>NZ_WEGH01000001.1 GCF_009604375.1 Actinomadura macrotermitis
GCTCACGTGTTACTCACCCGTTCGCCGCTCGAGTACCCCCGAAGGGGCCTTTCCGCTCGACTTGCATGTGTTAAGCACGCCGCCAGCGTTCGTCCTGAGCCAGGATCAAACTCTCCATTAAGGTCCATCGCGACGACCCCAGGGGGCGAACCCCGGAACCGCCAAACCTTGAAAGGATCGAAATCCCAGCAAATGCGACCACCGATATGGTGGCCGACTTGCCTCAAAGAAATCCCCACCGACACCCGAAAGCGTCGGCACGGGGTGATCGAGTCTGTGCTCGATCGTTAAAGGCACTGGCTTTTAACACGCTGTTGAGTTCTCAAGAAACGGACACCCACCGCGCCTGTTCCGCTTACGCGGCCCCAGGCTCCGGGGCAACCCTTCTAACTTACCTGCTTCACCGTGCTTGTCAAGTCGATCTACTAGAGATCGTTTCGACGATGACGGTTCGACCGGTTCCCACGACTCTGCGGCCGGCACGGCCTGACGGCCATCGGCTGAGATTCGTTGGGAGCGCCCTCCGGGCCGGCCGCCTTGCGGCGTCCTGCATCCCGTCTCGGGCTGACCTGACCATCGTACAACAGTCCGAGTGAAGCTCGGTCCGTTTTCTGGTCGGTCTCCCCCGGAGGCCGGCCGCCTCGTCGGCGTCCCGCATCCCCTTGGGGCATCGAGAACATTAGGGGCGGTCTCGAAGAGCGTCAAATCGGGAGCACCCGGTTCCCAGGGGCCGCGGCCGGGGTCTCCGTTTCCCTTGCCAGAAGGGCATAGCGGCACAGAAGGCGTGCTACGTGCCTCAGCTCACATTGCGGTACGGTTCGCACCAGTCGCGTCCCACCATGCACGGACGAGGTGATCTCGCCTCGTCGGGACGCCGGCCGTGGACCGCCCGGATCGATGCCGGGCGAGGTCAGGAGAGGACGCCTCGTGAGCGCATCGGTGACCGGGCATTCGGCGGAGCGGCTGGTCGTGGCGGGGACCATCGGCCCGGCGATCCATGACGTGCACGCCTGGCGTTTCAAGGTGGTGTCCGGGGCGATCGAGGTGCACGCCGATCCGGCGAGGTTCCAGGCGCCGCACGATCCGGCCGGGCGCGGTCTGCATCTGAGCTGCGGCGCCGCGCTGGTCAATCTGCGCCTGGCCGCCGCGCTGCTCGGGCGCGGGGCCGTGGTGCGGCTGCTGCCCGACCCGTCCCGTCCGACCGTGCTGGCCGCCGTGCGGCTGGCGGGGCGGCACCGGGTCAGCCGGTCCGAGCGGCTGCTCTACGCCGCGACGCTGCGTCCCTTCCCCCCGCGCATGACGGCTGCGGGAGACGCTCCGCCCCTTCCCGTCGTGAACGAGCTCGCCGAGGCCGCCCGGCTGGAGGGTGCGACGCTGCACCGGCTTCCCGGGGAGGGTGTCCAGAAGGCGGTGCTGACGACCAGGGGCAACTCCCCCGCCGAGTGGCTGCGGGCGGGCCAGGCGCTGCAGCGGGTGCTCCTCGCCGGCACGATCCGCTCGGTCGCCACGTCGTTCCTGTACGAGCTGGTCGACGTCCCCGGGATCGGGAGGCTGTTCGAGGCCGGTGACGTGCCGCAGGTGATGCTGGAACTGTGCCAGGCGCCGCGGCCGCTAGCGGTAGACCGACAGCACGAAGGACAGCGGCACCGGGAACGGGTCGGGTAGCTTCGCGATCCGCCGCCGCAGTTCGTCCGGCGGTACGTGGTGCGCGCTCGGTCCCATGCCGACGAGTGTCTCGATCTCCTCGTGGCCGAGCGGCGCCTCGGTCTCCAGGTCGTGCCTGCGGTCCAGGGTGAAGTGCCCGGCGAGGGCCTTGTCGGTGCGTTCGGTCTTCTGCCCGTCCACGGAGATGAGCCCGAGTTCGCCGATGAGCGGGCCGAAGTGGCGCGGTGAGGGCGTCACCGTGTAGAGCGCGCCGCCCGGGGACAGCACCCGGCGGTATTCGGCGGGGTTACGCGGCGCGAAGACGTTCAGGATCGCGTCCATCGCACCGCTGCGCACCGGCAGGGGGCGCCACAGGTCCGCGACGACGGCGCCGATGCGCGGGTGGGCGCGGGCGGCGCGGCGCGCGGCGTGCTTGGAGATGTCCAGGGCGAGGCCGGTGGCGTCCGGGGCGGCGTCGAGCACGGCCTTCAGGTAGTGGCCGGTGCCCGCGCCGGCGTCCAGGACGTGGGTCCGGTCCGCCAGGGTCTCGGCGATGAGGCCGGTCAGCGCGGCGAAGCGGCCGGCGCCGAGGAAGCGGTCGCGGGCCGCGACCATCTCGGGGGTGTCGGCCGTGCCGGGCCTTGCATCGCCCGGCAGGAGGTTGGCGTACCCCTGCCGGGCGATGTCGAAGGCGTGGCCGGCCGGGCAGCGCAGGCCGCGGCCGGTGAGCGCGAGGTCCCCGGTGCAGACCGGGCACACCAGGTGGTCGACGACGTCGGACAGCATCGGTCCATCATCGGCCATCGGCGGGACGGGTCAGGACTTCTTCATCCGGCGCCGCACGTCGTCCATGTCCAGCTCGCGGACCTGGCCGATGACGTTCTCCAGGACGGCCTCGGGCAGCGCGCCCGGCTCGGCGAAGACGATCACGCCGTCGCGGACGGCCATCAGCGTCGGGATCGAGGAGATCCCGAAGCGCTCGGACAGCTCCGGCTCGGCCTCGGTGTCGACCTTGCCGAACACGATGTCCTCGTGCTTCTGCGAGGACTGCTCGAAGACGGGGGCGAACCGGCGGCACGGGCCGCACCACTCGGCCCAGAAGTCCACCAGGACGATGCCGCCGCTCTTGGCGACCTCGTCGAAGTTCTCCGTGGTCAGTGTGACCGTCGCCATGTCGTTTTCTCCTCGGTGTGGGTATCAGGTCGGTAGAGCCGCTTCGGAGGCCGCAGTATTCCCGAACCGGGAATCACAGAGGGGTAATTAGCGTTGTCGTCTTAGGGAGATCGCACCGGAGAAGGGTCAGGATGGCTGCAACCCGTACCAAGGGCACCAGGATCGACACGCCGGACAAGGATCTCGTCGGGGCGTACCTCGACCGGATCGGCCGTTCCCCTCTGCTGGACGCGGAGGAGGAGGTCGATCTGGCGAAGGCGATCGAGGGGGGCCTGTATGCCGAACAGTTGCTGGAGGAGGGCCGGCTCCCCGCAGGGGCCACCCGGGACGAGCTTGAAGAGGTCATGGCGGCGGGGCTGCGCGCCAAGCAGCGTTTCGTCGAGGCCAACCTGCGGCTCGTCGTCTCCATAGCCCGTAAGTACCCAACCGATTCGCTTCCACTGATCGACCTCATTCAGGAGGGGAATCTGGGGTTGATGCGGGCGGTGGAGAAGTTCGACTACCGCCGTGGTTTCAAGTTCTCGACCTATGCGACGTGGTGGATCCGCCAGGCGATCGGGCGTGGGCTCAGCCACACGGCCCGCACGATCCGGTTGCCGGTCCATGTGGAAGAGGAACTGTCGCGGTTGCGCCGTGCCGAGCGGCAGCTGAGCCGTGAGCTCGGCCGGGAGCCGAGCCGCGAGGAGCTGGCCGAGGTCGTGGGCGCCGCGCCCGAGCATGTGGACGAGCTGCTGCGCTGGCGGCGCGACCCGGCGAGCCTGGACGCGACGGTCGACGACGCCGGTGAGACGCCGATGGGCGACCTGCTGGAGGATCCCGACGCGGTGACGCCGGAGGCGGAGATCCTGGCGCTGGACGATCTGGAGGGTCTCGGCCGGCTGCTGCAGCGCCTGCCCGACCGTGAGGCGGCGATCCTGCGCGCCCGGTTCGGGATGGACAGCGGGCAGCCCCTGTCGTACGCGCAGATCGGCGCCCGGTACGGGCTGAGCCACAACCGGGTGCGGCAGATCACCGACCGGTCGCTGCGGCGGTTGCGCCAGCTGGCGGCCGAGACCGACCTGTCCGGCCGGTGGACGCTGGCCGCGGCCGAGCCGCTGGAGCCGGCGGCCCGTGAGACGGCCGGGCGCCGGGCGGCGTAGCCGGCGGTGGTGCCCGGACGGCCGGGCGGTCCTCCCGAGGGGCCGCCCGGCCGTCGCATGCCGGGCGTCCCGTGTTCTTCCGGGCGCTTTGGAACGGACCCGAGCCGATGGGTCACACCCGGGTGCCGTCGGCCGCACAGTGCCATAGCCTTGGGAACCGTGAGTACTTCAAGCGTCACGGGGGCGCTCGACGCCTGGCGCGACCTCCCCGCCGTTCAGCAGCCAGACTGGGAAGACCCCGCCGAGGTGCGGGCCGCGGTGAGCGAGCTGGCCAAGCAGCCGCCGCTGGTGTTCGCCGGCGAGTGCGACCAGCTCAAGGAGCGGCTCGCCGAGGTGGCCCGCGGTGAGGCCTTCGTGCTTCAGGGCGGCGACTGCGCGGAGACCTTCGAGGGGTCCAACGCCGACGCGGTCAAGAACAAGCTGAAGACCCTGCTGCAGATGGCGGTCGTGCTCACCTACGCGGCCAGCGTCCCGGTGGTGAAGATCGGCCGGATGGCGGGGCAGTTCGCCAAGCCGCGGTCCAAGCCGACCGAGACGCGCGGCGGCGTGGAGCTGCCCGCCTACCGCGGCGACGCGGTGAACGGCTTCGACTTCGACGCGGGGTCGCGGCGCAACGACCCGCGCCGGCTGCTGCAGGCCTACCACTGCTCGGCGGTCACGCTGAACCTGTGCCGGGCGTTCACCAAGGGCGGCTACGCCGACCTGCGGCAGGTGCACGCCTGGAACCAGGACTTCGTGGCGCAGTCGCCGGCGGGCCGCCGCTACGAGCAGCTGGCCGGGGAGATCGACCGGGCGCTGACGTTCATGAAGGCGTGCGGCGCCAACCCCGACGAGTTCCACGGGGTGGAGTTCTACTCCAGCCACGAGGCGCTGCTGCTGGAGTACGAGCGGGCGCTGACCCGGATCGACAGCCTGAGCGGGCTGCCCTACGACGTGTCGGCGCACTTCCTGTGGATCGGCGAGCGCACCCGGCAGATCGACGGCGCGCACGTGGACTTCCTCAGCCGGATCCGCAACCCGATCGGGGTGAAGCTCGGCCCGACGACGACCGCCGACGACGCGCTGGCGCTGATCGACAAGCTGAACCCGGCCGGTGAGCCGGGCCGGCTGACGTTCGTCACCCGGATGGGCGCGGACAAGATCCGGGACGCGCTGCCGCCGCTGATCGAGAAGGTGCACCGCAGCGGCGCGCCGGTCGCGTGGATCTGCGACCCGATGCACGGCAACACCTTCGAGGCGCCGAGCGGGCACAAGACGCGCCGGGTCGACGACGTGCTGGACGAGGTGGCCGGGTTCTTCGAGGTGCACCGCTCCCTCGGCACCCACCCGGGCGGCATCCACATCGAGTTCACCGGCGACGACGTGACCGAGTGCGTCGGCGGCGGGCACGAGATCGTCGAGGGCGACCTGCACCAGCGCTACGAGACCGCGTGCGACCCGCGGCTGAACCGGGGCCAGTCCCTGGACCTGGCGTTCATGGTCGCCGAGCTGTACCGCAAGAACGGCTGACGGCACGCCGCAGGGGCCCCGCGCGATCGCGCGGGGCCCTTCGCGTGTGCGCGCCGGCGGGCGGCGCGCGTCAGATGCTGACCTCGGCCCAGACGACCTTGCCGCCGGTCACCGGGTCGGCGCCCCACCGGGAGGCGAACCGGTCGACGATGAACAGGCCGCGGTGCGACTCGTCCAGCGGGCCGGGGACGGTGAGCCGGGGCATCTGCGCGGCGCGATCACGGACCTCGACCCGGATCCGCCCGGCGCCGCGCAGCAGGCGCAGCTCCAGCGCGGTGCCGGCGTGCCGGACCGCGTTGGCGACGAGCTCGGCGACGATCGCGGTCACCAGCTCCTCCCGGTCCAGCAGGGACCAGGTGCGCATGGTGCGGGCCGCGAGCCGGCGCGCGTACTCGACCGCCTCGGTCTGGGGGGCCGCGCGGAGCGTGGTCTCGGTCATCGGATCGGTCACCAGGCTGCGCGGGGTCGCGGCCCCGCGTGTGCGTCGGTCATGTTCCCACCCCTTCTCCGGCTGCGCCTCCGATGAGGAAGCGGTCGAGCCCGGTGGTGCGCAGTACGTTCTCGACCCGGCCGTAAGCCCCGGTGACGGTGAGCGTCGCGTTCTGTGCCCGTGCGTGCTTGTAGGCGCGCACGAGGACGTTCAAGCCGGAGGAGTCGCAGAAGTCGACCGCGGTGAGGTCGACGACCACCTCCCGCTCGCCCGCGTCCACCAGCTCGGTGAGCCGCGACCGCAGCTCGTCCGAGGAGTGCAGGTCAATGGAACCGCGCGCGGCTATCGTCGCGCGGCCGTCCTGTCGTGTCGTGTGCAAGGCCAGCCCCACGCCACCCCACCTTACCGATTGTTGAGCTTCATCATGACGCCCGTAGAACGATGAGGGCAACGTCGTCGTTCGAGGGTTCGGGCCCGAAGTCGCGCACGGCCCGCTGGACGCGGGCGGCGACCGCGCCGGCCGACAGGCCGGTGCAGTCGGCCAGGATGCTCTCCAGGCCGTGCCCGTCACCGAGCAGCCGGGCACCGGCTCTCCGCTCGGTGACGCCGTCGGTCACGCACAGCATCACCTGTCCGCGCCGCAGTTCAAGGGTGTCGGTGTGGAACTGCACACCGTCGAAGACGCCGAGGAGGGGCTGCGGGGTCGCGGCCTCGTGCACCTCGCCGTCGGGGTCCAGGACCAGCGGCAGGGGGTGCCCCGCGCTGGTGAGCTCGATGGTCACGCCGTCGCGGCGGGGCCGCGTGGTGATCTCGCCGTGCAGCAGGGTGAGCAGGCGGGCCCGCTCCCCCTCGGCGAGGATGAGGCGGTTCAGCCGGTTCAGCACGTCCGGGACGGACATGTCCTCGGCGGCCAGGATGCGCAGCGCGTGCCGGGCGAGGCCGGTGACGGCGGCGGCCTGGGGGCCGGTGCCGCACACGTCGCCGATGGCGAACCGCCAGCGGGAGGAGCCGGTGGGGGTGTTCGCGCCGGCGCTGGCGAAGACGTCGTAGAAGTCGCCGCCGACCTCGCTGCCCTCGCCGGCCGGCTCGTACACCACCGCGACCTCCAGGCCGGGGATGTCGGGGATGGCGGGCGGCAGCAGGCTGCGCTGCAGGGCGCTGCTCATCGTGGTCTGCGCGGAGTACAGGCGGGCGTTGTCGACGGCGAGCGCGGCGCGGCGGCTCAGCTCCTCGGCGAGCTCGATCGCGCTGCGCGGGAAGCGGTCGCCCTCGGGGCGGCCGATGATCAGGGAGCCGATGCGCCGGCCGCGGGCGATCAGCGGGAAGGCGTAGGCCTGGTCGGCGGCGGTGTCGCCGGCCGCGGCGCGCACGTCGCCGGGGGCGGCGGCGAGGCCGCCCCAGGGGCCGGGGGCCTCGGTGGGCGGGACGGCGCCGGCGCGCTCCAGCAGGTCGCGCAGCGCGTCGGCGCGGTTCTCGTCGGCGTGCCAGACGTAGGCCAGGCGGGCGCTGTCGCCCTCGCCGTCGGTGTAGACGGCGCACCAGGTCGCCAGGCGCGGCACGACGAGCTGGGCGACCAGCGCCATCGTGCGCTCCTGGTCCAGGGTGCCGGCGAGCAGGTCGCTGGCCTCGGCGACGAAGCTCAGCCAGCCGCGCCAGGAGCGTTCCAGCTCGCCGATGCGGGCCTTCTCCAGCGACAGCGACATCTCGTCGGCGAGCCGGCCGAGGCGGGCGCCGTCGGCCTCCTCGAAGCGGCCGGGCACCGCGGCGACCGCGACGACCAGGCCGGTGAGCCGGCCCTGGGCCTCCAGCGGCGCGGCGGCCAGGGAGCGGGCGTGCAGCGCGGCGGCGACGGGGTCGGAGGAGTCGGAGGACACCCAGGGCACGCCGGCGCGGGCGTCAGGGCCGAGGCTCACCACCGACAGGTCGCCGAGCGGCAGGCCCTCGGGCAGCCCGGCCGACGCGCCGAGGACGAGCCGGCCGTCGCGTTCGGTGAGGAGCACGGCGGCGGCGTCGGCCTCCAGCAGGTCCCGGGCGGTGGTGACGGTGTTCTGCAGGGTCTCGCGGGCGGCGGGCGAGCGCAGCAGCCGGTCGCCCGTCGCGGGGACGGCGGCGTCGGCGGCGGGGACGGCGGGCGCGGCGCGGGCGCCGGCCGGGGCGGCGGCCGGCTCGTCGTCGTGGACGCGGCCGGTGGTGTCGCCGGGGCGCGGCAGGCGGAACCACACGCCCTTGGCGCCGTGCTCGTAGGTGATGCCCCAGGACGCGGCGAGCCGGGCGACCGACGGCAGGCCCCGGCCGCTGGAGGCGTACATGCCGGGCATCGCGATGGCGCGGGTCGGGTGCAGGTCGCGGACCTCGATCTGGACCTCGCCGTCGGCCAGGTGGCAGACGACCTCGAAGGAGGTCCCGGCATAGGTGACCGCGTTGGTGGCCAGCTCACTGGTGGCCAGCACCGCGTCGTCGGTGCAGGCCTCCATGTCCCAGTCGGCCAGGACGCGCCGGACGAAGCGGCGCGCCTCCGCCACCGAGGACGCGGCGGACGGGAAGGTGCCCGACACCGTCTGCCGATCCAACAGTCTTTCCCTCGTTCGATGCTTCAACTACCGGGCCTGGCTATCGTGACAGACGGGGCTGACGTTCTGCCACGCAGGGCATGACCGCGCGTGGGCCGGTCCGGGGTGGGGCCTGCTCGCGGCGCCCGCAGTGGCGCGCGGGCGGTTCCGCTGCCATGTCACGACCGACCGTAACACGAAGGCTACCGAGGACGGACTACAGAGAACGGACCGCATGCGCGTACCACCGGGTGCCGGTACACCCGGCGACGTAGAGTACTGGTGCGGCCCGAAAGGAGGTGTCCGTCGTTTCCGGGTACCCCGCACCGCGGGCCAGGAGGATGAAGAGCATGCCCCGTACTTCGCCCCGTCCCCGGCCGAGCGCCCGCTCCGCCGATGACGCGGCTCGCAGCACCGTCCCACGCTACAGCGACGCCGACCTGGAGCCGTTGCTGAAGGCGCTCGCGGCAGTCCGCGACGGGCGCCTGCAAGCCCTGGTGGACATGCCCGGCGAGGGTGCGATAGCACGGGCGGCGGAGATCCTGGAGGAGATCCGGGGCAACGGCGATCATCTCGCCGGTGAGCTGGCGCGGGTGCGGCGGCAGATCGGCCGGGAGGGGCAGCTGTTCGGGCGGCTGACGCCGGGCCCGATGCGGGGCTCGTGGGCGGGTGCGGTCGAGGACTCCAACGCCATCCTGGACAAGCTGACCGATCTGGCCACCGGCATGCACCAGGTGGTGGAGGCGGTCGCCAACGGCGACCTGACGCAGCGGGTGGAGCTGCGGGTGAACGGCCGGCCGATGCGCGGCGAGCTGCTGCGGATGGCCAAGTCGGTGAACTCGATGGTGGAGCTGCTGGACCACTTCACCTGGGAGGTCACGCAGTTCTCCCGGGAGGTCGGCACCGAGGGGCGCCTCGGCGGCAAGGCGTCGTCGCGGGGCATGACGGGCCGGTGGCGGGACGTGACCACCGCGGTGAACGTGATGGCGAGCCGGCTCACCTCGCAGGTCCGCGACATCGCCGACGTGACGACGGCGGTGGCGCTCGGCGACCTGACCCGCAAGGTGACGGTGGAGGCGACCGGTGAGCTGCAGGAGCTGAAGCTCACCGTGAACACGATGGTGGACCAGCTGTCGGCGTTCGCCGACGAGGTCACCCGGGTCGCACGCGAGGTCGGCACCGAGGGGCAGCTCGGCGGGCAGGCGAACGTGCGGGGCGTCAGCGGGGTCTGGAAGGACCTCACCGACAACGTCAACGCGATGGCCAACAACCTGACCTACCAGGTGCGCAACATCGCCCAGGTCACCACCGCCGTCGCCGATGGCGACCTCGGCAAGAAGATCACCGTGGACGCCCAAGGCGAGATCCTGCAGCTGAAGCTGACGGTGAACCAGATGGTGGACCAGCTGTCGGCGTTCGCCGACGAGGTCAGCCGCGTCGCGCGCGAGGTCGGCACCGAGGGGCGCCTCGGCGGCCAGGCGCGGGTCCCGGGCGTCAGCGGCGTCTGGAAGGACCTGACCGACAACGTCAACGGCATGGCCTCCAACCTGACCTACCAGGTGCGCAACATCGCCCAGGTCACCACCGCCGTCGCCGACGGTGACCTCGGCAAGAAGATCACCGTGGACGCCCAAGGCGAGATCCTGCAGCTCAAGGACACCGTCAACACGATGGTCGACACCCTGTCGGCGTTCGCCGACGAGGTCAGCCGCGTCGCGCGCGAGGTCGGCACCGAGGGACGCCTCGGCGGCCAGGCGAACGTGCGGGGCGTCAGCGGCGTCTGGAAGGACCTGACCGACAACGTCAACGGCATGGCCAACAACCTGACCACGCAGGTGCGCGGGATCGCGCAGGTCACCACCGCCGTGGCGCAGGGCGACCTGACCAAGAAGATCTCGGTGGACGCGCAGGGCGAGATCCTGCAGCTGAAGGAGACCATCAACACGATGGTCGACACCCTGTCGGCGTTCGCCGACGAGGTCAGCCGCGTCGCCCGCGAGGTCGGCACCGAGGGACGCCTCGGCGGCCAGGCGCGGGTCCCGGGCGCCGGCGGCATGTGGAAGGACCTGACCGACAACGTCAACGGCATGGCCTCCAACCTGACCTACCAGGTCCGCAACATCGCCCAGGTCGCGACGGCCGTCGCGCACGGCGACCTCACCCGCCGCATCGACGTGGACGCCCAGGGCGAGATCCTGGAGCTGAAGACGACGCTGAACACGATGGTGGACACCCTGTCGTCGTTCGCCTCGGAGGTCACCCGGGTGGCGCGCGAGGTCGGCAGCGAGGGCCGGCTCGGCGGGCAGGCCGAGGTCGAGGGCGTGTCGGGCACCTGGAAGCGGCTGACCGAGAGCGTGAACGAGCTCGCCTCCAACCTCACCACGCAGGTCCGCGCGATCGGCGAGGTGGCGAGCGCGGTCGCCACCGGCGACCTCACCCGCAGCGTCACGGTGGAGGCGCGCGGCGAGGTCGCCGAGCTGAAGGACAACGTCAACCTGATGGTCGCCACGCTGCGCGAGAGCACCCGCGCCAACGAGGAGCAGGACTGGCTGAAGACCAACCTGGCCCGGATCGGCGGCCTGATGCAGGGCCACCGCGACCTGATGCAGGTCGCCGAGCTGATCATGCGGGAGCTGACGCCGACCGCCAGCGCCCAGTACGGCGCGTTCTACCTGGCCGAGGAGGCCGACGGGGAGACCGAGCTGGTGCTGCTGGCCGGGTACGGGGTGCGGCGCGGCGCCGGGGCGGTGCGGTTCGCGCTCGGCGAGGGGCTGGTCGGGCAGGCCGCGCAGGAGCGCCGCGCGCTGCTGATCACCGATGCGCCCGACGGCTACGTCAAGATCCGCTCGGGGCTGGGCGAGGCCGCCCCGGTGAACATCATCGTGCTGCCGATCGTGTTCGAGGACAGCGTGCTCGGCGCGATCGAGCTGGCCTCCTTCGGCCGGTTCACCGACGTGCACCTGGCGTTCTTCAGCCAGCTGATCGAGACCATCGGGGTCACCCTCAACGCGATCAGCGCCAACACCCGCACCGAGGCGCTGCTGGCCGAGTCCCAGCGGCTGGCGCAGGAGCTGCAGGAACGGTCCGACGAGCTGCAGCGCCAGCAGGGCGAGCTGCGGCACTCCAACACCGAGCTGGAGGAGAAGGCGGCGCTGCTGGCCCAGCAGAACCGCGCCATCGAGATCCAGAACTTCCAGATCGAGCAGGCCCGCCGCACCCTGCAGGAGCGCGCCGAGCAGCTGGCGATCTCCTCGCGCTACAAGTCCGAGTTCCTGGCCAACATGTCGCACGAGCTGCGCACGCCGCTGAACAGCCTGCTGGTGCTCGCCAAGCTGCTGTCGGAGAACCCCGGCGGCAACCTCACCGACAAGCAGGTGCAGTTCTCGCGCACCATCCACGACTCGGGCACCGACCTGCTGGAGCTGATCAACGACATCCTGGACCTGGCCAAGGTGGAGGCCGGGAAGATGGACGTGCACCCGCAGCGGCTGTCGGTGCGGGCGCTGGTGGAGTACGTGGAGGCGGCGTTCCGGCCGCTGTCGCTGGACAAGGGCCTCGGGTTCGGCGTGGAGGTGGCGCCGGACGTGCCGGCCACCCTGTACACCGACGAGCAGCGGCTCCAGCAGGTGCTGCGCAACCTGTTGTCCAACGCGGTGAAGTTCACCGCCGAGGGCGAGGTGCGCCTGCGCGTCGAGCGGGCCGAGGACATCGACTTCACCCTGCCGGCGCTGTGGAACACCCCCGACGTGATCGCCTTCCGGGTGGTCGACACCGGCATCGGGGTGAGCGCCGACAACCTCCAGGCGATCTTCGAGGCGTTCCAGCAGGCCGACGGGACCACCAGCCGCCGCTACGGCGGCACCGGCCTCGGCCTGACGATCAGCCGCAACATCGCGCGGCTGCTCGGCGGCGAGATCCAGGTCGAGAGCGAGCCCGGCCGCGGCAGCGTGTTCACGCTGTACCTGCCCGCGCACTTCAGCGAGGCCGAGGGGCGGCGGCGCGCGGCGCTGCCGCTGGAGGAGTCCGACGTCCCGGTCACCGCGTCCCTGGTGGAGGGGCTGCCGCCCGGCGACCCGGCGGGCGGCGAGCGCGCCGCCGAGCCCGAGCAGGTGCTGGCCGGGCTGCCGGCCGACCCGCCCGCCGAGTTCCTGGACACCGCGCTGTCGGGCCGCAAGGTGCTGATCGTCGACGACGACGTGCGCAACGTGTTCGCGCTGACCAGCGTGCTGGAGGGCTACGGCATGGAGGTGCTGTACGCCGAGGACGGGCAGGCCGGCATCGACCTGCTGCACCGCAACCCCGACGTGTCGCTGGTGCTGATGGACGTGATGATGCCGGGCCTGGACGGGTACGCGACCACGGCGGCGATCCGGGAGATGCCGCAGTTCGCCGAGTTGCCGATCATCGTGATCACCGCCAAGGTCATGAAGGGCGACCGGGAGAAGAGCCTGGAGGCGGGGGCGTCGGACTATGTGCCCAAGCCCGTCGACGTGGACCATCTCCTGGAGGTCATGCGCGACTGGCTGAAGCCGTCCGCCGTGGGTTAGGCGGCGGGCCGCGGCGGAGGCCGGCACGGACGGGGACAGGGAGCGGAAAGGGCGCGCGTGGACGACAAGGCGAAGATCCTGCTCGTGGACGATCGCGAGGAGAACCTCATCGCGTTGGAGGCGATCCTCAGCTCGCTCGACCAGGACCTGGTCCGGGCCAGGTCCGGTGAGGAGGCGCTGAAGGCGCTGCTCACCGACGAGTACGCGGTCATCCTGCTGGACGTCGTCATGCCCGGGATGGACGGGTTCGAGACGGCCCGCGACGTCAAGCGGCGCAAGAAGACCCGCGACCTGCCGATCATCTTCCTGACGGCGGTGGACAGCGATCCCGACTACGCCTTCCGCGGGTACGCGGCGGGCGCGGTGGACTTCATCTCCAAGCCGTTCGACCCGTGGGTGCTGCGCGCCAAGGTGTCGGTGTTCGTGGAGCTGCACAAGAAGAACAAGCAGCTGCGCGACCAGACGGCGCTCCTCACCCAGCAGGCCGCTCTGCTGCGCGAGCAGGCGGCGCTGCTGCAGGCGCGGTCCGGTGCGGACGGCGAGGCGTCCGCGAGCGTCCTGGAGCGGCTGAGCGCCGTGGAGGAGCAACTGGACGTGGTGGGCAAGCGGATCCAGCCCGGGGTGGAGGACGACTTCGCCGAGCTGGACCGCCGGATGTCCGCGCTGCGGGCGGCGCTGACCAGCGACGAGGGGTCGCAGGAGTGACCGCCATGCCCTCGCGGGCGTGATCGGCAGGGCGATGCGGTGACGTCCTGCTCACCTCCGGTGACGCTTGGCGTCCGGCGTGGCCGGAAACGGTCTCGCTGCGGAGGTGGGGCCATGGACGCCGCCGGGCTGCTGGCCGCCGGTGCCGGCGCCGGATTGCTGGCCGGGGCCACGTCGTGCGCGGCCGTGCAGCTGGGCCTGCTCACCGGGGCGGTGCGGGGCGCGTCCCGCCCGGGGGCGCCGGTCGCGGCGTTCCTGTCGGCCAGGCTCGCCGTGCACGCCGCCCTCGGCGCGGTGCTCGGGCTGACCGGCGGCGCCGTGCAGCCGGGCCCCCGGGCGCGCGGCGTGCTGCTCGCCCTGGCCGCGGTGGTCCTGGCCCTGTTCGCGCTGGATCTGCTGGGGCTGCGCCCCGCGCGCCGGCTGCTGCGCCGCGGCGCCGATGGCGCCCCGCACTGCGCACCGGCCCCCGCGCCGGATCTTCGGCCGGACCGTGCGCCGCCGCGCGTCCGCCGTCCCGCCGTGCTGGGCGCGGCGACGGTGCTGGTGCCGTGCGGGCTGACGCTGTCGGCGGAGCTGCTGGCGGTGACGTCCCGGTCGCCGCTCGGCGGCGCCGCCGTCATGACGGGGTTCGTCCTCGGCACCGCGCCGCTGTCGGCCCTGGCCGGCGTCGCCCTCGGGCGGACGATGGCGCTGCTGCGCGGCCGGCTGACGGCCCTGCTCGGCGTCGCGCTGCTGGCGGTGTCGGCCTGGACGCTGCTGTCGGGTCTGCGCCTCGGCGGCTGGCTCCCCGACGGGAGCGGCTCGGCGTCGGCGGACGCGGCCCGGTTCGTGCGGACCGACTCCGCGGGCACCCAGGTCGTGACCGTGTGGGCCCTGGACCAGGGCTACCGGCCGTCGCTCGTCGAGGCGCGCGCGGGCCGGCACACGGTGCTGGAGCTGCGCACCCGCGGGACGCGCGGCCACACCCGGGCGTTCACCGTCCCCGCCCGGAACCTGGACGTGGTGCTGCCCGCCGACGGGGTGACCCGGATCGACCTCGGCGCCCCGGGGCCGGGCCGGCTGCGCTTCGTGTGCGCGTCCGGCCACTACCCCGGGGCGATCACTTTCAGGTGAGGCGGGCGCGGGCGGCGGCGAGGCGGGCCAGGGTGCGCTCGCGGCCGAGGATCTCCAGCGACTCGAACAGCGGCAGGCCCACGGTGCGGCCGGTGGTCGCGACGCGGACCGGGGCCTGGGTCTTGCCGAGCTTCAGGCCGCGCTCGGCGCCGACGGCCTCCAGCCGGGTCTTCAGCTCCTCGGTCTCCCACGGGGCGTCGCGGTAGGCCTCCTCGGTGGCGGCCAGGATGTCGGCCGCGCCCTCCTTCATGGCCTTGTTCCAGGACTGCTCGTCGGCGACCGGCTCGTCCAGGAAGGCGAAGTCGATCATGTCCACGATCTCCGACAGCAGCGCGACGCGGGTCTGGGCGAGCGGCGCGAGGCGGTCGAACACCACCATGTCGACCTCGAAGGGCGCCTGCTCCAGGAACGGCAGGCACTCGGCGACGAACTTGGCGGCCGGCAGCGCCCGGATGTAGTCGCCGTTGATCGCGCGCAGCTTCTTGACGTCGAAGAACGCGGGCGAGGAGTTGACGTCCTCGATCCGGAACTCCGCGACCATGTCCTCCCACGGCACGATCTCGCGGTCGCCCGAGGGCGCCCAGCCGAGCAGCATCAGGTAGTTGCGCATCGCCTCGGCCAGGTAGCCCTCGGCGCGGTAGTCCTCCAGCGCGACCTTGTCGCGGCGCTTGGACAGCTTCTGCCGCTTCTCGTTGACGATCACCGGGACGTGCGCCCAGACCGGCGGGGTGCCGCCGAGGGCCTCCCACAGCAGCTGCTGCTTCGGCGCGTTGGACAGGTGCTCCTCGCCGCGCACCACGTGGGTGATGCCCTGGCTCATGTCGTCGACCGCGTTGGCCAGCAGGAACGTCACCGAGCCGTCGGCGCGGGCGATGACGAAGTCCTCCAGCACCGCGTTCTCGAAGGCCGGCTTGCCGCGCAGCAGGTCGACCACGATGGTCTGGCCCTCGTCGGGGGTGCGGAAGCGCAGCGCGCGGCCGGGCCCGGCCTCCAGGCCGCGGTCGCGGCAGAAGCCGTCGTAGCCCTTGTGCTGGTCGCCGGTGCGGGCGATCACGGCGTCGCGGGTGCAGTCGCAGTAGTAGGCGCGGCCCTGCTCGCGCAGGGTGGCGGCGGCCTCGGCGTGCTTGCCGGCGTTGGCGGACTGGAAGTAGGGGCCCTCGTACTCCCCGCCGTCCATGCCGAGCCAGGCGAGGGCGCGGATGATGCCCTCGGTCCACTCGGGGCTGTTGCGCGAGGCGTCGGTGTCCTCGATCCGCAGCACGAGCGTGCCGCCCGACTGCTTGGCCATCACCCAGTTGAACAGGGCGGACCGGGCGCCGCCGACGTGGAACATGCCGGTGGGGGACGGCGCGAATCGTACTCGGATCGAAGACGTGGAAGACATGTTCCAAGCGTAGAGCGCCCCGCCCCCCGCTTGTACCGGATTAAACCCTCAGGCCGCCCGGTGCGGATCGCGTCCCGACAGGCCGAGCAGCCGGTCCAGCAGCGGGGCGTCCGCCGGGACGGGCACCTCGGGCCCGAAGGCGCCGTACTCGCGGGCCATCGCGGCGATGGGGGCGAGCGCGTCGTAGGCGGCCTGGACGAGCTCGGGCGCGAAGTCGTGCGGCTGCCGGGTGGCGACGGCCAGGTCCCAGCCGTGCGTGATCCACTCACCGAAGATCATCCCGCCGATGACGGCGGCGGGCATGCCCGGCCCGGTGCCCGACAGGCTGGTGTCGCCCGTCCAGGCGGCCGGGTCGGCCCACGCCTCGGCGGTGCGCCGGGCCTGCGCGGCGAAGTCCTCGGCCCAGCCGGCGTCCGCGGTGAAGTCGTGGTCCTGCCCCGGTCCGGCGGGGTGCCGCTTGCGGGCGGCGCCCTCACCGCGGCCGGTCCAGTAGACCAGGTGGTTGACCAGGGCGCGCACGTCCCAGTCGGGGCAGGGCGTCGGCCCGTCCAGGGCGTCGCTCGGCACGCTGCGCACGATGCGCGCCGCGGCGTCGGCGGCCTGCGGCATCAGCTCCCTGAGTTCCATGATCTCCCTCCAGCGGGCGTCGGCTCGAATGTGTTTTCGATCTTATGGGGAGAGGCCGCCCCCGTTCTTGAAGAAACGCGACGCGGGCGGCTCCTGAGAGGATGCGGCACATGACCGACCCGCTGCGGGACCTGCCCGCCTTCCGCGAGCTCGCCGCCGCCCGGCTGGCGGCGTTCCCCCGCGCCCGGATCGCCGACTCCCCCGGGACGCGCCGGGCGGGCGTGGTGATCTGCGTGACCGGGCACGAGGGCGAGCTCTCGGTGACCTTGATCAGGCGGGCGTACCGGGGGCGCAACGCGGGCCAGTGGGGGCTGCCGGGCGGACGCGCGGACCCCGGCGAGTCCCCTGAGCAGGCCGCGCTGCGCGAGCTGGAGGAGGAGCTCGGGCTGCGCGCCGGGCCCGCCGAGGTGCTCGGCGGGCTCGACGACTTCCCCGCCTCGTCCGGGTTCTCGATCACCCCGGTCGTGGTGGCCCTGGCCGCGCCGGGGCCGCTGCGCCCGAGCCCCGACGAGGTCCACTCGGTGCACCGCGTGACGCTGCGGCGCCTCGCCGACGACGACACGCCGCGCTGGGTGCCGCAGCTGGACGGCGGCCGCCTGCTGCAGATGCGCCTCCGCCCGGACTGGGTCGTGCACGCCCCGACCGGCGCCATGCTGTGGCAGTTCCGCGAGGTCGTGCTGCTCGGCCGGCACGTGCGGGTGGCCGATTTCCTGCAGCCGGACTGGACCCGTAGCTAGAACGTGCCGCCGTCGATGACGATCCGCTGGTCGGTGACGTAGGAGGCAGCGTCCGAGACCAGGAAGCGCACCACGTCGGCGACCTCCTCGGGTGAGCACACGTGCCCGTAGGGGGACGCCGCGTCCTGCTGCCGGATGTCGTCCACGCCGAGGGTGGCGCGCACCAGGCGCCGTCCCATGTCGGTGTCGACCACGCCGGGCGCGACGATGTTGACGTGCAGGCCGTTGCCGCGCTCCTCCTTGGCCAGGGTGTGCGCGAGCGCCTCCATCGCGGCCTTGCCCATCGCGTAGGGGGCGCTGAACGGCGGGTACATGTCGGTGATCACGCTGGACACGAACACGATGTCGCCGCGTCCGGCCCGCCGCAGCAGCGGCAGCAGCGCCTGGGTGAGCTGGTGCGGCCCGAAGGCGTGTACACCGAGGACGCGGGCGAGCTCGCCCGGATCGGTATCGGCGACGCTCTGCCCGCGGCTGGCGATCCCGGCGCTGTGCACGAGGATGTCCAGCCGGCCGTGCTCGCCGCCGATGCGGGCGGCGAGCGCGCGGCACTGCTCCAGGTCGTCCACCGACGCCTGATAGGCGTGCGCCCGGCCGCCCGCGGCCGCGATGTCGGCGACGGTCTTGCGGGCGGCCTCCTCGTCGCGGCGGTAGGCGATGGCGACCTCGGCGCCGTCGGCGGCCAGGCCGCGCGCGACGGCCCGGCCGATCCCCCGGCCGCCGCCGGTCACGAGGGCGAGACGACCCGCGAGAGAACTCATCGGACACTCCTTGGTGAGGGTTGTGCGGTGCCCGATCATCCTGCCGCGCGCCCCGCCCCGCCGGTAAGTACCCCCTGACGAAGATCAGCGGGGCGTCGCCTCGATCACCCGGTAGCCGGACGGCGGCAAGGGGCCGGTCATCCCGGCGAGGGCGAATCCGGCGCCGGTGAGCAGTTCGGCGAACTCCTGCTCGGAGCGCTCCCGGCCGCCGGTGGCCAGCAGCATGTTGATGTCGCTCATGACGTGCCCGCGGTCCGCGGGGGCGACCACCTCGGGCAGGACGGTCTCCACGAGCAGCAGCCGCGCGTCCGGCGCCATGGCGGCCCGGCAGGCGCGCAGGATCGCCGCGGCCCGCTCGTCGTCCCAGTCGTGGATCACGCTCTTCATGACGTAGGCGTCGGCGCCGCCGGGGACGGACTCGAAGAAGTCGCCGGGCACGATCTCGCAGCGGCCGGCGACGCCCGCCTCGGCCAGCACCCGGTCGGCCGTCTTGAGGCCGGCGGGCAGGTCGAACAGCACGCCGCGGGTCTCCGGTGCGGACCGCAGGATCTCCGCCAGCAGGATGCCCTCGCCGCCGCCGAGGTCGGCGACCGTGCCGAACCGCCCGAAATCGACGGCCCGCGCGACCTCCGGCGCCACCTCCCGGGTGTGCTCGGCCATCGCCCGGTGGAAGGTGGCGCCGAGTTCGGGGTTCTGGTCGAAGAACTCGAACGAGGTCGTGCCGGTCACCTTCTGCCAGGCGGTCTCGCCGGTCCGCAGCGTGGCGGGCAGCTCGCCCCAGGTGCGCCACATCTCGGGGCCGGCGAACAGCAGGATCAGCGCCCGGATCGACCGGGGGTGGTCGGCGCGCAGCCGCCGCCCTTCCGCGGTGAGCGCGAACAGGCCGGGCCCGCGCTGCTCGGCGGCGCCGAGGGTCGTCAGCGCGCCCAGCAGGCGGCGCAGGGACGGCTCGTGCGCGCCGGTCCGCTCGGCGAGGTCGGCGCTGGTGTGCGCGCCGTCGCCGAACGCGTCGGCCAGCCCCAGCTCGGCCGCCGTGTAGACGATCTGGGCGGGCATGTAGCCATAGGTCATGTCCAGCAGTGGCGATTGCGCCATGGTCGGCTCCTTTCGTCCTGAGGCGACGCTAGGAGCCGGGCGGGGCGGCGGTCTTGGACGAATGGGAACCGGCGGGCGGGTCAGCGGCCGAGCGCGGCGAACCAGTCCGCGGCGCGCTCGATGTGCCGTTCGGTGAGCCCCTCCAGCGGGTCCACGGCCACCAGCAGGTGCTCGCCGACGCCGGGCTCGGCGGCGATGCACTCGGTGGCGTCGGGCTCGTCCTCGAACCAGACGAACGGCCGCCCGCCGGTCCAGGCGGCCACGTGCCGGGCCTTCCACGCGCCGAGGGTGCGGCCCTGCTCGATGCCGGGGAACCCCGGGATCGGCACGAACGGCAGCTCGGGCAGCCCGACGCGCGGCGCGATCCACTCGTTGGCGCTGTCGCACCAGTAGCTGGCCCAGGCGATCTCGGCGCCGGCGGCCTCGGCCAGGTCGAGCAGCAGGCGGCCGTGTCCGGGGTTCAGCCAGAGCTTGTAGGTGACGCCGTTGGGCGAACAACGGTGGCGCTGGAAACCGCGGTGCGGGCGCTCGAACGGATTGAGCACGCCGTCGACGTCGAGCAGTACCAGCGGCGACCCCATGAAGCGGACGGTACGTCATGAAGAGGCCCCGCAGAAGACCCAGCGTCCGTCGGGCGGCCGGGCCTGCGCCTTTCCCGCCCGTTACCTGCGCAACTCGAGGTGACAAAGAACACCGGCGTTACAAAGAGATGTTTCTGGGCAGCGTTTTGACACCTTTGGGATAGATGACCGAAACTGCATCGGCTCTTGACCCGAACGAACCGTAGAGAGGCGGTAACGAGGCGTGAGCGAAGAGCAGCTCAGGACGGCGACGCCGCCGGCCGGATCCGCCCATGTCGACACCGGCGACCAGGGGTACGCCAAGTCCCTGAAGTCCCGGCACGTCAACATGATCGCCATCGGCGGGGCCATCGGCACCGGCCTGTTCCTCGGCGCCGGCGGGCGCCTGGCCAAGGCGGGCCCGTCCCTGGCGATCGCCTACGCGGTGTGCGGCCTGTTCGCCTTCCTGGTGGTGCGGGCCCTCGGCGAACTGGTCCTGCACCGGCCGTCCTCGGGCTCGTTCGTGTCCTACTCGCGCGAGTTCATGGGCGAGAAGGGCGCCTACGTCGCCGGCTGGATGCACTTCCTCAACTGGTCGACGACCGGGATCGTGGACATCACCGCGATCGCGCTGTACGTCCACTACTGGAAGATGTTCACCGACATCCCGCAGTGGACGCTGGCGCTGATCGCGCTGGCGGTGGTGCTGGCGGTCAACCTGATCTCGGTGAAGATCTTCGGCGAGCTGGAGTTCTGGTTCTCCATCGTCAAGGTCGGCGCGCTGGTGGCGTTCATGTGCGTCGGGATCTTCCTGCTGGTCACCGGCCACCGCGTCGGCGGCGGGACGCCGAGCCCGATGCTGATGTTCGAGCACGGCGGGATCTTCCCGCACGGCGCGCTGCCGATGCTGCTGGTCGTGCAGGGCGTGGTGTTCGCCTACGCCTCCACCGAGCTGGTCGGCGTCGCGGCCGGCGAGACCGCCGACCCCGAGCGGGTCATGCCGAAGGCCATCAACTCGATCGTCTACCGGATCCTGGTCTTCTACGTCGGCTCGGTCGTGCTGCTCACCATGCTGCTGCCGTGGACGGCCTACAAGGAGGGCGAGAGCCCCTTCGTCACCGTGCTGTCAGGGCTCGGCGTGCCCGCCGCGGGCGACGTGATGAACCTGATCGTGCTCACCGCCGCGCTGTCCAGCCTGAACTCGGGGCTGTACTCCACCGGCCGCATCCTGCGCTCGCTCGGCTCGGCCGGGTCGGCGCCGAGGTTCACCACCCGGATGAGCCGCACCCAGGTCCCCTACGGCGGGATCCTGCTGACCTCGCTGGTCTGCGTGTTCGGCGTCGGGCTGAACGCCGTGGTGCCCGACAAGGCGTTCGAGATCGTGCTGAACCTGGCCGCGATCGGCATCCTCGGCACCTGGACCATGATCATGCTCTCGCACCTGCTGTTCGTCCGCCGCAGCAAGGAGGGCGTGCTCGCCCGGCCGAAGTACCGGCTGCCGCTGTCGCCCTACTCGGAGATCGCCACGCTGCTGTTCCTCGGCGCGGTGGTCGTGCTGATGTGGTTCGACTACGACGGCGAGGGCCACAAGACCGTGCTGGCCGTCCCGGCGATCCTCCTCGCGCTGGTCGTCGGCTGGTTCTGCGTGCGGCGGCGGGTGCGGGCCGTCCAGCAGGCCGGGCCCGACGGCCCGGCGGCGGGCACGCTCGACTGAAACCGGAGCGTTCCGTGACGCGCCGGGGGCTGACGCGCCCCCGGCGCGTTTGCCATGGTGGGGGGATGTGCCGACTCTTCGGGATGACCACCGGCGGGCCCCGTGTACGCGCCACCTTCTGGCTGCTGGACGCGCCGCAGAGCCTGCGCTCGCAGAGCCACCGGATGCCCGACGGCACCGGCCTCGGCTGGTTCTCCCTCGGCGACGAGCCGGTCCGCGACCGCGCGCCCGTCGCGGCGTTCGAGAACGGCGACTTCGACTCCGAGGCCCGCAACGTGGTGTCGCACACCTTCGTGTCGCACGTGCGGTACGCCTCGACCGGCGCGGTCGACGTGCACAACTCCCACCCCTTCGACATGAACGACCGGCTGTTCGCGCACAACGGCGTCGTGCAGGGCCTGGACGTGCTGGACTCCTGGCTGAGCGACGTGGACCGCGCGCTGATGGAGGGCCAGACCGACTCCGAGCTGGTGTTCGCCTACATCACCGCCGAGATCCGCCGGCACGGCGGCGACACCACCGCGGGCCTGGTCGCGGCGGTCCGCCGGATCGCCGCCGAACTGCCGGTCTACGCGCTGAACCTGCTGCTCGCCGAGCCGCGCCGGCTGTGGGCGCTGCGCTACCCCGACCCGAACGAGCTGTGGGTGCTCTCGCCCGACCTCGGCGGGCGCGGCATCCGGCACCTGGGGGCCGGGCACGAGCCCGGCAGCCTGGACGTGGCGTGCGCCGACGGCGACCACGTGCCCGCCTGGGTGATCGCCAGCGAGCCGATGGACGACGACCCCGACTGGCGGCTGCTCGCGCCGGGCGAGCTGCTCGTCGTCGACGGGCTGGAGGCGGTCTCGCTGTTCCCCTTCGAGGCGCCCGCGCACCCCCTCACCACCGCCGACCTGTCCCTGGCCGAGGCCACCTCGCAGGTCTGAACGACCGTCGGTCCCGGCACGTAAAGTGAGCCCAATGGAGACACCCCTGACCCTGATGGCCGTGCACGCCCACCCCGACGACGAGGTCCTCGGCACCGGCGGCCTGTTCGCCCGCTGCGCCGCGGAGGGCGTCCGCACGGTCCTGGTGACCTGTACCAACGGCGAGCAGGGCGACGACCACGGCGGGATCAAGCCCGGCGAGCCCGGGCACGACGCGCAGGGCGTGGCCCGGCGCCGGCTGGCCGAGCTGCGCGAGTCGGCGGGGCTGCTCGGCATCGAGACCGTCGAGCTGCTCGGCTACCGCGACTCCGGCATGGACGGCTGGGAGGGCAACGACGACCCCGAGGCGTTCGCCAACGTGCCGGTGGACGACGCCGCCGCCCGCCTCGCCGAGCTGATCGAGCGGTACCGGCCGCAGGTCGTGGTGACCTACGACGAGAACGGCGGGTACGGGCACCCCGACCACATCCAGGCGCACCGGATCGCGGCCGCCGCCGTCGAGCGGACGGGCATCGCGCGCAAGTTCTACTACACCGCGGTGGCGCGCAGCGGCATCGAGCGGCTGTTCGAGCATGCCAAGGAGGCCGGCATGGACGTCGGCGGCTTCGAGCTGCCCGACGACTTCGGCGTCTCCGACGACAAGATCCACGCCGTGGTGGACGTCGCCTCCTACGCCGACCGCAAGCGCAAGGCGCTGCTGGCGCACGCCAGCCAGGGCGAGAGCATCTTCCTGCTCCAGCTGCCCGAGGAGGTGCAGAACGTCGTGTTCTCCACCGAGAACTTCACCCGCGTCTTCAGCCAGGTCGACGTCCCCGACCACGAGGACGACCTGTTCACCGGGCTGCGGTAGGCCGCTCCGCGGTGCCGCGCCGGGCCTGCGCCCGGTAGTGGTCCAGGACGTCCTGCCGCAGCAGGAATTCGAAGCCCGCGCGCTCCATCCGCAGCCCGAACGCCGCCGCCTCCATCCCGAGCGAGGCGGCGGTGTCGCCGATATGCCAGTCGTGCGCGGCGAGGCGCGTGAGCAGGTATCCGCGCCGCACCTGGGCGTCCGACAGGCGGAAGCTCTTGAGATAGGCGACCCGGGCGTCCGCGCCGACGATGGCCTCGGTGATGTGGTTCTCCTGCCGGAGCTCGAACGAGGGCAGCCCGCGGACCAGCTCGAAGTCCTCCAGATACTGGACGGTCTGGTGCGACCGCTCCCCCGCGAACAGCCCTGCCGCCATGACCTCGTCGTGGAAGTCGGCCCATTCGCGGCTCAGCCGGGCCGCCTGCGCGCGCAGGTCGGCCAGGGACCGCACGGAGGCGTCGTCGATCCGGCCCGACAGGTCGGCGGCCGGCGCGCCCAGTAGCCCGTGCTGGTAGATCAGCTCCCCGAACAGGTCCTCCAGCAGCGTGGCGTGCAGCGCCCGGTAGTCGTCGGGGTGCGGGACGACGAACGCGCTGGCCAGGGCGTCGGCGACGTAGACGAGCACGCCGCACTGCCCCGGATGGATCTCGAAGATCCGCAGCGCGTCCTCCAGCCCGCGCACCTGAAAGCCGAGGTAGGCCTCCTCGCAGCGCGGCGACAGGCCGTGCGCGACGGCCCGCCGCGACCACTCCTCCCACACGATCTCGGGCCCGCCGAAGTGCAGCGCGAGGTAGCCCTCGACGGCCAGGTGCAGCGGCAGGAAGCGCAGCCGGTCCTTGGCCGTCCGGCGGGCCATGCGGCGCGCGGTCCGCACCGGCACGCGCGGCGGCGGCTCCGGCTGCTCGTCCTCCAGGCCGATCAGGCGGGTGCCGTAGGACGCGGCGGGCAGCTGGTCGCCCGACCATGTCGCCACGAAGGCATGCGGGATGTAGGAGACGTAGGCCGACCCGTCGCCGATGTCCACGATCGTGTAGTCGGCGTCGTAGACCTTGCGGTGCAGCCGCAGGCCCGGGACCGGCTCGTCGCGCAGCAGCGGGACCAGGCGGACCGAGCCCCAGGTCTGCGCGGGACCGGTGGTCAGCCCGTCCAGCCGGAACGGCGTCATCGCGGGGCCTCCAGGAAGCGGGCGGTCTGCTCGTCCAGATGGGCGCGCAGCTCGGACAGGCCGACCCGGCCCTCGGCGAAGCGGGCCAGCTCGACCAGGGCGGTGAGGTCCTCGGCGTCGCGGATGCCGGCGGTCGGCACGGTCGGCGCGAGGCGCCGCACGTCGAAGTCGTCGGCGTCGTAGACCGGGTTCAGATGGGTGATCGCCACGGTGCGGCCGGGATCCAGGCGGGTCCGCCAGAGGCGCAGCACGTCCGCGGCGAGGCCGCGCGGGGCGTTGTCCCAGCCGTCCGAGATGATGATCAGGCGGTCGGGGGCGGTGTCCAGCGCGTCCAGCACGCGCTCGCCGAGCGGCGTCGGCCCGTAGGGGTACAGCAGCAGCTCGTCGGCGCGGCCGGAGACCCACAGCGGGGTGTAGCCGCCGGGCGCGGCGAGCGCCTCCAGCAGGTAGCTGGAAGCGAGCGCGACCGCCAGGGGGCGGCGGCGCTTCTGCCCGGACCCGTAGCTGGAGTGGCTGTCGTCCAGGACGGCGGTGACCTTCCCCCACCGGCCCGCCGACGCGCCCGCCAGCCGGAGCGCGGCGGTGCGCAGCGCGCCGGTCAGCTCGGCGCGGCGCGCGGCGCGGTCGTCCAGGGACAGGCCGAGGACGTAGGAGGCGAGCCGGGTCAGCCCGGCCCCGGCGAGGTCGGCGCGCTCGTTGACCGAGGTGACCTTCTTCATCACGCGGGCGCTCTCCTGGAGGCGCAGCCGCTCCAGCCGGGTCATCCGCGGCTCGATGCGCTCCAGGAACACCTCGCGGGGGACGCCGTGCTTGGCGGCGAAGCCCTCGGCGACGGTGTAGGGCAGCTCGTAGATCGAGGCATGCTCGTAGTGGGCGCGCCGCCACGTCTCGAAGATCGGGGTCTCGAAGTCCTTCCGGCTCATCGGGCGGAACAGGAAGTCGCCGAGCTCGTCGTCGAGGGGGATGTGGGCGTGCCGCACGGCGGCCTTCACCGCGCTGCGGTACTTGACGGCGTCGAACGCCTGGTCGCGGCGCGCGGCGTGCCACTGGCGCATGATCGCGCGGGTGCGCCGGTTGTTGACCTTGGCGCGGCGCAGGTCGCGGAACAGCCGGTACACCCGGTGCTGCGGGAGCAGCTCCAGACGGCGGGCGATCAGCGCGCCCTCGGCGCGGCGGCGGTGCAGCGGGACGTCGGCGGCGTGCCGCAGCAGCCCGCTGATGATCATAGCCGCGTTGTGGTCGTTGATGTTCAGCGCGAGCGCCGCCGCGTACAGCTCCCGGTAGTTCTCCCGCATGTACTCGTGCAGGAACTCCAGGGACAGGCGCTGGTCGCCGTAGTAGTGGTGGAACTCGCGCTGGCCCGTGCTGGTGATCGCGGCGTTGACGAACATCAGCACGTCCTCGCAGGCGATGAGGTCCGCGAACGTCTCGGTCATCTCGGTCCAGCGGTCGGAGGGAAGTAAGGTGCCGGCCGGGGAGAGGTGAACGCGAACGGCGAATCATCGCATTACAGGCGGGTTCCGGAAGTCGCGCCGAAGTCCCGCGGCCGGCTCTCGCACGGTAGCACCGGTGATCGTCGCGTTTCCTCCGATTATCGGGCGTTCCACGGCGGCCGGTCCCCTCGCGCCTGCCGCCCGTGGCGGCTTCCCGGGCAGGTTCCCCCACCTGAGTATTTGACGCGGCCACCGCACTGTTACTGTCCGGAACAGACCTGTATCTGAGGGGGGACCCGCCGTGCCGCAGCCCGCATCGATCGACCCGGCGCTCGTGGACTTCGACGCGCTCACCGCGTGGATGGACCGGGAGGGCCTGCCCGGTGGCCCGTTCGAGGACGTCGCGCCGCTCGCCGGCGGCACCCAGAACGTGCTGGTCCGCTTCCGCCGCGGCGGCGTCGACTACGTGCTGCGGCGCGGCCCGCGGCACCTGCGCACCCGCACCAACGACGTGCTGCGCCGCGAGGCCCGGGTGCTCGCCGCGCTGGACGGCACCGACGTGCCCGCGCCGCGGATCATCGCCGCCTGCCCCGACGAGGAGGTCATGCACGGCGCGGTGTTCTACCTGATGACCCCCATCAACGGCTTCAACGCCACGGTCACCCTGCCCGAGCCGCACGCCTCCGACCCGGTGCTGCGCCGCTCGATGGGCCTGCACGCCGCCACCGCGCTGTCGGCGCTCGGCGCGGTCGACCACGAGGCCGCCGGGCTGGCCGACTTCGGCAAGCCCGAGGGGTTCCTGGAGCGGCAGGTCGGCCGCTGGACGTCCGAACTGGAGTCCTACAACGCCCTGGAGGGCTACCCCGGCCCCGATATCCCGGGCCTGGACAAGGTCGCGGGCTGGCTGGAGGACAACCGCCCGGCGACCTGGCGGCCCGGCGTCATGCACGGCGACTACCACCTGGCCAACCTGATGTACTCCTTCGACGGCCCGCAGGTCGCCGCGATCGTCGACTGGGAGATGTGCACGATCGGCGACCCCCTGCTCGACCTCGGCTGGCTGCTGGCCACCTGGCCGGGCGAGGACGCCGAGAGCTCGATGCTCGCCGGGCCGCTCGGCACCGCCGGGAACCTGCCGCCCGCCGGCGACCTCGTCCGCGCCTACGCCGAGCGGCCCGAGGCCGTCGCGGGCCGCGACCTGTCGGCGATCGACTGGTACGCGGTGCTCGCCTGTTTCAAGCTCGGCATCGTGCTGGAGGGCACGCACGCCCGCGCCTGCGCGGGCAAGGCGCCGAAGGAGACCGGCGACCTGCTGCACACCATCACCCTCGGCCTGTTCCAGCGCGCCCTCGCCTTCATCGCCGCCTGACCCTGCCCCGTCCCGCATCTCTACGGGATTTCCCGGATGTGCCGGGGCACCCGTGACGCCATCATCTAAGGACGTCGCGCCGCGGGTGCGTGGAAGGGCAGTGATGGACGGCAGGGCGGTACGGCTTCGCAGGGCGGCGCAGGCGTGCGTGGCCGCGGGCGCGGCGCTGCTGCTCGCCCTGTCCGGCTTCGGGGTGGAGGCCGGCGCGTCCGGCCGGCGCCCGGCGGCCGCGCACCACGACCCCGCACAGGCGCGGCGCCCGCTGGCCTACCCGCTCGCCGGGACGCTCACCGCGCGGCGGATCGGGCCGGACGCCGGATGCGATCACGGCACCTGGCTGAACGGCCGCGGCCCGCTCGGCGACCCGTCCCTGGCCGGGGCCCGCTCGGTCCGCCGCTACCACTGCCTCCAGGACGAGGGTGCGGCCGCGCCCGACGACGAGCCGCAGGCGCTCTTCCTCACCTTCCGCGGCGCCGCGCAGGCGCGCGCCTACGTCAGGGCGCAGACCAGCCAGGCGTGGCAGGCCGCCGGCTACCTGCAGGACGGGCCGTACGTCCTGGAGATCGATGAGGGCCGGCCGCGCCTGGACCGGCCGGCCCTGCTGCGCGACGCCCAGGCCGCCTGCGGCGGCTGCGGCGCCCTCACCCTGACCTGGCAGGCGGCGGGCGAGGGCCGCGGCAGCCTCGACGGCTGACCGGCTACGGCAGCAGCCGCAGCGCCGCCGGGGCGTTCGCCGGGACGGCCGGGGCCTTCGGCGCGACCGGCTGCAGCCGCTGGTAGGCCTCGCCGAGCGCGGGCCGGGCGTCCGGCTCGCCGAGGTTCGGCCAGAACGACATGGCGCGCTCGGCCTGCGCGGTGATGGTCAGCGACGGGTTGACGCCGAGGTTGGCGGTGACCGCCGAGCCGTCCACGATGTGCAGGCCGGGGTGCCCGTACACGCGGTGGTAGGGGTCGATGACGCCGGTCCGCGGGGAGTCGCCGATCACGCAGCCGCCGAGGAAGTGCGCGGTGGTCGGGATGTCGAACAGGTCGAACCAGGTGCCGCCGGGCGTGGCGTCCAGCTCCTCGGCGAGCATCCGCACCGCGTCGTGCGCGACCGGGATCCAGGTCGGGTTCGGCTCGCCCTCGCCCGGCGCGGCGGTCAGCCGCTTGCCGAACAGGCCGCGCTTGCGGCGCACCGTGATGGAGTTGTCGGCGGTCTGCATGACCAGCGCGATGACGGTGCGCTTGGCCCAGTCGCGCAGCGACAGCCCGCGCAGGATGATCGTGGGGTGCTTGGCCGACTCCACCAGGAACTTGGCCCACCGGGGCGCGCCGCCGCCGTCGATGAGCAGGGTGCGGATCATGCCCATCGTGTTGTTGCCGGCGCCGTAGCGGGTCGGCTCGATGTGGGTCTTCTCGTCGGGGTGGAAGGAGGAGGTGATGGCGAGGCCGGTGCTGTGGTCCACGTCGCCCTTGCGGTGCCAGCCGGTCATCCGCTCCACGCCGAGCAGCGCCTCGGAGTTGGTGCGGGTCAGCTCGCCGAGACGCGGCGAGAGCCGGTCCAGGCGGCCCGATTCGCGCATGTCGTGCAGCAGCTGCTGGGTGCCGTAGGTCCCGGCGGCCAGCACGACCTGCCCGGCGCTGAACCGGCGCCGGCGGCGGCGCAGCCAGGCCCCGGGGCGGACGGTGTCGACGTCGTAGCCGCCGTCCGCGCGGGGCGTGAGCCCGGTGACGGTGGTGTCGGGGATCACCTGCACCCCGGCCTGCTCGGCCAGGTAGAGGTAGTTCTTGGTGAGGGTGTTCTTCGCGCCGACCTTGCAGCCGATCATGCAGGAGCCGCAGGCGGTGCACGTCGTGCGCCGCGGCCCGGCGCCGCCGAAGAACGGGTCCTCGGTGTCGGTGCCGCGCGAGCCGTCGCCGAAGAAGACCCCGACCGGGGTGGCGTGGTAGGTGTCGCCGACGCCCATCCGGTCGGCGACCTTCTTCATCGCCTCGTCGGCCGGGGTGACCAGCGGGTTGACGGTGACGCCGAGCATCCGCTTGGCCTGGGCGTAGAACGGGGCCAGCTCGTCCTGCCAGTCGGTGATGTGGCCCCACTGCCGGTCGGTGAAGAACGGGCGCGGTGGCACGTACAGGGTGTTGGCGTAGACGAGGGACCCGCCGCCGACGCCCGCGCCCGCGAGCACCAGCACGCCCGCCTTGCCGCGTACCAGGTGGATCCGCTGGATGCCGCGCAGGCCGAGGCGCGGCGCCCAGACGTACTTGCGCAACCGCCACGAGGTCTTCGGCAGGGTCTCCTCGGTGAACCGCCGCCCGGCCTCCAGTACCGCGACCCGGTACCCCTTCTCCGCCAGGCGGAGCGCCGAGACGCTTCCGCCGAATCCCGAACCGACCACGATCACATCGAAGTCGTGGGCCTCGCTACCGGCCATCCGGCCACCTCCACCTCACCGCCGCGGGGAACCGACGATGGGCGCAAGCCCTCGGAGCGGGCAATGCGTTCAAGCGAGCACTTACGCACACCGATTGTCATCCGGTTCACAACGGCGCGCGAACCCGCAGGTCAGACGGCCATGGGCGGGCGCGCGGCGACGGGGCGGGCGGGCCGGTCGTAGGCCCGCCACGCCTCGGCCAGGCGGCGGACGGCCTCGGTGAGCCGTTCGGGCGGCGCGAGGAAGTGCAGGCGCAGCCGGTCGGTGCTGCCGCCGGTCACGTCCAGGCCGCCGCCGGCGATGACGGCGACGCCGTGCCGCAGGGCCGCCTGCGCGAACGAGGCGCCGTCGCCGTGCGGCAGCCGCACCCACAGGGTGTTCCCGCCGCGGACCGGCGGCGCCTCCCAGTCCGGCAGGTGCCGGGCCAGTTCGGCGCGCAGATGGTCGTGGCAGGCCCGCCGCTCCCCCAGCCGCCGGCGCAGGCCGTCCACCTGGGGCACCAGTTCGGCCGCGGCGAGCTGGGCGGGCACGTCGCCGCCGAGGTCGTGGACGACGCGCAGCCGGGCCAGCCGCGCGGCGAGCGGGAGCGGCGCGCGCACCCAGCCGATCCGCAGGCCGCCCCAGGCCAGCTTGCTGAGCGAGCCGACCGAGACGACCCGGTCGCTGTAGCGGGCCAGCGGCGGCGGGACGTCCTCGCCGGGGAAGCCGAGGTCGGCCAGGACCTCGTCGTCGATCAGCGGCACCCCGGCCGCGGCGGCCGTCTCGGCGAGGCGCCGCCGGGCGAGCGGCGGCATGACGGCACCGGTCGGGTTGTGGAAGGAGGGCACCGCGTAGGCCAGCACGGGCCGGTGCTCGCGGACCGCGGCCGCGAACCCCTCCAGCCCGCGCGGCAGCCCGACCAGCTTGGCCGACTCCTCGTGGAACGCCTCCAGCGCGCCCGGATAGGTCGGCGCCTCCACCAGCACCCGCTCCCCCGGCCGGACGAACGCGCGGGCCAGCAGCGACAGCGCCTGCTGCCCGCCGTTGGTGACGACGATCTGGTCCGGATCGGTCGGCGCGCCGCGCCGGGTGTAGCGGTCGGCGACCGCGCGGCGCAGCGCGGGGTGGCCGGCCGGGTGGTAGCCGATGTCGCCGCTGATCCCGGCGAGCGCCGGCGCCACGCGCGCGTAGGCCGCGGCGAGCTCGGGCGGCGGGGCGCCGGGGGCCGCGCAGGCGAGCATGATCACATCGTCGATCGGCTCCATCAGGTGCAGGAACACCGGCGCGCCGGTGACGCCCGGCCCGGCGGCGGCCGTCCCGGCGACGCGGGTGCCGCTGCCCTGGCGGCGGACGATCCGCCCCTCGTCGCCCAGCAGGGCGTAGGCGGCCACGACGGTACCCCGGCCGACCGCGAGCGCGGCGGCGAGCGCCCGGTCGGGCGGCAGCCGCAGGCCGGGCGGCAGCTCACCGTCGTCGATCATGCGGCGCAGCCGGGCGGCGAGCAGCACGTACAGCGGGCCGCGCCCGGACGACCAGCGGCCGATCCGCTCGGCCAGTTCGATTGGCTCCATATGCGGACCAATTCTGCCCGATTGGCTCTGTGCCCGGCTCCGGGCCCGGAGCAAGATCGACCGCATGACGACCCGCAACGCGACCGGCAAGGTGTCGGTCACCGAGACCATCGCCGCGCTGCCCGGCCCCTGGCAGCCCCGTGACCTGGCGTTCCCGAACGACACCGTCGTCCGCGCCGCCCGCCTGGAGGGCGAGTTCCCCTGGCACCACCACGACGAGGACGAGCTGTTCCTGTGCTGGGACGGCTCGGTCCGCATCGAACTGGAGGGCCTGGACGACGTCACGCTGGAGGCGGGCGAACTGTTCGTCGTGCCGCGCGGCGTCCGGCACCGGCCGGTGGCCGAGCGGACCGCGCACGTCCTGCTGATCGAGAAGCCCGAGACCGCGCAGTACGGAAACTGAGCGGCGCCCGGCGGAGAACGCGAAGAGGGGCGTTCCGGCCGCTGCCGGAACGCCCCTCTTCACGGGGTCGAACTCAGAAGGTCATCTTTAGAAGGGGGCGGGGTTGCCGCGCTTGCCGGCGCCCGAGCCCCACTGGAGGACCTCCCACTTCACGCCCTGGAGGTGGCCCTCGCCGCCCCCGGCGTTGTACTTGCTGGCCGGCTTCTTGCCGTCGAGCAGGTAACGGAAGGTGTAGGTGTCCAGGTCCAGCATCACACCGCGGTGCGACGGCTCGCCCGGGCCGCGGTCGCCGACGAAGCCGGTGACGCTGCGGCCGTTGTAGGTGACCCGCACCTTGGTGTGCATCGGCCAGCTGGGGCTGGCGAAGAGCCCCTTCTGCATCGGCTTGCCGCCGGCGGGGGCGCCGGTGTCGCCGTTGACGCCGGAGCCGTCGTCCCAGAAGTAGGACGCGGTGGTCTTGCCCGCCAGCAGCGCGGCCTTCTTGGCCGGGGCCTTCTTGGCCTTCTTGTGGGCCGCGTCCTTCTTGGCGGCCGCAGCGGGCTGGTAGGAGGGCATGTTGCGCTTGGGAGCGTCCTCGCTGGAGGCGGCCGCCACACCGGCCACCATGATCCCGGCCAGGGCGGTGCCGGAGGCCGCGGTCAGCATGACGTTCATCGCGCGCTTGTGCATGTAAATCCTTCGTTCGGGGAACAGGGGCTGCCGTTCCGAGCCGGAGGTCTCCGGGCACCGCGGAAAGGCTCCGAGGCATGGGCGCTCGGAATGGCCGTCGTGACAGAACCCGCGCGGAGGTTGCCCACTAGGCAGGGCGGATCGCGTTCACGTCCGGGGGGCGGGGATCGCAGGGGCGATCGCACGCCCGATGGCGTGAACGCGTCAGAGCGGGATGAACGCCGACCGGGGGCTCAAGGGCCCGACCCGGGGCGGCCGATGCATGGTCGGCCGCGTTCGGCGGAGAGGTGGCCCCGCCTGGCGGGCGGGACACGACGGCTCTACAGGAGGCCGGTCAATGGTTCTTTGACCAGGACCTGACGCCGAGTGTATGCGCTTTTACCATGACAATGCCAAATCCCGGCGTTCTTTACCTTTTGAAAGGTAGATCTTTTTAGCGGAAGGCCCCGAAACCCCTATCTCATAAGGGTTACGGGGCTTTACCCAAGGCGCCGGACAAGGGCCGGACATGGCAAAGCCGCGTGGACGACGAAGGTCCACGCGGCGGCGATCAGCAGGTCAGCGGGGGGCGCGAGGGCACGGCGAAGGCCGGAAAGCCCTTACAGGAAAGGGCTTTCCGGCGTCAGCGCCCGGGGAACGGAGCGGGGATCAGTGACTGCGGGCCGGTGTGGCCGACCGGTCCTGTGACATGCGGCATAGGCGGCATGGCCGTCACATGGGGGCCGGAGTCGTAAGGACCGCCACCCGGAACCGGGGGCCGCGGCGGGGGCGGCATCATGCCGCCCGCCGGCCCCGGAGCCGGGGCTGCCGGCGCGGCGCGGTGCCCGCCGAGCACGGCCATGAGGGCCTGCGCGGTCTCGGCGTCCATGCGCATGAGGACGGCGGGCCGTCCGGCAGGGTCGACGAAGGGCGAGACGGAGGGAGCCGCCGCCTGCTGCGGCAGCGCGCGCCGCAGTTCTTCGCGGAGGTCGTGGGCGAGGCGCAGCGCCTGTCGGTCGCTGTCGCTCAGGTGTGCGGTCATCGCGATCTCCGGGGAGTTCACGTGCGGGGAAGGTGCGGGGGTCCCGGCAATCCTGCTAAAGATGTCGTGCAGGTGCAAGAGCCGATGCACGTGCATTTCGAAGAAAGATCCACCGGCATCGGCCCGCACATCGCCCGTTCCACCGCTATTCGGTGTTTTTCGGCCCGAAACCGGACAGGGCACCGGCCGCCAGGACCAGCACGATCAGCGCGACCACCCGGTAACCGACCGTCATCGCGTCGGTGAAGGCGCGGACGACCTGCGCCCGGGCCGCGGCGTCCCCGCCCGCGGCCGCCAGCGCCCCGCCCACCGAGTGCGCGCGCCCGGCGAGGGCGGGCGGCAGCCCGGCGGTCAGCCGGGCGCCGAGGACGGTGCCGAGCGTCGCCACGCCGAGGGCGCTGCCGATCTCGCGGGCCGCGCCGTTCAGCCCGGACCCGAGGCCCGCCCGGCCGGGCGGCAGCGCGCCCATCACCCCGATCGACAGCGTCGGCACGCACAGCCCCATGCCCACCGACACGATCACCAGGAAGAGCGCGTAAAGGGGATAGGGCGTGCCGGCGTCCGCGGTGGAGAGCAGGCCGAGGCCACCGGCGATCAGCAGCAGGCCGGGCGCGAGCACCGCCCGTTCACCGAACCGGCGGGCCGGCGCGACGCTTCTCCTGGACACCAGGACCATCCCGGTGACCAGCGGCAGGATGGCGATCCCGGTGACCAGCGGCGAGCAGCCTTTGGCGTACTGCAGGTACTGGGCGTTGACGAAGAACAGGGCGAACAGCCCGAAGAACGCCGCCGTTACGCCGAGCACCCCGCCGCGCAGCCGGGCGCCGGCGAAGATCCGCGGGTCCAGCAGCGGATGCGCGGCGCGCAGCGCGTGCCAGGTGAACGCGGCGAGCAACAGCGCGGCCCCGGCGAATCCGCCGAGCACCGGGATCGAGCCCCAGCCCCGCTCCGGCCCCTCGATGATGCCGAACAGCAGCGCGAACAGGGCGAGGGTGAGCAGGAGCGCGCCGACCAGGTCCAGGGCGGCGTCGTGGCGTTCGCCGCGCGGGGCCAGGCGCGCCACCAGGGCGGCGAGCAGCAGCGCGGCGGGCGCGCCCGTCAGGAACAGCCCCTGCCAGGGCAGCCACTGCAGGATCACGCCCCCGGCGACGTTGCCGACCGCGCCGGCGACGCCGGTGGCGGCCGTCCAGACGGCGATGGCCTGCGGACGGCGCGCGGGCTCGGTCACCTGGAGCAGCAGCGACAGCGTGGCCGGCATGATCATCGCGGCGGCGGCGCCGGTGACCAGCCGGCCGGCGAGCATGACCGGGACGGCGGGGGCGGCCGCCGACAGCAGGCAGCCGCCCGCGAAGGTCAGCAGGCCCGTCAGCAGCACGCCCTTGCGGCCGTACCGGTCGCCGAGGGCGCCCGCGGGGATCAGCAGGCACCCGAACGTCAGCACATAGGCGTCCACGATCCACAGGAGCCCGGTCGCCGAGGGGTGCAGGTTCCCGGCCGCGAGCTTGGGGACGGCCAGGTTGGTCGCGGCGACCATCGCCACGACGAGCACGACGCACGCCGACATCAGCGGCGTCATCGTGCGTCGCGGCGCCGGGCCCGGGCGGGGCGTCGCGGGTTCACGGACAGCGTTGAGCGTCATGAGGGTTCGACCTCGTTCCACTGGGCTTCAGGAAGGCGGAGGGGGGATCCGGGCCGCGCGCGCCGCCTCCGTGCCCTCAACGTAGGCTGGCCATGACTTGCTTTCAAATGCATCTTTTGCAGCTGAGGAATGCGTTCCATGCAATCCAAACTGGACCTGAACCTGCTGGTCGCGCTGGACGCGCTGCTGGAAGAGGGCAGCGTCACCGGCGCCGCCGACCGGCTGCACCTGTCCGGCCCGGCGATGAGCCGCACTCTCGGCCGGATCCGCAAAGCCCTCGGCGATCCGGTCCTGGTGCGCTCGGGCCGGGCCATGGCGCCGACGCCGCGCGCGCTGGCGATCCGCGCCGAGGTGCACGAGCTCGTCCAGCGCGCGCACGGCCTGTTCGCGTCGGCCGAGGAGCTCGATCCGGCCTCGCTGACCGGTTCGTTCACCCTGCAGGCAGAGGAGGGCACCGTCGCGACGATCGGCGGGCGGCTGCTGGAGTGGGTGTCCCGCGAGGCGCCCGGCGTCACCCTGCGCTTCCTCGGCGAGGGGCCCCTGGACGATCACCGGCTGCGCCGCGACACCGTCGACCTGGAACTCGGGGTGATCGACCGGCGGTCCCCCGAGACGCGGATCGAGCCGCTGCCGGAGGACCGGATGGTGACGGTGGTGCGGCCCGGCCACCCGCTCGCCGAGGGGCGGGCGACGCTTTCGGACTGGGCCGCGTCCTCCCAGCTCGTCTTCTCCCGGCGCGGCCGGCTCACCGGGCCGGTGGACGAACTGCTGGCCGGCCTCGGCCTGTCCCGGCGGACGATCGGGTCGGCGCCGACCGTCACCGCGTCCCTGCTGATCGCCATGGAGACCGATCTGGTGGCGTTCGCCGCCGGGCGGATGCACCGCGGGCTGATCGAGCGGCTCGGGCTGATCGCCCTCCCCGTCCCGCTGGAACTGCCGCCGCTGCGCTACGCGCTCGCCTGGCACGCCCGCTACGACGCCGACGCCGCGCACGCCTGGCTGCGCCGCCTGGTCCGGGAGATCGTGGCCGAGACCGCCGGAGAGCGGGCCGTGCTGGCACAATCCCCGCTAGCCACCGATCCGGAAAGCAGACAGCGCACATGACGGACGTCCTCTCCCTTCGCGACCTCAACCGGGCGACGCTGGCGCGCCAGATGCTGCTGGCTCGCGAGGCCGTCCCCGTCACCGACGCCGTGCGGCGCCTCGCCGGGCTGCAGGCGCAGGAGCCGAAGCCGCCCTTCCTCGGCCTGTGGACGCGGCTGGCGGACTTCGCGGTCCCTGACCTGCACGCCGCGCTGCACGACCGGACGCTCGTCCGGGCGACGATGATGCGCGGCACACTGCACCTGGTGACGGCGGAGGACTACACGGCCCTCCGCAGCGCGCTCCAGCCGGTACTGGACTCTGGCCTGAAAGCCCTCGGCGACCGCGCGAAGGGGCTGGAACGGGACCGGGTGCTGACCGTCGCCCGCGACCTTCTGCTGGAGAAGCCGCGCACCTTCAACGAGCTGCGCGCCCTGCTCCAGGAGGCGTTCCCCGAGGTCAACGAGCGCGCGCTCGGCTTCGTGGTGCGGATGTGCACCCCGCTGGTGATGGTCCCCACGCAGGACCGCTGGGGTTTCCCGCGCACGGCCGAGTTCGCCCTGGCCGACGGCTGGCTCGGCTCGGCCCCGGACCCCGAGAGCCATGTGGACGCGCTGGTGCTGCGCTACCTCGCCGCGTTCGGCCCGGCGACGGCCGCCGACGCGCAGGCGTGGTCGGGGCTTCCGGCGGCCGAGGCGCTGGAGCGGCTGCGACCCGAACTCGCGGTCTTCGCCGACGAGAAGGGCCGGGAGCTGTTCGACCTGCCGGACGCGCCGCGTCCGGGCGGCGACGTCCCGGCTCCGCCGCGGTTCCTGCCCGAGTTCGACAACCTCGTCCTCGCGCACGCCGACCGTAGGCGCGTCATCTCCGACGCGCACCGGCCCGGGCTGACCACCAGGAACCTGCGGGTCCGCGCGACCTTCCTGTGGGACGGGTTCGCCGCCGGCACCTGGGAGACCGAGCGCAAGCGCAAGGTCGCCACGCTCCGGCTGCACCCGTTCGAGGAGCTCCCGGACGCGGCGGTGGCCGGGCTGACCGCCGAGGGCGAGGCGCTGCTGCGCTTCGCCGAGCCGGACGCCGCCGAGTTCGCCGTGCGGATCTGAGGCCATGACTGCGCGCGCGTGATCGGCTCCGAATGGTGATCCATCCGAGACCTGAAGCGATTGAAAGATCCACCAAATCAGCGCAAGCTGTCTCAGACGCCCGCGAAGCCGAGAAATCCGCCGACCGCCGACAGGACACGGACCATGTTCGAGATCTGGGAGACGAGCGACCCCGCCAGGCTGATCAGTGACGCCGGCAGCCTGAAGATCGCGCTGGAGAAGGTCGACACGATGTGCCGGCTGCGGCACGACCAGGCGTCCGCGCACATCGAGTCCCCGGGCGGCGGCTACCACTTCGAGATCCGCGACGAGGGCGGCCGGGCGCTCGCCCGGCTCACCTACGTGCCCGACACCACCCGCGCGTACCGCAGCGTGGTGAACGCCGAACTACGCGGCGAAGTCCGGGCCTGACCCGCCCCTGACGGGCGCATCCGCGACCCACCGCGGCGAGAACATCCCCGGCGACTGCCCCCCTGGCACGAACACCCGCGGCGGAAGCACCCCTGCTGGAGCGCCTGCGACAAGCCCAGCCGTGGCAGGAACGCAGCAGCCAGAGCGCTTGGCGCACACACGCGGCAAGCGCGCTGGGGTGCATGTCCAAGCGCGAACGACCGCCGAGGAACGCTACGAGGAGCCACCTGCGATGAGAACTCCCACGGTGTGATCGTCTGCGGCGCGACATCCCGCCGCAGACGATCATGATGACGAGATCACCCGCAGCGAAGCACTTGCGGTGGCGACGGCCACGCCAAGTGCATCTGCGGTGAAGCCGTGCCAGGAGAGACCGGACACGTGGCGGCATCTGCGGTGAGGCCGGGCACGATGGGGCATCCATGGCAAGGATGTGCGCGGTGACGCCCGGCGCGAGAAGACGGGCACGCACGGGCGTCCTCGGTGGGAACATGCACGCTGGGAACGTCCGGGATGGTCGCGGTCACCGTGGAGGCGGTCGCGCCGAGGACGAGGGTGACCGCCATGGGGAGGCACGGGTGCAGCAGGGATCGGCCGGCGATCTGATCGACGCGGAGCTGCGCTCCCCCGGCCTGGTGACCTCATGGCCCGAAGGCGCCGACCGCGTCGCGATGGGCCGGCTGCGGGCGGCGGTCACGGCGGCGTGGGAGCGCGGCTGGCAACCTGCCGACCTGGTCGCCTACGCCACCCGCCGGCACGGCGCGCGGCACCGTCGTCTGCTCCTGGAAGCGATCGCCGACGAGATCCGTGCCTACGCGACCCTCGACGTCCGCTGGCATGAGCAGCTCGCCGCCCTTGGCGTCGGGACGCGGCGGAACGGCGACCAGCCGCGGGCCTGGGGTGGTTCCGGCCGAACCGCGCTGCTCGCCTGCGCGGTGGATCTGCTGCGCCTGCTCGGGCCGCTCCCCCGGCTGGCCCCGATCGGGCCGCCGCCAGGTGTCGCGGCGCCGGCCGCTGGCGGCGGCGACGTCGACCAGCGGATGCTCGGCAAGGTCAGGGCACTGCTGGCCAAGGCGGAGTCGACCGAGTTCCCCGAGGAGGCCGAGGCGCTCAGCGCGCGAGCGCAGGAGCTGATGTCCCGGCACAGCATCGACCGGGCGCTGCTCGCGGCGCGGTCGGGCGCCGGCGACGCTCCATCGGGTCGCCGGCTGGCCGTGGACAGCCCCTATGAGGCCCCGAAGGCCGTCCTGTTGACGGTGGTGGCCGAGGCGAACCGGTGCCGGGCCGTGTGGCACCGGGAGCTGGGGCTGGTCACCGTCCTCGGGTTCCCCGCCGATCTGGCCGCGGTGGAGATGCTGTTCACCTCGCTGCTCGTCCAGGCCATGGCCGCGATGCTGCGTGCGGGATCACGGCGCGACGCCGTCGGGCGCTCGCGGACCAGGTCGTTCCGGTACGCGTTCCTGAACGCCTACGCGGCGCGCGTCGGGGAGCGGTTGCGGGAGGCCGCGGGAGCCGCCGTCGCCGGGGCCGGCGGGAAGGATCTGCTTCCCGTGCTGGCGCGGCGCGACGAGGCCGTGAGCCGGGCCGTGGACTCGTTGTTCCCGAATCTGGTCAAGGGCCGGGCCAGGGCGGTCTCCAATGGCGAAGGCTGGGCGGCCGGGCGGGCTGCTGCCGACCTCGCCAGCCTGGACGGCCGATCGGCGGTCGCCGGGCCGTCCTAGGGTCCCCCCGGGGGGCGAGGGGGACGCCCTCAGTCCTTCTTCCGGCGCGTGTTGCCGCCGCGGCCGCGCAGCGGGACCCCCGCCTCCTTCAGCACGTTGTAGATGAAGCCGTAGGAGCGCCCGGTCTCGGCGGCCAGGTCCCGGATGCTCTCGCCCGAGGCGTACCGCGGTGCGAGCTCCGCGGCCAGCCGGGTGCGTTCGGCCCCGGTCACCCGGGTGCCCCTCGCCAGTGTGCGGCTCACGTGTACCTCCTGAGGTCGGCCGGGCTGCGGCGATGCCGCAGCTCACAGCGCTGTTGATCTACCCAACGTACACATTGCCCGCAAATACCCCCGCACTACCACGAGAAACGACACAAGATCGGCCGAAGTCGGTCTTTTTCATGGTCTACGGCGTGTCAACACTGGACAGACGGCTCCGATGCTGCAGGGGTCAGCGCGACGGCCTCGGGAAGCGGCTCCACGGCCGTTTCCTGTGAGGCCGCTTCACGTGCGGACAGGTCGGAGCGGCGCAGCGGGAAGCGCGGCGGGTCGAAGGGGAAGAGCGAGGTCTCCTCCAGGCCGTGCACGACCAGCAGTTCGCCGGGCTCCAGGAGCCGCCAGCCGGGATCGCCGTCCATCGGCTCGCTGGCGACCACCACCGCGGGGACCGGGCCGCCGGCGCCCCTGGCCTGCCCCGGCCCGCTGACCCCGCCGCGGCGGGGCGAGAGCACCCACAGCTCGTTGGACTCGGGGTAGCGCAGCGCCCAGAGCCGTCCGGCCTCGGCGATGAGCAGGTTGAGGGCGAACAGCGGCAGTTCCCGCCCGATGCGGCCCACCGCCTCGATGATGCCCCGCGTGGTGTCGCCGGCCCGCCGGATCTCGGCGGTCACGTAGGCGAACACCAGCTCGGAGTCGGTCTCCCCCGCCACGTGGGCCCGGTCGACGTCGGTCAGCCAGGAGCGCACGCTCTCCAGCCCCTTGACGACCCCGTTGTGCGCGAAGAGCCGGTCGTTCATGACGAACGGATGGCAATTATGCACCGTCAGGCCGCCGACCGAGGCGTCCCGCACGTGCGCGACGAAGGTGTGCGACACCACGTTGCGGGCGTGCAGCGAGAAGTCGGGGCTCTGGAAGGCCGCCAGCGGCGCCCGGTCGCGGACCGGCTCACCACCGAGCGAGAACCAGCCGAGGCCCGCCCCGTGCGACATCCGATGGCTCTGCGCCCGCAGGCTCTGCGGCGCGTCCAGCAGCCAGTAGGCCGCACGCACGCGGGGACCCCCGGTGCTCATCCCGAAAAGCCGGCACATGCAGGCCACCTCGCTCGTTCCTTGAAGTCGTATGCCCCGGCCCGGGATCGCGGGAAGGCACCGGGCGCGGGCGGTTCACCGCCGGCGGCCCCGGTCCCGCCACAGGCAGGCGGTCACCCCGCGTTATCGACAACGCGTGATGGGCACTTTACCCACCGTTGCCAACGCTGTCCCGTGCTTTCGTCAGAACCCACCGGGATCGGCTTGCGGATACGGCGTTTCCCCCAGAGCGGGACGAGTGGGCACGGCACCCGGCGCAACTGTGACCAATGTTCAACGCTCCGTAGCCATGATGGCTAGGATCGGCACCCTGACGGTGACCACCGCGATCCCCCCGGGGCGTTGATGAACCCTTATCCCAGGCTCGCCGGCCCGGTCGGCGGCGCCCTTCGCCGTGTGCGCGGAGCGCTGGGCTGCATGGCCATGGCCGGCGCCATGTCGCTCGGCATGATCGACATGGCGGAGGCCGCGCCGGCCCAGCCGGAACCGCGCGGCTCCGTGCCCGCCGCCTGCAGGAAGACCGCCCCTTGGGACGACTGGTACCTGACGCGCGTGTGCGAAGAGGCATGGCGGACGCTGCACGGCGCGCCCGCCCGGGCGGACCGGCGGCACCAGGGCGCGCGCCGCGCCCCCCGCGCCCGGCGCGGCTCCCACGGTGAGCACGGCGGCAAGAGGACGGACCCGCGAAGGCGGCCATCGCCGCGACCGGCGTCCCCCGGGCCGAAGGCGTCACCTTCCGTCGTCCCGCCGACGACCGCATCGCCCGGGCAGGCCGCCCAGTCCCGCGACCCGATGGCCGGGCGCGCCAAGGCCGAGGGGGTCAGCGACCAGACGCGTTCCCTGCAGGCCCTGTTGCTGTTCGGCCTCCTTCCCGCGGCCATCCTCGCCGCCTATCCCTTCCGGCGCCGCATCTTCGCGGTGGCCGGCGCGGCGTCGCTCTCCTCCACCCCGCCCGCCGAGGAGAAGAACGGCGCCGCGCCCTTCGCTCACCGGCCGGCCTTCGACCCGTTCGTCCTCCCCCTCCTCGGCCTGTCGGGCCCTGGAGCGGCCGCGGCGGCGCGCGCGTTCGCCTTGGCGGCCCTGGAGGAGTGCGGCGACAGCGCCCTGGTGGTGATCGCCCGTCCTGACGCGATGGCATTGTTCGAGCTGACCGATGACGAACTGCTCGACGAGGTCGACGGCGGCCTGTTCATCCCCGGCAACATCGACGCGGCGCTCGCCTCCGTCGAGACCGAACTGGCGGCGCGCCACCGGACCGGCGGTGCCCGCACCTGCCGCATCCTGCTGATCGCCGCCTGCCCCTCCGAACCCGTCCAGCCCTCCGGCCCCGCCGGAGAGCCAGGGCGGACCATCCCCTCCAGGGACGCCTCCGCCGCCGGAGATGAGGCCGCCACGGCAGACGCCCCCGCTTCTGGGCGCGCATCCGCTTCCCAGGACACGCCCACCGCCGGCAAGGCACCTACCGCCACAGGTGTGCCTGCTCCACGAAAGGCATCCGTCTTCGAAGACCTACCTGTTTCCGAGGGTGTACTCGCCTCCGCGGATGCGCGCCCCTCACAGCACACGCCTAGCTCGACAGGTGCGCCCACCTCCACGGACGCGCGCTCCTCCGGGGAGACACCCGCCTCGGGATGCGTCCCCCTCCCCGAAAACGTGCATGCCTTGGAGAACGCACCCGCCTCCACAGACGAGCGCTTCTCCGAAGAAACACCTACTTCGGAGGATGCTCCCCTCCCTGCAGACGTACACGCCACGGAGAATGTGCCCACCTTCATGGACGCGCGTCCCTCCGGAGAAACGCCCACTTCAGGAGGCCCCTGCTTCCCTGCAGACGTGCACGCCATGGGGAATGTGCCTGCCTGCACGGACGCGTCCGCCTCTGGGAAGGCGCCCGGGGCGGGGAGCACACCCGCTTCCGCGGGCACGTCTGCCTCCGTGGAGACGCTGTCCGCGGATTCCGATGCCGAGATGGCGGACCGGATCGCCCGGTTGGTCGTGCGGCATCCGAACGACGTCTCGGTGCTCCTGCTGGGCGACCGCCCCGGGGAGCCGGTTCTGGTCGACGCCGAGGGGCGCGTCCAGGCCCCGGCCCCCCTGGGTGGCGGGCTGCCCGGGCGCCTGCCGGTGTTGTCGGGGGCCGAGGCCCTCGATCGCCTGCACAGTGCCCTGGCCCGGCACCGGCCCAAGAAGGCCGGCAGGCGCAGGAGAGCCTGAGCGAGGCGGCACGGTGCCCGCGCACCAGGCGCGGAGGATCCGTGCCGTCCTCTGCCATCGGGGATCACCGGTCGGCCCGAGGCTCGGTCGAGCAGAGTTCCACCTCGGCTCGCGCGGCGGCCAGGGCGCGGAGGGCCCGGCGGCCGACCGCGATGTCGGGCGGTTCGCCGGAGTTCTGCTCCACATAGGCCGTGCAGCCCGCCAGCCATGCGCGCAGGGCCTCCGCGCATCGTTCCTCGCGGTCGCGCGCCTTGCGGACAACGGCGCGGTGCCGCTCGACGCCGATGCGCTCCATGAGCCCGGTGTCGGCGGCCAGCGCGCGGATGTCGCCGAGGGCGTAGCGGCCGAGCCGGTCGGTGGCCAGGGCTCGTTCGGCGGCGATCCGGTCGAACAGCGGCTTCGGCCAGCCGAGGGCGCGTGCCGCGCCGTGCGCGCTGACGCTCTCCATCAGCGGCCCCTTGCGGGCGGCCACGACCTCGGTGACCGTCTCGGGGGCCAGCGCGTCGAGGTCGCGCAGGAGGTAGATGGGGTTGCCCTGGTAGCGGCCGGCCATCGTGAGGTCGTCGCGGGCGACCAGGACCTCGATGTCGGGCTTGTCCACGTCCAGGCCGACCCGCTCGGCCAGCCGGGCGGCCGCCTTCTCCGCGCCCACCGGCGGCCGGGGCCCGAACTCGGCGATGATCTTCTCGGCCTCCCCGGCGCAGCGGCCGGCGAGCTCGCGGGACCAGCGCCCCGGCGCGACGTCGGGGGGCGGCAGCATCTCGTTCTCCCTGGCCAGCCGGAGCTGCCAGGCGGTGATCCCCAGATGTGCGGCGAACTGCCGGGCGCCGTAGGCCTCGCTCATGGTCGCTGTCTCCTTCGGGTCGGGCGGTGACGACCTCGCCAGCATCGGCCGCGGCGCACGGCCCCGAAAGTGGAATCGCGTTCTGTGGAAAACGTCGTCAGGGTGAGGGCATGACGGAACTGGGGCTCGGGCTGGCCGCGCTGGGGCGGCCCGCGTACATCACCGTGGGCCGGGCCGGCGCGCTGCCGGCCGAGCGGAGTGTGGCCGCGATGCGCGCGGCGACCTGGCGGGTGCTCGACGCGGCCTACGCGGCGGGCGTCCGGTGGGTGGACGCCGCCCGTTCCTACGGCCTGTCGGAAGACTTCCTCGCGGGGTGGCTGGCCGAGCGGGGGCACCGGGACGTCACCGTGTCCAGCAAGTGGGGCTACGCCTACGTCGGCGGCTGGCGCATGGACGCCGAGGTCCATGAGGTCAAGGAGCATTCCCTCGCCCGCTATGTGGCCCAGTACGCCGAGAGCCGCGCCCTGCTCGGAAGCCACCTCGCGATCTACCAGGTGCACTCGCTGACCGCCGACAGCCCGCTGTTCGAGGACCGGGCCCTGCAGGCCGCGCTCGCGGAGCAGGAGGTCAGGGCGGGTTTCTCCACCACCGGCCCGCGCCAGGCCGACACGGTGCGCAGGGCCCTGGAGTTGACCGCCGGCGGGCGGCCGCTCTTCGCCAGTGTCCAGGCGACGTGGAACGTGCTGGAACCGTCGGCGGGAGAGGCGCTGGCCGAGGCGCGTGAGGCCGGGCTTCACGTCCTGGTCAAGGAGACGCTGGCCAACGGCCTCCTCGCCGTACGGCCTCCGGCGGAGGTGGCACGGGTCGCCGCACGGCACGGCGTGGGTGCGGACGCGGTCGCCCTGGCCGCCGTGGCGGCCCAGCCGTGGGCCGGCACGGTGCTGGTGGGCGCGGTGGACGAGCGGCAGCTGACCGCCAACCTGGAGGCGACGAAGATCCGCCTGGACGCCGCCGACCTGGCGGAACTGGCGGATGCGGCGGTCCCGGCGGAGCGCTACTGGCCGGCGCGCGGCGCCCTGCCCTGGACCTGAGCCGCGGGCGGTCAGATGCCGATGGCCAGCGAGTCCCAGAAGTCGGTCTCGTAGGCGTGCAGCATCCGTGCGGCGCGAAGGAGGTCGTGCGGGTCGTCCCCCGCCTCCAGTGCCGCCGCGATGACCTCCGTGGCCTGTGCGGCGAACCCGGGCGGCGATTCGGCGAAGAAGCGGAAGAAGGCGACCGCCTTCTCGTCCATGTCGTAGTGGACGCGCAGGGCCTCGGCGGCGCGGCCGCAGTAGGCGCCCCACTCCTCGAGGTTGGCCAGCATCGCCAGCGCCACCTCGCCGGCCCGCCCGAACGCCGCCCGCTGGGCCAGGTAGGCGGGGTAGGTCTGGGCCTGCGGGCGGGGCTCGTAGGCACTGAGATCCTTCTCACTCATTCCGAGGGCGGCCGCGAAGTCCATGAGCAGCACGAGCGCCTGTCCTTCACCGAGCGCGAGGGTGAGGAACATGTCCCCGGCGGGTGCCTCCGGGTAACGAGAGGCGAGAAGGGCGAAGCTGCGCCGGTCGCTGCCGATGATCCGGTATTCCTCCCCGGCCAAGCGGCGTAGGCGCTCCTGCGGCACCTGCCCTGTTTCGAGCAGTTCCAGGAAGCGGTTCCCGGCCGAGGCGGTCGTGGCCTCCGCGCGCGCCCGGGCGACCAGCCCGGCCGCGTCGTGATCGAACTCGTCGTCGAACATGTCACTCAGCGCAACATCTATGGCGCCCGTCGTCAACGGGTAGGCCCGAAACAACCCACATGATCGCCTGGATACGATGAGGGCCGGAACGTCTACGCGACGTGGACGGAGTTGGGAGCGAGCGAGTATGTCCGATTTCGAGCTCAACCACACGGGCGGGCGGATGCCCCTCGAGGTGACTCAGGCGAGCGAGGGCCCATCGGGCCTCGGCATCGCCAAGCTGCTGAAAGAGACGGGGCACGTCACCCTCGACCCGGGCTTCACCAACACCGCGTCCACCACGTCGGCGATCACCTACATCGACGGTGAGGCCGGCATCCTGCGCTACCGCGGGTACCCGATCGAGGAGCTGGCGGAGAAGTCCTCCTTCCTCGAGGTCGCCTACCTGCTGATCTACGGCGAACTGCCCTCCTCCGACGAGCTGTGGCGGTTCAACGACAGGGTCCGCCACCACACGCTGCTGGACGAGAAGTTCAAGGCGTTCTTCTCGGCGTTCCCGCGCCGCGCGCACCCGATGGCGGTGCTGTCCTCGGCCGTCAGCGCCCTGTCGACCTTCTACCAGGACAGCCTGGACCCCTTCGACGCCGAGCAGGTCGACCGCTCCAGCATCCGGCTCATCGCCAAGCTGCCGACGATCGCCGCGTACGCCTACAAGACCTCGATCGGCCAGCCGCTGCTGTACCCCGACAACTCCCTCGGGTACGTGGAGAACTTCCTGCGGATGACCTTCGGGCTGCCCACCCAGCCGTACGAGATCGACCCCGAGATCGTCCGCGTGCTGGACATGCTGTTCATCCTGCACGCCGACCACGAGCAGAACTGCTCCACCTCCACGGTGCGGCTGGTCGGCTCCAGCCAGGCCAACCTGTTCTCCTCGGTGTCGGCGGGCGTGGACGCGCTGTTCGGCCCGCTGCACGGCGGCGCCAACCAGGCCGTCCTGGAGATGCTGGAGGGCATCCACGCCAACGGCGACGACGTCGACTCGTTCGTCAACCGCGTCAAGAACAAGGAGCCCGGCGTCAAGCTGATGGGCTTCGGCCACCGGGTCTACCGCAACTACGACCCGCGCGCCGCCGTGGTGAAGAAGGCCACCGGCAAGGTGCTGGAGGCGCTCGGCAAGTCCGACCCGCTGCTGGACCTTGCCATGCGCCTGGAAGAGGTCGCCCTCAGCGACGACTACTTCGTCGAGCGCAAGCTGTACCCGAACGTCGACTTCTACACCGGCGTCATCTACAAGGCGATGGGCTTCCCGACCAACGCCTTCACCGTGCTGTTCGCGCTCGGCCGGCTGCCCGGCTGGATCGCGCAGTGGCGCGAGATGATGAACGACCCGGCCACCAAGATCGGGCGTCCGCGCCAGGTCTACACCGGCCCGACCGAGCGGCACTACACCGACCTGTCGTCGCGCTGACCGAAGCGTTCGCGAAGGGCCGGGCACCGAACACGGTGCCCGGCCCTCGTGGCTTCACCGGGACCCGCCGGGTTAGCCTGAGGGCCGTCGACGGAGGGCTCCCGCGTGTCGCCGATCGTGGAACCGAGGCTGGCCGACCTGGACTTCTGGGCCCGCCCGCAGGCCGAGCGCGACGAACTGTTCGCCGCGCTGCGCGCCGCGCCCGCCCCGGTGTTCTGCCCGCGGCCGGACGGGCCCGGCTTCTACGCGCTGACCCGTTACGACCAGGTCGCCGAGGCCAGCCGGCATCCCGAGATCTTCAGTTCCGAGCCGACCGCGGTGGGCCTGGACGACCCGCCTCCCTCGTCCGTCCGCCCCGCCGGCTCGATGATCAGCCTGGACGATCCGCGGCACGCCCGGCTGCGCCGGATCGTGTCGCGCTCGTTCACGCCGCGGACCGTCCGGCGGCTCGCCGGGGACGTGGCGGCGCTGGCCGCCGGCATCGTGGACGGCCTCGCCGAGCGCGGCCCCTGCGACTTCGTCGAGCACGTCGCGACGCCGATGCCGCTGCGCGTCATCTGCACCATGATGGGGATCCCCGAGTCCGAGTACGCCGCCGTGGTCGACGCCACCGAGGTGATCCTGGCGCTCGGCGACCCCGGTTACGTCGACGCGGGCGGCAGGGACAGGGCGACCGCGCTGAAGGAGAAGTTCGCCTATCTGCATTCGCTGGTGTCGGAGCTGGCGCGGCTGCGCCGGGTGCGGCCGGCGGACGACCTGGTCACGGCGCTGACGCAGGCCGACGTGGACGGCGAGGCGCTCACCGACGTCGAGCTCGCCCGCTTCTTCGCCCTGCTGGTCGTCGCCGGCAACGAGACGACGCGCAACGCGCTGTCCCACGCGCTGGTCCTGCTCACCGGGCACCCCGATCAGCGCTCGGTCCTGATGTCCGATCTGGAGGGGCGGCTGCCGGGGGCGGTCGAGGAGATCGTCCGCCTCGCCACGCCGGTGATCTGGATGCGCCGCACCCTGGTCCGCGACCACGAGCTCGGCGGCCACCCGTACCGCGCCGGGGACCGGGTGATCATGTACTACGCCTCGGCCAACCGCGACGAGGCCGTGTTCGGCGATCCGTGCGCGTTCGACATCACCCGGACCCCGAACCCCCATGTCGGCTTCGGCGCGCCGGGCCCGCACTTCTGCCTGGGCGCCCATCTGGCCCGCCGGGAGGTCACCGTACTGCTCCGTGAGCTGTTCACCCGGCTGCCGGACCTGCACGCGACCGCTCCCCCGGTCCGGCAGCGCTCGTCCTTCATCAACGGCGTCAGGTCGCTGGCCTGCGCCTTCTGATCCCGGCCGCGAAGTTGTCCACAGAACGCCGTTCCACTTCTGTTCCGCCTCGGCGCGCCGCAGCCTGGACTGCGAACCGCTTCCCGAGGAGGAACCCATGCCGGCCACCGTCAGCTTCATCGTCCCCGAGCAGGTCACGGCGTCCTTCGTGGTCGCGACCGGCCAGCCGGACGTGCCCGCCGCGATCCTGTCGGCGCTCGCCCCCGACCTCGCCGCCGAGGCCGCCCGGCGGCTCGGCACGCCCCGCCTGACGATCACGTCCCACCCGGTGGACCGCTCCCCCTGGTGCCCGCCTCCCGGCGGCGCGGCGGGGACGCTCCGCCACATCGGGGTCGGCGCGACCCTGCCCGCCGGCGACCAGCCGCTCGGCGCCCGTCTGGCCCGCGCCCTGGCCCGCGTGATCGCCGAGCACTCGGCCGGGGTCGCGGTCGACCTCGACAACGCCCGGATCCTGCCGGACCGCCCCGAGCCGCGCCGCTTCGCCCTCGCCGACGGCTGGCTCGGCGCCCGCCGGCCGCCCGGGCGCGGCCCGGAGCACTGCACGGCCGGCGCGGAGGAGGTCGACGGTTGCGCCTGCGTCGAGCTCACCACCCAGGGCCTGCACCGGTTCGGCCTCCCCGAACTGCGCATCTCGGGCGTCGCCTGCGCGCACGACCTCGCCGCCCTGAACATCCTGCGCGCGACGGCGCAGCGGCTGCTGCCGCTCGGCGCCCGCCCCGGCGTCCATGTGATCCCGCGTGAGCTCCCGCTGACCGGCACCGACTTCGCCGCTTACTGGGGCGACCGCGAACCGCTGTGGGACGACGATCCGGTCCCTGTGCGTCTCACCTCGCTGTCACCGCGGCTGCTCAGTGTGTCTTCCCCGTCCCGGTTCCCTGGCACGCTCAACCAGTGGCTGTGGGACGAACTCCCGCCGCCCCTCTATGACACCGGCCCTCAGGACGGCGTCCTCGCCCCGGCGCCGGCCTGACCACCGTCAGCGAGCGGCGCGGGACTCGGCATGGGCCTTGAGCCGCTCCAGGGTGGTGGCGATGTTCGCGGCGTTGTGGCCCGGCCGGTTGATCACACCGGTGACGAGCATGGCGAAGGGGATGAACCACACCGGGACGCGCGCCCAGTTGCTCTCGGTCACGATGCAGGTCCCGTCGCCGGCCGGCTCGATCTTGTACTGCCACCGGGAGATGGGCACCTTGAGGACGGGAACGCTGACGTCGTAGGCGAAGCGGCGCCCTTGCTCCAGGGCGATGATGCGGCAGTGGGTCTGCCAGCGGCGCCACCCGTTGCGGTTGAAGCCGACGAACCTCGCCCCGAGGGCGGCGCGGGTGGCGCCGTCCAGCCAGCGTGCGGCCATGGCCTCCTCGGCGAAGCCCGCCATGGTCACCGGATCGCTGACGAGCTCGAAGAGCTCATCGGCCGGCGCGTCGACCGTGATCGACTTGGCAGCGAAAAGCCTGTTCACAGATACCTCCTGGGGGGGGCTGCGATGCATCGGCGCTCGAACAGGGCGACCGGATACCAGAAAGCCGGGCGTTCACCACCGTGGCGTTCGCCGGGCCGCCGACGGAGCGAAGCGCTGTGGGGGGATGCCGATACGACGGGCGCACCTCGGCCCGCCCCGGGGCGCCAAGGCCCGGAAGCGCCGGCCATGCCAGAAGGCGCCCCTCCCGGAAACCGGTCACAGCGCGCCCTCCCGCACCGCGAAGGCCACGGGCAGCCTGCGGAACAAGGCGGGCAGAGCCATGACACCGACCATCGAACGCTCCTGAGAGAGGCGGCATCGGGCACCTCACAATCCAGAGACAGTACTGTTCCTTGAACTCCTTGGGAACGCCACAGCGGCCTCTCACCGAACGCGCCGGTCACGCCGAGGTGGTGACCGTCCAGCCACCGGCCGGTGACGGCCCGGCCGAGCTTGCCGAGCGCGCCGATGCCATGGCGAAGACGGCCGGGAACCGCGAAGAGGTGCGCTGGTGGCGCAGACCATGGCGGGGTCCACCACGTCGCTGGTGTGCGGGCGCGTGAAGGCAAGGAAGGTCGTCATGCTGAACGCCATGCTCCCCGCGCCCGGGGAGTCACCCGGAGAGCGGTGGGACAACATACGCCGCCCGGAGCACGCCGCCCGGAGCACGCCCAGCGGAACGGCAGGGTGGTCGGATTCGGCTTCTCCGCCGATTTTGTTCATGGCGTTCCCGGGGACGTCTCGGACGGCCTGTCGGCCCAGGGTGGGCAACGGCAGTCGGACACCCCTTTTCGCGGCCCTGTGGTCGCTGGGCGGGTGGCCCAAAGTGGACACAGTCTTCCTGCAGGGGCGCGACGACCGTTTCTTCCCGCTGGAGTTCCAGCGCCGGCTCGTGAGCGAGCGGCTGGGGATCGAGCCGGACGAGATGCCCGGCGGCCAGCTGGCCGCCCTCAGCCTGCCCGCGGAGCCGGCGGACCGGCCGGCCGGTTACGCGTCCGCGCCGATGCGCCGGGCCAGTTCCGGGGAGAGGGGGTAGGGGCGTTCCTTCGGCAGGAAGGTCCTGGCCTTGGCGGCCTGGCCGTCCTGGAGCAGGCGGTGGATCTTGCGGACCAGAGGGGTGCGGTCCTCGATACCGAGGATCCACTCGTCCACGTAGTCGCCGATGACCTGGCGGCTCAGCCCGACCTGGATGCTGCGGTCCGCCAGTTTCTCGCCGCGCAGGGAGCGTTCGGGGTCCCATTGGACGTGGACGGCGGCGTGCCGGAGGGCCGCGCGCCACTCGTCGCTGTCGCGGAAGACGCGGCGGTCCGCGTGGGTCGGTACGGCCTGGGAGAGCGCCCGCTCCCAGCCGGTCCTGCTGATCCGGACGGCCAGCACCCGCTCCTGCCCCGGCTTGCGCGCCCAGCCGCTGCGCGCCATGAGCCAGAGGAAGGACGGCTTGATCCAGGTCATCCGGCCCCGCGAGAACGGCGGCACGAAGCGCCCGGCGGCGAGGGCGGGCTCGGCGATCAGGGGGCTGTAGGCCTGGTAGACGGTGATCGAGTCACGGTCGTGCAGGGCACGGATACGGTAGGTCATCTCGGGGACGATCTTTTCCGGCACCCGCCGGACCGGCAACGGGTTTTCGGGCGGATTCGGAGGAGTTCGGGCAGAGTGTGCCCATGACTCCTCCCTTGATCGGGCGCCGCGCCCTCAACCGGGCCACGCTCGACCGCCAGCTGCTGCTCCGGCGCGCCGGCCTCACCGTGCCCGAAGCCCTGGAACGGCTGGCGGGCCTGCAGGCGCAGAGCACGCACAGCTGGTACCTGGGTCTCTGGTCGCGCCTGGAGGGGTACCGGCCCGAGCCGACGGGCGAGCTGCTGAAGCAGCGCGAGATCGTGCGGATGGCGCTGATGCGCTCGACCATCCACCTGGTGACGGCACGCGACTGCCTGTGGCTGCGGCCGCTGACGCAGCCGGTCATCGAGCGCACGACCCGGTCCAGCTTCGCCCGGGGCATCGTGGGTCTGGACGCCGCCGAGCTGACCGCGGCGGCGCGGCGCCTGATGGCCGAGGGGCCGCTGACGTTCAGCGCGCTCGGCCACCGCCTCGCCGAGCGTTGGCCGGAGCACGACCCGATGTCGATGGCGCAGACCGTCCGGGCGCTCGTCCCGCTGGTGCAGGTCCCGCCGCGCGGCGTCTGGGGCGAGAGCGGTCAGGCCGCGCATGTGCCGGTCGAGGACTGGCTCGGCCGGCCGGTGGATCCCGGCGCGTCGTTGGAGACGCTGGTGCTGCGCTACCTGGCGGCGTTCGGCCCCGCCTCGGTCCGGGACGTGCAGCACTGGTGCGGCCTGACCCGCCTGAACGAGGTCGTGGACGGCCTGCGCCCGCACCTGGAGGTGTTCCGCGACGAGTCTGGCCGTGAGCTGTTCGACCTGCCGGATGCGCCCCGCCCTGACCCGGACACCCCGGCGCCCGCCCGTTATCTGTACGAGTGCGACAACCTGCTGCGTTCGTTCGCCGATGTCAGCCGGGTCACAACGGCGGACTATAGCGCTCAGGGCTTCGGCGGGAAGAACGAGGAGCCCTCGACGATCCTGGTGGACGGCGAGGTCGCCGCGACGTGGCGCATCACGACGACGCGCGGGAGCGCGACGCTACGGATCCGCCCGTTCCGCGAGTTGACCAGCGCCGAGGAGGAGGACGTCCGCACCGAAGGCGCCGCCATGCTGGAGTTCTCCGCCGCCGGAGCCAGGGAGCGCACGCTGGTGGTGGACGCGCCGGTCCCCGGGTGACCGGCGCCTTCCTGGCCCCGGCCATCCCGACCTCGCACCGGTATCCAGGGACTGACGTCTTTTCCGGCCCGGGCCATTCCGGCCTCACGCCGATACTCAGGTAGCCGGGGTCTGGCGTCTTTCTCGGTCCAGGTCACCCCCGGTCTCGCGCCGATATTCAGGTAGCCGGGTCCAGTGCCTTTCCTAATCTGGACCATCCGGCTTCGCACCGGTAGCCAGACAGCCAGGAGCCGACGCCTTCCCGGTCCGGGCCATTCCGGCTTCTCGCCGGTAGCCAGACAGGCAGGGGTCGGCTCCTTTTTCGGGCCGGGTCCTTTCGGTCTCGCGCAGGTTCCGGCCTTGCCCAGATTCCGGCCCTGCACAGGCTCCGGCTCCGCGCGGGTTCCGGGGCGGGCGGGTGCCTTCCGGCACCCGCCCGCCGCTGATCAGGCCGCGCGTACCGCGAGCCGGTCGCGCAGCAGGTCGATGGCCTCGGTCAGGTCCGGCGCCGCGGCCTGGGCGCGCAGGCGCCGGCCGGCGAGCTCGACGACGGCCTGGGCCAGCGCCGGGCGCGGCAGGTCGGCGCCGGTCACCTTGCTGAGGGTGACCCGGACCGAGGTGATCTCGCCCTGCGCGCCGTCCAGCGCACTGCGCACGGCGCGCTCGGCCACCTCACGCTCGGCGTCGCTCACCTGCCCGGAGGTCTGGAAGCCGATGGCGGGAAGGGTGCGGTCGATGGTGTTCATGGTTCCCCCTAACGAATGCGGTGGGTGTGGTTCACCTTGGGGACGGGTTGTCAGGCGGGCGCCGCCACCGCGCGGCGTGACGCCCTACAGACAGGACTGGCGAGGGCGCCCGGGAGTTCACCGGATTCGGGGAGAGGTCCGTCACGAGGCCCGGATCACAGTGCTTTATCACGCCGGACCCCGCCCGCAGCGGATGATCTTTTCAGTCTTCCCAAAACCATGGCGTGATCCTCTAGCATGGACCGTGCCGTTCCGCCCCATGGCGGTCCCACCGACTGGCTGGTGAACCTTGCCCCAGGATGCAGCTGTCCCGACACCTCCGGCCGATGACGAGCCGGACGGCGGTCGGCTCATCGGTTACCCCCGGCGCGGTGGCCCCACCGTGCTGCGCATCCTGCTGGGCGCCCAGCTGCGCCGGCTGCGCGAGCAGCGCGGCATCTCCACCGAGCAGGCCGGCTACGAGATCCGCGGCTCGCACTCCAAGATCAGCCGGATGGAGCTGGGCCGGGTCGGCTTCAAGGAACGCGACGTCAGCGACCTGCTCACGCTGTACGGGGTGACGGGCAACGGCGAGCGCGCGGCGCTGCTGGAGCTCGCCCGCGAGGCCAACACCCCCGGCTGGTGGCACCAGTACGGCGACGTGCTGCCGCAGTGGTTCGAGACCTTCCTCGGCTTGGAGGAGGCGGCCTCGCTGCTGCGCAACTACGAGCTGCAGTTCGTGCCGGGCCTGCTGCAGACCGAGGACTACGCGCGCGCCTGCGTGCGCCTGGGCTTCCCCGACGCCGGGGACGAGGAGGACGTCGAGCGCCGCGTGAGCGTGCGGCTGACCCGCCAGGAGCGGTTCACCTCCCCCGGTGCGCCGACGCTGTGGGCGGTGATCGACGAGGGCGTGGTGCGGCGCCCGCTCGGCGGCCCCGCGGTGATGCGCCGCCAGCTCGAGCACCTGATCGAGATGGCCGAGCTGCCGAACGTGACGCTGCAGATCGTGCCGTTCGGCGCGGGCGGGCACGCCGCGGCGGGCGGTCCGTTCACGATCCTGCGGTTCGCCGAGCCGGGCCTGTCGGACGTGGTGTTCCTGGAGCAGCTGACCAGCGCGCTCTACCTGGACAAGCCGACCGACGTCGACACCTACATGCGGGCGATGAACAACCTGTGCATCACCGCCGCGCGCCCCGACGACACGATCGCGTTCCTGCGCGACATCCTGCGCGAGGACTACTAGCCCGGCAGGACGCGCTCGTCCCTGCTGCGCCCGGTGCCGCGGAACTCGGCGATGACCGCTCCGTCGGCGACCCGCCGCACCGTCACGTCGTAGACGCCACCGCGGCGCATGCGGACGCGTTCGGCGGCGACCGCCTCCAGCACGTCGCCCTCGTGCGCGGGCGCCACGAACACCACGTCGGCCGCCGCGGCCACGGTGACGCTGTCGCGGCTGTTGCAGGCGTAGGCGAAGGCGGTGTCGGCGAGCAGGAACAGGTAGCCGCCGTGCGCCAGCCCGAACCCGTTGACCATGGCGCGGGTCACCGTCATGACGGCCCGGGCCCGTCCCGGCCCGGCATCGGTGATCTCGATGCCCAGGTGCCGGGTTGCGTGGTCGCGTCCGTACATCGTCTCGGCGCATCGCCGCGCCGTCTCCGCCGCATCGCTCACCCGCCCAGCGTATTGATCGCCGGGCGCCGGGGAAGGTCCATCGCAGGACCGCACACCGATGGAGGAAGCATGCTGTTCGGCAAGGAGCACGTCCAGCGCTACCAGGAGACCGGCGGCCGGGAGGGCCACGACTGGCAGGGCACGGTGACGCTGCTGCTCACCACGACCGGCCGCAAGAGCGGCGAGTCCCGCACCACACCGCTGATCTACCAGAAGGCCGGCGACGATTATGTGATCGTGGCGTCCAAGGGCGGGGCCGACGAGCACCCGCTGTGGTACCTGAACCTGCAGGCGGACCCGAACGTGACGGTGCAGGTGCGCGACGAGGTGTTCAAGGCACGGGCCCGCACCGCGACCGCGCAGGAGCGGCCGGAGCTCTGGGCGAAGATGGCGGCCACCTGGCCGCAGTACGACGATTACCAGCGCAAGACCGACCGGGAGATCCCGCTGGTGGTGCTCGAGCGCGTCTGAGCACCCGGCGGGGCTCTTTCGCGGGCGCGCCGCGGGCGGGTAGCGTCGTGTGGGAACATTCGTTCGACGATGTCCGTTCGAGGCCACCGAGGTGCTGAGGTGCCGACGTCACAGAACGCACGCGACACCGAACCGCCCCCGTCCGCGCTGCCCCGGCGCTGGGACCTGGACGGCCCGGCGACGCCGGTCGCCGCGGACGGCTGGCGGGTCGACACCGCCGCCGGGCCGTTCTTCCTGCGGCGGTACCGGGCGCCCGACCGGCGCGGCATCGCGTTCCGGCACACGCTGACCGCCGCGCTCGACGAGGCGGGGCTGCCGGTGCTCGCCCCGGTCCCGGCGCGCTCGGGGCGCACCCTGGTCACCGCGGGCGGGCACGGCTACGCGCTGTACCCGTGGGTGTCGGGCCGCCGGCGCGGCGGGCTGGAGCTCACCTACGGCCAGTGCGAGCGATTAGGAGAGCTGCTCGGGCTGCTGCACGCCGGGCTGGACCGGCACACCCCGCCGGTGCAGCAGAGCATGCTCGTCGCGACGCCCCGCGCCGCCGACGCGGTCGCCGAGATCGACCGGGCGCTCGCGGCGGTCGCCGGCGAGGGCACCGATTTCGCCGCGCTGACCGAGCGGCGGCTGCTGGAGCGGCGCGCGCTGCTGGCCGAGTACGCCGACTTCCGGCCGCCGGAGCTGGACGCGAGCCTGGTGGGGCACCTGCACGGCGCGTTCCACGCGGGCCATCTGCGCTACGGCGGTTCGGGCAACGTCACCGCCGTGCTCGGCTGGGACGCGCTCACCGTCGGCCCGGTCGCCGGCGAGCTGGTCCGCGCCGCGGCGTCGCTGTTCGCCTGTGAGGACGAGCGCGGCCTGGACCTGGACCGGGTGCAGGCGTTCGTGCGCGGCCACCGGGCGGCGTTCCCGCTGGACGCCGAGCAGATCCAGTCGGCGGTGCACCGCACCTGGTGGGAGCTGCTCTGCGACGTGCGCCCGCTGCGGCACCGCTATCTCGGCGACGAGACGGGCGGGCGCGGCTCGGCGGGCGCGGCGGCGCTGGTGACGTGGTGGTCGGCGCAGCTGGACCGCACCCTGGACGCCGTCCCCGCCCCCTACACCGAGCCGCCCGCGGAGAGCCCGGCCTACGGCTGAACCTATCTTGACCGCTCGTTACAGATAAGCGTAGAGTCGCGGCCATGGCGCGCACCAGGGAGTTCGACACCGACGCCGTGGTGGACGCGGCGATGGAGGTCTTCTGGAGCCGCGGCTACGAGGCGACCTCCGTCCAGGACCTGGTGGAGGCCACCGGTATCGGGCGCGGTTCGCTGTACGCCGCGTTCGGCAGCAAGGACGGCCTGTACGAGGCCGCCCTCACCCGCTACTCGGCCCGCTCCACGGCCAAGATGAGCGCGCGGCTGGAGCGGGACGAGCCGGTCCGCGAGGTCCTGCGCCACCTGCTGCTGTCCCTGATCGACGACATCGTCACCGATCCGGGGCGGCGCGGCTGCATGGTGACCAACAGCGCCGTCGAGCGGCTGCCGCATGACGCCGTCGCTGGCCGCATCGTCGGCGATGCCTTCGACCGCATCGCCGAATCGGTCGTCGATGTCCTGCGCAAGGCCCGTTCCCATGGCGAGCTGCCGCCGGACACCGATGTGACGGCGCTCGGCGACTTCATCGTGACCACCATCCAGGGCCTGCGCGTGCAGGGCAAGACCGGGGCCGACCGGCGCCGGCTCGCCGCCATCGCCGAGACCGCCCTGCGCGCCCTGCCCGATCCGGGCTAGGAGCACCGGCGCCCGCCGGACCCGCCGCACGCCCTTTATCTGTAATGGACAGTCAAGAAAAGGACAGGAAACCATGACCACTGTCGCCCTGCTCGGCACCGGCATCCTCGGCACCGCGATGACCCCCAATCTGCTGAAGGCGGGCCACGCGGTGACCGTCTGGAACCGGACCCGGTCCCGCGCCGAGCCGCTCGCCGCGCACGGCGCCACCGTCGCGGACTCCCCCGCCGAGGCCGTGCGCGGCGCCGACGTCGTCATCACGATCCTCAACGACGGCGACACCGTCCTGCGCACGATGGCCGACGCCGCGCCGGGCCTCCGGGAGGGCCAGATCTGGGCGCAGATGAGCACGGTCGGCGTCGCCGCGGTCGAGCCGCTGGCCGCGCTCGCCGCCGAGCACGGCGTCACGTTCGTCGACGCCCCGGTGCAGGGCACCAAGGCCCCCGCCGAGCAGGGCAAGCTGGTCGTGCTCGCGGCCGGCCCGCAGGAGGCGCGCGGGCCGCTGGAGCCGGTGTTCGGCGCGGTCGGCCAGAAGACGCTCTGGCTCGGCGAGGACGGCGCGGCGGGCACCGCCTCGCGGCTGAAGCTGGCGGGCATCGCCTACGCGATCTCGCTGACCGCCGTCATCGGCGAGGCCGTCGCGATCACCGAGGGGCTCGGCCTGGACCCGGCGCTGTTCGCCGAGCTCGTCACCGGCGGCCCGATGGACAGCGGCTACCTGCAGGCGAAGATGAAGGCCATCACCACCGGCGACCTCGCGCCGAGCTTCACCGTGCACAACGCCGAGAAGGACACCCGGCTCATCGCCGAGGCCGCCGCGGCCGCCGGGATCAGGGTGGACATGGCCGAGGCCGCCCGCGAGCGGCTGCGCCGCGCCGAGGCGCAGGGCCACGGCGGCGAGGACATGGCCGCCGCCTACTTCGCCAGCCGCTCGGAGGGCTGAACGGGCCCGCCGGCGACGACCGCGAACCCGTACGGGCCGCCGAGCCGCAGCTCCACGATCGTCCCGTTGGGGACGATCGTGGAGCCGGTGTAGCGGTGGAACGCGCGCATCGCGTCGCTGTCGGGGGCGGTGATCCCGGTGGTCAGCGTCCACAGCACCGCGCGGATGAACAGGGCGTGGGTGAACACCGCGGTCAGGCCGTCATCGGGGCGCGCCGCCAGGCGGTCCAGGAAGGCGCGGGCCCGGTCGATGAGGTCCTGGAACGACTCGCCGTTCCCGCCGTTGACGTAGCGGGGGTCGGCGCGCCGCCAGTACGCCTCGGCGTGGGGGCGGCGCTCGGCGTTCGTCGTCCGCGGGCCGTGCAGGGCGCCGAGGTAGGTGAACTCCTCCACCGGCCACTCCTCGCACGGCACGTCCGGGAACCGCGCCATGGTGGGCAGCGCCGTCTCGCGCGCCCGCACGAACGCGGACGCGACGATCAGGTCCGGCGCGGCGGCGAAGGCCCCCGCGGCCGCCTCGGCCTCAGCCCGCCCGCGCGGCGTGAGCGGCGCCGCGCCCGGCCCGTTGGTGGGCAGCCCCGCGTTCGACTCGCTCTCGCCGTGCCGGATCAGCCACGCCCGCGCGCCCGTCGTCTCGATCATGGTGATCAGGCTGGCACGCGGACGCGGTGCTGGGAAACCCCCGCGGGCCGGGCGAGGATGGCGGGCATGGAGGTACTGAGCAGCCGCATCCTGCTGCGTCCGGCCGATCCCGGGCCCAGCCGCCGCTTCTACCGGGACGTGCTCGGTCTCGCGGTGTACCGCGAGTTCGGGCCGCCGGACGCCCCGGGCACGGTGTTCTTCCTCGGCGGCGGGTTCCTGGAGGTCTCCGGGCACGGCGGCCCGGCCGCCGGGGCACCGATGATCTGGCTCCAGGTCCGCGACGTGCGCGCCGAGCACGAACGGCTCGCCGCCGCCGGGGTGCCGGTCCTGCGGGAGCCGCGGACCGAGCCGTGGGGGCTGGTGGAGATGTGGATCACCGACCCCGAGGGCGTGCGGATCGTTATGGTCGAGATCCCCGACGACCATCCGCTGCGCCGCGACCAGCGGACCTGAAGGAGCCGCCATGAGACGCCCGCCGCCCGCCGTCGACGGCAGCGACTACTGGAACCACAACACCCACTACCACGGGCTCGTCCTCGCCGGCATGCCGCGCGGCTGCCGGGAGGCGCTCGACGTCGGCTGCGGCGACGGGCTGCTGGTGCGCAAGATGGCCGGGCGCGCCCAGCACGTCACCGGCCTCGACCACTCGCCGGAGATGGTCGCCAAGGCGCGGCGGCTCAGCCGCGGCGTGCCGAACGCCGAGTTCGTCCAGGCCGACTTCCTGGAGTTCGAGCCGCCCGGCGACGGCTACGACTTCGTGTGCAGCGTCACCGCCGTCCACCACATGGACTTCACCGCGGCGATCACGGCCATGCGCGCGGCCCTGCGCCCCGGCGGCACCCTGGTGGTCATCAGCCTGGCCAACCCCGACTCCTTCGGCGACCGGCTGGTCACCGCGCGCGGCGTCCCGGTGCACTACCTCAACCGGGTGCGGCACCGCCGCCGCCTCGGGGACCCCGGGGCGCCGATCGCCGACCCCGGCATGACCTGGACGCAGGTGCGCGAGCGGGCGCTGGAGCTGCTGCCGGGCGCGCGGTTCCGCCGGCACGCCCTGTGGCGCTACTCGATCGTCTGGCACCGGCCGAGGTGAGGACGCGAGGCCGGGGAACTGTCGGGCGGCTGCGCTAGCCTCCTCGCCATGTCCTCGGGCCCCGACGAGCTGGAGGCCCGCATCGGCGAGCTGCGGGCCGCGGTCCGCCGTGCGATGGCGGCCGGCGACCGCGCCGCCGCCCGGCGGCTGCGGGCCGGGCTGCGCGAGGCCGAGCGCGCCTGGGACGAGGCGGTGCTCGGAGCCGACGAGCCTTCACACGGGCCCTCACACGGGCCCTCGCACGGGCGCGTCCGGCCGCCGGCGCGCGACCAGGCGCACCGGGCGCTGACGCTGCTCGGCGTCCCCGCCGCGCCCAAGCTCGTCGCGTCGGTGCACGCGGCGTTCTTCCCCGCCGAGCCCGCCGCCTCCCTGGCCAACCTGCGCCGCGACGAGGAGCGCTCGTTCCGCAGCGCGCCCCACGCCCGCCCCTACTACCTGTGCGCCGCGCTCACCGCCGACCTGCTCGCCCCCGCGCGCGGTCTGCTCACCATCAGCACTTGGTCGCTGGAGCGCCGGGTCGTCGGGCGGCTCAGCGCGCGCGCCGACTTCCTGGCGGCCGCGATCAACGTGGCCGGGCACGTCCGGCGTGACACACCGGACGTGCAGCGGCTGCTGTGGCGTTTCGCGGCCAACATTCCGGACGCGTCCGGTGGTGCGATCGGTACAGTCGACCCGGTGGCCCTCGCCGGGGCCGCGCGGGCCGAGCTGGCCGTCCACCGCGACGCCGACCGGCGCGAGCGGGCCGCGGCGGCCGCCCGCGCCGCGGCCGGGCTCGGCGAGGCCGAGCGGCTGTTCGGCAGCCGGCTGCGGTCGCTGCGCGCCGCGTCCGGCGAGTCCCACCGGCCACGCCCCACCGACGGAGAAGACCGATGACCGAGACCGCGCCGGACCTGGACCGGCTGCGCGGCGGCGCTCCCCCGCGCAACCACGACGCCCGCACGATCGCGGCGCTCACCGCCAACCCCGGCTGCGCCCGGCGCGGCGTGATGGACGCCGCCGGGGTCGACAAGGACGCGGTGGCGCGGCAGCTGGGCTTCCCCGCGCCCTACGGCCAGTCCCAGTTCGCCATCACCCGCGGGAACGTGTTCGAGCAGCAGGTGAAGGCCGACGGCTGCGCCGAGCTGCTCACGCTGCTGCGCGACCGGCTCGGCCTCACCGTCCCCGAGGCCCGCTACGACGACCTGGAGGAGGTCGCGGGCAGCGAGAGCCGCGAGATGCGGCACGCCCGCACCCGGCGGCTGCTCGCGCGTGCCCTGGAGACGGGCGAGGGCACCCTGTTCGACCATCCGCTGCTGCGGCTGGAGATCGGCGGGCGGGCCGTCTACCTGGAGCCGGACGTCATCGCCTTCCAGCTCGCCGGCCGCTTCCACGTCGTGGAGATCAAGTCGTTCGCGGTGATCGACGGGCAGGCCGAGCCCGAGCAGGTCGCCGCCGCCGCGCGGCAGTCGGCGGTGTACGTGCTGGCGCTGCGCCGGCTGGTCGCCGAGCTCGGGCACGACCCGGCGCGGGTGGCGCACGAGGTGTTCCTGGTCTGCCCGGAGAACTTCACCAACCGGCCGACGGCGACGCCGGTGGACGTCCGCCCGCAGCTGGCGGTGGTGGAGCGGCAGCTGGCCCGGCTCACCCGGGTCGACGAGATCGTCGCGGCGCTGCCCGCGGACCTGACGTTCGCGCCCGGCGCGGCGCTGCCGGAGTCGGTGCGGGCGGTGCAGGCGCGCTACGCGCCCGAGTGCATGGCCAGCTGCGAGATGGCGTTCTTCTGCCGGGACGAGGCGCGGGCGTGCGGGGCGACCGGCGCGCTCGGCCGGTCGGTGCGCGACGACCTCGGCGGGGTCGACTCGATCGCGATGGCGCTCGCGCTGGCCGAGGGCACGCTGGAACCGGCCGCGGAGCTGGCCGAGACCGCCGCCCAGCTGCGCACCGCCACCCGGCTGCGCCGCGAGGCCCTGGGCGGTCTCCATTGAGCGTGCTGTCCTCGCTGGCGCGGCTGGAGGCGGCGGCGACGGGGCGGGCGCAGCCCGTGGCGACCGTCCGGCACTGCCATCTGGCCGGGGCGCCGCTGGTGATGATCCCGCTGAAGCTGGCGGGCGAGGCGGCGGCGCCGCTGGCGGTCATGCTCGGCCGGGACCGGGCCGAGCCCGCGTTGCTGGTCGTGCCGCAGCCGCGCAACCGGGACCTGCGGTTCGCGTTCGCGGCGGACCTCGCCAAGATCGTGCTGGAGCACATCGAGGCGAGCCGGGGCGCCGCCGAGGCGCTGGCGCCGGGTAAGGACGGCGAGGAGCGTTTCCGGTACACCGACGCCCCGCAGATCCTGCTGCCCAATCCGGGCGGGGTGGGGTTCCTGGCGCGGCTCGGGCGCTCCACCCGGTTCCGCAGCACCGAGGGCCCCTACGCGGTGGAGCCCGGTGTGCCGGCGCTCGGCCGCTGGCTGACCTGGTTCGCCGACCGGCACGATCACCCCGGGTCGTCGCTGCTGCTGACGGTGACCGAGGCGCTGCGGCTGCACTGGGCCACGGGCCAGAGCTCGCTGGAGGACGGCAATCTGGCCGCGCTGATGGGCTGGATCGATCCGCCGGACGGCCTGGACGGCGCGGCGGCTGCCGCCCGCGCCGAGGACCCCGTGGTCTGCCCGCCCGCCGGGCCCGCGACGGACCCGACGTTCGACAACGAGGTGCTCGCCCCGGCGATCGCCTCCTATGACGAGACCGGACACGAGCAGCGCGTCCGCACCGCGCTGGAGGGCCAGCTCGCCCCGACCTGGGATCTGATGTGGCGGGCGGTGGACCTGCTGCGTGCGCTGCCCGAGGGTGCGAGCGTGGCCAAGCGCTGGGAGCGCGACCGCGACGGTTTCACCTGGTTCCACCGCAACTTCGACGAGGGCGTGCCGCAGCCGCGCCGCGACACCGCCGTCCGGGCGGCGCGGCGGCTGCACGACCTGGAGCGCGCGCAGGACGCCTACGAGGCGCAGCGGGCCTTCGACGACCCGTTGATCATGGCCGAGCACCGGCTGAACGGGCAGGCGTTCGGCGGCGTGGTCGCCGGCGGCGACCCGGCCCGGCTGGACGAGTCCGGCAAACGCCCCAAACTGCGCCCGCATCTGCTGATCGCCACCGCCGACCCGGTGCGGCTGGACACCGGGACGGCCGTCTGCAACGCCGCCCGCCCCGGCCTCAAAGGCAAGATCGTCGACATCGGCCCGGACGGGGTCACGGTGGAGCTGACCGGCGGCATGGGCAACCGGCTCACCCCCGCCCCCGGCTCCGTGCCCGAACTCGGCGATCGGGTGGTGTTCACCTCGCTGACCGGCGGGTCGTTCGGCCCGGCCCGGTTCCCCGACCGCGAGAGCACGCCGTGGACGCACGGCGGCCCGCCGCCCGAGTACGTCCCGGCCGACGAGGACGCGCAGGAGGAGTGGTCATGACCCTGGACGCGCTGCCGCCCGCCGAGGCCGCGGGCCGGGTCGTGGACGCGGTGCTGGCCGACCTGGCCCGCGACCACCGCGGCGTGATCGTCGACTCGCCCCCGGGGGCCGGCAAGTCCACCCTGGTGGTGCGGGCGACCGCGCACCTGGCCGCCGCGGGCGAGCGCATGATGATCGTGGCGCAGACCAACGAGCAGGTCGACGACCTCATCGAGCGGATCGCCGCCAAGCATCCCGATATCGAGGTCGGGCGGCTGTCGGCGTCGGGGTACGTCCCGTCGGAGCGGGTGCTGGCGGCGCCGTCGGTGAAGGTGGCGCAGAAGGCCGACGACGTCGCCGAACGGCCCGTGGTGATCGCGACGGCGGCCAAGTGGGCGACGCTGTCGGAGGGGTCGTGGCCGTGGGCGATCGTCGACGAGGCGTACCAGATGCGCTCGGACATGCTGCTGCGCATCGCGGGCCGGTTCGAGCGGGCGCTGTTCGTGGGTGACCCGGGCCAGCTCGACCCGTTCTCCACCGTCGAGGTGGAGCGCTGGGCGGGCCTGTCGTGGGACCCGATGCGCAGCGCGGTGTCGGTGCTGCTCGCGCACAACCCCGATCTGCCGGTGCACCGGCTGCCGGTGTCGTGGCGGCTGCCCGCCTCGGCCGCGCCGGTGGTGTCGCGGGCGTTCTACCCCTTCACCGGGTTCCGGGCGGGCACCGGGCCCGGCGACCGGCGGCTGGAGTTCGGCGCGCGGGGCATGGGCACCGCGCACGACCGGGCGCTGGACGAGGCGGCGGCGTCCGGCTGGGCCCTGTACGAGCTGCCCGCCCGGCACACCCTGCGCACCGACGCCGAGGCCGTCCAGGCGACCGCGGACCTGGCGGTGCGGCTGCTGCAGCGCGGCCCGGTCGCGCACGCCGAGGGCGGGGCGGCGCCGGTCGGGCCCGGCCGGATCGCGGTCGGCGCGGCGCACCGCGACCAGGTCGCCGCGATCCGCGACGCGCTCGGCCCGGACGGCGCGGGGATCACCGTCGACACCGCCAACCGGCTGCAGGGCCGCGAGTACGACGTCACCGTCGTGCTGCACCCGCTGTCGGGGCGCCGCGACGCGACCGCGTTCCATCTGGAGGCCGGGCGGCTCTGCGTGCTGGCCTCGCGGCACCGGCACGCCTGCGTGATGGTGGCGCGCGCCGGGATCCCCGAGCTGCTGGACGCCCACCCCTCGACCGAGCCGGTCCGGCTCGGCGTGCCGGTGAAGTTCCCCGACGGCTGGGAGGCCAACCAGTCGGTGCTGGCGCATCTGGCCGCGCACCGCGTCGCCGCCGGATCCTGACGTCAGGCGGTCCCGGCGGTCGCGGCCCAGCGGCCGTGGTTGCGGGAGATGGTGATGGGGTGCTCGAAGCACTCGCTGATCAGCTCGGTGGTGAGCACGTCCTGGGCGCGCCCCGACGCCAGCACCCGGCCGTCGCGGAGCAGCAGCGCGTGGCCGGTGCTGGCGGGCAGCTCCTCCAGGTGGTGGGTGACCAGCACGCTGGCGAGGTCCGGGCGGCTGCGGCGCAGCCCGTCCAGGCTCGCCAGCAGCCGCTCGCGGGCGGCGACGTCCAGGCCGGTGGCGGGCTCGTCGAGCAGCAGCAGGCGCGGTTCGGGCATCAGCGCGCGGGCGATCAGCGCCCGGCCGCGCTCGCCCTGCGACAGGTCCGGCCAGCGCGCCCCGGCGCGCCGGGACAGCCCCATCAGCCCGATCAGCTCGTCCGCGCGGCGCAGCTCGGCCTCGTCCGGCGTCCAGCGCGGCACGAGCTCGATGGTGCCGGTCGCGCCGGTGAGCACGACCTCCCGGACGGTGCGCGCCGACTCCAGCGGGTGCCGCGGGTTGACGTGGCCGATGCGCGCCCGCAGGTCCGCCACGTTCACCCGGCCGAGCCGGTGGCCGAGGATCTCGGCGGTGCCCCGGGTCGGGTGCGTGTAGGCGCCGAGGATGCCGAGTAGGGTCGACTTCCCGGCGCCGTTGGCGCCGAGCAGCGCCCAGTGCTCGCCGGCGAGGACGGTCAGGCTGACCTGGTCGAGCAGCAACCGGCCGTCCCGCACCAGGTCGACTTTGTCAGTGTTTAGCACGACATCATGGGGCGAAGTGAAGGGGGACATGAGCCGACGTTAGCGCTCGCGCCGAGGCTCCCGGAGCAAAGAGGCACGCGGCCGGATACTGTGAGAGCCGGTGCCTCAGCGATCAGGGGAGGGACATGGAGGACATCGGCTTCATGTGCGCCCGCTGCGACGGCGAAGTGCATGACGTGACCCACAACCGCGAGGGCTCGCTGGACGGGGTCGGCTACCGCCACAACCGGCGGGTCGAACCCTGGGACCACCAGCTGGAGCTCGCGGTCGGCACCCCCGCGCCGCCGGCCGCCCGGTGCGACTTCTGCGGGGCGGCCGAACCGGGGTGGCTCTACCCGCCGACCCTGGACCCCGAGGACACCGACATCTTCGAGGTCGAGCTCGACACCAGCCGGCTGTCGGACGACGACACCGCGGTGGCCGTGCTGAACATGCTCTATCCGTGGCTGAGCTGCGACACCTGCTCGGTCCTGGTGGCCGACCGCAACATCGACCTGCTGATCGACCGCGCGCTGGAACTCACCCCGGTGCCCGCCGGCGGCCCGGTCGACGAGGAGACCGTGCGCGCCCGGCTGCGCGGGTCGCTGTCGGTCTTCTTCACCACCCGGCCCGGACGCCCGCAGCCCTCGCGCGCGATCTGAATCACCCCCGCCGGTCCCCGGACCGTCCGAGCGGCTCACTAAGATCGGTCCGGTTTTCGGTACGGTGTGTCCTCGGGGGATTCAAGTGATCATCAAGACGCGGTTCCACGGCCCGGACGGCTCGGGCAACGGCGGTTACGTGGCCGGGCTGCTGGCCGCGCACGTCGACGCCGACACCGTGACGGTGTCGCTGCGCAAGCCGCCGCCGCTGGAGAGCGACCTGCGCGTCTCCCCCGCCGACGACCGCTGGCTCGGCGCGTGGCTGTGGGACGGCGAGGACCTGGTCGCCGAGGCGCTCGCGGGCGCGATCGTGGTGCCGCCGGTCCCGCCCGTCGCGCACGCGGCGGCGCTGGCGGCGTCGTGCGGCTTCCCGCCGGGCGGGCGGCACCCCTTCCCGCGCTGCTTCGTGTGCGGCCCCGAGCGCGAGCCCGGCGACGGGCTGCGGATCGCCCCCGGCCCGGTCGGCGAGGGCACCGTCGCCGCGCCGTGGACGCCCGCCGCCGAGCCCGGGCCCGAGCTGGTCTGGGCGGCGCTGGACTGCCCGGGCGCCTGGTCGTTCGACCTGTCGGACCGCACCGCCGTGCTCGGCACGATGACCGCGCAGGTGCTCGGCCTGCCCGAGGCGGGCGAGGACTGCGTGGTGATGGGGCTGGCGCGCAGCCGCGAGGGCCGCAAGATGCACGCCGCGACCGCGCTGTACGGGGCGGACGGGCGGCTCCTCGGCCGGGCCGAGCAGATCTGGATCGAGGTCGACCCGGCCCTGTTCGGGTAGGCGCGCCCGCGGGGCCGCCGGGCGCCGCCGGGCGGCGGACGCCCCTGCCGGTCACCGCCGAGTGGCGGTAAATGTGTCGCCCGACATCATATGGATCGGTAACGTCGCGTTGAATCTGAGTACCCGTGACCAACGGAGGTCGGGTCAGATGAGCGGCAACGGGTTCCTCGTGCTCTGCGTGGCCGGGCTCGCGGCGTACATGGGCATGTCGTGGGAGCGCGCCCGCCGCGCCCTGTTCGATGTGCGCACCGGACGCAGGCGGGTCGACGGCCTGAGGCAGGCGGCGAACCGGGAACGGTTCCACGCCTACCTGATCGTCATCGCCTCGGTGGCGGCGATCTTCATGATCGCCAGGTACCGGTGACGCTCAGGGCCCGGTGAACAGCGGGTCCTCGCGGTCACCGGCGCCGTTGACGCGCCCGCCGTCGACCGGCCGGTCGCCGCCCGGCAGGGCGTGGCCGCCGGTGGGCGACGGCGGCACGCCGAGGGGCTGCCCGCCGAGCGGCCGGTCCCCGAGGGGGGGCAGGCCGAGGGAGGGCAGGCCCTGCGGCGGCGACTGCCCGGGCGGGGCCGGCGTCGGCGCCGGCAGCGGCATGACGGGCGGCGCGGCGGTCGGCGCCGGCGTCTGCCCCATCGGGGGCGCGCCCGAGCCGGGCATCCGCCCGCCGGGCGGCAGGCCCGACGACAGCGTGCTGTGGGTGAACTGGTCGACCTGGCGGCGGGCCCGGTCGGCCTCGGCGCGCGCGGCGTCGCGCTCCTCGGCGAGCGCGGTCAGCGCGGCCTGCTGCTCGGCCACCGACTGCGTCAGCTGGCGCAGCTGGACGACCTGGTCGGCGAGCTTGGCCGACAGGTCGTCGCGCTCGCCGGCGGCGGCCTTGGCCTGGGCCAGGGCGGCGTCGCGGTCGCGGACCGCGTCCTCGGCCCGGGTGACGGCCCGCGCCGCCTCGGCCTCGGCCTCGGCGCGGGCGCGCTGCGCGGCGGTGCGCTCGGCCTCGGCCTTGCTGGCGGCCTGCATGGCGCGCTGCCGCTGCGCCTCGGTGTCGCGCATGGCGTTGCGCAGGTCCTCGGCGCCCTGGCGGGCGACCGCCGCCTCGACGCGGTGGGACTCCACCGCGCCCTCGGTCTCGGCGACCCGGGCGTGCAGGGTGACCAGCTCGGCGCGGGCGCCCTCCAGCGCGGCCAGCAGCTCGGTCTCGCGGGCGGCGATGCGCTCGCGCTCGCTCTCGGCGGCCAGCTTGGCGGCCATGGCCTGCTGGGCGATCTGGTGGGCCTCCTCCCACGCCTGCTGCGCGGCGTCGCGCTTGGCGGTGGCGAGTTTGGCCTCCTCGCGGGCCCGGGCGGTCTCCTTCTCGGCGGCGTCCGCGCGCTGGCGGGCGGAGGCGGCCTCGTGTCGGGCCTCCTCGGCCTGCCGCTGGGAGGCGTCGCGCTCGCTCTGCGCGACGGCGAGCTCGCGGGCGGCCTCGGCGCGCACCTCGGCGACCCGGCGCTCCACGCCGGCCACGCTGAGCTCGGCGGTGAGGGAGTCGGCGAGCAGGTCGGCGGCCTTCTCCAGCCGCTCCACCATGTCCCAGGTGGCGGCGACCTGGCCGGTGAGGCCGGGCGCCTCGCGGCCGCGCTCGCGGCGCTCGCGCGCCTCGCGGGCGCAGGCGCCGTCGTTGTCCTGGCAGTAGCGGATGGCGCGGACGGCCCCGCGGGCCTGCGGCACCGGGCGCCCGCAGTTGGCGCACGGCCAGACCGTGACGGGGTCCCCGACGCGGGCCACCGCGGCGTCGCCGCGCCTGCCCTCGGGAACCGGCGTTCCGGGGGTCCCGGCCCTCTCCCGGAGGCCGTTATTGTCGCGCTCATCGCTGTTCGGCATGGGATGCACTTTACGGGCTGGTAGCTGGGACTGCAGTGATTTGGGGGCCTGACGAGGCGCCTCTCTTCACGGTCCGTGTTCCGAACCGGGGTCATTTCCCCCTGTGACCAGCGCGCAGTGACGCTCTGTACTCGTACCAGCGCTCGGTCATCGCCAGCAGCTCGCGCTCCATGAAGGCGAAGAACTCCGCCGACTCGGCCAGCCGGCGGCCCGCCGGGGTGTCCGGGCCGACCGCCCGCGCCCCCTCCAGCAGGCTGTTCTCCAGCACCCGGACCGTCCGGTCGCGGCCGACGATCACGTCCTGCCAGACGTCGTCGCGGACCCGGAAGACGTCGCGCCGGGTGCCGGGCTCGCGCTCGCGGACCACCATGTGCAACTGCGTCAGGTTCCGCACCGCGCCCGAGATGGCCGCCGGGCTGACCTGCAGCACCTCGGCGAGCTCGGCCGCGGTCAGCGCGCCGGAGTCGGCGGCCATGAGGGCGGCGAAGACGCGCGCGGGCATCCGCTGCCATCCCGCGTCGGTCATCTGGAGCGCGAAGCGCTCCACGAAGCGCTGGACGGCCTCCCGGTCCGGGCCCGACGTGGCCGGCCCGGTGGTGGACGGCTCCGTCACGCGCATCATCTCCCCTGGTCGTGCGGTGGCCGCAGTATATCCAACCTTCAATCGATTCAGTTTCTTCACACATTCGTGAAATTACTGTACCTTCTGAATCATGAACACGGCACTCAGCGTGTCCGGCCTGGTCAAGGACTTCGGCCGCACCCGCGCGCTCGACGGCCTCGATCTCACCGTCTCCACCGGGGAGGTGCACGGCTTCCTCGGCCCGAACGGGGCCGGGAAGTCCACCACGATCCGCGTCCTGCTCGGCCTGCTGCGGGCCGACGGCGGCTCGGCCGAGCTGCTCGGCGGCGACCCCTGGCGCGACGCCACCGCCCTGCACCGCCGCCTCGCCTACGTCCCCGGCGACGTCACCCTCTGGCCCAACCTGACCGGCGGCCAGGTCATCGACCTGCTCGGCCGGCTGCGCGGCGGCCTGGTCCCGCGCCGCCGGGACGAGCTGCTGGAGCGCTTCGAGCTCGACCCGCGCAAGAAGGGCCGCGCCTACTCCAAGGGCAACCGGCAGAAGGTCGCCCTCGTCGCCGCCTTCGCCTCCGACGCCGAGCTGCTGATCCTGGACGAGCCCACCTCCGGCCTGGACCCGCTGATGGAGGAGGTCTTCCAGGACTGCGTCCGCGAGGAGCGGCGCGGCGGCCGCACCGTGCTGCTGTCCAGCCACATCCTCAGCGAGGTCGAGGCCCTCTGCGACCGCGTCACCATCATCCGCAAGGGCCGCACGGTCGAGAGCGGCACCCTGGCCGGCCTGCGGCACCTCGCCCGCACCTCGATCGAGGCCGAGCTGGCGGCGCCGCCGGACGGCCTCCAGGCGCTGCCGGGCGTGCACGACGTCCGGGTGACCGGCACCAAGGTCGAACTGGAGGTGGACAACGCCGACCTGGACGCGGTGCTACGCCGGCTCACCGAGATCGGCGTGCGCGGCCTGGTCAGCCGGCCACCCACACTGGAGCAGCTGTTCCTGCGGCACTACGAGGGCGACCTCGCGGGCGCCGGAAAGGTCGAGCGATGACCGCCGCGTTCACCGGCACGGGAACCCTGGTGCGGCTCGCGCTGCGCCGGGACCGCGTCATGCTGCCCTCCTGGATCGCGATCGTCGTGCTGATGGCCTCCTCGTCGGCCTCGGCGACCGCCGGCCTCTACCCCACCACGGCGTCCCGGGTGGAACTCGCCACGGCCAACAACGGCACCCCGTCCCTGGTCGCCCTGTACGGCCGCGTCTACGACCCCGGCTCCCTCGGCGCGGTGTCGCTGCTGAAGATGACCGTGTTCGGCGCGGTCGCGGCCGCGATCATGTCGATCCTGATCATGGTCCGGCACACCCGCGGCGACGAGGAGACCGGGCGGCTGGAGCTGGTCGGCGCCACCGCGATCGGCCGCCGCGCCCCGCTCACCGCGGCGCTGCTGGTGACGGCGGGCGCCGACCTGGCGCTCGGCGCGCTCGCCGCGCTCGGCCTGGCGGGCGCCGGGCTGCCGGTGGCCGGCTCGCTCGTCGCGGGCCTCGCCTGGGCCACGGCCGGCCTGGCCTTCGGCGCGCTCGCCGCGGTGGTCGCGCAGCTCACCGAGAGCGCCCGCAGCGCGATCGGGCTGTCCTCGGCGGTGCTCGGCGCGGCCTACCTGCTGCGCGCGGTCGGCGATTCCTCGGACGGCGCCCGCCGGCTGTCGTGGCTCTCCCCGATCGGCTGGAGCCAGCAGACCCGCCCCTACGCCGGGGACCGCTGGTGGGCGGCGCTGATCACGCTGGCGTTCACCGCCGCCGTGACCGCCGCCGCCTACGCCCTCGTCGCGCGCCGCGACCTCGGCGCGGGCCTGCTGCCGGACCGCCCCGGCCCGGCGACGGCGTCGGCCGCGCTGCGCGGTCCGGTCACGCTCGCCTGGCGGCTGCAGCGGACCGCCGTGCTGGCCTGGACGCTGGCGTTCCTGGTGGTGGGGCTGCTGGTCGGCGGCATCGCGGGCAACGTCGGCGACATGGTGGACAGCGACCAGGCACGGGAGTTCATCACCAAGCTCGGCGGCCAGAGGGCGCTCACCGACGCCTTCCTCGCCACCGAGGTCGCCTTCCTCGCGCTCGGCGCGTCGGTCTTCGGCATCCAGTCCGCGTTGCGGCCGCGAGGTGAGGAGACCGCGCAGCGGGCCGAGATGGTGCTGGCCACCGCCGCCGGCCGGGTCCGCTGGGTCGCCGCGCACCTCACCGTCGCCCTCGCCGGCACCGCGCTGCTGATGGCCGCCGCCGGGCTCGGCGCCGGCCTCGGGTACGCCGGGCAGGCCGGCGACGCGCACCAGGTCGGCCGGGTGCTCGGCGCCGCGCTCGCGCAGATCCCGGCCGTGTGGGTGGTCACCGGCATCGTCACCGCCCTGTTCGGCCTGCTGCCGCGGCTGACCGCGCTCGGCTGGGCCGCGCTGGCGGCGTTCCTGCTGCTCGGCGAGTTCGGGACGCTGTTCGGGCTGCCCCAGGCCGTCCGGGACGTGTCGCCGTTCACGCACGTCCCGCATCTGCCGGGCGGGCAGGCGTCCGCGGCCCCGCTGCTGTGGCTGCTGCTCGTCGCGGCGGCGCTGACGGCGGCCGGCCTCTACGCCTTCCGCCGCCGCGACCTCGCCCCCTGAGCCGGCGGCTCAGGGGGTGAGCTGGGCCATGGCCTTGCGGATGCGCTTGTCGGAGACCGGATAGCGGGTGCCGAGCTGCTGGGCGAACAGGCTGACGCGCAGTTCCTCCAGCATCCACCGGATCTGCCGGACGGGCTCGTCGCCCCGGCGGGCCGGCGGCAGCCGCCGCAGCGTCTGCTCGTACTCCTGCTGGAGGACCTCGACCTGGTGGCTCAGCTGCCGGTCCCGGCCGGGGTTCTCCGGCAGCTTGTCCAGCCGGGCCTGCAGCGCCTTGAGGTAGCGCAGCACGTCGGGCAGGCGCCCCCGGCCCGTCGCGGTGACGAACCCGGCGTGGACCAGCTCGCCCTGCTGCCGCCGGATGTCGGTGAGCGCGGACACCAGGGTGAGGCTGGTGGTGCCGCGCAGCCGGCGGTCCAGCTCGTGCGAGGCCGCCAGGATCCGCTCGACCTGCGCCACGATCTCCGCCGTCGCGTCGTGCAGCCCGGCCCGGACGTGGTCGTACAGGCGGGTGAAGGCGGCCTGGTCCCAGGCCGGCCCGCCGGCCTCGGCGATCAGCCCGTCGGCGGCGGCCGTCACGCAGTCCTCGAACAACGCGGCGACCGACCCGTGCGGGTTGTGGCTGAGCGCGAGCTTGCCCTGGTTGGTCAGCCGCCCCTGGACCAGCTTCACCGGGGACGGCGCGTTCAGCAGGATCAGCCGCCGCGTCCCGCGCCACATGGCGCGGCGCTGCTCCGCCTCGGTCTCGTACATGCGCACTGCGACGCTGTCGCCCTCGTCGGTGAGCGCCGGATAGGCCTTGACCTGGTACCCGGCCTGCCGGCGCTCGTAGGTGCGCGGCAGCTCGCCGATCGTCCACGCGCGCAGCCCGGCCTTCTCCACGCCCTCGGCGGACGCGGCCTTGGCGAGGGTGCCGCGGACCTTCGGGGCGAGTTCGCGTTTCAGCGCGTCCAGGTCGGTGCCCTCGGCGACGGTCCTGCGGCGCTCGTCGACGATGCGGAACGTCATCCGCAGGTGCGGGCCGAGCCGCGACAGGTCCCAGGCCTCCCGCGCGATCGGCACGCCGGTCATCGCGGTCAGCTCCCGCTCCAGCGCGTCCAGCAGCGGCTCGGTGCGCGGCGCGACGCGCTCCAGCACCCGGCGGGCGTAGTCGGGCGCGGGCACGAAGTTGACCCGCAGCTGCTTGGGCAGCGAGCGGATCAGCTCGGTGACCAGCTCGGCGCGCAGGCCCGGCACCTGCCACTCGAAGCCGTCCGGCTTCACCTGGTTCAGCACCTGGACCGGGATGTGCACGGTGACGCCGTCGGCGTCGGCGCCCGGCTCGAACTGGTAGGTGAGGCGCAGCCGGAGCGGGCCCTGCTGCCAGGCGTCGGGGTAGTCGGCCTCGCGGACCTCGCCGGCGGCCCGGTTCATGAGCATCGACTTCTCGAAGCTCAGCCGGTCCGGCTCGGTGTGGCGGGCCTTCTTCCACCAGGCGTCGAAGTGCCGGCCCGACACCACGTCCTCGGGGACGCGCTCGTTGTAGAAGTCGAACAGGGTCTCGTCGTCGACGAGGATGTCGCGGCGCCGGGCGCGGTGCTCCAGCTCCTCGACCTCGTCCAGCAGCGCCCGGTTCTCCTTGAAGAACTTGTGGTGGGTCTCCCAGTCGCCCTCGACGAGGGCGTGCCTGATGAACAGCTCGCGCGACAGTTCAGGATCGATGCGGCCGTAGTTGACCGGCCGCTGCGCCACGATCGGCACCCCGTACAGGGTGACCTTCTCGTAGGCCATGACGGCGGCCTGCTTCTTGGACCAGTGCGGCTCGCTGTAGGTGCGCTTGACCAGGTGCCCGGCCAGCGGCTCGATCCACTCCGGCTCGATCTTGGCGTTGACGCGGGCCCACAGCCGCGACGTCTCGACCAGCTCGGCCGACATGATCCAGCGCGGCGGCTTCTTGAACAGCGCGGAGCCGGGGAAGACGGCGAACTTGGCGTTGCGGGCGCCGATGTACTCCTTGCCTCCCCGGCGCTTGTCTCCTTCGTCCTTCTTCTCGATGTCCATCAGGCCGATGTGCGACAGCAACCCGGCCAGCACGGAGACGTGGATGCGCTCGGGCGGGGCGGGGACGTCGTTGAGGGTGACGCCGAGGGACTTGGCGACCTGCTTGAGCTGCCCGTGCAGGTCCTGCCACTCGCGGATGCGCAGGTAGTGCAGGAACTCGTTCTTGCACATGCGGCGGAACTGGCTGCCCGACAGCTCCTTCTGCTGGTCGCGCAGGTAGTTCCACAGGTTCAGGTAGGCCAGGAAGTCCGAGGTCGGGTCGGCGAAGCGGCGGTGCCGCTCGTCGGCGGCCTGCTGGTGCTCGGCGGGGCGCTCGCGCGGGTCCTGGATGGACAGCGCCGACGCGATGACCAGCACCTCGCGGACGCAGCCGTTGCGGTCGGCCTCCAGCACCATCCGGGCGAGGCGCGGGTCGACGGGCAGCTGGGCGAGGCGGCGGCCGGACTCGGTGAGCCGCTTGCGCGGGTCCTGCTCCTGCGGGTCGATCGCGCCGAGCTCGTGCAGCAGGTCCATGCCCGCCTTGACGTTGCGGCGGTCCGGCGGCTCCACGAAGGGGAACGCGGCGATGTCGCCGAGGCCGAGCGCGGTCATCTGCAGGATGACCGAGGCGAGGTTGGTCCGCAGGATCTCGGGGTCGGTGAACTCCGGCCGGGACTCGAAGTCCTCCTCGGAGTACAGCCGGATGCAGATGCCCTCCGACACGCGGCCGCAGCGGCCCTTGCGCTGGTTGGCCGACGCCTGCGAGATCGCCTCGATCGGCAGCCGCTGCACCTTCAGCCGGTGGCTGTAGCGGGAGATGCGGGCGGTGCCGGGGTCGACGACGTACTTGATGCCGGGGACGGTCAGCGACGTCTCGGCGACGTTGGTGGACAGCACGATGCGGCGGCCGCGGTGCGACTGGAACACCCGGTGCTGCTCGGCCGCCGACAACCGCGCGTACAGCGGCAGCACCTCGGTCGCCGGGCCGCGTTTGCCCTGGAAGTGCTTGTTCAGCGCGTCGGCGGTGTCGCGGATCTCGCGCTCGCCGCTGAGGAAGACCAGCACGTCGCCGGGCGCCTCCAGCGCCAGCTCGTCCACCGCGTCGATGATCGCCTGGATCTGGTCGCGGTCGGCGTCGGCGCCCGGGTCGCCCGCGTCGCCGATGGGCCGGTAGCGGACCTCCACCGGGTAGGTGCGGCCGGACACCTCCACGATGGGGGCGTCGCCGAAGTGCCGGGAGAACCGCTCGGGGTCGATCGTCGCCGAGGTGATGATCACCTTCAGGTCGGGCCGGCGCGGCAGGATCTCCTTGACGTACCCGAGCAGGAAGTCGATGTTGAGGCTGCGCTCGTGCGCCTCGTCGATGATCAGCGTGTCGTAGCGGCGCAGCAGCCGGTCGGTCTGGATCTCGGCCAGCAGGATGCCGTCGGTCATCAGCTTGACCAGGGTGTCGTCGCCGGACCGGTCGGTGAAGCGGACCTTGTAGCCGACCGCCTCGCCGAGCTCGGTGCCGAGCTCCTCGGCGATCCGGTCGGCGACGGTGCGGGCGGCCAGCCGGCGCGGCTGGGTGTGCCCGATCGAGCCGAGCACGCCGCGGCCGAGCTCCAGGCAGATCTTGGGCAGCTGGGTGGTCTTGCCCGACCCGGTCTCGCCCGCGACGATCACCACCTGGTGGTCGCGGATGGCGGCCGCGATGTCGTCGCGCTTCTGGCTGACCGGCAGCTCGGCGGGGTAGGTGATCTCGGGCACGGCGGCGCGCCGGCGGGCGACCCGCCGTTCGGCGGCCGCCACGTCGGCGGCGAGCTGGGCGGTGACGCCCTCGCGGCGGGCGGCGTCGCGCATCTTCTGCGTCCCGTCGATGCGGCGGCGCAGGCGGTGCCGGTCGACGGGCATCAGCTCGGGCAGGCGCGCGCGCAGGTCGGCGAGCGGCGATCTCACAGGCGTCCTCATAACCGTCGTTCAGGATAGGTCGCGGGCGCCCGGCGCGGCGAACGCTTTTCCGGCGACCACTCGTCCAACATCGCACGTGGCCCGGCCATTCCGGGCCGGCCGCCCCGGTGGCCGCACGTGGCAATCACCGCCGGGCCCCTGCCCTCGCGCGCGTGGATCGTTCATTATGGGCCACCATGGAGACACCCAGCGCCGCGGGACGCTACCGGATCGACCGGCTCCTCGGCTCCGGCGCCTTCGCCACGGTGTGGCTCGGCCACGACGAGGAGCTGGCGTCCCCGGTGGCGATCAAGATCCTGGCCGAGCACTGGGCGCAGCACACCGACGTGCGCGAGCGGTTCGTGCAGGAGGCGCGGCTGCTGCGGCGGGTCGACTCGCACCGGCTGGTGCAGGTGTTCGACATCGGGGAGCTGGCCGACGGCCGCCCCTACTTCGTCATGACCTACGCCGACCAGGGCACGCTGGAGGACCTGCTGGCGATCGCGCCGCTGCCGCCGAACGAGGCGCTGCGGCTGGCGCAGGAGGTGTGCCGGGGGCTGCAGGAGCTGCACGGGCAGGGCATCGTGCACCGCGACCTGAAGCCGTCCAACGTGTTGATCCGCACCGTCGCGGCGGACGAGGAGCGGGTGATGATCTCCGACCTCGGCATCGCCCGCAGCGGGGACCGGCTGTCCAGCCTCACCCTGCCGGCCGGCTCGCCCGGCTACATGGCGCCCGAGCAGGCCATGATCGACGGGGCGCCGGACCACCGCGCCGACATCTACGGTCTCGGCGCGCTCACCTACCACCTGCTCACCGGCGAGCCGCCCGGCGAGACCCGGCGGCCGCCGAGCCTGCTGCAGCCCGCGGTCACGCCGCCGATCGACGCGGTGGTGCTGCGCGCGCTGGAGCCCGACCGGGACCGCCGCTGGCCCACCGCGGCGGCCTTCGGGCAGGCGCTGGCGCGCACCACCGGCAGGATCGACACCGATCCGCTGCCCGTCCCCCGGCCGGTCCCGCCGCGGCGGCGGCGCGGGCGGCGGCCGGGCCGCGCGGCGCTGCTCACCGCCGCCGGGATGGCGGCCGCCGCGCTCGGCGGCGGCGGGGCGGTGCTGGCGTTCGACGGCGACCACGCGGCCGACGCGCGCTCCACCGCGATCCGCCCGGCCGGCGATCCCGACACCGGGATCGGCGACCCGAACGGCCGCTGGCTGCGCACCGACCGCGACATCCCGCCCCGCTACCGGCGGCTGATCGTGCGCGCGGGTACCTGGTGCCGGCTGCGCGGCCTCAGCCCGGCGCTGATCGCGGCGATGCTGAAGGCCGAGAGCGGCTTCGACGCGGACCTGTCGGACCCGGGCCGGGACGAGTACGGCATCGCCCGCTGGACGCCGAGCGTCCTCGTGCAGTGGCAGCCGGGCGGCGCGTCCGTCCCCGAGCCGCGGCCCGCCGACATCACGCCGGAGGTGTCGATCCCGGCGCTCGGCCGGTACCTGTGCTACTGGGGCCGCGGCGTGCGGGACGTGCCCGGCGATCCGGCGCTGAACCTGGCGGCGGTGTACCGGACCTCGGCGGCGAAGGTGCTGCAGTCGCGCGGCGTCCCGGCCGGGTACCGGGCCTACGCCGACGAGGTCGGCCGCCATCTGCGGGACTACCGGCCGCGCTGAGGCCGGGCGGGCGCGACGGCGTCGTGCGGGGCGCGCGGGACCAGGCGCAGCGCGAGGACGGGGCAGACGGCGACGGCGCGGCGGGCGTCGGCCTCCAAGCGGGCCGGGATCGGGTCCTCGGGCAGCACCGGGTAGTGGTACTCGTCCATCCGGATCAGGCTCGGCAGGACGTCGGCGCACAGGCCGTGCCCGTCGCAGCGGCTCCAGTCGACCTCCATCCGCAGCTGGGCCTCGGTCTCGGCGGGCAGCACGCCGAGGACGGGCCGCCCGCAGCCGCCGCCGGACACGTGCCGCGCCACGTCGTCGGCGAACACCTCCAGCGACGAGCGCACGAACCGGATCGTCCCATCGGGGTGGTGGCAGGCGCCGCGGCCGGCGACCAGCCGCGACGCGCGCTGGACGACCTCCAGCGCGCCCGCGCCGTCGCGCCCGGCGGCGAGCGCGGCGAGCGCGCCGGCGATGTCGGGCAGGCCGAGGCGGCAGGGCCCGCACTGCCCGGCGGACTCGGCGGCCAGGTAGCGGGCCACCTGGGCGCACTCGCCGAGCGGGCAGGTGCCGCGGCCGAGCGGCATGATGATCCCGGCGCCGAGGGTGGCGCCGAACGCGGCCAGGCCGGCCCGCGACACCTGGGCGCGGGTGGCGCCGTCGCCGCTCAGCCAGGCGCCGTGGTAGCCGCCGACCAGCACGCCCTCCCCGGCCCGGCTGCCGCACAGGTCGAGCAGGTGCGCCAGCGGCGCGCCCGCCGGGGTCTCCACCACGGCCGGGAAGCGGGCCGAGCCGGTCACCGTCAGCAGCACGGTGCCGGGCTCGCCGGGCAGCCCCACCTTGCCGTAGCGCTCGGGGCCGAGCCCGGCGAGCACCGCGAGCTGGGCGTAGGTCTCGGCGTTGGACAGCAGCGTCGGCAGCCCGCCGACGCCCCGGGTCGCGGCGCGCACCTTGCGGCCGGGCGGGATCGGGCGGCGGCCGTCGATGCCGCGCACCAGGGCGCCGCCCTCGCCGGTGATGAACCGCTCGGGCAGCCGGGCGACGCGGGCGCGGGCGCCGAGGCCGCGTTCGGCGATCGCCCGCTCCATCGAGTCGGCGGCGCCGGGATCGGTGACGCCGATGATCACCTCGCGGGCGCCGAGCGCGGTCGCGGCGAGCGCCGCGCCGTCCAGGACCAGGTGCGGGGCGCGGCAGAGCAGCACCTTGTCCTTGGCGCTGCCCGGCTCGCCCTCGGTGCCGTTGACCACCACGACGGTGCGCTTGCGGCGGCGGACCGCACTGGCCGCGACCGCGCGCAGCTTGCGGGCGAACGGGAACGCGGCGCCGCCGCGCCCGTGCAGGTGCCCGGCCTCGGCGAGCGCGGCGAGCTGCTCGACGGTGTAGGGCTCGAGGCCCGGGTGCAGCCGCCGGTGCTCGTCCCAGTCCAGCCGCCGGGTGCCCTCCATGCCGAGGGTGAGCCGGGGCGGGCCGACCTGCCGGACCGCGATCGGCGTCACCGGGACCTCCGCGCCCGCAGCGCCAGCACCGGGCGGGCGGCCAGCGCGAGCGCCACGCCCGCCACGCAGAGCAGGTAGCCGGCGACCACCCAGGCGGCCGGGTGCCGGCCCGCGGTCAGCCCGTGCACGATCGCCAGCGGCCAGGCGACGTAGGCGGTCAGGTGCAGGGCCCGCCACAGCCAGGGCCGCCCGGTGACGGCGAAGCGGCCGCGCACCATCCCGGTCGCGACGGCCAGGACCATCAGGTAGGACGCCGCGGTGCCGGTCCCGAAGTCCATCATCCGGGCGAGCGACATCGGCACGAACGCCTGCAGGACGCCGATGCGGTGGTGGCCGAGCTGGCAGGCCAGGTGCACCAGCAGCATCGCGATCGACACGAACGCCAGCACCCGGTGCACCAGCTGGGCGCGCACCCGGTGCGCGGGCGACAGCAGCGTGCGGTCGGTGGCCAGCAGCCCGATCATCACCGCCACCGACAGCGTGACCAGCGCGAACACGCCCGCGAAGAAGTCCAGGAAGGCGTCGGCGGTGTGCAGCGGCGGCATCATCCAGCCGGCCGAGATGGCGACGCCGAGCAGCAGCCCGGCGGCGGCGAGCGCGACGCAGCCCGCGATCACGGCGGGGCGGGGCGGCCGCCGGAGGGCACGGCGGCGCCCGGGGCGGGGGTGGGCGGTGCCCACCCCGAAACCCGCCGTCAGCTCGTGCCGGAGGCGGTCTTCACGGTCAGGAGTCACCATTCCCGTCAGCACCGGCCTCTCGGATCGTCCATCGCGAACCCTGTGGCCATTACGACGCGCCCGTGCCCTGGTGTGTTCGCGGACACCCGCCTTCCCGCGGAAGGAGTCCGTGTTCCCCCGGCCCGGCCGCCGACCGGACCGTGTGTCGATGATGTGCACACAGCGGGTCAGGGGGCAAGGCCCCCCGACCGGCTTTTACCCTGGCCGGAACCGGCGGTGCGCGCTCAGCCCGCGCCGTAGACGGGCTCGGGGGCGAGCGCCTGGGCGAGCAGGTCCTTGACGGCCGCGCCGACCTCGGCGGGGTCCCAGCGGGCGCCCCTGTCGGTGGCCGGGCCGTGCCGGAAGGCGTCCATGACGCAGATCCGGCCGCCCTCGGCCTCGAAGATCCGGCCGGTGACGCCCCGGGACTCCGCCGAGCCGAGCCAGACGACCAGCGGCGAGACGTTCCCGGGCGCCATCGCGTCGAACTCGCCCGCGCCGGGCGCGGCCATCGTCTGGGCGAAGACCTCCTCGGTCATGCGGGTGCGGGCGGCGGGGGCGATCGCGTTGACCGTCACCCCGTACCGGCCGAGCTCGGCGGCGGCGACGAGGGTGAGCCCGACGATGCCGGCCTTGGCGGCGGAGTAGTTGCCCTGGCCGACGCTGCCGAGCAGCCCGGCGCCGGAGGAGGTGTTGACGACGCGGGCGTCCACCGGCCGCCCGGCCTTGGCCTCGGCGCGCCAGTGCCGGCCGGCGTGCTTGAGCGGCAGGAAGTGGCCCTTCAGGTGGACCCGCACGACCGCGTCCCACTCGTCCTCGGCCAGGTTGACCAGCATCCGGTCGCGCAGGAAGCCGGCGTTGTTGACCAGCACGTCCAGCCGGCCGAAGTGCTCCACGGCGGTGGCGATCAGCCCCGTCGCCCCCGCCTCGTCGGCGACGTCGTGGCGGCTGGCCACCGCCTGCCCGCCGAGCGCGCGGATCTCCTCGGCCACCTCTTCGGCGGGGCCGCCGGAGGCCGCGCCGGTGCCGTCGCGGGCGACGCCGAGGTCGTTGACGACGACGCGGGCGCCCTGGCGGGCGAATTCGAGCGCGTGGGCGCGGCCGAGGCCGCGGCCGGCCCCGGTGACGACGACGACCCGGTCCTGGCAGATCATTTCTCAGCCCTCTCGGTTGGCGGTGGCGGCGTCCAGGAAGGCGGGGCGCTCTCCCCCGCCGTGCAGCAGCAGCGACGAGCCGGTCACGTAGGACGCGCGGTCGGAGGCGAGGAACACGCACGCCTCGCCCACGTCGTAGGGGTCGGCGAGGCGGCCGAGGGGGACGGTCCGCTCGACCGCCGCGATCCCGGCCTCGTCGCCGTAGTGCAGGTGGGCCTGCTCGGTGCGGACCATGCCGAGGGTGATCGCGTTGACCCGCACCCGGGGCGCCCACTCGACGGCGAGCGAGGCGGTGAGGCTCTCCAGGCCCGCCTTGGCGGCGCCGTAGGCGGCGGTGCCGGGCGACGGGCGGACCGCGCTGACGCTGCTGATCATGATGATCGCGCCGCCCGCCGGGCCCATCCGCGCGGCGGCGGCCCGCGCCATGATCAGCGGCGCGGCCAGGTTCAGCTCGATGATCTTCAGATGGGTGCGCAGGTCGCCGTCGGCGACCGGCAGGAACGGGGCGCCGCCGGCGTTGTTGACCAGCACGTCCAGCCGGTCCAGGCCGCCCATGAACGCCTGCACCGCGCCCGGGTCGCGCACGTCCAGCGAGGCGAACGACGCGGTGCGCCCGCCCGCCTCGGGCAGGCGCTCCGGAGCGCGGCGGGCCACGGCGACCACGTCGGCGCCGGCCTCCAGCAGGGCGCGGCTGATGCCCGCGCCGACCCCGCGCACCCCGCCGGTGACCACGGCCGTGCGCCCGCTCAGATCCAGCGCCAGCATCGGGACCCCTTCCGTGCGGTCTGCTACGTTCAGTTCTAACAAATGTTTGGTGGAAAGGTAGCGCATGGGAGTCTCCACCACGACCCACCCCGGCGGGGTCGCCGAGATCGTCGTCGACGCGCCGCCGGTCAACGCCCTGACCGTGCGAGGCTGGTTCGACCTGGCCGAGGCCGTCCTGGCGGCGGGCCGCGACCCGGGAGTGGGCGCCGTCGTGCTGCGCGCCGAGGGCCGCGGCTTCAACGCCGGCGTCGACATCAAGGAGATGCAGAGCACCGACGGCCACGCCGCGCTGGTCGGCGCCAACCGCGGCTGCTACGCCGCGTTCGCCGCCGTCTACGACTGCGAGGTCCCGGTCGTCGCCGCCGTGCACGGCTTCTGCCTCGGCGGCGGCGTCGGCCTCGCCGGCAACGCCGACATCGTCGTGGCCGCGCAGGACGCCTACTTCGGCCTGCCCGAGGTGGACCGGGGCGCCCTCGGCGCCGCCACCCACCTGGCCCGGCTCGTCCCGCAGCACCTGATGCGGGCGATGGTGTACACCTGCCGCAACGTCACCGCGGACGAGCTGCACCGGCACGGCTCGGTGCTGGAGGTCGTGCCCGCCGAACGGCTGCGCGACGCGGCCATGGCGGTCGCCGAGAGCATCGCCGCCAAGGACCGGTACGTGATCCGGCGGGCCAAGGAGTCGCTGAACGGCATCGACCCGGTGGACGTCAAGCGCAGCTACCGCTTCGAGCAGGGCCTCACCTTCGAGCTCAACCTGGTCGGCGCCGGTGACGAGCACCGCGACGCCTTCGTCGCCAAGGGGGCCGCGCGATGAGCAAGGTCATGACGGCCGAGCAGGTCGCCGCCTCCCTGGAGGACGGCATGACGGTCGGGATCGGCGGCTGGGGCTCGCGGCGCAAGCCGATGGCGCTCGTCCGCGCGATCTGCCGGTCCCCGCTCACCGATCTCACCGTCGTCTCCTACGGCGGCCCCGACGTCGGGCTGCTCTGCGCGGCGGGCAAGGTGCGCAGGCTGGTCGCGCCGTTCGTCACGCTCGACTCGGTCCCGCTGGAGCCGCACTTCCGCGCGGCCCGGCAGCGCGGCGACATCGAGTTCACCGAGTACGACGAGGGCATGTTCATGTTCGGGCTGTACGCGGCGGCGCACCGGCTGCCGTTCCTGCCCACCCCGGCGGGGCTCGGCTCGGACGTGCTGAAGGTCAACCCGGAGCTGCGCACCGTCCGCTCCCCCTATGAGGGCGGCGAGGAGCTGATCGCCGTCCCGGCCCTCACGATGGACGCGGCGCTGGTGCACATGAACCGCGCCGACGCGCGCGGCAACGCCCAGTACCTCGGCCCCGACCCCTACATGGACGACCTGTTCGCCAAGGCCGCGGACCGGACGTACGTGTCGTGCGAGCGCCTGGTCGACACCGCCGATCTGCTCAAGGAGGGCCCGGTCCAGTCGCTGCTGATCAGCCGGGCGCAGGTCGCGGGCGTCGTGGAGACGCCGGGCGGCGCGCACTTCACCGACTGCGTTCCCGACCACGGCCGCGACGAGGCGTTCCAGAAGCTCTATGTGAAGGCGGCGGGCGACCCGGACGCCTGGGCGGCGTTCCGCGACCGGTTCCTGGCGGGCGACGAGGCCGCCTACCAGGACGCCGTCCGGGCCTGGCGAGAGGAGGAGGGCCGATGACGGGCACCACGGGCACCACCACGGCGACGCGGGCGGAGGTCTGCGCGGTCGCGTGCGCCGAGGCGTTCCGCGGCGACGGCGAGATCGTGGCGGCGGCCGTCGCCGGGCTCGTGCCGATGCTCGGGTCGCGGCTCGCCCGGATGACGTTCGAGCCCGGCCTGCTGACCACCGACGGCGGCCCGCACCTGACCGCCGAGGCCGTCCCGCTCGGCGCCCCCGCCGGGGACGTCGAGGGCTGGCTGCCGTTCCGCGACCACCTCTGGCTGGTGCTGAACGGGCGGCGGCACGTGGTGATGGGCGCGAGCCAGATGGACCGGTTCGGCAACGCCAACATCTCCTGCATCGGCGACTGGGCCCGGCCGAAGTCGCAGCTGCTCGGGGTGCGCGGCGCGCCCGGCAACACCCGCCTGAACACCACCAGCTACTGGATTCCCAAGCACTCCCCCCGGGTGTTCACCGAGACGGTCGACTTCGTCAGCGGCATCGGCCACGACCGGGGGGCGCACGAGATCCGCGTCGTCGTGACGAACCTCGCCGTGCTCGACTTCGCCACGCCGGACCGCGCGATGCGGCTGCGCTCGGTGCACCCCGGCGTGACCGTGGACGACGTCGCCGCCGCCACCGGCTTCGGGCTGGCGGTCCCAGATGACGTGCCCGAGACCCGCGCGCCGTCCGCCGAGGAGCTGCGGATCATGCGCGAGGTGCTGGACCCCAAGGGCCTGCGCGAGCGCGAGGTGCCCGCATGAGCGGGCAGGTCCTGGACACCCCGCTGACCCGGCTCACCGGCGTCCGGCACCCGGTCGTGCAGACCGGCATGGGCTGGGTCGCCGGCCCGCGCCTGGTGTCGGCGGTGGCGAACGCCGGCGGCCTCGGGATCCTCGCCTCGGCGACGATGACGCTCGATCAGCTCGCCCACGCGATCCACGAGGTCAAGGACCGCACCGGGGCCCCGTTCGGCGTCAACCTGCGGGCCGACGCCGCCGACGCGGGCGACCGCATCGGCCTGCTGATCAAGGAGGGGGTGCGGGTCGCCTCGTTCGCCCTCGCGCCGAAGCAGGAGCTGATCGGCCGGCTGAAGGACGCGGGCGTGGTGGTGATCCCCTCGGTCGGCGCCCGCCGGCACGCCGAGAAGGTCGCCGCCTGGGGCGCCGACGCGGTGCTGGTGCAGGGCGGCGAGGGCGGCGGCCACACCGGCCCCGTCGCGACCACGCTGCTGCTGCCGCAGGTGGTGGACGCCGTCGGCATCCCGGTGATCGCGGCGGGCGGCTTCTTCGACGGCCGGGGCCTCGCCGCCGCCCTCTGCTACGGCGCGGCGGGCGTGGCGATGGGCACCCGGTTCCTGCTGACGTCCGACAGCTCGGTGCCCGACGCGGTCAAGCAGGTCTACCTCGGCACCGCCGAGACCGTCGTCACCCGGCAGGTGGACGGCATGCCGCACCGGGTGCTGCGCAGCGACCTGGTCGACGTGCTGGAGCGCTCGGGCCGGATCGGCGGCCTCGCCCGCGCCCTGCGCAACGCCGCCGCGTTCAAGAAGGTCTCCGGGATGTCCTGGCGCGCGATGGTCTCCGACGGGCGGGCCATGAGGCACGGCAGGGACCTGTCGTGGTCGCAGGTGCTGATGGCCGCCAACACCCCGATGCTGCTGAAGGCCGCGATGGTCGACGGCCGTCCCGACCTCGGGGTGATGGCCTCCGGCCAGGTCGTCTCGGTGATCGACGACCTGCCGTCCTGCGCCGGGCTGATCGAGCGGATCGTGGCGCAGGCCGCCGAGGTCATCGCCGCCCGGCAGTCCTGCCTCGCGGGGTCATGACGGGCCGAGCCCGCGCAGCAGCGCGGCGAGGCCGCGCTCGAAGACCCGGTCGTCGCCGACCGACCGGGCCTCGCGCGCGGTCTCGGCCATCAGCGGGAACTCCTGCGGTGACAGTGCCGCGATGGCGTCGGTGCCCCGCCCCGCCAGCGGGCCGAGGCGCTCCAGCTGGACGGCCCCGATGATCTGGGCCGTCAGGGTGCGCAGCGCGACCACCCGCGCCGCGCCGGTGACGCCCGCGCCGGCCAGGATCTCCAGGACCCCCTCCGACCAGCGCAGCAGCCCCGGCGAGCTGTGCCGGTGGATCATGGTGAGCGGCACGGCCTCCGGGTGGGCGCCGATCGCGGCCCGCACCCGCCGCGCCATCTCCGCGACGCGCTCCTGCCAGGTCCCGGCGGCCGGCGGCACGGGGTCGACCCCGGCGAACACCAGCTCGACGATCAGACCCTCCAGCTCGTGCCGGTCCTGCACGTAGCGGTACAGGGCCATCGTGCTGGTGCCGAGGCGCTTGGCGACCGCGCGCATGGACAGCGCGGCGAGGCCGTCGTCGTCGACGACGGCGAGGGCGGCGGCGGCGATCTGGGACTGGGTGAGCGAACGCGGTCGTGGCATCAGGGTTGACAGCGTACGGCATACGCCTACGATCTTAAGCGTATGCCGTACACCTACCAGGAGGCCGCCGTGCGCTCCCCCGTCCCGTTCCGCGAGCTGACGCCGGTGACCGGCGACCCGGTCCCGCTGCCCGACCCCGATCGCCTCGTCCACCTGCAGCTGCGCCGCTTCGCCGGCTGCCCGGTCTGCAACCTGCACCTGCGCTCGGTGGCCCGGCGGCACGCCGAGATCGAGGCGGCGGGCGTCCGCGAGGTCGTGGTCTTCCACTCCCCCGCGGACGAGCTGCGCCGGCACGTCGCCGACCTGCCCTTCGCGGTCGTCGCCGACCCGGGCAAGCGGCTCTACGCCGAGTTCGGCGTGTCGGCCTCACCGCGCGCGCTGCTCGACCCGCGCGCCTGGGGCGTGATCGTGCGCTCGGTCGCCGACGGGCTCCGCCGCCGCTCGCCCTTCCCCGCCTCGCGCCCGCACGGCGGCCGCCTCGGCCTGCCCGGGGACTTCCTGATCGGCCCCGGCGGCACCGTCCTCGCGCACAAGGTCGGCGCGCACGCGGGCGACCAGTGGGAGGTGGACGAGCTGCTCGCCCTCGCCCGCGAGGCCCGCCGCGCGCCGTCGCCTCAGTAGCGCGAGCCGACCGGCGCCGGGAGGCCGTCCAGCTCGGCCAGGTCGGCGGCGGTGAGGTCCAGGTCCGCCGCGCCGGCGTTGTCGCGCAGGTAGCGCGACTTCTTGGTGCCCGGGATCGGGATGACATGGTCGCCCTGCGCGAGCGTCCAGGCGATCGCGACCTGCGCCGGGGTGGCGCCGTGCCGGGCGGCGACGGCCTTGACCACGTCCACGATCGCCAGGTTCGCCTTCAGCGCCTCCTCCTGGAACCGCGGGTTGCGGCTGCGGAAGTCGGTGTCGTCGAAGTCGGCGGCGGTGACGGCGCCGGTGAGGAAGCCGCGGCCGAGCGGGCTGTAGGCCACGAACGCCGCGCCGTTCTCCGCGCACCAGCCGACCACGTCGCCCGGCCCCTCGCTGACGGTCCCGCCGGTACGGTCCGAGCCGCCGCCGGCGCTGCCGCCCGGCGCGCCCTGCGCGTCACGCGTCCACAGCGACAGCTCGGACTGGACCGCGGCGACCGGGTGGATCGCGTGCATCTCGGCGGCCTGCGCGGCCGTCACCTCCGACAGGCCGAGGTGGCGGACCTTGCCCTGCGCGACCAGCTCGGCCATCGCGCCCCAGGTGTCGGCGAGCGGCACCTGTGGATCGACGCGGTGCAGGTAGAACAGGTCGATGACGTCGGTGTCCAGGCGGCGCAGGCTCTCCTCGGCCGAGCGCCGCACCTGCTCGGGCGAGCCGTCGCGGCGCATCGTCGAGGCGTCCTGGCCCTCCACGACCAGGCCGGTCTTGGTGGCCAGCACGGCCTCGCCGCGGCGGCCCTTCAGCGCCCGGCCGACGAGGGTCTCGTTGTGCCCGTTGCCGTAGACCTGCGCGGTGTCCAGGAACGTCACGCCGAGGTCGAGCGCCTCGTTGATCAGCGCGACCGACGCGTCGTCGTCGCGCTCGGCGGCGGTGTAGGCCCAGCTCATGCCCATGCAGCCGAGCCCGACCGCGCCGACCTCGGTGCCCTGGAACGTACGGGTGCGCATGAGTTCTCCTTATCGGGGGAAATGCGGTCACCCATGATCCTGCCGCGCTCGCGGTGCGGCAGGCAGTGCGCGTTCATCCTGGGTGTGCCACCACCACCCTCGCGGAGGGTCAGCTCGCCCGGACCAGCCGGACGCGCTCCAGCAGCCGGGCGAGGCGCTCCTCGGTACCGGTGCCGGGCCGGGGGTTCTGCAGGCACAGGTGGTCGCCGGGCCGGTCGCCGAGCGGCAGCACCACCGTGTCGAAGACCAGCTCGCCGACCTCGGGATGGCGGACCGACTTGACCGCCTGGGTCTCCCCCGACACCTCGTGCCGCTCCCACAGCTCGGCGAACTCGGGGCTGACCTCCCGCAGGTCCGCGGCGATCCGGTCGAACTCGGGGTCGTCGGGGTAGCGCGCCGCGTCGTGCCGGAACCGCGCGACGATGCCCGGCGCCGTCTGCTCCCAGGCGCCGTGCACGGCCCGGTAGCGGGCGCTGGTGAAGAAGGTGACCAGACTGTTGTGGTCCAGGTCGCCGAAGCCGAAGACGGCGCGGGCCGGGTCGTTGATCGCCAGGAAGTTCCAGCGCCGGTCGCGGATGTAGGCGGGGCGGGGCGCCCAGGCGTCCAGCATCCGGCGCAGCTCGGCGGGGACCGGGGACGTCGCGGCCGGGGCGGGCGGCGGGTTCAGGCCGGCCAGCAGGTACAGGTGCTCGCGCTCGGCGCCGTCCAGCCGCAGCGCCCGGCAGATCGCGTCCAGCACCTCGCCGGAGACCTTGATGTCGCGGCCCTGCTCCAGCCAGGTGTACCAGGACACCCCGACGCCGGCCAGCACCGCGACCTCCTCCCGGCGCAGTCCCGGCGTGCGGCGGCGGCCGCCCGCGGGCATGCCGACGTCGGCGGGGGTGAGGCGCGCGCGGCGGGTCCGCAGGAAGTCGCGGAGCTCCGCGCGGCGGCGGTCGGGGGCGGCCTCGCTGGTCATGAGGTCACGATAGTCCGCTTCGCCGGATATCCGGCGCTGGGACGAGGCGGGCGGGGCGCGGGTCGTCTATCGTGAGCATCCGGCGCCGGGCAGCGGAGAGGCGGTTGATGATGGTGACCGTTCCCGAGACAGGTCCGCCGGTACCCGGCGAGGCCGCCGGGCCGGCCGCGGGCGAGCTCGCGGCGGCGGTGGAGCAGGCCATCGCGACCGCGGTGCTGGCCTGGAACCGGGCCGGCCAGGACGTGGAGGTGCACGTCTCGCCGGTGCAGCTGCGCGCGATCGAGACGATCGCCCGGCACGACCGGATCAACCTCGGCGGGCTGGCCGCCGAGCTCGGTGTGATCCCCTCCTCGGCGAGCCGGCTCTGCGACCGGCTGGAGGCCGCCGGGCTGGTGGTGCGCGAGAGCGGCCCGGCCGACCGGCGGGAGATCATCGTGCGGCTCAGCCACGACGGCGTCCGGCTGTGCGCCGCCCTGTCGCGCCGCCGCCGCGCGGTGGTCGCCGAGGCGCTGGCCGAGCTGTCCCCCGCCTCGCGCGCCCGGCTGCTGGACAGCCTCACCGAGTTCGGCCGCGCCTGCGCGCGCCAGCTCCCCGAGGGGCGGGGCACCGCGCGCTCCCGGCCCGCCTGATCAACGTTTGTCATAGAGCAAATTCTCTGCCATTCTCTGCCCGGGGCCGCCCCGCCCCGCGGCCCTGCCGCGTGCGGAGGCGTCGCCCGCCGTGACCCGGCCGCGCCCGCGGCCCCCGCGGCTGACCCAGTGGAGAGGAACGGCGGCCACATGAGCACCCTGCACCGCGCGTGCGGTGTCGAGCGGGCACTGCGGGACGCGCCCGCGCACTCGCTCCCCGAGGCGCTCGCGGGCGCGCTCGGCCGGATCTTCCCGGAGGGCTCGGCGTTCCGGCTGCTCCTGGCCGACTACAACCTGCGCTCGCTGCTGCCGTTCGAGCCCGCCGCGGGCGAGGAGCCGGTGCGGGTGAACGGCACCGAGGCCGGGCGGGCGTTCACCGCCCTGCGTGTGGTGACCTCCGACGGGCCGCCCTTCCGGGTGTTCGTGCCGATCGCCGCACGCGGCGACCGGCTCGGCGTGTTCACGCTGACGCTCCCCGAACCCTGCACCGAGGCCGCCCTGACGGAACTGGCCGAGATCGGCCGCATCACCGGCGCGGCGCTGAAGGCCGCCTGGGAGCTCACCGACCGCTACGAGCGGGCCCGCCGCGCCCGGCGGCTCACCCTCGCCGCCGAGCTGCAGTGGCAGCTGCTGCCCGCCCAGTGCTGCGCGGGCGCGGAGTTCTCCCTCGCCGGGCACCTGGAGCCGGCGTACTCGATCGGCGGCGACAACTTCGACTGGGCCACCGAGCGCGACCATCTGACGATCACGGTCACCAACGGGTCGGGCACCGGGACGCAGGCGGCGCTGCTGACCTCGCTGGTCGTCGGCGCGCTGCGCAACGCGCGCCGCTCGGGCGCCGACCTGGCCGAGCAGGCGAGCCTGGCCGGGGACCTGGTGCACGCCCGCCACGGCGGCAAGGAGTTCACCGAGACGCTGCTGATCCGGATCGACCTCGCCGACGGCACGACCACCGTGGTGGACGCCGGCTCGCCGCGCATGCTGCTCATGCGCGGCACCCAGGTCACCCCGGTCGAGCTGGACCACCAGATGCCGCTCGGCATGTTCGCCGACACCGACTACCGGCCGCAGCGGTTCCGGCTGGAGCCGGGCGACCGCCTGGTCATCGCCAGCGACGGGGTGTACTCGGCGGGCTCGCCGCGCGGCGGCGAGTTCGGCGCGCAGGTGCTGGAGCAGGCGATCCGGCGCACCCGGCTGCAGGACGCCGCGGCGGTGCCGCTGTCGGTGGTCGGCGAGCTGATCGCCTTCCACGAGGGCCGCGACCTGGCCGACGACGCCGTGGTGGTCTGCCTGGACTGGCAGGGCGCGGCCGCGCGCTGACGCCCCGCCCGGCGCCGCCGGGCCCGGCTCACTCCGCGAGCAGCCGCCGGCCGATGATCATCTTCTGGATGTCGGCGGTGCCCTCGCCGATCAGCAGCATCGGCGCCTCCCGGTAGAGCCGCTCGATCTCGTACTCCTTGGAGTAGCCGTAGCCGCCGTGGATGCGGAAGGCGTCCTCCACGACCTCCTTGCAGTACTCCCCGGCCAGGTACTTGGCCATGCCGGCCTCCAGGTCGTTGCGCTCCCCGGCGTCCTTGCGGCGGGCGGCCATCACCATCATCTGGTGCGCGGCCTCGACCTTGGTGGCCATCTCGGCGAGACGGAACAGCACCGCCTGGTGCTCGGCGATCGGGCGGCCGAACGTCTCGCGGCGCCGCGCGTAGTCCACCGCCAGCTCGCAGGCGCGCCGGGCCACCCCGCAGCCGCGCGCGGCGACGTTGACGCGGCCCACCTCGACGCCGTCCATCATCTGGTAGAAGCCGCGGCCCGGCGTGCCGCCGAGGATCTGCCCGGCGCCGATCCGGAAGCCGTCGAACAGCAGCTCGGTGGTGTCGACGCCCTTGTAGCCCATCTTCTCGATCTTGCCGGGCACGGTGAGGCCGGGCGCGACCTCGCCGAAGCCGGGCTCCTTGTCGACCAGGAACGTGGTCATCCCGCGGTGCCCGGCGGCCGGGTCGGTCTTGACCAGCGTGGCGACCAGGTTCGCCGAGCCGCCGTTGGTCAGCCACATCTTCTGGCCGGTGATCAGGTAGCCGTCCCCGTCGGGCACGGCGCGGGTGGTGATCGCCGCGACGTCGGAGCCGCAGCCGGGCTCCGACATCGAGAACGCGCCGCGCACCTCCCCGGCCGCCATCCGCGGCAGGTAGTACGACCGCTGCCCGGGCGTGCCGTGGTGGGCGATCATCCAGGCGACGATGAAGTGCGTGTTGACGATGCCCGCCACGCTCATCCAGCCGCGCGACAGCTCCTCCACCACCAGCGCGTAGGTGAGCAGGGACTCGCCGAGCCCGCCGTGCGCCTCGTCGATCATCAGGCCGAACAGGCCGAGGTCGCGCATGCCGTCCACGATCGCCTGCGGGTACTCGTCGGCGTGCTCCAGCTCGGTCGCGACCGGCAGGATCTCCTTGTCCACGAACGCCCGCACGGTCGCGACGATCTCCCGCTGCTCGGCGGTGAGCCCGTAGGTCTGCTGCAGCCTGCCCTTCACGCGGCCTCCGCTCTTCCTGCTGCCGGGGGTGTCTCAGGAGAAGGTGGCGGTCATCGCGGTGACGTCGGCGGGCGCCCGCACCGCCAGCTCGCCGTCCGGCGTCCCGGTGACGGCGAGCGGCTGGCCCGCGTAGACCGGGCGGCGGGCCCGGAACGACAGCTCGGTGACCTTGTGGCCCTCGCGGCGCGGCAGCTCCAGGCAGAGCAGCGCGAGCAGCGGGCCGTGCACGAGCAGGCCGGGGTGCCCCTCGGCGTGCGTCGCGTACTCCTCGTCGTAGTGGATGCGGTGGGCGTTGTAGGTGAGCGCGCTGAACCGGAACAAAAGGACCGGGTCGGTGGTCGCCCGCAGCAGCCAGGGGGCGTCGGCCTCGGGCACCTTGTAGGACGGCGCCGCGGCCGGGACGGCGGCGTCGCCGCTGCGGTAGACCAGGTCCTGCTCCTCGACCGCGATCTTGTCGCCGTCGCGCAGGAAGGTGTGCCGGACGGTCACGAGCAGCAGCTCCCCGCTCCGGCCCTCCTTGGGGACGGCCGAGACGAGCTCGGCGCGGCGGGTGACGGTGTCGCCGAAGCGCAGCGGCTCGCGGACCAGGAAGCGGCCGCCGGCGAACATCCGCCGCCGGTCGGGGATCGGCGGCAGGAACCGGCCGCGCGCCGGGTGCCCGTCCGGGCCGAGGTCGGCCTGCGCGGGCCGGTCCAGGAAGTACAGCCACTGCCACAGCGGGGGCAGCTCCGCGCCGGGCGGCGCGGCGTCCAGCAGGCCGGCCAGGGCGGCGGCCGGCTCGGCGTCCAGCGCCTGCGTGAGCTCGCAGGGTTCGGGGGACCAGCCTTCGATGTCGATCATGCAACGGCTCCGTTCGCGCGCAGGGTCTTCGGATCCAGGCCGAGGGCGGACAGGATGGAGTCGGTGTGCTCGCCGAGGCGGGGCGCGGGGGCGGCCGTGCGCTCCCCGGCGTCCAGCGGCGAGGCGGGGACGCGCAGCCGGCCGACGCCGGGCTGGTCGACCTCGCCCATCATCGGGTTGCCGGCCAGGTCGAGCTCGCCGAAGCGCTGGTAGGGCGCCCAGAGCACCGAGGTCCCCGCCAGCGCGCGCTCGACCTCGGCGAGCGGGCGCTCGGCGAACCAGGGGGCGAGGATCGCGGCGAGCGCCTCGCGGTGGCGGTAGCGGTCGCCGTCGACGGCGAAGTCGGCGCCGAGCAGCCCGGCGAGCGCGGCGATCTTTTCGGCGTGGCCGGTGGCGGCGCACAGGTCGGTGAAGTGGCGCGCGGTGAGCGCGACGACCATGACCCGGTCGCCGCCGGCCAGCGTGAAGTCGCGGCCGAACCCGCCGTACAGGTGGTTGCCGATGCGGGGCCGCTCCACGCCGAGCTGCGCCTCGGCGAGGAAGCCGAGGTTGCCGGCGGTGGCGAGGGCGACGTCGTAGAGGGGCAGCCTGATGCGGGCCCCCTCCCCCGTCCGCGAGCGGCGGCGCTCGGCGGCCAGCAGGCCGACGGCGGCGTACAGGCCGCAGGCGACGTCCCAGGCCGGCAGCACGTGCGAGACCGGCCCGGCGTGCTCGGGCGGGCCGGTGACCAGCGGGAACCCGATCTCGGCGTTGACGGTGTAGTCGACGGCCGCGCCGCCGCCCGGCCGTCCCTCGATCTGCAGGTGGATCAGGTCGGGCCGGGCCCCGGCGAGCGCCTCGTAGGACAGCCAGCCCCGGCCGACGGCGTTGGTCAGCACGATCCCCGCGTCCGCGACCAGGCGGGTGACGACGTCGCGGCCCTCGTCCGAGCGGAAGTCGGCGGTGATGGAGCGCTTGCCCTTGTTCATCCCCGTCCACAGCAGGCTCGTGCCCGAGGGCGCGAGCGGCCAGCGCGCGGTGTCGGCGGCCCCGCCGACCGGGTCGACGCGGATCACGTCGGCGCCGAGCTGGGCCAGCGTCATGCCGCCGAGCGGAGCCGCGACGAAGCTGGAGATCTCGACGACCCGCAATCCCTCGAGCATCGGCCGGCCCCTTTCGTGGCTTCCCCCGGGAGTATGCCGGAAGGCCGACCGAAGATCATCTGCGGGTCACAGGCGCTCGATCACCGTGACGTTGGCCTGCCCCCCGCCCTCGCACATCGTCTGCAGGCCGTAGCGGCCGCCGGTGCGCTCCAGCTCGTGCAGGAGCGTGGTCATCAGCCGGGCGCCGGTGGCGCCGAGCGGGTGGCCGAGCGCGATCGCGCCGCCGTTCGGATTGACGATCGCGGGGTCGGCGCCGGTCTCCCGCAGCCAGGCGAGCACGACGGAGGCGAACGCCTCGTTGATCTCGACCGCGTCGATGTCCTCGATCCTCATGCCGGCCTTCTTCAGCGCGTACGCGGTGGCCGGGATCGGCGCCGACAGCATCCGGATCGGGTCCTCGCCGCGCGCCGAGACGTGGTGGATCCGGGCGCGCGGCGTCAGCCCGTGGTCGCGGACGGCCCGCTCGGAGGCGATCAGCAGCGCGGCGGAGGCGTCGGAGATCTGCGAGGCGAGCGCGGCGGTGAGCCGGCCGCCCTCCACCAGCGTCTTCAGCCCCGCCATCTTCTCCAGGGTGGTGTCGCGGCGCGGGCCCTCGTCGGCGGCGACGCCCTCAAAGGGGACGATCTCGCGTGCGAAGCGGCCCTCGTCGATGGCGCGGATCGCCCGCTGATGGGAGGTGTAGGCGTACTCCTCCATCGCCCGGCGGGAGATGTCCCAGTCCCGGGCGATCATCTCGGCACCGGCGAACTGGGAGACCTCGCCGGTGCCGTAGCGCGCCGCCCAGCCCTTGGAGCCGGTGAACGGCCCCTCGGTGAAGCCGAGCGGCTCGGCGGCGGTCATCGCGTAGGAGATCGGGATCTGCGACATGTTCTGCACGCCGCCCGCCACGACCAGGTCCGAGATGCCCGACAGGACGGCCTGCGCGGCGAAGTGCACGGCCTGCTGCGAGGACCCGCACTGGCGGTCCACGGTCACCCCGGGCACCTCCTCGGGCAGGCCCGCGGCGAGCCAGCAGGTGCGCGCGATGTCGCCCGCCTGCGGGCCGACGGCGTCCACGCAGCCGAACACCACGTCCTCGACCGCCGCCGGGTCCACGCCGGTGCGGGCCATCAGCGCGGTCAGCACGTGCGCGCCCAGGTCGGCGGGGTGCGCGGCGGCCAGGCCGCCGCCGCGCCGCCCGACGGGCGTGCGGACCGCGTCGACGATGTATGCCTCGGCCATCAGGGGGTCTCCTTAGGGGCGGCTCGCCTGGATCCCCTCCAGGACCATGGCGAGGTACTGCTTGGCGATGTCGTCGGCGGACAGCCGTCCGCCGCGCTGGTACCAGTTCGCCGCCACCCAGACGGTGTCGCGGATGAACCGGTAGACCAGGGTCCGGTCGAGGTCGGCGCGGAAGGCGCCCTCCGCCACCCCCCGCGCGAGCAGCGAGGTCCACATCTCCTCGAACCGGCGGTGCGAGTCGAGCAGGTAGTGGAACCGTTCGCTGGTGGCCAGGTGCTTGGACTCGTTCTGGTAGATCACGACGGCGGGCCGGTGCCGGTCGATCGAGCGGAACGACTCCACCACCAGCGCCTCGAGCGTCTCGCGGGCGCCGAGCCCGGCGGCGAGGACGCGGTCGTAGGCGCCCCACATGTCGTTCAGGAACGTCGACAGGATCTCGTCGGCCATCGACTCCTTGGAGTCGAAGTGGTAGTAGAGGCTGCCGCCGAGGATCCCGGCGGCGTCGGCCACCTTGCGGATCGTGGTGGCGGAGTACCCCTGGGAGGCGAACACCTCGGCGGCGGTGGCGAGCAGCTCGGCCCGCCGTTCCGCGCGCGCGGCCGCGGTGCCCTCGGCGTCGCGCCGTCGTGGACTCATGTCAGGCTCTCTGGCTGGAAACGGAGACGACCTCGCCCGTCATGTAGGACGAGTAGTCGCTGGCCAGGAAGACGATAACGTTGGCCACCTCCCACGGCTCGGCGTAGCGCCCGAAGGCCTCGCGGCGGGTCAGCTCCTCCAGCAGCTCCTCCGACGTCACCTTCACCAGGTGCGGGTGCATGGCCAGCGACGGCGACACCGCGTTGATCCGCACGCCGTGCTCGGCCGCCTCCAGCGCGGCGCAGCGGGTGAGCGCCATGACGCCGGCCTTGGCGGCGGCGTAGTGCGACTGCCCCTTCTGCGCCCGCCAGCCGATCACCGAGGCGTTGTTGACGATGACGCCCGCGTCCTGGTCCCGCATGATCCGCAGGGCGGCGCGGGTGCAGCGCATGGTGCCGTTCAAGGTGATGTCCAGGACGCGGTCCCACGCCTCGTCGGTCATGTCGGCCAGGTCGCAGGTGCCCCCGAGGCCGGCGTTGTTGACCGCGACGTCGATCCGCCCGAACCGCTGCAGAGCGAGGTCGTAGAGCGCCTGAACCTGCTCTTCCTTGGTGACGTCGCAGGCCAGCGCGGCGACGCGATCCGCGCCGAACTCCTTCTCCAGCGCCTGCCGCGACTCGCCGAGGCGTCGCTCGTGCGCGTCGGAGACGACGACGCGGGCGCCCTCCTCCAGGCAGCGGCGGGCGGTGGCGCCACCGATCCCGGCGCCCGCGGCGGCGGTGACGACGACGACGCGGTCCTTCAGCAGCCCGTGGCCGGGGACGTAGGGGGGCGGCGTCATGGGCGATGCTCCCTAGGCAGGCCGAGCACACGCTCGGCGATGATGTTCCGCTGGATCTCGTTCGACCCGGCGTAGATGGTGTCGGCGCGGGAGAACAGGAACAGCCGCTGCCAGTCGCCGAGGTCGTAGGGCTCGCCGTCGGCGACCAGGCCGGCGGCGCCGAGCACGTCCATGGCGAGCTCGCCGAGGTCGCGGTGCCAGGTCCCCCACACCAGCTTGGAGATCGACGACTCGGGGCCGGGCGCGCCCGACGCGACGCCCGCCATGGTGCGCAGCGCGTTCAGCCGCATCACCTCCAGGCCGATCCAGGCGCGGGTGAGACGGTCGCGCAGCAGCGGGTCGTCGAGGGCGCCGGTGCGGCGGGCCAGCTCGATCACGCCCTCCAGCTCGCGGCGGAACCCGACCTGCTGGCCGAGGGTGGCGACGCCGCGCTCGAAACCGAGGGTGGCCATCGCGATCCTCCAGCCGTCGCCGGGGGCGCCGACGATGTTGGCCGCGTCGGTGCGGGCTCGGTCGAAGAAGACCTCGTTGAACTCCGAGGTGCCGGTCATCTGCACGATCGGGCGGACGTCCACGCCGTCCTGGCGCATCGGGACCAGCAGGTAGGACAGGCCGTGGTGGCGGGCGGAGCCGGGCTCGGTGCGGCAGACGACGAAGCACCAGTCCGATTCGACGGCCAGCGACGTCCAGACCTTCTGGCCGGTGACGCGCCAGCCGTCGTCGCCGAGCTCGGCGCGGGTCTGCACGTTGGCGAGGTCGGATCCGGCGTCGGGCTCGGAGTAGCCCTGGCACCACAGCTCCCGGACGGCCACGATCGGCGGCAGGAAACGCGCGCGCTGCTCGTCGGTGCCGAAGGCGAGGATCGTCGGGCCGAGCAGGTTCTCACCGATGTGGTTCACCCGGGCGGGGGCGTCGGCGAGGGCGTACTCCTCGTTGAAGATCACCTGCTGGGCGAGGGAGGCGCCGCGGCCGCCGTACTCGGCGGGCCAGCCGACGCACGTCCAGCCGGCGGCGGCCATGTGCCGCTCCCAGGCCAGCCGCTCGGGGAACGCCTCATGTTCGCGGCCGGGGCCGCCGAGACCGCGGGCATGCGCGAAGTCACCCGACAGGTGCGTCTCCAGCCAGTCGCGGACCTCGGCCCGGAAGGCCCGGTCGGCGGGGGTCTCGTTCCGCTTCACCCGCCGCACTCTACCAAACGATTGTTAGAAAGAATCGACGCGGGGGCGCCCTCATGAGGACGCCCGTCGCCTTACTGCACGTGCACGGCGAACAAGGTGGTGTCGTCGGCGGCCCGGTCGTGCTTCATCCGCGCCAGCACCCGGTCCAGCGCCAGGTCGGGCCCCGGCACCGAATCGGCCAGGATCTCGGTGAGCCGCACGATCTGCTCCCCGAGGTCGGTGCCCCGGCGCTCCACCAGGCCGTCGGTGTAGAGGAACACCAGGTCGCCCGGGTACAGCCGGATGGCGTGCGTGGCGTACTCCACGCCCGGCAGCGCGCCCAGCATCGGGTCCGGCTCGCCCTCCAGCGGCACCGCGGCGCCGCCGCGCACCAGGATCGGCGGCGGATGCCCCGCCGAGGTCCAGCGCAGCATCCGCTCGGCCGGATCGTAGGCCGCCACGATGGCGGTGCCGGTCGCGGCCGGGTCCAGATCGTTCACCAGCTCGTTCAGCCAGCCGACCAGCTGCCCCGTCGCCGCCCCGGTCGAGGCGAGCCCGAGCAGGCCGTTGCGGCTGCGCGCCATCGCCGCGGCGGCGGGCAGCCCGTGCCCGGCCGCGTCGCCGATCGCGAACATGCCCTGCCCGTTCGGCAGCACCCGGGTGGCGAACCAGTCCCCGCCGATCCGCGCCGCGCTCTCGGCGGCCAGGCTGCGCACCGCCACCCGCAGCCCCGGCAGCGGCGTCATGTCGGCCGGGTCGGGCAGGATCGCCCGGCGCAGCGTCACCGCGACCTTGTGCTGCTGGGCCGTGCGGGCCTGCTGGCGCAGCATCTGACGGCGGGTCTCGGCCAGCGCGCGCTCTATGCCGCGCCGGCGGGTGATGTCCTGGGAGACGATGTTGATGGAGACCGGCAGGCCCGCGCCGTCCAGCACCGGCTCGGCGAACACCCACAGGTGCCGGTGGCGGCCCTCGGGCGTCGGCACCCGGTGCTCGAACTCCACCGGCTCGCGGCGGGTGAACAGCGTCTGCACGGCCTCCTCGACCATCGCGACGTCCCCCTCGGCGACGACCTTGGCCAGGCCGTAGGGCGAGGCGGGCACCTCGTCGTCGTCCAGGCCGTAGTTGGCGGCCATCTGCGGCGACCAGTTCGCCTGCCCGCTCACCAGGTCCCACTCGCCGAAACCGAGCCGGCCGAGCCGCTCCACCCGGTCCAGGCGGCGGCGGACCCGGTCCTCCTCGTGGTGGTAGCGCCACGTCACCACGACGCCGGTGGGCACGGCGACGGCGCGCACGCTCATCCGGGACGCGCGCGGGACGCCGTCCTTGGCCGTGGCGTAGGCGAACGGCTCGCGCCGGAACGGCACACCGGTCTCCAGCACGCGCACATAGGCGTCGAACAGCCCCGACAGGGCCGAACCGGGATCGGTGGGCAGCAGGCGCAGGCCGGTCAGCTCGTCGGCGCCGCGGCCGAACAGGTCGCGTGCGGTGTCGTTCAGCGCGGCGTACAGCAGGTCGGCGATCCGGCCCTGCTCGTCCCGGACGGGGACCAGGTGGGCGGCGCCGTCCATGGAGGCGTCCAGGACCGCCCGCGCCTGCGGGTCGCCCGGCAGCGCGTCCAGCAGCGCCGCGTCGTTCGCGGGCTCGGCCGGCGTGAGCCGCCACAGCGCCTCCTCGCGGACCGCCGCCTGCTCCGCCGGGGCGGGCTCGGCGATGCCCGGCGCCTGCGGCGGCGCCAGGGAGGCGTCGGCGGGATCAACGGCGACCTCGGGCTCGCCGACGACCAGGGCGGCGGCCTCGGCCATCTCCAGGTCCAGGTCCCGCGCCAGCCAGATCAGGTGCTGCAGCGCCTCGCCGGTCGGACAGCCGAGGCGTCCGGCGAGCACGACCCGGGCCTCGGCCAGCAGGGCCCGCTCGCGGGCGGCGCCGCGCAGGTCCGCCAGCTCGTCCGGCGCCTGCGGGCTCACCGCCCCCAAGGTCGTGTCGTCGCCGACCGTCACCGCCACCCCCAGATTCCGGTTCTCACGGCCTCGCCGGAGAAAAGGTACACACGACCCTGAACTACAACTTCATTCGATTTCTTCCATAGATCACCTCTTTATTCCGTCTTTACCTTGACCGCCGCCACAATGCCCGGACGAGGGAAACCACCGCCTACCTGCAGATGTACTCCCGCTCCGCAGGCTCCCCGGGGCGGGCCGAGCCGGAGCGGCCCGTCCAGAGACGGCAGGAATACCTGGCGCGCCCCCGCATCCGGGCATGGCTGATCTACCAGGATCGCGAACCGGTAGGCACCGCCTGCTATCGCGCCGGTATCGCCGAATTCAAAACACATCCCGGCAGTGAGGCATAAATCACAGCGTTCGGCCTTCCGCCACCGCGAAGACGGGAACCGGCCCGAACTCCTAACCGGCCGCCCGGTAGACCTGCTTCGTCAGCGAGGTCAGCCGGGCGGACGCCGCCTGGAACGACGACCCCGCGGGCTGCAGCGTGAGCACGACCACGATGCGCCGCTCCCCGACCAGCCCGGTCGTGTGCAGGACGGGCCGCCCGATCCCCAGATCCGAGATGGGCCGCACCCGCACCGCGTCCGCCTTCGCCCGGCACGAGACCGGCGGCGTCTCACCGAAGCCCGACCAGCCCTGCTTGACCGCCCAGGGCCGCGGCAGGGCGCGCGGGATGCCGAAGTACTGGTCGAAGTCATCGGTCCCGCACCGCGTCGCCTGCCGCAGATGCCCGAGCATCAGCTCCCGATCCCGCTCAGGCGCCTTGTCCAGCAGATACCGCCAGACCTTCACCACGTCATCGGCGCTCAACGCCGTGTATCCCCAGAACCCGGGCTTGCTCGCCGGCGGCGGGGCGGTGTCGTCCAAACCGACCCGTTTCACCATCCGCTGGACGATCCGCCCCTGCCCGCCCCGCTTCCAGAAGGCCGTGGCCGCCTTGTCGTCGCTGGAGCGCAGCATCGTCCGCAAAAGAGCCCGATCCGCCGCCGGCACCTTCGGATGATCGTGCAGGTAGTCCAGGGCGATCAGCAGCTTGACCACCGACGCCGAGCGGAACGTCAGATGCCCGCCGTGCTCGACCAGCACCTTCCGGCGCGGCCGGTCGAACACCACATACCCGGCCCGCACCCCCGCGGGCACCCGCGGCACGACCCGGACCGGCTTCGCCTTCGGCGCCGGCGTCGAGGACCGCTCAGCCCGGCTCACCGTCCCGGCACCCACCGGCCTCTTGTCATCATCGCCGCCGCACCCGCACACCGCGCTCAGCGACCCGGCGCCGACCACCAGGGCCAACCCGCCGCGCACCACCAAGGAGAACACCGGCCATGCCTACCAGATCCACCACCCCGAGGCGCCCGCAATCCCGGTACGCACCAGCGCTCAGACTGCGCTAGAGTACTCACGTCTGCTGCGGCAGGCACCGGGACGTAGCGCAGTTTGGCAGCGCACTTGACTGGGGGTCAAGGGGTCGTGGGTTCAAATCCCGCCGTCCCGACAAATGAAAAAGCCCCACTGACTATGGCGAAAGCCAAGGTCAGCGGGGCTTTTTCGTTTTCTGATTGATCCTCTCCGGCGATCACACCGCCCGGAGCCGGGGACCATCTGGGGACCGACGATCACTCAGATGCAGACTCAGCGCCTCCCCCGCCTCCGTGATGGACCGGGCGTCGGGGTGCAGGTACCGCTGGGTCGTGGTCAGCGAACCGTGTCCGGCGATCTTCCGAAGGACGTGCACCGGTACGCCGGCGTCAGCCATCCAGGTGAGCCCGGTGTGCCGGAGGTCGTGCCGGCGCAGATGCTCGTAGCCGAGGCGGGTCACCACCTCGTCCCAGTGGGTCGCGTCCCGCAGAACGGCGGTGGTGATGCGTCCTCCGCGCGGACCGGTGAACAGCCGGTCCATCGGCTTGTCCTTCAGCGCTTCCAGCCTCTGCCCGACCAGGCCGCGGATCTCTTCGATCAGCGGGACCTTGCGGGCCCGTTTGCCCTTGGTCCCCTTGTCGATGAGGCCACCGGGGCCGGGTGTGGTCTGCCGGCGCACGTTCCAGATCCAGGTGTCGCGGTCGATGTCACCGGCCCGCACCCCGGACACCTCGCCGATGCGGGTGGCGGTGCAGGCGGCGAACAGGACCACCTCGCCCCAGCCGCGGTAGCGGTCGGCCGACCTTTCCACCAGCGCGTCGGCGAGTTCGACCAGCGCGGCCCAGTTCGGCAGGGCCAGTGAACGCGGGTCGTCGAGTTCGTCCTCGGCCTGCTTGTATTCGAGCTGCCAGCCGACGACGCGAGCCGGGTTGTGGTCGATGATCCCGTCCCGGACGGCCTGCTCCATGACCCGCACCAGCACGGCAAGGCTGTTCTTGACGCTGGAGCGCCCGCAGCCATCCGCGATCCAGCCATGCACCGTGCTTCATCTCATCGAGACCGCTCCGGTGCATCCGCTGGAGTCGGCGCCTGCTCCAGCAGCCGGTGAGTGGCTCCAAAGACTCTGGTCCAGGTTGCACGGCGCGCGCTGAACTGGTGCCGATGGCCTGCGCCGGTTGCGGTAGGTGGGCTTACCCTTCTTCCTCGCTGCCTGCTTGTCGGGCTCCTTCCTCGGCATCGCTTGACACAGGTCTGGATCGCGTTCGATCCAGCTCGCCGCTGCGGACCGCGCCCGGTCCGCAGCGAAATCCTTTGGATTTCCATTTCTTGCCCTGCGCCAGCGGAGCCCGCCGCATCCGATGATGGTCACAGACGGCATGAGACATCACGCCATCTACGGAACGCGGCCAGGAGGGCGGGGCACGGTCGGCTGCGACAGCAAAGAAGACGACGGCAGCGTGTCGTCGGGCAAGGTGGAACGCCTCGGTTTGATTGGAGGCCGGTCGTCAGCGCTGGAGGGCCTGGGAAGAGCCGGCGCTGAAGCACAGCCGCCAGAGTCGCAACGACTGCAAAGCGGTTGTCACCGTTGGGTAGAGATCGCAAGCGAGATCAACGTGTCGACACACAGCATGGGTCGAGTCACCCGTGCAGTAGAAGTGGCTGGATGGGTATGAACTTGGAGGTGAGATAGCTTCGAGGCGAAGGCAATCCGCTCGGCGGCGACCAGGGATTCACAGGTTGACATACCGCTCAGGCGGTGAGGCCTTACACGCGTTCGAAGCCCGTCGGGGCTCCTGAATCCGGGGACGGCCGGTCCCTGGCGTGCCGTTGGTCAGGTGTGGTCGAGTTCGGCTTCCAGCGCTCCACGGGCGCAGGTAGCTCGCGGAATATAAGGTCGAGATAGGCATCGACTTCCCCGCGCTGCGGGTCGTCCCCGACGCCGAGACCGTCCATGACCACGGGCTGGACGACCTGCTGGGCACCGACACCGTGATCGTGTTCGCCCGGTCGTCTCCCGAGACCAAGCTGCGGATCGCCGGCGCACTGCGCGCCCAGAGCAAGATCGTCGCGATGACCGACGACAGCGTCAACGAAGCTTCGGCGCTGTATCGTGCCCACATCGGCGCGGTGCCGCTCCCACTGACCATCCTGCAGATCCTGGCGTTCGGCCTCGGCGCCGAGCCTCTGTCCGTCCTGACGTTCGGCCGGAAGCCCGCCGAACCAGGCGTCATGGACCGGCCGCCCCTCCCCTCCTCCGAAGGCGTGATCACCGCGACCTGCTCGTCCGCGCCTGGGGCTATCTTGGCCGCGCTGGTCATGGGCGTGTTCTTCCACGTCCGGTGGCGGGCCGACCGGCCCCGGCAGCCCGCTCCATCACGCCTGTCTGACCGCGACCACTGCGATCTTCGCCGGCTTCGCCGCCTGGACCGGCCACACCTCGCTCCGGCGGATCGGGCTGTTCAACAACCCGTTGCTTCTGGCGGGCATCGGCTTCGAACTCGCCTTCACCGCCGCGCTGAGCTACATTCCGCCGATCCGCCATCTCGTCAGCACCGCCGTCCTCCTCCCTCTACGTACTGGCGCTGCTCGTCTTCCCCGTTATCTCGTGTAGGGCACCGACGAGCTCCGCCGCTGGGCGATCCGCCGTACCGGCGCCCGCTCTCCACAGCCGTGACATCACGCCCTGTGCCCTACCACCCCGAAGATGAAGGCGGCGTAGGCCGGACAGGGCACGCAAGTCGACGCTGCGGGCCGGGAACCGGCCGCCGGCGTGGGGATGCCGCGCTGAGGCCGAGGAACCTGCCCGGGCCAGTGGCCGATCATGAGCGAGCCGCCTCGTAGTCGGGGAGGACGGCCGGGGTGGTCCGGGTCGCCGGGCGCGTAGTGAGGATCAGTACGGTCAGCCCGGCGAAGATGACCGCGGCGATGATGCCGGTGATGTGCAGGCCGGCGGTGAACGCCTCCCGCGCGGTGTGCAGCAGATCCGCGCCCTGCCCGGCGGGCAGGTGCCGGCTGGCAGCGACCGCGTCGGCCAGCGAGTCGGAGGTGCCGTCCATCCGGCTGTGGTAGACCGCCGTGGCCACCACGCCGAGCAACGCGAACCCCAGCGATCCGCCGATGTAGTTGCCGGTCTCCGACATCGATGCCGCCGAGCCGGCGCGCTCGGGCGGCACGGACCCGACGATCATGCCGGTGCCCAGCGCGAACAGCGGGCCGGTGCCCAGCGCCAGGACGGCGATGCCGGTCATCGACAACGGCAAGGAGCCGGGACCGCCGACAGCGACCAGAAGGAGGCTGCCCAGCGCCGATCCCGCCAGGCCGCCGGCGATCGCGGTCGTCTGCTTCACCCGCCGGGCCAGGGCGGGCGCCGCCATGGTGCCGACCGCCACGCCCAGGCCCATGGGTGCGAACAGCATCGCCGAGGCGACCGGCGAGAAGCCCAGCACGCTCTGCAGGTACTGGGTCACCAGCAGGCCCGTACCGGCCATGGCGATGCCGGCGCAGACCAGTGCGATGATGACGGCCGTGAACGGGCGGTTGCGGAACAGCCGCAGGTCCAGCAGCGGTGTCTCCAGCCGCAGTTGCCGGCGTACGAACACGACTCCGATGGCCGCGCCGACGATGAGGGCCATCGCCGGCACGGCCCGCGCGCTCTGGATGGTCAGTCCCTTGATGCCGTACACCATCAGGAGCATCGCCGCGAGCGACAGCCCGACGCTGGCCGGGTCCAGCCGGCCGGCCTGGTCGCTGCGGAACTCCGGCAGCAGGACGGGCCCGGCGAGCACCAGCAACGCCATCGTCGGTACAGCGGCCAGGAACACCGATCCCCACCAGAAGTGCTGGAGCAGGAGCCCGGCGAGCACAGGGCCGAGCGCGCCGCCGGCGAACTGGCAGGTCGCCCAGATCGCGATGGCCTTCCCGCGCTGTCGTTCGTCGCGGAACATGTTGGTGAGCAAGGCGAGGGTGGACGGCGCCAGGGTCGCACCGGCCACGCCCAGCAACGCACGCACGACGATCAGCATCAGCGGGTCGGTCACGAAGGCGGCCACGGCCGACAGCACCGCGAACGCCGCCGCACCGGTGATCAGCAGTCGCCGACGGCCGACCCGGTCGGCGAGGGTGCCCATCGTGATGACCATGCCGGCCACCAGGAATCCGTAGCCGTCGCTGATCCACAGCTGCTGGACGGCGGTGGCGCCCAGGTCGGCGCTCAGCCGTGGTAGCGCCAGGAGCAGCGCCGTGGTGTCCATGGCGACGAGCAGTGTCGGCAGCATGAGGAGCGCCGCTCCCAGCCACACCCGATCGATCCGCATATCCGAGCTCTCCTTCTCTCGACGTTTCGCCGATCGGTCGGAGCGGCCGGGGGCTTCTCGACATCGGTACGGGGGAAAATCTCTGCGAGATTTCCAGCGGGGATGCCAGGAGGGCTGCGAACCCGGCCTGGAGCCCTCCAGCCGTCACGCACGAACGTGAGCTGGTCCACCGGCGGTGACCGATCCGTCCACGCCGTCCTGACGCTGAACGCCGACTCCACCGAGTTCCGCTTCGACATCCGCGGCGTCCCTGCCGAGGCCTCGATGGACCACGCGATCACCGCAACGTGGCCCGCGAAGCCGCCGCGGCGATCACCCCGCTCTGCCCTCGAACGGCCGAGGACGTGAACGCGTGACCGGACTTCCCGCCCTGTGGCCCGAGCGGGTGTGGGCCCACCACAACCTGCACACCCGGCTGGTGTCGGTCCGCGACCCCAGCACCCGCCGCGTCATCGCCTCGGTGCCCGCGTTGCTGCTGCGCCAGGTGACCTTCCACGTGTCACGAAAGCGCCGCCTGGCCGTCATCGAGCGCGGTATCCGCGAGGTCCACGCCCACGTCGCCGGCTCCGCCGGGAGGAACGCGCCGACATCGCCGCGATCAGCCGCCTGCTCGCCAGCAACCTCGACCAGCGTGGACGCCCCAGCGCGTCGTGACCAGTCCCCCGGCCCAGACCGGAGCCCGGCCGGGCCGGAACGTACCGTTCGCGCGACGGCGTTCCCACCAGGAACGCCGTCGTCCGTGGCGGCCAGGGTCACTTCGGGACGAAAAGCCGCAGACGGACACCTCCACTTTCCATGCCGAAGCTCGCGAAGGGCTGGATGATGGCGTTGCGGAACGTGTCGATCCGGGCAGGGAGGACCTTGGCCAAGTGCTCTGCGGCGAGGGTGCCTTCGCTGAGGTCTCTGCCCCCGGCGAAGATGAGGGCCGCTCCGATGGGAAGGCTCTGGATGCCTTTCTTGGCCAGTCCGCTCTCGATGGCATGGATGGCCGCAGAGGTCGCGGTGTCTGAGCCGGTACTGATTTCCTGCACGTCTGCGGAGATCGTCAGTTCGACGAGTCTCATGTTCGCGGCGAGAGAGACGGTCGAGTCGACGCTGGGGGACGACGACGGAGATCCGCCGCTCTTGCGCGCGGCTAGGTTGATGTAGATCCCGCCGATTACCCCCGTGATGATCGCGAAGATCGCGCCCCCAATGCTCACAAGTCGCCCCACCCTCCGCATGCTGCGCAGAGAGAGGCCAGGCGTCCGGTGGCTGTCCGGCCTGGTAGGCGTGTTGGTGCGGACGGCCGAGGCGGTTGTCTGTGCGGTGTCCGGAGCGGGCTGGGTCTCGGCGGACAGTTGCCCGAGGCCGTGTTCCAGGGCCGCGAGGGCGGTATCGGCGTGGGCGAGGCGGTCACGGGCGATCTGCTGATCGGCGGGACCGAGGAGGTCGTCGGAGGGCACGACCGCGCCCGGGGCAGGATCGCCGTCGCCGTCGAGGTCCGGAGTGTCGAGGCCAGTGAGGGTGGCGACGGCCTGCTGGAGCTGACGGGCGGTGCGCAGGCGGAGTCGTTCGGCGATGATCCGCTGGCGTTCGGCCTCGCGGAGCCGCTGCTCGGTCTCGGCTTGGAGCCGGTGAGCGGCCTCCAGTCTTGCCTGGGTCTGAGCAAGCTGTTCTTTGACGGCGCGGAGCTGGTCGTGCAGATCTGAGTAGTGGGCGTTGCCGGCGTTGAGGCGGTCGCGTTCGGCGCGCAAGGCTTCGCGTTCAGCCAGGAGGGTCTGGACGGCGAGGTCGAGGCCGTCACGGAGACCCAGCAACCCGGCGGTCAGAGCATGGTTGCCGGCGACCGACATCTGGACGCGGGCCAGATGATCCTGCTTGGCGGCGATTTCGCTCAGAGTGGCCACGATCTGCCGCATCGGATCGGGGACGCCCTCCAGCCCTTGGCTTTCCCGTCGTTCCCCGTCGTCCTGGTGACGGTCGACTGGGGTGAGCTGGTCCGGGGCGCGACTAGCGGCCTCCCACAGGGGCCGGGCCCGGTCGCTCAAGGTCCGCTGGGCGTGCTGGTCGCCGGGGACGCAGCCGCGCATGAACGCCTCGATGAACTTCCAGTCCGGGCAGCGTCGGCCGCTGAGATTGTCCGAGATTGTCGACCTGCCGTACGGGATTCGCTCGGCGAGGTTCCGCAGGGACTGGCGGTGCTGGTCGGCGACCGTTCTCAGAAATTCCGCCAGGATCCGTGGCTCCAGGTGCTCCCCGTCCAGCGGCCGCCACTTGGCCATCGCCCACGCGCCTTCCTCTTTTGCCCGGACACCTCGGACGTCCGCGATCACATCCCGCACGACCAGCGGCTCCCCCAAGCCTTCGCGCCGGACAAGACCATCACGGCTAAACCCGAAGCATCCAGCACATTCCCACGATGCAAAGGGATTGAGACCTTGACCGCCGAACCCCACACCTCGCACCCCGCCCGACCTACCCCCGAGTCGGGGACCGCCGCCGAGCCGCCGACCCCGGCACCACCCTCTTGTCGCCACCGTCTTCGCCGTCACGGCCGGCGGCTCGGCCAAGCCGCCCTGTACGCCGCCGTCCGCGGCACCGCAGCCGCCCTGGGCACCGCAATCGGAGGCTCGATCATCTACTGGATCAATATCTGGATCACGCACTTCTAGACCCTGTATGGCCGGGCCAACCGAGCCCGGCCATACAGGGGGTGCCAGCGGAATACGGCAAAAGGGGCCGCAGGCTGGCGCTGACCGGACAGAAGCGCGGCTCTGGACGGCGTGCCCGGTGGGAACTGCGCAGCCCATCGACTTGAGCCGCACGGACGCTACGTTGCGGCCCACGCTCGATGCGACTGTCCACAGCCGAAATCCCGAGGCCCCCTCCGCCCTTCCGACCTGCGTGACGATCCTTTTCTGGCGTATCTGGGAAGTGGCCGTTATTTCATCTGAGGAAACTCAGATCAGTGCGCCTGCGGCGGTGGAGTCGCTGGTCACGGCTATGGGGCCGGGGCTAAAGCGGGTGCCGTTAACGAACGTCTCACCAGCCGCAAAACGAGCGCGGGGCCTGTTGAACCTCTGCCGGTGGGACGGGTAGCCGCGCGGCCGTCCCTGCGGAGCGCGTGTTCACGAATTGTTACGGTCGTTGATGTCGCAAAAGGACTCACCGGAAAGATCCCTGGCAGGCATCACGGGCGGGGCGTGACCCCTTTCTGCCGTATGCCGGCCGTCCCCCTACGAGGCCCGGCCCCGCATCACCACCCGCGTCCTGGCCCTGCTGGCCGCCCAGGGACGCATCCGGCGCGGCCGACCGCAGGACAGCTGGCTGTCCAGCCGCTTCCGCTGGACCCCACACCAAGTGTCTGAGAAGTCCCCGATGAGCTGCGAGGTGTGGTCGGGCTTCGCGGCGGGCCGGGCCGGCGGACGGAGGTGAGGGGGTTCAGCTGTTCTTGAAGGGGTTGAGGGTGCGTCCGGCTAGGTAGCCCAGGCGCACGGGCAGGGGCTTCATGGCGACGGCGGAGATCTTGTTGACCAAACCGGGGACGCACACGGGTTTGCCGTTCTGGACGGCGTTCCAGCCTTCGGCCACGACGGCTTCGGGCTGCTGCCACAGGATGCGGGGCAGGCGGTTGGCTTTGTCGCGGGTGCCCATGACGTCGTGGAATTCGGTGCGGGTGAAGCCGGGGCACAGGGCGGTGACGTGGATGCCGTGCGGTTTGAGCTCCATGTCGAGGGCCTGGGAGATGTTGAGGACGTAGGACTTGATGCCGGTGTAGAGCAGGCTGGCTGCGGGCGGGGCGAACGCGGCGACCGAGGACAGGTTGACGATGCGGCCCCAGCGGCGTTCCTTCATGCCGGGGATGACCAGGTGGGCGAGTTCGGTCTGGGCGGTCACCATCAGCTGGATCTCCCCGGCCAGGGTGTCCCAGGGGGTGTCGGCGAACGCGGTCTTGCCCGACAGCCCGGCGTTGTTGATGAGGACGTCGATGTCCAGGCCCTGGGCGTCGGCATAGTCCATGATCGCCTTGGGGGCGGCGGGGTCGGTGAGGTCGGCGGCGAACACCTCATAGCGCCGCCCATCGTGCTGCGATGCCAGCTCCGCGGCCAGTTCCTGGAGGCGGTCGGTGCGGCGGGCGACCAGCAGGAGCTGGTAGCCGCGGGCGGCCAGGTGGCGGGCGAACGTGGCGCCGATGCCGGCGGAGGCGCCGGTGATGAGCGCGGTGCGGGGAGTGGTCATCGGAGGGTTCCTTCGGTCGGGTAGGGGGTGGTGATGGTGAGGAGGCCGCTGCCGGGGAGCCGGGTGATCAGCTCGCCGGGATAGCCGTTGGCGCCGTACCGCAGCCTTCGCGTCACTGGGTGGCTTCCTTTCGGCCGGGCAGTTCACGCGGGCCCGGGGTGAAGCCGCGGCGGACGGTGCCGATGTCACCGCGGTAGGCGCCGACGGGGCCGGTGAGCAGGAAGGGCAGCGGGATGCGGCGCTGGCGTGCGGTGAATCCCCACGTCCCGATGCCCAGGTAGATGCCGGGCGCCGCGCGGCGGACCTCGTCGACCATGTTGATCGCCCCGCACATCGAGGCGTAGGCGCGGTAGATGAGCGTGTAGGCGGGGAGGCCGTCATAGCGCGACGGCGCGATGAGCGTGTGCATCGCATAGCGCTGCCGAACGCGGCCGAACTGGCGGAAGGTGTTGTAGCCGCGCCCGGTCTGGCCGTCGACGGGCCGGAACGCCTTGCACAGCCACGGCGCGAGCGGATTGGACACCGTGGCGCGCCCGGTCACCGAGGCGAACACGCCGGGCTGGGCCAGCAGCCGGGCGGTGTACTCCCCGTCCATCTCCTCGATGGACGGAGCGGGCAGCGTGGCGAAGAACGCCAGCAGCCCGGTCGTGTCCAGCCCGAGCAGCCCGGCGGCCGCGTGGTCGGTCTCCATGGGCCCCTCACTTCTTGAATGATCCTCAAGAAACCTAGCGCCTTCTTGAGGACCGTTCAAGATAGGATGTGGGGGTGCCCCGGAACCGACGCCCCCAGGACCGCGAGGAGAAACGCGAGGAGATCCTCGCCGCCGCCCAGCGGCTGTTCATCGACGACGGCTACGAGTCGGCGTCCATGGGCCAGATCGCCAAGCACGCCGGCGTCACCGTCAACACGATCTACTGGTACTTCCGCGACAAGGACGACCTGCTCATCGCCGTCCTGGACCGCCTGCTGGCCGAAGCCCTCGCCCAGTACGCGACCATCGCCGACCGGCCGCTGGGCGACCGGCTCCTGTGGGCCGTCGACCGGCTCGAACGGCTGCACGGCCTCGTCAACACCGTCCACACCCGCGCCCCGGCCTCACCCGCCGTCCACGCCTGGCACAGCGGCTTCCACGAACTCGCCGACGCCCTGGTCGCCGACGACCTGCGCAACGCCGGCGCCGCCGAAGCCGACCTCCCTGCCATGACCGCGATCGGCACCTTCGTCATCGAAGGCCTCCTCACCCACCGGCGCGACGACGTCGGCAAACGAGCCGTGATCGACCTCCTCGTCCACACGCTCACCACCGTGCCGACCCGAACCTGACCCGAAACCATCACGCCGCACCACGCGGGTCCACATCGCAACGGCGAACGGCGGCAACGCCTCCGCTTCCAGCGGGGGTGTTCAAGGATCGTTCCGATGTTCGTCATCCCCCTGATCGCTGACCGAGGCCGCTGACGACGCGATGTGAACAACCAGCGCAACACCTCCGTAAACCACGCCGCTCCCCGGCACACCACCCAACCGCCCGAGAAGCGCTCGTGAGCACACTGATCACCAGCAGGGAACTCCTCACCACCGGCGACCACTACCACTTCGCCTTCGGTGACGAGACCGCAGCCGACGCCTCCCCTCACGCCCCCGCCCCGCCTACCAGCCAATGGCTTATCCCCGGCAGGCACGAGGTGATGGTCAAAGTCATCGAAGAGCTACCCGGCAAAAAAGATCCGGTTCGAACTGTGGGACGGCCCCGCTCCCGCCCCCGACCCTGGATACGAACTGAGCCAGGCATTCACCCTCGACCTGCCCAACGGCGACATCGGCCTGTACAACGCCGGCGGCTCCCGCCACGTCCTGCAAGTACCAGCAGGCCGCTACCACGGCCGCCTCACCGCATGGAACCGGGAACGCACCGCTCGCGCCTACCGCGAAATCGGCGAGCGCCACAACTTCGACGACCAGGTCCCCGAGTTCGCTCACGCGCAACAAGACCTCACCGGCCAGGAACGCTACCTAGCGCAACTATGGGCTCAGAGCCCATAGCCGGACACTCTGGCCAGAGCATCCCCCTCGCGATATCGCCGATCGGCACGATGATGGCGCTCATGCTGCAAAGACGCCGGTCGGTCGTGGGTCAGGCTGCGCCGCACGGCCATGGCGGCGAACCAATGCTCCAGCGTGGCCTGCATGATGCTGCGGCATGAGTGACAGCGGTGAGCAGTCGCCCTTGGCGGGCGCGGGTTAGTCGCTGCTGCCTGTGACAGGCCAGATCTGGATCAGGTGGCGTTCGGTGTGGAGCCCGGGCTTCGCAGAAGGTTGGAGGGGTCTGTGCCGGCCTCGTGCGGAGATGCGGACCTGGTAGGTGCGGGTCTGCCCGGGGGCGGCGGGCAGGTCTTGGAAGGTGTAGGGGCTGGTCTGGTCGTCTAGGTAGTTGCAGCCTACGGAGGGGCCGGTGAAGACCATGGTGGCCTGTGCGGTCTCCCCAGTTCTCGGGGGCAGAGCTTGCGGGAGCGGCGCTGGGGGCGGGTTCCTGGTCGAGGATGTCCAGGACGGCCTCGACGGCGCTGCGGGGATGGGTGGTGAAGATCGTGGCCATGTGCCTGTCGGCCTGAGCGAGAATGAGGCTGCCCGGGGCACCGGCAGCGGGGGTGTCTGCGGTGTGGCGGTCGCTGCTGTGGTCGGTGAGCCAGTACCGCTCTGTGGGGGTCTCCACGATGAAGTCGGTGCGGGGCAGGGCGGGGTCGGGTGCCCAGGCCGGCCAGGTGAGCTCCTTCAGCCAGCGTTCGGGTTCAGGCAGTGACGGCCACAGCTGGATCAGGTGCCGCTCGATCGCCGGGTCGCCGTCGGTCAAGGAGACGTGCTGGGCTTCGGCGGCGTCCTGGCGGCCGGTCACCCAGTACCAGGCACCGGCTCCTCCTTCAGGGCCAGGGGAAGAGCAAGGTCGAGAAGGAGCGGAAGTTCCTGCGCGGCTGCCGCCTCAAGGGCGACGGCGTGTACCACGCGATGCTCGGCATCGCGCGCCTGCACAACCTGACCCTTGTGGGCTGAGAGGGCGTTCTTTTCCGATCTCCATGTGTGGTTTTCGCTGGTCATGCATGAGGTCGAAGCTGGAGGCCCATCGGGGCGATGCCCCGGGCGTGAAGCGTTGCCGATGGACTACCAGGCGTCGGTGAAGAGCGGAGCGGTTGCCCTGACGGGTCAGGGGGTGAGGGCGTACTCGGTGAAGTGGCCGCAGACGGTGAACCCGAGGCGGCGATAGACAGGTTCTCCGTCGGCGGATGCCTGCAGCACCGCGGTCTGGTAGCCCGCGTCCCGGGCGGTGTGCAGGATGGCCGCGGTGATGGCGCCGCCATAGCCGCGGCGGCGGTCGGTGGCGAGTGTGGCGATGTTGTAGATGCCGGCGACGCCCGCGTGCAGGAAGACCTCGGCCGAGCAGACGGGACGGCCATCGACGTAGCCGACCAGGTAGCGGGCGGGGCAGGCGGCGGCGAGCGCCGAATCGGCGGCGTCGGCAAAGAACTGGCGCACCGTGGCGGCGGGCGGGTTCCAGTTCGCGGCGAGGACCGTGGCGTAGTCGGCGAGCTGTTCCGGGGTGGTGACCGGGCGGATCTCCAGGCCGTCGACGTGCGCGTCGGGGAGGGGGGCGCGCAGGTCCTTCCACATGCCCGCCTCCGTTTCCGACGCCTCCAGGCCGGCGGCCTGAAGATGCTCGGCGAGATCGTCCGGCGTGGAGGCGGGGCCCACCCACCAGGAGAAGGGGCGGCCCGTGGCGGCCAGGGTCCGGGCCGTTTCCGCGGCGCGGGCCAGGGCGGTGCCCGGGGTGAAGCGGGCCGTCGCGACGATGTTGAAGGTGTCATCGTCGAGACCGCTGTCGGCGATCAGCAGGTCGCCGGTCTCCGTGACGGACGCGCCCTTCAGGGTTCGGTGCAGGTGGCAGGCATGCTCGGCGAGATTCTGCTCCATCGCGAGCGGAAGGTCGGATTCATTGGCGGACAGGGTGTGCATGGGTTTCATGATGATCCACCCCAGCACACCGTCCGAGGTGCTCGCAGATCCTTTTTCCGTGCCTGCGAACGGGCTGACCAGGAGCTATCCGCTGGAGACCGGGCAGAGGTCCGGTCGCGCCGTCGCCCGCCGTGCCGAGGAGCGACAGGATCACGATCAGTGCGGGGAACGCCGACAGCAGGGCGTAGTAGGTGAGGGTCACCGCTCGGTCCCCAGGCAGTCGGCGCGGACTTCGGACACCACCCGGCGAATGGTGGCGCGCCTCGCCTCGGAAGCCCTCAACCGAGCCTGGTCCGTAAGAACAACTGTTCCGGATCAAGGCGCCGGTCCCCTCCCCCACAGCACCTCGGGCGATATCGCCATATGCCATGGATGCCTGAAACGCCCGGAGTACCGTGGGGTCATGCGGACGCCAGGTGAGCTGCTGGCCGATCTCTTCACCGACGACACCGACGATCCCGCTCCGTCAGGCACGTTGGGCAGACTCGGCGACCTGGACGTCATCGAGGTCCGCCGGGGCGGCATGGGCGAGGTCCTCATCTGCCGCTCGCAGGTCCTGGACGACGCGCTCGGCGCGGCCTCGGGAACGCTCGCCTACGCCTACAAGTCCTTCCAGCGGCAGTTCTTCTTCAGTCCGCAGGTCCGGTCGGCGTTCCTGCGCGAGGTGCGGCACTGGTCGCGGCTCTCGGGCGTCCCGCACATCATGCCCGTGCTCGGGTTGCGGACCCTCGACGACCGGCCGTTCGTGATCATGCCTGGTATCCGCGGGCCGCTGCGCACGCTGCGCGACGTCATCGACCACCTCGAGCCCGGCCCTTGGTCGGCCGCCTTCCTGGCCGCACAGGTCGCCCTGGGCATGCAGTTGGCCGGTGAGCGGATCGACGGCCTCGTCCACGGCGATCTCAAGCCCGAGAACGTCCTGCTGTTCGACAACCTCGCCTTCGTCTCGGACTTCGGGCTCGCCCGCGCCGCCGGCGAGAACCACGGGCTGACCAGCACTCCGGCCTACCGGGCGCCCGAACTCCTCGCCGGTCCCGCGGCCTCGAGCGTCGCCTCGGACGTCTACGCCTTCGGGGCGATGCTCTGGGAGCTGCTGACCGGCGGCCTCCCCGGCGCCGAGGCGCCCGGGGACGATCCGGGGCTCGCCGAGCTGGCCCGCTCCTGTCTGGCCGAGGACCCGGCGGAGCGTCCGGCGTCGTTCGCGGAGATCTACCATGCGATCCTGCGGATCGCGGGTGACCGGACCACCGGCCTCGTCACGCAGATCATGGAGGCGACGGCGCGGATCCACCACGTGCTGGCGTTCATGGCGCCGCTCCTCACCGCCGCGCGGATGACCAACCTGATCGCGCTCGAGCAGTACGACCTCGCGATCCAGGAGGCCGACGACGCCGCGGAGCCGACGGCGAGGATCCTGTCCCTGCGCGGGCACGCGCTGTCCCTGTCCGATCGCGACGAGGAGGCGCTCGCCGCCTTCGACCAGGCCCTCGCCCTCGGCCCGGACCAGGGGCTGGTCCTGGACTGCGTGGTGGGCCGCGGGCTGTCGCTCAAGCGGCTCGGCCGGTTCGACGAGGCCGCCGAGGTGCTCCGCAACGCCGCGATCGGCCTCCCGGACGGCCTTCGCGCCGAGGTCCTGGTCAACCTGGGAACCGTCCACCTGGAGCAGGGCGAGCCGGCACGCGCCCTTGCGGTCTTCCAGCTGGCCGCAAAGCTGCGCCCCGGCCTCTGGGCGGCCTGGGCCAACGTCGGCCAGGCGCTCGGCAGGATCGGCGATCACCGCGCGGCGCAGTCGGTCTACCGGCATGCGGTGCGGATGGCGCCGCAGGAGGAGATGCCGGCGCTGCTGCTGGCCGCGGTCTGCATGGACCATCTCGGCGAGATAGGCGCCGCCTGGGCCGTGCTGGAACAGATGGATCAGCAGGGGTTGTGGAGTTTCGACTGGGCGGCCCGCTCCTGGGCCTGCCTGCTGACCGACGAGCGGCTCGCCGACCGCGCCGCCCGCTTCGAGCGGCAGATCCGCGAGACCTGGCCCGCCGATGCCGACGCCATCGGCGAGCGGGCCCGCCAGATCCTGGCGGAAATGGAGGTTCCCGACGAGTCCGGAAACGTCCCGGACGACCCCGGCCCCGAACCTCCCGCGGCCAAGCCCTACGCGGACTTCCTGAAAGACCTCCGGGAGAGCATGCCGGAGGGCACCGAGGTGGGCTCGGGCGATCAGAACGGCTTCGAGCCGCCGTCCGACCCCGCCATCGCGGCCGGCTACACCGTCGCCCGGGACGGCCGGTACTTCCTCGGTATCCGCCAATACCAGACGAGCGGCTACCACTGCTTCGACTTCTACGGCCCGTCCGACGACGCCGCCTACCTGGACCGGCTCGCCGACTTCCTCACCCAGGCGGTCACCGCGCTGGAAACCGCGGAACCGGCCACCCGGCGCCGCGAGATCCCGCCCTACTACCATCGATGCCCGGCCTGCGGCGTCCTCGTGCTGACCGACCGGACGCCGGGCGTCCTCCTGCGGTGCCGCGGTTGCGCCCAGAGCGCCCCGACGCAGCCGTTGCGCACCCCCGAGTTCGACGCCCTCGTCCAACGGGCCGCCGAGCACCTCGGATTCACGATCGCGGACGTCTCCGGATACGAGCAGCTCTTCCTCGCCGCACTCGACGACGAGCGGCTGGCCGAGCCGGCGATCATGCTCGCCGCGACGCTCGGTTTCACCCCGGTCGGCCTCCAGGCGCCCGCGCCGCGCGACCTCCTCGGCTGGATCCGCGCGAACCGGAGCCCGACGTTCGGCGACCGCGAAACCCTCGTCGCGCTGCGCAAGACCGCCGCCGACGGCGCGCTGGCCTACCAGGGCGGCGGGACCCCGGATCTGGAGGAGCTGGAGTTCTTCCTGCGCACCACGCTCGGCCTGGTGCTGTCGGCCTCGGTCTTCTACGACCCCGACGGCGGAACCCCGATGGAGATGCGGCTCACCGACCGGCAGGAGGACCTGCTCCAGAGCATCCGGGCGGAGGTCGCGGCCGATCCGCACGACCTGGCGCTGCGGGTGGCGCTGGTCCGCCGGCTCCTCCGCCTCGGCCGGATCCGGGAGGCCCTCGAGGAGGCCGCGGAGTGCACGGAGCGCTGGCCCGAGGCGGCGGAGTCCTGGCTGGCCCGGGCCGAGGCGCAGGCGGCGGAGGGCGTCGCCGCGGAGGCCGTGGAGTCGGTGCGGCGGTCCCTGGCCGCCGATCCGGTGCAGCCCGGCGCCTACCGGCTTCTCGCGACCTGCCTGTTCCTGCTCGGCGACCAGGAATCGGCCGCCGCCGCGATGCATCAGGCGATGGGACTCGGCGGAGGTAGCTGACCAATGGATCCGTCCATGGCGCGCGCGGTCGGCTCCGCCGGTTCCGCGCTCTCGAAGTACGCGGTCCGCGCGGCGCTCGGCACCCCCCGCCGGCGCGCGCTGGAAGGCGTCTACCGGCAGGCGATCGAACATGCCGTCCGGAAGGTCGCGGCCGACGAGGGGACGACCGACTTCGACCTGCAGCACGCGGTGGGGCTCCTGGAACTGATGGTGGGCGCGGCGGCCGAAGGCGACCTTCCGCTGCTCGACTCGGGCGTCGCGGCCGACGGGACGGCGCTGAGCCGGTGGCGGGAGATCGCGTCCGAGCAGGGCCTGGACGCCGGGACCTTCCCCCTCCCCTTCGAGAAGCTCATCGACCACCTCCTGAAGGGTGTGGCCGCCGAGGCGCTGCACACGGCGGTCGACGCCGAGGGCAACGCGCTGTTCCCCGCGGTCGCCGCGGCGCATCTCGCCGACCTGCGGCACAGCATGCGCACCCTGACCCGCACGATCGTCCCGGACGGACGTCTCCGCGCGGCCCTGGCCGCCGCCTACGCCTCCTGCCGTGACCGCGACCGCATGCTCCACACACCCGACGTGCTCCTGGCCCTGATGCACCTGTCGGACGGCTCGGTGACGGCCTGTTTCGAGCGGGTCCGCACGGGGCTGGCGGGGCGGGTGACCGGCTCGCTGGAACGGTTCCAGGCCGCGCCGGTCGACACCTTCCAGCCGTTCGACTGGGTCGAGCGCCCGGAGATGCGGCAGGCGCAGCTGTACGCGTGGGTGCACGGTGCGGCCACCGTCAACGGGCCGCTCCTGCTCCTGGGCGTCCTGGACACCCCGTCCGGCACCCGGGACGCCCTGCTCACCGCCCTCGGCGACGGCGTCGAACCGCTGCGGCTCGCCGCGATCAGCCGGATCGATCCGATCACTCCCGCCAGGACCCCGGGCATCTTCTTCGAGGGGCTCGAGGACGCATGAGCCTGGAGGAGATCTGGCGGGAGGCCGCCGCCGAGAGCCCGGAGGCCCGGCGGTTCCTGGCCGTCCACGAGAGCCGGGCCCTGCCCGTCCGCCCCGACGAACGGCCCGCGGACTCCGCGCGATCCCCCGGCCGGGACGGCTCAGAGCCGTTCATGGCCATCGAGATCGAGGTCCGGTTCGGCCCGTCGATGATCCTGGGCCTGGTGACCGATCCCGAGCAGCGCATCGAGCTCTTCCGCACGCTCACCGACGTCCGGCCGCAGCACTACCGCACCGCCCTCGCCGAGGCGATCATGGAGCTCGCCGACCGGCTCGAGCGGGGCGGTGACCTCGACGGCGCGGTCCGCCGGATCGATGAGGCGATCGAGGTCTCGCGCCGGGTCGTCCGGCGGGACGCCGGGACGATCCTGGCCCGGATGCTGTTCCAGCGGGCGCGAGTGACGCTGCGGATCATCGGCCGCCACGAGGAGGCGCTCCCCTTCCTCCGGGAGGTGGGCATGCTCCCCGCCGACGACGGCACCGTCGAGGCCGCGCTCCGGCTCCGCCTGAAGCTGCTGGATGCCTACAGCCAGGGCGCCCTGATGGAGCGCAACCGCGACGAAGCGGTCGGCTACCTCGCCGAATACGCCGAAGCTCTGCGGGCGGCCGCCGAGCGGGACCCGTCGCACCTCCCCGACTTGGCGATGGCCCTGAACAACATCGCCGGCCAGTGCATGGAGCACGATCGGGAAGAGGGCCGGGCGGCCGCCCGGGAGGCCATCGCGATCCGGCGGAGGCTCGCCGCCGACGATCCGGAGGAGTACCTCCCGGTCCTCGCGGCCGCCCTGCACAATCTCGGGCATCTCAGTTCGCGGTCGGGCGATCTGGAGACCGCCCGGTCGAGCCTGGCCGAGGCCGTCGAGATCCGCCGCAGCCTCGCCCGCATCGATTTCGCGAGGTTCGCTTCCCCACTGCTGCGGTCGCTCAGCAATCTCGTCGTCGCACTGGCGTCGTCCGGCCCGCCCGCGGTCGACGAACTGCTGAGCATCACGACCGAGGCCCGCGAGCTCTCCGAGGCGATCCTCTCGATCGCCCCGGACACCACTCACGACGTCGCGTTCTGCCTGTTCTGGTTCGCCCGAGCCCGCGCGTTCGCGGCAAGCGACCTTCCCGCCGCCCGAACGGCCGTCGACACCCTTCTGACCACCTACCGCCCCGACATCGAGCGTCTCGGCCTGCTCGAGCCGACGAAGCTCCTCGACGAGCACCTCCCCACCCACCCGAGCTGACGCGAGGTCACCTCTGGTCAGCGGCGCACCGGGACGGTCCTTAGCCGCTGGAGACCAGCGGGCTGGCCCGGAGGTCTCAGGTCAGGCGCGACCTTGAACGCGTCGCCGTGGCCGGTGGCCGAGGGGGCATCGAGGACTCGGTAGCGCTGGTAGAACTTGGCGAGGGTGCGCGGCAAGGAGAACCTGCAAACGAGCGTTCTCGGCGACCAGGCCGTCTACTCTTGGCCGCCCATCTGGTTCCGCCAGTACGCCAGGCTGCTGCGGATGCTGTTGGTGCGCGGATGGCCGGGGCCGAGCACTCGTTCCGCGTCGACGAGTAGTTCTGCAAAGGATGTGGCTGCACCCGGCGCATCTCCTGTTTGTCCGCGCCAGAAGGCGACGCTAGAGCGGGCCACAAGGGTCTCGAGATGGTCAGGACCTAGCACCCGCTCCATGTCGGCGAGAAGGGCCTCGAAGGTGGCGGCACCGGTCGGGTCTCCGACTTCGCCTCGCCATCGTGCCAGGTTGCCGCCTGCGATCAGGGTGTCGCGGTGGTCGGGACCCAGCACCCGCTCCATGTCGGCGAGCACCTCCTCTGTCGCGGTGACCGCAGCCGCCGCGTCGCCCGCTTCGCCTCGCCATCGTGCCAGCAGGCTCCGCTGGATGAGGATCAGGTGGTCGTCAGGGCCGAACGCCCGCGTCACGGCAGGGAGCAGCTTCTCCAGTGCTGCGGCTGCTCCCGCTGAGTCACCGGCAGCCCCCAGCCAGTACACGAGGTTGCCGGTGATGGCGACGATGAGGTCGGGATCGGAGCCGGGGTCCAGCACGCGCATCGCGTCCGCGAACAGCTCATGGAATGCGACGATCGCACCCGCCACGTCCCCCGCCAGGCCCCGACACACCGCCAAGTAGTTACGGACGATGAGTACATCAGGGTGGTCGGGACCGAGGTGACGTAAGGCGGTCGCATGCAGGTCGGTGAAGACAGGGATGGCGGTGGTGAACTGCCCGGCCTGGTAGAGGCTGTCGGCGGCGTGGATCAGCACCGTGGGGAGACCGTCGGCGGAGTTCCACAGCGCGGTACCGGCGGCTTGGCCGAGGGCGGCGGTGTTGGCGCGAAGGATCCGGCTGAGCTCCTCGAACTCGGGCTTTGCCTCTGGCCACACATGAAGGAGCGCGTCTGCGGCAGTGTCAGCGAGAGCCGCGAACAGTTCGGGGCCGAGATCCGGCTGGGCGGCGAGGTTTTCGCGGGTGGCGCGTTGCACGAGTTGGTGGACGCGGACTTCGTGGTGGATCGCGCTGCGGTCGTGGTCGATCAAGCTGTACCGGTGCAGCGTCCGCAACGCCTTGCCCACCATTGCCGCGTCGACTGCTTGGGCTCGGATCGGTTGGTGGCTGGTGAGGTGGTCCAATGCGGGCGGGCTGGACAGGACGGTGTGGGGTATCCCCGCGGAATCCAGCACGCTGGCCAGTTGCAGGACCGGTTTGGCGAGTCCGGCCGGGTGGGCGGCATCGGCCTGGTCGATGGACAGGTTCCAGGTGGCGGTGACGATCTGCTGGTGGTCGTCTGTCAGGTGCCCCTCCTCGGGGACCACGTCCTTCAGCAGTTCGGTCGCCAGCAGATTCCGGTAGTCCCCCGGGGTGATCTCCATGTTGGCGATGTAGGCGGCGGCCTGGGCCAGCGCCAGCGGCAGATGTCCCAGGCCACCGGCCAGCGCCCTGCGGTCGGCGGCGTCAGCGCGTTCTTCGAGCCTGGCCCTGAGATAGGAGTCGGCTTCCTGGGGGGTGTAGATGCCGATCTCGAGGAAGTGGTGATCGGCGCGGGCCAAGGCGGCCTCGCGCAGCCGGGTGGTGACCACTACCCGGCCACCGGCCGCCGAGGTGCCGGCGGGCGGCCACAGCCCGTTCACATCCGCCGGGCGCTGCACGTCGTCCAAGACCACCAGCCAGCGGCGGTCGGTCGTGGTCTCCGCCCACACCAGGAACTTCTCGGCGGCCTTCCTGGCGTCCTCGTGGCCGGCCGGGACCAGGCCTAGTTCCCTCGCCGTCTCGGCATAGGCGGAGATGATGCCGTCGCGCGACCTCGCGTTCACCCACACCAGCACCTCGACCCCGGTCTTCCAGGCGTCGCGAGCGTAGGCGGCCGCCAGCTGGGTCTTGCCGACCCCGCCCATCCCCGCCAGCACCTGCGTCAGCGCCACCGTTTCGCCTGCCCCTGCCGCCGCCCGCATCCGCTCGGCGACCTGGCGGTCCTGGAAACAATCGGCCGGCCGCGGGATCCGACCGACGCGGATCCGCTCCAGCACCAACGACCTCGGCCCCGGCGGATGCTCACGGTGCGGACGGCCGCCGCTCTTACGCTCGGCCCGCGCCCGCCCCCGAACCCTCTCCCACCAGCCATCATCGGCGCAGATGAACTCCGGCGCCCGCTCCCGGGCCCGGTGTCTCAGGAACACCACCAACCAGCCCGCGACCGCCGGATCGGCAGGAACGCGGCGGCCGTTCAGCCACTCGCTCCACGACGACGACGTCACCCTCAACGGAGGCCTCTGCGCCTTGGCCTGCCGCTCGATCGTCTCACCGGTCGGTTTACCGGCCGCCGTCCACAACTCCCGCAGCGCCTGCGCCCACACCTGCGTCCAATCCAGCGGTTCACCCACGACCGTGCCCTCTTCCTGATCGCCCCGGATCCGGCCAAGCCCCCTCCGGAAAACCCGAGGCGCGCCCGGCGACCCAGGTCACCAGCGTGTCCCGCCTTGACCCCCGACAGAAGACAAACCGGAAAACCCGCCGGACAAGGTCAATCGGTGGCACCAGGCCCCAACACCGGCAGCGGGCCGCCACCGAAAGGAACAACCGCCATGTCCCGACGTACCTACCTGCGCCGCCTCGCCGACATCGCCGCCCGGGCCGCCATCCGCGGCGCCGCAACCGCCGCCGGCACCAGCCTCGTCGCCCTGCTGTCCTGGTGGATCACCCGCCACTGACAGACCACCACAAAGCGGTCCGTGCACGCCTAGATCGTTGATGGGAAGTTGCCGAACCTGGTGCGGACACGATGAAGGGCGCCCATGGTCGGTGCGTGAAGACTGATCTGGACGCCCTTCTGACCGCACTCTAGGTTCATCTGGACGATCACGTCCTGCCTTCGCCGCGACAGCGGCAGCCGGGGCCGGCCCCGGCTGCCGACCGATGCCGAACTGGTCTGCGTGGCCCACTCCAAGATGATGCGGGCCTGATGAACGGCCGGATCGGCGCCGATGGCGTCGTAGGCGGCTTGGGCGTGGGTGAGGAAGTATTCGCCGAGCTGGCGGGCGTCGGCGAGGGTGGCGGCGGTGAGGGGATGTTCTGCGGCGCGAGTATGTGGGTGGCGATGTGCAGCAGTGCGGCCAAGCGGACCACGACACCGGTCCACTCCCCCATGTAGGCCAGGTCACCGGTGCCCGGGGCCAACCGGAGTTCGATCGTGCCGAGCAGGTCGGTGACGGCGTCGTGGGCCTCGGCAGTGCGGGTGAGGCTGATCGGACGCCGTGCGGGCGTAGTCGTCCGCCAAGTGCGCAGGTACGGGGTCGGGTCGGGTGTTGCAGCGTCCGAGCAGGGATTCGGGCATGGACACCAGCAGGCGCCCGAGCAGGCCCTGCTCACGGAACTCGGGGGTGTCGCCGAGTTCCGTGAGCACCCCCGGCTGCAGATACACCCCGATGGTGAGGGTGGCGGCGTCGATGCGCTCGGACGCGCGCCCGATGCGTTCGATGCGGATTTCCTCACCCGCGCGCCCAGACAGCACGGCGCTCAGGTCGGGGGGCCGGAGTACCTGCCGCCCTCGGGCGCCAGCACCGCGTACCGGCCGTTCTGCTCGGCCAGGCGTGAAGTGACCTTTTCCATGGTGGAGTCGTTGCCGCCGAACAGTGCCGGTTCCGTGGTCTCCTCCAGCACCACGCGGGCGACGGCGGCCTTCCTCGGCTGCCAGGCGGCTACGGGACGAGCACGATCTTGCCGATGTGGGCGCCGGCGTCCAGGGCCCGGTGGGCGGCCGCCGCCTCGGTCAGGGGGTAGCGCGCACCGATCACGGGGGCGATCTGCCCGCGCGCGGCGAACTCCAGCACGAGTTCCTGCTCGCGGCGGGTGGACGCGCGGGTGCCGAGGATGTCCAAGTGCTTGGCGAAGATCTCACCGATGTGCACCTCGGCGGTGCGGCCGCCCATCACCGCGGCCAGGACGATCCGGCCGCCGAGTCGCGCGGCCTTGATGGCGAGAGGGACCATCGGGCCGCCCACGTTGTCCAGGACGACGTCCACGCCGGTGCCGCCGGTGTGCTCGCGGATCTGCTCCACGATGTCGGTGTCCTTGTAGTTCAGGACGGTGTCGGCTCCGGCGGCCAGGATCGCGTCGGACTTGTCGTCCGATCCGGTGAGGCCGATGATCAGCCGTGCGCCGGCGAGGCGGGACAGCTGGAGCGCGGCCGTGCCCATACCGCCGGACGCGCCGGTGACCAGGACGGTGTCGCCGGGCTGGACGCGGGCGCGCGCGTTCACCATGTGCAGGACGGTTCCGTAGGACCACAGGACGCAGGCCAGGGTCTCGAAGTCGAGGCCGTCCGGGGCTTTCAGCAGGCCGTGCTCGGGCGCGGTCACGTATTCGGCGTAGCCGCCGAAGCGCTGGTGCCCGGGAAGCTCGGTGTCCTGGCAGAGGTTGTCGTCGCCGCGGCGGCACGCGGCGCAGCGTCCGCACGCGGGGCAGGTCATCACCACCACGCGGTCGCCCGGCGCGAAGGACCGCACGTCCGCGCCGACGGCGGCGACCTCGCCCGCGGCCTCGCGCCCGAGCTGGAAGGGCAGCGGCAGCGACGGGACGCCCGGCCGCGGCTGGACGATGCCCTTGCGGTATCCGGCATCCCACCAGTTCACCGAGGTGGCGCGCACCCGGAGCAGCACCTCGCCGGGGCCGGGTGCGGGAACCGGGACCCGCTCGACGGTCAGGACGTCGGGTCCGCCGTGCTCGTGGATCCGGACGGCCGTCATCGTTGCACTCATGAGTTCTCCTGATTTGTGACGGACTGAAGTCGCGATGAGGCTCGGCCGGGCGGCAAGCAAGATCGCGCGGGGGTGATCAGATGGTGGGCGGGACGTCCGTCCAGGCGCCGGTCGCGGCCGAGCGCAGGACGGCATCGGTCAGGCGGGCGGCGGCCAGGCCATCGTCGAAGGTCGGCATGGTGGCGGGCACGGTGCCGGTGCGCACGCCGGTGTAGACGTCGCCGAGGAACGCCTCGAAGCACCGCTCGTACCCCTCGGGATGACCGGCGGGCAACGAGCTGACGCGCCGGGCGTCGGCCGGGAGGCGGGCGGGGTCGCGCACGCGCAGCTCGACGCCGTCGCGGCGTCCGCACCACAGCGTCTCCGGCCGCTCCTGGTCGAAGGCGAGCGACTCGGCCGCCGCGTCGAACTCGATGTGCAGCCGGTTCTTGTGGCCGGCGGAGATCTGGCTGACCATCAGCGAGCCGAGCGCGCCGCGGTCGGTGGTGAACTGGACGGCGACCGCGTCCTCGGTGTCGACCGGAACGAGGCCGCCGGTCGGGGCCTGCTGCGAGAACGAGGTGCGGCCGGGGGTGCGACGGCGCTCGGCGTGGGCTTGCAGGGTCCGTGCGGTCAGGCTGGTGATGACGTGCCCGGAGACGAACTGGGCGAGGTCGCACCAGTGCGAGCCGATGTCGCCGAAGGCGCGGGAGGCGCCGCCGAGGGCCGCGTCCACCCGCCAGTTGTCGTCGCCCTCGTCCAGCAGCCAGTCCTGCAGGTAGCCGCCGTGGATCAGGCGCAGGTCGCCCGGGCCGCCGCCGCGCAGCCGGGCGCGGGCCTGCCGGACGAGCGCGTAGTAGCGGTAGACGAAGGGGACGGCGGTGACGAGTCCGCTCGCGCGCGCCTCCCCGGCGAGGGCCTCGGCCTGCGTCACGTCCATGGCCAGGGGTTTCTCGCACACCACGTGCTTGCCTGCGCGCAAAGCCGCCGTCGCCAGCGGCGCGTGCAGGTGGTTGGGCGTGCAGAGGTGGACGATGTCGATGCCGGCGGAGGCGATGAGCTCTTCGGCGGAGTCGAAGGCCCGCTCGGCGCCCAGCCGGCGCGCGGCCTCGCGTGACCGCTCCGGCGTCGAGGCGGTGACCCCGGCGATCCGGGCGCCGTTCAGCAGGGCGGCGCGGGCGTGCACGGAAGCGATCATGCCCGCGCCGACGATCCCGATGCGCAGGGTGCTCATGAGGCCTTCCCGGTCAGCAGGGTGGTCAGTTCGTCCAGGTGGGCGGGGCCGAGAAGCTCCTCGACCGCGGTGAGCGCCGCGCCGACGACGCCCGCGCGGTCGGCGTGCTCGGACAACGCGACCCGCAGGTCCCGGGTGGCCAGCGGGAGCGACCGCTCGTAGACGACCTTGCGCAGCGACGGCAGCAGCAGGTCACCGGCCATGGAGACACCGCCGCCGACCACCACCAGCGCGGGGTTGAAGATGTTGATGAGGCTGGTCAGCGCCTCGCCGAGCCGCTCCCCGGCGGTGCTCAGCAGGTCGAGGCAGACCGGGTCGCCCTGCGCGGCGGCGGCGCTGACGTCGGCGGCGGTGACCTCGCCGGCCTCGGCCAGGCGGCGCGCGAGCGGCCGGCTCTCCCCGCTCTTGGCCAGCCGCGTCGCGGTCCTGCCCAGCGCGTTCCCGCTCGCGAAGGTCTGGAGGCAACCGGTCTTCCCGCAGCGGCACTGCCGCGTGGACGCCGGGTCGATGCACAGATGTGCGATGTCGCCCGCGCAGCCCTGCGCGCCGCGGTGCAGGCGTCCCGCCGACACCAGGCCCGCGCCGATGCCGGTGCCGACCTTGACGTAGATGAAGTCGTCCAGCCCGCGCGCGGTCCCGGCGCGCAGTTCGCCGAGCGCCATGGCGTTGACCTCGTTGTCCACCCAGACGCCGACGCCGAACCGGGAGGCGAGCCATTCGCGGACGGGGTAGTCGTCCCAACCCGACAGGATCGGCGGGGACACCGGACGGCCGCTGGCGAACTCCACCGGGCAGGGCAGCCCGACGCCGATGCCGGCCAGCGGCGGCGCGTCCGGACGGGCGGCGAGGATCTCCCGCATCATGGCCTCGATCCGCGCGAGGGTCTCCTCGGGCCCGCGCGTCACGCTCCAGGCGTCCTCGCGGACCTCCAGCGGCGCCCCGTCCAGCGAGGTCAGCCCCACCATCACGCTCGTGACGCCGACCTCGACGCCGAACACCGTGGCCGCCTCGTGATGGAAGCGCAGTTCGCGCGGGGCCCGCCCGCCGGTCGAGCGGCCCTTGCCCCTGCGGGCCAGCAGGCCGACCTCCAGCAGGTGGCCGATCCGCTGTGCGACCACCGTCCGGCCCATGCCGGTCGCGTCGCACAGGTCGTTCGTCGTCGCCAGGCCCTGGGTGCGGACGAGCTCCACGAGCGTCGCCGACATCGTCGTCGGCGTGGACCTCGGCAGCCGGGACGGAGGCACGCGCACCGCATCTCGACCGTCCATGTGCTGTTTCAATCGCGTTTCCTCACGTTGCGCAAGGGTTGACTTATTGCCGATCACTGGCTTACTTTCCTCGCATTCCGACAAAAGTTCAACCGGTTCCGGCGTAAGCGATCGAACGACCGCCTCCGCGCCGCCGCGGCCCGCCGTCCCTCCCCGGTGACGGAGCCGCCCCACCCCACCCCCATGACCACCGGCGCGCCTCGGCGACCGGCGGTGACGCACCTGCAGGAGCTGCGAATGAGCGCTTTCCCCACCGGGCGGCTGGCCCTGATCGCCATGGCCACCGGCCTCGCCGCGAGCCTCACCGCCTGCGCGAGCGACGACTCCGGGCCCAGCGCGGGCGCGGACGACAAGGCGCCCACGACCATCGACGCAACGCTCGCCAAGTCCGTCAGCGGCGCCACCGGCAACGGCAAGGCCACCGGCGCGCCGATCACGGTCGGTCTGATCAACCAGCAGGGCGGACCGGTCTCCAACCCCGAGTTCAGCGTCGCCGCCAAGGCCGCCGCCGACTACCTCAACGCCGAGCTCGGCGGCGTCGGCGGGCACCCCATCGAGTTCTCGACCTGCGACATCGTCTCCGCCGAGTCACAGGGGCAGAAGTGCGGGCAGCAGATGCTCGCCGACGACGACGTCAAGCTCGTCGTGCAGGGCGGCCTCAACGTCGGCACGCAGTCGCTGCACGCGACCCTGGACGGCAAGAAGCCCGACCTGGTCGCCGTCGCCAACCCCGGTCCGGACGTGTCCGCCAAGAACACCTACGCGCTGAACGCCAGCTCGCTGGCGGGCAAGGCGTCCACACCGATCTTCCTGGCCACCAAACTCCAGGCGAAGACCGTCGCGATGATCGCCGACGACAACCCGGGCAACCAGGAGATCGCCAAGAGCATCAAGCAGGGCATCGAGGCGCGCGGCCTGACCGTCAAGCTCACCACCTACCCCTCCGGCAGCGCGGACCTGATGAGCCCGATGCAGGCCGTCGGCGCGGGCAGGACCGACGTCATCATGCCGATCGCCGTGACGCCGACCGCGTGCGTCGCGATGGCCAAGGCCTACGAGCAGGCGGCGATCAAGGTGCCGCTCGTCTCGTCCGGGCTGTGCGCCTCCGGCGCGGTGAGGAAGGCGCTCGGCGACCTGCCCAAGTGGATTTTCAGCGGGTCGCTGCTCAACACCAACGCGCCCGACCCGTCCGGCCACGTCGGCCTCTACAAGGCGGTCATGAACAAGTACGCGGGCAAGGGCGCCGAGCTCGGCATCAACGCCCCGGCCGGCTTCGCCGCCATCATGGCCGCCGCCAAGGTCCTGGCCGCCGCCGGAGCGGACACGCCGACCGTCGAGAAGGTCTCCGCCGCCGCCCGGGCCTACACCGGACCCCTGCTCATGGGCCCGCCCAGCCTCAGGTTCGGCGTGAACCCGCAGTTCCCGACCCTGGGCGCGCAGGCCGCCAGGTACTACCGCTACGAGGGCGGCGGCAAGTGGACCGACGCGTCCGGAGGCTGGATCAACCTGCCTTCCTGACCCCGACCGGACGACTCTGACCGCGGCCACCGCACACCACCTCTGACCGCGGACCGCACGACCGGAGAGATCACGTGGACCAACTGATCCTGTTCATCCTGCTGGGGGTCGGACCCGGCGCCATGTACGCCGGCCTGGCCCAGAGCCTCGTGCTGACCCACCGCGGCGCGGGCATCATCAACATCAGCGCCGGCGCGATGGCCATGTGGGGCGCCTACACCTTCTACGGGCTCCGCGACGGGCACCTGCTGCTGCCCTTCCTCTACCCGGGCCTGGGCGGCCCGGTGCCGGTCATCCCGTCGTTCCTGCTGGCCGTGGCGCTGTCAGCGGGGCTCGGCGCGCTGATCGACGTGGCGGTCTTCAAATGGCTGCGCGGCTCCGCGCCGCTGGCCAAGCTCGTCGCCAGCGTCGGGCTGCTGCTGACCGTCCAGGCGCTGATCGTGCTGCGCTTCGGCGGGACAGGACAGACCGCCCCTCCGGTGCTGGCGGGCGGCAGCATCCAGGTCTTCGGCGGATCGGTCCCGGTCGTGCGGCTGGAGGTCATGGGCATCGCGGTCGCCGCCGGCGTCGCGCTGACCGCGGCCTACCGCCACACCCGGTTCGGGCTGGCGACCCGCGCCGCCCAGGAGGACGAGGCCGAGGCGATGATGTCGGGGTTGTCGCCCCGGCGGCTGTCGCTGCTGAACACCACCTTCGCCGGCGCGCTGGCGGGTGCGGTGGGCATCCTGGTCGCGCCGATGACCCAGCTCGACCCCGTCACGCTGGCGCTGGCCGTCGTACCCGCGCTCGGCGCGGCGCTCATCGCCCGCTTCACCTCCTTCACCGTCGCGGCGTTCGCCGGCCTGGGAATGGGCGCACTCCAGTCGGTCGCGCTCTACCTGCAGACCCTGCCGTGGTTCCCCACGTCCAAGGGCCTGCCGATGCCCGGCCTGCCGGACGTCCTGTTCTTCGTCGTCATCGCGGTGGCGCTGATGTGGCGCGGCAAGAGCCTGCCGGACCGGGGCACCGCCGTGGAGCCCCGGCTCCCGCCCGCGCCCGCCCCGCGCCGGATCACCCGCCCCGCCGTGACCGGCTTCGTGATCGGCGGCGCCGCGCTGCTGATCCTGCCGTTCGACCTGCGGCAGGGCCTCGTCAACACCATCATCGCGGTGATCGCCTGCCTGTCGCTGGTCGTCCTGACCGGGTACGTGGGGCAGGTCTCGCTCGCCCAGTTCGCCTTCGCCGGACTGTCCGGGCTGGTGGTCTCCAAGCTCGGCGTCGGGCTCGGCATCGGGCTGCCCTGGGCGCCGCTGGTCGGCATCGCCGCCGCCGCGGTCTTCGGGTTGGTGGACGTGCTGCCCGCGATGCGGGTACGAGGCGTTCATCTGGCGATCCTCACGCTCGCCGCCGCCGTGGCGTTGCAGAACTTCGGGTTCCACAACCCGTCCTGGGGCGCGAGCGGACTCGGCTCGCCGGTGCCCGCGCCCAAGCTGCTCGGCATCGACTTCGGCCCGTCGGGCCACTTCTTCGGCTTCAAGCGCCTGCCCAGCCCGCTGTTCGGGCTGGTCTGCCTGCTGGTGATGGTCGTGTGCTGCGCGGCCGTGGCCAACCTGCGGCGCAGCGGCCTCGGCCAGCGGATGCTGGCGGTGCGCTCCAGCGAGCGCGCCGCCGCCGCGGCCGGGATCTCCGTCCCGGGCATCAAGGTCACCGCGTTCGTGCTGTCGGCGTTCCTGATGGGCGTCGTCGGCGTCCTCACCGCCTACAACTACGGCTCGGTCGACCCGGCCAACTTCGGTGTCGTCAACACGCTCGTCCTCATCGCGCTGGCCTACCTCGGCGGCATCTCGGTGATCAAGGGCGCGCTGATCGGAGGCATGCTCATGTCGGGCGGGCTCGCCTCCACGATCGTGGAGGACTACCTCGGCCTGCCCGCCGACTACCTGCTGCTGTTCGCCGGGGTCGCGCTGATCCTGACCGTGACCACCACTCCCGGCGGGATCGCCCTGGCCCACCGCAGGTCCCGGCCGGCCGGGGGACCACCGGACCAGACGGACGCCCGGCCGCCCGCGACGGTCGTGGAGGCCGTGCGATGACCGAGACCCTGCCGAATCCCCTCTCGAAGAGCAAGACCCTTCATGTCAGCGACCTCACCGTCCGGTACGGCGGGGTGGCCGCGCTCAAGGGCGTCGGCCTGACCGTCGGCCCCGGCGAGCTCGTCGGCCTGATCGGCCCCAACGGCGCGGGCAAGACCACCTTCATCGACGCGGTCTGCGGCTTCACCAAGGCCGACGGCCAGGTCAGGCTCGGCGACCGCGACCTCACGGGCAGCCGCGCCTACGTCCGGGCCCGCGCCGGCCTCGGCCGCACCTGGCAGTCCGCCGACCTGTACGACGACCTGACCGTCCGGGAGAACCTGACCGTCGGCGCGTATCGGCCGGACTGGCGGCGCACCGTGCGGGAGGCGCTGCGCGGACGCGCCCGCCACGACGACGGCGTCGCGCACCTGCTCGGCATCCAGGACCTGCTGGACCGTCCGAGCGACGGCCTGTCCGCCGGACAGCGCAAGCTCGTCGACCTCGCCCGCGCCCTCGCGGGCCGGCCCGACGTGCTGCTCCTGGACGAGCCCGCCGCCGGCCTCGACACCGACGAGAGCGGCCTGCTGGCCACCCGGCTGCGGTCGGTCGCCCGGTCGGGCACCGGCGTGCTGCTGGTGGACCACGACATGAGCCTGGTGCTCGGCGTCTGCGACCGGATCGTGGTGCTCGACTTCGGCAGCGTCATCGCCACGGGCACCCCCCGCGAGATCCAGACCAACGACGACGTCATCGCCGCCTACCTCGGCCGCGCCGCGCGATCGGACGTCGACCCGGAGGAGATCACCCATGACTAGCCCGCCCGAGCCCCTGCTGGACGTTCGCGGCCTGACCGCGGGGTACTTCGGCGCCGCCGTGCTGCGCGACCTCAGCCTGACCGTCGGCCCCGGCGAGGTCGTCGCGCTGCTCGGCCCCAACGGCGCCGGGAAGTCCACGACCCTGCGCGCGATCTCGCGGATCCTCGCCCCGATGTCCGGGACGGTCCTGTTCCAGGGCCGGGACGTGGCCGGGCAGAAGCCGCAGGACATCGCCCGCGCCGGGCTCGTGCACATGTCAGAGCGGCGCGGCGTCTTCCACGGCCTGACGGTCGAGGAGCACCTGCGGCTGCACCGCCTCGACGCGGCCATCGCCTACGCGTACTTCCCCGAGCTGAGGAAGCTGCGCTCTCGCCGCGCCGGGCTGCTGTCCGGCGGTGAGCAGCAGATGCTCGGCATGGCCCGCGCGCTGGCGCGCCGTCCCGCCGTTCTGATGATCGACGAACTCAGCAAGGGCCTCGCCCCGGTCATCGTCGAGCGGCTCATGCCGGTCGTACGCGCCTACGCCGACGAGTCGGGCGCGGGCGTCCTGCTGGTCGAGCAGCAGGTGCAGCTCGCCCTGGAGGTCGCCGACCGCGGCTACGTGCTGGCGCACGGCAACCTCACCGACCACGACTCCGCCGCGAACCTGCTGGCCGACCGGGAGGTGCTGGTCTCCAGCTACCTCGGCGCCACCACCCTGTAGGCCCTCCGGGCCGACGTCTTTGTAGAAGGAGCCGCTCCTTGTTCCGCGAACGCATCATCGTCGACGACTCGCTGGCCGTCACGCCCGACGGCTACGAGCTGGCGGTCCGGCTGCCCTGGTACCGGGCCCTGCCCGTCAGCGCGATCGAGCAGCTGGAAGTCACCCTCGACGGCGCCCGGGCCCCCGACGACGCGATCACCTTCGAGGTGAACGGCCGCGCCCGGACCCTCGCCGAGGCCCGCGGCGACTGGGACGACGTCTGGTACGTGCTGGACGACGCCCTCGTCCGCGTCGCCGCCCCCGCCCCCGGCCCGGCCGGGGGGACGCACGAACTCCAGGTCGTCCTCGGCGTCCGCATCCCCTACCTGCCGGTCGCGGGGAAGCCGCTGCTGATGACCGAGCGCTGCACCAAGACCATGCCTGCCAAGGAGACCGCCGCGTGAGCCTGCCCAAGCTGGGTGTGACCCTCTACAGCTTCACCCCCTACTTCCACGCCCGCCAGTACACCTTCGAGGACCTTGTCCGCATCGCCGGCGAGCGAGACCTCGGCCCCGGCCTGGAGATCGTCGGATTCCAGAGCATCAAGGGCTTCCCCCGCCTGCCGGACGGGTTCGCCGCCCGCTTCCGCACCCTCGTGGACGCGGCGGGCCTGGAGCTGTCGTGCCTCGGCGCGAACGCCGACGCCGGGCTGCGGCAGGACCGGCTGCTCACCGAGGACGAACTGGTGGAGTACATGCTCGCCCAGCTGGAGGCCGCGCACGAACTCGGTTTCCCGACCGTCCGCGTGCAGCACTCGGTGACGCCCGACCTGATGGAGCGGCTGCTGCCGCACGCCGAACGGCTGGACCTGCGGCTCGGCATGGAGATCCACAGCCCGCACAGCGTCGGCCACCCCAAGATCCAGGCGCTGCTGGAACGCTACGAACGGCTCGGCTCCCCGCACCTGGGGTTCATCCCCGACTGGGGCGCCTCGCTCACGCGGCTCCCGCCGAGCCTGCTGCGCGCCTACCGCGCCAAGGGCGTCCCGGACGCGCTGCTCACCGCGTTCCGCGACCAGTGGAACGCCTTCCACACCGAGCCGCTCATCATGGACGACCGCGAGCAGGGCGCCCGGTTCAGGCGCATGCGGGAGATCAACGAGCAGTACGGCGGCGACGACGTGTCGGTCCGCATCGGCACCAACTCCGTCGGCCTGTTCGGGCACATGGATCCGGCCGACTGGAAGCAGATCATGCCGTGGGTCGTCCACGTCCACGCCAAGTTCTACGACATCGACGCCGACGGGGCGGAGCCGTCCGCGCCGCACGACATCCTGCTGCGCGACCTGGTCGAGGCGGGATACGAGGGGTACATCTCCACCGAATGGGAGGGGTGGCACTGGAACGACACCGACGACCCCTTCGAGATGGTCGCCGCCCAGCACCGGCTGAGCGAGCGGGTCTTCGCCTCGCTGGCGACGTCATGACCGGTCGCCGGTCCGAACGCGTGGACCTGCTGGTCATCGGCAGCGGCCCCGCAGGCGCGGCGTTCGCCCGCCGCGCCCTGGACACCTACCCGGCGGCCTCGGTGCTCGTCATCGAGGCCGGACCGCGGCTCACCGCCGCGCCCGGCGAGAACGTCCGGAACGTGCCGGCCGAGCGGCGCAAGGAGCTCCAGGAACGTGTCAGCGGACCCCAGCCCGCCGGGTTCCGGCCCTTCGGGGCGCGGCCGCTGCACGCCCGGCCCGGCACCGTCCTGATCAAGGACGACGACGGGACCGGCGACGGCCAGGACGGCATGCCCGCCGCCGCCTACTCGGCGAACGTCGGCGGCATGGGCGCCCACTGGACCTGCGCGGTGCCCCGCCCCGGCGGCACCGAGCGCGTCCCCTTCATCGACGACGCCGAGATGGACGCCGCCCTCGACGTCGCGGAAGACCTGCTGAACGCGACCACGACCGGGTTTCGTCCCACGGCCGCGAGCACCACCGTCCGGGAGAAACTGGCGCGGCGCTACGACCACCTGCTTCCCCAGGGACGCAGGACCGGGCCGATGCCGCTCGCCTGCGCGCCGTCCGCCGACGGCGGGCTCCCGCGCTGGACCGGCACCGACACCATCCTCGGCGAGACCGGCGACCGGCTCGTCCTGCGCGCGGACACGGTCGCCCGCCGGCTCCTGCTGGACGGCGACCTCGCCACCGGCGCCGAGGTCGTCGACACCCGCACCGGCGAGGTGTCGCAGATCCGGGCGGGCGCCGTCGCCGTGGCCTGCGACGCGCTGCGCACCCCGCAGCTGCTGTGGGCGTCGGGAGTGCGGCCGGACGCGCTCGGCCGCTACCTCAACGACCAACCGCAGGTCGTCGTCGGCGCGCGCGTCGACCTGCCCGCCGAGACCGCACGCGGCGCGACCGCGACCGACCCCCGCGACACCCTCACCGGAGTGTCGTGGGTGCCGTTCGCCGACGGCGTCCACCCCTTCCACGGGCAGGTCATGCAGCTGGACGCCTCGCCCATCGCCGTCCACGTCGGCGACCGTCCCGACCCGCGGCCCATGGTCGGCCTCGGCTGGTTCCTGCCCAAGGACCTTCAGGCCGACGACCGCGTTTGGTTCGACGACGATGATGTGGACGCGTACGGCCTGCCGCGCGTCCACATCGACTACCGGCTCACCGCCGGCGACCGGGACCTGGTGAGCCGCGCCGTCAAGGAACTGGAGGGGCTCGCCGCCGAGCTCGGCGAGCAGACCCGCGTCCCCGACCTGCTCCCGGCGGGCAGCTCCCTGCACTACCAGGGCAGCGTCCGGATGGGCCCGGCCGACGACGGCACGAGCGTCTGCGACGAGCGCGGCCGCGTCTGGGGCTTCCGCAACCTGTTCGTCGGCGGCAACGGCGTCATCCCGACCGCCACCGCCTGCAACCCGACCCTCACCGCCGTCGCCCTGGTCGTCCGGTCCGTCGAGGCCATGGCCGGGCTCCTGGACACGAGAGGCTGACCCGATGCCCCGTCCGCACACCCTGTTCACCGGCCAGTGGGCCGACCTGCCCTTCGAGGAGGTCTGCCGCAAAGCCGCCGTCTGGGGCTTCGACGGCCTGGAGATCGCCTGCGACCCGCGCCACCTCGACGTCGAGCGCGCCGCGTCCGACCCGGCCTACGTCGCCGAACGCCGCGCGGTCCTCGCCGACCACGGCCTGGACTGCTGGGCGATCTCCGCGCACCTGGTCGGGCAGGCGGTCTGCGACGACCCGATCGACTTCCGGCACCGGGGCATCCTGCCCGCCGCCGTCTGGGGCGACGGCGACCCCGAGGGGGTCCGCCGCCGCGCCGCCGAGACGATGAAGGCCACCGCCCGCGCGGCCCGCGCCTTCGGCGTCGACACCGTCGTCGGGTTCACCGGCTCCAGGATCTGGCCCTACGTCGCGATGTTCCCGCCGGTCCCGGACGAGGTCATCGAGGCCGGCTACCGCGACTTCGCCGAGCGCTGGACGCCGATCCTGGACACGTTCGCCGAGCACGGCGTCCGCTTCGCGCTGGAGGTCCACCCGTCCGAGATCGCCTACGACTACTGGACCGCCCAGCGCGCCTTGGAGGCCGTCGACGGGCACCCCGCCTTCGGCTTCAACTGGGACCCCTCCCACCTCACCTGGCAGAAGGTGGACGTCCGCGCCTTCCTCTGGGACTTCCGCGAAAGGATCTTCCACGTCGACTGCAAGGACACGCGCGTCACCCTCGACGGCCGCAACGGCGCCCTCGGCTCACACCTTGCATGGGGCGACCCGCGCCGCGGTTTCGACTTCGCCTCGGTCGGCCACGGCGACGTCCCCTGGGAGGCGTGCCTGCGCACCCTCACCGCCATCGGCTACACCGGCCCCGTCTCCGTCGAGTGGGAGGACCCCGGGATGTCCCGCGAAGAGGGGGCCCCGGCGAGCCTCGCCTACCTCCGCGCCCTCGACTTCACGCCCCCCGCCACCCGCTTCGACGCCGCCTTCGCTGAAGCCGCACCGTCCTGATGGCAGCCCGGTCCATCGCGTCGTACCAAGGTGTCCGGACAGGGCTCAGCGCCGCAGATGGGCCAGGACATCCGAGACCGGCAGGTCGTACCGGTCCTTGTCGTCTTCCCAGCGGGACATGACCGCGACCATGTCGGACGCCATCACCTCGCCTCGGCGGTGAGCCGGTCGCCGACGCCGTGCGCGTCCGCCAGGGCGTGGCGACGCCGGCGAGGGTGCGGGCGGCCTTCTGGTAGGCGGCGAAAGCCATCTTCAATGCGGAGGTCGAGCCATCCCCGGCAAGGTCATCGTGACGTCCATGGCCGCCGTCATCGGTTACGGCGGTCATGGACGGTTCCGGCAAGGTCACCCGGTTGCGCATCCGCGGCACCGTATGCCATTGCCTAACCGGCTTCTTGGGGCTCCTACGATCACGGGGGCTACCGCCGCCGCCCTGGACTTCCGGGACACTTTTCCATTTATGTCCAGTTCACTACAAGGGGAGCGATCTGTTCATTGACCCGCGTTTTCGGCGAGAGCAATACTCCGTTGCCGAACAGGTGTCCGATAACGGGCGATCGTCGAAATCTCCGGAGGAATTGTCATGGCGCGAAGGAACCAGGCCGCGGTGAGCAGGACGCTGCGGACCGCGGGACGCTTGTCGCTGGTACTGGCCCCGCTCGGGCTCGCGGTCGGGTGGGCGCTGAGCTACCGGTCCGTCGGGGACTTCTTGACGCCGGACTTCAGCTCCCCCTACACCGACTCCGGCGGCAAGACCCCGGCGGCGGAGTTCCTGACGACGATCACCGGGCCGGATGGAGGGTTCCGCGAGCTGATCCTCCCCCACATCTTCGTCTACGCCTCGATGCCGGTCCTCATCGCCGCCGCCCTCTACCTTGCCTTCATCCTCTACCAGAGCACCCCTTGGCGCGCGGTGTCCGGAGCCGCCCTGACCACCGTCGGCGCGGTCTACTTCGTCGGCGTGCTCGGAGCCTGGCTCTCCTTCCCCGCCGTCGGACGGGTCCACGCCGACCGGAGCGTCCTGCTGCCCGTGGTGAGCGAGCTCGTCAAACCGCGCGGCATGCTCCTGGTGTCCACCTCGTTGTCCGTGCTGGTCTTCGTCGGCCTCATCGTCCTGGGCGCCGCCCTGTACCGCAGCCGGACCCTCCCCCGCTGGGCCGCCACCCTGGTCATCGCCGGCAACGTTCTCATCCTGGCGTTCGCCGGTACCGAGAACTGGATGACCCTGGGGTCCCTGTGCATGTTGATCGGGTTTCTCCCGCTGGCCAGAGCCCGCGACACTGTCCTTTGAACCGCCGAGGGAACGGGGAGCGGCCATGGCCGACAGCAAGGACCGCCGGTCGCTGCGGACACGGCGGGCGCTCACGGCCGCGCTGATGGACCTCATGCGCGACCGCCGGTACGACGCGATCACCATCCAGCAGATCACCGACCGCGCCGACGTGGGGCGTTCCACCTTCTACGCCCATTTCACCGGCAAGGACGACCTGCTCGCCGACGGCGTCCGCTTCCTGGTGGCCTCTTTCGCCGAGTCCGAACCCCGCCCCGAGCTGGCCCTGCTCCGCCATCTCGGTGTCCAGGCCGAGCTCTACCAGGTCATGGCGCGCAGCCGCGCCCTCCCGGTGTTCCTGTCCGCGCTGCACGACGAGCTGGCCACCCGGCTCACCCGGCATCTCCAGAGCCGGGTGCCGCCCGGCCGGGAGCCGGAACTCCCGCCGCCGCTGCTGGCCGCCATGGTCACCGGCATGTTCCTCACCATGGTCCGCTCCTGGCTCGAAACCGGAGCCCACGAACCGGCCGAGGCGCTCCACCACATGTTCCAGACCGTCTCCGAACCCGCCATAGAGGCCGGCTTGCGCGGTCAGAAGCCCGGCACGGCCTCTGCGGTCGGGCTATAGGGCGGCGAGCAGCCGGTCGGCGAAGTCGGCGGGGTGGGACAGGAAGCCCCGCGACTCCTCGCCTGCGGCCGGGACGATCCGGGCGGCGTGCGTGGAGAGGACCGAAAGGTCGAGGTCGACGGCCGGATACTGGCGAAGTTCGCGTTCGAACCAGTAGGTGGTGTTGACGGGGACGGGCGTCCCGGCGGGGGAAGCGCGGCCCGGTCCGAGGCGGTCAGGATCCGTTCGGCGAACCTCTGCTGGGCGGGGCCGGTGCCTGAGCGGCGGTACTGCCGATAGACGTCGAAGAAGAACGCGATCCAGGATCGGCCGTCGGGAAGCAGGCGCAGCACGGCGCGGCTGATCATGCACGGCCGGATCCGGATCGGCCGGTGGCGGCTGCTCGGTGCGGTGCCGGTCATGTCCGGTGACGGCCCCGACATCGCCCGCAGTGCGGCCGGGCGGCTGGCCGGCGAACCGGCCCTCGTCCCCGCACTGTCCCCCGCCGTCTTCTGGGAGCCGGTCGACGATGAGCGGGCCTTGGCCCGCGTGTCGATCGACGACGCCGAGCACCAGGTGACGTTCACCATCGTGCGCGGTCGCCCTCTCCCGCTGGGGCGACCCCGGCGGGACGGGTTTCGCGAGCACACCTTCGGCGCCGAGATCAGCGCCGGATGGTGGTAGGGAACGCCCCACTGGACCGACGGGGAATTCTTCAGGTCCACAATCGATCATGCGGACTTCCGCTGAACCATCTGCCCAGGAGGCCGACCGATGACGCAGCCCGAGCCAAGACGAAGCGACCGTCCGGACCCGGCCGAAGAGACGCAGGCCGCACTCCACGGCGGCCCCTACCTGGACGGTTTCACCGTGGCCGACAGCGGCGACGACGATCCCGTCCTGGTCCGTCCGTCCGGACGTGACAGCAAGGCCTGGCGTGAGGGCTATCCCTATGCGCGCAAGCTGAAGCGGGCGGCGTACGAGAAGGAGAAGAGGGCGCTGCAGATCGAGCTGCTGAAACTGCAGGCCTGGGTCCAGTCGACCGGGCAGCGGGTGGTCGTGCTGTTCGAGGGACGCGACGCCGCGGGCAAGGGCGGCACGATCAAACGGTTCACCGAGCACCTCAACCCGCGCGGCGCACGCGTGGTCGCGCTCGCCAAACCGACCGAGCGGGAACGCACCCAGTGGTACTTCCAGCGCTACGTGGCACATCTGCCCAGCGCCGGTGAGATCGTGCTGTTCGACCGCTCCTGGTACAACCGCGCCGGCGTTGAACGGGTCATGGGGTTCTGCACGCCGCGCGAATACGTCGAGTTCATGCACCAGGCACCCGAGTTCGAGCGGCTGCTGGTCCGCGACGGCGTCCACCTGGTGAAGTTCTGGTTCTCGGTGTCGCGGGCCGAGCAGCGCAACCGCTTCCTCATCCGGCAGGTCGACCCGGTCCGCCAGTGGAAGCTCAGCCCGGTGGACCTGGCCTCCCTCGACAAGTGGGACGCCTACACCGAGGCCAAGGAACTGATGTTCTTCCACACCGACACCGCCGACGCGCCCTGGACGGTCGTGAAGTCCAACGACAAGAAGCGCGCCCGGCTGGAGGCGATGCGGCACGTGCTGCACCTGTTCGACTACCCCGGCAAGGACACCGCGGTGGTCGGCACCCCCGACAAAAAGATCATCGGCCCGGCGGCGCACCTGTTCGAGGAGGGCGAGCGCGAGGCATGGATCCTCGCCCGCTCCGCCCGGGAGCGGTGACCCCGCGGCCGAGGCCGTTCCCCCTCATCATGATCGGCGGCGGCTGCGGATCCTGCCGGGCGCGCTACCCCTGACCCGTATGAACGCACGTTCGCACAGCAAGATCAACGCCTGATATGTCCCCGTGTCGGCTCGATGTTCGCTTGCTCGGCTGCGGCCCGTCGTGGCGGAACGGAGGGCGGCGACCGGGACGCGGCCGCCGCCGATGCCTCCCCGTGTCTCTGCGTTCCGATGAAGCCGCCGAGGACGCGGCCCTGCCTTCAGTCCGCCCACACGCTCATGCGAGCTTCGAAGGTGCGGTCGCCGGGCTGCCGCGTGGGAGGAACAGGGCGCTGATGAGGCCGATGAGGCCGATGGCGATGAGCGCGACCATCGCGGCCGCGTAGGCGTGCCGGTCGAGGCCGGCGACGAGGATGGTGCCGGCGATCGCGGTGCCCAGCGACGAGCCCAGGTTCGAGACGCTGCGCGACAGGCCCGAGATCTCCCCCTGCCGGTCCGGCCCGAAGCTCGACTGCACCACGTTGACCGAAGGGGTGAGCATCAGGCCGATGCCGAGGCCGATCAGCAGGAGCCCGGGGGTGAAGGCCCAGGGGTTCGAGGAGGCGTGCACCATGGCGATCAGGACGGCGATGCCGGGGATGGTGACGGTGAAGCCCGCCACGATGAGGGTCCGTTGCGCTCGCCGTCTGGCCAGGCGTTCGGCCGCGAGCGACGACGCCAGCAGGCCCGCGGTGGCCGCGGTGAAGACGACGCCGGTCCGGACCGCGTCGTAGTGGCGCACGACCTGCAGGTACGCGGCCACCGTGAACGACGTCCCCATGAGCATGAGCCACTGGACGTGCTGGGTCACGAGCCCGAGGTTGGACCGGCGGTCGCGGAACAGGCTCGTCGACAGCAGCGCCTCCTCCCCGGCGCGGTCGCGGGCGCGGCTCCAGCGGAAGAACCAGGTGAGGACGAGCCCGCTCGCGGCCAGCAGTCCGAGGGTGATCCGGACGTCGTTCTTCGCCGCCAGGATGCCCGCCACCAGCAGGACGAGTCCGACGGCCGACAGGACCGCGCCGCGCAGGTCGAAGGGCCGGGTGGGATCGGGCGGCAGCGGATCTTCGATCGCCCGGCTCAAGGCGATGATCAGCGCGATCACCAGGGCCTGGAACACGAAGGCGACCCGCCAGCTCAGCGCCGAGGTGATCATTCCGCCGATCAGCGGGCCCGCGGCGGCACCGATGCCGCCGAAGGCCATGATGGCCCCGAAGGCACGCGCCCGCGAGGTGACGTCGGTGAACAGCAGCGTGGTCAGGATGTAGACGGGCGGGATCAGCAGCGCCGTGCCGGCGCCCTCCAGGAGCGAGTTGCCGAGGATGAGGACGCCCAGGCCGGGCGCCGCGGCCGACAGCAGGGCGCCGATGCCGTAGACGGCGAGGCCGGTCATCAGGCACCGCTTGCGTCCGTACCGGTCGGTCAGCTTGCCGCCGGGGATCATCAGCGCCGCCATCACCAGGAGGAACACCGTGATGGCGATCTGCACGCCCTGGACCGTCGTGTCCAGGTCCCGGCTGATGTCATTGATCATCACGTTCATGTTCGACCCGGCGAAGCTGCAGACGAACTGGGCGAGGGCGAGCGGGAACAGCACCCTCCGCGTCCCCGCCCGCGCGTGCGGTCGGGCCTTCGTACCGGTCACCGGCGTCCCCTTCTCTCAAGACGTGCACCGTGCCAGGGTCCGGTGGTCTTCCCGGCCGGGCCTCACCCCGTGAGGGGGATCCTGCGCCGCGCCGGCGCGCGATGGGACGGAGCGCACCGGCCGCCGCGTGCGCTCACCTGGTGCGGGTGATGCCGCGCGGGTCCGGCGAGGCGACGATTCACAGCTGACGCGGCAACGACCCGCACCACCGCACCGGAGGGAACCACCATGTCCGTGACCCAGCCGAACACCGGCGCCGACCTCCCTCGCCCGCCCGGCGAAGGGGACGGGGCCCTGCTCATGCGCCCGGCGGGCGGCCACTGGGCCCTGCCCGTCCTGGCCGGCGTGCTCTCCTTCGGCCTGGGGCTGGCCATCGTCTGCTGGCCGCGGGCCACCATCGGCGTCATCGCCGTGCTGATCGGGCTGCAGTTCGTCTTCGGCGGCGTCCTGCGCCTCGCGCAGGCGGTCTTCGCCGACGGTGACGGAGGCTCGCGTGTGCTCTTCGCCGTCCTCGGGGCGCTGTCGCTGGTCGTGGGGGTCCTCGCGCTGCGCGACGTGCATCGGACCGTCGCGGTGCTGGCCCTCATCGTCGGCCTCGCCTGGCTGGCGGGCGGCGTCATCGAGTTCGTCGTCGTGCTGTCGGACAAGGCCCGTCCCGGACGCCGCCCGGCGCTCGCGCTCTCGGCTCTCTCGGTGCTGGCCGGGATCGTGCTGCTCACCTTCCCCGGCATCACGCTCGTCGCGCTCACGTGGGGTTTCGGGCTCGGGCTCATGACGTGGGGGATCGTGACGGTGCTCGTCGCGCTCTGGATCCGGCACGCCGTCACGAAGGCGGAGGCGGCCTGACGTCCCCCTCCGCCTCGTGCTCCGCCCCTTGAGGACGCGCCCGGGCGCGTCCTCAAGGGGCGGAGCACATTCATGTGCGTCCGGTCCTGGCGGTCGTCAGCTCCGCTGCGCGCCGTGCAGAGCCTCTTGGAGCTCGCGCTCGGTCTCCTCCGACAGCGACGACTGCAGTACCGTGCCGCCGTACTTGCCGAGGGCGGCGACCGCCTTGTCCGGCGTGACCTTCTGGACGACCATGAACAGCGCCGACGTGCCCGGCTGGAGCATGTCGCGGACCTGCTTCTGGAAGTGCTTGTCGATGCCGGACTTCTCGATCCTTCCCATGAGCGCCCCCATGCCGGCGCCGATCGCCATGCCGAGGAAGGGGACGAAGAAGATCAGGCCGAAGAGCATGCCCCAGAACATCCCCCAGGTCGCGCCGCCGGCGACCGCGTGGTGGTTGGTGCTGACGTGGAACTTCCCGTCGCCGTCACGGGAGATCACCGCGACGGCGTCGGTCTGGACGACGAGTTCGTCGCCGAGCCTGTGGACCTCCCGCTCGGCCTGGGAGGCCGTCACCTCGTCCGGGTATCCGATTGCGATCAGTTCGGCCACCGCCGTACCGCCTCTCTGGTCGTTCTCCGACTGGTGTCTGACGGCTTCAGCCAACCGGGGCCGGGAACGAACACCATCCCCCCAAAAGGATGAAGTCGGCCTTCGCGCCCTGGCGCCGGTCGTCAATGCGACAGCAGCACCTTGAGGGCGACGATGATCAGGCCGAGGAAGAGATTGACCACGACCGTGAGCACGGTGAGGGAGACCGGGGCGTTCGATCTGGCGCCCGCGACGGCCGACCAGCCCACCTGACCGCACAGCGCCACCACCAGCGCGGTCCAGGACGCGGCGGAGTCGGGGAGACCGAGCAGCCGGCACAGTCCTGCCGCCACCGCCGGCGGGAACATCGCCTGGACCAGCGGCCACTCGTGCCGTCCGACCGACCGGATCTCCGCCCGGCTCAGCCGGACGGCGTGCCTGCGGTCTCCGACCAGCCGCGCGTACACGTGCGCCAGCCAGAACACGAACCCGGTGGCGAGCAGCAACGCGATGAGAGTCGCCGGGGAGGCCGGCTCCTCTCGCGGGCTCGCCCCCACCACGACGGAAGCCGCCAGCAGGGATCCGTACACCGCGCCGGCATAGTCCGCCCGCTCCTCCGGCTCCGGTTCGGCGACCGTTCGTCCCTCGTTCATCCGGTTCCCCCGATCTCGCCCTGGGACCCCTGCCCGGACAGCGTCGGCATGGCCGCGGTGGGAGGGGCGGAACCCACCCTCCGCCGCGGGGACACGCGCAGAATCACCTGCGACGGATGACCCCGTCTCGATGACGCTCCCCTGACGCTGCGTCCATGAACACCGAACGAGAACGCCCCGGCCGCCGGCGTCGGTGGACGCCGTCCCGCCCCCGGACGACATCGCGGAAGGGAGGCGGGCGATGACCGGCCCGGGTCCTGAAGGAGAGCCGAAGATCGATGCGTTGCGCCTGTGGGGCGGAGGGCTGGCCACCGCGCTGGTCGCCGCGCTGGTCGCCTTCCTCGGTGTCCTCATCACGCACGGCGTGCTGGGCGTCCGCCTGCTCGTCCCGGAACGCGAGGAGGCTCTGGCGGACACCGCCGCGGGAGCCTATGTGCTCGCGGCGGCCGCCGGCGCGCTGGTCACCACCCTGGTCCTGCAGCTGCTCGTCGTCCTCACCGCGCGGCCCATGGACTTCTTCGCCCGGGTGACCGGCCTGCTCACCATGGTCCTCACGATCGCGCCGTTCATCACCGGCGCCGCTCTCGCCAGGGAGGTCGCGACCGGCCTCGTCAACCTCTTCGTCGGCCTCACCATCGCCTCACTGCTCACCCAGACCGGATACGCGGCACTGCGTTCCGGCCGGACCGGCGATCGGTGACCGGCGCCGGGCGGTCCGCCGCGCCGGACCGCCCGGCATGCCGCACCGCCCGTCATGCCGGACCGCCCGTCATGCCGGGCGGGCGGCCTCCAGGTCGAGCCGGCGATCGAGGTCCACGGCGGCGGTGATCAGGGCCAGGTGGCTGAAGGCCTGCGGGAAGTTGCCGAGCTGCCGCCCGGTCGGCCCGATCTCCTCGGCGTAGAGCCCCAGGTGGTTGCCGTAGGTGAGCATCTTCTCGAACGTCAGGCGCGCCTCCTCCAGCCGCCCCGAGTGGGCCAGGGCGCTGACGTACCAGAAGGTGCACATCGAGAACGTCCCCTCCGATCCGCGCAGCCCGTCGGGCGACGCGTCGGGGTCGTACCGGTAGACCAGGCTGTCGGAGACCAGTTCACGGTCCATGGCGTGCAGTGTCGAGGCCCACCTCGGGTCATCGGGAGCGATGAAGCCGACCGCCGGCATGTAGAGGAGCGAGGCGTCCAGCACGATGCCGTCGTAATGCTGGACGAAGGCCGCCCGGTCCTCGTTCCAGCCCCGGCTCATGACCTGCTCGTAGACCGCGTCCCGGGCGCGCGTCCAGGCGGCGAGGTCGGCGGGAAGCCCGCGCTTCTGGGAGATCCGTATCGCCCGGTCCAGCGCCACCCATGACATGACACGCCCGTAGGTGAAGTCCTGGGGTCCGCCACGGGTCTCCCACAGCCCCGCGTCGCGCTGGTCCCAGTGCCGGGTGAGCCAGTCGACGATGCGGCGCAGATGCGTCCAGCCGTCGTGCGGGACCCGCAGGCCGTGCGCGTCCGCCACATGGACGGTGTCCAGGGCCTCGCCGTAGATGTCGAGCTGCCTCTGGGCGGCGGCGCCGTTGCCGATGCGGACGGGGCGCGATCCCAGGTAGCCGGTGAGATGCCCCAGCTCCTGCTCCGCCAGGTCGGCGGATCCGTCGATCCGGTACATGATCTGCAACGGGGACGACCGCTCACCGGCCTCGCGGACCCGTTCCCCCAGCCACTTCAAGAACCCCTCCGCCTCACGTTCGAAGCCCAGTCCGAGCAGGGCGCGCACCGAGAAGGAGGCGTCGCGCACCCAGGTGAAGCGGTAGTCCCAGTTGCGCTCCCCGCCCACGAGCTCGGGCAGGCCCGCCGTCGGCGCCGCCACCAGGGCTCCCGTCGGGGCGTACGTCATCAGCTTGAGGGTCATCGCCGAACGCTCGACCATCTCGCGCCACCGGCCCCGGTAGGTCGACCGCCCGATCCAGTTCCGCCAGAACGCCCGGGTCCGGTCCAGGGCCTGGAGCACCCGCTCCGGTTCCCACCGCGCCGGCGGGCCGTCCGGCCCGGTCTCCAGCACGACGCCTCCCGCCTGGCCCGCCGACGCCGTGACGACGGCGCGGACCCCTCCGCGCCCGTCGACCCGCAACTGCGCGGCGTCCACCGCTTCCTCCTCGGGGCGGCGCACGATCGACAGGTTGACCGCGCAGCCGGGACCGCGGAAGGCGACGCCGTTCTCGGTGACCTCGGTCGTGTGGGCCTGGCGGCCGTAGTCGAACGCCGGTGCGCACTCGACGACGAACCGCATCCGCCCCCGCACGACGCGGACGATCCGGACCAGCAGGTGGCGCCCGGTGGCCGGCCCGTCCTGGACCGGCATGAAGTCGATCACCTCGCCGACCCCGTCCGGCGCCATGAACCGCGTGATCAGGACCGCGGTGCCGGGCAGGTAGAGCTGCCGGCTCACGCAGCCTTCGGCCTCCGGGGCGATGCGGAACCGGCCGCCGCGCTCCTCGTCGAGCAGGGACGCGAACATGCTCGGCGAGTCGAAGCGCGGGCTGCAGAACCAGTCGATCGTGCCGTCGTCGGCCACGAGCGCCGCGGTCTGCAGATCGCCGATGAGCCCGTGCTGCTCGATGGCTGGATGACCGTCCATCTCCGTCTCTCCGTTCCAGTGCAGGGGCGGACTCCGATGAAGCCCGAACAGTCGGGTGGCGGGCCGTGCGGATCGGCACGAACCGCCCTCTCCTCGAAGCCTCGCGGGCCGCGCCCGGCGCCTCCTCCCCCACGGCGGGTGATCACCACGGGCGGGAAGGCGCACCACCGTGATCGGGATCGGCCACCCGGTGAGGGTGATGGCGTCGTGGGCCGGGCGTTCCACGATTCCCGCATGGCTCCCGACCATGGAGGCTTGGAATGAGCGATGCAGACCATGCGGCCGGCGAAGGCGCCGGCGCGTCCGGAACCGAGGACGTGCAACGGCTGCGCGCAGAGGTGGCGGACCTTCGGCGACGGCTCGCCGAACGCCCCGTCCCCCGCGCGCGTCCAGGGCCGTTGCGAGTACGGCGCACGATCGCGGCGGCGCTGGTGGCGCTGGCGGGCTTCGGGCTGGTCGCCTCCGTCATCGGCGTCTGGGGCGCCCGCACGACGCTGGACACCGATCGCTGGGTCGCCACCGTGGCACCGCTTCCGCAGCGTCCAGAAATCAACGCCGCGATGGCGGCCTACCTGACCGATCAGGTCTTCGACCGGCTGGACGTGCGGAAACGCCTCGCGGAGGCGCTCCCTCCGAAGGCCGCCTTCCTCGCCGATCCGGTCACCGGCGCCGTCCGCGACTACATGCGCGAGCAGGTGCAGGCGTTCATGGCGACCGACCGGTTCGCGGCCCTCTGGCGCCAGGCCAACGAGTTCGCGCACGCGCAGATCGTGGCGACCGTCAAAGGCGAGAGCAGCACCCTCACCGTCCACGACGACACGGTCACGCTCAACCTCCTGCCGGTCATCAACGACGTCCTGGTCAAGGTGTCCAACGAGATGCCGACGCTCTTCGGACGGCAGTTGCGGCTCCCGGCGCTCTCCTCGGCCGAGGTTCCGGCGGACCTGCGCGAGAGGGTGCAGGCGGCGCTCGGGGTGACGCTGCCCGCCGACTTCGGGCAGATCACGGTCTACCACGATGCCGACCTCAGCGGTTTCCAGGACGCGGTGCTGCTGTGCAAGCGCGGCCTCTTCCTTCTCGTCCTCGGCACGCTCCTCTGCCTCGGGCTGGCGGTGTGGGTCTCACCCGGGCGCAGGCGCACGCTGCTGCAGTTCGGCGTCGCGGTGGCGATCGGCGAGGTGGTGCTCGCGGGGGTGCTGCGGGAGATCCGCGACCGGATGCTGGAGCGCGTACCGCAGGGCGTCTACCGGGAGGGGGCGTCCGCGGCGGTGCACGAGGTCTTCAGGATGCTCCGAGAACGCGGCGACCAGATGCTCTGGCTGGGCGTCGCCGTCGCCGCCGTCTCGTACCTGGTCGGTCCGGGCAGGCTTCCGGTCCTGGTCCGCCTGTCGATCGTGCGCGGCGCCCGCTCACTGGTGGGGAGGGTGCGGTCCACCGCCGCCGACGAGAGCCTCCGGACCTGGACGGCCCGGCATCTGGACGCCCTGCGCATCGGCGGCGCCGTGGTGGCGTCCCTGTTCGCCTTCCTGTTCCCGTCCTGGACGGCTCTCCTGGTCGTCCTGGTGATCGTGGCCGCCTACGAGGCCGGCGTCGCCGTCCTGGCGCGGCCCGCCACGCCGGACCCGCGCGGAGACCGCACGCCCGCGCGGACGGAATCACCGACCGCCGGGAGGTGACGGCGATCCGGGCACGGAGTCATCCCCGGCGGGTGAGGCCCCGCGGCCGCGTGCCCGCCACGGTGGGAGGCAAGGCCCGGTGGCCGCCGGGCCGCCCGAGAGAGGAGAGGACCGCCATGGCCATAGGGCCGGTGCAGTTGATCGTGCTGGGGTTCGACCGTCCGCGTTTCCGCGGCGAGGTCATCGCCGAGCTGGAGCGGCTCCGCGCCAACGACGCGGTGCGTGTCATCGACGCCCTCGCCGTCCACAAGGACGAGGAGGGCGCGCTGGAGGTGGAGCACCTCAGCAACCTGACGACCGAGGAGGCGATCGAGCTGGGCAGCAAGGTCGGCGCGCTCATCGGCCTCGGCATCGAGGGAGAGGAGGGGATGGCGGCCGGCGCGCTCGCCGGCGCCGAGGCGGCGGCGGACGGCGTCCACCTGTTCCCCGAGGGCCCGGACGCCTGGGACGTCATCGCCGACATTCCCGCCGGCACCGCCGCGGCCCTGCTGCTCATCGAGCACCACTGGGCGGTGCCGCTGCGCGACGCGATCATGCGCGCGAACGGGTTCCGGATCAGCGACGCGTTCGTCAGCCCGTTCGACCTGGTCGCGATCGGGCTGCACACCGCGGAGGAAGCACGGCGGCTGGACGCCCTGGAGACATCGGGAACGACGACGGGCCGCTGAGCGGCCCTGGAACGGTTGGGAGGGACACATGTTCGGAGCTCGCAGAATCGCCCGCCGCACGTCACGGCGCACCGCGCGCCGGGTGGCGCGGCGGCGTTGAGGACGGTGCCGGCGTACCCGCCCCCGCCGGCACCTGAGAGTCCGGCCCGGTCCGGCCCTGCCGGGCCGGACTTCTCTTCGTCCGAACAGGGCCGATGCTTCCGCGGCATCGCCGGGACGGGGTGACCCGCTGTGAGGGGACCCGGCGATGCCGCGGAAGCATGTGCGCGTCGAAAGCCGACGGATGATTCTGTTACGGCCCCTGAGGCGGGCCGATGGCGAGATTCGCCCTTCTGCTCGCCGCACTGACGGTCCCGACGCTTCCGCCCTCCGCGAGGATCCGCAGCGTCGCGCTTGTGGGGGCCGGTGCGGCGGCTGTGGTCCGTGGCCTCAGTGCGCTGAACGCGGACAGGACCCGGGCCTGCTAGCCCGGGCCCTGTCCGGCCCCCCTACGGGCGGGGGCCGCGGATGCCCCCGCTCCACGCGCGGCCCCACCCCCAGGGACCGCGCGCAGCCTTGTGTCAAGCGTGCGTCACGGACGATCGAGCCGATGCGTCGCGCCGCACCGCGCCCCCGGCCGGCGTCCGAGCCGCCGGCGCCGGCCGCCGGAGGACCTCGAGCCGGTCGACTTCGGTGAAGCCCAGATCCCACAGGGCCTCCCGCATCGAACGGGCTTCGGGGCCGGCCGCCGGTGCGGTCGCCACGACGTTCCTCGCGGCGTGAAGGCCGAGGAGGCGGATCGCCGCCGGGACGAGTTCGGCGGCCTCGGCGCAGGCCCCGCCCGGCCCGCCGTATGCGATCCAGCCCGTGTCGTCGGGCGAGACGGTCACGTCGAGGTGCGCCTCGGAGCCGGGCTCGTGTATCCGCCAGCTCCGGGAACCGGTGCGCTGTGCGAGGCCGATCCGCCCGGCGGGCCGCGAGAACGCCGAAGGAGCCAGGTGCCGGTGAAGGTAGACCGACGAGCTCGTCGCCTCGAAGGACCGGCTCCGCAGCGCGGAGAAGGTCACGGGGCGGTGCTCGCGCGGGACGCCCCGCAGCCCGAACCCGAGCGGGTTCAGCAGGGGGAAGGCCTCGATCGCCCTTCCCGCCAGCCGGCCGATGACGGCGTCCAGGAGCGGGTGGACCACCGCCGGCTCCTCGCCGGCGTGCAGCCACAGCAGCACTCCGGCGCCGTCCGGCCGCCGGACCGCGGTGGACACGACGCCGAGCACGACGTCCTCCTCGTCCACCACGACGTCCGTTCGCACCGGGACCAGCCGCGCCCAGCCCGCCGTCTCGGCCGCGGACCGGCCGACCCGGGCGGCCTCCAGCATGTTCCACGTGCAGAAGGGCTGGCCGGTCAGCCGGTCCTCGTTGATCAGCGCGAGGACGTCGTGCTCGTCGTCGGTCCGGTAAGGACGGATGAACTTCCGGCCTAATTCGAACGTCAATGCCACGGCGAACTCCCGATCTCGTGATATCGGTCACATTGCTTCCACTGGCAACCTTCCATGCGGGAAGATCACTCAAGAAAGGACATGATCGGGAACAGCGGCCTCATTGCAGTACGCGAATGCGCCGTCGAGCCCACCGAGCCTTATGATGCGCTGAACCCTTTCCGGCACGGAGGCGAGGTACAACCGCTTCCGCAGGAATTCCGCTCTCGCGCGGGCGGCGACGAGCGCCCGCAGACCGGAGCAGTCCATGAATTCGACGCCGGCGAAGTCGACGACGAGCGCGTCTTCGGCGGCGCGGAGGGCGGCCATGAGGTGATCGCGCATCCCGTCGGCACAGGCGATATCGATCTCTCCGCCGATATGCACGACTGCCACCCGCTCTGCGGGTCCGGTTCGAAGCGACAGGTTCACGGTCGACTCCCCTAGCGAGATGTCCGGAGTGGATTCGCGTTTCCCATACGACCGCGAGGCACCGGCTGCGCACATCCCCGATCGCTGTAGTCACCGCGTTCCACGCTGGGGCGCCGAGTGGGACCGGCCCGGGTTCTCGAGCCGGCCGGCGGCCGGTCCGGGCGAGCGACCCGGCACTCGCCCGCGCATCGTCCCAGGTAACAGGCGGGTGCCGAAGAACCCTACACATATGAACGGGTTATCGGCCGCCACTGCGGGCAGATTCCGTTCCGGCGGGAACGAACCTTGATTCATCCGAGCCAAACGAAGTGCAGATACTCGAAACCAGCCCGATAGATGCCTGTTGGAAAGTTTCCACCACACTTACGTACACAGGATCGTGAAGTGTGACCGAATGTTTTCATTCGGTTGCCACATGGAGCAACTTCACTGACGAGAAACTTGGCTCTTGCCAACTCAATTGGCGGATGCTCTTATTGACCACCAAGACAATCATGGAGAAGCGCCCACTGCGCATCAGCTCCGGAGTAGGGCTCTCCGATCCCGGTTCCTGATGACGTCAGTCACTTATAGAGCCCGGAGACGATGCCATGCGAGGACGCGACAGCGAGTGGGAAACCGTTCATGGTTTGCTCACCAAAACCGGAGACGGCAGGGCCGGCGTCCTTCTGGTCAACGCCGAGACCGGAATGGGAAGAAGCCTTCTTCTCGCGAAGGCGGCGGCGGAGGCGGAGGTTCGCGGCTTCGCGGTGACCGGCAGATCGGTCACCGGCCTCGGCCGGCTCGCCCCGCTCGAACCTCTGGTGTCGGCTTTCCAGGACATCGGGGCCTCCCCGGCCATCGCGTACACCGCCGCCGCCTCCGAAAGGCTTCTTCCGGCGATCGAGGAGTTGCGCGCCCTGCTGACGGAACGTTCCGCCGAGAGGCCCGTGCTGGTCTGGCTGGACGATGTCCACGACGCCGATCCCGCCACGCTTCTCGCCCTGAAGATGCTGCTGGCACAGCTCGCCGCCGCTCCCGTCGGGTGGATCCTCGCAAGGCAGATCACGGCGGAGCGCACGACCGAGGCCGATCTGCTCTTCGAGCAGCTGAGGAACGAGGGTGCACGGTCCATCGAATTGAGGCCGCTCGACCACGAGGCGACCGTTCAGCTCACGCGCGACGTGCTGAGGGCGGAGCCCGACCAGGAGGTGCTGCGGACGGCGGCCCAGACCGGCGGCAACCCGCTGCTCCTGGTGGAACTCCTGGAGGGGCTCCTCGAAGAGGAGGCCATCGTCATCGAAGACGGCCAGGCCAGACTGATCTGGAATGTGGTGCCCATGCGCGTGCGGACGACCGTGCAACGCCGCCTGGACGAGCTGAAGCCCGACACCCGCCGCCTGATCGAGGTCGCGGCGATCCTCGGCCTCTGCTTCTCCGCCGAGGACCTCGCCGAGCTCCTCGACCGGACACCGGTCGAACTGCTGCCGACCATCCAGGAGGCCATGGCCGAGGGCGTGCTCATCGAGACCTCGACCGCCGCGTGCTTCCGCCACGAGATCGTTTGGCAGACGATCGTCCAGATGATCCCGATGACCGTCCGCCAGGCCGTTCATCGCCAGATCGGGGAGTTCCTGCTGGAACGCGGGGAGCTCACCGCCGCCGCCGCGGAGCATCTCATCGCGGGCGCCTCCCGGGGGGACGCGCGCGCCCTGTCCCGGCTCGACCGGGCGGCCGCGCAGGCCCTGCCCTCGTCGCCCAGCACGGCCCTCCACCTGATCGAACGGGCGCTGCAGCTGACCGACCGGCGCGATGCGGACTGGCTCACCCGGACCGCGACGGCGGTCGAGACGCTCACCCTCACCGGAAACCTCGAGAAGGCGGAGAGCATGGTCAACGCGGCGCTCGCGGAGCCGGTGCCCATGCCCACCGGCGCCCGCCTCCGCATCGCCACCGCGACGATCCTCCACCTGCGGGGCAGGGCCGCCGAGGCCCAGGCCCAGGCGGTCGACGCGCTCGCCGCCGCCGATCTGCCGGCCGACATGCGCGAGCAGGCCGAGGTCGCGCTCCTGCTGGCCCTGACCGCCACGCCCGACCAGCGGACCGCGGCACAGCGCGCCTCGGAGATCCTCGGCAAGCCGGAACGAAGCGGTGACGCGACGCTCATCGCGGCCCGGATACTGCTCGCCGTCTCCCACTGGGGGAAGGGGGATCTACAGGAAGCGCTGGGCCTCGCCCGCGAAGCGGTGGGCGAGGCGGTCCTCGGTTCCGTGCAGGCCAGGCGCACCCATCCGCGGCTCGCCCTCGCCTCGATGCTCACCGACGCGCGCCGGCTGGAGGAGGCGCAGGATCTGCTGCGCTCCGCGGAGCAGGAGCGCAGCTCACTCGACCATCATGCCTGGGCGGCCGGGACGAGCGCGTTGCAGGCCCGGATCCACCTGGCCGGCGGACGGCTGCTGGACGCCGCGACCGAGGCCGCGGGCGCGCTTCGCCTCGCCGGGGAGTCCGGGGCCGACCTGTTCGTCCCCACCGCCCTCTCGGTGCTCGCGACCGCGGCCCTTCGCACCGGTGACATGAACGCGGTCGCGGACCAGATGGAGCGTTTCGCAGCGCGCCTCGCCGAGGGGCAGAGCGTCCCGGACACCCTGCGCTGCACCATCGCGCTCGCCCAGTACGAGGAGGCCCGGGCCGCGCCGGGCGGCTCGCCCGCCCTCCTCGCTCGTCTCCGCATGTCGCACGACCAGTGCCGGCGGCTGCTGGTCACCGCGCCGGAAACAGCCGCCTGGCTCGTGCGGGTCCTGGTGGCCAACGGTGCGGGGCCGCAGGCCGACGACGTGGTCGCCATCGTCTCGGACCTCGCCGGCAGGAATCCGCGTTTCGCCTTCCTCACCAGTGCCGCGGCTCATGCGCGGGGGGTGCGCCGCAAGGACGCCGCCCTGCTCGACGAAGCGGCCCGCAGTCCTGACCCGTGGTCGCGGGCCTCGGCTCTGGAGGACTGCGGGGTCGCGCTGGAGGACTCCGGAGCACGCGCCGACGCCGTCCAGCGGTTCGACCAGGCGCTCGAGCTCTACCAGCGTCACGGCGCGGTGCGGGACGCGGCGCGGGTGCGGAGCAGGTTAAGGGAGATCGGGGTACGGCGCCGGCACTGGTCACGGAGGGCACGGCCGGAGACCGGCTGGGCCAGCCTGACCGAGTCCGAGCAGAAGATCGCCGAACTGGCCGCCCAGGGACTGACGAACCGGCAGATCGCCGAGCGGCTGTTCCTCAGCGTCCACACGATCGCGTTCCATCTGCGGCACGTGTTCCGCAAGCTCGAGGTCGGGTCGCGCGTCGAGCTGACCCGCCTCTCGCTCGAACGGGGCCGTCCCGGCTGACGCCGCGCCCGCAGCCGCCGCACGACCTCGCCTCCGCCCTCCCCGCAGGGGCGTTCACAACAGCAGCCGGTTGACCGACCGCCGCCGGGTGTCGACGCGGACCTGGTCGTAATCGCCGGCGCACTCCGCCAGCCACACCGCCCCGCCGAGAAGGCGGGGCTCTGCTTCTCTCACGACATGGCGCAGCACCCTGTCATGGGAGAAGCGGACCTGCGGCGGGCCCTCGGCGCCGACCGCCCCGTACGCGAGCGCCCACCCGGTCCGGCCGCCACGCCCGGTGCCGGCGTTCCCCATGGGCCAGCCGGGCTGCTCCCGCCGCCGATGCCCGCCGATGACCAGCTGGCTCTCCGCGGTGTACTTGAGAACGCTGTAGATCTCCGGGGATCCGCTCGGAGAGAACAGATACAGCATCCACCAGTACTCCCCGCCGGGATAGAGCAGCGCCCTCCAGCCGGACACCGGCAGCTCCTCCTCGGCGATCAGTACCCGCTCCCCCATGACGAACCTCCAGGCCGCTCGTATTCGCTGTCCGTTCAACCCTGGCTTCGGCGCCGCCGCCGGGAGATCCCCGAACCGAGGGGGATTCGTGGCTCTCCCTTCGAGCCGGCGGGTGGTCTTCGGGGCGCGCCCCGTCCGTCACCCGTCACGGGCGATGCGCCGCCGGGAGGCCCGTGGGAGGTTCGGACGGTGCGCAAGGGGCACAGGCTGCGACCGACACGCGCGGAGGCGGATCATGCCGACCGGACCCGTACAGCTCATCGTGCTCGGCTTCGCCCGCGCCGGCTTCCAGGCCGGGATCAACGCGGAGCTCGGGCGCCTTCGGCGCGCGTGCCGTGAGGCCGTCGACGTGCTCGACGCGCTCGCCGTCTTCAAGGAGCCCGGCGGCGGGCTCGAGGTCGAGCATCTGGGCGCGCTGACCCGCGACGAGGCGATCGAGGCCGGCAGCCGGATCGCCGACCTCGTCGGCCTCGCCATCGAAGGGGAGCGGTCCGCCGCCGCCGCGCGCTCCGCCGGTGAGGCGGACATCGGCGATGCGGAGATCCTCGCCGAGGACGCCTGGGACGTCCTGGACGAGATCCCGCCGGGCTCCGCGGCGGCCTTGGTCCTCCTGGAGCACCGGTGGGCGATCCCGCTGCGCGACGCGATCGCCCGGACGGGAGGCCACCACATCAGCGACGGCTTCGTCAGTCCCCTCGACCTCACCGCGATCGGCCTGCACACGGCCGAGGAGGCGGAACGGCTGTACCGGTGGGAGACCGGGGACGCGAGGCGCACCCGGTAGCCGTCCGCACCGGCTACAGCAGGGAGAGCCTGCGCGCGCGCCGCACCGCCTCGGCTCGCCGTGTCACGGAGAGCTTGCGATAGATGCTCTTCAGGTGGGTCTTCACCGTGTTCACCGACAGGTGCAGATCCGCCGCGATCTCCTCGGTCGTCATCATCTGCTCGAGCCTGCGCAGGACGTCGGACTCGCGGCTGCTCAACCGTTCGACCGGAGTCGGCTCGTCCAGGAGGCGAGGCCCTGCCCCCGCCGCCGGGGTGAGGTGCAGGGGTTCCAGAAGGCGCCGGTAGGGCTGTGCCAGTTCACGATCTGCAAGCAGCACCGGCCGCAGCCAGGCGCGCGACATTCCGAAGGGCCGTCTTATCTCCTCGCGAGCCGCCAGCCTGAGGGCGCGGGTGAGCGACCGGCGGCCACGGGAACGGTCCCCTCTTCGGTAGGACAGCCCGGCGTCCAGCATCCAGGCGTCGACGCGCAGCGCCGTCGGGTCATCGGACGACGCGTGCAGCGAGCGGCGCAGAACGGCCGCGGCCGCCGCGTCATCGCCGTCGCTCATCGCGGCCCTGGCGTACGACACGCGCGAGTCGAGATCCGACACCCTTCCCGCCCGTTCCACGGCAAGCCGCGCCGCCTTGCCGTCCCCGAGGGCCGCATGCGCGTCGGCCGCGAGGAGCGTCAGCCTGCGTCTCAGCCATCGCGGACGCGGGGTGACGGGTTCGAGCGCCCGCAGGCCGTCGAGCGCACGGTCCGGGCGCCCCTGAACGAGATCCGCCCAGGCGCCGACCAGGCCGTGGACGAGAGCCAGGAACGGGTCGGGGCACTCGGTGAGCATCGCGCTCACCCGGTGGAGCTCGTTCCTGGCGCAGTCGATGCGCCACTGCTCCACGTGCACCCAGGCGGACGCGAGGGCGGCGGTCCCACCTCCCCCACCCGCGGAGGCGGCAGCCGGCTCCGCGCCCTTCCCGGTCTCGGCCACGAGAGCGGCCGCGGCCCTCGTGTGGCCGAGCAGCGCCTCGGTGAGCGCCAGGTTCTCGCGGAGAGACGAACACGCACGAGCCGTTCCCGAGTCCTCCGCGACGGTCAAGGCCTCACGAAGCAGGCGTGCCGCCTCCCTCAGCTCCCCGTGCCAGAGCCGCTCGGTCCCTTCTCCCCCCGCGGCCAGCGCGCGCAGTTCCGGCCGCTCGTCGAGCACCTCTGCGGGGAGCCGCCGCACCATGGCGGACGCCCCCGCGAGCGGGCTCGTGCGTTCGGCCGGACGCGGTGCGCGCGCGCCGCACAGCTCGATCACCGCCAGACCGGTGCGCTCGGCCTGTGCCTCGTCCTGCGGCGACGCGTTGAGGAGGGCGTTCGCGTAGGTCAGCGCATGGTCGCGGGCCCGGTCGTCCTGCCCGGCCGTGGCCGTCGCGGCCCGGACGATCGCCGGCGCCGGATGCGGGCAGCCGAAGACCGCGTCGTCGGGCATCGCGTCGAACACGCCGGTGAGCGACTCGCGGGAACGCAGCCCCAGCACGTGGCCGACGGCGAACCGCTCCACCACCATCCGCGATGCCCGATGCCATTCACCCGCCTGGGCGGCGTGCTCCACGGCCTCGGTGAGCATGCCCGCCCGCTCGAACCAGGCCGCGGCGCGGCGGTGCAGCTCCGCCACCTCGCCCGGCGCCTCCTGCCCCAGCACGAACCGCATGGCCTGGGCGAACATGGGCAGGTGGCGGTACCAGCCGTCTCCCTCGGGAACGATGAACGCGTTCCGCCGCACCAGTTCGGGGAACAGCTCGCACGGTCCGCCGATCAAGGCGGCGACCAGGTCGGCGTTGAACCTGCGCGTGATGCCCGTGACCAGAAGGACCCCGCGGAGCTGCGGCGGCTCCGACTCGAAGACCTCCTCGGTGAGGTAGTCGACGACGGCCTGGTCGTCTCCCGCGAGGGCCTCCACGAAGTCCTCCGGATTGGTGCGCCGGGCCATCGCCATCGCCGCGAGCCTGATTCCCGCGGGCCAGCCACCGGTCTTCTCCCGAAGCCTCCGCTGCGCGGCGAAGGGAAGCCGCACCGCGTGCTGCGCCAGCACCGCCGCCGTCTCGTGCTCCCCGAACGCGAGTTCCTCGGTCCTTATCTCCGTCAGCTCGCCGGCAAGGCGGTATCGCTGCAGGGGGATCCGAGGGCTGCTCCGCGCCAGGACGACGATGTGCAGCCACGGACCGGCGTGGCGGAGAAGAGCGCTGACCGCTTCGGCGGGCGCGGAGCCGGCCTCCGCCGGGAAGTCGTCCACGACGACCACGATCGCCCGGCCCGACCTCCCGAGATGGTCGCCGATCGCTTCGACCAGTGCTTCGTCGCTCGTCTCCCCGTCCGGGAGCGCGGGGACGTCCACGCCGGCCTGGCCGAGCCGCCCGAGGAGGAGCCGGCAGAACCGCCGAACGCTCACGATCGTCTCGTCGCAGGTGATCCAGCAGATGCACCGGTCGGCACGTCCCGACACCGACGACGCCCAGTCCAGGGCGGCGACCGTCTTCCCCGCGCCGGGCGGACCCGTCACGACCGTCAACCTGCGTCCGGTCCCCCGCCGCAGGCGTTCGGTCACCTCACGGCGCGGAACCACCCAGGCCGGCGGTCTCGGCAAAGAAGCCGTCTTTCCCAAAGGCACTCCGGTCATGGCGCTCACCTCTCTGAACCTCCCTGTCCGCCGTTCCCCGTGGATTCGAAGAGCCCGGAACGGCCCACCGGTGCGGCACTTCAGCACGCCGCACGCGTCCGTTGAAAGGTTCACTCGCTTCCGGTGTGCGCACATCCCCTGACCTGACGGTGTGAGCCCGCGGCCCGACCACCCGTGAAGGGTGATGAAGAAGAGCACCTGGTTTTCGAGGATCCCGGTGAGGCTTTTGATTCCGGAGGTTCACGATGAGCGACCACGACGAAGACACGGGCACGGCCCGCACCTCCTGCTCGGCGAACACGACTTCGCGGGCGGCGCGGCGACGAATCACAGCAGTCCTGGCAGCGACGGCGGCATTCGGTGCCATCGCCGCCGCGATCGGCGGCCGCGACGTCATGGGCACCACCGATGCGGAGGCCGTGCTCATGCCTCCGGTCTGCCCGCCGGCGGCCAGTGCCGCCGCAGCCGGCTACATCGGAGAACAGAAATGCGATGCGTTGACGACTTGGCGACAGCCGGTCCTATGTTCACCGAGGGCGCCGTCCACACCGGCCCCGGCCTATGGCAGGCTTCACGCCGCTCCGCAAGACCCGGAGCAGGAATCAAAACGCGCAGCGCCTTTTCGACACAGCGGACCGCCCGGCCTGCCGGACATCCTGGCCATGTTCCGGCGCCTGCTCATCACGTTCACGGTTCTCGTGCTTCTCCTCTTCGGAACCGCGCTCCTGCTCTCCGCACGCCTTCGCCGCGTCCTGTTGCGGTTCGTCACCGTGATGGCGGTGTCCGCGGTCGTCCTGTCGACGATCGCACGAATGATCCGCGACTTTCTTCTCGGACTCGGACACGTCCCATAAGGGTTCGGGCGACACGCTCAACCACTCGGCGTCTCTTTCAGTCTCTCGACGATGTCGGCCCAGGCGGCCTCGTCCACCTGGACACCGGAGTCGTACGGGCAGGCACGGGCCTCCCATTCACGGACGTCCGCCGTGCGCCGGGTCCACTCGCGCCATGCGGAGAGGCGCCGGAGGCGACGGCGGCAGACCCGGTGCACGAGTTCGCTCAGCAGTACGGGCAGGGTCGCGAGCGCACAAATGATCGTTATGGACATGGTCAGGGTGAGCATGGTCGGACTCCTCTCTGGACCGCTGAGAGCCGGCCGGCGAGGAATGCGGGCGCCTCGGCTCCGCGCGGGCAGCCGAGGCGCCCGCAGCCTCAGTAGCCGGCGCGCTCCGCGGTCCGCTGCCCGTACACGCACAGCGCCCAGACGACCGCCACGTCCAGCGCGATCATCACCAGACCCCACACGGGGTAGTACGGAATGAACAGGAACTGGCTGACGGCGTTGGCCGCGACGCAGACGACGCCGACCGCACGCGCCCACCCCCGCCCGGAGAACACGAAGAAGCCCGCGACGGCGACGAGGGCTCCCAGCACCAGATGGATCCACCCCCAAGTGGTGGTGTCGAGGTCGTACACGTAGTCCCGCGTGACCAGGTAGAAGTGGTCGTGCGCGATGGCCGCCACTCCCTCGAGGGCTTGGAAGGTGCCGATCAGCACCATCATCACGCCGCCGAAGATCGCGAAACCGACGGCCCAGCCGCCGGCCGGCTCCGGTTCTATCGAGGACTCGGTCTCCTGCCGCCGCGCCGTCGTCCGTTCTGACATGTGGCACACCTCCCGGTTGGTAGGGCCAAACAGGAAAAGGCTCGCCTGAGACGAGCCCCGCGCGATTCACCCCATTCGGAGGAGATTCACGATCGGAGCAGGGGAAGGTCTGCCGGCATGAGCGCCGAACCGCCCGAGCTCACCGGCTCGGGCCGCGCCGGCATCGCACCCTCCACCGAGCGAGCCTGAAGCGGACCGTCTTACACCTGAAGGGATTCAGACACCCTTGCCCAAGTGGGCCAGCACCAGCAGCCCAGCGGTGCGCAGGTGTCGGGGCACACCCCGGACCCGGGCGGCCCTCAGGTCGTACACGCTCTCGACACCCACACCAGTTCCCCTTTCGGAACGGCGATGACATGCAGGTTCATACCGTCTCCGGTAATTCCCGTATTACCGTTCCGGTCCCGGCAAACGCGGGAACACGGAAAAGGGGTCTCTCCACATCGGGTGCCGAACGCCTTTTGCGGAGAACCCCTCCTCGCCTGCGCCGGCCGCGGTGCGCGGGCGGTCTCGGTCAGCCGGTGCCGTGCCGGACCGCGGCGACCGCCACGGTGTGGTAGGTCATGGTCACGCTTCCACCCAGGCCGTCGATCGCGGCGCCGACGGTGTCCAGGATCGTGGCGAGCCTGTCGGGCGGGAGCCGGGTGAGATTGCCGTGCGTGGGCAGCTGGTCGAGCCATTCGTCCCGGCTGAAGGTGCGCTCCCAGTCGAACCGCCACTGCTCCGGCTCGCCGAACTCGCCCGCCTGCCGGATCCCGTCGGCGATCTTGTCGAACAGGGCCTGGTAGGCGTCCAGGGCCCGTTTGAGGATGTCCACGTCGACCGGCGAGTCCGGCGCGACCTGCCGGTACGCCGCGCCGAGGGCGTCCGCCACCTCCGGCGGGTACTGGAACACGTGGTGGAACGGTGCGAGCAGGCCGCCGGGCCGCAGCAGGCGCGCCGCCTTGGCCGCCCCGGCGACCGGGTCCACCCAGTGCCACGCGGTGCCCGCGACGACCGCGTCGAAGGTCCGGCCGGCGTCGTCCCACTCCTCGAACGTCGCCACCTCGACCTCGGTCCCGCCGCGCCGCGCGAACTCGGCCATCTTGGCGTCGGGCTCGACGCCGAGGACGGTGCACCCGGCCGCCCGGAACTGCCGGGACGCGATACCGGTACCGCAGCCCACGTCCAGGAGATCGGGGCCGGGGCTTTCGGCCACGATCCGCTCCACCAGCGCGTCGGGATAGGACGGCCGTGTGCGGTCGTAGCGCTCGGCGTCCTCACCGAACGACTCGGCTACCTGCCGATGCCGATGGGGCTCCGGAGTAGAACCGGCGCGGCCTTTTCGGGGAGAAGATGCAGTAGGCACCCGGCCACCATAACGAACGACATCCGGCCGACTCCACGTTTCCCGGCATTGGACGAGCCCGCATATCGACAGATCACCAACGGAGTCTCCCGCTTGTTCGTGTTCAGAAAATCCGTGTCCTGTTCACTCCTCGCTCCCCCTGGGGCGCGCCATGGGTAATTTGCTGAAAATCATCGGATGGCAGGTATCCAAGGGTTGCCTGCGCCGTCCGGGCGTAAGTCCCAGGTATGTGCCTGTCGCATACAGCCGAGGCCGGAAGCGTCTGTGCGGTGGACGCTTCCGGCCTCGGCGCGGAGGAAGGCCAGGACCGGGACCGCCCGTTTCACGGCGGCACGGCCCCGGTCAGCCGGTGGGCAGCGGGGCGCGCAGCGATGACGGGCCGGCCCGCAAGGTGCCGGCCAGTTCTTCGCCGACGGCATGGGCGAAGGCCGCCGGTACCTGGTGCGGCCGGTTCTTCACATGGACGAGGCAGCCTCCGGCGCGGTGCGGCCACACGCCTGTGACCAGGTCGCAGGTGGCCTCCGCGGGCTCCGGCCGGCGGAAGCGCGCCTCGCAGCCCTCCAGCCGCAGGACGGGTTCCGCCTCGTGCAGGCTGAACATGGCCTGGTAGAGCGGGTTGCTCGTGCCGTCGCGCACCGGCTTGACCAGGTCGACCACCTCGCTGAAAGGCACGTCGGCCGCGGCCAGCGCCGCCCCGGCGGCGTTCCGCACCTGCGTGATCAGGTCGTCCGCGTCCTCGGCCAGGCCGGGGCGGAGCCGGATGCACACGGTGTCGATGAGGCAGGTCAGGGCCTGGTCGAGGATCCGGCCGCCGCGCAGTGAGACGGGCGTGCCGACGGCGAAGTCGGGCTGCCCGGTCACGCGGTGCAGCGCGTCGGCGTAGGCGGCGAGGAGCATCGTGAACCGGGTGGTGCCGTGGCCCTGGGCCGCCTTGTCCCATGCGGCCAGCTCGGCGGCGGTGATCTCCCACGTGAGCGCCGGGGAGGCGCCCGCGGGGGTGCCGGGGACGTCGGGCACCGCCAGCCGGGGCAGTCCGCGCAGGGCCGACCGCCAGTACTCCCGCTGGGCCGCCAGATCGGTGTGGCGGAGCCTGCGCCGGTGCTCTCCGGCGATCCGCGCCAGGGTGGGGGGCTGCGGACGGCCGCGTCGCGCCTGGTAGGCGTCCGACAGGTCGGCGCAGAGGAGGTCCTGCGACCACTCGTCGAAGGCGACATGGTGCACGGCGACCTCGAACAGCCTCCGCCCGGTGTCGCGGGCCCGGACGAGGCCCGCGCGCCACACCTCGCCTTCCTCGATGCGCAGCGGGCGGACGAGGGCGGTGTCCAGCGCCCGCCAGGCCCGGTCCTCGTCCGGCTCGTCCGGCAGCACCTGCCAGGCGGGCTCGGGCCGCCCGCCCGCCAACGCCACCGGCGGGTCGTCGATGACGTAGCGCGCGCGCAGTGCTTCGTGCCGGGCGGCCACGTCCCTCAGCGCGTCGGCCAGGGACTGCTCGCGCACCGTCCCGTCCAGCCACCAGGCCAGCCGGCACAGTCCGGAGACCTCGTCCGGGTCGAGCTGCTGTTTGAGCAGGAACCCGATCTGCATGGGCAGCAGGGGCACACGCGCCGGGTCGGGGATGTCCTGGTCCAGGTCGGCACGGGGGCTGTCCAGCCATGCGGCGAGTGCTTTCACCTGCGGGGTGCGGAACAGCTGCGACGTCGGCACCGCCGACCCGAACCGGGATTCCACCCTTGTGCACAACCGCATCGCGTCCAGTGAAGTGCCGCCCAGCGCGAAGAAGGAGACGTCGTGCGGCACCTCGCGTACGCCGAGTACCTCGGCGTACGCCGCGGCCAGTTCGGCGCAGGTGCGGTCGCCGGAGGGGGACGGGTCCGCGGCGGGGGCGGCCGGCCGGGTCGTCCGCAGGAGCTCGGCGTGGTCGAGCTTGCCGGTCGGGGTGAGCGGGACGTGCTGGATCCGGCGCACCTCGTCCGGGACGAGGTAGCCCGGCAGCCGCCGCTCGAGCTCGCCGATCAGCTGGGACGGTTCGAGCCCGTCGCCCGAGCGGTAGAAGAGCACCAGCCGCCGGTAGCTACCCTCCTCGGCCTCGGGGACGGCGGCGCACCAGTGCACGCCGGGGACTCCTTCTGCCGTGCGCTCGATCCCGGCGGGTTCGATCCGGTTCCCCCGGATCTTCACCTGCCGGTCGGCGCGGCCGGCGAAGTGCAGCAGCCCGTTGTCCGACCAGGAGCCGAGGTCGCCCGTGCGGTAGGCCCTGGTGGGAACGCCGCCAAGGAACAGCGTGACGAACCTGCGCGCCGTCTGGGCGGGGTCGCCGAGGTACTCCGTGGCCAGCCCGTCGCCGGTGATGCAGATCTCGCCCTGCTCCCCGACCTGGCAGATCCGTTCTCCGTCGAGCACGTGGACCTGGGTGTTGGCCACCGGGCGGCCGATCGGGATCTGCGCGCCGGCCGCGAGGTCGCCGGGCGTGATGGGGTGGGTGGTGGCGAAGATGGTGCTCTCGACGGGGCCGTAGGCGTTGGTGAGGCGGACGCCGGGGTGGCGGTCGAGGAAGCGCCGCACGTGCGGCACCGACAGGCGCTCCCCGCCGGTCATGACGTGCCGTACCCCGTCGAACGCGCCCGGGTCCTCGTCCACGTACAGGTTGAACAGCGACGCGGTCAGCCACACGGTGTTGACGCCGTGGTCGGCGACCATCTCGCGGAGCCGTCCCGGCAGCAGGTGCTCGCCGTGGACGAGGACCGACGTCCCGCCGTTCATCAGCGTGCTCCACAGCTCCAGGTTGAAGGCGTCCCACGGCATCGGCGCGGCCTGCGGCATCACGGTCCGCTCGTCGAAGTCGGCGAAGTCGCACTCGTGGAACAGCCGGACGGTGCCGCGGTGCGGGGACACCACGCCCTTGGGCGTGCCGGTGGTGCCCGAGGTGAAGAAGACCGAGCACGGCGCGTCACCGGGCACGGCCACCGGGTCGTGCGGCCGCGCGGCGGCGGCGACCGCGGCGAGGCCGGTCCGCGGGACGGGCCAGGCCGGCACCGGCCAGGAGCCGCCGGTGTCGTCGGCGACCAGGACCGAACCGCACTGCCGCGCGATGGCGGCGAGGCGGCCGGCGGGCCACCTGGCGTCCAGGGCGCCGTACGCCGCGCCCCGCTTGAGGACGGCCAGCAGCACCGCGACCAGCCGCGCCGACCGGGCCATCACGACCGGGACCAGCGATCCCGGGCCGACGCCCATCTCGCTGAGGACCACGGCGTACTCGTCGGACGCGGCGTCGAGCTCCCCGTAGGTCACCCGGTCCGCGCCGTCGACCAGCGCGACGGCCTCCGGCCGCCGCGCCGCCTGCCCCCGCACGAGCTCGTGGATCAGCTCCGCGCGGGGATAGGGCCGCGTCGTGGCGTTCCATCGTGGGTCGGGCCTCATGTCAGACCCCTTCCTGTCGCAGTGTGCCGAGGAGCGCGCCGAGGCGCGCGGCGAGCGCGGTGACGGCCGGCGGGCGCATCACCGAGTGGTGGTCCCCGGGGACCAGGTCGATCGTGAGCCGCGGGCCGGCGAGCGCCGGCCAGCCGAATCCGGCGTCCTGCCCGTCGTCGAGCTCGCGCACCGGCCGGTAGAGGACGACCGGGTGGTCCGGCGCGTCTCCCGGGGTGAAGTCCCTCAGGTAGGCGTTCACGGCCTGGATGTTGTGCTTGTAGACCCGCAGCAGGTGGCCGAGCTGCTCCTGTCCCGCGTCGGGGGGCAGCACGCCCTGGTCGCGGGCGAGGTCGAACAGGTGCCGAAGCTGCTGGTCGGAGGTGAGGCCGTCCAGGTCCGGGTGGAGGTCCTGGAAGCCGAAGTGCCACGCGAAGCGCCTGAACAGGGCGGTGTCGCCCGCCGCGGGTTCTTCGGAGGGGGCCGCGGCCAGGGCGGCGGCGGCGGTGAGCGGGCTCTCGGTGTCGATGACCACCAGCAGCGCGACGCGCTTCCCCTGGGTCCTGAGCACGCGGGCCATCTCGTAGGCGATGATGCCGCCCAGGCACCATCCCCCGATCACGTACGGCCCCTCGGGCTGGACCCGCCGCATGCGCTCGACGTAGCGGCGGGCCATCTCCGTTATCGACGGCAGCGGCTCGCGGACGCCGTCCAGCCCGAGCGACTGCATCGCGTAGAACGGCTGCTCAGGACCGAGCGCGGCGGCCAGGCCCTGGTATCCCAGGGTCGTCCCGCCGCCGGCGTGCACGCAGAAGAACGGCCGCCGGGAGCCGCCCGGCCGGATCGGCACCATGATCTCGTCCGGGCCGTCCGGGGTGTGGCCGTCCTCCCGCAGGAAGGCCGCCATCGACTCGACGGTGCCGGCGGGGAACAGCGCCGCGAGGGGCAGGGCGCGCCCCGTCGCCTTGCGGATCTGGGCGATGAGCCGGACCGCGAGCAGGGAGTTGCCGCCGACGTCGAAGAAGTTGTCCGTCACGCCCAGCGGGCCCGGGGGCAGTGTGTCCTTCCAGATGGCGAGCAGGCGCTCCTCCTCGGCGTCGCGGGGGGCGACCACGGTCCGCGCGGGCCCCGCCGGCGCCGCGCGCCCGAGCAGGGCCGCGCGGTCGACCTTGCCGTTCGCGGTGAGCGGCAGCGCGCTCACCGCCTCCACCGCCGCGGGGACCATGTGGTCGGGCAGGCGGGCGCGCAGGAACTCGCGGAGGCCGACGTCCGCGCCGGCCACGCGCGGGACGAGGTAGGCGGCCAGGTACCGGTCCCCGGCGTCGTCCTCGCGGGCCAGGACGACCGCGTCGCGGACGCCGGGATGCGCCCGGACCACCGCCTCCACCTCGCCCGGCTCCACCCGGTAGCCCCGGATCTTGACCTGGTCGTCGACCCGGCCGAGGAACTCGTGCGCGCCGCCGGGCAGCCGCCGGACCAGGTCCCCGGTCCGGTACACGCGCGCGCCGGGGGCGCCGCCGGGGTCGGTCAGGAACCGCTCCGCGGTCAGGTCGGGGCGGTTCAGGTACCCGCGCGCCACCTGGGGCCCGCCCAGGTACGCCTCACCCGGCACCCAGTCCGGGACGGGGTTGCCGCGGGGGTCGGCCACGAGCAGCCGGCTCTCGCCGATGGGCCGTCCGATGGGGACCGTCCGGCACCGCTGGTCGACCCCGTGCGCCGAGACGTCGTGCGTGCTCACGCCCACGGTCGCCTCGGTCGGGCCGTAGTGGTTGATCACCGTGCAGGAGGGGGCGAGCGCGGCGATGCGCTCGGCCAGCTCCCGCTGGAGGGGCTCGCCGCCGAGCACGACCGCCACCCGGGGCAGCAGGTCGCCCGGCCGGGCCGCGGCGTCCAGGAGGGCCCGCAGATGGGACGGGACGATCTTCATGCGGTCGATCGCGGAGTCCCGCAGGTAGGCGGCCAGCGCGTCGGGCGAGCGGGCGAGGTCGGCGCCGATCACGTGGAGGGTCCCGCCGCCGCAGAGCGCGTGGAACATCGCGGTGTTGCCGAGGTCGGCGCCCATCGAGGAGACCATGGCGAAAGCGCCCGCCACGGGCGCGCCCAGGACCTCGGTCACCCCGGCCACGTAGTGCGCGAGCTGGCCGTGCTCGACGACCACGCCCTTCGGGCGCCCGGTGGTCCCCGAGGTGTAGATCACGTAGGCGGGGCGGTGCGGGGGCGTCTCGGGCAGCGGCCGTCCGGGCGCGGCCCGCTCCCCGCGCAGCGGGTCCAGGCGGACGCGGGCCGGCCCGGGCGGGAGCAGACCGGCCAGGCGGTCCTGGACCAGGACCGAGCGCGCGCCGGTGTCGTCCAGCAGGAAGGCGAGACGCTCGGCCGGCGTGGCCGGGTCGATCGGCACGTAGGCGGCCCCGGCCATGAGGACGCCGAGGACGGCGGCGACGGCGTCGACGCCCCGGTCGGCCAGGAGCGGCACGAGATCGCCGGGCCGGACGCCCGCGTCGGCGAGCCGCGCGGCGACGCGCCGGGCGTGGCCGCGCAGCTCCGCGTAGGTGAGGCGGTCGTCCTCGTGCACCACCGCCGTGGCGTGCGGGGTGGCGGCCGCGCACCGCTCGAACAGCTCGTGCACCAGCGGCGGGGCACCGGCGGTGCCCGCGCCGGGCCCGGCGGTATGCCCGGAGCAGGGCCGGTAACGCGGCCGGCGGGTGTCCGCGTCGATCAGCCGCAGGTCGCCCACGGCCGTCTCGGGCTCCGCGCTCGCGTGGCCGATCAGGGCGCCGAGGCTCGTCGCGAGCCGGACGACGTCGTCACGGTGGTAGCGCCGCGGGCAGTGCGCCAGGGTGAGCCCGGCCGAGCCGGGAAACTCGACGCAGCGCAGTTCCAGCGGGTGCCGGCGGGCCCCGAGGTCCAGCGAGCCGATGGAGGCGGTGACGCCGCCGCCTTCCGGCAGCGCCGGGACGGCCACGTGCGCGAACGCGACCGTGTCGGCGGCCGGGCGGTCCCCGCCGGAGGAGAGCAGCTCCGCCCGCAGCCCGGCCTCCAGCCGCGCGACCTGCTGCGCCGCCTCGCCGATCGGCATGGTGCCGGAGAGTTCCAGCCGCATGGGCAGGTCCCTGCGGAACGGCCCGATCATGTCGTGCAGCCCGTCGTGGCCGGAGCCGTCCACGGCGACGGTCAGGGTCGTGGCCTGCTGCCGGGTGTAGCGGTGGAGCGTCGCCGCCCAGCAGGCCGTGAGCAGGGTGCGGGGCGGGACCGACAGCCGCTCGGCGGCCCGCCGGAGCAGCTCCCATCCGGCCGGCGTCAGCGGCACGTCGACGGGCTCCTCGGCCTCGTCGCCGGGGTCGGCGGCGGCCGCCGCGGCGGCCGGGATCTCGAAGGGCATCCGAAGCGCGCCGGCCACCGCGGACGGGTCCGCGGTCTCCTCGGCGACGCCGATCTCGTTCATCCATTCCGCCAGGTCCGCGTACTGCGGCCGGTGCGGCTCGTCAGCGGGCGGCGGCCCGGAGCGGTACAGATCCATCAGCTCGCCGACGAGATTGGCCATGCCGGTGCCGTCGGCGCACAGCACCGGCAGCCGCAGCAGGAGCGTGTACCGCCCGGGCGAGCGCCGGCACAGCACCACGCGGAGCTGGCTCGGGCCCGTCAGGTCGGCCGGGCCCCGCTCCCACGGCGCGCGCCCAGCGGGGCCGGCCTCCTCGATCGGCACGTCCGCGGTCGCGTTGACCACCTGGACGGGCACCGCGAGACCCGGTACCGGCCGGAAGGCCGTCCGCAGGATCTCGTGCCGCCGCACCAGCGCGGAGACCGCGCCGCGCAGCGCCTCCCGGTCGAGGTCGCCGTCGATGTCGACCGCGCAGGTGAGCGCGGGCACCGGCCGGCCGGTGGCCTCGTGCGACCGCCATGCGTGCCGTTGCTGGGGCGACAGCGGGAAGCCTTCGAGCGCGGTCGTCGTCTGGGATTCCGCCGACGTGGTCATTGGTCGTCCTCCTGGTCCGAAATCGTCTGCCGGGGGTCGGTCATCGCGACGAGCACCTTCCGCGGCCCCTGGTAGGGCTGCCTGCCGTGGGACATCAGGACGTTGTCGATCAGCAGGACCTCGCCCGCGCTCCACGGCTCGGCCACGGTCTCGGCCTCGAACGCCCGCCTGATCTCCTCGAGGGCCGAATCCTCGATCCGCGTCCCGTCGCCGTACTGCGCGTTGCGCGGCAGGTCCTCCTCGCCGGAGGCGGCCAGCAGCGAGTCGCGGACCTCCGCGGGCAGGCTCGAGGGGTGGAACAGGTGGGCCTGGTTGAACCAGGCGGCCTCACCGGTCACCGGGTGCCGCACCACCGCCGGGCAGACCTGCCACGTGCGCAGCCGGTCGCCGGACCACGCGAACTCGAGCCCGAGGTCGCGGCAGGCGCGCTCGGCCTCCGCGCGGTCTCCGGTCTCGAACGCCTGCTGCCAGGACAGGTCGAGCCCGCCGCCGTAGTTGCGCACGTAGCGCACCCCCCGCTCGGTGAACCGCCGCCGCAGGGCCGGATCGATCCGGCGCAGCACGCGGCGGCTGTCGGCCAGCGGGGTGGCGCCGCCCGAGGCGGCCGGGAGCCGGCAGAAGAACCACAGCTTCATCGGCCAGCGGCGCGCGTAGGCCATCTCGTTGTGCTGGGGGATGGTCTGGTCCGCCGGGTACTCGGTGGAGGTGTAGACGCCGCCCTTCTCCCGGTGGCGGGGGGTCGAGCCGTACACGTAGTCCAGGAGCCCGTCGCCGCCGAGGCTGCGCGAGACCTGCTCGAACCCGGCCGCGTCCGTGACGCCGAACCGCTGGAAGCGGACCGCGCCCCGGTCGTGCAGCAGGCGCTCCACCTGCCGGCGGTGGTTCCGCAGCCAGTCGGCCAGGTCCACCTCGGCGGTCCGGGGCCGGACGACGGCCGCCGCCCCCGCCGGGGCGTCGATGGTCACCAGCTCCGGGGCGGAGAGGTCGATCCCGCGGCGCCTGGGCGTGCCCGGGAGCGTCCCGGGGAACGTGAACTGGTCGGTCGGTCCGGTGGTCATGGGGTATCTCCAAGAGTTGTGATCGACTGTGCTTTCAGCCGCGCGAGCGGCGAGACCAGGACGAGCAGGACCGGGGTGGCCAGGCCGATGCCGGCCGCCAGCACGGTCGTGCGCAGGCCCGCCTCCTCGGCGAGCGCGCCCCCGGCGAGCGCTCCGGCGGGCATCGTGCCGAACACCAGGAAGCGCATCGTGGCGTTGACCCGCCCGAGGAGCCGGTCGGGGGTGGTGAGCTGCCGCAGCGTGACCACCGCGACGTCGAAGACCGGGACGCCGAAGACCGTGAGCATCACGGCCGCGACGGCCCACAGGACCCGCAGCGGGTACGGGCCGGTCACGGCGGCGAGCAGCAGGGCCCCGGCCGCGGTGGCCGACAGTCCGACGGCGAGCGTCGGCCCGAGGCCGATCCGCCGGAAGAGCCTGGTGGCGACGGCGGCGCCGAGGACCCCGCCCAGGCTGCCGAGGCCGAGGACCAGCCCGATGAGGGCCGGGCGCAGCCCGAGGCCGGTGAGGACGTACAGCACCAGGATCGCGAGCAGGGCGCTGCCGAAGAGGTTGGCCAGCGCGGCCACGAACACGTTCCACCGCAGCAGGGGGTGCCGCAGGACGAACCGCAGCCCCTCCCTGATCTCGGTGCGGAACGATCCGCGCCCGGCGCGGTCGTCCCCGCGCGTCTCCCGCGTCCCGATACGGGCCAGCAGGACGGCCGAGGCCAGGAAGGACACCACGTCGACGATGATCGCCAGCGGTGCCGTCACGGCCTGGACCACGACGCCGCCGAGGCCGGGCCCGACGGCCTCCGCGCCCGCCCGGCTCATCTCCAGCCTGCTGTTGCCGTCGACCAGCCGCTCCGGCGCGACGAGGCTCGGCAGGAGCGACGGCGCCGCGACCTCGAACAGTACGGTCATCGTCCCCGCGACGAGCGCGACGGCGTAGACCTGGCCGAGGGTGAGCACGCCGAGCACCGACGCCGCCGGGATCCAGGCCAGGGCCGCCGCGCGGACCAGGTCCGCCCCGATCAGCAGCGGCCGGCGCCGGGACCGGTCGGCCCAGGCGCCGGCCGGGAGGCCGAACAGCAGCCACGGCAGCCGGCCGAGGGCGGCGAGCACCCCCACCTGGAACGGCCCGGCGCCGAGCGTCATGACGGCCAGCAGCGGCAGCGCGATGAGGCTGACCTGGCTTCCGATCAGGGACACGGTCTGCCCCGCCCAGAGGAACCGGAAATCGGCGTTCCGCAGGACGCCGGGGGCCGGTTCGCCGGCCCTGGCGATCACGGCCCGCATCACGCGGACCGGACGATCGGCGGGACCGGTACCCGGCCTACCGCCCTGATCGGGTGCCGTGCCCCGGTGCCGTCGCCCGGGTGGCTCGCTTCCGCCGTCTCCATCGACCCGCCTTCCGTTCGCATCGCCGGCCGCCTTGTCCGGGCGGCTCACTGAAGAAGGCGGTCCACGCCGTTCCATCCCGCGCCGCGCCGTTCCATCCCGTGCCACTCGCCGCGTCGTGCCTGCCCGTCACGGCGATGGCGGCGTGTGCGGGGGGCGCTCGGGGAAGGGGTAGGCCATGAAGCCGATGGAGAAATCAGAGCGGCGTCCTGCGGACGGCGGATGGCGGACCTACGCGGCGACGGCCACGGCCGTGACGGCGACCGCGGCCATCGGGTCCAAGGCCGTCAAGACCAACACGGCCTGGTACCAGTCGCTGTCCAAACCGCCGTGGCAGCCACCGTCCTGGGCTTTCGGGCTGGTGTGGACGCCTTTGTACGCCTCGCTCGCGTGGGCGGGCGGACGGGCCCTGCTGCGGGCCGGGGGTCACCGCCGGGCGCTGGCCACCAGCCTGGGGATCAACCTGCTGGCGAACGCCGCCTGGAACCAGTTGTTCTTCGGCCGGCGCAGCACGAAGGCCGGCCTGGTGGGGACGTTACTGCTCGACCTGAGCAACGCCGACCTGATCCGCCGCACGGCCGCCGTCGACGCCACGGCGGCAGGCGCGCTCGTCCCGTACGCGGCATGGTGCGGGTTCGCGACCGCCCTGAACGCCAGCATCGCCCAGCGCAACCGTTAGAGCGCCGTCGCCGTCCTGTTCCTTCCAGATCGGCGCCTTGGGCAGGCACTCGTCCAGGAAGTGGGTAGGGAGGGATTGCCGGACCGGAAACGCCGATCCGCCGACGATCCGGGGCAGCCCTGAAGGGGACCGTGCCGCCATCAAGGAGGAGCGCGAGAAGATGACCCGAGTCCTGTTCGTCGTGACGGCGGCCGAGCACTGGACGCTCAACGACGGGTCCAAGCACCCGACGGGTTATTGGGGTGAGGAACTGGCCATGCCCCACAAGGCGTTCACCGAGGCCGGGTGGGAGATCGCGATCGCCACCCCGGGCGGGAGGCGGCCGCGGCTGGACGAGATCAGCATGGGCCGCACCGCGGGGCTTCCGGGAACCATCCGCGAGGTCGCCGACTACCTCTCCTCGATCCAGGACGCGCTGGACAGTCCGGCCCCACTGAGCGAGATGGATCCGGACGACTTCGACCTGGTCTTCTATCCGGGCGGGCACGGCCCCATGGAGGATCTGGCCTACGACGAGGTCTCAGGCGCGCTCCTCACCAAGCGGCTCGCCTCCGGCAGGCCGCTGGCGCTGCTGTGCCACGGACCGGCCGCACTGCTGGCGGCCAAGGGCAAGGACGGTTCGTGGCCGTTCGCCGGGTACCGGGTGACCGCGCTGTCCAACATCGAGGAGAAGCTCAACAGCTTCGGCCGCAAGGCGCCCTGGTTCCTGGAGGACCGGCTGCGCGAGTACGGCGCGGACTACGCCAAGGGCAAGATCCCGCTCCTGCCGCACATCGAGGTCGACCGCAGCCTGTACACCGGCCAGAACCCCGGCTCGGCCAAGCAGCTCGCCAAGCGCCTGGTGGCCGACCTGGCTTGAGATACCCCTCATGTTGACGCCGTATACTTCATGCGTAATATATGCAGTGTAAACATTGAGTCCGTCCACGGGGGGCAGAGACATGCGCGCGATCACGATCAAGGAGCCGGGCGGCCCGGAGGTGCTGGAGTGGACCGAGGTCGAGGACCCCGCGCCCCAGGCCGGCGAGGTGATCGTCGACGTGGCGGCCAGCGCGCTGAACGGCGCGGACGTCGCGCAGCGCCTCGGCTTCTACCCGGTGCCCGAGGGGGCATCGCCGTATCCGGGCCTGGAGGCATCGGGCCGGATCAGCGCGGTCGGCGAGGGGGTGACCGGCTGGCAGGTCGGCGACGAGGTGTGCGCGCTGCTGTCCGGCGGCGGGTACGCGCAGAAGGTCGCCGTCCCAGCGGGGCAGCTGCTCACCGTCCCGCGCGGGGTGAGCCTGGTGGAGGCGGCGGCGCTGCCCGAGGCGGCGGCGACGGTCTGGTCGAACGTCGTCATGACCGGGCATCTGGCCGAGGGCGAGACGTTCCTGATGCACGGCGGCGCCGGGGGCGTGGGCACGATGGCGATCCAGGTCGCCAAGGCGCTGGGCGCCCGGGTCGTCACCACGGTCAGCGGCGCCAAGACCGCCGACGCCCGGGAGCTGGGCGCCGATGTCACGATCGACTACAAGACCGAGGACTTCGCCGAGCACGGCCCCTATGACGTGATCCTGGACGTCATCGGCGGCGACTACCTCGAACGCAACGTCCGCTCCCTCGCCCTGGAGGGGCGCCTGGTCGTCATCGGCATGCAAAAGGGCTTCGAGGGCAAGCTCAACCTCGCCGAGCTGGTGTTCCAGCGCAAGTCGGTGTTCGGCACCACCCTGCGCTCGCGGCCCGCGGACCAGAAGGCCGCCATCGTCGCCGCCGTCCAGCGCCACGTCTGGCCCATGATCGAGTCCGGCGCGGTCCGCCCGGTGATCGACCGGACGGTGCCGATGTCCCAGGCCGCCGAGGCCCACCGGCTCATGGCCGCCGGCGGGCACATCGGCAAGATCCTGCTGGTCGACGACTGACCTGCGGTCACCGCTCCCGCTCCGCCTATCATGTGTGCGGCGCCCACTTCGTTCGGTTCGAACGGGCAGGATGCGGAGCGTGACATGGCCACACCGACCTCTACCTACCATCACGGCGATCTGCGTGCCGCGTGCCTCAGCGCTGCGCTGGAGCTGCTGGAGGAGGACGGCACCACCGGCCTGTCGCTGCGGGCGGTGGCGCGGCGGGCCGGCGTGTCGGCGATGGCCCCCTACCGCCACTACCCCAACCGCGACGCGCTCGTCTCCGCCGTGGCCGCCGAGGGGTACCGGCGGCTCGCCCAGGCCCTGGCCGCCGCGCATCCGGCGCCCGCGTCCCCCGATGACCTCGCCGAGGTCGCCATCGCCTACGTCCGGTTCGCCATCGAGCACCCGGCGCTGTTCCGGGTGATGTTCGCCGAGCCCTGCGACCCGGACGACGAGGGGCGCGTCGCCGCGATCGCCGTCATCTCGGACTACGTCCAGGGCATCGTGCGGGACGTGTTCCCCGACGCCGATCCCGAACCGCTGGCGGACGCCGTGTGGGCCTTCGTCCACGGCCTGGCCTTCCTCTACCTCGACGGCAAGTTCGACACCTCCTCCCCCGAGCAGGTCGACGGCCGCGTCCGCGCCGCCGTCCACGCGATCCTCGCCGCCACCCCGGCCTGACCCGCTCACCCCTCCCGCCCGCGACCTACGGCACATCCCCTGATGTTTACGGCGCCTACATCGTCGACTAATGTATGCGTCGCATACATTAGTCGACGCAAAAGTGAGGGAACCGGATGACCAGCGAAGTGTTCGCGCCGTTGTCCCTGCGCTCCGGGCAGGTGCTGGGCAACCGGATCGCGAAGGCGGCCATGGAGGAGAACATGGCCGGCGACGGCCAGCTGCCCGGCCGGCGGCTGGTGGAGCTGTACCGCCGCTGGTCCGCCGGCGGCACCGGGCTGCTGATCACCGGCAACGTCATGGTCCACGCCGCGGCGCTCACCGGCCCGGCCGGCGTCGTGCTCGATGGCGCCGCGCCGCTGGAGCCGTTCGCCGCGTGGGCCGAGGCCGCCAAGTCCGGCGGCGCGGCGGTGTGGATGCAGATCAGCCACCCCGGGCGGCAGATCCAGGCCGGCATGCCGGGCGTGGTGTGGGGGCCGTCCGCCGTGGGCGTCGACCTCGGCCGGCACAGCGGCCGTTTCGGCCGTCCCGTCGCCATGACCCCTGAGCAGATCGCGGCCACCGTGGACCGGTTCGCGGTCACCGCCCGGCGCGCCGAACAGGCGGGGTTCGACGGTGTGGAGATCCACGCCGCGCACGGCTACCTGCTGTCGCAGTTCCTGTCCCCGCTGGTCAACCGGCGCACCGACGCGTGGGGCGGGCCGCTGGAGAACCGGGCCCGGCTGCTGCTCGACGTCGTGCGGGCCGTCCGGGCGGCCGTCGCGCCGTCCTTCGCGGTCGCGGTGAAGCTCAACTCCGCCGACTTCCAGCGCGGCGGGTTCGACGCCGACGACGCGCGGCAGGTGATCGCGATGCTCGAACCGCTCGGCGTCGACCTGGTCGAGCTGTCGGGCGGCAGCTATGAGAGCCCGGCGATGACCGGCCGTCCCGCCGACGCGCGCACCCAGGCCCGCGAGGCCTACTTCCTGGACCTGGCCAGGGAGCTGGTCGGGACCAGCCCGCTGCCGCTGATGCTCACCGGCGGCATCACCCGGCGCGACACCGCCGAGCGGGTCCTGGACAGCGGGGTGGCGCTCGTCGGGATCGGCACCGCCCTCGCCGTCACCCCGGACCTGCCGGACCGCTGGCGGCACGGCCGGGAGGCCGGCCGGGAGATGCGGCCGGTGACCTGGTCCGACAAGGCCCTCGCCTCGGCCGCCGGCATGGCGCAGGTCCGCCACCAGCTGCGCCGCATCGCCCGCGGAAGCGCCCCCCGGCCCGGCGTCCGCCCGGCGTACGCCCTGCTCGCCGAGCTGATGCTGCAGCGGCGGGCGCTGCGCCGCTACCGCGCCTGGCTGTCCGCCACGGCGAGCGGGACCGCGTGAAACGGCCGGTGCCCCGGCGTCCCTCCTGGGCGTCGGGGCACCGGGGCGGGTCTCAGCGGACGCCGGCCTTCTTCATCGCCATGAGCGCGGCGGTCAGGAAGACCGACCAGCTCTGGGGCGAGACGCGCGCCGGCGGGTCGAATCCCCGGACGCGCTGGTGGGCGACGGTCTGGGGCTCGGTGTACTTGAGGATCCCGTCGGCGCCGTGGCGCCGGCCGAGCCCCGAGTCGCCCATGCCGCCCATCGGCGCGTCGATGCTCGCCCACGCGGCGGCGAAGGCCTCGTTGACGTTGACGGTGCCGGCGTGCAGGCGGGCGGCGACGGCCCGGCCGCGGGCCCCGTCGCGGGTCCAGACGCTGGCGTTGAGGCCGTACGGGCCGGCGTTGGCCCGGCCGACCGCGTCGTCGACGTCACGGAAGGGGTAGATCGACACGACGGGGCCGAAGGTCTCGCTGTCGTACAACGTCATGCCGGGGGTGACGCCGGCGAGGATGGTCGGCTCGTAGAACAGCGGACCGAGATCCGGGCGCGCCCTGCCGCCGGCGAGGACGGTGGCGCCCTTGGCGACGGCGTCGCCGACGTGCGCGGTGACGGTGGCGAGCTGGGACGGGGTGGTGAGGCTCCCGACGTCGGGGCCGTAGTCGTAGGAGGCGCCCAGCCGGAGCTTCTCCGCGCGGGCGACGAACGCGGCGACGAACCGGTCGTGGACGGCCTCGGCCACGTACAGGCGCTCGATGGAGACGCAGAGCTGGCCGGCCGAGGGGAAGCACGCGGCGACGGCGCCGTCCGCGGCGCGCTCCACGTCGGCGTCGTCCAGGACGAGCATGGCGTTCTTGCCGCCGAGTTCCAGGGAGGCGCCGATGAGGCGGCTGCCCGCGTCGCGCGCGATCCGGCGCCCGCTGGCGGTGGAGCCGGTGAACATCATGTAGTCGGCGCCCGCCATCAGCGCTCCCCCGATGGAGGAGGCCTGGCCGACCACCATCTGCCACACGTCGGCGGGCAGACCGGCCTCGCGCATCAGGCCGAGCGCCCACAGCGCCGTGAGCGCGGTCTGGGTGTCAGGCTTCTGGACGACGGCGTTGCCGGCCATGAGCGCTGGGATCGCGTCGCCCGCGGCCATGCTCAGGGGGTAGTTCCGCGGTGAGATGACGGTGACGACGCCCTTGGGGTGGCGCAGTTCGGTGGTATGGGTCAGCACCGGGATCGCGCCGCGGCGCCGCTGGGGCTTCAGGAGCCTGGCGGCGTTGCGCGCGTAGTACCGGGCGGTGATCGCGATGTCGGACACCTCAAGGAACGCGTCGCGGCGGGTCTTGCCGCTCTCGGCCTGCATCAGGTCCAGCGCCTCGTCCTGGCGGGCGAGGACCAGGTCGTGGAAGCGCAGCATGATCTGCTTGCGCTCGCGCAGGGGCGTGGCGGCCCAGGCGACCTGCGCGGCGCGGGCGCGCGCGAACGCGTTCTCGACGTCGGCGGGCGCCGAGACCGGCAGGTCGGCCAGCGAGGCGCCGGTGTAGGGGGCGCTGGTGGTGACCCGGGCGGCGCCCGGCGCGGCCGTGACCCGCCGGCTCAGCCGCTCGATCAGGGCCGGGGTCAGCGACGCGGGCAGGTCGAAGTCGTGGGAGGTGGGCATGGCGGGGCTCCTGCTCCTGGGGCTAGCCCCGGCCCGGGACCGAGGTGGGGACGGGCATGTGCAGGGCGAGCTGGCCGTTGGTGACGACGTCGAGCCGGAGCGTCCGGATCGGCTCGAGCGAGCGCAGGTCGTCGGCCATGCGCCCCTGCCCGACCTGGAGCGCGGCGCCGCGCGGGAGGCTCGTGCTGCCGGCCGCCAGCATGTTGGTCTGGCTCACGGTCGCGTGCCACGCGCCGTCGATCTGCGTGTAGGAGGTGAGGGTCGAGACGCGCTCACCGCTCGGGAACGGCCTCTGCGCCGGCGTGGGGGCCGAGAACGCCAGATCGGTCCCGCCGTCGTCGTTGGCCACGCGTGCCGTCGTGCGGTCGGCGCCGACGGTGACGTCCAGGTCGGTGACCCACTTGGGGAAGCCGTAGCCGTCGTGGCCGCGGACCTGGGCGATCTCGGTGCTGACCGGCAGGGACAGCACATAGGAGTCGAGGCGGTCGTTCTTCAGCCCCGCGACCAGGTCGACGAAGCCCAGGCGGCCGTGCCGGGCCGGGCGGACGGCGATGCCGACGGCGGCCTCGGTGTAGAAGTCGATGTCGCACACGTCGTAGCGGAAGAACATGACCGACACCAGGCCGAGGCCGGGCGCGGCTTCCAGGGGCGCGAGCTCTTTTGGCAGGCGGGACCGGATCGCGCGGGAGCGGGCGAGCATCGTGAGCCGCACGGTCGAGATGCGGTAGTAGAAGTTCGGGGTGAGCGTGCTGCCGATCGGCGAGTCGACCCTGGTCTTGGGCAGCCGCCGGAAGAAGTCCACGCCGCTGACCCGGGGGTCGCGGGCGACCTCGTCCAGGTCGGTGTCCATCCGGTACCGGTCGTACAGGCCGCCCTTGGGCACCGCGACCTTGCGGCCGCCCAGGTCGACCTCGACCGTCTCCTGCTGTGCCGACGTCATCGGTACCACTCCCTCACCTGGATGTTGACACTGCATACATCAAGCTATCCGGCGATGTATGCAGTGTCAACAAGGCGCCGGGCCGGGACCGTCAGCCGCCGTGCAGCGCCGTCCGCAGGGCGTCGACGGCGAGCTTGCGGGCGACGTTGGCGGCGCGGGTGTCGCGCAGGCTGTCCAGGAGCAGGAAGTCATGGACCATGCCGGCCACCCGGACCGAGGTGACGTCCACGCCGGCCTCGCGCAGCTTGTTGGCGTACTGCTCGCCCTCGTCGCGCAGCACGTCGGCCTCGTCGGTGATGACCAGGGTGGTGGGCAGCCCCCGGAGCTGGTCCAGGGAGGCCTGGAGCGGGGAGGCGTACACCTCGGCGCGCTGGGCGGGGTCGGTGGTGTAGGCGTCCCAGAACCACTTCATGCCGTCGCGGGTGAGGTAGTAGCCCTCGGCGAACTGCAGGTAGGACGGGGTGTCGAAGTCGGCGTTGGTCACCGGGTAGAGCAGGACCTGAGCCTTGAGGTCGATCCCGCCGCGCTCCTTGTTCATCAGCGCGAACACCGCCGACATGCAGCCGCCGACCGACTCCCCGGTGACGGCGATGCGGGTGGTGTCCAGGCCGTGCTCCGCGCCGTGCCGCAGGACCCACTGCCCGACGGCGTAGTTCTGCTCGACCTGGGTGGGGTACCTGGCCTCCGGTGCCCGGTCGTAGACGGGGAAGACGCCCGCGGCGTCCGCGCCGACGGTCAGTTCGCGGAACAGGCGGTCGTGGGTCTTCTCGTCGCCGAAGACCCAGCCGGCGCCATGGATGTAGAAGACCACCGGCAGCGGCCCGCTCACCCCCTTGGGGCGGATGATGCGGGTGCGGACCGTGCCCCATTGGCCGGCGTCGACCTCGACCCACTCCTCGTCGACCTCCGGGCGGGGCACGCCCTCGCCGCTCTGCAGGTCGAGCAGGATCCCCCGGCCCTGCTCCGGCGGGACCTCGTAGATCCGGGGGTGCGGGTCGGTCTGCTCGGCCAACTCCTTCGCGGCGGGTTCGAGGTAAGGGGTGATCGGCGGCGGCAGATGGGTCATGTCCACTCCATGTCACGAGCGCGTACGGGCCTGGAACGTGACATAGGACTTACCCAGAGTGACGACCTCAGTCCCTTGCCAGGGTCGCGAAATCTCGCCGCTTCCCAGGCGTCACCTCGGGAGCCGGCGGCCGGCTCCGGAAGCCGGCGATGCTCGTGGCGGCGGCCAGGCAGGCGACCGGGATGACGGGCAGGACGTAGCGGTGATCGAAGTCCAGGACGGCGACCGGGGCCACCAGGAGGAACACCGCGGCGCCCAACGGCACGTCGCCGTCCCGGCGGCGTAGTCCTGCTGCTGCGATCAGCAGCAGAGCGGCGAGCATCGGGCCGCGCAGGTAGGCCACGTACTGGTAGTGGTGCAGGAAGGTGGCGTACGGCCGGCGGGAGTAGACGGCTCGTGCTCCCGGGTCGTAGGCGTGCACGGTCTGTTCGACCCCGGGTCGCTCGGACAGCGGCCAGTGGCCTGAGTCGAACCCGAAAGCCGGGCGGATGCGCTTGGGGTGCGCGATGGGAGTCCAGGCGAAGGCCAGGGAGGTGTCGCTGAGGACCGCCTGCAGATAGTCCAGTGGCTGGGCGGCGATCGCGCGCAGGGCGAACGAGCGCGCCTTGTCGTTGTTGGCGAATCCGCCTGGCATCCGGTTGATCGGGGAGCCCGCCGCCCACACGTACTCCGAGGCGGCGTCCTGTTGAGGGCCGTCGGGGCACAGGGGTCTTTCGCGGGACGGGGGGTTGATCTCGGCGCAGTCCGCGAAGGTCATGGTGCGTGCCCACAGGGCCACTCCGTCGCCGCCGGCCACGGCGATCCTGCCGTAGTGCTGGGAGTACCAGCCCGCGTACAACGCCAATGGCAGACCGGCCGCCGCGGCCATCGCGCCGGCCCGCCGCAGGCCCGTCCTGCACACGAGCAGGTACAGCACCATCAGGACGATCATCGGGATCGCTATCGTGCGGGTCAGCGCCGCCATGGCCAGGAGCGCCCCTGAGGCGGCCGCCCGTCCCGTCGACAACTCCGGTGACCACATCAGCACGCTGACCGCGGCGACGATCAGGAAGATGAACAGCGTGTCCGACAGCACGCCGTGCTCCAACTGCAGGAACGAGGCGTCCAGCAGTATCGGTGCCGCGGCCAGGGACGCGCCCCAGCCGGGCAGCCGGCGGCGGCGCAGCACGGCATAGATCAGCACGCCGCTCGCCAGCCCGAGCAGGTGCTGCACGGCGGCCACCGTCGCCAGGCTGTGGAACGGGCGCAGCAGCCACAGCAGCGCGGGGTAACCGCTGGGCTGGAAGCCCCACAAAGGCTTCATGTGCTCGGCCGTCGCGAGATAGGCGAAAGAGTCCCCGTAATACAGCCAGGGAACGGGGTATCCGGCCATCGTCACCACCCGCAACGCCGCTGCAATGGCCAGAACGACGGCGAAGATCCGGTTCCTGCCCTTGAATCGACGTACCGCTGCAATATGGGCGGTCGTTCGGTGCGTGATCGCCGCGAACCTGCTGCTACGCATTGGCTGCTCCCCCGGCCGGTACTTCCGGCGCTGGGGGTGAAGCCCACTCGATGGCCTGTGAACCGGGCGTGATCACTTTGGTCACACCCGCTTTACACCGCGTTTGGTAAAGCAGGGTGTTGAGCCGACGGCCGGCAAAAGGGGGAACGGTGCGGATTCTGATAGCCGAGGACGTGCGGGTGCTCGCCGACTCCATCGCCGGCGGGCTGCGCGCCGAGGCGCTGGCCGTGGACGTGGTCCATGACGGCGGCGCCGCGCTGGAGCGCCTGAGCGTCCACGACTACGACGTGCTCGTCCTGGACCGGGGCCTGCCGGTGGTCCACGGCGACCAGGTGTGCCGGACCCTCGCCGACTCCGGCGCCTCCGTCCGGATCCTGATGCTCACCGCGGCCGCGGATCTGCGTTCCAGGGTGGCCGGCCTGAACCTGGGCGCCGACGACTACCTGGGCAAGCCGTTCTCCTTCGCCGAACTCCTCGCCCGGGTGCACGCGCTGGGCCGCCGGTCACGGCCGGCGGCCCCGCCCCTGCTCGAGCGGGCGGGATTACGGCTGGATCCCGCGCACCGGGAGGTCTACCGCGACGACAGGCAGATCTCCCTGGCGCGCAAGGAATTCGCGCTGCTCGCCGAGTTGTTGCGCGCCGACGGCGCCGTCGTCTCCGCGGAGGACCTCCTGGAGAAGGTGTGGGACGAGCACACCGACCCGTTCACCACCATCGTGCGCGTGACGATGATGAAGTTACGCCGCAAACTCGGCGACCCTCCGGTGATCGAGACCGTCTCCGGGGTGGGGTACAGGATTCCATGAACGTCACGATCCGTCTTCGGTTCGCCCTCCTCTACGGCGGACTGTTCCTGGTCACCGGCCTGGCCCTGCTCGCTCTCAATTACGTCCTCTTCAGGAACTACCTGCGGCACAATTCCGCTCCGACCTGGTTCAAACCGTTGCTCGTGGGCTACAACTCCGAACCGTTCCGGCGGACCGTGGACCGGCGCGCAGCCGAATACCAGGCCGACGCGCTGGGCTCCCTGCTCACCCAGGGGACGACCGCGCTGGCGCTGGTGGTCATCGCCGCGTTCGGACTGGCCTGGCTGGTGGCCGGCCGGGCGCTGCGCCCCGTCCATCAGGTCACCGAGACCGCCCGGCGCGTCGCCCACAGCAGCGACCTGTCCGAGCGCATCGCGCACCACGGCCCGGCCGACGACATCAAGGAACTCGCCGACACCTTCGACGGCATGCTCGCCCGCCTGGCCCACGCCTTCGAAAGCCAGCGGCGTTTCGTCGCCAACGCCTCCCACGAACTGCGCACACCGCTGACCATCAACCGCACCCTGATCGATGTCGCGACCAGGCGCGCCGACGCCGGCGACGACATCAAGCAACTGGGAGCGGCCCTCCTGGAGAGCAACAGGGACCTCGAACAACTCATCGAGGGACTCCTCACGCTCGCCGACAGCGAGCACTCCGTCCTCGACAAAACCCCTCTCGATCTGGCCGATGTCACCGAGCACACCCTGAAGCAGAAATCCCCGGAAGCCGATGAGGCGCGCGTGGCCTTGCACCGCACGCTGCCTCCGGCCGTGGCCGCAGCGGATCCGGTACTGCTCGAGCGGCTTGTTCAGAACCTTGTCGAGAACGCCATCCGGCACAACCGGCCGGGCGGCGAGCTGTGGGTCACCACAGAGGCGACCGGTGACCATGTGCGATTCACGATCGCCAACACCGGGCCGGTCGTCGCCGCCCACGAGACCGCTTCCCTCTTCGAGCCGTTCCACCGGCTGGCCACCGACCGCTCCGGCCACGGCCTGGGCCTGTCCATCGTCCGCGCCATCGCCCACGCCCATGACGGCACCGTCCGGGCGGAGCCCAAGGACGGCGGTGGGCTCACCGTCACCGTCGGTCTCCCGGCCGCGGAGGCCGTCCTGGCTCCTGCTCACCGCCGCCGTTCATGAGCCGGCCGGCGAAGCCGGGGCCCGGGCTACGTCACCAGCGCCATTCGCGGCGGCCGTAGAGGTGCTCGGAGCGGACGTCGTTCTCGGCGCACCAGGTCTCGAAGCGCTCGATCTGCTTGAGCTGGTAGGAGTCCTCGTTGTAGCTGGTGGCCATGACGTGGCCCAGCCAGGGTTCCTCGCCCATCGCGTAGACGTAGGCCTCGTCCGCGCCGAGTTCGGTGACGATGGCGGCGGCCTGGGCGGCGTCCGAGCCGGAGAGCCGGCGGGACAGGTCCATCTTGCGCGGGATGGGCCTGGTCAGCAGGGCCTGGTAGAGCCAGGTCAGGGGCGCCCCGTCGCACTCCATGCCGAGGAAGGCGACGTCGGCCTTGCCGAGGTGGCCGCGGATATGGCGGTAGAGCACCGGGTCGACGCCGGACGAGTCGGCGCCGACGAAGATCCGGCGGCCCGCCAGCTCGATCCAGTAGGTCGATTTGGCGCGGATGTCGAGGTCGGCGTGCTCGCCGAGGAAGGGGGTCGCGGTCACGCGGCCGCCGGGGAAGGGGACCTCGTCGAAGGACTCGACCTCCACGACCGGGAATCCCGCGCCCGCGAGGAACAGCTTGAGGGACGGGTCGGCCAGCCCGCCGCCGGAGGAGCGGGGCACGACGACCGCGCCCACCCGGCCGCGCAGTTGGAGCAGGGTCTCCAGGACGACGTGGTCCTGGTGGCCGTGGGTGAGGAGCACCAGATCGATGTGGTCGGGCAGGTCGGCGAGCGTGTAGCGGTCCCCGGCCGTGGTGTCGGCGCTGATGAACGGGTCGGTGAGGATGGCCGCCTCGGGCGTCTGCAGCAGCAGGCAGGCGTGGCCGAGGTAGCGGATCCTCCCGCCGCCGTCGATGTGCCGGTCGGCGGCCTGGGACGGTTCGCCGGTGAGGAGCCCGGAGAGCTGCGCGGCCGCCGTGTCGTCGAGTTCCAGCGCCTCGCGGAGGGATGCGAGTGTCGTCGGGCGGAGGCGGGCGCCGAACAGGGCTTCCAGGCCCGGGTGCCGGAAGGGGAGCTTCAGGTCCAGGACGTCCGGTGAGGACAGGCGCGGGGTGCTGAGGACGAAGGGCCGCTCGGTGCCCGGCTCGATCGACAGCTGGACCGACTGGCGCGCCTCGGTGTGCACCGGGCTGCGGTACACCAGCGGCTCCAGGAAGCGCAGCGAGGCCTGGCCCTCGGTGTCGTAGGCGAGCTCGACGAGCCCGGCCAGCTCGGGCGGGAGCTTGGCGTAGAGCGGGGTCAGGTCGTAGCCCGTCGCGTTGTCGCGGAGCAGGTCCTGGGCCGCGGCGACGGCCTCGGCGAAGCGCAGCATCGGGGCGCGTTCCCGGCGGATCGCCTCCAGCAACGCCCGGACGTCGCCGGCGCGCGCCTCGTCGATGCCGATGAAGTACCCACCGCGCAGGGCCGGGTTCCGGCTGGCCGCGGTGTGCGTCGACGGTGATTCCAGATACGACTCCAGAAGCGGCACCTGCAGGAACGCGAGGTTCATCGCGGCCTGGACGGGCGCCACCGAGTGGAACCACGCGGAGAACCCGTCGACCAGCGGCTCGATGATGACGTTCGGCCGGAGGAAGAGCTCTTCAGTGTTCATGGCCGCCAGAATCGCGGCCCCCGCTACAAAAGCGCTTCCGACCGTATGTACCGCCTTTATAGCGAGAATATGGTGAGCCCACTTCCGTTTTCTCGTGATCTGCTTAGAGTCGGCTGCCGTGAACATTCAGCAGGCGGTTGCGGAGCAGGCCAGGAAGAACCCCGGCCGGGTCGCCTTGGTGGTACAGGATCTGCGTGTCACCTACGCGCAGCTGGAGCAGCGGTCCAACCGGATCGCGCACATGCTGCTCGAACACGGGGTCCGGCCCGGAGAGGCCGTCGGGGTCCTCATGGACCGGGGCGCCGATCTGGTCCCCGCGCTTCTCGGGACGCTCAAGAGCGGCGCGGCCTACGTGCCCCTCGATCCCGCGTACCCGCTCGACCGGCTGGCGTACCTGGCCGCGGACAGCGGCCTGCGCCACGTCGTCACGCTTCCCTCGCTCATCGGGCGGGTTCCGGACGGCGCCACGCCCGTGCCGGTCCAGGACGGCGGCCGGGCGGACGACCCCGCGGTGCCCGTCCCGCCGGACTCGCCGGCCTACGTCATCCACACCTCGGGGTCGACGGGCAAGCCGAAGGGCGTCGTCGTCGAGCACCGCAGCGCGCTGAACCTGCTGGAGTGGGTGGGCGAGGCCTGGGGCGAGGGCGTCGGCGGCTGGCTGGCGGCCACGTCGATCGGTTTCGACCCGTCGGTGATGGAGATCTTCGGCCCGCTGGTGCACGGCGGGACGGTCGTCCTGGCCGACGACCTGCTCGCGCTGCCCGCGCTGCCGGCGGCCGGCGAGGTGCGGGCGCTCGGCGGGCCCCCGTCGGTGCTCGCCGCGCTGCTGCGGTCGGGGCCGCTGCCGCCGTCGCTGCGGCTGGTCTACTCCGGCGGCGAGGCGCTGCCCGGCGACCTGGTCGCGCGGTTCCTCGCGGCGGCGCCCGGCATCCGCTTCTTCAACTGCTACGGGCCGACCGAGTGCACCACGCAGTGCCTGGTGCACGAGGTGTCCGCCGGTGAGAACCCGGTGCCGATCGGGCTGCCGATCGCCGGCGCGGTCGTCAGCGTCCGGGACGCCTCGGGGCGCGAGGTCGCCCCCGGCGAGACGGGCGAGCTCGTGGTGGCCGGGCCGGTCGTGGCCCGCGGCTACCTCGGCTCGGACCCCGGTGGCTTCACCGGGAGCCGCACCTACCGGACGGGTGACCTGGTGCGGTTCGAGGGCGGCGTCTACTGGTTCGCGGGACGCTCCGACGCCCAGGTGAAGGTCCGCGGGCACCGGGTGGAGCCGGGCGAGATCGAGCACGCGCTGGCCGGGCACCCCGCGGTGACGGAGGCGGCCGTGGTGGCCGTGCCGGACGCCGACGGCACCCACCGGCTGATCGGCTACGCCGCGGCCACCGCGTCCGAGCGGGAACTGCTCGACCATCTGGCCGGCCGGCTGCCCGCGCCGCTCGTCCCCGACCGGATCGTGCTCCTGCCGTCGCTTCCGCTCGGCCCCGGCGGCAAGCTCGACCGGGACGCCCTGCCCTCCCCCGCCGCACCGGCCGGCCGCGCGCCCGCCACCCCGGCCGAGCAGCGGGTCGCCGCGATCGTCGCCGATGTCCTCGGCCTCCCCGAGGTGGGCGCGGACGACTCCTTCGCCTCCCTGGGCGGCCACTCCCTGGCCGCGGCCCGCGTCGTCGCCCGGGTCGCGTCCGACCTCGGCGTCCAGGTGCCGCTGCACGAGTTCCTGGCCGCGCCGACGGTGGCCGCCTTGGCGGAACTGGTCTCCGCCGCGCCCCCGGCCGTCGCCCGGCCCCGGCCGCGCAGCGGGACCCACCCCCTGACCGAGGTCCAGCGCGGCCTCTGGGCGATGCGCCAGATCGATCCCGCCACCCCGGCCACCACGATCGGCCTGCGCTTCCGGCTGACCGGCCTGGTGGACGCCGCCGCCCTCCGGTCGGCTCTCAACGGCATCGTCGAACGCCACGAGTCGCTCCGGAGCCGGGTGGAGCTCCTGGACGGGGAGCCGGTCGTCCGCGTCGCCCCGCCCGCCCCGGTGCCCGTCACCGAACACGACCTGCGGTCACTCGACCCGGCCCGGCGGGAAGAGGAGCTGTCGCGGCTGACCGCGGCCCTGAAGCCATTCGATCTGACTGTAGAAACCCCGCTCCTACGAGCAATATGTGCATGGATCGGCCCGGATGCCGCCGAAGTACTGCTGGTCACCGACCACATCGCCTTCGACGGCTGGTCGGAGCGCATCCTGCGCGAGGAGCTGGCGGCGGAGCTCGCCGGGCGCACGCCCGCCGCGCCCGCCCTGCAGTTCGGCGACCTGGCCCACGACGAGGCCGAGGACCCCTACTGGCGCGAGGAGCTCGCCGGGGCCGTGGTGCCCTACGACCTGCTCGGCGATCCGGCCTCCGTCCCGGGGCCGCGCGGGCGGCGGATCTCCAGGCGCGTCGACCCCGCGCTGCTGGACGGCGTCCGGGACCTGGCCGCGCGGCTCGGGCTCACCCCGGCGGCGGTGCAGCTCGCGGCGCTGGCCACGGTCGTCGGCGGCCTGTCGGGGCGCGCCGAGACGACCATCGGGCTGACCGCGACGGTCCGCGACCGTCCGGGGCTGGACCGCGTCATCGGCCCGCTGCTCGACGTCCTCCCCATCCGGGCCGACTTCGCCGACGACCCCGGCCTCGCCGTCCTCGCCGCGCGGGTGGGCGAGCGGATCACCCGCGCGTTCGGGCACCGGGACGGGCTGGCGGCCGCGGTCGCCGCCGCGGTCCCGCGCGCCCACGGCGCCAATCCCCTGCCGGTGGTGCTGGCGTTCCAGCCCGACGAGGAGCCTGTCACGCGGATCGGGGACGTCCGGGTCGAGCTGGTGGGCGAGCTGGACCTGGGCGGCGCCGTCACCGAGCTCACCCTTCTGATGAACACCGGGGCCGCGGGCCCGGAACTGGTCGCCGAGTACGCGACCGACCGGTACACCGAGGCGGAGGCGGCGCTCGTCGCCGACGCCTTCCTGGACGCCCTCGCCCAGACGGTCGCGGGTCCGGAGCGCGCGGTCTCCTCGCTCGCCCTGGTCTCCCCCGCCGAGGAGGACCGGCTGCGCGCCCTCGGCACCGGCTCCCCGCTGACCGGCACCGAGACGGTCATCGAGGCGATCCTGCGCGCCGACCCGGCGCGCCCGGCCGTCGCCTCGGCGAGCGGCGCGCTCACCTACGGCGAGCTGTCCGACATCTCGGCCAGGGTGGCGTCCGCGCTGGTGGCGGCCGGTATCCGGCCCGGCGAGCCGATCGGCGTGAGCCTTCCGCGCGACCACCGGATGCCCGCGATCCTGCTCGGCGTCCTGCGCGCCGGCGCGGCCTACGTCGCCATGGACGCCGACCTGCCCGCCCGCAGGCTCGCCCTGATCGCCGAGGACTGCGGCATCCGCCACGCGGTCGTGCTCGGCGAGCACGCGCTCCCCGACCTGGTCCTGCACGACGCCGAGGCCCTGATGGCGGCGCCCGCCGGGCCGCTGCCCGCGCCCGACCTCGGGCGGCCGGCCTACCTCATCTTCACCTCGGGCTCGACCGGGCGCCCCAAGGGCATCCAGATCTCGCACCGCGCGATCGCGTCCTTCGCCGAGGCGGTCCACGCCGATCCGGGGATGACCGGCGACGACGTGATCGTCGCGATGGCGCCGCTGGTGTTCGACATGTCCTCCTTCGAGTTCTGGGCGGCGCTGTCGATCGGCGCCCGCGTGTTCGTCGCCGACTCCGCCACCGCGCGGGACGGCCGGGCGCTGGCCGCCCTCCTGGACAGCGCGGAGGCGACCCTGATCATGGCGACGCCGAGCCGGCTCCGGCTGCTGGTCGCCGACGGCTGGGCGGGGCGGCCCGAGCTGCGCGTCCTGATCGGCGGCGAGATCCTGGACGAGGCGCTCGCCAAGGAACTGACGGCGCGCACGGCGGGCGCGTGGAACGTCTACGGCCCGTCGGAGGTGACCGTGGTCTCGACGGTCCACCCGGTGGCCGCTCCGCCGCACGGCCCCCAGATCGCGATCGGCCATCCGATCCCCGGCGAGCGGATGGCCGTCGTCGACCCGCTCGGGCGGCTGCTGCCGCTGGGCGTCCCGGGTGAGCTCTGGCTGGGCGGGCCCGGCGTGGCGGACGGTTACCGCGGCCGTCCCGAGCTGACCGCGGCGGCCTTCGTCCCGGCCGGGGACGGCACCATGCTGTACCGGTCGGGCGACCGGGTCCGCTGGCGGCCCGACGGCTCGGGCGGCCACGTCCTGGTCTTCCTGGGCCGCCGCGACAACCAGGTCAAACTCCGCGGATACCGGATCGAGCTGGACGAGATCGACGCCGTGCTGCGCGAACACCTCTCCGTCATCGACGTGGCGACGGTCCCCAGCCCCGGCGCCGACGCCGTCCTGCGGGCGCACGTCGTGGCCCCCGCCCGTATCCCCGACGAGGACCTGTTCCCCGCTCTGGAGGCCCACGCCCGGGACCGCCTTCCGGCCTACATGGTCCCCCGGACCTGGATCAGGCACGCCGAGCTGCCCCGCACCATCAGCGGCAAGCTGGACCGCCGCGCCCTGGACCCCGTGGCCGAGGAACCCGATGGCGCCGAGGAGCAGGACTCCGGCGGCGGGACGCTGGTGGAGCTGGTCGCGGAGATCTGGGAGGCCGCGCTGAAGACGCGCGGGCTCGGGCCCGAGGACGAGTTCTTCATGCTCGGCGGGACGTCGCTGCTGGCCACGCGGGTGACCGTGCGGCTGCGGGAGGCGCTGGGGTTCGACCTGCCGGTGTGGACGCTGTTCGACCACCCGGAACTGGGCGACTACGCCGCCGAGGTGGAACGGCTCGTCCTGGAAGGGCTCGCGGAAGAGGAGGCCGGCGCGTGACCGAGGTCTCGCAGGACCGCGTGCGGGAACTGCTCGGCCGCCGGATCGCCGCCGCGCGCCAGGCGCCGGCCGGGATCCCGCGCGGCGCGGGCGACGGGCGGCTCTCGCCGGTGCAGCGCCGGATGTGGCTGGCGGGCGCCGCGGAGCCCGACAGCCCCGCGTACAACGTCCCGGTGGTCCTGCGGCTGCGCGGCGCCCTCGACGTGCCCGCGCTGGAGGCGGCCCTCGCGGACCTGGCGGCGCGGCACGAGGTGCTGCACTCACGGATCGTCGAAGACGACGGTGAGCCGCGAGCCGTCCCGGGCGGCGCGCCGAGCGTCTCCCGCGAACGGATCGAGGCCGCCGAGCTGGACGCACGGCTGACCGCTCTCGTGGAACGGCCGTTCCGGCCGGCCGAGGAGATCCCGTTCCGCCCCACGCTGCTGGAGCTCGGCGCCGAGGACCATGTGCTGGCGCTCATCGTCCACCACCTGGCGGTCGACGCCGGCTCGCTGCCGCTCCTGGTGGCCGAGCTGGGCGCGCTCTACCGCTACCGGACCGGCGACGGCCCCGCGCTGGGCCCGCCGCCGCTCCAGTACGGCGACGCCGCCGCCTGGCTCAACGCCCGCGCCGCGTCCCCGGCGGCCGAGCGGGCGCTGGACTGGTGGAGCGAGCGGCTCGCCGGGCTCGACCCGGCTCCGGTGCTGGCGCCGGTGCCGCGCACGGGCTGGTCCGGCGCGGAACTCGACCTCGAACTGGACGCGGCGACGGTCGCGGCGGTCCGGGAGCTGGCCCGGGGCGGCTCGGTCTTCATGGTGCTGCTGGCCGCCCTACAGGTCCTGCTCGCCCGGATCGGCGATCCCGACGTGGCGGTGGGCGTCCCGGAGGCGGGCCGCCGGCATCCCGACCTCGAAGGGGTGATGGGGTGCTTCGTGGAGACCCTCGTCGTCCGGGACACCGTCGACGCCGGCGCCACCGGCCGCGAGCTGGTCCGGCGGGCCCGCACCGCGGCCCTGGACGCGGTGAGCCACGCCGAGGTCCCCTTCGACCGGGTGGCCGAGCGCGTGGCCCCGGGACGGCCCCTGTTCGGCACGCTCCTCAACGTCGTCGCGCCGCCGCCCGCCCCGGCGGGGTTCCCCGGCCTGGCCGCGGAGTTCGTCGAGGTCCCGATGACCGCGGTGAAGGCCGCACTGACCTGGACGTTCGTCGAGGACGGCCCGGACCTGCGCGGCCGCCTCGCCTACCGGACCGACCTCTACGACGACGCGACCGCACGCCGTCTGGCGGGCTGGTTCACCGCCCTGCTGACCGGCCTGGCCGCCGATCCGGACCACGCCGCCGGGGACCTCCCCCTGGAGCCCGGGGCGGACCACGTGCTCAGCGCTCCGGCAGCCGACCGGGACCCGCGCGCCGTTCACGAGCGCTTCCTCGATCAGGCCCGGCTGGTTCCCGACGCGTGCGCCGTTGTCGCGGCCGATGGTGCTCTCACCTATGCCGAGCTGGCCGATCGCGCCCGGAGCCTGGCCGGCAGGCTGCGTACGCTCGGCGTCAGCCGGGGCGACCATGTGGGCGTTCTCATGGAACGCTCCCGGGATCTCCCGGTGGCGCTGCTCGGCATCCTCATGGCGGGCGCCGCCTACGTGCCCGTGGACGAGACCGCTCCCTCTGGACGGGTGGCGCAGCTGCTCGCGGACAGCAGGTTCGCCGTCGCCTCACCCGCTCTGGCCGACCGTCTGCCGTCCGGGGTTTCTGTCGTTTCAGTGGACGATGTTCCGACGGAAACCGCGCAGGACGCGCCGCTTTCGCCCGATCCGGCGGACCCTGCGTACGCGATCTTCACCTCGGGCTCCACCGGCAGGCCCAAGAAGGTCGTCGTCGGCCACGGCAATCTCACCGCGTACCTGGACGCCGTCGCGCCCCGGGCCGGCCGCTCCTCCTCCTACGCCCTGGTCTCCACGATCGCCGCCGACCTCGGCCTGCTGAACGTCTTCGGCGCCCTCACCACGGGCGCGACGCTCCACCTGCTGGACCTGGCCGCGTCGACCGACCCGGCGCTGTTCGCCGAGCGCGTCCGCGGTGTGGAGACCTTCAAGTGCGTCCCCAGCCAGCTGGAGGGCCTGGCCGCCCACGCGCCGCTCGCCTCGCTGCTGCCGGAGCGGCTGCTCGTCCTGGCGGGCGAGGCCGTCCCGTGGTCGCTGGTGGACCGCGTCGCGCAGGTGCGTCCCGGTCTGGAGGTGCAGGTCCATTACGGCCCGACGGAGACCACCGTCTCGGTCCTCGGCTGCGTCGCGGACACGGCCGCGCGGGAGACCGCGAACGTCCCGCTGGGAACGCCGTTCCCGGGGGTGAGCTGCTTCGTCGCCGACGCCGCGGGCCGTCCGGTGCCCCATGGCGTGCCCGGTGAGCTGTGGATCGGCGGGCCGCAGGTGGCACGGGGCGGGCTGCACCGGTCGGGTGACCGGGCGCGGGTCCGTCCCGACGGGATGGTGGAGTTTCTCGGGCGGATCGACGACCGGGTGAAGGTGCGCGGCCACCGGGTCGATCCGGGCGAGGTCGCCGCCGCCTGCCGGGCGGTGCCCGGGGTCGCCGAGGCGGTCGTCCTCGGTGTTCCCGAGGGTCTCGCCGCCTGGCTGGTCGCTCCTCCCGGCCTGGACGAGGCGGCCGTGCGGCGGGCGCTGCGGCGCAGCCTGCCGGACGCCATGGTCCCCTCCTCGTTCACGTTCCTTGAGGCCCTGCCGCTGACCGTCAACGGAAAGGTCGACCGGGCCCGGCTGCCGGCTCCGGTCCGGGCCGTCCGGGAGGCCGGGGCCCCGTCCTCGGCCGCCGGGCTGCTCGTGGCCGAGGTCTGGAGCCAGGTGCTCGGCGTCTCCGGCGCCGGGCCCGAGGACGACTTCTTCGCCCTCGGCGGCGACTCCTTCTCGGCGGTCCGCGCGGCGGCACGGCTCGCCGAGCGCCTCGGCTCGGCGGTGCCGCCACGGCTGCTGTTCGACCACCCGGTCCTTGCCGATCTGGCCGGCGCGCTGGAATCCCTGTCCGGGGACGCCGAGGAGCCGATCCCCCGGCGCGCCGGGACCAGGCCCTGGCCGCTGACACCGCTGCAGCGCCGCCTGTGGCTGGCCGGCGAGCTGGATCCGGAGAGCTCGGCGTACAACGTGCCGGTCGTGCTGCGGCTGCGCGGCGACCTGGACGTCCCGGCGCTGCGCGCGGCGGTGAACGGGCTGGCGCGCCGCCACGAGATGCTCCGCACCCGGGTCGTCCTCCTGGACGGCGAGCCGCACGGGATCACCGACGACCCCGCCGAGGTCCCGCTCGCGGTGGAAGAGACGGCGAATCTCCAGGAGCGCCTGGCGGAGCTGACCGCGCGTCCCTTCGCGCTGGCCGAGGAGCCGCCGTTCCGCGCCACGCTGCTCGCCCTCGGCCCGGACGAGCACGTCCTGGCCCTGGTCCTGCACCACATCGCCAGCGATGCCCGTTCCCGGGCCGTCCTCCTGCGGGATCTGGCGGCGCTCTACTCCGGCCGCGCCCTCAGCCCGCTCGACGTCGGCTTCCCCGACATCGCCGCGTGGCAGCACGGCCGTCCCGCCTCCTCCTGGTGGACCGGGAAGCTGGCGGACCTCCCACCCGAACTCGATCTCCCGTGCGACCGCGCACGGGAGGGCGGGTCCGCCGCGGGCTTCCTCCGGCTGGAGCTCGGGGATGAGCTGACGGCAGGGGTGCGGAACCTGGCCGCCGAATCCGGGGCGACCGTCTTCATGGTGCTGCTGACGGCGTTGCAGGTGACGCTCGCCCGCGTCTCCGGGAGCGAGGACGTGGCGGTGGCCGTCCCCGAGGCGGGGCGGCGGCATCGCGACGCCGAGAACGTCCTCGGCTGCCTGCTGGACACGCTCGTCATCCGGACCCGGCTCGGCGACGACCCCACCGGCCGTGCGCTGCTGTCCCGGATCCGGGGCGAGGTGCTCGACGCGTTCGCGCATGCCGCCGAGCCGTTCGAGCCGCCGCCCTTGCAGGTCCTGCTGAACCTCTACCAGGCCCCCGGCGCCGTCACCGGGTTCACCGGCCTCGCGGCCGAGTCCCTGGAGACGCTGCCCGCGACCGCGCGGTTCGATCTGAGCTGGACGGTCCAGGACGAGGGATCCGGGCTGCGCGGCGGGCTCACCTACCGGAGCGACCTGTTCGACGAGGGCACGGCCCGCCGGATCGCGGGGTTCTTCACCTCCGTCCTCGCCCAGCTCGCCGCCACGCCGGACGGCCCGCTGGAAGCGCTCGACCTGGAGCCCGGCGCCGACCCGATCATCGCCGGGCCGCCCGCGTCCGCCTCGGACGAGCCGATCGGCCTCCACGAGCGGATCGGGCGCCAGGCCGCCCTCGCCCCGGCGGCCACCGCGGTCGTCGCCTACGACGGCGCGTACTCCTACCGCGAGCTCGACGGCCTCGCCGGCGCGCTGGCCGCGCGCCTGTCGGCCGCCGGGGCGGGCCCGGGCGACCGGGTCGCGGTGCTCCTGCCGCGCTCGCGCGACCTGCCGGTCGCCCTGCTCGGCGTCCTCAAGGCGCGGGCCGCGTTCGTCCCGCTGGACGACGCCGCCCCCGCCGACCGCATCGCCGGCATGTGCGCGACGGCCGGCGTCCGCGTCGCCGTCACGACCGCCGACCTCGCCGACCGCCTGCCCCAGCATGTGACGGCCGTCGTGCCCGCTGATTCCGCCGAGGCGGACGGGACGTCCGGAAGCGTCACCGGCGCCGACCTCGCGTATGTGATCTTCACGTCCGGGTCGACGGGCGCGCCCAAGGGCGTCGCCGTCGAGCACGGCAGCGTCGCCGCCTATCTCGACGGGGTGCTGCCGAGGGTCGGGCCGCACCGCTCCTGGGCGCTGGTCTCCACGATCGCCGCCGACCTCGGGATGCTGAACGTCTTCGGGGCGCTGACGACCGGCGGGACGCTGCACCTGTTCGACCGTGACACCGCCGCCGACCCGGAGGCGTTCGCCGCGCGGATGCAGGGCGTGGACTTCCTCAAGTGCGTGCCGAGCCATCTGGAGCTGCTGGCCTCGCACGGGGACCTGGCCTCGGTGCTGCCCGGACGGCTGCTGGTGCTGGCGGGCGAGGCGGTGCCCTGGTCGCTCGTCGACCGGATCGCCGAGGCGCGGCCGGACCTGGAGGTCCAGGTCCACTACGGGCCGACGGAGACGACGGTGGCGGTGCTGACCTGCACGGCGCGCGACGAGGCGCGGGGCGGGGCGAACGTCCCGCTCGGCCGCCCGCTGCCCGGCGTCCGGTGCCTGGTGGCCGACGCCCAGGGACGCCCGCAGCCGCACGGCCTGCCCGGCGAACTGTGGATCGGCGGCCCCCAGGTCGCCCGCGGCTACCTCCAGGGCGCCGATTTCGGGGAGTTCTACCGGTCGGGCGACCGGGTGCGCGTCCGCTCCGACGGGGCGGTCGAGTTCCTGGGGCGGATCGACGACCAGGTGAAGATCAGGGGCTACCGCGTCGAGCCCGGCGAGGTCGCGGCCGTCTGCCGGACCCTGGCCGGCGTCACCGCGGCGGCCGTCCTGGCCGTGGGGACGGGGACGGCGCGCCGCCTCGCCGCCTGGCTCGTGGCTGACGGGCTGGACGAGGCCGCGGCGCGCGGCGCCCTGCGCTCACTGCTGCCCGACTACATGGTCCCCTCGACGATCACGTTCCTGCCGGAGCTGCCGCTCAACCCCAACGGAAAGGTGGATCGCGGGCGTCTGCCCATGGACGCCCCCGAAGCCGCCTTCACCGAACCGGAATCGGAGGCGGAGCAGCGGATCGCCCGGATCTGGGCCGGTCTGCTGGGCGTCGAGCGCGTGGGAGCCGACGACGACTTCTTCGCCCTCGGCGGCGACTCGTTCCTGGCGGTCAAGGCCGTCCAGGAGATCGACCCCGGGCTGCGGGTCATCGACCTGGTCACCCATCCGACCGTCCGGGAACTGGCCGCCAAGCTCGGCACGACCGGCGAAGGCGGGCTCCTGCACCGCCTGAGCGGCCCGCGCCAGGGCACCCCGACGGCCACGATCGTCTGTGTCCCTTACGGCGGCGGGTCGGCCGCCGTCTACCGGCCGCTGGCGGAGGCGCTGCCCGACGGGACAGAGGTCCTCGCACTGGAGCTGCCGGGCCACGACCCGGCCCGCCCGGACGAGCCGATGCGCCCCCTGGAAGACGTCGTCGAACAGTGCGTGGCGGAACTGGCCGCGCGGACGACGGGCCCGATCGCGGTCTACGGCCACTGCGTGGGCTCCGCCCTGGCGACCGCCCTCGCCCTGCGCCTGGAGGGGACCGGCGTCGAGGTGACGGGCGTCCACCTCGGCGGCAGCTTCCCCACCGCCCGCCTGCCCGGACGCCTGTCGGCGTGGTTCAACCGCCGGCTCCCGGCCGACCGGTGGCTGTCCGACCGCGCCTACCGCGACGCGCTCCGCTCCATGGGCGGCCTGCCCGAGGACCTCGACGGCCCCGCCGTGGAGACCGCGGTCCGCGCCATCCGGCACGACGCCCGGCAGGCCCAGGACTGGTTCACCCGCCGCCTCGGCGACCCGCAACGGCTGCGCGCCCCGATCCAGGTCATCGTCGGCGAGAGCGATGGCGCGACCGACCTCTACCAGGAGCGCTACCGCGAATGGGAGGCGTTCTCCCCCCGCGTCTCCCTCTCCGTCGTCCCCTTGGCGGGGCACTACTTCCTGCGCCACCAGCCCGAGACCCTCGCCTCCTTCCTCACCGACCCGCCGTCCGCGCAGGCCGCGCCGACCGGGACGCCGCCCCTGGCGAAGCCGGGGCTGCGCGGGTTCCACATCGTCGCGGCGGGACAGCTGGCCTCCATGGTCGGCAGCTCGCTCAGCTCCTTCGCCCTGGGCGTCTGGACGTATCAGCGCAGCGGCCGGGTGCTGGACTTCGCCCTCGTGACGATGCTGGCGCTCCTGCCGGCGGTGCTCGCCGGGCCGCTCGGCGGCGCGATCGCCGACCGCCACGACCGGCGCACGGTGATGCTCGCCTGCGACGCGGTGAGCGGCCTCGCCATGGCGGCCACGGCGGTCCTGCTGTGGCGGGGCGGCCTGACGTTCGCGGCGGTCTGCTGCGTCGTGACCCTTCTGTCGGTCGTGTCGGCCTTCCACCGGCCCGCCTATCTGGCGGCCATCGCGCAGCTCGTCCCGAAGCCCTACCTCCCGCAGGCGAACGCGCTGGCCCAGGCCGGCCTCGGCCTCGGCACTCTGGTGGCGCCGCTCGCCGGCGGCGCCCTCATCGGCCTGGCCGGCCTCCCGACGGTCATCGCGGTCGACGTGGCCACCTTCACCGTCGCCCTGCTGACCTTGACGGCGGTCCGCTTCCCCGACCGGATGTTCCGCAGGAGGGAGGAGACGTTCCGCTCGTCGCTCGCCGGCGGCTGGCGGTTCATCACCAGGCGCCCGCCGCTGCTGGTGATGGCGGTCTACTTCATGGGCGTCAACTACTTCACCGCGCTCACCCTCGCGGTCGTGTCCCCGATGGTGCTGGCGCAGGACGGCGCCGTCGAGCTCGGCGTGGTCACGGCGGCGGGCGGGCTCGGCGCGGTGCTCGGCAGCGTGCTGATGGTCCGCTGGGGCGGGACGCGGCGGCTCGCCGACGGCATGGTCGGCTTCGTGGCCGTCGCGGGCGTGGCGACGGTGGTCACCGGGTTCGCCGGCGTGCTCTCGCTCGTCCCGCTGGTCGCCTTCGGCCTGGCGCTGCGCTGGGGCTCCACCAGCGTCATCAACGCCCACTGGCTGGCGATCATCCAGCTCAAGGTGCGCTCGGAGCTGCAGGGCCGGGTGCTGGCGACCAACCAGATGCTGGCCACGGCCATGACCCCGCTCGGCTACCTCAGCACGGCCCCGCTCGCGGCGGGCGCCGGCGCCCTCACCGGCGCGGGGCGCGGCGCGTCGCTCGGCTGGCTGCTGGCCGCGATGGGCGTCCTGCTGACGGCCTGGGGCCTCCTCGGCCTCCGGCTGCGGCGGCTGCGCCACCTGGAGGACCTGCTGCCGGACGCGCTGCCCGCGCCGGAGTCCACCCGCGACCTGGACGAGCTGCAGGAAGAGGCCGACCGGTCGCTGACCGCCGACCACCGGTGACGGCCCGGCGTTACGCGCACAGCGGAAGCGAGCGCGTTCTTGATCTTCGAGCGTACGCTCGAAGATCGTGTACGTCAGCCTGCTCGGCGAGGTCGAAGCGCAGGTCGCGGGCGGTCCCCTGCCGCTCGGCGGACCGCACCGGGTCTCGCTGCTCGCCCTGCTCGCCCTGCGGGCGGGAAGCGTCGTGCCCGTCTCGGAGCTGATCGACGCCCTCTGGGACGGGGCGCCGCCGCGCAGCGCCCTGGCCAACGTGCACGGCCATGTCAGCGCCCTGCGCAACGCGATGCGGGCCGCGGGCTCCCCGGTCGCCCCGGACCGGGTGCTGGTCACCCGTCCCCCCGGCTACCTGCTCGACCCGGCGCACTGCCGGACCGACCTCGGCCTCTTCGAGGAGCTGAGGGAGCAGGCCTGGTCGGTGCGCGCCGACCCGGCCGCGTCGGCCGGCCTGTACGCCAAGGCGCTGGCGTGCTGGCGCGGCCCCGCGCTGCTGGACGTGGGCAGCGCCTTCCTGCGCCGGCACGCCGAGCATCTGGAGCACCGGCGCCTGCAGACCGTCTGCGACATGGCGGAGGCGCAGCTGGAGCTCGGGCTGCACGACACGGTCGCGCTCGGGCTGCGCCCCCTCGTCGACGCCCACCCCTACGACGAGCGCCTGCGCGGGGTCCTGATGCTGGCCCTGTACCGCGGCAGCCGCCAGGCGGAGGCGCTGACGGTCTACCGCGAAGGACGCCGGGCCCTGGTCCAGGACCTCGGCCTGGAGCCCGGCCCCGAGCTGCGCCGGCTGGAGGCCGCGATCCTGACCCAGCAGTCGGAGCGCCCCGCGGCCGTCCCGCCCGTGCTCGCCACGCTCAGGCCCCGCCAGCTGCCGCCGGCCCCGCCCCTGCTGATCGGCCGTTCCGCGCAGATCGACGCCCTGCACACCGCCCTGGCGGCGGCGTGCCCCACCTCCCTTCCCGTCCTGGCCGTCACCGGGCCGGTCGGGTCGGGCAAGACCGCGCTGGCCCTGCACCTGGCCCACCGGCTCCAGGAGTCCCACCCCGACGGGCAGCTCTACGCCGACCTGACCGAGGAACCCGGCCGGATCCTCGCCCGCTTCCTCGGCACGCTGGGCGTGCCCCCGGACTCGGTCCCCGGCCCGCTCCCCGACCGCGCGGCCCTCTTCCGGACGCTGACCGCCGACCGCCGGCTCCTGATCCTGCTCGACGACGCCGCCGACGAGGCCCAGGTCCGCCCCCTGCTGCCCGGCGGCCCCACCTGCTCGGTCGTCGTCACGGCCCGGCGCCCGCTGACCGCCCTGGACACCACCGCCATGATCCGCCTGGCGCCCCTGCCGGACGACGAGGCCGCCGCCCTCTTCACCGCCCTGACCGGCACCGCGCCGGGCCCGGCCGTCCTCGGGCTCTGCGACGGCCTGCCCGCCGCGATCCGGGCCGCGGCCGCCCTCCTGCAGTCCCGGCCGCACTGGACCCCCGCCGACCTGGCCGCCTGGCTCGGCGACGACCACCGCCGCCTCGGCCTGCTCACCACCGGCGACCGCAGCCTCCAGGACTCCTACGCCCGGATCACCTCGGCCCTGCCCGCCCCGGCCCGCCAGGCGCTGTCCGTCCTGGCCGAGGGCCCGGCCACCCCCGCCCAGCTGTCCGGCGCCCTCTCCCTCCCCCAGTCGCACGCCGAGGAGCTCCTGGAACACCTGGTCGACCACCACCTGGCCACCCCGAGGCGCTCCGGCCCCACCTGGACCTACGCCCTGCCCGCGCTGCTGCGCCTGCACCTCACCCGGATCCCCGCCTGAAGGCGGCGGTCACCCCTCGGTCAGGACGATCACCCGGTCGGCGGCCGTGAGGGTCAGCGGGGCGCCCTTGACGGGGTTGAGGACGACGCCGTAGTCGGGGGGCTGGTGGAAGCGGGCGCCGAGCCGGTAGCCGAGGGCGGTCTCGCCGCGCCGCCGGGCCGCCTCGATGAGGGTGGTGAAGTTCGCCGTCACGCCGGGGCGCAGGTAGTCGGTGGCCGGCTTGAGGTAGATCTCGGCGCCCTGGGGCGACAGCAGCTCCATGAACACGTCGTAGAGGTGCCGGTCCTCGCTGACCTGGGCCAGGACCTGGTTGATGAGCTTGTCGCTGACCACGAAGTCGTCGGCCTTGGTCACCACCGCGATCTCGCGGTTGGCCTCGTCGTTGATCTCGCTGACGATCGAGTAGGGCGCGTCCAGTCGCTCGGCCATGTCCCGCAGGTGCAGCAGGGTGACCAGGGTGCGGGCGTCGGAGTGCTCGGCCGGCAGGTCCAGGTCGGCCAGCACGATGATGCTCTGGTAGGAGCCGGCGTCCAGGCCCTCCAGGCTGGGCCGGTCGGTGGGCGCGCACCGGGTGAAGCCGAGGGCCACGTTGGCGGGGCGGGGCAGGCCGGCGGTCGGGTCCGCCCGGTCGGCGGCCACGTGCAGCGTCGAGCCGGGGCGGGCGAAGCCGTCCAGCAACCTGATGATCTCGGGGGCGCGGTGGTTCCAGCCGATCAGCAGGGTGCGCTCGGGCGCGCCGCGGGCGGGGCCGGGCGCGGCGATGGCCTCCTCGGCGACGGGCGGCACGGGCCGGGTCGCCAGCTTGATCAGCACGTCGTCCTCGGCCAGCACGATGATCTTGTCGTCGGGGCGGGCGACGGTGTCCATCGGCGGGTTCAGCGACACCCCGCCGCCCGCGTGCCGCAGCCCGATGGGGACGCCCAGCTCGTAGGCGTCCAGCAGCCGCCCGAAGGTGCGCCCGGCCAGGGACGGCGCGGTGTGCAGGTACAGCTCGTGGCCCTCGAAGTCCAGCAGCTCGGTGAAGACCGCCGACAGGCCGGCCTCGCGGTGCGACTGCACGATGAGCCGGATCGCCAGGTCGTCGGCGTCGATCACCTGGGCGGCCGGCCCGGCCGCCAGCCGCGCGGCGGGCAGGTTGGAGGAGTCGTGCACCGCCGCGATCACGTGCGGCCGGTGACCGGGGTCCCAGGTGCGCGCGCCGAGCGCCAGCAGCACCTTGATCACATGGGTGTCGGGGGCGTCGACCGGCGGGGTCAGCACCACGATCGAGCGAGCGGTGGCGGGGCTGACCAGGTCCAGGTCGGCGACCTTGAGCGGGTCGCCGCGGCGGCAGATGACCTTCGTGCGGCCGGTGCCGCCGACCCGGGCGCGGATGGCCTCCTCCATGTCGACGCGGTCGCGGTCGGCCAGGATCGCCACGTAGGAGCTGCTCTTGCTCTTGTTGGCCTCCACCAGCTCGGCGACCACGGTGAACACGTGGTCCGACCAGCCCAGCAGGACGGTGTGGTCGTGCTCGATGATGCGCGACCGCCCCTTGCGCAGCTCGGCGATCCGGGCCTCCAGGCCGGTGGTCAGCACACCGATCAGGGCGCTGACCAGGAAGATCCCACCGACCGTCGCCACCAGCATCAGCGCCAGGTAGGGGCCGCTGCCCCGGTCGCCGCCCATCGTGCCCGGGTCCAGCGTGCGCAGCAGGCTCCGCCAGACCACGCCCGGCCAGTGGCCATTGCCCGCCGCGTCCCGCGGCGCGATCAGCACCGCCAGCGACGCCACGGTCACCACCAGCACCATCGACGCCAGCCCGAGCCAGCCGATGAGGGCGGGGGTGCCCTTGGCCATGGTGTTGTCGAACCAGTACCGCAGCCGGTCCCGCGACCTGACCCGGTTCACCGGCCGTTCCCGGCGCGCACGCCCGGCTCCCCGATCCCCATATGACGCCCCGTCTCCTCATGCGATCGGGGCGACAATCTACTGCAAACACCACATCCGGCTCGCGGCTCCTCCGGGCCCGGCTACTCGCTTGCCGGCCATCTCGGCCGCCACATGACCAGCACCCGGACCAGACGCTCAGCGCCCGGCCGGCCGACCCTTGATCGCCTGGACCAGTTCACCGAACTGCGCGGCGGTCAGGCTCAGCTGCCCGGCGGCCGGGTCCTTGGAGTCCCTGACGCCGACTCCCTGCGCAAGGTGTCCCAGCTCAATGCACTGCTCATCGTCCGCACCACCGCTGTAGGAACTCTTGCGCCACTGCACGATCATGTATATCGCTCCAGGTACTGCTTGATGAGCTCACGCGAGGCGTCCTCGGAGGCCGCCTTGCTGCCAATGCGATCGAACTTAACCGAGAGTTCGCGCACCTCGCCAGGCGTTTCGATCAAGCGGCCGCCGTTCTGCGCCCCGGAGTAGGCAACGTCCCGGGAGTCCAAGCTCAGGAGCTGGAGCGATCCATCGACCCCGAGATGCGCTCCCGCAGAGAAGGGGACGACGCGCAGGGAGAACTGGGGCAGCTCCGACAGCTTGAGAAGGTGCTCAAGCTGCGCACGCATGACCTGGGGGCCACCGACGACGCGGGCCAGCACGCTCTCGTCCAGGAGTGCCCAGACCTCGAAGTCTTCCATGCGCCCCAGGAAGTACTGCTTCCGCGCGACCCTCCTTGCCATCGACGCTTCGAAGTCCTTGGGGGTCCCCGCCCGGACACATGCCCAGGTGTAGTCATCCGTCTGTAGGGCGATCGGGATCACCTGGCCGTGGTACAGCTTGATCAGGTGGCTCTGCTCCTCGTACTTGGCGATCTGCCGCCCCCAGTCCGGATCATGAGCCATCCGGGCGAACCAGAGGAGCATCTGAAAGATCACTCCGGTCTGGTACCGCTGATCGAGCAAGCGCATGTGGTCGTCCTGCGGGCGACGACGCCCCGCCTCCATGTTGGAAACAGTGGAGCGCGCGACACCGATTACCTGCCCGCACTGGGTGAGCGACAGCCCTTCTTTTTCACGCCAGAACCGTAGGGAGTGCGCAAGGAAGTACCACATCGAGATCTTCGGGTCGAGCTCGTCACGGACGATCGGCATTTTCGCTCCCTGTTTCCAGGTTCCCCGAGTACAGACAGAGAGTAAACAACCTGAGCGACTCTTGTGAAGGAATCATGAAAACCGACCCAAGGGTGAAGCAACGGTGACGACGATGACGGACGACCTGGTCATTCCCATGCTCGGCTCGCCGGCCGCCGCCGGCCTCGCACGTACGCTCACGCAGCAACGGCTTCACAAATGGGACTGTTTCCACATTGCGGATGATGTGCAATTGATCGTCGCCGAATTGATCGCGAACGCGGCCGAGGCGACCCCGTGCAAAGAAATCCGCTTCCAGCTCAGCCGCGACGCCTACGGGGTCGTCATCGCCGTCTGGGACTCCAGCCCGGCGCTCCCCCAGCCCAAGCCGGTGGTCGAGCTGACGCTCGACGACCTCGACCTCTCCCCCGAGTCGTTCGACGACAACGGCGGCTGGGGCCTGCCGATCGTCCAGACCCTCGCCAGCCAGTGTGGCTACACGCCGGACCCGTCCGGCGGCAAGTGGATCTGGGCGCGCATGCACCTCACTCCACCGCATACATAGAGACGGCGCGCTTGTAGCGGTTCCAGTTCGCTGCCGACGCTCAGGCATCGGGCGTCCCGGTGGCGAGGTGGTGGTCCAGGCGGTGGAGCAGGAGGATCATCACCGCTCCGATGACGGCGAGGCCGGCGGTGTCGAGGGGGTCGCGGGTGTGGGAGACCAGGCCGAAGGCGGTGTGGGCGATGAGCGCCCCGGAGACGGCGGCCAGGCGGTGGCGGGGCGTCCAGCCGGTCGCTGCGCTCCAGCGGCGCAGCCTCCAGGCGGCGGCCGCGGCTACCAGAGCGGCGACGGCCATCGGCAGCGGTGCCCAGGCGCGGGGCAGGAACACCGGATGGTGCGCGCCGGCGAAGGGGAACAGCAGCGCGAGGAAGGCGAAAGCCGCGATCGCGCAGACCGCGCCGACCCGGAAACGGCCGGGAGCAGGGCGATCGGAGGAGGCCGGGCGGCGCCGATGTAGGACGAGTGCCGCCACCACCGACGCGGCCGCCAGCCCGAGGATCACCAGGGCGGCCCGGCCGGGCAGCAGGTAGCCGGGGTCCTGCGACGGGGGCACCGACACGCGCAGCAGCCCTACGCCCAGCAGTGCCGTGATGGCGGTGCCGATGAGCCCGCCGCGCCGCAGGTAGGGCGTCCGGCCGAGGTCGCGGAACATCAGCTCGACGAGCGTGACCGGCAGCAGGACGCTGAACACCGCGTGGTAGATCAGGTTCAGCTCGGCGTAGGGGGCGTTGATCCCCCACGGCCGCGGGCCCCAGCCGGCGGCGCCGTACAGGTGGGGGCTGGTGAGGCTCTGCAGCGCCAGGCCCTCCTCGACCAGCCCGTAGGCGAGGCCCATCAGCAGCAGGGCGCCCGTCCCGCCGCCCGTCCGGCGGACCACCTCGCGGATCAGCAGCACCCCGGCGCCGTAGATCGGGACATAGAGGACGACCAGCCACAGCATCCGCACCGGGACCGAGCCGAGGGTCAGCTCGGCGACGGCGGGCGCGACGAGCACCAGTGCGAGGGCGGCGCGTCGCCGCCGGTTCCGAAGAAAGGCCATGCTTCGACGGTAGGAACGGGACCCGCCCCGGCGCCTCGGGCGGCGGAGTGGTCTCCGCCCTCCGTCTTCAGGCTGAGGGGCGGGGCCGGACCACTCCGAGGTCGTAGGCGAGCACCACGGCCTGCACCCGGTCGCGCACCCCGAGCTTGCGCAGGATGGACGACACGTGCGTCTTCACCGTCGCCTCGGTGACCACCAGCCGCCGGGCGATCTCGGCGTTGGAGGCCGCGCGCGCCACCAGCGCGAGCACCTCCAGCTCCCGGTCGGTGAGCTCGCCGAGCGCCGCCGGGCGGACCGGCGGCTGCGGCGCGGTGGCGGTGAAGCGGTCCAGGAGGCGCCGGGTCGCGGTGGGGGCGAGCAGCGCCTCGCCCCGCGCGACGACCCGGACGGCCTCGGCCAGCTCCGCCGGCCGCACGTCCTTCAGCAGGAACCCGCTGGCGCCGGCCCGCAGCGCGGCGTAGAGCGGCTCGTCCAGGTCGAAGGTGGTCAGCATGATCACCCGGGGCGGGTCCGCGGCGGCGGTGAGCAGCCGGGTGGCCTCGACGCCGTCCATGCCGGGCATCCGCACGTCCATGAGGACCACGTCCGGGCGGACCCGCGCGGCCAGCGCGACGGCCTGCGCGCCGTCGGCGGCCTCGCCGACCACCGCCAGGTCGTCCCGGGCGTCGATGATCATGCAGAAGCCGGCCCGGACCAGCTCCTGGTCGTCGGCGACCAGCACCCGGATCGTCATGCGGTGTCCTCCAGCGGCAGGCGGGCGCGGACCCGGAACCCGCCCGCGGGGCCGGGCCCGGCCTCCAGTGTCCCGCCGAGCAGCGCCGCGCGCTCGCGCATCCCGGCGAGTCCCTGCCCGGCGCCCGGCGCGGCGGACCGGCCGCCGCCGGTGCCGTCGTCGCGGACCTCGACGGTCAGCAGGCCGTCCCGGGCGCGGACGGTGACCACGGCGGTGGACGCGCGGGCGTGCCGCAGCGCGTTGGTGAGCGACTCCTGGACGATTCGGTACGCCGACAGCGCCACGCCCGGCGGGACGTCGGCGTCCGCCAGGCCTTCCCGCACCACGCGGACGGCCAGGCCGGCGGCCTGCACCGTCCCGGCGAGCCGGTCCAGGTCCGCCAGGGACGGCTGCGGCTCCAGGGCGTCGTCCGCGGTCTCCTCCTCCAGCACGCGCACAGTGCGCAGGAAGCGGCGGAGCTCCACCAGGGCCTCCCGGCCCGAGGCCTCCAGCCCCCGCACCGCCTGCCGCGCCTTCTCGGGGCTGGTGTCGAAGACGTCGTCGGCGGCGGCGGCCTGCACGACCATCACCGACACCGTGTGCGCCAGGACGTCGTGCAGCTCGCGGGCGATGCGGGCCCGTTCCTCCAGCACCATCCGGCGCGCCTCGGCGTGCCGCCGCGCCGCCCACGCCCGGCCGAGCGCGCCCCAGCTCCAGGCGAGGACCACCGCGACCGGCCACAGGAGCGCCATGGCGCCGTGGCCCGCCGTCGCGGCGAAGGCGGCCGCCGCTCCGGGCACCGCCCACAGCGACGTCCGCGCGGGCCGCAGCCAGGCGAACGTGCACAGCACCACCAGCGCGATCCCCGGACCGGCCTGCGGGACCAGGAGCTGCAGGGCCGCCCCGGAGGCCACCGCGACGGCGGTGACCACGGCGGGACGCGAGCCCAGCCACCACAGCGCCGCCGCCTGGACGACGACGAGCGCCGCCACCAGCGGACGCCCGGCCGCGGCCGGCACGCCGCGGGGCGCCAGGAACAGCACTGGCGACAGCACCGCCAGCGCACCCGCCACCAGCGGCGCCTTCCACCGCACCGGCAGCGACGCCTCGAACCGGTCCCGCACACCTGCCGACGCTACCAGCGCACCCTCAGCCGTCGCCGGAACGACAGGGGCGCTGGAAGACGAGAGTGAAGATGCCCAGCCGGTCCGGACCGAGCACTCCCGCGCACTGCCACCCGCCGCGGCCCGCTCGATCGAGCTTTCGCTGGAGCTGGTCCGAGTTCACCGCGCCCAGGGCGTTACACCCCACTTGCGTGGTGCGGTACTCCCACTGGCGAGGCCGCGTCTCTTCCTGTTCGCGCATCCGCGATGCCGCCTTCCGGTCGTTTCCGGCCGGATCATCCTGTCACCGGACGCGCCCCCGGCGGCGAATGGTCATGCGTCGGGGACCGCCACGATGGGCTTCGCCCAGGAGCGGCCCTCGGCGTTCTTGAGGATCAGGTACTCGGCGTCCACGTGGGGTTCGATCGCGCTGTGCTTGTCGTTGGGGGCGCTGATGACGAGCTGGAAGCCCAGCCCGCGCCAGGCGCCGATGGCCCGGCCGGTGAAGTGCGCGTCCGCCTTGATCAGCGCCTCGTCGAGGAAGACCGGGGCGTAGCGCGGCCGCTCGGCGCCCGCGTCGCCCAGCTGGTAGCGCAGCGCCGCGCCGACGATGAACGCGACCAGCTCCTGGGACTCGCCGCCGGACTTCTCCCCGATGTGGTCGTAGACCGCGACGTGCGCGCCGGCCAGGTCGCGTTTCTCCGCGCTGATCCGGACGTGGTTGCGCACGTCGACCAGGTCGGCGAAATCGGGCGCGGTGCGGCGGATCCGGTCGATCACCCTGGCCATGCGGTGGTAGGCGCGCTCCCGGTCGGCGTCGGTGTCCGCCTTGTCGATGAGGGCCCGTACGTCGCGCAGCTCCTTGCGGAACCGGGCGCGCACCGCGGAGTGGCTCTCCTGCGGGTCGATGCGCAGCCGGTGCCCGTCGTCGGCGAACGGCAGCCCGGCGAGGATGCGGTTGACCGGGTCGATCCGGTCGCGGATCTGGCGGACCGCGGCGGCGAGCTCGCTGTCCAGGCTGGTCAGGTCGTTGCCGGAGAGCTTGAGGAGGCTGTCGCGCCACTCGGTCTCCAGCTCGTGCAGGCCGCTGGTCTCCAGGTCGGCGAGCAGGCGCTCGAAGTCGTGGTAGGAGGCGTCGGGGTCGGTGCCGAGGTTGGGGTTCGGCCAGCGCTCGACGAACATGGCGAACGTCTCCTGCAGCGCCTTGCGCGACCGGCCGATCGTCTCCTGCGCCGCCTTGCGGTCGTCGTGCATCCGCTCGGCGGCGCGCCGGTACGCGGCGTCGAACTCCGCCAGCGCCGTCGCCGGATCGGCGCCGTCGGGGGCGTCGCCGAACAGCGCCGCCAGGTACTCGCGGTGCTCGAGGACCACCTCGGTGCCGGTCGCCGCGGCGGTGTCGAGCGCCCGCTGGGCGCCGTCCACCTCGTCGACGATCGACTCCCACTCGGCGTCGAGCCGCTCCAGCTCCTTCTTCTGGCCGCCGACGCGCTCGGTCAGCTCGGTGACCCGCCGCTTGAGCTCCTCCGCCTCCCGCTGCAGCCGGTCGATCTCGGGGTTGCCCGCGCGGACCTCGGCGATGACCCGCTCCCAGCGGTCGCGTTCGGCGATGACCGCCTCGACGTCCACCTGGTCCCAGGTCAGCTCGGTCACGGTCTGGTAGGCGGTGCGCCTCTCCTCGAACGAGTTGAGGTCCCGCTCGGCCTTCTCCTCCTGCGCGACGGCGTCGTCAAGGCGTTTGCGGGCGCGCTCGATCCGGGTGTCGAGGTCGGCGAGCAGCCTGGTGTTGGTGAATCCCAGCAGGTTGGCCCGGCCGTGGCCGCCGTGCGCGCCCCGGGCGCCCTGTGACATCTGGCCGGTGATCGTGAGCGCCTTGGAGTGCTGCATCAGCAGCGCGGGCGTCTCGACGCAGACGAAGTCGAACCGGGTGGCGAGCTCGCCCTTGAGCCAGGCGGTGAACGGCGAGGGCCGGTAGTCCAGCCGGCCGGGGAGCGTCCTGTCGTCCAGCCCGACCTCGTCGCGCAGGCCGGTGCGCACGCCCTCGAACCGGATGCGCCGCGCGACCGACACCGAGTCGATCGCCTCGCGGAACGCGTTCAGCCGGCCGATGTCGATCAGCATCTGGGTGGCGAACCCGCCGAGCGCCAGGTTGAACGCCTCCCGCCACGGCTCGAACTCGGTGCGCACCTCGATCAGCTCGCCGACGAACGGCAGGTCGTCCGGGGTGAGCCCGGCGCCCTCGGCCAGCAGGTCGCGGGCGGCGTGCAGGTCGGTGGGGATGTTGCCGCGGCGGGCCTTGACCTTGCCGCGTTCGCCCTGCAGCGCCTCCAGTTCGCGTTTCGCCTCCGCGCTTTCCGCGGCCGCCGCAGCGAACCGGTTCTGGGCGGTCTTCCTGGCGTCGGCGTCGGCCAGCACCCGGTGCGCCGTGCCGACCAGCTCGGCGTAGTCCCCGGCGGTCGACACGGCGGCGCCGACGGCGGCCAGGACGCGGTCCAGCCGCTTGCGGGCGCGCTCGACGTCGGCCAGCCGCTGCTCCACCCCGCGGATCTCCCGGCGCGCGGTGTCCAGCCGGTCGCCGCCGGTCGCGCGCAGGGTGTCGAGCACCGCGTCCCGCCGGCCCTCCGCCGTCTTGATCAGTCCGGCGGTCTCCGCCGCCTCCTGCCCGGCCCGGCGGCGCCGGGCGGACAGGACCTGCTCGGCGGCGCGCAGCAGGTCGAGCCGGCGTTCGTGCCGCCACAGCGCCGCGGGGGACGCCGGGGCGGTGAACGACCCGACGGCGTCGATGACCCGCGTCCGGGCCACCGCGTCGTCGATCGCGTCCCGGTGGCCGCGGATCGGGGTCAGCGCCCGCACCTGCTGCCGGGCGGTGATCATCCGGTCCCGGGTGCCGGACAGCTCGTCGAACTGCTGCACCACCTCGTCCGCGGTGGCCAGGGTGGACGGCTCCTCCAGCACCATCGTCTTGTACAGCGCGTCGACGGTGGTGATCTGCTGGCCGGCCTGGATGCGGCCGAGCAGCGCGACCGCCTTGTGCCCGTCCCCGGCGGCGCCGATGCCGAGCGCGGTGTGCAGCCGGGCGGTGAAGTCACGGTCGGTGCCGAAGCAGGTCAGGCCCGTCGCGGTGACCGCCTCGCGGGCGAACCTGCTGCCCGCGGGGCCGTCCAGCCCGCGCAGGTCGTAGGCGTCGTCCCGGGTGGCGCGGACCACCACGACGTCGTCGAGGGCGCGCGCCGACGACGGCACGTACCAGGCCCGCAGCGCGGTGAACACCGCGCCGCTCCGGTCGGCCCAGGTCATCGCGATCGCCGACCAGGTGTCGCGGCCGTCCCCGCGCAGCACCCGCGACCTGGTCTCGCCGTCGGTCCGCGACTCGTCGAGCTTGCCCCGCGCGTAGGAGAGGATGTTGCGCTGGTCCTTGCCGCGCGGCCGGCCGACCACCCCGCCGTTGGACGCCCCGTTGAACGGCGTGGTGTGCGGCATCAGCAGCGCGATGTAGGAGTCCATCAGCGTCGACTTGCCCGACCCCGAACCGCCGCTGAACAGGGTCGCGCCGGGGGCGAACCGGACGCGGTGGTACCCGTCGTAGCCGCCCCAGTTGACCAGCTGCAGCTCCCGCGCCACCCACTGCTGCCCGCGCGAGGCCGCCGGGATCAGCCCGAACAGTGTGTCGATCATGCTCATGGCGCGACCTCGTTCCGTTCCCGCAGCCACCGGTTCAGCTCGGTGAGCTTCTCGGCGCTCAGCACGACCTCGATCAGCGGCGTGATCCGGTACCGGCCCGCGGACTCCTCCGCGAGCAGGCCCTCTGCCGCCAGCCGCTGCACCGCGTTGCGGATGTCGCGCTGGCCGCGGGCGAGGTTGTGGTCCTCGGGATCGAAGTAGGTCAGCACGGTCTGTTCCAGCTCTTCGATGTCGACCCGCGCGGACGTCTCGCCGGTGCCGCGCTCCCGCTGGAAGACGGTCCGCAGGTGGACCAGCACCAGGGTCTCGGCCCGGTTGTAGGGGTCGTCCTTCAGCAGGATCGGGACGTCCGACTCCGCCGAGCGCACCTGCTGCTTGTAGGCGATGCCCCGGTCGTGGTCGACCACCAGCCGGACGAACAGGTCGTGCAGCCGCGACTCGATGATCTGCTGGTTCTCCAGCAGCGTGCGCCACTGCGCCGGGTTCTTGTCGGCCAGCAGGAACCGGCGCTGCAGCAGCCGTACCAGCACCCGCCGCACGTCCACGTCCAGCGTGCCGGTGTCACCGGCGAACAGCTCGGCCGGGTCGCCCTCCATCGGGACCGGCTCGATGAAGCCGGCCGCCGCGCCCTCCGGCCGGTCGCCGTCCGGTTCACCCATCGTCGTTCCCCGCTCTCTCGTCGCCGGCGCGGGCCGGCGCCGGGTTCGCCGCCAGCACGCCGCCGAACGCGAACCGGCGCCGGGTCCCGTCCGGGCGCACCGCGTCGACCGTCTCGATCTCGCCCGTGTCGGTCATGCCGAGGTCGTGCACGATCTCCAGCAGGCCGAGCAGGTCCACCGGCCGCCGGATCGGCTCGGCCGCCGCGCGGAACGCGGCCGCGACGTCGACGCCGTCCGCGCCGTCCGCGAACGCCGCCAGGTGCGCGCGCAGCTCGGCGTACTGCGGGCCGCCCCAGGCGCGGGTGTCGGCGGACGGCACGTCCTCCGCCTCGTCCCATTCCCGCAGCGGCGTGGGCGGCCGCGGCGGGCGCGGATCGCTCACGGTCTGCCGCAGCTGCCCGACGTCGGCCACCGGCAGGCGGCGCAGCGGGGTGACGGCCTCGCCGCGCCGCGACGCGGGCACCCAGGCGTGGAGGCCGGACATCACGTCCCGCAGCAGCTCGTCCACCTGGCGGTCGCGCATCGGGTCGTGGTTGCGCACCTGGGTGGTGATGACGTGCGACGCCTGCCGCTGCGCCGCCAGCACCTCCTTGACGCCCTGCTCGATCCGGCGCGCGATCTCGGCGAGCTCCCGCCGCTGCGGCTCGGGCAGCAGGGCGGTGAACCGGTGCCGCAGCACGGTGCGCAGCAGGTTCCACAGGTCGTCGATCTGGGCCGGGTCGCCGATCAGGCGCAGCGCCCCGGCGAACGCGCGGCCCTCGGGCGTCGCGTCCATGATCTGCCGGCCGCGCTCGAGGTACTCGCGCAGCACCTCCCCGGTCGGCCGCACGTCCTGGCGCAGGTCGGCGACGACGTCGCGCTGCATGGCCTTGATCGACTCGGCGACGCGGGCGAAGTCGGCGGGCAGCTCGCGCGCCAGGTGCAGCACGTTCTCGGCCGCCTCCAGCAGCTGGTCGTCCTCGACGGTCTCCACGGCGCCGCCCCGTTCGAGCCGCGCCAGCTCCCGCCGGCGCTGGTCGATCTCGGTCTGCAGGCGGGCCATCCGGGCCATGACGTCGGGGTCGGCGTCCTGCGCGAGCCGCTCGACCGCCTCCAGCAGCGTGCGGACCCGCGACTGCGACACCCGGGTCCGCGTCCCGCCGACCCGGCCGGCCACCTCGAGCGCGCCGACGCCGTGCGCGGACAGCCGGTACACCTCGACGTCGTCGGAGACCTGCCGCACCAGCCAGCCCGCGTGGACCCACTGCCGGCACAGGTCCCGGGCGTTCCCCGCCGGCAGGGGCTGGTCGCCCTCGTCGCCGTAGCCCGCGGCCCGCAGCCGGGCGAGGGCGTCGGCGATCTCGGCGTGGGCGTCGGCCACCGCCACCGCCGGCCGCTCGGGCGTGAACATCATCGCCAGCACGGTCACCACGAACGGCGCGTAGGTCCGGTGGAGCAGATCGAGCATCGGGTTCTGAAACGCCTGGAGCGCTCCCCGGTACGCCCCCTCCACGCCACGTGTATCCATATCGCCGACCAGGGTAAGGCCTGCGCGCTCGACTCCACGATCCGAAGGCCGCGGCGGGCCCGGTCAGGGCTGGGCGGTGAAGGCGGCCGTCCTGGCGTAGAGCTTGTAGAGCTTGAACGGGCCGGCGGCGGGCAGGCGGCAGGCGTTGTCGAGCGTCCTGGTCGCCTTCTGCAGGGTCAGCGTCGCGCCGCGGGCGCCGGGCTGGTCGATCTGGCCGCCCATGAACACCTGCATCTTGGTCATCAGGTTGCGGCGCTGGTCGGTGTTCGCCTCTGTCCAGGAGTGGCAGGTCACCTCGGCCAGCAGCGCGTCGTCGATGCGCAGGCCCTTGCCGTGGTCGTGGGGGTGGTCGTCCTTGCCGCCGGCGACCGGCCGGGGCGCGGCGGCCGTGGAGTTCGCCGGACGCGCCGGGGACTTGAACCAAGGGCAGGGCCCGCCGGGCTTCAGGTCGGACATGCAGACGAGGAGCTCGGCCTCGTTGGCGATGTCGCCGAGGCCGACGCTCGCCCACAGCAGCCTGCCGTCGGCGCAGTTCGGCAGGAACGCGGGCGCGGTGGTCGCCTTGCCGTTGTTCCACCAGCAGTTGCCCGTGTTGGCCGGGAAGGCGTCCCACCAGAAGTCGACGCCGTTGCCGGTCATCGTGTTGCCGTGGAAGGCGTTGCGGTGCGAGGTGGACAGCTTCGCCGGGTCGCAGCCGGGCATGGGCTTGCTGTCGGGGCCGCAGACGAAGGCGTCAGGCACCGCGAACAGCATCGCCCCGCGCCGCCAGTTGTCGCTGAAGCGGTTGTCGCGGACGATGTTGTCGTTGCCGCCGGCGATCCACATCCCGGTCCCCACCGGCACCGGCACCGTGGGCACCACGTCGCTGTCCGGCAGGTAGGGGTTGAAGTTGTTGGAGTAGAAGTGGTTGTTCTCCACCAGGTCGCCCTGCTGCGGGAAGCCGGGGTGGCCTGCGGCGGTGAACACGTCGGTGGTGAAGCCGAGGCCGTTGTCATAGAAGTTGTTGTGGTGCAGCCAGGTGGCGTTGCCGTCGGTGCCGGAGTAGCCGCTGGTGTTGTGGTGGGAGTCGCAGTAGCGGATCTCCTGGCTGTAGCGCGCCTTGGGGTAGACGCGCGTGTCACGGCCCACGTTGGTCTTGGCGCCCGAGCCCGGGTAGAGGCCGGAGTCGCCGCTGCCGGCCGCCTCGCAGTTCTGCACCAGGCCGTGGTCCTCGACGAACGTCAGCAGCCCGTACTCGCCGGCGTAGAACGTCTTGAAGCGGTCCAGCAGGTATCCGTTGGACTCCAGCACGTAGATGTTGTGCTCGTTGGCGTGCCGCACGGTCACGTTCCGCAGGACGAACCCGTCGGCGCGGTCGGCGCGGATGCCCACGTCCTTCTCCGACTTGCGCGGGCCGTGGTTGCCCGAGGCGGGGTCGCCTGCGTCCACCACGACGTCGTCGGCGCTCACGCCCGACCCTTCGAGCTGCAGGTTGCAGCGCACGCACGGGCCCAGGTTGGGGACGCCGTGCCGGTCGAGGCGCGGCGGGTCGGGGTCGGCGCCCTTGCCCGGGGCGCGGCCGAGCACCGCGATCAGGTTGGCGTCGTTCGGGCACATGTACTCGCCGAGGTAGGAGTAGGCCCCGGTGGACAGCTTGTAGGGGTCGCAGGCCTTGTCGTGGGTGGGCTTGGCGCGCGCCGTCGGCTCGGTGTAGAGGCCGGGCATGACCACGACGCGGTCGTTGTTCCCCGAGGCGGTCACCGCGGGCTGGATCTCGCGGTACTTGCAGCGGGCGAACAGCGCCCGGTTGATCCGCAGCAGTTCCTGCGCCTCGGCCGCGCCGAGGCTGCGCTTGTCGTGGGGGCGGACGCTGTAGCCCGACGTGCGCGCCTTCTTGACCGAGGCCTCCAGGCGCTTCAGCGAGTCCGGCGCGCACACCACGCGGACCGTGCCGCCGGACGCCGTGGTGATCGCCGAGGCCAGGCTGCGGGCGTCCGGCACCTTCCCGCCGGCGCACGGGTTCACCGAGCAGTCGGGGCCGGGCAGCGGCCAGTACGACGGCCGTTCGATGTGCGCGTCCGCGGCCAGCGAGGCCCCGAGCACGAGCGCGGACGCCGCCGCGACCGCCGCCGTCACCCGGCGTATCCAGCGTTGACCCATCTGTCTCTCCCACGGCCGAAGGCTCACGCCCAAGCGCTTGTTCGCGGACGATAACACCGCCGCCCGGAAAACGTGAGAGACCCTCGCAACAAAGATCGCGGACGGCCGGAAGCAGCCACCCGGCACCGGCTCGGCGGCAGGTGTCCTCGTCCGGACGGCCGAGGCCCTGGACGACCCCGTCGAGGGAGACGAACATCGTGGCCGTGATCGAACGCGTCGACCTGGCCCCTCCCTGCAGTGGCCCTGCCACCCTCTGCACGAACAGACATCGACGAAATCGACACCGCCGGCTCGGCCGTCTTTATGACGAGCCGGTGTGGGCGGGCAGGCTGTAGCGGTAACGGGTGGGAGCGAGGTCGTGCTCGTCAGGACGCCATGAAGTCCAGCGGCGACAACGTCCTCCCGAGGTCTGAACAGTGCCGTCCGGCCGGCGTGTCCAGTTGATCTGATCGACGACGACCAGGTCGGTGCGGGCTTCCTTGGCGTGCTCGACCTCGTTGGCGGTCAGCTCGACCGTGTCAGCGATGCCAGTGGATCCTTTGACCTCGATGTGGAGTTCCTCGTCGCCCTTGACGGCCAACAGGTCGTAAGAGCGGGTGGCGCCGACATCCGTGATCTCGTAGTCCGGGTAGTAGTCGTAAGCGCAGCGGACGGCGTGCTCCTCAACGGCCTTGCGCAGGATCGGGTCGGCGATATAGCCGGCACCGGTCCTCGATCGAGGCCGCTCGGGAGTGGAGGCGCTGCGCCGTGCGGACCGTTCAGCTGGCGCAGGACGGGCGATGTGGGCAAGGGCCGGGATCAGGTCCAGGATCGCAGCGGGAACCTTGACCAGGTACGCCTGCGCAGTACGCAGCGGACGGCTGCCGGAGAAAACGAAAGGGTAGTACAACGGGCCGTCGACGTGCTTTTCCAGCTCTTCTTTGACTTGACGGAGCTGATCCTCCAAAGGGCGCAGGGTCTGCTGGCCGATCGGCGTAGCCAGCGGAGTGAAACTGGACAGTTCATAACGCCAGGCCGGGAGAGGGGCGGTGTTGGCGGGGCGCTGCTGGCCGTAGGTGCCGCGGGCATCCCAGAGGAGCCGGTCGTCGTAGGGGCCGTCGACGGCGGTCGAGTGACCGACGATCCCGGGTTCGACGTTGAGGCTTTTGTGCCAGTGCAGCACGATGTCACCGGGCCGAACCTGCGTGACCAGCGAATAGGACCAGAACTCCCCACCGGTGCCGTTACGTTGCAGCGCGATCAGGTTGCCGCCGAGGTCGGGCCGGTCCGTGATCTCCATCCAGAAGCGTTCGGCCGGGTCATCGTCCCACCAGCGATTGATCGAGCCTGTCGGCGCGGTGAACTCCGTGCGCGCCTCCCGCGGTAAGGCCAGGTCGGCCGCGAGCCTGGCCGCGTCCGCCAGCCCGTATCCGGGGACCTTCAGCCGCAAGCGGATCCGTTTGGTGTTGTTGCCGCCCCGGGATGCGCCGGGAGCTCGGCCGATCGTTGACTGCGCGGAGCACAGCCGCACCCGCAATGTCTCCAGATCATGCTCATCGGCGAGCCGGATCGGCGCTGCGAACAGCCTGCGCTCGGCTTCAGGGAGCGAACTCGTCACCCGTGAGTCCACCAGGCCCTCTACAAGGACGGCGTCGCGCTCTCTCAACCGCGCCAGCAACAGCTTCAGGGCAGGTCGGTAATCGACATTGAACGGCTTGCGGCCGACAGAAGGGCGGGCCCCCGAGCTGCTTTTCAGCACCAACGACAGCAGGTCCCTTCCCGCCTCGACCTCCACCGCGTATTCGGCGTCCAGTACCCGGCCGTCATCTGCTGTCGCTCGCATGGACATACCTTGGCACGAGATGCCGACATTTCTGTCATGACGGTCATAGCGACACAGTGAGACTTGCTGAGGTTGGAGCCGCTGGTCTCGCCACCCGCGGACGGAATCACCTGAAGACGTGCGGTAAGGCAGCTTTCCAGGCATTGGCGGAGAACCGCGCGACCAGCGCGCGCATAGGTTCACAATCGTTCGAAGCCCCGGACCCGCTCCCAGTCGGTGACCGCGCTCTCGAAGGCCTCCAGCTCGGTGCGCGCCGCCTGGGCGAGGTGCCCGACCACGTCGTCGCCGAAGACCTTCGCTGCGACGGGGCTGTTCTCCCAGCGGCGCAGGGCCTCGGTGAGGGTGCCGGGCAGGCGGGGCACGGACAGGTCGGCCAGGGCGTTGGAGGCGTGCGGCGCGGGCAGCGGGAGCTCGTTCTCGATGCCGTGCAGCCCGGCGGCCACGATGGCGGCCACGGCCAGGTAGGGGTTGGCGTCGCCGCCGGGCACCCGGTGCTCGATGCGCAGGGAGTGCCCGGAGCCGACGACCCGGACCGGGCAGGTGCGGTTGTCGCGGCCCCAGCCGATGCCGGTCGGGGCGAACGCGCCGGGCCGCAGCCGCTTGTAGGAGTTGACGTTGGGCGCCATCAGCAGCGCGAAGTCGGCGAGGCAGGCCAGCTGACCGGCGATGAAGTGCCGCATGAGGTCGGACATGCCGTCCTCGGCCGCCGGGTCGGCGAGGACCGCCGCGCCGTCGGTGCCGCGCAGCGACAGGTGGACGTGGCAGGAGTTGCCCTCGCCCTCGTCGAACTTGGGCATGAAGGTGACGGCGCGGCCCTCCGCCGCCGCGATCTGCTTGACGCCGTTCTTGAAGAAGACGTGGCCGTCGCAGGTGCGCATCGCCTCGTCGTAGCGGAAGACGATCTCGTACTGGCCGGGGTGGACCTCGGCGCGCGCGGTCTCCATCCGCAGCCCGGCCCGCGTCATCTCGCGGCGGATGCGGCGGGCCAGCGGCTCGATGCCGTCCAGCCCCTGCAGGGAGTAGTCGACGTTGTAGCGGGTGGCGGGCGTCAGCCCGTGGTAGCGGCGGTCCCAGGCGTCGGCGTAGGAGTCGCCGAAGACCAGGAACTCCAGCTCGGTGCCGGCGAAGGCGGTCAGGCCGAGGGCGGCGAGCCGGTCCAGCTGCTCGCGCAGGACCTGGCGGGGTGCGACGCGGACCGGCCCGCCGCCGGGCCAGTGCGCGTCGGCGAGCACCACGGCCGTGCCCGGGTCCCAGGGCGGCAGGCGGACGGTGCCCGGGTCGGGGCGCAGGACGAAGTCGCCGAAGCCGCTCTGCCAGGCGTCGATCGCGTAGCCGGGGCCGGTGTTCATCTCGGCGTCGGTGGCGAGCAGGTAGACGCAGGCGTTGAAGCCGTTCCCGGCCGCCTCCTCCAGGAAGTAGGGCGCCGACAGGCGGCTGCCCTGGAGCCGTCCTTGCAGGTCGGGGACCGCGACGACGACCTCCTCCAGGCGGCCGGCCTCGGTCTCGGCGCGCAGCTCGGCGTAGTCCGGCATCACTTCTCCTCGTTCAGGGTCGCGGTGGCGAGGGGGTTGGCGACGCGGCCGTGGACGACGTCGAAGCCCTCGTCGCGTTCGGCGCGGTCGTGGAAGCCGCCGCCGAGCAGCTGCTCGCGGTTGAGGGCGACCCGGTCGAACTCGGGGGCGAGCAACCCGTAACCGTCGAAGCGGTCGGCGAGCTCGGGGAACCGGGCGTGGTAACGCTCGATCTCGCGGCGCACCAGGCCCCAGAAGACGTCCTCGGGAACGCCGAGATGCTCGGCCGCGAGCGGGGCGAAGAAGCGGAAGTGCCCCGCGAAGACCGCGCTGAGCAGGGAGTGGGCGAGCTCGTGGGCGGGCCAGCGCAGCAGGACGCGGTCGGCGCGCTCGGGCAGGTTCGCGTATTCGGGCCGGTCGCCGGGCAGGAGGTTGACGTCCTCGGCGAAGTCCTTGACGGCGATGCCGACCGGGAGGTCGGCGGCGTCGTAGAGGACGACGGTGTTCTCGCCGTGCGGGCAGAACGCGACGCCGTACCGGTAGAGGTGGTGCAGGAGCCCGGGCAGCAGGGCCGAGAAGAAGGCCTCCAGCCATTCGCGGGCGGGCAGGCCGGAACGTGAAACGAGTTCGGTGGCGAGCGCCCGGCCGTTGGAGCCGACCTTCAGCAGCGACGCCATCGTCCGGGCCCGCGTGCCGTCGCCGAGCAGGGCGTCCACCGGCTCGCGCCAGACTGCGCCGAGCAGCTCGTGATAGCGGTACGGGGCGTCCTCGACCGATTCGTACAGGGGGTGGCCCACCGAGACGGCCGCGACCTCGCCGAGGGGGTGGAAGCGCAGTTCCTCGCTCAGGTAGGGGTCGGCCGCGCGCAGGGCATGCAGCCAGGCGCTGACGTCCGGCGCGGCGTGTGTTGGCGCGGTCGACAGGCCGCGCCACACCAGGGTGTTGCGGATGAGCAGCGGCACCTTGACGTTGCGGCGGTGCGGATGGTCCAGGTTGGCGAGGGTGCGGATCGACTGCAGCGGGCGGTAGCGGTCCGGGCTCTGGCCGAGCCGGACGATGCGGCCCTCGGCGAGGTACTGGGCGAAGAGGGTCTCCACCGCCTCGTCCCAGTGGAAGGGGTGGACGGGCATCCAGATGAAATCGGCCGCCCGGTACGGCCCGTCGGCGCAGGCCGTCTCCAGGGCGGCGGCGAACCGGTCGCGGACGTCGTCGTCCAGCTCCTCCTTCAACAACGTCTCGGCGTCCAGACCTGGGACACCCGAGTAGGCGGCGAGGCTGGAGTGGACGGCGGCCCAGATCAGGTGGACCGCCTCGGCCGTCTCAGGGGCGTAGGCCGCCGAGTCGGAGGCGGAGAAACCGAGCCGGCCCTTGTTGAGCAGCATGCAGGGGTGCCCGTCCTGGTGGGCCTCCAGGGCGAGGTGGTCCAGGTCGGCCAGGGCGGCGGCGGGCAGTGCGCGCGCCAGCGACCCGGCGTCGGCGCGGCGGGTGGCGGTCAGCTCCCGCAGCACCTCGGCGGTGGTGGGGCCGTCCCAGCCGAGGACGCCGCGGGCGTCGAGCAGGAAGCGCTCGGGGCCGGCCTCGCCGTCGGCGGGGTGCCGTACGGGCGGGGCGGCGAGGCGCCACGTGCCGAAGGTCCCGCGGGTGGCGCGGAAGGTCCAGCGGACACCGCCCGCGAAGTCCAGGCGGTAGGCGTCCGGGCCGGACTCCGCGTCGGGCTCGGGGGTCAGCAGTTCCTCGTAGGCGAACTCCTCGACGGCCTTGACCAGCAGCCGGCGTCCTGCCTCGGCCCAGGCGTCTCGGGTGGCGGGGTTCATCGGTCGTACTCCTCGGCGTGCACAGGGACGGGGACGGGGCTCGGATGGGGAAGGCCCTCAGCGGGCACGGGTGCCGGCGACTTCGGCAGGGACAGCGCGGAAACGCAGAGCAGGGCCGCGGCGGCGATTGCGAGCGGCAGCGCGAGGTCGTGGGACACGGCCGCCGCCGAGAGCAGCGGGGCCGCGATCAGCCCGGCGGACCGCACGGTCTCCACGGCGGTGAAGGCGGGGCCGGCGGTCCCGGTGGAGCGGAACATCCGCATCTCCACGGCCACCTGGGCGAGGCCGAGCCCGAGCCCGGCCAGCAGCCGGCCGCCGACCAGCGCCGGGACGCCGCCGGCCGCGTACTGCCATGCGAACCCCGCCGCGCACACCAGGGCCGCCAGCGGCAGCAGCCGGTGGCCGAACCGGTCGTGGCAGCGGCGCGCCGCCGGCAGCACCGCCAGCGCGCCCACGCTCGGCAGGAAGAACAGCACGGCGCCGCCCAGGGAGCCGCTGCCGAGTCCCTCGGCGAACTCGGTGAAGAACGGGCGCGCCACGGCGAGCGCGAAGTCGAAGGCGACGCCGATCAGCGCCGCCTGCGCCAGCAGCAGCCACCAGCGGCGGCGCGGGCCGGGGGCCCGCACGGGCGCGGCGGCCGGTCCCCCATGGCCGGCGGGCAGCCGGCGCAGCACCCGCACGATGAGGACGGCGAGCAGCACGTCCACGACCGCGAAGGCCGAGACGCCGAGACGCAGGTCGGGCAGCGCGAGCACGCCCGCCCCCACCAGGGTCGCCGCGACCGCCGCCACGTGGAACACCACGACGATGGAGCGCACCGCGGCCAGCCCGGCGTGCTCGGCGTCGCCCTGCTCCCCGGCCGCCCGGCGGGTGTGCTCGGCGACGAAGGCGGGATAGGCGAGCAGCAGCGCCGCGTTGCAGGCCACCGAGGCCGCCGACAGCGCGGTGAAGGCGGCGTAGTTCGGCGCGAAGCCGAGCATGACGTCCACCGCCGCCGCCGAGCACAGCCCCGCGACGACGCAGCGGTGCAGGGGCACGCGGCGGGCCGCCAGCCCCCACAGCGGCAGCACGACCAGCCCGACGATGCGGCAGACCCACAGGTACAGCCCCGTCGCGCCGGGGTCGTCCACGCCGTAGAGGCGGTCGAAGAGCTGGGGCAGGAAGGGCGCCAGCGCGGTCTCGGCGACGAGGTAGAGCGCGATCACCGCGATGAGGACGGCCCGCAGCGGCAGGCCCGCCGGGCGGGCCGGGGTCACCGGCGGTTCCCGACCGGGTCCGGCCGCCGCGCCGCCCGCGCCGGGACGCCGTCCCCGGGGGCGCCGAAGGTCGTCCAGGCGGCCCGCTCGGGCACCGGCAGGACGGTCCGGCCGCAGACCGTGTTGAGGATCTTGGCGGCGCGCCAGGCGCCGAGGGTGAGGTCGGGGGCGCCGACGCCGTGCGTGTGCATCTCGGCGTTCTGGACGTAGAGGGCGCCGCCGACGCGCGGGTCGAGCGCGACGCGGTACTGCTCGTCGATCCGGTAGCGGCCCCGCTCGTCCCAGTCGACCAGGTCGCCCATGGCGTCCAGGAACGCCGGGCGGGCGGCGCTGTAGCCGGTGGCCGCGACGACCGCCGAGGTGCGGAAGGTGAATTCGCCGTCCTGCGGGGCGTGGTGGCAGGTCAGCAGGTAGCCGTCGCCGTCGGCCTCGGCCGCGCGCAGCTCGACGCCGGGGTGCAGGCCGGCGCGGGGCCGGGCGCCGCCGATGGTGCGCTCGTACAGCTCGTCGTGGATGTCGGCGAGGGTGTCGGCGCTGACGCCCTTGTAGAGCTGCCACTGCTCGCGGACGAGCCGCTCGCGGTGCTCCTCGGGCAGGCCGCGGAAGTAGCGGATGTAGTCGGGCGTGAAGTGCTCCAGGCCGATCTTGGAGTACTCCATCGGGGCGAACGCGGGGGTGCGGGCCAGCCAGCGGACGAACGGGCCGCCGCGCCCCTCGCCGTCCTGGTGGCGCAGCAGGTCCAGGACGACCTCGGCGCCGGACTGCCCGGCCCCGATGACGGTCACGTCGTCGGCGGCGGCGAGGGCCGCGCGGTGGGTGCGGTAGTCGGCGCTGTGCAGGACGCGGCCGCGGTGCGCGTCGGTCAGCAGGGGGCGCAGCGGCGCGGGCACGGCCGGGTTCGTGCCGACGCCGAGGACGACCTGCCGCGCCAGCACGCGGGTCTGCGCGCCGGCCGCGTCGCGGTAGACCACCGCGAAGGCGTCGGCGGCGTCGTCCCACTCGACGGCGGTGACCTCGGCGTCGAAGCGGCAGGACGGCAGGCGCTCGGCGGCCCAGCGGCAGTAGTGGTCGTACTCGCGGCGCGGGATCAGGAACCGCTCGGAGAAGAAGAAGGGGAACATGCGGTCGTGGGTCCGCAGGTAGTTCAGGTACGACCACGGGCTGGTGGGGTCGGCCATGGTGACCAGGTCGGCGAGGAACGGTACCTGGAGGGTGGTGCCGTCCAGCAGCAGGCCGGGGTGCCAGGAGAAGGCGGGCTTGGCGTCCAGGAACAGGGCGTCCAGGCCCGGCACGCCGTCGGCCAGCGCCGCCAGGGACAGGTTGAACGGGCCGATGCCGACGCCGACGAGGTCGTAGGGGGATCGCGTGCTCAAGGCCGCACCTCCGCGAGGGGGTTGGGAAGGTCGATGTAGACGGACTGGGTGTGCACGTCGCCGACGAGTTCGTCGAGACCGTCCACGCAGGTCAGGTAGTTGGCCTTGCAGCGCAGCGCGGGCGCGTCGAGCAGCAGGTCCAGCAGACCCGCGGCGCCGGGCTCGGCGGCGCGGAGCCGCTCCAGGCGCGCGCGCAGCACCACCAGCAGGTCGTGCTCGCCCGCCAGCCGCTGGGCGCCCATGGCGCCGATGAGGCCGAGCAGGTTGCCGATGCCGAGGTAGTAGCCGACGCGCTCGTCGACGAAGGCGTCGTCGAAGACGAGCGCGACGTCGTCGGCGGCGCCGGGAAGCAGCCGCTCGACATCCACGAGGCGGGACCGGGCCAGGTAGTAGCCCTGGCTGTCGCGGTACCAGCCGGCGGCGGGCAGGCCGTCGTCGCCGAGCGCGACCAGGGTGTTCTGGTGGTGCGGTTCGAGGGCGATGCCGTAGCGGGCCTGCAGCCGGATCAGCGGGACGGCGAGGACGTCGAGATAGCGTTCCAGCCAGCAGGCGGCGGCCTGCGCGAGCGTGATCCCGTGGACGCGGGCGGCGCGGGCCACGGCGGCGGCGAGCAGGCTGCGGTGCGCCGGGGGCGTCCCGCTCCCGGTCCGCTCGGCCAGCAGGCCGGCGACGCACAGCCCTTCGCGGGCGTCGCCCCGGAACGGGTTGTCGCGAATGGCGGTCTCCAGGCCGGTCTCGGCGCCCGATGTCCCGGCGGAGATCCAGGCGAAGTCGCGCAGGATCGCGAACTCGGGGTGCTCGGCGCGCAGCCAGGCGGCCGGGCCCGCCGCGAGCAGCCGGGCGGCGCTGACGCCGAGGCGCATCTCGCCGCGCAGGTTGTTGCGGCGGGAATTGGTGATGCGCATGCCGAGGGAGAGCTTGAGCATCACCTCGGCGTCCGGGCGGTGGACCGTCCGGACCGAGGAGGTGGGGTGCCAGGGGGCGCCGCCGGGACCGAGCGGGATCAGCGATCCGTCCTCGACCAACTGCCGGACCTCCGGGCGGTGCAGCGCCTCGCGGGCCTGCCAGGGGTGCGCGGGGACGGGCACGGTGCCCGCCGGAAGGTCGACGCCGTCCGCGAGGGGGCGCAGCAGGTCCGCGACCGGGCGGCCGTCCGCGCTCTCCCCCACCACGATCTCGGGGCGGGCGGCGAACCAGTGCAGGGGGAACGATCCGCGCAGCTCGGGCGAGTAGTCGGCCAGCTCCCGCTCGGTCGCCTCGGCGCGGCTTTTGGGCGCCGGGTGGAAGGGGTGGCCGAGCAGGAGCGCCTGCTCGGCGTCCAGGAACGGGGTCGGCCCGGCGGCACCGGCGGGTTCGGCGCGGCGGGCCGCCAGGTGGGCGGCGACGCGCGCGGCGGAGTCCAGGACGCGGGCCGCGGCGTCGGCGCCCAGGTGCGCGGGGTGGCCGCGGCCGGTCGTGGACTCGCGGACGGCCGCCGCCGCGACCAGCGCCACGTCGGCGGGCGGCGGGGCGTCCCCGCCCGGCACGACCGGGACGCCGAAGCGGTGCCAGCCGGTGGCCGAGCGGTACCGGACCGGCACGCTCAGCCGCAGCCCGGACGCGGGGAAGTCCAGCAGCAGGTCGTCGCCGGCTTCGGGGACCTTGGTCGCGGTCTCGCGGACGTAGGCGCGCAGCAGCGTCTCGGTGGCGGCCGCGTCGGCGGCCCGCAGCGGGTCGGGATGGTCGAGGGGATCGGGCATGCGGGGACTCCCGGGTCAGAGCAGGACGCGGCCGGCGACGGGGTGGCCGAGGAAGGCGTGCATGGCGAACTCCCAGCCGTAGGAGCCGGCGTAGGGGAAGACGGCGATGTCGCCCGCGCGGACGCGGTCGACCCGGACGTCGCGCAGCAGCGTGTCCTCCGGCGTGCACAGCTCGCCGACGAACGTGACGCGGGTGCCGGCGGCCTCGGGGCGGGGGCAGCCCTGCGGCCACGTCTCGACGGGCAGGACCGCGACGTTGTGCACGATGTCCCAGGAGGTCGGGAGCTGGAAGTGGTTGATGCCGCCGCGCAGCGCGGCGAACGACCGCCCGTAGGAGTGCTTGACGTCGGTGACCTCGGCGGCGTACCAGCCGCAGTCGGCGACCAGGAAGCGGCCGGGCTCCAGCGCCACCGTGACGCCGGCGGGGACCTCGACGGCCGCGGCGAGCTCGCCGAAGCGCGCCACGTCGAAGGGCTTCTCCCCCTCGAACGCGACGCCGATGCCGCCGCCGACGTCGACGTGCCGCAGGTCGATGCCGTGCTCGGCGGCCGTGGCGGCGCTCCACTCCACGCACCAGCGCAGGTAGGCCGCGTGGGAGTCGGCGTCGAGGTTGTTGGAGGCGGCGTGGATGTGGAAGCCGACCAGGTCGATCCCCGGCAGCTCGCGGGCGATGCGGACCGCTTCGGCGACGTCCGGTTCGGGCACGCCGAACTGGGAGGGCTCGCCGCCCATGTGCAGGGAGCCGGTGACGGGGATCGCGGCCGGGTTGACGCGCAGCGCGACCCGGGCGGTCGTCCCGCGTTCCTGGGCGATACGGCTGATGCGGTGCAGCTCCAGCGGGCTCTCGGCGTTGATGGCCTCCACGCCGGCTTCGACCAGGCCGGTGAGGACGGGCACGGACTTGGCCGGCCCGGCCGCGACGACCGGCGCCCTGCCCGCGTCCGTCGCGGGCTTGGCGGCGGTGGCGAGGGCGAGTTCGGCCAGCGAGGCGACCTCGAAGCCGTCCACGTGCGGAGCGAGCGCCTCGATGATCCCGGGGAAGGAGTTGGCCTTGACCGCGTAGTAGACGGCCGCCCAGTCGGGCAGCGCCGCGCGCAGCTCGCGGGCGCGGGCCGCCGCTACCCGCCCGTCGTACAGGTAGGCCGACACCGGCGTCCCCGCCGCCGCGAGCTCCAGGAGCCGGCTCTGCACATGGTCGGGCAGGACGTCCTGCGGGTAGGCGGAGCGGGGCGCGGCGGACGGGGGGAGTTCTATCGACACGAGAGGACGCCTTGCTATCGGAGGGAACGCACGATCATGGTGTGGGGGCGCCAGCCGGGGTAGGGCTCCATGGCGCCGACCGGGGTGAACCCGTAGGCGGCGTAGCGGTCCAGGACGACGCCGTTGCCGTCGGCGACCAGCGCGGCGGCGCGCTCCTCGCGCCGCCCCGCCAGGAAGGACTCCAGCAGGCCGGCGCCGATGTTCCCGCGCCGCCAGCGCGCCCCGACGAGCAGTTCGCAGACGCCGACCGTGCGCCCGGGGTGCTCGCGGACGAACTCCGGGTCGGGCTCGGGGGTGAGCCCCTCCCACCACAGGGAGTCCGCGGGGAGGGTGTAGCCGTAGACGAACCCGGCGACGTCCTCCCCGTCGAAGGCGGCGACGAGCTCGAAGCCGGGCCGCCCGCAGTGGCGTTCCAGCCGCTCGGCGATCGGCGGGTCGTTGTGGTCGCTGAGGTCCAGCGCCCCGGCGTAGACGTCCTCGTAGGCGGCGGCCCAGAGCGGGAGGCGGGCCTCGGCGGCCGGGCCGTCGAACCGCTCCATGCGCAGGGCGGGGGCGATGGTGTTCATGCGTCTCTCCTGGAAAGGTGCTCGGCCCGTTCGGCGACGAGCTTCAGCAGCGCGTCGAGGTCGGCGGCGGCGGTCTGCGGGTGCAGCAGCGTCACCTTCAGCCAGAGCCGCCGCCGCCCGTCGTGGTCGGCGGCCACGGCGCGGCCGAGGACGGCGCGCCCTTCGGCGAGCAGGTCCCGGCGGATCGCGGCGACGAGTTCGTCGCCCGCCTCGCCGGGCAGCGCGTCGGCCGCCGCGGGCCGGAGCAGCACGGTGCTGATGCCCGGCTCCCCCGCGCGGCGGCGCAGCGCCGGGTGGGCGTCGACGGCCGCGGCGAACCGCACCGCGGTCTCCACGCAGTGCTCCACCGCGCGGGCCATGCCCTGGCGGCCGAGGGCGCGCAGGGTGGCCGCGATCTTCAGCACGTCCGGGCGGCGCGAGGTGCGGATGGAGCGGCCGAGCAGGTCGGGCAGGCCGGCCTCGGTGTCGTCGTCGGCGTTGAGGTAGTCCGCGGTCAGCGCCAAGGGCTCCAGCAGGAAGGCGTCCGCGACGGCGAGCACCCCGGCGGCCACCGGCTGCCAGCCCAGCTTGTGCAGGTCGTAGGTCACCGACACCGCGTGCTCGATGCCGGCCAGGCGCGGCGCCAGTTTCGCGCTGAACATCAGGGGGCCGCCGTAGGCCGCGTCGACGTGCAGTTCGGCGCCGTGCGAGCGCGCCACGGCGGCGAGCTCGGGCAGCGGGTCGATCAGGCCCTCGTCGGTGGTGCCGGCCGTGGCGACCGCCAGCGCCGGTCCCCCGCCGTTCGCGGCCAGGGCCCGGTCCAGCGCCGCCGGGCTCATCCGGCCGTCCGGGCAGTCGACGACGACCGCCTCGGGCAGGCCGAGCATCCAGGCGGCCCGGCGCACGCTGTGGTGCGCGTTGGCGCCGGCGAACACCTGCGGCGCGCGGGCGCCGGCGGCGCGGGCCCGCTCCCGGGCCAGCAGCAGGGCGACCAGGTTGGACTCGGTGCCGCCGCTGGTGACGACCGCGTCCGGGCCGGGACGGCCCGGGTAGATCAGCCGGGCGAGGACGGCGGTGACCTCCTCCTCGATGACCGCGGCTGCGGGCGCCTGGTCCCAGGAGTCCATGGAGGGGTTGAGCGCGGAGGCGGCCAGGTCCGCGGCGGCGGCGACGGCGAGCGGCGGGCAGTGCAGGTGCGCCACGCAGTGGCGGGCGGAAGGGTCGGCGGCGCCTTCGGCGGCAGCGCGGACCACGCCGTACAGCGCCTCTTCCGCGCCGAGGCCCTCCTCGGGCAGGACGGGCGAGCACAGCGCGCGGGTACGCGCCGCGACCTGCCCGGGCCCGCCGGCGGGCAGCGGGCCGCCGCGCGCGGTGGCGCCGTCGGCCAGCGCGCCGAGCGCGATGGCCGACAGCCGGCGCAGCGCGTGCGGCGAATCGGGGTCGGCGACCGCGTCGGGCCGGACGGCCTCGCTCACGCGGCACGCTCCAGCGCCACGTCCGCCAGCGCGCCCGCGATGCGCTCCAGGACCGAGCCGGCCTCCTCGTCGGTGAGGACGAGCGGCGGCAGCAGGCGCAGCACGGTGTCGCCGCGCCCGCCGAGCTCCAGGATGAGGCCGTGGTCCAGGCAGGCGGCCTGGAGGGCGCGGGCGAAGGCCGGGTCGCCGGGCCGCGAGCCGAGGGCGTCGGGCTCGGCGGCCGGGTCGACCAGCTCGGCGCCGATCATCAGGCCGCGGCCGCGCACCTGCGCGATCTGCGGGTGCTCGGCGGCCAGCTCGCGCAGCCCGGCCCGGATCCGCTCGCCCAGTTTCGCGGCGCGCTCGGCCAGGCCCTGCTCGGCGACGGTCCGCAGCGTGACCTCCCCGGCGACCATGGCCAGGGTGTTGCCGCGGAAGGTGCCGGTGTGGTCGCCCGGCCGCCAGGTGTCCAGGTCGCCGCGGTAGGCGATGAGGGCGAGCGGCAGCCCGCCGCCGACGGCCTTGGAGGTGACCAGGATGTCGGGGGTCACGCCCGCGCGCTCGCAGGCCCAGAAGTCGCCGGTGCGGCCGATGCCGGTCTGCACCTCGTCGACGATGAGCAGGACGCCGTGCTCGGCGGTGATGCGGCGGACCTCGCGCAGCCAGGCGTCCGGTCCCGGCACGACGCCGCCCTCGCCCTGGACGACCTCCAGGATGACGGCGGCGGGCACGCCGACGCCGCTGCTCGGGTCGGTGATGTAGCTCTCCATCAGCCGGGCCGACAGCTCCCCCGCCCGCTCGGCGCCGACGCCGAACGGGCAGCGGTAGCCGTAGGGGTAGGGCAGCCGGGTCACCGGCTGGGTCTCGGCCGGGCCGAGCGCGGCCGAGCCGCGGCGCATCCGGCCGGGGCCCGAGACCGAGGACGCGCCGAGCGTCATGCCGTGGTAGGCGCCGGTGAAGGCGAACACGCCCGGCCGGCCGGTGGCCTCGCGGGCCAGCTTGAGCGCGGCCTCGACGGCGTCGGTGCCGGCCGGGCTGCAGAAGTGCAGTTTGGCGTCGCCGCGCAGCGTGCCGGGCAGCCGGCTCAGCAGTTCGCCGCTGAAGGCGTCCTTCTGCGGCGTGATCATGTCGAGGGCGTGCAGCGGGGCACCCGAGCCGAGCGCGTCCTGGAGGGCGGCGACGACCTCGGGGTGGTTGTGGCCGAGGGCGAGGGTGCCCGCGCCGGAGAGGCAGTCGAGGTAGGTGCGCCCGTCGGCCCCGGTCACCCGGGAGCCGGCGGCGGCGACGGGCGCCACCGGGATGGACCGGGCGTAGGTGCGGGCGGCGGATTCACGTTGCGCTTGTCGATCGAGGAGGCGCGCACGCAGCATGGCGGGATCCTTCGGTCACGGGCGGAGCGGGCCGGGGGTGAGCGCTCACCCCTCGAACTTAGGTAAGGCTAACCTATCAAGAAGCCGCTGATCATGCCTCTCCCCGAGCCCGTTCGCCGCCCGTTGTGCGCTACGTCTCGCTGTGGCGGCTCAGCGGGATCACCAGCGGCACGCCGGTCTCCTCGTCGACCCGGACCCGGGCGCGCAGCCCGAACACCTCCGCCACCAGGGCGTCGGTCAGCACCTCGGCCGGCGCGCCCTGCGCGGCCACCCGGCCGTCCTTCATGGCCACCAGCCGGTCGGCGTAGCGGGCCGCGAGCGACAGGTCGTGCAGGACCATGACGACGGTCCGGCCCATCGTCAGGTGCAGGTCGCGGACCAGGTCGAGCACCTCGATCTGGTGCGCCAGGTCCAGGTGGTTGGTCGGCTCGTCCAGCAGCAGCAGCTCGGTCTCCTGCGCCAGGGCCATGGCGATCCAGGCGCGCTGCCGCTGGCCGCCCGACAGCTCGTCCAGCGTCCGGTCCGCCAGGTCGCCCATGCCCGTGGCGCTCAGGGCCTCGGCGACGGCGGCCTCGTCGCCGGAGGACCAGCGCCGGTACCAGGTCTGGTGCGGGTGCCGGCCGCGCGCCACCAGGTCGGCGACGCTGAGGCCCTCCGGCGCCACCGGCGACTGCGGGAGGAGGCCGACGCGCCCGGCGACCTCGCGGGTGGGGATGCGGTGCACGGGCCGCCCGTCGAGCAGGACGCGGCCGGCGGCGGGCTTCATCAGCCGCCCGAACGCCCGCAGGAGCGTGGACTTGCCGCAGCCGTTCGGGCCGATGATGACGGTGACCGCCCGGTCCGGGATGTCCAGGTCGAGGTCGTGCACGACGGTCCGGTCGCCGTAGGCGAGCGTCAGGCCCTCCGCGCGCAGGCGCGCCCCGTCGTCCGCCGGGGCGGTGCTCGCGGGCTCGGTGCCGATGGTGTCGGTCATGACGTGCGGGCCCTTCCGCTTCGAACGAGCAGGTACAGCAGGTACGGGGCGCCCAGCACCGCGGTGAGGATGCCGACGGGCAGCTCGATGCTCCCGAAGGCGGTGCGGCCGAGGACGTCGGCCCAGACCGTGACGGCCGCGCCGACCAGCGCGGAGGCGAGCAGCGGCGGCGCGCCCGAGCGCACCAGCCGGATCGCCAGCTGCGGGCAGGCCAGCGCCACGAAGGCGATCGGGCCGGCGGCGGCCGTCGCCGCGGCGGTCAGCAGGACGGCGGTGAACAGCAGCGCCGCGCGGGTCGCGGTCATGCGGACGCCGAGGCCGCGGGCGGTGTCGTCGTCGAAGACCAGCGCGCCGAACGGGAACGCGAGCGCCAGCGCCACGGGCATCAGCACCACCAGCGCCCACAGCGGCGGCTGCGCGGTCTCCCAGGACGCGCCGTTGAGGCTGCCGTTCAGCCACAGCAGCGCGCGCCCGGCGTCGACGATGTCGGCCTTCAGCAGCAGCCACGACAGCACGCTGGTGAGGACGGCGTTGACGCCCACCCCGACGAGCAGCACCCGGTAGCCCGACAGGCCGCGCCGCACGGCCAGCAGGTAGACGGCCACGGCGGCCAGGAGGCCGCCGCCCGCCGCGGCGGCGGGGACGCCGACGCTCGACAGCGAACCGCCGACGCCGCCGTAGGCACCGCCGAAGACGATGACGGTCACCGCGCCGACGCCCGAGCCCGCCGTGATGCCGAGGATGTCGGGGCTGGCCAGCGGGTTGCGCGCCAGCCCCTGGACGACCGCTCCCGCCAGCGCCAGCGCGGCGCCGGCCAGGGCGCCGGTCGCCGAGCGGGGCAGGCGCAGCTCCAGCACCACCGACCGGGCGGTCTCGTCGCCGCCGCCGAGCAGGGCCTGGGCGACCTGGCCGATCGGGATGGCGATGTCGCCGCGTCCGCAGCCGACGAGCACCCCGAGGAACAGCACGCCGAGCGCGACCAGCGGGACGAGCAGCGTGCGCGGCCGCCACGGCGCGGACACCGGGCCGGCGCGCAGGGCCCTCCTCCGGAGGGAGGTCGTGGTCATATCCGCACCCCTTCCCGGCGGCGCACCAGGTGGACGAACACCGGCGCGCCGATGAGCGCCAGCATGATGCCGACCTGCAGCTCGCCCGGCCGGGCGACCAGCCGCCCGAGGGTGTCGGCGGCGAGCATGAGGCTCGCGCCGATCAGCGCCGCCTGGGCCACGATCCAGCGGTAGTCGGGCCCGGACAGGTGCCGGGCGACGTGCGTGCCGACCAGGCCGACGAAGCCGATGGGCCCGCACACCGCCACCGCCGTGCCGGTCAGCAGCGTGACGGCGGCCATGCCGAGCGCCCGGTTCAGCCCGATCCGCACGCCGAGCGCGCGGGCCACGTCCTCGCCGAGCGACAGCGCGTTCAGGCCGGGGGTGTTCAGCGCGGCGAGCGCCAGGCCGGCCGCGATGAGCGGCAGCGCCTGGAGCGTGAGGTCCAGGGGACGGCCGCTGACCGAGCCGACCGTCCAGAAGCGGTAGGTGTCCAGGGCCTGCCGGTCGAACAGCACCAGGCCGGCGGTGATCGCCGTGAACAGGGCGTGCGCGGCGGCGCCGGCCAGCGCGAGGGTGACCGGGGTGGCGCCGCCGCGCGCGAGCGCGCCGATCGCGTACACCCCGGCGCCGGCGAGCGCGGCACCGAGCAGCCCGAACCAGACGTATCCGTACAGGCCGGTGAAGTCCAGGAGGAAGAGCGAGGCCACCACGCCCACGCCCGCGCCGGCGCTGATACCGAGCACCACCGGGTCGGCGATGGGGTTGCGGGTGTGGCCCTGCATCAGGGCGCCGGCGGCGCCGAGCGCGAGGCCGGCGACGAGCGCCGTCACGGTGCGCGGCAGCCGCAGCGACCGCACGATGACGTCGCCCTCGGTGCCCGAGGCGTGCCACAGCCCGTGCCAGATCTCCCCGGGGCCGAGCGGCTCGGCGCCCAGCGCGATGCTGAGCAGGACGGCGAGGAGCAGCGCGCCGGCCAGCGCGGCGGTCCAGGCCCGCCGTCTCCTCCCCCGCTCGGGCGCGACCCGCGGGACCTGCCCCCTTTTCCGCGAAGGCGCAGGTAGCGCTTTGGTCACGATCTCCTCCACGGTGATCTCTGGAATTTAGGTTAGCCTATCCTTAGCTTGCACGTTGGGAACGACGAAGGGACCCCCCGTTATGAGAGCCCGCCGGCTCAGCCGTTTCAGCCGCACCGGTTTCAGCCGCACTGCCGGCACCGTCGCCGTCGCCGCGGGGCTGCTCGCCGCCGCCGTCGGCTGCGGTGGCTCCGACTCCGCCGGCAAGGACGGCGCGGCACCGGCCGCGGCCGGTGCCGCGTTCCCCCGCACCATCGACCACGCCATGGGGCGGACGGAGCTGAAGGCCGAGCCGAAGCGGGTGGTGGCGCTGGACATGACCTTCGTCGACGCCACGCTGGCCCTGCAGTCCAAGGTCGTCGGCTACACCACGTTCGCCGCGCCGGACGAGAAGCTGCCGCCCTACTTCGGCGCCGACGCCGCCGCCTACGGGGGCGACGCCAAGCCGGTCGGCATGCTCGACGAGCCGAGCCTGGAGAAGATCAAGCTGCTCAAGCCCGACCTGATCCTGTCGGCCAAGGTCCGGCACGAGAAGCTCTACCAGCAGCTCTCGGCCATCGCGCCCACCGTCTTCACCGCGGACACCGGCGCGACCTGGAAGGACAACCTCAAGCTCGTCGGCAAGGCGCTCGGCAAGGAGAAGCTCGCCGACGAGAAGATCGCCGCCTACGACAAGCGCGCCAAGGCCGTCGGCGACGCGGTCCGCAAGAAGAAGGGGTCCAACCCCGCGGTCTCGGTCGTGCGCTTCGTGGACGGGCCGACGCGCCTGTACAAGGAGGACACCTACATCGGCGTCATCGTGAAGGACCTCGGCTTCGACAAGCCCGCCGACGCCAAGGGCACCGGCTTCAACGCCGACATCTCCGAGGAGCAGATCAAGAAGGTCGACGCCGACGACATCTTCGTCACCGCCTTCCCCGACCCGCAGGGCGCCTCGCGCAAGAGCAAGGAGAAGTACCAGGCCAACCCGCTGTGGAAGCAGCTGAAGGGCCAGGTCCACGAGGTCGACGACATCACCTGGATGATCGCCGTGGGCCTCTACGGCGCGAACATCGTCCTCGACGACGTCGCCAAGACCTACGGGGTCGACGCCGCCCGCGCCTAGGCGGCCGGCGCACCGGTGAAGGCCGGGCGTGCCCCGAAGGGGGCGCGCCCGGCCTTCGCCGTTGCCGCGGACGTCCGTCATGGGGCCGCCGCTACGACCGCGCACGGCGCGGGCAGGTCCCGCACAGGTCCTGCGGCGTGACGGTGTACCAGAGGCAGCAGTTGATCCGGGTGCGCGCGGCCTCCCCGTCCGGGCCCGCACAGGGCCGGAAGCCGGCCGAGCCCGCGAAGGGCGGGGTGCCGCCCGGCAGGAGCTCCTCGGCCGCCCGCACCGCCCGGCCCTCCTCGCCGACGACCCGCCCCACGTACCAGATCCCCTCGGCCAGCTCGTCGGTGGCCGAGCCCCACAGGACCCGGGGGCCCCGGCGCAGCAGCGGGCGGAACGCTTCGAGCACCGGACCGATGTGCTGGGCCACCGCGTTCCGCAGCTCCTGCCGCAGCCGCTCCTCGTCCGCCACGGCGCGCATGCCCGGCAGGCCCGCGGCGGGGTCGTCCGGCAGGCAGGCGATGCGGGACGGGGCGACGCTCAGCGAGAACGCCGCCTCGTCGTAGCCGATCTCGCGGAGGCCGAGCCACGGCACCCGCCGCTCCAGGAACCAGGGGCCGCTCATGGCCGCCGTGGCGAAGAAGGAGTAGCGGTGCAGCACGTCCGTGGCGGCCACGTCGCGCCGGGGCGTCACGCCGTGGGCGTCCGCCATGCGCCGGATCGTCTCGTCGACGAGCCGTTCGCGCAGGGCGGCGTCCCGGACGAGCCGCTCGCCGGTGATCGGGCCGTCGCCCGCGTGCGGCCCCGGTTCCAGGCGCACGAGGGAGCCGAGCGCCTCGCCCAGCCGTGCGTAGGTCGCGCGCAGGACGTCGGCGCGGACCGGTCCCGCCGGAGCGGCGGCCGTCCGGCAGGCGGCGGCTGCGGTCGTCACGGATCCCCCAGCGGCTGATCGGCACCAAGATCAAAGGTAGGTAAGGCTTACCTTAACACCTTGGCCCGGCGGCGCCAGGGGCCGGGCGGTCAGGCCGCGGTCGAGTGGCGCGACGGATGGGTCAGCGCGTACATCAGCAGGACGCACAGCCCGATGACCATCACCGACCACAGCGGGTAGGCCTTGAAGAAGACCAGCTGCCCGAGGGCGGCCAGGATCGCCATGGCGACGCCGACGGCGCGCGCCCATGTCTGCCCGGTGATGATGCCCGCGCCGACGGCCAGTTGCAGGATGCCGATGATGAGCCAGATCCAGCCCCAGGCGGTGAAGTCGAACAGCAGCACCTTGTCCTCGGTGACGAGGTAGTACTCGGGCTGGAACAGCGCCACCAGGCCGTCGATGACGTTGAACCCGCCGAGGACCAGGGCGACCAGCCCGGCGAACGTCAGCCAGCCGGAGGCGGGGCGTCCGTGCGCGGCGGACGGGGTGCGGGAAGACGTGTCGGCCATTGTGGAACCTCATTCTGCTCGTCGGATGCCACTACCCGGAACGTCTGAAAGACCATTCCGCCCGACGGACGGCAAAAACCCTAATAGCGCCGTTTTCGGCGCTATTAGGGGTGGAATTTCTAGAAATTTGCCTGCCTTTTTCGGCGGGGCGGGGATCAGCCGCCGCTGCGCAGCAGATCGGTGGTGAGGCTGTTGAGCTCGACGGCGCCGTCCTCACCGACGACGACCGTGCCGCCGAGGTTGGCCATGCGGCCGTCCAGCACGCAGTTGGGCTCGAAGGCGAAGGCCATCCCGGGGGCGAGCGGCAGGTCGCTGCCGATGGTGGGGACCTCGATGATCAGGCCGTACTCCGCCGCCTCCGGCAGCTCGCGCAGGCCGCCGCCGAAGCCGCAGACGGTCCCGTACGGGTCGAGGCCGTGCACCAGCGGGTGCACGTTCCAGCCGCCGGCCTCCTCCAGCGGCCGCCTCATCGCCTCGGCGACCTGGCCGAAGGTCGCGCCGGGCCGCAGCGTGGCCAGGCCCGCCTCGTAGGAGGCGCGCGCGACCTTGGCGGCCTGCGCCACGCCCGGGTGCGGCTCGCCGACCGCGATCGCGACCTGGTGCTGGGACTCGCGCATCCCGTAGGAGCAGAAGACCTCGGCCATGATGACGTCGCCGTCGTCGATGACGCGGGGCGCCTGCGGCCGGTAGGACCACGCCGGCGGCCCCCAGCACGCGAAGCCGGGGCCGGACTGGATGAGCATGCCGGGCGCGGCGGCGCCGAGCCGGAACCCGGCGGCCATCCCGGCGGCGTAGACGTCGGCCTCGGTGACGCCGGGCCGGGCCGCCTCCAGCATCGCCTGCGCCATCGCCTCGCCGATGCCCGCGGTGTGGGCGAGCACGGCCAACTCCTCCTCGGACTGGACGAGGGTGCGCAGCAGGAAGCTCAGCCAGACGGGCTTGAAGGTGGCCTGCGGGAGCTGCTCCAGCACGGTCGTCCACAGCCCGTAGGGCATGATCGGGTTGAAGTGGAACGGCGGGTAGGGCTCCAGGCCGATGACGCCGATCGCCGCGCGCTCCAGGCCGTGCTCCTTCAGCACCTGCACCACGCCGGGCGCGTGCTTGGCGACGCGCATGTTGCGCGGCTCGGTCCAGCACGCCTCGCCGCGCCGCCGCGCCTCGATGTGGTCGGCGACGTGCATCGGCGACCAGACCAGCGAGACGGGGTCGGCGTCGCGCGGGAACACCACGATCGAGCCGGGGCGCTCGTTGGTGAAGTAGACGTCGGGGGCGAACGGCGCCGGGCCGCTCGACTCGTGCTCGCCGTACACCACGAGCGCCTCGACGCCCTCGGCGTCCATCAGCTCGCGCGCCAGCGCCCAGCGCCGGTCCCGTTCGGCCAGGGAGTAGGTCGGGATCATGTCGGGCTCCTTCCGTGAGTGGTCCCGACGCTAGAAGCGGGCGGCGCGCGGGGAATCGGTCACGTGACCGGGCCGTACGCCGCCAAGATCGCCCGGCTTAGGTACGTTTGGCCGCATGCTTCATGGGCGGGCGGCCGAGCGGGCCCTCATCGACCGGATGCTGGCCGCCGCCCGGGACGGCCGGAGCGGCGCGCTGGTGCTGCGCGGCCCGGCCGGGATCGGCAAGTCCGCGCTGCTCGGCCACGCGGCGGAGGCCGCGGCGGGGTTCCAGGTGGTCCGCGCCGAGGGCGTGGAGTTCGAGGCCGAGCTGCCCTTCGCCGGGCTGCACCTGCTGCTCTCCCCCGTCCTGGACCGGATCGACCGGCTGCCCGCGCCGCAGGCCGAGGCGCTGCGCGGCGCCTTCGGCCTGACGGCCGCGGCGGCCGGCGACCGCTTCCTGGTCGGCCTGGCCGTCCTGTCGCTGCTCGCCGAGCTGGCCGAGGACGGCCCGCTGCTCTGCCTGGTCGACGACGCCCAGTGGTTCGACCGGTCCTCGGCCGAGGCGCTCGGCTTCGCGGCGCGCCGGCTGAACCGCGAGGGCGTGCTGCTGCTGTTCGGCGTCCGTGACGCCGGCGGCCCGCACGGCCCCGCCGGTCTCGCCGGCCTGCCCGCGCACCGGCTGGACGGCCTGGACGCCCCGGCCGCCGCGGCGCTGCTGGACGAGCGGACGCCCGGCCTGGCACCGCGCGTCCGGGCCCGCATCCTGGCCGAGACCGAGGGCAACCCGCTGGCGCTCATCGAGCTGCCGCTGGCGCTGTCCGCCGAGCAGCGGGCCGGCGAGCTGCTGCCGCTCTCCTACAACCTCGGGCCGCTGCCGCTGACCGAGCGGGTCCGCACCGCGTTCGGCGCGCAGGCGGCCCGGCTGGGCGAGCCGGCCGCCGCGCTGCTCCTGGTCGCCGCCGTGGAGGAGACCGGCGACCTGTCCACCGTCCTCGCCGCCGCGGCCCTCCTGGGGGCGGGGCCGGCCGAGCTGGAGGAGGCCGAGCGGCCGGGGCTGCTCGTGGTGGGCGACGCGGCGGTGTCCTTCAAGCATCCGCTGGCCCGCGCCGCGGTGCTGCAGGGCGCGCCGCTCACCCGGCGGCTCGCCGCGCACCGGGCGCTGGCCGAGGCACTGGCCGGGTCGGGCCTGCCGGACGCCGGGGACCGGGCGGCCTGGCACCGGGCCGCCGCCGCGACCGGCCCGGACGAGGCCGTCGCGGCGGCGCTGGAGGCCACCGCCCGCCGGGCCGCCACCCGGACCGGGCACGCCGCGCAGGCGGCGGCGCTGGAGCGGGCCGCCGAGCTGACCCCCGATCCGGGAGAGCGGGCCCGGCGGCTGGCCGGCGCCGCCGAGGCCGCCGTCGCCGCCGGCGACCTGCACCGGGCCTCCGCCATCGCGCGCCGCGCGTCGGCCGGCCCGGCGGACGCGCCGCTGCGGGCCCGGCTCACCCAGGTGCGGGCGGCGGTGGAGTTCGAGTTCGGCTCACCGCGCACGGCGGCCCGGCTGCTGCTGGACGGCGCGGCCGAGGCGTCCGGCCCGGCGGTGGTGCCGATGCTGGCCGAGGCCGTCCGCAACGGCTACTTCAGCGGCGACGCGGATCTCGCCGGGCAGGCCGCCGACCGGCTGCTCGCCGCGGCGGGCGCGTCGCCGTTCGCCACCGGGCTGGCGGGCCTCGCCCGGCTGATGACCGGCGACGCGGCCCGCGCCGTCCCCGCGATGCGGGCGATGACCGCGTTCGCCCTCGGCCCGCCGCGCCCCGCGCTCGGCGTCGGCGAGCGGCTGATCGCCGGCGCGATGGGCCTGATCACCGGCGACGACGACGCGGCGCGCGAGATGTTCCTGGCGCTGGTGGCCGACGCCCGCGAGCGGTCGCTGATCGGCTGGCTGCCGATCGCCCTGGAGCACCTGGCCCTCGCCGAGTTCTTCGGCGGCCGGGTCCGCGACGCCCACGTCCACGCCGAGGAGGGCCTGGTGCTCGCCGACAGCACCGGGCAGGCCCACCGGATGGACCATCTGCGCTGCGTCCTCGCCTGGGCCGCCGCCCTCACCGGCGACGAGGCGCGGTGCCGGGGGCTGGCCGAGGCGGCGATCGGCCCGGCGCTGGACCGGCACGCCGTCCGCACCGCCGCCTGGGGCACCATGGCCCTCGGCCTGCTCGACGTCGGCCTCGGCCGGTACGAGCAGGCCCTGGCGCGGCTGGAGACCGCCGCCGCGGGCCCCCTGACCGCGCACTACGCCGTCACCTACTTCGCCCCCGACCAGGTCGAGGCCGCGGTCAGGACCGGCCGCCCCGATCGCGCCGCCCGGCCGCTCGGACGCTTCCGCGACTGGGCGGCCGTGGCGGGGCAGCCCTGGGCCGAGGCCGTCGCGCACCGCTGCGCCGCCCTGCTCGCCACCGGCGGGACGGCCGAGGAGCACTACGCCGAGGCCGTCCGGCTGCACCTGAAGGGCGGCCGCCCCTTCGAGCGCGCCCGCACCGACCTGCTGTACGGCGAATGGCTGCGCCGGGCCCAGCGCAAGGCCGACGCCCGCGCCCGGCTCCGGCCCGCCCTGGAGACCTTCGAGCGGCTCGGCGCCCGGCCGTGGGCCGAGCGCGCCGCCGCCGAGCTGCGGGCCACCGGCGCCCCCGGCCCGGCGGCGCCCGGCCGGTCCCGGCTCGACCGGCTCACCCCGCAGGAGCTCCAGGTGGTCCGGCTCGCCGCGCAGGGCCTGTCCAACCGCGACATCGCCGGTCAGCTGTTCCTCAGCGCCCGCACGGTCGGCTACCACCTGTACAAGGCCTATCCCAAGCTGGGCGTGGCCGGGCGCGGCGAGCTCGCCGCGCTGCTCGGCGCGGAGGAGGCGCCGGGCCGGTGAGCGTCAGCGCACGACGCGCAGCCGCAGGGCGGTCGCGTGCGGCGTCTCCGACAGGGCGACGCGTTCGAGCCTGACGGTGCTCCCGCCGGGCTCGTCGAACAGGCGGACGCCGTCGCCGAGCATGACCGGCGCGACGCACACGAAGACCTCGTCGAGCACCCCGGCCCCGATGCACTGCCGGGCGACGTCGGCGCCGATGATGTTGACGTACCTGCCGCCCGCGGCCTCCTTGGACGCCTTGACCGCCTCGTCCAGGTCGTTGACGAAGGTGACGCCCGGGACGGGTTCGTCGGGGGTGCGGTGGGTCAGCACGAACTGCGGCCCCTCCCAGCCGCCGCCGAACGCCTTGCCCTCCTTGTCGGGATCGCCCCGGTGCGGGTCGTCGCCGCGCAGGCTGCGGTTGCCGATGAGCAGCGCGCCGATCTCACCGATCAGCCCGTCCACGGCGGGGTCGGGCCCCAGGTACGGGGTCAGCCAGGACATGTCGCCGCCCGGGCCGGCGATGAACCCGTCCAGTGACATGGTGGCCGAGTACAGCATCCTGCTCATGGGCCGTCTCCGTTCGGTCGGTCTTCGTCGTCCTGGATGCGGACGGCCGGGCGCGCGGAAACTCATCGGTGTCCGGTCCGGTCCGGGGTTTCGGTAGCGTCGGGGACATGCGGCTTCATGTGGGATGCGCGATGTGGACGCTCGCGCCCTGGCAGGGGCGTTTCCTGCCGCACCCGCTCCCGCCCAAGGAGCGGCTGCGAGCGTACGCGTCCTGGTGCAACGCGGTCGAGGGCAACACGACGTTCTACGCGACGCCGACGCGCGACACGGTGGAGACCTGGGCCGGGCAGACCGATCCCGGCTTCCGGTTCATCCCCAAGCTGCCGAAGACGATCACGCACGAGCGGCGGCTCGGCGACGTCGAGGAGGAGCTGCGCGCGTTCCTGGCCGCGATCGAGCCGCTCGGGCCGCGCGCCCACACGCTCTGGGTACAGCTGCCGGCGGCGTTCGCACCGGCGGACCTCGGGGCCCTCGCGGCGTTCCTGCGCCGCCTGCCGGGCTCGTACCGGTACGGCGTGGAGGTCCGGCACCGGGCGTTCTTCGAGGACGCGCGCGCCGCACGGCTGCTGGAGCAGGTGCTCGCCGGCGCCGGCGCGGAGTGGATCCCGTTCGACACCGTCACGCTGTTCCAGAGCCTCCCGACCAGCGACGCCGAGCGCGACGCGTGGCTGAAGAAGCCGCGGGTGCCGCGCCGGTCGCGGGCCCTCACCGACCGGCCGGTCGTCCGCTACCTCGGGCGCGACGACGTGGACCGCACCGTCGAAGGATGGCGGTTCTGGGTGGACACCGTCGCCGCGTGGCTGCGCGAGGGCCGCTCGCCGACGGTGTTCGTGCACACGCCCGACAACGCCGAGGCGCTGCCGCTGGCGCGCCGCTTCCACGACGACGTGCGGGCCGTCCTGCCCAGGGTCGAGCCGCTGCCCGAGCCCGTCCCGGCCGAACCGCCGGCCCTGTTCTGAGCGGTCCGCCCTACCCGCCGGAGACCTCGCGGCCCGCGCGCAGGGCGGTGGCGATGCTGTCGCGCAGGGCCGACTCGGCGTGGCGGGCGTCGGCGGTCAGCCGCTCGATCTGCTCGCGGGCCAGGTCGTCGCGGACCGTCTCGGCCAGCAGGTCCCGGTAGCGGGCGTTCTGCTCGGGCAGCCGCTGCAGGACCTGCCACTCGTGGTAGGCGTCGCCGGCCTCCTTCACGCGGCGGGCGTAGTCCTCCAGCGCCTCGACGCGCTCGGTGACCGAGCGGACCGACAGCTCCAGCGCGCTGCGCTGGGGTTCCAGCAGGGCGCGGACGGCGGGGCTCAGCCGCTGGGGTTCCTGGGCGCGGTACTCGCGGCGCAGCCGGGTGTGCTCGGCCAGCGCGCGCGCTATCGCCCATTCCTGCCGGGGCAGCTCCACGTTGTTGCCGACGTCGTCGAGCAGCCCGGCGCGGTGGGCCTCGGAGCCGAGGACGGCGTCGACGGCGCGCTGGGCGCGGGCCAGCAGCCGGGCGGCGGGCCGGTCGAAGTCGGCGGGCAGCAGGTAGCGGCCGTGCAGCTCGCGGGCGGCGCGGGCGGCGGCGGGCTCGCGGACGTGCTGCAGCGCGCCGGCGGCCCAGCCGGTGAAGCTGACGGCGGCGAGCGCGGCGGCGGCCTCGCCCTGCCCGAGCATCAGCAGCACGACCTGCACCGCCGGGGTGAGCATCATCGCGGTCAGCGGCAGCCGCCCCCACCGCAGCACGCCGCCCACCAGGTCGTCCTCGTCGAGGGAGGCCAGGAAGAACAGGTGGAACCAGCCGCCGGGCAGCACGCCGTAGAACAGCGCGAACAGCGGGATCCACACCAGGCGCGCCGCGATGGTGCCGATCCCCGGGCGCGGGGGCGGCGGGGCGGGCCGGCTCGCGGGGGCCAGGCGCTCGGGGGCGGCGGTGAGCAGCGCCCGGTCGCGGTCGGGCAGGGCGGGGTCGAGGACGGGCCGGGGACGGCTGGCGTCGGTCATGGACTCTCCCACCGGGTAAGGCGATTCACCCCACGCCTCGTGCCTATCACGAGGGACCGGTCCACTCCAGGAGCCGCCTGCATTCAGCCGGTCCGTCCGCCGGGCGTCCGCTGCGGCCCGGGTGGACCCGGCGCCGGCGATGGCGCCGCCCCGGTCGCGCGCGCTTCGGCCCGTCCGGGGTATGAAGGATCTTCAGCGGGGATGAACCCCGGCGACGCCCACGTGCGGACCGGCCGCGCGGGAGGAGAATCGTGAACGCAGCGCTCGGCCTGCTGGCGGTCCTGGTACTGACCGCCGCGACCGGCTACTTCGTGGCGCAGGAGTTCGCCTACGTCACCGCGGACCGGATCGCCCTCGCCGAACAGGCCCGGCACGGCGACCGGTCGGCCGAGCGCGCGGTGCGGGTGATGGGACGCCTGTCGTTCATGCTGTCGGGCGCCCAGCTCGGCATCACCGTGACCGCGCTGGTCGTCGGCTTCATCGCCAAGCCCGCGCTCGCCGACCTGCTGGCGCCGCTGCTGCGCGCCGCGGGGATGCCGGGCGGCGCGGTGAACGGCGTCGCGGTCGCGGCCGGCTTCGCCATCGCCACGGTCGTGCAGATGGTGCTCGGCGAGCTGTTCCCCAAGAACCTGGCCCTCGCGCGGGCCGAGCGGCTCGCCCGCGCGCTCGCCCGCTCCACCCTGGTCTACCTGGCGCTGGCCTCGCCGCTCATCCGGATGTTCGACGCCGCCGCCAACCGGCTGCTGCGCGCCGCCGGCATCGAGCCGGTGGAGGAGCTGCACCACGGCGCGACGCTGGAGGAGCTCGGCCACATCATCGGCGAGTCGGGTGAGGAGCTGCAGGACGGGCACGCCGACCTGCTGGAGCGGGCGCTGATGTTCTCCGAGCGCACCGCCGAGGAGGTCATGGTGCCCCGGGTGGACGTGGTGACGGTCGCCGCGACCGCGACCGCCGACACCATGGAGGAGGTCATCACCGCCAGCGGCCACACCCGCTACCCGGTGATCGGCGCCGGCGTCGACGACGTGCTCGGCACCGTCGGGCTGGAGGAGCTCATCGTGCTCAGCCCCGAGCAGGCGGCGCGCACCCCGATCGGCGACATCGCCCGGCCGCCGCTGATGCTGCCGGCCATGCTGCCGCTGCCGGACGTGGTGGCGCAGCTGCAGGCGGGCGGCGCCGCCCTCGCCTGCGTGGTGGACGAGTACGGCGGCTTCGCCGGCCTGGTCACCTGGGAGGACGTCGCCGAGGAGCTGGTCGGGGAGATCACCGACGAGAACGAGGCCGACGAGGACCTGGCGATCCGCAGCGGCGCGTGGTGGACCACCGACGCCGGGCTGCGCATGGACGAGGTCGCGCACGAGACCGGCATCGCGCTGCCCGAGGGCGACTACGAGACGGTGGCGGGGCTGCTGCTGCAGCGGCTCGGCCGGGTCGCCGAGCCCGGCGACGTGGTCGCGGTCGACCTCGAGCCGACCCGGATGGACGAGCCGCCGCGCCGCGCGGTCGTGGAGGTGCTGACGGTGCACCGGCACGTCCCGGAGCTGATCCGGATCCGCGCGGACGCGGTGGCCGGCGAGGACGAGGGGAAGGCCGGGGACTGATGGACCTGTCGGTGGGCGCGCCCCTCACGCTGCTGCTGCTCGCGGGCAACGGCTTCTTCGTCGCGGCCGAGTTCGCGCTGGTCGCGGCCAAGCGGCCGCGGCTGGAGCGGGCCGCGGCCGGCGGCTCGCGCGGCGCCGCGCAGGCGGTGGCCGGCATCCGGGAGCTGTCGCTGATGCTGGCCGGCGCGCAGCTCGGCATCACCATGTGCTCGCTCGGCCTCGGCCTGGTCTCCGAGCCGGTGTTCGCCGGGACGCTGACGCCGCCGCTGCACGCGCTCGGGCTGCCGGAGGCCGCCGCGCACGCGGTGGCGTTCGTGCTGGCGCTCGCGCTGGTGACGTTCCTGCACATGGTGCTCGGCGAGATGGCGCCGAAGTCGTGGGCGATCGTGGCCCCCGAGCGCTCGGCGACGATCCTGGCGCCGCCGTTCCGCGCCTTCGCCAAGATCGTCCGGCCGGTGCTGGCGGCGCTGAACTCGGTCACCAACCTGCTGCTGCGCCTGATCGGGGTGCGCCCGCGCGACGCGGTGGAGGTGTCGCGCACCCCCGAGCAGCTGCACAGCCTGGCGGTCGAGTCGCGCCGGCTCGGGCTGATCGCCGAGGCGGACCTGATCATCTTGACCGCCGCGCTGGAGGCGCCGCGGGCGCCGCTGGCCGACCTGGTGATCCCGGTCGCCGACATCGTGTCGGTGCCGGCGGCCGCGACGCCGCAGCAGGTCATCGACACCGCCGTGCGCACCGGCCGGACCCGGATCATGGTGGACGGCCCGGACGCCGACGGCCGCGACCGCATGGTGCACGTCCGCGACGCCTACCTGGCGCGGGCCCGCGGCCGGGACACCGCCGCGGGCGAGCTCGCCCACCCGGTGCCGGCGGTGCCGCTGGACTCCCCCGTCGGCGCGGCGGTGACGCAGCTGCGCGCCGCGCACAGCAGCCTCGGCGTGGTGACCGGCGCGGACGGCCGCCGGGCCGGGCTGATCAGCCTGGACGACCTGCTGGCCACCCTGGTCACCCCCGCCTGAGCGGCACCCCCGGAAACCCGTTCGTCAACCTGGGTTGACTTGGCCGCCGCGTCAACCTAGGTTGACGTCATGAGCGATGGAGTGACGCTCGCCCAGGAGGCGAGCAGCCGGGACCCGGCGGTCGGCCTGCGGGCCGTCCGCGCGCTGCGCGAGCTGACCGAGCGCCTGGAGGCCCTCCAGGTCGACAGCGCGCGCGGGCAGGGCTGGTCCTGGCAGGAGATCGCGGTCTGCCTCGGCGTCAGCCGGCAGGCCGTCCACAAGAAGCACGGCGGCGGCCGGCGACTGCTGAAGAAGGAGTCCTGATGTTCGAACGGTTCACCGACGAGGCCCGCTCCGTGGTGGAGCGGGCCCGGGACGAGGCGCTCGGCCTGCGCGCCGAGCGGATCGGGTCCGAGCACGTCCTGCTCGGCGTCATCGCGGGGCAGGGGCCGGCGGCGCTCGCCCTGCGCGAGCGGGGCGTCACGGCCGAGAACCTGCGCCCCCGCGTCGCGCACCTGGCCGAGCGGTCCCTGGACGCCGAGGCGCTGCGCAGCATCGGCATCGACCTGGCGGCCGTGCGGGAGGCGACCGAGGACAGCTTCGGCACGGGGGCGCTCGACGCGCCGCCCGGCCGTTTCCGCTCCGGGCGCGTCCCGTTCGGCCCCGACGCCAAGAAGAGCCTGGAGCTCGCCCTGCGGCAGGCGCTCCGGCTCGGCCAGAAGCACATCGCCGACGGCCACATCCTGCTCGGCCTCCTCCAGGACGGGCGCCTCCCGGCCGCGCGGGCGCTGGCCGAGGCCGGCGTGGACCTCGACGCGCTGCGCGAGGACGTCGAGCGGCGCGTGCTGGCCCGCGTGGCCTGAACCGCCGTCAGTTCCCGGCGAGCAGCTCGACGACCGGGGCGAACGCCTCGGCGAACGTCTCGGGCACGGTCACGTAGGAGATGCCGAGCTCGTCGCGGCGGCGGCGGAGGACGTCGGCCATCCGCTGCGGCGTCCCGGTCAGCAGCGCTGCAGAGCCGGCGGCGGCCATCTCGGCCGCGCTCATCCCGAGCCGCGCCGACAACCAGCCGGGGATCTCGTCGCCGACCACGTGCACGCTGCTGCACAACTCCACCCGGTCGAACCGGTCGCCGGCGGCGTCGCGGACCACGCCCACCAGGCCGGCGAGGTCGTCCTCGCCGGCCAGCGGCGAGACCCCGAACGCGACCGTGTCCGCCCGCTCCCCGGCCAGCCGCAGCAGCCGGGGCCGGGACGCGGCCATCAGCACGCGGGGCGGCCGGCCCGTCCCGCCGAACACGCCCTCGGGCGGGGCGGCCACGGCGTCCAGCACCCGGGCGAGGCGGTCGATCCGCTCGGCGGGCGTACCGTAGGGGACGCCGAGGCGGGCCGCGTCGGCCTCTCCCCCGGGCCGTCCCGCGCCGAGGCCGAGCTCGAAGCGGTCGCCGGTGAGGAACGCCAGCGACGCGGCCTCCCAGGCGATCTGCGCGACCGGGCGGTTCGCCACCGAGAGGACGAACGACCCGACGCGCAGGGTGGACGTGGCCGCCGCGGCGGCGGCGAGGGCGGGCAGCGGGGCGGGCGTGGCGAGGGTGTCGGCCGTCAGCAGCGTGGCGAAGCCGAGGTCCTCCGCCCGGCGGGCGGCCGCCGTCCACGCGGCGGCGTCGCGGCCGCCGGCCGCCATGGTCCCGAACCGGAATCGGCGCTCTGTCATGCCCTCCATAATGAGTGAGTACTCACTCATTCGTCAAGGCACCCCGCCGCGGCGGGGTTCCCGGACGGGTGTCAGAGGCGGTCGACGGCCAGCACGCGGACGACGGCCTCGCCCGCCTGGTCCGAGCCGGCCAGGTCGACCTCGGCGCTGATCCCCCAGTCGTGGTCGCCCGCCGGGTCGTCGAAGACCTGCCGGACCCGCCACAGGCCGTCCGCGGGGACCTCCTCGATCTGCAGCAGCTTCGGGCCGCGCGCGTCGGGGCCGGTGAGCAGCTCGTCGTGCTCGTCGTAGTAGGCGTCCATCGCCGCGCGCCAGCCCGCCTCGCCGAACTCGGGGTCCAGCTCGGCCAGCTCGCGGTAGTGCTCCAGCGCGGCCAGCTCGACCCGGCGGAACAGCGCGTTGCGCACCAGCACCCGGAACGCGCGGGCGTTGGCGGTGACCCGGGTGACCCGCTCCTCGATCGCCTCGGCGGGGTCGGCGGACGGGTTGGCCAGCTGCTCCCACTCGTCCAGCAGGCTGGAGTCGACCTGGCGGACCAGCTCGCCGAGCCACTCGATCAGGTCGATCAGGTCGTCGTTCTTGATCGACTCGGGCACGGTCTGCTGCAGCGCCTTGTAGGCGCCCGACAGGTAGCGCAGCACCAGCCCCTCGGCGCGGGCCAGCTCGTAGTAGCCGATGTACTCCACGAACGTCATCGCCCGCTCGTACATGTCGCGCACCACCGACTTCGGGCTGAGCGGGTGGTCGCCGACCCACGGGTGCCCGGCCCGGTAGATCTCGTAGGCCGCGCCGAGCTCCTCCTCCAGCGGCCGCGGGTAGGTGACGTCCTGCAGGAGCTCCATCCGCTCCTCGTACTCGATGCCCTCGGACTTCATCTCCTGCACCGCGATCCCGCGCGCCTTGTTCTCCTGCGCGGCCAGGATCTGGCGCGGGTCGTCCAGCGTCGCCTCGATCACCGACAGGACGTCCAGCGCGTAGCTCGGCGAGCCGGGGTCCAGGATCTCGAAGGTGGCGAGGGCGAAGGTGGACAGCGGCTGGTTCAGCGCGAAGTCCTCCTGCAGGTCCACGGTGATGCGCGCGTACCGGCCCTGCTCGTCGGGCTCGGGCAGCGTCTCCACCACGCCGCCGGCCAGCAGCGACCGGTAGATGGCGATGGCACGGGAGATGTGCCGGCGCTGCGCCGCGCGGTCCTCGTGGTTGTCGGTGAGCAGCCGCCGCATCGCCTGGAAGGCGTTGCCGGGCCGGGCGATGACCGACAGCAGCATCGCGTGGCTGACCTGGAAGCGCGAGCGCAGCATCTCCGGCTCGGCGCTCTGCAGCTTGACGAAGGTCTCCTCGTCCCAGCCGACGAACCCCTCGGGGGCCTTCTTGCGCTGGACCTTGCGCCGCTTCTTGGGGTCGTCGCCGGCCTTGGCCAGGGCCTTCTCGTTCTCCACCACGTGCTCGGGGGCCTGCGCGACGACGTACCCGACGGTGTCGAAGCCCGCGCGCCCGGCCCGGCCGGCGATCTGGTGGAACTCCCGGGCCCGCAGCCGCCGCACCCGGTGCCCGTCGTACTTGCTGAGCGCGGTGAACACCACGGTCCGGATCGGCACGTTGACGCCGACGCCGAGGGTGTCGGTGCCGCAGATGACCTTCAGCAGGCCGGCCTGCGCGAGCCGCTCCACCAGCCGCCGGTACTTGGGCAGCATCCCGGCGTGGTGCACGCCGATGCCGTGCCGCACGAACCGCGACAGGTTGCGGCCGAACTTGGTGGTGAAGCGGAAGCCGCCGATCAGGTCGGCGATCCGCGCCTTCTCCTCCTTGGTGCACACGTTGATGCTCATCAGCGACTGCGCCCGCTCGATCGCGGCGGCCTGGGTGAAGTGCACCAGGTAGATCGGCGCCTTGCGCTCGGCCAGCAGCTCCTCGATCGTCTCGTGCAGCGGGGTGACCCGGTAGTCGTAGATCAGCGGGACCGGCCGCTCGGCCGAGGAGACCAGCGCCGTCGGGCGGCCGGTGCGCCGGGTGAGGTCCTTCTGGAAGAACTCCACGTCGCCGAGCGTGGCCGACATCAGCAGGAACTGGGCGCGCGGCAGCTCCAGCAGCGGGATCTGCCAGGCCCAGCCGCGCTCGGGCTCGGCGTAGAAGTGGAACTCGTCCATCACCACCACGCCGACGTCGGCGTCGGCGCCGTCGCGCAGCGCCATGTTGGCCAGCACCTCGGCGGTGCAGCAGATGATCGGGGCGTCGGCGTTGACGCTGGCGTCGCCGGTCATCATGCCGACGTTCTCGCGGCCGAACATCTCGCACAGGTCGAAGAACTTCTCCGACACCAGGGCCTTGATCGGGGCGGTGTAGAAACCGACCTGGTCCCGGCCGAGGGCGGCGAACAGCGCGCCCGCCGCGACCAGGCTCTTGCCCGACCCGGTCGGCGTCGACAAGATCACGTTCGCCCCGGAGACGACCTCGATGAGCGCCTCCTCCTGGGCGGGGTAGAGCGCGATGCCGCGCTCGGACACCCACCGCTCGAACGCCTCGAACAGGGAGTCGGGGCCGAGGTCGTCACCGGAAGGAAGCTGATCAGTAAGGCTCACCCCTCCATCCTGCCTCTGTTCACCCACTGGATGGACCATCGCCGCCGCCGGGCCGCCTCCGTACATCGATCTGACAGAAATCATGCCGGAGATGTCATCTTGTCCCGCTACGCTCCCTGCCGATCACATCTGAACAGAGGACGCACATGAACGACGAACGGCCCCCCGCCCCTGACTCCCCCGGCGCACCGCAGGCTTGGGCCGCCCCCGGCTCCGCCGGGCAGACCGCGCCCGCCGCCCCGCAGGCCGCCCCGCCCGCCTACGGCCCGCTGCCCGGTCAGGGCGGGCCGCCGCCCAAACGCAGAACCGGGCTGATCGTCGGGCTCGCCGTCGGCTGCACGGTCGCGCTGGTCGCGGTGGCCGCGGGCGGCGCGGTGATGCTGGCGCGCACGGACGAGCCGAAGGCCAAGAACGACGCCGCCACGGCGACCACGGGGGCGCCGAGCGCCTCCGCCAAGCCGGCGGAGCCCGCCCGCAGGCTCACGGTCCCCAGCGCGGTCGCCGGATACGACCGGCAGACCGGGAACGTGGCCAAGCGCCTCATCGAGAGCATGCGCAAGGAGATGGCGTCCGGAAGCGACCAGGACAAGGCCATGGCCAAGCACGCCAAGGCGGCCCTGTACTCCTCCGGCGACGAGCAGGTCATCTTCCTGGGCTTCAGCGTCGCCGACATGGGCGGCCCGGCGAGCGGCGCCAAGCCGGAAGAGCAGTCCCAGCTCGTCGACGGCATCTTCCTCGGCGGCGGCGTCTCCGACACCACCGACCACCCCGCCGGGCCGCTCGGCGGCGTCCTGCGCTGCGGGAAGATCAAGTCCGATGGCACGGCCATCCCGACCTGCGCCTGGGCGGACGCCTCGGTGTCCGGGATGCTCATGGTCCCGGGCATGCCGATCAAGAAGCTGGCCGGGCTCACGGTCAAGTTCCGCGCCGCCGCCGAGCACTGAGGGCCCCGGCCGGCCCGGCGCCTCAGACCTCGACCTCGGTGCGGTCACCGCCCCACAGCGTGTGGAACGTGCCCGCGCGGTCGGCCCGGTGGTAGGTGTGCGCGCCGAAGAAGTCGCGCTGGCCCTGGGTGAGCGCGGCGGGCAGCCGCTCGGCGCGCAGCGAGTCGTAGTAGGCGAGCGCGCCGGCGAAGCCCGGCGTCGGGACGCCGAGCCGGACCGCGGTCGCCACCACCTCGCGCCAGGCGTCCTGGGCCGCGCCGAGGGCGGTGGCGAAGTGCTCGTCGGTCAGCAGCGTGGCCAGGCCCGGGTCGGCCCGGTAGGCGTCGGTGATGCGGTCCAGGAACCGGGCCCGGATGATGCAGCCGCCGCGCCAGATCCGGGCCATCGCGCCGGGGTCGATGTCCCAGCCGTACTCGGCGCTGCCCGCCTGGATCTCGTGGAAGCCCTGCGCGTAGGCGACGATCTTGGAGGCGTACAGGGCCTGCTCCACCAGATCGGCGAAGTCCGCGCCCCGGTCGGCCCGGCGGGCGGGGCCGGGCAGGGCCCGCGCCGCCGCGCGCTGGTCCGCGTGCCCGGAGACCGAGCGGGCGAAGACCGCCTCGGCGATGCCGTTGACCGGGACGCCGAGGTCCAGCGCGGTCTGCACGGTCCAGCGGCCGGTGCCCTTCTGCTCGGCCCGGTCCAGCACCACGTCCACGAACGGGCGGCCCGTCACGGGGTCGGTGTGCGCGAGCACCTCGGCGGTGATCTCGATCAGGTAGGACTCCAGCCGCCCGGTGTTCCAGGTGCGGAACACCTCGGCGATCTCGGCGGGCGTGAGCCCGGCGGCGTGCCGGAGCAGGTCGTAGGCCTCGGCGATCAGCTGCATGTCGGCGTACTCGATGCCGTTGTGCACCATCTTGACGAAGTGCCCGGCACCGTCGGGGCCCACGTGCGTCGCGCACGGCACCCCGTCCACCTTCGCCGCGATGTCCTCCAGCAGCGGGCCGAGCGTCTCGTAGGACTCGGCCGAGCCGCCCGGCATGATGCTCGGGCCGTGCAGCGCGCCCTCCTCGCCGCCGGAGATCCCGGTGCCGACGAAGTGGATCCCGCGCTCGCGCAGCGCGGCCTCGCGGCGGCGGGTGTCGGCGAAGTGCGCGTTGCCGCCGTCCACGATCATGTCGCCCGGTTCCAGCAGCGGCGCGAACTCCTCGATCACCGCGTCGGTGGCCGCGCCCGCCTTCACCATGATCACCAGCCGCCGCGGCCGCTCCAGCGCGGCCACGAACCCCTCCGCCGTCTCGGCCGGGACGAAGGTCCCCTCGTCCCCGAACTCCTCCACCAGCGCCGTGGTCTTGGCGGTGGTGCGGTTGTGCACCGCGACGGTGTGGCCGTGCCGGGCGAAGTTGCGGGCCAGGTTGCGGCCCATCACCGCCAGCCCGGTGACGCCGATCTGTGCTTTGTCCATGTCGTCTCCCCCTTACCGAGGCCATTACCCAGGTGATACGCGCATGGATCTTTCGCCGTTCGGGTGATCCGCGCGCGCATGGCCTTGCCCCAGGCGGGAAGACGTCCGATCGTTGGGACACGACGAACGGAAGAGGAGCGATGCTGGGACTGCCGGATGAGGTCGAGGCGTGCCTGTTCGACCTCGACGGGGTGCTGACCCGTACCGCCGCGGTGCACGCCGCCGCGTGGAAGCAGATGTTCGACGAGTTCCTGCGCGCGCGGGCCGAGCGGACCGGGGAGCCCTTCACCCCGTTCGACCCCGTCGCCGACTACGGGACCTACGTCGACGGCAAGCGCCGCGAGGACGGCACCCGCTCCTTCCTGGAGTCGCGCGGGATCGAGCTGCCCGAGGGCACGCCGGACGACCCGCCGGACGCCGAGACCGTCCACGGCCTCGGCAACCGCAAGAACGCCCTGGTGCTGAAGCTCATCGAGGAGAAGGGCGTGCAGACCTACGACGGCTCCATCGACTACGTGCGCGCCGCCCGCAAGGCCGGGCTGAAGACCGCGGTGGTCTCCTCCAGCGCCAACACCGCCCAGGTGCTGAAGGCCGTCGGCATCACCGACCTGTTCGACGCGCGGGTCGACGGCGTCGTCGCCCAGGAGCGGAACCTGCCCGGCAAGCCCGACCCGGCGATGTTCCTGGAGGGGGCGCGGGAGGTCGGCGTCGCGGCGGACCGGGCGGCGGTGTTCGAGGACGCCCTGGCCGGCGTGCGGGCCGGCCACGCCGGCGGGTTCGCCTACGTCGTCGGCGTCAACCGGGTCGGCGACGCGCAGGCGGCGGGCCTGGCCGAGTCCGGCGCCGACGTCGTCGTCGGCGACCTGTCGGAGCTGCTGAAGGGGGACGCGTGAACGGCCCCGAGGACATCCGCGACCCGTCCTACCTCGTCGACCCCTGGTGCGTGCGCGAGCCGGAGCTGCGGTTCGACCGGCTGGCGCAGAGCGAGTCGGTGTTCGCGCTGTCCAACGGCCATATCGGGATGCGCGGCAACCTGGACGAGGGCGAGCCGCACGGGCTGCCCGGCACCTACCTCAACTCCTTCTACGAGCAGCGGCCGCTGCCGCACGCCGAGATCGCCTACGGCAATCCCGAGTCGAGCCAGACCGTCATCAACGTCACCAACGGCAAGCTGATCCGGCTGCTGGTCGACGACGAGCCGTTCGACGTGCGCTACGGCGCCCTGCACCGCCACGAGCGGGTGCTGGACCTGCGGGCGGGCACGCTCACCCGGGAGGTGGAGTGGACCTCCCCCGCCGGGCAGAAGGTGCGCGTCACCAGCACCCGGCTGGTCTCGCTCACCCAGCGGGCCGTCGCGGCGGTCTGCTACGAGGTGGAGGCGCTGGACGCGCCCGCCCGGATCGTGGCGCAGTCCGAGCTGGTCGCCAACGAGGACCTGCCCGGCGCAGGCACCGACGACCCGCGCCAGTCGGCGGTGCTGGCGTCCCCGCTGGTCGGCGAGGAGCACGTCGCCAGCGGCACCAAGCAGGTGCTGGTGCACCGCACCCGGCACAGCGGGCTGCGGCTCGCCGCCGCGATGGACCACGAGGTGCACGGCCCCGACCCGATCTCGGTCGAGTCCGAGAGCGTCCCCGACGTCGCCCGGATGACGGTCGCGACCCGGCTGGAGCCCGGCCAGAAGCTGCGGATCGTGAAGTACCTGGCGTACGGGTGGTCGAGCCGGCGGTCCCGGCCGGCGCTGCACGACCAGGTCATCGGGGCGCTCGCGGCGGCCCGGCAGACCGGCTGGGACGGCCTGCTGGAGGAGCAGCGCCGGTTCCTGGACGACTTCTGGCACGGCGCCGACGTCGAGGTGGACGGCGACGCCGAGGTCCAGCAGGCGGTGCGGTTCGGGCTGTTCCACATCTTGCAGGCCGGGGCGCGCGCCGAGCGCCGGATGATCCCCGCCAAGGGGCTCACCGGCCCCGGCTACGACGGTCACACCTTCTGGGACAGCGAGACGTTCGTGCTGCCCGTGCTGACCTACACCCACCCCTCCGCCGCCGCCGACGCGCTCGCCTGGCGGCACATGACGCTGCCGCTCGCGCGCGAGCGGGCCAAGCAGCTCGGGCTGGCCGGCGCGACGTTCCCGTGGCGGACGATCCGCGGCCAGGAGTGCTCGGGCTACTGGCCGGCCGGCACCGCCGCGTTCCACATCAACGCCGACATCGCCGACGCGGTGGTCCGCTACGTGGACGCCACCGAGGACAGCGAGTTCGAGCGCGAGGTCGGGCTGGAGATGATGGTGGAGACCGCCCGGCTGTGGCGCGTCCTCGGCCACCACGACGTGGAGGGCGTCTTCCGCATCGACGGGGTGACCGGCCCCGACGAGTACAGCGCGGTGATGGACAACAACGTCTACACGAACCTGATGGCGCGGCGGAACCTCCAGGAGGCCGCCAACATGGCGATGCGCCATCCCGACCTCGCCGAGCGGATGGGGGTGACGGCCGAGGAGGCGGCGTCCTGGCGGGACGCGGCGGCGGCGATGCTGGTGCCCTACGACGACCGGCTCGGCGTGCACCCGCAGTCCGAGGGGTTCACCAACCACGCCCTCTGGGACTTCTCGGGGATGAAGCCGGACGACTACCCGCTGCTGCTGAACTTCCCTTACTTCGACCTGTACCGCAAGCAGGTCGTCAAGCAGGCCGACCTGGTCCTGGCGCTGCACCTGTGCGGCGAGGCGTTCACCCCCGAGCAGAAGGCCCGCGACTTCGACTACTACGAGGCGCTGACGGTGCGCGACTCCTCGCTGTCGGCGCAGACGCAGGCGGTGATCGCCGCCGAGGTGGGGCTGCTGGAACTGGCCCACGACTACCTCGGCGAGACCGCGCTGCTGGACCTGTACGACCTGAACCGCAACACCCGCGACGGCCTGCACATCGCCTCGATGGCGGGGGCGTGGAACGGCCTGGTCGCCGGGTTCGGCGGGATGCGCGCCGGGGGCGGCCGGCTGACGTTCGCGCCGCGGCTGCCCGGCGGCATCAGCCGGCTGGCGTTCCGGATGCGCTACCGGGGCAGCCTGATCAAGGTGACCGTCACCGGCGAGAGCGCCGTCTACGAACTGCTGGACGGCCCCGCGCTGCAGCTGCACCACCACGGCGAAGTGGTCTCGCTCGCGGGCGAGCCGGCCGAACTGCCGATCCCCAAGATCGACGCGCCGAAGCCGCCGCACCAGCCAGCCGGGCGCGCGCCGGCGCCGCGGCGCGTCGACCCGCGGCACCGGAGCCGCTGATCAGCGGCCCCCGGCGGGGACGCACGGCTCCCCGGAGCCGCACGGGGCCTCGTCCGCGGCCCGGTCGCCGACCCGGTCGCCGGTCCGGGCCTCGTCGCCGGCGGGGGCGTCGCGCGGGGCGAGCAGCCGGCGCGGGCCGGGCCCGTCGTCGCCGAGCCGGTCGTAGGGGTTGGCGAGGGCGCACCGGCTCATCGACAGGCAGCCGCAGCCGATGCAGTCGGTGAGGTCGTCGCGCAGCCGCTCCAGCTGCGCGATCCGGGCGTCCAGCTCGCCGCGCCAGGTCTGCGACAGCCGCGCCCAGTCGTCCACCGTCGGGGTGCGGCCGTCGGGCAGCGTGGCGAGCGCCGCGCGGATGTCGGCGAGCGGGATGCCGACGCGCTGGGACACCTTGATGAACGCCACCCGGCGCAGCGTGTCGCGGCTGAACCGGCGCTGGTTGCCCGCCGTGCGGCGGCTGCTGATCAGGCCCTTGGCCTCGTAGAAGTGCAGCGCCGACACCGCGACCCCGCTCCGCTCGGCGAGCTGGCCGACGGTCAGCTCCTGCACCCTGAACTCCAGCCGTGTCATGGGCGCATGCTACCCACGCGCCCCCGGCGCGGGCCCCGGGCACGGGCCCCTAGGCGGCGGTGTGCGGCTGCCGCGCGGAGGCGCGTTCGCCCAGCTTGCGGACCCGGAACGCCGCGCCGATCATCATGGCGCCGAACAGGATCGAGAAGAAGCCGATCATCCAGATGACCGCGAGGGCGCCCGAGACGGGCCAGATGAACAGCAGCACGCCGAACAGCACCGAGACCGCGCCGGTGAGGGCGTAGAGCCACTCCCCCTCGATCTCCTTGCGCATCGCGATCGCCGCGACGATCTCCATGACGCCGGTGACCACGGCCCAGGCGGCGATCAGCATGAGCAGGGCCAGGCCGGTCATGGCGGGCCAGAACAGCGCCATGAGGCCGAGCACGATGCCGGCGACGCCCGACACCGCCAGCCAGCCGCGCGACCCGCCCGCCCCGGCGCTGCCGCGGATCGCACCGGCGACCGCGATGACGCCGTCCACCAGCGCGTAGGCGCCGAACAGCACGACCAGCGCCCACACGGTGATGCCGGGCCAGATCCAGGCGACGATGCCGAAGAGGATGGCGAACGCGCCGCGCAGGGCGAGGACCCACCAGTTGCGGGTGATGGTGTCAAGCATGCTCGTCTCCCTGTCCGTTCTCCGAGCCGGTGGCGGGTGCGCCGCCCTGGACGTCGATGGCGAGCGCGTCGTCGCCCTCGCCGGCGTCCAGGCGCACCTGTGAGCCTTCGCTGATCTGCCCGTTCAGCAGCATCCGCGACAGCGGGTTGTCCACCTCGCGCTGGACGGTGCGGCGGAGCGGGCGGGCGCCGAACTCGGGCTGGTAGCCCTTGGCGGCCAGCCGGTCCTTGGCGGCGTCGGTGACCGTCAGCGTCACGCCCTGCCCGGCGAGGCGCTGCCGGGACTTGCCGAGCAGCAGGTCCACGATCTGGCGCAGCTCCTCGCGGTCCAGCCGGGTGAACACCACCGTCTCGTCGATCCGGTTGAGCAGCTCGGGCGGCAGCGAGCGCATCAGCAGGTCCATGACCTGCTGGTTCAGCTCGTCGCTGTCCTCGCCGGCGTCCAGGATGAGCTGGGCGCCCATGTTGCTGGTCATGATGACGACGGTGTTGCTGAAGTCGACGGTGCGGCCCTGGCCGTCGGTGAGCCGGCCGTCGTCGAGCATCTGCAGCAGGATGTTCATCACGTCGGGGTGGGCCTTCTCGATCTCGTCGAGCAGGACCACGCTGTGCGGGCGGCGCCGCACCGCCTCGGTGAGCTGGCCCGCCTCCTCGTAGCCGACGTAGCCGGGCGGGGCGCCGATCAGCCGGGCGACGGTGTGCTTCTCCTGGTACTCGCTCATGTCGACGCGGACCATGTGGTCGGTGCCGCCGAACAGCACGTCGGCCAGGGCGCGCGCGAGCTCGGTCTTGCCGACGCCGGTCGGGCCGAGGAACAGGAAGCTGCCCTGCGGCCGGTCGGGGTCGCCGAGGCCGGCGCGGGCGCGGCGGACGGCCTCGGCGACCAGCCCGACGGCCTCGTCCTGCCCGACGACGCGCTCGTGCAGGTGCTCCTCCAGCCGCAGCAGCCGGTCGCGCTCCTCCTCGGTGAGCTGGGCGACCGGGATGCCGGTCCGCTTGGACACCACCTCGGCGATGTCGGTCGCGGTCACCTGCGGCACGTCGTCCTGGCCGTGCCGGGCCGCCTCCAGCTCGGGCCGCAGCCGCTCGATCTCGGCGCGCAGCTCCTTGGCGCGGTCGTAGTTCTCGCTCGCGATCGCCTGGTCCTTGTCGCGGTGCAGCGCGTCCAGCCGCTGCTCCAGCTCGCGCGCGCCCTGGTCGGGCGCCAGCGAGCGCAGCCGGACGCGCGCGGCGGCCTGGTCCATCAGGTCGATCGCCTTGTCGGGCAGGAACCGGTCGGAGATGTAGCGGTGCGACATCCGCGCGGCGGCGTCGAGCGCGTCGTCGGTGACGCGGACCTGGTGGTGCGCCTCGTAGGCGTCGCGCAGCCCGGCCAGGATCTGGACGGTGTCCTCCACCGACGGCTCGGGCACCAGGACCGGCTGGAAGCGCCGCTCCAGCGCCGCGTCCTTCTCGATGTTGCGGCGGTACTCGTCGATCGTGGTGGCCGCGATGACGTGCAGCTCGCCGCGGGCGAGCGCGGGCTTGAGGATGTTGGCGGCGTCCATGCCGCCCTCGGCGGCGCCCGCGCCGACCAGGGTGTGCACCTCGTCGATGAAGATCACCAGCTCGTCGGAGTGCTCGCGGATCTCGTCGACGACCTTCTTGATGCGCTCCTCGAACTCGCCGCGGTACTTGGACCCGGCGACCATCCCGGTGAGGTCCAGCGCGACGACGCGCTTGTCCTTCAGCGTCTCGGGGACCGCGCCGTTGACGATGCGCTGGGCGATGCCCTCCACGATCGCGGTCTTGCCGACGCCCGGCTCGCCGATCAGGCACGGGTTGTTCTTGGTGCGCCGCGACAGCACCTCGATGGCCTGCTCGATCTCGTCCTCGCGGCCGACGACCGGGTCCAGGCCGCCGTCGCGGGCGGTCTCGGTGAGGTCGCGGCCGTACTCGTCCAGCGTCGGGGTGGACCCGCCCGCGGCGCGCACGCCGCCGCCGGCCCGTTCCGGCTCGGCCAGCACCGCGCTCTGCAGTTCGTTGGCGGACACGCCCTGCGCGCCGAGCAGCCGGGAGGCCTGCGAGTCGGGGTTGGCGGCGAGCGCGAGCAGCAGGTGCTCGGGGCCGATGTAGCTGGCCTCCAGGGCGCGCGAGATCCGCTGGGAGTCCAGCAGCGCGCGCTTGGCGGCCGGGGTCAGCGTCGTCGGGGTCTCGCCGGGCGTGCCGGCGCCGGTGAGGTCGGCGATCCGGGCCAGCAGCCCGTGCGGGTCGGCGCCCGCCGTGCTCAGCAGACCGCGGGCGGGGTCGGTCTCGGCGGCGGCGCCGAGCAGGTCGATGACGTCCAGGTCGGCGGCGCCGCGCTCCCCGGCGCGGTGCAGCGCCTGCCCGACCAGTTCCCGCCCGCTCTCGCTGAGCATGCGCCCGATGTCGACGCGCTGGACGCCGCCCGAGGACGGCGGCCACGACTCCGGCGCGCCGAACACGCGCCCGGTCAGGTACTCGAACCCCCGGAACGGGTCGTTGAACATGGAACCGAATGGCGAGCTGGTCACAGTGAGAAACCCCCTTGCCTCACTGCTAGCCGCGCGGCCCCGCTGACAAGACCAAGAGTTCTACCAAAAAGGACAAAGAACCCTGAACACCGACGACCGCGGGGCCGGTGGCCCCGCGGTCGTCGCGGTTCGGCGCCTGACGGCGTCAGGTCACTCGCCCAGGCGGTTCACCAGGGCGTTGTACTCGTCCCACAGCTCCTTCGGCAGGTGGTCGCCGAAGGTCTCGAAGTGCCCGGGGACCAGCGCGGCCTCCTGCTTCCAGACCTCGGTGTCCACCGACAGCAGCGTGTCGAGGTCGGCGGGGTCGATGTCCAGGCCCTCGGTGTCCAGGGCGTCCTTGGTCGGCAGCTGGCCGATCGGGGACTTGACGGCGTCGGCCTGCCCGTTCAGCCGGTCCACGATCCACTTCAGCACCCGGCTGTTCTCGCCGAAGCCCGGCCAGATGAACTTGCCGTCGGCGTTCTTGCGGAACCAGTTGACGTAGTAGATCCGCGGCAGCTTCTCGGCGTCGGTGGACTTGCCGATCTTCAGCCAGTGCGCGAAGTAGTCGCCCATGTTGTAGCCGCAGAACGGCAGCATGGCGAACGGGTCGCGGCGCAGCTCGCCGACGGTGCCCTCGGCGGCGGCGGTCTTCTCCGAGGCGACGTTGGCGCCGAGGAAGACGCCCTGCTGCCAGTCGAAGGACTCGGTGACCAGCGGGACCGCCGAGGCGCGGCGGCCGCCGAACAGGATCGCCGAGATCGGCACGCCCTTGGGGTCCTCCCACTCCGGCGCGATGATCGGGCACTGCCCGGCCGGGGTGGTGAAGCGGGCGTTCGGGTGCGCGGCCGGGGTGCCCGACCCGGGCGTCCAGTCGTTGCCCTTCCAGTCGGTCAGGTGCGCCGGGGGCTCCTCGGTGAGGCCCTCCCACCACACGTCGCCGTCGTCGGTCAGCGCGACGTTGGTGAAGATGCTGTTGCCCCACAGCGTCTTCACCGCGTTGGCGTTGGTGGCCGCGCCGGTGCCGGGCGCGACGCCGAAGAAGCCGGCCTCGGGGTTGATGGCGTAGAGGCGGCCGTCCTCGCCGAAGCGCATCCAGGCGATGTCGTCGCCGATGGTCTCGACCTTCCAGCCCGGGATGGTCGGCTCCAGCATGGCCAGGTTGGTCTTGCCGCAGGCCGACGGGAACGCGGCCGCGACGTAGCGGGTCTCGCCCTGCGGCGGGGTGAGCTTGAGGATGAGCATGTGCTCGGCCATCCAGCCCTCGTCGCGGGCCATGGTCGAGGCGATGCGCAGCGCGTAGCACTTCTTGCCGAGCAGGGCGTTGCCGCCGTAGCCCGACCCGTAGGACCAGATCTCGCGGGTCTCGGGGAAGTGCGAGATGTACTTGGTGGAGCTGCACGGCCACGGCACGTCGGCCTGGCCGGGCTCCAGCGGGGCGCCGACGGAGTGGACGGCCTTGACGAACTGGCCGCGCTCCTCGATGAGGCGCAGCGCGCCCTCGCCCATCCGGGTCATGATCTTCATCGAGACCACGACGTAGGGGGAGTCGGTGATCTCCACGCCGAGCTGGGAGATGTTGCCGCCGAGCGGGCCCATGCAGAACGGCACCACGTACATGGTGCGGCCCTTCATACAGCCGGCGAAGAGCTCGGAGAAGGTGGCACGCATCTTGTCGGGCGCGATCCAGTTGTTGGTCGGGCCCGCGTCCGCCTCGTTCTCGGAGCAGATGTAGGTGCGGTCCTCTACTCGCGCCACGTCGCTCGGGTCGGAGGCGGCGTAGAAGCTGTTCGGGCGCTTGGCGGAGTCCAGGCGTTTGAACGTGCCCTGCTCCACGAGGAGGCCGGTCAGGCGCTCCCACTCGGCCTCGGAGCCGTCACACCACTCGATCCGGTCGGGCCGCGTCAGCTCGGCGATCCCACGCACCCAGTCGATGAGTTCGGTGTGACTGGTCGGGGCCTGGTCGAGGCCGGGGATCTGGTTGGACACGGGCTACTCCTTCAGCTGTTCGCAGGATCTTTGCATCATGAACAAAAGCGAACGTCTTTGCCATTTGGTCTGGACCAATCGGTCCCAGATTTGGGACCTCTCACACCCATTTGTGATTGATGTCACGCGAAAAGTCCTGTTCGGCGGGGCCGCGCGGCACTCCGGGCCGCGCAGGCTCAAGCTGGATAAACGCGCGTTTCGGTGGCCTTCACCGCGGCCCACACCCGGCTGCCCTCGGTCAGGCGCAGTTCCGCGACCGCGCCGGGAGTGACGTCCGCGGCGGCGGTGAACGGCGGTCCGTCGAGCCGGATCCGCACCCGGTCCCCCCGCCGCTCGACCGCGCCGATCGTGGCCTGCCAGAGATTGCGCGGGCTGCCGTCCGGCCTGGACCGGTACAGCGCCACCGCGTCCGGCGAGAAGGCGAGGAAAACCTCACCCTGCAGTGAGTCCACGGTGTCGAGCCGGTGACCTTCCTCTAGCACCACGGTGTGGCCGTCCGCCCGGCCCCGGTAGAGGTTCAGGCCGACCAGCCGGGCCACGTAGTCGGTGCGGGGCCGCCGCGCGACCTCGGCGGGCGGGCCCTGCTGGACGAGCCGGCCCCGCTCGACCACCACGATCCGGTCGGCGAGCACCATCGCGTCCAGCGGGTCGTGGGTGACCAGCACCGCCGCGCCGCCGAACCCGGCCAGGTGGCGGCCGAGGGCGGCGCGGATCTCCAGCCGGGTGTGCGCGTCCAGCGCCGCCAGCGGCTCGTCGAGCAGCAGCAGCCTCGGCTCCACCGCCAGGGCGCGGGCGAGCGCGACGCGCTGCGCCTGGCCGCCCGACAGGGCCCGCGGCCGGGACGAGGCGTGCTCGGCGAGCCCGACCCGGGCCAGCCACTCCGCGGCGCGGCGGCGCGCCGCGGCCTTGCGCTCGCCCTGGCAGCGCGGCCCGAAGGCGACGTTGTCCAGGGCGCTGAGGTGCGGGAACAGCAGGTAGTCCTGGAAGACCATGCCGATGCCGCGCCGTTCGGGCGGCAGCGGGCGCAGGTCGGCGCCGTCCACCCGCACGTGCCCGCCCGCCATCGGGACCAGGCCCGCCAGGGCGCGCAGCGCGGTGCTCTTGCCGGCGCCGTTCGGGCCGAGCAGCGCGACGACCTCGCCGGGCTCGGCGGCGAGCGCCAGGTCCAGGTCGAAGGCGCCGCGCCGCACCACCACCCGCGCGTCCAGGCCCTTCCTCACGATGCCCCCGTCCAGCGGTCGCGGAGCGCGGCCAGCACGACCACCGAGACCGCGAGCAGCACCAGGCTGAGCACGATCGCGGCCTGCGGGTCGGTCTCCAGGGCGAGGTAGACCGCGAGCGGCATGGTCTGGGTGCGGCCGGGGAAGTTGCCCGCGAAGGTGATCGTGGCGCCGAACTCGCCGAGCGCGCGGGCCCAGCACAGCACCGCGCCCGCCGCGACGCCGGGCGCGACCAGCGGCAGCGTCACCCGGCGGAAGATCGTCCAGCGGGACGCGCCGAGGGTCGCGGCGGCCTCCTCCAGCCGCAGGTCGGCGGCGCGCAGCGCGCCTTCCACGCTGATCACCAGGAACGGCATCGCGACGAACGTCTCGGCGAGCACCACCCCGGCGGTGGTGAAGGGCAGGCTGATCCCGAAGGCGGCCTCCAGCCACCGGCCGGCCAGGCCGCGGCGGCCGAGCGCGAGCAGCAGCGCCACGCCGCCGACGACGGGCGGCAGCACCAGCGGGACGGTGACCAGCGCGCGCACGAGCCGCATCCCCGGCAGCCGCACCCGCGCCAGCACCCAGGCGAGCGGCACCCCGAACAGCAGGCAGAGGACGGTGGCGAGGGTGGCGCTCACCAGCGACAGGCGGAGCGCCTCCAGCACCTGCGGCTCGGCGAGGCGGGTGCCGAGGGTGGACCACGGCGCGCGGACCAGCAGCCCGGCCAGCGGCAGGACCAGGAACACCAGCCCGGTCAGGGCGGGCAGCACCAGGATCCAGGGCGGCCTGCCGGGCGGCCGGTCCGCGTCGCGCGTGGTCATGGGCTCTCGAAGCCCGCCCCGGTCAGCGCCGTCCTGCCCTGGCCGGACAGAACGAGCCCGACGAACTGGCGGGCGAGCGCGGGCTGCGGCGCCTTGGCGAGCGCGGCGATCGGGTAGTCGTTGACCGCCTTGGCCGACTCGGCGAACTCGATGCCCTTGACCTGCGCGGCCGCGGCCTTGGCGTCGGTGCGGTAGACGAGCCCGGCGTCGGCCTCGCCGAGCCGGACCTTGGTCAGCACGGCCTTGACGTCCTGCTCCTGCGAGGCGGGCTTCACCCTGACGCCCGCCGCCGCGAGCGCCTTCTCGGCGGCGGCGCCGCACGGCACCTGCTCGGCGCACAGCACGACCTTCAGCCCCGGCCTCGCCAGGTCGGCGAGCTTGGCGACCTTGCCCGGGTCCTGCGGCGGCACGGCGATGACCAGCCGGTTCTTGGCGAACACCTGCGGCTGCCCGGACGCGGCGCCGCCGTCGGTGACGGTCTTCATCGTCGCCGGGCTGGCGGCCGCGAACACGTCGGCGGGCGCGCCCTGGGTGATCTGCTGGGCGAGGGCGGAGCTGCCGCCGAAGTTGAACCGGACCTTCACGCCGGGGTGCGTGCCCTCGAAGGACCGGCCGAGGGCGGTGAAGGACTCGGTGAGGGACGCGGCGGCGAAGACGGTCAGCGTCTTCGCGCCCCCGCCGCCGTCCCTCTTCCCGCCGGTGTCGCCGCAGCCGGCCGCGGCGAGGGTCAGCACCGCCGCGGCGGCCGCCATCATGCGCTTCAAGGGGGTTCTCCTAAGGGGAGTCGGGGCGCTCGACCACGACGGTGGTGGACTTCACGACGGCCTCGGCGACCACGCCGACCTCCAGGCCGAGCTCGTCGGCGGCCTCGCGGCTCATCAGCGACACGATCCGGAACGGCCCGGCCTGGATGTCGACCTGGGCCATCACGCCGTCGCGGACCACGGCGGTGACGATGCCGCGCATCCGGTTGCGGGCGGAGGAGAAGCGGCCCTCGGCCCCCTCGCCCGCGGCCTGGGCGCGCACGAACGCGGCGAGCTCGGCGCCGGGCACGATGCGGTGGCCGTGCTCGTCGCGCTCGGCCGCCAGCCGGCCGCCGTCGACCCAGCGGCGGACGGTGTCGGCGCTGACCCCGAGCAGGGCGGCCGCCTCACTGATCCGGAATGACGTCACGAAGATCAGGTTAGCCCCTCGCACATGCCAGGCATAGCTGGAGATCTGCCCAGAATATGCGGCCGTTCCACCGTGACATCCCTGGCGGATGCTCCAGCCGACCCGATACCGAACCTCATTCCAATTCACGCGCCGGAATGCCACCATCGTCGGACGCCGCCCCAAGGAGGACCGTTGCCGCAAGCACAGTCGTCGCAAGCACAGCCGCCGCAAGCACAGCCGCCGCAGGCACAGCCGACGCCCCTGGTCATCGACCGGCGCGGGACCGCCAGCCTGCGCTCCCGTGCCGTGGCCGCCGGAGTCCGCCGCATCCTGCAGCCGCGCCTGGCCAAGGTCGCCGCCCTGCCGGTCGACGACAGGGCGTTCGCCCGCGCCGCCGCCCTCGACCGGCTCGCCGCGCGGGCCCGGCCGCCGCGCGGGACGCACTGCCGCTCCGTCCCCTTCCCCGGGTTCGGCGCCGAATGGGTGCACGGCCCCGGCGTCGGGCGCTCCCGCGAGCGCGTCATCCTCTACCTGCACGGCGGCGGCTGGGTCTGCTGCGGCCTGAACACCCACCGCCGGATGGTGGCGTGGTTCAGCGCCGCCGCCGGGGTGCCGGCGCTGTCGGTGGACTACCGGATGGTCCCGGCCGTCCCCTTCGAGAAGGAGGTGGACGACTGCGTCACCGCCTACCGCTGGCTGCTGGAGGAGTGCGGGACGCCGCCGGAGAACATCGTCGTCATGGGCGACTCGGCGGGCGGCTACCTCACCTTCGCCACCGCGCTGCGCGCCCGCGAGGAGGGGCTGCCGCAGCCCGCCGCGCTGGCGGCCCTGTCCCCCATGCTGGACATGGACCTGACCGGCAAGCTCGCGCACGCCAACATGGAGCTGGACCCCTCGGCCCCCGGCGCGCTGCTGGAGCGGCTGATGGAGGCGCTCGTCGGGCACCTGGACGCGGCCGACCCGAAGGTCTCGCCGGTCCGCGCGGACCTGACCGGGCTGCCGCCGACGCTGCTCACCGCCGGTTCGACCGAGCTGCTCTACTGCGACTCCGAGGAGATGGCGCGGCGGCTCGCCGCCGCCGGCGTCCCGGTCACCCTGCAGGTCTGGGACCGCCAGGTGCACGTGTTCCAGATGTTCGGGACGTTCCTGCCCGAGTCCCGGCGGTCCATCGCCGAGCTCGGCCGGTTCGTGCGCGAGGCGTTCACCCGGGCGGACGACGACGGCGCTCCCCCGGCGCTTGGACCCGATTCCGCCGGGTAAAGGGGTCACAAAACTTCACTCCTTCGCCCTCGAGGAAAGTGACATGACAGGGATCAAGCGCGTACCGCGCACCCGCGGCGTCCTCAGCGGGACGCTCCTGGTGCTGCTCGGAGCCTGGGGCGGCCTGCTGCCGTTCGTCGGCCCGTACCTGGACTTCGGGTTCCAGCCCGACCGCACGTGGGTCTACAACACCGACCGGCTCCAGCTGTGCGTCGCGCCGGGGGCAGCGGCGGCGCTCGGCGGGCTGATCGTGCTGTTCAGCGCCAACCGCATGTTCGCGATGCTGGGCGGCTGGCTGGCCGCGCTCGGCGGCGCCTGGTTCGCCGTCGGCCCGCAGGTGGCCGCGCTGTGGGACGCCTCCGGCGTCGGCGCGCCGCTCGGCACCGAGCAGGGCCGGCAGGTCGCCGAGCAGCTGGCCGGGTTCACCGCGCTCGGCGTGCTGATCGTGTTCTTCGCCGCGCTCGCGCTCGGCCGGTTCGCGGTCGTCGGCGTCAAGGAGGTGCGCCGCGACCGGGAGCTCGCCGAGGCCGAGGAGCCGCACGTGGAGGAGCGGCCCGACCTGTTCGCGCCGCGGACGGCCGACACCCGGCCCGACATCGACCGGACGGCCCACGGCCGGCCGGAGGGCCGCACCCAGCCGCTCGCCCGCCTGCAGGGACGTTACGGCCGCCAGGGCCAGGTCCCGCCGCAGGGCGGCCCGCAGGACCGGCACGTCGCCGGCGAGCACGGCGAGCGAGGGTGAGCGTCAGCGGTTGCGGGACCTCATGTTGCGCACGCTCTTGGTGGTCTCGTAACTGCTCTTGTCGTCGTCGTGCACGTCGTCGCGGTCGGTGAACATCGCCGCGAACGCGACCAGCAGGCCGACGCCGCCGATCCACGGCTCCCGCCAGACGAAGCTGAGGGTCAGGCAGACCCCCGCGACCGCAAGAAGGAACAAGAGCTTCACGTCGCACCCCTCGACCACGCGCCCCGATGCCGGCGGACCGGTCACCCCTGCACTGGACCCTGCGCCCGTTGCCGGGGCAACGAGTAAGGGAGAGCTTACAGATCTCTCCCGTTCGCATCCTGACACGCCGCGGCCCGCCACGGGAAGACTCCCGGGCGGGCCGTGCGCATGCGCGGGCGCTACTTCTTCTTGCCCCGCTTCTCGCGGATCTTCATGGTGATGTCGAGCGGAGTGCCCTCGAAGCCGAACTCCTCGCGCAGCCGCCGCTCGATGAACCGGCGGTAGCCCTCCTCCAGGAACCCCGAGGTGAACAGCACGAACCGGGGCGGGCGCACGCCCGCCTGGGTGGCGAACAGGATCTTGGGCTGCTTGCCGCCGCGGATCGGGTGCGGGTGGGAGTTGACCAGGTCGGCGAAGAACTGGTTCAGCTTGGACGTCGGCACCCGGGTGCCCCAGCCCTCCAGCGCCGTCTCCAGGCCCGGCACGAGCTTCTCCATGTGCCGGCCGGTCTTGGCGGAGATGTTCACCCGGGGCGCCCAGCGCGCGTTGTGCAGCTGCCGGTCGATCTCGCGCTCCAGGTAGTGGCGACGCTCCTCGTCCAGCAGGTCCCACTTGTTGTAGGCGATGACCAGGGCGCGGCCGGACTCGATCACCATGGAGATGATCCGCAGGTCCTGCTCGGCCATCGGCTCGTCGGCGTCGACCAGCACCACCGCGACCTCGGCGCGCTCCAGCGCCGACTGGGTGCGCAGCGTGGCGTAGAAGTCGGCGCCCTGGTTCTCGCGGTGCCGGCGGCGGATGCCGGCGGTGTCGATGAACCGCCACACCTTCCCGCCGAGCTCGATCTCCTCGTCGATCGGGTCGCGGGTGGTGCCCGCGACCGAGTCGACGACGGCGCGGTTCTCCCCCGCCAGCTTGTTCAGCAGGCTGGACTTGCCGACGTTCGGGCGGCCGAGCAGCGCGACCCGGCGCGGGCCGCCGGCCTCCTCGAACGTCTCGGCCGGGGCCTCCTCGGGCAGCGCCGCCAGCACCGCGTCCAGCAGGTCGCCGCTGCTGCGGCCGTGCAGCGCGCTCACCGGGTACGGCTCGCCGATGCCGAGCGACCACAGGGCCGCGGCGTCGGACTCGGCGGCCACGTCGTCGACCTTGTTGGCGACCAGCACCACCGGCTTGCCCGAGCGGCGCAGGATCTCCACCACGGCCTCGTCGACGTCGGTCGCGCCCACGGTGGCGTCCACCACGAACATGACCACGTCGGCCAGGTCCACCGCCAGGCGGGCCTGCTCGGCGATCGCGGCGGCCAGGCCGGTCTCGTCGGGCAGCCAGCCGCCGGTGTCCACGACGGTGAAGCGGCGCCCGGCCCAGGTCGCGTCGTAGGCGACGCGGTCGCGGGTCACCCCCGGCACGTCCTCCACGACCGCCTCACGGCGGCCGATGATCCGGTTGACCAGGGTCGACTTGCCGACGTTCGGCCGGCCCACCACCGCCACCACCGGCGCGGGCGCCGCGTCGACGGCCGCCGCCTCGGCATCGGTCAGGGTGGATGTATCGAAGTCGTATTCGCTCACGTCTGCTCTTTCGCGAGGCGGACGACCGCCTCGATGACCTCGCCGAGGCTGAGCTCGGTCGAGTCGATCTCATGTGCGTCCGCCGCCTTGGTCAGCGGTGACGCCTTACGGGTGGAGTCGAGCCGGTCCCGGCGGGCCTGCTCGGCCTGGGTGACGCTCACCGAGGCGGCGGGGTCGGCGGCCAGGTCCTTGGCGCGGCGCGCGGCACGCGCCTCCTCGCTCGCGGTGAGGTAGACCTTCACCGCGGCGTCCGGGACCACGACGGTGCCGATGTCGCGGCCCTCCACCACGATGCCCCCCGCCCCGATGATCTCACGCTGCCGGGCGACCAGCCGCGCCCGGACCGCCGGCACCGCCGAGACGGCGCTGACGGCGTTGGTGACCTGCCGGGTGCGGATCGGCGCCGACACGTCGGTGCCGTCCACCACGATCGTGGGGCTGTCGGGGTCGGTGCCCGACTCCAGCACCGGCTCGGCCGCCCGCGCCGCGACGGCCTCGGCGTCCTCCACCGGGACGCCGTGCTCCAGCATCCACCAGGTCATGGCGCGGTACATGGCGCCGGTGTCGAGGTAGCGCAGCCCGAGCGCCCGGGCGACGCCCTTGGACGCGCTGGACTTACCCGACCCGGAGGGGCCGTCCATGGCGATGACGAGCGGCACGATCGCTCCCTTTCCCAGTTGCTTTCGGCGGGCATGACAGGGCGGGCGCCCCCGCGAACGTGCCCCAACGCTCCAGGTTACCGGGCGCCCGGAGCCCCCGATCACGGTTTCGCCGGGGCGGACCGGTCAGCCCGGCACCGACCAGCCGCGGGCGCGCAGCTCGGCGGCCAGGGTCTCGGCGGCCTCGGGCGCGACCGCCAGCTCCAGCGCGCCGACCGGGCGGCCGGGCGAGTGCTCGATGGTGACGTCCTCGATGTTGACGCCCGCGATGCCGGCCGCCTGGAAGATCATCGCCAGCTCGCCGGGGCGGTCGGGGATGACCACGGTCACCGTGGCGTAGGCCTTCTGCGCCGCGCCGTGCTTGCCCGGGATGCGGGCCCGCCCGGCGTTGCCGCGCAGCAGCAGGTCGGCGACGTGCGCGGCGGCGCCCTCGCTGCCGTCGCGCAGCAGCGAGGCGGCGACGGCCAGGTCGGTGGCGACGGCCTCCAGCACGTCGGCGACCGGCGCGGCGTTGGCCGACAGGATGCCGATCCACAGCCGCGGGTCGCTGGCGGCGATCCGGGTGACGTCGCGCACGCCCTGCCCGGCCAGGCCGAGCGCGGTGTCGTCGGCGCCGGTCAGCCGGGCCGCGACCGCGGCCGACACCACGTGCGGGGCGTGCGAGACCAGCGCGACGGCGCGGTCGTGCTCGGCGGCGTCCACGGTCACCGGCTGCGCGCCGCACGTCTCGGCGAGCGCGGTGACGGCGGCGACCGCGTCCGGCGCGGCCCCCGGGGCCGGGCAGAGCGCCCAGGGGCGGCCGAGGAACAGGTCGCCGCGGGCGGCGGCCGGGCCGGAGCGCTCCCGGCCGGCCAGCGGGTGGCCCGCCACGTAGGACGACAGGTCGCAGCCGAGCTCGGCGGCCTGCGCCAGCGGCAGCGCCTTGACACTGGCGACGTCGGTGTAGGCGGTGGCCAGGCCGCGCTTCTGCGCGTCCAGCAGGGTGACCGCGACGGCGGCGGGCGGCACCGCCAGCACCGCCAGGTCGGCGGGGCCGGCCGCGGCGCCGTCCGGCAGCGCGGTGCCCGCGCCGAGCTCGACCGCCATGGCCAGCGCGGCCTGGTCGCGGTCGGTCAGCAGCACCTCGACGCCGTGCCCGCGCAGCGCCAGCGCGATCGAGGTCCCGATCAGCCCGGTGCCGACGACGACCACACGCTCCAGAACGCCCTTTTCAGCCACCCGACAAGGGTAGCGGCCCGGCGGGCCGCCACCCGCCGGGAGGCGCGGGCCGCGGCTACTGGGCGATGTCCAGCCGCAGCGCGGTCGCGCCGCGCAGGTAGACGTGCTGGACCTGCGCGCGCGGCCGGTCGGTCTCGATGTGCGCCATCAGCCGGATCACCCGGGGCAGCGCGTGCGGCACCCCGATCTCCGATGCGCAGAGCAGCGGGACCTCGTGGAAGCCGAGCTTGCGGGCGGCCAGGGCGGGGAACTCCGCGGTGAGGTCGGGCGTCGCGGTGAAGACCACGCTGATCACATCGTCGGTGGTCAGCGCGTTGCGCGCCATCACCTCGGCGACCAGCTCGGTCGTCGCCTCCAGGATCTGGTCCCGGTCGTCGGCCTCGACCTGCGTCGCCCCTCGAACCGCCCGTACCGCCACAGTCGTCCCCCTCCTACAGGCCCACGGCCTTGTACAGCTCGCCGACCTCTTTCACGGTCAGCGCGCGGATGCCGCCGGGGTTCAGCTGCCCCAGCTTGACCGGCCCGAACTCTACGCGGGCCAGCTGCTGGACGGGGAACCCGACCTCCTTCAGCAGCCGCCGCACGATGTGCTTGCGGCCCTCGTGCAGGGTGATCTCCACCAGCACGCGCCGGCCCGCCTGGTCGAAGATGCGGAACTTGTCGGCGCGGGCGGGGCCGTCCTCCAGCATCACCCCGTCGCGCAGCCGCCTGCCGAGGTCGCGCGGGATCGGGCCGTGCACCTCGGCGAGGTAGACCTTGTCCACGCCGTAGCTCGGGTGGGTCAGCCGGTGCGCCAGCTCGCCGTCGTTGGTGAGCAGGATCAGGCCCTCGGTGTCGGTGTCCAGCCGGCCGACGTGGAACAGCCGCTCGGGCACCTCCACGTAGTCGGCCAGGGACTTGCGGCCCCGCTCGTCGGACATGGTGGAGACCACGCCGCGCGGCTTGTTGATCATGTAGTAGCGCATCTCGGCGCGGGTCTCCACCCGGCGGCCGTCCACGTGGATCACCGCGGTCTGCGGGTCCACCCGCTCACCGAAGCGGAAGATCTTGTTGCCGTTGACCGTGACCCGGCCCTCGCCGATCAGTTCCTCGCAGTGGCGGCGGCTGCCGATCCCGGCGTCCGCCAGGACCTTCTGGAGCCGTACGCCTTCTTTTTCGTTCACTTGTCCTCAACAATGTCATCGGGCAGGTCGTCGGGCAGGTAGGGGGCGAGCTCGGGCAGCTCCTCCAGGGAGCGCAGGCCGAGCCGCTCCAGGAAGTGGTTCGTGGTGCGGTACAGGTGCGCCTGCGACTCGGGGTCCTGTCCCGCGTCCTCGATGAGGCCGCGCAGCGTCAGGGTGCGCATCACCCCGTCGCTGTTGACGCCGCGGACGGCCGAGACCCGGGCCCGGCTGACCGGCTGGCGGTAGGCCACCACGGCGAGGGTCTCCAGCGCCGCCTGGGTGAGGCGGGCCTGCTGGCCGTCGGTGACGAAGCGCTCCACCACCGGGGCGCACACGTCCCGGGTGTAGAAGCGCCAGCCGCCGGCGGCCTCCCTCAGGTCGAACCCCCGGCCCTGCTCGGTGTATTCCGCGGCCAGCCCGCGCAGCGTGGCGGCGACCTCGTGGCGGGGGCGCTCCAGCAGCTGGGCGAGGGTGATCTCGCCCACCGGCTCGTCCACCACCAGCAGGATCGCCTCGATCGAGGCCCGCAGGCCGGGCAGGCCGGAGCCGGGCCCCTCGGCGGGGGCGGGTGTGTCGGTCATCGCTCCTCGGTGTCCCTCTCGGGCCCTGCGTTCTCGGGCCCTGTGTTCTCAGGCACGGCGTTCTCAGGCACGGCGTTCTCGGGCCCTGTGTTCTCAGGCACGGCGTTCTTCGGGGGCCCGGCGTCCTTGGCCGGTTCGCGCGCGCCCTCGTAGTCGTCGCCGACCCGCACGTCGCCCTCGTCGGTGCCGGTCCAGGTGATGTGCAGCACCGCGAGCGGCTCGTCCTGCTCGAAGGTGACCGCGAGCTCGCGGTACAGCTCCAGCAGCGCCAGGAACCGGGCGACGACCTCGTAGGTGCCCTCGGCGTCGTCGACGAGCACCCCGAAGGTGGTCCGCCGCAGCTCGCGCAGCTTGGCCACCACGATCTCGGCCTGCTCCTTGACGCTCGCCTTCGGCTGGTACATGTGCTCGACCGACACCGCCGGCGGCGCCTTCGGCGCCAGCGCCCGCGCGGCGAGCCGGGCGAACTCCTCGGGGCCGAGGCCGAGCAGCACCTCGGGCAGCAGGCCGGCGAACCGCGGCTCCATCGGCACGAGGCGGGGGAACCGGCGGTCCTGCTCGGCCATCCGGCCGGCCAGGACCTGCGCGACCTCCTTGTAGGCGCGGTACTGCAGCAGCCGCGCGAACAGCAGGTCGCGGGCCTCCAGCAGCGCCAGGTCCTCCTCGTCGTCGACCTCGCCCGACGGCAGCAGCCGGGCCGCCTTCAGGTCCAGCAGCGTCGCGGCGACCAGCAGGAAGTGGGTGGTCTGGTCCAGGTCCCAGTCCTTGCCGTGCGCCGAGATGTGCGCGATGAAGTCGTCGGTGACCTTGTGCAGCGACACCTCGGTGATGTCGAGCTTGTGCTTGGAGATCAGCCCGAGCAGCAGGTCGAACGGCCCCTGGAAGTTGTCCAGGTGCACCTGGAAGCCCTTGTGCTCGGACTCGGGCGAGGACTCGGGCGCGGCCTCGGGGCCGGCTTCCGGGGACGCCGGCGGCTGCGGGGCCGGCTCATCGGCCATCGGCACGGCCTCCGGGGCGGCGGGACGGGTCACAACACAGCACCGTAACCGAAGACCGCCCGCCACCTGGCATCGAACGCGGCGGGCGGGCCCGCCAGGGCCCGCCCGGACACCGCCGGCGGCGGCCTCAGTCGAGCAGCTTCCAGCGCTCCAGCACCTCGCGGGCGAGGCCCCGGTAGGCGTTGGCGCCCATCGAGTTGGGGTCGAAGTAGGTGATCGGCTCGCCCGCCACGGTCGCGTCGGGGAACCGCACGGTGCGGTTGATCACCGTGTGGAACACCTTGTCGCCGAACGCCTCGACGATGCGGCCGAGCACCTCGCGGGTGTGCAGGGTGCGCGAGTCGTACATGGTGCCGAGGACGCCGTCGATGACCAGGTCGGGGTTGATGCGCCCCTGCACCTTGTCGATGGTCTCCATCAGCAGCGCGACCCCGCGCATGGCGAAGTACTCGCACTCCAGCGGGATCAGCACGCCCGCGCTGGCGGCCAGCGCGTTGATCGTCAGCAGGCCGAGCGACGGCTGGCAGTCGATCAGGATGTAGTCGTAGTGCGGGACCGCCGACTTCAGCGACCCGGCGAGGATGTACTCGCGGCCGACCTCGTGCACGAGCTGCACCTCGGCGCCCGACAGGTCGATGTTGCTCGGCAGCAGGTCCATGCCGTCGACACCGGTCTCGATGACGACGTCCTCCCACTCGGTGTCGCGCTCGAGCAGCAGGTTGTGGATCGTCACGTCGAGCTGGCGCGGGTCGCCCTTGCCGAGCCCCACCGACAGCGCGCCCTGCGGGTCGAAGTCGACCAGCAGCACCCGGCGGCCGTACTCGGCGAGCGCGGCGCCGAGGTTGATGGTGGTCGTGGTCTTGCCGACGCCGCCCTTCTGGTTGCAGATCGACACGATGCGCGCCGGTCCGTGTTCGGCGAGCGGTTCCGGGTTGGGGAACACCGGGACGGGTCGCCGAGTTGGCCCGAGCGCCCTGCTCGGATCGGTCTCTATGGTCGCGGAGGAGAGAACACCCTCCGGAGCCTGTGTGCTGGTCACCAGATCCCTCCCGGGCGGCCCGAAAATGCCATCCAGACTGGGGACTCTATGGCCTGACCCCCCGGGTCTCAAGCCGACGCGCGACGATGGCCGGGTTTTGTCGGCGGCCCGCCGACCTCGTCGATCATCCGCGGGCACGCGGGTGGGATGTGGCGTAGACCTCGCGCAGCAGCTGGACCGTCACCAGAGTGTAGACCTGCGTGGTGGTCACCGAGGCGTGCCCGAGCAGTTCCTGGACGACGCGCACGTCGGCGCCGCCGTCCAGCAGGTGGGTGGCGAAGGAGTGGCGCAGGGTGTGCGGCGACACGTCGGTCAGGCCGGCCCGCCCTGCGGCGGCGCGCAGCACCATCCAGGCGCCCTGGCGCGAGAGCCGGCCGCCGCGCGCGTTGAGGTACAGCGCCGGTCCCCCGCGCCCGGCGCGGGCGAGCTCGGGGCGGGCACGCACCAGGTAGGCCTGCACGGCGCGGCGGGCGTAGTCGCCGATCGGCACGACGCGGTCCTTGCCGCCCTTGCCCGCGACCCGGGCGAAGCCCTCCTCCAGGTCCAGGTCGTCGACGTCCAGGCCGACCGCCTCGGAGATGCGCACGCCCGACCCGTACAGCAGCTCCAGCAGCGCGCGGTCGCGCAGGCCGCGCGCGGTGTCGGCGTCGCCGGCGGCGGCGAGCAGCCGTTCGACCCGGTCCAGCGGGATCGCCTTCGGCAGCCGCCGCGGCGGCGTCGGCGGTTTGACGTCGCGGGCGGGGTCGGCGGCGGCGAGGCCCTCGCGCAGCGCGAAGCGGTGCAGGCCGCGGACGGCGACGACGGCGCGGGCCGCCGACCCGGCCGACAGCGGCGGGTGCTCGGGGTCGCCCTCGCGCAGGCCGGCCAGGAAGGCGCGCACGTCGTCCTCGGTGACGTCGCCGATCGCGGTGCGGCCCCGGGCGGTCAGCACGCCGGTGTAGCGGCGCAGGTCGCGGCGGTAGGAGCTGAGGGTGTTGGCGGCCAGGCCCCGCTCGACGGCCAGGTGCCCGAGGTAGGAGCGCACGGCGGCCAGGAGCGCGGACTCCTCCTGCTCACCGGAGCCCTTGATGTTCGGCGCGGCGTCCGCCGGATCGATCCGGGCAGGATCGAACTGCGCGGGGACGGCCTGTTCCGGGACGGCCCGTGCCGGAACGGGCCGCTCGGTGCTCTGGCCGGTCGTGCTCGGGGACAGGGCGGCACCTCTTCTGGACGGTTCGGCCGTGCGGGTCCCGCCCATCATGCCCCCTTCCGGGCCGCCGCAGCGTGACGACGCCCCCGCGCCGGGCGGCGCGGGGGCGTCGTCACGTACGGGGCCGGGCCGGGTCAGCCCTCCGGCGCGTCGGCGGGCCGCAGGTCGCGGTAGCCGCGGGCGCGGGCGGCCTGCAGCGCCAGCACGCCGACCGTGGCGAGCGTGTTGTGGATCTCACCGGCCAGCACCTTGCGCACGGCCTCCTCCAGCGGCAGCCACACCAGGGGCATGTCGGCCTCCTCGTGCACCCGCTCGAAGTCGATCTGGTCGGCGGGCACCTCGGTGAGCCCGCGGGCCAGGAAGATCCGGGACCGCTCGTCCGACATGCCCGGCGAGGGGTAGACGTCGGCGAGGGTGTCCCAGCGCGCGGCGCGGTACCCGGCCTCCTCCAGCAGCTCGCGGGCGGCGAGCGCCTGCAGCGGCTCGCCGTCCTTGTCGCGCAGCCCGGCCGGGATCTCCCAGAGCAGGTGCCCGACGGCGTGCCGGTACTGGCGCAGCAGCAGGACGCGGTCGTCGCCGTCCACCGCCAGGATGCCGACCGAGCCCTTGTGCTCGATGACGTCGCGGCCGACGACCTCGGTGCCGGAGCCGTTCGGCATGACCACCTTGTCGCGGCGCACGCTGAAGATGGGACCGCGGTAGGCGTGCTCGGCCGCCACCGTCTCCCAGCGCTCGGGCCGGTCCCGGACGTCGCCGGCGCCGAGCCCGCTCACGCGCCGCCCCCGGCGCCCTCGGAGCGCCCCGCGGCGTAGTCGAGCGCGGCCGAGACCAGGCCGGTGAACAGCGGGTGGGGCCGGGTCGGGCGGGAGCGGAACTCCGGGTGCGCCTGGGTGCCGACGAAGAACGGGTGGGTGTCGCGGGGCAGCTCGACGTACTCCACGAGCCGGCCGTCCGGGGACAGGCCGCTGAAGCGGATCCCGGCCTTCTCCAGCTGCGGCCGGTAGGCGTTGTTCACCTCGTAGCGGTGCCGGTGCCGCTCGGACGCCTTGGCCTCGCCGTACAGCTCGCGCACGATGGACCCCTCGGCCAGGTCGGCGGGGTACATGCCGAGCCGCATGGTGCCGCCCATGTCGCGCTCGCCGGCGACGACGTCGAGCTGGTCGGCCATGGTCGCCACGATCGGGTGCGCGGTGGCCGGGTCGAACTCGGCGCTGCCGGCGTCGTCCAGGCCGCCCAGGTTGCGGGCCGCCTCGATGACCATGCACTGCAGGCCGAGGCAGATGCCCAGCAGCGGGATGCGGTTCTCGCGGGCGTAGCGGATCGCGCCGAGCTTGCCCTCGATGCCGCGCACCCCGAAGCCGCCGGGGACCAGCACGCCGTCGACGTCGCCGAGCCGCTCGCGGGCGCCCTCGGCGGTCTCGCACTCGTCGGACTTGACCCAGCGGATGTGCACCTTGGCGTCGTTGCCGAAGCCGCCGTGGCGCAGCGCCTCGGTGACCGACAGGTAGGCGTCGGGCAGGTCGATGTACTTGCCGACGAGCGCGATGGTGACCTCGCGGGCGGGCTTGTGCACGCGGCGCAGCAGCTCGTCCCAGGCGCCCCAGTCGACGTCGCGGAAGGGCAGCCCGAGCCGGCGCACCACGTAGGCGTCCAGGCCCTCGGCGTGCAGCACCTTCGGGATGTCGTAGATGCTGGCGGCGTCGACGGCCGAGACCACGGCCTCGCGGTCCACGTCGCACATCAGGCTGATCTTCTGCTTCAGGCCGTCGGTGATCGGCCGGTCCGAGCGGCACACGATCGCGTCGGGCTGGATGCCGATGGAGCGCAGCGCGGCGACCGAGTGCTGGGTCGGCTTGGTCTTCAGCTCGCCGGACGGGCCGATGTAGGGCAGCAGCGACACGTGCAGGAAGAAGCAGTTGTCGCGGCCGATCTCGTGCCGGATCTGGCGGACCGACTCCAGGAACGGCAGCGACTCGATGTCGCCGACCGTGCCGCCGACCTCGGTGATGACCAGGTCCACGTCGGCCTCGGCCATGCCGCGGATGCGGTCCTTGATCTCGTTGGTGATGTGCGGGATGACCTGGACGGTGTCGCCGAGGTACTCCCCGCGCCGCTCCTTGGCGATGACGTTGGAGTAGACCTGGCCGGTGGTGACGTTGGCCGAGCCGTGCAGCTCGGTGTCCAGGAAGCGCTCGTAGTGGCCGACGTCCAGGTCGGTCTCGGCGCCGTCGTCGGTGACGAAGACCTCGCCGTGCTGGAACGGGTTCATCGTGCCGGGGTCGACGTTGAGGTAGGGGTCGAGCTTTTGCATCGTGACCCGCAGGCCGCGGAGCTTGAGAAGCCGCCCCAGGCTGGACGCCGTCAGTCCCTTGCCGAGGCTGGAGGCGACACCGCCGGTGACGAAGAGATGCTTGGTAGGACGGGTCCTACCAGTGGCTGCCGAAGGCAAGAAGACACTCCCGTGGTGGTTGCGAGGCGGACGAGACGCACTGTCCACGGGCCACCAGGATAACAAACCCCGGGCCGTGCGGCAGCCGGGACATGCCCGCCGGCGGGGCACGCGCCCCTGGTCAGGACATCGGCGCCCCGTCCCGCGGCCGTTGCGGGCGCGGGGACGGGGCGGGCGCCGCCGATTCGGCGGTCAGATCCGCGGCGCGGCGGTCGGCATGATCGTGCGCAGCTGCCGGGTGAGCTCGTCGATCAGCGACCGGGCCTGGTCGGCGGCCTGCCGGGCGGCGTCGCGCTCCTGCGACAGCTCGGCGATGGCGGCGCGCTGCTCGGTGACGGCCTGGGCGAGCTGGTCCACCCACTGGTCGCGCTCGGCGAGCTTCTCGGCGATGGCGTCGCGCTCGGCGGCCAGCTGGCGCAGCCCGGCGACGGCCTTGTCCTTCTCCCGGGACTCGGAGTCGGCGCGGCCGCGGGCGATGGTCAGCTCGGACTCGGCGCGGGCCTGCGCCTGCACCGCGGCCTCGCGGGCGCGCTCGGCGGCGTCGCGGCCGGCCGCGGCCTCGGCCAGGCTCCGCTCGGCCTTCTTGGCGGCCTCCAGCGACTGCGCGGCGGTGTCGAGGGCCTGCTGGCGCTCGGCCTCGGCCTGCTCGACGCGGCGCTCGGCCTCGGCGATCCGCCGCTCGGCGTCCTGGGCGCGGCGCTCGGCGTCGCCGGCCCGGCTGTCGGCGCCCTTGGCGCGCAGCTCGGACTCGCCGGCGCGGCGCTCGGCGTCGCCGGCGCGGCGCTCGAACTCCTTGGCGCGGCCCTCGGCGGCGGTCGCGCGGATGCGCGTCTCCTCCAGCTCCTTGGCGGTGCCGGCGACGGCGTGCTGCAGGTTCTTGGCGGTCAGCTCGGCGTCGGCGAGCTTGCCGCGCACCGCGCTCAGCTCGCCGTGCGCGGCCTCCAGGGCGCGCGACAGCTCGGCGACCTGCTCGGCGGCGCGGTCGCGGTCGTTCTCGGCGGCGCGGCGGGCGGCGACGGCGTCCTCGACGGCGCGCAGCGCGTCGTCGCGGGCCTCGCTCATGGCGTCGCGCTGGGTGATCGCCTGGCGGACGGTGGCCTCGGCCTCGGCGACCCGCCGCTCGGCCTGCTCGGCCTGCGCCTGCGCCTGCTCCATCTGGGCGCGGGCCTGGTCGGCGGCGCCGCGGGCCTGGTCGGCCTGCGCACGCGCCTGCTCGGCCTGGACCCGGGCCTGCTCGGCCTGCCCGCGGGCCTGGTCGGCGGCCGCGCGGCCCTGCTGGGCCTGGTTCCACGCGGCGGCGGCGTCGCGCTGGGCGTTGTCCTTCTCGCCCTGGAGCGCGGCGATCTGCTGGACGGCCTCGGCCTGCACCTCGGCGATGCGGCGCTCGGCCTCGGCGAACTGCCGCTCGGCCTCGACGGCGCGGCGGTCGGCCTGCCCTCGCGCGCGCTGCACCTCGCCCCACGCCGCGGCCGCGTCACGCTGTGCGGCCTCCTTCTCGGCCTGGATGGCCGAGACCTGGGAGGCGGCCTCGGTCTGCGCCTCGGTGATGCGGCGCTCGGCCTCGACGGCGCGGCGGTCGGCCTGCTCGGCCTGGCCCCGCGCGCGCTGCACCTCGCCCCACGCCGCGGCCGCGTCACGCTGCGCGGACTCCTTCTCCGCCTGCAGCGCGGTGACCTGGGAGGCGGCGTCGGTCTGCGCCTCGGAGACCTTGCGCTCGCCGGCGGCCAGGGCGTCGCCGATGAGGTCGGCCATCTGGCGCAGGCGTTCCACGATGTCCCACGGCTGCGCCTCGGGCGCCTCGGCCTCGGCCGGGCGGCCGGCCTTGATGGGCTGCTGGGCGGGCAGGTCGGGTTTGCCGCCCGCGTCGCGCAGCGGCCAGGGCGAAGCGGGGTCCGGAACGTTCCGTGAACCGCCGGATCCGTTCAGTTCGCTCACGTCTCTCCTCGGCTGTTCGCTGAACTCCTCGCCTGCCGGCTCGTCGCTTGGCTCACGAGAGGCACTCTAGTGCCGACCAGCGGAACCTTTGCCCAGTTTGGGGTTTGGTTTCTTGATCCTCATGTGCGGGACAGGCGGAACCGGTCCTGGCACGGCGCTCCCGGCCCCTTGCTCCACAAGTGCAAGAATCACTGCTCATGGAGGAGCTTCGCACCTTGTACCCGCCGATCGAGCCTTACGAGACGGGCCTGCTCGACGTCGGTGACGGCAACGAGATCTATTGGGAAGTGTGCGGCAATCCTACGGGCAAGCCCGTGGTGATGCTGCACGGCGGGCCGGGCGGGGGCTGCAACGCCGAGCACCGGCGCCAGTTCGATCCGGATGCCTACCGGATCGTCCTGTTCGACCAGCGCAACTGCGGGCGCAGCAAGCCGCACGCCAGCGATCCGAAGGTGTCGCTGGAGGCGAACACCACCTGGAACCTGGTGGCCGACATGGAGCGGCTGCGCGAGCACCTCGGCATCGAGCGGTGGCTGGTGTTCGGCGGGTCGTGGGGCAGCGCGCTGTCGCTGGCCTACGCGCAGACCCACCCCGAGCGGGTCAGCGAGATGGTGCTGCGGGGCATCTTCATGCTGCGCCCCTTCGAGCTGTACTGGTTCTACCAGGAGGGCGCCTCGCTGCTGTTCCCCGACCTGTGGGAGCACTACGTCGCGCCGATCCCCGAGGACGAGCGCGAGGACCTGCTGTCGGCCTACCACGAGCGGCTGGAGTCGGCCGACCCGCAGGTGCGGGTGCCGGCGGCGCAGGCGTGGGCGCGCTGGGAGGGCTCGGCGATCACGCTGCTGCCGAACCCGGACCTGGTCGACCACTTCGGCGAGTCCGACTACGCGGTGGCGTTCGCCCGGATCGAGAACCACTACTTCGTCAACGAGGGGTTCTTCGAGGACGAGCAGCTGCTGCGGGGCGTGGACAGGATCCGGCACATCCCGGCGGTCATCGTGCAGGGCCGCTACGACGTGTGCACGCCGCCCGCGACGGCCTGGGACCTGCACCGGGCCTGGCCCGAGGCCGAGTTCCACATGGTGCCCGACGCCGGGCACGCCTTCGACGAGCCGGGCATCCTGCACCACCTGATCGAGGCCACCGACCGCTTCGCCAAGAACGGCTGAGCCTGCCGGCATCCGCAGGGACGGGCCCCGGGCGTCATCGCCCGGGGCCCGCCTCATGCCATGGGGCGTCTCAGGCGGGAGTCACCACGCTCCGGCCGTTCCCACGCCGGCGCGCGGTGACGCACGACGTGCCCGGAAGATGACAGCGGAGTTACGTGATTCACCCCACAGAATTGAGATCCAAAACGGCTTACCGGGCGGCCGGGCGTCACTAGAGTGACGCTCGCGGTCACGCGACTTCTCCGTTCCGCGCCTAGCGCGCGTCTCCCCTGCGTGCTCCAGAGAATGGAGCGCTCCCGGCGGCGCCCCGCCCGCGAAGAAGCGCCCCGATTCAAACAAGGCAACTGCCCTACCCGGCCCGAAAAGGGCTAAACATTCCTTGGGTAACAATCTCCATCGGTCCCTTCGCGGAGTTCGCTAGGTTCCCTGGGCATGGCAGTGAACCACCTGGAAACCACCCCCCGGACCGTCCGAAAACCGGAGACCCGCCTCCAGGAGCCGACCGTCGACGACGGCCCGGAGTTGTGGCGCATCGCCCGCGACTCCAAGGTCCTGGACGTCAACTCGACCTACAGCTACACCCTCTGGTGCCGTGACTTCGCCGGCACCTCCGTGGTGGCCAAGGACGCGGGGACCGCGTGCGGTTTCGTCACCGGCTACGTCCGCCCGGCCGCCCCCGACACCTTCTTCGTCTGGCAGGTCGCCGTCGACCGCGACCACCGCGGCCAGGGCCTGGCCCGCCGCATGCTGGACCATCTCGCCGGGCGCATGGCGGCCCGCGGCCACCGCTTCGTGGAGGCCACCGTCACGCCGGCCAACACCGCCTCCACCGCGATGTTCGAGTCGTTCGCCCGCGACCACGGGTGCGCGCTCACCCGGCGGCCGCTGTTCGGCCCCGAGCACCTGGGCGGGCACGACCCCGAGGTGCTGTTCCGGATCGGCCCGCTGCCGACGGAGAACTGACGGCTGCGCCGTCCCGCTCCACAGACTTTTCCCTTCCTTTCCATTCCCACCTGCCGGAGGCATGCGTTGGACACTTTCACTCGCCTGGAATCGGAAGTCCGCGGCTACTGCAGAGGCTGGCCCACGGTGTTCACCACCGCACAGGGCAGCCACATCACCGACGAGAACGGCCGCCGTTACCTGGACTTCTTCGCCGGGGCCGGCTCGCTGAACTACGGGCACAACAACCCGCTGCTGAAACAGCGGCTGATGGACTACCTGGCCGGGGACTCCATCGTGCACAGCCTGGACATGTACACCGCCGCCAAGCGCGACTTCCTGGAACGTTTCGAAGAGGTGGTGCTGAAGCCGCGCGGCCTGGACTACAAGGTCCAGTTCCCCGGCCCGGCGGGCAACCACTCGGTGGAGGCGGCGCTGAAGCTGGCCCGCAAGTACACCGGCCGCGAGACGGTCGTCAGCTTCACCAACGCCTTCCACGGCATGACGCTCGGCGCCCTGGCGGTCACCGGCAACTCGATGAAGCGCACCGGCGCGGGCGTGCCGCTCGGGCACGGCGTGGCGATGCCCTACGACAACTACCTGGACGGCCGCACCCCCGACTTCCTGCTGTTCGAGACGATGCTGGAGGACAGCGGCAGCGGGCTGGACAAGCCCGCCGCGGTGATCGTGGAGACGGTGCAGGGCGAGGGCGGCATCAACGCCGCGACCGCCGAGTGGCTGCGCGGCCTGGCCGAGGTGTGCCGCCGGCACGACATGCTGCTGATCGTCGACGACGTGCAGATGGGCTGCGGCCGGACCGGCGCGTTCTTCAGCTTCGAGCAGGCCGGGATCACCCCCGACATCGTGTGCCTGTCCAAGTCGCTGAGCGGCTACGGCCTGCCGTTCGCGGTCACGCTGTTCCGGCGCGGGCTGGACGTGTGGGAGCCCGGCGAGCACAACGGGACGTTCCGCGGCTTCAACCCCGCGTTCGTCACCGCCACCGCCGCGCTGGAGGAGTACTGGACCGACGGCGAGCTGGCGGCGCGGACCCTGGCCAAGGGCCGGCTCGTCGAGCAGGGCCTGAACGAGATCGCGCTGCTGAACGCGGACGCGGTGGAGACCGTCCGCGGCCGGGGCCTGGCCTGGGGCCTGGTCATGAAGGACCCCGAGGCGGCGCCGCGGGTCTGCGCCGAGGCGTTCGGGCGCGGCCTGCTGATGGAGACCTCCGGCCCCGAGGGCGAGGTGGTCAAGCTGCTGCCCGCGCTCACCACGAGCGAGGAGGACCTCGGCCGCGGCCTGGACATCATCGCCGAGTCCGTGAGCGCGGTGGCCCCCACCGCGGTGGGCGTCTGACCCGTCCGAGGAGGGAGAACCCATGATCGTCCGCACCCTGGACGAGATCGTCGGCACCGAGCGCGACGTGCGCGCCGAGACCTGGCGCAGCCGCCGCCTGGTGCTGGCCGGGGAGAAGGTCGGCTTCTCGCTGCACGACACCGTCCTGTACGCCGGCACCGAGACGCGGATGTGGTACGCCAACCACATCGAGGCCGTGTACTGCATCGACGGCGAGGGCGAGCTGGTCAACGAGGAGACCGGCGAGAAGCACCGCATCGAGCCCGGCGTCATGTACCTGCTGAACGGCCACGAGCACCACACCCTGCGCGCCCACACCGACGTGCGCACCGTCTGCGTGTTCAACCCGCCCGTCACCGGCCGCGAGGTCCACGACGAGAACGGCGTCTACCCCCTGCTGACCGAGGAGAGCGAGGAGAACGCGTGAGTATCGAGACCCATCCGACCCTTGACGATCCCTACCCGACCCGCAAGTCCGGCGAGGCGGCGCTGCTGTACCGCCAGGACCCGGTCGTATACGGCGCGCCGGGGGACGGGCCGATCGACGGGGCCACGCTGGAGTCCTACGAGCGCGACGGTTTCCTCAGCGTCGACCGGCTGCTGGACCCGGGCGAGGTGGAGACCTACCGCGCCGAGCTGCGCCGGCTGGCCGCCGACCCGGCGGTGCTGGCCGACGAGCGCACCGTCACCGAGCGCGGCTCGGACGAGGTCCGCTCCATCTTCGAGGTGCACCGCCTCAGCGAGGTGTTCGCCGAGCTGGTGCGCGACCCGCGGGTCGTCGGCCGGGCGCGGCAGATCCTCAGCTCGGACGTGTACGTGCACCAGAGCCGCGTGAACTACAAGCCGGGGTTCACCGGCAAGGACTTCTACTGGCACTCCGACTACGAGACCTGGCACGCCGAGGACGGCATGCCGCGGATGCGCGCGGTCAGCATCTCGATCGCGCTCACCGAGAACTTCGTGCACAACGGCGCGCTGATGATCATGCCGGGGTCGCACAAGACCTTCGTGAGCTGTGTCGGCGAGACGCCCGCCGAGCACTACAAGGAGTCGCTGAAGGGGCAGGAGGTCGGCACCCCCGACCCGGCGAGCCTGTCGATCCTGGCCGAGAAGCACGGCATCGAGGTGTTCACCGGCCTGGCGGGCTCGGCGACGATGTTCGACTGCAACTGCATGCACGGCTCGAACGGCAACATCACCCCGTTCCCGCGCTCGAACGTGTTCATCGTGTTCAACAGCGTCGAGAACACCTGCGTGGAGCCGTACTCCGCGCCCGCGCCGCGCCCCTCGTTCATCGGCGCCCGCGACTTCACCCCGGTCGTCTGAGCGGCACCCCCCGCATCCCCCTTCCCCGCGTCCGCCAGGGTCTTCCGGCCCTGGCGGACGCGGGGGTCTCCCCTCACCCCAGGAGTTCAACGATGACTTCCTCACGGCGTGACTTCCTGCGCACCGCGTCGCTGCTCGGCATGGCCGTCCCGCTCGGCGCGGCGGCGTGCTCCACCACCGACCCGGCCAAGGAGCGGGCGGGCGGCGGCACGCTCGCCAAGGCCAGAAAGCAGGGCCACATCACCATCGGCTTCGCCAACGAGTCGCCCTACGGGTTCACCGACAGGTCGGGCAAGCTGACCGGCGAGGCGCCCGAGCTGGCCAAGGTGATCTTCAAGGAGCTGGGGATCGCCGAGGTGCGGGGCGTCCAGGTCGACTTCGGCGGGCTGATCGCCGGCGTGCAGGCGCGGCGGTTCGACGTCGTGGCGGCCGGCATGTTCATCAACCCCGAGCGCTGCGGCCAGATCGCGTTCGCCGACCCCGACTACATCGCCAAGACCGCGTTCCTGGTGCCGAAGGGCAACCCGCGCAGGATCAGGACGTTCGAGGACGCGGCCAGGGCGAAGGCGAGGATCGGCGTGCTGACCGGCGCCGTCGAGGGCGGCTACGCCGAGAGGCTGGGCGTCGCCAAGGGCGACATCAAGGCGTTCGCGTCGCAGCCCGACGCCTACGACGGTCTGAAGGCCGGCCGGGTCGACGCGGTCGCGCTCACCCGCATCTCGCTGGTGGACCTGATGTCCAAGCACCAGGGCGACGCGTTCGAGGTGACCGACGCGTTCGTCCCGGTCATCGACGGCAAGGAGCGGTTCGGCGCGGGCGGCTTCGCGTTCCGCAAGGCCGACACCGAGCTGCTGCAGGCGTTCAACGGCAAGCTCGCCGAGCTGAAGAGGTCGAACCGGCTGCTGCCGATCATCAAGCCGTTCGGCTTCAGCGAGGCGGAACTGCCCGGCGACCACACGGCCGCCGAGTTCTGTAAGGGCTGATGCCCTGTGTGGGACGTCATCGAGGCCCCGATCCTGTGGCAGGGCGCCTGGGTCACCGTGCAGCTCACGCTGTACTCCGCCGCGCTCGCGTTCGCCCTCGCGTTCCCCTTCGGGCTGGCCGGCATCTCGCGGCACGCCTGGGTGCGCGCCATCGGCCGGTTCTACGTGGAGGTCTTCCGCGGCCTGCCGGCACTGGTGCTGATGTTCTGGTTCTTCTACTCGCTGCCGCTGGCCGGCCTGCGGCTGGAGACCCTGTTCGCCGGGGTCGCCGCCCTCGGCCTCAACTACGGGGCCTACGGCGCCGAGGTGGTGCGCGGGGCGCTGAAGGCGGTGCCGAAGACGCAGTTCGAGGCGGCGGTCGCGCTCAACCTGCGCCCCGCCCAGCGGGTGCGGCGGGTGCTGCTGCCGCAGGCGGTGCCGCTGATGCTGCCGACGTTCGGCAATCAGCTGGTCGAGCTGATGAAGGCCACCGCGATCGTGTCGCTGATCTCCATCAGCGACCTGATGTTCCGGGCGCAGCAGCTGCGCTCGTCGACCGGTGAGGGCGCGGCGGTCTTCCTGGTGATCCTGGTCATGTACTTCGTCATCGCCCAGGCGATGCTGCTGCTGGTGCGCTACCTGGAACGCAGGTCCGAGCGGACGCTCGGCCGGGTGCGCGCCGAGGGGGCCGCCCGATGATCTGGGACTGGGACTACACCCGCGAGCTGCTGCCGAGCCTGCTGCACGGCCTGCGCTACACCGTCCAGGCGACGCTGCTCGGCTACGTCCTGGCGGTGCTGGCCGGGCTGCTGTGGGCGGTGCTGCGCCGGTCGGGCAACGTGGTCGTCGACCAGGCGGTCCGCTGGGTCGTGGAGTTCGTGCGCAGCACTCCCCTGCTGGTGCAGCTGGCGTTCCTGTACTACGCGCTGCCCGCCACGGGCGTGCGGTTCAGCGCGCTGGTGACGGGCGTCATCGGGCTCGGCCTGCACTACTCGGCCTACACCGCCGAGGTGTACCGGGCGGGCATCGCCGACGTGCCGCGCGGCCAGTGGGAGGCCGCGACCGCGCTGAACCTGCCCCGGCGGCGGGTGTGGCTGGCGGTGGTGCTGCCGCAGGCGGTCCGGCGCGTCATCCCGCCGCTCGGCAACTACCTCATCGCCATGTTCAAGGACTCGCCGCTGCTGCTCGTCATCACCGTGCCGGAGATGATGCACGAGGCGCAGGCGGCCGGCAGCCCGACCGGGCGCTTCCTTGAGCCGTTCACCGTGGCGGCCGTGCTGTTCGTCTTCGTCAGCGTGGTGTCGTCCGTCCTGATCCGACGTCTGGAGAGGCGCTATGGAACCGTCTGACGCGTCCGCGGGCGTGCTGCCGAAGGGCGGCACGCCGGGCATCCGGTTCGACAAGGTGGTCAAAAGCTACGGCGGCAACGCCGTGCTGCGCGGCCTGGACTTCACCATCGCCCCGGGTGAGCGGGTCACGCTCATCGGGCCGAGCGGCTGCGGCAAGACCACGATCCTGCGGCTGCTGATGACGCTGGAGAAGGCCGACGGCGGCGACATCTGGATCGGCGACCGGGCCCTCACCCACATGGACAAGGGCGGGAAGAAGGCGCCGCCGAGCGAGAAGCACCTGCACGAGATGCGCAAGCAGGTCGGCATGGTGTTCCAGCAGTTCAACCTGTTCCCCAACATGAGCGTGCTGCGCAACCTCACCGAGGCGCCGGTGCACGTGCTCGGGGACTCCAAGGACGAGGCCGCCGAGCGCGCCCGCGAACTGCTGGAGATGGTCGGCCTCGCCGGCAAGGCGGACGCGCACCCGTCCCAGCTGTCGGGCGGGCAGCAGCAGCGGGTCGCGATCGCGCGGGCCCTCGCCATGCGCCCGAAGGTGCTGCTGCTGGACGAGGTCACCTCGGCGCTGGACCCCGAACTGGTCGTCGGCGTGCAGGACCTGCTGCGCGACATCGCCCGCCAGAGCGACCTCACTCTGCTCTGCGTGACCCACGAGATGAACTTCGCCAAGGACATCTCCGACCGGGTCCTGATGTTCGCCGAGGGTCGGATCGTGGAGGAGGGACCGCCCGAGCAGATCTTCAGCGCGCCCGCCGAGCAGCGGACCCGCGACTTCCTGCAGGCGGTCCTGGCCACCTGAGCCGGACCGCCCCCGACGACCAGAACGACATTCGGTACTGTGGCGGCGACCACGACGTGAAGGAGGCACCGGTGGTGCTGCATGGGTGAGGGCGCGGCCATCGCGGGGCTCGGGATGACCGAGCTCGGCAAGGTGTACGGGCGCAGCCCGCGGCGGCTCGCGGCCGACGCGGTACGGCTCGCCGCCGCCGACGCCGGGCTGACACTGGACGATCTGGACGGCCTGCTGGTCAGCCACGGCCTCGGCGGCTCCCCCGGGATCGAGCTGGCCGACACGCTCGGCCTGCGCGACCTGCGGCTGCTGTCGCAGATGAACGCCTTCGGCGCGACCGCCGGGGCGATGGTGTCCTACGCCGCGATGTCGGTGGCGTCGGGCGCCGCGACCACGGTGGCGTGCGTGTTCTCCGACGCGCCGCTGCAGCCGAAGCAGTCGGCGGGCTCGGCCTACCACCGCGACGCGCCCGAGTGGTACGGGTTCGGCGGCATGACGGCCGCGCTCGGGTTCCGCAGCGTCAACGCCTTCTACGCGCTCGCCGCGCAGCGGCACATGGCGCGCTACGGCACCACCAGCGAGCAGCTCGGCGCGATCGCGGTCGGCACGCGGGAGTGGGCGTCGCGCAACCCGCTCGCCCAGATGCGCGAGCCGATCACCCTCGCCGACCACCAGGCGTCGCGCTGGGTCGCCGAGCCGCTGCACCTGCTGGACTGCTGCCTGGTGTCCAACGGCGCGATCGCGGTGATCGTGACCTCCGCCGGACGCGCCCGCGACCTGGCGCAGCCGGCGGTGCACGTGTGGGGCTGGGGGCAGGGCCATCCGGGGCACCGCAAGGAGCGCGGCAGCGAGTTCGGCCTGGTCACCGGCGCCGCCGCGTCCGGGCCGGTCGCGATGAAGATGGCCGGGGTGACGCCCGCCGACGTCGACGTCTGCCAGCTCTACGACTGCTACACCTACACGGTGCTGGTGTCGCTGGAGGACTACGGGTTCTGCGCCAAGGGCGAGGGCGGCGCGTTCGCGGCGTCCGGCGCGCTCGGCCCCGGCGGGTCGCTGCCGACCAACACCGGCGGCGGGCAGCTGTCGGGCTACTACATGTGGGGCATGACGCCGCTGTCGGAGGCGGTGATCCAGGCGCGCGGCCAGGGCGGCGAGCGCCAGGCGGCCCGCAACGACGTGATCCTGGTCAGCGGCAACGGCGGCATCCTGGACCACCACTCCACGCTGATCGTCAGCCCGCACCCGAAGGAGGCCTGAGCATGGACATCGGCATCCTGCGCCGCGACGGCCGCACCGACCCGTTCTTCGACGGCACCGCCGCGGACCGGCTGGTGATCAAGCGCTGCGACGCCTGCGACCGGTGGTTCGCGCCCGACGCGGTGTCGTGCCCGGACTGCGGTGAGGAGGAGCTGGCGTGGGCCGAGGCGTCCGGCGCGGCGACCCTGGTCACCTGGACGGTGCTGCACGGGCGGCCCGCCGCGGACGGCACCGCCCCGCCGCCGGCGCACCTGGCGCTGGTGGAGCTCGCCGAGGGGCCGTGGCTGCACGCTCGGCTGGACGGCGTCGCCGCGCCGCGCGAGGGCCTGCCGCTCACCGCGGCCTACGAGCACCCGGCCGAGGGAGAGGCGTACCTGCTGTTCAGGCCGTGATCACCGGTAGGTGACACTGGGCGGATGGAACCGAACGCGCCCTACCCGCCGATCGAGCCGTACGCCTCGGGGATGCTCGCCGTGGGCGGCCGGGACGAGATCTACTGGGAGGTCTGCGGGAACCCCGCCGGCAAGCCCGCCGTGTTCGTGCACGGCGGGCCGGGCGCGGGCTCCTCGCCCGCGCACCGGCGGGTGTTCGACCCGGCCGCGTACCGGATCGTGCTGTTCGACCAGCGCAACTGCGGGCGCAGCGTCCCGCACGCCGCCGACCCCGGCACCGACCTGTCGGCCAACACCACCGCGAACCTGGTGGCCGACATGGAGCGGCTGCGCGAGCACCTCGGCATCGAGCGGTGGCTGGTGTTCGGCGGGTCGTGGGGCAGCACGCTGTCGCTGGCCTACGCGCAGACCCACCCCGAACGCGTCACCGAGCTGGTGCTGCGCGGCGTCTACATGGTGCTGCCGGCCGACGAGCCGTGGTGCTTCGCCGAGGGCGGGGTGTCGCGGTTGTTCCCCGACGCCTGGGAGGAGTTCCGCGCGCTGATCCCCGAGGACGAGCGCGGCGACTACATGGCCGCCTACGCGCGGCGGCTGGCCGACCCGAATCCGGCGGTGCACGTCCCGGCGGCCGTGGCGTGGACGCGGTGGGAGGACGCGACCGGGGCGCTGCTGCCCCGCCCCGCCGAGGAGGAGGACGTCCGCGATCTGGTGGCGGTGGCCCGGCTGGAGAACCGCTACTTCGGCAACGGCTGCTTCCTGGAGGAGGGACAGCTGCTGCGGTACGCCTCCCGGCTGCACGGCATCCCCGGCGTGATCGTGCAGGGCCGCTACGACCTGCTCACTCCCCCGGACGGCGCCTGGGCGCTGCACAAGGCGTGGCCGGGCTCGGAGCTGCAGATCGTCGCCGACGCCGGGCACGCCTTCGACGAGCCGGGGACGCTGCAGCGCCTCCTGGCGGCGACGGACCGCTTCCGGCCCTGGACCGAATGACATTCGGTCCACTAGCGTCGGCGGCATGCGCACCGAGGTCTGTGAGATGTTCGGGATCGAGTTCCCGCTGTTCGCCTTCAGCCACTGCCGGGACGTGGTCGCGGCCGTCACCAACGCCGGCGGGCTCGGCGTCCTCGGCGCGGTCGCCTACACGCCCGAGCGGCTGGAGGAGGAGCTGCGCTGGATCGACGACCACGTCGGCGGCCGGCCTTACGGGGTGGACGTGCTGGTCCCCGCCAAGATCGACGAGTCGGCCGCGCGGGCCGGGCGCGGCGAGGGCGGCCTGGACACCATGCTCGCGGCCGTCCCGCAGGAGCACTGGGCGTTCCTGTTCGCACTGTTCGAGAAGTACGGCGTCCCGCTGCCGGACTTCGAGAAGGCCAAGAAGGCCAACTCCAAGGGCGGCACGCAGGTCACCACCGAGGGCGCGTCGGCCCTGATCGACGTGTCGCTGGCGCACCCGATCCGGCTGATCGCGAGCGCGCTCGGCACCCCGCCCCCGCTCATGGTGGACAAGGCCAAGGCGGCCGGCGTCCCGGTCGCCGCGCTCGTCGGGACGGCCGAGCACGCCCGCCGCCAGGTCGCCGCCGGCGTCGACCTGATCGTCGCGCAGGGCGGCGAGGCCGGCGGGCACACCGGCGAGATCTCCACCATGGTCCTGGTGCCCGAGGTGGTGGACGAGGTCGCGCCGCTGCCGGTCCTGGCCGCCGGGGGCATCGCCACCGGCCGCCAGATGGCGGCGGCGATGGCGCTCGGCGCGGCCGGCGTCTGGTGCGGCTCGGTGTGGCTGACCACCGAGGAGGCCGAGACGCCGCCGCCGGTGAAGGAGAAGATGCTGGCCGCCACCTCGCGCGACACCGTCCGCTCCCGCTCGCGCACCGGCAAGCCCGCCCGCCAGCTGGAGTCGGCGTGGACGCGGGAGTGGGAGGGGCCCGCCAGCCCCGGCCCGCTGGGGATGCCGCTGCAGATGATCATCGCCGAGGGGGCGATGCGGCAGATCAACAAGGTCGCCGAGACGGGCAACCCGGGCGCCCGGGAGCTGGCCAACTACTTCGTCGGGCAGTGCGTCGGGCAGATGAACGCGGTGAAGCCGGCCCGCCAGGTCGTCTACGACATGGTGCAGGAGTTCGCCGACGCCGTCGACCGGCTGAACACCATCACCGGGTAGCCGGGCGGGGCGAAGGTCAGCGGGGGTCGCGGCCGGGGCCGGCCCGGCGCGACCGGAACCGGGCCAGCGGGCCGGTCCGCGCGGACTCGCCGAGGTCGGGGCGGGCCCAGTGCGCGGGCTTGATCAGCGCCACCCGGACGCCGGTCGGGTCGGCCAGGTGGGTGAACCGCCCGGGCGGGATGTCGGTCGGCGGCACCCGGATCGTGGCCCCCAGCTCGACCGCCTTGGCGGCGTAGGCGTCGCAGTCGGTGACGGCGAAGTAGGGGATCCAGTGCGCCGGGTAGTTCGGCGACCAGCGCTCGTCCATGGCCAGGATCCCGCCCATCGACCGGCCGCCGACCCGCCAGTTGGTGTAGCTGGCGGCGTAGTAGTCGCGGCGGGCGAACGTCCAGCCGAACACCCGCGCGTAGAACTCCTCGGCCCGGCCGGGGTCGCGGCACGCCAGCTCCGCCCAGCACATGGCGCCCGGCTCGCCGACGACGGCGGCGCCCTGGAAGGTGTAGGCCTGCCACAGCCCGAGGTCGGCGCCCTCGGGGTCGCCGACCAGCGCCATGCGCCCCAGGTGGCCGACGTCGACGGGGTCGGTCAGCACCTGCCCGCCCGCCGCCGTCACCCGCTTCAGCGCCGCCTCCATGTCGTCGACGCTGATGTAGCACGTCCACGACGGGCGCTGGCTGTCGTCGGCCAGGGCCTTCAGCCAGCCGACCTCGGGGTCGCCCGGCTCGTCCAGCGTCCACATGTCGTAGTCGCCGAGCCGGTCGTCGGCGATCGTGAACGAGCGCCAGCCCAGCAGCTCCCGGTAGAACGCCCGGGACACCCTGATGTCGGGAGTGGCCAGCTCGGCCAGGTTGGGCATGCCCGGTGCGTACTCGGTCACCTCACCCATCAGAGCCCTTTCTCCGGTATCGAAGTGATTACCCACTGTGAGCCGGTGGACACCCTTGCGCCCGGTCTGTGACCGGGCGCCGGTCCGGCACCGCCGCGAGGGTGCCACCGACCGCTCCGACCAGCAAGGATATGGATTCTCATATCGCTCGCCGACTCATATCGCTATTGGACATGGGCGGGCCCGGTCTGTTGTGCTTCCCCCGACCGAAGATCATGCACGCCGACCATGACCACGAGGAGACCGAGCATGCGCGAAACCGACCGCCGGCGCCCCTGGCGGACGACGGCCGCCGCGGCGCTGGCCGCGTCCCTGCTGTTCGGCGGGGCCGCCTGCGGCACCGCCCCGGCCGAGACCAGGGCCGCCACCCGCGGCGGGACGGCCCCGGTCGCCGCGACCGGCCCGGTCCGCCAGGGCGAGGTCACCCGGCGGCTGCGCGACCTGGAGACCGCCTACAAGGGACGCATCGGCGCGTTCGCGGTCGACACCGGCACCGGCCGCGTCGTCGGCCACCGCGCGCACGAGCGCTTCCCCTTCCTGTCGACGTTCAAGGCGCTCGCCGCGGCGGCCGTCCTGCACAAGGCCCGCACCCAGGACCCGGGCCTGATGGAGCGCGTCGTCCACTGGACCGAGCAGGAGGAGAAGCCCAACTCGCCGAAGACCAAGGGCCAGGGCGGCCCGGACAAGGGCATGACCGTCGCGCAGCTGTGCGACGCGGCCATCCGCTACAGCGACAACACCGCCGGCAACATGCTGCTGAAGCAGCTCGGCGGCCCGGCCGGGTACACCCGCCACCTGCGCTCCCTCGGCGACCCCGTCTCGCGGCTGGACCGCTGGGAGATCGAGCTGAACGACTGGAAGCCCGGCGAGAGGAACGACACCACCACGCCCGCGAACATGGGGGCCGACCTGCGCGAGGTCACCGCGGGCGGCGCGCTCGTCCCCGCCGACCGCGCGCGGCTGGTCGGCTGGCTGCGCGCCAACACCACCGGCGACGCCCGCATCCGCGCCGGCCTGCCCCACTGGACCGTCGGCGACAAGACCGGCAGCGCCGACGCCAGGGCCAACGACGTGGCCGTCGCCTGGCCGCCCGGCGCGGCCGCCCCGGTGATCATCGCGGTCTACACCTACCGGCACGACCTCACCGCGCCCCGCGAGGACAAGGTGATCGCCGACACGGCCGCGGTCCTGGCGCGCGGCCTCGGCCTGGCGCCCTGACCGGCCCGGGCGGCCGGCGTACCGCCGGCCGCCCGGCCACCGCGACGGCGTGCGGCCGGTTGTTCTGTGCTCAGCGGGAACAAGGGTGAGCATGGATCACTCTGAGGCACCGGTGCTGGACGCACTGGCGAAGTACCACGAAAGAGGAGAAGTCCCGTTCACTCCCCCCGGCCACAAACAGGGCCGGGGAGCCGATCCGCGGGTGCTGGAGACGCTCGGCGCGCCGGTGTTCCGGTCCGACGTCCTCGCGGTCGCCGGGCTGGACGACCGCCGCTCGACGGGCCGGGTGCTGGAGCGCGCCCAGGAGCTGATGGCCGACGCCGTCCACGCCGAGCAGACGTTCTTCACCACCTGCGGCAGCTCGCTGTCGGTCAAGAGCGCGATGCTGTCGGTCGCCGGCCCGCACGAGAAGCTGCTGGTGGGCCGGGACGCGCACAAGTCGGTCATCGCCGGGCTGATCCTGGCCGGGATCACCCCGATCTGGGTCGAGCCGAACTTCGACCCCGCGCTGCACCTGGCGCACCCGCCGTCGGCGGAGGCGTTCCGGGCCCGGTTCGCCGAGCATCCCGACGCGCGGGGCGCGCTCGTGACCAGCCCGACGCCCTACGGGACGTGCGCGGAGCTGGCCGCCATCGCCGAGGTCTGCCATGAGCACGGGCGGCCGCTGATCGTGGACGAGGCGTGGGGCGCGCACCTGCCTTTCCATCCCGCGCTGCCGTCGTGGGCGATGGACGCCGGCGCCGACGTGTGCGTGACCAGCGTGCACAAGATGGGCAGCGGCCTGGAGCAGGGGTCGGTCTTCCACCAGCAGGGCGACCTGGTCGACCCGGCCGTGCTGAAGGCCCGCGCGGACCTGCTCGGCACCACCAGCCCGTCGGTGCTGATCTACGCGGGGCTGGACGGCTGGCGCCGCCAGATGGTGCAGGACGGCCACCGGCTGCTCGGCGACGCCCTGGACCTGGCGCACGAGGTCCGCGCCGGGATCGAGCGGATCGACGGGCTGCACGTGCACCACGACGAGTTCCTCGGCCCCGGCCGGGCCGCCGAGCTGGACCCGCTGCAGGTCATCATCGACGTGTCCGCGCTCGGCGTCACCGGCTACCAGGCGGCCGACTGGCTGCGCGAGCACCACCGAATCAACCTGCACGTGTCCGACCACCGGCGCAGCAGCGCCCAGCTCACCTACGCCGACGACCGCGAGACCGCCGCGGTCCTGCTGTCGGCGCTGCGCGACCTGCCCCGGCACGCCGGGGAGATCGGCCCGGCGCCCGCGGTGGACGTCCCCGATCCGCGCGAGCTGCGGCTGGAGCAGGTGCTGCTGCCGCGCGACGCCTTCTTCGGGCCGACCGAGCAGGTCCCGGTGGACAAGGCCGCCGGGCGGATCACCGCCGAGATGCTGACGCCCTACCCGCCGGGCATCCCGGCCGCGCTGCCCGGCGAGCGGCTGACCGGCGACGTGCTGGACTACCTGCGGACCGGGATCGAGGCGGGCATGGTGGTGCCCGACGCCGTCGACCCGAAGCTGGACGGCGTCCGGGTCGCGGTCGAGGAGTAGTCACACGGCGGCGCTCAGGGCCGGTGCCCGATCCCGGTGAGCAGCTCGCGGACCCGCATGGGCCCGCCGGTGCGGGGGGACAGCGGCGGGGTGTCCATCCCCGCCTCCTCCCGCAGCCCGGTGAGCAGCTCCCCGATCGCGGCGGTCGCGCTGTGCTCGGGCCGCCAGCCGAGCTCGGCGCGGGCCCGGCCGCAGTCCATGATCGGCAGATGCAGCGCCAGGTCCAGCAGGTCCGGCGAGGCGGGCACCAGGCCGAGCGACCAGGCGGCGGTCAGCGCGACGCGGACGCCGCGCGCGGGCACCCGGACCGGCCGGGCGCCGAGCATCCGGGCCAGCTCCGGCGTCCCGATCACCGGCTCCGCGGCCAGGTTGAACGCGCCGCGGACCTCGCGCAGCACCGCCTGCCGGTACGCCGTGCCCGCGTCGGCCGAGTGCAGCGCCTGGAAGCGCAGGCCGGGGATGTCGGGGACGACCGGGATCAGGCCGGGCCGCACGAGCGAGCCCGGCAGCAGCGGCCCGGCGAACAGGCGGCGCTGCCCGGAGGCCGCCTCCCGCTTGAAGATGAACCCCGGCCGCATCCGCACCACCCGGCAGGAGGCGTGCTCCATCTCGAAGATGTCGAGCAGCCGCTCCACGTAGGCCTTCTCGCGGCTGTAGGCGGCGGGCGGCCAGCCGTTGGTGGGCCAGCCCTCGTCGACGGGGTTCTCCTTGTCCGCCGGCGAGTAGGCGCCCACCGAGGAGGCGTGCACCAGGGCGGGCACGCCCGCGCGCGCGACGGCGTCGAAGACGCGCGAGCTGCCGATCACGTTGGTCTTCCAGGTGGTGTTCGGATCGTGCGTGGGCTGGAACAGCCACGCCAGGTGGACCACCGCGTCGGCGCCCCGGAACAGCGGGACCAGGTCGGTGCGGGTCACGTCGGCCCGCTCCCACTCGGTCTTGCCGATCTCCAGCCGGGGCAGCCGGCGGGCCAGCCCGAGGATCGAGGTGATCCGGGGCTCGGCCGCCAGCGCCTGGACGGTGCTGGTGCCGACGTTGCCGGTCGCTCCGACGACCACGACGCGCATGATGCCTCCTGACGAGAGCCCGGGTCCTTGCCCTCCGCCCTACCCCGCGCCCCCGCCGCCACGCATGGGCCGCCCGGGTACCCCGATCCGCGGCGAACATGCACGTCGCGGCCGTGATTCTTCCGTCCGGTGCGGGGGCGGCGGCGCGATTCGAGGCGCCCCCTGCGGGCAAGGATCATCTCGTCGCCGGTGCGGCCGGGGACCGAGGGCGGCGAAGGGGGAGCGGCACGGTGACCATGGGCGTGGAGGAGGAGTTCCTGCTCGTCGATCCCGCGGCCGGGACGACGGCGCCGCTGGCCGCGCCGGTCCTCGCCCGGGCCGTCGCCGCCACCGTGGAGGCCGCGGCGACCGGCGCGATCGGCACCGGCGCGGCCGGGACGGGCGGCGCCATCCGCTTCTCCGCGGAGATGCTGTCCACCCAGGTGGAGTCGATCACCGGCATCTGCACCGGGCTGGACCAATTGCGCGAGGAACTCGTCCGCGGCCGGGCGTTCCTGGCGGCGGCGGCGCGCGCCGAGGGCGTCCGGCTGGCCGCCACCGGCACGGCCGTGCTGCCCGGCGCGGACCCGCCCGTCACCGAAGGCGCCCGCTTCGCCCGCATCGCCGGCATGTACGAGGCGGTCGTCCGCGACTATCAGTGCTGCGGCTGCCACGTGCACGTCGGCGTCCCCGACCACGAGACCGCGGTCGCGGTGACCAACCACCTGCGGCCGTGGCTGCCGACGCTGGTGGCCCTGTCGGCCAACTCCCCCTATGCCCACGGCCGCGACACCGGCTACCAGAGCTGGCGGATGCTGGAGCAGGCGCGGTTCCCCGGCGCGGGCGTCCCGCCCTACTGCGCCTCGGCCGCCGAGTACGACCGGACACTGGACCAGCTGGTCGACTTCGGCGTGCTCGCCGACCCCTCGATGACCTTCTGGCTGGCCCGCCCCTCCACCCGCTACCCCACCGTGGAGGTGCGGGCCGCCGACACCGCCCTCGGCGTCGACGACGCGGTCCTGCAGGCCGCGCTGACCCGGGCGCTCGTGCGCACCGCCCTCGCCGCGCTCGACGCGGGCCGCGAGGCGCCGCCGGTGCCCGGCCAGGTCTGCGCGGCGGCGCTGTGGGCGGCCGCCCGCCACGGCATCTCCGGCGACGGCGTGCACCCGGTGCTCGAACGCCCCCTCCCGGCCGTCGTCCTCGCCGAGGAGCTGCTGGTGTGGGTGCGGCCCGCGCTGGAGGACGCCGGCGACCTCGGCACCGTCCGGTCGCTGCTGGACCGGCTCCGCCGGGAGGGCACCGGCGCGACCCGCCAGCGCCGCGCCGCGGCCGCCGGGCTGCCCGCCGTGGTCGCCATGCTCGCCGAACACACCGCGCCGGACCCCGGATCCGGCGCTTCCGACCCCGACGACGGAGGAACATGACCACCCTGCACACCGGTATCAGCGAGGCCGGCCGCCACACCGGCCCGGCGCTGCCGCGCCCCCGCGGGCCGCTGTCCGAAGCGGTGATCACGGCGCTGCGGCACGACCCGGCCGGCCCGGTCCCGGCCTGGCCGCGGACCGAAGGCGCCGACCCGTTCGGCGAGGACCTCCAGCTCGCCCTCTACACCTGCTACGAGCTGCACTACCGGGGCTTCGACACCGTCGACCCCGACTGGGAGTGGAACCCGGGCCTGCTGGGATTCCGCGCCGGGATGGAACAGCCCTTCCTGGCGGCGCTGCGCGCGGGCGTGCCCGGCGGCGACGACGTCGAGGCCGTCCTCGGCGAGCTGCTCGTGGAGGACCTGGACGCCCGCGGCGTCTCCCACCACCTCAAGGACGACGGGCAGTGGTGGCAGATGCGCGAGTACATCGTCCACCGCTCCCTCTACCACCTGAAGGAGGCCGACCCGCACGCCTGGCTCATCCCGCGCCTGCAGGGGCAGGCCAAGGCGTCGCTGGTGGCGGTGGAGTTCGACGAGTTCGGCGGCGGGCGCTGGGAGCGCCTGCACGCCCGCCTGTTCGCCCACCTGATGGAGGCCGCCGGGCTGGACGCGCGCTACCTCGGCTACATCGACGCCGTGCCCGCCGAGGCGCTCGCCCCGGTCACCATGATGTCGCTGTTCGGCCTGCACCGCGCCCTGCGCGGCGCGATGGTCGGGCACTTCGCCGCCGCGGAGATCACCACGGCGCCGAGCGCGCACCGGCTGGCGCTCGCCCTGCAGCGCATGGGCGCCGACCCCGCCTGCGCGGTGTTCTTCACCGAGCACATCGAGGCCGACGCCGTGCACGAGCAGGTGCTGCGCCGCGACGTCATCGGGGACCTGCTCGCCCGCGAGCCGGGCCTCGCCGCCGACGTCGTCTTCGGCGTCCAGGCCACCGGGCTGCTGGAGGACCGGCTCGGCGAGCACCTGCTGGCGAGCTGGCGCGCGGGCCGCTCCTCGCTGCCGCACGGGCTGCCGGACGGGCCGGGCCGCCCCTGACCGCGCTCAGCCGTCGCCGGAACGCACCTTCCGGCGGTGGCTGGTGTCGCAGAACGGGAACCGGCGGCTGCGCCGGCAGACGCACAGCGCCACCAGGAACCGGTCCGACGTCGCCACGGACCCGTCCTCCATGACGATCTCCACCGGCCCCTCGACCAGGACGGGGCCGTCCTTCTCCAGGATCACGCGGCGGGGGCGCGGCGCGTCAGGCGCGCCGTTCTGGCCGGTCGGCACGGATCACCACCAGTTCCTCGTGCTCCTGCCCGGCCGCGATCAGGCCCCGGGCCCGCAGCTGCGCCGCCCGCGCCCGCAGCACCGGGCCGAAGGGCACGGTGTCCCGGGCGACGACGGCGGCCTTCAGCCCCTGCTCCCGCAGCGACTCCAGGCTCGTCTCGACCCCGCAGAGCGCCGAGTGCACCATCAGCAGCGTGCCGCCGGGGACGAGCAGCGCGGGGGCCTGCGCGCAGATCCGGTCCACGCCCTCACGCCCCTGCGGACCGGCGTCCCACGCCCGCGCCCGGCTGTGCGGCCCCGGCGCGCCGGGGCTCGGCACGTACGGCGGATTGGCCGTGATGACGTCGAACCGCTCCCCCGCGACCGGGGCGAACAGATGGCCGCGGTGGACCCGCACGGCGCAGCCCCGCACCCGCGCGTTGAGCCGCGCCGCCAGCACCGCCCGCGCGGAGACGTCGACGGCGGTGACCCGGCTCGCGCCGCACCGCGCGGCCGCGATGGCCACCGCGCCGGTCCCGGTGCACACGTCGAGGACCGAGGCGCCCGCCGTGACGGCCGCGCTGCGCAGCGCGGCGCAAAGCAGGAAGGTATCGCCCTGCGGTCGGTAGACCCCGGGCACGCTCAGCATCCTCACAACCCGCATCTACCGCCATGAACCCCACCCAAACCTCGGGCCTCTGGAGTTGCGCCCGCATGCCGCGGTCACCGCCGGGTAGGGCCGCTCCTACGGCACCCGGACCGAAAGGCACCCGATGATCACTTCGATCGCCGCCAGGGCGGCGGAGGAAGCGGCGCGGCTGCGCGGCGCCCGCGCCCTGCACCCCGCCGGGCGCTCCTACGAGGCGACCCTGCGCGTCACCGGGACCCCGGACCTGCCCGCCCCGGCGGGACCGCTCGCCGAACCCGGCGCACACCCGGCGATCACCCGCCTGTCCAAGGGCGCCGGACTGCCCGCGGGGCTGCCCGACGCGCTCGGCATCGCCCTGCGCGTCCCCGCCGGCGACGCCGTCGTGGACCTGCTGTTCACCACGGCGGGCACCCTGCCCGGGGCGCGGCACGCGCCGGTGCCCCGCGCCTCGTTCCTGTCCGGCGCCTACACCACGCTGCTCCCCTACCGGGTGGGCGGCGAGGTCCGGATGCTCGGGATCTTCCCGCACCGGCACCGGGACCTGCCCGTCCGGATCGACGCCCTGGACGCCGCGGTGACCGCCGAACCCGCCGAGTTCGTCCTGGCCTCGGCCTCCCTCACCGGCGCCTGGCGGCCCTTCGCCCGGCTGAGCGTGCACACCCCGCTCGCCGCGGACGATCCGAGGGCGACCGCCTTCGACCCGGTCCTGAACGACCTGCCGGGCCTGCGCCTCACCGGCCCCCTGGTCACCCTACGGCGGCGGGCCTACGCGGCGTCCCGGCGCGGCCGCGGCGCCCCCGCGCCGCACGGCGGCGCCGTCACCGGTACAGCGGCCGGCCCGGCCCCTTCCCGACCTGGTCGATGACGAGCCGGGCGAACGCCTCGTGCCCCTTCACCGTCGGATGGAAGCTGCGCGGCTCGGCGGCGAACCCCGGCAGGCTGAAGGCCAGGCCGTTCATGTACGGGTCGGCGCTGCCGGCCTCGTGCCCGGCGAAGGCGCTGTAGGCGTCGATGAACTCGGCGCTGCCGCCCCCCTGCGCCGCGACGATCCCCTCGTCGGTCTCGGCGACCGCCTGCCGGACCACCTCGTTCAGCTCGTGGGCGCGGGCGTTCAGCCAGCGCTGGTCCTCGATCGAGATGTTGTCGCCGTCGGTGCCGGTGACCTCGGAGAAGACCCGCGGATAGCCGAGGACGATCAGCCGGGCCCGCGGTGCCCGGGCGACGATCCGCCCGAGCACCTCCGGCAGCGTCCGGCGCAGCACCGCCATCCGGGCCGCGATCTCGTCGCCCTGCTCCTCGCAGTCGCGGCTCCACGGCAGCTTCTTCACACAGCCCGCGACGATCTTGGCGAAGCCGATGTCGTTGCCGCCCAGGCTGAGGGTGATCAGGCTGGTGCCGCCGTCCACCCGGTTCAGCTGGGGCGGCTCGCCCGACTGGCCGTTCAGGATGTTGCCGGTCTTGGCGCCCGAACAGGCGAAGAAGCCACCGCCGCCCTGGAACGCGAACGCCTTGGCGACGGCGTGGTAGTACGCCTTGGACGTGCGGTGGCAGCGCTCCAGGGGGTTCTGGTCCGCCAGGTCGCCCTCGGCGCCGACGCCGGAGGAGTAGGAGTCGCCGAGGGCCACGTAGGAACCCTGCTGGGCCGCCTCCACCGGGGTGAGGGGGCGTCCCTGCCGGGGCGCGGGGTCGGCGTGCACGGGGCCGGGCGGCTTCCGGCAGCCGTGACCGAAGACCTCGCAGCGGACGGCGGGCAGGGCCACCAGCGGCACGAGCATGGCGGCCAGGAGCCCGACGAGCAGGACGGCGGCGGGACCGCGCTCGCCGAGCCGGGACCGCAGGGCCGCGGGCCACGTCCGCGGACTCTTCATCGCCTCCTCCTCCCCTTCGTCCAGGCAGACGCCGGAGCGGCCGTCCCGGTTCCGGCCTTTACATTGTAGATCCGATTCGGGGGTGCCGCCGGAACCGGGCCGGGGAACGATCCGTCCAAAGAGGACCACGATACGTCCGGGGAGACGCCACCGATGCTCGCGGTACTGACCGGCCTGGGGCTGAGCGCCGCCGCCGGGCTCAACGCCTACATCCCGATGCTGCTGGTCGGGCTGCTCGCCCGCTACAGCGACCTCGTCCGGCTGCCCGCCGAGTTCGGCTGGCTGACCAACGGCTGGGTGCTGACCGGGCTCGGGCTGCTGCTGACCGCCGAGGTGATCCTGGACAAGGTGCCGGTGGTCGACTCGGCCAACGACGCGGTGCAGACCCTGGTGCGGCCCGCGGCCGGCGGCGCGGTCTTCGCCGCGACCGACGCCGCCGGGCGGCTCGACCACTCCGCCTTCATGCACGACAACCCCTGGATCGGCTGGGGCCTCGGCATCGTCGTCGCGCTGCTGGTGCACAGCACCAAGGCCGCGGTGAGGCCGGTCGTCAACGCCGGTACCCTCGGGACCGGCGCCCCCGTGGTGAGCGCGGCCGAGGACGCGCTGTCCCTCGGCATGAGCGTGCTGGCCGTGCTGGCGCCGGTGGTCGCGCTGCTCCTGGTGGCGCTGCTCGCCTTCGCCGCCCTGCGCCTGCTGCGGCGCCGGCGCCGCCGCCGGGCGGCCGCAAGGGCCTGAGGGCCCTCGCCGATATCGCCTCCGCGGTGCGAGCCTGGCATGATTCAACACCGATCGGCAGGGAATAGGGGGACGGGGCTACCGACCTGCACCACAGCGTGACCGTTTTCGAAGGGATCGTCATGACGCTCCGCGAAGAGCAGGCTGAAGTGCTGGTCGACCCCTCGGGCCTGTCCGCCGCGCAGAAGGCCGGCCGCGCCTGCGTGGTGTGCGGCAAGCGCTGGCCGTCCCCGCAGGTGCGCATCGGCCGCGCCGCCAAGGGCGGGCCGCTCTACGCCTGCACCGACGACGCGCCGCTCATCGTCCAGGCCCGCCCGAAGGCCGGCTCGGCGGCCGGTCCGACGCTCGCCACATGACCAGGCGCGGGCCGAGCCCGGGCAGGCCCGCCGCCAGCTCGGCCCGCCAGTAGGCCCGCAGGCCCGGCCCCCACGCCTCCTCGGGCAGCTCGGCGAACCCGTGCCGGGCGTACCAGGGGCCGTTCCACGGCACGTCCCGGAAGGTCAGCAGGCTCACCCCGGGCGAGCCCGCCGCGGCGGCCCGCGCGAGGACCGCGCCGAGCAGCCGCCCGCCGATCCCCCGCCCCATCAGGTCGGCCCGCACCGCGATCTGCTCCAGATGGGTGCCGCCGTCCACCTCCCGCACCGCCGTGAACCCGGCGGGGGGCTCCCCCGCCACCAGGATCTCGGCCCCCTTGCCGATCATCTCCTCGATGACGGTGGGGCCGGGCGGGAAGACGATCCCGAGCGACGCGAACAGCGCGTCGGAGCTGTTCTCGATCGCCGGCAGCGGCTCCAGGTCGGCGGGCCCGGCCAGACGCACCTCGGTGTCCATGCCGCGAGGGTAGGACAGGGCCTACCGCGCCGTCACCGCGGTTTCGTCGGCCGTGGCGACCGCGGCGGCAGGGCGGCGCGGCGGCGCCAGCGCGGCGGCGATGGCGACCGTGCCGACCGCGCATACCGCGGCCGTCCCGTACAGCAGGAGGTGCAGCGCCTCGGTGAACCCGGCGGCCAGCGCGGCGCCGTCGCCGCCGGACAGGTCGCCGGCGGCGACCTTCGCGGCCAGCCCGGGCGAGCCGACGCGGGTGGCGGTCAGGCTGACCAGGACCGCGCCGAACACCGCGATGACGATGGCCTCGCTGCCGATCCGCATGGTGTTGAGGAAGCCGGTGGCCATCCCCGCGCGCTCGGGCTCGACCAGGCTCATCGCCATCCCGTCGCCCGCGCCGAAGGTCAGCCCGGCGCCGAGGCCGATCAGCAGCAGCGGCCCGGCGATGACGGCGGCGGGGGTGTCCGGGCCGATCACGGTGAGCCAGGTGTTGCCCCCGGCGAACATCGCCAGCGCCGCCGTGATCACCGCGCGGGCCGGCACGCCCCGGTTGACCAGTCCCCCGGCCAGCGGCGGGGCCGCCAGCACCGGGGCGGTCATCAGCAGCATCACCGTCCCGGCGCGCTGGGCGGACAGTCCGCCCGCGCCCACCAGGTAGGTCGGCAGGTAGGTCAGCAGCGTCACGAACCCGAAGGTCGTCACCACCGGCACCAGGCAGAGCGCCAGGAAGCGGCGGTCGCGCACCAGCGACAGGTCCAGCAGCGGGGCGGCCGAGCGCGCCTGCAGGACGGTGAAGGCGGCCAGCAGCGCCACGCCGGCGACCAGCAGGGCCGCCACGCCGGGGTTCGACCAGCCCCACCCGGGGCCCTGCACGGCGCCCAGCACCAGGGCGCCCAGCCCGGCGACGAACACCACCGCGCCGGTCACGTCCAGCCGGGGGCGCCGGGCGGCGCGGGACTCGGCGATGAACCCGGTACCGGTCAGCGCCACGATCAGCACGGCCGCGTGCAGCCCGAAGGAGGCGCGCCAGCCGAGCGTGCCGGCCAGCCAGCCCGACAGGGTGGGGCCGGCCGCCAGGCCGAGCCCGGCGGCGCTGCCGAGGGCGGCGAACGCGCGGGTGCGGGCGGCGCCGTCGAAGGTGGTGGCCAGGATCGCGCCGCCGCTGGCGAACACCCCGGCCGCGCCGACGCCCGACAGCGCGCGGGCGGCGTCCAGCAGACCGGCGCCGGGGGCGGCCGCCGCGGCCAGCGAGCCGAGGGCGAACAGCGCCGCGCCGCCCGCGAAGACCCGGCGGCGGCCCAGCAGGTCGGCGGCGGACCCGGCGACCAGCATGAACGAGGCGAACGTCAGGTTGTAGGCGTTCATCACCCACTGCAGCGGCGCGCCGGCGGCGTGCAGGTCCGCGCCGATGCCCGGCAGCGCGACCGCCGCCCCGGAGATGGACATCGGCACGGTGATGAAGGCCGCCAGCACCACCACGAGGGTGATCAGCGGATGTGAGCGATCGCTGCGCACGGAACGGGCTCCTTGACGGGGGGACGAGGGCGGCCCCAGATGGCCACCAAGGCGAGAGTGCCACTCAGTGGCATAAGAAGTCAAAGGGCAACTGCTGCCGGGTGCTAATCTCATGACGTGAGCGATGACCTGCGCGACCTGCCGCTACGCGAACGCAAGAAGCTGCGCACCCGCCGCGCCCTGGCCGAGACCGCGCTCCGGCTGTTCACCGAACGCGGCTACGAGGCCACCACGCTGGACGACCTGTGCGACGCGGTGGAGGTGTCCAAGCGCACCCTGTTCCGCAACTTCCCCTCCAAGGAGGACATCGCGCTCGCCGCCGACAGCGACCTGTGGTCGGCCTACCTGGAGTACGTGCCCACCGCCCAGGCGGACGGCCCGCTGCTGAAGGTCCTGCACGCCGCCCTGGACACCACCCTCGGCGCCATGGACCCCGACTGGGACCGCCGCTTCCTGGCCGCCCGCGAACTGTCGGAGCTCGTCCCCGCCCTGCAGGCGCACAGCCTCGGCTACTGCCACGACACCACCCGGGCCCTGATCCGGGCGGTGGGCGGCCGCTCGGACGCCGACCCGATGCGCCTCCACCTGGTCGTGGAGGTCTTCGTGGCCGCCTGGCGCACCGCGTCCCTGCACTGGGCGGCCCAGCACGGCGAGGGCGGCCGCGCCGCCCTGCGGACCCTGGTCGCCCAGGCCTTCGCCGACCTCCCCGCGGCTCTGACGCACCCCGCGTGAATCGCGATCGGCCCGGCGGGCGACGCGGCAAAGGCGGGGACCGCCTGCGCGCTGACGAGGATTGCCCCATTCTGGAGGTTCGGGCCGACGCGAAGGAGGCAGCGATGATCGCAAGAGTCGCCGTATGGGAACCGATGCCGACCGACGACCGCGACTGGGTGCTGGACGCCGCCGCCGGCACGCCCGGCGTCCACGGTGCGTACCACCTCATCGACCCCGCCACCGGCAACGGGCTGGCCATCGCCTTCTTCGAGGACGAGGCCGCGGCCCACGCCGCGCGCAAGGCGATCGAGCAGCGCGCCGAGGAGATCGGCTGGAACAGCGCCCCGCACCCGTCGCCCGCCTCCCAGACGATCTACCAGGTCATCCGGCACGTGTAGCGCGGCGCTCATGGGAGCCCGCCGCTTCCATGGTCGCTTTCGGCCGGTCGTGCGGACCCGGGCCCCGGGCCCGCCTCGCCGATGAGCGGTCCACCGGGGCCGTGCGCGGCGCCGCCCGCGCCGCGGGGCTCCGGCGCAAGGATCAGGCCCGCGCGCCGGGAAGGCGGGCGGGCCTGGGACGGCGGCGGGTCAGTGGACGCCGGCCTCCTTCATCTCGCGGAGTTCGCGCTTGAGCTCCTTGATCTCGTCGCGAAGGCGTGCGGCGAGCTCGAACTGCAGGTCGGCCGCGGCCTGGTGCATCTGGGCCGTCATCGACTCGATCAGGCCCTCCAGCTCCTCGCGGGGGCGCTCGCCGACCAGGTCGGCGGCGTGCCGGCCCGCCTCGCGGCGGGAGGCGAGGCCGGGGACGGGGGCCTTGCCGCGGCTCTGCTGGCGGCCCGCGCCGCCGAGCAGGGTCTCGGTGTCGGCGTCCTCGCGGACCAGCGAGTCCAGGATGTCGGCGATGCGCTTGCGCAGCGCGGTCGGCTCGATGCCGTGCTCTTCGTTGTAGGCCTGCTGCTTGGCGCGGCGGCGGGCCGTCTCGTCGATGGCCCGCTCCATCGACGGGGTGATCTTGTCGGCGTACATGTGCACCTGGCCCGACACGTTGCGCGCGGCGCGGCCGATGGTCTGGATGAGGGAGGTCTCCGAGCGCAGGAAGCCCTCCTTGTCGGCGTCCAGGATCGCCACCAGCGACACCTCGGGCAGGTCCAGGCCCTCGCGCAGCAGGTTGATGCCGACCAGCACGTCGAACTCGCCGGCGCGCAGCTCGCGCAGCAGCTCGATGCGGCGCAGCGTGTCGACCTCCGAGTGCAGGTAGCGCACCTGGATGCCGAGCTCCAGCAGGTAGTCGGTGAGGTCCTCCGACATCTTCTTGGTGAGGGTGGTGACCAGGACCCGCTCGTCGCGCTCGGTGCGCAGCCGGATCTCGTGGATCAGGTCGTCGATCTGGCCCTGGGTGGGCTTGACGACGATCTCGGGGTCGATCAGCCCGGTCGGCCGGATGACCTGCTCGACCACGTCGCCCTTGACCCGGTTCAGCTCGTAGGGGCCGGGCGTCGCCGACAGGTAGACCGTCTGCCCGATGCGCTCCAGGAACTCCTCCCACTTCAGCGGCCGGTTGTCCATCGCCGACGGGAGCCGGAAGCCGTGCTCGACCAGCATCCGCTTGCGCGAGGCGTCGCCCTCGTACATCGCGCCGATCTGCGGGACGGTCTGGTGCGACTCGTCGACGACCAGCAGGAAGTCCTCGGGGAAGAAGTCCAGCAGCGTGTTGGGGGCGGTGCCGGGGGCGCGGCCGTCGATGTGCCGGGAGTAGTTCTCGATGCCCGAGCAGGTGCCGACCTGGCGCATCATCTCGATGTCGTAGGTGGTGCGCATGCGCAGCCGCTGCGCCTCCAGCATCTTGCCCTGGCGCTCCATGACGGCGAGGGTCTCGGTCAGCTCGGCCTCGATCGCGCCGATCGCGCGCTCCATCCGCTCGGTGCCGGCGACGTAGTGCGAGGCGGGGAAGACGTACAGCTCCTCGTCCTCGGTGATGACCTCGCCGGTGAGCGGGTGCAGGGTGGCCAGCTTCTCGATCTCGTCGCCGAACATCTCGATCCGGACGGCGAGCTCCTCGTACTGCGGGATGACCTCGATGGTGTCGCCGCGGACCCGGAAGGTGCCGCGGGTGAAGGCCAGGTCGTTGCGCGAGTACTGCATGGCGACCAGCCGGCGCAGCAGGGCGTCGCGCTCGAACTCCTGCCCCACCTTGAGCTGGAGCATGTTGTCGACGTACTCCTGCGGGGTGCCGAGGCCGTAGATGCACGACACCGAGGCGACCACGATGGTGTCGCGGCGGGTCAGCAGCGAGTTGGTCGCCGAGTGCCGCAGCCGGTCGACCTCGTCGTTGATCGAGGAGTCCTTCTCGATGTAGGTGTCGGTCTGCGGGATGTAGGCCTCGGGCTGGTAGTAGTCGTAGTACGACACGAAGTACTCGACCGCGTTGTTCGGCATCATCTCGCGCAGCTCGTTGGCGAACTGCGCGGCGAGCGTCTTGTTCGGCTGCATGACCAGCAGGGGCCGCTGCAGCTTCTCGGCCAGCCAGGCGACGGTGGCGGTCTTGCCGGTGCCGGTCGCGCCGAGCAGCACCGCGTCCTTGTCGCCGCGTTCCATCCGCGTGGTGAGCTCGGCGATCGCCTGCGGCTGGTCGCCCGACGGCGTCATCTCGGTGACGACCTCGATCGGTGCCACCTTGCGCTGCAGATCAGTGATCGGCCGCATTCCCGCCCTTTCGTGAAGGGGCCCGGTCGCCCCCGCTCGGTTCCACTGTATGCAGGAGGTGTGACAATCGCGGGGACCGGGACGTTCGCGCAGGTCAGGAAGCCGGCAGCGGGAGGCGGGCGCGGACGGTGTAGCCGCCGGGCGGGGTCGGCCCGGCCTCCAGCCGGCCGCCGAGGGCGGTGACGCGCTCGCGCAGCCCGACCAGGCCGTTGCCGCCCGAGGGCAGCCCGTGCCGGGGCGCGGCGGCGGGCGGCCGGTTGGTGATCTCGATCTCCACCGCGCCCGGCAGCAGCCCGAGCCCGACGCGGGTGTCGGCGTCCCCGGCGTGCTTGTGCACGTTGGTGAGCGCCTCCTGGACGATCCGGTAGACGGTGCGGCCGACGGCGGCCGGCATCGGGCTCTCCTCGCCGGTCACCTCCACGTCGACGCGCAGCCCGGCGGCGCGGGACTGGCCGATCAGCTCGTGCACGTCGGCCAGCGTCGGCGCCTCGGCGGGCAGCGTCTCCTCGCCCTGGCGCAGCACCCCGATGACCTGCCGCAGCTCCTCCAGCGCCTGCCGCCCCATGTCGCCGATCACCGCGGCGGTCTCGGCGGCGCGGGCCGGGTCGCGCGCGACGGTCGCCTTCAGCGCCCCGGCGTGCACGACCATCACGCTGACCCGGTTGGCGACGACGTCGTGCATCTCGCGGGCGATGCGGGTGCGCTCCTCGGCGCGGGCGCGCTCGGTGAGCAGGCCCTGCTCGCGCTCCAGCCGGGCGGCGCGCTCCTGCAGCGAGGCGACGAGCTGCTTGCGGGCACCCATGTACAGGCCGAGCACGACCGGCAGCACGGTGAAGGCCAGCGCGAAGATCGACTTGGCCAGGAACGAGCTGTCCTGGTCGGTCGCCCCCGGCAGGCCGAGCGCCACGGCGTACCCGAACGCGGCGACCGCGAGCACGGTGCGGCGGGAGGCGGCGTAGGCGCCGAGGGAGTACAGCACGACCAGGGCGGCGAACCCGCCGCCGCCCGTCACCGCGACGAACACCACGTTGAACACCGCGAGCCCGACCGGGTGGCGGCGGCGCACCACCAGCGCGAGCGCGCCGACGGCCCCGCTGGCTGCGACGACCTCGCGCGGGAACCAGAAGTGCCGGTAGGCCAGGTAGAGGAAGGCCGCGTCGAGCACGGCGAAGCCGGCGGCCAGCGACACGTCGAGCACCGCTGATCTTCGTGACGGCCACCATGCCGCCCGCCGGCCGCCCCTGCGCATGGGCCCGACCCTATAGCCAGGAGGCGCGCCGCCGCGCGGGACGGCCGGTGGCCCGGCGCCCGCGGCGGTGGTTACGATGACGGCGCCGACAAGGACGGGGATACAGCACACCATGACCCGAATCGCCGTGTGGCTCGGGAAGAACGCCGACGCCGTGATCGCGCTGCTGCTGGCCCTCGTGGTCGCCGTCCTCGGCCTCGGGGTGGACATGCCCAACGAGGACGAGATCGTCAACAGCGCCACCCTCGCGGTGATCGGCCTGCTGGCCACCTCGGTGCTGCGCGACCGGGGGCGCCGCGAGCCGGTGGAGACCGAGGTGCGCGCGTCGCTGCGGGAATCATCGCAGACGCTCGGGGAGCTGAGCGGCCGGCTGGCGCACATGGACCGCTTCGAGCAGGTGGTGGACGACGCCCGGCGGGCGCTGGACGAGGCGTCGGTGGTGCGGGTGCTCAGCCGCGCCCAGCTCGACCAGGTGCTGACCGAGGCCCGCCGCAGCACCGACCGCTGGCACTACAAGGGCGGCACCGGCCGCTACCTGCGCACCCGCACGCTGCCCGAGTGCGTGGCGGCGGCCCGCCGCGAGCGCCGCACGCTGCTGATGCGGGTGGAGATCGTCGACCCGGCCGACGAGCAGGTGTGCGAGACCTTCGCCCGGCACCGCGACTCGCTGCCCGAGGGGCCGGGCGGGACGGCGCCGCAGGACCGCTGGACCGCCGACCGGGTCCGCAAGGAGGTCTACGCCACCGTGCTGGCGGCGTGCTGGTACCGGCAGCGGTTCGCGATGCTGGACATCGACGTCGGCCTGTCGCGGGCGATGACCACGATCCGCTACGACCTGTCGGCGTCGCTGATCGCGGTGACCCGCGACGACCCGGCCGGCGACGTGCTGATCGTGGACGCGGGCCGGTTCTACTACGGCTGGTGCGCGACCGAGCTGCAGACCAGCCTGGAGCAGGCGCGGCGGGTGCCGATCGAGCAGGCCCGGCTGGCGCCGCTCGGCGACGAGCCGACGCTGGAGGAGGTCCGCAAGCTGTTCGAGGTGCTGAACCTGCCGCTGCCGCGCGGGTACACCGACCGCGACGTCATCGAGATCGTCCGCAAGGCGCTGCGGCCCGCGCCATGACCGCCGCGGACCTGCCCGCGCTGCTGCGGGGCGGCCCCGGTCCGGGCGCCCCCGACCATGGGGCGCTGCGCGCCTGGGTCCGCGCGGCGGTGCGGGAGGTGCCGGCGGGCGCGGCGGTGCGCCATCCGCTCGGGTTCGTGTGCCTGCCGGTGCGCCGGACACCGGAGACGGGCGTGTGCGTGCACGTGTGGTCGCCGCGGCTGCCGGGGGCGGCGCCGACGACCTCGGGCGTGCACTGCCACAGCTGGGACCTGGTCAGCTACGTGCTGTTCGGCGAGATCGGCAACGAGACGCCGGCCGTGGCGGACACGGTGGAGCGTCCCACCCACCGCCTGTTCGAGGTGGTCAGCCGGGCCGGCACCGACGATCTGCGCCCGACCGGCCGCACGGTGCGCCGCGCCGCCGGCGAGACGGGGCGGTTCGGCGGCGGCGACGTCTACCGGCTGCCCGCCGGGGTGTTCCACCGGACGGTGGTGCCGGCGGGCGTGGACACCGCCACGGTCGCCGTCGGCCGGGTCCGGCCGGGCCACGGCGACCTGTCGCTCGGCCCGCTCGGCGGCGGCCCGCACCGGGTGACGCGCACGCCGTGCGATCCGGACGAGCTGGCCGAGGCGGTCCGGGTGACGCTGGATGGGCTCGGCTAGCCGGTCGCCAGCAGCGCGCCGGTCGCGGCGGCGCAGCCCGCCGCCGCCAGGACGACGCCGGTGAGGACGAACTTGCGCATCGGGACGCGCACGTCCCAGCGGCGGCACCACTCGAACCACAGCAGCGTCGCCAGCGACCCCCACGGGGTGATGACGGGGCCGACGTTGGTGCCGATGAGCAGGGACAGCAGCTGGTCGCGGTGCCCGGCCGCGACGGCCGACTCCCCCGCCACGTAGGCCGGCAGGTTGTTGAGGACGTTGGACAGGCCCGCCCCGGCGAACGCCGCGCGCAGCGCCCCGCCGGTCCCGTCGTCGGTGCCGACCAGGGCCCGCATGACCTCGTCCAGGCCGTGCCGCTCCAGCGTCGGGACGACCAGGAACAGGCCGGTCACGAAGACCATGAGCTGCCACGGGATCAGCGCGGGGCCGAGCGCGGAGCGGTCGCGGACGGCGAACGCGGCGACCGCGACGACGGCGGCGGCGGCCGCGGCGAGGCCGAGCTGGATGCCGGTGTGCACGCCCGCCAGGATCGCGGCGATGAACAGCAGGCACGCGCCGCCGGTCGCCCAGAACAGCACCGGGTCGCCGATCGGCTCGGGCGGCGGCGGGTCGTAGCGGTCGGCGCCGCGCATCCGCCGCCGCCAGAAGAACACCCAGAGCAGCAGCATCGTGACGGCGAGGGCGGCCAGCTGCGGCGCCCACATCCGCGCCGCGAACGCCCGCGTCTCCAGGGCCACCCGGTCGGACGCCAGCAGGTTCGTCAGATTCGACACCGGTAGCAGCAGCGACGCGGTGTTGGCGAGCCAGACCGTCGTCATCGCCAAGGGCAGCGCGGCGATGCCAGCGCGCGCGGCGAGCGCCAGCATGACGGGCGTGAGCAGCACCGCCGTGGTGTCCAGGTTCAGGAAGACGGTGTTGACGGTCGCGAACGCCACGCACAGCAGGAACAGCGCCGGGTAGCCGCCGCGGCCCGCGCGGGCCATCCGCTGCGCGATCGCGTCGAACACGCCCGCCTGCTTGGTCAGCTCGGCCAGCACGATGACGGCGAACAGGAACAGCAGCAGCGGCGCGATCCGGTCGACGCTGGCGCGGGCGTCGGCCGCCGGCAGCGCGCCGGTCGCCACGAACACCAGGCCGAGGAGCAGGACCGCGACGCGGATCCAGTCGAGAACGCCGAGCGACCGCGCGGCGCGGCGGAGGGTCCAGGTGGCCACCCTTGATCTTAAAGGGCGGCCGGGGCGCTGCGGCGGGCCGTACGGGCAAGGAATACTGACCGCATGACCTCCTCCGCCGAACGGTTCGGGCAGGAACGTCCGACGGACTTCTTCATCAGCTACTCCCCCGCCGACGAGCGATGGGCGTCCTGGATCGCCTGGCAGCTGGAGGCCGCCGGCCACCGCACCATGATGCAGGCGTGGGACTTCGTGCCCGGCACCAACTTCATCGACTTCATGGACCGCGGGCTGTCGGAGGCCAAGGCGGTGATCGCGGTGCTGTCGCGCAACTACCTGCGGTCGCGGTACGGCCGGTGGGAGTGGATGACGGCGCTGCGCGCCGATCCCGACGACCCGTCCCGCAAGCTGATCACGGTGCGGATCGAGGACTGCCCGATCGACGGCCTGCTGTCCACGATCACCTATGTGGACCTGGTGGGCGTGGCCGACCCGGGCCGGGCGCGCGACCTGCTGATGCGCCGGATCGGCGAGTCGCTGGCCGGGCACGCCCGCCCGTTCGAGGGCCCGGGCTTCCCCGGCGGCGGCGAGGGCGCCGCGCCGCCGGCGCCGGTCGTGGTGCAGCCGCGGGTGGTGAGCACGCCGACGGGCCTCGCCGCCGCCGAGACCGGCCAGCCGCCGATGACCGGCGAGCGGGCGGCGCGGCGCGTCCCGGTGCGGGCGCCGCGCTTCCCGGTGGCGGGCGGCGAGGGCGACGGGCCGCGCGAGCGGCTCAGCGTCCTGCACGTCCCCGGCCCCCGCTTCGGCCGCACGCTCGGCGGCCCGGACGAGCCGGCGACCGCGACCGAGCTGCAGGACCGGATCTGGAGCGACGTCACCCGGATGGCCGACGCCGGGGTGCCGCGCCCCGAGCTGCTCGTCGTCACCGGCAACCTCACCCACTCGGGCAGCCGCCGCGAGTTCACCGAGGCGCTGTCGTTCCTCACCAGCCTGCGCAACCTGCTCGGGCTGGAGGCGCAGCGCGTGGTGGTGGTGCCCGGCACCCACGACGTGACGCGCGCGGCGAGCCAGGCCTACTTCTCCAGCTGCGAGGCCGACGACATCGAGCCGCAGCCGCCGTACTGGCCGAAGTGGCGGCACTTCGCCACCTTGTTCAAGGACTTCTACCAGGGCCTGGACGGCCTGATCTTCGACAGCGCGCAGCCGTGGACGCTGTTCGCGGTGCCGGACCTGAAGGTGGTCGTCGCGGGCCTGAACTCCACGCTCGCCCAGACCCACCGCGAGCAGGACCGCTACGGGCTGGTCGGCCGCGCGCAGGCCGCCTGGTTCACCGAGCGGCTGCGCGAGTTCGAGGCCGAGGGGTGGCTGCGCCTCGGCGCGGTCGAGCACAGCCCGGTCGCCGGCGAGCCGGGCGCGCTGCGCGACGCCGCCGAGGCGGGCGCGCTGCTCGGCCGGCACGTCAACCTGTTCCTGCAGGGCGCCGAGACCGACCTCGGCGGCATCCCCGAGCTGGAGTCCGGGACCCCGTCGCTGCCCTCGCCCGGTCCCGGGCGGCACCAGATCGCGGTGCTGACGCGCGACGGCCTGGAGCGCTGGACCCCGGCCGAGCCCGCGCCGCGCCGGCTGGAGCGCGCCTGGATCGACGTGCACGGCACCTTCCCCGTCCCCGACGAGCAGCCGCCGCCCGAGCCGCCGCAGCTCCCGGCGCCGGTCCCGCGGCCCCGCGACGACGACCCGCGCCCCGACCCGACCGCGCAGCTGCTGGACCGGCTCGCCGAGGCGTGCGAGACGCGGTTCGAGCGGGCCACGATCCGCCGCGTCGACGCCGACCCGCCGCACCTGCTGCTCACCCACCTGGAGGACGGGTTCGTCCGCCAGTACCGGATCGGCGCGCACGTCGGCCGGCCGACCGAGCCCGACGTGGACGCCTTCGTCCGGCACGTGCACGCCGACGGCGCCGACCACGGCTCGGAGCTGGTCTACCTCGGCCCGCCGCCGCCCCGCACCCTGCGCGACGACGCGCTGCGCCGCGGCGTGCGGCTGCGCAGCCTCACCGAGTTCCAGGGGCTGCTGGACCTGTCGGAGTACGTGGCCGGGCAGACCGCGCGGCTGGCCACCGGCGGCCTGTACCCGCCGTCGCTGTACGTGCCGCAGCGCTACCGGGAGCTGGACCGGCCCGCGTCCGCCGAGCCCGGGCAGGACGTCGTCGGCGACGTGCTGCGGCTGCTGGCGGCCGACCACGGCCGGTTCCTGCTGCTCCTCGGCGACTTCGGCCGCGGCAAGACGTTCGCGCTGCGCGAGCTGGCCCGCCGCATCCCGGCCGAGCTGCCGCACGTCATCCCGATCCTGATCGAGCTGCGCGCCCTGGACAAGGCGCAGTCGGTGGACGCCCTGGTCGCCGCGCACCTGGCGCACCACGGCGAGGAGCTGATCGACCTCAAGGCGTTCCACTACATGCTGCGCCAGGGCCGCATCGTGCTGCTGTTCGACGGGTTCGACGAGCTGGTCACCCGGGTCTCCTACGACCAGGCCGCCGACCACCTGGACACGCTGCTGCAGGCCGCGCAGGACAAGGCCAAGATCGTGGTGGCGGGCCGCACCCAGCACTTCAAGTCGCAGGCGCAGGTGCTGACCGCGCTCGGCGAGCGGGTCGGGGTGCTGCCGCACCGCCGCGTCCTCGGCCTGGAGGACTTCTCCCCCGCGCAGGTCCGCTCCTACCTGGTCAACCGCTACGCCGACGAGCAGGTCGCCGACGAGCGGCTGCGGCTGCTGGAGGGCATCGGGGAGCTGTTCGGCCTGTCGGCCAACCCGCGGATGCTGAGCTTCATCGCCGACCTGCCCGAGGACCGGCTGCGCGCCGTCGCGCAGGCCCGCCACACCGTCTCCCCCGCCGACCTGTACCGGGAGATCCTCACCACCTGGCTGACGCACGAGGCGGGCCGGGTCCGCCAGCCCGGCGGGGCGCCCGGCCTGGACGTGCCGGCGATGTGGGAGGCGGTCACCACGCTCGCGCTGCGCCTGTGGGAGAGCGGCGAGCAGTTCCTGCGGCTGGCCGAGCTGTCCGACATCGCCGACGCCCTGACCGGCCTCGCCGGCGGCCGCATGTCGGCGTCGCAGGTGACGCACGCGGTCGGCGCGGGCAGCCTGCTGGTGCGCACCGACGCCGGGCTGTTCGGGTTCATCCACGGGTCGGTGATGGAGTGGCTGGTGGCCCGGCACCTGGCCGCCGGGTTCGCGGCCGGGGCGGTCCCGGCCGAGCTCGGCCGGCAGGCGCTGACGCAGCTCACCGTGGACTTCCTGTGCGACCTGGCCGACACCCGCGCCGTCCAGGAGTGGGCGGCCGGGGTGCTGGCCGACGCCGCGGCGCCCGACGCCGCGCGCAGCAACGCCATCAAGGTCACCACCCGGCTGCGCACGCCCGCCCGCGCCGACCTGCGCGGCGCGAACCTGCAGGGCGAGGACCTGTCCTACCGCGACCTGCAGGACGTCGACCTGACCGGCGCCGACCTCACCGACGCCCAGCTGGTCGGCGCGAACCTGTCGCGCGCGGTGCTGCGCGACGCGTGCCTGGCCGGAGCGCGGCTGGACGAGGCCCGCCTCACCGGCGCCGACCTGCGCGGCGCGGACCTGTCGCGGGCCCGGCTGGCCCGCGCCGACCTGCGCGACGCGACCGTCGAGGGGGGCCGGTGGACGCGCGCCGCGCTGATCGGCGCGACGCTGCCCGACCGGATCGCGCGCGCCCCCGAGCTGTACGAGGCCGCGATCGCGCCCGGCCGCCCGGTGGAGACCCAGCTCACCCCGGCGGCGGTCGGCGTCCCCTACGGCTTCCACTTCCGCACCAGCCGGCTGCCCCAGCCCCTCGCCTACAGCCCCGGCGGCGCGATCCTGGCGGTCGGCAGCGAGGACGGCGGGGTGCTGCTCGTCGACGCCGTCACCGGCGCGCCGCTGCGCAACCTGCAGGGCCACCGCGACCGCGCCTACGCGGTCGCGTTCGACGCCGCCGGCTCGCTGCTGGCGACCGGCTCGGCCGACGGCACCGTGCGGATCTGGGACCTGGCGACCGGGCACAGCGCGCACACCCTCACCGTCCACCCCGAGGGCGTGTGGCCCGTCATCGTCGGCGGCGGCGGGGACGGCCCCGTGCTGGTCGCGGCGGGCGCCGCCGACGGCGTGATCCGCGTCTGGGACGCCCGCACCGGAGAGCTGCGCCAGGAGCTGCCCGGCCACACCGCGCCCGTCTACACCGCGGTGTTCGACCCGGCGATGACGATGCTGGTCACCGGCGACGCGAGCGGCACCCTGCGGGTGTGGGACCTGGCCACCGGCGCGCTCGTGCGCACCCTGGCCGGGCACCGCGGCGCGGTGTTCCGCGCGGTGTTCCGCCCCGGCGGGTCGCTGCTGGCGGCGGGCGACGAGGCCGGCGTGGTCCGGCTCTGGGACGTCCGCACCGGGGAGATCCGCGGCGAGCTGCTCGGCCACACCGGCCGCGTCTACGCGATCGCCTACCATCCCGGCGGCGACCTGCTGGTCACCGGCGACACCGACGGGTCGCTGCGGCTGTGGGAGGGCGGCGAGCACCGCCGCACCCTGTCGGGGCACACCGGCGCGATCTACCAGGCGACGTTCAGCCCCGACGGGTCGCGCCTGGCCACCTCCGACAGCGACGGCTCGGTCCGGCTGTGGGACCCCGCCACCGGGACGCAGCGCCTGGCCCTGGCCGGCCACCGCGGCGCGGTCTGGCCGTTCGCGTTCCGGCCCGACGGCGAGCAGCTGGCCACCAGCAGCAACGACGGCACCGCGCGCCTGTGGGACGCCGAGACCGGGCAGTGCCGCACGGTGCTGCGCGGCCACGGCCGCCGCGTCACCGGCGTCGCCTTCAGCCCCGACGGCGGGCTGCTCGGCAGCAGCGGCAACGACGGCCTGGTGCGGCTGTGGGACCCGCGCACCGGGCGGCTGGCGCGCACCCTGCGCGGCGCCGCCGACAACCTGACCTCGGTGGCGTTCAACCCGGCCGGGACGCAGCTGGCGACCGCCACCAACGACGGCGGCGTGCACCTGTGGCAGGCCGCCGCGGGGATCTTCGAGCGCGAGCTGAACGTGGAGACCGACCACGTGTGGGCGCAGGCGTTCAGCCCCGCCGGGGACGTGCTGGCCACCGCCAACGACGACGACACCGTCCGCCTGTGGTACTGGACGACCGGCCGCGAGGTCGCCAACCTCGCCGACCACCGCGGCCGGGTCCGCTCGATCGACTTCAGCCCCGACGGGCGGCGCGTGGCGACCGGCTGCGACGACAGCGTGGTGCGGGTCTGGGGCGCCGAGGACGGCGGGCTGCTGAACGAGCTGCGCGGCCACACCGACCGCGTCTACCGGGTGGTGCACGACCCGTCCGGTGCGCTGCTGGCGTCGGCGAGCAACGACGGGACCGTGCGGCTGTGGGACCTGCGCTCGGGTGAGGCGCGGCATGTGCTGACCCGGCACACCGGGCGCCTGTGGACGGCGGCGTTCAGCCCCGACGGGGAGCTGCTGGCGACCGCCGGCGACGACCTGGTCGTCCGGCTGTGGGACCCGCGCACCGGCCGCTACCTGCACACCCTCACCGGGCACACCCGGCGCGTGTGGTCGGCGGCGTTCAGCCCCGGCGGTGAGCTGCTGGCCACGGCCGGCGACGACGGCTCGATCATCGTGTGGGACGTGGCGGACCGGTCCGCGCCGGCCCGCCGCGTCACGCTGCTCGGCCTCGCCGAGGGCTGGGCGGCGCTGGCGCCCGACGGCCGCTACAAGTGGGAGGGCGGCGGGAACGCCGAGTTCTGGCACGCGATCGGGATGTGCCGGTTCGAGCCCGGCGAGCTGGACCCCTACCTGCCCGAGGTGCGGCGGCTGCCGCTGGAGGCGGCGTTCTGAGGGCTCAGCCCGCCGCCGCGCGGCGGGCGAGCTCCTCCCACAGCTCGTCGGCGCGGGCCTTCAGGTCGGCCAGGCTGCCGGAGTTGTCGATGACGTGGTGCGCGATGGCGCGGCGCTGCTCGCGGGTCGCCTGCGCGGCGATCCGCGCGCGCGCGTCGGCCTCGGTCATGCCGCGCCGGGAGGTGAGGCGGTCCAGCTGCGTCTCGACGGGCGCGTCCACGACCACGACGACGTCGTAGAGCTCGGCGAGGCCGTTCTCGGTGAGCAGCGGGACGTCGTAGACGACGATGGCGCCGGCCGGGGCGGCGTCCATCAGCTCCTGCATCCGCTCCCCCACCAGGGGGTGCACGATGGCGTTCAGCGCCTTCAGCCGCTCGGGGTCGGCGAACACGATCGAGCCGACCTTCTCGCGGTCCAGGCCGCCGCCGGGCAGCAGCACGCCGTCGCCGAACTCGGCGGCGACGGCGGCCAGGCCGGGCGTGCCCGGCTCCACCACCTCGCGCGCGATCTTGTCCGCGTCGATGACCACGGCGCCGCGGGCGGCCAGCCGCCGCGACACCTCGCTCTTGCCCGACCCGATTCCGCCGGTGAGTCCCACTTTCAGCACGGGCACCACCGTACTCAGGTCGCCGGCTCCGCGGGAGGGAGGGGCTTGCGCATGTGCACGAACGTCAGGTGCGCGGCGACCCGCTCGCGGCGCGTCTCGGCGTACCCGAGGCGGCGGTACAGGCGCAGGTTGCCCTCGCTGAGGTGGCCGGTGAACAGCACGCACGCCTCGGCGCGCCCGGCGACGGCGGCCTCCAGCTCGCGCATCAGCCGCGAGCCGATGCCGCGCCCGTGCAGGTCGGGCGCGACGACCAGGCGCCCGACCAGGCAGGTGGCGCCGCCGAAGGTGGCGCGGACGGCGCCGGCCAGCCGGTCGCCCGCCATCGCCTTCAGCACCACCGCGTCGCTCTCGATGACCCTGCGCACCTGCCCGGCCGACTCCACCAGCGGCGCGATGAACGGGTCGCCGTACAGCTGCGCCTCGGTGACGTAGGCGGCGCGCTGCACGGTCAGGATCGGGCCCGCGTCCTGCGGCCGGGCGGGCTCGATCCTGACCTCGGCCACGCCTAGCCCCCGACCCGGACGGTGACCGCGACCGGCGCGTGGTCCGACGCCGCCGAGGCCGGCACCTCGTAGTCGCCGAACAGCAGGTCGTCGGTCCCGAAGATCCAGTCGGGCCGGTCGCGGCCCGCGGTCGGGGTGGCGTCGCCGAGCGCGGCGCTGCGCAGCCGGCCGCCGCCGGTGACCCGCTCGACCTCCGCGCTGCCGGGGCCGGCGCCGAAGTCGCCGGCGATCAGGGTGCGCGGCGCGCCGCCCCAGGCCCGCAGCAGCGCCGCGGCCTCGCGCAGGCGCGCCCGGCCGTGCCCGCCGCCCTCGGACAGGTGGGTGGACCACACGTCCATGGTGGTGCCGCCGACCTGCAGCCGCGCCCACACGTAGCCGCGGATCTGGGACCAGTCGCCGCGCGGCATCCGGCCGGTGCCCGAGCCGCGCACCGGCAGCGACGTCAAGATCGCGTTGCCGAACTGGCCGTCGGCGGCCGGGCCCCACAGCAGCTTCATGCCGAGGCGCCGCGACAGCCACACCCCGACGTCGGTGGTGCCCGACATGAGCGCGCCGCGCCCGGCCTCCTGGAGCAGCACGACCTGGGGCCGCTGCCGCTCGATCGTCCGGGCGACCGCCTCGGGGTCCAGCCGCCCGCCGGTGTCGACGGCGTCGTGGATGTTGTAGCTGAGCACCCGGACCTGCCCGGCGACGGCGGCCGCGGGGGCCGTGCCCTTCGGCGAGACGAGGGTGTACAGCAGGGTGCCGGCGAGCAGGACGAGCGCGCCCGCGCCCGCGGTGAGGGCGCGCAGCGGCGCGCGCGCGGGCAGCGGGCCGCCGCGCGCGGCGGCGATGGCGGCCAGCGCGCCCAGCAGGATGCCGGCGAGGCCGGGCAGCAGGTTGTTGGGCAGCGGCAGGTCGGTGATGGCGCTCATCTGGTACGGCAGCAGCACCAGCGCGACCAGGAACCCGCCGAGGGCGGCGCCGATGTCGACGCGCCAGACCGGGCCGCCGGTGCCGGCGCGGCGCAGCGGCGCCCGGCAGGCGACCGCCAGCAGCCACGCCGCCAGCACCTGCCCGCCGATCACCACCGGAACGATCTCGACGCCGGTCACCGCGTAGGTCCCGGCGATGGTGCCGGCGCCGATGCCGAGCAGGGTGCCGCCGAGCACGCACACCCCGCCGGGGACGGCCCGCACCGCCAGGCCCGAGGCCAGGAACGCCAGCGCGAGGCCCTGCCCGATCACCACGATCACGTGCGCGGCGGTCAGCGACACCCAGCCGCTGGAGGCCACGAACGCGGGGCTGGACAGCACCAGCACCTGCAGCGCCAGGAACGGGCCGAACGCGGCGGCGCCGAGCGCGTCGCGCCAGGACAGGCCGGGCGCGGCGACCGGGCCCGAGGCGAGCTCGCGGTAGAGGGCGAACGCGCCGGGGCCGACGAACAGCAGGCACGCCAGCCAGGACGGCACGTCGGACCGCCAGACCGGGTCCCAGGTGCCGAACGCCATCCGCACCGCGGTGTCGGCGGCCAGGCCGGCCACGGTCGCGGTGGCGAAGCCGACGCCCGACAGGCCGCGCGCGCCCTCGTACAGCGCCGCCACCGCGATCATGCCGACGGCGGCGCCGAGGAAGGCCAGCCACAGCTGGGGCGAGAGCGCCTGGGCCAGCAGCCGGACGGCCAGCAGCGCGCCGACGCCGCCGGCCAGCAGCCCGCGCGGGCCGGCGGCGCGGCGCAGCAGCGGCGCGGCGAACCCGGCCAGGGACACCGCGAGCACGGCGCCGGCGGCGGCGCCGTACCCGGCGTCCGCCCCGAAACGGTCGAACTGCGGAAGGGAGAAGCGCAGGGTCTGGGCGAGCACCGCGACCGTGATCGCGATCAGCGCGAGCCGCGCGGGGCCCTGCGGGACGATGGACGGACCGGCCGCCGGGCCGCCGCCGGTCTTGATGCCTGCCTCTGTGCTGGCCAATTGAACGAGTGCTCCGGGGGCGTGGGAGGAAGGGCGGGGAAACAGATCACGGCCGGAACGCGCCCCCGCGGGGACGCCTTCCGGCCGTGCTCATTCGACCACCGGCCCGCGCGCGGCGCCCCGGTGGGGGCGCCGCGCGGCGGGCGCGGTCACGCTGCGACGGGTCACTGACCGCCGGAGAGCTTCTCCCGCAGCGCGGCGAGGGCCTCGTCGGTGGCCAGGGCGCCACCGGTGGTCTCGCTCTCGCCGCCGCCGGAGTAGGAGGTCTCCGTGCCGGCCGCGGTGGTGCCGCCGGTGGTCTCGGCCTCCGCCTCGGCCTTGCGGGCCTCCTCGATCTGCTTGCGGTGCGCGTCGAACTTGGCGCGGGCCTCGGCGTACTGCCGCTCCCAGGTCTCGCGCTGCTCGTCGAAGCCCTCGAGCCACTCGCCGGTCTCGGAGTCGAAGCCCTCGGGGTACTTGTAGTTCCCCTCGGCGTCGTACTCGGCGGGCATGCCGTACAGCGTCGGGTCGAAGTCCTCTTCCTCGACGCCCGCGGCGCTCTCGTTGGCCTGCTTCAGCGACAGGCTGATGCGGCGCCGGTCCAGGTCGATGTCGATGATCTTGACGAAGATCTCGTCGCCGACCTGCACGACCTGCTCGGGGATCTCCACGTGGCGCTCGGCCAGCTCGGAGATGTGCACCAGGCCCTCGATGCCCTCCTCGACGCGGACGAACGCGCCGAACGGCACCAGCTTGGTGACGCGGCCCGGCACGACCTGGCCGATCTGGTGGGTGCGGGCGAACTGCTGCCACGGGTCTTCCTGGGTGGCCTTCAGCGACAGGGAGACGCGCTCGCGCTCCATGTCGACGTCCAGCACCTCGACCGTGACCTCCTGGCCGACCTCGACCACCTCGGACGGGTGGTCGATGTGCTTCCAGGACAGCTCGGACACGTGCACCAGGCCGTCCACGCCGCCGAGGTCGACGAAGGCGCCGAAGTTGACGATCGAGGACACGACGCCCTTGCGGACCTGGCCCTTCTGCAGCGTGTTGAGGAAGGTCTGGCGGACCTCGCTCTGGGTCTGCTCCAGCCAGGCGCGGCGCGACAGCACCACGTTGTTGCGGTTCTTGTCGAGCTCGATGATCTTGGCCTCGAGCTCGCGGCCCACGTAGGGCTGCAGGTCGCGGACACGGCGCATCTCGACCAGCGACGCGGGCAGGAAGCCGCGCAGGCCGATGTCGAGGATGAGGCCGCCCTTGACGACCTCGATGACCGTGCCGGTGACGATGCCGTCCTCGTCCTTGATCTTCTCGATCGTGCCCCAGGCGCGCTCGTACTGAGCGCGCTTCTTGGACAGGATCAGACGGCCTTCCTTGTCCTCCTTCTGGAGAACGAGGGCCTCGACGTGGTCTCCGACGGTGACGACCTCGTTGGGGTCGACGTCGTGCTTGATGGAGAGCTCACGCGAGGGGATGACACCCTCGGTCTTGTAGCCGATGTCGAGGAGGACCTCGTCTCGATCGACCTTGACGACGGTGCCTTCGACGATGTCACCGTCATTGAAGTACTTGATGGTCTCATCGATCGCGGCGAGGAAGGCTTCCTCTGACCCGATGTCATTGACCGCTACCTGCGGGGTGGTCGAGGTGGCCTCGGTGCTGCTCGTCATGTGTCGGCTGACTCCGGATGCGGACATAGTGGGTGTCGTTGATGCGCGGAGGGCCGGTATCCGCCCTGCCGAGGACCGGAGGAGAGACGCGGCCTGGACCGCGTCAGGGAACCGAAAGTCGACGACCTGACCGAGCGCGAGCCTGCTCTGTCCGAAGCGCGCGCAGGCCCACAGCGCAGCGATCAGGATATGGGACCAGGGCCCTGTGGTCAATCGGAGCGGCGGGACGCGTCCGGTCAGTAGGTGCGGGCGAGGTCCCGGAACCGCCCGCCGAGGCGGCCCAGCCCGGCCCGGGGGAAGCTCACGGTGCCCGGATCGCCGTCAGAGGTGTAGCGCTCACCGGGGTTCTCGTCCAGCCGGTCCAGCCACGCCGTGGAGCAGAACCGCCGGCAGTCGTTCTCCTTGATCTTGCCCTCGGACCGGATCCGGGTGACCGCCCACCGGTCGAACCCCTTGTCGAACGGCGACTCCGAGGGCTTCCACCCGGCCAGGAAGACGCCCTGGAACCCGTACCGGCCGCCGTCGCGCTGCGCCCAGGCCCGCCGCGCCGGGATCGCGCCGTAGGGGTAGGCGAAGGTGGCGGTGTGCCGGCCGGTGAGCCGGAAGATCTTGTCCTCCATCCCGCCGATCTCCTTGCGCACCCCGCCCTGGGACATCCGCGACAGGTCCAGGTGGTGCACGGTGTGGTTGGCGATCTCGTACCCGTGGCCGATGAGCCACTTCAGCCCTTCGGCGGCCCGCTCCCCCATGCCGAACAGGTCGTCGTTGACGTAGAAGGTCGCCGTCGCCCGGAACCCGGGGTTCCGGCGCGCCACGTCCTCCAGGATCGCGACGGCGGTGTCGGGCTCGACCTGCCCCCGCGCGTCCAGCCCGAAATGCCCGGGCGAGCTGTCGTCGAAGGTCAGCACCACCGGATGCCGCCCGGCGGGCACGTCGATGCGCCCCGACACCAGCTCCGCGGCGGTGATCGGCACGTACCCCTCCCGCGCGAGCCGGGTCAGCTCGGCGCGCAGCTCCCCGGTCGACCGGTCCAGCGACAGCACCGGCCTCTTCATGATCCGGTGGTACATCAGGACCGGGATCTCCCCGAGCTCGTTGGCCCGCACCGCGACGGCCTGCGGCGTAGCGGCCCGGACCGGCGCGGGCGGCGTCGCCGAGGGGCGGACGGAGGGCGCGGCCGGGGTCGAGGGCGCCCTCGTCGTCGCCGGAACCTGCTGCGGAGAAGCAGCGGGCGCGGGCCTGGCGGCCTGCGAGGCGGCACCCGCGTGCGCGACGGTCCCCGCCCGCCGGGGACGCTGCCCCGGCAGCGTCAGCCCGAGGATCAGCGCGCCCAGCAGGACGACTCCGGCGATCTTGTGGAGGAACGGCACAGGCGTCTCCCGGGGGCGTTACCTACTCGGCCTCGCAACAGCGTACGACCATCCACCCCCGAACGGGCCGAACCTCACTAACCCGACATCGATCACACCGACCGGGCCGAGCCTCACCACGTTTTTGCCCCGCCCCGCCCAAGACTTAACGCCCCAGCATCCCCTCCGGCCAAGCCGGGGATACGCCCTTTACCCCACCCACAGGGACACCGGTCACCTCGCACAGCCGGAGACCGGCGAAGGCAACACCGGAGAAACGGCCCTCGTCCGCACTCCCCCCTCAGCCCGCTTCCCACCCCCGCAAGGACACCAGCCACCGCGAACGCGACCAAAGGCCTAACGAGAGGGCGGCGCCAAAGGCGAACCCCGCCCCGCCGGATCACGAAGCGATACGACGATCAGCCACACCTCCGGCAAGGCCGAGACACGACCCCGTCCACACCCACCTCAGCCCGCTTCCCACCCCCACAAGAACACCAGCCACCGCGAACGCGACCAAAGGCCTAACGAGAGGGCGGCGCCAAAGGCGAACCCCGCTCCGCCGGATCACGAAGCGATACGACGATCAGCCACACCTCCGGCAAGGCCGAGGCGGGACTCCATCCGCACCCGCCCCAGCCCGCTTCCCAGCCCCGCAAGGACATCGGCCACCGCGAGCGCGACCGGAGGCTGACGGGCGGGGCGACGCCGAAGGCGGGCCCCGCCCGTCAGATCGCGAAGCGATGCAGCGCTCGCCGTAAGTTCGGTTAGGCCGAGCCGCCAGGCGAGGCCGTAGGCCGAAATTACCTAATGCGCAGCGTCCTGCCAGGTCCTGCCGGTGCCCATGGAGACCTCCAGGGGTGCGCGCAGGTCGTAGGCGCCGGCCATCTGCTCGCGGACGAGCTTCTCCAGGGTCTCCTGCTCGCCCTCGGCGACCTCGAAGACGAGTTCGTCGTGGACCTGCAGCAGCATGCGGGAGGTCAGGGCGTGCTCGCGCAGGGCGCGGTCGACGTTGAGGCCGGCGACCTTGACGATGTCGGCGGCCGAGCCCTGGATGGGGGCGTTGAGGGCCATGCGCTCGGCCATCTCGCGGCGCTGGCGGTTGTCGGAGTTGAGGTCGGGCAGGTAGCGGCGGCGGCCGAGGATGGTCTCGGTGTAGCCGTCCTGGCGGGCCTTGGCGACCACTTCGCCGAGGTAGTCGCGGACGCCGCCGAACTGCTGGAAGTACTCCTCCATCAGCCCGCGGGCCTCGCTGGGCGAGATCCGCAGCTGCTGGGACAGGCCGTACTCCGACAGGCCGTAGGCGAGGCCGTAGTTCATGGCCTTGATGCGCGCGCGCAGCTCGGAGTCGATCTGCTCGGGCGGCAGGCCGAACACGCGGGAGGCGGTGATGGTGTGGAAGTCGGCGCCGGAGCCGAACGCCTCCAGCAGGGCCTCGTCGCCGGACAGGTGCGCCATGATCCGCAGTTCGATCTGGCTGTAGTCGGCGGTGAGCAGGGCGGCGAAGCCGTCGCCGACGACGAACGCCTCGCGGATCTGGCGGCCTTCGGCGGTGCGGATCGGGATGTTCTGCAGGTTGGGGTCGGTGGACGACAGCCGGCCGGTGGCGGCGATCATCTGGTTGAAGGTGGTGTGGATGCGCCCGGCGTCGTCGGCCATGGGGATGAGGGAGTCGACGATGCTCTTGAGCTTGGCGACCTCGCGCCAGCGCAGGATGTGCTCCAGGACGGGGTGGCCGTCCTTGGCGAGCAGGTTCGTCAGGGCCTCGGAGTCGGTGGTGTAGCCGGTCTTGGTGCGCTTGGTCTTGGGCAGGCCGAGCTCGTCGAACAGCACCTGCTGGACCTGCTTGGGCGAGCCGAGGTTGAACTCGTGGCCGACGGCGGCGTGCGCGGCCTGCTCGACGTCCTTGACCTGGGCGCCGAGGGTGGCCGACAGGCCGGCCAGGTGGTCGGCGTCGACGGCGATGCCGGCGCGCTCCATGCCGGCCAGGACCCGCACGAGCGGCAGCTCGACCTCGTGCAGCAGCCGGGTGGCGCCGCGCTCGTCCAGCTCGGTGTCCAGGACGTCGGCGAGCTCGGCGACGGCGCGGGCGCGCACGGCCAGGTCCTGCGCGGCCTCCTCCTCGCCGGAGCCGTCCAGGGTGAGCTGGCCCGACTCCTCGCCCTCGTTGCGCAGCTCGCGGTGCAGGTAGCGCAGCGCCAGGTCGGCCAGGTCGAAGGAGCGCTGCCCGGGCAGCGCCAGATAGGCCGCCAGGGCGGTGTCGCTGGTGATGCCGTCCACGGTGAGGCCGCGGGCGGCCAGGGCCAGCATGGGGCCCTTGGCGTCGTGCAGGGCCTTCGGGCGGGCGGGGTCGGCGAGCCAGCCGGCGAGGGCGCGCTCGTCGTCCGCGATCAGCTCGGCGGGGTCCAGCGACACCGCGGGGCCCTTCTTGGACGCCAGCGCCAGCCCGGTGATCTCGCCGGTGCCGCGCCCCCAGGTGCCGGTGACGGCGACGCCGATCCGGTCGGCGGCGGTGGCGTTGGCCTCCAGCCAGGCGCCGAGGGCGCCGGGCTCCAGGGCCTCCAGCGCCACCTCGAAGCCCTCCTCGGCCTCGGGCTCGGCGGCGCTGATCGAGGCGTAGAGCCGCTCGCGCAGCACCCGGAACTGCAGCGAGTCGAACAGGGTGTGGATCTCGTCGCGGTCCCACTGGCCCATGGTCAGCTGCGGCGGGGCCAGCTCGAGCGCGACGTCGCAGTCCAGCTTGTTGATCTGCTGGTTGCGCAGCACGCCGGCCAGGTGGGCGCGCAGGTTCTCGCCGGCCTTGCCCTTGATCTCGTCGACGCGGGCGACGAGCTCGTCCAGGCCGCCGTACTGGGTGAGCCACTTGGCGGCGGTCTTCGGGCCGACGCCGGGCACGCCGGGCAGGTTGTCGCTGCTCTCGCCGACCAGGGCGGCCAGCTCGCGGTAGCGCTGCGGCGGCACGCCGTACTTGGCCTCGACGGCGGCGGGGTCCATCCGGGCCAGCTCCGACACCCCGCGGATCGGGTACAGGATCGTGACGTTCTCGTCGACCAGCTGGAACGCGTCGCGGTCGCCGGTGACGATGAGGGTCTGCATCCCGGCGGCGGTCGCCTGCACCGACAGGGTGGCGATGATGTCGTCGGCCTCGAAGCCGGGCACCGACATGCGCGGGATGCGCAGCGCGTCCAGCACCTCGTGGATGAGGCTGACCTGGCTGCGGAACTCGTCGGGGGTCTTGGCCCGGCCGGCCTTGTACTCGTCGTAGGCCTGGTGCCGGAACGTCGGCTCGGACCGGTCGAACGCCACCGCCACGTGCGTCGGCTGCTCGTCGCGCATCACGTTGATGAGCATGGAGGTGAAGCCGTACACCGCGTTGGTGGGCTGCCCGTCGGAGGTGCTGAAGTTCTCCACCGGGAGCGCGAAGAACGCCCGGTACGCCAGGGAGTGCCCGTCGAGCAGGAGGAGCCGGGGCTTGTCAGGGGTCGGTGCTTTCGTCGCCACAGGGTGACTCTAGTCTGCGCGTACGACAGTTCGAGGGAGGCTGAATGAACCAGGAGCAGCGCGAACTCCTCGGCCGCTTCGGCGGCGAGGCGCTGGGGGACCTGGCCAAGACGATGGGCATCGAGTTCCTGGAGGCGACCCCCGAGCGGGTCGTCGCGCGGATGCCGGTCAAGGGCAACACCCAGCCCTACGGCCTGCTGCACGGCGGCGCCTCCTGCGTCCTCGCCGAGACGATCGGGTCGACCGGCGCGGTACTGCACGCCGGCGAGGGCCGGATCGCGGTCGGCGTGGAGATCAACGCGAGCCACCACCGGTCGGCGACCGAGGGCTTCGTGACGGGCGTGGCGACCCGCGCGCACGGCGGCCGCACGCTGGCCACCTACGACATCGTCATCACCGACGAGCAGGACCGGCGGGTGTGCACCGCCCGGCTGACGTGCATGCTGCGCGACGCTCCCGGCGCCTGATCACCGATCTTCCGGCGCTTCCTTTGCGGAGCACGGTCCAAGGTCGCTACCTTGGAGCAAGGCCCGGGACCACCGAGTAGACAACGCCCGTCCCCGCGGGGGCGTGCGGCCCCAAAGGTGGTCCCGGGCCTTCGGCGTTCCCGGGAACAGGCGCATGTCACCGGTCAACGCGTTTCGCTGGTTGCGGTTGGGTTGCGAGTCCGCCGGAACGGTTCCCTCCGGCGTGTCCGCGATCTACCGTCGCCCCATGCGGCTGACCGTGCCGGCGACCGGCGTCGCCCTCCTGCTGTCCCTTGCTGCGGCCTGCTCGGACGGCGGTTCCCCGAAGGCCCAGGCGACCTACGACCTGCCCGCGCGCACCGTGCGCGAGGGCGAGCAGGCGGCGCACGTGCCGCCGGTGAGCGACGGCGACACCCAGTTCACCCTGATCGGGTACACGCCCGCGCTGCCGGAGATGGTCGGCAGCCACGCCGACGTGCGGCCGAACGGCGTGTTCGTGCGGGTCCGGCTCGTCGCGGTCAACAACGGCCGCACCTCCACGACGCTGGACCTGACCCGGCAGCGGATCGTCACCGCCGGCGGCGCGACCGTCCTGCCCGACTACAACGCCCGCATCGTCAAGCGCGTCCCGGACAAGGTGGAGATCGGCCCGACCATGCGGGTGGAGTTCGACCTCTGGTACGACCTGCCCAAGAACGCCAAGGCCACCGCGCTGCGCCTGTACGGCGGCATCACGCTGATGGACATGAAGGACGAGCAGGGCGTCGACCTGCGCCTGCCCTGACGCGCCGGACCCCCGCCCGGGAACCCGGACGGGGGTCTGGCGTCACGCGGTCCCTACTCGCCGGCCTCGCCCTTGCCGAGGTCGACGGAGCCGTCCGCGGCGGTGCCCGCCGCGGGCGCGGTGTCCTCGACCGCCAGGTCGCCGCCGAGGTAGGCGGCGCGCACCTGCGGGTCGTCGAGCAGCTCCCGCGCGGGCGCGCTCTTGACGACCGCGCCGGTCTCCAGCACGTACGCGCGGTGCGCCAGCGACAGCGCCTGCTGCGCGTTCTGCTCCACGACCAGCACGGTCTTGCCGCGCCGGTTGATCTCCTTGATGATGTCGAAGATCTGCTGGATCAGCATCGGGGCCAGGCCCATCGACGGCTCGTCCAGCAGCAGCACCTTCGGGTCGGTCATCAGCGCGCGGCCGATCGCGACCATCTGCTGCTCACCGCCCGACATGGTGCCGCCGAACTGCTTCTTGCGCTCGGCCAGGCGCGGGAACAGCTCGTACACCTCGGCCAGGGTCTTGGAGGCGTCCCCCTTGCGGGCGTAGGCGCCCATGTAAAGGTTCTCCTCGACCGTCATGCCGGGGAACACGCCGCGGCCCTCGGGCGACTGGCCGATGCCGACCAGCACCCGCTTGTGGCCGGGCATCTTGCTGATGTCCCTGCCCTCGAAGACCACCTTGCCCGACGACAGCGGCCGCAGCCCCGAGATCGTCTTCAGCGTGGTGCTCTTGCCCGCGCCGTTGGCGCCGATCAGCGTGACGATCTCGCCCTCGTCGACCTGCAGCGAGATGCCCTTGAGCGCCTCGATCTTCCCGTAGTGGACGTGGATGTCCTGGATGTCAAGAAGCATCGGCGGGAGCCCCCAAGTACGCCTCGATCACCTTGGGGTTGTTCTGCACCTCGCGGGGCAGCCCGTCGGCGATCTTCTGACCGAAGTCCAGCACCGCGATCCGGTCGCTGATGTCCATCACCAGCCCCATGTCGTGCTCGATCAGCAGCACGGTCCGGCCCGAATCGCGGATCTTGCGGATCAGCGCCTGCAGCGCGACCTTCTCGGCCGGGTTCATGCCGGCCGCGGGCTCGTCCAGCAGCAGCAGCTTGGGGTCGGTGGCGAGCGCCCGCGCGATCTCCAGCCGGCGCTGGTCGCCGTAGGACAGGTTCTTGGCGGTCTCGTCGCCCTTCTGCCCGATCCCGACGAAGTCCAGCAGCGCCCGCGCCGTCTCCCGGCCCTGGCGCTCCTCCTTGCGGTGCCACGGCAGGCCGAGGATCGCGCCGATCGCACCCGTCTTGTGGTGCGCGTCCGCGCCCACCATGACGTTCTCCAGCACCGACATGTTGTGGAACAGCCGGATGTTCTGGAACGTGCGCGCCACGCCCGACTTGGTGACCTTGAAGCGCTTCATGCCGCTGATGCGCCTGCCGTCGAAGACGATCTCGCCCTCGGTCGGCTTGTAGACGCCCGTCGTCACGTTGAACACGGTCGTCTTGCCCGCGCCGTTCGGCCCGATCAGCGCGAAGATCTCACCCTTGCGGACGGTGAGCTCCACCTCGCGCAGGGCCGTCACGCCGCCGAAGCGCATCGTGACGTTGCGCAGCTCCAGCAGCGGCTCGCCGACGCCCTCGGCCTGGCCGGCCTCGATGTCGCTCACTTGGTCACCTCCACGGACGCCTCGGTGTCGGGGCCGGCGACCTCGCCGCCCATCGCGCCCAGGGTGCCCGCCCCCTCCTTCATCTCGGCCTTGCGCTGCCGCGACGGCAGCAGGCCCTCGGGACGCAGGATCATCATCGCCACCAGCACCACGCCGAACGCCATGGTGCGGTACTCCTGGATGAACCGGAACCGCTCCGGCAGCCAGGCGATGATGAACGCGCCGAGGATGACGCCCGGGATGTTGCCCGAACCGCCGAACACCACGCAGACCAGGATCGTCGCCGACAGGATGAACGTGAAGTTCTCCGGCTGGATGTAGCCCTGCACGCCGCCCATCTGGCCGGTGCCGGCGAGACCGCCGATCATCGCGCCGATGAAGAACGCCAGCAGCTTGAACTTGAACGTCGGCACGCCCATCAGCTCGGCCGCGTCCTCGTCCTCGCGGATCGCCGTCCACGCCCGGCCCACCCGGCTCTGGTTCAGCCGCACCGAGATGATGATCACCAGCGCGATCATCACCAGGACCAGGTAGTAGAACGGCTTGGCGTCCAGCAGGTTCTCGAAGTCCAGGCCGAACATCGCCGGCGGCCGCGGCAGCCCCTCGATGCCCTGCGAGCCGCCGATCGCGTCGGTGTTGCGCGCCACGATCCGGATGATCTCGCCGAAGCCCAGCGTCACGATCGCCAGGTAGTCGCCGCGCAGCCGCAGCGTCGGCGCGCCCAGCAGGATGCCCGAGACCGCCGCGATCAGCAGCGCCGCCACCACCGTGTACCAGAAGCCCCAGTGGTGGATCTTGCCGAGCACGCCCACGCTGTAGGCGCCGATGGCGAAGAACGCCACGTAGCCGAGGTCCAGCAGGCCGGCCTGCCCGACCACGATGTTCAGGCCGAGCGCCAGCAGGATGTACAGGCCGATCGGGTCCCACAGCGTGGTCACCCAGTCGGTCTCGGGCGACATGAACGACTTCACGCCGTCCGACGGCAGAACGAACATCGCGAACAGGAACAACAGGACGTAGATCGCAGTACGGACGTACCACGGCGAGTCCGCCCAGATGTCCCGGACGTCGCGCCGGGAACGGGCCGGAGAGCTGTTCTTCTTCTTCGTGAGGTTCATGCGCGCGCCTGCTGAAGAGACTCACCGAGAAGCCCGGTGGGACGGAACATGAGGATGATGACCAGAACCGTGAAGGCGATCACGTCCTTCCACTCGGAGCCGAAGAAGATGGCCCCCCAGTTCTCGATCAGGCCCAGCGCGAAACCGCCGACCAGCGCACCGCGCAGGTTGCCGATCCCGCCCAGCACCGCCGCCGTGAACGCCTTCACACCGAGGATGAACCCGATGTTGTACGCGGTGATCTCGAACTTGACGATGTAGAGCAGCGCCGCGACACCCGCCATCGCGCCGCCCAGCAGGAACGTCGTGCGCACGATGGTGTCGATGTTGACACCCATCAGCACCGCCGTCTCCGGGTCCTGCGCCGTCGCCCGGATGCCCCGGCCGACCTTGGTACGGGTCACGAACTGGTCCAGCGCCACCATCATGACGACCGCCGCCACCACCACCAGCACATGGTCGGTGCGCACGTCCATGCTGCCGACGCTGAACAGCACGTCCTTGTCCATGATCCGCGGAACGCCGATCTGGTTGCGCCCCTCCGGCCGGTCGAACAGCTTCGGGATCACCTGCAGCGCGAAGACCTCCTGCAGGAAGAACGACGCGCCGATCGCCGAGATCAGCGCCGCCAGCCGCGACGCGCCGCGCCTGCGCAGCGGCCGGTAGGCCACCAGCTCCAGCAGCACCGCCGCGCCACCCGACGCCGCCATCGCCACCACCAGCAGCAACAGCACCATGCCGACCAGCGCGAACCCCGTCAGCGGGCTCTTGATGTCGAACACCTGGCTGATCGTGAACAGGCCGGCCACCGTGCCGACCATGAAGATCTCAGAGTGCGCGAAGTTGATCAGGCGGAGCACTCCGTACACCATCGTGTAGCCCAGCGCGATCAGCGCGAAAATGGCCCCGACGGCCAGCCCATCCACCGTGGACTGCGGAAATTGAGAGATGAAGTCGTTGAACAATGGGTTCGCCTTCAAAACGGGGACGGCGATCAGCCGCCCGGCTGACAGGGGCGGGAGCGCGGTAGCGCCCCCGCCCCCGCGCCATCACCTCAAGGTGACGGCAGGAGGCGTCAGCCCTTCAGCTTGGCCTGGTCAGAGGTGCCGAGCCACTTGATCGTGCCGCCCTCGACCTGGTACAGGTGGATCGTGGTCGCGGCCAGCTCACCGGTGGCGTCCCACTTGATCTCCTTGGACACACCCTTGGCGGTGTAGGTCTTCAGGAAGTCGTTGATCTTCTCACCGGTCGTGTTGCCGGCCTTGATCGCCGCGATGAACGCCGACGCCGCGTCATACCCCTCGGTCGAGTAGATCGACGGGTCCGCGCCCACCTTCGCCTTGTAGTCCGCGACGAACTTCACCAGCGTCGGGTCGGTCTGCTGACCGAACGGAATGAAGCACGGGCAGCCGATGACCGCGTTCTCCGCCTGCTTGGCGCCCGCGCCCTCCACCAGCTTGGCGTCCAGCGAACCGTCGCCCGAGGCGAACATCGCGGTCACCCCGCCGTCGCGCAGCTGCTTCAGCAGCTTGCCGCCCTCGGAGTAGTACCCGCCGTAGAAGATCACGTCCGGCGCGAACGACTTGACCTTGGTCACCGTCGAGGAGAAGTCCGACGCCGTCTCGTCGATCTGGTCCCGCTGGACCGTCAGGCCCTTGCCCTTGAAGGTGTTGAAGGCGAAGTCGCCGATACCGACGCTGTAGGCCTTCTTGCCGTTGATGACATAGGCCTTCTTCGGCGACTTGGCCTTGATCATCGCCTCGGCGATGCCGGCGCCCTGCGCCGCGTCCGTCGCCACCAGGCGGTGCCAGTACTTGTACCCCTGCTTGGCCAGGTCCGGGTTGGTCGCCGACGGCGTGATGTTGGGGATCTTGCCCTTCTCCAGGATCCCGTCCGCCGCCTTGGACTCACCCGAGAACGCCGGGCCGATCATCGCGACGACCTTGTCGTCCTTGATCGCCTTGGGCGCCAGCGCCGCGGCCTGGTTCTCCTTGCCCTGCGTGTCGTAGTTGACCAGCTTGAGCTTCTTCTTCGGGTTCGTCGCGTTGTACTGCTCGATCGCCAGCTGCGCACCCTTGTTCGGCGGGATCACGATCGACGAGTCCGGACCGGACAGGTCGCCCATGAAGCCGATGTTCAGAGTGTCGCCACCCTTGCCGTCGCCACCGCCACACGCGGCCGCGCCAAGCGCCAGCACCGCGCTCATCGCCACCGCGCCGGTGACCCTCAACATGTTGCGCCGCAAGGTGCCCAACCTTTCCATCCGGATCCGGAACGGATCGGGTACGAGTCATGTCCCGAAGCCGAATCTCAGGAGGAGAAATCGGTCACTCGGGGACCAGGTATGTCGTACACCGAGCAGAGCGCCCAGATCAGTACCCCCGGATAGAAGGGTTATTCGTTCGTTACTGCTCCGTGCCCATCGGAGCACCCCCGTTGCCAGGAACTATCACCCAGCGTCACCGCACACCAGGACGCCCGGCCCAGTACCCCGCCCACCCTAAGGCCTCAGGACCCGGGCCCCCGGACCCGACCCACCGGACACCACGACTCACCCCCCGGCCGGCTCACCACCACCCGAACCACCCGACCCGCCCGACGCACCCGCCACCACGGCCTCCGCCACCGCACGCATCGTCAAACGCCGATCCATCGACGTCTTCTGAATCCACCGGAACGCCTCAGGCTCGGACATCCCATTCACTTCCTGCAAGATCCCCTTCGCCCGATCCACCACCTTGCGCGTCTCCAGCCGATCCTGCAGACCGGCGACCTCCGCCTCCAACGCGCGCATCTCGGTGTACCGGCTCACCGCCACCTCGATCGCCGGCGCCAGATCCGACTTGCTGAACGGCTTCACCAGGTACGCCATCGCACCCGCCTCCGTCGCCCGCTGCACCAGCTCCCGCTGCGAGAACGCCGTCAGCATCACCACCGGCGCCACCCGCTCCGCCGAGATCCGCTCCGCCGCCGAGATCCCGTCCAGCACGGGCATCTTCACGTCCAGGATCACCAGGTCCGGCTTGTGCTCCAGGGCCAGCCGCACCGCCGACTCGCCATCGCCGGCCTCGCCGACGACCTGGTAGCCGTCCTCCTGCAGCATCTCCTTGAGATCCAGCCGGATCAGGGCCTCATCTTCTGCGATCACAACTCGCCGAGCGCTCTCCGTCACGCGCACGAGACTACCGGGACCCGCTACGCTGGTCCTCGGCAGGTGGGCCCGCAGCCCACCGGCGACCCAAGAAAACTGAATAAAAAATGTCCGTTTTATCAGGACAAAAGCCCCGATATCCCAATTGGTAGAGGACGCGGATTCAAAACCCGTTTAGTGTGGGTTCGAATCCCACTCGGGGCACAATATGACAGAGCCGCCGCCCGGCTGACCGGGCGGCGGCTCTGTCATACGGTGGTATCACTTACCATGCGCTTCGCCATACGGCGGTATCACCTGCCGGGCACTCTGTCGCGCCGCCGCATTGCATACCGCGGTATGACGACATCTAGCCGTTCATGAGCAATCCTGTTCCCATGCCCCCGGATTCACGCAAGGAACTAGCCCGAAAACTTAAACAAAACGGGCTTACCGACCAAGAAATCGCTCTCGCCTGCGGCGTCAGCTCGCACAGCATCCGCCTCTGGCGAGACGCGGACAAGCGCGCCGCCGCTCCGCCCGCACTCCTCACCAAAGACGAGTGCTCTCGCTGCCGAACAGTCGATGTCGATCGGCAGGCATACGCCTACCTGCTCGGCGTCTACCTTGGCGACGGCTGCCTGACACACAAGGGCAGAGACGTCTACCGGTTGGAGCTCGCCTGCTCCGACGCATGGCCTGGGCTCGTCGACGAAGCCGCCGAGGCGGTCGCCGCCGTCATGCCCGATTCAAAGGTGGGCCGCTACCAGAAGTCAGGATGCAAGTCCGTCGGTTCTCACTCCAAGCACTGGCCATGTCTGTTCCCTCAACACGGGCCGGGACACAAGCACACTCGAAAGATCGAGCTCGCTTCCTGGCAGGACGAGATCGTCGCCAACTTCTCCCAGGAGTTCATCCGCGGCCTGATTCACTCGGATGGCTGCCGGGCCATGAACAAGGTACGGCGGCAGTTCAAAAGTGGGGAACGCCTCTACGAGTACCCGCGCTACTTCTTCACCAATGCCTCCGACGATATTCGCATGCTCTTCACCGATGCGCTCGACCGGCTCGGCATCGAGTGGAAGCAGAACAACGCCAGGAACATCTCCGTCGCCAAGCGGGAGGCGGTGGCGCGGCTGGACGGGTTCGTCGGCCCGAAGTTCTGAAGATCACACCCCGGGGACGGGCCGGTAGGGCCCCAGGACCCTAATGATCTTGGTCGCGGCGCGGGGGCGGGCGGGCGGCGGCCGGAGCGGAGGTGGGCCCTGGGGCCCGGCCGGCCGGGGTGGGGCCCAGGGGCGGCCGGGGGTGGTCCGGGTGAACGGCCGGTGTCAGACCGGGTAGCGGACGGCCTCCTCCATGGGGGTGGGGGTGGATTCGGCGAGGGCCTGGGGGGTGGGCGGGACTTCCTGGCCGGTGGTGAGGTCTTCCAGGGGGGTTCGGGGCGGCAGGGTGCGCCAGCGCGCGGCGTCGGCGGCGGCGGGCTTGGTTTCGTCGTCCATGTGTTCAGGATGCGGTTCTGATCACGGCCGTGTCCACAGTGGACCTCAACCGTGATCGGCCGGTGACGCCGCAGCCCCGTCCCGGCGGGGCCGGGACGGGGCTGCGGGTGTGCTGGCCGGTGGTGCGGGTTCAGTGGCGCACGTTCAGTGGCGCAGGGCGTGGGCGATGGCGTCGCCGATGCGGTGGACGCGCAGGGCGTTGGTGGAGCCGGGGGTGCCGGGCGGGGAGCCGGCGACGACGACGACGCGGTCGCCCTTCTGGCAGCGGCCGGCCTCCAGCAGGCCCTGTTCGACCTGGCGGACCATGTCGTCGGTGTGGTCGACGTGGGGGACGATGAAGGTCTCCACGCCCCACACGTGGGCGAGGCGGCCGCGGACGGCGGGCACGGAGGTGAAGGCCAGCAGCGGGATGGGCGAGCGGTAGCGGGAGAGGCGGCGGGCGGTCTCGCCGGACATGGTGAAGGCGACCAGGGCCTCGGCGCCGACGGTCGCGCCGACCTCGGCGGCGGCGCGGGCGATGGCGCCGCCGACGGTCTCGGGGATGCGGTCGAGGGTGTGGGTGGCCTGCAGGGAGGCCTCCTCGGCGGTGGAGACGATGCGGCTCATGGTCTGCACGGCGAGGATGGGGTACTGGCCGACGCTGGTCTCGCCCGACAGCATGACGGCGTCGGCGCCTTCGAAGACGGCGTTGGCGACGTCGGAGGCCTCGGCGCGGGTGGGCCGGGGCGCGGAGATCATCGATTCGAGCATCTGGGTGGCGACGATGACGGGGCGGGCCTTCTCGCGGCAGAGCTCGATGGCGCGCTTTTGCACGATGGGGACCTGCTCGAGGGGCAGTTCGACGCCGAGGTCGCCGCGGGCGACCATGATGCCGTCGAAGGCGGCGACGATGTCGGGGAGGTTGTCGACGGCCTGCGGCTTCTCGATCTTGCCGATGAGGGGGACGCGGACGCCCTCCTCCTCCATGATCTGGTAGCAGATCTCGGCGTCGTCGGCGCTGCGGACGAAGGACAGGGCGACCATGTCGACGCCGAGGCGCAAGGCCCAGCGCAGGTCGGTCTCGTCCTTGTCGGTGAGGGCGGGGACGCTGACGGGGACGCCGGGCAGGTTGAGGCCCTTGTTGTCGGAGACCATGCCGCCGACGGTGACCTTGGTGCGGACGCGGGTGCCGTCGACGTCGACGACCTCGAGGGCGACGCGGCCGTCGTCGATGAGGACGGTGTCGCCGGGGCTGACGTCGCCGGGCAGGCCCTGGTAGGTGGTGGAGACCTCTTTGCGGGTGCCGGGGACGTCGTCGGTGGTGATGGTGAACTCGTCGCCGAGGGTGAGGCGGACGGGGCCGTCGGGGAACCGGCCGACGCGGATCTTGGGGCCCTGCAGGTCGGCCAGGATGCCGACGCCGCGGCCGGTCTCGGCGGCGGCGGCGCGCAGCCGGTGGTAGACCTCTTCGTGCCCGGCGTGGTCGCCGTGGCTCATGTTGAGCCGGGCGACGTCGACGCCGGCGTCCACGAGGGCGCGGATCTGCTCGGCGCTGGAGCAGGCGGGGCCGATGGTACTGACGATCTTCGCTCGACGGTTCACGGGAACAACGCTACTTAGTTACCAGCCGGTACGGATATTCGTGCAGGTTGCGGCCACCGAAGATTCATCCGGTGGTCCAGACCACAGGCTTTCCCCGCGGGCTTTCACCGCGGGTTCGCACCACGGGCTTGCACCACGGGCTTGCACCACGGCCCGGACCACCGGCGCGGCGGTCACCGCTTGAAGACCTCGACGAACGCCTGGCAGAAGGCCTTCAGGTCGTCGGGCTTGCGGCTGGTGACCAGGACGTTGTTCCCGTGGTCGCACACCTTGACCTCCTCGTCGACCCAGGTGGCGCCGGCGTTGCGCAGGTCGGTGCGCAGGCTCGGCCAGGAGGTGAGCACGCGGCCGCGCACCACGTCGGCCTCGATCAGCGTCCAGGGCGCGTGGCAGATGGCCGCGACGGGCTTGCCGGCGTCGAAGAACGCCTTGACGAAGGCGACGGCGCCCTCGTCCATGCGCAGGAAGTCGGGGTTGGCGACGCCGCCGGGCAGGACCAGGGCGTCGAACTCGGTGGAGTCGGAGACGTCGACGGTGGTGTCGACGGGGAAGGTGTCGGCCTGGTCCAGGTGGTCGAAGGCCTGGAGGCGGCCGGACTGGGTGGAGACGAGGCGGGGCTGCCCGCCGGCCTGCTCGACGGCCTTCCAGGGTTCGGTCAGCTCGACCTGCTCGACGCCCTCGGGCGCGGCGAGGAAGGCGATCGTCTTTCCGTGGAGATCGGTTGCCATAGGTGGTCCTCCTGGTCGCTCGTGTCGGTTCTCCTTTCGCCCTGCCCGGTCAGGCGGATGGTATGCAGGGTGTCGTGAGCGGCATCGGTTACCGCGAGGAGCGGGCGGCGGGGCTGGCGTGCGTGTGGCGGGCGGCGCTGCCGGCGGACGCGGGCGGCCCGTTCCGGCAGCGTGTCGTGCCGGACGGCTGCGTGGACCTGATCTGGTGGGGCCGGGACGCGCGGATCACGGTGGCGGGTCCCGACACCGGTCCGGCGCCCGCCGAGCTGGCGCCGGGCGACCGGTTGTTCGGGGTGCGGCTGCGGCCGGGGACGGCGGCGCCGGTGCTCGGTGTGGCGGTGGACGCGGTCCGGGACGCGCGGATACCGTTGCGGGAGCTGTGGGGCGATGAGGCCGAGCGGCTCGCCGCGGCCGCCGATCCTCGGGCGGCGCTGCTGGGGGCGGTGCGGGCGCGGCTGGCGGGGCCGGTGGATCCGTTCGTCCCGGCGCTGGTGGCGGGTCTCGGCGCGGGGTCGGTGCGGGAGGCCGCGGACGCGCTCGGGTTCGGTGAGCGGCAGTTGCGGCGGCGCGCGGCGGCGGCGTTCGGGTACGGGCCGAAGACGCTGCAGCGGGTGCTGCGTTTCCAGCGGGCGCTCGGGATGGCGCGGGCGGGGCGGCCGCTGGCGGAGGTGGCGTATGCGGCCGGGTACGCCGACCAGGCGCACCTGGCGCATGAGGTGCGGGCCCTCGGCGGCGTCCCGATCCGCTCCTTGCTCTAGTCGCGGCGCGGCGGGCGGAGCCGCTTGGGGAGGGTGGCGGCGACGGTGTCGTAGGACTGCTCGATGAGGGCGAGCACCTCGGCCTCGTCCAGGGCGGCGCCGAACAGGACCGTCACCCAGTGGCGTTTGTTGAGGTGGTAGCCGGGCAGCACGGTGCCGGCGTACTCGGCCTTCAGCGCGGTGACCTCGTCGGGCGGCAGTTTCAGGCTGACGCGCGGCGGGTCGGCGTCCTCGGCGAGCAGCGCGAAGATCTTGCCGGCGATGCGGTAGACGGCGGGCTGGGGGCCGAAGGGGAAGTCCTCGGTGGCGCCGGGCAGGGACAGGCAGTGGTCGGCGGCGGTCTCGGGCGTCATGTCCCGATCATGCCGTAGGCGCGCAGGGTCAGCAGCCGTTCGACGGTGATGTGGCCGCGCCATTCGGGTTCGGTGACGGGGGTCCAGATCAGGAAGCCGACGGTCCAGCCGCCGTCGGGGCGGCGGGCGGCGGCGAGGGCGTCCAGGTGGGCCTGGACGGTCTCGTCGGTGAACAGGCGGCGGCCGTATCCGTGCGGGGTGGGCGCGAGGTCGAGCGGGGAGTGCACGGCGCCTTCGGCGTGCGGGTCGAGGGTCGCGGCGGCGGCGAGCGTGGCGCGGTGGCGGGTGAAGGCGGCTTCGGCGCGGTCGCGTTCGGGGGTGTGGTCCAGGAAGGTCAGGATGGCCAGGACGTCGTAGGGGCCGGGTTCGGCGCCGGGGGCCTCCAGGTAGCGCCAGCAGAATTCGGCGGCGTTCTTCAGCCAGGGGTTCTCGGGGAGGCCGGCGCGGTACAGCAGGCCGGCGAGCGAGGCGGTGGGGTTGATGGAGCCGGGCGGTTCGGTGTCGGTGGTGCGCCACCAGGGAGCGCGGGGGGCTTCGGGCCCGGCGGGCAGCACGAACGGCACTCCCCCGTCCGGCGCGGTGATCGTCTCCAGGTGGGCGGCGATGCGGGCGACGGCGGGGTCGTCGTCCGCGCCGGTCTCGTGCAGGATCTCCAGGGCGTGCTGGGCCGGGACGGGCTGGCTGGCCTCGCCGCGCAGGTCCGGTTCCAGGGCGTGGCCGTAGCCGCCGTCGGGGTTCTCGTAGGGGCGCAGCGCGGCGAGGACGGGTGCGGGGCCGGCGCCGCGGAAGTGCAGGGCGAACCGGTGCCGGTCGATCAGGCGGGCGTTCAGCCGCAGGAAGCCCTCGGCGTCGTTCAGCATGTCCATGGTCGTGTCCATGGACACGACCGTAGGGCGGCCGGCGGCCGGGGGGCTTGTCGAAAACGGACGCGACGGTCTTGACTACGGTGATGAGTGATCCACTTCACGAGCGCGACATCGCCGAGACCGCCCTGGAACTGGTGTTCCAGGCCGCCGGGCCGTATCTGGGGTCGCTGCCGGAGCGCAAGGTCCACGACCGGGACGCCGACGCGCTGCTGGAGGAGCTGGGCGGGCCGCTGCCCGAGCACGGGGCGGGCACGCTCGACAGCGTCGAGCGGCTGGTGCGGGTCGGCACGGGGGCGGCGACGCACTCCTCCGGCCCGCGCTTCTTCCACCTGGTCGTCGGCGGGTCCACGCCGGCGGCGTTGGCGGCGGACTGGACGGCGTCGCTGCTGGACCAGACGGCGGGCCTGTGGGCGTCCTCGCCGTTCGCGGCGCGCGCCGAGACCGTCGCGCTCGGCTGGCTGAAGGAGCTGTTCGGGCTGCCCGCCTCCTTCGGAGCGGTGCTGACGCCGAGCGCCACGTTCGCGCACCTGACCGGCCTCGCCTGCGCGCGGTCGTGGTGGGCCGAGCAGCACGGTGTGGACGTGTCCGCGCAGGGCCTGGCGGGCCTGCCGGAGATGCCGGTGCTGAGCAGCGGCCTGGTGCACGTCAGCACCCGCAAGACGCTGCAGATGCTCGGCTGCGGCCGTGACACGCTGCGCACGTTCGCGCGCGACGACGCCGGGCGGATCGACCTGCCCGCGATGGAGGCCGCGCTCGCGGCGCTGGACGGCCCCGCGGTGATCATCGGCAATCTCGGCGAGGTCAACACCGGCGACTCCGACCCGATCGCCGAGCTGGCCGACCTGGCGGAGCGGTACGGGGCGTGGCTGCACGTGGACGGCGCGTTCGGGCTGTTCGCGGCGCTGTCGCCGCGCACCGCTCACCTGGCGCGCGGGGTGGAACGTGCCAACTCGATCACCGCCGACGGGCACAAGTGGCTGAACGTGCCCTACGAGAGCGGGTTCTCGTTCGTGCGCGACGCCTCGTGGATGTCGCGGGCGTTCGGCGCGTGGGGCGCGGCCTACCTGCCGGACGCCGGCGACGGGCGCGTCAACTACAACATGCTCGGCCCGGAGTCGTCGCGGCGGGCGCGGGCGCTGCCGATCTGGGCGACGCTGCGCGCCTACGGCCGCGACGGGCACCGCGCGATGGTGGAGCGGCACCTGGACGTCGCCGGGCACCTCGGCGCGCTGGTGGAGCGGGCGCCCGACCTGGAGCTGCTGGCGCCGGTGCAGCTGTGCGTGGTGTGCTTCCGCTACCGGCCGCCGGGCGTGCCCGAGGAGGAGCTGGACGACCTGAACGCCCGCCTCGGCGAGGCGCTGCTCGCCGACGGCCGGGTGTACGCCGGGACGAGCCTGTACCGGGGCATGCGGGTGTTCCGCCCCGCGCCGCTGAACTGGCGCACGACGCCCGGGGACGTGGAACTGCTGGTCACGGTGCTGCGCGAGCTCGGCGCCGCCCTGACGGGCGGCTGAGCCGCGGCGGGGCCCGCCGGGCGGGCCCCGCCGGCTCACTCCGCCGGATGCGCCCCCGGCCAGGGGCCCGGCGGGTGGTGCTCGTGCGTCTCGGCGCCGACCTTGACGTCATAGACGCGGAAACCGCGCGCCTGGTAGTTCTTCAGCGCGGCCGGGCCGTCGTTGGAGCAGGTGTGCACCCACACCCGGCCGGTCGGCTCGCGGCCGGGCCAGCGCTCGGCCAGGTCCCAGGCGCGGCGCGCGCCGGTCGCCAGCAGGTGCCCGCCGAGGCCCTGCCCGTGGAACGCCGGCAGCAGCCCGAAGTAGGTGATCTCGACCTGCCCGCCGGGCTGGGGGTCCAGTTCGGCGTACCCGGCGGGCGTGCCGCGCACGTACGCCACCCAGGTCTCCACGCCCGGCCGGACGAGCCAGTTGCGCCACTGCTCGTAGGTCCACGGCAGCCGGTCGGTCCAGTACCAGTCGCCGCCGACCGCGGTGTACAGGAAGCGGCTGAGCTCGGGGCTCGGCACCTCCGCCCGGACGATCCGCACCGGGACGGCGGGTTCGCCGGCCGGTCGCAGCTCGACCGGGTCGCGCTGTTCCAGATACCACGTGGTGACCTCGATGCGCCGGCTCGGCACGGCGTTCCCCCCTGAATACGCGGACCGCCGCGCCCCGGCGGGAGCCGGGGCGCGGCGGACCTGTGCCTGCTGTCCGCTAGATGATCATGCCATCGGGCGGGCGGTCGGCGGAATGGGGTAGGGCAGGGCGGAGTGGCCGGTGAGGAACGCGTCCACGCCGCGCGCGGCGGCGCGGCCCTCGGCGATCGCCCACACGATCAGCGACTGGCCGCGGCCCATGTCGCCGGCCGCGAAGACCCCGTCGACCGAGGTCGCGTAGTCGCCGCCGCGCACCACGTTGCCGCGCTGGTCCAGCTCGACGCCGAGCTGCTCCAGCAGGCCCTGCTTCTGCGGGCCGAGGAAGCCCATGGCGAGGGTGACCAGCTCGGCCGGGATCTCGCGCTCGGTGCCCTCGACCGGCGCGAACCCGGTCTCGGGGCCGCCGACCTCGACCAGCTTCAGCGCGCGGACGTTGCCGGCCCCGTCGCCGAGGAACTCCACCGTCGACACCGCGTACACGCGGTCGCCGCCGAGGTCGGCCAGCTCCTCGTGCGCGCTCTCCATCTTGAACAGGATGGGGAACGTCGGCCAGGGCTGGTGGCCCGGCCGCGACTCCGGCGGCCGCGGCATGATCTCCAGCTGGGTCACCGACGCGGCGCCCTGGCGGATCGCGGTGCCGATGCAGTCGGCGCCGGTGTCGCCGCCGCCGATCACCACCACGTGCTTGCCGGCCGCCGAGACCGGGGCGGTCTCGTAGTCGCCCTCCTGCACCTTGTTGGCCAGGGGCAGGTACTCCATCGCCTGGTACACGCCCGCCAGATCGCGGCCGGGCACCGGCAGGTCGCGCCACACCGTGGCGCCGCCGGCGAGCAGCACCGCGTCGTGGCCCTCGCGCAGCTCCTCGGCGGTGATGTCGACGCCCACGTTCACCGAGGTCTTGAAGTCGGTGCCCTCGGCGCGCATCTGGGCGATGCGCCGGTCCAGGTGCTTCTTCTCCATCTTGAACTCGGGGATGCCGTAGCGCAGCAGGCCGCCGACGCGGTCGGCGCGCTCGTACACCTTGACGTCGTGGCCGGCGCGGGTGAGCTGCTGGGCGGCGGCGAGGCCCGCCGGGCCCGAGCCGACGACCGCGACCTTCTTGCCGGTCTTGACCGCGGGCGGCTGCGGGCGCACCCAGCCCTCCGACCAGGCCCGGTCGATGATCTCGGCCTCGACGCGCTTGATCGCCACCGGCTCCTGGTTGATGCCGAGGACGCACGCCGCCTCGCACGGGGCGGGGCACAGCTTCCCGGTGAACTCGGGGAAGTTGTTGGTGGCGTGCAGCCGCTCGATGGCCTCGTGCCAGTCGGTGCGGTAGACCAGGTCGTTCCACTCGGGGATGAGGTTGCCGAGCGGGCAGCCCTGGTGGCAGAACGGGATGCCGCAGTCCATGCAGCGGCTCGCCTGCTTCTCCAGCCTCTCCTTGCCGAAGTCCTCGTAGACCTCCGACCAGGACCTGATGCGCACGTCGACCGGGCGGCGCTGCGGGAGCTCCCGCTGGACGGTCAGGAAACCCTTCGGGTCTGCCATGGCGAGTCCCCCTCTCAGCTCTGCGCGGCGGCCATGATGGCCTCGTCGACGTCCCGGCCCTCGGCGCGGGCGGCCTCGGCCGCCTGCAGCACCCGCCGGTAGTCCCGCGGCATGATCTTGGTGAAGCGGGCCGCGGACGCGTCCCAGTCGGCCAGCAGCTTCTCGGCCACGTCCGAGCCGGTCTCGGCCAGGTGCCGTTCCACCAGCCCGCGCACGAACTGCGCGTCCTCGGCGGTGAGCGGCTCCAGGTCGACCATCTCGGGGTTGACCCGTTCGGCCACCAGGTCCAGCAGGTAGGCGATGCCGCCCGACATGCCGGCCGCCACGTTGCGCCCGGCCGGGCCGAGGATCACCGCGCGGCCGCCGGTCATGTACTCCAGCGCGTGGTCGCCGACGCCCTCCACGACCGCGGTCGCGCCCGAGTTGCGGACGCAGAACCGCTCGCCGACGACGCCGCGGGCGAACAGCTCGCCCGAGGTGGCGCCGTACAGGATCACGTTGCCGCCGATGATCTGCGTCGCCGGGTCGAACGCGGCCTCCGCCGGGGTGCGCAGGACGATCCGGCCCCCCGACAGGCCCTTGCCGACGTAGTCGTTGGCGTCGCCGTTCAGCCGCAGCGTGATGCCGCGGGGCACGAACGCGCCGAAGGAGTTGCCGGCCGACCCGGTGAAGGTGATGTCGATGGTGTCGTCGGGCAGGCCCTCGCCGCCCCACTTGCGGGTGATCTCGTGGCCGAGCATCGTGCCGACGGTGCGGTTGACGTTGCGGATCGGCAGGTCCAGCGTCACCTTGTCGCCGAACGCGATCGCGCCCTCGGCGAGCTGGATCAGCGTGTTGTCCAGCGCCTTGTCCAGGCCGTGGTCCTGGACGGTGGTCTGCCGCAGCGACGCGCCCTCGGCCACCTGCGGCCGGTGCAGGATCGGCGTCAGGTCCAGCCCGGCGGCCTTCCAGTGGTCCACCGCCTGCCGGGCGTCGATCATCTCGACGTGCCCGATGGCCTCCTCCAGCGAGCGGAAGCCGAGAGCCGCCAGGTACTCGCGGACCTCCTGCGCGATGAACTCGAAGAAGTTGACCACGAACTCGGGCTTGCCGGTGAAGCGCTCGCGCAGCACCGGGTTCTGCGTCGCGACGCCGACCGGGCAGGTGTCCAGGTGGCACACCCGCATCATCACGCAGCCCGACACCACCAGCGGGGCGGTGGCGAAGCCGTACTCCTCGGCGCCGAGCAGCGCCGCGACGACCACGTCGCGGCCGGTCTTCATCTGCCCGTCGGCCTGCACCACGATGCGGTCGCGCAACCCGTTCAGCAGCAGCGTCTGCTGGGTCTCGGCCAGGCCGAGCTCCCACGGCGCGCCCGCGTGCTTCAGCGAGGTGAGCGGCGAGGCGCCGGTGCCGCCGTCGTGCCCGGAGATCAGCACCACGTCGGCGTGCGCCTTGGACACCCCCGCCGCGACCGTGCCGACCCCGACCTCGGCGACGAGCTTGACGTGCACGCGCGCCTGCGGGTTGGCGTTCTTCAGGTCGTGGATGAGCTGGGCCAGGTCCTCGATCGAGTAGATGTCGTGGTGCGGCGGCGGCGAGATCAGGCCGACGCCCGGCGTGGAGTGCCGCGTCTTGGCGATCCACGGGTACACCTTGTGGCCGGGCAGCTGCCCGCCCTCGCCGGGCTTGGCGCCCTGCGCCATCTTGATCTGGATGTCGTCGGCGTTGGTCAGGTACTCCGACGTCACGCCGAACCGGCCCGAGGCCACCTGCTTGATGGAGCTGCGGCGCAGGTCGCCGTTCTCGTCGGCGACGAACCGGCGCGGGTCCTCGCCGCCCTCACCGGTGTTGGACTTGCCGCCGAGGCGGTTCATCGCGATGGCCAGGGTCTCGTGCGCCTCGGCCGAGATCGAGCCGTAGGACATCGCGCCGGTGGAGAACCGCTTGACGATCTCCGATACCGGCTCGACCTCCTCGATCGGCACCGGCGGGCGCACGCCCTCGCGCAGCTCGAACAGGCCGCGCAGCGTCATCAGCCGCTCCGCCTGGGAGTCCACCTGGCCGGTGTACTCCTTGAAGATCTCGTAGCGGCGGGTGCGGGTGGCGTGCTGCAGCTTGAACACCGTGTCGGGGTTGAACAGGTGCAGCTCGCCCTCGCGGCGCCACTGGTACTCGCCGCCGACCTCCAGGGTGCGGTGCGCGGCGTCGTTGCCGTTCAGCGGGTAGGCGCGGCGGTGCCGCTCGGCGACCTCGGCCGCGATGACGTCGAAGCCGACGCCGCCGAGCCGGGAGGTGGTGCCGGTGAAGCAGCGCGCCACGACCTGCTCGCCGAGGCCGATCGCCTCGAAGATCTGCGCGCCGGTGTAGGACGCCACCGTGGACACGCCGATCTTCGACATGACCTTCAGGACGCCCTTGCCGTAGGCCTTCACCAGGTTGCGCACGGCCTTGACCGGGTCCAGGCCGGGCAGCGCGCCGGTGCGGATCAGGTCCTCGACGGTCTCGATCGCCAGGTAGGGGTTGATCGCCGAGGCGCCGTAGCCGATGAGCAGCGCCATGTGGTGCGCCTCGCGGGCCTCGGCGGTCTCGATGACCAGGCCGACCTGGGTGCGGGTCTTCTCCCGGATCAGGTGGTGGTGCACCGCGCCGGTGAGCAGCAGCGCCGGGATCGCGGCCTTGGCCGAGTCCGAGCCGCGGTCGGACAGGACGATGATGCGCGCGCCGGCCGCGATGACCCGCGACACCTCCGAGCAGATCTCCTCCAGGCGCGCCTCCAGGGCCTCGCCGCCGCCGGCCACGTCGTACAGGCCGTGCACGACGTGGGCCTGCAGGTGCGGCAGGGAGCCCTCGTCGTTGATGTGGATGATCTTGGAGAGCTCGTCGTTGTCCAGGATCGGCGTCGGCAGCACCAGCCGCCGGCACGAGTCGGGGCCCGGCTCCAGCAGGTTGCCCTCGGGGCCGAGGGTGGACTGCAGGCTGGTCACCAGCTCCTCGCGGATGGCGTCCAGCGGCGGGTTGGTGACCTGCGCGAACAGCTGCTTGAAGTAGTCGAACAGCAGCCGCGGGCGCTCCGACAGCACCGCGATCGGGGTGTCGGTGCCCATCGAGCCGATCGGCTCGGCGCCGGTCCGCGCCATCGGGGTCAAGATGACCCGCTGCTCCTCCAGGGTGTACCCGAAGGTCTGCTGGCGCTTGACCAGGGTCTCGTGGGTCGGCACCTCGCGCTCGCGCTGCGGGAGCTCCTCGAAGCGGACCAGGCCCTCGTGCAGCCACTCGCCGTAGGGGTGCTCGGCGGCCAGCTCGGCCTTGACCTCGTCGTCCTCGACGATCCGGCCGGCCGCGGTGTCCACCAGGAAGATCCGGCCCGGCTGCAGCCGGCCCTTGCGGACCACGTTGCCGACCGGGATGTCCAGCACGCCCGACTCGCTGGACAGCACGACGAAGCCCTCGTCGGTCACCCAGTAGCGGCCGGGGCGCAGGCCGTTGCGGTCCAGCACGGCGCCGACGACGGTGCCGTCGGTGAAGGTCACGCTCGCCGGGCCGTCCCAGGCCTCCATGAGCGTGGAGTGGAACTCGTAGAAGGCCCGGCGCGCCGGGTCCATCTCGGTGTGGTTCTCCCACGCCTCGGGGATCATCATCAGCACCGCGTGCGGCAGCGACCGGCCGCCCAGGTGCAGCAGCTCCAGGCACTCGTCGAACGAGGCGGTGTCGCTGGCCTCGATGTCGATCACCGGGTAGATGCGGGACAGGTCGCCGGGGATGAGGTCGGACTTCAGCAGCGCCTCGCGGGCGCGCATCCAGTTCCGGTTGCCCTTGACGGTGTTGATCTCGCCGTTGTGCGCGACGAACCGGTACGGGTGCGCCAGCTCCCACGCCGGGAAGGTGTTGGTGGAGAACCGCGAGTGCACCAGCGCGATGGCCGACTGGAAGCGCGGGTCCGACAGGTCGGGGAAGAAGGGCTCCAGCTGCGGCGTGGTCAGCATGCCCTTGTAGACGAGGGTGCGGCTGGACAGGCTCGGGAAGTACACCCGCACGTCCTGCTCGGCGCGCTCGCGCATGCAGAACACCGCGCGGTCCAGCTCCAGGCCGGTCTTGCCGGTGTGCAGGCCGCGGGCGGCCGGCGCCACGAACAGCTGCGCGAAGTGCGGCATGGCGCGGCGCGCGGCCGGGCCGGCGAAGTTCGGGTCGGTCGGCAGCTCGCGCCAGCCGAGGACGGTGAGGCCCTCCTCGACGCAGAGCGTCTCGACGTGCGCCACCGCGGCGGCGCGCTCGTCGGCGTCCGCCGGGAGGAAGGCGATGCCGGCGGCGTACGCGCCGGCCTCGGGCAGCGCGAAGTCGCAGACCTCGCGGAAGAAGGCGTCCGGGACCTGGACGAGGATGCCGACGCCGTCGCCGTCGTCGGGCTCCGCGCCCACGGCGCCCCGGTGGTCCAGGTTCTTCAGGACGGTCAGGGCGTTCTGGACGATGTCGTGGCTCTTGCGACCGTGCAGGTCCGCCACCATGCCGACGCCGCAGGCGTCGTGCTCGTTGGCCGGGTCGTACAGCCCCTGGGTCTCGGGGCGGCCCGGCGTGAGGGCAGCAGCAGCCATCAACCCTCCCGTCGTCGTCGTGTCACTGTTCGATGTCAGTGCAGTCCGGGACGACGTTGGCCCTGCTGCGGTGTCATGACATTACATCACTGCCGGGATCATGCCCGACTCGACCAGATCGCGAAACTTCTCGGCGGGGTCGAGTTCCTGGGCGGTCCGTAGTGGTTTAGACCAGGATACCGGCGGGTTTTTCCGGGAAAACGCGCTGACCTCGGTGATCATCGTCACCGGGCGCCGATGTTTGACCCGCCGGTAACACGATACGTGACCGGGCGGATGCGCCGCCAGGGGCCCGGGAGGGGCCCGGATCAGTGCGCGGCGGCGACGCGGCCGAGCACCGCGGGCTGCTTGCCGCCCTCGATCAGCAGCGACAGCAGCGTCTCGTCGCGCCCGTCGCCCTTGCCGTCCAGGCGCTGCGCCCACGACACCACCGCGTAGTGGCCCATGGCCAGGCCGCGCGCCATGCCGTACCCGCGCCCGAACCGGTCCAGCGGCGCCGGGGCCGGAAGCGGCCGCACGAACCCGCCGCCGCGGCCGGCGCCGAGCCCGGCGACGACCCGGTCGGCCTCCGCCGCGCTCGCCAGGTTGAACACCGTCACCGACAGGGCGTAGCCGGCCCTGGTGTCGGCGTACAGGGCGCGCGCCGCCTGCGTGCAGCCCGCGCGGACCAGGTCGTCGGCCAGGGCGCCGCCCCAGACCGCCGCCGAGCACTCGCCGTCGAGCCGTTTGCCCTTCAGCGCCGGGCGGGCGCCGCCGCCGGCCGGGCGCAGCGTGCGCGCCGCGTCGGGGAAGGCCTCCTCGGCCGTCAGCGGGCCGCCGTCGGCGGCGCGCTGCGCGATCGGCGCGAACACGCCGGTGGAGGGGGCGCTGGAGTAGGACTCCGGCGACGGGCCGCTGTCGGCGGGCCGCACCGCTGCGTGGAAGGACGTGCCCCGGCGCGCCTTGCCGTCCTCGCCGCCGGTGACCGCCACCAGCACCGCGGCGAGGGCGACCGCCAGGCCGAGCGCCAGCGCCGCGCCGAAGTACAGCGCCCGGTGCCCGGAGCGGCGCGCGCGTTTCGCCGGCGCCTTCGGGGCGCGGGGTTCGGGACGCGGCGGGGCCGCGGGGCGGGCCGCTCCCCCGCCGCGCACCGCGGCGGTACGGCGGGGGGCGCCGCGGCGGGCGGGCTGACGCCGGCCACCGCCGCGGGTCGCCTGGGCTCGCCTTCGATCGTGGTCCACGACGGCGCAGACTACCGATCCCCGGCCGGTGCCGCGTCCCGGCGGGCCGGGGTCACTTCCCGCTCACCATCTGCAGCCGGGCCCACACGAAGTCGGCCGGGCCCTCGATCGGGATGCTCGCGTTGATCGCCTCGGTGAGGTTGGCGGGGTCGGCGCCGCCCGCCCGCTGCACCCAGCTGACCACGGCGTAGTGCCCGAAGGTCTTGGCGTAGGCGGCGCTGAAGCCCTTGGTGAACGCCGGCGCGCCGGGCGCGGCGAGGGGCAGCACGAAGCCCGAGGACGTCGCCGGGTCCAGCACGCGCAGGATCTGCCGGACGCCGTCCTGGTCCTGCATGTTGATCGCGATGAACTGGCCGACGTAGCGCTTGTCCTGGCTGACGTAGGAGCCGCGGGCGATCTGGCTGCAGCCGTGCTTGGCCAGGTCCTCCTGCAGCCGCGCGCCCCAGGTCACGGACTTGCAGTCGGACGCCACGTCCGAGGCCGCCAGCGTGTAGGCGTAGCCGCCGCCCTTCAGCGCCTTGGCGTCGGCGCCGAACACCTCGTCGGCGGTGAACGGCCGGGCGTCGGCGTCGCGCCGCGCCAGCTTGGCCATGCCCTCGCCGTCGTAGTCGGGGGTGTAGGCGACCGGCGATATCTGCGCGCCGTTCGCCGGGCCCGCGGGCTTCTTCTTCTCGCCGCCGCCGCCCAGCAGGACCACGCCGGCGACCACCGCCAGCGCGACCACCAGGGCGGCCGCGCCGCCGATCAGCACCTTCGGGCCGGGCCCCTTACGGCCGGGCCGGTCCTGCCGCCCGCCGGAGGCGGCGGGGGCTGCATCGGTGTCACGCGCCTCGATCACAGTCCGGGAGCTTATCGGCACCGCCACCCCGCGCGCTCCCAAAAGGGCGTTTTGTCACCTTGGTGGGGCGGCGGTCAGACGGCGCCGCCGCCGATCAGCGCCCCCACCCCGAAGGTGAGGGCCGCCGCCGCGCCGCCGAGCGCGAGCTGGCGCAGCCCGCTGAACCACCAGCTGCGGCTGGTGACCCGCGACACCAGCGCGCCCGCGCCGAACAGCCCGAGCGCCGACACGATCGCGGCGGGCCACAGGTTCACCGCGCCGAGCAGGTACGGCAGCACCGGCAGCAGCGCGCCCACCGCGAACGACACGAACGACGACGCGGCCGCCAGGACCGGCGAGGGCAGCTCGCCCGGCGCCACGCCGAGCTCCTCGCGGGCGTGCACCTCCAGGGCGTCCTCGGGGTCGCGCGACAGCTGCCGGGCCACCTCGGCGGCCGTCTCGGCGTCCACGCCGCGCTTCTCGAACACCGCGGCCAGCTCGCGCTGCTCGGCCACCGGGTGCCGGGCCAGCTCCAGCCGCTCGATCTCGATCTCGGCGGCGGCGAGCTCGGACTGCGAGGCGACCGAGATGTACTCCCCCGCCGCCATCGAGAACGCGCCCGCCGCCAGGCCGGCCAGGCCGGCCAGCAGCACGACCCGCTGGGACGCCTGCCCGCCGGCGATGCCGGCGATCAGCGCGAAGTTGGACACCAGCCCGTCCATCGCCCCGAACACCGCGGGCCGCAGCCAGCCCCCGGTGACGTCGCGGTGCTGGTGGTGGATCTCGGCGTCCAACCGGGTCTCCCTGCTCGATCAGGTGGTGGTGGCGTCCTGCGCCGTCTCCGCCCGGCCCGCGGCCTTGGCGCCGGGGTCCTTCTTGGGCTCGGCCTCGGCCTTGTCCTCGGCCTCGGGCTCCGGCCGGCCGGCGGGTCCCTCCCCGGGGCCCTCCGGCACGGCGCCGCCCTCGTCCGGCCCGGCCTCGGCGGAGACGTCGCCGCCATTGTCCCCGGCGGGGGCGGGCGCGTCCTCGGCGGGGTCGCCCGCGGGCTCCGCGGCGGCCTTCGGCGCGGGGTCCTTCTTGGACTCGGCCTCGGCCCGCTCCTCGGGCTCGGCGGCGGGCACGGGCTCCGTGGCGGCCTCGGGCCCGTCCACGGGCTCGGGCTCTGCGGCGGGCTCGGGCTCTGCGGCGGGCTCGGGCTCTGCGGCGGGCTCGGGCTCCCGGACGGGCGCGGGCTCCGCGGCGGGCTCGGGCTCCTCGACCACCGTCTCGGCCGCCGGCTCGGGCTCCGCAGCGGGCAGGGGCTCTTCGACCGCAGTTTCGGCCGCCAGCTCGGGCTCCGCGGCGGGCTCGGGCTCCTCGACCGCCGTCTCGGCCGCCGGCTCGGGCTTCTCCATGGCCACCGGCTGCGGCTCGGGCTCCTCGGCGGCCGGCTCGACGGCCGTCGCGGCCGGCGGAGCGGGCTCGGCGAGCGTCGCGGCCGGCTCCGCGGCCGTGGCCGTCGCGGCCGGCTCGGCCACGGGGACGTCGTCCACCGGAGCGGGGGCGTCCGCCGGGGCGGGGGTGCCGACGTTCTCCGGGCCGGTCTTGTTCCGCGCCCAGTACAGGTAGCCGACGGCGCCGAGGAACACCACCAGGCAGGTCCAGTCGTTCAGGCGCAGGCCGAGGATGACGTGGGCGTCGTCGATGCGCAGCCACTCCACCCAGGCGCGGCCGACGGTGTAGGCGGCCACGTAGAGGGCGAACGCGCGGCCGTGGGTGAGCTTGTAGCGGCGGTCGGCCCACAGCACCAGCACGGCGACGCCGAGGCACCACAGCGACTCGTACAGGAACGTGGGGTGGTAGGTCGCGACGTCGGCGTACTTGGGGTCGATCGCGCCGCCGTCCAGGCGCGGCCGGTGCGCGGGGTCGATCTCCAGGGCCCAGAAGGCGTCCAGCGGCCGCCCGTACAGCTCCTGGTTCCAGTAGTTGCCCCAGCGGCCGATCGCCTGCGCCAGGGCGATCCCGGGCGCGATGGCGTCGCCGAGGGCCAGCACCGACACCCCGTGCCGGCGGCAGCCGATCACCGCGCCGAGCGCGCCGAGCGCGACCGCGCCCCAGATGCCGAGGCCGCCCTCCCAGACCTTCAGCGCCCGCACCGGGTCGCCGCCCGCGCCGAAGTAGCGCTGGTAGTCGGTGATCACGTGGTAGAGGCGGCCGCCGACCAGGCCGAACGGCACGGCCCACACCGCCACGTCGATGATCACACCGGGGGCGCCGCCCTTGGCGGCCCAGCGCCGCTCGCCGAGCCATACCGCGACGACGATGCCAATGATGATCATGATGGCGTAGGCACGGATCGGGAGGGGCCCGAGGTGCCAGACACCCTGTGAGGGACTCGGGATGAAGGCGAGCGGCTGCATGAGCGATGACGTTACCGCCTCCGGCGGCCGCGGGCCGAACCTGCCGGCCGGTGATCCACGCCCGGGCCCGCGCGCCGTCCCCGGGCACGCCGAAGGGCGCGGCCGGCGGCCGCGCCCTTCACCGTCGGCCCCGCCCTAGGACTTGGCCTTCTTGCTGGACGTGCTCGGGCTCGGCGCGCCCGGGGAGGCCGGGGCGGCGGCGAGCAGCTCGCGCTCCAGGCCCTGCGGGTCGAACATGGCGTTCTGGCTGACCGGCTTGCCGTTCACCAGCATCGACGGGGTGCCGGCCTGGCGGCCGAGCTTCTCCTGCAGCAGCTTCAGGCCGGCCTCGGTGTTCTGCTTCACCTGGCCCGCGAACTGCTGGCCCGCCACGCAGGAGTCGTACTTGCCGCCGATCCCGGCGTCCTTGCCGAACTTCTTCAGCTGGTCGACGGTGAGCGCCTCGCGCTCGTCGGGCTGCTTGCGGTAGGCCACGTCGTGGAACTGGACGAACTTGCCCTCGTCGGCGGCGCACTTGCCGGCCACGGCGGCGCGCGTGGAGCCCTCGGGGTTGACGAAGGCGAGCACGTGGTAGGTGACCTTGATCTTGCCCTGGGCGGCGAGCTTCTTCAGCACGTCGCCGCTCTTGCCCTCGAACTCCTTGCAGATCGGGCACTGGAAGTCCTCGTAGAGGTCCACCGCCGCGCCGGTCGCGTTCGGCTGCGCCATGACGACCGCGCCGTCGGGCTGCACCGAGGTGGGGGCGAGCGCGCCCTGGTACCCCACCTTGTTCTCCTTGCCCTTGTTGTTCTGGATGATCACCGCGGCGACCACGACGACGGCGATCACGACGACCGCAGCGACACCGACCAGCAGGGCGCGCGTCCGCTTCTCCTTGGCGGCCTGGCGCTTGCGCTCCTCGGCCAGCCGCTCCCGGGCGGTCCGTTCCCGCGCGGCCTTACTCATCTGTTCTCCTTAGGGAAACTCACGTCGGGTGTCAGTGCTGCCCGGAGGGGGTCCCCCGGTCAGTCCTCGTGCAGGCCGAGGAGGCGGTCCACCGCGAACCTGCCCGGCGGCCGCATCGCGGTCCAGGCCGCGAGGGCGAGGAACCCGGTGTCCCGGAGGATCTCGCCCAGGTACTGGGGGTCGGCGGCCTTGCCGCCGCCCCCGAAACAGCCGCAGTCGATCTTCAGCCCGCGGGCCCACGCCTGCGCGATGCCCACGATGAACACCGCCATGAGCAGCCCGGACAGGATCGCGATGACGCGGGTGGCGAAGCCGGCGAGCAGCAGCACCGCGAGCACGATCTCCAGGATGGGCAGCGCGGTGGCGACGATGGAGGCGGCGCCGTCGGGCATCACCTGGTAGCCCTTGACGGCGACCTTCTGCACCTCGGCCGCCTGGCCGAACTTCACCAGGCCGGCCCAGCCGAGGACCACCGCGAGGCCCACCCGGGCCGCGAGGGTGATCCACGGGGCGTCCAGCCGGGCCCGCGCGGCGTACAGCAGCACCGCGACGATGCCGAGCCCGCCGGCGACGCCGATCCACTCCTGGTCGACCTTGGCCCAGGCCGTCCAGGCGAGCATGACCGCGAGGCCGAGGGCCGCGGCGGCGACGATCCAGGGCAGCGTGGACCCGGCGGAACCGGGCGTACCGGGCCCGGAGTCCTGCCTCGCCTGTTCTGTAACCACCGTCTCCTCATCTCACTCGGGGGGCCGCGGGGCGGCGGACCGCGACCACCCTAGAGGGCCGCGCGTAAACGCACCGTCAGAACGCGGCCCCCATCCTGCCATGAGAGAGGCGGGCGAGCGGGTCAGGCGCGGCCGCGGACCCCGGCGGCGAGGTCGGCGGTGAGCTCGCGGACCCCGGCCAGGCCACCGGCCGGGTCGGGGGCGTCCAGCAGGCGGCGGATGAACGCCGAGCCCACGATGACGCCGTCGGCGAAGCGGGCGACCTCGGCGGCCTGCGCGCCGTTGCCGACGCCGAGGCCGAGGCCGACCGGCAGGTCGCCGCCGTTCTTGGCGATGATCTGGCGGGTCCGCTCCACCAGCCGCGGCGCGCCGGTGTCGACCGCGCTGCGGGCGCCGGTGACGCCCATCAGCGAGGCGGCGTAGACGAAGCCCCGGCTGGCCCGGGTGATCTTGTCGATGCGCTCGTCGGTGGAGCTGAGCGCGACCAGGAAGACCCGGTCCAGGTCGTGGGCGTCGGACGCCTCGATCCAGGGGCCGGCCTCCTCGGGGGTGAGGTCGGGCGTGATGAGCCCGGACCCGCCGGCGGAGGCCAGGTCGCGCGCGAAGGCGTCCACGCCGTAGCGGTCGACCGGGTTCCAGTAGGTCATGACCAGGGTCGGCACGCCGGTGGCGGCGACCGCCTCGACGGTGGTGAACACGTCGGCGACGCGGGCGCCGCCGACCAGTGCCTGGTGCACCGCGTCCTGGATGGTCGGGCCGTCCATCATCGGGTCGGAGTAGGGCAGGCCGATCTCGATGACGTCGCAGCCGGCGTCGACCATGGCCTTGGCGGCCTCGATCGCGCCCTCGCGGGAGGGGAACCCCGCGGGCAGGTAGCCGACGAGCGCGGCGCGCCCCTCGGCCGCGGCCTTGTCGTAGGCGGGCTTGACGCTCATTCGGCCGTTCCCCCGGGCATGAGGCCGAAGTACTCGGCGGCGGTGTGCATGTCCTTGTCGCCGCGGCCCGACAGGCACACGACGATGACGGCGCCGGGGCCGAGCTCCTTGCCGACCTTCAGGGCGCCGGCCAGGGCGTGCGCCGACTCGATGGCCGGGATGATGCCCTCGGTGCGGCACAGCAGCGCGAACGCCTCCATCGCCTCGGCGTCGGTGATCGGCGCGTAGGTGGCGCGGCCGGTGTCGTGCAGCCAGGAGTGCTCGGGGCCGATGCCGGGATAGTCCAGGCCCGCCGAGATCGAGTGCGACTCGATGGTCTGGCCGTCCTCGTCCTGCAGCAGGTAGGTGCGCATGCCGTGGATGACGCCGACCGAGCCGCCGGAGATGGTGGCGGCGTGCCGGCCGGTCTCCACGCCGTCGCCCGCGGCCTCGAACCCGTAGAGCCGGACGCCCTCGTCGGGCACGAACGCGTGGAAGGCGCCCATGGAGTTGGAGCCGCCGCCGACGCACGCCACGACCGCGTCGGGCAGCTTGCCGGTGAGCTCCAGCACCTGGGCGCGGGCCTCGACGCCGATGATGCGCTGCAGGTCGCGGACCATGGCCGGGAACGGGTGCGGGCCCATGGTGGAGCCGACGCAGTAGTGGGTGTGGCCGACGGTGGCGACCCAGTCGCGGAACGCCTCGTTGCAGGCGTCCTTGAGGGTGCGGCTGCCGGTCAGGACCGGCACCACCTCGGCGCCCAGCATCCGCATCCGCGCCACGTTCAGGGCCTGGCGCTCGGTGTCGAGCTCGCCCATGAACACGGTGCACTCCAGGCCGAGCAGCGCGGCGGCGGTGGCGGTGGCCACGCCGTGCTGGCCGGCGCCGGTCTCGGCGATGAGGCGGGTCTTGCCCATGCGGCGGGCCAGCAGCGCCTGCCCCAGCACGTTGTTGATCTTGTGCGAGCCGGTGTGGTTGAGGTCCTCGCGCTTCAGCAGCACCCGGGCGCCGCCCGCGTGCTCGGCGAACCGCTTGGCCTCGGTGAGCAGGCTGGGGCGGCCCGCGTAGTTCTTCAGCAGGTCGTCCAGCTCGGCGGTGAAGGCCGGGTCGGACTTGGCGGCGGTGAACTCGCGGTCCAGCTCGTCCAGCGCGGCCATGAGGGCCTCGGGGGCGAAGCGCCCGCCGTAGATGCCGAAGTGGCCTTCGGCGTCGGGCACGGGCGCGCCGGCACCGCGCGCGGTGTCGATGGTCATCTGAATTCTCGTCCTGTCGTACGGAGAGGGCCTATCCGGTCAGTGAGACGTCGGACAAGCGCGCCATCGTTCGCGCAGCGGTTCCATGGGCATGGCCGTACCTTATCGGCTCCCGTCAGTTTCCCTGGCGGAGGGCGGGGTGGGCGCCGGCGGCGACCAGGTCGGCCACCGCGGTGCGCGGGTCGCGGCCGATGACCAGGCTCTCGCCGACCAGCACCGCGTCGGCGCCGGCGGAGGCGTAGGCGAGCAGGTCGTGCGGGCCGCGCACACCGGACTCGGCGATCTTGACGACGTCCTTGGGGATGAGCGGCGCGAGCCGGCCGAACACCGTGCGGTCGACCTTGAGGGTCTTCAGGTCGCGGGCGTTGACGCCGACGACCTTGGCGCCGGCGGCCAGGGCGCGCTCGACCTCGTCCTCGCTGTGCACCTCCACCAGCGGCAGCAGCCCGATCGACTCGGCCCGCTCCACCAGCGAGACCAGGGCGTCCTGCTCCAGCGCGGCCACGATCAGCAGCGCCACGTCGGCGCCGTGCGCGCGGGCCTCCCACAGCTGGTAGGAGGTGACGATGAAGTCCTTGCGCAGCACCGCGATGTCGACGTTGGCGCGCACCGCGGCCAGGTCCTCCAGGCTGCCGCCGAAGCGGCGCCGCTCGGTGAGCACGCTGATGACCTTGGCGCCGCCGGCCTCGTAGTCGCGGGCGAGGGCCGCCGGGTCGGCGATCGCGGCGAGCGCGCCCTTGGAGGGGCTGCTCCGCTTGACCTCGGCGATGACCCCGACGCCCTGGCCGCGCAGCGCGGCGAGCGCGTCGCGCGGGGCGGGGGCCGCGGCCGCCCGCTCCTTGAGCTCGTCCAGGGAGATCTCTCGCTGCCTTTCGGCGAGATCGGCCCGCACGCCCTCAATGATCTCGTCGAGCACACTCACGCGCTAGGCCCCCTATGTTCCGGCGGATGAAGCTCCGGTCGATCCGTGCACCGATCGTAGCCGCACCCGTCGCGGGCCCTCCAATCCGGGCCGCGCGGAGAAAGTCACATACCGGGTCAGGGCGCCAGGACATGGGCGAACGGCAGGTTGCGCACGACGCCGTAGCCGATGACGACGGCGAGCAGCACGCCCCAGAACGCCGGGCGGAACAACCGGGTGCGCATCGGCTCGCCGTGCGCCGCCAGCCACGTCCAGCGCCCCCACAGGTAGACCGGCAGGGCCAGCAGGACGAGCAGCAGCGGGTTGGACCCGAACGCGGCGGCCACGTCCCCGTGGACCAGGGAGTTCACCATCCGCAGGCCGCCGCAGCCCGGGCAGTAGTACCCGGTCAGGGCGAGCAGCGGGCAGGTCGGGTAGTGGCCCGGCTCGTGCGGGTCGACCAGGCCCACCACGGCGGTCGCGGCGGCGAGGCCGGCCGCGACGGCGGCGGGGGCGAGCAGCGCCCGGCCGGGCCGGGCCGCCCGCGGGCGCGGGGCGGGCGGTGCGGGTACGCGGGTCACGCCCCCAGCCTAGGACGGTACGGCCTAGGGCGCGTCCAGGACGTAGCCGACGCCGCGCACGGTGCGGATCGGGCTGCCCGCGCCGAGCTTGGCGCGCAGCTGCGCGACGTGCACGTCCACGGTGCGGCTGCCGGCGCCCGCGCCGGGCCCCCAGGCGGCCTCCAGCAGCTGCTCGCGGGTGAAGACGCGGCCGGGGTTGCCCATCAGGAACTCCAGCAGGTCGAACTCGGTGCCGGTGAGGGCGACCGGCCGCTCCCCCACCGTCGCGGTGCGGGCGTCGGGGTCCAGGGCGAGCGGGCCGGCGCGCAGCGGCCCCGGGCCGGGCTCCGGGACGCCGCCGCCGCGCAGCGCCGCCGCGACGGCCGCCACCAGCACCCGGGGGCTGAACGGGCGCGTCACCCAGTGGTCGGTGAACCCGGGGCCGCCGGGCGGGCCCGGCCGGCCGGCCCCCGCCGCCGTCACCGCCACCACGGGGGCGGGGCGGGCCGCCTCGGCGACCCGCCGGTACAGCTCGGCGGGCAGCGGCGCGGTGGACAGGTCGAGCACCACCGCGTCGGGGCGGATCCGGGCGGCGGTGGCGGGCGCCTGCGCCGGATCGCCCTCGATCTCGACGCCGTACCCCTCGCGGGCCAGGTAGCGGCGCTGCAGCTCGGCCACCGCGGGCTCGTGCTCGGCGACCAGGACCAGGCCGCCGCCCTCGTGGCCCGCGCGGGCGCTCACCGCCGGCGCTCGGCGGGCGCCGGCCCGTCCCCCGCGGTGGGGTCCTCGCCGCGGTCCAGGGACTTCCACAGGCCCGCGGCGTCGTCGTCGCGCGGGGCGGCGGGGGCGGGCGCGTCCGCGCGCTCGTAGCGCGAGGACATGCCGGGCCAGCGGGTGCTGCGGGCGAGGACGGCCAGGCCGGCGAGCACCAGCAGGACGCCGCCGGTGACCGAGACCATCCACCACAGGTTGACGTCCATCGCGGCGGCGGCGCCGAGCTTCAGCAGCGCGCGCTTGTCGCCAGCGACGTCCAGCACGTGGTCGCGCTGGACGCTGGTGACCGAGGCGTACACGGCGCCGGCGCCGAACGCGGCCAGCAGCGCCCCGACGGCCTGGCGGACCCGGCCCCGGGTGGCGAACAGCGCGGCCAGCCCGGCCAGCGCGGCCAGGCCGAGCGCGCCGGCGGCGCCGCCGAGGTCGCGGCCGGTCACGTGCTCGGTGAAGGGGGTGATGGCGCCGGCGGCGCGCACCGTGGCCCACACCCGCCCGGCCGCCAGCAGCACCAGGCCGGCGCCGGCGGCGCACAGCAGCGCGGTCAGGCCGCGCTCGCGGCCGGGGCTCATGACCCCTCGGCGGGCCGTTCCCCGACGACCGCGTCCAGCACGTCGGCGTCCCAGCAGGTGCGGTCGCCGGTGTGGCAGGCCGCGCCGACCTGGTCGACCTTCACCAGGATGGCGTCGGCGTCGCAGTCCAGGGCGACGGACTTGACCCACTGCTGGTGGCCGGAGGTCTCCCCCTTCACCCAGTACTCCTGGCGGCTGCGCGACCAGTAGGTGCAGCGGCCGGTGGTGAGGGTGCGGTGCAGGGCCTCGTCGTCCATCCAGCCGAGCATGAGCACCTCACCGGTGTCGTACTGCTGGCAGATGGCGGGGACGAGGCCGTCGGCGTCCCGCTTGAGGCGGTCGGCGATCTTGGGGTCCAGATTGGACGGGCGAGCGGACATGGGGTCCATTGTGCCGCCTCCCGGTGGTGAACGTACTGCGGTGGACACGCCGCGGACACGAAAGGACCCGCATCCCGGGCGGATGCGGGTCCTGACGTACGACTGGGTCTTACAGGGGGACGACCTGGTCGGCCTGCGGGCCCCGGTTGCCCTGCGTGACCTCGAACTGGACGCGCTGGTTCTCGTCCAGCGTGCGGTACCCGGAGGACTGGATCGCCGAGTAGTGCACGAAGACGTCGGGTCCACCGCCGTCCACGGCGATGAAGCCGAAGCCCTTTTCGGCGTTGAACCACTTCACGGTGCCCTGCTGGGGCATGTCTTTCTCCTTGCGGCAAAACATGGGCCCACACCTCGCGGGCCCGGCGCGGTCACTGCGGAACGCCCTCGCAACTCCGTACGGTCCCGGAAAAGCCAAAACGCCCGCTGCCATCAGTCCGCGGGCGTCCGTACAAACGATCGAGAACCACGACTGCAACCGACGGCCCCACCGTATCACCGGTTCCGGCTAAAGCGGAGGAGCCGCATCCCTTCTTGATTGCCATGCCGGAGAAGTCCCCGGTTAAAGGCTTCGACCACTCTGGTCCAGGGTCTTGACAGCCGCCGTGGCGCCCGCGAGCAGAAGGCGTCCGAACGCGCGCCGCAGCCGCCCGGACGCGCACAGCTGTCCAGAACCGGAAACTTTCTCAGGACATAACGGTCAATTCTTATCGGGTGTTCCAGCACTTCCCCGAAGAGGGGCGCAGTGACCTGCACCGGCGCCTCGCCCGCGCCGCGCGCATCTCCTCTAGGTGAACAAAGAACTCCATGCGGTGGATGATTTTGTACCCGCCAGGACTCATGCGATGACAACTCCAACGCCCCCGGCGAATCGTCCGCCCCGACCATCACAGAACGGCATCACTTCGTCGCGGACCGCATCCGGGCGGCCGCGGCCCGCCGGGTCCGCAGGCCGCCGTCCGACCCGTACGGGAATAGGCACCGGCGCCGGATGGTAGGCATTACCGGGCCCAACCCACCCGCAGCGCCCCCGACGGGTGGATCCCCGGGGCCCGTCGTATGTGAACAGGAGTGTGCTGTGCCACCAGGGTCTGAGCGCGTCAACCCGCGAATACTGCGTGAAGGGATCCGGGTACTGGCCGTCGCGATCCGCGCCGAGCCCCGCGTCTTCACGCTGTCGGTGCTCGCCAGCGCCCTCTACGCGGCGATGACGGTCGGCACCGCGCAGGTGCTCGGCTGGGTGACCGAGGACGTGGTGCTGCCCGCGTTCGCGTCCGGGCACACCACCGCCGGGGCGCTGACGGGCGCCGCCGCCGCGATCGTCGGGGTGGCGTTCTTCAAGGCCCTCGGCGTCGCCGGCCGCCGCTTCTACGCCGGGCTCATGCAGTACCGGATGCAGGCCCGGTACCGGCGCGAGGTGACCCGCCAGTACCTGCGGCTGCCGCTCGCCTGGCACCACCGGCACCCGACCGGGCAGCTGCTGTCCAACGCCAACGCCGACGTGGAGGCGTCCTGGGCGCCGCTCGCGCCGCTGCCGATGGCGGTCGGCGTGCTGTTCATGCTGGTGATCGCGGCGGTGTCGATCGTGCTCACCGACGTGACGGTGGCGATCGTGGGGTTCCTGGTGTTCCCGGCGATCGCGATGCTGAACGTGGTGTACCAGCGGCGCCTCGCGCCGGTGGCGACCCGCGCGCAGCAGCTGCGCGCCGAGGTCAGCGAGGTCGCGCACGAGAGCTTCGAGGGCGGCCTGGTGGTCAAGACCCTCGGCCGCGAGGACGCCGAGACCGCGCGATTCACCGCCCGCGCCCACGCGCTGCGCGACGCCAACGTCGCGGTCGGCCGGGTGCGCGGGCTGTTCGACCCCGTCCTGGAGGCGCTGCCGAACCTCGGCGTGCTGGCGGTGCTGCTGATCGGCTCGATGCGGCTGCAGAGCCACGCGATGACGGCGGGCGACCTGGTGCACGTGGCGTACCTGTTCACCCTGCTGGCGTGGCCGATCCGCGCGCTCGGCTGGGTGCTGGCCGAGGTGCCGCGCAGCGTCGTCGGCTGGAACCGGGTGCGCGGCGTGCTGGACGCCGGCGGGTCGCTGCCCTACGGCGAGCAGGAGCTGGCCGCCGGCGGCCCGGCCGCGCTGGAGGTCCGCGCGGTGCGCTTCGGCTACGAGGACGGCGCGCGGGTCCTGCACGACGTCTCCTTCGAGGCCGGCGCCGGGCGCACGATCGCGCTGGTCGGGCCGACCGGGTCGGGCAAGTCCACCCTGACGAACCTGCTGGTGCGGCTGGTGGACCCGGCGGACGGCTCGGTGCTGCTGGACGGCGTCGACGCCCGCGACGTGCGGGCCGGCGGCGTCGCCGCGACCGCCGCGCTGGTCCCCCAGCAGACGTTCCTGTTCGACGACACCGTGCGCGGCAACGTCACGCTCGGCCTGGACCTGCCCGACGAGCGGGTCTGGGAGGCGCTCCGCCTCGCCCAGGCCGAGGGCTTCGTCGCGGCGCTGCCGGACGGCCTGGACACCCGGGTCGGCGAGCGCGGCGCCACGCTGTCGGGCGGCCAGCGCCAGCGCCTGGCGCTCGCCCGCGCCCTGGTGCGGCGGCCCCGGCTGCTGGTCCTGGACGACGCGACCTCCAGCGTCGACCCGCAGGTCGAGGAGCGGATCCTGGCGGCCCTGCGCGAGCGCGACGCGGGCGCCACCGTCCTGGTGGTCGCCTACCGCAAGGCCACCATCGCCCTCGCCGACGAGGTCGTCTACCTGGACCACGGGCGGGTGACGGCGCGCGGCTCCCACGCCGAGCTGCTGGAACGGTCCGAGGGGTACCGCAACCTGGTCAACGCCTACGAGCGGGCCGAAGCGGAGCACGAGGCGATCGACCACGAAGCGATCGAGACCGGCGGCGAGGAGGCCCTGCGATGACGACCCTCAGTGAGGCGGCCGGGACCGAGGGGGCGCTGCACACGCTGCGGCGCGGCCTGCGGCTCACCCCCGAGTTCCGGGCCGGGCTGGCCGGGACGCTGCTGCTCGCCCTGGTGTCCACGGCGGGCCGGATCGTGGTGCCGATCGCGGTCCAGCAGACCATCGACAAGGGCCTCGGCCACGCCGGCGGCCCCGACATCGGCTTCATCCGCACCGCCGTCGTCCTCTGCGCCGTCGCGGTGCTGCTGACGGCGCTCAGCGCCTACGCGATGAACGTGCGGCTCTACAAGACCACCGAGGGCGGCCTGGCCACCCTGCGGATCCGGGCGTTCCGGCACGTGCACGACCTGTCGATGCTCACCCAGAGCGGCGAGCGGCGCGGCGCCCTGGTGTCGCGGGTGACCGGCGACGTCGACCAGATCAGCCAGTTCATGCAGTGGGGCGGGCTGATGATGATCGTCTCGCTCGGCCAGCTGGTGGTGGCGAGCGTGCTGATGGCGGTCTACTCCTGGCCGCTGGCGCTGCTGGTGTGGGCCTCGTTCCTGCCGCTGGCGTTCGCGCTGCGCCGGTTCCAGCGGCTGGTCTCGGCCGCCTACACCCGGGTGCGCGAGCGGACCGGCGACCTGCTGGCCGTGGTCGGCGAGTCGGTGGTGGGCGCCTCGGTGATCCGCTCCTACGCCGCCGAGGAGCGCACCGCGCGGCGCGTCGACGAGACCGTCGCGGCGACCCGGCACGCGCAGACCCGCGCGCAGGGCCTGGTCGCGCTGACGTTCCCCGTGAGCGAGCTGGTCGCGGCGCTGGCGACCGCCGCCGTCGTGGTGGCCGGGACGCTGCTCGGCGTCGGCGGCCACCTGACGGCCGGCGAGCTGATCGCGTTCCTGTTCCTGGTCACGCTGTTCGTCAGCCCCATGCAGACCGCCACCGAGGTCCTCAACGAGGCGCAGAACGCGATCGCGGGGTGGCGGCGCGTGCTCGGCGTGCTGGACACCGTCCCCGACGTCGCCGACCCCGGCGAGCGCGGCGAGACGCTGCCGCGCGGGCCGATCGAGGTGCGCTTCGAGGACGTGGGGTTCGCCTACCCCGGCGGGCCGCCGGTGCTGCACGGGGTGAACGCCGAGATCGCGCCGCGCAGCCGCGTCGCGATCGTCGGCGAGACCGGGTCGGGCAAGACGACCTTCGCCAAGCTGCTGACCCGGCTGATGGACCCCACGAGCGGCCGGGTGCTGGTGGACGGCGTCCCGCTGAAGGACGTGCGGTTCTCCTCGCTGCGCGAGCGGATCGTCATGGTGCCCCAGGACGGGTTCCTGTTCGACGCCACGCTCGCCGACAACATCCGCTACGGCCGCCAGGACGCCACCGACGCCGACCTGGAGCTGGCGCTGACCGAGCTCGGCCTCGCCGACTGGCTGGAGGGCCTGCCGCGCGGCCTGGCCACCCCGGTCGGGCAGCGCGGCGAGTCGCTGTCGGCCGGCGAGCGGCAGCTGGTCGCGCTCGCCCGCGCCTACGTCGCGGCCCCCGACCTGCTGGTGCTGGACGAGGCGACCTCGGCCGTCGACCCGGCCACCGAGGTCCGCATCCAGCGGGCCCTGGAGGGGGTGACGCGGGGCCGCACCGCCATCTCGATCGCGCACCGGCTGTCCACCGCCGAGGCCGCCGACGAGGTCATCGTGTTCGACGCGGGGCGGATCGTGCAGCGCGGCCCGCACGCCGAGCTGGCCGCCGTGCCGGGCGTCTACGCCGACCTGTACGCGTCCTGGGTCGCGCAACGGAGCATCTGATGCGGGGTTTTGACACGGGTATACGGACGGGCGCTAAAGCACTTGCCCGATATCTGTTCGCCTGCGCATTCTGCTGGGGTGAGCATTGAGGTCATGAGTGAATCGGCGGGCACCCTGCACGGTCAGCTGCAGCGGGGCCTCGGCAGGGCCGCGCGGCGCGCGGCCGGCAAGCCCGGCGCGGGCGAGTACGTGTACGACTGCGTGCGCCGGGATCCGCGCTGGGACTGGCAGTGCGAGTCGCGGTCGCTGTACTACGCCCGGTTGATGGTGGATCTCGAGCTGCCGGTCGGGCCGCTGGCCGAGCACCTGTTCGACCCGGCCGACCACGCCGACGAGGACGACCGCCGGGTGGGGCTGACCCTGCGGGTGCTGGCGGAGATGGTGCGGCTCAGCCGGCGTGAGGCCGCGGCGGTGCTGCGCGACTACGCCGAGGACGGCATGCACTGGTACGACGCGCTGAACGCGCTGGTGGACGCGGGCGATCCGGCGCTCACCGCCGGGCTGGACGAGCTGGTCGTGGCGCGCTGCGACGAGCCGGCGCTGGAGTCCCTGGTCGCCGGGCCGCGCAATCCGGTGATCGAGAGCTGGGCCGCGCGGCAGCCGCAGATCGCCGCGGCGGTGCGGCGGCAGCGGACCAGGCCGCCGATGCGCCGTCCGGCGTCGCAGGCCACGGACCGCTCCGCGTTCACCGACGCCGAGCTGCTGCGGCTGGCGCGCGGCGGTGACGACGCGGCGCTATCCGCTTTGTTCGAGCTGGGGCGCAGGCGCGCCCCGGCTCTTTTGGAGCTGGCCGACGAGCTGCTGCCGCAGCAGCCGGGCCGCTGGCGGAGCGCGCTGTTCCGGCCGCTGACGGATTTCGGCCCGGCCGCACTCCCCTACGCCCGCGTCTGGGCCACCACCGACGACGGGCGCGCTCCCATGGGGATGCACATCCTGGCGGCCCACGGGACCCGCCAGGACATCCCCATCCTGATGAAAGAACTGACCGAGACGATGGAAGAGGGCTACTGGCGCGGCGCCGCCGACCCGATCGAGGGCCTCGGGCGGCTGCGCGCCGGTGAGGCCGTCCCGCTGCTGAAGACCGCTTGGACCGAAACGCCCTATGCCCATCTGCGGCCCCGGGTGCTGACCGCGCTCATCCGGACAGCGCCGCACACCGCCGAGGCCTACGCCGTCGAGGGCCTGTGGGACTGCCAGTCCGGCGCCCGCGAGATCGCCGCCGGGTCTGCGCCGCTCACCGACGACACCCGGATCCGGTTGCAACGCCTGGAGCACGACGCCGCCGAGGAGCCCGAGGTGCGGGCCGCGGCCGCCGCCCGGGCGATCTGACCCCCTGAACCCCGCGCCGCGAGCGCGCGTACCTCCCACCGATCGCGTACCCCGGCGAGAGGATGGGCCATGCACCACCCCGGAGCGGCGCTGCTCGGCGGCGCCCTGCTGACACTGCCTGTGCTGGCACTGGCCGCGGCCTGCGGCGGCGCGGCGGGAGCCGGGCACGCCGGCCACACGGCCGCGCCGCCCGCCACGATCGAGCAGCTGGCCGCGAAATCCGGCTGCAGGCTGACCGGCACCCGCGGGGCGGAGGAGCTGCGGCAGGGCGCCTGCCGGACGGCCCGGGGCCGCTACACCCTCGTCGGGTTCACCACCGACCAGGGGCAGCGGGCGTGGCTGGCGGAGGCCAGGCCCTGGGGCGGGACGTACCTGGTCGGGACGCGGTGGGTGGCGGTCGGCCCGGAGCCGACGCTGCGGTCGCTGCGCGGCGAGCTCGGCGGCGACATCCTGTCCGGCGACGCACACCACGGCTGATCGGTTCCCCGCGCCGGGAAGGTCGAGGCCTGATCACCGCCGGGTACTACACGCGGCCGGCCCGGTTCCCCCCACAGGAGGGCGAAAGAGGCGTCACGCGCTCCCTAGACTCCCCGTCATGACCGTTTCCGCACGCCGTTCCCTCGCCGTTCTCGCCCTCGCGCTGCTGCCGCTCGGCGCGGTCACCGCCTGCGAGGGCCAGAACAGCAAGACCGACTGCGGGATCAACTCCTGCACCGTCACCTTCGACCGCGGCGTGGACGCGAGCGCGAACATCCTCGGCGTGAAGGCCAAGCTGGTGAGCGTGCAGAACGAGACCGTCACGCTGCAGGTCGGCGGCCAGCAGATCAACGTGCCGGTCGGCGACGGGCAGCAGCAGACCGACGGCGGGTTCAGCGTGTCGGTGCAGTCGGTCACCAAGGACAACGTGGTGGTGAAGATCAGCCACAACGGCTGATCCTGTCCTACCCCCGGCGTAGGGTCGCGCCATGCGCGATTTCAGTGCCCGGGAGCGGCGGGCCCGTCTGGCCGTCCGGCACCGGCTGGCCCCGTCCGCACGCACCGGCGACGTCCTGGAGATCGCCCGCTCGCTGGTGGCGCTGCACGCCACCGACCCGGCGACGGTGTTCCTCAGCGTCGCGGCGCGCAGCGGCACCGCCGGCCCGGCCGATGTGGAGGCGGCCCTCTACGACGACCGGACGCTGCTGCGGATGCTCGCCATGCGGCGGACCATGTTCGTGGTGCCGGTCGAGCTGCTGCCGGTGCTGCAGGCGGCCTGCGCCGACGCGCTCGCCGTCAAGCAGCGGCGCACCTACACCCGGTTCATCGAGCAGGCGGGCGTGGCCGACGACGCGGCCGCCTTCTTCGACGACGTCGCCGAGGGCGCGCACCGGGCGCTGCTGGAGCTCGGCGAGGCGACCGGCGCGCAGATCAGCGCCGCCGAGCCCCGGCTGCGCACCCAGATCGACACCGCGCCCGGCAAGTCCTACTCCAAGCCGACCTCCATCACCACCTGGGTGCTGGTGACGCTCGGCGTGGAGGGCCGGATCGTGCGCGGCCGCCCGAACGGGTCGTGGGCGAGCAGCCAGTACAAGTGGTCGCCGGTGGAGAAGTGGCTGCCCGGCGGCGTCCCCTCCGTCCCGGCCGACCAGGCGCGCGCCGAGCTGGTGCGCGCGTGGCTGCACGCGTTCGGCCCGGCCACGGCCGCCGACGTCAAGTGGTGGACGGGCTGGTCGGCGACCGAGGTCCGCAAGGCCCTCGCCCTGCTGGACACCGTAGAGGTGACCATGGACGGCGCGCCCGGCCTGGTCCTCGCCGGCGATCTGGAGCCGGCCGCCGAGCCCGAGCCCTGGGCGGCGCTGCTGCCCGCCCTCGACCCGACCGCGATGGGCTGGCAGGAGCGCGGCTGGTACCTCGGCGCCCACAAGGAGGCGCTGTTCGACAAGAACGGCAACATCGGCCCGTCGGTGTGGTGGGACGGCCGGATCGTCGGCGGCTGGGCCCAGCGCGCCGACGGCGAGCTGGTGGTGCGGCTGCTGGAGGACGCCGGCGCGGACGCGGTCGCCGCGATCGAGGCCGAGACCGCCCGCATGACCGCGTTCTACGGCGGCGTGCGGGCCGTCCCGCGCTTCCGCACCCCGCTGGAGCGCGAGCTCACCGGCTGATCCGCGAAGATGGGGGGCATGCCAGCAGAACGCATGCTTCCCACCCCTGAAGCAGAAGAACTCATCGCGCTGACCCGCGACATCGCCGCCAAGGAGCTGGCGCCGCGCGCCGCCGCCGCCGAGGCGGCCGCCGAGTTCCCCCGCGAGGTGTTCCGGCTGCTCGGCCGGTCCGGCCTGCTCGGTCTCCCCTACCCCGAGGAGCACGGCGGCGGCGGGCAGCCCTACGAGGTCTACCTGCAGGTCCTGGAGGAGATCGCGTCGGTGTGGGCGTCGGTCGCGGTCGGCGTCAGCGTGCACACCCTCGCCTGCTTCCCGCTGTTCAACTACGGCACGCCCGAGCAGCTGGAGCTGCTGCCGGACATGCTCGGCGGCGAGCTGCTCGGCGGGTACGCGCTGTCGGAGGCGCAGGCCGGGTCCGACGCGGCCGCGCTCGGCACCCGCGCGGTCCGCGAGGGCGACGCCTACCGGATCACCGGCACCAAGTCGTGGATCACCCACGGCGGCGAGGCCGACTTCTACGTGCTGTTCGCGCGCACCTCCGACGACGGCGGCCGCGGCATCTCCTGCTTCCTCACCGAGGGACAGGTGCCCGGCCTGACGTTCGGGCCGCCCGAGCGCAAGATGGGCCTCACCGGCTCGACGACCGCGCAGCTGCACTTCGACGGCGCGCTCGTCCCCGCCGGGCGGCGCCTGGCCGGGGAGGGGCAGGGCTTCCCGATCGCGCTGGCGGCGCTGGACTCGGGGCGGCTCGGCATCGCCGCGTGCGCGGTCGGACTGGCGCAGGGCGCGCTGGACCACGCCGTCGCCTACGCCGCCGAGCGGCGCCAGTTCGGCCGCCCGATCATCGACAACCAGGGGCTGGCGTTCCTGCTCGCCGACATGGCCGCGGCCGTGGAGACGGCGCGCGCCGCCTACCTGGAGGCGGCGCGGCGCAAGGACCGGGGGCTGCCGTTCGCGCGGCAGGCCTCGATCGCCAAGCTCGTCGCGACCGACGCGGCGATGAAGGTCACCACCGACGCGGTGCAGGTCCTCGGCGGCTACGGCTACACCCGCGACTTCCCGGTGGAGCGGTACATGCGCGAGGCCAAGGTGATGCAGATCTTCGAGGGCACCAACCAGATCCAGCGCATGGTCATCGCCCGCCACCTGGCCAAGGGCGTCAGGTAAGGGGCCACCGACCCGGCGGCCGGGGCGGATCGGTAGCCTGCCCTGCGGATCCCCCGAGGAGGCGCCCGTGCCGTCACTGCCGGAGCTGGAACCGGGCACGCTGCCGCCCGGGACGGCCGGCCTGCGCGCGCGGGTGCGGTCGTTCCTGGCGGAGGCGTCGTTCACGCCGCGCTGCGACAGCTGGCTGACCGGCGCCGACCCGGCGTTCAGCCGCGCCCTCGGCGCGCGCGGCTGGCTCGGCATGACGCTGCCGGCCCGCGCCGGCGGCCACGGCCGCTCGCCGCTGGAACGGTTCGTGGTGATCGAGGAGCTGCTGGCCGCCGGGGCGCCGGTCGCCGCGCACTGGATCGCCGACCGGCAGGTCGGCCCGAGCCTGCTGCACAACGGGACGCCGGAGCAGCAGCGGCGGTTCCTGCCGGGGATCGTGCGCGGCGAGTGCTTCTTCGCGATCGGGATGAGCGAGCCCGACTCCGGTTCCGACCTCGCCTCGGTCCGCACCCGCGCCGAACGCACCCGTGGTGGCGAGCACGGCGACGGCTGGCGTCTCACCGGCACCAAGGTGTGGACGAGCGGCGCGCATCTGGCGCACGCGATCCTCGTGCTGGCGCGCAGCGAAAGGGGCAGCGAGCGGCACGCCGGGCTGACCCAGTTCATCGTGCCGCTGCCCGCCGAGGGCGTGACGATCCGCCCCATCGCGTCCCTGTCGGGCGAGCATCACTTCAACGAGGTCGTGTTCGACGGCGCGTTCGTCCCCGACGCGCTCGTCCTCGGCAAGCCCGGCGACGGATGGCGGCAGGTGACCGCCGAGCTGGCCTACGAGCGGAGCGGCCCCGAGCGCCTGCTCAGCACGTTCCTGCTGCTGCGGCTGCTGCACGAGCGGGGCGCGGACCCGCGCGCGCTCGGGCGGCTCCTGGCGCGGCTGTGGGCCCTGCGGCAGGCGTCCCTCGGCGTCGCCGGGGCGCTCGCGCAGGGCCGCACGCCCGACGTCGCCGCCGCCCTGGTCAAGGACCTGGGGACGCGGTTCGAGTCCGAGGTGATCGAGGCCGCCCGCGATCACGCCGGCGCCGAGCCCGACCCCGGCTCCCCCGACCCGCTGGCCCGCGCGCTCGCCCAGGCGGTCGTGCAGGCGCCGGGGTTCACGCTGCGCGGCGGCACCAACGAGATCCTGCGCGGCATCGTCGCGCGCGGCCTGGGAGTGCGCTGATGGACGACCCGCTGCTGGCCGCGACCGCGGACGAGATCCTCGCCGCCGCCGACCCCTGGCCCGCGCTGGAGGAGGCCGGGCTCACCGCCGTCGGCGTCCCCGAGGAGGCGGGCGGCAGCGGCGGCACCCTCGCCGACGCGGCCGTGCTGCTGCGCGCGTCCGGCTACCACGCGGCCGCGGTGCCGCTCGCCGAGACCGGCTGGCTCGCCGGGCGGGCGCTCGCCGAGGCGGGCCTGCCGGTGCCGCCCGGCCCGCTGACGGCCTGTGCCGATCCGCGCCGGGTCCCGTGGGCGCGCGGGGCGCACCGGATCGTCGTCGTGCGGGACGGCGAGGCGCGGGTGTACGACCCGGCCGGCCTGGAGATCGTCCCGGGCGCGAACCTGGCGGGCGAGCCGCGCGACGAGATCGTCCTCGGCGGGGCGCGGCCCGTGGCGGCCGGGCCCTGCGGCGCCGACCTGCGGCTGCGCGGCGCGCTGGCGCGGGCGGTGCAGCTCACCGGCGCGATGCGGCGGGCGCTGGAGCTGTCGGTGCGGTACGCGGGCGAACGGGAGCAGTTCGGGCGGCCGATCGGCCGGTTCCAGGCCGTCCAGCAGGCCCTGGCCGAGCTGGCGGGCGAGGTCGCGATCGCCGACGTCGCGGTCCGGGCGGCCGTCCGCACGCCCGACGATCCGGTGGCGGTCGGGGCGGCCAAGGCGAACGCCTCCCGCGCCGCAGGGACCGTCGCTTCGATCGCTCATCAGGTGCACGGCGCGCTGGGCGTCACCGCAGAGCATCCTTTGCACACGATCACCCTGCGATTGTGGTCCTGGCGCGAGGAATTCGGCGGCGAGGCCTTCTGGGCGGGCGATCTCGGCGGCCGGGCGGCCGGTTCGCGCGATCCCTGGCCGTTCCTGATCGGTATGTGAGGGCATACCGTGGTTACCAGGCAGTAGCAACCCGTCGGGAGACCGCATGGCCATCAGGGACCGCCTGACCGCTCCGCAGCTCCGCCTGCCCCGCTACACCGTCCAGCGCGACCTGCCGGTGAGGATGCCGGACGGGGTGACGCTCCTCGCCGACCGCTACATCCCGCTCGGCGTGCGCCGCCCGCCGCCCACCATCCTGGTCCGCACCCCCTACGGACGCCGCGGACCCGCGTCGGTGCTGAACGGGCTGCCGTTCGTGCCGTTCGGGTTCCAGCTCCTCGTGCAGAGCGCGCGCGGGACGTTCGGGTCGGGCGGCGAGTTCGACCCGCTCGGCAGCGAACACGACGACGGCGTGGCCACCGTCGAGTGGCTGAAGAAGCAGCCCTGGTTCAACGGGTCGTTCGCCACCTACGGCGCCAGCTACCTCGGCTATTCGGCCTGGGCCCTGGCCGCCGACGCGGGCCCGGAGCTGAAGGCGATGTCGCTGCAGATCACCGCGTCGTCGTTCCGCGACGCCGCCTACGTCGGCGGGTCGTTCGCGCTGGAGTCCACGCTGACCTGGACCGAGCTCACCCACCGGCAGCAGCAGCCGTTCGGGCTGCTGACCGCGCCGCTGCTGTCGCGGCGCCGCGCGGTGCGCGCGGCCCGCTCCGGCCGCCCCCTCGCCGAACTGGACCTGGCGGCCGGCGGCGAGCCGATGCGCTTCTACCAGGACCTGATCTCCAACCACGGGGCGGCCAACCACGGCACCGGCGACCACGGGCCGGGCGACGCCTACTGGGCCAAGCGCGACTTCAGCGCCACCGTCGGCTCGGTCGAGGCGCCCGTCGCGCTGCTCGGCGGCTGGTACGACGTGTTCCTGCCCTGGCTGGTCAAGGACTACCTGGCGCTGCGCGCGGCCGGGCACCGGCCCCACCTGACGATCGGCCCGTGGTGGCACACCGACGCCCGGCACGGCCTGGTGTCGTTCCGCGAGTCCCTCGCCTGGTTCCGCGCGCACCTGCGCGGCGACTCCTCCGGGGTGCGCGCCGACCCCGTCCGGGTCTACGTCACCGGCGCCCGCGAGTGGCGCGACTATCAGGACTGGCCGCCGCCGGGCACCCGGACCGAGCGCTGGCACCTGCACGCGGGCGGCGGCCTCGGCCCCGGCGGCCCGCAGGACCACGAGCCGTCGCGGTACCGCTTCGACCCGGCGCGGCCGACGCCCGCGCTCGGCGGCCCGACGCTGCTCGGCAGCTCCAAGCCCGTCGACAACCGGCCGCTGGAGAAGCGCGACGACGTCCTGGTGTTCACCTCGCCGGTATTGACCGAGGACACCGATATCGTCGGGCCGGTCGCGGCGGAGCTGTACGTCCGCTCGTCGCGCGCGCACACCGACTTCATCGTGCGCCTCTGCGACGTCGCGCCGGACGGGGCGTCGCGCAACGTCTGCGAGGGCGGCCTGCGGCTGCTGCCCGCCGACGGCGACGTGCGGCGCGTCACGGTCGACATGTGGCCGGCCGGGCACCGCTTCCGCAAGGGCCACCGCGTCCGCGTGCACGTGGCGAGCGGTGCCTACCCCAAGGTCGCGGTCAACCCCGGCACCGGCGAGCCGCTCGGCGCCGCCCGCACCATGGTCGCCGCCGACCAGGAGGTCTTCCACGACCCCGAGCACCCCTCGGCGATCCTGCTGCCGTGCGCCGGCCGCTCCCCCGCGCCCGCCATCCCCGACCCCGCCGCCGAGCGGTGACTCACAGGCGCGCGGCGATGGCCTTGGCGAAGCGGTCGGCGGAGCCGGGGCCGTGCTCCAGGAACAGCGCGGGCTCGGTCAGCTCCAACTCCAGGACGACCGGCGAGCCGTCCGGGCCCGGGACCAGGTCCACGCGCGCGTAGAGCAGGTCGCCCTGGACTGCGGCCAGGGCCTGCCGGGCGACCGCGAGCTGCTCGGGCGTCGCCGCGGCGGCGGTGACCTCGCCGCCGCGCGGGGCGCCCACCACGCCGGTGCCCCGCTGCAGGATCGGGGCCTTGCGGGCGGCGTGGCTGAACTCGCCGTCGCAGAACAGCAGCGCCGTCTCGCCCTCGGTGTCGACGCCCGGCAGGTAGGGCTGCACCATGACCGTACGGCCGCGCAGGGACCGCAGGTGGGCGCGGGCCCGGTCCTCCTCCCCCGCGCGCCAGCGGGCGGTGCCGAGGGAACCGGCGGACACGGCGGGCTTGATGACGTACTCGTCCCAGTCGCCCGGGACGTCCGCGGGGTCCCAGCGCGTCGGGACGACCGGGACGCCCCGCTCCGCCAGGTCGCGCAGGTAGCGCTTGTCGGTGTTCCAGCGCAGCACCGGCGCCGGGTTCAGCAGCCGCGGGACCGAATCCGCCCAGGCCAGGAACTCGGCCGCGCGCTCGGTGTAGTCCCAGGTGGAGCGGACCACGACCAGGTCGTAGGCCGCCCAGTCGGCGCGCGAGTCCCACACGACCGGCACCGCGTCCACGCCGTCCACCGCGAGCGCGGTGCGGATCTGGACCGCGTCGTCGCTGCCGCCGGGCAGCGCGGCGCAGGTGGCGAGCGCGACCGTCACCGCACCACGCTCCCGGCGGCGCGCAGCTCGTCCTTGACCTGCCCGATGGTCATCTCGCCGAAGTGGAAGACGCTGGCGGCCAGCACCGCGTCGGCGCCCGCCGCCACGGCCGGCGCGAAGTGCTCCAGCGCGCCCGCGCCGCCCGAGGCGATCACCGGGACGGTGACCTGCGCCCGGACCCGGCGCAGCATCTCCAGGTCGAAGCCGGCCTTGGTGCCGTCGGCGTCCATCGAGTTCAGCAGGATCTCGCCGACGCCGAGCTCCTCGCCGCGCCGGGCCCACTCGATCGCGTCGATGCCGGTGCCCTTGCGGCCGCCGTGCGTGGTGACCTCGTAGCCGGACGCGGTGCCGGCCGCGCGGCGGGCGTCCACCGACAGCACGATGCACTGCGACCCGTAGCGGTGCGCGGCCTCGCGCAGGAACTCCGGGCGCGCGATCGCGGCGGTGTTGATCGACACCTTGTCGGCGCCCGCCCGCAGCAGCCGGTCCACGTCGTCCACGGTGCGCACGCCGCCGCCGACGGTGAGCGGGATGAACACCTGCTCGGCGGTGCGCCGCACCACCTCGTAGGTGGTGGAGCGGTCGCCCGAGGACGCGGTGATGTCCAGGAACGTCAGCTCGTCGGCGCCCTCGGCGTCGTAGCGGCGGGCCAGCTCGACCGGGTCGCCGGCGTCGCGCAGGTTCTGGAAGTTGACGCCCTTGACCACCCGGCCGGCGTCGACGTCCAGGCACGGGATGACCCGGACCGCGACGGTCATTTGACGGCCGCCAGGGCCTCTTCGAGGGTGAACGCCTGCGCGTACAGGGCCTTGCCGACGATGGCGCCCTCCACGCCGTCGCCGGTGAGGGCGGCGAGCGCGCGCAGGTCGTCCAGCGAGGACACCCCGCCTGAGGCGATGACGGGCTTGTCGGTGCGGGAGCACACCTCGCGCAGCAGTTCGGTGTTCGGGCCGCGCAGCGTGCCGTCCTTGGTCACGTCGGTGACGACGTAGCGGGGGCAGCCGTCGGCCTCCAGCCGGTCCAGCACCTCCCACAGGTCGCCGCCCTCGCGGGTCCAGCCGCGCGCGGCGAGCGTGGTGCCGCGCACGTCCAGCCCGACCGCGATCCTGTCGCCGTACTCGGCGATGATCTTGCGGCACCAGGCGGGGTCCTCCAGCGCGGCGGTGCCGATGTTGACCCGGGCGCAGCCGGTGGCCAGGGCGGCCTCCAGCGAGGCGTCGTCGCGGATGCCGCCCGACAGCTCCACCTTCACGTCCAGGCGGCCGGTGAGCTCGGCGAGCAGCTCGCGGTTGGAGCCGCGGCCGAACGCGGCGTCCAGGTCCACCAGGTGGATCCACTCCGCCCCCGCGCGCTGCCAGGCCAGCGCGGCGTCCAGCGGCGCGCCGTAGGAGGTCTCGGTGCCGGCCTCGCCCTGCACCAGGCGGACCGCCTGGCCATCGGCGACGTCGACGGCGGGAAGAAGGGTGAGAGTCATTGTTCGCAACCTTTGTCGGGGCCGTCAGGAGAGGGTGGAGAGCCAGTTCTTCAGCAGCTGGGCGCCGGCGTCGCCGGACTTCTCCGGGTGGAACTGGGTCGCGCAGAGCGGGCCGTTCTCCACCGCGGCGACGAACCGGTCGCCGTGCTCGGCCCAGGTGACCAGCGGCGGCTTCAGGTGGCCGGTCGGGTCGGGCCGCAGCTCCCAGCGCCGTACCCCGTAGGAGTGCACGAAGTAGAAGCGGGTGGCGGGGTCCATGCCCTGGAACAGCACGGTGCCCTCCGGGGCGTCCACGGTGTTCCACCCCATGTGCGGCAGGACGGGCGCGTCCAGGCGCTCCACCGTGCCGGGCCACTCGTCGCAGCCCGCGGTGGTGACGCCGTGCTCGACGCCCTCGCCGAACAGGATCTGCATGCCGACGCAGATGCCGAGGACCGGGCGGCCCCCGGCGAGGCGGCGGCCGATGATCTGCTCGCCGCGGATGGCGCGCAGGCCCGCCATGCACGCGGCGAACGCGCCGACGCCGGGCACCACCAGGCCGTCGGCGGCCAGGGCGGTGTCCCAGTCGGCGGTGACGGTCACCTCCACGCCGTGCCGGGCGATGGCGCGCTCGGCCGAGCGCAGGTTGCCCGAACCGTAGTCCAGGACGACGATCGAGGGGCTCACAGCCACATCACTCCTCCGAGGGCGGCGAGGGCCGCCAGTGCCAGCGCGACCAGCGCGCCGGCCTTCAGGCCCTGCCGGACCAGGCTGTACACGCCCGCCAGCAGGAAGGCCGCCAGGGCGAACAGCAGCAGGCTGGCGTAGGTCACTACAGCGATCCCTTGGTGGACGGGACGCCGTGCACCTTGGGGTCGAAGGCGACGGCGTCGCGCAGCGCGCGCGCCAGCGCCTTGAACTGCGCCTCCACGATGTGGTGGGCGTTGCGGCCGTAGGGGACGTGCACGTGCAGCGCGACCTGGGCGTTGGACACGAACGACTCGAAGATGTGCCGGGTCATCGTGGTGTCGTACTCGGGCCCGATCATCGGGGCCATCCCGGCGGGCTCGGTGTGCACCAGGTAGGGGCGGCCCGACACGTCCACGGTGACCTGCGCGAGGGCCTCGTCCAGCGGGATCGAGGCGTCGGCGAAGCGGCGGATGCCGGCCTTGTCGCCGAGCGCCTGCCGGAACGCCTGGCCGAGCGCGATCGCGGTGTCCTCGATGGTGTGGTGGCTGTCGATGTGCAGGTCGCCCCGCGTCTTGACGGTCAGGTCGAACGAGCCGTGCTTGCCGAGCTGGGCCAGCATGTGGTCGTAGAACCCGACGCCGGTCGCGACGTCGACCTCGCCGGTGCCGTCCAGGTCGATCTCGACCAGGACGCTGGTCTCCTTGGTCCCCCGCTCGACGCGGCCCTTGCGGCTCACAGACTCTCCTTCAATGCGGTACGGAAGGCGGCCATCTCTTCCGGGGTGCCGACGCTGACCCGCAGCCACTCGGGCGGTCCCACCTCCCGGATCAGCACGCCCCGGTCCAGCAGGTCCTGCCAGACCCTCCGGCGGTCGGGGAACGTCCCGAACAGGACGAAGTTGGCGTCGGAGTCGGCCACCGTGAAGCCCTCGGCGCGCAGCCAGGCGACCAGGGCGTCGCGCTCGGCGCGCAGCGCGGCGACCGAGCCGAGCAGCTCCTCGCCGTGCGCGACCGCGGTGCGCGCCACCGCCTGGGTGACGGCCGACAGGTGGTAGGGCAGCCGCACCAGCAGCAGCGCGTCGATGACGGCGGGGTCGGCGGCCAGGTAGCCGAGGCGGGTGCCGGCCATCGCGAACGCCTTGGACATCGTGCGGGTGACGATGAGGCGCGGGTTGCCGGGCAGCAGCGTCAGCGCGGACGGGGTCTCGGCGCGGCGGAACTCGCCGTAGGCCTCGTCGACCACCACCATGCCGGGCGCGACCTTCAGCACCGCCTCGATCGCCTCCAGCGGCAGCGCGGTGCCGGTGGGGTTGTTCGGCGAGGTCAGGAACACCACGTCGGGGCGGTGCTCCTGCACGACCTTCACGGCGCGCTCGGGCTCCAGGCCGAAGTCCGCGTCGCGGTGCGCGTCGATCCACCGGGTGTTGGTCACATGCGTGATCATCGGGTGCATCGCGTAGGACGGCTCGAAGCCGAGCGCGCAGCGGCCCGGCCCGCCGAACGCCTGCAGGATCTGCTGGATGATCTCGTTGGAGCCGTTGGCGGCCCACACCTGGCGGCCGGTCAGTCCGGCGCCGGGCGTGTCGGTGTTCAAAAACGTGGCGAGGTCCTCGCGCAGCGCGACCGCGTCGCGGTCGGGGTAGCGGTTCAGCGTCCCCGCCACCTCCGCGACGGCCTCGCCGAGCGCCTTCACCAGCCGCTCGGACGGCGGATAGGGGTTCTCGTTGGTGTTCAGCGCGTACGGGACGTCCAGCTGGAGTGCCCCGTAGGGCTCCCGGCCCCGCAGGTCGTCGCGGATCGGGAGCTCGTTCAAACCGGTCACGAAGGGATCTCCCAGTCGAAGCGGGCCTTGAGGGCGGCGCCGTGCGCGGGCAGGTCCTCGGCCTCGGCGAGCGTGACGACACGGGCGGTCGCCTCGGCCAGCGCGGCCTCGTCGTACTCCACGACATGGATGCCGCGCAGGAACGACTGGACCGACAGGCCCGAGGAGTGGCAGGCGCAGCCGCCGGTCGGCAGCACGTGGTTGGAGCCGGCCAGGTAGTCGCCGAGCGACACCGGGGCGTGCGGGCCGACGAAGACCGCGCCGGCGTTGCGCACCCGGGCGGCGACGGCGGCGGCGTCCGCGGTCTGGATCTCCAGGTGCTCGGCGGCGTAGGCGTCCACGACCGCCAGGCCGGCCTCGACGTCGTCGACCAGCACGATGCCCGACTGGCGCCCGGCGAGCGCGGCGGTGACCCGCTCGGCGTGCTTGGTGCGGGCGACCTGCGCGCGCAGCTCGTCCTCCACCGCGCTCGCCAGCTCGGGCGAGTCGGTGACCAGCACCGCGGCGGCGAGCACGTCGTGCTCGGCCTGGCTGATCAGGTCGGCGGCCACGTGCACCGGGTCGGCGGTGGCGTCGGCCAGGATCGCGATCTCGGTCGGGCCGGCCTCGGAGTCGATGCCGATGACGCCCTTCAGCAGCCGCTTGGCCGCCGCGACGTAGATGTTGCCGGGGCCGGTCACCAGGTCGGCGCGCGGGCACTCGTCGGTGCCGTAGGCGAACATCGCGATCGCCTGGGCGCCGCCGGCGGCGTAGACCTCGTCCACCCCGAGCAGCGCGCACGCGGCCAGGATCGCCGGGTGCGGCCGGCCGCCGAACCCCTTCTGCGCGGGCGAGGTGACCGCGAGGGAGCCGACGCCCGCCTCCTGCGCGGGCACCACGTTCATGACCACGCTGGAGGGGTAGACGGCGTTGCCGCCCGGCACGTACAGGCCGACGCGGCCGACCGGCACCCACCGCTCGGTGACCGTGCCGCCCGGCACGACCTGGGTGGTGGTGTCGGTACGGCGCTGGTCGCGGTGCACCTTGCGGGCGCGCCGGATGCTCTCCTCCAGCGCGTCGCGGACGGCCGGGTCGAGCGTGGCGAGCGCCTCGTGGACCACTTCGACGGGCACGCGGGTGCGCTCCAGCTCCACGCCGTCGAACGCATGGGTGTGCTCCCGTACCGCCGCCGAGCCGCGATGGCGCACGTCCTCGCAGATGGGCCGCACCTTCTCCAGGGCGGCCTCGACGTCGAAGTCGGCGCGGGGCAGCGTGGCGCGCAGGTCGCCCGGAAGCGAGCCGCGCAGGTCGATACGGGAAATCACCCGGCCAGTCTACGGAGTGACCACGCCCCGGCGCGCATCGTCTCAGGTGACGAGACGTGTCGTCAGACGCGCGGCCCGTCAGACGCGCAGCGTGCCGTCCAGCACCGTGACGGCCCGCCCCGACAGCACGACCCGGTCGCCGCGCAGCTCGGTGCGCACGTACCCGCCGCGCGCGGACGCCTGGTAGCCGGTGAGGGCGTCGCGGCCGAGGCGCTCCGCCCAGAACGGGGCCAGGGCGCAGTGCGCCGAGCCGGTCACCGGGTCCTCGCCGTCGCCTTCCAGGACGCGGGCGCCGAAGAATCGGGACACGAAATCGTGCTCCCGCCCGGGCGTGGCGCGGGCGGTGGGGACGACGCCGCGCGCGTCGATCCGGCCGAGCGCGGCGATGTCGGGCCGCAGCTCGCGGACGGTCTCCTCGTCGGCGAGCTCGGCCACCACGTCGTTCTGCGCGGTGCGGCCCACCCAGCGGAGCGGGGCGCCGAGCGCCTCGGCCAGGCCGTCCGGCGCGGCCGCCTCGGCGGGCGGGGTGGCGGGGAAGTCCATCCGCAGGCCGCCGTCCGCGGCGCGGGTGACGGTGAGGACGCCGCTGCGCAGCGTCCGGAAGCGGATCGGCCGGTCCGCCGGCACCGCCCCGGAGGTGAACAGGGCGTGCGCCGAGGCCAGGGTGGCGTGCCCGCAGAGCGCCACCTCCACCAGCGGGGTGAACCAGCGCAGCTCGTAGTCCTCTTCCCCTTCGGCGAGGGGGCGCACGAACGCGGTCTCGGAGTGCTTCATCTCGGCGGCGACGTGCTGCATCCAGGCGGCGTCCGCGGCCTGGTCCAGCAGGCAGACCCCGGCGGGGTTGCCGCGGAAGGGAGCGTCGGTGAAGGCGTCGACCACGAAGATCCTCATGGTCTCGACGCTAACCGGACCCCGGCGACCACAAAACGGCCATTCGCCGTAAGTGGCCTCAAACGCGGCCGGGCAGCCGGCGCAGGGGCGGCGGCAGGTCCCCGGGCACGGTGTCGTCCTCGGTGAAGCGGGCGTCCCAGCGGCGCGGGCACGCGGCGATCCAGCCGAGGACGAAGCCGACGGCCAGGCTGGCCGCGCTCAGGATGATCAGGTTGAGCCACATGTGGCGGGTCTCCAGGGTCGGTCCGGGGGAGCGACCCCCGGGTCGGCACCGACCGTAGTCCCGCGCGCACGGGAAGGTGGCCGGTTCGGCGCGGACTGGCCCAGGGTGACCAGGGCGCATGCCCCGAACGGGTGACATTGAGATTCCCAGTCGAAACCCCAGAAAGCTTCAGACTATGAGAATCCAGGCACCCATGACCGCCGTTCCGAACGTAGGCTGGCCGCATGGGCGTCCGGAGGGGGTGGCGGTGACCGAGCGGCTGGCGCTGTTCCCGCTCGGGACCGTGCTGTTCCCCGGCCTGGTGCTGCCGCTGCACCTGTTCGAGGAGCGCTACCGGCTGCTGATCCGCGACCTGCTGGAGCGCCCCGGGCCGCGCTGCTTCGGGGTCGTCGCCATCGAGCTCGGGCACGAGGTGGGCGCGCAGGGCGCGCGGCGCCTCGCCGAGGTCGGCTGCGTCGCCGAGGTGCGGGAGGCGCGCGAGCACGACGACGGGCGCTTCGACATCGTCACCGTCGGCACCCGCCGCTTCCGGCTGAAGAGCGTGGACCGCTCGCGCCCCTACCTGCAGGGCGAGGTGGACCTGCTGCCCGAGGAGGCCGGGCCGGGCGCCGCGCCGCTGGCCGTGCGGGCCGGGCGGCTGTTCGCGCTGTACCGCGAGCGGCTCGCCGCGGCCGGCGCCGCGGCGGCCGAGGCGCTCGACCCGCCGGACGATCCGGTGACGCTGTCGTACCTGATCGCGGCGACCGCGGTCCTGGACGGCCACGACAAGCAGCGCCTGCTGGCCGCCGAGAACGCCGCGCTGCGGCTGCGCGCCGCGCTCGGCCTGCTGGCCCGCGAGACCCGCCTGCTGGCGGCGCTGCCCACGGTGCCCGCCGGGCAGTTCCTGGACGGATCGGTCCACCCGAACTGATCACGGCACGGCAGACTGGCCCCATGAGCACAGCGCGGAACAAGGGCGGCAAGGGGACCCCGGCGACGGTCGCCGCCGCCAAGGCGAAGATCGATTTCACGCTGCACCCCTACGAGGCGGACCCGGCGGCCGAGTCCTACGGGCAGGCGGCGGCCGACGCGCTCGGGGTGCCGCACGAGCGGCTGTTCAAGACGCTGCTCGCCGAGGTGGACGGCGCGCTCACCGTCGGCGTCGTGCCGGTCTCGGCGTCGCTGGACCTGAAGGCGCTCGCCGCGGCGGCCGGCGGCAAGAAGGCGCGGATGGCCGACCCGCAGGACGCCGAGCGCGCCACCGGCTACGTGGTCGGCGGGATCAGCCCGCTCGGGCAGCGGCGGCGGCTGCCGACGGTGCTGGACGCCTCCGCCTCAGGATTCGCCACGATCTACGTCTCGGCCGGTCGGCGCGGCCTGCAGATCGAGCTCGCCCCCGCCGACCTGGTCTGCCTCACCGGCGCGCGCGAGGCCGCCATCGCCCGCGGGTAGCCGCTTGACCAGCAGCTCCAGCACCCCGTACGCGGCGACGGCGAGCAGCGGCCAGAACACCAGGACGCCGGTGGCGCGCAGGTCGGCGACGCCGGTGACGGTCCGCCCGTCGGGCGCGCCGCGCACCGCCCGCTCGAACCCGGCGAGGCCGACGTGGTGGCCGGTGCGCCAGGCCAGCACCGCCGCGGCCAGGCCGCCGGCCGCCAGGGCCAGGATCAGCGCCGCGTCGTTGCCGCGGCCGCCGAACAGGTAGGCCACGGCGCCGCAGCCGAGGCCGGCGGCCACCGCGATCAGCGCGAACCGGGCGTCGGCCCCGATCGGGCCCTGCCCGTCGGGGTCGGCGAGCAGCGGCTCGCCCTGCACCACCACGTACCGGACGGCGGGGGCGATCCTCGCCCACAGCAGCCCGGCCAGGGGGCCGAGCACGGTCACGATCGCGGTGGTGACCGCCCAGGTCCGCAAGGCCCTCACGGTCGCTCCCCGCACCTCGTACGCTCCTTGTAGACGCCCATCATCCGTCGGCGAAAGCCTAACCCTCCCCCGTCCACCGATCGACTCCCGGCAGGTGTCCGATTCACACCCCCGACCGGCCCGATTCTTGGGATAATGTGCCCGACATGTCCGGATTCAGTCCTGCGTTCGAACGCCTCGGCGCCGCGCTCGCCGCGGTGGTGCTCCACCAGCAGGAGACGCTGGCGGAGTTCCTGCCGCGCGAGGACTGGAGCGCCGACCTCACCGCGCGCAGCTACGTCAGCGGCGGTGTCGGCGTGCGCGTCTCGCTGCTCGGCAGCTACGCGGCGCGCGAGCGGACCTGGCTGTGGGGCTGGGCCAACCCGCAGTTCGGCGACGACCATCCGGCGGTCGCGCCGACCCTGGCCATCCGCGCCCTCGGCGAGCGCCTCGGCATCCCCGAGTTCGTCACCCCCGAGGTCGACCTCGGCTGGTACGACGGCCCGGCCGGGCACGGCGGCGAACTGATCGCGATGGCCGCCGGCGGCGTCCTCGGCGGCGGCGGCTACATCGGCGCCGGCTACGACGGCGGCTCGGCCTACCTGCACGTGGACGACCCCAAGGCGCCGCCCGCGGCCTGGGACCCGGTCCCGGTGCCCCGGCTGCTCACCACCGCGGCCGCCCTCTTCCCCCGCGACCCGCGCCTCACCCTCGCCCGCCTGCTCAGCCACCACCGCGTCCCCTACCGGGACGCCGACGGGGTCATGGAGATCGCCCTCCCGTCCGGCGGCACCGCCCGCGCCTACTTCGACGGCCTCGGCCGCTTCGCCGAATGGCAGGCCGAGCTCGTCCCCGCCACCCTGTGACCCGCCGCCCGGGCCCGTGCGGGCCCGGGCGCGTGGGGACGCACTACCCCAGGCAGGACGGGCCCAGCAGCTGCTTCAGGTCGCCCATCAGCGCCGGGGACGGCGCGACCCGCAGCTTGTCGTCCAGGCGGACCACCGTGGTGCGCGGCCCGTTCTGCAGGTGCAGGTGCACCTCGGACGTGCCCGGGTGGCTGACCAGCACCTCCTTCAGGCCCGCCACGATCGGCGGGGTGCAGCGGCCGAGCGGCAGGGTCACCGCGAGCGGCCCGAACGCGTCGCTGATGGTCAGGTCCGGCTGGGTCACCTCCATCGCGATGATCTTGGCGACGTCCTCGCGGCGGTCCAGCCGGCCCTTGACGGTCAAGATGGCGTCCTCGGCCAGCAGCGTGGAGCACAGCTGGTAGGACGAGGGGAAGCACATGACCTCGATCGACCCGGCCAGGTCCTCCAGCTGGAACATCGCCCACGAGTTGCCCTGCTTGGTGACCTTGCGCTGCAGCCCCGACAGCAGGCCCGCGACGGTCACCACCTGCCCGTCGGGCCGCTCCCCCTCGTTCAGCGACGCGATGGTGCAGTCGGCCTCGCGCTCCAGGATGTGCTCGATGCCGAGCAGCGGGTGGTCGGACACGTACAGGCCGAGCATCTCCCGCTCGAACGCCAGCAGCGTCGTCTTGTCCCACTCCTCGTTCTCGGGGATCGCCACCGCGAAGGCGTCGTCGCCGCCGTCGTTCTCCAGCGCCCCGAACAGCGAGTCCTGGCCGATGGCCTCCTTGCGCTTGATGTCGATGACCGAGTCGATCGCCTGCTCGTGCACCATCAGCAGCGCCTTGCGCTGGTGGCCGAGCTCGTCGAACGCGCCCGCCTTGATCAGCGACTCCACCACGCGCTTGTTGCACACGATCGGCGGGACCTTGCCGAGGAAGTCGTTGAAGTCGGTGTAGGCGCCCTTCTCCTTGCGCGCCGCGACGATGCCGTCGACCACGTTGGTGCCGACGTTGCGGACCGCCGACAGGCCGAAGCGGATCTCGGTGTCGCCCATCGGGGTGAAGTCGGCCTCGGAGGTGTTGACGTCGGGCGGCAGCACCTTCAGGCCCATGCGGCGGCACTCGTTCAGGTAGAGCGCGCTCTTGTCCTTGTCGTCGCCGACGGAGGTGAGCAGGCCCGCCATGTACTCGGCCGGGTAGTTGGCCTTCAGGTACGCCGTCCAGTACGACACCAGGCCGTAGGCGGCCGAGTGCGCCTTGTTGAAGGCGTAGTCGGAGAAGGGGACCAGGATGTCCCACAGCGTCTTGACGGCCTCCTTGGAGAAGCCGTTGTCGATCATGCCCTGCTCGAAGCCGACGAACTGGGCGTCCAGCTCGGCCTTCTTCTTCTTGCCCATCACCCGGCGCAGCAGGTCGGCCTTGCCGAGCGTGTACCCGGCCACCTTCTGCGCGATCGCCATGACCTGCTCCTGGTAGACGATCAGGCCGTAGGTGGTGTCCAGGATCTCCCGGAGCGGCTCCTCCAGCTCGGGGTGGATCGGCGTGATCTCCTGCAGGCCGTTCTTGCGCAGCGCGTAGTTGGTGTGGGAGTTGGCGCCCATCGGGCCGGGCCGGTACAGCGCGCCGACCGCGGAGATGTCCTCGAAGTTGTCGGGCTTCATCAGCCGCAGCAGCGCCCGCATCGGGCCGCCGTCGAACTGGAAGACGCCGAGGGTGTCGCCGCGCGACAGCAGCTCGTAGGTCTTGGGGTCGGTCAGCTCCAGCGAGAGCAGGTCGACCTTGTGGCCCTTGTTCTTCTCGATGCCCTTCAGCGCGTCGTCGATGATCGTCAGGTTGCGCAGGCCCAGGAAGTCCATCTTCAGCAGGCCGAGCGTCTCGCAGGTCGGGTAGTCGAACTGCGTGATGATCGCGCCGTCGGCGTCGCGGCGCATGATCGGCACATGGTCGGTGATCGTCTCACCGGCCATGATGATCCCGGCCGCGTGCACGCCGGTCTGCCGGATCAGCCCCTCCAGGCCCTGCGCCAGATCGATGATCTGCTTGACGTCGGCCTCCTCCTCGTACAGCTTGCGCAGCTCGCCGGCCTCGCCGTACCGCGGGTGCTTGTCGTCGAAGATGCCCGACAGCGGGATGTCCTTGCCCATCACCGCGGGCGGGAACGCCTTGGAGATCCGGTCGCCGAGGGCGTAGGGGAAGCCGAGGACGCGGCCGGCGTCCTTCACGGCCGCCTTCGCCTTGATGGTGCCGAAGGTGGCGATGAAGGAGACCTTGTCGGCGCCCCACTTCTCGGTGGTGTACCGGATCACCTCCGCCCGCCGGTCTTCCGGGAAGTCGATGTCGATGTCGGGCATCGACGCGCGCTCGGGGTTGAGGAACCGCTCGAAGATCAGGCCGTGCGGGAGCGGGTCCAGGTCGGTGATGCCCATCGCGTAGGCGATCAGCGAGCCCGCCGCGCTGCCGCGGCCCGGCCCGACCAGGATGCCGTTGTTCTTGGCCCACATGATGAAGTCGGCCACGACCAGGAAGTACGAGGGGTACCCCTTGCCGAGGATGACGTCCATCTCGTACTCGGCCTGCTTGACGTACTCCTCGGGGATGCCGCCGGGGAAGCGCCGCTTCAGGCCCTCCCAGACCTCCTTGCGGAACCAGCTCTCCTCGGTCTCGCCCTCGGGCACCGGGAACCGCGGGCTGAGGTCGCGGTACTCGAACATCCCGGCCGGGTCGACCTTCTCGGCGATCAGCAGGGTGTTGCGGCACCCCTCGGCCCAGAAGTCGGAGGAGTCGATGGCGCGCATCTCGTCGGCGGTCTTGATGTAGTAGCCGCTGCCGTCGAACCGGAACCGGTCGGGGTCGGCGAGCTGCTTGCCGACCTGGACGCACAGCAGCGCGTCGTGCGCGGTCGCCTCCGACTCGTGGGTGTAGTGCGAGTCGTTGGTCACCACCGGCGGGATGTTCAGCTTCTTACTGATCTCGATCAGGCCGTCGCGGACCCGGCGCTCGATGTCCAGCCCGTGGTCCATGACCTCCAGGAAGTAGTTCTCCTTGCCGAAGATGTCCTGGAACGTCGCGGCGGCCTTCAGCGCCTCGTCGAACTGGCCGAGCCGCAGCCGCGTCTGGATCTTGCCCGACGGGCAGCCCGTCGTCGCCATCAGGCCCGCGGCGTGCTCGGCGAGCAGCTCCTCGTCCATCCGCGCGTACTTGAAGACGAACCCCTCCATGTAGGCGCGGCTGGAGAGCTTGAACAGGTTGTGCAGGCCCTCCTTGTTGCGGGCCCACAGCGTCTTGTGGTTGATCAGGCCGCCGCCGGAGACGTCGTCGCGCTTCTGGCTGGGCTCGCCCCACTGCACCTTCTTCTTGTGAAAGCGCGATTCTGGGGCCATATAGGCCTCAATGCCGATGATCGGGACAACGCCCGCTTTCGTCGCGTGCTTGTGGAAGTCGTAGGCGCCGTGCATGTTGCCGTGGTCGGTCATCGCGATCGCCGGCATCTTCTGACGTTCGACCTCTTCGAACATCTGCTTCAGCCGGGCGGCTCCGTCGAGCATGGAGTACTCGGTGTGCACGTGCAGGTGAACGAACGAGTCGTCGGCCACGGTTGATGCGCCTCCTAGGTGCATGCGACCGCCCGCCCGTCGACGCGAAGGGTCGGCGGACCTGGCGTTATCCGGTCCCGGGGGAAGATCATCGTTCCGGTTCGGCGGCCGGGACGATGCGGTTCTGAGAGCCTAACCCGACCTGCCGACCGTCCGTGCCCGGACACTCCGGTTCCCCATCGGCCCCACCCGCACCGTCACGCTGCGTGCCGGGCCGGTGGCGTCAGGCGGTGGCGGGGGCGTCCCCGGGGGGCGGGTCGGGGTGTTCGGCGGGGGTGGGTTCGGGGGTGCCGCGCAGGGCGGGCCAGGCGCGGTAGACGACCGCGACGATCGGGACGGCGCCCGCCGCCCCCGGGATGCCGCCGAGGACGCCGCCGACCGTGATGGCCAGGATGATGGCGAGCGGGTGCAGCCGGACCCAGCGGCCGACGACCAGGGGCTGCAGCAGGTGGCTCTCCAGCTGGTGCTCGACGATCAGGACGCCGAGGAAGATCAGCGCGGCCGTGCCGCCCTTGGCGCCGAAGGTGACCGCGACGGCCAGGGCGCCGCCGACCAGGATGCCCACGATCGGGATGAAGCTGCCCAGGAAGATCACCACGGCGAGCGGGGCGACCAGGGGGACGCCGAGGACCGCCAGCACGACCGCGAGGACGACGGCGTGGATCGCGGCGACCAGGACGGTGCCGTGCACGTACTGCGACAGCGTCTCCCAGGCGGCGCGGCCGGCCCGGTCGATCCGGCCGGTGTAGCGGCCCGACCCGCTGGTGAGCCAGGCCCAGATGCGCGAGCCGTCCTTCAGCAGGAAGAAGGTGACGAACAGGATGAAGACCAGGGCGGCCAGGATCTCGGCGGTGAGGGTGCCGGCCTGCAGGGCGGTGCTGACCAGCTGGCCGCGCCGCTCCTCCATGTACTTGACGCCCGCGTTCATGGAGTCCTGGAGCTGGGAGTGGCGGATGTGCAGGGGGCCCTGCTCCAGCCAGTGCTGGATCTGCTGGGTGGTGACCTGGATCTCCGAGGCCAGCTTGGGGAACTCCTCGTTGGCCTGGACGCCGACGTAGGTGCCGACGCCGCCGAGGACGGTGAGGGCGAACAGCAGGGTGATCCAGGTGGCGGCGAGCGGCGGCAGGCCCATGCCCTCCAGGCGGGCGGTCATGGGGCGCAGCAGCGCGCACAGGAACAGCGCGATGGCGCAGGACAGCACCACGATGTGCAGCATGCCGACGACGCGGCCGAGGCCGTAGAAGACGACGCCGATGACGATGAGGCGCCAGGACCACGCCGCCGCCAGGGCGAGCAGCGGGGGGATCGCGGGCGCGTCCTCGTCGTGCTTGCGTAGGTCCACCATGCCGTCACCGCCGTTCGCCCGGGTTGCTCCTACCCTGCACCCCTGAGGGGCCGAGGGGAACGGCGGCGCGCCGGTGCGTTCAGCCGGTCCGGCCGCGCTGGTAGGCCCCGGGCGGGACGCCCACGCTGCGCTTGAAGTGGCGGGTCAGGTGCGCCTGGTCGGCGAAGCCGGTCCGGGCGGCGACGTCGGCGGGCCGCAGCCCCTGGTCGAGCAGCTCCCGGGCGCTGCGGACGCGGAGCTGGTTGAGGTAGGCGTGCGGGGGCAGGCCGGTCGCGGTGCGGAAGGCCCGCAGCAGCTGGAACGGGCCCGTCCCGGTGGCCGCGGCCAGCTCCTCCAGCGTCGGCGGGTCGAGCTGGCGGGCGTGCAGGATGTCGCGGGCGGCGCGCACCTCGGCGGTCAGCGCGGCGGGCTCGGCGGGGGTGTGGCGGGCGTGCCGGAGCAGGTGCGCGAGGGCGCGGCGCATCAGGGTGGAGGCGGCGAGCGCGTCGCCCTGCTCCCCGGCCCGGTGCGCGGCCCGCAGCAGCGCGGCGGCGGCGGGGTCGTCGATGACGGCGTCGGAGAAGGACGGCGTGCCGCGCGGGCCGCCGAGCTCGGCGGCCACGTCCGCCATCACCTGGACCGACGGGTACAGGACGCGGTAGGTCCAGCCGCCGGGGACGCCGGCCTGGCCGGTGTGCACCGTCTCGGGGTTGACGACGGCGATCGAGCCGCGGCCGGCGCGTTCCAGCGTCCCGGCGCGCTCGAACTCCTCCACGCCGGACTCGATGAGGCCGAGCGTGTAGCCCTCGTGCACGTGCCGGGTGAACCGGTAGGTGACGTAGCGGGCCCGCATGAGGTCGACGCCGGGCAGGGCGGGGTGCCTCCAGTGGTGCGCGAACTCCGGCCGGGTCATGCCGGAATGGTATGCCGGTGCGCGGACCCGCCGGATGTCTCAGCATCCGGGACGGACGTCCCGGGAGGCGGCGGGGTCGCCTACCATTGCGGGCATGGGACGTCGCTATTTCGGCTTTACGCAGCCGGCTCCGGGTGAGCCGGTCGGCGCATCGACCTGAGCGACGACCCCGGAGCCGGCACAAGGGCAGAGTCACCCGACTCTGCCTTTTCTCATGACCTGTGCGGCCCCGGGCATCTTCTCCCTGCGCGGCCGGCCGCCGCGAGAAGGGACCCCGCCATGCCCGACCAGATGATCATCGCCGAGGACGCGCTGCGCCTGCCGTGCCCCGCCGGCATCGACTCCCTGCCCGCCGCCCGGGCGGCCATCGACGAGATCGACGCCGCCCTCGCCACGCTGCTGGAGCGCCGCGCCGAGGTCGCCGGGGTGGTGCAGCGGCTGAAGCCGGTCGGCGGCTTCGCCGGGCGCAACCCCGAGCGGGAGGCGCAGATCGTCGCGGCGATGGCCGCGCACGCGCCCGGTCTCGGCGCGGCCCGGCTCGCCCGGATCATGAACGCGGTCATCGAGACCGGCCTGGAGCTGGCCGAGGAGCGCGCCGGCGTCCGCTGACCGGCGCAAGAACGTTCAATACCGGGACGTTCCCGGCGCCCTACCGTCGCTGGCATGGTGATGACGGAGACCGCGCCGGCGCCGCGCCGGGCGGCGGTGCGCGACGGGCTGGGCGTGGGCCTGGCCGTGGGGATATCGGGGCTGGCGTTCGGGGCGGCGGCGGTGACCGCGGGGCTGTCGGTGGCGCAGGCGTGCGCGCTCAGCCTGCTGGCCTTCACCGGCGCCTCCCAGTTCGCGCTGGTCGGCGTGATCGGCGGGGGCGGCGCCCTGGTGACCGGGGTGCTCGGCGCGGTGCTGCTCGGCAGCCGCAACGCGCTGTACGGGATGCGCCTGGCGGACCTGCTGCGGGTGCGCGGCGCGCGCCGGCTGCTGACGGCCCACCTGGTGATCGACGAGACGGCCGCCGTCGCGACGGCCCAGCCCGACCGCGCCTCGGCCCGGACCGGCTTCTACGTCACCGCGGTCACCCTGCTGCTGAACTGGAACCTCACCACGCTGCTCGGCGCGCTCGGCGCCGCCCGGCTCGGCGACCCCGAGACCATCGGGCTGGACGTGCTCGGCCCGGCGGTGTTCCTGGCCCTGCTGTGGCCGCGGCTCACCGCGGGCCGCACCGAGCTGCGGGTCGCCGCGGCCGCCGCGGCGATCGCGCTGGTGGCGACGCCGCTGCTGCCGCCCGGCGTGCCGGTCATGCTCGCCGCCGTCGCCGCGCTGATCGGGGCGGCCCGGTGAACGTGTGGATCGCGATCGCGGCGACCGCGCTCGGCTGCTACGCGCTGAAGCTCGGCGGCCTGGTCACGCCGCAGCGGGTGCTGGCCGACCCGCGGGTGCGCCGGTTCACCGACCTGGTCCCGGTCGCGCTGCTGACCGCCCTGGTCGCGGTGCAGGCCCTCGCCCACGGCAAGGCCCTGGAGCTGGACGGGCCGCGCCTGGCCGGCCTCGGCGCGGCCGTCGCCGCCCTGCTGCTGCGCGCCCCGTTCCTGGTGGTGCTGGCGGTCGCCGCCGGCACCGCCGCGCTGCTGCGGCTCGTGTTCTAGGACCCGTGCCCGAGGACCCGTGCCCTAGGACTCGTCGGAGACGATCTCCAGGGCGCGGGCCAGGTCGTCGGGGTAGGGGCTCTCGAACTGGACCCACTCGCCCCGGGTGGGGTGCTCGAAGCCGAGCCGCGCCGCGTGCAGCCACTGGTGCGTCATGCCGAGCCGGGCGGCCAGGGTGGGGTCGGCGCCGTAGGCCAGGTCGCCGACGATGGGGTGGCGGATCGCCGACATGTGCACCCGGATCTGGTGGGTGCGGCCGGTCTCCAGGTCGATGTCGAGCAGCGAGGCCGCCCGGAACGCCTCGGCGGTGTCGTAGTGCGTCACCGACGGCTTGCCGCCCGCGACGACGGCGAACCGGCCGTCGCCCGCGGGATGCCGGTCGATCGGGGCGTCCACGGTGCCGCGGAACGGGTCCGGGTGGCCCTGCACCAGCGCCTGGTAGCGCTTGTCGATGCGGCGCTCCTTGAAGGCCCGCTTCAGCCGCGAGTAGGCGATCTCGCTCTTGGCGACCACCATCGCGCCGGTGGTGTTGGCGTCCAGCCGGTGCACGATGCCCTGGCGCTCGGCCGCGCCGCTGGTCGCGATGGTGTGCCCGGCGCCGAGCAGGCCGCCGAGGATGGTCGGGCCGGTCCAGCCGGTGGTGGGGTGGGCGGCGACGCCGATCGGCTTGTCGACCACCACGATGTCGTCGTCCTCGTACAGGATGCCCATGCCGGGGACGGCCTCGGGGACGGGGGCGGGCGCCGCGGGCGGCGGCGGGAGGGTGACCTCCAGCCAGGCGCCGGCGTGCAGCCGGTCGGACTTGGCGGCCTCGCGGCCGTCCAGCAGCATGTCGCCGGCCGCGATGACCTCGGCGGCGCGGCCCCGGGACAGGCCGAACAGGCGCGACAGCGCCGCGTCGGCGCGCTCGCCCTCCAGCCCGTCGGGCACCGGCAGCGATCGCAGGTCGCCCATCAGGACCTCCCCTCGGCCTCGTCCGCCGCGTCCCCGGCCTTCTCCGGCTCCGCCGCCGCGGGCTTGCGGGGCTCCTCGGGCTCGCCGGTCTCCTCGCCCACCCGGGTGCCGTCGAGCTGCAGGCCGCGCGCGGCCAGCAGCACCGCGAGCACGCCGCCGCAGACGATCGCCGAGTCGGCGAGGTTGAACACCGGCCAGTGCGGCAGCTCGATCCAGTCGACGACATGGCCGCGGAACAGCCCCGGGGCGCGCAGCACCCGGTCGACCAGGTTGCCGAACGCGCCGCCGAGCAGCAGCCCGAGGCAGACCGCCCAGGGCAGGCTGCGCAGGTTGCGCGCGGTGCGCAGGATGGCCGCGACCACCCCGCAGGCGATCACCGTGAAGATCAGGGTGTAGCCGGTGCCGATCGAGAACGCGGCGCCGCTGTTGCGCGTCTCGCGCAGCATCAGCAGCCCGCCGAGCAGTTCGACCGGCGGCTTGTCCTGCAGCGTGGCCACCACGACGACCTTGGACACCACGTCCAGGGCCAGCGCGGCCACCGCCACCGCCACCAGCACACCGATGCGGCGCGGCCGGGGGGTCCCCTCGGGAGCCCCGGCCGCGTCCTTGCCTGAGTTCGTTGAGTCGCTCAGCGACGTTCCTCGCGTGTTTTGCATGGCACGCACATCGTCGCACGGGGGAACGCCTGCAGGCGCGCCTTGCCGATCGGCTTGGCGCACGACTCGCAGACGCCGTAGGTGCCGGCGTCCATGCGCTGGACCGCCCGTTCGTTCTGTGCGATCAGGTCACGCGCATTGTAGGTCATGGACAGCTCGTGCTCGCGCGCGTAGGTCTTGGCGCCCACGTCGGCCTGGTCGTCGCCCGCGCCGTCGGCGGAGTCGCCCTCGGCGATCTGGCTCGCGGCCGCCACGATGTCGGCCTCCAGCTCGGCGATCTGCGACCGCAGCGCCACCCGCACCTCCGACAGCTCGGCGTCGGTCCAGCGGTCCTCGCCCTCGCGGACCGGCAGCCGCTTGGCGGGCACCTTCGCGGCGGCCTCCCGGGCGGGCGGCCGCCCCTGCGCGGGCGGCTTGGCGGCCGGAGAGGCGGCCTTGACCTTGCCCTTCGCCCGGGCGGCGGCCGTGGCGCCGCCCTGCGCGGGCGGCTTCTCGACCCCCGTGCCCTTCGCCACCGCGCTCTTGGCGCCCGTGCTCTTGGCCACCGTGCTCTTGGCCCCAGCGCTCTTGGCCCGCGGCCTCCCGGCGGCCGGCCCGGCCTCCTTGGTGCTGGTCTCCTCGACGGGCAGTGCGGGCAGCATGGGTTCCCCTTTCCGGCACAACGGACAACCTGGCCGCGACCTGGCTGAGTTACACGCCGCATATGCCCGGTGACGCCCGCCCGAGAAACCCGACGGCCAGGCAAAACCAAAAGTGATGTACGCCACATCGCCGCGAACGTGCGCCCCGGGCGCCGATCACCGGTGCGATATAGTGGAGCATTCTGAGCCGAGGCAGGCCCTGACGGGGACACCTGCCGCCGCGAGCGGCCATGAGCGATCCGGGGACGGTGCGAGCCCGGGGGCGAGCCCGGCGGTCCGATCACCCCTGAGCCGCCGGAAGAACCGTCCCGGGACGTCCGCGGGGCGCAGTAGACCCGGCAGCCGAGACTCCAACGAAGCGGGCCGCACCCGGTACGGGCGCGGCCAAGGAGGGTGGTACCGCGGGGCCCCGCACGGGCGCCTCGTCCCTCCGGTCCACGTGCAGTCACGCGTCGATCCGGAGGTCCCATCCCGTGAGCCGCCAGTTCCGGCCCCTGCCCGCGCAGGTAGACCTGCCCGCCCTGGAGCGGGACATGCTGCGCCGCTGGCAGCAAGGCGATGTCTTCGAGCGGTCCCTGGAGCGCACCGCGTCCGGGCCGCGCTGGGTCTTCTACGAGGGCCCGCCCACCGCCAACGGCATGCCCGGCGTGCACCACGTCGAGGCCCGCGTCTTCAAGGACATCTTCCCCCGGTTCAAGACCATGCAGGGCTACCACGTGCCCCGCAAGGCCGGCTGGGACTGCCACGGCCTGCCCGTCGAGGTCGCGGTGGAGAAGGAGCTCGGCCTCACCGGCAAGAAGGACATCGAGGAGTACGGCGTCGCCGAGTTCAACGACCGCTGCCGCGAGTCGGTGCAGCGGCACGTGGACGCCTTCGAGGAGATGACCGAGCGGATGGGCTACTGGGTGGACATGTCCCAGGCCTACCGCACGATGGACCCCGACTACGTCGAGGCCGTCTGGTGGTCGCTGAAGGTCGTGTTCGACAAGGGCCTGCTGTTCCGCGACTTCCGCATCACCCCGTACTGCCCGCGCTGCGGCACCGGCCTGTCCGACCACGAGCTCGGCCAGCCCGGCGGGTACGAGACGGTGACCAGCCCGTCGGTGTACGTGCGGATGCCCGTCACCGCGGGCCCGCTGGCCGACCTCGGCGCCTCGCTGCTCATCTGGACGACCACCCCGTGGACGCTGGTGTCCAACACCGCCGTCGCGGTGCACCCCGACGTCACCTACATCGCGGCCCGCCCGGCCGGGTCCGACGAGGTCCTCGTCGTGGCCGAGCCGCTGCTGGAGCAGGTCCTCGGCGAGGGCGCCGAGCGCCTGGCCTCCTTCTCCGGCCGCGACCTGGAGCGCACCCCCTACCGGCGCCCGTTCGACCTGGTGGAGATCCCCGACGCCCACTACGTGGTGCTCGGCGACTACGTCACCGTCGAGGACGGCACCGGCCTGGTCCACCAGGCCCCCGCGTTCGGCGCCGACGACATGAGCGTCTGCAAGAACTACGGCATGCCCGTGGTCAACCCGGTCGGCCCCGACGGCAGGTTCCTGCTGACCGTCCCGCTGGTCGGCGGCAAGTTCTTCAAGGACGCCGACGAGGCCCTGACCGACGACCTGCGCGCGCGCGGGCTGCTGTTCCGCGGCGGCCACTTCGAGCACAGCTACCCGCACTGCTGGCGCTGCCACACCGCCCTGCTCTACTACGCGCTGCCCGCCTGGTACATCCGGACCACCGAGATCAAGAACCGCCTCCTGGAGGAGAACCAGAAGACCAACTGGTTCCCCGAGACGGTCAAGGAGGGCCGGTTCGGCGAGTGGCTGCGCAACAACGTCGACTGGTCGCTGTCGCGCAGCCGCTACTGGGGCACGCCGCTGCCGCTGTGGGTGTGCGGTGAGGACGACGGGCACATCACCTGCGTCGGGTCCCTGGCCGAGCTCGGCGAGCTGGCCGGGCAGGACCTGTCCAAGCTCGACCCGCACCGCCCCTACGTCGACGACGTGGTGCTGCCCTGCCCGCAGTGCGGCGCCGAGGCGCGGCGCGTCCCCGACGTCATCGACGCCTGGTACGACTCGGGCTCGATGCCGTTCGCGCAGTGGGGCTCCCCGCACCGCAACGAGGACGTGTTCGAGCAGTCCTACCCCGCGCAGTACATCTGCGAGGCGCAGGACCAGACCCGCGGCTGGTTCTACTCGCTGATGGCCGTCGGCACGCTGGTGTTCGACCGCTCGTCCTACGAGAACGTGCTCTGCCTCGGCCTGATCCTCGCCGAGGACGGCCGCAAGATGAGCAAGCACCTCGGCAACGTGCTGCGCCCGATCCCGCTGATGGACCAGCACGGCGCCGACGCGCTGCGCTGGTACATGCTGGCCGCCGGGCTGCCGTGGGCGTCGCGGCGCATCGGCCACGCGGGCCTGGAGGAGATCGTCCGCAAGGTGCTCCTCACCTACTGGAACACCGCCTCCTTCTTCGTCCTCTACGCCAACGCCGCCGCCTCCCAAGGCCGCGCCTGGACGCCGGACCGGCTCGCCGAGGCGCCCGCCCCGGCCGACCGGCCGCTGCTGGACCGCTGGGCGCTCGCCGAGCTGCACCGCACCACCGGCGAGGTCACCGAGGCGCTGGAGCAGTTCGACACCGCCCGCGCCGGGCGGCGGCTCGCCGAGTTCGTCGACGACCTGTCCAACTGGTACGTGCGGCGGTCGCGGCGGCGGTTCTGGCAGGGCGCCGAGACCCCCGAGGGCGCCGCGGCGTTCGCGACCCTGTACGAGTGCCTGGAGACCCTCACCCGGCTGATGGCGCCGATGGTGCCGTTCATCACCGACCACGTGTGGGACGTCATCCGCACCGAGGACGCCCCGTCCTCGGTGCACCTGGCCGACTGGCCGAAGGTCGACCAGGACCTGCTCGACGCCCGCCTCACCGGCCAGATGGCGCTGGTGCGGCGGCTGGTCGAGCTCGGCCGGTCCGCCCGCGCCGCCAGCTCGGTGCGCACCCGCCAGCCGCTCGGCCGCGCGCTGGTCGGCGCGTCCGGCTGGGCCGATCTGCCCGCCGAGCTGCGCGGGCAGATCGCCGACGAGCTGAACGTGCAGGGGTTCGAGGAGCTGGCCTCGGTCGGCGGCGACCTGGTCGAGTACGAGGTCAAGCCGAACTTCCGCGAGCTCGGCAAGCGGTACGCCAAGGACACCCCCAAGGTCGCCAAGGCCGTCACCGCCGCCGACCCGGCCGCCCTGGTCGCCGCGCTGCGCGCGGACGGCGCCGCCACCGTGGCGGCCGAGGGCGTCGGGCCGGTGGAGCTCGCCCCCGGCGACGTGATCGTCACCGAGCGGCCGCGCAGCGGCTGGGCGGTGGAGAGCGCCGGCGGCGAGACCGTCGCGCTGGACCTCACGGTCACCCCCGGGCTGCGCCGCGCCGGCCTGGTCCGCGAGGCCGTCCGGCTGATCCAGGAGGCCCGCAAGGCCACCGGCCTGGAGGTCACCGACCGGATCGAGCTGTGGTGGCGGGCCGCCGGCGACGACCTGGCCGAGGCGCTGCGCGCGCACGGCGCCGAGGTCGCCGCCGAGGTGCTGGCCGTGGCCGCGCACGAGGGGCGCCCCGAGGGCGACCTGCCGCAGCGGCACGACGAGGAGCTCGGCCTGACGTTCTGGATCACCCGGACGGCCTGACCCGCCGGGAACGCCCTGACCTGGGGCGTCGCGCGCCGGAGCCACATCCGGCCGCGCGGCGCCCCAGCCGGATCCCGCCAAGGGGTTCAACACGACACATCGCGTTTGCGATGATGGCGGGGTGAACGTTCCAGAAGACTCCCCCTCCCCTGGGGCGGCGCCGGTCCCGGCCGGGCCCGCGGGCATGCGCGCCTCCGACGCCGACCGCGACCGGGTCGCGAACCGGCTCCGCGAGGCCCTCGCCGAAGGCCGCATCACGCCCGACGAGCACGCCGAGCGCATCGACGCCGTCTACCAGGCCAAGACCTACGCCGAACTCGAACCGGTCCTCAGCGACCTGCCCGCCGACCCGGCCGACGCCCGGGCGCCCGCCGCGCCGGGGATCTCCCTGCGCAAGGAGGGCGGCCCGCCCGCGCCCGCCGCGCAGTCGGCGACCATGGTGGCGGTCTTCTCCGGCAGCCAGCGCAAGGGCCGCTGGCTGGTCGAGCCGCGCACCAACGTCACCTGCGTGTTCGGCGGCGTGGAGCTGGACTTCCGGCAGGCGGTGCTGACCCAGCGCGAGGTGACCGTGAACGTCGCCTGCGTGTTCGGCGGCGTCGACATCACCGTCCCGCCGGGCGTGCGGGTGATCAACTCGATCTCGGCGGTCTTCGGCGGCGTGGACGTCCCGCACGACGACCCGCTGGAACCGGACGCGCCCGTCATCCGGCTCACCGGGATGGCGCTGTTCGGCGGGGTGTCGGTCAAGCGCCGCGAGCCCGGCGCGGACGGCCTGCTGGACCGCGTCAACGAGCGCGTCCAGCGCGAGCTGGCGCGCCACGGGCTCGCCCACGAGCGCCGGGACGCGCGCCGCGACCGGCTGCGGGAGCTGCGCGAGGAGCGCCGGCACCGCGGCTGAACGGGCGCCGGAGACGACGACGGCCGCGCTCCGCGGGGCGGGTGCCCCGGGACGCGGCCGGTCGGGCGAGGGTCAGTCGCGGGCGTGCTCGCGGTCGGGCTGGCAGACCAGGCACGGCGTGCAGCCGCGGGCCTTGGCCTCCGCGCGCGACAGCGACTCCAGGTCGTCGGCCTCGTCGCCGATGTCCTCGATCAGCGCGCAGTCGACCCGGTGGTAGCGCTTGGTGCCGCTGAGGATCCGCACCTGCGGGCCCTCGTCCCCGTGCGCCGGCTCGGCGGGCCGGCGGTCCTCGTCCCGCGCGGCGGAGAACGTGGGCGTCTCCGCGGCCGGCTCGTCGTCCTCCAGGGCCTTGACCAGCAGCGGCGTGGCGTCGCCGGACTCGCGCGGACGCGGCGCGCTCGGCGCCGGCTCGTCCGCGGGGCCCGTGTTCGCCGAGGCCGTGTGCTCCGGCCCCGTGTGCTCCGGCGCCGCGTGCTCCGGCCCCGTGTTCGCGGGCGGCGTGCGCTCCGGCGCCGGGCTCTCGGACGCCGGGCTCTGGGGGGCCGCGTCCGCGGCGGGCGCGGCCGTGCCGCCGGCGACGGGCAGGTCCGTCACGGTCGGCGGGGTGTGCCGGGGCCGGAAGGGCGCCGGCTCGTCCTGCGCCGGCTCGTCCTGCGCCGGCCCGCCGAACGCGGCCGACGCGCCGGGCGCGGGCCAGGCCGACGGCAGCGGCCCGGTCGTGAAGGGCTCGGGCTCGGGCGACCCGGTCTCCGCCGGCCCCTGGCCGAGCGGCCCGCGGCCGGCGGACCCGGGCCTGCCCGGCTCGGGCTCGGCCGGCCCGGTCTGCAGCGGCTTCAGGCCGGCGGCGGGGAACTCGGCGGTCTTGGCGGGCTCGGCGGCCTTGGACAGGCCGGCCGGCGCGGAGTCGTCCGCACCCTTGCTCGCGGCCCTCCCGCCCTTGCGGGCGGGCGGGGCCGGGACCGACACCGCGGCGCGCGCCGCCAGTGCGGTGTCGGGCATGCAGGCGGTACAGGGGCTGAAGCCCTCTTCCCGCGCCTCGACGTAGGTGAGTTCCTCGGTCTCCCGCCCGGCGAGCTGCCGGCAGGTCTCCAGGTGGTAGCGCTTGCGGCCGCGCACGACGAACACCTCGGCGTCGTCGGGCACCTCGACCGGCTGGGCCGGGAGGGCGATCTCCTCGTCCGCGGGATCGGCCGGCGCGGGCTTGGCGTCCTTGCCGTCCTTGGCGCCTGCCGCCGGGACGGGGGCGGGGGCCGGCTTCTTCTTGCGGTCCGCCTTCTTGCCGCCCTTGGCCGGCTTGGCGGCCGACGCGCCGGCGCCGAACAGCTCGCGGCGCCGCAGGAACACCCCGATGAGCAGGCATACCAGGGAGACCATGCTGACCGCGATCGAAATGTAGATCACGACCAGGGCGTCCAGGCCGAAGACCTGGGCGCTGTCCCCGTTTCCGGCGACGATTCCCGCCACGAGCAGCGCGATCGCCACCACCACTAGTACGCCACTCAGGATGATCACAGGGGTTCTCTCCCTCTACAGGCACGCACCCGAGCCGTCGTCCCGGCCCGGGAGGTCGCCGCCGACGTTCCGAAACGCCGCCGGGATGGCGCCAGGGCCATCCACGGCGCGGCGATCGGGAAGACACTATCGCCTGCGGGGGCTGCCCTTAACGCCTCTCGTGCGGCGGGTTGTCCCCGCCGGCGTGGAACGCGCCGGTCGCCGAGTGCTGGACCTGCTGGGCGTGCTGCGCGGGCTCGGCGGGCGTGGGGAACGGGTTCGCACCGGTCTGCCCCGATCCCTGGCCGCCGCGGTTGTCACCGTGCGGAAGGGCCGCCTGCGGGCCGGTCTGCGGTCCGGCGGGCATGGCCGCGGCGCCACCGCCGCCACCGGGGTTGACCGGGAACGCGCCGGTCTCGGTGCTGCCGGCCTCCAGGTCGCGCAGCTGGCCCTCCAGGTACACCTTCAGCCGGCTGCGGTACTCGCGCTCGAACGCGCGCAGGTTGTCGACCTCGCGCTCGAGCTCCTCGCGCTGCTGCACGAGCGAGCCCATGACCTGGCGGTGCCGCTCCTGGGCGTCACGGTCCAGGGCCTCGGCGCGCGAGCGGGCCTCGCTGACGATCTGGTCGGCCTGCCGGCGGGCCTTGCCGAGGATCTCCTCGGCCTCGCGGCGGGCGCGGCCGAGCGTCTCGTCGGCCTCGCGGCGGGCGTCGGCGATCGCCTGGTCGGCGGTCTGCTGCGCCAGCGCCAGCACGCGCGCGGCGGTGTCCATGTTGTCCTCGCCCGACGGCGCGGCCGTCATGCCGAGGCCGCCGAGGACCGGCTCGGGCTCGGGCTGGGGCTGCGGCTCGGGGCGGGGCGGCTCGGGCATCTGCGCGACGTCCGGCTTCGGCTCCACGATGGGCGCGGCCATCGCGGGCACCTTGCCGCGCAGGCACTCGGCGAGCTTGGCCCGCAGCTCCTCGTTCTCCTGGATGAGGCGGTCGAGTTCGGACTCCACCTCGTCCAGGAACGCGTCCACCTCCTCCTCGTCGTACCCCGGCCTCAGCCTGGTGGTACTGAACTGCTTGTTCCGCACATCGGCGGGTGTCAGCGGCATGTCCGTCTCCTTGGCGCGCTTGGAGTCTGTCCCGAAGGACGGTATCCGATCAGAGCTTCGGTACGAAGATGATCAAGACCCAGACCACAAGGAAGAGAAATGTGAAGCTGAGGTCCAATGCCACGTTACCCAGCCTGATGGGCGGGATGAAACGCCTGAGGAGTTTCAGTGGCGGGTCGGTGATGGTGTAGGTCGCCTCGGCGAGCACCAGCACCACCCCCGTGGGACGCCACGAGCGGGCGAACGACTGCAGGACCTCCAGGATCAGCCTCCCGATCAGGAACAGGAGGAAGAGGTAGAGGATCCACAGCAGGACCGATGCAACGATTGTCACGGACACTCTCACATGTGGCTGTCAGCTTTGGTTGAAGAACCCACGTTCTGCCATCCGGGCCTTGTCCTCCGCCGTCACCTCCACGTTGGCGGGCGACAGCAGGAACACCTTGTTGGTAACACGCTCGATGCTCCCGTGCAGGCCGAACACCAGACCTGCCGCGAAGTCGACCAGACGCTTGGCGTCGCTGTCGACCATCTCGGTGAGGTTCATGATCACCGGGGTGCCCTCGCGAAAGTGCTCCCCGATGGTCCTGGCCTCGTTGTAGGTCCTCGGATGCAGCGTAGTGATACGCGCGAGGTCGGTGGTACCCGATTCGTACAGCGCGACCGAACGACGCTCGGGTGCGGACGGCCCGTGATGATCGCGATCCCGCTCCGCGCCGTCCTCGGCTCGGGTAAGCTGACCGCCGGATTCGTCCTCGCGACGCCGCCCCTGACCGGGGTCGGACTCGTCGTCGTAGACCTCGTACTCGTCGTAGTCGTCGTACTTGCCGTACTTGTCGTCGTAGCGGTCGTCCTCCACCAGGCCGAGGTAGACCGCCATCTTGCGCATCGCGCTGGCCATACGCCCCTCCGTCGTCCTGTGGCCGCGGTGCCCGGCGCTGGGCACCACCGACGAGCTGCGACGCCCGCCCTGTAGGTCCGTGCACCCGCCGTTCCGGCAGGTGCCACTGGGGGGACATTACCTGACGATTGCCCGTCGGCCGCCGAGCAACGCCGTACCGACACGCACGTGTGTCGCGCCACACGCGACGGCCTGTTCCAGATCTCCGCTCATCCCCGCCGAAACGACGGTGGCGCCGGGGTGCGAATCACGTATCCGTGCGGCGATCCCGGCCAGCCGCCCGAACGCCTCGGCCGGGTCCCCGCCGAGCGGCGCGACCGCCATCACCCCGCCGAGCCGCAGGCCCTCCGCCTCGGCGATCGCGTCGGCGAGCACGGGCACCTCGCCGGGGGCGGCGCCGCCGCGCCCCTCCCGGTCGTCCAGCGCGACCTGCACCAGGCAGGTCAGCGTGCGCCCGGCGCGGCCGGCGGCGTCCGACAGCGCGGTCACCAGCCTGGTCCGGTCCACCGACTCCACCACATCGGCGTAGCCGGCCACCGACCTGGCCTTGTTGGTCTGCAGCTGGCCGACGAAATGCCAGGTCAGCGGCAGGTCGGCGGTCGCCTCGGCCTTCGGGCGGGCGTCCTGGTCGCGGTTCTCGGCGACCTGCGTGAGGCCGAGCCCGGCCAGCAGCCGCACGTCCGAGGCCGGGAAGGTCTTGGTCACCGCGATCAGGGTGACCTCCTCGGGGGCGCGGCCCGCGGCGGCGCAGGCCGCCGCGATCCGGGCGCGCACGTCCGCGAGGTTGGCGGCGAGTTCCGCGCGCCGCTCGTCGTTCATCGGGGGTGGTCCTCGCCGGGGTCGGTGAGCCGTACGTACCCCGCGAACCGGCCGGTGCGGCCGTCGCGGCGGTAGGAGAACAGGTCGGGGGTCTCGATGGTGCAGCGGGGGTCGATCCAGGGCTCGGGCACGCCCGCCTTGGCGAGCTGGCCGGCGATCCCGGCGCGGATGTCCAGGCCGGGGGTGCCGCGGCGGGTCGTCGCGTACGCCTGCGGGGCGACCGCGGCGACCTCGTCGCGCATCGCGGCCGGCACCTCGTAGCACCCGCCGCACGCGGCCGGGCCGATCGCCGCGGCGATCCGGGCGGGGTCGGCGCCGAGGGCGGCCATCCGCTCGACCAGCGCGGGGACGACCCCGGCGGCGGTGCCGGGCCGCCCGGAGTGGGCGGCGCCGACGACCCGGGCGACGGGGTCGGCCAGCAGGACCGGCGCGCAGTCGGCGACCAGCACGCCGAGCGCGAGGCCGGGCGTGGTGGTGGCGATCGCGTCCAGCGCGGGCGGCTCGCCGTCGAACGGGGCGTCCACCACCGCGACGTCCGCGCCGTGCACCTGCCGCATCCACACGGTGCGGCCGGGGTCCGCGCCGAACGCGGCGGCGGCCAGGCGCCGGTTGGCCGCCACGGCGGCGGGGTCGTCGCCGACCGCGCCGCCGAGGTTCAGCCCGTCGTAGGGCGCCCGGCTCACCCCGCCGGCGCGCCCGGTGAATCCGGCGCGGACGCCGGGGCCGAGCGCGACAGCGGTGATCACTTGGGCAGGTCCTTGAGGAACTCGGGGACGTCCAGGTCGTCGTCCTCCTCGAACACCACCGGCTGCGGCCGGCGGCGCTGCCCGGCCGGGGCCGGGCCGGACTCGTTCTCCCCCGCGTGCGGCCGGCTCTGCGGCGGCTCGGCCGGGCGCGGCACCGGCGGCCGCGGCGCGGGCTCGGCGGCCGGCTCGGGCGCCGGGACGGGCCGCTCGGCCTGCGGCTCGGGGCGCGGCCGCTCCTCGCGCGGGCCGGTGCCGGCCGCCGGCTGCGGGCGCTCGGCCTCGGGCCGCGCCGGGCCGGGCTGGGCGGCCGCGGCCTGCGCGATCGACTGGCGCGCGGCCGGCTGCTCCTGCTGCTGGGCCTGCGGCTGCGCCGCGGGCTGCTGCAGCGGCGTGGACGGCGGCACCGGCGAGGTGCGGACCCGGCTCGGGATCGGGTTCGGGGCGGGCGCCGGCGTCGCCGGGGCGGGCGGGGTCGGGCGGGGAGGCGGCGCCGGAAGCCGCTGGGGCTCGTTCTCCGGCGCCGCCTTGTTAGGGCGGAGCTCGTCGAACCCCGCAGCGATCACGGTGACCCGGACCTCGTCGCCGAGCGCGTCGTCGATGACCGCGCCGAAGATGATGTTGGCGTCCGGCGCGGCCGCGTTGGACACCAGCTGCGCCGCCTCGTTGATCTCGAACAGGCCGAGGTCGGACCCGCCGGAGATCGACAGCAGCACGCCGTGCGCGCCGTCGATGCTGGCCTCCAGCAGCGGGCTGGAGATCGCCATCTCGGCGGCGGCCACGCTGCGGTCGTCGCCGCGGGCCGAGCCGATGCCCATCAGCGCCGAACCCGCGCCGGACATGACCGACTTGACGTCGGCGAAGTCCAGGTTGATCAGGCCGGGCGTGGTGATCAGGTCGGTGATGCCCTGGACACCCGACAGCAGCACCTGGTCGGCGGCCTTGAAGGCGTCCAGCACGCTGACCTGCCGGTCGGAGATCGACAGCAGCCGGTCGTTGGGGATGACGATGAGGGTGTCGACCTCGTCGCGCAGCGTCTCTATGCCGGCCTCGGCCTGCATCGCGCGGCGCTTGCCCTCGAAGCTGAACGGGCGGGTCACCACGCCGATGGTGAGCGCGCCGAGGGAGCGGGCGATGTTGGCCACCACGGGGGCGCCGCCGGTGCCGGTGCCACCTCCCTCGCCGGCGGTGACGAACACCATGTCCGCGCCCTTGAGGACCTCTTCGATCTCTTCCCGGTGGTCCTCGGCGGCCTTGCGGCCCACGTCCGGGTTCGCGCCGGCGCCGAGGCCCCGGGTGAGCTCGCGGCCCACATCGAGCTTGACGTCGGCGTCACTCATCAGCAGCGCCTGGGCGTCCGTGTTGATCGCGATGAACTCGACGCCCTTGAGTCCCTCTTCGATCATCCGGTTGACGGCGTTGACGCCGCCGCCGCCGATGCCGACGACTTTGATGACCGCGAGGTAATTCTGCGGTGCTGCCACGACGAGGGGCCTTTCCGCTCTATCCGACCGCGCGCCCGGTCGCCTGACCGGGCCGTCGCGGTGCTGCTGTCTTGTTGTCTGTTCCGGTGCGGGAGGAGGTGACCTGGGCCACCGCAAACCCTCACCCTCAACTTGAGGCTTACAGTTATGTCAACCTGAGGACTGATACGGACAGTAGGGCGGGCTTACCGCCAGGGTCAACTAACCTCCGGTCAACGGGGTCGGCGTGTCGCGGACAGCACCACTTTGCCCCGGTCGGCGAAGGTCATGCCCCTTCGGGCACACCGCCGTGTCTCCATGTTCGGTCCGGCCGTTCAAGCGTGCCCCATCGAGCGGCCGGAAGCCCCGCGACACACGGGCGGAACGCCACCCGGCCCGGTCACCTGGTGGTGACCACGTCCGGCGAGCTCACGTCGATGGTCCGCGCGCCCCGCCCGGCCGAGGTGCGCTGCATCGCCTCGACCAGCCGGACCTTGTCCCCGGTGCGCTCGGCCGCCCCCCACACCACGGTGAGCCCGGTCCGCAGGCGCAGCGTGACCGACTCGGGGCTCGGCGCCGACACCCCGGCCAGCCGCCGGCGCAGCCCGTCCGGCAGCTCGCCCACCACCCGCAGCGCCGCCAGCGTGGCCGGATCGGGCGGCACCGACGGCATCGCCGTCAGCAGCGGCAGGTCCGCGGGCGCGGCGGCGGCGTCGGCGGCGACGTTGCCGCCCCGGTCCAGCAGCAGGTAGCGCCCGCCGTACTGGGCCGCGGCGACCGGGACGCGCTCGCGCACCACGATCCGCACCGTGCCGGGCCAGCGCCGCTCCACCTCGGCCGACTCGACCTCGCGCAGCCGCGCCACCCTGGCGCGGACGTCGCCGGTGCGCAACCGCACCATCGGCAGGCCGAGCCGGACCCCGGCGGCCGCCACGATCCGGTCCTTCGGGGCGATCCGGGCACCGCTGACCTCGACGTGCCGGACCACCAGCAGCCGCGAGCCGAGCAGCACCCAGCCCGCGGCGCCGAGGACGGCGACGACCAGGACCGTGACGAACACCGCTTTCCAGCGCCGCGGCCGGCGCGGGCGGCCCGGGTCGGCACGGGCGCCCCGGGCGGCGCGCCCACGCGCCGCCGGTGCGGACTCGCCCGGTGTGGACGTGCGCCGTCCGGTCCCCGCCTCCGTCATGCCCTCCAGCATGGCCCGGCGGCGCGCCTCCCGGCGGTAGCCCACGCCCAGGGGTGACGAAAACCTCAGGACCCGGCGAGCCGGGCCAGGATCACCGGGCCGAGCGCGGTCACGTCGCCGGCACCGAGCGTGATCACCACGTCCCCGGGGCGGGCCAGCGCGGCGACCGTCCCGGCCACCTGCTCCCGGTCCGGCACGTAGGCGGTCTCGGTCCCGGCGGGCACCGCGTCCGCGACCAGGGCCCCGGTCACCCCGGGCTCGGGGTCCTCGCGGGCGCCGTAGACGTCCAGCACCACCGCGACCTCGGCGCGGCCGAGCGCCGCGCCGAACTCGGCGGCGAAGAAGCGGGTGCGGCTGTACAGGTGCGGCTGGAACACCGCGACGATCCGCCCGGGCCCGCCCTTCTGCGCCACGTAGTCGCGGGTGGCGTCCAGGTCGGCGGCGAGCTCGGTCGGGTGGTGGGCGTAGCTGTCGAAGACCTCCACTCCCCCGGCCTCGCCCTTGCGCTCCAGGCGGCGCATCGACCCGCCGAACGCCGCCAGGCCCTCGCGGATGAGGTCGGTGTCCTGGCCGAGCGCGCGCGCGACCGCCAGCGCGGCCGCGGCGTTCAGCGCGTAGTGCCTGCCGGGCACCTGCAGCGTGAACCCGCCGGCGCCCTCGATCGTGAAGGACGAGCCGAGGCCGCGCGGGGTGAAGCCGGTCACCCGCAGGTCGGCGTCCGCCGCCTCGCCGTAGGTGATCACCCGCAGGCCGCGCGTGTGCGCGTGCGCCACCAGCTCGCGCACCACCGGGTCGTCGGCGCAGGCGACCAGGGTGCCGCCGTCCTCGATCCGGTCGACGAACGCGGCGAAGTTCTCCTTGACCTTCTCGAAGCCGCCGTAGTTGTCCAGGTGGTCGGCCTCGACGTTGGTGACGACGGCGATCGCCGGGGTGTAGCGCAGGAACGAGCCGTCGGACTCGTCGGCCTCGGCCACGAACGCCTCGCCGGTGCCCTCGTCGGCGCCGAGGCCGGTGGTGACCAGCTGCCCGCCGATGCAGTACGAGGGGTCGGCGCCGGCGTGCTGCAGCGCGACCGTCAGCATCGAGGTGGTCGTGGTCTTGCCGTGCGTGCCGGCGACCGCGACGGTGCGCCGCCCGGCCATCAGCGCGGCGAGCGCCTCGGACCGGTGCAGCACCCGCAGGCCGCGCGCGCGGGCGGCGGCGAGCTCGGGGTTGCCCTCCCGGATGGCGGTGGACACCACGACGGTGTCGGCGTCGCCGAGGTGGGCGGCGTCGTGGCCGACGTACACCTTCGCGCCGAGGTCCCCGAGCTGCGCCAGCAGCTCGGAGTCCCGCGCGTCGCTGCCGGAGACGGCGATGCCCCGCTTGAGCATGATGCGGGCGATGCCGGACATGCCGGCGCCGCCGATCGCGATGAAGTGGACCCTGCCGAGCTCCCCGGCCGGCACGACCTCACCAGGGCTGATCAGACTCATCGGGTGGCTTACGTCCCCTCGTTCCCCGCCTCGCGGCGGCCCTACCGGTGGCCCGCGGCGCGGACCACCTCGTACACCATCTGGGCGAGCGCGACGTCGGCGTCGCGGCGCCCCATCCGCCCGGCCGCCTCGGACATGTGCGCGACGCGGGCCGGGTCGGCCAGCACCGGCAGCAGCTGCTGGACGATCCACTCGGGCGTGAGCTCGGCGTTGTCGACCAGCATGCCGCCGCCCGCCGCCACGATCGGCTCGGCGTTCAGCCGCTGCTCGCCGTTGCCGATCGGCAGCGGCACGTACACCGCGGGCAGCCCGACGGCGGTCAGCTCCGCGCAGGTCATCGCGCCGGCCCGGCACATCGCCATGTCGGCGGCGGCGTAGGCCAGGTCCATCCGGTCGCAGTAGGGGATGGTCACGTACTGCGGCCCGCCCGCGACCTGCTCGGGCTGCTCGGTGTTCTTCGGCCCGACGATGTGCAGCACCTGCACGCCCTGCTGGCGGAAGTAGGGCGCGGCGGCGACCGCGGCCTGGTTCAGCGAGCGGGCGCCCTGCGAGCCGCCGAAGATCAGCAGCGTGGGCAGGTCGGGCAGCAGCCCGAAGTAGGAGCGGGCCTTGTCGCCGAGCGCGAGCCGGTCCAGGGTGGCGATCTCGCGGCGCAGCGGGATGCCGACGAACCGCGCGTTCGGCAGCGGCGAGTCGTGGTGCGACACCGCGACGTGGTCGGTGAAGCGGGCGCCGAGCTTGTTGGCCAGGCCGGGCTTGGGATTGGCCTCGTGCACGATGATCGGCACCTTGCGCTTGCGCGCGGCCAGGTAGCCGGGCGTGGCGACGTAGCCGCCGAACCCGACCAGCACGTCGGCCTGCGCGGCGTCCAGCACCCCCGCGGCGGCGTTGATGGCGCCGCGCAGCCGGCCGGGCACCGTCATCAGCTGCGGCGTCAGCGTGCGCGGCAGCGGGACCGGCGGGATGAGCGCCAGCTCGTAGCCGCGCGCGGGGACCAGCCGGGTCTCCAGGCCGCGCTCGGTGCCGAGGCAGGTGATGCCGACGCTCGGGTCGTTGCGGCGCAGTGCGTCGGCGAGGGCCAGGGCGGGCTCGATGTGTCCGGCGGTGCCGCCGCCGGCCAGGACAACCCTCATGCTCGTAGACATCTCCTCAGCATGCTCTCGTGGGGGATTTCAACGCCGTGCCAGGCCCAGCCAGCTTAGGGCCCTCAGCAGCGGCCCGGGACCCCGCGCCGCGAGCGCCTGCCGGGCGCCGGGCTCGCGCTTGGCGAAGGCCAGCAGCATGCCGAGCGCGATCAGGGTGGGGATCAGCGCCGATCCGCCGTAGGACACCAGCGGCAGCGGGATGCCTGTGATGGGGAACACCGCGATCACCGCCCCGATGTTGACGATCGCCTGCACCAGCAGCCAGGCGGTGCAGCCCGCCGCGGTCAGCCGGGTGAACGGGTCGCGGACCCGGCGGGCGATCCGCAGGCCGGCGTAGGCGAGCAGGCCGAACAGGCCGAGCACCATCAGCGTACCCACCAGGCCGAACTCCTCCCCGACGAGCGCGAAGATGAAGTCGGTCTCGATGTGCGGCAGGAAGTCCCACTTGGCGCGGCCCTCCCCGAGGCCGGTGCCGAACCAGCCGCCGGAGGAGAGCGCGTACAGGCCCTGGGTGCCCTGGTAGTTGATGGTCTTCTGGTTCGACGAGGGGTCCAGGAAGCCGGTGAGGCGGTCCATCCGGTACGGCTCGACGACGATGAGGATCGACACCAGCAGCCCCACCAGGCCGAGGATGCCGATGAACAGCCGGCCGGGCGCGCCGACCACCCACAGCAGCGACAGGAAGATCGTCAGCAGCACCAGGGTGGTGCCGAGGTCGTTGCCGAGCATGACCAGCAGCACCAGCAGGGCGGCGCCGGGCAGCAGCGGCATGAGCAGCGGCCGCCACTCGGTGAGCTGGCCGAGCCGCTCCTTGCGGGCCAGCAGGTCCGCGCCCCACAGCACCAGGCCGAGCTTGGCGGGCTCGGACGGCTGCAGCTGCAGCGGGCCGAGCGCGATCCAGCGGGTGGCGCCGTTGGCGGACTGGCCGAGGCCCGGGACGAGCACCACCAGCAGCGCCACCACCGACAGCAGCACCAGCGGGTAGGCGAGGGCGCGGAACGTGCGGACCGGCAGGTGGGAGGCGCCCCACATGCCGAGCAGGCCGATCACCATCCAGATCGCCTGCTTCTGGAACAGGGTGTAGGCCGACCCGGTCGCCTGGAGCTGGCGGACGCTGGAGGCCGACAGCACCATCGTCAGCCCGAGCGCCAGCAGCAGCATCGTGCAGCCGAGGACCAGGTAGTAGGAGGTCAGCGGGCGGTCCAGCAGGCCGACGGCGGCGGCGACCTGCTCGCGCGGGCCGGCGGCGCGCCCGGGGGGCCGCTCCTTCAAGGTCGACTCGCTCATGGGCAGGCCTACCTCGACTCGGAGAGCCGCCGAACCGCCGCGGCGAAGGCATCGCCGCGGGCCCCGTAACTGGTGAACATGTCGAAGGACGCCCCGGCCGGCGCGAGGAGCACCGTGTCGCCGGGGCGGGCGAGGTCTGCTGCTGCGGTCACGATGCGGTCCATCGCCCCAGTGTCGGTGTCCGCGACGTCCACGACCGGGACATCCGGGGCGTGTCGCGCGAGCGACTCGGCGATCCGGGCCCGGTCGGCGCCGAGCAGCACCACCCCGCGCAGCCGGCCTGCGCACGAGCGCACCAGGTCGTCGACGTCGGCGCCCTTCAGCAGGCCGCCGGCGATCCACACCGCCGACTTGCACGCGGCCAGCGAGGACGCGGCGGCGTGCGGGTTGGTGGCCTTGGAGTCGTCGACGTAGTCGACGCCGCCGATGTTCGCCACGTGCGCGATGCGGTGCGGGTCGGGCTTGAACGCCCGCAGGCCCTCGCGGACGGCCTCGGGCGGCACGCCGAAGGCGCGGGCGAGGGCGGCCGCCGCCAGCGCGTTGGCGACGTTGTGGGGCGCGAACGGCCGCACGTCCGACAGCTCGGCGAGCTCGGCGGCGGTGGTCCGCGGGTCCTCGGTGAACGCGCGGTCCACCAGCAGGTCCTCCACCACGCCGACCTGGCCGGGCGCGGGGGTGCCGAGGGTGAAGCCCTTGGCGTCCGGGCCGGCCAGGGAGACCGAGACGGGGTCGTCGGCGTTGGCGACCGCGACGGTGCCGGGCGCGAAGATCCGGCCCTTGGCCTCGGCGTAGGCGTCCAGCGAGCCGTGCCAGTCCAGGTGGTCGGGCGCCACGTTCAGCACCGTCGCCGCGTGCGGGACGACCGTGGACGACCAGTGCAGCTGGTAGCTCGACAGCTCCACCGCGAGGACGTCGTGGCCCTCCAGGACCGTCTCCACGATCGGGGTGCCGACGTTGCCGGCCGCGACGGCGTCGTATCCGGCGGCGGTGAGCATGCAGGTCAGCATCCGCACCGCGGTGGTCTTGCCGTTGGTGCCGGTGAGCGCGAGCCAGGGCGCGGCGCCCGGGCCGCGCAGCCGCCAGGCCAGCTCGACCTCGCCGTAGATCTCCACGCCCGCGGCGGCGGCCGCGCGCGCCAGCGGCGCGTCCGGCCGCCAGCCGGGCGAGATGACGACCAGGCCGGTGCCCTCGGGCAGCGTGCCGCCGTCGCCGAGCCGGACGGTGACGCCGTTCTTCTCCAGCTCGGCGACCTGCTCGCGCAGCGCGTCGTCGTCGCGCCCGTCCACCAGCGTGACGTGCGCGCCGCGCTCGGCGAGGACGCGGGCCGCGGCGCGCCCGGACAGGCCCGCGCCCGCCACGCACACCCGGCGGCCCGCCCAGTCTCCGGTCACTTCTTGGGCATCCATTCCAGGTAGAACAGGCCGAGGCCGATGGCGGTGAACAGCGCCGACATCAGCCAGAACCGGACCACGATCGTGGTCTCGGCCCAGCCCGACAGCTCGAAGTGGTGCTGCAGCGGCGCCATCTTGAACACCCGTTTGCGGGTCATCTTGAACCCGCCCACCTGGATGATCACCGACAGCGTGATCATGACGATCAGGCCGCACAGGATGGCCAGCAGGAACTGGGTGCGGGTGAGGATGGCCAGGCCCACCAGCACGCCGCCGAGGGCGAGCGAGCCGGTGTCGCCCATGAAGATCTTGGCGGGCGGGGCGTTCCACCACAGGAAGCCGAACACGCCGCCGAGCACCGCCGCGGCGACCACCGCCAGGTCCAGCGGGTCGCGGACGCTGTAGCAGTTGGGGGCGAGGGCGAAGTCGTAGCAGCTGTTGCGCAGCTGCCAGTTGCCGATGATCACGTAGGCGGCCAGCACCATGCCGGCCGGGCCGGCGGCCAGGCCGTCCAGGCCGTCGGTCAGGTTCACGCCGTTGGACATCGCGGCGATGAGCAGCAGCGCCCAGATCACGAAGATCGGCGCGCCGATCGAGGGGCCGAAGTCGCGCAGGAAGGACAGGTGCGGGGAGGCGGGGGTGATGTCGTAGCCGTTGGGGAAGTTCAGCGACCCGACCGCGAAGATCACGCCGACCAGGATGATGCCGATCATCTTGGCGCCGCTGCGCAGGCCGAGGCTGCGCTGCTTGAACACCTTGATGTAGTCGTCGACGAACCCGACCAGGCCGAGGCCGGTCATCAAGAACAGCACCAGCATGCCCGACACCGTCGGCGCGGTGCCGGTCACCAGGTGCGCGGCGGCGTAGCCGAGCAGCGACCCGACGATGAACACCGTGCCGCCCATGGTGGGCGTGCCGCGCTTGTTCAGGTGGGCCTCGGGGCCCTCCTCGCGGATCATCTGGCCGTATCCGAGCCGGTTGACGATCCGGATCCACACCGGCGTGCCGACCATGCCGATGACCAGCGCGATGCCGGCCGCGATGATGATGTTGGTCATCGGAGCCCGCCCTCCGCGCCCGCCGTCAGCCGCTCGGCCACGCGTTCCAGGCCCGCCACGCGAGAGCCCTTCACCAGTACGACGTCCCGCGGCTCAAGCCGCTCCTGAAGCGCGGTCACCGCCGCGCCGACGTCATCCACCTGTACGCACTCTCCCGTCCATGACCCCACCTGCGCGGCCCCTTCGGCCATCGCCGCGGCGGCCGCGCCGACCGTGACCAGCCCCGCGATGCCGCTGCGCGCGACATGCTGCCCGATCTTGGCATGTTCCGCCACAGAGCCGTCGCCCAGTTCGGCCATCTCACCGAGAACGGCGAACGCGCGGCGGCCCCGGGCCATGTGCGCCAGGGTGTCGATCGCGGCCCGCATCGAGTCGGGATTGGCGTTGTAGGCGTCGTTGACCACCGTCACCCCGTCGGGGCGCTCGGTGACCTCCATCCGCCACCGGCTCGCCGGGACCGCCTCGCCCAGCGCCGCCGCGACCACCGCGACGTCCATCCCCGCGGCGCGGCCGGCGGCCGCGGCCGCGAGCGCGTTGGCGACGGCGTGCGCGCCGTGCAGGCGCAGCGCGACCGGCGCCGTGCCCTCGGGGGTGACCAGGGTGAACCTGGCGCGGCCGGCGTCGTCCAGCGACTCGTCCGCGGCCCGCACGGCGGCCTCCGGCGACCGCCCGAAGGTGACGACCTCGGCCGCGGTGCGGGACGCCATGGCGCGCACCAGCGGGTCGTCGGCGTTCAGGATCGCGGTGCCGCCGGGCGGCAGCGCCTCGACCAGCTCGCCCTTGGCCTCGGCGATCGCCTCCCGGCTGCCGAACTCGCCGAGGTGCGCGGTGCCGACGTTCAGCACCGCGCCGATGCGCGGCCGGGCGATGCCGCACAGGTAGGCGATGTGACCGACGCCACGCGCGCCCATCTCCAGCACCAGGTGCCGGGTGCCCTCGTCCGCGCGCAGCACGGTGAGCGGCAGCCCGATCTCGTTGTTGAACGACCCGGCGGGCCAGACCGTCGGCCCGGCCTGCTGCACCACCTGCCCGATCAGGTCCTTGGTGGAGGTCTTGCCGGCCGAGCCGGTGACGCCGATGACGGTGAGGTCCGGCAGCTCGCCGAGCACGCCGCGGGCGAGCCGGCCGAGCGCCCGCTGGACGTCGTCCACCACGACGGCGGGGCCGCCGACCGGGCGCTCGGCGAGCACCGCGGCGGCGCCGGCCGCCAGGGCGGCGGCGGCGAAGTCGTGCCCGTCGGCGCGCTCGCCGCGGAAGGCGGCGAACAGCGCGCCGGGCTCGGCCGCGCGCGAGTCGATGACGACGGGACCGCGTACCGGCGTGTCCGGGGGCGCGTCGTGCACGGCGCCCCCGGTGAACCCGGCGATCGCCGACAGTGGAAGTGGGATCACGCCTGCGTCCCGTCCCCTCTCACGTCCGATGGCACGGCGCCCGCGCCGGTCCGGCGCAGCGCCTCGCGGACGACCTCCCGGTCGTCGAACGCGAACACCTCGCCGGCCACGTACTGGCCCTGCTCATGACCCTTGCCCGCGACCACGACCACGTCGCCGCGCCGGGCCCGGCCGACGGCCAGCTCGATCGCGGCCGCCCGGTCGGGCTCCACCACGATGCGCGCCCGCTCCGCCTGCGGCACCTTCAGCCCGCCCTCGACCATAGCGGCGAGAATGGCGAGGGGATCCTCCGACCTCGGGTTGTCGTTGGTGAAATACGCCATGTCGGCCAGGCGCGCGGCGGCCTCGCCCATCAGCGGGCGCTTGCCGCGGTCGCGGTCGCCGCCGCAGCCGAGCACCACCACCAGCCGGCCCTCGGTGACCGGCCGCAGCGCGGTGAGGACCGCCTCGACCGCGCCGGGCTTGTGCGAGTAGTCGACCAGGGTGACGAAGTCCTGGCCCTCGTCCACCCGCTCCAGCCGCCCCGGGACGCCGGTCAGCGAGCCGACCCCGGCGACGGCGACCGGCAGCGCGATGCCCGCCTCCACCAGCGCCACGATCGCCGACAGCGCGTTGGCGACGTTGAACGGGCCGGGCAGCCGCACCGCGGCGTCGGCCTCGATGCCGCCGGGCCCGACGACGCGGAACACGCTGCCGTCGGCGCCGAGGCGCACGTCCTCGGCCCGCCAGTCGGCCGCCGGGTCCCCGGTCGCCGAGTACGTCGTCGTGGGCACCGTGGCGATCTCCAGCAGCTCCCGGCCGTGGTGGTCGTCGAGGTTGACCACGCCGACGCGGGTGTACTCCGGCGTGAACAGCTTCGCCTTGGCCAGGAAGTAGTCCTGCATCGTCGGGTGGTAGTCCAGGTGGTCCTGGGACAGGTTGCTGAAGATCGAGACCTCGTAGCGGGCGCCGCCGACGCGGCCCTGCTCCAGGGCGTGGCTGGAGACCTCCATCGCGGCCGCGCCGACGCCCTGCTCGCGCATCATCGCGAACAGCGCGTGCAGGTCGGTCGCCTCGGGCGTGGTGAGCGAGCTCGGCACCCGCCGGTCGCCGATGCGCATCTCCACCGTGCCGATCACCCCGGTCTCCACCCCGGCGGCGCGCAGCCCGGCCTCCAGCAGGTAGACGGTGGTGGTCTTGCCGCTGGTGCCGGTCACCCCGACCAGCGTCAGGTCGGTGACCGGGTCCCCGTAGACCCACGAGGCCGCCGCGCCGAGCCGGCGCCGCACGTCGGGGACCACCAGCACCGGCAGGCCCGTCGCCGCGGCCCGCTCCCGGCCGGCCTCGTCGGTGAGGACCGCCGCGGCGCCGGCCCGCGCGGCCTGCGGCGCGAACTCGGCGCCGTGCGCCCGCGCGCCGGGCAGCGCCGCGTACAGGTCGCCCTCGCGCACCGCGCGCGAGTCATGGGTGATCCCGGTGACCGCCACGCCGGAGAGTCCTTCGGGGTCGGCGCCGAGCAGCGCCGCTAGCCCGGGCAGCGGCCGGGCCTGGTTCGTCGTCGGGCGCATGGTGTTTCTTTCCGGAATCGGTCGTCGGGATGGAGAAGCGGAACTCACGGCGGAGTAGGTTACTCGTTACGGTCAGTCCCGCGCGTAGATCTGGACGGTCGGCCGTCTGCTCCCGGTCGGCGGGATCTTGCGGGCGGCCAGGGCGGCGGTCATCACGTCCTTGAAGACCGGCGCGGCGACCTCGCCGCCCAGGTGGCCTCCCTTGGTGGGGTGCTGCAGGACGACCTGCACGACCAGCTGCGGGTCGTCGGCCGGGGCGAACCCGGCGAACGAGGCGGTGAAGCCGCCGCCCCGGTAGCAGCCGCACTCGGGGTTGGGGATCTCGGCGGTGCCGGTCTTGCCGGCCACCCGGTAGCCCTCGATCTGCGCGGCGGGCGCGGTGCCCTCCTTGCTGATCACGCCCTCCAGCATGTCGCGGATCTGCCGGGCGGTCTCGGCGCTGATCACCTGCCGGCGCTCGGGGGCGGGGTTCGGCGTGAACGCGCCGTCCTCGCCGGTGCTGCCCGCGATGAGGTTGGGCGCGACCCGCACCCCGCCGTTGGCGATGGTGGCGTAGACGCTGGCCATCTGCACCGCGTTCACCGCCACCGTCTGCCCGAACGCGATCGGGTAGCGGTCGGTGCCCGACCACTGGTCCGGCGGCCGCAGCAGGCCCGCGGTCTCGGCGGGCAGGCCGAGGTTCAGCTTCTCGCCGAACCCGAAGGCGCGCAGGAACTGGTACAGCGTCTCCGGGGAGATGCGTTCGCTGGCCATGATGGTGCCGACGTTACTGGACCGGGCCAGCACACCGGCGAACGTCAGCTTCTCGGGGGTGTGCGGGTGCGAGTCGTGGAAGGTCCGCGGCCCGCGGGTGATGCGGTCCTTGACCAGGAACGGCGTGTCGGGGCGGACGCCGCCCTTCTCCATCACCGCGGCGGCCGTGATGACCTTGCCGGTGCTGCCCGGCTCGTAGGCCTCCTGCACGATCGGGCTGCGCCAGGTGCGCGGGTCGGACTTGCCGTACTGGTTCGGGTCGAAGCCGGGCGCGGTGGCCAGCGCGAGCAGCTGCCCGGTGCGCGGGTCCATCACCACGACGCTGCCGCTGCGCGCCCCGGACGCCTTCACCTGCTTCTCGATCGCCTGCTGGGCCTTGAACTGGATGTCGCGCAGCAGCGTGAGGCGCAGGCCGCGGCCGGGCACCGGCGGCTTCTTCTGGTCCTCGCCCATCGGGATGTGCTGGCCGTCGGGGCTGATCTCCACCCGCTGCCAGCCGTCCCGGCCCGCGAGCTGGGCGTTCATCGAGCTCTCCAGCCCGGCGGCGCCCTCCCCGGCGGCGTTGACGAAGCCGACGACGCCGGCGGCCAGCGAGTCGTTGGGGTACTCGCGGCGGTACTCGGTCCGCGAGCCGATGCCGGGGAACTTCAGGCCCGCGATGAGCCGGGCCTGGTCGGGCCGCACGCCGTGCGCCAGGTACTCGAAGCGGCTCTTGGGCTTGCTGATGGCGCGCATGATGACGTTCGGGTCCAGGCCGAGCATCGGCGTCAGCGCGTTGACGATCGCCTGCCGCTTCTCCGGCTTGATCAGCCCGGGGTCGGCGAAGACGCCGCGGGCCTCCACCGTCATGGCGAGCGCGTTGCCCTGCGCGTCGGTGATGTCGCCGCGCACCGCGGGCAGCTTGAACGGCTGCAGCCGCTGCTTGCGGGCCAGCTCGGTGTACCTGCCCGACTCGATCGTCTGCAGCTGCACCAGGCGCCCGGCGAACAGCGACAGCACGAACGCCACCACCAGCAGCCCGACGTTCAGCCGCTTCATCGGGTCGCGGCGCCGGAACGGGATGCGCGGGCGCGGCCGGCGCGGCGGGCCGGAGCGGGGCCGGCGCGGCGCGGGGCGGGCGGCGCGGCCGGCCTCCTTGCCCTCGGGCCTCTTGGCGGCGGGCTGCTTGGCCGGGCCGCCGGTGCGCGCCGGCACCGTCCCCTTGCCCTTAGGCGCCGGTCGCCGGGCGGCGCTGCCGCCCGGCGACCGGGAAGGATTGCCCGTATGACGCCCGGACGCGCGCGCCGCGCCCGGGCCGTTCTTGTCGTCGCGGCCCGCCGCGCTGCGGGGGCCTCGCCCCTGCGGACCGCGGCCGCCCGGCGGTCCCGCCGGCCGCTTGGTCACGGTGCCTCCCCGCTCACGGCTTCCCGGCCCCCGTCCCGGCGCCCGGCGCCGCCGTGCGGCCGCCGGGCGCGGTCGGGATGCCGTCGCCGGGGATCACGGCGCCGGGGATGCCGAGCACGCCCGCCGCGCCCGCGGACGCGGCGGCGGCGTTCGGCACCGGCCGCACCGGGCCGTTGATCGGGCGCCCCATCGGGCCGTTCCAGTAGGCGAGCTGCTCGGACTTGCGCATGCCGAGGGCGCGGGCCTTGCGGTCCAGGTTGCCCGGGGCCTCCTCGCGGGCGATCTCCTCCTGCAGCCCCTGCTTGCGCTGGGCGAGCAGCTTGTTGTTCTGCTGCAGCCGGGAGAGCTCGAAGGCGTCCTCGGCGAGGACGGTGTTGAGGAACAGCAGGCTGATCAGCGCCCCGCCGAGCAGCCCGACGATGAGCAGCACGAACGGCGCCCGCGGCGCCGCCGGATGGCGTAACGTGCGGGCCGGCGCCGCGGCCCGGGACGTCCGCCCGGCCGGCTTCGGCCGGGCCGCCGGCTTCTTGGCGGGCGGCCGCTTGGCCGCCGGCTTCCTGGCCGGTGCCTTCTTGGGCGGCGCCTTCTTGGCCGGTGCCTTCTTGACCGGTTCGGCCGGTGCCTTCGCGGGCGCCCTCACCGCGGCCGCTTTCCCCGCGGGCGCCTTCCTGGCGGCCGGTTTCTTCGGCTTCGCGGTCTGCTTCCCGGCCTTGGCCGGCGCCGTGCGGACGGCCGCGCGCCGCCCCGGCCGGTCCTCGGCGTCCCTGCCCTCGGCCCGGGACCCCGGCGTCTTCGCCGTCGTCATAGTGCCTCCCGGACCCGCTCGGCGGCGCGCAGCCGCACCGAACCGGCCCGTGGGTTGGTCGCGGTCTCGTCCTCGTCCGGCAGTTCGGCCCCGCGCGTCAGCAGCCGCAGCCGCGGCGCGTGCTCGGGAAGCGGAACCGGCAGGTCCGGCGGAGTGCGGTCGGCCGCATCGGCGGCCAGGACCTGCTTGGTGATGCGGTCTTCCAGCGAGTGGTAGGACAGCACCGCCAGGCGGCCGCCGACCGGCAGCGCGCGCAGGGCCGCGGGCAGTGCCCGCCGCCAGCTGTCCAGCTCGCCGTTGACCTCGATGCGCAGCGCCTGGAAGGTGCGCTTGGCCGGGTTGCCGCCGGTGCGGCGGGTCGCGGCCGGGATCGCGGTGCGCACCAGCTCGGCCAGGCGCCGGGTGGAGTCCAGCGGGGCCCGCTCGCGCTCGCGCACGATCGCGGCGGTGATCCGCTGGGCGAACCGCTCCTCGCCGTACTCGCGCAGGATCCGCACCAGCTCGGCGGGCGGGTAGCCGTTGACCACCTCGGCGGCGGTCAGCCGCTGGGTCCGGTCCATCCGCATGTCGAGCGGGGCGTCGTAGGAGTAGGCGAAGCCGCGGTCGGCCTCGTCCAGCTGCGGGGAGGAGACGCCGAGGTCGAACAGGGCGGCGTCGACGTGCGCCACGCCGAGCCGCGCCAGCACCTCGCCGACCTCGTGGTAGACCGCGTGCACCAGCGTGACGCGGTCGCCGAAGGGGGCCAGGCGGCGGCCGGAGCGCTCCAGCGCGGTGGTGTCGCGGTCCAGGCCGATCAGGTGCAGCCCGGGGTGCGCCGTCAGCATCGCCTCGGCGTGGCCGCCCATGCCGAGGGTGCCGTCGAGATAGACCGGCGCGCGGCCGGTCACCCGGCTCACCGCGGGGGCCAGAAGTTCCAGGACGCGGTCCAGCATGACCGGCACATGGCCGGCGTGCGGACCAGCGTGTTCGGTGTGGTCGCCCACGGTCATGGTTCACCCCCTTGTGCTGCCACCTCGCTCGCGGACTGTGTGGCATCGCCGGACTCGCGCGCGCCCCCGGCGCGTCCGGCGGCCTCGCCCGGCCAGGTCCCCATCCGCTGCCCTGAGGAAGTGCACCGCGTGTGACACGCGGGGGGTTCGCCGTCTGGCACCGGGGAAGCTGCGCCAGCTGGCTCGGAGAGCGGCTGGAGACCTGGCCGAACGTGGGCCGTCACCGGTCGTGCGACCGGCGGGTCGTGTCTCAGAGGATCCCGGGCAACACCTCCTCGGAGACGTCGGCGAAGGCCTGCTCCTCCTGCTCGAGGTAGGCCTCCCAGGCCCGCGCGTCCCAGATCTCCAAGCGCGTGTTGGCCCCGATGACCGTGCAGTCGCGCTGCAGTCCCGCGTAGGCGCGGAGCGGCTGCGGGATGGTGACACGGCCCTGCTTGTCGGGGACCTCGTCGGACGCCGAGGCGAAGAAGACGCGGCTGTAGGCGCGGACGGCCCGCTCGGTGACCGGTGCCGTGCGCAGAGCCTCGGTGATGCGCTGGAACTCCGCCATGGGGAAGACGTACAGGCAGCGTTCCTGGCCCTTCGTGATCACCAAGCCCCCCGACAGCTCCTCGCGATACTTCGCCGGCAGGAACAGTCGTCCCTTGTCGTCGAGGCGCGGGTTATGGGTGCCGAGGAACACATGACCCACCTCCCGCGCCACGTGGGGCTCTACCGCTCCCCACGGCGCCCCACTCTACTCCACTCTTCCCCACCGTCAACCAGGAAAACCTCGTTCACCCCACGAGATCGTTTATGTTTTCGCAGGTCAGATGGGGTGGAGCGGAATGGGGCGGCGCGGGCCCCCCGCCGCGGGCCGTGATCGCCGACGGCGGCGGGCGGCGGAACCGGCCCGGCCGGGGCGCGCCGGCGGCCGCCCGGAAGGGGTCCCGGCGGCCCTCCGGTGGGGCGCGGTGGCGGGCCGCCGGGCCGTCCGGGGCCCCGAGGTGGAGCACAATGGGCACCCGTTCCATATGAACATCACGACGGTCGGCCCGACGACGTACTGTCGATGGGATGGGCGCGCACAGCGGGACCGGGCCGCGCCGGCCCGGCCGGCGGCGCGGCCGCGGGCCGGACGGCTGAGGAGGGTTGCTGGTGGCAGTAGGCACGCACGGCGGCGGCGAGCCGTTCATGGAGACCGGACCCCCCGCGCCGCGCGGGCCCGGCCGCAACGGGGGCGCCGCCGGCCGGCCCGCCGGGCTCGCCGAGGTCGTCCGGGTCGCCGACCGGATCCGCGAGGCGGTCGAGTCGGTCATCGAGGGCAAACCGCGCGTGGTGCGGCTGGCGCTCGCCGTGCTGCTGGCCGAAGGGCACCTGCTGATCGAGGACGTGCCCGGCGTCGGCAAGACGATGCTGGCCAAGGCGCTGGCGCGGTCCATCGACTGCTCGATGCGGCGGGTGCAGTTCACCCCCGACCTGCTGCCGAGCGACATCACCGGCGTCAGCGCCTACAACCAGGAGCTGCGCGAGTTCGAGTTCAAGCCGGGCCCGGTCTTCGCCAACATCGTGGTCGGCGACGAGATCAACCGCGCCTCCCCCAAGACGCAGTCGGCGCTGCTGGAGTGCATGGAGGAGCGCCAGGTCACCGTGGACGGCGCCACCTACCTGCTGGAGCGGCCGTTCATGGTCGTGGCCACCCAGAACCCGGTGGAGATGGAGGGGACCTATCCCCTGCCCGAGGCGCAGCGCGACCGGTTCACCGCGCGGCTGTCGATGGGCTACCCCGACCCGGCCGCCGAGCTGGAGATGCTCGACACCCACGGGCAGTCGTCCCCGCTGGACCGGCTGCGGCCGGTCGCGGACGCCGGCGACATCCGCGACCTCATCGAGGTGGTGCGGCACCAGCACGTGGCGCCCGCCGTCCGCCAGTACGCGATCGAGCTGGTCTCGGCCACCCGCAAGCACCCCGAGCTGCGCCTCGGCGCCTCCCCCCGGGCCACCCTGCACCTGGTGCGCGCCGCCCGCGCCTACGCGGCGCTGGACGACCGCGACTACGTGCTCCCCGACGACCTGCAGGAGCTGGCCGTCCCCGTCCTCGCCCACCGCCTGCTGCCGACGGCCGAGGCGCAGGTGGAGCGGCGCCGCCCCGAGCACGTGGTCGCCGAGCTGGTGAACCGGCTGCCCGTGCCCTCGCCCAGGAAGTGACGCACCGGACGTGAGAAGAGCGCTGGCGGGCCTGACCACCCGGGGCCGGTCGTTCGTGGCGGCGGGGGCCACCGCCATCGTGTGCGCCTTCGTCCTCGGCGAGCGCGACCTGCTGCGGGCCGGGGTGCTGATCCTGGTGCTGCCGCTGCTGTGCACCCTGGCGGTGTCGCGGACCCGCTACCGGCTCGCGTGCGCGCGGCGGCTGGAGCCGTCCCGGCTGCCGGCCGGCCACGAGGCCCGCGTCGACCTGCGGCTGGAGAACGTGTCGCGGATGCCGAGCGGGCTGCTGATGGTGGAGGACCAGGTGCCCTACACCCTCGGCGGCCGGGCCCGGTTCGTGCTGGACCGGGTCGAGCCGCGCGGGTCGCGCCAGCTCAGCTACCGGATCCGCTCGGACGTGCGCGGCCGGTTCCGGGTCGGGCCGCTGGTGGTGCGGCTGGCCGACCCGTTCGGGATGGTGGAGCTGGTGCGCTCGTTCAGCCTCGCCGACACCCTGACGGTGACGCCGGTGATCGTGGCGCTGCCGCCGGGCCGGCTCACCGGCGCCTGGACCGGCGGCGGCGACAGCGTGGCGCGCACCGTGGCCAGCGCGGGCGAGGACGACATCGCGCCGCGCGAGTACCGGCACGGCGACGACCTGCGGCGGGTGCACTGGCGCTCGACCGCGCGGCGCGGCGAGCTGATGGTGCGGCGCGAGGAGCAGCACTGGCAGAGCAGCGGGACGCTGTTCCTGGACACCCGCCGCCTCGCGCACCCGGGCGAGGGGCCCGGGTCGTCTTTCGAGCAGGCGGTGTCGGTGGCCGCCTCGATCGGGGTGCACCTCGGCCGGGCCGGGATGGGCCTGCGGTTCGTGACCGACGCCGGCGAGGCGGTGTCGGCGCAGTCCCGCGCCGCCGGGACCGCCGAGGGGCTGCTGCTGGACGCGCTGGCGGTCGCGCGCACCACCTCCGCGCGGTCGCTGACGCCGGGCCTGGCCGCGCTGCGCGGCGCGGCGGGCCCGGCCCGCGACGGCGACGGGCTGGTGGTGGCGGTGTTCGGCGCGCTGGACGACGCCGAGGCGCGGACGGTCGCCGCCGCCCGGCGCGGCACCGCGACCTATGTCGCCGTGCTGGTGGACACCGGGCCGGAGGGCGCCGGGCCGGACGGCGCCGCGGCGCGGCGGGCGCGGCTGCTGCGGGCCGCCGGGTGGCGGGTGCTGACCGTCCGCTCGGCCGCCGACCTGGCCGGGGCGTGGGCCCTGGCCGACCAGGCCACCGAGGACTTCGCCAGGGGCGGCGCATGAGGATCCGGATCACGGTCATGGCGGCGCTGGCCACGCTGGCCGGCTCGGCGGGCCTGTACCCGCTGTTCAGCGGGCGGGCCTGGTTCTGGTCCGGGTTCGGCGCGGTGCTGGCGGTCGCCGCCGGGGGGCTGCTCGTCCGCCGCTTCCGGCTGCCCGCGGTGGTCAACGCGCTGGGCGGCCTGGCCGCGCTGCTGCTCTACCTGACGCTGGTGTACGGCCGCGGCGAGGCGCTGCTCGGCGTCGTGCCGACGCCCGGCTCGCTGCACCGGCTCGGCGAGCTGGCCGGCGACGGCTGGCAGGCCGCCAACCGGTACGCCGCGCCGGTCCCGCTGACGCGGGGCATCCGGCTGCTCGCCGCCGCCGGGATCGGGCTGGTGGCCGTCATCGTGGACCTGCTCGCGGTGCGGCTGCGGCGCGCGGCGCCCGCCGGGCTGCCGCTGCTGGCGATGTACAGCGTCCCGGCGGCGGTGCGCCAGGACAGCGTCAACTGGCTGGTGTTCGGCGCCGGCGCCGCCGCGTACCTGGCGCTGCTGATGGCCGACGCGCGCGACCAGGTCGGCGGCTGGGGCCGGGTGGTGTTCACGCCGCGCTGGTCGGAGGAGGTGCCGATGGCGGGCGCGGCGCCGCGGGCCGCGTCCGGCGACCGGACCCGCCCCGACTCCAGCGGGCTGAGCGCGAGCGGGCGGCGGATCGGGCTCGGCGCGGTGGCGATCGCGCTGCTGCTGCCGAGCGCGGTGCCCGGCGTCCAGCCGCGCGGCATGTTCGGCCTCGGCGGCGGCCGGGGCGGCTCGCAGACCGTCACCACCCCCGACCCGCTGGTCAGCCTGAAGCGGCAGCTGACCCGGCAGGACGACGCGGTGGTGCTGACCTACCGCACCGACGACCCCGCCCCCGACTACCTGCGGCTGTACGCGCTGGACAAGTTCGACGACGACCGCTGGACGTTCAACCGGATGCAGAGCTCCGGCAAGGACCAGCTGACCGGCGACCCGCTCCCGGCGCCGCCCGGGCTGAGCACCGCGGCGTCGCGCCGGGTGACCACCCGGATCGCGGTGCGGCCGCAGGTCGCCCGGATGGACTTCCTGCCGGTGCCCTACGCGCCGGCCAGGGTGACGATCAAGGGCGACTGGCGGGTGCACCCGCCGTCGCTGATGATCTACTCGCTGAAGGGATCGGCGGCCGGCCGGAGCTACACCGTGCAGAGCGTGCGGGCCGCGCCGACCGCGGCGCAGCTGGAGGCGTCCGGCGCGTACCCGGGCGACATCGTCGCCCGCTACACCGCGGTGCCGCACAACGTGCCGACGGCGGTCCGCGACCTCGCCGTGAAGATCACCGAGGGGGCGACGACCGCGCACGCGCAGGCGGTGGCGCTGCAGCGCTGGTTCACCGTGACCGGCGGCTTCCGCTACGACCTGTCGGCGCCGCCGCCGCGGCACGGCAGCGACCTGGCCGACTTCCTGCTGCACTCCAAGCGCGGCTACTGCGAGCAGTTCGCGGCGGCGATGGCGCTGATGGCGCGGCTGCTCGGCATCCCGGCGCGGGTCGGCCTCGGCTACACCGCGGGCACCCGGTCCGGCACGGGCGAGTGGACGGTGCGCTCGCGCGATTCGCACGCCTGGCCCGAGCTGTACTTCGAGGGCGCCGGGTGGGTGCGGTTCGAACCGACGCCGTCGGGCGCGGGCGGGCAGGGCACCGCGTCGTCGCCGCCTTACACGGTGCCGGAGGAGGACGCGCGGCCCGAGCGGGGCGGCCGGACGACGCCGTCCACCGAGCCGACCGCGCCGAACCCGCAGGGCGGCGCGACGGGTGACACGCCGAACCACCGCAAGGAAGACAAGACCGACAAGCTCGCCCCGGCGGAGCGACCGGAGGAGGACGGCGGCCTGCCCGTGGCGTGGCTGACGGGCGGCGTGCTGGTGGCGCTGCTGCTGCTCGCGCCGATGGCCGCGCGGATGCTGACGCGGCGGCGGCGCTGGGCGGCCGCGGCGCCGCCGGACCCGGCGCGGACGGGGCGGCCCCGGCCCGGCGGCGGCCGTCCCGCCGGCCCCGCCGGCGCGGGCGGCGGCGCGGCGCACGCGGCGTGGCGGGAGATGCGGGCGGACGCGCTCGACCACGGCCTGACCTGGAGGCCGAGCGACACGCCGCGCGCGGCGGCACGGCGCCTCACCGAGACGCTCCGGCTGGACGAGGAGGCGGCGGGCGCGCTCGGGCGGATCGCGCGGGCCGAGGAGCAGGCCCGCTACGCCCAGGCGGCGACGCCGCCGTCCGCCGAGGGGCTGCGCGCCGACGTGCGCACGGTGCGGGAGGCGTTCGCGGCGGGGGTGACGCGGCGGGCGCGCTGGCGGGCCCGGGTGCTGCCGCCGTCCACGGTGACCGCCGGCTCGGCCGCGGCCCGGACGGCCGGCGAGCGGATCACGGACGCGGTCGGCAGGCTGAGCACGATGGCCGAGCAGGCCACCGAACGCTTCCGCCGCGACCGCGACTGAAGCGGTGTCGAGCGCCCCGGCAACGGGGCGCTCGACACCGACGGCTCATCGGGGGGCAGGACCACAGGGGGGTGTACCGCCGAGGGGGCTGCCGGGAGGTTCAGTCGCCTTCGGTGCGGCGGCGCCAGCGTTCCTCCATCCGCTCCATGAATCCGGTGCGCCCGGCCTTGGCGGACCGGCCGGAACGGCCGCGACCGCGGCCCGACGCCTCGGCGCCGATCCCGGTCATCCGCTTCCAGCTGGTGATCGCCCACACGCAGCACGCCACCATCAACAGGAAACCGGTCACGCTGATCGCGATCGTGACCGTTCCGGCGTTGATCACCAGACCCGCCATCAGCGCGCACACGCCCACCACGAAGCCGAGGGCGGCTTTGACGATCCGGCGCTTGTAGTGCACCTGCGGATTGGTGGAGCGGACCGCGTGCGCGAACTTCGGATCCTCGGCGTACAACGCCTGCTCGATCTGGTCGAGCATGCGCTGCTCGTGATCAGAGAGCGGCACGGCGCCTCCCAACGACAGCCCCGCGACGGGGTATCCGATGCAGGACAGGAACCTCAACGGTGATATGCCCAGAATACGAGGCCGGACAAGCCTGCGAAAGCAAACGGCCAACCACGGACCACTTCCCGGTCATCTCACCGCCCTTCATCTTCCTCTTGCGGCCCCGGCGTCGCCCGCCCGCCGGACCCCTCCCTGCGAACCAGCGCCGCCGGGCGGATCATTCCCGGGCCGAACCGGTGCGCGACCCGGTCCACCGCGCGCTCGGCCTCGCGCCAGCCGGATTCCGGCTCGTCGAGGGCCAGTTGCCGGGGGGCCTGGCCGGCCGGCTCCAGGTTCTCCACCCGGACGCCGACCAGACGGAGTCGTACCCGTTCCAGGCCGGACCCCTCGTACAGCTCGCACGCTGTGACATAGATCACTCTGGCCAGATCGGTGGGCTCGCGCAGCGTGCGCGCCCGGGTGATGGTCGTGAAGTCGGCCCTGCGCAGTTTGACGCTGATCGTCCGGCCCGCGTTCCCGCTCGCGCGCAGCCGCGCGCCGACCCGCTCGGCGAGCCGCAGCAGCTCGCGGCGGATCGCCTCGGGGTCGGCGACGTCGGTGTCGAAGGTCTCCTCGGCGCCGATGCTCTTGTCCACGCTCTCGGCGACGACCCGGCGCGGGTCGCGGCCCCACGCCAGCTCGTGCAGGTGCGCGCCGAGCGCGGTGCCGAGCTCGCGCTGCAGCGTCTCCAGCGGCGTGCGCGCCAGCTGGCCGACGGTGCGCAGCCCGAGCCGGGCCAGCGTCTGCTCGGTGCGCTCGCCGACGCCCCACAGCGTCGCGACCGGCAGCGGGTGCAGGAAGTCCAGCACGCCGTCCGCCGGGATGACCAGCAGCCCGTCGGGCTTGCAGCGGGTGGAGGCCATCTTGGCGATGAACTTGGTGGCGGCCACGCCGACCGAGCAGGTGATGCCCTGCTGCTCGCGGACCTGCGCGCGGATCTGCGCGGCGATCGCGGCGGGCCGGCCGAGGCGGCGCAGCGCGCCCGCCACGTCCAGGAACGCCTCGTCCAGCGACAGCGGCTCCACCAGCGGGGTGACCGACCGGAAGATCTCGAAGACGGCGGCGGAGACCTCCCGGTAGCGCTCGTGCCGCCCCGGCAGCACCACCGCGTGCGGGCAGAGGCGGCGGGCCCGCGACATCGGCATCGCCGAGTGCACGCCGTACGTGCGGGCCTCGTAGGAGGCGGCCGCGACCACGCCGCGCGGCCCGGCGCCGCCGACGACGACGGGCCGGCCGCGCAGTCCGGGGTGCTCCAGCAGCTCGACGCTGACGAAGAAGGCGTCCATGTCGACGTGCAGCACGCTGCAGCCGGTGTCGTCGGCGGGCGGCCCGGGCTGGGGGCCGGGCCGGTGCAACTGCTGCTTGCGGCTCACCGCCGGTCGGCGACCAGGTGGAGCTGGGTGGCCAGCTCGCGCAGGACCGGGTGCACCGCCGCGGCGGTCTCCAGCGCGATCAGCGACTCCACCGAGTCGGCGTCGGCGTCCAGTAGCCCGGCCGGCACCAGGTCGGCGAAGATCCGCACGCCGAGCAGCTCGCGGCCGTGCAGGCCGGCGCCGGCGACCAGCGCCGCCAGCGACTCGCGGGTGTAGTAGCGGCGCGGCACCCGCTCCTGCTCGCCGGCGCCCGGGCCGGCCAGCACCGCGCGGGCCTCGTCGAAGTGGCCGGCGACGGCGCGGTGCAGCACCGCGCCGACCTGCCCGGCCGCCAGCAGGCTGAGCGACCCGCCGGGCCGGACGACCCCGGCCATCGCCGCCATCGCGGCCGCCGGGTCGTCGACGTACTCCAGCACGCTGTGGCAGAGGACCAGGTCGGCCGCGTCCGGGCCGAGCAGGTGCGGCAGGTCGGTCGCGTCGCCCTGCACCGCGTGCACCGCCACCCCGGCGTCGGCGGCGCGGCGCTCCAGCGCGGCGAGCGCGTCGGGGCTGGCGTCCACCACGGTCACCCGGTGGCCGAGCCCGGCGAGCGGCACCGCGAACCCGCCGGTGCCGCCGCCCACGTCCACCACGTCACGCGGGCCGGGGCCGTCGCCGATGCGCTCCAGGGTCGTGCGCAGCGCGTCCCACAGGACCGCACCGCGCACCTTGCCGCTGCCCCGGATCCGCTTCCCCCGCTGGGCGGTCACGGCCGCTCCCTCGCTGTCACTCATGTCCGCCCACACTAGCCCGCTACAACGACAGCGACGGCTTCAGCTGCTGAAGCCGGGCCAGCAGCCCGTTGACGAACCGCGGGGACTCGTCGGTGGACAGCTCGGTGGCCAGCTTGACCGCCTCGCTCACCGCCGCGCCGTCGGGGACGTCGTCGACCCACAGCAGCTCGTAGGCGCCCATCCGCAGGATGTTGCGGTCGACCACCGGCATCCGCTCCAGCGTCCAGCCGGTCGCGTAGGTGGAGATCAGCTCGTCGATGCGCTCGGCGTGGGCCTGCACGCCCTCGATGATCCGCACGGCGTGGTCGAGCTCGGCGAGCTCGTCCTGGTTCGGGCGGCCGCGCTGGGCCAGCACGTCCGTCGGCTTCTCCTCGCGCAGCTCGGCCGCGAACAGGACGTCCAGCGCGAGCTTGCGCGCCTTGGTGCGTGCACTCACTGCCGAGCTCCGCTCGGCTGCTCGCAGCCCTTTTTGCGCGACGGCTTCCCTCGTCGCTCCGGTCGCAGGCTCCCTGCGCTCCTCGGTCCAGCCGCCGCGCGGCTGCTCGCGGCGGCCATCAGGCGCGGCCGAGGTACTCGCCGGAGCGGGTGTCGACCTTGACCTTCTCGCCGGTGGTGATGAACAGCGGGACCGCGATCTGCGCGCCGGTCTCCAGCGTGGCGGGCTTGCTGCCGCCGGTGGAGCGGTCGCCCTGCAGGCCCGGCTCGGTCTCGGTGATCTCCAGCACGACGGCCGCGGGCAGCTCGACGTACAGCGGGTTCTCGTTGTTGAAGGCGATCACCGCGGTCTGCTCGGGCAGCAGGTAGTTGGCCACGTCGCCGACCACGGCCGCGGGGATGTGCGGCTGGTCGTAGGTCTCGGTGTCCATGAAGACGAAGTCGTCGCCCTCGCGGTAGAGGTACTGCATGTCGCGCTTGTCGACGCTGGCCACCTCGACCTTGGTGCCGGCGTTGAAGGTCTTGTCGACGACCTTGCCGGACATGACGTTCTTCAGCTTGGTGCGGACGAACGCGCCGCCCTTGCCGGGCTTGACATGCTGGAACTCAAGGACGGTCCACAGCTGACCTTCCATGTTCAGCGTCATGCCGTTCTTCAGGTCGTTCGTCGTCGCCACTGCGTTGATCTCCTGATCGCGGCGCCGCCCGTCAAAGGACGAGCAGCTCCTTGGTCGTCTTGGTGAGCGGTTCCGGCCCGCTTGCACGGACCACGAGGGTGTCCTCGATGCGGACCCCGCCCCGCCCGGCCAGGTAAACGCCCGGCTCGGCGGTGATCGGAACTCGATCCATCAGCTTACCGGTCTTGTCGTACCCCATGAGCGGTGCCTCGTGGATCTGCAGGCCGACGCCGTGCCCGAGGCCGTGCGGGAAGTGCGCGCCGTGCCCGGCGGCGGCGATCATGTCGCGGGCGGCGGCGTCCACGTCCCTGGTCTCGGCGCCGGGGACCGCGGCCTCGACCGCGGCCTGCTGGGCGCGGCGCACCAGCTCGTAGATCTCGCGCTGCCAGCCGGCGGGCTCGCCGACGGCGACGGTGCGGGTCATGTCGGCGTGGTAGCCGTCGTACAGAGCGCCGAAGTCCATGGTCACCAGGTCGCCGGCGGCGACCCGGTAGGAGCCGGGGTGGTGGTGCGGGACGGCGCCGTTCGGCCCGGCGGCCACGATCGAGTCGAACGCGACGCCGTGCGCGCCGAGGTCGACCATGTGGCGCTCCAGCGCGACGGCGATCTCGCGCTCGGTGATCCCCGGCGCGAGCAGCGGCAGCACCGCCTCGAACGCCCGGTCGGTGATCGCGCAGGCCTGGGCCAGCGCGGCGATCTCGCCCTCGTCCTTGACCAGGCGCAGCGCCTCGACCTGCTGCCCGAGCGGGACGAGCGTGAGCCGCCCGTCCAGCGCGGCGAGCTCGGCGTGCCGCTCGAAGGTCAGGTCGTGCGGCTCGAACCCCAGCCGGGTGAGGCCGGTCTCCGCCGCACGGCCGGTCAGCGCCCCGGCGGTGCCCCGCTCGACGATCAGCTCCAGCTCCGGGCAGACGGCCTCGGCGCCGCCGGCGTACCGCGCGTCGGTGGCCAGCACCGCCGGCCCCTGCGCGGGCACCAGCAGGGCGGCGTTGGAGCTGTCCAGCCCGGTCAGGTAGCGGACGTTGACCAGCCGCGTCACCAGCAGTGCGTCGGCCCCTTCGGCGGCGATCCGCGCGGCGAGGCGCGCGCGCCGTTCGATGTGCTGCTCCCCCATGGCCCGGACTCTAGTTCATGCGGATGAAACGGGCGTCCCGGGGCGACCGGGAGCCCGGTCCGCCGGCGGCCCTCCAGAAGCCGTGCGGGCCCGTCTCCGGCCGGAGACGGGCCCGCACGGCGGCCGGGGATCAGACCTCGGCGGCCATCTTCTTGACCTTCTCGATCAACGCCAGGCGGCCCTTGTGGTCGCCGGCGATCGGGGTGACGTTCAGCGTGGTGACGCCGGACTCCTTCATCGCGGCCAGGCGCTCGCGGACGTGCCCCTCGGTGCCGATGAGCGACATCTTCTCCAGCAGCTCCTGCGGGACCTTGGCCGCGGCCTCGTCCTTCTTGCCGGCCAGGTAGAGGTCCTGGATCTCCTCGGCCTCCTTCTCCCAGCCGTAGCGGCGGCAGAGGTCGTTGTAGAAGTTCTTGCCCTTGGCGCCCATGCCGCCGATGTAGAGGGCGGCCATGGGGCGGCCGAACTCCAGCCAGCCCTGGACGTCGTCGCCGATGGCGAGGGCGGCCTGGCCGACCACGTCGAGCTCGCCGAGGGCGGGGTCGCGCTTGGCCTTGCCGGCGGCCAGGGAGGGCCCCCACACGTCGGCGGCCTTCTCGGGCAGGTAGAAGATCGGCTCCCAGCCGTTGGCGATCTCGGCGGTCAGCTCGACGTTCTTCGGGCCGATCGCGGCGACCAGCACCGGGATGTCGGCGCGCACCGGGTGGTTGATGATCTTCAGCGGCTTGCCGAGGCCGGTGCCCTGCCCCTCGGGCAGCGGCATGCTGTAGTACCTGCCCTGGTGCTGGAGGCGCTCGCGCTTCCAGACCTTGCGGCAGATCTCGATGACCTCGCGGGTGCGGCCGAGCGGCGCGTGGTAGGGCACGCCGTGGAAGCCCTCGATCACCTGCGGGCCGGACGCGCCGATGCCGAGGGTGAACCGGCCGTCGGAGACGAAGTCCAGGCCGGCCGCGGTCATCGCCAGCAGGGTGGGCGTGCGCGAGTAGATCGGCAGGATGCCGGAGGCGATCTCCAGCCGTTCGGTCTTCGCCGCGATGTAGCCCATCTGGCTCACCGCGTCGAAGCTGTAGGCCTCGGCGACGTAGACGATGTCGAGGCCGGCCTTCTCGTAGTCGGCCAGCTCGGCGACGGTCTCCTTGAAGCCGCCCGAGTAGTTGAGGGCCATCCCGATGCGCATCCGGCATCCCTTCCTAAAACCGAATCAGATTCCAGTGGTACGCAACCTACTGCTTACCCGTCCTGCTCAGAAGACGGGACCGCGCAGCGCGGCGAGGGTGCCGGCGTACATGTCGGTGCGGATCTTGCCGACGACCTTGCCGTCCTTGGGCGCCAGGGAGGCGGCGAGCTCCAGCGCGGCGGGCAGCACCTGGTCCTCGGCGGCGGTGCGCGCCACGATGCCGGCGGCCTGCGCCTCGGCGGCGGTGTAGCGGCGGCCGGTGAGCATCGCCTCGTGCGCGACCGGCGCGGTGAGGCGGGCCTGGATCAGCGCGCTCATGCCGGGCGTGAAGCTCATGCCGAGGTCGACCTCGGGCAGGCAGAAGTAGCCCCGGTCGGTGCGCATGACCGCGAAGTCGTGGGCGAGGGCGAGCATGGCGCCGCCCGCGAAGGCGTGCCCGTTGAGCGCCGCGACGGTCGGGACCGGCAGCGACAGGAACCGCGCGTACAGCGCGTTCACCGTGCGCAGGTACTCCTCGAACCGGTCCCGGTTGGCGCCGAGCCACTCCAGGTCCAGGCCGTTGGAGTAGAACTTGCCGGTGCCGACGGTGACCAGCGCGCCCGGGCCCTCGGTGCGCTCGACCTCGTCGAGCGCGACGCCGACGGCGTCGATGAAGTCGGGGTGGAAGCGGTTCTCGCCGGCGTCGAAGCGAAGGACGAACACATCGCCGTCGCGCTTGAGGTCGATCATGCAGGTCTCCTAGGTCCGAAGGTCGCTGCGCAAACCCTACTGACCGGTAGCCGGCGGGAAGACCATGCAGGTGGCCGTGCCGTGCGCGACCAGCTTGCCGTTCGCGTCGGTGATGCGCCCCTCGGCGGTGGCGACCCGCCGGCCGGCGTGCACGATCTTGCCCTCGCACAGCAGCCGGCCGCCGTCCAGCGGCACCGCGCGCACGAAGTTCACCTTCAGCTCCAGCGTGGTGTACCCGGCGCCCTCGGGCAGCGAGGTGTGCACCGCGCAGCTCATCGCCGAGTCCAGCAGCGTGGACAGGATGCCGCCGTGCACGGTGCCGAGCGGGTTGGCGAACCGCTCGCTCGGCTCCAGCCCGAACACCACCCGGCCCGGCTCCAGGGTCTCGGCGGTCATGCCGAGCAGGGCGCCGACGCCGATGCCCTGGGCGGCGCCCATGTTGATGAGCTCCTTGAGCTGCTCCAGCCCGGCGGTGCTCGTCTCGTTCGGCACGGCTGCTCCTCCTGTGTGTATGACGACCGTCATACGGCAGCTTTCCTATGACGACCGTCATACGGCAGCTTTCCTATGACGTCCGTCATAGTCAACCCACGGACCCTATGATGAATGTCATAATCACTGGTCATGGGGACCGACAGCCGGGAACGCATGGTGCGCAGCGCCGCCTATCTCTTCCGCGAGCGCGGGTACTCGGGGACCGGTTTCCGGGACGTGATCGCGCACAGCGGCGCGCCGCGCGGCTCGATCTACCACCACTTCCCCGGCGGCAAGGTGCAGCTCGCCGAGGAGGCGGTGCGCTACGCCGGGGAGTTCCTGAACGCCGGCATCGAGGCCGCCACCCAGGGCGAGGACGCCGCGGCGGCCGTGGACGCCTTCGTCGGCTGGTGGCGGCACGTGCTGATCAAGAGCGAGTTCCGGGCGGGCTGCCCGGTGGTCGCGGTCACCGTGGAGTCGCACGACGACGCGCCGCAGCTCGCCGCCGCCGCGGCGGCCGCGTTCGACCGCTGGGAGGACACCCTGGCGACCGGCCTCGGCAACGCCGGCGTCCCCGACGAGCGGGCCGCCCGGCTGGCCCGCCTCATCGTCGCCGCGGTCGAGGGCGCCACCGTGCTGTGCCGCGCGCACCGCGACGTCAGGCCGCTGGACGACGTGGTGGCCGAGCTGAAGGAGATGACCCGGCAGGCCGCCGGGTAGCGGGCTAGGCCTTCTCCTCGGCCAGCAGCTCGGCGACCGCCTGCAGCGCCAGCACGTAGGACATCATCCCGAACCCGGCGATCGTCCCGGTGGCGACGGCCGCCACCACCGAGGTGTGCCGGAACTCCTCGCGCGCGGCGGGGTTGGAGATGTGCACCTCCACCAGCGGCGCGGTGCGCTGGGCGAGCGCGTCGCGCAGCGCGTAGGAGTAGTGCGTGAACGCCGCCGGGTTCAGCACGATCGGGACGCGCTCGTCGGCGGCCTCGTGCACCCAGCGCACCAGCTGCGCCTCGTCGTCGGTCTGGCGGACCTCCACGCTGAGGCCGAGCCGGTGCCCGGTGTCGCGGCAGAGCGCGACGAGGTCGTCATAGGTGGTCGAGCCGTACACGTCGGGCTCGCGGGTGCCGAGCCGGCGCAGGTTGGGCCCGTTGAAAACGAAAACTCTATTCATTGCCTCGCCTCCGCTCGGCGGCTCGCGGCCTTCCTTGCGCGACGGCTTCCCTCGTCGCTCCGGTCGCAAGCCCCCTTCGCTCCTCAGTCCAGCCGCCGCGCGGCCGCTCGCGCTCGGTCACTTGGCGACCTTCCGGTAGGCGGCGGCGAGCAGGTCCTCGTCCGGGCCTTCCAGGCGGCCCGGCTCGGCGATGCCGTCCAGCACGACGAAGCGCAGGGTCGAGCCGCGCGACTTCTTGTCGATGGTCATCGCGGCGCGCAGCGCGGGCCACGCCTCGGCGCCGTAGGAGGTGGGCAGGCCGACCGAGGTGAGCACGGCGCGGTGCCGGTCGACCTCCTTCTCCGGAAGACGGCCGGCCAGGCAGGCCAGCTCGGCGGCGTAGACCATGCCGATCGCGACGGCGTGGCCGTGCCGGAACCGGTACTCCTCGGCCTTCTCGATGGCGTGCGCGAGGGTGTGGCCGTAGTTGAGGATCTCGCGGAGGCCGGCCTCCTTCAGGTCGGCGCCGACGACGCCGGCCTTGACCCGCACCGCGCGCTCGATCAGCTCGCGGGTGTGCGGGCCGTCGGGGCGGGCGGCGCCCTCGGGGTCGTCCTCGACCAGCTCCAGGATGCGCGGGTCGGCGATGAGGCCGGCCTTGACCACCTCGGCGAGGCCGCTGATGTAGTCGTCGCGCTCCAGGGTGACCAGGGTGGCCAGGTCGCACACCACGCCGGCGGGCGGGTGGAACGCGCCGACCAGGTTCTTGCCCTCGGGGATGTTGATGCCGGTCTTGCCGCCGACGGCCGCGTCCACCATGGCCAGCAGCGTGGTCGGGACGAGCACGGCGGGCACGCCGCGCAGCCAGGACGCCGCGGCGAACCCGGCCAGGTCGGTGGTGGCGCCGCCGCCGACGCCGACGACGGCGTCGGTGCGGGTCATGCCGAGCCCGGCGAACCGCGACCACAGGCCCGCCAGCACCGCGACGTCCTTGGCGGCCTCGCCGTCGGGCACCGGCAGCGCGTGCACGGTGTGCCCGGCCCGCTCCAGCACGCCGACGACCGGCCGGGCGATCTCGGGCAGGCCGGCGGCGTGCACCACCGCGACGGTGCGGGCGCGGTCGCCGACCATCGCCGGCAGCGCGCCGAGCACGCCGGTGCCGATCACCACGTCGTAGGGGTCGGGGCCCTCGACGCGGACGGTCACGCTCGTCATGCCAGTCCCCCGGCGATCTCCTCGGCGATCTCCTCGGGCTCGCGGCCGTCGGTGGCGATCCGCACCGCGGCGAGCCGCTCGTAGATCGGCAGCCGCTCCTCCAGGAGCTTGCGCAGCTGGCTGCGCGGGTTCAGCACCAGCAGCGGCCGCGCCGAGGCGAGCCCGACGCGCTTGACCGCCTCCGACAGCCCGACCTCCAGGTAGACGACATGGTGCCCGGCGAGCAGCTCCTGCGTCTCGGGCGCCAGGATCGCGCCGCCGCCGAGGGCGAGGACGCCCTCGTGCCCGGCGAGCGCGGCGGCGACGGCGGCGCGCTCCAGCTCGCGGAAGCGCTCCTCGCCGTCGTCGATGAAGATCTCGCCGATGGGCTTGCCCGCGGCGGCCTCGGTGTCGGCGTCGGTGTCGCGCAGCGTGACGCCGAGCCGGGCGGCGAGGGCGGCGCCGACGGTGGACTTGCCCGAGCCGGGCGGGCCGATGAGCACGACCAGCGGCCGGGTCATGTGATCTCCAGGCAGGACAGGTAGCCGCGCAGGTTGCGGGCGGTCTCCTCGGCGGAGTCGCCGCCGAACTTCTCCAGCGCGGCGTCGGCCAGCACCAGCGCGACCATCGCCTCGGCGACGACGCCGGCGGCGGGCACCGCGGTGACGTCGCTGCGCTGGTTGATGGCCTTGGCGGGCTCGCCGGTCTTGACGTCGATGGTGTCCAGCCGGCGCGGCACGGTGGAGATCGGCTTCATCGCGGCGCTGACCCGCAGCACCTCGCCGGTGGTCATGCCGCCCTCGACGCCGCCGGCCCGGTTGGTGCGGCGGCGGATGCCCTCGTCGGTGCGGTCGATCTCGTCGTGGGCGCGCGAGCCGGGGCGGCGGGCGGTGGCGAAGCCGTCGCCGACCCCCACGCCCTTGATGGCCTGGATGCCCATGAGGACGCCGGCGAGGCGGGCGTCCAGCCGCCGGTCCCAGTGCACGTGGCTGCCGAGGCCGGGCGGCAGGCCGTAGGCCAGGACCTCCACCACGCCGCCGATGGTGTCGCCGGCCTTCTTCAGCTCGTCGACGTGCGCGACCATCGCGTCGGAGGTCGCGGCGTCGAAGCAGCGGACCGGGCTCTCGTCCACGGCGGCCAGGTCGCCGGGGCCGGGCAGCAGGCCCTCGGGCGCCTCGATCTCGCCGAGGACGGTGACGTGGCTCAGCACCTCCACGCCGAGCGCCTGGCGCAGGAACGCCTTGGCGACGGTGCCGAGCGCGACGCGCGCGGCGGTCTCGCGGGCGCTCGCGCGCTCCAGCACCGGCCGGGCGTCGTCGAAGCCGTACTTCTGCATGCCGACCAGGTCGGCGTGGCCGGGCCGCGGCTGCGACAGCGGCGCGTTGCGCGCCTGCGCGGCCAGGACGTCGGGGTCCACGGGGTCGGCCGACATGACCGTCTCCCACTTGGGCCACTCGGTGTTGCCGACCTCGATCGCGATGGGCCCGCCCAGCGTCACGCCGTGCCGGACCCCGCCGAGGATCGTCACCTTGTCCTGCTCGAACTTCATCCGGGCACCCCGCCCATGCCCGAGCCGCCGGCGGCGCAGTTCCTCGGCGATGTCGGCCGAGGTCACGCGCACGCCGGCCGGAAGGCCCTCCACGATGGCGGAAAGGGCCGGGCCATGGGATTCCCCCGCGGTCAACCAGCGCAGCATGGGGACGATCCTATTGACTTCGCGGGCCCCGCCGCGCACGGGTCCCAGCCCCTGAGACCGGCACGGCCCGGCGCGGCGCGCGTCACCCGCCGAGGGCCCGGCGGATCGCCAGCTCCACGGGGGCGGGGTCGCCGGTCTCGGTGGCGGCGTGCAGCGGCGGCTGCGCCATGAAGCGCGGCGCCTTGCCCCGGTGCTTCTGCGCGGCGTGCACCAGGAAGGGGTGGCAGAGGTAGACGTCGCCCGCCCGGCCGGTGGCCAGGGCGACGGGGTGGTCCTCGGTGGCGGCGGCGGCGCGCTGCGACACCTCCATCATGGGCAGCCCGGCGGGCCCTTCGGGCTCCAGGATGCGGGCGACGTCCAGGTGCGAGCCGACGCGGACGCGGGTGGGCGCGTCGTCCTCGCCGACGTCGGAGAACAGGAACAGCAGCAGCAGGCGCCGCCCCTTGGTGTCGAGGTTGACGCGCCAGGACATGAAGTCGGCGGGGTCGTCACCGGGGAAGCTGGCGTCGATGTGCCAGCCGTCGTCGCCGGGTTCGTCGTCGCTCGGGAACCGCACCGGGAAGGTGCCGACGGCGCCGACCGGATACCAGCGGCCGGGACCGGCCAGCGCGTCGTAGGCGGCGCGCAGGGCGGGGGTGTTCGCGGCCTGCCGGAACGGCTCGTCGGTGTAGTGGCCGAGCCGGACGACCGGGTTCGTCCAGGTCGCGGGGTCCTCGGGGTCGCATCCGGTGTCCCGCCACAGGATCTGCCGGCACGTCTCGGCCAGTTCCGCGGCGAAGGCGCCGGGCAGCTTGACGAACCCGTCGGCGACGAAGGCGGCCACATCGGCGTCGTTGATCATGGTCTCAGCCTGCCGCGCCGGAGGCGGCGGGCGCCACCGGTTTTCATCCCGCGTGGAGGAAGACGCCGATCAGGGCGCCGAGCAGCATGAACGGCCCGAACGGGATGAACCCCTTGCGGTCGGCGCGGCGGCTGACCAGCAGCGCGATCGAGAAGACGCCGCCGGTGGCGAACATCGCGAACGTGCCGAGCATCCAGGCGGACGCGCCGTACCAGCCGAGGTAGAGGCCGAGCACGCCCGACAGCTTCACGTCGCCGAACCCCATCGCCTTCGGCATCGCGAACCACTGGACGGCGAACAGCGCCCACAGCGCCGCCATCCCGATCAGCGCGTGCGTGAAGCGGGCGCCGCCGCCGTCGGTGAACGGCACGGCGGCGCCGAGCAGCAGCGCGCCGATGACGTAGGACGGCAGCGTCAGCGGATCGGGCAGCCGCCGCAGCGCGATGTCCACGGCCGTCAGCAGCACCGACACGACACCCAGGTACAGCAGGGCGGGCAGCTCGGGGCGCGGGCCGATCCGCCCGCACAGCAGCGCCGCCACCGCGGCGCAGCCGATCAGGACCGGGACGGGGCGTGACCGCAGCGGCTCGGTCCAGTCGGCTTTCAGCGACCAGGGAGAGGTACGGGCAACGTCGGGGGGCGCGTCCACGGCGCCGACCCTACCGCCTGGCATCCGGCTAGCGGCGGATCACGTTCAGCTCGACGCCGCCGACGATGCGGCCGCGCAGCAGCTCGGCGAGCCGGTCCGACACCCGCTGGACGGTGGCGCGCTCGTCGTGCCCGGGCACGACCGCGAACCGGACGGCGAGCTCGGCGGACTCGCCCGCGGTGAGCCGCACCCCCGACACGCTCGGGTCGGCCCCGAACGCGGCCTCGATCGCGGCGAGCATCTCGGGGTCCTCGTGCGGCGGCGGCACCGGGCGGCCCTCGGCGAGCAGGTGCAGCCGCAGGCCGTCCACGGCGAACGGGACCGGCCCGGCCACGTCCACCACCAGCGCGTCGGCGCCCTCGTCCAGCGCGGCCCGGCACGCCTGCGCGGCGTGCACCGCGACCGGGCGGGCGTCGGGCCGCCAGGCCGCCATGGCCGCGGCCGAGGTGAAGCCGAGCAGGCCGCGGCGGCCGTCGGCGCCGGTCAGCGTCGGCACCGCCATGTCGCTGGACTTCTCCCGGCGCAGCTCACCGGGGGCCACCTGCTCCTCCTCGGTGAGCACCGCGACGACCGGCACCAGCAGCCGCGCTCCGGGCAGCTCCCGCAGCACGGCGTGCTCACCGGCCCGGCCGGCGGCGTAAGCCGCGAGCGCCTCGGTCAGCCGCGGGTCGGCGCCGCCCTCGTCGGCGGGGAACTGGGGCTGGGGAATGGTCTTTCCGGACACGGCACGAGGCTATAGCCTCCGCCGACCGCACCGGGCGATTATGCCGACACGGACCGTGATTACGGACGGGCCGCTTCGTCAGCCGCCGAGGTCGCTGATCGCGGCGACGGTGCCGCCGCCGGAAGGGCCCTGGTGGACCGCCGCGACCGACACGAACACCGCCGGGTCGCCGGTCACCGCCGCCGCGACGCCGCCGACGCACGCCTTGATCTGCCGGTGCCAGTGCACGTCGGAGTCGTCCAGCATGATGTTCCGGCGGCCGCGCACCCGGCCGGACGGGTCGGCCTCGCACTTGATGAAGACGTTGACCAGGCGCCCGTCCAGATCGCCCGGGTGCGGGCGGTCCGGCAGGTCCAGGCCGGACGAGCGGATCGCGTCCCAGATCCCGTCGGCGTCCAGCGCGTCGCGCATCACCCCGTGCCCGGCCCGGTACCGGCCGCCGACGCCGCGCGCGTTGCCGACCAGCACGATCTGCGCCCGGTCCAGCTCCACCCCCGACGAGCAGGAGGCGACCGAGGAGTACAGCGACAGGTCGCGGTGGATGCGCTCGGCGGACGGCGGCTCGATCTCGCCGAGCGCGACCGCGATGCCGAGGGCGGTGGTGGAGTTGGAGACGTCCATCGACGCCAGGGTGTCCTCGGTGACCACGTCATGGCCGCGCCGCCGGGCGTCGTTGATGGTGTCCAGCGTCAGCAGCGGCGTCTTGGTCTGCACGTAGTGCACGTCGGCGGGGTCGTCGATGCCGGCGAGCCGCATCGCCTCGCGGACCCCGGCGGCGACGGTCTCCACCATCGCCGGGCGGCCGATGTCCTCGGGCCTGATGACGTCGCTCATCGCCACCCCGACCGACAGCCGCGGCTCGCCGGTGCGCGGCGCGTCCGCCGGGTCGAGCGTGGCGAAGACGGTGGCGTGCGGGCTGAGCACGCCGTCGGTGCCGCCGGACCACACCAGCGGAACCCGCGCGACCTCCGCGGCGCCGCGGGTGCCCTTGGCGAGCAGCACCTCGCGGAACGCCCGGTCGGCCAGCAGCCGGGTGTAGTCGTTGACGCCGCCGTTGCCCTCGGTCTTGCCGACCACGGCCAGCACCCGGTCGGCCTCGAGCACGCCGTCGTCGATCAGCCGGGCCAGCCCGGAGGCGTCGGTCACGCTCTCGATGGGGATCTTGCGGACTTCGATCGGATCAGGCACGGCACGGCTCCCTTCCCCCGCGACGGTAACCGCCGTACGGCCAGGGTCTCATGGGCGAAATCCGCCCAAGCGGCCCCGGCCGTTCGGCAAGTCCGCCGGGTTCAGGGGCGGGCGCCCAGGGACCTCACCCAGCCCTCGGCCTGGATCGCGGAGGCGAGCATGCGCACCGGCGGGCCGTCCGGCTTCTCCGGCATGTACGCCTCGTGCCCGAGGTAGCGGGTGGTCGCGGGGTCGATGAGGTAGCGGTGCTCCCGCTTCTTGCCCTCCTTCTGCACGAGCGCGACCGCCGGGCGGCCGAGCAGGTCGGTGGTGTCCCTGACCAGGGTGATGCCGGGCTCGCCGGCCAGGATGCGGAAGAACGCGGCGCGGGTGCCGGGACGGGCCGCCCCCGACAGCAGGTTCGGCGCCATGGAGAACACCGTGTCGGTGTAGCTCATGCCGGTCCCGACGCCGTCGTGGCCCCTCGCCGCCTTCTCGTCGGAGTCGTGCCAGCGGTGCAGCAGGATCGTCAGGCTCCTCTCGTCGGCGGGCAGCTTGGCGATCTCCCCCGGGTCGTCGCGGCGCTGGCTCGCGGACGGCTTGATGTCGCGGAAGTCGTAGTTGTTGGTGTGCGGCTTGGCCGACCAGTCCTCCAGCTCCGGCGAGCCGAGCGCGCGCCAGGCGGCCTCGTCCGCGGCCGACCTGAAGGTGATCTTCCGGTCGATGCCGACGATGGTGCGGGCGAGGCCGGGCGAGCGCCGCGCGTTCCAGGAGTCCTGCGACTTGGTCACGTACGCGACGTGGAACGGCAGCAGCTTCGCCAGTTCGGCATTCCCGGTCGGCATGGCGCGCCTGGAACGCTTGCCGAGGAACCGGATCAGCGCCTGCTCGCGCTCGCGGTTGTAGTAGTAGGCGCCGGTGGTGAGGGGCGCCTTCTCCGCGGTGTGCGCGGCCGTCAGCAGGAAGGTCCGGGCGTCCAGCGGGGCCTGCGCGACGGTGGCGGGCCCGCGGTGGGACCCGCCACCGTCCCCGGCCGTCAGCACGGCCGCGCCCGCGGCCGCGACGCCGGCCGCCGTGACGCCCGCGATCACCAGGATCGGGCGGCGGGAGCGGGTGCGGGCCGGCCGGGGCTCGCGCCCCATGGTGTCCTGCATGGCGCGGGCCAGGTCGGTGTCGCGCCGCCGGCCGTGGATCTCGTCCGCGGTCCGCTCCAGCGCGGCGGGCTTCAGGGCGCGGAAGGCGTGCTCCGCGTCGGTGCGGTTCATCTTCGCTCCGAAGGTCATCGGGCCGCCTTCTCGGCGACCAGGGTGGGGTGGGGGGCGGCCGGGCCGGATTCCAAGGCCCGGGCGAGGCGCTTGCGGGCGCGGTGCAGCCGCACGAAGAACGCCGCCGCCGAGCAGCCGACGACCCGGGCGGCCTCGCGCGGCTCCAGCCCGTGCCAGGTGACCAGCGCCAGCACCTCCAGGTCGCGCTCGGACAGCGCCGCGACGGCCGCGAGCGCGTCGTGCCGCGCCACGACGTGGTCGGCGACGTCCCAGGCGGCCTGGTCCGCCGGGCCGCTCAGCGCCGCGATCCGCGCCGCCAGCACCTGCCGCCGCGCGCCCTTGTCCCGCTGCTTGTGCAGCAGGTTGCGGGCGACGCCGAGCAGCCAGGGCAGCGCCGGGTCGCCCAGGTCGTCCAGGCGGCGCCAGGCGATCAGGAACGTCTCGCTGGCGATGTCCTCGGCCGTGTGCGGCTCGGCGTGGGTGAGCGCGTACGCCAGCACGCGCCGGTGGTGCGCGTCGTACAGGGCGGTGAAGCGTCTCTCGGATTCGTCCACCGGGCCCTCCCGTCGGGGGTCGGGGTTGGTTGTCGTGAGGTAATCCCGACCCGGCCCCTGCGTTTACACTTCGGCACGGAAGATCCCAGAACGTGCCGGAGGAGCCCCATATGCAGCCGAGTCCCGGCGCGCCGTCCGTCCCCGAAGGCCGCGCGGCCGGCGCCGCCTGGCGCGCCCTGCCGAAGGAGACCCGCGCCGAGGTCCTGGCCGCCGAGGAGCCGATCGCCGACCCGGCGGTCCGGGCCGTCGCGGTCGGCTACGCCCGCACGGTCCTGGCCCGCTCGCCGCGCCGCCAGGCCCTGCCGCTCGCCGGCGCCACCCTGGCCGTGGTCGGGCTCGGCTCGCTGCTGGTCGCGCTGACGGGCCTCGGGGACTCGGAGCTCGCCCGGCTGCTGCCGATCTTCATCGCGGTGGCGATCCTGCTGTGGATGCGCAACCGGATGCGCGCCCGCATCCTCGGCCTGCTCCGCGTCGAGAAGCTGAACGCGCCGGCCACCGCCCCCGCCGAGCCGGCCGAGGCGCCGCCGGGCGCCTGAACCGCCGCACTCAGGGGCGCAGCGCCGCCAGCCGCCGCACCGCCTCGTCGATGACCTCGTCCTGCTTGCAGAAGGCGAACCGGACGAAGTGCGCCCCGGCCTCGGGGCGCTGGTAGAAGACCTGCGTCGGGATCGCCACGACGCCCGCCTTCGCCGGCAACTCCCGGGCCAGCGCCATGCCGTCGGTGAAGCCGAGCGGGCGGATGTCGGCCTGCACGAAGTAGGTGCCCTGCGGGCGGTAGGCGGTGAACCCGGCGGCCTCCAGACCGGTGATCAGCCGGTCCCGCTTGCCCTCCAGGGACTTGCGCAGGTCCTCCACCCAGGGCAGCTCGTTGCGCAGCGCGTACGCGGTGGCGTGCTGCCAGGGACCGCCGGTGGCGTAGGTGAGGAACTGCTTCACCGTCTGGACGGCCCGGACGTACCGCGCGGGCGCGGTGATCCAGCCGGTCTTCCAGCCGGTGACCGAGAAGGTCTTGCCGACCGACGACACCGTGACCGTCCGCTCGCGCATCCCCTCCAGGGTCGCGAGCGGGACGTGCTCGGCGCCGTCGAAGGTCAGGTACTCGTACACCTCGTCGGTGACGGCGATCAGATCGTGCTCACGGCAGACCGCCGCGATCGTCTCCAGCTCCGCGCGGGTGAACACGGTGCCCGCCGGGTTGTGCGGGGAGTTGACCAGGATCAGCCGGGTCCGGGGGCCGACGGCGGCACGCAGCTCGTCGGGGTCGAAGGTGAAGCGGCCCTCCACCGGGCGCAGCAGGACGGGCCGCAGCACCGCGCCCGCCAGCGCGACGGTCGCCGCGTAGGAGTCGTAGGTGGGCTCGAACGCGATGACCTCGTCGCCCGGCCCGGCGAGGGCGAGCACCGAGGCCGCGATGCCCTCGGTCGCGCCCACGGTCACGTAGACCTCGGTGGCCGGGTCGTAGGACAGGCCGTACCGGCCGCGCCGCTGCTCGGCGACGGCCTCGCGCAACTCGGGCAGGCCAGGGCCGGGCGGGTACTGGTTGAGGCCGCCCCGGATCGCCTCGACGGCGGTCTCCAGCATCGCCGGCGGCCCGTCGGAGTCGGGGAAGCCCTGCCCCAGATTGATGGCCCCGGTCGCCGTGGCCAGTGCGGACATCTCCGCGAAGATCGTCGTTCCGAAACCCTGCATGCGCGGTACCAGCGGCTCTCCCACACCCTCACCCTAACCGGGCGGATCAGACCCAGCCCATCTCGCGGGCGGCGCGGACGGCGGCGACGCGGTTGGACTCGCCGAGCTTGGCCATCGCGGTGGACAGGTAGTTGCGCACGGTGCCCTCCGACAGGTGCAGCAGGGTCGCGATGCGGGCCGTGTCGGTGCCCGCGCCGATCAGGCGGAGGATCTCGCGTTCGCGTTCGGTGAGGGGGTTGTCGCCCGCGGCCATCGCGCTGGCGGCCAGCTCGGCGTCCAGGTAGCGGCCGCCCGCGTGCACCTTGCGGATGGCGGCGGCGAGCTCCTCGGTGGGGGCGTCCTTGGCGACGAAGCCGCGGACCCCGGCGGCCATCGCGCGGCGCAGGTAGCCGGGGCGGGCCAGGCTGGTCAGCATGCACACCGCGCAGCGGGCGCCGGCGTCGCGCAGCCGCTCGGCGACGGTGAGGCCGTCGGCGCCGGGCATGTCGATGTCCAGGACGGCCACGTCGGGGTCGTGCGCGGCGACCGCGGCGGCGACCTCGTCGCCGCGGCCGACCTCGGCGACGACGGTGAGGTCGTCCTCCAGGCCGAGCAGCGCGGCGACCGCGCCGCGGATGAGCCGCTCGTCGTCGGCGAGCAGGACGGTGATCACGCGGGGCTCCCGGCGGGCACCGGGTCCGGCACCGGGACGGTGGCGCGCAGCAGGAACCCGTCGCGGCCGTGCCGCCGCGCGGTCAGCGTGCCGCCGACCACGGCGATCCGCTCGGTCAGCCCGGCGAGGCCGGTCCCGGGGTCGGCGGAGGCGCCGCGCACCCCGTCGTTGTCCATCTCCAGCACCACGCCCCCACCGTAGGGGGTGAGGGTGATCGCGCAGCGGCGGGCCTCGCTGTGTTTGATGATGTTGGTGGCGCCCTCGCGGATCACCCAGGCCAGCACGGCGCGCGCCTCGGCCGGCAGCCCGTCGGGCAGCGGACCGGTCTCGCAGCGCACCCCGGCGGCCTCCAGGACGGCGCGCACCCCGGCGAGCTCGGCGTCCAGCTCGACCGCGCGGTAGCCGCGGACGGCGGCGCGCACCTCGCGCAGCGCGTCGCGGGCGGCGCGGCGCACGTCGGCCATCTCGGCGCGGGCGCGATCGGGGTCGGCCTCGGCGAGCCGGATGGCCAGCTCGCTCTTGACCGCGATCAGCGACAGGCTGTGCCCGAGCAGGTCGTGCAGGTCGCGGGAGAAGCGCAGCCGCTCCTCGGTGACCGCGACGCGGGCGAGGGCCTCGCGGGCGGCGTGCGCCTCCTGGTGCAGGTCCCACATGCGCCGCTGGTAGCGGTTGATGTAGATGACGAACGCGCTGACCGCGGTGTAGATCGCGAACATCACGGGCGCGGCCCACCAGGGCCGGGTGCCGCCGTCGCCCCAGTGCGGGGCGGCGGCGGTGCCGACGGCGGTGACGACCGCGGAGGTGCCGAGGCAGAGCGCGGCGAGCCGGCGCCGGTCCATCGGGGACAGCGCCAGGGCCGAGGACCACACCAGCGGCACCGTGCACCACAGCGGGTTGCTGAACATCATCAGGGTGAGCGCGAACGCGACGGCGCCGCTGGCCAGCACGTCGCGCCGGGTCACGCCGCCGCCGAGGGCCCGCTTGACGAGCCGGTGGTAGCACCAGCCCATCACCACCAGCCCGGCCAGGCCGGCGACCAGCAGCGGCACGCCGATCCTCCCGTCGCTGTAGGGCTGGATCAGGGCGGCCAGGCACGGGCCGAGGAAGCCCGCCCCGGCGAACAGGAACGAGCGGTAGGTCACCTGGCGGTAGTTGCTGAGCCGCCGGGCGTCCCTGGCCTCCAGTTCGGCCGACGTCGCGGTGTCCATGGGTGGGTTTCCTCCTGTTCTGCCGCAGCGTAGCGGGGTCAGCCGCGGCGGGGTTCCCAGCGGAACCAGCGGGCGGCGAGCCAGCGCCCGATGCCGAGCCAGACGGCGAGGACGGCGAAGGAGCGCGCGACCGCCGCCCAGCCCCCCAGGAACCCGACCTCGGGATGCGTGCCGTGCGCGAAGTGGTCCTGGCCGAAGTAGCCGGTCCGCACGATCTCCACGACCGGGCTGAGCGGCACCCACCGGGCGGCCTCCTGCGCGGCCTGCGGCAGGGCCTGCAGGGGGAACATCACGCCGGCGCCCATCATGCACAGGAACATGATCGGCACGGCGGTGAGCTGGGCCATCTCGCTGGTGGGGGTGACCCCCGACAGCGCGAGCGCCAGCAGCGCGAACACCGCGGCGCCGAGGACCATCCCGGTGAGCATCAGCAGCGGGTCGGCCGGCGTCCGGCCGCCGAACGACGCGGCGAGCACGACCAGCAGTCCGAGCGCCTGGACCAGGTACAGGACGGCGGCCAGCAGCACGCTGCCGCCGAGGATGGTGCCGTCGGCGAGGGCGGTGCCGCGCAGCCGCTTGAGGGTGAGGTCCTCACGGCGGGCGGTGAACACCGTCACCAGGTTCATGAACACCGCGAAGACCAGGAAGAAGCCGAGGTAGCCCGAGCCCTGCAGCAGGGCGACGTCCACGCCCTCCGCCTGCTCGCCCCGCATCGGGGCCAGCAGCACGGCGAACATGACCGGCAGGCCGGTGGCGGTGAACAGGGCGTTGCGGTTGCGCCACAGCAGGGTCAGGTCCAGGCGGGCGACGCGCAGCAGCCCGGTCGTCGTCTCGTTCACAGGGCGGCTCCTTCGGCGGTGCGCAGGAAGACGTCTTCGAGGGAGGCGCTGCGGGCCTGCAACCCCTCCAGCGCGAGGTCGCGTTCGTCGGCCCAGCGCAGCAGCGCGTGCAGGGCGTGCTGCAGCCGCGCACCGGTGACGGCGTAGGTGACGACGGCGCCGCCGCCGTCCACCGTGATGCCGGGCGGGCCGCCGCCGGGCAGGGGCGGCAGGGCGGCGGCCGGCAGGGCGGCGGGCAGCGTGAAGACGATCCGGTCGCCGTGCCCGGCCAGGACGTCCGCGACGGTGCCGGTCAGCGCGATCCGGCCGCGGTGCATCATCGCCAGCCGGTCCGCCAGCCGCTCGGCCTCCTCCAGGTAGTGGGTGGTGAGCAGCACGGTGGTGCCGCCCGCGACGACGTCGCGGACGATCCGCCAGGTGGCGTGCCGGGCCTCGGGGTCCATGCCGGCGGTCGGCTCGTCCAGGAACAGCACCCGGGGGCGGCCGAGCAGCGCCAGGGCCAGGTCCAGGCGGCGTTTCTGGCCGCCCGACAGCTGCCGGACCCGCACGCCGGCCCGGTCGGCCAGCCCGGCGAGGGCGAGCGTCTCGTCGCGGCCGCGCGGGCGGCGGGTGAAGCCGCGCCAGTGGCCGACGGTCTCGGCGACGGTGAGGTCGGCGAAGAAGCCGCCCTCCTGGAGCATGATCCCGATCTGCGGGCGGACGGCGCGGCGCTCGCGGTACGGGTCGTGGCCGAGGACCCGGACGGTCCCCGACGAGGCGGCCTGGAACCCCTCCAGGGTCTCCAGGGTGGTGGTCTTGCCGGCGCCGTTGGTGCCGAGCAGCGCGAACAGCTCGCCCGCGCCGACCTCGAACGACACGCCCGCGACGGCCTCGAAGTCCCCGTAGCCGCGGTGCAGATCGGTGACCCGGATGGCTGGTTCGTCCATGCCCTCAAGCGTGCCGACCGGCCGCGCGGCCCGGTAGAAGCCGCTGTCAGCGGATCGTGATGACAGATGTCATCCCGTGCACAATGGGGTCATGCGCGTAGCCCTGTGCCAGATCGAGGTCGGCGACGATCCCCAGGAGAACCTGCAACGCATGCTGGACGCGCTCGCCGGCGCGCCGGAGGCCGATCTCGCGGTCTTCCCCGAGGCGTCGCAGGTGCGGTTCGGCAACGAGCTGGCCCGGTTCGCCGAGCCGCTGGACGGGCCGTTCGTCACCGCGCTGCGCGACGCGGCCCGCACGCACCGCACCGCCGTCATCGCCGGGGTGTTCGAGCCGGCCGGCGACGGCCGCGTGCACAACACCGTCGTCGGGATCGAGGCGGACGGCGCGCTGGCCGGTTCCTACCGCAAGCTGCACCTGTTCGACGCGTTCGGCGACCGCGAGTCCGAGGACGTGGCGGCCGGTGACGAGCCGGTCGTGCTGGACCTGGCGGGCACCCGGATCGGCGTCGTCACCTGCTACGACGTGCGGTTCCCCGAGCTGGCGCGGGCGCTGGTCGACCGGGGCGCGCAGATCCTGGCGATCCCGGCGGCCTGGGCCCAGGGGGTGTTCAAGGAGGAGCACTGGACCACGCTGATCCGGGCCCGCGCGATCGAGAACACCACCTGGGTGGTCGCGGTGGACAAGGCGCCGGACCGGTCCCGGCCGCCGCGCGGCGCGCCCGGCGGGGTCGGGCGCAGCCAGCTCATCGACCCGATGGGCGTGGTCGTGGCCGACCTCGGCCCGCACCCGGGCGTCCGGGTCGCCGAGCTGGATCCGGCGGTGACCGGCAAGGTCCGGGCGCTGGTGCCGTCGCTGGCGCACCGGCGCCGCGACGTGCTCTGACCGCTCAGCCGGCCACGCAGACGACGTGGCCGACGTTGCCGGTGCCGGGCGCCAGGTCCAGCAGGGCGGCGGCGAGGTCGGCGCGGCGGATGGTGCGGCCGCCGCGCACGTTCCGGTCGACCGTGCTGCGGTAGGCGCCCTTGGCGGGGCCGTTCAGCAGGCGGGGCGGGCGGACGATCGTCCAGTCCAGGCCGGAGGCGCGCACCAGTTCCTCGGCCCTGCGCAGGTCGGTGAAGTTCTCCTTGAGCACCCGCTGGAGCAGCGGCTTGAACACGTAGCGGGTGACCGGGCCGTCGCCGGAGTCGGCGGCGAGGCCGCTCGCGCTGACCAGCAGCAGCCGGGACGTCCCGGCCGCGCGCATGGCCTCGATCAGACCGCGCGCGCCGTCGGTGCAGATCGTGGTGGGCGCGCGGCCCTCCCGTGTCCCGAGCGCGGTGATGACGGCGTCGCGGCCCTGCACGTGGGGGGTGAGCGCGGCGGCGTCCCGGACGTCGGCGGTGACCACTTCGGCGCGGTCGCGCAGGCCGGCGGGGAGCTTGGCGGGGTCGCGCACGATGGCGGTGACCTGGTGTCCATCGTCCAGCGCGCGCTGGACGACCTGCACGCCGGTGCCGCCGGTGGCGCCGAGGACGGTGAGCTTCATCGGGTGCCTCCCGTAGGGGTGAGTAAATGTTCACTCACCCCTAGGATGGGTAAGCATCCACTCACCTGTCAAGGGGGCACATGAACGCGCGCGAGCGGATCCTGGACGCGGCGGCCGAGATCATGCGGAGCCAGGGCGTCGCCCGGGCCACCACCAAGGAGATCGCCCGCGCCGCCGGCTGCTCGGAGGCGTTGCTGTACAAGAACTTCCGCGACAAGAACGAACTGCTCGCACAGGTGCTGAAGGAGCGGATGCCGCCGTTCGGCGAGACGCTCGTCCCCGGCGCGGCGACGGTGGAGGCCAACCTGGTCGCGACGGTGCACGGCGCGCTGCGCTTCTACCAGCGGGCCTTCCCGATGATGGCGTCCATGGCGGCCCAGCCCGCGCTGATGGCCGCCACCCGCGACGCCATGCGCGAGCTCGGCACCGGCCCGCACATGCCGCTGCGCGGGCTCGAGTCCTACCTGGCCGCCGAGCGCGACCTCGGCCGGGTCGCGGCGGGCGCCGATGTCGGCGCCGCCGCCGCGCTGTTGCTCGGCGCCTGTTTCCAGCAGGGCTTTCTGCGGTACGTGTCCGAAGGGCCCGAGGGCGACGAGCTCCCGGAGTCGGCCGCCGCCGCACTGGTCGGCACGCTGCTGCCCGTGCTGCTGCCCTGACGGCCGGCGTCCCATGACGCGCCGGGACGGGGCGTCGGCGCTGGTCACCACGGGTGCGCCGGATCCGCCCGCGCGGATACCGTGCGGCCGGGCTCACTCTCGGTGATAATTCAACTCCGTCGAGGAAGGGACCGCAACGAGCATGGAGCCGGCACCGTTAGAGGCCGCTGCCGAGGAGCCCCCCGCGGGGGTCCCGGTCCTGGAGTACCGCGGCGACCCGGCCGCGGTGTGCGCGTTCGTCGCGGCGCAGGCCGCCCGGCACGGCGTGATCGGCAACCGGGCGGCGCTGCTGGTGATCGCCGCCGGTGAGGTCGCGGCCGGGCTCGGCGCCGCGGGCCGGGGCGCGACGGTGCGGGTGTGGCCGGAGGGGGCGGCGCTGGTCTGCCGGGTCCAGGCCCCGGACGGGCGGCCCGCGTCGGTGCTGCCGGACGGCCTGACGGCCCGGCTCGGCGACCGCGTCCAGGTGTCGGCGGCGGGGCCGGTCACCACGATCCGGCTGGCGGGCTAGCCGAGCCTGGACTTCACCACCTTGCCCATGGCGTTGCGCGGCAGCGACTCCACCAGCCGCACCTCGCGCGGGCGCTTGTGCGCCGACAGCGTCGCGGCGACGAAGGCGATCAGCTCGTCCGCGCCGGCGCCGTCCGCGACCACGTAGGCGGTGACCTGCTCGCCGAGGTCGGCGTGCGGGGTGCCGACCACCGCGGCCTCGCGCACCGCCGGGTGCGCCAGCAGCGCGTTCTCCACCTCGCCGGCGCCGATCCGGTAGCCGCCGCTCTTGATCAGGTCGGTGGAGGCGCGGCCGACGACGCGGTGCCAGCCGTCCGGGCCGATCACCGCGATGTCGCCGGTGCGGAACCAGCCGTCGGGGGTGAACGCCGCCGCGGTGGCGTCGGGGCGGCCGAGGTAGCCGCCGAACATCATCGGGGCGCGGACGTGCAGCTCGCCGGGCGTCTCGCCGTCGTGCGCGACGGGCGCGCCGTCCTCGGCGGCCAGGCGCGTCTCCACCCCCGGCAGCGGCAGGCCGACGTGCCCGGGGCGGCGCTCGCCGTCCGCGCGGGTGCTGACGGTGATCAGGGTCTCGGTCATCCCGTACCGCTCGATGGGCCGGTGCCCCGACCGCGCCTCCAGCCGCTCGAACACCGGCACCGGCAGCGGCGCGCTGCCCGACACCAGCAGCCGGGCGCCGCGCAGCGCCCCGGCGGCGGCGGGGTCGGCCGCGATCCGCGACCACACGGTGGGGACGCCGAAGTACAGCGACCCGCCGGCCGCCGCGTACGCCTCGGGGTGCGGGCGGACGGTGTGCACCAGCGGCGACCCGACGCGCAGCGGGCCGAGCACGCCGAGGACCAGGCCGTGCACGTGGAACAGCGGCAGGCCGTGCACGACGGTGTCGGCGGCCGTCCACGCCCACGCCTCGGCGAGCGCGTCGAGGCCGGCGGCGATGGCGGCGCGGGAGATCAGCACGCCCTTGGGCGGGCCGGTCGTGCCGCTGGTGTAGAGGATCAGCGCGGTCGCGTCCGGGGACGGCTCGGCGTGCGCGAGGGCGCCGTCACGGGGCAGCGCGTCCACCGGGACGAGCGGCGGGTCCTCCTCCCCCGGCTCGTACGCGCCGCGCGCGGCGAGCAGCAGCCGGGCGCCGGAGTCGCCGAGGATGTGGGCGCGCTCGGCGGGCCCGGAGTCGGGCGGCAGCGGCACCACCGGCACCCCGGCCAGCAGCCCGCCGAGCACCGCCGCGACGGTCTCGGCGGAGGCGGTCGCGTGCACCGCGACGGCCGGGGCGCCCTGGATCTCGGCGGCGACCGCCGACGCCCAGTGCAGCAGCTCGCCCCGGGACAGGACGCGGTCGCCGATCCGCACCGCCGCGGCCTGGTCGGGTCCCGCGCCGCCGAGCAGCTCCATCACTCGTCCTCCTCCAGCCAGGCCATGACCGCCGCGGTGTGCTCGCCGAGCAGCGGCGGCGCGGTGTGCTCGCGCGCGGGGGCGCCGTCGAACCGGATCGGCGGCCCCGGCAGCTCGATCCGGCCGAGCTCGGGGTGGTCGACCTCCACGACGAGCCCCTGCGAACGGGTCTGCGCCCATTCGTACACCTCGTCGATCGAGCGGATCGACCCGGCCGGGACGCCCGCCGCGTCCAGCCGGGCCAGCCACTCGGCGCGGGTGCCGCCGGCCAGCGCCTTCTCGATCTCGGCGGTCAGCTCCGCGCGGCGCGACGCCCGGTCGGGGATCGTGGCGTAGCGGGGGTCGTCGGGATCCAGGCCGGCCAGCGGCGCGAACCTGCGCCACAGGCCCTGGTTGGCCACGCCGATCTGCAGGACGCCGTCGGCGCAGGCGAAGGTGCCGTAGGGGGCGATGGACGGGTGATCGTTGCCGACCGACTCGGGGACGTCCCCGGCGACCGTCCAGCGGGTGCCCTGGAACATGTGCGCGCCGACCACCGAGGCCAGCAGCGAGGTCCGCACGACGCTCCCGCGCCCGGTGCGGGTCCGCTCGTACAGGGCGGCGAGCACGCCGGCGACGCCGTTGCCGGCCGCCAGGATGTCGGCGATGGACAGGCCGACCTTGCTCGGCGTGCCGGGCGGCCCGGTCACGCTCATGATCCCCGCCTCGCCCTGCACGATCGCGTCGTAGCCGGGCCGGCCGCCCTCGGGGCCGTCGTGCCCGAACCCGGTGATCGACAGGATCACCAGCGCCGGGTTCAGCTCGTGCAGCCGCGCGACGCCGAAGCCGAGCCGGTCCATGACGCCGGTCCGGAAGTTCTCCACCAGCACGTCGGCGCGCTCCACCAGCCGGGTCAGCACGTCGCGGCCCGCGGCGGACTTCAGGTCCAGCTCGACGGACTCCTTGTTGCGGTTGACCGACAGGTAGTAGGTGCTGACGCCGTCCGCGAACGGCGGCCCCCAGCCGCGCGTCTCGTCGCCGGTGCCGGGCTGCTCGACCTTGATGACGCGCGCGCCGAGGTCGGCGAGCGTCATCGTGGCCTGCGGCCCCGCCACCACCCGGCTGAGGTCCACGACCACGACGCCGTCGAGCGGTCCGGGCATGGCCGCGCTCCTTCCCTGGATGACTCCCTGGAAGTATGCCGGTATGCCCGTACCGCCGATCATCCGCCCGGCGCTCGCCGCCCGGGTGGCGGCGCTGCCGCCCTCGTGCGGGCCGGTGCGCCTGGTCGCGGTGGACGGGCCGAGCGGCGCGGGCAAGTCGACGTTCGCGCGGGCCCTCGCCGCCGCGCTCGGCGACGTCCCGCTGGTCGGCTCCGACGACTTCCGCGTCCCCTGGGACGCCGACCCGCTCACCTGGTGGGAGCCGCTGCGGCACGCCGTCCTGGACCCGCTGGCGCAGGGCCGGCCGGGCCTGCTGCGCCGCTACGACTGGCGCCGCGACGCCTACGGCCCCGCCGAGCGGATCCCGGTCGCGCCCGCCCTCGTCCTGGACGGGGTCGGCGCCGCCTGGCGCGGGTCGCCGGCCGCGCTGCGGATCTGGATCGACGCGCCCCGCGCGGTCCGGCGCGCCCGCGCGCTCGCCCGCGACGGCGCCGCCCACGCCGCCGCCTGGGACGGCTGGGCCGCGCGCGAGGCGGCCCACTTCGCCGCCGACCGCACCCGCGAACGCGCCGACATACGGCTCCGCGGTTAGCGGTGCTGCACCACGTTGATCACGCGGCCGTTCGGGTCGCGGACGAAGAACCGCCGCACGCCCCACTCCTCGTCCCGCAGCGAGTACACGATCTGCGCGCCCCGGGCCGCGAGGGCCGCGTGCACCGCGTCCACGTCGTCGACCTCGACGCTGATGTCGGCGTGCTCGGCGGGGTCCTCGGAGGTCATGAAGGAGACCTGGGCCGTCGGGTTGGACGGCGAGGCGAGCGTCATCACCCAGCCCAGGTTCATGACCTCCTCGAACCCGAGCAGGCCGTAGAAGTCGCGGCTCTCCTCCAGGGACTCGGAGCGGATGTTCGGCACGGCACGGCGGATCGTCATGGGTCCGACCGTAGCGGCGGCCTCCGTCAGTCCGGCGCGTCCACGTCGGCGGATGTCCGGCCGCCCGCCAGGCGGGGGAAGCCGGGGCCGCGGTCGAAGAACGGCGCCGGGCCCCGCTCGGCGGCCAGCCGGGACCGCAGCGCGGCGGTCGCGGCCGGGTCGCCGAGCACGACGCCGTAGTCGTCGCGGGCGCCCTGCGGGGAGACCTTGCCGTCGCGGACGTCGTCCGCCACGGCCGCCGGGTCGCGGGCGAGCGGGTCGCCCCAGCCGCCGCCCCCGGTGGTGCGGATGCGGATGATCTGCCCGGCCTTCACCGGGTGGTCGTCGACGAGGCCGTCCATCTCCACGCCGTCCACCTCCACCCGGAACGGGCGCCCGGCGCGGCCGCCGTTCACGCCCCAGCACGACAGGATCGACCGGTCCGCGATCGACATGTAGTGCGCGTCGCGCAGCATCCGGATGTGCTTGTCGTAGCCGAGACCGCCCCGGCGCTCCCCCGGCCCGCCCGAGTCCACCGCGAGGCCGAGCCGCTCGACCCGCAGCGGCCAGCGCGCCTCGGCGAACTCGACCGGGATGTTGCGCGAGTCGGGCACCACGTGGACGGTGTCCTCGCCGTCGGCGTAGTGGCGGCCGCCCGAGCCGCCGCCGAGGACCTCGCGCATCAGGTACGGGCCGTGCTCGTCCTCCCCGTACACGCCGGTGTAGCGGATCGTCTCCTGGTCGGCGGGCATCCGGCCGCCGGTCGCCTTGGCCAGCACGCCGGCGAGGACGCCGAGCAGCCGCAGGATGACGAACGTGCGGGCGTTGGTCGGCGCCGGGAACACCGGGGTGAGCAGCGTGCCCTTCTCCGGGAACCGCATCTCGATCAGCGGCACCACGCCCTCGTTGACGTCCAGCTCGGCGGCCCGCTCGGGCGTCGCGGCCAGATTCCGCAGCACCGGCGCCAGCCACTTCTTCAGGAACACCCCGCCGGCGTAGTCGCCCGCGTGGTTGATCGGGCCCTTGGCCTGCGGGGACGTGCCGGTGAAGTCGATGAGCAGCGGCGCCTCGGCGGCGGCGTCCACGGTCAGCGTGATGCGCTGGGCGTGCAGCCGGGGCGGGTCCACGCCGTCGTGCTCGGCGTAGTCCTCCCACACGTAGGTCCCGTCGGGGATCCGGGCGAGCAGCTCGCGGCGGAACGTCGCGGTGGTCCGCTCGATGATCGCGTCGAAGCACGCCTCCACGTCCGCGCGGCCGTAGCGGGCGAACAGCTCGCCGAGCCGCCGCGCGCCCATCAGGCACGCCGCGCACTCGGCGGCCAGGTCGCCGGCGAGCGACTCGGGCGTCCGCGAGTTGCGCGTCATGATCCGCAGCGCCGCCTCGTTCGGCACGCCCCGGTCCCACAGCTTGATCGGCGGGACCATCAGCCCCTCCTCGAACGCGCTGCGCGCATGGCCCGGCATCGACCCGGGCACCGCGCCGCCGATGTCGTCGTGGTGCCCGAACGCCTGCACGAACGCCACGACCTCGCCGTCGTGGAACACCGGCACGGTGACGCACAGGTCCGGCAGATGCCCGATACCGCCCTCGGACAGGTAGACGTCGTTGTGGAAGTACACGTCGCCCGGCCGCATCGTCTCCAGCGGGAAGTCGCGGACGACCGGCTGGACGAGCGCCGAATACGAGCGGCCGGTCAGCTTGCGCAGCCGCCGGTCGTGCACACCCGCCCGGAAGTCGTGCGCGTCGCGGATCATCGGCGACCGCGCGGTGCGCGCGATCGCGGTCTCCACCTCCCGCTCCACCGACGCCAGCGTCCCCTCGACGATCTCCACCAGGATGGGATCGGTGTCACTCATGCGCGCGTCACCACCAGGTTGCCGTGGGGGTCGACCCGGGCGCGGAAGCCCGGGTGCAGGGGCAGGGTCGAGCCGTACTCCTCGATGACGGCGGGCCCCTCGACCTCGTCGCCCGGTGCGAGGGACTCGCGGCGGTACAGGGCGGCGTCGGTCCAGTCGTCGAAGTGGACGCGGCGGGTGCCGGTGCGGGCGCGGCTCGAATCGCCGTCGCCGGGCGGGTGCCCGCGCGGTTCGGGGCGGGCGATCGGGCCGATGCCGGTGACGCGCAGGTTGACCCACTCCACCGGGGCGGCGCGGTCGCAGTAGCCGTACAGCGCCTCGTGGGCGTCGTGGAAGCGCGCGGCGACGTCGCCGGCGTCGGCGGGGACGCGCACCTCGAACGCCTGCCCGGCGTAGCGCAGGTCGGCCGAGCGTGCGAAGCGGCGCTCGGCCGGGCCGAACCCGGCGCGGGCGAGCGCGGCCGACGCCTGCTCCTCCAGTTCGGCGAAGACCGCTTCGACCGCGGCCGGGTCGCGGTCCACGCAGGTGCGCACGTGGTCGTCGCGGACGTCGACGGTGAGCAGCCCGAACGCCGACAGGTTCCCCGGGTCGGGCGGGACGAGGGCGGTGCCGAGGCCGAGGACGTCCAGCAGCCGGCAGGCCAGCAGGGGCCCCGAGCCGCCGAACGCGACCAGCGGGTGGTCGCGGACGTCCAGGCCGCGCCGCACCGTGATCTGCCGGATCGCGTTCGCCTGGTTCCACGCCGAGATCTCCAGGACGCCCGCGGCGGCCCGCTCGGGCGTCAGGCCGAGCCCGGCGGCCAGCTCCGCGACGCCCGCCCGCGCGACGGCCACGTCCAGCGGCACCTCGCCGCCGAGCAGGTGCGGCGGGATGCGGCCGAGGACGGCGTGCGCGTCGGTCACCGTCACCTCGGTGCCGCCCCGGCCGTAGCAGAGCGGGCCGGGGTCGGCGCCCGCGCTGCGCGGCCCGACCTTCACGCCGCCGCCGGGCGCGGGCGCGGCGACCGACCCGCCGCCCGCGCCGACCGTCACGATGTCGACCATCGGGACGCGCACCGGGTGCCGGCCGACCGCGCCCTCGGTCGTCAGCCCCGGTTCGCCGCCGCGCACCACCGCCACGTCGGTGGAGGTGCCGCCGCCGTCCAGCGTGACGACCGCGCGGTGCCCGGCGCGCGCGGCGACGAACGCGGCGCCGAGCGCCCCCGCCGCCGGGCCCGACAAGACGGTGCCGACCGGGCGCCGGACGGCCTCGGCGGCGGGCACCACCCCGCCGTTGCTCGCCATCACCAGCAGCGGCGCGGGCGCCCGTTCGGCGACCGCGGCGAGGTAGCGGCTCACCACGGGCTTGACGGCCGCGTCGACGAGCGTGGTGACCGTCCGCTCGTACTCGCGGTACTCGCGCAGCACCTCGCACGACAGCGACACCACCGCCGCCGGGTGCTCGCGCCGCAGCACCTCGCGCATCGCCAGTTCGTGCGCGGGGTTCGCGTAGGAGTGCAGGAAGCACACGCCGATCGCGTCGACGCCCTGTTCGCGGAACCAGCGGGCCACCACGGCGGCGCCGGCCTCGTCGAACGGCCGCACCTCGGCGCCGGTGTGGTCCAGCCGCCCGCCGACCGCGCGGACCCGGTGCGCCGGGACGATCCGCGGCGGCTTCACCCAGAAATAGCTGTTGCCGTAGCCGTCGGGGACGCTCTGCCGGGCGATCTCCAGGATGGCCTCGAAGCCCTCGGTGGTGACCAGGCCGAGGCCGTCCAGGCGGTCCTCCAGCAGCCGGTTGGTGGCCACGGTGGTGCCGTGCGCGAGCGCCGCGACGTCGCCGGGGGCCGCGCCGAGCAGGTCCAGGACCTTGGCCAGGCCGGCGGCGAACCCGGCGGCGGGATCGGCGGGGGTGGCCGGGGTCTTGGTGGTGGCGAGCGCGCCGGTGTCCTCGTCCAGCGCCACGACGTCGGTGAACGTCCCGCCGGTGTCGATGCCGATCCGCAGCCGCATGCACCTACCCCTACCGGCGCGGCGGCGGCGCGCAAACGTCGCAACCTGCCAACGGGCGCGTCGTTCTTTGGCGACTCGTCCTGCGGCTACGCTGAACGCCGTTCCTAACACCAGTGACGACCAGCATGGAGAGCCGCACATGGCGCTTGAGAAGCCTGAGATCGACTTCCCCGAGGGCGCACCGCCCGTCTACCTCGACATCACCGACATCAAGGTCGGCGACGGCGCGGAGGCCGTCAAGGGCTCGACCGTCTCGGTGCACTACGTCGGGGTCTCCTTCTCCACCGGCGAGGAGTTCGACGCCTCCTGGAACCGCGGGCAGGCCTTCCAGTTCCCCCTCGGCGGCGGCCGCGTCATCAAGGGCTGGGACATGGGCGTCGAGGGCATGAAGGTCGGCGGCCGGCGCAAGCTGGTCATCCCGGCGCACCTGGCCTACGGCGACCGCAGCCCGAGCCCCGCCATCAAGCCGGGCGAGACGCTGATCTTCGTGGTGGACCTGCTCGCCGTGAACTAGCGGCCGCGCTCCAACGGCGGGCAATCGGGGGTGAAAATTCTCCCCGGCTGCCCGCCGCCGCCGTTTCCGCTCTCGGGACCTTCGGTACCGAACAGTCATGATCCAGGCGCGCGGGCTGACGAAACGGTACGGGGAGAAAACCGCGGTCGACCACGCCGACTTCACCGTCGAACCGGGCCACGTCACCGGGTTCCTCGGGCCGAACGGCGCCGGCAAGTCGACCACCATGCGGATGGTCCTCGGCCTGGACCGCCCCTCGGGCGGCGACGTCACCGTGGGCGGCCGGCACTACCGCGACCTCGGCGCGCCGCTGCGCGAGGTCGGCGCGCTGCTGGACGCCAAGGCCGTGCACCCGGGCCGCAGCGCCTACAACCACCTGCGCTGCCTCGCCCAGAGCAACGCCATCCCGCGGCGGCGGGTCGACGAGGTCATCGGCCTGGTCGGGCTGGAGAGCGTCGCGTCCAAGCCGTTCCGGGGCTTCTCCCTCGGCATGGGGCAGCGCCTCGGCATCGCGGCGGCGCTGCTCGGCGACCCGGCCGTGCTGATGTTCGACGAGCCGGTCAACGGGCTGGACCCCGAGGGCATCCTGTGGATCCGCAACCTGATGAAGGACCTGGCCGCCGAGGGCCGGACCGTCTTCGTCTCCAGCCACCTGATGTCGGAGATGGCGGTGACCGCCGACCACCTGGTCGTCATCGGCCGCGGCCGGATCCTCGCCGACACCGGCATGCGCGAGTTCATCGACGACAACGCCACCAGCCACGTGCTGGTGCGCTCGCCGGAGGCGGCCCGGCTGCGGCCGCTGCTCGCCGGCCGCTCCTGGCGGGTCGACGTCGAGGACGAGCGGACCCTGCAGGTGCACGGCGCGACCGCCACCGAGGTCGGGGACGTCGCCGCCGACCACGGGATCCGCCTGCACGAGCTGTGCGCCGTCCAGCCGTCCCTGGAGGAGGCGTTCATGCAGCTCACCGGCGACTCGGTGGAGTACCACGCGGGCGCCCTGGCGGGGCTGCCGCCGGGCCTCAGCCGGGCGGGCGGTGACGGCGCGTGACCGCCTCCACCACCGCTACCGGCACCGCCGGCGGGCCCGGGGCCACCACGTTCGGCAGCGTCCTCGCCTCGGAGTGGACCAAGATCCGCACGGTGAAGTCCACGTTCTGGACGCTGCTCGCCGGGGCCGTCGTCGTCATCGGGCTGTCGGTCCTGTGGGCCCTCGCCTTCACCGCCTCCTACGACCAGATGACGCCCGAGGACCGCGCCACGGTCGCGCCGACCTCGCCCATGCAGATCGCCTTCTACTTCGGCATGGTCATCTTCGGCGTGCTCGGCGTGCTGGTGATCACCGGCGAGTACACCACCGGGATGATCCGCACCGCGCTCACCGCCGTGCCGCGCCGCCCGCAGTATCTGGCCGCCAAGGCGCTGGTGCTGGCGGCGGTGGTGCTGGTCGCCGGCGAGGTCGTGTCGTTCCTGTCGTTCTTCCTCAGCCAGCTGCTGCTGTCGTCCAAGGACCTGGACGGCTCGCTCGGCGACCCCGGCGTGCTGCGCGCCGTGATGGGCGGCGGCCTGTACCTGATGCTGATCGCGCTGATGGCGCTCGGCGTCGGCGTCATCGTGCGGCACACCGCGGGCTCGGTCGTGGTGGTGTTCGTGGTGCTGTTCGTGCTCGGCATCGTCGGCGGGTTCCTGCCCGGCGAGTGGGGCGCGACGCTGAACAAGTACCTGCCGTCCAACGCCGGCGGCGCGATCCTGGCGCCCACGCAGACCGGCACCACGCTCGCGCCCTGGACCGGGCTGGCCTACTTCACGCTCTACACCCTGGTCGTGCTGGCCGTGGCGGTGGTGCTGTTCGAGTCCCGCGACGCCTGACGGGGGTCAGTGCGGGAAGCGGGTGGCGGCCTCGCCGAGCAGCTCGGCCGCGTGCCGGCGGTACAGCTCCAGGTTGCGCTCGGCCAGGTGGTCGAAGCCGTGCGGGACCGACGATCCGGGCGTCAGCGCCGCCATCGCGGCGGCCGGGTCCAGCCGCGCCGCCGTCCAGCCCTCGTGGCTGGCGGCCCGCGCCACGACCTCGGCGACCGGCGTCACGATCATCGAGTTGCCGAAGTAGAGGGTGCCCGCCGGGTCGGCGCCGACCGCGTTGGCGGCCACCACGTAGACGTGGTTGTCGTAGGCGCGGGCGCGGCAGGTCAGCTCCCAGATGTCGGCCGAGCGCAGCAGCGCCGACGGCCGGCAGACCACCTCGGCGCCGCGCACCGCCTGCACCCGCCACAGCTCGGGGAAGTCGCCGTCGAAGCAGATCGCCATGCCGATCCGGCCGAGCCCGGTGTCGACGACGCACACGTCCGTGCCGGGCGTCGCCCAGCCGCCGTGCCGCACGTCCTCGACCCGGAACGGGTGCGTCTTGCGGTAGACGCCGAGGACGTCGCCGCCGGGCCCGATCAGCACGGCCGCGTTGTACACCACGCCCGGCGCGGGGCCGCGCTCGTAGGTGCCGAGGCAGACGTGCACGCCGTGCTCGCGGGCGGTCTCCTGCAGCGGCTCGGTGACCGGCCCGGGGATCTCGGAGACGATCTCCCACAGCTCCCCGGCCGTGAGCGCCGGATCGAAGCCGGTGGTGCAGGTCTCGGGCAGGACGATCAGCTCGGCGCCGGTCGCCTCGGCGCAGCGGGCCGTCCAGGAGGCGGCCCTGGCGAGCGCGGCGGCCACGTCCGGCCGGGGCTCGGGCGCGAACTGCACGGCCGCCGCCGTGAACGCCCTCACCGCCGCCGCCCGAGCGCGTATCCGACGAGCACGCCGGCGAGCGCGACGGCGCCGCCGACCGCGGCCATCGCCCGGTCGCCCGCGACCATGGGGCCCGCGGCCGGAACCGGGACCGGCGCGGCGGCCGGGACCGCGGCCTGCGGGGCGGGCCCGGCCAGGTCCCGTTCGACGGCGGCGAAGAACTCCGCCGCCGTCCGCCTGGCGACGGTGCCGAGCACCCGCTGCCCGACCCCGCCGATCATCCCGCCGACCACGGCGTCGGCGTCGTAGTCGACGCGGGTGGCGCCGGGCCCCTCCGACAGCCGCACCCGGACGGTGGCGTCCACCATCCCCGCGCCGCCCTGGCCGCGGGCGCGCAGCACGAACGAGGTCGGCGGGTCGGGGTCGGTGAGCTCGACCCGGCCCACGTAGGTGCCCTTGACGGAGGCCACGCCCGCCGCGACCGTCATGGTGTAGCGGTCCTCGCCCGCCGGCTCCAGCGAACGGCAGCCCGGGATCGTGCGGGCCAGCACCGCCGGGTCGCGCAGGGCGTCCCAGACCCGCGGCAGCGGCGCCGCGACGCTGGCCGAACCGGTGACCCTCACACTTCGACCTTAGGCACGCCCGGGCCCCGCACCAGGGCGTTTTATGCCGAATGCATTCCAATCCTTGGGCACTTCCCCATGAACGCCCGGATCATGGTCAGATATCCCCGGCCGGGGCCCGAACCCGGCCCGCCCGCACGGCGTCAACCGATGCGGAACCACGAACGATCAACCGCTGGACGATCTCAGAACGGGGAACGACTGCCGATGCGAGGGAAGGTGCCCGTGCTCGCCACGCTGGTGGCCGGCGTGCTCGGGGTGGCCGCGGCCGGATGGCCGCTCGTCGGCGCGCAGGCGCAGGACACGGGGCCGTCGATGACGGCCCAGCTCGGCGCCGTGCTGGGCGACCAGCAGTGGGACCGGCCGAAACCCGGGACGTGGACGCCGCCGAAGGCCGCCCCCGACGGGCTGCCGCCGGTCATCAGCAACATCCAGACGCAGGACAAGGTCGTCTTCCTGACCATCGACGACGGCTACGAGTACGACAGCGAGTTCGTCAACCTGGTCCGCAAGGAGAAGGTGCCGATCCTGACGTTCCTCACCACCACCTACACCCGTGGCGAGGGGCAGTACTTCTGGGCGATGCGCAACGCCGGGTCGCAGATGGAGAACCACACCGTCACCCACCCCAACATGCGCACCCTCGGCCCGGAGGGGCAGCGCAGGGAGATCTGCAACTCCTCCGAGACCATCACCGCGCAGTACGGGCGCCGGCCGCAGATCTTCCGGCCGCCGTTCGGCAGCTTCAACGAGACGACCCGCCAGGTCGCCAAGGAGTGCGGCATCAAGTCGATCCTGCTCTGGTCGGCCGAGTTCTACAACGGCACCTCCGGGCCGGGCGTCGGCTTCAACGGCTTCGCCCGCGGCGACGGCGGCAAGGGGTTCAAGCCGGGCGACATCGTGCTGATGCACTACCGCAAGGGCCTCGCCGGGCAGTTCCAGATGATCCTCGGCTGGATCCGCGAGCAGGGCTTCCGCCCCGCCGCGGTGGAGAACTACATCCCCAGGTCGCTGGGCGGCGAGGCGGCCGGCTGACCCGCACCGCCATACCGGGAGGATTCCCGGTTGCGCGGACCGGCCCGGACCGGCCGCACTAGTGTTCACCCGCTGGCGGGGTTGAGGTCCCCCGCTCCCCGAGCAGCCCCGCCAGCATCAACCCCAGGGTTGAGGTCCCCCTCCCTGCTGATTCCGGCCGAGCAGCCCCGCCAGCATCAACCCCACGGTCGAGGTCCCCCTCCCTGCTGATTCCGGCCGAGCAGCCCCGCCGGCATCAGTCTCTTCTCCGCAGCCGGAACAACTCGTCCGGCGACAGCGGCATGGCGTCGACGACGAACCCCTCCGCGTCCTCGATCGCGGACGCGATGACCGCCGACACCGGGATCACCCCGGCCTCCCCCGCCCCCTTGACGCCGAGCGGGTTCAGCGGCGACGGCGTCTCCAGGTGCGCGGTCTCGATGCGGGGGATCTCGGTCGCGTAGGGCATGAGGAAGTCCATGAACGAGGCGTTCTGCAGCTGCCCGGTCTCGTCGTAGGCCATCCGCTCGTACAGCGCCCCGGCGATGCCCTGCGCGACGCCCCCGTGGATCTGCCCCTCGACGATGCGCGGGTTGATGAGCCGGCCGCAGTCGTGCAGCACCGCGTACCGCAGGATCCGCACCTCGGCGGTGTCGGGGTCGACCTCCACGATCGCCGCGTGCGCGCCCGCCGCGAACGTCGAGCGGACCGGCGAGTAGTAGTCGCGGGCCTCCAGGCCCGGCTCGTCGCCGCGCGCCACCGGCGGCTCGTCCAGCGAGCCGCCCCCGGCGAACTGGGTCGCGGCGGCGGACTGCTCGTCGAAGGCGTAGCGCAGCGGGTTGGACAGCACCGCGACGGTGCGCAGCGGCACGCCCGCCGCCCGGTCCCCGCGCACGTGCACCGTCCCGCCGGTGATCTCCAGGTCGGCGGGATCGGCTTCCAGCGCCTCCCCCGCGACGCGCAGCGCCTTCGCGCGCACCTTGCGGCAGGCGAGCGCGATCGCGTTGCCGCTCATCACCGCCGCGCGGGACGCGAACGTGCCGACCGCGTACCCGAACCGGCGGGTGTCGCCGGTGGTGACGTGCACGTCCTCGATCGGGACGCCGAGCTCGGCGGCGGCGATCTGCGCGAACACCGTCTGGTGGCCCTGCCCCTGGGAGGTGAGGCCGGTCGCGACGTGCACCCGCCCGGCGGTGTCGATCTCGACGTGGCCGCCCTCGTAGGGGCCGACGCCGGTGCCCTCCACGTAGCAGCCGAGGCCGATGCCGAGCCGGCGGCCGTCGCGGGCCCGCAGTTCGGCGAAGGTATCCCAGCCGATGAGCTTCCTCAGCTCGCGCAGCAGCGCCGGGTAGTCGCCGGAGTCGTAGATCAGCGGGCGGCCGTCCTGGAACGTCAGGCCCTGGTCGTAGGGGAACTCGTGCGGCCGGATGAAGTTGGCGGCGCGCACGTCGGCGCGGTCGCGGCCGAGGTGGCGGGCGATGCGGTCCATCGTCCGCTCCATGCAGAACACCCCCTGCGGGCGGCCCGCGCCCCGGTACGGGGTGACGATCACGGTGTTGGTGTAGAGGCTGGTCACCTCGGCCCGGTACGCGCCGATCTTGTAGGGGCCGAGCAGCTGGGTGGAGGTGACGATCGGGATGATGATGCCGTAGGGGGTGTAGGCGCCGTGGTCGTGCCGGATGCGCACGTCCAGGCCGAGCACCCGGCCCTCGCCGTCGAACCCGACCCGCACGTGGTGCTGCTGGCCGCGCTCGTGCGCGGCGGCGACGAAGTGCTCGCGCCGGTCCTCGGCCCACTTGACGGGCCGGTCCAGCAGCCGCGCCGCCCACGGCACCAGGACCTCCTCCGGCCACGGGTGCACGATCTTGACGCCGAAGCCGCCGCCGACGTCGGGCGCGACCACCTCCACCTTCCCGGCGGGCAGGCCGAGCCGGGCGGCGACCGCGCCGCGCACGGCGGTGGAGGACTGGGTGGAGGAGTAGACGCGCAGCGAGCCGTCGGCGGCGTCCCAGCGCGCGTACACGCCGCGCCCCTCCAGCGGGGTGGCGGCGCTGCGCTCGATGGCCAGGTCGAACTCCAGCGTGTGCGGCGCGGCGGCGATCGCGGCGGCGGCGTCGCCGGTCTCCTGGACCAGGACGGCGGCGACGTTGCCGGGGACGTCGTCGTGCACCAGGTGCTCGGCGCGGGCGGCGGCGTCGATGCCGACGACGGCGGGCAGCGGCTCGTACTCGACCCGGACCAGCCCGGCGGCGTCCTCGGCCAGGTACCGGTCGGCGGCGACGACCATCGCGACCGGCTCGCCCGCGTAGCGGACGGTCTCGCGGGCGAGCGGCCGCCCGGTGCGGCCGTGGGTGAGCGCCGGGTGCGGGATGAGCAGCGGCAGCGGGTCGCCGACGCGGCCGGGCAGGTCCTCCCAGGTGTAGATGGCGACGAGGCCGTCCACGTCGACGGCGGCCGACACGTCGATGTCGAGGATGCGCGCGTGCGCGTGCGGGGAGCGGACGAACGCGGCGGCGAGCGCGTCGCGGCCGAGGTCGTCCAGGAACCGGCCCTGCCCGGTGAGCAGCCGGGGGTCCTCGCGGCGCGGGATCGGCTCGCCGAACATCAGTCCTCCCCGGCGGCGCGCCGGACGGCGGCGACGATGTTCTGGTAGCCGGTGCAGCGGCACAGGTTGCCCGACAGGCCCTCGACGATCTCCTCGTCGGACGGGTGCGGGTTCTCGCGGAGCAGCGCGGTGACCGTGCAGAGGAAGCCGGGGGTGCAGAAGCCGCACTGCAGCGCGTGGCACTCCTGGAAGGCGCGCTGGACGGGCGACAGGGTCCCGTCGGGCGCGGCGAGCCCCTCCACGGTGGTGATCTCGGCGCCGCCGGCGGTGACGGCGAAGGTGAGGCAGGCGCGGGCGGGCGCGCCGTCCAGCAGGATCGTGCAGCAGCCGCACACGCCGTGCTCGCAGCCGACGTGGGTGCCGGTGAGGCCGAGGTCGTGGCGCAGGAAGTCCGACAGCAGGCGGCGGGCGGGCGCGCGGGCGGTGCGGTGCACGCCGTTGACGGTGAGGGCGATCTCGTAGGTCGGCTCGGTCACGTGCCCCTCTCCCTGGCCGCGCCGGCGGCGGCGTGCAGGACGCGTTCGGTGAGCACCCCGGCCAGGTGGCGGCGGTACTCCGCGCTCGCGTGGATGTCGGTCTCGGGGTCGAGGCGCCCGGCCGCGTCCGCGGCGGCCGCGGCCCGGCCGCCGGAGACGTCCAGGTCCAGCACGAGCGGGGTCGCGGCGACGCCGAGGTAGCCGGCGCGGGCGGCGGCGGGCCGGCCGGCCTCGTCCACGGTGACCAGGGCGGCGACGCCGGCGAGGGCGTAGTCGCCGTGCCGGCGGGCGATCTCGGCGAACGCGGCGCCGGTGCGGGGCGGCAGCGCCGGGAACGTCGCGGCGACGGCCAGCTCGTCGGGGGCGAGCGCGGACTCCAGCGGGCCGGCGAAGAAATCAGCGGCGCCGATCGTGCGGCGGCCGCGCACCGACGCCGCCTCCACCGTGCCGCCGAGCAGCGCGAGGACGGCGGGCAGCTCGGCGGCGGGGTCGGCGTGGGCGAGGCTGCCGACGACCGTGCCCCGGCTGCGCACGGCGGGGTGCGCGACGTGCCGCAGCGCGAGCCGCAGCAGCGGCTGGACGCGGGCGGCCTCCGCCGACCGCTCGGCGCGGGCGTGCCGGACCAGCGCGCCGACGCGCACGCCCGCCGGGCCGGCCTCCAGGGTGTCCAGCCCGGCGACCCGGTTGATGTCGATGATCTCGGCGGGCGCGGCGAGCCGCATGTTGAGCAGCGGGATGAGGCTCTGGCCGCCCGCCAGGACCTTGCCGTCGCGGGCGGCGGCGAGCGCCGCCAGCGCCTCGCCGAGGCTGCGCGGGGCGTGGTACCCGAAGGGCGGCGGCTTCACCGGCCGGTCTCCTTAGTCGGGGGCGTCCCCGGTCGTCGGCGGGCGGACGGGGCCGCCGATCTCCCGTTCCGACGGGGCGATCACGCCGCCGCCGGTGCCGTCCGGGCCGCGCCGCACGCCCGCGACGGCGTTCAGCGCGTGGTAGCCGAGCAGCACCGCGATGGTGCCGAGCGCGATGCCCTGCAGCGGGAAGTCGTCGGTGATCTTCAAGGTGACGTTGCCGATGGCCAGGATGATCGCGGCGGCGACCGGGACCAGGTTGACCGGGTCGGCGAAGTCCACCCGGTTCTCGATCCAGATCTTGGCGCCGAGCAGGCCGATCATCCCGTACAGCACGACGGTGATGCCGCCGAGCACGCCGCCGGGGGTGGCCGCGACCAGCGCGCCGAACTTGGGGCAGAGCCCGAACGCGATCGCCACGATCGCCGCGACGTAGTAGGCGGCGGTCGAGTAGATGCGGGTGGCGGCCATGACGCCGATGTTCTCGGCGTAGGTGGTCGTCGGCGAGCCGCCGACCGCGGTGGCGAGGACGGTGCCGACGCCGTCGGCGGCGATGGCGCGGCCGAGCACCGGGTCCAGGTCCTCATCGGTCATCGCCGCGACGGCCTTGACGTGCCCGGTGTTCTCGGCGATCAGCGCGATGACCGGCGGCAGCGCCAGCAGGATCGCCGAGGTCTTGAAGTCGGGGGCGTGCAGGCTCGGGAAGCCGAACCAGTCGGCGGCCTTGACGCCAGACAGGGCGATCCGGTCGTGCGGGAACGCGGTCGCCACGCAGTAGGGGCCCTCCTTGGCGCAGGCCTTCCCGGCGGCGTCCAGCAGGTTCTGGCCCGGCAGCACCGAGGTGACCTTCCCGGCGGTGGCGTCCAGCAGCCACGACAGGCCGAAGCCGAACACCAGCGCGAGCAGGATCGACACGCGGGCCCAGAAGCCGCGCAGCAGCACCGCGGACAGCACCGCGAAGCAGAGCGTGGCGAGCGCCACCCACTGGTCCTGCGGCCAGTAGACGGTGGCGACGACCGGCGCGAGGTTGAAGCCGATGAGCATGACGACCGCGCCCGTCACCACCGGCGGGAACACCCGCTGCACGACGTGCCCGCCGAGGAAGTGGATGACCAGGCCGATCGCGGCGAGGACCAGGCCGGCGACCAGGATGGCGCCGGTCACCGTGGCGCTGTCGCCGCCCGCCGCGCGCATCGCCGCGGCGGCGCCGACGAACGAGGCGCTGGAGCCGAGGTAGCTCGGCACCCGGCCGCCGACCAGCAGCAGGAACAGGATGGTGGCGACCCCGGACATCATGATCGACAGATTCGGGTCCAGCCCCATCACCACGGGGAACACGAACGTGGCGCCGAACATCGCCACGACGTGCTGGGCGCCGATGCCGGCGGTGCGCGGCCAGCTCAGCCGCTCGTCGGGCCTGACGACCTCACCGGGCGGCGGGGTCTTCCCGTCGCCGTGCAGCTTCCAGCCGATGACCATGCGGGGTGCTCCTCTGAGGCGGCCTCGCCCATGCGGGCAAGGTAGATCTACCCTGTTGGGCGGGCATCGGCATCATCTGCCAAAGCCCGTTCGCCCTTTTCAGCGCCCCATGTGATCCGGCTCACCGGACGAATCCGGTCAGATGCCCCGCATCCGCAACACGTGCAGCGCCAGGGTGAGGTTGAGGCGCAGGTGCGCGTCCTCGGTGAACGGCCCGAGCATCCGCTCCAGCTTCCCGATCCGGTAGCGCAGGGTGTTGTAGTGGAAGTGCAGCCGGCGCGCGGTCTCGGCGACGTTGAGGTTGGTCTCCAGCAGCACCTGCAGGGTGCGGCGCAGGTCCACCAGCTCCGGCTCGCCGTCGCCGGCCAGGTCGCCGAGCGTCTCGCGGACGAAGGCGTGCAGCTCGGCCGGGTCCGACACCAGGCTGAGCAGCCGGTAGACGCCGAGCTGGTCGAAGTGCGCGCGGGCGCCGTCGCCGTGCAGCTGGCGGCCCACCCGGACCGCCTTCACCGCCTGCTCGTAGGCCTCGGGCAGCGCGCGGGGCGCGGCGACCGTGCGGCTGATGCCGGTGGAGAAGGTGCGGCGCACCGCGTGGTGCTCGGCGAAGATCGCGGTGGCCTCCTTGATCATCGCCTGCACCGGCCCGGCGGGCAGCGCGGCGTCGTCGCCCGGCACGCCGAGGACCGCGACGACCTCGTGCGCGAAGCTGACCACCGCGGCGCCCGGGTCGTGCCGCCGCGCGGCGGTGGTCCAGGCGGCGGCGAGCCGCTCCTGCGCGGCGCGCTCGTCGGGGCCCCGGGTGCCGCCCGCCGGGTCGCCGCCGCGCGCGCGGCCGTCCAGTTCGGCGACCACGACCAGCACCGGCCGGTCCAGGTCCCAGCCGAACCCGGCGCAGTGCCCGACGATCCGGTCGTCGTCGCCCGCCCGGCCGGCCAGCACGTCGCGCAGGAAGTCGGCGCGGTACTTGCTCTCCACCGCCGCGACCGCCTGCTGCTTGGTGACCACGAGCGCGGCCACGGTCGCGGCGCGCTCCAGGATGCCGAGGTCGGCCTGGCCGAGCACGCCGCCGGGGTCGTGGGCGATGATGCGGCCGTGGTCGAAGCCGCCCGCGACCACCGGCACGACCAGGTGCCCGGCGTCGCCGGCGCGCTCCCCGCGCCCGTCCGGCCGGCCGCGGCCGTGCTCGGCCTGTCGGGCGGCGTCGAAGGCGCGCATCGCCTCCACCTGCTCGGCGCACCCGGCGGCGGCGAGCACCCGCTGGTCGCCGTCCAGCGCGACGACCGCGACCTCCAGCAGCAGCGCGACCTCGTCCACGACCTCCTGCAGCCCGCCGCCGCACAGCACGATCTGCACGAGCGCGCGGTGCACCTCCTCGGTGCGGGCGAGCACGGCGGCCTGCCGGTTGAGGATGTCGGTGAGGACCTGGTTCAAGATGTCGTCGAAGCCGACGTCGTCGGGCAGCAGGATCAGGGGGAAGCCGAGCCGGTCGGCCTGCTCGACCATCTCGGCGGGCGGCGCCTCCAGGTAGCGGCCGAGCTTGATGGCGAGGGCGGCCAGGCCGCGCTCGTCCAGGTCGGCGACCAGGGCGTCCAGCGGCTGGGGGGTGCCGCGCAGCGGGTAGCCGGTGGTGAGCAGCAGCTCGTGCGGCTTCACCCAGGCCAGGATGTCGGGGACCTCCATCACGTTCAGCCGCTGCACGATGCGGTCGAGCCCGGCCTGCCCGGCGATCAGCCGCGCTCCGTCCAGGGTCGACACGCCGAGGACCTCGCCGACCGAAAGGCCGTAGGTCAGCGTGCCGGTGCTCGCGAGCCGGAGGGCCGGTGGGCCCGGGTCCGCGGCGGGTGTGTAACTCATGCCAGGGGTCACCTCGCCTTTTGGGTGTTACATCGCCCGGGGCGGTCCGATCGCTACCGCCCTATGATCAACCCTGACAACAAACACGAACGCTGACAACCAGTCTTGGCACCTTTCTCCATACGAAGGCCCGCGGGAGCCGGTCTAGCGTCCAGGCTGAGGCCGGGCGCCGCCGACACCGGCCTCGGGAGGATCCGTGACTGCCCTGGTGCGCGACCCGATCCGGCTCCCGGCCGGGCGCTCGGCCACCGCCGGCGCGGCCAGCCTCGCGCTGCGGCCCGCGCTGGCCGCCCCGCGGCACCCCGCCCGCGTCATCGCGGCGTTCCCGGCGGCGGTCTACCTGGAGCGCCACGGCGGGCCCGAGCCGCGCGTCGTCGCGGTCGTCGCCTGCGACGCGGTGCGGCTGCCGAACGCCGTGGTGCTCGGCGCCGCGTGCCGCGACCGGCCGTTCCGTGGGGTGCGCGAGGGCGGCGAGGCCTGGATCGGCGACGGCCGGGTGGAGACCGAGGGGCTGCAGATCCGGATCCGCCGCTGGTGGGACCCCTCGCCCGAGCTCGGCGCACTCGGCCCGGCCGCGTTCGCGCGCGGTGTGCACGGGCTGGAGCAGGCCCTGCACAGCACGGGCGGCGGCACCTGTGGCGGCACGGGCGGCGGCCTGGCCGGCCATCCCGATCCGGCGCTGCTGGCCCGGCTCTGCGCCGCCGGCGACCTGGCCGGGAGCGTGGAGGCCGCCGAGCGGATCGTCGGTCTCGGCCCCGGCCTCACCCCGAGCGGCGACGACATCCTGGCCGGCCTGCTGGTCACGCTGCGCCTCGCGGGCGGCGCCCTGGGCGAGGGCGGGCGCGGCGGCGGGCGCGCCGTCTGGCTGGCCGGCTGGCTCGGCGCGGCGGTGACCGCCGACGCCGGCACCCGCACCACCGCCCTCGCCGCCACCCTGCTGCACTGCGCCGCCGCGGGCTGCGCCGGCGCCGAGGTCGCGGCCGTGCTGCGCGGCGTCGCGGGCCACGAGCCGGTCGTCCCGGCGGTGCGGCGGCTGCTCGCGGTCGGCCACACCTCCGGCGCCGACCTGGCCGCGGGCGTGCTGGCGGGCTGCCGCGCCGTGCTCGCGCTCGGCTCGGCCACCGGGCGGCGGGCGTCGGCGTGACCGACCTGGTGCAGGTCCGCCGGGGCGCCTACCGCGACTCGGTGACCCTCATGCGGGTGAGCCGCCGGATCGCCGGGCGGCCCGACGTCGCCGACGCCATGGCCGCGATGGGCACCCCGCTGAACCGCGCGGTGTTCGAGCGGATGGGCTTCGCGGTCCCGCCGGACGCCGGGCCCGCCGACCTCGTCGTCGCGCTGCGCGGCGACGGCCCGCTGGACGACGCCCGGCACGCCCTGGCGGAGCTGCTGGACGAGCGCGCGCAGGCGCACGACGGCGGGTTCGGCGAGGCGCCGCCGCCGCGCACCGTCGCCGCGGCCGCCGCGCGCGGCGACGCCTCGCTGGCGCTGCTGTCGGTGCCGGGGCCGCACGTGTTCCCCGAGGCGATGGACGCGCTGGCCGCCGGCCTGAACGTGATGATCTTCAGCGACAACGTGCCGCTGGAGCAGGAGATCGCGCTGAAGGACGCCGCCGCCGCGCGCGGCCTGATCGTGCTCGGCCCCGACTGCGGCACCGCCGTGGTCGGCGGCGCGGGCCTCGGCTTCGCCAACGCGGTGCGGCCCGGGCCGGTCGGGATCGTGGCCGCCTCCGGCACCGGCGCGCAGCAGGTGATGTGCCTGCTGGACGCGGCCGGCACCGGCGTCGGCACCGTCCTCGGCGTCGGCGGCCGCGACCTGTCGCCGCAGGTCAGCGGCCGGTCCACGCTGTCGGCGCTGGCCGCGCTGGACGCCGACCCGGCCACGGAGCTGATCGTGGTGGTGGCCAAGCCGCCGGCGCCGCCGGTGGCCGCGCTGATCCGGGAGGCGGCCCGGCGGCTGGACACCCCGGTGGTGTTCGCGCTGCCGCTGCCCGGCGCGGACGACCTCACCGGCGCCACCGCGGCCGCGCTGCGCCGGCTCGGCCGCCCGGTGCCGCGCTGGCCGCGCCGGGCCCGCCCGCAGCCGCCCGGCGGCGCGCTGCGCGGCCTGTTCGCGGGTGGCACGCTGTGCGCCGAGGCCGAGCTGGTCGCGGGCGCGGTGCCCGGCGGGCACGGGCACCGGATGACCGACTTCGGCGACGACGCTTACACCCGGGGCCGCGCCCACCCGATGATCGACCCGACGCTGCGCCTGGCCGCGCTCGCGGACGCCGCCGCCGACCCCGGCTGCGGGGTGGTGCTGCTCGACGTCGTCCTCGGGTACGGGGCCGACCCCGACCCGGCCGCCTCGCTCGCGCCCGCGCTCGCCGCCGCGCGGGCCGCCCGCCCCGACCTGGCGCTGGTCGTCTCGCTCTGCGGCGCCGCCGGCGACCCGCAGGGCCTGGACCGGCAGGGCGCGGCGCTGCACGAGGCGGGCGCGGCGGTGTTCGCCTCCAACGCCGAGGCCGCCCGGTACGCGGCGGCCCTCGCCGCGGGCCGGTCCGGGGACGAGGGAGAAGATGGCTGACCGCCTCGGCGGCCTGCTCGCCCGCGAGCCGCGCGTCATCGCCGTCGGCGCGGACGTGCTCGCGGACGCCCTCGCCGACCAGGCCGTCCCGGTACGGACGGTGGACTGGCGGCCCCCTCCCCCCGGTACCGAGGACGCGCTGAACGCGGTGCTCGGCCGGGCCGGGCACGCCGAGGCCAACGCCACGGCCGTCGGGCGGATGCTGTCCGCGCGCCCGCACCTGGTCGACGTCCGCCCGGCCTGGGAGGTCCTCAGCCTGGAACCGGGCGCGTTCCTGCACGCCGGGCCGCCCCTGACCTGGGAGCGCGCGTCCGGCCCCATGCGCGGCGCCCTCATCGGCGCGATGCTGCTGGAAGGCCTGGCGCACACTCCCGAGGACGCCGAGCAGGCCCTGGCCCGCGGCGACGCCGTTTTCGAGCCCTGTCACCACCACCACACGGTGGGCCCGATGGCGGGCGTGGTGAGCCCGTCGATGTGGATGCTGGTCGTCCGCGACGAGGAGCACGGCGGCACCGCCTGCTGTTCGCTGAACGAGGGCCTCGGCAAGGTGCTGCGCTACGGCGCCTACGGCCCCGAGGTGATCGAGCGGCTGCGCTGGATGGACGCGGTGCTCGGCCCGGCGCTGCGCGACGCCGTCCGCGCGCACGGCCCCCTGGATCTGCTGTCGCTCATGGCGCAGGCGCTGCAGATGGGCGACGAGCTGCACAACCGCAACCGCGCGGCCACCTCGCTGCTGCTGCGCGAGCTCGCCCCCGACCTGGCCGGCGGGCCGCACGCCGCCGAGGTGCTGCGCTTCGTCGGCGGCAACGACCACTTCTTCCTCAACGCCGCGATGGCCGCCGCCAAGGCGTGCGCCGACGCCGCCCGGGACGTGCCGGGCGCGAGCCTGGTCGTCGCGATGGCCCGCAACGGCACCGACTTCGGCATCCAGGTGTCGGGCACCGGCGACCGCTGGTTCACCGGCCCGGCGGGCGTCCCCGACGGCCTGTACCTCGGCTCCTACGGCCCGGCCGACGCCAACCCCGACATCGGCGACTCGGCGATCACCGAGACGGCCGGGGCGGGCGGGTTCGCCCTCGCCGCCGCGCCCGCCATCGTCCGCTTCGTCGGCGGCGAGGTACCGGACGCGGTCGCCGCCACCCACCGGATGTACGAGATCACCCTCGCCGAGCACCCGGCGCTGCGCATCCCGCTGCTGTCGTTCCGCGGCACCCCGGCCGGGATCGACGTCACCCGGGTGGTGCGCACCGGCGTGCTGCCGGTGATCGACACCGGCATCGCCGGGCGGGTGGCCGGGACCGGGCAGGTCGGCGCGGGGCTGGTCGAGCCGCCCGCGCGGGTGTTCACCGACGCGCTCGCGGCGCTCGCCGCCGATCCGTGATCCGGGACGGGTGCGCGAACGCGCCGGATTTGGGGGATCATGGCGGGGTGAACCTGAGCGTCTCCTCGATCGACGACCTGTCCGCGCGGATCGCCGCCGTCCGCGACGAGCACGCCACGCACTTCCCGGGCGCCGCGACGGGCCGCCAGCCGGTGCACACCGTGTACGTCCCGGCCGACCGCTTCTCCCCCTCCACCCCCTCGGACTTCGGCGCCGAGGGGCTGCGGCTGCTCAACACCCACACCCCCGGCGCGGGCTCGTTCGGCACCGCCTTCGGGCTGGAACCCGAGATCGCCGGCCTGGTGCGCGAGCGGGTCGCGGCCAAGCTCGCGGCCGAGCCGGTGGAGGACGTGCGGGTCGACTTCGAGGACGGCTACGGGGTGCGCCCCGACGCCGAGGAGGACGACCACGTCGCGCAGGTGGTGGAGGCCATCGCCGCCGCCTACGAGGCCAAGACCCTGCCGCACTACTGGGGCCTGCGCGTCAAGTCGTTCGCCGACGGCGGCCACGAGCGCTCGATGCGCACCCTGGACGTCTTCCTCACCGCGCTGCGCGACCGCCTCGGCCGGCTGCCCGGCGGCTTCACCATCACCTTCCCCAAGGTGGTGATGGCCGAGCACGTCGCCCTGTTCGTGGAGTACCTGGACCGGCTGGAGGAGGCGCTCGGGCTGCCGGGCGGCATCCTGCGCTTCGAGGTCCAGATCGAGACCACCGAGGCGATCATCGACCACGAGGGGCGGATCGGGCTGCGCGGCATCGTCGCGGCCGCCGCGGGCCGGCTGTCGGCCGCGCACTTCGGGGTGTTCGACTACACCGCCGCGTGCGGGCTGCCGCCGGCCGAGCAGCGGCTGGACCACCCCGCGTGCGACTTCGCCCGCAATGTCATGCAGGTGACGCTGGCCGGCACCGGCATCCGCCTGTCCGACGGCTCGACCAACGTCATCCCGCGCAACGACGGGCCCGACGAGGTCAACCAGGCGTGGGCGGTGCACGCCGCGCACGTCCGGCACTCGCTGCGGCACGGCTTCTACCAGGGCTGGGACATGCACCCGGCGCACCTGCCGAGCCGCTACGCCGCCGTCTACGGCTTCCACCTGAGCGGCGTCGACGACGTCATCGGCCGGGTCCGCGCCTGGCACGAGCAGGCGGCGGTCGAGGGCAGCGGCGTCATGGACGAGCCCGCGACGGTCAAGGCGCTGGTCGCCCGGCTGCGCCGCGCGGTCGACTGCGGCGCGCTGGACGAGAGCGTGCTGCCGCCCTCGGTGGACCGCTGACCGCGACCTGACGACGGCCCGCCCCGGTTCGCCCGGGGCGGGCCGTCGCCTTTCCCGCCCCTCTTGCCGATGAGCGCACACTCACTTAGTCTGAGTGAGTACTCACTCATTCGGGAGGCATCATGTCCGAGGACCAGGTCCGCGCGGTCACCGAGCGCTGGGCGCAGGCCGAGCGCGCGAGCGACGCCGCGGCGATGGGCGAGCTGCTGGACGCCGACTTCCGGGGGGTCGGGCCCTTCGGGTTCGTCCTGGACCGGCAGCAGTGGCTGGACCGCTACGAGGGCGGCCTGACGATCACCGCGTTCGAGTGGCAGGACCCGCAGGTGCGGGTGTTCGGCGACAGCGCGATCGTCATCGGCACCCAGGACCAGAAGGCCAGCTACCAGGGCCGGCCGTCCGACGGCCGGTTCCGCGGCACGCAGGTGCTCGTCCGCCGCGGCGACGAATGGCTGATCGCCGGCCTGCACCTGTCGCCCCAGCGCCAGCCGTAGGGCGGCCGCCCTCCCCCGCCACGGTCCTCAGCGGCCGGGCGGGGGCATGATCTCCAAAGCGGCCAGGAGCTGCTCTTCCTCGTAGGCGAAGTGCGCCTCCAGCTCGCCGGCCAGCCGGTCCAGCTCCGCGCGCACGCCGGCGGGGTCGCCGGCGTCCAGCAGGGCCTGGAGCTCGCCCTTCATCCGGGCGACGGCGACGTGCTCGCGGCGCAGCCGGTCCAGGACGGGCGCCAGCTCGGGGGCGTGCTCCTGCAAGTGAGGGAAGACCCTGTCCTCGTTGGCGTGGTGCTCGCCGAGGGACAGGCAGACGGTGCGGCAGCGCTCGCGGAGCCGGGCCGTCAAGGTGGACTCCGGGCTGCCGGCGGCGATCTGGGCGCGCAGATCGGCCAGGTCGCGGCGCAGCTCGGCGTGCACCCGCACGAGGTGGTCGCCGATGCCGTTCCCCCGCGGTGCCGCGGCGGGGGTCAGCGCGACGACCGGGATGACGCGGTCGGTCTGCCGCTGGTAGTCGGCATAGGCGGGGACGAGCTTGCCCTGCAGCGCATACATCTCGTCCCGCTCCTCCCCCTGCAGCGGGACGGCGAGGGCCTCATAGGAGCGCGTCCCGATCTCGACGGTGACCCGCGGATCGGCCAGCACATTGTGGTACCAGGCGGGGTTCTTCGGGCCGCCCGCGTTGGAGGCGAACACCAGCACGCGGCCGCCGTCCTCCAGATAGCCGAGCGGCGTGGTGTGGCGGCCGCCACTCTTTGCGCCGGTCGTCGTCAGCAGCAGCAGGTCGGCGCCTTCGAACATGCCGCCGACCTTCCCTCCGTTCTTCCGGAACTCCTCGATGACCTGCGCGTTCCAGTCGGACATGCGTCGCTCCCGTATCCTGCCGATGAACAGAACTGCTTTGCTTTGAAAGCAAAGCTAATTTGGGAGCAAAGGTATGTCAACGGAGCCCGAGCCCACCGGGCCGAGCGTGGCGGACGGCGTCCGCGCGATGCTGCTGCTCATGCCGCGGATGGTCGCGGCCGCGAAGAAGATCGAGATCCCGGCGGAGCTGCGCTCGTTCGACCTGGCGCCCCGGCACCTGTCGCTGCTGGCCTACCTGCTGTTCGACGGGCCGATGCCGGTGAACGCCCTCGCCGCGCGGCTGGAGGTCGCCCCCGCGACGGTGAGCCTGATGGTCGGCGACCTCAGCCGGCAGGGCATCCTGGAGCGCCGGGAGGACCCCGCCGACCGGCGGCGCACGATCGTCAGCATCGCGGACGCGCGGCGGCCCGCCATCGAGGGCTGGCTCGCGCAGGGCGCGGTCGCCTGGCGCAAGGCGCTGGAGCCGCTCACCCCCGGACAGCGGCGGATGTTCCTGGACACGATGGCCGCCTACGAGCGCGAGGCGGTGGCCGCTCGGCGCGGAACGGGTCAGTCGGCGTAGGCCGCCAGGTCCTCGGGGGTGTCGATGTCGTCGGGCGCGGCGACATCGTCGCACGGCACCTCGGTGACCAGCTCGGGGTGCGCCCGCAGGAACGCGCGGGCGCCGACGTCGCCCTCGGCGCCCGCGGCGACCGCCGCGAAGTGCTCGGCGGCGATCAGCACCGGGTTGCGCGGCCGGCCGCCGTAGGTGGCGACGGCGACGCGGGCGCCCGCCTCGTAGGCGTCGACCAGCCGCCGGACGGCGTCGGCGGTCACCCGCGGCTGGTCGACCAGCGCGACGACCACGGCCGGGCAGCCCGGCGGCAGCGCGGCCAGGCCGACGCGCAGCGACGAGCCCATCCCGCTCCGCCAGCCGTCGTTCGGCACCACCACGGCGCCGATGACCTCCACGGTCGTCGCGCCCGACACCACCAGGACCGGCGAGCAGCCGCCGCCGCGCAGCAGGTGCACGCCCCGGTCGACCAGGCGCTCGCCGCCCACTTCCACCAGCGCCTTCGGGCGCCCCAGCCGGCTGCCCGCGCCCGCCGCGAGCAGCAGCCCGGCGGGCACCTCGGTCCCGTGCAAGGTCATCGGACCAGCTTAACCCCGGTCACCGTGCGTCACCATGGATCCGGCCGCTCGTGTCGGCCAGCGGCCGGCCCGAGCCGCCCCAGCGCAGCTGGACCAGCTCCGCCGCGATCGACACCGCGGTCTCCTCGGGGGTGCGGGCGCCGAGGTCCAGGCCGATCGGCGAGCGCAGCCGGGCCAGCTCGGCGCCGGTCAGGCCCGCCTCGCGCAGCCGGGCGAGCCGGTCGCGGTGGGTGCGGCGCGAGCCCATCGCGCCGACGTACCCGGCCCGGGTGCGCAGCGCGACCTCCAGCAGCGGCACGTCGAACTTGGGGTCGTGGGTGAGGACGCAGATCGCGGTCCGCTCGTCCACCTCGGCCTCGCCCAGGAACCGGTGCGGCCACTGCACCACGACCTCGTCGGCCTCGGGGAAGCGCTTGGCGGTGGCGAACACCGGGCGGGCGTCGCAGACCGTCACGTGGTAGCCGAGGAACTTGCCGATGCGGGCGACGGCGGCGGCGAAGTCGATCGCGCCGAACACCAGCAGCCGGGGCGGCGGGGCGAAGGAGTGCACGAACACCGCCAGCTCGTCCAGCCGCCGCTCCCCTTCGGGGCCGTAGTGGCGCTGCCCGGTGCGGCCCTGGGCGAGCATGCCGCGCGCGTCGTCGTCGACGGCGGCGTCCAGCCGCGCGGCGTGCGGCTCGCCGGGCGCGAGGCTGCCGGACGCGCGGTCCGGCCAGACGACGCGGCGGGCCCCGACGCGCCCCGGCCCGGCGACGACCGAGGCGACCGCGACCGGCTCGTGCGCCGCGATCGAGGCGGCGACGTCGCCGAACTCGGGGAAGCGCGCGGGATCGACCGGCTCGACCAGCACGTCCAGGACGCCGCCGCAGGTCAGGCCGACCGCGAAGGCGTCGTCGTCGCTCACGCCGTAGCGCCGCACGACCGGCTCGCCGGACGCGATCACGGCCTGGGCCAGCTCGTAGACCGCGCCCTCCACACAGCCGCCCGACACGCTGCCGGCGGCCTCGCCGTCCGCCGACACCGCCATCGCCGCGCCGGGCGGGCGCGGCGCGCTGCGGAAGGTGTTCACCACGGTGGCGAGGCCGAAGGTCCGCCCGGTGGCGTACCAGCCGGCGATGTCACCGAGCACGTCGCGCATGCCTGCCTTCTTTCTCGAGGGGGGACGACCCCCCACGCCCCCCGGAGCGCACATGAGGCGGCTGCGCCGCCGGTCTCGCGCCTTCTTTCCCGAGGGGGGACGACCCCCCACGCCCCCCGAAGCGCGAACGAGGCGGCTGCGCCGCCGGTCTCGCGCCTTTCCCCTTCCCCCTCGCCCCCGTGATGATCCGGGCCAGCTCCTCCAGCGCGCCGAGGCTGTGCCCGGAGGTGAAGTCGTCGACGTGCGGCAGCGCCGCCGCCATGCCCGCGGTGAGAGGTTCGTACCCCGGGCGGGCCTTGTGCGGGTTGGCCCACACGACCCGGTGCGCCAGGCGGTGCAGCCGGGCCATCTGCGCGCCGAGCAGCCCGGCGTCGCCGCGCTCCCAGCCGTCGGAGGCGATCACCACGACGGCGCCGCGGGCCAGGCCGCGCTGCCCGAACCGGTCCAGGAACTCTTTCAGCTCCTCCCCCAGCCGGGTGCCGCCGCTCCAGTCGGGGATCGCCGCCGACACCGCCGCCATCGCCGCGTCGGGGTCGCGGTGCCGCAGCTCGCGGGTGAGGCGGGTGAGGCGCGTCCCGGCGCTGAACACCTCCACGGCGCGGCCGCCCGAGCGGGCCGCGGCGTGCGCGAAGCGCAGCAGCGCGTCGGCGTAGGGGCTCATCGAGCCGCTGACGTCGATCAGCAGCACGACGCGGCGCGGCCGGGTGCGGTGCGCGCGGTGCCGCAGCAGCGAGATCTCCCCGCCGCGCCGCAGCGTCTCGCGGACGGTGCGGCCCGGGTCCGGCCGCCCGGCCGGGGCGGGCGCGAACCGGCGCGACCGGCGCGGCTCGGCCGCCGCCGACAGCAGCGCGATCAGCCGGTCGACCTCGGCGCGCTCGGCCGGGCCGAGGCGGGCCACGTCGCGGTCGCGCAGCACCTCCACGCCGCTCGCCGTCGCCGGCCGCAGATCCTCGGCGGGACGGCCGGCGCCGTCGTCCCCGGTAGGAACGGCCGCCGTCCGCCGGACCGCCACCCGGGGCGGCCGGCGTCCTGGACGCGGCACCGCGCCGGAGAAGTAGGCGGCGAAGACCCGGTCATAGCGGGCCAGGTCGTCGGGGCCGGCGCACAGCGTGAGCCGGCCCGCCCAGTAGACGCCGGCGGGGTCGAGCACGTCGAGGTGGTCCAGGGCGGCCAGCATCGCCTGTACCCGGTCGGGGCCCGCGGCGCCGCCGGCCGCGCGCAGCGTGCGGGCGAACCCGACGATCGTCTCGGTGGCGTCCCGCACCGTCCTACCCCCCGCCGAGCAGGGCGGCGAGCCCGCCCGCGACGACGCGCTCCTGGTCCTCGCGGTACTTCAGCACGGTGCCGAGGGTGCGCGCCGCCGTCTCGGGGTCCAGCTCGCGCACCCCGAGCGCGACCAGCGCCTCGGCCCAGTCCAGCGACTCGGCGACGCCGGGCGGCTTCAGCAGGTCCGCGCCGCGCAGCCGCTGCGCGGCGCGGGCGACCTGCCCGGCCAGGTTCTCGGCCGTGCCGGGCAGCCGCCGCCGGATGATGGCGACCTCGCGCTCGTAGGAGGGGTGCTCCAGCCAGTGGTAGAGGCAGCGGCGCTTCAGCGCGTCGTGCACCTCGCGGGTGCGGTTGGAGGTGACGACCACGACCGGCGGGTGCTCGGCGCGGATCGTGCCGAGCTCGGGCACCGAGATGGCGAAGTCGCTGAGCACCTCCAGCAGGAACGCCTCGAACTCGTCGTCGGCGCGGTCGACCTCGTCGACCAGCAGCACGCTCGGCGTGGTCTCCAGCGCCCGCAGCAGCGGGCGGGCGAGCAGGAACCGCCGGTCGTACAGCTCGCCCTCCAGCCGCGCGACGTCGGCGACCCCGGCGGCCTCGGCGGCGCGCAGGTGCAGCAGCTGGCGCGGGAAGTCCCAGTCGTACAGGGCCTGCGAGGCGTCCAGGCCCTCGTAGCACTGCAACCGGATCAGCGGGGCGCCGAGCACCCGCGCCAGGGTCTTGGCCAGCTCGGTCTTGCCGACGCCGGCCTCCCCCTCCAGGAACAGCGGCCGGCCCATCCGCAGCGCCAGGAAGCACGCGGTGGCGAGGCCGTCGTCGCACAGGTAGGCGTGCCGGTCCAGCAGCCCGGCGAGCTCGGCCGGCGAGGCGACCGCGGTGGAGGTGTGCACCACGCCACTCACCCTAACGCGCCTTAACCATATTAACTCAGTAGGGAAAGTTGACTTCCGGTCGTCCGATCAGCAGCATCATGGCCATGGATGGTGACCTGACCGACGAGGCCGTCTACGAACTGACCCGGCGGCGGATGCTGCGGCTGACGGCCGGCGCGGGCCTCGGCCTCGGCATCGGCTCCGCGCTGGCGACCGGAGCGCGCCCGGCGGCGGCGGACAACGGCTCCGGGATCGTCAAGCCCCTGCCGCCCGAGCTGTTCATCCCCCGGGGCACCAACGCCGAGATGCGCTGGGAGGCCATGCGCGGCCAGGGCCACCTGACCCCCGCCGACCGCTTCTTCGTCCGCAACCACGTCGCGACCCCGATCATCGACGCCCGCACCTGGCGGCTGAAGCTGTGGGGCGACGGCCTGCACCGCTCCCCCACCGAGGACCGGCCGGTCGAGTTCACCTACGAGGACCTGCTCGGCATGCGCGCCGAGTCCCTGACGGCGTTCATCGAGTGCACCGGCAACGGCCGCTCCCTCTACACCTCTCAGCAGGGCCAGCAGGTGAGCGGCACCCCGTGGGGGCTCGGCGCGGTCGGCGTCGCGCACTGGCGCGGGGTACGGCTGGCCACGGTCCTGGAACGCGCCGGCCTCACCCGCCGGGCCGTGGACCTTCTGCCGCGCGGCCTGGACGCCGACTTCGTCGACAAGGGCGAGAACCTCGGGCGGGTCCGGCGCCCGCTGCCGGTCGCCAAGGCGCTGAAGGACGTCCTGCTCGCCTACGAGATGAACGGCCGGCCGCTGCCGCCCGACCACGGGTACCCGGTCCGGCTCGTCGTGCCGTCCTGGGTCGGCATCGCCTCCATCAAATGGCTCGGCGACATCCAGGTGTCGCAGCAGCCGCTGTACTCGCCCTGGAACACCCGGTACTACCGCCTGTTCGGCCCGGACCAGCCGCCCGAGGGCAGCGCGCCGCTCACCCGGATGAACGTCAAGAGCGCGTTCGAGCTGCCCTGGGACGCCGCCCTCGCCGCGGACCGCACGCACGTCCTGCACGGCCGCTCCTGGTCGGGCAATGGACGCGTGCGGCATGTCGCGGTAAGCGTGGACGGAGGCGCTTCCTGGCAGCGCGCCCGCACGCGCGGACCGCACCACGCGCGCGACTGGGTGCGGTGGGAACTGCCCTGGCGGCCCCGCGCGGCGGGTCGTCACGAACTGCTCGCCCGCGCCGTCGACGAGACCGGCGCGGCCCAACCCGACGTCGCCCCCTACAACACGCTCGGTTATCTGTTCGGCGCGGTCGCGCGCCATCCCGTCACGGTCAGCTAAGGAAACCCCCACATGGCCCTATGGAAGCCCGATCCGACCTTCTACCCCTCCCCGCGCGACGCCGCCGCCGGCCCGCCGGAGAAGCTCGCCTACGTCGCGGCGTTCGACCGGGCCGCGGCCGAGCCGGACGCGATCGCCGTCCTGGACGTCGACCCCGACTCGGCGTCCTACGGCGACGTCGTCGGCTGGTCGGAACTGCCCGGCCTCGGCGACGAGCTGCACCACTTCGGGTGGAACGCGTGCAGCAGCGCCCTCTGCCCCGGGTCGCCGCACCCGCACGTGGAGCGCCGCTACCTGATCGTGCCGGGCCTGCGCTCGTCCGACATCCACGTCCTGGACACCAAGGACGACCCGCTGAAGCCGCAGCTGGTCAAGACCATCACCGCGGCGGAGCTGGCCGGGCGCGCCGGGTACTCGCGGCCGCACACCGTGCACTGCGGGCCCGAGGGCCTGTACGTGACGGCGCTCGGCGGCGCGGACGGCGCCGAGGGGCCGGGCGGGATCGCGCTGCTGGACCACACCTCGTTCGAGGTGCTCGGCCGGTGGGAGGTCGACCGCGGGCCGCAGTTCTTCGCCTACGACGCCTGGTGGCACATCGCGCACGACGTGCTCGTCAGCTCCGAGTGGGGCACCCCCTCGATGATCGAGGACGGCGTCGTCGGCGAGCTGCTGCTCGGCCGCGAGTACGGGCACTCGCTGCACTTCTGGGACCTGCGCAAGCGCAAGCACGTGCAGACCGTCGACCTCGGCGACCAGCACCAGATGGTGCTGGAGCTGCGGCCCGCGCACGACCCGACCAAGCAGTACGGGTTCGCCGGCGTCGTGGTGAACGTCGAGGACCTGTCGGCGTCGGTGTGGCTGTGGCACCGCGACGGCGACGCCTGGGCCGCCACCAAGGTCATCATCATCCCCGCCGAGCCCGCCGACGCCGCCGACCTGCCGCCGGTGATCGCGCCGTTCGGCGCCGTCCCGCCGCTGGTCACCGACATCGACCTGTCGGTGGACGACCAGTGGCTGTACGTGTCGTGCTGGGGCACCGGCGAGCTGAAGCGCTACGACGTCAGCGACCCGTTCCACCCCGTCGAGGCGGGCTCGGTCCGCATCGGCGGGATCGTGGACCGCGCCCCGCACCCGGCCGAGCCGGGGCTGCCGCTCGCGGGTGGCCCGCAGATGGTCGAGGTCAGCCGCGACGGCCGCCGCGTCTACGTCACCAACTCGCTCTACGGCGCGTGGGACGACCAGTTCTACCCCGACGGCGTCGGCGCCTGGATGGCCAAGCTCGACTCCACCCCCGAGGGCTTCACCTTCGACGAGCGGTTCTTCCCCCACGGCGACGCCTTCCGCGGGCGGCGCCCGCACCAGACGCGCCTGCAGGGCGGCGACGCCTCGTCCGACTCCTACTGCTACCCCTGATGAAGGAGGGTTCGCTCGCGGCGCTGGTCGCGCTCGGCGCGTTCCACGGGCTGAACCCCGGCATGGGCTGGCTGTTCGCGGTCGCCCGGGGGCTGCAGGAACGCAGCCGCGCGCTCGTGCTGCGGTCGCTGCCGGCGATCGCCGCCGGGCACGCGGCGTCGGTCGGCGCGGTCGCGCTGCTGGTGACGCTGACCCGGTCGGTGGTCGCCACGCAGGCGGTGGCGATCGCCGGCGGGGTGGTGCTGGTCGGGTTCGGCCTGTGGCGGCTGCTGTCGGACCGGCACTTCCGCTGGGTCGGCATGCGGATCTCGCTGTGGCAGCTCGCCGGCTGGTCGTTCCTGATGTCGTCGGTGCACGGCGCGGGGCTGATGCTGCTGCCCGTCCTCACCTCGTCGGCCGCGCCGGTCCCCGGCCACGACCACGGGCTGGTGGCCGGAACCGGCAGCGCGGTGTCGGCGGCGGTGTTCGTCACCGGCGTGCACACCCTCGCCATGTTCGCGGTCGCGGGAGTCGTCGCGGTGCTGGTCTACGAGGTGGTCGGGCTCGCGGTGCTGCGCCGCGCCTGGTTCAACCTGGACCGGCTGTGGGCGGTCGCGCTCATCGGCGCGGGCGCCGCGACGATCCTCACCGCTTGATCACCACCGCCCGGCCTGGCACCCTCGTCAGGTCACGCTTGTGACCTATGCGCCTTATGTGAACGGGGATGCCGATGGGGACAGCAACGCGCCGGGCCGGGCAGTGCGCGATCGCGGGGGTGCTGACGGTGCCGCTCGTGGTGGCCCCCGCCCTGACGGCGGACGCGGCGGCCGGGCCGGCGGGCGTCGCCGCCAAGGGGGCCATGCTGTTCGACAGCGGCGCCAAGAAGATCAAGTGGTCCCGCAACGCCGACGTCAAGCGGCCGATGGGCAGCATCACCAAGGTCATGACGGCCGCGGTGGTGCTGCGCGCCGGTCACCTGGACCGCAAGGTGACCATCAAGCAGAAGTACATCGACTACGCCATCCGCCAGGGCGGCAGCATGGCCAGGCTGCGCGCGGGCGACAAGCTGACCGTCCGCCAGCTGCTGAACGGCCTCATGCTGCCCTCGGGCTGCGACGCCGCCTACGCCCTCGCCGACGTGTACGGGCCGGGCTGGCGCGGCTTCGTCACCAAGATGAACAAGACGGCCAAGTCGCTCGGCATGACCAAGACCCACTACGCCAACTTCGACGGGCTGCCCTGGCCGAGCGGCACCGCCACCTACTCCACGCCCCGCGACCTGGTGCGGCTCGGGCACTACGCGATGAAGAACAGCGAGTTCCGCGCGGTCGTGGGCCGGCGCACCTACACGCTCGCGGCCAACCGGGAGCACCAGCGCTACTCCTGGATCAGCACCAACCGGCTGCTCGGCTCCTACCGGGGCATGATCGGCATCAAGACGGGCCACACCGACGCCGCCGGGTACTCCTTCATGTTCGCCGCCAAGCGCGGCTCGCGGACGCTGATCGGGGTCGTCCTCAACAGCTCCACCACCAGCGAGCAGGCCCGCTTCACCGACGCGGGCAAGATCTTGAACTGGGGCTTCGGCGTCCGCACCGCCGACGTCCTGACCGTCCCGCCGGTGCCCGCCGGCGCCAACGTCGACTAGCGGACCGGGCGCCCGCGACCTTTCCCGAACCGGTTGCGGGCGCCCGGCCCCGTTGCGAAGCTGCACGCTGTGCGAACGCTCCCGGTGTGCCTGCTCCTCATCGCCGCCCTCCTGACCGCGCCCCCGGCGGCGGCGGAGGCGGGGCCCGCCGGCGTCGGGTCCAGAACCGCCTATCTGACCGACGCCGCGTCCGGCGGGACCCGCTGGGCGCGCGGCGCCGACACCGCCTACCCCGCCGCGAGCATCACCAAGGTGATGACCGCGCTGGTGGTGCTCCGCGCGGGCGGCCTGGACCGCGTGGTCACCATCGAGCAGAAGCACGTCGACTACGCCGTCCGGCACGGCGCGACGTCGGCCGGGCTGCGCGCCGGGGAGCGGCTGACGGCCCGGGAGCTGCTGTACGCGCTGCTGCTCCCGTCCGGCGCGGACGCCGCCTACGCCCTCGCCGAGGCGTACGCGCCGACCTGGCAGGACTTCGTCGCCGAGATGAACGCGACCGCCGCCTCCCTCGGCATGACCCGCACCCGCTACGACAATGTCGACGGCCTGCCCTACCCCACCCGCGACGCCGACCCGTCCACCCCGCGCGACCTGGTGCGGCTGGGCCGCGCCGCGCTCCGCTACGCCGCGTTCCGCCGGACGGTCCGCACCCGCGTCCGCACGCTGCCCGGCCGGGGCGCGCACCGCGCCCACACCTGGACCAACACCAACCGGCTGCTCGGCGCCTACCGGGGCGCCACGGGGATCAAGACCGGCTACACCGGCGCCGCCGGGTACTGCCTGCTGTTCACCGCCAGGCGGGGACGGCGTACGCTGATCGGCGCGACTCTCGGGGGCGCCACCTCCGCGGGCCGCTTCGCCGACGCCGCCCGGCTCCTGGACTGGGGCTTCGGCGTCACGTCCCCCTCCCGCCTGCGGACCACGGAGTCACGCGACTGATGCGCACCACCGCCCTCGCCTTCGCCCTGCTCATCGCCCTGACGGGCTGCGGCGGCGAGCCGAAGAAGGCCGGCCCCACCGGCGCGACCCCCTTCACCGGCACGTGGCGCTCCGCCGCCAACGGCGACGCCGGCACGGGCGGCACGGTCCTCACCGTCGACGCCCGGGGCGGCCTGAAGTTCAAGAGCAGCGTCGACTGCGCCGGCAAGGTCACCCCGAACGGCGGGACCTACCGCTTCGCCTTCGACTGCGGCGCCTCCAAGTTCGACGGCACCGCCCCGCCGCCCGCCGCCGGCGCGTTCATCATGACCTGGACCGACGGCGACAGCAGCGAGTTCCGCAAGTAGGCCCGGCGCCCCGTCAGGAGGGGTCGGGGGCTTCGCTGCGCTGCTTCAGCAGGGCCTGGAGTTCGGCGAGCTGGCGGGCGGCGCGGGCCCGTTCGGAGCCCTGGATGCCCATCGCGCCGAGGGAGGTGCCGTCGGCCAGGTCCAGGGTCGGCCAGGGCTCGCCCACCGTCATGCCGGCGTCCAGCACCTCGGCCCAGGCCAGGCGGCGGGTGCGGAAGGCGTTGACGACGGTGAGGCCCGTGTCGGCCGCGACGACGCGGCAGCGGGCCAGCATGTGCAGGATCCAGGCGATGAACAGCCCGGACAGCACGATCATGGCGCGGTCGAAGAGCTGGAACCGGGGCGCCAGCACGACGGCGAGCACGACCATGCCGAGCACGATCACACCCGCCGTCGCGTAGGCCACGATCCGTGTGGTGTGCGGACGCCACACGGCCGGCAGCGAGGGTGCGTCAGTCAACGATCTTGGAGATCGGGATCTCGAGGATGTCGTGCGCGCCGGCCTGCTTCAGCGCCGGGATGAGGGTGTTGACGCCGCGCTTGGCGACCACGCTCTCCACCGCGTTGCTCTGGCCCCCCGCCAGGGAGGTCACGGTCGGCGACGACATCGCGGGCATGATGTCCAGCACCGCCTGCAGGTTCTCCTGCGCGACGTTCAGCTTCAGCAGGACGTTGCCGCGGGCCCGGATGGCGCCCTGCAGCAGCAGCGCGACGTCCTCCATCGCCGCGCGCTTGGCCGGGTCCTCGTAGGCGGCGCGGTTGGCGACCAGCTCGGTGTAGCTGGTGAGCAGGGTGTCCAGGATGCGCAGGCCGTTCTTGCGCAGGGACGAGCCCGTCTCGGTGAGGTCGACGATGACGTCCACGATGTCGGGGACCTTGGCCTCGGTGGCGCCGTAGGAGGGCACCACCCGGGCCTTGACGCCGTGCCGCTCCAGGAACCGCTCGGTCATCGCCGGGAACTCGGTGGAGATCCGCACGCCCTCGGGCAGGTCGGAGACCTGCTGCCAGGGGGCGTCGTTCGGCACCGCCATGATGACGCGGACCGGGTTGGCGGTCGCCTTGGAGTACTGCAGCTCGCCGAGGCTGACCACGTCGGCGTCGGTCTCGGTGATCCAGTCGCGGCCGGTGATGCCGAGGTCGAACAGGCCCTGCTCGAGGTAGGTCGGGATCTCCTGCGGGCGCAGCACCCGGACGCGGTCGATGCGCGGGTCGTCGATCTGCGCCCGGTAGTCGCGGTCGGAGGTGCGCCGGACGGTGAGGTCGGCGGCGTCGAACAGCGCCAGCGTGGCCTTTTCGAGCGAGCCCTTGGGCAGGACGAGAGAGAGCACGGGAAGACCTTTCGGTGGAAGTGGCGATCGGGTCCGGGGACGTCAGGAGCTCAGATGCTCCACGCCGTGCCCGGCATGCCCGTGATGCCGCAGTCCTCGCAGGGTCAGTGCCGTGTCGAGTGCGGCCACAGTCGCCTCCCACCCCTTGTCTTCGCGGCTGCCGGGCAGCCCGCTACGGTCCAGTGCCTGCTCAATGTTGTCACATGTGAGCACCCCGTTGCCCACCGGAGTCGCCTCGTCGAGGGCGACGCGGGTCACACCGGCGGTCACCGCGTCGCAGACATAGTCGAAATGTGCGGTCTCGCCCCGGATGACTGCGCCGAGAACGACAACCGCGTCCAGATCGCGGGCGAGCTGCTGCGCGACGACCGGCAGTTCCAGCGCGCCCGGGACCCGCGTGACGACCGGCGCGTCGATGCCGCACGCCTTGGCGGCGGCGAGCGCGCGCTCCAGCAGCGGCCCGGTGATCTGGTCGTGCCAGCGGGTGCAGGCGATGCCGAGCGTCAGCCCGGCGGCGTCGACGACGCGGTCCTCGGGGCGTCCGGCGCCGCTCATGCGAGTCCCTCGATCCGGTGTCCGAGGCGGTCGCGCTTGACCGCCAGGTAGCGCTGGTTGTGCTCGGTGACCAGGACGGGCATCGGCTCGCGGCCGAGGACCGCCAGGCCGAAGCCGTCCAGGCCCTTCAGCTTGGCCGGGTTGTTGGTGAGCACCCGGACCGAGCGGACGCCGAGGTCCAGCAGCATGTGCGCGGCGTTGGAGTACTCGCGCGCGTCGGCGGGCAGGCCGAGCTCCAGGTTGGCGTCGACGGTGTCGGCGCCCTCGTCCTGCAGCGCGTAGGCGCGCAGCTTGGCCAGCAGGCCGATGCCGCGGCCCTCGTGCCCGCGCAGGTACAGGATGACGCCGCGGCCCGCGGCGGCGATCCGCTCCATGGCGGCGTCGAGCTGGGTGCCGCAGTCGCAGCGCTCGGAGTGCAGGACGTCGCCGGTGAGGCACTCGGAGTGCGCCCGGACCAGCACGTCCTCCCCGTCGCCGAGGTCGCCGTACACCAGCGCGACGTGCTCGCCGCCGTCGATCTCGCTGGCGAAGCCGACCGCGCGCCACATGCCGTAGCGGTTCGGCAGCCGGGTCTCCACGGCGCGGGTCACCATGCGCTCGGTGCGCTTGCGGTACTCCACCATCTGCTCGATGGAGATCAGCTTCAGCCCGTGCTCCTTGGCGAACACCTGCAGCTCGGGCAGGCGGGCCATGGTGCCGTCCTCGTTGACGATCTCGGCGAGCACGCCCGCGGGCGGCAGGCCGGCCATCCGGGCGAGGTCGACGGCGGCCTCGGTGTGGCCGCGGCGGCGCAGCACGCCGCCCTCGTGGTAGCGCAGCGGGAAGATGTGGCCGGGGCGCACCAGGTCCTCGGCCTCGCTCGCCGGGTCGCACAGGGTGCGGATCGTGCGCGCCCGGTCGGCGGCGGAGATGCCGGTGCTGACGCCGTCGCGGGCGTCGACGCTGACGGTGTAGGCGGTGCGCAGCCGCTCGGTGTTCTGCGGGGTCATCAGCGGGATGTGCAGCCGGTCCAGATCGGCGCCGGTCATCGGCACGCAGATGACGCCGCTGGTGTAGCGGATGGTGAAGGTCAGCAGCTCCGGCGTCGCCATGGACGCGGCGAAGATGATGTCGCCCTCGTTCTCGCGGTCCTCGTCGTCCACCACCACCACGGGCTTACCCGCCGCGATGTCGGCGAGGGCGTCCTCCACCGGGTCGAAGATTCCACTGCCGTCGATGTCGTTGCCGCTCATGCGGTCACCGCCTTGTTCGGTTCCTGCAGGTCGTTGCGTTCCCGGGATTCCCGCAGCCAGTTGCGGAACCCCGCCATCACCATCACGAAGAAGAGCCCGTAGACCGCGCCCGAGACGTAGAGCCCGGACTTGAAGGCCAGCGGGACGCCGACCAGGTCCACCAGGACCCAGATGATCCAGAAGTCGACCAGCGCGCGGCTCTGCGCGAACGTCGCGACCGCGCTGCCGACGAAGATGTAGGCGTTCGCCCACGGCGACCAGGCCACCTGCAGCCAGGTCAGGTGGATGAACAGCTGCGCGACGGCGACGGTGCCGAGCGCGAGGGCCGCGAGCAGCACCACCCGTTCGCGGACGGTGGCCTGCCGCACCAGCAGCCCCTTCTCCTCGCGCCGCCCGCGCGCCCACATGATCCAGCCGTAGGAGGCCAGGGCGCAGAACAGCACCTGCTTGAGGGCGTTGCCGGGGGCGTGCGCGTGCAGCGACGCGGCCAGCAGCAGCAGGGCGCCGGTGAGCTGGACGGGCCAGGTCCACAGCGTCTTGCGCATGGCCAGCCAGACGACGGCGAGCGACAGCACGTTGCCGACCAGGTCGGTCCACAGGATCTTCTCGCCGAACAGCGAGAAGCTCGCGTTGAGCCAGCTCATGCCCGCTCCCCCAGCATCCGCTCGACGTACTTGGCCACGACGTCGACCTCCAGGTTGACCGGGTCGCCGGGCTGCTTGCGGCCGAGCGTGGTCAGTTCGAGGGTGGTCGGGATGAGCGACACGCTGAACCGGTCGGCCTCGGCCCGCACCACGGTGAGGCTGACGCCGTCGATGGTGATCGAGCCCTTGTCGACGACGTAGCGCGCGAGCCCGGGCGGCAGGGCGAAGGTGACGACGTCCCAGCGTTCGCCGGGTTCGCGCGACAGCAGCGTCCCGACGCCGTCGACGTGGCCCTGCACCAGGTGGCCGCCGAGCCGGTCCGACAGGCGGACCGGCCGCTCCAGGTTGACGCGGGAGCCGGCGGTGAGACCGCCGAGGCTGGACCGGTCGAGGGTCTCGCGCATCACGTCGGCGGTGAAGGCGCCGTCCTTGGTCTCCACGACGGTGAGACAGACGCCGTTGACGGCGATCGACGCGCCGTGCACCGCGTCCTCGGTGACGAGCGGGCCGCGGATCGTCAGGCGGGCGGAGTCGGCCAGCGACTCGACCGCGACGATCTCGCCGAGCTCCTCGACGATGCCGGTGAACATCTCCCGGGCCTCCCATGTCTAGGGATGAAGGCTCCGGGGTGTCTTTGCGTACGACGGAACGTACGGCAGTCGGACACCCCTGCCGAAGACGGCAAGGATGCCCCGCGCGCTGCCTCCCATCCGGACTTTCACCGTCGGTCCCGGAATTTCACCGGATCAACCGGCCGATGGCTTCGGCCGGGTCGCGGACTGTCACCGCCGGTTCGGAATTGCACCGACCCCGGAGCACGCGTTTCATGCTTGGCAACCAGTGTGCCACGTACGGCATTCCCCGCGGCATGTGAAAAGGGACACGGCCGCATCCGGCCAACCAAGCGCTCGCTTGATTCAGGTCGTCCGGCCGGTCCGCCGGAAGCCGGCGATGAGCGCGTCGCCCCGGACGGGCGCTGAGGCTCAGGCCCGGACGCGCAGCCCGCCGGGCTCCGCCGTGACGGCCGTCAGGTCGGGGACGATCACGTCGGCCTCGGCGAGGTCGGCGCGGGAGTGGCTGGTGGTCAGCGCGACGACGGTGGCGCCCGCGGCGCGGCCCGCGGCGACGCCCGCCGGAGCGTCCTCGACCACGACGCAGCGCGCCGGATCCAGGCCGAGGCGGCGCGCGGCCAGCAGGTAGCCGGCCGGATCGGGCTTGCCCGCGGCCACGTCGCGGGCGGTCACCGCGACCTTCGGCAGCGGCACCCCGGCCGCCCCCGCGCGGGCGGTGAGCTGGCCGGGGTCCATCGAGGTCACCACGGCCCAGGGCAGGCCGCGCAGGGACGACAGCAGGTCCACCACGCCCGGGAGCGCGGTGACGCCGGCCACCTCGGCGGCCTCCAGGGCGTCCAGGCGCTCGGTGGCGGCGCGGACCTGCCCGGCCGGCAGGAAGTCGGCGATGCTGTCGCTGGTGCGCCGGCCGTGCGCGCGCGCCAGGTAGGCGTCGGGGTCGATGCCGTACTCGGGCGCCCAGACGCGGGCGGCCCGTTCGATCAGCGGCGTCGAGTCGACCAGGGTGCCGTCCACGTCGAACAGCACGCCGTCGCACGGCAGGAGCATCAGCGCGCCCAGTCGGCCTTGGCGGTCGCGGCCTCGGCCTGCGCGCGCAGCCTGCGGACGGCCTCGTCGGGGTCGCTCGCGTTGTAGACGGCGCTGCCGGCCACGAACACGTCGGCGCCCGCCTCGGCGCAGCGCTCGATCGTCTCGGCGCTGACGCCGCCGTCGACCTGCAGCCAGACCGGCAGGTCCCGGCCCTTGATCAGCTCGCGGGCGCGGCGGACCTTGGGCAGCACGACGTCGAGGAAGCTCTGGCCGCCGAAGCCGGGCTCGACGGTCATCAGCAGCAGCATGTCGATCTCCCCGAGGAGGTCCTCGAAGCCGTCGACCGGCGTCGCCGGGTTGACGCCGAGGCCCGCGCGCGCCCCGGCGGCGCGGATGGCGCGCAGGGTGCGGATCGGCGCCTTGGCGGCCTCGGCGTGGATGGTGACGCTGCCGGCGCCGGCCTCGGCGTACTGCGGCGCCCACCGGTCCGGGTCCTCGATCATCAGGTGGCAGTCCAGCGGCAGCCTGCTGGTCTTCAGCAGCGCCTGCACGATCGGCAGCCCGAGGGTGAGGTTGGGGACGAAGTGGTTGTCCATCACGTCGACGTGGACCCAGTCGGCGGCGTCGGCGATGCGCTCGACGTCGGCGCCGAGGTTCGCGAAGTCGGCGGACAGGATGCTGGGAGAGATCTGCGGAGCCATGATGGCCCCGAGTCTATTGCCGCGCCCCGGCGGGCGGCTCACCCGAGGGGGTGATCGCAGGGGTGGTACGGGCCGCCAGCCGCAGCCGCACGAACGTCTCCGGCGCGCCCGCCACGATCCACAGGCCGAGCAGCGCCTGGACGACGAACTGCTGCACCGGCCGGGTGCCGAGGAACAGCCCGAGGGTGTAGATCGCCAGGCCGCCCGCCGCGCCGACCGGGAGGCGGGCCACCCGCCGCCACACCTCGCCGCCCGCGTCGAACCAGCCGTGGTGGCCGAGCCAGGACACCCCGGCCAGCACCCCGAACAGGATGCCGGCGGCGGCCGCGGCGTCGCTCAGGCCGACCGCGTGCGGGCTGCCGCCGGCGGCGGTGATGGCGCGCGCCCACAGCACCGGCCAGTGCCACACCCCGAGGGCCCGCAGCGCCGCCCAGGCGCAGGCCAGCAGGGCCAGCGAGAGCGCGAGGGCGAGGGCGACCTGGACGGCGAGCGGGCGCCGCGTCCACCACGGCACGGCCACCGGTTCCAGGACCAGCGCGGCGACCAGCAGCGCGGCGCCGACGCCCCAGCCCGCCAGCACCTGGCCGGGCGAGTGCACGCCGAGCTGGATCCGCGACACCCCGATCAGCACGATGATCACGGCGGCGGCAGCCCAGGCGAGCCGGCGGCGCAGGTGCGCGGCCAGGAACCCCCAGGCCACGACGGCGTTCTGGGCGTGCCCCGACGGCATGCCGAACGAGTCGTGCGCCTCCCCCGCCCGGATCGACGGGTCGGTCCAGAACGGTCGCGGCGCGTGGAACGCCAGCTTCAGCACGCTGTTCAGGGCGGCGCTGAAGGCCAGCAGGACCGCGGCGCGCGCGGCGACGCGCGGTTCCAGGCACCAGTAGACGATCACCAGGAGCGGCAGGTAGAACGCCGCACTGCCGATGAACGATGCAAAGTGCATGAAACCGGTCAGCACGGATCTCCCTCGGCAGCGTTCAGGCCCTCATGACGACCATCAAGGGTATGCGGCCGTCATCAGGTCAACGCGCGAGCGACACGTAAAGGATCCGGGCTTTCGCCGCAGGGCCTAGGTTCGCCGCAGCAGCGCCAGGAACATCGCGTCGGTGCCGTGCCGGTGCGGCCAGAACTGCGCGAACTCCCCCTCGCCGACGCCGGTGAGGCCGGGCGCCACGGTGCGCAGCACCGCCGGCGCGTCCAGCGCCGTCACGTCGTCGCGGCGCCGCAGCACGTCGCCGGCGATCACGCGGGTCTCGGCCAGGTGCGGCGAGCAGGTGACGTAGGCGAGCACGCCGCCGGGCCGCAGCGCCTCCAGCGACGCCGCCAGCAGCTCCCGCTGGATCCCGCCGAGCTCGGCGACCGCCTCGGGGCCGCGCCGCCAGCGCGCCTCGGGGCGGCGGCGCAGCGCGCCGAGGCCGGTGCACGGCGCGTCCAGCATGATCCGGTCGAAGGCGCCGGGACGCCAGGCCGGCGCGGTGCCGTCGGCGGCGACCACCCCGGCGCGGTCGTCCACGGCGCGGGCGACCAGGCCGGCGCGGTGCGGCTGCAGGTCGGCGGCGAGCAGCCGGGCGCCGCGCCCGGTGGCCAGGGCCGACAGCAGCCCGGCCTTGCCGCCGGGGCCGGCGCACACGTCCAGCCAGCGGGCGTCGGGGCCGTCCAGCGGCGCGGCGGCCAGGGCGGCGGCGACGAGCTGGCTCGCCTCGTCCTGCACCGCGGCGCGGCCCTCGCGGACCGCCGGGATCGCGCCCGGGTCGCCCTCCTCCAGGACCGCCGCGTACGGCGAGTACGGGGCCGGGTCCGCGCCCCACCCGGCCAGCTCCTCCAGCGAGGCGCGGCCGGGGCGGGCGACCAGGGTGACCAGCGGGCGGGCGTTGTCGGCGGCCAGCAGGTCGCCGATCTCGTCCCGGTCCGGGCCGAGCGCGTCGCGCAGCGCCGACACGATCCACTTGGGGTGGCTGTGCGCGACCGACAGCCGGGTGGTGAGGTCGGCCGACTCCGGCGCGACGATCTCCAGCCAGCCGGCCAGGTCGCGGCCGGCGACCTTGCGCAGCACCGCGTTGGCGAACTTGGACTGGCCCGGCCCGGCGACCGAGCGGGCCAGGTCCACCGCGGTGCCGACGGCGGCGTGCGGCGGGATGCGGGTGGCCAGGATCTGGTGCGCGCCGAGGCGCAGCACGTCCAGCAGCGGCCCGTCGATGCGGCGCAGCTCGCGGTCGCTGCAGAGCGCCAGGATCGCGTCGTAGGTGCCGCGGCCGCGCAGCGTGCCGTAGGTCAGCTCGGTGGCGAGGGCGGCGTCGCGGCCGGACAGCTCGCGGTCGCGCAGCCGGGCCGGCAGCAGCAGGTTGGCGTAGGCGTCGCGGGTCTCCACCGCGCGGATCACGTCGAAGGCGGTGCGGCGGACCAGGTCCTGCGGGCGGCCGGTGTTGCGCGGCCCGCCGGGACGGCGGTTGCGGCCGTGGTCGCCGCGGCCGCGGGGATTGCTGCGGGCGGGCATCAGACCAGGCCGTCCTTGCCGGTGAGGTTCAGGCCGCGCGCCCAGTCGGTGGCGGGCATCGGGCGCTTGCCCTCGGGCCGGACCTCGCCGAGCTCGACCGGGTGGGTGGCGGTGCCCACCAGCACCCGCTTGCGCTCGGCCAGCAGCCCGCCCGGCGCCAGGGGGCCGGCGTCGGGGGCGGGCCGGACCCGGCCGAGCTTGACGCGGGCGTCGCGGAACGTCGTCCAGGCGCCGGGCGCGGGCGTGCAGGCCCGCACCAGGCGGTCCACCCGGTGCGCCGGGGCGCCCCAGTCGACCCGGGCGTCCTCGGGCGTGATCTTGGGGGCGACCGAGACGCCCTCGGCGGGCTGCGGCCGCGGCTCCAGCACCCCGGCCTCGATGCCGTCCATGGTGTCGGCCAGCAGCCGGGCGCCCGCGACGGCGAGCCGGCCGAGCAGGTCGCCGGAGGTGTCCTCGGGCCGGATCGGCTCGGTGAGCACGCCGAACACCGGGCCGGTGTCCAGGCCCTCCTCGATCTGGAAGGTGGCCGCGCCGGTGACGTCGTCGCCGTGCAGGATCGCGTGCTGCACCGGCGCCGCGCCGCGCCAGGCCGGCAGCAGCGAGAAGTGCAGGTTCACCCAGCCGTGCGCGGGGATGTCCAGCGCCTCGCGCGGCAGCAGCGCGCCGTAGGCGACGACGGGGCAGCAGTCGGGCGCGATCTCCCGCAGCCGGTCCAGGAACTGCGGGTCCCGCGCCTTGGCGGGCTTGAGGATCTCGATCCCGGCCTCGGCGGCGCGCTCGGCGACCGGGCTGGCGACCAGCCTGCGGCCGCGCCCGGCGGGCGCGTCGGGCCGGGTGACGACGGCGACGACCTCGTGCGCGGAGGCCAGCAGCGCCTCCAGCGCCGGGACCGCGGTCTCGGGGGTCCCTGCGAAGACCAGCCTCACCCTAGATCGCCTTCCCGAACGTGCGGTGCGGCGACTGCTTGACCACCGGCGCCGGGTCGCCGAACCACTCGGCCTCGCGGACGGCCTTCATCGCGGCCTTGCGCTGCTCGGGGTCCATCCGGTCGATGAACAAGATGCCGTCCAGGTGGTCGGTCTCGTGCTGGACGCAGCGGGCCAGCAGGTGCGTGCCCTCCAGCGTGATCGGCTCGCCGTGCATGTTGTACCCCTTGGCCACCACGCCGACCGAGCGCGGCGTCGGGAACGCCAGGCCCGGCAGGGACAGGCAGCCCTCGTCGCCGGTCTCCTGCTCGTCGGTCAGGTCCAGCGTCGGGTTCACCACGTGCCCGAGCCGGTCGTCGACGTAGTAGGTGAACACCCGCAGGCCGACGCCGAGCTGCGGCGCCGCCAGGCCCGCCCCGGGCGCGTCGATCATGGTGTCGGTCAGGTCCTTGACGAGCTGGCGCAGCTCCTTGTCGAAGTCCTTGACCGGCTCGGCGGGCGTGCGCAGCACGGGGTCCCCGAAGAGGCGGATGGGCTTGACGGCCAACGAGGGCTCCGTTCGGTGAGGCGGGCGGTGCGGAAAGCGCGGTGCGCAAGGTGGTGCGCGACCAGTCTACGAACTACAGCGAACGCGCCTTGTAGGCGGCGGTGCGCGCGGCCTTGGCGATCGGCCGGTCGGGGTGGTGGGCGCCGAGCGCGGCCAGCACCCCGGCGGTGGCCGGGTGGTCGGCCCGCCACATGTCGTGGATCATCGCGCCGAGCTCGGCGCCGGCCGGCGCGCCGGTGAGGGCGGCGGCGACGGCGTCGGCCGGTTCGGCGGTCTCCAGCATCCCGGCGAGGGTGTCCACGAACACCCACAGGTACTCGTCGCGCGACAGCTCGTACCCGTCGTGGCCGTGCTCGGACAGCCAGAGGGCGGCGTAGGGGCGGCTGAGCGGCTCGCCGGTCGCGGCCCGCACGACGGGCGCGGCCTCGTCGCCGATGCGGTGCAGCACCCCGGCGGCGAGGTTGCGCGCGCCGGGCCCGCCGGTCCGCATGACCGCCAGCAGGTCGGCGGCGGCGTCCTTGGGGTCGCGGCCGTCCAGCCAGCCGTCGATCTCCTCGTCGGCGGTGTCCTGGCGGTGCCAGACCAGCCCGGCGACCAGATCGGCGGCCGGGGCGCCGGCCAGGTCGCCCACCACCGGCGCGGCGAACCCGTCGGCGCGCAGCAGCTCGCGCACGCCCCACACGCCGAGCGGCGTCAGCTCCAGGCCGCGGTCGTCGCCGCCGAGCACGCCCCAGGCGGTGAGGTCGGCCAGCTCCAGCGCGAGGGCCCCGGTGACGGCACCGGCCAGCGCGGCGTCGTCGGACACCTCGTAGGCCTCGGCGATGTGGTCGACCAGCGCCCCGGTCAGCTCGGCGGCGGTGGAGGGCTCCTCCTGCTCGTACAGGTGGATGAGCACGCCGGTCAGCTCGTTCTGCACCAGCTCGACGGCGTCCAGCCCGTCCTCGGCGTCGTGCTCGGGCACCGCGGCGGCGTCGAACAGCCGCAGCCAGACGTCCAGGACGGCCTCGTCGTCGCCGCCGGTGAGCGCCGCCAGGCCGGGGCCGGGCGCGGCCCGGCCGTCGCCGACGGTCAGCACGCCCGACTCGGCGGCGGCCCACCAGAGCCGGTCGACCTCGGGGACGTCGGCCTGCTCCTCGGCCTCGCCCTCGGCGCGCGGGGTGGCCAGGCCGAGCGCCTCGGCGGCGGCGGCCGTCTCCGCGCCGGTCAGCTCGTCGTACTCGTCGACCGGGCGCTCCCCGGTCCACTCGGCCAGGGCGAGGGCCTGCGCGGTCAGCCCGGACCGGCGGGCCGCCTCGGCGAGCTCGGCGGCGGGCGCGAGCCGCACCGGCGGGACCGCCAGCTCCTCGACCTGCCGCAGGTACTCCTCGGTGCGGGCGTAGCGCTCCTCCTCGGGGAGCTCCTCGAACTCGCGCACCCACTCCCGCACGGCGGCCTCGTCCTGCGGGTCGATCCCGTCGGCCCACATCAGGCCGGTCAGCACCTCGGCGGCGGCCTGCCGCTCGGTGGTGTCGGCCGCCCCGACGACCTCGGCGAACTCCGGCGCGACCCGGTCCAGCTCGGCGGCGAGGGCGGCGCCGTCGGCGAGCCCGGCGTCGCCGAGGAACCCGGCCAGGTGCCGGGCCGTCTCCAGGACGGCCGGGACCTCGTCGCCGCCCGCGACGACCGAGTCGGGGAAGGTCTCCAGCAGCAGGGTGCGCAGCGCGGCCGCGTCCAGCGCGCCCGGGCCGGGCAGGCCGAGGTCCTCCTCGGCCAGCTCCAGCAGGAGCCGCGCCCCGGCCACGTCGACCTTGCGGTCGTGCTCGTCCGCCCAGCGACGCAGATCGTCGGTGGTGCTCTCAACCCAGTTGTCGGCCACCGACAGGAGCCTAGGGCATCTTCCATGAACCCACCTCCTACTACGCGACGTCCAGGGTCCTTGGAAGACGCCCTGCCGCTTCGCCGGGCCGGGACGTCAGATCAGCTCCAGGGGGTCGATCTGGATCCGGACGGCCTCGGTGGCCTTGCGAGCGCTGCGCACGCCCTGCGCGGCCTGCAGGGCGCGGGCCAGCTCCAGGGCGGCGCCGCGCGGGGCCCGGACCAGGGCGCGCTCGCGTTCCTCGGCGCCGCCGACCGGGACGGGCCCGAGCACCTCGGCGCCCTCGGGCAGCCGGGCGTCCTCGACCAGCTCGCGGATCGCGGCCGGGGAGGCGGTGAGCGACGCCATCCGCGCCGCGGGCGGGAAGCCGACCTCGCGGCGCTCGGCCAGCTCGCGCTCGGCGTAGGTGATCGGATCCCAGCGGATCAGCGCCTGCACCGCGGGCAGCGACCCGTCGGCGGCGACCACGACGTGGCCGCCGGGGCGGACCAGGGCGGCGGCGTTCATCCAGCGGCGCAGCGTCTCCTCCCCCGCGCGCAGGTCGGCGCGGCCGAGCAGCACCCAGCCGTCCAGCAGCAGCGCGGCGGTGTAGCCGCCCTCGGCGACCGGCTCGGCGCCGGGCGTGCACACCACCAGCGCCCGGTCCGGGCCGACGGCGTCCAGCACCGCGTCCTTGCCGGAGGTGCGCACCGCCACGCCGGGGAAGGCGCGGCCGAGCTCCTCAGCGGTGCGCCGCGCGCCGACGACCACGGCGCGGAAGGCGACGTGGCCGCACTCGGGGCAGTGCCAGTCGCCGGCGATCCGGCCGCACCAGCGGCAGTAGGGGGCGGCGTGCGCGCCGGGCAGCGACAGCGGGCCCTGGCATTCGCCGCAGCGGGCCGGGGTGCGGCAGCGGCCGCAGGCCAGGCCGGGCAGGTAGCCGCGGCGCGGCACCTGGACCAGCACCGGGCCCTCGGCGAGCGCCTGCCGGGCCGTCTGGAACGCCAGGTTCGGCAGCCGCGCGGCGCGGGCGGCGGCGTCGCGGGCCAGCTGGGGGTCCTCGCCGACCGGCTGGACGCGCGGCATCACCTCGCGGATCCGCACCCGGTCGGCGGTGAGCGCGTGCGCCCAGCCCGACTCGACCAGCTGGGTCGCGTCGGTGGTGCGGGTGTACCCGCCGAACAGCGCCGCGGCGCCCGCGCGGTGCGCGCGCAGCGCGAGGACCTCGCGCGGGTGCGGGTAGGGGGCGTGCGGTTCGGCGTGCACGTCGTCGCCGTCGTCCCACAGCACGACCAGGCCGAGGTCGGCGACGGGCGCGAACATCGCGGCGCGGGTGCCGGCGACGGCCCGGACGCCGCCGCGCAGCACCCGCAGCCAGCGCCGGTACCGCTCGGTCGGGCCGAGCCCGGCCATCAGCGCCACGTGCCGGCCCTCCCCCAGCTCGGCGGTGAGGGCGGCGTCCATCCGCGCGACGTCGCGGGCGTCGGCGAGCACGACCAGCGCGCCGCGCCCGGCGGCGAGCGTGACCGCGACGGCGCGGGCGATCGCGGCGATCCGGTCCGGGCCCGGCAGCGCCGTCCACACCGCGCGCGGCGCCCGCCCGCCGGCGAGCGCGGCGAGGAAGGACGGCCCGGCCGGGTAGGCGGCCCACGGCCCGGGCCCCTCCGGCGCCGGCGGGGGGCCCGCCGGCTCGGGCGGCGGCTCGGCCTCGGCGCGGGCGTGCCGGGGCGGGATGGCGAGGCGCACCACGTCGGCGAAGGTCCCGGCGTAGCGGTCGGCGACCTCGCGGACCAGCGCGGCGATCCCGGGCGTGAGCACCGGCTCGGGCGACACGACCCGCTCCAGGTAGAGGAGGCGGCCCTCGTGGCCGCTCTCGGGGACGCGCTCCAGCAGCAGGCCGTCCACGAGCTGCCCGGCGAACCGGACCCGGACCCGGCAGCCGGGCACCGCCGCCTCGTCCATCGTGGTGGGCACCAGGTAGTCGAACGGGCGGTCCAGGTGCGGCAGCGGGATGTCGACGGCGATCCGCGCCACCGGCAGCTCCGCGGCGGGCTCCCGGGCGCCCTTCCTGGCGCCCGGCTTCTTCCCCGACGTGCCTTTCGTAGGCGATAGGCTTTTCGCGGACTCGGGCGCCTTGCCCGCGGGGACCCGCGGGATGTCGCCCAGCCCCGGAATCAGCTCAGCTCCCCCGCCGTCGTTCGTCACGCCCCCGTCCTACCAGATGAGGGGGACAGCGATGGTCCGGCGGTCGGCGCGGAGCGTTGCATCCGGCGGGGGTCCGCCGGATCATTTCCCGGCGTCCCCGCGTCCTCCCGTTCCCCAAGCGCCTGCAGGCAATGTGACGACAGCGCAGAGACCATCCCGAGAGAGCGGCGACCCCGCACCGGCGGACGTCCCCGCGGACCCCGCCCCGCCGGGCGCGCGCCGCCGCTGGACCTCCCCGCGGCATCCCGTGACGGCGGCCACGCTGTTCGCGGCCGTCCTGCACGTGGTGTGGGCGCTGTTCCTGGCCAACGACGGCGGCGACCTGGCCGCGCAGTCGGCCTGGACCCACTTCGCCGGGCAGCACCCCGACTCGGCCTACAACCTGGCCTGGTACGGCGGGATGCACCCGGCGTCCTACAGCGTGCTGTCGCCGTACCTGATGGCGTGGTTCGGGATCCGGCTCGTCGCGGTGGTCGCGGGCACCCTGTCGGCCACGCTCACCGCGCGGCTGCTGGTGCACCTGCGGGCCCCGGCGGCGCTGCCCGCCGCGCTGTGGGCGGCCCTGGCGATCTGGTGCAACGCCGCGTCCGGCCGGGTCACCTTCGGCCTCGGCCTGGTGTTCGCCCTCGCCGGCGTGCAGGCGGCGTTCACCCGGCGCGGCACCCCGGCGCTGCGGGCCGCGGTGATGGTGGTGCTCAGCCTGCTGGCGACGCTGACCAGCCCGGTCGCCGGGCTGTTCGTCATGGTGGTCGCCGCCGCGCTGTTCCTCACCGGACGCCGCCGCGCGGGCGTCGCGCTCGCGATCGCGCCGCCGCTGGTGGTCGGCGTCACCACGCTGCTGTTCCCCTTCACCGGCGTGCAGCCGATCGGGTTCACCACCGTGGTGCTGCCCGCGATCACCAGCGTGGTCGCGGTGCTGCTCTGCGCCCCGCGCGGGTGGACGGTGGTGCGCGTCGGCGCGGGCGTCTACCTGCTCGGCATCGCGCTGACCTTCCTCATCCCGACCCCGATCGGCAGCAACGTCGAGCGATTGTCGCTGCTGTTCGGCGGGATGGTGCTGCTGAGCGCCGTCGCCCGCACCACCCACCTGGTCAAGCTCGGCGCGCTCAGCCTCGCCTTCATCGTCACCGGCGCCTGGATGGTGGTGAAGCCGGTCGACGACATCATCCACACCCGGCCCGCCGCCGCCACCGCCGCGCACGCGGCGCCGCTCCGCGCCGAGCTGGACCGGCTCGGCGCCCGCCGCGGCCGGCTGGAGGTCGTGCCGCTGCGCTCGCACTGGGAGGCGACCGGCCTCACCCGCCGCTACATCCTCGCGCGCGGCTGGAACCGCCAGGTGGACGCCGAGCGGCACGGCCTCTTCTACAAGGAGGGCGCGCTCACCGCCGCGACCTACCACGACTGGCTGCACAAGTGGGCGGTGCAGTACGTGGTGCTGCCCGAGCAGGAGGTCGAGAAGGCCGGCAAGGCCGAGGACGCGCTGATCCGGGGCGGCCTGCCCTACCTGGAGCAGGTCTGGAGCGACGACTACTGGCGGCTGTACAAGGTCGCCGACCCGACGCCGCTGGCCGCCCTGCCCTCCACCGTCGCGCGCATCAACGCCGACGAGCTGGTCGTGGACGTCCCCGAGCGCGGCACCACGCTGCTGCGCATCTCCTGGTCGCCGTGGCTGACCGTCCGCGGCGGCCGCAAGGGCCCCGGGCACGGCTGCCTGGCCCGCGAGGGCGACTTCGTGCGCCTGCACGCGCCGGGCCCCGGCCGCTACCACATCGGCGCCCGCTACGGCATGCCGCGCGGAACTCCATGCCCTAAGGGCTAGGCGGCACGCGAAAGGCCCCCGAGGACGTCGTCCTCGGGGGCCTTCGACGTACTGCTACAGGCCGGCGGCCGCGGCGAGGGCCTTGGCACGGTCGGTGGACTCCCAGGAGAAGTCCGGCTCCGGCCGGCCGAAGTGGCCGTAGGCGGCGGTCTGGGAGTAGATCGGGCGGAGCAGGTCCAGGTCGCGCACGATCGCGGCCGGGCGCAGGTCGAACACCTGCAGCACCGCCTCCTGGATCTTGGCGACGGGCAGCTTCTCGGTGCCGAAGGTCTCCACGAACACCCCGACCGGGTGCGCCTTGCCGATCGCGTAGGCGACCTGCACCTCGGCGCGGTCGGCCAGGCCGGCCGCGACGACGTTCTTGGCGACCCAGCGCATCGCGTACGCGGCGGACCGGTCGACCTTGGAGGGGTCCTTGCCGGAGAACGCGCCGCCGCCGTGGCGGGCCATGCCGCCGTAGGTGTCCACGATGATCTTGCGGCCGGTGAGGCCGGCGTCGCCCATCGGGCCGCCGATCTCGAAGCGGCCGGTCGGGTTCACCAGCAGCCGGTAGCCGGTGGTGTCCAGGTCGAACTCGCCGAGCACCGGGTCGACCACGTGCTCCTTGATGTCGGGGGTGAGCAGCTCCTTCAGGTCGATGTCGGGAGCGTGCTGGGAGGACACCACGACGGTGTCCAGGCGGACCGCGCGGTCGCCGTCGTACTCGATGGTGACCTGGGTCTTGCCGTCGGGGCGCAGGTAGGGCACGGTGCCGCTCTTGCGGACCGCCGACAGGCGGTGCGACAGCCGGTGCGCCAGCAGGATCGGCAGCGGCATGAGCTCGGGCGTCTCGTTGGTGGCGTACCCGAACATCAGGCCCTGGTCGCCGGCGCCCTGCCGGTCCAGGTCGTCCACGCCCTCGCCCTCGCGGGTCTCGTAGGCGTCGTCGACGCCCTGGGCGATGTCGGGCGACTGCGCGCCGATGGACACCGACACGCCGCAGGAGTTGCCGTCGAAGCCCTTCTTGGACGAGTCGTAGCCGATCTCCAGGATCTTCTCCCGGATGACGCCGGGGATGTCGACGTAGGTCTCGGTGGTCACCTCACCGGCGACGTGCACCTGGCCGGTGGTGATCATGGTCTCGACGGCGACCCGGCTCGTGGGGTCGTCCTTGAGCATCGCGTCCAGGATCGCATCGCTGATCTGATCCGCGATCTTGTCCGGGTGCCCCTCGGTGACGGACTCGGAGGTGAACAGGCGGCGAGACACGTACGTGAACTCCTTGCAGCGGCTGCTGACTGACGTCGCAGAGCGGATGGTTGTCGGCTCGGGCGGGGGAACGCCGGTCCCCGCCGGCTGGGGCCGGGTTTCCCACGAAGTCTATCGGGAAGGGCCTGCACGGTCGCTAGAGGCGCGGGTCACAGCGGCGGGACCCCCGGCGGGGCCAGCCGGGCCGCGACCTGGTCCCAGATCACGTCGGCGAGGTCCTCCTTGGGGCCGCGCGGCACCTGCACCGGCGCGGACCCGTCGGCGGCCAGGACGACCGCCTCGTTGTCGGGCCTGCCGAAGGTCAGCTCGGCGCCGACCTGGTTGACCACCAGCAGGTCGCAGCCCTTGCGGGCCAGCTTGGCCCGGCCGTTGGCCAGCACGTCGTGGGTCTCGGCGGCGAACCCCACGATCACCTGCCCGGGGTGCGGGCGGGCGCCGAGCTCGGCCAGGATGTCGGGGTTCTGGACCAGCCGGATCGGCTCGGGCCCCTCCCCCGGCGTCTTCTTGATCTTGGCGTCGCGGTAGTCGGCCGGCCGGAAGTCGGCCACGGCCGCGGCCATCACGACCGCGTCGGCGCCGTCGTCGGCCGCCGCGAGCACGGCCTTGCGCATGTCCTCGGCCGACTCCACCCGCACCACGCGCGCGCCGGCCGGGTCGGGCAGGGCGACGTTGGCCGCGACGAGGGTGACGCGCGCGCCCCGGGCGACCGCGGTGCGGGCGAGGGCGTAGCCCTGCAGGCCCGAGGAGCGGTTGCCGAGGAAGCGGACCGGGTCGAGCGCCTCGCGGGTGCCGCCCGCCGACACCACCACGTGGCGTCCGGCCAGGTCCCGCTCCCAGGCGCCCCATGGCGAAGCCACCTGCGCGCCCCGGGGGGTGTGGGGGGTCGCCCCCCCGCGGGCGAGGACGCGCCGGGCGACCTCGAACAGCTCGGCGGGGTCGGGCAGCCGGCCGGGGCCGGTGTCGGCGCCGGTGAGGCGGCCCGAGGCGGGGTCGACCACGACCGCGCCGCGCTCGCGCAGCGTCGCCACGTTGGCCTGCGTCGCGGGGTGCTCCCACATCTCGGTGTGCATCGCGGGCGCGAACACCACCGGGCACCGCGCGGTGAGCAGGGTGTTGGTGAGCAGGTCGTCGGCCAGGCCGTGCGCGGCCCGGGCCAGGGTGTTGGCGGTGGCCGGGGCCACGAACACCAGGTCGGCGGTCTGCCCGAGCCGGACGTGGGGCACGCCGGAGACCCCGTCCCACACCTGCGTGGCGACGGGGTTGCCCGACAGCGCGGCCCAGGTGGGCTCGCCGACGAAGCGCAGCGCGTCGGCCGTCGGGACGACGGTGACGTCATGGCCGGACTCGGTGAGCCGCCGCAGCAGCTCGCAGACCTTGTACGCGGCGATGCCGGCGGTGACGCCGAGCACCACCCGGGGCTTGGGGGAGGTCATGCCGAAATCCCCGGCGCGCGGCCGGATCAGCCCTCGACGGGCTCGGCGTGCAGGAGGCCCTCGCGCGTCTCACGCAGCGCGATCGACAGCGGCTTCTCCTGGACCTGCGTCTCGACGAGCGGACCGACGTACTCCAGCAGGCCCTCGCCGAGCTGGGCGTAGTAGGCGTTGATCTGCCGGGCGCGCTTGGCCGCGATGCTCACGAGGCCGTACTTGGTGTCGACGACCTCGAGCAGCTCGTCGATCGACGGGTTGGTGATGCCCTCGTTGCTGGCTGCCACTCGGTGGCCTTCCGCTAGATGTGCTTAAGGACGGACAGCCATCAAGGCTAGCAGCTCCCGGCACACGCCCTTGACGTCGTGGTTCACCAGCGTGACGTCGAACTCCTTCTCGGCGGCCAGCTCCACGCGGGCCGCGGCGAGCCGGCGCTCGATCACCGCGGGGGGCTCGGTGCCGCGCCCGGTGAGCCGGCGGACCAGCTCCTCCCAGGACGGCGGGGCCAGGAACACCAGCTGCGCGCCGGGCATGGTCTCGCGGACCTGGCGGGCCCCCTGCAGGTCGATCTCCAGCAGGACGGGCTCGCCCCGCTCCAGCCGCTCCTGGACGGGGCGGCGGGGGGTGCCGTAGCGGTTGCCGGCGAACTCGGCCCACTCCAGCAGCTCGCCCTCGGCGACGAGCCGGTCGAAACCGGCGTCGTCGACGAAGTGGTACTGCACACCGTTGATCTCACCCGGCCGCGGGGACCGGGTGGTCACCGAGACCGACAGCCACACCTGCGGGTGGGCCAGCCGGATCTCGGCGACGACCGTGCTCTTGCCGACGCCTGACGGACCGGAGAGAACCGTCAGCCGCCGGACAAGGGGGTCTTGCTCGGTGGAGCCGCCCGGCGCAGTCATGGGTGCACCGGAGCTGAACGGGATGGAGCCGGAGCCGGGCAGGCCCGGGCCGGCCGCGACGGCGGAGCCGTGGCGCCCGTTCGCGGTTCGGGGGTCAGTGCTTTCCACCGCCGCCGAACTCACGCTCCAGGGAGGCGCGCTGGTTGGCGCCGAGACCGCGCACGCGGCGGGACTCGGCGATGCCCAGGCGTTCCATGATCTGCTTCGCACGGACCTTGCCCACACCGGGCAGGGACTCCAGGAGGGCCGACACCTTCATCTTGCCGATGACGTCGTCGTCCTGACCGTCCTTGAGGACCTCGGCGAGCGAGGTCCCCCCGTGCTTCAGCCGGTTCTTAACCTCGGCACGCTCTTTGCGGGCCTTGGCAGCCTTCTCCAAGGCCGCGGCGCGCTGTTCGGGGGTTAGGGGCGGAAGAGCCACGCCGGGTCACCTCAGGTTTCCACTCGACGGAGTCGGACGGGACGGGAAACTAGCGAGTTCACGCCCCATAAGGCAACGTGAAGTGCCGTTTAGCCCGCCACAAAATCACGAAAATCACTCCTTGGGGTGTCCTGAATACAGAGTGTACCCAACTCGGGCCCTCCCGGCGGCCGCACCCGGTCCTTCCTGCGGCTTTCACAAGATCGTCGAAAAGCGTCCCGGAAGGCCCCGCGAGCGTTGCTCGTCACCCCTCACCGAGGGTGCTCGGAAGGACGCCCGGAACGGTCCGCCGGAGCGCCGCGGCGATGCCCGCGGCGGCGGCGCCGGGGTCGGCCGCGCCGGTGATCGGGCGGCCGATCACGAGGAGGTCGGCGCCGGCCGCCAGGGCCTGCTCGGGGGTGGCCACCCGCGCCTGGTCCTGGGTGTCGGCTCCGAGCGGGCGGACGCCCGGGGTGATGAGGGTGATGTCCGGGCCGACCTCCGCGCGGACCGCAGCGGCCTCCTGAGGCGAGCAGACGAGCGCCTGGGCCCCCGCGTCGACCGCGAGCGCCGCGAGCCGCCGTACGGCGTCTGAGGCCGGTCCGGCGAGGCCGACGTCGTCCAGGTCGGCGTCCTTGAGCGAGGTCAGCACCGTGACCGCCGCGATCTTGGTGTCGGGCGCGGCCTCCACCGCGGCCCGGATCATCGCGCCGCCGCCCGCCGCGTGCACCGTCAGGAAGGCCGGGCGCAGCCGCGCGACGGCGCGCGCGGCGCCCGCGACGGTCGCCGGGATGTCGTGCAGCTTCAGGTCCAGGAACACCTGGACCCGGCTCGCGCCGCGCACGCTGGCGACCACGTCGGGCCCGTAGCGCAGGTACAGCTCCAGGCCGACCTTGACGGTGCTGACGTGCGGGGTGACCAGGGTCGCCCAGCGGGCCGCCGTCTCCAGGTCGGGCGCGTCCAGGGCGACGGCGATGGGGGCGGGTCCAGCGGTCACGGCAGTCTCTCCTTCACTTCACCGGGCGCCGGGGCGGCCGGGCCGTCCGGTTCCGGGCGCACCTGCGGCGGCACGTGCCCGGTGGGTCTGTGGGCGAGCCCGACCGCGTCGGCGAGCCGGCCGACGCGGCGCGCGGCCAGGGCCTCGTCCAGCTCGCGCAGGATGCGCGGGGCGGCGGCCGGGTCGTGGAACAAGGTGGTGCCGACGGCGACGGCGCTCGCGCCCGCCAGGATGAACTCCAGCGCGTCCAGGCCGGTGGCGACGCCGCCGACGCCGATGATCGGGGTGCGCGGCAGCGCGGCGTGCACCTGGTAGACGCAGCGGATCGCGATCGGCCGGATCGCCGGGCCCGACAGGCCGCCGGACACGCCGGTGAGGGCGGGCCGCAGCGTCCGCGGGTCGATCGCCATGCCCTCGACGGTGTTGATCAGCGTGAGGCCGTCGGCGCCGGCGTCGACGCAGGCGAGCGCGATCGTGACGATGTCGGTGACGTCGGGGGTGAGCTTGGCCAGGACCGGCACCCCCGGCCGCGCGTGCGAGCGCACGGCGCGCACCACCGAGGCGGCGGCGCCGGGGTGCCAGGCGAACATCCGGCCGCGGTCCTGCACGTTCGGGCAGGCCACGTTGACCTCGATGGCGGCGACGCCGGGCACCTCGCGCAGCCGCCGGGCCAGCTCGGCGAACTCCTCGACGCTGTCGCCGGCGATCGACACGATCACCGGCACGTCCTGCTCGGCCAGCCAGGGCAGCTCGTGCTCCAGGAAGCCCTCGATGCCCGGCCCGGGCAGGCCCATGGCGGTGAGCAGGCCGCTCGGCGTCTCGGCGGCGCGCGGGGTGGGCCGCCCGGCGCGGGGCCGGGTCATCACCGAGGTGGTGACGAACGCGCCCAGCCTGCCGAGCTCGGTGAACTGGGCCAGCTCGCGGCCGGTGCCGCCGCAGCCGGACGCGGTCAGGATCGGGTTGGCCAGCTCCAGGCTCCCGATCCGGGTGCGCACGCGCGTGCTCATTGCCTCGCCTCCGCTCGGCGGCTCGCCGCCCCTTCACACGCCGTCTTCCCTCGTCGCTCTGGTCGCAAGCTCCCGCCGCTCCTCAGTCCAGACGACGCGGGGCGGCTCGCGGGCGTGGAGGTCACTTGCCGCTCCCTTCGGGGACGCCGAGCACGCGGGGCGCCCCGAGCGCGTCGAACGGGATGGTGCCAAGGTCGCCCCAGCGGACGCGGTCGCCGCGCAGCACCGGGCCGTCGGCGCAGGCCCGCACCATCCGGGTCACCCCGTCCTCGCCGTGGATCGGCAGCACGCACGTCATGCAGACGCCGATGCCGCAGGCGCCGGTGCGCTGCAGGAACTCCTCCACCGACACCTGCGAGGGCAGGCCGTACTCGCCGGCGACCCGGGTGACCGGGCGCAGCAGCGCGGTCGGGCCGCAGGCGTACACCACGTCGGCGCCGGTCTCGGCGATGACGCGCGGCATGACCTCGGGGACGGTGCCGGTCTCCCCCACCGAGCCGTCCTCGGTAGTGACGGTCGCGCTGTCGCCGATGCGCTGCGCCATCCGCGACCCGAACACCTGGCGGCCGGTGCGGCCGCCGAGCAGGAAGTGCACCTGGCAGCCGCGCCGCTGCAGGGTGTCGGCGAGCGCGAACAGCGCCGAGCCGCCGGGGCCGCCGCCGACCAGCAGGCAGCTGACCGGGTCGCGGGGCAGCCGGAACGGGCGGCCGAGCGGGCCGAGCACGTCGACCTTGTCGCGGGAGCGGCGGCCGGCCAGCCACGCGGTGCCCGGCTCGGTGTCGGCGAACACGATCTCGACGGTGCCGCCGTAGTCGGGCTTGACCTCGTACACCCCGAAGCAGCGGCGGACCAGGCGGCCCGAGTGCTCGCCGCCGACGGCGAGCGCCACGAACTGGCCGGGCCGGAACCCCTCGGCGATCGCCGGCGCCACCAGCGTCATCGCGTGGTAGTCCTGCACCTGGCGGACCGTCAGCACCGTCCCCGACGTCTGCACCGGTGTATCGGACACCCGCTCTCCCTCTCCGTCGTCGTACAGCCGGGCCGGGCACCGCCGCGCGGCGCCCGGCCCGGCCCAGGCCGGCGGGGCGTCACCCCTGCCCGAGCACCCCGTGCGCGCCGCGCAGCCGCTCGGCGTGCTCCTGCAGGGAGCGCACCCCGACCAGGCCGGCCGCGATGGCCTCGATGCCCTGGACGGCGGCGGCGAGGCCCTGCACCGTGGTCACGCACGGTACGCCGCGCAGGACCGACGCGGTGCGGATCTCGTAACCGTCCAGGCGCGGCCCCGACTGGCCGGGGCTGCCGAACGGAGTATTGACGATGAGGTCCACCTCGCCGTCCAGGACACGCTGCACGATGGTCGGCTCGCCGTCCGGCCCGGGGCCGGCGCTGTGCTTGCGCACGATCTTGGCACGCACGCCGTTGCGCCGCAGGACCTCGGCGGTCCCCTCCGTGGCAAGAATCTCAAAGCCCAGGTCAGCAAGGCGCTTCACCGGAAAGATCATGTGCCGCTTGTCCCGGTTCGCCACCGACACGAACACCCGGCCCTTGGTCGGCAGCGGGCCGTAGGCGGCCTGCTGCGACTTGGCGTAGGCGGTGCCGAAAACCTCGTCGATGCCCATGACCTCGCCGGTCGAGCGCATCTCCGGCGACAGGATCGTGTCGACGAAGCGGCCCTCGCGGTCGCGGAACCGCTCGAACGGCAGCACCGCCTCCTTGACCGCGATCGGCGCGTCCAGCGGCAGCGAGCCGCCGTCGCCGGACTCGGGCAGCAGGCCTTCTGCGCGCAGCTCGGCGACGGTGGTGCCCATCATCACCCGGGCCGCGGCCTTGGCCAGCTGCACCGCGGTCGCCTTGGACACGAACGGCACGGTCCGCGAGGCGCGCGGGTTGGCCTCCAGGACGTACAGGACGCCCGCCGACAGCGCGTACTGGACGTTCATCAGCCCGCGCACGCCGATGCCCTTGGCCAGGGCCTCGGTGGACTCGCGGATGCGGCGGACGTCGTCGTGGCCGAGGGTGATCGGCGGCAGCGCGCACGCCGAGTCGCCGGAGTGGATGCCGGCCTCCTCGATGTGCTCCATGACGCCGCCGAGGTAGAGCTCCTCGCCGTCGTACAGGGCGTCCACGTCGATCTCGATGGCCTCGTCCAGGAACCGGTCGACCAGCACCGGGTGGTCGGGGCTGGCGTCGGTGGCCTTGGCCATGTACGACTCCAGCGTGGCGTCGTCGTACACGATCTCCATGCCGCGGCCGCCGAGCACGTAGGACGGCCGCACCAGCACCGGGTAGCCGATCTCGGCGGCGATCTCGCGGGCCTCCTCGTAGGAGGTGGCGGTGCCGTGCTTGGGCGCCAGCAGCCCGGCGCGGTGCAGCACCCGGCCGAACGCGCCGCGCTCCTCGGCCAGGTGGATGCTCTCGGGGCTGGTGCCCACGATCGGCACGCCGGCGTCCTTGAGCTTGCGCGCCAGGCCGAGCGGGGTCTGGCCGCCCAGCTGGACGATCACGCCCGCGACGGTGCCGGACTGCTGCTCGGCGTGCACCACCTCCAGGACGTCCTCCAGGGTGAGCGGCTCGAAGTACAGCCGGTCGGAGGTGTCGTAGTCGGTGGAGACCGTCTCGGGGTTGCAGTTGACCATGACGGTCTCGTAGCCGGCGTCGGCGAGCGCGAACGAGGCGTGCACGCAGGAGTAGTCGAACTCCACGCCCTGCCCGATCCGGTTCGGCCCGGACCCGAGGATGATCACCTTGGGCTTGGCGCCCGGCGGGACCTCGGTCTCCTCGTCGTAGGCCGAGTACAGGTAGGGCGTCTGCGCGGCGAACTCGGCGGCGCAGGTGTCCACGGTCAGGTAGACCGGGCGGATGCCGAGGGCGTGCCGCAGCTCGCGCACGACCTCCTCGCTGAGGCCGCGCAGCTCGCCGATCTGGGCGTCGGAGAAGCCGTGCCGCTTGGCGCGCAGCAGCTTGTCCCTGGTCAGCGCGTCCTCGGCGGTGCGGATCTCCTCGGCGATCTCGTTGATGCCGGCGATCTGGTCGATGAACCACGGGTCGATGTGGGTCGCCTCGTAGACCTGCTCGGTCGTGGCGCCCGCGGCGAGGGCCCGCTGGACGTCGCGGACGCGGCCGTCGTGCGGGTGGCGCGCCGACTCCAGCAGCGCCTCGGGGTCGCCGAGATCGCCCGCCCAGGAGAAGACGGTGTTCTTCTGCTCCAGCGAGCGCAGCGCCTTCTGCAGCGCCTCGGTGAAGTTGCGGCCGATGGCCATCGCCTCGCCGACCGACTTCATGTGGGTGGTGAGGGTGCCGTCGGCGCCGGGGAACTTCTCGAACGCGAACCGGGGCACCTTGACCACGACGTAGTCCAGGGCCGGCTCGAACGACGCCGGGGTCTCGGCGGTGATGTCGTTCGGGATCTCGTCCAGGGTGTAGCCGATGGCCAGCTTGGCGGCGATCTTGGCGATCGGGAAGCCGGTGGCCTTGGACGCCAGCGCCGAGGAGCGCGACACCCGCGGGTTCATCTCGATGACGATCATCCGGCCGGTGCCGGGCTCGACCGCGAACTGGATGTTGCAGCCGCCGGTGTCGACGCCGACCTCGCGGATGACCGCGATCGCCACGTCCCGCATGTTCTGGTACTCGCGGTCGGTGAGCGTCATCGCGGGCGCGACCGTGATGGAGTCGCCGGTGTGCACGCCCATCGGGTCGAAGTTCTCGATGGAGCACACGATGACCACGTTGTCGGCGCGGTCGCGCATGACCTCCAGCTCGTACTCCTTCCAGCCGAGGATGGACTCCTCCAGGAGCACCTCGCTGGTCGGGGACGCGTCCAGGCCGGCGCCGGCGATGCGGCGCAGGTCGGTCTCGTCGTGGGCGAAGCCCGAGCCGGCGCCGCCCATGGTGAACGACGGGCGGACGACCACCGGGTAGCCGAGCTCGCCGGCGGCGGCCAGGCACTCGTCCATGGTGTGGCAGATCAGCGACCGGGCGGAGGCGGCGTTCAGGCCCTGCTCGCGGGCGACCTTGGCCACGACCTCCTTGAACTTCTCCCGGTTCTCGCCGGCCTGGATGGCCGCGACGTCGGCGCCGATCAGCTCGACGCCGTACTTGGCCAGCACGCCGTTCTCGTACAGCGAGATGGCGGTGTTGAGGGCCGTCTGGCCGCCCAGCGTGGGCAGCAGCGCGTCCGGCCGCTCCTTGGCGATGATCTTCTCGACGACGTCCGGGGTGATCGGCTCGACGTAGGTGGCGTCGGCGATCTCGGGGTCGGTCATGATCGTGGCGGGGTTGCTGTTGACCAGCGTGACCCGCAGGCCCTCGCTCTTCAGCACCCGGCACGCCTGGGTGCCGGAGTAGTCGAACTCGGCGGCCTGGCCGATGACGATCGGCCCCGAGCCGATGACCAGGACGCTCTTGAGGTCTTCGCGGCGCGCCATTACTTCGACCCCTCCATGATCTCGCAGAAACGGTCGAACAGGCCGGTGGCGTCGTGCGGGCCCGCCGCCGCCTCCGGGTGGTACTGGACGCTGAAGCCGGGCCGGTCCAGCAGCCGCAGCCCCTCGACGCAGTCGTCGTTGAGGTTGACGTGGCTGACCTCGGCGCGGCCGTAGGGGGTGTCGAACGGGCCGTCCAGCGGCGCCTTCACGGCGAAGCCGTGGTTGTGCGCGGACACGTCGACCTTGCCGGTCGTGCGGTCCTGGACGGGCTGGTTGATGCCCCGGTGCCCGAACCGCAGCTTGTAGGTGCCGAGGCCGAGGGCGCGCCCGAAGATCTGGTTGCCGAAGCAGATGCCGAAGAACGGCGTGCCGGCGTCCAGCACGCCGCGCAGCGCCGCGACGGGCCCCTCGGCGGTGGCCGGGTCGCCCGGCCCGTTGGAGAAGAACACCCCGTCGGGGTTCACCGCGAGGATGTCCGCGGCGGTCGCGGTGGCGGGCAGCACGTGCACCTCGCAGCCGCGCTCGGCCATGCGGTGCGGCGTCATCGCCTTGATGCCGAGGTCGACGGCGGCGACGGTGAAGCGCTTCTCGCCGATCGCCGGGACGACGTAGGTCTCGGTGGTGGACACCTCGCGGGCCAGGTCGGCGCCCTCCATCGCGGGGCTCGCCTGCACCTTGGCCAGCAGCTCGGCCTCCGGCGCCGCGGCGGCGTCGCCGCTGAAGATCCCGGCGCGCATCGCGCCGCGGTCGCGCAGGTGCCGGGTGAGCGCGCGGGTGCCGGGCATCGCGATGCCGACGACGCCCTGCTCGCGCAGCGCCGAGCCGAGCGAGCCGGTGGCGCGCCAGTTGGACGCCACCCGGGCCGGCTCGCGCACCACGTAGCCGGCGACCTGGATGCGCGCCGACTCGGCGTCCTCGCCGTTGACGCCGGTGTTGCCGATGTGCGGGGCGGTCATCGCCACGATCTGGCGGGCGTAGGAGGGGTCGGTGAGGGTCTCCTGGTAGCCGGTCATGCCGGTGTTGAAGACGATCTCACCGAGGGTCTCCCCCTCGGCCCCGTACCCGACGCCATGGAAGACGCGGCCGTCCTCCAAGACCAGCAGTGCGGGGGTCTGGGTCACTGAAGCTTCCCTTCGAGTACGGTCGGCGTGCCGCGCAGGAACGTGGCGATGACGCGGCCCGGCAGCTCCAGCCCCGCGAACGGGGTGTTGCGGCTCTTGGAGGTCATCGCCGCCGGGTCCACGGCGCGGCGCGGCGACGGGTCGTACAGCGTGATGTTGGCGGGCGAGCCGGCCTCCAGCGGACGACCCTGTCCGGAGAGGCGGCCGATGCGGGCGGGGGCGAACGACATCCGGTCGGCGACCCCGGCCCAGTCCAGCAGATCGGTCTCGATCATGGCCTCCTGGACCACCGCGAGCGCGGTCTCCAGGCCGATCATGCCCATCGCGGCGACCGCCCACTCGGTCTCCTTGGCCTCGACCGGGTGCGGCGCGTGGTCGGTGGCCACGCAGTCGATCGTGCCGTCGGCCAGGGCGTGGCGCAGCGCGGTGACGTCGTCGGCGGTGCGCAGCGGCGGGTTCACCTTGAAGATCGGGTCGTAGGACCCGGCCCGGGTGTCGTCCAGGAGCAGGTGGTGCGGGGTGACCTCGGCGGTGACCTGGCAGCCCTTGCTCTTGGCCCAGCGGATGATCTCCACCGAGCCGGCCGTGGAGACGTGGCAGACGTGCAGCCGCGAGCCGACGTGCTCGGCCAGCAGCACGTCCCGGGCGATGATCGCCTCCTCGGCGACCGCGGGCCAGCCGCGCATGCCGAGCGCGGCCGACATCTCGCCCTCGTTCATCTGCGCGCCCTCGGTGAGGCGCGGCTCCTGGGCGTGCTGGGCGACGACGCCGTCGAAGGCCTTCACGTACTCCAGCGCACGGCGCATGATGACCGCGTCGGAGACGCAGTGGCCGTCGTCGGAGAACACCCGGACCCGCGCGGCCGAGTCGGCCATCGCGCCGAGCTCGGCGAGCCGCTCGCCGGCGATGCCGCGGGTGACCGCGCCGACCGGGTGCACGTCGCAGTAGCCGGCCTCGCGGCCGAGCCGCCACACCTGCTCGACGACGCCCGCGGTGTCGGCGACCGGGTCGGTGTTGGCCATCGCGTGCACGGCGGTGTAGCCGCCCATCGCGGCGGCCCTGGTGCCGGACTCGACGGTCTCGGCGTCCTCGCGGCCGGGCTCGCGCAGGTGGGTGTGCAGGTCCACCAGGCCGGGCAGCGCGACCAGGCCGTCGGCCTCGACGACCTGCGCGCCGGCGGCGGCGAGGCCGGTGCCGACCTCGGCGATCCCGCCGTCGCGGATCGCGATGTCGGCGGGCTCGCCGCCGAGGATCCGGGCGCCCTTGATGATGTACGTGGTGCTCACTTGCCGGAGACCTCCTTGCCGATGGCGGGCTCCGAGCCGCCGAGGAGCAGATAAAGGACGGCCATGCGCGCGCTGACGCCGTTGGCGACCTGCTCGACGATGGTCGAGCGGACCGAGTCGGCGACCTCCGCGGCGATCTCGACGCCGCGGTTCATCGGGCCGGGGTGCATGACGATGGCGTGCTCGGGCAGCTGCGCCATCCGGTCGCCGTCCAGGCCGTAGCGGCGCGAGTACTCGCGCACGGTCGGGAAGTAGGAGGCGTTCATCCGCTCGTGCTGGACGCGCAGCATCATCACCACGTCGCTCTTCGGCAGCACCGCGTCCAGGTCGTAGGAGACCCGGCAGGGCCAGGTGTCGACCGCGACCGGGACCAGCGTCGGCGGGGCGACCACGGTGACGTCGGCGCCGAGGGTGTCGAGCAGCAGCACGTTGGAGCGGGCCACCCGGCTGTGCAGCACGTCGCCGACGATGGTGACCTTGCGGCCCTCCAGCCCGCCGAGGCGGCGGCGCATGGTGAAGGCGTCCAGCAGCGCCTGCGTCGGGTGCTCGTGGGTGCCGTCGCCGGCGTTGATGACGCTGCCCTGCACCCAGCCGGCCAGGCGGTGCGGCGCGCCCGAGGCGGGGTGGCGGATGACGACGCCGTCGGCGCCCATCGCCTCCAGGGTGAGCGCGGTGTCCTTCAGGCTCTCGCCCTTGGAGACGCTGGAGCCCTTGGCGGAGAAGTTGATGACGTCCGCCGACAGCCGCTTGGCGGCCGCCTCGAACGAGATGCGGGTGCGGGTGGAGTCCTCGTAGAACAGGTTCACCACGGTGCGGCCGCGCAGCGTCGGCAGCTTCTTGATGGACCGGTCCGACACCTGCGCGAGCTCCTCGGCGGTGTCCAGGACGAGCAGCGCGTCGTCCTTGGACAGGTCCGCCGCGGAGATGAGATGGCGCTTCACTTACTTGTCCCCCTTCGGGCCGAGGAGCACCGCGTCGCGGTCGTCGTTCTCGGCCAGCAGGACCTTCACGGTCTCGCGCATCGAGGTGGGCAGGTTCTTGCCCACGTAGTCGGCGCGGATCGGCAGCTCGCGGTGGCCGCGGTCGACCAGCACGGCCAGCTGGACCGCGCGCGGGCGGCCGAGGTCGTTCAGCGCGTCCAGGGCGGCGCGCACGGTGCGGCCGGAGAACAGCACGTCGTCGACCAGCACGACGACGCGGTCGTCGATGCCGGCGGCGGGCAGCTCGGTGCGGCCGAGCGCGCGGGCGGGCTTCATCCGCAGGTCGTCGCGGTACATGGTGACGTCCAGCGAGCCCCAGGGCACCGGCCGTCCCTCGACCTCGCGCAGCGCCTCGGCCAGGCGCTCGGCGAGGGTCACCCCGCGGGTCTGGATGCCGAGCAGGACCACGTCGTGGCCGCCCTTGGTGCGTTCGAGGATCTCGTGCGCGATCCGGGTCAGCGCGCGCCGGATGTCGGGGCCCTCCAGAACGGCCTTGGGCCGGGGGTCACCGTCCGCCACGCGCGCCTCGGCCGGGTCGTCCGGCCTTTGGGCAGCATTCACCGCCGAAACCTCCTTTCCCGCCTCACGGGACGGGTCTTAAAGGACGCCTTGTCCCCCTCACCGTAGCAGCCCCCCTCCGCTGCCCTGTTTCCAGTATGCGGTCATCGTCCCTGGTGAAAGGGGTCACACCGGCGCGCGGGAGGGTACGGGAAGGGCCTGGCGCCAGGCCCTTCGGGCCGGTGCCGCGGCGGGCCGCCGGGGTCCGGGCGACCCCGGCGGAGACCTGCGGATTCGACCGCTTTTTTCCAATCGGCTTGACCTGGGGCCGTCCCCGTTTTACCGTCACTGTCCGTAACCATCCCTGGAGACGGGGCTCCGAGGCCGGAACGCCTCGCCGCACCGCCTCCCCCCGGCCGGCCCGGCCGGGGGCCCGTGAACGACGACCAAAGTGAGCCTGGGGGGCCGCAAATGCCGTCTGAATACGCTAAGGCTCTCGGCGCGCGCCTGCGCGCCATCCGCACCCAGCAGGGCCTGTCCCTGCACGGAGTGGAGGAGAAGTCCCGCGGCCGCTGGAAGGCCGTCGTCGTGGGTTCGTACGAGCGGGGCGACCGCGCCGTCACCGTTCAGAAGCTGGCCGAGCTCGCCGATTTCTACGGCGTGCCGGTCTCCGAGTTGCTGCCCGGCGGAGCCGCGCCGAGCCCGCTCGGGCCTACGCCCAAGCTCGTCATCGACCTTGAGCGCCTGCAGCAGCTTCCGAAGGACAAGGCCGGTCCCCTCGCCCGCTACGCCGCGACGATCCAGAGCCAGCGGGGCGACTACAACGGAAAGGTCCTGTCCATCCGTCAGGAGGACCTGCGATCGCTCGCGGTCATCTATGACAAGTCCCCGACCGAGCTGACCGAGGAGCTGATCGGCTGGGGCGTGCTGGACCCGGAGGCGCGGCGCGCCGTCGAGTCCTTCTGATCACCGGCCGGACCCCATCGGGCTGAGGCGTCCCCCTGTCGCCTCAGCCGCCGAACGATGTTCGGGGCCTCCGCGGACACGTCCGCGGGGGCCCTGTCCGTTCTGCGGGCTCCTCAGGGCCGTCCAGGGACCTGCGGCGGGGCGCCACCAGCGCCAGCACCAGCACCGCCGCCATCAGCGCGGCGCTGACCGCGAACCCGAGCGTGAAGCCGCCCTCGGTGGGCGGGCCGCCCGCGGTGACCGCCGACGCGGCCACGATCACGGCGCTGACCTGGGTGCCGAGCGAGGCGCCGACCGTCCGCACCAGGGTGTTGACGCCGGTCGCCACCCCCGTCTGCTCCGCCTCCACCGCCGCGACCACCAGGTTCGCCACGGCCGCGTAGGCGAGGCCGAGGCCGATCCCGCGCGCGACGCCGCCCGCGTACAGCTGCCACATGGCCGCGTGCCGGAGCGCCACGAAGGCGTAGCCGCCGCCGGTGAGGACGGCCCCGGCCAGCAGCACGCCGCGCGACCCGAGCCGGCGGTCCAGCAGCCCGGCGCTCATCCCGGCCGCCGTCATCGCGGCGCTCGCCGGCAGCTGCAGCAGCGCGGCCTGGGTGGCGGTGCCGCCGAACCCGGTGCCGCGCGGGAGCTGGACCAGCAGCGGGAACAGCACGCCGCCCGCCATCAGCGCGTAGCCCGACAGCAGGGAGGCGGCGTTGGCCGTCCAGACGCCGCGGCGGCGCATCAGCCGGGGGTCGACCAGCGGCTCGGCGACGCGCGTCTCCACCCACAGCCACAGCGCCGCGAGCGCGGCGGCGAGGCCGAGCAGGCCGAGGACGCCGGGCGAGGCCCAGCCCCAGGACATGCCCTGGGTGAGCGCGGTGAGCGCGGCGACCAGCCAGCCGGCGAACAGCGCCGCGCCCCACCAGTCGATCCGCGCGCCGGCCCGCGGCGGCGACGCGGGAACGATCCACCAGGCGGCCAGCGCGGCCGGGACGAGCCCGGCGACCGGCACCCACAGCAGCCACCGCCAGCCGAGATGGTCGATGACCGGCCCGGCCAGGCACCAGGAGATCGCGCCGCCGAGGCCGAGCATCGAGGACATCAGGCCGATCGCCGACGCGGTCCGGGCGGGCGGGAAGACCTCCCGGATGATGGTGTAGGCGAGCGGGAAGACGCCGCCGCCGATGCCGCCGAGCGCCCGGCCGGCCAGCATCACCGGCAGCGTCGTCGCGCAGGCGGCCACCACCATGCCGGCGGTGGCGACGGCGAGCACGATCAGCAGCACCCGGCGCGGGCCGTACAGGTCGCCGAGGCGGCCGGTGACCGGCGTGGACACCGCGGCCGACAGCGTCATCGCGGTGAGCGCCCAGGCCGCCCCGGCCGGGGTGGTGCGCAGGCCGTGCTGGAGCAGCGGCAGCGCGGGCGTGACGACGGCCATCGACAGCGAGTAGGCCATCATGCCGAGGAAGGCCAGCAGCGGCACCAGGGCCCGCCCGCCACGCACCACAGCCGTCCCGCCCTTCCGCTCGCCGCGACAACGCTCTCATACCGCCATAAAGCGGAAGAACACCGGTGACGTCAGAGGACGCGGCGACGGGACAGGTACGCGAACGCGGCGATGCCCGGTGGCAGCGCGCCCCAGAACGTCACCAGCCGGAAGCCGAGGGCGGCGCCGAGCGCGGGCGCGGCCGGGACGCCGCCGAGGACCAGGCCCGCCGTCATCACCACCTCGGTCGAGCCGATCCCGTTCGGCGCCGGCAGCAGCGCGGCCAGGGTGGTGACGAGCATGTACACCACCAGCACGCTCCCCGGCCCCATCCGCACGCCGAGGGCGCGCAGCATCGCGTACAGGGTGAGGGCGTTCAGCGCCGGCAGCGCGAGCGCGCCGAGCCAGAGGCCGGCCGCCCGGCCCCGGTGCGCGGCGACGGCGCGGACGGCGAGCATGTCGGCGGCGATCCGCGCGCGCAGGCCGCGCGCGAGGCGGCGGGCGCGCCGGGCGCCGTCCCGCCGGGTCAGCCAGAACGCCAGCAGCGCGCAGCCGAGGCCGAGGACGATCAGCACGGCGCCGGCCGGCACGGGCCCGCTCCACGCCGCGTCCGGCGCCGGGCGCCAGTCGCTCCACCGCTCGGTGGCGCGCCGCCACCCGGCCGGCGCGGCCGGCAGCGAGGCGAGCAGGTACAGCACGCGGGCCACGCCGGCCGCGAGGCCCATCAGCAGGAACACGCCCACGATCTCGCCCGTGTTCAGCCCCTCGCGGCGCAGGTAGCGGATGTAGACCGCGGCCCCGGCGCCGGGGACCGGGCTCACCCCGGTGACCGCGAACTGCACGCCGATCAGGCGCCCGGGACCCGGCCGCACCCGCATCGAGCCGTACTGCATGCCGAGGGCGGCGATCCAGGTGGCGGCGTTGGCCGCCAGCCCGGCCGCCACCCACGCCGGGTCGGCGCCCGCCAGGCTGCGCACGCCCGCCTCGACCGTCTCCCACTGGCCGACCGCGAGCGCGACCGTCAGCGCGATGACGCCCGCCGTCACCGCCAGGCGGAGCCGCGCCGCCCAGCGGGGCGGCGCGACGACGGCCTGCGCGGTGTCCATGTGCCGGTGAACGCCGGAGCGCCCCGCCGCGTTCCAGGATGCCCTGGCCGGCCCGCCAGTGCCCCGGCAGCACGGCCTCGCGGCCACCCAAAAGGCACCACCCAGGAGCCGCACTCCCGCCCCGTAACGCACACGTGGGCGGCGTCACTTCACAGAAAGGCGCCGCCGCTGGGACCAGAGCCCGGGGGGTGAGCTCTGGTGCCAGCGGCGGCGCGGCCGGGGTCGCGCTGCCGCCCGCTGATGAGGAGAGCGGCGGCGGCCTGTCCCGGCCATGGGTGGACGGCCTCACCAAAGGGGGAGGGCGGCCGTCACACGGCCCGGATGTCGGTGACGGGCAGGGGGTCGGCGGCGGGGAGGGTGGGCTGGCTGGTGACGCCGAGGGTGTCCTCGACGAGGGTGACGAAGACGTCGGCGTCGTGCAGGAGGTCGTCGGCCTCGCGCGGGTTCACCGCGCGGGGCAGGCCCGCCTCGGCGGCGGCGCGCTTGTCGGCGCCGGCGGCGAAGAAGGCGGCCCACTCCCGCAGGGCGGGCTCGGCCTCGGGCAGCAGCACCCACACGCTGCGGGGGCGGCCCCGGCGCGGCGGGTCGACCGACCCCTTGGCGGTGAGGACGGCCGCGGCGGCGCGCAGGGCGGCCAGGTGGGCGCAGACATAGCGGACCGCGGGCGAGGTCGCCTCGGCGGCCTCGGCCAGGCTCATCCGGGCCGAGCGCAGCTGGCCCACCGCCGTGCGGGCCGGCCGCGGCGCCGGAAGCGGACGGGGGGACGGGGCCGGCGGCGGGCCACCGGGGCGCGCCGCGGCGCGGGCGCCGTGGTCGTTCGTCGTGCCGGACATGGTGCCTCCTTCCGGGGCTCGGGCCGGCCGGGCGGAGAGCTTCCCCTCACCCCGCCCGGCCGTCCGTCCCGCCGAGGCCGTCGCGCGCACGGTCTCGGCGGGGACGTCGCCCTGGCACGGGCCGCGAGTCCCGTACCACGTCGAACATAGGTTCGACGCATTCACAGTAAACCCGCCGGACGGCGATTCGTCAATGCGTTCGAACAGGTGCCGCCACCCTCCGCGATCACACTGATGATCGCGCAGGTCAGCGGCCCGCATCCAGGAGAACACCGGGGTCTGACATTTTCGGCTCGCGCAGCGGCGCGGTCACCCGGCGTCAGGGCGGACCAGGGCCTGGGCCACGATCACCCGGGCCCCGTCGAACGTCAGGGCCGGGGAGCCGTGCAGCTCGTACCCCGCGGCGAGCAGGTCGCTGACCCGCGCGCAGAACTCCGCGTCGTCGGGGCCGGTGAGGACGCGGTAACGAAGATCGTTTGTCATGCGCTCAGGTTACGTAGCCGGCGGGCGCCCAGCTCGCGGCGTCCGGCGGGGCGGGCACCGGCAGCAGCGCGAGCAGGCGGCGCAGCGCCGGGGAGCCGTCGCCCGCCCGCCACAGCACGCACCAGGGGGCGAGCGGCACCGGGTCCACCAGGCGGATGCGGCGCAGCCCCGAGCCGGGCGGGATCGGGATGCCCGCCTCACCGAGCGCGACCGCGGTGCGCTCGCGGGCGACCAGCTCGGCGTAGTGCCGCTGGCCCACGGCGGGCTCGACGAACCGGATCGGCACGCCGAAGTGCCCGGCCAGCCGGGTCAGGAACGCGGTGGACTCGACCGCCCCCTCCCCCGGGTCGGGCATCACCACGCCCGGCAGGTCGGCCGGGCGCAGCTCGCCGGACTCCGCGAGCGGGTGGTCCTCGCCGACGTAGGCGTGCATCGGCTCCAGGTGGACGAGCCGGCAGTCGATCCCGGCGGGACGCCCGGGCAGGTCGTGCGCCTGCCCGAAGGCGGCGTCGATCTCCCCGCCGCGCAGCGCGGGCAGCGCCCGGGCGAGCCCCTGGCGCATGCTCGGCTCGATCCGCAGGGCCGGGTCGCGGTCCAGGGCGGCGCGCAGCAGCCGGATGGGGCTGAACCGCTCGTCGTAGACGTCCACCCGCAGCCGGGCGGGCTCGCGGACCGCGCCGACGGCGGCGTCGAACGCGGTGAGCGCGGCGCGGGCGAGGGGCAGCAGCCGGGCGCCCGCGCCGGTCAGCTCGACCCGGCGGGTGGTGCGCTCGAACAGCGGCACGCCGAGGGCCTCCTCCAGGCGGCGGACGCGCTTGGACAGGGCCTGCTGGGTCAGGAACAGCCGCGCGGCCGCCCGGCCGAAGTGCATCTCGTCGGCGGCGGCGACGAAGGCCCGCAGGCCCGGGATGTCGGCGTCCACGCCGCCCATTGTGTTCCACAACCCGTGGTTGTCAATCCGGCGGAAAGACTTGTTGGACATGCGCGCTGAGCTGCGGATTCACTGACGGCCATGACGACCGACATCCCTGCCTCCCTCACCCCCGACGTGTTCCATCGGCTGCTGCGGCAGCGCATCGTCTTCCTCGGGCAGCAGGTCGACGACGAGATCGCCAACCGGCTCTGCGCCGAGATCCTGCTGCTGTCGGCCGAGGACCGGCACCGCGACATCCACCTGTACATCAACTCGCCCGGCGGCTCGGTCACCGCGGGCATGGCCATCTACGACGTCATGCAGTACGTCCCGAACGACGTGGCGACGCTGTCGCTCGGCTTCACCGCGTCCATGGGCCAGTTCCTGCTCTGCGCGGGCGCGCCGGGCAAGCGGTACGCGCTGCCGCACGCGAGCATCCTGATGCACCAGCCGTCGGGCGGCATCGGCGGCACCGCCTCCGACGTCACCATCCAGGCCCGGCACATGCTGGAGACCAAGCGGCTGATGCAGCGGCTGATCGCCGGGCACACCGGGCAGAGCGTCGAGCGGATCGAGGCCGACTCCGACCGCGACCGGTACTTCACCGCCGAGGAGGCCCGCGAGTACGGCTTCGTCGACCAGGTCGTGCGCACCGCGCCCGAGGTTCTGGCGGCCTGAGGGGTAGGTTCCGCCCTAAAGTGCTGCCCATGCATCCGAACGTCGAACGTGTCGCCGCCGCCCTGCGCGCCCAGGGCGCGGCCGGCGAGATCGTGCACCTGCCCGAGGCGGCCTCCACCGCGCAGCTGGCCGCCGAGCAGATCGGCTGCCCGGTCGGCGCCATCGCCAACAGCCTGATCTTCGACGCGGACGGCGCGCCGCTGCTGGTGCTGACCAGCGGCGCGCACCGGGTGGACACCGCCCGGGTCGCCGCGCTGGTCGGCGCGGCGAAGGTGAGGCGGGCCGCCCCCGAGTTCGTCCGCGCCGCGACCGGGCAGGCGATCGGGGGCGTGGCGCCGGTCGGCCACCCCGCGCCGGTCCGCACCCTCGTGGACACCTGGCTGGACAAGCACGAGGAGGTCTGGGCGGCGGGCGGCATCCCGCACACCGTCTTCCCGACCACCTACGCCGAGCTGCTGCGCATCACCGGCGGCGAGCCCGCCGAAGTGGGGAAAGACGATGACTGAGACCGAGAGCCGCCGAGCGGAGGCGAGGCAATGAGCACCGAGATCTGGCACAACCCCCGCTGCTCCAAGAGCCGCGCCGCCAAGGCCGCGCTGGACGAGGCCGGCGTGGCCTACACCGAGCGGCGCTACCTGGACGACCCGCCCACCGCGGCCGAGCTGGACGCGGTGCTGGCCAAGGCGGGCGTGGAGCCGTGGGACGCGGCGCGCCTCGGCGAGCCGGCCGCCAAGGAGCTGGGCCTGAAGAACCTGGAGCACGACCGGGCCAGGTGGATCGAGGTGCTGGCGGCCCATCCGGCGCTGATCCAGCGGCCGATCGTGGTGACGGAGCGGGACGCGGTGATCGCGCGCGATCCCGAATCGGTGCGCCGGGCCCTCGACAGCGCGTGAGACGAGTGTGATTCTGGGGAGTCGACCGAGGAACTCCCACCTCCGGAGGGGCGATGACCGCGCAGATGCGCACCGGCCCGGCCGCGCGTGACGCCGAGTTCCGGGGGATCGACCCGCCCGCGCTGAACGCGCTGATCAAGCAGGTCACCGAGGCGAACGCGGCGATCCGGAGCTGGCTGGGGGCGCACCGGCCGCCGCCGGGCGTGGCCGCGACCGGCTACCGGCAGGCCGACCAGGTGGCGCAGTGGGCGTCCGAGCAGCTCGGCATGCTGAGCCGACGCTACAGCTTCGCCGTCACGCACCCCGACCCGGGCGGCGGGGTGACGCCGCCGCCCGCGGTGCCCCCGCCGAGCTCGGGCGCGCCGAAGACCGGCGGCGGCACGGGCGGCGGCGCGCCGCACCGGACGCCCGCGCCGCGCCCGCCGAAGCGCGCCGCCGCGCCGCCGCACCGGCGGGGCGCGGGCGACGACCTCGGCAACTTCCCGACCCGGCAGGCCGCCGCGAAGGCCGCGCGGGCCGACGCGCTGGCGGTGGCGGCCGCGGTCCAGGACCACAAGCCGGTCCCGGGCGAGGTCTGGAAGCACCTGAAGGCCAACGCCGACGACCCCGACTACACCGAGAAGCTGTACGAGCGGCTCGGCCCGGCGGGCGCCGCCGGGCTGCTGAAGGCCGCGCACGGCGACCAGGCGCGGCTGAAGGTGATCGAGGAGTCGCTCGGGACGGCGAGCCACCACCTGGCGATGGACGCCAAGTGGCTGCGGGCGTTCCTGGCCGAGGCCGACCGGGCCGGGGTGCGGCCGGTCGCCGTCCAGGTGCTGACCGGCGCCGACATGAGCGCGCGGACCCGGCAGGCGGTCGCCGGGCTGCGCCTGAAGGCCGCCGCGCCGTCCGGCCGCGAGGAGGGCTGAGCCATGGCCGTGCCGCCGCCTCCCGGGAGCCTGCCGCCGCCGCTGACGGGCGCGGCCGCCGCCGCGCTCGGGCCGGCCGAGCAGCCGAACCCCGCCTACCAGCAGCTCTACCAGGCCTACGCCGACGCCTACGGAGGCATCGACCGCCTCCGCCGGGCGCTGGACCCGGCCGTGAAGACGCTCGGCGGCACCGACGCCTGGCTCGGGCCCGAGGCGCGCGCGTGGGGCGCGCAACTGGAGGAGCAGCGCGGTGACCTGCGCAAGGCCGCCGACCAGATCCTGTGGGACATCTACGCCCGGCTGTCGGCGACCCAGCGGACCGTTCCCCGGGTCTAATCTCTAGGCGTGAGGGAGCCGAAGCTGCGCGAGATCGACGACCGCGCCTTCCTGCGGCGCCTGCACCCGATCCTCCAGGTGTACGCGGCCGCCATGAGACCACCGCCCGACCAGTTGCCGGGCCGGCACACGATCATGGCGCGGCACGCCGCCTACCCGCGGTTCCGGGCGCTGGTCGCCGAGCGGGCCCGGTCGCTGCCCGGGCTCGGCGGGACGGTGCGCGGCTTCGCCTACGGTTTCCACGGCGAGCGCGGCCAGTGGTGGCACGACGTGGTCTTCCAGGCGCTGGTCGCGACCGGCGGCGCCGAGCACGCCGCGCACTGGCTGGCCGACCCGTTCGAGGTGGCCGAGCTGCACGTGCACCCCGAGGAGCAGGGGCGCGGGCTCGGGCGCGGGCTGCTCACCGCCCTGTGCGAGGGCCGGACCGAGCGGACGGTGGTGCTGTCCACGCTGGACCTGGACCCCGGGTCGCCCGCCCGGCGGCTCTACCGCTCGGTGGGCATGGTCGACCTGCTCACCGGCTTCGACTTCCCCGGCGGCGGGCCGCCCTACGCCGTCATGGGCGGGACGCTGCCGCTCGCGCCGTACCGGTCGCCGTCCAGCAGCCCGTAGACCTCGCGGGTCGCGGTCGACTTGTTGAAGGTGATGAAGTGGATGCCGGGGGCGTCCTGGTCCAGCAGCTCCTGGCACACCTCGGCGGCGTGCTGGACGCCGAGCCGCCGCACCGCCTCGGGGTCGTCGGCGACGGCCTCGAACCGCTTGCGCACCTCGTCGGGGAACGGCGCGCCGGACAGCTGCTCGGACCGCTCGATGGTGCTCAGCCGGGTGACCGGCATGATGCCCGGGATGATCGGTATGTCGCAGCCGGCGGCGGCGACGCGGTCGCGCAGCCGGAAGTAGTCCTCGGCGCGGAAGAACATCTGGGTGATCGCGTAGTCGGCGCCCGCGCGGCACTTGGCGACGAAGTGGCGGGTGTCGTCCTCGATCGTGCGCGACCGGGGGTGCTTGTAGGGGAAGGCCGCGACGCCGACGCAGAAGTCGCCGTAGGAGCGGATCATCCGGACCAGCTCGTCCGCGTACTCGATCCCGTCGGGGTGCTTGACCCACTCGCCCATCGGGTCGCCGGGCGGGTCGCCGCGCAGCGCCAGGATGTTGCGCACGCCGACCGAGGCGAACCGGCCGATGAGGTTGCGCAGCTCGGCCTGGGAGTGGTTGACCGCGGTGAAGTGCGCGACCGGGGTGAGCGTGGTCTCGGTGGCGATCCGCTCGACGATGTCGACGGTGGTGTCGCGGGTGCCGCCGCCGGCCCCGTAGGTGACCGACACGAACGTCGGCTGCAGGGACTCCAGCTCGCGGACGGCCCGCCACAGGTTCCGCACGCCCTGCTCGGACTTGGGGGGCAGGAACTCGAAGGAGAACGACCGCCCGCCGCGGGCGAGCAGCTCGCGGATGGTGGGGGTGCGTTCGGCCCGGGCATGTCGCATTCGCTCAGCCTACAGAACGACCCTCCGGTGGTGGCGACCCCGTGACCGGTCGCACCGGCCACCACGGGTCACTACCATTGGGCGACTTTTCGGTTCTGAGATGCTTTACACCAATAACAGCCGACATGCCCCGGGGACCGACTGCATATGATCACCGCATGCCCATGAGCAGCATCCGCAAAGAGATCGACGAGGCGCTGCTGGCGTTCGTCGACCGCCAGCGCCCGGGACTGCTCGCCATCGGCGACGACCTGGCGCCTTTGCTGTCGGCCCTGGACGTCCTGCTGGCGGGCGGCAAGCGGCTGCGCCCGGCCTTTTGCTACTGGGGCTGGCGCGCGGCGGGCGGGCACGAGGCGCAGGACGGCATCGTCGACGCCGCCGCCTCGCTGGAGCTGCTGCAGGCCAGCGCGCTGATCCACGACGACGTGATGGACTCCAGCGACACCCGCCGGGGGCAGCCCTCGGTGCACCGCCGCCTGGAGGCGATGGCCCGCGACGCCGACTGGCCGGGCGCCGCCGCACCGTTCGGCGAGGGCGCCGCGGTGCTGCTCGGCGACCTGTGCCTGTCGTGGTCGGGCGAGATGTACGAGCGCAGCGGCCTGGCCGCCGACCGGCTCGCGCTCGGCCGCCCGGTGTACGACCTGATGCGCACCGAGGTGATGTGCGGGCAGTACCTGGACCTGCTGGAGGGCGCGCGCGGCGGCGGCTCGGTGGAGGCCGCGCTGCGCGTGGTGGAGTACAAGAGCGCCAAGTACACCATCGAGCGGCCGCTGCACCTCGGCGCCGTCCTCGCCGGCGGTGACGAGGCGGTGGTGGACGCCCTGCGCGGCTACGGCCTGCCGCTCGGCATCGCCTTCCAGCTGCGCGACGACGTGCTCGGGGTGTTCGGCGACCCGGCCGAGACCGGCAAGCCCGCGGGCGACGACCTGCGCGAGGGCAAGCGCACGGTGCTGATCGCGCTGACCCTGGAGCGCGCGGACGCCGCGCAGGCCGCGCTGGTCGAGCGCCGGCTCGGCGATCCGGCGCTGGACGCGGCGGGCGTGGCCGAGCTGCGCGAGGTCATCGCCGGCACCGGCGGGCTGGCCGCCTGCGAGGCGATGATCGACCGGTACGCCGAGCAGGCCGGGCGGGCCCTGGCGGACGCGCCGATCGCGCCCGGCGCGCGCGGCGCGCTCGGCGAGCTGGCGGTCGCGGCGACCGCCCGGCAGTCCTGACGCCCCGCAGGGGGTTCCCCCTGGCGCGTGTGTCGAAAGTGACACGATCCGGCCAAATGCGGGTGGCGGGGTAGAACTGTCACACCAATTGGTGGCAGAAATGTCGCCATGCCCGCTGAGAACACCACGCCCGCCGCCGCATCCCCGGACGTCCCGCGCATCCCGCCGCTCCCCGAGGAGCAGTGGGACGACGCGCTGAAGGCGGTGGTCTCCGTCACCGGCCCGCTCAACATCTTCACCACGCTCGGCCGCCACCCGGAGCTCTTCCAGTCCTGGATCGGCTTCGGGTCCATGATGCTCATGAAGGGCACGCTGAGCGGCCGGGTGCGGGAGCTGGCCATCCTGCGCACCGCGCACCATCGCGACTGCGCCTACGAGTGGCACCACCACCGCCGGATCGGGCTGGAGGCCGGGCTCACCGAGGACGAGATCGCCGCGCTGCGGCTGGACCCGGCCGGCCACGGCTGGACGGACCAGGACCGCGCCGTGCTCACCGCCGCCGACGAGCTGCACGCGACCGGCACCCTGTCCGACGCGACCTGGGCCGCGCTCTCGGGCTTCCTGGACGAGCACGGGCTGATCGAGCTGGTCATCCTGATCGGCCACTACCACATGGTGGCGTTCGCGCTGAACGCGCTGCGCGTCCAGCCGGAGGAGGACTGATGTCCCCCGCGCGACGGTGGGCGGCGGCCACCGGCACCCTCGCCGCCGCGTTCGCCCTGGTCAGCGCGCCCGCGACCGGTGAGGCGGCGGCGAGCCGCTGCGGCGACCCGGCCGTGCGCCCCTGGTGCCGGACGACGCTGACGCCCGACCAGCGGGTGGCGCTGCTGCTGCCGAGGCTGACCGAGGACGAGAAGATCGGGCTGCTGGCCGCCGACGACCCGTTCGGCGGCCCCCTCGGCGGCTTCTCCGAGAACGCCCACGCCGACACCAACAACGGCATCGCGCGCCTCGGCGTCCCGCCGCTCTACATGGCCGACGGACCCGCGGGCGTCCGGCAGGGCCGGGCGACCGCGCTGCCCGCGCCGATCACGCTCGCCGCCGGGTTCGACCCCGGCGCGGCCGAGCGCTACGGCGCGGCGGTCGGCTGGGAGGCCCGGCACCGCGGCAACGACGTGATCTTCGGCCCGAGCGTGGACGTGCTGCGCGCCCCGCGCAACGGCCGCGCCTTCGAGGGCTTCGGCGAGGACCCCTACCTGTCGGCGGGCCTCGGCGCGTCCTGGATCCGCGGCGCGCAGAAGCAGGGCGTGCTCGCCTCGGTCAAGCACCTGGCGGTCTACACCCAGGAGACCGACCGGCTGGCGCTGGAGGCGCGGGTGGACGAGCGCGCCCTGCGCGAGGTCTACCTGGTGCCGTTCGAGGCGGCGGTGAAGAAGGGCGGCGCCGCGACCGTCATGTGCGGGTTCGGCAAGCTGAACGGCCGCTGGGCCTGCCAGGACGGCACCATGCTGAACACGATCCTGCGCGGCGAGTGGGGGTTCACCGGGTTCGTCGCCTCCGACCACACCGCCGCCCAGGACGCCGCGGGCGCCGCGGCGGGCGGCCTGGACATGGAGCTGCCCGTCGGCCGCCGCTACAACGCCTGGACGCTGAAGAACGCGCTGCGCCAGAACCAGGTCGGCCGGGCGACGCTGGACGGGCACGTCCGCAACATCCTGCGCACGATGTTCGCCGGCGGGGTCTTCGACCGGCCCGCCTACGCCAACGACCTCACCCTGCTCTCCCGGGCCGCGAGCGAGACCACCGCCCGGCGCGTCCAGGAGGCCGGCACCACGCTGCTGCGCAACCGGGGCGGGGCGCTGCCGCTCAAGGCGCCGAAGTCGATCGCGCTGATCGGCCGGGGCGCCGTCGAGAACCGCAGCGGCTACGGCTCCTCGAAGGTCGAGCCGTTCTCCTCGGTGGCGCCGCGCGAGGGCATCGCGGCGCGGGCGGGGGCCGGCGCCAGGATCACCTACGACGACGGCGGCAACAGGGGCGCCGCCGCCGACGCGGCCCGCAAGGCCGAGGTCGCGATCGTGTTCGCCACCGACAGCCAGGGCGAGTTCTTCGACAAGTCCTGCCTGACCCTGCGGTGCGGCGAGCCGACCCGGGGCGACCAGGACGCGCTGATCTCCGAGGTCGCCCGGGCCAACCCCAACACGATCGTGGTGCTGGAGACCGGCGGCCCGGTGCTGACGCCGTGGGCGGACCAGGTGAAGGCCGTCGTGCAGGCCTGGTACCCGGGCCAGCAGGCCGGGACGGCCCTCGCCCGGGTGCTGTACGGCGACGTCGACCCCGGCGGGCGGCTCCCGGTCACCTTCCCCGCCGCCGAGGGCGACACCCCGGTCGGCACCGACCCGGCCCGCTTCCCGGGCGTGAACAAGACGGTGACGTTCGCCGAGGGCGTCTTCGTCGGCTACCGGCACTACGACGCGAAGAACATCGCGCCGCGCTTCCCGTTCGGGCACGGCCTGTCCTACACCACGTTCAAGTACAGCGACCTCAGCGTGCGCGGCGACCGGGTGCAGGTCACCGTGACCAACACCGGCGCGCGCGCGGGCATCGCGGTCCCGCAGCTCTACCTCGGGCTGCCCGCACCGAACGCGAACACCCCGCAGCCGCCCCGGCAGCTGCGCGGCTACGAGAAGGTCTCCCTCGCGCCCGGCCAGAGCACCCGGGTCACCTTCCCGCTGACGGCGCGGTCGCTGTCGTACTGGGACACCGGGACGCACGCGTGGAAGGTCGCCAAGGGCTGCTACCGGGTCGGCGTGGGCGCCTCGTCCCGCGACGTCCCGCTCACCGGCGCGTTCGCCCAGGGCGGCGGGCGCTGCTGACGTGCGCCGCCGCTAGTGACCCGTCCCAGGAATCGCCCGTGCCGTTTTGTTTCATCCGCCACGGCACGGGCAAACCTCCCGGTTTCACTGCCATTCGGGGCCGCCGCAGGGTACAAATGAGGCAATCTTCCGTTCGTCCCCGCCGAGTCGGAGCCCCCTGTGCCGCATCACCCCTCCCACGGAAGGTCGCGTCCGCACGTCGCGCGTCCTGTTCCGTCCCGGTCCGGTCCCACGCGGGCGTCCGTCCCGCGCGAACGCCGGCCCGAGCACCCGCTCCGCCCCGGCGACCCGGACCGCATCGGCGGCTACACGCTGCTCGGCCGGCTCGGTGAGGGCGGCCAGGGCGTGGCCTACCTCGGCCGCGACGAGGCGGGCGAGCTGGTCACCGTCAAGATGCTGCGCGGCGGCGCGGCGGCCGGGCAGCGCGCGCGCAGCCGCTTCATCCGGGAGGCCGACGCCGCGACGCAGGTCGCCGGGAGGCACACCGCACGCGTGCTGGACGCCGACGTGAACGGCGACAGCCCCTACATCGTCAGCGAGTTCGTCGAGGGCCCCTCGCTGCAGCAGGTGGTGCAGGAGGACGGCCCGCTGACCGGCCCGCAGCTGCGCAAGGTCGCGCTGCGCACCGCGGGCGCGCTCGCCGCGATCCACCGGGCGGACGTCGTGCACCGCGACTTCAAGCCGGGCAACGTGCTGCTCGGCCCGGACGGCGCCAAGGTCATCGACTTCGGCATCGCGCGCACCACCGGCACTCTGTACGACACCACCGGCCCCCTGACCACCGGCCCGGTCGGCACCCCGTCCTACATGGCGCCCGAGCAGATCGAGGACGAGCCGGTCGGCCCGCCCGCCGACGTGTTCGCCTGGGGCGCCACGATGGTGTTCGCCGCGACCGGCAGGCCGCCGTTCGGCACCGGGTCCGGCGCGGCGGTGATGCGGCGGGTGACCAGCCGCCGCCCCGACCTCGGCGACCTGCAGGGGCCGCTGCGCGAGCTGGTGGCGGCGTGCCTGGACAAGAACCCGGCCGCGCGGCCGACCGCGCGCCAGCTCGTGCGCGCCCTGCGCGACGACTCGGGACCGGTGACCCGGCCGCGGCCGACGCAGATCCCGCGTTACCGGTGGCAGATGATGGTCGCGCTCGCCGGCGTGGTGCTGCTCGGCTTCCTGCTCGGCGTGCTCATCTAGCCCCCCGCCACGGGCCGCTCACCAGTGCGGCGGGCGCTCCTCCAGGAACCGCGCGTCGTCGTCGTCCGCCGTCCCGCGCCACTCGCCCCAGCCGACGTCGGTGTCGTCGGCGGTCTGGTCGGGCAGGACCTCCAGGCCGTCCTCGCCGAGGTCCACCGGCCGGTCGTCGTCGGACCGCGCGCTGTCGGGTCGTTCGCTCATGCCCCTAGTCTCTCAGGCGCCGCGCCAGCTCCGCCGCCGCGGCTCCCGGATCGGCCGCCTCGGTGAGCGCCCGGACGACCACCGCGCGCTCGGCGCCCGCCGCCAGCACCTGGTCCAGGTTGCCCGCGTCGATGCCGCCGATGGCGAACCAGGGCCGCCCGCCGCGCTGCCCGGCGACGTGCTCCAGCAGCTTCGGGCCGGGCGCCTCGCGGCCCGGCTTGGTCGGCGTCGGCCAGACCGGGCCGGCGCAGAAGTAGTCCACGCCCGGCTCGGCGGCGGCCGCGTCGGCCTGCTCGGGCGCGTGGGTGGAGCGGCCGATCAGGATGTCCTCGCCGACGATGGCGCGGGCGGCCGGCACCGGCAGGTCGTCCTGCCCGAGGTGCAGCACGTCGGCGTGCACCGCGTGCGCGACGTCGGCGCGGTCGTTGACCGCCAGCAGCGCGCCGTGCCGCTCGCACGCCGCCCGGAACACCTTCAGGTACTCGATCTCCTGCCGCGCCTCCAGGCCCTTCTGGCGCAGCTGGACGATGTCGACCCCGTTCGCCAGGACCGCGTCCAGGAAGGCCGGCAGGTCGCCCTGGCGCTCGCGCGCGTCCGTGCAGAGGTAGAGGCGGGCGCGGCTGAGCCGGGCGCGCAGCGCGACGGCCCGGTCGGAGAGCAGGTGCCTGGACACGAGGGGGCGGGTTCCTTTCGGGGGCTGGGCGGTGGAGACGCGGCGGCGGGGCCGCCGGGAGCATGGCCCGGCGGCCCCGCCATCGTGTCATGTACGCGCAATGTCGGTCGGTGGTGCCGGCCCGGGGCCGCCGGCGGGCCTTCGGCGGGCCGTCAGAAGGCCATCGCCTGGGCGCGTCTGCGCACCTCGGTGCCCCGGTTCTCGGCGAGCGCGTCGACGGGGGTCCCCGGGAGGGTGTCGTCGGCGGTGAAGAGCCAGCGCAGCATCTCCAGGTCGTCGAAACCGGCGTCCGACAGCAGGGTGAGGGTGCCGGGCAGCCCCTTGATCACCTCGCCGTCCTTGATGAAGGCGGCGGGCACCGCCGGGGCGCCGTCGCGGCGGACGGCCAGCAGCTTGCGCTCGCTGAGCAGCTGCTTGGTGCGGCCGATCTTGATTCCGAGGCGCTCGGTGGCCTCCTGCAGGGAGATCCATTCGCCGACCAGGGCGTCGGTGCGGGGGTCCAGAGCGCTGTCCACGGTTGCGTGCATCTGCGTCACGCCCCCTTGACTACCACGTACCAAGATCACTCAAACCCACCCACATTCAGCGCCTGGCGAACGGGCACCGCGGGGTCGGCCAGCAGGGCGGCGTCCACGGGCGTCCCGGCGGCGATGACCCGCTTGGCCTGCACGAGGTCGCGCGGCCGGTCCACGGTGAGGATCGCGTCCAGCCGGTCGCCGGTGAGCCACGCGACGGCCCACTTCCCGTCCGCCGGATCGCCCCGGTGGAGCATCCGCTCGGACCGCGCGTGCTGTCCGGCGTACTGGACCATCCGGCCGAACTGCTCGGACCAGAAGTAGGGCGGGGCGTCGTAGACGGCGTCCTCGCCGAGGAGCGCGGCCGCGGCGACCTCGGGGGCGTTCAGCGCGGTGTCCCAGTGCTCGACGAGCAGCCGCCGCCCGTAGCGGTGCGACCAGTAGGCGGCGCAGTCGCCGACGGCCACCACGTCGGGGCGGGGCGCGCCGCCGGCGCTCGTGCGGAACGAGGCGTCGGTGACGACGCCGCGCTCGACGTCCAGTCCCGAGCCCGCCAGCCACTCCACCTCGGGGCGGACGCCGACGCCCACCACGATCTCGTCGGCGTCGATCCGGGTGCCGTCGCCGAGCGCGAGCCCGCCGGGCTCGACCGCGGCGACCTTGACGCCGGTGCGCAGCTCGACGCCCGCCTCGGCGTACCAGGGCGCGGTGAGCGCGCCGATCTCCGGCCCGACCGCGTTGGCGAGCGGGGTGTCCGCGGCCTCCACCACGGTCACCCGGCAGCCCTTCTTGGCGGCGGTGGTGGCGACCTCGGCGCCGATCCAGCCCGCCCCGACGATGACGACGCGCGCGCCCGGGACGAGCCGGTCGCGCAGGTCGCGGGCCTCGTCGATGGTGCGCAGCACGTGCTGGGGGCCGTCGCCGGGCAGCGTGACGGGGGTCGCGCCGGTGGCGATGACCAGGCCGCCGAAGGGCAGCTCTCCGGCGGTGGTGGCCAGCGTGCCGCCGCCCGCGTCCGCCAGGCGGAGGCCGGTGGCGCGCTCGCCGAGCAGCAGCTCGCAGTCCAGCCGCGCCCAGTCCGCGTCGACGGTGGTGTCGTCGGTCTCGCCGGCCAGCACCGCCTTCGACAGCGGCGGCCGGTCGTACGGCTCGTGCCGCTCGGCCGACACCAGCGTCAGCGCGCCCCGGTACCCCCTGCCGCGCAGGGCCTCCACGGCGCGCACGCCGGCCAGCCCGCCACCCACGACGATCACCCTGTCCATGGGAGGCCACCCTAACCGGCCCGCCCGCGCCATAAGTGGACGGGTGTCCAGACAGCAGGACACGCCTGGTCGGCCGTAGGGTGGAGGACGAAACAGACGCGGGAGTCCGGGCACACCGGGCTGAGAGGACGCCTGGGGACGGCGGTGCGCACGCGCCCGCCCTCGCACGCGGCGTCGACCGCCACGACCTGATCCGGATCATGCCGGCGAAGGGAGCGCGATGGAGATAGTGATCATCGGGGCGGGGGTCGTCGGCCTCGCCACCGCCTGGCGGGCCGCCGCGCGCGGCGCCGCCGTCACCCTGGTCGACCCCGAGCCCGCGAGCGGCGCCTCGGCCGTCGCCGCCGGGATGCTCACCCCGGTCAGCGAGCTGGCCTACGGCGAGGAGCCGCTGCTGCACCTCGGCCTGGCCTCGCGCGACCGCTACGGCGCGTTCGTGGCCGAGCTGGAGGAGCTCACCGGCCTGGACACCGGGTACCGCGCCGACGGCATCCTGCAGGTCGCCTTCGACGGCGACGACCTGGCCTACCTGGACGAGGTGCGCCGCTTCCAGGAGTCGCTCGGCGTCCCCGCCGAGACGCTCACCGGACGCGAGAGCCGCCGGCTGGAGCCGATGCTGGCGCCGGGCGTGCGCGGCGGCCTGCTCGCCCCTCAGGACGGCTCGATCGACCCGCGCCGCCTCACCCCCGCCCTGCTGGCCGCCGGGGAGAAGCTCGGCGTCCGCCTCGTCCGGCGGCGCGCCGCATCGGTGATCGTGGAACGCGACACCGCGGCCGGCGTCCGGCTGGAGGACGGCACCGAGATCCGCGCCGACCAGGTGCTGCTCGCGGCCGGGCCGTGGTCGGGCGACATCGGGGGCGTCCCCGAGGGCGTCGTCCCGCCGGTCCGCCCCGTCAAGGGCCAGGTGCTGCGGCTGCGCTCGCGCGTGCCGTTCCTCACCCGCTGCACCCGCGGCCTGGTCCGCGGCTCGCCCATCTACCTGGTGCCGCGCGCGGACGGCGAGCTCGTCGTCGGCGCCACCCAGGAGGAGCTCGGCTTCGACATCCGGGTCACCGCGGGCGGCCTGTGGGAGCTGCTGCGCGACGCCCGCGAGCTGCTGCCCGGCATCACCGAGCTGGAGTTCGCCGAGGTCTCGGCCGGGCTGCGGCCCGGCTCCCCCGACAACGCCCCGGTGATGGGCGCCAGCGCGCTGCCGGGCCTGGTGCTCGGCACCGGCCACTTCCGCAACGGCATCCTGCTCACCCCGGTCAGCGCCGACATCCTCGCCTCGGTGCTGCTGGACGGCGAGGTGCCCGAGGTCGGCCGGCCCTTCACCCCGCAACGCTTCGAGGTGCGCGCATGAAAGTGATCATCAATGGCGAGCCGCGCGAGCTGCCCGGCGGGACGAGCGTGGCCGACGCGGTCGCCGCCGTCACCGGCGGCGCGCCCGGCGCGGCGTCCGGCGTGGCCGCCGCGCTGAACGACGAGGTGGTGCGGCGGTCGGCGTGGGCCGGCACGCCGCTGAAGGACGCGGACCGGCTGGAAGTGCTGACCGCCGTGCAGGGAGGGTGACCATGGACCGTCTCGTCATCGCGGGCGAGGAGTTCGGCTCGCGGCTGATCATGGGGACCGGCGGGGCGCCGAGCATGCACGTGCTCGGCGAGGCGCTCGCCGCGTCCGGCACCGAGCTGACCACGGTCGCCATGCGCCGGGTCGACCCGGCGGCGCGCGGCTCGGTGCTGGACGTGCTGCGCGAGCACGGCATCCGGGTGCTGCCGAACACCGCCGGCTGCTTCACCGCGGGCGAGGCGGTGCTGACCGCCAAGCTCGCCCGCGAGGCGCTCGGCACCGACTGGGTCAAGCTCGAGGTGATCGCCGACGAGCACACCCTGCTGCCCGACCCGATCGAGCTGGTGGAGGCGGCCGAGCAGCTCGTCGCCGCCGGGTTCACGGTGCTGCCCTACACGAGCGACGACCCGGTGCTGGCGCGGCGGCTGGAGCAGATCGGCTGCGCGGCGGTGATGCCGCTCGGCTCCCCCATCGGCTCGGGCCTCGGCATCCGCAACCCGCACAACATCGAGCTGATCGTCGAGCGGGCGGGCGTCCCGGTCATCCTGGACGCCGGCCTCGGCACCGCCAGCGACGCCGCGCTGGCGATGGAGCTCGGCTGCGACGCGGTGCTGCTCGCCACCGCCGTCACCCGGGCGCAGTCGCCCGCCACGATGGCCGCCGCGATGCGGCACGCGGTCGAGGCCGGGCGGCTCGCGCGGCTGGCCGGGCGCATCCCGCGCCGCCGCTACGCCCAGGCGTCCTCGCCCTTCGAGGGGCGCAGCGGTTCTTGAAGGAACGCTTCACCATCGCCTGTAGCAACATTCACTGGACCTGAAAAGAGGGCGGCAGCAGACTGATCTGCAGCACTCCGTCCCACTTCGGTGTTGATGGAAATATCCCGACTTTAAGGTTCGACGCATGATGCAGCAGAGCAGCAAGGTGGACCGGCTCGCGGTGGCGGCCGCGACGGTGACCGTATTCGCGTGGGCGTCGGCGTTCGTGGCCATCCGCAGCGCCGGCGCCGAGTTCGGGCCCGGCGCGCTCGCGCTCGGCCGCATGCTGACCGGAGCGGTCGCGCTCGGGGTGATCTGCCTGATCCGGCGCGAAGGGCTCCCGCCGCGCGCCGCCTGGCCGGGCATCGCGGTCTCCGGCGTGCTCTGGTTCGGCCTCTACATGATCGCGCTGAACTGGGGCGAGCAGAAGGTCGACGCCGGCACCGCCGCCCTGGTGGTCAACACCGGCCCCATCCTGATCGCGCTGCTCGGCGGCTGGCTGCTGAAGGAGGGCTTCCCGCCGCGGCTGATGGCCGGGATGGCGGTGTCGTTCGCGGGCGCCGTCGTGGTCGGGCTGTCGATGTCCGGCGGCGGCGGGTCGTCGATCCTCGGCGTCCTGCTCTGCCTGCTGGCCGCCGCCACCTACGCGGCGGGCGTGGTGAGCCAGAAGCCCGCGCTGCGGCACGCGTCGGCGCTGCAGGCGACCACCTGGGGCTGCGTCATCGGCGCCGCCTGCTGCCTGCCGTTCGCCGGGCAGCTGTTCACCCAGCTCGGCGACGCCTCCCCCACCGCGATCGCGAACATGGTCTACCTCGGCGTCGTGCCGACCGCGCTCGCCTTCACCACCTGGGCCTACGCGCTGGCCCGCAGCTCGGCCGGGAAGATGGGCGCCACCACCTACGCCGCCCCCGCCCTGGTCGTGCTCATGTCGTGGGCGCTGCTCGACGAGATCCCCGGCTGGCTGACGCTGTCGGGCGGCGTCCTCTGCCTGGCGGGCGTCGCGGTCTCCCGCAGCCGGCCGCGGCGCGCGGCCCAGGGACCCGTGGTGGAGGACCCCGTGGTGGAGGGCCCCGTGGTGGAGGACACAGTGACCGACGACACGCCCGGGCAGGAGGCCGCGGGCGCCACCGAGGCCCCCGTGCGGCACGGCTGATCCGCCGGACGGCCGGTCCCGGCGCGGGCACGCTCATACCCGGGACTGATGAGTTCCGGTGGAAAAGCCCTTTAAACTCGCTCTGATGGACACGACGGTTGCTGATCCCCTCGTCGGGCGCGTGCTCGACGGGCGCTACCGCATTGAGTCCCGCATCGCCCGCGGCGGCATGGCCACCGTGTACGTGGCCCGCGACATCAGGCTCGACCGCGAGATCGCGATCAAGGTGATGCACGCCCACCTGGCGGCGGACGAGGACTTCGTGCAGCGCTTCATCGGCGAGGCCAAGGCCGCCGCGGCGCTCTCCCACCCGAACGTGGTCGCGGTCTACGACCAGCGCACCGACGGCGAGCACGTCTTCCTCGTCATGGAGTACGTGCCCGGGCGCACCCTGCGCGAGCTGCTGACCGAGCGGGGCCGGCTCGGCCCGCGCGCCGCGCTGGAGATCATGCAGCCGGTGCTGGCCGCGCTCGGCGCGGCGCACCGGGCCGGCCTGGTGCACCGCGACGTCAAGCCCGAGAACGTGCTGATCACCGCCGACGGGCAGGCCAAGGTCGCCGACTTCGGGCTGGCCCGGGCCGAGTCGGCGAGCAAGATGACCAAGACCGGCCTGATCATCGGCACCGTCGGCTACCTGGCGCCCGAGCAGGTCCTGTCGGGCAACGCCGACGTGCGCTCGGACGTGTACGCGGCCGGGGTGATGCTGTTCGAGCTGCTCACCGGCTACCTGCCGCACCAGGGCGAGTCGCCGCTGGCGGTGGCCTACAAGCACGTCAATGAGGCCGTCCCGGCGCCCTCCACCGCCGTGCCGGGCCTGCCGCCGCAGGTCGACGCGCTGGTCACCCGTGCGACCGCGCACGACCCGGCCGGCCGGCCCGCCGACGCGAGCGCCTACCTGGCCGCCGTCGCCGAGGTCTACAACGGGCTGCCCCGCGACTTCGACGAGCGGGTCGCCGAGGCGTCCCGCAACGTCACCGCCGTCCTGGAGGCCCCGCCGATGGCGCCGCCGGCCGCCGACGGCCGCACCGCGGTCTTCGACGCCGCCGGCACCATGCCGGCGGGCGTGCCGGCCGGCCGGCCCGGCGGCGCGCCGCAGCGCACCGCCGCCGACAAGGCCATCGGCGCCATCACCGGCAAGTACGTGCTGATCGCGATCGGCGCGGTGGCGGCGGTGATCCTCGGCTGGGCCGTCTGGTACCAGACCTCCGGGCAGTACGAGCACGTCCCCGACGGCATCGTCGGGATGAAGCTCGCCACCGCCACCAAGCAGCTGGAGGACAAGGGCCTGACCGTCCGCCGGGGCGCGTCGGTCTTCAGCGACCGGGCCGCCAAGGGCACGGTCGCCAAGTCCGACCCGCTGCCGGGCACCCGGATCGCGCAGGGCCGGACGGTCACGCTGTTCCCGTCCAAGGGCCGCACCCCGCGCGAGGTCCCCGACGTGCAGGGCAAGACCGAGGACGAGGCGCGGCAGGCGCTGCGGGACAAGGGCTTCAGCGTCGGCGAGGTCGCCCGGCAGGGCTCCCAGTCGGTCGACAAGGGCAAGGTCATCCGCACCCGGCCGGTCGCGGGCACCAAGGTGTCCCCCGACGAGCCGGTCGTCCTGGTGGTCAGCACCGGCATGTCCATGCCGGACCTGCGCGGCATGAACGCCGACCAGGCCAAGACCCGGCTGGAGTCGATGGGCCTGGACGTCAAGGTCGACAAGCGCGACGAGCAGGGCAAGCCGCCCAACACCGTGCTGGAGCAGACCCCGGCGCCCGGCACCGGGGTGTCCAACGGCGACGAGGTCCGCCTGGTCGTCAACAAGAAGGACTGCCTGATCGGCAACTACTTCTGCGACGACGGCAACCAGGACCAGGACAAGATCCCGGTGCCCGGCGTGATCGGGCAGCCGTTCGACCAGGCCGCCCAGGCCATCCAGAGCTCCGGCTTCCGGGTCAAGGTCCGCTCCCGGTTCGGCGGCACCGTGGCGGGCCAGTTCCCGCTGCCGGGCTTCTCCGCGCCGCGCGGGTCCGAGATCACCATCTGGGGCTGACCGGACCGGTCACGGCCGCTCCCGCCTGCGATTAGGCTCGGACGCCTATGACCTCCTCCTCCATCCCCAGTCCCATCGGGGCGCACGTGCCGGTGGCCGGCGGCCTGGCCACCGGCGGCCTGAAGTACGCCGCCGAGATCGGCGCCGAGACCGTCCAGGTGTTCGTGTCTAACCCGCGCGGGTGGGCGCTGCCCGAGGGCAGGCCCGCCGAGGACGCCAAGCTGCGCGAGCGCACGGACGTGCCGGTGTTCGTGCACGCCCCCTACCTGGTCAACTTCGGCTCCCCGAGCGCCGCGACGCTGGAGAAGTCGGTCGAGACCGTCCGGCACTCGCTGACCCGCGGCCGCGCCATCGGCGCGCGCGGCGTGGTCGTGCACACCGGCTCGGCCGTCAGCCAGTCCTACGACGCCGCGATGAAGCAGGTGCACGAGCACGTGCTGCCGCTGCTGGAGGAGATCCCCGAGGACGGCCCCGACCTGCTGCTGGAGCCGATGGCCGGGCAGGGCGCGATGCTGTGCGCCCTGGTGACGGCCCTCGGCGAGTTCTTCGAGCGGCTGGAGCACCACCCGAAGGTCGGCGTGTGCCTGGACACCTGCCACGCGTTCGCCGCCGGGCACGACCTGGCCGCGCCGGACGGCGTCGACACGATGCTGCGCGAGCTCGTGGAGACGGTCGGGCCGGGGCGGCTGAGGCTGGTGCACGCCAACGACTCCAAGGACGTCTGCGGCTCGGCCAAGGACCGGCACGAGAACATCGGCGCCGGGCACATCGGCGAGGAGGCGTTCGCGGCGCTGCTGCGCCACCCCGAGGTCGCGGGCGTCCCGTTCGTCATCGAGACGCCGGGCCGCAGCGCCGACCCGCACCGCGCCGACATCGACACGCTGAAGCGCCTGCGCGACCGCTGAGCCCCCCGGCGGGCCCCGCCGCCGGGCGCACGAAAAAGACCCGGGCACCGCTGGACAACCCCCCGACTGTCCAGCGGCACCCGGGCCGCACGCCGCTGGATCCCACCCCCCCGGTACGGGATCCGGCGACTCTGATCCGGCGCACGGCTCGCGCCCGCCGGATCTCCAGTTTCGTCTTGTGGCGGGTCTCCCCGCGTGGCCCCTCCGCTCCCCGCGGGGCGGGTGTCGCGTGTGGTGCCACTGAGAACACTAGAGGTGTTCTGGCTCGGATTGGGCCTAGGAAAACCCCGGCCTCGGTAAACGGTAAGTAGTCAGCGATATACGTACTGTAGTCGCACGACGAGCGGCCGGTTCCGCGCGACGAACGGTCCGTCAGCGCGGAACGATCTCCTCGGGCAGGTGCAGGCGGGCCATCGCGCGGGCCGCGCGGCGCGGCACGCTCCGCGGCGTGAGCAGCGAGACGCCCGCCATCACCGCGGTCGCCAGCGGCACCACGACCAGCGCGGGCTGGGCGAGCAGCGCGCCGGGCCAGCCGTGCCAGGGCGCGCCGTACAGGCAGGCGACGCCCGCGCCGACGGCGAGGCCGCCGCCGGTCACCAGGCCCGCCGCGGCGCCCGCCGGGGTGAGCCGCCGCCACCAGATGCCGAGCAGCAGCAGCGGGCAGAGCGAGCAGGCCGACACGGTGAGGGCGAGGGTGACCAGCCCGGTCGCGCCCTGCGGCCCGACCCGGCCGACGACGGCGAACGGCACCGCGAGGGCGACGACCACGCCGGCCCGGAACGCGGCGGCGCCGCCGCACGGCAGCGCCCGCGAGACGGTGCCGGCGATCGCGACCACCACCCCGCAGGAGGTGGAGACGAACGCCGCGAACGCACCGGAGGCGATCAGCCCGGTCAGCAGCGCGCCGCCCGCGCCCGGCGCGAGCCGCTGCGGCAGCGTCAGGATCGTTGCGTCGGTGTCCCCGGTCATCAGCAGTTCGGGCGTGTAGACGCGCCCGAGCGTGCCGTACAGGGCCGGGAAGACGTAGAACAGCGTCAGCAGGGCCGGCACCATCGCGGCGGTGCGCCGCGCCGCCCGGCCGCAGGGGTTGCTGTAGAAGCGCATCAGGATGTGCGGCAGCCCGACGGTGCCGAGCAGCACGCCGAGCAGCGCCGAGTAGGTGGCGTACAGGCCGTGCTCCTCGCCGTGGGCGTTCGGGACGGCCCAGGTGCTGCCCGTGCGCACCGGCAGCCGGTCCACGTGCGGGACGACCGCGCCCTTGGGGAACAGCAGCCGGGCGCCCGCGGCGACGGTGTGCCGCCCGGCGGGCAGCGCGATCCGCTCGCCGGTGTGGCGGACCCCGTCCACCGTGCCGTGCGCCGCCACCGCGATGGGGGCGGGCACCCGCACCGTGACGGCGGTCTGCACGGTGACGGCGGTGGGGCGGCCGAACCGCGGCACCCGGTCGCCGGTCGGGTCGGCGCCGCCGTCCAGGTGCCACAGCGCCAGCAGCGCGACGGCGGGCACCGCGACCGCGACGAGCTTCACCCAGAACTGCACCGCCTGCACCGCGGTGATGCTGCGCATGCCGCCCGACAGCACCAGCGCCAGCGAGACGCCGACGACGACGGCCCAGCCCGCCCAGACCGGCGCGCCGGTGAGCACCCGCAGCGTGACGCCGGCGCCCTCGAACTGCGGCAGCAGGTAGAACCAGCCGATGAAGCAGACGCACAGCGACACCAGGCGCCGCACCCGGGGCGAGCCGAGCCGCCACTCGGCGAAGTCCGAGACGGTGTAGGCGCCCGAGCGGCGCAGCGGCGCCGTCACGAACGCCACCAGCAGCACGTGCCCGGCGGTCGCGCCGATCGGCAGCCACAGCATGTCGGCGCCGTAGGCCAGCACCAGCCCGGCGGTGCCGAGGAACGCCGCGGCCGAGATGTACTCGCTGCTGATCGCCGAGGCGTTCCACAGCGGCGCGACGCCGCGCGAGGCGGCCTGCAGGTCGCCGGTGGCGGCCACGCCCCGGCGGCGGCCGTGCACGCCGACCGCGGTGACCAGGCCGAGCACCGCGACCAGCGCGGTGAGCGCGGCCGCGGCGGCCTGCACGATCACGAGCGGTCCACCAGCCGGGCGAAGTCGTCCTCGATCCGCTCGGCCCGCCGGACGTGCCCGGCCGCCGCGGCGATCCACACGGGCTGGACGGCGAGGGCGAGCAGCAGCCAGGGCAGCGGCACCCCGCAGAGGCGCTGCCGGCCGAGGCCGGGCTCGCCGGTGAGCAGCAGCGGCAGCGCCGCCAGGACCAGCAGCACGACCGCCCCGGTCAGCAGGGCGGCGCGCAGCTGCGCGCGGATCAGCGTGCGCGCGTAGACGGCGCCGAGCTCGGTCTGCTCGTCCAGGTCGCGGGCGATGCTCCAGGCCGGCGCGGACGCGCCGCGCGGTCCGGTGCGCGCGCGCTCGGTGCGCGGGCTGGTGACCTGGACGCGGCGCGGGGCCGGCGCCTCGCCCGGCCGCCGGTCCGGGGGCGCCTCACTCATCGGCGCCGCCGGGCAGGCCGAGGGCGCCGGTGTGCCGGAACCGGCGCACCAGCAGGTCGCGGACCTGGCGGGTGTGGCGGCGGCTGACCGGCAGCAGCTCGCCGCCGACCAGCACCGCGGCGCGCCCGCCGTCGAAGCGCAGCTCGCTGATGTGCGCGCTGGACACCAGCGTGCTGCGGTGGATGCGGATGAACCCGGCGGCCTCCCAGCGGCGCTCCAGCGCGGCCAGCGGCATCCGGACCAGGTAGCCGCCGTCGGGGGTGTGCAGCCGCACGTAGTCGCCCCGGGCCTCCACGTGGGTGACGGCGCTGCGCGCGACGAGCCGGGTCCGCCCGGCCAGCTCGACCGGGACCATCTCGTCACCGTCGGGGGCCTGCGGCGCGTCCCCGGCGGGTTCGCCCGCGGCGCGCCGCACCGCCTCGGCGACGCGGCGGACGGCCTCGGCCAGCCGCTCGGGCCGCACCGGTTTCAGCAGGTAGTCCAGCGCGCCGAGCTCGTAGGCGGCGACCGCGCAGTCGTCGTGCGCGGTGACGAAGACGACCTCGGGGGGCGCGGCGAAGCCGGTGAGCAGCCGGCCGAAGTCCAGGCCGTCCAGGCCCGGCATGCGGATGTCGAGGAAGACCGCGTCCAGGCGCTCGCCCGCCATCAGCATCCGGCTGAGGTCGCGCAGCGCGGCCGCCGCGTCGCCCGCGTCGCAGACCTGCTCGATCCGGGGGTCCTCGCGCAGCAGGTACGCCAGCTCTTCCAGGGCGGGCCGTTCGTCGTCGACGGCCAGGACGCGCAGCATAAGGAGGACTCTGCTCTGATCACCGGGAGTCCGCAATCGGTTTCGGAATGTGAGCGGCGGCCCGGTCAGCCGAGGGGGCGGCCGTGCAGGCCGGTGAACTTGGGCACGCGCAGGCTGACCTTGGTGCCGGCGCCGAGCTCGGTCTCCACCGTCAGCCCGTACTCGTCGCCGTAGACCTGCCGCAACCGCTCGTCGACGTTGGCCAGGCCGATCCCGGCGCCCGCGCCACCGCCGCCGCGGTGCCGGCTCCCGGGGCGGAGGCCGGCCGCCAGCACCTCGCGCAGCCGCCCGGGGTCCATCCCGACGCCGTCGTCCTCGACGCTGATGGCCGCCTCGGGCCCGGCGTCGCGGGCCACGATCCGGATGTGGAAGCCCTCGCGCGCGCCGCCCATGCCGTGCCGGATCGCGTTCTCCACCAGCGGCTGCAGCGACAGGAACGGCACCGCGACCGGCAGCACCTCGGGGGCGATCTCCACGCTGAAGCGCAGCCGGTCGCCGAACCGGGCCCGCTCCAGCAGCAGGTAGCGGTCGATGGAGCGCAGCTCGTCGGCCAGGGTGGTGAAGTCGCGCGGGTTGCGGAAGGAGTAGCGGGCGAAGTCGGCGAAGTCCAGCAGCAGCTCGCGGGCCCGCACCGGGTCGGTGCGCACGAACGAGGCGATGGTGGTCAGCGAGTTGTAGACGAAGTGCGGGGAGATCTGGGCGCGCAGCGCGCGCATCTCGGCCTCGGCGAGGCGGGCCCGCGAGGAGTCCAGCTCGGCCAGCTCCAGCTGCCCGGCGATCCAGCGGGCCACCTCGCCGACCGCGCGGACCCGGGCGGCCGAGGCGGCGGGCCCGTAGGCGGCCAGGGCGCCCTCCACCCGGCCCTCCACCGCGATCGGGGCGATCATCGCCACGCGCAGCCGGCAGAGCGGCACCTCGCACTCCAGCAGCTCGGGGGCGACCACCCGGGGGCGGCCCGAGACCAGCACCGGCCGGGCGTGCTCCAGCGCCTGCGCCGCGTGCAGGTAGGCGCCGTCGCCGTCCCAGGCCAGCAGCGCTCCGTTGTTCAGCGGCTCGTCCGGCGGCCCGTCCTCGCCCTCGTCCTCGTCCGAGCCGTGCGCCGACAGCACCGCGACCGCGTCGGCGCCGAGCAGCGCCCGCAGGTGCCGGGCGGACCTGCGGGCCGACTCGCGGGTGAGGCCGGCGCGCAGCGACGGGGAGGCGCGGGAGATGGTGTGCAGCGTCGCGAACGTCGCCTCGTCGGCCATCGTGGCGAACCCGCGCCGCCGGTCGCGCAGCCTGCGCCGCGCCGCGCCGCCCGCCAGCGCGGCCGACGTCACGGCGCCGCACCCGAGCACTTCCAGGACGGTGGGTGTGACCATGGCAACCGACGGTAACGCCCGGCTCACTCCCCCGTGGGCAGAACGCCCCCTAGACCGTCACAGCGGCGGGGACTCGCCCTCCTCCTCCTGGTAGGAATAGCGCTGCTCCCGCCAGGGGTCGGCGACGTTGTGGTAGCCGCGTTCCTCCCAGAAACCGCGCCGGTCCTTCACCATGTACTCCACGCCCCGCACCCACTTCACGCTCTTCCAGGCGTACAGGTGCGGCACGACGATGCGGATCGGGAAGCCGTGGTCGGGCGACAACCGCTCGCCGTCGCGGTGGGTGGCGAACATCGTGCCCTCGGCCAGGAAGTCGCTCATCCTGATGTTGGCGCTGTAGCCGTACTCGGCCCACACCATCACATGGGTGACCTCGGGCGCCGGGGGCGCGAGCTCCACGATGGAGGAGCAGGCGACGCCCTCCCAGGTGTTGTCCGGGATGGTGAACTTGGTGACGCAGTGGAAGTCGGCGACGGCCTTGGCGCGCGGCAGGGCCTCGAACTCGTCCCAGGTCCAGCGGTACTGGCCGCCGGACGCGGTCGCGCCGAAGACACGGAAATCCCAGTCCTTGGGACGGAACTTGGGCACCGGCCCGTAGTGCAGCACGGGCCAGCCTCGGGGGACGTACTGCCCGGGCGGCAGTTCCCGGGAGTCGGGTGTGGGCTCTTCGGGGTGGGACATGACGCGGGCCATCCTGCCATCCGGCGTGAGCTGAGCCATATTCGGCCCCCTTGCCACAGGAACCCGGGGGAATGGGCTACCCTCTGGGACATGCGCAACGTCGTCTACTTCTTTTGGTATGACCAGCCCGGGAGGCTGGTCTGCCAGACGCTGCGCTGACAGACCACGAGCGAGAGCCCCGGGCCGATTTCGGCCCGGGGCTCTTGTCGTTTCAGGGGTAACACGAGGAGAGGCAGCATCATGGTCGTCGTCATGGCCCCGGGGGCCACCGAGGCAGATATCAACGGCGTCGTCTCACTGGTCGAGACGGCGGGCGGGGACGCGTTCGTCAGCCGCGGCGTGGAACGCACCATCATCGGGCTGGTCGGGGACGTCCAGCAGTTCGGCTCGCTGAACCTGCGCTCGCTGCGCGGCGTCAGCGACGTCATCCGCATCTCCGCGCCCTACAAGCTCGTCAGCCGCGAGAACCACGCCGAGCGCTCGATCGTGCGCGTCGGCGGCGTGCCGGTCGGTCCCGGCACGATGACGCTGATCGCCGGCCCGTGCGCGGTGGAGACCCCCGACCAGACGCTGCAGGCCGCGCAGATGGCGCAGGCCGCCGGCGCCACCCTGCTGCGCGGCGGCGCGTTCAAGCCCCGCACGTCCCCCTACGCCTTCCAGGGCCTCGGCGAGGCCGGCCTGAGGATCCTGGCCGACGTCCGCGACGAGACCGGCATGCCCGTCGTCACCGAGGTGGTCGACGCCGCCGACGTGGAGCTGGTCGCCTCCTACGCCGACATGCTGCAGATCGGCACCCGCAACGCGCAGAACTTCGCGCTGCTGCAGGCCGCCGGCGAGTCGGGCAAGCCCGTCATGCTGAAGCGCGGCATGAACGGCACCATCGAGGAGTGGCTGATGGCGGCCGAGTACATCGCCCAGCGCGGCAACCTCGACATCGTGCTGTGCGAGCGCGGCATCCGCACCTTCGAGAAGGCCACCCGCAACACCCTGGACATCTCGGCGGTGCCGGTCGCGCAGCGGCTGTCGCACCTGCCGGTGATCGTGGACCCGTCGCACTCGGGCGGCCACCGCGACCTGGTGCTGCCGCTCACCCGCGCCGCGATCGCGGTCGGCGCCGACGGCGTGATCATCGACGTGCACCCGCACCCCGAGACCGCCCTCTGCGACGGCCCGCAGGCCCTGGTCAACGGCGATCTGCGCGAGCTGGCCAAGGTCGTGCGCGCCCTGCCGCCCCTGGTCGGCCGCACCCTCACCGAGGCCCCGGACGCGGTGCCGGACGGGGTGCCCGCCTGATCTCGGATACAGTGTCGGACATGGCGTACTGGACCCCGAACTGCGGCCCGCCCCGCTCCTGACCGGAGCGCGGCGACCCCTCAGCGAGTCCTTTTCCAGGCCCGGCGGCACGCCCGGCCTGTGATTCCTGCGCTCCGGACGCGGACCACCCCTTCCGTTCCGAGTTCAGGAGAACCCCTCCGTGTCCGTACGCACCTTCGCGCGGGGCAGTGCCTCCGCGCCTGCCTCCTCCTCTCCCCGGCGCCGCGGCGGCGGTGCCGACGTCCTGCTGGCGGCCTGCCTGTGGGGCACCACCGGCACCGTCCGCACGTTCGCGCCGGACGCCGGCAGCGTGTCGGTCGCCGCCGTCCGCATCGTCCTCGGCGGCCTGGTGCTGGCGGCCCTCGCCGCGGGCACCGCGCGCGGCGCGGGCCTGCGGCGGCTGCTGCGCACCCGCCGCGACCTGCCGCTCCTCGCGCTCGGCGCGGTCACGATCGCGGTGTACCAGACGGCGTTCTTCTGCGCCGCCGCCCGCACCGGCGTGGCCGTCGGCACCGTCGTCACCATCGGCAGCGCCCCGGCGTTCACCGGGGCGCTCGGGCTGCTGTTCCGGCGGGCGCCGCTCGGCCGCCGCTGGCTGCTCTCGACCGCCGGCGCGGTGACGGGCTGCGCCGCGCTCGTCGCGGGCGGCGGCGCGGACGGCGGCGCCGACCCGCTCGGCATCGGCCTCGCGCTGCTGTCGGGCCTGTCCTACGCGGTGTACGCCACGGTCGCGTCCGTGCTCATCGGCCGCGGCCACCAGGACCGGGCCGTCGCGGGCGCGCTGTTCGCGGGGGCCGGGGCGCTGATGCTGCCGATCCTGCTCGCCCAGCCGCCGGCCTGGGCGCTCACCGCCTCCGGCGCGATCATCGCCCTCTACCTGGGCGGGATCGCGACGGGCGGTTCCTACCTGCTGTTCGCGCGCGGCCTGCGCACCGTCACCGCGGCGACCGCGACGACGCTGACGCTCGCCGAGCCGGCCGTCGCGGCGGTGCTCGGCATGGCGGTGCTCGGCGAGCGGCTCGGCGGCGTCGCGCTCACCGGCCTGGCCCTGCTGGCGGCGAGCCTGGTCGTGCTCGTCGCGCCCACCCGCAGGTAGCACCGCGGGGGGATCCGGGGGCCCTGTCGGGATCGCCGGATCCCCCCGTACAACGGGGTAACAAATTGGTCTGAACCACTCGCCAGACGCCGCCGGGGCATGGATGATGCTCGGCATGACTACGGGCGATGGCGACGCCGGCGGGCGTCTGTTCCCCGAAGACCTGAGCAACGTCGACCCGGTGGCGGCGGTGATGCTCGCCGACGCCTGCCGGTCCATCGCCGCCTATCCGCAGCTGGTCGTGGCGGGGGCGCTGTTCACCGCCGCCGAGCGGGTCGACGAGGGCTGGCAGGTGGTCTGCCCCTGCGACCCGATCCCCCAGGGGGCGCGCGAGCTGCTCGCCGACCACCTGAGCGACCGCGCGTCGCTCGCGGCGGCCGGGCCGGACCGCGAACTGCGGGCCGCGGCGCGCGCGCTGCGCGCCGAGTCGCGCGACGAGCTGAGCGCCGCGGGCACGGACTTCCGCATCGTGCGCATCGAGCAGCTGGTGCGCACGGGCCAGGACGGCCCCGAACCGCCGCGCCCGACCGACCCCGACCCGCACCCGCACTCCTGGCGGGCCCCGGTCCCCCGCCCGCACGACCTGCTGCGCGACGGCCCGCACGCGCCCGACGCGGCCGTCTCCGAACTGCTCTGCCAGCTGCTGGACGCGGCGGCCCGCGCGGGCGCCGAACCATCGGAGTCGTTCCTCACACCGGTGCCGCTGTCCCCCGCGTTCACCGTCGCCGAACGGACCGAGGGCCGCTGGCGCCCGGTGGGCCGCCTGCACGACACCCCGCGCCAGGCCCGCGCGGCCCTGTCCACCTACTTCCGGCACGTGGTGCCCGCCGTCGAGAAACCGGGCGCCGCGCACCTCCCCGAGTACCGCCGCGCCGCCGCGCTGATGACCGACCGCACCCGCCGCAACGGCATCGAGGTGGCGGGCCGCCGCTTCCGCATCGTGCGGATAGAGCGGATCACCCTCCTAGGCCCCGACGGCCCGGAACCCCCGAGACCGAACGACTTCGACTCCCACTGACCCGCGCCGGGTCAGCCCGCGTCCCCGTACACGGGGCGGTGCTCCTGCACCGAGTCCGCCAGCTGCTCGGCCAGTTCCTCGACGTCCAGGCGCTTGTCGATCTGGTGGAGGTCCTCCAGCTTGGCGCGGGTCTCGGCGCCGAGGGGGGCCAGCATCGAGCAGCAGTCCTCGTCGGGCAGCTCGGAGATGGTCAGCGTCTTGATGCGGCGCGCCTGGTCCATGATCTCGATCTTGTCCATGCCGATCAGCGGGCGCAGGATCGGCATCCGCACCGCGTCGTCCTGGGCGGTGATGTTGGTCAGCGTCTGGCTGGAGACCTGGCCGAGCGCGTCGCCGGTGATCAGGGTGGCGCCCTTCAGCCGGCGCGCGACCAGCTCGCCGGTGCGCAGCATGAGGCGGCGCTGGGCGATGACGGCCAGCTTGTCCGCGCCGGAGGTCTTGATCTGCTGCTGGGCCTTGCCGAACGGCACCACCAGCAGCCGGGAGCCGCCCTGGAACTTGTCCAGCTCGCGGACGAGGGCGTACGCCTTGTAGATCGACTCGGGGCCGGTGAAGGGCATCCCGGAGAAGTGCAGGAAGTCGACGCGCAGGCCGCGGCGCATCATCCGGTAGGCGGCGACGGGCGAGTCGATGCCGCCCGACATCAGCACCAGGCCGCGGCCGCTCATGCCGACGGGCAGGCCGCCCTGGCCGGGCAGCCCGCCGGAGAAGACGAACACCTCGTCCCGGTCGACCTCGATGGACAGGGTGTGGTCGGGGCGCTTCAGCCGCACCGGCTGCCCGTAGGCGTCGTTGATCATGCCGCCGATGTGGCGGTCCAGCTCGGTGGAGGTCATCGGGAAGCGCTTGTCGCGGCGCCGCGAGCGCACCGCGAAGCTGCCGGTGCGGCCGGCCATCAGCTCCAGCGCGGCGCGCTCGACGCTGGCCAGGTCCTTGCCGACGCGCCAGGCGCGGTGCGCCCAGACGATGCCCATGACGTCGGTGATGCGCATCGCGATCCGGTCGACCAGCTCGGCCGTGGCGTCCTTGGTGCGCACGATGAACACGCCGTGCCGGCGGATCACGTCGACGCGGGCGATCGGGCGGACGGCGAGGCGGACGTTGTCGGCCAGGCGCCGCTCGAACTGCTCGCGGTTCTTGCCCTTCAGCACGACCTCGCCCAGTTTGATCAGCACGCACGGCTCGCCGTCGACGGCCGGCACCTGCTCCCGGACCGGTACGGTCTCGGCGTCGAGCGTGGGCATGCTTGATCCTCCTGGGGACGGGAAAGGGGTCGGGTTCCAGTGTGGCCCACACTCGGCAACACCGCGACCGGACTTTCCTGTTCCCGCCGCGGCCCGGCCCCGCAAAACCGGGGCCGGGCCGCGGGGGCGCTCAGCCGAAGAAGACCTCGGCCTCGGCGTAGCGCTCGGCCGGGACGGTCTTCAGCTCCCTGGTGGCCTCGTCCAGCCCGACCCGGACGATGTCGGTGCCGCGCAGCGCGACCATCTTCCCGAAGTCGCCGTCGCGGACCGCGTCGATGGCCTGCAGCCCGAACCGGGTGGCCAGCACGCGGTCGAACGCGCTCGGGGTGCCGCCGCGCTGGATGTGCCCGAGCACGGTGGCGCGGGCCTCCTTGCCGGTGCGCTTCTCGATCTCGTCGGCGAGGCGCTGGCCGATGCCGCCGAGGCGCACGTGCCCGAACGCGTCCAGCTCGCCGGTCTGCACCTGCATCTGCCCGTCGACCGGGTGCGCGCCCTCCGACACCACGATGATCGGGGCGTAGCGGGTCTTGAAGCGGCTCTCGACGTACTCCACGACCTTGTCGATGTCGAACGGCCGCTCGGGGATGAGGATCACGTTGGCGCCGGCGGCCATGCCGGCGTGCAGCGCGATCCAGCCCGCGTGCCGGCCCATGACCTCGCAGATCAGCGCGCGGTGGTGGCTCTCGGCGGTGGTGTGCAGCCGGTCGATGGCCTCGGTCGCGATGTTCACCGCGGTGTCGAAGCCGAAGGTGTAGTCGGTGGCGTTCAGGTCGTTGTCGATGGTCTTGGGCACGCCGACCACGCTGACGCCGTTGCGGTACAGCTCGCCGGCGACGCCGAGGGTGTCCTCGCCGCCGATGGCGATGAGGGCGTCCACGCCGAGCCCGGCCAGGTTGTCCTTGATCCGCTCGATGCCGCCCTCGACCTTGACCGGGTTGGTCCGGGACGAGCCGAGGATGGTGCCGCCGCGCGGCAGGATCCCGCGCACCGCCTGCACGTCGAGGGCGATGGTGTCGCCCTCCAGCGGGCCGCGCCAGCCGGACCGGAAGCCGACGAACTCGTATCCGAAGACCTGCACGCCCTTGCGCACGACGGCGCGGATGACGGCGTTCAGACCGGGGCAGTCCCCGCCTCCGGTCAGCACTCCGACGCGCATGCCCTCTCCCTCTCTGGTCACCGGGCTCCTCCCTCGCTCGACGGCCTCAGCCTAACGGCCGGGCCGGGCCCGCACCGGGCATTCACCGCCCGCCCCGGCGCGCCGCCATTGGTCTAGACCATAGTGCGCCGGGACTCGCCTGAGCTGCGTTTCGGCGAAGGAGCCTTCGCCCTATTCCTGATCGAGGCCCTTCTCGATGGCGTAGCGGACGAGTTCGACCCGGTTGTGCAGCTGGAGCTTGCCGAGCGTGTTCTGCACGTGGTTCTGCACGGTGCGGTGCGACAGGACGAGCCGCTTGGCGATCTCCTTGTAGGTGAGGCCCTTGGCGACCAGCCGCAGCACCTCGGTCTCGCGGTCGGTGAGGCGGGGCGCGTCGTCGTCGGCGCGGCTCGGCGCGGCGGCCAGGCGCCGGTACTCCCCGAGCACCAGCCCGGCGAGGCCGGGGGTGAAGACGGCGTCGCCGGCGCCGGCGCGGGCGACGGCGTCCAGGAACTCGGCGCGGGCGGCCGACTTCAGCAGGTAGCCGGTGGCGCCCGCCTTGACCGCCTCCAGGACGTCCTGCTGCTCGCCGCTGGCCGACAGCACCAGCACCCGGACGGGCGGGTCGGCGGCGGCGAGGTGCCGGGTGACCTCGACGCCGCTGATGTCGGGCAGCTGCAGGTCGACGACGGCCACCTGCGGCCGCGCGGCGGCGGCGACGCGCACCGCGGTGCGGCCGTCGCCGGCCGTGGCGACGACCTGGTGGCCGGCCTCGGCCAGGTCGCGCGCGACCGAGTCGCGCCACATGGGGTGGTCGTCGACGACCATGACCTTGAGGGGGGTGAAGCCGGTTTCCTCGCTCACGCCGCAACCCTACGCAACGGGCCCGGCGGGGACGACCATCTCGATCTCGGTGCCCTCGCCGGGCGCGGAGACGATCGTCACGGTGCCGCCGAGGTCGCGGACGCGGCCGCGGATGGACTGGGCGACGCCGAGCCGGCCGGCGGCCTCGGCGCGGGCCAGCCGCTCGGGCGGCATGCCGGGGCCGTCGTCGCGGACGCTGACGGTGACGCCGCCCGCGCCGTCGTCCTCCAGCAGCACCCAGGCGCGGGCGTCCGGCCCGCAGTGCCGGCGGACGTTGTCCAGCGCCGCCGCGACGGCCGCCTCGATCTCGCGGGCGGCGTGCCCGGGCAGCGTGACGGGCGTCGCGGGGGCGGACACGGTGACGGAGGTGGAGCCGTGCCGGGCGAGCAGCGCCCGCAGGTCGGCGGGGGCCTCGGCGCCGCCGGCCGGCGCGGGCGTCCCGGCGCCGATCAGGGCGCGCAGCGCGACCTCCTGCTCGCCGGCCAGCCGGCCGAGCTCGGCCGCCTCGCCGCCGAGCTCGCCGCCGCGCCGCTGGACCATGGCCAGGACCTGCAGCACCGAGTCGTGGATGCGGCGGGCGAGGCGCTCGCGCTCGCGGGTGGCCGCCTCCAGCTCGACGGCGCGGGCGAGCCGCGCCTCGGCGTCGCGGGCGAGCTTGACCACGTGCCCGACGACGAGCCCGGCCATGAACAGCAGCATGATGCCGTTGAAGGTGCCCGAGCCGAGGCCGCGCACGGGCGGCACCCCGGCCAGCACGTTGATGGTGATGTTCCCGGCGGCCAGGATCGCGGCGGCGGCGACCCCGGCGCGGCGGCCGCCCGCCACCGCCCAGGCCAGCACCGCCGCGGCGACCCAGGAGGCGGGCAGCGTCGGCATCCCGTGGGTGAGGCCCCACACCGACTCCACCCACGCGGTGGACAGCAGGCAGCCGGTGGTGACGGCCATGTCGGCGGCGAGCAGGGGGCGGCGCCGCCGGGACGGGTCGGCGTAGGCGAAGGTGGTGCAGCCCGACCAGGCCGCCATGACGGCCATGACGGCCCAGCCGCCGAGCGGGTGCTCGTACTTGTGCGCGTTGGCGGCGATGAGGACGGCCGCGTACCCGAACGCGACCCACCGGTAGACCGCGACCGCGCGCCACAGCGCGGTCTCCAGGCCCATCACCGGCGCGGGCTCACTCGTCGTCGTCGGAGACCGGGCGCACCGTCTTGCCCGCCATCTCGGCCTTCACCTCGGCGGCGTAGCGGTCGACGTACTCCTGGCCGGACAGCTTCCGGATCGCCTGCATGATCTCGTCGGTGACCTCGCGCAGCACCTCCCGGTCGTCCTCCTTGCCGTAGAAGCGGGAGAAGTCCAGCGGCTCGCCGAAGCGCACGCCGGGGCGGATGCCCAGGCGCGGGAGGGGCTTGCCGGGCGGCATCAGCTCGAAGGTGTTGATCATCGCCATCGGGATGACGGGGACGCGCGACTTCAGCGCCAGCCGGGCCACGCCGGTCTTGCCGCGGTACAGCCGGTTGTCGGGGGCGCGGGTGCCCTCGGGGTAGATGCCGAGCAGCTTGCCCTCGCCGAGGATGCGCAGGCCCGTCTGCAGGGCGGCCTCGGCGGCGGTGCCGCCGGTCCGGTCGACCGGCACGACGCCGACGCCGGTGAAGAAGCCCTTGCTGATCAGGCCCTTGATCCCCTTGCCGGTGAAGTACTCGCCCTTGCCGATGAAGTAGATCGGCCGCAGCAGCGGCAGCGGGCCGAAGAAGTGGTCGGCGAACGACAGGTGGTTGCTCACCATCAGCGCCGCGCCCTTCTTCGGCACGTTGCGCATCCCCCGGTTCTGCGGCCGCCACAGCAGGTACATGATGGGCGAGAGAACGATCCTCAGCAGGATCCAGAACCAGAGCATGCCTGACACCTTCCTCCGACCGCGTGTGCTTGCGGCGCGCACGTCCTTCCCCGGGGGGCGGGGAGATGATGGGACATCCTCCCATCCCAGGGGGGCGCTGCCCACACCGCCGCCGGTCCGGGGGGCACGGTCCGGTCCCGGATGACCGTAGGCTCAGGAGTTCCGGCACGGGAAATCTCAATCGGGTGCGCCCGAGGGGCTTGTCCCGGCCGGTGCAGCGAATACCGTGGGACACACGTTTTTCGATGGGGGAGCGGAGGCCGTCATGCCGGTGCCGTCGGTCACGCCGGAGTCGACGAAGGAGCCGGCCCCGTGAATCGCCGTGGCAATGGACTGAGCGCGCAGACCTACGCCCCGCTGGTCGACCTGGCACCGCACCTGGCCGACGCCATGCTGTCGGCGCTGCGCGAGGCGGGCGTCGCGGCGTACGCCGCGCCCGGCACGGGCCCGGCCGCGGACGCGCCGCCGGCCGACGACGTGCTGGACCGCCTGTACGTGGACGTCGACATGAAGCAGGCCGCCGAGGGCGTGCTGCGGGTGCACCTGACGCGGCTGCGCGACGCGGGCGGCCGCGCCGAGGCCGAGCCCGAGGGCGACGCCCCCGAGACCCCCGCGCGGGACGGTTCGGTGCTGGAGAACCCCGTGCTGGAGAACCCGGTGCTGGAGAACCTGGAGAACACGGCGCCGACGCCCGCCGCCGAGCGCGACGAGGACGCCATCTGGGCCGAGATCGTCGCCGGGTTCGACGCCGGGCCCGCCGAGGGCGACCGGGTGCCCTGGCCCGACCAGGAGAACATCCACGAGCCGGCCGAGCCGCCCGCCGAGGGCGACGACCGCACCGGGCGGCTGCCCCGGGCACGGGTGATCAAGGCGGCGGCCGACGAGGAGGAGTTCCCGCCCGCCGACGAGGACGGCCACTACGTCCCCCCGCCCCCGCCGCCGCTGCCGAGCGCCGACCCGCTCACCAAGGGCGCCTGGATCGCGCTGGTCGGCGGCCCGGTCTACCTGCTGGTCACGGTGATCTTGAACTGGACGGTGCCGGGCTGGGCGGCGTTCCTGGCGGTCGCGGCGTTCATCGGCGGGTTCGTCACGCTGGTGCTGCGGATGGGCGACGAGCCCCGCGACCCCGACGACGGCGCGGTCGTCTGACGCCGGTCAGATCCGCAGCTCCGCCAGGAGCGGCCGGTGGTCGGTGGCCGCCTCGTAGTACGCGGCCGGCCCGTCCGGGACGCCGCAGCCGGCGACCTCGACGCCCGGGCCGGCGAACACCGCGTCGATGCGGCGGCGCGGGTCGCGGGCGGAGAAGGTGAGCCCCTCCCCCGCCGGGGCGGTCGCGTGGCCGTCCTGGAAGTGCCCGGTGAACAGCGTCCAGGACGCGCCGCCGGGCTCCTCGTTGATGTCGCCGGCGAGCACGACCGGCGCGCCGTGCCGCTGCCCGGCGCGGGCGAGCAGCGCCAGGATCTGCCGGGTGTGCGCGAGGCGCGGCTCGTCGGCCAGGTCCAGGTGGGTGCTCGCGGCGATCAGCCGGGCGCCGTCCAGCTCCAGCACCGCCAGGGCCAGGGCGCGGCGGTGCAGCCCCGGCACCCGGCTGAGCAGGTGGAACTCCCGGGCGGCCCGGCGGACGCCGGGCCGGGCCAGCACCGCCAGGCCGCACGCGCGGCGCCCGGCGACGACCCGCATCCCGCAGGCGCGGGCGAGCGCGCGGCGCTGGAACCACCACCGCCCGAACCGCGGCACCTCCTGCAGGCAGAGCACGTCGGGGTCCAGGGCGCGGACGACCCGGGCCACCGCGGCCGGGTCGTCGCGCAGCGACCTGACGTTGTAGGAGACGAGCCGGACCGCGGTCACCGCGCCCCCGTCAGAGGCGGGCGAGGTCGGCGGCGCCGACGATGCCGGCGGCCGAGCCGAGCTCGGCGATGCGGATCTGCGGCGTCGGCCGGTGGCCGCGGCCGGTGAGGGACCGCTCGAACGCGGCGCGGACCGGGTCCAGCAGCAGGTCCCCGGCGTCCGACAGGCCGCCGCCGATGACGAACAGGCCCGGGTCCAGGATCGCGGCGAGGTCGGCCAGGCCCTGCCCGGCCCACGCCGCCACGGTGCCGAAGCACTCCAGCGCCGCCGCGTCGCCCTCGCGGGCGGCCTGGGTGACCTCCGGGCCGCTGATCCCCTCGGGCCGGCCCTCGCCGAGCTCCAGCAGCCGCCCGGCCATCGCCGGGGAGACGCGGGCGAGCTCGCGGGCCTCGTGCACCAGCGCGTTGCCGCTGGCGTACTGCTCCCAGCAGCCGCGGTTGCCGCAGCCGCAGCGGCGGCCGTCGGGCACCACCCGGAAGTGGCCGACCTCGGCGCCGATGCCGAACCGGCCCCGGTACAGCTCGCCGCCGATGATGATGCCGGCGCCGATGCCGGTGCCGAGGGTGACCAGCACGACGAAGTCGTGGCCGCGGCCGGCGCCGAAGCGCGCCTCGCCCCAGGCGGTGGCGTTGCCGTCGTTCTCCACGACCACCGGCAGCCCGACCCGGTCCTCGACCTTCTGCTTGATCGGCTCGTTGCGCCAGGCCAGGTTGGGCGCGAACAGCACCGTGGAGCGGGTCTCGTCGACGAACCCGGCGGTGCCGAGGCCGACCGCGCTGACCTGCTCGTACTTGCCCTTCAGCAGGTCGACGACCTCGGCGATGACCTCGGCGGTCTGCTGCGGGTCGGTGGAGGGCGTCGGCCGCCGGACCTGCTCCAGAATCGTTCCCCGGTCGTCGACGACCCCGGCGGCCACCTTCGTCCCGCCCACATCCACGCCGATGGTCAGGGCCATGTACGCTTCCTCCTCCTCGCGGCGCCCGGGGGCGCCTCCAGCCGTTGCCGGCTAACCGATGTCGATGGGGTCCCCGCCGGTGGCGGAGGCCCAGGGGCCGCCCTGGTCGCGGCGCGCGGCCGGACCCGGCGCGGGCCGGGACGCGCCCGGCCCGGGACGGCGCGTCCCGCCCCGGGTCCGTTCGAACGCCGCCACCACGTCCAGGCCCGCCGCCATCAGCGAGCGGGCCGCGTCGCGGGCGTGCCGGCCCACGTCGGGCCCGGACTCGCGGGCCAGCGCGATGGCCCGGCAGACCGGGCAGTTGCGGCACTCGGGCGCGCCGGTGGCGATGTGCGGGTCCTCGGTCAGCACCGCGCCCCACACGTCGTCGCCGCCTCCGGCCGGGCCGCGGCCGGCGGCCCCGGCCACCTTGCGGCGCAGCACGTCGAAGAGCTTGGCGGCCTCGTCCAGGACGTCGCCCGGCTGCTGGTCGGTCATCGGTGGTTCTTCCGTTCGTCGTCGGCGTGAAACGCTATCGCCCCGCGCGGGCCGCGGCGCACCGCGTCAGCCCTCGACATGCCGCTTCAGCCCCTTGAGCGCCGAGTCGATGATGCGCTTCTCGCCCTTGCGCTTCACCATGCCGATCATGGGGACGCGCACGTCCACGGCCAGTTCGTAGGTCACCTCCGTGCCGCCCGTTCCCTCCCCGAGGGTGTACGAACCGTGCAGCCCGGTGACGACCGCCCCTTTCTCCACCAGTTCCCAGTGCACCGACTCGTCGCCGTGCCAGGTGTAGGCGAGGCCGACGGTGTCGCTGAAGGGGCCGCCGTCGAAGGTCAGCCGGACCCGCGCGGCGCGGCCGTCCTCCTGGGTCTCCTGGACCTGGATCTCCTTGATCCCGCTGGCCCAGGACGGGTACGCCGCCAGATCGGCGATCACCGCCATGATCTCGGGCGCGCCCGCCTCGATCGTGATGGATGAACTCGTGCGGTCCGCCATGCTCGCCGTCCCTCCGGCTCGTCCTGCGAAGTCCTGTTGGAAGTATCTTTCACACCGTCAGCGCGAAGGGCACCCCGGAGGCCCGGAAGTGGCCGACGTTCACGCATTCGGTGCGGCCGATGCGCATCCGCCGCGCGAGCGGCTGGTGCACGTGCCCGAACAGCACGTACCGCGGCTGGGTGCGGTGGATCAGGTCCAGCACCGCCCGGCTGCCCCGCTCGAAGCGCCGCGCGACGGTGTCGTACAGCAGCTCGGGCACCGCGGGCGGGATGTGGCAGCACAGCACGTCGACGGCGCCGACCGCCTCGACCTTGGCCGCGTACTCGGCGTCGTCGATCTCGTTCGGGGTGCGGTACTCGGTGCGCAGGCCGCCGCCGACGAACCCGAACCGCAGCCCGCCGATCTCGGTGACCTCGCCGTCCAGCACCCGGTGCCCCTCGCGCAGGTAGTCCTGCCACATGGCGGGGATGTCGACGTTGCCGTAGGTGAGGTAGGCCGGGGCGGGCATCGCCGCGAACAGGTCGGCGTACTGGCGGCGGACGGCCCGCTCGATGTGCGGCCAGGCGTCGCCCTCCAGCGACCCCCACAGCTCGCGGGAGAACGCGCGGGCCTCGTCGAAGCGCTTCTGGGTGCGCATCTCGATCAGCCGGTCGGCGTTGGCCTGCCCGAACAGCTCGGGGAAGATGCCCTGGCCGTGGTCGGAGTAGTCGATGAACAAGATCAGGTCGCCCAGGCAGATGAGCGCGTCCGCGCCGTCCGCCGCGCGTGTCAGGGCCTCCGCGCGGCCGTGCACGTCGCTCACCACATGGATCCGCATGAACCGACTCTAATGGGATGCGGGCGGATCGCCCGCCGGGCGGGGGCGGCCGCCGGCGGCGGCCGCGACGAGGGCGCGCCACTCGGCCACCAGCGCGGGATCGGCGGGGGCGGCCCAGGAGCCGCCCGCGCGCACCGCGGTGCCCACGTGGAAGGCGGTGATCCCCGCGGCGGCGAGCACCGCGACGTGCCTGCGGCGCAGCCCTCCCCCGGCCAGGAGCAGCCCGGCCGCGTCGGGGCCCGGCGCGGCGCGCCGGGCGAGCAGCGGCAGGCCCGCCTCCACTCCGCGCGCCGACCCGGCGGTCAGGACCGCGTCCGGGCCGAGGCCGCGGACGGCGTCCCAGGCGGACGCGGGGTCGGCGGCGTGGTCCAGCGCGCGGTGGAACGTCCACGGCAGCGGCGCGACCGCGGCGGCGAGCGCGGCGGTGGCGGCCGCGTCGACGTGCCCGGCGGAGTCCAGGAAGCCGAACACGAACCCGTCGGCGCCCGCCTCGCGCAGCGCCCCGGCGGCGGTCCGCAGCCGGTCCAGCCCGGCGGCCGAGGTGCCGAACCCGGCGTTGGCGCGCAGCATCACCCGCATCGGCAGCGATGTGACGTCCCTCATCCGGGCGACCAGGTCCGGGTCGGGGGTCAGCCCGTCGGCGGCCATGTCGGCGACGACCTCGATGCGGTCCGCGCCGCCCTCCTGCGCCGCCCGCGCGTCGGCCGCGGTCACCGCGATGATCTCCAGCACGCGGCCCAGCCTAGGTGAGGGCCGTATCGGCAGGGCACGCGAGTGACCCGAGACACAGCCGTTCAGCAGGGGGTTTACCCCCGCTTGGGTACCATTTCCCATTGGGAAACCTGTACCGTCTTCCCCGCCCTGTGCAGCGATCAAACAAGGAGTGGCCGTGCGCGAGTTCAGCGTCCCCGCCATGGTGGAGGTGCCCGCCGCCGCCAATCTGACCGACGCGCCGTTCGACCGGGCCGCTTCCGAGCCCGGCCGGATCGTGCTGCGCCGCCGGTCCGGCGACGTCTGGCGCGCGGTCACCGCGAGCGAGTTCGCCGCGGAGGTGACCGCCGTGGCCAAGGGCCTGGTGGCCGCCGGCGTCCAGGCGGGCGACCGCGTCGCGCTGCTGTCGAGCACCCGCTACGAATGGACCGTTCTCGACTACGCCATCTGGACGGCCGGCGCGGTCGTGGTGCCGATCTACGAGACCTCCTCGGCCGAGCAGATCCAGTGGATCATCGGCGACTCGGGCGCCGTGGCGGTCTTCGCCGAGGGCGACAAGCACCTGGCCGCCGTCGCCGAGGTCCGGGAGGAGCTCCCGGACCTCGCGCACGTCTGGGGCATCGACGCCGGCGACGTGGAGACGCTGGCCGCGAGCGGCGCGGAGATCACCGACGAGGCGGTCGAGGAGCGCCGCCGGGTGCGCACCGGCGCGGACGTGGCCACCCTGGTCTACACCTCCGGCACCACCGGCCGCCCCAAGGGCTGCGAGATCACCCACGGGAACCTGGTCGCGACCTCGCGCAACGCCATCCAGGGCGCCATCGCCGAGATCGCCGTCGAGGGCAGCTCCACGCTGCTGTTCCTGCCGCTGGCGCACGTGTTCGCCCGGCTGATCGAGGTCGCCTGCATCGAGGGCGGCATCGTCCTCGGCCACAGCGACGTGCCGAGCCTGCTGCCCGACCTGGCCTCCTACCAGCCGACGTTCCTGCTGGCCGTGCCGCGGGTGTTCGAGAAGGTCTACAACGGCGCCGAGCAGAAGGCCATCGCCGGCGGCAAGGGCAAGATCTTCGCCGCCGCGGCCGACACCGCCATCGCCTACAGCAAGGCGCTGGAGGCCGGCGGCCCGTCGCTGCCGCTGAAGCTCAAGCACAAGGTCTTCGACGTGCTGGTCTACGGCAAGCTGCGCCAGGCCGTCGGCGGCAAGGTGCAGTACGCGGTGTCGGGCGGCGCCGCCCTCGGCGAGCGCCTCGGCCACTTCTTCCGCGGCGTCGGCATCATCATCCTGGAGGGCTACGGCCTCACCGAGACCACCGCGCCGCTGTCGGTGAACCGGCCCACCGCCATCAAGGTCGGCACCGTGGGCAAGCCGATCCCCGGCGTCACCGTCCGCATCGCCGAGGACGGCGAGGTGCTGGTCAAGGGCATCAACGTGCTCAAGGGCTACTGGAACAACGAGTCCGCCACCGCCGAGGCGCTGGAGGGCGGCTGGTTCCACACCGGCGACCTCGGCGCGCTCGACGACGAGGGCTACCTGCGCATCACCGGCCGCAAGAAGGAGATCCTGGTCACCGCGGGCGGCAAGAACGTCGCGCCGGCGCCGCTGGAGGACCGGCTGCGCGCCAACCCGCTGATCAGCCAGTGCCTGGTGGTCGGCGACGGGCGCAAGTTCATCAGCGCGCTGATCACGCTGGACGAGGAGGCGCTCGTCCCGTGGAAGGAGCAGCACGGCAAGCCCGCCGCGATGACCGTCGAGGAGCTGCGGACCGACCCCGACCTGGTCGCCGAGATCGAGGGCGCGGTGGCCAACGCCAACAGGTCGGTGTCCAAGGCCGAGGCGATCAAGAAGTACGTGATCCTCGGGGTGGACTTCAGCGAGGAGGCCGGGCACATGACGCCGAGCCTGAAGGTCCGCCGGCACGCGGTCATCAAGGACTTCGCGGGCGAGATCGACGAGCTGTACGCCTGACCGCAGCACCCCTGTGACGTGGCCGCGCCGGCATTCCGGCGCGGCCACGTCCTTTTCTAGGTGAGGGCGGCGACGGCGTCGGCGACGGGCACGTCGCCGCCGATCAGCTCCAGCGTCCGGTGGTTCACCGCCGGCGCGGCCAGCAGCGCGGCGATGACGGCGGCGGTGTCGTCGCGGGTGACGTCGCCGCGGCCGGTCTCCCCGTCGCGCAGCTCGACCCTCCCGGTGCCGGGGTCGTCGGTGAGCCGGCCCGGCCGCAGGATCAGCCAGTCCAGGTCGCGGGCGCGCAGGTCGTCCTCGGCCTCCCCCTTGGCCTTGACGTAGGCGGCCCAGACCTCGTCGGTGCCCGCGCGCGGCGGGCTGCCCGCGCCCATCGACGAGATCTGCACGAACCGGCGGACGCCCGCCCGCTCGGCCGCGTCCGCCAGCAGCACCGACGCGCCCCGGTCGACGGTGTCCTTGCGGGCGGTGCCGCTGCCCGGCCCGGCGCCCGCCGCGAACACCACGGCGTCCGCCCCGGCCAGCTCCTCGGCGACCCGCCCGGCCGTCTCCTTCTCCAGGTCGCACACGATCGGCCCGGCCCCCGCCGCCCGCACGTCACCGGCATGATCCGGATTGCGGATCAGGCTCAGCACCGTGTCCCCCCGGTCGGCGAGCAGCCGGGCCAGCCGCAGTGCGATCTTCCCGTGCCCTCCAGCGATCACGATGTTCATGGGCACCGATCCTACGGAGGGCGGCGGCCGGGGCTCAGCAGCCGCGTCCCCCGTTGAGGCAGGAGACCACCTGGCGCATCAGCCCGGCGGGCATCACGTTCTCGAAGTCGGCGTGGTCGGTCACCGGGTCGTGGCCCTGCTCGGGGAAGGAGTCGACGGCGAACGCCGGCGCCTTGGCGGGCACGTCGTACTCCAGCGTCATGCGCAGCTGCGGGATCGCCTTCGTGCCGCCCGGGCAGCGGCCCTGCCCGTCGGGGAACACCACGTGGGTGCGGTGGTTGGCGCTGTCGGTGTTGCGGCCGTCCCAGCAGCTCGGGAAGTCCAGCACGCGGGTCACCCGGCTCCCGCCGGGGCAGAGCGGGTACTTGTCGGTGAAGGCCCGGTCGCCGAAGCCCGAGCAGGTCCACCGCGCGTGGGCGTTGGCGGTGCCGTTGGTACCGGCCTTGGCGTCGCCGGTGATGATCCGCATGAATCGCGGCATCGCGGTGACCTTGGAGCCGGGGTTGCCGAGGAACTGCATCCGCGCCGACCGCGGGGTGACGACCTTCCCGACATTGCCGTCCTTGGCGCTCTGCGCGGCCTGGCCGGACCCGTCCTGGCCGGCGCGCAGCCGCAGTACCGGCCAGAAGTAGGCGGACCGGTCGCCGCGCGCGCAGGTGGTGCCGCCCGCCGCCAGGCTCTGGTCGGTGGAGAACCCGTCGGTGGTCAGGTTGCCCACGTAGTCGTGGATGTGGTGCGCGCCGTTGGACACCCCGGGCGCGACGATGAAGTTGTCGGGGTTGTGGTGGCCGTTCTGGTTGCGGCCGCACCGCGAGGTGAACGAGCCGCGCGAGGCGCTGCCGTTCGGCCGCGCCCCGGCCGTGCGGGGGGCGCTGCGGATGTCGGCGAAGTCGCCGGCGTCGGGACCTTCCTTGATCACCTGCTGGACGCCCTGGTTCCCGTTCTGGTTGCTCTGGCCGTTCTGCCCGCCCTGGTCGCCCTGGTCGTTCTGGTCCTCCTGGCCGCCGCCCCGCTCGCCGCCCTGGTCGCGCCGGTCGTCCCGGCGGTCGCCGTCGCCGTTGCCATTGCCGTCGGCACTCGGGGAGCCGCTGGGCTCGGGGGCGGCCGTCCGGCCGTCGTCCGTGCGGCCGGTATCGCCGTCCGTACCGCTCGTCCCGTCGTCGGGCGGGGGCGTCGGTCCGGCCAGGACGGCGGCGCCCGGCCGCATGGGCACGGCCGCGGCGGCCGGCGCCCCGGCCGCCGCGGCGACCAGCAGCAGCGCCGGGACGATCACGGCGGCGCCCTTGGTGTTCAGCATGGAGATCTCCTTTTCGCACAGGGGCCGGGAAACGGGTCAGTGCAGGGCCGAATCGGTGACGAGCCCGGTGCTTTCCAGCAGCCTCATGTGGTTGTTGACGAATTTCATGGCCCGCTCGGCGAAGGCCCGGATCTCGGTGTTCTTCGAATGCGCCCGGACCAGCGCGATGACGCCGAAGACCTTGCCGTGCGCGGCGCGCAGCCGCAGCACGAACGTGCGGTCGTAGTCGGCGCCGAACTTGCCCGACATCTCCCGCAGCCAGCCCTTCTGGTCGGCGTTGGGCTCGGTCGGCAGGATCACGTTCAGCCGCTGCGCGGTGGCCCGCGTGTCGGCGTCCAGCCGCATGTGCTGCTCCATGATCATCCCGGCGACCTCCTTGACCCGCGGGCTGGCCGCGCGCTGCTGGGCCTGCTGGCCGGCCGGCATCTCCCACAGCCCGGCCTGGCGGACCTTGACCAGCAGGGTCCGGTCCTCCTCGCTCAGCGGCCCCCACCGGGTCCGGTTCCCGCCCCCTTCGGTCTGGCCGTCGGCGGGCGCGTCCGGGGGGCTCAGCACCACCAGCGCGGCGGCCACGACCGCGACGGCCGCGGCCACCGCGAGCATGAGCCGCCCGCCGGCGGCCCGGGGCAGGGAGCGCAGCCCGGCGATGCCGTAGGACTTTCCCAAGGGACCTCTCCCTCCATTCCGCGTGCTTTCCGATCCGACCCTCGACGGGTCGCTCTGGAATACGCGGACGGGTCGCCCCGGGTTCACCTCTTTTCTTTTTCTACGGCCTCTCAGGAACGGCGCGCGGGTGTCCCGGAAAGGTCGCCGGTCATCCGCAGCGCGAGCGCCGGGCACATCGCGACCGCACGCTGGACGTCCTTTTCCAGCCAGGACGGGACGTCGGTGCCGAGCACCACCGGGAAGCCGTACCGGTCGAGCTGGATCAGCTCGGGCACCAGGTAGGCGCACAGGCCGTGCCCGTCGCAGCGGCTCCAGTCGATGGCGACGCGGCCCTCGCTGCCATCGGGGACCGGCAGCGGCAGCACGCCGAACACCGGCAGCCCGCAGGAGCCGCCGCCCCGGTGGACCTCGATGTCGGCGGCGAACGCCTCGACCGCCGACAGCACGAACCGGGCGGTGCCGTCGGGGTGGCTGCACGCGCCCCGGCCGCGGCCGATGCCGGCCGCGCGGCGGACGTCGTCCGCGCTGCCCGAGCCGTCGGTCAGCGCGTTCATGGCGCGGACCACGTCGGGCAGGCCGAGCCGGCACGGCCCGCACTGCCCGGCCGACTGCGCGGCGAGGTAGGAGGCGATCCGGGTGACCTCGCCGAGCGGGCAGGTGCCCTCGGCGAGCGGCAAGATGATCCCGGCGCCGACGGTGCCGCCGACGGCCTTCATCCCCGCCCGCGACAGCACCGCGCGCCCCACCCCGGCGGGGCCGAGCCACTGCCCGTGGTAGCCGCCGACGAGCACGCCCGGCCCGGGCGGCACGCCGCAGTGCTCCAGCACGGCGGCGAGCGGCGTGCCATAGGGCGCCTCGACGACCTGGGTGCCGCCGATCGTGAGCAGCGTGGTGCCGGGCTCCTCGCCGGTGCCGGCCGAGGCGTACAGGTCGGGGCCGAGCGAGGTCAGCACCGCCAGCTGGGCGAACGTCTCGGTGTTGGACAACAGCGTCGGGCAGCCGTCCACGCCGGACGCGGCGGCGCGGACCTTGCGGCCGGGCGGGATCGGCGTCTCACCGTTGATCGCGCGGATCACCGCGCCGCTCTCGCCGGAGATGAACCGCTCGGTGAGCCGGACGACGCGCGCCGCCAGCCGCCGCTCGCCGATCGCGGCGCGCACCGACCGGGCCGCCTCGTCGCTCTCCACCGCGACCACGATCCGCTGGGTGCCGAGCGCGGACGCGGCGATCTGCGCGCCGTCCAGCACCAGGTGCGGAGCGCGGCCGAGCAGCACCTTGTCCTTCTGGCTGCCGGGCTCGCCCTCGGCGCCGTTGACGACGACGACGGCGTCCGCGGCGGGGCGGCGGGTCTCGCCTCGCTCCCCCGGCAGCAGCCCGGCCTGGTCCGCCGAGGGGTGCACGACGCGGGCGGCGACGGCCCGCAGCTTGCGGGCGAAGGGGAACCCGGCGCCGCCGCGGCCGCGCATGTCGACCTGCTCGCACATCTTCACCAGGTCGTCCAGCGGCGGCAGGCTGAGCCGGCCGTGCACCGCCTGGTGCCGGTCCAGGTCGAGCCGCTCGAACCGTTCGAAGCCGAGGGTGAGCCGGGGGCCGCCGATGTTGGCGACGGTGATCGCGCGGGTCATCGCACCGTCTCGCCCTCGCCGGCCGGCGTGCGCACCGCGCCCCGCGCGGGGGCGCGGGTGCGCACGGCGGCGGGCGGGCCGATCCCCGCGCCGGCCCGCCGCACCTCGCGCGGCCGCACCACCACGATCATGCGGGTGAGCAGGGCGAGCGCGACGCCCGCCAGGCACAGCACGTAGGAGAGGGTGACCCAGGGCGCGGCGGCGCGGCCGGCGGTGAGGCCGTGCCCGATCGCCAGCGGCCAGGAGACGTAGGCGAGCGCGTGCATCGACCGCCACGCCCAGGGGCGGCCTCGGACGGCGAACCGGGCGCGCAGCAGGCCCGTCGCCACGACCGCCAGCATCAGGTCGAAGGCGAGCGCGCCGAGGCCGACCGGGCCGGTCCCGGGCAGCACGGCCTGCGCCGGGGCGGCCAGGCCGCCGAGCACCTTGACCAGCAGGTGCGCGACGACGAACGTCACCGCCAGCACCGACGCGGCGCGGTGCGCGCCCTGCGCGAGGACCCGGTGCCGGATGCCGAGGACGAGCCGCTCGGTGGCCAGCAGCCCGCCCACCACCGCGGCGGTCAGCGCCAGCAGGGTGAACACGCCCGCGTAGAAGGACAGGAAGCGCTGCGCGCCGGCCGCCAGGACGGCGCCGGGCGGGGTCGCCGCGCCGGCCAGCACCGCGAGGGCGCCGATGACCACGGCGCGCAGCGCCCAGGCCGGCACGAGCGGATCGTCACTGCTGTGGGTCTTCACTTCTCGGACTCCTTCGTCTTGGTCGCCTTGGGCGCCGGGCGTTCGCCGGGCGCGGGGCGGGGCGGCGTGCCCGCGGGCACCGGCCCGAGGTTGGCCAGCAGCCCGCCGGGAAGCGCCTGCAGGTCGCCGCGCTCGGCATAGCCGAGCAGCGGGCGGGCGCGCTCGTGGAAGGTCCAGCCGCCGATCAGCGCGCCGTCCACCGGGACGGCGTCGGCGCCGCGCCGCAGCGCGAAGCCGACCTCGGGGCGGCGGGCCGGGGCGCCGCCGCAGGGGCGGGCGGTGCCGGTGCGGCCGAGGACGTCGCCGCGCCGCACCACGCTGCCGCCGCGCAGCGGGCTGACGTCGCGCAGCCCGTCGTAGGTGGTGGCGACGCCGCTGCCGTGCACGACCATGACGAGGCCGCCGCCGCAGAAGCGGTAGAGGCGGCCGTCGCCGGCGGCGCGGACGCGGCCGTCGCCGCCGCTGAAGGCGAGCACGCCGAGCGGCCGGCCGGAGGAAGGGGTGTCCAGCGACCAGGCCGCGCCGGTGGCCCAGGGCAGCATCAGGCCGTCGCCGGGGGCGCGGCCGTCCAGCGCGGCGGCCGCCTGCGCCGCGGTGACGGCGCTGAAGCGGCGGAGCGCGGCGGCCTCGCCGGGCGACATGACCGACACCGGCATCCGCGCGGTGAGCGCGCCGAACGCCGGGGTGCCCGACAGGGCGATCCGCCAGCGGCCGGGCGTCCAGCGGGCGGCGAAGAAGGCCGTCTGCGGCGCGGCGGTACGGGTCGCCGGGACCGGGACCGCGGTGGTGCCGAACGCCCAGGCGCGGTCGCCGCTGGTGCGGTCGATCTCCACCAGCGGCGGCCGGTCGGAGGCGGCGCCGTAGTCCTGGCGGGCGGCGGGGCCGCGCTCGTCGACGGTGAGGGTGCGCACCTCGCCGGTGAGGGCCCGCAGATCGGGGGCGGCGGGCGCGGGCGTGCGGGCCGGCGCGGGGACGGCCCGGTGCGGGCGCCCGCGCTCGGGGGCGGCGGTCTTGCGGCGGGGCTGCGCGGCCAGGCCGCGCCGGGCGCCCGCCGGGCCGGTGGCGCCGATCGTGCCGCCGTCCAGCAGGTCGCGCTCGACCACGGCCAGCAGGGCCAGGCCGATCACGACGGACAGCACGAACGCGCCGGTGCTCAGCCGGTCGACAGCGCCGGACGAGCGGCGCGGCCGTGCCCGGGAACGCCGTGCCCGCGGCCGGGCCGCGTCCGGCGCGGGTGGGCGCCGGGTCCGGGACGGGCCGTCGCCGAGCCGCCGGGGCCGCCGCCGCTCCGGCTGCCGCCGGGCGGCCTTGCGCGGCCGGGTGGACGGTTTCGCCCAAAAGGCATCATGCGTGGTGTCGCTTCGCGCCATGCCCTCTCCTGTGGAGAGGCCGGAGGGCGAGCGAACGCCGGGAGGTTCCCTGAGACGGTGCGGACACGGCCGCCGGAGCCCGCTCAGCTCCTGCCGCGCCCGTCAATCCCGGAGCATACGCCCCAAGGGCCGCTTTGGTGCCGGATGGCGCCGGAAATCCGTCAGGGCCGGGCGGCCGCGGCGGAGTTCTCCAGGGCACTACGCGCGAACGCCATGACATGTTCACGCATCGCGGCGGCGGATCCGGGGTCGTCCACCGAGACCCCGAGCAGCGTCGCGAGCTGCGGCATCGCCATCGGCATCATCGCCAGGGCCTTCAGCGTGAGCAGCAGCCGCCCGTCCTCGTCGGAGGGCTCGTGGCCGAGGGAGGCGGCCAGCGCGTCGCGCTTGCCCTGGCAGAGGTCCATCCGCCACTGCTGCTCGGGCAGCTGCATGTCGCGGCCCTGCAGGGCCTCCCACGACAGCAGGCGGAGCAGCGAGGGGTGCTCGCGGTAGTAGTCGAACAGCCGGCCCACGTACTCGGCCGGATCGTCCGCGGGCGAGGCGGTGACCTCGGCGAACTCGTCGAGCGCGAGCTTCATCACCGCGTCGAAGAGCTTCTCCTTGTTGCCGAAGTAGCCGTAGATGCGCTCCTTGTTCACGCCGGCGCGGCGGGCGATCCGGTCGACCCGGGCGCCGGCGACGCCGTGCTCGGCGAACTCGTCCCGGGCGGCGTGCAGCAGGGCCTCTTTAGTGGAGGCGACTCGGGTGGAGGTGACGCGGGTGGAGGCGGCTCGGGTGGACGCGGCGTCGTTTCTGGACATGGCGGCAGCATACCGGAACTGCGACCAACTAGTTGGTTGACATCCAACCGGTTGGTTGGCATGCTTCCGGCCATGGCACCACGCACCGCTCCCCCCGTCCCGTCCGTCACCACCACCACACCCACCACCGCGCCTGCCACCACAGCGCCCGCCACCGCAGCGCTTGCCACCACGGGCTTCGCCCCCTTCGGCCGCACCGCCGCGGTGCTCGCGGTCACCGCCCTGCTCGCCACCTCCCAGCTCTACGGGATGATCCCGCTGCTCGGCTCCGTCGCCACCGACTGGCACACCCCGCCCGCCGGGCTGACCTGGCTGGTCAGCGCGTTCGGGTTCGGCTACGCGGCCGGCTTCCTGCTCTTCGGCCCGCTGTCGGACCGGCTCGGCCGCCGCCGCGTGATCGTCGCCGGCGTCGCCGCGACCGCCGTCAGCACCGCCCTGGTCGCCCTCGCCGGCTCCCCCGGCCCCGGCCTGGCGCTGCGCGCGCTGCAGGGGCTGACGATCGGCGCGTTCCCGCCGGTCGCGATGGCCTACATCGGCGAGCGCGTCGAGCCGCACCGCCGCCTGGTCACCGTCACCACGATGACCACCGGGTTCCTGGCCTCCGCCGTCCTCGGCCAGCTCGCCGCGCAGGGCCTGGTCGCCACGCTCGGCTGGCGGTCGTTCTTCCTGGCCGGCGCGGGGGCGTTCGCGCTCGCCGCCGTCGCGCTGCGCTGGGCCCTGCTGCCCGACGGGCCCTCCACCGGCGCGTCCCCGCTCGCGGCCTACCGCGCCATGGCCACGCTGGTGCGCGCCCCGGGCCTGCGGCTGCTGTACCTGGCCACGCCGGTCGTCCTCGGCTCGTTCGTGGCGGTCTACACCGGGCTGCAGCTCACCGGCACCACCGGGCTGCTCGAGCTGCGCGCGAGCGCGCTGCCGGTGATCCTGGCGATCCCCTTCCTGACCCCGCGCCTGGCCCGCGTCCCCGGGCCGCGCCGGATCGCGCTCGCGCTGTTCACCGCGGCGGCCGGGACGGCCCTGGTCGGCCTGCTGCACCCGGGCACGCTGCTCCTGGCGCTGCTGCTCATGGTCGTCACGGCCGGCATCGCCACGGCCGCCCCCGGCCTGATCGACACGATCGGCTCGCGGGCGGGCGCGGTCCGCGCCCCGGCGGTGTCGCTGTTCACCGCGCTGCTGTTCGTCGGCGCGAGCCTCGGCCCGCAGGTCGCGGCGGCCCTCACCGGGCACGGCCTGGCCGCGCTCGCCCTGGTGCTGGCCGCGCTGCTGGGCGGCGGCGCCCTGCTGGCGCTGGCGTCCCGGCGCTAGAGACCGCGCAGGAAGCGGGCGGCGATCGGGGCCGCGACCTTCGGCCCCGACCCGCCCGCCTCCGCGAAGACCGCGAAGGCCAGGTCCCCCTTGAAGCCGATGAACCAGGCGTGCGCATCGCCGTTGTCGCTGAACTCGGCGGTGCCGGTCTTGCCGGCGGTCCCGGCGGGCAGGCCCGCCCCGGCGGCGGTGCCCTCGGTGACGACGGCCCGCATCATCGCCCGCAGCGCCGCCGCGCCCGGCACGTCGCGCTCGGGTCCCGGCTCGGCGCCGACCTTGCGCAGGTCCTTGGCGGCCAGCAGGCGCGGCGCACGCCAGGTGCCGTCGGCGACGGCGGCCGCGACGCTCGCCATCATCAGCGGGCTGGCCACCACGCGGCCCTGCCCGAAGGACGCCTCGGCCAGCTCGGCGCCGCTGCGGGGGTCGGGGAAGTCCCCGGTCGCCGCGCCCGTCCCCGGCTTCAGCCGCACCCCGAACCCGAAGGCGCTCGCGGCGCGCCCCAGCTTGCCGCCGCCGAGCCGGTCGACGGCCAGCCGCGCGAAGGTGGTGTTGCAGGACTGGGCGAACGCGCCGCGCAGCGTGGTGGCGCCGAGCGCCGAGCCCTCGTGGTTGCGGATCGTGCGCTGGGCGGCGACGACGCCCGCCGGGCAGTCCGCGCCGCTCCCGGCGCCCATCCCGTCCGCGATCAGCGCCCCGGCGGTGACGACCTTGAAGGTCGAGCCCGGCGGGTAGCCGCCGACGAACGCGCCCTGCCCGCCGAGCTGGTCGGCGACCGCGAGCACCGCCCCGGTGGACGGCCGCAGCGCCACGATCGCGGTCCGCTGCGGGCGTCCCTGCACGGCCCGCTCCGCGGCGGCCTGCACGTCCCGGTCGATCGTGGTGCGCAGCCTGGCGCTCTGCTTGACGGCCAGCAGCTTCACCCGCTGCGGCTTGCCGCCCGCCTCGGTGGCCTCCACGGCCCATCCGCTGTGGCCGTCCGCCTCGTCGTCGTCACCCTCCTCGACGAGCCGGTCCCCGAGCTCGGTCAGGTAGGGGTCCAGCAGCCCGCCCTCGGGCAGCGCCCTGCCGTCGGCGGCGACGAAGGCGACCGCGGGCACCTCGACCCGGGTGAGCCGCCAGGTCGCCGGGCGCTTCAGGCCCGGGTAGAGGGTGTCGGGCGACCAGAGCACCTTCCACCGCCCGTCCACCCGGCCGAGCCGCAGCGTGGCGCGAAAGCTCCACGTCCCGTGCCCGGCCAGGTCGCGGGACACCTGGAAGGACGCCTGCGCCTGGTCGGCGCCGGATTGGACGACCGGGTCGGGCCGCAGCTCGACCGAGACCACCGACAGGCCCTGCGACAGCGCCCGGTGCTGATCGGCGAAGTCGGCGGGCGGGGCGTCCGCCAGCCGCGCCATTTTGGTGAAGGAGCCCTGGCGCCAGGCGGCGAAGTACTCCTGCGCGACCTGCTGCGGCCCGCGCGCCGCGCGCCGGCCCGAGATCGCGAAGCTAGCGACCACCCCGCCCGTCAGGGCGGCGACCAGCACCACCAGCAGCACGACGATCCCCCGTGCGCGCATCCGAACCCCTCTGACAGCCAGTTATGGACCCTGTCATCACAGCGTTCACTGGCAACGATCCGGCGTCGGAACCGCTACATTCAGGGATCTTCAGCTCGTCCAGGGCAGCCGCAGGCACTCCAGGCCGGGATCGGCCAGCATCGCCTCGATGAGCGCCACCGGCCCGACCACCTTGGTGCCCCACAGGTCCCAGTCGCAGTAGACGACCCAGGACCGGTCGGCCGCCCACAGGTTCGACGGGCAGCTGGACATCTCCGGATGGTCGTACAGCTCGGGCGCGTCCATCAGCCGCCCGCTGAGCACGGTGTTGTCGTCCCAGTCCGCGGTGACCAGGGGACAGTAGTAGGCCAGGCACACGGTGTCGGCGCCGTCGGGGCTGTGCCGGGCCAGCAGCGCCATCAGCCGGTGCCAGCTCTCGCGGTCCAGGCAGCCCTCGGCGGGCGGCTCGATCGCGGCCGACCAGCTGCCGGTCGGGTGGGCCTGGCGCAGGCAGCGGTTGCCCGGCGCCTCCCCCTCGGGCACCACCGGCTCGCCGAACCCGCGGGCGAGCTCGGCCCAGCGCAGCCGCCGCCACCCCTCCCCCGGATGGCCGCTGCGGCCGAGCTCGGTGCCGGTGACGACCGAGCCCTCCAGCAGCTCGCCCACCTCCGGCTCGCCGCCCGGCCCGGTCTCGGCCAGGCCCGCCGCCCGGAACGTCCGGTACACATCGTCATGAGTGGTGGTGACCAGCCCGTCCTGCCACACGTACATGGCGTGCAGCAGCCACGCCGCGTCCGGCCGGCGCGGCGGTTCGAAGCCCGAGTAGCAGTGCTCGGGGTCCAGTTCGTTCAGCCAGTTCACGGCCTCCCCGGAGACCCGGGTCCACGCGCCCTCGACGTCCGCCATGAGGGCATCCTGCCACCCCGGGGAGCAGGTGCGATACGCACCACGACAGGAGCGTTCACTCCCTTTCCCGCCGCGTTTCCCGGTGATTCCGCCGAACCGCCGCCGCTTCCCCTCTAAGATCACCTTCCATGCGCGTTCCGGGCCGTTTCGTGGCCGTATCCGCCCTTACCGCGGCTGTCGCGGCCGTCCCCGCCCTGCACGCGGTCCCCGCCGCCGCGGCCGGGTCCGCCGACCCCGTCTACCTCGTCCACGGGGTGCAGTGGGACGGCGGCGCCGACTGCGCCTCGGCCTGGCGGCAGGCCACGCCCGAGCTGCGCGGGCAGGGCCTGCGCGGGCCCGTGGTCATGTGGGGCTACTACAAGGGCGACCGGAACTGCACCCGCAAGTACGACGGCGGGCGCGACACCTCGGTCAAGGAGCTCGGCCGCCGGCTCGCCTGGGACATCTACCTGCGCCACAGCCGGCAGGGCAGGTACGTGAACGTCCTCGCGCACTCCATGGGCGGGCTGGTCACGGCCGCCGCGCTGGCGGGGGTGCGCAAGTACGGCGGCAGGTCCGCCGCCTGGCCGCCCTATCTGCGCGTCCGCAACGCCGTCACGCTCAGCACCCCGTTCCGGGGCACCACCTGCTCGGCGCGCTACCGGCAGTGCACCGACCTGCGCGCCGGCAGCGCCCTGCTGCGCTGGCTCGCCGCCTCCCCGAACCCGCAGGGCCGGGGCGGGACGGACTGGACGCTGATCGGGGCCCACGACGACACCCGCGTCAAGACGAGCTCGGCCCTCGGCATGAAGGCCCGGCACAAGGACGTCTACGCGGCGGGCCAGCACATCACGCACGTGAACCTGCACCACCTGGCGGGTCCGGGGAACTGGAAGCTCGCCTGGTCGGCCGACTACGGCAAGCACGTGCACCGCACCGCCAAGGGCAAGAGCCCGCTCCGGCTGGCCGCCATGGCGCTCGCCACGACGAGCTGGTGACCACGAGCTGGTGACCACGGGCCGGTGATCAGCCCTCCAGCAGGGCGCCGAGACGGGCGGCCTGGATCTCCCAGCGCCACTCGCGCTCGACCCAGGCGCGGCCCTGCTCGCCCATCTTGCGCGCCTTGCCGGGATCGGTCAGCAGGCCGACCAGCGCGGCGGTGAGGGCGGGCACCGAGCGCCCCGGGACGACGACGCCGGTCTCGCCCTCCAGCACCGCGTCGGGCGCGCCGCCCGAGTCGCCCGCGACGACGGGCAGGCCGGTCGCCGACGCCTCCAGGTAGACGATGCCGAGCCCCTCGACGTCCAGGCCGCGGCGGCGGGTGCGGCTCGGCATCGCGAACACGTCGCCCGCGTCGTAATGGGCGGGCAGCTCCTCCCAGGGGACGCTGCCGGTGAAGACCACCGAGTCCAGCCCGGCCGCCAGCCGTTCCAGCTCCGGCCGGTACGGGCCGCCGCCGACGAGCAGCAGCGCCGCGTCCGGCACGGCCCGCAGCACCCGGGGCCAAGCGTGCAGAAGGGCGTCCTGCCCCTTGCGCGGCACCAGCCGGGACACGCACACCACCACCGGCCGGTCCCCCAGCCCGTGCCGCTCGCGCACGAGCGCGCCGCCGGCGCCCCGGTGGAAGAGCGTCTCATCCACGCCGGGCGCGAGCCGTGCCATCCGCGACGCCGCGAGGGGCGACAGCGCGCGCGCCATCCTGGAGCGGGTGTACTCCCCCAGGTAGGTCAGCACGTCGACGCCGTCGCCGATCCGCCGCAGCAGCCCGCGCGCGCCCGGCAGCGACGCCCAGCCCGCCTCGTGCCCGTGGGTGATGCCGACCAGCCGCTCCGCGCCATGCCGGCGCAGCGCGGGCGCCAGCAGCCCGAGCGGCGCAGACGCGCCGAACAGCACCGAGCCGCAGTCTTCGGACCGCATGATCTGCGCGGCGCGGCGCAGCACCCGGGGTTCGGGCAGCATCAGCGAGGACGGGTGCCGCACCACCGGGAAGGGCTGCTCGGCGTCGAAGGCGGCGGCGCCCTTCCAGGCGGGGGCGTAGACCACCACCGACCCGGCCGGGCGGCGCACCGCCAGGTTGTGCACGAACGCCTGGATGCCGCCCGGCCGGGGCGGGAAGTCGTTGGTCACCACGAGCGTCCTGGTCATCGGCCCCCACAATACGGGCGTCTTCCGCCGGGGCCGCGGCGGGGCGGGAACGCGACGGGGCCCGTCACCGGTGTTCCGGTGACGGGCCCCGCGCGTGGCGAACAGCGGATCAGTGGCTGATCTGCTTGGTCTCCTTGCCGCCCTCGACCTCGTCGTGGCCGTGGTCGTGGCCGTTGTCCTCGATCGGCACGTCGTCGAAGTTCCAGGCCTGGTTGAGCCGCGAGCGCAGGTGCCCGACCGGGCCCTTGCTGCCCGGCGCCGGAACGCCGTTGGCGTCCACCGCGGGCCGCTCGGCGCGGGCGTTCTCCTTGCTCAGGATCACGTGGCGCTCCTCCGGGCGGGCGGGCTCGTGCCGCTCGGAGTACCTGCCGTCCGGCGACATCATGATGATGCCGCTCTCCACGCCGTGGTCGATGGTGGCGGCGTCACTGCGCTGCAGGCCGAGGCACATGCGCTTGGTGATGATGTACGCCAGCACCGGCCCGACGAAGATCGCGACCCGGAAGAACCAGGTCGTGGCGAACAGCGACACGTGGAACCGCTCGGCGACCACGTCGTTGGCGCCGGCCACCCACAGCAGGCCGTAGAACGTCACCGCGGCCATGCCGATGCCGGTGCGGACCGGGGCGTTGCGCGGCCGGTCGTTGACGTTGTGCAGCCGCTTGTCGCCGGTGACCCACTGCTCCAGGAACGGCCACGCGGCCGCGCCGCCGAACACGATGCCGAGCGGTACCAGCGCCGGGATCAGCACGTTCAGGCTGAGCGTGTGCCCGACCGCGGTGATCTCCCAGTTCGGCATGAGGCGCAGGGAGCCCTCCAGGACGCCCATGTACCAGTCCGGCTGGGACGCCGAGGAGATCGCGCCCGGGTCGTAGGGGCCGAACAGCCAGATCGGGTTGATCTGCGCGAACGCCCCGAGCAGCGCCAGCACGCCGAAGGTGAACAGGAAGTAGGCGCCCGTCTTGGCCATGAAGACCGGGTAGAAGGGGTAGCCGTAGACCTGGTCCTCGGTCTGCTTCTGCGTCGGCATCGCGGTGTGCTTCTGGTGCCACATGATCATCATGTGCGCGGTGACCAGCCCCAGGATGATGCCCGGGATCAGCAGCACGTGCAGGGTGAACAGGCGCGGCACGATGTCCTGGCCGGGGAACTCCCCGCCGAACAGGAACATGTACACGTAGGTGCCGACCAGCGGGATCGCCTCGGCCACGCCCTGGGTGATGCGCAGGCCGGTGCCCGACAGCAGGTCGTCGGGCAGCGAGTACCCGAACAGGCCCTCCAGCATGCCGAGCGTGAACATGCCGATGCCGATGAGCCAGTTCAGCTCGCGCGGCTTGCGGTAGGCGCCGGTGAAGAACACCCGCAGCATGTGCGCGATGATCGACGCCATGAACAAGATGGCCGCCCAGTGGTGGATCTGCCGCATGAGCAGGCCGCCGCGGACGTCGAAGCTGATGTGCAGCGTGGAGGCGTAGGCCTCCGACATCTTCACACCGTTCAGCTTGGTGTAGCTGCCCTCGTAGACGACCTCCAGCATGCTCGGCTTGAACCAGAGCGTGAGGAAGGTGCCCGTGAGCAGCAGGATGACAAAGGAGTAGAGGGCGATCTCGCCCAGCATGAACGACCAGTGGTCCGGGAAGACCTTCTTCACGTTGCGCTTGAAGAAGGTCGTCGAACCGAGCCGCTCGTCGAGGAAACCGAGTGTCCCCTCGACCGCCTTCGGAGCCGTGGTCTCGCTCATCCGCGCTCCCAGAAGCTCGGGCCGATCGGCTCGTGGTAGTCACTCGTCGCGACGAGGTAACCGTCCTCCACGGCCAACGGCAACTGCGGCAGCGGACGCGCCGCCGGGCCGAACACGACCTTGGCCGCGTCGGTGGCGTCGAACGTCGACTGGTGGCACGGGCACAGGATGTGGTGCGTGGTCTGCTCGTACAGGGCCGCCGGGCAGCCCACGTGCGTGCAGATCTTGGAGTACGCCACGATCCCGTTGACGTGCCAGTTCTCGCGCCCCTTGGCCGGCTTGAACTGGTCGGCGGGGACGTTGATGAGGATGGTGACCGCCTTGGCGGTCTGGGTGAGCACCTCGGTCTCGGGCAGGTCGTGCTCGATGCCCTCGGGCAGCACGGTGATCATCGCGCCCGGGGTCGAGAAGTCGCTGACCTTCAGCGGCCGGTTGGTGCCGTCCACCACCAGGCGGACGCCCTTCTTCCCCTGCTTGTGCGCCTTCTCGACCGCGTCGGCCCAGAAGGTGGACCGCAGCCGCTTCTCCGGCAGCGGGCCGAGGTCGCGCAGCAGCACCAGCGGCGCGAGGCCGAGCGGCGCCGCGGCGAGCAGCAGCGTGCGGCGCAGCAGCGGGCGCTTGGTGATGCCGCTGTCCGCCGCGCCCTCCATGAAGTCCTGGGCGAAGCCCGCCCGGACCTCCTCGGTGGCCACGAACTCGTGCCGCTCCTGGACGATCGGGCGGCTGGTCATCAGCCGGCGCACCCAGATGGTGACGCCGACCGCCATCGCCAGGAACGACAGCGCCATCATGCCGCCGAGCCAGAAGTTGGACTCGCGGGCCCGCAGCACGCCGTGCATGCCGCCGTTGCGGCCGCTCCAGCCGATGAAGTAGGCGATGAACACCACGCTGGCCACGAAGGACAGCAGGAAGAAGGCCGCGACGGCCCGCTCGGCGTTCTTGGCCGACTTCTCGTCCAGCTCCTCGCCCGCGCCCGCCGGGGCCGGGTACTCGTCCTCGGCGCCGCCGCCCAGCAGCGGCTGGCCGCCCGCCGGCGTGCCGATCACGCGCTCGGGCTTGCCGCCCTCGCCGTGCGGCCGCGCCGGGCCGGCCGTCTCGTTGGTCTCGTCGCTCATGACTTCTTCAGCTTCTTCGGCTTCTTCGCAGTGATCCACATGGCCGCCAGGACCATCAGGCCGATCCCGACCAGCCAGCCGACCAGGCCCTCCGACACCGGGCCGATGCGCCCGAGGCCGTTGCCACCGGGGTTCGGCTCCTCACGCGTCTGGACCAGGTAGGCGATGATGGCCTGCTTGTCCTTCGGGGTGAGGGTGGTGTCGTTGAACACCGGCATCGCCTGCGGGCCGGTCAGCATGGCCTCGTAGATCTGGGTGGGCGTGACGTCGCTCTCCGACAGCGGCGGCGCGTACTTGCCGCCGGTCAGGGCGCCGCCCTGGCCGGTGAAGTTGTGGCACTGCGCGCAGTTGGTCCGGAACAGCTTGCCGCCGAGCGCGACGTCGCCGCCCTTCGGGTCGACCGCCGAGGCGGGCGGCACGGCCGGGCCGCCGCCGAGCGAGGTGATGTACTCGCGCAGGTCGGCCAGGTTCTTCTCGGCCTCGGCCTTCTGCTTCTCGGCCGCCTCGCGCTTCTCCGGCTCGGCGTAGTCGGTCTTGATCGAGGTGTCGAAGGCGGGGATCGGCTTCTTGCGCGGCATCTGCGCGCCAGGGTTCATCGCGGGCATGCGGCCCGTGGCGACCTGGAAGTCGACGGATGCGGCGCCGACGCCGATCAGGCTCGGCGCGATCGGCTTGCCCTTGGCGTCCTTGGTGCCCTCGGCGTTCAGACCGTGGCAGCTGGCGCAGTTGTTGTTGAACAACTGCCGGCCGTTCTGCAGGTCTTGGGCGGCCTGGGCCGCGTTCGCCGCTTCAGCACGGTCGGTCTGCGGCGAGAAGCCGGCGTAGATGGCGCCGATCGCCGCGAGGGCCGCCAGCACGACGGCGTAGCCCGCCCAGGGGCGCCGTCGCCATGCGGTGAACCTTTTCACGGAAATCCCCGTTCGGGTCATGTCGTCGGTGGTGTAACGGTCAGTGGAGGTCGAGCAGGTAGATCGTCGCGAACAGGCCGATCCAGACCACGTCGACGAAGTGCCAGTAGTAGGACACGACGATCGCGCTGGTCGCCTGCTCATGGGTCCACCGCTTGGCTGCGTAGGTGCGTCCCAGCACGAACAGGAAGGCGATGAGGCCGCCGGTGACGTGCAGGCCGTGGAAGCCGGTGGTCAGGTAGAAGACCGAGCCGTAGGCCGAGGACGACAGCGTGAGGCCGTCCTTGGTGACCAGGCTGTAGTACTCGAAGGCCTGACCGGCGACGAAGTAGGCGCCCATGAGGAAGGAGAGCACGTACCACTCGCGCAGGCCCCAGCGGCGGAAGTTGAGCAGGCCGCCGTCCCGGCCGACCTTGCCCGCCTCGGCCTTGAACACGCCCATCTGGCACGTCACGGAGGACAGCACCAGGACCAGGGTGTTGAAGCCGGACAGGGGCAGGTCCAGCTCGGCGCCCGGCCAAGCGTGTTCCCCGTGCTGGCCGATCGTCACTGAGCGGATCGTGAAGAACATCGCGAACAGGGCCGCGAAGAACATCAGCTCGGACGACAGCCAAACGATCGTCCCCACGCTGACCAGATTGGGACGGTTCGCCCGAGCGTGAGGTGTTGTCTCTATCGCGGATGCTGTTGCCACGGGCAGCATTATTGCCCCACCCGATCCACCACTGACGCATGACCCCCCTTCTGGAGTTCCCGAGCGTGTCACGCCGGTGGCCGTTGATCACTCTGAATCCCTTGCGTACCAGGGGTTTCGGCGTTTTCACAAAGTTGCGCGCGGCGGGCGGGCACCGCGGCCTCGTGCGCGGGGGGCCGCTCCGCTAACCTTGCCTGCCATGAGCACCGCGCCCTCGGAGCGTCCGATGAAGGTTCTGGTCTACAGCGACGACGCGAACACCCGTGCCCAGATCCGGCTCGCGATCGGGCGCCGTCCCGCCGCGGACCTGCCGCCGGTCGAGTACGTCGAGGTCGCCACCCAGCCCGCCGTGGTGGCGCGGCTGGACGAGGGCGACATCGACGTGGCGGTGGTCGACGGCGAGGCGCAGCCGGCCGGCGGCCTCGGCGTCTGCCGGCAGGCCAAGGACGAGGTGTACGACTGCCCGCCGATGCTGGCGATCATCGCCCGCCGCGACGACGGCTGGCTGGCGACCTGGTCGCGCGCCGACGCGGTGGTCAGCCTGCCGCTGGACCCGATGGCCGTCGCCAAGGCCGCCGCCGACCTGCTGCGCCGGCGCGCCGGCGACCGGCTGCCGGTTCTGTAGCACCCGCCGCCGGGGCGGGGGCGGGCCCTCCGTCCCGGGGGCTGCGCCCGCCGCGCCCCGGGGCCACCCACCCGACCCCTGGGGGAATCATGGACGCGCGCACCACCTGGCCCGCCCTGCTGAACGCGCTGCTGGACGGCGAGTCGCTGACCGGCGCCGAGACGACCTGGGCGATGAACCAGATCATGACCGGGCAGGCCACCGACGTGCAGATCGCCGGGTTCGCCGTCGCCATGCGCGCCAAGGGCGAGACCGTCGACGAGGTGTACGGCCTGGCCGAGGGCATGCTGGCCAACGCCACCTTGATCCAGGTGCCCGGCCGGATCGCCGACCTGGTCGGCACCGGCGGCGACCGGGCGCACACCGTCAACATCTCCACGATGGCGGCGGTGGTGGCGGCCGCGGCCGGGGTGAAGGTCGTCAAGCACGGCAACCGGGCCGCCTCGTCGTCGTGCGGCGCGGCCGACCTGCTGGAGCACCTGGGCGTCCCGCTGGACCTGTCGCCCGAGGCGACCGCCCGGGTCGCCGAGGAGGTCGGCATCACCTTCTGCTTCGCGCCGCGCCACCACCCGGCGCTGAAGTACGCCGCGCGCACCCGCGGCGAGCTCGGCACGCCGACGGTGTTCAACTTCCTCGGCCCGCTGACCAACCCGGCCCGGCCGTCCGCGCAGGCGGTCGGGGTGTTCCACCCGCGGATGGCCGGGATCATCGCGGGGGTGTTCGCCGAGCGCGGCAACACCTCGCTGGTGTTCCGCGGCGACGACGGCCTGGACGAGCTCACCACCACCGGCACCTCGACGGTGTGGGTGGTGCGCGACGGCGCCGCCGTGGAGACCGTCTTCGACCCGGCCGACCTCGGCATCGCGCCGGCCGCGCCGGAGGACCTGCGGGGCGCCGACGCCGCGTTCAACGCGCGCGTCGCCCGCGAGGTGTTCGCCGGGGCGCCGGGCCCGGTCCGCGACATGGTGCTGCTGAACGCCGCCGCGCTGATCGCCGCCTACGAGGGCGCTCCGGCGCCCGAGCGGCTCACCGAGACGCTCGGCGCGGGCTTCACCAGGGCCGGTGAGGCGATCGACTCGGGTGCGGCGAACGCGATCCTGGAGCGCTGGGTGCAGACGGCCCAGGCCCTGCGCCCCTGACGACGGCGCAGGCCCCGCCGGACCGGCGGGGCCTGCGTCCCGGCCGGTTCAGTCGGCGTCCGGCAGGCCGAGCGAGAACGCGACCTCCAGGTCGTGCTGGGAGTAGGTCCGGAACGCGATGTGGGTCTCGGTGTCGCGGACGCCGGGCACCTTGTTCAGGCGGCCCGGGATCACGTCGTTCAGCTCGTCGTGCCGGCGGACCCGCACCATCGCGATCAGGTCGTAGGCGCCGGTGGTGGAGTAGACCTCGCTGACCCCCTCCAGCGCGGCGATCTTCTCGGCCACCTCGTGGATGCGCGCGACGTCGGTCTTGACGAACACGATCGCAGTGACCACTGCACTCTCCTTCGGTTCTCGGGTGTAGCAGGTCCCGGCTAGCCGCGGCCGAGCGCCGCCAGGCGGCGGGCCGGCCCGGCCCGCCGGGCCAGCAGGGCGAACAGTACCCCGGCGGCGAACCCGTAGATGTGCGCGACGTAGGCCACGTTGCTCTCGGTGTCGCCGAGCGACAGCCACTGCATGCCGAACCAGACGCCGAGCACCACCCACACCGGCAGCCTGATCACGATCACCGGCGGCACCAGGCTGACGATGCGGCCGCGCGGGTTCAGCACCAGGTAGGCGCCGAGCACGCCCGCGATGGCGCCGGAGGCGCCGATCAGCGGCACGCCCGAGTCCGGGGAGGCGTAGGCGAAGCCGTACACCGCGACCAGGCCGAAGAACAGGTAGCTGAGCAGGTAGCGCAGCCGGCCGAGGCGGTCCTCCACCCCCATCCCGACCACGAACAGCGCGACCAGGTTGCCGAGCAGGTGCAGCGGCCCCGAGTGCAGGAACATCGAGCTGAACGCCGACGTCCAGGGGACCTTGCCGAAGTCGGCGGCGCCGCAGCGGCGCTCGACGGCGGGCGGGACCGGCTGCTGCTCGCCGGTCGTCAGCTCCTTGGGCACCGCGCCGTACTCCAGCGTGAACAGCATGGTGCGGCACTCGCGGACCTGGTTCTCGCCGTACCAGGACGCCGAGCTGGCCATCGGGGTGATCAGGAAGACCAGCACGTTCGCGGCCACCAGCAGGTACGTCATCCACGGCACCCGCCGGGTGGGCTGGCTGTCGTACAGGGGCAGGGCCATGCGGGGGCGTCCTCACCGATAGCGGCCGATATGGCGACGAACACGGGTGTCCGGTGTATCCGTCACCTTAGTGGGCGGCCGGACCTGCGTCCCTCCGGCTCGACCGGGGCGTAGGCGTTGTCCAGCCACCGCCGCAGCCCCTCGGCGCCGTGCGCGGGGCAGGTCCAGTCGCCGTCCAGCTCGACCAGGCGGACGCCGGGCGCGGCCAGCCAGCGCAGCACGCACTCCATCTCCTCGGCGCCCGCGCCCGCCCCGACGGCCCCGGCGGGGATGCCGCCGGCGGCGTCGGTGCGGCCCGGCAGGACGGTCTCGGCGGTGGCGATGAGCGCGTCGACGTAGGGCCGCGGGGCGGCGCGGGGCGGCAGCGTGCCGGCCGCGGCGAGCCGGCCGTGCCGCACGACCGCCAGCTCCCAGCCGCCGTCGAAGGCGGGCCGGGCGGCCACGAGCTGGGCGCAGCGGGCCAGCGCGGCCAGGCGCTGGCCCCGGGCGGCGGCGCGCACGAACGCGGCGAGCCGGTCGCGCTGCGCGGCGGCCTCCTCGTAGCGCAGCTCGGCGGCGAGGCGGTCGATGCGCACCTGCGCGGCGGCGACGACCGGCCGCACGTCGCCCTCGATGATCGCGCGGGCGGTGCCGGCGTGCACCGCGTACTCCTCGGGCGTCTGGCGCCCCTCACAGGGCGCGCCGCAGCGCCCGAGCTCGGCCAGCGCGCACCCGGCGGCCTTGCCCGCCTCGATCAGCTTCAGCGTGAGCCGCTGGGTGCACTGGCGCAGCGGGACGGCCTCGTGCAGCGCCGCCCGCGCCTCCTCGGCCTGCCGCCGCGACGACAGCGGCCCGAGGTAGACCGCGCCGTCGTCCTGGCAGGCGGTCACGACCGACAGCCGCGGGAACGCCTCGTCGGTGAGCTTCAGCCAGCTCGCCCGCTCGGGGAACTTGGAGCGCCGGTTGTAGCGGGGCTTGTGCGCGGCGATCAGGCGCAGCTCGCGGACCTCGGCCTCCAGCCCGGTGGCGCACACGATCGGCCGCACCCGCTCGGCGATGCCGACCATCTCGCGGACCCTGCCGCGGGTCTCCGAGCCGGTGAAGTAGCTGCGCACCCGGGCGCGCAGGTCGCCGCTCTTGCCGACGTACAGCACCTCGCCGGCCGCGTCCTCGAACAGGTAGACGCCCGGGGCGCCCGGCAGGCCGTCGGCCAGGTGGCGCTTGCGGCGCTGCTCGGGGGTGGGCGCCTTGGCGAAGCCGCGCAGCTCCTCGAAGGAGGTGACGCCGAACGCCCCGAGCCGCCCGATCAGGCCGTGCAGGACGTCCACGGTGGCGCGGGCGTCGGCCAGGGCGCGGTGGTTCGGCTGCACCTCGGCGCGGAAGAAGCGGGCGAGGGTCTGCAGCTTGCAGTTGGGCACCTCGTCCTTGCCGAGCACCCGGCGGGCCAGGTCGACGGTGTCCACCACCGGGAACGCCGGCCAGGGGTGCCCGTGCGCGGCGCAGGCGGCCTTGAGGAAGCCGATGTCGAAGGGGGCGTTGTGCGCGACCAGCACGCAGCCGCGGGCGAACTCCAGGAACGCCGGCAGCACCGCCTCGATGCGCGGGGCGGCGTACACCATCTGCTCGGTGATGCCGGTGAGCGCGGTGATGAACGGCGGGATCGGGCCGCCGGGGTCGACCAGCGTGGCGAACTCGCCGAGCACGGCGCCGCCGCGCACCTTGACCGCGCCGATCTCGGTGATGGCCGCGTCGGCGGGCGAGCCGCCGGTGGTCTCCAGGTCGACCACCACGAAGGTGAGCCCGGCCAGCGGGGTGCCCAGGTCGTCCAGCGTGCCCTGCACACCGGCGGGGGCGCCGTCGGGGGGCGGCGGGTGTGCGGACCTCATGTCGGCGACGGTAGAGCACGCCACCGACAGAGCGGAGCGCCCGCTAGGGTGAGCAGCCCGGCGGGTGGGCGCGGATCACCGCCGGTTAAGGCGTGTGCCGCCGGGAAGCACAAGCTTACCGGCGACTCCTGGGAGGAGCGGCATCATCGACAGCGGCGCGGAAGCGGCGGAGCGGCTCGCCCGTCCCCTTCCCGAGGCGGTCCGCCAGAGCGTGGTGGAGGCCGCCGCGGAGCTGCTCGGCGCCCTGCCGCCGGCCGAGGTGCCCGCCACGCTGCGCCGGTTCGCCCGGTTCGAGCGCCGCAAGCGCGCCAAGCTCGCCGCCCAGCCGATCGCCGCGCTGCTGGAGAAGGACGAGGCGTTCCGGCTGCGCGCGGTGGAGCCGCTGCGCGCCGCCCAGCCCGACCTGGTCGCGGCCGTCGAGGAGGGGCGGGTGCCGCCCGCCGCCGACCCGGTCCAGGTCGCCGCGCTCGGCTACCTGCTGCGCCCGGCGGGCTGGGCCGGGCTGGTCGAGGCCGCCCGGACCGAGCTGGAGCACGCCGCCGCCGCGGCCGAGGAGCAGGCCGCCGAGCGGCGCATCGCCGAGCTGCGCGAGGAGCTGGCCGCGGCCCGCGCGGCGCGCGCCGCCGAGCTGGACAAGGTCCGCGCCGAGCTGCGCGACAGCAAGTCCGAGAACGCCGAGCTGCGCCGCAAGCTGCACGAGGCCCGCACCAAGGCCAAGGCCGCGCAGGCGCACGCCGAGGAGCTGGCGGCGGGGACCGGCGCGGAGCTGGCCGAGCTGCGCGAGGGCCGGGCGGCCGCCGACAAGGAGCTGCGCAGGCTGCGCACCCGGCTGGAGGAGGCCGAGAACGCGGTCGAGGCGGCCCGGCGGGCCGCCCGCGAGGGCCGCAACGTCGACGACGTGCGGCTGCGGATGCTGCTGGACACGCTGGTGGACGCCGCGCAGGGCGTCAAGCGGGAGCTGGCGCTGCCCTCCATGATCGAGCGGCCCGCCGACGCGGTCGGCGGGGTGGCGCCGGGCCGGCCCGGGCACCGCTCGCTGCCCGGCCGGGCGCTGTCGGACAGCGATCCCCAGCTGCTGGACCGGCTGCTCACGCTGCCGCAGGTGCATCTGATCATCGACGGCTACAACGTCACCAAGACCGGCTACGGCGAGCTCACCCTGGCCGACCAGCGGGCCCGGCTGCTGGCCGGCCTCGGCGGCCTGGCCGCGCAGACCCGCGCCGAGGTCACCTGCGTGTTCGACGGCGCCGAGCTGGACGCCCCGGTGGTGACCACCGCGCCGCGCGGGGTGCGGGTCATGTTCAGCCGGCCCCGGCAGATCGCCGACGAGCTGATCGGCGAGCTGGTGCGGGCCGAGCCCGCCGGCCGCGCCCTGGTGGTGGTCTCCTCCGACCGCGAGGTGGCCGAGGCGGCGCGGCGCTCGGGCGCCCGCCCGGTGCCCGCCCTGCTGCTGCTGCGCCGGCTCGGGCGCGGCTGAGCGTGATCTTGCGGGCACGCAACGTAGACAAACAACGTCAATTACTGCGATTAGTGATGAACCAGTTGTAGGCGTTATGCCCCCTCGCTAAGGTCGTCCCGCTGAAGACATGGACGAGAGGGGCGAAACGGACCTTGGCCAGTGACAACACCGGTGCCTCCCCCCGGGGCACCCGCGGCACCACCCGGCGCCTGGCGGCGGTCGCCTGCCTCACCGTGGCCTTCACCGCACCTCTCGCGGCGCCGCAGGCGCAGGCCAAGCCGAAGCCGTCCGCGGCCGAGGTGCGCAAGAAGCTGGACCGGCTGAACGAGCAGGTCGACCAGCTCGTGGAGAAGTACAACCAGGCCAACGAGAACCTCAAGGCCGCCCGCCGCAAGCTGGACGCCGCCAAGAAGGCGAGCCAGGCCGAGCAGGCCACCTTCGAGGAGCAGCGCAAGAAGATCGCCGAGCTGGCGGCCACCGCCTACAAGAACGGCGACACCGGCGGCGTGCCCGGCTTCATCGGCACCGGCGACCCGCAGGCCGTGCTGGACCAGTCGGCGATCTTCAGCCACCTGTCGTCCAACCGCGACGGGCAGCTGGCCCAGTTCGTGGCCGCCGCCCAGCGGCTGCGCCGCGAGCAGGCCCAGGCGCAGGCCGCCTTCGACGAGGTGAACGGCAAGGCCAAGGAGCTGAAGGGCAAGAAGGCCGAGCTGGACAAGTCCGTCAACGTCCAGAAGAAGCTGCTGGCCAAGCTCGGCGAGAAGACCCCGACCACCCGCAAGGGCGGCGGCACCTACAACGGCCCGGCGAGCGGCAGTGCCCGCAAGGCCCTGGACTTCGCCTACGCCCAGCTCGGCAAGCCCTATGTCTACGGCGCCACCGGCCCGAACTCCTACGACTGCTCCGGGCTGACGATGCGCGCCTGGGAGGCCGCCGGGGTGAGCATCACCCGGACCACCAACACCCAGTGGGCCGCCACCCGGCACATCGACAAGAGCGACCTGCAGCCGGGCGACCTGGTGTTCTTCAGCAACCTCGGGCACGTCGGCATGTACGTGGGCGGCGGCAAGATGATCCACGCCCCGCACACCGGCGACGTGGTAAAGATTTCGGACATCTCCTCGGGCTACTACGTCTCCAACTGGTACGGGGCCTCACGCCCCTAGCCGTAGGGGATGCGCCCCGATCCACCCCCTCCCGTGATAGCGGACCAGGCCTTGACCTGGTCCGTTGTCCATTTGCGAGGCATTTGCCTTCTCGTGGAGCTTTGATACCTTGGGTCTACCTGCGGCGCTCCCCAGGCGTCGTGGTACCCGTGTCGCAAGCCGTGCGGCACGACCCCCGGGGCGCCCCCCAGGCGCCACGACCCCCGCCGGTATCGCCCAGATATCGCTTTCCTGACAGACCGGCCGGCCCGGCCGTATCGCGCACGCGACGCGTGCATGGCGCTCGAGTGCGTCCCGCGGTCTTCTAGGGTCCCGGCCGTGGCGAGTCCCCGTTCCAGGGGCCGCCTGCCCACAACATCAGCGTCGTCCGTTCGACCACGGGTCTCATCTCTTGCCCCGCGGCCGGCCCTCCAGAGGCCACCTCGAACGCGACGGCAGCGCCGAATCCGCATCGCGGAACCGGGGACCCACTTCTCTTGGGGTGAATCGGCCTGTCCTCAGGCCGTAGGGCCACTTCCACGCCCGAATCCGTCAGCTAACCCGGTAGGCGTCTGGAAGAAGGAGCAGACCTGTTCAGCATCGCTGACATCAGCACACCACATCGCAACCGGACGAACCACGGTCTTCCCAGGGCCACCTGAGTCACTTGATCCAAGCTCCCGCAGCGGGAGCCGCGCGAAGGCACAGCGCTGACACCAGCCCGCCTCCGCGGGGGATCCGCCCGTAGCACGGGCGATCCGATCCCCGTCCGGGACGTGGCCGCATCCCTCAGGCGGCCACCTCCCGGGCCCCTCTCACCGGGGGGCTCTCCCCCGGTATCTCTGACCAGAAGTCATCACGGGCGCCCATCTGCGCGCGCCCACCGCCGAGTCCGCATGTCCACGTCACCGACGTGCGCGGAGCCGGGGACCCACCAGTCCCATGGGGTGAATCGGCCTGCTCGCAGGCCGTAGGGCAGCTTCCACGCCCGAACCCGACAGCTAACCCGGTAGGCGGCATGGAAGCCTAGGAGACCCATCTTGTCCGGTAAGCACCGTAAGACCAGCACGCTCACCCTCGCCCTGCGCGCCACCGGCACCCTGGCCGCCGGCCTCGCCGTCGTCGGCACCGTCGCCACCACCGCCAACGCCGGCATCCCGGTCCCCGGCCAGGACGCCCCGAAGAGCGGCCCGGTGTCGGCCGCCCAGGCCGCGCTCGTCGGCCGCGGCGTCCCCGCCCAGGCCCAGGGCCAGGCGCACGCCCAGGCCGCGCCGAAGGCCCGGACCGCCGCCAAGGCGCAGGCCCGGCGCGTCCCCACCGCCGATGACGCGATCAAGAAGGCGCTGACCCAGGTCGGCGTCAAGGAGAACCGCAACGGCGAGACCAAGTTCCAGGACTGGTACATGTCCACCGCGCGCGCCAAGGAGACCGTCAAGCGCGACGGCGGCAGCATCAAGGCCTACAACGACGCCCAGTGGTGCGACATGTTCGTCTCCTGGGTCGGCCAGCAGATCGGCTTCGACCACCAGACCGGCCAGGACGCCTGGACCGTCGCGCACGCCAAGTGGTTCAAGTCGCAGGGCCGCTGGGGCACCACCCCGAAGCCCGGCGCCATCGTGTTCTTCGCCTGGGACGGCGGCAAGTCCCTGGACGACATCGTGCACGTCGGCATGGTGATCAAGGACAACGGCAACGGCACCGTGCGCACCGTCGAGGGCAACACCGGCAACGCGGTGCAGGTCAAGACCCGCGACACCGACCAGATCGTCGGCTACGGATACCCCGACTACGCCAAGTGATCAGGCCGGGGTCAATAGGATCTCGCCCATGAAGGACGACGGTCCGGAGCATTGCAGGCGCCCAGCCCGGCCGCGGCGACGAGGATTCGTCGCCGCGGCCGGGCTGGGCGCCGCCGCGTGCCTGACGGCGGGCGTGGCGTTCGCCGCCGCCCGCCCGGCCGGCCCGGACGCCTCGGCGGCCGGGCCCGGCGCCGCGGCGGACGCCGCCGGCCGGCCCGGTCAGGCCGCGGTGAGCGCGGTCCTGGCCGGCCGCGCCGCGGCGGTGCGGGCCCGCGACCGCACCGCGTTCCTGGCCACCGTCGCCTCGGCTCCCGCCGACGTCCAGCGGGCGCAGGGGCAGCTGTTCGACAACCTGGCCCGGCTGCCGCTGGAGGGCTGGCAGGAGCACTACGAGGGCGTGGAGCCGGGCGGCGTGCCCGGCGCGGCGAACGTGCGGGTCTCCCTGCGGTACCGGCTGAAGGGCTTCGACCGGGGCCCGGTGGTGCGCACCCGGCACCTGCTGTTCACCCCGCGCGCGGGCGGCGGCTGGGCGCTCACCGGGGCCGGCTCCGGCGACGTCCCCGAGATCTGGGACGGCGGCCCGCTGCAGGTCGTGCGCGGCCGCTCCAGCCTGGTCGTCGGCGACGCGCCCGGCCTGCCGGAGATCGCCCGCCGGCTGGATGCGGCCGTCCCGGTCGTCAGCGGCACCGTCGGCAAGGGCTGGGCCCGGCAGGCGGTCGCGTTCGCGCCCGCCGACCCGGCCGTCGCGCAGCGGCTGGCCGGCGACGGCCAGGACCTCGGGCAGATCGCCGCGCTCGCCACCGTGGCCCCCGGCCCGGACTCCGGGCACGGCGGGGACCGCATCGTCATCTCCCCCGGCACCTTCTCCCGGCTGAACGCCCTCGGCCGCACCGTGGTGCTCACCCACGAGCTCACCCACGTGGCCACCGGCGGCGCCCGCGACGCCCGTACCCCGCTCTGGCTGATCGAGGGCCTGGCCGACTACGTGGGCTACCGCACCGCCTCGGTGGGCGTGCGCGCCGCCGCGGGCGAGCTGCGCCGCGAGATCCTGGCCGGGCGGACGCCCGCCGCGCTGCCGGGGCGGGCCGCGTTCGAGCCGTCCGGCGGCCGGCTCGCGCAGTCCTACCAGGAGGCGTGGCTGGCCTGCCGCATGATCGTGGAACGGTACGGTGAGGCGGCGCTGGTGCGGCTCTACCGGGCCGCCGGGCGCGTCCCCGAGCCCGCCGCGCTGCGCGAGGTGCTCGGCCTCACCCCCGAGCGCCTCACCGCCCAGTGGCGCGAGTACCTGTGGAAGGAACTGCGATGAGCGACCCGGAGCCGCCCGCGTCACCGGGGCGGCGCCCCCGGGTCGCCGCCGCCGTCACCGCCGCCGTGCTCTTCGCGGGCGTGGCGGTGCTGCTCGCGGTGAGCACGCCGTGGCACCCGCTGCCCGGCCACGTGCCCGGCGGGCCGGTGCCCGCCGATCCCGCGCTGGACTTCACCCGCGGCGAGATCGCCCGGTCCCGGGCCTTCGACGCCGCGATCAACCCCTCCGCCTACGCCGGCCTGATCGTCGGCCTGGCCGCCGCGCTGGTCCTCGGCCTCACCCCCTTCGGCGCCCGGCTGATCGGCCGGACGGCCCGCCGGCTGCGGCGCCGGCCGCTGCGGATCGCGCTCGCCGTGGTCGTGCTGACGACGGTGCTGCGCCTGATCGGGCTGCCGTTCGACATCCGGGGCGAGCAGGTGCTGCGCCGCTACGGCCTGTCCACGCAGTCGTGGCCGTCGTGGCTGGGCGACCAGGCCAAGTCCCTCGCGGTCACCTGGGTGATCTGGACCGTGGCCCTGCTGCTCCTGTACGGCCTGCTGCGGCGTTTTCCGCGCTACTGGTGGGCCGGGGCCGCGGGCGGCGCCTTCGCGCTCGTGGTGGCCGTCTCGTTCGCCTACCCGGTCGTCGTCGAGCCGGTGTTCAACAAGTTCGAGCCCCTGCCCGCCGGGAGGCTGCGCTCGGATCTGCTGGCGATGGCGGCCCGCGACGGCGTCCCGGTGAAGGACGTGCTCGTCGCCGACGCCTCGCGCCGCACCACCGCCCTCAACGCCTACGTGTCGGGGTTCGGCTCGACCCGCCGCATCGTGGTCTACGACACGCTGCTGAAGTCGCCGCCCGCGCGGATCGAGTCGATCGTGGCGCACGAGCTCGGGCACGCCAAGAACGGCGACGTGCTGTGGGGCACGCTGGTCGGCGCGCTCGGCGTCGCCGGGGCCGTCTGCCTGCTCTCGCTGCTGCTGACCTCGCCGCGGCTGCTCGCCCGCGCGGGCGTGCCCGCCCGGCGGCCCGGCGAACCGGGTTCGGGCGCCGCCGACCCGCGCTCGGCGGCGCTGCTGCTCGCGCTGGTCACGGTCGCCGCGCAGCTCGGCGGGCCGGCGCAGAACCTGGTCAGCCGGCACATCGAGGCCCGCGCCGACGCGCACGCCCTGGACCTGACCCGCGATCCGGGCACGTTCGTGTCGATGCAGCACGAGCTGTCGGTGCGCAACATCTCCGATCTGGCGCCCGACGCGCTGGAGCGCGCGCTCTGGCTCACCCACCCCGCGGGCCCCGAGCGCATCGCGATGGCCCGCGACTGGGCCCGCATGCACCACGTGACGGCGCCGCCCCCGCTCACCGGGCGGTGAACGGGGGCGGCGGTGGCGGCCCGGCCGGTCAGGCGGGGCCGCGGGCGTCGCCCAGGCCGGCCGCCGCGGAGTTCCCGTTCGCCGGGCCGGTCGTCACCGACCGGCCGAGCGCGCTGCCCTTCACCCAGTCCTGCCAGCCGAGCTGCCAGTAGCCCCAGCCGTTCTCCGGCTCCAGCTCGCGGCTGGTCCCGGTCACCCGCACCGGGTCGCCCCGGTAGGAGAAGTTGTAGAACCAGCGGGCGTCGGACGGGCTGGCGTTGATGCAGCCGTGGCTGACGTTGCTGTTGCCCTGGTCGCCGACCGACCAGGGGGCGCTGTGCACGTACTCGCCGCTGTTGGAGATGCGCACGGCCGCGTAGACGGTCTCGCGGTAGTAGTCCGCGCAGCCGGGGCCGCAGCCCACCGTCGAGGAGTCCATGACGACGGGGTCGTCCTTCTCCATCGTCAGGTGCATGCCGTTGGTGGTGGTGTACTTGGTCGCCCCGCCCCGGCCCATGCTGATCGGCATGCTGCGGATCTTCTTGCCGTTCTTGTGCACCACCATGACGTGCGAGTCCTCGCCGGCGACGCTGGTGTGCTCGTCGCCGGTGCGGAAGTTCACCGTGTAGTTGCGGCCGCCCCAGGTGTCCTTGGCCAGGCGCACGCCGCTCAGGTGCGCGCGGAAGCTCACCGCGGTGTGCGCGGGCCAGTACTGGCGGGTCCGGAACACCACGCTCTGGTTGCCGAACCAGTGCCAGGCGCCCTCGACGGGCCTGGCGGCCTGCACCTCCAGGGCGCGCTCCACCGCGGCCCGGTCCTGCACCTCCTTGTCGAAGCGCAGGATGATCGGGATGCCGACGCCGACGACCTCCTTGTCGAACGGCGCCTCGATCGTGGTGGCCACGGTCTGCGCGGGCTTGGCGGTGCGGAACTCCCGGCTCACCGTCCGGGTCCGGCCGTCGCTGCCGAGGCCGGTCGCGGTGACGGTGTAGGAGGCGCCGGGCACGAGCGTCCAGCGCGAGTCCCACCGCGTCCGGTCGGGGCTGAGCGTGCCCTCGACCTGCTCGCCCTTGGCGGTGACGGTGACGTTCTCCACCGTGCCGCGCCGCGCGCGCACCGTGATGGGGCTGTCGGGGCTGACCGCGGCGACGTCGGTCGGGGCGAGCGAGAGCTCCACCCCGCCGGCCGGGTTCCCCCCGCCGCCGGAACACGCCGCGGCCGCGGCGGCCACGACGACGCCGAGGAGCATCGCGGTGGCCCGCCGGCCACGGTCCGTCTGAGCTGCGCCGCCGACCCGCACCATAACCCCCATGGTCACCACTCTACGCAATTGCACGCATGCTCAGCGTGCACAAGCGGATGGTGCCCATTATGAAGAGGGCCGGTGCACGCGCGAACGCGAAACACCGGCCCTCTTAGGGATACTTTGCCGTTAGTGGGCGAAGTGCCCCCGGTAGTACTCGAAGACCAACCCGATCGTTGCCATGATCGTGGCACAGGCGCCGAGCAGCACCAGCCACCAGCCGAACACCATGCCGAGCGCCACGGCCGCCGCGCCGAGCGCGACGAACAGCGGCCACCAGCTGTGCGGGCTGAAGAAGCCGAGCTCGCCCGCCGCGTCGGCGATGTCGCCCTCGGGGTCGTCCTCGTACAGCGGCCCGCCGTTGGCGTTCTCCAGCCGGCGGATCGTGAAGTGGATGTAGAACCCGATCAGGCCGGCCAGGCCGACGGCCAGGGCCATCGCGGTGGTGCCGGTCCAGTCGCCCGACCAGAGCCAGTACACGATGTCGGTGGCGAGGAAGAACAGCGCGCACCCGTAGAACATGAACGCCTGAACGCGCATCGGCTACTCCCCCTTCGCCTCGGCCAGCTCGCCCTTGGCACCCGCGTGCGGGTGGTGCAGGTCGAACGCGGGCCGCTCGGAGCGGATCTTCGGGATGAAGTTGAAGTTGTGCCGCGGGGGCGGGCAGGACGTCGCCCACTCCAGCGAGCAGCCGTAGCCCCACGGGTCGTCGACCTCGACGCGCTTGCCCTTCTTGTACGTGATGTACACGTTGTAGAAGAACGGCAGCAGCGAGGCGCCCAGGATGAACGAGAAGATCGTGGAGACCTGGTTCAGCCCGGTGAACTCCTTGGCGTAGTCGGCGTACCGGCGCGGCATGCCCTCGGCGCCCAGCCAGTGCTGGACCAGGAAGGTGCCGTGGAAGCCGATGAACAGCATCCAGAAGTGCACCTTGCCGAGCCGGTCGTTCAGCATCTTGCCGGTGAACTTGGGCCACCAGAAGTAGAAGCCGGCGAACATCGCGAACACCACGGTGCCGAACACCACGTAGTGGAAGTGCGCCACCACGAAGTAGGAGTCCGACAACTGGAAGTCCATCGGCGGCGAGGCCAGGATGACGCCGGTCAGGCCGCCGAACAGGAAGGTGACCAGGAAGCCGATCGACCAGAGCATCGGCGACTCGAACGTCAGCTGTCCTCGCCAGATCGTCCCGACCCAGTTGAAGAACTTCACCCCCGTGGGCACGGCGATGAGGAACGTCATGAAGGAGAAGAACGGCAGCAGCACCTGGCCGGTGACGAACATGTGGTGCGCCCACACGGTGATCGACAGGCCGGCGATGGTGATGGTCGCGAAGACCAGGCTGACGTAGCCGAAGATCGGCTTGCGGCTGAACACCGGCAGGATCTCGGTCACGATGCCGAAGAACGGCAGCGCGATGATGTAGACCTCCGGGTGCCCGAAGAACCAGAACAGGTGCTGCCAGAGCAGCGCGCCGCCGTGCGAGGCGTCGAAGACGTGCGCCCCGAACTTGCGGTCGGCCTCCAGGGCCAGCAGCGCGGCGGCCAGCACCGGGAACGCCAGCAGGACCAGGATGGAGGTCAGCAGGATGTTCCAGGTGAAGATCGGCATCCGGAACATGGTCATGCCCGGCGCGCGCATGCACAGGATCGTGGTGATGAAGTTGACCGCGCCCATGATCGTGCCGAAGCCCGACATGGCCAGGCCCATCACCCACATGTCACCGCCGATGCCCGGCGAGCGGACGGCGTCCGACAGCGGCGAGTAGGCGAACCAGCCGAAGCTGGCCGCGCCGCCCGGCGTGAGGAAGCCCGCGATGACGATGATGCTGCCGAACAGGAACAGCCAGTAGGCCAGCATGTTCATGCGCGGGAACGCCACGTCGGGCGCGCCGATCTGCAGCGGCATGATCACGTTGGCGAAGCCGGCGAACAGCGGCGTCGCGAACATCAGCAGCATGATCGTGCCGTGCATGGTGAACAGCTGGTTGAACTGCTCGTTGCTCAGCATCTGCAGGCCCGGCTTGTACAGCTCGGCCCGCATCCCGAGCGCCAGCACGCCGCCGATGAGGAACATGATGAACGAGGTGATCAGGTACAGGTAGCCGATCACCTTGTGGTCGGTGGACGACATCCAGGAGGCGATCAGCCGCCCCTTGCTCGTCCGCGGTCCGGAGACCGGCGCGCCGGCCGGCGCGTGGTGCTCGATGGCCGTCACTGGGCACCCCCCGCGGCCTTGGCCTTGGCTTCGTCGATGAAACTCTTGTACTGCTCGGGCGAGACGACCCGCAGCTGGAACAGCATCCGGCTGTGGTCGACGCCGCAGAGCTCGGCGCAGCGGCCCTCGTAGGTGCCCTGCTTGTTCGCCGTGAACTCGAACTCGTTCACGAGGTAGCCCGGCATGATGTCCTTCTTGTACAGGAGCGCCGGGACCCAGAACGAGTGGATGACGTCGTTGGCGTGCAGGCGCACGCGCACCTTCTGCCCCGCCGGGATCGTCATGACGGGCTTGCCGCCCGTGGGGTTGTTCGGCGCCACCGGAACGCCGGTCACCGAGGCGACCGTCTTCTCCTGGCCGCCGACCTTCTCCACGTAGTCGAACTTCCAGCTCCACTGGAACCCGGTCACGTCGACCGTGACGGCGGGGTCCTTGGTGAGCTTCTCGACGTAGTCCTCGTCGCGCGCGGTGAAGTAGAAGAGCACCGCGATGATGACGAACGGCACGGCGGTGTAAAGGATTTCGATCGGCATGTTGTAGCGCACCTGAGGCGGCAGGTCATCGGAGCGCTTGCGGTGGAACAGCACCGCCCAGATGATCAGGCCCCAGACGACGGCGCCGACGGCGAACGCTGCGATCCAGGAGCCCTGCCAGAGCTGCAGCATGCGCTCGGCCTGGTCACTGATCGGCTCGGGCATGCCCAGGCGGGACGCCTCGCCGCTGCACGCGGTGGCGGACAACGCCAGCAGGCCCAGGACGCCGGCGCTACTCAATGCGCGGCGACTGCGCACAGGCGTACGCCGCTCCCTAGAGCGGGTCGGACTCACGGAATGCCTTCCCCACGGATGAGAGCCCAGGGAACTCCCGGGCAGTGAGATCAGTTGTTACATGTTTGGTGGACACATTAGCGCGAGGGTCCCGGGTACCCCGTCCCGGGTGCCGGTTAGTGTTCATGGCGTGGCTGACACCGACCTCGCCGGCGCCTACTTCGACGCCGCCTCCACCGAGCCACTCCACCCCGCCGCGCGCGCCGCACTGCTCGGCGCGCTGGACGGGGCGTGGGCCGACCCCGCGCGACTGTACGGTGCGGCACGCGCCGCCCGGATGCAACTCGACCAAGCCCGTGCGCGTGTCGCGGCGGTGCTCGGCGCGCGCGCGGACGAGGTGGCCTTCACCACCTCCGGCACCCAGGCGGTGCATCTGGCGCTGCTCGGCGGCGCGCGCGCCCGGCGGCGCACCGGGCGGCATCTGGTGGTGAGCGCGGTGGAGCACTCCAGCGTGCTGCACGCCGCGTCCCTGCACGAGCGCGACGGCGGCGAGGTCACCGTCGTCGGGGTGGACCGCGGCGGCCGGGTCGATCCGGCGGAGTTCGCCGCCGCGCTGCGTCCCGACACGGCGCTGGCGTGCCTGCAGTCGGCCAACCACGAGGTCGGCACGGTGCAGCCGGTCGGCGAGGTCGCGCAGGCGTGCCGCGCGGCGGGCGTGCCGCTGCTGGTCGACGCCGCGCAGACAGCGGGCCGGGCGGACGTCCCGGAGGGCTGGTCCTTCCTGGCCGCGAGCGCGCACAAGTGGGGCGGGCCGCCCGGCGTCGGCGTCCTGGTGATCCGCAAGGGCACCCGCTGGCGGTCGCCGCTGCCCGAGGACGAGCGCGAGGGCCGCCGGGTGCCCGGCTTCGAGAACGTGCCGGGCGCGGTCGCGGCGGCGGCGGCGCTGGAGGCCTACCGGGCCGAGATGGCCACCGAGGGGCCGCGCCTGTCGGCCCTGGTGGAGCGCGTCCGCGAGCGGGTGCCGCGGGACATCCCCGACGTGCAGGTCGTCGGCGACCCGGTGCGGCGACTGCCGCACCTGGTGACCTTCTCCTGCCTGTACGTCGAGGGCGAGGCGCTGCTGACCGAACTGGACCGCCTGGGTTTTGCGGTTTCGTCCGGAAGTTCATGCACGGCGGATACGCTGCGACCCAGTCACGTACTGGAGGCGATGGGGGTGATTACCCATGGGAACGTCCGGGTATCGCTGCCGCGTGGCGTCAGGTCCGCCGACGTCGACCGGCTGCTGGCCGTGCTGCCGGACGCCGTCGCCCGGCTGCGCCGCGACGCCGGTGTGAGCCCGGCATGACCAACGCCGTGGACAGCACGATCACCCCCGTGGACAGCACAGAGAGGCGGCCGCGCCCATGAGGTTCCGAGGCCGTACCCGTCGCGAGAGCGAGGCCCCCCCGCCCGAGCCCGCCGTCCCGGCCGGCCCGCCGCCGGTGCTGGTGATCGACGCGCTCGGCCGCAAGTGCCCGATCCCGATCATCATGCTGGCCGAGCGGATCCGCGAGGTGCCGGTCGGCCAGATCGTCGCGGTGCTCGCCGACGACGCGGCCGCGCGCACCGACGTGCCCGCCTGGTGCCGGATGAAGTCGCAGGACTTCGTCCGGGAGGAGACCCTGCCGCACGGCGGCTGGGGCTTCCACATCCGCCGCACGTACTGAAAGGGCCGCCGGCGCCCCGCGGCGGCGGCCCTTCACGAGCGCCGCGGTCAGGCGGTGACGCCGGCCAGGTGCGGCTCGACCTCGGCGGCCGCGTCGTCGCCGTAGGCGGCGGCGAGGCGGGCGAGGAAGGCGGCCCTGGTGAGGGTGTACTCCTGCGGCCCGGCGGCCTCCAGCACGTGCGCGGCGGTCAGGTTGCCGACCTGCGCGGCGCGCTCCAGCGACAGCCCCCACGCGGTCGCGGACAGGAACCCGGCGCGGAACGCGTCGCCGCCGCCGGTCGGGTCCACCACCTCGGCCACCGGGACGGCGGGGACGTGCAGCCCCTCGTGCCCGGCGCCGTCGATCGTCACGCCCTTGGCGCCGAGCGTGGTGATCCGGATGCCGACGCGGGACAGCATCTCGGCGTCGGACCAGCCGGTCTTCTCCTCGGCCAGGGCCTTCTCGTACTCGTTGGAGAACAGGTAGGCGGCGCCGTCGATCAGCCGGCGGACCTCGGGGCCCTCCATCCGGGCCAGCTGCTGGGAGGGGTCGGCGGCGAACGCGATGCCGCGGCTGCGGCACTCGTCGCTGTGCCGCAGCATCGCCTCGGGGTCGTTGGCGCAGACCAGCACCAGGTCCAGCCCGCCGACGCGGCCCGCGACCGGGCCGAGCTCGATCAGCCGGGCCTCGCTCATCGCGCCGGTGTAGAACGAGGCGATCTGGTTCTGGTCCTGGTCGGTGGTGCACAGGAACCGGGCGGTGTGGTGCAGCTCGGAGACGTGCACCGACGCGGTGTCCACCCCGTGGCGCTCCAGCCAGGAGCGGTAGTCGGCGAAGTCGTCGCCGACCGCGCCGACCAGGATGCCGGGCTGGCCGAGGCTGCCCATGCCGAAGCAGATGTTGGCGGCGATGCCGCCGCGGCGGATCTCCAGCTCGTCGACCAGGAACGACAGCGAGACGCGGTCGAGGCGGTCGGGCATGAGCTGGTCGGTGAACCGTCCGGGGAAGGTCATCAGATGATCGGTGGCGATGGATCCGGTCACGGCGATGCGCACTGCGTCGCTCTCCTCGTTGGTGTCTCGTCCGGCTGATTCACCGGCTGTTTCTCAACCCAGCGGGGCCGCGGGCCGACACAGACTACTTCCCATCCGATCGCAGGACCCACCTCGCGCAAAGGCCCGGGCACACGAAAAGAGCGGTCCGGACACCGGGGTCCGGACCGCTCTCAGGGGCGTTCGCGCCGGTACGCCCGGCGCCGCGCGCCTTAGTTGAACGAGTCGCCGCAGGCGCAGGAGCCCGAGGCGTTCGGGTTGTCGATCGTGAAGCCCTGCTTCTCGATCGAGTCCACGAAGTCGATGGTGGCGCCGGTCAGGTAGGGGGCGCTCATCCGGTCGACCCGCACGCTCAGGCCGTCGAACTCCTGGACCTGGTCGCCGTCCATCTCGCGCTCGTCGAAGAACAGCTGGTAGATCAGGCCCGAGCAGCCGCCCGGCTGCACGGCGACACGCAGTGCGAGGTCGTCGCGGCCCTCCTGCTCCAGCAGGCCCCTGGCCTTCTCGGCAGCGGCGTCGGTGAGGATGACGCCCTGCTGCGTGGTCTCCTGCGTGGTCTCGCCTGAAACCGTCATGTGTTCAGCTCCCGGGTCTCGCCACACCGCCATGGCGGCGGTGAACTGTCGCTTGTCCTCGAGGACGTCGTACGCCTCTTCCGTAGGACAACGTACCTCGCGCCCGGGCCATTCCGCTTATCGGCGGTGATTCGCACCGGACCGCTCAGGGCCCGCGGCCTGCTGTGATCCGCCGCACACCCCCCTGCCCGGAGCGGGCACGGCCGTCATATGCCATCATTAGTCGTCAAAGCGACGATAAGTCCCCGTCGCAGGAAGGGAGACTCCCGTGACCACCCCTGTGCGCGACCTTCCGCTGCTGCTGCTCGGCTCCGGTTCCGACCCCGCCAGCGAGCGCGGCGTGGACTGCCCCGGCGAGCTGCCGCCCGCGTCCGACCCCGACCTGGTGGCGCGCGCGCGGGCCGCCAAGGCCGCGCTCGGCGACCGGGTGTTCGTCCTCGGCCACCACTACCAGCGCGACGAAGTGATCCAGTTCGCGGACGTGACCGGCGACTCGTTCAAGCTGGCCCAGCAGGCCGCCGCCCGCCCCGACGCCCCCTACATCGTGTTCTGCGGCGTCCACTTCATGGCCGAATCCGCCGACATCCTCACCGCGCCCCACCAGCAGGTCGTGCTCCCGGACCTGGCGGCCGGCTGCTCGATGGCCGACATGGCGACCTTCGACCAGGTCGAGGAGTGCTGGGAGGCCCTGGAGGACGCCGGGATCGCCGATGACGTGGTGCCCGTCACCTACATGAACTCCTCCGCCGACATCAAGGCGTTCGTCGGCCGGCACGGCGGCGTGGTGTGCACCTCCTCCAACGCCAAGCGCGCGCTGGACTGGGCCTACGCCAAGGGCTCCAAGGTGCTGTTCCTGCCCGACCAGCACCTCGGCCGCAACACCGCCGTGCTGGAGATGGGCTTCTCCCTGGACGACTGCGTCGTCTACAACCCGCACCGCCCGAACGGCGGCCTGAGCGACGGCGAGCTCGCCGGCGCCAAGATGATCCTGTGGCGCGGGCACTGCTCGGTGCACGGCCGCTTCAGCAAGGAGTCGGTGGACGACGTGCGCGCGCGCGTCCCCGGCGTGAACGTCCTCGTGCACCCCGAGTGCAAGCACGAGGTCGTGACCGCGGCCGACCTGGTCGGGTCGACCGAGTTCATCATCAAGACCCTCCAGGCCGCGCCCGCCGGGTCCTCGTGGGCCATCGGCACCGAGCTGAACCTGGTCAAGCGGCTGGCGAGCGAGCACCCGGACAAGAACGTGATGTTCCTGGACAAGGCCGTGTGCTTCTGCTCGACGATGAACCGGATCGACCTGCCGCACCTGGTCTGGGCGCTGGAGGAGCTGGTGCAGGGCAAGGTCCCCAACCGCATCGAGGTCGAGGCCGAGACCGCCCACTACGCCCGCGTCGCCCTCGACCAGATGCTGGCGCTGCCGTAGCGGTCAGACGGCGCTGTGCTCCACCCAGCGGATCAGCAGCGCCTCGTCGCCGCTGGTCCGCAGGGCGGGGTCGCCGAGCTTGCGGCGGCCCCACAGGAACAGGTAGAGGTCCGAGGCGGCGGCGCGCATCCCCGCGTGCGCGCCGTCCGGGCCGTCCGCCCGGGTCCACGCGAAGCCCTCGGGCAGCAGCCGGACCTGCCAGTGGAGGCCGGCGTCGGCGGCGGTGAAGGAGATCGTCTCGCCCTCGCCGCGCAGCTGGTCGACGCCGGGCGCGAAAACGGCGGCGGCGCCCAGGTTGGTGAACAGCTCCTCGATGCCGTCCAGCGCGACGTCCGGCGCCACCTGCGGGCGCTCGCCGAGGGCGAGCTCGGCGTCGGCGCGGTGCACGGCGGTCTCGTGCAGCATCCGGCGCGCCCACCAGCCCGCGGTCCCGCCCGGTCCCCAGGTCCATACGGGCGTGTCCGGGGCGGTGCCGCGCAGCACGTCCAGCAGCGCGGCGGCGCCGTCCTTGTACCAGGGCCACAGCTCATCGGCGTCCTGCGGGAAGGTCACGCCGAGCTCGCGGCGGCCCATCACGCGCTCGGCGCGCTCCCGCACCAGGCCGCCCGCCCAGCGGTGCGTGCCGCCGAGGTGGCGGACCAGTTCGGCGACGTCCCAGCCGGGACAGGACGGCACCGGCGCCGTGGCGTCCGCCCGGCCGGCCGCGTCCCCGAACGCGGTGATCTCGGTCTCGGCGGCGTCGCAGTAGCGGGGGTGCTCCCAGGGGTGTGCGTTCATGGACGCGAGCCTGTCACAGCCCCGGCGCGTCCCTGACAGGGAACCAGCGGCCGGTGTCGGGTTCGACGGGGATCTCACCGGCGAGCGCGGCGGCGGCCTCGCGTTCCAGGCCGGCGTCGCGGCGCCCGCCCGGTAGCGGCGCGTACGGGTAGAACGTGCCGCGCCGGTACAGGTGGACCAGGCCGAGCCGGGCCGGGCCGCGCTCGAAGCAGACGACCGAGCAGAGCAGGTACGGCCCGAACCCGCCCTCCTGCAGCAGCGCGTTGACCATGTGCAGGTCGCCGGGCAGCTCGCCGAGCGTGCCCGGCGGGCGGCCGATCCGGATCCAGGCCCACCCGTGCTCGTCCTCGCACGTCTCCACTTCGGGGGCGGCGCCCGAGCGCAGCAGCCTCAGCACCTCGCGGTGGGTGCGGGCGAACGCGCCGAACGGCCCGCCCTCGACCGACCGGTGCGCGACCGCGCCGGTCCCGCCCGGGGTGAACCCGGTGGCCGCCGCGAGCGGCCCGGCGACGTCCGCGAGCGCGAACAGCCGGTCCAGGACGGGCTCGGGCGGCGCCGACCGGCCGAGCAGCGGGCCGAGCGGTCCTCTCACGTCCCGGCCGCCAGCCGCTGGGAGAGCATGGTCAGCCGGGCCTGGCGCCGGTCCATCGCCGGGTGGGTCGACAGCAGCCGCGCCGGCACCACGCAGAGCGCGCTGACCGGCCGCAGCGCGCGCCGGTCGGCGGGCGTGGCGTCGCCGGCCGCCGCGCCGATCCTGGCGAGCGCGGCGGCGAGGTCGCCAGGACGCCCGGTGCACAGGGAGCCGGTGGCGTCCGCGCAGAGCTCCCGGTGCCGCGACAGCGCCATCCCGGTGACGGTGCCGAGGCAGTACAGCACGAACGCGGCCGCCGCGACCGGCGCCAGCACGACCCGGGCGAGCAGCCCGGCCGCGCCGCGCGGCGCCGCCCACCAGGACAGCAGCGTCCCGGCGCACATCGCGGGGAACGCCGCGACGGCGGTGATCAGCACGTCCCGGTTGACGACGTGCGCGGCCTCGTGGGCGAGCACCGCCGCCAGCTCGGCGGGCTCCAGGCGCCGCCGCAGCCCCTCGGTGACGCACAGCACGGCGGTCCCCGGGCCGGACCCGGCGGCGAACGCGTTCGGCACGTCCAGGTCCAGCACGGCGACCCGGGGCTTCGGCAGGTCGCAGGTCATGCAGAGCATCTCGACGATCGCGTGCAGCTCGGGCTCCTCGGCCGCGTCCACCACGCGCGCCCCGGTCACCCACAGCACGAACCGGTCCATGGAGCGGCAGAGCGCGACGGCGGCCGCCACGAGCGCCGCGACGGCGGCGAGGCCCCAGCCGGGGCCGAGCCGGAACGCCGGCAGCGCCGCGGCCACGTAGACCAGCGCCACCAGCAGCATCGTGAACAGCATCCGGCGGGTCAGGCCGGAATCGGAGGTGAACCGCGAAGCCGCCATGGGACCCCTTCGTCCGCGGGAGCCTTTCCGACCCTAGGACGATCGGCGCGGCGCGACCGTGCCCGATGACACAGAACCGGGCACGGGCGGGATCAGAGGCCGGGCGCGCCCCACACCGGGAACCAGCGGCCGAGATCCTCCTCGAACGGCAGGTCGGCGCCGACGGCGCCCTTCACCTGGATCTCCAGGGCGTTGTCGCGGCGGTCGCCGGGCAGCGGCGCGAACGGGTAGAACGTGCCGCGCTTGTACAGGTAGACGAGGGCGAGCCGCTGCCCGCCGGGCCCCTGGAACCCGGCCAGGGAGCACAGCAGCTGCGGCCCGAACCCGCCGGACTCCAGCGTGGCGTTCACCGCGTGCAGATCGGTGACCAGGCCAGGGACATCGACGTCTTCCCCGACCAACCCACCCCGGCCGACCTCCCGGGGGTCGTGCCTGGCGAGCAGCCAGGTGTAGCCGTAGGAGTCCTGGCTGATCTCGACCTTGGGGCCGTCGTCGGCGTCCAGCAGCTCCTGCACGTCCTGCTGCAGGCGGGCGAAGGCGCCGCCCTCGGCGGCGCGGAAGCACACCGACCCGAGCCCGGTCGGCTTGAACCCGGTCGCCGCCTCCAGCGTCACCGCCGCCGTGGACAGCGCGAACAGCCGGTCCAGATCGGGCTGCACCGGCTTGGAGCGGCCGAGCAGCGTGTCCAGGAACCCCATGTCACTCCCCTCGGCCGAGCTGGCCGGAGATCTTCTGCAGCTGGGCGAGCCGCTTGTCCAGCGACGGGTGGGTGGAGAACAGCGCCGAGACGCTGAACCCCTTGGTGAGGGCCGGCGCGAAGAAGAACGCGTTGAACGGCTCGGCCGAGCGCAGGTCCCGGCTCGGGATCCGCGCGATCTCCCCCGAGACCTTGGTGAGCGCGCTGGCCAGCGCCGACGGGCGGCCGGTCAGCAGCGCCGCGGCGCGGTCGGCCGACAGCTCGCGGTAGCGCGACAGGGCCCGCGTCAGCAGGAAGCTGATCGCGTAGGCGACCGCGCTGACCGCGACCACCATCAGCAGGATCAGCCCGGTGTTCTGGTCGTTGTTGTCCCGCCGGTTGAACCCGCCCCACAGGCCCCACTCCAGGCCGAACCGGGTGATCAGCCCGGCGCACACGCCGAGGAAGGAGGCGATGGTCATCACCGCCACGTCCCGGTGCGCCACGTGCGCCATCTCGTGCGCGAGCACGCCCTCCAGCTCGACCGGGTCGAGCCGGCGCAGCAGGCCGGTCGTGACGCAGACCACGGCCTTCTTCTGGTTGCGGCCGGTCGCGAACGCGTTCGGCACGTCGGTGTCGGCGATCGCGACCTTGGGCTTCGGCGCGTCCGACATGGCGCAGATGCGGTCGATCACGCCGTGCAGCTCGGGCGCCTCCTCGGGCGAGACCTCCCGGCCGTGCATGGCGAACAGCGTGAGGCGGTCGCTGAAGAAGTACTGCGCGAGCAGGAACACCACCGCGACCGCCAGCGCGATCCCGCCCCACTTCGGCGCGATCACGAAGAACGCGCCGACGAAGACGACGTACACCAGCCCCAGCAGGAACATCGTCACCAGCATCCGCGAGGTCAACCCGCGGTCCGACGCGTAACGCGTCCGGGCCATCTCCACCCCCTGGTCCTGCCTGATCCGTCACTTGGGGAGACGATCGGAGCGGGGTCTTTCGTGCCCGGACGCGACGCGGGCGGACGGCGCCCTCCCCCGGCGCCCCCACCCGCGGCCTGCTGTGCCCAGTGCGGGCTCAGTCCGGGATGAGCCCTTCCTCGCCGAGCATGCCCTTCACCTCGCCGATGTCGGCGTCGGCCGGCGGCAGGATCAGCTCGGACGGCTTCAGGCTGTCCTCGGGGACCGGCCGGCCGACCTTGCGGACGTTGTCCAGCAGCGCGTGCAGCGCGGTGCGGAACGCCGCCTCGTCGCCGGCGCCGATCGCCTCCTCCAGCTCGGCGTCGAGCGCGTTGAGGGCGGCCAGGTCGTCCGCGGCCACGTCCAGCTGCCCCTCGCCCATGATGCGGACGATCACTGGTGGCCTCCCGGCTGCTGCGGCCACTGGGCCTGCTGCGGGGTGTCGTGCGGCTGCTGCTGCGCCTGCTGCGCGCCGGGGTTCAGCTGCTTGGGCGCGGGGCCCTGGCCGAGCTCGGCCTTCAGCCGCTCCAGCTCCAGGTCGACGCCGGGACCCGACCCCATCCGGTCGAGCTCGGCCTGGATGTCGTCCTTGGGCCCGGAGAAGTCCTCCAGCGCGCCCGAGGCCAGCAGCTCGTCGATCGCCCCGGCCCGGGCCTTCATGTTCTCGGTCTTCTCCTCGGCCCGCTGGATCGCCAGGCCGACGTCGCCCATCTCCTCGGAGATGCCGGAGAAGGCCTCGTTGATCTTGGTCTGCGCCTCGGCCGCGGTGTAGGTGGCCTTGATCGTCTCCTTGCGGGTGCGGAACGAGTCCACCTTGGCCTGCAGCCGCTGCGAGGCCAGGGTCAGCTTCTCCTCCTCGCCCTGCAGCTGCTGGTACTGGGCGCGCAGGTCGTTCAGCTGGCCGTCCAGCCCCGCCCGCCGGGTCAGGGCCTCGCGGGCCAGGTCCTCGCGCCCCACCTGCAGGGCCTTCTTGCCCTGCTCGGTCAGCTTGTTCTGCTGGCCCTCGAGCTGGTTGATCTGCAGCTCCAGGCGCTTGCGCGAGGTCGCGACGTCGGCGACGCCCCGGCGGACCTTCTGCAGCATCTCCAGCTGGCGCTGATAGGAGTAGTCCAAAGTCTCCCGAGGGTCTTCCATACGGTCCAGTGCCTTGTTGGCCTTGGACTTGAAGACCATCGACATTCGCTTCATCACGCTCATCGCGCCGGCGCCGGTCCCTTCGTGTGCTGTCGCTCAGTCGCAAACTGGGCTCAATGACCACTGTTGGGGTTATCACCCTACGCGTTAACGCGCGAGGCAGCCACGATGTTCGCAGCCGGTAGGCTGATCCTCGTGTTCCGACGTCGTACCCAGGAAGCCCCCGAGAATCCTCCGCAGGTCGTAAAGCCGGGAGGTAAGGGCCGCCCCACGCCCAAGCGCAGCGAGGCCGAGAAGCGGCGCCGCCAGCCGATCACGGCCCCCTCCACCCGCAAGGAGGCCTACCAGAAGCTGCGGGAACGGCAGGCCGCCGACCGCGTCAAGGTCCGCGAGGGCATGTCCCGGGGGGACGAGAAGTACCTCCTCAAAAGGGACAAGGGCCCGGTCCGCCGGCTCGCCCGCGACTACGTCGACTCGCGCCGGACCGTCGGCTCCTACCTCATGTACTTCATGTTCGTCATCGTCGCGATCTCGCTGATCCCGGTCGGCGTGGCGGCGCGGACGCTCACGCTGTTCGCCCCGCCGCTGCTGCTGATCGTCGTGCTGGCCGAGGGCCTGTTCCTCAGCCGCGGCATCAAGAGGATCGCCTCCGAACGCTACCCCGACGAGGACCAGAAGGGCGTCGGCATGTACGCGGCGATGCGCGCGATGCAGATCCGCCGGCTGCGCCAGCCCGCCCCGCAGGTCAAGCTGGGCGAGAAGGTCCGCTGACGGCGGGGCGGTCGCGTTCCCGCCCCGCCGACCGGTCAGCCCGGGTCGCTCAGGCTCATCGGGTAGACGACGGCGTCGCCGTCCAGCAGGACCACCTGCTCGATCCCGTCGGCGCGCAGGGCGCGCCAGTTCTCCCCCAGCCACGTCTCCGCGTCGGCCTGGGTGGAGAACGTCTCCTCCGACGTCCCGGCCACCTCCCCGCCGGGCTTCTCCAACCGCCAGCTCCACGCCATCTGCTCGACCTCCCAGTCACCCCTGTCGCCGCCGACACTAGTCATTCGATCAGCCTCCCGACTCGATGGCCGCGCGCAACGCCTCGGGCGTCCCGGTCTTGTCGGCCGGGAGCAGGACGCCGTTCAGCCGGACGGCGGGCGTGCCCTGCAGGCCGGCGGCCAGGTAGCCGCGGCTGACGGCCAGCACCGACGCCGACTCCTGCTGCGAGGTCACGCACTTGCGGAAGACCTCGTCGGTGATGCCGAGGGGCGCCGCGTAGGACACCAGGTCGTCCAGTTCGTAGCCGCGGGTGTTCAGCGTGGCGGGCTGATGCTCGTAGAGCGCGTCCTGGTAGGCGAGCCAGTGCGCGCCGTCGCCGAGGCAGCGCTGGGCGGACGCGGCGCGCAGCGAGTTGCCGTAGGCGGGCTCGGTGCCGGCGGAGAACACCACCAGCGGCCGGAAGACGACCTTGGCCTTGCCCGCGACGGCGAGCTCTTTCAGCATCGGGTCGTGCATCTTGTCGAACTTGCCGCAGTGGTCGCAGGCGAAGTCCTCGTAGACCTCCACCAGCGGCCGTTCGACGCCGGGCCGGGCCATGGCGAGGCTGCCGTCGGGGCCGGGCCGGGCCTCGGCGCCGCCCGCGACCTGGCCGACCTTCAGCTCGACCGGCCCGCCGCCGCCTCCGCCGCCCTTGTCGTCGCCGCGCAGGACCAGCACGATCGCGATGGCCGCCACCAGCAGGATCGTCAGCGCGCCGGCGACCAGCGCGATCGCCAGGCCGGGGCCGCGGCGCGGCGGCTGCGGCATCGGCGGGCCGGGCGCCCAGGGCATGCCCGGAGGGCCGGGCGGCCCGTAGCCGGGGCCGCCGGGGGGCTGCGCGCCGGGCCATGGCGCGTTGGGGGGTTCGCCCACGGGATCTCCTCGCGTCGAAGAACACTGCGAACGTATCGTCTCCCCTGTTGATGACCGATTCCCACCGCCGCCTAGAGTTTTCGATCACCATGGACATCGAAACACTGACGGGCGGCGGCCTGCCGCGCCGCGAGGTGCCCGGCGGGCACGAGCTCGCGGCCCCGGACGGGCGGCGGTTCCTGGTCGCGGCCGGGCCGGGCGCCCGGCCGGAACCGGTCGCCGGCGCGGTCTACGACGCGGTGCTGCTGGACCTTGAGGACGTTCCCGGCCATCTGGGGTGGCTGCGCCGCACCGGGGCGGTGACGGCGCGGACCGCCGTGCACGCCCTGCCGGGCGGGCGGCTCCGCCCGGCCGAGCTGGCGCGGCGCCTGCGGCACTGGGCGGACGGCCCGCCGCGCCGCACGCTGGTGCTCGGCGGGTCCCGGTCGGGCAAGTCCGCCGAGGCCGAGCTGCGGCTGATCGCCGAGCCGGCGGTCACCTACGTGGCGACCGGCGCGACCGGGTCGGACGATCCGGAGTGGGCGGCGCGGGTCGCCGCGCACCGCGACCGGCGGCCCGCCTGGTGGGAGACGGTCGAGACCACCGACGTGGCGGACGTGCTGGCCTCCCACGACGGGGTCCTGCTGGTGGACGGCATCGGCACCTGGGTCGCGGCGGCGATGGACGAGACCGGCGCGTGGGACGACCCCGCCGCCGTCGCTCCCCGGGTGGACGCGCTGGTCGCGGCCTGGCGCGGCACGGCGGCGCGGGTGGTGGCGGTCAGCGACGAGGTCGGGCTGTCGCTGGTGCCCACGACGGCGTCCGGGCGGCTGTTCCGCGACGTGCTCGGCTCGCTGAACCAGCGGCTGGCGGCCGAGGCCGAGGACGCCGCGCTGGTCGTCGCGGGCCGCGTGCTGGACCTGCCGTGATCGACGGCCTGCGCCTGGCGGTGACGCTGCTGACCGTCGTGCCGCTGAAGGTCGGCCGGGTGGACCGGGACGCCGCCCGCTGGGCGATGGTCCTGGCGCCGCTCACCGGCCTGGTCGTCGGCGGCGGCGCGGCGCTGGTGCTGCTCGCGGCCCGCCCGCTCGGCCTGAGCCCGCTGCTCGGCGCGGCCCTCGCGGTCGGCGCGACGGCGGCGCTGACCCGCGCCCTGCACCTGGACGGCCTGGCCGACCTCGCCGACGGCCTCGGCAGCCGCAGACCGGCCGCGGACGCCCTGGCGATCATGAAGCGGTCCGACATCGGCCCGTTCGGCGTGGTGACGCTGCTGTTCGTGCTGTTCATCCAGGTCGCGGCGCTGGCGGCGGCGCCGCACCCGGCGCTCGCGGTCCTGGTCGCCGCGGTGGCCGGGCGGCTCGCGCTGCCGTGGGCCTGCCGCGCCGGGGTGCCGTCGGCGCGGCCGGGCGGCCTCGGCGACCTGGTCGCCGGGACCGTCCCGGTGCGCGCGCTGGTGCCGCTGACCGCCGTCGTCGCCGCGGCGGCCGCGGTCGCCGGGTGGCCCGGCGTGCTCGCGGTCGCGGCGGGGCTCGCGGCGGCGCTGGCGATGCTGTGGCACGCCGGGCGGCGGCTCGGCGGGGTGACCGGGGACGTCCTCGGCGCCCTGGTGGAGATCGCGGTCACCGCCGCCATCGTCGTGCTCAGCGCGCGTTGACACCGCGTGCTCAGCGCACGGCGAGCGCCCTTCTGGCGTAGGCGCGCACGTCGGCGTCGGTGTCGGCGCCCGCCGCCTCCAGCGCCGCCGCGACGGCCGGGTCGTCCGCCCACCGGCCGAGGGAGATCACCGCGGCCTTGCGCACGTCCAGGTGCGGGTCGGCGAGCGCCTTGATCAGCGGGTCGGCGGCCAGCGCCGGATCGGCGGCGGCGAGGCCCCGGGCGGCGCCGGTGCGCACCTGCCAGGCCGGGTCGTGCAGCGCGGCGACGGCGGCCTGGTCGTGCGGCGGCGGGCAGCCGATCCCGGCGAGCGCCTCCAGCGCCGCCGCCCGCACCAGCGGGTCGGCGTCGGCGAGCAGCGCGTCCGGCGGGACGGACGGGTCGCCGATCGTGCCGAGGCCGTGCGCGACGGCCACCCGCACCTCGCGCGCGGAGTCGGCGGCGGCCCGCGCCACCCCGGCGGCGTCGTCGTGGGCGACCAGGCCCCGCACGGCCTGCAGCCGGACCCGGTGGTCGGGGTCGGTGAGCGCGACGGCGTACAGGGCCGCGTCGCCGAGGCGCAGCGCCCGCAGCACGTCCAGGACGACGGCGCGGACCTGCGCGTCCGGGCTGTCCAGGACGGCGATCAGGTCCGCGCGGACGGCGGGCGTGGCGGGCAGCACCTCCACCAGCTCGCGCAGCGCGGTCGCGGCGGCGTGCCGGACCGACCCGTGCGGGTCGGCGAGCGCGCCCGCGAGCGCCCCGGCGACCCCGTCCGGCACGACCTCGGTCAGCGTCGCGACGGCCGCGCGCCGCACCTTGGGGTCGGGATCGGCCAGGTAGGGCGTGATCGCGGCGAGGTCGGGGCCGCGCTCGGCCAGTTCCAGCAGCTCCAGGATGCGCGGGGAGCGGCCGACGGCCGGGCCGCGCCGCGCCTCCCCGCCGGCCGCCGCGGGCGCCGCGGTGAAGCCCTCGTCGGCGGCGCCGAGCACGACGGGCTCGCCCGGCTCGGGCACGGTGAACTCCTCCACCGGCACGATGTAGGGCGCGACGGGCCGCTTGACGAACTCCATCAGCCCGTCCTCGCGCCGCCGCAGGTTGAGGTGGAAGAACCACTCGGCGTCGTCGCGCTCGGGCAGGTCGGCGCGGTCGTGGTAGAGGCCCCAGCGGCTCTCGGCCCGCGTCAGCGACGACCGGGCGGCCATCTCGGCGCAGTCGCGGATGAAGGTGACCTCGGCGCAGCGCATCAGCTCGTGCGGGGTGCGCGCGCCCATCTGCGCGATCTCGGTCTCCATCCGGGCGAACGTCTCGACCGCGAGCGCGAGCTTGGCGCCGGTCTTCGGCGGCGCGACGTAGTCGTTGACGAACCGGCGCAGCTTGTACTCCACCTGCGGCTGCGGCGGCCCGCCGGGGTTGCGCAGCGGCCGGTAGATCAGCTCGTGCGCGGCCCGCACCTGGTCCTCGGGCAGCGCGGCGGGCGCGTCCTGCGGGTGGGACGCGGCGTGCTCGCCGGCCAGGTCGCCGAAGACGAACGCGCCGATCATGTAGTTGTGCGGGACGCAGGCCAGGTCGCCCGCCGCGTACAGGCCGGGGACGGTGGTGCGGGCGTGCTCGTCCACCCACACGCCCGACGCCGAGTGCCCGCCGCAGAGGCCGATCTCGGAGATGTGCATCTCCACGTCGTGGGTGCGGTAGTCGTGGCCGCGCCCGGCGTGGAAGGTGCCGCGGGTCGGCCGCTCGGTGGTGTGCAGGATGTCCTCGAGCGCGGTGAGCGTCTCGTCGGGCAGGTGGCTCAGCTTGAGGTAGATCGGGCCGCGCGCGGAGTCGATCTCGCGTTTGACCTCGGCCATCATCTGCCCGGACCAGTAGTCGCAGTCGACGAACCGCTCCCCGGCGGCGTTGACCTGGTAGCCGCCGAAGGGGTTGGCCACGTAGGCGCAGGCCGGCCCGTTGTAGTCCTTGATCAGCGGGTTGATCTGGAAGCACTCGATGCCGCTCAGCTCGGCCCCGGCGTGGTAGGCCATGGCGTAGCCGTCGCCGGCGTTGGTCGGGTTCTCGTAGGTGCCGTACAGGTAGCCGCTCGCGGGCAGGCCGAGCCGCCCGCACGGCCCGGTCGCCAGGATCACCGCGCCCGCCGCGACGGTGACGAACTCGCCGGTGCGGGTGTCGAACCCGACCGCGCCGACCGCCCGGCCGTTCTCGGTGAGGACGCGCACCGGCATCACCCGGTTCTCGATCCGCACCTTCTCCCGGATGGAGCGCTGCCGCAGCACCCGGTACAGGACCTTCTTGACGTCCTTGCCCTCGGGCATGGGCAGCACGTAGGAGCCGGAGCGGTGCACCCGGCGCACGGCGTACTCGCCGTGCTCGTCCTTTTCGAACTTCACCCCGTACCTCTCCAGGCGCTTGACCATGGCGAAGCCGCGGGTGGCGGTCTGGTGGACGGTCGCCTGGTTGACGATCCCGTCGTTGGCGCGGGTGATCTCGGCGACGTAGTCGGCGGGCTCGGCCTTGCCGGGGACGACGGCGTTGTTGACGCCGTCCATGCCCATGGCGAGGGCGCCGGAGTGCCGCACGTGCGCCTTCTCCAGCAGCAGCACCGACGCGCCGTGCTCGGCGGCGGTGATCGCGGCCATGGTGCCGGCGGTGCCGCCGCCGACGACGAGCACGTCGCAGCGCAGCTCGCGGCGCTCGGCGGGGTCGGGGATCCGCATCAGACGGCCTCTTTCGTCTCGTCGCGGGCACCGAGCGCGCTGAGCAGCCGGTCCCGCAGGATGTGGTCGGGGGCGCCGGTGCCGGGGCGGACCTCGGCGGCGACGCCGCGCGGGCCGAGCACCACGACCCGGTCGCCGATCAGCAGCGCCTCGTCGACGTCGTGGGTCACGAACACCACGGTGGCGGGGGCACTCGCCAGCACCTCCACCAGCAGGCGCTGCATGGTGGCGCGGGTCTGGGCGTCCAGGGCGCCGAACGGCTCGTCCATGAGGATCGCGCGGGGCTCGCCGGCGAGGGCGCGGGCGAGCTGGACGCGCTGGCGCATCCCGCCCGACAGCTCGCGCGGCAGCCGTCCGGCGGCGTCGGCGAGGCCGACGCGCTCCAGCCAGTGCGCGGCGCGCTCGCGGCGCTCCCCGCGCGGGACGCCGCGGATGGCCAGGGGCAACTCGACATTGCGGCGGGCGGTCCGCCACGGCAGCAGGGCGTCGTCTTGGAAGACCAGCGCGCGGTCGGCCGACGGCCCGGTGACCGGTTCGCCGCCCGCGGTGACCCGCCCGGCGGCGGCGGGCAGCAGCCCGGCGAACGCGCGCAGCAGGGTGGACTTGCCGCAGCCGGACGGTCCGGCGATCACCAGCACCTCGCCGGGCCGCACGTCCAGGTCCAGGTCGGTGACGACGGGACGGCCGCCGTAGCCGAGCGCGACGCCCTCGGCGCGCAGGGCGAGCCCGTCGGGTCCGCTCATGAGGTCCTCCAGCGGGTGAGGCGGCGGCCAGCGAGCTCGACCGCGGCGGAGGTCAGCCAGCCCAGCAGCCCGATCGTGATCATCCCGACCAGCACGCCGGGGTAGTCGACGATCGTGTAGGCCTGCCAGGTGCGGTAGCCGGTGCCGAAGTCGCCCGAGATCATCTCGGCGGAGATCACGCAGATCCAGGCGACGCCCATGCCGACCGACAGGCCGCCGAACACCCCGGGCAGCACGCCCGGCAGCACCACCTGGGCGAGGACCCGCAGCCGGCCGCCGCCGAGCGTGCGCACCGCCTCCTCCCAGACCGCCGGCAGCGCCCGCACCGCGTGCCGGGTGCTGACCAGGACGGGGAAGAACGCCGCGACGAAGGTGATGAACACGATCCCCTGCTCGTTGGCGGGGAACAGCAGGATCGCGACGGGCACGAGCGCGATCGCCGGGATCGGCCGGGCCACCTCGAACAGCGGCTGCAGCAGGTTCGCCGCCCACCGCGACCGGGCGACGGCGATGCCGAGGGCGATGCCGAGGACGGCGGCGAGCGCGAACCCGGACAGGATGCGCACCAGGCTCTGCGCGACGTCCTCGTAGAAGCGGGCCTGGCCGAGCTGGCGGCCGAACTCGCGGGCCACCTCCAGCGGGCCGGGGAACCGGTCGAACCGGACCCACAGCCGGACGTTCGCGCTGGTCAGCGCGTGCCAGGCGAGCAGCGCGGCGGCGAGCGACGCCGCTCTGACCACGATCGGGGGGATCCTCACGCGCGCCGCACCGCCTCGTCGTAGGAGACCGCCTTGGCGCCGGGGTGGGCCGACAGGTACCTCTGCGCGCCCTCCTGGGTGGCGAACGGCTTGAACGCCGCGCCGTCGGCGACCCAGATCTGCTTGTCGGCGAACCAGCGGGTGCCGTTGGCGGCGTCGGGGACGTAGACGGCCCGGATCTGCTTGCCCTGCAGCGCCCTGACGTTGCGCAGCAGGCACACCGCGTCGGCGACGGGCCGCGGCGCGGCCTCCCCCGCCACCCAGACCTCGCCGGCGGTGGCCGGGTCGGTGACGGGCTTCTTGCAGACCTCGTCGGTGCCCTTGATCCGGGCGGGTTCGACGGCCGGGAGGTTCGCCTGCTTCAGGTAGGAGTCGTTGATGAAGGACTGGACGTCCAGGGGCTTCTGCAGCACCCCGATCGACTTCAGGAACGGGACGTCCTGCGCGAACGCGGCGCGCAGCTCCGGCTTGATCTCGGTGCCGAACGTGGCGATGCCGCCCGCGCCGTTGTAGAGGTAGACGGTCTCGGCGGGCAGCCCGGTCGCGGACGCGACCGACTCGGCGGCCTTGACCGGCTCGGTGTTGAGGTAGCGGGTCGCGTCGGCCTGCGCGCCGAGGAAGGCCTGCAGCACCTTGCCCTTCTCCCCCGCGAACGCCTTGCGGACCACCACGCCGTGGAAGGTCGGCACGCCGAGGGAGCCGCCGTCGTACAGCAGCCGCGCCTGCCCCTTGTTCACCAGCAGGCCGGGCCAGGCGACGAACTGGGCGAGCCCGGCGGCGCCGCCGGACTGCAGCTTGGACGCGCCGACCGACGGCTGCTGGTTCTCGACCTTGACGTCCTTGGCCGGGTCCAGGCCGAGCCGCTTGAACGCCTGCACGAACGTGCCGTGCCCGGCCGAGCCGACGCTGGTGGAGACCGTCCTGCCGCGCAGGTCGCGCAGCGTCCTGGCGGTGGAGCCGTTGGCGACGACGACGCTGTTCAGCGCGCCGCGCAGGTTGTAGCCGGTGATCGAGACCAGCTCGGTGCGGGCGTCGCCGCCCTGCGCCTGCGCCCGGGACCCGTTGATCAGCAGCGGGTAGTCGCCCATCGAGCCGATGTCGATCTTCCCGGCGAGCATCTGCGCGGTGATCGGGGCGCCGGTGTCGTAGTCCTGCCAGACGACGGAGTACCTGCGGCCCTCGGCCTTGCCGAGCTCGGCCAGGCGCTTCTCGAAGTAGCCGAGCGAGCGCAGCAGCGTCCCGGCGGTGACGGTGTTGATCGTCTTGGACTGGTAGCCGACCACGACGCGGACGGCGCCGCCGCTGTCGGCGTTCCCGGCGACCGTGCAGCCGGCGGCCAGGGGGAGGAGGGCAGCGGCGGCGGCAGCGGTGAGGCGTCTCATTCTCGTCTTTCCTTCAGCGGAGCAGGTAGGGCATGTTCACGGTCACCGCGCCCGTCGGGCAGCGGTCGGCGCAGGGGCCGCAGTACCAGCACTCGTCGACGTGCATGTAGGCCTTGCCGGTCTCGGGGTGGATGGCCAGGGCGTCGAGGGGGCAGACGTCGACGCAGAGGGTGCAGCCGTCGATGCAGAGCGCCTCGTCCACCGTCACCGGGACGTCGGCGCGGGAGTCGACCAGCGACATGGGGGTCTCCAGGGGGTCAGTTGCGGGTGAGCAGGCCGCTCATGGCGATCCGGTCGCCGCGGAAGCGGATGAACTCCAGGTCCACCGGGCGGCCGTCGGACAGGTGGGTGAGGCGCTCGGCCATGAGCAGCGCGGCGCCGCGCGGGACGCCGAGCGTCGCGGCCGAGTGCGGGTCGGCGTTGACCGCCTCCAGGGTGACCTCGGCGTGCCCGAGCGGCTGCCCGGCCAGGCGCTCCAGCAGCACGAACACGTCGGTGCCGGCCAGGTCCTCGGCCAGCAGCGGCTCGCCGAGGTCGCGGGCCAGGTAGGTGAGGTCGAGCGACAGCGGCAGCCCGTTCAGGCTGCGCAGCCGCTCGATGTAGACGACCGGCTCGCCCGCGGGCAGCCGCAGCCGGGCCGAGATCTCGCGCGGCGGGGCGATCAGCCCGCTGGTGCGCACCTCGTTGACGATCTCGCCGTGCTCGCGCAGCGTCTCGGCCAGGCCGCGCAGCCGCTCCAGGCCGTGCGGGTACTTGCGCGACACCACCACCGTGCCGACGCCGGGACAGCGCTCGACCAGGCCCTCGGCGCGCAGCAGGTCGAGCGCCTCGCGCACGGTGTTGCGCGTGGCGGCGAACTCGGCGACGAGCGCGGTCTCGGCGGGCAGCGCGCCGTCCGCGAAGTCCCCGTCCAGCACCCGGCGGCGCAGGACGTCGGCCACCTGCCGGGCGCGGTCGGCCCGCAGCCGGCGCGCGTCGGTCAGGGTGAGGGCCGTGGCGGCGGTGTCTTTCCTGGTCACGGCATTAACCTACTAAAGCGGTCGGGATAGGTGAATAGCGGGGCGAACACGCCACCCCCGCCGCCGGCAACTCGCTCCTGACCTGCGCCGGGACGCGCCAAGATCACCGATCCGCCACCCCCGGGGGCCGCCCGGGGGTTGGCAATGCTTGATCCAAAAGGGCGAAACCGGTCACCGGGAGGACTAACATCGGGGTACGTGACGAGCATCAGCCTTGACAGCGGAGTTCCGGCAGGTCTTCAGGTGGACGCCATCGTGATCGGCGTCGTCCCCGGAGAGGCGGGCCCGCGCCCGGCCCCCGGCGCCGAAGGCATCGACGAGGCCCTGAACGGCGGGCTGGCCTCCGCGCTCACGGCGCTCGGCGCCACCGGCAAGGCCGGTGAGATCACCAAGCTGCCGACGCTCGGCGCGCTGCCCGCGCCCGTCGTCGTCGCGGCCGGGCTCGGCGAGGACGCCGGCCCCGAGGAGCTGCGCCGCGCCGCCGGCGCGGCCCTGCGCGCGCTCGCCGGGTCCGCCCGCGCCGCCGTCGCCCTCCCCGTCGCCTCCGCCGCCGACGCCGAGGCGGTCGCCCTCGGCGCGCTGCTCGGCAACTACGCCTTCGGCGTCTACCGCACCGGCGAGCAGAAGAGCCTGGTCGAGCAGATCGTGCTGACCGGCGCGGACGGCCACGACGACGCCGTCGCGCGTGCCCGCACCCTCGCCGCCGCGGTCACGCTCGTGCGCGACCTGGTCAACACCCCGCCGTCGGACCTGTCCCCCGAGGACTTCGCCGACGTCGCCGTGCGCGTCGCCGGCGACGCGGGCCTGGACATCGAGGTGCTGGACGAGAAGGCCCTGGTCGAGGGCGGCTACGGCGGCATCGCCGGCGTCGGGCAGGGCTCGGTCAACCCGCCGCGCCTGGTCCGCCTCGCCTACACCCACCCCGAGGCCGCCAAGACCCTCGCGCTGGTCGGCAAGGGCATCACCTTCGACTCCGGCGGCCTGTCCCTGAAGCCCGCCGAGGCGATGGACTGGATGAAGTCCGACATGGGCGGCGCGGCCGCCGTCCTCGGCGCGCTGCAGGCCATCGCCGAGCTCGGCCCGAAGGTCAACGTCGTCGGCTACCTCGCGCTCGCCGAGAACATGCCGAGCGGCACCGCCCAGCGCCCCTCCGACGTGCTGCGCATCTACGGCGGCACCACCGTCGAGGTCCTCAACACCGACGCCGAGGGCCGCCTGGTCCTGGCCGACGCGCTGGTGCGCTCCGGCGAGGACGGCCCCGACCTCATCGTCGACATCGCCACGCTGACCGGCGCGCAGCTGGTCGCGCTCGGCACCCGCACCGCCGGCGTCATGGCCAACGACGACGACGTGCGCGAGAAGGTCGTGGACGCCGCCGGCCGCGCCGGCGAGGCCGCCTGGGGCATGCCGCTCCCGGCCGAGCTGCGCAAGGGCCTGGACTCGGCCGTCGCCGACATCGCCAACATCAGCGGCGAGCGCTGGGGCGGCATGCTGACCGCGGGCGTCTTCCTGAAGGAGTTCGTGCCGGACGGCGTGCGCTGGGCGCACCTGGACATCGCCGGCCCCTCCTTCCACAAGGGCGAGGCCTACGGGTACACCCCGAAGGGCGGCACCGGGGCGGCGACACGTACGTTGGTCCAGATCGCCGAGGACCTGGCGGCCGGAACTCTGTGACCTCGGCCCGGTGCGGCCGGGCCCGGCAGGCGAATAGATTTGGCCGCGGGGGCGACGAGGCCCCCGAGGCGGCGAAAGGAAACGGCCAGTGGGCAACAGCGGCCCCTACGACATCGTGGTCCTGGGCGGTGGCAGCGGCGGGTACGCGTGCGCGCTCCGCGCCGTCGAGCTCGGCAAGACCGTCGCCCTGGTCGAGCGCGCCGAACTCGGCGGCACCTGCCTGAACCGGGGCTGCATCCCGACCAAGGCGCTGCTGCACGCCGCCGAGATCGCCGACCAGACCCGCGAGGCCGCCAAGTACGGCGTCCGGGCGACCTTCGAGGGCATCGACGTCGAGGGCGTCAACGCCTACAAGGACAAGGTCGTCTCCACCACCGTCAAGGGGCTCACCGGGCTGATCAGGTCCAAGGGCATCGACATCGTCGCGGGCACCGGCCGCCTCACCGGGCCGACCACCGTCCAGGTCACCGAGGACGGCGGGGAGACCTTCTCGCTAGAGGGGCGGCACATCGTGCTCGCCACCGGCTCCCGCCCGAAGTCGCTGCCCGGCCTGGACATCGACGGCGAGCGCGTCATCTCCAGCGACCACGCGCTGAAGCTGAACCACGTCCCCGGGTCCGTCGTCATCCTCGGCGGCGGCGTCATCGGCGTGGAGTTCGCCAGCGTGTGGCGCTCCTTCGGCGCCGAGGTCACCATCGTCGAGGCCCTCCCCCACCTGCTGCCGCTGGAGGAGGAGACCAGCTCCAAGCGCCTGGAGCGGGCCTTCCGCAAGCGCGGCATCAAGTACGAGCTCGGCACCCGCTTCGAGAGCGTCAAGACCACCCAGGGCGGCGTCGCGGTGACGCTGGAGGGCGGAAAGACGATCGACGCGGAGCTGCTGCTGGTCGCGGTCGGCCGCGGCCCGGTGTCGGAGGACATCGGGCTGGAGGCCGCCGGCGTCCAGGTCGAGCGGGGCTTCGTCAAGGTCGACGGGCACTGCCGCACCAACGTGCCCACCGTCTCGGCCGTCGGCGACCTGATCGCCACGCCGCAGCTGGCGCACGTCGGCTTCGCCGAGGGCATCCTGGTGGCCGAGCGGCTCGGCGGGCTGGACCCCGCGCCGATCGACTACGACGGGGTGCCGCGGATCACCTACTCCGACCCCGAGGTGGCGTCGGTGGGCATCACCACCGCCACCGCCCGGGCCCGCGGGCTCGAGGTCAAGGAGGTCACCTACGACCTGGCCGGCAACCCCAAGAGCAAGATCCTGGGGACGCAGGGCGAGGTCAAGGTGATCGCGGCCGTGGACGGGCCCGTCCTCGGCATCCACATGGTCGGCGCGCGCGTCGGCGAGCTCATCGCCGAAGGGCAGCTGATCTACAACTGGGAGGCCCTGCCGGGCGAGGTGGCCCAGCTGATCCATCCCCATCCGACCCAGTCCGAAGCGGTCGGCGAGGCACACCTCGCGCTCGCCGGCAAGCCACTGCACGTGCACGGCTGAACCAGCCGCCGCACTGTTCATTTCTCGAAGGAGTCGCTGAGAGCCATGCCGGTCTCCGTCACCATGCCCCAGCTCGGCGAGAGCGTCACCGAGGGCACCGTCACCCGCTGGCTGAAGAAGGAGGGCGAGCGCGTCGAGACCGACGAGCCGCTCCTCGAAGTGTCCACCGACAAGGTCGACACCGAGATTCCTTCGCCCGCCTCGGGCATCCTGACCAGCATCACCGTCGCCGAGGACGAGACCGTCGAGGTCGGCGCCGAACTGGCCGTCATCGGCGACGAGGGCGACGCCCCCGCCGCCGGCGGCGGAACCGAGGACAAGGCCGAGGAGGCGCCCGCCGAAGAGGCGCCCAAGCAGCAGGAGCAGCAGCAGGAGGAGGCCCCGGCCCCCGCCGCGCAGCAGCAGCAGGCTCCGCCGCCGTCGGCGTGGCCGCCGCCCGCGCAGCAGCAGCAGGCCCCGTCGGCTCCCGAGCCGGCCCCGGCCGCCCAGCAGCAGCAGGCCCCGGCCGAGGAGCCCAAGCAGGAGGCCGCGCCCTCCGGTGACGGCCCGTACGTCACGCCGCTGGTGCGCAAGCTCGCCAGCGAGCACAACGTCGACCTGAACTCGGTCACCGGCACCGGCGTCGGCGGCCGCATCCGCAAGCAGGACGTCCTGGAGGCGGCCCGCGCCGCCCAGCAGCGGGCCGAGGCCCCCGCGCCGGCCCCGGCCGCCGCGCCGGCCGCTCCCGCCGCGCCCGCGGCGCAGCAGCCCGCGCCCGCCCGCCACGCGGCGCCCGCCCCGGCCGGCGCGCCCGCCGACCAGCTCGCGCTGCGCGGCAAGACCGAGAAGATGTCGCGGATCCGGCAGACCATCGCCCGCCGCATGGTCGAGTCGCTGCAGGTCTCGGCGCAGCTCACCACCGTCGTCGAGGTCGACGTCACCAAGATCGCGCGGCTGCGCGACCGGGCCAAGGCCGACTTCCTCGCCCGCGAGGGCGTGAAGCTGTCGTTCATGCCGTTCTTCGCGCAGGCGGCGATCGAGGCCCTCAAGGCCCACCCGAAGCTGAACGCGGTCATCGACACCGACAACAACGAGGTCACCTACCACGACGTGGAGAACCTCGGCATCGCGGTGGACGTGCCCGAGCGCGGCCTCATGGTGCCGGTCATCCACAACGCCGGCCAGCTGAACCTGGGCGGCCTCGCCCAGCGCATCGCCGACGTCGCCGAGCGGACCCGCACCAACAAGGTCAGCCCGGACGAGCTGGCGGGCGGCACCTTCACGCTCACCAACACCGGCAGCCGGGGCGCGCTGTTCGACACCCCGATCCTGAACCAGCCGCAGGTCGGCATGCTCGGCACCGGCTCGGTCGTCAAGCGCCCGGCCGTCATCGACGACCCCGAGCTCGGCGAGGTCATCGCGGTCCGGTCCATGGTCTACCTGGCCCTGACCTACGACCACCGCCTCATCGACGGCGCCGACGCCGCCCGCTTCCTCGGCACCATCAAGCACCGCCTGGAAGAGGGCAACTTCGAGGCCGAGCTCGGCCTCTAGGCAGCCGAACCTCCAGGGCCCGGCCACCCCGGCCCCTGGAGCAAGGCCGCCCGCCACCCGCCCTTAAAGGGGCGCCGAGCGGAGCCGCGTACGCGCCCCGCCCCGAGCCGCTAGGCGAGGGGCGGGGCGCAAGTCGTAAGAGGACCTGCGATAACCGGCGGGTCCCTCTTTTTTGCGTCAGCCGGCCTTCCGGTCGGAGACCGCATAGGCCGTCCCGGCCGACAAGACGGCCACGCCCAGGACGGCAGGCCAGGCGCCCACCTTCTTGGCCAGCGGGTGCGACCCGCCGAACCCCGCCAGGTAGACCGTGAGGAGTCCGGCGGCGCCGGCCGGGCCGCTGGTGCGGGCCCATTCCCGGGTGCACCAGGCGCCGGCGGCGGCCAGGACGGCGCCGCCGAGTTCGCGGCGGCGGGTGAAGCGGGCGGCGGCGTAGCCGCCGATGAGGCCGGAGGCGGCGACGGCGGCGGTAGGGATCTTGGTCATGGCAGGGAGGCTACCCGTAGGGTTGGTCCCATGAAGCTCTCCGTGACCGGTTCCACCGGGCTCATCGGTACGGCCCTCGTCCGGTCACTGCTGGCCGACGGGCACGAGGTGCTGAGGCTGGTGCGGCACGAGCCCGCCGCCCCCGACGAGGTCCGCTGGGACCCGGCGGGCGGCCGTGTGGACCCGCGCGGGGTCGAGGGCGTGGACGCCGTCGTGCACCTGGCGGGCGCCGGGATCGGCGACCGGCCCTGGACCGCCTCCTACAAGCGCCAGGTCCGCGACAGCCGGGTGCTCGGCACCCGGACCATCGCCGAGGCCGTCGCGAAGGCCAAGGACGGGCCGCGGGTGCTGGTGTCGGGGTCGGCGGTCGGCTACTACGGCGACACCGGCGGCCGGGCGGTCGACGAGTCCGCCCCGTCCGGCGCGGGCTTCCTGGCGGAGGTGGTGCGGGACTGGGAGGCCGCCGCCGCTCCGGCGGCCGAGGCGGGCGTGCGGGTCGTGCACCCGCGCACCGGGATCGTCCTCACCGCCGAGGGCGGCCTGCTCGGCAAGGTCCTGCCGCTGTTCCGGCTCGGCCTCGGCGGCAAGCTCGGCGACGGCCGCCAGTGGATCAGCTGGATCGGCCTGGACGACCAGGTCGCCGCCCTGCGCTTCCTCGTCGACGGCGACCTGGCGGGCCCGGTCGACCTGACCGCGCCCAATCCCGTCACCAACGCCGACTACACCAAGGCGGTCGGCCGGGCGCTCGGGCGGCCGACGCCGTTCACCGTGCCCGCGTTCGCCCTGCGCGCCGTCCTGCGCGGTTTCGCCGACGAGGGCGCCCTGATCAGCCAGCGCGTCCTGCCGAAGCGGCTGCTGGAGGCGGGGTTCGGTTTCGCCCATCCCGACCTGGACGGGGCCCTGCGTGCGGTGCTCGCCGATTAATGCCAAGAAATACCAAAGTGGAACATGAGCCGCGTCGCCGCCCGTAGCGTGACGAGTACAGCACTCTGAGTGGGAGAGTTCATGAGCACCGACGGCCAGCCGCACATCCTCGCCATCGGCGGCGGCAGCTTCGTACCCGACGACCGCTACGGGCTCGCGCCGAGCCCCCTCATGCGGTACGCGCTGGACCTGACCGGCCAGGACCGCCCGCGCGTCTGCTTCCTCACCACCGCCGTCGGCGACGGCGCGGACTACATCGCCCGCTTCTACGACGGTTTCTCCCGGCTGGACGCCGAGGTGAGCCATCTGGCGCTGTTCCCGATGCCGAACGTCGCCGACGTCCGCGCGCACCTGCTCGGCCAGGACCTGATCTACGTGTCGGGCGGCAGCGTCGCCAACCTGCTGGCCCTGTGGCGGCTGCACGGCCTGGACGAGGTCATGCGCGAGGCGTGGCGGGAGGGCGTGGTGCTGTCCGGGCAGAGCGCGGGCGCGCTCTGCTGGCACGTGGGCGGCAACACCGACTCCTTCGGGCCCGAGCTGCGGCCGCTGGACGACGGCCTGGCGTTCCTGCCCTACTCGTGCGGCGTGCACTACGACTCCGACCCGCAGCGCCGCACGCTGCTGCACGCCTCGGTCGGGCAGGGCGTGCTGCCGGCCGGGTACGCCGCCGACGAGTCGGTCGCGCTGCACTACGTCGGCACCGAGTTCGTCCAGGCCGTCTCCTACCGCCCGCAGGCGGGCGCCTACCGGGTCGAGCCGGACGGCGCGGGCTCGGCCAAGGAGTTCCGCATCGAGCCGCGGCTGCTCACCACGCCGTGAACGGGGCCGCGCCGCATAGGCTGGGCGCCGTGAGCGATGTGGACACAGTGGACACGGCCTCGACCGTGACGGCCGAGGCGGGCGCGCGCGAGCTGGTCGTCGTGCACGCGGGGTTCGGCGCCGCGGCGGTGCCCTACGAGGCCGGCTGGGACCTGCAGAAACGCACCCAGGAGAAGCGGATCGCCGACGAGATCGGCGACACGGTGCTGCTGCTGGAGCACGAGCCGGTCTACACGGCGGGCAAGCGCACCGAGCCGCTGGACCGCCCGATGGGCGACCCGGGCGCGCCGGTGGTCGAGGTCGACCGCGGCGGCAAGATCACCTGGCACGGGCCGGGGCAGCTGACCGGGTATCCGATCGTCAAGCTGCGCGACTCCACCGGCGGGGTGGCGTTCGTCCGGCTGCTGGAGCGGATGATGATGGACGTCTGCGCCGAGTTCGGTCTCGCCACCAAGTTCGTCGAGGGCCGCAGCGGCCTCTGGGTGCCCGGCACGCCGGACCGCAAGCTCGGCTCGATCGGCCTGCGGGTCCGGCGGAACGTGACGATGCACGGCTTCCAGATCAACTGCGACTGCGACATGTCGTGGTTCGACCGCATCGTCCCGTGCGGGATCCGGGACGCCGGCTCCACCAGCCTGTCCCAGGAGCTCGGCCGCCCGGTGCCGGTCGCCGAGGTCGTCCCGCTGGTGGAACGGCACCTGGCCAGGCTGCTGGGCGCCGGCGCGGTGCTGCACCGCACCACCGCCCAGCTCGCGCTCTAGACGGGGGCCATCGCCTTGTAGACGGCTTCGCCGCCGTCGGCCGCCGCCTGGAAGAAGCGCGACAGCTCCTCGTAGGCGGGCCGCAGGACCCGGTCGCGGACGGCCGCGTCCAGCCCCTGCGCGCCCTGGACGCCCGCGGCGGCCATCGCGGCGGGGTCGTAGCGGCCCGCGATCCGCTCGAACGGGGTCGCGGCCAGGTGGTCGGCGGCGGGCTTGACCCGGGCCGCGTCCAGGTAGACCACGTCCAGGCCGAGCTCGTCCGCGCCGTCCTCGGTGAGCAGCCGGCCGCCGCACACCACGTCGGCCTCGGGCTGGCGGCCGTCCCAGGCGTCCCCGGTGATCATGAAGTGCAGCGCCTGCCAGGCGCCGCCGAGATCCAGCGGCCGCCGTTCGGCCCGCCAGCCGGGCGCGCCGAACAGCCGGCGGGCGATCCGGGCCGGATCCGGATCCCCCTCCAGTACCGTCGGCACCCTGAGGTACGACATTGCCAGACCCACGGCGGTCCTCCTGCGAACGTCCTGCTGCTCGATGACAGGGAGTCACCCTAAGAGATCGGCGGCTACGCAGTGTGGAAACACCTGAATCGACGCATGATCGCCGCCGTTTCGTGCCGTAGGCCGCGATGTGCCGAGCCCGGTGATCGGCACGTAGGCTGGCACCGTGACGACGGCGACACCTGAGGGGCGCAAGCTCCTGCGCATCGAGGCCCGCAACAGCCAGACCCCCATCGAGCGCAAGCCCGACTGGATCAAGACGCGGCTGAAGATGGGCCCGCAGTATCGCGAGCTCACCGCGCTGGTGAAGTCCGAGGGCCTGCACACGGTGTGCCAGGAGGCCGGCTGCCCCAACATCTACGAGTGCTGGGAAGACCGCGAGGCGACCTTCCTCATCGGCGGCGACCAGTGCACCCGCCGCTGCGACTTCTGCCAGATCGACACCGGCAAGCCCGCCGCGTTCGACCGCGACGAGCCGCGCCGCGTCGCCGAGTCGGTCGCCTCGATGGGGCTGAAGTACGCCACCGTCACCGGCGTCGCCCGCGACGACCTGGAGGACGGCGGGGCGTGGCTGTACGCCGAGACCGTCCGGCAGATCCACGCGGCCGTGCCCGGCTGCGGCGTCGAGCTGCTGATCCCCGACTTCAACGCCGACCCCGCCCAGCTCGCCGAGGTGTTCGGGTCGCGTCCCGAGGTGCTCGCGCACAACGTGGAGACGGTGCCGCGCATCTTCAAGCGGATCCGCCCCGGCTTCCGCTACGAGCGCTCCCTCGAAGTGATCACCCGCGCCCGGGAGGCGGGCCTGGTCACCAAGTCCAACCTGATCCTCGGCATGGGCGAGACCCGCGAGGAGGTCTCCGAGGCGCTGCGCGACCTGCACGCCGCGGGCTGCGAGCTGGTCACCATCACCCAGTACCTGCGCCCCTCCCCCCGGCACCACCCCGTGGAGCGCTGGGTCAAGCCCGAGGAGTTCGTGGAGCTGTCGGCCGAGGCCGAGGCGATCGGCTTCGCCGGGGTCATGTCGGGGCCGCTGGTGCGCTCCAGCTACCGCGCCGGCCGGCTCTACCAGCAGGCGGTCGACGCCCGGCGGGCATGACCGACGGACGGGTGACACCCGACTATCCTTAGCAACATGTCGAAAAAGCCCACGGACGGGGCCCAGGAGCGTCCGGGCCGCCTCAAGCAGATCCGCATGGTCGCCCAGGTGCTCAAGCAGGCCGACCCCAAGGCCCTGCCGATCGTCTTCGCCGCCGCGCTCGGCACCCTGGTCGTCGTCATCCTCATCGGGCTGCTGATCGGCCAGCTGTGGTTCTTCATCCCGCTGGCGGTGCTGGCCGCGTTCGCCGTCGGCATGATCACCTTCGGCCAGCTGGCGCAGCGCGCCCAGTACAAGGTGATCGCCGGGCAGCCCGGCGCGGCCGCGGCGATCCTGAAGAACGCCCGCGGCGGCTGGACCGTCACCGAGGCCGTGAGCGGCAACCGCAACCTCGACATGGTGCACCGCGCGGTCGGCCGGGCCGGCGTGGTGCTGGTCTCCGAGGGCCCGCGCAGCCGGGTCGGCCCGCTGCTCGGCGCGGAGAAGAAGCGCATCTCGCGCGCCGCCCAGCAGGTGCCGATCTATGACGTCCAGGTCGGCGACGAGGAGGGGCAGGTCCCGGTGGACAAGCTCCAGCGCCACCTGATGAAGCTGCCGCGCAACCTGACCAAGGCCCAGGTCGCCGAGCTGAACGACCGGCTGCAGGCGCTGCCGCGCAACATGCAGATGCCGAAGGGCCCGATGCCCAAGGGCGCGCGGATGCCCAAGGGCCCCAAGCCGAAGACCCGCTAGACGACATGAGAAAAGCGCCCCCGCGGGGGCGCTTTTCTCGTTTCCGGCTAGGCGTTGACGACGACGGTGTTTGCGGCGCGGTCGTGCATGCCGCGGTAGTCGCGGTCCCAGATCATCGCGGGCACCACGAGCACCAGCAGCAGCGTGCGGGCGAGCGACCAGCCGAGGCCGACCGGGCGGCCGTCCAGGCGCGCCACCCGGATACCGCAGATCCGCTTGCCGATGGTGAGGCCGAGCAGCCCCGTCAGCAGCCACACCTGGACCGCGAAGACCACCAGGGTGGCCATGCTGCGCTGCGGCGGCGTCCAGTCCAGGACGCGCGTCAGCAGGCTGGCGACCAGCAGCGACAGCGCCCAGTCGATGAACAGCGCGCCGAGCCGGCGGCCGTAGCCCGCCACCGCGCCGCTGCCGCTCTCGGGCAGCCCGAGGCGCTCACCGGGCTTGCCGAGATCGACCCCCGCCGACCGGGCCCCGCCCAGCCACGTCTGCGTCCACCGCTGCCCGGTCTCTTTCCCGCTGCTCATGAGACATACGGTATCCGTTTCCGGGTAGGGCTCCGTGTCGAGCGTTCGCCCCGGACCCCGCCGGGCCGTGAGCAACGCCACAGAGTGATTCGTAACACAGGCGAAACATACGGGACACGGCCGGGAAACGGCCCTTCCGTAGCCTGCGGAAGCCAAGAGCGCCCCAAGGAGGCTGGATGTTCAGCAGCGCCGACGAGGTCCTGAGCTACATCAGGGACGAGGATGTCCGGTTCGTGGACTGCCGGTTCGTGGACCTGCCCGGCAAGATGCAGCACTTCACGTTCCCGGTGGAGAGCTTCGGCGAAAGCGTCTTCAGCGAGGGCCTGATGTTCGACGGCTCCTCCGTCCGCGGATTCCAGGAGATCCACGAGTCGGACATGCTGCTGCTGCCGGACCCGTCCACCGCGGTGGTCGACCCGTTCCGCCAGCACAAGACGCTGAACCTCAACTTCTTCGTGCACGACCCGCTGACGGGCGAGCCCTACAGCCGCGACCCCCGCAACGTCGCCAAGAAGGCCCAGGACTACCTGCGCGGCACCGGCATCGCCGACACCGTCTACGTCGGCCCCGAGGCCGAGTTCTACATCTTCGACGACGTGCGCTTCGAGACCAAGCAGAACGCCGGCTACTACTACCTCGACTCGATCGAGGGCGCCTGGAACACCGGCCGTGAAGAGCCCGGCGGCAACCTCGGCGCCAAGCCCCCCTACAAGGGCGGCTACTTCCCCGTCCCGCCGATGGACCACTACACCGACCTGCGCTCGGAGATGGTGGCCCAGCTGCTGGACGTCGGCATCCACGTGGAGATGCAGCACCACGAGGTCGGCACGGCCGGCCAGGCCGAGATCGACTTCCGCTTCGACACGCTGCTGAAGACCGCCGACCAGCTGATGCTGTACAAGTACGTCGTCAAGAACGTGGCGCGCGCGGCGGGCAAGACCGTCACCTTCATGCCGAAGCCCATCTTCGGCGACAACGGCTCGGGCATGCACGTCCACCAGTCGCTGTGGAAGGACGGCTCGCCGCTGTTCTACGACGAGGTCGGCTACGCGGGCCTGTCGGACAACGCCCGCTACTACATCGGCGGCCTGCTGAAGCACGCCCCGTCGCTGCTGGCCTTCACCAACCCGACGGTGAACTCCTACCACCGCCTGGTGCCCGGCTACGAGGCCCCGGTCAACCTGGTCTACTCCCAGCGCAACCGGTCGGCGTGCATCCGCATCCCGATCACCGGCTCCAACCCCAAGGCCAAGCGGGTCGAGTTCCGCGTGCCGGACCCGTCCTGCAACCCCTACCTCGCCTTCTCGGCGATGCTGATGGCGGGCCTGGACGGCATCAAGAACAAGATCGAGCCCGCCGAGCCGGTCGACAAGGACCTCTACGAGCTCCCGCCGGAGGAGGCCCGCGCCATCCCGCAGGTGCCCGGCTCGCTCGACGCGGTCCTGGACGCCCTGGAGGCCGACCACGACTACCTCCTCGAGGGCGGCGTCTTCACGCCGGACCTCATCGAGACGTGGATCTCCATGAAGCGCGAGTTCGAGATCGACCCGATCCGCCTCCGCCCGCACCCCCACGAGTTCGAGCTGTACTACGACATCTGATGCGTCACCGAAGGGGCGTGCCGACCTCGGCACGCCCCTTCGGCGTCCCACCACAAAATCGCCGGGTCCTCCAGCACCGCAGCGACCTCCCCCGCCGCGCACACCGGTTCGTCGCAAGGCGCCAACGCAACACCGACCGCCCAGAACCAAGGCACCCCGTCGATCTCGCCGACGACAACCTCGTAGCCGACCCCCGGCGTCTCCGCCCGCCACACCCTGAGCCGCGCCACCTCTTCGGTGATCAGCCGAGAAGGACACCCGAGCGCGCCGGCCAGCCGGACAAGGTGGTTGATCGGCGTCACCGCCCCCTCCCGCAGGACGCGGCGGCACGGACTGCGGGTACGGTGCCGCGCCGCCGCGCCGTCTGAGCGCCGCGCGGCGCCGATCTCCCGCCATGCGCCCACGCCCAGGCCAGAGGACGCGCGGCCTCCCGGTCTTGCAGCGCGGGCTCCGGCGCGAACGGCCCCCGCCACTGCGTCCAGGCCGGCCAGTGGACGGGCAGCCGTACGACGTGCCAGGTAGGCGTACGTCGACGCATGGTCACGTTCATCGCCCCTGCTCCACTTCGTGCAGCTCTTGGAGCTGCTCGCGCAGGAGGGCAGCGGTGTCGGTGACGATCTCGGACACGACATGTGGGCCGGTGCGCAGCGCCCACCATCGGCCCCGGTCACTGATCAGGAACGACCAGCCAGAGAACTCGCGGCGGAGGAGGCTCAGCTCCTCGGCCGCATCGCGTGCCTGCTTCATGACGCACAGGATCGCCGCGCGCACTTTCCGTAGTGCACCAAGATGGTGCACCGCATTCCTTGCCGAAGAGCGAGCGCGGCGCTATGCGCTCATGCGGTGGTGGAGCCTGCGTAGCGGCTCCGGCAAGGTCCGGCGCGCATCGACCAGATGCGCCACGACGGACCGCGCCGTGGGGTGGAAGTGCGTCATCTGCGGGGCGGTCCGTTCGGCGCCCGCCAGCCGCTTGAGAGCCCGCTCGTGGGCGCCCGTCTCCAGCAGCGCGCGGGCCATGTCGATCTCGTGGTGCGCACTCCGCTCCGGCGGCAGGGACGCCAGCGTGCGCTCACCGATCCCCGCGTCGCGGCGGGCCGCCTCGTCCATGTCACCGAGCTCGACCGCGACGGCCGCGCCGTGCACCGCCGCGTTCGGCATCGTGACCTGGAGGCCGTGCACGTCCGGCACCGGGCCGGCCGCGCGCAGGCGCTCGGTCGCGCTGCCGTGGTAGTCCCACGCCCGCGACGCGTCGGCGGCACGGGCCGCGATGATCGCCGACCGCAGCTCGACCGCGCCGGCCAGCTCGACGGCGTCCGGACGGGCCGGGTCCACCGTGGCCGCCGCCCGGTCCAGCAGGGTCAGGGCGGCCGCCGACTGGTCCATCGCGGTGAGAATGAGCACCCTGGCCAGGGTCACCAGCACCATTGGATGTGGGTCCTGGGCCCGGCGCGCGGCGTCGGCCGCGCGCTCGAGCAGGGCCAGGGCGTCACCTCCGTAGCCGAGGCGGCGGGCGAACGAGGTCGCGTCACGGTAGGCGCGTGACAGCAGCGCCCAGGTCCGGGCGTCATCGAGTTCGGCGGCCCAGTACGTCAGCTCTTCCAGAACGGCGGGCAACCGCGCGCCGAGTTTGGTGAGCTGCGCCTGATGGATCAGATGCCGGGCCGTGGCGACCTCGGCGGCGAGCTCGTCCAGCGAGCGCGGCGGGCCGTCCGGCTCCAGCCCGACTCCGGCGGTCGCCATGATCCGGCGCAGCTCGGGGATGGCGGCGTGCACCTGGTCGTCCTGACCGGCGAGGTGGTAGGGCTGGCCGAACAGCTCGGCCGGGTCGACGCCGAGCGCCCGCGCGGCCGCGGCCACGAAGGAGGGCGTGGCGGCCTTCTTGCCGCCCTCGACCTGGGCGATGTGGCCGCGGCTGTAGACTGTGGCCTGCGCGAGGCCCTGCTGAGTGAGGCCGCGCCGCTTCCGTGCGCGAGCGAGCCGCATGCCGACGGTTTCGGGGGGAGCCTCAGACATAGGTCTCGCACCTTCCTGAGTGGTCGCCCCCTCAGGCTACGGTGCGGGGCCTTCCACCGTCAGGGGCAGAGCGGCTCCAGCGCAACCAGCGTGCATTTCCCCAGCGCATCCGGCGCCGGCCTGACAAGGCGACGTATCGACATCTCCCGCACTGGCTGGATCATCCCGACATCGCCGGGTTGAGCGAGGCGCTGCACTGACAGGGCGGCGGGCCGAACCGCCCGGATTCGCCGGTGGTTCAGACGATCTTGGTTGCTGAGCCGGGGCGCGGGCTGGAGGATGGCCCGATGGAGCTGAAGCCTGTGGCCCTTTATCGGGAGATGTACGGCGGGGAGCGGGAGGATCTGCCCTCGATCCACAACGCGAGCGGCCGCATCGTCGAGCCGGATCGGGCGCAGATCCTGGAGTACATGCGCACGGCCAAGTCCGGGCTCGACGTGATGGAGGCGGTGCCGGACCTCTTCACGCCGGGCGAGCACGTCAACACCTCCCTCCAGACCGACGGCACCTGGATCTGGCGCGTCGACAGCGTCCGGTATGCGACGATCCGGCCCCTGGTGCTGCCCGCCTTGTTCATCGAGGACGTCCGGGCCCGCGGCTACGTGCCGCCGGCACCCGAGTGGACCGAGGAGTTGTCGGCCGCCGTCCAGCGCTGGTGGTGACCTCAGCAGCTCGTCGTCCCGGCGGCGTGGAGCGGCGTCACCCATCGCGTGGTGAGACCGTCCCGCTGTTCCAGAGCCGTCCAAGGAGACCGACCGCGACCTCGTCGATTAGATCCGCACCTCTCCTCCGAGAGCCACTGCACGGCGGCGCTCAGCGCCGACGAACGTCCCTCACCACGAAGAACGGCTCTCGATGCCAGTGCCACGACGCTCTGTGCGTGGCGGTCCGCACCGTCGCCGCTCCGGCATTCCAGGCCTGATCGCGAGCTCCCGAACGGAGGCCCACATGCGGTGGATCAGCATGCAGAGCCGCACTATTTTGGGCGCGTGACGAGCCTCGATCATCCGCAGTTGTCCGGGCTGGGGCGCAATCCGGCGGCTCCTGAAGACGTCCTGATCCGTCTGACCGCGCACGAGGCCGGCAGGCACGGGGTGACGCAGCGTCGCGGGCGGTTCTCCGATGCCGTCGCCGAGGCCCTCTTGACGCACGGAGGCGGTGATTCGGCGGTGTCTCTTCACGGCGACCGGATTTCTCCCGCGATGCGGCAGAGGATCGCCGAGCATCCCGATCCTGCGGTCCGTAGCGCCCATGGGGATTTCATCCGCCACATGGTGGACCGCGAAGTGGAGATCGGCATAGACCTTCTAGAGGGTCTCTATGGCCGCCCCCGAGCGTCGCTGGCCGGCGCGTCGGATCCGAAACTGCGGGCCGCGATCGCGCGTGCCTGGCACGACAGGCCGATGGCCGTGCAAGAGGGGTTGCTCGCCGACCCCGATCCGCGGGTCCGTGCAGCCGCCACTTTGCAAAAGCAGCCGGGTGTTCCTCCGGAATGGGCGGACCGATGTCTTGCCGACCCGGCTACGCAAATCAATGTGGCGCGCTACCTGCCATTGACGATGGGCCAGTTCACCGCGCTCATGGAGATCGAGAAAGCAGAGGTCAAGCAAGCAGTCGCCTACAACCCGCATCTGTCCGCTGCGATGGTCGCCCGGCTCCTGGACATCGACGACCCGCTCGTGCGTGTCGCGGTGGCGCAGAGCCGCCATGTCGACGACGAGACCAGAAACCGACTGTATGCGCTGGTGGAAGCCGAGCATGCCGAGGGCAGCTTCGCGGCCAAAGTGGCGCTGCATTGGTATTTCGGCGAGCCGCTCTGGCTGTGTGAATTGCCGCTTGATGAGCGGATGGCCTACCTGGACTGCCCGCATGCGGTGTTCCGGCGTGTTCTGGCCTCCTGCTCGGACCTCCCTGAGGAAGCCTGGAGGCGGCTCGACAACGACCCGGTCGTCTCGGTTCGTCGAGCCGCCGCACGCCGCCCGGACACACCGCCGGAAGTCCTGGAACGGCTGGTACGTGACCATGGTGACGTCGTCAACATCGCGCCGGGCCTGGTCGAGCACCCTAACTTTCCCCGGCACAGGCTGCGCACCTTCATCGACGAACCGAACCCTCGTGTGCGGTACAGCGCCCTGGCCGATCCCGAACTTCCGGTGGCGGCCCTTCAGCGACTGGCCGCCGATGCGGAAGACTCCGTGCGCCGTGGGGCCGCCAGACATCCCAACATCACCGATGCGCTGTTGGAGCAACTGCTATCGGACCCCGATCCCAACGTCGTCGATGATGCCGCTGCCAATCCCGTGCTGCATCCGACCTGGATGTACCGCATCCTCAACGACGCCGACCTATGAAGTCCGGCCTGCCGGTGGCGGGCACGCCTGGGGCGAGTTCGTTCTTCTCAGCCGAGGATGAGGTCGGCGGTGAGTTCTTCGCCGGGGTGCAGGACCAGGTTCGTGGCGTGGGCGGTGCCCTGGGCGCAGCGGGCGGTGAGGGTGTAGGTCGCCGACGGCAGCGGCCAGCGGTAGTGGCCTTCCGCGTTGGTCACGGCGGCCAGTTCGGGGAGGGCCGGGGCCGGGTGGGACGTCGCCTCGGGCAGGACGGGGCAGTCCGGCACGGGGGTGCCGGCGGCGGTCAGGACGCGGCCGGAGATCGCGCCCGCCGGGCGGGGCTCCGCCGGGTCGGGCGGGTCGTCGTTCGAGCGCGGGGTGTCGGGGCCGGTCGTGCAGAGGGCCGTCAGGGCGACGGCTGCGAGCAGGCATCCGGTTCGTCGCATGGCTTCCGCTCCGGAGATGGGGCCGCGCCCCCGGCGGGAGGGATGGAGCCGGGGGCGCGGTGTCCTTCAGTCCGTCATGCCTTCCAGGTGTTGTAGTTGTTGAACGCGGCCTCGGTGATGCGGGTGCCCCGGTTGTAGGACGAGCCGCCGTACAGGCCGTAGGTGTGGACGGCGATGGCGCAGTACGCGCCGCAGCCGGGGATGCGCACCGCCGAGCCGCTCTGCCCGTGGTAGGTGTCGATCGAATAGAACAGCTGGCGGGTCGCCGAGGACGCGATCGGGCCCGACATCTGCCACATGGTGTTGCTCGGCTTGTCGCCCGGGTAGCCGGTGATGTTGACCTGGGTGCCGTCGTAGGACGCGGTCTGCCACTGCAGGCCGAACCAGCCGACGGTGTTGCCGACGGTGCAGTTCAGCTTGATCGCGCCGTAGTCGTACTCGGGGTTCTGGCTGCTGGTCCAGCCGCTGACCGAGTAGACGTTGGTCCAGCCGCACGACCCGTACGGCGTGGAGGTGCCGTTGCGGCCGGGCCAGAACACGAAGTTGCTGCTCCAGCCGTGCACGTTGGCCGCGTTGTCGTGGAAGTAGACGCAGTGGCCCGCGGTGGCGACGGTGTTGTCGTCGTACAGGAACGCGGTACAGCCGTAGGTGCCGCCGTTCGGGGCGGTGAAGGTGAGCTTGCCCGCGACGCGGTTCGGGTAGCTGGCGGTATCGGTGATCTGGGTGCGGCCGTCAGCGCCGATGACGTCCTTGGCCTTCAGATCGCCGCCGAGCATCTTGACGTTCTTGGGGAACTTGCGGGTGAAGCTGACCCCCTTGGCGTCGGCGATGCGGCCGCTGCCCTTGGCGCCGGCCAGCGACGTCTTGGCGGTGCGGGCCGCTGCGGCCCCGACCGTGGTCTTACCGCTGGCCGAGCGGGCGACCGGGGTGTTCGGGGCGGGTGCGGCGGCCGCGCCGGCCGTGGGGGCCGCGAGGACGGCCGCGCCGAGCGAGAGCGTCGCGGCGGCCGTCAGGACGGTCCGGCCCCAGCGTCGCGCGGCGTTGTCGAAGAGAGTGCTGTTCACGCAGAATTCGCCTTTCCTGGTGCGGCCTTTAAGGCCACGAAGGGGGGTTTCCGGGATTGGCGTTCCCGGCGACTTTTCGTCGCCCTATTTATGGCAGCTCACTTCGAAGGAGACCATGGCCGTGTCCTGATGCGGCCGGGGCCGGGAGTTCGGCGAAAGAATGGTGAGCAGGGAGGTGACCGGCACTGAACAGCCCGGAAAGGCGCGTCGTGTGAGGTGCCCCACCCTTCTCTCTGGGGGAAATGGACAGCGGTGAGCATCCGGTGGGCAGGAAATGAGCATTGACAGGGGCCGCTTTTTGGGCCGTCACCGGGCCCCGTCCTGCCAGAGCAGGTCCGCGACCCGTTCGGTCCCCTGCGCCAGGTGCCTGCGGTAGGTGCTGAACGGCACGCCGAGCGCCTCGGCCGCCTCGGCCTGGGTCCGGGCCGGGCGCAGGAAGGTCTGTTCCAGGGTGCGGAAGAGGCGCTGCCCGCGGGGGTCGTCCGCCAGCCGGTGGATCGCGGCGCACAGCTGGTCGCGCAGCGTCTGCGGGTCGCCCGGGCGGGTGGCGAGCAGGGGGTTCGCGGCCAGCCGGTCGGGGGCGTGCAGGTCGCGCAGCGCCCGCTTCACGGCGTTGGTGAACTCCGCGCGGGTCAGGGCGGCGGGGACGGCCGCGTCCGGTTCGCTGGCCAGGTCGAGCCACGCGCCGGCCGTCAGGCGCCGCCAGTCCAGGACGAACGCGGCGTAGCGCGTCTCGCCCACGGTGTGGTCGGCCTCGGGTATCCGCCGGTAGCCCGCGCGCAGCAGCAGCGGCGCCGGGTCGGCCGGGTCCACGAAGCACGACACGAAGTCGAACGTCAGCCCCGGCGTGCTCAGCAGCACCTGCCCCCGGTAGGCCACCCCGGCGTCGCGGGAGGCCGAGGTCCGCTGGTGGCGCTCGCGGTCCATGAACGCCAGCACGTAGGTCACCTGCTCCCCCGGCCGGACGGGCCCGTGCGCCTGCGCGTGCGCCCAGGCCGCCGCGATGCCGGGGTCCTGCGCGCGCTCGGCGTCGGTCAGCGCGTGCAGGCCGACCTGGAGGGTGAAGCCGGTGAGGCGGGCGTCGCCCTCGGTGCGCAGCGCCACCGGCGCCGCCGCCGGGTGCTCCAGCCACCGCGCGACGCGCCGCGCCGCCTGCGGCCCCTCGTGGCGTTCGGTCATCGCCAGCATCTCCGCGTGGTCGGCCGGCGTCGCCCGGTCGGCGTGCGCCTCGCCGAGCCGGGGCCAGTCCCAGTGCGCCCGGAAGTCCGCGTCGTGGCGCAGCAGGAAGCTGTGGTCGTCGATCAGCCGGCGCAGTTCGGGGCCCGTCCCGCCGGTGATCCGCGCCGCCAGGTGCGCGCGTGTCCGCCGGTGCAGGGCGGCGAACCCGGCGGGGTCGCGGCCGCGCAGATCCTCGATGATCACCTCGCGGGCCAGGTCGTGCGGGTACAGCCCGTGCGGGCCCTGCTCGACGAACGCCAGTCCGCGCAGCCAGGCGAACAGCTCCCCCGCCGCGGCGCCGAGGACGTCGCGCAGCAGCGGTTCGGTGGTGTGCCGGGCGTGCGCGCAGACCTGCAGCGCCGTGCGGTGCAGGTCGCTCGGCGCGTCGCCGGTGAAGCACTCCGCCAGCCTGCGGACGGCGCCCGGGTCCGGTGGGCCCGCGAGCAGCGCGAGCGCCAGCGGGTGGCCCTGCGCCGCCGCCAGCGCGGGCCCGTGCCGGTGCCCGGCCATGCCCTCCACCCGCAGCAGCTCGCGGGCCTCGGCCGGGGCGAGGCCGCCGAGCGGCTCGACGCGCAGCAGCTCGCGCCAGCCGGCGTCCTCGCGCCACGGGCGGGCCGGCGGGCACCGGCCCGCGATCACCACCACGGTGTCGGCGGGCAGCCCGGGGACGAGCTCCTCCCGGACCCACCCGTCGAGGGCCGTCAGCGCCTCGTAGGCGTCGATCAGCAGCACCAGCCGCTTGCCGACCCGGCCGGCGAGCGCCTCGGTGAAAACGGCCCTGTCGGCCGTCCGCCCGTCTACGCGCACGGTCTCCGCGCCCGTTTCCTCGGCGACGCGGGCGAACGCGCCGAGCAGTTCGGTTTTGCCGATGCCGCCGGGACCGTGGACGAAGAGCACGCTGAAAGGGGGTTCCGGCGCTTCCAGCGCCTCCCGTAACAGCCGGAGGTGCGTTTCCCTGCCGACGAATCTTCGCCGCCGTGCCTTGTTCAATCGTTCCGACACCGTCATGTCCGCACCGTTCATGGCTGTCACGTTAGGCTCCGGGCCTGCCGCTGCATTTACCCGCGGCTTATAAATCCGCCGCGCCCTTGCTGGCCTTTCCGATACAGCGGCCCGGGCCCGTCCGTCGTACCCCGGTGGCATCATGTCTGCGGACCGCGGTGGAGAGGGCAGGGCACGATGGCGCAGCAGAGCTTGGCGAGGCGCGGCCCCGCCGGTCCCCGGGAGCTGCTGCGGGAGGCGCACGGCCTGCTGGACGCGGCGCGCACGCTGCAGGCCGACGACCGGCGGGCCCGCGCGCAGGTGCACCGCGCGCTGGAGCCGCTGCGCGACGAGGTCGCGCGGGCGCGCCTGGCCGAGATCCCGCTGTCCCGGCTGAAGGACGTCACCGGCGGGCGGCTCCGGCTCGGCCCGCTGGAGGCCGCCGGGTTCGGCACCGCCCTCGACGTCCTGGACGCCACCCCCTACCGGCTCCAGCTGCTGCCCGGCGTCGGCCCGCAGACCGCGCAGCAGCTGCACGCGGCCGCGCGGCAGCTCCACGAGGCGGCGCAGCGCACCGCCGGGGTGCGCGTCGACGTCGACCGGCGCGACGCGGCGTCGTCGGCGCTGGTGACGGCGCTGCACCGGGTGGTGAACGCCGGCCCCGACCTGCCGCGCGCCCGGAAGACCGCGGCGCAGGTGGACGAGCGGCTCAGCCCGCTGCTGGCCGACGCGCGGCCCGCGCGCAGCTGGTGGCGGCGGCTGGTCGCGACACGGGCGCAGCGCGACCGGGCGCAGGCGGCGCTGGCCGAGCTCGCCGCGGCGCTCGGCGAGCTGCGCGAGGCGCCGCTGCTGCTCGGCCAGGCGTCGGTCGACCTGCTGCGCCCCGAGCCCGCGGCGGACGTGGCGTGGCTCGACTACGAGCTGCGCGCCGCCGAGTACCAGACGCAGCTGGCCGAGATCGCCGCGGTGGACCCCGACCGGGAGGCCGCCGAGGGGTTCCTGCCGAACGAGCTGGCCGAGCAGGTGAAGGCGCAGCCGCTGGACGACGCGCACCTGCGGGTGTCGCTGCGCGGCTACCAGGCGTTCGGCGCGCGGTTCGCGCTGGCCCGGCGGCGCGTGATCATCGGCGACGAGATGGGGCTCGGCAAGACCGTGCAGGCCCTCGCCGCGCTGGCGCACCTGCGGGCGGAGGGCGCGACGCACTTCCTGGTGGTGTGCCCGGCCAGCGTGCTGATCAACTGGGTGCGCGAGATCGAGGCGCACAGCGCGCTGCCCGCGCACCCGGCGCACGGCTCGGGCCGGGCGGGGGCGCTGCGGGCGTGGGCGCGCGACGGCGGCATCGCGGTGACGACGCTGGACAGCCTGCACTCGCTGGCGCCGCCGGACGGCGTCGAGGTCGCCATGCTGGTGGTCGACGAGGCGCACTACGTCAAGAACCCCGAGACGCGCCGGTCGGCGGCGGTCGCCGCGTGGTGCGGCCGCGTCGAGCGGGTGCTGTTCCTCACCGGGACGCCGATGGAGAACCGGGTGGCGGAGTTCCGCAACCTGGTCGCGCACCTGCGCCCCGAGCTGCTGCCCGAGATCCGCCAGAGCGACGCCGCGCTCGGTCCGCGCGCGTTCCGCACCGCCGTCGCGCCCGTGTACCTGCGCCGCAACCAGCGGGACGTGCTCGTGGAGCTGCCCGATGTCGTGCACGTCGACGAGTGGGAGGAGTTCAGCGCCGCCGACGCCAGGGCCTACCGCCGGGCGGTCGAGGCGGGCAACTTCATGGCGATGCGCCGCGCCGCCTACGCCGACCCGCAGCGGTCGGCGAAGCTGCGGCGGGTGGTGGAGCTGGTCGGGGAGGCGAGCGAGAACGACCTGAAGGTCGTGGTGTTCTCCTACTTCCGGGACGTGCTGGCCGCGGTGCAGGACGCGCTCGGGCGGGGCGTGCACGGGCCGATCTCGGGGGACGTGCCGGCCGAGAAGCGGCAGCGGACGGTGGACGACTTCGCCGCCGAGCCGGGCCACGCGGTGCTGCTCGGGCAGATCCAGGCGGGCGGCGTCGGGCTGAACCTGCAGGCGGCGTCGGTGGTGATCCTGTGCGAGCCGCAGGTGAAGCCGAGCATGGAGGCGCAGGCGGTCGGGCGGGCGCACCGGATGGGGCAGGTCCGCTCGGTGCAGGTGCACCGGATCCTGACGCCCGGCAGCGTGGACCAGCGGATGCTGGAGATCCTGCGGGCCAAGGCGGGCCTGTTCGACCAGTACGCTCGGCGCAGCGACCTGGCCGAGGCCACCGCCGACGCGGTGGACGTGTCGGAGCCGTCGCTGGCGCTGCGGATCGTCCAGGACGAGCAGGAGCGCCTCGCGGCGGGGCATATGGGGTGATTCTCCGGGAAGAAGACCGCCTGGCCGGTTGTTGTGCGCGGGGCGCACGGCGCGACGATCAACGACGATCAAAGGGGTTGCGATGGCGACGGTGAACGTGGAGCGCACCGAGGACGGCTTCCAGGCCACCAACGACCGCGGTGCGCGGGTGGCGATCGGCGACGGCGACACCGCGGGCGCGTTCACGCCGGTGGAGCTGCTGCTCGCCGCGCTCGGCGGCTGCGAGCTGGTCACGGTGGAGCCGCTGACCGCGCAGCGCGGGCACCGCATGGTGCGCCTGGCCGCGACGGTGTCGGCCGACAAGGTCGCCACCAGCCGGCTCGGCACCATCACGATCAGCTACGACGTGGAGCTGCCCGCGGGCGACGACAAGGCCGGCGACGTGCTCGCCGCCGTCGCCGGGCGGGTGCACGACAGCTACTGCACCGTCGGCAACGCGCTGAAGGAGCCGATGAAGGTCGAGCAGGTCCTGCCGGACGGCGGGTGACCCCCCTCGTCTCCGGTCCTCCTCCCCCTGCCTCCCCCAAAGGTCCGGATGGCTCGTCGAGGACGTACTACTCAAGTCTGAGATGAAGACCATTCGTCGCGGTGATCTCAAAGGGTGGCCGCGCCGCAAAGATAGGTAGCATGGCCCAAACCGCCCCAGCAGCTCCCCGCGGCCAGACCGACCAGGCCCGCGCCGGAGAGCGCGCGTCCGTCGCCGGCCGCTGGCCGCGCGCGCTGACCGCGCCCCCGGTGTGGCGCGAGCTCCTGCTCATCGCGCTGTTCTACACCGGCTATACGCTCACCCGCATCGTGCTGGTCCAGGACGGCACCGCCCCCGCGTTCCGGCACGCCGACCAGATCCTGGCCGCCGAGCGGTTCCTCGGGGTGGACGTCGAGCTCGGCCTCAACCACATGCTGCTGCAGGTGCCGTGGCTCGCGCGGGCCGCCAACGTCTTCTACGCCACCGCGCACTTCGCCGTGACGCTCGGCGTGGTCGTCTGGGTGTACCGGTACCGGCCGCAGGACTACCGCTGGCTGCGCACCTCGATCATGGTGGCGACCGGGGTGGCGCTGCTCGGCTTCTGGCTGTACCCGCTGGCGCCGCCGCGGTTCCTGCACGACAAGGGCTTCATCGACCCGGTGACGGCGCTGCACTCGCTCGGCCTGTACGCCAGCGACGCCTCGGGCAGCCTCACCAACCAGTACGCGGCGATGCCGTCGATGCACGCGGGCTGGGCGCTGTGGTGCGGGTTCGTGGTCGTCCGGCTGGCGACCCGGCGGTGGGCGCAGGTCCTCGGGGTGCTCTACCCGGCGACGACGGTGTTCGTGATCTTGTCGACCGCCAACCACTACGTCCTGGACGCGGTCGCGGGCATCGCGCTGATCGGGGCGTCGCTCGGCGCGGCGTGGCTGCTCTACCACCGCTGCCCGGCGGTGGTGCGGCTGCGCTACGAGCGGGCGGCGGGCGCGGTCGGCTCGCTCACCGCGCGGGTGTGGCGCGACGCCCGGCAGGGCGCGGCGGGCCAGTCGGCCCCCTGACCGCCCCGCCGGCTACTCCTCGGCGCCGTAGAAGACGCGGTCGACGACGGCGCGGGCGCGGCGGGCGTGCCGCCGGTAGTCCTCCAGCAGCTCGCCCGTCGCGGAGTAGCCGAGGACCTGGGTGACGGCGCTGCGCTCCTTGTGGTGGTCGGTGGGCAGCAGGTCCGAGGGGCGGCCCCGCACCAGCATGATGGCGCCGCGGATCCGGGTGGCCAGCTCCCAGGCCTCGGCCAGCACCTCGGCGTCGCCGGGGTCCAGCAGGCGGGCGCCGACGGCGGCGTCCAGCGCCGCCAGGGTCCGGGTGGTGCGCAGCGCGGGGATCTCGGCGGCGTGCTGGAGCTGCAGCAGCTGGGCCACCCACTCCACGTCCGACAGGCCGCCGGGGCCGAGCTTGGTGTGCAGCCGGCGCTCCACGCCGCGTGGCAGCCGCTCGGACTCCATCCGCGCCTTCAGCCGGCGGATCTGGCGCAGCGCGTCCTCGCCGACGCCCTCGGCGGGCCAGCGCACCGGGTCGATCAGCTCGCGGAACCGCGCGCACAGCCCCGCGTCGCCGATCATCGGGTCGGCGCGCAGCAGCGCCTGCGCCTCCCAGGGCGCCGACCAGCGGGCGTAGTAGGCGGCGTAGGAGGCCAGGGTGCGCACGAGCGGCCCCTGGCGGCCCTCGGGACGCAGGTTCGGGTCGATCTCCAGCGCCGGGTCGGCGGCGGGCAGCGCGAGCAGGCGGCGCAGCTCCTCGGCGACCGAGTGCGCGGCGCGCCCCGCGTCGCGCTCGTCGGCGCCGGGCAGCGGGTCGTGCACGAACATGACGTCGGCGTCGCTGCCGTAGCCGAGCTCGTGCCCGCCGAACCGGCCCATCGCCACGATCGCCATCCGGGTCGGCAGCGGCGACCGCCGCTCCATCTCGATCTTGGCGATGGCGGTGGCCAGCGCGGCCTCGATGGTGACGGTGGTGATGTCGGTGAGCGCCTCGCCGACGGTCCGCACGTCGGCCAGGCCGAGCAGGTCGGCGACCGCGATCCGGAACAGCTCGCGGCGGCGGATGCCGCGCGCCGCCTGCACCGCGTCCTCGGCGGGGACGGCCCGGCCGTCCTCGACGCCGGCGTGGCGGTGGACGGCGGCGAGCGCCTCGGCGCGCAGCGACTCGTGCGGGCGCGGCTGCAGGTCGGCGGTGCTGCCGAGCATGGCGACCGCCTCGGGCGCGCGCAGCAGCAGCTCGGTGGCGTAGCGGCTGGAGCCGAGCACCCAGGCCATCCGCTCGGCGACGGTCACCTCGTCGCGCAGCAGCCGCAGGTACCAGGGGGTGGTGCCGAGGGCGTCGCTGACCTGCCGGAAGCCGAGCAGGCCCGCGTCGGGGTCGGGGGCGTCGGCGAACCAGCCGAGCATGACCGGCAGCAGCGTCCGCTGGATCGCCGCGCGCCGCGACACCCCGGAGGTGAGCGCCTCCAGGTGCCGCAGCGCGCCCGCCGGGTCGTTGTAGCCGAGCGCCTCCAGCCGGATGCGCGCGGCCTCGGGGGTGAGGCGCGCCTCCTCCTCCGGCAGCCGCGCGACGGCGCGCAGCAGCGGCCGGTAGAACAGCTTCTCGTGGATGCGGCGGACCTCGCGGGCGTGCCGCCGCCACAGCGCGGTGAACTCGGCGACCGGGTCGGCGCGCAGGCCGAGGGCGCGGCCGAGGCGGCGCAGCCCGGCGGTGTCGTCGGGCACCAGGTGGGTGCGGCGCAGCCGGTGCAGCTGGACCAGGTGCTCGACGCGGCGCAGGAACCGGTACGCCGAGGCGAGCGCGGCGGCGTCGTCGCGGCCGACGTAGCCGCCCCGCGACAGCGCCTCCAGCGCGTCCAGGGTGGTGGGGCTGCGCAGCGCCTCGTCGCTGCGGCCGTGCACCAGCTGCAGGAGCTGGACGGCGAACTCCACGTCGCGCAGGCCGCCGGGCCCGAGCTTCAGCTGCCGCTCGGCCTCGGCGGTGCGCTGGTTCAGGTCGGCCTCGACGCGCCGCCGCATCGCCTGCACGTCCTCGACGAAGCTCTCCCCCTCGGCGGCGGCCCACACGATCGGGGTGATCGTCTCCAGGTAGCGGTCGCCGAGGCCGGCGTCGCCGGCCAGCGGGCGGGCCTTCAGCAGCGCCTGGAACTCCCAGGTCTTGGCCCAGCGCTCGTAGTAGGCGCGGTGGCTGGCCAGGGTCCGCACCAGCGGCCCGGCCTTGCCCTCGGGCCGCAGCGCCGCGTCCACCTCCCACAGGGCGCCCTCGGCGGTGTGCGCCGAGCAGGCGCGCATCATCGCCGAGGCGAGCCGGGTGGCGGTGCGCAGCGCGGCGTCCTCGGCGTGGCCCTCGCGCGCCTCGGCCACGAAGACCACGTCGACGTCGCTGACGTAGTTCAGCTCGCGGCCGCCGGCCTTGCCCATGCCGATCACCGCGAGCCGGCAGGTCCCGTGCTCGGGCACCTCGGCGCGGGCGACGGCCAGGCCGGCGGCGAGCGCGGCGGCGGCGAGGTCGGCGAGCTCGGCGGAGACCTGCGCGACGCCGGCGGCGCCGGTCAGGTCGAGCCCGGCGAGGGCGAGCACGCGGCGGCGGTAGGCGGCGCGCAGCGCGTCGAGCGTGCCCGGGCCGGCGTCGCGCGCGACCGGCTCGGCGGCGTCGGGGTCGGCGCCGACGGCGCGCAGCAGGTCGGCGCACAGTTCCCGGCGGCGGGCCCGCCCGGCCTGCTCGCCGTCCTCGTCGGCCGGGGCGGGGCCGTCCTCGCGCAGCACGGTCCAGTGGCCGGGGTGGCGGGCCAGGTGGTCGCCGAGGGCGGCGCTGACGCCGAGGACGGCCAGCAGCCGCTCCCGGGTGCGCGGCTCCTCCTCCAGGGCGGCGCGCAGCTCGCCGTCCCCGCCGTTCTCGGCGGCGGCCTCCAGCAGCCGCAGCAGGCCGGCGAGCGCGAGGCCGGGATCGGCGGTCCCGCCGGTCGCCTCCAGCAGCGCGTCGCCGGGGAGCACGGGGGTCTCCAGCAGCAGCCGCTCGGCATGGGCCGGGTCGGTGAAACCGAGCCTGACGAGGCGCCCGGCGAGGGAGGGACGGCGGTCGGAACTCCAGGACTCGCTCACGCCAACACCGTAATCCGCCGGGGGCCTCAAGGTGGAGCATGCGGTCACGAGAAGATCCCGGTCTTCCGGGCACGGCCGGAGGTTCGTGGCTTATTCGGACACAGTGTCCGGTTCACCGGACGGCCGGCGAAATCCCGGTAAACCGGCAATGATCTTGCTGCGTCTTCTTCGTGCCCACCCATCGAAGAGAGGCACAGATGAGGCTTCGCACCCTTTCCACCGCCGCCGCGGCGGTGACCGTCGCGCTCGGCGCGATGGCCGTCCCGGCGCACGCGGCCCCCGCCAAGCGGCCCGCGCTGCCCGGCGACTTCAACGGCGACGGCTACCGCGAGGCGGTCTCCGCCGCGCCGAACGCCACCGTCGGCGCGCACCGGGCCGCCGGGCTCGTCGCGATCGTCTACGGCGGCAAGCAGGGCGCCTCGGTCAAGCGGCGCCAGATCCTGACGCAGGCGAGCGCGGGCGTGCCCGGCGACCCGTCCGGGGACGCCTACTTCGGCGCGGCCACCGCCTCGGCCGACTTCGACCGCGACGGCTACGCCGACCTGGCGGTGGCGGCCGGCGTCGACCGCGCCGCCGGCGTGATCGTGTACGGCGGGCCGAAGGGCCTGTCGGCGCGCACCGCCGCGCTCGCCGGCCCCGGCTACACCCGCCACATGGTCACCGGCGACTTCGACGGCGACGGCAAGGCCGACCTCGCCGCGGTCACCGGCGACACCGTCCTGCTGTTCCGCGGCGTCGGCGCCCGGCCCGGCGCACCGCAGGTGATCAAGGTCGCCCGGCCGAAGGGCGAGAGCGCCCGGCTCTTCCCGGTCGCCGCCGACTTCACCGGCGACCGCCGGACCGACCTGGTGCTGCTCGGCACCGCCACCACCGACGGCGAGACCGTGGCGACCTGGGGCGAGCTGCGCACCGGGACCGCGCAGGGCCTCGGCGGCCGCCAGGTCTTCGCGAGCGGCGGCGTCGGCGAGGCCGGCGCGGCCGGCGACGTCAACGGCGACGGCAAGGCCGACCTGGTCCACCAGCGCGACCTCGGCGACGACCCGAAGCCGGGCTCGTTCGCGGTCCGCCTCGGCGGCGCCAAGGGCTTCGGCGCGGCCCGCAACTACACCCAGGACACCAAGGGCGTCCCGGGCAGGGGGGCCAAGGGCGACGGGTTCGGCCAGGCCCTCGCGGTCGGCGACGTCGACCGCGACGGCAAGGCCGACGTGGCGGTGGGCGCGCCCGCCGCGACCGTCGGCAAGGCCCGCCACGCCGGGACCGTCACCGTCCTGTACGGGGCCAAGGGCGGCCTCGGCACCGCCCGGGCGCAGCTGCTGAGCCAGGACGCCAAGGGCGTTCCCGGCGCGGCCGAGAAGGACGACCAGTTCGGCCGCGCGGTCTCCTTCACCGACGCCAACGGCGACGGCAAGGCCGACCTGCTGGCCGGCGCCCCCTACGAGAACAACGGCGAGGGGCGCCTCTACGTCTTCCCGGGCACCCGGGCGGGCGTGGCGGTCAAGGGCCTGGTCGAGGCCGGCCCGGCCACCCTCGGCGTCACGGCCCAGGGCGCCCAGCTCGGCAGCGACCTGCTGCGCTGATCCCGCACCGCAGCACATGAGAAGAGGGGGCCGTTCCGCAGCCGGCGGAACGGCCCCCTCTTCGCCCGTTCTCAGAGAATGGCGATCATGCGCTTGCGCTCGTACTCGCTGACCTGGCGGCGGTAGTCCTCCCACTCCTGGCGCTTGTTGCGCAGGAAGAAGTCGAACACGTGCTCGCCGAGCACGTCGGCCATCAGCTCGCTGCGCTCCATCACGTGGATCGCCTCGTCCAGGCTCTGCGGCAGCGGCTCGATGCCGAGCGCGCGCCGCTCGGCCGGGGTGAGCGCCCACACGTCGTCCTCGGCGCCCGGCGGCAGCTCGTAGCCCTCCTCGATGCCCTTCAGGCCGGCGCCGAGCATCGCGGCGAACGCCAGGTAGGGGTTGGCGGCGGTGTCCAGCGAGCGGAACTCCACCCGCGTCGCGTGGCCCTTGTGCGGCTTGTACATCGGGACGCGCACCAGCGCGGACCGGTTGTTGTGGCCCCAGCAGATGTAGGACGGGGCCTCGCCGCCCGCGCCCGCGGTGGAGCCGACGCCGCCCCACAGCCGCTTGTAGGAGTTCACCCACTGGTTGCAGACCGCGGTGATCTCGGCGGAGTGCCGCAGGATGCCCGCGATGAAGGCGCGCCCGACCTTGGACAGCTGGAACTCCGCGCCGGGCTCGTAGAAGGCGTTGCGGTCGCCCTCGAAGAGCGACATGTGGGTGTGCATGCCCGACCCGGGCTGCTCGGTGAACGGCTTCGGCATGAAGGAGGCGAACACCCCCTGCTCCAGCGCCACCTCCTTCATGACCAGCCGGAACGTCATGATGTTGTCGGCGGTGGTGAGCGCGTCGGCGTAGCGCAGGTCGATCTCCTGCTGGCCCGGGCCGCCCTCGTGGTGGCTGAACTCCACCGAGATGCCCATGGCCTCCAGCATCGTGATCGCGTTGCGCCGGAAGTCGTGCGCGGCGCTGTGCGGGGTGTGGTCGAAGTAGCCGCCGGAGTCGACCGGCGACGGCTCGCGGCCGTCCTCGGGCCGGTCGCGCAGCAGGTAGAACTCGATCTCGGGGTGGGTGTAGAAGGTGAACCCCAGGTCGGCGGCGCGCGCGAGCGAGCGCTTCAGCACGTAGCGCGGGTCGGCGAAGCTCGGCGTGCCGTCGGGCATGAGGATGTCGCAGAACATCCGGGCCACGCCGGGCGCCTCGCTGCGCCAGGGCAGCACCTGGAACGTGGCGGGGTCCGGCTTGGCGATCATGTCGGCCTCGTACACCCGGGCGAAGCCCTCGATGGCCGAGCCGTCGAAGCCGATGCCCTCGCCGAAGGCGCCCTCCAGTTCGGCGGGCGCGACCGCGACCGACTTCAGGAAGCCGAGCACGTCGGTGAACCACAGCCGGATGAAGCGGATGTCGCGCTCCTCCAGCGTGCGGAGCACGAACTCCTGCTGACGGTCCAATGCCCTCTCCCTCTGCTGCGGTGCCGCCCGGGCGGCGGGCGCGGACGCCCGTCTTCACGGCCCATGCCCGTCCCGGACGTGGTCTAACGAGCCGGACGACGTCCGTGCGGGGATCGGCCAGGTACGGATGCTCCGCAGTATGCCCGGCCGCTGTTACCACTACGTTACGGAACTGGGCCGGACCTGGTGGAACACCCCCGCGGGATGCGCCGACTTCACGGCAAACTCTGCCATATGCGGAGGCATGCCCCGGCAGCCGTCACCGGCTCACCGGCGGCGGGCCGATCCACTTCTCGTGGATCCGCTTGTAGGAACCGTCCGCGCGGGCCTGCGCGAGGGTGCTGTTCAGCAGCGCCAGCAGCCCCGGGTTCTCGTCGCGGCGCACCGAGAAGGCGTACTTGCGGCCGATGTCGAAGTCGCCGCGCAGGGCGAGGCCGGCGTTCGCGGGGTCGCGCAGCCAGCCGCTCGCCACCGCGTGGTCGACGACGGCGAGCCGGACCCGGCCGGTGCGCAGGCCGTTCAGCAGCGCCGCGGGGCCGGTGAACGAGACCGGCTCGGCGGCGGTCTTCCCCAGGCTCTCCTCGCCCGCGCTGTTCGCCCACGTGCCGATCTTCAGGCCGGACGCCGCCACCGCGGCCATCGTGGCGTAGCGCGGCCCCTTCCTCCCCACCACCGCCTGGAGGGCGTTGTAGTAGGGGTCGGAATAGCCGATGTAGGCGGCCCGGGCCGGCTCGACCGGCAGCCCGGCGGCCGCCACGTCGCACATGCCCTGGCCGACCGCGATCCCCGACCGCAGCGTCTCGAACGGGGTCTGCACGAACTTCAGCCGCACCTTGAGGCGCTTGGCCACCAGGTCCAGCAGGTCCACGTCGAACCCCGCCACCCGGCCGCCCTGCACCGACTCGAACGGCGGGTTCGGCAGAGACGTGCAGACCGTCAGCCGCCCTTTCTCGATCAGCTCGGCGCCCTGCACGGTGACGCCGGAGCCGCTGCCGCACCCGGCGGCCGGGACGACGGCGAGGGCGGCGGCCGCCGGCCGCAGGACCGCCTGGCGAAGGGATCGTCCGGACACGGGTCCTCCTGTTCCGTTCTCGAAGACCGCCGAACTATGCCATGCCCGCGGCCTCAATGTTTCCGCAAACTTGACGTGGCGCTCACGCCCGCCCCACCCGGGGGTCCCTAACGTGGTGGGCACCGTGAACGTCACCCTGCTGCTCTCGCTCGCCGGCCGCGTGCCGCCGCCGCCGGACCTGCCGCCCGGCCCGCCGCCGCCGCGCCCGGACGCCGGGCCGCTCGGCGAACGGCTGGACACCTGGGCGCGCAGCCGCGGCCTGGTGCTCGGCGACCCCACCGCGTCCGCGCTCGGCCGGGCCCGCTGCGACCGGCTGGCCGCGCGGCTGTTCCCGGTCGCGCCGCTCGGCCGGGTGGAGCTGGCCGCCCGCTGGCTGGTCTGGGCGTTCGCACTCGACGACGCCCTGGACACCGCGCCGCTCGGCGACAGCGCCACCGCCGTGCACGACCTGTACGAGAACCTGCTGACGGCGCTGCGGCGCGACCGGCCCCGGCCCGGCGCCCAGCCGCTGGAGACCGCGCTCGTCGAGCTGTGGCAGCAGACCGCCCCGGGCTTCAGCCGCGTCTGGCGGCACCGGTTCGTGCAGCACATGCAGGAGCACCAGGTGGGCTGCGCGGAGGAGGCCGTCAACCGGCGGGTGGGCAAGACCCCTTCCCCGGCCGGCTACCCGGGGCTGCGGCGCCGCGCGAGCGCCCCGTTCCTGTACGACCTGGTCGAGCCGACGCTCGGCATCGAGCTGCCGCCCCGGCTGCCGCTCACCCCGGGCTGGAAGGCGCTGGTCGAGGGCACCGCCGACCTGGTCGCCTGGTCCAACGACGTGGTCTCCCACCGGGAGGAGGCGGCGCGCGGCGACACCCACAACCACGTGGCGGTGCTGGGCGCCGCGCACGGCCTGACGGCCGGGCCGTCGCTGGACGCGGTCGCCGGCCGGATCGCGGCCCGCGCCGAGGAGGTCACCGCGGCGGTCAAGGCGGTGCACGGCTCGCTGGACCGGCTCGGCTTCTCCGCCGCCGAGCAGGCCGACATCGCGCGGATCATGAAGGTGGTGCGGGACGCGCCGCGCGCGCACCTGGAGTGGCTGTGGGAGTCGGGCCGCTACCGCACGGCCCAGCGGACCGTGGCCCAGCACGTCCCGGAACCGCACGTCCCGGAACCCCACGTCCCCGAACAGCACGTCCCCGAGCGGCACGAGCCCGGGCAGTACGAGCCCGAGCAGTACGAGCCCGAGCAGTACGACGGCCTGCTCTCGGTCTCACTCAGCCGGGTCGACTAGCGCGTCCCCGGCCCGGGTCCGCACGTACAGCACCCGGCGGCCGAGCCGCTGCCCGCTCACCAGCCCGTTGGCCCGCAGCACCCCGAGGTGCTGGCTGACCGCGCCCGGCGTCACGCCGAGGCGGCGGGCGAGCCCGGTCGTGGTGGCCGGGCTGCCGAGGGCGGTGAGCAGCTCGGCGCGGCGGCGCCCGACGAGCGCGGCGAGCGCGTCCGGCGGCGCGGCCGGGGCGGTCTCCCACAGCGTCGCCACGCCGAGGGGCGGGTAGCTGAGCATCGGCCGGTAGGGCGGGACCATCACCGACACCCGCGGCCACACGAACGCGCTCGGCACGAGCAGCAGCCCCCGGCCGCCGAGCTCGCAGTCCATCTCCCACGGCCGGTCCACCCGCAGCGTGCCGCCCCGCCAGGCGACGGCGGGGTGCAGGTCGGCGAAGACCCCCTCGGCGCCGGACGTGGCGAGCGCCCGGGTCCGGCGCAGCACGTCGCCCTCCAGCAGGTCCTGGACCCGCTCCCAGGACGGGGCGAGCGCCACCGCCCAGTACCGCTCCAGCAGGTCGGCGACCAGGTCCAGGGTCCGGCCGGGCTCGGCGGCCAGGGCCGTCCGCTCCGGGCCGGGCGCGTCGCCGCGGCCGACCCAGCGCAGCTCGGCGGCGACCACCTCCGGCGGGGTGGCGCGCACCACGGCCAGCTCGGCGGCGAGGTCGGGCAGCGGGGACTCCGGCGGCGGGGTGAGGAAGTCGGGGACGTAGCCGGCGGCCGGCACCAGGGCGCGCAGCGGCGCCAGGTCCAGCCCGCGCAGCCGGGGCCGCACCGCGCGCGCCCACGGCAGGTGCAGCGCGTGCCCGGCGGGGTCGGCGAGCACCCGCAGGCTGTTGACCAGCTCCCACAGCGGGGAGAAGGCGAACCGGACGCGCGCCACGTCGTCCGCGCCGAACCCGAACGTGATCATTTCCGTCCTGACCTGGTCCTTTCAGCCCAGCCTAAATCAGTTCCGGCGGCGCGGCGCCCGCCGGATGATCGTGGGGTGACCACCGTGGACCCGCCCCCCGCCCTCGCGCCGCCCGGCCGCGTCGCCGCCTTCCTGCACCCGCGCCTCGGCGGCCTGCCGCGCGCCTTCTGGTGGCTGTGGACCGGCAGCCTGCTGAACCGCCTCGGCACCATGGTCGAGCCGTTCCTCGGCCTGTACCTGGCCTCCGTGCGCGGCCTGTCGCTCGCCCAGGCGGGCCTGGTGGTGTCCGTCCTCGGCGTCGGCTCGCTCATCGGCCAGCTCGCCGGCGGGGTGCTCGCCGACCGGTTCGGCCGCCGGATCACGCTGACCGGCGCCACCGTCGCGACCGGCGCGGCGATGCTGGCGGTCGGCTACGCGCGCGGCATCGTGGCGATCACCGCGGCGGCGCTGCTGCTCGGCCTGGTGCTGGACATGTACCGGCCGGCGGCGCAGGCCCTGGTCGCCGACCTGCTCCCGCCGGCCGAGCGGCCGCGCGCGTTCGGGCTGATGTTCTGGGCGGTCAACCTCGGCTGGGCGGTCGCCATGGCGCTCGGCGGATTCCTGGCCGAGCAGGGCTTCCTCTGGCTGTTCTGGATCGACGCGGCGACCTGCGCGCTGTTCGGGTTCCTGGTCTGGCGCGCGGTGCCCGAGACCCGGCCCGCCCGCGACCGGGACGCCCCCTCCCGCGGCGGGTTCGCCGACGTGCTGCGCGACCGGGTCATGGTGGCCTACACCGTGATCACCCTGGTCTACACGTTCGTGCTGATGCAGGCCATGACCACGATGCCGCTGGCGATGCGCGAGCACGGGCTCGGCCCGGGCGACTACGGCCTGGCCATCGCCGCCAACGGGGTGCTGATCATCGTGGTGCAGCCGCTGGCCGGCCGGTGGCTGGAGCGGCGCGACCACAGCCGGGTGCTGGCCGCCGGGGGCGCCCTCGTCGGGATCGGCTACGGCCTCACCACGTTCGCCGCGTCCGTGCCGGGGTACACGGCGGCGATCCTGGTGTGGACGCTCGGGGAGATCATGGCCGCGGCCGTGCTGCAGGCCGTCGTCGCCGACCTGGCCCCCGCGCACCTGCGCGGCCGCTACGGCGCGCTGTACGGGCTGGCCTGGTCGGGCGGGTTCCTGCTGGCGCCGCTCGGCGGCACGCAGCTGCTCGGCCACGGCGGCGCGCCCGCGCTCTGGCTCACCTGCGCGGGGCTCGGGCTGGCCGCGGCGGCGGGCTGGCTGGCGCTCGGGCCGGCGGTCCGGCGCCGCCGCGCCGCCCTCTTCTCGTCAGATTGACGATACCGGGGTGCGGTCCCTTACCCTGGGCGGGTGGCACAGCTCCGGATAGCGCTCGCGCAGGTGAACCCGACCGTCGGCGATCTCGGCGGCAACGCCGATCTCATCGTGGCATGGAGCCGCAGGGCCGCCGAAGCCGGCGCGCACCTGGTCGCCTTCCCCGAGATGATGCTGACCGGCTACCCGATCGAGGACCTGGCGCTGCGGGCCTCGTTCGTGCAGGCGTCCCAGCGCGCCCTGGAGCAGGTCGCGCGGCGCCTGGCCGACGAGGGCCTCGGCGACCTGCCCGTCGTCACCGGCTACGTGGACCGCCGCGCCGTCAGCCTGGTACGCACCGGGCAGCCGGCGGGCTCGCCGCTCGACGCGGCCGCCTGGCTGCACGGCGGTGAGGTGCTGGTCCGCTCGGCCAAGCACCACCTGCCGAACTACGGCGTGTTCGACGAGTCGCGCGTCTTCGTGCGCGGCGACCGGCTGCCGGTCGTCCGGCTGCACGGCGTGGACGTGGCGACCGCCGTCTGCGAGGACCTGTGGCAGGACGGCGGCCCGGTCAGCGTCACCGACACCGCGGGGGCGGGGCTGCTGCTCGTCCTCAACGCCTCGCCCTACGAGCGGAACAAGGACGACGTCCGCCTGGAGCTGTGCGCCCGGCGCGCCCGCGAGGCCGGCTGCGCGCTCGCCTACGTCAACATGGTCGGCGGCCAGGACGAGCTGGTCTTCGACGGCGACTCGGTCATCGTCGGCGCCGATGGCGACCTGCTGGCGCGCGCGCCGCAGTTCACCGAGCACCTGCTCGTCGCCGACCTCGCGGTGCCCGCCGCCGATCCCGCGGCCCGGCCGGGCCGCGTCCCGGCCGACGCGCTGGACGGCACCACCATCACCATCGACCGGCGGGTCCTGTCGCCGGACCCGCTGCCGGCCTACCCGGTCCGGCCGCAGGAGCTCGCCGAGCCGCTGGACGACCTGGCCGAGGTCTACGGCGCCCTGGTCCTCGGCACCCGCGACTACGTCCGCAAGAACGGCTTCCGCTCGGTCCTGGTCGGCCTGTCGGGCGGCATCGACTCGGCCCTGGTCACCACGATCGCCGCCGACGCGCTCGGCCCGGACAACGTGCACGTGGTCATGCTGCCGAGCCGCTACTCCTCCGAGCACTCGGTCTCCGACGCCGAGGAGCTGGTCAAGCGGCAGGGCGTGCACGCGCGGATCGTGCCGATCCGCGGCATGGTCGACGCGTTCGAGGCCGAGGTGGAGCTGCACGGCCTCGCCGCGGAGAACCTGCAGGCGCGCATCCGCGCCACCGTGTGGATGGGCCTGTCCAACGAGCACGGCCACCTGGTGCTGACCGGCGGCAACAAGAGCGAGCTCGCCACCGGCTACTCCACCCTGTACGGCGACTCGGCCGGCGGCTTCGCCCCGATCAAGGACCTGGTCAAGACGCTGGTGTGGGACCTGTCGCGCTGGCGCAACGGGCGGGCCGGGTCGGACCTGCCGTTCCTGCACCCGTTCACGGGCCCGCCGATCCCCGAGGCGATCATCGCCAAGGAGCCGTCGGCCGAGCTGAGCCCCGGCCAGCGCGACAGCGACAGCCTGCCGCCCTACGAGGTGCTGGACCCGCTGCTGACCGACTACGTCGAGCGCGACCTCGGCCGGGACGCGCTGATCGCGGCGGGCCACGACCCGGCGCTGGTCGAGCGCGTCATCCGGCTGGTCGACCTGGCCGAGTACAAGCGCCGCCAGTACCCGCCGGGCCCGAAGGTCACCTCGAAGAACTTCGGCCGCGACCGGCGCGTCCCCATCACCAACCGGTGGCGCGAGCCCGCGGCCGACTGAGCGGTGCCGGCCACACGGGTCAGGCGACCGGCAGGGTGAGGACGCCGGGTCGGTCCTGGTCGGTGCGGACGGTCACCGGCAGGACGGTCCGGTTGCCCAGGTAGGACAGGTCGCTGGAGGCGATGACGACGCGCAGCCGGTGCCCGGCGCCGAACCGGTGCACGATCCCGGGCAGCTGGACCGTCAGGGGCTTGCGCACGTCGGTCACGCGGACCGGGGAGACCAGCCGGTGGGCGAGGGTGGCGGTGCCGTCCGGGGCGACGTCGTAGAGCTTGGCGAACAGGACCAGGCGGCCGTTGACTCCGGCGCGCTGCGACTTCTCGGCGGCGGGTGAGGACAGCCGGACCGCCAGCGTGGGCGAGCCGGCCACGTCGGTGTCGCGCGCCAGCGGCGCGCTGGTCCAGCCGGCGAAGGTGCCGGGCGCGTCGGCGGGCGCGACGTTGTCGAAGCTGCCCTGCAGCACCGACAGTTCGGAGAAGGACGTCGGCCAGGCGCCCAGCGGGTTGCGGTAGGTCGCGCTCCCCTTCGCCACCTTGCTGCGGGCGGCGACCAGCCGGTCCCGTCCCGACAGGTACAGGCGGGTGGAACGGGTGGGTGCGCTGCTGTAGGCGGGGGCGGCGTCGCCCTTGTAAGAGACCCAGGGGCGGAAGTAGGCGAAGCGCGGCCCGTTCTCGGCGGGTGCGCCCTTGAGGTAGTGGTCCAGCCAGGCCGCCGCGCGCCGTCCGACGTAGCTGCTGTCGGGGTCGTCCAGGTTCAGGTCGCCGGGCTGCCAGGTGCCGCTGTGCCCGCCGGAGGCCCAGATCATCTTGGCCGGGACGCCCCGCGCGGTCAGCGCCCGGTAGGTCGCGGTCGCCTCCTGGAGGTTGAACAGGCTGTCGGACTGCCCCTGCACGAGCAGCGTCGGCGCCTTGATCCGCGCCAGGTGCGAGGTCACCGAGGCGGCGCGCAGGTAGGACAGGCTGGCGCGCTGGGGGACGCCGTACCAGAGGCTCTCGCCGACGGCCTGGCAGAGGACGGTCGGGAAGTTCGGGCAGCCGGCCAGCCGCGCGGGGTCGTCCTTGGCGCCGGCGACGCCCCGGTAGGCGCCGAGGCCGAAGAAGCCGGCGGCCCACAGCAGCTTGGTCGCGCCGGGGCCGGTGGTGAGCCTGCCGTCCGCGCCGAGTTCGTTGTTGGGCGCCAGGGAGTAGCTCAGGTCGTTCCAGGTGATCAGGGGGACGAGCGCGTCGATGCGGCGGTCGACGGCGGCGGCCGCGAACTGCGCCCCGCCGCCGTAGGAGCCGCCGATCATGCCGACGCGGGGGTCGCCGGGCGCGTCCAGCAGGACCGCGTCCAGGCGGGTGCCGTCGTCGGCCGCCGCCGTCCCGGCGAGGAAGTCCACCAGCCGGCGGGCCGCCCGGCCGTCGTACTCGGGGTGGTCCAGGGTGATGCGGCAGGTGCTGCCGCCGGCGCCGAGGCCCGAGTAGGCGAGGACGACGTAGCCGCGGCGCGCGAACGCCCCGGCCGTCCCGGCCTGGTCGTCCTTGGAGCCGCCGAACCCGTTGGTGGTCAGCAGCGCCGGTGCCCGCCCACCGGCGGCGGGCCGGTAGAGGTCGGCGACGACGGTGCAGCGCTCCTTGCGGTCGGGGCCGACGTGCACGGTGAAGCGCAGCGTGCGCGCCGGGGCGGTCTCGGCGTGCGCGGCGGGAACGTGGACCAGGGCCGTGACCAGCAGGGGGAGGGCGGCGACCGCGGACGCGGGCAGGGCGGGGCGCAAGGGCACGGGGGGCTCCAGGTGGGGGGCGGGGAGGCCGGGCGAGCAAATCTAACCACCTGGTAAGTTTTTGCGCTAGATCACACGGCCAAGGAGCTCCGGCATGCATCTCCCCTTCCCGAACGGCTTCCTGTGGGGCGCCGCGGGCAGCGCCCACCAGACCGAGGGCAACAACGTCGCCAGCGACATGTGGGCCCTGGAGAACCGGCCCGGCGGCTTCCTCCCCGAGCGCAGCGGCGACGCCTGCGACGGCTACCACCGCTGGCGCGAGGATCTGGACATCGTGCGGGACCTCGGACTGAACGCCTACCGCTTCGGCATCGAGTGGGCGCGGGTGGAACCGGTGGAAGGCCAGGTCTCGCTCGCCGAGCTGGCGCACTACCGCCGCCTGATCGAAGGCTGCCTGGACCGCGGCCTCACCCCCGTGGTGACGCTGCACCACTTCTCCAGCCCGCTGTGGTTCCAACGGCGCGGCGGCTGGACCGACGCCGGGGCGGTCGAGCGGTTCCGCCGCTACGTGCGCGCGGTGCTGCCGATCCTGAACGGCGTCACCTGGGTCTGCACCATCAACGAGCCCAACATGCTCGCGATGATGGCGAACATGGTGAAGCGGGAGAAGCGCGAGGAGAACGTCGCCGGCGCCATGCCGCCGCCCGACCAGGCCGTGGCGGAGGCGCTGATGACCGCGCACCATGCCGCGCGCGAGGAACTCGGCGCCGCCGCCGGGATCAGGTCGGGGTGGACCGTCGCGAACCAGAACTTCGAGGCGGCCGACGGGGCGGAGGCCGAGCGCGACGCGTGGGCGTGGACGCGCGAGGACCAGTTCCTCGACGCCGCCGCAGGCGACGACTTCATCGGCGTGCAGGCCTACACCCGCGTCTGCATCGGCCGGGAGGGGGCGCTGGACGTCCCGGACGGCGCCCGCCGCACCCTCACCGGCTGGGAGTTCTACCCGGCCGCGCTCGGCAACGCCGTCCGGCACACCGCCGCGCGCATCCCCGGCGTGCCGATCCTGGTGACCGAGAACGGCATCGCCACGTCCGACGACGCCGAGCGCGTCGAGTACACCACCGGCGCGCTGGCGGGGCTGCACGAGGCGATGGCCGGCGGCATCGATGTGCGCGGCTACCTGCACTGGTCCCTGCTCGACAACTACGAGTGGGGCACCTACCACGCGACCTTCGGGCTGGTCGCGGTGGACCGGCGGACGTTCGCGCGCACGGTCAAGCCGAGCGCCCGCTGGCTGGGGGACGTCGCCCGCGCCGGTGCGCTGAGCGGCTGACCCGCCGGTCCGCCCCGTCCGCGACGGGGCGGACCGCCCGCGCGGGTCAGCCGCGCGCCTCGGCCTCCCGGACGGCTTCGATGAGCCGGTCGATGCTCTCGGCGGTCAGGCCGATGCCGAAGGTGGTGAACTTGGCCAGCGGGACGCCCCGGGCCAGGGCGCGCAGCGCCGGCGAGCTCGGCGCCGCGCCGGGCGCGCCGCGCAGCAGCCCCTTCAGCACCGGACCGCCCACGGGATGGTCGAGCCACTCCCCCAGGGTGGACATCCGGCCCAGGACCGCGACGTGCCCGTCCCCTGGGGTGGCGAGCTCGGCGCGGGCCCGGATGTCGCGGGAGGACGCGCCGACCTCCACGGTGAACCGGCCCGGGTCGATCGCCCACTCCCCGCGCGCCGGCGACCACCGGGCGATGTCGCGCCCGCCGAGCGTGAACCGCACCCGCGTCCCCTCGCCGGGCTCCAGCCCGACCTTGGCGAATCCGCGCAGCTCGTGCCGGGGGCGGGTGGGCGCCTCCTCGTCGAAGGCCACGTACAGCTGGACGACCTCGTCGCCGGCCCGCTCGCCCACATTGGTGACGGTGACCTCGACGGCCCACTCGTTCGGCGCCGTCTCGCGGGCGTCCAGGCCGGAGTACTCGAACCGGGTGTAGCCGAGCCCGTGCCCGAACGGGTAGGCGACCTCGGTGCCGAGGGTGTCGTGGTGGCGGTAGCCGACGTAGCGGCCCTCGCCGTAGACGACGTGCCCGTCCGCGCCGGGGAAGTGCAGGTAGGAGGGGACGTCGCGCAGGCGCAGCGGGATCGTCTCGGTGAGGCGGCCCGAGGGGCTGCAGGCGCCCAGCAGCAGGTCGGCGATCGCCGCGCCGCCGGCCTGGCCCGGCAGCCACGCCTCCAGGATCGCCGCGACGTCGTCGCGCCACTCGGCGACCGACACCACGCCGCCGTTGGCGAGCACGACGACGACCCGCCCGCAGGCCCCGGCGATCTCGCGCAGCAGGCCGGTCTGCACGTCCGGCAGGTCGATGCCGGCGCGGTCGAACCCCTCGGACTCGGCCTGGTCGGGCAGGCCGAGGAAGACCAGCGCGACGTCGGCCCGCTCAGCGGCGGCGACGGCCTCCTGCGCCAGGCCGGCGTCCGGCTCGCCGTCCAGCCGGTAACCGGCGGCGAAGTCCAGGGTGGCGGCGGGGCCGAATCCGCCGGTCAGGGCGTCCCAGGCGTTGTCGAGCCGGGTGGGGACGACGTGGGAGCTGCCGTGGCCCTGGTAGCGCGGGGTCCGGGCCAGCTCGCCGATCACGGCCACGCGCTGCCCGGCCCGCGGGTCCAGCGGCAGGACGTCGCCGTCGTTCTTCAGCAGGACCGCCGACGCGCGGGCGGCCTCGCGGGCGAGTTCGTGGTGGGCGTCGACGTCCCAGCCGGTGAACCGCTCCGCCGTCCCGGCCCGCCGGGCGAGGGCGATCACGCGTCCGGCGGCCCGGGTGACGTCCTCCTCGGCCAGCCGCCCCGACCGGACGGCGTCGACGATCTCCTGGTCGGTGCCGGTGGGCGGCATCTCCAGGTCGAGCCCGGCGGCGAGCGCGGCCACCCGGTCGTTGACGGCGCCCCAGTCGGAGACCACCGCGCCGCCGAAGCCCCACTCCTCGCGCAGCACCTCGGTGAGCAGCCAGCGGTTCTGGGACGCGTGCACACCGTTGATCTTGTTGTAGGAGCACATGACCATGGCCGGGTCCGCCGTGCGCACGATGTGCTCGAAGGCGGCGAGGTAGATCTCGCGCAGCGTCCGCTCGTCGACGTCCGCGCTGATCCGCATCCGGTCGGTCTCCTGGTTGTTCGCCGCGAAGTGCTTGACGCACGCGCCGATCCCGAGCGACTGGATCCCGGTGACGACGGCGGCGCCCATGGCGCCGGTCAGGTGCGGGTCCTCGGAGAAGTACTCGAAGTTGCGGCCGCACAGCGGGGAGCGCTTGATGTTGACGCCGGGGCCGAGGACGACGTCGGCGCCGAGCGCGGACGCCTCCCGGGCGAGCGCGGCGCCGACCCGGCGGGCCAGGCCGGCGTCCCAGGACGAGCCGAGCGTGACCGCGGGCGGGAAGCAGGTGGCCGGGACGCTGACGTCGAGCCCGAGGGCGTCGCCGCTCCCCTCGGCCTGGCGGCGGATGCCGTGCGGGCCGTCGGCGAGGGTGAGCGCCCGCACCCCCGGCACCGCGGTGGTGTGCCAGGTGTCGCCGCCGGAGGTGAGCGACGCCCGCTCTTGCAGGGACAGGGCGTCCGGGGACGGGTCAGGATTCGCCGGCTGCTGGTCGGGACGGGTCATGCGCCACCTCGTTCGATGGATCGGTGTCGGTCGGCCGGGCCGCGGTTCCGCGGCCCTCGGCGGGAAGCTTGAAGGGCTTGGGCGAGACGTGGACGGTGAGGCCGAACTGCCGCAGGAACGCCACGACGCAGGCCTGCATGTCGATCGCGTCCGGCTCCAGCAGCCACTGGGTCTGCAGGCCGTCCATCAGGCCGAGCAGCTGCCGGGCCGCGAGCGCCGGATCGTGCTCCAGCGGCGGGGACGCCTGGGCGAACAGCTGCCCGAACGCCCAGGTCAGGCGGTCGCGCAGCACCTGGTAGCGCTGGACGAAGTAGTCGTGCGCCGGGTGCTCGGGGTTGACCGCCTCGCCGGAGATCTTCACGTAGAGGCCGACCAGCCCCGGGGTGCGCATGTTGCGCGACACCACGCCGACGATGTCGTCGAGCAGCTCGTCGGCGCGCGGCTCGTGGCCGGGCGGGAACAGCAGCAGCGCGTCGTGGCGGTCCCGGCGGCCCAGCACCTTGATCAGCAGGGCCTCCTTGCTGGGGAAGTGGTGCAGCAGGCCGGCGTGGGTCAGCCCCGCGTGCGCGGCGATGTCGCGCAGCGACACGGCGTGGAAGCCCGACCGGGAGAACAGCTCGGCCGCCGAGTCCAGGATGCGCGAGCGGGTGCGCTCCCCCTTGGTCGGGCGGCGCGGGGAGGGGTCGGTCACGGGCGGGCCTTTCTGCGAGGTCGGCGGATCCGGGCGCCCCGGGGGCCGCGCGCGGGCGCGGCCGGGCACCGCCGCCAACGCTACGGCCTGGACCTCCGCGCACGCCGCGCCAAAAACCTACCACGTGGTTAGTTTTCTCTGTATGCTCGCCGAAATCTCGCCGTAAGGGCGGTTTTGCTCTCAAGACGGAGTGAATCCATGAAGAAGACCAGCAGAGGCGCCGCCATCGTCGCGGCGGGCGCCGCCGCCGCGGCCGTGCTCACCGGATGCGCCGGCTCGGGCGGCGCCAAGGGCGGGACCGATGCCCTGAACATCGCCACGCTGACCCTGCCGCAGAGCCTGGACCCCGCGGACGCCAACGGAAGCGCGATGCCGTTCTTCCAGGCGGTCTACGACACGCTCATCAAGCGCGAGGCGGACGGCTCCTACAGCCCGATGCTCGCCACCAAGTGGGAGTACGACACCGACCGCACCGAGTTGAGGCTCACCCTGCGCGACGGGGTGAAGTTCGACGACGGCACCCCCTTCGACGCGACCGCCGTCAAGGCGAACATGGAACGCTTCGTCAAGAAGACCGGCGCCCAGGCCAAGACACTGAAGGGCGTCAAGGCCATCACGGTGGCCGACAAGACCCACCTGGCGCTGAAGCTGGCCCAGCCCGACCCGGCGATGCTGTTCTACCTCAGCGACGCGGCCGGGCTCATGGCCAACCCGGCGGCGTTCGCCAAGCCCGGCGACCCGCTGAAGACCAGGCCCGACGGCACCGGCCCCTACGACCTGGACGCCAAGAAGTCGGCCATCGGCACCCGGTGGGTCTACAGCAGGGCGCAGAACTACTGGGGCACCAAGCTGCCCTACGACTCCGTCACCATCAGCTACTTCGACAACGAGACCGCGATCGTCAACGGCATCCGGACCGGGCAGATCGACGCCGCCGTCCTCCAGGACGCCGACCAGCAGGCCGGGATCGAGTCCGTCCCCAAGATCGTCAAGACCAAGCAGGAGTTCGACTTCCAGGGCCTGGTGCTGTTCGACCGCGCGGGCGTCCGCACCCCCGCGCTGCGCGACCCCCGCGTCCGGCAGGCGCTGAACTACGCGATCGACCGCAAGACGATGCTCGCCAAGCTCCGCCAGGGACGCGGCGAGGCCACCAGCCAGATCTTCGGCACCGGCGCGGCCGGCTACGTCAAGGAGCTCGACGGCTACTACGCCTACGACCCCGCCAAGGCGCGCGACCTGCTCAAGCAGGCCGGGCAGGCCGGCGGGTTCACGCTGAAGCTGCCGCGCGTGTCGGCCATCGTCCCCGACGCGCTGGCCTCGTCGCTGCAGACCGACCTCGGCGCCGTCGGCGTCAAGGTCGCCTGGGACAACGTCGACGGCGGCGCGATCCGGCGCATCTTCACCGAACGCGGCTACTCGGCCATGGTGATGAACCTCGGGCAGCCCACCACCGACTGGCTCGCCATCAGCGACTACGTCCTGCCCGGCGCCTTCAACATGTTCGGCTACACCGACGACACCGTGAAGGGGCTGCTGCCCAAGATCCAGGCGGCCGAGGCCGGCGGCGCCAAGGCCGAGCTGCGGGCCCTGAACGAGCACCTGGTGAAGGACGCCTGGTTCGTGCCCTTCTACCGGATGTCCTACCTGCACGTCTCCGACGGCACCGTGAAGATCACGCCGCAGTCGGGCATGGCCGTGCCGTCCCTGTACGACTACGCCCCCGCCAAGTGAGACCCGGCCGGGAGCGGGCGCGCGGCCCGCTCCCGGCCGGCCCGTCAACGGATGCCGAGGCCCATGCTGAACTTCGTTGCCCGCAGGCTCGCCGCGGGGGCGGTGCTCCTGTTCGTGATCTCCTTCCTGTCCTATCTGCTGCTGTCGGTCCCGCACCTGGACGTGGGCCGCCAGCTCCTCGGGTCCGGCGCCGCCCAGGACCTGGTCGACGCCAAGAACGCCGAGCTCGGCCTGGACCGCCCGGTGCCGGCCCGGTACGCGGACTGGCTGGCGCACGCGGTGCGCGGCGACCTCGGGACCTCCTGGTTCACCGGCGAGGACGTGCGGCAGGCCGTCGGCACCCGGCTGCCGGTCACCGCCAGCCTGATGATCGGCGTCCTGCTGGTCACCGCCGCGGTGTCGCTGCTCCTCGGCGTGTGGGCCGGCGTGCGGCGCGGCCCCGCCGACCGCCTGGTGCAGATGCTCGGCGTCGCCGGCTACGCGCTGCCGGGCTTCCTGGTCACCCTGGTCATCGTGGTGGTGTTCGCGGTGCGGCTCGGCTGGTTCCCCGCCATCGGCTACACCGGACTCACCGAGTCGGTGCCGGGCTGGCTGTCCACGATCACGCTGCCGGTGCTGTCGCTGTCGCTGGCCGGCGTCGCGGGCGTGTCCCAGCAGGTCCGCGGCGCGGTGATCGACGTGCTGCGCCAGGACTACGTCCGCACGCTGCGCGCCCGCGGGCTGCCCCCGTCGCGGATCCTGTTCCGGCACGTGCTGCGCAACGCCGCCGCCCCCGCGCTCACCACCCTCAGCCTGCAGTTCGTCGGGCTGCTCGGCAGCTCGGTGCTGGTGGAGCAGATCTTCGGGCTGCCCGGCATCGGCAGCATGACCGTCACCTACACCACCCGCGGCGACATCCCGGTGATCATGGCGCTGGTCATGGTGACCGTGGTCCTGGTGGTCGCGGTCAACCTCGTGGTGGACGTCCTGATCGGCTGGCTCAACCCCAGAGCGAGGAGCGTATGAGCGAGACCCCGCCGCCCGCCGCCGCCCGCCGGTCCGGCGCGGCCCGCCGCGTCCTGCGCAACCCGCTCGGGCTCGGCTCGGCGCTCGTGCTGGCCGTCATCGTCGCGGCCGTCCTGCTGGCGCCCGTGCTCAGCCCGCAGGACCCCGACCTGGCGAGCCTGCGCGACTCCTTCGGCGGGCCCGGTCCCGGCCACCCCCTCGGCCTGGACTCCGCCGGCCGCGACATCGCGTCCCGGCTGCTGTACGGCGGCCGCGCCACCCTCGGCGGCGCGGTGCTCGCCGTGCTGGTCGCGCTGGCGGCCGGCGTGCCGGCGGGGCTGCTGGCCGGCTACCGCGGCGGCCGCGTCGACGCCGCCGCGAACTGGGTCGTCAACCTGGTCATGGCGCTCCCGGCGATGGTGGTGCTGCTGGCCTGCCGCGCCATCCTCGGCCCCACGGTATGGGTGCTGATGGTCGTGCTCGGCCTCCTGGTCGCGCCCGCCTTCTTCCGGCTGGTGCGCGGCATCGTCGCCGGCGTGCGCAACGAGCTGTACGTGGACGCCGCGCGGGTGTCGGGCCTGTCCGGCACCCGGATCGTGGCGCGCCACGTGCTCGTCGTGGTGCGCGGCCCCATCATCATCCAGACCGCCCTGGTCGCCGGCATCGCCATCGGCCTGCAGGCCGGGCTGGAGTTCCTCGGCATCGGCAGCGGCTCCGCCCCGACCTGGGGCGCGATGCTGAACGAGGCGTTCAAGAACATCCAGCGCGCCCCGGGGATGATCGTGTGGCCGGGGCTGGCGCTCGGCCTGACCAACGCGTCCCTGGTGCTGCTCGCCGCCGCGCTGCGCGACGCGCTGGAGGACCGCGGGACACCCCCGGCGCGCCGCCGGCCCCGCCCGCCCAAGGCCGCTCCCCCGCCCGGCGGCGAGCCCGGCCGCGCCGGGCTGCTGTCGGTGCGCGGGCTGACGGTCGCCTACGCCCTCGCGGACGGCCGTTCCAAGCAGGTCGTGCACGGCGTGGACCTGGACGTGCGGGCCGGGGAGATCGTCGGGCTGGTCGGCGAGTCGGGGTCGGGCAAGACCCAGACGGCCTTCTCGATCCTCGGCATCCTGCCCGAGGGCGGGCACGTCGGCGCGGGCAGCGTCACCGTCGAGGGCCTGGAGATCGTCGGCCTGCCCGAGCGGGCGCACCGCGCGCTGCGCGGGAACGCCGTCGCCTACATCCCGCAGGAGCCGATGAGCAACCTGGACCCCTCCTTCACCGTCGGCGCCCAGCTGATGGAGCCGATGCGCCACCGGCTCGGGATCTCCCGGGCCGAGGCCCGGCGCCGCGCGCTGGACCTGCTGCGCATGGTGGAGATCACCGAACCCGAGCGCGTGTTCGGGTCCTACCCGCACGAGATCTCCGGCGGCATGGCGCAGCGGGTGCTGATCGCCGGGGCGATGTCGTGCGACCCCGGGCTGCTCATCGCCGACGAGCCGACCACCGCGCTCGACGTCATGGTGCAGGCCGAGGTGCTCGGCCTGCTGCGGCGGCTGCAGCGCGAACGCGGCCTCGGCGTCCTGCTGGTGACCCACGACCTCGGCGTCGTCGCGGACGTGTGCGACCGGGTGGCCGTGATGCACGACGGCCGCATCGTCGAGACCGACACGGCCGAGCAGGTCCTGAGCGACCCGCGCGACCCCTACACCCGGCGGCTGCTCGGCGCGGTGCTGGACCACGCGCCGGCCCGCGCGCCCTGGCAGCCTGCGGCAGAGGAGACGGTGTGACGAAGGACGACGACCTGCTGGTGATCGAGGACCTGCGGGTCTCCTTCCCCGGCAAGGGATGGCGCGCCGCGCCGAACGAGGTGCTGAAGGGCGTGTCGCTGAACGTGCGCCGCGGCGAGACGCTCGGGCTGGTCGGCGGGTCCGGGTCGGGCAAGACGACGATCGGCCGGGCCGTCCTCGGGCTCGTCCCGGTGGGCTCCGGCGGCATCACCTTCGCGGGCGAGCGCATCGAGCGGGCCACCGGACGGCGCCGCAGGCTGCTCAGCCGCGACATCCAGGTCGTCTTCCAGGACCCCTACACCTCGCTGAACCCGTCCCTGACCATCGGCGACACGCTGTCCGAGCCGCTGCGCGCGCAAGGGCAGGGCCGGGCCGGCGCCCGCCGCCGCGTCGGCGACCTGCTGGAGCGCGTCGGGCTGCCGGCCGACGCCGCCTCCCGGCTGCCGCGCGAGTTCTCCGGCGGGCAGCGCCAGCGCGTCGCGATCGCCCGCGCGCTGGCGATCGGCCCGAAGCTGATCGTGTGCGACGAGCCGGTCTCGGCGCTGGACCTCACCACCCGCAAGACCGTCCTGGACCTGTTCCTGGAGATCCAGGAGCGGACGGGGGTGTCCTACCTGTTCGTCTCGCACGACCTCGCGGTGATCCGGTACATCAGCCACCGGGTCGCCGTCATCCACCATGGCGAGATCGTGGAGACCGGCGAGGCCGCCGAGGTGACGACCCGGCCGCGGCACCCCTACACGCGGAACCTGCTGCTGTCGGCGCCGGTCGCCGACGTCGCCGGGCAGCGCGCGCGCAGGGAGGCGTTCGAACGCGCCTACGCGGGGCCGAACACTTCCGCCGAGCGGTAGTAGCCGCCCCAGCCGAGGCGCTCCCACCAGCCGCGATGCGCGGACAGGCGCCCGCGGTAATCGTCCCAGCCGGTCTCCGCGGACGTCCACGCCTTCTCCGCGATGCCCGGCAGGCGGGGCAGCAGCAGGAACGCCAGGTCGTCGAAGTCCTTGACGGTCTCGCACCAGATCGCGGCCTCCACGCCGGCGAGCCGGGCGCCGGCCGGGATCTCCGGCATGGCGTCCGGCCGCCAGGCGAACAGCTCCCGGCACGTGCGCGGCTCGTAGGAGCCGAAGCCGACCTCGGTCCGCCGGGCGGTCTGCCCGTCCAGCAGCGAGTCCTCGGCGTAGCGGCGGTCCAGGTACAGGAAGCTGCTGGCCGAGGCGAGCACCGGCGCGCCGGCGGCGACGGCCGCCGGGACGTCGCGCCCGGCCTCGGCGAAGGCCTCGGCCATCATGTCGACGAACGGCAGGTACTCCGGCGGCGCCGTCGCGCGGGCGGCCTCGGCGTCGAACTCGTCCCCGCGGCCGATCCACGCCTGCACCGTCTCGTGCGGCGTCAGCGCGCCGGACCGCGCGCCCTCCTGCCAGACGACGACCTTCTTCCCGGTGCCGCGGGCGATCTCCAGCGCCCGCGCGGCGAACCGCGCGTACAGCTCGGGCGGCATGCCGAACGCCTCGTCGCCGCCGAGGTGCAGGTACGGCCCCGGAGTCAGCGCGGCGAGCTGCCCGAGCGTCTCGGTGACGAACCGGACCGCCTCCTTCGACCCGGGGTCGAGGAAGGCCATCTGCCGATGCGCGGGCTTGTGGTCGCCCTGCAGCCCGGGGTAGGCGCGGACGGCCGCCAGCACGTGGCCGGGCATGTCGAGCTCGGGGACGATCGTGACGAACCGGGCGGCCGCGTACGCGACGATCTCCCGGTAGTCGTCCTGCGTGTAGTAGGGCCGGCCGCCCTCCTCCGCGGTGAGCTCGCCCTCGGGCCAGCACGCCGGGTCGGTGAGGCGCGGCCAGCCGTCGATCTCCAGCCGCCAGGACTGGCTGTCGGTGAGGTGCAGGTGCAGCACGTTGAACTTGTACAGGGCCAGCAGGTCGACGACCTTCTTGACCTGGGCGACGGTGAAGAACCGCCGCGCCACGTCCAGTGACAGCCCCCGCCACGCCAGGGCCGGGGCGTCGCCGATCCGCACCCCGGGCACCACCGAATCCGGCCCGATCAGCTGCGCGAAGGTGGTGGCGCCCCGGAAGAGCCCTTCGGCGGAGGACGCGCGCACCGTGGCGCCGTCCTCGTTCACCGTCAGCTCATGGCCTTCTCCGGGACCGGCCGCGGCGTCCAGCGCCAGCACCAGGTCTCCCTCGCCGCCGGCCTGGACGACCGCGTCCACCCCGTGCACGCGCGCCAGCAGGTCCGCGACGACCTCCCCCAGGCCGCGCAGCTCCTGCGACGGCACCGCGACGCGCACCCGGGCGCCGAGCCGCAGGCCGGGCCCTTCCGGCGTCATCCGCCGGGGCAGTGGAACGATCAAAACCGGCTCCTTCGCCGTGCCTGTGCGGGCGCATGCCCGCTATGCCGGTGTCTCACCCTGCCGTGCGCCGGGTCACTCGCGGTGGTGGGCCTCGCCCGGCCAGGACGTGACCGGCTCCTCGGGCTCGGGGTCCACGCCCGGGACGACCTGCTCGCACCACACGACCTTGCCGGCGGCGGTGCGGCGGGTGCCCCAGCGGCGGGCCAGCTCGCTCACCACCAGCAGGCCGCGGCCGTTCTCCTCGTCGTCGGCGGCGTGCCGCAGCCGCGGCAGCGCCGCGGAGCGGTCCAGCACCTCGCAGACCAGGGTGCGCTCCAGCAGCAGCCGCAGCTGGATGCCGCCGGGCGCGTACCGCAGCGCGTTGGTGATCAGCTCGGACGCCAGGAGCTCGGTGGTGTAGGCCAGGTCCTCCAGGCCCCACTCGGCGAGCTTGGCGCGGACCAGGCCGCGGGCGCGGCGGACCGCGGCCGGGTCGGTCGGCAGCGACCAGGACGCGCACCGGTCGGCGGGCAGCCGGCGCAGCCGGGAGATCAGCACCGCGATGTCGTCGCGGTGGTGGTCGGCGTACACGCCCGCCAGGGTGGCCTTGGCCATGTCCTCCATCGAGCGGGTCGCGGTGCCGGGCCCGAAGATGCCCTTCAGCCGCGCCAGGCCGTCGTCGATGTCGCGGCCGCGGTTCTCCACCAGCCCGTCGGTGTAGATGACGAAGACGCTGCCGTCCTCGACGGTGAACTCGCGGCTCTCGATCGCGGCGCCGCCCGACACCCCGAGCGGCGGCGCGGGCGGGATGGACAGGTACTCCTTGGCGCCGTCCGGGCCGACCAGCAGCGGCGGCAGATGGCCCGCCGAGGCGATCTCCAGGGTGCCGGTGGTGGCGTCGTAGACGGCGTACACGCAGGTGGCGAAGTGCGGCTCCTGCTCGCCGAGCTCGACCATCAGCTCGTGCATGACGCCGAGCGCGTCGGCGGGCGGCAGCTCCAGGTTGGCCAGGGTGTGCAGCGCGGTGCGCAGCCGGCCCATGGTGACCGCGGCGCGCACGCCGTGCCCGGCGACGTCGCCGACGATCAGCGCGACCCGGGCGCCGGGCAGCGCGATCGACTCGTACCAGTCGCCGCCGACCTCGACCAGCTTGCTGCCGGGCAGGTAGCGGTGCCGCACCTCGACGGTGGAGGGCGCGGTCAGCCGGTTCGGCAGCAGGCTGCGCTGCAGGGTGAGCGCGGTGGCGCGCTCGCGGCTGAACAGCCGGGCGTTGTCGATGACGATCGCGGCGCGGGCCGCGAACTCCATCCCGATCTCGACGTCGTAGGCGTCGAAGCGACGGAACCCCGGCACCCGGGTGCAGGCGATGAAGCCGAGCAGGGTGTCGCGGGCGATCAGCGGCAGCAGCACCATCGACACGCCGGTCAGCAGGTCGCCGGCCGGGCCGCGGCGCCACCGGGCGGCGATGTCGCCGGCCGTCTCGGCGGCGACGTGCGGCAGGTGGACCGGCCGCGCGCTGTCCAGCACCTGCCGGTAGGGGGTGCCCTCGGGGTAGATGAGGACCTCGCCGACCGGGAAGGTGGCGGTCCACATGGGGTTGTTGTCGTCGGAGGTGACCGCGAGGCGGCGCAGCACCGCCGAGCCGGACTCGGCGTGCACCTCGTCGGCGGCGACCAGGCTCTCCAGCACCATCACCGAGGCGGTGGTGCAGTAGTGCGGGACGATCACCTCGACCAGCTCGCGGGCCGACTGGTCCAGGTCCAGGGACGCGCCGAACCGGGTGAGCGGGTCGTCCATCAGGGCCCGCCGCATCAGCGCCGGGTCCTGGTAGCGCTCGCTCGGCGGCAGCGCCACCCGGACGAACAGCAGCCCGGCGGGCCGCTCGCCGGGGTCGCCGACCATGGGCTGGGCGGTGACCACGGCGTCGGTGGTGGCGCCGTCGCCGCGCCGCACGGTCAGCATGCCGGTGCGCTCCTGGCCCGCGCCGACCGCCTCCAGCAGCGCCTCCAGGTCGGCCTTGGCCTCCTCGCCGACCAGGTCGGCGGCGGGGCGGCCGATGAGGGCCGCCGCGTCGTGGCCGAGGACGGCCGGGGCGTTCGGGCCGCACTGCACGATCCGGCGCCCGCCGTCGATGCCCAGCACGAGCGTACGAGAAGCGGAATCGTTGGCGGGCGCATCGCCACGCGGCGCCATCACGGATCTCACCTGACGCGCTCCAGACCGGTCGTCATACCACTCCCCTGCGCCAGTATGGGGCATGAGGCGTGATCCCGGGGAGAAGATCACGCTTACTGGACCGAAATGGTGAAGATGATCCTTAAAGGGCGATTCCGCGGAGCAGCGCGTCCACGACCCGCTCGGGATAGTCCGGCGGCAGCGCCTCCTGGGAGGCCGGCATCCCGAACGCGCCGATGAGCATCGCCAGGGTGACGTCCAGGTCCAGGTCGGGCCGCAGCTCGCCGCGCTCGATCCCGAGGCGCAGCGCCGCCCGCATCATCTCCCGGCGCGGCTCGATGACGTCCTGCCGGTAGCGGGCGAACAGCTCGGGGTACTTCTCGGCGCTGCCGAGCAGGCTGTGGAAGCAGCGGCCGTGCGGCCCGCGCCGGCCGGCCGCCAGCGCGCGGGCCACCATGAGCAGGTCCTCGCGCGCGGACGCGCCGACCGGCGGCGGCACCGGCGCCTTGGCCGTCGCCAGCGCCCCCACGATCAGCGCCTCCTTGTTGGGCCAGCGGCGGTAGATCGTGGTCTTGCCGACCCCCGCCCGGGTGGCCACGGCCTCGATGGAGACCCCGGCCACCCCCGTCTCCTCGGCCAGCAGCTCGAGGGTGGCGTCGACGATCGCCTTCTCGGCGCGCTCGCTGCGCGGGCGGCCCGGCGGGCGGGTGGTCATCGAATCGGTCATAGCGGGTTCACTTTATAGTCACACCCCGGCCGGTTCCTGCTCCGGCGTGGGCGTCGCCGCGGGCGCGTCGTCCCGCTCCTGCCGCCCCGGCATCCAGCGCAGCACGACCAGCGCGCCGGCGAAGGCGATGATCATCGCGACGAGCGACGAGACGTGCATCGCGTGCACGAACGCGGCGTTGGCGGGTTCGGCGAGGCTCGTCCCGGCCGCCCCCATCCGGTCGGCGACCGCGTGCGCGCCGGCGATGGACTGGCCGGCCGCCTCCCGCGCGGCGGGCGGCAGCTCGGCGAGCCGGTCGTGCAGGTCGCCGCGGTAGACCGAGGCGACGACCGAGCCGAGCACGGCCACGCCCATCGCGACCGCGACCTGGCGGGCGGTGTTGTTGATGGCCGACCCGGCACCCGCCTTCTCGCGGGGCAGCGCCGACATCACCGACTCGGTCACCGGCGGCATGACGTTGGCCATCCCGGTGCCCTGGACGAAGAAGACCACCCCGAGCACCCACAGCGGGGTGTGGGCGCCGACCGTCATGAACCCGCCGAGCGCGACGCCGACGAGCGCGAGGCCGACGGCGCACACCGCCTTGGCGCCGAACCGGCGCACCATCGCGGCGCTGCGCGGGGAGAAGAACAGCTGCGCCGCCGCGAACGGCAGCACCATCGCGCCCGACTCCAGCGGCGACAGGCCGCGGACCGACTGCATGTAGAAGGCGGAGAAGAAGAACACGCCGGAGGCGGCGAAGAAGCAGAGCGCGATCGCGGCGACGGCGACCGACATGCGCGGGTCGCGGAACAGCTTGACGTCGAACGCGGGGTCGGGGGTGCGCGCCTCGTGCCAGACGAACAGCGCGAGCACGGCCGCGCCGGCCAGGATCGGGCCGAGCACCGCGGGCGTCAGCCACGCGCCCTTGTCGCCGCCCTGGATGATGCCGTAGGACAGGGCGACCAGGCCGACGATCGACAGCAGCACGCCGAGCGGGTCCAGGCGGCCGGGGAGCGGGTTGCGCGACTCGGGCACCAGGAAGGCCATGAGCAGCGCCGACACCACGATGATCGGGACGTTGATCAGGAAGACCGAGCCCCACCAGAAGTGCGCCAGCAGCAGGCCGCCGGTGACCGGGCCGATCGCCACGGCGAGGCCGACCGCGCCGGCCCAGATGCCGATGGCGCGGGCCCGCTCGGCGGGCTCGAACACGTTGGTGATGATCGACAGGGTCTGCGGCATCACCGCGGCGCCGCCGAGGCCCATCAGGGCGCGCGCCCAGATCAGCTGCTCGGGCGACTGCGCGTAGGCCGAGGCCAGCGAGGCGACGCCGAACACCAGCATGCCGCCGACGAGCACCCGCTTGCGGCCGAGCCGGTCGCCGATCACGCCGAAGGTGAACAGCAGGCCGGCGAAGACGAGCGTGTAGGAGTTGATGGACCATTCGAGCTGGCCCTGGGTGGCGCCGAGGCCCTTGTGCGGGTCGGCGATGGTCTTCAGCGCGACGTTGAGGATGGTGTTGTCGAGCACCACCACCAGCAGGCTGAGCGTCAGCACGCCGAGGATGGCCCAGCGGCGGCGTTGGACGGTCTGCGGATCCAAGGAAGTCCTTCGGGGGGAGTTTCGGTACATCGGGAAGAAGAATCGATACGAGTTCGTTCCGTATCGAAGGTACGCCCCTTCCTAGCGATACGCAACCGTATCGTTTCGATAGCGCGCCGGGCCGCCGGTTCGAGATCCCGGAATGTCGGGGGTACCCGAATCGTTGTGGAAGTGGCACGATCGAACAGGTCTGGGTACGCCACCGTGGCGCCTCAAGACCGGAGGTAACTCATGTCTTCTTCTGCTGCGTCCGCACAGCCGACCGCCCTGTACGGCGGCCAGAGCGGGCGAAGGGTCACCGTACGCGACATCGCCGCGGCCAAGGAGCGGCACGAGAAGTGGCCGATGCTGACCGCCTACGACGCCCTCACCGCGCGGGTGTTCGACGAGGCCGGCATCCCGGTCCTGCTCGTCGGCGACTCGGCCGCCATGGTCGTCTACGGCTACGACTCCACCATCCCGGTCACCGTCGAGGACCTCATCCCGCTCACCGCCGCCGTCGTGCGCGGCTCCAAGCGCGCGATGGTCGTCGCCGACCTGCCGTTCGGCTCCTACCAGACCGGCGTCGCCGAGGGCCTGGCCACCGCGACCCGGTTCCTGAAGGAGACCGGCGCGCACGCGGTCAAGCTGGAGGGCGGCCGCCGGGTGCTGCCGCAGGCCGAGGCGATGGTCGCCGCCGGCATCCCGGTGATGGGCCACCTCGGCCTCACCCCGCAGTCGGTCAACGTCTTCGGCGGCTACCGGGTGCAGGGCCGCGGCCAGGCCGGCGACGAGCTGATGGCCGACGCCAAGGCGCTGGAGGCCGCCGGCGCGTTCGCCGTCGTGCTGGAGTGCGTGCCCGAGGACCTGGCCGCGCGGGTCACCGCGTCGCTGTCCATCCCGACCATCGGCATCGGCGCCGGCGACGGCACCGACGCGCAGGTGCTGGTCTGGCAGGACATGGCCGGGCTCACCCCGCACACCGCCAAGTTCGTCAAGAAGTACGCCGACCTGCAGACGATCCTCGGCGACGCGGCCCGCTCCTACGCCGACGAGGTCGTCGGCGGCGCCTTCCCCGCCCCCGAGCACTCCTACCACTAGCACCCGGCATCCCCGCCCGCCAGGGGACGGACGCCCGCGCTCAGGCGAGCGCGGGCGTCTCGCGTTCGGGGGTGATCTCCTCGCGCATGGTGTCCACGGCCGCGCGCAGCACGTCCGGGCCCGCCACGTTCATCAGCAGCAGCCCCAGGTTCAGCGCCCGCTGCCGGTCGGTCATGTCACTGCCCGCGAGCGCCTCCACCGCGGTGCGCAGCGCGGCCTGGTCCTCGGCCGGCACGTTCTGCAGCAGCCCGAGGCAGTAGGTCGGCAGCGCCAGCTTGGCCTCGGCGAACGAGACCTCGCGCATGATCTGCCCGGCCTCGGCGGCGCGGGTCTTGGCCTGCATCCGGTCCACGCCGCGGTCGGCGGCGGAGAGCAGTGAGGTGAGCAGCGTGCTCGGCCCGACCGCCACGTCCTCGTCGCCGACGCGGACGGTGAACACCGCGCTGCGGAAGACCATCATCGAGCCGAGGCTGGCGACCAGGATCTGGGTGGCGCCGGCCACATCCGGCGACTTCACGCCGAACTTCCAGCCGAAGGTGTGCAGGATCAGCAGCGAGCCGGCCCCGGCGGCGCCGTTGATCAGCACGTACGCCCAGGTGCTCGGCACCCGCACCAGCGTCATCGGGCGGTCCCGGTAGCGGCTGACCAGCTCGGCGACCCCGACCAGGCAGGCCAGCGAGACCGTGACGAGGTAACCGGTCATCCAGCCGACCCGCCCGCCGTCAGGCGGACCGCCTCCTCGGTGCCGGACTCCACGCTGACCAGGCCCCGGTCGCGCAGCAGCTCGACCGCCTCGGCGATCTCCAGCAGGCCGAGGCCGGTGCCGTAGCGGATCTGGTCGAAGGTCTGCGGGCCGTGCGCGGAGGCGAGCTGGTCCAGCACCTTGCGACAGGCGTCCGCCGGGTCGGGGCCGGCCGGGTGCGGCAGGAACGACGGCGGCATCCCCGACTCCCGCGCGGCCTGCGAGCGGGCCGCGCCCTCTCTGTCGGTGGGTGCGAGGAACGTGCTCCACGGATCCGCCGAGCGGTTCTGTCTCATGTTCACCTGCCCTGTCCCGGCCCGATCATAGGCCGCATCGGGGTCAGGGCGCCTGGAAGACCGCAAAAGGGCCTCCGCAGGCCGGGATCGGCGCCCGGGTCCGCCCACCTACTCCCCCACGTCAGCACTTGGACGCGCGGAAGTCGACTACCGCTCCCGTCAGTATCGCCTTAACCGGTACCGCCGTGCCGGGCGGAGCGGGCGGGGGGCGGCCCGCTCCGGAGGCCGGGATCAGACGTCGGTGATGCGCAGGCCCGCGTGCGCCTTGTAGCGCCGGTTGATGGAGATCAGGTTGGCGGTGAACGCCTCGATCTGGTGGGCGTTGTGCAGCCGGCCGCCCCAGACGCCGCGCATGCCGGGGATGCGGGCGGCGAGCGCCTGCACGGTGTCGGTGGCCTCGCGGTCGTTGCCGAGCACCAGCACGTCCAGCTCCATCTCGCCGACCCCGGGGTCCAGGAGCAGCTTGGCCGACACGTGGTGGAACGCCGCGACCACCCGGCTGTCGGGGAGCACGGCGGCGGCCTGCTCGGCGGCGCTGCCCTCCTCCACCGGCAGCGCGTACGCGCCCTTGCCCTTCTCGAAGCCGAGCGGGTTCACGCAGTCCACCACGATCTTCCCGGCCAGCTCGGCGCGCACCGACTCCAGCGTCGCCCTGTGCCCCTCCCACGGCACCGCGACGATCACCACGTCGGCCTGCCCGGCGGCCTCGGCGTTGGCCGCGCCGCGCACCGGCAGGTCCGCGCCGAGGTCGTCGGCGGCCTCCTGCGCCCGCTCGGCCTTGCGGGAGCCGATGACCACCTGGTGGCCGGCCAGCGCGAACCGGCGCGCCAGGCCCTTGCCCTGGTCGCCGGTGCCGCCGAGGATGCCGATGGTCAGACCGCTCACATCGGGCAGGTCGTGCGGGCTCTTCTGCTGCTCAGTCATAGCGCCGAGTCTGCCAGGTGGTCATCGGGGCGAAACCACCTGCCCCGGGCGGCCGGTACGGCACCATGAGAGCCGTGGACGCCGAACAGGTCACGATGCTGCGCGAGGTGCTGTCGGCCACCGGCTGGCTGGAGCGCACCGAGGAGTTCGGGCGGGCGCTGCGGATGTCGACGCGCACCCCGGGCGGGCTGATGCTGGTCGGCACGCCCGCCGAGGAGCCCTGGCACCTGGCCGCCCACCTGGACGACGAGAGCCGGCTCGCCCGGCTGCCCGGCCTCGCGCCCACCCTGGTGCGCTGGTCGCCCCCGCCCGGCGCCCCGCCGCACCTGGCCGTCGGCCTGGAGCGGCTGGAGGCGGCGCGGCGCGGCGAGACGCTGTTCGTGGTCGCCGAGCGGGAGGCGCCCGTCCCGCTGCTGGAGCGGGTCGACGACGCCCGCCGCACCGGCGCGGTGATCCTGTCGCTGGACGGCGGCGACCGCGAGCTGCGCGGCCTCGCGCACGAGACGCTCACGGTGCCGCCGGACGACGCGCTGGTGTCCTTCGACGGCGCCCAGCACCTGGTCAGCGCGGCGGCGGGGCAGCGGCCCGTGGTGCCGGCCGCGCGGCGCCGGCCCGGGCTGCGCGACCGGCTGGCCAGGCTGCTGGACGCCGTCAGCGGCCCCACCCTCGACTAGCGGTCAGTCGTCGTCGTCCTGCTTGCGCCACGCCTCGTTGCGCTGCCGGGCCAGCTCCAGCGCGCCCGCCGCCGCCGACTCCGAGGGGTAGGGGCCCATTCGGTCCTTGTCGGGGCACCCGGGGCCGTGCTCGACCTTCATGTGGGTCAGGCAGAACCACCAGTCGCCGTCGTTCTCGCTCATCACATTTCTCCGATCTTGTCGCCGCCCCGGATCGTGCCCCGATCCGGCTGACTACACTCCACACCATGACGACCGAGCTTCTCCGGCCAGGACAGGTATCGCCCATGCGCAAGGTTCCGGCGCACATCCCGCGCCCGGAGTACGTGGGCAAGAAGCGGCCGAAGACCGGCGAGCCGGACGTCAAGTCCCCCGAGATCATCGAGAGGATGCGGGTGGCCGGCAAGATCGCCGCGCAGGCGCTGCAGGAGGTCGGCAGGCACGTCCGGCCCGGGATCACCACCGACGAGCTGGACGTCATCGGGCACGAGTTCCTGCTCGCGCACAACGCCTACCCCTCCACCCTCGGCTACCGCGGGTACCCCAAGTCGCTGTGCACCTCGGTCAACGAGGTGATCTGCCACGGCATCCCCGACACCACGGTGCTGCGCGACGGCGACATCATCAACATCGACATCACCGCGTTCGTCGACGGCGTGCACGGTGACACCGACGCCACATTCCTGTGCGGCGACGTCGACGAGGAGTCGCGGCTGCTGGTCGAGCGCACCCAGGAGGCGATGATGCGCGGCATCCGCGCCGTCCGCCCCGGGCGCGCGCTGAACGTGATCGGCCGGGTGATCGAGTCCTACGCCAAGCGGTTCGGCTACGGGGTGGTGCGCGACTTCACCGGCCACGGGATCGGCACCACGTTCCACTCCGGCCTGGTCGTTCCGCACTACGACGACCCGTCCGCGACGACGGTCATGCAGCCGGGCATGACGTTCACCATCGAGCCGATGCTGACGCTCGGGTCCTTCGACTACGACATGTGGGACGACGGCTGGACCGTGGTCACCAAGGACCGCAGGCGCACCGCGCAGTTCGAGCACACGCTCCTGGTGACCGATGACGGCCATGAGATCCTGACACTGCCCTGAGCGTTCCGGGAACGCCTCGTCACAGAGCACACCCCGCGGGAGTCGCCTCCGATGAACGTGCCGGCGCCGTACGAGCCTCGTGTCCCCTCCGACAGCATGCCGCCAGGCCGCGCGGCGCTCAGCGTGACCTGGGCGGCGCTGCCGTTCCTCAGCCTCGGCTTCGCCACCCCGTTCGTCTTCGGGGCGGCGGCGCTGTGGCGGCGCTCGGTGCACCTGCTGGTGTCCTCGGCCGCCTACATCGCGGTGTTCGCGCTGCTGATGACGATGCTGCCGGACGCCTCCGGCGACGACGGGTCGCAGAGCGCCGCCGGGGCGCTGATGTTCGCGCTGGCGGTGGTGGGCTGCGGGCACGCGTTCCTGATCCGGCGCCGGGTGTTCGACCCCGACGGCCTGGCCGGCATCGGCAACGACGCGGTGGTGGAGCGCGTCCGCCAGCAGCGGCTGCTGCGACAGAAGGCGCGGGCCCTCGCCGCGAGCGACCCCGGCCTCGCCCGGGAGCTGCGGATCGGCCGCCCGGACCTGCCGCGCCAGTACAAGGACGGCGGGCTGATCGACGTCAACCACGCCCCGGCCGAGGTGCTGACGCTGCTGCCGGGCGTCACCCGGGAGCTGGCCGGGCGGATCGAGCGGGTGCGGGAGGAGGCCGGCGGGTTCATGTCCGCCGAGGAGCTGTCGGCGCTCGCCGGGCTCCCTCCCGCGATCACCGGGGACGTCGCGGACTACGCGGTGTTCATCCGCTGACGTCCCCCGCTAGTAGGCGACGGTGATGCGGCGCCCCACCGCCTGGCCCTTCTCCAGCTCGTCCACCAGCGCGACGGCGTAGTCCTCGGCGGTGATGAAGCTGGTCCCCTTGTCGTCGGCGAGCACCTGGTCGCCGCCCACCCGGTAGTGCCCGGTGCGCTCGCCCGGCTCGATCGCCGCGGCCGGGGAGATGTAGGTCCAGTCCAGGTCGCCGGCCTTCTCCCGGAACAGGCCGAGCAGCTCGCCCTGGGCGAGCGCCTCCTGCTTGTACATCTCGGGGAAGTCCGGGGTGTCGACCAGGCGGACGCCGGGCGCGGCCTCCAGGCTGCCCGCGCCGCCGACCACGACGACGCGGCGGACGCCGGCCTCGCGCGCGCCCGCGATGACGCCCTCGCCGGCGGCGAGCAGCGGCGCGACGGTGGGCGAGCCGTCGCGCGGCGGCGAGACGGCGAGGACGACGGCGTCCTTGCCCGCGGCCAGCGCGGCGACGCCGGCGGCGTCCGCGGCGTCCAGCCGCTCGGTCCCCGCGGCGCCGCCGCGGGTGGTGCCGGTGACCTCGATGCCGCGGGCGCGGGCCTCGGCGGCGACGCGGGAGCCGATCATCCCGGTGGCGCCGATCAGCAGGATCTTCATGGTCTGGACCTCCGTGCTCATGGTGACGGGCTTGACGGTATCCATCGGATACTGGTTACTTCAATGTGCCCTTGATATCTTCTGGAAACTATGGAGAACGGCGACGCTTTCGATCCGAACTGCCCCACCCGGCTGATCCTCGACCGCATCGGCGACAAGTGGTCGGTCCTGGTGGTGCTCTCCCTGCGCGAGGGCCCCCGGCGCTTCACCGAGCTGCGCGACGCGATCGGCGGCGTCACCCCCAAGGTCCTTACCCAGACCCTGCGGGCGATGGAACACGACGGCCTGCTCACCCGCGAGGTGTTCGCCGAGGTCCCGCCCCGGGTGGAGTACACGCTGACCCCGCTCGGGCAGTCGCTGCACGCGCCGATCCGGTCCGTCACCGAGTGGGCCGAGCGGAACGTGCACGCGGTCCTGGCGGCGCGCGCCGCGCACGCCGGCTGACCCGGAACCGCGCCGCGCACCGCCCCGTCCAACCGGACGAACCGCCCCTACGGCGTGCCGCCCGCGATAACGATCTTTAGCGGGCTAACCTGCGGGTCGGGACACCGGACGATTGCGGGGGAACCGGCGCGATGATGGGGAAGACGCACGCGCTCAGCGGGGCGCTGCTCTGGCTCGGCGCGATGCCGCTGCTCAGCCAGGACCGGCTGCTCGGCGAGCACGCCCTGCACCTGGACGCCAAGCAGCTGCTGGCCGGGGCCGTGGTGTGCGCGGGCGCCGCGCTGCTGCCGGACGTGGACCACCACAACGGCCGCATCGCCAACACCTTCGGCCCCATCACCAACGTCTTCTGCAAGTACGTCGGGAAGATCTCCGGCGGGCACCGGCACGCGACGCACTCGCTGCTGTTCGCCGCCGGGATGGGCTGGGCGATGGACTGGCTCGCCACGAACTACGTCTACGGCTGGTGGGCGGCGCTGTTCGTCATCGTCGGGTTCGGCCTGCGCGGCGTCGGCCTGGACTTCGAGGGCAAGGAGCCCCAGTCGGCGATCGCCGACTGCGTGCTGGCGGCCATCGCGGTCTACCTGATGCACGACCTGGACATGACCTTCGTGGGCTTCGCGGTCTTCCTCGGCTGCGTCGCGCACGTGATCGGCGACTGCCTCACCCCGCGCGGCTGCCCGGTGCTCTGGCCGATCCCCTGGCGGATGGAGGTGCCGGTCATCCCGCGCACCGACGGCAAGGTCGAGCGCTGGGTGGTCGCGCCGCTGCTCAGCCTCGGCGTGGCGATCCTGGCGGTCCGCTCGGTGCTCGGCGACGTCGGCGCCCGCTGGCTGACCAAGGGCTGAACCGCCCGGAACGGGACGAGGCCCCGGGGGGCGTGGACCCGGGGCCTCGCGCATGCGGCGCTCAGAAGCGCAGTACCAGGGCGATCCGGCCGTGGTCGACCAGGAAGCCGTCGGAGACGAAGGTGACCTCGCCGCCGTACTCCAGCGCGGACTCGATGACGTTGTCCACCGCGTCGTCCACCACGTCGGCGCCGCGCAGCGCGCCGGGCCTCCCGTCGACCGGGACGAACTCCCCGCCGTCCGTCTTCACCGCGGAGGCGTAGTAGCCGCGCTCGACGACCAGGTGCTCGCCGCGGCCCTCCTCCACCATCCGCATGACGTCGGGCAGGCCGGCCGCGTAGCGGTCCAGGCCGCGGGCGGCCTCCAGCTCGGTGAGGACGGCGACCTCGCGCAGGTCCTCGTAGGCGGCGCGCACCGGCCGGGCCAGGTCGGCGAGCACCGCGGGCGGCGCCTCGTCGTAGCTGCCGTCGATGCGGCCGGCCACGGTCGTCTGCGGCGCGGCGTACTCGTCGAAGAGCGCCTGGTGGCGGGTGACCGCGGCCACGATGACCGGCCGGCGGTCGTGGGCGAGCACCTTGTCCAGCGCGCTGACGGCCTTGCGGACCAGCTGGCGCTGCGGCTCGTCCTTGTTCGGCGAGCCGCCGGGCGCGGACCGGTTGCCGAACTTCTCGTCCAGCCGCAGGGGCCGCACCGGGAAGCCCGCGCCGGCGTGCTCGGTGATCTCCTCCCCCTGCACGTCCATCAGCCGGGTGCACTGCTCGGTCAGCACCAGCAGCCAGTACTTGGAGCTGCGCGAGCGGGTGTAGGCGGCGACGAGGTCGCGGGTGGCGAAACTGGTGTCGACGATCACCCGCTCGTCGACGCTCTGGTCGATGGTGAAGACGTGGTGCTCCCCGTCGGGGCCGGCGAACAGCACCAGGCCGTCCTCGGCCTCGCGGCGCAGGTCGAGCTGCTGGCTGGCCTCCTCCAGGGTGCGGTACATCCGCTCGGCGATGTCGTCGGTGACCCTGGTGTCCTCGTGGAGCCGGCGGCGCACCTCCGTCAGCAGGTTGCGCAGCCGGATCGGATCCTGCTGGTTCTCGGGCGGGCGGCGGGACGTCGGCATGAGCACCGAGACCGCGGGGTAGGCCCGCGGCTTGCGCAGTTCGGACAGAGTGGCTGCGTCCATTGATCCCCCGATCGGATGGGCTGTTCCTCTGTGCCTCATTTCTAACGAACCGCAGGTAAACGAGGTGTAAGCCGGGATTGAGGATCGGGGTCGGGTTAAAGGGCGGCCCCGGCCGGATTCAAGATCGCGGAGCGGCGGTCACGAACCGCGCCGGGCGGGCAGGAACCCGGTGGAGGTGGGCCTTCGTGAAGATCGGGACCAGGGACATCGGGAGCCGGGGCGGCACCTGGCCGGGCGCCCTCGCCCTCGCGGGCGCGCTGCTGCTCGCCGGCTGCGGCGGGGACGGCAAGGCGGCCTCCCCCGCGCCGGCGGCGCCCCCGGCCGGCGGGCAGCCCGCCGGGCAGCTCGAACAGCAGTACGAGAAGATCGTCAACGACGTGCTGCCCTCGGTGGTGCGGATCGCCACCGACCAGGGCGAGGGGTCGGGCGTGGTCTACGACGACAAGGGCGACATCGTCACCAACGCGCACGTGGTGGCGGGCGCCCGGCGGATCGAGGTGACCGCGGCCAGCGGCGGGTCGCCGCTGAAGGCGTCCTTGGTCGGCGCGTTCGCGGCCGACGACCTCGCCGTGGTCAAGGTGCAGGGCGGCGGTCTGCGGCCGGCCCGGTTCGGCGACTCGGGCCAGGCCCGGGTCGGGCAGATCGTGCTCGCCATGGGCAACCCGCTCGGCCTGGCCGGCAGCGTCACCAACGGCATCGTCTCGGCGCTGAACCGCACGGTGTCCACCAAGCGCGAGGGCGCCTTCCCCGGCGCCACCATCGGCAACGCCATCCAGACCAGCGCCGCGATCAACCCCGGCAACAGCGGCGGCGCGCTGGTGACGCTGAGCGGCGAGGTCATCGGCATCCCGACCGCCGCCGCCTCGGACCCGCAGATGGGCGGCGCCGCGGTCGGGATCGGCTTCGCCACGCCGAGCAACACGGTGAAGGCGATCGCGCCGCAGCTGATCCGGAGCGGCAAGGTCGGCAACACCGGGCGGGCCGCGCTCGGCGTCACCGTCCGCACGCTGGTCGACCCGCAGAGCGGGCGGCAGAGCGCGGTCGTGGTCGTCGACGTGGCGGCCGGCGGCGGCGCCGCCAAGGCCGGGGTCAGGCCCGGCGACCTGATCATGGCGGTGAACGGGACGCCGACGCCGAACCAGACCGCGCTCGCCGAGGTGCTCGCCACGCTGAAGCCGGGCGACCAGGCCAAGGTCGACCTGCAGTCGGACGGCGGGCGGCGCACCGTGACCGTCACCCTCGGCGAACTGCCCGGCGGTTAGCGGTCAGAGGCGGTCGCGCAGCTCCCGCTTGAGGATCTTGCCGGCCGCCGAGACCGGGATCTCGTCGACGAAACGGACCTCGCGCAGCCGCTTGTAGTGCACGACCTGCGCGTTGACGTACTCGATCAGCTCGTCCTCGCCCACCTCGCCCGACCGCACCACGAACGCGGTCGGCAGCTCCCCGGCGGTCGCGTCGGGGCGGCCGACCACGGCGGCGTTCGCGACGGCGGGGTGGGCGAACAGCTTCTCCTCCAGCTCGCGCGGGTACACGTTGTAGCCCTTGTAGAGCAGCATGTCCTTCTTGCGGTCGACGATGGCCAGGTAGCCGTCCTCGTCCAGCGCGCCGATGTCGCCGGTGCGCAGCCACCCGTCCGCGCCCAGCACCGCGGCGGTCTCCTCGGGCCGGTTCAGGTAGCCGGTCATCACCTGCGGGCCCTTGATGCAGACCTCGCCCTCCTGGCCTGCGGGCAGGCCGGGGGTGGCGTCGGTCACCGCCGGCTCGTCCACCGCCACGACCTTGACCCGCGTGTCGGCGACCGGCGGGCCGACCGTGCCGATCTTGCGGACGCCCGACAGCGCGGCCGGGTTCGCGGTGGCGCCCATGGTGACCTCGGTGAGCCCGTAGGCCTCCACGACCACCGCGGCCGGGAACGCCTCCCTCAGCCGCGCGATCATCTCGTGCGACAGCGGCGCGGCGCCCGAGCGGACGGCCTGCACCGACGACAGGTCGCGCCCGGCGAACGAGGGGTCGGCCAGCAGCGCCGAGAACAGGGCGGGCGCGCCGCCGAGCGCGGTCGCGCCGAACCGCTCCATGTCGTCCAGGAACGCGGGCACGTCCAGCCGCGGATGCACGATGACCTTGGTGCCGGCGATCAGCAGGTTGCTGAGGTAGCCGACGGTGCCCATCGCGTGGAACCAGGGCGCGACGTTGACCAGCACGCCCTCGCCGAGCGGCACCGGGTAGTCGGGGTCGTCCGGGGCCGTCTCGACGCGCAGGCCGTGCTCGTCCGCCGCCGGGACGGCCCCCGCCCCCGCGCAGGCGAACTGCAGCACGTTCACCACGACGTTGCGGTGCGGCAGCATCACGCCCTTGGACCGGCCGGTGGTGCCGCCGGTGTAGGCGATGTGCGCCAGGTCGCGCCGCGTGTCGATCTCCACCGCGGGCGGCTCGGCGGGCTGCCCCGCGCCGATCTCACCGAACGCCACGCCGCAGGCCGCGAACGCGCCGTCGCAGACCTGCGCGGGGTCGGCCGGGCCGAGCGCCCCCGCCAGCACGACGGTGCGCACCTTGGTGCGGTCCAGCGCCGCCGCCACCGACGCCGCGACCAGGTCCAGCGTCACCACCGCGACGGCGCCGCAGTCGGCCAGCTGGAAGGCCAGGTCGTCGGGCGGCAGCAGCGGGTTGCACGGCGAGAACGTGGCGCCCGCCAGCAGCGTCCCGTAGTAGGCGATCGCGAACTCGGGGACGTTCGGCAGGTGCAGCGCGACCACGTCGCCGCGGCCGATGCCGCGCGCGAGGAGCCCGCCTGCGAACCGGGCGGCCTCGGCGGCGAGCTCGGTGTAGGAGATGTCGCGGCCCATGTAGTGCAGCGCGGTCCGGTCGCCCCACCGGTGCGCCGCCCCGGTCAGGATCGCGCCCACCGGCACGTCGGGGTAGTCGAGGGTCAGCTGCGGAGACGTCGCGCCCATCGTCGTCCTTCCGGAGGATCCGTGCAGGTAACCCACATAGAATCGCGTTCGGAACTCCGGGCGCAAGTACCCGCTTATGTCAGCCGGGGGTGATGAACCCCGTCTCGTAGGCGAAGATGACCGCCTGCGTGCGGTCGCGCGCCTGCAGCTTGCCGAGCACGTTGCCGACGTGCGTCTTGACCGTCTGCGGGCTGACGAACAGCGCGGCGGCGATCTCGGCGTTGGACTGCCCCTTGGCCATCAGCCGCAGCACGTCGGCCTCGCGCTCGGTGAGCCGCTCGTGCCAGCGCGCCCCGGCCGGGCGGCCGGCGTCGCCGTGCTCGGCGGCCAGCGCCCGGATCGCCGCCGGGAACAGCAGGCTGTCGCCGCCGGCGACCAGCCGGATCGCCTGCACGATCTCCTCGGGCCGGGCGCGCTTCAGCAGGAACCCGCTGGCGCCCGCCTTCAGCGCGTCGTAGACGTACTCGTCGTTCTCGAAGGTGGTGACGACGATGATCCGGGGCGGCTCGGCCATCGTCTCCAGCAGGCGCCGGGTCGCCTGGATGCCGTCCAGCTGCGGCATCCGCACGTCCATCAGCACCACGTCCGGCCGCAGCCGCGACACCTGGCCGGGGACCTCCGAGCCGTCGGCCGCCTCGCCGGCGACCGCCATCCCCTCCTCGGCGTTGATGATCGCCGCGAGCCCGGCCCGGATCAGCCGCTCGTCGTCCACCAGCAGCACCTTGATCGTCATGAACCGGACCCTACTGGCAGGGTCACCCCGACGCGCCAGTCGTCGCCGTCCGGGCCCGCGGCGAGCTCGCCGCGCAGCACCGTGACCCGTTCCCGGATGCCGCCGAGGCCCCGGCCGCCGCCGGGGCGCGGCCCGGTCCGCGCGCCCGCCAGGGGGTTGCTCACCTCGATCTCCAGCCGCTCGCCCGCCACCGCGATCCGCAGCCGCACCGGGACCTTCCCGGCGTGCTTCAGCGCGTTGGTGAGGCTCTCCTGGACGATCCGGTAGGCCTCCCGCGACACCGCGGCGGGCACGTGCGCGACGCCGGGGTCCACCGCGGCGTCCAGCGCCACCCCGGCGATGCGGGTCTGCTCCAGCAGCCGGTCCAGGTCGGCCAGGGTCGGCTGCGGGGCGGTGCGGGAGGCGTCCTCGCGCAGCAGCCCGAGCACGTGGTCCAGGTCCTCCAGCGCCGCGCGGGCCGACTCCTCGATCGCCGACAGGGCCTCGCGGGCGAACGCCGGGTCGCTGTCCAGCACCCGGCCCGCCGCGCCCGCCTGGAGCGTGACGACGCTGAGCGCGTGCCCGACCGAGTCGTGCAGCTCGCGGGCCAGCCGGTTGCGCTCGGCGAGCCGGACCGCCCGCGCCTCCAGGTCGGCCAGCCGCTCGGCGGCGGTCGGGCCGAGGAAGCGCGGCGCGAGCCAGGCCAGCAGCGTGCCCGTCCCGGCGATGACGGCGAGGGTCGCGGCGAGCGAGCCCACCCCGACCGGCACCGCCAGCCACTCCCAGGGGCCCCAGCGGCGCGCGTCCAGCCACAGCACGCCCCGGCCCCAGTCCACCACCGGCGACAGCGCGGTGACGACCGCGAACGGCGGCACGGCCAGGCTGAGCGCGCTGATCACCACGCCGGCGTGCAGGTGCAGCGCGAACCAGGCGCCCGCGCGGGCGCGGCTCTCCCAGGAGCGGGCCGCGCCGACCGGCAGCGCGGCCAGGCCGCCGCCGATCAGCTCCTTGGCCGCGGCGCCCTCCAGCAGCCGCACCGCCGGGACGAGCCCGGTGACGAACGTGGCGATGCCCGGCAGCACCAGCAGGATCAGCACGCCCTTCAGCACCGGCCCGCCGAGCGGCAGCGGCGGCACGAAGCTCATGCCGAGGAACCAGTAGGGCATGAGCAGCGCGCCGCCCACCACCAGGTAGGACCAGCGCCGCCAGGTGGTCTTGGCCAACAGGAGGCGGAGCAGTCGGGACACGCCCCGATCCTCGCAGAGCGCACCCGCCGGCCACTCCCCCGCGCGGGGGATATCCCCAGGTCAGCCCTTGCGGGTGCGGTCCTGTTCGGCGAGCTTGGCGAGGCGGGCGTTGTAGGCGCCGAGCTCGTCGTCGGCGGCGCCCGCCTCGCCCCTGGCCTCGGCGCGGTCGGCCCGGCGGTCCTCCCGGCGCGCCTGGCGCTGGTCGTCGGAGAACCACTGGAACGCCAGGACGATCAGCACGATGAAGGTCGGGATCTCCCCGAAGCCCCAGGCGATGGCGCCGCCGGTGTGCTGGTCCTTCAGGATCGAGGTGGCCCACTCGGGGTGCACCGCGGTGTACCAGCCGCGCGCGAGCGGCTCGCCCAGGTTCATCAGCGCGATGCCGAAGAACGCGTGGAACGGCATGGTGACGAACAGCAGCAGGATGCGCCCGGGGTAGGGCAGCTTCCGCGGCGCCGGGTCGACGCCGATCAGCACCCAGAAGAACAGCGAGCCCGCCGCCAGGAAGTGCACCATCATCGCGATGTGCCCGAGGTGGTTGCGCATCGCGCTCTCGAACAGCGGGGTGAAGTACAGCGCGAACGTGCTCGCCACGAAGATGATCGTGGCGACCGCCGGGTGCGCGATGACGGCCGTGTAGCGGCTGTGCAGCGCGGCCGTCAGCCACTCGCGCGGCCCCCGGTCGCCGCGGACCGCGGCGGGCTTCAGCGCCCGCAGCGCCAGCGTCACCGGGGCGCCCATCACCAGGAAGATCGGGGTGAGCATGTTCAGCACCATGTGCTGCACCATGTGCACGCTGAACAGCACCGGCGCGTACCGGGCGACGCCGGTCTGGGTGACGACGACGATGCTGAGCAGGCCGAGGAACCAGCAGGCGGTGCGCAGCCACGGCCAGGAGTCGCCGCGCCGCCGCAGCCGCAGCACGCCGGCCAGGTAGACGCCGCCGAGCACCACCGCGAGCGCGGCGAAGAAGAAGTCGAACTGCCAGAGGGTGGCCAGCCGGCCCGGCGTGATCGCCGGCGGCATGTCGTAGCCGATGAGGGCCTTGACCGGGCTCTCCTCGGTGGTGGGGGCGGGCGGCGCGGTGCGCGCGAGCGCGACGGCCAGGCCCATGGTGGCGGCCATCACCGCCGCCTCCACCCCGGCGAGCCGGGCGAACGCCCCCCGCCTGCCGTCCGCGACGGCGGGCAGCGAGCGGGTGCGGTGCCACCAGCCGAACCAGCCGAGCACCGCGAACGCCACGATCTTGCCGAGGGCGATCCGGCCGTAGTCGGTGGACAGCAGCTCGGCGGGGTCGGGCAGCCGCGCGATGACGTTCACCAGGCCGCTGACGCCGACCAGGACGTAGCACCACAGCGCCATCCGGCTGAACCGGTCCGCCATGACGGCGAGGCGGTCGCGGCCGAGCAGCGCGTGCGCCGTCACGACGGCCAGGCCGCCGACCCACGGCGCGACGGCGGCGACGTGCAGCGCGACGCCGGTGACCGCGACCGAGTGGTTGGCGGCCGAGGCCGAGTGGCCGGTGAGCGGCGGCGGCAGCAGCGCGATCACGGCGAGCGCGAGCAGCCCGGCGGCCGCGGCGGGCGTCGTCGTGGTGCGCGCGAGCAGCGCGACGACGACGGTCAGCAGGACCACCAGCATCAGCGCGGTGCCCTGCGGGAGCTGCCCGACGTAGCTGCTCAGCTCGCTGCCGGTCAGCACCTCGCCGACCGGCTGGCCGAGCACGTCGGCGACGGTGAACACCAGCGTGGCGGCCGCGGCGGCGCCCCACCCGGCGGCGGACCAGGACGCGGCGCGCAGGTAGCCGAGCGCGTCGTCGCCGAGCCGGACCGCGCCCTTGCCGCCGCTGAGCGGCAGCAGCGCGACGGCGGCGAGCAGCGCGCCGACGGTGACCGCGCCGCTCAGGTCCATCAGCACCCGGGCGACCGGCAGGCCCCAGCGGGTGAGCGCGCCCGCGTCGCCGAGGCCGGGGATGACCTTCTCGGCGACGGCGCCGCCGAGCACCAGGCCGGCCACCATGACGGCGATCGCGGCGGCGATCGCGACCACCGCGGTCCGCGCGACGGCGAGAGCGCCCTTGGCCGGGGTCTCGGTGCTGCCCTTGGTCATGGTCACTTCCCGGCGGGGTGCTTGCGCTTGGCGCGGAACACGATGGCGACGCCGATGCCGATGCCGAGCAGCCCCCCGATCACGATCATCGCCCAGGTGACGCCGCCCGAGCCGGACTTCTTCGCGGCCTTCTGCCCGTTCTCCGGCGCGGCGGACGTGGCGGGCGCGGCGGACGTGGCGGCCTGCGACGGCGACGCGGAGGCGACGGACCCGGTCGCGGTGAACGCCAGGTCGGCCTTCTCGATGCGGTGCCCGTCCTCGCCGACCACCGCGTAGGCGACGGTGTAGTCCCCGGCGGGCAGCGGCCCGTCCACCTTCTGGGTGACGGTCTTGCCGTCGCGGACGGCCTCCCCCGCCTGGAACGTCCGGCCCTCGCCGTTCTTCACGATCACCTTGGCGACGCTGATCGTGTCACTGAACTCCAGCCTCACCTCGGTCACCGCGGCGGCCGTCGCGTCCTTGCCCGGCGTGCTGGAGACCAGGCGGGTGTGCGCCAGCGCGGGCGTGGCGAGCAGCGTGCCGAGGGCGAGCGCGAGCGCCGCGACAAGGCCGAGGCGGCGCAGCGGCCGCCGGATCGTTCGGATCATCATGGGAGGCCGGGTTCTCCAGGTGGGGTGGACAGGCCCGTCCAGCCTACTGACGCCCCGCACCACCCCGGCACGGGCTCGCAACCACGGGCTCGCACCACGGGCTCACCAAACCGGCAGGTGGGTCCTGCGGTGCTCGGCGAACTCGCCTACGAGCCACCCGGCCGCGTCCTCGCCGAGCGGCTCATAGGCCAGGTCACGGCCGGGCCGCCACCAGACCGGGTCCCCGGTCGTCCAGCCGGCGCGGCGCAGCGGCTTCTTGTCGACCTTGCCGGTCGCGGTGAGCGGCATGGCCGCCACGATCCGCACGAAGCGCGGCGCCCACTTGGTGCCGAGGTCGGGCTGGGCGGCCAGGAAGGCGGCGAACGCGGCGGGGTCGAAGCCGCCGCGCAGCTCCAGGGCGGCCATGACCTGGTCGCCGGTCCGCGGGTCGGGCACCGGGTAGACGGCGCACATCACCGCCTCGGGCCAGCGCGCGAGGATGCGCTCGACGGGCGCGGCGGCGAAGTTCTCGCTGTCCACCCGGAGCCGGTCGGCGCCGCGCCCGGCGAAGTAGAAGAAGCCCGCCTCGTCGCGGTAGCCGAGGTCGCCGCTCCAGTAGCGGCCGTCCCGGACGCGCTCGGCGGTCGCCTCCGGGTCGTTGTAGTAGCCCTCGAACGCGGCGGCGACGTTCAGGCCGACCAGCTCGCCGATGGCCTCGCCGGGGTTGGCCAGCCGGCCGCCGCCGTCGAAGCGGGCCCGCGCGCACTCGGCGCCGGTCGCCGGGTCCAGCACCGCGACCTCGGTGCCGTGCGCGGGCAGGCCGAGCGCGTCCGGCGGGGTGTCCGGCGTCTTGCGCAGGGCGATGGCGCCCTCGCTGGACCCGTACCCCTCGATGATCCGGCAGCCGAAGCGGGCGCCGAACCGGGCCAGGTCCTGCGCGGACGCCTCGGTGCCGAACGCCGCCCGCAGCGTGTTCCCGGCGTCGTCGGGGCCCTCCGGGGTGGCGAGGATGTAGGCCAGGGCGCGGCCGACGTAGTTGAAGTAGGTCGCCCTGTACCGGCGGACGTCGGGCAGGAACCCCGAGGCGGAGAAGCGGCGGCGGAGCGCGACGGTGGCGCCGGTGCGCACCGCCATCGCCAGGTTCGCCATGATCGCGTTGCCGTGGAACAGCGGCATCGCGCAGTAGGCGACCGAGTCGCGGCCGATGCCCATGAGGTCCGCGCGGCCGGCGATCGCGGCCAGCCTGCCCTGGCTGCACACCACGGCCTTCGGGGTGCCGGTCGAGCCCGAGGTGAACAGCAGCAGGAGGCGGTCGCCCGGCGCGATCGCGGACACGTCCGGTCCGGGCGGGTCCGCGGGCAGGGCGGCCCGGTAGCCGGCCGAGTCGACCAGCAGGGCCGGCAGGTCCGTCTCCAGCAGGCCGGCGTGCGCGGTGTCGGTGACGATCAGGTCGCAGTCGGTGTGCCGGACGTCGGCGGCCAGCTCCGCGCCGCGCCGGGTCGGGTTGATCCCGACGACGGTCGCCCCGGCGAGCGCGGCGCCGAGGATCCAGAACACGTACTCGGGGACGTTCTCCAGCAGCACCCCGACGTGCCGGGGCCGCCCGGGCGGCCCCGGGACGCCGGCCAGCAGCGCCGCCCGGGCGCGGGCCGCGTGCACGACCTGCGCCCAGGTGCGGGTCTCGTCCTCGAACAGCAGGCCGGGGTGATCGTCGCCGGCCCGCTCCAGTACCAGTCGCGCGAAGGTCGCGTTCGCCACGCCGCGAGACTGTCACCAAGCAGGCGCTTGGTCAATAGCCCGGTGGTCAGGCGCCGCAGTCGCAGCACCCGCAGCAGTCACAGCAGTCGCAGCTGCAGCAGTCCCCGCAGCCGCAGTCGCAGCTCCCGCAGTCACCGCAGTCGTCGCAGTGGCGCGTGCACCAGCAGCGGTCGTCGCAGGACTTGCCGTGGTGCTCGCTCCACTCTGGCTGGAAGACGCCGCAGGTGACGCAGACGAGCGCTCCGGTGAAGCAGGGCACGGGGAAACCGGGACGGCGCGGCCTGCCGAAGTGGCCCCCGCCCCCACCACCACCGCCGTGACCCATGTTCGGCGGGATCCATCCACCGCCGCCACCGCCCTGCAGCGGCGGGTAGTCCTGCCCGCCGTAGGACTGCTGCGGCGGATAGGGCTGCTGCGGCTGGTGGGGCGGATACGGCTGCTGGCCGTAGCCGCCGCCAGGGTAGGCGGCGAAGACGCGGTCGACCGAGCGGCGCACCTCGCGGTCCAGCAGGGCGCGGACCAGGCGCCGGTCGGCCAGGTCCAGGTCGCCGAGGGCGAGCTTCAGGCCGTGCAGGGCGTCGTCGCAGTGCCGCCGCGCCTCGGCCGGGGTGGTGCCGGTGGCGATCAGGGGGTTGTAGGCGCCGGCCGCCAGGTCGCCGGTGACGTCCTCGACGGCGTCGATCAGGTGCGCGAGCCGCCCGAAGAAGCGGCCCGCCTCGGCGAGCGTCTCGGCGTTGTGCTCGCGGCCCGCCAGGACGGCGGTGTGCGCGAAGACGGCGGCGACGGCCGTCTCGGCGGGCTCGGTCAGCTCCAGCAGCCCGAGCCCGCCCGCGCGCTCCAGCTCCGGCTGGCGGGCCACCGCGTCGCGCAGCACGGCGGGGTCGAACCCGACGGCCGCGCCGGTGCGCGCCCCGGCGGCGTCCCAGCGCCCGGCCATCCGCCCGGCGGCGGCCGCGACCAGCCGGCGCGCGTACGGGCCGTCGCCGTCGGCCACGTGGTCACGGGTCTTGCCCGCCGCGAGCAGCAGCGACGTCGCGGCGGCGAGCTGCGCGCCCTGCGCCCGCGCGGTGACGACCTCGGCGCCCTTCATCCCGCGCAGCGCGCACGGCCCGGCCGTGCGGCGCGGCGAGCGGTCCGGGGCCTGCGCCTCCACCAGCACCGACACCAGCAGGCCGTCGTAGTTGGTGACCAGGCGCGCGGCCTGGCCGTGCTCGGCCCGCAGGGTCAGGCAGAGGCCGCACAGGTGGGCCATCCAGTCTTTGAACAACGAACCGCACAAGACGTGCTTGCACGGACGCACCACTCCGAACATGCGTGGAGTCCCCCCACCTAGGCGATCGCGACATTATTCACCGACGCGACCGCCCGGGGGGCGGTTCCCTCGGCTCAGACGCCCGCGCAGGTCAGCGCGCGCCGGTAGGCGGCGAGGCGGGGCTCCTCCTGCGCGCCGGTCTCGGCGAGCAGCTCGGCGAGGTCGAACCAGGTCTGCGCGGCCCCGCGGGCCGACTCCATCCGCTCCAGGTGGGTGGCGGCCGCGGTCAGCACCTCCACCGCCCGGTTGCGGCGGCCGAGCCGCACGCACGCCTCGCCGAGCACGGTGAGCGCCCACGCGGTGGCGCGGCGCGGCGCGTCGCCGAGCAGCTCCAGCGCCTGCTCGGCGAGCGCGACGGCCTCGCCGGGGCGGCCGAGCGCGGTCTCGGCGCGGGCCAGCTCGGTCAGGCAGACCGCGACGTCGATCTCCCCGGCGGCGCTGGCGCTGCTCTCGGCGCGCACCCGGTTCAGCAGGTCGCGGGCGTGCCCGGCCTGCTCGGGGCGGGCCCGCAGCAGCAGCCCGGCGTAGGTGACGCGCAGCCGGTTCAGCTCGCGCGGGTCGGGCTCGTCGGCGGCGAGCAGCAGCGCCCGCTCGGCGAGCGCGACGCCCTCCTCGTACTCGCCGCGCAGCTCGGCGACGGCCGCGGCCTCCCGGTAGGCGGCGACCCGCGCCCGCGAGCTGCCGATCCGCTCGGCCCGCTCGACGAGCTGGGCGGCCAGCTGGCGCGCCCGCACCAGGTCGCCGCGCTCGACGAACGCGGCGAGCAGCTCGGCGCCCAGGTGCACCGCGGCGTCGGTGGAGTCGGCGCCGGTCGCGACCAGGTGCCGCTGCGCCTCCTCGGCGACCTGCACGCCCGCGCTGACGTCGCCGCGCAGGCGCAGGCAGCGGCTGAGCGCGACGTGCACCCGCGCCCAGTGGTCCAGGTCGGTCTCGGCGGACGCCTCGGCGGTGAGCGCGCGCAGCTGCCCGATCGCCTCCTCCAGCTCGCCGGCCGCCTCCAGCGCCAGGGCGTGCCCCCAGCGGGCCTGGTGCAGCATGTCGGGCAGCGCGACGGCGTCGGTGCTGGCCAGCACCTCGGCGAAGCGGGCGCGGGCCTCGGCCGCCGCGCCGTTGCGCAGCGCGATCTCGGCGTAGTCCAGGGTGACCCGCAGCTCGTCCACGACGTCCTCGCTGACACCGCTGACCAGGTAGGTGGCCGAGCAGCTCAGCTTGGCGGCCAGCAGGTCGATGACGCTCGGCGCCGGCACCCGCTTGTCGCTCTCGATGAGCGAGATGTAGCTGTCGGACAGCTCGGGATAGGCCAGTTGCGCCTGGCTGATCCCCTGCCGGATGCGCAGCGCCCGGATCCGCTGCCCCAGTGTCTCGCGATCCATCGTGTGACCACCCGCCTACGAGGTCCCCACCGGCTGCGCGGCGCGCAGGGCGAGGAAGAAATCGACTCGATCTTCCAGTGTGCCGAGATCCCGCCCGGTGAGCTCCTCGATCCGCCTGATTCGGTATCGAAGCGTGTTCACATGGACGTGCAGCCGGCTCGCGGTCCTGTTCCAGGAACCCGAGCAGGCGAGGAAGACCTCGAGAGTGTGCACGAGCTCGGCGCCCCGGTCGCTGTCGTACTCCTCCAGCGCGCCGAGCAGCCGCCGGCGGAACGACCGGCGCACCTGCGCGGGCACCGAGGCCAGCAGCAGCGCGTACGAGTCGATCTCGCCACCGGGCGTTCCCGCCAACTCTCGCGTTCGCACCACGGAAGGCTATAGCGGACCGCCGCCGGAAACGCGCACAGGCCCTCCCCCGTCACCACGCGCGACGGCGACCGCACGCGCGCCGCGGCCGTGCGCTGTACTTAACGTCATGACCGTATCCACGCACGTTCTCGACCAGCAGCGCGGCCGGCCCGCCGCCGGCCTGCCGATCCGCCTCGACCGCCACCGCGGCGACACCTGGGAGCCGCTCGCCGAGGGGGTCACCGGCGACGACGGCCGCTGGACGGCCCCGGCCCCCGAGGGGGCGGCGCCCGGCGCCCCCACCGAGCAGGGCACCTACCGGCTGCGGTTCGGCAGCGGCCCCTACTTCACCGGGCTCGGCTCGGCCACCTGCTACCCCGAGATCGCCGTCGTCTTCACCGTCGCCGACGGCGGCGAGCACCACCACATGCCGTTGCTGCTCAGCCCCTTCGGCTACTCCACCTACCGGGGCGCCTGACCTGCGCCGACGCACCCGCCGTCGGCGACGGGGTACCGGTTCAGCCGAAACATGTCACGGGCAGTTAACCTGTGCTGGCATTTTTCCCCGCCGACACCACGGAGCGCACCGATGTCCCAACCCACCACCGCCACGGCGGAGGACACCCCGCCCGGCGGTCCCCGCGGCCCGCTGGACCGGTTCTTCGACCTCACCGGGCGCGGGAGCACCGTGCCGCGCGAGCTGCGCGGCGGCGTCACCACGTTCATGGCGATGGCCTACATCATCCTGCTCAACCCGATCATCCTCGGCGGCGCCAAGGACATCAACGGCGCGGCGCTGTCCATCCCGCAGCTGACCACGATGACCGCCCTGTCGGCGGCGGTCACCACGATCGTGATGGGCCTGGCCGGCAACGTGCCGATGGCGCTGGCCTCCGGCCTCGGCATCAACGCGGTGGTGGCCTTCCAGGCGGCGCCGCAGATGACCTGGCCGCAGGCGATGGGCCTGGTGGTGATCGAGGGCGTGATCATCGTGCTGCTGGCGGTCAGCGGCGTGCGCCAGCTGATCATGGACGCGATCCCGCTGGCGCTCAAGCACGCCATCGCGGTCGGCATCGGCTGCTTCATCGCGCTGGTCGGCCTGGTCGACTCGGGCTTCGTCACCTCCAGCGCGGCCAGCCCGCCGCTCGCCCTCGGCATCGGCGGCAAGCTGTCCACCTGGCCCACGCTGGTCTTCGCGGTCGCGCTGATCCTGATGATCGTGCTCTACGTGCGGCGGGTGCCCGGCGCCATCTTGATCAGCATCCTGGCCGCCACCGTGCTCGCGGTCGTCATCCAGTCCAACGCCAAGATCCCCGCGCGCGGACCTGGCTCGTGGGGCGTGGTCACGCCCGAGCTGCCCGACAAGTACTTCGCGATGCCCGACTTCGGGCTGTTCGGCAACGTCGACCTGTTCGGCGGGTTCGGCAAGGCCGGCGTCATCACCGCCCTGGTGGTGCTGTTCACCCTGGTGCTGTCGGGGTTCTTCGACGCGATGGGCACCATCCTCGGCATCAGCGACGAGGCCGGCCTGGTCGACGACAAGGGCCGCGTCCCGAACCTCGGCCGGATCCTGTCGGTGGACGGCCTGTCCGCCGCGTTCGGCGGCCTCACCAGCTCCTCGGCCAACACCGTGTTCGTGGAGTCGGCCGCGGGCGTCGGCGAGGGCGCCCGGACGGGCCTGGCCAACATCGCCACCGGCGCGCTGTTCGCCGTCACGCTGTTCCTGACCCCGCTGGCCGGGGTCGTCCCCGCGCAGGCCGCCGCGCCCGCCCTGGTCGTGGTCGGCGCGCTGATGATGGCCCAGGTCGCCAAGCTGGACTGGGACGACCTGGACATCGCCATCCCGGCCTTCCTCACCATCGTGTTCATGCCGTTCACCTACTCCATCACCAACGGCGTCGGCGCCGGCATCGTCGCCTACACCCTCATCAAGGTGGTCCGCGGCCGCGCCCGCGAGGCGGGCTGGCTGCTGTGGATCGTCTCGATCGTCTTCCTGCTGTACTTCGGTTTGAACGTCGTGGAGGAGGTTCTGGGTGTCAAATAGTGCCGACATGGCGTAAGGAGAAGGTAGGGCCTTACCCCCCGGCGTGAAAGGCGTGGCTGTGGTCTCCGCGGACTCCCCTTCCCGACATCGCCCGCGCGGGCACGTCCTGCTCGCGCCCGGCCGGTTCAAGGGGTCGCTGACCGCGGCGCAGGTGGCCCGCCACCTGGCCGCCGGGCTGCGCCGCGCCCGGCCGGACGTGCCGGTGGTCGAGCTGCCGGTCGCCGACGGCGGCGAGGGCACCGCCGAGGCCGCCATCGCGGCCGGCTGGCGGCGGGTGCGGGTGCGGGTGTGCGGGCCGACCGGGCGGCCGGTCACCGCGGCGCTGGCGCTGGACGGCGACACCGCGGTGGTCGAGCTGGCCGAGGCGTCGGGGGTGCACCGGCTGCCCGGCGGCGAGCCGCGGCCGCTCACCGCGACCAGCTTCGGCACCGGCCAGCTGCTCGCCCACGCGGTGCGGCTCGGCGCCCGGCGCATCGTGCTCGGCCTCGGCGGCGGCGCCGCCACCGACGGCGGCGCCGGGCTGGTGCAGGGCATGGGCGGCCGGCTGCTGGACGCGCTCGGCAAGGACCTGCCGCCCGGCGGCGCGGCGCTGCGCTCGCTGCACGCGCTGGACCTGCGCGGCCTGCCCGACCTGTCAGGGGTGCGGGTGGTGGTCGCCGGCGACGGCGCCGGGCCGCTGCTCGGCCGCACCGGGGCGGCGGCGGCCGCGGGCGCCCACCGCGGCGCCGGCCGCGAGGAGGTGCGGGCGCTGGACGCGGGGCTGCGCCGCTGGGCCGACCTGGCCGAGGCCGCGTCCCGCCGGCCGGCCCGCGACCGCGCGGGCGCGGGCGCGGCGGGCGGCGTGGGGTTCGCCGCGCTGACCTTCCTCGGCGCCACCGTCGAGCCCGGCACCCCGTTCATGCTGGACCTGCTCGGCGTCGCCGGCCGGGCCCGCGGCGCGCGGCTCGTCGTCACCGGCGAGGGCTCCCTGGACACCGCCTCGCTGCGCGGCCGGGCCCCGATCGGGGTGGCGCGCGCGGCGGCGCGGGCGGGCGCGCCGGTCGTCGCGGTCACCGGCCGGCGCGGGCTGACCGGCGAGCAGCTGCGCCGCACCCGGATCCAGGCGGTGTACGCCCTCACCGACATCGAGCGCGACACCGGGCGGTGCATGCGGCAGGCCGGGCCGCTGCTGGAGCAGCTCACCGTCGCGATCGCCGCCGAATGGCTGCCCCCGCTGCCCCCGGAGAAGGGACCCGGGCAAGTTACATAGTGTCAGCCGATCGGGGAACACCTATACACCTTGGACATGGCATGGAATGCCGTCCAGAGCTCACCCTGAAGGCATAACACCAGGCGGACGCCCTGGCGGCACTGACGGAGGAGACCAATGAAGGTCGGCGTACCCCGCGAGATCAAGACCCACGAGTACCGCGTGGCCATCACCCCCGCGGGAGTGCACGAGCTCACCCGCAACGGGCACGAGGTGTTCGTCGAGCGCGGCGCCGGGATCGGCTCGGCCATCCCCGACGACGACTACACCGCCGCCGGCGCCAAGATCCTGGACGGCCCGGACGCGGTGTGGGCCGAAGGCGACCTGATCTTGAAGGTCAAGGAGCCGGTCGCCGCCGAGTTCCACCGGATGCGCCAGGGCCAGACGCTGTTCACCTACCTGCACCTGGCCGCGTCCCGCGAGTGCACCGACGCGCTGCTGGAGCGCGGCGTCACCGCGATCGCCTACGAGACCGTCCAGCTGCCGAACCGGTCGCTGCCGCTGCTGGCCCCGATGTCGGAGGTGGCCGGCCGGCTCGCCCCGCAGGTCGGCGCCTACAGCCTGATGAGCTCCAACGGCGGCCGCGGGCTGCTGCCCGGCGGCGTGCCCGGCGTCGCCCCGGCCAAGGTCGTGGTGATCGGCGGCGGCGTGTCCGGCCTGAACGCGGCGCAGATCGCCGTCGGCATGGGCGCGGACGTCACCATCCTGGACGTCAACGTCGACCGGCTGCGCGGCATCGACGCGATCTACCAGGGCCGGCTGAAGACGCTGGTGTCCAACGCCTACACCATCGAGCAGGAGGTGCGCGCCGCCGACCTGGTCATCGGCGCGGTGCTGATCCCCGGCGCCAAGGCCCCCACGCTGGTCTCCAACGCCTTGGTCGCGCACATGCGGCCCGGCTCGGTGCTGGTCGACATCGCCATCGACCAGGGCGGCTGCTTCGAGGACTCGCGCCCGACCACGCACGCCGACCCCACCTACCAGGTGCACGGCTCGATCTTCTACTGCGTGGCCAACATGCCCGGCTCGGTGCCCAACACCTCCACCCGCGCGCTGACCAACGTCACGCTGCCCTACGCGGTGCAGATCGCCAACCTGGGCTGGCGGGACGCGCTGCGCGCCGACCCGGCCCTCGCGCTCGGCCTGAACACCCACGAGGGCCAGGTCGTCTACGCCGAGGTCGCCGAGGCGCACGGGCTGGCGCACCAGCCCCTGCAGGCCGCCCTCGGCGCGTGAGAAGGGCGCCACGTACAGTTGGCCCATGGGCGAACTGATCATTGTGCGGCACGGCGAGACCGAGTGGAGCCGGGCCCGCCGGCACACGGGGCGGACCGACCTGCCGCTCACCGCGCGCGGTGAGGAGCAGGCCCGGACGCTGGCCCCGCTGGTGGCGGCGCGCGACATCGTGCGCGTCGTCACCAGCCCCGCCGAGCGGGCCCGGCGCACCGCCGAGCTCGCCGGGCTGGTGGCCGACGACGTCGATCCCGACCTGTGGGAGTGGGACTACGGCGGCTACGAGGGCATCAGCAGCGCCGACATCCGCCAGGACCGCCCCGGCTGGTACCTGTGGGCCGACGGGGTCGTCCCCGGCGACGCCGAGCACCCGGGCGAGAGCGTCGAGCAGGTCGGGGCGCGCGTCGACCGGGTGCTGAAGCGGGTCCGACCGCTGCTGGAGGACGGCGACGTGGCGATCGTCGCGCACGGCCACGTGCTGCGCGTCCTCACCGCCCGCTGGCTCGGCCTGGAGCCCGCCGAGGGGCGGCTGTTCGCCCTGGACACCGGGACGCTGTCGACCCTCGGCACCGAGCACGAGCGGCCCGTCGTCTCCTCCTGGAACGTCCCGCCGCCGGCCTGACCGCCCGCCCGCTCAACCGCCGCGCAGCCGCTCGACGAACGCGCCGAGCTCGGCCTCGCTGCCCGGGTCCTCCCACCGCCAGAACGGCACGTTGCGCAGGTGCCGCCCGTCCGGGTCCAGCAGCTGGCCCGCGTGCTTGAGCTGCCACAGCACCACCGCGCGGTCGGTGATGGCCAGCTGGGGGAAGCGGCGGCCGAGCCCGGCCTCGAACGCCTGGATCTGCTCGACCGACCGCAGCCACACGTTGAACAGCAGCTTGTCCGAGCCGGTCAGCGACGAGCACATCCGGGTCTCGCGCAGCCCCGTCAGCAGCCCGGTGATCCGCGCCACCTCGCCGGGCGGCGCGGCGCCCCACAGGTACACCGAGACCGGGAAGCCCGACAGGGAGCGGGCGACCTCGCACCGGTACAGCAGCGCGCCGCTCTCCTCCAGCCGGGTGAGGCGCCGCCGCACGGTGGTCGGGCTGAACCCGCTGCGCTCGGCCAGCCGGGCGACCGGCATCCGGCAGTCCTCGGCGAGCAGCCGGGCCAGCTCCAGGTCGCCGGGGGCCGGACCGGCCCCCGTCCGGCCCGCCGGGCGGTCCCCGGCGAGCAGGCCGCGCTGGGCCTCGTCCAGCCGGTCCAGCCGCCACCGGCTGCCCTCCACGTGCAGGGCGGTGGCGAGCTGGCTGCGGGTCGCCGCGACGCCCGGCAGCCCGCCGAGCCGGAAGCCGACGTAGCGCGCCAGCTCGGCGTGGTCGCGCAGCACCACGGTGAGCAGCAGGTCGCGGCCGCCGGTGACGTGCTCGACGTTGAACACGTGCGGGTCCTCGGCGATCTCGGCGGCGACCTCGTGCAGCCGCCCGGGCACGCAGTCCACCTCGATGTAGGCGACCACCGGGCGGCGCGGCTCCACCAGCACCGGCAGGCAGGCGATCCAGGCCAGGCCCTCGCGGGTCAGCCGGGCCCAGCGCCGCGCGGCGGTGGTGGCGTCCACCCCGAGCACCGCGCCGATCCGGCGCCAGTCGGCGCGCGGCGCGGTCTGCAGGGCGGTGACCAGAACGTGGTCCAGGTCGTTCAGGGCGGTCGTTCCGTGCATTCGATCACTGGTTTCCGGTGGATTCCGGCGCCTGGCCGGGAGTGTGGCGTGCGTTACGCACGATACCCCCGTGAGCCTCTACGACGACGCCCGCGAGCTGCGGGAAGAACTGTCCGAACTCCGCCGCGACCTGCACCGCGAGCCCGAGCTCGGCCTCGACCTGCCGCGCACCCAGGACAAGGTGCTGGCCGCGCTGGACGGCCTCCCGCTGGAGATCACCACCGGCCGCGGCCTCAGCTCGGTGACCGCCGTGCTGCGCGGCGGGCGGCCCGGCCCGGCGGTGCTGCTGCGCGGCGACATGGACGCGCTGCCGGTGCACGAGGACACCGGCCTGGACTACGCCTCCACGGTCGAGGGGGTGATGCACGCCTGCGGCCACGACCTGCACGTGGCGGGGCTGGTCGGCGCCGCCCGGCTGCTGGCCGCCCGCCGCGCCGAGCTGGCCGGCGACGTGGTGCTGATGTTCCAGCCCGGCGAGGAGGGCCTCGGCGGCGCCAAGATCATGATCGACGAGGGGGTGCTGGACGCGGCCGGGGACCGCGTCGTCGCCGCCTACGCGCTGCACGTGTTCTCCACCGTGCTGCCGCAGGGCATGGTCGCCTCCCGGCCCGGCACCGTGCTGGCCGGCTCGGACGCGGTCCGGGTGACCGTCCGGGGCCGCGGCGGGCACGGCTCCTCCCCGCACGCCGCGATCGACCCCGTCCCGGCGGTGGCCGCGATGGCCGGCGCGCTGCAGACGATGATCACCCGTGAGCTGGACGTGTTCGACCCGGCCGTGCTCACCATCGGGTCGATCCACGCCGGCTCGGCAGGCAACGTCATCCCCGAGACGGCGACGTTCGAGGCGACCGTCCGCTCGTTCTCCGACGCCGCGCACCGCAGGGTCCGCGCCGGGGTCGAGCGGGTGGTGCGCGGCATCGCCGCCGCCTACGGCGTCGAGGCCGACCTGGACTACCGGGAGCAGTACCCCGTCACCGTGAACGCCGCCGGCGAGGCCGCGTTCGCCCTCGGCACGGCCCGCGAGGTGCTCGGCGGGCAGCGCGTGGTGCAGGCCCCGCAGCCGATGGCGGGCTCGGAGGACTTCTCCTTCGTGCTGCAGCAGGTGCCCGGCGCGTTCCTCGGCCTCGGCGCGTGCCCGCCGGACCGCGAGCCGGCGACCGCCCCGATGAACCACTCGCCGCAGGCGGCGTTCGACGACGCGGTGCTGCCGGACGCCGCCGCGCTGCTGGCCGAGCTGGCCGTCCGCCGGCTGGACCGCGCCGCCGCGGAGGCCACGCCGTGACCACCACCGCCCCGCGCCCGGCGGCGGGCGCGCCGGTCTCCTCGGTGACGGCCGTCGTCGGCCTGCTGGTGCTGTTCGAGATCGTCAGCGGCTTCCTGCAGGTCGGCATCGCGCCGATGCTGCCGGGCATCGGCGACGAGCTCGGCGTCTCCGACTCCGCGCTCACCTGGGTGGTGTCGGTGCAGCTGCTCGGCGCCGCGATCTGCGTGCCCGCCTTCGGCCGGCTCGGCGACCTGCACGGGCACCGGCGGATGCTGCGGATCGCGATCGCCTCGGTGGCGGTGGGCTCGGTGCTGGTCGCGGTCGCGCCGTCCTTCCCGGTGCTGCTGCTCGGGCGCGTCCTGCAAGGGCCGCTCGCCGCGTTCCTGCCGCTGGAGATCGCCCTGGTCCGCGACCGGCTGCCGCAGGACCTGGCCCGCCGCGCCATCGCCCGGCTCGTCGGCGCCCTCACCCTCGGCGGCCTGATCGGCGGGCTCGGCATGGGCGTGGCCGACAAGGCCCTCGGCGACGTGCGGCTCGCCCTCGCGGTGCCGGCCGTGCTCGCGGTCGCCTGCGTGCCGGTGTCGTTCGTCGCGGTGCCCGAGACCGCGCGGCGGGCCGCCGGGCGGGTCGACTGGCCGGGCGTGACGGTGCTCGCGCTCGCCATGGTCGCGCTGCTCGGCGGGGTGTCGGGCGCCGCGCGCCAGGGCTGGCTCGCCGCCGGCACGCTCGGGCCGCTCGCCCTCGGGCTCGCGCTGCTCGCCGGCTGGGCGGTGCTGGAGCTGCGCACCGCCGAGCCGCTGGTGGACCTGCGGGCCATGGCGGGACGGCACGTGGCGCCCTACTACCTCACCTCGTTCGCGTTCGGCGTCCTGTTCTTCGGCAGCCAGTCGCCGAACGCGACGTTCTTCGCCGCGGACGCCGCCGAACGCGGCTACGGGTTCGGGCTGTCGGCGCTCGCCATCGCCCTCGCCACGCTGCCCGCCCAGCTCGCCGCGGTGGCCGCCTCCGCGCTCGCCCCGCGGGTGGCCGGCCGGATCGGCTACCGGGCCACGCTGGTCGGCTCGTTCGCGCTGGCCGCCGCCGGTTTCCTGGCGTTCTGCGTGCTGCACGGGCTGCTGTGGGGGATGGTGCTCGCGCTGCTGGTCGCGGGCGCCGGGATGGGCGCCGCGCTGAGCGCGATGCCGACGGTGATCGTCGAGGCCACCGACCCCGGCCGCACCGGCGTCGCGGCCGCGCTCTACAACAACGTCAAGACGCTCGGCGGGGCCGTGGCGGGCGGGGTGTTCGGCGCGCTGCTCGGCGGCACCCCGGGAATCGGGGGGTACATCGCGGTCTGGCTGATCGCCGGGCTGAGCGCGGTGCTGGCCGCCGGGGCGGTGCTGCTCGCCGGGCGGCGCTGACGGACCGGGCGTATAGAATACCCCTAGGGGGGTTTCCCCCCGGGGGTATTCCCCGGGCCCGCCGCCCCGCAGACGAGGAGGACGACGATGGCGACCAGCCAGACCCCCACCCGCGGCTACAGCGCGACCAAGGACCAGCTGCAGACCCGGCTGCGCCGCATCGAGGGCCAGGTCCGCGGCATCGAGCGGATGGTCGAGGACGACCGGTACTGCATCGACGTGCTCACCCAGATCAGCGCCATCCAGGCCGCCCTGGACAAGGTCGCGCTCGGCCTGCTGGACGGGCACGTGCGGCACTGCGTCGCGCAGGGCTCCGAAGAGGGCAAGAGCCAGGAGATGTCGACCGAGCTGATGGCCGCCGTCGGCCGGCTCATGCGCCGCGGCTGAACGCCCCTCCCCAGCCACCGGGCGGCACGATCCCCTGTCCCACGGCTCAGTACTCTCTGTCTTGCGGGCATCCACCCTGCGTGATGCACTCCCGGCATAGCAATTTTCGCGGCATCCTGGATTTAAGGGACATCGAGCCATTCGCGTGCCGAGAGGGTCGATCATGACCGAACGCCCGTCCGTCGCCGGTCCGCCCGCCGTGGGGCCGCACGCCGCGCCGTCCGACCGCCTGGACCGTTCCGTCATCGTGCTCGGCCTGGTCATCGTGTCCGGCACCGTCATGGCGATCCTGGACACCACCATCGTCAACGTGGCGCTGCAGACCCTCGGCCACGACTTCGACACCGGGCTGTCGACGATCCAGTGGACCATCACCGGCTACCTGCTCGCGCTCGGCACCGTCATCCCGCTCACCGGCTGGGCGATCGACCGGTTCGGCGGCCGCCGGGTCTGGATGACCTCGATCGCGCTGTTCGTGCTCGGCTCGGCGCTGTCGGGCGCGGCCTGGAACATCGGCAGCCTGATCGCGTTCCGGGTGGTGCAGGGCCTCGGCGGCGGCATGCTGATGCCGACCGGCATGGCCATCTTGACCATGGCCGCCGGACCGCGGCGGATGGGCCGGGTGATGAGCATCGTCGGCATTCCGATGCTGCTCGGGCCGGTGCTCGGCCCCGTCATCGGCGGCTGGCTGGTGCAGAACGCCGACTGGCGGTGGATCTTCTTCGTGAACCTGCCGGTCGGCGCGCTGGCGTTCGCGCTCGCCTGGTGGAAGGTCCCCGCGGACGGCGCGCACGACGGCGGCGCCGCGCTCGACCTGCGCGGGCTGCTGCTGCTCCCGCCCGGCTTCGTGCTGCTGATCTACGGGCTGTCCACCGCGAGCGGCAGCGGCGGGTTCGGCCAGCCGTCCACCATCGCCTGGCTCGCGGCCGGTCTCGCGTTCGTCGCGCTGTTCGTCCTGCACAGCCTGAGACTCCGCGAGAAGGCGCTGATCGACGTGCGGCTGTTCGCCGACCGCACCTTCGCCACCGCCTCGGTGATGGTGTTCCTGGTCGGCATCGCGCTGATCGGCTCGCTGCTGCTGCTCCCGCTGTACTTCCAGGTCGCGCGCGGCGAGGGCGCCCTCACCGCCGGGCTGCTGCTCGCCCCGCAGGGCCTCGGCGCCGCGACCGCGATGCCGGTCGCCGGGCTGCTCACCGACCGGCTCGGCGCGGGCCGCATCGTGCCGATCGGGGTGGTGCTGCTCGTCCTCGGCACCGTGCCCTTCACCCAGGTCGGCCCGCACACCTCCTACTGGCTGCTCGGCGGCGGCCTGTACGTGCGCGGCCTCGGGCTCGGCTGCACGATGATGCCGACGATGTCGGCGGCGCTCACCACGCTCGCGCGGGCCGCGGTGTCGCGGGCGACGAGCTCGCTGAACATCATCGTGCAGCTCGGCGGCTCGTTCGGCGCCGCGCTGCTCGCCGTCATCCTGTCCCGGCAGATCGGCGAGCGGCTGCCGCAGGCGCCCGGCGGGGGCGGCCGCATGGGCGAGATCCCCGAGCAGGTCCGGGTCCGGGTCGCGCCGCAGCTCGCCGACGCGTTCGGCACCACCTTCTGGGTCGCGCTCGCCCTGACGGCCGTGCTGATCGTGCCGTCGTTCCTGCTGCCCCGCACGGGCGCGGCGCACCAGGGCGAGGACGCGCCCCCGCCGCTCGCCTGAGCGGGATCAGGACGCGATCGACCAGGTGAGCAGGTCGTCCTCGTGCTCGCGGGTGAGCCGCCGGGCGCGCTGGGCGTCGGGCGAGTAGCGGTACCGCTCGGGGATCACCCGCGTGGTGCGGTACAGGCCCTTCAGCGCCAGGGTCGCGGCGAGGTCGGAGGTCGGCAGGCCCGGCAGCCCGTACATCCGGCGGGCCCAGCGCGGCAGCGTGGACACCACCAGCGCGCCGATCGCGGGCGCGGCGAGCTTCAGTGGCAGGAACTGGCGCGGCACGCTGGGGTTGAACAGGCGCCGCATCCCCTCGCGGGCCTCCCGGCAGGCCCAGATCTGCCGCCGCATGTCGGCGTAGTAGTCGCGCATGTCCTGGACCGACGCCGGCACGTTCACCGGGTCCAGCCCGACGACCTCGGCGGCGCGGCGCTGCTCGTCCACGAACGCGTCGGCCTCGGCGGCGGTCAGCGGGACGCCGGCGCGGCGCGCCACGTCCAGGTAGGAGTCGACCTCGCCCATGTGCACCCAGAGCAGGTTCTCGGGGTCGTCCACCGGGAACGTCTCGCCGGTGCGCAGGTCCAGGCCGGTCAGCTTGGAGTGCAGCTTGCGGACGCGGCGGCCGACCCGGTCGACCTCCTCCCGCGTGCCGTAGGTGCGCACGCGCACGAACTCCACCGTCCGGCCGAGCCGCGCCCACGCCGCGTTCGGGTCCATCAGCTCGGAGTTCTGCGCGGTGCCCCACATCGAGCGCGGGTGCAGCCCCTGGAGCAGCAGGGCCCGGACCCCGCCGACGACCAGCACCGGCTCGCCCATGACCTTCCAGGTCACCGAGCCGGGCCCGAACAGCCCGTAGTCCTCGCCCTCCATGACCGGCCCCCTCTCGCCGGATCCCACCGGCGGTCAAAGAGTAATTGCCCGATTATGGCCTGCGTCACACCGGATCGTCACCTGACCGGGGGACACCGGGGCGTCTCGGGGGCCGTCAACGCGCCGTCACACGGGCCCGGAGTCCTCCTCCTCGTCCTCGGCCGGGCCCGCCGCGTCGGCCTGCTCGGAGATCCACGTCAGGTAGTCCAGGCTGCCCGCGACCACCGGCGTCGCGATGATCTCGGGGGTGTCGTAGGAGTGGTTCTCGGTGATCAGCGAGGCGAGCTCGTCGAACCGGGCCACGGTGGTCTTGAACAGCACCATCCACTCCTCGGCCGACTCGATCTCCCCCTCCCACCAGTAGGTGCTCGCGATCGGGCCGACGAGCTGGGCGCAGGCGGCCAGCCGCTCCGAGACCGCCGCCTTGGCCAGCGCGGCGGCCTCGCTGCGCGAGTCGGTCGTGGTCGTGACCTGGACGTAAGCGGGCGCCATGGCCGACTCCTTCCCCTCCGGACCGCGGTTCACCCGCCGGGACGGACCACCAGTGCGCTGCCGCCTCCCCGGCGGGTCGGCTCGGCGACCGCCTGGACCAGGCCGGGCCGCAGGAACTCCAGCGCGGTGGCGGCGCCGATCGTCCCGGCCGGCGGGCCGGGGAACAGCGCCAGCCGGTGGCCGCGGGCGGCCAGCGCCCGCCCGTACCGGTCGATGAACGCCTGCTCGGCGAAGACCTGCGGGGTGTTGCGCTGGGTCGCGCGCGGCGCGGCGAGCGCGGTGGGCAGGTCCATGCCGAGGTCGATCCGGTTGAGCAGGATCTGCAGCACGGTGGTGATGATCGTGGAGCCGCCGGGGGTGCCGAGGGCGAGCCTCGGCCGCCCGTCCTGCAGCACGATCGTCGGGGCCATGCTGCTGCGCGGGCGCTTGCCGGGGCCGGGCAGGTTCGGGTCGGGCGGGCTCCCCGCCGCGGGCGGCTGCAGGGTGAAGTCGGTCAGCTCGTTGTTGAGCAGGAAGCCGCGGCCCGGGACGGTGATCGCGCTGCCGCCGAACTGCTCGATCGTGACGTTGTAGGCCACCACGTTCCCCCACTTGTCGGCGACGACGAGGTGGGTGGTCTGCGGCCCCTCGTAGGCGAGGGCGCGGGTGGCGGTGCCGGGCGGCTTGCACGGGTCGTAGCGGCCGTCGGGGCTGCCGGGCGCGACCGGCGCGGCGGCGGCCTGGTCGGGCTTGATCAGGCAGGCCCGCTCGCGGGCGAACCCGCCCGACAGCAGCTCCTGCAGCGGCACCTTCACCTGCGCGGGGTCGCCGACGTAGCGGCCCCGGTCGGCGTAGGCGAGCTTGGACGCCTCCAGGTAGTAGTGCAGCGCGGTGACCGGGTCGCGCGCGTCCAGCCGGAAGTTGCCGAGGATGTTCAGCACCTCGCCGACCGTGGAGCCGCCCGACGACGACGGCGGCATCCCGTAGACGTCCAGGCCCCGGTAGGAGACGTGGGTGGGCTGGGGCGACAGCGCCCGGTAGGCGGCCAGGTCGCCGGGCTGCATCAGGCCGGGCCGGACCTTGCGGGTCGCGGCCGGATCGACGGGGGGCTTGCGGACCGTCCGCACGATGTCCTGGGCCAGCGGCCCGCGGTAGAACCAGCCGGGCCCGTACCTGGCCAGGCCGCGGTAGGTGCGGGCGAGGTCGGGGTTGCGGAAGGTGGAGCCGATCGCCGGTGGCCGCCCGCCCGGCAGGAACAGCTCGCGGGTCGGGACGATGTCCTTGAACCGCGCCTCGTTGACCTTGGTCTGGTCGTAGAACTCCTGGTCGACGACGAAGCCGCGCTCGGCGAGCCGGATCGCGGGCTGCAGCAGGGTGCCGAGGCGGCGGGTGCCGAACGCGCGCAGCGCGCGGTCCCACTGCGCGACGGTGCCGGGCACGCCGACGCTGAGGCCGCTGGTGATCGCCTCGTCGGCGGGCAGCGCCTTGCCGGTGGCCGGGTCGACGAAGGAGTCCTGGCGCATCGCCCGCGGCGCCGTCTCGCGGCCGTCGAAGGTGTGCACCCGGCGCGTCCTCGCGTCGTAGTAGGTCAGGTACCCGCCGCCGCCGATCGCCGCCACGTACGGCTCGCTGACGCCGAGGGCCGCGCTCGCCGCGACCGCCGCGTCCATCGCGTTGCCGCCCCGGCGCAGCACCTCCAGCGCGATCCGGCTGGCGTCGGGGTCGACGGTGGACACCGCGCCGCCGTAGCCGGTCGCCACCGGCTGCCGCGACGGCGGGGGCGGCGCCGCGACCGCGCCGGCGCCGGGCACGGCCAGCGAGGCGGTGAGCGTGAGGGCCGCGGCGAGGGCGGCCCGGCGGCGGAACGCCTGGCCGGGCGCCGGGCGGCGGGCCGGCTTGGCGGGGAGCGCGTTGTGTGACACCGAACCTCCTGGGGGACGCGGCGCCACCACCGTGCCACCGATGACCGCGCGGCGCCACCGTCACGGCCGACCCTGGACGCGCACCGCGCCCGGGGCCGGACCGAAGATCGTTTTATCAGCCCACTACACCATGCCTTCGCGACTTAGACCCCAATTCGCCGCAGATCATTGCGCTTTTACCTAAACATGGTGAATTCTTAGTGGCTTCCGTAACTCTGTCTCGCGAACAGCGGCGCGAGCCAGGCCAGGGGGGACACCTATGACCTGGGATATCCGCATGCGCAACACCATGTTCCGCCGCCTGCCCGTGGAGCGGGCGACCGGACAGCTCTACGGCGGCCGGCACCGGCTCCGGGTCGTCTACCGGACCCGGGACCTGATCGTGCTCGGGCTCGGCGTGATGATCGGCTCGGGCATTTTCAAGATCTCCGGTGCGCAGGCCGCGACCACCGCGGGGCCCGCGGTGATCCTGTCCTTTCTGCTCGCGGGCGCGGTCTGCCTGCTCGCGGCGCTGGCCTACGCCGAGCTCTCGTCGATCATCCCGGTCGCCGGAAGCGCCTATTCGTTCTCTTATGTCGCATTCGGCGAAGTGTGGGCCTGGGTGGTGGGCTGGTCCCTGATCCTGGAGCTGCTGCTGGCCGCCTCGGTCGTCGCGCGCGCCTGGGCGCTGTACGCCGCGCAGGTGCTGGCCGACTTCCACGTGCCGGTCCCGGCGCCGCTCGCGCGGTTCATGGGCAACCAGACCGGTTTCGACATCCTCGCCCTCGGCATCCTGCTGCTGCTCGTGCTCCTGCTCGCCACCGGCAGCCGGCTCAGCCTGCGCACGCTGTGGACCATGGTGGCGGCCAAGCTGGTGGTGATCGCGCTGGTCATCGTCACCGGGCTGATGTTCTTCGACACCGCCAACCTGCGGCCGTTCGTGCCGCCCGCGCGGCCGGCGCCCCCGGCGAGCGGCCACACCGTGCTGGACGCGCTGCTCGGCTCGGTCACCGGCGGCTCGCCCCAGGTGTTCGGCGTCTGGGGGGTGCTCGCCGCCACGCCCGCGATCGCCTTCGCCTACATCGGCTTCGACCTGATCGCGACCGCCTCGGAGGAGACCGACGACGCGCCGCGCAAGGTCCCGCGCGGCATGCTCTACAGCCTGCTCATCGCGATCGTCGTCTACGCCGGCGTCGCGCTCGCCATGGTGGGGATGGTCTCCTACCGGCGGCTGGACGCCGCCAGGCCGACGCTCGGCACCGCGTTCGGCATGGTCGGCGCCGGCTCCATGGGCAAGATCATCGACATCGGCGCGGTGCTCGCGCTCACCAGCGTGGTGCTGGTGGTGCTGATCAGCCTCACCCGGGTGGTCTACTCGATGTCGCGCGACGGCCTGCTGCCCGAGCCGGTCTCGCACATGAGCCGCTACAAGGTGCCCTCGCGCGCGACGCTCGTCGCGGGCGGCGCGGCGGTGCTGATGTCGCAGGTGCTGGACGTGTTCACGCTGGAGCACATGGTGGTGATCGGGACGCTGTTCGCGTTCCTGTTCGTCGCCGCCGCCGTCCCGGCGCTGCGCCGCTCCCGGCCCGACCTGCACCGCCCGTTCCGGGTGCCGCTGGCGCCGCTGACCTGCACGCTCACCATCGCCGCGGTCGGCTGGCTGATGCTCAACCTGAAGCTGCAGACCTGGGGCTACTTCATGATCTGGATGGCCGGCGGGCTGGTGGTCTACCTGCTCTACGGCCGCCGGCGCAGCCAGATGCGGCGGCTGCTGGACCTGCCGCCGCCGCGCGGGCCCCGGCTGGACGCGCCGCCGCCGCCCGGCGTGCCCATGCCCCGCCCGGCCCCGGCCGGCGCTCCCCGGCCCGGCGCGCCGCCGCCCCGCATGGCCCGCCCCCGCCCGCCCCACGCCGCGCCGGTGCCCGACCCCTTCGACGTCCCGCCGCTGCACGGCGGCCCCCGCCCGCCCGATCCCGGCGGACGGCACCGCCGCTGATACCTTGCTGGGCATGGACGGCGAGCGGGAGCACCTGGCCGGCTACGACCCCAGGGCTTACGATCCGGTCGCCGTGACCGTCGACGTGGTCGCGCTGACCATCCGCGACGGCGCGCTGCACGTGCTGCTCGTCCGCCGCGGCGCCCCGCCCTACGCCGGGCGGTGGGCGCTGCCGGGCGGCTTCGTGCACGCGGTGCGCGACGCCGAGGACCTGCCCGCGGCCGCCGTCCGCGAGCTGGCCGAGGAGACCGGCCTCAGCGCCCGCGACGGCATGCTCGGCCGGGTCCACCTGGAACAGCTCGGCACCTACGGCGCGCCCGGCCGCGACCCGCGCATGCGCGTCATCTCGGTCGCCTATCTGGCCTTCGCCCCGGCGCTGCCCGACCCCGAGGCGGGCGGCGACGCCGCCGACGCCGCCTGGACCCCGGTGACCGCCGCCCGCGACCTGGCCTTCGACCACGCGCGGATCCTGGGCGACGGCCTGGAGCGGGCCCGCGGCAAGCTGGAGTACACCCCGCTGGCCACCGCGTTCTGCGCGCCCGAGTTCACCATCCCCGAGCTGCGCGCCGTCTACGAGACGGTGTGGGGCGAGGAGCTGCACGCCGGCAACTTCCACCGCAAGGTCCTGTCGGTGCCCGGCTTCGTGGAGCCGACCGGGACGACCGCCGACCGCGGCGGCCGCAAGGGCGGCCCGCGGCCCCGCCTCTACCGGGCGGGCGACGCGCGCCTGCTGCACCCGGCGCTGCTGCGGCCGGGCCGCGAGCAGTACCGCTGACACCGGAGCGGCAGGCGCGCATCATGCCCGTCGCCGGAATGCCGCCGCGCGCCCCTCACTCCTCCGCGGCGGCGTAGGCGAGCATCAGCACCGAGCGGGCCGCCTCCGTCCACCGGTCGATGGCGGACGGCGTCAGCGCGCCGCCCGCCGCCGGCAGCCAGGCGATCAGCCCGCTGACCGCCGGGTCCAGCTCCTTGCCCGCCATGACGGGCGTGCCCGCGTAGGTCCCGCCGGACATGCCCGGGTCGCCGGCGAACCGGCCCGCCAGCCGGGCCTGCCCCGGGGACATCTCATGTGCCGCGTTGTTCGACATGCGCAGCAACCTAGCCACGCCGCCGCCGCGGGCGGCGCCTGATCTCCGTCGGCTTTGCCCGGGACGGGGACAAGCATCACCGGGCCCGCCGGGTCACCCGGCCAGGTACCGCTCGACGGTCTCGACCTTGGCGGTCAGCGCGCCGGTGACGCCCGGCCGCACGTCCGCCTTCAGCACCAGGCTCACCCGGGGCGCGCGGGCGGCGACGGCGTCCGCGGCGGCCTTGACCACCGCCATCACCTCGTCCCACTCCCCCTCGACCGTGGTGAACATGGCGTCGGTCCGGTTGGGCAGGCCGCTCGCCCGCACCACCCGCACCGCCTCCGCCACGATCTCCCCGACGTCCTCCCCCGCGCCGAGCGGGGTGACCGAGAACGCGACCAGCATGCGACCTCCTACGGCTGGACCACCTGCCGTACCACGATCTCATCCAGCCGCCGCTCGACGATCACCCCCACCGGCCAGTCGCGCACCAGCGTGCGCAGCCCGGCCGCCTCGTGCTCGGCGTGCGCGGGGTCGTAGCCCTGCTGCTCCAGGCTGCTGCGGATGGCCTCGGCATAGTCCTCCTCGGTGAAGCCGGGGATCTCGCGGACCATCGCCGTGGTGGTCGCGCGGTGGGAGTTCAGGCCGGCGAACGCGCGGCCGCATCCGCAGCCGCCGTCGGGATCGTCGCGGTCGCGCGCGCAGACGACGCCGATATGGACGAGCTCGCCCTCGATGCACCAGTCGAAGTCGTTGTCGCGGTACCCCTGGGTGGTGTTGGTGGCGGTGAGCAGCTTCACGGCAGGACCCCTTCCCTGACGCGCATACCGTACTTCGCGGGTCGGACACCTCACGGCGGAACCGGCAAGGGACAGACCGCCCAGCCTGCCTGATCTGGCAGTGACGCCACCTGCGCACTGGCGTAGCGTCGCGCTATGAGCGATGTCCTGATCGACCGCGACGGCCCGTTCACCACGATCACCATGGACCGGCCGCGCCGCCGCAACGCGCTGTCGCGCGCGTTCCTGCTGGAGCTCACCGCCGCCTTCGAGGAGGTCGCGGCGACCGACGCGCTCGGCGTCGTGCTGGCCGCCAACGGGCCGGTCTTCTCGGCCGGCCACGACTTCGGCGACATGGCGGGCGCGGGCCACGCCGACGTGCGCGAGCTGCTGCGCACCTGCACGAGGCTGCTGGAGACGATCCAGTCGGCGCCGCAGGTCGTCGTCGCCCGGGTGCACGCGCTCGCGACGGCCGCGGGCTGCCAGCTCGTCGCGTCCTGCGACCTGGCGGTGGCGGCCGAGAGCGCGGGCTTCGCGGTGCCCGGCGGCAAGGGCGGCTGGTTCTGCCACACCCCGATGGTGGCGGTCGCGCGCAACGTGGGCCGCAAGCGCGCGGTGGAGATGGCGCTCACCGGCGACGTCGTGGACGCCCGCACGGCCGCGGACTGGGGCCTGATCAACTACGCGGTGCCCGACGGCGAGCTGGGCAAGGCCACCCGCGACCTGCTGGAACGCGCCACCCGGGGCAGCGCGCGCAGCAAGGCCCTCGGCAAGCAGGCGCTGTACGCCCAGCTGGACCGCCCCGAGCGGGACGCCTACACCTACGCGATCGAGGTCATGGCGGCCTCCAGCCAGACCCCCGAGGCCCAGGAGGGCATGACGGCCTTCCTGGAGAAGCGCCACCCCGACTGGCCCGCCTGAGCAGGCGGCGGAGGAACGGAAAAGCCCGGCCTGTGGGGCGGGCGGGGCTCGAACCCGCGACCGATGGATTATGAGTCCACTGCTCTGACCAGCTGAGCTACCGCCCCGGACGGCACCCGTACATACGGAAAACGGGAACGGGGCGCGCCGCGGGCCATGATAGCGGCGGGTCGCTGACGCGGGCCACCGCGTAAGTGATCTCATCCTGCGGGGTGGGGCCGGGTCATACCTGGTACCGAGTGACTTACGAGGTGACCGGTCGGTAGGGTCCCGTTATGCCGATCCGCCGTTCGCATTCCCTCGCCCTCGTCCCGGCCGCCCTCGCGCTGACGCTGCTCACCGCCTGCTCGGGCGACGGCAAGGCCGACGACAAGAAGTCCTCGGCCCCGCTGCCGGACGCGAGCGCCACGCTGCAGCAGGCGTCGCAGGCGATGGCGAGCCTCAAGAGCGTCGGCTTCACGCTGTCCACCGAGGACAAGCCGCAGATCATGGTGAAGAGCGGCGACATGAAGCTGCTGAAGAGCGGTGACGCGCAGGGCACCATCCAGGTGGAGCAGTCCGGTCAGGCCGTCGAGATGAAGATCGTGTCGGTCGGCGACAGCATCTACCTCGACGCCGGGACGGGCGGCTGGCGCAAGGTGCCGAAGGCGCTGGCGTCCACGATGTACGACCCGAGCGCGGTGCTGGACCCGAACCGGGGCATCGCCAAGCTGCTGACGTCGGTGCAGGGCTCGAAGGCCGAGGCGACCGAGAAGGTCGACGGCAAGGAGGCCAGCCGGGTCGCGGTGAAGCTGCCCAAGGACGCGGTCGGCGGCCTCATCCCGGGGGTGAACGAGGACGTGGACGGCAAGCTGTGGATCAGCACGTCCGACCACCGGCTGCTGAAGGTGAAGGGGAACCTGCCCGGCGCGGACGGCGGCAAGGGCGCGGTGATCATCAACTTCACCGAGTTCGACAAGCCCTACAAGATCTCCGCGCCGAAGTAGGGGGAGGGCCCCGATGCTCAGCAGGCGGCGGGTCGCGATCGGTGTCGGCGGTGCCGTGGTGCTGCTCGCCGCGCTGGACGCCTATGTGGTGACCACCATCCTGGTCACGGTGGCCGGGGACCTGGACGTCCCGGTCAACCGGCTGGAGCGGATCACCCCGGTGATCACCGGTTTCCTGCTCGGCTACGTGGCGGCGATGCCGCTGCTCGGCCGGCTGTCGGACCGGTTCGGCCGCCGCCCGGTGATCGAGGTGTGCCTGCTGGTGTTCGCGGCGGGCTCGGCGGTCACCGCGCTCGCGGACGGCGTGCCGCTGCTCACCGCGGGCCGGGTGCTGCAGGGCATGTCGGGCGGCGCGCTGCTGCCGGTGACGATGGCGCTCGCCGGCGACCTGTGGGAGGAGCGGCGGCGCCCGCTGGTGCTCGGCGCGGTCGGCTCCGCGCAGGAGCTCGGCAGCGCCCTCGGCCCGCTGTACGGCGCCGGGGTCGCGGCGGCGCTCGGCTGGCGCTGGATCTTCTGGGTGAACATCCCGGTCGCCGTCCTGGCCATGGTCGCGGTGTGGTTCGCGGTGCCGGGCGGCCGCCCGGCCGGCGAGCGCCCGCGGATCGACGTGATGGGCGGGGCGCTGCTCGCGCTCGGCCTCGGCCTGCTGGTGGTGGCGGTCTACAACCCCGAGCCGGCGGAGTCGGCGCTGCCCTCGTGGGGCGTGCCGATGCTGGCGGGCGGCGCGGTGGTGCTCGCCGCGTTCGTCGCCTGGGAGGTGCGGGCGCGCACCCGGCTGCTGGACCTGGCCGGGACGCGGCGCGGCCCGCTGCTGGCCACGCTCGGGGTGAGCCTGCTGTCGGGCGCCGCGCTGATCGTCACGCTGGTGGACGTGCAGCTGGTCGCGCAGACGCTGCTGGGCAAGGACGCCCTCGGCGGCGCGCTGCTGCTGTCGTGGTTCCTGGTGGCGCTGCTGGTCGCGGCGGTGCTCGGCGGCGTCGCGGCGGTCCGGGCCGGCGAGCGGTGGCCGCTGGTCATCGGGATGCTCGTGGCGGCCGCCGGTTACGCGCTGATCGCGGGCTGGCCGGCCGATCTGGCGCAGGCGTCCTACGGCCCGCTGCCGCGGATGCAGACCGACCTGGTCCTCACCGGCCTCGGCCTCGGCCTGGTGATCGCGCCGGTGTCGTCGGCGGTGCTGCGGGTGGTGCCCGCCGACCGGTTCGGCATCGCCTCGGCCGCGGTCGTCGTGGCGCGGATGATGGGGATGCTGCTCGGCATTTCGGCCCTGTCGGCGTGGGGTTTTCATCGCTTCCACGCGCTGACGGCCGATCTGAGACCGCCGCTTCCCTTCCTGATGCCCAAGGACGAGTTCGCCAGGGCGATGGTGACCTACAAGGCGGCGCTGCAGGACGCGCTGCGCACCGAGTACCAGGAGATCTTCTGGATCACCGCCGGGCTGTGCCTGCTCGGCGCGGTGCTCGCGCTGGCCGTCGCGGGCCGCCCGGCCGAGACCCAAACGTCACCTTCGTCACCGGAGCGCCTCTTGACACCATGATCGGCGCCCGGTCAGGCTGGCCCACGGCCCGAGCGAGCATCCGCTTGGCCGCAACGTCCGTGTTCCGCACGGGGGGAGAGCGCTGATGGACCCGGTGATCGAATCACGGCCCGGCACCACCGTCCGGGCCCGCCTCGCCGCGGGCGGCCTGAAGCTGACCGTCCGGCCGCTGCTGTCGCTGTGGCCCCTTTCCCTGCGCGGCCTGCGCCCCGCCCTGGCGATCGACCTGGCCGCGCCGGTGGCGCTGCCCGTCCCGCGCTGGGCCGAGGTGGAGCCGGTGCGCTTCCGCGACTTCCGCGCCGAGTGGGTGCGGGCGCCGCGCGCCGCCGAGGACCGGGTGGTGCTGTACTTCCACGGCGGCGGCTTCTTCTCCTGCGGGCTGCGCACGCACCGCCGGATGCTCGCGCGGCTGGCCTCGGCGGCGGGCGCGCCGGTCCTGTCGGTCGGCTACCGGCAGCTGCCCGCCGCGCCGCTGGCGGTGTCGGTCGCCGACTGCGTGCACGCCTACCGCTGGCTGCTGGAGAAGGGGTACGCCCCCGACCGGATCGTCGTCGCGGGCGACTCGGCGGGCGGGTTCCTGGCGTTCGCGGCGACCCTGCAGGCGATGGCCGCGGGGCTGCCCTCCCCCGCCGCGATCATGGCGCTCGCGCCGCTCACCGACCTGGACCACACCGCCAAGGTCTCCCACGCCAACGCCCGGCTGGACGCCTACCTGCCCGCGCGGCGGGTGGAGCGGCTGGCGGGCCTGCTCACCGAGGGGTCGGTGCCGCTGGACCCGATGGTCTCGCCGGTCAACGCCGACCTGTCGGCGCTGCCGCCGGTGCTGATCCAGGTCGGCTCGACCGAGATGCTGCTGCCCGACTCCGAGCTGATGGCCGAGCGGCTCGCCGCCGCCGGGGTGCCGTGCCGGCTGCAGATCTGGGACGGGCAGGTGCACGTGTTCCAGATCTTCGCCGACCTGGTGCCCGAGGGGCTGGCGGCGCTGCACGAGGCGGGCGCGTTCGTCCGCGAGCACACCGTCGCCCCGGCCGCGCGGGCCCGGCGCCGCCGTCCCGGCCGCCGCGCCCGCTCCCTCGCCGCCTGATCGCTTCTGCCTCATCCGGCCATATCCGCTAATTGCCATTTCGTCCGATTGGGCGCGGCTGCGCTGGGAAGCCCTTACTTACCCATCCCCCAGCGAGACACAGGCGGTGCGGCACATGGAGCGCATGAGCGGACTGGACGCGGGCTTCTTCTTCGCCGAGTCCGAGAACACCCCCCTGCACATCGCGTCGGTGACGGTCTTCGAAGGGCCGGCGCCGTCGTACGGGGAGGTGATCCGCGCCGTCCTCGCCAAACTCCCGGGCGTCCCGCGCTACCGGCAGCGGGTGCGCACCGTGCCGCTGCACCTCGGCAACCCCGTCTGGGTGGACGACCCGCACTTCAACATCCTCTACCACGTCCGGCACACCGCCGTCCCGGCGCCCGGCAGCCCCGAGCAGCTGCGCAACCTGGCCGGCCGGGTGCTGTCGCAGCGGCTGGACACCGCCAAGCCGCTCTGGGAGATCTGGCTGGTCGAGGGCCTGGAGAACGGCTGCTGGGCGGCCATCACCAAGGTCCACCACAGCGTCGTGGACGGCGTCGGCGGCGTCGACCTGCTGACCACGCTGTTCGACATCAGCCCCGAGTACGAGCTGCCCGAGCACGTGGAGCTGCCCGCGCCCGAGCCGAGCCCCTCGGACCTGGAGCTGCTCGCCGGGACCGCGCGCGACCGCGTCGCCGGCCCGCTCCGCCAGGCGGCGGGGATGCCGCGGCGGGCGCTCGGCCTGGCCAGCGTGCGGACGCTGCGCGGCATCGGCGTGGACGCGCCGCGCACGATCGGGCGGCTGGCCCGCCCGACCACCGGCTCGCTGAACGGGCCGCTCGGCCCGCACCGCCGGTGGACCTGGACGCACGCCGACCTGGACGAGATCCGCGGCATCCGCAAGTCGCTCGGCGGCACCGTCAACGACGTCGTCCTCGCCGCCGTCGCGCACGGCTTCCGCACGGTGCTGGAGGGCCGCGGCGAGCTGGCCGAGGACACGCTGGTGCGGACGCTGGTCCCGGTGTCGGTGCGGGCCGAGGCCGAGAAGGGCGAGCTGGCCAACAAGGTCTCGGGCGTCCTGGTGAACCTGCCGGTCGGCGAGCCCGACCCGCGCCGCCGGCTGTTCGAGGTCCGCCGCCAGATGGACGAGGTCAAGCGCTCGGGCGAGGCGGTCGGCGGCGAGGCCCTCGCCGCGCTCGCCGGGTTCGCGCCGACGCTGATGGCGCTCGGCTCGCGGTACGCGCTCAGCAGCAGCCAGCCGCTGCTGCAGACGGTGGTGACCAACGTGCCGGGGCCGGACTTCCCGCTGTACGTGCTCGGCCGCAAGCTGGTCGGGCTGTACCCGTTCGTGCCGCTCGCCCTCGGCATGCGCGCCGGGGTGGCGATCTTCTCCTACCAGGGGCGGCTCAGCTTCGGCATCACCGGCGACTTCGACGGCATGCCCGACCTGGACGTGCTGACCGAGGGGATCCGGGCCGGCTTCGACGAGCTGACCGCGGTGGCCGCCACCGGCTGAGCGCCGGCCGCCGGCCACGGACCACTGGCCGGATGTGGCCGATCCGGCGGCGCGCCGCGCCCCCTCCGTCACACCGGCACCATGCCCGGCACCCCGGGCGCCTACCGTGTTGTCCCAGCTCCGACGTGAGACCCCGGTCTGGACCACAGGCTTGTGGACGGTCCATGACCAAGCCGTCAAGTCGCGTCAGAGTATTTGTCAACGATCGTCACCGGGTGTTGGCTGGCGATCCTCCACCCCTTTCCCGGCAACCCCCCACACAGCCCCGGCTGCAGAAGAAAAGGTGAGGCCGTGCATCGGATGAGCGGACTGGACGCCAGCTTCTATCTCCTGGAGGACGAGAACACCCCCCTGCACGTGGCATCGGTGATCGTCTTCGAGGGGCCCGCCCCCTCCTACGGCGACCTGATCCGGCAGGTCGTCGCCAAACTCCCCCAGGTGCCCCGCTACCGGCAGCGCGTCCGCTCGGTGCCGCTGCACCTCGGGCGGCCGGTCTGGGTCGACGACCCGCACTTCCAGATCCTCTACCACGTCCGGCACACCGCGCTGCCGCAGCCGGGCACCGACGAGCAGCTGCGCAACCTGGCCGGCCGGGTGCTCGCCCAGCGGCTGGACCCGGGCAAGCCGCTCTGGGAGATCTGGCTGGTCGAGGGGCTGGCCGACGGCCGCTGGGCGATGATCGCCAAGGTGCACCACTGCATGGTCGACGGCGTCGCCGGCATGGACCTGGCGACGATCATGTTCGACCTGTCCCCCGAGTACCGGCCGCCCGCCGAGATCCCGGCGTGGGAGCCGGGCCCAGGCCCCTCGGGCCTGGACCTGCTGCGCGACGCCGCGCAGCGCGGGGTGACCCAGCCGGTCCGCCAGCTCACCGACGTCGCGCGCGGCCTCGGCGGCGTCCGCGAGGTGCGCTCGCTGCGCGACTTCGCGCTCGGCCTGTCGCGCGCCACCGCGCGCTTCGCCCGCCCCTCGGCCGGCACCCTGAACGGCCCGATCGGCCCGCACCGCCGCTGGTGCTGGCAGGCGATCCCGCTGGACGAGGCCAAGGAGATCCGCAAGGCGCTCGGCGGCACCGTCAACGACGTCGTCCTGGCGGCGGTGACCGCCGGGTACCGCGACCTGCTGGCCGGGCGGGGCGCGCTGGAGCCGGGCACGGTGGTGCGCTCGGCGGTGCCGGTGTCGGTCCGCGACACCGGGCAGCGCGGGGAGCTGAACAACCGCGTCGCGGCGGTGTTCGTCAACCTGCCCGCCGGGGAGGAGGACCCGCTGGAGCGGCTGCTGCGCGTCCGCGAGCAGACCGACGACGTCAAGCGCAGCAACCAGGCGGCGGGCACCAAGACGCTGACCCGGCTCACCGACACCGCGGTCGCGCCCGCGCTGCTGTCGCTCGGCGCGCGGCTGCCGGTCCGCCTGCGCCAGGACCTGGTGCAGACGGTGACGACCAACGTGCCCGGCCCCGACTTCCCGCTGTACGTCATGGGCCGCCGGGTGCTGGAGCTGCACCCGTACGTGCCGCTGACCGGCGGGATCCGGGTGGCGACCGCGATCGTGTCCTACTGCGGGACGCTGTACTTCGGCATCACCGGCGACTTCGACGCGATGCCGGACCTGGACGTGCTGACCAAGGGCGTGCGGGGCGGCTTCGACGAGCTGCTGACCGCCGCGCGCCGCTGACGGGGGCCGGGTGCGGCGGGGCTCCGGACGAGCTCCGCCGCACCCGGCCCGATCGATCCGCCCGAGGCCCTACCCGATCTACCGTCACCGGAATATCCTGGTAAAAGACGGCCGATGGCCTCTGGCGGGAGGACTTCCCGGGAGGTGAGGGCGATGCGCCGGACATGGCGGCGGCTCGGCCTGGAGCGCAACCCGCTGCGCCGGCGGATCGACCGGGTGCAGCGGGCGTTCGCTGTTGCGCTGCTGCTGCTGACCCTGCTGATCGCGGTACCCGCCGGTGCCTGGAGCTGGCATCTGGCCTACTCCTCGGGCCTGCGCGCCGAGCAGGCCGAGCACGCGGCGCGCCACCGGGTGGTCGCCACCGTCACGGCCGCCGGCGGCATCGGCACCGCGGGCGACCGCTACGTCCACGAGACGGTCCGCGCGACCTGGACCGGGTCGGACGGTGTGGTGCGCACCGGCACGCTGCCGAGCTGGAAGAACGCCAGGGCCGGCGCCCGGCGGGCCATCTGGGTCGACCGGCAGGGCGTGCCCGTCGTCCGTCCCCGCCCGCACAGCCGGACCGTCACCGACGCCGGCTACGCGGCCGTCGCCGGCGCCCTCGCCGCCGGGGCGCCGATGCTCGGCGCCTACCTGCTGCTCCGCCGCCGCTGCGACCGGCACCGCGCCGACCTGTGGGAGGCCGCCTGGGCCCGGATGGACGCCGACGCGGGCCACAATCGCCCTTCCTGAGCACGGCCCTTCCTGGGCTCCGGGATCAGGCCCGCCGCCGCGCGGCCGGGACGACCAGCGGCGTCCCGGTCTCGGGGTCGTCGATCACCCGGCACGCCAGCCCGAAGACCTCCCGCACCAGCGCGGCCGTGACGACCTCGCCGGGCGCGCCCTCGGCGACGATCCGCCCGCCGCGCATCGCGATCAGGTGGGTGGCGTAGCGGGCGGCGTGGTTCAGGTCGTGCAGCACCGCGACCACGGTGCGGCCCTGCTCGTGCAGGGCGGCGCACAGGTCCAGGACCTCGATCTGGTGGGCGATGTCGAGGTAGGTGGTGGGCTCGTCCAGCAGCAGGATCGGGGTCTGCTGGGCGAGGGCCATCGCGATCCACACCCGCTGGCGCTGGCCGCCCGACAGCTCGTCCACCTCGCGCCCGGCCAGGTCCGCGACGCCGGTCGCGGCCATCGACCCGGCGACGACCCGCTCGTCCTCGGCCGACCACTGCCGCAGCAGGCCCTGGTGCGGGTAGCGGCCGCGCGCGACGAGGTCGGCGACGGTGATCCCGTCGGGCGCGATCGAGGACTGGGCGAGCAGGCCGAGCGTGCGGGCCAGCCGGCGGGCGGGCCAGGTCGCGAGCGCCGCGCCGTCCAGCACCAGCTCGCCCGCCTTCGGCCGCAGTACCCGGGCGAGCGCGCGCAGCAGGGTGGACTTGCCGCAGGCGTTCGGCCCGACGATCACGGTGAACGAGCCGTCGGGCACCGCGACGTCCAGGTCCTCGGCGATGACGCGGCGGTCGTAGCCGAGGGTCAGCCCCGTGCCGTGCAGCCTGGTGTTCACAGTCGTCCCGTCCTTCGTTGGGTGATCAGCAGCCAGATCAGGTAGCCGCCGCCGACCAGGCCGGTGACCACGCCGGCCGGCAGCTGGTGGCCGGGGAAGGCGCGCTGGCCGAGCAGGTCGGCGGCGGTGAGCAGTGCCGCGCCCATGCAGAGCGACGGCAGCAGGTTCGGGCCGGGCGTGCGGGTGAGGCGGCGGGCGAGCTGCGGCGCGGTGAGCGCGACGAACGCGACCGGCCCCGCCGCCGCCGCGGCGAGCGCGACGAGCAGCACGGCGGCGGCGAGCAGCGCTACCCGGACGCGCCCGACGGGGACGCCGAGGCCGTGCGCGGCGTCGTCGCCCATCTCCAGCATCCGCAGCGGCCGGGCGCAGCCGAGCAGCACCGCCGGGACGAGCACGGCGAGCGCGGCCAGCAGCGGGCCGGTGTCGGCCCAGTCGCGGCCGTCCAGGCTGCCGGTCAGCCACAGGACGGCGCGCGCCGCGTCCTCGATCCGCGCCTCGGTGAGCAGGTAGCCGTTCACGCCGGTGAGGATCGCGGTGATGCCGACGCCGACGAGCACGAGCCGCTGGCCGTGCGCGCCGTGCCGGCCGGTCAGCGCGTAGATCAGCGCACCGGCCGCGAGGGCCCCGGCGACCGCGCCGCCCGCCGCCGCCGCGCTGCCCGCGCCGAACAGCACGATCGCCGCCAGCACGCCGGTCGCCGCGCCCGAGCTGAGCCCGATGAAGTCGGGGCTGCCGAGCGGGTTGCGGGTGAGCGACTGGAAGATCGCCCCGGCCAGGCCGAGGGCGGCGCCGACGGCGAGCGCGGCCGCCGCGCGGGGCAGCCGGATCTGGCGGACGATGAAGGCGTCGGCGGGCGCGCCGTCCCCGGCGAGCGTGCGCAGCACCTCGGCCGGGGTGAGCCGGAACTCGCCGCTGCCGATCATCACCACGGCGAGCGCGACCGCGGCCACGGCCAGCAGCGCGGTGCATACGATCGCGCGCGGCCGGTACCGCAGCGAGACCCCGCCGGTCCGTACGAAGCTCATGCGCCTGCCTTCCTGCGGCGGACGAAGTAGAGGAAGAAGGGGCCGCCGAGCACGACCGTCACGACGCCGGCCTGCAGCTCGGAGGGGCGGACCAGGACCCGCCCGAGGACGTCGGCGCCGAGCATCAGCACCGGCGCGAGGACCGCGCTGTAGGGCAGCAGCCAGCGCAGGTCGGGCCCGGTCAGCGCGCGCACCAGGTGCGGGACCATCAGCCCGACGAACACGATCGGGCCGCAGGCGGCGGTCGCGGCGCCGCAGAGCAGCGTCACCGCCGCGATGGCCGCGATCCGCGTCCGGGCGGGTCTGGCGCCGAGGCCGCGCGCGGCGTCGTCGCCGAGCGCCAGGGCGTTCATCGGCCGCGCCAGCGCGAGCGCCAGCACGGCGCCCACCAGCACGAACGGGGCGAGGCGGGCGACGGTGGAGCCCTGCGCGGAGGCCAGGGAGCCGACCGTCCAGAAGCGCATCCGGTCCAGCGACTCGGTGTCCAGCAGCTGCACCGCGTTCACGTACGAGTAGAGGGCGGCGTTCAGCGCCGCGCCGGCGAGCGCGAGCCGCGCCGGGGTGGCGCCGCGCCCGCCGCCGACGGCGTAGAGCAGCACCGCGACGGTCCCCGCCCCCGCGAACGCGAACCACACCAGGCCGAGGAAGGAGGTGACACCGAGGAACGACAGCGCCGACACGACGGCGGCCGACGCGCCGGCGTTGATGCCGAGCACGCCGGGGTCGGCGAGGGGGTTGCGGGTGAGCGCCTGCATCACCGCGCCCGCGAGGCCGAGCGCGACCCCGGCGAGCAGGCCGAGCAGCGTGCGCGGCAGGCGCATCTGGTGCACCACGGTGTAGGCGGGCGAGGCGGCGTCGGTCAGCCCGGCCCACACCTGCCCGGCCGGCAGCGGCCGGGCGCCGACGGCGAGGCTGAGGGCCAGGACGCCGGACAGGATCAGCAGCGCGCCGAGCAGCCCGGCGGCCCGCCGGGGACGGGCGGGCGCCGAGGTCACGGCCTGGATGAGGGTCACGGGGGCTCCTGCTGGACATCGAGTTAGGTTAGGTTAACCTAACCTCGATCATGGCCCCATGCGGGGGTCATTAATGCGCAATGAGAACGGACCGAAATGTCGAAGACCCGTGGTCAGCATCCCTCCCGCCGCGCCCTGCTCGCCGCCGGCGGCGCCCTCGCCCTCGGCGCCCTGCTCGGCGCCTGCGGCGGCACCGGTGCGGCCGAGACGTCCGGCGGCGGCGCCTGGACCTTCACCGACGACCGCGGGCAGCGGATCGAGCTGAAGTCCCGGCCCTCCCGTGTGGTCGCCTACGTCGGCGCCGCCGCCGCGCTGCACGACTTCGGTGTCACCGACCAGATCGTCGGCGTCTACGGCCCGGCCAAGCGCGCCGACGGCAGCCGCGACCCGCAGGTCGGCGAGGTGGACGTGGACAAGACCACGATCGTCGGCAACGCCTACGGCGAGTTCGACATCGAGAAGTACGCGCGGCTGCGGCCCGAGCTGCTGGTCGACCACATGTTCGTCAAGGACACGCTGTTCTACGTCCCGGCCGAGAGCAAGGACAAGATCCTCGGCCTGGCGCCCTCGGTCGCCACCTCCACCGGCGCCCTCCCGCTGCCGAAGCCGATCGAGCGCTACGGCGCGCTCGCCGCCGCCCTCGGCGCCGACCCCAGGTCGGCCAAGGTGACCGCCGACAAGGCCCGCTTCGAGAAGGCGGCCGAGGAGCTGCGCGCGGCCGCCAAGGCGAACGGCGGGCTGAAGGTGCTGGCCGCGTCGGCGAGCCCGGACCTGTTCTACGCCTCCAACCCGGGCATGAACTCCGACCTCATCTACTTCAAGGAGCTCGGGCTCGACATCATCACCCCCGGCAAGCTCGGCAAGGACGGCTACTTCGAGAGCCTCAGCTGGGAGAACGCCGGCAAGTACAAGGCCGACCTGATCCTGCTGGACGCCCGCACCCAGGCGCTGCAGCCGAAGGACCTCGGCGGCAAGCCGACCTGGAAGGAGCTGCCGGCGGTCAAGGCGGGCCAGGTCGTGCCGTGGGACGCCGAGCCCCGCTTCTCCTACGCGGGCGCCGCGCCAATCCTGGAGAACCTCGCCAAGGCCGTCCGCTCGGCGAAGAAGGCCGGCTGATGTACGTCTACCTGGACCTGCGCGTCGCCCGCACCGAGCGGGTGAGCCCGTCGATGGTGCGGGTCACCCTGACCGGCGACCGCGTGGACGAGTTCGCCTCCGGCGGCCGCGACCAGCGGTTCAAGCTGTTCCTGCCGCACCCGCACCAGGACGCACCGGTCGTCCCGCCGATCACCGACGACTCCTGGTTCGCCGCCTGGCAGGCCATGGACGCCGCCGAGCGCGCCGTCATGCGCACCTACACCGTCCGCGCGCAGCGGCCGGGCGAGCTCGACGTGGACTTCGCGCTGCACGGCGACGGCGGCCCGGCGTCCCGCTGGGCGGCGTCGGCGGTGCCGGGCGACCGGGTGGGCGTGCTCGGCCCGGCGTCGGCGGAGAACGAGGCGATCGACTTCCGCCCACCCCCGGACGCCACGACCTACCTCCTGGCAGCCGACGAGACCGCGCTGCCCGCCGTCGCGGGCATCCTCGCCTGGCTGCCTCCGGGCGCCAGGGCCCTCGTCTGGATCGAGGGCGCCCGCCAGGACCTGGCCACCGAGGCCGACGCCGAGATCACCTGGGTCGTGCCGGGCGGCACCGTCCCCGCCGTCCGCGCCGCCGCCCTGCCCCCGATCGACTACGCCTGGATCGCCGGCGAGTCCGGCGGCGTCAAGGCGCTGCGCCGCCACCTGGTGAACGAACGCGGCCTGGACCGCCGCGCCGTGAAATTCACCGGCTACTGGCGGCGCGGCTCGTCGGAGGAGGACATGCTCGCCGAGGTCGTCGCGGGCGGCACCCCGCACCTGGACGAGGACTGATCACCAGGGCGTGTTCCACTCCCGCGAGGCGGGCTGGAGGAGCTCCTCGGGGAACTCCGCCGGGGTGCGCGTCACCTCCCAGCCCGCCGCCTCGGCCCGCCGCGCGAACTGGACGGCGTTGCGCACGGCGGCCCCACCAGGGTCATTGTTGAAATACACGAACACATCTCCCCCGGGCTCCCCGAGGGCCTCCAGCCATGTCGCGAGAACGCCCTCGTCATAAATGGGCCAGGGCTCGGCCGTCCCCTCATGGAAGCGCAGGAACCCCCACCCGGCCGTCCGCCACAGGGGCGTCACGGGCTTGTCCTGCCGGTCGGCCCAGCACAACGCGGCATCGTGCTTCTCCAGCACACCCCGCACCCGGTCGCTCCACCACGACTCATGCCGCGGCTCGACCGCGACCCGCACGCCCTTGGGAAAACAGGCCAGGCACTCGTCCAGCCGCCCCGCGTCGGCCCGGAACGACGGCGGCAGCTGCAACAGCATCGGCCCGAGCTTGTCCCCGAGCCCCCGCGCGGCCTCCACCATCCCCGCGACGAGCTCGGCGGGCTCCTTCAGCCGCCGCTTGTGCGTCAGTTCCCGCCCGGCCTTCACCGCCATGACGAAGTCGTCGGGCGTCCGGGCCCGCCACCCCTCGAACGTCTTACGCCCGACCGGGTAGTAGAAGGCGCTGTTGTTCTCGGTGGTGGCGAAGCACTCGGCATACCGCTCCAGCCAGCGCTTCTTCGCGACGCCGGGCGGGTAGAGCCCGCCGCGCCAGTCGTCGTACTGCCACCCCGAGGTGCCCACGAACATCGGCATGCCGGCTCTCTGCCCACCTGCGCGGGAAATTCACCCCCGGGCGGGGAGGGCGGCGGCGAGGGCGTGCAGGGTGGTGGTCGCGGCGATGGCGTGGCCGCGGGCGTTCAGGTGCAGGCCGTCGGCGCTGAAGATGCCCGGGTCGCCCGCCGCCGGGTGGTCCGGCGGGTGCGGGACGTGCCAGGCGCCGTGCTCGGCCGCGACCTGCTCGGCGACGGCGTTCAGGGCGGCGGTCCGCGCCGCGATCACGTCGCGGAAGCGGGCGTGGCCGAGGCCGGCGGCGGTGATGTCGAACAGGCCGATCGTCACCACGTCCGCGCCGGCGTCCCGCAGCGCGGCGACCAGCGCGGTCAGCTCGCGGCGGACGCCGTCCTCGTCGAACTCGCGGCGCAGCATGTCGTTGCCGCCCGCCGTCACGATCGCCAGGTCCGGCGCGAACGCCAGCGCCGGGGCGAGCTGGGTCGCGCGGATCTCGGCGGCGAGCAGGTCGCGGCGGCCGAGGTTGAGGACGTCGGCGTCCAGCGCCTCGGCGATGCGGTCGGTCCAGGACAGGTCGCGGTAGCCGGGGGCGGGGTCGCGGACGCCCGCGGCGATGCTGTCGCCGAGGACCGCCAGGCGCTTCCAGGGCGCCCCGGCGAGCAGGGCGGACGCCGCGGCGGCGTCCAGCACGAGCGGATCGGTGTGCTCGGTCATGCGGAGGTCTCCTTGCGGAAGGTCAGGGCGAGCCCGGCGATCGCCGCGGCGGCGCTGACGAGGGTGCAGAACAGGTAGACGGCGAGATAGTCGGACTTGCCGGGGTGCTCGGGGAGCAGCGCGGCGAGCGCGGCGATGCCGAGGGCGCCGCCGAGCTGGCGGGCGGTCGTGTTCAGGCCGACGGCGCCGGCGAAGCGGCCCGGACCCGCCGCCAGCGCCGCCGCGCTCGCCGCGCCCAGGGTGAGCGCGCCCATGCCGAGCCCGACCAGCAGCCCGACGGGCAGCCAGAACGTCAAGAAGCGCGGCTCGGACGGCAGCGCCAGCAGCGTCCACACGCCGGACGCCGCCATGACCAGGGCGCCGCCGACCACGGCCGGGCGCGGCCCGAGCCGGCCGGCGAGCCGCCCCATGGCGACGGCGGCGGCGGTCGCGGTGAACGCGCCGGGCGTGCTCGCCAGGCCCGCCTTCAGGATCGAGTAGTGCCAGGGCCCGGTGAGGAAGAGCACGCCGAGCAGCAGCCAGGTGTAGAGCGCCGTCCCGTACAGGAAGGAGACGACGTTGGCGACGGCGAACGCCCGGTCGCGCCACAGCGAGATCTCCAGGGCGGGCACCGGGTGCCGCGCCGAGCGCCACAGGGCGAGCGCGACCAGCGCCGCGCCGCCGATCAGGGCGGTGAGCAGGCGCGGGACGCTCCACTCCCCGGCCTCGGTGACGCCGAGCACCACGCCGCCGACGCCGGCCGCCAGCAGGACGCTGCCGGGCAGGTCGGGCAGCCGCCCGCGCTCCCCGGCGGCGCGGGGCAGCCGGGCGCCGGCCAGCAGCATGGCGGCCCCGACCGGCAGGTTGATCGCGAACAGGGCGCGCCAGCCGAAGGCGTCCACCAGCAGGCCGCCGAGGCTCGGGCCGATGGCGGCGGCGAACGCGCCCGCCGCGCTCCACAGCCCGATCGCGCGGGCGCGCCGCTCGGGCGGGGTGTCGTGCAGCAGCAGCGCGAGCGAGGCGGGGATCATCGCGGCGGCCGCCGCGCCCTGGACGCCCCGGGTCGCCAGCAGCACGGGCAGGTTCGGCGCGAGCGCGCAGGCGAGCGAGGCCAGCGTGAACAGCGCGACGCCCGTCTGGAACAGCGCCCGGCGGCCGAGCAGGTCGGCCAGGCGGCCGGCGGGGGCGAGCAGCGCGGCGAACACCACCGCGTACCCGGTGATCACCCAGGTGAGGCCGGACAGCGACGCGCCGGTGAAGCCGGTGCGCAGGTCGGGCACGGCGAGGTTGGCGACGGTGGCGTCCAGCATCGCCAGGAAGGTGGCGCCCGCGGCGAGCGGGGCGACGGCGCGGGACGCGGCGGGCGCGCGGGCCGGCATGGTGTCGGCGGTCATGGGGCTCCCTAGAAAAGTGAACGAACGGTCGTACTATCTTCTGCCGGCACCGCTCCCGTCAAGCTTGACTTCGACCGAACGTTCGTACAGATTTACCGGCATGTCCCGCACCACCGACGGCCGCCTCCTCAAGGGCGAGCAGACCCGCCGCACCATCCTCGGCCGGGCCGCCGACATCGCCTCCGTCGAGGGGCTGGAGGGCCTGTCCATCGGCCGCCTCGCCACCGACCTGCGCATCAGCAAGAGCGGGGTGTTCACCCACTTCGGCTCCAAGGAGGAGCTGCAGCTCGCCACGGTCGCCGCCGCCGTCGAGGTGTTCCGCGAGGCCGTCATCAAGCCGGCCCTGAAGACCCCGCCGGGCGTCGGCCGGGTCCGCGCCCTCTACGCCGCCTGGCGGGAGTACCAGCGCACGCCGGTCTTCCCGGGGGGCTGCTTCTTCCACACGACGATGCCCGAGTTCGACGCCCGGCCGGGGCGCGTCCGCGACGCCATCGCCGCGACCCAGCGCGACTGGCGGGCCTTCATCGAACGCTGCCTCGCCGAGGCCCGCGACAAGGGCGAACTGGCGGCCGAAACCGACCTGGCGCAGCTGGCGTTCGAACTGGACGCCATTGGCCGCGCCGGCGGCGCCAACGCCCTGCTGCACGACGCCCCGGACTTCTACGACCGCGCCGACCGCGCCATCGAGGCCCGTTTGGAAGCCGCCCGCCCCTGACCGTTTCCGGTCACGCGAACGCGCAGTTCAGCGCCGGAGAGACTTTTCAAACCTTCCAGCGGTGAAACTCTCCGGAAATCCATTTCCGGCCATTCTCGACCCCAACCAAGATATGGGGCCGCCCCATTTCATGACTTTCAAGGTTTACCGATCCATTCAAGGATGTCATTCATTCGGTGGACGGCATCCGCTCGCCGGTTCCTCACGGGGGCGAGTGGTGGCGCGATTACTCTCCGGCATGCCCGATCCCCCCACGAAGGAGCGGACATGTCCCCCAGCAGAACCGTGCTCGCGGCCGCCCTCACCGGCGTCCTCGGCACCGCCGCGCTGACGGCGCTCGCCCCGTCGAGCGGCTCGGCCGCGGCGGCGGCCGACCCGGTGCTGGTCGGCGCCGGCGACATCAGCAACTCCGGCAGCGGCGACACCGCGACCGCGGCGTTGCTCGACAACATCGCCGGCACGGTCTTCACCACCGGCGACAACGTGTACGACAGCGGTACCACCAGCGAGTTCAACACCTACTACAACCCGACCTGGGGGCGGCACAAGGCGCGCACCCGGCCGTCGCCCGGCAACCACGACTACAACACCGCCGGCGCGACGGGCTACTACGGCTACTTCGGCTCCGCCGCCGGCGACCCGTCCAAGGGGTACTACTCCTACGACATCGGCACCAACTGGCACGTCGTCGCGCTGAACTCCAACTGCGGGTCGATCAGCGGCGGCTGCGCCGCGGGCGGCGCGCAGGAGAAGTGGCTGCGGGCCGACCTCGCCGCCAACCCCAAGCCCTGCACGGTCGCCTACTGGCACCACCCGCGGTGGACCTCCGGCGCCAACCACGCCCCGAGCACCGAGGTGGGCCCGCTCGTGCAGGCCCTCTACGACTACAACGCCGACCTCATCATCACCGGCCACAACCACCAGTACGAGCGGTTCGCCCCGATGAACCCGAGCGGCACCGCCGACTCCGCCCGCGGCATCCGCGAGATCGTCGCCGGGATGGGCGGAGCGAGCCACTACTCCTTCGGCACCATCCAGCCCAACAGCCAGGCCCGCAACAGCGACACCTACGGCGTCCTGAAGCTGACGCTCCACCCCTCCGGCTACGACTGGCAGTTCGTCCCCCAGGCCGGAAAGACCTACGCCGACAGCGGCACCGCCGCCTGTCACTGACCGTCCGGGCCCGGCACGGCGACGTGCCGGGCCCGCCCAAGGAGCCGGCGTGTACCTTTCCACCCTCACCCGCCCCGCCCTCGGCCGCCGCGGCGGGCCCGTCGCGGCGAACGTGGTCGCCCTCGGCGCCGTCAGCCTCGTCACCGACGTCTCCGCCGAGATGGTCACCGCGATCCTGCCGCTCTACCTGGTGGTCGGCCTCCAGTTCAGCCCGGCCGCCTACGGGGCGATCGACGGCCTCTACACCGGGGCCACCGCGCTGCTCCGGCTGGCCGGCGGGTACGCCGCCGACCTGGCCGGCCGGCGCAAGCCCGTGGCGGCCCTCGGGTACGGCATGTCGGCGGCCGCCAAGCTCGGCCTGCTCGCCGCGGCCGGCTCCGCCGCCGGGATCGGGCTCGCCATCACCGCCGACCGCGCCGGCAAGGGCCTGCGCACCGCGCCCCGGGACGCGATGATCACCTTGAGCACCCCGCCCGAGCGGCTCGGCCGGGCCTTCGGCGTGCACCGGGCCATGGACGCCGCCGGGGCCTTCGCCGGGCCACTCGCCGCCCTCGCCGTCCTGGCCGCGGTGCCCGGCTCCTACGACTCGGTCATCATGGCGAGCTTCTGCGTCGCGCTGCTGGGGGTGGTGATCCTGCTGCTCTTCGTCCGCGACTCCCCCGGCCCGCGCCCGCCCCGCGAGGCGCTCCGCTGGCGGGCGCTGCTGGACGGACCCGGCGGGCGGCGGCTGGCGCCCGCGTCCTGCCTGCTCGGGCTCGCCACGATCGGCGACGGCTTCACCTACCTCCTGCTGCAGCAGCGCACGCACCTCGCGGTGGGCTGGTTTCCCTTGCTGGCGGTCGCCACCAGCGGCGTCTACCTTCTGCTCGCCGCGCCCCTGGGCGTCCTCGCCGACCGGATCGGGCGGCTGCCGGTGCTGCTGGGCGGCTACCTGACGCTGACCGCCACCTACCTGCTGCTCGGCGAGGCGCCGGGCGGGCTGTGGCTCGTCGTGGCCGTCACCGTCCTGCACGGGACGTTCTACGCCGCGACCGACGGCGGGCTGATGGCCCTCGCCGGCCCGCTGCTGCCGTCCGGGCTGAGGACCACCGGCATCGCACTGGTCCAGAGCGGGCAGGCCCTCGCCTACCTGCTGTCCTCGGTGCTGTTCGGAGTGGCCTGGCAGACCTGGGGGACCCGCCCCGCGCTGCTGGCCGCCGCCGTCACCAGCCTCGCCGCCCTCGCCGGGACCGCCGTGCTGCTCCGCCCCGCCAAGGAGGTGACGGCGTGAACCTGCGCTCCCGCATCGTCGTCCTGGCCGCCTCGATCGTCCTGCTCGCCGCCATGGCCGTCGCCTACACCGTCTTCCGCGGCGCGGAACCCACCCCCGCCGCGGGAGCCGCCACCGGGCGGCCGCTCCAACTGCTCACCAACGGCCGGCTCTCCTACACCTCCGGCACGGGGGCGCGGAAGGTGACCTCGGTGCAGTGCGACCGCGCCTACGCCGCCGCCGGGACCGTCGCGTGCCTGCGGCCGGTCGGGGCGCTGAGCGCGGGTGCGCTGGTCGTCATGGACAGCGGGCTCCACGAACGGCGGCGCGTCCCCCTCACCGGATTCCCCAACCGCCTGCGGGTGTCGGCCAGCGGGCGGATGGTCGCCTGGACGCTCTTCATCGACGGCCACACCTACGCCACCACCGGGTTCTCCACCCGGGCGGGCATCCTCGACACCCGCACCGGCCAGCTCGTCGACTCCCTGGAGGGCTTCACGGTCATCAAGGACGGCACGCCCTACCGGAACAAGGACGCCAACTTCTGGGGCATCACCTTCGCCGCCGACGACAACCGCTTCTACGCGACCCTGTCGACGGGCGGCCGGCGCTACCTCGTCCAGGGCGACCTGGCGGCCCGCACGGTCCGCACTCTGGCGCCCGGCGTCGAATGCCCCTCCCTGTCCCCGGACGGCAGGCGGCTGGCCTTCAAGTCCGCCGTCGGCGGCGACCCGAAGCGGGGCTGGCGCGTGTCCGTCCTCGACCTGGCCACCCTCCGGACCACCCCGCTCGCCGAGACCCGGAGCGTCGACGACCAGCCGGTCTGGCTGGACGGGCACACCATCGCCTACGCCCTCCAGTTGAGCGACGGCACCAACCAGACCTGGACCGTCCCCGCCGACGGGTCCGGAAAGCCGCGTCTTCTTCTCAGCAACGCGAACTCGGTCTCCCCGGCCCCTTGAAACGGCGAAACGCCTTCCGAAGAGGGGCTTCCTTATTCACCGGGAGAAGCCGAGCGTTCCCCGCAGACCCTGCAGTCCTCCCGCTCCGACCAGCTCACTTTCCCCACATCCTCCGGCTTAAGCGGGGCGTTCCCCAGATCGACGCGGACCGCCACGCGAAGCCGCCATATGGCATCGGCGTATTCATGGTAGGCCTCGTGGTATTCCGGGCTTCTGATGGACAGCCCTCGCAGCACCACCTGCTGAAAGGCCCTGGTCCTGCGGAAGGCGGCCTGGGCCGCCCGCGCCACTTCCGGACTCGCGACCACCAGCATGTTCTCGCGGGCCGGGAAGACTTTGGAGTCGTTCACGGCGTCCTGGGTCGCCTGCTCCAGATCGATATCTTCGCCGGTCAGCCGGGTGCACCGCCGGAGGTTGTTGTGTAGGGCGTCCAGGGCCCCGATGAACTCGAGGTACTTGGCCCTTTTCTCGGCCGTGTGATCGCGGACCCTCTGCTCTTTCTGCTTCCGCGTCTCCAGCATGAAAGTCCCGGAGAGAGCGATCGCCGCGCCCCCGAAAGTGCTCACAAGCGGCAGCCAGTCCATGCGCACATGCTGGCAGAGCAACCCGCCCGGATGCCATCAGACCAGACACCCGGCACGGCATGCCCGCCGGGCTCTACCGCCGCTTCAGGCCGGCGACCAGTGCCGCGAAGTCGCGTGGCGCGAGCATGAGATGCCCGCCGCCCGGGTTCTTGGAGTCGCGCACGCCGATAGCGCCCGGGAGAGTGGCCACTTCAACGCAGTCCCCACCCTGCGCGTTGCTGCGGCTCGCCTTACGCCACACCATCCGGGTCATGTCCGTCGCTCCCTCACGCTCTCCAGCAGGTTCGCGAGGGCAGCCCTGCTGAGGGTGAGCCTGGGGCCGTCCGGGTCGATGCTGTCCCGCAGGCCGGTTCCCTCGGGCAGGCGGGCCATTGCAACACATGCGCCGCCCGTGTCATTGGACCTGGAAGCCTTTCGCCACACGGTGCCGCTCATACCCATCACCGTCCAGATCCCTCAGGCCTTACGGATATGACCGCTTGACAGAATCCAGAAACGCGCGGAAGGACTCAGCGTGAAGAGTCAGACGCCCACCGTCCACGTCTTTGCTGTCGCGGATCGCGACCGCATCGAACAGGATCGCCACTTCAATGCAGTTTCCGCCCGTGTCGGTGCTATGCGATGATCTCCGCCACATGGCGCGAGTCAGGTCCACGTCGGTGCCTCCTACATCCAATTCTCAGCCACGACCTTCCGGATCAGGTCGATCGACATATCCACGGGCAGAGCGTGCGCTCGCAGGCTCGACAACGCTTCGGCCATCCGCGCGAGGTCCGCCTCATCGCTCATGGTCACGCCCCGTGCCACGGTCTCGGCGTAGCCTACTTGGCTTCGATCTTCCATCGTCGCCAGCGTAAACGACCCTGAGATTCCCGTATGGAAGCGCTGCGGCACGATCTGCACGATGAGCCGGTCGGAGACCGAGTCGACAAGGTGTTCGAGCTGCCCACGCATGACCTCATGGCCTCCGACATCGCGATAGAGGACGGACTTGTCGAGCAGGACGGCGACCTCGGGCGGCGGGGGTTCCTCGCGAGTCAGGATGCGCTGGCGGCGCATGCGTCCCTCGATCGCTTCTTCGTTCCCCTTCAGGATCGTCGCCGCATACGGACGGCTCTGCAGCAGACCGGTGACGACCCCCAACTCGAAAGCGTGGATGGAGACGGCGTCCTCCTCGATGCCCGGCCAGTCGAACCAGACCGGGTAACCGGCGTCTTCTACGAGGTCGTGCCATAGACCCACCAGTTCACCGTTTGCACCGAGCAGTTGGTCCATGCTCTGGGCGAACTTTTCGGTGCACTTGGTACGGCCGTTCTCGATCATGCCGATGTACTGCGGCTTGACGCCCGCTCCGTTGTACGCCCGCACGGCCAGGGCTTCTTGCGTCCAGTTGTTGGCTTCCCGGAAACGGCGGAGGCGCTTACCGAAGGCGATCAACGTCGGAGCGGTGCCGTTGCGGTTGCGTCGTGGACTCATGGGGACCTCTCACTCAACCGCACTCAAGTGATCTCAAGCACGGAGGGGGCCGACTGCACGAGTTGTACGCATGTCTCTTCTGCTTTGCTGTGGACGCTACGCCGTGGAGGGGAGCCTGTGCAGTAAGTCACAGACATTCCCCCGAGGTGATCAGATGTGCGAGCCGCGTGCCGTCGTGTTGAAGGCCCATCCCGAGTCGATCAAGAAGGCGCGCGACTTCGTCGTCGACGCCATCAGCCCGTGGGGCATCGACCCCGATGTCGCGGCGCTGGTCATCAGTGAGCTCGCGACCAACGCCATCGTGCATGCGGAAGGCGACACGATCATCGTGCGGGCGGCACGCAACGTGGACGCGTCCGTGAGTTTGGAGACGTGGGACAAGGATCCGCGGCGGGGGCCGGCGGTGCGGCGGGCCGATCTCGATGACACTGCGGGCCGGGGCCTGTTCCTCGTTGAGAGCCTGGTCCGCTCTTGGGGAGTGCGGCCGCTCGCCGACGACGCCGGAAAGGTCGTCTTCGCGATCCTCGACCCCGATTAGCCCGGTGCGGGCGCGCTTCCCCGTCGCGTCCGCACCGCCCGGCCCCCGCCGTCCGTCTTCCCCGTGGCGCGGCGGCGGGGGCCTTCCCCCAGGAAAGGGAGAAGGCCACCTCCAGAAGGGAGCGGCCTTGTTGACTGGTTCCTCAGAGACGACCTCAGTACAACGTGAAGTCTCAAGTCAGGACACTGGAGGCGCTGCTGCGCCAACCCCCGGCCACTCAGTACCACTTCCCCCGAAGCAAGCACTTGAAGATGCTCGCATCACCTAGACACCCACACCCACAGAACTAACGAAAAGCTCAGTAGCTGCGCTGGTCGCCGTCACGTGGAGGCGGGTTGCCGGATCCGGCGGACGGAGGGCGAGAGTGAAGGGCGCTGTGGGTGGATGGGCGGCGTGCGGATGCTGCGATTCGCGTGCTGCGATTCGTGCCAAAGAACGCGCCTACGCTATCGGACGCTATGCAGGTCCCGGCGGTCATTGCGGACCAGGGCATGCCGCTGGACTCGGGAAGGCCGTTCCTCGACGGTGTTCTCTCCGGGCATGTGTCCGCTAAAGACTCGCCGAGGGCGGTGAGGGTTGGGGGCGGGGTGCTTGGGTGGCCGCTTGTTGCACCTTGGCGCTCGGACTTGCCTGGCTGGCCGATGGTTGCCGTCGCGGCCATGGTGCGCGTTGGTTCCGCGACGCATTGCGAAGAGAAGGAAAAGCCAGCCTGCGGCGCGGTGGCTGGGCTGGGCGGGTTGGGCTTCGCTTTTGTGAGGCTGCGGGTTTTGCGAGCTGGACATCTGGTGGCTGTGCGGCTGTGGCTGGTGGTTGGGCGGAAGTGGCCGCTGTCGAATGCGCATACTGCGGTTTTTGGCTGGTGACCCTTAAGACTCAGCGAGGGCGGTAAGGGTTGGGGGCGAGGTGCGTGGGTGGCCGCTTGCTGCACCTTGGCGCTCGGACTTGCCTGGCTGGCCGGTGGCTAGGCGGTGCGGTCATATTGCGCATTGGCGACACGACGCATTGCGAAGATATGGAAAAGCCAGCCTGCGGCGCGCTGGCCGGGTTGGGTGGGTTGGGCTTCGCTTTTGGGGAGCTTCGAGGCTTGCGCGCTGCGCGGCTGCGGCGGGTGGTTGGCGGGAGTGGTCGGAGTAGTCGCTGCCGAGTGCGCATACTGCGGTTTTTGGCCGGTGACCCCTAAGGCTCAGCGAGGGTGGTGAGGGTTGGGGGCGGGGTGCTTGGGGGCCGCTTGTTGCACCTTGGCGCTCGGGCTTGCCTGGCTGGCCGGTGGTTGGCCGTCGCGTTCATGGTGCGCATTGGTTCCGCGACGCATTGCGAAGAGAGGGAAAAGATAGCCTGCGGCGCGGTGGCTGGGCTTGGTGGGTCGAGTTCCGCTTTTCGTCGGGAAGCGGGGCGGGTTCGCTGGGTGCATGGTCGATGTGTCTGGCCGCATTGGATAAAGCCGACAAATTGCCGATGGTAAAGAATGGTTTCGCGGGTGGCGGTTGATTGTGGACGATCTTCGCTGGATTTAGAATAGCGGGGAGGCTGAAAGGGGGTGGGCGGGAATGGCTTCTCTGGCCGAGGTCAAGGCTTTTCGCGGTGAGGAGCGGGAGTGGGAAGACCGTTCCTGGTTCCCGCCCGGACCGCAGCTGGCGGTGTGCCTGTCGGGCGATAAGAACCGGCTGGCCGACCTGAGCGATGCGGAGTTGTGTGAGCGGATGGCCGCGGCGCGGCGCCAGGCCTCCTGGGCCCAGGCGCAGGAACTGGCGGCGATCGCCGAGCTCGCCGCCCGCCGCCACGCCCAGGACGAGCACCGCGATCCCGACTACCGAGTCCTGTCGGCGCGCGAATCGCTAATGGAGGAGGTGTCGGTCGCGCTGGCGGTGACCGGGAACGCCGCGGCGACGCTGGTGCACCTGGCCGAACGCCTGGCGCATCAGCTTCCCGAGACGCGGGAGGCGTTGCAGGCCGGGCGGATCGACATGGCCAAGGCCCGCGCCATCAGCGACGCCACCGACCACCTGCCCGACCAGCTCTGCACCCGCATCGAAGACACCGTCCTTGATGGAGCTGAGGAGCGCACGACGGGTCAGTTGCGCGGCCGCATCAAGCGCCTGGTGCGGCGGTTGGCGCCTGCTGAGCTGGCCGAGCAGACCCGGCGGACGGTCAAGGGGCGGCGGTTGGAGTTGTGGGAGAGCGGGCACGGCGCCGCCGGCCTCGCTCTGGTCGACATTCCCGCCGATGACGCGGCCGCGGTGCACAACAAGCTCACTGCTGTCGCGCACGGGCTCAAGCAGGACGGCGACGCCCGGCTGATCGACCAGATCCGCGCCGACCTGGCCCTGCAACTCCTGCGCGGCGTCCCCCTCCCCGAAGCCGTCCACGCTCCTCCGGTGGAAGCGGAGAACCCGCCCTCGACGCCTGCCGTCCCAGACACGCCCGAAGGCGACGGCGACTCGATCGCCGAGATGATCGGCCACGCCGCACAGCGCAGGCTGGAGGAGCTGCGCGCTCATGTGGAGTTCCACGGGCGGCTGGCCGACCTGCCCCGCCTGGCGGCACGGGCCGTCCAGGACCTGCACGAGCGCCTGGCCCCGCTACGCGACACCGCCTGCGACCACGGCAAGCCCGGCTACCGGCCACCCGCCGCGCTGCGCCGCCAGATCGAAGCCCGCCACGCCACGTGCGTCTTCCCCACCTGCAACCGGCGCTCCGAACACTGCGACATCGACCACACCACCCCCTATGGCGCACACGGCGCGCAGGGAACAACCTGCGGATGCAACCTCGCCCCGCTGTGCCGACGCCACCACCGGACCAAGCAGACAACCCGGACCAACGAGACGGCCGGCTGGCGCCTGTTCCAGCCCTGGCCCGGCGTCCTGATCTGGATCACCCCCGCCGGAACCTGGCACATCACCCTCCCCAGCAGGCAGTGACCCCAGCCGGATGCAGGACACCGGATGCAGGCCAACCGCCCCGGCCGGATAGGAGCGACCCGAGGGAACGCGGCCACCTGTCCGGACCCGGTGAGATCACCTCACCGAATCCAGACTTTCGGTGAGGTGATCAGATGTGCGAGCCGTGTGCGGTCGGGTTGCAGGTCCATCCTGAGCCGATCGAGAGGCACGCGACTTCGTCGTTGACGCCATCAGCCCATGGGGCATCGATCCGGGGCTTGCGGCGCCGGTCATCAGTGAACTCGCCACGAATGCCGTCGTGCATGCGGAGGGCGACACGATCATCGCGCGGGCGGCGCGCAATGAGGACGCGTCCGGCAGTCTCGAGGCCTGGGACAAGGGTCCTCAGCGGGGGCGGGGGGCCGCGGCCGATCTTCATGCGACGCGACGAGGCGAAGGCTCTTCCGGGTTGAGAGCCTGGCTCAGGCCCTGGGGATACGGCCGTTGGGAAGGGTGCCGGGAAGGCCGTCTCCGCGATCCTCGAACCCGGTCAGCCGGGAAAGCAACAAGGCCGCTTCCTGGTGGAAGCGGCCTTGTGCGGTGGCTCCCGCGAGTGGACTCGAACCACTAACCTGCCGGTTAACAGCCGGCTGCTCTGCCGATTGAGCTACGCGGGATCGTGCCTGCTCCCGGGGGCTTCTTCCGTCCCCGGCAGCACGATTAGATTAGCGCATCCGGGGACCGGTTCGCGCACACATAACCGTCCGGGGTGGATGAGGCCGCCGATCGTGGGTAGGCCGGTGGCATCCAGTCCACACCCTGGGGGTTTGAGAGATGAAGATCCGCTTTCCGTTCGCCATCGGGGCGGCCGTCGGCTACGTCCTCGGGACCAAGGCCGGCCGGGAGAGGTACGAGCAGATCATGCGCGCCTCCCGCCGGGTGACCGAGAACCCGAACGTGCAGGAGGCCGCCGGCGTGCTGCGCACCAAGGGCGGCGAGGTCGCCGGTGTCGCCAAGGAGAAGGCCGGCACGATCGCGGGCACGGCGCGCGAGAAGATGCCGAGCCAGCTCGGCGACAAGGTGCCCGGCCTCGGCAAGAGCGACACGGTCACCCCGCCGAAGGAGTACCAGGACCCGCGTCAGGAGACCGGGCACATCCACTAGGTGCCAGGCGGCGGCGGTACGGCCGCTGCCGCCTGCCCCGGTCATGAAGGGGCCGGGGTGAGGTTCCGGGCCTTCTCGCGCAGGCCGTCCAGGACGGCCTTCAGCAGCGGGTGGCCCTGGCCGCCGCGCCTGATCGCGGTGAACACCGGACGCGTCGGGGTGTCCCCCAGCACCGGGCGCACGACGGCCCTGGTGCGCCCCGACAGCGCCGAGCGGGGTACCAGGGCGACGCCCGCCCCTACTTCGACCAGTGCGCACACGGCGCGGAAGTCGTCCGACACGCATTCCACCCGCGGCTGGAAGCCGGCGTTCTCGCATGCCCGCAGCACCACGTCCCGCACCGGGTTGCCCGGCCACGGCGTGATCCACGCGGCCGTGGCGAGCGCCTCCAGTTCGACGCCGTCCGCCTCGCGCAGGGGGTGGTCCGGGGGCAGCACCGCGTCGAACGGCTCGGTGTACAGCGGCTGCCGGAGCAGGACGTCCTCGCCGTAGGCCAGGGTGTCGCGGTTGGCGACCGCCACCGCCACGTCGACCTCGCCGTCCAGCAGCAGCCGCAGCGCGGCCCGCCCTTCGGCGTCCTTGACCTTGATCCGTACGCGGGGCGGCGAACCGGCCACCAGCGGTGCCACGACCTCGGTGATCGCCGTGGAGAACGCCGCGATCGTCACCTCGCCCGCCGCGCCCGCCGACACCGCCGCCAGGTCGGCCTCGGCGCGCTCCAGCTGGATCGCGATCTGCGCCGCGTGCCCGGCCAGCACGGCGCCGGTCGCCGTCAGCCGCACCGCCCGGCCGTGCCGTTCCAGCAGGGCGTGCCCGACCTCGGCCTCCAGCGCCGCGAGCTGCTGCGACACCGCCGACGGCGACAGGTACAGCGCCTTGGCGGCAGCCGTGACCGTGCCGTGGTCGGCGAGCGCGCGCAGCACGCGGAGCCTGCGTGGATCGATCATGGCGCTGCTTTTAAGGTCGGCTTCACAAGCACCTGTGGATAATAGCGATGGACTTCACAGTCGCGGGCTCGGCACAGTGTGGGCCATGAGAGCTTTGGCCAAGACGGGCCCCGCGCCCGGCCTCGAGCTGGTCGACGTGCCGGTGCCCCGGGCCGATGGCGACCGGGTGCTGATCCGGGTGCTGCGCACCGGCGTGTGCGGCACCGACCTGCACATCGACGCCTGGGACGACTGGGCCGCGCGCACCGTCCGCGCGCCGCTGGTCCTCGGGCACGAGTTCGTCGGGGAAGTCGCCGCCGTCGGCCCCGACGTCACCCGGACCGCGGTCGGCGACATCGTCAGCGGCGAGGGCCACCTGGTCTGCGGCACCTGCCGCAACTGCATGGCCGGGCGCCGCCACCTGTGCATCCGCACCGTCGGCCTCGGCGTGCACACCGACGGCGCGTTCGCCGAGTACGTCGCGCTGCCCGAGTCGAACGTGTGGGTGCACCGCCACGAGATCGACCTCGACGTCGCGGCGATCTTCGACCCGTTCGGCAACGCCGTGCACACCGCCCTGTCGTTCCCGGTGCTGAACGAGGACGTCCTGATCACCGGCGCGGGCCCGATCGGCATGATGGCCGCCGCGATCGCCGCCCACGCCGGCGCCCGCCACGTCGTGGTCACCGACGTCAGCGAGCCGCGGCTGGAGCTGGCCCGCAAGCTCGGCGCCACCGTCGCGCTGAACGTGGCCGAGACGAGGATCGGCGACGTGCTGCCCGGGCTCGGCATGACCGAGGGCTTCGACGTCGGTATGGAGATGTCGGGGCGCGCGGACGCCCTCCAGGACATGATCGCCACGATGAGCCCCGGCGGCCGGATCGCCATCCTCGGCCTGCCCACCGGCGACGTCCCGGTGGACATGTCCACGGTCGTCACCCGCATGCTCACCCTGCGCGGCATCTACGGCCGCGAGATGTACGAGACCTGGTACGCCATGTCGGTCCTGCTGCAGGGCGGCCTGGACATCAGCCCGGTGATCACCCACCGGTTCGGGTACCGGCAGCACGCCGAGGCCTTCGCCACCGCCCGGTCGGGGCGGTGCGGCAAGGTCGTCATCGACTGGACCCGCGAGACCCTCTAGGAGCCCCCGTGTACGACACCCTGCGCGACGACCTGCGCGGCCGGCTGGCCGAGATCCGCGAGGCCGGCCTGTACAAGTCCGAGCGCGTCCTCACCACCCCGCAGTCGGCGGCCGTCGGCGTCGCCTCGGGCCGGGTGGTGAACTTCTGCGCCAACAACTACCTGGACCTGGCCGACCACCCCGACGTCGTCGTCGCCGCCAAGAAGGCGCTGGAGGAGTGGGGTTTCGGCATGGCGTCGGTCCGCTTCATCTGCGGCACCCAGGCGCCGCACAAGGAGCTGGAGGCGAGGCTCAGCGCGTTCCTCGGCACCGACGACACGATCTTGTACAGCTCCTGCTTCGACGCCAACGGGGGCGTCTTCGAGACCCTGCTCACCGACGCCGACGCGGTCGTCTCCGACGAGCTCAACCACGCCAGCATCATCGACGGCATCCGGCTGTCCAAGGCGGCCCGGTACCGCTACCGCAACCGCGACATGGCCGACCTGGAGCGCTGCCTGCGGGAGGCCTCGGGCGCCCGCCACAAGCTGATCGTCACCGACGGCGTCTTCTCCATGGACGGCTACATCGCCCCGCTGGACGAGATCTGCGACCTGGCCGACCGGTACGGGGCCCTGGTGATGGTCGACGACTCCCACGCCGTCGGGTTCACCGGCCCCACCGGCCGCGGCACCCCCGAGCTGTTCGGCGTCGCCGACCGCGTCGACGTCCTCACCGGCACGCTCGGCAAGGCGCTCGGCGGCGCCAGCGGCGGGTACGTGTCGGGGCGCGCCGAGATCGTGGAGATCCTGCGGCAGCGCTCGCGGCCCTACCTGTTCTCCAACTCGCTGGCCCCGGCCATCGTCGGCGCGTCCCTGTGCGTGCTGGACCTGCTGGACGCCTCCGGCGACCGCCGCGAGCGGCTGGCGGCCAACACCGCGCTGTTCCGCTCGGAGATGACGGCGGCGGGCTTCGACGTCCTGCCGGGCGAGCACCCCATCGTCCCGGTCATGGTCGGCGACGCCGCCGAGGCCGCCCGGATGGCCGCCGCGCTGCTGGAGCGCGGCATCTACGTGATCGCGTTCTCCTACCCCGTCGTGCCCAAGGGCAGGGCGCGCATCCGCGTCCAGCTCTCCGCCGCGCATTCCACCGAGGACGTCGTCCGGGCCGTGGCGGCGTTCCGCGAGGTCCGCGACGCCTAGAGGCCCGTCTGGCGGCGCAGGTCCTCCAGGATCTGCTCCGCCTGGGCGCGCAGGCCCGGGTCGGACGGGTCCGCGCCGTGCTCGAAGACGAACGTCCAGTGCACCTCGCCCCCGGCGGCGGGGCGGCGGCCGGCGACCCGGACCGTCCCGCCGCCGGGCAGCCGGGCCTGGTGCGTCACCGCCACGGTGGAGGTGACGCGCTCGCGCACCGTCTCGGGGACCGAGCCGGGCTCGGTGAGCCGGACGTGGTGCTCGGGGCCGCCGGAGGTCTCGTGGACGTGCAGCCAGCCGTCCTTCCACGACGCCTGGTCGATCCGCTCCCACGGGACGCGGGTGAAGCCGCCTTCCGGCGTCGGCAGGTGCAGCGCGAGCGAGGTGGCGATCACGTGGGAGCCGCCGCGGGTCGGGGCGTGCGCGAGCGTGCGCTCGCCCCGCTCCAGGTCGAGTGCGGCGCGGACGGGGGCGGGCGGCCGGGCGGCCCGGGACAGACGCATGCGCCCACGGTAGGCGATCAGGCGGCGCGCGGCTCGCGCCGGGCGGCGAGCAGGTCCAGGACGAGCGCCGCCGACCAGCTGTAGTCGTGGCTGCCGCGGCCCGTCCCGTCGAAGGGGTCGAAGTACTCGCGGAACCCCGACTGGCGCACCAGCCGCAGCGTGGAGCCGTACAGCAGGTCGGCGACGACGGTGAGCCCGTGGGCGAGCGATCCGTGCCAGATCAGCCAGTTGGTGTTGACCCAGGTCGGGCCGCGCCAGTAGCCGCTCCGGTCGAACGCCGGCGCCTGGATGTCGCAGGTCGGCACCGGGTATCCGGCGGCGCCGGCGAAGCGGGCCGACAGGAGCAGGTCGACGAGGTTGCGCACGATCGGGACGGGCAGCTCGGGGTCCAGCAGCGGGCCGAAGGTGGCCAGGGTGACCACCGGGATCGGCCGGCCGGCGCGCAGGTCGCGGGCGCGGAAGCAGCCGGTCTCGCCGTCCCAGAGCCGGGCGAGCAGGGCGTCGTGCACGCGGGCGGCGCGCTCGCGGTGCGGGACCGGGTCGGCCCCGATGATCTCGGCGATCTCGGCGAGCGCGTGCGCGGCGGCCACGCAGGTGGCGTTGACCAGGGGGTCCTGCACCGCGAAGGGGTGCTCGTCGCGCAGATAGCCGGGGGCGTAGCCGGCCTCGCGCAGCAGGGTGACCAGCCACACGTAGCGGTCGTAGTCCTCGCCGGTCGGCAGGGCGCGGGGCAGGCGGGCGGGCGCGTAGGCGCGCGGGGGCAGCTCCAGCGCGCCGAGCGGGCGGTCCCACGCCGGGCTGTTGTCCAGCCCCGACTCCCACGGGTGGCAGATCGCGACCAGGCCGCTGCCGTCCAGGTCCCGGGCGCACGCCAGGTAGCGCTGCTGGGCCGCCAGGAGCGGGTAGAGGCGGGTCAGGAAGGCGCGGCTGGCCTCGGCGTCGGGCGCGCACTCGTGCAGGCGCAGCGCGGCGACCGCGTGCAGCGGCGGGTGGACGATGCCCGAGGTGCGCACGGCGTTCGGCGCGCCGGCCTGGCGGTCGCTGTGCCACAGCTCGGGCCCGGGGAAGTAGGCGTGCCGGGCCAGGTCGCCGTTGAAGACGATGTGCGGCACCAGGCCGTCGGACCACTGCCCGGCGAACAGGGACGCCAGCTCGCGTTCGGCGCGGTCGCGGCGGTGCCGGGCCAGGCCCATGGCGACGAAGGCCGAGTCCCAGCTCCACTGGTGCGGGTACAGGCCGGGCGACGGCACGGTGGCCGTCCCGGTCCAGTTGGCGTCCAGCACTCTGGCCGCGGCCTGCCAGAGCGCGGACTCGTCGCCGGTGAGACGGGCACTCATGAGCACAGCGTGGACCTCCGGCCGCCTCCTTGCCACCCCTCGGCCGCCGCGATTGTGACTTCGGTCAGGCCCGCGCGCGCTCCAGCAGCCAGCCGGTGATCTCCTGGCCGGCCAGGATGCCGGACGCGGCGGTGACCGCGGTGCCGGGCGCGGCCCAGCCGGTGGCGTGCAGTTCGCCGTGCGCGGGCCGGACGGACACGTCGGCGAACTCCAGCAGCTCGATGTCCAGCAGCGAGTCGCCGGCGGCCAGGACGCGCCCGGCGCCGGCGCGGCGGGCGACCTCGGCCGCGGCGGCGGCCTTGGTCAGCCCGTCCGGCAGGCAGTAGATCTTGCGGCCCTGCAGCGAGGTGCGCCAGCCGCGCTCGGCGCACCAGCCGGTCAGCTCCTCGAACCAGCCCGCCGGGACGGCGGCGCGGTCCACCACGTTGTAGGCGAACAGGTCCGCCGCGGTCCGCCGCTTCAGCACGAACCCGTCGCCGGTCCCGGCCAGGTACGCCTGGACCTCGGCGAGCGGCGCGCCCTTGTCGGCGATCGCGGCCCGCACCGAGGCGGCCCAGTCGGGGTCGTCGACACCGTCGACCAGCAGGTGGCCGCCGTTGGCGCAGATCGCGTAGGCGGGCGGCTTGTCCAGCAGGTGGACGCGCCGGTACTGCTCGATCGTCCGGGTCGTCGTGGGGACGAACGTGGCGGCCTCGGCCAGCCGCTGCAGGCCGCGCGCGGCGGTCTCGGTGACGTACGACAGCGGCGCGCCCTGGTAGAACTCCACGCACAGCACCCGGGGCATGTCCTCGTCGGGCCCGCGCAGGTCCATCGAGGTCGCGGAGTAGATGAGGGTGCGGTCGAGGTCGGAGCAGATCAGGGTGGTCACTGGACGGCTCCCTGGCCGAAGCGGGGGTGGATGAGGCCGACGCAGGCGTAGGGGATCGCGTCCGGGGCGACCTCCAGCACCGGGACGCCGCGCTCGGCGGCCAGCAGCCGGATGTGGTCGAGGCCCGCCCCCGCGTCCGCGCGCGCGAGGACCTTCCAGGGGACGCGGCGCAGCAGCACCCGGGTGGTCTCCCCCACGCCCGGCTTGATCAGGTTGAGGTCGTCCACGCCGTGCTCCTCGCCGACCCGGCGGACCGCCTCCCAGCCCGACCAGTCGGGTGTGCGGTCGGCGGCCAGCAGGGCGGGGGCGTCCTTGGCGACGCGTTCGGCGACGTCGCCGAAGCGCGCGCAGACGGCGTCCAGGAACAGCCCGGACACGTCGTCGGCGGCCAGTTCGGCGTAGAACTTGGCGCCGTGGAAGTCACCGGGACCGATCAGCTCGTCGTTCAGCACGGTCCGGCTGACCAGCCCCGACACCGTGGAGTTCAGGCAGGCCGACGGGATGAGGAAGTCGTCGCGGGTGCCGTACAGCGGGGCGCAGCGGCCGGGATCGGCCAGTACCGCCAGGTCGGGCGCGAAGGGGGTGCCGGCCAGGGCGGCGGCCAGCTCGCGGCTGATGGCGCCCTTGCCCGTCCAGCCGTCGACGAACATCACCTGGGCCGGGTCGTGGTGCGCGGCCAGGTAGTCCAGCGCGACGGTGTCGATGCCGCGCCCCCGGACGATGCTGACGGCGTAGTGCGGCAGGTCCAGGCCGTGCGCGAACCGGGCCCAGCGCCGCACCAGCACCCCGACCGGCGTGCCCGCGCGCGCCAGGGACGCCAGCACGGCGTCCGGCCCGCGCGCGTCCAGGATCAGCTCGGTGACGAGGCCGACCGCGTAGGCGAGCCGCTCCGCCGACTCCGCCAGCGCCTCGTGGAACAGGCGCTGGTAGGCCGGGCCGGGCTGGTACTCGACCGGCAGCGACTCGGCGTAGTGGGCGCGGCCCGCCTGGATGGCGGCCTCGCGCTCCTCGGTCGGCGCCTCCAGCCGCGCGCCGGACAGGTCCTTCAGCAGCCACGCCACGTCCGCGGCGGGGTAGCTGCCGAACGCGGGGCCGTACAGGGGCCTCACGGGCCCTCCTTGGGGATGGTGGCGAGCAGGACGGGCGCGAGCCCGGCGAGCCGGGGCAGCAGGCCGGTGGCGAGCTCCTCGGTGTCGCCCGCCTCGTCGACGACCAGCACGATCGCGTCGTATCCGGCGTCGACGTTGTAGGCGTAGCGCTCCCCCGGCCCGTCGGCGGGGTCGTCGTGGGCGGGGAACACCAGCCGGGTGCGGATCGCGTAGCCGGGGTCGTCGACGGCCAGCACCGGCGAGCGCGTCGTGGTGGAGTAGCGGACCGCGACGCCCGGCAGCGCGTCGGCGAGCGCCTCGGCGACGCGCAGCGGCGCGTACATCAGCTCCTCGAAGCCGAGCACCAGCACCCGGGCCGTCTCCGGCGTGAGCGCGGCGGCGAGGCGCAGCGCCATCCGCGGCAGCTCGGCCTCCAGGCGCCGCCGGTCGTCCCGGACGAACCCGTGCCGCCCGCCGTCCGGCACGCCCGCGGGCCAGCCGAGGTCGACGCGGGAGGTGGCGAACACCCCGGCGGGCACCGGCTCGGGCGTGCGGGCGGTCAGCTCCTCCACCAGGGCCCGGCCGGCGTCCAGCACGCCCATCGGCAGCTCCACCCGGCCGGTGGCGAGGCAGACCGCGTCGATCCGCACGTCCAGCTCGGCGGCCAGGTCGCGCATCCGCGCCCGGTCGACCTCGTTGCGCAGGTCCACCAGGGCGGCCAGGACGTAGCGGGTGCGGGGCCGGACGGCGTGCAGGGCCCGGATGGTGTTGAGGACGGTGCGGCCGGTGGACAGCTCGTCGTCGACCAGCACCACCGGGACGTCGCGGTCCAGCGCCGCCGGGTCGGCGGGCAGCAGCAGGTGGCTGGTGGCGTGGCTGTGCTCCTCCTCGAACCCGCCGTAGGCGGCGAAGCCGGGGACGGGCCGCCGGGTGGAGTGCAGGTAGTAGGCGCCGCCGAGCGCGTCGGCGACCGAGTGGCCGAGCGCGGTGGCGGTCTCGGCGTAGCCGAGGACGATCGCGTCGACGCCGCCCTTCGGCTCGCGCAGCCGGTCGCGCAGCGCGCGCGGGGCGCCGCGGGTGCCGCGCAGCGCGTTGGCCAGGAACGGCAGGTACTGCTCGCCGCCCGCCTCGCGGCCGCGCAGCCGCAGCCGGACCAGCTCGCCGAGCAGCAGCCCGGACCCGTACACCAGGCGCGGGTCGGTCGGGACGTGCTTGCCGAGGACGCTGGACACCAGCAGGTGGGCGCGGCGCGGGTTGCGGCGCACCGCGAGGCCGACCAGGTCGGCCAGGCCGTCGCCGGTGACCCGGACGCCGAGCCGCGACGTCACCCACTCCCCCGGCCACACCCGGCCCTGGCCGTTGTGCCAGGGGTTCGGCTGCCCCTGGCTCACCGGCTCCCCGCCGCTTCGAGCAGTTCCACGAAGGTGACGTCCTCGGCGGCCACGCCGAACACCCGGGCGCGCAGCATCAGCCGCTCGGCCCAGGCGCGGTGCGGCTTGGCCTCGTTCATCTTGTTGGCGTAGGCGCTGGCCATCGCGCCGCCGCCCGCCACGTCCAGGATGTCGCAGGCGTCGGAATACTCCTCGTGCGTCACCACCGACAGGGCGTGCACCGCCGACACGTGCGTCGGGTGGATCACCGTCTTGCCGGTCAGCCCGTTGGCCTTGTCCAGGTGCACCTCGCGGATCAGCCCGTCCAGGTCGGTGCCGATGATCCGCTGGCGCAGCGGCGCGGCGTGCTGGGCCTCGAACGGGGTCTGCCGCAGCTGCGGCTTGAAGATCCGCTCACCGGCCGAGAAGTACTCCCAGACCGGCCCGGTGACCACGAAGCCGCTGCCGTCGGCGCGGCCGAGCACGTTGACCACGTCGGAGATCGCGCCGGCGACCGGGCCGATGTCGTAGATGGTGAGGTCGGGCGGGCGGCGCAGCCCGTAGGCCGCCGACAGGTCGGTGGCGCCGAGCCGGACGGCCAGCACCCGCTCGCGGTGCTTGTCCAGCAGCGCGGCGACCTCGCCCAGCAGCGCGGCGCGGGTCTCGGCGTACACCGCCTCGCGGCTCTCGATCACCGGCATGGCGTACAGCCGCAGCCCGGTGCGCTCGGCCGCCGCGGCGATCGCGTCCAGGAACGGGCCGCCGGACGCGGCGGTGAACTTGGGCAGCACGAACCCGCTGAGCAGCGCGGCGGCGTCGCCGAGCCGGTCCACCAGGTCGCCGATCTGCCCGGCGGCGCGGACCCGCACGAACAGCAGCGGGGCGGGGCCGCCGCGCGCGTGCAGCAGCCGCAGCTGCGCCACCGCGTTGGCCTCGGCCGCGGTCAGCTCGGCGTCGGCGATCGCGTCCTCCAGGCAGACGACCAGGCTGGTCACCCCGCGCCGGGCGGCCTTGGCGATGTCGCCGGCCAGGTCGGGGCGGGTCGCCGGGCTGTAGAGCGTGGCGCCGAGGGCGACGGCGAGGACGGCCGGGTCGTCGTGCCGGTCGAAGCCGCGGGGGTGCCGGAAGAACAGGTGCTTGCGCAGCGCGGTATCGATGTGATCAAAGTGCCGCATGCACGAATTTCCCCCCGCTGTTCCGTCCTGCTCATGATATGCCGCCCCTGACGCCCATTCGCGCAACAATCCGCCGCCCCGCGTGATCGCCCTCCGAACACCCCAAAAGCAATGACCCCGGGCTAAGCCGGGGTCATCGCGACTCACCTGACGCTCACAGGTGCTGCTTCACCTCGGGCAGCAGGTCCTGGAAGGTGCGGCCGTTGGCGGTCGCGCCGACCGCCGTCATCGACCAGCCCGCGCCGTCGCGCCCCACCTTCGCCATGATCTGGGCGTTGTGCCCGCCCGAGCCGCTCAGCTCGTAGCGGGCCAGCTCCTGCCCGGTGGCCTCGTCGACCAGCCGGCAGAACGCGTTGGCGATCTGGGAGAAGTCCTGCCCGGTGAAGGAGTTGACGGTGAACACCAGCTGGGTGACGTTCGCCGGGACCGCGGTCAGGTCGACGTTGATCACCTCGTCGTCGCCCTCGCCCGCGCCCGTCAGGTTGTCGCCGGTGTGCAGCACCGACCCGTCCTTGCTGCGCAGCTGGCGGAACCACACCGAGTCGGCGAGGTTGCCGCTCGCGTCGAACAGCAGGCAGGACGCGTCCAGGTCGATGTTCTGCGTCTTGCCCTTGCCGAACAGGCCCTTCTTGGCGACCGCGTCCCAGCCGAGGCCCATCCGGACCTTGGTCAGGGTGCCGCCGCCGGGCTTGGCCAGCGAGACCTTCTGCCCCTTCTGCAGGGAGATCGACATGTGTTCCGGCTCCTTTGCCGTGTCCGCGGGGTCAGACCCCGGTCGAGTGCAACTGCTTGTCTCCGCCGGACACCGCGTCCGCCCCGCCGCCCCGGTTGCGCAGCACCGAGCTGGCGAACGCCGCGATGATCAGGCCCGCGCCGGTCCCGCCGGTCAGCCACTCGGGCACGTGGTGGCCGACGCTGACCAGCATGCAGACCGCCAGCGCGCCGATCGCCCAGTGCGCGCCGTGCTCCAGGTAGACGTACTCGTGCAGGGTGCCCTTGCGGACCAGGAAGACGGTGAGGGACCGGATGTACATCGCGCCGATGCCGAGGCCGAGCGCGATGATGATCGGGTCGGTGCTGATCGCGAAGGCGCCGATGACGCCGTCGAAGGAGAACGAGGCGTCCAGCACCTCCAGGTAGAGGAACAGGAAGAAGCCGGCCTTGCCGGTGGCCAGCGCGAGCGCGCTCGGGCCGCCGGTCCGCGCGGCCTCCCCGGCGCCCTCCCCGTCCCCGTCCTCGTCGTCCTCGTCGTCGTCGCCGGCCTCGGCGAACAGCTCGCCGAGCCCGTTGACCAGGATGTAGGTCACCATGCCGAGCACACCGGAGATCATGACCTGGCCGGTGTTCTCGGCCCACAGCCAGGAGACCAGCGCCAGCGAGCCGCCCGCCACGACCACCGACAGCTGGTCCAGCTTGCCGATGCGGGCGAGCGGCTTCTCCAGCCACGGCAGCCACTTGTCGGCGCGCTCCTCGAACACGAAGTCCAGGAACAGCATCATCAGGAACACGCCGCCGAACGCCGCGATCATCGGGTACGCGTCGTCCATGATGTGCCGGTAGCGCTCATGGTCGTTCAGCGCCAGGTCGAACGCCTGGACCGGGCCGAGGTCGGCGGTCAGCCCCACGATGACCAGCGGGAACAGCAGCCGCATGCCGAACACCGCGATCGCGATGCCCACGGTGAGGAAGATCTTCTGCCAGAACGGGCTCATCCGGTCCAGCACCTTGGCGTTCACCACGGCGTTGTCGAACGACAGCGAGATCTCAAGGACGGCGAGCACGGCGACGAGCGCCAGGCCGGTGCCGTTGCCGTAGACGAACGCGGCCAGCAGGCCGACGGCGGTGACCGCGAAGGACCACCCGAAGGTGCGAAGAATCATGTGGGTTTCTCTGTTCGGGGCGGGGCGCCGGCCGGTGGCCGGCGATCAGCCGACGTTGACGCCGAAGTCCATGGCGATGCCGGCGAGGCCGGAGGCGTAGCCCTGGCCGACGGCGCGGAACTTCCACTCCCCGCCGTGCCGGTACAGCTCGCCGAAGACCATCGCCGTCTCGGTGGAGGCGTCCTCGGTCAGGTCGAACCGGGCCAGCTCGTTGTTGTCGGCCCGGTTGACGATGCGGATGAAGGCGTTGCGGACCTGGCCGAAGTTCTGGCCGCGCTTGTCGGCGTCGTAGATCGACACCGGGAAGACGATCCGCTCGCACTGGGGCGGCACGCCGGTCAGGTCGACGTTGATGGACTCGTCGTCGCCCTCGCCCTCGCCGGTGAGGTTGTCGCCGGTGTGCTCGACCGAGCCCTCGGGGCTCTTGAGGTTGTTGAAGAACACGAAGTGCTGGTCCGACATGACCTTGCCGTCGGCGCCGAGCAGCAGCGCCGAGGCGTCGAGGTCGAAATCGGCCCCCGTGGTCGCCCGCACGTCCCAGCCGAGGCCGACGGTGACCGCGGTGAGGTTGGGGGCGGCCTTGCTCAGCGAGACGTTCCCGCCCTTGGCGAGCGATACTCCCATGTTCGACAACTCCCTGTGTGAGTCACTGGTGGTGAATGCGGGGTGCTGGTGCTGCTGTGGTGCCGGTACCGCTGGGTCAGAGGTTGACGCCGAAGTCCATGGCGATTCCGGCCAGACCGGAGGCGTACCCCTGTCCGACCGCGCGGAACTTCCATTCGGTGCCGTTCCGGTAGAGCTCGCCGAACACCATGGCGGTCTCGGTGGAGGCGTCCTCCGACAGGTCGTAGCGCGCCATCTCGGCGCCGTCGCCCTGGTTGACCACCCGGATGTAGGCATTGCGGACCTGGCCGAAGTTCTGCCCGCGGCTGTCGGCGTCGTAGATCGACACCGCGAACGCCACCCGCTCGGCCAGGTCGGGCAGCGCGCCGAAGTTGACCTTGATCTGCTCGTCGTCGCCCTCGCCCGCGCCGGTCTTGTTGTCGCCGGTGTGCTCGACGCCGCCGTCGGGGGTGCGCAGGTTGTTGAAGAAGACGAAGTGCTGGTCGGTGACGATCTTGCCGCTCGCGTCCAGCACCAGCGCCGAGGCGTCCAGGTCGAAGTCGGTGCCGGTGGTGGTGCGCAGGTCCCAGCCGAGGCCGACGGTGACCGCGCTGAGCCCCGGCGCCTGCTTGGTGAGGGAGACGTTGCCGCCCTTGCTCAGGCTGACGCCCACTGTGCCTCCAAGATCGCATGTCTGAACGGGCGCCGGACCCGGCGCCCCACCCATACCGACGTTGCAGTGATGCTATCCGTTCCCCAATGATCCCTTATGAGGTCCCGCTCACCCGGGCCAGGTGAAGGCACCGGCCGGGCTGCGCGAGACTGGGGGGCAGGCGAGAGGAGGCAGCGGTGCGGGGAGCGGGCGACCAGCGGCGCCGCGGGCGCGACGGCGCCGCTGCGGACGGCGCGGCCGAGGCCAAGGAGACGGCCGCGACGGCCTTCTACGACATGGACCAGGCGCAGAAGTACCTGCAGGGCCGGGTCACCGTCTTCGCCGACCTGGACGCCGAGGCCGCGGCGCCCGCGCGGCGCGAGTTCGCGGCCCTGTCCGAGGCCGCCGACGCCGCCTCCCTCGCCTACATCGCGGTGGTGGACGCCCATCCCTTCGACGGCCGGGACCGGTCGGCGGCCGACTGGGACGCCGCGCGCCGCGGGTTCGCCGCCGTCACCGAGCGGCTGCGCAAGATCAACGCGGATCTGAACGGGTTCGCCGAGCGGCTGGCGCCCCGGATGACGCGGCTGGAGGCCGCGCTGGACCGGCTCCCGCCGAAGCTGGCGGCGGCGCGCGAGGCCGTCGCGGCGGCCGAGGAGGCCGTCAACGCCGGCCGCGCGGCCGGGATGGACGCGAGCGACCCCGAGGCCGAGCTGAACCGCGCCAAGGAGGGCCTCGCGCTGCTGGGCTCGCAGGGGCTCGGCGGACTGGGGCTGAACGGGGCGATCGACAAGGCCGAGGAGATCCGGCGGATCGCCGAGAGCGCACGCGAGGCCGCCGCGGAACTTCCGCGCATGGCCGAGAAGACGCGCAACTCCCTCACCTCGGTCCGCACGCGGGTGGAGATGGTCGCCGGACGCGTCGGCCCCGTCCAGGAGGCCATGAAGAAGCTTCTGCGGGGTTATTCGCAGGCGTGCTGGCAGGATCTGCGCGGAGCGCCGGAATCCATCCAGGCGGGCGTTGAGCGCGCGCGCGAGCGGCTGGACGAGGCGTCCGCGCACGTGTCCCGTTCCGAGTGGAAGCAGGCGCAGCAGGCCCTCACCGCGGCCCGCACCGAACTGAACGCCGCCGACCGCCGCGCCGGGCAGGTCACCGGCCGTGTCGCCGAACTGGACGCGGCGGCCGCCGACCCGGACCGGCCCGCCGAGACCGCCCGGTTCGCCGTCCGCGACGCGCAGCGGCTCGCCATGGCGCAGCCGGGCGGCCCGGCCCCGCACCACGTGCGGGTGCTGGACGGCCTCGTCGCCCGGCTGGAGCAGGCCCCCGGGCGCCTCACCGGCGCCCATCCCGACTACTGGGCCTACCTTCAGGAGCTGGAGTCGATCAGGACGGAGGCGGGCGACGTGGTCACCCGCATCCGCTCCGAGCGCGCGCAGGGCCACGGCTAGGCGAACAGCGTCTCGCCCCAGTACCCGCCTTCGCGGACACCCGGCGGGCACGCGAACACCCCGGATCCGACGTGCTGGACGTACTCGTTCATCGCGTCGGTCGCCAGGTTGCGCTGCACCCGGATGAACCCGGTGCGCGGGTCGCGCTGGAAGGCGATGAAGAACAGGCCCGCCTCCAGCCGGCCGAGGCCGTCGGTGCCGTCGGTGAAGGAGTAGCCGCGCCGCAGGATGCGCGAGCCGCCGTTGCTGTCGGGGTGGGCGAGGCGCACATGCGCGTCCGGCTTCATCTTCGACAGGTCGGGCTTGTCGCGCTCCTTGGCCTTGCCGGCCGGCGCGCCCTCGCGCTTGTCGCGGCCGAAGACGTCCTGCTGCTCGCGCAGCGGGGTGCGGTCCCAGGTCTCGATGTGCATCCGGATGCGGCGCGCCACCAGGTAGGAGCCGCCCGCCATCCAGTCCGCGCCGTCGCCCTTGCCCGCCCACACGTGCTCGTCCAGCGCGGCGGCGTCGCCGCCGGAGATGTTCTCGGTGCCGTCCTTGAACCCGAACAGGTTGCGCGGGGTCTGCGCGTCGGGCGTGGTGGAGGAGGTCTTGCCGAACCCCAGCTGGGACCAGCGGACCGCGACCACGCCGAACCCGAGGCGGGCCAGGTTGCGGATGGCGTGCACGGCGACCTGCGGGTCGTCGGCGCACGCCTGCACGGCGATGTCGCCGCCGCTGCGGTCGGGGTCGAGGTTGTCGCCCGGGAAGTGCGGCAGGTCGGCCAGGGCGGCGGGCCGCCTGGCCTTCAGCCCGAACCGGTCCTTGCCGTCCTTGTCGAACAGCGTCGGCCCGAACCCGATCGTCAGGGTGAGCCGGGACGGCGGCAGGCCGAGCGCCTCGCCGGTGTCGTCGGGCGGCGCGACGGCGGGGCCGCCGACCGCGCCCGCCCCGACCGGGCGGCCCTGGGTCATCGCCGCCGCGGCGGCGGTCCACTCCTTGAGCAGCCGGACCAGGCGGGCGCGGTCGTCGGTGATCACGTCGAACGTGGCGAAGTGCAGCCGATCCTGCACCGGGGTGGCGATGCCGGCCTGGTGCGGGCCGTGGAAGGCGATCGCGTCCGCGCCGGGCGCGCGGTTCTCCTCGGCGGCGGCGACGCGGTCCAGCCCGGCGCCGGCGGCGGCGCCGACGAGCAGGCTCGCGCCGGAGAAGCCGAGCATGCGGCGCCGTGAGAGGGGCGCGCGCCCCTGAGCGGCGGACTCCCCGGTGTTCCGATCGGCCTCGGTCACTTCCCGATCACTCCCGCGAGCTTGGAGAGGGGTTCGCCGAGCGCGTTCACCGCGTCGGCGAGCTTCTTGCGGTCGGCCTTGCCGACCTTGTCGTAGGAGACGTACCCGTCGCCCTCGGCGTACTTGCCCAGCAGCTCCTCGACATTGGCGAACTGCTTGTCGAGGTCCTGGGCGAGCTGGGCGTCCTTCTCCTGGACGACCGGCTTCAGCAGGTCGTAGATCTTCTTGGCACCGTCCACGTTGGCCTTGAAGTCGACCAGGTCGGTGTGGCTGAAGGCCTCCTCCTCACCGGTGACCTTGCCGGTCGCGACCTCGGTGAGCAGCTCGTTGGCGCCGGCGGCCATGTCGTTCACCGGGTCGATGGCCAGGCCCGGCAGCCGCGACTTCAGGTCCTCCAGGTCCTTGATCAGCTGGTCGGCGTACTTCTCCTTGCCCTTGACCGAGCCGTCCACCCACAGGGCCTTCTCCAGCAGGTGCCAGCCGGACCAGTCCTTCTTCTCCTCCGGCTTCAGGTCGGCCTCGCGGGCGTCCATCTTCGGGTCCAGGTCGCCGAACTTCTCGGCCACCGGCTCGATGGTCTCCCAGCCGACCCGCGACGGCGCGTACAGGCTCTTGGCCTTGGCCACGTCGCCGGCCTTCACGGCGGCGGCGAACCGCCGCGTCTTGGCGATCGTGTCGTCGACGTTGGCGACGACGTAGGCCTTGTAGTCCTCGGCGGCCTTGGTCAGGCGCGGGTCGCCGGCGCCGGCGGCCGCACCGGTGACGGTGACGTCCTGGGTCGGGCCCTTGCCGGTCTGGCCGGGGCTGCACAGCAGCTTGTAGGTGCCGGCCTGCAGGTTGACCACGAAGTCGACGGTGGTGCCGGGGCCGATGTTCTCCCGCTCGGACAGGACCTTGCCGTCGGGCTTGGTCACCTCGAACTCGTTGACCTTGGAGCCCTTGTTGGTGATCTGGAAGGTGGTCTTGCCCGCCTTCAGGTCCTTCTTCGCCACCTCGCAGGTGGAGTCGGTCGCGGTGATCGCGACCGCGTCCCCGTTCCCCTTGCCCGCGTCCTTGCCGTCGTCACCGCCGCACGCGGAGAGCAGGGACAGCGAGACGGTCGCCACGCCGGTGAGGGCGAGGACGGAGGCAGGGCGCATGGGGACTCCAGGACAGGGCACATATGGTTAGGCTCGCCTAAATTAGCTAAGCCTGCCCTGAGTTAGTCAAGTCGCGCGCACGACAGTGACCCATCACACCGGTCACCAGCGGAGATCATCCAGCGCGATCGGCCCGTGCCGCGGTTCAGCGCGGCCGGTCGTGCAGGCCGATGGTGAGGTTGCGCGCGGCCATCGGCGGGCCGCCCGGCTGCGGCTCGCCGTAGGGCGGCACCGGCTGGTGGTGCGGCGGGTACTGCTGCTGGTGCTGCTGATGGGCGGGGTAGCCGGTGTGCTGCGGCTGCTCGGCCCACACGGCGGTGCCGTAGGCGCAGACCTCGTGGCCGCCGCCCGCGAGCAGGGCGGTGTCGAAGCCCATCCCCACCACGGCGTTGGCGCCCCGGCGCCGGGCGTCCTCGGCGAGGCGCTCGATCGCCTCGCGGCGGGCCGCGGCGAGACCGACGCCGGCCTGCTCCCCCGTCACCCGGAAGGTCGAGCTGCTCGGCGAGGAGGGGCCGCCCGCCGGGCCCGGGTTCGCCTGGACGGCCGTCCCCAGGACCTCGCCGAGTACGTTGCGGATGTCGTACCCGGCCAGGCCGTCAGTCGTCACGATCAGCATGCGCCTTACGGTAATCGACGGAACCGACATTCCGCACCGTCATCCCGGTTCGCCCACTTCCTCCACGGCGCTGGTGCCCGACCCCCGCCTGGACTCCCACGCCCACTCCTCGTCCAGCCGCAGCCGGCCGTCCGGCAGCACGGTGACGGCCGAGACGCAGTGCCCGCCGGAGGTCTCGCCCTTGTCGTTCAGCTGGCTGTAGCGGAAGTCCAGGACGTCGCCGCGGCGCGTCCCGACCAGGAAGCCGCGGCGGATCGCGCCGCCGTCGTACTCGCCCCAGATCTCACCGCCGGTCTCGTGGTAGGTGAACAGGGTCGCGGGCGCGATCTCGCCGCCGACGACGTCGGCGACCGCGCGGAAACGCCGCCCGTCCAGCGAGGGGGCGGCCGGGGTGGTCTCGATGCTCATGGCGCGCACCCTACGGGACGCCCCCGGCCTCTCCTCCCGTAGGCCGGGGCGTCCCGCGAGAGCGCCTAATCGAGGTATTCGCGCAGCATCTGCGCCCGCGACGGGTGGCGCAGCTTGGCCAGCGTCTTGGACTCGATCTGGCGGATCCGTTCCCGGGTCACGCCGAACTCGCGGCCGACCTCCTCGAGCGTGCGGGGGTGCCCGTCGGTCAGGCCGAAGCGCAGCTGGATGATGCGCTGTTCCCGGTCCGACAGCGTGCCGAGGATGTCCTCCAGCTGGTCCTGGAGCAGGATGAACGCCGCCGCCTCGATCGGCACGACGGCGTCGGAGTCCTCGATGAAGTCACCGAGGTCGGAGTCCTCCTCGCCGATCGGCGACTGCAGCGACACCGGCTCCTGGGCGATGCGCTGTATCTCCACCACGCGGACCGCCGACAGGCCCATCTCCAGGCCGATCTCCTCGGGCGCCGGCTCGCGGCCGAGGTCCTGGTGGAGCTGGCGCTGCACCCGGACCAGCTTGTTGATGGTCTCCACCATGTGGACCGGGATCCGGATGGTCCGGGCCTGGTCCGCGATCGCCCTGGTGATCGCCTGGCGGATCCACCATGTCGCGTAGGTGGAGAACTTGAATCCCTTGGTGTAGTCGAATTTCTCGACCGCGCGGATCAGTCCGAGATTTCCCTCCTGAATCAGGTCGAGGAACAGCATTCCCCGGCCCACGTAGCGTTTGGCGATCGAGACGACCAGGCGCAGGTTCGCCTCGATCAGACGTTGCTTCGCCCGCATTCCCTCGCGGGAGAGCAGTTCGAGGTCGAGTGTTTTCGCGCGGGAGAGGACGGCGGTGTGCGCCAGCTTCTCCTCGGCGAAAAGTCCCGCCTCGATCGATTTTGCCAGTTCGACTTCATCTTCTGCCGTGAGGAGCGGTACGCGACCGATTTCCCGCAGGTAGATCCGAACCAGGTCGCTCGTTGGCGCCCGCTTGCCGAGGTCTCCCTCGTCCGCCCGCTGGACGTCCTCGGTCTCGTGAGGAGACTCGAGGACCTCCACCCCCTGCTCGGCGAGCATTCGGACGATCTTCTCCAGGGAATCGTCCGGCAAGTCGGAGCGATCGAGTGCGGCAGCGACGTCTTCGACGGTCACACCGCCGCGCTCTTTGCCACGTGCGACAAGGTCCGCCACCTGGTCAACCGATGGCGCCTCGCTTGGCAGCACCGAAGGGCCCACGTGGACAGTGTGCGTCAGCCCGGCCCTAGATCACAGGACCTATTTTGCTGTCCCTTGACTTACTGGCTTCCAAGCCCGCGCTCGCGCATCACCCGTCGCTGCTGCTCAAGCGCGACAAGATCGCCGAACAGGCGCGCATACTCCTCGGCCTGCTCGACCGGATTCAGCCGCCCGAGTTTAGACTTGACGTCCGCGATCTGCCTGGTGAGCTGCCTCTCCTGGATACGGGCCAGCAGTTCTACGGCATACCGGTCACCCGATTCATGCGCGGAGTGCACCGGCTCCACTGCGAGGCGCGTTATCAGCCCCTTGACCTGCTCGTTCGGGGCGTGCTCGAGGAGCAGCGCGACCCACTCGGCGTCGCCGCCCGCGGCCGTCACCCCGCCCGCCGCCGCGATCACCGCGCGCACCTCGGCGTGCGGCGGCGCGATGTAGACCTCGGCCGGCACCCCGTCGAAGACCGGCCCGAGCACGCCGGGCCGCTGCAGCGCCAGCTTCAGCAGCTCCCGCTCGCGCTGCACCTCGGGGTCGTTCGGGTCGTAGGACGGCCGCTCCACGATGGGGGCCTGCGCCGCCTGGCCCGGACGGCCGCGGCCGCGCGCCGTCAGCTCGCGGACCCGGCGCAGCACGAACTGCTCGTCCATGATGCCGAGCCAGCGGTCCAGGCTGACCGCGTACATCTGGCGCAGCGACCGGTCCTTGATGCCCGCCACCACCGGCGCGGCGGCGTCGAGGGCGGCCAGGCGCCCCTCGGCGGTGTCGAGGTTCTTGCCCTCGATCGCGTTGCGCACGGCGAACTCGAACAGCGGCAGGCGGGAGGCGACCAGGTCGCGCACGGCCGCGTCGCCGTGCCGGATGCGCAGGTCGCAGGGGTCCAGGCCGTCGGGCTGCACGGCCACGAAGGTCTGGGTGACGAACTTCTGCTCGTCGGCGAAGGCGCGCAGCGCGGCCTTCTGCCCGGCCGAGTCGCCGTCGAAGGTGAAGATCACCTCGCCGCGGAACTCGTCCTGGTCCATCAGCAGCCGCCGCAGCACCTTGATGTGCTCGTCGCCGAACGAGGTGCCGCAGGTCGCGATCGCGGTCGGCACGCCCGACAGGTGGCAGGCCATCACGTCGGTGTAGCCCTCGACCACCACGGCCTGCCGCCGCCGGGCGATCTCCTTCTTGGCCAGGTCGGCGCCGTAGAGGACGTTGCCCTTGTGGAAGAGCGGCGACTCAGGGGTGTTGAGGTACTTGGGGCCTTCGTCGTCGTCGTAGAGGCGGCGCGCGCCGAAGCCGATGACGTCGCCCGACAGGTCGCGGATCGGCCAGATCAGCCGGCCGCGGAACCGGTCCATCGGGCCGCGCCGGCCCTCCCGGGCCAGCCCGCCGGTGATCATCTCCTGGTCGGCGAAGCCGCGGCCGCGCAGGTGCCGCACGAGCGCCTCCCACTCGCGCGGCGCGAAGCCCACCCCGAACCGGGCGGCGTCGGCGTTCTCGAAGCCGCGCTCGGACAGGAACTTGCGGCCGATCGCCCCCTCGGGCGAGGCGAGCTGCTCGGCGTAGTACTCGGCGGCGGCCTTGTGCGCCGCGAGCAGCCGGGCGCGCTGCCCGCCGTCCTGGCGGGGCGTGTAGCCGCCCTCCTCGTAGCGCAGCTGGACGCCGGCCTTGCCCGCCAGCCGCTCGACGGCCTCGGAGAACGACAGGTGGTCGATCTCCTGGACGAACTTGATGACGTCGCCGCCCGCCCCGCAGCCGAAGCAGTGGTAGAGCCCGCGCGCGGGGGTCACGTTGAACGAGGGGGACTTCTCGTCGTGGAACGGGCAGAGCCCCTTGAGGTTCCCGCCGCCCGCGTTGCGCAGTTGCAGGTACTCACCCACCACCTCGTGGATGGGTGACCGCTCGCGTACGAGCGCGATGTCCTCATTGCGAATCCGGCCTGCCACGACCACGGAGTCTAATCTCGCCCTACGACAGCCAGGGCCCGGTGTGACCCCGCCGCTGCCGGACAGACTGAGGGGCATGACCAGATCCTTGGTGTGGGTGAAGCCCGCGGGCGCCGAACTGGCCGAGGTCGCGCTGGGGGCGGGGCGGCTGGACGCGACCGGGACGGCCGTCGGCGGCGACCCGCTGCCGTACCGGCTGGAGTACGAGCTGACGACCGGCGACCGGTACGTCACGGCGCGGCTCCTCGTGCAGGCGCACGGGGAGGACGCCGAGACGGGGCCGTGGCAGCGGCGGCTGGAACTGCTCAACCGGCCCGAGGGCGAGTGGACGGTGAACGCGCGCGCCGAGGGCCATGTGGCACTGCGGCCGCCGGGCGGCGACGCGACGGCGCTGGCGGGCGCGCTGGACTGCGACCTCGGGCTGTCGCCGCTGACCAACTCCATGCCGGTGCTGCGTTCGGGGCTGCTGGAGGGAGGCGGGCCGCTGGAGCACCTGATGGCGTGGGTGTCGGTGCCGGACCTGGCGGTGCTGCCGTCGCGGCAGGTGTACGAGTTCCTGCGGCGCGACGGCGACCGGTCCGTGGTCCGCTACCGCAGCGAGCGGTTCAGCGAGGAGATCGTGTTCGGGGCGGACGGCCTGGTGCTGGACTACCCCTCGATCGGCCGCCGGGTGTGATCTTGGTTTGTGAAGTCCCTGTAAACAAGGTTCGCCGGGCGTTCCGCCGCCGCCGGGCCTGTCGCTAGCGTCGGGGCGTGCAGATCTCCCCCCGTGAACAGGAGCGCCTGCTGATCCACGTGGCCGCCCAGGTGGCCCGGGACCGGCGGGCGCGCGGCCTGCGGCTGAACCACCCGGAGGCGACCGCGATCATCGCGGTGCACATCATGGAGGGCGCGCGGGACGGACGCTCGGTGGCCGAGCTGATGGAGTCCGGCCGGACCGTGCTGACCCGCGACGACGTCATGGAGGGCATACCGGAGATGCTGGACTCGGTCCAGATGGAGGCGACCTTCCCCGACGGCACCAAGCTCGTCACCGTACACCGGCCCATCCCGTGATCCCGGGCGAGATCGTCCCCGGCGCGGAGCCGGTGGAGCTGAACCCCGGGCGGCCGCGCGTCGCGGTGACCGTCGTCAACACCGGCGACCGGCCCGTGCAGGTCGGGTCGCACTACCACTTCGCCGACGCCAACCCGGCGCTGGAGTTCGACCGGGAGGCGGCCCGGGGCACCCGGCTGGACGTCCCGGCGGGCACCGCGGTCCGGTTCGAGCCGGGGCTGGTCCGCGAGGTGGCGCTGGTGCCGCTCGCCGGGCGCCGGATCGTCCCGGGCCTGCGCCTCGACCCGGCGGGAGCCCTGGATGACTGAGCGGGCCCGCGGCGGCTGGACTGAGGAGCGAGGGACGAGCGACGAGGGAAGCCGCCGCGAAAGAGGCCCGCGAAGCGGCGAGCGGAGGCGAGCCAATGAGCACTGAGATATCGCGGGCCCGCTACGCGGAGCTGTACGGGCCGACCGCCGGCGACCGGATCCGGCTCGCCGACACCGACCTGTTCGTCGAGGTGACCGAGGACCGCAGCCGCGGCCCGGCGGGCGCCGGCGACGAGGCGGTGTTCGGCGGCGGCAAGGTGATCCGCGAGTCGATGGGCCAGGCCCGCGCCACCCGCGCCGAGGGCGCGCCCGACCTGGTGATCACCGGGGCGGTGGTGCTGGACCACTGGGGCGTGGTCAAGGCCGACGTGGGCGTGCGCGATGGCCGGATCACCGCGCTCGGCAAGGCCGGCAATCCCGACACGATGGACGGCGTCCACCCCGACCTGGTGATCGGCCCGAGCACCGAGGTGCTGGCCGGCAACGGCAAGATCCTCACCGCGGGAGCGGTCGACTCGCACGTGCACCTCATCTGCCCGCAACTGCTGGACGAGGCGCTCGGCGCGGGCGTCACCACGCTGATCGGCGGCGGCACCGGCCCCGCCGAGGGCACCAAGGCGACCACGGTGACCGGCGCCTGGTACCTCGGCCGGATGCTGGAGGCGCTGGACGGCCACCCGGTCAACGTGGCGCTGCTCGGCAAGGGCAACACCGTGTCGCAGGACGCCTTGTGGGAGCAGCTGCGGGCGGGCGCGTCGGGCTTCAAGCTGCACGAGGACTGGGGCTCCACGCCCGCCGCGATCGACGCGTGCCTGCGCGTCGCGGACGCCTCGGGCGTGCAGGTGGCGCTGCACTCGGACACGCTGAACGAGGCCGGGTACGTCGAGTCGACGCTCGGCGCGGTCGCGGGCCGCTCGATCCACGCCTACCACACCGAGGGCGCGGGCGGCGGGCACGCGCCCGACATCATCACGGTCGCCGCGCACCCGAACGTGCTGCCGTCCTCGACGAACCCGACCCGCCCGCACACGGTGAACACCCTGGACGAGCACCTGGACATGCTCATGGTGTGCCACCACCTGAACCCCTCGGTGCCCGAGGACCTGGCGTTCGCCGAGTCGCGCATCCGGCCGACGACGATGGCGGCCGAGGACGTGCTGCACGACCTCGGCGCGATCTCGATGATCGGGTCGGACTCGCAGGCGATGGGCCGGATCGGCGAGACGGTGATCCGCACCTGGCAGACCGCGCACGCGATGAAGCTGCGGCGCGGCGCGCTGGCGGGCCCCGCCGACAACCTGCGGGCGCGCCGCTACGTCGCCAAGTACACGATCAACCCGGCGATCGCGCACGGGCTGGACGGCGAGATCGGGTCGGTCGAGCCGGGCAAGCTCGCCGACCTGGTGCTGTGGGACCCGGCGTTCTTCGGCGTCCGCCCGCAGGTGGTACTGAAGGGCGGGATGATCGCCTGGGCGATGATGGGCGACGCCGGCGCCTCCATCCCGACGCCGCAGCCGGTGCTGCCGCGCCCGATGTTCGGCGCCGCGCCGCCGGTCGCCGCGTCGGCGTCGCTGCACTTCGTGTCGCCCGCCGCGCTGGAGGACGGCCTGGCCGACCGGCTCGCGGTCCGCCGCGCGCTGGTCCCGGTGAAGGACACCCGGGGGCTCGGCAAGACGGACATGCCGCTGAACGACGCGCTGCCGCGCATCGAGGTCGAGCCCGACACCTTCACCGTGCGGATCGACGGCGATGTGGTGGAGCCCGCGCCCGCGCGCGAGCTGCCGATGGCCCAGCGGTACTTCCTGTTCTGATGCGCGCTTCGCTGCTGCTGCTGGCCGATTCCCGGCTGCCCGCCGGGGGCCACGCCCATTCGGGCGGGGTGGAGCCGGCGGTGTCGGCGGGCGTCATCGGTGACGTCCCGGCCTTGGCGGACTTCCTGCGGGGGCGGTTGGCCACGTCGGGGCTGGTGGCCGCCGCACTCGCCGCCGCCGCCTGCGCGCACGCGTTGGAAGGCGGCGATGCGTGGGCGCTGCTGGACGCCGAGGCCGATGCCCGCACTCCGTCGCCCGCACAGCGCAAGGCAGCGCGCGCGCAGGGCAGGTCCCTGTTGCGGGTCGCCCGGACGACATGGCCCGCGCGCGCTCTGGAGGCCCTGGCCGTCGTCTCGCCGGACGGCCCGCACCATCCGCTCGTCCTCGGCGCGGCCACCGCCTCACTGGGCGGGACACCGCACGAGGCCGCCGCCGTCACCGCCTACAACGCGGTGACGGGTGGGGCGTCCGCCGGCGTCCGGCTGCTCGGCCTGGACCCGCTGGAGGTCAACCGCGCCCTCGCCGCCCTGGCCGAGGACGTGGACGCCGTCGCCGCCAAGGCCGCCGCCTGCACGGACGGCCCCTGGACGGCGCTGCCCGCCGCCTCCGCTCCCCTGCTCGACATCTACGCCGAACTGCACCTGCGCGCCGATCTGCGCCTCTTTGAATCCTGACGAGGAGACCCCATGGGCGAGCACCATGAGCACGACCCGCACGACGCCGCCCCCGCGCACGGCCGCCCCCTGCGCCTCGGCATCGGCGGCCCCGTCGGCAGCGGCAAGACCGCTCTCACCGCCGCGCTCTGCCGCGCGCTGCGCGGCGAACTGGAGGTCGCGGTCGTCACCAACGACATCTACACCACCGAGGACGCCGACTTCCTGCGCCGCGAGGCGGTGCTGCCCGACGACCGGATCACCGCCGTGCGCACCGGCGCCTGCCCGCACACCGCGATCCGCGACGACATCTCGGCCAACCTGGACGCGGTGGAGGCGCTGCAGGCGCGCCACCCCGGGCTCGACCTGGTCATCGTGGAGAGCGGCGGCGACAACCTGACCGCGCTGTTCAGCCGGGGCCTGGCCGACCGGCAGATCTTCGTGCTGGACGTGGCGGGCGGCGACGACGTCCCGCGCAAGGGCGGCCTCGGCGTCGCCGCCGCCGACCTGCTGGTGATCAACAAGACCGACCTGGCGCCGCTGGTCGGCAGCGACCTGGCGGTGATGGGCCGCGACGCCGCGAAGGTCCGCGACGGCAAGCCGGTCGCGTTCACCAGCCTGCGCGAGCAGCCCGGCGCGCCCGAGGTCGCCGGCTGGGTCCGCGACGCCCTGCGCACCTGGTGACCAGGTCCTACACCGCCCGCGCCGCCGTCACCGCCACCTGCGCGGACGGCGTCACCCGGCTGACCCGGCTGCGCTCGGACGGGCCGCTCGCGCTGCGCGAGGCCGCCGGCGCCGTCCACCTGGTGGGCGCGGCGGCCGGCCCGCTCGGCGGCGACGACCTGGAGCTGGAGCTGCGGGTCGGGCCCGGCGCCCGGCTGGCGGTCCGCTCGGCCGCCACCGCGGTCGCGCTGCCCGGCGACGGCGCGTCGCGGATGACGGTGCGCGCCGAGGTCGGCGCGGGCGGCCGGCTGGACTTCGCGCCCGAGCCCACGGTCGCGGCGCGCGGCTGCGACCACCGCGCCGCCGCCGAGATCGCCCTCGCCGGGGACGCGACGCTGCGGTGGCGGGAGGAGCTGGTCCTCGGCCGCCACCGCGAGCCCCCGGGACGCCACACCGGCCGGTTCGACGTCACCGTGGACGGCGTCGCCCTGCTGCGGCACGAGCTGCGGATCGCCGACCGGTACGCCGGGCCCGCGGTCCTCGGCGACGCGGGCGCCGCGGGCAGCGTCCTGCTGGCCGGGCCCGGCCTCGGCCGCGAGCCGTACGCCGCCGCGGGTCTGGCGGTGCTGCCGCTCGCCGGGCCCGGCGTTCTGATCACCGCCGTCGCGGCCGACTCCGCCGGGCTGCGGCGCCTCCTGGACGAGGGCGAGGATTTTGTCACCGGCATGCCCTAGGCTGACCCCGACAGAAATTCCATAGGCTGTACGGAGTTATGGGGGCGGCGGATGGACCAGCGGCACGAGGCGGACCGGCACGACGTCATCGAGGTGCGCGGCGCCCGGGAGAACAACCTGACCGGCGTCTCGCTCGACATCCCCAAGCGGCGGCTCACCGTCTTCACCGGGGTGTCGGGCTCGGGCAAGTCCTCGCTGGTGTTCGGCACCATCGCGGCCGAGTCGCAGCGCCTGATCAACGAGACCTACAGCACGTTCGTGCAGTCGTTCATGCCGAGCCTCGGCCGGCCCGAGGTGGACGCGCTGCGCAACCTCAGCACCGCGATCGTCGTCGACCAGGAGCGGATGGGCGCCAACGCCCGCTCCACCGTCGGCACCGCCACCGACGCGCACACCATGCTGCGGATCCTGTTCAGCCGCCTCGGCACCCCGCACGTGGGCACCTCCGGCGCGTTCAGCTTCAACCTGGCCGAGGGCATGTGCCCCGACTGCGAGGGCCTCGGCCGCGCCTCGCAGATCGACGTCGACGAGCTGGTGGACCGGGAGCTGTCCCTGAGCGAGGGCGCGATCAAGGTGCCCGGTTTCACCGCCGACAGCTGGTACGTGCAGATCTACGCCCAGTCCGGGTTCGTGGATCCGGACGCCAAGCTCAAGGACTACACGCCTCAGCAGTGGGACGACTTCCTGTACAAGGCCGGCACCAAGGTCAAGGTGGGCAAGAGCAACCTCGGCTACGAGGGCCTGGTCGTCAAGGTCCAGCGGCTCTACCTGGGCAAGGACCGCGAGTCGCTGCAGCCGCACATCCGCGCGTTCGTCGACCGCGCGGTCACCTTCACCGAGTGCCGGGCCTGCGGCGGCAGCCGGCTGAACCAGGCCGCGCTCTCGGCCAAGATCGACGGCCGCAACATCGCCGACTGCGCGTCCATGCAGATCAGCGACCTGGCCGGCTTCGTCCGCGGCATCGACGACGAGTCCGTCCGGCCGCTGCTGGCCACGCTGACCGGCACCCTGGACTCCCTGGTCGAGATCGGCCTCGGCTACCTCAGCCTGGACCGCACCTCCGGCAGCCTGTCGGGCGGCGAGGCGCAGCGGGTGAAGATGGTGCGCCACCTCGGCTCCAGCCTCACCGACGTCACCTACGTGTTCGACGAGCCGACGGTCGGCCTGCACCCGCACGACATCGAGCGGATGAACGCGCTGCTGCTGCGGCTGCGCGACAAGGGCAACACCGTCCTGGTCGTCGAGCACAAGCCCGAGACGATCGCGATCGCCGACCACGTCGTCGACCTCGGGCCCGGCGCGGGCACCGCCGGCGGGCGGATCTGCTACACCGGCGACGTGGCGGGCCTGCGCGCCTCCGACACCCTGACCGGCCGCCATCTGGACCACCGCGCCCGGCTGCGCGCCGAGCCGCGCCCGGCCGCCGGCCACATCTCCATCACCGGCGCGACCCGGCACAACCTCAAGGACGTCAGCGTCGACATCCCCCTCGGCGTCCTCACCGTCGTCACCGGCGTCGCGGGGTCGGGCAAGAGCAGCCTCGTCCACGGCTCCCTGCCGGGCCGCGACGGCGTGGTGGTGGTCGACCAGTCCGCCATCAAGGGGTCGCGGCGCAGCAACCCGGCCACCTACACCGGCCTGCTCGACCCGATCCGCACCGCGTTCGCCAAGGCCAACAAGGTCAAGCCGGCCCTGTTCAGCGCCAACTCCGAGGGCGCCTGCCCCAACTGCAAGGGCCTCGGCCTCGTCTACACCGACCTGGCGATGATGGCGGGCGTCGCGTCGGTCTGCGAGGAGTGCGAGGGCCGCCGCTTCACCCCCGAGGTGCTCACCTACACGCTGCGCGGCAAGAACATCGCCGAGGTCCTCGCCATGCCGGTCGCCGAGGCGCTGGAGTTCTTCCCCTCCGGCAACGCGCACCGGATCCTGGCCCGCCTGGCCGACGTCGGCCTCGGCTACCTCAGCCTCGGGCAGCCGCTGTCCACCCTGTCGGGCGGCGAGCGCCAGCGGCTGAAGCTGGCGATCCAGATGGCCGACAAGGGCACCGTCTACGTCCTGGACGAGCCGACCACCGGCCTGCACCTGGCCGACGTGGACAAGCTGCTGGCCCTGCTGGACCGCCTGGTCGACGACGGCAACACCGTCATCGTCATCGAGCACCACCAGGCCGTCATGGCGCACGCCGACTGGATCATCGACCTCGGCCCGGGCGCCGGCCACGACGGCGGCCGGGTCGTCTTCACCGGCACCCCCGCCGCCCTGGTGGCGGACGCGGGCACCCTCACCGCCCGCCACCTGCGCGCCTACCTCGGCTGATCCCGGCGCGAGGACCATCGGAACAGATCACGAAAGGGGCGGAGCATGCCGGTACGCGTGGCGGAACCGGGCGACCTGGCCGCGGTGGTGGCCCTGATCGAACACGAGGACGCGGTCATGGATCCGTCCGAGGTGCACATCGGCGACGCGCACCGGCGCGCGTTCGCCGCGATCGCGTCCGATCCTCGCAACGAGCTGCTGGTCCTGGAAGACGAGGAGCTCGGCGTCGTCGGCTGCCTCCACCTCACCCGCATCCCCGGCCTCGGCCACGGCGGTGCGGAACGCGCCCAGCTGGAAGCCGTCCGGGTGCGCCCCGACCTGCGGGGCCGCGGGTTGGGGCGCCACCTGGTCACCGCGGCGATCGCCCGCGCCCGTGACCAGGGCTGCACGCTGGTCCAGCTGACCAGCAACAAACGGCGCGCGGACGCCCACCGCTTCTACACCTCCCTGGGCTTCGACCGCAGCCACGAGGGCTTCAAGCTGGACCTGACCAGAACAGACGCCCCGGCCTGAGCCTCGCCTCGCCTGGGATGAAGTTGTCCCGCTTCCCGGCCGCCCTGTGAGCAGGGCGGCCGGGAAGCGGGCGCATGACGTCGCCGCCTTACCGGGCAACCCCCGAGCCGCCGGCCGGGGAGGGAAGCCCGGTTCGAGACTCCTCTTGATTCCTGGTCTGGTTGTGGTCGACTGGCGGTGAGCCCCGCAGCCGCCCGGGATCCCGAACCGGGCGATGGGGCCTGCTTCGAAAGCACCGTGCCGACGTCCGTGGGTGCTCGGCGCGGTGTCCGCTTGGGAGGAAGCATGTCCCGACGCCGTCTCGTGAGCCCTCTGCGAGGAACGGGCCGTGCGGAAGCGTTCGTGCTCGTCTCGCCGGGCACGGTCGCCGCGCTCCGGTCGGTCCGAGCCGCCTTCCTCCGCGGCGACACCACCACCGGCTGCTGAGCGCCGGCCCCAGCGAGGAGACCTCGATGCGCACGAAGGCACTGTCCGCTCTCGCCACCCTCACCCTCGCCACCGCGGGCGCGGCCGTCCCGCACACGGCGCACGCCGCGATCGTCGACGCCCACTGCTCCGGCACGTTCACCCGGACCTACAGCCCGGCGGTGACCAACGTCTCCCAGCCGGTCGCCGTCACCAGCACCGACACCTACAGCACGTGCACGGTCGGCCCGGCCGGCACCGGGGCCACCTCGATGACCCTGCCGCTGTCCTGCGTCAACCTCACCACCGGGCCCGCCACCACCGAGACCATCACCTGGGCCGGCGGCGGCACCAGCACCGTCGCCTGGAACCCCCCGACCATCGCCGAGCAGACCGTCGTCTTCACCGGGACCGTCACCGGCGGCCTGTTCACGGGCGCCACCGCGACCAAGACCACCGCCGGGACCAGCTACCTCACCAGCGTCCTGCAGTGCCTTCAGGGCACCCCCGTCAGCCAGACCACCGGCCTCATCGCCGACCTTCTCATCACCTCCTGAGCGGGCCCGGCGTCAGGAGCGGCGGCGGGCGAACAGGACGGCGTCGTGGATGGTGACGTCGCGGCCCTCCGGGGTCGTCGCGGTGCGGGGGCGGGAGTCGGCGGCCAGGATCTCCCAGGCGGCGGGGTCGAGGGAGGCGGCGACCTCCTCGGCGGTGTACATCATGTCCGGGAAGTGCATCCGGCGGACCGGGGTCCACAGGTCGGACGGGTGGTGGCCGACGATCAGGAGGGTGCCGCCCGGGGCCACGGCGTCGGCCAGGCGGGCGAACAGCTCGCGGCGGGGCTCGGACGGCAGGTGCATGTACTGCGCGGTCACCAGGTCGTAGGAGGCGGCGGCGGGCGGCTGTTCGCGCAGGTCGGCGTGCGTCCAGGTGATGCGGTCCGCGATCTGCGGGCCGGCGGCCGCGGCGTGGGCGGCGGCCCGTTCCAGGGCAGTGGCGGAGATGTCGGCCGCCGTCACCTGCCAGCCTCGCCCGGCGAGCCAGATGGCGTCGGCGCCCTCGCCGCAGCCGATGTCGAGGGCGCGGCCGGGCGGCAGATCGGCGGCCTCGGCGACGAGCCGGGGGTTGGGGTTGCCGCTCCACACCGCCGGGCGGGCGCGGTAGCGCTCCTCCCAGGCGTCCGCCTCGAACATGATGCGCGCCTGGTGGCGGTGATCGTCGACGGCGGCGCGGGTGTCCGCGGCGACGAGGTCGGCGTTGATCGCCGCGCCGGCGGCGAGGCCCGCCGCCGCGGCCGTGATGACCTGCGCGAACGGGTCGGTCACGTTGCCCGCCGCCCACACGCCGGGCACGGCGGTGGCCCCGGCCGGGCCGGTGGGGACGGCCTCGCCGATGACGTGCCCCTCGATCTGCACCTCCTCCGGCTTCAGCCCGAGCGATTCCAGCACGCCGCCGCGCGCGGTGAGGCGCGTGGTGACGACGAGCGCGTCCAGCGCGACGGTTTCGCCCGAGGCGAGCCGGACGCCGGTGAGCGCGTCGCCGGTCACCTCCAGGCCCGCGACGGGGCCGTCCACGACGGCGATGCCCCGCGCGGCGAGCCGCTCGGCCTGCTCGGCGTCCGGCGCCGGCGCGCCGTGCTGGAGCAGCAGCACCTGCGGGCTCCACTGCCGCCACAGGTTCGCCTGGGCGATGGCGAGCGGCCCGGTGGCGAGGACGCCGATCCGCCGGTCGCGGGCCTCCCAGCCGTGGCAGTACGGGCAGTGCAGCACGTCGCGGCCCCAGCGCTCGGCCAGGCCGGGCACGTCGGGCAGCTCGTCGGTCAGCCCCGTCGTCACCAGCAGGCGGCGTGCCCGCACCTCGCGGCCGTCGTCCAGGGTCACGGTGAAGCCGTCGCCCAGCTTCGCGGCGGACTCGACGCGGCCGGTGACGATCTCGCCCCCGTACCGGGTCACCTCGTCACGCCCGGCCGCCACCAGCTCGGCGGGCGGCGTGCCCTCGCGGCCCAGGTAGTTGTGCACGTGGCCGGCGGGGGCGTTGCGCGGGTCGCCGGCGTCCACCACCAGCACCGACCGGCGGGCCCGCGCCAGCGCCAGCGCCCCGCTGAGCCCGGCGGACCCGCCGCCGACCACCACTACGTCGTAAGCCTCGTTCATCGTGTTTCCTCTCCCCTCGTGTGCGCTCAAGGTGCATCAGCGGTCGCCGTTTTGGCGAGAAGATTTGCTGTTATGGCAAACGGGGGCCGCCCCTGCGGGCCGTCAGACGGCGCGGCGGGTGAGCGCGAAGCCGCCGAGGACCAGGGCGGCGGCGGTATAGCAGGCCAGGACGCCGAGCCCCTTCCACGGGCCGATCGGCAGCGTGTTCAGCCGTTCGGTCGCCTGGACGGCCAGGCCGGCGGGCATCGGCGTGTACTTCTCCAGGCGGGCGTGCCAGTCCTTGTCCTTGACGAGCTGGCTGAGGACCGGGGAGAGGAACAGCAGCGCCAGAACGGCGGTGATGCCGCCCGCGCTGTCGCGCAGCGCGGTGCCGAGGCCGAGCGCGAGCAGCGCGATCAGGACCAGGTACAGGACGGTCCCGGCCGCCGCCCGCAAGGTCGTGCCGTCGGTGAGGTCGGGCGCGGCGAAGCCGTGGCCCGGCAGGACGGCGCGGCCGACCAGCAGCGAGCCGGCCACGCCGGCCGTCCCCGCCGCGCCGACGGCGGCGGTGAGGACGGCGGCCTTGTCCAGCAGCACGCGCAGCCGGCGGGGCTCGGCGGTGAGCGTGAGCGCGATCGTGCCCGTCCCGAACTCGGCGCCGACCGCGAGGACGGCGAGCACCGCCGCCATGACCTGCGCCAGCCGGACCCCGTTCAGGCTCAGCCTGGTGGTGTCCTCGAAGCACTCGGCCGGCGTCGGGCAGTGCTCGGTGCTCGCCCCGGCGACGGCGGCGTAGCCGACCGCGACCAGGGCGAGGGCGGTCGCGGCCAGCAGCCACGGCGTGCTCGGGACGGTCCGCAGCTTGGTCCACTCCGCGCGCATCACGCGTCCGTGGCCCGCAGCCGCCACGCGGCGGCGCCGAGCGCGGCGGCGGCGTAGCAGCACAGCACCCCGAGCCCGGCCCAGGGGCCGATCGCGGTGTCGTAGCGCTCGATGGTCTGCTGGACCGCGAACCCGGCGGCCGGGGTGAGCCGGCCGAGCCACACCGCTGCCGACACCGGCAGCCCGGTCGCCACGATGTAGGGCGCCAGCAGCAGCACCAGCGCGATGGTGATCGCGGCGGCTCCGTGCCGGACCAGCGCGCCGATGCCGAGCGCGAACAGCGCGATGACCCCGAACAGCAGCCCGGTGCCCAGCAGGGCCCGCAGCGCCGCGCCGTCCGACAGAGGCGGCAGGTTCCCGCCGCCCAGCAGGAAGGAGCCGAACCCGGCGGCCAGGCCCGCCGCCGCCGCGACCGCGCCGAGCACGACGGCCTTGGCCGCGAGGACCCGGCCGCGCCGGGGGCTGGCCAGGAAGGTGGTGCGGATCATCCCGCGCCGGTACTCGGCGGAGACGAACAGGACCGCGAGCGCGATGATCGCGGCCTGCCCGATCAGGGTGCCCGACAGGGCGCGGCGCGTCTCGTCGCCGGCGAAGCGGTCCGGCCCGATGTCGCCGCCCCCCGCCAGCTCGATCCGCCCGGCCGGCCAGGGCGCGGCCGGTGCGGGCGTCATCGCGGCGTTGTCGAAGAACGCCCGGTTCCCGTCCCCGGTTGGCTGCCCGCTGATGGACTCGCCGCCGAACTGCCGCACGACCTTGACGTCGTCGGGCGAGGCGACGAACAACCCGGCCTGGACGGTGCCGGTCAGGCCGCCGACGGTGAACCGGCCGGCCCGCTGCCAGGTGCGGCCGTCGGCCGAGACGTAGCCGGTGACCGTGGTCCCGGCGCGGGTGAGCCGCAGCCAGCGCGGCGCGCCGCCGGAGCCGGCGGCCCGGTTCTCGCCGCCCGACTGCATCCGCACGCCGTGCCCCTGCGTCACCATGATCGCGACGTGCGGGCCGTGCCGCTGGTCGCCGCGCCGGACGATCAGCCCGGCCTTGGCCCACGCCCGGTCGGCGGTCAGCGCGGCCACGCGGGCCGTCACGGTGCCGCCGGCCGGCAGGTCGCGCAGCTCGAACTTGCGCGGCGCGCCCGGGGGCGCCTCCGGCCCGCCGCCGCCCTTGTGCATGTCGCCCGACGCGGACAGCACCGCGATCAGCAGCGTCAGCGCGACGGCGGCCAGGAGCGTGAGCCCCCAGCGCGGCACCGTGCGCAGCTTGGTCCACTCCGCGCGCAGCAGCCGGGCGAACCCGTCGTCGCCGGTCATGACGCCTCCGCCCGGTGCTCGACGGCGTCGCGGGTCAGTTCCATGTACGCCTCCTCCAGCGTCGCGCGGTGCTCGGTGATCCCGGAGAACTCCACGCCCGCGCCGGTCAGCGCGGCGATGATCCGCTCGGCGGACAGCCCGGCGACGGTGAGGGTGTCGCGGGCACCGGCCGAGACCGTCGCGCCGGCCCGCGACAGCACCGTCATCGCCTCGCCGCGCCGCCCGGTGCGCAGCTCGACGCGGTCGCCGGACGCGGCGGCCAGCAGCTCGCGCACGCCGGTGTCGGCGATGAGCCGGCCGCGGCCGATGACGACGAGATGGTCGGCGCTGCCCTCCAGCTCGCCCATGAGATGGCTGGACACCAGGACGGCGCGGCCCTCGCCGGCCAGCGACCGCAGCAGCCCGCGGATCCACGCGATGCCCTCGGGGTCCAGGCCGTTGACGGGCTCGTCGAACATCAGCACCGGCGGGTCGCCGAGCAGCGCGGCGGCGATGCCGAGGCGCTGGCGCATGCCGAGCGAGAACCCGCCGGCGCGGCGCCGCGCGGCCGACTCCAGGCCGACCGCGGCGAGGACCTCGTCCACGCGCCGCACCGGCAGCCCGTTGGAGTGCGCCAGCCAGAGCAGGTGGTCGCGCGCCTTGCGGCCGGGGTGGACGGCCGACGCGTCGAGCATCGCGCCGACCGCGCAGAGGGGGGTGCGCAGCGTCCGGTAGGGCCGCCCGCCGACCAGGGCGGTGCCGGCGTCGGGCCGGTCCAGCCCGAGGATCATGCGCATGGTGGTGGACTTGCCGGCGCCGTTCGGCCCGACGAACCCGGTGACCTGCCCCGGCCGGACGGTGAACGTCAGGTCGTCGACGGCGAGGGCGGGCCCGTACCGCTTGCGCAGGCCCCGTACTTCGATGCTCGCTTCCATGCCGGGAACGCTACGGAACCGGCCATCCCGGGGCGTCCCACCGCGGAGCCGTCTTTCCCGGCGCCCGCCGGGGGACGCGATGTCCCTCACGTGAGGGACCCCAGGACATGGTCGTTGCCGCCACAATGGCGGCTGTGAAGCGCACCGCGGTCGTCCTCTGCCTCCTGGCCGCGGGCGAGGCCGTGCTCCGCACGAGCGACCCGGGACTGCTGCTGGCCGCCGCCCTCGCCGTCGGCCTCGCCGCGACGGCGCCGCTGGCGCTGCCGGCCACGGCGGCCACGGCAGCGGCGATCACCGTCACGGCGGCGCTGACGGTCGCGCTCTACGGGTGGCCGGCGGTGACGGCGGTGGCCGCCGCCGCCCTCGCCTGGGGCGTGCTCGCGCGGCGCCGGTACCGGCGGCTGCGCGCGGAGCGGGCGGCCCGGCGCGCCTCCCAGCGGGTGTTCGAGGACACCCTGCTGGAGCTGACCGCGCGCGGCGAGCGGGCCCGCATCGCCCGCGAGCTGCACGACGTGGTGGCGCACCACATCTCGATGATCTCGGTGCAGGCCGAGACGGCGCGGCTGGCCACGCCCGGCATGCCCGCGCTCGGCGCCGAGCGGCTGCTGGCGATCGGCGACACCGCGCGCACCGCGCTCACCGAGATGCGCCGGCTGCTCGGCGTGCTGCGCGAGGACGCCGGCGCCGAGCCGACGCGCCGCCCGCAGCCGGGGCTGGAGCAGCTGCTGGACCTGGTCGACGGGGCGCGCGAGTCGGGCGGCGCGGCGACCCGGCTGATCGTGCGCGGCCGGGTCGCGCCGCTGGACCCGGGGCTGGAGCTGACGGCGTACCGGATCGTGCAGGAGGCGCTGACCAACGCCCGCAAGCACGCGCCGGGCGCGGCCGTGGACGTCGAGGTCGACTACGGGGACGGCGAGCTGCGGCTGCGCGTCCGCGACAACGGCCCGGGCCCGGCCGGCGGCCCGCACGGGCACGGGCTGCTCGGCATGCGCGAGCGCGTCGCGACGGTCGGCGGCAAGCTGCGCACCGGCCCCGCCCCCGCCAACGGCTTCCTGGTCGAGGCCGTCCTGCCCACGGGAGGAGACCGATGAGCGCCATCCGGGTCGTCGTCGCCGACGACATGGAGGTCGTGCGGGCCGGGTTCGCCGCGCTGCTGGACACCCAGCCCGACCTGGCGGTCGCCGGGACCGCCGCCGACGGCGCCGAAGCCGTCCGCCGCTGCGCCGAGCTGGATCCGGACGTGGTGCTCATGGACGTGCGGATGCCGGTGATGGACGGCATCGAGGCGGCCCGCCGCATCACCGCCGCCGGCGGGCCCGCGCGCGTCCTCATGCTGACCACGTTCGACCTGGACGAGCACGTCTACGACGCCCTGGTGGCGGGCGCGAGCGGCTTCCTGCTGAAGGACGTCACGGCCGAGCGGCTGTTCGACGCGGTCCGCGTCGTCGCGGCCGGCGAGGCGCTGCTCGCGCCGGGCATCACCCGCCGGCTCATCGGCGAGTTCGCGCGGCTGCGGCCCCGCCCGGCCGCGCCCGCGCTCGCCGCGCTGACGCCGCGCGAGACCGACGTGCTGCGCCTGGTCGCCGAGGGCCTGTCCAACCCCGAGATCGCCGCCCGGCTGGTGATCGGCGAGGAGACGGTGAAGACGCACGTCAGCCGGGTGCTGCGCAAGCTCGGCCTGCGCGACCGGGTCCAGGCGGTGGTGACCGCCTACGAGTCGGGCCTGGTCGTCCCCCGCACCGGCGCCGGCTGACCCGCCGCCGGCAGCGGGCGTGATCTGCACCACAACTCCCGTGTCCACCCGGACGGCGTTCGACGATCTTGCTGCGGGTTCGCCGACCGCGTCCCGGGACCTCTCTCACCAGCGCGGACACGCTTCTCCTCGCGTACACGGGGCGTTCTTCCATGATCCATTCGGCGGGCTCATCCTCCGAATGCCCCGATCCGCTTCCTCCCTAGGGAAGGCCCGATGAGTCAGCCGTCGCGCTGGTTTCTTGTCCCCCTGGCCCTGCTGGCGCTCCTGCCGCTGGCCGTCACCGTCCCCGCACACGCGCAGGCCCCGGCCGGCAAACACTGCGTGCAGCGCGCGAAGGAGACGAAGGTCTCCTGTTACGACACGCTGACCAAGGCGATCGCCGCCGCCACCGGGGGCCGCGTGTCCGACGCCCCCGCCGACCCCGCCAAGGCCATGAACAGCGCCCGGCTCCGCCGCGAGCTGGAGTCGCCCGCGGCCAAGGCCGCCGGCGCCAGGGCGGCCGGCGCCGACACCGTCGTCGGGATCATCTACCGCGACTACGACTTCGGCGGCGCCTCCCTGACGATGGTCGGGTACGGCACCTGCACCGCCAACCGGTCCGCCTGGTTCGCCCGGCTCTTCGACCCGTGGAACGACGCCGTCAGCTCGTTCAAGACCTACAACGACTGCATGGCGACCTTCTACGAGCACTGGGACGGGCAGGGCGAGCGGACCCAGATGATGGGCGGCGCGTGGACGGGCATGCCCGACGGCTGGAACGACCGCGCCAGCGGCGTGCTGTTCAGCGAGGGCCCCTCGATCACCCGGCTCCTCAAGGACTGCGGCAACGCCGCCGGCAAGTGCGAGTTCACGCCGAAGGGGCAGCCGTCCTACTGGACCAAGGGCGCCGAGCAGGTCGCCTGGGACTACAACTGCACCAAGACCAACCAGACGCACACCATGTCGTTCGAGCACACCACCGGCGGGGAGAACTCGGTGTCGACCGAGATCTCCGTCACCGCCGGGTTCGACTTCCTGACCAAGTTCGAGGTCCAGTTCAAGGCCTCCTACGGCCACCGCTGGAGTTGGTCCGACACCTTCCGCGACACGCCCTCGCAGACCGTGCGGCCGTTCTACATCGGCCGGCTGACCCGCGCGGTGCCCATGCAGACCGGGCAGGGCGACTACGACATGTGGTACCCGGGCAAGATGTGGGGCCACTACAACTGGAAGGTCTTCAACTTCTGGGGCACCGGCCCCGTGCCGCAGAAGGCCGGCACCTACGGCTGGCACGAGGAGAAGATGTCGACCGCCAGCAAGAAGCAGCTGTGCGGCTCGGCCAAGAGCGCCGCGCGTGACGCCGGCGTCCAGCGGACCACGAGCACCAAGGGCCTGCCGGAGCTTCCCGACACCCTGCGCGTCGTCGCGGGCTGACCCGCGCTTCCCTGCAGCCGCCGCCCCTGGAACACCCGGGGGCGGCGGCTCTGCACATGTCGGCGGGCGCTGTCACAGCTTCACTCCCGGGTCGCCGTTGAGCAGCGCCTTGATCGCCATCACGGCGTCGGTGACCCGGTCCGCCTCCGCCACCGGGAACCGCCACGCGGTGAAGAACCACAGCCGCCCGCCGTCCTCCGCGCGCGGACCGGCGCTGATCACGTCGGACGGGTGCGCCTGGCAGCAGCCCGCCACGCCGGGGTTCTCGACGCGCAGCCCTTCATCGGTGAGCTGCGCGCGGAGCCCGTGTGCGCGCAGCACCGTGCCCAGCGCGTCGAGCCGCGCCTTGCAGTCGGGGTTCATGGATCGCTCGCCTCCTGAGTGACGGTCCCTCCTGGCCCCGTCCGGCGGCGCGGACACCGGACGGAGCGCCTACATCAATAGGGTAACCCGTGGTTACCCCGTTCAACCGGTGAATACCCAGGGCTCCTTAGGGTTGGATCATGAGCACGCCGCTGGACGGACCCCGGCCCCTCTATCTGCAGGTCGCGGACATCATCGAGGCCCGCATCGCGGACGGCACCTACCCCGCGAACACGCCCGTCCCGAGCGTGCGCGGCATCCGGGAGGAGTTCGACGTGTCCGCCCGGACGGCGGAAGCGGCCCTGGCCGTGCTCAAGGAACGCGGCCTGGTGGTCAGCGCGGTCGGCAAGGGGACCTACGTCCTGCCGGCCGACCAGCGCGGCGCGTGACGGCGGCGTTCGATCCCCTCGGGGCTCGGGCGCCCGTCGGCGGTCCTCCGTGGGGGACATTTCTGCTTCGGTGCCTAAAAGGGTGATTCCCTCGACTTTCCTCCGTGCACATCTTGACCTGGAGCCCCCTCCGGCTCGCACAGTGGAAGGACGACGACGGACGCGAAGGGACCCCATGCGCATCGGCCTGCAGATTCCCAGCTTCACCTTCGGCGGCCCCGACCGGATCGGCCCCGAGTTCGGGCGCATCGCCCGCGAGGCCGACCAGGCGGGCCTGCACTCGCTGTGGGTGATGGACCACTTCTTCCAGATCGCCATGGTCGGCCCGCCCGAGGAGCCGATGCTGGAGGGCTACTCGGCGCTGGCGTACGCCGCCGCGCTCACCGAGGACATCACGCTCGGCACCATGGTCACCGGCGTCCCCTACCGGCATCCGGGCGCGCTGGTGAAGACCGTCACCACGCTGGACGTGCTGTCGGGCGGCCGGGCCTGGCTCGGCATCGGCGCCGGCTGGTTCGAGGGGGAGGCGCGCGGCCTCGGCCTGCCGTTCCCGCCGGTCGCCGAGCGGTTCGAGCGGCTGGAGGAGACGCTGCAGATCGCGCACCGGATGTGGCGCGGCGACGAGAGCCCGTTCAACGGCGACCACTACGTGCTGGAGCGGCCGATCAACTCGCCGCCCGCGCTGCACCGGCCGCATCCGCCGATCCTGATCGGCGGCGGCGGGGAGCGCAAGACGCTGCGGCTGGTCGCCGAGTACGCCGACGCCTGCAACCTGTTCGACTCCGCGGAGCTGCCCCGCAAGCTGGAGGTGCTGCGCGGGCACTGCGAGCGGGCCGAGCGCGACCACGGCGAGATCGAGAAGACGGCGCTGACCAATCTGCCGGACGGCGCGTCGGTGGAGCAGGCCGTGGACACCGTCGGCCGGCTGGCCGGGCTCGGCATCGAGCACGTGATCTTCTCGCAGGGCGCCGGGCAGGACCTGGCCGACCTGCTCGGCGCGGCCCGTGAGCGGAGTGCGGGGATCGTCCCGGCGCGCCCCTGAGCGGGGACGCCGGGACGGCGCGGGTCAGCCCTGGAACCGCGAGTAGTTGTCGTAGATCGTGCTGAGGACGCCGAGCACGATGAACAGGATCACCAGGTTGCGGGCGGGCGGGCCGAGGACGAGCGGCCGGGTGGAGGTGACCCGCGGCCCGCTCCCCTCCTCGTCGCCGAACAGGCCCTTGGGGTAGGCGGAGCTGAGCATCATGCCGTAGGCGCCGAAGCGGGTGGTGTAGCGCAGGACCGCCGCGGTGGCCTCGAACAGCGCCTGCGGCATCCGGCCCTTGACGAGCACGACCAGCCAGATCACGAATCCGGCGAAGGCCCAGCCGGAGGCGACGACGTTGAGGACGATCACCGCCGGGATCATCAGGAAGATCCGGAACAGCACCGCCAGCCGGTTCAGCTCGCCGGGCCGCACCTCGATCCGCACCGGGTAGGCGTGGGCCTCCAGCGAGAACGGCGGGTAGTCGTCGATCATCAGGTAGACGTAGGAGTTGAGCCGGGTGGACCAGGCCAGGTAGCCGGTCAGGAAGTCGGCGATGCCCTGGGGCAGGCGCCCGGTGAAGAGCGCGGCGAACCAGCCGGCGATGAGCGCCAGGTTGGCCGCGATGGCGACGAAGATCAGCACGATGAAGTGCGGGATCGCCAGCAGGACACGGAAGAAGACGGTGGCCCGGGACTGCTCGGCCGGGCCCTCCAGGTCGTACTGGGGAAGCCACTCGCCGTGGGCTTCAGGCGTCAGGGGTTGTGCCATGCAGACTCCTCGTCAGGTTGAAAAGTCAGAGGAGACTACCGTCGGGACCGCCGTCTCACGGGTGATCGTCCGGGTCCGGCCACCGGTCAGCCGGACGAGGCCCGCGCGGTGGCCGCGGCGACCTTGCGGGCGGCGCCCCGGCCGGTCGCGCGCAGGGCGATCCGGCCGCCGGCGATCCGCACGGCGGTCTCGGTCGCGTCGTCCACCTCGGTGATCCCGGCCGTGGCCGCGATCACGCCGGCCGGGTCGTGCACGACCCGCAGCCGCGGCCAGGCGGCCATCGGGAACGCCGCGCGCAGGCAGCCGGCCGGGTCGGCGACGGCGAGGCGGGCGAGCGGGGCGAGCTCGCCGGGGTCGCCGGTGACGACGGCGACGGTGACCTGCTCGCCAGGGGCCGCGGCGCGCACCGCCTCCTCGGCGGCCTCCAGCCGGTGCAGGCCGAGGACCGCCAGGACGCCGTCGGCGGTAAGGCCGGCGGGCTCGCGGCGGACGGCGTCGGTCGCCTCCGGCGGCGTCCAGGGGTCGTCGGCCGGGCGCACCTCGGCGAGGTAGGGCGGGACCAGCGTCTCGTCGGCCAGGTCCAGGCCCGCCAGCCGCTCGCAGGCGGCGACGACGGCGAACGGGTCGACGAAGCCGGGCGCGGCGGCGGCGAGCCGGCTCGCGCCGTGCAGGGTCGTCAGCACGGCCTCGGCGGTCCGCACCCGGCGGCCGGGCGCGCCGAGGTTCTCCAGGGCGAGGCCGAGCAGCACCGCGTTCAGCCGCATGAGCTGCGCGAACGGGACGCGGGTGCGGTCGTCGGTGAGGACCTCGGGCAGCAGGTGCGCGCCGAGCAGCGACTCCTCGCCGCCGCCCGCGAGCGGCAGCCGGCCGGTCCAGGCGCGGGCGAACGCGCCGAGCGCGTCGCGCGGGGTGCGGCCCGGCCCGGCGCCGGGCGGCTCGGGCGCCTGCTCGGCGAGGTCGGCCAGGACCGCGAAGTACAGGGCGCGCTTGCCGGGGAAGTTGGAGTAGACCGCGCCCCGGGTGAGCTCGGCGCGCTCGGCGATGGCGTCGATCTTGGCGTCCTGGAAGCCGCGCCCGGCGAACTCCGCGCGGGCGGCGGCGAGCACCCGCGCGCGGGTCAGCTCCTGCGTCTGCGCCCTGCTGAGTCTGGCCATGGCCCCCATCATCCCAGGTTGCCCGCGGCCCATCATTCAGATACTTTCACCATCCGGATGATCTGAACATCTGAACCGAGGAGCGATGTGTCCGTCCCCGAGATCGACCTGTCCGACGCGGCCGTGCTGCGCGACCCCTTCACCGTCTACGGGCGGATTCGCGAACAGTCCCCGCTGGCCCGGATCCCCATCCCCGGGATCGGCGCGATGTGGGCCCTGACCAGGCACGCCGACGCCCGCGCGATGCTGAGCGACCCGAGGTTCGCGATGAACTCCGGCAGCTTCCTGCGGCCCGGCGTCCCCGAGCACTGCCTGCGCTACATGCGCACCATGTCCGAGCGGGAGGCGCCCGAGCACGCCCGGCTGCGGCGCCTGGTCTCCCCCGCCTTCAGCAAGCGGCAGGCCGAGGCGTTCCGGCCGCGCGTCGAGCCGCTCGTCGCGCGGCTGCTGGACGGGCTCCCGGCGGACGGCCCCGCCGACCTGCTGGAGCGCTTCGCCCGCCCGCTGCCCATGGACGTGATCTGCGAGCTGGTCGGCATCCCCGAGCAGGACCGGCCGCGCTGGCGCGAGTACGGCGCGACCATCGCGGCGGGCTCGGGCCAGGGCTTCGCCGAGGCCGTGCCGGGGATCATGGCGGGCGCCGAGGCCGCCGTCGCCCGCCGCCGCGCCGAGCCCGGCGACGACCTGCTGTCGGAGCTGGCCGCGGAGCCGGGCCTGAGCGACGAGGACCTGGTCACCCTCGTCTGGCACCTGGTGATGGCGGGGCAGACGCCGACGCACCTGATCGCCAACGCGGTGCACGCCCTGCTCGCCCATCCCGGGCAGCTCGCGGCGCTGCGCGGCCACCCCGGGCTGATGCCGGGCGCGGTCGAGGAGATGATCCGCTGGTGCGGGCCGGTCATGATGACGATCCCCCGCTACGCCACCGAGGACGCCGAGCTGTGCGGGACGCCGGTGCGCAAGGGCGAGCCGGTCACCGCGATCGTCGCGTCCGTCAACCGCGACCCGCGCGTGTTCGCCGACCCCGAGCGCTTCGACGTGTCCCGGGCGCCGGCGAGCCACCTCGGCTTCGCGCACGGCCCGCACTTCTGCCTGGGCGCCTCGCTGGCGCGCGTGCAGACCGAGGTCGCGCTGGCGATGCTGCTGGAGCGCTTCCCGGGCCTGGCGCTCGCCGGCGAGCCCGAGCGCGTCCCGGACCCGGGCACCTGGCGCCTGGCGGCGCTGCCGGTCACCTTCTAGGCGCGCCGGTCGGCGAGACGGGGGTCACAGGGGACCGGCCCCCGTCCTCGTTGACAGGACCGATTTGCATGCAACACACTGCAATCCCCACTTTCCAGACTAAACAAGTGGGGAAAGTGGGTTTTCCGGTCGACGCGAGGAGTCCCCCCATGAGATCCGGTTCGCGCGGGATGGCGGCCGTCCCCCTTCTGCTGGCCCTGGCCGCCACCGCACCGGTGGCCGGAGCGGTGCCGGCCTCCGCGGGCATCGCCCGGCAGGCCGCCGCCGTGTCCTACGAGCGCGGCCCCGCGCCCACCCTGGCGGGCATCCGCGCCGCGCGGGGCCCGTTCACCTATTCGACCGTCGCCGTCTCCGCCGCCGCGACCGGCGGGACCTTCGGCGGCGGCACCGTCTACTACCCCGACGACACCACCCAGGGCACCTTCGGCGGCATCGCCGTCTCCCCCGGTTACAACGCCCCCGAGAGCAAGGTCGCCTGGCTCGGCCCGCGGCTGGCCTCGCAGGGGTTCATCGTGATCACCATCACCACCAAGAGCCTCACCGACCAGCCCACCGCCCGCGGCCAGCAGCTGCTGGCCGCGCTGGACTACCTGACCGTCCGGTCCCCGGCCGCCGTCCGGCAGCGCCTGGACGCCGCCCGGCTCGCGGTGTCGGGCCACTCGATGGGCGGCGGCGGCGCGCTGTACGCCGCCTGGACGCGGCCGGGCCTGAAGGCCGCGGTGCCGCTCGCGCCGTACCACACGATCAAGAACTGGTCCGGCATCACGGTCCCGACGCTGGTCCAGGCCGGGTCCCAGGACACCCTGACGCCGCCCGGCACGTTCGCCGAGCCGATCTACCAGAGCCTGACCGGCGCCCGCGAGCGCGCGTACGCCGAGTTCGCCGGCGCCGCCCACCCCACGTTCACCGGCGAGAACGCGGGGATCGGCGCGCTGGAGGTGGCCTGGCTGAAGCGGTTCGTCGACGACGACGCCCGCTATGAGCAGTTCCTGTGCCCGGCGCCGGCGGACCCCGGGCTGGCGGAGTACCGCGACTCGTGCCCCTCGGCGTAGCCGGCGGGCGGCGGGCGGCCGTGTTGACAGGAGCGATTACATGCAACATGCTCCTTCCCGGCAAACTCTACCTATTTAGGGGGGAATATGGTCGCCGCCTTTCCCGAGCTCGAGCCGGTGGCCGTGGGCGACGCGCTGGCCGACCAGGCCTACCGCCGCCTGCGGGCCGCGATCGTGGAGCGCCGGCTCCCGCCGGGGACCCGGCTGTCGGTGCCCGACGTCGCCCGCCGGCTCGGGGTCAGCCGCAGCCCGGCCCGGGAGGCGATCGCCCAGATCGTCGGCGACGGGCTGGCCACCTTCGCGCCCCGCAAGGGCGCGGTGGTCGCCACGGTCACCCTGGCGGACCTGCGCGAGATCTACGAGATCCGCGAGGTGCTCGAAGGGCTGGCCGCCCGGCTGGCGGCCAGCCGGATCACCGAGGGCGAGCTGGACGGGCTGCGCGAGGTGGCCCGCCGGCACCGGGAGGCGATCGAGGCCGGCGACGTGGCCCGGCACATGGACCTGGACCAGGAGTTCCACCTGCGGATCCGGCGGATCGCCCGCAACGGCCGGCTGCTGGAGCCGCTGGAGCGGTTCCAGGCGCAGGTCCGCATCGCCATGGACACCACCCGGCGGTCGCCGGGCGGCATGCCGCAGGCGCTCGCCGAGCACGAGCTGATCATCGCCCGGCTGGCCGGGCGCGACCCCGAGGGCGCCGAGGCGTCGGCGCGGGCGCACATCATCCGGCTGCGCCGGGAGCTGGTCTCCCGCGACGGACAGGAAGGAGAAGGGCATGACGACGGTCACCGCGCCCCCCGCTGAGGCGCCGCCGCGGCGCGGCGCCCCCGAGTGGCCGGCCCGGCTCGGCTACGGGACGGCCGGGTTCGCCCTGCTGGTCGCGGGCTGGTACGGCGCGTACCTGCTGGGCCTGGTCGCCGACGGGCTGCTGCCGCGCCCCGACGAGGTCGCGGTGGCGGCCTGGCGCCGGCTCACCGGGCAGGGCCTGCTGACCGACCTGCGGATCAGCGTCACCCGGGTGGTCATCGGCGTGGCCCTCGGCAGCGCCCTGGCCGTGCCCGCCGGTTTCCTGCTGGCGTGGTACCGGCCGGTGCGGCTGATGTTCGGCCCGCTGGTCGGCTTCTTCCGCGCGCTGCCGCCGATCGCGCTGGTGCCGCTGGTCATCGTGTACTTCGGCATCGGCGAGACGGCGCGGATCTCGATCCTGGCCTACGCGGCGTTCTTCGTCTCGGTCGTGGTGGTGCACGAGGGCGTGGCGTCGATCGAGCCGATCTACATCAAGGCGGCCCGGTCGCTCGGCGCCACCGAACCGGAGGTGTTCCGCCGCTGCGTGCTGCCGCTGGTCGTGCCGCAGTTCCTGGTGGCGGTCCGGGTCGCGCTCGGCGTGAGCTGGGCGACGCTGGTCGCCGCCGAGCTGGTCGCCGCGCACCGCGGCCTCGGCGCGGTGATCCAGAACGCCGGCGACTTCATGCGCGTCCCCGACGTCTACGTCGGCATCGTGCTCATCGGGGCGGTCGCCCTGGTGATGGACCAGCTGCTCAAGGCGGCGATGGGGCGGGCCACCCGCTGGCAGGAGAGGACGGGCGGATGAGCGAGGCGATCGGTTTCCGGAACGTGCGCAAGTCGTTCCGCCGCCGGGGCGGGGAGCTGCCGGTGATCGACGGCGCGGACTTCGCGCTGGCGCGGGGCGAGTTCGTCTCGGTGCTCGGCCCGTCGGGCTGCGGCAAGTCGACGCTGCTCAACATGGCCGCCGGCTTCGAGACCGCCGACTCCGGCGAGGTGCTGGCCGGAGGCGCCCCGGTCACCGGGCCCGACCACACCCGCGGGGTGGTGTTCCAGCAGTACGCCGTCTTCCCCTGGCTGACGGTCGCCGACAACATCGCGTTCGGGCTCCGGCTGGCCGCCTGCGGCATCCCCCGCGACCGGCACGCGGCCATCGTGGAACGTTACATCGGCCTGATGGGGCTGCGCGGCTTCGAGAACGCCTACCCCAAGGAGCTGTCGGGCGGGATGCGCCAGCGGGTGGCGATCGCCCGCGCCTACGCCCCCGGCCCGGAACTGCTGCTGATGGACGAGCCCTTCGCGGCGCTGGACGCCCAGACCCGCGAGTCCATGCAGGAGCTGCTGCACGACATCCAGCTCACCGAGCGCCGCACGGTCATGCTGATCACCCACTCGGTGGAGGAGGCGCTGTTCCTGTCCCACCGGGTCGTGGTGATGACGCCCCGCCCGTCGCGGGTCAGCGAGATCGTCCCGGTCGGCATCCCGTTCCCCCGGACCCCTGAGACCCGGCTCAGCCCCGAGTTCATCGGGCTGCGCCGCCGGTTGGAAGAACTCCTGCGCGGCCTGTCGGCCGCGCAGGCCAGCACGCCCAAGGAAGGCAGGGCCGCATGAGAGCGCGCCGCAAGTTCCCCACTGTCATCGCGACCGCGGTCGCGTTCCTGCTCGCCGTGACCGGCTGCGCCCTGGAGGAGGGCCCCGGCTCGGGCGGCGGGACCAAGGACGGCCGGACGGTGGTCCGCGTCGGCTACCTGCACACCGTGGCCGTCGACGCGCACCTGTGGCTCGGCCTGGCCAAGGGCCTGTTCGCCAAGCACGGCCTGGAGGTCAAGCTGGTGAAGTTCGACACCGGCATCGCCGAGAGCCAGGCGCTGACCGGCGGGTCGATCGACGTGGCCGTCATGGGCGCGGTCCTGTCGAACTTCCCCGCCCGGGGGCAGGGCAAGGTGTTCCTGCTGAACGGCGTCGAGTACGACACCGCCCAGCTCTGGGTGCGCAAGGACTCGGGCATCCGCAGCGTGGCCGATCTGGCGGGCAAGAAGGTCGCCACGACGCAGGGCACGACGGGCCATGTGTTCCTGCACACCGCGTTGAAGAGCGAGGGGGTGGACCCGGCCAAGGTCACCGTGGTGAACTCGCCGATGCCCGCCGCCGTCAACGCCCTGATCAGCGGCGCGGTCCCGGCGGCGGCAATCTGGGTGCCGTTCGACCAGCAGATCCGCAAGAGCCTGCCCGACGCGCGGCTGATCACCTCCGCCAAGCGCTACTACCCGAAGGCGACGGTGGCCGACGGCTGGGTCGCCAACAACGCCTACCACGCCAAGAACCGCGCGACCCTGACCAAGCTCGCCGCCGCCTGGCTGGACGTCAACCGGCTGCTGGTCGGCGACACCGCCGCCAGCCTGAACGTGGTCCACCAGCAGGGCTACAAGAACGACGCGACGCTGCAGGACGTCACCCGCAACTACGGCTTCGGCAAGTCGTTCGGCAACGAGCAGTGGGCGGCCTACTACCGCGACGGCACCGCCGCCGGGTGGATCGGGCAGGTCACGCGCACGTTCGTGGAGCTGGGCGGCCTGCCCGAGTACCGCGACCCGAAGACCTTCTTCGACACGCAGATCTTCCTGGACGCCTACAACGCCTCGAAGGGTTCGTGATGACCGCCGTCTCTGTGATCGGGCTGGGTGCGATGGGCGGGCGCGCCGCCGCCCGGCTGGCCGCCGACCACCCCACCCTCGGCTACGACCTGTCCCCGGCCGCGCGCGAGGCCGCCGCGCAGCAGGGCGTCCAGATCGTCGACACTCCTGAGCAGGCCGCAAAGGCCGACGTGGTGCTGCTGTCGCTGCCCATGCCCGCCGACGTGGTGGCGGTCGCCGAGGACGTCCTGGCGAGCCACCTCGGCGAAGGCGCGGTCGTGGTGGACCTGTCCACCATCGACCCGGCCGGCGCCCAGACCGCCGCAGCGGCGGTGGCCGCGCGCGGCGCGGTCTACCTGGACGCGCCCGTGCTGGGGCGGCCCGCCCGGTGCGGCGCCTGGACGCTGACCGCGGGCGGCGACGCCGCGGCGGTGGAGCGGGTCCGGCCGCTGCTGGAGGCGACGATCGCCCGGGCCGTCGTGCGCGTCGGCGACGTCGGCGCGGGCAGCGTCGTCAAGCTGCTCAACAACCTGATGTTCGGCGCGATCAACGCCGTCACCGCCGAGGTGCTGACCATCTGCCGGCTGGCCGGCGTCGACCCCGCGCTGTTCGCCGGGACCGTGGCCGAGTCGGGTGCCGCGACCGTCAGCGGGCTGTTCCGGGAGCTGGCCCCCAAGATCGTCGAGGGTGATCTCACGCCGGCCTTCGCGCTGGACCTGCTGGCCAAGGACAACCGGCTGGCCGTCGCGCTGGCCGGTGCGAGCGGGGCGCCCACCCTGATCGGCTCCGCGGTCGACCAGGTCAACCGCCTCGCCGTCGCCCGGGGGTACGGCGCGCTGGACACCGCGGCCGTGCACCGCCTGTACGCCGACCTGTCCGCGGACCGGCCGGCGTGACGGCGGCGCTGCCGATCGAGGACCTGCGCGTCCGGGTGTTCGAGGTGCCGCTGGACGAGCCGGTGCCGATGTCGTTCGCGTCGCTGCGCGCGCGCCGCACCTGCGTGGTCGAGATCCGCGCGGGCGGCCTGGTCGGCATCGGGGAGAGCTGGGTCAACCACCCGTCGTGGGCGTGGCGGGAGCGGGTCGCGACCCTGCGCGAGGGCGTGGCCCCCCTGCTGGCGGGCCAGGACGCGGCCGACGTCCGCGCCGTCCACGGCCGCCTCGTCCGGGAACTGCTACCCCTCGGCCGCCAGTGGGGCGCGCCCGGCCCGATCTGGCAGGCGATCAGCGGCGTCGACATGGCGCTGTGGGACCTGGCCGCGAAGGCTGCGGGCGTGCCGCTGGCGGTGCTGCTCGGCGCGCCGGGGCCGCCCGCCCCGGTGCCGGTGTACGCCAGCGGGATCGGCCCGGACCGGGTGGAGGACCTCACCGAGCGGGCGCTCGCGCTCGGCGCGCGCGCCCTCAAGGTCAAGATCGGGTTCGGCCGCGAGCGCGACGAGGCCGTGCTGCGCGCGGCCCGCGCCACGGCCGGGGACGCCGCCCAGGTGTTCGCCGACGCCAACCAGGCGTGGACGCCCGGCGAGGCCGTCGAGATGTGCGCGCTGCTGGCCGACCACGGCGTCGCCTGGTGCGAGGAACCGGTCGCCGGCAACGCCCTGCGCGACCTGGAGGAGGTCCACCGCCGCACCGGGATGCCCCTGGCGACCGGCGAGAACGTCTACACCGAGGAGGCGTTCGCCGGCTACCTGGCCTCCCCCGCCGTCGCGCACATCCAGCCCGACGTGGCCAAGACCGGCGGCGTCACCACGGCCCTGGCGGTCGCCGCGCGTACAGCCGAGCACGGCACGGCCTTCACCCCGCACTGCTACACCGGCGCGCCGACCGTCGCGGCCACCGCCCACGTCGCGGCGGCGGCCGGCGCGGCATGGGTCGAGTTCGACGTGCGCGACAACCGGCTGCGCACCGACCTGACGACCGTGCCGTTCCAGGTCCGCGACGGAGCCCTGGCCGTCCCGGACGGCCCGGGCCTCGGCATCGAGCTGGACGAGGAACGGATCGCCCCCTACGCCCTCCCCGTTTGAGAGGAAGACCCCTGATGAGCGATGTGGTACCCGGCGTCCGCCTCGGCGGCGCCACCACCGGCGGACACGACCACCGCGAGGTGCTCGACCCGGCGACGGGCGAGGTCGTCGGCGTCGTCGCCGAGGCCGGCGCCGACGACGTCGCCGCGGCCGTGGCGGCGGCGTCCGCCGCGCAGCCCGGCTGGGCGGCGGCTCCGCCGGCCGAGCGCGCCCGGCGGCTGCGGGCCGCCGCGGACGCGCTGCGGGCCCCGGACGTCACCGAGGAGCTGGCCGTCCTGGCGTCCCGCGAGACCGGCAAGCGGCTGGCCGAGGCGCGCGCCGAGGTCGGCTTCTCCGCCGCGTTCCTGGACTGGTTCGCCGATGCCGCCGCCACCGGCGTGCAGGAGCACCGGGTGGCCGGAGGGCGGCGCTTCCTCGTCGGGCGCCGCCCGCTCGGGGTCGTCGCGGCCGTCAGCCCCTGGAACTTCCCGCTGTCGATCCCCGCGCGCAAGATCGGCGCGGCGCTCGCCGCCGGGTGCGCCGTGGTGAACAAGCCGTCCGAGCTGGCCCCGCTGTCGGGCCTGCGCTTCGCCGAGGTCCTGGAGCCGTTCCTGCCGGACGGCGCGCTGACCACGGTGACCGGCGACGGCGCGCGCACCACCGTCCCGCTGATCGACGACCCCCGCGTCGCCGCCGTCAGCTTCACCGGCTCCACCCGCGTCGGCGTGCTGGTCGCCGCCCGCTGCGCCGCGTCCCTCACCCGGCCGCTGCTGGAGCTGGGCGGGCGGGCACCGTTCGTGGTGCGCGCCGACGCCGACCTGGACGCCGCCGTCGAGGTCCTCGCGGTGGCCAAGTACCGCAACAACGGCGCCTCCTGCATCGCGGCGAACAACGTGTTCGTCCACGAGAGCCGGTACGAGGAGTTCGTGGCGGCGTTCGCCGACCGGACCCTCGCGCTGCGGCTCGGCGACCCGCGCGCCGACGCCACCGACCTGGGCCCGGTGATCAACGGGGAGCACGCGGCCCGGCTGGCGGAGCTGGTGGCGGACGCCCGCCGCCGGGGCGCCCGCGTCTGGCAGGGCGCCGACGTCCCGGCCACCGGGCACTTCGTGGCCCCGGCGGTCGTGGCGGCCGCCCCGGACATGCCCGTCTGGGACCAGGAGGTCTTCGGCCCGGTCGTGGGCGTGCGCCCCTTCCACGACGACGACGCCCTGGCCCGGGAGATCAACGGCTGGGACTTCGGGCTCGGCGGCTACGTCTGCGGACGCGACACCGCCGCCGCGCTGGCGTTCGCCGAACGCCTCCAGATCGGCATCGTCGGCATCAACACCGGGACGCCCAACACGCCCGAGGTGCCCTTCGGCGGGTTCAAGCACAGCGGGTACGGGCGTGAGGGCGGCGTCGCCGGGCTCCACGAGTTCACCGAGCCGCAGACGCTGTCGATCGCGCTCTAGCGGCGCAGGCGCGGCACGGCGTCCAGCAGTTCGCGGGTGTAGGGGTGGCCCGGGTCGGTGAGCGCGTCCGGGCCCTCCTCGACGATCTCGCCCGCGCGCATGACGGCGACGCGCTCGCTGACGTAGCGGACGGCGGCCAGGTCGTGCGAGACCAGCACCAGGGTCAGCTCCATCCGCCCGGCCAGGTCCAGCAGCAGATCCAGGATCTTGACGCGGACCGAGACGTCCAGCGCCGAGGTGGGCTCGTCGGCGACCAGCACCCGCGGGCGGGGCGCCAGGGCGCGGGCGACCGCGATCCGCTGCCGCTGGCCGCCGCTGAACTGGTGCGGGCGGCGGCCGGCCGCGTCCGGCGGCAGGCCGACGGCGTCCAGCAGCTCGGCGACGCGGGCGGCGCGGTCGCCGGGCAGCCGGAGCGCGGCGAGGGGCTCGGCGACGATGTCGGCGACGCGCATCCGGGGATCCAGCGACGACAGCGGGTCCTGGAAGACGAACTGGACGCTGCTCCGCAAGGTGCGGCGGTCGACCTCGGGCAGCGGGCGGCCGTCGAAGGTGACGGTCCCGGCGGTCGGGCGGTCCAGGCCCGCCATGATGCGGGCGAGCGTGGACTTTCCCGACCCCGACTCCCCGACGATGCCGAGGCGCTCGCCCGGCCGGACGTCGAGCGAGACATCCTTCAGCGCCGTGACGCGGCGATATTCGCGGGTCACCCCGTGGACGGCGATCATGTGCGGGCCTCCAGGTCGGACGCCGCCAGCAGCGCGGCGGTGTACTCGTGGCGGGGCGCGGCGAGGACCTCGGCGACCGGCCCGGACTCCACCACGCGCCCGGCGCGCATGACGAGCACGCGGCTGCACAGGTTCGACACCACGGCCAGGTCGTGGCTGACGAACAGCAGCCCGGCGCCGCGCTCGGCGGCCAGCCCGTCGATGAGGTCGAGCACGCGGGCCTGCACCCGCACGTCCAGCGCGGTGGTGGGCTCGTCGCAGATCAGCACGGCCGGGTCGCGGGCGAGCGCGATGGCGAGCACGATCCGCTGCCGCTGCCCGCCCGACAGCTGGTGCGGGTAGGCGCGGTAGGTGTCGGCGGGCAGCCCGACCAGCTCCAGCAGCTCGCGGGCGCGGGCCTTGGAGGAGACCAGGGCGAGCTGGCGGCCGACGCGCATGACCGGGTCCAGCGCCGTCATCGGCTCCTGGAAGACCATCGCGACGCGGTCGCCGCGCAGCCGGGCGAGGCGCCGCTCGGGCAGGCCGAGCACGTCGGTGCCGTCGATCGCGACGCGGCCGGCGGCGCGGGCGCCGGGCGGCAGCAGGCCGAGGACGGCGAGCGCGGTCAGCGACTTGCCCGACCCGGACTCGCCGATCAGGCCGACGCGCTCGCCGGGCGCGACCGCCAGCGAGACGCCGTCCACGACGGGTGCGCCGCCGAAGTCGATCCGCAGCTTCTCGATCTCGATCATGTGAGGTCCCGGGCGTCGCGGACGCCGTCGCCGAGCAGGTTGAAGCCGAGCACCGCGACCGCGATCGCCAGGCCGGGCCAGACCGCCAGGCGCGGCGCGGTGAACAGGTGCGGCTGCGCGTCGTGCAGCATCCGGCCCCAGGAGGGGGTGGGCGGCTGGGCGCCGAGGCCGAGGTAGGACAGCGACGCCTCGGCCAGGATCGCGATCGCGAAGGCGGCGGACGCCTGGATGAGCAGCGGCGAGGCGATGTTGGGCAGCACGTGCCGGGCCGCGACGCCCGGCGCGCGGCGTCCGGCGGCGCGCGCCGCCAGGATGTACTCGCGGGTCATCACCTGCAGCGTCGCGGCGCGGGCGACCCGCGCGAACAGCGGGACGGTGGCGATCCCGACGGCCGTCATCGCGGTCGCGGTGGACGCGCCGAACGCGGCGGCCAGCAGGATCGCCAGCAGCACGGCGGGGAAGGCCAGCAGCAGGTCCGAGCCGCGCATCAGCACGTCCGACGGCCAGCCGCGCCACATGCCGGCGGCCACGCCGAGCGGCACCCCGGCGAGCGCGGCGACCACGACCGCGACGACGCCCGCGTACAGGGTGGTGCGGGCCCCGGCCAGGATCATGCTGAGGATGTCGCGGCCGTAGTCGTCGGTGCCGAGCGGGTGCGCGCCGGACGGCCGCAGCAGGGTGTGCGCGGGGTCCAGCGCCGTCGGATCGTAGGGGGTCCAGGCGAGCGACAGCAGCGCCATCGCCACCACCAGCCCCGCCAGGATCGTGCCGGTCGTTCTCATGAGGTGCGCAGCCTTGGGTCGAGCAGAAGGTAGAGCAGGTCGGTGAGGTAGTTGACGACCAGGACGGCGGCGACGAGCACCATCACCGTCCCCTGGACCAGGATCAGGTCGCGGCCGGCGACGGCGCGCAGCAGGAGCTGGCCGAGGCCGGGCAGGGTGAACACGCTCTCGATGACGATGGCGCCCGCCAGCACCGAGGCGATCTGCAGGCCGAGGACCGTCACCACCGGCACCGCCGCGTTGCGCAGGCCGTGCCGCCACAGCGCGCCCCACCAGGTGCTCCCGGCGGCGCGGACGGTCCGCACGAAGTCCTCGCGCATCACCTCCAGCACGGCCGAGCGGACATAGCGCGACAGCACGGACCCCTGGACCAGCCCGAGCGCGAGCGCGGGCAGCACCAGATGCCGCAGCCACTCCCCCGGATCCGCCAGGAAGGGGACGTATCCCCCGGCGGGCAGCACGCGCAGCCGGACCGCGAACACGTAGGCGAGCAGGATGCCCGCCGCGAACGCCGGGACCGCCATCCCCGCCTGCCCGAGCACCGACGCGGCCGCGCCGAGCGGGCGGCGGTGGTGCGCGGCGGCGAGCACGCCGAGCGGGACCGCGAGCGCCACGGCGGCGAGCGTGCCGAGCAGCGCGAGCGACAGCGTCACCTCCAGCCGGTCGCCGATCTGCGCGGCGACCGGCAGCCGCGACACCGGCGAGACGCCGAGGTCGCCGCGCAGCAGCGCGCCCGCCCACCCCGCGTACTGCGCGGTGAGCGGCCGGTCGGTGCCGAGCCGGTGGCGGAGGGCGGCGACCGAGGCGGGGTCGGCGTGGTCGCCGAGCAGTACGGTCGCGGTGTCGCCCGGAAGGACCGCGCAGGCGGCGAACACGGCGGCCGACGCGGCCGCCAGGCTCGCCGCCAGCACGGCGGTGCGGCGCAGCAGGATCATCAGGACTTGCCGACGCGGGCCAGCTCGTAGCCCTGCGACACCGCGTTCTTCGGCAGGCCCGTCACGCCCTTGGCGACGACCTGGAGGTTCGGCAGCAGGAACAGCCAGTCGCTGGCGGCGTCGTCGGACAGGGTCCGGGCGACCTGCTTCAGCGCGGCGGTCTGCTGCTCGGGGGTGCCCTCGTCGGCCCGCGCGAGCAGCGCCTTCACGGCCGGGTTGTCGTAGTGCCAGTAGTAGGACGGGTCGCCGTACTTGACGATGTCGCGGGGCTCGACGTGCGCCACGATCGACAGGTCGTAGTCGCCCTTGGTGTAGACGGTGTCGAGCCAGCGGCCGGGGAACTCCAGCTGGGTCGTCTTCACCTTCAGGCCGGCCTGCTGGAGCTGCGCGGCGACGAACTGCCCGGCGGCGGTGGCGTAGGGCAGCGTCGGCAGCTTCAGCTGGAGCTCGGCGCCGGTCGCGCCGGCCTCGGCGACCAGCGCCTTGGCCTTGGCCGGGTCGTAGGGGTAGCGGTTCGCCAGGTCCTCGTACCAGGGGTCGGTCGGCGGGACCATGCTGCCGATCAGCGTCCCGTACCCGGCCCAGGCCGTCTTGACCAGCGCGGCCCGGTCGATGGCGTAGTTGACGGCCTGCCGGACGCGCTTGTCCTTCAGCGGCCCGCGCCCGTTGTTGAGGGCGAGGACGACCTCGCCGTTGGTGGTGCCGTTGATGATCTGGAAGCGGGCGGGGTCCTTGAACTGGGCGAGCGACTGCGGCGCCTGCACGTTGCTGATGACGTCGACGTCGCCCGCGAGCAGCGCGTTGTTCAGCGCGTTCGGGTCGGTGTAGTAGCGGAAGGTCGCCTGCTTCACCTTGGCCTTGGCGCCCCAGTAGGCGTCGTTGCGGTCCAGGGTGATGGCGCTGCCGCGCGTCCAGGTCCCGAAGGTGAACGGGCCGGTGCCGACGGGCTTGGTCGCCAGGTTCGCGACGGCGTCCTTGTCCAGGATGGCGCCGACGCCGCCGGTCAGGCTGAACAGCCAGCCGTTGCTCGGGGTCTTCAGCCGGACCTCGACCGTGGCGGGGTCCTTGGCGGTCACCTTCTGGACGGGGGCGAAGGCGGCCTTGTGCGGGTGCTTGGAGCCGGGCGCGATGACCCGGTCGAAGCTGAACACCACGTCGTCGGCGGTGAGGGCGCGGCCGTCGCTGAACTTCACGCCGGGCCGCAGGTGGAAGGTGTAGACCTTGCGGTCGGGCGAGACGTCCCAGGACGTGGCGAGGCGCGGCTGGACGGCGCCGTTCTCGTCCAGCGCGACCAGGCCCTCGTAGACGTTGCCGAGCAGCGCCTGGGTGATGGCGGCGTCGGGGGTGGTGGTGAGGTCGAGCGTCTGGGGTTCGGCGGTGGCCCCGATGGCGAGCTTGGACGCGTCCGCGCCGCCGGCGGCGGACGAGGAGGAGGCGCAGCCCGCGGCGCCCGTCAGCAGCGCCAGCATGGCCGCGAGGGCGAGGTGTCTCATCTGTTCCGTACTCCTTGCGAGGGTGGTTAGGCGAAGACCGAGGGCGCGAGGTCCCGGTACGAGTGGTAGCCCGCCACGCTGCGCGCGGCGAGGATCGCGTTGACGACCGCCTGGGAGAACACGTCCGCGGCGGCGGCGAGGATGGCGTTGGTCTGCACCGGGTCGGGTGCGGGGGCGGCGCCGGTCGCGAGGGTGAACACGGTGTCGCCGTCGAACAGCGAGTGCACCGGGCGGATGGCGCGGGCCATGCCGTCGTGGGCGACGCCCGCGACCTTCTGGGCCTGCGCCTTGGTGAGGGTGGCGTCGGTGAGGATCGCGCCGATGGTGGTGGCGAGCGGCACGTCCGCCGACTGCGGGATCGCGGCGGCCTCGGCGTCCGTCGGCGCGGCCAGCAGGTCGCGGTCGTCGCCGTACAGGCGGCCGGTGCGCGGGTCGACGCAGGACCCGACGGCGTTGACCGCGACGACGGCCTCCACCTCGAAGCCCTCCTCGATGGTGACCGAGGCGTGCCCGAAGCCGCCCTTGACGCCGCCCGCGACCGCGCCCGCCCCGGCGCCGACGTTGCCGGTGCGGACCCGGCCGCCGCTCGCGTCGGCGCAGGCGAGCCGGCCGAACTCGGCGTCCGGGCGGTTCTCGAACGCGCCGCCCCGGCCGAGGTCGTACAGGACGGCGGCGGGCACGATCGGCACGACCTCGCGCGGTCCGGGGCCGACCGGCAGCCCGATGCCGCGCTCGGCGAGCCAGTCGGTGACGCCGCTCGCGGCGGCGAGCCCGTAGGCGCTGCCGCCGCTCAGCACGACGGCGTGCACGCGGTCCACCAGGTTGCGTGGATCGAGCAGGTCGGTCTCGCGGGTGCCGGGACCGCCGCCGCGCACGTCCACCCCGGCGACGGCGCCGTCCGGGCAGAGCAGCACGGTGGTGCCGGTGAGCCAGCCGCCGCCGATCCGTTCGTGGTGGCCGACCAGGACGCCCTTCACGCGACCACCCGCACCGGCAGGCGCTTCAGGCCGTTGGTGAAGTTCGACCGGATCCGCGCGGCGGGGCCGGCGGCCTCCAGCCGGACGCCGCGCCGCAGCAGCTCGGCCAGCACCGTGCGGATCTCCAGCCGGGCCAGGTGCTCGCCGAGGCAGCGGTGCGGGCCGCCGCGCCCGAACGCGATCTGCGGGTTGGGGTAGCGGCCGACGTCGAAGGCGTAGGGGTCCTTGAACACCGCCTCGTCGCGGTTGGCCGAGGTGTACCAGACGACGACCTTGTCCCCCGCGCGGATGCGGCGGCCGCGCAGGACCGCGTCGCGGGTGGCGGTGCGGCGGAAGTGGTGCAGCGGCGTGGTCCAGCGCAGCACCTCTTCGACGGCCGAGTCCAGCAGGTCGGGCCGCTCGCGCAGCCGCTCCCACTCGCCGGGGTGCTCCAGGAACGCCTGGACGCCGAGCGACAGCGCCGACCGGGTCGTCTCGTTGCCCGCGACGATCAGCAGCAGGAACATCGCGTCCTCCTCCTGACCGGTCAGGCCGGCCGTGGCGAGCCGCGACACCAGGTCGCCGCGCGGCGCGACGCGGCGGCGGTCGTGCAGGCGGCGGCTGTAGGCGTGCATGTCCAGCGCGGCGGGGCTGCGGAAGGGCAGCAGCCGGTAGGCGTCGCTCGCCGGGCTGTCCAGCAGCACCTCGGCCAGGTCGGGATCGGTGTTGGCGATCATGCGGTCGCCGAGCTCGATCAGCAGCGCCTCGTCGTCCTGCGGCACCCCGAGGATCTGGCACAGCACCCGGATCGGGATCGCCGTCGCCACCCGCTCCACCAGGTCGAACGTGGTGTGCGGCAGCGCGGTGTCCAGCACCGCGCGCACGGTGTCGCGGACCCGGTCGCCGTACCCGGCGACCTGGCGGCGGGTGAAGTCGGCGGTGAGCAGCCGGCGCAGCCGGGTGTGCTCGGGCGGATCGGTGTCGATCATCGAGCGGCGGGCGGCGAGGGCGTCGGGCGCCAGGTCCTCCAGCGCGGTCGCGCCGAACTGCGAGGAGTAGACGGCGGTGTCGCGGGAGACCGCGACGACGTCGTCGTGGCGGGTGACGGCCCAGAAGCCCGGCCCGTCGCGCTCGGGGTGCCAGTGCACCGGGTCCTCGCGGCGCAGCAGGTCGAAGTCGGCGTAGGGGACAGCCTCGGCATAGCGGTCGTTGTCGGTCAGGTCGATCGTGGCGAGCGTCTCGGCGGTGACGGTCATGCGTGCCACCGCGCCAGGTGCGAGCGGATGTGGTCGGGGACGGCCTCGCCCGGGTAGTACCGGTCGTAGAAGCCGACGTCCAGGTGGTGCGCCTGGTACCAGACGGTGGTGAGGAACGGGTCGATCGTCGCGGGGAAGCGGCCGTAGGCGTCCCAGACATAGCGGACCCACGTCTTGACGGCGGCGATCGCCTCCTCCGACGGGCGCGGGATGCGCTGGACGACCCGCTCGTCGCGCCAAGGACGCGGCCGGTCGCCGGTGAAGGCGCCGTCGTCGCCCCAGCGCAGGCCGACGACGAAGTCCACGGCGTCCTCGATGGTGTCGTGGTAGGGCGGGACCGCCCCCTCGAAGATGCCGTCGAGACCGACCGGGATCTCCTCGCCGGCGCCGATCGGTGCGTCGTCCGGAACGCGGTGGAACCGGAACCCCAGGCCGCCGGCCGTGCCCTCGCCGCCGATGGCGTGCCAGTGCCGCTCGCCGCCCATCGTCACCCGGCCCTTGCCGCCGCTGAACGGGTGCCCGCCGAGGCCGAGCGCCTGCGTGGCGGTGAGCAGGTTCGCCACCACCAGGCCCGACTCGACGCCGTTGGCGTCCACCATCTGCCAGCGCTCGAAGTCGGCCAGGTCCACCGGGTGGGTGTCGTCGAGCAGGCCCGACTCCACGAACGGGCGGAGCGGGTCGCCGCCGAGCCGCCGGTCGACCAGGTAGTAGCCGTGCGGCCGGTCGAAGTAGAGCAGCAGCGCCGAGATGCACTGCCGGGTCAGGTCGGCGATCGGGATGAACACCGTCGAACCGGGCGCGTTGATGAGCTGCCGGTTGAACGCGAACAGGTTGGGGCGGGCGCGCGGGATGTCCAGGCGCCCCACGCCGAGCCGGACCGCGCCCTTGTGGGCGAGGGCGTGGTCGGCCGGCTCCCGGTCCTGCACGTAGGCGCGGGGGCGGCCGTCGCGCTGCGGCAGCACGAACGTGCCGTCGTCGTTGGTCCAGAACACCTCGGTCGAGTGGTTGGCGAGCGGGCTCGGGTAGGTGCGGCCGGTGAAGGACGCGAGCTTGTCGCCGCCGGTCGGTTCGCCGTCCGCGTCCCGGAACGCCCACTCCTCCAGCACCACGCCGGTGGTGCCGGACGCCGCCGCGACCAGGACGGCCTCCTCCTGCGCGCTGAGCGCGAGCGGCACCTCGGCCGAGGAGTACTCCAGCGGCCCGGTCAGCGTCCCGCCGAGCGGGAACCGCCGCGCCCGCCGGCCGAAGACCGCCTCCAGCGCGGGGAACGCGAGCGCGTCGTCGATCCCGCTCATGCGCGCCTCAGGTAGCGGTCGGTCTCCCAGGAGGTGACCTCGGTGGTGTAGGCGGTCCACTCGGCCTCGGCGAGGACGGCGTAGTCGTGCACCGCGTCCTTGCCGAGGATCTCGGCGAGGACCGCGTCGTCGCGGGTGGCGGCGATCGCCTCGCCGAGGGTGGCGGGCAGCCGGCGGGCGTCGGCGTACAGGTCGCCGGCGCCGCGCGCCGGGGGCCGCTCCCCCGCCTCCAGGCCCGCGACGGTCGCGGCGAGCACGGCCGCGACGGCCCAGTACGGGTTGGCGTCGGCCGAGGAGGCGCGCAGCTCGAACCGGCTCGCCTCGGGCGTCTCCACCAGCGACCGGACGGCGCCGGTGCGGTTGTCGCCGCCCCAGGTGGCGCTGGTCGGCGCGAACGACTCGGCCTCGTAGCGCTTGTAGGAGTTCACCGTCGGCGCGCCGAACAGGGTGAGGCCGGGCAGGTGGCGCAGCACCCCGGCGATGGCCTGCGTCGCCAGGTCGCTCTCGCGGCCGTCGACCGGCGCGAACAGCGGCTCGCCGTGGCGCCACAGCGACACGTGCAGGTGCGCCGAGCTGCCCGACTGCCCGTTGAACGGCTTGGCCATGAACGTGGCGAGCAGGCCGTTGCGGCGGGCCAGCTCCTTCACCGCGTAGCGCAGCCGGAACGCGTCGTCGGCGGCGCCGAGCGCCTCCCGGTAGGCGAGGTTGACCTCCACCTGGCTCGGCCCGTACTCGGTGAGCACGCCCTCGACCGGGACGAACGGCTCCAGCGCGCCGATCTCGGCGAGCAGCGGGTCCAGCTCGTTGGCCTTCTCCAGCGAGTAGGCGTGCAGGCCGTCCTGCAGCGGCGTGCCGTCGGCGTTCAGCACGTAGAACTCCAGCTCGACGCCGACGCGCGCCTCGTAGCCGAGGGCGGCCAGGCGGTCGACGACGCGGCGCAGCACCGCGCGCGGCGAGGTGCGGACCGGGTCGCGGTGGTGGTCCACCACGTCGGCGAGGACGTGCGCGGCGCCGGGCCGCCACGGCAGCCGCCGGAACGTTGCGGGGTCGGGGACGGCGTACACGTCGGGGTAGCCGGTGCCCCAGTTGGTGAGGCGCGCGTCGCCCTGGACCTCGGCGACGGCGTTCCAGGCGAGGGCGGCGTCGCAGAACGGGAAGCCCTCGCCGGTCGCGCGCGGCAGGAACCGGCGGGCCGGGATGCGCTTGCCGAGGACGTGGCCGTACTGGTCGGGCCAGGCGACCTCGATCTCGGTGAGGTCGCCGTGCTCCAGCTCGGCGTCGAAGGGGCTGCTCATGCGGGGTCCGTGCTTTCTGTCAGGGTGCCGAGGCCGCGGGCCCGGCCGGGGTCGCGGCGGTGCAGCGCCGCGTACCAGGCGAGCCCGGCGAGCAGCAGCCCGGCGAAGACGTAGGGCAGCAGGCTCGTCGGCCAGGCGGGGACGGGGACGAGGTTGCGGTAGATGACGTAGCCGATCGCGGCCGCGGCGACCGCGCTGACGGCGGTCTGGAGCGGGCCGAGCTCGCCGCGCCGCCGCAGGTAGACGGGCGCGGCGAGGACGACCAGCAGGTAGGTGAGCAGGTAGCCGAAGGTGGCGGCGGTGGCGATGTAGGTGAACGCGGCGAGCGCCGTGCTGCCCGTCGCGATCAGCGCGAACGGGACCAGTGCGGCGACCGGCGCGAGCGCGTAGATCGCCAGGTGCGGGGTGCGGTGGACCGGGTGCACCCGCCCGGCGGCGGCGGGCAGCACGCCCTCGCGGCCGAGGCTGTACAGGCCGCGGGCGGCGGCGTTCAGGCTGGCCGAGGCGCACGCGACCGCCGACGCCGCGATGCCGAGGTCGATGACGTAGGACAGCCAGCCGACGCCGGCGGCCTTGGCGACGTCGTTCAGCGGCGCCGCCGACTTCGCCAGGTCGGCCGACGACCCGAACCCGATCACCTGGACGTAGGTGGACGCCACGTACAGCACGCCCGCGCCGAGCACCGTCGCCAGCACCGCGCGCGGGATGGCGCGGTAGGGGTCGCGGGCCTCGGCGCCGAGCGACGCCGAGGACTCGAACCCGACGAACGCGGCGACCGCCAGGACGGTGCCGAGCGTGATCGACCCGGCGTTCCCACCGGTCAGCGCGCCGAGCTGGGCGGTGTCGACCTTGACGCCGAAGTGGAACAGGGTGGCGGCGAGCGCGGCCAGGATCGCCGCGATCGACACGCCCTCCAGGACCAGGCCGAGCCGGGTGGACAGCCGCACCCCGCGCACCGGCGCCCAGACCGCGAGGGCGGCGGCCACCAGGACCAGCGGGAGCAGCCCGGCGCGGCCGGTGGCGGGCAGCCCGAACTCCTCCAGGAACGCCCCGAAGTAGAGCGCGGCGCCCGCGATCGTCGCGCCGGCGATGCCGGTGTAGCCGATGATCAGGCCCCAGCCGGCCGCGAACGCCGGGCCGCGGCCGAGCCCGGCGGCGGTGTAGCCGTACAGCGACCCGGCGCCGGCGGCGCGGCGGGCGAACTGGGCGACGCTGTAGCCGACCAGCAGCACGATGAGGGTGCCGAACACGAACGCGTAGACCGTTCCAGAGCCGCTGGTCAGGAATACCCCGGGAACGGTCCCGGCGACGGCGATGCTCGGCCCGGTCGCGGCGAGCGACTGGGCGAAGACGCCGATCGGCGGGACCGCGTCGCGGGCGAGGTCCTCGCGCGGCTCCGGCGGCGCGGCGACGCCGGTCATGCCGCCGCGGCCTTCAGCGTGAAGTCGGCGATGGCGGCGGCGACCTCGCGGTGGACGGTCTCGTTCAGCACGTCGTGCCGGGCGCCCTCGAACCGGGCGAGCTCGGCGTTGTCCAGCCGCACCGCCCACGTCTCGTTGCCCTCGATCGGCGCGATCACGTCGGCGGAGCCGTGCACGAACAGGATGGGCAGGGTGAGCTCGGCGAACCGCGGCCCGATCTCCTTCCAGGCGGCGCCGAGGGCGTCGCCGGGGAAGACCGCCTCGGCCTCGGTGAAGGCGAGCGGGTCGTTCTCCAGCGCGTCCAGGTAGGCGGGGTCGGCCGACAGGGCGGCCGGGTCGAGATCGACGCCGCCGTCCTCGGGCAGCTCGTCCAGCCAGTCCAGGTGGCCGAGCGGCGTGCCCGACAGGACCAGCCCGGCGTAGGGCCCGGGGTCGCGGACGGCGGCGAGGGCGGCGGCGGTGCCGCCGAGCGAGTGCCCGGCGAGCAGCAGCGGCAGGCCGTCCGCGGCGGCGATCTCGGTGAGCGCGCGGGCGTTGGTCACCAGCGGGTCCAGCGACGGGACGTGCCCGCGGCGGCCCTCCGACAGGCCGTGCCCGACCTCGTCGAGCGCCCAGACGCTGATGTCGCGGTGGTTCAGGGCGGCGGCGAGGCGGTGGTAGAGGCCCGAGTGCTCGCCGAAGCCGTGCAGGAAGACCAGGCCGGCGCGCGGCTGCGCGGCCGTCCATGAGCGGTAGTAGACGCGGCCCGCCGCGCCGTCGAAGAAGGGCATGGGATGACTCCGGACCGGGGGATGGGGGTGGTGTGGCGGGAGGGTGCTCTCAAGCTAATCCGCACCCCGTGAGTAGTCAACTAAATTGGTAGGAAAAGTTGTTTAGAGGCGCGGAACGGCCGCGAGCAGCTCTTTCGTGTAGGGATGCGCGGGCGACCCGTACAGCTCGCCGGCGTCCGCCAGCTCCACGATCCGGCCGTCGCGCATCACCGCGACCCGGTCGCTGACCTGCCGCACCACGGCCAGGTCGTGCGAGATGAACACCAGCGTCAGGTCGAACTCCTCCTGCAGCTCGGCGAGCAGCCCGAGCACCTGCGCCTGGGTGGAGACGTCCAGGGCGGTGACGGGCTCGTCACAGACCAGCAGCCGGGGGCGGAGCGCGAGCGCGCGGGCGATGCCGACGCGCTGGCGCTGGCCGCCGGAGAACTCGTGCGGGTAGGCGCCGTAGCGGCCCGGGTCCAGGCCGACGCGCGCCATCAGCTCGCGCGCGGTCTTCTCCGGCTCGGGCTCGCCGTGCACGCGCAGCGGCTCGGCGATCGCGTCGCCGACGGTGCGGCGCGGGTTCAGCGAGGCGCCGGGGTCCTGGAAGACCATCTGCACGTCGCGGCGGCGCCCGTCCCCGGCCACCTCCACCGTGCCCGCCGTCGGCTCCAGCAGCCGGACGATCAGCCGGGCGAGCGTGGACTTGCCACTGCCGCTCTCCCCCACGATGCCGAGGGTCTCGCCGCGGCGCACCTGGAAGGCGACGTCGTCCACGGCGGCCACGGCGCGGCGCCGCAGCGGCGGCCCGGACACGAAGTCGCGGCGCAGGCCGGTGACGGTCAGCAGCGGCTCGCCGGTGATCTCGCGGGTGCGGCCGGACGGGGCGTCCACACGGGGAACGGCCGCGAGCAGCTCACGGGTGTAGTCCGCCCGCGGGTCGCGCAGCACCTGCGCCACCGGCCCCTGCTCGACGGCCTCGCCGTCGCGCATCACCAGCACCCGGTCGGCGGTGCGGGCGACCACCCCGAAGTCGTGGCTGACCAGCAGCAACGCCATCCCGGTGTCGGCGCGCAGGTCGTCCAGCAGGTCCAGCAGCCGGGCCTGGACGGTGACGTCCAGCGCCGTGGTCGGCTCGTCGGCGACCAGCACGCGCGGCTCCAGCGCCAGCGCCATCGCGATCAGCGCGCGCTGCCGCATGCCGCCGGAGAACTCGTGCGGGTGGGCGCGGGCCCGGCGCGCGGCGTCGGGGATGCCGACCCGGTCCAGCACCTGCACCGCCTTCGCCGCCGCCTCCTTGCGGGACGCACCGGTGTGCGCCCGGTAGACCTCGGCGATCTGGTCGCCGACGCGCAGGAACGGGTCGAGCGAGGACAGCGGATCCTGGAAGACCATCGCGACCCCGCCGCCGCGCAGCCGCCGCAGCTCCTCGGGCGAGGCGGCGAGCACGTCGGTGCCCGCCGCCCGGATCTCGCCCGTCACCTCCGCGTCCGTGTGCAGGCCGAGCAGCGCGAGCGCGAGCGAGCTCTTGCCCGACCCGGACTCGCCGACGACGCCGAGCGCCTCGCCCTCGGCCAGCTCGAACGAGACGCCCTTGACCGCCTCCTGGGAGCCGAACCGGATGCGCAGGTCGCGGACCGAAAGGACGGGGGTCATATGAGCTTCACTCTCGGATCGGCCACCGCCGACAGCACGTCGGCGACGGCGTTGGACAGCACGACCGCGGTGCCGGCCAGGAGCGTCACCCCGACCACGACCGGCAGGTCCACCGAGCCGACCGACTCGACGGTGAGCCGGCCGACGCCCGGCAGGCCGAACATCGTCTCGGTGAGCACCGAGGCCGTCATCATCTGCGCCACCTCCACCGCGGTGATGGTGATCAGCGGGGTGAGCGCGCCGCGCAGCGCGTGCCGCCGGATCACCTGGCGCTCGCGCAGCCCGTAGGCGCGGAACGTGCGGATGTGGTCCTCCACCAGCGTCTCCAGCGCGCCGGCGCGGGTGATGCGGGCGAACACCGCGGCCTGGATCAGGCCGAGCGCGGCCCACGGCAGGATCAGGTTGCGCGCCCACTCCCCGGGGTTCTCGGTGAGCGGCACGTAGGCGGGGAACGGCAGCCACTGCAGGTAGGCGCAGAACACCATGAGCAGCAGCAGGCCGACCAGGAACACCGGGGTGGCGTAGCCGACCAGCGTCACCCCGGTCAGGAGGCGCTCCTCGGGGCGGCCCTGGCGGAGCGCCGACAGCAGGCCCGCCGAGACGCCGAGCAGCAGCGCCACGACCTCGGCGCCGAACGCCAGCGACAGCGACACCGGGAACCGGCTCGTGATCAGCTGCAGCACCGGCTGGTCGGACTGGAAGGAGTAGCCGAGGCACGGCGCGGCGCAGTGGTCGACGTCGGGCCCGGCCGCGTAGTCGCGGCCGGCGACCAGCCCCTCCAGGAAGTGCCAGTACTGGGCGTACACCGGTTCGGCGAGGCCGAGCTTCTCCCGGGTGAGCGCGAGCCGCTCGGCGTTGCAGCCGCGCCCGCAGGCGAGGACGGCCGGGTCGCCGGGCGTCAGGTAGAACAGGGCGTACACGATCGCCGACAGGACCAGCAGGACCGTGACGACGGCGCCGAGCCGGCGCAGCAGGTACCAGGTCATGCGCGGGCGCTCCAGCGGGGGTCGGCGGCCTTGCGGACGCCGTCGGCGAACAGGGTGAAGGCGAGCAGCGTCAGGAACAGCAGGCCGCCGGGGACGAGCACGTACATCGGGTCGGTGCGGAACCAGGTCGTCGCGCTGGACAGCATCTGCCCCCACGAGGGGGTGGGCGGGCGGACGCCCGCGCCGAGGAACGACAGCCCCGCCTCCTGGACCATGTTGATCGGCGCCTTCAGCGCCGCCAGTACCAGCAGCGGCGTGGTGAGGCCGGGCAGGATCTCGCGGACCGCGATCCGGGCCGGCCCCGCCCCGCTGAGGCGGGCGGCGTCCACGTACTCGCGGGTGCGCAGCGACAGCGCCTGCGCGCGGGTGACGCGGGCGACGTTGCCCCAGCTCACCAGCGAGATGACGGCGGCGAGCAGCAGCGGGCGCGGCACCGACTGCGGCACGATCGCCATCAGCGCGAGCGCCAGCAGGAACGGGGGGAAGGCCAGCGACAGCTCGATCAGCCGGCTGAGCACCGCGTCCGCCCGGCCGCCGCCGAGGCCCGCGCCGAGCCCGATCACGACGCCGAACAGCATCTCCAGCACGGTCGCGCCGAACGCGACGCCGAGCGAGACCCGGGCGCCGTGCACGACGCGGGCGAACACGTCGCGGCCGGTGCCGGGCTCGACGCCGAGCCAGTGCTCGCCGCTGATCCCGCCGAGCGCGCCCGTGGGGACGCCGCCGCGCGCCGAGTCCAGCAGGCCGCTGTGGAAGGTGGTCGGGTCCTGGCCCTCCAGCCGGGTCAGCAGCGGCGCGGCGAGCGCCACCACGATCATCACGGCCACGATGGCCAGGCCGGCCAGCGCGGCCCGGTCGCCGCGCAGCCGGCGCCACACCCGCCGTTCCCGGGGCGCGGCCCCGGGAACGGCGGCGGCGTCGACGAGGGCGGTCACTTCACCGAGACCGAGGCGACGTCGTACCAGCCGCGCCACTGGTCGACGTAGGTGTTCTTGACGTCCTTGCCGGCCAGCACCACCGTCTTCGGGTGGTACAGCGGCACCAGCAGGGCCTTCTTGCCGATCTCGGCGTCCAGGGCGCCCCAGCGCGGCGCGGCCTGGGCCGGGTCGGTGAGGGTGTTGATCTGGTCGATCTCCTTGTTCACGGCCGGGTCGTTCAGCTGGGCGAGGTTGAAGTTGCCGCCGTCCTTGAGGATCTGCCGCCCGTCGAAGATCGGGATGAGGAACGGGCCGCCGGCCGGCCAGTCGGCGCCCCACGACTGCAGCGTGAGCGCGGGCTGGGTGGCGGGCTTGCCGACGAGCGTGCGGTAGTCCTCCTCGCCGAGCGGCTTCTGCTCGACGGTGACGCCGGCCTGCTTCAGCGCGTCCTGCACGGCCGCGGCGACCTTCGGGCCGTAGCCCTCGCCGTCGGTGTTGGGGAACGACAGCTCGATCTTCAGCCCGCCCGCGTGCCCGGCCTGCGCGAGCAGCTCCTTGGCCTTGGCCGGGTTCCCCGACTCCCCGGCCGGGAAGTGGTCGTAGGGCTGCTGGCCGAACGCCTTGCCCTCGGGCAGGAAGGTGGTCGCGGGCGCGGCGAGCGCGGAACCGCCGACGGCGTTCACCACCGACTGCCGGTTGATCGCGTAGGCGATGGCCTGGCGCACCCGGATGTCGTCGAACGGCTTCTTGGTGACGTCGAAGGCCAGGTACTTGGTCTCGCCGAACACCCCGCGCGCGACGCGCTTGGCGAGGGCGGGGTCGCTGTCCAGCCGGGCCAGCTGCTCGGGGCCGACCGAGGCGTCGGTGGTGATCGCCCTGGCGTCCGCGCCGGCGCTGCTGACCAGGCGCTGGTTGATGACGGAACGGTCCAAACCGGCGGTGACCTCGATCCGGTCGGGGCAGGCCAGGCGCTGGCCGTCCACCGAGCGGGACCAGTGCGGGTTGCGCACGAGCTTGAGGGTCTTGCCCGTCTCGTACTTCTCGACCTTGTAGGGGCCGCTGGAGACCGGGGCGTTCTGGTACTTGGTGCCGGTGTCCTTGGCCTTCGGGACCGGCGCGAACTGGGTGGCGGTGGCCAGGTAGGGGAAGTCGCCGTGCGGGGCGCGCAGCCTGAAGACGATCGTCTTGTCGTCGGGGGTCTCGATCGACTTCAGCTCGCCGCCCTTGTAGGGGCCCTTGTAGTCGGCGCCGCCGACCAGCCAGTCGTGCAGGTAGGGGGCGCCGCCGGGCAGGTCGGGCGAGAACGAGCGCTCGATGCCGTACTTGACGTCCTTGGCGGTGATCGGGCTGCCGTCGTCGAACTTCAGCCCGTCCTTCAGCGTGTAGGTCCAGGTCCTGGCGCCGTCGCTCGGCCGGCCGAGGTCGGTGGCCAGGTCCGGGACGGGCTTGAAGCCGCCCTCGCCGGCGACCCGCTGCCGGGTGGTCAGCGTCCGGTAGACCAGCGACGGCAGCGCGCCGCCGCCGGAGGTGTACAGGGTGGCCGGGTCGAACTTGGACAGACCGCCCTGGTTGAGCACGGTGAGCGTGCCGCCCTGGCAGGTCTTGGGGTCGAACGCGGCGCTGGACGCGGTGCCGGACGCGCCGCCGCAGGCCGCGGTGGCGGCGGCGGTCGTCAGCAGGGCGGCACCGAACAGGGCGGTGGGTCTCATCCTCATGGCGGATGAACGTAATGCGCCACCCGCCGGTTTGCAACTTTTCCTACTTGGTTAGTAGAAATATGGCGGCGCGGAACCCCGCCGCGGCGGGCGGGCAGGTCAGAGGGCGGGGGCGAAGACCCACTTCTTGTAGGACCAGTAGCGGAACGCCGACCCGAGGACCAGGCCGACCAGCAGCCCCATGTTGTAGGCGACGCCGCCGTGCAGGCCGAGCGTGTAGTAGGTGAACCCGGTGCACAGCACCTGGATCAGCATGCCGACGCCGTTCAGCCCGAAGAAGATCACGAACTCCCGGCCGGACGCCGCCGCGTCCTCGCTGCGGAAGGTCCAGTACCGGTTCAGCAGGTAGGAGCTGACGGTGGAGGCGATCGTCGGGACGACGACGCTGGTCAGCGGGCCGCCGCCGAGCAGGTGGCGCAGCACGTTCGCGCCGCCGATGGTGATCACGGTGCCGAGGAAACCGACGAAGCCGAAGCTCAGCAGTTCACGGACGAAAAGGCGGTAATCCCGCGCAGCCTTGACCGGTTTGACCGGTCTTGACCGCTGCAAGGTGTTCACTTGTCCAGACCTTACCCGAGCGTGGCATACCGCCGGGCGGCAACCCGGGTAAAAAGGATCAGCGTCCGCCGCCGGTGCCCGCCCCCGCGACCAGGGCGATCAGCCCGGCCGCCCGCCTCCCGGCCCGGCGTTCCGGACGGCCGGAAGCCCGCCCCGGCAAGCCGGGACGACCGGGCGGGGGCGCCGGGAAGATCCCGGCGGCCCGCACCCCGCCGGCCGCGCCGAAGGTGACCGGCGCCACCACCGCCGCCCCGGCCCCCGACCGGGTGAATCCGGCCACGACGGCCTACCCGGAGACGAGCTCCCCCAGCGGGACGCCGGGATCGGCCAGCCGCGCCGGGTCCACCGGCCAGCCCGACCTGATCAGGCCCTGGATGTCGCCGGTGACGTCCCAGACGTTGACGTTCATGCCCGCCACGACCCGGTCGCCGGCCAGCCAGAACGCCACGAACTCCAGCGACGCCGGATCGCCCCGGAAGACCACCCGGTCGTACTCCCCCGGCGCCGGGGCGCCCGACATCTCCATGCCGAGGTCGTACTGGTCGGTGAAGAAGTACGGGATCTTGTCGTAGGAGACCTGCTGCCCCAGCATGGACCGCGCGGCCAGCGGGCCGCCGTTCAGCGCGTTCTCCCAGTGCTCGACCCGGACCCGGCGCCCGAGCAGCGGGTTGACGGCGTTCGCGACGTCGCCCGCCGCGAAGATCGCCGGATCGCTGGTGCGCAGCGCCTCGTCCACGCGGATCCCGTTGTCGACCTCCAGGCCCGCCGCCTCGGCCAGCCCGGTGTTCGGCGTCGCGCCGATCCCGACGACCACCACGTCGGCGGGGATCTCCGCGCCGCCCGCGGTCACCACCGCCGACACCTGCCCGGCGCCCCAGAACCCCGCCACGCCCTCGTCCGGCCGCAGCACCACGCCGTGCCGCCGGTGCAGGTCCGCGAAGACCCGCCCGACCTCCTCGCCGACCACGCCGTACAGCGGCACCGGCTGCGGCTCGATCACGGTGACGTCGTTGCCGTAGGCGCGGGCCGCCGCGGCCGTCTCCAGCCCGATCCAGCCCGCCCCGGCGATCACCACCCGGCGGCCGCCCGGCGCGAGCGCCTCGCGCAGCCGCGCCGAATCCCCCAGCGTCCGCAGGTAGTGGATGCCCGCCAGCCTGGCGCCGGGCACGTCCAGCCGGCGCGGGGACGCCCCGGTGGCGAGCAGCAGCCGGTCGTAGCCGATCCGCTCCCCGCTCTCCAGCACCACCTGGCGCGCCGTGCGGTCCAGCGCCCGGACCCGGGTGCCGAAGTGCGCCTCGACGCCGTGCCCGTCGTACCAGTCGGCCGCGTGCACGTGCGCCTTGTCCCGGGGTTCCTTCCCCAGCAGGAACCCCTTGGACAGCGGCGGCCGCTCGTACGGCCGCTCGACCTCCTCGCCGAACAGCAGCACCCGGCCGGCGAAGCCCTCCTCCCGCAGCGTCTCGGCCGCCTTGGCGCCGGCCAGGCCGGCCCCGACGACGACGAACGTCTCCTCGGGCATGGCGCTCACCTCCGCGTTCTCGTCTCTGTATCCCTACAGCGGCGATCCGAATGAGACAAGGGCCCCAGACGGCGCGTCAGGTCGGAATGCTCCGGCCGGAGAGAAGCCGGTGGCGGGTGATCGCCCATGTACACAGCGGTGAGCGACGCCGACCGGTCCACCACAACACGTCAGGGCAGGATGCTCCGGCCGGAGAGAAGCCGGTGGCGGGTGATCGCCGAGGTGTCCGTGAGCGACGCCAGCTGGTCGACCACCGCGCGCAGCCGGGCCGCGTCGTCCTCGGCCTCCACGAACGCCTGGCGGAACGCCGGGTCCAGGGTGGCGGGCGCCCCCGCCAGCAGCAGGTCGGCCAGCTCCAGGATCAGCTCGCGCTGCCGGGCCCGGCTCTCCTCGTGGCTGATCCACACGTAGTGCGCGGTGATGCCCTTCAGCAGCGCGCACTCCAGCCGCTGCGCGCGCGGCACGATCAGGTCGGCCGCGTACCGGGTGAGCGGGCGGTCGCCGTAGGCCTGCCGGGTGGCGTGCTCGGCGGCCAGGCAGAACCGGCCGATCAGCGAGCTGGTCAGGTTCTTCAGCGCCGCGAGCGCGCGCTGGGTGCCGTCGTAGCGGTCGGGCCAGTACGGCTCGCCCAGCAGCACCGTGAAGCGCTCCTCCAGCTCGGCGGTCTCGGCCACCAGCGGCGACCCGGCCCGCTCGGGGCGGCGGCCTCGCGGGAACGGCCGGCCCGGGTGGGCGTCGCCCGCCGCCGGCTCGGTGCAGTACAGCTTGACGGCGGTCTCGGCGACCAGCCGGCGCTCGGCGGGGTCGGCCAGCCGGGCGAAGTCGATGTGCCCGACGACCAGGGCGTCCTCCAGGTCGTGCACGGAGTAGGCGACGTCGTCGCTCCAGTCCATGACCTGCGCCTCGAAGCAGGTCCGGCCGTCGGGGGCGCCCTCGCGCACCCAGTCGGCGTAGTCGGTGTCGTCGGAGTAGACGCCGAACTTGCCGTTGACGGCGTCCTGCTGCGACCAGGGGTACTTCATCGCCGCGTCCAGGGCGGCCCGGGTCAGGTTGAGGCCGACGCTGCGGCCGTCCGGCGCGAACGACTTCGGCTCCAGCCGGGTCAGCACCCGCAGGCTCTGCGCGTTGCCCTCGAAGCCGCCGCAGGGCTGCGCGACGACGTCCAGCGCCGCCTCGCCGTTGTGCCCGAACGGCGGGTGCCCGATGTCGTGCGACAGGCAGGCGGTCTCCACCAGGTCGGGGTCGCAGCCGAAGGACCGGCCGAGCTCCCGGCCGACCTGCGCGCACTCCAGCGAGTGCGTCAGCCGAGTGCGCAGGCTCTGCACGTTGTCGGCGGGCTCGGCGCCGGGCGAGGCCACCTGGGTCTTGGCGGCCAGCCGGCGCAGCGCCGCGCTGTGCAGCACCCGGGCCCGGTCCCGCTCGAAGGCGGTGCGGTCGCGGCGCTTGGCGGCCTCGGGGGCCCGGCGTTCCCGGTCACGGTCCGAATAGTCCCTCATCAGGGCACCAGGGTACGCGTCACTCACCGGGACCGGTCTGCTCCGGGTCGGTCTTGATCCGCTTGATCGTCTCGCTGGGCGTCTTCACGCTCTTGCCGAGGAAGACATAGGACAGGTAGCCGCCGGTCTCGCGGACGATGTAGTGGAACTGGGTGTCGCGGGTCTGCACGCTCGGGCCGCTGCGGGTCGGCGACGCCGCCGCCTTGATCCCGTTGTCCTCGGCCATCCGCTTGGAGCGCAGCCCGTGCCACGGGTCGGTGACGATCACGCCGGACTTCCAGCCGCGGGCCTTGTATTCCCGGCCGAGGGCCTGGAAGCTCTGCAGGGTGTCGCGGCCGACGGGCACCGCCACCACCCGGTCGGCGGGCACCCCGCCCTTGTTGACCAGCCACTTGCGGCCCGACTCGGCCTCGGTGAAGTTGTCGCCGGGGGCCTTGCCGCCGACGGTGACGATGCGCGGCGCGACGCCCTGCCGGTACAGGTCCAGCGCGTGCTGCAGGCGCCACTTCAGCGTCGGCGAGGGGACGCCGTTGTACTGCGCGGCGCCCAGCACGATGATGGTGTCCGACACCGGCCGCTCGTCCTGGCGCGCCTGGTACCAGACCCGCGCGCCGACGGCGAGCGGCACCAGCACCACGATCGCGAGCAGGCCGAGGACCACCGACACGGTGATCACGAACGCGCGGGAACGGGGCCTGCGCCCCCGGCGGCCCGTGCGCCGGGCGGGCTCGTCCTGCTCGTCCGGCTCCTGGTCCGGCACCTCGTTTTCCAACGTCATCGCCTTAGCCACGTTAGTTAGATGGTCGGCGCGACGCCCGGAGTTCACAAGCCTCGTGGCCGTTTCGATGTGACATATTAGGGGGCCGCCCCGGGAACCCGGGACGGCCCCCTCACCGTCTCATCGGATCGGCCTCAGCCGGTCAGCGGTGATCGCTGCCGACGGCCTCGATCGCGGCCCGGCCGGCCTCCAGCCGGGCCACCGGGACGCGGAACGGCGAGCAGGACACGTAGTCCAGCCCGACCTCGTGGCAGAAGTGCACCGAGTCGGGGTCGCCGCCGTGCTCGCCGCAGATGCCGAGCTTGATCCCCGGCCGGGCCTTGCGGCCCTCCTCGGCGGCGATCCGCACCAGCCGCCCGACGCCCTCGCGGTCCAGCGTCTCGAACGGCGAGACGCCGAAGATGCCGGCCTCCAGGTAGCGGGAGAAGAACGCCGCCTCGACGTCGTCGCGGGAGAAGCCCCAGGTGGTCTGGGTGAGGTCGTTGGTGCCGAAGGAGAAGAACTCGGCGGCCTCGGCGATCTGCCCGGCGGTGAGCGCGGCCCGGGGCAGCTCGATCATGGTGCCGATCAGCGCCGGGACGTCCACGCCGGTCTCCCGCGCCACCTCCGCCAGCACCTGCTCGGCGTCCTCGCGGACCGCCTCCAGCTCCTGCACGGCGCCGACGAGCGGGATCATGATCTCCGGCCGCGGGTCGCCGCCGGCCTTGCGGCGGTCGGCGGCGGCCTCGGCGATGGCCCGCACCTGCATCGAGAACAGGCCGGGAATCACCAAACCGAGCCGCACACCGCGCAATCCGAGCATAGGGTTCTGCTCGTGCAGCCGGTTGACCGCCTCCAGGAGCCTGCGGTCCTGCTCGGTCGCCTTGTCGCCGGCAAGGGCGATCTTGACCGAGAGCTCGGTGAGGTCGGGGAGGAACTCGTGCAGCGGCGGGTCGATCAGCCGGATGGTGACCGGCAGCCCGTCCATGGCCTCGAAGATGCCGGTGAAGTCCGCGCGCTGCAGCGGCTCCAGGGCGTCCAGCGCGTCCTGGCGCTCGCTGTCGCTCTCGGCCAGGATCAGCTTCTCCACCAGCTGGCGCCGGTCGCCGAGGAACATGTGCTCGGTGCGGCACAGGCCGATGCCCTGGGCGCCGAAGCGGCGGGCGCGCGCGGCGTCCTCGGGGTTGTCGGCGTTGGCGCGGACCTTCAGCGCGGCGGCCTCGTCGGCGTGCTTCATGATCCGGTCGACGGCCTGGACGAGCTCGTCGGCGTCGGCGGCCAGCTCGCCCTCGAAGTACTGCACCACCGGCGAGTCCATGACCGGGACCTCGCCGAGGTAGACCTCGCCGCTGGTGCCGTCGATGGAGATGACGTCGCCCTCGCTGACGACGGTGCCGTCCGGCGCGGTGAACTTCCCGGCCTTGACGTCGACCTCCAGCTCCTCGGCGCCGCAGACGCAGGTCTTGCCCATGCCGCGGGCGACGACGGCGGCGTGCGAGGTCTTGCCGCCGCGCGAGGTGAGCACGCCCTGCGCGGCCACCATGCCGGCCAGGTCGTCGGGGTTGGTCTCGCGGCGGACCAGGATGACGTCCTCGCCCTGCTCGGCGAGCTCCTTGGCGCGCTCGGAGGTGAAGACGGCCTTGCCGACGGCGGCGCCCGGGGAGGCGTTCATGCCCTTGGTCAGCCTGGTGACGCCGTCCATCCTGGCGGTGTCGAAGCGGGGGAACATCAGCTGGGCGAGCTGGTCGCCGGTGATGCGGTCGGTCGCCTCGTCGGCGTCGATGAGCCCCTGGTCGAGCAGCTGGCAGGCGATGCGGAACGCCGCGGCGGCGGTCCGCTTGCCTACTCGGGTCTGGAGCATCCACAGCTTGCCGCGCTCGATCGTGAACTCGATGTCGCACATGTCGCGGTAGTGGTTCTCCAGCCGCTCCATGATGTCCAGCAGCTGGTCGTAGGAGGCCTTGTCGATACGTTCCAGGTCGGTCAGCGGCACGGTGTTGCGGATGCCGGCGACGACGTCCTCACCCTGGGCGTTCTGCAGGTAGTCGCCGTAGATGCCCTGCTGGCCCGAGGCGGGGTCGCGGGTGAAGGCGACGCCGGTGCCCGAGTCCTGGCCGAGGTTGCCGAACACCATCGAGCAGATGTTGACGGCGGTGCCGAGGTCGACCGGGATGCGCTCCTGGCGGCGGTACAGGATCGCGCGGTCGGCGTTCCAGGAGTCGAAGACGGCCTTGACGGCCAGGTCCATCTGCTCGCGCGGGTCGCTCGGGAAGTCCCGGCCGGCGTGCTCGCGGACGATGCCCTTGAAGGTCTCGACCAGGCCGCGGAAGTCGGCCGCGTCCAGGTCGCCGTCGTCCTTGGTGCCCTTGGCGTCCTTGGCGGCCTCGATGGCGTCCTCGAACAGCTCGCCCTCGATGTCCAGCACGGTCTTGCCGAACATCTGGATGAGGCGGCGGTAGGAGTCCCAGGCGAACCGCTCGTCGCCGGCCTGGGCGGCCAGGCCCGCGACGGACTCGTCGTTCAGCCCGATGTTGAGGACGGTCTCCATCATGCCGGGCATGCTGAACTTGGCACCCGAGCGCACGCTGACCAGCAGCGGGTCGCCGGCCTCGCCGAGGCGTTTGCCCATCGCCTCCTCCAGCGCGGCCAGGTGCCGGTCCACCTCCTCCTGCAGCCCTTCGGGAAGGCTCCCGTGGCCGAGGTAGTGACGGCAGGCCTCCGTAGTGATCGTGAACCCGGGAGGCACGGGCAGTCCGAGGTTGGTCATCTCGGCGAGGTTGGCGCCCTTGCCACCCAGCAGATCCTTGAGGTCTTTGTTTCCCTCAGTGAAGTCGTACACGAACTTCGGCACGGGGAGCTCCTTCTCGCTCCGGTTCCACCCAACACCAGGGCACGGCGCCATCCCCCGGGGGACGCCTCCTCGCGTCGTCCCAGGCCATGGCGGCCCGAAGCCCTGTTTGCGGGGACTGTACCCATGAAGTCGACCTTGCCTCGCCGCCCGTTCACCTTCAGGACGTCTTCGCAGGTCAGCGGGGTCTTAATGGTCTACTCCAATAGCGACATCCCCGACAGATCCACTCGGGAACCACCTGAACGCGTGGCGTACGCATGACGAACGAGAGGGAATGATGGAACACGGAGGTGAGGCTGTGAGGCCTATGGTCGCCGGTGGCCGGGCGGGAGATCCGTTCGCCCCGATCGCCGATTTCGGGTTCCTGTCGGATTGTGAGACGACCGCGCTGGTCGCGCCGAGCGGGAACATCGAGTGGATGTGCCTGCCCAAGATGGACTCGCCCAGCGTGTTCGGGTCCATCCTGGACCGGGACGCGGGCTACTTCCGGCTCGGCCCGGCGGGGGTGGAGGTCCCCGCCGCGCAGCGCTACATCCCGGGCACCATGGTGATGGAGACCACCTGGTGGGTGCACGGCGGCTGGCTGGTGGTGACCGACGCGCTGCTGATGGGCCCCTGGCACCACGAGACGGAACGTTCCCACACCCACCGGCGCGCGCCCACCGACTACGACGCCGACCACGTCCTGCTGCGCATGGTGCGGTGCGTGAACGGCCAGGCCCAGGTCCGCCTGGACTGCATGCCGGTCTTCGACTACGGCCAGACCCCGGCGCAGTGGGAGCACACCGGCGTCGGCTACCACGAGGCGGTGGCCCGCGGGAACGGCATCAACCTGCGGCTCACCACCGACATGAACGTCGGGTTCGAGGGGTCGCTCGCCACGTCGCGGACGCTGCTGAAGCAGGGCGACGCGCGGTTCGTGGCGCTGTCGTGGAGCGAGCACGAGCCGCCCGGCACCTACGCCGAGGCCAGCGAGCGGCTGGTGTGGACCGTGCACCACTGGCAGCACTGGCTGGACCGCGGCCGCTTCCCCGACCACCCCTGGCGCAGCCACCTGCAGCGCAGCGCGCTCACCTTGAAGGGGCTGACCTACGCGCCGACCGGCGCGGTCGCGGCGGCGGCGACCACGTCGCTGCCCGAGGCGCCCGGCGGCGACCGCAACTGGGACTACCGCTACACCTGGATCCGCGACTCCACGATGGCGCTGTGGGCCTTCTACACCCTCGGCTACGACTGGGAGGCCAACGACTTCTTCTACTTCATCACCGACGTGGCCGAGGCCGCCGAGGGCAAGCTGCAGATCATGTACGGGCTGGACGGGCGCGAGGAACTGCCCGAGTCCACGCTGGATCATCTGAGCGGCTACGACAACGCCCGCCCGGTGCGCATCGGCAACGAGGCCTACATGCAGGCCCAGCACGACGTGTGGGGCGCGATCATCGGGTCGATCTACATGTTCGTGCGCAAGCGCGACCGGCTCGACGACCGGCTGTGGAAGATCGTGGTGAAGCAGGTCGAGGACGCGGTGCAGAACTGGCGCGTCCCCGACTGCGGCATGTGGGAGGTGCGCGGCGCGCCGCAGCACTTCACCTCCTCCAAGGTGTTCTGCTGGGTCGCCGCCGAGCGCGGCGCCCGGCTCGCCCGCATCCGCGGCGACGACGAGCGCGCGCGCCGCTGGCAGCGGGCCGCCGACGAGATCCACGCCGACGTCCTGGACAACGCCCTGGACGACCGCGGGGTGTTCACCGCGCACTACGGGGCGACGTCGCTGGACGCCTCGGCGCTGCTGATCCCGCTGCTCGGCTTCCTGCCCGCCGACGACAAGCGGGTCCGCGAGACCGTCCTCGCCATCGCCGACGAGCTGTCGGAGGACGACCTGGTACTGCGCTACCGGGCCGCCGAGACCGACGACGGCTTCGACACCGAGGAGGGCACCTTCACCATCTGCTCGTTCTGGCTGGTCAGCGCCCTGGTGATGATCGGTGAGCTGGAGCGCGCCCGTGCCCTCTGCGAAAAGCTGCTGTCCTACGCCAGCCCGCTGCAGCTGTACGCCGAGGAGATCGACCCGCACAGCGGCCGGCACCTCGGCAACTTCCCGCAGGCGTTCACGCACCTGGCGCTGATCAACGCGGTCATGCAGGTGATCCGGGCGGAGCAGGGCGAGCACGAGTCGCCGCTCGCCTGACCCGCCGGCCGCCGCCCGTCCGGGCCCGTCCCTCCCCCGGGACGGGCCCGTCGCCGTTGGCCGGCGGTTCCGGGAGGGGACGCGGCCCCTTCCCTCACTCGCGCCCCGCCAACCTCGTCCGGCTGGCGGGTTCCGGCCAGCCCCCGTGGCTCCTCACCCATTGCCGGGACCGGAAAGGTGAATTACTTTCACGCTACCACCCCGTAACCGGACAAAGGAGTACCCGGTGGCACATTTCAGACAGGCCGTCGTCCTGGGGGCCGCCGCCCTCACCGCCCTCGCCGTGGCCGCCCCGCCGGCCTCGGCGGCGACCACCACCATCCGCAAGGGCAGCGCGGCCGCCGCCCCCTACAGCGGCAACGTCCGCGCCTCGCTCCTCGGCACCGCCTCGGTGACGACCTCGCTCGGCTCGGGCACCTGCAACTCCTCCACCATGTCCGGCTCCATCCAGTCCAACGGCAGCGCGCTGAACATCACCGCGGCCTCGTTCACCAACGTGCCCGGCCCCGCCTGCCCCGGCGGCGGCGGGACCGTCACGGTCACCACGCTGAACCTGCCCTGGACCGGCGGCTCGGTCGTCTACGACTCCGCCCACACCGCCAACCGCGACGCCGCCGTCACCATCGCCGGCTTCAAGGTGAAGGCCGTCGCCAGCATCCTCGGCGGCATCACCTGCTACTTCGGCGGCAACCTGACCGCCAACGGCTACAACCCCGACAACCCCAACCGGCCGAACACCTCCGTCGCGGCCGCCGAGGTCGGCGTGAACGGCGCCACGGTGAGCAAGCAGAGCGGCAGCAACTTCCTCTGCCCGGCCACCGCCACCGTCACCGCCACCTACCAGCTCCAGGGCGAGACGACGGCCGGGAACTACAACCAGCAGCTCTACGTGACCCCCTGACCCCCCGCCGCACAAAGCGAACGGGCCGCCCCGGTGAGGGGGCGGCCCGTTTCACGTGCCCGGTCCTGCGCGGGGTGTCAGCAGCCGATGAGCTGCGCGGCGAGGAACGACTCGACCTGGCTGATCGCGATGCGCTCCTGGCTCATGGTGTCGCGCTCGCGGATGGTCACCGCGTCGTCCTCCAGGGTGTCGAAGTCGACCGTCACGCAGAACGGGGTGCCGATCTCGTCCTGGCGGCGGTAGCGGCGGCCGATGGCGCCCGCATCGTCGAAGTCGACGTTCCAGTTCTTGCGCAGCTGCGCGGCCAGGTCGCGCGCCTTCGGCGACAGGTCGGCGTTGCGCGACAGCGGCAGCACCGCGACCTTGACCGGGGCGAGCCGCCGGTCCAGCCGCATCACGGCGCGCTTCTCCAGCTTGCCCTTGGCGTTCGGGGCCTCGTCCTCGGCGTAGGCGTCCATCATGAACGTCAGCGTGCAGCGGTCCACGCCCGCCGCCGGCTCGATCACGTACGGCACGAACCGCTCGCCCGACTCCTGGTCGAAGAACGACAGGTCGGTGCCGGACGCCTTGGCGTGCGTGGTCAGGTCGTAGTCGGTGCGGTTGGCGATGCCCTCCAGCTCGCCCCACTCGCTGCCGACGAAGTCGAACCGGTACTCCACGTCCACGGTGCGCTTGGAGTAGTGCGACAGCTTGTCGGCCGGGTGCTCGAACAGCCGCAGGTTCTCCTTGCGGATGCCGAGGTCGACGTACCACTGCAGCCGCTCGTCGATCCAGTACTGGTGCCACTCCTCGTCGCTGCCGGGCTTGACGAAGAACTCCATCTCCATCTGCTCGAACTCGCGGGTCCGGAAGATGAAGTTGCCGGGCGTGATCTCGTTGCGGAACGACTTGCCGACCTGGCCGATGCCGAACGGCACCTTGCGGCGCGCCGACTGCTGCACGTTCAGGTAGTTGATGAAGATGCCCTGCGCGGTCTCGGGGCGCAGGTAGGCCAGGCCCGAGGCGTCCTCGACCGGGCCGAGGAAGGTCTTCAGCAGGCCGTTGAACATCTTCGGCTCGGTGAACGAGCCCTTGACGCCGCAGTTCGGGCAGGTGATGTCGGCCAGGCCGTTCGCCGGCGGGCGGCCGTGCTTCTCCTCGTAGGCCTCTTCGAGGTGGTCGGCGCGGAAGCGCTTGTGACAGGACTGGCACTCGGTCAGCGGGTCCACGAACGCGTTGACGTGGCCGCTGGCCTCCCACACCTCGCGGGCCAGGATCACGCACGAGTCGAGGCCGACGACGTCGTCGCGGCCCTGCACCATGGACTTCCACCACTGGCGCTTGACGTTGTTCTTCAGCTCCACGCCGAGGGGGCCGTAGTCCCAGGAGGCCCGCAGGCCGCCGTAGATCTCACTCGACGGGTAGACCAGACCCCGTCGCTTGGCGAGGTTGACGATCGTGTCCAACACGTCGGAACGGCGTGCCATGAGCATTCTCCATCCGGCTGGCGGTCGGCGGGATTGTCTATACACTCTCGGGCCGCCCGCACGGACGGCCGAGGCAAAAGTGTGATCCCCGGGTTGACGGTCATCGCAGCGCGGAGTGACGCGGCGCTGCTCCAAGACCATTTCCCAGCTTACACATGCCGCCCCGGCTCCTCGCGTCGTTTACGCGCCGCCCCCGTGCCGCGCACGGTCCCGGTCAGTAGACGCGCCCGTCGACGGTGTTGCTGTCGACGTTGATGGTCACGCCGCCGTGCCGCTCGCGGTGGCCGCCCCGGTACTGCTTGATGCGGCGGTGCGGGTGCCACCAGTCCTCCTCCAGGAGGTCGTCGTAGATGGTGGGCTCGCCGTCCCAGCGCGCGAACCAGATGGCGTCCGGCTTGGTGATGTCGCCGGCCTTGCCGAGGTCGCGGACGCCCGAGGCGATGCTGCTGTAGACGCCCGGCACGTAGTCCAGCCGCGCCACCTCGCGCGACCAGGCGTCCAGGAAGCGCAGCACCGGCTTGCGGCAGGAGTCCTTGCGGCTGTCGTAGGCCTCCATGTCGTAGTAGATGGGCTTGCCCTCGGGGATGCCGAGGGCGTCCGCCTGGCGGACGGCGTCGCGGGCGGCGCGGGTCCCCTCGCCGGCGGCGTCCTTGGGGTCGAAGTGCACGCGGTAGCGCGAGCAGGGCGACTGGGGCCCGACGTAGGTCGGGATCAGCCGGTAGCCCATCTTGCGGACCGTGCGGACCCAGGCGGCGTCCAGGTTGGGCTGGGCGCAGCCCCGGGCCGCGCCGCCGATGTAGATGTTGGCGACGTCGTAGGCCTTCCGCCAGGCGGCCATGGAGGCCAGCGCCGGGGCGGCGCAGGTGTCGAACCCCTTGCCGGTGGCCCAGGGGCGGTTCATGTCGGCCTCCTCCGGCGTGTCCTCCTCGTCGTCCTCGTCGGGCGCGTCCGGCGTGCCGTGGCGCGGCACGGGCTCGGCGGGCCAGGCGCCGGCGATCCTGGAGGCCCGCAGCGTGTCGCGCAGGGCCTGCTCGTCCGCGCCGTAGGTGCCGGTGACCCGGACGCCGGCCTCGGGCAGCGGCATCTCGATCCGGTGGTCGGCGGTCGTGCGCAGCGGGACCCGGGCGGGCAGGTCGGGCCGGGCCCACAGGCGCCGCCGCGCCGAGGCGTCACCGACCGGCTCGACGAGCACGGCCTCGGTGCGGTCGACGACCCGGGCCGGGCAGTCGGCCTGCGGGCCGGGCCGGCCGAGGTAGATCGCGCGCCGGTCGAAGCGGACGCAGCGGGTGGGGTCGCGGTCCAGCCGGTGCACCTCCCAGCCGGCCGGGACCGGGATGCGCAGGCCCCGGTAGGCCACGAACGGGCGGCCGCTCAGCGCGGCGGGCGGGTCGGCCGCGGACCGCGGGGCGGGCGTCCCGGCGGCGGCGGTGACGACGGGCGCCGCCGCCAGTACGGTGAGTGACAGTCCGAGAACGGCCGCATGTCGCATCACATTCCCCCGTGTTGATCGTGATGCGGCAGTGATGACCTTGACCGTCCGGCGCGAAACCGTGGCCCGGTGCTTCTTTCCCGTCCGTTGAACGGTCCTCGGTCAGCGCCCTGCCACGACCTCGTAGGCCCCGGCCTCGTCGAGGGCATAGGCGGCCAAGGGGATGAACAGCACCCGCACGTCGTAGGCGCCGAGGGCGCGGCGGTAGAAACCCGCCCCGTCCCACTCGGTCACCAGCGCCCACAGGTCGGGCTCGTCGACGGTGCGGGCGAGCCGACCGGAGCGGAAGCCGGCGCTCGCGGCCAGGGTCTCCAGCACGGCGGTCATCTCGGCGGCGAAGCCGTCCGCCCGCTCCTGCGGCACCCGGTAGCGGGTAATGGCGATCATCGGGCCATCCTTCCAGGCCGGGGGCGTTAGGTTGGTCGGGTGAGCGAGCGAGACGGGGCCTCCGGGCGCGGAAGCGGGCAGGCCGGGCCGTCGGGGACGCGCGCCGCGGTGGAGCGGTGGAGCGCCGGGCCGCTGGCCCTGCTGCACCGGCGCCGGTCCGCGCTGCTGGTGGCGGTGCTGGTGCTGCTCGTGGCCGGAATGCTGGCGCCGGGCCCGGCCGGGGCCGGCTGCCTCGTGGTGCTGCTGGCCCTGCTCGGCTGGCTGTCCTATCTCAGCTGGCCCGCGCTGGCGGTCCGGGACCGGCTGCTGCGGCTCGGCGGCATGGCGCTGCTCGTGGCGGTCGCGGTCGAGCGCGCCCTCACCTGATTTTGACAATCGTTTTCATTTACGGACATACTGCAAGGGTGCTCACCCTCCGCGGAACCCCCCGTCTCCTGCCCGCCGCCGCCTTCGCCGTCGCCGGGCTCACCGCCCTCTCCGCCTGCGGCGACGCGGGCGCGGACGGCGCGGGCGGCAAGACCAAGGTGGTCGCGTCCTTCTACCCCATGGCCTGGCTGAGCCAGGAGGTGGGCGGCGCCGACGTCACCGTGCAGACCCTCACCAAGCCGGGCGCCGAGCCGCACGACCTGGAGCTCACCCCCCGCCAGATCGGCGACGTGGGCAAGGCCCGCCTCACCGTCTACGTCAAGGGCGTGCAGCCCGCGGTGGACCAGGCCGTCGCCAAGGAGGCCAAGGGCCGGGCGCTGGACGCCGCCACCACGGTGAAGACGCTGCCCGCCCCGCACGGCGGGGAAGAGGAAGAGGAGGGGCACGAGCACGCCGAGGTGTCCTACGACCCGCACCTCTGGCTGGACCCGAGCCGGATGGCCGCCGTCGCCAAGGCGCTCGGCGACCGGCTCGCCGCCGCCGACCCCGCGCACGCCGCGGGCTACCGCACCCGGGCCGCCGCGCTCGCCGGCCGGCTGGCCGAGCTGGACAAGGCGTTCCAGGACGGCCTGAAGACCTGCAAGCACAAGACGATCGTGACCGCGCACGCCGCGTTCGGCTATCTCGCCGACCGCTACGGCCTGACCCAGGTGCCGATCGCCGGGGTGGACGCGGCCAGCGAGCCGTCGCCCAAGCGGCTCGGCGAGCTGACCCGCCAGGTCCGCGCCGCCGGGGCGACCACGGTGTTCACCGAGACGCTGGTCAGCCCCAAGGTCGCCGAGTCCCTCGCCCGGGAGGCCGGGGTGAAGACCGCGGTGCTGGACCCGGTGGAGGGAATCAAGAAGGGTGCCGGGGGCGATTACCAGACGGTGATGCGCGCCGACCTCGGCACGCTGCGGTCCGCCCTGGAGTGCTCATGAACGACGTCCCCCCCTTCGCGATGACCGGCGGCCGGGTCCGGCTGGACGGCCGCGAGGTGCTGCGCGGCGTCGACCTGCGGGTCGGGGCCGGCGACCGGGTCGCGCTGCTCGGCCCGAACGGCGCGGGCAAGTCCACGCTGGTCAAGGCGCTGCTCGGGCTGCTGCCGCTCAGCGAGGGACGCACCGAGATCTACGGCGCGCCGCCGTCGCGGTTCCGCGACTGGAAGCGGGTCGGGTACGTGCCGCAGCGGCTGCCGATGGGCGGCGGCGTGCCGGCCACCGTGCGCGAGGTCGTGGCGTCCGGGCGGGTGGCGCGCCAGTCGCGCTGGCGGCCCTCCTCGGCCGCCGACCGGGCCGCGGTGGACCGCGCCCTGGAGGCCGTCGGCCTGGCGGACCGGGCGCGCGACTCGGCGCACCTGCTGTCGGGCGGCCAGCAGCAGCGGGTGCTGATCGCCCGCGCGCTCGCGGGCGAACCCGAGGTGTTCGTCATGGACGAGCCGACCGCCGGGGTGGACGCCGCCAGCCAGGCCGCCCTCGCCGCCACGCTGGGCTCGCTGGCCGCGCAGGGCCGCACCGTCGTGCTCGTCGCGCACGGGCTCGGCCCGATGGAAGACCTGATCACCCGCACGATCCACCTGGACCACGGCCGGATCCTGCGCGAGGAGACCGCGATGAGGAAGAGCGCGTGAGCGAGATGCTGTCGTACGAGTTCATGCGCATCGCCCTGGTGATGGCGGTGCTCATCGGGCTGACCGCGCCCGCCGTCGGGACGTTCGTCGTGCAGCGCAGGCTGTCGCTGCTCGGCGACGGCATCGGCCACATCGCGCTCACCGGCATCGGCCTCGGGCTGCTGACCAGCACCTCCCCCACGCTCGGCGCGCTGGCGGTGTCGGTGCTCGGCGCGATCGCCATCGAGGTGCTGCGCGCGCGCAGCCGCAGCGGCGCGGACGTCGTGCTGGCGCTGCTGTTCTACGGCGGCCTCGCGGGCGGGGTGGTGCTGACCAACGCCCAGGGCGGCGGCGCGAACCTGCAGTCCTACCTGTTCGGGTCGATCAGCAGCGTGCAGGCGTCCGACCTGTACGTGGTCGCCGGGCTCGCGGTCGCCGTGCTCGGCATCGTGGCGCTCTTCGGCCGCGAGATGTTCCTGCTCTGCCAGGACGAGGACGTGGCGCGCACCGCCGGCCTGCCGGTGCGCTTCCTCAGCGTGCTGATCGCGGTGACCGCCGCGGTGACCGTGGTCATCGCGATGCGCGCCATCGGGCTGCTGCTGGTCAGCGCGCTGATGGTGGTGCCGGTCGCGGCCGCCCAGCAGCTCACCCGGGGGTTCCGGAGCACGATGCTGCTGGCGATGGGAACCGGTGTACTGTCGGCGGTGACCGGGCTGGCAGGCTCCTTCCAGTACGATCTGCCGCCGGGCCCCTCCATCGTGCTGCTCGCGCTCGCGGTCTTCGTGGCCGCGGTGCTCGCCGGCGCGGTGCTGCGCCGCCGGCGGACGGTGACGGCGGCGGCGGTCCGGCCCAGCGTGGAAGCCGAGGCGGAGGTAGCAGGGGGATGACGACGGCCCGCCGTAACGCGGTGCGGCAGGTCCTGGCAGGCTGCCAGGGCTTCCGCAGCGCCCAGGACATCTATGCCGACCTGCGCGCCGACGGCTCCAAGATCGGCCTCACCACGGTCTACCGGGCGCTGCAGGCGCTCAGCGAGTCCGGCGAGGTCGACGTGCTGCGCACCGACGACGGCGAGGCCGTCTACCGGGCCTGCCGCACCGAGGAGCACCACCACCACCTGGTCTGCCGCGGCTGCGGCCGCACCGTGGAGGTCGCGGGCCCGGCGGTGGAGCGGTGGGCCGACGCGGTCGGCGCCGAGCACGGCTTCGTGGAGATCACCCACACCGTCGAGGTGTTCGGCACCTGCGGCGAGTGCGCCGCCCGCCGATCTTGATCCCCGCCCCCGGTGGCCCGGGGCGGGCGCCCGGCACGAGACAATCGGCCCATGGCTACGACACGTACCGCTAACGCGCACTGGGAAGGGCCGCTCATGGGCGGCCAGGGCACGGTCTCGCTGGACTCCTCGGGGCTCGGCACCTACGACGTCACCTGGGCCTCGCGGGCCGAGGACCCGAACGGGCGCACCAGCCCCGAGGAGCTCATCGCGGCGGCGCACTCGACCTGCTTCTCGATGGCCCTCTCACACGGCCTGGCCGGCGCCGGCACCCCGCCGGAGAAGGTCGACACCAAGGCCGACGTCACCTTCCAGCCGGGCGAGGGCATCACCGGCATCCACCTGACCGTCCGGGCGAGCGTGCCGGGGCTGTCGGCGGCCGACTTCGAGCAGGCGGCGCAGAACGCCAAGGAGAACTGCCCGGTCAGCAAGGCGCTGACCGGCACGAAGATCACGCTGGACGCGGCGCTGGTCTAGGGCATGGCGAAGGGGCGGCCTCCGCGCGGGGCCGCCCCTTCCGCATATCGCGCGACCGGCGGTTCAGCCGAGCGGGACGCCGCGGCGGCCGTCCACCGCGATCGGCGCCTCGCCCGCGACGGCGACGTGCCGCAGCCGGCGCGGCTCGCCGCCGTAGTCGTGCACCACCCGGTGCTGGGTCGCGCGGTTGTCCCAGACGGCCACGTCGCCGGGCGACCAGCGCCAGCGCACGGTGTTCTCCAGCCGGGTCACCCGCTCCTGGAACAGCCGGATCAGCGCCTCGGAGTCGGCCTCGTCGCTCAGCCCGGCCACCGCCCGCGCGTACCCGCCGAGCAGCAGCGCCCGCTCCCCCGTCTCGGGGTGCACCCGGACCAGGGGGTGCTCGGCCTGCGCGGCCCCGTCGGCGTGCCGCAGCCAGAGCCGGTCGGCGACCTCGCGCAGCTCGACCGGCAGGTCGTCGTAGGCGGCGGCGGTGTTGGCCCAGACGGTGTCGCCGCCGTGCGAGGGCACCTCGACGGCGCGCAGCACCGAGAACCCCGAGGGCCGGTCGCGGTAGGACAGGTCGGTGTGCCAGGCGCCGCCCGGCGCGGGCGGCGCCGGGACGGGCTCGCCGAGCAGCCGGGCGAACGCGGTCTGCTCCGCCGCGTCCAGGTGGTGCTGGTCCCGGAAGAACAGGACCTTGTGCCGCAGCAGGGCGGCGCGCAGGCGCCGGACGGCCTCCTCGCCCAGCGCACCCGAGAGACGGACGCGACAGACCTGCGCGCCGATCCGGCCGGCGACGGGTTCGATCTCCATGGACCGCGCCCCGGCGGGGCGCACAGGGTCCAGCAGCTGTGGCGTCATGGCACGACGGTACGCAGCCCCCGCCGATAAATCAACTAAACCAGTAGGAATAGTTTCGTCAGTGCGCCTCCGCGACGGGCACCGGGTTGGGCACCGCGCCGCCGTAGCGGCGGTCCCGGCTGGCGTAGACCTCGCAGGCGTGCCACAGGTGCCGCCGGTCGAAGTCGGGCCACAGCGTGTCCAGGAACACCATCTCGGCGTACGCCGACTGCCACAGCAGGAAGTTGGAGGTGCGCTGCTCGCCCGACGAGCGCAGGAACAGGTCCACGTCGGGGATGCCCGGCTCGTCCAGGTAGCGGGCGAACACCTTCTCGCTGATCTTGTCGGGGTTCAGTTTGCCGTCGCGCACGTCGCGGGCGATCGCGGCGGCGGCGTCGGCGATCTCGGCGCGACCGCCGTAGTTCACGCAGAACTGCAGGGTGAGCACGTCGTTGCCGCGCGTCATCTCCTCGGCGTCCTCCAGCTCCTTGATGACGCTGCGCCACAGGCGCGGGCGGCGGCCCGCCCAGCGCACCCGCACGCCCATCGAGTGGAGCTGGTCGCGGCGGCGGCGGATGACGTCGCGGTTGAAGCCCATCAGGAAGCGCACCTCCTCGGGCGAGCGCTTCCAGTTCTCGGTGGAGAAGGCGTAGGCCGACAGGTTCGGGATGCCGAGCTCGATGGCCCCCATGATCACGTCGAAGAGCGAGTCCTCGCCCCTCTTGTGCCCCTCGGTGCGGGGCAGGCCGCGCTCCTTGGCCCAGCGCCCGTTGCCGTCCATCACGATCGCCACGTGCTTCGGCACCAGGTCGGCCGGGATGGCCGGGGGCCTGGCCCCGTCCTTGTGCGGGTACGGCGGCGAAACGGCCCTTCTCAAACTCGCTCCCTGTCCGAGGTGTCGCCGGTCCCCCGTTCGACGTGCCGCAGGGACCGGATGCCATGTTCCAGGTGCCACTGCAGGTAGGCGGCCACCAGACCGCTGCACTCTATCCGGTGGCGGGGGTCGCTCCCGTCCGCATGCACCCAATCTCCACGCAACAACGCCAACATCAGCGCAAAGGTGGGCGGAGCGGGTGTGGCCGCGCCCGGCTGGCGGCAGCGCGCGCACACCGCGCCGCCCGCCGCGATCATGAAGCCGCGCAGCCCGCCGCGGTCGCCGCAGCGGCAGCACTCGTCGATCGCCGGCGCCCAGCCCGCCACCGACAGCGACCGCAGCAGGAAGGCGTCCAGCACCAGGCGGGGGTCGTGGTCGCCCTCCACCAGCGTGCGCAGCCCGCCGACCAGCAGCAGGAACTGGCGCAGCGCGGGCTCGCCCTCCTCGCTGGTCAGGCGCTCGGCGGTCTCCAGCATCGCGGTGCCCGCGGTGTAGCGCGGGTAGTCGGTGGCCAGGGTCTGCCCGTAGGGCCGCAGCGTCTCGGCCTGGGTGACCAGGTCCAGCGAGCGCCGCTCGTACAGCTGCAGGTCGACGTGGCTGAACGGCTCCAGCCGCGCCCCGAACCTGGACTTGGTCTTGCGGACCCCCTTGGCCGCCGCGCGGATCCGGCCGTGCCGGCGGGTCAGGATCGTCACGATGCGGTCGGCCTCACCCAGCTTCTGGGTGCGCAGGACGACGCCTTCATCGCGGTAGAGAGTCACCCCTCCATTCTCCCGTACGACCGGCGGTGCGGCGGCGCCTCGAAGATCCTTACGTTCCGTGACCGCATTAGGACGGATCAGTATCGGCGAAGCCGTGGCCGGGCCCCCGCCGAGGTGGCAGCGTTGTCCCATGAGATGCACCATCGTGCCGCCGCACATGCTGGAGCACGTCGCCCGGGCCGGTGACAACGCCGCCCTGCGCGACATCGCCCGCCGCACGCTCGTCCTCAGCAGCACCGCCCGGACCGAGCGCCGGGTGCTCCCCCTGGAGCCCCCCTCCCCCACCGAGGACTTCGTCCCCGACCGCACCATCGACGACGCCCGCAACCGCGAGGAACTGCCCGGTGAGACCGTGCGCGCCGAGGGCGGCCCGGCCACCGGGGACACCGCCGTCGACACCGCCTACGACTGGCTCGGCGTCACCTTCGACTTCTTCGAGGCCGCCTACCGGCGCAACTCCATCGACGGCGCCGGGCTGCCGATGATCTCCACCGTGCACTACGGGCGCGACTACGACAACGCGTTCTGGAACGGCGAGCAGATGGTCTACGGCGACGGCGACGGGACGCTGTTCACCGCCTTCACCGGGCCGCTCGACGTCACCGGGCACGAGCTCACCCACGGCGTCACCCAGTACACCGCGGGCCTGGAGTACTACGGCCAGTCCGGCGCGCTGAACGAGTCGCTGTCGGACGTGTTCGGCTCGCTGATCAAGCAGTGGCACCGCGGGCAGACCGCCGACCAGGCCGACTGGCTGATCGGCGAGGGCCTGCTGGCCCCGCGCGTGCACGGGGTCGCGCTGCGCTCGATGAAGGAGCCCGGCACCGCCTACGACGACCCGCAGCTCGGCAAGGACCCCCAGCCCGGGCACATGGACGACTACGTCGAGACCTACCGCGACAACGGCGGGGTGCACATCAACTCCGGCATCCCGAACCGCGCCTTCTACCTGACCGCCGCCGCGATCGGCGGAAACGCCTGGGAAAAGGCCGGAAAGGTCTGGTACGACACGCTCACCGGCGGGAAACTCTCCTCGACCGCCGATTTCAAGGGCTTCGCCGCGGCCACGCTCGCCACCGCGACCGCACTGTACGGCGCGGACGCCGCCGAGACGGCGGCGGTACGGCAGGGGTGGACGGGGGTAGGCGTCCCGCTATGAGGGCCTTCCGCCCCCGGGCGGCGAGGCCGGACGGGGAGGAGGCATGGTGAAGGTCAAGGTGGTCCGCTCGGGCGGTTTCGCGGGCATCCAGCGGCGCGGCGAGTCCGACAGCGCCAGCGATCCGCTGCTGTCGCACCTGGTCGACCGGGTGGACCTCGGCGCCGTGCCGGCGCCAGGACGCATTCCCGACCAGTTCCTGTACGACATCGACATCGACGGCCGGACCACGACCGTCGGCGAGGCCCAGTTGCAGGGGCCGCTGCGGGAGCTGGTGCACCACGTCCTCGACCACACCCGGTAGGGCGCCCGCCCCCGGGAGGCCGGGCCGCGGAGCACGGCGGGCCCCGGCCGTGAGATCGTCACGGCCGGGGCCCGTACGTCGATCACACGAGTGGTTCACATCGTCGTGACCGGGTCTTCAGGCGGCGCGCCTGCCTATGCGGCGGCGCGCGCCACGCGGTTGACGGCCGACAGGATGGCCTTCAGGGAGGCGGTGACGATGTTGCCGTCGATGCCCGCGCCCCACACGGTGGTGCCGTTGACGTCGCACTCGACGTAGGCGGCCGCGCGGGCGTCGCCGCCGGCGCTCATCGCGTGCTCGACGTAGTCCAGCACCCGCACGTCGATGCCGACGGTGGCCAGGGCGGCCTCGAACGCCGACACCGGGCCGTTGCCGACGCCCTCGATCTCGCGGATCTCGCCGCCCAGCCGGATGTCGCAGCTGAGCGCGTCCTTCTCGTCGACCCGGGAGGTCGCGCGGTGCGCCAACAGCCCGACCCGCGGGCCGTTGGCCAGGAACTCGGCCTCGAAGATCTCCCACATGCGCTCGGCGGTGACCTCGCCGCCCGCCGCGTCGGTGTGCTGCTGCACCACGCGGGAGAACTCGATCTGCAGCCGGCGCGGCAGCTCCAGCGCGTGCTCGGTCTTCATGATGTAGGCGACGCCGCCCTTGCCGGACTGGCTGTTGACCCGGATCACGGCCTCGTAGGAGCGGCCCACGTCGTGCGGGTCGATCGGCAGGTAGGGCACTTCCCAGGTGTAGGCCTCGACGGGCGTGCCGGCCGCGGCGGCGTCGCGCCTCAGGTGGTCGAAGCCCTTGTTGATGGCGTCCTGGTGCGAGCCGGAGAACGCGGTGTAGACCAGGTCGCCGCCGTAGGGGTGCCGCTCGTGCACCGGCAGCTGGTTGCAGTACTCCACGGTGCGGCGGATCTCGTCGATGTCGGAGAAGTCGATCTGCGGGTCGACGCCCTGGGTGAACAGGTTCAGCCCCAGGGTGACCAGGCAGACGTTGCCGGTGCGCTCGCCGTTGCCGAACAGGCAGCCCTCGATGCGGTCGGCGCCGGCCAGGTACCCCAGCTCGGCGGCGGCGACGGCGGTGCCGCGGTCGTTGTGCGGGTGCAGCGACAGGATCACCGAGTCGCGGCGGGCCAGGTGGCGGTTCATCCACTCGATCTGGTCGGCGTACACGTTCGGGGTGGCCATCTCGACGGTGGCCGGCAGGTTCACGATCACCTTGCGCTCGGGGGTGGGCTGCCACACGTCGTTGACGGCGTTGCAGACCTCGACCGCGTACTCCAGCTCGGTGCCGGTGAACGACTCCGGCGAGTACTGGAAGTAGATCTCGGTGTCGCCCATGTCGTCGGCCAGCTTCTTGCACAGCTTGGCGCCCTCGACGGCGATGGCGGTGATGCCGTCCTTGTCCTGCCCGAACACCACCCGCCGCTGCAGCGTGCTGGTGGAGTTGTACAGGTGCACGATCGCCTGCTTGGCCCCGCGCACCGCCTCGAAGGTCCGCTCGATCAGCTCGGGCCGGGCCTGGGTCAGCACCTGGATGACCACGTCGTCCGGAATGCGGCCCTCGTCGATGATCTGCCGGACGAAGTCGAAGTCGGTCTGGCTCGCCGCCGGGAAGCCGACCTCGATCTCCTTGTAGCCCATGCGTACCAGCAGGTCGAACATCTTCAGCTTGCGGTGGGCGTCCATCGGGTCGATCAGCGCCTGGTTGCCGTCGCGCAGGTCGACCGCGCACCATCGGGGCGCCTCGGTGATCACCTTGTCGGGCCAGGTGCGGTCGGCCAGCTTGACCGGCGCGAAGGGGCGGTAGCGCTGGAAGGGCATACCGGAGGTGTTCTGCTGCGGATACATCTGGGTGCGTTCCCTCTGCTCAGGTCCTGCGGCCGACGAACACGACGAAGTCCCGCAGCGAGGGAGCCGACCTTTGGTTACAGGCCCCCGCTGCGGCCGCTAAGGAGGAGCAGCGCACCGAACACGTCAGCCAAGCTAACAGATCCCATCCGGGTATCGGAAACAACGTCCCGGATACTGAGACAACGCGTGTCTCCCCCGTCTCACGAACGCACCGCGTGCCCCGTCCCATTCCCCAGGGCCGGGGCACGCGGCGCAGGTCACACGGCCAGCAGCCGCCGCACCTCCTCGTCGTGCAGGTCCGCGGCCGGGCCGGACCGGCACACCCGGCCGCCCTCGATGATCACGAATCCGTCGGCGAGCCGCAGCGCCAGCTCCAGGTACTGCTCGACCAGCAGCACCGCCAGGCCCCGCTCCCGGTGCAGCCGCTCGATCGCCGCCTCGATCTCGGCGACGATCGACGGCTGGACGCCCTCGGTCGGCTCGTCCAGGATCAGCAGCCGGGGCCGGGTGACCAGGGCGCGGGCGATGGCGAGCTGCTGCTGCTGGCCGCCCGACAGGAACCCGGCGCGGCGGCCGAGCAGCTCCTTCAGCCGGGGGAAGACCTCCAGCGCCTCCTCGATCGCGGCGCCGTCGCGGTGCCGGGACGCCTCCAGCGTGACCCGCAGGTTGTCGGCGACGGTGAGCTGCGGGAACGTCTCGTGGCCCTGCGGGACGTAGCCCATCCCCCGCCGCACCCGCTCGTGGACGGGCAGCCCGGTGACGTCCTCGCCGTCGAAGACCACCTTCCCGGCGGTCGGCGGCAGCACGCCCATCACGGCGTTCAGCAGGGTGGTCTTGCCGACGCCGTTGCGGCCCATCACGCACATCAGCCCGCCGGCCTCGACCGCGACGTCCACCCCGAACAGCACCCGGGCCCGGCCGTAGGCGGCCGCCAGCCCGCTCACCTCCAGCAGCGCGCTCACGCGGCCACCTCGCCTAGCGGCTCGGCCATGCGTGAGCTCCACTGCTCTGCTTCCCTGTTCGCTTCGCTCACGCCGCCTCCTCCCGGCCGCGGCCGAGGTAGACCTCCTGGACGCGCGGGTCGGCCTGCACCGTGGCCACGTCGCCCTCGACCAGCACCCGGCCCTCGTGCAGGACGGTGACCTGCGAGGCGTACCGGCGCAGGAACTCCATGTCGTGCTCCACCACGACGACGGTGTGCTCGCGCGCGATCTCGGTGAGCAGCTCGCCGGTGCGCTCGCGCTCGCCGCGGCCCATCCCGGCGACCGGCTCGTCGAGCAGCAGCAGCCGGGGCCGCTGCGCGATGAGCATGCCGATCTCCAGCCACTGCCGCTGGCCGTGCGAGAGCACCCCGGCGGGCCGGTCGGCCAGCGCGCCGAGCCCGATGGTGTCCAGCGCCGCCGCGACGGCGTCGGGGACGCCGCGCCGCCGCAGCAGCAGCGTGGGCAGCGGGCGGCGGAACCCGGCGGCCAGGTCCAGGTTCTCCAGCACCGTCAGCTCCTCGAACACCACCGAGGTCTGGAAGGTGCGGCCGATGCCGAGCCGGACGATGCGGTGCTCGCGGCGGCCGGTCAGCTCGGTGCCGGCGAAGGACACCGAGCCCGCCGCGGGCCGGGTGAGGCCGGTCACCACGTCGATCAGGGTGGTCTTGCCGGCCCCGTTCGGGCCGATCAGGAAGCGCAGCTCGCCGTGGCCGACGGTGAGGTCCACGCCGTCCAGCGCCGTGAAGCCGTCGAACACCACCTTCAGGCCGCGGATCTGCAGCAGTGCGTCACTCATGCGGGCACCTCCTCGGTCTTCGGGCGGTCGGGGACGGGCGCCGGGGCGGGGCGGCGCCGGGCGAGGGCGTCGCGGGCCTGCTCGTACAGGCCGACCGCGCCCTTCGGCGCCAGCGTCATGACCAGGATGAACAGGGCGCCCTCCAGGTACAGCCAGCCGCCCGCCCACTGCTCGCTGAAGGAGGTCTTGGCGTAGTTCATGACGACCGCGCCGAGGACCGCGCCGGCCAGGGCGTACCGGCCGCCGACGGCGACCGCCACGACCAGCTCCAGCGACGGGACGACGCCGAGCAGCGACGGCGAGATGATCCCGACGACCGGGACGAACAGCGCCCCGGCGATGCCGGCCATGCCCGCCGAGACCGCGAACGTGACCGTCTTGACGGTGGCGGGGTTGTAGCCGAGGAAGCGCACCCGGTCCTCGCCGTCGCGGACCGCGACCAGCAGCCGCCCGAACCGGCTGCGCACCAGCTGCCGCGCCGCCAGGTACAGCGCGCCGAGCACGGTCGCGGTGACGAAGTACATGGTGCGCTGGGTGCTCTCGGCCTCGGGGTCCTGGCCGAAGAAGTCGTAGAAGTTGGTGAGGCCGTTGGTGCCGCCGGTGAGGCCCTGGCGGCCGACCAGCAAGATGACGAACGCGGCGGCCAGCGCCTGGGTGAGGATCGCGAAGTAGGCGCCGCGCACCCGCTGCCGGAACACCAGCGCGCCGAGCACGACCGCCGCCGCCACCGGCACCGCGACCACGGCGGCGACCGCCACGGCCGGGTTCGCGAACGGCTTCCACAGCGCGGGCAGCCGTTCCACGCCGCTCCAGGTCATGAAGTCGGGCAGGTCGCCGCCGGCGTCGTGCAGCTTGAGGTACATCGCCATCGCGTAGCCGCCGAGGCCGAAGAAGACGCCCTGGCCGAGGGTGAGCATGCCGCCCTGCCCCCAGGCGAGGCCGATGCCGAGCGCGGCGATCGCCAGGCACAGGTACTTGGCCAGCTCGTCCAGCCGGAACGCCGGCAGCGTCAGCGGCGCCACCACCAGCACGAGCAGGCCGACCGCGGCGAACAGCGCGTATCCGCGCAGCCGGGGGCTCACGTCAGCCGCCGGGTGCGCAGCACGAACAGGCCCTGCGGGCGGACCTGCAGGAAGGCGATGATGACCGCGAACACGATGACCTTGGCCAGGCTCGCGTCGGTCCAGAACTCGGCGAAGGAGTTCAGCATGCCGAGCGCGAGCGCCGCGATGACCGCGCCGCGCAGCCGGCCGAGGCCGCCCGCGACCACGACCAGGAACGCGTCGACGATGTAGTAGGTGCCGAGGGACGGCCCGACCGGCCCGATCAGGGTCAGCGCGACCCCGGCGACGCCGGCCAGGCCCGAGCCGACGAAGAAGGTGAGCTGGTCGACCCGGGCGGTCGCCACGCCGCTGACGGCGGCCAGCTCGCGGTTCTGCATGACCGCGCGCATCCGGCGGCCCTGCCGGGAGCGGTTCAGGTAGACCCAGATCCCGGCGACGCAGGCGACCGCGAGCGCCATGATGAACAGCCGCGGGTACGGGAGGGCGCCGCCGAGGAGGGTGACCCGCCCGGTCAGCCAGGGCGGCGCCGCGACCTGCACGTTGGGGGCGCCGAACAGGTCCCGGGCGGCCTGCTGCAGCACCAGGCTGACGCCCCAGGTGAGCAGCAGGGTGTCCAGGGGCCGGCCGTAGAAGTGCCGGATCGCCAGGCGCTCCAGCAGCCAGCCGAGCGCGCCCGCGACGGCGAACGCCACCGGCAGCGCGACCAGGACGGCCTCGTCGCCGGCCCAGTCCTGGAGCATGTAGGCGGTGTAGGCGCCGGCCATGATGAACTCGCCGTGCGCCATGTTGATGACGCCCATCTGGCCGAAGGTGAAGGTGAGGCCGAGGGCGATCAGCAGCAGCACCGCGCCGATGCTGATGCCGATCGGTAGTTGGTTGAGCAGGGATTGCATGGATGCCGCCTCCTCTGGCACGCCGGTCCGGACGGGGAGGCGGGCGGCGCGCCCCCGGCGCGCCGCCCGCCCGTCTCAGGACAGGCCGGCCGCCCAGGGGTAGGACTTCAGGTAGGGGTCGGGCTTGATCGGCTCCTTGGAGGCCCAGACCTCCTTGATGAGCCCGTCGGGCTGGATGACGCCGATGCGCGCGGTCTTGTAGACGTGCTGGGTCGGCCCGTCGATGGTGACCTTGCCCTCGGGCAGTTCCAGGGACAGCCCGGCGGCGGCCTTCTTCACCGCCGCCACCTCGGTGGTGCCGGCCTTCTGCGCGGCGGCGGCCCACAGGTGCACCGCGTTGTAGCCGGCCTCCATCGGGTCGGAGGTCACCGCGCCCTGGTGCTTGGCCTGGAACGCCTTGACGAAGTCCTCGTTGGCCTTGCCCTTGGTGGTCTGGTAGTAGTTCCAGGCCACCGGCTGGCCCTTGATGTTGTCGACGCCGATGCCCTTCACCTCCTCCTCGGCGATGCTGACCGACATCACCGGCAGTTTCGCCGCGTCGAATCCGGCGCTCTTGAACTGCTTGAAGAAGGCGACGTTGCTGTCGCCGTTCAGGGTGTTGAACACCGCGTCGGGCTTCTGCTCGCCGATCTTGTTGACCAGCGTGCTGTATTCGGTGTGCCCGAGCGGGGTGTACTCCTCGCCCACCACCTGCATTCCGTTGGCCTTGGCGTAGGCCTTGATGATTTTGTTCGCGGTGCGCGGGAAGACGTAGTCGCTGCCGACCAGGTAGATCCTCTTCTTTCCCTTTTCCTTGAGGTAGTCCAGGCCGGGCACGATCTGCTGGTTGGTGGTGGCGCCGGTGTAGAAGATGTAGGGCGAGGACTCCAGGCCCTCGTACTGGACCGGGTACCACAGCAGGGCCTTGTTGCGTTCGAAGACCGGCAGCATCGCCTTGCGGCTGGCCGAGGTCCAGCCGCCGAAGACGGTGGCGACCCGGTCCTTCTTGATGAGCTTCTGGGCCTTCTGCGCAAAGGTCGGCCAGTCGGAGGCGCCGTCCTCCACGACGGGCTCCAGCTTCTTGCCGAGCACGCCGCCCTTGGCGTTGATCTCGTCGATGGCCAGCTGCTCGGAGTTCTTGACCGTCACCTCGCTGATGGCCATCGTGCCGCTGAGGGAGTGCAGAATTCCGACCTTGATGGTGTTCCCGCCGCCGCCGGTCCCGGTTTCCGCCTTGTCACCGGACTCGCCGCCGCAGGCGGTGAGCAGCGCGGCCGGCAGGACGGCCGCCACGGCCAATGGGCGCAGGAATGGTGTCCGCAACTATTGACTCCTCACAGAATCGGCCCCGTGGGTTCGTTCACGTTGCCAATTCTGCGAGCTGTCATTTCTCCGCAACGACCGCCGCGTTACAAATGCCTTACGAGGACCTCACCGCCACGAGCGGTCAGGGAACGAGCACCGAAAGGCAGGTGACGCACCCTTCCAGGGCCTCGAACTCGCCGATGTCGACGGCGGTGACGCGCAATCCGTCCGCGGTGAGCTGCGCGGCGGTGCGCGGCGCGGACGCGGCCATCAGCACGTGTTCGGGACCGAGCACGACCACGTGCGCGCCGGCCGGCTCGGGGGCGACGCGCAGCGCGGGCAGCACCGAGGTGTCGACGCACTCGGGGCAGCCGATGAGGGTGCCGTCGGGCAGCGCCGTCATCGCCGACTTCAGGTGCAGGCAGCCGGCGGTGTCCACCGGCACGACCCGGCGCCCGCCGAGCAGGTGGGCGAGCTGGCAGATGCCCTCCTCGTTGGTGCGCGCGCCGCGCCCGACGTAGACGGTGCCGCCCGCCTGGAGCACGTCGCCGCCGTCCAGCAGGCCCGGCGCCTTGATCCGCTCCACCCGCAGGCCGAGGTCGCGCACCGCGCGCTCGGCGCCCGGCAGTTCGCCGCGCCGGGCCGCCGCGCCGGACCGGCCGAGGACGGCCAGGTCGCCGCAGACCACGACGGTGTCCTCGACGAACACCGCGTCCGGGCAGTCGTCGGCGGACGGCACCGCGCGCACCCGCCAGCCCGCCGCGCGCAGCGCCGCCTCGTAGGCGGCGTGCTGGCGGGCGGCGCGGGCCGGGTCCACCGGCCGCCGGTCGATGTGGGTGACGATCCCCTCGGCCAGCCGGGGGCCCGGCCGCCGCACCAGCGCGGTGCCGGCCGTGCCGCCGGTCCCGGGGGCGCTCACCGGGCCGCGCCCTCGGTGGTGAGGATCACGCCGAGCGCGTACGCGGGCGACATGCCGAGCAGGTGCGCGATGCGGTGCAGGACGCGCCGCTCGGCGTCGCCCAGCGGGCCCGCCGCGAGGCCGACCCGGACCACCTGGGCGAGGAACCACTCCTTGGCCTCGGCCGCCAGGTGCACACCGGCGCGGGCGACCTCCTCCTCCAGGAACGTCTCGCGCAGCCCGAGGTCGGCGCGGAGCGCGTCGTCGTCGTAGCCGGGCTCGCCGTAGCCGCGCACGACCTCGAAGGCACGCTGGCGGGTCGCCTCGGCGGCCGGGGCGCCGGCGCGCAGCAGCAGGCCGACGGCGGCGCGCATCCCGGCCGGCAGGGCGGCGGCCAGCTGCCGGGCCGTCGGCACCCGCAGCACCGAGGTGCCGAACCGGGTCCGGCAGGACCGGCACTCGGCGGTCTCGCCGCGCCGGTCCAGCGGGATCACCGGCACGAAGAACAGGGTGACCCAGCGCCGCGCGGTGCGCCGGCGGAAGCCCCGGTCGCCGCCGCACTGCGGGCAGTGGAAGGTGCCGGTGCTCGCCGTACGGAAGAACACCGAAATGCCGATAACAAGCAACACCGGCTTCTCCTCCCATAACGGACTCCGGCCCAACCTACCGATCCGCGCGCCCCGACGTGGCCCGCCCGCCCGAATGCGGCACTGCCCTTACGCTGGGTCCATGAGTGGTGACCTTGGGACCGCCGGGCCCGGCGAGCCCGCCGGACGGCCCCGCGCGGGGGAACGGCCGAGCTTCCTGCCGCCCGAGGAGACGCCGCCCGAGCGCCCGGCCGCGCCGCCGCCCGAGCCGCCGCTGTCGTGGGGCGCGGCGGTCTGGCCGGTGCTGACGATCGTCGCCGCGGGCGTCCTGCTGGTCTCGGCGTTCCTGCCCTGGGCGCACCGGACCATCGCGCTCGGCCTGTTCGGCGAGCAGGCCGAGCGGACGGTCACGATGGCCGGCATCGAGGCCGGCGGGACGGTGCTGGTGGTGCCCGTCCTCGCGGTGAGCGCGATCGTGCTGGCCGCCTGGGCGCTGCTCGGCCGCGACCCGCGCATCACCGTGCTCGCCGTGGTGCCCGGCGCGCTGGTGCTGCCCGTCTGCGGGCTGTTCCTGCTCCGGCTGGAGCGGCTGCGGGGCGACCTGCCCGTGCCCGGCGGCGTCATGGGCGTGCGGGCCGAGGTCACGCTCGGCTACGGCTGGTACCTGACGGTCGCGGCGGCGCTGCTGACGGTCGGGTTCGCGCTGGCGCAGCCGGTGGCCGCGCGGATCCAGCGGCCCTCTCCCGCCGGGCCCGCCACCGCCGGGCCCCCCACCACCGGGCCCTATCCGGCCGGGCCCTACCCGGCCGGCGAGCCCGATCAGTCGTAGAAGCCGAGGCGGCGCAGCTGCTTGGGGTCGCGCTGCCAGTCCTTGAGCACCTTGATCCGCAGGTCCAGGTAGACCCGGGTGCCGAGCAGCGCCTCGATCTGCTTGCGCGCCGCCGCGCCGACCGCGCGCAGCCGCTCGCCCTTGTGGCCGATGATGATCCCCTTCTGGGAGGACCGCTCGACGTACAGGTGGGCGTAGATGTCGACCAGGTCGGTGCGGCCCTCGCGCGGCGCCATCTCGTCGACGACGACGGCGATGGAGTGCGGCAGCTCGTCGCGCACGCCCTCCAGCGCGGCCTCGCGGACCAGCTCGGCGATCATGACCTGCTCGGGCTCGTCGGTCAGGTCGCCCTCGGGGTAGAGCGCCATCCCCTCCGGCAGCCGCTGGATCAGCAGGTCGCCGACCAGGTCCACCTGGAAGCCGTCGGCGGCCGAGCACGGCACGATGTCGGCGAACTCCCCCAGCCGGCCGACCGCGAGCAGCTGCTCGGCGACCTGCTGCGGGGTGGCGATGTCGGTCTTGGTGACGATCGCGATGATCGGGGTCTTCTTCACGTTGGCCAGCTCGCGGGCGATGAACTTGTCGCCCGGCCCGACCGGCTGGTCGGCCGGCACGCAGAAGCCGATGACGTCGACCTCGGTGAGGGTGGAGCGCACCAGGCTGTCCAGCCGCTCGCCGAGCAGCGTCTTCGGCTTGTGCAGGCCCGGGGTGTCGACCACGACCAGCTGCGCGTTCGGGCGGTGCACGATGCCGCGGATCGCCCGCCGGGTGGTCTGCGGGCGGCTGCTGGTGATCGCCACCTTGGAGCCGACCAGCGCGTTCATCAACGTCGACTTGCCCACGTTGGGGCGCCCGATGAAGCAGGCGAAGCCCGATCGGAAGCCTTCGGTCGTGGTGTTCCCCAGCGATGTCACGCTGTCATTGTCGCCTACCCGCCGCATCGGATCGTCCACTCCCCGCCCCGGGCCGGGCTCAGGCGGCCGGTTCGCCGAGCCCGCCGAGCGCCTGCTCGGCCCGCCCCGCCCAGGCCGGCGCCCCGGCCAGCGCGGCGATCTCGGCCGCCCGCCGGTAGTGCCCGGCGGCCTCGGCCGGGCGCTCCAGGAAGACCGCCAGGTCGCCGAGGGTGTGCGCGACCGGGCCGAGGGCCGCCACCGCGCACGCGCCGCCCGCGATGTAGCCGGCGTAGGGCAGCAGCGCGCGCCGGCAGCCGGCGGCCAGCTCCCGGTCGCCGAGCGCGATCGCGCGCTGCGCGCGCATCGACATCGTCAGGTCGAAGAAGTAGTCGGGCCGGATGGGCCCGGCGCCCTCGGTCGCCCGCCGCGCCTCCTCCAGCCGGCCCTGCCCGGCGAGCGCGAGCGCGTACAGGTCGGCGGTGGCGCTGACGTGCGGCCACTGCCGGGCGAGCCAGCCGGTCTCCTGCACCAGTTCCCCGGCGCGGCCCTGCAGGAAGCGGGCGCAGAAGACGCCGATGAACGCCACGCCCCGCTCGCCGCTCCACACGCCGGTGCGGCCGATGGCGTCGCCGACGCGGCGGTAGACGCGCTCGGCGTCGTCGTAGCGGGCGCCCTGCACGTGCAGGACGGCCTCGTACCAGCTGCCGATCAGGTCGAACAGCGGCAGCCCGTACTGCTCGGCGAGGCGGCGGCCCTCGGCCAGGTGGGCGCGGGCGGCGGGCAGGTCGACGCAGGCGACGGCGGCCTGGTGCAGCTGCAGGTGCGCGAGCACCCGGTGGGTGCCGAGCCGGTGGGCCTCGGCGAGGTCCAGCAGCTCGGCGGCGATCCGCCGGCGCTCGTCGCGGCCCGCCGCGTCCCGGTAGGCGTTGGTGTAGAGGCCGTTCAGCGCGACGGCGAGCAGCTCGGGACGGCCGAGGTCGCGCGCCTGGGCGACGGCCTGCTCGGCGGCGCGCCGCCCCCGGTCGTCCAGCTCGCCCTCCAGTTCCATGGCCAGCATGGTCAGCAGCCGCACGCGCAGCGGGCCGGCGCCCGGGGGCAGGGCGGCGAGGGCGTGCTCGATCGCGTCGATGGCCTCCTGGTCGACGGTGCCGTACTCGCGGTTGGTCCACAGCATCGGGACGTCGAAGCTGGCGATGACGCGGGCCAGCAGGTCCGGGTCGCCGAGCGCGCGCGCTTCGGCGATGGCGCGCAGCCGCCGCAGCCGTGCCGGGACGAGGTCGCCGCCGAGCGCGGACGCGCGGATGGCGCGGATGTCCAGTTCCAGGCGTTCGGGCGCGGGGACGCCGGGGATGTCGGCGGCCCGGCACCACAGGTCGCCGGCGGCGCCGTGCGCGAACCGGGCCTCGGCCTCCTCGGCCGCCGCCCGCGCGTACCGGACGGCCTTGGCGGCGTCGGTGCCGGCCTCCAGGTAGTGGTGGGCGAGCGCGGCGGCCTCGCCCGGCCGGTGCCGTTCCAGCGCGGCGGCGACCCGGCCGTGCAGGCGGGTGCGGCGGGCCCGCGACAGGCCGGTGTAGAGGGTGTCGCGGACCAGCGCGTGCGCGAACCGGATCCGGCCCGCGGCGGGCTCGGTGATCAGGCCGCTGGCCAGGCCCGCCTCGACGGCGTCCAGCACCGCGTCCTCGTCGCCGGCCACCTCGGCCAGCACCCGCAGGTCGGCGTCGCGGCCGACGACGGCGGCGCCGCGCAGCACCGCCTGGGCGCCCTCGGGCAGCCGGGCGACGCGGCGGCGCAGCACGTCGCCGACGCCGGCCGGGACCGCCCCGGTCGCGGCGGCGGGGCCCTCGGCGTCCAGCAGCCGGGCCGTCTCGCGGATGAAGAAGGGGTTGCCGCCGGTGCGCTCGGCGATCGCGGCGGCCTCGGCGTCGCCGACCCCGGCGGCGCAGGTCGCGCGGACCAGGTCGGCGGCCGCGCCGGGCGGCAGGCCGGTCAGGTCGATGCGCAGCGGCTCGTGCCGGGCCAGGGCGGCGAGGGCGGCGGCGAGCCGGTCGGAGACCTCGGTCCGGCGGAACGTGCCGGCGAGCAGGACGGGCAGGCCCCGGACCCGGGCGAGGACGCGGCCGAGCAGCGCCAGCGTCTCCTGGTCGGCCCAGTGCAGGTCCTCCAGGACGAGCAGCAGCGGCGCCCGCGCGGCGAGCCCGGCGAGGTAGTCGCCGACGGCCAGGTGCAGGTGGAAGCGGCCCGTGGTGATGTCACCTGCGGTGATGTCACCGGTGGTGATGTCGCCCGTGTCCGGGACGGTGGCGGTGTCGTCCAGCAGCGGGCCGAGGCGGGCGGCCTGGCCCTCCTCGGGCGGCGTTCCGGCGGCCAGCTCGCGCAGCAGCTCGGCCCACGGCCAGGCGGCGGGCGCGCCGGTCTCCGAGGCGCGGCCCCACGCGCAGGTCCAGCCCCGCTCGGCCAGCAGTTCGGCGAGGCGCTCGGCGAGGGCGGTCTTGCCCATCCCGGCGTCGCCGCCGATCAGGGCGAGGCCGCCGGATCCGGCGGCGTCCGCGAGGCGGGCGAGCTCGTCGTCCCGGCCGAAGAACGAGGGCGCCGGGGCCGGGTCGGACCGGACCAGCCGCAGCGGCGGCCGGACCGGCTCCAGGGCCGGCGCCTGGGCGAGGATGTCGCGCTCCAGGCGGCGCAGCGCCGCACCGGGGTCGACGCCGAGCTCCTCGGCGAGCGTCGCGCGCACCCGGCGCAGCGCGGCGAGGGCGTCGCCCTGGCGGCCCGACCGGTACAGCGCGAGGGCGAGCAGCCGCCAGGCGTCCTCGCGCAGCGGGTTGGCGTCGGCGTGCGCCTCCAGGTCGGGCACCGCCTCGGCGGCGGCGCCGAGGCCCAGCATCGCCTCGGCGCGGCGCTCCACCGCCAGGCGGCGGCGCTCGTCCAGCCGGGCGGTCTCGGCGGCGGCCCAGGGCAGGTCGGCGAACTCGGCGTAGGCGGGCCCGCGCCACAGGCCGAGCGCCTCCTCGGCGCAGCGCCGCGCCGCCGCCGGGTCGTCGCCCGCGGCCTCGTCCACCAGCGCGTCGAACCGCCAGGCGTCGACGGCCGCGGCGGGCAGCCGCAGCGCGTACCCGGGCGGCGCGGTCACCAGGACCCGCGCGGGGGTGCGCGGCGGGCGGTCCGGCTCCAGCGCGCGGCGCAGGTGGGAGACGAACGACTGGAGGCCGGCGGCGGCGCGCGGCGGCGCGTCGCCCGCCCACAGCTCTTCCACCAGCCGGCCCGCCGGGACCATCTGCCCGTGCGCCGCGACGAGCCTGGCCAGGACGGACCGCTGCCGGGGCCCGCCGAGATCGGCCGCGGCCCCGTCCACCTTCACCTCGAACGCGCCGAGGACCCGTACGGTCGCCATGTCCCGGCCAGCTTAGACCGGGACATGGCGGACATCGCAGCGGGGCGCTACACGTGGGCGACCTCACGCGGCCGGTCCTGCTCGGCACCGCCGCCGTGCAGGTCGATCTTCGGCAGGATCCGCTCCAGCGGGCCCGGCAGCCACCAGTTGGCCTTGCCCAGCAGCGCCATCGCGGCCGGCACCAGGACCAGCCGGACGACGGTGGCGTCCAGCGCCACCGCGACGGCGAGGCCGAGGCCCATCTGCTTGATCACCACGCCCGGGTCCAGCGCGAAGCCGAGGAACACCGCCACCATGATCAGCGCCGCGCTGGAGATCACCCGGCCGGTCGCGCCGAGCCCGGCCGACACCGCGCCGCGCGCGTCGCCGGTGCGCAGCCACTCCTCGCGGACCCGCGACAGCAGGAACACCTCGTAGTCCATCGAGACGCCGAACAGCACCGCGAACATCACCAGCAGGATGAAGCTCGACACCGGCACGCTGTGCGGCAGGCCGAGCAGCTGCGCGCCCCACCCCCACTGGAACACCGCGGTGAGCACGCCGTAGGCGGCGCCGATCGACAGCAGGTTCATCGCGGCGGCCTTCAGCGGCGCCAGCAGCGACCGGAACACCACCATCAGCATCAGGAACGAGGTGGCCACCACCACGCCGATCACCGGCCAGAGCCGGTCCGACAGCCGCTGGGTGAGGTCGACGTACGCCGCGGTCAGCCCGGTGATCTCCGCGCCCTTCGGCAGTATCTGGGCGCGGATCCGGTTCACCATGCCGGTGACGTGCTCGTCCTGCGGCCCGTACTTCGGCGTGAGCACGATCACCGCGGCGCTCTGGTCGGGGGACGCCTGCGGCTGCGCGGCGGCGGCGATCCCGTCGGCGGCGGCGAGCCGCCGGTGCAGCTCCGGCAGCGTCCCCTTGTCCACCTTGCGCAGGTCCACCGCGACCAGCAGCGGGCCGTTGGCGCCCGGCCCGTAGGCTTCGGCGACCAGGTCGTAGGCCTTGCGGACGGTGCTGGAGGCCGGTTCGCTGCTGGCGTCGCTCGGCCAGGTCCGCATGCCGAGCATCGGCGCGGCCAGCGTCAGCATCAGCACCAGCGCCGCGGTCAGCCACACCCACGGCCGCCGCGCGATCCGGTCGGCCCAGCGCCGCACCCGCGGCGACCCGGTCTCGATCACCGCGCCCGCGGCGCGGTCGCGGCGGCGCAGCACCCGGCGCCCGGCCAGGCCGAGCACGGCGGGCAGCAGGGTGACAGCGCTCGCCACCGTCGCCGCCACCACCAGGCCGGTCGCGAAGCCCATCGTCATGTACACCGGCATGCCCGACAGGACCAGCCCGCAGAGCGCCAGCAGCACGGTGGACCCGGCGAACAGCACCGACAGCCCGGCGGTCGCGGTGGCCCGCCCCGCCGCCTCGGGCACGTCCAGCCCCTCGGCCAGGCCCTCGCGGTGCCGGGTGAGGATGAACAGCGCGTAGTCGATGCCGACGCCGAGGCCCGTCATGACCGCCAGGGTGGGCCCGGTGGTGGCCACGTCGGTGACCGCGGCGAGCAGGGTGATCCCCGACATGCCGGCGCCGAGCCCGGCGAGCGCGACGGCCAGCGGCAGCCCCGCCGCCACGACCGACCCGAACGCCAGGAACAAGATCACCAGCGCGGCGACGATGCCGACGCCCTCGGCGACCCCGCCCGGCGCGGACACGTTCTCGGGGACCTGCCCGCCGAACTCGACCTGGTGCCCGGCGGCCTTCAGCTCACCGGTCGCACCGCGCAGCGCGTCCAGGGTGGCCTTCGGCGTCAGCCCGGTGACCGGACGGTCGTAGCGGACGGTGATCAGCGCGGTCGCCCCGTCCGGGCTCGGCACCGCCGGATCCACCACCGCTACATGCGGCAGCCGCCGCACCCGCTCGCCGGCCGCGGCGACCTTGGCCTGGTCGACCTTGCCCGACCGGGCGTGCACCACGATCCGCGCGTCCGCGCCCGACAGCGCCGGGAACCGCTCCCGCAGCAGATCGGTGGCCTGCTGCGAACCGGTGCCCTTCAGCTCGTAGCTGTCGTGCAGCGCGCCTCCGCCGACCGCCGCGGCGCCGCCGAGCGCCGCCACCACCAGCACCCACAGCACGATCATCCGCCACGGCCGCGCCGCGGCCGACCGCCCGAGGCGGTACAGCAATCTCGACATATCGATTCCCCCTGCGAGGCTCGTCTTGTTGCCGAGAGCCTCGCGCGGGGCACTTGCGGCCCACTTGCCACCGACTTGCCGCGCTCGTTCTAAGGCCTGTCCGGAGGATCCTTGGTGGATCCTCCGGACAGCCGGGTCGGCGGTTGTACCTGTCCGGCGTGGCCGCCCCGCTTGTCCGCGGGACGGGTCTCATCCGGGGTCGGCACAGCGCGTTGCCGGGTTCGCCGCGCAGAAGCCACCTGGTCGTTCTTCCACTCGCGTCGCCGTGGCGGGCGGGCAGGGGTGGCTGGCGTTCCTGGATGCCCCGGTGGTGCTGGGGTGTCCAGGGTGTCGGTTGACGCGGTCAGGGCCCCTTGCGGCCCGGTGGAAAGCCCGTGCACGCCGATCGCGTGCCGGGAGGCTCGGTAGTCGACCCGCGCGGTGTGCGGATCGTCGGGGTCGGTGAAGGTGATGAAGGCGGCGAGGGCGGCGGCGACCAGGTCCCGGTCACCGGTCAGCCCGCAACCGCCTGCACCATCGCAGCGGTGTGCCCGCTCGGCGAGGGTTTTAGGGGTGCGGTGGCCGCACAGGCAGTGCTGCGACAGCGCAGTGGTGAACGTCGACGCCCGCAGCAGCCGCCCGCCGGTGGCAGCGCACTCGCGGGCGAGCGCGGCGATGAGCAGACCAGGGGTGAAGCGGGCGCAGGCGGCACCCCAGCGGCGCTGCCAGGTGCGGATGTCACAGTCCTCGATGACCAGGTGCGGGCCGTGCACACCGACCAGCGCACCCGCCACCTGCCGCGCCCGCCCGGCCCGCGCCTTCGTCGCCTTGGCGGCGGCACGGGCGTGCCGGGCGCGGATGCGCTGGTGGCTGCGCGAGAGGGTGTCGCGGCGCGGCGATTGAAGCGGGACACCGTCGGCACGGGCACGGCGTGCCCCGCCGGGCACCGGCACTTGCCGAGCGGGCAAGCCACGCTCGGCGCGGCGCTTCTGGCGTTTGCGCTGGCGTTTGCTGAGCTCGTACTGGGCGGCGTTGGCCGCACGACGCGAACGCTCCAGCGCCCGCTGCCGCCCACGCGCCTTGCGCACCGCCCGCTCCAGATCACCGCGCTCGGCCGGCGACAACGTCAACCGGGTGGAGACCACCGATGGAGCGACGTCCAGCTGCCGCGCTTGCGCCGGGTCCGGCGACGCGGGGAAGGACACGGTGGCCAGGTTGGAGACGTTGCCGTCCACCCCACCCCGCCGGCCCTGGGGTGCCGCAACGCGACGCGCCCGGGTGGCCGGTGGAATGTAGGCGGGTTTGAGGATCATCAGGTGCGCCTCGTACACCCAGCCGCGCGCCGTGGCACGGCGCACAAGATCCACCTTGTGCCAGCACTCCGGATCGCCGAGTGCGTACAGCAGGTGCGGCCACTGACCCGCGCCCTGCGGCAACCGCACCGGCAACACCAGCTCGCCACGCGCTCCTGCCGGGCCGCCCGAATACACGATCGCCAGCGGGCCGTTGTGCTCCCACCACAACGCCTTGCCTCGAGCCGCCGGCGGGACCGGGGCGGGCATGCGGCGCGGCTGCGCCAGCACCGAGATCCCCCGCACCTGCTCATGCCGCACCGCTGTCCGGCGCCCGGTCCGGCCGCGTGACCGCCCCGCCCGTCCAGGAGACGACAGGACCGGGGTGGGTTGTCCGGCGAGGGCGGCGGCCTGCACCGGGCTGAGTTCGGCGGGTAGAGCGGGATTGCGATAGGTGGTCAGGTGCCCGTCAAGGGTGCCATGCAACCGCAACGTCTCCCATTTGCGCGGGCGGGTATGGGAACGGGCGCGGCCAGGGATGCGGGTGAACCCCCACCATGAGCCACGGCGGGGACGGCCGTGGCGGCGGCCGGTGGCGTCGGGGAACAGATGCCGCTCCACCCCGGCCCACACCTCGTCGGCGATGTGCATCGCCACCGCCTTGGACAGGTGGTGCTTGAGATGGCCCGAGGCGTCCAGGTGGCGGTACGCCGCCCGCTCCAGCCCTGCCCGTGACAATCCCAGCTCATCCCGCCATTCTGCGGCGGCCTTGCCCGGGACAGCCGACAGGGCTGCGCGGCGGCTGGTGGCCGCGTGGTAGGCGTCCACCCGGGCCCGCGCGTCCCGCCGCAATGCACGTTTGACCTGCCACGCCGCGGCGAACAGCCGCTCCACCCGCACCCGGGTCGCCTCGTCGGGCACCACCAGCGGCAACCGCACCACCGACACCGGCACCTCGACCGGCCGTCGCCACGCGGGCCGTTTGTTCCTGCCCCGCGTCCGCTGCTCCTGGCTCGTAGCCGCCGGGCGTCCGACGGCCCGGCCGGACGCGGTCGACACCTCGCATGAAGCGACAGACGGCGACATGATCGATACGCTACGTCACCATCATCGAACGCGCAGGCGAATCGTTGAACCCACCAGAATCGAAACAGGCCGACCGGCGGACGCCTGACGCGCCATCACCGCACAACGGCCGCTCATGCCTTCGCATCCTGCGGGTTCCCGTCCGACACCCACCCACCTTCGAGAGCCATCAGAAACGCCTTAGGCTTGGCGCGTGATTGAACCGAGCAGCGAGGACGCGAAGATCATTACGCTGGCGCGGGCGGCGCGTGCCCGCACCGGCGCCGCCGAGGGGGCGGCCGTCCGGGACGAGACCGGGCGGACCTACTCGGCCACCAGCGTGGACCTGCCGTCGCTGAGGCTGACCGCGCTGCAGGTCGCCGTCGCCATGGCGGTGTCCAGCGGCGCCGAGGACCTGGAGGCCGCCGCGCTGGTGACCGCCGGCGACACCGCGCGCGACTCCGACGTGGCCGCCGTGCGCGACCTCGGCGCCAAGGCGCCGGTGTTCGTGGCCGGTCCGGACGGGGCCCTGCGCGCCACCCTCGGCTGAGCCGTCAGAGGTTCGCGGCCCGCAGCTTGCGCAGCGCCCGGCCCTCGGCGCGTTCCAGGGCCTGGGCGCCGCCTCCGCCGAGCGCGCCGGGCGCGGCCAGGATGAGCAGGGCGTCGGCGCGGCGGGCCATCATCAGGTCGACGCCGATCCGCTCGTCCCCCGAGCCGGCCCGGTAGCGGACGGCCACCGTGTCGCGGAACCGCCGGTGCAGCGGGAAGCGGCGCAGCCGCACCGTGCCCGACTTCATGCCGATGCTCCGGCAGGACGCGGCGTCGGCGCGGAAGCGGGCGAGCCGTTCGGCCGCCTCGCCCGGCGGCAGCCGGTACACGTGCTCGGTGAGGCTCGCCCCCGGCTTCGGCAGGTAGAACGCCGCGTGCTCCTGCCGGACGTCGCGCGCGTCCGGCAGCCCGCCGGCGACGCGCAGCAGCCGTGCGCAGCCGGCCCGGCCCGGCCGCAGCCCCGACAGGACCCGGACGGCGGTCGCGGGGAAGAAGCCCGGCGGCAGGTCCGCCGCGGCCAGCGCCATCGCCGGCCCCGGCCGCGCCGCCGGCGGCGGGTCCGGCGCGGTCAGCAGGGCGATCTCCCGGCCGCATCCGGTGACGAGCGGCAGCATGGCGGACAACGCCAGCACGACCCTGCGCGACATGAAATCCCCCCGAATTCCACAACGCGCAAGATCATGCCCGGAACGCCCGGCCCGCTAACCCGGCGAAAGCCGCGAAGACCCCGGTTGAGCTGCGGTTTCGACGTCGCCGGCGACGGGTAGCGGCGTCACCAGCACGGTGCCGATCCGGTTCCGGCGGCCCGCGATGCTCTCGGCCTTCAGCGTCAGCCCGGCCACCGTCGCGGTGGAGCCCTCGATCGGCACCCGGCCGAGCGCGTGCGCCAGCAGCCCGCCGACCGTCTCCACCTCGGCCACCTCGATCTCCACCCCGAACAGCTCGGCCAGCTCCTCCACCGGCAGCCGCGCCGTCACCCGCGCCGCGCCGCCCGCCAGCCACTCCACCCGGGGCGCCTCGACGTCGTACTCGTCGGCGATCTCGCCCACGATCTCTTCCAGGATGTCCTCGATCGTGACCAGGCCGGCCGTGCCGCCGTACTCGTCGATCACGATCGCCAGGTGGATCTGCCGCGCCTGCATCTCCCGCAGCAGCTCGTCGATCGGCTTGCTGTCGGGCACGTACGTCGCCGGCCGCATCACCGACCCCACCCGCTCGACCGACTCGCCGCCCGGATGCTCGTGGTTGCGGCGCACGATGTCCTTCAGGTAGGCGATGCCGACGACGTCGTCCTCGTTCTCGCCCACCACCGGGATCCGCGAGAACCCGCTGCGCAGCGCCAGCGACATCGCCTGCCGCAGCGTCTTGCCGCGCTCGATGAACACGATGTCGGTGCGCGGCACCATCACCTCGCGCACCAGGGTGTCGCCGAGCTCGAACACCGAGTGGATCATCTGCCGCTCGTCCGGCTCGATCAGGCTGCGCTGCTCGGCCAGGTCCACCAGGTCGCGCAGCTCGGCCTCGGAGGCGAACGGCCCCTCCCGGAAGCCCCGCCCCGGCGTCAGCGCGTTGCCGAGCAGGATCAGCAGCCGCGGCAGCGGCCCGAACACCCGGGTCACCGGCTGGATCACCCCGGCGCCCGCCAGCGCCACCCGGTCGGCGTGCTGGATGCCGAGCGTGCGCGGCCCGACGCCGACCGCCACATAGCTCACCACGATCATGACCGCGGCGGCGGTCACGTACGCCGCCCAGCCCTCGTCCAGCCAGGAGATGCACAGGTCCGCCACGACCACCGTCGCGACCAGCTCGCAGCCGATCCGCAGCAGCAGGACCATGTTCAGGTAGCGGGCCGGGTCGGCGACGACCTCGGCCAGCCGCTCCGCGCCGCGCCGCCCCTCCCGGACCAGCTCGGCCACCCGCACCCGCGACACCCGGGCGAGGGCCGCCTCGGTCCCGGCCAGCAGGCCCGCCATGAAGACCAGCCCCACCGCCAGGGCCAGCAACCACCCCTGCGCCGTGTTCATGGCCGCGGTCCAGCCGCCGCGCGTCCGTTCGCACTCACGATTTTCTGCGTTTCTCCCGCCAGGAGTTCAGCAGCTCGGCCTGCAGGCCGAACATCTCCTTGTGCTCCTCGGGCTCGGCGTGGTCGTACCCGAGCAGGTGCAGGATGCCGTGGGTGCAGAGCAGCTCCAGCTCGTCGGCGGTGGAGTGGCCGGCCTCCTTGGCCTGCCGCTCGGCCACCGCCGGGCAGAGCACCACGTCGCCGAGCAGGCCCGGGTCGGCCTCCTCGTCGTCGCCGGGGCCGCCGGACATGTGGCCGGGCCGCAGCTCGTCCATCGGGAACGACAGCACGTCGGTCGGGCCCGGCTCGTCCATCCAGCGCACGTGCAGCTCGGTCATCGCCGCCTCGTCCACCAGCAGCACCGACAGCTCGGCCAGCGGGTGCACCCGCATGCCGTCCAGCACGTGCCGGGACAGGTCGGCGATCGTCTGCTCGTCGACCGGCACGCCCGACTCGTTCAGCACCTCGATGCTCATCTAGCGCCCCCGCTTGCGCGCCGGGCCGCGACCCGCCGCGCCCGGCTTGATCTCCGGCACCCGGGCCGCCTCGTCGTAGCGGCTGTAGGCCTCCACGATGTCGCCGACCAGCTTGTGCCGGACGACGTCGTGGCTGGTCAGCCGGCAGAAGTCGATGTCGTCCACGCCGTCCAGGATGTCCTGGACGACGCGCAGGCCGCTCAGCTGCCCGCCGGGCAGGTCGACCTGGGTGACGTCGCCGGTCACCACCACCTTGGAGCCGAAGCCGAGGCGGGTGAGGAACATCTTCATCTGCTCGGGCGAGGTGTTCTGCGCCTCGTCCAGGATGATGAAGGAGTCGTTCAGGGTGCGGCCGCGCATGTAGGCCAGCGGCGCCACCTCGATGGTGCCGGCCGCCATCAGGCGCGGGATCGAGTCGGGGTCGACCATGTCGTGCAGCGCGTCGTACAGCGGCCGCAGGTAGGGGTCGATCTTCTCGTAGAGGGTGCCGGGCAGGAAGCCGAGCCGCTCGCCCGCCTCGACGGCCGGGCGGGTCAAGATGATGCGGTTGACCTTCTTGTCCTGCAGCGCCTTGACCGCCTTGGCCATGGCCAGGTAGGTCTTGCCGGTGCCGGCCGGGCCGATGCCGAACACGATCGTGTGCTTGTCGATCGCGTCGACGTACTTCTTCTGGTTCAGCGTCTTCGGGCGGATGGTGCGGCCCCGGCTGGACAGGATGTCCAGGGTGAGCACCTCGGCCGGGCGCTCCTCGCTCTGGCTCCGCAGCATCGCCAGGCTGCGCTCGACCGCGTCGGGGGTGAGCTGGGCGCCGCCCTTCAGCAGCTCGACCAGCTCGGCGAACAGGCGGGAGACCAGCTCGGTCTCGGCCGGGGGGCCGGTCACGGTGATCTCGTTGCCGCGGACGTGGATGTCGCTGTGGAAGGCGCGCTCGACGACGTTCAGCAACTCGTCCCGGGAGCCCAGCAGGCTCACCATCGAGTGGTCGTCCGGCACCACGATCTTGATCTGCGTGCGGGCACCGGCGCGGTCGTCGCGTCCCGCGTGAGTTGAGTGGACCATCAGCCGGGCCTTGCGGCCTCTCCGACCTGCCTTCTGTCTGCTGGGGTGTGCGTCGTCTGACGTCTCCCATGGTACTGGGCACCCCGTGGCGCGCGCCGCCCGATTAACGGCGGGCGGCGCGGGCGCGACGATCAGCCGGGCGGCCAGTTGAGGTCACGGCCCCCGATGACGTGCGCGTGCACGTGGAAGACGGTCTGCCCGGCCCGCGGGCCGGTGTTGAACACGACGCGGAACCCCTCGCCGGCGACGCCCTCGTCCACCGCGACCTGGTTCGCCTCACGCAGCACCTCGGCCAGCAGCCCGGGGTCGGCGGCGGCGAGCTCGCCCACGTTGGGGTGGTGCTCGCGCGGGATGACCAGCACGTGCGTGGGCGCCTGGGGGTTGATGTCGCGGAAGGCCAGCGCCCGGTCCGACTCACGGACGATCTCGGCCGGCACGTCCCCCGAAACGATCTTGCAGAAGAGGCAGTCCGTCATGGCCCGCACACTATCGGGCCCGGACACGCCGTTCTCCCTTGCCGCGTCGTGCCGCGCGCGGTCCCCGCACGGTTTAGGGTGGGCAATTCAGGCGCTCCCCCCGGCACTGACGCATCCTGCCTGAACCGGTCGGGAACGCCTGTGTCCACGCCGTTTCGAGGGCGTCCGCAGGGGCGGCCGGGCACGGTGAAGGCGGCGGATAGGTGACCGAGGCAAGACAGAAGATGCCCTTTCGTAAACCCGACGGCGAGGGTGCGCGTCCCACTGACGTGACCGAGACCCTCGTGGCCAGGGGCACGGCGGGGGCGGTGGCCGTCGCCTGGGATGCCGACCAGGCGGTGACGGCGCTCTACAGCGCCAACTACCGCTCGCTGGTGCGCCTCGCCGCCATGCTGGTGCGGGACGCGGGAACGGCCGAGGAGGTCGTCCAGGACGCGTTCGTCGCCATGCACGGCGGCTGGCGGCGCCTGCGCGATCCCGACAAGGCCCTGTCGTACCTGCGCCAGTCGGTGGTGAACCGGTCGCGCTCGGTGCTGCGGCACCGCGCCGTCGTGGAGAAGTACGCCCCGAAGGGGCTGCCGGACGCGCCGAGCGCGGAGGCGGGCGCCATCGGGGAGCTGGAGCGCTCCGCGGTGGTCCAGGCCCTGCACCGGCTGCCGGCCCGCCAGCGCGAGGCGCTCGTGCTGCGCTACTACGCCGACCTGTCCGAAGCCGAGATCGCCAGCACCATGGGGATCTCCCGCGGCGCCGTCAAAAGCCATACCGCGCGGGGCATGGCCTCGCTGCGCAACGTTCTGGAGCAGTTCTCATGACCACCGACCCCCACGACGAGCACGGCGAGGTCCTGCGCCGCGCCCTGAACGCGGAGGCGGGCGAGGTCATCCCCTCGGCGGACGGCCTGGAGCGCATCCGGGCCCGGATCGAGGAACGCCGGCAGCGCCGGTTCGGCTGGGCCTGGTTCACCGCCAACTGGGGACGCCCGGTGCTCGCGGTCGGCGCGGCGGTCGCCATCGCCGGCATCGGCGTCTCGGCGCCGCAGACCCTGCACATCATCCAGACCGGCGGCAACGGCGACTCCGGGCACGGCCACCACAGCCCCGAGGGCGCCGACGGCGCGCAGAGCGTGGTCCCCGGCACCCAGCCGCCGGTCCCGCCGGGCCCCGGCAGCACCAGCGTGCCGACCTATCCCTCGTCCCCCACCAGCGCGAGCCCGTCGGGCAGCCCGACCTGCCCGCCGCCGGCCGGCGCCTCCCCGACGACCAGGACCAGCCCGCAGCCGGGCACCAAGGGCGGCAAGCCCAAGAAGGCGTGCCCGACGCCGAGCCCGACGGTCACGCCGACGCCGCAGCCCACGGTCGCCCCGCCCTCGCCGACGCCGCAGCCGAGCGTGACGCCGACGCCCGAGCCGTCCGGCACGCCCGTCGGGTCGGGCGAGGCCAACAACAGCAACCTCACCACCACCACGCCCTGACCGGGCGGGCCGGTTCTACCAGCGTCCCGTGGCGGCCATCAGCACGGCCGCCGCGGCGACGCCTGCGGTGGAGGTGCGCAGCACCGTCGGGCCGAGCCGGGTGGTGCGGGCGCCGGCCGCGGCGAACGCGGCCAGCTCCTCCTCGCTGATCCCGCCCTCGGGGCCGACCACCACCACGATCTCGCCCTGCGCGGGCGGGCGGAGCGCGCTGAGCGGCTCGGCGGCCTCCTCGTGCAGCACCAGGGCGCACGCGGCGGCGGCGATCCGCTCGGCGACGGCGGCGGTGCCGGCCAGGTCCGCGACCTCGGGCAGCCGGCTGCGGCGGGCCTGCTTGGCGGCCTCCCGGGCGGCGTTGCGCCACCGGCCGAGGGCCTTGTCGCGGCGCTCGGCGCGCCACTGGGTGACACACCGCGCCGCCGCCCACGGGACGATCTCGTCCACGCCGGCCTCGGTCATCGTCTCCACCGCCAGCTCGCCCCGGTCGCCCTTCGGCAGCGCCTGCACCACGACCAGCCGCGGCTCGGGCGGCGGCTCGTGCCGGCGCGCCAGCACCTCCAGGGTCAGCGAGACCTTGTCGGCGGCGGCCACGACGCACTCGGCGAGCAGCCCGGCCCCGTCGGTGAGGTCGACGCGCTCGCCGGCCCGCAGCCGCCGCACCGTCGCGGCGTGGCGGCCTTCCGGGCCGTCCAGCACGACCCGGTCGCGCGCCAGCAGGCCGGCGTCGGCCAGGAACACCGGCGGGCTCATCGGTCCCGCCTCAGTGCTGGTTGAAGACGTCGCGGATGCGGGAGAACACCCCGCGCTGCCCCGGCGCGAACTTGCCGGGCGGGCGCTCCTCGCCGCGCAGCTTGGCCAGGCGGCGCAGCAGCTCCTCCTGCTCCTCGTCCAGCCGGCCGGGGGTCTCCACGGTGACGTGGATGTTGAGGTCGCCGCGGCCGCTCTCGTTCAGGTGCCGCACGCCCCGCCCGTACAGGGTGATCACCTGGCCGGACTGGGTGCCGGGCTTGATGTCGACCTCCTCGGCGCCGTCCAGGGTCTCCACGGTGACGCTGGTGCCGAGCGCGGCGGCGGTCATCGGGATCTCCACCGAGCAGTGCAGGTCGTCGCCCTCCCGCTCGAAGATCGGGTGCGGCTTCTCCACGATCTCCAGGAACAGGTCGCCGGGCGGGCCGCCGCCGGGGCCGACCTCGCCCTCGCCGGCCAGCTGGATGTGGATGCCGTTCTCCACCCCGGCGGGGATCTTGACCTTGACGGTGCGGCGGGTGCGCACCCGGCCGTCGCCCGAGCACTCCGGGCACGGGGTGCGGATCACGCTGCCGAAGCCGCCGCACTGCGGGCAGGGCCGGGCCGTCATGACCTGGCCGAGGAAGGAGCGCTGCACCTGCTGCACCTCGCCGCGGCCGTGGCAGGTGTCGCAGGTGTCGGGGTGGGTACCCGGCGCGGTGCCCTCGCCCTGGCAGGACGTGCAGGCCACCGCGGTGTCGATGGACAGCTCGCGGGTGGTGCCGAACGCGCTCTCGGCCAGGTCCAGCTCGACCCGCAGCGTGGCGTTGCGGCCGCGGCGGGCGCGGCTGCGCGGCCCGCGCGAGGCGGCGGTGCCGAAGAAGGCGTCCATGATGTCGCTGAAGGGGAACCCGGCGCCGCCGAAGCCGGCGCCGGCGCCCGCCCCGCCGCGCGCGAACGGGTCAGCGCCCATGTCGTACATCTCGCGCTTCTGCGGGTCGGAGAGCACCTCGTAGGCCTGGGTGATCTCCTTGAACCGCTCCTGCGTCTCGGGGTCGGGGTTGACGTCCGGGTGCAGCTCGCGGGCGAGCCGGCGGTATGCCTTCTTGACCTCGTCCGGGCTGGCGTCCCGCCGGACGCCGAGGGTCGCGTAGTAGTCGTTGGCCACTTACGACCCCGCCAGAATCTGTCCGACGTAGCGTGCCACTGCCCGTACCGCTCCCATCGTGCTGGGGTAATCCATGCGTGTCGGCCCGAGTACTCCGAGGCGGGCCAGCGTCAGGTCGCCGACGCCGTAGTCGGCGGCGACCACCGAGGTGGATCGGAGCCCCTCGTCGGGGTTCTCGGTGCCGATCCGCACCGTAACAGTAGAGGAGTCGCCGGTCTCACCGAGCAGCCGCATCAGCACGACCTGCTCCTCCAGCGCCTCCAGGACGTCGCGCAGGCTCTGTGAGAAGTCCACGTGCGCCAGGTTCGCCGCGCCGGCGAACACGATCTTCTCCTCGTGCCGGTCGACCAGCGACTCCATCAGCACCGACAGCACCGCCGCGGCGATCGGCCGCTCGTCGGGGCCCACCTTCTCCGGCAGGTCCGACACCGTGGTCGGGACCTCGGCGAGGCCGCACCCGTCCAGGCTGGTGTTGAGCAGCGCGCGCAGGTGCCCGATCGACTCCTCCGACACCGGGTCGCTGGTCTCGATCAGCCGCTGCTCCACCCGGCCGGTGTTGGTGATCAGCACCAGCAGCAGCCGCTGCGCGGCGACCGGGACCAGTTCCACGTGGCGGACCGTCGAGCGGGTCAGCGAGGGGTACTGCACGACCGCGACCTGGCGGGTGAGCTGGGCGAGCAGCCGCACCGTGCGGCCGACGACGTCGTCGAGGTCGTAGGCGCCGCCGAGGAAGGTCTCGATGGCGCGGCGCTCGGCCGACGACAGCGGCTTGATCTGCGACAGCCGGTCCACGAACAGCCGGTAGCCCTTGTCGGTGGGGACCCGCCCGGCGCTGGTGTGCGGCTGGGCGATGTAGCCCTGCTCCTCCAGCACCGCCATGTCGTTGCGGATCGTCGCCGAGGACACGCCGAGATTGTGCCGGTCCACCAGAGCCTTGGAACCGACCGGCTCGTTGGTGGAGACGTAGTCCTCCACGATGGCACGCAGGACAGCGAGTTTCCGGTCGTCGAGCACGTGGTCACCTCCTGCCCCGTACTGGCACTCCATCCTTATGAGTGCCAAGTGTACGGCCCGCCGGGGACACTCTGGAGATGCCGGCGGGCCACCCGGTCGTTAGGGTCGGGTCCCATGGCGAGTCGCGACTATGGCGAGGACGTGCTGGCGGGCGACTGGCGGCGGCCCCGCAAGGGGATGATCCCCCAGATCCCGGCCGAACCCGGGCTGGTCGCCGAGGATCCCGGCAGCGGGTTCTGCGGCGCCGTCGTCGGGTGCGACAAGTTCGGGGTGACGCTGGAGGACCGCTTCGGCAAGCGCCGTGTGTTCCCGCTCACCCAGGCCGGATTCCTGATCGACGGCAGGCCGGTGACGCTGGTGCGGCCCGCGGCGGCGGCGCCCGCGCGCCCGGCGCGGTCGGCGTCCGGCTCGATCGCCGTCCGGGGGGTGCGCGCCCAGGTGGCCAAGGAGAGCCGCATCTACGTCGAGGGCGTGCACGACGCCGAGCTGGTCGAGAAGATCTGGGGCCACGACCTGCGCGTCGAGGGCGTGGTGGTGGAGTACCTGGAGGGCGTGGACGACCTGCCCGCCATCGTGGCCGAGTTCGGCCCCGGCGAGGACCGCCGGCTCGGCGTGCTGGTCGACCACCTGGTGCCCGGCTCCAAGGAGAGCCGCATCGCGGCCCAGGTGACCTCCCCGTACGTGCTGGTCGCCGGCCATCCGTTCATCGACGTGTGGGAGGCGGTCAAGCCCGCCGCCGTCGGCATTTCGGCCTGGCCGCGCGTGCCCCGCGGCGTACCCTGGAAGGAGGGCGTGCTGGAGGCGCTCGGCTGGGGGGAGGACACGGGCGCGGCCTGGAAGCGGATCCTCGGCTCGGTCTCCAGCTACACCGACCTTGAACCGGCCCTGCTGGGCCGCGTCGAGGAGCTCATCGACTTCGTGACCGTCCCTTAGCTCCTCCCGGACCGAACAGGAGCGTGCGATGACGTACGGACCCCCCACCGGCGGGCCGGACCACGGTCAGGATCACGGGCAGCAGGGCTACGGCCAGGAGGGCCACGGCCAGTACCCCGGTTACGAGCAGTACCCCGGCCACGGGCGGCAGCCGGGGCAGATGCAGTACTACGGCGGCGGGCCGGGCCCGACCTCCGACGAGCGCACCTGGGGCCTGCTGTGCCACCTCGGCCAGTTCCTGGTCGGGCTGCTCGCGCCGCTGATCGTCTACCTGACCAAGAAGGACGAGTCGCCGTTCCTGCGGCACCACGGCGCGCAGGGGCTGAACTTCGCCGTCACCCAGCTGGTCTACTTCGTCGTCAACTTCATCCTGATCTTCCTGATCATCGGCATCTTCACGATGATCGCGCTGGCCATCGCGCAGGTGGTGTTCCTGATCCTGGCGGCGGTCGCGGCCAACCGGGGCGAGTGGTACACCTTCCCGTCGTTCATGGCGTGGCCGATGTTCCGCTGAGCCCGCGGGCTCAGGTCAGGTCGCGCACCACGGCGTCGGCGAGCAGGCGCCCGCGCAGGGTGAGCACCGCGCGGCCGTCCTCGTAAGGGCCGGGCTCGATCAGCCCCTCGGCGATCGCGCGGCGGGCCGCGGCGTCGTCCAGCAGCCCGGCCGGGCAGCCGCCGGCCAGCCGCAGCTCCAGCATGATCCGCTCGATGTGCCGGTCGGCGTCGTCCAGGACCTCGCGGGCGTGCGCGGGCGTGGTGCCCTCGGCGAGCCGGGCGGCGTAGGCCGCCGGGTGCTTGACGTTCCACCAGCGGGTGCCGCCGACGTGGCTGTGCGCGCCGGGCCCGACGCCCCACCAGTCGGCGCCGGTCCAGTAGAGCAGGTTGTGGCGGCAGGCGGCGTCGTCGCTCGCGGCCCAGTTGGAGATCTCGTACCAGCGCAGGCCGTGCGCCGACAGCAGCTCCTCGGCCATCAGGTAGCGGTCGGCCATGGCGTCGTCGTCGGGGGCGGTCAGCTCGCCGCGGCGGACCCGCGCGGCCAGCCGGGTGCCCTCCTCCACGATCAGCGCGTACGCCGAGACGTGGTCGGGGCCGCAGGCCAGGGCCGCCTCCAGCGAGGCGCGCCAGTCGTCGTCGCTCTCCCCCGGCGTGCCGTAGATCAGGTCGAGGTTGACGTGCTCGAAGCCCGCCGCGCGGGTCCACTCCACCACCTGCGGGACGCGGCCGGGGGTGTGCGTGCGGTCCAGGACGGCCAGGACGTGCTCGCGGGCGCTCTGCATGCCGTAGGAGACCCGGGTGAACCCGGCCTCGCGCAGCCCGCCGAGGTAGGCCGCGTCCACCGACTCGGGGTTGGCCTCGGTGGTGACCTCCGCGCCCGGCGCGAGGCCGAACTCGGCGTCGATCGCGGCCAGCACCCGGCCGAGGTCGTCCGGGGAGAGCAGCGTCGGGGTGCCGCCGCCGACGAACACCGTCTGGACGGGCAGCTCGGCGTCGCCGAGCACCCGCCGCGCCATCCGCACCTCGGCGATCGCGGTCTCGGCGTAGGAGTCGCGGCTCGCGCCCGGCCCGAGCTCGGTCGCGGTGTAGGTGTTGAAGTCGCAGTATCCGCAGCGCGTCACGCAGAAGGGGACGTGCACGTAGAAGGCGAACGGGCGCGTGCCGAGCCCCTCCAGCGCGCTGCGGGGCAGCGCGCCGTCGGCGGGCACGGGGTCGCCATCGGGCAGGGTCGCGGGCACCCCCCAAGTCTGCCCTGCCTGCGGCGCTGCTCGGGCCGGTGCTCAGCCCTCGCCCGCCAGGCGGGCGCGGAGCCAGCCGGGGATGTGCTCGTCGCTGCGGGGGAACCGGTCCAGGTCGGCCTGGAAGGCCGCGGAGGTGAGGGGCGGGTTGAAGCCGGGCTCGCCGTCGTAGTCGAACTCGGCGCTGTAGCGGCCGGAGCGCTCCACCTCCAGGCGGGCGGTGAACCAGGCGCCCTTGTCCTGCCGGTACATGACGCGGCGCAGCTCGTCCATCTTGCCCATCGCCTGCCCGGGGGGCATGGAGGTGCGGGTGGCGCCGGACGCGTCGACGATCTCGAAGAGCACGCTGTCGATCCCGACGATCGCGCGGAACTCGAAGCCGAGCCGCTCCCAGCCGAAGGGGGCCGCCGCGCGCAGCGCGCGCACGGCGCCGTTCACCATCTCCCGCTCTTTGGCGGAACGCAGAACCTGATCTGCGTGGGTCACGCGCGGAACCTCCGGAACGTTCGCCTGCCGTTGCGCTCCGACCGTACCCGCATATCCGCGCAGGCCAGCGGAGGTCGGCCGTGTCGCGGGCCGGCCCCGCCGGACGATCATGGCGTGCCGGCCCGGGCGGTCGGATAGGGTCGGCCGGATGGTGGAAGGCGGCAAGCCCGGGCACGGGCCGGTCAGATACGGGCGGGTGCCCGCGCGGGTACTGCTGCGCGGCGGCCCGGACGGCTGGCACTACGAGATCGTCGACGACAAGGACGGCCGCGAGCGCGTCGCGCTGCCGGGGCCGGGCACCGGCTGGGCGCCGGCGCACCGCCGCGACCCCGAGCCGGCCTGGTGGCCGCGCCGCCTCGCCGAGACCGCCGAGGGCCTCCGCCTGGTCGTCGAGCACGCGCTGACCGACCGGGTGTTCGCCGAGCTCGGCGTCGAGGCCGCCATCTCCTGGTTCGCGGTGGACGAGCCCGCCGAGTGGGAGGGCCTGGTCACGCTGCGCGACCCCGACCCGGCCCGCTTCCCGGGCGAGGTCGCCCCCTACGCGGTGGTGCTGGAGCCGGGGCGCGGCGCCGTCCTGCCGGACGCGCACCTGCTGTTCTCCACGCTCGCCTCCGACGTGCCGGCGGCGCTGGAGGCGGTCGCGCAGCGCTGCGGCAGCCCGCCCGCGACCTCCTCGTTCCTCTGCGGCTACCAGGAGCACCTCAGCGTGCGGATCGGCCGGGGCTCGCTGTCGGCGGCGTCCGCCCGCGGCCCCGACGGGGTGGCGCGGGTGGCGTGGATCTACGGCGAGCGCGCGGCGGGCTGGGGCGGCAACCCCGAGCTGCGGCTCCGGCTGGACGGCGTCGACCTGCTGGACGAGCCCGCCGCCGACGTCGTCGCGCTGTTCCGCGACCTCGGCCACGAGGTGCTGCAGAACGGTTTCCGGGCGCTGCTGCCCGCGCTCGGGGTGAGGCTGTACGCGTCCGGGGGCGGCCGGGCGCCCGGCCGGTTCATCGGCGTCTCGCTCCAGTTCCCCGCGCCGCCCGGCGCCGGGTATAGATGACCCCCGTCAACGGATCCGTCACCCGCGGGGAATCCGATCTTCACCGGAACGCGATCGCGTCCCCCTAACGTCGCGGGGCATGAGAAGCCGCGCGCGTTACGCCGCTTTCGGCCTGTCCGGCGCCCTCCTCGGCGCTCCCCTCCTGGTCTCCCCCGCCGCCGCCGCACCGGGCACCCTGGTCGTCGAGCGCGGCGGCCCCGCCCGCACCCTGCGCTTCACCGCCGGCCACGCGGGCGAGGCGGTCATCGGGTTCACCGCCGCCGCGCCGGGCGTCTCCTGGGCGCGCAAGGGCGCCGAGGCCGCCGTCGTGTCGTTCTCGGTGGACGGGCGGCACGTCACCGACCTGGTGGTGCCGTCCGCCGACGGCGTCGCGCGCAGCCTCGGGCTCGGGCCGGTCGGGCCGGGCGCGCACACGGTGACGCTGCGGTTCGCGCGCGGCAGCGCCCCGGCGGCGCGGCGCGTCGTCCTCACCCGCCCGGCGGTGCGGCTGCCCGGCGGCGACCAGGCCGTGCTGCGGCACGCGCCGGTCGTGGTCGGCCGGACCGGCTGGCCGTTCGGCGACCCGTACCAGAACGCGCGGACCGACACCCCGCTGGTCGCCTGGCACGAGTCGCGCCCGGCGGCCGGCGGCCACCGGGTCCTGGAGTACTCGCTGGTGTGGAGCAACGAGGACGGCGGCACCGACACCCCGGCGCTGATGTCGCGCTGGGGCCGCTCCACCGACATCGAGTGGGTGTACCGGGTCGAGGTGGACGCCGCCGGGCGGCGCGTGCCCGACACCGGCGTCTACCAGGCGCCGCTGCACCAGACGCTGAGGTTCACCGGCCGCTACGAGGGCGACCACCCGGTGCTGCAGACCTGCACCGACAACAACAACATGTGCGACGTGGTGTCGCCGAACGCGCCGCTGCGGTTCCTGCCGGACGCCTCGGCGACCCGCCCCGCCGACCGCGCCCGCGAAGTGATCATGGACCGGAACCCGTGGACGTACCGGGTGGCGGCGCAGGAACTGGTCCGCGAGGGCAAGATCGAGAAGCGGCCCGATCCCGCGACCAAGGCCGTCGGCGACCCGCGCACCTACCTGTTCGTGGAGTACACCAGGACCGCCGGCGCCGCGACGGGGCAGGGCTCGGCGCCCGGCGTCGCGCTCGGGGTGCGGCTGAAGGCGGACCCGTCGCGGCTGTACCGGTCCGACCACGGCGACCGCAGCGTGGCGATCGACCGGGACGGCGCCGTCGCGACCACGGTCGAGCTGCCGGCCGGCACCTCCGTCGGCGACATCGCGAGCGTCGAGGCGCTGCGGACGCCGGTCGGGTCCGGCGACAACGGCGCGCCGGTGACGGTGACCTCGGTCCATCGCGGGTTCTTCCTGGACCGGGCCTACCTGCCGCGGCCCTCGGCGATCCGCTGGACGGGCGCGGCGACGCTGACCGGGGCGCGGCCGACGGCGGTGCTCTGGCGGAACTGACCCGGGCGGGGGAACCCGTGAACCGCCGGTGCGTCCGAGTAGTCGTAGACTTCGAAATCACCTCGAAGCCCTTGGAGAGGACGCCCTCATGGCCTACGGGCCTCCCCCGTCACCGGGCCGCCACGGCGGCCGGCAGCAGCACGGCCAGCCGCAGTACGGGCAGCAGCAGCCCGCGTGGCAGCAGCAACAGCAGCAGCAACCGCCCGCCTGGCAGCAGCAGGCGCAGCAGCCCCGGCAGGCCGCCCCGCCCATGCCCGAGCACTTCGGTCCCGTCGGCGACGACGAGAAGTCCTGGGCGATCATGGCCTACGTGGGCCAGTTCCTGGTCGGCGCGATCGCCCCGGCCGTCGTCTACCTCGGCAAGGCCCGCACCCCGTTCATCCGGCGGCACGCCGCGCAGGGCCTGAACATGGGCATCGCGGCGATCGTCGTCTGGTTCGTCGGGCTGCTGCTGATGTTCGCCCTGGAGGCGCTCATCTGGATCCCGGTGATCTACAGCGCGCTGATCATGGCGGCGCTGGTGTGGGCGGCGATCGCGGCCAACCGCGGCGAGTTCCGCAAGGTGCCCGCCGTGCTGGCCTGGCCCCTGATCAAGTAGCGCCGGCTACCCGCCGTCGCGGGCGGCGGGCACCGCCGGGCCGGGCAGGACCGTCATCGTGCCCGGCTCGCCGGGCGGCTGGTCGAGCCGGACGACCCGGCCGGGGTAGGCGCGCTCGGCGATCTCCACGTCGCGCTCGTCCCACTCCCCGTAGAACACCGGGCAGCCGTCCCACAGCTCGACCTTCTCCGCGCCGGTCGGCCAGCGCCGCCCGAACGCGTCGATGAGGATCGGCTCCTCGCAGTGCGGCAGGTCGGGGCCCGCCTGGTCGGTGGTGTCGGTGGACACGATGGTGCGCCTCCTCGGTGCGCTGCGCCGGGGCAGCCGGTCGAAGATCTCATCGGGGGTGAGCCGGATGCGCAGCGGCCTGGTCAGGTCGGCGGACCGGCCCCCGACGATCCGCTCCTCCTCGGCGTAGCGGCCGTCGTCGCCGAGCTCGAACACCCAGATCTCGGGGTCGTCGCCCTTGGCGTCCACCACCCAGTACGCGGGCACGCCGGCCCGCTCGTACAGGTCCTTCTTGGCGCCGAGATCGGCGGCGCGCGAGGCGTCGGAGGTCACCTCGACCGCCAGCAGGGGGGCGCCGCGGATGTACCACAGGTCGCCCCGGGCCTGCTCCTTGCGGTAGACCATCAGGTCACAGCGCAGCCAGGTGCCGTCCGCCACCCGGGCACCGGATCCCGTGAGGGACTCCTGCCCGGGCGCCTCGGCCAGCCCCACGGGGACGACCAGGTCGGAGACCAGGACCTGATGCAGCAACGTATGCGTCACAACGCCTAGTGTCCTCGCGCGGACACCCCGTCACCACCGGTTTGGCAGAACCCCTCTGGCGGAGCTCACTTCTTCGCCTTGTCCGCCGACGAGTCAGAGGTGGACAGCGCGGCGACGAAGGCCTCTTGCGGGACGTCGACCCTGCCGAAGGGCGCACAGCATCCGCTTCTTGCCACCCCGCGCTACTTCTTCGCCTTGTCCGCCGACGAGTCAGAGGTGGACAGCGCGGCGACGAAGGCCTCTTGCGGGACGTCGACCCTGCCGATCGTCTTCATCCGCTTCTTGCCCTCCTTCTGCTTCTCCAGCAGCTTGCGCTTACGGGAGATGTCGCCGCCGTAGCACTTGGCGAGGACGTCCTTGCGGATGGCGCGGATGTTCTCGCGGGCGATGATGCGGGCGCCGATCGCGGCCTGGATGGGGACCTCGTACTGCTGGCGCGGGATGAGCTCCTTCAGCTTGGAGGTCATCATCAGGCCGTACTCGCGGGCCTTGTCCTTGTGCACGATCTGGCTGAAGGCGTCGACCGACTCGCCCTGCAGCAGGATGTCGACCTTGACCAGCTCGGACTCCTGCTCGCCGCTCGGCTCGTAGTCGAGCGAGGCGTAGCCGCGGGTGCGCGACTTCAGCTGGTCGAAGAAGTCGAAGATGATCTCCGCCAGCGGCATGGTGTAGCGGATCTCGACCCGGTCCTCCGACAGGTAGTCCATGCCGAGCAGCACGCCGCGGCGGCCCTGGCAGAGCTCCATGATCGCGCCGATGTGGTCGCTCGGGGACAGCACGGTGACCTTGACGATCGGCTCGAACACCTTGCCGATCTTGCCCTCGGGGAACTCGCTGGGGTTGGTGACGGTGTGCTCGGTGCCGTCCTCCATCTCCACCCGGTAGATGACGTTGGGCGCGGTGGAGATCAGCGTGAGGTTGAACTCGCGCTCCAGCCGCTCCCGGACGATCTCCATGTGCAGCAGGCCGAGGAAGCCGCAGCGGAAGCCGAAGCCGAGCGCCGCCGAGGTCTCGGGCTCGTAGACCAGCGCGGCGTCGTTCAGCTGCAGCTTGTCCAGGGCGTCGCGCAGGTCGGGGTACTGGTCGCCGTCCATCGGGTACAGGCCCGAGAACACCATCGGCTTCGGGTCCTGGTAGCCGCCGAGCGCCTCGGGCGCGGGCCGGGTGGAGGTGGTGACGGTGTCGCCGACGCGGGCCTGGCGGACGTCCTTCACCCCGGTGATCAGGTAGCCGACCTCGCCGACGCCGAGGCCGCCGACCGCCTTCGGCTCGGGCGAGATGACGCCGACCTCCAGCGTCTCGTGCGCGGTGCCGGTGGACATCATCATGCTCTTCTCGCGGCGCGACAGCTGGCCGTCGATGATCCGCACGTAGGTGACGACGCCGCGGTAGGTGTCGTAGACCGAGTCGAAGATCAGCGCGCGGGCCGGGCCGTCGGGGTCGCCGACCGGGGCCGGGACCGTCTGCACGATGCGGTCCAGCAGCTCGGCGACGCCCACGCCGGTCTTGCCGGAGACCTTCAGCACATCGCCGGGGTCGCAGCCGATGATGCCGGCCAGCTCCTCGGCGTACTTCTCCGGCTGCGCCGCCGGCAGGTCGATCTTGTTCAGCACCGGGATCAGGTGCAGGTCGGCCTCCAGGGCCAGGTACAGGTTGGCGAGCGTCTGCGCCTCGATGCCCTGCGCGGCGTCCACCAGCAGCACCGCGCCCTCGCACGCGGCCAGCGAGCGCGACACCTCGTAGGAGAAGTCGACGTGGCCGGGGGTGTCGATGAGGTTGAGGACGTAGTCGGTGCCGTCCGACGTCCACGGCAGGCGGACCGCCTGGCTCTTGATGGTGATGCCGCGCTCGCGCTCGATGTCCATCCGGTCGAGGTACTGGGCGCGCATCTGGCGGTCCTCGACCACCCCCGTCAGCTGCAGCATCCGGTCGGCCAGGGTCGACTTGCCGTGGTCGATGTGCGCGATGATGCAGAAGTTGCGGATGATCGCGGGGTCGGTCTTGTTAGGCTCGGGCGCTGGCACCGGGATCCGTTCGCATACTCACAGGTGGACGTGGACAGGGAAGTGGCAGATCTTGCCTCATTCCATAGTCCCATGCCCGGCGCCGTGCTCGGTGCAGCGTCCCTTTCCGGCGCTGGTTTGGGCGGGGCGGAGGGCATTGGTAAGCTGTGCCACTGCGTGTGGCGTAGCGTCGTGCCTTGGGGCACCGTCCGCCCCGTTAAACGTTCGTTGGATGCCTGCCCGTATCCCGAGGCAGGCGAGGATCGCAACCAAGGCTGAGGCACTACGACGTGGCTAACATCAAGTCCCAGATCAAGCGGAACAAGCAGAACGAGAAGGCCCGCCTTCGCAACAAGGCCGTCAAGTCCGAGCTGAAGACGGCGATCCGCAAGTTCCGCGAGGCCGCCGATGGTGGCAGCGTCGAGGACGCGGTCGCCGCGCAGCGCGACGCCGCCCGCAAGCTGGACAAGGCCGCCAGCAAGGGCGTCATCCACAAGAACCAGGCCGCCAACCGCAAGTCGGCGATCGCCAAGCGCACCGCCGAGCTGCAGGCCGCCAAGTAAGCCCCCTGCGCTTTCCGACGAGGCCGCGGTCCCCCGGGACCGCGGCCTCGTCGTTATCCGCCATGGACCGTATGACCGAGATCTCCAAGTACCTGTCCAAGCACCTGCGCCACCGGCCGGAACGCATCGGCGTCACACTGTCGCCCGGCGGCTGGGTGGACGTGGACGAGCTGCTGGAAGCGGCCGCCCGGCACGGCTTCCCCATCACGCGGGCGGAGCTGGACGAGGCCGTCGCCGGGAACGACAAGCGGCGCTTCGCCATCGAGGACGGGCGCATCCGCGCCCTTCAGGGGCATTCGGTGCCCGTCGACCTGGACCTGCCGGCCGTCGCGCCGCCGCCGCTGCTCTACCACGGGACGACCGAGCGTTTCCTTCCGGCGATCCGGCGCGAGGGGCTGCGGCCGATGGGCCGGCACGCCGTGCACCTGTCCCCCGACCGCGAGACCGCCCGGCGGGTCGGGGCGCGCCGGGGCCGGTCCGTCGTGCTGACCGTCGACGCGGCCGGCATGGCCGCCGCCGGGCATCTCTTCCAGGTCAGCGCGAACGGGGTGTGGCTGACCGCGGCCGTGCCGCCGGAGTATCTGCGCTGATCAGCTCCGCGGCGGCGGCCCAGTCGGGCACCGGCCGCACCCAGTCGGGCGCCGGACCCTTCTGCGGGCCGAACAGGAACCGATACGGCACGACCTCGCGGACGGCGCGCAGCACGTCCAGCCGGTCGTCCACCATGTGCGTGATGCCGAGCTCGGCGCAGTGGCCGGCCTTGTCGGCCCGTTTGCGGCAGAAGCGCACGTTGCCGCGCGGCAGGCCGGTGCGCTCGTAGAAGTCGTGGTGGTCGAGCCACGCCAGCGTCTTGCGGCGCACCTGGTCGCCGCACTTGGAGATGATCCAGGCGCGGCCGCCGAACCGCGCGACGAGCTCGGGCAGCACCTCGAACACGCCCTCGTTGGCCGGGGAGGCCAGCGCGGCCGCCATGCCGCCGTCGAGGAAGGCGGTGTCGGCGCCGCCGGGGGCGAGCGCCCCGCCCTGGATGACCCGCCCGAAATCGACCCCGAGCCGGGGCTCGCGCAACTGTTCCATGGCTCCAGGGTCAGGCCCTGCTTCCTAAAAGGGAACTATTTCCTGACTGTCCCTCTATAGTTCCTGCCTATGGATCTTCATCGGCTCTCCACGGACGCCCTCGCCTCGTTCGCGGTGTTCGCCGACCATCTCAGCTTCACCCGCGCCGCCGCCGAGCTGCACATCTCCCAGCCGGCCCTTCACGTGAAGGTGGGCAAGCTCGCCGAGACCCTCGGCCACCCCCTCTACCAGCGCCGGGGCCGCGCTCTGACACTGACGCCGCAAGGCGAGGCGGTGGCGCGCTTCGCCCGCGAACTCGACACCAGGATGGGCGCCTTCCTCGCCGAACTGGACGGCGGGCCACCCACCCGCGTCCCGGTCCTGTCGGCCGGCGAAGGCGCCTTCCTCTACCTGCTCGGCGACGCGATCCGCACGGCCGCGCCCCGGCCCCGGCTGCTCAACGGCGACCGCGCCCGCACCCTGGCCGCCGTCCGGACGGGCCGGGCCGACCTGGGCGTCGCCGTCCTGGACGTCCTGCCGGACGACCTGGCCGCCGTCCCGCTGGCGACCTACCCCCAAGCCCTGATCCTGCCCGCCGGCCACCCGCTGGCGGACCGCCCCACCCTGTCCATCACCGACCTGGCGGGCGCGCCCCTGATCGTGCCGCCCCCGCAAGGCCCCCTGCGCGTCACCCTGGAACGGGCCCTGCGCGCCGCCGACGTGCCGTGGACGGTGGCGGTGGAGGCCACCGGCTGGCCGCTGCTCCTGCACTTCGTGTCGCTCGGGGTCGGCCTGGCCGTCGTCAACGGCTGCGTCCGCCCGCCCGCCGGCCTGGTCCGCCGGGAGATCACCGACCTCCCGGCCGCCCCCTACTACGCCCTCCACCAGCCGGACCGCGCGGAGGACCCCCTGGTCACCGACCTGCTGACGACCATCCGCGCCACCCTGCCGCCCCCATGAGACCAGCATGCCCCTGAACCGCCCACCCCTCAGCGCCCAAGCCATGCGCCGCACAATCCACCCAACGCGCAGCATGAACCGCGCGAGCCGCCCCACGCGCGAGTCATCGGGCACATGGATCGCGCGCTGGACGAAGCCCCTCATGCGCGAAGAATCGAGCGCACGGCTCACCGGAAGGTGATTCAGCCCGCCAGGTGAGCGCGGACGGGTCAGCGGGCGGCGCGGGCGGCGACGATCGTCGAGACGGTCTTCTCCAGCGCGTACGCCGGGTCGGCGGCGCCGCCCTTGACCGCCAGGTCGGCCTCGGTGACCGCCATCAGAGCGCGTGCCACGCCGTCGCCGGTCCAGCCGCGAAGCTGGCGCTGGACGCGCTCGATCTGCCACGGCGGCATGCCGAGCTCCTTGGCCAGACTCGCGCCACGGGCGCCGCGCGGGGCGCCGCCCACCTTCGCCAGCCCCCGTACGCCCCTGGCCAGCGCGCTCACGATCAGCACCGGCGGCACGCCGGTCGCCAGCGCCCAGCGCAGCTGCTCCAGGGCCTCGGCGAGGCGGCCCGCGATCGCCTCGTCGGCCACGTTGAAGCCGGTGGTCTCGGCGCGTCCCCGGTAGTAGCGGGCGACGGCGGCGTCGTCGATCCTCCCGCCGTTGTCGGCGACGAGCTGGCTGCACGCGGCGGCCAGCGACCGCAGGTCGTTGCCGACCGCCTCCACCAGGTTGTGCGCGCCGTCGGGGGAGATCTTCCCGCCGGCCCGGCGGATCTCGCCGCGCACGAAGTCGATCCGCTCCCCCGCCTTGGTGATCTTCGGGCAGGAGACCCGGCGGGCGCCGAGCTTGGCCAGCCCGTCCGCCAGCGCCTTGCCCTTGGCGCCGCCGGGATGGACCGCGACCAGCGCGACGCCCTCGGCGGGGTCCTTGGCGTACCTGAGCACCTCGGCGGACAGGTCCTTGCCGAGGTCCTGGGCGGCGCGCAGCACCAGCACCTTGCCGCCGCCGAACAGCGAGGGCGAGGTGAGCTCGGCCAGCCGGCCCGGCTCCAGGCCGCCGGGGCCGAGGTCGACCACCTCGGTCTCCGGGTCGTCCGCGCGGGCGGCGGCGACCACGTCGCCGACCGCCCGGTCCACGAGCAGCTCTTCGTCTCCGACGATCAGGGTGATGGCGTCCGCTGGCACCCCTGCAGCATGCCACGCCCGCCCCCATGATCAGGCCGCTCGACCCCACCTCCCGGGAACCGGGCCTCAGTGCCGGGAGACGACCGCCAGGCCTCCTCTCGTGCGGACGACGGCGATGTCGCCCTCCCGGTCGGTGCGGTGGACCCGGGTCCCGATCCGTTCCAGCAGGTCCAGGGTGGAGCGGGACGGGTGGCCGTAGTCGTTGTCGCGGCCCACCGAGACGATCGAGATCGCCGCGTGCGCGGCGGCCAGGAAGCCCCGGTCCTGGCTGCGGGAACCGTGGTGCGGCACCTTCAGGACCTGGACGGGCGGCACGCCGTCCGCCAGGGAGCGCTGCGCCTCCTCTTCGGCGTCGCCCGCGAGGAGCGCGCTGAAGCCGGGGCGGCGGGCCACCAGCACCACGCTGGCGTTGTTGATGGTGGTCCCGTCGTCGGCCGGGGTGAGGCGAGCGCCCGACGGCGGCGGCCCCAGCACGCTCAGGGAGAGGTCGCCCACGCTCCATCGCGCACCGGCCTGGGCGAACCCGGTGGTCAGGCCGCCGGTGAAGCGCGTCTCGCGGCCGGGGCCGCGCGGGGTGGTCAGCACCATGCGCACCGTGCAGCCCCGCCGGACGCCCGGGACGCCGTCGATGTGGTCGGCGTGCGGGTGGGTGAGCACGAGCAGCGGGACGTCGCGGACGCCGAGGCGGTGCAGGCAGGCGTCGACCGGCCGCGGGTCCGGGCCCGCGTCCACGACCACCGCCCGGCCGGGACCGGCCGCCAGGGCGAGCGCGTCGCCCTGCCCCACGTCGCAGGCGACCATGAGCCAGCCGGGCGGCGGCCAGCCCGGCGCGACGGCCCGCAGCGCCACGACCGCCGCGAACACCCCGGCCAGCGCGGCGGCGGCGAGCAGGCGGAGCCGCCGGGACCGCAGGACCAGCACGGCCACGCCGCCCGCCGCCAGCAGGCCGAGCGCGCCCAGCCCGCCTTGGCGCCACGGGACGGTGGCGTACGGGAGCGCGGCGGCGGTGCGGGCCACCCAGACGATCCAGCCCACGGCGAGCCCGGCGGGCCACACGACGACCTCGGCGGCGGGCGGCCACACCGGGGCGGTCACCGCGCCGAGCGCGCCGAGCAGCGTCGCGGGCGGCACCGCCGGGGCCGCGAGCAGGTTGGCGACGACGGAGACGACGCCGATCTCACCCGACAGCATCACCAGGACCGGCGCGACCGCGACCTGCGCCGCCGCCGCGACCGCCAGCGCGTCCGCGAGGGGCCCCGGCATCCGGCGGCGCAGGCGATCGCGCCACGGCGGCGCGAGCAGCAGCAGCCCGGCGGTGGCCAGCACCGACAGCGCGAACCCGTAGGAGCGCGCCAGCGCCGGGTCGATCAGCACCAGCAGCAGGACGGCGGCGCCGAGTGCGGGCACGCCCTGCCGGGGCCGCCCGCTGAAGAACGCCAGCAGCCCGATCATCCCCATCACCGTGGCCCGCAGCACGCTGGGCTCGGGCCGCGCGATGACGACGAACACCAGCACCGCGACGGCCGCGAGCGGCGGCGCGTACCGCCGGCCCAGCCCGGCGCACCGGCACAGGCCGAGCACCGCCCCGATGACGATCGCCAGGTTGGCGCCCGACACCACGAGCAGATGGGTGAGGCCCGCGACGCGGAAGTCCTCGGCCAGGTCCGGGTCCAGCCGCGAGGTGTCCCCGACGACCATGCCGGGCAGCACCCCCCGCTGTGCCGGCGGCAGGTGCCGGACCGCCTGCCGCAGCCGGGACCGCACCCGCCCGGCGGCCCGCTGCACCGCCGACGGCGGCCCGAGCACGGCCGGCGGCCCGCGCACCAGCACGACCGCCCCCAGCAACCCGGCGCCGCGCGGCGCCTCGAACCGTCCGCTGAACCGCACCCGCCGGCTGGGGACCAGGTCGCCCCACCGCGGGTCGGCCGCGATCAGCAGCACCGGCACCCGCACCCGGATCCGCCGCCCGTGCTCGGTCACCAGCACCGCCCGCGCCCGGACGATGACCATCGGCCGCCCGCCCCCGCGCCGCACCTGCGGGTCCCCGGTCACCACCGCCTCGGCGACGGCCCGCCCGCTGTGCCGCGCCAATTCCCGGACGGGCCCGTTCCCCACGGCCGACATCCGCAGCCCGGTCCCGCCCGCCGACGCGGCCGCACACGCCAGCGCCACCCCCACCACCACCCGCCCCGCCGCCCCACCCCCGAGAACCCGCTCCACCTCCCACCGCCGCACGATCGTCCGAACCCGCTGCACCACCCCCCGGCCACTCCCGCCTCCCCGCACATCACGTCCCCCGAGTCCTTCCACGTCGTGGATCCCCCGCGGGGTTCCGGGGGCTCGGGTAGGGCGGAGGGGTTCCGCAGTGCGAGCTCTTCGAGTGTGGCCAGAGGCTCGGCGGCGAGGTAGAAGGAGTACCGCGGCCATGAGGGCCAGGACGGCTGACAGGAAGTAGGTGACGGTCGGCGGGGTGCCCAGGGTCAGGACGGCCGACAGCCATACCGCCAGGGCGGACGGGACCAGGCGCAGGTCGTGGGGTGGGCGCTCCTTTTCCGGGACGGTGTTCATACGCGGAGCAGAGGTTTCAGGTCGGCCAGGCGGCGAGCGCCGATGCCGGTGACCTCCTGGAGCTGGTCGACCGAGCGGAACGCGCCGTGCTGGGTGCGGTGGTCGAGGATGCGCTGGGCGAGGACGGGGCCGACGCCCGGCAGCTGGTCCAGTTGCTCCAGGGTGGCCGTGTTGAGGTCCACGGGTGTTCCGCCGGGCGCCGCCGGCGAGCCGGGGGCGGTGGGCGGCGGGCCCTGGGCTCCCGCGACGCCGACCGGGATCTGCTCGCCGTCCACCAGCCTGCGGGCCAGGTTCAGCTCGCCGGTACCGGCGTGCGGGCGCACTCCGCCGGCCGCCTTGATGGCGTCGGTGACGCGGGAGCCCGCCGGGAGGGTGATCACGCCCGGGCGCCTGACCTTGCCGAGGACGTGGACCAGGAGCGTGCCGCCCGGGGACGGGGCGGCGGACGGCGCGGTGTCGGAGGCCGAGAGCCGGACCGGGGCGGCGGGCACGGGTTCGGGGCGGGGGCGGGCCTGCCACAGGTAGGCCGCCCCGGCGACGACCGCGACCAGTGCCACGGCCACCAGGGCGCGGATGCTCGGCGGGCGTTCCCTGCCCGGCGGTTCGGGGCCCGAGCGCAGGCGGACCGAGGGCGGGGCGCCGAAGGTGGCCGGCTGGCGCAGCCGGTCGGTGAGCTTCATGTCACCGACGGTAGGGAGCGGGGCGCGGGGGGCGGTAGGGGTGCGCGGAACTGTGGATAACTCAGCCGAGCTGGGGTGCGACGACCACGCCGATCATGCCCGGGCCGACGTGGGCGCCGATGACGGGGCCGACCTCGCCGACGTAGACGTCCTCGACGTCCGGGATGCGTTCGCGCAGCCGGGCCGCCAGGGCCTCGGCGCGCGACGCCGCCGCCAGGTGCTGGACCCCCAGGTCCACCCGGCGGGTGCCGGCCTCGGCGACCGCGAGCTCCTCCAGGCGGGCCAGGGCCCGGGAGGAGGTGCGCACCTTCTCCAGCGGGGTGATCTTGCCGTCGGCGATGCCGAGCAGCGGCTTGACCATCAGGGCCGAGCCGAGCAGGGTCGCCGCGGCGCCGATGCGGCCGCCGCGCCGCAGGTGCTCCAGGGTGTCGACGTAGAACAGCGAGCGCGACTCGTCGGCGCGCCGGTTCGCGGCGGCGACGGCCTCCTCGGCGGTGCCGCCGGCGAGCGCGGCGGCGGCCGCGGACAGGGCGGCGAAGCCGAGACCGAGGCCGATCGTCCCCGAGTCGACGATGTGCACCGGCACCGGCGCCGATCCGGCGGCCAGCCGCGCCGCCTGGGCGGTGCCCGACATCTCGGCCGACAGGTGCACCGAGACGATCGCGGACGCGCCCGCGGCGGCGGCCGCGGCGTAGGCCGCGGCGAACCGCTCGGGCGCCGGCCGGGAGGTGGTGACCGGGCGCCACTCCTTGAGGGCCGCGGCGGTCTCGGCGGCGGTGGTGGCCCCCTCGTCGCGGACCGTCCCGCCGATCATGATCTGCAGCGGGACGACCGTCACCCCGTGGCGTTCGGCGAGACCCGGCGGCAGGTAGGCGGTGGAATCGGTGACGACGGCGACCGCACTGGCCATGGGGGGAGGGTGCTCCTCGCTGTCGGTCGCGCCGGGACGGTGCGGGGTCAGGGCTGGACGGGCACGCCGCCGCGCCAGACGCGCAGGGCCCGCAGCCCGAACGCCCAGGCGAACGCGCCCTCGTGGTCGGCGTCCCACAGGACGATGTCGGCGCGCATGCCCGGCGCCAGCGAGCCGCGGTCGCCGACGCGCAGCGCGGCGGCGCCGCCGAGGGTGGCCGCGCGCAGGGCCTCGGTGACCGACAGTCCGTACATCGCCACCGCCAGGCCGATGACCAGCGGCATCGAGGTGATGCCGCACTGGCCGGGGTTGTGGTCGGTGCCGAGCGCGACGGTCACGCCGCGCTCCAGCATGGAGCGGACCGGGGCGGGCGGCCGGGAGCTGTTCAGCGCGCTGCCGGGGCAGACCGTGGCGGTGACGCCGGCGTGCGCGAGGGCCTTGATGTCGTCGTCGTTGGCCTGGGTGAGCAGGTCGGCCGAGGCGCAGCCGACCTCGGCGGCGACCTGGGCCGCGCCGATGCGCTCGTTGGCGCAGGCGTGCATGCGCGCCTTCAGCCCGGCGCGCTTGCCGGTGAGCAGCAGGACGCGGGCCTCCTCGGCGGTGAAGTGGCCCTCGTCGCAGTAGACGTCGATGGAGTCGGCGCCCGCGGCGGCGGCGTCGCCGGCCCACAGGCGGACGGCCTCGATGTAGTCGCGGCGGCGGCCGAAGAACTCCGGCGGCAGGATGTGCGCGGCCAGGAAGGTGGCGTGGATGCGCGGCATCGACGGCTCGCCCTCCAGCGAGCGCAGCATCCGGATGTCGGCGAGCTCGCCGTCGCGGGTCAGGTGGTAGCCGGTCTTGGCCTCCACGGTGGTGGTGCCGGCCAGGATCCACTGCCGCAGCCGCTCGCGGACGCCGTTGCACAGCGTCCAGGGGTCGGTGCCGCGGGTCACGGTGACGGTGGAGTTGACGCCGCCGCCCGCCGCGGTGATGGCCGAGTGGGACGAGCCGCTGGTGCGCATGGCGAGCTCGGCCCAGCGGTTGCCCGCGTAGACGGGGTGGGAGTGGGCGTCGATGAGCCCGGGGGTGACCAGGCCGCCGCCGAGGTTCTCCACGTGGTCGACGTCGACGATGTCGTCGATGATGCCGGGGACGCTCTGCGGCAGGTCCGACGCCGGGCCCGCCCAGACGATCCGGTCGTCGTGGATGAGGACGGCGGCGTTGCTGCAGACGTCGGTGCCCGTCCAGAGCCTGCCGATGTTCGTCAACAGCCGTACCGTCATAGGGTCACCGACCGGGAAGGGGCAATGCGCCGTACGGCGCTGTACCGGACGCCATGGAGGGGGCCACCTGCTCTCGAACCGGGACGCCGACTGGGTGCCGGCGGCTCTCCGCTGGGGGGACGGGTGGCCGGATGACCACCACGAGCAACGAGACCGGAGATATCGGTTTCGTCACGGTAGTGCACTGAAGGCCCGCCCGACAACCTCTGGCGGGGGAACGCGGGGGCCGGCGGAAAGGTTCCCACCGGAAGGGCATGCCGATGCACGCGCATATGCACGTTCACCCAGGTCATCGCAGCCCGTCAATCCGACAAAGACCGCAGTTCTCCCGATATCCGGTGAATATCCGCTCGCTGAACATCGACAGTCATCACCCGCCCCTTGGTGATACGACCGTACGGAATCCGGGCGTCCCGTCAAGCGGAATCGAAAAGCTGTCACCGTTCGGCGACCGCCTCCGGGCCGGGGCGCGCCGCCCCGGCCCGGGAGGTCAGTGCGTGCGGGCCAGATCCTCGAAGGTCTCCAGCTCGTCCACCAGGTCCACCGGGACGCGCGCGCGCAGCACCGTGCCCGCCGCGACGTGCTCCTGCTCCAGGACCTCGCCGCGCTCGTGCACGCGGGTGACCAGGTCGCCGCGCCCGTAGGGCAGCAGCACGCGCATCTCGCGCTCCAGGCCCGGCAGCCGCTCCTCGATCGCCGCGCGCAGCCCGTCGATGCCGGCGCCGGTCTTCGCCGACACCACCACGCTGTTCGGCTCGCGCCGCTGCAGCCGGGCGAGGGTCAGGTCGTCGGCCGCGTCGGCCTTGTTGATGACCACCAGCTCGGGCAGCCTGTCGGCGCCGATCTCGCGGAACACCTCGCGGACGGCGGCCAGCTGCGCCTCGGGGTCGGGGTCGGAGGCGTCCACCACGTGCAGCACCAGGCCGGCGTCGGTGACCTCCTCCAGGGTGGAGCGGAACGCCTCCACCAGCTGGTGCGGCAGGTGCCGGACGAACCCGACGGTGTCGGCCAGGGTGTAGGCGCGGCCGCTCGGCGTCTCGGCCCGCCGCACGGTCGGGTCCAGCGTGGCGAACAGCGCGTTCTCCACCAGGACGCCGGCGCCGGTGAGCCGGTTCAGCAGCGAGGACTTGCCGGCGTTGGTGTAGCCGGCGATGGCCACGGCCGGGACCTCGTTGCGGCGGCGCTCGCCGCGCGAGGTGGTGCGGGCCTTGGACATCTCGGCGATCTGCCGGCGCAGCTTGGCCATCCGGGTGCGGATCCGGCGCCGGTCCAGTTCGATCTTGGTCTCACCGGGGCCGCGGCCGCCGATGCCGACGCCGCCCGCGGCCCGGCCGCCGACCTGGCGCGACAGGTTGCCGCCCCAGCCGCGCAGCCGCGGCAGCAGGTAGTTGAGCTGGGCCAGCTCGACCTGGGCCTTGCCCTCGCGGCTCTTGGCGTGCTGGGCGAAGATGTCCAGGATCAGCGCGGTCCGGTCGATGACCTTGACCTTGACGATCTCCTCCAGGTGCCGCAGCTGGCCGGGGGCCAGCTCGCCGTCGCAGATGACGGTGTCGGCGCCGGTGGAGATGACGACGTCGCGCAGCTCCTCGGCCTTGCCCGAGCCGATGTAGGTGGCCGGGTCGGGGCGGCTGCGGCGCTGGGTGAGCCCCTCCAGCACCTCCGAGCCGGCGGTCTCGGCGAGCAGGGCCAGCTCGCGCAGCGAGTTGTCGGCCATCTCGGCCGTGCCCTCGGTCCAGACGCCGACCAGGACGACCCGCTCGAGCCGCAGCGCGCGGTACTCGACCTCGGTGACGTCGGTCAGTTCGGTGGACAGCCCCGCGACGCGGCGTAGTGCGCGGCGGTCCTCGAGATCGAGCTCCCCGGTGAGCGGCTCGGCCTCGTAGCGGTCCGTGGTGTGGTCTTCAGAGAAAGATTGAGTCATATGTCCTCTGTAGAACGCCGCAGCGCGGCTCTGTCTTCCCGGGCGATCGTCTCACGCGCACGACCTGGGGTCATTCGATTATCACCCGCGCGCCGGGGCATGCCCGGAAGGAGACGGCCCACCCCTCATGACCAGGGCGGCGGACGTCCGGGACGGGGTCCGCGGGGTGGCCGAGACCACCGGACCCCGCTTTGACCCGGGTCAGTACCGGCGAGTAGCGTCTCCACGTAACAGAAGTGGAATTTCACGATACGAAAGGGCGGGCCAGATGGCTGCACTCGAAGGCATCGAGATCACCGGTCCTCTCAACGAGCGGTACGACGAGATCCTGACCCCTGAGGCGCTGAGCCTGCTGGCCTCCCTGCAGCGCGAGTTCGGCGGCCGCCGCAAGGAGCTGCTGAAGGCGCGCGAGGAGCGCCAGCAGCGCCTGTCGGCCGGCGGCACGCTGGACTTCCTGCCCGAGACCGCCGGCGTCCGCGCCGACGACTCCTGGCGGGTGGCCGAGGCCGGCCGCGGCTTGGAGGACCGCCGCGTCGAGATCACCGGCCCGACCGACCGCAAGATGACCATCAACGCCCTCAACTCGGGCGCCAAGGTCTGGCTGGCCGACTTCGAGGACGCCAACACCCCGCTGTGGAACAACATGATCGAGGGCCAGCTCAGCCTGCGCGACGCCCTCGACCGCACCATCGACTTCACCGACGAGCGGACCGGCAAGTCCTACGCGCTGAAGGCCGACGAGGAGCTGGCGACGATCGTCGTGCGCCCGCGCGGCTGGCACATGGAGGAGAAGCACCTGCTGGTCGACGGTGAGCCGATGTCGGGCTCGCTGTTCGACTTCGGCCTCTACCTGTTCCACTGCGCCCGCCGCCAGCTGGACAAGGGCAAGGGCCCCTACTTCTACCTGCCGAAGATGGAGAGCCACCTGGAGGCGCGTCTGTGGAACGACGCCTTCAACCTGGCGCAGGACGAGCTGGAGATCCCGCGCGGCACCATCCGCGCCACCGTCCTGATCGAGACGATCCCGGCCGCGTTCGAGATGGAGGAGATCCTCTACGAGCTGCGCGACCACTCCGCGGGCCTGAACGCCGGCCGCTGGGACTACCTGTTCTCGGTCATCAAGAAGTTCCGCGACCGCGGCGAGGAGTTCATCCTGCCCGAGCGCAACGCGATCACGATGACCGCGCCGTTCATGCGGGCCTACACCGAGCTGCTGGTGCGCACCTGCCACAAGCGCGGCGCGCACGCGATCGGCGGCATGGCGGCCTTCATCCCCTCCCGCAAGGACGCCGAGGTCAACAAGGTCGCACTGGAGAAGGTGCGGGCCGACAAGACCCGCGAGTCCGGCGACGGCTTCGACGGCTCCTGGGTCGCCCACCCCGACCTGGTCCCGATCTGCCGCGAGGTCTTCGACGGCGTGCTCGGCGACAAGCCGAACCAGCGCGACCGCCTCCGCGAGGACGTCAAGGTCGCGGCGTCGGACCTGCTGAACGTGGCCGCCACCCCCGGCGACATCACCGAGGCGGGCCTGCGCGGCAACATCGACGTCGCGCTGCGCTACCTGGCCGCGTGGCTGAACGGCTCGGGCGCGGTCGCCATCCACAACCTGATGGAGGACGCCGCCACCGCCGAGATCTCCCGGTCCCAGGTGTGGCAGTGGATCTACAACGGCGTCTCCACCAAGGAGGGGCAGAAGATCACCAAGGAGTGGGTGGCCGAGCTGCTGGACGAGGAGCTCGCCAAGATCCGCGCCGAGCTGGGCGACGCCTACAACGAGCCCCGCTACGAGCAGGCCGTGGCGCTGTTCAAGCAGGTCACGCTCGCCGACGAGTACTCCGAGTTCCTGACCACCCCGGCGTACGAGACGATGCCGTAGCACGGTCGTCGCTCAGGCCGCGTAACCCCAGGTCAGCGCGCCGGCCGCCCGTGGGCAACGGGCGGCCGGCGTCCCTGTGTTCCAGCCCCCCGGCATGGAAAAGTGGTGACATGACCGAGAAAGTGACCCGCCTGGCGGAACGTCTCGCCGTGCTGCTCGGCCCGGACGCGGTCATCACCGACCCCGTCCGGCTGCGCACCTACGAGTGCGACGGGCTCACCAACCACCGCGCCCGGCCCGCCCTCGTCGTGCTGCCGGACGACGGCGCGCAGATCGCGCAGATCGTCCGGGCGTGCGTCGCGGCCGGCGTGCCCTACGTGGCGCGCGGCTCGGGCACCGGCCTGTCGGGCGGGGCGCTGCCGCGCACCGACGGGGTGCTGATCGTCACCTCCCGGCTGCGCCGCATCCTGGAGATCGACATCGCGAACCAGCGGGCGGTGGTCGAGCCCGGCGTGATCAACCTGGACGTGACGCGGGCGGTCCGCCCGCACGGCTACTACTTCGCGCCCGACCCCTCCAGCCAGCAGATCTGCTCGGTCGGCGGGAACGTGGCGGAGAACTCCGGCGGCGCGCACTGCCTGAAGTACGGCTTCACCGCGCACCACGTGCTGTCCTGCGAGGTCGTCACCCCTGACGGGGAGGTGGTGGAGCTGTCCGCGGACGGCCCCGGCTACGACCTGCTCGGGGTGTTCGTCGGCGCCGAGGGCACGCTCGGCATCGCCACCAAGGTCACGGTGCGGCTGACCCGCGTGCCGCAGACCGTGCAGACGCTGCTGGCGGCGTTCGGCTCCATCGAGGGCGGCGGCACCGCGGTGTCGGCGATCATCGCGGCCGGGGTGGTGCCCGCCGCGATCGAGATGATGGACGCGCTGTCCATCGAGGCCGCCGAGGCGTCGGTGGCGTGCGGCTACCCGCCGGGCGCGGGCGCGGTGCTGATCGTGGAACTGGACGGCCCGCAGGCCGAGGTCGAGCACCAGTTCGCGCAGGTCAAGGCCCTGTGCGAGGAGGCCGGCGCGTTCGAGATCCGGGTCGCCGCCGACGACGCCGCCCGCGCGCTGATCTGGAAGGGCCGCAAGTCCGCGTTCGCCGCCGTCGGCCGGATCAGCCCCGCCTACCTGGTGCAGGACGGCGTCATCCCGCGCACCTCCCTGCCCCGGGTGCTCGCCCGCATCGACGAGCTGTCGGCCGAGTCGGGCGTGCGCGTCGCCAACGTCTTCCACGCCGGCGACGGCAACCTGCACCCCCTGGTGCTGTTCGACGACGCCGAGCCGGGCGCCGCCGAGCGGGCCGAGGGGGTCTCCGGCGCCATCCTGGACCTGTGCATCGAGCACGGCGGGTCGATCACCGGCGAGCACGGCGTCGGCGTGGACAAGGCCCGCTACATGCCGCGCATGTTCACCGCGGCCGACCTGGACACCATGCAGATGGTGCGGTGCGGCTTCGACCCGGCCGGGCTGTGCAACCCCGGCAAGATCTTCCCGACGCCGCGGCTGTGCGGCGAGGTGCCCGGCGTCCGCAAGGGCGTGCATCCGCTGGTCGAGCAGGGAAAGGCGGACCTGTTCTGATGAAGGCCCTGGAAGCGGTCTGCGCCGATGTGCGGCCCGCCGCGTCCGGCGACGCCCTGGTGGCGGCGCCCGCGTCGGTCGAGGAGGCCGCGGCCGTGCTGCGCGTCGCCGCCGAGCACGGCCTGGCGGTGATCGCGCGCGGCGGCGGCGGCCGGCTCGGCTGGGGGCCGCCGCCGTCCCGGCGCGACCTGTTCGTCGACACCCGGAACCTGGACCGTGTGGTCGAGCACGCCGCCGGCGACCTGGTGGTGAAGGTGCAGGCCGGCCTGCGGATGGACCGCCTCGCCGCGGTGCTCGCCGAAAGCGGCCAGCGCCTCGCCCTGGACGCCCCGCTGCCCGCCGCGACGGTCGGCGGGACGATCGCCACCGGCGCCGCCGGGCCGCTGCGCCACCTGTACGGGACGCCCCGCGACCTGGTCATCGGCCTCACCATCGTGCGCGCGGACGGGGAGATCGCCCGCTCGGGCGGCAAGGTCGTCAAGAACGTCGCCGGATACGACCTCGGGCGGCTGTTCAGCGGCTCCTTCGGCACCCTCGGGCTGATCGTGGAGGCCGCCTTCCGGCTGCACCCCGTCCCGGCCGTCCGCGAGTACCTCACCGCCGTCTACGCCGATGCCGACGCGGCGCACGAGGCCGTGCAGGCGGTGCTGCACTCCCCCGCCGCCCCGAGCGCCGTCGAGTGCGCGACGATCCCGGACGGCATCGCCGTCGGCGTCCTGCTCGAAGGCGCCACCGGCCGCGCCGCGCAGGTCCTCCCGCTCCTCGGCCAGGGCGCCCGGGTCGGCGACGCCGCGCCGGAGTGGTGGGGCCGCTATCCCGAGGGCGCCGTCCTGATCGAGGTGACCGGCAAACCCACCGCGCTCCCCGACTTCCTGCGGGCGGCGCCGAACCTCACCTGGTCGGCGTGCGGACACGGATACGTCGGCCTCGCCGGGGAGACCACCCCTGCGCAGGTCGCCGATCTCCTCGTGGCACTACGCCGCATCGGCGGGGCGGTGGTCCGGAGCGCGCCCGCGCAGATCCGGGACGCCGTGGACGTGTGGGGCCCGATTCCGGCGCTGTCGCTGATGCGGCGCGTCAAGGACCAGTTCGATCCGGAGCACCGGCTGTCCCCCGGCCGCTTCGTTGGAGGGATCTGATGAGCGCCTCGGACGAGGAACTGCCCAAACTGCTCGGCGACTGCGTGCACTGCGGGTTCTGCCTGCCGACCTGCCCCACCTACGTGCTGTGGGGCGAGGAGATGGACTCCCCGCGCGGCCGCATCCACCTGATGCAGCAGCACGCCGAGGGCGCCCCGCTGTCGGAATCGATGGTCGGGCACTTCGACGCCTGTCTCGGCTGCATGGCGTGTGTGACGGCCTGCCCGTCCGGCGTCCAGTACGACCGGCTGATCGAGCACACCCGGGCCGAGGTGGAAAGCGAGCATCCGCGCCCGCTGCGGGAGCGCGCGCTCCGTGAGGCGATTTTCGCGCTGTTCCCCTACCCGCGTCGGCTGCGCGCCCTACGCGGGCCGCTCCGCCTCTACCAGCGCGCGCGCTTGGACGAGCTGGTGCGCCGTACCGGTCTGCTGGAGCGCATCTCCCCCTCGCTCGCCGCCATGGAACGGCTCGCGCCGCCCCTCGGCAAGGCGCCCCGGCTGCCCGAACGGGTCGCCGCACGCGGCGGCCGCCGCGCCACTGTCGGGATGCTGACCGGCTGCGTGCAGCGTGAGTTCTTCCCCGGCGTGAACGCCGCGACCGCCCGCGTGCTGGCCCTGGAGGGCTGCGACGTGGTCATCCCCCGCACGCAGGGCTGCTGCGGCGCGCTGTCGCTGCACTCGGGACGCGAGGACGAGGCCAAGGAGTTCGCCCGCCGCACCATCGAGGCGTTCGAGGCCGTCGACGTCATCGTGGTCAACGCGGCGGGCTGCGGCTCGTCGATGAAGGAGTACGCCGCGCTGCTCGCCGGCGACCCCGCCTGGGCGCGCCGGGCCGAGGCGCTGTCGGCCAGGACCCGCGACCTGGCCGAGTACCTCGTGGAACTCGGGCCCCGCGCGGAACGGCGGCCACTTCCGGTCACCGTCGCCTACCACGACGCCTGCCACCTCGCCCACGCGCAGGGCGTGCGCAGCCAGCCGCGCGCGCTGCTGGCGGGCATCCCCGGGCTGACCGTCCGGGAGATCACCGACCCCGACGTGTGCTGCGGATCAGCCGGCGTCTACAACCTGCTGCAGCCCGAGGCGGCGGGCGAGCTGGGCGACCGCAAGGCCGGGCATGTGCGCGGAACGGGCGCCGAACTGCTGGTCGCGGCCAACCCCGGCTGCGCCATGCAGATCGCCACCGCGCTGCGCCGGCAGGGCGCCGAGATCGCCGTCGCGCACACCGCCGAGGTGCTGGACGCCTCGCTGCGGGGCCTCGGCCGGGGGGCCCTGATCACCGATGCTCCGTAGCATCCGCCCAGCTTGATCATCCTTTTCGGGCAGCCGGCCACCCCCGCCGCAACGGATACGGTTGTCCTGTATTGTGTCGTCCCCCCCAGCCGGGACGCGATCGCCGACCGGCCACGTGTACCAGCCTGGGATGGCCCGAGGGAGCACGGGAACCACCATGTCCAACCGCCACCGTTCGTCAGGAAGCCGCCGCCGGCGCAAGCAGGGCAACGCCGGCCGGCTCGGCCTCGTCGGCGCGCTCACCGGCGCCGTCGGGATCGCCGCGGTGGCCGGGGCCATCGTGGTGATGCGCCCCGACGGCAAGGAGGACAAGGGCTCGCCGGTGCTGGCCGGGCAGGACGGCGCGAGCGTCGCGCCGGGCGCCCCCGGCACCACCCCCTCCCCCAGGTCCGGGCCGGTGCTGTCGTTCAACACCCCCGAGGGGTACGGCTACGGGCTGGCCGCGGTCAAGGCGGGCGTCGACGCGCACCCGCTGAAGACCAGCAAGGCCACCACCGCGGGCGCCACGTTCGCCTACGCCGACTACGTGCTCACCAACAACCAGAAGCGCCCGGTGCTGCTGGACTACCCCGCCGACCTGTTCGTGCCGGCCGCCCAGGTGCCCGCGGCCGCCCGCGACCGCTGCATGCCGCAGCCGGGCATCCCCGGCAGCATGTGCACGCTGCCGAACCACAGCCAGATCCTCGCGCGGCTCGGCGGCTCCAAGCCGCCCGTCCGGCAGGACGCCGACACCATGATCCCGGCGGGCGCGTCCTACCTGGTCCGGATCGCCACCGACCTGCCGGTGCAGAGCGGCCTGGACGCCGGCGACATCAAGCTGTACGTGTGGAACGTGCGTTTCACCAGCGACCGCAAGGGCGTCGGGCTCGACTTCCCCTAAGGGGCGCTAGGGCACGTCCACGCCGGTGAAGCCGATGTCCTGGTAGGCGGGCTCGGAGAAGCCGCCCGCGCCGAGGTTGGCCAGGCCCGCGCGGGTCGCCACGATCTGCGGCCGCTGGTAGAGGGGCAGCACGGTCGCCTCCTGCCAGACGAGCCGGTCGGCCTCGTTGGTCAGCCGCCGGGCCCGGGCCGGGTCGAGCGCGCCGATCGCGCGGTCCATCGCGTCGTCGATCGCGGCGGTCCCGGTCCGCGCGTAGTTCTGCTGGATCCGGTCGCCGTGCGGCTTGGCGAACACCGACCGCAGCGACGACAGCGGGAACGCGGTGCCGAGCCAGGAGAACGCGACGATGTCGAAGTCGCCCGGCGTGATGTAGCGGTCGAACAGGTCGTCGGTCGGCACCGGCCGGATGTCGACCCGGATCCCGACGCGCTCCAGCAGCGCCCGGGTCAGCTCGCCCTCCTGCTTGCTGCCGGGCACCCCCGACGGCACGACGAACCGCAGCGCGAGCGTGCGGCCGCCGCGGGCCCGGTACCGGCCGCGGCGCGGCCAGCCCGCCTCGTCCAGCAGCCGCCCGGCGGCCTGCGGGTCGTAGCGGCCGAGCCCGCCGGAGTTGTCGGCGTACCCCTCCTGGGTGTTGACGAAGAAGTGGTTGCCGAGGGTCTGCACCGGCCAGCCGAGGTCGGCGAGGCCGGAGCGGGCGATGGCGCGCCGGTCGATGCCGAGCATCACCGCGCGCCGCACCCGCGGGTCCGACAGGACCGGCCCGGCGGCGTTCAGGGTGAGGTGCCGCCAGTCGGGGCCGCCGGCGCGGTGGATCACCGCGCCGGGCACGCCCGCGGCGCGGCGCAGCGCGCCCGCGTCGGTGCCGATGTCCATCAGGTCGACCTCGCCGTTGGCGAACGCGCCCGGCGCCGCGCTGGAGTCCATCGCGCGGAACACGATCCGGTCGAGCTTGGCGGGCCGCCCCCACCAGCCGGGGTCGCGGTCGATCGTGACGGTCTTGGCGACCTGGTCGATCCGCCCGGCCTGGAACGGCCCGGCGGTGACCGGCAGCCGGTTCAGCCAGCCGTTGTTGAAGGCGGCGGGGTCGTCGCAGGTCGTGGCGGGGTACAGCGGGCTGAACAGGCTGCGCCAGTCGGCGTAGGGGCGGTCGAAGGTCACCTTGACCTCGCCGGCGCGGCCGCGCTCGACCCGGGCGATCTGCCGGTAGCCGGTGACGTTGGCGACCTGGAAGCGCGGGTCGCGGCCTGACAGGGCGTGCGCCTGCGCGGCGAAGTCGCGGTATCCGATCGGCCGGCCGTCCGACCAGCGCGCGCGCTTGTTGAGCCGGTAGGTGACGACCTGCCTGGGCTTGGTGCGGGTCACCTCCGCCGACACCACGTATTCGGGCACCGGGTGCGGGACGCCTCTGGCGTCGGCGCGCATCAGGAACGGCAGCAGCCCCCGCACGACCACGTCGACGACGCCCCTGCTGCCGTTGATCTGGTGGAAGTTCCACTGCGCGGGGAACTCCGGGAGGGGCCAGCGCAGGGTGCCGCCGGAGTGGATGCGGTCGCGGGCCGTCGGGTTGACGTCGGAGGCGGGCAGCCGGCCGGCGGCCGACGGGCTGTCCCCGCCGCCGCCCGAGCATGCGGCGGCGGCGACGGCCAGCACCGCCGCCATGACGATCGGCCCTGTTCTCATGGCGACTTCCACCACGGGGTCTCCCCTTGGGGGTAGTGGCAGGCCGCCCGCTGGTCCTGGCCGCCGGGGGCGGCGCGCAGCACCGGGTCGATCTCGGCGCACAGCCGCCGCTGCTCGCCGTCCAGGCCGGCGTGGCGGGGGCAGCGCGGCCGGAACCGGCAGCCTTCGGGGGGTGCGGACGGGTCGGGCGGGTCGCCGGCCAGCGGGGTCCGGCGGCGGCGGCGCTCGCGCTCGGGATCGGGGTAGGGGACGGCGTCCAGCAGCGCGCGCGTGTAGGGGTGGGCGGGCGCCTCGTACACGGCGTCGACCGAACCGATCTCCACGATCCGGCCGTGGTACATCACCGCGACCCGGTCGGCGATCTGCCGGACGACCGCCAGGTCGTGCGCGACGAACAGGTAGGCCAGGCCCATCCGGGCCTGCAGTTCCTCCAGCAGCTCGGTCACCCCGGCCTGGACGGACACGTCCAGCGCCGCGACGGGCTCGTCCAGCAGCAGCAGGCGCGGCTCCAGCGCCAGCGCGCGGGCGATGCCGACGCGCTGGCGCTGCCCGCCCGACAGGTCCTGGGGGTAGCGCGAGGCATGCTCGGGCTCCAGCCCGACCAGTTTCAGCAGCTCCTGGACCCGGCCGGGGATGAGCGCCTTGCGCACGCCATGAGTGGTGAGCGGTTCGGTGAGGATCGCCGCCACCCGCATCCGGGGGTCGAGGGAGGCGAACGGGTCCTGGAACACCACCTGCAGGTCGCGGCGCAGCGCCTTGCGGCGGGCGGCGGTGAGCGCGGCGGTGTCCTGCCCGAACACCGTGATGCGGCCCTGCTGCGGCGTGCCGAGGCGCAGGATCTCCATCAGCGCGCTGGTCTTGCCGCAGCCCGACTCCCCGACCAGGCCGAGGGTCTCCCCGGCGCGCACGTCCAGGCTGATGCCGTCGACGGCGCGGACCGCGCCGACGCGCCGCTTGTAGAGCGTGCCCCGGTAGCGCGGGTGGTGCTTGACCAGGCCCGTCACCTCCAGCACGGGCGGCCGCTCGTGCCGCGGCGGGCGCGGTGAGCGCAGCACCGGCTCGGGGTCGGGGAACACCCTGTCCTGCCGCTCGGTGGCGGCGGTGTTGACGCAGGCGGCCACGTGGCCCGCCGGGCCGACCGGGGCGGGCGGCGGCTCGCCCCGCGCGCAGGCCGGCAGCACGACGGGGCAGCGCGGCGCGAAGGGGCAGCCGGTCGTGGCGGGCGCGCCCTCCATCGGCAGCGCCCGGGCCGCGCCGCCGTCCAGCCGCGGCAGCGACCGCATCAGCCCGATCGTGTAGGGCATCCGGGGCCGCCGGTACACCTCGCCCACCGGGCCGGACTCCACCGCGCGGCCCGCGTACATGACCATGACGCGGTCGGCGAACCCGGCGACGACGCCGAGGTCGTGGGTGATCAGCACGATGGCGGCGCCGGTGGCCTCCTTGGCGACCCGCAGCACCTCCAGCACCTGCTCCTGCACGGTGACGTCCAGCGCGGTGGTCGGCTCGTCGGCGACGATGGCCAGGGGGTCGTTGGCGATGGCCATCGCGATCATCACGCGCTGGCGCATGCCGCCCGACAGCTCGTGCGGGTAGCCGCGCGCGACCCGGGCCGCGCCCGGGATGCCGACCAGCTCCATCAGCTCCACCGCGCGGGCGCGGGCGGCGCCGCGGGTGGCGCCGGCGTGCACCCGGATCGTCTCGGCGATCTGGTCGCCGATCTGGTGCACCGGGGTGAGGGCCGACAACGGGTCCTGGAACACCATCGCCAGGTCCTTGCCGCGCACCCGCGACAGCTCGGCGTCGGAGCGGCCGAGCAGCTCGCGGCCGCGCAGCCGGACCGAGCCGCGCACCCGCGCGCTCTCGGGCAGCAGCCCGAGCGTGGCGAGGGCGAGGGCGGTCTTGCCCGACCCGGACTCGCCGACGACGCCGAGGACCTCGCCGCGCCGCACCGCGAACCCGACGCCGCGCACCGCGCGCACCCCGGGCGCGTAGGTGACGTGCAGGTCGGCGATCTCCAGCACGGGCTCGGCCGCGGGTTCGAGCACGGGTTCGGCCGCGGGATGCAGCACCGGGGGCGGCACGGGCTCGGGCACGGTCATGGCATCGTCCGCCGGGTCGCCGGGTCCAGGGCGTCGCGCAGGCCGTCGCCGAGCAGGTTGACCGCGAGCACGATCAGCACCAGCAGCCCGGCGGCGAACCCGAACAGCCACGGGTAGGCGGTGGTGCTGCCGCGCGCGTCGGCGACCACGGTGCCGAGCGAGGTGTCGGGCGGCCGCACCCCGAACCCGAAGTAGGACAGGCCGCTCTCGGCCAGGATCGCGACGCTGACGTTCAGCGCGGCGTCCACGGCCAGCAGCGACGCCAGGTGCGGCAGGATGTGCCGGGCGATGACGCGCGGGGCGCTCACCCCGAGGAAGCGGGCGGCCAGCACGTACTCGCGCTCCTTCAGGGAGATCGTCATGGCCCGCACCATCCGCGCGGTCACCATCCACATGAACCCCGCGAGCAGCAGCACCAGCATCGGCCAGCCGCCCGGCAGCACCGGCGACAGCACCGCCACGACCAGGAACGACGGCAGCACCAGCAGCAGGTCGACGCCGAAGGTCAGCGCGCGGTCGGGCCAGCCGCCGCAGAAGCCCGCGACGGTCCCGACGAGGGCGGCCAGGCCCGTCGACAGGACCGCGACGAGCAGCCCGATGAGCAGCGAGCGCCGCATGCCGCGCAGGGTGAGGGCGAACACGTCGTGGCCGCTCTGGGTGGTGCCGAACCAGTGCTCGGCCGACGGCGGCGCGCGGAACGCGGCGAAGTCGGTGTCGTCCCAGCCCCACGGGGACAGCAGCGGGCCGGCGAAGGCGAGCAGGAACAGCGCCGCGAGCAGCGCGAGCCCGGCGCGGGTGCGGCGGTTCACCGGGCGCCCACCCGTACCCGCGGGTCCAGCACGCCGTACAGGACGTCGGAGACCAGGCCGGCCAGCAGCACCGCGACGGCGGCGAAGCAGTCGACCGCGGCGACGACGTTGGCGTCGCCGCGGGTGATGGAGTCGATCAGCCACTCGCCGAGGCCGTGCCAGCCGAAGACCTTCTCGGTGAACATGGCGCCGAGCAGCAGCAGCCCGCTGGTGTAGGCGAAGTAGGTGCACATGGGGATCAGCGCGGTGCGCAGGCCGTGCCGCAACAGCGCGTCGCGGCGGCGGAGGCCCTTGGCGCGGGCGGTGCGCACGAAGTCGGCGTCCAGGACGTCGAGCATCATGCTGCGCTGGTAGCGGCTGTAGAGGGCGAGCTGGGCCAGCGCGATGGTGGCGGTCGGCAGCAGCAGGTGGCGGACGCGGTCGCCGAGGCCGCCGAGCGCGCCGAACGTGCCGTCGGCGGCGCCGGGGCTGGACTCGCCGACCCATTCGAAGACCTGCAGGCCGGTGACGTCGTTGACCTGCTTGGCGGCGGTCTGCAGCAGCATCGCCAGCACGAACACCGGGACGGCCAGCAGCAGGTAGGAGCCGAGGGTGATGAGGCGGTCGGGCATCCGGTGCCGCTTCATCGCCGCCCAGGCGCCGAGCAGGACGCCGAGCGCGAACCCGGCGACCGCGCCGAGCACGAGCAGCCGCAGGCTCACCTGCAGCCGCCGCCACAGCTCGTCGTTGACGGGGGAGCCCTGCCAGGTGCGGCCGAAGTCGCCGTGCAGGACGCCGGTGGCCCAGACGCGGTAGCGGTCCGCCAGCGGGGTGCGGTCGTTGAGGTTGAGCCGGGTCAGCTCGGCCTCGACGACCGCCGCGGGCGGACGGGGGGTGCGGTCCTCGAAGTTGGCGCGGGGCTTCAGCGCGGCGGCCGCCAGCAGGTAGGCGAGGCTGGCGGCGACGACGACGAGGACGGCGTGGTTCACCAGACGGCGTAGCAGGAAACTCGCCATCCTCCCCCTCCCCGCGCGCGAGCCGGTCACGGAATGCTATTGAGCATTCACGGTACGCGCGGGGAGAACGAGGAAACTCGCAACCCAACGTGACCCAACGGTGACGTTGGGGCTAGGAGGCCAGCGCCGGCTCCCGCTCGGGGGCGGGGGCGCCCTTCGCCCGGCCCCGGCCCCGGACGAGGCCCACGCCGAGCAGGGCGGCGGCGCCGGCGATCCAGAGGCCGAGGACGAGCAGCGGGCCGCCCGCGCGGGCGCCGTCGAAGAAGGCGACCGAGCGCAGCAGCGTGGCGGCGGCGCCGGGCGGCAGGGCCTGGCCGATCGCGCCCCAGGGCTGGGGCAGCAGCTCGGGCGCCGAGGTGGCGGCCGACAGCGGGTTGCCGAGCAGCAGGAACGTCAGCGCGCCGATGCCGATGCCGGGCCGGCCGACCGCGGCGGCCAGCCCGACGATGCTGCCGGTGACCGACAGGATCGTCAGCGCGACGGCGCCAGCGAGGGGGGGGTAGGAGCCGGGCAGCAGCGACAGCCAGCCCTGCGCGATCGCGGGCACGGCGAGCCCGCCGAGGAGGGCGAAGGCGCCGACGCCCGCGGCCCGCCAGGCCAGGGACGAGATGAGCAGGGTCAGCAGCACCGCGGCGGCGATGCCGGACATGACCAGCGGCAGCGCGAGGGCGCCGAACCCGGTGCCGCGCGGGTCGTCGGGGTCGGCCGCGACGACGTCCTGGACGGGCGCGGGCCGCTCCCCCGCCATCTGCTGGGCCACCTGGCCGAGCAGCTGGGCGGTCAGCGGCGAGGCCGCGGAGGCGACCAGGACCTTCGGCCCGGCCGGGGTGGTGACGATGGCGCCGTAGGCGGAGCGGCCGGTGAGGGCGGCGCGGGCGGCGACCTCGTCGGGCTTGGCCGTGATCTCGAACGCGCCGGGGCGGGCGTGCTGGAGCCGCTCGGCGACGGCGGCGGACTGCGGCCCGGCGACGACGATCGGCAGGTCGCGCGGGGCGACGCGGGCGGCGGGCCAGGCGAACGCGACGACCATGACCAGCTGCAGGACGGTGGCGGCGAGGGCGACGCCGAGCGCGCGCCCGGCGATCGGAGACGACATGGGGAGCCTCCACTAAAAGCGAATGTTCGTTCTCTTTACTGGACCCAGCGTGGCACCGGGCTGCCACGGTTGTCAAGAACGAGCGTTCGTTTTAGATTGGGGTCATGCCCCGAGTCAGCGAAGAGCACCTGGAACGCCGCCGGCAGCAGATCCTGGACGCCGCCCGCGTCTGCTTCATCCGCAAAGGCCTGCACGAGACCTCGATGCAGGACATCTTCACCGAGTCGGGGCTGTCGGCGGGCGCGGTCTACCGCTACTTCCGCAGCAAGAACGCCATCATCGAGGCGATCACCCTCACCACGATCGGCGACGTGCGGGCCCTGCTGACCAGGCTGGCCCACCAGGACCCCGTCCCGCCCCTGGACGAGACGATCGGCACCGTCTGCGCCCGGCTGATGGAGCTGACCGAGAACGACGGGCCCGTCCGGCTCGCCCCGCAGGCCTGGGCGCTCGCCCTGTACGACCCCGAGGTCGGCGGGCACGTCCGCGAGACCGTCATCGCCATGCGCGACCTGTGGGCGCTGTACATCCGGCGGCTGGCCGAGGCGGGCGCGCTGCCCGCCGACACCGACGCCGAGGCGGCCGCCAAGGCGCTGTTCGGGCTGATGCCCGGCTTCCTGCTGCAGCACCTGCTCATCGGCGACGTCACCCCCGAGGACCTGCGGCACGGGGTGCGCGCCCTGGCCCGGCAGAGCACGCTCGCCGCTCCCGTCTGACCACGGCGAACGGCCCGCCCGGTGCGTGCACCGGGCGGGCCGTTCGGTCAGGTGTCACCCGCGCGTCACCACGGCGGGGGCGTACCGCCCTGCGGGACCGGCGGGGTGTGCGAGGCCGGCGCGGACGGGCCGGGAGGCGGCGGCAGCGACGGCAGGCCCTGCGGCGCGGGCGCCGCTCCCGGGTAGGGCAGGCCCATCCCCTGCGGTCCGCCGAACCCGCCCCCGGGAGGACCCGCGGGACGGCGCCGGCGCCGCGTCACCAGCAGCAGGACCACCACGACGCCCGCGACCGGCGCCAGCACGACCACCGCGATCACCACCAGGGTCCCGGCGCCCATGGGCGTCTCGTCCTTGCCGGCCGTGATCGCGCTCTGCGCGTCACTGATGTACTTGCTCACGTACGGGTGGGCCGGGTAGAGGTTCTGCACTTCCTTGAACTTCGGCACCGCGGCCTTGTAGTGGTGCTGGTGGTAGGAGTCCAGCGCCTCGTTGTAGGCCCTGCTCGTGGGCGAGACGACCGGCTGCACGTTCTTCTCGCGCAGCTTCTCCTTGACGATGCTGACCGGCAGGACGAGCTGCTCGTTCTGCGCGGACTGCCCGTCGGCGGTGTTCAGGCCCGCGATGAGGATGCCGACGACCTTGCCGTTGTCGGCGAACACCGGGCCGCCGGAGTTGCCGCCGTAGGCGGGCGCCTGCGTCTGGAAGTAGGGCACGCCGCCCTGCGTGGCGCGCTGGGCGTTGTAGGGGCCCTGGGTGAAGGCCGGCTGGAGCCGCGAGTCCACGCTCAGCGACCCGTTGTTGGTCACCGTGCCGGGGAACCCGTCGATGTACAGGGTGTTGCCGACCTGCACGTCGTGGTCGTCGCCGAGCCCCAGGGTGGGCAGGTTCGCCTGGCCGCCGACCTTCAGCACCGCCACGTCCTTGCCGGGGTAGCTCTCCCCCGCCGCGACGACCTCGGCCGGCAGCTCCTTGGCGCTCTTGTCGACGCCGCCGCCAGGCACGCTCTGCAGCACGCTGGTGCTCTGGGTCAGCCCGCGCATCTTCAGGTGGCGGGCGTTGAAGGTGGCGAACATCGCGGCGCTGGTCCGCTTGATCTCGTCGTCGGCGCGCACCCCGTTCAGCAGCGCCCGCACGTTGGCCGCGTCCCCCTTGGCCAGGTCGGTGAGGGCCTGCTTGGCGAAGGTGGTGGCGATCTGCTTGTCGTCGGGCTTGACGCAGTGCGCGGCGGTGACCATGTAGCCGTCGCCGGTGACCCACCAGCCGGTGCAGGTGCCGGCGGTGGACGCCTTGACCGTGCGGTCGGGCCCGACCGGCCTCAGGTAGGTGTCGACGTCCTTGGCCATCCGGCCGATCAGCGCCTTGGCGATGTTGAGCTTGTCGCGGGGGATCTCACCGGCCACCACGTCCTGGGCGACCTCGCGGGTCAGCCGGTCGAAGTTGTCCTTGCGGAGGTCCACCGAGGGGACCACCAGCTCGGCCGAGTACCTGGTCACGATGAGCTGCACCGCCGGATGCGACCGGGCGGCCAGCCTGGTGGCGCGCGGCACCTCCTTGCCGTCCGCCGCCGCGACCCCGGGCGTGGTCAGCACGACCATCCCGGCCGCGACCAGCGCTCCCATCACCCTGCGCATGTCCCCGTCCCGCCTCTCCGGCCCCCGTAGGCCCGTTCTGTTCCGAGGTGCCCAGGATCATCCGCCCGAAGTCCCGCCGTCCTGAGGCCGGCGCCCCGCTCGTTCGAGGACATGCCCCCAGGACGTTTACCATTCATTTACTTTGATCGCAGGAGAGCCCATGGGAACGGTGCAACGGCCACACCCCGGCGGGCGGGCCGCCATGCCGCTCGCCCTGGTCGCGGTGACCGCCGTCGTCGGCACGCTGGTCCTCGGACTGTGGGTGCCGCCGGGACGGCGGCTGGTCTGGTGGCATCCCGAGATCGTCATCGCGCTGTTCTGGACGCCGGTCGCCGCGCTGCTGCTCCGGCACCGCCCCGGCCTGCGCGTCGGCTGGCTGATGCTGACCGCCGGCCTCAGCGCGGCCCTGTACGTGCTGGCGCTGAACCTCGGCCCCTGGATGCAGATCCGGCACGTCCCGGGCGCCGGGGCCTTCCTCTGGCTCGGCCAGTGGCTGTGGGCGGTCGACACCTTCGCGCTCACCCTGGTGCTGCCGCTGGTCTTTCCCGACGGCCGGCTGGTGTCGCGCTGGTTCGCGCCGGTGCTGGCCGCCGCCTTCGCGGCGCCGGTGATCGTCTGCGTGCACCTGACCGTGGACCCCGGCGCGCGCCGGTTCCACAACGGCGTCTCGGTCTACCCCTTCCAGGACATCCCGTGGCCGATCGCCGCGACGATCCTGACCACGCTCGCGCTCGGCTTCGTGTCGGTCGTGGTGCGGTTCGTGCGCGCGCCCTCGGACGTGCGGCGGCAGATCGCCTGGGTCATCTACCCCGGCGTGCTGGCCCAGACCATCATCTACGTGGGCGAGTCCACCCCGATCGGCGACCCGATCCGCAATGTCACGATCGCCGCCGTGCCGATCTGCATCGCGATCGCCATCACCCGCTACCGGCTGTACGACATCGACCTGGTCATCAGCCGCACCCTGGTCTACGCGGGCCTGGCCGTCATCATCACCGGCGTGTACTTCGCGCTCGTCGGGACGGTCAGCTCGCTGGTGGCCGACCACGGCCAGCTCGCCGGGCTGGCGGGCGCGATCGCGGCGGGCGCGGTGTTCGAGCCGGCCCGGCGCCGGCTCCAGCGCGCGGTGGACCGGCTGCTGCACGGCGAGCGCGACCCGTACCGGATCGCCGACCGGCTGAACCGGACGCTGCAGACCATCTCCGACCCCGCCGCCGCGCTCGCCGCCGCCGCCGCGACGGTCCGGCACGCCCTGCACGCCGACGGCGTGATCATCGAGGTGCTGGACCGCGAGGGGCAGACGATGGCGGCCGAGGACGGCGCGCTCGGCGACCGGCCGCAGCTCATCCCCCTGGTCTGGCACAGCGAGCCGGTCGGCCGGCTGATCTTCGGCGTCACCCGCACCCCCGACGCGCGGCTGGCCGGCATCCTGGCCCGCAACCTCGCCGAGCTCGCCAGCTCGACCCGGCTCGCGCTCGACGTGCAGCGCTCGCGCGAGCGCATCCTGCGCACCCGCGAGGAGGAGCGGCGGCGCCTGCGCCGCGACCTGCACGACGGGCTCGGCCCGACCCTGGCCAGCCTGGCGATGACGGTCGACGCCGCCCGCATCACCCTGAAGACCGACCCGGCGGCGGTGGACCCGCTGCTGGAGCACCTGCGCACCACCATGGGCCAGACCATCGGCGACATCCGCGAGCTGGTCTACGGCCTGCGCCCGCCGGCCCTGGACGACCTCGGCCTCACCGGCGCGATCGAGGCGCTCGGCGGGGTGGTGGCGTCCGGCGACGGGCCGCAGGTGGACGTGCGGGTGGAGGGCGAGCTGGACTGCCTGCCCGCCGCCGCCGAGGTCGCGGCGTACCGGATCGTCCAGGAGGCCCTGACGAACGTGCACCGGCACGCCAAGGCCGACCGCGCCGTCGTCCGGCTCACCGTGAACGGCGACCTGCACGTGTCGGTGCGCGACGACGGCATCGGGCTGCCGCAGCGGACCCGGTCGGGCGTGGGGATGTCCTCGATGCGCGAGCGGGCGGCCGAGCTCGGGGGGACCTGCACGGTCGAGCCGGCTCCGGAGGGGGGCACCCTCGTCCGCGCCCGGCTGCCCCTGACCGGGGCGCTCAACTAGCTGAGGCTGGTGGTGGGAGGGCCGGCCGCCGCCCCCCGCCAAGAAGGTCGCGACCGGCCCTCAGGCGCCGCATGGATCCGGGGCTCCCATCCCGAACCCGGCGGGCCTCTCCACCAGAGGGTGTGCACGTCAAAAATTAAACCTCTTGCGGTCCCGGCGGTAGGGGACCGTAGTCCCGACCCTACCGGGATCGGCGGCCACCCGGCCGAATGTCTCCCTCGGCGACCAGAACAGCCGGTCCGCTGAGATAGCTGGTACTGCCGTCCAGGGTGACGGTGACGCGCCCGCCCGGCACGTCGACGGTCCACTCGCCGGCGGGCACGGCGTCCCCGGACGCCAGCGACGCGGCCACCGCGACCGCGACGGTCCCGGTGCCGCACGAGCGCGTCTCCCCCGAGCCGCGCTCGAACACCCGCATCTCCACGTGCCGGTCGCCGAGGAAGCGGAAGAACTCCACGTTGACGCCCTCGGGGAACATCGCCGCGTCGAAACCGGGCGCCCGGGACAGGTCCAGGCCCGCGACCGGCTCGTCGACGGGGCAGGCCAGGTGCGGGTTGCCCGTCGACACGCCCTGGCCGGCGAACGTGCGGCCCGCCAGCTCGGCCTCGCCCGTCCCGAGGAGGACCGGCGCGCCCATGTCCACCCGCACGTCACCGGCGGCGCCGACACTGATCCCCCGCAGCCCGGCGCGGGTGGCCACGTCCCACTCGCCGGGTTCGGCGAGGCCCGCGTCGACCAGGTAGCGGGCGAACACGCGGATGCCGTTGCCGCACATCTCGGCGATGCTGCCGTCGGCGTTGCGGTAGTCCATGAACCACTCGGCGGCCTCGTCCTGCCCGGCCGCCTTGCTGCGCACCACGCGCAGCACGCCGTCGCCGCCGATCCCGGCGCGCCGGTCGCACAGCCACGCCACCAGCTCCGGCGTGAGATCCAGCCCGCCGTCCGGGTCCGGCAGGATCACAAAGTCGTTCTCGGTCCCGTGCCCCTTAACAAACCGCATGTGCCGATCGTATTGCCTGCTCCAGCAGGTCCGGCGCGTCGTAGGGCAGCCAGACGACGCGCGGGTCGCGGCGGAACCACGACTCCTGGCGGCGGGCGAAACGGCGGGTGGTGCGGACCGTGTCCTCCTTGGCCTGCTCCTCGGTCCACTCCCCCGCCAGGAACCGCAGGACCTGCGCGTATCCGAGGGCGCGGCCGGCGGTCAGGCCGTCGCGCAGCCCCGCCTTGTCCAGCTCGCGGACCTCCTCGACCAGGCCCGCCGCCCACATCCGCTCGACCCGCAGCGCGATCCGCTCGTCCAGCTCGGGGCGCGGCACGCTCAGCCCGATCTGCACCGCGTCGTGGCGGTAGCGGTGCTCGGGCAGCGTGGCGGTGAACGGGCGGCCGGAGATCTCGATGACCTCCAGCGCGCGCACGACGCGGCGGCCGTTGCTCGGCAGGATCGCCTCGGCGGCGGCGGGGTCCAGCTCCCGCAGCCGCCGGTGCAGGGCGCCCGAACCGTGCTCGGCCAGCTCCTCCTCCAGCCGCGCCCGCACCGCCGGGTCGGTGCCGGGGAACTCCATGTGGTCCAGGGCGGCCCGCACGTACAGCCCGGACCCGCCGACCAGGACCGGGACGTGCCCCCGGCCGCGGATGCCCGCGAAGGCCTCCTCGCTGAGCCGCTGGTACTCGGCGACGCTCGCGGTGACGGAGACGTCCCAGATGTCCAGCAGGTGGTGCGGGACACCGCGCATCTCGGCCGGCGTCAGCTTGGCGGTGCCGATGTCCATGCCGCGGTACAGCTGCATGGAGTCGGCGTTGACCGCCTCGCCGCCGAGGCGCAGGGCCAGTTCCACGGCGAGGTCGGACTTGCCGGCCGCGGTCGGCCCGACGACGGCTATCACGTCTCTGGAGGTCACGTGCTAATTGTGGCAAGGATCTGGGTAGGGGCCGAATGCACGGGCGCCGCCCGGGACGGACGGCGCCGCCGGACAGGGCATGGAGGGATGCACATGTCGTTCGTCGACAAGGTCAAGGAGATGCTCGGCCAGCACGGCGACAAGGCCAAGCAGGGCGTCGAGAAGGCCGGCGACATGTTCGACCAGCGCACCGGCGGCAAGCACGCCGACAAGGTGGACAAGGCGCAGGAGCAGGCCGGCAAGTACATCGACAAGAACAACACGGGCGGCAACGCGGGCCGTACCGCCCCCGATCCGCAGGCGCCGCCTCCGGAAGGCGGTCAGCCCTCGTCATAGCCGGCGGCCTGCACCCGGCGGCGCGGCCGGCATCGGGACGCCCGATGCCGGCGCGCTACGGGCAGGTGGCGCAGCCCGCCGACGCCGCCGCGGGCTGCGCGGGACGGCCGATGGACGGCATCCCAAGCCCGACGGCGGGCTTCGCCGTGCCCTGGCGCGCCTCCCAGGCGTCGCCCGCGCGGGTGCGGCGGACCGGCCCGGCGAGCTCGTCGGCGACCAGGTGGTGCGGCGCGGCGTAGGTGACCACGACGGGCACCATGTCGCCGGGGCGCACCGGCCCGTCCGGGGCCGCGAAGTGCACCAGCCGGTTGTCGGCGGCGCGGCCCGACAGCCGGCGCGTGGCCTCGTCCTTGCGGCCCTCGCCCTCGGCGACCAGCACCTCCAGCGTGCGGCCGAGCTGGCGCTTGTTCTCGGCCCAGGAGATCTCCTCCTGCAGCGCGACCAGCCGCTCGTAGCGCTCCTGCACGACCTGCTTGGGGATCTGGCCGTCCATCGTCGCGGCCGGGGTGCCCGGGCGCTTGGAGTACTGGAAGGTGAACGCCGAGGCGAACCGGGCCTCGCGGACCACGTGCAGGGTCTGCTCGAAGTCCTCCTCGGTCTCGCCGGGGAAGCCCACGATGATGTCGGTGGTGATCGCCGCGTCCGGGATCGCGGCCCGCACCTTCTCGATGATGCCGAGGTAGCGGTCCTGCCGGTAGGAGCGGCGCATCGCCTTCAGCACCCGGTCCGAGCCGGACTGCAGCGGCATGTGCAGCGAGGGCGTCACGTTCGGCGTCTCGGCCATCGCCGCGATCACGTCGTCGGTGAAGTCCTTGGGGTGCGGCGAGGTGAACCGGACCCGCTCCAGGCCCGCGACGCCGCCGCAGGCCCGCAGCAGGCCGGCGAACGCGGACTGGCCGCCCGCGGTCATCTCGCGGACCTCGGCGGGGGCCGCGGCGAGCGCGCCGAAGCCGCTGCCGTAGGCGTTGACGTTCTGGCCGAGCAGGGTGATCTCCACGACGCCGTCGGCGACCAGCGCCTCGATCTCGGCGAGGATCTCCCCGGGGCGGCGGTCCTTCTCCTTGCCGCGCAGCGCGGGCACGATGCAGAACGTGCAGGTGTTGTTGCAGCCCACCGAGATCGACACCCACGCGGCGTAGGGCGACTCGCGGCGGGTCGGCAGCGTGGAGGGGAAGGTGACGAGGGACTCCTCGATCTCCACCTGCGCCTCGGCCTGCACCCGCGAGCGCTCCAGCAGCGCCGGCAGCGCGCCGATGTTGTGCGTGCCGAACACCACGTCGACCCAGGGGGCGCGCTGGACGATGGTGTCGCGGTCCTTCTGCGCCAGGCAGCCGCCGACCGCGATCTGCATGCCGGGGTGGCCGTCCTTGACGGGCCGCAGATGGCCGAGGTTGCCGTACAGGCGGTTGTCGGCGTTCTCCCGCACGGCGCAGGTGTTGAACACCACCACGTCCGGCTCGGCACCGCCGGCCCGGACGTACCCGGCGTCCTCCAGCAGCCCGGCCAGGCGCTCGGAGTCGTGGACGTTCATCTGGCAGCCGTAGGTACGGATCTCGTACGTGCGGGGGCCGCTCTCGTCGGTCGCAGTCATGACAGTGCAAGGGTACGCGTCGCGCACCACTCCCCGTGCGCCCCCGCGGCCCCTCCCAAGATCGTTCCCCCCGGGCGCCACGCCCGTCGCGACCCGCGCCGCGCGGCCGTCGTGATCTCCTGAATCCCCTGTCGACGTGGGCTTCTGTGACCTGATCGGAACGTCGCGTACCTTGCCGCGTGATGGAGATGACGTAAAGTCCGGGCCCATGACGGACATCGGCAACGTGGCGGATGACGAGGTGGCGCCGGCCGGGGGCGGGCCTCTGGTGGTCTTGGAGAACGTCAACAAGCACTTCGGCGAGCTGCACGTTCTCAAGGACATCAACCTCACCATCAACCGGGGTGAGGTCGTCGTGGTGATCGGCCCCTCCGGCGGCGGCAAGTCGACCCTGTGCCGGTCGATCAACCGGCTGGAGCCCATCGACGGCGGCACCATCCTGCTGGACGGCAAGAAGCTCCCGAGCGAGGGCAAGGAACTGGCCCGGCTCCGCGCCGATGTGGGCATGGTGTTCCAGTCCTTCAACCTGTTCGCCCACAAGACCATCCTGGAGAACGTCACGCTCGGGCCGATCAAGGTCCGCAAGCGGGGCAAGCAGGAGGCCGAGAAGCACGCCATGGAGCTGCTGGACCGGGTCGGCATCGCCGCCCAGGCGCAGAAGTTCCCCGCGCAGTTGTCGGGCGGCCAGCAGCAGCGCGCCGCCATCGCCCGCGCGCTCGCGATGAAGCCCAAGGTGATGCTCTTCGACGAGCCCACGTCGGCACTGGACCCCGAGATGGTCAAGGAAGTGCTCGACGTGATGACGGGCCTGGCGCAGGAGGGCATGACCATGATCGTGGTGACCCACGAGATGGGCTTCGCCCGGCGCGCCGCCCAGAAGGTCGTCTTCATGGCCGACGGGCAGGTGGTCGAGGAGAGCACGCCCGAGGAGTTCTTCACCAACGCGCGAACCGACCGCGCCAAGGACTTCCTTTCCAAGATCCTCTCGCACTGAGCCGCGGGGCTCCGGCGTTAAACAGCACAGGGAGAGTAATGATGCTCGTTCGCAAGTTCGGGGTTGCGCTCGCCGCGCTGGCCGCGACCTCCATGGTGGCGTCCGGCTGCAGCGCCAAGAAGGAGAGCACGGTCGACGGCAAGAAGGAGCTGATCGTCGGCGTCAAGGCCGACCAGCCCGGGATGGGCCTGAACACCCCGCAGGGTTACCAGGGCATCGACATCGACGTGGCGAACTACATCGCCAAGAAGCTCGGCGCGACCAAGGTCACCTTCAAGGAGGCCAAGTCCGCCAACCGCGAGTCGTTCCTGGCCAACGGCACCGTCGACATGGTCGTGGCGACCTACTCGATCACCCCCGAGCGGCTGCCCAAGGTCACCTTCGGCGGCCCCTGGGTGATCACCCACCAGGACATCCTGGTGCGCGCCAACGACAGCGCCATCAAGAGCGTGGACGACCTGAAGGGCAAGAAGCTCTGCCAGGTGTCGGGCTCCAACTCCTGGAAGCGCGTCACCGAGGAGAAGAAGGTCGCCGCCAAGCTGGTGCCGGCGCAGGGCTACGAGGACTGCATCACCAAGCTGAAGGGCGGCACGGTCGACGCGGTCTCCACCGACGCGACGATCCTGGCCGGTTACGCCCAGCGCGAGGGCACCGCCTTCAAGCTGGTCAACGCCCCCTTCACCGACGAGAAGTACGGCGTCGGCCTGAAGAAGGGCGACAAGAAGGGCTGTGAGGCCGTCAACAAGGCCATCACCGACATGTACAAGGACGGCACCGCCAAGCAGCTGTGGGACAAGTGGTTCGGCAAGACGAACCTGAAGTTCGACGCCACCCAGCCGCCCGCCCAGGGCTGCAGCTGATCGCCTCCTGTCACCGTCTCCCCGGAACGCCGGCGGGCCCGTGCGGGCACGCCGGCGTTCCGCCAGAGGATGAAGCTCAATGAACTGGGACGTTCTCTTCGACTTCAGTCCGTTCGCCAAGGAGTCCGACAAGGTACTTGAGGCGTTCTGGGCCACCATCCGGCTGTCGGCCACCACCGGCGTGCTGTCGCTGATCCTCGGCACGCTGCTGGTCGCGATGCGGGTCTCGCCGACGCCGGTGCTGCGCGCCATCGGCACGTTCTACGTCAACACCTTTCGCAACACCCCGCTGACGCTGATCCTGGTGTTCTGCAGCCTCGGGCTCAGCGACACCCTCAAGATCAATATTTCGGACGAGACGTCGGTCAACAGCTTCTGGCTGGCGGTCTTCGGGTTCTCTGCCTACACCGCGGCGTTCGTCTGCGAGTCGCTGCGCGCGGGCATCAACACCGTGCCGCTCGGCCAGGCCGAGGCGGCGCGCGCGATCGGCCTGCCGTTCACCCAGTCGCTGCGGCTGGTGATCCTGCCGCAGGCGTTCCGGGCGTCCATCGCCCCGCTCGGCAGCGTCCTGATCGCGATGATCAAGAACTCGACGGTCGTGCTGGTGGCGGGCTATATCGAGGCCGCCGCGCAGATGAGGCAGATGTTCGAGGACTACGGAGCGACCTTGCCGATCTTCCTGGGCTTCGCCGCCGGGTTCATGGTGCTGACGCTGCCCGCGGGCCTGCTGGTCAGCCACCTCAGCAAGCGGCTGGCGGTGATCCGATGACCACGCTGACCAGTGCGACGCCGCCCAAGAAGAAGTCCAAGCGGCCCAAGGCCGAGCCCACGGTGCTGTTCGACGCGCCCGGGCCGAAGGCGCGGCGGCGCAACGCGATCCTCACCGTCCTCGGTGTGGTGGTCGTGGCCGGCATCCTGTACGCGATCTACCACCGGCTGGACCAGGCGGACCAGTTCCAGGGCCGGCTGTGGAAGCCCTTCGTCGAGGGCAGCACCTGGACCAAGTACATCCTGCCCGGCCTCGGCGGCACGCTGAAGGCCGCGGTCGTCGCCGCCGTGCTGGCGCTGCTGTTCGGTGTGGTCTTCGGCCTCGGCCGGATGTCGGACCACGCCTGGTTGCGGGTGCCGAGCGCGATCGTGGTGGAGTTCTTCCGCGCGATCCCGCTGCTGCTGCTGATCTTCTTCATCTTCTCCGGCCCGGCCACCATCGCGACCGGCCTGAACCGGGAGCCCCCGCACATCAGCGCGTTCACCGCGGTCGTGGCCGGGCTGATGCTCTACAACGGCTCGGTGCTGGCGGAGATCTTCCGGTCCGGCATCCAGTCGCTGCCGCGCGGCCAGTCCGAGGCGGCCTACGCCATCGGCCTGCGCAAGAACGCGGTGATGCGGCTGATCCTGGTGCCGCAGGCCACCACGGCGATGCTGCCGGCGATCATCAGCCAGCTGGTGGTGCTGTTGAAGGACTCGGCGCTCGGCTACATCATCGCCTACGAGGAACTGCTGAACGAGGGCTTCAAGCAGATCCCGGCCAACTACGGCAACCTGCTGCCGGCCGCGATCGTCATCAGCGTCATCTACATCCTGCTCAACCTGACGCTCAGCCGCATCGCGACGGTACTGGAGCGGCGCTCGCGCCGCAGCCGCAAGAGCTCGGCGCCGACGATGGCGGCCGGGGCTCCCACCCAGATCGAATCCGGGATGGGCAACGCCGCGTTCTAGCCGCCACTGTCTCGTCCACCACACGGGGGCGCCGCCGGGAATCCGGGGGCGCCCCCGCTGGTTTGCGCGGGCGTGACGTACGACGTGGACGTGGCCGTGATCGGGGCCGGGCAGGCGGGGCTGTCGGCCGGGTACTTCCTGCGGCGGGCGGGACTGGGCTTCGTGATGTTCGACCACGCTCCCCGCGCGGGGGGCGCCTGGCAGCACCGCTGGCCGACGCTGACGCTCGGCAAGGCGCACGGCATCCACGATCTGCCCGGGATGCCGCTCGGCGAGCCTGACGGGTCCCGGCCTGCTTCGGAGGTCGTCTCGGAGTACTTCGCCCGCTATGAGCGGACCTTCGACCTGGACGTGCACCGGCCGGTGGACGTGATGGCGGTGTCGGACCTGCCGGACGGGCGGCTGCTGCTGGAGACGTCCGAAGGCGAGTACGCCGTCCGGGCGCTGATCAACGCGACCGGGACGTGGGAGCGGCCGTTCTGGCCCTACTACCCCGGGATGGAGTCGTTCGGCGGGCGGCATCTGCACACGGCGGACTACCAGGGGCCCACGGAGTTCGCCGGGAAGCGGGTGGTGGTCGTCGGCGGCGGCGCCTCGGGCGTCCAGGCGCTGCTGGAGATCGCTGAGGTGGCCGCAGAGACGACGTGGGTGACGCGGCGGCCTCCGGTGTGGGTGGACGGCCCGTTCGATCACGAGCGGGGCCGTGCGGCCGTCGCGCGGGTGGCCGACCGGGTCCGGGCGGGGCTGCCGCCGGCGAGCGTCGTCAGCGTGACCGGCCTCACCGTCACCGATGAGGTGCGCGCGGCCCGCGAGAGCGGGGTGCTGGCCCGGCGGCCGATGTTCGAGCGCGTCACCCCGGGCGGCGTCGCGTGGGCGGACGGCGCCGAGGTCCGCGCCGACGTGATCCTGTGGGCGACGGGCTTCCGCGCCGCGCTGGACCATCTGGCGCCGCTCCGGCTGCGCGGCCCCGGCGGCGGCATCGCGATGGACGGCACGGCCGTCGCCGCCGACCCGCGGATCCACCTGCTGGGTTACGGTCCGTCCGCCAGCACGATCGGAGCGGGCCGCGCGGGACGGGCCGCCGTCCGGGAGGTCGGCGGGCTGCTGACCGGCGCCCGGAACACCGGAAATGTGGCGGCGGTGACGATCTCCGCCGCCGGCTGAGCCCGCCCCGGTCCGCGGCTTGTATCTTTCCGAGGTCAACTGCCCCGTCATGGCCCCAACCGATCGCCGTATGCGGGACGATTCGGTTATGACCGCTCGCGCGACCCTCCCCTACGGCTCCTGGCCCTCCCCCATCTCCGCCGCCGACGTCGCCCGCGCCCGGCTGCGCCTCGCCTTTCCCACCGTGTCGGGTTCCGACGTGTGGTGGCAGGAGTCCCGTCCGGAGGAGGACGGCCGTACCACGGTCATGCATCTTGAGGGCGGGCAACGCACCGAGCTGCTGCAGGCCCCCTGGGACGCCCGGACCCGGGTGCACGAGTACGGGGGCCGCTCCTACCTGCCGGTCCCGGCCGACGACGGCCATGTGATCGTCTTCTCCAACTACGAGGACCAGCGGCTGCACCGGCTGGATCCCGGCGATCCGAAACCGCGGCCGCTCACCCCCGAGCCCGCCGAGCCCGGCGGGCTGCGCTACGCCGACTACGTGCTGTCGCCCGACGGCACCGAGATCTGGTGCGTCTGCGAGGGGCACACCCCCGACGGCGGGATCCGGCGCGCCATCGTCGCGGTCCCGCTGGACGGCAGCGCCGCCGAGGACGCCGGGGCCATCCGCGAGCTGGTCACCGGCGCGCACTTCTACGCCTCCCCCGCGCCGTCCCCGGGCGGCGGCCACCTGGCCTGGGTGCAGTGGAGCCACCCCCGGATGCCCTGGGACGGCACCGAGGTGCGCGTCGCCGCGCTGGAGGACGGCCGCACCGTCGTGCCGCAGTCGGGCCGCACCGTCAAGGGCGGGCTCACCGAGTCGGCGCTCGCGCCGCTGTGGGCCGGCGACAGCGCCCTGTACGTGATCTCCGACTGGCCCGGCTGGTGGAACATCTACGAGGTCGGGCTGCACGGCGAGTCGGCGCAGGCGCTCTACCCGGCCGAGGAGGAGTTCGCCGGGCCGCTCTGGCAGCTCGGCGGGATGCCCTACGCGCTGCTCGGCGACGGGCGCCTGGCCGTCCTGCACGGCGAGGGCGACCAGCGTCTCGGCGTCTACGACCCCGAGACGCTGGAGCTCACCGACCTGGACGTCCCCTACGACGACTGGCAGCTTGCGCTGTCGGCCGACGGCACCACCATCGTCGGCATCGCGGGCGGCGCCGACGTGCCGCCCTCGCTGGTGCGGGTCGACGTCACCACCGGCCGCGTCGAGGGACTGCGCCGCGAGCTGGCCGAGGTGCCCGACGTCGCCTACCTGCCGAAGCCGCGCGCCGAACGGCTGGAGGGCCCGTTCGGGCGGCCGGTGCACGCCTACGTCCACCCGCCGGCCAACCCCGAGGCCGCCGGGCCCGAGGGCGAACTGCCGCCGTACGTGGTGTTCGTGCACGGCGGGCCGACCAGCCGGGCGTCCAGCACGCTCAGCCTGGAGCGGGCCTACTTCACCAGCCGCGGCATCGGCGTGATCGACGTCAACTACGGCGGGTCCACCGGCTACGGCCGCGCCTACCGCGAGCGGCTGCGCCGCCAGTGGGGCGTGGTCGACGTGGAGGACGCGGTGGCGGCCGCGCAGGCCCTGGTCGACGGCGGCATCGCCGACCCGGCGCGGCTGGCGATCCGGGGCGGCAGCGCCGGCGGCTGGACCACCCTCGCCGCGATCACCCAGACGGACCTGTTCAAGGCCGCCACGTCCTACTTCGGCATCAGCGACCTGCAGAGCTTCGCCGCCGCCACGCACGACTTCGAGTCGCAGTACCTGTTCGGCCTGATCGGGCCGCTGCCCGGATTCGAGCGGGCCTACGAGGAGCGGTCCCCGCTGAACCGCGCGGACAACGCCTCCTGCCCCGTCCTGCTGCTGCAGGGGCTGGACGACCCGGTGGTGCCGCCGGACCAGTCCGAGCGCTTCGCCGTCGCGCTCGCGGACAAGAAGATGCCCTACGCCTACCTGACGTTCGAGGGCGAGTCGCACGGCTTCCGCAAGGCCGCGACGACCATCGCCTGCCTGGAGGCCGAACTGGCCTTCTACGGGCAGACCCTCGGCTTCGAGCCGCGCGGGGTGCAGCCGATCGACCTGGCCGCCGGCTGAGCCGTGCCGCGCCCAGGCCCGCGCGGCTCGCCGCTGGACCGGCGCCGGCGCGCCCCGGGGCTCCCCCGGGGCGCGGCGCGCGGTCAGGCGCGCTTGTCGGCGGCGGTGCGCAGGTCGTAGACGTCCCTGTCGAAGTAGGGCGAGTACGAGGTGGAGGCGGTGCTGCCGCCGCCCTGGTAGCCGCCGATGACGCCGTTGATGTAGCCGGTGTGGGTGCGGCCGCTGTAGTTCAGCAGCCAGGGGCTGCCGCTCGTGCCGCCGTAGAACCCGGTGCAGTCCATCCGGATCTGGTACTTGCTCTTGCGCTTGGTCTTGGTGCGGCAGTAGATCGGGTGGTCCCGCCGGTCGTGCACGATCTTGGGGTAGCCGGCGATGTTGACCCACTTGCCGGTGCCCTGGTTGATCGCCAGCTTGTTGTAGCCGACCGCCTTCTCGATGGTGCGGCCGCCGCGCTTGTTCAGGGCGGCGTAGCCGAAGTCCAGGTCGACGTCGCCCTTGCTCACCCAGTTGCGGTGCACGGTCATCGACTTGACCGTCCAGACGCCGTAGGGGCGCCGCCCCCGGTCGTACTTGGGCACGAAGGCGATCTTGCGCGCGTAGTGGCCGCCGCGGCCGCCGTGCAGGCAGTGCGCCGCGGTCAGGATCAGGCTGTGGGACCCGCTGTGCACGACGCTGGCGGTGCAGTAGTGGTCACCGCCGCCGTTGTTGAAGAACAGGGCGCCGAGCGTCGGGATGCCGCCGAAGGTCTTGGACCGCGCGACACTGCCGGACGCGGCCCGCACGCCGTCGTCGGCCCGCTGGTCGATCGGGGTGGCGCCGCCCATCCGCCGGTCGGTCCAGTACCGCTCGGTCTCACCGGCGTCGGTGGCGCTGATCAGCACCCCCGCCGACATGTCTCCGACGACATGCCCCTGTGCCCGGTTCCCGGCCAGCAGGACCGCGCCTGCCCCCGCGACGACCACCCCCGTGGAAGTCGCGGCCACTACCGTCCAACGCGTGCGCCCCATTCGCATTCGCACGAAACTACCGACTCGAGCGCCCCGTCACAATCCGAATGATCATTTATCCCGGTGTGTCAGCGGGCGAACTCGGTCGCGCGCGACTCCCGCACGACCGTCACCCGGATCTGGCCCGGGTAGGTCAGCTCGTCCTCGACCTGCTTGGCGATGTCGCGGGCGATCACCTGGGCCTGGATGTCGTCGACGGCGTCGGGCTTGACCATCACCCGGATCTCCCGGCCGGCCTGCATGGCGAAGACCTTCTCCACGCCCTCGTGCTTCTCGCGGGCGATCTCCTCCAGCCGCTCCAGCCGCTTGACGTAGGCCTCCAGCGACTCGCGGCGGGCGCCGGGCCGGCTGCCGCTGATGGCGTCGGCGGCCTGGGTGAGCACCGCCTCGACGGTGCGGACCTCGACCTCGTTGTGGTGCGCCTCGATGGCGTGCACCACGTCCTCGTGCTCGCCGTACCGGCGCGCGATCTCCGCGCCGATCAGCGCGTGGCTGCCCTCCACCTCGTGGGTGAGGGCCTTGCCGATGTCGTGCAGCAGCGTGCAGCGCTTGGCCGGCTCGACCGGCAGCCGCAGCTCGCTCGCCATGATCCCGGCCAGGTGCGCCGACTCGATCAGGTGCTTCAGCACGTTCTGCCCGTAGGAGGTGCGGTACCTCAGCTGGCCGAGCAGCGCGATCAGCTCCGGGTGCATGTCGGTGATGCCGACCTCGACCAGGGCGTCCTCGCCGGCCCGCACGCACAGCTGCTCGACCTCGTGCTTGCTGCGCTCGTAGATCTCCTCGATGCGCTGGGGGTGGATGCGGCCGTCCAGCACCAGCTTCTCCAGCGTCAGCCGGCCGACCTCGCGGCGCACCGGGTCGAAGCAGCTGAGCAGCACCGCCTCCGGCGTGTCGTCGATGATCAGGTTGACGCCGGTGGTGGACTCGAAGGAGCGGATGTTGCGGCCCTCGCGGCCGATGATCCGGCCCTTCATCTCGTCGCCGGGCAGGTGCAGCACCGTCACCACCGACTCGGCGGTCTGCTCGCTGGCCACCCGCTGGATGGCCAGCGTCACGATCTTGCGGGCGCGCTTGTCGCCCTCGGCCCGCGCGGCGTTCTCGATCTCCCGGGTGAGCGGGATCGCCTCCCGCTTGGCCTGGTTCTCGATGGCGGCGACCAGCTCGCCCTTGGCGTCCTCGGCGGTGAGCCCCGCCGCCCGCTCCAGGACCCGCCGGCGCTCCTCCGCCAGCTCCCCGATCTCGGCGCGGCGCTCCTCCAGGGCGCGCTCGGTGCCGGTGAGCCGCCCGGCCCACTCCTCCAGCCGCCGCGCCTCGCGGTCCAGCCGCTGCTCGCGTTCGGCGAGCCGCTCCTCCCGGCGCTCCAGCTCGGCGCGCTGGGCGCCGAGGGTCTCGCGCTGCGACCTGGCCTCCTCCTCGGCCTCCTCGCGGGCCGCCCCGAGGAGCTCCTGGGCGCGCGTGTCGGCCTTGCGCAGCATCTCCTCGGCGTCGGCCCTGGCCTGGAGGAGGATCTCCTCGGCCGCCCGCGCGGCCTCCTCCCGCGCCGTGGTGCCGGGCCGCCGGACCAGCAGCACGACCAGAGCGACCAGGGTCACCAGCAGCGCCGCACCCAACAGGACGCTCATCATGAGGCAGACCCTTCCTCGCCGATGGGCCCCGTGGGAGTCGGAGCCCTGCCACGCGAGGATCTACCCGCACCCCTGCGGACCACCGGGTACGCCGATCACCCGGGCGCCGCGACGCGGGCCCGGTGACCACCGGCCCCTCGGCCGAGGCGGTGTCGCCGCTCTACCTCTCAGCTGCTCGAAATGCTCAGATGTATGACAATCCGCAGTGCGCGGAGTAACTCCTCACTGCCGTTACGGTAAGCGGCGGGAAGGTAATGAGCAAGCAAACGCCTGGCATTCCGGACTAACCGAACGCCCTCGTGAGGAGTTCCTTACCGAACCCCACCCTGGCCCACCTGCATCATCGCCCGGCCACCGCGAGTCAGCGCGCCGTCACCATCGCGTCAGGATCGCGCGTCACCCCGGCGTGTCGCCGCGCCTCACTCCCAGTCGCCCTCGGCCGCCTCCTGCCCCTCCTCGGCGAGCGCCTCCTTCACGACGCGGTACGACAGCCCGGCGGAGTACCCCTTGCGTGCGAGCACCCCCACCAGCCGCCGCGTCCGCTTGGCGGGGTCCAGCCCCTGCGTGGACCGCAGCTTGCGCTCGATCAGCGCCCGCGCGGTCTGTTCCTCCTGGTCGGCGTCCAAAGTGTGCACGGCCTCCTTGACGATCTCGTTGTCCACGCCCCGCTGCCGTAGTTCGGCGGCCAGGGCCCGCTTGGCAAGGCCGCGCCCGGCGTGGCGCGACTGCACCCACATCTGCGCGAACGCCTCGTCATCGATCAGTCCCACGTCGGTGAACCTGCCGAGCACCCGCTCGGCGACGTCGTCGGGGATCTCCTTGCGCCGCAGCGCGTCCGCGAGCTGCGCCCGCGTCCGCGGCGACCCGGTCAGCATCCGCAGGCAGATCTCCCGCGCCTTGGCCTCCGGATCGGCAGGCGCCTTCTCCGCCCGCCGCTCCCCCGAACCGCGCCCGAACGGCCCCCCGGACTCCCACTCTCCGGAACCGCGCCCCTTCCGCCGGCCCCCGAACCCCTGCCCACGCCGCCGCGGCCGCTCCGCATCCCCAGACGCGCTTCCGGCCTCGCCGGCATCACGCGCCCCGAACGACTCGTCCTCGGCGGGCGCAGCACGCCGCCGCGCGGGCTTTTCGACACCCTCGGCATCACCGCTCGCCGCCGGCACACTCCAGGCGCCCACCTCGCCCTCATTGCCGCGCGCATCAACGTCCACGACTCCGGACGTCCCCGGCCCGTCGCCCTGCTCGGCCGCCTCGAAGACCGCAGCAGGCCGCTGCAACTCCCCCTCGGCGCCCTCGCTTGCGACAGCGCTGTCGTGCGCCTCCTCGCCGAAGGGTGTGACGGTGCGGCGTTTCTCCTCGTCACCCGCCCCAGCGGTGCGAGCGGCCGCTTCCCTACCCGACTCCGACGCGTCGGCGGCCGTCGCCTCGCGAAGGGACGCATCCGGCTCGCTGCGCTGACCGTCTTCGATGCGCTTCCCAGCGCGGCGGCGCGAGGGCTTTGCGTTGCCCACGGCATCCCCGGCCACTGCGCCCTGCACGTTCTCTACACCTGCTTCGCCTAGGGCAGGGGCGCTGCACGGCGCGGACGGTGCGCCGTCGACGGCCGGGCCGGTGTCGCTGCTTGCGTCGGCTGCGCCAGGGGCGTGCGTCTTCGCAGCGGCCTCTGCGGCTTTGGGGAAGGGTGCGCCCGACTGGGTGGCCTGGCCATCCTTGGTGGGCTTCGCAGTGCGCGTAACGCGGCGGCGCGAGGGCTTTTCGGTGACCTCGGCGTCGTCGGTCGCTGCGGCTTGCGCGGTTTCTGCGCTCGCCTCGCCTGTGGCGGGGGTGCTGTGTGGCTCGGACGGCGTGCCGTCGGCGGTCGGCGCGGTGTTGCTCGCGTCGGCCGCGCCAGTGGCATGCGTCCCCACATCCGCTTCTGCGGCTTTGAGGAGAAGATCCTCCGCTCCGCCGGCCTGACTGTCCTCGGCTGGCTTCGCAGTGCGTGCGGTGCGGCGGCGCGGGGGCTTTTCGGTGACCTCGGCGTCGTCGGTCGCTGCGGTCTGCGTGGTTTCTGTGTCCGACTCGACTGCGGTAGGGGTGCTGCGCGGCTCGGATTGGGCGATGCCGGCGGACGCCTCGGTACCGCTGCTCGCGTCGGCTGCGTCAGGGGCGTATGCCCCTGTATCGGCCGCTGCGGTTTTAGGGGACGGGGCGGTCGGCTGGGTGGTCTGGCCGAGCTTGGGGGGTTTCGCGGTGCGGCGGGGTTTGGGCGGGGGGTGTTCTTCCTGGGGTTCGGCCGGTAGGGCCGGCTGGTCGGTCCAGGGGTTGGTGCCCGCGGTCTCGGGGGTGGGCCAGCGGGGGGTTGGGGACTGCTTGCCCAGGTCGGCGAAGGGGCCGGTGGACGCGGGGGTCCACTCGGCCGGTTCTTCTTCGGCGGGGGCAGGGGGTTTCGGGGCGTCGGTCCACGGGTTGTGGTCCGATGCCCAGGGCGGGGGCTTGGGGTCGTCGCTCATCGGGCCGTCCGCTCCTCCGGGCCCATGCGAGCGGCGGCGCCGACCGGGAAAGAGCCGGCACCGGTCGAACGGTGCCGGGTCGGGCGCCGCCGCCCCACATAAGGGATCATCGCGTACCCGCCGTCAGGATTCACCCGGAACGGCGGAATGCCGGTCAGGAATCGCCGGGCTTGGCCGCCGCCTTGGCGCCGCGGCGGGTGGCCGGGGCCACGGCCGGGACCGGCGGGGTGGCCGGCTTGGCGGCGTCGGGCGCCGCGGCGGCGGGCTCCTCGGCCGGCTTGTCGACCTTGGGGCCGATGCCGAGCTTCTCCTTGATCTTCTTCTCGATGCCGTCGGCCATGTCCGGGTTGGCCTTGAGGAAGTTGCGGGCGTTCTCCTTGCCCTGGCCGAGCTGGTCGCCGTCGTAGGTGTACCAGGCGCCCGACTTGCGGACGAAGCCGTGCTCCACGCCGAGGTCGATCAGGCCGCCCTCGCGGGAGATGCCGTGGCCGTAGAGCAGGTCGAAGTCCGCCACCCGGAAGGGCGGGGCCATCTTGTTCTTGACGACCTTGACGCGGACGCGGTTGCCGACCGCCTCGGTGCCGTCCTTGAGGGTCTCGATGCGCCGCACGTCCAGGCGGACCGAGGCGTAGAACTTCAGCGCGCGGCCACCGGTGGTGGTCTCCGGCGAGCCGAACATGACGCCGACCTTCTCGCGCAGCTGGTTGATGAAGATCGCGGTGGTCTTGGTCTGGTTGATCGCGCCGGTCAGCTTGCGCAGCGCCTGCGACATCAGGCGGGCCTGCAGGCCGACGTGGCTGTCGCCCATCTCGCCCTCGATCTCGGCGCGCGGCACCAGCGCGGCGACGGAGTCGATGACGACGATGTCGATCGCGCCGGAGCGGATCAGCATGTCGGTGATCTCCAGCGCCTGCTCGCCGGTGTCGGGCTGCGACACCAGCAGCGCGTCGATGTCGACGCCGAGCTTGGCGGCGTACTCGGGGTCGAGCGCGTGCTCGGCGTCCACGAACGCCGCGATGCCGCCCTTCTTCTGGACGCTGGCGACCGCGTGCAGCGCGACGGTGGTCTTACCCGAGCCCTCCGGCCCGTAGACCTCCACCACGCGGCCGCGGGGCAGGCCGCCGATGCCGAGCGCGATGTCGAGCGCGATCGCGCCGGTCGGGATCACTTCGACGGGTACGCGGGCCTCTTCGCCCATGCGCATGACCGAGCCCTTGCCGAACTGCCGCTCGATCTGTGCGAGGGCGGTCTCGAGAGCCTTCTCCCGGTCGTTGGCTGCCATTGGGTCCCCTTCAATTCGTTGCCTGGTGGCTCTCGCCCGGCTGTGTGGTGTTGCGAAGGCGACGTTACGAGGAGCCACTGACAGTTTCGAGATCCTGGCGCGTCTGTGGATAACGTCGCGTGCAGGAGCACAGCTTACCGAACATTCGTTCGATCATGGCCGGATGCGCCGATTCGCCGGGCCGTCCCCGTGCGCGCGGCGCCCGCGACACCGTACGCTGGCGCCGTCCACGGAGGGTTCCATCATGACGCTGACCGTCCTCTTCTGCGTCGATCCGCTCCATCCCCGGCGCGTTGACCCCCACTTCTCCCGCGAGGCGGGTGCCGTGCGGGACCACTACGGCGAGATCGCCCTGATCGACCACGACGCGCTGCGCCGCGGTGACGCCGAGTCCGCGGTGCGGGCCGTGCCCCGCGATCTCGGCGCCGCCTGGTACCGCGGCTGGATGGTGACCAGCGGCGAGTACGCGGCGCTCGCCAAGGCCCTGAAACGCCGGGGCACCGTGCTGCTCACCCATCCCGACGACTACCGGCGGGCGCACGAGCTGCCCGGCTGGCACGACACCTTCGCCGGCCTGACGCCCCACAGCGTGTGGCGGCCGCTGGAGCCGGGGCAGGACCCCGGCGACCTCGGTGAGCTGGTCCGGCCGCTGCGCGACGGCCCCGGCGTCGTCAAGGACTACGTCAAGTCGCGCAAGCACGAGTGGGACGAGGCCTGCTTCGTCCCGGACGTGAAGGACCCCGGGCGGCTGCGCGCCGTGGTCGCCGCGATGATCGGCCTGCAGGACTCCTTCCTCGCCGGCGGCGTCGTGGTGCGCGAGTTCGAGCACTACGACGGCGCGGGCGAGGCCCGCGTCTGGTGGGTGGACGGCGAGCCCGCCCTGGTCGGCCCGCACCCCGACACCCCCGGCGCCCGTCCCGAGCCGGCGCTGGAGGAGGTGGCGCCGGCGGTGCGGTCGCTCGGCTGCCGGTTCATCACCACCGACCTGGCCCGCCGGGCGGACGGCGCGTGGCGGGTGGTGGAGGTCGGCGACGGCCAGGTCAGCGAGCTGCCGGCGACGATCGATCCGATGGATCTGTACGCTCATCTGCCGGTACCCGACTGACGGGCGGACGCTCCCGGGATGTCATGGAACCGAGACACCGGTCCCTTCCGTCCCAGGAGCGACCACCCGTAAGCTGGTACGCCGCGGCGCCGGATTCCTTTCCGCAGGTGGGCCCGCCCGCGCCGTCCGGCACCCACAGGACGCCACGCTTTCCGAAGGACGTGTTCCCTTGCCCCCTCAGGAGACCACCCCACGCCGGCTCAGTTCCCGGACCGTGAAGATCGGCATGGTGAGCGCGCTGTCGCTCGCGCTGGTGTCGGCCTGCGGCTCCAAGTCGACCACGGCGTGGTGCGTGGACCGCCAGTCCCCCTGGACGGGCGGCAAGACCGCGGGCGGCTACCGGGTCGTCCCGGACTCCTTCTGCGACACCCGCGAGATCGAGCGCGGCACCGTCGGCTACAACCGCTACTTCTGGTACTACGGCGGCCGGCGCGACTCCAGCCACACCTACGTGTCGGGCGGCAGCTACTACGGTCCGCGCAAGGGCAAGGTCAAGTCCAGCTCCGGGCACACGCTGAGCCGCGGCGGGTTCGGCGGCGGCGGCCGGAGCGGTGGCTGAGCGATGCGCCGCGAACGCGCCACGCCCCGTCCCGACTGGGCCCAGAAGGTGGAGTCGCACGGCCTGGCCTTCCACCGGACCGCGCACCCCGAGCACCTGCCCCGCCCCTACTGGGACGAGTCGGTGCAGTACGTCTTCGACATGGACGAGGTGCTCGCCCTCGAGGAGACCGTCGAGGAGCTGCACCGGATGTGCCTGCAGGTGGTGGAGCACGTCGTCACCACCGGCCGCTACCACGTGCTCGGCATCCCCGAATGGGTGGCGCCGCTGATCGAGGAGTCGTGGCGGCGCCGCGACCCGCACCTGTACGGGCGGTTCGACCTGCGCTACGACGGCACCGGCCCGGCCAAGCTGCTGGAGTACAACGCCGACACCCCGACCGCGCTGGTGGAGAGCTCCATCGCGCAGTGGTACTGGCTGCAGGAGGTGTATCCGGGCGACGACCAGTGGAACTCCATCCACGAGCGCCTGGTCGACCGCTGGAAGCAGATCGCCGGGGGCCTGCCCGGCCCGGCGCACTTCGCCTGGACCAACGGCGACGAGACCGGCGAGGAGGTCATGACGATCGCCTACATGCAGGAGACCGCGCAGGAGGCGGGCCTGCAGGGCACCGCGATCGCCATGGAGGACATCGGCTGGGATTCGCGCCGGGAGCGGTTCGTCGACCTGGACGAGAACGAGATCACCACCCTGTGCAAGCTGTACCCGTGGGAGTGGATCGTCGCCGAGCCGTTCTCCCGCAGCATCCCGCACGCGCCGACCACCTGGATCGAGCCGATCTGGAAGATGGTCCTGTCGAACAAGGCGCTGCTGGTGCTGCTGTGGGAGCTGTTCCCGGGCCACCCGAACCTGTTGCCCACCTTCCTGAACACGCCCGCGAACCTCACCTCGTACGTGCAGAAGCCGCTGCTCGGCCGGGAGGGCGCGAGCATGCGGATCGTCCTGCCGGACGGCGCCGAGCAGCGCACCGAGGGCGACTACGGCCGGGAGGGCTTCGTGTTCCAGGAGTTCTGCCCGCTGCCCGACTTCGACGGCCAGCATCCGGTGCTCGGCGCCTGGGTGGTCCACGACGAGTCGGCGGGCCTCGGCATCCGTGAGACCGCCGGGCTGGTCACCGACGACACCTCGTCCTTCATCCCGCACCGCATCGCCCTGTGACGGGCGACCTCCCCTCCCGCTTTCCGTTTCCGAAGGAGAACCATTGAGCACGCTCGCGACCGCCGACACCGACGGCCTCGGCCGGATCCTGCTGGAGGGGACCGGCGCCCTGTTCGCCTACGCCGGGGTCGGCCTGGTGCTGTTCGTGGTGGGCTTCTACATGATCGACCTGGCCGTGCCGGGCCGGCTGATCAAGGTGATCCGGGAGCACCGCAACCCCAACGCCACGCTGCTGGCCTGCGCGTCCCTGGTCGGGGCCGGCCTGATCGTGGCGGTGTCGATCTTCGCGGCGCACGGCAGCCTGCTGGAGGGGCTGGCCCGCGTCGCGGTGTTCGGCGGCTTCGGCATCGTGGCGCAGACCGTGGCCACGGTGATCTTCGACCGGCTGATCGGGGTCAGCGTCGGGGAGCTGGCCGACGACGAGGACGACAAGCTGGAGCCGGCCGCGGTCCTGCTGGCCGTCGCCAACCTGATGATCGGCTTCGTCACCGCCGTCGCGGTCTACTGACGCACGCCCCGGCGGCCGGCCGGGCCCGCGGACGTCACCGCAGGCCCGGCGGCACGTCGAAGGTCGCCACGACGGCCCGCCAGACGCCCTTGGCGGGCTCGCCGTCGGCCAGGGCCTGCTCGACGGTCCGCCCGCCGAGCTCGGCCAGGACGTAGTCCTTGGCCACGCTCTCGGCGTAGCCCTTGCCGAACTGCTGTTCCATCCGCTGCCAGAACTGAGTGAGCCGCACCCGCCAACGCTATCCGAGCGCCGTCACCCCAGAGACCGGGTCACTTCGCCGGGGACGGAGGGCGGTCCGCCTTCGCGGTATTTGCGATGCAGGCCGGTCAGGTAGCGTTCGACGCCTTCGATGACGCGGGCCGTCCGGTAGGACGGGAAGACGTCGAAGGCGTGCTGGCTGCCCTGCATCTCGGCGTAGAGCACGGGAGCCTTGGAAACGTCCCGCAGCCGCTCGACGAACCGCCGCGCCTCGGCGACGGGGATGAGCGAGTCCTTGCTGCCGTGGATGACGAAGAACGGCGGCGCGTCCTCACTCAGGTAGGTCACCGGGGACGCCTTGGCGAACGCTTCCGGGTTCTCGCGGAACGACTGCTTGAACACCATCTTCTGCATCAGCCCTGTGGCGCCCATCGGAATCGGCCACGGCCCGGGTTCGACCAGGTCGTAGACGCCGTAGAAGGGGACGGCGGCCCGCACCGAGGTGTCCACGTCCTCGAAGCCGGGCTGGAATTCCGCGACGCCCGCCGTCAGCGCGACCAGCGCGGTCAGGTGCCCGCCCGCCGAGCCGCCCGTCACGCACAGGAAATCGGGGTCGGCGCCGTATTCGGTGGCGTGCTCGCGGTACCAGGCGATGAAGTGCTTGAGGTCGATCAGGTGCTCGGGCCAGGTGGCGCGGGGGCTCAGCCGGTAGTTGACGTTGAAGCCGACCCACCCCTGCACGGCCATGTGGTTGAGCAGCGGCAGGCCCTGCTCGCGTTTGTCGCCGATGACCCAGGCGCCGCCGTGGATCTGCATCAGGCCGGGCCGCAGCCGCCCTTCGGCCGCCGGGCGGTAGACGTCCAGCTTGAGGCGGAGCCGGCCCTCCTCGCGGTAGACGATGTTGCGGTCGACCTTGACGCCGCGGCGCGGAATGAAGCAGAGCGGCGGGACGACCAGGTGCGCGCGGGGGTAGCGGGGCGCGCCCTCGGGGTCCAGGTCGAGGGGGGCGCCGCTGTCGCGCAGCGTCACCGTGGTCCGGCGCGCCGCGATGATCGTCTCCACCGTCCCGGCGGCGCCGAGGACGCCGAGGGCGAGCCCGGCCCAGCCGGGCCAGGCGTCCAGGCCGCCGGCCCAGGCCGCCAGACCGAGGCCGGCGAGCTCGGCGGCGAGCAGGTGCGGGGCCAGCTCGATCGTGAGCCAGCCGGCGAAGAAGCTCGGCACCAGCAGCACCAGGCCGCGCCGCGGCAGCCGCGCGTTCAGGGCGAGCAAGAGGGCGGCGGCGCCGAGGGCGAGCAGCACGTAGGGCATGCTCCGAGCATGCCCACCCAAGCGCTTGCTAACAAGGTGACGCGGGACACTGCGCACGGTTCTGTCGGACCCGCCGTGCAGGATGGGGGGATGACCGATGACGTGCTGGAACGCTTCTCGCCGGCCACGCGCGCCTGGTTCGGCGGGGCGTTCGCGGCGCCGACCGCCGCGCAGGACGGCGCATGGCGGTCGATCGCGGGCGGCGACAACACCCTGGTGATCGCGCCGACCGGGTCCGGCAAGACGCTCGCGGCGTTCCTGTGGTCGCTGGACCGGCTGGCCGCCACCCCGCCGCCGGAGGATCCGCGGCACCGCTGCCGGGTGCTGTACGTCTCGCCGCTGAAGGCCCTCGCCGTCGACGTCGAGCGCAACCTGCGGGCGCCGCTCACCGGCATCCGGCAGGCCGCCCGCCGGCTCGGCCTGCCCGAGCCCGACGTCCGGGTCGGCATCCGCTCCGGCGACACCCCGGCCGACGAGCGCCGCCGCCTCGCCACCAAGCCGCCCGACATCCTCATCACCACCCCCGAGTCGCTGTTCCTGCTGCTGACCTCGCAGGCCCGCGAGGCGCTGCGCGGCGTCGAGACGGTCATCGTCGACGAGGTGCACGCGGTCGCCGGCACCAAGCGCGGCGCGCACCTGGCGCTCTCGCTGGAGCGGCTGGACGCCCTGCTGGAGCGGCCCGCGCAGCGCATCGGGCTGTCGGCGACGGTCCGCCCGGCCGAGGAGGTCGCGGCGTTCCTCGGCGGCGCGCGCCCGGCCGTGGTCGTGCAGCCGCCGTCCGAGAAGGTCTTCGAGCTCGACGTCGTCGTCCCGGTGGAGGACATGGGCGAGGTGGGCACCTTCGTCGACGACGAGGGCACCGCCGACCCGCGCCAGCGCAGCATCTGGCCGCACGTGGAGGACCGGGTCCTCGACCTCATCGAGGCGCACCGCTCCACCCTGGTCTTCGCCAACTCGCGGCGCCTGGCCGAGCGGCTCTGCGGCCGGCTGAACGAGCTGGCGTTCGAGCGCGCCACCGCCCCCGAGGAGGGCGACGGCGACGGCATGGCCCGCATCGGCCCCGACGACATCGAGCGCGCCCTCGCCCTTCCGGGTCCGCCGGCGCAGCTGATGGCGCAGGCGGGCGCGGTGAAGGGCGTCCCCGCCGAGATCGCCCGCGCCCACCACGGGTCGGTGTCCAAGGAGGAGCGGGCCGGCATCGAGGACGCCCTGAAGCAGGGCCGGCTGCCCGCCGTCGTCGCCACCTCCAGCCTGGAGCTCGGCATCGACATGGGCGCCGTCGACCTGGTCGTGCAGGTCGAGTCGCCGCCGTCGGTGGCCAGCGGCCTGCAGCGGGTCGGCCGCGCGGGCCACCAGGTCGGCGCGGTGTCCAAGGGCGTGATCTTCCCCAAGTACCGGGGCGACCTGGTGCAGACGGCCGTGGTCGCCGAGCGGATGCGCGGCGGCGAGATCGAGGAGCTGCGCTACCCGCGCAACCCGCTGGACGTGCTCGCCCAGCAGATCGTGGCGATGGTCGCGATGGACGAGTGGGGCGTCGACGAGCTGGAGGCCGTCGTCAAGCGCGCCGCCCCCTACGCGACGCTGCCGCGCTCGGCGCTGGAGGCGACCCTGGACATGCTCGCGGGCCGCTACCCGAGCGACGAGTTCGGCGAGCTGCGCCCCCGCCTGGTCTGGGACCGCGTCGCGGGCGTGCTGCGCGAGCGGCCCGGCGCGCAGCGGCTCGCGGTGACCAGCGGCGGCACCATCCCCGACCGCGGCCTGTTCGGCGTGTTCCTGGTCGGCGAGAAGTCGTCCAGGGTGGGCGAACTGGACGAGGAGATGGTCTACGAGTCGCGCGTCGGCGACGTGTTCGTGCTCGGCGCCAGCTCGTGGCGGATCGAGGACATCACCCCCGACCGGGTGCTGGTGTCGCCCGCGCCCGGCCAGCCGGGCAAGCTGCCGTTCTGGCACGGCGACGCGCTCGGCCGCCCGGTCGAGCTCGGCCGGGCCCTCGGCGCGTTCACCCGCGAGCTGGCCGGGCTGCCCGAGGGCGCGGCGAAGGAGCGGGTCGGCGCGGCCGGGCTGGACGCGTGGGCGGCCGGGAACCTGGTCTCCTACCTGGCCGAGCAGCGCGAGGCGACCGGGCACGTCCCCGACGACCGCACGCTCGTGGTCGAGCGGTTCCGCGACGAGCTCGGCGACTGGCGCCTGGTGGTGCACTCCCCGCTCGGCGCGCGGCTGCACGCCCCCTGGGCCCTGGCCATCACGGGCCGGCTGCGCGAGCGGTACGGCGTCGACGCGCAGGTCATGCACGCCGACGACGGCATCGTCATCCGCGTCCCCGACACCGACGAGCCGCCGAACCTGGACGTGGCGGTCTTCGACCCCGAGGACGTCGAGCGGATCGTGGTCGACGAGCTCGGCGGGTCGGCGCTGTTCGCGGCCCGGTTCCGCGAGTGCGCCGCGCGGTCGCTGCTGCTCCCCCGGCGCCGCCCCGACCGGCGGTCGCCGCTCTGGCAGCAGCGCCAGCGCGCCGCGCAGCTGCTCGGCGTGGCGAGCAAGTACCCCTCGTTCCCGATCGTGCTGGAGACGATGCGCGAGTGCCTGCAGGACGTGTTCGACGTCCCGGGCCTGGTGCAGCTGATGCGCGACCTGGCCGGCCGCAAGGTCCGCCTGGTGGAGGTGGAGACGCCGCAGCCGTCGCCGTTCGCGCGGTCGCTGCTGTTCCGCTACGTCGGCGCGTTCATGTACGAGGGCGACTCGCCGCTCGCCGAGCGCCGGGCGCAGGCCCTCGCGCTCGACTCGGCCCTGCTCGCCGAGCTGCTCGGCCAGGCCGACCTGCGCGAGCTGCTCGACCCCGACGTCATCGCCGACACCGAGCGCGAGCTGCAGCGGCTCGCGGGCGACCGGCGCGCCCGCGATCTGGAGGGCGCCGCCGACCTGCTGCGCGCCCTCGGCCCGCTCAGCACCGCCGAGGTCGCCGCCCGCGCGACGGCCGCGCCGAACGCCTGGCTCGCCGAGCTGGAGGCGTCCCACCGGGCGATCCGGGTGCGGATCGGCGGCGAGGAGCGCTGGGCGGCGATCGAGGACGCGGGCCGGCTGCGCGACGCCCTCGGCACGCCGCTGCCGGTCGGCGTCCCCGAGGCGTTCCTGGAGATCGCGGGCGATCCGCTCGGCGACCTGGTCTCGCGGTACGCCCGCACCCACGGCCCGTTCCGCGCCGCCGACGCGGCGGTCCGGTTCGGCCTCGGCGCGGCCGTCGTCACCGAGACGCTGCGGCGCCTGGCGGGCGCGGGCCGCGTCATCGAGGGCGAGTTCCGGCCCGCGCAGACCGTCGCGGGGCCGCTGACCTCCGAGTGGTGCGACAACGGGGTGCTGCGGACGCTGCGCCGCCGCTCCCTGGCCCGGCTGCGCGCCGAGGTCGAGCCGTCGCCGCCCGAGTCCCTCGGCCGGTTCCTGCCCGCCTGGCACGGCCTCACCGGCGGGTCGCGGCTGCGCGGCGTCGACGCCCTGGTGCAGGCGATCGAGCAGCTGCAGGGCGCGGCGGTGCCGGCGTCCGCGCTGGAGACGCTGATCCTGCCGGCCCGCGTCGCCGGCTACGGCCCGGCGCTGCTGGACGAGCTGACCTCGTCGGGCGAGGTCGTGTGGGCCGGGCAGGGCGGGCTGCCCGGCGGCGACGGCTGGGTGTCGCTCTACCTCGCCGACACCGCGCCGCTGCTCATGCCCGAACCCGCCGAGATCACCGTGACGCCGGTGCACCAGGCCGTCCTGGACGCCCTCGGCGACGGCGGCGCGCTGTTCTTCCGCCAGTTGTCCGACCGGGTGAACGCCGAGGTCACCGCGGGCGACGCCGACCTGGTCACCGCGCTGTGGGACCTGGTGTGGGCGGGCCGGCTCACCAACGACACCATGGCGCCGCTGCGCGCCGCGCTCGGCTCCGGCCGCCCGGCGCACCGGTCCCGCGGCACCCGGCGCGGCCGGCCCGTGCTGCCGTCGCGCACCGGCCCGCCCACCGCCGCCGGCCGCTGGTGGCTGCTGCCCGAACGCGAGAGCCGTGCGACGCTGCGCTCGCACGCCCTCGCCGAGGCGCTGCTGGACCGCTACGGCATCGTCATCCGGGGCGCGGTCGCCGCCGAGCGCACCCCGGGCGGCTTCTCCGCCGTCTATCCGGTGCTGCGGGCGTTCGAGGACAGCGGCCGGTGCCGGCGCGGCTACTTCGTGGAGGGGCTCGGCGCGGCGCAGTTCGCGCTGCCGGGCGCCGTCGACCGGCTGCGGGCGCTGCGCCCGGCCGCCCCCGACGACCTCACCGGGCTGTGGGAGGCCCCGGCGCGGCGCGCGCTCGTCCTCGCGGCGGCCGACCCGGCCAACCCCTACGGCGCGGCGCTGCCCTGGCCGGGCCGCGCGGGCGAGGCGGTGAGCGGCCACAAGCCGGGCCGCAAGGCCGGCGCCCTGGTCGTGCTGGTGGACGGGCGGCTGGCCCTCTATGTCGAACGCGGCGGCAAGACCCTGCTGACCTGGGACGACGACATGGAGACGCTGCGACCCGCGGTGGACGCGCTCGCCCTGGCCGTCCGCGAGGGCGCGCTCGGCAAGCTCACCGTGGAACGCGCGGACGGCGGGTCGATCAACGATTCGCCGCTCGCCGCCGCGCTGGAGTCGGCGGGCTTCCACCCGACGCCGCGGGGCCTGCGCCTGCGCGGCTGAGGCTCTACCGCTTGCCGCGGAACATGGCGACCAGGCCCTTGAAGGCGCGCTCGTCCAGGCTGCCGAACGGGTTGTCGTGCACCAGGTACGTCCAGGTCGCCGAGGGCCGCTGGATGCCGGCGCCGTCCAGGTCGACGCCGTCGGCGGTCGCGGTGAGCTTCTCGAACGCGGCCACCGTGCGCTCGCGGGCCTGCGCGAGCAGCCGCTTGCCCGCCGGGACGGCCTCCCGGTTGAACTCGACCAGCGGGTCCAGGCCGCGGCCGAGCGAGCGCAGGTGGATGCCCTCGCGCAGCTCGGCCAGGAACGCCAGGTGGTCGGCCCAGCAGCGGTCCAGGTGGAACAGCGCGACCTGGCGGGCGGCGGCCGCGACGGCGTCCGCCCCGGCGATCTCCACCAGCTCGGCGTGCTTGGCGGGCGCGTGCTCGGCCATCGCCCGGTCGGCCAGGTCGCCCGCCAGCATTTTGTCCCGCTCGGCGAGCAGCTCGGCGCGCTGCAGCCCGATCAGGTGGTGGTAGCGCCAGGTGTTGCGGTGGATCTCCAGGTCGACGCCCTCGGCGACGCGCTGGGCGTGGCCGACGATCCAGCGGGCGCCCTTGTCGTCGACGGTCCCGTCGGCGGCGGCCGGGCCCTTGTAGGACTCCTCGGGCGCGTACCGGGTGACCAGGTCGTCCTGCAGGCTGACCAGGAAGAGCGACGCGCCCGGGTCGCCCTGGCGCCCGGCGCGGCCGCGCAGCTGGTCGTCCAGCCGGCTGCTGTGGTAGCGGCCGGTGCCGATGACCAGCAGGCCGCCGAGCTCGGCGACGCCGTCGCCGAGCCGGATGTCGGTGCCGCGCCCGGCCATCTGGGTGGACACCGTCAGCGCGCCGCGCTGCCCGGCCCGCGCGATGATCGCGGCCTCCTCGGCGTCGTTCTTGGCGTTCAGCACGACCGGGTCCAGGCCGCGCTTGCGCAGCCGCCGGGCGAGCCGCTCGGAGGCGGCCACGTCCAGCGTGCCGACCAGCACCGGGCGGCCGGTGGCGTGCGCGGCGGCGATCTCCTCGGCGACCGCCACCTCCTTGTCGGTGCCGGTGGCGTAGAGGCGGTCGGGCCGGTCGTCGCGCACGCACGGCCGGTTCGGCGGCACGACGGCGATCTCCAGGCCGTAGAACTCGCGCAGCTGCCCGGCGACGGCGAGGGCGGTGCCGGTCATGCCGCAGCGGACCGGGTAGCGGCCGATCAGCTCCTGCACGGTGACCGAGTCCAGGATCTCGCCGCCCGGCGAGGACTCCAGCGCCTCCTTGGCCTCGACGGCCGCCTGCAGGCCGTCCGGCCAGCGCTGCAGCAGCGCGACCCGGCCGCGCGACTCGCTGATCAGCTTCACCGCGCCGTCGCGGACGATGTAGTCCACGTCGCGGTGCAGCAGCGCCTCGGCGTGCAGCGCGACGTTGACGGCCGTCAGGGTGTCCAGGTGCGCGGGGTCGTACAGGTCGATGCCGCCGAGGTCGCGCTCGACCTCGCGGGCGCCGGCCGCGGTGAGCTGGACGTTGCGGGCGTCGGCGTCGGTGGTGTAGTCGCGGCCGGGCCGCAGCCGGCGGGCCAGGTCGGCGTAGCCGGGGCCGGCGGTGTCCAGGCCGGTCGCGCCGGCCAGCACCAGCGGCACCATGGCCTCGTCGACCAGCACCGAGTCGGCCTCGTCGACCAGCGCGACCTCGGGCGCGGGCAGCACCCGCTCGGCCGGGTCGGTGACGAGCCGGTCGCGCAGCAGGTCGAAGCCGACCTCGCTGACGGGGGCGTAGGTGACGTCGGCGGCGTAGGCGGCGCGGCGCTCGGACGGGGTGGACTCCTGGCCGACCCAGCCGACCGAGACGCCGAGCAGCGCGTAGAGCGGCGCCATCCATTCGGCGTCGCGGCGGGCGAGGTAGTCGTTGACCGACATGACGTGCACCCTGCGGCCGCGCAGCGCGTACCCGGCGGCGGCGAGCGCGCCGGTCAGCGTCTTGCCCTCGCCGGTGGCCATCTCGGCGACGTGCCCCGACAGCAGCGCGAGGGCGCCGACGAGCTGCACGTCGAAGGGGCGCTCGCCGAGGGCGCGGTCGGCGGCCTCCCGGCCGAGCGCGCACAGCTCGGCGAGTTCCTCCTTGCCCTGGTCCTTCGTGCCGCGCAGCGCGGCCGCGGCGGCCGTCAGGTCGGCGTCGGACAGCTCGCGGGCGCGCCCGGCGCGGGTGCCCGCGTCCGCGACGACCGCCTCGAACGGGGCGAGGTCGGCGCTTCCGGGCCGCTGCACCAGGCGCCGCAGCCGATCACGCAACGCCATGGGGGGCACCTCCGGGACTCGGTCACACTGTCATCATCATTATCAGCCCTCCCCGGCCGAGAACACCTCGTCGCGCGCCTGTTCCAGCGCGGCGTGCAGGGCGCCGCGCAGCACCGGGTCGCCCCCGACCTCGCTGACGGCCACGGTGGGGCGGGTCGGGCTGATCCGGCCGACGACCTGCTCGATCCGGGTCGCCAGGGGGCGGCCGCCGGCGCGGCCGAGACGGCCCGACAGCACGACCAGGCCGGGGTCCAGGACGATGTTGACCGAGGTGACGCCGTAGGAGATGCGGTCGGCCAGCTCGTCCAGGAAGGCGCCGCCGCGGGCCTCGTCGGCGGCGGCCGCCGCCACGCACTCGGCCGCGGTCGGCCCGGTGATGCCGTGGTCGTGGGCCAGGCGGCGCACCGCGTCGGCGCCGACCAGGGAGCCGTAGCCGCCGGCGAGGGCGGGGATGCCCCAGGAGGTCGACTCGGTGACGCCCTCGGCGACCGGGCCGCGCCGGGCGGTGCCGACCGGCAGCGGCGCGCCGGGGACGGGCAGGTAGCCGATCTCGCCGGCGCCGCCCGAGCGGCCGCGGTGCAGCCGGCCGCCGAGCATGACCGACAGGCCGATGCCGCGGTCGAGCCAGACCAGCGCGAAGTCCTCGGCGCCGCGGGCCGCCCCGTAGGCGCGCTCGGCGAGGGCGGCGAGGTTGACGTCGTTCTCGATCGTCACCGGGCGGCGCAGGTCGGTGCGCAGCGCGGCGAGCACGCCCTCGTGCCAGGCCGGCAGGTCGAAGGCGAACTGCACGTCGCCCGAGCGGGGGTCCACCACGCCGGGGGTGCCGATCACGAAGGCGCTGAGCCGGCCGACCGCGACCTTGGCCGAGCGGCACGCCTTGACCACCGCGCTGTGCACGAGCTTCACCGGATCGTCGGCGCCGTTCGGGTCGACAGTAACCTGGGCGGATATACCGCCGGTGATGTCGGCGACGCCGGCGGTGACGCCGTTCGGCCCGACCTCCAGGCCCGCCACGTAGGCGCTCGAGGGGACCACCGCGTAGAGCGCGGCGTTCGGGCCGCGGCCGCCCGCCTGCTCGCCGGCGACCTCGACCAGCCCGCGCTCCTCGAGCCGGGACAGCAGCTGGGAGGCGGTGACCTTCGACAGCCCCGTGTGCTCGCCGATCTGGGCGCGGGTCAGCGGACCCTGCGCGAGCAGCAGGTCCAGCGCGGCACGGTCGTTCAGCTCGCGCAGCAGCCGCGGCGTGCCCGGCCGGTTGGCCATCTGCAACCCCCGATGTCTCAATCCGCTAACGAGCGGTTTTGTTTAGGAAAGTTTCTTGTTAGTTTACGCCCAAGCGGCCCGCCCGCCCCACACCCCGGGGAAACGGGACGCAAGCGCAGTACGCCAAGTGGCGAGCAGGGCGCCCGCGAGCGGTGCGCAGGAAAGCCGGGCATGGCTGGACCCTAAAGGGTCCGGGCCCGGTCCAGACGCACCGCGGGCCGGACGGCACGCGAGGCGATGCCGGAAAGGAACCCCGATGAAATTCATGAAGATTGCGGCCGCGACGGCCGCGATCGCCCTGGCCGCCACGGCCTGCGGCGGCTCCGACGACAAGAAGGACAAGGCCGGCGAGGCCGACCCGGCGCAGCTGAAGGTCTGGATGATGGGCGAGGGCACGCCCGAGCAGACCAAGTTCCTCGACACCGTCGAGGCCGACTTCAAGGCCAAGCACCCGAACACCGACGTCGTCATCAAGTACGTGCCGTGGCCGCAGGTCGCCGCCACGTTCCAGAAGGCCGCGGCCGGCGGCGAGGGCCCGGACGTCACCGAGATCGGCAACACCGACGTCCAGTCGCACATCGCGCAGGGCAGCCTGGCCGACATCTCCGGCAAGGTGGACGGCTGGGCCGACGGCAAGACGCTGAACAAGACCGCCCTGGAGAACGACAAGGCGGACGGCAAGACCTACGGCGTGCCGTGGTACGGCGGCGTGCGCGGCGTCTGGTTCCGCAAGGACTGGTTCGACGAGCTGCAGATCGCCCAGCCGAAGACCTGGGACGAGCTGCGCGCGGCGGCCAAGAAGATCCAGGACGCCAAGAAGGTCCCCGGCATCGGCGTGCCGTCCGACCAGACCAACGCCCTGGTCAGCTTCATCTGGGGCAACGGCGGCGAGGTCGCGACCAAGGAGGGCGGCAAGTGGGTCGGCAAGCTCGACCAGCCGCAGGCCAAGGAGGCCGTCGAGTTCTACGCCGGCCTGGTCGGCAAGGACAAGGTCGCGCCGGAGAAGTACATCGGCAAGGACGAGCTGCACGGCCCGCAGCAGGACTTCGCGCTCGGCAAGCTCGGCATGTACATCGACGGCAGCTGGGCGCTGAAGGAGATGAAGAAGACCAGCGCCAAGGACGCCGACAAGTGGGCGGTCTTCCCGATCCCGAGCAAGGCCGGCGGCAACGCCCCGGTCATGGCGGGCGGCTCCGACCTGGCCGTGTGGAAGGACTCCAAGGCGCAGGGCGCGGCCTTCGACTACATCACCGTCCTCAACAACGCCAAGAACGCCAAGGGCTGGGCCGACTACAGCGGCTTCTCCTCGATGCGCTCGGACGTGAAGTTCACCGACCCCAAGCTGGAGATCTTCACCGACATCGCGGGCAACACCAAGTTCACCCCGATCAGCGCCGGCTGGGGCGAGTTCGAGCAGGCCAAGAAGGTGCTGCCGAACGCCGTCAAGGCCGTCATGCAGGGCAAGCCGGCCGACGCCGAGCTGAAGAAGGCCAACGAGCAGGCCGGCACCCTGCTGAACGCCTCCTGATCCGCCGTCCCCGCCGGGGATGATCCCCGGATACCGCCGTGCGGGGCGGGCGGCAGGCCCGCCAGGGCCGCCCGCCCCGCACGGCCCGCCTGATCGGACTGAGTGCATGCTCGACACCGCCCCCACGGCGGGGAAGGTGCCGCGCCGGAGGACCTCCGGCCCGGCGCGCTCCCGCCGCCGGCCCCGCCTCGGGCCCTACCTGCTGATCGCGCCGACGATGCTGGTCATCGCGGTCCTCACGCTGTGGCCGATGGTGCAGATCTGCATCATGGCCTTCCAGAAGGTCGGGAACCGCCAGCTGCGCGGCGAACCCGCCGAATCGGTCGGCACCGAGAACTTCCACAAGATCTTCGACGACCCGTTCTTCTGGCAGACGCTGCGGCAGACCGTGCTGTTCGCCGTGGTCGCGGTGTCGCTCACCCTGCTGGTGGGCACCTTGATCGGGCTGCTGCTGCACAAGCTCGGCAAGCGCATGTCCAACGTGGTCGCGGCCGGCGTGATGATCGCCTGGGCGACCCCGCCGGTCACCGCCGCCATCATCTTCACCTGGCTGTTCGGCACCACCGGCGGCGTGGTGAACTGGGCGCTGGACCTGCTGCCCGACGCCCTGGCCGGCGGCGGCTGGGCCGACTTCAACTGGTTCTCCAGCCCGCTGCCGACCTACACCGTCCTCACGGTGTGCGTGGTCTGGCAGGCGTGCCCGTTCGTGGCCGTGTCGGTGCTGGCCGGCCTGAAGAGCGTGCCGAGCGAGCTGTACGAGGCCGCGCGGGTGGACGGCTCGGGCGCGTGGCGCTCGTTCTGGAGCATCACCTTCCCGCTGCTGAAGCCGATCTTCATGGTGCTGCTGGTCATGAGCATCATCTGGGACTTCAAGGTGTTCACCCAGCTGTTCATCATGGCCGGCATGGCCAACCGGGACGCCTTCAACCTGTCGCTGTACGCCTACTCCGAGGCGTTCGGGTCGCTGAACCCCAAGCTCGGCATGGGGTCGGCGATCGCGATGGTGCTGACGGTGATCCTGCTCATCGTCACGGCCCTGTACGTGCGGGTCATGGTGCGTCAGGGGGAGACCAGGTGAAACGGCGCACGATAGGAAAGGCCGGCCTGAACACCACCGGGGTGCTGGTGTTCGTGTTCTCGGTGTTCCCCGTCTTCTGGATGGTGTCCACCGCCTTCAAGCCCAACGACGAGATCTTCAGCAGCACGCCGAAGCCGCTGCCGACGCACCCGACGCTGCACCACTTCACCTCGGTGCTGACGGGGCGGATCGCCGAGGTGTCGTTCTGGGAGTACTTCCGCAACAGCGCGCTGCTCGCGATCGCCACCGTCCTCGTGTCCGGCCTGCTGGCGCTGATGGCGGCCACCGCGATCGCGCGCCACCGGTTCCGGTTCCGCACTACGTTCATGGTGCTGCTGCTGGTGGTGCAGATGGTGCCGCTGGAGGCGCTGGTCATCCCGCTGTTCCTGGACGTCAAGCGGCTGGACATGCTGAACAGCCTGGCCGGCCTCGTCGTCGTCTACATCGCGTTCTCGGCGCCGTTCGCGGTGCTGATGCTGCGCGGCTTCGTCGCGGCGGTGCCGAAGGAGCTGGAGGAGGCGGCGGCGATCGACGGCGCGGGCCCGGTCCGCACGTTCTTCACCGTGCTGCTGCCGCTGGTCGCCCCGGGCCTGGTGGCGACGAGCATCTTCTCGTTCATCACCGCCTGGAACGAGTTCATCTTCGCCTACACCTTCCTCGAGGACCAGGACAAGTTCACCTTGCCGATCATGCTGCAGTACTACTTCGGCCACAACGGCACCGCGTGGGGGCCGATCATGGCGGCGTCCACCGTCCTCACCGTCCCGGTCATCGTCTTCTTCCTGGCGGTGCAGCGGCGGATGGTGTCGGGCCTCACCGCCGGGGCGGTGAAGGGATGAGCGCCGCCGAGATCTCCCGGCTCGCCCGCGGCACGCTGCTGCCCGGTTTCGCGGGGGCGACCGCGCCGCGCTGGCTGCTGGACGAGCTGGAGGCCGGCCTCGGCGGGGTGACGCTGTTCGCGATCAACGGCAACGTGCCGGGCACCGAGGCGCTGGCCGCCCTGAACGCCCGGCTCGGCAAGGACGCCACCCCGCTGATCACCATCGACGAGGAGGGCGGCGACGTCACCCGCCTCAGCGGGCACCTGGCCGCCAGCCCCTATCCGGGCAACGCCGCGCTCGGCGCGGCCGACGATCCCGAGCTGACCCGGCGGGTGTACCGGTCGCTCGGCGCCGAGCTCGCCGAGGTCGGGGTGAACCTCAACTTCGCCCCGTCGGTCGACGTCAACACCGCCGCCGACAACCCGGTGATCGGCACCCGCGCGTTCGGGTCCGACCCGCAGCTGGTGGCCCGGCACGCCGCGGCGGCCGTCACCGGCACGCAGGAGGCCGGGGTCGCGGCCTGCGCCAAGCACTTCCCCGGGCACGGCGCGACGGTCGAGGACTCCCACCTCGGGGTGCCGGTCGTGGACGCCGACCTGGCGCTGCTGGAGCGGCGCGAGCTGGTGCCGTTCCGGGCCGCGATCGAGGCGGGCGCGCGGGCGGTGATGACGGCGCACCTGAACCTGCCCGAGATCACCGGCGGGGTGCCGGCCACCCTGTCCCCCGCGGTGATCACCGGGCTGCTGCGCGAGCGCCTCGGCTACCAGGGCGTCATCGTCACCGACGCGCTGGACATGGACGGCGCCAGCGGCGCGATCGGCATCCCCGAGGCGGCGGTGCGCGCGCTCTGCGCGGGCGCCGACCTGCTCTGCCTCGGCCCGCGCGAGCACGAGGCCAGCGTCCGCGCGGTGCTGGCCGCGATCGAGCAGGCGGTGCGCTCGGGGCGGCTGCCGGCCGAGCGGCTCGCCGACGCCGCCGCGCGCACCGGCGACCTCAAGCGCTGGCTGGCCGGGCACAGCCCCGCCGCGGTGGACCGCACCGCGGGCCTGGACGCGGCCCGCCGCGCCCTGCGCCTCACCGGCGGGCTGCCGTCCTGGACGGGCGCGCCGCTGGTGGTGGAGCTCGCGGCGTCCGGCAACATCGCGGTCGGCCCGACGCCGTGGGGGCTCGCGCCGTTCGCGGCCGAGACCGTGCGGGTACAGGGGGCCGCCACGGAGGCCGGCCCCCTGCTGGAACGTGCCACCGGCCGCGGTCTGGTGGTCGTGCTGCGCGACGCGCACCGCCACGAGGGGCAGCGGGCGCTCGCGTCGGCGCTGCTGGCGGCCCGCCCGGACGCGGTCCTGGTGGAGATGGGCCTGCCGGTGTGGCGGCCCGAAGGGGCCGTCCACCTGGCCACCTACGGCGCGGCGGAGGCCAACGCGCGCGCCGCCGCCGAGCGGCTGGGGCTGGTCGCGGCCTGAGCGGCCGGCCGGAGACGACCGCGGCCCGGCATGCCCTGGAGGCGTGCCGGGCCGCGGTTCATCCGGTGTTCGGCCCCGTCCTTGCGACGGAAAGCCCAACCAGTCCGATCGGCAAGGGATAATACGACCATGCGATTGTCTGCTCGGGTCGACTACGCGCTGCGTGCCTCCGCGGAGCTGGCGGTGGCCGGGAGTCACCCGGTGACCGCGGTTCAGCTGGCCGAGGCACAGCAGATCCCGCCCAAATTCCTGGAGAACATCCTCGGCCAGCTGCGCCGCTCGGGCCTGGTCCGCAGCCAGCGCGGCCCCGAGGGCGGCTACTGGCTGGCCAAGCCGGCCGACCAGATCTCCATGGCCGACATCATCCGCGCCATCGACGGGCCACTGCTCGGCGTGCGCGGCGAGCGCCCCGAGCACGTGGGCTACGAGGGCCCCGCCCGGTCGCTGCAGGAGGTGTGGATCGCGCTGCGCGCCAGCGAGCGCGGCATCCTGGAGCGGGTCTCGCTGCAGCACATCGCCTCGGGCGAGCTGCCCGAGCCGGTCCGCAAGCTCACCGAGGACCCGGCGGCGTGGGAGAGTCCCTCGTTCATCTGAGGGGCCGGAGGGAGCGCGGGTGCCTGAGGGCGACACCGTCTGGCTGGCCGCGCGGCGCCTGCACGAGGCGCTCGCCGGGCGGGCGCTGACGTACAGCGACTTCCGCGTCCCGCGCTACGCGACCGCCGATCTGCGCGGCCGCGAGGTGCTGGAGGTCGTCCCCCGCGGCAAGCATCTGCTGGCCCGCGTGGCGGGCGACGTCTCGGTGCACACGCACCTGAAGATGGAGGGCGAGTGGCGGATCCGCCCGGCCGGGCCGCCGCCGCCGCGCGATCCCCGCATCCGGCTGGTGCTCGCCAACGCCGAGTCGCAGGCGCTCGGCTACTCGCTCGGCGTCGTGGAGCTGCTGCGCACCGCCGAGGAGGGCGGGGTCGTCGGGCACCTCGGCCCCGACCTGCTCGACCCGGCCTGGGGCGGCGCGCTCGCCGCCGAGGCCGTGCGGCGGCTCGCCGAGCGGCCCGCCGTGATGATCGGCGCGGCGCTGCTCGACCAGACCCGGCTGGCCGGGATCGGCAACGTCTACAAGTCCGAGATCTGCTTCCTGCGCGGCGTGGACCCGTGGACGCCGGTGCGGGACGTGCCCGACCTGCCCGGCATGGTGGACCTGTCGCACCGGCTGCTGGACGCCAACAAGGCCAGGCACGGCCACATCACCACCGGCGACCTGCGCCCGGGCCGGACGCACTGGGTCTACGGCCGCGCCGGGCGGCCCTGCCTGCGCTGCGGCACCCGGGTGAAGCGCGCCGGCCAGGCGGCGCAGGGCGGCGAGCGGGTCACGTTCTGGTGCCCGCGGTGCCAGCCCGCCTCTTCCTGACACTTCGGTACCGGTAGGCGCCCGCCCGGATTCCGGGGTCCGGGCGGGTCGCCGCCGTGCCGGGTCGCTGGATCCCGCGCCCGTGCACTGATCGTCGCCTCCGGATCGGTCCAAGTCAATTCTCGGGTTTACTTAGTGATCCCCAAGCCCTAACTTGGCCTGCATGACCTTGGACGACCTGCGCGTGTTCGTCGCGGTGTGCGAGGCCGGCAGCCTGAGCGCGGTGGCCCGCGACCACGCCTGCAGCCAGTCGGCCGTCAGCCAGCACGTCAAGCGGCTGGAGCGCGAGACCGGCCTCACGCTGGTGGAGCGGCGGCCCCGCGGCGTCGCGCCGACCGGCGCCGGGCGGATCCTGTACCGCGCGGCGTCGGCGGGCCTCGCCGGGCTCGGCGACGCGCTGCGGCAGCTGGACGACCTGCGGCGCGGCGCCGGCGGCACGGTCCGGATCGCGACCGGCGCGACCACCGTCCGGCACTTCATGGCGACGGGGGTCGCGGTCTTCCGCGACCGGCACCCCGACGCGGTGCTGCAGTTCGTGACGGCCGGGTCCAGCCGCCGCTGCCTGGAGACCGTCCGCTCGCACGGCGCCGACCTGGCCTGGGTGACGGTCGGGGACCAGGTGGAGGACGTGGAGCAGCGCGCGTCGTGCGAGCTGCCCTGGGTGCTGGCCGTCCGCGCGGACGACCCGCTCGCGCACCGCGCCTCCATCGCCCCGGCCGACCTCGCCGCGATCCGGCACATCGAGCTGCCGCCGCACTCCACCTCGCGCCGCCACCTGGAAGACCAGCTGGACCGGCACGGGGTGCGGCTCGCCTCGACCACGAGCGTGGCCGACTGGGACACCGCCCTGCTGCTCGCCGAACTGGGGCTCGGGCACGCGGTGCTGCCCGCGCTGCCGGGTTGGGGCGGCGCGGAGGGCGCGGTGCGGCTGCTGCCGATCACCGGGCTGCCGCCGCTGCGGGCGGGATGGGCGGCCCGGCAGTGGGACGCGCTCAGCCCGCTCGCGGTCGAGTTCGCCGAGACGGTCGTCGCGCACCTGCCGGCCGCTCCAGCAACTACGGGCGGCGCTCCATGAACGCGCGCTCGGCCGTGGTGAGCGCGGCCCGGTAGGCCGCCGCGGTCTCAGCCGGCTCCCAGAAGCTCGGCCAGCCGGGTGCCGGCGAGCGCGTCGGGCTTCAGCATCAGCCACGACCCGTCGCGGAACACCACGGCGACGCGCGGCTCCTCCCGTCCCACCCGGTGCGGTGGGAGGGGCTCGCGCCGGACGCCGGCGAAGTCGTGGCGGGGGTACTCGGTCAGCGGGTAGAGCGGCGCCCGCCCGAACGGCCGCCCGAAGATCATGACGCGGTGGTCGGTGACGGCCGCGACGAACTCGGTCGAGTAGTCCTCCAGCCAGGACACCGCCGTGGTCAGCAGGACCAGGCGGCCCGCCGCGGACCGCCAGTCGAGCGGCGGCTCCCGGCCGGGGACGAGCCGCGCCATCACGCCGAACACGCCGTCCCAGAACACGTCGGAGACGACCTGGAGGGGTTCGGTGAAGTACAGCGCCTCACCGAACAGGTCGGGGCGGTTCGTCCCCGGCGCCGGGTACAGGACCGGGACGAGCCCGTGCGGCGGCGTCGGCGCCCCGCTGACATGCGCGCGGGCGGTGCCGAAGAGCCGCTCCCCCGGCCGGAGGAAGGCGGCGGCGCGCTGCGCGTCCTCGGTCTGCTGCTTCGTGCGGTGCCGTGCGATGTCCTCGGCCGTCACGCCCAGCAGTTTGCGAATGATTCCCACAAGCGAGGAATCCTGCCATCTGGCAGGCTTGTCAGGGCAACCCTGACGAACGGAGATCATGATGACCTACCCCGAGGACCCGTACTGCTCCTTCTGCGGCCGGCCCGGCAGCGAGGCCGGCAAGCTCGTCGACGGTCCGGGCGTGCGGATCTGCACCGACTGCGTCAAGCTCGCCTGGTCGATCGTCGACGAGTACACCGAGCGGCCCGCGGACGCCCCGCCGCCGCCCTGGACCGCGCTGGACGGCGAGCAGATGCTGGCGCGCCTCCCGCAGCTCGCGGCGGCCGTCGACCAGGCCGAGGCCGGCCTGCGCGCCTGGGTGCGCGAGCTGCGGCGGCGCGGAGCCACCTGGGAACAGATCGCGCAGGCGCTCGGGGTCACCCGCCGGTCGGCCTGGGAGCGGTTCTCCGAGGAGGAGTGAGCCCGTCAGAGCGGGGGCTCGTCGTCCGCCCAGGGCTGCTCGGCCTCGAGCTGGGCGGCCAGCGCGAGGAGGGTGGGCTCACCGCCGAGGCCGCCGACGAACTGGACGCCGAGCGGCAGCCCCTGCGGGGTGCGGTGCAGCGGCACCGACATCGCGGGGCGGCCGGTGATGTTGGCGAGCTGGGTGAACGGCACCGGCGCCAGGTTCGCGATCAGCGTGTCGTTCCAGAGCCGGGTCTTCGACAGCGGGCCGGTCAGCTTCAGCCGGAGCGTCACCGAGCCGAGCAGCCGCAGCAGAGCCGGGGTGTCCAGCGCGCCGATCCGCACCGGCGGGCCGGCGAGGGACGGGGTGAGGAGCAGGTCGTAGCGGTCGTGGAAGTCGGCCAGTGCGCGCGAGTACAGGTTCCAGCGGCTGTGCGCGGCGATGTAGCCGGGCGCCCTCAGGGCGCGGCCGGCGGCGGCGAGCAGGCGGGTGTCCAGCTCGAACCCCTCGTCCCCCGCGCCGGTCATGCGCTGGACCTCGGCGATGGTCGCGGCGGCCTCCGCGCCCCACATGGCGAGGAAGTCGCCGGCGAGCAGGCGGCCGTCGATGTCCGGCTCGGCGGCCTCCACGTCGTGGCCGAGCTTGCCGAGCAGCCCGGCCGCGTGCTCGACGGCCGCGACCGCCTCCGGGTGGACCTTGGTGTCGATGGGCGAGCGGGTCGTGAAGCCGATGCGCAGCCTGCCCGGGGCCCGGCCGGCCAGGTCCAGGTAGGACTCCGCGGGGCGTGCGGGCAGGTAGGGGCCGCCCTTGTCGGGGACGGCGGTCAGCACGTCGAGCATCGCCGCGGTGTCGCGCACGGTGCGGGAGACGACGCCGTCGGTCGCCGCGCCGTGGAAGTACTCGGCGAAGTTCGGCCCGCAGGGCACCAGGCCCCGCCCCGGCTTGAGCCCGAACAACCCGCAGCAGGCCGCGGGGATCCGGATCGAGCCGCCGCCGTCGTTGGCGCCCGCGACGGGCACGATCCCGGCGGCCACCGCCGCCGCGGACCCGCCGGAGGACCCGCCGGGGGTGTGGCGCGGGTCCCACGGGTTGCGGGTCGGCCCTGAGACCGCCGGCTCGGTGACGGCCTTGGTGCCGAACTCGGGGGTGTTGGTCTTGCCGAAGACGACCAGGCCGGCGTCGAGCCAGCGCCGCACGACCGCGCTGTGCGCGGGGGCGGCGTGCTCGCGCAGGGAGCGGGAACCGCTGCCGGTCGGCAGGCCCGCGTAGTCCTGCATCAGGTCCTTGATCAGGAACGGCACCCCGGCGAGCGGACCGGGCAGGGGGCCGGCGGCGCGCTCGCGGGCGATGTCGTACATGGGACGGACGATCGCGTTCAGGCGGCCGTTCACCCGCTCGGCGCGGGCGATCGCGGCCTCCAGGAGTTCCGCGGGCGACACCTCGCCGCGCGCGACCAGCCCGGCCAGGCCGACCGCGTCGAACCGCCGGTACTCGTGGTACTCCACTGCTCCTCCAACTAAACTAGAACCTCTAGTTTTAGGACGGTAGGCGGTCGCCGACCCGCGGCACAAGCCCCGGGTCCCGATCCGGGTGCCGGGCCCGCGGGCCTGGCACTCTGGTGGCCGACGCCCACGACCCAGGACTGGACCCGCCTTCGTGCCACGCCCCAAGCGACCCCTGATCACGCGCGACGCCATCATGCGCACCGCACTGCGCCTCGTGGACGAGCACGGCCCCGCCGCCCTGTCCACCAACCGGATCGCCGCCGAGCTGGGCGTGAAGGGGCCGTCCCTGTACAACCACGTCTCCGGCCGCGGCGAGATCATCGACGGGCTGCGCGAGCTCCTGACCGCCGACATGGACCTCGACGCGGCCGGCCTGCGCCCCTGGACCGCGGCCTGCGACCGGATGGCCCGCTCCTACCGCGCGTCCTTCGCGGCCCACCCGCGCGTCGTGCCGCTGCTGATCTCCCAGCCGATCCAGTCCCCGCTGGTGCTCGCGGCCTACGAGCGGGTGTTCGCGGTGCTACGCGAAGCGGGCTGGCCCGAGGACGACCTCATGCCGATGGTGCGGGCCATGGAGTACCTCGCCATCGGGTCGGTCCTCGATCTCGCCACGGGGACGCCCGAGGAGACCGAGCGGGCCTTCGACATCGGCTTGAGCGCCTTCATCGCCGGCCTGGAGCGGCAGCTGGCCGAGCGTCCGGGCTAGGTCGACGGAGCGGCTCACGGGGTGGGGATGCCCGCGGACGTGCGGGGTGGGCGCCCGAACCGGACCGGGACTCCCGGGGAGTACAGCACGCTCACGGGCTCGGCGGCCGGTGCGGGTAGCCCGGCCGCCGCCACGAGGCTCTCGTCGCACTCGAGGAGTTCGGCGTGGTGCAGGGGCCAGCGCGGGTGGCTGTTCGGCAGGTACATCGAACGTCCGAAGAACGCGTTGTGCAGGCCCCAGCGGGCGGTCAGGAAGTGCTCGAGTTCCGAAGGCTCCTCGACCGGCCCCGCGACCCGTACGGCGATCCGGCTGTGCGCGCCCGAAGGGCCGGGCCAGCGCCGGCGGCTGGTGTAGGTGACCGTGTCCCGTTCCCTGCGCACCTGCATCTTCGACCAGAGGTAGGGCAGGCGGAACGCCGTGCGGGCGATGGCGACGGGGATCAGGCGGGAGGCGTCCAGCGAACGGAACACCACGCCGCGCCGCCCCTGGTCGTCCACCGAGTAGAGGCGGACGTTGGTCTCGGGGAAGGACCCGAGATAGGGGACGCCGGGAAGGCCGAACCATCCCACCCGGTGCATCCGGAAGGCGACGAGCCCGACGTAGGTGGTCCCGTGCAGGGCGTCCGGACGTGTGCCGGGAGGCAGCAACGGCAGGACGTCGTCGGGATCGGCGGCCCAGTGGATGAAGGTCAGGTCCAGCCAGGACTGGGTGAGCAGTGCGCGGTATGCGGCGTGCGGCGGATCGGCCGAGATCGGTTCCGGGAGGGTGTTCAGGGGCGGCATCGCACCAGTATGGGCTGGAAAGGGCGGGGGCCGGACAGGCCGTGTTCCGGGTCGATCCTGTTCAGGAGCGGATGCGGGTCGGGGCCCGGGGACGGATAGGTCGGGTATTCCGTCACCGCCCCGAAGGGGATGAGGGGGCCGTCGATGTCGAGGAAGAGCAGCGGGGACTCGGGCACGGCCGCACGATAGGCGGTTTGGGGCCTATCGCGTTGTTTGGCGGGGGTGTATTCATGACGCGTGTCCACCCCGCTTCGCGGTCGCGCCGCCGAACTCGCGGCCGTCCGGCACCTGATCGAGGCCGGCCGCGGCGCCCTGACGTTCGCCGGGCCGTGCGGGATCGGCAAGTCCGCGCTGCTGGAGGCGGCCGCCGGGCTGGCCGCGGAGGCCGGGGCGCGGGTGCTGTGGCTGCGCGGCCATTCCGCCGAGGCGGCGGTCCCGTACGCGGGGCTGCACGCCCTTCTTCAGCCGCCGGCTTCGGCCCGGCCTGTCCTGGAGAGGCTGGAGAGCGGCGACGTCGGGCCCGCGCTGGCGTTGCCGGGGGCGGTTCTTGCCGCGCTGTCCGCCGATGCGCCGGTGGTGTGCTGTGTCGACGATGCCCACCTGGTCGACCCGGCCTCTTTGGACGTGCTGGGGTTCGTGGTCCGGCGGTCGGGCGCGGTCCTGGTCGCGGCTTCCGCCGAGGCGGGTGACACGCCGCTCGGCCCGCTGGACGGGGCGGCCGTCGCCGAGATCGTCGGCGATCTGCTGCCCGGGCCGGTGCCCTCGATGCTCCGGGACGGGATCGTCCGGGCGGCGCGGGGCAATCCGCTGGCCGTCGTCGAGCTCGTGGGGGCGCTGACGCCCGCGCAGCTGGCGGGGACCGACCCGCCGCCGGAGCATCCGCCGCGTCAGGGGCGGCTGTGGCGGGGCCTCGCCGCGGCGCTGGACGGCCTGAGCGAGCCGGTCCTGGACGCGCTTCTCCTGGCCGCCGCGGAGCCGGGGCTCATGGCGGGCGCGTTGCCGCCGGAGGGGCTGGAGGCCGCCGAGGCCGCCGGGTTCCTGGTCGTCGAGGACGGCCGGGCCGGGTTCCGGCAGCCGCTGCTCGGGCCGGTGGTCTACGAGCGCGCTCCCCTGGCCCGGCGGCGAAGGGCGCACCGGCTGCTCGCCGGGGTCTTCGACGACGCGGGCGACGTGCTGCGGCGGGCGTGGCACCGGGCCGCGGCACAGGACGCGCCGGGACCCGAGCTGGCCGAGGAGCTGGCCCAGGCGGCCGAGGCGGCCCGCCCGTACGTGCATCCGGCCGAACTGGTCCGGGTGCTGGCGCGGGCGGCCGAGCTGACCGGCGACCACCGGGTCCGGGCGGCCCGGCTGGTGGCCGCCGCGCGGGCCGCCTGGTCTGCCGGGCAGCCGCACCGCGCGCGTGTGCTGCTGGCGGGGTTCTGTCCGCCGGCCGCCGACGCGGGCGTCCAGGCGGGCGTCGGGCTGGTCCGCGGCAACCTGGCCCTGCGGGCCGGGCCGGCCGCGCTGGCCCGCGACGAGCTGCTGGCGGCCGCGCGGCTGATGGAACGCGACCGCGCGCAGGCCGTGCGCACGCTCATGCGGGCAGGCGAGGCGGGCTACCTGGCCGGCGACCACCGCCGCTATCTCGCCGCCGCCCGGGACGCCGCCGCGCTGCGCCGCGCCGACGACCCGGCGTCCCTGCAGCTGATGTTCGAGTACCTCGACGGCATGGCCGCCACCTTCCGCGGGCGGCACCGGGAGGCGGCCGGGCCGCTGCGCCGGGTGCTGGAGCTGGCCCCGGCCGCGGGCGGCCCCTCGGTGCTGGTGTGGGCGAGCGTGGCGGGGCAGTTCCTCGGCGAGGACGCGCGGGCGCTGCGGCTCGCCCGGCGCGCCCTCGGCATGGCCCGCGACCGCGGTGCGGCCGCGGCGGTCCCGCAGATCATCGAGTTCCTGGTGCACGCCCACTACTGGCTGGGCCGCTACGACGAGGCGGCCGAGAGCGCCGCCGAGGGGCTGCGGCTGGCCGAGGAGGCCGGCCAGCCGAACACCGCCGCCCTGCACCTGTCCTCGCTGGCGATGGTGTCGGCGATCCGCGGTGACGCCGAGTCCGCGCGGGCCCGCTCGCGGGCGGCGCTGCGGCTCGCCGCCGCCCACGGCGTCGGCATGGTCCAGGCGCGCGGCGCGTGGGCGCTCGCCTGCCTGGACCTGGCGGCGGGGCGGCACGCCCAGGCCGTCGCCGGGCTGCGCGCGACGGCGTGGACGGGACGCGGCCAGGGGCATCTGGTCGTCCAGGTGCTGGCCACCCCGCAGCTCGTCGAGGCCGCCGCCCGGGCCGGGACGGCCGAGGCGGCCGGGGCGCGCGAGGCGCTGGCGGTCTACGAGCGGTGGGCGGACAGCACGGGCAGTCCCGGCCGGCGGGCCCTGGCCGCCCGCTGCCGCGCCCTGCTGGCGTCGCCGGCCGAGTCCGCCGAGTTGTATCTGCACGCGCTCGACCTGCACCAGCAGGCCGAGTGCGACTTCGAGCGGGCCCGCACCCAGCTGCTTTTCGGCGGCACGCTGCGGCGCCTGCGCCGCCGCCGGGACTCGCGCGAGCACCTGCAGCAGGCGCTGGAGACCTTCGACCGGCTCGGCGCGCGGACCTGGGCGCAGCAGGCGCGGGCCGAGCTGCGCGCGGCGGGCGGGTCCGTCGGGACGGGCCCGGCGGACGCCGCCCGCGAGCTGACCCCGCAGCAGCTCCAGATCGCCCGGCTGGTCGCGGCGGGCGCGACCAACCGGGAGATCGCGGCGCGGCTCTATCTGAGCCACCGCACGGTCGAGCACCACCTCAGCAAGATCTTCGCCAGGCTGGAGGTCCGCTCCCGCGTCGAGCTGGCCCGGTTGTTCTGAGGTCAGGAGGCCAGGAAGTTCCGCACCGCCGTGAGGACCACCGGGTCGGTCAGGAAGGTCAGGTGGTTCTCACAGGCCAGGTAGTTGTTGGTGGCGCCGGACAGCCTGGTGCTGGTGTAGGGGTTGATGACGCCGTCGCAGGGCGAGTACCAGGTCGCGTACCCGGCCGTGCCGGGCGTCTCGTCGCCGGCCGCGGTGAGCTGGCCGATGAACGCCGACCCCGGCAGCATCTCCACGCACGAGGCGTAGATGAGGCAGGCTCCCGCCGCGGTCGTGCCGTGGTTGGCGCCGGCCAGCGACGCCACGTGCCGGACGCGGGCGTCGCCGCCGAGCTCGCTGACGTACCAGCGGGTGACCAGGCCGCCCATCGAGTGGTTGACGATGTCGACCTTGTCGCTGCCGGTGCGCGCCCGGACCTGGTCGACGTAGGTGGCGAGCTGGGCGGCGCTGGTCTTGTTGGAGGCCGCCCAGTTGTACTGGAAGGCGTACAGCTCGTCGCTGCTGTATCCGGCGCTGCGGAACGACGCGATCGCCGTCGTCCAGTTGGACGCGCTGCCGCTGAAGCCGTGGACGAACACCACCGGCGTGTGGGTCGTCGCGGCGGACGCCTGCGGCACCGGTGCCGCCAGGAACAGCGCCGCGATGAGCGCGGCGGCGAACCCGAGGATCTTGCGCATGTGAGCCTCCTGGGGGGTGGGAGTCCCCAGGAGTGTCACAACGGGAGGGCCGGTTTTATATCCGTGCTTTCACCCTCTTGTCCCGCTCAGCCGAGCGGGAGCCAGGTGATCCCCAGGCGGGCCGCGGCGGCGGACTCCGCCGGGGTCGGCGGAGTGCGGCCGGACGCCTTGGCGATGAGCTCGGCCTGGTCCCAGCCCAGTTCGGCGACGCGGTCCGCGCCGGAGGCGACGAGCAGGTCCGCGACGACGCCCGCGGCCGACGGCGCGGTCCACGGGGCCCGGTCCAGGGCGATCGCCAGGTCCAGGCCGTGCAGGGCGAGCTCGACGACGCGGGTCGCCATGAACTCGGTGAGCAGCATGCCGTCACCGTGCCGGGTGACGACGATCCGGTCCGGCGGCTGCGCCCGGACGGCCTCGCGGGTGCGGCGGCGGCAGTCGTCGAACGCCGCGGCCAGCTCGGCGGCCGTCCGATAGGCGGCCGCGTCCCGCCGCGTCGCCTCCACCCGCTCGGCGTTGCTCGCGGCGTCGAAGATCCCCGGGTTGAAGTACCCGGTCGCGTCCAGGGCCGGGGCGGGCGGCGGCGGGACGGCCAGGCCGCTGACGGGGCGCGCGGCCCCGTTGCGAACGTGCACCACCAGCTCGCGGACGGTCCACGGCGGGCAGGGGGTCGCCCGGTCCAGGTCGGCGTCGGCCAGGGTGTGCAGCACCCCGGCCAGCCGCTCCGCTTCGTCGTCGAAAGCGTCGAGGGGGCCGCTCGGCGGCGTTGATCTCTCCACGAAGGGAGCGTATCCCCCGGATCCGGGCATGGTTGAACCATGGACCTCGACGAGAGGATCGGCCGGCTCGCGGACGCGCTCGCCGCCGCCGGGCGGCTCGCCGACCCGCGCTGGCGGGACGCCCTGTTCGCCGTGCCGCGGCACCTGTTCGCGCCGGAGCGGGCCTGGGCCGTGCCGGACCGGCCGCGGGCCGAGGGCGTCGCCATCGACCGGGCCGCCGACCCGGCCACCTGGTGGGAGCTCGTCTACGCCGACGCGGCGATCGCCGTCCAGGTGGACGACGGGGCGGGCGACCCGGCGGCCGGGACCGGCGCGTGGACGAACTCGCTGTCGGCGCCGGGGATCGTGCTGCCGTTCCTGGAGGAGCTGCACGTGCTGCCCCACCAGCGGGTGCTGGAGATCGGCACCGGGACCGGGTGGACCGCCGGGCTGCTGGCCTGGCTGCTCGGGGACGGCGCCGTGACCTCGGTGGAGATCGACGAGGCGCTGGCCGGGCGCGCGGTGGCGAACCTGCGGGCGGCCGGCCTGGCGCCGCGGGTCGTCGCCGGGGACGGCGCCGCGGGGTTCGCCGAGGACGCCCCCTACGACCGGGTGCACGTGACCTGCGGCGTCGACCGGGTGCCGTTCTCGTGGGTGGAGCAGACCCGGCCCGGCGGCGTCATCGTGCTGCCCTGGTCGCCGGGGTGGGGGCTCGGGCACCTGGCGCGGCTGGTGGTGGGCGACGGGGTCGCGGTGGGGCGGCTGCTGGAACCCGCCGGGTTCATGATGCTGCGCTCCCAGCGGCGGCCGTTCGGAACGCCGGACGATCCCGGGGCGGCCGCCGGGTCGGCCACCCAGATCGATCCGAGGGTGCTGGCGGGTGACGCGCCAGGCGCGGAGGTGGCGATCAACGCGCTCGTCCCGGGCGTCCGGATGCAACTGGAGAGCGCGCCGGACGGATCGGTGCGGTTCTGGGCCGTGCTGGACGGTCCCGTGGTGGGTGGTACAGCCTGGGCCGCCGCGGACTTCTCCCCCGGGCTGCCGGAGTTCCGAGTGCGGCAAAGCGGGGAGCGCCGGCTGTGGGACGAGGTGGAGAACGCCTACCTGCGGTGGGTCGGCTGGGGCCAGCCGGCCCGGGACCGGTTCGGGTTGACGGTCGGGCCCGACGGGCAGCAGGTCTGGCTCGACCGGCCCGACTTCATTGTGCGGTGACCTTGCCGTCCCTGACGGTCACGCCCGCGTACGGTGCGCCGCCACCGCAGCCGGGGCCGTTGGGCTCCGACATCTTGGCGGTGGTCGCGACCTTCTGCCGCAGCAGCCGCTTACCGGCCTTGTCCTTGAGGGTGAGCGTGATGGCGATCGGCGCCTGGGGCAGGTCGCCGATCTGCGCCAGACCCGTCTTGCCACCGGTGGGGGTCATCTGCGCGCTGCAGACCTCGCCCTTGCAGGGCTGGGGGACGGAATCCGTCGACGGGAGCAGCTCGACCTCGGAGGCGCGGCAGGTCGTACCCCAGCAGACCTGCATGGCGGCCGTGGCGACCCTGGCCGCGTAGGGCGGCTCGATCCCCACGTTGACACCGCGCACGCCGGCCATCATGGTGCACTGCCGCCCCGCCTCGAAGGCCGTGCTCCCGCAGGCCGTGAGGGCGGCGAGACAGGCCGCCACCGCGAAGACTCGCATATTCGGACCATAGCGAGAAAACAGCTCCACCGACGCGAAAAGCCCCGGCCTTGGGGGGCCGGGGCGTTCGGTTCGCGGATCAGGTCTGGGCCTGGAACATCCAGTGCTGCTTCTCCAGCTCGGCCGTGATGCCGATGAGCAGGTCCTGGGAGACCGGGTCCGGCTCGTCGGTGGCGGCGATGCGCTCCCGGAACCGGCCGATGATCTGCGCGAGCAGATCGGTCACCGCGGCCACGACCTTGTCGTCGGCCAGATAGCCGGCCTCCAGCTGCGGCAGCTCGGACCGGTCGGCGACCGTGCGGGCGCGGCCGTCGGGGTTCACGCCGATGGCGATGGCGCGCTCGGCCACCTCGTCCATCGACTGGCGGGCCAGGTCCACGACCTCGTCCAGATGCTCGTGCACGACCTTGAAGTTGCGGCCGGTGAGGTTCCAGTGCGCCTGCTTGGCCAGCAGCGAGAGGTCGACCAGGTCGACCAGCGCCCCCTGCAGCGCCGTGCCGGCGGCCTTCTGGGCGGCCTCGTCGAGCGGGCTCTTGATCGTCGCCATGTCGGGGCTCCTTCCGCGCTGTGTCCGTTCGTTCCGTTACAACACGCAAGCGTCCCCGTTACTGCCCCGGATACGCGTGAGGCCGCCCACACCTCCCGTGGGGCGGCCACCGCATCGGACCCGGTCAGGCGGCCACCATGTCGGCGCGGAACTCGCCGGTGATCTCCTCGGGTGTGGCCGGAATGCTCTCGGACGTGATGCGCTCGTGCTCGGGCGGCGCGCCCGCCATGACGGGCTCGTGCTGCAGCTCGGCGAGCGCCAGGGCGTCCGACACCTCACGAAGGACGTGGGACAGCGGCACCCCGAGCGCCTTGCAGATCGAAGCGAGCAGCTCCGACGACGCTTCCTTCTGCCCTCGTTCGACCTCGGAGAGGTAGCCGAGGGAAACCCGTGCCGCCGCGGAGACCTCGCGGAGGGTGCGTCCCTGGCGCAGCCGCAGCTGCCGCAGTACGTCACCGAGCAGCTGGCGAAGCAGGACCATCGTCTCGCTCCCTCCCTCAGTTCGGACCATCTGCCGCTTCCACCGTACCCGCCCGGGCGGTGGCCGTGGCAGACCGTCGATTTCGTGTTCGCTCGGAACGTAACGCTGTAATCAGCCCTACTCTTCCCGATCTTCTTGAGCGTGCTGCGTTCCCGGCTGTCCGTCAAGTCCGAGCAGAGCACGTCGTAGCTGCTCAAGTGCGTGCACCACGGTCATCTGGCGGATCACCCCGCGCATCTCCGGACCGGTCCCGTTCACCGCGAGTTGCGGATCGGTCACGATCGGCTCACCATCGGGTCCGGCCAGCCCGATATAAACGGTGCCGACCGGTTCGCCGTCCTGCGGCTCGGGGCCCGCGACACCGGTCACCGCGATGCCGTAGGTGGTGCCGAGCAGGCCGCGGACGCCGGCCGCCATCGCCGCCGCCACGTCGGGGTGGACGGCGCCGTGCTCCTCCAGCAGCTCGGCGGGCACGCCGAGGAGCCGGTGCTTCTGCTCGGTCGCGTAGGTCACCACGCCGCCGGCGTAGGTGACCGAGGAGCCCGGCGCCCGGGTCAGCTCCGCGCCGATGAGGCCGCCCGTCAGCGACTCGGCGGTCGCGACGGTGGCGTCCCGGTCGATCAGCAGCCGGTGCACCACGGTGGCCAGGTCGTCGTCGCCGGCGCCGTAGACGGCGTCGCCGAGCAGCTCGCGGGCCTTGGCCTCGGCCTCGTCGACGCGCCCCTCGGGCGCGGTGATGCGGACGCTCACGGTGCCGGGGTCGGGCAGGTAGGCCAGCCGCACGCCGTCCATGGCCTCCACGGGCGCCAGCGCGGTCGCGATGACCGACTCCCACACGCACGCCGTGCGCAGCGTCCGGCGGACGAGGCGGAGCGGCCCGGCGAGCTCGGGCAGCACCACCTCCTCCATGATGGCGCGCATCTCGTAGGGGACGCCGGGCAGCGCGTAGGCCACGCCGCCGGGCAGCTCGACCCGCAGTCCCGGCGCGCTGCCCGCGGAGTTGTCCAGCACCCGCGCGCCCTCGGGGACCTCGGCCATCCGCAGGGCCATCGGCTTCAGCTCCCGCCCGGACCTGTCGGCGCGCTCGCGCAGCCGCTTCTCCAGGGCCGGGTCGCGGACGAGGGCGGCGCCCGCCGCCTTGGCGAGCGCGTCGCGGGTGAGGTCGTCGTAGGTGGGGCCGAGGCCGCCGGTGGTGATGACGGCGTCGGCGCGGCCGAGGGCCGCCTCGACCGCCTCCACGATGACGTCCAGTTCGTCGCCGACGACGACACTGCGGGTGACGTCCACGCCGTGGTCGGCCAGCCGCCGGCCGAGCCAGGCGGCGTTGCCGTTGACCGTGTCGCCGATGAGCAGTTCGTCCCCGATGGTGAGCAGTTCGACCCGCATCACGTCCGCCTCCCGTTCGTCGTGCCTGCCAGACGGAATGCCTGCCTGACGAATTTACCGGGGACGGACGCGATGCTCCTGCTGGTGGGCCGGTGCGGCGGGCTCACTGCGGTCGATCGTCGCCTACAGCAGCGTCCGGCCTCCGCGCAGTGTGTCCGAGGTCGGGTGCAGTCTCGGCCTGCGCGCGGGCCGGCAGCGCCCCGCCGACCCGATGAGGCCGGACTCGGGCCACTGAGAAGCGCGAAGCGACCGGTCCGCAGAGCGCATAAAGCCTTTCAGCCTGCTCTCTGGAAAAGAGTTGTCCTATAGCAACCGATGAGGGGATCACTCGACGATGGACAGGGACGCTCGGGAACACAGCGAAAGCGCACATCACCGAGAATCCACAGGTACTCGCCCTAGGGCCGTGACCGCAGACCGGGTTGGTAGTGCTGCCGCATGACCAGCGGCACCACTTCGCTATAGCGTTCGGCCAACCTCGGAAAACGCTTTTCGCCTTCCACCGCGGCACTTTCGGAAAGGGCGGTCATGAGACTCCGCACCATGCCGGGATCGCCGGCGCCTACTTCTGACGCGCCAGTCTCCGCAGGACGGCTCCGCAACGACGCGCGTAGGCCCGCTGCAGGAAGGGGACCAGCGGGCCCGCGAGCCGGGCCAGGCGTGACGCGGGGACGCTGAAGGCGGTGACGGTCAGCCACACCTCCCCCTCGTCGTCCATGTGGACGACGAACGACTCCTCGCCGCGCTCGGGGTGACCCGGAAGGGTCCCGTACGCCCACCCGGCCCGCTTCTCCTCCTCCTGCGTCCAGATGATGCGGCAGGGCGCCCAGAGGCGGAGCGGGCCGATCCCGAGGCCGATCACGACGCCGACGCCCGGCGCCGCCCGCCGGGCGGTCGCCTTCACCACGACGGGGATGGCCCGGTGCATCCAGAACTCCATCAGGGCGTCGGCGGCGTCGGCCATGACGTCCGGCCCCTCGCCGATCAGCGTGCGCACCCGCATGTGGCCGTATCCGGCGGGCAGGTCGAGCGTCCTGGTCGCCCCGACCTGCTCGTAGGTGAAGTCCTGCGTGGTCATCCCTGTCCCCTTTGTAGACGGCGCCATGCCAGCATGCCGCAGAGCCCGAACCCGAACGCGTTGCCGGCCCCGTGCGTCGCCGCCATCCAGGCCAGCGACGGATGGGGCAGGCCGGAGGCCTCGCCGAGCGCCCAGCTGAGCGCCAGCGTCATCGTGGCGGCCAGCACCGCGGCCGACACGAGCAGCAGCGCCCGGGTGACCCGGTCGTCCGGCCGCACGTCGCGCCAGGTGATCCAGCCGACCAGCCACATCCCGGCCGACAGCACGACCGCTCCCGCGAACTCGACCCACTCACCGGTGAAGTACCCCGCGAGCACCAGCAGGGTCCCGGCCGGGACGGTCGCCGCCGCCGCGCCCCGGCCCCGGCGCGCCGTCCGCGCCACCAGGCCGGCCGTCAGCGCGGCGGCGAAGCCCGCGAAGTGGAAGTGCGCCACGGTGAGCGTGAGGATCTTCAGTGAGAAGCCGAACAGCGGGTGCCCGCCGCGCTCGGCCACCAGCGCGGTCGCCGCGATCACCGGCATGACCAGCGCGGTGGCGACCGCCGCCTCGGTCACGCCGGCCCGCCGGTGGCGGCGCACCGCCTGCGCGGCCAGCACCAGGGCGGCGGCCGCGTAGCAGGCGGCGAGGGCGGTGGCCAGCGGGCCGCGCGGCAGCCAGAGCGAGACCGCGCCGGCGGCCGCACCCGGCCACCAGGCGTGCCGGACGGCCGGCGGGACGCCGGCCAGCCCGGTTCCGAGCGGGACGACCAGCAGCATGCCGGTCATGACGATGACGTTCACCAGCACGCCCATCGGGCCTCCTAGATTTGAACCCGTTCAAGAGTGAGCCTAGCGTAACCTGAACGCGTTCAAAAACACGGAGAGTACTTCCAGCGGCCGGAACGGGACTATTGTCGTCCTGCAAGCGCCGCCGCCACTGCGGGACGCCCTCCGGAGGAGCCGCATGACCCAGCTGCACATCACCGTCCGCGCCGTGGGCGGTGTCACCGTCATCGCGCTGGCCGGCGAGCTGGACCTGACCGTGAGCGGCCAGGTCGATGACGCGGTGCGCGCCGCGCAGCAGGACGCCGACCACCCGCACCTGGTCCTGGACCTGTCCCACCTGCGGTTCATGGACTCGGCGGGCCTGACCGTCACGATGCAGGCCTACCGGCGCGCGGCGGCGAACCGCACCTACTTCGCGCTCACCGGGCTGAGCCCGGGGACGCGGCGCGTGCTGGAGATCTCCGGGCTGGACGGGTACTTCACGATCCACCCGACCCTGGCCGAGGCCCTCACCGCCGCCCCGGACGGCGCCGCCTCGTTGCCCTAGGGAAGCCGTCCCGGGGAAAGGGGGGCCTGGCCGGCGGCGCTCATGCCGCCCGGGCCTCGCTGCGCATCCGCCACGCCTGCACGAGGTAGTCCACGCCCGTGACGACGGTGACGACGACCGCCGCCGCCATCAGCGGCCAGCGGATCAGGTCCAGCGGCCCGGGCAGGATGTAGAACCCGATCGCCAGGATCTGCAGCATCGTCTTCAGCTTGCCGCCCTTGCTCGCCGGGATCACCCCGTAGCGGATGACGACGAAGCGCAGCAGGGTGATGCCGATCTCGCGGACCAGGATCACCGCGGGCACCCACCACCACAGCTCGCCGAGGACGGCCAGGCTGATCAGCGCCGCGCCGGTGAGGGCCTTGTCGGCGATCGGGTCGGCGATCTTGCCGAAGTCGGTGACCCAGCCGTACTTGCGCGCCAGATCACCGTCGATCTTGTCGGTCACCGAGGCGGCCGCGAAGACCGCGAACGCCGCCAGGCGCCAGCCGGTGCCGTCCAGGAACAGCAGCCACACGAACAGCGGGACGAGCGCGATGCGCAGCATCGTCAGCAGGTTGGCGATGTTGTAGACGCTCGGCGGCGTGCCGAGCGGCTCGGGCGTGCCCGCCACCGGGTCCGGGGCGCCGGCGATCATGCGGGATCCGCCACGAGGTCCACGCCGTCGCTGTCCACGACCACCACCGGGACGAACGAGCCGATGGCCAGGCCCTCGCCGCGCACCAGGACGGTGCCGTCGACCTCGGGGGCCTGGTGCTCCGCGCGGCCCTCGTACTGGCCGTTCTCGGTCTTCTCCTCGACCAGGACCGTCAGCCCGGTGCCGATGCGGTCCTCGGCGCGCTGGGCCGTCAGCTCCTCGGCGAGCGCCGACAGCTCCTCGACGCGGCGGGCGATCTCGCCCGGGTCGACCTTGCCGGGCAGGTTCGCGGCCTCGGTGCCGTCCTCGTCGGAGTAGCCGAACACCCCGATCGCGTCCATCCGGGCGCCGGTGAGGAACTCGGCCAGCTCCTCGAAGTCATCCTCGGACTCCCCCGGGAAGCCGACGATGAAGTTGGACCGCACGCCCGCCTCCGGCGCCTGCGCGCGGATCTGCTCCAGCAGCTCCAGGAACCGCTCGCGGTCGCCGAAGCGGCGCATGGAGCGCAGCACCGGGCCGCTGGCGTGCTGGAACGACAGGTCGAAGTAGGGCACGACGCCGGGCGTCGAGCAGATCGCCTCGATCAGCCCCGGGCGCAGCTCGGCCGGCTGCAGGTAGCTGACCCGGACCCGCTCGATGCCCTCGACGGCGGCCAACCGCGGCAGCAGCTTCTCCAGGGCGCGCAGGTCGCCCAGGTCCTTGCCGTAGGAGGTGGAGTTCTCGCTGACCAGCACCAGCTCGCGCACGTCGTGCCCGGCGAGCCAGCGGGCCTCCTCCAGCACCTCCGCCGGCGGCCGCGACACGTACGCGCCGCGGAAGGCGGGGATGGCGCAGAACGTGCAGCGCCGGTCGCAGCCCGAGGCGAGCTTCAGCGGCGCGACCGGGCCGCCGCCGAGGCGGCGCCGCAGCACCCGGGGGCCGCTCGCGGGCGCCAGTCCCTCGGGCAGCTCGTCGCCGTGGCCGGGGACCGCCACCGCGGCGGCGGAGGCGTGCCGCTCCACCGGGCTGATCGGCAGCAGCGTGCGGCGGTCGCGCGGGGTGTGCGCCGCGTGCCGGCGGCCCGCCATCACGTCGTCCAGGCGCGCGCCGATGTCGGTGTAGTCGTCGAAGCCGAGCACCGCGTCGGCCTCGGGCAGCGACTCGGCCAGCTCGGCGCCGTAGCGCTCGGCCATGCACCCGGCGGCGACCACCTTGGCGCCGGAGTCGTGCGCGGCCAGCAGCGTGTCGATGGAGTCCTTCTTGGCCGCGTCGATGAAGCCGCAGGTGTTCACCACGACCACGTCGGCGCCCTCGGCGGATTCGGCCAGATCCCATCCGGCGCCCTCCATGCGGGCGGCGAGCTCTTCGGAGTCGACCTCGTTGCGGGCGCATCCGAGCGTGACGAGGTTGACCTTGCGGCGAGTGGACATGTCCCTAAGGTAGTGGGCGCGGGCCGCTGGACGGACCACCGGGCGAGGTTGCGCGCGAAGTCGCCGGGGCCGCCGCAGGCGCCCGGGGCGGGGCCATCAGGCCTCCTCGGGCCCGCGCGGGGTGAAGGCCAGGCGCAGCGACTCGCCGCGGTGCCCCGGCGTGCCGAGGTCCTTGCCGTTGACGGTGAGCCGCAGGCCGCCGCCGCTGCCGATCACGATCGTGATCTTCTTCTTGGCCGTCCAGTCCTTGCTGCCGCCCTTGTCGATCACGCCGGTGAACAGCTGCTTGCCCTTGTCCCCGCGCACGTTCACCCACGTGCCGCGGCGCGCCTTGACCTGCAGCGTGACCTCCTTGCGGGGCGCCGGCGAGGTCGGGGCGGCGGACGGCCGCGCGGACGGAGAGGCCGGCGGGGCGACCGCGACCTGCTGGGCGGTGTGGTGCTCGCCCCGGTCGCCGGCGACCAGCTGGACCACCCCGATCGCCACCAGCATCACCAGCGCGAGCCCCATCGCGGCGCTCCAGTTCGCGGTCCGGCGCTCGTGGAAGACCACCGGCCGCTCGGGCTCGAACGCCCGCGCGGCCGACAGCGGCTGCGGGGCGCCGCCGTGCGCGTCGTCGTAGGCGCGCACCAGCGGCTCGGGGTCGACGCCGACGACCCGGGCGATGCTGCGGATGTGGCCGCGGGCGTAGAAGTCGCCCCCGCAGGCGGTGAAGTCGTCGTGCTCGATGCCGCGGATCACGGTCTCCCGGATCCGGGTCCGCAAGCTCACCTGGGTGATCGTGAGACCCGCCCGATGACGCTCGTCCGCCAAGGTCTCACCGATGCTCACGCGAGCCTCCCTCCAACGCTGCGGCCACCTCAGTCTAGAAACGGGAATGCCCGCCCAGCGAGCGGCAACACGCTCGAAACAGGGCAAGATTTCGCATCATTCCGGCCATGCCAGACCGGACACCCGCCGGGTCGCCGGCCCGCTGCGCCATGATCGGGATATCGCTCAGCCGCCGCGCAGCTCCGCCAGGACGCCCGGCAGGTCGTCGGGCTTGGCCAGCACGTCGCGCGCCTTGGAGCCCTCGCTCGGCCCGACGATGTTCCGGCTCTCCATCAGGTCCATCAGCCGGCCCGCCTTGGCGAACCCGACCCGCAGCTTGCGCTGGAGCATCGAGGTGGACCCGAACTGGGTGCTGACGACCAGCTCGATCGCCTGCACCAGCAGGTCCATGTCGTCGCCGATGTCCTCGTCGATCTCCTTCTTCGGCGCGGCGGACTCGGTGACCTCCGGGCGGTAGCTCGCCTCCATCTGCGTCTTGCAGTGGTCGACGATCGCGTGGATCTCCTTCTCGGAGACGTAGGCGTTCTGCAGCCGCATCGGCTTGCTGGCGCCCATCGGCAGGAACAGCGCGTCGCCCTGCCCGACCAGCTTCTCGGCGCCGGGCTGGTCCAGGATGACGCGGCTGTCGGCCAGCGAGGAGGTCGCGAACGCCAGCCGGGACGGCACGTTGGCCTTGATCAGGCCGGTCACCACGTCGACCGAGGGGCGCTGGGTGGCCAGCACCAGGTGGATGCCGGCGGCGCGGGCGAGCTGGGTGATGCGCACGACCGAGTCCTCGACGTCGCGCGGGGCGACCATCATCAGGTCGGCCAGCTCGTCCACGATGACCAGCAGGTAGGGGTAGGGCTGGTAGACGCGCTCGCTGCCGGGCGGCGGGGTGAGCCGGCCCGCCGCGACCGCCTTGTTGAAGTCGTCGATGTGCCGGAAGCCGGACGCGGCCAGGTCGTCGTAGCGGCGGTCCATCTCGCCGACCACCCACTCCAGGGCCTCGGCGGCCTTCTTGGGGTTGGTGATGATCGGCGAGATCAGGTGCGGGATGCCCTGGTACATGGTGAGCTCGACCCGCTTGGGGTCGACCAGGATCATCCGGACCTCGTCGGGGGTGGCCCGCATCAGCACCGAGGTGATCAGCCCGTTGATGCAGGTGGACTTGCCCGCGCCGGTGGCGCCCGCGATGAGGATGTGCGGCATCTTGGCCAGGTTGGCCACCACCGTGCGGCCCTCGACGTCCTTGCCGAGGCCGACGATCATCGGGTGGTGCTCGGTGGTCGCGGCGGGCGAGCGCAGCACGTCGCCGAGGCTGACGATGTCCTTGTCGACGTTGGGGATCTCCACCCCGATCGCGGACTTGCCGGGGATCGGGGAGATGATCCGCACCTCGGGGCTCTTCACCGCGTAGGCGATGTTGCGGGCCAGCGCGGTGATCTTCTCGACCTTGACGGCCGGGCCGAGCTCGATCTCGTAGCGGGTGATCGTCGGGCCCCGGGTGAACCCGGTGACCTGGGCGTCGATGTTGAACTGCTCCAGCACGCCGGTCAGGGCGTTGACGACGATGTCGTTGGCCTTGGTGCGCGGCTTGGCGACGCTGCCGGGCCGCAGGTTCGCCGGGTCGGGCAGCTCGTAGACCTCGCCCGACGACGACAGCGGCAGCTGCTCGCTGCGGCGCGGCGCGGGCGTCGGGTCGGGGACCTCGGCGGGCGCGGGGGCCGGCGGTTCGGGTTCGGGGTCGGGCTCGGCGGGCGGCGGCGGGGTGTCGGCCTCGAACGGGTCCAGGTCGAAGATGTCGTCGGCCAGGTCGCGCTGCGGCCTGCCGTCCTTCTTCGGCTCGGGCTCCAGCAGCGGGGTGTCGTAGGGCTTGGAGTGCTCGCCGATCCCGCCCTCGTCCTCGGCGGCGGGCTCCTCGTCGTCGTCGCCCTTCTTGCGGCGGCGGCGCTTCGGCCTGTCCTCCTCGCCGGGGTCGGCCTCGTCCTGGTGGGGGCGGCCCTGCAGCGTCGCCAGGTTCCACAGCTCCACGGCCCGGTCGGGCACCCGCGCGATCGGCGTCGCGGTGATCACCAGCAGCCCGAAGAAGGCCAGCAGGATCAGCAGCGGCACCGCGACCCAGCCGCTCAGCGCGGCGTTCAGCGGCGCGCCGACCAGCCAGCCGATCACGCCGCCGCCGCCGCGCACGCCCGCCATGTCCTTGGCCGGCGTGGGGCCGCCCGAGCCGATGTGGATGATGCCGAGCACGCCGACGGCCAGCGCCGAGATGCCGATGGCGACCCGGCCGGTCTCCTCGTTGTGCTCGGGGTGGCGCAGCGTGCGCCAGGCGAGGGCGGCCAGCAGCACCGGCAGGCCCATCGCCAGCACCCCGATGCCGCCGCGCACCACCTGCTCCAGCGCCTTGGTGAGCACGCCCTCGGGCTTCCACCAGGTGACCGAGGCCAGCACGATCGCGCCGCCGAGCAGCGCGAGGCCGAGGCCGTCGCGCTGGTGCTCGGCGTCCAGGTTGCGGGCGCCGCGGCCGTAGGCGCGGAACACCGACCCGACCGTGACCGCGGACAGGTGGTAGAGCTTGAAGATCAGTTTGAAGAACCCGACGACGAGCTGGCCGAACGGGTCGGGCCGCTGGGGCTGGCGGGAGGCGGGCGCGCGCTTGGCGCCGCCCCTGCCCCCGCCCGCGGCGGTGCCGCCGCTGCGGGGCTTGCGGGGCGCCGGGGGTTTGCCGGCGGCCGGCTTGCGGGCCGGGCTGGCCCCGGTACGCGAGGAGGACTTCGCTCCCCCGGACGCACGTGTGGCCATGGTCATGAGAGTAACCAAGGACCCCGGCGGTTCCCGGGAGGTTCGTCCCGGGCGTGTCGGCGCACGCCCGGGACGGACCGGGGCCGGCTAGACCTCCACGACCACCGGGATGATCATCGGGCGGCGACGGTAGTTGTCGGCCACCCACTTGCCGGTGGTGCGGCGGATGATCTGGTTGAGCTGGTGCTCGTCGTTGATGCCGTTGCCGGCCGCCTCCTGCAGCGCCGCCTCGATCTTGCCGATGACCTCGTTGAAGTCCTGGTTGAGGATGCCGGCGCCGCGGGCGTGGATCTCCGGGCCCGCCACGACCTTGCCGGAGCTGGAGTCGATGCCGACCACGACCGAGACGAAGCCCTCCTCGCCGAGGATGCGGCGGTCCTTCAGGGAGTGCTCGGTGACCTCGCCGACCGAGGCGCCGTCCACGTAGACGTAGCCGGCCGGCACCGCGCCGACGATCTTGGCCTGGCCGTCGATCAGGTCGACGACCACGCCGTCCTCGGCGATGACGATGTTCTCCTCGGGCACGCCGGTCAGCGCGGCGAGCTTGGCGTGCGCCCGCAGGTGCCGCCATTCGCCGTGGATCGGCATGAAGTTGCCCGGCTTGGTCATGTTGAGCACGTACAGCAGCTCGCCGGCCGAGGCGTGCCCCGACACGTGCACCAGGGCGTTGCCCTTGTGCACGATGCGCGCGCCCCAGCGGGTCAGGCCGTTGATGACGCGGTTGACCGCGTTCTCGTTGCCCGGGATCAGCGAGGACGCCAGCATGACCGTGTCGCGGTCGGTGATGCGGATCTGCTGGTGGTCGCGGTTGGCCATCCGCGACAGCGCCGACATCGGCTCGCCCTGCGAGCCGGTGCAGACCAGGACGAGCCTGTCGGGCGGGACGTCGTCCAGCTCCTTCGGCTCGACCATGATGCCCTCGGGCACGCTCAGGTAGCCGAGCTCGCGCGCCACGCCCATGTTGCGCACCATCGAGCGGCCGACGAAGCACACCTTGCGGCCGTTGGCCACGGCCGCGTCGAGCACCTGCTGGACGCGGTGGATGTGCGAGGCGAAGCAGGCCACGATGAGCCGCTCCTTCGCCGTGCGGAACACCTCGTCGATGACCGGGCCGATGTTGCGCTCGCTGGTGACGAACCCGGGGACCTCGGCGTTGGTCGAGTCCGACATCAGCAGGTCGATGCCCTCGGCGCCGAGGCGCGCGAAGCCGGGCAGGTCGGTCAGCCGGCCGTCCAGCGGCAGCTGGTCCATCTTGAAGTCGCCGGTCGCCAGCACCAGCCCGGCGGGCGTGCGGATGGCGACCGCGAGCGCGTCGGGGATGGAGTGGTTGACCGACAGGAACTCGATGTCGAACGGCCCGAACGAGCGGTGCTCGCCCTCGACGACCACGTCGGTGACCGGCCTGATGCGGTGCTCGGTGAGCTTGGCCTCCAGGAGCGCCAGCGTCAGCTTCGACCCGACCAGCGGGATGTCGCGGCGCTCGCGCAGCAGGTAGGGCACGGCCCCGATGTGGTCCTCGTGGCCGTGCGTGAGGATGACGGCCTCGATGTCGTCCAGCCGGTCCCTGATGTACTCGAAGTCGGGCAGGATCAGGTCGATGCCCGGCTGCTCGGTTTCAGGGAACAGGACGCCGCAGTCGACGACGAGCAGGCGGCCGCCGTACTCGAACACCGTCATGTTGCGCCCGATCTCGCCGAGGCCGCCGAGCGCGACGATGCGCAGGCCGCCTTCGGGCAGGGCGGGCGGACGGGAAAGCTCCGGGTGAGGGTGGCTCACCTATCGACCTCCGGGATACTTGCCTCCGGCACTTTGACTCCCCCTATCGTGAGGTCTTCTCGCAGGCGCGCCGCGAACTCCGGCGAGGCCTCCACCAGCGGGGAGCGCAGAGCGCCCCCGCCCGGCAGGCCCAGCAGGTTCAGCGCGGCCTTGACGGCGATGGCGCCCTGCGTACGGGTCATGATGGCGGTGACCACCGGCAGCAGGCGCCGGTGGATCCGCAGCGCCCGCGCCTGGTCACCGGCACGGTGTGCGTCGATCATCTCATGGAGGTCGGCGCCGACGACATGGCCGACCACGCTGACGAACCCGGCGGCGCCGACCGACAGCCACGGCAGGTTCAGGTTGTCGTCCCCGGAGTAGAACACCAGGCCCGTCTCGGCCATCACCTTGGACGAGCCGAACAGGTCGCCCTTGGCGTCCTTGACCGCGAGGATGCGCGGGTGCTCCGCCAGGCGCGCCAGGGTGCCCGACTCGATCGGCACCCCGGCGCGGCCGGGGATGTCGTAGAGCATGGTGGGCAGCCCGGTCGCGTCGGCGACGGCGGTGAAGTGCCGTACCAGCCCCTCCTGCGGGGGCTTGTTGTAGTACGGGGTGACCACGAGCAGGCCGTGCGCGCCGGCCGCCTCGGCCTCGCGCGCGAGTTTCAGGCTGTGCTCGGTGTCGTTGGTCCCGGCACCGGCGACGACGACGGCGCGGTCGCCGACGGCCTCGGTCACCGCGCGCACCAGGCGCTGTTTCTCGGCGTCGCTCGTCGTCGGCGACTCACCGGTGGTGCCGTTGACGACGAGGCCGTCGTGGCGCTGCTCTTCGACCAGGTAGGTCGCCAGGCGCGCCGCCGCCTCGTAGTCGACGCCGCCGTCCGGCCCGAACGGGGTGACCATCGCGGTCAGCATCCGTCCGAACGGGGCGTCCTCAGTAGTGCTGGGTGCCATGCATCGAACGGTACCGTTCCGGCCGGTCGGGTTGGACCCGCAGGTCCCTTCCAGTGTGTCCGGGACCCGGGCGGCGGCGCCGCGGGCGCCGTGGGGAAGCGGGGGGACGGGCGGGGGAAAGGGGAAGCCGCGTCCACGCTCGGGGGTACGCGGACGCGGCTTCCACCTCCACATCGTGGCAGGCAAATGCCGCGTTACGGGGTCACTCCGGCCTTGTGCTGGATTCAGTCCGATAACGCGGCATGACGGTCAGCCGTTCCGTTCGGCGCGGGTGAGCTCTTCGAGGCGAACGCGCAGCTCGTCGATGTACAGGGTGCGCACCAGTTCGTTGCCCCGCACCGCCCACCAGTGCCCCGAGCCGCCCCGGCCGATCCGCCATCCGCTGAACTCGGTCGTGAGCTCGCGCAGGGGGTCGGCGGGACGGTCGGTCCGGCGCCACGCGGTCTGCTGAATGCCCATCGGCTGGTCCCCACTTCCCTTACCATCCGCCAGTGGAGTGCTACGGACCGCTCCCTACCCCGTCGGACCGCCGCTATCCCAGCCCCCCTGACCAGGGCATACGCGGGAAAAAGGAACGTTACACGGGGGGTTTCCTAACGGCCAAAGTAATCTGACCCCGGCGGTAGCCAATTTGCCCGGTATCGCTGCCAATCAGCCGAATCGGTGGTCCAGTCGGCATAGATCCCGACGCCGTAGGGACGGACCGGCGGGCGGTCCAGCGCGTCCACCCCGCGCCGCACCCCGCGCAGCGCGCCGGGCAGGTCCTCGGCCCAGTCCATCAGCGGCCGGTAGGTGGGCACCCCCATGAACACCGTGGTGCGGTCGCCGATGAGCCGCAGCGTCCGCTCGGTGTGCGCGGCGAAGTGCAGGCCGACCAGCGACCTGGTGGGCAGCGACACGTCGTAGGTCATGATCGCGACCTGGTCGGCGCGGTCGGCGAGCGCGCGCAGGAAGTCCTCGGTCGGGCGGGGCGGGTAGTGCACCGTGCCGGTGCGCGGGATCAGCGCCTTGTAGACGGGCTGGGCGGCGTCCACCAGGGTCGGCTGCTCCACCGCCACCGACAGCAGCCGCCCGCGCGCCCTGGTGAGCTCGCGGGTGCGGTCCAGCAGCGTCAGGTACGCCCGGTCGTCGGGGTAGACCGGCTCGAAGTCGTAGTGGATGCCGGCGAAGCCGAGGTCAAGGAAGATCTTGTCGGTGGCCAGCACCCGCTCGCGCACCGCCGGATCGTCCAGGTCGGTGACGCCGACGCCGTCCACGGTCCTGATCTGCCCGAGGTAGGCCTGGGCGCGCACGCCCGGCGCGTGCCGGCGCACCGCCTCGATCAGCTTGGCGGCGTTGCGGTACTTGGCGGGCGGCACGGTGCCGTCCGCCTCGAACGGACCGGCGTGGAAGAACACGTCGGTGATGCGGTTGCGCTTCAGCAGCGCGCCGAGGTCGCGGTACTCGGCCTCGGTGTGCGGCTCCCCGACCCACTGGTGCCGCGCCCACAGCGCGTTCGTGCCGGTCCCCCGCGCGGACGGCGGCTGCTGCCACCACACCCAGGACCCGGCGAAGACCAGCGCCACCAGGCCGGCCAGGTACGCCGCCGCCCAGCCCGTCCATCGCAAAGCTCTCCGCATCATCCGGCAATGATCGTGCATGGCCGGGCGGCCCGGCGTCCGCCGGCGGAGGGATGTCCGGCCTCGCGGATCACGGCGCCGGGACGCGCTCCTTCGTCTCTTTCGCGACGGGGACCAGGGGCGCGACCGGGCCGCGGACCCGCGTGCGCTGGGTGAGCGCGACGCAGACCAGCACGCCGACGGCGGCGAGCGCGGTGCCGGCGTCGACGTGCTCGCCGAGCAGCATCGCCGACCAGGCGAGGGTGAGCAGCGGCTGGGCGAGCTGCACCTGGCTGGCGCGGGCGATGCCGGCCCGGGCCAGGCCCTCGTACCAGGCGAAGAAGCCGAGGAACGCCGAGAACAGCGCGACGTAGGCGAAGCCCGCGGTGCTGCGGGCCGTCCACTGCGGCCCGGTGGTGGCCAGCAGCCAGAGCGTGACCGGGACGGTGACCGGCGCGGAGAGCAGCAGCGTCCAGGAGATCACCTGCCAGCCGGGCATCGCGCGGGCGAGCCGGCCGCCCTCGGTGTAGCCGGCGGCGGCGGCGAGCAGCGCGCCGACCAGCAGCCCGTCGGCGGTGGAGAAGCGGCCGCCGCCGCGGACCAGCACGTAGCCGGTGACGCAGACGGCGCCCGCGGCGGCGGCGAGCCAGAACATGCGCGAGGGGCGCTCGCCGGCGCGCAGCACCGCGCAGACGGCGGTGGCGGCGGGCAGCAGGCCGATGACGACGGCCGAGTGCGCCGCCGAGGCGCCCCGGTCCAGGGCGAGCGTGGTCAGCAGCGGGAATCCGAAGATCACCCCGGCGGACGCGACCAGCAGGCCGGGCCACTGGTCCCGGCGCGGCAGCGGGGCGCGGACGGCCGCGAGCGCGAGCGCGGCGAACGGCACCACGGCGGCGGCGCGGCCGATGCCGATCAGGTAGGGGTTCAGCCCCTCCAGCGCGTAGACGGTGCCGATGAAGGTGAAGGAGTAGATCAGCACACCGAGCGCGGCGAGCCCGAGGCCGCCGCGCGCTACCGTCCGGACTGCAGTAGCGCTACTGTTATCTCTCATGCATCAGGATAGCAGTGCGGGGTCTCTCGCCGACAGGCTGCGGGCCGAGGTGCACCGGATGCGGCCCGGCGAGCGGCTGCCGTCCAGCCGGGCGCTGATGGAGCGGCACAAGGTCAGCCCGGTCACGGTGACCCGGGCGCTCGGGCTGCTGGCCGCCGAGGGCCTGGTGGTGACCCGGCCCGGCGCCGGCGCGTTCGCCGCCGAGCGGCCCGCGCCCGCGCCCGAGCCCGCCGACCTCGGCTGGCAGGCGGTCGCGCTCGGCCACCGCGCGGTGGACGCGAGCGGGGTGTCCTGGCTGCTCACCCCGCCGCCCGAGGGCACGATCGCGCTGAGCGGCGGCTACCTGCACCCCTCGCTGCAGCCCCGGCAGGCGCTCGCCGGGGCGGCGGCGCGCGCCGCGCGGCGCCCGGACGCCTGGGACCTGCCGCCGCTCAGCGGGCTCGCCGAGCTGCGCACCTGGTTCGCCCGCACGGCCGGGGGCGCGGCCGGCCCCGCCGACGTGGTGCTCACCGGCGGCGGCCAGCAGTCGCTGACCACGGTGCTCACCGCACTGCTACCGCCGGGATCACCGCTGCTGGTGGAGTCGCCGACCTACCTCGGCGTGCTGGCGATCGCGCGGGCCTGCGGGCTGCAGCCGGTGCCGGTCCCGATCGACCAGGAGGGGCTGCGGCCCGACCTGCTCGCCGAGGCGTTCGCGATGACCGGCGCCCGCGTGGTGTGCTGCCAGCCGACCTTCCACAACCCCACCGGCGCGCTGATGGGCGCCGAGCGGCGGGCCCGGGTGCTGGCGGTCGCGCGCGCCGCCGGGGCGTTCGTGATCGAGGACGACTTCGCCCGCCACCTGGCCATCGAGCCCGTCCCGCCGCCGCTCGCCGCGCTGGACGGCGACGGCCGGGTGGTGCACATCGCCTCGCTCACCAAGGTCACCGCGCCGAGCCTGCGGCTGGCCGCGGTGATCGCGCGCGGCCCGGTGGGCGAGCGGATCCGCGCCACCCAGCTGGTGACCGACTTCTTCCCGGCCCGGCCGCTCCAGGAGACCGTGCTGGAGCTGGTCAGCTCCCCGGCCTGGCCGCGGCACCTGCGGACGGTGCGCACCGCGCTGAAGTCGCGGCGCGACGCCCTGCGGGACGCGCTCGCGCGGGAGCTGCCGGAGCTGGGCGTGTCCCGCCCGGCGGGCGGCATGCACCTGTGGGCCCGGCTGCCGGACGGCACCGACGACGTGGCGCTCGCCGAGGCGGCCCTGCGCGCCGGGGTGCTGGTCAGCGCGGGCCGCATGTTCTTCCCCGCCGAGCCCCCGGCGCCGCACCTGCGGATCAGCTACGGCAACGCGGCGTCCGAGGCCGAGCTCGCCGAGGGCGTGCGGCGGCTCGCGCCCCTGATCCGGCGAGCCGCCTGAACCACCGGCCGTCTGAACCACCGGCCGCCTGGTCAGGAGGCGGTGCAGAGGCAGAACTCGTTGCCCTCGGGGTCGCGCCAGACCTGGAAGGGCTTGTCCGGGTTGTTGCCCATCGGCTCGCCCAGCGGCGTGGCGCCGAGCTCGCGCGCCCGCTCCCCCGCCGCGCGGACGTCGAGGACGTCGAAGTCCAGGTGGAGCCGGTTCTTGCTCTTCTTGCCCTCGGGGACCCGCTGGAAGGACAGCGTCGCCCCGCCCGGGTGCAGGGGCTCCAGGTCGAGCCAGTCCTCCTCGCGGGAGGTGACCTTCATCCCGAGCAGCCCGCCCCAGAAGGCGGCCATCACCTCCAGGTCCGCGCAGTCGAACACGACGCCGTTGAGCTTGGGCGGTGCGGTCGTCATCGGGTTCCCTTCCCTCGGTTTCGACACCGGCTAAACCGTAACGCCGGTGTTCTCCGGCGCGCAACCGGCCAACACGGAATACCGGTGTCAGCTTGGTAAGGTGCAGGTGAGGGCGGGAGAGTCGATGATCGAGACCGAGGCGGCACTGCTGCTGCGCGACTTCGTGAACACGCTCGACGTCGAGGTCGCCGCCGACGAGATCGCCACACCCGGCCGACTGGCCGACTGGCTGGCCGGGCGCGGGCTCGTCCCCGCCGGGACCACGGCGGCGGCCGGCGACCTGGCCCGCGCGGTGACGCTGCGCGAAGGACTGCGCGCCGCGATGCTCGGGCACCACGGGCCCGCGCCCGCCGAGCTGCCCGCCGGCCTGGCCGAGGCCCTCGCCGCCCTGCCGCTGCGCGTCGTGCTGACCGGCGAGCGCCCCGCGCTGGCGCCGCTCGCCACCGGGGCGGGCGCCGGGCTGGCCCGGATCGCCGCCGCCATCGTGGACTCCGCCGCCGACGGGAGCTGGCCGCGCCTGAAGGTCTGCCAGGAGGGCACCTGCGCCTGGGCGTTCCTGGACACCTCCAAGAACCGCTCCCGCACCTGGTGCTCCATGCGGGTCTGCGGCAACCGCACCAAGACCCGCGCCTACCGCGCCCGCCAGAAGACCTAGGGTGGGTGCCCACCCCTAGGAGAGGACGTGGGAGGCCATGGCCGATGCAGGCGTACGGCCCGCCCGGCGCGCGGACGCCGCCGCCGTCGCCGACATCCAGGTGCGGGCCTGGCGGCAGGGCTACCGCGACCTGCTGCCCGCCGCCGCGCTGGAGCAGGTGACCAGCGACGACGCCCGCGCCGCGTGGCGGGAGCGCTGGACCGAGGCGGTCGCCGCCCCGCCGAGCCCCCGGCACCGGCTGCTGGTCGCGGTCGCCAACGACCTGGTGGTCGGGTTCGCCGCGCACGGCCCGGCCGAGGACCCCGGCGACGACCCGGCCGTCACCGCCGAGCTGCTGACCCTGCTGGTCGACCCGCTGCACACCCGCGCCGGGCACGGCAGCCGGCTGCTCGCGGCCACCGTCGACCTGCTGCGCGAGGACGGCACCGAGACGTTGGTCACCTGGGCGTTCGAGGGCGACCGGGTGCTGCGCGGGTTCCTCGGGACGGCGGGGTGGGCGCCGGACGGCACCGCGCGCGACCTGGACATGGGCGAGCCGGTTCGGCAGATCCGGCTGCACACCGATATCACCACGGGCATCACCACGGGGGACGCCGGGAGCTGAAGGGCGGGGCCGGTGAGGGGCATCGGCCACCCGGGCCTACTGTTGAGGACGTGCCCGAGACCACCTCTCTGACGCCGCCGCACGCCCGCGCGGCGGCCGCCGCGTCCGGCCGGCGCCGCTGGCTCGCCGTGGTCGTCATCAGCCTCGGCGTCTCGCTGATCATCGTGGACGCCACCATCGTCGGCGTGCTGCTCCCGCGGATCGTCACGGGGCTGGACCTCACCACCACCGACGCCGAGTGGGCCACCTCGGTCTACTCGCTGGTGTTCGCCGCGCTGCTCATCCCGTTCGGCCGGGCCGGCGACCTGTTCGGCCGCCGCCGCATGTTCGTCCTCGGCGCGGCGGTGTTCACCCTCGCCAGCCTCGGCGTCGCGGCCGCGCAGGGCAGCACGTCCCTGATCGGCGCGCGCGCCCTGCAGGGCGTCGGCGCCTCGATGGTGCTGCCGGCCGCGCTGTCCACCCTGAACGGCATGTTCACCGGGCGGGAGCGGGCGGCGGCGTTCGGCGTCTGGGGCGCGATGATCAGCGGCATGGCCGCGCTCGGCCCGCTGCTCGGCGGCGCGGTCGCGACCGGCGGCGGCTGGCGCTGGGCGTTCGGGATCAACCTGCCGCTCGGCGCGCTGCTCATCGCCGCGGCGCTGGCGCTGCTGCCCGAGACCCGGCAGGCCGGGGCGGGCGGGCCGCGCGGGATCGACTGGGCCGGCGCGGTGCTGTCGGCCCTCGGCCTCGGCATGCTCGTGTGCGGGCTGATCGAGGGCCAGACCTACGGGTGGTGGGCGCCGACCCGCGCGCAGTCGATCGCCGGGCTGTCCCCGGTGCCGGTCATCCTGGCCATCGGGGTGCTGCTCGTCGCCGCGCTGGTGGTGGTGGAGCGGGCGCGCGCGGCGGCGGGCAAGGCGGTCATGCTCGACCTGGCGCTGTTCCGCATCCCTAACTTCCGGCACGGCAACCTGGCCTCCGCGCTGATCAACGTCGGCGAGCTCGGCCTGGTGTTCGTGCTGCCGCTGTTCCTGCTCGGCGTGCACGGCACGTCCCCGATCCAGATCAGCGTCGCGATCCTGCCGCTGGCGGTCGGCGCGTTCCTGTCCGGCGGGTACGCCGGCAGGCTCGCCGCCAAGCGCGGCGCGCACCGGGTCGTGCAGATCGGCATGGTGCTGGAGGTGCTGGCCGTCCTCGGCCTCGCCTTCGCGGTGTCGGCGACCACCACCGGCTTCGGCGTCGCGCCCTGGATGCTCGTTTACGGCGTCGGCCTCGGCCTCACCTCGGCGCAGCTCACCAACGTGTCGCTGGCCGACGTGCCGCCCGCGCAGGCCGGGCAGGCGTCCGGCACCCAGTCCACCGCCCGGCAGGTCGGCGCGGCGCTCGGCATCGCGCTGATCGGGACGGTGTTCGCCACCAGCCTCGGGCACACCATGGCGGGCCGGCTGGCGGACGCCGGGCTGCCGCCCGAGCGGAGCGCCGCCGTCGCGCACGAGCTGCGCGAGAGCGCCGGGACCTACGCCCGCGAGCTGCACACCGCGCCGGGCCGGGCCGCCGAGGCCCACGCCGCCGACGAGAGCCTCGCGGTCGCCACCCGGCGCGGCGCGCTCGTCATCGCGGCGATCCTCGCCGGCGGGCTGGTGCTGTCGCTGCGGCTCCGCCCGGCCGCCCCGCGCCCGAGCAGTGATCGCCGTCCGGAAGAATCGAAGCGCTAGAGCTCCCTGTCGCCCCAGAGAACGAACGGTAACCAGTGGCCACGCTTTCCCAATGGGTCGCCGGATCCCGGCCCCGCACCCTGCCCACCTCGCTCGTGCCGGTCGTCGTCGGCACCGGCGTCGCGATCGGCGCGGACCACGCGGTCTGGTGGCGCGCCCTGCTCGCCGCGTTCGTCGCGCTCGTCCTGCAGATCGGCGTGAACTTCTCCAACGACTACAGCGACGGCGTGCGCGGCACCGACGAGGAGCGCGTCGGGCCGCTCCGGCTGGTCGGGTCCAAGGTGGCCCGGCCCAAGCAGGTGCTCGCCGCCGCGCTCGGCTCGTTCGCGCTCGCCGCGGTGGCGGGCCTGGTGCTGGCCGCGGTCACCTCGTGGTGGCTGCTGCTGGTCGGCGCGCTCGCGATCGTCGCCGCCTGGTTCTACACCGGCGGCAAGACCCCCTACGGCTACCGGGCGCTCGGCGAGATCTCGGTGTTCGTGTTCTTCGGCCTGGTCGCGGTCGTCGGCACCGTGTACGTGCAGGTCGAGCGCGTCCCGGGGGTGGCGTGGGCGGCGGCGGTGCCGATCGGCCTGCTCGCCTGCGGGCTGCTGGTGGTCAACAACCTGCGCGACATCCCGACCGACCGGGTCGCGGGCAAGCGCACCCTCGCGGTGGTGCTCGGCGACCGGTGGACGCGCATCCTGTACGCGGCCTGCACCGCGCTGCCGTTCATGTTCGTGCTCGCGCTCGCCGCCGTGCACCCGTGGGCGCTGCTCGCGCTGCTGGCGGCGCCGCTGTCGGTGCCGCCCACGCAGAAGGTGCTGCAGGGCGCGAACGGCCCGTTCCTCATCCCGGTGCTGGGCGAGACGGCCCGGCTGCAGATCGCCTACGGGGTGCTGCTGGCCGTCGGCCTCGCGCTCTGACGCTCGGCCAGGAAGAACGCCCCGGCCAGGCCGGTGACCAGGCCGCCGAGCACGCCGCACAGCAGCGCCAGGCCGGTGAGCGGGGTGGACCGGGCGTCCAGGAAGTCCGGCGTCCCGACCGTGATGATCAGCATGTACAGCGACCAGGCGAACGTGGCGCCCGCCCCGGTCCAGGCGGCCAGGACCGGGACGTACAGCCGGCCGCCCCGGCGGTGCACGATCGCCAGCAGCCCGGCGGCGCCGGCGAGGGCCAGCAGGCCGTAGGCGCCCGCCACGGTCCGCTGGGTGATGTTCATGCCCTCGCCCGCCGGCTGCCCCGCTGTGCCGCCACAGGCCCACACGAGCTGCAGCGCGGCGTAGGCCAGGGTGGGCACGGCGGCCGCGTGCGCGAGGAAGGCCTGCACGGCGTGGGTCGCGCCCCGGGGGACGTCGGCGGTGCGCAGGGCGAAGACGTCCGCCCAGCGGAGGCGGGCGTACGGCACGAACGCCGTCAGCAGGCCGAGGCCCTGGCAGGTGAAGCCGCCGTAGACCATGGCGTACACCCAGCCCTGCAGGCCGCCGGCCGAGCCGCGCACCGGGGCCGTCCCGTCGATCAGCGCCTGCAGCACCGTGCCGAGCGGCACGCCGAGGACGATCGGGGCGAGCAGGCCGGTGCCGAACCAGATCGGCACGACCACCAGCCAGGCCGGCAGGCGCCGCCCCCAGGCGAAGGTGAAGGCGAGCGCGGCGCCGACGGCGACGGCGTCCATGCCCATCGTGACCGCGTTGCCGACCGCGAGCGCGGAGCCGCGCGCGGCCGCGGCGTCGTTCCAGCCGACCGTGGAACCCGACAGCCAGGCGATCTTCAGGACGAGGTAGGGCACGCAGGCGGCGATCGTCGCCGCGCAGACGGCGACGCGGAACCGGCCGGGCCCGGCGCTCCCGAGCGGGGTGAAGACGGTCGTGGTCATGCCGCCAAGGCTCGCGCGGGCGCCCGCCAAGGCACCTCCCGCCGGCCGGTGAACCGCCTCCCCCGCGCGGGGGAGGCGGTCCGTAGGGGTCACTCCGCCGCGGTCGACCAGTCGATCTCGGGCTCGCCGGCGTCGGCGAGGGCCTTGTTGACCGCGCTGAACGGCTTGGTGCCGAAGAACTTCTTGGCGCTCAGCGGGCTCGGGTGCGCCGACTCGATCACGGTGTGCTGGACCCCGGTGATCAGCCGGGCCTTCTTGCGCGCGTAGGCGCCCCACAGCACGAACACCACCCGGTCGGACTTGTCGTTCAGCGCCCGGATCGCGGCGTCGGTGAAGTCCTCCCAGCCCTTGTTCGCGTGCGACCCGGCGTCGCCGGCGCGGACCGTCAGCACCGCGTTCAGCAGCAGCACGCCCTGGTCGGCCCACGGGGTGAGGTCGCCGCTCGGGTTGACCGGCGTCTCCAGGTCGGCCGCCATCTCCTTGTAGATGTTGCGCAGCGACGGCGGGATGCGCACGCCCTCGCGCACGCTGAAGCTCAGCCCGTGCGCCTGCCCCGGCCCGTGGTAGGGGTCCTGGCCGAGGATCAGCACCCGGGCCTTGTCGTACGGGCAGTGCCGGAAGGCGTTGAACAGATCCTCCTGCGGCGGGTACACCGTCTGCTCCGCGTACTCCCGGGCGACGAAGTCGCCGAGAGCGGCGGTGGCGGACGGGTCGAGAAGAGGTTCGAGCCGTTCCCGCCAGTCGGCGGGGAGCAGCTCCATCAGGTCGAGGGCCATGCGGGAAACCCTAGTCAATGGCACTGACACGCCAGGCCCGAATCACCGGTCCGAAAAGGTCCCGACCCTAAGATGACGTCATATGCCCGACTCCCCCCGGTGGCGGCGCGGCGTCGCGTCCGCCGTGCTCGTCCTGCTCGGCCTCGGCGCGTCCGCGCAGGGCTGCGGCGGCTCCCCCGCGCCCGTGACGCTGACCGTGCTGGCCGCCTCGTCGCTGACCGAGGCGATGGGCGAGCTCGGCGCCGCCTACGGCCGGTCCCATCCGCGGGTGCGGGTGCGCGCCGAGTTCGGCGGCTCGCAGGAGATGGCGGACCGGCTCGCCGACCGGCAGCGCGCCGACGTGCTGGTGACCGCCGACGACGCGGCCATGGACAAGGCCGCCGACTACCTGACCGGGCGCCGCCGGGTCGTCGCGCACAACTCGCTGACGATCGCGGTGCAGCCCGGCAACCCGCAGCGGATCCGGGGCCTGGCGAGCCTGGCCCGCCCCGGCCTGCGGATCGCGGTCGGCGCGGCGGCCGTCCCGGTCGGCCGCTACACCCGGCAGGTCTTCGCCAAGGCGGGGCTCGGGGTGCACTGGTCGTCGGAGGAGATCAGCGCCCGCGCGGTGCTGGACCGGGTCCGCGCGGGCGAGGCCGACGCCGGCCTGGTCTACATCACCGACCTGCGCTCGGCGGGCGCGGCGGCGGCCAGCGTCGCGATCCCGGCCGAGCAGAACGTCACCGCGACCTATCCGGCGTCGGTGGTGAAGGACACCGCGCACGAGGACGAGGCCAAGGCGTTCGTGGCGTGGCTGGCCTCCCCCGAGGCGGCCCGGCTGTTCAACCGGTGCGGGTTCGCCACGCCGGTCGCACCGCAGCGGTGAGCCCTCAGGCCAGACGGGGCAGGCCGATCGGGTTGGGGAAGGGCAGGTCGCCGGAGTCGGCGACGGCCTGCGCCAGCGGCTTCAGCGCCGCGTACAGGCCCGCGGGGTCGTCCAGGACCCGGTAGGGCGGGGCGGCCAGGCGGTCGGTGCGCTCCTCGATCTCGTCGCGCAGGGCGCGTCCCTGCTCGGTGGCCTCGCCTTCGGCGTCCAGCAGGCCGCGCTCGACGAGGGCGTCCTTGGCCGCGTCCCACTCCTCGCCGGACCAGCCACGGCTCTCCTGCAGCCACTGCGCGGGCGTGCCCTTGACCGCGGCGGCGAGCAGGTTGGCCTGCGGGCCGTCCAGCCCCTCGGCGGTCAGGACGGCGACGTGCCCGTCGCCCCGGTGCTCGCGCAGGGACGTGGTCGCCTGCCAGAGCGCGGCGACCGGGTCGGCGGGCGCCGCCACCTCCCGGTTGGCGGCGAACAGCGGCCGGCCGGTCGCGTCGGCGGCCTCCACCACCCGCGCCAGCTGCGGCGTCGCCCGCTCGGCCACCTGCTCGGCGGCATCCGTCATCCGGCGCAGCGCCATCGCGGCGCCCTCGGCGCGGGCCTCCAGGATGGACTCGGGGGCGGCGAACGCCCACGCGTCCGGGATCGCGCGCCGGACCCGGCCGGGGTGGAAGCCGTGGAACGTCGCGGTGATCACGCCGGGCGCCACCGCGCCCATCGGGGCGCCGCGGCTGCCGAAGTAGCCCATCCAGTACCCGCGCAGGCCGACGGCCTTGTTGGCGGCGATCGACTCGGGCGAGAAGTAGGTGACGACGTGGATCGGCTCGATCGCCGTCCACAGGGTCCGGGCATAGGAAGCGTCCATGCCCGCATCCTCTCAGGCGACCGGCCTACAGGGCCGAGGGGAGTTGTCCCTTTTCGACCATCGCCAGGGCATCGGTGTGGGTCTGCAGGGCCTCCAGGACGGCCGGGTGCGGGAACGCGTGCACCGTCGGGTAGTCGACCTCCCCCGCCGCCGGGTCGGGCACGTAGGCCAGCCGGTCCTCGTCGGCCGAGAAGTGCACGTCGATGCCGGGCTTGTTGCCGCGCGGGTCGAGCCGGACCCAGCGGTCATCGATCAGGGCCGCGACCAGGCCGTGCACGAAGAAGCCGTCGCCCGAGCGGAGCCGCTGGTAGCACAGGCCCGCCTGGACGCCGCCCGCGCGCAGCAGGGCGGTGTAGGCGTGGGACTTGGCGTAGCAGAAGCCCGTCTTCTGCTCCAGGACGTCCGAGGCCCGCCAGGTGACGCGGCGGTCGCACACGTCCATGCAGTGCCCCACCTCGTCGCGGACGTACTCGAAGGCCGCGCGGGCGTAGGCGACGTCGTCGCCCTCGCGCAGCGCGGCGGCGACCGACTGGACGAGCGGGTGCTCGACGTCGATCGCCTCGTCGGCGGCGAGGTAGTCCCAGGGCTCGGCGTCGAACTCCAGCACGAGCCGCGGCGCGCTCACAGGCCGAGCAGCGACTCGATGCCGACCGTGAGCCGGTCGGGCAGATCGGCGACCTTGCGGACGCCGAGCAGCACGCCCGGCATGAACGACTCGCGGTTCATCGAGTCGTGCCGGAGCGTGAAGATCTCGCCGTGCCCGCCGAGGATGACCTCCTGGTGCGCGATCGCGCCCGCCATCCGGATCGCGTGCACCCGCACGCCCCCGACGTCGGTGCCGCGGGCGCCGTCCAGCTCGGTGGTGGTCGCGTCCGGGGACGGCCCGGTGCCCGCCTCGGCGCGGGCGGCCGCGATCAGCTCGGCGGTGCGGTAGGCGGTGCCGCTCGGCGCGTCCAGCTTGTTCGGGTGGTGGGTCTCCACCACCTCGACCGAGTCGAAGAACGGCGCGGCCTTCTGCGCGAAGTGCATCATCAGCACCGCGCCGACGCCGAAGTTCGGCGCGATCAGCACGTTGCCGCCGGGGTTCGCCGCCTGCCAGCCGCGCACGGTGTCCAGCCGGGCCGGGTCGAAGCCGCTGGTGCCGACGACGGCGTGCAGGCCGTGCTCGACGCACCAGCGCAGGTTGTCCATGACCACGCCGGGGTTGGTGAAGTCGACCACGGCCTCGGCGCCGGTCAGCGCCGCCAGGTCGTCGCCCTGGTCGACGGCCGCGACCAGCTCCATGTCCGCGGCGCCCTCGACGGCCCGGCACACCTCGGCGCCCATCCGGCCCCGCGCGCCCAGCACCCCGACTTTGATCACGTTCTCCTCCAGGTTCGGCTCGCGGACGAGCCTATCGCGGGGGTGATCGCCGCCCGTGCCTCAGTCCTCGTCGCCGACGAACAGGTTGAGCAGCCAGCTCACCACCCCGATGATGATCGCGCCCCAGAAGGCCGGCCAGAACCACTCCACGTGGAACGGCAGGTTCATCTTGTCCGCCAGCCAGCTGGTCAGCATCAGCAGCGCGGCGTTGACGACCAGGGCGAACAGGCCGAGGGTCAGCACGTAGAACGCGCACCCGAAGACCTTGATGATCGGTTTGAGCACCGCGTTGACGATGCCGAAGATGACCGCCACGGCGAGCAGGGTCAGCGCGCGCTTCCCCCAGCTGCCGGCGGTCACGGAGATGCCGTCGACGAGCGCGGTCGCCGCCCACAGGGCGACCGCGGAGATGACGACCCGGATGAGGATCTTCATGCCCGGCCTCTACCCGAGCCGTCACCTCGTGTAACGGATCAGGCGCCTAGAGCGAGAAGTCGCGGTCGCCGAACGGGCCGATGACCGTGAGCGCCTGCGGCTGCGTCAGCACGTCCTGCGCGACCGCCAGGACGTCGTCCAGGGTGACGGCCTCGATCCGGGCGAGCAGGTCGTCCACCGCCAGCAGCGACTCGTAGACGAGCTCGCTCTTGCCGATGCGGCTCATCCGCGAGCCGGTGTCCTCCAGGCCGAGCACCATGCCGCCGCGCAGCTGGCCCTTGCCGCGCTCCAGCTCCTCGGCGGTGAGGCCGTCCTCGGCGGCGCGGGCGATCTCCTCGCGGCAGATCTGCAGCACCTCGTCGGCCTTGCCGGGCTGGCAGCCCGCGTAGACGCCGAACGTGCCGGTGTCGGCGTACTGGGCGGTGTAGCTGTACACCGAGTACGCCAGGCCGCGCTTCTCCCGGATCTCCTGGAACAGCCGCGACGACATGCCCCCGCCGAGCGCGGCGTTCAGCACCCCGAGCGCGAAGCGGCGGTCGTCGGTGCGCGCCACGCCGAGGCCGCCGAGCACGATGTGCGCCTGCTCGGTGTCCTTGTCCAGCACCCGCACCGTCGGCGTGCCCGGCCAGGTCTCGCCGCCGAGCCGGGGCGCGGCGGGCCGGTCGTCGCCGGTCAGGTGCGCCGCGAACGCCTGCTGCGTCAGCCGGACGACCTCGTCGTGGTCGACGTTGCCGGCGGCCGACACCACCAGGTTCGGCGGCCGGTAGTGCTCGCGGTAGTAGCCGTGCACCCGGTCCCGGGTCAGCGCGTTGATCGACTCGATCGTGCCCAGGATCGGGCGGCCGATCGGGACGTCGCCGTACAGCGCGAGGGAGAACTCGTCGTGCACCAGGTCGCTCGGGTCGTCGTCGCGCATGTGGATCTCTTCGAGGATCACCCCGCGCTCGGCCTCGACGTCCTCGGGCAGGTTCAGCGAGTCGGCCACCATGTCCGACACCACGTCCACCGCGAGCGGCAGGTCCGAGTCCAGCACCCGCGCGTAGTAGCAGGTGTACTCCTTGGCGGTGAAGGCGTTCAGGTCGCCGCCGACCGCGTCCATCGCCGCCGAGATCTGCAGCGCGGTGCGCCGCTCGGTGCCCTTGAACAGCACGTGCTCCAGGTAGTGGCTGGCGCCCGCGTCGGCCGGCGACTCGTCGCGCGACCCGACGCCCGCCCAGATGCCGAACGCCGCCGAGCGCACCGTCGGCATCGTCTCGGTGATCACCCGGAGCCCGCCCGGCAGCACGGTGCGGCGGACGACGCCGGCGCCGTCGGTGCCGGGGTGGATGGTGTGCGTGGTACCGGGCTCCTGCGCCCGGGCGGGGAGGGTCACGGAGGACTCGCAATCACGGTCGGTGGAAGAGACGGGCCGGCCGGCCCGCCCGGGAAGGGCGGGCCGGCCGGTGTCGAACGCCAGTTTTGAAACTGCGGGGCGGCGGTCAGGAGTTGCGGCCGCTGTCCTCGCCGGGACGGCGGGTCCGGCGGCGGCGCGGCGCGCGCCGCTCCTCGCCGTCGCCCTCGGCGGCCGGGGCCTCGGCGGCGGCGGTGTCGTCGCCGCCGGCCTCGCCCTTGTCCGCCTTCTCCGCGGCCTCGCGGTCCACGACCTCGACCGGGACCAGCGACAGCTTGCCGCGCTGGTCGATCTCGGTGACCTCGACCTGGATCTTGGAGCCGACGCTGATGACGTCCTCGACGTTCTCGATCCGGGCGCCGCCGTGCAGCTTGCGGATCTGCGAGACGTGCAGCAGGCCGTCCTTGCCGGGCAGCAGCGACACGAACGCGCCGAACGTGGTCGTCTTGACCACGGTGCCGAGGTAGCGCTCGCCGATCTCGGGCATGTGCGGGTTGGCGATCGCGTTGATCGCCTGCCGCGCGGCCTCGGCGGACGTGCCGTCGGTGGCGCCGACGTAGATGGTGCCGTCGTCCTCGATGGTGATGTCGGCGCCGGTCTCGTCCTGGATCGAGTTGATCATCTTGCCCTTCGGGCCGATGACCTCGCCGATCTTGTCGACCGGGACCTTGATGGTGATGATCCGCGGCGCGAGCAGGCTCATCTCGGCCGGGGCCTCGATCGCCTCGCCCATCACGTCCAGGATCGCCAGCCGGGCGCCCTTGGCCTGCCGCAGCGCGGCGGCCAGCACCGAGGCGGGGATGCCGTCGAGCTTGGTGTCCAGCTGCAGCGCGGTGATGACGTCGCGGGTGCCGGCGACCTTGAAGTCCATGTCGCCGAACGCGTCCTCGGCGCCCAGGATGTCGGTCAGCGTGACGTACTCGCCGCCCTCGTGGATGAGGCCCATGGCGATGCCGGCCACCATCTGCTTCAGCGGCACGCCCGCGTCCAGCAGCGACATGGTGGACGCGCAGACCGAGCCCATCGAGGTGGAGCCGTTGGAGCCGAGCGCCTCCGACACCTGCCGGATCGCGTAGGGGAACTCCTCGCGGGTCGGCAGCACCGGGATCAGGGCGCGCTCGGCGAGCGCGCCGTGGCCGATCTCGCGGCGCTTCGGCGAACCGACGCGGCCGGTCTCACCGGTGGAGTAGGGCGGGAAGTTGTAGTTGTGCATGTAGCGCTTGGTGCGCTCGGGGTTCAGCGTGTCGATCATCTGCTCCATGCGGAGCATGTTCAGCGTGGTCACGCCGAGGATCTGGGTCTCGCCCCGCTCGAACAGCGCCGAGCCGTGCACCCGCGGCACCACGTGCGCCTCGGCGGTCAGCTGGCGGATGTCCTTCGGGCCGCGGCCGTCGATGCGCACGCCGTCGCGGATGACCCGCTCGCGGATGAGCTTCTTGGTGACGGCCTTGAAGGCGCCGGAGATCTCCTTCTCGCGGCCCTCGAAGTCGGCGCCGAGCTTGTCCAGCACGCCGGCCTTCAGCTCGTCCAGCCGGCCCTCGCGCTCCTGCTTGCCGGCGATGGTCAGCGCCTCGGCCAGCTCGGTGGAGACGGCGGCGGTGACGGCCTCCAGCACGTCGTCCTGGTAGTCCAGGAAGACCGGGTACTCGGCGGTCGGCTTGGCCGCGACGGCGGCCAGGTCCGACTGCGCCTTGCACAGGACCTTGATGAACGGCTTGGCCGCCTCCAGGCCCTCGGCGATGGTCTCCTCGGTCGGCGCGACCGCGCCCTCGGCGACCAGCCGCAGGGTGTCGCGGGTCGACTCGGCCTCGACCATCATGATCGCGACGTCGCCGTCGGCCAGCACCCGGCCGGCCACCACCATGTCGAAGGTGGCGCGCTCGAGCTCGGGGTGGGTCGGGAAGCCGATCCACTGGCCGTCGATCAGCGCCACGCGCACGCCGCCGATCGGGCCCGAGAAGGGCAGCCCGGCCAGCTGGGTGGACATCGAGGCGGCGTTGATGGCGACCACGTCGTACAGGTGGTCGGGGTGCAGCGCCATGATCGTCTCGACGACCTGGATCTCGTTGCGCAGGCCCTTGGTGAAGGACGGGCGCAGCGGGCGGTCGATCAGGCGGCAGGTGAGGATGGCGTCCTCGGAGGGACGGCCCTCGCGGCGGAAGAACGAGCCGGGGATGCGCCCGGCGGCGTACATCCGCTCCTCGACGTCCACGGTGAGGGGGAAGAAGTCCAGGTTGTCCTTGGGCTTCTTGGAGGCGGTGGTGGCCGACAGCACCATCGTCTCGTCGTCGAGGTAGGCGACGGCCGAGCCGGCCGCCTGGCGGGCCAGCCGGCCCGTCTCGAAGCGGATCGTCCGGGTGCCGAACGAGCCGTTGTCGATCACTGCTTCGGTGCTGTGCGCACCGTCGATGCGCGGGGCATCAGTCACGGGAACCTCCAGGTTCGGGTGTGTCCCCCGCGGCCGTTTCCCGTGGCTTTCTCGCAGTGCCGGTCTTCGATCGAAGCAGCCGGATCCGCCCGGATCCGGGAGCCACTACCGAGGACCGGCCGCACCAACGGTGTCCGCGGGGGTCGGTCGGGTTCTTCAGTTGACCGGCCGCGCGCGGTCAGGGGTGACCGGGGGCCGGAGAACGCAGCGGGGAGCGGCCCCGATGGGCCGCTCCCCCGCGTACTAGCGCCGCAGCCCGAGGCGCTCGATGAGCGCGCGGTAGCGGTTGATGTCCTTGTTGGACAGGTACTTCAGGAGCCGGCGACGACGGCCGACCAGCAGCAGCAGGCCGCGGCGGCTGTGGTGGTCGTGCTTGTGCTCCTTGAGGTGCTCGGTCAGATCGTTGATCCGCCGGGTCAGGAGCGCGACCTGGACCTCCGGCGAACCGGTGTCACCCTCAGTGGTCGCGTACTCAGCGATGATCTTGTTCTTGGTGGCGGTGTCGAGCGACACGTGGCTCCTTCAGCAGGGTCGTCACCCGCAGATCCCGGCCCGCAGGCTCTGGGTCCGCATGGTGCGTAGGCAAATACGGCGGGCCGCATGAGGGTGCAGCCTGCCAGACCGGGCGTTTGCCCGGCGACTATTCACCGTACCATGCCCGAAAGTCCCGCGGTCACGGAGCGGCACGCACCGTGATCATGGGGTGGGGGCGTCAGCCGAGCAGCTCGCGGGCCCGGGCCACGTCCCGGTGCATCTCCTCGATGAGCGCCTCGATCGAGTCGAACTTCAGCGTGTCGCGGATGCGGTCCGTGAAGTCGACCGCCATGTGCTCGCCGTACAGGTCCAGATCGTCACGGTCCAGCGCGTACGCCTCGACGGTCCGCTCCCCCGGACCCTCGAAGGTCGGGTTGGTGCCGATGGAGATCGCGGCGGGCCAGCTGAAGCCGGGGTAGCGGTCGGAGTCGCAGACCAGTCGGCCCGCGTACACCCCGTCGGCCGGGATCGCGGTGTGCGGCAGCGTCTCCAGGTTCGCGGTCGGGAAGCCGAGCGCGCGGCCGCGCTGGTGCCCGCGCACCACCACGCCCTCCACCCGGTGCGGGCGGCCGAGCGCCGTGGCGGCGTCCTCGACCGCGCCGGCGTCGAGCCGGCCGCGGATGTAGGTGGAGGAGATGGTGTCGCCGTCGGCGACCAGCGGCATGCCCTCGGCGGTGAAGTCGTACTTGCCGCCGAGCTCCTTCAGCAGCGCCACGTCGCCCTTGGCCTTGTGGCCGAACCGGAAGTCCTCGCCGACGATCACGTGCGCCGCGTGCAGCCGGTCGGCCAGCACCGAGCGGACGAACTCGTCCGGCGGCACCTTGGACAGCTCCAGCGTGAACGGCACCACCACGACGGCGTCGGTGCCGAGGCCCTCCAGCAGCTCGATGCGGCGGCGGGTGCTGGTCAGCAGCGGCGGGTGGGTGCCGGGGCGGACCACCTCGTCGGGATGCGGGTCGAAGGTGATGACGACCGAGCGCAGCCCACGTTCGGCCGCCTGGTCCGCGGCGGCGCGCACGATGCGCTGGTGGCCGCGGTGCACGCCGTCGAACACGCCGATGGTGACGACCGATCTGCCCCAGTCCGCGGGGACCTCTTCAAGGCCGTGCCAGCGCCGCACCATGCTCTCCCTGCGTCGGACCTTGCCGGTGTGTGTCGTCCTAGGGTGCCATGCGCGGCGATGTGCGCCGACCGAGGGGTCGGCCCGCGCGCGCCGCGCCCGGCCACCCGGAGTCTACTCGCCGGTAGCCCGCCGGCGGCGGACGCCCGGGAGCGGGCACCGCCCGGGCACCGGTAGCGTCGGGCCGATGACCGCACAGACCGAGGTCCGCACGGGGCGGGGCCGCCCGGGCGCCGGCCCCGGCCGCGCCCGGCCCCGGGGCGTGGCCGTCGCCCTGCTCGCCCTGCCGGTCGCGGCGCTGCTGGCCGGGCACCGGCTCGTGCCCGGCGAGGCGGGGACCCTGCTGGACACCGCGCTCCCCTGGCTCGGCCTGCCGCTGCTCCCGCTCGCCCTGATCGCCCTGGTGCGCCGCGCCTGGACGGGCCTCGGCGCCACGGCCGCGGCCGCCGCCGTCTGGGCCGCGCTGTTCGGCACCGCGTTCGTGCCGTCGGGGAGCGGCCCCTACGACCTGCGCGCGATGAGCCAGAACATGTACGCGGGCAACACCGAACCGGCGGCCACCACGGCGCGGCTGCTCGCCGACCGGCCCGACGTGCTCGCCCTGGAGGAGATGCGCCAGGGCGCCGCCACGCGGAAGCTGGACGCCGCCTACCCGCACCACGTGGTGAAGGGGACGGTCGGGCTGTGGAGCCGCTTCCCCGTCTCCGGCGCCCGGATCGTGGACCTGGACATCGGCTGGCCGCGCGCGCTCCGCGCCACCCTCACCACCCCGCGCGGGCCGCTCACCGTGTACGTGGCGCACCTCGGCTCGGCCCGCCCCGGCCAGACCCGCAAGCGCGACATCACGATGGACCACCTCGCCGCGGCCGTGCGCGCCGACCGGTCCGGGCGCGTCCTGCTGCTCGGCGACCTCAACACCGCGGCCACCGACCGCAAGCTCGGCGCGCTCGTGCCCGGCCTGCGCGAGGCGCAGCGGGCCGCCGGGACCGGCCTCGGGTTCACCTGGCCGGCCTCGTTCCCGGTGACGCGGCCCGACCACATCCTGTACCGGGGCCTGCGGCCGGTGCACGCCGCGGCCGTCCGCACGCCCGGCAGCGACCACCGGGCCGTACGCGCCGACTTCCGGTTCTGAGGGTCTCCGGGCCGGGTCAGGACACGAAGACCGCGAGCGGCTTGGCGACCTTGCCCTGCTCCTCCACCAGCGACAGCAGGGTCCCGTCGGGCGCGAACACCCCGATGGGGCCCGGCCCGAGGCCGGCCGCGGGCAGCCGCCCGCCGTGCATGACCTTGCGGGCGTCCTCCTCGGTCACGTCGCGGCGCGGGAACGCCGCCGCGACCGCGTCGCCGATCGGCAGGATCGCCATCTCCTCGGCGAGCTGCTCCAGCGTGCGCGCCATGGTGAGGTCGTAGGGGCCGACGCGGGTGCGGCGCAGGTACGTCAGGTGCCCGCCGCAGCCGAGATCGGCGCCGAGGTCGCGGGCGAGCGCGCGGATGTAGGTGCCCGACGAGCAGGCGATCGAGGCGTCCACGTCGACCAGGTCGCCGTGCCGGCGCACCGCGGTGACGGTGAACTCCGGCACCGTGACCGGGCGCTCCTTCAGCTCGACCTGCTCGCCCTTGCGGGCCGACTTGTAGGCCCGCTCCCCGTTCACCTTGATCGCGCTGACCTGCGGCGGCGTCTGCATGATCGGGCCGGTCAGCTTCGCGATCCCGGCGGCCAGCGCCTCGTCGGTCACCCCGGCGGCGGACGCGGACGCGGTGATCTCGCCCTCGGCGTCGTCGGTGTTGGTGGACTGCCCGAGCCGGATCGTGGCGTCGTACCCCTTCTCGGTCAGCGCCAGATGGCCGAGCAGCCGGGTCGCCTTCTCCACCCCGATCACCAGCACGCCGGTCGCCATCGGGTCGAGCGTGCCCGCGTGCCCGACGCGGCGCGTCCCGGCGAGGCGCCGCATCTTCGCCACCACGTCGTGGGACGTCCAGTCGGCGGGCTTGTCCACGATGACGAGTCCTGAGTTCACAGATCCTGCTCCGGGTGTCGGGTGTTCGGCTCGCGGCCGGCCTGCCGCAGCGCGGCGCGCAGCCGGTCGATGATGTCGTCCGGCTCGCCGCCGGTGGTGAACGCGGCGGCGCCGGCGTGCCCGCCGCCGCCGAGCCCGGCGCAGGCGCGGCCGACGTCCACCTCGCCCTTGGACCGGGTGGACACGTACCACTCGCCCTCGTCGGTCTCCTTCAGCACGACGGCGACCTCGGCCTCGTCGGTGCGGCGCAGCTGGTCGATGACGCCCTCCAGCTGGTCGTAGGGGACGTCGCGGGCGACCCGGTCGGCGCGGCCGATCGTCGTCCACACCAGGCCGTGGCCGCCCGCCGCGTCGCGCTCCAGCCGGGCCCGCGACAGCGCCCCGGCCAGCACCTGCAGGTAGCCGAACGGCGCGCGGTCCCACAGCTCGCGGCTGACCGCCTCGGGCCGCACCCCGACCTCCAGCAGCCGCCCCGCCAGGTCGTGCACCTGCGGGGTGGTGCAGGGGTACTTGAACGAGCCGGTGTCGCTGGCCAGCCCGGCGTACAGGCCCTGCGCAATGGTGCCGGTGAGCGGCACGCCGAGGCGGCGGATCAGCTCGTCCACCAGCACCGCCGTCGCCGCCGCCTGCCCGTCGACCAGGCGCACCGTGCCGAACTCGGCGCCGGACGCGTGGTGGTCCACCACGATCAGCGCGGCCGCCGCGGCGGCCGGCCCGGCCAGCGAGCCGAGCCGGTCCGGGCCCGCGCAGTCCAGCACGATCATCAGCCCCGGCGCGGCGGGCAGCCGGCCCGGCTCGACCAGCATCTCCTGGCCGGGCAGGAAGCGCAGGCTCGCCGGGACGGTGAACGGCTCGCCGAACGAGGCCAGGCAGCGCTTGCCGAGGCCGCGCAGGGCCTCGGCGAGCGCCAGCATCGAGCCGAGCGCGTCGCCGTCGGGGACGACGTGGCAGGCCAGGCAGACCTCGTCGGCCGCGCCGATCAGGCGCACCGCCCGGTCCCAGTCCAGGCCGGTCCAGCGCGCCTCCCCGCCGGCGGGGTCACCGGCGGGGACGGGGCCCGGGGCACGGCCGGCGCCGCGGGGCGGGGCGCCGGCCGGGTACCGCCCCGTCACGAGGACCGGGACCCGGCGGCGTCCTCGTCGTCGTCGCCGTCGTCGGCCGCGTCGTCGTCCTCGTCGTCGACGCGGTAGGGGTTGGCGTCCCCGGCGGGCGCGGCGCCCTGCGCCGCCTTGGCGACCGCGGCGTCCTGCGCGCGGGCCTTGGCGAGCAGGTCGTCGATGTGCGCCACGTTCTCCATCACCTCGTCCAGCACGAAGGTCAGCGAGGGGGTGTGCCGCACCCCGGTCTTACGCCCGACCTCCGAGCGGATCACGCCCTTGGCGCTCTCCAGCGCCGCGGCGCTCTCCACACGCTCGGCCTCCGACCCGTACACCGTGTAGTAGACGGTGGCGTCCCGCAGGTCGTTGGTGATGCGGGTGTCGGTCACGGTCACGAAGCCGAGCCTGGGGTCCTTGATCCGGCGCTCCAGCATCTCGGCGACGATCTGCTGGATGCGGTCGGCGAGCTTGCGAGCCCGGGCAGCGTCCACCATGACGCACTCCTTCTCTATCGTTCTCGCGAGGCGCTAGTCCTCGTCGTTGAAGAGCCGCTGCCGCGCGGACAGCAGCTCGATCTCCGGTCGACCGGCCACCAGCCGCTCGCACCGCTCCAGCACGTGGGTGCAGTTGGCGGCGGTCGCCGACACCACCGCCACGCCGATCTGCGCCCTGCGGTGCAGATCGTTGTCCCCGGTCTCGGCCACCGCGACCGCCGGGAAGTGCTTCTGCACCTCGGCGATGACGGGGCGGACCACGGCCCGCTTCTGCTTGAGCGAGTGCACGTCGCCCAGCAGCAGGTCCAGTGTCAGCGCGCCGACGAACAGGTCGATCACCTCGGTCTTCGTTTAGGGGTTGAACGGCCCCGGGGCGACAGGGTGTTCCCCCGGCGGGGGGGCCAAGGCGCGCGGGGCCTGCGACACGCCTTGGCGTTGGGGTGTTCCCCCGGGAACGGGACATGACGCCAGGTTAGAAGATCAACCTGGCGTCATGTCACTGCTTTACCGTGCGGCTACGCGCGTCAGGCGCGGGGCTTCTCCCGCATCTCGAAGCACTCCACGACATCGCCGATCTTGATGTCGTTGTAGCCGACGCCGATACCGCACTCGAAGCCCTCGCGGACCTCGGTCGCGTCGTCCTTGAAGCGGCGCAGCGACGACACCGTGAGGTTGTCGGCGATGACCACACCGTCGCGGACCAGGCGGGCCTTGGCGTTGCGCTGGATGATCCCGGAGGTGACCATCGAACCGGCGACGTTGCCGATCTTGGGCACCTTGAAGAGCTCCCGGACCTCGGCGGTGCCGAGCTGGGCCTCTTCGAACTCGGGCTTCAGCATGCCCTTGAGGGCCGCCTCGACCTCCTCGATCGCCTGGTAGATGACCGAGTAGTAGCGGATGTCGACGCCCTCGCGGTCGGCGACCGCCTGGGCGTTGCGCTCGGGCCGGACGTTGAAGCCGATGATGACCGCGCCCTCGGACGCCACCGCGAGGTTGACGTCGTTCTGCGTGATCGCACCGACACCGCGGCGGATGACCCGCAGGCTGACCTCGTCGCCCACGTCGATCTTGAGGAGCGAGTCCTCCAGCGCCTCCACCGAACCGGACACGTCGCCCTTGAGGATGAGCAGCAGCTCGTCCCGCTCGCCCCGCTCCAGGTCCTTGAACAGCTCTTCCAGCGAGCTGGACTTGCGGCTCTTGAGCAGGTCGGCGTTGCGCTTGCGCGCGGTCCGCTTGTCGGCGATCTGGCGGGCGATCCGGTCGTCCTCGACGACCAGGAAGTTGTCGCCGGCGCCGGGCACGGCCGTGAGGCCGAGCACCTGGACCGGACGCGACGGTCCCGCCTCCTCGACGAGGTTGCCGTTCTCGTCGTGCATCGCCCGGACGCGGCCGTGGGCCACGCCGCACACGATGGAGTCGCCGACCCGCAGCGTGCCGCGCTGCACCAGCACGGTCGCCACGGCGCCCCGGCCCTTGTCCAGGTGCGCCTCGATGGCGGAACCCTGGGCGGGCATGTCGGGGTTGGCCACCAGCTCCAGCTCGGCGTCGGCGGTCAGCACGATCGACTCCAGCAGGCCGTCGATGTTGATGCCCTGGCGGGCCGACACGTCGACGAACTGGGTGGTGCCACCGAACTCCTCGGCCACCAGGCCGTACTCGGTGAGCTGGGCGCGCACCCGCTGCGGGTCCGCCCCCTCCTTGTCGATCTTGTTGACCGCGACCACGATCGGCACGCCGGCCGCGGTCGCGTGGTCGATCGCCTCGGTCGTCTGCGGCTTGACGCCGTCGTCGGCCGCGACCACCAGCACCACCAGGTCGGTGGTGTCGGCGCCACGGGCACGCATGGCGGAGAACGCCTCGTGACCCGGGGTGTCGATGAAGGTGATCTTGCGGTCCTCGCCGTCGACGACGGTCTCGACCTGGTAGGCACCGATGTGCTGGGTGATGCCGCCGGCCTCGCCGGCCACCACGTTGGCGTTGCGGATGGCGTCCAGCAGCCGGGTCTTACCGTGGTCGACGTGACCCATGACGGTCACCACCGGCGGACGGGGCTGGAGGTTCTCCTCGTCGCCGTCGTCCTCGCCGTACTCGATGTCGAACTGCTCGAGCAGCGCGCGGTCCTCGTCCTCGGGGCTGACGACCTGGACGTCGAAGTCCAGCTCGGCGCCGAGGAGCTGCAGGTCGTCGGTGTCGACCGACTGCGTCGCGGTGACCATCTTGCCGAGGTGCATCATGATCGCGACGAGCGACGCCGGGTTGGCGCCGATCTTCTCGGCGAAGTCGGTCAGCGTGGCGCCCTGCGGCAGGCGGATCATCCTGCCGTTGCCGCGCGGGGCGCTGACGCCACCGGCGGCGGGAGCCTGCATGTTCTCGAACTCTTGACGACGCGCCCGCTTGGACTTGCGGGCACGCCCCGGACGACCGCCGGGACGGCCGAAGGCGCCCTGCGTGCCGCCACGGCCGCGCGGGCCGCCGCCACCGGGACGGGGGCCGAAGCCACCGCCGGGACGACCGCCGCCACCGCCGGGACCGCCGCCCGCGCGGGGGCCGCCGAAGCCGCCACCGCCGCCGGGACGACCGCCGCCACCGGGACGACCGCCACCGCCGCCGCCACCCGGACGGCCACCGCCGCCGCCGGGACGGCCGCCGGGGCCGCCGCCACGCGCGGGAGAGCTGGCCGGCCGCGAGGACGGCATGCTCATCGGGCTCGGACGGGGACCGCCGGCACCGCCGCCGCCACCGGGACGGGGCGGCATCGAGCCGCCGCCCGGACGCGGGCCGCCGGGACGCGGGCCACCGGGACCGGCGGGCGCGCCGGGACGCGGACCGCCCGGACGCTCGCCGCCACGGGGACGGTCGTCACGCGCGGGACGCTCGTCGCCCGGACGCGGGCCGGGACGCGGGCCCGGCTTGGGCGCCTGGCCCATGCCGGTGTTGGTCGAGCTGAACGGGTTGTTGCCCGGGCGCGGCGCGCCGGGACGACCGCCGCCACCGCCGCCGCCCTGACGGGGCGTCGGACGCGGGCCGGGCTTCGGCGCGCGCGGGCCCGGCTTCGGGCCTGCGGGCGCGCCGGGGCCGCCGGCGGCCGGGGCACTCGGCGCGCTCGGGGCACTCGGCGCGCGGGTCTGCGCGGCGGGCGCCGCCGGGGTCACCGGCTGGCTCGGCGCGGGCGGCACGGGGCCGGGACGCGGTCCCGGACGCGGGCCGGACGCGGGGGCCGGCTGGCTCGGCGCGGGCGCCACCGGAGCGGCGGGCGCGGCCGGAGCCGCGGGCTTGCTCGGCGCCGGCGGGCGCGGGCCGGGCTTCGGGCCCGGGCCGGCCGGACCGGGGCGGGCGCCCTCGGTGCCGGACGAGGCCGGAGCCGGACGCGGCCCCGGACGCGGGCCGGGGCCCGGCTTCTTCGATGCACCCGGCTTGGCGCCGGGCTTACCTGACGAACTGTTGAAGGCTTCTGTGAGCCGGCGGACGACCGGAGCCTCGATCGTCGAGGACGCCGACCGTACGAACTCGCCCATTTCGGTGAGCTTGGCCATGACGACCTTGCTCTCTACCCCGAACTCCTTGGCGAGCTCATATACGCGGACCTTGGCCACTGCACTCCCTACTCGGTCCGGGGGTGCGGCCACCGGACCGTCGTTAACTTGCCGTACTCATCGCGGCGTGCTCATCGAGCGCTCATAGCAATCTCGACCTGCTTCCGACTAGACGTCGCTACCGTTATGCATCCTGCTGCTGCGCGGCCTGTCCCGCAAGCCGGTCCCGAAGCGCACCGGAGTCGAGCGGTCCCGCCAGGCGAAAGGCCCGTGGGAACGCCCGGCGTCGCTCGGCGAGCTCGAGACATCCCAGGTCGGGGTGCACATGGGCCCCCCTTCCCGGCAGCCGCCCGCGGTCGTCGGGGACGATGACGCCCTCGACCACCACAAGGCGCAGCAGGTCGGACTTGGCCGTGCGGACCCGGCAACCCACACAAGTGCGCAGCGGGGCCACGAGGCCACGTGAATCGAGTCTACCGCGCCGAAGCGTCGGCGTGACCTGTCGCATGCTCTCCTGACGTTCTTGCTCGGGTTCGGGCGGCCTCGTACCGGTCAGGCGGGGGTGCCCTGACCCGTGTTCGGACGGGCCGCGTTCTGCTGACCGCGGTTCCGCTCGCCCGTGCCCGGCCGGCCCGTGCCCGGCTGACCCGTGCTCTCCTCGCCCTGCTGCTCGGTGTCGGCGCGGATGTCGATCCGCCAGCCGGTGAGCCGGGCGGCGAGCCGGGCGTTCTGCCCCTCCTTGCCGATGGCCAGGGAGAGCTGGTAGTCCGGCACGATCACCCGGGCGACGCGCGCGTCGGCGTCGACCACCTCGACCGCGGTGACCCGGGCCGGCGACAGCGCGTTGCCGACGAACTCGGCCGGGTCCTCGGAGAAGTCGACGATGTCGATCTTCTCGCCGTGCAACTCGGCCATCACGTTGCGCACCCGGCTGCCGAGCGGGCCGATGCAGGCGCCCTTGGCGTTCACGCCGGGCTTGCGCGAGCGCACCGCGATCTTGGTGCGGTGGCCGGCCTCGCGGGCGATCGCGGAGATCTCCACGGTGCCGTCGGCGATCTCGGGCACCTCCAGCGCGAACAGCTTGCGGACCAGGTTGGGGTGGGTGCGCGACAGCTGCACCGACGGGCCGCGGTGACCCTTGCGGACCTGCACCACGTAGGCGCGCAGCCGCTCGCCGTGCTCGTAGCGCTCGCCCGGCACCTGCTCCTGCGGCTGCAGGACGGCCTCGATCTTGCCGAGGTCGACCAGCACGTTCCGCGGGTCGTTGCCCTGCTGGATGATGCCGGAGACGATGTCGCCCTCGCGGCCGGCGTACTCGCCGAAGGTCAGCTCGTCCTCGGCGTCGCGCAGCTTCTGCAGGATGACCTGCTTGGCGGTGGTCGCGGCGATACGGCTGAACCCCTCGGGGGTGTCGTCGTATTCCCGGAGGGGGTTGCCCTCCTCGTCGGTCTCGGTCGCCAGCACCGTGACGTGGCCGCTCTTGCGGTCCAGCTCGACGCGCGCCCGGCCGGCCGCGCCCTCGGTCCGGTGGTAGGCGATCAGCAGTGCGTCTTCGATGGCCTTGATCGCAACCTCGAGCGAGATGTCCTTCTCGCTCTCCAGCGTGCGCAGGGCCGTCATGTCGATGTCCACGAGGCTCCCCCCTCTATTCCGGCTCGGCCGGAGAACGCGTTACGTCGGGCCGTCCGGCGGAGCCGCCGGCGCCGCCGGCCCCGGGGCCCGCGGGCCCGGCCGGCTCGTCCGCGTCGTCGTCGCTCACGTCGTCGTCCATGTCATCGGGCCGGCGGAACTCCACCTGCACCCGGCCGCGCAGCAGCTCGCCGGGCGCGAAACGGCGCCGGGCGGTGGTGGCGGCCTTGGCCGACCCCTTGCCCTTCGGCTTGGTGACGACGTCCAGCTCGACCCCTTCGTCGTCGGCCGCGAGGATGCGGCCCTCGACCTGCCCGCCTTCGGCCAGCTCGGCCACCACCAGGCGGCCGGCGGCGCGGCGCCAGTGCCGCGGTTCGGTGAGGGGGCGGTCCACGCCCGGCGAGGTCACTTCCAGCACGTACGGCGCCGTTCCCATCACCGCCGAGGCGTCCAGGAGCTCCGAGGCCGTCTGGCTGAGCTCGGCGACGTCGTCGAGGCTGACCCCGCCGTCGCCGTCCACCACGATCTTGACCAGGCGGCGGCGGCCGGCCGGCCGGACGTCGACCTCTTCCAGGTCGAAGCCGGCCGCGGCGACCGCGGGCTCCAGCAGCCGGGTCAGCTCGGCGAGCGCGTCGTCCCGGGTGGGCCGGGACGCGCCGCCGTCGCGGCCCCGCTGAGCGTGGCCACCGTCGGACTCGACGCTCATGGGACCTCCTCATGTTGTGCTGTGGCCATCGTGTGCCGGTTGGCCCTTCAAGACTATCGACAGCCGGACACCTCAGCGGTCTTTCGGACAGCTCACCGGCGTGCCGGGTATGGAATGCTTGGACGGGCCCGCCGCGCGGACCGCCGCCGGGGCGCTCACACCACCGTTCGGCGAGGAGAACACGCGTGCTTCAGGCCCGGACCGAGGTCCCGCGCCGGCCGGTGCTCGGCGCCGCGCTGCTCGGGGCGGGCGCGCTCGCCCTGCCGCTGCTCGGCGGCTGCCGGGCCGCGGCCGCCCGCCCGGCCGGGGACCGCGCCGAGCTGCGGGTGCTGGCCGGCGCGATCGCCGCCGAGCAGGACCTGATCGCGTTGTACGAGGCGGTGCGCGGCGCGCACGCGCCGCTGGCCCGGCGCCTGGATCCGGCGCTCGCGCACCATCGGGAGCATCTGGCGGTGCTGCGCCGCCACTACCTGCCCGGCACGGGCCATCGCGCGTACGAGGGCGGCGAGATCCCGCCGCCGCGCGGGCGGCCGGCCCCGGCGACGGCCGCGCAGGCGCTGGCCGCGCTCCGCCGGGCCGAGAGCGGCGCGGCGGCCGCGCGAGTGGCCGACGTCACCACGGCCGGGCCCGGGCTGGCCCAGCTGCTGGCGAGCATCGGCGCCTGCGAGGCCGGGCACGCCGCGGCGCTGGAGGGGGCGTCGTGAGTTCCCTGGCGGAGGCGCTGCAGGAGGCGCTGCAGGCCGAGCACGCGGCGGTGTACGGGTACGGGGTGCTCGGCGCCCGCCTGCGCGACCCGCTGCGCACGACGGCGCGGACGCTGTGGGACGCCCACCGGACGGCGCGGGACGAGCTGGCCGCCCGCGTCGGCGCGCTCGGGGCCCGTCCCGAGGCCGCCGCGCCCGCCTACCGGCTGCCGGTGCGGGTCGACTCGGCGCGCTCGGCCGCGCAGCTCGCCGCCGCGCTGGAGGACGCCCTCGTCACCGCGTACGCGGGCCTGGCGGGCGTGCCCGATCCCCGGACGCGGCAGGCGGCCGCGCAGAAGATGCAGCAGGCGATCGCGCGGGCGGTGGCCTGGCGCGGGCACGCGGGCGCGCCCGCCGCGGGCCCCGCCTTCCCCGGCCTGCCGGCCGCGGCGCTGGCCCCCCGGCCGCGGCCGGGCGAGTGACCCCTGGGAACTTTGTACGCTTTTGGGGCGTAATTTACGGGGTAGGGAACTGGATTCACTCGGGGGAGGAAACCAGCGATGACCGTCGATCAGAGCATGGGCCGGACCAGCCTGGACGAACTGCGCGCGGCCTACCAGGCCCGCCTCGACCAGATCGCCGCCGAGCGCGACGAGGCGCTGCGGCAGGCCCGGCGGGCCCGCGCGGAGGCCGTCACGGCACGCGCGGACCTGGCGACCATCAACACCAAGCTGCAGGAGCTGCTGAAGGTCGCCGGAATGCGCCCGGCCTGACGCACCGGCCCGGCGCGGGTCCCCCGCGCCGGGCCGGACGTCAGGACGCCGACCAGCGGTCGATGTGCGGCAGCAGCTCGCCCAGGTCCTCGATGACCGCGTCGGGGACCGCCGTCTCCCACGCCGGGACGCTGGCGTTCGGCACCAGCACCGCGCGCAGCCCGGCGGACTTGGCGCCGTGGATGTCGTCGTAGGGGCGGTCGCCGACGAACACGCAGGAGGCGGGGTCGTCCGCGCCGACGGCGTCCATCGCGGCGCGGAACGCCTCGGCGTGCGGCTTGGTCCAGGGGATCTCGCTGGAGTAGACGGCGCCGTCCAGCAGGTCCAGCACGCCGTCCCGGTCGAAGATCCGCTCATGCCACTCGCGGGGCCAGGTGGTGTTGGACAGCACGCCGACCTTGATGCCGCGCTCGCGCAGGCCGCGCAGCAGCGGCGGCGCGGCCGGGTCGATGATGGTGTGCGGGGTCCACGCCTCGTACCAGGCGGCCAGCAGGGTCTGCGACGCCTCCACCCCGGCGATCTCGAAGATCTCGTCCAGGGTGGCGCTGCGGTGCTCGCGGTGCGCCCGCCGCCACGTCTCCTCCTCGGCCGCGTGCAGCGCCCGCGCCGCCTGTTCCACCTTTTCTGATGGCAGGTGGGCGCTGCAGAGCGCCTGCCACATCTCGCCCAGTTCAACGTCGTGCCATGGGGTCAGCGTGCCGCCCCAGTCGAAGATCACCGCATTGATGGCCACGTCCGGATGGTAACCGCGGACGGCCCGGAGGCGATGTGCGGACGTGTGGCGGATCACTCCGGAGGGCGCGACCGGGGGCACTACGCTCGCTGCATATATTCCCGACCTGTTTACTAGGTTTAGGAGCCCGCATGCCCACCCCCCGGGCCCTCGCGACGGCGTTCGTCACGGGCGCCGCCACGTTCGGCCTCGCCCTGCCGGCCGCCGCCTCCCCCGTGCCCGACGGCCCCGGCCGCGGCCTCCTGCCCGCCTACATCGGCGCCCCGGCCGTCCCGCGCCCCCTGCCGGGCCGACCGGTGCCGGCCAACCCCCACCAGGGCCCGCCCGGCTGGTCCTCGATGCACGCCGACAGCTACGCCTCCGACACCTACCCCTTCAACGGCCCGCTCGGCCGCCGTCCCGAGGTGCGGTCCGAGGCCAAGGACGGCGGCCTGCCCGGCCTCTGCTCGACGGTCACCTTCGCCCGCCGGACCGGGCTGATCGTGGCGCAGTGCACCCGCGGCCAGGACTTCACGCTCCGGCTCATCGACCCGAAGACCCTGAAGGACCTGGCGGCGTTCCCGCTGCCGCCGCGCCCCTCGACCGTGCGGGCGGTGGTGACCGGCGACCTGGACAAGGTGCTCACCGACACCTCCGGCGGCGCCTACTACTACCTGGACCCGCAGGACCGCGCCATCGTCGCCGACTCGGCCTTCCACGTCCGCCGGTTCGCGCACGAGAAGGGCCCGGACGGCGCCTGGCGCTTCAAGGTCACCGACGACTGGGACCTCGGCGGCCGCCTCCCGCACGACTGCGCCACCTGGGCGGACCCGTGGCCGAAGGGCGAGTGCGACCCGATCACCGCGGTCGGCCCCGACTGGGGCGGGCGGATCTGGTGGATCACCCGCAACGGCCGGATCGGCACCATCGACCCGAGAACGGGGGGTGTGCGAGGCGTCCGGCTGAAGGGCGAGGGCATCCAGAACTCCTTCGCCACCGCCGAGGACGGCGTCTCGATCGTGTCCGACCACGCGCTGTACCGGATGCGGGCCGGCAAGGACGGCACGCCGCAGACCGTGTGGCGCCGGGCCTACGACCGGGGCACCGCCCGCAAACCCGGCCAGATCGACCAGGGCTCGGGCACCACGCCGACCTTCTTCGGCGACGGCTACGTGGCCATCACCGACAACGCCGACGACCGGATGCACGTGCTGGTGCTGCGGCGCGGCGACGGGCGCCCGGTCTGCAAGGTGCCGGTGTTCGGGCACGGGAAGAGCGCCAGCGACAACTCGCTGATCGGGTACGGCGACAGCCTGTTCGTGGAGAACAACTACGGCTACCGGAACTTCTTCGCGCTGCCGCCCGGCGGGTCGGTCGTGGGCGGCGTCAGCCGGGTGGACGTGACGGCCAAGGGCTGCCGGACCGCCTGGACGAGCAAGGAGCGCTCGCCGTCCACGGTCGCCAAGGCGTCGGTGACCGCCGGGCTGCTCTACCTCTACACCAAGGAGCCCCGCAAGGACCTCGTCGACGCCTGGTACCTGACCGCCGTCGACGCCCACAGCGGGCGCACCGTCTTCAAGGTGCTGACCGGTACCGGCAAGTGGTTCGACAACAACTGGGCCCCGATCACCCTCGGCCCGGACGGCACCGCCTACGTCGGCGTCGTGGGCGGGCTGGTCGCGGTGCGCGACCGCCCCTGACGCTCCCCGGGGGAGCCCGCGCGGTGTGACTGCCGTCACCCCGCGCTTTCCCTCGCTGAAAAAGGGAATGGTCAAGACCGGGCATTGGTTGCCCCATGCAAGCGAGCTTGCGAGGTGACCGGAACATGACCGAGGTGATCCAGGCACCCGCGCACATCCCGGCCCCGCCGGCGGAGCGGCCGCGCCGCTCCCGGCGGGGCCTGATCGTCCAGTGGGCGCTGCTGGCCGGCGTCATCGCGACGATCCCGCTGCTGCGCGACCAGCTCCCCGACCTCGGCACCGTCTGGACCGCCGCGCGCTCGGCCGACCCGACCTGGCTGCTGCTCGTGGTGCTCGCCGAGGCGGCCTCGATGGCCGCGTTCGCCCGGCTGCAGCGGCGGCTGCTGCGCGCCGGCGGGCTGCGCGTCTCGCGCCGCCGCGCGTTCGCGATCACCTACGCGGGCAACGCGCTGTCCACCTCACTGCCGGCCGGCCCGGCGGTGAGCGTGGTGTTCACCTTCCAGCAGTTCCGGCGCAGCGGCGCGACCGCCAGGCTCGCCACCGCCGTGATCATCGTCGGCGGGATCGTCACCAGCACCGCCTACACCGCGATCGGGCTGCTGGCGCTGCTGGCCGACCCCTACGCGCGCGGCCCCGCGCTGACCGCGCTGGCCGGCCCCGCCGTCGCCGCCGCCGTGCTGCTGCTCGCGCTGCGCCGGCCCGCCCTGCGCGCCCGGATCACCCGGCCGCTGCGCCGGCTCGCCCGCGCGATCACCGCGCACCCCAAGGTCGCGCCCTGGGCGCAGCGGCTGCGCGAGGGCATGGAGGTGCTGCGGCCGACCCGCCGCGACTGGGCGATGCTGGCGATCCTCGCCTCGCTGAACTGGCTGTTCGACATCCTCGCGCTGTTCGCGGCGGCGAGCGCGGTCGGCATCGACGTCGCGCCGACCGGGGTGACGCTCGCCTACTTCGCCGCCCAGGCCGCGGGCAGCCTGCTGCCGCTGCTGCCCGGCGGCATCGGCGCCATCGAGAGCAGCATGGCCGCCGGGCTGGTCGCCTTCGGCGCGACGCTCGCCCCGGCGGGCGCCGCCGTCGGCCTGTACCGGCTGTTCTCCTACTGGATGGTCGTCGCCGTCGGCTGGCTCGCCTGGCTCACGCTGCAGGAGGGCCCGCGCCTGTCCACCCGCACCCGCCGCTGGCTGACGGCGACCGGGCAGGGCGTGGTGGCCGGCTTCGGCTCGCTGGCGTTCCTCACGCCCTACAACGCCGTCCAGGCCCCCGCGCCCGCCGAGCCGCGCCACTCCTGACCCGCCCCACCCGCCGCACCGCGACTTGTTGCCGTCATCGGCTGCTGCTAATCTCCCAAGCGAGCGCTTGGTCATAATCGGCACAGCAGAGCACCACCGGAGGCTCGATGACGTCCCTACGGGTCAGCCTTGGCTATGAACTCGAGGTCCGCGGGCGGTCCCGCGACGTGGAACGGCGCGCGTTCGAGAACGTCATGGACCAGGTCGTGCTGGCCGACGAGCTCGGCTTCGACACCGCCTGGTTCGTCGAGCACCACTTCACCCGGGGCTTCTCCCACTCCTCGGCGCCCGACCTGGTGCTGGCCGGCATCTCGCAGCGCACGTCGCGCATCCACCTCGGCCTCGGCGTGGTGCTGCTGCCGTTCCAGTCGCCGATCCGCACCGCCGAGCGCGTCGCCACACTGGACGTGATCAGCGGCGGCCGGGTCGAGTTCGGCACCGGGCGCGGCGCGTCCCCGCTGGAGTACCAGGCGTTCCAGCGGCCCTTCGAGCAGTCGCGCAAGCTGTGGGAGGAGTCGCTGGAGGCCGTCCTGGCGATCTGGAACGCCGACGGGCAGCCGGTCAGCCGGTCCGGCGAGTTCTTCGAGATCCCCGACGTGTCGGTCTACCCGCGGCCGGTGCAGGAGCCGCACCCGCCGGTGTGGGTCGCCTCCACCTCGCTGGACGGCTACCTCGCCGCCGCCAAGCAGGGCTACAACCTGCTCGGCATGACGATGCTGAAGGGCCTGGACGAGGTCGCCGAGGACATCGCCCAGTACAAGCAGTGCCTGGCCGACAACGGGTTCGACCCCGACAGCAGGCGGATCGCGCTGATGATCCCCTGGCATGTCGCGCCGACCCAGCAGGAGGCCGTCGACACCGCCGCCGACGCGGTGCTGTGGTACCTGCGGCGGCAGATCAACCTGGTCGCGCCGCCCGACTACACCGACGCCCGGCACGCCACCCACCGCGTCCTCGGCCAGCAGGCCGTCGGGATGCCGCCGGAGGAGGCGATGGCGGTCCTGCGCGACCAGACCATGGTCGTCATCGACGACGTGGAGGGCTCGCGCAAGGCCGTCGAGCGCATCGCCGCCGCGGGCGCCACCGACCTCATCCTGCAGGCGCAGGTGGGCGGCCTGGCCCACGAGCACGTCTGCGAGTCGATGAAGCTGTTCATGCGGGAGGTCGCGCAGTGAGCTGGCCGACCCGCGCCGCCTACCCCGGCGGCCGTTCCGCCGCCGGGCTGCTGGCGGTCTCCCCCGAAGGCGAACTGGTCGCGCCGCTGGCCCCGGCGGCGCGCGAACTGACCGCCGAGACGCTGCGCGCCGCCGGGATCGGCGAGCGCGACCGCGTGGTGGTCGCGCTGAACGACGACGGCGAGCCCGCCGGGTCGCTGATCGCGCAGGCCGCCGCGGACGTCGCGCAGGCCGCCGCATCGGTCGGCCCGCGCGGCCGGATGCGGCTGCACACCGCGCTGGAGGCGGTCGGCGCCACCGCCCTCGTCACCACCCCGACCGGGGCGATGGACCTCCTCGCGCGGCTGCACCTGGAGTTCCTGCTCGACCCGCTGGACCTGGAGCTGCGGCACATCCTGCTCGTCGGCGAGATCGCCTCGTCGAACAGCGCCCGCCAGCTCGCCACCGAGTTCGAGGCGTCGGTGCGCGAGGTGTACGCCGACCCGTTCACCGGGGCGCTGCTCGCGCAGCGCGGCCCGTCCGACGCGGCGCTGACCCCGGCGCGCGAGGGCCTGCTCGGGCTCGCGCCCGTCGGCAAGGACGCGCTGCTGGAGGCGCCCTACGACGCGGGCCTGGCCGAACTGGTCGTCACCGCGCCCTGGCACGGCGAGCCGCTGCGCACCGGGCACGCGGTCCGGCTCGCGGGCGGCGAGACGGGCGTGCCCGCGCCCGCGCACACCGTCGGCGAGCACGTGCTGGTCCGGGGCCGCTGGGTGTCGGTGCCCAAGATCTCCGCCGCGCTGGCCCGGATCGACGGCGTGGCCCGCTGGGACCTGCGGATCAGGCGCGAGGGCACCCTGGACGCCGCCGCGCTGCACGTGTCGTTCAACCGCGGCACCCTCGTCAAGAACCCCATGTGGAAGGCGCGGATCGCGCAGGCGCTGTACGCGCTCACCCCGGTGGCGATCGAGGTGGTCGTCGAGCCCGAGGTCGCCGAGGAGCGCCGTCCCGGCACGGTGACCGACCAGCGCGGCCACCACCTCGGCCGCGACCGCGCCCAGCTGTCCTGACGGAGGCGACGCGATGGAGGTGCAGCCGGTCCCCGCATGGGGGACGATCCCGCGGATGCTGCGGGACCAGGCGTCCGGGCACCCGGACGTGGAGGTGGTCGTCGCCGGGCCGGTCCGGCTGACGCTCGCCGAGCTGGCGGCCCGGGCCGGGGAGGTGGCGCGGGCGCTGATCGCGCTCGGCGTCTCCCCCGGCGACCGGGTCGCGGTGTGGGGGCCGAACGACCCGGACTGGGTCGTCGCGGCCTACGGGATCTGGGACGCCGGCGCCGTCATCGCGCCGCTGTCCACCCGGTTCAAGGGGCTGGAGGCCGCCGGGCTGCTCCGCAAGACCGGCGCGAAGGTGCTGCTGGCCGCCGAGGGCTTCATGGGCGCCTCCTACCTGGAGATGATCGAGGACGCGGAGCTGCCCGATTTGCAGCACCGCGTCGTCCTCGGCGGCGGACCCGCCCCGTCCGGCGCGCTGGGCTGGGCGGACTTCCTGGCGGGCGGGGCGGCGGTCTCCGCCGGGGCGGCCGAGGAGCGCGCGCTCGGCGTCGGACGGGACGACCTCGCCTCGATCATGGCGACGTCCGGCACCACCGGCGCGCCGAAGGGCGTCATGCTGCACCACTCCCAGCTGCTGCGCGGCTACTGGGACTGGGCCGAGCTGGTCACGCTGCGCGAGGGCGACCGCTATCCGATCATCGCGCCGTTCTCGCACGGCTTCGGGATCAACGCGGGGCTGCTGGCGTGCGTGCTGCGCCGCGCCACGATGATGCCGGTCGCGCTGTTCCGGCCCGAGGAGCTGATGGACCTCATCGAGCGCGACCGGATCAGCGTCCTGGCGGGCGCGCCGCCGATGTTCTTCAAGATCCTGGACGAGCTCGAAGGACGGGACGTCTCCTCGCTGCGGGTGGCGATCTGCGGCGCCGCCGCGGTGCCGCCCGAGCTGATCCGCCGGCTGGTGGACCGGGTCGGCCTGGACCGGATGATCAACGCGTACGGGCTGATGGAGGGCACCGTGGTGTCGATGACCCGGGCCGGCGACCCGGTCGAGGTGATCGCCTCCTCCACCGGCCGCGCGGTGCCGGGGGTGTCGGTGCGGGTCGTCGGCGAGGACGGCAAGGACCTGCCGCCGGGCGAGCCGGGCGAGATCCTGGTCGGCGGGTACGGGGTGATGCGCGGCTACTGGCGCGACCCCGAGCGCACCGCCGAGGCCGTGGACCCCGGCGGCTGGCTGCACACCGGCGACATCGGCACGCTCGACGACGCCGGGAACCTGGCCATCGTGGACCGCAAGAAGGAGATGTTCATCGTCTCGGGGTTCAACGCCTACCCGGCCGAGATCGAGGGGCTGCTGCTGCGCTGCCCGCTGGTCGGCCAGGTCGCGGTGATCGGCGTCCCCGACGCCGAGGTGGGCGAGGTCGGCCGGGCCTACGTGGTGCCGCCGCCGGGAACCGCCGTGGACGCCGAGGGGATCATCGCCTGGGCCCGCGCGAACATGTCCAACTACAAGGTGCCGCGCCGGGTGGTCGCGCTGGACGCGCTGCCGGTGAACGCCAACGGGAAGATCGACAAGCCGGCCCTGCACGCCCTGGCGGCGGAGGAGGGCTGATCAGCGGCGGGGGCGCCACTGCACGACGGTGGCGCCCTCGTCATCATCCGCGAAGACCGCCTCGACGGGCAGCCCTTCGCGCAGCTCGGCGGCGTCGCCGTCCACCAGGTTCCCGTACATCAGCAGGTCGTCGCCGTCGTCCAGGCGCACCAGCAGCACCGGGAAGGGCACCAGCTCCGCCATCGGCCGCGCGAACACCTGGTGGTTGACGATCCAGCTGTAGACGCGCCCGGTCCCGCGGGCGGGCACCCAGGTGTACTCCAGCGAGCGGCAGCGGTTGCAGACCGCCCGCGCCGGGAAGCGCGGCGTCCCGCAGCCCTCGCACCTCTGCACGGTCAGCTCGTGCCGCCGCACCGCCTCCCACCAGGGCGCGGAGTCGCGGTCTTCTTCGGGCTTGATGCTCATCGGCGAAGCCTCCTTGGCACGGCCGGGGGGCGTGGGGGGTCGTCCCCCCTCGGAAGACACGATCATCGGTCGCTCCGCAGGACGAGGGCCGAGGTGCCGGCGAGGACGTAGCCGGGCTGGGCGGTGGACAGCGCGACCTCGGCGCCGGGCACCTGCCGGTCCCCCGCCGTGCCGCGCAGCTGGGACACGGCCTCGGCGACGTGGTTGATGCCGTGCACGTACCCCTCCGACAGGAAGCCGCCGTGGGTGTTGACCGGCAGCGCGCCGTCCAGGGCGGTGGCGCCGGACTCCACGAACGGGCCGCCCTCCCCCTTGGCGCAGAAGCCGTAGTCCTCCAGCTGCACCAGCACCGAGTAGGTGAAGCAGTCGTACAGCTCGGCGACGTCGATGTCCTCCGGCCCGACGCCCGCCATGGCGTACAGGCGCGGCGCGATCCGGGCCGCCTCGGTGACGGTGAAGTCGGTGCCGGACGGGCCGCTCCCCGCGCCGGAGAAGAAGCTGTCGCCGCCGCCCCAGGCAGCCCCCGACACCAGCACGGGCGTGTGCCTCAGGTCGCGCGCGCGCTCGCGGGAGGTGACGACGACCGCGCACGCCCCGTCGGTCTCCAGGCAGCAGTCCAGTAGCCGCAGCGGCTCGGCTATCCAGCGGGACGCCAGGTAGTCGTCCAGGGTGATGGGGTCGCGCTTGAGCGCGCGCGCGTTCTTGACGGCGTTGGCGCGCTGGGTCACCGCGATGCGCCCGAGCTGCTCGTGCGTCGTGCCGTAGGCGTTCATGTGCGCGCGCGCGAACATGGCGAACTGCTGCGGCGGCGCGAAGTAGCCGTAGGGCGCCTGGTACTGCATGTCGAAGACGGGCGCCGGCGCGCGGCCGGTGCCGCCCATCCGGAACTCCGAGCGGGCGTTGATGGCGCGGTAGCAGACGACGGTCTCGGCGACGCCGGACGCGACCGCCATGGCCGCCTGCGCGATCACCGAGTGCGAGACGCTGCCGCCGCCGAACTGGTCCAGGTACCAGCGCACCTCGGGGACGCCGAGCGCGGGCGCGACCACCCAGGGCGGGGTGGAGTCGCCGACCCGGTGGGTGGCCAGGGCGTCCACGTCGTCCACGGTGAGGCCGGCGTCGTCCAGCGCGGCCAGGATCGCGCGCGCCGCGAGGGTGAGCGTGGAGACCCCCGAGTCCTTGCTGAAGCCGGTGTAGCCGACGCCGGCGATGGCCGTCCGGTCGCGGAACCCGCGCACGCACCCTCCCCTGTCCACAGCGAACGCTACCGAAGCAAGCGCTTGGCCAAGAGCTTATCCGCCTCCGGACCGACCCGCTACCGGGACTTTGGACTGAAATAGGGCGATCCGCGCCACATCCGGCAATAACCGGGCGACCGGCGGGTTTAGATGACAGGCAGGGGCGCACGACCCGAACGCGGCTTGACACCCGGTTCGGGGCCGCCCTATCGTCCAAGCAAGCGCTTGGCTAAGAGAAGGGATCGGGTCCATGGCCGACGGTGCCACCGCAGCAGCAGCCGCCATCGCGGGCGACCCGGCGGACCGACCCTCGGGCGGGCACGTGAGAACAGGACGCCGCATGTACCGATCGCCGAACGGCCCGGCCGCGGCCCCCGAGGCCGACGCCCGGGTGACCGACATCGACGGCGCCCGCTTCCGCTCGGTGCTCGGCCGCTTCGCGACCGGCGTGGTCGCGATCACCGGCATCGACGCCGCCACCGGCCGCCCGACCGGGCTGGCCGCCAACTCCTTCACCTCGGTCTCGCTGGAGCCGCCGCTGGTGGCGTTCTGCGTGGCGCACACCAGCAGCACCTGGCCGCTGCTGCGCGACGCCGGCCGCCTGTGCATCAACATCCTCAGCGAGCCCCAGCTGGCCGTCTGCAAGCAGCTGGCCATCAAGGGCGGCGACAAGTTCGCCGACATCTCCTGGTCGGGCTCGCCGGGCGGCAGCCCCGTCATCGAGGGCGCGCTCGCCTGGATCGAGGTCTCGGTCGAGCAGGAGCACGTCGCGGGCGACCACGTCATCGTGGTGGCGCGGGTGCACGACCTGGACAAGCACCACGAGGGCGAGCCGCTGCTGTTCTACAAGGGCGGCTACGGCCGCTTCGACGGCTAGCGCAGCGCGGTCTCGGCCGGGCCGCGCAGCCGCGCGAGCACCTGCACCGGGTCGGCCAGCACCTCGGCGAAGGCGTACTCGGCGGCGCCGACGAGGGTGACGTCGTCGCCGAGCTCGGCGGTGCGCAGCCGGACCCGCTCGCGGGGCGCGGCGAGCGCGCCGGTGGCGAGGACGCTGCGCACCTGCGCGGCCGACCCGAGGTAGATGTCGCGCAGCGTACCGCCGAACACCACCATGCCGGGGTTGAAGATGTTGACCAGGTTGGCCACCCCGAAACCGAGCCAGGTGCCGACCCGGTGCAGCGCGTCGCGGGCGACGATGTCGCCGCGGTCGGCGGCGTCGACGACGGCGCGCACCGCGTCGCGGCCGACCGGGCGGCCCGGCCCGTCGCGCTCGGCGTGCGCCAGCAGCGTCCGCTCCCCCACCTCGGTCTCCAGGCAGCCGCGCGACCCGCAGGCGCACGGGCGGCCGCCGGGGTTGACGACCATGTGGCCGATCTCGCCGCCGTAGCCCTCCTGGCCGCCGAGCAGCCGGCCGCCGACGATGATGCCGCCGCCGACGCCGACGTCGCCGTGCAGGTAGATCAGGTCGTCGCAGCCGACGCCCGCGCCGCGCTCGTGCTCGGCCAGCGCGCCGAGGTTGGCGTCGTTGCGGACCGCGACCGGGACGCCGAGGCCGAGCCGGCGGGCCAGCGCGTCGCCGAGCGAGAGCCCGTCCACGTCCAGGTTCGGCCCGAACATGATCATGTCGTCGGCGCGCCGGACGATGCCGGGGAAGGCCAGGGCCGCGCCGACGCACACCGCGTCGCGGCCGGCCTTGCGCACCAGCGCGCGGGCCGCGCCGGCCAGGGCGCCGACCAGGTCGCCGGTGTCGAGCTCGCCGCGCGGCCGCTCGGTCTCGCGGCGGTCCAGGACCGTGCCGCCGAGGCCGACGCGGGCGACCGCGAGCCGGTCCACCGCGACGTCGAAGGCGAGCACGTACACCCGGGTCGACTCGGGCTGCACCACCAGCGAGGGCCGCCCGGCGCGGCGGCCGGGGCGGCGCGGCAGCTCCTCGCGGACCAGGCCGGCCGCGGTGAGGTCGCTGGTCAGCGCCATGATGGTGCTGCGGTTCAGGCCGAGGGTCTCGGCGAGCGTGGCGCGCGAGGCCGGGCCGCGCAGGTGCACGAACCGCAGCAGCGTGCCGAGGTTGTGCCGGCGGATCTCCTCCTGCGACGGCCCGGCCTTCATGCGCGCAGCCCGAGGTCGCCGCTGCGGCCGGAGGTGATCAGCTCGACGACCTGGCGGTGGGTGACGTCGGCGGTGCGCACCTGGGCCGCCATCCGGCCGAGGTACAGGGCCGCGATCTGGTCCGAGACCGCGAACACGTCGTTCATGTTGTGCGAGATCAGCACGACGGCCAGGCCCTTGTCGGCCAGCCGCCGCACCAGCTCCAGCACCTGCTGGGTCTGCGCGACGCCGAGCGCGGCGGCGGGCTCGTCCAGCACCACCACCCGGCTGTCCCACAGCACCGCGCGGGCGATCGCGACGGTCTGCCGCTGCCCGCCCGACAGGTCGCTGACCCGGCGCCGCACCGAGCCCATCGTGCGCACCGACAGCGCGGCGAGCGTGCGGGCGGCCTGCTCCTCCATCGCGGCCTCGTCGAGCGCCAGGCCGTTGCTGCGCTCGCGGCCGAGGAACATGTTCTCGACGATGTCGAGGTTCTCGCAGAGCGCCAGGTCCTGGTGGACGACCTCGATGCCGAGCCCGGCGGCGTCGCGGGGGCTGCCGAGGCGCACCGGGGTGCCCTCGAAGCGGTACTCGCCGGCGTCGGGCTGGTGCACGCCGCCGATGCACTTCACCAGCGTGGTCTTGCCGGCGCCGTTGTCGCCGACCAGCGCGGTCACCTCGCCGGGGCGGGCGGTGAAGTCGACGTCGTGCAGGACCTGGACCGGGCCGAAGCTCTTGTCGATGCCACGCAGGTCCAACAGGGGGGTCACGGGGCTGACGTTAGCAGCCCGCGGCGGGTGCGCAGGCGCCGGAACCGGGGGGCCGCAGACGCGGCCCCCCGGCCCGGCGGGGCGGTTCACCTGCCCGTCGCCGACCGCCGGCGGCTGGCGATGGCGTCGATGCTGGCGGCGAGCAGCAGCACGCCGCCGGTGATCAGGTAGTTGGCGTAGGCCTTGGTGCCGAGCAGGCCGAGGCCGTTGTCGATGACGGCGATGACCAGGCCGCCCAGCACCGCGTCGCGGGCCCGGCCGCGCCCGCCGAACAGGCTGGTGCCGCCGATGACCGCGGCGCCGACGCCGAGCAGCAGCGTGTTGCCGCCGCCCGACTCGGTGGCGACCGAGTTCAGCCGGGACGCCGCCACCACGCCGCTGATCGCGGCGAGCGACGAGCCGATCATGAAGACCGACACCCGGATCCGGGTGACGTTGATGCCGGCCCGGCGGGCCGCCTCGGCGTTGCCGCCGACGGCGTACACGTGCCGGCCGTAGGCGGTGCGGCCGAGCAGGAAGGTGGCGGCGATGAGCAGCACCGCGACCAGCGGCACGCCCCACGGCACGCCCGCCAGGGTGATCAGCGGGCTCGGCGCCCGGTCCAGGCTGAGCAGGTAGGTGCCGACCAGCAGCACCAGCGCGACGACGGCGACGCGGGCGGCCACGATCTGGACCGGCTTGGCGGCCAGGCCGCGGGTGCGCTGGCGGCGCCAGCGCAGGAACTGGGACGCGCCGTACCCGGCGGCGCAGACCACCGCGGCCGTCCAGCCGAGCCAGATCGGCATGTTCTTGTTGGCCAGCGCGACGATCACGTTGTCGTGCACCGGGACGGTGCCGCCCTCGCCGATCAGCTTCAGCGTCACGCCCTGCAGGCCGAGGAACAGCGCGAGGGTCACCACGAAGGAGGGGATCCGCAGCACCGCGACCAGCCAGCCGATGCTGGTGCCGATGACCAGGCCGGTGCCGATCGCCACCAGCACCGCCACGTACCAGGGCTGGCCCGCGTCCACGATCAGCTTGGCCATCACCGCGCCGCACACGCCGCTGGTGACGCCGGCCGACAGGTCGATCTCGCCGAGCAGCAGCACGAACACCAGGCCCATGGCCAGGATCGTGTAGGGCAGCGCCTGGGTGAACAGGTTGGCGACGTTGCCGGTGCTGAGGAAGGTGTCCGGGCGCAGCGCCGCGAACAGCGCGATCAGCCCGGCCAGGCCGAGGATCGCCGGGATCGCGCCGAGGTCGCCGGCGCGGACGCGGGCCCAGTAGTCGGCGACCGAGGAGCGCACGTCGTGCTCGCGCCGGTCGCTGGCGAAGTCGGAGTCCGCCAGTTTCACGGCGGGCTGCTTTCCCTTGGGGATGTCGGTGGACATCGAGGCCCCCATCAGATGTTCTCGGCGGCGGTCGCCGGTGCCAGGCCGAGGTCGCCCGAGCGCCCGGCGGTGATGAGCTCCACGACCTGGCCGTGGGTGACGTCGGTGCGCCGCACCTGCGCGGCGACCCGGCCGAGGTACAGCGCGGTGATCTCGTCGGCGACCTCGAACACGTCGTTCATGTTGTGCGAGATGAGCACCACCGCGTGCCCGGTGTCGGCCAGACGGCGGACCAGGTCCAGGACCTGGCGGGTCTGCGCGACGCCGAGCGCGGCGGTCGGCTCGTCCAGGATGACGACCTTGGACTCCCACAGGGCCGCCTTGGCGATCGCGACGGTCTGCCGCTGCCCGCCCGACAGGCTGGCCACCTGCTGGCGCACCGACTTCACGGTGCGCACCGACAGCCGCGCGAGGGTCTCCCGCGCGGCCTCCTCCATGGAGTCCTCGTCCAGCACCAGGCCGCGGCGGCGCTCGCGGCCGAGGAACATGTTCTGCACGATGTCGAGATTGTCGGCCAGCGCGAGGTCCTGGTAAACCACCTCGATGCCGAGGGCCGCGGCGTCCCGGGGACTGCCGATCTGCACCTGGCGGCCGTCGAACTCGATCGTGCCCGAGTCGATCGGGTGGATGCCGGCGATGCACTTGATGAGGGTGGACTTGCCCGCGCCGTTGTCGCCGACGAGGGCGGTCACCTCCCCCAGGCGCAGGGTGAGGTCCACGTCGTGCAGGACGTGGACGGGGCCGAAGCTCTTGTTGAGCCCGGTCAGGCGCAGCACGGGTTCGCCGGTGCCTGCGGTGCCTGGATCTGCCACGGTGGTTTCCTTCCGGAGGGCCGCGCGGCCCGTGGCGGGTCCCCCAGCGGTGGGGACCCGCCACGAGGGGTCAGCGGTGGGACGTCACTTGATGCCGGCGGCGGAGCACTTGGCCGCGTAGGCGCCCTTGCACAGGTCGTCCTTCTTCACGAACCCGTCGTCCACGACCTGCTTGACGCCGTCCTTGAAGACCGGGATCGGGCTGAGCAGCACCGAGGGGACGTCGCGGTTGCCGGTGGCGTCCTTGGTGGTGCCGTTGGTCGCGCCCTTCTCGCCCTTCAGCAGGCCGACGGCGAGCTTGGCGGCGGCGTCGGCCTCCTGCTTGACCGGCTTGTAGACCGTCATGCACTGGGTGCCGTCGAGGATGTTCTGCAGGCCCTGCAGGCTGGCGTCCTGACCGGTGACCGGGACCTTGCCGGCGAGGGAGTTCTTCTTCAGGATCGACACCGCCGAGTTGCCGACGCCGTCGTTGGCGGCGAGCACGCCGTCGATCTTGCCGCCCTGCTGGGTCAGCATCTGCTCGAAGATGGTGGCGGCCTTCTGGTTGTCCCAGTCGGGCACGGCCTGCTCGGCGACCTTCTTGTAGGTGGAGACCTTGTCCAGCACGCTGTGCGCGCCCTGGGCGAACAGGGTCGCGTTGTTGTCGGTCGGCGCGCCGTTCAGGTAGACGATGTTGGCGGCCTTGTCGCCCAGGCACTTCTGCAGGCCCTTGCCGAGCTCCTCGCCGACCTTGGTGTTGTCGAAGGAGACGTAGTAGTCCGACACGCCGCCGAGGGTGAGGCGGTCGTAGTCGATGGTCTTGACGCCCTGCGCCTGCGCCTTGCGCTGCACGGCGGCGGCGGAGTTGGAGTCCAGGCCGTCCACGATCAGCACGGTGACGCCGCCGGTGATCATCTGGTCGGCGATGGTCTGGAAGCGCTGGGTCGAGCCCTCGGCGTTCTGGATGTCGTACTGCACACCCGCCGCCTTGAAGGACTGCTCCAGGTAGGGGCGGTCGAAGCTCTCGTAGCGGACCGAGGACTTGGTGTCGGGCAGGATCACGCCGACCTTGCCCTTGATCGCGCCGCCCGAGGCCGAGCCGCCCTTGTCCTTGCCGGAGTCGTCGCCGCCACAGGCGGTGAGCGACAGGGCGGCGGCGGCCGCCACGGCGGTGAGACCGAGGATCCCCTTGCGCATGGCCGGGTCCTTTCTGGGATGACGATCGCCGTGACCGGGGTCACACGTTCAACGGCGTGAATGTTGTGCCCCGCAACTTATGTCGCCTCCACCTCGGTCGCCAACCCCTCTGCCCCACCTATTTGTTGTTAGCCGTAACAATCCAGTAACACGCTCTTCACCTGCGGGAAGATCAAAAGTCATGGACCGGGCGGGCGACGGCCGCGCGGACGTGCCCGAACGCACGGCGGGCTCATATGTTCACGGCCTCAACATTCACCGGCGCGCGGGGCGGGAGATCGCCCGGCGCGGGGCGCGGCGGCGGGCGCGGGCGGGGCCGGGCCCGCCGTGATCATGCAGTCGGGGGCCGGGATGTCCGGTCCGGCTGCATGACCACGCCGCTCAGTGGACGGCGAGCACCCGCACGACCAGGTCGGCCGCGCCGGCGACGTCCGCCGCGGGCGCGACGCGCTCGGCCCACGACCACCAGTACCACCACCCGTCCGCGCCCTCCTCCGCGAGGATGTTCTCCGCGAGGGCGGACGCGTCCGGGTTCGTCACGTGCAGGCTGGGCGCCTGGCCGCGGGGCTGGGTGACGCGCACCCGCATGCCCCGCCGCGCCAGCTCGGCGCCGAGCTCCTCCAGATATTCGATCCGCGACTTCACCAGCGCGGCCGTTCCCGTATCGTCAGGCGTCATCCTTGTCGCTCCAGTGGATTCCGCGTGGCCCGACGAGGACACACCTTCCTCTGTCGCATCCCCGCGCGCAAGCACTTCGGGCAGGTCAGCGCGGCGCGGGCCGGGCGCCCGGCCGGACCGGGACGCCCGTCCGTGATCTCTGGGACGGCATCCGGGATATCTTGCACCCCAGACGTAGGAGCGGGACGGATGGGGACGTTGATGATCATGAACTCGGGAGCGACCCCGGAGTGGACCCGGCCCGACATGCCGCTGCCCGCCCGGCCCGCGCAGCCCGCCGCGCCCCCGCCCGCGACGCTGGCCATGCCCGCGCCGCTGCCCGAGCGCGAGCCCGAGCCCGCGCCCGCGCCGGTCTCGGGGAACTGGCACCGCTTCCACTACCCCGTCGCGGTCTTCCTGGTCGCCTTCGCGGTGACCGCGCTCGCCGTCACCGCCGCCCGCTGGTCCGGCCACCGGGCCGACATGGCCGGGTACGCCGGCGCGGGCCTGGCGCTGCCGGCGCTCGGCGCCGTCAAGGCCGTGCAGCTGCTGCTCCTGCTCACCGGCCTGTGCGCGCTGCTGAGCCGCCGCGACGTGTGGCTGCTGCCGACGCTGTTCGGCTGGCTGGCGGGCTTCGGCGTGTTCGCCGTGCTCGACGTCGTCAAGGGCAGGATGCTGCCGCTGGCCGAGCACGGCGTCTACGCGGCGGTGTTCGCGGCGCTGCTCGCGGTGTCCTACACGCTCAGCGTCAAGGCGCGGGTCGGCGGCCCGGCGGGCGGCCAGGGCGGGCAGGGCCCGCGCCCGTCCGGCCTCAGCCGCACGCAGGAGTTCGCGCTGTCGGCGGCGAACCGCTGGCAGCGCGCGCCCCAGGGCTGAGCGGCGGGCCGGGCGGGGACGCGGGTCAGGGCAGCACGACTATCTTGGCGTCGGCGTCGGGGCGGGACAGGTCGGCGAACGCGCCCGCGACGCCGTCCAGCCCGACCGTCCGGGTGATGATCGACCCGGCGTCGATGCGGCCCTCGGCGATGTCGTGCAGCGTCGCCCCGTATTCGGCCGGGTAGGCGCCGAAGCTGCCGCGCAGGGTGAGCTCCTTGCTGACCGCGACGCCCGGCTCGATCCGGTCGGCCTGCATGCACACGCCGACGACCATGACGGTCGCGCCCGCCGGCGCGCCCTCGATGACCTGGCCGAGGATGCCGGGCACGCCGACGCACTCGAAGATGACCGCGCCGCGCACCCCGACGCCGAGCACCTCGGCGGCGATCCGCTCGACGGTGCTGGCCGCGATGCCGAGGTCGGCCCACCGGTCGTAGGGGGAGGCGACGGCCGGGTCGATCAGCTCGTCCGCGCCGAGCCCCTCGGCGAGCGCGCGCCGCGCGGGCGAGAAGTCCACCGCCAGCACCGGCCCGTGCCCGCGCGCCTTCAGCGCCGCCACGACGCCGAGCCCGATCGGGCCGAGGCCGAGCACGACGGCGACGTCGCCGGGGTCGATCCCGCTGCGGTTCACCGCCCGGGTGGCCACCGAGAACGGCTCGGTGATCGCGGCGATCTTGGGGTCCAGCCCGTTCGGCACCGCCATCACCAGGCCCTCGTTCAAGATCATGTATTCGCCGTAGCCGCCGGGGAACATCGGCGCGTAGCCGATGATGCCGGCGCCCTGCGGGCCGATCCCGATCGGCGGGCCGCACACCGCGGTGCCGATCGGCAGGGTGCGCTGGGTGTTCGGGCCGTAGTCGACGATCTCGCCGCAGAACTCGTGGCCGAACACCAGCCCGTCGCGCGGGTCGTAGGGGGTGCCGCCCGAGCGCCGGGTGGTCTCCATGAAGGCGTCGGGGTCCGACAGCGCGTGCAGGTCCGAGCCGCAGATGCCGCAGGCCAGCGTGCGCACCAGGATCTGGCCGTCCAGCGGCACCGGGTCGGGCACCTCGGTCACGATCATCGTGGCGTCCTTGGTCAACGCGGCGCGCATGGGGGTCTCCAACCGTCAGGTGATGCTGCTCACCCGAACCGAACCACGTCGCGCGGCCGAATACCACCGTCCGATGGCGTCAACGCGCCGAAAAGATCAATTTCTACGGGCTTATTGTTAAATGTTGCCGTTGGTGAGTGTTTTCGCCGGTGCGAGTTTTGTGGATCATGAGAGCCCGGAATCTGGCGTGGTCACTGGTGCTGGCCACGTCGCTGACGGCTCCGGTGTCCCTGGCCACCGCCGCCGTCGCCGCACCGCCCGCCACCTGCGATCCGACGCAGACGACCCCCGTCTACCGGGGCAAGGTCCCCTCCCCGAAGCAGACCCTCGGCATCGAGCTCGGCGACCGGCAGGTCACCGCCGCCGAATCCGACAAGTACCTGGAGGCGGTCGCGGCCGCCAGCGAGCGCGTCGTCTCCGGCACGCTCGCCACGACCGCGCAGGGCCGCCCGCTCAAGTACGCCATCGCGGGCCGCCCCGGACTGCTCACCCGCGCCGGGCTGGCCAAGGTGCGCGGCGAGGCCGCGCTGCTGCGCGACCCGCGCACCCCCGCCAAGCTCGCCGAAGCCCTCGCCGCGAAGGGCGTGCCGATCCTGTGGGTCAGCGGGAACGTGCACGGCGACGAGCCGAGCGGCACCGACGCGGCGCTGAAGGTGCTGCGCGACCTCGGCGACCGGTCCGACTGCGCGGCGACGCGGATCCTGGACAACGCCCTGGTGGTGGTCCTGCCGACGCAGAACCCCGACGGCCGCGAGGCCGAGACCCGGCAGAACGCCTACGGGTTCGACATGAACCGCGACTGGTTCGCCCGCACCCAGCCCGAGACCGACGGCAAGCTGGCGATGCTGAACCAGTACCCGCCGGCGCTGTACATCGACGCGCACGAGATGGGCGGGACGTCGTACTTCTTCCCGCCGAACGCCGACCCGATCTACCACGAGACGCCCGAGCAGGCCGTCGGCTGGATCAACGACATCTACGGCGCCTCGATGGCGGCCGAGTTCAACCGGCAGGGCATCGACTTCTTCAACCGCGACACCTACGACCTGTTCTACCAGGGGTACGGCGACACGGTCCCGACCACCGCGTTCTTCGCGGCCGGGATGACCTACGAGAAGGGCGGCGACAGCCCCTACCCCGAGCGGGTCAAGGAGCAGTACCTCACCCAGTGGGTGTCGCTGTCGGCGGCCGCGTCCAACCGGCACAAGATCCTGACGCAGTGGCACCGGATGGCCGTGGACGCCTACGCGCAGGGCAAGGCCGGGAAGCTGGAGCCCAACCAGATCTACAACCCGCCGAACCAGATCGACCGGCAGGTCCCCGACCGCGCGGTGCGGCACTACTTCCTGCGCGACGAGCCCGCCAAGCGCGCCGAGGTCCGCGTCGTCGTGCGGCGGCTGCAGCGCATGGGCGTCAAGGTCGAGCGGCTGACCCGGCCGCTCGCCGTGCCCGACTACAAGGAGTACGGCCGCCCCGAGGGCAGGGCGACGCTGCCCGCCGGGACGTACTGGATCACCATGGCCCAGCAGCAGAAGCACTGGATCCAGGCCATGCTGAACGAGGACTCCTACACCCCGTTCCCCTACTTCTACGACGTGACGGCGTGGAGCATGCCGCTCCTGCAGAACGTGGCGGGCGGGTCGTCCGGCGCCGAGCTGCGGCCGCACGCGCAGCCGGTCCGGGCGCTGCCCGCGCCGCGCCCGGGGCACCACGGCAAGGCCCCCAAGATCGCCGTGCTGCAGTTGTCGGCGACCTCGTCGGCCGCGCGCCAGTCGACCGGCTGGCTGCGGCACCGCCTGGACCGCGAATGGAAGCTGCCGTTCACGCTGCTGTCCCCGGCGGACGTCGCGGCGGGCAGGCTCGCGGGCGCGCAGGTGCTACTCGCCCCGGACGGCCCGGCGGCGGGCGCCTACACCGCGCTCGGTGACGCCGGCCGCGCCGCGCTGCAGAAATGGGCCAACGACGGCGGCCGCTACGTCGGCTGGCAGGGCGGCACCGAGCTCGCGGCGCGGCTCGGCCTCACCACCACGACGCTGAGCGACCCGACGTCCGACGTGCCCGGCACGATGTTCCGCGTCAAGGTCGACGGCCGCAGCCCCCTCGCGCGGGGCGTCGGCCCGGCCGCGTGGCAGTTCTACTCCTACGACGTGGTCATGAGGCAGGCCGACCCGGCCAAGGTCGCGGTCGCCTATCCGGCGGCGGGCTCGCCGGACTGGTTCGTGTCCGGGTTCGAGCGCGGCTCGGCCGAGCTCGGCGGGACGGCGGCGGTCACCGACGAGGCCGTCGGCAAGGGCCGCACGGTGCTGTTCGGCGGCGAGCCGAACTTCCGGGCGTTCAGCGACGGCACCGCCAAGCTGCTGTACAACGCCGTCCTCGGCCCGGACCCGCAGGCGCGCGCGTCGGCGATGGCGGCGCCCGCGCCGGCGGCCGCCGCCGCCAGGCAGGCGGCGGCGCTGCCGCAGTTCGAGTCGCCGATCCGGGTGTCGGTGAAGGCCGCCGACGCCGCGAAGGCCGCCGCGGTGCTGCGATCGGTGGGCGCGAAGTTCGCCGAGCGCCGCACCGGCGACGTCGTCCACTACGTGGTCGACAACCCGGCGGGCCTGCCGGTGGACCACCACCCGTTCGCGGGCCGGCTGCCGTCGCTGATCCGCAAGGCCGGGATCACCCCCGTCGCGGTGGTCCTGCCCTAGTGCCGTCCCGTCGCCTGGATCGTCCTACCGGACGATCCAGGCGATGGCCGTCATCGTGCCCGGCGGCACCTCGGTGAAGCCGCCGTCGCGGACGGCGACCGTCGCCTTCGGCACGCAGTCCCGCCACGGGACGTCGCGGGTGAGGTGCACGCGCAGGCCGCCCGCGATCCACGCGTGGACGTCGGGCGCGGCGGCCTGGCGGAGCAGCAGCTGCGCCGCGTGCCCGCACTGCGCGGCGGCCTTGCCGGTGGTGATGGTGATGCCGGGGTTCAGCGCGATCGCCGCGTACGGCGGCTCCGGCGCGGGCTTCGGCTCGTCGTCGGCCAGCTCCAGCCCGGCGACCTGGAGCTTGGCGATCTGCGGCGGAACGTCCCCCACCGGTCCCGGCACGAACGCGCGGACCTGCGCGCCGTCGTGCTCGACCGTCACGCCCGGCAGTTCCTGCACCTCGGGCCAGCGCACACCCCGCGCACGGCGGGCGACCTTGCGGATGCGCCGCGCCTCCCACTCCGCGACGGCCCCGTGCCACTCCCCCTCGGGGTCGGCGGCGGCGCGCGGGTCGGTCAGCAGCCGCACCACCGCCGTCGCGGCGGCCTCGCAGACCGCGCCGTGACCGGGCGGATCGGCCTTCTCGGCCCGTACCACCAGTTGCATCGCCCAGGGCGGATCGTCGAGAGGGTCGTATTCGGGACGCACCCGAGGAGTATTCCATCCCCGATCGGCAGGCCCGCGCGCGACTTCCCTACGGTCGATCTGGGTACGGCAACTCTTATCGCACCCTCGGGCGTTGAAAGGTCGAACGCCGGAGGGTGCGAGGGACACGACGGGAGAGGTCGGGTCGGAGGTCGCCTGTGACCAGTGGTACCTGGAGCGATTCCATACCGGGGGTCGGCACGTTCTTCGTCGGCATCGACGTGGCGCCGGGGCGGTACCGGTGCGAGGAGGGCAGAGGCGGCTGGTGGGTCCGCTTCACCGGGCCCGGCGGCGGCGACCCGGTCGGCTCGTGGCCGCTGCCGGCCGGGCCCACCGAGGTCGAGATCTCCCCCGGCGACTTCGCGTTCGAGACCCACATCCGCTCGGTCTGGCAGCGCGTCGCGCCCGCCCGCGCGTCCGCCGGGGAGGCGTTCGAGCCGCGGCCGGTCGCCGACCCGGCGCTGAAGCCCGAACTGGACACCCTCGTCGCGCGCCGCCGCCCGCTGGTGTGGCTGGCGCCGCTCACCGTCCTCGGCATCGGGCTGGCCGGCTCGCCCGCGCTCGGCTCCCTCTGGCTGATCGGCCTGGCGATGATGGCGGTGATGGTCGCGCTCGGCACCCCGTCGATGTCGCTGGACCTGCAGCGCGCCCGCGAGCTGGACCGCCGCCGCGACCGCTACCTGATGCCCCAGGACCTGGACGGGCCGGGCCTGGAGCTGCTGGGCCGGGTGCAGCGGGCCATCGACGCCGTCCGCGACTCCGAGGTCAACCGCGAGGGCCTGCTCGACCACGTCGACAACGCCGTCACGCTGCCCCGCCAGGAGTGGGAGATCGCGCAGGTGCTCGCCCGCCAGTCCCGGCTGCGCGCCGAGCAGGAGGAGCCGGGCGAGGACGACCCGCCCGAGGTGCGGGCGGCGCTGCGGCCGCTCCTGGACAAGCTGGACCAGTCGGTGCGGGCGGTGACCCGCCGCGTCGAGGCGCTGGAACGTTACGCCGAGCGGGCCCGCGCGGCCGACGACGCGCTGCGCGCGCACCGCCGCCTGGAGGCCATCGCCGCGCGGGCGCACGAGTACGACGAGCTGCTCGCCGACACCGTCCGCGACGACCTGGCGGTGCCGGCGATCGAGCGGCTCACCGCGCAGGGCGACGAGCTGGTGCGCACGCTGCGGCACCGCCTCGCCGAGGCGGCCGAGGCGGGCGGCGAGCTGCCGCCCTAGAGCACGCCCGCGTAGGCGAGCGCGAACACCGCGCACGGCACCAGGAACGCCCAGCTCACCACGGTGATGCCGCGGACCACCTCGCCGGGCCCGCGGGCCCGGCCGAGCCGGCGGTGGTAGAGCACGACGAGCACCGGCGCGCTCGCCGCCTGCGCCCACCAGGTCCGCTGCGGGAACACCTGGCCGGTCGCGGCGAGGGCCGCCGCGAGCGCGCAGGCCGCCGTCCACGCGGCCAGCCCGGCGCGCAGGGCGCCGCGCGGGCCGAACCGCACCGCGACGGTGGTGTAGCCGCTCGCCACGTCGGCGCCGTGGTCGGCGACGGCGGTCGGGACGTAGAGCGCCACCGCGACCAGCACGCCGAGGACGGCCATGACCCACGGGAACCCGGCGAGCGGCCGCACGGCGGCCCAGCCCGCCATCGGCGCGAGCGCGCCGACCGCCACGGCGTTGGTGGCCACGTCCAGGCCGGGCCGGTCCTTCAGCCGGACCGGCGGGAGGCTGTAGAGCCAGCCGAGGATCAGGAATCCCGCGGTGACCAGTGCGAACGCCGGCCGGAGGGTCAGCGCGACCGCCATCGCGGCGGCGGCGGACAGGTGGGCGGCCACGAGCGCGGCGCGCACCGACAGCCGCCCGCCGGCGAGCGGGGCGCCCGCCTTGCGCGGATTGCGGCGGTCGCCGGCCACGTCGGCGGCGTCGTTGACGGCGAGCACCGCGAGCCAGCCGAGCGGCCCCCACACCGCCGCGCCCGCGAGGGCGGGCGCGGCGGGCACGGGCAGGAGCGACCGGGTGGCGAGCAGGTGCCCGACGTAGCAGGGGACGAGGGAGACCGGCCAGAGCGCGGGCCGGGCGACGCGCCACAGCTCCGCCGCCGTGCGCGGGACCGCGGCGGCGTGCATCGTCGGCCACCCCCGGGAGGGTCGGGGACCGGACCTCTATGAGACACCATTCTCATACGGGCGGCGGCGGGCGGGCGGGCGGCACGAGCGCGCCCGCGGCCTTGACGGTGCGCAGCACGGGCGCCGTCTCGATGGCGCCGATCTCGGCGAACGCCCCGAGCCGCCGGGTCAGGTACCGGTGCAGGGCGGCGGGGTCGGCGCACAGGGCGTTGGCGAGCAGGTTGGTCGGCCCGGTGGTGGCGCCGACGAACGCCAGCTCCTCGTGGCGCGCCAGCTCCGCCGCGACGCGGTCCAGGTGCGCCGGGGGCACCGACATCCACAGCAGCGCCTGGGCGCCGGCGCCGAACAGCTCGGGCCGGATCTCCACGTCGTAGAACAGCGCGCCGTCCGCCCGCAGGTCCGCCAGGCGGCGGGCGACGGTCGCCGGGGACCGGCCGGTCGCGGCGGCCAGGTCGGCGTGCGCCGCGCGGCCGTCCCGGGCGAGGGCGGCCAGCAGCGCGCGGTCGTCCTCGCCCGGCGGGCGGCCCGGCGCCCCGCCCGGATCCGGTTCCAGCAGCCGGCGCTGCCGCTCGTCCAGGACGGTCAGGCGCCCGCTCCACGCGGTGGGCCCGCCGAGGTAGGTGTGCAGCAGGTAGTGGGCGGACACCGCGACGACGCCCGCGGTGCGCGGGATGTCGTGCAGGAGCAGGGCGCGGCCGCCCGCCCCGCCCGCCGGGGTGTGCACGACCGTGAAGAGCTCGGTGCCGCCGGAGGTGAGCCGGATCCAGGCGGTGTCGTCCCGGCGCGCCAGCGCGCGGGCCAGGTCCGCGGCCGCGTGCGGGGCGACGGTGAGCCGGACCACCCACTGCGCCAGCCCCGCCCGCGCGGGGTCGGCGAGCCCGACCACGCGCAGCCCCGCCTCGGCGCGCAGCCGCCGGTAGCGGCGGGCGACCGTCTGGGTGGAGACGCCGAGGACCTCGCCGATCCGGGCGAAGGGCGCGCGGCCGTCGATGTGCAGCGCGTGGATCAGACCGCGGTCGACCTCGTCGAGGGTGAGCACATCTGCCATCAAAGCCGGTCTCGATGGAACAGATCAACCGATCCCGCGCCGTGGATGGAAGGACGGCCGGGCCCGGCGGCACGCTCGGCACATGCTCCTCGACACCGCTTCTCCCGCCCGCGTCCCCCACCGCCGGCGCCGGCTCGCGCTCGCCGCGCTGCTGGCCGCCGAGGCGATGAACCTGCTCGACTCCACGATCGTGCAGGTCGCCGCGCCGGTGATCCACGCCGGCCTCGGCGGGCCCGCCGCCGTCGTGCCGTGGTTCAGCGCCGCCTACACGCTGCCGTTCGCGGGACTGCTGATCACCGGCGGGCGACTCGGCGACATCGCGGGCCGCCGGCGCGTCTTCCGGCTCGGCGTCGCCGCGTTCCTGCTCGCCTCGCTCTGCTGCGCGCTGGCGCCGTCGGCCGGGCCGCTCATCGCCGCGCGGGCGGTGCAGGGCGCCGCCGCCGCGCTGATCATCCCGCAGACGTTCGGCCTGATCCGGGCCATGTTCCCGGACGGCCCACAGCTGGCGCGGGCGCTCGGCTGCATCGGCCCGGTGATGGGACTGTCGGCGGTCTGCGGGCCGGTGCTCGGCGGGGTGCTCACGCACGCCGACCTGCTCGGCTCGTCCTGGCGGTCGGCGTTCCTGGTCAACCTGCCGATCGCGGCCGCGGTCCTCGCGCTCGCCCCGCTGCTGGCCGAGGACCGGGCCGCGGCGCCGCCGCGCCTGGACCTGCCCGGCACCGCGCTCGTCGTCGCCGGCTCGGCCCTGGTCGCCTACCCGCTGATCGAGAGCGGCCGGTGGCTGCTGTTCGGGGCGGGCGCGCTCGTCCTCGCGCTGTTCGGGCTGCGGCAGCGCCGGACGGCCCGGCGCGGCGGCAGCCCCCTCATCGAGCCGAGCCTGCTGCGCGGCGCCGGCTTCCCGGCCGCGCTGGCCACCTCGGTGCTGTTCTTCGCGGTGACGACCGGCCTGCTGCCGGTCTTCGTGCTGCACCTCCAGCTCGGCGGCGCGCACGCCGACGTGCGGACCGCCGGGCTGACGCTGCTGCCGTGGTCGGGCGGCCTCGCGGTCGCGTCCCTGGTCGCCGGCGCCCGTCTGGTGCCCCGGTACGGCGCGCGCGTCATGTTCGCCGGGCTCGCGCTGCTCGGCGCGGGCGTCCTCGCCGCCATCGCGGTCTACGCCACCACCGCGGCGGACGCCTACCCGTGGCCGCTGCTCGGCGCGCTCGCGCTCGGCGGGTTCGGGCTCGGCCTGTTCACCGTGCCGTTCTTCACCCTCGCGCTCGGCCGGGTCCGCCCGCACGAGACCGGTTCGGCCGCCGGGCTGCTGAACGCCGCGCAGCAGTTCGGCGGCACCCTCGGCGTCGCGCTGCTCGGCGGGATGTTCCTGCGCCTCCTCGGCCCGGCGGGGGCCGCGGCGGCGGCCCGTTACGCCTGCTGGACCGCCGCCGGGCTGCTCGTCGCGACGGCCGTCACCGCCGCGCTGATGGCGCGCCCCTCCGCGCGGTAGCGGCTAGCCGAGCGCGCGGTGCGCGATCTCGCGGCGCAGGTGCACGGCCGACTTGCGGATCGGGCCGGGCGCGGCGCCGCGCAGCAGGACGTCCCCCATCAGCGCGGCCGTGCGGCGCAGGTCGTCGGGGCCGAAGCCGCGCCGGACGACCTCCTGGGTGCCGATGCGCAGCCCCCGGTCCGGCTCGCCGGGCGCCTGCCAGGGCAGCCCGATCGCGCTCAGGTAGATCCCCGCCGCGGCGAGCCGGTCCATCGCGGCCCGCCCGCCGCCGAGGGCGGCCGCGTCCACCGCCAGATGGTGGGACTCGGTGAAGCCGCGGCCGGCCCCGGCGAGGGTGAAGCCCTCGGCGGCCAGCGCGGCGGCGAGGGTGCGGGCGGCCGCCACGCAGCGGTCGGCGTAGCCGCCGCCGTCCGCCATGACCTCGGCCGCGGTGATCGCCAGCGGCGCCAGCCGGGACGCGTCGTAGTTGGCGGTGAGACCGGGGAAGACCGCGGTGGACAGCCGCTCGGCGAGCGCCGCGTCGTCGGTGGCGATCACCCCGCCGGGCGGGCCGCCGAACGACTTGTAGGTGGAGAAGGTCAGCACGTCCGCGCCCTCGGCGAGCGGCCGCTGGAACCGGCCCGCCGCGACCAGCCCGGCCATGTGCGAGGCGTCGTAGAGCAGCAGCGCCCCGGCGGCGTGCACCGCCGCGGCGATCGCCGCCACGTCGTGCGGGAACAGCAGCAGGCTCGCGCCGATCACCACCAGGCGGGGCCGCTCGCGCTCCAGGAACGGCCCGAGCGCGGCCAGGTCGACGTCGTGGGCGGCGGCGTCGTAGGGCAGGTCCACCACGCGCAGGCCCCGCACGCCGGGCGCGCCCACCGCGTGGTGGCTGGTGTGGCCCCCCGCGCGCTCGGGCAGCACCGCGATGGTGTCGCCGGGTTCGGTGAGCGCGGTGTAGACGGCCAGGTTCGCCATCGTCGCGCTGTGGCAGCGCACCTCGGCGAACCGGCAGCCGAGCATCCGGGCGACCAGCGTGGGCGCCAGCACCTCCAGCGTGTCCAGGTGGTCCAGGCCGGACTGGTACTTCTCGCCGGGCCAGCCCATGCTCGGCCGCCCGCCGACCACCGGGTCCACCACGGCGCGCGCGGCCGTGCTCATCACGTTGGTGCCCGCGTAGAGCACGATGCCCTCGGTGTCGAACTGCCGGGCGTGCGCGCGCAGTGCCCGCCGCACGGTTTCGGCCACGCCCTCAGGGGACAGGTTCTGGATCTCCGAAGCCACCAGCGCCATGCGGTCGCGGGCGGTCGGGGACGCCCACGGTGCCGTTTCGTCACTCATCGCCCCTCCTTCTCCTACTTTGCGCCTCGAACGTACGGAACCCGCCGCCCGCCGCGCCAGGGAAGAAGTTGCCAAGTCGGATGGCCTGCGGGAACGTGGAAACGGACGCTTGGTCCGGAGCACGGGCTGGCGCCGCCGCGCCGAATCGAGCAAGCGGTTGGGCGCACACGGCATAATGAGGGGGTGACGAGCACGAGCACGAATTCCGGACGCCCCAAAGCCAGCGCCACCGGTGAGGGCGCGCCGCGCCGTCGCGGCCGGGGCTCGACCGCGCTCGCGTCGGAGCGGCGCGAGCACCTGGTGAAGCTGGCGGCCGACCTGTTCGCCGAGAAGGGCTTCCAGGCCACCACGGTGCGCGACATCGCCAAGGAGGCCGGCATCCTGTCCGGCAGCCTCTACCACCACTTCGACTCCAAGGAGTCGATCGTGGACGAGATCCTCTCGGGCTTCTTCGAGGAGATCATGTCCGCCTACCGCGGCGTCATCGAGCGCGGCGAGGACCCGCGCGCCACGATCGCCGGCCTGGTCCGCATCGCGTTCGGCACGCTGGAGCCGCACCGCGCCGCGATCACGGTGATGCAGAACGACTGGAGCTACCTGCAGTCGATGCCGCGCTTCGGCTACCTCACCAAGTCCGAGGACGAGGTCGAGAAGATGTGGGTCGACACCATCAAGGCCGGCCAGGACGACGGCCTGTTCCGCGCCGACATCGACCCCAAGCTGACCTACCGGATGATCCGCGACACCGTCTGGGTCGCGGTGCGCTGGTTCAAGCCGGGTGGCCGGCTGAACGCCCAGGGACTGGCCGAGCACTACCTGAAGGTCATGTTCGACGGCATCAACACGCACTGACCTGGCGGCTCTCCCGCGACGGGGCCGCACCCTCCAGATCACCACATAGTGTCCTTCGTCACACTTCGCCCGATAGGGGTGACGTTTTGGGCCTCGGGGACGCTGTTACCGGAGAGGGATTTCGGGGGGAGGCGACATGATGGCCCAACCGGGCGCAGCGGACCGCGAGGAGGACCCGCCGGCGGCGGTCCAGGCGGCGACCGCCCAGGGGCTGCAGGAGCTGTTCCCCGGCGTGCGCGTCTGGTACGGCAAGGCCACCCGTTCCTGGTGGGCGCTCGTCCCGCTGAACGCCGGCCCGCGCCTCATCGAGGCGCCGACTCCGCAGCGCCTCCGCGACTCCATCATGAGCGCCCGCACCCACGGCTGAGCGGCTCGCGGCGCCGGGCGGCTCAGCCGCCGTTCGCGCGACGGGTCGCGAAGTACTCCCTGATCTGACGTTCGTCCAGGTCGCGGTAGGAACGCACGGAGTGGGTGACCAGCCTTCCCTCGGCCACGAGCTGCTCGGGCGCGGCGGGCAGCCCGCGCCAGCGCAGCGCCATCGGGTCGCCGGGACCGCTGAAGTCGCCGATGCGGTATCCCGCCGCCAACGTCAGCAGGCCGAAGAGATGGTCCTCGCCGGCGCGGCTGGCGGCCAGGTCCGGCAGGTCCAGCCGGCCGCGCCGGTACAGCGCGTGCAGAAGGTCCGCGCGATAGATGCAGGCGGCGCCGAGCGCATGCTCGCCGGGCGTGTAGCCGGCCGTGCGCGCCTCGGCCATCACCGCGCGCAGGGTGCGGCGCATCCGCGGCCGGGTCAGTCCCCGCCATCCGCATTCGCGGCGCAGCACCCGGGCCGCGTAGCTCCAGTCCCGGCCGCCGCCGTCCGGGCCGACCCGGTACGAGCCGAGCATGCCGACCGCGGGGTCGGCGGCGAACCGCTCGCCGGCCGCCCGCTCGATGCCGGGCCCGAGCAGCAGCGCATCGGCGTCCAGCCGCAACAGCATGTCGAACTCGGCGCGCTCGACCGCGTGCCGGAGCGCCGCGGCCAGCTTGAGCCACAGGCCGCCGTAGGTGCCCTTCGGGGCGGGCGGCGGGTCCATCACGCGGACGGGCGCGCCGAGCCCGCGCAGGCGCGCCATCTCAGGCCGCCGGCCGCGGGTGTCGTCGATGACCAGGACGAGGACCGGGTCCTCGAGATAGGTCAGCACGCTGGCCACGGTGTCGACCGCGTCGTCCGCGGGACCGGCGGGGACGACGACCGCCATCCGGCGTCGCTGCGTCACCGCGCGGTCTCATAGCGTCGAGTGGTCACGGCGGCAGAGACTATCAGTCACTTTCCCGGCAAAAGCCTCTGAACGCAGCAGATGCGCCATTGAGCAGCACGCATCACATAAACCACATATGATCTTTTACCGCTGGGACAGGATTCCCGGCCGTACCCGCCGTTGATCATTGTGTCGCGCCGCCCTAAGGACCCCCATGCCACAGACCGTCCGGCCGCCCGCGTCAGCGCGGCGCCGCAACTGGATCGCCGCCGCCTCGGTCGGCGGCATCGTCGTCACGACGACGGCGCTCGGCGCCTTCGCGCTGGGCGATGAGGCGCCCGAGCCGGCGCGCAGCACGGGCAGCGCGCAGGAGGCCGCCGCGGCGCAGGCCAAGATCACCTTGCCGAAGGTGAAGTGGAAGCGGAGCTGGTCCGACGAGTTCAACGGGCGCGGCAAGCCGTCCAAGGCGTGGACGCCCGTCCTCGGCAACGGCACCAACGGCTGGTCCCACAAGGCGCTGCACTACTACCAGGCCGGCAACTCCTACCAGGACGGCCGGGGGAACCTGGTCATCACCGCGGCCAAAACGAGCTCGTCGGCCAAGCTGAACTGCTGGTACGGCCGGTGCCGCTACGTCTCGGGGCGGGTCCAGACCAAGGGGAAGTTCCACCAGACGTACGGGCGCTTCGCCGTCCGGGCGAAGCTGCCCACCGGCAAGGGCATCTGGCCGGCCTTCTGGATGCAGCGCGAGGGCGGGGCCTACGGAGAGATCGACGTCGTGGAGACGGTCGGCAGCAAGCCGCGCCTCGTCCAGGGCTTCGCGCACGCCCAGCGCCGGGTGGGCGGCGGCGGTGTCACCCTCGCCAAGCCACTGTCGGCCGGCTACCACGTGTACGGCGTCGACTGGACGCCGCACCGCGTCGTGTGGTGGGTCGACGGCCGTCCCTACGCGCAGATGAAGGCGTACCGGAACTGGCCGTTCAACAAGCCGTTCTATCTCATTCTCAACATCCAGGTCGGCGGCACCTGGCCGGGTTCTCCCGACAAGACGACCCGTTTCCCGGCCCGCATGCAGATCGACTGGGTGCGCACTTACCGCGGCTAGCCCACGCACCCGTTTTAGCAATTAGTGATGCATCTCACTTTCGCCTTCAGGGTGGGGCCGGGCTCGTAGACGCCTGGCCCCATCTGCCGGTTTACCGGGCTCCGCCATGCTTGACCAATTTTTCACTATGCGGCGGGGCCGCGCGCCGGAAGCCGTCGCGGCCCGCCGCGCCCGCGCGTCTGACCGACCTCCGTCATTGGAGAAAGGTCGCAATTCATGATAGAAATCCCACTCCTCCCATAACGGATACGTCGGCTTATTGCGCTCCCGCACGTTCTGCGCCGACTCACCTCAGGACGGGATCGGGGCATGACCTCTTCCTTCTTCGGCGCGCAACCACCGCCGGCTCCACCGGCTCCGGCCGACGATCCGGGATCGTCCGGCCGGCCCTCCGGGCGCCGCCGGTCGTACTTCCTCCTGCTGATCGCGGTCGTGCTGATCGGCGGCCTGGCGCAGACCCCTCCCGGGCAGGCGGCGCTCCGTGCCGCCGGCGTCGCCGGCGGCCCCGGCCCCTACAGCGAACTCGCCTTCCCCGCGCCGGAGCAGCTGCCACGGGAGCTGGTCAGCGGCGCCGAGGGCGCCTCCGTCGCCTTCTCCATCCGCAACGTCACCGGCGCCACGCACACCTACCGCTGGACGGTCTCGCTGGACTCGGCGGGCCGCAGCCGGCCGGTGGCGCAGGGGACGACACCGCTGGTCGACCGCGCCACCACCGTCGTCACGCCGAAGGTCACCGTCGCGTGCGCGCCGGGACCGGTGTCGGTGACGGTCCGCCTGGACGGCGGCCAGCGCATCGCCTACCGGGCCGACTGCGTCCCGGTGACGACCGGGAGGCTCGGATGACGCGCCGCCCGATCGTCGCCCTTGTCACCGACGCGATCCACCCCTACAGCTTCGGCGGCCGTGAGATCCGCTACCACGAGCTGTCCCGGCTGCTCGCCCTGCAGGCCGACGTGCACATGTACACGATGCGCTGGTGGGACGGCCCCCGGGTGATGCGCGACGGGCCGGTCACGCTGCACGGCATCACCCCCCGTCTGAGGCTCTACCGGGGCCGCCGGCGCTCCTTCCGGCAGGCGACCCTCTTCGCGCTGGCCTGCCTGGTGCTGCTGGTCCGCCCCTTCGACGTGCTCAAGGTGGACCACATCCCGCAGTTCCAGCTCTTCACCCTGCGGCTGGTGGCCATGGTGCGGCGCAAGCCGCTGATCGCCACCTGGCACGAGGTGTGGGGCCCGAAGTACTGGCAGGACTACCTCGGCTGGGGCGGCCGGCTGGCCTGGTGGGTCGAGCTGTGGTCGATGCGCATGCCCCACCAGATCATCGCCGCGTCGCCGCAGACCGCCGAGCGGCTGACCCGGCACCTGGGCGACCGGACCCCCATCATGGTCGCGCCCAACGGCATCGACCTGCAGGCGGTCCGCAACGCCGTGCCCGACCCCGACACCACCGACCTGGTGGTGGTGACCCGGCTGATGGTGCACAAGCGGCTGGACATGCTGCTGGACGCCGTCGCCCTGCTGCACGCCGAAGGCCGCCCGGTGACCTGCCGCGTCATCGGCACCGGGCCGGAGGAGGAGGAACTGCACGCGCAGGCCGGCCGGCTGGGCATCGCGCACGCCGTCGACTTCCGGCACGACGTGCGCGAGCAGAAGGACGTCTACTCCCTCATCAAGGCGGGCCGCGTCTTCGCGTTCCCCTCCGAGCGCGAGGGGTTCGGCATCGCGGTGCTGGAGGCGCTGGCCTGTGGCGTCCCGGTGGTGACCACCTCGGCGCCCGACAACCTGGCCCAGCACCTGGTGGTGCGCTCCCAGCGCGGCCTGGTCAGCGAGCACACCCCCGCCGCGCTGGCCCTGGCGATCGGCACCGCGCTCGCCGCGCAGGACGCCCTGGACGGCGAGGACCCCTGGCTCGGCGACCCGTGGATCGGCGACTACAGCTGGGACGCCATCGCCTCCCGCATCTCCCGGCGGTTCTGGGCATGAGGATCTTGTTCGTGAGCCCCTATCCGCCGGCCCGGGACGGGATCGGGACCTACACCGAGACGCTGGGCGGCGCCCTGCGCGCGGCCGGGCACGAGGTGGCGGTCGTGGCGGCCCGCGCCGAGCCGGGCGCGCCGCCGGAGGTGCTCGGCGCCCTCGGGCCGGGCGGCGCCGGCCCGGCCCTGCGCGCGGCCGTGGCCGAGTTCAAGCCCGACGTGGTGCACGCCCAGTTCGCGGTGCCGGCCTTCGGCACGCGGACGCCCGCGCTGGCCCGCTGGCTCGGCGAGCTGGCGCGCGCCCCGGTCCCGGTCGTCACCACCCTGCACGAGGCGTCCCGCGACACCGCGCTGCTGCGCGGTCCCGGCCGGGCGCTCTACCGGCGCATCGCCGCGCACAGCGACCGGCTGGTGGTGCACACCAGGGGGGCGCTGGAGACGGTGACCGGGCCGCTCGGCGTGCCGGCCGGGCGCGTCCAGGTGATCCCCCACTTCAGCACCCCGCCGCCCGCCGCGGCCACGACCGCCGCCGAGCTGCGCGACCGGTTCGGCCTGGGCGCCGACCGGCTGCTGCTCGCCTTCGGTTTCGTGCACGTGGACAAGGGCCTGGACGATCTGGTGCGGGCGCTGTCGGTGCTGCGCCGCGACGACCCGGCGGTGCCGGCCGGCCTGCGGGTCGTAGTGGCCGGGACGGTGCGCCCGCGCAGCGGGCCGTTCAAGTACTTCGAGCTGCGCGACCGCGCGCATCTGGCCCGGGTGCGGCGGCTGGCGGCGCGCGGTGGCGTGGCGGACCGGCTGGCCTTCACCGGTTTCGTGCCGGACGGCGACATCGCCGCCTGGTTCGAGGCCGCCGAGGCCGTCGTGCTCCCGTACCGCAAGGCCGAGCAGAGCGGGGTGGCCAACCTCGCGCGGGCCTACGGGGTACCGGTGATCGCGACCACGGCGGGCGGGCTGGCCGAGCTCTTCGCGGGTTCGCCGTGGACGGCGCCGCCCCGATCGCCCGCCGAGCTGGCCGCCGTGATCAGGCGCTTCTTGGCTAAAAAGGGCGATATTTCAGCCTATTCTTGGTCAGTCGACGATCAGGGGACGGGACTCGACGAGGTCGCCGCCGCCACCGCGGACGTGTACCGGGCCGTCCACCGGCACGACCAGGAGAGGACGCCGGATGACCATTAGCCTCACCGTCGTCGTCTGCTCGCTGAACGGCTCCGGCCGGATCGGCCGCCCGCTGGAGGCGCTGGAGCGCCAGACCGCGCGGGCCGCGCTGGAGATCCTCGTCGTGGACGACGGCTCCACCGACGGCACCGGCGACGTGGCCCGGGCGCGTGGGCTGCGGGTCGTCGCCCATCCGCACAACAAGGGCCTGTCGGCCGCCCGCAACACCGGGATGCAGCATGCCTCGGCTCCCGTGGTCGCCTTCATCGACGACGACTGCGAACCCGCGCCGCGCTGGGCCGAACTGCTCCTGACCGGGTACGCCGGCGACGTGACCGGCGTCGGCGGACCGGTCGTCCCCATCACCGGCACCGGATTCATGTCGCGTTACGTGGAACGCAACAACCGGCACGAGCCGCTGGAGCTCGAGCTCACCACGAGCCAGGCACTGCCCTACCGCCTCTACCTGTACCTGCGCCGCCAGTGGACGACCCCGCCGCCGAAGCCCCGGCGCGACGTCTACTCCTTCACCGGCGGCAACATGTCGTTCCGCCGGGACGCGCTGCTGGAGGTCGGCGGGTTCGACGAGCGGTTCCGGTTCGGCTCCGAAGAGGAGGACCTGTCCCGGCGCCTGCGCCGTGCCGGCCGGACCCGGCTGGTGTTCGAGCCGGAGGCGTGGCTGTCGCACCGTTTCGAACCGACCCTCCGCAACGTGCTGCGCCGCAACATCGCCTACGGGAAGGGCAACGCCCTGCAGTACCGCAAGTGGCCCGGAGTGCGTCCGACGCTGTTCCCCTGGCCGGTGCTCACCGCCCTGCTCTTGGCGGCCTCGCCGTGGTTCTGGCCGTCGGCCGTTGCCGCGCTGCTGCTGCCGCAGGTGCTCTACCCGCGGGGCCTGAAGAACGTCTTCCGGCACGGCACCGTGGAGGCGCTGATCGATCCCTACCTGCAGCTCCTGCAGGAAACCTGCGAGAACGTGGGTTTCGTGCGCGGCGCCCTGGTCTTCCGCGGCATCGTCCCCGAACCGGCGCCCGCCGCGGTCGCGACGGCCCGGCAGAGCGACGGGGAGCCGGAGCCGACCGCGTGATCAACGTCCGCCCTTCGCTGGACGGCGCGCACCCCGGCGGGACGGGCCCGCCCGCGGCGCGGCACACCCCGGGCACCATCGAATGGCTGATCTTCCGGCGCGTGGTGTACTACGGCGCCGCCCTCGTCCTGATGACGGTGCTGTCGCTGCTGCGCGACCTCGTGGTGGCGCAGCTGGCGCTCGTCCCGCTGCTGCTGACGGTGCCCGGCCTGCTGCTGCTGAACGCGCTGCGCGTGCCCGGCACGGCGGTGGCCCTGTTCCCGCTGTACGTGCCGGCCTGCTCGCTGGTCGTGCTGATGGGATCGGGGCTGGCCGTCGATCTCATCGGCGGACAGCTCGGAGTGGAACACCCCCTGTACCCGGCGCCGATGCTCATCGGCCTGCAGGCGGTCTGCCTGATCCTCCTGCTGGCGGGGACGACGGCCCCGCTCAGCACCGCGATCCCCCGGCCGGCGCTGCCCTCGGCGCGCTGGCTGGCGCTGGCGATGCTCCTGCCGCTGCTGGCGGCGGCCGGCGCACTGCGGCTGAACCACGGCCACGGCCCGGTGCTGGCCGTGGCGGTGCTGGCCGCCTGCGGCGTGGTGGTCGCCTGGGCGGCGCTGGCCGCGGGGCGGCTGGACGTCACGCGCATCTCCCTGCTGCTGTTCGCGGTGTCGCTGGCGATGATGTGGGCCTACTCGCTGCGCAGCGACCTGGTGTACGGCTTCGACATCTCCACCGAGTACGCGGTCGCGACCCAGACCGTCCGGGCCGGGGTGTGGCAGATGCACCCCCATCCGGACGCCTACGGCGCGATGCTGAGCATCACCGTGCTGCCCGCGCAGCTGCACGCGCTGACCGGCATCGACATCGCGATGATCTTCAAACTGGCGTATCCGGCCACGTTCGCGATGTTCGTCGTGGGGATCTTCAACATCGCCGGGCGCTTCCTGCCGCCCCGCTGGGCCACGCTCACCGCCGCCTACGTCCTGGTGCAGGGGGGCGTCTCCCAGCAGCTTCCGGCGCTGGCCCGGCAGGAGATCGCGCTGCTGTTCTTCCTGGCGCTGTGCGCGGCCCTGCTGGAGATCAGCATGCCCCGGGTCCCGCGGCTGGTCCTGGTGGCCCTGTTCGGCCCGGCGCTGGTGGTGGCGCACTACTCTTCGGCCTACTTCGCGCTGATGATGCTGTTCGGGGCCGTCGTCATCCAGATCCTGCTCGGCCTGCTGCGCCGCACCGCCGCGATCCGCTGGACGGTCGCGATGGCGCTGGCCACCGGCGTGGCGAGCGCCGCGCTCTGGTACGGGCCGATCACCCAGTCGGCGTCCAACCTGGGCCAGCTGCGCACCGCGCTCAGCTCCGACGGCCTGCAACTGCTGCCGCACGACAAGGGCAAGGGGATCATCGCCGCGTACCTGTCCGGCGGCGAAGGCGCGACGATCTCCGCCGCCGAGTACGACAAGCAGGTCCGCGAGCTGTACGCCGGCCGCAAGTACGTCTCCCCGCCGCCGGGCGCCACCGACCCCCGCAACGCGCTGCGCGACCGGTCGCTGCCCAAGGAGGAGTCGCTGCTGCCGCCGGTCAGCGCGCTGCTCGACCTGGCGGTCCTGGTGTTCGCCCAGCTCGGCAACCTGCTGGCGCTGGTCGCGGCGACGCTGATGGCCTTCCAGCGCCGCTCCCCCGGGCTGACCCGCCAGGTCGGGCTGCTCGCGCTGCCCGCGCTCGGGGCGCTGGTGCTGTTCCGGCTGTCGGGCACCCTCGCCATCACCTACAACCAGGGCCGCGCGCAGATCCAGGCGCTCACCCTCGTCTCGGTCGCGCTGTTCTGGATGCTGCACCAGGTCGCGCCCCGGCTCGGCCGGGCCGCGCGCACGGTGCCGGCTCCCCGCCTGGACCTGCTGGTCTGGGGGGCCGTCGCCACGGCCGTACTGACGATCTTCCTGAAGACCAGCGGGCTGTCCACGCTCGCCCTCGGCGGCACCCCGGGCACCCAGCTCGCGGCGCGCGGAGAGGACTACGAGCGCTTCTACGAGCACGACGCCGAACTCGCCGCCGCCCACTGGCTCGGCCTGCGGATCGCGGGCACCGACGACATGGTCTACTCCGACCGCTACGGCCAGATCCGGCTGTACACCCAGATCGGCGCCGGCCGGCCGGGCATGATGACCGACCTCGCGCCCGCCGCCCTGAACCGGGAGGCGTGGATCTACGCGACCCGGGTCAACGTCGTGCAGGGCCGGGCCCGCTCCTCGGTGAACGGCTCCCTGGCCACCTATGCCTTCCCCGCCGCCTTCATCAGGGACAACTACGACCTGGTGTACACGAACGGAGCCTCCGAGGTGTACCACCGATGATCTCGATCGTCGTCATCAGCAAGGACGAGCCGGAGCTGGCCGCGACGCTCACCGGCGCCGCGGCGTCGGCGGCGGCCACCGGCGAGCCGTACGAGCTGGTCGTGGTGGACGCCTCCGACGGCCGCCTCGACCGCATCGCCGCCGCCCATCCGGCGGTGCGCTGGCTGCGCTTCGACCGCCCGGCGGGGGTGCGGGTGTCCATCCCGCACCAGCGCAACGCGGGGGTCCGGGCGGCGCGCGGCGACGTCATCGTGTTCACCGACGCCGGCTGCCGTCCGCTGGACGGCTGGCTGCGGGAGCTGCTGGAACCGCTGCGCAAGGACGGCGAGCGGATCGTGGCCGGGGTCGCGGTCGGGCCGGCCGGCCACGACGGCCTGTACGACCAGGGGGCGCTGCGCGCGGCCGCCTACCTGGACGAGTGCCCCACCATCAACCTGGCCTTCCGGCGTGAGGTCTTCGACGCCGTCGGCGGGTTCGACGAGTCCTTCGAGTACGGCTCGGACGTGGACTTCGCCTGGCGGGTCATCGCGGCGGGGCACCGCATCCGCAGCGCGCCGAAGGCCGTGGTCACCCATGACTGGGGCGACCGGCGGCGGCAGGCACGCCGTTCCTACGCCTACGGCAAGGCCCGCGCCCGCCTGTACCTCAAGCACCGCGACCGGCTGCCCCGGCTGCCGCGCACCGAGCCGATGGTGGTGGCCTACCCGCTGTACCTGCTGGGCCTGCCGGTCGCGCTCGCGGCGACGGCCGTCGCGTGGCCGTGGTCCGCGGCGGCGTTCCCCGCCTATCTGGCGCTGCTGGCGGTCCCGGCCTGGCGCAACCGGCGCAACGGTGCGCTCCGGGTGATCGTGGACCATCTGGTCTACGGCGCCGGCGTGCTCGCCGAGGTGGCCGGCCGGATCCGCCGATGAAGATCATCGCCATTCCCCGGGACGGCAACCCCTACCAGGAGCTGCTCTACGGGGAGCTGCGCAGGCGCGGGGCGCGGATCCGGTACGCCGGTGAACTCACGCCGTCGCACACCCTGAACCTGCTGCTGCTCCCGCTGGAGCTGCTGGCCTGGCGGCTGGCCGGGGCGCGCCTGGTGCACCTGCACTGGGTGTTCAAGTTCGGGCTGCCCGGCGGCGGCCCCGGCCGCCGGGCCGCGCAGCTGTGGTTCCGGATCGTGCTCGGCGTGCTCCGGCCGCTCGGGCTGCGGCTGGTGTGGACGGCGCACAACGTCCTGCCGCACTCGCGGGTGTTCGCCGACGACGCGGCGGCGCGGCGGCGCCTGGTGCGGGCCAGCGACCTGGTGATCGTGCACGCCCTGTCCGCGCTGGACGGGCTGGCCGCGCTCGGCGCGCATCCCCGCCGGGCCGAGGTCGTCCCGCATGGCCCCTTCCCCGCGCCGGAACTGCCGGCCCCGGCGGGCCGCGGCCGGTTCCTGTTCCTCGGCATGATCGCGGAGTACAAGGGGGTGGAGGACCTGCTGGCCGCCTTCGCGGCGCTGCCGGCCGGCCACGAGGCGACCCTCACCGTCGCGGGCTCCTGCCCCGACCCGGCGCTCGCGGCCCGGCTGAAGGAGCTGGCCGCGCCCGTCGCCGACCGGGTGACGCTGCGGCTGGAGCGGATCCCCGACGCGGAGCTGGCCGGCCTGTACGCGGACGCCGACGTGGTGGTCCTGCCGTTCCGGCAGATCACCACCAGCGGCAGCGCGCTGCTGGCCCTCGCACACGGGCGGCCGCTGCTCGTGCCCGACCTGCCGGGGCTGGCCGAGCTGCCGGAGGCGGCCGTGCGGCGCTACGACGGCGGCGTCCCCGCCCTCACCCGGGCGCTGGCCGAGCTGGCCGAGGCGGATACCGCGCGGCTGGAGGCGATGTCGCGGGCGGCGCTGGACCACGTGCGCGATCACGGCTGGGACCGGATCGGCGAGCAGACCCTGCGCCTTTTCGGGGAGGTGACCGCGCGGACGGCGCCCGCCGCGGGCCTCCTGCCCGCGCCGCTGCGGTCATGGCTGCAGCGGATCTCCAAGGACGCGCTCTACCGGGGCTCGCTGCTGCTGCTGGCCAACACGATGTCCCTGGCGGGACTCGGTTTCGTGTTCTGGGCGCTGGCCGCGCACAGCTACCCCCCGGCCGCCGTCGGCTGGCTGGCCGGCGTCACGGCCGGGGTGAACCTGCTGGCCACGGTCGCCTCCCTCGGCCTCGCCAACACCGTCATCCGGCATCTGCCGAAGGCGCAGGACCCGCGCTCCCTGGTCCGCGCGACGGTGGGGGCGGTCGCGGTGGTCGGCGGCTCCCTGGCGCTGGCGTGCCTGCTGCTCCTGACGCCCCTGCTGCCCGGCGGCGGCCCGGATCTCGGCGGCGATCTGCGCTCGGTGCTGCTGGTCATCCTGCTGGTGGTCAGCACCTCGGCGGGCGGCACCCTGGACGCCGGGCTCATCGCGCTGCGGGCCACCGGCGCGCTGTTCGCCAAGAACCTGGTGGGCGGTGTCATCAAGGTGGGGGCGCTGCTGGCGCTGATCCCGTTCGGGCTGCCGGGGCTGATCGTCGCCTACGGCAGCGGCGCCGTCCTCGCCGCCGCACTGGGCGGGGCGGCCCTGCTCCGGCGGCTGCCCCGCGTGCCCGGCGGGCCGGGCCCGGTCACGGTGCTGCGGCGGCACCTGTCGTTCTCCGGCGGCAGCTATCTCGGCACCGTCCTCGGCATCCTGCCCAGCACCGTCGTCCCCCTGCAGGTCCTGACGATCAGCGGCAGCCGGCAGACCGCGTGGTTCGCGGTCGCCTTCCAGATCGCCGGATTCCTCAACTTCATCCCGTCCACCGCGGCGCAGGTGACCTTCGCCGAGGCGCAGCGCGGGGCGCTGCGGCGGCAGTTGCTCAAGGCGGTCAAGGCGGTCTACGTGCTGCTGCTGCCGGCCGTGCTGGCCGCGGTCGTCGCGGCGCCGTACCTGCTGCGCATGTTCGGCGCCGAGTACGCGCGGTCGGCCACCGGCTGCCTGCGGCTGCTGGCCCTGGCCGCGCTCCTGACCGGCGGCACCTACCTGGTCGACGCGGCGCTGATCGCCCGGGACCGCACCGGGGCCTACATCTTCATGAACGGGGTGAACGCCGCCCTCGTGGTGACCTGCTGCGGCCTGCTGCTCCCGCACGGGCTGAACGCCGGGGCGCTCGGCTGGGTGATCGCGCAGGCGCTGTCGCTGCTGATCGGCCTCGTGGTGATCGCCACCAGCTTCGGCATGCGGCGCCGGCCGCCCGCCGATCAGGCGGCGGTGAGGACGGCGGCGCTGCCGTAGCCGCCGCCGAACCCGGTGCACAGGGCCACGCCCGCGCCCGGAACCTGGTTGGTGCCGGTCCCGCGCAATTGCCGGACGGCCTCGGCCACGTTGTTGAGGCCGTGCACGTACCCCTCCGACAGCAGCCCGCCGTGCGGGTTGACCGGCATCCGCCCGTTCCAGGCCATCTCCTGCGCGCGCAGGAAGACGCCGAGGTCGGCGCGCGGCACCAGGCCGAAGTCCTCCAACTGCCGCGGCACCAGCCAGCTGTAGGCGTCGTAGAGCAGGGCCACGTCGATGTCGGCCGGTCTCATCCCGGCGGCCTCGTAGAGCGGGCCCGCCACGTACGCCGAGAAGATCCGGGTGACGTCGCCGGCGCGGTCCATCGCGGACGCGCCCGGCCCGCCGCCGCGCACGACCGCGTGGATGCGCGGCGCGTCCGGCGCGCGGTCGGCGCGGGTGACGACGAGTGCGCAGGCCCCGTCGGTCTCCTGGCAGCAGTCCAGGCGGCGGAGCGGCGAGGCCACCATGGGGCTGTCCAGGTAGCCGGGCAGGTCGAGCCGTTCGCGCCGGAGCGCCCGGGGGTTGCGCAGGGCGTGCGAGCGGGACTGCCCGACGACGGCGTAGGTGTGCCGCTCGGTCAGGCCGGTGTCGTGCAGGTAGCGCTGCCCGGCGAGGGCGAACTGGTGCACCGGCCCCGCCATCCCGTACGGGTGGGTGAACTGCTCCTCGGTGCCCTCCCCCAGCTTCAGGCCGAGGGCGTTCATCCGCTTGCCGGAGCGGCCGTTCAGCGCCCGGTAGACGAGCACGTTCTCGGCGAGGCCCGCGTCCACGAGCATCGCGGCGTCGGCGAGGATCGAGGCGCTCTGCGTCCCGCCGCCGTAGATCTCGTTGTGCCAGCCGATCTCGGACAGCCCCAGCTCGCGCGCCAGGTACAGCACCGGCGCCGAGTCGTTCAGGTGGTAGGACAGGACCGCGTCGGGGCGTTCGATCCCGGCGTCGGCGAGGGCCGCCCGCGACGCCTCGGCGGCGAGGCTCAGCTCGCTGCGGCCCGACGCGCGCGACAGCGCGGTCATCCCGACCCCCGCGACCGCCGCCCTGCCCGAGAAACCCTGCCGGCCCACGCGCCCCCCTCGTCCGGTGCCGCCCGCCGGTGATGGGGCGCGATCCATCCCCGGCGGACGGCGTCTGGCCGGGCCGGGGGATCACCCGGCCGCGCAGCCGACGCTAACGCGAACCACCTCTATACACAAGCGCTTGCTCGGTATCAGTCGGCCAGCCTGATCAGGCGGCGCTCGGCGGCGACCGTCACCGCGGCGGTGCGGGTCTCCACGCCCAGCTTGGCGAACACGTGCACCAGGTGGGTCTTCACCGTCGCCTCGCTGATGAACAGCTCCTTCGCGATCGCCCGGTTCGACAGGCCGCGGGCCACCAGCTCCAGGATCTCGATCTCGCGCGGGCTGAGCGCCGGGGCGGGGTCGCGCACCCGGTTCAGCAGCCGGGTCGCCACCTCGGGCGACAGGGCGGTCTCGCCGCGCGCGGCCGTCCGCACGCCCCGGAACAGCTCCTCGGGCGGGCCGGCCTTCAGCAGGTACCCGGCCGCGCCGACGGCGACGGCGCGGGCGATGTCGGCGTCGGAGTCGTAGGTGGTCAGCACCAGCACGCGCGGCGGGTCGGGCAGGGCGAGGATGCGCCGGGTCGCCTCGACGCCGTCCATGCCGGGGCCGAGCCGCAGGTCCATCAGGACCAGGTCGGGCCGCAGCAGGCCCGCCTGCCGGACGGCCGCGGCGCCGTCGGCCGCCTCGCCGACCACCTCGATGCCCGGCTCGGCGCCGAGCAGCGCGCACAGCCCGGCGCGCACCACCGGGTGGTCGTCGGCGATCAGCACGCCGATGGGGTTCATGGGCCGCTCCTTGGGATCGTGGCCGCGACGACGGTGCCCTCGCCGGGCGCGCTCTCCACCACCAGCCTCCCGCCGGCCTCGGCGAGCCGGTCGCGCATGGCGCGCAGCCCGTAGCCGCGGCCGGCGCCGGGGCGCGGCGCGGCCGGGTCGAAGCCCGCGCCGTCGTCGGCGATGTCGAGCGTCACCGCGTCGTCCAGGTAGGACAGCGTGAGCACGACGCGGGCCGCGCCCGCGTGCTCGCGGGCGTTGGCGAGGGCGCCCTGCGCGACGCGCAGCAGCGCCTCCTCGGCGCGGGCGCCGGTCGGGTACTCGGCGCCGTCCACCCGCAGGTCCGCGCCGGCCCCTTCGGCGACGGCGCGCAGCGCCGCGGGCAGCGACCCGGCGGCCAGCCCCGGCGGGGCGAGGGCGCGCACGAACCGGCGCGCCTCCTCCAGGTTCTCCGCGGCGGTCCCGGCCGCCCGCCGGACGTGCCCGCGCGCCGCAGCCGGGTCGCTTCCCCACTCGCGGTCGGCGGCCTGCAGCAGCATGCCCATGCTGGTCAGCCCCTGCGCGAGGGTGTCGTGGATCTCCCGGGCGAGCCGCTCGCGCTCGGCCAGCACCCCGGCCTCGTGCTGCGCGGCGGCGAGCCCGTCCATCAGCCGCCGCAGCTCCAGGAAGATCACGGTGGTCATGCCGGCGACCGCGACCGGCGCGAGCACCAGGCTCGGGTCGATCCGGTCGGCCAGCCGCAGCTGCGCGACGACGTAGGTCGCGGTCAGCACGGTCACCAGCGCGATCGCGGCGCGGGTGCCGAGCAGCCGGAGGGCGATGAAGAACAGCGGGATCGCGCACCAGCCGAAGCTCGGCGCCATCAGCACCAGCGCGGCCCAGCAGGCGGTGACGGCCGCCAGCCACGCCGGGCGCCACCGGCCGAGCACGTCCCAGGCGACGATCCCCGCCGCGTAGCCGACGGCGAGGACGCCGCTCAGCACCAGCGGGACGGCGCTCTCGCGGCCGATCCCGTGCCGGACGACGAACCGCGACGCCGACGCGGCGAGCAGCAGGAAGAAACCCGCGTGCATCGCCTGGTAGATCCGCTGCTCGGCCGCCGTCATGCCCGTCCCTCCCCCTGGAATCACGCTACTTCAGCCTGGAGAAGGGGCCGGCCGGGGGCATCAACCGATCGGTTGATAGCAGGATCGTCCACCGCCCCGATGGCGGGCGGGCCTGGCGCGGCGAGGCTGGAACACGTCGAACCGACCCCTGACGAAGGACACACCATGACCCGCATCAAGACCATCGCCACCATGACCGCCGGCCTCGCCATCGTCGGCGGCGCCGTCGGCGTCTCGGCCGCCCAGGCCGCCGCGCCCGCCGCCGCCAAGGCCGCCCCCGGCCCGGCCGTCCAGCAGGTCCGGGTGCTCAGCGCCGACGCCGCCCTGCAGATCGCGACGGCCGGCCAGCAGGAGGCCGCCAAGCAGCACCAGCGGGTCGCGATCGCGATCGTGGACCGCTCCGGCGACCTGCGCATGGTGATCAAGGGCGACGGCGCGGGCCCGCAGACCGTCGAGTCGGCCAAGCGCAAGGCGTTCACCGCCGTCTCGTTCGGCCAGCCGACGTCCAAGCTGGCCGGGAACGCCACCGGCACCGGCCCGACCGTCAAGGACATCCCGGGCACGCTGTTCCTGGCCGGCGGCGTCCCGGTCGCCTCGGGCGGCTCCCCGATCGCCGGCATCGGCGTCGGCGGCGCGCCGCAGGGCTCGATCGACGAGGCCATCGCGCAGGCGGCCCTGAAGGCCGTCGCCGGCCGGCTCGGCTAGAGCTCGTACTGGATGGCGGCCCGCCGCGCCAGGAACGGCCTGATGTACTCGCCGACCACGGCGCGGTGGGCCGGGTGGTCCCGGTAGGTCTCGTAGGCGGCCTGGTCGGCGAACTCGCCGACGATCACGAAGTCGGCGTTGCCCTCGTCGATGCCGGCGTCGCCGCCGACGCTGTAGGACCGGATCTCGGGGATCAGGCCGGGCAGCTCGGCGAGCCGCGCCGCGGCCTCCTCCTGCTGGGACGTGGTCGTCCCCTCGGCCCACTCGATCAACACCACATGCCGGAAGCCGCTCATGACCCCAGCGTATCGGCCGCCTCGGCGGCGGCCAGCGCGCCCAGTTCCCAGCAGGCCGCCAGGTCGGCGCGGCCCGGCTCGCCGGTCACCACGACCGGCGGCCGGACGGCCCGCCACCGCAGCCCGGTGGTGATCGACTCCAGGGCGCGCAGGGCGCCGGTGGCGTCGTTGTTGCCGTGCAGGTAGGCCCCGAACGGCCGGCGGACGGTCGTTTCGAGGCAGGGGTAGTAGATCTGGTCGAAGAAGTGCTTGAGCGCGCCGGACAGGTAGCCGAGGTTCACCGGCGTGCCGAGCAGGTAGCCGTCGGCCTCCAGCACCTCGACCGGGGAGGCGGTGAGCGCCGGGCGGCACACCACCTCGACGCCCTGGACCTCGTCGGTGCCGGCGCCCGACCGCACGGCCTCGAACATGGCCTGTAGCGAGGGCGATGGGGTGTGGTGGACCAGCAGCAAGCGCCTCATCACCCGTAGGCTACAGGGGTGGCCGGATCCGGCCGGATCTTCGGCCGGGGGCGCCGCGGCGTCGTCGCATGGAGGAGTTCTGGCCGGCGGACCGACGCGCCGGCGACCGGATACGGCCGGGGTTAACGTGCTAAATGGGGAATTCGTTCCACAAGATCATGGTTGCCGCTCAGCGGAGGTGCTCTTCGTGGACGCAGCGAAACAGCACGGATCGGTCTGGCCCTTCACCTTCGTGACCGCGGCCGTGGCCTCACTGCTCGCGGTGCCGGCGCTCGGGGACGCGCCGGGCTGGCTGCGCGGCCTCGCGGAGCTGGTCACCGGCAGCCCGCTCGCCCCCGCGCACGCCGTCATGCTCGGCCTCGCCCTGGCGTTCGTGGCGCGCGGCGCCCGGCTGCGCCGCCGGGCCGCCTGGTACGGGCTGGTGGTCCTGGTCGTGATGGGCCTGCTCGCGGTCGCGGCGGGCGACGACGCGCTGTGGCGGCTGCCGCTGCTGGCGGCGGCGCTGCTGGCCCTGTGGATCCGCCGCGCCGCCTTCGACGTGCGCCCGCATCCCGAGCGGATCCGCACCGCGATCCGTACCGGCGCCGTCCTGGTGCTCTCCACCGCCGTGCTGTCGGTGCTGGTCGGCGGCATGTCGATCGAGTCGGTCGGCCCCGGCGTGGCGAGCGGCCTGAGCGGCGGGGGCGGCTCGATCGAGGGCGCGGCGTGGCTGCCGGGGGTCCTCGGGGTGATCGGCGTCGTCGGCCTGCTGGTGCTGGTGGTGACGCTGCTGGCGTCCGATCCCCCGCCGCCGCCGGGTGACGAGAACGAGCGGCGCCGGGTGGCCCGCCTGGTCGCGCACCCCGGTTCGGACACCCTCGCCCCGTTCGCGCTGCGCCGCGACAAGTCGTACGTGTTCAGCCCGGACGGGCGCGCCGCGATCGGCTACCGGGTGCTGTTCGGCATCGCGGCGGCGGGCGGCGACCCGGTCGGCGACCCCGGGTCCCACGCGGCCGCGATCAACGCGTTCCTGGAGCGCTGCCGCCGCGCGGGCTGGCGGCCCGCCGTGCTCGGCGCGAGCGCCGGGCTGCTGCCGGCCTGGGGCGGGCTCCGCTCGATCGGGTTCGGCGACGAGGTCGTGGTACGGCCCGGGGAGTTCTCACTGTCGGGACGGCAGATGCGCAACGTCCGCCAGGCGGTGCGGCGCACCTACAACGCGGGCGTCACCTCCGAGATCGTCGCCGAGCGGGACCTGACCGACGACCTGCGCGAGCGGCTGCTGGCGGTGGCCGCGAGCTCGCTCGGCGGCGCGGCCGAGCGCGGCTTCTCGATGAACCTGGACGAGCTGCTCACCGGCTACCACCCCGGCACGATCGTCGCGATCGCCTACGGCGCCGACGGCGCGCCGATCGCCTTCCAGCGGTACGTGATCGCCGGCGAGGGCGTCAGCCTGGACGCGATGCGCCGCTCCCCCGACGGCCCGAACGGCGTCAACGAGCGGCTGATCGTGGAGGTCGTGGAGTACGCGGCCGAGCACGGGCACGGCGTGGTGTCGCTGAACTTCGCCGCGTTCCGCGAGCTGCTGGACTCCGACGAGCGCGGCGTCCTGGAGAAGACCGGCTACCAGGCGCTGCACCTGCTGGACCCGTGGATCGCGGTGGAGTCGCTGTACCTGTTCGACAAGAAGTTCCGGCCCGGCTACCGGCCGCGCAGCGTGGTGTTCCGCTCCTGGGCCGACATCGTCCGGCTGGCGGCGGCGCTGCTCACGCTGGAGTTCGGCCGGACCCGGCCGCCGCACGCCGCCGGCGACCCGGTGGCCGAGCCCGCGGGGCATCTGGAACGCCCCTGATCCCGCCTTTCGCGAAGCGCCCCGATCCGCCGGACGGGGCGCTTCGCCGTACCCGGGCTGTTAGGCTTCCCAAGCGAGCGCTTGGTACGTAATGATGGGTCAGGCGTTGCGACACGGCGCGCACCCCGCCGGGCCCGCTTGGAGAAGGAGCCGTACACGTGGCTGACCGCCCGATGAAGTTCTCGACCTTCCACCTGTTCCACCAGTTCGCGGGCCAGACCGCGCGGGAGGTGTACGACTACCAGATCGAGATCGCCGAGCTGCTGGAGGAGCTCGGCTTCGACGGGGTGTGGATCGCCGAGCACCACTTCCGCGACTACGGGGTCGTCCCGAACATCTTCACGCTGCTGGCGAACCTGGCCGCGCGCACCGAGCGGCTGCGGCTCGGCACCGGCATCGTGGTGCTGCCGCTGCACAACCCGATCCACGTGGCCGAGGAGGCCGCGATGGTCGACCTGCTGTCGGACGGGCGGCTGGAGGTCGGCATCGGCCGCGGCTACCAGAGCGTGGAGTTCGAGAACTTCGGCCTGGACCTGGCCGAGGCGCGGGACCGGTTCAACGAGTGCCTGGACATGATCATCGGTCTGTGGACCCAGGACTCCTTCGAGTACAAGGGCCGCTTCCACGAGACCCGGCACCCGCTCACGCTGATGCCGAAACCGGTGCAGCGCCCGCACCCGCCGCTGCACGTGGCCGCGGTCAGCCCCGAGACCGTCGAGCTGTACGCCAGGCGGGGGCTGCCGATCCTGGCCGACCCGGCCGCCCCGTTCAAGAAGATCGCCAAGGCGGCCGAGACCTGGCACGCCACCGCCGCCGCGCACGGCGTCGACACCACCGGCGTGGAGCTGGTCGCCAGCCGCTCGGTGTACGTCGCGCCGACGGTGGAGCAGGCCCGCGCGGACCAGGCCCGGTTCGAGGCCGGCTTCGACCGCTCGCGGATCTTCAACGTGCAGAGCGCGCCGATCGACCCGAGCACCGGCAAGGCCGCCAAGGGCTTCGAGTACTACCAGGACCGCTACCTCAAGGGCGGCTCGGTCGACAACGAGTTCCGCTGGAACCAGCTGGAGGTCATCGGCGACCCCGAGCGCGTGATCGAGCAGATCAGGGCGATCCAGGAGATGGGCTACGGCAACCTCATGTGCGACTTCGGCTCCACCCGGCCGATGCCCCTCGAGGACATGAAGAAGGTCCTGCGGTTCTTCGCCGCGGAGGTCATGCCGGCCTTCCGGTGACCCCACCCCCACACCTGCCAGGAGGCGCGATGTCCGTACACCGGCTCACTCTCGGGGACGTGCTCGGCGAGCACCGGCGCGGCCGCCCGCTCGGCACCGCCGTCGTGGACGGCGACGTCCGGCTGACCTACCCGGAGCTGGACGCCCGGGTGAACCGCCTGGCGGCCGCCCTCGCCGCCGACGGCGTCGGGCCGGGCGAGCGGGTGCTCTGGCTCGGGCAGAACTCGTTCCGGGTGCTGGAGCTGCTGCTCGCCGCCGCCCGCCTCGGCGCGGTCTGCTGCCCGGCCAACTGGCGGCAGAGCGCCGACGAGCTCGCCCACGTCCTCACCGACCTGACGCCGAAGGTCGTGGTGTGGGAGGAGTCGGAGGCGGTCGAGAAAGCACGCGGCCAGGTGTCCCTGGACGCCCGCTGGGTGCGGTCGGGCGAGGAGTACGAGGCGTACCTGCCCGCCGAGGCCGATGAGCCGGCCGCCGAGGTCGGCGACGACGCGCCCGTCCTCGCGCTCTACACCGCGGCGTTCGACGGGCGCCCGAACGCGGCGCTGCTCAGCCACTCGGCGCTGATCGCGCACAGCATGGCGCTGCTGCACATCCGGCAGATGGAGGACGGCTTCGCCTTCCTGGCCTGCGGGCCGCTGTTCCACGTCGGCACGATGATGTTCACGCTCGCCACCTTCCAGCTCGGCGGCAAGATCGTGTTCACCCCGGCGTACGAGCCGGCCGAGGTGTGCCGGCTGATCGACGCCGAGAAGTGCACCCAGGCGTTCCTGTTCGGCCCGATGATCGACGGCCTGGTGGAGGCGAACAAGGACGGGTCCTACGACCTGTCGTCGCTGCGCTTCGTCTCGCACTCCCCCGAGTGGGACGCGATGATCACCGTGGACGACAGCCCGTGGTGCGCGTCCAAGATGGGCGGCTACGGGCAGACCGAGGTCGGCGGCATGCTGACCTTCCTCGGCCTCGGCATGGGCGGCGCGGGCTACGCGGGCCGCCCCTCCCCCCTCGTGCACGTGCGCATCCTGGACGCCGACGGCGCCGAGGTCGCGCCAGGCGAGGTCGGCGAGATCTGCGCGCGCGGCCACAGCGTCTTCTCCGGGTACTGGAACCGGCCCGAGCTGAACGCGGCCAAGTCCGCCGGGGGCTGGCACCACACCGGCGACCTCGGCCGCCGCGAGGCCGACGGCACGCTCACCTTCATCGGCCCGAAGCTGCGCATGATCAAGTCGGCGAACGAGAACATCTACCCGGCCGAGGTCGAGCGGGCGCTGAAGACGCACCCGGCCGTCGCCGACGCCGCCGTCATCGGCGTCCCCGACGAGCGGTTCGGCCAGTCCCCGAAGGCGGTCGTGGTCCTGAAGGACGGGACGACGGCGACCGCCGAGGAGATCATCGAGCACGTCCGCGCGGAGATCGCCTCCTACAAGAAGCCGCGCGAGGTGGAGTTCACCGACGCCATCCCCAAGCGCGGCTACACCCCCGACTACGACGCCCTCGACGAGCGCTTCGGCGGCGGCGCCTACCCCGGTTCCTGACGCGCGGAAGGGGGCGGGGCGGCCCGCCCCCTTCCGGCTACAGCACCGCGACGGGGGTGACGGGGCTGGCGGTGCCGCCCTCGATGCGCAGCGGCGCGACGACGAACAGGAAGTCGGTCCGCCCGCTTTCGGCGAGTTCCTCCAGCCAGAGCATCTCGACCAGGTGGATGCCGTGCCGCCACAGCAGGATCATGTGCAGGTCGTCGGCGAGGCCCTCGTCGGCGAGCTGGCGGTCGTTGAGGCCGCCGATCGCGGCGTTGTCGCTCGCCACCACGCACACGTCGCGCTCGGCGAGCCAGCGGCCGGCGTCGGCCGACAGGCCCGGCTGGCCGGCCCAGTAGGCGTCCGGGCCGTCCTGCCAGGCGAGCGGCCAGCCGGTGCGGACGACGGCGACGTCGCCGGGCCGCACCTGCACTCCGCAGCCCTCCAGGTCGGCGGGCCCGATCCGGTCGGTGGCGGCCAGGTGCGGGACGCCGCGCAGCCTGGGGATGTCGAACAGCACCCCGCGCGCGACGACCGGCCCCGCCTTGTCGATGCCGCAGCGGCCCGCGCCATAGGAGCGGACGCGGTCGGCGGGATGGCCGTTGTACAGCTCGTCGCCGGACCACATGTGGCAGAGCGCGTCCATGTGGGTGGTGGTGCCGTGCGGCGTCACCACCAGGGCGTCGTCGGCCATCTTCAGGCCCGCGCCGATCGCCCGCGTCCCGGCCGCGTAGTCGCCGCCGTCCACCGACATGAAGTGCTGCGGCAGCGGGCGCCCGCGCAGGTGCGGGACGGTCGTCGGGGCGGGCGAGGACGTGGCGCCCCGGATCGGCAGCGACAGGCCGAGGACGCGGCCCTCGCGCACGCACCCGGCGGCGGCGAGCACCGTCTCGGGGGTGAGCAGGTTGAGGGCGCCGCGTTCGTCGCCGGCACCCCAGCGTCCCCAGTTGTTCGATTCGTCGAGCATGATTCGGTTTGTACCCTTCAGTGGAGAGGATCCCGCCCATGAGTACCGTCCAGGGACACTGCGACCCCGCGTTCACGGCCGTCAGGGACGTCTTCGAGCAGAACTTCGCCGAGGGCCGCGAGGTGGGCGCCGCCGTCGCCGTCTACGCCGGGGACCGCAAGGTCGTGGACCTGTGGGGCGGCGTCGCCGACCGCCGCACCGGCCGCGAGTGGGCCGCGGGCACCCCCTGCTTCGGGTTCTCCTGCACCAAGGCGGTCACCGCGACCGCCGCGCTGCTGCTCGCCGAGCGCGGCGTCTACGAGGTCGACGGCCCGGTCACCGACTGGTGGCCCGAGTACGGGCAGAACGGCAAGGAGGGCACGACGGCGGCGCACCTGCTGTCGCACCAGTCCGGCCTGCCGGCGTTCGCGCGGCCGGTGACCGCCGAGGAGGCCGCCGACACCGCCGCCCGCGCGGACGAGCTCGCCGCGCAGGCCCCCGAGTGGGAGCCCGGCACCGCGCACGGCTACCAGGCGCTGACCTACGGCTGGCTCGCCGGGGAGATCGTCCGCCGGAACACGGGACTGCCGGTCGGCGAGTTCGTCAAGCGCGAGTTCACCGGCGACCTGGACCTGTGGATCGGCGCGCCGGACGAGGTGATCGAGCGCGCCGCCAAGCTCACCGCCGGCCGGAAGGCCGAGGGCGGCGGCGACGCGCCCCGCGCGGTGCCCGACGACAACGTCCTGGAGCGCCTGGCGAACGCCTACCTCGACCCGCAGAGCCCGCTGAACCGGGCGGTGAACAACCCGCACCCGGGCAAGGGCGGCTACAACAACCCGGTGGTGCTGCGGGCCGGCTGGCCGTCCGCCGGGATGATGACGACGGCGTCCGCGTTCGGCGCGTTCTACCGGGACCTGATCGCGGGCCGCATCCTGCGCCCCGAGACTTTGCAGGCGGGCATCGCGACGCGGGTGAGCGGCCCGGACCGCACGATGCTGATCGACACCGCCTTCGGCCTCGGCTACATGCGCCCGTCGATGACGTTCTTCACCCCGAAGGCGGCCCGGGAGACGGCGTTCGGGCACACCGGCGCGGGCGGCTCGATCGGTCTCGGCGACGCCGAGGCGGGCCTGGCGGTCGCCTACCTGCCGAACCGGATGGGCGACCAGCTCTCGGGCGACCTGCGCGCCTACCGGCTGACCGAGGCGGCGTACGCGTCCCTGTGATCTCCCCGTGTTCGGCTTCACTGCATCGTGATGCCGCCGCTGACCGAGACCGTCTGCCCGGTGATGTACCCGGCGCGGTCGGTGCAGAGGAAGGCGACGAGCCCGGCGATGTCGTCCGGGCGGCCGATGCGGCGCAGCGGGATCTGTTTGGCGAGCTTGTCCAGCAGTCCCGGATGCCGCTCGGCGACCGCCCGGACCATCGGGGTGTCGGTCGGCCCGGGGCACACCACGTTGCTGGTGACGCCGCCCCGGGCGGCCTCGCGGGCGAGGGTCTTGGCGAGGCCGAACAGCCCCGCCTTGGTGGCGGCGTAAGCGCCCTCGCCGCCCGACCCGGCGCGCGCGCCGTCGGAGGAGACGAAGACCAGCCGGCCCCAGCCGCGTTCGGTCATGCCGGGCAGCAGGCCCCTGGTGAGCTGCATCGGCGCGCGCAGGTTGACCTTCCACATCAGGTCCCAGTGCGCCGGGTCGCTCTCGGTGAACGGCTCGACGATGCTGACGCCCGCGTTGTGCACGAGCACGTCCACCGGCCCGACCTCGGCGACGAACCGGTCGATGTCGCCGGGATCGGTGAGGTCGACCCGGTAGGCGGCGTCGCCCGCCTCCTTGGCGGCGTCCAGGTCGAGGTCGGCGACGACGACGCGGGCGCCGAGCGCGGCCAGGTCGGCGCAGATCGCGCGGCCGATGCCGCCCGCGCCGCCGGTGACGACGGCGGTGCGGCCCGCCAGGCTCGTTCCGTCCACGGTCATGACCTCCAGGCTTCGGCGAGGGCGGTGCTCGTCGTGCGGGCGGCGAGCAGGCCGATGGTGTTGGCCATCACGGCGTCGCCGTACTCGGCGGGCGTCCCGGCGACGGCGTCGGTGAGCACCACGGCCCGGTAGCCGAGGTTCACCGCCTCCAGGCAGAGGCCCGGGATGCCGAGGTTCAGCGACAGGCCCACCGCGACGACGGTGCGGACGCCGAGCGAGCGCAGCGTCTGGTCCAGGGACGTCCCGGTGAACGGCGAGAACCCGTGGTAGCGGCGGGACTCCAGGTCGGAGGGGTCCGACAGTTCGGGCAGCACCTCCACCGCCCCGGTCCCCTCCAGCATGTGCCCGGGGTCCTTCAGCAGGACCTTGATGAACGCGCAGTTGCCGGTGTGCGAGCCGGCGCGGTCGGCGCGGAACGCGGCCGTGCACTGCACGACCGGCACCCCGGCGGCGCGGGCGGCGTCCGCCGCGCGGGCCGCGTTCGCCACCACGCCGCGCTCGGCGCAGGTCTGCACCAGGTCGGGGAATCTGGCGAGATCGCCCGCCACGCCCCGCTGCATCTCCATGACCAGCAGCGCGGTGTGCCCGGGGGCCGCCAGCTCGGCGAGATCGATAGCCACCCGCCCACAGTATCGACCTAGCGATTGCTTGGGTAGTTGTACCGGTAGCGTCCCGGTGCATGGAGGTACCCGATCTGCACCCGTGGCCGGCCACGCCCGCCGAGGCCGCGGCGATCCAGGACGAACTGCGCCCGCTGCTCGACCTGGCCGGCCCCGGCCCGCAGGACCCGGGCACCGTCGCCGGGCTGGACGTCTCCTACGCGGGCGACGGCGCCGGCACCGGCGCCCGGCTCGCCGCGGCCGTCGTGGTGCTGGACGCCCGCACGCTGGACGTCGTCGAGGAGTCGGTCGTCACCGGCACCACCGCGTTCCCCTACGTGCCGGGCCTGTTCGCGTTCCGCGAGCTGCCCGCGCTCGTCGAGGCGCTGCGCGCGCTGACCGTCACGCCCGACCTGCTGGTCTGCGACGGCTACGGCGTCGCGCACCCGCGCCGCTTCGGCCTGGCCTGCCACCTCGGCGTCCTCACCGGGCTGCCGACGTTCGGGGTGGGCAAGACCGCGTTCGTCGGCTCCTGCGAGCCGCCCGGCGACCGGCGCGGCGACACGAGCCCGCTCGTCCACGACGGCGAGACGGTCGGCCGCGCGCTGCGCACGCGGGACGGCGTGAAGCCGGTGTTCGTCTCGGCCGGGCACCGGATCGACCTGGACACCGCCTGCCGGCACACCCTCGCGCTCGCCCCGGCGTACCGGCTGCCCGAGACGACGCGCCGCGCCGACCGGCTCTCGCGGGACGCGCTCGCCCGCCCGTAGGGACCCTTGTCCGCCAACCAAGCGTGCGCTAGGTTGGCTCGCGATGGACCACCCGCGCCCCGTCCCCGTGCCGAACCCGCTGACCGCGCCCTACTGGGCCGCCTGCGGGCGCGGTGAACTGGCACTCCAGCGGTGCGGCGACTGCGGGCGGTTCGTGCACTTCCCCGCCCCTGCCTGCCCTTTCTGTGGTTCTGCCGAGCTGCCATACGAAAGGGTCGGCGGGGACGGGGTGGTCCACACCTTCAGCGTCGTGCACCGCGCGTTCCTGCCCGGGTTCACGCCCCCCTACGTCGTCGCCTGGGTCGACCTGCCCGAGGGCGCGCGCGTGTTCGGGGACGTGACCGGCTGCCCGCCCGAGCAGGTGCGGATCGGCATGCCGGTCCGGGTGCACTTCACCGAACTCGACGGCTTCGGCCCGCTGCCCCACTGGAGGCCCGCACCATGACGCGAATCGGCAACGTCCTCTACGGCGCCAAGGACGTGGGCGAGGCCGTCCGCTTCTACCGCGACGCCCTCGGCCTCACCGTCAAGTTCGAGGACGGCGACCGGTTCGCCGCGCTGGACGGCGGCGGCACCACCCTCGCCATCGCCGGGCCCGCCGAGGACGTCACCGGCGGCGTCCCCGCCGCGTCGTTCAAGGTCGACGACGTCGCCGCCATGATCGGCCCGCTCACCGCGGCGGGCGCCGAGGTCGTGCGCGCTCCCGAGGAAGGCCCGCACGAGGTCCGCGCCGTCCTGCGCGACCCGGCGGGGAACGTCTTTGTGTTGTACTCCGGTAAATAAGGAGCCCGTGGTGGCGCGAGAGAACTCCCCCTTCAGCAACTACGCCTACGCCATCCTCACCGCGAACGCGCTGCGCACCCCCGGCAAGGTGGCGCTGACCTACTGCGGCGACCAGAGCTTCACCTACGACGAACTGAACCGGAAGGTCAACCGGGTCGCGCACGCGCTGCTGGCGGCCGGGGTCGCGCCCGGCGCCCGGGTCGCGTCGCTGATGAACGAGACGCTGCACGTCGCCGAGGTCTACCTCGCCCAGATGAAGATCGGCTCGACGGTCGCCGCGCTCAACCCCTACTGGCCGGCCGACACGCTGCGCCAGGTGGTCGAGCAGTCCCGCTGCACCGCGTTCGTCTACGACGCGACGGTGGAGAAGCTGGTCGAGGAGATCCGCCCGGCGCTGCCGGAGGTCGAGCTGTGGCTGCGCGTCGGCGGCGCCGCCCCGGACACCGTCGACCTGGACGCGCTCGCCGCGGACGCGAGCGAGGACGAGCCGCCGCTCGGCGGGTTCGGCGACGACCTGCTCGCGCTGTACTACACCTCCGGCACGACCGGCCTGCCGAAGGCCGTCATGCACACCCACGCCAGCTCGCTCGCGGTCGCGCAGATCTGGCTGGACGTCGACCGCGACCAGGACTCGGTGATGGGCACCGGCGCGATCATCTGGGGCATCGGCTTCCCCGCCCTGGTCGGCCCGGCCTTCTACGCCGGGATGACGCTGGTGCTGGAGCAGGACTGGGGCCCGGCCAACTTCCTGACGGTCGTCCCGCGCGAGAAGGTCACCCACGTCAGCCTGATCCCGAGCTTCTTCGCCGCGCTGCTCGGCTCCGACGACCACGAGAACGCCGACCTGTCGTCGCTGAAGGTGATCGTGCTCGGCGGCGAGCCGCTGCTGCCCGGTCTGCGCGAGCGCATCATGAAGCGGCTGCCCGGCGCGGCGATCTACAGCTACTACGGGCAGACCGAGGCGCCCTACACCTGCTTCGGCCGCCAGGACGACGGCAGCCAGGAGATCTCCTCGGTCGGCCGGGCCCGGATGTCGTGCGCGGTGCGGATCACCGACCCGGACGGCGCGCGGGTCGTCGGCGAGGTCGGCGAGATCAACCTGACCGGCCCGAACGTGATGGCCGGCTACGACGGGCTGCCGGACAAGACCGCCGACGTGCTGCGCGACGGGTGGTACGTCGGCGGCGACCTCGGCCGGATGGACGCGGACGGCTTCCTGTACGTGCTCGGCCGCCGCGAGGACGCCATCCTCAAGGGCGGCCAGTGGACGCAGCCGGTCCAGGTCGAGGAGGCCGCGATCGAGGTCGAGGGCGTGGCGGAGGCGGGCGCGGTCGGCGTCCCCGCGCACCCCGAGGGCCAGGACGCGGTGGAGCAGAGGATCCTGCTCGCGGTCGTCGCCCGGTCCGGCGCGGACCTGGACCCCGAGCGGGTCAGGGCCGCGCTCGCGGCCCGGCTGCCCGGCCACCAGGTGCCCGACGCGGTCGTCGTCGCGGACGCGCTGCCGCACACCGAGGACGCCTCCGGCGGCCCCGGCAAGCTGCTGCGGCGCGGCATCCGCGACCGGTACGCCGACCGCGTCTGAGCGGGGAGCCGATGAACGCGATTCCCGAACACGAGGCCAAGGCGTGGATCGGCGGCTTCGGCGTCGCCGTGCCGCGCGGCGCGACCGCCCGCACGCCCGCCGAACTCGAGGCCGCCGCCGGCGGGCTGACCCCGCCGCTGGTGGTCAAGGCGTACGGGCCGGGGCTCGTCCACAAGAGCGACGCGGGGGCGGTGCGCCTGAACGTCGGCTCACCGGGCGCGGCCGCCGCCGAGATGCTGGGCGCCCTCGCCGCGCAGGGCATCGAGCCGGCCGGGTTCCTGGTGGAGGAGCAGGCCGAGCCGGGCGTGGAGATGATCGTCGGCGCGGTCCGCGACCCGGTGTTCGGGCCGGTGCTGCTCGCCGGGCTCGGCGGCGTGTGGACCGAGGCGCTGCACGACACCGCGCTGCGGCTGCTGCCGGTCACCGAGGCCGACGCCCGCGCCATGCTGGACGAGCTGCGCGGCAAGGCGCTGCTGGACGGCTTGCGCGGGCGGCCTCCCGTCGACAAGGACGCCCTGGTCAAGCTGCTCCTCGCGGTCGGCTCGGCGGTGGAGTCCCTCGGCGAGGGGTTCGGCGAGTTCGAGCTGAACCCGGTGATCTGCGGGCCGTCCGGGGTGATCGCGGTGGACGCCCGCCGCATCGACGCGGACGCCCCCGCCGCTGTTTCCGCGGCCCCGCCCGCGACGGACTTCGGTCCGCTGTTCGCGCCGCGCGGCGTCGCGGTCGTCGGCGCGTCCGCCAAGAAGCCGAACTTCGGCAACATGTTCCTCGGCTTCTACAAGGCGGCGGGCTTCGCCGGGCGGCTCGTCGCAGTGCACCCCACCGCGGCCGAGATCGACGGCGTCCCCTGCGTGCCCTCGCTCGCCGAGGCCGGCGTCGACTACGCGCTCGTCGCGGTGCCCGCGGCGCAGTGCCCGGACGTGGTCCGGCAGGCACGCGGCGTCCCGTTCGTCCAGGTGATGAGCGGCGGCTTCCGCGAGATGGGGAACCCCGATCTGGAAGAGGAGCTGCTCGCCGCCGCCGCCGAGGCGGGCGTGCGGCTGCTCGGCCCCAACTGCATGGGCGTCTACTCCCCCGCCGGCGGCCAGACGTTCATCGGCGGCGCCCCGGGCCGGCCCGGCCGGATCTCGGTGGTCTCGCAGAGCGGCGGCCTGGCCGGCGAGGTGATCAAGGTCGGTGAGCGGCGCGGCCTGGCGTTCGCCAAGGTCGCCACGGTCGGCAACAGCGCCGACGTGACGCCCGCCGAGCTGCTGCGGTACCTCGCCGGCGACCCCGGCACCAGCGCGATCGGCCTCTACCTGGAGGATCCGCGCGACGGGCGCGGCCTGTTCGAGGCGCTGCGGGAGACCGCCAAGCCCGTCGTCGCGCTCGTCGGCGGGCGCAGCGGGCAGGGCCGCAAGGCGGCGGCCTCGCACACCGGCGGCATGGTCGGCGACGCCCGGATCTGGCCCGCGCTCGCCGCGCAGACCGGCGTCGCGCTCGTGCGCGGCCAGGACGACCTCATCGGCGTGCTGGACCTGTTCGACCTGCACGGCGCCCGTCCCGCCCCCGGCACCCCGGAGGTGCTGGTCATCGGCCCGTCCGGCGGCGCCAGCGTGCTCGCCGCCGACGTGTTCGACGGCGCCGGCCTCGCGCTCGCGCCGCTGCCGGACGCCGCCCGCGACGCGCTGCGCGGCCTCGGGCTCGGCGCGGGCAGCTCGCTGGCCAACCCGCTGGAGATCCCGGTCGGGCCGCGCGGCAATCCCGACCTCGTCCGGCACGCGGTGACGGCGATCCTCGCCGAACGCCCCTTCCCGGACGTCATCGCGCACGTCAACGTGCAGAGCTTCTTCACCTTCGGCGACAGCGCCGAGCCGCTGCTGGCCTACGCCCGCAGCGTCGGCGCGCTGCAGGCGGAACTGCCCGGCACTCGGATCACCCTCGTGGTCCGCAACGCCGAGTGCGCGCCGCCGGGGGTGGAGGACGCCGTCCGGGCCGTGGCCCGCGAGGCCGGCGTGCCGGTCTACCGGGGCATGGAGGCCGCCGCGGTCGCGGTGGCGGCGGGCAAACGGCACGCATCGCACATCTCAGGGAGCGTTGATGGGACAGCTTGACGGCAAAGTGGCGCTGATCACCGGCGGCGCGCGGGGCATGGGCAAGGCGCACGTGCGGCGGTTCGTGGCCGAGGGCGCCAAGGTCGTCTTCGGCGACGTGCTGGAGGAGGAGGGCGGCAAGCTCGCCGCCGACCTCGGGGACGACGTCCGGTTCGTCCGGATGGACGTCACCGACCCCGCCGACTGGCAGCGCGCCGTGGACACCGCCGTGGAGGCGTTCGGCGCGCTGCACGTCCTGGTCAACAACGCCGGGATCATCCGGCACAAGACCATCGAGGAGATGACGCTGGACGAGTGCCGCCGGGTCATCGAGGTGAACCTGATCGGCCAGTGGCTCGGCGTGAAGACCGTCACCCCCGCCCTGCGCGCGGCGGGCGGGGGCTCGATCGTCAACGTGTCGTCCACCGAGGGGTTCATCGGCGCGTCCGGCCTCGCCGCCTACAGCGCCAGCAAGTTCGGCGTGCGGGGGCTGACCAAGGCCGCCGCGCGCGAGCTCGGCCCCTACGGCATCCGGGTCAACTCGATCCACCCGGGCGGCGTGCTGACCTCGATGTCGCTGCAGGAGGACGTCGTGGCGGCCACCGCCGACAGCGCCGACGCGTTCATGAAGGCGCTGCCCCTCGGCCGGATGGGCAAGACCCGCGAGGTGACGGGCCTGGTCGCGTTCCTGGCCTCGGACGACTCCAGCTACTGCACCGGCAGCGAGGTCCTGGTCGACGGCGGCATGCTCACCGGCGCCGGTTACTGAGGCGGCCGCCGCCCGGTCCAGCCCTCGGCCTTCTCCAGCTGCGCGGCCAGCGAGATCAGCGTGGCCTCGTCGGAGTCGTGGCCGAGCAGCTGGGCGCCGATCGGCAGGCCCGACTCGCTGAACCCGGCGGGCACGTTGACGCCGGGCCAGCCGAGGACGTTCCACGTCCACGCGTAGGGGCAGGCGGCGGCGGAGCCGGACTGGGTCCTCTGGTAGCCGGCGCCGTCGAACGCGCCCACCTTCAGCGGGAGCCGCGCGGTCGTCGGCGTCAGCACCACGTCGGCGACCTGGAAGATCCGGCCGACCCGGTGCCGCAGGTAGGGGTCCATCCGCCGGGCGAGCGGCAGCAGGCGCCTGCCGACGGTCCGCCCGATCTTCGCCTCGACCGCGGTCCGCGCCTCGGGCCGCGGGTTCGGCATCGCGTCCAGCCGCTCGGCCGCGCCCGCCGTGCCGCGCGGGACGAGCCCGAGACCGACCAGGCCGTAGTCGGGGTCGGCGGGGAAGACCTTGTGGCCGAGGCTCGTCAGCCGCCGCGCCAGCCGCTCCACCGCGCGCCGGATCTCGGGGTCGAGCCTCCCGCTCACCCCGAACGCGGTCTTGTAGGAGACCGCGACGCGCAGCCGGCCGGGCTCGGTGCGGGCGGCCTCCACGAACGGCGTGGCGGGCGGGTCCAGCTGGTAGGCGTCCTCGGGATGGCTACCGCTCAGCACGTCCAGCAGAAGCGCGGCGTCCTCGACGCTGCGCGCGAGCGGCCCCCACACCGTGATCCCGTGGAACGGGTCGGTGATCGGGTAGCCGGAGACGCGGCCGCGCTGCGGCTTGATGCCGACCAGGCCCGTCCAGGCGGCGGGGATGCGGATGGAGCCCGCGCCGTCCGAGCCGACGGCCGCCGCGACCATCCCGGCGGCGACCGCCGCCGCCGACCCGCCGCTCGACCCGCCCGGGGTGTGGTCGGGGTTCCACGGGTTGCGCGCGATCCCGAACCCGGGCGACTCGCTGAACGGCCAGAGCCCCACCTCGCACGTGGTGGTCTTGCCCACGATCACCGCGCCCGCCGCCCGCAGCCGGCGCACCTGCTCGGCGTCGGCGGCCGCGGGCTCGTGGTCGCCCGGCACCGCGAACGGGGTGGTCTCGCCGGCGATGTCGGTGTCGTCCTTGATGGCCACCGGGACGCCGAGCAGCGGCAGCCGCTCGCCCGCCGCCAGCCGCCGGTCGGCCTCCTGCGCCTCGGCGCGCGCGGCGTCGGCGCGCACCACGCGGAACGCGCCGAGCGACTCCCGCTCGGCGATGCGGGCCAGCGACCGCTCCACCAGCTCCTTCGACGTGAGCTCGCCCGCGGCCAGCGCGCGCGCCTGCTCCACCAAGCCCAGTTCGTCCACCATGCCCGCCTCATCCCGTATCGTTCGTTCGAACGAACGATAACCACTCGGCGTGATCTAGGGAAGACTGCCCTTCGTGACACCCCGCGACCGCATCCTGCAGGCCGCCCTGCGCCTGATCGGCGAGCAGGGGCTCGGCGCCGTGACCAACCGCGCGGTGGCCCGGGCCGCCGGCGTCTCGCTCGGCTCGCTGACCTACCACTTCCCGAGCCAGACCGACCTGCTGCGCGAGGCGCTGCAGACCTTCGTCGACGCCGAGATCGACCGGATCACCGCCCGCGTCGCCCGGCTGGCCGAGGCCGGCATCGACCCGGCGCAGGCCGCCGACGAGGTCGAGAAGGCCATCGTCGAGTTCGCCTACGGCCCCGAGCAGATCGCCAACCTGGAACTGCACCTGCACGCCGCCCGCGACCCGGGCGTCCGCGACGCCTCGGTCCGCTCGGTCGCCGCCTACGACCGCCTCGCCACCTCCATCCTCACCGCCATGGAGATCCCCGACCCCGAGCGGCACGCCCCGGCCGTCGTCGCGATGCTCTACGGCCTGGCCGTGCGGCGCCTGGCCACCGGTGACACCTCCGCCACCGGCACCGCCGACGCCTTCCGCCTCCTCCTGCACGGCGCCGTCGAGCGCCCCTGACGCGAAACGACGACCGGCCCGCACGGCTCCAGAGCGGGGTTGCGGAGCCGTACGGGCCGGTCGTCGGTCTCATGGGAACCTCATCGACCTTCGCTCAACTCTCCAGCCGGTTACCTCCGCCGTCGTGTCCAAGTGCTGACACCGAAAACGTTAGGGCCGCCCCGCCCTGCCGGGAATCCCTTTAACCCTCGCTTATGGAACGGCTGAGGAAGAGTTATTCCTTCCCCGCTCCACCTGTGGTGACGCGGGAGGCCCCGACCCCAGGCCGGGCGCGCCTCCAACGGGATGCCCGGTCGAAAACAAAATAGGCAACGAAAAGGAGGCCGCCGATCCTTGGCGGCCTCCTCGTTTTCATCCTGCCCTTGATTCAGCGGGCCGGGCGTGTCAGAAACGCACCAGGCGCGACTGGTGGACGAACTTGTAGCGGAGCCGGTGCCGCACCTTGCCGAACAACTGGTTCCAGCCGTGGCTCCCGTGGCACCTGGCGTACACGACCTTGCCGCGATGCAGATGGCCGACGACCCGCCCGCCGGGCCAGCGGTAGACCCGGGCGCCGTGGCGGCCCCGCACCTTGTAGCGGCAGATCCGGCCGGCCTCGGTCGCACCGGCCGCGGCGGTCGTCGTGGCCGCGGAGGCCGTGGCGGTCCGGGCGGCGGACGCCTCGGCCGGGCCGCCCAGCAGGGCGAAGCCGCTCACGGCCAGCCCCGAGACGGAAAGGGCGACCCCGGTGCGAACACTCGTACGCATGCTTTCTCCTTCAAAAGACCGCGCAATGCTCTGCGCAACGCCGGGAGATCTTCTACGACTCCCGCTTTTCCGAATTTCCCAGCGCCTCGGCAGTAAATTCCCCCCGAACGGCAAATGGGGCGTAGATCCTTACGCTTCGGTGATCGACGGGGAAAGGTTTCTGCGGCCGGCCGAAGAGGGGACAAGGGAGGGCTCTTCCGTGCCGGCATCGTCGCATGCCCTGTTTGTGTGCATATAGGAGGGTTTGTGCGACCCTGGAGGGAGGCGATGCGGACGACGACGGTGCCGGCACCACCGCCGCACCGGAGGAGGCGACATGGCGCTGACCATCCCGCCCCCGCTGACGGTCATACCGCCGGGCGAGGGGCGCACGGGCGATCTCGGCTCGATCGGCGTGGAGTTCAAGCTGTGGGGGCACGACACCGGCGGCGCGGTGGCCGTGGTCGAGCACCCGTTCCCGGTCGGGGCGCTGGTGCCGCCGCACCTGCACACCCGCGAGGACGAGTACTCCGTCGTCACCGAGGGGGAGATCGGCTTCCGCTCCGGCGACCGGGAGGTCGTCCTCGGCGCCGGCGGGTACATCACCAAGCCGCGCGGCGAGCTGCACACCATGTGGAACGCCGGCGACCGGCCGGCCCGGATGATCGAGATCATCAGCCCGGCCGGCTTCGAGGAGTTCTTCCGCGAGGTGGCCGACCTGCTGGCCGCCGGGGAGCCGCCCCCGCCGGAGGTGCTGCCCGCCCTCGCCGAGCGTTACGGGCTCCGGCTCGGCCGGCCGGACTGGCTGCCCGGCCTCATCGAGCGGTACGGGCTGACGCCGCCCCCGGGGAGCTGACGGGCCCTTATGATCATGCTGCGATGAGCCTGGAGCTGACCGAGATCCCTGCGGGGAAAATTGTCCTGCGTGGCGAGACCGTCCGGGTCGACGCCTTTCTGCTGGCGCCGCATCCGGTGACCCGCGAGTTGTACGAGGCCGTCGCGGGCGAGGCGCCCGGCGCACCGGCCGGGCCGCGGACGCCGGTGACCGACGTCTCCTGGAAGGACGCCGTCCGGTTCTGCAACCTGCTCTCGCAGGCGGCGGGGCTCACCCCCTGTTACACGTTGGGCGACGATCCCGACGCACTGGATGTGGCCTGCGATGGGGATGCCGACGGCTACCGGCTGCCGACCGAGGCCGAGTGGGAGCACGCCTGCCGGGCCGGGGACGACGGCGTCCGCTACGGGGAGCTCGCCGAGATCGCCTGGTACCGCGGGAACTCCGGCGGCGCGGTGCAGCCCGTCGCGACCCGGGAGCCGAACGCGTGGGGCCTCCACGACATGATCGGCAACGTGTGGGAGTGGTGCTGGGACCTGTACGACCCCCGCGTCTACGGCCCCTACCGGGTGTTCCGGGGCGGCGGCGCGCACGACCGCTCCTGGGGGTGCCAGGCGTCGGCCCGCCGCAAGAGCCACCCGGCCTTCCACATCGACGACCTCGGCTTCCGGCCGGCCCGCGGGGTTTCACCCCCGCCCGGGAATGGGATGTGATCGGCTAGGACATCACGGAAGGCGGTCGGCTTGTCGGTCAGGTTGCTGTACGGATGCATGGGCCTCGGCGGGACCTGGGACACCGAGCCCTACGGGGCGGCCGACGTCGCGCGGGCCGAGGCGGCGGTCGAGGCGGCGCTGGACAGCGGGATCACCGTGTTCGACCACGCCGACATCTACCGGCACGGCAAGGCCGAGGCCGTCTTCGGCGAGGTCCTGTCCCGGGCGCGGGGGCTGCGCGAGCGCATCGTGCTGCAGACCAAGTGCGGCATCCGCCTGGCCGACGGCGACCGTCCCGGCACCTACGACCTGCGGGGCGCGAGCATCCTGCGCCGTGTCCAGGAGAGCCTGGACCGGCTCGGCACCGACGTGATCGACGTGCTGCTGCTGCACCGGCCCGACCCGCTCGCCGACCCCGAGGACATCGCCGGGGCCCTCACCTCGCTGTACCGGCAGGGCCTGGTGCGGCGGTTCGGCGTCTCGAACATGAGCGCCGAGCAGATCGCGCACCTGCAGGAGCGGCTGTCCCTCCCGCTCACGGTCGACCAGCTGGAGATGAGCCTGCACCGGCGGGGCTGGGTCGAGGCCGGCGTCCTGGTGAACACCCCCGAGGCGGCGGCGACCGGCTTCCCGCTCGGGACGGTCGAGTACTGCCAGGCCAACGGGATCACCCTGCAGGCCTGGGGCGCGCTGGCCCAGGGCCGGTTCACCGGCCGCCAGGAGACCCAGGCCGAGCACGCCACCGCCCGGCTCGTCGCGGCCCTGGCCGCGCAGAAGGACACCACGCCCGAGACGATCGTGCTGTGGTGGCTGCAGCGCCACCCGGCCCGGATCGCCCCCATCGTCGGCAGCACCCGCCCCGAGCTCATCCGCGCCTGCCGCGACGCCGTCCGCCGCGAGCCCGACCTGTCCCACCAGGAGTGGTACGACCTGTGGATCACCGCCCGCGGCGCCCCGCTCCCCTGAGGCCTCTCATGAACCGGATCCAGGACGACTGGGCGCGCGTCGCCGCGTGGCTGAGCAGCAACGCTCCCCTGTCGTATGCGCGCCTTCGTCCCGGTGCCGACCCCGGCCGCATCGGTAGGTTGGAGGAGCATCTGGGAGGGCCGCTGCATCCCGATCACCGGGCGCTTCTGGAAGTCTGCGACGGCACCGTCGAGGAATGGCACGCCGAGGAATACCTGGAGGAAAACGACCCTGGGTTGATCCTGGCCGGGCTGCATCTGCTGTCGGTCGACGGCGTCCGCGCCGTCCGCGGGTCCGGCGGTCTCGGTGCGGAATGGTGGCGGGGCTGGGTGCCGGTCGCCGTCAACGACTACTCCGCCAAGCCCGAAAGCGGCCTGGCCGCCGACCCCGGCGGCATGCTCGACGATTTCGCCCTGTACGACGGCACCGCGCCCGGTACGGTGCCGCCGCCGCAGGGCCGGACCCTGGCCGGACATATAGCCGCTCTCGCCGAAGCGCTCGAGTCCGGGACAGGGCCGCTGACCAAAGAGTGGGTCGTCCCCGGAGTGGCGATGGACCGGCTGATGTGGGGGCACCCCGCTATGGACACGATCCAGGTCACCGGCGAGGAAGGCCCCAGGACGGTGCCGTGGCGGCCGGTGCGGCGGTGAGGTCAGAGGAGCAGGTCGTCGTCGGGGTCGTCCAGGAAGTCGGCCAGGCGGGTGCGGTCGTTGACGCCCAGTTTGGCGAAGATGTGCTCGATGTGCGCGTCCACCGTGCGTTTGGCTATGCCGAGCCGCATGGCGACGGCGCGGTTGGTGAGGCCGCTCGCGACGAGGCGGGCGACCTCCTGTTCGCGGCGGGTGAGGGTCTCGGGGTGGGCGGTGCGGTCGCCGCAGATGTCGCCGAGGGTGACGGCGGCGGCCGCTGCGGCCTCCCGGGCGAATTCCGTTTCGCCGAGGGCGGCGCGGGCCGCTTCGAGGGCCGGGCCGCGTAGATCGAGGCCGCAGGGGTCGCCGAGGTCGCGCCACAGCGGTTCGGTGACGGTCAGCAGCCGCACCGCGTCCGCCGGTTCGCCGAGGGCGAGGGCGCACGCGGCGAGCAGGTCGGCGCTCAACACGATGCCGAGCCGGTCGCCGAGGCGGCGCTTGGCGGCCAGGCACGCGCGGGCGTCCTCGGCCGCGCCGTCGGCGTCGCCCCAGGTGTAGCGGGCGAAGCCGCGCATCCAGACCGCGTACGACCCCAGCCACTCGTCGCCGTGTTCGGCGCACAGCCGGCGGCACTCCTCGGCGTGCTCGTAACCGGTGTCGGGGTCGCCGGTGAGGGTCCGGGCCGCCGACAGCTGGAGGAGGCAGAGCAGGCCGAGGGCCTCGTCCTGGCCCTGGTGCAGTTTGACGGCCTTCTCAAGGTGCGGGAGCGCGCCGGCCGGGTCGTCGGTGAAGAAGCGGATCTGCCCGGCGGCTTGATGGGCGTGGGCCAGGACGACGTCGTCCGGCAGGCGTTCGGCCATTTCCCACAGCTCTGTCTCCTGCGCGCGCGCTATGGCCGGCTCATTCTGTAGCAGCGCCAGTAGGCAGCGGGTGCCTAGCGCGCGCGCTCGTGCCAGTGACGGTTCGCCGCCCGGCGGCAGTACGCGGTTCAGCCAGTGCAGGCCCTCGCGCAGCAGTCCCTGCGATGTCCAGTGCATCCACAGTGAGGCGGCCATGTCGAGCGCGGTGTCCGGGTCGGTGTCCACGGCGTACTCCAGTGCGGCGCGCAGGTCGTCGTGCGCGTCCACCAGGCCGGTGGCCAGGCCGCGGAACCAGGCCAGGTGGCGTGGCCGCAGGTCCTCGGTGAGCAGTTCGGCGCCGTAGTCGCGCAGGGTGCCCAGCATCCGGTAGCGGACGCCGCCCTCCCCCTGCTCGGCCAGCACGACGGACTTGTCGACCAGGCGGGCGAGGGTGTCGAACACCTCCAGGCCCTCCCCGCACACCGCCTCGGCGGCGGCGAGGTCGAACGATCCGGCGAACACCGACAGCCGCGCCCACAGCAGCCGCTCGTCCGGCCCGCACAGGCGGTGGCTCCACGCGACGGCCGCCCGCATCGTCTCGTGCCGGCCGCCCCGGTCGCGCGGCAGGCCGAGCAGCGCGAACCGGTCGTCCAGGCCCGCCAGGAGGTTCTCCAGCGACATCGTGCGCAGCCGCACCGCGGCCAGCTCGATCGCCAGCGGGACGCCGTCCAGCCGCCGCACCAGGCGGGCGGCGAGGCGGCGCCCGGCGTCGTCCATGGCGAAGCCGGGCCGGGCGGCGGCGGCACGGTCGGCGAACAGCGCCAGCGCGTCGGGCCCGGCCTCCGATCCGGACACCGGCAGCGGGCCGACCGGCAGGACGTGCTCGCCGGGCATGTTCAGCGGCTCGCGGCTGGTGACGACCACGCGCAGCGCGGGCGCGGCGCGCAGCAGCGTCCCGGTGAGCTCGGCGCACGCGTCCAGCAGGTGCTCGGCGTTGTCCAGCACCAGCAGCGGGCCGCGCGACGCCAGGTGCGCGGTGAGCGCCGCCGCGTCGCCGCCGGGCAGCCGCAGCGCGGCGGCGACGGCGTGCGGCAGCAGCGCGGGGTCGTGCAGCGCCGCCAGCTCCACCAGCCACGCCCCGTCGGGCTCGGTGAGCTCGGCGGCGAGGCGCAGCGCGAGCCGGGTCTTGCCGACGCCGCCCGGCCCGGTCAGCGTGAGCAGCCGGCCGCGGCCGAGGATGCGGCGCGCCTCGGCCAGCTCGGCGCGGCGGCCGACGAACCGGCTGATCTCGGCGGGCAGGTTGCCGCGGGGGGCCGCGGGACGGGGGGTCACCCGGCAGTCATACCCGAGAATCACGGCGGCGGACCAGCCTGCGTGAACGCCGCCGTGTCGGCGGCAGGTACCGGGTACGGAACCACATCTGGATCTGCGCGCCGCCGAGCACCGACCGGTGGATGCGCAGGTACCCGCCGGTGGCCTCGGCGGCGCGGCGGGCGATGTCCAGGCCGAGGCCGGTGGAGCCGCCGCCGCTGCGGCCGCGCTGCAGCGCCGCGTCCGGGTCGTCGATGCCGGGCCCGCCGTCGGCGACGAGGATGCCGGTCACGCCCTGCCCCTGGTGCAGGGTGACGGCGAAGCCGGTGCCCTCGGCGGTGTGCCGGAACACGTTGCCGAGCAGCGCGTCGACGGCGGCGGCGAGCTCGCCGGCGGGCAGCGGCAGCGGCGCGGGGCGGCCGGCGCCGATGAGCTCGCAGGAGCGGCCCTCGTCCTCGGCCAGCACCCTCCAGAACCCGACCCGCTCGCGCAGCACCTTGGCGGCGTCGCAGCCGCCGCGCCCGGCCGGCTTGCGGACGGCCCGGATGATCTGGTCGATCTCGCGTTCCAGCCGGTCCACCGCCGCGCGGGTCTGCTCGGCCTCGGGGCCCTCGCCGAGCGCCTCGGCGTTCAGCCGCAGCGCGGCGAGCGGGGTGCGCAGCCGGTGCGACAGGTCGGCGGCCATCTCCCGCTCGGCCGCGAGGAGCTGCACGACGTGGTCGGCCATCGCGTTGAACGCCAGGCCCGCCTCGATCAGCTCGGGCGGCCCGTCGGGTTCCAGCCGGACGCCGAGGTCGCCGTCGCCGAACGCCGCCGAGGCGGCGGCGAGCCGGCGGGTGGAGCGGATCATCCGGGCGCCGAGCCGGTCGGCGACCGCGACCGACCCGGCCACCAGGGCGGCGGCGACGGCCGTCATCACCAGCCACGCCTTCCACACCCCGTGCGTCAGCTCCGCGCCGGGCAGGCCGACCTCCACCACCGCGGTCCGGCCCGCGTCCAGCGCGACCGGCTGGAGCAGCGCGTACCCGCCGGCGACGGGGACGGTGAGGGACCGGCCGCGCCGCACCGCCTCGGTGAGCCGTCCCGGTCCGGCGCGGGACGCCTCCCCGGCGACCGTCGAGCCGTCCGGCAGGTGCACCGCCATCCGGTGCGCGGCGCCCGCCGGGGTGCCGGCGACGGCGCGTTCCAGCGTGGCCGGGTCCTCGGTGACCGCCAGCAGCGGGCCGAGCGCGCTCGCCTGCCGCTCGGCGGCGGTGAGCGCGCGGTCGCGGGCGATCTCGCGGACGGTGAGGCCGAGCGGGATGAGGAAGGCGAGCGCGACCATCGAGGTGACGGCCAGCGACACCAGCACGAAGGTGCGCCGCACGTCCGCGCCTCAGGTCCGGGGCTCGGCGCGCGGGTCGGCCAGCCGCACCCCCACCCCGCGCACGGTGTGCAGGTAGCGGGGGGACGCGGCGGTCTCGCCGAGCTTGCGGCGCAGCCACGACAGGTGCACGTCGATGGTCTGGTCGTCGCCGTAGGCCTGCCGCCACACCTCGGCCAGCAGCTCGCGGCGCGCCACCACCCGCCCCGGCCGCGCGGCCAGGTAGGCCAGCAGGTCGAACTCGCGGCGGGTGAGCTCCAGCGCGGCGCCGTCGAGCGCGGCCTCGCGCCGGTCCAGGTCGATGTGCAGGCCGCCGACGCGCAGCTCGGCGGCGGGCCCCGAGCGGGCGGCGCGGCGCAGTACCGCCGCCATCCGGGCGCTCAGGTGCTCGGCCGAGAACGGCTTGACCAGGTAGTCGTCGGCGCCGGCGTTGAGCAGCCGGACGATCTCGGGCTCGTCGTCGCGGGCGGTGGCGATGATGACCGGCACGTCGGACACCCCGCGCAGCATCTTCAGCACCGCGCCGCCGTCCAGGTCGGGCAGCCCGAGGTCGAGGATCACCACGTCGGGGGCGGCCTGGGCGACCTCGCGCAGCGCGTCCATCGCGGTGCCGACGCTGCGGACCACGTGGGAGCGGGCGGTCAGCCCGCGGATGAGGGCGGTGCGCAGGTGCGCGTCGTCCTCCACCACCAGAACACTCGCCATGAGCGCACCGTATGCCACCTTGTGCCGACGCGTCGCGTGATGTCGCGTGTTGCTCTGGCGCCGCTCACCCGAGCCGGTGCTCGGCGGCGAACGCGGCGAGCCGGCCGGCGGCCTCGCGGGTGCGCCGCCACGGCCGGACGATCAGCCGGTGCACGCCGAGCGCCTCCCATTCGGCGACCTCGTCCGGGCCGGTCAGCCCGTAGGCGTGCACCGTGATCTCGAACGGGTCGTCCGCGCGGCCCGCCTCCTCGCGGTACTCCTGGAGCCGCTTCAGCTGCGGGCGGACGCCGTCCAGGGTCTGCGGCATGCTGATCCAGCCGTCGCAGAGGGTCGCGGCGCGGCGGAGCGCGGCCTTGGACTCGCCGCCCGCGACGATCGGCAGGCGCGGCTGCACGGGCTTCGGCTCGAACGCGACCTCGGGGAAGTCGAAGAAGTCGCCGTGGTGCTCGACGGCCGGTTCGCTCCACAGGCGCCGGGTGACCGCGATGGCCTCGTCCAGGCGCCGTCCCCGGGTGGCGAAGTCGACGCCGGCGGCCAGCCACTCCCCCTCGTACCAGCCCGCGCCGACGCCGGCGATGGCGCGGCCGCCGGAGATCTGGTCGAGGGTGGCGAACGCGCGCGCCGCGATGAAGGGGTGCCGCAGCCCGTACAGGTAGACGGCGGTGCCGAGGCGGACCCGTTCGGTGACGGCGGCGAGCGCGCACAGGTAGGCGGGCGCGTCGAACAGCGGCGTCGCGGGCTTGATGCCGGGTTCGTCGGTGCCGGGGTATCTGGCGGTGGACAGGTCGGTCGCGAAGACCAGGTGCTCGGGCAGCCACACCGAGTCGAAGCCGAGCCGGTCGGCCTGGACCGCCAGGTCGCGCCAGACGCCGGGATGGACGAGCCCGAGCGGCACACCGAACCTCATGCGGTCCTCCCCTCGGCGGCGTCGCGCCGCACGGCCTCGGGACCGCGTCCGGCCGGGTCGCCGTGGCCGCCGCCTCCCGAGGTCTCCACGATGAGCGCCTCGCCGGCGGCGAGGGGCTGGCGGGTGGCCTTGGTGCCGAGCGGCTCGCGGGTGCCGTCGGCGCGTTCGCGGTAGTAGCCGCCGGGACGTCCCGGTTCGCCGCCCGCCGCGCCGGGCGGGGGCCGCAGCAGGCGGTCGCCGCGGGTGTCGACGCGGGCGTCCTCCAGCATCCGGATCACGGTGCGGGTGCCGCGCCCGCCGCGGTGCCGGCCGGCGCCGCCCGAGCCGGGGACGAGCTCGACCCGCTCGACGCGGACCGGCAATCGCGCCTCGATCGGCTCGGCCTGCGGGACGATGTTGCGGCCGCCGCCGAACAGCGCGCCGGTCGCGTCGGCGCCGTCGTGGTCGGCGCGGGCGCCCGCGCCGCCGAGGTCGAACGACATGTGCAGCCAGGGCCGGGTGACGCCGCTGATGCTGAACGCCTGCAGGATGCCCGACGCCGCCGGTCCGCTGCCCGCCTCGGAGAGCGCGGCGAAGATCGCCTCTTCGGCCGCCGCGACCGCGCCGAACCGGCCGCCGCCGGGGAAGGGGCGGGTGCAGTGCACCAGGCTGCCGAGCGGCATCGTCACCTTCACCGGCGCGAAGCAGCCCTCGTTCATCGGCAGCGCCGGGTCGACGAAGCAGCGGATCGCGTACATGACGCCGCCGTGCGTCTGGGAGAAGCCGGAGTTGACCGGCAGCGGGACCTGCTCGTCGGTGCCGGTGAAGTCGACCTCGACGCCGCCGCGCCCGTCGGCGGTGACCGCGACCTGGATCCGGTGGCCGTCGTCGAGCCGGTACTCGCCGTGCGTGGTGCCCGCCGGAAGCGCGGCGAGGCCTTCGCGCATGCGGCGCTCGGTGTGGGCGAGGTAGTCCGCGACGCCGCGGGCGAGGCCGTCCGGGGTGTGCGTCTCGATGATCTCTTCGAGGCGGCGGGCGGCGACGTTGGCGCCGGCGATCAGCGCGCGCAGGTCGCCGACGAGCTTGTCCGGGGTGCGGCTGTTGGCGGCGAGGACGCGGACGAGGTCATCGACCAGGCCGTCCGCCGTCGCGATGCGGACCGGCGGGAGCTGCAGCCCCTCCAGGTAGACGTCGGTGGCGTCGGAGGCCATGCCGCCCGCCGACAGCCCGGACAGATCGGCGACGTGGATGAGGGTGCCGGTGAAGTACGCCGGGGCGCCGTCCACGAACACGGGCCGGAACACCAGCAGGTCGTTGGCGTGGATGCCGCCCTGGTAGACGTCGTTGAGGACGAACACGTCGCCGGGCGCCATCGTCTCGGCCGGGTGCGCCTTCAGCACGTACGGCAGGGCGCTGCGCAGGCTGGCGCACTGGATCAGCGCGGTGGACAGCGAGTGCGCGACGAGCCGCCCGCGCGCGTCCAGGATCGCGGCGGCGGCGTCGGCGCCCTCGACGATGAAGGTCGAGTAGGCCGAGCGGACGACCACGATGCTCGCCTCTTCGGCGGCGACGCAGAGGGCGTTGCGCAGGATCTCGGCGGTCAGGTCGTCGGTCATGGGCCCGCCTCCAGCAGGATCGCGCCGCCGTCGTCCACGGTGCCGCGCCAGCCGGGCGGGACCAGCAGCGACGACTGGGGTTCGGTGATGACGCAGGGCCCGGTGATCTCACCGGTCAGCCCGGCGCGGGTGAGGACGGGCACTTCGCGGAACGCGCCGTCCAGCCAGATCGGGCGCGTGCCCGGTGCGGCCCGCGGTCCGGGGGCGGGCGCCGGAAGGTCGCGGGCCCCGGCGGGCAGCACGGCGCGGACGCGCGCGGTGGTCACCTCGGCCGGGTCGCGCAGGTCGATCCCGTAGGACTCGTGGTAGCGCTTGTAGAACTCCTCGGCGGCGCGCTGCACCGTCCCCGGGGTGATCGGGCCGGGCGGGAGGTCGACGGTGAACGCGTGCGCCTGCCCGGCGAAGCGCATCCCGACCGAGCGGGTCACCGCCGCGCCGCCGCCGCCGGCCGCCAGGTCGGCGAGCGCGGCGCGCTCCAGCCCGGCGAAGGCCTCCGCCAGCGCGCCGAGCAGGCCCGCGCCGGCCGAGCAGGAGGTGAGCGCCCCGACCGGGGCGAGGAAGGTGCGGGCCCGCTCGATGGCGAGGTCGGCGTGCAGCAGCCCGAGCGCGGACCCGACGCCGGCCAGGGCGGGGACCAGCACCCGGCCGATGCCGAACCGCTCGGCGAGGCGGGCCGCGTGCGTCGGCGCGGCGCCGCCGAGCGCGACCAGGGTGTGGCCGCGCGGGTCGATGCCGCGCCGCACCGTCACCACATGCACGGCCGCGCCCATCTGCGCGTTGGCGATGTCGTGGATCGCGGCGGCGGCCTCGGTGACGCCGACGCCGAGCGGCCCGGCGACGTGCTCGGCGATCGCGGCGCGGGCCAGGTCGGCCGAGAGCGCGAAGCCGCCGAAGCCGTCGAGGTAGCCGAGGACGAGGTTCGCGTCGGTGACGGTCGGCAGCGTCCCGCCGCGCCCGTAGCAGGCGGGCCCGGGGTCGGCGCCCGCCGAGCGCGGCCCGACGCGCAGCGTCCCGGCGTCCGCCCAGGCGATCGAGCCGCCGCCGGAGCCGACCTCGGCCAGGTCGATCGCGGGCACCTTGATCGGCACGCCGGTGCCGGGGCGGCGCCCGCCGAAGCTGCCCTTGCCGCCCACCTGGAACTCGTGCGTGATGCCGGGACGGCCGCCGCGCACCAGCCCGGCCTTGGCGGTGGTGCCGCCCATGTCGAAGGAGACCAGGTCGGCCAGGCCGCGGCGGGCGCCGAGCCGGGCGGCCGCGACGACGCCCGCCGCCGGGCCCGACTCGATCGTGTAGACGGCGCGGGACGCGGCGAGCGCGGCGGGCAGCACGCCCCCGGCCGACTCCATCACGTGCACCGGCGCGTCGATGCCGAGGGCGCGCAGCCGCCCGCCGAGCCGGTCCAGGTAGGACGCCATGACCGGACCGACATAGGCCGACATCAGGGTGGTGGTGGCCCGCTCGTACTCCCCGATCTCGGGCCAGACCGCCGAGGAGGCCACGACCGGCGTCCCGGCGGGCAGCCGGGCCGCGACGATCTCGGCGAGGCGCTCCTCGTGCGCGGGGTTGGCGTAGGAGTGCAGCAGGCAGATCGCGACGGCCGCCACACCCTCCCGCGCGATCCGCTCGGCCACCTCCTGCGCGGCCTCCTCGTCCAGGGGATGCAGCACCTCGCCGGCGGCGGTGATCCGTTCGGGCACGGTGAAGGTCCGGGAGAGCGGGACGGGCGGCTCGGGCTGCACGTACGCCAGGTCGTAGCGGTCCTCCTCCACCCGCGCCTGGCGGCCGAGCGCGAGCATCGACCCGAAGCCCTCGGTGGTGACGAACGCGACCGGCACCCCCGTCCGCTCCAGGATCACGTTGGTGGCGAGGGTGGTGGCGTGCACGAACCGCCCGACGTCGCCGGGCGCGACGCCCGCGTCCCCGAGGACCTGCTCGACCCCGTGCAGCAGGCCCTCGGCCGGATCGCCGGGAGTGGTGAGGGTCTTGGCGACGTGCACCCGGCCGTCGCCGCCGATGAGGACGACGTCGGTGAAGGTGCCGCCGACGTCGCTGGCGAGGGTGACGCTCATGGCAGCCGCGCGGTCGCGGGGCTCTCCAGCAGGGCGGCGCGCAGCCGGGCGCGGTGCAGGCCGTCGTCGCCCCAGGCCGGGCGGAGCGCCCAGACGCGGTTCAGCCACAGCCGCAGGTCGAGCTCGTCGGTGTAGCCGATCGCGCCGTGCACCTGCAGCGCGGTGCGGGCCGCGCGGTGCGCGGCGCGGGAGGCGGCGAGCTTGGCGGCCGACACGTCGCGGGCCGCACCCGGCGCGTCGTGCGCGAGCGCGTAGGCGGCGCGGTAGACGAGCGGCGCGGCGAACTCCAGCGCGACCGCCACGTCGGCGAGCTGGTGCTTGACCGCCTGGAACGAGCCGATGACCTTGCCGAACTGGCGGCGCTGCCCGGCGTACCCGACGGCCTCCTCCTGCAGCCGGCGGCCGAGGCCGAGCAGCTGCGCGGCGGTGGCGAGCGCGGCGTGGTCGAGCGCGGGCGACGTCCAGTCGCCGGGCGCGGCCGTCAGCGGCCGGGTGGCGTCGACGGACGGGTGCGGGGTGAGGTCCAGCTCACCGTGCGGTGCGACCAGTGCGCCGACCACGTGCAGGTCGGCCAGGTCGGCGTCGGGCAGGTACGGGCTCGCGACCGAGACGACCAGCGTCCCGGCGGCGATCTCGGCGAGCCGCGCGGCCGGGACCAGCAGCGGCGCGGCGACGGCCGTCTCCACCAGCGGGCCCGGCACCGCGCACCGGCCGGTCTCCTCGAACGCCAGCACGGTGTCCAGCGGGGTGAGGCCGAGGCCGCCGTACTGCTCGGGGACGTGCGCGCCGAGCAGCCCGACCTCGGCGAGCGCCCGCCAGCCGGGGCCGGGCCGGGGGCCCGAGCGCACCGCCTCGGGCGGGCAGGTCTTCTCCAGCACCTCGCGGACGGCCCCGGCGAGCGCGCGCTGGTCTTCGGTGAACGAGAACCTCATCGTGGCAGCCCCAGGACGCGTTCGGCGATGATGTTGCGCTGGATCTCATTGGTGCCGGCGTAGATGGGGCCGGCGAGCGCGAACAGGAAGCCGTCCAGCCAGCGGCCGGCGAGCGGCGCGTCCGGGCCGAGCAGGTCCAGCGCCAGCTCGTGCATCCGCAGGTCCAGCTCGGACCAGAACACCTTCATCAGGCTGGAGGCCGCGCCGAGCTCCGCCCCCTCGGCGAGGCGCGCGGCGGCCTGGAAGGTGTGCAGCCGGTAGGCCTCGCTGTCGGACCACGCCTGGACGGCGGCGTCGCGCAGGGCCTGGTCGGCGCTGTCGCGGGCGAGCTCCAGCAGCCGGTCGGCGGTGGCCATGAAGCGGCCGGGGCTGCGCAGCGTCAGGCCGCGCTCGGAGCTGGTGGTGGCCATCGCGACCTTCCAGCCCTGCCCGATCCCGCCGAGGACGCCGTCCGCGGGGACGAACACGTCGTCGAAGAAGATCTCGGCGAATCCGGCCTCGCCGTCCAGCTGCGCGATCGGCCGGACGGTCACCCCGTCGCTGTCCAGCGGCAGCATGAAGTAGGTGAGGCCGCGGTGCCGCTCGGATCCGGGATCGCTGCGGAACAGCCCGAAGCACCAGTCGGCGTGGACCGCGCGCGAGCTCCAGGTCTTCTGGCCGTTCAGCCGCCAGCCGTCGCCGTCGGGGGCGGCGGTCGCGCGCAGCGCGGCCAGGTCGCTGCCGGCCTCCGGCTCGGACCAGGCCTGCGCCCAGACGTCGTCGGCGCGGACCATGCGCGGCAGGTGCCGCCGCTTCTGCTCCTCGGTGCCGTAGGCGAGCAGCGTCGGGGCCAGGAGGAAGATCCCGTTCTGGGTGACCCGGCCCGGCGCGCCGGCCGCCCAGTACTCCTCCTCGAAGATCAGCCAGTCGATGAGATCGGCGCCGCGCCCGCCGTACTCCCGCGGCCAGGAGACCGCCGCCAGCCCGGCCCCGGCGAGCGTGCGCTCCCACTCCCGGTGCCGGGCGAAGCCCGCGGCGGTGTCCATCGAGGGCAGCGGGTCCGCGGGCACGTGCTCGGCGAGCCATGCCCGGACCTCGGCGCGGAACGCGCGCTGCCGTGGGGTGAAGGTGAGATCCACACGACCTCCGCAGAGAACCAACCTAGCGACCGCTTGGTACGCTAGCGCCCATGATGCTCCAGGGCAAGGTCGCCGTCATCACCGGCGCCGGTCCCGGCCTCGGCCGGACCCTCGCGGTGCTGGCGGCGCGCGAGGGCGCGGACGTGGTCGTCGCCGCGCGCGGCAAGGACGGCCTCGACGCGATCGCGGACGCGGTGCGGCGCGAAGGACGCGAGGCGCTCGCCGTGCCGACGGACGTGGCCGTCCCCGATCAGGTGCGCCGGCTGGCCGCCGCGACGATCGACCGGTTCGGCCGGGTCGACGTCCTGGTGAACGCGGCCTTCCCCGGCACCCACCGCAAGAACGTGCTGGACATGGACGACGCCTACCTGGAGCAGTGGCGCGCGGCCGTCGAGACCGCCGCCTACGGGACGCTGCTCGCCTGCCGCCACTTCGCCCCGCACATGGTGGCCGCCGGCGCGGGCTCGATCGTCAACATCACCTCGATGTCCAGCCGCACCGGATACGCCGGGCGCTCGGACTACGCCGCCGGGAAGGCCGCCGTCCACCTGCTGTCGCACTGCCTGGCGGGCGAGCTCGGGCCGGCGGGCGTCCGGGTGAACTGCGTGGCGCCGGGCTGGATCGCCGGCGACGTCCTGGACGACTGGATGCGCGCCCGCGCCGAGGCCGAGGGCGCCACCTTCGAAGAGGTCCGGACCCGCGACGTGGCGGCCATGGCGCTGCGCCGCATCGCGACCGAGGAGGACGTCGCCCGCGCGGTCCTCTTCCTCGCCTCCGACCAGGCCAGGGCCACGACCGGCGCGACCATCGACGTCAACGGCGGCCAGCTGTTCACCTGAGTTCGAAACCGGGCGTGCGCGGGTAGTCACCCTCTGCCGGGACGCGGGGGCGGCTCACGAGAGGTTCCCGCATGCCCCTGGACGAACGGCGGCGGGCCGCGCTGGCGAGCGTGGTCGGCACGTCGATCGAGTGGTACGACTTCTTCCTCTACAACACCGCCGCGGCCGTCGTCTTCAAGGACGTCTTCTTCCCCGGCGCCGGGCGGTACGCCGGCACCCTGTCGGCGCTCGGCACCTACGCGGCCGGGTTCGCGGCCCGCCCGGTCGGCGCGGTCATCTTCGGGCACTGGGGCGACCGGCTCGGCCGCAAGGCCACGCTCATCGTCACCCTGGTGCTGATGGGCGTGTCCAGCGCGCTGATCGGGGTGCTGCCGGGCACTCGGACGATCGGCGTGGCGGCGCCGGTGCTGCTCGTCGTGCTGCGCCTCGTGCAGGGCGTCGCGGTCGGCGGCGAATGGAGCGGCTCGGTGCTGCTGTCCATGGAGTGGGGCGACCGGCGGCGCGCCGGGCTGATGGCGAGCCTGCCCCAGATCGGCGTGCCGATCGGGCTGATCCTCGGCACCGGCGCGATGACCGCGCTCGCCCTCACCGCGCACGACGCGTTCACCGCGTGGGCCTGGCGGCTGCCGTTCCTGTTCAGCCTGGTGCTCGTCGGCATCGGGCTGTGGGTCCGGCTGCGGGTCGCCGAGACGCCGCAGTTCGCCGAGGTGGTGCGGCGCGGCGAGGTGGCGCGGGCGCCGGTGCTGGAGGTCCTCCGGCGCTACCCCGGGCGGATCGTGCTGTGCGCGCTGCTGCGCTGCTCGGAGCAGATGCCGTTCTACATCTTCACCTCGTTCGCGCTCGTCTACCTGGAGGACTCGCTCGGCGTCGCGCTCGGCGCGGTGACGGCGGCGGCCGCGGTGGAGCTGGTCGCGGTCCCCTACTTCGGGCATCTCGGCGACCGGCTCGGGCGGCGCCGCGTCTACGCGACGGGCTCGGTGCTGCTGGCGCTGGCCGCGTTCCCCTACTTCGCCCTGCTCGGCAGCGGGGTGCCGCAGGTCGTGTTCGCGACGGCGATCGTCGCGCAGCTCACCCACTCGGTGCAGTGCGGGCCGATGCCCGCGATCATCGCCGAGGTCTTCCCGGCCCGGCTGCGCTACGCCGGGTCGGGCGTCGGGTTCCAGCTCACCTCGCTCATCGCGGGCGGGCCGGCGCCCCTGCTGGCGACCTGGCTGCTGCACGACTACGGCGCATGGGCGATCTCGGCGATGATGGTCGCCGCCGCCGCGATCAGCCTCACCGCCCTCGCGCTGCTGCCGGGCCTCAGCCCTGTGGCATCACGAACATCGCGGTGGCCTGTACCGTGGCCTTCCCGTCCGGGCCCGTGATGGCGGCGTCCACGTAGGTCTTGCGGCCGTCCACCCGGGACACCTTCGCCTCGGCCGTCAGCGGGACGCCGTGCGGCGTCGGCCGCCGGTAGCGCAGCTCCAGCGTCGCGGTCATGCCGGGCGTGCCGTTGACGGCGGCGGCCGCGCCGAGCAGCTGGTCCAGGATCAGCGCCGAGACGCCGCCGTGCACGAACGACGGCGGCCCCTCGTAGACGTCGCTCAAGGTGAACTCGGCGCGGACGCCGCCGCCGTCCGGCACGATCTCCAGCAGCACCGGCGGCGCGATCGGGTTCAGCTCGCCGCTGACGGGGTTGGCGAGATGGCGGAGCCTCCCGTCGGCGCCGAGCGCGGCGACCGGCGGGTGCTCCCGGCGGGCCGCGGTGAGCCGCGCGGTGAGCGCCGCGATCTCGGCGGCGACCGCGTCCGCCTCGGCCGGGTCGACGTCCGTGTGCACGACGGCCTCGGTCAGCTCGCGCACCCGGGCGGCCAGCCCGGTGAGCGCCGCCACCTGCGCCTCGTCGGGCGCGTGCCGCTCCCGCGCGGCGAAGTCCCGCCGCATGACCGCCTCGGCCCCGCTCATCCCGCCTCCAGGTTTCTAGCCGAACTGGATTCTAGAACGTGTTCTCCCGGTAGGGGCGCCCTTCCCGGTCACGGGATCGGGGCCGCCGGCCAGGCGACGGTCTCCAGCTCGCCGAGATCGGCCAGCGTCACCCGGTCCTCCTCGGCGAGGACACGGATGACCTCGGCGGCCTCGTCGAGCGTGACGTGGCGGCCGTACGAGCACTCGGCCTCCTGGTCCAGGGTCTCCATCCAGAACCGCGCCGGGCCGCTCTCCCAGGCGCCCTGGACGACCGCGCCGGAACGGCTTTCGCAGACGATGAAGTTGCCGTCCGCGGGAACCAGGTCGTAGAGCAGGCCGCGGCAGGTCTCGAAGTCCATGGGGAGGTCTTCGTCCGGGGTGTTCCTGGTCCGGTCGTAGTGCCGCACGCGCAGAGGCGCGCCCTCCGCCTCCGCGGCGGGAAGACGACGCCGCCAGGTGAGCGGGACGTGGATGCGCTTGTTCACATTGCCGTACCACTTGGCCGCCAGTCCCCGCCGGTGCAGGGCCACGATCACCTGCTCGGCGATTGCGACGACGTCCCCGTCCTCCTGGAAGGTGCCGAAGGCCAGGTACACGCCGTGCCCCTCGATCGCGCCGTCCACGTCCTGGCCGTGGCAGAAGACGAACCCGCGCGGCTCCTCCCCCGCGGGCCGCTCGGCGCCGATCTCGGTGAAGCCGCAGGTCTGGCAGCAGGTGAAGTCCGCGCGGGCCACGATGCCGGCCGCGTCCAGGTCGCGGAACGCCGCGAGGAGCCGCTCGGCGTCCAGCATCCCCGTCCAGCCGCGCTGCTCGACGCGATAGGACGCGAGCCCGGCGGCGGCCACCTCGCGGACGAGGTTCTCGGACAGCTCCTCGTCATCGAAGTACTCGACCGCCTCCTCGACGATCTGGTCGATGTCGGACTCACCACGGGCGAGCGCGCTGCGGACGTTCTCCTCGAGCTGCTCGCGCAGCTCTGCTTCCTCTTCGGTCACGCTGGGATTATCGCCATCCGCGGTGACATTCCGGGGCCGTATCGGGCACTCAGCCGAGGTAGGCCGCGCGGACGGCGGGGTCGGCGCGGACGGCGGCGGGCGGCCCGTCGGCGATGACGCGGCCGAGGTCCAGCACGACGATGCGCTCGCAGGCGGCCATGACGAAGCCGACGTCGTGCTCGACCAGCAGCACGGTGGCGTCCAGCCCGGCGACGACCGACGCGAACCGTTCGGCCTGCGCCGCGTCCAGCCCGGAGGTCGGCTCGTCCAGCAGCAGCACGGCCGGGTCGTCGGCGATGGCGCGGGCCAGCTCGACCATGCGCCGCTGCCCGATCGGCAGGTCGGCGGCGTAGGAGTCGCGCAGGCCGCCGATCCCGCAGCGGTCCAGGGCCTCGGCGGCGCGGTCGCGGCGCGCGTGCTCCAGGCGGCGGCGCCCGCGCCAGCCGACGAGGTCGGCGGCGAGGCCGCCCCCGCCGCCGCGCCACTCCATCGCGGCGAGCACGTTGTCGAGCACGGTGAGCCGCCCGAACACCTGCGGGCGCTGGAAGGTGCGGCGCACGCCGAGCCGCGCGCGCCGCACCGCGCCGGCCGCCGTCACGTCCTCGCCGCGCAGCCGGACGGTCCCGGAGGTGGGGCGGCGCAGCCCGGTGACGACGTCGAACAGGGTGGTCTTGCCGGCGCCGTTCGGGCCGATCACCCCGCAGGTCTGCCCCTCCGGCACGGCGAAGCCGACGCCCGCCAGCGCGTGCACGCCGCCGAACCGCACCTGGACGTCCGCGACCTCGATCACCGGTCCCCCGATCTGTCGTTCGCGGGGGGATGTCCCCCCGCGCCCCCCGTGGCAAGAGGGCGGCTTCGCCGGTCGGCGCCTTTGTCCGCCAGTCCGAGATAAGCCGAGGTCAGCGTGTCCTGGTCGACCTCGGCGCGGGCGCCGGACCAGGTGATGCGGCCGAGGCTCATGAACGCGACGGTGTCGGCGAGGGCGAGCACCTCGCTCGCCTTCTCCTCCACCACCAGCAGCGCGACGCCGCGGTCGCGCAGCTCGCCGAACAGCTCGAAGACCTGCGCGACGACGCGCGGCGCGAGGCCGAGCGACGGCTCGTCGGCGATCAGCACCCGCGGCGGCCGCACCAGGGCCGGGGCGAGCGCGAGGATCTGCTGCTCGCCGCCCGACAGCGCCCCGGCGGCGACGGCGCGGCGTTCGGCGAGGCGCGGCAGCCGCCGGTAGACCTGCGCGCGGTCGGCGGCGGACGGCAGCCAGAGCGTGAGGTTCTCCTCGACGGTGAGGGCGGGGAACACCCCGCGTCCCTCGGGCGCGAGATAGAGGCCGTCGCGGGCGCGGCGGTGCGGGGGCAGGGCGGTGACGTCGGCGCCGTCCAGCAGGACGCGCCCGGCGGCGGGCCGCAGCACGCCGGCGGCGACGGCGCAGGCGGTGGACTTGCCCGCCCCGTTGGCGCCGAGCAGCGCGACGACCGTGCCCGCCGGGACGGCGAGGTCCACGCCGCGCAGCACGGTGGCGTCGCCGTAGCCCGCGACCACGCCTTCGAGGCGCAGCACGCCCTCGCCCGCCTCGGCGGCGGGGGCGATCGGCTCGGGCCGGGCGCGGCGGCGCCGGTGCTGAAGGTGGTGGCGCAGCCCGGCGAACTGGGCGAGGACGCCGTCGGGGTGGCGGGCCAGCACCATGCCGCCGAGCCCGAACAGGATCATCCCGACGTACTGGGAGTCGGTGACGTAGCCGAGGACCTCGGGGAACAGCGCCATGACCAGGCCGCCGAGCACCGCGCCGCCGATCCGCCGCACGCCCTGCAGCACCACCACGGCGAGCCACACGAAGCCGGTGAGGGCGGGCAGGTCGGTCGCGGTGATCTGGCCGTTGAAGGTCGCGTACAGCACGCCGCCGAGCCCGGCGATGCCGGACGCCAGCGCGAACAGGGTGATCTTGGCGCGGGTGGCGGAGATGCCGGCCGCCTGCGCGGCGGCGGGCGCGGAGCGCACGGCGAGCACGGCGCGGCCGGAGGCGGAGCGTTCCAGGTTGCGCACCAGCAGCGCGACGAGCCCGATGAGCGCGAGCAGCAGCACGATCCGCACCCGCGCGTCGGTGGTGTCGGCGAACCCGAGCGAGAACGCGGGCAGTTTCCAGCCGACCGTCCCGTTGGAGAACGCGTCGATCTGGAACAGCACCTGGTCGGCCAGCAGCGCGAGCGCGAGGGTGGCGAGGGCGAGGACGCGCCCGCCGAGGCGCAGCGCGGGCAGCGCGACGAGCACCCCGGCGGCGACGGCGGCGAGCACGCCGATGAGCAGCGCGAGCGGGAACGGCAGGCCCTTGCTGAAGGCGAGGCCCGCCGCGAGCGCGGCGAGGGCGGCGAAGGTGGCCTGCGCCAGGTTGACCATTCCGCCGAGGCCGGTGACCACGACGAACGAGCAGAAGACCAGGGCGAGGACCAGGCCCTGCGCGACGAGGCCGGCCCAGTAGTCGTCCGGGCCGCGGGTGCACGTCCACGCCAGCAGCGCGGCGAGCGCCACGCCCCAGGGCAGCGCGCGCCGCCAGCGGGGCAGGCCGGCCAGGTGGTCGGGCGGCGGCGCGTCCTCGGCGATGGACCCGGCGGCGCGGCCCCGCGCCCGGCCGAGGACGAGCAGCCCGCCGAACAGCAGGATCGCCGGGACGGCGGTGCGGAACCCGGTGACCTTCTCGGCGAAGTCGGCGTATCCGGCGACCAGGTTCTGCACGACGCCGAGCGCGAGCCCGGCGGCGAAGCTGACCGGGATGGAGCGCAGCCGCCCGAAGACGGCGGCGGTCGCCGAGGCGAACAGCAGCACGGTGAACGCGTTGGCGTCCAGGCCGAGCGCGGGCACGGCGAGGACGCCGGCGAGCCCGGCGAGCGCGGCGCTCAGCATCCACGCCTGCGCCGAGGCCGCGTCCGCGTCGACGCCGCGCAGGCACGCCAGGTCGCGGCCGTCAACGGTGGCGCGCATCCGCAGCCCGAGCGGGGTGTGCCGCAGCAGCGCCCACAGGGCGGCGGCGGCGAGCACCGCCAGCACGAACGTGGTGACCTGGTCGGAGTCCAGGGTGACGCCGGACAGCGGGTGCCAGGTGTGCACCGGGCGGGGGCCGAGGCCGCGCGCCGCCGCGCCCTCGGTGACCTTCGGCAGGTCCGCGCCGAACGTCTCCACCAGCACGTCCACCGTCCACAGGCCGAGCGCGGGCAGCGCGATCGTCAGCCCGATGGTGGCGACGATCTGCGCCGTCTCGCCGGACCGCGCGAGGCCGCGGAACATCAGCCGGTGCAGCGCGTAGCCGAGCAGCGGCGCGAGCACCCCGGCCGCGACGGGTCCGGCGAGCCACACCGGCCAGCCGGCGCCGGCGGTCAGCTCGAAGAACACCAGCGCGACCAGGAACCCGATGGCGCCGTGCGCGAAGTTGAACACACCGGTCGCCGAGTAGGACAGCGTGAGCCCGGCGGCCAGCAGCGCGAAGATCGCGCCGGTGACCAGGCCGCTCAGGACGTAGCCGAGGAGCTCCACGGGCTCAGAGGGTGGTGTTGTCGAAGCACTTGAGGTGCTGGGCGACGGTGAACCCGCCGTTCTGCAGCCGCACCAGCGCGCCGCAGCCGTTGGAGGCGGTCTTGGCGGCGGGGTAGCTGATCCGGCCGAAGCCCTTGTTCTCGTAGCTGAAGGCGTCGGCCGCCTTCAGGAAGGAGTCGCGGGTGAGGTCCTTGCCGGTCTTCTCCAGCATCTTCAGGAACACGTCGGCCGACCAGTAGCCGGTCGCGGCGTGCTGGTCCAGGGACGCGCCGACCTTCTGCAGGTCGGTCTTCATCTGGGCGATCTCCGGCAGATCGGACTCGTACGGCTCGAACTGCGGCGCGGCGTAGACGCCGTCCAGGGCCTTGCGGGCCTGCGGGTCGGCGACGGCCTTCGGGTCGTAGGACGTCGCGTCGGTGATGAGGCCCGTGAACCCGGCCTGCTTCAGCGCGGCGTAGAGGCCGGAGTTGAACTTGCCGCCCGCCATCACCGACACCAGCACGTCGGGGGCCTTCCCGCCCGCGCTCTTCATGATCTTGTTGACGTAGGGGGACCAGTCCTGCGGCGGGGCCTGCGCGGGCAGCGCGGCCGAGGTGCCGGCGAGGGTGAACCCGGCGGCGGTGAACGACCTGCCGATCGTGGTGAGGCCGTACTTGCTGGCGGTCGAGTCGGTCGCCTGGATCCAGGCCGTCTTCCCCTTGCCGCCGCCGAGCTGCGCGGCGACCTGGTTGCCCCACCAGGTCTGCGTCTGCTGGCCGGGCTTCGGCGCGAGGCAGCCGTTGAAGCCGAACGCGGTCGCCTTGCCGCACCAGAACGGCCCGGTCGCCCAGCCGAACCAGGGCACCTTCTGCTGCTCCAGGAACTCCGCGCCGCCGAACTGCGGCGCGCTGACCGGCAGCAGCGCGAACACCTTCTCCTTCTGCACCAGCTTGCGGGCGGCGGCCGCGCCCTTGTCGGGGGACATGCCGTCGTCCTCGGCGCCGACGAAGTCGATCCTGCGGCCGTGCACGCCGCCCTCGGCGTTGGCGCGGGCGAACCGGGCCTTGGCGCCGAGCTCGGCGCCGCCGGTGGAGTAGCCGGTCGGGCTGGTCACGGTGAGCACCCCGCCGACCTTGATCGAGGAGGCGGTGACCCCGGCCGAGCCGCCGCCCGCCGCCCCCTTGCCGGTGGCGCAGGACGCCGCCAGGGCGGCCGTGAGGCCGAGGGCGAGGACGCGGAAGGGGGTGGACGTCGTCATGCCGCCTCCAGGCGATACAAACCTAGCGCTCGTTTGGGCTGGAGCGTAGGTTCGGTGGCGCGGGACTGTCAACGGCCTGATCTGGCGACTCTCCCCCTCGACCAAGCAAGTGCTTGCTGTTAGCGTGATCCCGTTCCGGACGCGTGCACCACGGAGGGCTGACGACGTGACGACCACGACGATGCGGGCGGCGCTGCTGCGGGAGTTCGGCGCTCCCCTGCAGGTCACCGAGGTGGCGGTCGCCGCCCCGGCGGCCGGCGAGGTGCTGGTGCGGATCGCCGCCTCCGGCGTGTGCGGCTCGGACCTGAAGGCCATCGACGGCAAGAGCCCCGTCGTGACGCACCTGCCGTGCGTCCTCGGCCACGAGAGCGCCGGCGTGGTCGAGGCGGTCGGCCCCGGGGTGGCCTCGGTGAAGCCGGGCGACCACGTCGTCATCGCGATGAACGGGCCGTGCGGGCGCTGCCGCAACTGCGTGCGCGGCCGGGTGCACCTGTGCAGCGGCAAGGCCCGGATGACCGCGATCATGGGCCTGATGGCCGACGGCTCGACCCGGCTGTCGGCCGGCGGCGAGGTCGTCCGCCCCTACATCGGCATCGGCTCGTTCGCCGAGAAGACCGTCGTGAACGAGGCGATGTGCGTCAAGGTCGGCCCGGACGCGCCGCTGGACCTGCTCGCGCTCACCGCCTGCGGCGTCGTCACCGGCGTCGGCGCGGTGCTGAACACCGCCCGGGTCGAGCCGGGCGCGAGCGTGCTGGTCGTCGGCTGCGGCGGCGTCGGGCTGAACGTGATCCAGGGCGCGGTGCTGGCCGGCGCCACCACGATCATCGCCGCCGACGTCAACGAGGCCAAGCTGGAGCTCGCCGAGCGGTTCGGCGCCACGCACACCGTGCTCGCCGACGACCTGCCGAAGCAGGTCGGCGCGATCGTGCGCGGCGGCGCCGACTACGCCTTCGACGTCACCGGCGTCCCCGAGGTGCTGACCAAGGCGTTCGCGGCGACGCAGCCGGGCGGCACGACGGTCATGGTCGGCAGCCCCGCCGCCGGCCAGGACCTGCAGATCCCGCCGGGGCAGCTGTTCGGGTCGCGGCGCCTCATGGGCACCCAGGGCGGCGACGCCAACCCCGCGCGCGACCTGCCGCTGCTGGCCGACCTGTACCGGCGCGGCCGGCTGGACCTGGCCGGGCTGGTCAGCGAGCGCGTCCCGCTGGACCAGATCAACGAGGCCGTCGCGCACGTGCGCTCCGGCGCGGTCGCCCGCTCGGTCGTCATCTTCGGCTGAGCGTCCCGGCGACCGCCCACGTCCTGCCGTTCTCGCGGCCGAAGTAGCTGAACCCCATCCGGCCGGCCGCCTGCCGGGACAGCAGGATGGTCCCGGAGTCGACGCACCGGTCGGCCCTGACGGTGATCTCCTCGTGCAACGTCAGGGCCTCCGGGCCCTGTTTGACCAGCGTCGCCACGCCCGAGCAGCGCTGCTTGGCGTAGCTGACCCGGCCGCGCGCCTCCCCGGCGGGCAGGACGAGCGACACCGTCAGCTTCGTGCCGTTGCTCTGCTCCAACGTCCCCTTCCACTTCCCCGCGAACTTCTCGGGGAAGCGCAGCGGCGCCGGGGAGTGCACCGCTGGCCGGGGCTTGGGAGGCGCGGCGTCGTCCTGGTCCATCAGGACGACGCCCGCCGCGGCGGCGACCACGGCGATCGTTCCCGCCGCCGCCACGGCCACGCGCTTCCCGCGCCGCCGCCGCGCGGGCGGAGCCGGCGCCGGCGCGACGAGCGCGGGCGGCGCCTCCTCGCCGAGCAGGGCGCGCAGCACCTCGGCGGCCTTCGGACGCCGCGCCGGGTCCTTGTCCAGGCAGCGCGCCACCAGCGCGCCGAGCGCACCGGTCAACCCGCCGAGATCGGGTTCGCCGTCGCGGATGCGCAGCAGCACCGCGTGCAGCGCGTCGCTGCCGAACGGCGGCCGCCCGCAGGCGGCGAAGACCACGGTCGAGCCCCAGGCGAACACGTCGGCGGGCGGTCCCGCGCGCTCCCCCGCCACCTGCTCGGGCGCCATGTAGGCGGGCGTGCCGATCATCCCGTCGGCGGTGATGGTGGCGCCGTCCAGCGCGCGGGCGATGCCGAAGTCGATGACCCGGGGGCCGTCCGGCCCGAGCAGCACGTTGTGCGGTTTGAAGTCGCGGTGCACGATGCCCGCCTGGTGGATGGCCGCGAGCGCGGTGGCGGTGCCGACCGCGAGCCGCTCCAGCGCGCCGCCGCTGCGCGGCCCCTCGGCGCGCACGACCTGGCTGAGCGACGGCCCGTCCACGAACTCGCTGACGATGAACGGCTGGGCACCGTCGACGTCGGCGTCCAGGACGGCCGCCGTGCAGAACCGCGCGACGCGCTTGGCGGCGTCCAGCTCCCGCAGGAACCGCGCCCGCGCCTCCGAGCCCGGCTCCAGGCCGGTGCGCAGCAGCTTGACCGCCACCGGGCCGCCACCCGGTGCTTCGGCCCGGTACACCACGCCCTGGCCGCCCTCGCCGAGCCGGCCGGTCAGCCGGTAGGACCCGAGCCGGACCGGATCGTCCGGGCGCAGCGCTTCACCGACCGACATGTCCGCCCCCGCCCGCCTCACCCTGGATCGTGAAGAATGCTAGCGGCGGGTGAGCGGGCCGATCACCGCCCAGGTGCGGCCCTTGGACGTCGCGGAGTAGTTGAAGGTGACGGCGCCCGCCCCCGCCGGGGTCAGCGTGATCAGCCCGACCGGCACGCAGCGGCCGGTGGTGATGTTCTCGCGCACCGTCAGTGCCCCGGCGGCGTCGTTGATCAGGGTCAGCGTCCCCGTGCAGCCGAACGTCGGATAGGTGACCGCGCCCTGCCGCGCCCCGGCGGGCAGGGTCAGGTCGACGGGGAAGACCTTCCCGTCGTTCTGCTTGACCTGCCCGCCCCACCGGCCCGCGTAGGCCGCCGAGAAGCCCGGCGGCGCGGCGGGGTCCGACGTGGCCTCGGACGGCGTCGAAGCCGGGGGCGCGGAGGCCGGCGCCGGCGAGGACGCGGGCGGGGACGACGGTGGGGCCGCGGCCGCCTTGGGCTCGTCCTTCGCCTGCGACCCCTTCAGCGCGAGCACCGCCACCACGACGGCCGCCGCGACCGCGATCACGGCGGCCGACACCGCGACGACGGTGCCGGTGTTGCGCCGCGCCGGTTCCCGCCGCGCCGGCTCGGCGGGCGGGTACGCGTGCTGCCGCACCGTCGGCTGCGCGAACGGCGGGGCGGTCGGGGGCTGCTCGGCGACGGCCGCGCCGGCCAGCAGCGTGGCGGGCGGCAGGGTGCCGTCCCCCTGCGGCGCCTGCTCGCCGAGCAGGGCGCGCAGCACCTCGGACGCGGCCGGGCGCCGCGCAGGGTCCTTGTCCAGGCAGCGCGCGGCGAGGTCGCGCAGGGGCCCGGCCAGCCCGCCGAGCTCGGGCGTGCCGTGCAGGATGCGGCCGATCACCGCGGGCATGTTGTCGTCGCCGAACGGCGGCCGCCCGCAGGAGGCGAACACCATCGTGCCCGCCCAGGCGAACACGTCGGCGGGCGGCCCCGCGCGCTCCCCCGACAGCTGCTCGGGCGCCATGTAGGCGGGCGTGCCGACGACGCCGCTGGCGGTGAGCGTCACCCCGTCCAGGGCGCGGGCGATGCCGAAGTCGATGACGCGGGGGCCGTCGGAGCCCAGCAGCACGTTGTGCGGCTTGAGGTCGCGGTGCACCACCCCGGCCTGGTGGATGGTGACGAGCGCGGTGGCGGTGCCGACCGCGAGCCGCTCCAGCGCGCCGCCGCCGCGCGGGCCCTGGTCGCGGACGACCGCCTGCAGTGACGGCCCGTCCACGTACTCGCTGACGATGTAGGGCCGGTCGCCCGCCACGTCGGCGTCCAGCACCGCCGCCGTGCAGAACCGCGCGACCCGCTTGGCGGTCTCCAGCTCGCGCAGGAACCGCGCCCGCGCGTCCCGGTCGTCGCCGAACCCGCTGCGCAGCAGCTTGACCGCGACGGTCTCCCCGGCCGGGCCGCGGGCGGCGTAGACGATGCCCTGCCCGCCCGCGCCGAGCCTGCCGAGCAGAGTGTAGGAACCGATCCGCTCGGGATCGTCCGGGTGCAACGCCTCGCCTGCGGCCATCGGCCCTCCAGCCCGGTACGCGGTAGATTCCTGCGAGATCTTCCACAGGCTCGAGGAGCACGATAGTGACGAACTGGGTCCCGCCGACACAAGATGGCGATGATCGGCCTCCTCCCTACGACCAGCCCTACGGGCAGGCCCCCGGCTACGGGCCGCCGCCCGGTTATGGGCCGCCGCCCGGGTACGGCCCGCCGCCCGGATACGGGCCCTTCGGCGAGCAGGGGCCCGAGGGGCAGCCGCCGCCGCGGCAGGGAAGCGACGAGATCACCTGGGCCCTGTTCGCCTACCTCGGCACGCTGCTGGTCGGCTTCCTGGCGCCCCTGGTCATCTACTTCGTGAAGAAGAACGAGTCGCCGTTCACGCGCTTCCACGCCGCGCAGTCGCTGAACTACCAGATCACGCTGTTCATCCAGATGTTCGTGCCGCTCATCGTGCTGGTCCCGATCGCCATCGCCATCGACAACCCCGTGCCCATACTGCTGGTCGTGCCGGTCTTCCTCTTCCACATGGTCGTCCAGTACGTGGTCCTCATCATGGGCGCGGTGAAGTCGGGCAAGGGGCTCTACTACCGGTTCCCGGCCTTCATGTGCTTCCGGATGGTCCGCTGAGCCGGCACAGGCCGCGCCGTCACAGGAAGGCGCGCGCGTACCCGTCCAGGACGGGCAGCACCTCATCGCGGGTCCCCGGCGGGACGCGCAGCACGACCTCCTCGATGCCGAGCGAGGCGTAGTAGTCCAGCTTGCGCGCGGTGGGCAGCGTCCCGAACGGGACGACCGGCACCATGGCGCGCCCGGCCGCCGCGCAGGCGGCGCGCAGCGCGGGCAGCGCCTCGCGGATGCCGGCGCCGCCGATCGGGATCCAGCCGTCGCCGTACTCGGCGATGTGCGCGAACAGGGTCGGCCCGGCCGCGCCGCCGACCAGCACCGGAATGCGCGCGGTCGGCTTCGGCCAGGACCAGCACGCCGCGAAGTCCACGAACTCGCCCTTGAACGAGGCCTGCTCGGCCGTCCACAGCTCGCGCATGGCGAGCACGTGCTCGCGCGTCATCGCGCGCCGCCGCTTCCAGGGCACGCCGTGGTCGGCGGCCTCCTCCACGTTCCAGCCGTAGCCGACGCCGAGCCTGAACCGGCCGGGGGCGAGCCGCTCCAGCGTCGCGACGGCCTTGGCGGTGACGATCGGGTCGCGCTGCGCGGGCAGGCACACGCCGGTGCCGAGGACGATCCGCCCGGTCACCGCCGCCGCCGCGGCGAGCGCGACCAGCGGGTCGGGCATCCGCCCGTACTCCTCCGGCAGGGTGTCCACCCCGGTCGGCGGCGGGGTCTCGCGGGAGACCGGGATATGGGTGTGCTCGGGCACGTACAGCGAGGCGAAGCCGCGCGCCTCGGCCTCCCGCGCCAGGTCATGGGCCTGGACGGTCCGGTCGGTCATGAACATCGTGATTCCCAGCCGCATCCCGGTGGCTCCTCTCGACGGGCGACACGCGTCACACCCTAATGAGTTAACCAAGCGATTGCTCGGTCCTGCTCATTTGATGTAGCGTGCGCTTGTTCGGCAAGCCCGGCGGGGAGGAGGCCCATGGCGTTCGCAGACCTTGCACAGGTGCGTCTGTTCTATACCGACGACGCCCCCGCGAGCCCCGCCGGCGACCCCCTGCTGCTCGTGCACGGCTACGGCGCCGACTCCGCCGACTGGTCGTTCCACATCCCCGACCTGGCGTCCCGGCGCCGCGTCATCGCCCCCGACCTGCGCGGCCACGGCTACTCCTCGGCCCCCGAGACCGGCTACCGCCCCCAGGACATGGCCGATGACCTCGTCCGGCTGCTGGACCGCCTCGGCGTCGAGCGGGTCGTGGCGTTCGGCCACTCGCTCGGCGCGCTGGTGGTGAGCGCGCTCGCCGTCGAGCACCCCGGCCGGGTGCGGGCCCTGGTCTGCGTCGACCCCGGCTACGGGCAGCCCGTCGAGGTCGCCGCGCTGTTCCCGGCGATGTACGAGGGCCTGCGGACCGACCCCTACGCCACCGCGCTCGCCAACGACGCCTGGTGCTACACCCCGGCCTCCCCCGCGTGGCTGCGCGAGTGGCACCGCCGCAAGATCCTCGGAACCGCGCCCCAGGCGCTCGCCCAGGCGTTCCCGGGCATGTACGAGGGCGAGGGCCAGTTCGGCGTCCGCCCCGCCTCCGAGGCCTACCTGGCCCGCCGCGACCGCCCCGTGCTGTCGTGCTGGTCGGCCGCCCAGGCCGGCTCCGCCGCCTGGGAGAACGGCCTGTTCAAACATCCCGCCTCTCAGGCCGAGGTCTGGCCGGGCGGCGGGCACCGGCTGCACGCAGAGCGGCCGGCCGAGTTCCTGCTCGTCGTCAACGCATGGCTGGGCGAAATCGACAAGGAGATGTCCGCGTGAAGTTTTCCATCTTCCTCAACCCGCAGATCCCCGGGTCAGGCTGGGCGGCCGAGGAGAACGCCAAGGCCAAGCGGCCGATCGGGCGGGACGTCGAGTCGTACCAGAAGCTGCTGCACGAGGTCCGCGAGATCGCGGTGCACGCCGACCAGGTCGGCTTCGACGCGCTGATGATGACCGAGCACCACTTCCACTCCGAGGGCTTCGAGTTCTCGGTGAACCCGCTGATGTTCCTCACCGACCTGGCCGCCCGCACCGAGCGCATCCTGCTCGCCCCGCTCGGCCTGGTGCTGCCCGCCTGGGACCCGATCCGCGCCGCCGAGGACGTGGCGCTGCTGGACCACTTCTGCAAGGGCCGGCTCCGCCTCGGCGTCGCGCGCGGCTACCAGAACCGGTGGATGAACGTGCTCGGCCAGCGCTGGCACGCGGCGGCGGCCCGCTCGGACGGCTCCAAGTCCGACGACCGCAACTTCGACGTCTTCGGCGAAGTACTGAAGATCATGAAGATGGCGTGGGAGCAGGACTCGCTGCGCTACAAGAGCGAGGTGCTGGACTACGAGATCCCGGCGCCGTTCAGCGGCATCGAGGGCTGGCCCGCGCAGGAGTGGACCAAGACCTTCGGCGCCCCGGGCGAGATCGACGACGACGGCGTCATCCAGTCGATCTCGGTGTGCCCCAAGCCGTACCAGAACCCCCACCCCGAGCTGTGGCAGCCGTTCACGGTGTCGGACCGGTCGGTCATCCGGGCCGCGCAGGAGGGCATCCTGCCGTGGATGTTCACCCCCAACCCCGACGACCACGCCGCCAAGGCCAAGCTCTACCAGGACGAGTGCGCCAAGCTCGGCCTGGACTACAAGCTCGGCGAGCACACCGGCATCCTGAAGATCGTCGGGATGGCGGACACCCGCGAGGAGGCCATCGCCACCTACGGCAAGGGCATGCAGAAGGACTTCGCGTCGTTCTTCGGCCCGTTCGGCTACCTGGAGGTCCTGCGCAAGAAGGAGGACGACAGCCACAAGCCGATCTCGCCGGAGAAGGGCGACTTCAAGCGGATGAACGAGGTCGAGATGGCGCTGCTCGGCACCCCCGACGACGTCAAGCGCGGCATCCAGCGGATGCTGGACCGGATGCCCGACCTGGAGTGGTTCGGCCTGTTCATGCAGGGCCAGCAGGGCGTGCTGCCGCTGGACACCGTCAAGCGGAACCTGGAGATGTTCGCCACCAAGGTCATCCCCGAGTTCCAGGACTGAGGGGCGCGGCGTGCGGTTCTGGCTCGGCGCGGCGTTCGTGGACGCCGGCGAGTTCCTCGGGCTCGCCCGGGCGGCCGACCGGCTCGGCTACGACACGGTCGCGATCTCCGACCACATCTTCTACACCGACTACGACGCGCCCTACCCCTACAGCGACACCGGCGCGCCGCCGTACCGGCCCGACACCCACTGGCCGGACGTGTGGGTGACGATCGGCGCGATGGCGGCGGTCACCGAGCGGGTGCGGTTCGCGCCGAACGTGTACATCGCGCCCGCCCGCGACCTGTTCACCGTCGCCAAGTCGGTGTCGACGGCGGCCGCCCTGTCGGGCGACCGGGTGACCCTCGGCGTCGGCGTCGGCTGGTGCAAGGACGAGTTCCTGCAGACCGGCCAGGACTTCCACACCCGCGGCAAGCGCCTGGACGAGATGATCCCGGCGCTCCGCGAGCTGTGGAAGGGCGGCATGGTCGAGCACCACGGCGTCCACTACGACTACGGGCCGCTCAGCATCGCGCCCGTCCCGGAGAAGCCGGTGCCGGTCTACATCGGCGGCGACAGCGACGCGGCGCTCCGCCGCGCCGCGCGGATCGGCGACGGCTGGATCGGCAACCGCATCTACTCCGAGGAGCAGCTCGGCGCGCTGCTGGAACGCCTCGCCGGGTTCCTGGCCGAGCAGGGCCGGACCCTGGACGACCTGGACGTCGTCGCCCCGATCGGGGCGATGCCGAGCGCCGACCTGTACAAGAGGTGGGCCGACCGGGGCGTCACCGCGACGATGGCCGCGCCGTGGTGGCTGGCGTCCCCCGAGGACAAGGCCAGGCACGGCACCGGCCTGGAGCTGAAGGTCCGCACGATGGAGCGGTTCGCCGCCGAGGTCATCGCGCGGATGTGAGCCGGGCGACGGCCCGGATCGGCGCGCCGTCGCCGGCGAGGCGGATCGGGAACAGCGACACCTCGATCCGCGCGCCGGCGGCCTGCGCCTCCAGCAGCCGGTCGAGGCCGGTCAGGTTCTCGGCGATGACGGCGTGCGCGGCGCACAGCACCCGGTGCGCGGCGAGCGAGAACGAGTGGTCGCCGGGCGGCGGCGTGCGGTCCACGCTCGGCGCGTCGATGCCGACCGTGCGGACCCCCGCCGCCACGATCGCCTCGGCCGTCTCCGGCGACGGGTAGGGGTGCGCCAGGTACTCCTCGGTCCCCCAGTGCGCCGCCCAGCCGGTGGCGATCAGCAGCACCACGCCCGGCCGCAGCCCGGGCGGCAGCAGCCGGGGCCCGATCAGCGCGCGCGGGGGCAGGCCGCGCACGTCCATGACGACGGCGGGCCCGGTGAACTGCTCGAGCGGCATCTCCTCCAGGCCCGGCAGCGCGTCGTCGATGTGGAAGGGCGCGTCCACGTGCGTGCCCGACTGCGAGCCGAGGTGCAGGCGCTGCAGGTTCACGCCGTCGGCCGCCGTCGTCAGCGCCGGGGCGATCCTCACCTGCGGGTCGCCGGGGTAGACGGGCATGCCGGTGCCGAGCGGGATCGTCAGATCGACCAGTTCCATGGATCCATCATCGCGTCCGATAGCGTGATCCGCGTGTTGCCCCATGTGACCGCGATTCGCTATGTGACGCCCTTGCGCGAGGGCGGTTCGCTGCCGGGTGTCGTCGAAGCCGACGACCTCGGCACCTACGTGATGAAGTTCCACGGCGCCGGGCAGGGCCGCAAGGCCCTGATCGCCGAGGTGATCGCGGGTGAGCTGGCGCGCCGGCTCGGGCTGCGGGTGCCCGCGCAGGTCGTGCTGGACCTGGACCCGGTGATCGGCCGGCACGAGCCCGACCCCGACGTGCAGGACCTGCTGAAGGCCAGCACCGGCTGGAACCTCGGGGTCGACTTCCTGCCCGGCTCGCTCGGCTTCGACCCGCTCGGCTGGCGGCCCGACGCCGGCTTCGCCTCGCGGGTGCTGTGGTTCGACGCGTTCATCGGCAACGTCGACCGCAGCTGGCGCAATCCCAACATGCTGGTGTGGCACGGCGACGTGTGGCTGATCGACCACGGCGCCAGCCTGATCTTCCACCACGCCTGGGCCAACGCCGCCCGGCTGTTCGCCGGCCCCTACGACGTCGACGACCACGTGCTCACCCCGTTCGCGACGGAGCTGGCCGCGGCCGAGACCGAGCTGCTGCCGCAGCTCACCGAGGGGCTGCTGCGCGAGGTCACCGGCCTGGTCCCCGACCGCTGGCTGGAGGGCGAGCCCGGCTTCGGCACGCCGCAGGACGTCCGCGACGCCTACGTGGACATCCTGCTGGAGCGCGCCGGCCAGCCCCGCGACTGGCTGCCGGAGCTGCGGGTCAGCGACCACCGCCCCGACACCGTCTCCCGGCGCGGCCAGAACCGCCCCGACTGGCTCGGAGGCCCGGCGTGAGCACGCAGAACGTGGGCGGGCGGGGCGAGCGGACCGTCTTCGAGTACGCCGCGCTGCGCGTCGTGCCGCGGCTGGAGCGCGGCGAGGCCATGAACGTCGGCGTCGTGGTCTACTGCCGCGCCCTGGACTACCTCGCCTGCCGCACCCACCTGGACGAGGCGCGGCTGCGCGCGCTGGACGCCGCGCTCGACCTGGCGGGCGTGCGGACCGCGCTCACCGGCGTGGACGCGATCTGCTGCGGCGGCGAGCGGGCCGGCCAGGCCGCGGCCGAACCGCCCGGCGCCCGGTTCCGCTGGCTGACCGCGCCGCGCAGCACCATCGTGCAGCCCGGCCCGGTGCACGCGGGCCTCACCGCCGACCCGGCCGCCGAGCTGGACCGGCTGCTGGACCTGCTGGTGCGCTAGTCCCACTCCCAGCGGATGCCGTGGTACCCCGCGGCCATGCCGAACTCGATGAAGTGCACGCTGTGGTAGCTGGACATGCGCAGGTCCGCCGCGTCCTTCAGCGCGGTCTGCGCGTCCGGCCGCCACGTCCGGTAGCAGCGGGCGGGCAGCGCCGCCGGGTGGAACCGCACTTCGAGCAGGTACTCGTGCTGCGGGGTGTGGAAGCCGCGGCCCTCCTCGGTCACCGGGGGGCCGGTCTGGTCGAAGCCGAACCCGTACTCCAGCAGGTAGGTCTCGCCGCGGCCGAGGGCCCGGTCGAACAGCAGCTCGGCCGCGATGAGGCCGCTCGCCTCGTCCACCCGGACCCGGCCGAACCGGCAGCCGCGCGCCGACCGCGACGACGGCAGGACCCGGTGCGGGTGGTGGTACACCGCGATCCAGCGGTCCACGCCGCGCTGCTGCGCCTGGAACACCGCGCGGGTGCGCACCTCGCTCAGCTCCCGGCGGGCGCCGACGACGAGCTGGTCGTGCAGGGTCAGGCCGGTCAGCAGCCGCTCGCCGCGGTCGCCGATCTCGTCCAGCAGGTCGCGCACGCCCGGCTCGGGGCACAGCTCCTCGACCGGCCGCCACGGCCCGGCGGCGCGCTCGGCCGACGGCCGCAGCAGCGTCAGCAGCGAGTGCCGGGGCAGCTCCAGGATGACCTCCAGGCCGCGCACCGCGCGCAGCGAGTCGGCGCGCTCGGGCCGGGTCCGGCCGCGCTGCCAGTAGCTGAGGGTGGACAGGGAGACGGCGATGCCCTGCTCCTCCAGGCGCCGCCGCAGGGATTCCAGGCTGAGGCCGCGGGCCTGGATCGCCGCCTGCAGGGCGGCGTCGAAGGGCCCGTGCCGCAGCGTCTGGGAGAGGTCTTCCTCAGTGTCGCTCTGCACCGCGATCGGCCTCCGGATCAGGTCCGGCCGGCCCCCGTGTACGGCCCTGACAACATCACTTGCAGCTTCCGCGCACACTGTAAGACGCGGTGACCGCAAAGCCAACCCCCTACCTGGGCGGCCGCCCGCCTAGTCCCACTCCCACTCGACCCCGACCACGCCGCGCCGGACGTCGCCGAGCGCCAGGTGCGCGCTGCCGGAGGTGCCGATCCACAGCTCCCGCCCGACCCCGCCGTACCGGCCGTAGCAGCGGGCGGGCAGCGTCTGCGGGTCGAACCGGACGACGGTGAGGTAGTCGCGGACCGGCCGGGGGAAGCGCCGCAGGTACCGGTGCGCGGGCGGCGCGCCCGGCGCGAACGCGATCCCGTACTCCACCACGACGGTGTCGCCGACCGCGGGCACCCGGTCGAAGACCAGCTCGAAGCCGAGCAGCCCGCCGACGGTGCGCACCCGGCCCGCCCGGCAGTAGCGCAGCCAGCCGATCTCGGCGCCGTCCTCGGCGGCGGGGTGCACGCACACGACGCGGTCCACGTCGTCGCCGGTGGCGCGCAGCACCTCGCGGACCGTCAGCCCGGCGGGGCGCCGGTCCGGGCCGAGCCGGAACACGTCGTGCACGCTGAGGCGCTCCAGCTGGTGGTCGCCGGAGCGGTCCAGCTGCGCGACGACGCCCGCGTAGGCGGCCGGATCGGGCCACAGCTCGGCGGCGCCGGGGCCCGGGTCGTCCAGCAGCCCGGTGAACGTGCCCGGGGGCACCTGCAGGATCTCCTCCAGCGCCGTCACGACCACGCGGGAGCGCGGGCGGCTGCGGCCGCGCTGCCAGTAGCTCAGCGTCGCCACGCTGACGGTGAGGCCGCGCTGCCCGAGCCGGTGCCGGACGCGCTCCAGCGTCAGGCCGCTCGACTGGACGGCGTCACGCAGCGCACCGGCGAAGTCCACGGCCGGATGGTACCGAGCCCCAGGGCCCGCAAACCGTCACCAACATCTCATTAATCCAGAACCGGCCCAGATCCGCCCACTACTGGCCATTCACCACAGTGCCGCCGCGACACCACGGGCCGGCACCACGGGCGGCACCACGGGCCGGCACCACGGGCGGCACGGCCACGGCTCGGAACGGCCCGGCTCAGAACAGCACGGACATGAACGTGCCGGTCTCGGCGAAGCCGACCCGGCGGTAGACCGCGCGGGCCCGGGTGTTGTAGTCGTTGACGTACAGCGACACCCGCGGCGCGATCGACCGGAGCGACTCGCGGACCACCGCCGCCATCCCGGCCGCCGCCAGGCCCTGCCCGCGCAGGTCGGGCGGCACCCACACGCCCTGCACCTGGCACGCCTGCGGGGTGACCGCGCCGATCTCGGCCTTGAACATCACCCGGCCGTCCTCGATCCGGGCGAACGCGCGGCCCAGCCGGATCAGCTCGGCGACCCGGGCCCGGTACAGCACACCGCCGTCGCCGCCGTTCGGCGACACCCCGACCTCCTCGGTGAACATCGCCACGCAGGCCGGGTAGACCACCTCGAAGTCGGCCATCTCCACCCGGCGGACGCCCGGGTCGGCCGGCACCGGCGGGTCCGCCGACGTCGCCATCACCGGCTGCGCGGCGCGCACGGCGCGCGGCGGGCCCCAGTAGGGCGCGAGGAACTCCCACAGCTCGCGGGTGGCCTCCAGCGGCCCGACGATCGACGAGCAGCGCCGGCCCTGCGCCTGCGCGCGCTCGCCGAACGCGCGGACCGCCTCGGGGCCGGCCCCGACCGGGATCAGGTTGGCGCCGGCGTAGCAGAGCGCGCTCAGCCGCCCGTCGCGCGGGTAGCCCCACATCTGCGCGCCGAGGCGGCGCGGGTCGAGCCCGGCGGCGTGCACGCGCGAGGCGACGAAGACGTTGGCGACCGGGTCGGCGTCCAGGATGGACAGCGCCTCGTCCCGGTGGCGGTCGTCCAGGACCCGCACCGGCAGCGACCCGAGCATCCGCATCGTCAACGGCTCCGCAACGGGGTCAGGGGCCGCGCGGGCCACAACGCTGTCACCACGGTGTCCAGCCTATGACGTTCACGCCCCCGATGCGCTCACCGGCTCCCGTACCGGCCGGTCACCGGCACGCGCGCCCGGGTCCGCGAGGCGCTTGGCGGGCGGCGGCGGCCCGGCCTGGCAGGTCGCGTCCGGGCCGGGCCGGTCCGCCGGGAGCCGGCCCTGGCCGAAGTAGGCGGCCACGGTTCGGTCGACGCAGGCGTCCCCGCCCAGGGTGACGCCGTGGTTCCCGCCGCCCGCCTGGACCAGCAGCCGCGAGGAGGGGAACCGGCGGTGCATCTCCACCCCGCCGGAGTAGGGCGTGGCGGCGTCCCGCGTCGCCTGGACCAGCAGCAGGCCGGGCAGGCCGGGGCGGCCCTGCACCCGCGGCGGCGGGCCGCCGGGCACCGACCAGAACGCGCACGGCGCGTTGTACCAGGCGTTGCTCCAGGTCTCGAAACGGTAGCCCCGGCGGTAGAGCAGGGTGTTGTCGGCGTGCCAGGTCTTCCAGTCGCGGGGCCAGGCGGCGTCTCGGCACTGCACCGCCTCGTAGACGGCGTAGTTGTTCTGGTCGAGCCACCCGGGAGGCTGCCAGGCCTTGGCCAGCCCGCGCCCGTCGTTCGTGCGGACGTAGGCCGACAGGGCGCGGGCGTGCGCGGCCCAGGAGTAGTCGCCGTAGCCGTCGGCGAGGAAGACGTCGTCCAGCTCGGTCGCCCCGATGCGCCCGTTCACCGGCTTGGCGGCGAGCCGCCCGCGCGCCCTGGCGTAGGCGGCGGCGACGGCCTTGCCGCTCTTCCCGAGCCGGTAGACCTTGTGGTGCTTGGCGATCCAGCCGAAGTAGACGCGGATGCGCTTCTCGAACGCCACGTTCTGGTCAAGGTTGTCGTCGTACCAGACGCCGCTCGGCCGGACGACGCTGTCCAGCACCATCCGCCGGACCCGGCCGGGGTACATGGTGGCGTAGACCGCGCCGAGGTAGGTGCCGTAGGAGTACCCAAAGAAGTTGATCTTGCGCTGACCGAGCGCGGCGCGGATCGCGTCCATGTCGCGCGCCCAGTCGGCCGTGCCCATGTGCGGCAGCAGGCGGGGGTACCGGCGGCCGCAGTCGGCCGCGTAGCGCTGGGCGCGGCGCACCCAGGCGGCCTCGGCGGCGGGCGAGCGCGGCACGGTGTCGGCGCGCGGGCGGCCGGGGTTCTGGTAGCCCTCGTCGCAGACGATCGCGGGCCGGCTGGCGCCGACGCCGCGCGGGTCGAACCCGATCCAGTCGTAGCCCGCCGCGACCGCGCGGGGCAGCCCGGCGGTGAAGGCGCGCGGCAGGTCGCGGCCGTGCGCGCCGGGCCCGCCGCGGTTGAGCAGCACCGCGCCCTGGAACCGCGCGGCGGTGTGCCGGGCCCGGGAGAGCGCGAGGGTGATCTTCTCGCCGTGCGGGCGGGCGTGGTCGAGCGGCACCGCCAGGGTGCCGCACTCCAGCCCCTTCAGCGCCCCCTTCTCCACGGGGTCGTCGGCGGGGCAGGGCTTCCAGGCGATCCCGGGCTGGTCGGCGGAGGCCGGCACGGGGCCGAGGAGGTACCCGAGGGTGACGGCGGCGACCGCGCTCGCCAGGGCGCTCTTTCCTGCAGCGTTCAGCACACTGAAGTTTGTACCGGCGGCGGCGCGGACGTCCGCGTAGCCGCGAGTTCCGCGATTCCCGGCGAAACGGGAATCGCGGAACCCGTACTGCTCCGAAACGCGAAGTACGGCCCGCCGGCTACAGGCGGACTATAGATCGCGGACTACGAGCCGCTGACTACGGGCGGCCGACCTGGATGTCCTTGCCCGACGGCGCCGCGGCGGCCTTCATGGCGTAGGGGTCCGGGTCGTTCAGCCGCGGCAGCGCCTTGCAGGACGCGTCGGCGACGCGGCCGGGCTTGCGCGCCCACAGCTTGCCGCCGTCGAGGTAGGCGGCGACCTTGTCGTCCAGGCAGGTGTTGCCGTTCAGCGTGTTGGCGTGGGTCTTGCCGCCGATCTCGGCGAGCAGGCGCGCCGACGGGAACAGCGAGCGCATCTGCGGGCCGCCCGACCACGGCGTGGCGGCGTCCAGCGTGCCCTGCACCAGCAGGATGGGCGGCAGGTTCTTGCCCTTGCCGGAGATGGCGAGCGGGCGCCCGGCCTTGGCGTGCCAGTAGTGGATCGGGGCGTTGAACCAGACGTTGCCCCAGGTGTTGAAGCGGATGCCGTCGCGGTACTGGCGGGCGGCGTCGCGGTGCCAGGTCTTCCACTTGGCGGGCCACGGGGCGTCCACGGCCTGCACCGCGTTGTAGACGGCGAAGCCGTTGTCGCCGCCGCCCTCGCTCACCTCGTCCACCAGCGGCTTGGCGTCGCCCTTGGTGGCCCAGGCCGACAGCGCCTGCGCGAAGGGGATGTAGTAGCCGGTGTTGTACCCGGCGTTGAGGATGATGTCGGTCAGCTCGGCCGGGCCGACCTTCCCGCCGATCGGCTTCTTGCGGGCCTGCGCGAGGATCTTGTAGTAGCGCGCCTCCACCGCCTTGCCGGTCGTGCCGAGGTGGTAGAGCTTGTCGTACTTGGCGACCCAGGCGAACCAGAGCTTGATGTTGCGCTCGAACGCGACGTTCTGGTTGAGCTGCCCCTGGTACCAGACCTCGCGGGTGTCGACGTTGCCGTCCAGCACCATCCGCTTCACGCGCTTGGGGAACATCGAGGCGTAGGCGGAACCGAGGTAGGTGCCGTAGGAGAAGCCGTAGTAGCTGATCTGCGGGGCGCCGAGCGCGGCGCGGATCGCGTCCACGTCACGCGCGACGTTCTCGGTCCGCATGTGCGGCAGCAGCCAGCCGAACTTCTTCGCGCACGCGTCGGCGTAGGCCTTGGACTTGGCCAGCCAGCGCTTCTCGTCCTTGGCGGTGCGCGGCACGTAGTCGGGCCGGACCGGGTCGGAGTACTTGGGGACGCAGGTCAGCGCGGGCTTGCTGGACTCCACGCCGCGCGGGTCGAACCCGATGACGTCGTACTTGGCGGCGACCTTCTCCGGCAGCCACGAGGACAGGCCGCCCGACAGGTAGAGGCCGGCGCCGCCCGGGCCGCCGGGGTTGGCGAGCAGGACGCCCCGGTAGTGCGCCCGGTCGGTGGCCTTCACCCGCGACACCGCGACCGAGATCTTGCGGCCGGTCGGGTGCCGGTAGTCCAGCGGGACCTGCACCTGCGCGCACTCGGCGTTCTTCAGGTAGCCGGCGCCGGAGACGTCGGTCGGGCACTTGCCCCACGCGATGCCGGAGGCCGCCACCGGGCTCGCGGTGGCGGCGGTGCCGCCCGTGAGGGCGACGACGGAGCCGCCGACGCCGACCGCGGCGGCCGCGGTGAGGAGAACGATCCGCTTCACAGAATCTCCCGTTCTGGGATCGAGACAGAGGGGGCGAGGATGCGCGATCGTGATGCGATCCTCGGAACTTCGTGATCTGGCCGTCCGTACCGCGACGGCCCCCGCCTCCGGGAGAGACGGGGGCCGCGCGCGATGGAGCCGGTGCTACTTCTTGATGACGTCGAGCAGGTCGACGCCGCCGGCGGTGCGCACGCTCTTGGCCTGGGCGCCCGCGGGCGGGACCGGGTCGCCGAGCTGCGGCACGTGCACGGTGTCCTTCTTCGGCCGCGTCCCGTTCAGGAAGTAGGCGTCGAAGTAGGCGTCCACGGCGGCCGAGCCGCGGTGCACGATGCAGTGCGTGCGGTCACCGTCCTGGACGACCAGGCGCGAGCCGCGCAGGCGCTTGTGCAGCTCCAGCGCGCCCGCGTACGGGGTGGCCGCGTCCGCGGTCGACTGGAACATCAGGATGTTCTTCGGCAGGTGCTTGGTGTGGCCGACGTTGACCGGCTTGCCGGCCTTGGCGGGCCAGTACAGGCACGGCGCGTTGAACCACACGTTGCCCCAGGTGAGGAACGGGTGCTTGCGGTCGATGCGCTTGTTGTCGCGCTCCCACTTGGACCAGCGCTGCGGCCACTGCACGTCGGTGCACTGCACCGCGCTGTAGACGGCCCAGCTGTTGTCGTCCGAGCCGCCGGCGGTCTGCGCGCCGAAGGTGCCCGCGAAGGTCTCCGCGTCGCCCTTCTTGTAGGCGGCCAGGCCGGTCGCGTAGCCGTGCCAGAGACCGACGTTGCGGCGGTAGGCCGCGTTCTGGATGGTGTCGGTCAGCTCGTCCGGCCCGACGGCCAGGGAGGTGCCGTCGACGGTGGCGTAGACGGCCTTCTTGGCCAGCGTGGCGCGCAGCTTGTAGAAGAAGCTCCGCACCTCGCGCTGGGTCTTGCCGAGGTGGTAGATGCCGTCGTAGCGCGCGATCCACCCGAAGTAGTAGTCCATGTTCTTGTCGAACTGGACGTCCTGGTTCAGGTTGGCGTCGTACCACACGTCCTTCGGCCCGACGTTGCCGTCCAGCGCCATGCGCCCCACGTGCTTGGGGAACAGGGTGGCGTAGACCGAGCCGAGGTAGGTGCCGTAGGAGGCGCCGTAGTAGTCGAGCTTCTTGTTGCCGAGCGCCCGGCGGATCGACTCCAGGTCCTTGGCGGAGTCGGTGGTCTTGATGTGCTTGAGCAGCCCGATCTTGTCGGCCTTGCGGCACGCGTCCGCGTAGGCCTTCGAGCGCTTCAGCCAGATGGCGACCGACTTCTTGTCGCCGCGGCCGTAGTCGGGACGCGGCGCGTTGCTCTGCTGCGGGTCGCAGCTGAGCGCCGGCTTGCTGAAGCCCACACCGCGCGGGTCGAACCCGATGACGTTGTAGGCGGCCTTCATGGCGGCCGAGTTCTGGGCGAACACGCGCGCGCCGAAGGGCGCGCCGCTGCCGCCGGGACCACCGGGGTTGACGACCAGGTCGCCCTTGGCCGGCCCGGAGCCGGTGTGCTGCAGCCGGGTCAGCTGCAGGGTGATCTTCTTGCCCCACGGCTTGCTGTAGTCCAGCGGGACCTGGAGCTCGGCGCAGCGGATGGCCTCGGAGACCTTCACGTCACTGAGGGCGTCGTAGGCCTTGACGCTGGCGACGATCGGCGCGGCGCACTGGTGCCACGTGAGCCCGGGGGCGGGGTTGGCGCCCGGGGACTCGGCGGACGCGGCCGAGCCGACCGCGCCGAGGCCGGTGAGCCCGAGGCCGGTCGTCGCGGCGACGATGACGAGTTTCTTCACGAACCACTCCTCCTGTGCGGCCCCCTGGGAGGCGGGAGCCACATAACGGGAGGAGTGTTCCTATTCGGGCATACGGGGCGGCAGTGGTTGACCGTAAAAGTTGCTCGATCGTGACGAATCGGATGAATATTCGTAAGCTATCGACGGTTCCGGACAACAAAAAAGCCCCTGGGGACTCACCCAGGGGCCTTGCGCGGGAGACTCAGCTCACGGTGACCTCGGCGCCGGGGCCGCTCACCGAGCCGTCCTCGCCGACCTGCACGCCCATCTCCTCGGCGATGCGCATCGCCTCCTCGATGAGGGTCTCCACGATCTGCGACTCCGGCACGGTCTTGATGACCTCGCCCTTGACGAAGATCTGGCCCTTGCCGTTGCCCGAGGCGACGCCGAGGTCGGCCTCGCGGGCCTCGCCCGGGCCGTTGACGACGCAGCCCATCACCGCGACGCGCAGCGGCACCGGGAAGTCCTTCAGGCCGGCGGTGACCTGCTCGGCCAGGGTGTACACGTCCACCTGGGCGCGGCCGCAGGACGGGCACGACACGATCTCCAGGCCGCGCTCCTTCAGGCCGAGCGACTCCAGGATCTGGGTGCCGACCTTGACCTCCTCCACCGGCGGCGCCGACAGCGAGACCCGGATGGTGTCGCCGATGCCCTGCGACAGCAGCGCGCCGAACGCGACGGCCGACTTGATGGTGCCCTGGAAGGCGGGCCCGGCCTCGGTGACGCCCAGGTGCAGCGGGTAGTCGCAGGCGGCCGCGAGCTGCCGGTAGGCCTCGATCATCACGACCGGGTCGTTGTGCTTGACCGAGATCTTGATGTCGCGGAAGCCGTGCTCCTCGAACAGCGAGCACTCCCACAGCGCCGACTCCACCAGCGCCTCGGGGGTGGCCCGGCCGTACTTCTCCAGCAGCCGCTTGTCCAGCGACCCGGCGTTGACGCCGATCCGGATCGGCACGCCCGCGTCCTTGGCGGCCCGCGCGATCTCGCCGACCTTGTCGTCGAACTTCTTGATGTTGCCCGGGTTGACGCGCACCGCGGCGCAGCCGGCGTCGATCGCGGCGAACACGTACTTGGGCTGGAAGTGGATGTCGGCGATCACCGGGATCGGGGACTTGCGCGCGATCGCCGGCAGCGCGTCGGCGTCGTCCTGCGACGGGCAGGCGACGCGCACGATCTGGCAGCCGGACGCGGTCAGCTCCGCGATCTGCTGCAGCGTGGCGTTGACGTCGGAGGTCAGCGTGGTGGTCATCGACTGCACCGAGACCGGGGCGTCACCGCCCACCGGAACGTTCCCGACCATGATCTGGCGGGACTTGCGCCGGGGCGTCGCCAGCCGTGGCGCGCCCTGCCCGGCCGCCCCCTGACCGCCTTCGCCGCGGACCATCGGAATACCCAGTGAAACGCTCATCCCTCTCCCTCTATCGCCCCTACAACCCTAAGCGCCTCAAGGGAATGACATGGCGCCTACCGGCCGATAAATCGGTGACGCTCCGCTCACCTTGCGTGACGGCAATGGGGCTAGGGTGATATGCGCAACGGATTGAGGATGTCGGCGAGGATCAGCAGCACCCCGTAGCCCACCAGCAGCACCACGACCAGATAGGTGATCGGGAGCAGGCGCGTCATGTCCACCGGCCCCGGGTCGGGCCGTCCGCGCAGCCGCGCGAGGCGCGCCCGCGCGCGCTCGTAGCCCACCACCGCCAGGTGGCCGCCGTCCAGCGGCAGCAGCGGCAGCACGTTGAGCGCCCCCAGGAAGATGTTCACCGAGACGACCAGTGACAGATACAGGGCGGCCTTGTCCCGCCACGTCCCGGCCGAGGAGAAGATCTGCCCCGACATCTCGGTCGCGCCGACCACGCTGCCGACCTGGCCGCCGGGGCTCGCGGCCCGGTCCGGCGAGAACAGCCGGGGCAGCGCGCCCGGCAGGTCCACCACGACCTTCCCGATGCCGGCCACGGTCAGGCCGACGCCGCGCGCGGCGAACCAGCCCGCGCGGACGGGCCCGGCCCGCTCGTACCCGGCCCCGGTGATCTTGGCGGACACGCCGAGGAACGGCGCGCCGTCCACCCGCGCGGGCGTCACCCGAAGGGTCTCCCGGCGCCCGGCGCGCTCCACCACGACCGGGACCGGCCGCCCGGCCGGGCCGTCCTCGATCGCCTTGCGCAACTGCTTCCAGTCCCCCACCGCGACGCCGCCGTACTCCACGACGCGGTCCCCGGCGCGCAGCCCCGCGGCGGCGGCCGGGGACGGCGGCCGGTCCTTGCCGCAGCCGTCCTGCAGCCGCGCCGGCACGCAGGCCCCGACCTCGCCGACGGTGGTGGTCGCGGTGCCGGGATGGCGGATGCCGAGCGTCATCGCCATCGCCATGAGCAGCAGGAACGCGAAGACGAGGTTGACCACGACGCCCGCGGTGATCACCACGGCGCGGCGGCCGGCCGGCTGCCGGTAGAAGGCGCGGTCACGGTCGGCCGGGTCGATCTCCTCCAGCGGCGTGTACCCGACGATCTTCACGAAGCCGCCGAGCGGCAGCGCCTTCACCCCGTACTCGGTCTCGCCGCGCCGCCGCGACCACAGCGTCGGCCCGAAGCCGACGAAGTACTGGGTGGCCTTCATGCCGAACCGCTTGGCGGTCAGCAGGTGGCCGCCCTCGTGCAGCATCACCGACGCCAGCAGCGCGACGACGAAGGCCACCGCCCCGAGCAGAAAGGCCATGACGGCTCCCTGGAGATGTTCCAGGGAGGCCCCTGGACTAATTCGCGGTCGCGGCCTTGGCCCTGGTGCGCGCCCAGGCGTCGGCTGCGAGGACCTCCTCCAGCGTCGGCGTGGTCGTCGCGGACTCGGGCCGGGCCGCGTGCTCGTCCACTACCCGCGCGATCGTGTCGACTATCCCCGTGAAGGGGAGCCGGCCGGCCCGGAACGCCTCGACGCACTCCTCGTTGGCCGCGTTGTAGACGGCGGGGAAGGTGCCGCCGGCCGTGCCCACCCGGCGGGCGAGGGCGACGGCCGGGAACGCCTCGTCGTCCAGCGGGAACAGCTCCCAGGTGTGCGCGCGGGTCCAGTCGAGGCCGGGTGCGGCGTCCGGGACGCGGTCCGGCCAGCCGAGGCCGAGCGCGATCGGCAGCCGCATGTCGGGCGGGCTGGTCTGCGCCAGGGTGGAGCCGTCGGCGAACTCCACCATCGAGTGGATCACCGACTGCGGGTGCACCATCACCTCGATGCGGTCCATCGGCACGTCGAACAGCAGGTGCGCCTCGATGACCTCCAGCCCCTTGTTGACCAGGGTGGCCGAGTTGATCGTGACGACCGGGCCCATGTCCCAGGTCGGGTGGTCCAGCGCCTGCTCGGGCGTGACCCCGGCCAGCTCGGCGCGGGTGCGGCCGCGGAACGGGCCGCCGCTGGCGGTCAGCACCAGCCGCCGCACCTCCGCGGCGGCGCCGCCGCGCAGGCACTGGGCGAGCGCGGAGTGCTCGGAGTCGACCGGCACGATCTGCCCGGGCCGGGCCCGCTCCTTCACCAGCGGGCCGCCGACGATCAGCGACTCCTTGTTGGCGAGGGCGAGGGTGCGCCCGGCGTCCAGGGCGGCGAGGGTGGAGGCGAGGCCGAGCGCGCCGGTGACGCCGTTCAGCACGACGTCGCAGGGCCAGGCGGCGGCCTCGGCGACCGCGTCCGGGCCCGCCACGATCTTGGGGATGGCGTAGTCGCCGGCGGCGTAGCCGCGCCGCTTGGCCTCGGCGTAGAAGGCCAGCTGCAGGTCCTGGGCGGCGGACGCGCGGGCCACCGCGACGATCTCGGGCCGGAACTCCAGGGCCTGCTCGGCCAGCAGGTCGACCCGGCCGCCGCCGGCGGCCAGGCCGGTGACCCGGAACCGGCCGGGGTTGCGGCGGATCACGTCGAGCGCCTGGGTGCCGATGGAGCCCGTCGAGCCGAGGACGACCACGTCGCGGGGGGTGCTTGAAGGAGACGTCACGCGTCCATTGTCGGCCATCGGGGCGGCGCGGTCCGCACCTGGGCCGACGCTCGGAAAGCGAAAAGATTTCGCCCCCTTTGTTCTTTCTGCCACTAGGCGCGCACTACAGGGTGAAAGTACCGTCCGCTCATGAAACGCTCCCCCCAGCCCGGCCGGGCGGCCCTCGTCCTGCTCGGCGGCACCGCACTGGCCGTCTCGCTCGCCGCCCCGGCCCACGCGGCCGCCGGGCCGCCGTCCCCCGGTGCGCGCGCACAGGCCACGACCGACGCCCTGCGGCAGAGCGTGCTGCGCTTCTGGACGCCCGCCCGGATGCGCTCGGCCGTCCCGATGGAACGGATCTTCAAGCCGCGCCACGTGTCCCGCGCGACCGTCCAGCGGGGCGTGGCGGCCTCGGTCGCCCCCACCACGGCGGCCTCCCTGTTCTCGCTGCCGAACGGCGGCAGCGCCTGGACCGGCGGCGGCGCCGTCACCCGCACCGCCGGACGGGTCTTCTTCACCTACCAGGGGCGCACCGCCTCCTGCTCGGGCGACGCGGTGACCAGCGGGAACAAGAGCACCGTCATCACCGCCGGGCACTGCGTGAAGCTCGACGGCGCCTGGCACACCAACTGGGTGTTCGTGCCGGGTTACAACAACGGCAACCGCCCCTACGGCACCTGGACCGCCGCACGGACGCTGTCCACCCCGCAGTGGACGGCCACCGAGGACATGAACTACGACGTCGGCGCCGCCGTCGTCAACCAGCTGAACGGGCAGCGGCTCACCGACGTCGTCGGCGGCCAGGGCATCGCGTTCAACCAGGCGCGCGGGCAGAAGCTGTACACCTTCGGCTACCCCGCCGCCGCGCCCTACGACGGCTCCAAGCTGATCTACTGCAGCGACCGCACCTTCAACGACTTCCTGGGGACCACCGACATCGGGCTGCGCTGCAACATGACCGGCGGCTCCAGCGGCGGCCCCTGGTACCTGAACTTCAACGAGACGACCGGGCTCGGCACGCAGAACTCGGTGAACAGCTTCAAGTACGGCCTGCCGTTCCTGTCGGACTACATGTTCGGCCCGTACTTCGGCACCGACGCGCAGAACCTGTACAACCAGGCCCAGTCTTCGTAGCGGACCCGGGCGGCCGGCCGGTGCCCGCGCACCGGCCGGCCGTGCGCGCCCGGTCAGAGCAGCCGGGGCAGGGTCAGCACCAGCCGGGCACCCGGCTCGCCGTCGGCGACCCGCAGCTCGCCGCCGTGCCGGTCCACGATCTCCCGGGCGACGGGCAGGCCGAGGCCGCTGCCGCCCGCGTCCCGGCTGCGCGCCGCGTCCAGCCGGGTGAACCGCTCGAACACCCGCTCCCGGTCGGCCGGCGCGATGCCCGGCCCGTCGTCGCGGACCTCCAGCACTGCCAGGGCGCCCTCCGCGCGGACCGTCACCTCCACCCGGGACGCCGCGTGCCGGTCGGCGTTGGCCAGCAGGCTCGCCAGCGCGCGGGCGAGCCGCCGCCGGTCCGCCACCACCCGCACCCCCGCCTGGATCTTGGCGGTGACCGGGATCCGCGGGGACCGTGCGGCCAGGCCCTCCTCCACCAGCTCCCCGAGGTCCAGCCGGACGCGGGCCGGCTCCTGCCCCGCGTCCAGCCGGGCGAGGTCGAGCAGGTCCTCCACGATGCGCTGCAGCCGCTCCACGTCGCGCAGGGCCGCGCTCAGGGTGTCGTGCGTCTCGGCGGCGTCGCCCGGCTCGGCCAGCGCCAGCTCGATCCGGGTGCGCAGCCCGGTGAGCGGGGTGCGCAGCTCGTGCGAGGCGTCGGCGGCCATGTCGCGCTGCCGCGCCATCGACCGCTCCAGCCGGTCCCGGGTGCCGCTCAGCGTGCGGGCCAGCCAGAGGCCCGACGCGGCCGACGCGGCCGCCGCCAGCAGCACCCCCGCCGCGCCGGCGCGGGACCGGACGTCCAGCAGGTGCAGCGCCACGGCGATCACCATCACGGCGAGCGGGAGCAGAACGCCGACCGCGCCCACCGACGCGGTCGTCGCCCGCGCACGCACGGAGCGGGGCAGCCGCATGTCTCTTTTGTACGCACTCGGCCGCCAACGTCCGGCAAAGCGGGGACCACCGCTTCCCGATCTCCCGGGACAGGGACGGCGGACCACCCTTTGCCACTCCTTTCACACAGGGTAGCTATGACATCACCCATTGCGACCTATAAAGAAATCACGTGACCGCGACTCCAGCACGAGGGGATGGGCGATGAGCCGGACGAGCGAGCTGAGGTTCGACCCCAGCGCGCTGAACGCCGCGCAGCGCCACGGCGACGCCTGCGTCGTCTGCCACAAGAGGTGGCCGCGCCCGCGCGTTCGGGTCGGCGTCGTGCCCGACGGCACAGGGGTGTTCGCGTGCGCCGATTGCGCACCCGCCCTGCCGGCACCTCGCCGGGCCGCACGGCCCGGGGAGCCGCACACGGCCGCCCGCGGACCGGACGTCGAGCCGGCCCGGACGGCAGCGCCGGACACCCGGTAGCAGGGGCCGGCGCCGGAGAGATCTCTCCTGGAAGAGGGTGACCCGGGCTTTCGGGGGGATGCCCGGGACCACCCGAAGTGAGGTGTGCCCGACTGGGGGCGGTCGGGCACACCGGAGAGACGGCTCCGCCCGAAGGGCCTCGTCTCACACGACAGCGACCAGGAGTTCCCGTGCCCGGACCGCCGGGATCCTCACCGCGCGAGCTTGGTGGCCTTGATCCAGGCCCGCGTCCACTCGGTGTAGTCGGTGCAGTTGCGCTTGCCGCCGCCCGTCCCCGTCCCGCACTCCTTGGCCGGCGCGTGCACGAAGACCACCTTGTCCAGGTAGGCGCGGTCGCCGATGCGGTAGGCGCCGCAGAACGCCGGCCGGCCGGTGTCGCGCGCGCACACCTGCGGGTCGGCGGGCGCCGCCCCGTTCCACTCGGCCGCCTGCTGCTGCACCTCGGGCGAGATGGTCCAGCGCAGCCACTGGTACATGCAGTTGGGGTGCTCGGCGCGGGAGCCGATCATCCAGGCGTTCATCCAGCCGGTCACGCCCTCGTCGGGGACGGCGCTCTGCACCGGCCGGCCGGCCCGGCCGAGCACGTCGGCCTGGTAGGGCGTGGCCCCGCCGAGCACGGCGCCGGACCCGGCGAACGCGCCGACGCCCTCGGCCGGCTGCTTCCAGTACCGCTGGACGTGCGGGCGCTGCCGCTCCAGGACCTTGGCGACGGCGTCCAGCTGCCGGGGCGTGAGCGAGAACGGGTCGGTGATCCGCAGCTTGCGGTCCTTGGCCTTGAGGTAGAGCGCGGCGTCGGCGATCACGAGCGGGCTGTCGCGCACGACCAGCCTGCCGGAGTAGCGGGCGGCCTGCGCCGGGTCGAACAGCGCCGCCCAGCTGTGCGGGGCCGGCTGCACCGCGCCGGTGTCGTACATGAGCAGGTCGGTGCCCCACAGGTACGGGACGCCGTAGAACTCGTCCGCGCGCTTCAGCAGGTTGCGCAGGCGCGGTTCGAGCCTCTTGTAGCCGTCCACCAGGCCGGGGTTGACCGGCGCGACCTGGCCGCCCGTGATCAGCCGGGCGGCGATCTCCGGCGGCGCCGAGACGCCGTCGTAGCGGCGCGACCGGTCGCTCATCAGGGCGGCCGCCTCGCCCGCGTCGCGGGGCGTGCGCCAGTTGACCTTGCAGCCGGTGCGCTCCTCGAACGGGGTGATCCAGTCGATCCGCGGGTCGCTGCCGCCGTTCTCGACGTGACCGGGCAGCGCCACCAGGTTCAGCGCGCCCTCGCCGGAGCCGACGGTGGTGGCGGCCTTGGCCGCGGTGCCGGCCGGCTCGTCCCCGCCGGAGCAGGCGCCGAGCGCCAGCACCGTCCCGATCGCCGTGCCCACCGCCAAGGCCCGCAACCGCATGTCGCTCCCGATCTCCGTGTCCGCCGGACCGCCCCCGAGGCGCGCCGCTCGTCGGCGCAGCGTAGCGCCTCCGCTGCGGTGGGGCGGCGGCAGGCCCGCCGGGGAAACGGCCGCGGCGTCCTGACCGCGGTGCCCGCGCACCGGTTCGGACGATTCATTCGGCGGTCCGCCGTGATTTCGCCGACGGGTCGGCGCACACGGCCCGGGGATTACCGGTGAAAGGAACGCCGCCGCCGGCCGGGCGGTCCTTTAGCGGCTATTTCAGCCGGCCTTTTCCCGCGTTTCATTCCGCGGATGAGAAACCGCCGCGACCCGGGGGGCAGTGGGTGCTGAAGTCCGCGCCATACACGGAGGTTGCTGGAGAGGGATATGGCGCGGGCTGCTGCCCTTCCCGGGGCCGCGGCGGCCACCGGAGTGCGTGGCGAGGTTGGGGAACAGCGGATTCACCTTGCAGTGCTGCCTGGCCACGCGATCACCGGTGCCCGGCGGAACGGCGGCGGTGTGACGCCCTCGAGACGGAGGAGATTCGAGGGACGCCGCGCGTCCGGCCGGGGGTCGCGGGGCGGCCGGTGGCCGCCCGGGTTCATCGTCTCTGCGGCTGTTGCGTGCTGGACCACCTCGATCATCGCGATGAGCCGCTGCGGGGTCGCGGCCTCGACGAAGCCGCCGATGTCGCGCTCGCGCGGCGGCAGTGCCCACCAGTGCCCGGTGAACGGCCCGAACCAGATGGTCCAGCCGCGGTAGCGCCGGCCGAGCGCCTCGACCTCTGCGGCGTGGTCGTCAGCAGTCATAGCGCGGCACTCCCGCCCCGGGAACCGGTCTCCGATTGCGTTTCGGAGATCTTGACCTTTTGCAATTCGTCTCAATTAATTGAGACAGTCAGATTGTGTCGCCCGCCACAGAGCCAGTCAACACTTGTAGCTATTATTTGTCGAAGGGTATAAGACGAAAATTGACGACGGAAACATGCGGACGGCAGAAAGTCCCGGACGGCCGGGAGCAGCGTGTTCTCACGGGGGGCGACGGGGGCTCACGCGCCGTTCACCGGGCCGCCACCTGGCCGGCCTAGGGTGATCATTCCTGTGATTGAGGCATTTAGAGCTTTCTGGGCGAAACGACCCTTGCGCCACATGCGTCCCGTGCGCGACTTCGGCCGCTTGCGGCACGTCCCGTTCCTGGTGGCCCTCGCGGGCGCCCTGGCGGTGCGCTGGACGGCGGTCCGCGGCTACCCCGGGGTGCTGTGGTTCACCGGCGACTCCTACTTCTACATCGGCCGCGCCGTCGCGCTCGCGCCGTCGCTCTCCAAGAGCTCCGGCTATCCGCTCCTGCTGCACCTGCTGGAGCCCTGGCACAGCCTGACCCTGGTGGCGGTGCTCCAGCACCTGATGGGCGCGGCGGTCGGGGTGATGACCTACGCGCTGCTGTGCCGGGCGCGGCTGCCGGCCTGGGCGGCGGCGCTGGTCTCCCTGCCGGTGCTCTACGACGCGTACCAGATCGAGCTGGAGCACCTGCTGATGGCGGAGGCGGTGTTCACCTTCCTCATCGCCGCCGGGGTGACCCTGCTGCTCTGGCGCCCGCTCGGCCGGGGCGAGGCCCCGCCGTGGTGGATCGCGCTCCCGGCGGGCCTGCTCATCGGCTACGCCGTGCTGGTCCGCTCGGCGGGCGCGCCGCTGGTCCCGGTGGTGTTCGCCTGCCTGCTGTTCCGCCGCCGGGGGTGGCGGCCCGCGCTGGCGTTCGGCGCCGCGGCGGCCGTGCCGATCGCGGCGTACGCGACCTGGTTCCACTCGGTCTACGGCGAGTACGGCCTGACCCGCAGCGACGGGCTGTTCCTGTGGGGCCGGGTCGCGCCCTTCGCCAACTGCGCGCGGATCCGGCCGCCCGCCCACGAGGAGGGCCTCTGCCTGGGGTCTGAGCTGCGGTACCGGAACTTCGCGCCCGGCCATCTGATCTGGAGGTCCGAGGCGCCGCCCCGGCAGCTGTTCGAGAACGTCCTCGACCCGCAGAGCAACGCGACCCTGCGCGACTTCGCGATCCGCGCGATCATCGCCCAGCCCGGCGACTACTGGAACACCATCATGGCCGACCTGGACAAGGCGTTCGGCACCGAGCGCCTCCCTCTCCCGACGGACGCCACCGAGAAGCTGTACCACTTCCCCGCCGAGCCGCACACGTTCCCCGGCGGCCGCGGCTGGGGCGCCCCCAGCAGCACCGTCCTGTCGGACGCGATGCGCTACGAGGACGGCTTCGAGGTCAGCCGGGTCGTGCCCCCCTACGCCGGCCGGATGATCGCCTACCAGCGCGACTGGTACCTGCCCGGCCCGTGGCTGCGGATCGTCTTCATCGTGGGCGCGGCGGGCGTGCTGCTGCGCCGCGGCCGCCGCCCCGAGGTGCTCCTCGTGTGGGCGGCGGGCGCGACGCTGCTGCTCTTCCCGATCGCCAGCGCGGACTTCGACTACCGCTACGTGGTGCCCGCGGTGCCGTTCGCGTGCCTGGCGGCCGGGCTGGCGTTCAGCCGGCGTCCCGCCCCCGCTCGGGAAGAGCGGGAGGACGGGGACGCCGGCCGCGGCATCAGCCGTTGGTCGGGAATCCCAGGTTCACTCCGCCGTGCGAAGGATCCAGCCAGCGCGCCGTGACGGCCTTGGTGCGGGTGTAGAAGTGCACGCCCTCCATGCCGTGGGCGTGGCTGTCGCCGAACAGCGAGTCCTTCCAGCCGCCGAAGGAGTAGTAGGCCATCGGCACCGGGATCGGCACGTTGATGCCGACCATGCCGACCTCCACCTCGTTCTGGAAGCGCCGGGCCGCGCCGCCGTCGTTGGTGAAGATCGCGGTGCCGTTGCCGTAGGGGTTGCCGGCCAGCAGCTCCATCGCCTCCTCGTAGGAGCCGACCCGCGCGATCGTCAGCACCGGGCCGAAGATCTCGTCGCGGTAGGCGTCCATCTCGGGGGTGACGTGGTCCAGCACGGTCGGGCCGAGCCAGAAGCCCTCTCCCCCGCCGCCGATGACCGGCGTCTCGCGGCCGTCGACGGCGAGCGTCGCGCCCTGCGCCACGCCGCTGTCGAGGTAGGAGGCGACCTTGTCGCGGTGCGCGCGGGTGACCAGCGGCCCCATCTCGGACTCGGGGTCGTCCCCCGGCCCGATCCTCAGGCCCGCGACCCGCTCCTTGATCTTGGCGAGCAGCTCGTCGCCGACCGGGTCGACCGCCACCACGACCGAGATCGCCATGCAGCGCTCGCCCGCCGAGCCGAAGCCCGCCGACACCGCCGCGTCCGCGGCCAGGTCCAGGTCGGCGTCGGGCAGCACCACCATGTGGTTCTTGGCGCCGCCGAGCGCCTGCACCCGCTTGCCGTTCGCCGCCGCCGTCTCGTAGATGTAGCGGGCGATCGGGGTGGAGCCGACGAAGCTGACGGCGCGCACGTCGCGGTGGTGCAGCAGCCCGTCCACCGCGGCCTTGTCGCCGTGCACGACGTTGAACACCCCGTCGGGCAGCCCCGCCTCGGCCCACAGCTCGGCGATCCGCACCGACGCCGAGGGGTCCTTCTCCGACGGCTTCAGCACGAAGGTGTTGCCGCAGGCGATCGCCACCGGGAACATCCACATCGGCACCATGGCCGGGAAGTTGAACGGGGTGATCCCGGCGACCACGCCGAGCGGCTGCAGGATGGAGTAGGCGTCCACCCGGGTGGAGACGTTCTCCGAGAAGCCGCCCTTCAGCAGGTGCGGGATGCCGCAGGCGAACTCCACGACCTCCAGGCCGCGGGCGACCTCGCCGGCCGCGTCGGAGACGACCTTGCCGTGCTCGGCCGAGATCAGCCGGGCCAGCTCGTCGCGGTGCTCGTGCACCAGCTCGCGGAACCTGAACAGCACCTTGGTGCGCTGCGACAGCGAGGCGTCCCGCCAGGCGGGGAACGCGGCCTTGGCGGCGGCGACGGCGGCGTCGACCTCATCGGCGCCGGCGAAGTCCACCTTGCCCGACACCTGCCCGGTGGCCGGATCGTAGATGTCGCCCTGCCGCGCGGCGGTGCCGTCGAACGGCTTGCCGCCGATCCAGTGGGTGACGTGCTTGCTGATGTTGTCGGTCACGACGTGTACGCCTCGTTCACGGTTTCCAGGGAGTCGGTCAGGATCGCCAGGCCCTCGGCGGCCTCGGCGTCGGTCAGGGTCAGCGGCGGCGCCATCCGCACCACGTTGCCGTACAGGCCGCCCTTGCCGACCAGCAGGCCCCGCTCCTTGCAGGCCTCCATCAGCGCGGCGGCGAGCGGCGGGTGCGGCTTGCCGCTGGCCGGGTCGGCGAGCTCGACGGCGAACATCAGCCCGCGGCCGCGCACCTCCTTGACGATCGCCAGCCGCTCCGCCGCCGCGCGCAGCCCGCTGATGATCGTCTCACCCTGCTTGGCGGCGTTGGCCTGCAGGTCGTGGTCCAGGACGTAGTCCAGGGTGGCGTTCGCGGCGGCCATCGAGACCGGGTTGCCGCCGAAGGTGGCGAGGCCGACCGCGTGCAGCCCGTCCATCAGCTCGCCGCGCGCGACGACGCCGCCGACCGCGAAGCCGTTCCCCAGGCCCTTGGCGAAGGTCATGATGTCGGGGGTGACGCCGTGCGCCCCGATCCCGAAGAAGCTCGCGCCGGTGCGGCCCCAGCCGGTCTGCACCTCGTCGGAGATGAACAGGATGCCGTGCTCGTCCAGCACCTCCTTGTAGGCGGCGAACAGCCCGTCGGGGGCGGCGGTAAAGCCGCCGACGCCCTGGATCGGCTCGGCGATCAGCGCCGCCACGTCGCCGCTGGTCGCCGTGGCCAGCACGTGCTTGAGGTCGGCCACGCAGACGTCGATGTACTCGTCGTCGCCCAGCCCGGCGAACTGCGGCAGCTGCCGGTCGGCGCCGTGCAGGAAGTGGGTGTTCAGCGGCGAGTACGACAGGTTGCTCCAGGCGCGGTTGCCGGTCACGCCGATCGTGCCGAACGAGCGGCCGTGGTAGCTCTGCCGCATCGCCAGCACCTGGTCGCTGCGGCGGGCGTAGGCGGCGAGCAGCAGCGCCGTCTCGTTGGCCTCGGTGCCGGAGTTGGTGAAGAAGACCTTGGCGTCCGGGATGCCCGACAGCCGGGCGATCTTCTCGGCGAGCTCGACCTGGCCGCGCAGCAGGTAGGCGGTGGAGGTGTGCACGACGCCGGTGGCGAGCTGGCGCTCCACCGCCTCGCGCACCTCGGGCACGTCGTACCCGATCATGTTGGTGAGGATGCCGATGAAGAAGTCCAGGTAGCTGCGGCCCTCGGCGTCGGTCACGCGGTTGCCCTTGCCGCCGACGATCTCGATGGGTTCGCTGTAGTTGAGCGCCATCCAGGACGGCATGACCGCCTGGTGGCGCCGGAGCAGGTTCGCGTGTTCCGACATGCCCACAGTCTTTCCAGCACGCCCCGTGCTCCACCACCCGCCAGAGTGTCACGACAGCGTCCCCGTCCCTGACAGCATGTCCGGATATCCTGCGGGAAATGCTTCCCACAGTCACCGACGTCCTCCGGCTCGACGCCGTCCGCCGCGGCCAGCCGCGGGTCGTCGCGGGCGCCGACCGCCTGGACAACCGGGTGCGCTGGGTGCACGTCGCCGAGGTCACCGACATCGCGCACCTGCTGCACGGCGGTGAGCTGGTGCTCACCACCGGCATCGCGCTGCCCGACGAGCCGGCCCGCCTGCGCGCCTACATCGGCGAGCTCAGCGAGGTCGGGGTGAGCGGCCTGATGGTGGAGCTCGGCCGCCGCTACGCCGCGGTGCTGCCGCCCGCGCTGATCGCCGCCGCCGAGGACCACGGCCTGCCGGTGGTGGTGCTCGCGCACGAGCCGGCGTTCGTCGACATCACCGAATCGGTGCACGCGCGCATCGTGCAGGAGCAGTACGCCGAGCTGCGCGCCTCCGAGCAGCTGCACGAGATCTTCACCCAGCTGTCGGTGGAGGGCGCCTCCACCGACGAGGTCGTCCGGCAGGTCGCCGCGCTCGGCGGCCACCCGGTCGTGCTGGAGAACCTGGCGCACCAGGTGCTCGCCGCCGACGCGGGCGGCGGCGACCCGGCCGAGCTGCTGTCGGCGTGGGAGACCCGCTCGCGCGCGGTGCGGCCCGCGCAGCGCACCGGCTACGACGCGTCCTCGGGCTGGCTGGTCACCACGGTCGGCGCGCGCGGCGAGGACTGGGGCCGGCTGATCATCACGCTCGGCTCGCCGCCGTCGCCCCGCGAGACCGTGCTGATCGAGCGGGCCGCGACCACCCTCGCCCTCGGCCGGCTGCTGGACCGGCACGCCGAGAGCGCCGAGCGGCAGGCGCACGGCACGATCATCGCGCGCATCCTCGCGCACTCCTACTCCGACCCGCAGGAGGCCGCCGCCCGGGCGCGCGCGCTCGGCGTCCCGCTGTCGGGCCGCCGGCTGCTCGGGGTGGTCCTGCGCCCGCGCGGCGCGGCCCCCTCCCCGGTGGCCGAGCTGTCGGAGTCGGCCGCCGCCGCGTGCAAGGAGGCCCGCCTCCCCGCGCTCGTCGGCATGCTGGACGAGGGCACCGGCAGCGCCCGCGTCGGCGTGCTGGCCTCGCTGCCCGCCCGCGCCGACGTCGAGACCGCCCTCACCGACGTCGCCACCCGCGTCCGCAAGCTGTCGGGCGGCGACTGCGTGATGGCGATCGGCTCGGTCGTCGACTCCATCCGCGACGTGCGGCGCTCCTTCCAGGAGGCCGAGCAGGTCGCCGACGTCGCCTGCCGCGGCACCGGCGGCCGGCTGTTCTACCGGCTGCCCGACCTGCGGCTGCGCGGCCTGCTGCACCTGATGCGCGACGACGCCCGGCTGCAGACGTTCGTCGAGCGCGAGCTCGGCCCGCTGCTGGAGTACGACGCCCAGCGCGGCAGCGACCTCACCCGCATCCTGGAGCTCTACCTGGAGGCCGGCCGCAACAAGGCCGTCGCGGCGCAGCAGGCCCACCTGTCGCGGCCGGCGTTCTACGAGCGGCTGCGCCGCATCGAGCGGGTGCTGGACGCCGACCTGGACGACGTGGAGTCGTGCGCGTCCCTGCACGTGGCGCTGCTCGCGCTCAGCTCGGTCCGCTGGGAGCGGCCCTAGCGCGCGTCAGCCGAGCTCGCGGACGGCGCGGGCGGCCGCGTCGATCGCGGCGTCGGCGTAGGCGCGGTTCTCCGAGTCGGAGTTGGCGATGGTGACCCGCCCGTAGGGCCGGCGTCCGATCACCGACGGCAGCGGCCCGTCCGGCCAGAAGTCGGCCCACGGCCGGCCGTACTCCAGCGCGTAGCCGTGGCCCCAGCGGTTGATGGTGACGGCCTGGATGTCGCGGGCCGGGTCGAAGCCGCCCGCCGCGAGCAGCCGGGTCAGCTGGTCGCGCAGCGTCAGCTCGTAGCGGGCGAACGGGCGCGCGAACAGCTCGCGGCGGCCCGGGCCGATGCCGCCGCGCGGATTGTCGTACTCCGGCGAGACCGCCATCCGGATCATGTGCACCAGGATCGGCTGGTCGGGGTCCTTGGAGAACTCGTAGCCGCCCATGCTGACGGGGTAGTCCAGCTCGGCCACGCACCAGTCGCCGCTGGTGAACCGGGTGTGGTAGATCTTCAGCGCCTGCCAGGCCCGCCAGTTGCGCAGCTGCACCATGGCGTACACGATCGGCAGCTTGGTGCCGTAGAACAGGCCCTGCTTCTGGTCGCCCGGCAGGTCCTGCATCAGGTACGGGATCATGGTGTTGTAGCAGGCCATGACCACGCCGCCCGCGGTGCACTGGTAGACCTTGCCGTCCCTGACGAAGTCGACGTTCACCGTCTTGGCGCCCGGGTTCCCGCCCTGGTGCTCCACGCGCACGCACGGCGCGTTCAGCCGGAGCCGCACGTCGTTGCCGGCCACGTCCAGCCTGGAGTAGTCGATCCGGGCGAGCGGCTCCTCCTCCATCGTGCGCGGCGCGCCGGTGCCGGGGATCAGCTGCCCGATCAGCAGCTTGCAGATGCCGTTGTTGCCGTCGGGGAAGTGGTAGATGTAGGGGTCGTCGGCGTCCCACTGGAGCTGGATCGTCGGCCCGCAGTAGCGGTAGGGCTTGGAGCGGTCCAGCTTGAGCCCCTCGAAGCCGGGGTACTCCGACGCCCAGGCGTCGATGGCGCCGAAGGCGTTCGCCCCGAACCCCCACTCGTCGCTGGTGTAGGTCTGCAGGTAGTCGAGCACCTCCCCGGGCATCTTGGCCACGTCGCGCAGGTACTGGCGGTAGGTCAGCCCGACGAGCCGCTCCTTCTTCTGCGGTTCGCTCAGCCCGGCCAGGTAGTCCTTGGGCTTGTCCTGCAGCTCCAGGTAGGCGGCGAGCGCCGCGGGCGACAGCGGGGCGCCGCGCAGCGTCTCGGCGGTCTGGGTGTCGCCCTTCATGACGGCCAGGTGGTCGCGGCCGAACAGGTCCCGGGTGAAGAACTCCGAGTCGTTGAGCTTCCAGCGGTCGTTGAACTTCTGGTCGTAGTACCGGTCGAACCTCTTCACGTCGATGCCGAGGTCGGTCAGCAGCCTGCGGGCCTCCGGGCTCCACACGGTGGGGTCCTCGATCGACTGCGAGCCGCCGTACCCGATGATCAGCTTGCCGCCGGGGCTGAACTCGTTGCGCCGCGCGTGGCCGCCGAAGTCGTCGTGGTTGTCCAGGATGAGGATCTTGGCGCCGGGATGGGCCTGCCGGTAGAAGTGGGCGGCGCTCAGCCCGCTGATGCCCGCGCCGACGACGACCAGGTCGTAGTGCTCGCCGCTGGAGGTGATCGGTTTGCCGCCCGACCAGAAGATGCCGTCGCGCAGCTCGTGCGGGATGCGCATGGCGGGGTTGGTCGAGCCCCGCAGCGCCTGCATCGCGGGCGGGTAGGCGCGGTTGCCGGCGCCCGCGTACTTCCAGCCGTCGGGCGGGTCGACGACGCTGTTGTGGATGCCGCCCCACGAGCCCGCCGAGCAGCCCCCGAGGGCGCCGCCGACGACGGCGGCGCCGACCGCGACGCCCATGCCGTCCAGGAAGTCCCGGCGGCTGATCCTGCGGTCCATGCCCAGCTCCGCGGCGGAGTGGACAGGCTCGTACGTGTCGTCCCCCGACATCGATCCCCCGATCAACGGCCCGCTCGTAGAACTTCCACGGACCGGGTGATCGAAAACAACGGGCGCCGCAGCCGACCGCTTCGACGGTTATGTCCGCGCCAAGAGGGCGTTCCGCGCGGGCCGCACTAGAGCGGGACCAGGATGGGCAGGACACTGACCGTGACAGCACCCGATTCCCACAGGCCGCGGACCTTCGGTGTCGAGGAGGAGCTGCTGCTGGTCGATCCGGTGAGCGGGACCCCGCAGGCGGTGTCGGGGGCGGTGATCCAGTACGCGCGCGAGCACGGCGACGGCCTGCCCGGCAGCGGCCGCAAGCCGATGGAGACCGAGCTGCAGCGCGAGCAGCTGGAGACCGGCACCCGCCCGACCACCTCCCTGGACGACCTGGCGGACCAGGTGCGCGGGACGCGGCTGGCCGCCGCCCGCGCCGCCGGGGGCGTCGGCGCCGCGATCGCCGCGCTGGCCACCTCGCCGATGGCGGTGCGGCCCTCGCTCACCCCCTCGGCGCGCTACCGGCTGATGGCGGCCGCCTACGGCCGGACCGCCGACGAGCAGCTCACCTGCGGCTGCCACGTGCACGTGCACGTCTCCTCGCCCGACGAGGGCGTCGCGGTGCTGGACCGGATCCGGCCGTGGCTGCCGCCGCTGCTCGCGCTCAGCGGCAACTCCCCCTACTGGCAGGGCATCGACACCGGCTACGACAGCTGGCGGCACGAGGCGTGGGGCCGCTGGCCCTCCAGCGGGCCGACCGAGCCGTTCGGGTCGGCCAAGGCCTACCGGGCCGCGGTGGCGGCGCTGCTGCGCACCGGCGCGCTGCTGGACGAGGGGATGATCTACTTCGACGCCCGGCTGTCGCGCAACTACCCGACGGTGGAGATCCGGGTCTCCGACGTGTGCCTGAACGCGGGCGACACCGTCCTGATGGCCGCGCTGGTGCGGGCGCTGGTGGACTCGGCCGCGCTGGACTGGCGGGAGGGCCGCCCGCCCGACCCGGTCCGCGCCGACCTGCTCCGCCTGGCCATGTGGCGGGCGGCCCGCTCGGGCCTGCGCGACGAGCTGGTGCACCCGGTGACGCACGAGGCCGCCCCGGCCCGCCGGGTGGTGGACGCCCTGTTCGCGCACCTGTCGCCGGCGCTGGAGCGCAACGGCGACCGGGAGACCGCCGGGCGCCTGCTGGAGGCGCTGCTGGAGCGGGGCAACGGGGCGGGCCTGCAGCGCGCCGCGCACCACCGCTCGCGGGACGTGCGGGGCGTCGTCGCCGAGGCGATCGACCGGACCGTCGGGTCCTGATCAGGCCCGGCCGCGGCCGAGCAGCCGCAGCAGGCCGGGGTCGGTGGCGAACAGCCGGTCGAGCTCGGCGGCGCCGACCCGCTCGGCCAGGATCTGCAGGGCGATGTCCTGGCGGACGTACTCGGCCGCCATCAGCGCGACGGCCGGGTCGGCGGTGTAGACGCCCCACGCCGAGCCGTCGGTGCCGAAGCCGCCGACGACGGCCTCGCGGCGGTCGCCGACGACCACGATCAGCCGGTACCCCAGGTCCTGCAGCACGGCCTCGGGCGCCGAGTAGCGGTGCTCGTGGACGCTGCCGGGCAGGTCGCCGCCGGGCGCCTCCGCGACCTTGCCGAACGACATGACCGACACCTCCGCGCCGCGGCCGGCCGCCTCGCGCACCCGCGCGTCCAGGCGCCGCAGCTCCTGCGGCCAGATCGACAGGAACAGGTCCCGGCGGGCGCCCGCGATCACGTCCTCGGCGCGGGCCAGCATCGCCTCGCCGTCCTTGAGGTTGTGGATGAGGTGGCCCTCGGGGGCGGCCACCACCGCCGGCAGCGCGGTCTGCAGCACCGCCACCGAGCCGTCGAACTCGCGGCGCATCCGGTCCAGCAGCGCGGCGGGCGGCAGCGGCAGGTAGTCGGTCGCGTCGGCGGCGCCCCGCACCTCGTAGGCGGCGCCGCGCGCGACCAGCTTGCCGAGCGTCTCGTAGACGGTGCTGCGCGGCACGCCCGAGCGCTTGGCGACCTCGTACCCGTTGACCGGCCGGCCCGCCGCGACCAGCGCCACGTACGCCTTGGCCTCGTATCCGGACATGCCGAGGCGCTGCAGGTGCTCCAGGATGTCGGGCATGCTCACCGGCGTCATGCTACGCGGCGGGGGCGCTCAGGGGTCGCGCACCGCCAGGCCGCCGATCAGCCGCAGCCCCATCCCGCGCAGCCGCACGTCGCCGTCGCCCGCCCGCCACAGGTCCACGTCCGTCAGACCCGGCTCGATCAGCTCCAGGTCGCCGAACAGGCCGGTGATCTCCGCCTCGGACCGGCAGTACAGCGGGACCCGGGCGCGGGCGTAGACCTCCTCGACCGCGTCGACGGTGGCGGCGTCGGCGGCGGTGCCGGTGGCGTGCGAGATCAGCAGCTGGCCGCCGGGCGCGATCGCCTCGCGCAGCCGCGCGACGGCCGTGGCCGCCACCTGCCCGGGCAGGAAGTGCAGCATCGAGCCGAGCACGAACAGCGTCGGCCGCCGCAGGTCGATGAGCCGGCCGACCTCGGCGAGCAGCTCACCGGTCCGCACGAGGTCGGCCTCCAGCACCTCCACGTCGCCGCCCGGGGTGAGCGCGCGGTAGTGCACCGCGACGACCGGATCGCTGTCGATCATCACCACCCGCGCGTCGCGGGCGGCGTCGCGGGCCACGTCCAGGGTGCTCGGGTAGGTGGGCAGGCCGCCGCCGATGTCGACGATCTGCCGGATGCCGGCGGCGAGCGCGTACCGGACGCCGCGCGCGATCATCCACCGGTTGGCCTTGGCCATCCGGGCCGCCTGCGGGAACAGCGCGAGGATCTCCCCGGCCGCCTGCCGGTCGGCCTGGTAGTTGTCCTTGCCGCCGAGGAAGCAGTCGTAGATGCGGGCGTCGCTGGGCGTCTCCAGATCCAGCGCGGTCGGGGGCGCTCCGGTGCGCTCGCTCATGGTCACCGTCCTTCGCACCGTTCCATCGCACCCTTCCAGCGGACCGGCAGCGCGCGCGGTCGCCTGATCATCGTCTCAGGTGTCCAGTCCAACTCACCAGGGGGCACCGCCAGTTCCAGGTCCGGCAGCCGGCGGGTGAGCGCGGCCAGCGCGACCTGCAGCTCCTGGCGCGCCAGCGCCGCGCCGAGGCACACGTGCGGGCCGAGGCCGAAGGCCAGGTGCCGGTTCGGGGTGCGGGTGAGGTCCAGCCGTTCCGGATCGGGGAACTCCGCCGGATCGCGGCCGGCGTGGTCCAGGGCGGGGATCACGACGTCGCCCGCGGCGACGGCCGTGCCGCCGAGGTCCACCGGGCAGGCGGCGCGGCGCGGCTGCGCGGCCGCGTACACGCTGTTCGGCAGGAACCGCAGCAGCTCCTCCACCGCCGACGGCACGTGCTCGGGGTGCTCGTGCAGGAACCGGTACAGCGTCCCGCCGTCCGGGTGCCGCTCGGTCAGCAGCGTGTACACGAACGTGGCGAGCGCCCCCGCGGTGGTCTCCCAGCCGGCCACGATCAGCGCGACGGCGAGCAGCGCCGCCGGCAGGTCGTCGATCCCGGCCTCCCGCGCCCGCACCGCGATCAGCGAGACCAGGTCGTCGCCGGGGTCGGCGCGCCGCTCGGCCAGCAGCGCCGCCATGTACCCGACGATGGCGGTCGTGGCGGCCTGCGCGGCCGCTCCGCCGCCGCCCGGCGACAGCAGCCCGTCACCCCAGTAGCGCAGCCGGTCGCGGTCCTTCTCGGGGACGTCCATGAGGTCGCCGATGACGGTGAGCGGCAGCGGCAGGGCGAGCGCGGCGACCAGGTCGACGGGGCCGCCGTGCGCGGCGATCCCGTCGACCAGCCTGTCGGCGACCCGCCGCACCCGCGGGCGCAGCGGCTCGACCGCGGCGGGGGTGAAGCGGTCCGAGACCAGGCGGCGGACACCGCGGTGCTCGGGCCCGTCCAGCACCAGGACCAGGCCCTGCAGCGCCGGGAACGGGGCGATGGCGTCGGCGTCGCCGCGGCGGAAGGCCGCCTCGTCGCGGAACACCTCCTGGCAGGCCCGGTGGCCGGTGACGAACCAGGCGTCCTGCCCGCCGGGGAGCCGGACGGGCGACACCGGCCCGTGCCGGCTCAGCGCCGTCCCCTCTGCGGACAGGCCCAGAGGGTGCGTCGAGGGTCGGAAGGGGAAGCCGGGAATACGGTCCTGAGGTGCCACGTCACTGCCTTCACATGACTGGCCCCTCCGCTGCGGATGCCAGTCATTCACGAGCAAAGGACCTCCGTCAAGCGGTTCCGCGCACCGGTTTGCGGGCGACCAGGCTGAACTGCGGGAACGGTCCCGGCTCCGCGGTCGGCGGCGCCTTGCCGGCGTACACGCGGGTCTCCACGATGCCCGGTTCGAGCAGTTCGAAGCCCGGCGGCACCACCCGCCGCAGCTCGGCCAGGCCGCGCAGCGCGAGCTGCACGGCGAGGTCGGCGTGGATCCGGCCGAGCTGCCGCGCCACCAGCTCGGTCATGCCGTCGGCCGTCGCCGACGTCACCGCGATGTGCGAGCCCGGCGCGAGCAGCTCCCCGAGCTCGGCGAACATGCCCGGCGCGTCCTCCCACAGCGGCGTGATGTTCAGCTGGTGCCGGTCCAGCACCGCTACCGGCTCGGACCAGTCGATCAGCGGAACGCGGTGCGGCGCGTCCAGCAGCGTGCGCAGCGTGCCCTCGGCGAACTCCACCTCCGGCAGCTCCTCCACCAGTCCCTTGGCGTACGCCACCAGCGCGCCGTCGTAGTTGAGGTAGACGGTGCGCACCGCCACGCCCGGCCGGGGCAGCGCGGCCACCTCGTGGACGGCGAACCGGGCCGGGGCCGGCGCGCCGAGCTCCACGAACTGCCGCACGCCGCGCAGCACCAGCTCCCGCACCACGTGGGCGCAGAACAGCTCGTTCTCCTCCTGCAGCGTCATCACCGGCTCCGACAGCGCCGCCAGGTACTCCACCGCGGCCCGGTCGCGGGCGGTGTGGTAGTCGCGGGCGATCCGGTAGCCGCCCTGCCCGAGCTGGGTGATGTACATGGCCATCCGCGCCATGGACAGCCGCCGCACGTCGCCGCCGCTCTCGACCACGGCCCGGTCGGCGGGCGGCAGCTCCGGCGGGCGCGCGTCCAGCGCCGGGTCGGCGGCGCGGATCTGCGCGGCCAGGTCCTGCAGGTCGCGGGAGGGCTGCGCGCCGAACGTGCGCTGGAACTCGGCGCGGCGCCGCTCGTACCAGTCCAGCGCCTCCTGGGAGCGCCGGCACCGGTGCAGCGCCAGCATCAGCAGTTCCAGCAGGTGCTCGCGCTCGGGCCAGGCGCGGACGAGGTCGGGCAGCACCTCGGCGACCTTGGCGTGCCGGCCGACCCGCAGCCGCACCTCGGCGTACTGCTCGGCGGCGCGCAGCCACTCGGCCTGCAGCCGCGTGCACAGCTCGTGCATCGCCTCGGTGCCGGCCTCGGGCAGGCCCGTCCAGTCGCCGAACGCGCGGTCGTACAGCTCCACCGCCGCGTACGGGTCGTCGGCCGACAGCTGCGCCGCGCGCGCCATGTGCACGCGCCAGCTGCGCAGGTCGCAGAAGTCGGCCTGGTCGAGCCGCAGCCCGTAGCCGAGCGGGCCGAGGACGATCCGGTCGCCGCCGAGCCGCCGGCGCAGCTCCGACATCATCTTCACCGGCCGCTTGGGGTCCTTCGGCTCGCGGCCCGGCGGATAGAGCAGCTCGCGCAGCCGCCGCACCGGCACATGGTCGAGCGCCAGCAGCGCGAACAACCCGGCCCCCATGTGCGGCTGGAGCGGGATCGGTCCCCCGTCGTCGCCGCTGACATGGACGCCGTCCAGCACGATGACGCTGATGCCCGCACTCATGAACGCCTCAACTCCAGCGGTCGACTGCCTTTGCGCCCCCGTGGGGAGCACGCTAACGAATCTTGCAGGAGCCCTGACCGCCGGGGCTCCCCACGGTCAGCCCCGCTGTCCGGATGCGGCCACCGCCACCTGCCCCGACCCGTCGGCGCGGTCCGGGCGCGGACCGCGTGCGGAACGGCCGCGGACCCCCCTCGCCTAGGCTGATCATGCGAGGCCCGCGGGGGAGACCGTGCTGATCGACCTCTCCGCTGCGACCCGCGGTCCGCGCAGGTCCCCGCATGCTCGGAGCGCTAATCTTCGGAGAGTGAACCTTGGACTGAGCGGCCGCCGCGCCGCGGTGGCGGCGGCGAGCAGCGGCCTCGGCCTCGCCGCCGCGCGGGCCCTGGCCGCCGAGGGCGCCCGGGTCGCGATCTGCGGCCGCGACCGGGAGCGGCTCGGCGCGGCCGTGCGCTCGCTCGGCGACGGCGCCCGGGGGGTCATCGCCGACGTCGGCACGCCCGAGGGCGCCACCGCGTTCGTGCGCGAGGCGCAGGACGCGCTCGGCGGCGTGGACGTCCTGGTCACCAACGCCGGCGGCCCGCCGCCCGGCGGGTTCGCCACCACCCCGCTGGACGCCTACCACGCCGCGCTCGACCTCAACCTGATGTCGACGGTGGCCATGTGCCGGGCCGCCGTCCCGGCGATGCAGGAGCGCGGCTGGGGCCGGGTCGTGGCGATCACCTCGATCACCGTGCGCCAGCCCATCCCGACCATGATCTTGTCCAACACCGCGCGGGCGGGCGCGACCGGCTTCCTGAAGACGCTCGCGCTGGAGGTCGCCAAGGACGGGGTGACCGTCAACTCGCTGCTGCCGGGCTTCCACGCCACCGAGCGGCTGCGCACGCTGCGCGGCGGCGACTGGGACAAGGTCGCGGGCGAGATCCCGGCCGGCCGGGTGGGCGACCCGGCGGACTTCGGGTCGTTCGTCGCCTTCCTCTGCTCCGAGCAGGCGCGCTTCGTCACCGGCAGCGCGATCCCGGTGGACGGCGGGGAGTACGCCGGGCTGCTCTGAGGCTTTTTGTCGGCCGGGCACAGAACGGCGCCCGCCCGTTGTGACCATTTTCACAAAAGTCCCTCACCAGCGCGCTCGTAAGCGGGCACTGACCCCTGCGTCAACCGCTTGGTCGGCCCCGGCCTACCATTCCCGCCATGGCCTCACCTGTCGAGTGGACCCCGCCGCCGGCGCACCTGATCCGCGCCGCCGACCTCGCGCTGCAGCCCTGGCGCGCGTGGACCTCGCCGGTCTTCCACGGGCTGGAGCACCTGCCCGAGCGGGGCCCGGCGCTGCTGGTCGGCAACCACACCTTGTACGGCGTGGTGGACGCGCCGCTGATCTTCTTCGAGATCCACCGGCGGCGCGGCGTGTGGGTGCGCTCGCTCGCCGACCACCTGCACTGGATGGTGCCGGGCTGGCGCCGGATCATGGACATGGGCGGGTCGGTCGACGGCACCCGCGACAACTGCCGGGCGCTGCTGCGCGCCGGCGAGATGGTGGTGGTCTTCCCCGGCGGCGCCCGTGAGGCCGCGCGCGGCCGGGACGCGCGCTACCAGCTGCAGTGGGAGGGCCGGCTCGGCTTCGCCCGGATGGCCGTGGAGGCGGGCTGCCCGATCGTGCCGTTCGGCAGCGTCGGGGTGGAGGAGATGTTCACCACCGTCCTGGACGCCGACAGCAGGCTGCTGACGCCGGCGCGCGCGCTCGGCCGGGCGCTGCTCGGCGAGCGCGGCCGGGGGCGCGACGACTTCGTGCCGCCGCTCTCGCGCGGCATCGGCCTCTCCCCGGTGCCCCGCCCCGAGCGCCTCTACTACGGCTTCGGCGAGCCCATCGACACCACGCCCTGGCAGGGCCGGCAGGACGACGAGATCGCCGTCACGCAGGTGCGGGACCTGGCCCGCAAGGCCGTGCAGGAGATCATCGACGGGCTGCGCGCCGAGCAGGCCGCGGACCCGGGCCGCACCCCGCTGCGGCGGCTGGCCCGCACCGCCCGGCGCCTGCCCCGTCTGGCGCCGGGCGGCCTCGGCCGCTAGCTAGCGGGTCACGCGGCGACGGCGCGCCGCTGGAAGGGCAGGTAGCGCTCGGCCCGGCGGGGCCGGGCGGGCAGGCCGGTCGACTCGACGGCCAGGATCCGGTCGAAGCGGAAGGCCCGGACGGCCCGCCGCATCCGGCACCAGCCGACCAGGTACCAGTGGTCGCGGTGCACCAGGCAGGTGACCGGCTCGACCTCGCGGATGGTGACGTTGGCGGCGGCGTCGCCGTAGCAGAGCCGCACCACGCGGTGCTCGGTGATGGCGGCGGCGACCACGCGGGCGCGGTCGGCGGTGGCGGCGTCCAGCGGGGCGGTGAGGGTGGCCAGGGTGGCGGCGACCACGTCGTCGTGGACCTCGATGTCGAGCAGGGTGTGCAGGGCCCGGCGCGCGGTGGCGGCCTGCGGCCCCGCGCCGAGGTGGGCCAGCGAGAGCGCCAGCGCGGCGATCTCGGCGGCGGAGAGCGCGATGTCGTTCGGGTGCGTCGCAACGTTCGCCATGGTTCGATAATACGTTCGAGCACTGACATTTTGCAGTGCTCAGGGGCCCCCTTGAGAAGCCGTGTGCACATACGGGAAACTGATCTCTCGAACATGGGGCTGTCCGGGGAAGTCGGGGGCTGACAGATGGGGCGACGGCGGGTGTGCCGTTGAGTTACGCCGGTGCCGGGCGCCCGCCCATGGCCCGTGACGAGGTCGATGCCGCGCTGCGTTATCTGCGCGACGAGAAGGAGCGCATCAGCGCGACCCTGCTCGACCTGGAGGACCACCAGGGCTACCGGCTGCTGAGCGGCGCGTCCCTGACCGGCGAGACCGCCCGGCTCCAGACCGAGGTGCGCACCCGGACGCTGGCCCTGTGGGACCTGTTCGACCGCTACAGCGGCACCCTCGGCGCGGCCGAGGAGCTGCGCGCGCGCCACAACCGTCCCGGACAGCCCGTCCTCGCCGAGCTGACCCGCCTGCTGACGGGCCCCTCGGTCGAGCTGCCCGCCAAGGAGGTGCCGCTGGAGCAGCGCACCCTGCTGGCGGCGCCGGCCGAGACGCGGCTGACGCTCAAGGACGCCGTGGCGCGGATGACCGCCCTGTTCGAGGAGTCGGCCCGGATGGTCGCGGGCGTCGACGCGGTCTGGAGCGCGCTGCTCACCGCGCTGGAGGAGGCCGAGGCCGACCGGCGCGCGGTGGCCGGGCTGGCCGCCGGGCTCGGCGAGAGCGACCCCGGGCTCGCCCGCCTCGGCGCGGAGCTGGACGCGGCCGGCGCGGTCGTCCGCACCGACCCGCTGTCGCTGTCGCACGGCGGCCGGCCCGACACCACCCGGCTCGTCGCCGCCCGCACCGCGCTCGCCGGGCTGCGCGGGCGGCTGGAGGAGGCCGTCCGGCTGCGCGACGGGTTCGCCGCGCGGTGCCAGGAGGTGCAGGATCTGATCGGCCGGGTCCGCGAGGCCGAGCGCCGCGCCTACCGGGCCCGCGACGAGGTCCTGGTCAAGATCGCCGCGCCGGTGCTGCCGGACATCCCGATCCTCGCGCGCGCGCTCGACGAGCGCCTGGCGGGCCTGCGGCAGCTGCCCGGCAGGCGGAGCTGGCAGGACCTGGCCGCGCTCGCCGCCGACCTGGAGCGGGCCGCGGGCGACGCGCTGGCGCGCACCGAGGAGGCCGCCGCCCTCATCACCGGCCTGCTGGACCGCCGCGAGGAGCTGCGCGGCCGGCTGGAGGCCTACCGGGTGAAGGCGGCCCGGCTCGGCCACGCCGAGGACGCCGAGCTCGCCGAACTCTACGACCGGGCCCGCGGGCTGCTCTGGACGTCCCCCTGCGACCTGCGCAAGGCGACCATGACGCTGTCGGGCTACCAGCAGGCCATCTCATCGCGGGCGAAGGGAACGGAACGATGAACGACTGCACCCAGCCCGACTGCGCCGGAACCGTCGAGGACGGCTACTGCGTCGTATGCGGTATGCCCCCCACGCCAGGTCCGGCCCCCACACCGGCCTCCGCCGCGGCCCCCGCCTCCGCACCGGCGCCCGCCGTGCCGGCCGGGTGCGCGCAGCCCGGCTGCTCCGGCGCCGTCGAGGACGGCTACTGCAACGTGTGCGGTGCCCCCGGCCCCACCCCGACCACCCTCAGCCGGGCGGCATCGGCGCGGGCGGGCACGACCGGCAGCACCCGGACGGGCAGCACCCGCACCGGCAGCGTCCGCACCGGCTCGTCGCGCACCACCTCGGGCCGCCGCGGCATGCTCGGCGCCGGGCTGGTGGAGGTGCCGCGCGTCCCCTACCGCGACCCCTCCAGCGCCGTCCTGCGCAACCCCGAGGTCGCCGAGCGCAAGCGCTACTGCAGCAACTGCGGCGAGCCCGTCGGCCGGACCCGGGGCGACCGGCAGGGCCGCCCCGAGGGCTTCTGCCCCAAGTGCCGCACCCGGTTCTCGTTCACGCCGAAGCTCTCCCCCGGCGACCTGATCGCCGGCCAGTACGAGGTGCTCGGCTGCATCGCGCACGGCGGCCTCGGCTGGATCTACCTGGCCCGGGACAAGAACGTCAACGACCGGTGGGTGGTGCTGAAGGGCCTGCTGGACACCGGCGACGCCGACGCGATGGCCGCCGCCATCGCCGAGCGCGCCTTCCTGTCCGAGGTCGAGCATCCCAACATCGTCAAGATCTACAACTTCGTGCAGCACGCCGGCGACGACTACATCGTGATGGAGTACGTCGGCGGCCAGTCGCTGAAGGACATCCTCACCGAGCGCCGCACCGCGGGCGCCGACGCGCTGCCGCTCGACCAGGCGATCGCCTACGGCCTGGAGGTGCTGCAGGCGTTCGGCTACCTGCACGCGCAGGGCCTGGTCTACTGCGACTTCAAGCCCGACAACGTCATCCAGTCCGAGGAGCAGCTGCGGCTGATCGACCTCGGCGGCGTGCGCCGGCTGGACGACCAGGACGGCCCGATCTACGGCACGATCGGCTACCAGGCCCCCGAGATCGCCGACCTGGGCCCCTCGGTCACCTCCGACCTGTACACCGTCGGCCGCGCCCTCGCCGTGCTGAGCTTCCCGTTCAAGGGCTACACCGACAAGTACGCGACGAAGCTCCCCCCGCGCGAGGAAGTCCCGCTGCTGCAGCGGCACGAGTCGTTCGACCGGTTCCTGCGCCGCGCCACCCACGACGAGCCGGCCGAGCGGTTCCAGGACGCCGCCGAGATGGCCGAGCAGCTCACCGGCGTGCTGCGCGAGGTGCTGTCCAGCAAGGACGGGCGGCCGCGCCCGGCCTCCTCCGGGCTGTTCGGGCCCGAGCGGTTCGCGCCCGGCACCGCCACCGCCACCCCCGGCGACGCCCGCAGCGCGCTCCCGCCGGTCCCCCCGGCCGAGGCGGCGAACTCGCTGCCCGTCCCGGTGACCGACGGCACCGACCCGGCCGCCGCCTTCCTGACCGGGCTCGCCTCGCTGGAGCCGATGCAGGTCGCCGCCGCCGTCGCCGCCGCGCCGGAGCAGACGCACGAGGTGCGGCTGACGCTCGCGCGGGTCAGCGTCGAGCTCGGCGAGATCGCGATGGCGTGGAAGCTGCTGGACGAGCTGGCGGACGAGCGGCCGGACGACTGGCGCATCGAGTGGTACCGCGCGCTCGCCCTGCTGGCGGACGGCCGCCTGGCCGAGGCCGAGCCGCGCTTCGACCGGCTCTACGGGCTGGTGCCCGGCGAGATCGCGCCCAAGCTCGCGCTCGCGTACTGCCGCGAGGAGCGCGCGCGCACCGACGCCGCCCGGCTCTACCAGACGATCTGGCGCACCGACCAGAACTACATCAACGCCGCGTTCGGCCTCGCCCGCACCCACCTGGCGGCCGGGGACCGGGCGGCGGCGGTCGAGGTGCTGGACTCGGTCCCGCGCACCTCCATCCGCCGCGTCCCGGCGCAGGCCGCCGCGGTGGCGACCGCCGTGCGCGGGCGCCCGCCCGCCGAGCTGACGGCCGCCGACCTGGTCGGCGCCGGCGACCGGCTGGCCGCGCTGGACCTGGACCGCCAGCGCCGCGACCGGCTCGCCGCCGAGGTGCTGGAGGCCGCGCTGGCGTGGGTGCGGCTCGGGCGCGGCGACGGCGGCCAGGGCGGCTCGCTGCTCGGCGTCCCGCTCGCCGAGACGCCGCTCCGCCGCCGCCTGGAGGAGACCTACCGGGGGCTGGCCCGCCTCTCCCACGACCGTGAGGACCGGCGCGAGCTCATCGACGCCGCCAACGCCGTCCGCCCGAGGACGCTGCTGTGACGGAGGACCCGAGCGTGGTCAAGACGGCGGAGCTGTCCTGCCCGGTGTGCGACGAGGTCGTGTACCCCGGTGAGGACTTCTGCGAGGCGTGCGGGCACCGGCTGGACGAGGTCGCGCCGGCGCCCCCCGCGGCGCCGGTGGTGCGGGAGGCCGGCGGCTGCACCGGCTGCGGCGCGCAGGCGATCGACGGCGACGGCTACTGCGAGCGGTGCGGCCTGCGCCAGCCCGCCGACCGCGACCACATCGAGATCGAGCTGCCCGGCCCCGGCGGCGTGCTCGCCGCCGGCGCCAGCGACCGGGGCCGCCGCTACAGCCGCAACGAGGACTCCTTCGCCATCGCCGCGCACTCGGGCGGCGTGGCCGTGGTGGTCTGCGACGGCGTCGGCTCCTCCCCCGACCCCGACGAGGCGTCGCTCGCCGCCGCGCACACCGGCGTCACCGAGCTGGTCACGCTGCTGGAGGCGGGCGCCGACCCGGCCGCGGCCACCCGCGACGCGGCGCTGCGGGCCGCCGAGGCCGTCGCGGCGCTGGCGCCCTCGCCCGACGCCGCGCCCTCGTGCACCTACGTGTCGGCGGTGACCGGCCCGTCGACGGTGACGGTCGGCTGGGTCGGCGACAGCCGCGCCTACTGGCTGTCGGCGGTGCCCGAGGCCGAGGTCGACACCGCTGAGGTCGACACGGGCGAGTTCGACGTCGAGGAGGCCGACACCGCGGAGCAGAACACCGCGGACCAGGGCACCGCCGAGGTGACCGCGCTCGGCGCGTCCCGGCAGCTCACCGACGACGACTCCTGGGCCGCGATCATGGTCGCCCGCGGCGCGCTCACCGAGGCCGAGGCCGAGGCGCACCCGAACGCGCACGTCATCACCGCCTGGCTCGGCGCCGACGCCGACGAGGTCCGGCCGAACGTGCGCACCTTCTCGGTGCCGGGCCCCGGCGCCGTCCTGGTGTGCAGCGACGGCCTGTGGAACTACCTGCCGCGCGCCGAGCAGCTCGCCGCCGCCGCGGGCGACGCGGCGGCCGATCCGCTCGGCACCGTCCGGGGCCTGGTCCGCCACGCCCTGGAGGCCGGCGGCCGCGACAACATCACGGTGACCGTCATCCCGGTCGCCGCACGGGGAAACGGAGCATGAGCATGAGCGACCAGCCGCAGTTCGCCATCACGATCGACCAGCACAAGTACCTCCCCGAGGGCGGCCGCGAGGTGCACGCGATCGTCTCGGTGGAGTCGAGCGGCGGGGGCGCCGCCGCCACGCAGCAGCCCGCCGCCGAGGTCATCATCATCGACACCTCCGGCTCGATGTCCTACCCCGAGACCAAGCTGCACGCCGCGATCGCGGCCGCGCAGGCGGCCATCGACGCGCTGCGCGACGGGGTGTACTTCGCGGTCGTGTCGGGCTCCAACACCGCCTCCATGGTGTTCCCGCAGCAGGCCCAGCTGGTGCAGGCCGACGCCGCCACCCGCCACCACGCCAAGCAGGCCGTCGGCCGGCTGCGCGCGAGCGGCGGCACCGCCATCGGCTCCTGGCTGCGGCTGGCCGACCAGCTGTTCGACCCGTTCCAGCACGGCATCCGGCACGCGATCCTGCTCACCGACGGCAAGAACCAGCACGAGACCGACGCCGAGCTCGACGCGGTGCTGTACCGCTGCGCCGACCGGTTCGTGTGCGACTGCCGCGGCATCGGCACCGACTGGGAGGTCGCCGAGCTGCGCAAGGTCGCCAACGCGCTGCTCGGCGGCGTCGGCCTGGTCGCCGACCCCAAGGACCTGGTCGCCGACTTCCGCGCGATGACCGAGGCCGCGATGGGCAAGGCCGTCGCCGACGTGGCGCTGCGGGTGTGGACGCCGCAGACCGCCAAGGTGCGCTTCGTCAAGCAGGTGCTGCCGACGGTGCAGGACCTCACCGGCCGCCGCGTCGACTCGGCCCCGCAGGCCGGCGACTACCCGCTCGGCGCGTGGGGCGCCGAGAGCCGCGACTACCACGTGTGCATCGAGGTGCCGCCCGGCGACGTGGGCAAGGAGCTGCGGGCCGGCTGGATCAAGCTGGTGGTGCCCGGCCCGCCCGGCCAGGAGGCGCAGGTGCTGGCCACCGGCAACGTGCTGGTCAGCTGGACCGACGACGTGGCGCTGTCCACCAAGATCAACGCGCGGGTGGCGCACTACACCGGGCAGGCCGAGCTGACCGACGTCATCCAGCAGGGCCTGCAGGCCCGCAAGGACGGCGACCTGGACACCGCGACCGCGCGCCTCGGCCGCGCGGTGCAGCTGGCCGAGGAGGCCGGCAATGACGCGATCACCGCGCTGCTGCGCAAGGTCGTGGACGTCGAGGACGCCGCGACCGGCACCGTCCGGCTGAAGCGCAACGTCGACAAGGCCGACGAGATGTCACTGGACACCCAGTCCACCAAGACCGTGCGCACCCGCAAGGGCGAGGGCTGACATGGCGATCTGCCCGGCCGGGCACTCCTCCGGCTCCGACGACTACTGCGACGTCTGCGGCGAGCAGATCGGCGCGGCCGGCGCGGCGGCGCCCGCGGCGCCGCCGGCGGCGACCGCGACCCTGTCCGCGCCCGCGGCGAGCGCCCTCTGCCCCGACTGCGGGACGCCCGGCACCGACCGGTTCTGCGAGGACTGCGGCTACGACTTCGCCACCGGCGGCGGCAAGCCCACCCCGCCGCCGGTGCCCGCTCCCCCGGTGCCCGCGCCGCCCGTGCCCGCTCCCCCGGTCCCGGCGCCGCCCGTGCCCGCCCCGCCGGTGCCCGCCCCGCCCGTGCCGCTCCCGCCCGTGCCGGCGCCGCCCCTGTCGTTCCCGGCGCAGGCGACCTGGACGGCGGTGGTCGGCGCCGACCGCGCCTACTACGACTCACTCGTCGAGGCCGAGGGGCCCGACGCCGCCGCCATCGTGTTCCCGCCCTACTGCCCCGAGCGGCGCATCCCGCTGGCGGGGCCGCAGGTCCGCATCGGGCGGCGCGGTTCCTCGGGCGCGCACCCGCCCGAGATCGACCTGCGCGAACCCCCCGAGGACCCGGGCGTCTCGCACACCCACGCGGTCCTGCTCGCGCGCCCGGACGGCGGCTGGTCGCTGGTCGACCCCGGTTCGCGCAACCGCACCTGCCTGAACGGCTCCCTGGACCCCATCCCGCTCAACGTGGAGGTGCCCGTCGGCGACGGCGACCGCATCCACGTGGGCGCCTGGACCACGATCCGGCTGCTCCGAAACGAGGCGTCATGACCGCCGTCCAGCAGGCCCCGGCGGCGGCTCCCGCCGTCGCCGGGCCGCCGCCCCGGCGCCGCCCGCGCCTGCTCCCGCGCACCGCGACGGGCCGGATCCGCGCGCTCACCGCCGCGGTGATCGTCGCGCTCGCCGCGACGATCACCGCGACCTGGCTCGCGGTCGGCGACGCCCGCGACGGCGTCCGCGTCATCGGGCACGACGCCGGCCCGCAGGTGGTGGCGACCGGCGACCTGTACTTCCAGCTCACCGACATGGACGCGCAGCTGGCCAACGCGCTGCTGCTCGGCCGGTCGCAGAACCTCGGCACCGGCCGCGACCAGGCGCTCGCCCGCTACGACGACAACCGCGCCAAGGCCGGCGCGGCGCTGCTGCAGGCCGCCAAGCTCGCCGACGAGCCGAGCGAGGAGGCCACGGCCCGCGACCTGCTGAAGGGCCTCGGCCGCTACGAGCGGCTCGCCGGGCAGGCGCTGCTGGCCGACCAGGAGAGCGACCACACGGCGGGCCCGCCGTCCGAGCGGGTCACCGGGCTGTACCGGCAGGCCACCGACATGATGAAGCTGGACCTGCTGCCGAAGGCCTACAACCTCACCCTGGACAACGGCACGCTCGTGCGCCACACCTACGAGGACGAGCGGACCTCGGTGAAGTACGGCATCGGCTGGGTCCTCGGCACCGGGCTGCTGCTGGTCGCCCTGCTGGCCGCCCTGCAGCTGTTCCTCGCCGTCCGGTTCCGGCGGCTGCTGAACCCCGCGCTCGCCGCGGCGACGCTCGCCGCGCTCGTCCTCACCGGCGCGGGCGCGGTGATGCTCGGCGGCCAGCTGGACCACCTGCGCGCCGCCAAGGAGGACGGGTTCGACTCGATCCTCGCGCTGTCGCGGGCGCGCGCCATCGGCAACAGCGCCAACGCCGACCAGACCCGCTACCTCCTCGACCCCAAGCGCGCCGACACCTACGAGCAGGTCTTCCTCAGCAAGTCGCAGTCGGTGCTGTACGTCAAGGCCGGCAACCTCGCCGACTACAACGCCGCGCTGCAGAAGCAGACCGACCCGAAGGCGTTCCTCGGCTTCCTCGGCGACGAGGCGAACCGGCCCGCCCTGCCGGGGCGCGACGCGGCGATGGCGAAGGTACTGGCGGACTACCGCCGGTTCCAGCAGGACGACCGCGCCGTCCGCACCCTCGCCGCGAGCGGCCGGCTCGGGGCGGCGATCAGCACCCGGCTCGGCCAGGGCGACAACGCCGCGGCCCGCGACTTCGCCGCCTACGACGCCTCGCTGGTCAAGCTGATCCAGATCCACCGCACGGCGTTCGACGACGCCGTCGCCGCCGGCGACGACGGGACGGCCGGCTGGCGCCTGGTGCTCCCGGCGGCCGCCCTGGTCATCGCCGTGCTGGTGCTGGCCGGGGTCCGGCCCCGCCTGGCGGAGTACCGATGAGGGGGCGGGCGATGCGCACACGCCGGATCGCGGCGGCCGTGGCGGCCGTCCTCACCGCGGGGACCGGCGCGGCCGGCTGCGGCGTCGCCGGCGCCGACACGGTCGCCGGCAAGAAGGGCCTGGTCATCGGGGTCAACGCGGACCAGCCGGGCCTCGGCCTGCGGACCGGCGGCTCCTACAGCGGGTTCGACGTCGAGGTCGCCCGCGAGATCGCCCGGCGGATCGGCGCCAAGTCCGGCACGCCCTCGTTCCGGCCGGTCACCTCCGCCACCCGCGAGAGCATGCTGGAGAGCGGCGACGTCGACATGGTCGTGGCGAGCTACTCCATCACGCCCGAGCGCAAGACCAAGGTCACCTTCGCCGGGCCGTACTACGTGGCGCACCAGGACGTCCTCGTCCGCGCGTCCGACGCCTCGGTCAAGGACGTGCGGGACCTGAAGGGCAAGCGCCTCTGCCAGGTGCCCGGGTCGGTGTCGTTCCCGCGCGTCACCGCCGAGCGGGGCGTGGCGGCGCTGCCGGTGGCCGCGGCCGGCTACACCGGGTGCCTGGACATGCTGTCCTCCGGCGCGCTGGACGCGGTCTCCACCGACGACCTGATCCTGGCCGGCCTCGCCGCGCAGGCGGCCAGGTCGGGCGGGGCCAGGCTGCGGATCGTCAACGCGCCGATCTCCGACGAGCCCTACGGCGTCGGGCTGCGCCGCGGCGACGTGACCGGCTGCGAGGCGGTCAACAAGGCGATCACCACGATGTACCAGGACGGCACCGCCGCACGGCTGCTGAAGACCTGGTTCGGGCCGGTCGGCCTCAACGTCACCACCACGGTCCCCCAGTTCGAGGGCTGCGACTGACGCCCAGGCGGCGTATTTGCGGACCGGCCGGTCACTGAGATCAGTCGGTTACGTAAGTGCCGGTCGGCGCTCAAGATCGTAAGTTATGGTCGCGATCAATATCTTTTCCGGAAATGCCGGTAGGGACCGAGGAGCGCCATGACAACCGTCGTCCTGGTGGTGATGTGCGTCGCCGTCGGGGCGCTCGAGCTGTACGCGGCCAAGCAGAGCAAGGACCAGCAGCGCGCGTTCGTGCGCCGGGTCGACGAGCTGAACGACCAGGTCACCAAGCAGAACAACGTGCTGGTCACGGTCGGCGAGCAGCTCACCGCCGAGCTGTCGAAGGTCAAGCGCGAGGTGCTGCCCGCGCTGGACTCGCGGCTGCGCGCGAGCACCGGGCAGGTGGAGGAGCTGGCGGGCGTGGTGCACCGCGCCGACGAGTTCGTCCGCGCGCAGTCGGCCCGGCTGCACGAGCTGGAGCAGCAGCGCATCACCCTGGCCGCGCTGCGCCGCAAGCTCGGCGAGGTCGAGACCTCGGTGCGCTCGGTCGCCGCGGCGGGCTCGGGCGAGGTGGAGGGCAAGGTCGAGACCGCGCTGGAGCGGCTCGCCGAGCTGGAGCGCGGCGGCACCGAGATCCTGGAGCTGCAGCGCACCCTCACCCGCACCTTGGAGGACGTCGAGGACGTCGTCACCGAGCTGCTGCGCTACACCGAGGGCGAGCTGGACGGCGCGGTCGCCACCGCCCTCACCGGCCGCGACGACGGCGCCGCGGTCACCGCGACCGGGCGGCTGTGGACCCGCGACGAGCAGCTGGCCGGCATCCTGGCCGAGGTGTACGAGCGGTCGGTGCGGGCGAGCCGGCTGACCGTGCGCTTCCGCACCGCCGAGGGGACCGACGGGCAGGGCGAGCGCCGCCGCTACTTCCTCGGCGGCTACCGCACCGAGGACCTGGCCGGGTCGTTCACCGCGCTGCTGATCTCCACCGGCGCGGACCTGCCGCGCAACGGCCACCGCGGCGGCCTGGCCCGCGACCCCGGCGGCCTGCCCGCCGGCGTCGCCGCCACCGGGGTCCCCGAGGACGAGGCGGCGCTGAAGGCGCTGCTGCGCACCCTGTACGAGAGCACCGGCTCGGTCGCCCAGATCGGGCCGCTGCTGGCCGTGCGCACCCGCGACGAGCTGCTGTGCGCCGTGCTCACCCCCGACCAGTCACTGGAGCTGGAGAGCGACGAGGTGTTCTGGGACCCCGCCGACGCCTCGCTGCGGCTGCGCCGGCTGCCCTCGCATCAGCTGTGGGACCTGACCGCCTGGGGCGCGACGCCGTAGGCGTGCACGGCCCGCTCGTGCGGCTCGCCGAGCCGCACCAGCACCGGGCAGGTGGCGCGGCCGGTCGCCGGGTCGGTCTCGGCGCACAGGCCGACCCCGCCGGCCCGGTCCAGGAACACCACGGTGCGCACCGCCCGCGCCGCGCGCACGGCGTAGGGCACCGACTCGGCGTCGGCGGTGTCGAACAGCTCCTCGAAGATGAGCCGCCGCGCGAACCGCACCAGCGCGGCGGCGTCCACCACCCGGCTGCCGATCGCCGCCGCCGGGCCCGCGATCACGATGCCGAAGCTCGGGTCCTCCCGCCCCCGCACGTAGATCTCCCGGTCCGGTTCCAGGCCGGCCCGGCGCGCGGGCAGGTGCAGCCCGAACCCCGCGCCGTCCAGGAAGGCATGGGGCCCGGCCCAAGAAGGCCTGGGGTCCGGCGGCACCCGCAGCGCCCCGGCGGGCGGCGTCCAGCCCGGCAGGTACACCCCGAGGCCGCGCAGCAGCAGCCGCCAGACGGCGCGCCCCGTCACGTCGGGGACGAACTCCCCCCGGCTCCCGCGTGCTCCGTCCATGCCGACATCTTCAGCCGCCGATCTTGCGCGCACAAGGGCGGGGAGCCGATCGGTACCGCGCGGCCGCTGCCACGGCGGCGTCCGGTCGGCTACGGTTGAGGTCGCCGGATCATGACAAGGGTGCCAGCGTGAATATTCAGGACATGATGGTCTACCGCGACACCGGGGCGCGGACCGTCGACCGGTACCTGATGTCCTATGAGGGACGCGTCATCGCCGTGCGCAAGCATCCGGCGGTGCTCATCCTGCCCGTCGCCGTCGCGGTCGCCGGCCTGGTCGTCTGCGGCGTCGTCGCCGCGGTCGCGGGCACCGCGCTGGTGTGGTGGCTGTGGCTGGCCGCCCTCGGCTTCCTGGTGTGGCGGGTGGTGTCCTGGTCGATCGAGTTCTTCCTGGTCACCGAGCACCGGGTGATGCTGATCAACGGCGTGTTCAACCGGAACGTGGCGATGATGCCGCTGGCCAAGGTCACCGACATCGCGCTGGAGCGCTCGGTGCTCGGCCGGATGCTCGGCTACGGCGAGTTCGTGCTGGAGTCGGGCGGGCAGACGCAGGCCCTGCGCAACGTCCCCTTCATGCCCTACCCCGAGCAGCTCTACCTGGAGGTCTCCTCGGTGATCTTCGGTGCCGAGGACGAGTCGCCGGACTGACCGATGAGTCCGGCGCCGCCGGGAGGTCCCCTCCGTCATGACGACTTTCACCAAGGCCGGGCTGGAGCGCCTGCGCGAGCGCATGGCCGCGCACGCCGCGTCGGGCGCGGCGCCCGGCATCGTGACGCTCCTGGCGGGCGGCGACGGCGAGGTCCACCTCGACGCCTTCGGCGGCGCCCGCCCCGACAGCCTCTTCCGGATCAGCTCGATGACCAAGCCGGTCACCGCCGTCGCCGCGCTGCTGCTGGCCGAGGAGTGCCGGCTGCACCTCGACGACCCGGTGTCTCGCTGGCTGCCCGAGCTGGCGAATCTGCGGGTCCTGCGGGCCCCGGACGCCGAGGTCGACGACACCGTCCCCGCCCGGCGGCCCATCACCGTCCGCGACGCCCTGGACTTCCGCCTCGGCGCCGGGATGATCCTGACAGCGGAGGCGTTCGGCTACCCGGTCTTCCTGGCGGCGCAAAAGCTCGGCATCGCCGGCTACGGGCCGCCCTCACCGGCCCTCCCGCACACCCGCGACGAGTGGCTGGCCCGCTTCGCCACCCTGCCCCTGGTCGCCCAGCCGGGTGAGCGGTGGCTGTACAACATCGGCTCGCACGTCGTCGGCGCCCTCATCGAACGCGTCACCGGCCAGACGCTTGAGGAGTTCTACCGGGAACGCGTCTTCGAGCCGCTCGGCATGCACGACACCTTCTTCACCGTCCCCGCCGGCAAGGCCGGGCGCCTCCTGGACGCCCACGTCGCCGGCGAGGACGGCTCCGTCACGCTGTACGAGGCCGCGGCCGACAGCGCGTGGCTGCGCCCGCCCGCGTTCGCCGACGCCGCCGCCGGCCTGGTCTCGACCGCCGGCGACTACCTCGCCTTCGCCCGCATGCTCCTGCGCCAGGGCGAGCCGCTGCTGTCCCGCCGCACCGTCCAGACGATGACGGCGGGACAGCTCACCCCGGCCCAGAGCGAGCAGGCGTTCGGCGGCGCCTCGACGTGGGGCCTCGGCGTCGCGATCGCCACCCGCCGCAGCGACCTGTGGAACACACCGGGCCGCTACGGCTGGGACGGCGGCCTGGGCACGTCCTGGTGGAACGACCCCGCCGAGGGCGTGATCGGCATCCTGCTGACCCAGCGCCTGCAGTTCCCGACCGAAAATCCCGTCTACCTGGACTTCTGGACGTCGGCCGCCACGGCGCCGGCCCGCTGAATCACGAGTCGAACCCGAGGCCGAGCCGGTCCAGGGCGCGCAGCCACAGCCCGCGCCGCCCCTGGTTGCGGTCGGCGCGCGCGATCTCGCGCCGGGTCAGCTCGATCGCGCCGAACCGCAGCGGCTCGGGCGGGAACGGGATCGGCTTGGACCGCACCATCTTCAGCCGTGTCCGCTCCTCGTCGGCGCCCGCGACGCCGAGCCGGTCCAGCATCACGTCGGCGCCGAACCGGGTGGCGCCGACGCCGAGGCCGGTATAGCCGGCGGCGTAGGCCAGCCGGTCGTCGTAGGCCGTCCCGTAGAACGCGCAGAACCGGCTGCAGGTGTCGATGACGCCGCCCCAGGCGTGGCTGAACCGCACCCCCTCCAGCTGCGGGAACGTGGCGAAGAAGTGCTCGGCCAGCGTCGCGAACGTGGCCGGGCGCCGCTCCAGCTCGCTGCGCATCGCGTTCCCGTAGTGGTAGATGGCGTCGTAGCCGCCCCACAGGATCCGGTCGTCGGCCGTCAGCCGGTAGTAGTGGAACTGGTTGGCGGCGTCGCCGAGCCCCTGCCGGTGCCGCCACCCGATCGCGTCGCGCTGCGCGGGCGTCAGCGGTTCGGTGACGAGCGCGTAGTCGTACACCGGCACCAGGAAGTGCTTCAGCCGCTTCAGCAGCGGCGGGAACGCCCCGGTGCCGAGCGCGACCTTGCGGGCCGTCACCGCCCCGTAGGCGCCGGTCAGCCGCAGCCGCCGGTCCGGCAGGCTCTCCAGCCCGGTGACGCGGGTGTTCTCGAAGATCCGCACGCCGAGGGAGCGGCAGGCGTCCGCCAGTCCCCAGGCGAGCCGGGCCGGGTTCACCATCGCGACGCCGTCGCGGTCCCACAGCGCGCCGAGGTAGGTGGGCGAGTCCACCTCGGCGCGGACCTGGCCGGCGTCCAGCACGGCCAGGTCGGTCCCGAGCCGGCCGGCGAGCTCGGCCTCCTCCTTCAGGCCGGCGACCTGCCACTCCTCGGTGGCCAGGTGCAGTTCCCCGGTCCGTTCCCACTCGGCGTCGATGCCGTACCTGGCCAGCGTCTCGCCGATGCCCTCCAGGTTGGCGCGGCCGAGCCGCTCCAGCACCGGCATCTCCTCGGGCCAGCGCTCCATTCCGTTGCCGATGCCGTGGGTCAGGCTGGCGGCGCAGAAACCGCCGTTCCGGCCGGACGCGGCGCCGCCGATCCGGTCGGCCTCCAGCACCACCACGTCCAGGGACGGGTCGCGCTCCTTGGCGCGCAGCGCCGTCCACAGCCCGGTGTAGCCGCCGCCGACGACCACCAGGTCGCAGCGGATCGTCTCGGCCAGGGCCGCTCCGGCCTCGGGCCGCCCAGGGTCCGACAGCCAGTAGGAGGACGGCTCGGCTTCGGCGAGTGCGTGCAGGGCGTTCACATTTCCAGCTCCCTCAGGGGGCTCTCGTAGGGTTTCCTTACAGGGGGTATGCCCAGGTCAGCGGGCCCGGGCGCGGCGGCGCGTCAGCACGACGTTGCCGACCGCCAGCAGCACGCCGGCCGCGAAGATCAGCGTGCCCATCACGTTGACCTGCGGCGGGGTGCCGGTGCGGGTGGAGGCCCACACCCACAGCGGGAACGTCTGGGTCGCCCCGCTGGTGAAGTTGGTGATGACGAAGTCGTCCACCGACAGGGCGAAGGCCAGCAGCGCCCCCGACGTCACGCCCGGCATGACCATCGGCAGCGTGACCAGCCGGAAGGTGGTCCACGGCCCGGCGCCCAGGTCCTGGGCGGCCTCCTCGATGGAGGCGTCCAGGCCGACCGCGCGGGCCCGCACCGTGATCGCCACGAACGAGACCGAGAACATCACGTGCGCGGCGAGGATGGTCAGGTAGCCGCGCGGGGTCTCGGTCGCCACGAACATCGACAGCAGCGACGCGCCCATGACCAGCTCGGGGCAGGAGATCGCCGCGAACATCACCACGTTGGCCAGGCCCTGCCCGCGGAAGCGGTGCCGGCCGAGCGCGAGGCCGGCCAGCGTGCCGAGCACGGTGGCCAGCAGCGTGGTGAGCAGCGCGATCGTCAGCGAGTTGACCAGCGCGGTCGTCAGGTCCTTCTTGTCGAACAGGTGGGCGTACCAGTGGAGGGTGAAGCCCTCCCACTGGAAGTTCTGCTTGCTGTGGGTGTCGTTGAAACCGAACAGCATCATCACGCCGATCGGCAGCAGCAGCCACGCCACCAGCACGACGGTGTAGATCTTCAGCCCGCGTCCCTTGATGGGACGGTGGCGGTGCCGCCGCTTGCGGGGCGCGCTGTTCGGCGCGGTCAGTGTGGTCGTCATCGGCCTGCCGCCTCCAGTACGTCCTTGGTGCCGAGCGCGCGGGCGTAGGCGAAGATGCCGAGCAGCAGCAGCGCCATCAGCGTGAACGACAGGGCCGAGGCCGTGGCGTACTCGCTGTTGGTGAAGTACTCGGTCTGGATCACGTTGCCGATCATGGTGTTGCCGGGGCCGCCGAGCACCGAGGCGTTCACATAGTCGGATGTCACCGGCACGAACGTCATGATGACGCCGGCGAACACCCCCGGCAGCGACAGCGGCAGCACCACCCGCCGGAAGGCCTCGAACCGGCCGGCGTACAGGTCGTAGGCCGCCTCGATGACCCGGTGGTCGACGCGTTCCAGCGCCACGTAGATCGGCAGCACCATGAAGGGCAGGAAGTTGTAGGTCAGCCCGGACACCACGGCGAAGCCGCTGTCCAGGATGTGGAAGCCCTCCGGCAGCAGCCCCCAGCTCTTCAGCGGCCCGAGCACCGGGCCCTGGTCGGTCAGCACCAGCTTCCAGGCGATCGTGCGCAGCACGAACGACACGAAGAACGGCAGCAGCAGCATGAACAGCCACGTCGACTTGTGCCGGCCGCCGCGGAAGGCGATCCAGTACGCCGCCGGGTAGGCCAGCGCGATGCACGCGGCCGTGGCGAGCAGCCCGTACCACAGGGACCGCACGACCTTGTCGCCGTAGACGTCCAGGCCGTCGGCGTAGTTCTGCCAGTGCCAGGTCATCGTGAAGCCGTCGATGAGGTTGCCGGTCATCAGCGACACCGAGGCCATGAAGACCAGCGGGACCGCGAAGAAGACCGCCAGCCACAGCCCGCCCGGCAGGATCAGCAGGTAGGGCGCGAGCACGCCTTTGACTCGACGCATGGGTCAGCTCCCCTGCACGATCGGGGTGAAGATCTTCTGGTACTGCGTCTCCTCGGCCTGGCTGAGCACGCGGTAGGTGCGCAGCCGGGCCATGTCGGCGTCGCTCGGGTAGACCAGCGGGCTGACCGCCAGCCGCTCCAGGTCCGCCTTGTCGTCCCCGGACGCCTTCTGCGCGTCGGCCGTGACGTACTGCCTGGTCGCCGGCACCGGGGTGATGTAGTTGATGAACTCGGTGAGCGTGGCGTTGTGCCGCGGGTCGTACAGCCAGTCCATCAGGGTGAGCGCGTCGACCGGGTTGGCCGCCGTCTTGGGGATCATCATCAGGTCCGTCCACAGGCTGCCGCCCTCGCGCGGCACGACGAACTTCACGTCGTCGTTGGCCAGCGAGTACACATCGCCCGACCAGGCCATCGTCAGCCAGGTGTCGCCCTTGGCGACGGCGTCGATGTAGCCCTGGTCGTAGTACTTGCGCACGATGCCGCGGTCGCGCTGCTCGCGCAGCTTGCGGGCCGCGTTCTCCCAGTCCTTCGGGGTGGACTTCTCCGGGTCCGCGCCGACCGCGAACATCCCGAAGTTCCCGAGCTCCTGGGAGTCGCTCATCATCCCGACCTTGCCCTTGTACTTCGGGTCGAAGAGCTGGGCGATGCTGGTGATCTCCTCCTTGACGTACTTGGTGTTGTAGGCGATCCCGGTCGCCCCCGACACGTACGGGATGGTGAAGGCGTTGCCCGGGTCGTAGGCGGGGCTGCGGAACTTGGGGCCCGCCCACTTCTGGAAGTTCTTCAGCCGGCCGTGGTCCAGCGGCGCCAGGTAACCGAGCTCGATCATCTTGGTGGTCTGGATGCCGTTGGTGACGACCATGAGGTCGAAGCCGATCGACTGGCCCGCCGCGAGCGGCGCCTGGACCTTGCCGAACCAGTCCGACGCCTCCTGGATGACCTCCTTGTAGGTCACCTGCACGCCGGTGTCGCGGGTGAACTCCTTGATGGTCTGGCGGTCGTCCTGCATGTAGCCGGGCCAGTTGGCCCAGTTGATGCTCCCCTTGCCCGCCTTGCCCTTCCAGAACGCGTCGATCTGCGCCTGGGTGATCTTGCCGCGGCCGCCCTGGCCGGGGATCGAGCAGGCGCCGGCCGCGAGCACGGCGGCCGCGGCGCCGAACAGCCGGAGGGCGTCGCGGCGGGTGGTCATCCCGCGGGCGAGGGCCGGATCGGTGCGCGGGATCATGCGGCACCGATCGCGTAGGAGTGCCGCGGCTCCCACGACAGCCAGACCTGGTCGCCGCGCACCGCGACGTCCTCGGCGCTGGTGGCGTTCTGGGTGAAGACCGTGACGTCGTCGCCCGCCGCCGTCGTGACGATGTAGCTGGTCGAGGTGCCGAGGTAGACGACCTCGCTGACGGTCGCGCGCACCATCGAGCCCCGCTCGGGCCGGGCGGTACAGATCTCGATCTTCTCGGGCCGCACGGTGAGCTCGACCCGGTCGCCCGCGGCCAGGGCCGCGCCGTCGCCGGCCGGCACCACGACGCGGCCGCCGCCGTACTCCACCACGGCCTCGCCCGCGGCGATCTCGGCGACCTCGCCGGAGATCAGGTTGGAGGTGCCGATGAAGCCGGCCACGAACCGCGACGCCGGCCGCTCGTAGATCCCGCGCGGGCTGCCGAGCTGCTCGATGCGGCCGTCGTTCATCACCGCGATCCGGTCCGACATCGTCAGCGCCTCGCTCTGGTCGTGCGTGACGTAGACGAAGGTGATGCCGACCTCGCGCTGGATGCGCTTCAGCTCGACCTGCATGGCCTGGCGCAGCTTGAGGTCCAGCGCGCCGAGCGGCTCGTCGAGCAGCAGCGCGCGGGGCCGGTTGACCAGGGCGCGCGCGAGCGCGACGCGCTGCTGCTGGCCGCCCGACAGCTCGCTCGGGCGGCGCTTCTCCCGGCCCGTCAGGTCGACGATCTCCAGCATCTCGCCGACGCGGGCGGCGATCTCGGCCTTGGCGACCTTCCGGCGGCGCAGCCCGAACGCCACGTTCTCGAAGACGCTCATGTGCGGGAACAGCGCGTACGACTGGAACACCATGTTCACGTCGCGCTTGTTCGCCGGGACGCCGGTGACGTCGTCGCCGTGCAGGAAGACGGCACCGGCGGTGGGCTCCTCGAAGCCCGCGATCATCCGCATGGTGGTCGTCTTGCCGCAGCCGGACGGCCCGAGCAGGGAGAAGAACTCTCCCTCGTGGATCGCCAGGTCCACGCCCCGGACCGCCATGACGGTCTCACCGTAGGCCTGGTAGGACTTCTGCACACCGGTGAGCTCGATGGCGGCGACCTCGTCGTCGCGCCAGCCGGGGTCGTCGCGCACGGGCGCGGGACTGGTCTCGGTCATGACTGGTGTTCCTTCGCGGGGTTCGGCGGCTCAGGAGCCGATGTAGTGCATGACGTGCTTGATCCGCGTGTAGTCCTCGACTCCGTACATCGACATGTCCTTGCCGTAGCCGGAGTGCTTGAAGCCGCCGTGCGGCATCTCGGACACGAACGGGATGTGGGTGTTGACCCAGACCGCGCCGAAGTCCAGCGCCTTGGTCATCCGCATCGCGCGGCCGTGGTTCTGGGTCCAGACGCTGGCCGACAGACCGTACTTGACGCCGTTGGCCCAGGTGAGCGCCTGCTGCTCGTCGGAGAACCGCTGGACGGTGATGACCGGCCCGAAGATCTCGTTCTGGACCATCTCGTCGTCCTGGCGCAGCCCGCTGACGACGGTCGGCGCGAAGAAGTAGCCGCGCTCCCCGACGCGCCGGCCGCCGGCCAGCACCTCGGCGTGGCCGGGCGTGCGGTCCAGGAAGCCCTGCACCCGCTCCAGCTGGGCCTGGCTGTTGACGGGGCCGAAGTCGGCGTCCTCGTCGCTCGGCGGGCCGGTGACGGTGCCCTTGGCGGCCTCGGCCAGCGCGGCGGTGAAGTCGTCCGCGAGCCGCTCGGCGACCAGCACCCGCGTCGCGGCGGTGCAGTCCTGGCCGGCGTTGAAGTAGCCGGCCCCGGCGATGCCCGCGGCGGCGGCCTCGATGTCGGCGTCGTCGAAGACGATCACCGGCGCCTTGCCGCCGAGCTCCAGGTGCACCCGCTTGAGGTCGCGGGCGGCGCTCGCGGCCACCTCCATCCCGGCGCGCACGCTGCCGGTGATCGACACCATCTGCGGGATCGGGTGCTCCACCAGCGCGCGGCCGGTGTCGCGGTCGCCGCACACCACGTTGAACACGCCGGGCGGGAAGAACTCCGCGGCGATCTCGGCGAGCAGCAGGGTGCTGGCGGGCGTGGTGTCGGACGGCTTGAGGACGACGGTGTTGCCGGCCGCCAGCGCCGGGCCGAACTTCCACACCGCCATCATCATCGGGTAGTTCCACGGCGTCACCTGGGCGCAGACCCCGATGGGCTCGCGCCGGATCGTGGAGGTGTGGTCGGCCATGTACTCGCCGCTGGCCTTGCCCTCCAGGATCCGCGCGGCGCCCGCGAAGAACCGCAGGTTGTCCACCATCGGCGGGATCTCCTCCTCCAGCGTGAGCCGGAGGGGCTTGCCGGTGTCGCGGGACTCGGCCGCGACGAGGTCGTCCGCGCGCGCCTCGACGGCGTCGGCGAACTTCAGCAGCGCCAGGCTGCGGTCCTTGGGGGTGGCGTCGCGCCAGGCCGGGAAGGCCTCGTCCGCCGCGCGGAACGCGGCGTCGACGTCCTCGGCGCCCGAGATCGGGGCCTCGCCGTACACCTCACCGGTGCTCGGGTCCACCACCTCCAGGCTCCGCCCGTCCTTGGCGTCGGTGTACTCGCCGCCGATAAAGTTGCGCAGCCTGATCCTGGTCACCGTCGATCCTTCCCATCGCGTCACTTGGGCCCGACTTTGACAGAGGATAAGAGCAAAAACAAGGGATTCCGTTGTTACGATCATTGTTAACAACTGATTCCCTTGACCTCACCCCCCGCAGCCAGACGCCGCAGCTAGGAGACCCCGCGATGACCGAACGCCGGCCGGTGCAGCTCGACGAGATCGCCAAGCAGATCATCGAGCAGCTCCAGCAGGACGGCCGCCGCTCCTACGCCGCCATCGGCAAGGCCGTCGGCCTGTCGGAGGCCGCCGTCCGCCAGCGGGTGCAGAAGCTGCTGGACACCGGCGTCATGCAGATCGTCGGCGTCACCGACCCGATGCTGCTCGGCTTCTCCCGGCAGATGATGATCGGCCTGAAGTGCGAGGGCGACCTGGAGCGGATCGCCGACGAGCTGGCCGGCATCGAGGCGGTCGACTACGTCGTCATCACCGCCGGCTCGTTCGACATCCTGGTGGAGCTGGTCTGCGAGTCCGACGAGCAGCTGCTGGAGCTGCTCGGCCGCATCCGCGCCGTCGCCGGCGTCACCTCCACCGAGAGCTTCGTCTACCTCAAGCTGCGCAAGCAGACCTACTCCTGGGGCACCCGCTAGAGACGGGCGGCCCCGGGCGTTCTCCCCCGCAATGGGGATGCCCGGGCCCGGCCCGCGGGCGTACTTTGAGTTGTCGCCAGGAAGGAGACCGGCATGCCAGAGTCGGTCCGTCAGGACCTTCCCGCCCCCCGCCCCCAGATCGCCCTCGACACCACACAGGAGCAGGAGCTGGTGCTCCGCAAGGCCGCCGAGCTCGTCGGCTGGTCGCTCCCACAGTACGTCCTGTGCGCGGCCCTCGACCGGGCCGAGCGCGACCTGTACGAGCACGCCGCCCATGAGGAGCAGGCCCCGGCCGCCGCGGCCGAGCCGTTCCTCGCCGTCATCTCCGCCCTCGGCTAGCCGAGCCCCGCCCGCAGCCGTTCGGCGTAGGCGGCCGCCTCGGCGTCCGAGTCGTACTTGTGCCGTGGCCAGAAGAAGCCCCGCAGCCCGTCCTTCGGGTTGCGGGGCACCACGTGCACGTGCAGGTGCGGCACGCTCTGGCTGATCCGGTTGTTCAGCGCCACGAAGCTCCCCGCGGCGCCGAGCGCCGACTCCATCGCGGCCGCCAGCCGCCGCGCGTGCCCGAACAGCGGGCCCACCTGCCCGGCGGGCAGGTCGGGCAGCGTCTCATGGTGCTCGCGCGGCACCAGCAGGGTGTGCCCCTTGAACAGCGGCCGGGTGTCCAGAAAGGCCACCGCGTCCGGCTCGTCGAGCACCAGGAAGGCCGGCCGCTCCCCCTTGACGATCTCGCAGAAGACACACACCATGCGTGGCATTCTCCCCTAACGACCCGCTTACCCGCCGCCCCCTAGGCTGCGTCGCCTATGCACCTGGACGACGTCGCCTTCCGCTACCGCCGGCGGGGCCCCTGGATCCTGCGGGACGTCACCCTGGACCTGCCGCCGGGCCGGGTCACCGAGGTGACCGGCCGCAACGGCGCGGGCAAGTCGACGCTCCTCGCCCTGCTCTCGGGCCTGCGCCGCCCCACCGGAGGCAGGATCACCGGCCGCCCCCGCCGCGTCGGCTACGCCCCGGAGCGCTTCCCGGCCGCCCAGCCGTTCACCGTCCGCGGCTACCTCGCCCACATGTCCGCCATGCTGAAGGCGCCGCCCGGCGCCATGGACACCTGGGCGGAACGGCTGCACTTCGCCCACCTCATGGACACCCACCTGCCCGACCTGTCCAAGGGCAGCGCCCAGAAGGTCGGCCTCACCCAGGCCCTGCTCGCCGACCCGGGCCTGCTGATCCTCGACGAGCCCTTCGCCGGCCTGGACGCCACCACCCGCGCCATCCTGCCCGGCCTGCTCTGCGACCTGGCCGCCGCGGGCACCACCGTCCTGGTCAGCGACCACCAGCGCTGCCTGGAGCAGTTGCCCGGCCTGGACCACGTCCACGTCGCGGACGGCACCGCCACCCGGACCGTCCCGGCCGCCGAGTGGACCGTCCTGGAGGTCGGTGTCCGGGCCGCCGAGGCCACCGCCCTGGAGACCAGGCTCCGCGCCGAGGGCCACCGCGTCCACCGGAGGCAGCCATGATCGCGCTGACCCGATTCCAGATCGCCGGCTACGTCCGCTCCCTGCGCGCCCTCTACCCCCTGATCGCCACCGCGGCGCTCACCCTCCTGGTCTTCCTCCAGCGCCCTCAGGACACCGAACTGGCCTTCGGCTCCCTAGGCGACGTCATGGCCTTCATGGTGCCGATCTGGGCCTGGACGTCCCGGGCGCTCCTGGACACCCAGCCCGACACCCAGCGCGCTCTGACGGCGCTGGCCGTCCCCCGCCACCCCCTCGCCGGCCTGCTGGCCGCCTACACGGCCAACCTCGCCCTCGCCCTGGTCGCCGTGCCGATCCCCCTCCTGCACGCCGTGACCACCGGCGTGGCCCCCGCCTCCCTGCCGGCCCTCCTGGCGCTGCTGCTCCTGTCCTGCGCAGCGGCCACCGTCCTCGGCGCCTGGACCAGCCGCGCGATCATCCCCCGCCCCGCCACCGCGTCCGTCGCCCTCCTCGGCGCCCTGACCGGGGCCCTGCTGCTCGGCCTGACCCCGGCGTCCTGGCTCGCACCGCCGATCCTGGACTGGGTCTCGGCGGCCCGCCACGGCCCGTCCGCCTTCGCCGGCGCCTTCCCCGCGCTGGCCCTGCACCTGGCCCTCTGGACCGCCGTGGCCGCGGCCGGCTACCTCTCCCTGGCCCACCGCCGCCCCTGACCCGGCACGGCCGCCGCGGGACCGCCCTGATCACGTGCCCTGGCGAGCAGGTCCAGGCCGGGCGCCGCCGCCGTCGCAGAGCCCCAAGCCGCCGCCCCGTCGTCGGCTTCACCGGCGACGAGACGATCGGCCGCGACATCCAGACCCGCGCGGCGTGGGATGTGCCGCCCGGCTCCCCCTGAGCCGTCACAGCGTCACCCGCCGGGGAACAGGGCCCCGCCCTGAAAGCCCGGCCCCCTCCCCGAGGGGCTTTCGAAGCCGGCCGCCATGAAGCCGAGGCGGGGCGGACGCCACTCCGCCGTCCAGGGCCGCTGCCCGCCCATGTCCCGGAGCCTCCGCAGGAACGTGAGCACGCCCGCCGTCCCGACGCCCCACTGGGCGGCGGCACCGGCCAGCGAGTGATCGGGGAAGACCGGGCGGTCCGGCTCCCCGCCGCACCGGGCGAGCATCAACGCCAGCACCCGGCGGGCCCCCGCCAGGTACTCCTCCGACCGGGTGGCCAGCGCGAGGTCGATGAGCAGCTCACCGACACCGGCCATGCCGCAGCACTGGCTCAGCACCGCCATGGACGGCGCGATCCGCAGAGCCGCCCGCCCGCAGGCACCGGCCGGTTCCAGGTAACGGTCGTCATCGAGCCATGCCCACGCCGCCAGCAGCGACGTGCCGATCCCGGCGAGCCCCTGGCACCACGAACCGGCCATCGGCCGCGCGGCAGGGGTCCCGGCGGCGGCGATCAGCGAGGGGACCTCGGCCGCCAGCCTCGCGTAGCGGCGCTCGGCGTCGGCCGGGGACGTCCCGCCGGCACGGGCGTGGGCGAGCAGGAAGTAGGCGACCCCGGCAAGCCCGTGCGCCATCCCGTACTCGGCGTGCACGCCCGACCCAGGCGGGGCCGCCGGCAGCTCGCCGGCGGTCCGCCGCACCCGGCCCTGGACGATCCGGGCAGCGCATTCCGCCGCCCGCTCAAGATGTCGGGGGTCATCGAGCAGCCTGGCGAGGATCAGATGCCCGACGCCGGTACCCGCCACCCCCTGCGCGTGATCGTCCTTCGCCTCAGCGGCAGGACGCGGAAGAGCGGGCTCCCCGCCCATCGCAGCGCCCAACCGCCCCTGCATGGGCCCCGCAGCCGGAACCGGAAGCAACGGCCGCCGGAAGTCCCGCAGCCGCGAACCGAGAACCTCGCCTCCCCACCGAACGTCCATCCCGCCGAAGAGGCGGCTTCCCGGCGAAGGCACCTCCTCGCGCGGAACTCGCCCGGCCGTCCGTGCGCTCAAAGCACTCCCAGCACCGCCCGCGTAGCTGACGCCACCCGCAGAAACGAAGCCGCTCACTTCGCCGGTACCGGCCTCGACCGAGCAGCCGCCGCCCACGTAACCGAAACCGCCCGTCAGGCCGGGACCATCGGCGCGGAGGACACCCCGCACATGGTCAGGCGCATCCGCTCGGCCATCGACATCCGCATGGAGAAGCCCATCGAGCCGAGCGGACGGCCCGCTTCCACTGCGCCTTGGGTCGCCCCGGAAGTCGCACTCGGCATGGAACCTGTAGTCGGCGGGGAGCGGGGCGCCGACCCGGAACCGGCCGTCCGCGGCGGCGAGAAAGATCAACGCTCCCGCACCGCCGAAGAGCAACCCGTGCCCAAGAGGGGCCTGCTCCATCTCCGCCCGGGTGCGCGAAGCCATTTCTCCGACGAGTTCGCGCACCTCCGGGCGTGCGGCGTGATGGAGCAGCTCCATGCCGATGCCGGCCGTGCCGATGTGGGCGTTGGTCGGCAGCGGTCTCCCCGGCGCCGCCCCCATGAGTTCGCGCGCCTGGTGGAGGACCTGGCCGAGGACATGGTCGACCAGGCCGTCCAGATCACCGATGTCCGGCAACGGGGGCGGAGCGCCGACGGCATCGCGCCTGCACCGCCGAAGATCCGAGACCGCCGCGACGCGCTGCCGCGGATCTGCGCTCAGCAGGCGCGGGATGGCCCCGGCCGTGATCTCGTCCCTGAGGCCGAACGCCCCCAGGGCTATCAACGTGGCCGCGGCGTTGCGCTCCCCGTCGTCGTGCATGCGGACCGGGTCCAGTCCGGTGGCCGCGTAGAAGAGCGTGGCTCCCAGGGCGTAGTAGTCGTCTTCAGGTTCGGCGGGGCGGTCGCGGCGCTGCCCGGGCGGCGAGTAGCCCGGTGACCAGCCGAAGCGCTGGGTCCCCTCGAAGCGGCTGATGTCGAAGTCCACCAGCCGGCAGCGCCCGTGCTCGTCCAGCGTGATGTTCTTCGGGGCGAGGTCGCGATACACCACACCGTGGGCATGCAGCGTGTCGAGCAAGGCGACCAGCCGGCGCGCGAGGTCCGCCAGGCTCCGCTCCGGGCCGGCGCCGTAGCGGCCGTGGTCGACGACGTCCTGACGCAGATCGCGGTCGCCGGCGCTGGTGACCACGAGGAACTCGTCCTCGCCATGGCGGAAGTGGTCCACGAAGCGGGGGAACCCGTCGGCCCCCGCCAGCGCGTGCAGGATGCGGCGCTCGTTGCGCAGGTTGGCCCGCACATCGGTTCCATCCGCGATCTCACCGATGTAGGCGCGCGCCTGCTTGATCACCACCTCATGCCCGGTCCGCATGTCCACCGCCCGGTAGACGCTGCCACGTGCGGCGGATGCGATGCCCGCGGTCAGCCGGTACCGCCCGCCCAGCACCGGCGAGGCTTCCGACCCCTGATGCCAGCCCACCCCGGGACGCCCCTGAGGCCGATGAGAACTCCCCGTACCTCCGACTGCTCCCCGCTCGCCGGCGGGCAGCCGACCACCCGGAGATCGCCGCCCGCCCGCAGACAACCGCTCGCTTCCCGGCGCTCCACGCCCCAAAGGCCACTGGCCGCCCTGCCCAGGAGCCCCCTCCTGCTCCCCCTCAACTGGCGGGTCACCGAAGAACTGCCGCTCACCCCTGGCCTGCCAAGCGCCGGAAAGCCGCTGCTCCCCCAATGACCGCCGCTTGCCGCCGTCCTGTCCACCGCCCGGGAGCCGCCCACCACTCCAAGTCCCCGCTTCCCCCGAAGGCCGCACTTCGTTCAGCGCCTGCTCATCGGTCGCAGATCGCGCACTACCCGAAGGCGGCGCATCATTCGGAGGCCGTGTGTCTTGGGGAGGTGGTGCCGCCCTCGGAAGCTGCGCGCCGTTCGGGGGCGGCTCATCGCCTGGAGGTCGCGCATTGTCCGGGGGGCTTCTGTCGGCGGGTGGCCGGTGGTCGTCGGCGGTTCGGTGGGGGGTGGGGGCTTGCCGGGGGGCCGGGCTGCTCCTTTTCAGCGGGGGCGGCTCGCCGGCAGGAGGTTGTTCCTTTCTGGTTCGTGCCAGGTGCGGGGGGCGGTCGTCGTGGGGGCGGGATGGTGGGGGGTGCCCCTTCGGGAAGGGGCGGTGGTCGTTGTCCGGGGTCCGCGGATGGACGGTGGGTGGGCGCTGATCGGCGGGGTGGGCCTCGGTGTGGGGTGGGAAGGGGTCTTCGGCCCAGTCCGGGCAGCGGAAGGTGGGGCCGGCGGCGCCGGGGAAGAGTTCGCCGGACGGGCCGATGACGACCAGTTCGAAATCGCCGTTCCCGGTCATCCGGTAGCGGGGGCGGAACGGGCCGTAGCGGTAGTAGACGGGGGCGTCGGGTGAGATCCGGCGGTCGCTGCGGATGATCGGGGCGGCGAGGCCGTGCAGGGCCGCCACCAGGGCGTGGCCCACCGCGGCCACCGAGTCCTGGGCGGGGTAGACGGTGATGGCCTTGCCGGCCGAGCCGGTCGTGTTGGACGGCGAATTGAACTCGCGCAGGATGCCGGCGTCGCCGACGACCTTGAAGTTGGGGGCGAGGCTCAGCAGGACCGGCAGCGCGCGGTCCAGGGTGGCGCCCAAGGTGGCCGGGCGGGCTGCGACATGGAGCTTCCAGCCCTGCTCGGGGATCGGGGTGCGGCGGTCCTGAACGTCGATCCAGACCTCGCCGCGGCGCAGCCTCAGCCCGCGTGCCGAGAGTTCGCCCAGCCGTTCCAGGATGTCCACTGGGGCCACCGGCGTTCTCCTCCTTCCCGGTCGTGCGGGGAGGGGCGCGGGACCCGCGGCCCTCCCCGGGCGTGGCTCAGCCGTCGCAGCGCAGGGTCGCGCCGGTGACGCAGGTCTGGTTGAAGGTGTTGCCGTCGCACTTGATCGTGAAGCCGGAGACGCAGGTGCTGACGCACGCCTGCTCGCCGTGCTGCGCAGCGGGCGACGTCGCCTCGAAGAAGACCCGGTCGATCTCCGTCATGTCCTTGGTGCCCGCGTCGCGCGGTTCGAACGTGATGGCGCTCATGAGATCCTCCGTGCTCGGGAAGGGCCGGGGTTCTCAGTGAAGTGGAGGGGCCTGCAGTTTTTCTGTAGTCGCCACTGGCTCTATTGCGACCTGGTTCAGGCGATATTCGGGTGGCTTGTCCTCAAAGTCGGTGCGTTCGCGGGCGTAAAGGCGCAGGAGTTCATGGCAGCGGTAGCGGGGCCGGCCGGACTCGTCCACCTGGATCTCGAGCAGCTGCGCCTCGGCGAGCCGTTCCGCCAGTTCCTCGGCGGTGCTTTCGGGGACGTTCAGGTGCGCGGCCAAAGCACTCACCCGGAAGGGTCGAACGCCCAGCCGCCCGATCCCGCGCAATGCCTTCCGCTCCCCCGGGGACAGGCATCGATAACTCGACTCGAGGCTCGCTCTCACGGCCAGATCACCGACGGCCAGTTCGTCTAGGCGCCTGTCCTCGTCGCTCAGGCGCCGCACCATCATGGCGAGCGACCGGCCCGGGTGGACGCCCAGCCTCGCTCCGACCGCGCGCAGGGCCAACGGCAGCCCGCCGCACAGCTCCACGATCCGGGCCGCGCTCTCCGGATCGGCCTCCGCCCGGCTTCCCCCCGCGGTCTCCGCGAGCAGCCTGGCGCCGCTCCGGGCGTCCAGCGGCCCGATCGTGAACCGGCCGGCGCCTTCCAGCCCGGCGAGCAGGCGTCTGCTCGTGACCAGCACGGCGCACCCGGAATGCCCGGGCAGCAGGGATCGCACCTGCCGCTCCCCGGCGGCGTCGTCGAGCACCAGCAGCATCCGGCGATCGGCCAGCACGCTGCGGAACAACGCCGTTCCGGCCTCCAGGTCGTCGGGAACGGCATCGCCGGCGATGCCCAGAGTTCCCAGCAGCCTGCGCAGGACACCGGACGGGTCTGCCGGTGCGCCCGGTCGAGAGCCGTGCAGGTCCACAAAAAGCTGGCCGTCCGGGAAGTCGGCCCGCACGGAGTGCCCGGCCGTGACCGCCAGGGCGGTCTTGCCGCAGCCCGGCATCCCGACCACGACGCACACCCTCGCAGCCTCCCGGCCCAACAGCGCCCGGCGTAGGGCGGCGGTCTCCCGCTCCCGTCCGACGAAGTCGCTCACGGCAGGAGGGAGCTCGGCCGGCGCAGCGCGCCGGCCGGTGAGCCGCACGGGTTCAGGCGGGCCGTCCGGTGAGCGCACCGGCCCGCCGGCGAGGATCTCCGCTTGCAGGCGCTGCAGTTCCACGCCCGGGTCCAGCCCCAGTTCCTCGTTGAGGACACGGCGCCCCTCGCGGTAGACCTCCAGGGCCTCCGCCTGCCGCCCCGCGCGGTACAGGGCCGTCATCAGCTGCCCGCGTGGCCGTTCGCGCAGCGGTTGCCGGGCCACCAGGCCGACGAGCTCAGGGACGAGGTCCGCTCCCCGCCCCATCCGCAGCTCGATCGAGATCCGTTCCTCCTGCACGGCCGAGCGCATCTCCTCCAGGCGCGTCGCCTCGGCCCGCAGGAACGACTCGCCCACTCCCCCGAACGCCGGCCCCCGCCAGAGAAGCAGCGCCTCTCTCATCGCCTCCACGGCCCCGGCCAGGTCCTGCCGCTCGGCGGCCGCCCGTCCCTCGGCTGCGAGCGCGGCGAAGCGATGGACGTCGACCTCCTGCGGTCCGACCTCCATGACGTAGCCGGGCGAGCGCGTGAGCAGCCGCTCGGGGGCGCCGAGGGCCCGGCGTACCGCGCAGACGTAGGTGTGCACCAGCGCCGGGGCGGTCGCCGGTGGCCGCTCGCCCCACAGCGCGTCGACGAGGCGGTGAACGGAGACCACCCGGCCGGGGTCGAGCAGGCAGGAGACGAGCAGCGCCTGGTGCTTGGCCGCGGTCAACGGCACCGCGCGGGCGCCGTCGGCCACCTCGACCCTGCCGAGCAAGCGAAACTCCACACCGCCCCCATCTCAGGACCCGCGTACACGACGAGACGACGCGCGCCCCTCTATTTGACGTCACCCGCGCAGTGCGGGAGCGGCGAATGGACGGACTCACGGCAGCAGAGTCATGTTGCCTGCAAGGTGAGCCATCCCTGTTCGACCGGGTCACCCTCCCGGCCGCAGAAGTAGAGCCGGCCCGGGTCGCCCCAGAACCAGTCGAGGCGCTGATCAGAATCCAGCTGTATCAGCAGATTCCAGCTATTTTCCGCCGATCCCCGGCCGTCATTCGGCACTGGTCCGGCCTCCGCACCGGACAGGGACACGCGGTTCAGGCCGATGGCGCCCTGCACAAGGACCGGCCAGCCGCCCAATTGGTGCATCGGCGCACCGCCAGGCCATACGTGCTGAACCCAGGCCGCGTGAAGTTGCTCGTACACCGCCAGAAAGCCGCTGTAGGCGTTTTCCAGCGTCTGCAGGACCGGATCCCGCGGGGACGGCATCGACAGGAAGGGCTCAGCCCCCAGAGGGCATTCCGGGAAGGCCACGGAGCCCGCAGGCGGGTCGGCCTCGCTCAGGTCCCCGATGAACAGCCGCCAGCCGTCTCGCTGGGCGGGGTCGTCCCCCCAGGGGCGCGGGGTGGCGGTCGCGTAGTAGAACGCGGCCACCCCTTTGTGCGGCAGCCTGGGTATCGCCGTCATCTCGGACAGCGCGGCGAAGTCGACCGAACCGAGGAAGTCCAGCGGGCGCCCTTCCCATTCGGGCCACGGCTCGTCCACCGGAAGCATCGGCCGGCCGCCGAGCCTGACCCCCGCCGCCCCGTCCGCGCCGAGCCGCAGGGCGGGCCGGGCCAGGGGCAGCAGCTCTTCCGCCGCCTCGGCGGAGAGGAAGACGCCGAACAGGGAACGCAGCCGCTGGCGCTGCACCTCGAAGTGTTCCATGTCACTTAGCGTTCCCTGCCGGGGTGGATCGCGTCACCACCCCGCGGGATCTGTGGATAACTTCAGCCGTGTTCGAGGGCCCCGGCGAGCTGCTCCAAAAAGCGGTCGACCTCCCGCTCGTCATAGCCCGGGCCGAAACGCACCTTCTCGAAGACGCATTCGCGGACGTCGCCCGCCGACACCGGCGGCCGGACGCCGCGCAGCCCGTCGATCACCCGGTCGAGGAAGACGTCGACGTCCCGCACCCCGTATCCCGGGCGCAGGCCCGAACCGGAGAAGCGGGCGTTCTGGATCCAGGTGATCAGCCAGCCGGGGTGCACCCGGGGCTGCCCGGCCCGCTCCGCCGACGAGGCCACCGCCCGCAGCTCACGGATGCTCTCCAGGAGCAGCTCGTCCACCGTGCGGTGCTCGTAACCGCGCAGCACGATGTCGAACCGCGTCGCGCGCACCTCGTTGGCGTCCATCGCCGGGCCGCCGTTCAGGGCCTGCGAGATCCGCTCCAGCAAGGCGTCCACCTGCGCACGGTCATAACCTCGCAACGCCACCGGAAGGCGCGTTCTCGTCTTCGCGGACATCCCGCTCCTAGTCCTTTGTGGCCGCGGCCAGCTGGCCGCAGGCGCCGTCGATCTCCCTCCCCCGGGTGTCGCGAACCGTTACCGGCACTCCGTGCGCCTCCAGGCGCCGTACGAATTCGCGCTCGTCCTGTGGCCGCGAGGCGGTCCACTTCGATCCGGGCGTCGGGTTCAACGGGATCAGATTGACGTGTACGAGGTGCCCGCGCAAGAGGCGGCCGAGAAGATCGGCGCGCCACGCCTGGTCGTTGACGTCCTTGATCAGTGCGTACTCGATCGACACCCGGCGGCCGCTGCGGTCGGCGTACGCCCAGGCGGCGTCCAGGACCTCGCCCACCTTCCAGCGGTTGTTGATCGGCACCAGCTCGTCGCGCAGCTCGTCGTCGGGGGCGTGCAGCGACAGCGCCAGCCGGACCGACATGCCCTCGGCGGCCAGCTTCTCGATCGCCGGGACCAGCCCGACGGTGGAGACGGTGACCGAGCGCTGCGAGATGCCGAGGCCGGCCGGCGCCGGGTCGGTGATCCGGCGGACGGCGCCGATCACCGCCTTGTAGTTGGCCAGCGGCTCGCCCATGCCCATGAAGACGATGTTGGAGACCCGGCCCGGCCCGCCGGGGACACGGCCCCGGGCCAGGGTGCGGGCCCCGGCCGCGACCTGCTCGACGATCTCGGCGGTGGACAGGTTGCGGGTCAGCCCGGCCTGGCCGGTGGCGCAGAACGGGCAGTTCATGCCGCAGCCGGCCTGCGAGGACACGCACATCGTGGCGCGGTCGGGGTAGCGCATCAGCACCGACTCGAACAGCACGCCGTCGAAGGCCTTCCACACCGTCTTCAGCGTGGTGCCGCCGTCGCAGGCCAGCTCGCGCACCGGGGTCAGCAGCGAGGGCAGCAGCTCCGCGGCCAGGCGGTCCCGGACGCCGGCCGGCAGGTCGGTCATCTGCGCCGGGTCGTCGGCGAGCCGGGTGAAGTAGTGCCGGGAGAGCTGGTCCGCCCGGAACGGCTTCTCACCGAGCGCGGCGACGGCCTCCCGGCGCTCGGCCGTGGTCAGGTCGGCGAGGTGCCGCGGCGGCTTGGCCCGGCGCGGGGCCGCGAAGACCAGCTTGGCGGGGGTCTTCTTGACGGTGCCCTCGGCGGCCGTTTCGGCGGCGGCGGCCGGCTCGGCGGCGGCGGTGGGCTCGGTGGTGGCAGACATGGTCCTTCCAGTGTCGCAAACACCTGCGGGTGCCTGAGCCGTGCGCGCCGCGGCCCTGGCCGCACGCCCTGGCGGGGACGGACCCCGACCGCCTGCGGATGACCTTGCCCGGACACTAAGGTCTCGATCATGTCGGTACTGCGCAAGGGTCCTGCCACGCCCGGGGAGACGACCACGACGGTCGTGCGAGCCGAGACCAGCCCCTACGGGAGCCGCCGGCTCACCCTGGAGAGCGACGGCGTGGTCACCGCCGCCTATCTGCGAAAGAAGCGGGACGTCGTGGTCGGCGCCGTCTGGGTGGCCAACCACCGGGCCGCCCCGGACGGGCCCGACCGGGCGCGGCTGAACGCCGGGCTGGCGCCGCTCATGCCCGCCTCGCACGTGCGGGACCCGGACGGGCGCGGCCCGCTGGATCCCGCCGAGCTGGAGATCGTCTGGTTCGAGGAGGGCGACGGGGTCGCGGTGCTGGAGTCGGGCGAGCCGCTGCTGGTGCTGCCCGGCTGGTCCGACGTGGGCCGCGGCATCCCCGGCTACAGCCGCGACGCGACCGCGCAGAGCCCGTTCGCCTTCCCCCTCGACGACGAGCTCGCGGAGTTCCTCCCCCGCATCGAACGCGCGCGGGAGCACTGGAAGGCCTGCGCCGCCGACGGTTCCTGGGCCGGGTTCCAGCAGTCGATCCTCGGGCACCTGCTGCAGCGGCTCGGCCCCGGCGGCCACTACTGGCACGACGTCGGCAGCCAGCTCACCGGCGGACGCGCCGCCGCCCCCACCGTCGGCGTGTCCGAACGGCCGGCCCGCGGCGACCGCGACTACACGGTGCTCAGCACCGTCGGCATGAGCCGGCAGCGGATGCCCACCGTCGAACTGTACGAGGACGACGTGGCCCCGCACTCCCGGATCGAACTGGCGGTGGCCACCTCGCTGCCCACCCGCCGCGCGGGCAGCATCTTCCCGTGGCTGGCGCAGTACCCGTGGCGGTCGGTGACGTGGTTCGCGCCCGGCGACGTGGTCAAGTGGTACCACGAGCCCCGGACGTTCCCGCTCGGCGGCGACGACGCCTCCTGGGGCGGCGTGCTGCTGCTGGAGGAGCCGAGCCGCCTGGCGGGCCCGGTCCCGCCCGGGCTGCGGGGCCTGACGCTGGACGGCGATCCGGTGCGCTGGCTGTGGCTCGTGCCCATCACCGCCGAGGAGCACCGCTACGCCAAGAGCGAGGGCTCCGACGCGCTCGTCCGGAGGCTCGCCCAGCAGGGCCGCTCCTGGATCGTGTCCTGAAAACGGCCTGAAAAGCAGAACGGCCGTGTGAGCACCGATGTGCCCCGCACGGCCGTTCCCGTGAGAACCGTCAGGCCGGGACGAAGAGCTCCAGCATCAGCCAGACGACCGGCGCCGTGGCGATGAGCGAGTCCAGCCGGTCCATGACGCCGCCGTGCTCGGGCAGCAGCGTGCCCATGTCCTTGATGCCGAGATCCCGCTTGATCACCGACTCGATGAGGTCGCCGACGGTCGCGGTGAACACCGCGGCCAGGCCGATCAGCACGCCCTGCCAGGCCGCGCCGCCCGGCAGCAGCCACCACATCAGCAGGCCGCCGACCACCATGCAGGTGATCGCCGAGCCGGTGACGCCCTCCCAGGTCTTCTTGGGGCTGATGTTGGGCGCCATCAGGTGCCGGCCGAGGAACGAGCCGGCGAAGTAGCCGCCGATGTCGCTGGCGACCGTCACCGCGATGAAGATCACGGTGCGGTGGTCGCCGTCGTCCGGCCGCATCAGCAGGGCGACGATGCCGCCCATGAGCACCAGGTAGCCGGCGACGAACACCCCGGCGGTCGCGTCGCGCACGTAGCCGTCGGCGCCGTCGGTCATCCGCAGCACCATCACCGCCAGCACCGTCAGCGCGGTGACGGCGACCAGCCCGAGGGGGCCCCAGATGTAGCCGCAGACGGGCGCGGCGACCATGCCGACGGCCAGCGGCGCGAACGGCACCGCGATGCCGCGCACCTTGAACGCCTCGGTCAGCTCGCGCATGCCGAGGAACAGGAAGACGACCATCACGCCAAGGAAGATCTCCTTGACGGTGTAGAGGGAGGTCAGCACGATGGCGCCGAGGGTGGCCCCGACGCCGACGGCGATGGGCAGGTTGCGTCCCGCCCGCTTCTTGGTGGCCGGCGCGTCCCCGCCCGGGGTGCCGTCCGGCTCACCCGGGGAGCCCGGGGGCTCCCCGGCTTCGTCGAGTTCCATCAGACCTCGAGCAGCTCGGCCTTCTTGTGCTCGAGCAGCTCGTCGATCTGCGCCACGTACTTGTGCGTGGCGTCGTCGAGCTCCTTCTCCGCACGCCGGACGTCGTCCTCGCCGGCCTCGCCGTCCTTGGCGAGCTTGTCGAGGGTGTCCTTGGCCCGCCGCCGCACGTTCCGGATGGAGATCTTGGCGTCCTCGGCCTTGGTGCCGGCGACCTTGACGAACTCCCGGCGGCGCTCCTCGGACAGGTCGGGGAAGACCACCCGGATCACGTTGCCGTCGTTGGTGGGGTTGACGCCGAGGTCGCTGTCACGGATGGCCCTCTCGACCGCGGACATCGACGACTTGTCGAAGACCTGGACGATGACCATCCGCGGCTCGGGCAGCGTGAAGGAGGCCAGCTGGTTGATCGGCGTCGGCGTGCCGTAGTACTCCGCGACGATCTTGTTGAACATCGCGGGAGAGACACGCCCGGTGCGGATCGCCTGGAAGTCCTCCTTGGCGACCGCGACCGCCTTCTCCATCTTCTCCTCTGCCTCGAGGAGGGTCTCGTCGATCACTACGACTCCCGCTTCACCTTGGTCGGCCCTGGTCGGCGCCGGCCGGACGGACGATCAGCTGTCGGCCGGGTTGACCAGCGTGCCGATCTTCTCACCCCGGACGGCCCGGACGATGTTGCCCTGGCCCATGAGGTCGAAGACCACGATGGGCAGCGCGTTGTCCATGCAGAGACTGATGGCCGTGGCGTCCATGACCTTCAGTCCCCGCTGTAGAACCTCACCGTAATCCAAACGGTCGAACTTGACCGCGTCCGAATGCTTTCGGGGATCGGCGTCGTACACGCCGTCCACCTGGGTGGCCTTCAGCACCGCTTCGGCACCGATCTCCAGCGCGCGCTGGGCGGCGGTGGTGTCGGTGGAGAAGAACGGCTGGCCGAGGCCGGCCCCGAAGATGACCACGCGGCCCTTCTCCAGGTGCCGGATGGCGCGCCGCGGGATGTAGGGCTCGGCGACCTGGCTCATGGTGATGGCCGTCTGGACACGGGTGTCCAGGCCGAGTTTCTCCAGGAAGTCCTGCAGCGCCAGGCAGTTGATCACGGTGCCGATCATGCCCATGTAGTCGCCGCGGCCGCGGTCCATGCCGCGCTCGGCGAGCTGCGCGCCGCGGAACATGTTCCCGCCGCCGCACACCACCGCGACCTGGACGCCGTCCTTGACGGCCTCGTTGATGGCCTCGGCCACGTGCTGGACGACCTCGGGGTCGATGCCGAGCGGGTCCCCGCCGGCGAACGCCTCGCCCGAGAGCTTCAGCAGCACCCGCTTCCAGCCGGCCCGCGGCGCGTTCCGGGCGGACGACGAGGCCGCCGCCGTGTCAGTGGTGGTCTTCTCCGGCACGTCGGCGGCCTCCTCGTTACTTCGCGGAATCTTCGGGTCCTGTCTGTTCAGGATGCCCTTACGCCTGGCCGACCTTGAAGCGGGCGAAGCGCACGACCTTCACGCCGGCCTCGTCGAGGACCTTGGCGATGGTCTTCTTGTTGTCCTTGACGAACGTCTGCTCCAGCAGGACGAAGTCGCGGAAGTAGGCGTTGACCCGGCCCTCGACGATCTTGGGGATGGCCTGCTCGGGCTTGCCCTCGTCGCGGGTGAGCTGCTCGGCCAGAGCGCGCTCCTTGTCGATCGCCTCGGCGGGGATCTCGTCGCGGGTGAGGTACTTGGGGGACATCGCCGCGATCTGCTGCGCGACGTCCTTGGCGACCTCGGCGTTCTCCTTGTCCAGCTCGACCAGCACGCCGGTGGTCGGCGGCAGGGACGGGTCGGACTTGTGCAGGTAGCTGGTCACGTAGGCGCCCTGGAAGTGGGCGAAGCGACCGATCTCCAGCTTCTCGCCGATCTTGGCGCTGGCCTCCTGGATCAGCGCCTCGACGGACTTGCCGGGCTCGATCTCGGCGGCGAGCACCGCGGCGGTGTCGGCCGCGCCGCTCTTGGCGGCGAACTCCACGATGCGGTTCGCCAGCTCGATGAACTCGGCGTTCTTGGCCACGAAGTCGGTCTCGCACTTGACCTCGAGGAGCGCGCCGTCGCCGGAGCCCTCGAAGTGCTCGGCGACCAGGCCGTTGGCGGCGGTGCGCTCGGCGCGCTTGCCGACGTCCTTGGCGCCCTTGAGACGCAGGATCTCTACGGCCTTGTCGAAGTCGCCCTCGGCCTCGGTCAGGGCGTTCTTGCAGGCCATCATGCCGGAGCCGGTCAGCTCGCGGAGCCGCTTGACGTCGGCGGCGGTGAAGTCAGCCATCGCTCTTTCGTCTCTGTGGTGGTGGAAAGACGGGACACGGACCGGGTCCCCGGGGCGGCGCCCCGGGGACCACACGTCGCTAGGCCTGCTCGGCGGACGCGTCGGCCTGGACCTCGGCCTGCGCCGGGGTCTGGTCCTCGGCGGGGGTCTCGGCGACGACCTCGGCCTCGGCGGCGACCTCGGCCTCGGCGGCGACCTCGGCCTCGGCGACCGGGGCCTCGGTCTCGGCGGCGGGGGCCTCGGCGGCGGGGGCCTGCTCCTTGTTCTCCAGCAGGTCGCGCTCCCACTCGGCCAGCGGCTCGGCGACGGCGCCGCCCTCGGCCGGCTTCTCGTCGCCGCCGGACGCGGCGCCGGCGCGGGCGATGAGCCCGTCGGCGACGGCGTCGGCGACCACGCGGGTCAGCAGGCTGACGCTGCGGATCGCGTCGTCGTTACCCGGGATCGGGTAGTCGACCTCGTCGGGATCGCAGTTGGTGTCCAGGATCGCCACGACCGGGATGCCGAGCTTCTTGGCCTCGTTGACCGCGATGTGCTCCTTCTTGGTGTCCACGATCCAGACGGCGCTGGGCACCTTGGCCATGTCGCGGATACCGCCGAGGGTGCGCTCGAGCTTGTCCTTCTCGCGGCGCAGGCCGAGCAGCTCCTTCTTGGTCATGCCGGAGCCGGCCACGTCCTCGTAGTCGATCTCTTCCAGCTCCTTGAGCCGGGTGAGCCGCTTGTGGACGGTGGAGAAGTTGGTGAGCATGCCGCCCAGCCAGCGCTGGTTGACGTAGGGCATGCCGACCCGGGTGGCCTGCTCGGCGATGGCCTCCTGGGCCTGCTTCTTGGTGCCGACGAACAGGATCGTGCCCCCGTGGGCGACCGTGGCGCGAACGAACTCGAACGCCCGGTCGATGTAGGACAGCGACTGCTGCAGGTCGATGATGTAGATGCCGTTGCGCTCGGTGAAGATGAAGCGCTTCATCTTCGGGTTCCACCGGCGGGTCTGGTGGCCGAAGTGAACGCCGCTCTCGAGGAGCTGGCGCATGGTGACGACGGGTGCCATAGCCCGTGTTCTCCTGTCCGGCCCGCTTGCACGGGCCACGTCTCGGTTGTCTGCCCGCGCCCTGACACAGACCCCGCCGCCACGTGTGTGACGGACCGAGAGGTTGTGCCCCACCCTGTGAGGAAACGGGTGGCGAGCGAGCGCGTGAATTCGGCCGCCCGGGTAACCCCCCGTGCGACCGTTTCCCGATTCTATGGGATGAGCGGCGCACACGTGGAATCAACAGCGCGGAGCGGCGCCGCCGGACAGGTTATCCACAGGTGCGGGAAGCTCTGGATCCGCCCTCGCGCCCCCGGCAGGCTTGCGGTCATGAGCCCGTTCACCCTGCTCCTGGTCTGCATGCTCGCCGGATCACCCGGCCCCGCCCAGTGGCGCTGGCCCGTGGGGCCGCCCGCGCCGGCGGTCGTCCGCGGCTTCGTGCCGCCCGCGCTTCCCTGGGGGCCGGGCCATCGCGGCGTCGATCTCGCCGCCCGGCCCGGCGGGCCCGTCTACGCGGCGGGGGCCGGCCGGGTCTCCTACGCGGGGCGGCTGGCCGGGCGCGGGGTCGTCGCGATCACGCACGGGACGCTGCGCACGACGTACCTGCCGGTCAGGGCGTCCGTCCGGGCAGGCCGCGTGGTGGCCACCGGCGCCCGCATCGGCGTCGTCGAGGCGGCGCCGATGCACTGCCAGGTCCCGTGCCTGCACTGGGGGCTGCGGAACGACACCGCCTACCTCGACCCGCTCAGCCTCGTCCGTCCGCGGGTCCGCCTCCTTCCGCTCTGGCCTGCACCCGACCCCCAAGGGCCTGGCGACGGGGCCACGGCCGGCGCGGAGCACGGCCATGCGGTCCCTCCGGCGGCTCGGCGGCATGATCGGCCACCACGGATGGGGCTGCGGTATGCCACGTCGGCGGGCGGCGGCGCCCTGACCGGCATGACGCTGACGCTCCTGCTCGCCTTCTTCTGGAGGCAGGGCCGGGTCCGCAAACAGGTGCGGCGAAGGCCGCCGCCGGGGGTGATCGATCTGGCGCGCGAACGCCGGCTCCGCCGCGCCCGCTGACGACCGGACGACGGCATGCCCATGCCCTGGGCGCCGCTTAGTCGGCCGCCCTCGGGTGGGCTTGGCGGTGGACCTGCTTGAGACGTTCCGCGGAGACGTGGGTGTAGAGCTGGGTCGTCTGCAGGGAGGCGTGGCCGAGGATCTCCTGGACGCTCCGCAGGTCGGCGCCGCCTTCCAGCAGGTGGGTGGCGGCGCTGTGGCGCAGCCCGTGCGGGGCCAGGTCCGGGACGTCGCCCACCTCGGCGATGCGGTCGTGCACGATCCGCCTGGCGCTGGTCGGATGCAGGCGGCCGCCCCGCGTTCCGAGGAAGAGCGCCGGGCCGCTGTCCTCGGTGGCCAGCGCGGGCCGGCCCGCGCGCAGCCAGTCCTGGACGGCGCGGGCGGCGGGCTCGCCCATCGGGACGGTCCGCTCCTTGCCGCCCTTGCCGAGGACACGGGCGGTACGGCGCACGGTGTCCAGGTCGTCGACGTCCAGGCCGCACAGCTCGCTCACCCGGATGCCGGTGCCGTACAGCAGTTCCAGCACGGCCAGGTCCCGCAGGCCGGCCGGCCCGGTGGCGTCCACGGTGTCCAGGAGGCGGCCGGCCTGTTCCTGGGTGATCACGGTGGGCAGGTCGCGGCCTCGTTTCGGCGTGCCGAGGAGCACACCCGGGTCGTCCGGGATCAGGCCGCGCCGGTGCAGGTGGCCGGTGAAGGCACGGACGGCGGCGGTCCTGCGTGCCAGCGTGGCGCGAGAACGCCCGAGGGCGTGCTGCCGGGCCAGCCAGGCGCGCAGCACGGCGACGTCGAGCTCCTGCGGCCCGGTCAGCCCGATCGTGGCGCAGTAGCCGGAAAGGTCCTGCAGGTCTCCGAGATAGGCGCGCAGGGTGTGCGGCGACAGACCGCGCTCGGCGCCCAGATGCCGCGCGAACTCGGCGAGCGCCTCACCCAACGGCGACGCGGCCTCATCGGACGTCTCATCCACCGACACCGATCCTCCTCGACCGCCTAACGCACCAATTCCGCTCCCTGACATCCTCGCCTAGCCCAGCAGGAGCCTCCACGAACCCCCCAGCCGACGCAAGCCGGACTGTTTCCCCCAGCAATGCCTTTCCAGGCGTCTCCTGTAGTGGCACCGGAACCTCCAAGAACACCCCACCAGAGCACTCCCGAACGCCCTACCCGGCAATGCCCCTTCGGCCGTCTCATGTAGCGACGCGCGATACTCGACGGACGCTCCAGCCTGAACAATCTGGCCACCTCGCTCGGCAACGCCTCTTCGAACGCCACGCATAGCGGCACCGCAGCTCCCACAGACGCTCCCCGCCAGAGCAACCTTGGTCGTCTCACTCAGCAATGCCGCTCCGGACACTTCGCACCGTGGCACTGAGACTCGACACACGCTCCCGCCAGAACAGCCCTCATCGCATCACTCAGCAACACCACTCAACCGCCCTGCGCAGCGGCACCGCAGCCCCCACAGACGCTCCCGCCAAAGCGACCCTGGCCGCCTCACTCAGCAATGCCGCTCCAGACACTTCGCACCGTGGCACTGAGACTCGACACACGCTCCCGCCAGAACAGCCCTCATCGCATCACTCAGCAACACCACTCAACCGCCCCGCGCAGCGGCACCGCAGCCCCCACAGACGCTCCCGCCAAAGCGACCCTGGCCGCCTCACTCAGCAATGCCGCTCCGAACAGCAGGATCCGAGCCCCTGCCGAAGCGGCCTGGGCGCCTTACATGGCAACGCCGAAGCATTTGGGATGCCTGAGGTGGCGAAGTCGCGTCCTCATCCGCCAACTCTCGCCGCAGCGCGAGGGCCTCTTCGGGCGCTTCGCGCTGGGCGCCGTGTCGGCGGTGGTCACGTCGCCGCGCTGGAGGACCGGCTTCACGCAGCAAGCACAGTGCGGAACTCCGGGACCCAGTCGAGTTGTCACGCAGAGTTATCCACAGAACACAGTTCGTCTATCGCGGCGGCGCGGGGACCGGCACCGTCGAAGGCCGGAGGTGAGGCCCATGAACAACCACACCCATGCCGGTCATGACCTGGGGGCGCGCGGCGAGGAGGCCGCGGCCGGCTACCTGGCGGGGCTCGGCTGGCGGCTGATCGAACGCAACTGGCGGTGCCGGGAGGGCGAGCTCGACATCATCGCCCACGACGGCCGGCAGTACGTGGTCTGCGAGGTGAAGACCCGCCGGTCCGTGCGGTTCGGGGACCCGGTGGAGGCGGTCGGGGACGGCAAGGCCGCCCGGCTGAGACGGCTGGCCCTGCGGTGGGCGGCGTCCCACGGCGTGCGGGGCGCCGACGTCCGGATCGACGTGCTCGGCCTGGTCGCCGAGGGGGACGGGTTCGTGCTCGACCACCTGCGGGAGGTGTGCTGAATGACGCTCGCCAAGACCCGCTCGGTGTCCCTGGTCGGAGTCGACGGCTTCGTGGTCGACGTGGAGGCCGCCATCACCAGCGGGGTCCCCGGGCTGCACCTGGTCGGCCTGCCCGACACCGCGCTGAGCGAGGCCCGCGACCGGGTGCGGGCCGCCATCTTCAACTCCGGCGAGGACTGGCCCAACAGGCACGTCACCGTGTCGCTCTTCCCGGCGAGCCTGCCGAAGAAGGGGTCCACGTTCGACGTCGCCATAGCCGTGGCGCTGCTCGCGGCGGCCGAGGTGGTGCCGCCGCGGTCGTGCGCGGGCCTGGTGCTGATCGGCGAACTCGGGCTGGACGGCCGGGTCAGGGCCATCCCGGGGGTGCTGCCCGCCGTGCTCGCCGCCGCGAACGCCGGCTGCCGCAGGGTCGTCGTCCCCCGCGCGAACGCCGCCGAGGCCGGCCTCGTCCCGGATGTGGAGGTACTGGCGGCCGGCACGCTGCGGGGGCTGCTGGCCGTCCTCCGCGACGAGGCGCCGCCCATTGAGGACGAGGAACCCGATCCGCCGCCGCCGCGGTCGGCCGCCGGGCTCAGCCTGCGCAGCCCGGACCGCCGGACCGGCATGGACCTGGCCGACGTCCGCGGGCAGGCGGAGGCCCGCCGGGCTTTGGAGATCAGCGCGGCGGGCGGCCACCATCTCTTCTTCAGCGGGCCGCCGGGCTGCGGGAAGACCATGCTCGCCGAACGGCTGCCGACGCTGCTGCCGCCGCTGGAGGCGGACGCGGCGCTGGAGGTGACCGCGATCCACTCGGTCGCCGGGACGCTGCCGCCGGACCAGCCGCTGATCACCCGGTCCCCGTTCTACGCGCCGCACCACACCGCGACCAGGGCCGCCATGGTCGGCGGCGGTTCGGGCCGCGTCCTGCAACCGGGCGCGGTCTCCCTGGCCCATCGCGGGACGCTCTTTCTCGACGAGGCGCCCGAGTTCATGAGCGGCACGCTCGACGCCCTCCGCCAGCCGCTGGAGGAGGGCGAGGTCCGCATCTCCCGGGCGGAGGGGACCGCCTGCTTCCCCGCCCGCTTCACCCTCGTCCTCGCCGCGAACCCCTGCCCGTGCGCGGCGGCCAAGCAGGTGGACTGCTCGTGCGCCCCGGCGATCAGGCGCAAGTACCTGACCCGGATCTCGGGCCCGCTGCTCGACCGCATCGACCTGAAGCTGGAGCTCACCCCGGCCAGCCGGGCCGAACTGCGGTACGACCTGGAGTTCGCCGAGGCCAGCCGCGTCGTCGCCGAACGGGTCCTGACGGCCAGGGAACGCACGCTGAAACGCCTGGACGACACGCCCTGGCGGTCCAACTCCGAGATCCCCGGCCCCGAGCTGCGGCGCCGCTTCACCCCGCCGCCCGAGGCGATGCGCGCGGCCGACGACGCGCTGCAGCGCGGCTCGCTCAGCGCACGCGGCCTGGACCGGGTGCTGCGCGTCGCCTGGACGATCGCCGACCTGGCGGGCCACGACCAGCCGGACGAGGACGACGTCGGCGGCGCCCTCGCCCTGTGGACCGGGAGGCGATCATGAACGACCGCACCGCGCGCGCCGCCCTCACCGCCGTCGCCGAGCCCGGGGAGGCCCTGCTCAACCGGATCATCGACCGGGCCGGCCCGGCGGGCGCGCTGGAGGCGATCCGCGCCGCCAGGCCGCCCGAGGACGTCATCACCACCGAGCACGACGTCCCCCGGGCCGTCGCGCGGCTCCAGCAGTGGCGGATCCGCCTTCAGGCCGTCGACCCGGGCCAGGACCTGGCCGTGGCCGGGAACCTCGGGCTGCGCCTGGCCTGCCCGGGCGACCCCGAGTGGCCCACCACCCTGGACGACCTCGGTGACGAGCGGCCCTACGCCCTGTGGCTGCGCGGCCCGGAGGACCTGCGGTACAACTGCCTGCGCTCGGTGGCGATCGTCGGGGCCCGCGCCGCGTCCCCCTACGGCCTGCGCGTGGCCGCCGACCTGGGCGCGGAGCTGGCGGAGCAGGGCTGGACCGTCATCTCCGGCGGCGCCCTCGGCATCGACGCCGCCGCCCACCGCGGCGCTCTCGCCGCCGACGGCCCGACGGTGGCGGTCTTCGCCAACGGCGTGGACGTCCCCTATCCGGCGGGCAACGACGGGCTGTTCGCCGAGATGGCCCGGTGTGCCCTGCTGGTCAGCGAGTCGCCACCGGGCACCCCGCCGCGCCGCTCGCGCTTCCTCGTCCGCAACCGCGTGATCGCGGCCCTGTCCCGGGGCACGGTCGTGGTCGAGGCGGCCTGGCGCAGCGGAGCGCTGAGCACCGCCACCTGGGCCCGCAAGCTGGGCCGCGACGTCATGGCGGTGCCCGGCCCGGTCGGCGCCCACACCTCGGCGGGCTGCCACCGGCTCCTGCGGGAGCATCCGCCCGCGCTCCTGGTCACCCGCTCGGAGGAGGTGATCGAGGCGGTCGGCCGCATCGGCGCCGACCTGGCCCCTGAACCGCACAACCCCGTCCTCCCCCGCGACCGCCTGGACCCCGTCACCCGGACCGTCCTGGAGACGATGCCGGCCCGCGGCCCGGCCGGTCCCGCCCAGCTCGCCGCCAAGGCCGGCCTGGACCTGGCCACCGTCAACGGCAAGCTCGGCCTGCTGGCCGCGGCGGGCTTCGTCGAACGCACCACCGGAGGCTGGCGCCTCACCCCGGCCGCGAAAGCACGCCAATGACCCCCGCGAAAAGGCGCCCGAGCCCGGCGCATCCAGGCGCAGAGCGAAGAAGCAAGCCGGGCCCCGCGAACCGCCCCACCGGCCACAAGCCATGAGCGAATCCGTTGACGGCTCGGGCGCAGAGCCCCAGCCAAACCGAAAGGAGGACGGCAAGTTGCAGCAAGGCCGCGCAGGTATCACCAGCAATCTCACGAAAGCAGGCCAGACCAGGCGCAACGCTCCGCACGGCAGGAGGAAATGACGGCGAGCCAAGCACAAACGGCTACGGACCGACAGACGAGCCAAGGCCACGCACAGCGCGCCGTGCGGACCCACGCGCCGGCATGGGAGGCGCGGCTGGGTGTCCAAAGTGCAGAGGACGCAGGCGAGCTCGGCACGGCTGCGAACAGGCTCAGGAACCCGCGAGATGCGCGCGGGCCGGACGCAGCGCAGTTCGTAGAGCGGCACACCGGGTGCCGGGAGCCGCGGCGGAGGGTCCACGACGCGAAGCGGACAGGCGAGCCGCGCACAGCGCGGCTGCGGGCGAGCCCAGGAACGTGCCGAGACAGGCGGCCGGGTACAGCGCGGCCATAAGCGGCACACCGGTCATGGGAGCCGCGATCAAAGCGCGGAGGGGCGGGCAGGCTGCACGCAGCGCGGCTGCGGGTGAGCTCAAGGAGGCGCTGAGACGGGCGGCCAAGCACAGCGCTGCGCATGGACCCACGCGCCGAGCATGGAAGACGCGACTGAGGAGGCGAAGCGCGAAAGGACAGGCAGGCTGCGCCTAGTACGGCTGCGGGCAGGGGCGTGCCGAGACAGACGGCCGGACGCAGCACGGCCATGAGCAGCACGCCGGGCGCGGAAGGCGCGGCCGAGGGTCCGAGATGCGAAGCGGACAGGCGCCCAGCGCACAGACGCGCAGCGCGGCTGCGGGCGAGCCCAGGAACGTGCTGGGACAGGTGGCCAGGTACAGCGCGGCATGAGCGGCACACCGGGCATGGGAGCCGCGGCCGAGGCGCAGAGCGGATGGGCAAGCTGCGCGTAGTACGACTGCGGGTAAGCCCAGGGACATGCTGAGACGGGCGGCCAAGCACAGCGCGACGCATGGACTCACGCGCCGAGCATGGGGAGGCACGACTGAGGGTTCGAGGCGCGGAGCGGATGGGCGAGCTGCGCGCAGTACGGCTGTGGGCGAGCCCGGGGACATGCTGAGACGGGCGGCCAAGCACAGCGCGACGCATGGACTCACGCGCCGAGCATGGGGAGGCACGACTGAGGGTTCGAGGCGCGGAGCGGATGGGCGAGCTGCGCGTAGTACGACTGCGGGTGAGCCCAGGGACATGCTGAGACGGGCGGCCAAGCACAGCGCGACGCATGCCACGCGCCGGGCATGGGGGCTTGGCTGAGGGTTCTAGACGTGGAGAGGGGCAAGTGTGCTGCGCTCAGCGCGGCTGCGGGCAGGGGCAGGGGTGTGCCGAGACGGGTGGCCAGGCGCAGCGTGACGTGGGGACCCATGCGCCGGGCTGGGGAGGTTGAGCTGAGGGTTTGAGGCACGGAGGGGCAGGCAGGCTGCGGGTGGGTCGGAGATGTGCTGAGACGGTGGCCGGACGCAGCGTGGGCATGGGTGGCGCGTTGGGTGCCGGGAGGCTCGGCTGGGGGTTCTGGAGGCGGGATAGCGCGAGGGCTGGGGGCTCGGGTTACTCTTCGGAGGGGAGTTCGAAGTCGCTCTTGGCCAGTTCCTCGACGTTGACGTCCTTGAAGGTGACCACGCGGACGTTCTTGACGAAACGTGCTGGGCGGTACATGTCCCAGACCCAGGCGTCCTGCATGGTGACCTCGAAGAAGACCTCGCCGTTGTCGACGCTGCGGACCTGCAGGTCGACCGAGTTGGTCAGGTAGAACCTGCGCTCGGTCTCGACCACGTAGGTGAACAGGCCGACGACGTCGCGGTACTCGCGATAGAGCTGCAGCTCCATCTCGGTCTCGTAGTTCTCGAGGTCTTCAGCGGACACCTCTAGCCTCCCTCGCACCCGACAAGCGCATCTCACCAGGCATTCTGCCGCCGAACCGGGTCTCCGGCCCGCAAGCTTCATGATCCTCTGTCGGCGAGTCCGTCCTTCGGTCCTCCCCCTGCAGGCTAGTGGAGTCCCGCGGGCGGGCAGCGCACCGTGACGGCCGCCACCCCGTCGGGCCGCCGTCGTGCGGGCAGGCGGCCTTCTTTCGTGAGGCGCGCCATTGAAGGTCGGTTTTTCTGCGGAGCGGCATGAACGGTGGAAAGGATCGGGGTCCTTACGGTCGTCGGGTGATAGCCGTTCCAGTGGGTGTGCGGGCGCCCCTGGAAAGCACTTTGGACTCTACTTCCGGCGCGGTCTCTTCGCTATTGTCGGCGGCATGACGACAGACGCCCATCTTGCTCTCATGAAATTGCTCGATTCTTCGGGAAAGCCCTACCGGACCATTGCGCACGCCGCCGCGGGCGTGACGGAGACGGCCAGCAGGCTGCGCGGCCACCGATTAGAGGACGCCGCCAAGAGCATCATCGTGCGAGCCGGCATCACCAGGAAGGCCGGGCGGTACCTGCTCACCGTCGTGTCCGGCGACCGGCAGGTCGACCTGGAGCGGGTGAGGGAGCTGACGAACGCGCGGGACGTGGGCTTCGCCCGCAAGGACATCGCCGAGGGCCTGGCCGGCAGCGTGAGCGGATCGTTCGTGCCGTTCTCGCTCCACCCCGATCTGGAGCTGATCGTCGACCGGGGGCTGCTGGAGCGCGAGGAGATCTACTTCAACGCCGCCCGGCTCGACCGGTCGGTGGCGCTGGCCAGCGCCGACTATCTGGCGATCGCCCGCCCGCTGGTCGCCGACATCGCCTGCCGGCCGAAGAACTCCACCAGTGCGGAGTTCACCTCGTCCGGGCGTTCCAGATTCCCGTAGTGGCCACATCCCTGCAATTCCAGGAATTCACTTCCCGGGATGCTGTCGGCCACTTCCCGGCACAATTCGGGGCGGACGATCCTGTCGTCCGCGAAGGCGATGACCAGGGTGGGGCAGCGAATGGCGCCGTAGGCGCCCAGCCGGTTGTCGATGGCCTCCAGGCCGAGCTGTCCGCGGACCGAGGACAGGTCGACGGAGGACAGCTCGAAGATGTCCAGCCAGTCGCGCAGGCTGTTCTCATCGCGGAGGGTCCGCGGCGACAGGCTGTGCATGGCGTGCAGGTAGGCGGCGTACTTGGCGGGCAGCCGGATCCCGCTGTCGCACAGTTCGATCTCGGCCGCCGACATCGCCGCGGCCAGCGCGTCGGTCCGGCCCCGGGTGGCCATCAGGACGGCGCCGGTGACCAGTTCGGGCCGGTCCAGCAGCAGCTCCTGGACGATCATGGCGCCGAGCGAGAACCCGACGACGCCGCACGGCCCCGCCCCGAGCCAGGAGATCAGCGCCGCGACGTCCGCGGCGAGGTCGGTGAGCGTGAACGGCCCCGGCCCCGCGTCGGTGGGCGCGATGCCCCGGTTGTCCAGGGTGACGACGCGGTGCCCGGCCGCCACCAGCGCGGGCACCTGGTGGGTGCGCCAGATCCGGCCCGGCGCCCCGGTGCCGGTGACGAGGACGACCGTGCTGTCGCCCCTGCCGTGGACGTCGTAGCCGAGACTGATTCCGTTGACCCTGGCGAGCGGCACGGCGCTATCCCTCGAATTCGGCGGTCAGCTCGTCCAGCTCGTGCTGGGCGAGGGCGAGCAGCGGGAAGTCCGACGGGGTGTGGCCGCCGGAGTCGGGGGTCGCGGCGTGCGCGGCCAGGCCCGCGAGCATCGCCGCCCAGGCCCCGGCGAGCTCCCGGACGGCCGGTTCGGGGAACAGCTCCCGCGGCCAGGACAGGGCGAGGGTCATCCGCGGGCCGCCGGCGCCGTCCTCGACGACCGCGTCGGCCTCCAGCGCGTGCGCGACCGGGGTCGCGGGATCGACCTGGCTGTCGAGCGCGCCGGGGCCGGCCGGCCGCCAGTCGCCCTCGGCCTGCTCGGTGGCGAACCGGCCGAGGTAGTTGAACCCGATCGGCGGCGCCGGCAGCGCCGCCAGCCCCGGTCCGGTCCCGGGGTGCAGGTAGCGCAGCAGGCCGAAGCCGAGGCCGTCGCCGGGCAGGGCCCGCAGCTGCTCCTTCACCGTCTTGACCAGCTGCCCGGCGGCCGCGCCGCCCGCCCGCGCCTCGGCGGGGTCGATCCCGGCGGCGTCCAGCCGGACCGGGTGGACCGAGGTGAACCAGCCGACCGTCCCGGCCAGGTCGAGCTCCTCGGCGAACGGCTCGCGGCCGTGGTGCTCGACGTCGACGAGCACGGGCCCGTCGCCGAACCGCTCGGCGACGGCCGCCGCGAGCCCGGCCAGCAGGACCTCGTCGACGCCGGCGTGGAACGCCGCGGGCACGGCGGTCAGCAGCGCCTCGGTGACGTCCCCGGCCAGCGGCACCTCCACCCGGCGGACGGCGGCGGCGGTGTCGCGGGCCGGGTCCAGCGGCCGGGCCCCGAGCGTCAGGGCGCCGGGGGCCAGCACCGCCCGCCAGGCGGCGGCCTCGCCGGTCCTCGCCGCGGCCTCGGCGGCGGCGAGCAGCGCCCAGCGCCGGAAGGAGGAGCCGGCCGGCGCGGACGGCGACCGCAGCTCCGCCATCAGGATCCGCCAGGACACCCCGTCGACGACCAGATGGTGCACGACCAGCACCAGCCGCCCGGACGCCGCGGGCCCCCGGTCCAGCCAGACGGCCCGGACCATGGCGCCCGCCTCCGGGTCGAGCGCGGCCGCCTCCGCGCGGGCCGTCCGCGCGGCCAGCGCCGCCAGCTCCGCGTCGGTCAGGCCCGCGGCGTCGACCCGCGCGGGCCGGGGCCGGGGGCCGCCGGCCGGGATCTCCAGCCGCCAGGTGGACGGCTCCTCCCCGGGCCTGACCAGGCGCGCGCCGAGCACCGGGTGGTGTTCGCCGAGCGCGGCGAGCAGTTCGGCGAGCCGCTCCCGCGTCAGCCCGGCGGGCGCGCGCAGGACCGCCGACTGGGCGAACCCGCGCAGCAGGCCGGGGCCCGTGCGTTCGGCGACCCACCGCATGACGGGGGTGAGCGGGACGGGCCCGGCGGGCTCGTCCGCGCCGGCGGCCGGGACGGTCTCGGGCACCGCGACCCGCGCGAGCCCGGCCGGGGTGCGCTGCTCGAAGACCTGCCGCGGCGTGATCCGCAGCCCGTCGCCCCGGGCCCGGGCGACCAGCTGCATCGACATGATCGAGTCGCCGCCGAGGTCGAAGAAGCCGTCGTCGGCGCCGACCGCGTCCAGCCGCAGGATCTCCGCGAACAGCCCGCAGAGCAGGGCCTCGGCGCGGGTGCGGGGCTGCCTGCCGGTGACCAGGCCGGCGAAGTCGGGGGCGGGCAGCGCGGCCCGGTCCAGTTTCCCGTTGACGGTGAGCGGCAGCCGCGGCAGCTCGACGACGGCGGCGGGCACCATGTGGTCGGGGAGCAGGCCGGCGGCGTGGTCGCGCAGCTCGCCGGGGCCGAGGGGCCCGGCGGGGACGGTGTAGGCGATCAGCCGGTCGTCGACGGGGACCACCGCGACCTGGGCGACCGCGGGGTGGGCGGCCAGGGCGGCCTCGATCTCGCCCGGCTCGATCCGGAACCCGCGGATCTTCACCTGGGCGTCGGCCCGGCCGCCGTGGACCAGGCGGCCGTCGCGCGTCCAGCGGGCCAGGTCCCCGCTGCGGTACATCCGGCCCTCGCCGAACGGGCAGGCCACGAACCGCGACGCGGTCAGCCCCGGCCGCCGCAGGTAGCCGCGGGCCAGGCCGGCGCCCGCGACGTACACCTCGCCCACGACGCCGGGCGGGACCGGCCGCAGGAAGCGGTCGAGCACGTAGACGCGGGTGTTGTCCAGCGGCCCGCCCACGACGCTGCCGGGCGCGGCGGCGGCCGACGCCCGGTCCAGCGACAGGTGGGTGACGTGGACGGTGGTCTCGGTGATGCCGTACATGTTGACCAGGACCGGCGCGTCGTCGGGGTGCCGGTCGTACCAGCCGGGCAGCCTGCCCGGTTCGAGGGCCTCGCCGCCGAACACCACGTACCGCAGGGATCCGCCGACGGGGGTGTCGCGGTCGGCCTCGGCGAGCTGGTGGAAGGCCGAGGGGGTCTGGCTGAGGACGGTGACGCCGGTGCGGGCGAGCAGCGCCGCGAAGTCGGGCGCCGAGCGGCTGACCTCGTGCGGGACGACGACGAGCCGGCCGCCGAGCAGGAGCGCGCCCCAGATCTCCCAGACCGAGAAGTCGAACGAGGCCGAGTGGAACAGGCTCCACACGTCGCCGGGGCCGAGGCCGAAGCGCCGCCCCGCCGTCTCGATCAGCGACACGACGTTGCGCTGCGGGACGACGACGCCCTTCGGCCGGCCGGTGGAGCCGGAGGTGTAGATGACGTAGGCGGGGTGGGCGGGGAGCAGCGGCCGGACCCGTTCGGCGTCGGTGAGGGGGCCGGCGGGGCCGGTGAGGACGGGGAGTTCGGTGAGGACGGCGGCGGGTCCGGCGTCCTCGATCATCGAGTCGATGCGGGCGGCCGGGTAGCCGGGGTCGATCGGCAGGTATCCGGCGCCGGCCTTGACCACGCCGAGCAGCGCCACGACCAGGTCGAGCGAGCGCGGCAGCACGACGGCGACGAGGTCTTCCGGGCCGATGCCCCGGCCGGCGAGATGGCGGGCGAGCCGGTTGGCGGCGGCGTCGAGCTCGGCGTAGGTGAGCCGTTCGTCCGCGAACTCGACGGCCGGCGCCGCGGGCTGCCCGGCGGCCCTGGCCTCGAACGCCGCGGCGAGGGTGCCGGCCGGGACCGGGGCGTCGGTGGCGTTCCACGTCTCGACCACGGTCCGGTGCTCGCCCGGGCGGAGCACGGTGAAGTCGCGCACGTGCCGTCCGGGGTCGGCCGCGGCCTGCGCCAGGACGCCGGTGAGGCGGGCGGCGAGGTCCTCGGCGGTCTCCCGGTCGAACAGGTCGGCGGCGTACTCGAGGGTTCCGTCGAGGCCTCCGGGGGTCTCGGCGATGGCGAGCGACAGGTCGAACTTGGCGGTCGGGGTGTCGCCGCCGAGCCGTTCGACGGTGAGTCCCGGCAGGTCCCAGGCGGTTTCCTGGTGGGTGTTCTGGAAGGTCAGCATGACCTGGAACAGAGGGTGGCGGGCCAGGGAGCGCTCGGGGTGCAGTTCCTCCACCAGTCGCTCGAAGGGGACGTCCTGGTGGGCGTAGGCGGCCAGATCCGTCTCACGAACCCGGGCCAGCAACTCCGCGAAGGTCGGGTCGCCACTCACGTCAGTGCGGAGCACGAGGGTGTTGACGAAGAAGCCGATGAGGTCGTCCAGCGCGGGCTCCGCGCGGCCCGCGACCGCGGTGCCGAGCGGGATGTCCTCGCCTGCGCCCAGTCGCGACAGCAAGAGCGCCACCCCGGCCTGGACCACCATGAACAGGGTGGTCTTCTCACGGCGGGCCAGCTCCGCCAGCCGGGCGTGGATGTCCGCGTCCAGCCGGAAGGGGACCGAGCCGCCCCGGTAGGTCGCCACGGCGGGGCGCGGCCGGTCCGCGGGGAGCGCCAGTTCGGCGGGCGCCCCGGCGAGGGCGTCGCGCCAGTGGGCGAGCTGTTCGCTGAGCAGGCTGCCGGGGTCGTCCTCCGCGCCGAGCAAGTCCCGCTGCCAGGCCGCGAAACCCGCGTAGCCGACCGGTAGCGGCGCCCAGTCGGGAGCGCGGCCCGCGCGCCGGGCGGCGTAGGCCGCCGAAAGGTCGCGGGCGAGCACGCCCATCGACCAGCCGTCGGCGGCGATGTGGTGCACCACCAGCGACAGGACGTGCTCGTCCTCGGCCAGGACGAACAGCCGGGCGCGCAGCGGCGGTTCCGCGGTCACATCGAAGGGGTGGGCGGCCTCGGCGGCGAGCAGGCCGTCCAGCCCGGATCGCGGGGCCGTGACGACGGGCAGTTCCGGCGGCCGTGGCGACAGCCGCCGCCGGGGGATCCCGTCGGTGTCGGGGAACACGGTGCGCAGGGTCTCGTGCCGGTCGGCGACGTCAGCGAGGGCCTCGCGGAGCGCGCCGAGATCCAGCCCGCCGGTGAGGCGCAGCGCCACCGGCATGTTGTAGACGGACGCCGCCCCGCCCAGCCGGTTGAGGAACCACATCCGGGTCTGCCCGGACGACAGCGGCGCGTCCGGCACGTCGCCGGCCGGCAGCGGGGGACGCGGCCGGCCGCCCGCGGCGGCGCGGCGGGCCACCCCGGCCGGGGTGGGGGCGAGGAACATCTCCCGGATGCTCACTTCGAGGCCGAGCGTCTCCCTGATCCGGGCGATCAGCCGCATCGCCAGCAGCGAGTCGCCGCCGAGGTCGAAGAACCCGTCGTCGGGCCCGACCAGGTCGAGTCCGAGCAGGTCGGCGAACAGCGCGCACAGCACCTCCTCCAGCGGGGAGGCGGGGGCGCGGCCCCCGGCGGCCGCGGCGAAGTCGGGGGCGGGCAGCGCGGCCCGGTCGACCTTGCCGTTGCCGGTGAGGGGCAGTGCGGCCAGGACGACGACGGCGGCGGGGACCAGCGGGCCCGGCAGCCGGTCGGCGGCGTATCCGCGCAGATCGGTGAGGTCGCCCCGTCCGTTCGGCACGGCGTAGGCGACGAGCATCCCCTCCCGGGCGACGACGGTGATCCGGCCGACACTGGGATGAGTGGCCAGGACGGCCTCGACCTCGGCCGGCTCGACCCGATGGCCCCGGATCTTCACCTGGCCGTCGGCCCGGCCGGCGAACACCAGCTCACCGTCGGGGGTCCACCGCGCCAGGTCGCCGGTCCGGTACATCCGGCCCTCGCCGAACGGGCAGGCCACGAACCGCTCTGCCGTCAGGCCCGGCCGCCCCAGATAGCCGCGCGCCAACCCCGAGCCCGCCACATACAACTCACCCACCACACCCGGCGGCACCGCCCGCAACGCCCCATCCAGGACATACACCCGCGTGTTGTCCAGCGGGCGGCCGATCGGCAGCACGGTGTCGCCGGGCCGCGCGGTGTAGGACGTCGCGCACATCGTGATCTCGGTCGGCCCGTACAGCTGCCGCACCGACACCCCCGGGCAGGCCTCCAGCACACGGGCGACGGCGGCGGCGCTCACCGCGTCACCGCCGGTCAGCACCTGGCCGACCTGGGCGAAGCACTCCGGGGACTCCTCGGCCAGCACCGCGAACAGTCCCGCCGTCACATGGACGGCCGTCAGGTCGTTCCCGGCGATGACGCCCGCGTCCACAGACCCCTCGGGCGCGACGACCACGGTTCCGCCTGACAGCAGCGGGACCCACAGCTCCCAGGTGGAGGCATCGAACGCGTGCGGCGCATGGAACAGCACCCGCCCCGTCCCCCGCCACGAACGATCGGCCGCCAGCGCCACCACACCCGCGTGGGTGATCGCCACACCCTTCGGCTCACCCGTCGACCCCGAGGTGTACATCACATACGCCAGGTCGTCGGGCCGCACGAGCGGCCGTGCCGCTGCGGCGTCGCCCGGCGTCCGGTTCCGGTCGAGCCAGTCCCGGTCGAGCACGAGATCGACGCCGGCCAGGACCTGCCCGGACCGGGCGGCCGGCCACTCCAGGTCCACCGGGACATAGGCGGCGCCCGCTTTGAGAATGCCGAGGAAGGCCGCGATCAGCTCGGCCGAACGGGTCAGGGACACGCCGACCCGTCCGCCCGCGACCGCTCCGAGGGCCGCCGCGATCCGGTCGGAGACCCGATCCAGCTCCGCGTAGGTCAGGGAACCAGTGGCGCCGGTGACCGCAGGGGCGTCCGGCGTCCGCGCCGCCTGCGCGGCGAAGGCCGCGACGATCGTGCCGTGGGCCGGCGGGGAGTGCGTGGCGTTCCACGACTCCACGATCAGGGCGTGTTCGGCGGGGGCGAGGACGGGCAGAGCACTCAGGGCGGTGGCCGGATCCGCGGTGACCGCGTCCAGAATCCGGGGCAGCGCCTCGGCCAGGCGGCGGGCGGTCGGCTCGTCGAACAGTTCCGTCGCGTAGTCCAGGACGCCGGTGATCCCGGCGTCCTCGCCGTGGAGTTCGGACAGGTCGAAGGACAGGTCGAACTTGGCGGCGGCGTCCCGGACGGGGGCGCGCCGGGTGGTCAGCCCCGGCAGATCCCAGCGCGGCGGCGGGCCGCTCTGGAAGTTGAGCATGACCTGGAAGAGCGGATGGCGGGCCAGGGAGCGGACCGGGTTGAGCTCCTCGACGAGCCGCTCGAAGGGGACGTCCTGGTGGGTGAAGGCGGCCAGGTCGGTGTCGCGGACGCGGCGCAGCAGGGTGCGGAAGGCCGGGTCGCCGCCCACGTCGGTGCGGAGCACGAGGGTGTTGACGAAGAAGCCGATGAGGTCGTCCAGCGCGGGCTCCGCGCGGCCCGCGACGGCGGTGCCGAGCGGGATGTCCTCGCCCGCGCCCAGCCGGGACAGCAGGGCGGCGACGGCCGCCTGGACGACCATGAACGGGGTGACGCGTTCGGCCTTGGCGAGCGCGGCGATCCCGGCGTGGGTGGCGGCGGGGATCCGGACCGGCACCGAGCCCGAGGTGAACGCCGCCGAGACGGGGCGCGGCCGGTCGTAGGGCAGGGCGAGCTCGTCCGGCAGCCCGGCCAGGGCCCGCCGCCAGTGCGCCAGGCGTTCCTCGCCGCCGGGGGCGGCCGCCTGCCACAGGGTGTGGTCGGCGTACTGGACGGGCAGCGGCGCCCAATCGGGGGCGCGGCCCGCGCGCCGGGCGGCGTAGGCGGCCGACAGATCGCGGGCGAGCACGCCCATCGACCAGCCGTCGGCGGCGATGTGGTGCACCACCAGCAGCAGGACGTGCTCGTCCTCGGCCAGCGCGAACAGCCGGGCGCGCAGCGGGGTCTCGGTGCTCACGTCGAACCGGCGGGCCACCTCGGCGGCGATCAGTCCCGGCAGCGCGGCCTCGTCGGCGCCGGTCACCGGCAGGGCGGGCCGGGCGGAGCCGAGGATCCGCTGGCAGGGCGCTCCCCCGGTGTCGGGGAAGACCGTGCGCAGGGTCTCGTGCCGGTCGGTGACGTCGCCGAGCGCCTCCCGGAGGGCGTCGCGGTCGAGCGCTCCCGACAGCCGGAGCTCCAGCGGCACGTTGTAGAGGGCGTCGCCCTCTTCGAGGCGGTTGAGGAACCACATCCGGGACTGGCCCGACGACAGCGGCACCGGGTCCGGCCGGTCGGCGGCCGTCAGCGGCGGGCGCCGTTCGGCGTCCTCGCCGCCCGCCTCGACCAGCCGCGCTACACCGGCCGGGGTCGGCCGGGCCATCAGGCCCGCGATGGTGAGGTCGGTGTGCAGCAGCCGCTGGATCCGGGCGATCAGCCGCATCGCCAGCAGCGAGTCGCCGCCGAGGTCGAAGAACCCGTCGTCGGCGCCGACGGTGTCGCGCCGCAGGACCTCGGCGAACAGGGCGCAGAGCATCTCTTCCAGGGCGGTGCGCGGAGCGCGGGAGGTCGCGGCGAAGTCGGGGGCGGGCAGCGCGGCCCGGTCGACCTTGCCGTTGCCGGTGAGGGGCAGCTCGGGCAGGACGACGACGGCGGCGGGGACCAGGTGCTCGGGCAGCCGGTCGGCGGCGAAGCCGCGGAGTTCCGTGGCGTCCACGGTCGCGGGGGCGGCGTAGGCGACGAGCCGCTTGTGGCCCGGCCGGTCCTCCCGGGCGACGACGGTGATCCGGCCGACACCGGGATGGGCGGCCAGGACGGCCTCGACCTCGGCCGGCTCGACCCGGTGCCCCCGGATCTTCACCTGATCGTCGCTGCGCCCCGCGAACACCAGCTCACCCGCCGACGTCCACCGCGCCAGGTCACCGGTCCGGTACATCCGGCCCTCACCGAACGGGCAGGCCACGAACCGCTCCGCCGTCAGGCCCGGCCGCCCCAGATACCCACGCGCCAACCCCGAGCCCGCCACATACAACTCACCCACCACACCCGGCGGCACCGGCCGCAACGCGCCATCCAGGACATACACCCGGTTGTTGTCCAGCGGACGGCCGATCGGCAGGACCGGCGGGACGTCCCGGCCCGGCTCGCTGAGGTGCGCGGTGGCGCACATCGTGATCTCGGTCGGCCCGTACAGCTGCCGCACCGGGATCCCCCGGGCGGCCACCTTCGCGACGGCCGCGGCGCTGACCTTGTCGCCGCCGGTCAGCACCTCGCCCAGCCCGGCGAAGCACTCCGGGGCCTCCTCGGCCAGCGCCGCGAACAGCCCGGCCGTCACGTGCACGGCCGTCAGCCGGTGCGCGGTGACCGCCTCCGACAGCTCCCGCGCCCCGACGCGCCCTTCGGCGGCGACCACGACGACGCCGCCGGTCAGCAGCGGGACCCACAGCTCCCAGGTGGAGGCGTCGAACGCGTGCGGGGCGTGGAACAGCACCCGCTCCACCGCGGTCCAGGCGCGGTCGGCCGCCAGCGCCGCCACCGCGGCGTGGGTGACGGCGACCCCCTTGGGCCTGCCCGTCGACCCCGAGGTGTACATCACGTACGCCAGGTCGTCCGGGCGGACGGGCACCGGCGACGCCGCCGTGGCGGACCGGCCAGGGTCCCAGCCGGCGTCGACGACCAGGTCCGTGCCGTCCAGGACCTCGCCGATCCGGGCCGCGGGCCACTCCGGGTCGGCCGGGACGTAGGCGGCGCCCGTCTTCAGGACGGCCAGCAGCATGACGGCCAGCCGGGTGGAGCGCGGCAGCACGACGCCGACCAGCGCGCCGGGGCGGGCGCCCGCGGCGGCGAGCGCGGCGGCCTCGCGGTCGGCGGCGGCGTCCAGTTCGGCGTAGGTCAGCGAGGGCGCGGAGCCGTCGCCGGCGACCAGGGCCGGGGCGCCGGGCGCGGCGGCGACGCGGGCGGCGAAGGCCTCCAGCACGGTCCGGTGCCGGAGGGGCCGGGCGGTCGCGTTCCAGCCGTCGAGGATCTCGGCCCGCTCGCCGCCGGTCAGGACGGGCAGGGCGCTGACCGCGCGGTGCGGGTCGGCCGCGACCGCGCCGAGCAGCAGCGTGAGCCGTTCGGCGAGCAGGACGGCGGTCCTGGTGTCGAACCGGTCGGCGGAGTACCGCAGGACGCCCTCGATGCCGGCGGGGGCGCCCCGGCCGGCGCGGCGCTCCTCCAGGCTGAAGGACAGGTCGAACTCGACCGCGTCGCCGCCGGCCGCGAGCGGCTCCACCGTGAGCCCCGCCAGCTCCCAGCCGATCTCGCGGGGGACGTTCTGGAAGGCCAGCAGCACCTGGAGGGCGACGCCGAGCCGCTCGAACGGGACGTCCTGGTGGGCGTAGGCGGCCAGGTCCGCCTCGCGCACCCGCGCCAGCAGGCCGGCGAAGTCCGGGGCGCCCGACAGGTCGGTGCGCAGCACGAGCGTGTTGACGAAGAAGCCGGCGACGTCGTCCAGCGCCGCGTCGTCACGGCCCGCGACCGCGACCCCGACCGGGATGTCGTCGCCGGCGCCGAGCCGGGACAGCAGGGCGGCGACGGCCGCCTGGACGACCATGAACAAGGTGGTGCCGGCGGCTCCGGCCAGCTCGGCCAGGCGGGCGTGGACGTCCGCCCCGATCCGCACCGGCACCTCGCCGCCCGTCCTGGAGGGGACGGCCGGGCGGGGCCGGTCGGCGGGCAGCGCCAGCTCGGCCGGGAGCCCGGCCAGCGCGTCCCGCCAGTGCGCCAGCCTGTCGTCCTGACCGGGCAGCCCGCGCTGCCAGAGGGCGAAATCGGCGTACTGGACGGGCAGCGGGGCCCAGCCGGGGGCGTGGCCGGCCCGCCGGGCGGCGTAGGCGGTGCCGAGGTCGCGGGCGAGGATCCCGGTCGTCCAGGCGTCCGTCGCGATGTGGTGGACGACCAGCAGCAGGACGTGCTCCTGCGGGCGGACGGCGAACAGCGTGGCGCGCAGGGGCGGTTCGTGCCGGAGGTCGAACCCGCGGGCGGCCTCCGCCGCGACGTGCCCCTCCACCTCGGCCGCGTCCGCCGCCACGGTGCGCAGGACGGGCCCGGCGTCCGGCAGGATCCGCTGGTGGGGGACGCCTTCGGTGTCCGGATAGACCGTGCGCAGGATCTCGTGCCGCGAGACGAGGTCGGCGAGCGCCGCCTCCAGTGCCCCGGTGTCGAGCGGCCCGGCCAGCCGCAGGGCGACCGGCACGTTGTAGACGGCGTCGCCCTCGTGCAGCCGGTTGAGGAACCACATCCGCGCCTGGCCGGACGACAGCGGCAGCGGGTCGGGCCGCGCGGCCGGCCGCAGCGGCGGCGCCTGCCACCGCGCGTCCCGGCCGCCCGCGTCGACGACGGCGGCCAGCCGTTCGGGCGTCGGCGCGTCGAGCAGGTCGCGGAAGGCCAGGCCCGCCCCCAGCTCGTCCCGGAGGCGGGCGACCAGCCGCGCCCCCAGCAGCGAGTCGCCGCCGAGGTCGAAGAACGAGTCGTCGGCTCCGACCCGTGCCAGCCGCAGCGTCCCGGCGAACCGCTCGCACAGCAGCCGTTCGGTGGCGGTGCGCGGCTCGCGGCCCGCGGCCAGGGCGCCGAGGTCCGGCGCGGGCAGCGCCGCCCGGTCGAGCTTGCCGTTCGGTGTCAGCGGCAGCTCCGCCAGCTCGACGACCACGGCGGGCACCATGTACTCCGGCAGCCGCCCCGCCAGATGGGTGCGCAGCCGCCCGCTCTCGATGCGGCCGGTCCCGGCGGGCACGGCGTAGGCGACGAGGCGCTGATGGCCGGCGGTGTCCTCGCGGGCCATGACGGCGGCGGCGGCCACCGAGGGGTGGGCGGTCAGCACGGCCTCGATCTCGCCGAGCTCGACCCGGAAGCCGCGGATCTTCACCTGGTGGTCGACCCGGCCCAGGTACTCCAGGTCGCCGGCGGGGGTCCAGCGGGCCAGGTCGCCGGTCCGGTACATGCGCTCGCTCGTCCCGCCCAGCGGGCAGGCGACGAAGCGTTCCGCGGTCAGGGAGGAGCGGTTGGCGTAGCCGCGGGCCAGGCCGGCGCCCGCGATGTAGAGCTCGCCCGCCACCCCGGGGTCCACGGGGCGCAGCCGGGCGTCGAGCACGTACATGCGGGTGTTCCAGATCGGCTTGCCGATCGGCACCGAGCTGCCTGCGAAGCCGGGCGGGCACTCCCAGGAGGTGACGTCGACGGAGGCTTCGGTGGGGCCGTAGAGGTTGTGCAGTGGCACGCCCGGCAGCCGCTCGTGGAAGCGGTTCACCAGATCGGCGGGTAACGCCTCGCCACTGCAGATCACCCGGCGCAGCCCAGTGCAGTCGGCGGAGGTGGGCTCCTCCAGGAACAGCGCGAGCATCGACGGGACGAAGTGGACCGTCGTGATGTTCTCGGCGACGATCGTCGCCGCCAGGTAGGCGGGGTCACGGTGCCCGCCGGGCTTGGCCAACACCAACCGCGCCCCGGTGATGAGCGGCCAGAAGAACTCCCACACCGACACGTCGAACCCCGACGGGGTCTTCTGCAACACCGTGTCACCAGGACCCAGCCCATAGGCGTCCTGCATCCACAACAGCCGGTTCACGATGCCGCGATGCGGCACCATGACGCCCTTCGGCACACCCGTCGACCCCGAGGTGTAGATCATGTACGCGGGGTGGTCGCCGGTCAGCGGGACCGGCGACGGCCTGGGGGGCGGTGCCTCCCCGGGCGCGTCCAGGTCGATGCGGGGGGCCGGGTGCCCGCGCAGCAGCGGCTCGGTCGCGCCGGTGCAGAGCACCGCGGCGGGCGCGGCGTCGGCCAGCGTGAACGCGATCCTGGCCGCGGGATGGTCGGGGTCGACCGGCAGGTAGGCCGCGCCGGCCTTGAGGACGGCCAGCAGCGCGACGACCAGTTCGGCCGAGCGCGGCACCGCGACGGCGACGACCCGTTCGGGGCCGGCGCCGAGGGCGGTGAGCCGGGCGGCCAGTCCCCCGGCCCGCTCCTCCAGCTCGGCGTAGGTCAGCCCGCGGTCCCCGAAGACCACGGCGGTCGCGCCGGGGTCGGCCGCCGCCCGGGCCGCGATCAGCCCCGGCAGTGTTCCGTCCGCCACCGCGACCGCGGTGTCGTTCCACTTCTCCTGGCCGAGCATGCCCCGTGCCTTCCGTCCGTCGTCGCCGGCCGACCCCTCATTCCGCGGTCTCGTACTCCTTCATCTCCGCGATGAGGCTCTTGGGGCGCATGTCGGTCCAGTGCGTCTCGATGTAGTCGAGGCAGGACTTGCGGGAGTCCTCCCCGTGCACGACGGTCCAGCCGGCGGGGACCTCGGCGAAGACCGGCCACAGTGAATGCTGGCCCTCGTCGTTGACCAGGACGAAATAGGAGGCGTCTTCGTCCTCGAACGGGTTGGTCATGGTCATGGCCACGCCTTTCTCGTCGTCCGTCTGCTCATTTCCCGGGATAAATGGCTGATCCCGGGAGCAAGGTAACGGAAGCCGCGAACGGCGGGCAAGCACCGGCAATACGTCCAACTGCGGGGGGACTCAGTTGGACATTAGGGCCGGGGAAGAATATGAAGATCGGGAATAATGACTAAATCCGGTATCCCGCCTGGGCGACGGTCTCGATGACCGGCGGGTCCCCCAGTTTCGCGCGGAGCCTGCTGACGGTCATCTTGATGGCGTTGGTGAACGGGTCGGCCATCTCGTCCCAGACCCGCTCCAGCAGCTCCTCGGCGGAGACCACCGCGCCTTGGGCCTCCAGCAGCGCCTCCAGCACCGCCAGCTCCTTCGGGCTGAGCGGCAGCCGCCGCCCCGCGCGCAGGGCGACCCGCCGGGCCGGATCGAGCTCCAGGTCCCCGTGGGTGAGCAGCGGCGGCACCGCGGGCCTGGCCCGGCGGCCGAGCGCGCGGATCCGGGCGACCAGCTCGGCGAACTCGAAGGGCTTGGCGAGGTAGTCGTCGGCGCCGAGGCCGAGGCCGCCGACCCTGTCCTCCAGGGTGCCGGCGGCGGTCAGCATCAGGATGCGGCTGTCGGTCTCGCCGTCGACGACCGCCCGGCACACGTCGTCGCCGTGCATGCCGGGCAGGTCCCGGTCGAGGACGATGACGTCGTAGCGGTGCACGCCGATGTGCTCCAGCGCGTCGAGGCCGTCCAGCGAGACGTCCACCGCCATGCCCTCGCGGCGCAGCCCCGCCGAGACGGTCTCGGCCAGCTTCGCGTGATCCTCTACCAGCAGCACCCTCATGCCGCACAGCTTGCCACCGGTGCCATAACACCGCCGTAACCCGGGACGTTACCTCCGTGGTACCCGCCCTCTCCTAGGTTCGTCCCCAGGACGCGGACCGGCGACCGGGAGGTGGGGATGTCAGCGCGGCTCCGACCGGTGGGACTCGATGAAGGAGGCCAGCCGGTCCACCCCCTCCTCGATCTCGGTGTGGGTCAGGTAGCTGACCGCCAGGCGCAGCGTGTCCTCCCCGCCGCCCTCGGGGTAGAAGTACGACATCGGCGTCCAGATGACGCCGAAGTCCTGGGCGGAGCGGGCGAGGGCGTCGTTGTCGGCGGGGAAGGGCGTCCGCAGCGTCAGGAAGAAGCCGCCGGACGGCCGGTTCCACTCGACGCCGAGTTCGGCCCGGCGCTCGGGCGGCAGCCGCTCCTCCAGGCACTCCAGGGTGTGGCGCAGGGCGTCGCCGTAGTGGGCGGCGGTGTCGCGGTTGAGCTCGGCCAGCCGCCCGCCGGCCGCCAGGAGCGCGCCCGCGACGGCCGCCTGGCCGAGCGGCGAGGTGTTCACCGTGACCATGCTCTTGATCTTGGCCAGCTCGGCGGCGAGCAGGCCGGTGGAGCCGTCGGGGTTGAGGACCACCTGGTCGGCGACCGCGAAGCCGGTCCGCGCGCCGGGGAAGACCGTCTTGGCGAAGGAGCCGAGGTGCACCACCCGGCGGTCGCGGTCGAGCGACTTCAACGTGGGCGTCCGCTCCCCCGGGCTGACCAGCCGGTACGGGCTGTCCTCCAGGATCAGCAGCTCGTGCCGGGCGGCCAGGGCGAGCAGGTCCAGCCGGGTCTGCAGCGACAGCGAGACGCCCGAGGGGTTGGCGTGGTCGGGGATCACGTACACCGCCTTCGGCCTGCGGCCGCGCGCCCGCTCGGCGTGGATCGCGGCCTCCAGGTCGGCGCAGTCCAGGCCGCCGGCGCGCTCCCGTACCGGGGTGATCTCCACCTCCAGCAGCCGCGCCGCGCCGGCGATCCCCACGTAGCAGGGGCTGGACACGAAGAACGCGTCGCCGGGGCCGCTGATCAGGGCGCGCAGCGTCAGCAGCATCGCCTCCTGGGCGCCGACGGTCACCACGATCGACTCCGGCGGGACGTCGATGTCCTCGTCGGCGCGCAGCGAGCCGGCGATGATCTCGCGGATGATCCCGGCCGACGGGCCGTACTGGAACAGCGCGTCCCGGACCCGGGCGGGCGGGTCGCCCCGCTCGGCGAGGTGGTCCAGGTAGCGGCGGATGTGGGTGAAGACCTGCTCGGTCTCGAAGAACCCGTCGTAGGGGCGGCCGGGCGCGAACGAGATCGCCTTCGGGTGGCGGTGGGTGATCTCGTTGAGGAAGTTCATGGTGTCCAGCAGCGGGTCGGACAGGCTGGCGTGCAGCAGTTCGCGCCGCATCCCGCCCACCCCGGGCAGGTGCGGCTGGAAGGCGACCCGGTCCCCCGGCCGCGCGGGCGCCGCCTCCGGTCCGGGCGCCACCAGCCCGGAGTCGCGGTCGGGCAGCCGCGCGAGGCCCGCGAGGGTCATCGCGTCGGTCAGCTCGTCGAGCAGCAGCCGCAGGACCCCGGTGACGCCCTCCTCGCCCGCGGCGGCCAGGCCGTGCAGGACGGGGCGGCCGACCAGGACGGCGTCGGCGCCGAGCGCCCGCGCCGCCAGGACGTCGCGGCCCCGGCGGACGCCGCCGTCCAGCAGGACCGGGATCCGGGACGCCACCGCGGCGGCGATCTCCGGCAGCACCTCCAGGGTGGCGGGGGCCCCGTCGAGCTGGCGGCCGCCGTGGTTGGACACCACGATCCCCTCGACGCCCGCGTCCACCGCGCGGGCGGCGTCGCGGCCGGTGAGCACGCCCTTCAGCAGCAGCGGCAGCGGGCTGACCGACCGGATCCAGTCGATCACCGACCAGTCGAGCGCCGGGGCGAACTCGGCGCGGGCGTGGGCGCCGGGCGAGGCGTACCCGCCGGCCTCCTCGCCGTCGCCGACGAGGTTGGCCGGGACCAGGCCCGGGGGCAGCCGGAAGTCGTTGCGCAGGTCGCGCAGCCGCCGGCCGAGGTGCGGGGCGTCGACGGTGAGGACGAGGGCCTCCAGGCCGGCCCGCTCGGCGCGTTCGATCAGGCCGCGGGTCGCCTCGCGGTCGCGCAGGCAGTAGACCTGGAGCCAGAGCGGGCCGCCGGCCGCGTCCGCGATCTCCTCCAGGGCCCGCCCGGCGAACGTGCTGACGATCATCGGCAGCCGGCCCGCCGCGGAGACGCCCCTGGCCGTGGCGACCTCCCCCGACGGGTGGGCCATGGTCTGGTAGGCCAGCGGGGCGATCCCGATCGGGGCGTCGAGGGTCCGGCCGAACAGCCGCAGGGAGGGGTCCGCGCCGCCCACGCCGCGCAGCACCGAGGGGCGCAGCCGGATCCGGTCGAACGCCGCCAGGTTGGCCGCCAGGGTGCTCTCCTCCCCCGCGCCGCCCTCGAAGAAGTCCCACACGCCCGGATCGAGGACCTCGCGAGCGCGCCTCGCATAATCGGCGAGATTCAATTCCATGCTGTCCTCCGGGCGATTATCGAGGCGTCCTCTCCGGCCATGCTCGCATGGTGCCGCGCCGTCCATCAAGGCCGGTCCGCACCCACCGTCGAGCTGGAGGAAACCGGTATTTCGACATAGGGTGGGGGTGCGCCGGCCTCCATGGCCAAAACAGCAGGGCCGGTTCCTTGAAATGGACTCGGCATCACCTCGAATCCGACCAGAGGTACCATTCCCGCTTCTGATGGCAACCATTTCATCGGGAGTGAATTCATGGCGCCACCATTGCCCGCGCATGAGTTACTGGTCTTCCTGCTCCAGGTCGGGGTGCTGCTCTGCCTGGCCCATCTGCTCGGCCGGATCGCCGCCCGGTTCGGGCTGCCCGCGATCGTCGGCGAACTGCTCGCCGGGGTCCTGCTCGGGCCCTCGCTGTTCGGCTGGCTCGCCCCGGGCGCCGCCGGCTGGCTCCTCCCCCACCGGCCCGAGCAGGCGCACCTGCTCGACGCCCTCGGCCAGATCGGGGTCCTGCTGCTGGTCGGCCTGACCGGCATGGAGATGGACCTGGCGCTGCTGCGCCGCCGCAAGGGCACCGCCCTCAAGGTGAGCCTGGCCGGGATCGTCGTGCCGCTGCTGCCCGGGATCGCGCTCGCCTATCCGCTGGTGGCGATGCTGCACGTGCGCACCCCCGACACCGACGTGTTCGCGCTCTTCCTCGGCGTGGCTATGTGCGTCAGCGCGATCCCGGTCATCGCCAAGACCCTCCTGGACATGAACCTGATCCACCGCGACGTCGGGCAGCTGACCCTCGCCTCGGGCATGGTCGACGACGCCTTCGGCTGGTTCATGCTCTCGGTGGTCTCGGCGATGGCCGTGGGCGGGATGACCGCCGGCAAGGCCGGCACCGCGCTGCTCCACCTGCTGCTGGTCGTCGTGGCCGCCGTGGCCGCGGGGCGGCCCCTGGCCGGCCTGCTGCTGCGGCGCGCCGGCGGCTCGGACGCCGCGCACGTCACCATCACGGTCATCCTGCTCCTGCTGTCGGCGGCCGCGACCCAGGCCCTGGGGCTGGAGGCGGTCTTCGGCGCGTTCGTGGGCGGGATGGTCATCGGGACGCGGCCCGGCTTCGACCGGTCGCGCCTGGCCGGGCTGCGGTCGCTGGTGCTGGCCTTCCTGGCCCCGGTGTTCTTCGCGACGGCCGGGCTCCGGATCGACCTGCGGGCGCTGTCGCACCCCGCCGTCCTCGGCGCGGCGCTGCTCGTGCTCACCACCGCCGTCGCGGGCAAGTTCGCCGGCGCCTACCTCGGCGGCCGGCTGAGCCGGCTCACCCGCTGGGAGTCGCTGGCGCTCGGCGCGGGCATGAACGCCCGCGGGGTGATCGAGGTGATCGTGGCGATGGTCGGGCTGCGGCTGGGGATCCTCGACGCGGCCAGCTACACGATCATCGTGCTGGTCGCCGTCGTCACCTCGCTGATGGCGCCGCCCGTGCTGCGCCTGACCATGGGCCGCGTCGAGCACACCGCGGCCGAGCGGCTACGCCTCACCGACCGGAACGGCCCAGCCGCGGGCGCGCAGCTCCCCGGCAAGGTGACCGGCTGACCCCTGCTCCACCGTCAGCTCCACCATCCCGACCGGCCGGCCCGGTGCGAACGCGACCGCCTCGACGCCGATCCCGGTGACGCAGACGGCGTGCAGCAGCAGCGCGAGCTCGCCCGGCCGGTCGGGCACCAGGACGGGGACGGACCCGCGCCGCCCCGTCCGCTCCCCGCCGGGGATCCGCGCGTAGCCCTCGACCCCGCGCACCAGCAGGTCGTGCACCGGCTCCCCGGGGCCCGTGCCGCGCAGCGCCCGCGCGGTCCGGCGCAGGTCGCCCGCGACCTGGTCCAGGGCCTCGGCGATGGGCCCGGCGTTGGACCACACGATCGACGACCACAGCTCGGGCGCCCCCGCCGCGATCCTGGTGACGTCCCTGGCCCCCTGCCCGGCCAGCGCCATCACCGGCTCGGGCGCCTCGGCGAACCGGGCGGCGAGCGCGGAGGCGACCAGGTGCGGGGTGTGGGACGTCAGCGCCACCGCGCGGTCGTGCTCGTGCCCCGACATCACCACGGGGACCGCGCCGCAGGCCAGGGCCAGCGCCTCGGCCGCCTCGACCGCCGCGGGGGCGGACTCCGGGGTCGGGCACAGCACCCAGCGCCGGCCCGCGAACAGCCCCGGCCTGGCCGCCAGCGGCCCCGAGCGTTCGCGGCCGCCGAGCGGATGGCCGCCGACGAACGCCGTCATGTCGCAGCCGAGGGCGGCGGCCTCCGCGATCGGCGCGGCCTTCACGCTGGCCGCGTCGGTGCAGTAGCGGGCGGCGCCGAGCTTCTGCACGTCCCGCAGCGCCGCGGGAACGGCCCCGGGCGGCACGGCCAGCACGGCCAGGTCGGCCCGTTCGGCGCCGGACGGCTCGACGGCGCGCCCCGCGCCCCGCTCGGCGGCCAGCCGGGCCACCGCGGGGTCGCGGTCGGCGAGCAGCACCTCCAGCCCCCGTTCGCGCAGCGCCAGCGCGATCGAGGTGCCGATCAGCCCGGTCCCGACGATCAGGACGCTCCGCAGGCCCATCACTCCGCCAGCGCCAGATCGGGACGCAGCGCCGCCGCCCCCCGCAGGTACACGTGGCTGACCGAGCCGCGCGGGCGGTCGAGGTCGGCGTGGGCGAGCATCCGCACGATCCGGGGCGGCGCGCCGGGCACGGCGATCTCGGTCGCGCACATCATCGGCACCCGCGTCCAGCCGGCCCGGCGCGCGCCCAGCGCGGGGAAGGCCTCGGTCAGGTCGGGGGTGGCCGTGAAGATCACGCTGATCAGGTCGTCGGCGGTCAGGTCGTTGCGGACCATCAGCTCCGTGACGAGCTGACCGGTCGCCTCCAGGATCAGGTCCCGGGTGTTCAGCTCGATCTGGGTGGCACCGCGGATCGCGTGCAGGGTCATGATGCTCCTTCGCAGCAAGGGGGCCGGCCGTGGCCGGGGATGGAAAAGCCCGCCCCCGCCCTGGGGAGGCGGCGGGCGGGCGGGAAGAGCGGTCAGGCCTGGCCCGGCACCAGCCACAGCATGCCGTCGTCGGAGGTGATCAGGCCGCCCTCGAACATGGGCACGTCCTCGCCCAGGTCCTCGCCGAGCAGCGCCCGGCCCTGGACCTGCGCCCCCTCCTGCATGGCCTGCTTCACCACCGAGGAGCGGAACAGCGGGACCATGCTCTGCTCCTCGTCGGCGACCAGCTCGTCGATCGCGTCGGCGAACTCCGCGGAGCGCTTCTTGAAGCGCAGCGCGGCGGACTCGGCGTCGGCGAGCTGGAACTCCGCCGAGGAGACGCCGGCGACCAGCTCCACGAACGACTCCAGCTCGGAGTGCTGGTTCTGGGTGACCTTCTTGGCCGACCAGAAGTAGGAGTTCTCGTCGACGTGCATGTCGTAGAACGACATGAGGAACTCGTAGAACACGCCGTACTCGCGCCGGTAGCGCGCCTCGAACTCGTTGAACGCCGGCGCCTCCTCGACCAGCCCGGCCAGGATGCTGTTGATGGAGCGGGCCGCGAGCAGCGCGCTGTAGGTCGCCAGGTGCACGCCCGAGGAGAACACCGGGTCGACGAAGCAGGCGGCGTCGCCGATGAGCACGAAGCCGGGCCGCCAGAACGTCGTCTGGTGGTAGGAGTAGTCCTTGCGGACGCGCAGCTGGCCGTAGTCGCCCTCGGTGACCCGGGTGGCGTCCGACAGGAAGTCCTTGATGATCGGGCACTCGTCGATGAGGGACCGCAGGGCCTCCTCGGGGTCGCCCTGGATCCGCGCGGCCATCTCCTTGCGGACGACGGCCCCGACGCTGGTCAGCGTGGGGCTGAGCGGGATGTACCAGAACCAGCCGCTCGGGAACGCCGCCGACAGGATGTTGCCGGAGGTGGGCTCGGGCAGCCGCTTGCCGTTCTCGAAGTAGCCGAACAGGGCGAGGCTGCGGAAGAAGTCGGAGTACTCGCGGGTCCCGCCGACCTTCTTGTAGATGCGGCTGCCGTTGCCGGAGGCGTCGACGACGAACTTGGCGTAGACCTCCTTCTGGGCGCCGTCGGCGTCGGTGTAGGCGACGCCGGTGACCCGGCCGCCCTCCTCGACGACGTCGTTGACGGTCACCTGCTGGCGGACCTCGACGCCCTTGCGGACCGCGTTGTCCAGCAGGATCTTGTCGAACTTGGAGCGTTCGACCTGGAAGGCCGTCGAGGTCGCGCTCGCCATGGTCGGCGAGACCGAGAACGAGAACGTCCACGGCTCGGGGTTGGCGCCCCACAGCAGGGTGCCGCCGTGCTTGAGGGTGAAGCCGGCCTCGGCCAGCTCGTCGGTGACGCCCGTCATCCGGCAGACGCCGTGGACGGTGGAGGGGAGCAGCGACTCACCGATCTGGTAGCGGGGGAAGGTCTCCTTCTCCAGGACCAGGACGCGGTGGCCCTGCATGGCGACGAGCGTCGACAGCGTCGATCCGCCGGGGCCGCCCCCGACGACCACGACATCGAATTCCTCGCGGTTCCCAGCACTCATTCGGCTACCTTCCTCTGCTTCGGATCGGTTCCTGCACCGCGGTGGCCGCGGTACGTCCCATCAGCGCCGCCAGCCCGGTGATCTGGCCGGCCAGCTCGGCCAGGTCCGCGCCGACCAGGGCCTGGTCGCCGTCGCACAGGGCGATGGCCGGGTCGGGGTGGACATCGATGATCAGCCCGTCGGCGCCCGCGGCGACGGCCGCCCTGGACAGCGGCAGGACCAGGTCGCGCCGGCCGCCCGAGTGCGACGGGTCGACGATGACCGGCAGGTGCGACAGCCGCTGGGCGATCGGCACCGCGCTCACGTCGAGGGTGTTGCGGGTGGCCTTCTCGAAGGTGCGGATGCCGCGCTCGCACAGCACGATGTCGAGGTTGCCGCGCTGGGCGATGTACTCGGCCGCCATCAGCCATTCCTCGATGGTGGAGCTCATCCCGCGCTTCAGCAGGACCGGCCTGGACGCCGAGCCGACCGCCTGCAGCAGCGCGAAGTTCTGCATGTTGCGGGTGCCGACCTGGAGCATGTCGGCGTAGGAGGCGACGAGCTCGACCGAGGCGGGGTCGACGACCTCGGTGACGACGGGCATGCCGGTCTCGTCGCGGACGTCGGCCAGGATCTTCAACCCGGTCTCGCCGAGGCCCTGGAAGGCGTACGGCGACGTGCGGGGCTTGAACGCGCCGCCGCGCAGCAGCGTCGCGCCGGCCGCCCGGGCCATCCGGGCCGCCGCCAGGGTCTGCGCGGGGGTCTCGACCGCGCACGGGCCCGCGATGACGGTGAGCGAGCCGGGGCCGATCGGCACGCCGCCGACCTCGATCACCGAGCGCTCGGGGTGGTTCTCCCGGCTGACGAGCTTGAACGGCACCGAGATCCGCACGACGTCGGAGACGCCGCGCCGGCCGCGCAGGCTGAGCATGCCGAGCGCGCCGGCGTCGCCGACGAGCCCGACGATCGTCCGGGACACGCCCCGGCTCACGAACGCCTCGGCGCCGACCGATCTGACCAGTTCCACGACCTCCGCGACGTCCGCCTGCGTGGCGTCCGCGGACATGACCACGACCATGGGGTCCCCCTCTTCCTAGGCCCGGCCGACCTGGTCCGTGGGGTGGCGTTCGATCGCCTCGTAGAGCGCCTTGATGTTGTTGCTGCCGAAGGTGCGGGCGCCGCGCCGCTCGATGAGCTCGTAGAACAGCGTGCCGCGGTCGTGCCGGGACGCGGCGAAGATCTGCAGCATGACGCCGCGCTGGTCGCGGTCGGCGAGGATGTTGAGCTCGCGCAGCTCCTCCAGCGGGACGCCGACGTCGCCGAGCCGGCCGGGCAGCTGGGAGTAGTAGGCGGCGGGGGTGTCCAGGAAGCGGACGCCCTGCCGCTCGCACTCGCGGACGGCGCGGGTGATGGAGTCGGCCAGGAAGGCGACGTGCTGGACGCCGGCGCCGTCGTGGGCGGCCAGGAACCGGTCGATCTGGCCGGGCTCCCTGGTGGTGTCGGGTTCGATGACGGTGAGGGTCACCGCCCGCGAGGGGCTCTGCACCACCTTGGAGATCATCGACTGCCCGCCGACGATGATGACCTCCTCGAAGGTCTGCTCGAAGCCGAAGACCTCCCGGTGCCGCCGGACGGTCTCGGCGAGCCGGCCGGCCGGGACGCAGACCGCGAAGTGGTCGATGGCGCGCAGGGCCCCGACGAAGGCGGGGCCGTTGCCGAACTCCTCGATGATCCCGGGGGCGAAGGGCCCGGCGGGGTCGGTCCGGGAGGTGAAGCGGTACTCCACGTCGCCGAAGCCGCCCACCGAGGCGAAGGCGACCCCGCCCGCCCGGTGCTCGGCCGGGGCGACCGGCTCGGCGCCGCGCTCGACGGCGGTGGCGAAGGAGTCCTCGGCGTCGTCGACGGCGAGGCCGAGGACGGCGACCCCGTCGCCGTGCCGGCGGACGTACTGGGCCGCGCGGTGGGCGGGGTCCAGCGCCGCCGTCAGCAGCAGGGTGATGTCGTGCTGCCGCAGCAGCAGCGACTCGCAGCCGGCCAGGCCGGTGTCGGGGCCGCCCCGGCCGGTGACGGCGAATCCGTAGGAGTCGCACAGATGCCCCGCGGCGCTTTTGAGATCGTCGACGAATAATTCGACGTGGTCGATCGCGTGAATCTCCACTTGCTCCACCTCTGTCGGGGCGCACTCCGGGTGCGCCCGGCTCTGGCCCAACCTATTTCGGAACGGCGCTCCATCCGACACGTCCAACCGTTCATTCCCGGCACTTGGACATATCGCCGATGAATTCGGCTGCCCGCTTCCAGCGGAACGCACGCCCTTTTCTCAGGTGGCGCCGGCGGCGTTGCGTTCGAACCGCGACGCCAGTTCCGTCCACAGCTCGGCGCAGTCGCGGGCGAGCTGGGCGACGATCCAGGTGCAGTGCGGCGGAACACTTTCCACGATCTTGTTCCAGTCCTCGGTGCGGATCGTGTGCATGTTCAGCAGCCGCAAAAGATCGCGGCCGCTCTCGTTGAAGCGCAGCGCGGGATCGGCCTTGAGCTTCTCCACCGCGGCGGCCGGCTGCGGGACGGGCCGGGTCGCGGTGGCCACCCCGCCGGCGTCCGTCCGGCCCGCCGCGGTGGTCGCGGCGGGCGTGGCGGGCGCGGCCAGGCCGGCGGCCCGGTCGCGCTGCCCGCCCTGGCGCGCGGCGAGCGCCCGGCCGCGCGGCAGCGGGTCCTCGCCCCGGCGCAGCCGGTTCCTGACGTCCCTGGCGGTCTCGGGCGAGATGCCGGCGGCGCGGGCGATCTCGCGCAGCGACAGGCTGGGGTCCTCGGTGATCAGCTCGTAGGCGCGCTCGCGCCCCCGGGTGCCGTCCAGCGAGCGCACCTTGCCGTCCCGGCCGACCCGCTCGCGGGCGGCGTCGACGCTGATCGTGCGGCGGATCTCGCCGACGGTCCGCGCCGAGATGCCCGCCACCTGGGCGATCATCCGGTCCGACCACTGCGCGTGGGAGCCGATGATGCGTTCCGCGGCGCGCTTGCGGTCGGCCAGCGACAGCGGGAGCCCGTGGGCGATGTTGGCGCGGACGGCGAGGACGAACGCGTCCTCCTCGGGGCCCTCGAAGAACCGGACGGCGATCTTCTCGTGGCCGAGCAGCAGCGCCGCGCGCAGGCGGTGCATGCCGTCGATGACCCGCATGGTGGGCCGGTGGACGGTGATCGGCGGCAGCTCGGCCTGGGCGGCGGCGAGCATCTCCACGTGTTCCAGGCTTTCGCCCGACATGCGCGGTGATCCCCCGGTGGACAGCGTTCTGATATCCACTTCCACGACCGGCAGCAGGCCGTTCTGATCGGGTGCAGACTTCAAGGCCTCACTCCTCGCAATCTGAACTTTCGACTGAAAACACTGGCGCAGCGCTTAAATGCAAGTGAACGTCCCCGCCGATCGCTCTGCGCTTTCCCCGTGTGCGCCGCCCATGTCGCATCCGCGACGGCATACGCACCACTCTCAACTCAGCCGATGTTAATAGGCCTTCTGGTACCCTTCCCGGTCACGTCCGCTTGTGGCCAGCGCGGAGCATTTTCGATCATTCAATACACGGATTGCGCTCGCACCGCCCTGTTATCTGCACCACACCCTGTCATTCAATTGACAAATCCAATTCGAACCGAATTCGACCTGGCCCCCGCCACCGGGAATCGGGCTGCCGGCGGCGCCCGGGGCCCTCAGATCAGCGGCCGGACCAGCGGGGCTCGCGCTTTTCGGCGAAGGCCCGCGGGCCCTCCGCCGCGTCCGCGCTGCCACGGCGCACCTCCTCCCGGGGATAGCGGGCGGTGAAGGCGGCCGGAAGCGGCATGTCCAGGGAGGCCATCGCGGCCTCCTTGACGGCGCGGACCGCGAGCGGCGCCGCCCGGACCAGGTCCGCGGTCCAGGAGCCGACCGCCTCGTCGAGCCCGGCCGCCGGCACGACCTCGTTGACCAGGCCGAGGCCGAGCGCCTGCGCGGCGCTCATCCTGCGGCCGGTCAGCAGGTACCCCATGGCCGCCTTGAGGGGCGCCTGCCGGGGCAGCCGGAACACCCCGCCGGCGCCCGGCACGAGCCCGAGCATCACCTCGGGCAGCCCGAAGACCGACCGGTCGGAGGCGACGATGAGGTCGCACGCCAGCGCCAGCTCGAAGCCGCCGCCCAGCGCGTAGCCGTCCACCCGGGCCAGCACCGGCTTGGTGAGGGTGAACCGGTCGGTCAGCCGCGGCCAGCCCGGCCTGCCCCGGCTGCCGAAGGTCGTGCCGGGGTCGCCCGCGGCGTCGAGGGCGGCCCGCTCCTTGAGGTCCTGCCCGACGCTGAACGCCCGGTCGCCGGCCCCGGTGAGGACCGCGACCCTGATCTCGTCGTCCGCCTCGACGTCGTCCCAGACCGCCGCCAGCTCCCGGTGCGTCCGCAGGTCCAGGGCGTTGAGCACCTCGGGCCGGTCCAGCACGATCCGGGCCACGTGGTCCTTCTTGTCGTACCTGACCCGGTTCACCGGGCGCCTCCCGCGAACCGGCCGCTCTTGGCGACGACGTCCGCCCCGTACAGGCGCAGCGCCTGCTGGAGGGCGAACTCGGCCAGGTACCGGCGGAAGGCCTCCGGCGGCTCCTCCGCCAGGTTCAGCATCCGCCGGTTGGCGACGACCGCCTCCCCGTCCGCGGTGAACCGGTCCAGCGCCCGCTCGATCGCGGCGTCCAGCAGCTCGGGCGGGACGACCTCGTCGACGAGCGTCCGGGCCTCGGGCTCGGCCGCCCACACCCGGCGCCCGCCCAGGATCACCTGGCGGGACAGGCGCGGCCCGGCGAACCGGGCGAGCCGCAGGTTCCCCGCGCCCGGCACGATCCCCTCGGCGGCGGCCGGGAGGCTGAGATAGGAGTCGGCCGCGGCGAGCACGTGGTCGAACACCAGCAGCACCTGCGTCCCGCCGCCGATCGCGAAGGTGTCGACCGCCGCGACCCAGGGTTTCTCGGTGCGGGGGGAGTGCCAGCAGGCGTCGGTCCGCACCCCGCGGTAGATCTTGCTGAGGTAGCCGAGCTCGCGGCGCAGCAGGAAGCCGACCAGCGAGATCTCCCCCGCGTGCAGGCTCTTGAGGTTGATGCCGGCGCTGAACACCCGGCGGCCGCGGTAGCGGGGGTGGCTCATCGGGCCGCCGCGCAGCAGCCCGGCCCGCACCGACGGGTCGAGCAGGGCCAGGTCGACCGCGGTCTCCATGTCGTCGACCTGGCGTTCGTCCTCGGCGTTCAGGCAGTCGTCGCGGCACAGGGTGAGGCGGGCGACGCCGTCCCGGCGCTCCAGGTGGACCGACTCCGAGGCGAACACCCCGCTCCGCTGGAACTCCGGGAGCAGGGCCAGCGCCCGCGGGGTGGGGTGCAGCATCGCGTCGAGCAGGTGCGGGCCCGCGACGTCGGAGCGCAGCACGGCCCGCAGGAAGATCCCCTGGTCGATCTCCCTGCCCTCCTTGGCGCCCTGGGCCCTGCCCCGCTCCCCGGCCAGGAGGGCGGCGCCGGGGACGAGCCAGGGGAACCGCTCGCCCGCCGCCTCCACCAGGGCGTCCAGCCGCAGGCGAGTGGCGCGCCCGTCCGTCAGCCGGTCGTAGACCTCCTCGACATGGGCGTCCAGGAACCGCACGCGCAGCGCCCTGACCCCGTCGAAGGCGGCGGCGGCCTCGGCCCGCTGGCCGGGCGAGCGGTCGCCGGGCTCCGGCAGGGCCGCCAGGACCTCCTCGACGGCCGCCGCGGCGGCGGCCAGGCCGGCGGCCGCCGGCTCGAACCCGGTCATGTGGCGGCCCCCCGGCGCAGCGCCCGGTCGCAGGCGGCCAGGTGCGGCCCGAGGGCGTCCTCGAAGCTCATGGTGACCGCGTCCGACAGCAGCCGCCGCAGGATCCAGGGCTCCCCCGCCGGGACGCTCCCGGCCAGGGCCGCCACGGCCCGCGCCGGGTCGTCGCGCACCTCGTCGACCAGCCCGAGGCGCAGCGCCTCACCGGCCGTGAGCGGCATGCCGAACAGGACCGCGCGGCGCGCCGCCGCCGGGCCCGACTGCTGGGCGATCCGGTGGACGGCCATGCCCGGCCAGACCGAGCCGTCCGGCCCGGTGAACAGCAGGCGCGCGGACGGCGCGGCGATCCGCAGATCGGTGGCGAACAGCGCGTCGAGCGCCGTCCCGCCGATGTCGCCCGCGACGGTGGCGACCGTCGGCCGCTCCAGCCGCTCCAGCCTCCGCAGCGCCCGCTCCCACTTGCCGACGAGGCCGACGGCGAGGCCGGCCGGGCGCGGCGCGCGGGGCGCCCCGTGGAGCCGGACGACCACCAGCCCCGGCCCGGGGCCGTCCTCGGCCCGGTCGCACAGGGTGGTGACCTCCGCGACGGCCTCGGCCGTCAGCGGCCCCGTCCCGTCGATGGTCAGCTCGATCCGGCTCACCGCGGGCCTGCCCGCCACGGGCCCTCCTGCCGCGGGCCTTCCCACCGCGGACCTTCCGACCACGGGCCCGCTCACCACTGGACCAGCGCCGTCTCGATGGTGGAGCCCGGCCCCATGGTCATCAGCACGCCGTACTCCCCCGCTCGGGTGACGCCCTCCCTGAGCAGCCGCTCGTAGGAGAACAGGAACGAACCGCTCGAGACGTTGCCGTGATCGCGCAGGACCCCGACGGTGTGCCGCACCTCATGGCGGCTCAGCCCGAGGTTGACCGACACCGAGTCGATGACCTTCTTGCCGCCCGAGTGCACCAGCCAGTGCCCGATCCGGCTGCGGCGCAGCCCGGTGCCGGCCAGCAGCCGGTCCACCACCAGCTCGGCGTGCGCCCCCACGACGTAGGGGATCTGCGGGTCGAGGTAGAAGCTGAACCGGCCCTGGTCGCGGTCCCAGTCGTAGCGCATCGCCTCCATCGCGTCGGTGATCACGTAGGAGGCGAACTTCAGGACGCGGGGGCCCGGCGCGGCGGGGTCGCCCGCGACCAGCGCCAGGGCGGCGGCGCCGTCGCCGAACAGGCTGTTCACCACGGCCGTCCGCATCGTGGTGTCGAGGGCGTAGGCGGCGGAGCACGCCTCGGCGCACAGCACCACGGCCAGCTCGCCGGGATGCGCGGCCGACCAGCCGGAGACGACGTTGAGCGCGTTCAGCCCGGCGTTGCAGCCCATGCCGACGATGTCGCTGCGCGAGCAGTGCGGGTCCAGGCCGAGCTCGCGGATGATCAGGGCGCTCAGCCCGGGGGTGAGGAAGCCGGTCGAGGTGACGCAGCACAGGTGGGCGACGTCGGACACGCCGGCGCCCGCGTTCTTCAGGCAGGCCTCCAGCGCCTCGGCCCCCATCCGGACGGCGAGCCGCTTGTGCTTGTCGAGCAGGTCGCCCTGCGGTTCGGACTCGCGCCCGCCGGCCGGCCCCGGCGGCGGCAGGGTCAGGTGGCGGCGGTCGATGGCGCTGTTGCGGAAGAGCGACCCGATCTTGGGGTCGTCGATCCCCAGCAGCTCCAGCAGCTCGTCCTGGGTGTAGGAGTCGGGGCCGAGGGCCGTGCCGACCCCGGCGATCGCGGTGATGGTCATCTGAAGGTCCACCCCCACATCCGGGTCTTGCTCCGGATGAGGATCTTCACGTTGTCGCGGGACACCTCTGTCACCTCTCCTGTTCGTCGAGCCGGGCCGAGACCAGCCGTGCGATCTCGGCGATGGCCGCCGGCTCCACCAGTTCGCGGTGGGTGCGGCGGAGTTCGTGGACGGCGATCTCCCCGGTGGCGTAGGGGCGCCAGGCGGCGGGCGCGTCCGGTGCGGGCAGCGCCGGCGGCCGGTCCAGCAGCGCGACCACCAGCAGCACGTCGCCGTCGTAGACCGCCGGGGTGTGCCGCGCGCCGGCCTTGGTGGTGTTGCGCAGCGTGGACCGCAGGCCGAGCAGGACCTCGCCGTCGGCGTCCGGCCGCGCGCCGCGGACCAGGCCGACGACCTCCTCGATCATGGTGTCGAGCCGCCGGTCGGTGGTGTCGCGGGTGCGGGGCGCCGCCGCGGCGCCGGCGCCGGGCGCGGCGAACGCCGGGTAGCCGTCGAGGATCGCCAGCAGCCCGACCTGCTCGCCCTGCTCCCTGATGTGGGTGGCCAGCGCGTGCGCGATGACGCCGCCGAGCGACCAGCCGAGCAGGTGGTAGGGGCCGTGCGGCTGGACGGCCCGCATCTTGGCGAAGTAGTCGGCGGCCATCTCCCCGACGCTGCGCGGCAGCGGTTCGGGACGGGCCAGGCCGCGCGCCTGGAGCCCGTAGACGGGCCGGTCCGCCAGGTGCTCGGCGAGTCCGGTGTAGCGCCAGGCGATGCCCTCGACCGGGTGGACGCAGAACAGCGGCGGCCGGCCGCCCCCGGTCCTGATCGGCAGCAGCACCTCGAAGTCGTCGCGTCCCGCGGGGGCGTCCAGTGCGGTGGCGAGGGCGGCCGGGGTCGGGGCGGCGAACAGCGCCCTGACGTTCAGCCCGGCGCCGGTCTCGGCGCGGATCCGCGCCGCCAGCCGCATCGCCAGCAGGGAGTCGCCGCCGAGGTCGAAGAACCCGTCGTCGGCGCCGACCCGTTCGAGTCCGAGCACCTCGGCGAACAGCCCGCACAGCAGCTCCTCGCGGGGGGTGCGCGGGTCGCGGCCGGTGCTCAGGGCGTCGAAGTCGGGCGCGGGCAGGGCGGCGCGGTCGAGCTTGCCGTTGCCGGTCAGCGGCAGCTCCGGCAGCAGCACGACGACGGCGGGCACCATGTGGTCGGGCAGCCGCTCGGCGGCGTGGGCGCGCAGCGCCGCCGGGTCGCAGCCGGCGCGCGGCACCGCGTAGGCGACCAGGGTCCGCCGGCCCGGCCGGTCCTCGCGCACCGCCACCGCGGCCCCGGCGACGGCCGGGTGCGCGGTCAAGACGGCCTCGATCTCGCCCGGCTCGATCCGGAAGCCCCGGATCTTGACCTGGTCGTCGGCGCGCCCGGCGAACACCAGCCCGCCGCCGGCGGTCCAGCGGGCCAGGTCGCCGGTGCGGTACATCCGCTCGCCCGGCGCGCCGAAGGGGCAGGCGACGAACCGCCCGGCGGTCAGCGCGGCGCGGTTCAGGTAGCCGCGGGCCAGCCCGGCGCCCGCCACGTACAGCTCGCCGACCACGCCGGGCGGGACGGGCCGCAGCGCGGAGTCCAGCACGTAGGTCCTGGTGTTCGGCAGCGGACCGCCGATGACGCTGCCGGTCCCCGCCGCCGCGGCCGCCTGGTCGAGCCGGAGGTGGGTGACGTGCACGGTCGTCTCGGTGATCCCGTACATGTTGACCAGGACGGGCGCGTCGTCGGGGTGCGCGGCGTACCAGGGGCGCAGCCGCGCCGGTTCGAGGGCCTCGCCGCCGAAGAAGACGTACCGCAGCGCGTAGTCGCGGCCCGGCCGCTCCTGGTCGGCGCCCATCAGCTGGTGGAAGGCCGACGGCGTCTGGCTGAGGACGGTCGTCCCGGTGCGGGCGAGCAGGTCGGCGAACTCGCCGGGGGAGCGGCTGACGTGGTGCGGGACGACGACGAGCCGGCCGCCGAGCAGGAGCGCGCCCCAGATCTCCCAGACCGAGAAGTCGAAGGCGCAGGAGTGGAACAGGGTCCAGACGTCCTCGCGGCCGAGGTCGTAGGCGGCAGCGGCCGTCTCCAGCAGCGCGACCACGTTGCGGTGCGGGATCAGCACGCCCTTGGGGGTGCCGGTGGAGCCCGAGGTGTAGATGACGTAGGCGGGGTCGCCGGGCGCGGGGCCGGTGGCCGGCGGGGTCGGCGGCTGCGCGGCCAGGGCCGTGGCGGTCTCGTGGTCGTCCAGCAGGATCCGGCCCGCCGGGTCGCCGGGGAGCCCGGCGGCGGCCGTGCTGACGACGACCGCCGGTGCGGCGTCGGCCAGCAGGTACTCCACGCGGGCCGCCGGGTATCCGGGGTCGACCGGCAGGTAGGCGGCGCCGGTCTTCAGGACGGCCAGCAGCGCCACGACCAGCTCGGTCGAGCGCGGCAGCGCCACCGCGACGGTCCGGCCCGGGCGCGCGCCGTGCCCGGCCAGGGTCCGGGCGAGCCGGTTGGCGGCGGCGTCGAGCTCGGCGTAGGTGGTCACCGCGCCCTCGTGCTCTACCGCGACGTCGCCGGGGTGGGCGGCGGCGCGGTCGGCGAACAGGTCGGTCATGGTCCGGTCGGCGACGGGGACCGCGGTGTCGTTCCAGGTCCGGATGGCCTTTTCGTGTTCGCCGGGCAGCAGGACCGGGGCGTGGGAGGCCCGCAGGCCGGGGTCGCCGGCGACGGCGTCGAGCAGCAGGACGAGGCGTTCGGCGAGGGCCAGGGCGGTCTCCCGGTCGAACAGGTCGGCGGCGTAGTCGAGGACGCCGCCGAGTCCTGCGGGGGCCCCGTCCTCGAAACGCTCCCCGAGCGTGAACGACAGGTCGAACTTCGCCGTCGCGCCGCCGCCCGCGCGGGCCCTGCCGACGGTGAGTCCCGGCAGGTCCCAGGCGGTTTCCTGGTGGGTGTTCTGGAAGGTCAGCATGACCTGGAACAGAGGGTGGCGGGCCAGGGAGCGCTCGGGGTGCAGTTCCTCCACCAGGCGTTCGAAGGGGATGTCCTGGTGTGCGTAGGCGGCCAGATCCGTCTCACGAACCCGGGCCAACAGCTCGGTGAAGGTCGGATCGCCCGACAGGTCGGTGCGCAGGACGAGGGTGTTGACGAAGAAACCGACCAGGTCGTCCAGCGCCGCATCACCCCGGCCCGCGACGGGCGTGCCGAGCGGGATGTCCTCGCCTGCGCCCAGTCGGGACAGCAAGAGCGCCACCCCGGCCTGGACCACCATGAACAAGGTGGTCTTCTCACGGCGGGCCAGCTCCGCCAGCCGGACGTGGGTGTCCGCGGCGATCCTGACCGGCACGGTGCCGCCCCGGTGGGAGGCGACGGGCGGCCGCGGGCGGTCGGCGGGCAGCGCCAGCTCGGCGGGCAGCCCCTCCAGCGCCTTCCGCCAGTGGGCGAGCTGCTCGCCGATCAGGCTGTCGGGGTCGTCCTCGTTGCCGAGCACGGCGCGCTGCCACAGCGTGTAGTCGGCGTACTGGACCGGCAGCGGCGCCCAACCAGGAGCGCGGCCCTCGCACCGCGCCGTGTAGGCCGCCGACAGGTCACGGGTCAAAACCCCCATCGACCAGCCATCGGCCGCGATGTGATGCACCACCAGCGACAAGACATGCTCGTCCTCGGCCAGGGCGAACAACCGGACACGCAGCGGCGGCTCGGCGGCCAGGTCGAACGGATGCGACGCCTCCGCCGACAGCAGCCGGGGCAGGGTCTCCTCGGACGCCGGGACGACCACGAGCTCCGGGTGTCCCTCCTTCCCGGACAGGATCCGCAGGCGGGGCGCGCCGTCGGCCTCGGGGAACACGGTGCGCAGGGTCTCGTGCCGGTCGGCGACGTCGGCGAGGGCCTCACGCAGGGCGCCCGGGTCCAGCTCGCCCGTCAGCCGCAGCGCCATCGGCATGTTGTAGACGGCGGCCCCTTCGGCGAACCGGTTCAGGAACCACATCCGGGCCTGGCCGAACGACAGCGGCACCTCGGCCGGCCGCTCCCCCGCCGTGAGGGCCGGCCGGACGGCGGCCGAGCCGAGCCGCCGCGCCACCCCGGCCGGGGTAGGCGCGCCGAACAGAACCCGGATGGGGAGTTCGGCGTCCAGGACGGCCTGGATCCGGGCGATCAGCCGCATCGCCAGCAGGGAGTCGCCGCCGAGGTCGAAGAACCCGTCGTCGGCGCCGACCCGCTCCAGCCCGAGCACCTCGGCGAACAGCCCGCAGACCACCTCCTCCAGGGGGGTGCGCGGGTCGCGGCCGGTGCTCAGGGCGTCGAAGTCGGGGGCGGGCAGCGCGGCGCGGTCGAGCTTGCCGTTGAGGGTCACCGGAAGGGCGTCGAGGGCGACGACCGCCGCGGGGACCAGCGCCTCGGGCAGCCGGGCGGCCGTGAACTCCCGCAGCGCCGCGCCGTCGATCCCGGTCCCCGCGGGGACCGCGTAGGCGATCAGCCTGCGCTGACCGGGCCGGTCCTCGCGGGCGACGACGGCGACCGAGCCCACCGAGGGATGGGCGGCCAGGACCGCCTCGATCTCGCCGGTCTCGATCCGGACGCCCCTGATCTTCACCTGGCCGTCGGCGCGGCCGAGGTACTCGACCTCGCCCGCGGTGTTCCAGCGGGCCAGGTCGCCGGTGCGGTACATCCGCTCGCCCGGCGCGCCGAAGGGGCAGGCGACGAACCGGTCGCCGGTCAGCGCGGCGCGGTTCAGGTAGCCGCGGGCCAGCCCGGTGCCCGCCAGGTACAGCTCGCCGACCACGCCGGGCGGTACCGGGCACAGGAGGGCGTCCAGGACATAGAGGCGGGTGTTCCAGATCGGCCGGCCGATGGGGACGGAGGCGACCGGCCCGGGCGGACACTCCCAGGACGTGACGTCGACGGAGGCTTCGGTGGGGCCGTAGAGGTTGTGCAGCGGCACGCCCGGCAGCCGCTCGTGGAAGCGGTTCACCAGATCGGCTGGCAACGCCTCACCACTGCAGATCACCCGGCGCAGCCCGGTACAACCGGCGGAGGCGGGCTCCTCCAGGAACAGCGCGAGCATCGACGGCACGAAGTGCACGGTCGTGACGTTCTCGGCGACGATCGTCGCGGCCAGGTAGGCGGGGTCGCGGTGCCCGCCGGGGCGTGCCATGACGAGCCTGGCCCCGGCGACGAGCGGCCAGAAGAACTCCCACACCGACACGTCGAATCCCGGCGGGGTCTTCTGCAGGATCCGGTCCTCGGGGCCGAGCCGGTAGGCGTCCTGCATCCACAGCAGCCGGTTCACGATGCCCTGGTGCGAGACCACCACGCCCTTCGGCGTGCCCGTCGACCCGGAGGTGTAGATCACGTAGGCGGGGTGGCCGGGGCGCGTGCGCGGGTCCGGCGGGTCGGCGGGCAGCGAGGCGAGCAGCGCGCGCTCACCGGGATCGTCCAGGACGATCGCCCCCGGGGGCAGCGCCGCCGCGGTCGCCGCGGTGCCCAGCACCGCGACCGGGCGGGCGTCGGCCAGCATCGCGGCGATCCGCGCCGCCGGATGCTCGGGGTCGACCGGCAGGTAGGCGGCTCCGGTCCGGAGCACGGCCAGCAGCGCGACGATCAGGTCGGCCGAGCGCGGCACGGCGAGCGCGACCACGGTCTCGGGCCCGGCGCCGAGCGCGGCCAGCCGGTGGGCGAGCCGGCCGGCCTCGGCGTCGAGTTCGGCATAGGAGAGGGTCCGGTCGCCGGCGGCGACCGCGACGGCGCCGGGGGTCCTGGCGGTCTGCGCGGCGACGAGCGCGGGCAGGGTCGTGGCCGGGACCGAGGTCGCGGTGGCGTTCGGCTCCTCCAGGACCTGTGCGCGCTCCCCGTCCAGGAGCACCCCGATCCGGCTGAGCGGCAGGTCCGGTTCGGCGGCGACGGCCTCCAGCAGCCGGACCAGGCGCGCGGCGACGCGGGCCGCCGTCTCCCGGTCGTACAGGTCGGCGGCGTAGCCGATCGCGCCGTCGATCCCGGCGGGCGCGCCGTCGTCGGCCCGGTGCTCCCCGAGGTTGACCGACAGGTCGAACTTGGCTCCGCTGTTCGCCGGGCGGTGCGGCGTGACGGTGAGCCCGCGCAGCTCCCAGGCGGTCTCAGGCTGGGCGTTCTGGAAGTTGAGCATGACCTGGAACAGGGGATGGCGGGCCAGGGAGCGTTCGGGGTGCAGTTCCTCCACCAGTCGCTCGAAGGGGACGTCCTGGTGGGCGTAGGCGGCCAGGTCCGTCTCGCGCACCCGGGCCAGCAGCTCGGCGAAGGTCGGATCACCGCTCACATCGGTGCGCAGCACGAGCGTGTTGACGAAGAACCCCATCAGCCGGTCGAGGGCGACATCGCCGCGGCCGGCCACGGCGGTGCCGAGCGGGATGTCCTCGCCCGCGCCGAGCTTGGACAGCAGCACGGCGACGGCCGCCTGGACCGCCATGAACAGGGTGGCCTTCTCCTTCCTGGCGAGGCCGGCGAGGCGGGCGTGGGTGCCGGCGTCGATCCGCAGCGGCACCGAGCCGCCCGTGTGGCTCGGCACGGCGGGGCGCGGCCGGTCGGCGGGCAGCGCCAGCTCGGCGGGGAGGCCGGCCAGGGCCTGCCGCCAGTGGGCGAGCTGCGCGGTGACGAGGCTGCCGGGGTCGTCCTCGCTGCCGAGCAGGTCCCGCTGCCACAGCGTGTAGTCGGCGTACTGGACCGGCAGCGGCGCCCAGCCGGGGGCGCGGCCCTCGCACCTGGCGGCGTAGGCGGCCGACAGGTCGCGGACCAGCACGCCCATCGACCAGCCGTCGGCCGCGATGTGGTGCACCACCAGCGACAGGACGTGCTCGTCCTCGGCCAGGACGAACAGCCGGGCCCTGATCGGGGCCTCGCGGCCGAGCCCGAAGCCGCGGCCCGCCTCGGCGCGCAGCAGCCCGTCCAGTTCCCCGGCGGTGGTCGCGGTGACGGCCAGTGCGCCCGGTTCCGCCGCGCGGACCTCCTGGCGGGGCACGCCCGCGTCGTCGGGGAAGACGGTCCGCAGCACCTCGTGCCGGCCGATCACGTCGTCGAGGGCCGCGCCGAGGGCGCCGCGGTCCAGCGGTCCGCTGAGCCGCAGCGCCATCGGCATGTTGTAGACGGCGCTCTCCTCCTGGAACCGGTTGAGGAACCACATCCGGGACTGGCCGGAGGACAGCGGGACGGCCGCGGGCCGCGGGCCGGCGGCCTCCAGCGCGGGACGGGAGGGGCCGCCGCCGAGGCGGGCCACCCCGGCCGGGGTCGGCGCCGCGAACAGGTCGCGGACGGTCAGGCCGGTCTCCAGGACGGCCTGGATCCGGGCGATCAGCCGCATCGCCGTCAGCGAGTCGCCGCCGAGGTCGAAGAACCCGTCGTCGGGCCCGACCCGTTCGAGTCCGAGCACCTCGGCGAACAGCCCGCACAGCACCTCCTCGACCGGTCCGCGCGGTTCGCGCCCGGTGACCAGGCCGCCGAAGTCGGGGGCGGGCAGCGCCGCCCGGTCGAGCTTGCCGCTCGGCGTCAGCGGGAACTCCGCGAGGGCCACCACGGCGGCGGGCACCATGTGGGCGGGCAGCGACAGGGCAGCGAACTCGCGCAGCCCCGCCGGGTCGACGCCACCGCCCGCCGCGGGGGTGGCGTAGGCGACGAGATGGCGCCGGCCCGGCTGGTCCTCCCGGACGACGGCGGCGGCCCTGGCCACCGAGCCGTGCGCGGCCAGGACGGCCTCGATCTCGCCGAGCTCGATCCGGAAGCCCCTGATCTTCACCTGGTCGTCGGTCCGGCCCAGGTACTCCAGCTCGCCCGCGGTGTTCCAGCGGGCCAGGTCGCCGGTGCGGTACATCCGCTCGCCCGCGGCGAAGGGGCTGGCCACGAACCGCCCGGCGGTCAGCGCGGCGCGGTTCAGGTAGCCGCGCGCGAGGCCCGTGCCGGTCAGGTAGAGCTCGCCGGCGACGCCCGGCGGGACGGGCCGCAGCCGGGCGTCGAGCACGTGGGTCCCGGTGTTGCGGATCGGCCGGCCGATCGGGACGGAGGCGACCGGCCCGTCCGGACACTCCCAGGAGGTGACGTCGACGGAGGCTTCGGTGGGGCCGTACAGGTTGTGCAGCGGCACGCCCGGCAGCCGCTCGTGGAAGCGGTTCACCAGCTCGGCGGGTAACGCCTCGCCACTGCAGATCACCCGGCGCAGTCCAGTACAACCGGCGGAGGCGGGCTCCTCCAGGAACAGCGCGAGCATCGACGGCACGAAGTGCACGGTCGTGACGTTCTCGGCGACGATCGTCGCGGCCAAGTAGGCGGGGTCGCGATGCCCGCCCGGTCGGGCGACGACGAGCGGGGTGCCGGTGATGAGCGGCCAGAAGAACTCCCACACCGACACGTCGAACCCCGACGGGGTCTTCTGCAGCACGCGGTCACCGGCGGCGAGCCCGTAAGCGTCCTGCATCCACAACAGCCGGTTCACGATCCCCCGGTGGGAGACCGCCACGCCCTTCGGCACCCCGGTGGAGCCGGAGGTGTAGATCACATAGGCCGGGTGGTCGGGCGACCTGTGCACCTCCGGACGTCCGCGCGGAGCCGGGTCGGCGCCGGCCTCGTCCATCCGCACCACAGGGGCCTCGGTCCCGGGCAGGTCCGGCAGCGTCTCGGCCGTGCACACCAGGGCCGCTGGGTCGGCGTCGGCCAGCATCGCCGCGATCCGCGCCGCCGGGTACTCCGGATCCACCGGCAGGTAGGCCGCTCCCGTCTTCAGCACCGCCACCAGGGCCACGACCAGTTCGGCCGAACGCGGCACCGCGACCGCCACGGACCGCTCAGGCCCGGCACCGAGCCCAGCCAGCCGACGCGCCAACGCATCAGCCGCAGCGTCCAACTCCGCAAAGGTCAACGCCCGACCCTCGAACACCACCGCAACCGCATCAGGAGTCCGCGCCACCTGCGCCTCGATCAACCCGGTCAACGTGGCGTCGGGGACGGGTGCGGCCGTGGCGTTCCACCCGGCGAGCCGGTCGCGCTCCGCCCCGGTGAGGATCTCCAGCTCCCCGACTGGGTCCGCCGGGTCGGCGGCGACCGCCTCCAGCACCCGGACCAGCCTGGCCACGATCAGCTCGGCGGTCTCCCGGTCGAACAGGTCGGCGGAGTAGCCGAGGGCGGCATTGATCCCGGCCGGCTTCCCATCGGTGCCGCGGTGTTCGCCGAAGTTGAAGGACAGGTCGAACTTGGCGGTCTCGGCAGGCGACCGCACCGGTTCCGCGGTCAGCCCGGGAAGCTCCCAGGCGGTTTCCTGGTGAGTGTTCTGGAAGGTCAGCATGACCTGGAACAGGGGGTGGCGGGCCAGGGAGCGCTCGGGGTGCAGTTCCTCCACCAGTCGCTCGAAGGGGACGTCCTGGTGGGCGTAGGCGGCCAGATCCGTCTCACGAACCCGGGCCAGCAACTCCGCGAAGGTCGGATCACCGCTCACATCGGTGCGCAGCACGAGCGTGTTGACGAAGAAACCGACCAGATCGTCCAGCGCCGCATCGCCCCGGCCCGCGACGGGCGTACCGATCGGCACGTCCTCGCCCGCGCCCAGCCGTGACAGCAGCACGGCGACGGCCGCCTGGACCACCATGAACAAGGTGGTCCGCTCCTGCCTGGCCAGCTCCGCCAGCCGGGCGTGGACGGCCGCGTCGAGCCGGAACGGCACGGCGCCGCCCCGGTAGGTCGCCACGGCGGGGCGCGGCCTGTCCGCGGGCAGGGGCAGCTCGGCGGGGAGTTCGGCCAGCGTCTCCCGCCAGTAGGCCAGCTGGGAGCCGATCACACTGTCGGGGTCGTCCTCGTTGCCGAGCACAGCGCGCTGCCACAGCGTGTAGTCGGCGTACTGGACCGGCAGCGGCGCCCAGCCAGGGGCGCGGCCCTCGCACCGCGCCGTGTAGGCCGCCGACAGGTCACGGGTCAAAACCCCCATCGACCAGCCATCGGCCGCGATGTGGTGCACCACCAGCGACAAGACATGCTCGTCCTCGGCCAAGGCGAACAGCCGGACACGCAGCGGCGGTTCCTGCCCCACCCGGAAACCGGCGGCGGACTCTTCCGAGAGCAGCCCGGACAGCTGCTCTTGCGTCACGGGCACCGGGTCCAGGCGCGGCGGCCGGGCGTCCAGGACCTCCAGCCGCGGCACCCCGTCGGTGTCGGGGTACACCGTGCGCAGGTTCTCGTGGCGCGCGACGACGTCGGCGAGGGCCTCGCGGAGCGCACCTAGGTCCAGCTCGCCCGACAGCCGCAGCGCCATCGGCATGTTGTAGACCGCGTCGTCCTCGGCGAACCGGTTCAGGAACCACATCCGGGCCTGGCCGAACGACAGCGGCACCTCCTCGGGACGTTCCGCGGGCACCAGCGGCGGCCGCGTCCGGCCGCCCTCGCCGACCAGCCGCGCCACCCCGGCGGGGCTGGGCGCGGTGAACAGCCCGCGGATGGTGACCTCGGCGTCGAGGGTCTCCCTGATCCGGGCGATCAGCCGCATCGCCAGCAGCGAGTCGCCGCCGAGGTCGAAGAACCCGTCGTCGGCGCCGGCCCGCTCCAGCCCGAGCACCTCGGCGAACAGCCCGCACAGCAGCTCCTCGACCGGGGTGCGGGCGGCGCGGCCCGCGCCCGCCAGGTCGGGGGCGGGCAGCGCGGCCCGGTCGACCTTGCCGTTGCCGGTCAGCGGAAGGCGCGGCAGCGGGACGATCGCCGACGGCACCATGTGGTCGGGCAGCAGCGACGCCGCGAACGCGCGCAGCACGCCTCCGTCGGCCTCGGCCCCCTCGACCGGGACCGCGTAGGCGACGAGGTGCTTGTGCCCGGACGGGTCGGCGCGGACGACGACCGCGACCTGCGCCACGTCCGGGTGCATGGCCAGGACCGCCTCGATCTCGCCGGGCTCGACCCGGAAACCGCGGATCTTCACCTGGCCGTCGGCGCGGCCCGCGAACACCAGCTGGCCGTCCTGGGTCCAGCGGGCCAGGTCGCCGGTGCGGTACATCCGCTCGCCCGGGGGCCCGAAGGGGCAGGCCACGAAGCGCTCGCCGGTCAGCCCCGGCCGCGCCCAGTAGCCGCGGGCCAGGCCGCTCCCGGCGATGTGCAGGTCACCGAGGACGCCCGGCGGCACCGGCTGGAGGAACCCGTCGAGGACGAACACCCGGGTGTTGTCCAGGGGGCGGCCGATCGGCAGGACCGGCGGCACCTCGTCGTCGGGGCGCACCTCGTACTCGGTGGCGCAGACCGTCGCCTCGGTCGGCCCGTACAGCTGGCGGACGACGGTCCCGGCGCAGGCCGCCGACACCTTCGCCACGGCCGTGGCGCTGACCGCGTCGCCACCGGTCAGCACCTCGGCCAGGCCGCGGAAGCAGGCCGGGGACTCCTCGGCGAGCAGGGCGAACAGGCCGGCCGTCACGTGGACGGCCGTCAACCCGTACCCGTCGATCATCCGGGCCAGGGCGGCGCCGTCCACCGGCTCCGGCGGGGCCACCACCACCCGGCCGCCCGCCAGCAGCGGGACCCACAGCTCCCAGGTGGAGGCGTCGAAGGCGTGCGGGGCGTGGAACAGCACCCGCTCGTGCGCGCCCGCGCCCCACGAGGAGTCGGCGGCCAGCGCCACCACCCCCGCGTGGGTGACCGCGACGCCCTTCGGCTCGCCGGTCGAGCCGGAGGTGTACATGACGTAGGCGAGGTCGCCGGGGTGGACGGTCACGCGCGGCGCGGGCACGGCCGGGCCGTCCAGCAGCCACGAGCGCTCGACGGCCAGCGCCGGGCCGTCCCAGCGGCCGGGGGCGGCCGCGACCAGGTCCGCCCCCGCCAGGATCGCCGCGGTCCTGGCGGGCGGCCAGTCCGGGTCGGCCGGCACGTACACCGCGCCCGCCTTGGCCACGCCGAGCAGCACCGCGATCAGCTCGGCCGAGCGCTCCATCAGCACCCCGACCAGCGCGCCCCGGCCGATCCCCGCGGCGGCGAGGCGGGCGGCGACCCGGTCGGCGGCGGCGTCCAGCTCGGCGAAGGTCAGCGGGCCGCCCGCGCCGTCCACGGCCACCGCGTCGGGGCGGGCCGCGGCGCGGGCGGCGAAGACCCCGTGCAGGGTGCCGCCGCCCTCCTGCGGCACCAGGGTGTCGTTCCACTCCCGCACGATCTTGGCCCGGGCGGGGTCGTCGAGGAGCCCGGTGCGGCCGACGGGGGCGTCGGGGGCGGCGACGAACTGCTCCAGGATCCGGGCGAGCCAGGCCACCAGGTCCTCGGCGGTGCAGCGGTCGAAGGCGTCGGGCCGGTACTCGATCCGCAGCCCGAGCCGCTTCCCGCCCGGGTTCACCGCGAGGGTCAGCGGGTAGTGGGCGGCCTCCTTGCCGCCCCTGCTGGTGACGCGCAGCCCGGTGGAGTCCGGCGCCGGCGCCTTGGGGGCCAGGGTCGGGTCGAAGGGGTAGTTCTCGAACACCACCAGGGTGTCGAAGACCGCGCCCGGCCCCGCCAGCCGCTGGATCTCGGTCAGCCCGAGGTACTGGCGGGGGGTGAGCGCCGACTGGCGGGCCTGCAGGCCGGCGAGGGTCTCGGCGACGGTCGCGGCCGGGTCGAGCGGGACCCGGACGGGCACCGTGTTGATGAACAGGCCGAGCATGTCCTCCACGCCGGGCAGTTCCGGCGGGCGACCGGCGACGACCGCGCCGAACACCACGTCGCCGCGGTGCGCGAGCCGGCTCACCAGCAGGGCCCACGCGCCCTGGACGACGGTGTTCACGGTGAGGTCGCGGGCCCGCGCCAGGGCGCGCAGCCCCGCCGTCAGGTCCTCGTCGAGCCGGGCCTGGACGTGTTCGGGCGCGGCCGGTTCGCGCCCCGGCGCGGCCTCGGCGACGAGCGTCGGCTCGTCCGCGCCCGCCAGCTCGGCGCGCCAGGCGTCGCGGGCGGCGTCGCGGTCCTGGCGGCTCAGCCAGACCAGGTAGTCCCGGTAGGGGGGCGCGGCGCGCAGCACCGAGGGTTCGCCGCCCGCCCGGTACACCGTCAGCAGCTCGCGCTTGAGGATCGGCAGCGACCAGCCGTCCAGCAGGATGTGGTGGTTGGTGATGATCAGCCGGTGCCGGCGCTCGCCGAGCCGGACCAGCAGGAAGCGGATCAGCGGCGGGACCGCCGGGTCGAAGCCGCGGGCCAGCTCCGCGGCGGCCAGCCGGTCGGCCTCGGCGAGGGCGGGCCCCTCGGCCAGGTGCGACACGTCGGCCCGCGACCAGGGCAGCGCCACCTTGGCCGCGATCACCTGGACGGGCTGGGCGAGGCCCGCGACCTGGCGGAACCCGGCGCGCAGGTTGGCGTGCCGGTCCAGCAGCGCCTGCCCCGACCTGCGCAGCGCCTCAGGGTCCAGGGCGCCGTCCAGGTCCAGGACGTGCTGGCCGGAGTAGACGTCCACCGCGTCCCGGTCGAACGTCGCGTGGAACAGCAGCCCCTCCTGCAGCGGCGACAGCGGCCACACCTCGGCCAGGGCAGAGCGCTTCATCAGGACATCCCCTTCTCGATCTCTTCGGCCATCGCCTCGAACTGCTCGACCTCGCGCTGCCCCAGCTCCAGCAGGGGGAAGTCGGAGGGGGTGTGGCCGCCGGCCTCCGGGCTGACCGCGTGGCCGGCCAGCCCGCGGACCATCGCCACCCAGGTCCGCGCCAGCTCCCGGACGGCGGGTTCGGCGAGCAGGCCGTCCGGCCAGGCCAGCGAGACCGTCAGCACCGGGCCGTCCGCCCCGTCGCGCACCGATCCGCCCGCCTCCAGGACGTGCCCGGCGGGCAGGCCGCCCGGCCCGCCGCCGAACCCGACCGGCCGCCAGCCGGCGGGCGCTCCCGGTGCTCCCGGTCCCCCGCCCGCCGAGCGGCCCAGGTAGTTGAAGGCCAGCTGCGGGACGGGGCGCCCGGCCAGACCCGTCGCGCGCAGCAGCCCGTACCCGAGCCCGTCGCCGGGCACGGCGCGCAGCTGCTCCTTGACCGTCTTGATCACCTTGTCGGCGACCGCGCCGCCCGCGCGCAGTGCCGCCAGGTCGACGCGGCCCGCCGCCGGCAGGTCGATGCGGACGGGGTGCACGCTGGTGAACCAGCCGACGGTCCGCGACAGGTCCATGCCCTCTTCGAGCGCCCGGCGGCCGTGGCCCTCCAGGTCGACCAGGACGGGGCCGGGCTCGCCGCGCCACTCGCCGACGGCGGCGACCAGCCCCGCCAGCAGGATGTCGGTGATGCCGGCGTGGTAGGCGGCGGGGACCGTGGTCAGCAGCTCCTCGGTGAGGTCCGCCGGGAGGGTCTCGGTGTGGTGGCGCATCGTGGCCGCCAGGTCGCGGGCGGGGTCGAGCGGCCGGTCCGCGAGCGCGATCCCGGGGTCGGCGAGGATCCGCTCCCAGGCGGGCAGTTCGGCGGCGCGCCCGGGGGTGCCGGCCTCGGCGGCGGCGAGCAGGGCCCAGCGGCGGAAGGAGGTGGACCGCGGCTGCAGCGCGGCGGGGGCGCCCGCCGCGATCGCGGTGTGGGCCGCGGCCAGGTCGGGCAGCAGGATCCGCCAGGAGACCGAGTCGACGACGAGGTGGTGGGCGACCAGCAGGACCCGGCCGGGGGCGTCGGGCCCGCGGTCGAACCAGACGGCCTGCAGCATCCGCCCCGCCACCGGGTCGAGCCGGGCGGTCGCGGCCCGCTCCCGCTCGCCGAGCAGCGCGGTCATCTCCTCCTCCGGCAGTCCCGCGGCGTCGACGCGTTCGACGAGGGCGCCGGCGGGTTCGCCGGGCGGGCGGACGTCGAGGGTCCAGGTCGCGACGGCCCGCTCGTCGGGGACCGAGAGGCGGGCGCGCAGCAGGTCGTGGTGGTCGGCGAGCGCCCTGACGGCCTGCTCCAGCTCCGCGTGGTCGAGGCCGGCGGGGGCGACGACCAGCGCGGACTGGGCGAACCCGCGCAGCCCCGCGAGGCCCGCCCGCTCCGCCGCCTCGCGCATCGCGGGGGTGAGCGGGGCCTCGCCGACGGCCTCATCGGGGGCGGGCGGCGCGGTGGTCCCGGCGGCGACCAGGGCCAGGCCCGCCGGGGTCTTGTGCTCGAAGACGTCCTGGGCGGTGATGACGATCCCGGCCTTGCGGGCGCGGGCGACCAGCTGCATCGACATGATCGAGTCGCCGCCGAGGTCGAAGAACCCGTCGTCCACGCCCACCTTCTCCAGCCGCAGCACCCCCGCGAACAGCTCGCACAGGGTCGCCTCGGTGTCGGTGCGGGGTTCGGCGGCGCCGGCCGCCGCGCCGAAGCCGGGGTCGGGCAGCGCGGCCCGGTCGACCTTCCCGTTCGGGGTCAGCGGCAGCGAGCCGAGCATGACCACCGCGGCCGGGACCATGTGCTCGGGCAGCAGCCCCGCCGCGAACCCGCGGACCTCCGCCGGATCGGCGTCGCCGACGGCGTAGGCGAGCAGGCGCCCGTCCCGGACGGTCACCAGCACCGACGCCACGCCGGGGAACCCGGCGAGGACGGACTCGACCTCGCCCGGCTCGATCCGGTAGCCGCGGATCTTCACCTGGTCGTCGGCCCGGCCGGCGAACACCAGCTCGCCGTCGAGGGTCCACCGGCCGAGGTCGCCGGTCCGGTACATCCGGCCCTCGCCGAACGGGCAGGCCACGAACCGCTCCGCCGTCGCGGCGGGGCGCTCCCAGTAGCCGCGCGCCAGGCCCGTCCCGGCGATGTACAGCTCGCCGGTCGTTCCCGGCGGTACCGGCCGCAGGAACTCGTCGAGGACGTACACCCGCGTGTTGTCGAGCGGGCGGCCGATCGGCAGCACGGTGTCGCCGGGCCGCGCGGTGTAGGACGTCGCGCACATCGTGATCTCGGTCGGCCCGTACAACTGCCGCACCGACACCCCCGGGCAGGCCTCCAGCACACGGGCGACGGCGGGGGCGCTGACGGCGTCGCCGCCGGTGAGGACCTCGGTGACGCCGGCGAAGCAGCCGGGGTCCTCTTCGGCGAGGGCGGCGAACAGCCCGGCCGTCGCGTGCACGGCGGTGAGGCCGTGCTCGGAGATCAGGCCGGCGAATCCCGCCGCGTCGATCCGGCCGGGCGGGGCGACGACCACGGTTCCGCCTGACAGCAGCGGGACCCACAACTCCCAGGTGGAGGCATCGAACGCGTGCGGCGCATGGAACAGCACCCGCCCCGTCCCCCGCCACGAACGATCGGCCGCCAGCGCCACCACCCCGCCATGAGTGATCGCCACACCCTTCGGCTCACCCGTCGACCCCGAGGTGTACATCACGTACGCCAGGTCGTCGGGCTGGAGCGGTACCGGTGCCGTCGGCGCGGCCGCCGGGCCGGGGGTCCACTCCTGGTCGATGACCAGGTCGGCCCCGGCCAGGACCTTGGCGATCCGGGCGCCGGGCCATGCCGGGTCCGCCGGGACGTAAGCGGCGCCGGCCTTGAGGATGCCGAGGAAGGTCGCGACCAGGTCGGTGGAGCGGGGCAGCACGACGCCGACCCGTCCGCCCGCGACCGGTCCGAGGGCCGCCGCGATCCGGTCGGAGACCCGATCCAGCTCCGCGTAGGTCAGGGAACCGGTGGCGCCGGTGACCGCAGGAGCGTCCGGCGTCCGCGCCGCCTGCGCGGCGAAGGCGGACACGATCGTGCCGTGGGCGGCCGGGGCGTCGGTGGCGTTCCAGGTCTCCAGGACGCGGGTGCGCTCGCCGGGCTGGAGGAGGTCGAGCTCGCTGACGGAGAGCGGCTCGGTGGCGACCTCGGTGAGCAGCCGGGTCAGCCGGGTCACCAGGAGCTCGGCGGTGCGGCGGTCGAACAGGTCGGCGGCGTAGCCGAGGGTGCCCTCCAGGCCCGCGGGCTCGCCGTGCGGGCCGCGGCGCTCGGCGAGGTTGAACGACAGGTCGAACTTGGCGGCGTTGACGCCGGAGCGGTACGGGCCGGCCGTCAGCCCCGGCAGGTCCCACCCGGTGGCGGCCGGGCTCGTCTGGAGGCCGAACGACACCTGGAACAGGGGGTGCCGGGACAGGGAGCGGTCGGGGCAGAGTTCCTCGACGAGGCGCTCGAAGGGGATGTCCTGGTGGGCGTAGGCGGCCAGGTCGGCCTCGCGGACCCGGCCGACCAGCTCGTCGAACGCCGGGTCGCCGCTCACGTCGGTGCGCAGCACGAGGGTGTTGACGAAGAAGCCGACCAGGTCGTCCAGGACGGGTTCGCCGCGGCCCGCGACGGCCGTGCCGAGCGGGATGTCGGTACCGCCGCTCAGCCGGGACAGCAACAGCGCGACCGCCGCCTGCAGCACCATGAACAAGGTGGCGCGCTCGGTGCGCGCCAGGGTGGCCAGCGAGGCGTGGACGGCGGCGTCGATCCGGATGGGGACGGCCCCGCCGGTGAAGGTCGGCACGGCCGGCCGCGGCCGGTCGAACGGCAGGTCGAGCTCGGCGGGCAGGCCGGCCAGCGCCGACCGCCAGTGCGCCAGCTGGCGGCCGGCCAGGCTGCCGGGGTCGTCCTCGGCGCCGAGCTCGGCGCGCTGCCAGAGCGCGAAGTCGGCGTACTGGACGGGCAGGGGGGCCCAGCCGGGTGCGGCGCCGCGGGCCCGCGCCGCGTAGGCCGCGGACAGGTCCCGGGTCAGCACCCCCATCGACCAGCCGTCGGCCGCGATGTGATGGGCGACCAGCAGCAGCACGTGCTCGGTGGGCGACAGGACGTGCAGCCGGGCGCGCAGCGGCGTCTCGGTGCCCACGTCGAAGGGCCGCGCCGTCTCGGCGGCGAGCAGCCCCGGCAGGTCGGCCTCGGCGGTCTCGGCGACCACGAGCGCGGGGCGGCCCTCCGGCCCGTCCAGCACCCGCGGCGCGGGCACCCCGTCGCGGTCGGGGAAGACGGTCCGCAGGGTCTCGTGCCGGTCGGCGACGTCGCCCAGCGCGGCGGCCAGCGCCGCCCGGTCCAGGTCGCCGGAGAGCCGGAGCGCGAGCGGCATGTTGTAGACGCCGCGGCCGTCCTGGAGCCGGTTGAGGAACCACATCCGGGCCTGCCCGAACGACAGCGGGACCGGGTCGGGGCGGGGGCCGGCGGTCAGCGGGCGGCGGGCGGCGGCGCCGCCGTCGCCGGCGGCCAGCCGGGCGACGGCCGCCGGGGTCGCGGCGGCGAACAGCTGCCGGATCGTCACCTCGGTGTCCAGGACCGCGCGGATCCTGGCGACCAGCCGCATCGCCAGCAGCGAGTCGCCGCCGAGGTCGAAGAAGCCGTCGTCGGCGCCGACCCGGGGCAGCCGCAGCACCTCGGCGAACAGCGAGCAGAGGGCCTCCTCGACCGGGGTGCGCGGCTCCCGGCCGGTGGCGAGGCCGCCGAAGTCGGGGGCGGGCAGCGCGGCCCGGTCGAGCTTGCCGTTGGCGGTGAGGGGCAGCTCCGGCAGCGCGATCACCGCGGCCGGGACCATGTAGTCGGGCAGCCGGTCCGCGACGTGCTCGCGGAGTTCGGCGGCGGGCGCGGTCGCGGGCGTGACGTAGGCGACGAGCTGCTTGCGCCCCGCCCCGTCGGTGCGCGGCAGCACGACCGCGCGCCGCACCTCCGGGTGATCGGCCAGGACGGCCTCGATCTCGCTCGGCTCGATTCGGAAACCGCGCAGCTTCACCTGGGTGTCGGAGCGGCCCAGAAAGGCCAGGGACCCGTCGGCGTCCCGGCGCACCAGATCGCCGGTCCGGTACATGCGCTCGCCCTGGTCGAACGGGCTGGCCACGAACCGCTCGGCTGTCGGGCCGGGCCGTCCGAGGTAACCGCGTGCCAGCCCGGTGCCCGCGATGTACAGCTCGCCCGGCACGCCGGGCGGCACCGGCCGCAGGAACCCGTCGAGCACGTGCAGCCGGGTGTTGGCGAGGGGGCGGCCGATCGGCACCGGATCGGGGACGGTGTCGCCCGCCGTGAACGGCTGATGGGTGGCGAACGCGGTGGTCTCGGTCGGCCCGTAGGTGGTCCGCACGACGAGCCCGGGGTGGGCGTCCAGCAGGGTGCGGACGGCGGCGGCCGAGACGACGTCGCCGCCGGTCGAGGCCTCCAGGACGCCGGTGAACAGGCCCGGGTCCTGCTCGGCGAGGGCGGCGAACAGCCCGGCCGTGGCGTGCACGTTGGTGACGCCGCCGCCGGAGACCACCGCGCGCCGCTCGGGCGTGCCGAGGTCGCCCGCTGGGGCGACCACCACCCGGCCGCCGCGGGTCAGCGGCACCCACAGCTCGTAGGTGGAGGCGTCGAAGGCGTGGTTGGCCTGGAAGAGGACGCTGCGGGTGACCTCGTCGCGCCAGACGGGGTCGGCGCAGAAGTCGACGACGTTGCGGTGGGTGTTCGCGACGCCCTTGGGCGTCCCGGTCGAGCCCGAGGTGTACATGACGTAGGCGAGGGCGTCGGGGGGGACGGGGCGGCCGGTCGCGCGGGGCCCTTCGGCGAACGCGGAGTCGGTCACCTGCACGACGTCCAGGCCGCCCTCGCGGGCCAGCGGATGGCCGGCGCCAGCGGAGTCGGCGAGCAGCACCCGCAGCCCGGCCTCGGCGGCGACGGCCCGCAGCCGCCCGGGCGGGTTGGCCGTGTCCAGCGGGACGTAGGCGGCGCCGGTCTTCAGCACGCCGAGCTGGGCGACGACCAGGGCGGCCGACCGGTCCATCAAGACGCCGACCAGGTCGCCGGGTCCGGTGCCGAGGGCCGTCAGCGCGCCGGCGAGCCGGTCGGAGCGGGCGTCCAGCTCCGCGTAGGTGAGGGTGACCGCGGCGTCGACCGCGACCCGGTCGGGGTGCCGGGCGGCCCGCTCCTGGAAGACGTCGACCAGGGAGCCGCGCGGGGTGGCCGTCGCGGTGGCGTTCCAGCCGTTCAGGGCGGTGTCGTCGCGGAGGATCCCGATGGTGCCGACGCGGGCGTCCGGCGCCGCGACGATCCGGTCCAGGACGGTGGCGAGCATGGGCGCCAGCTCCTCGGCGAGCCCGCCGGTGAACACCCCCGGCCGGTAGGTGACCCGCAGCAGCAGCCCGTCGGGCGCGGGGACGACGGCCAGCGCGAGCGGGTAGTGGGTGGCCTCCTTGCCGCCCGCCGGGACGATCGTCAGGTCCGATCCCGGGCCCGCGGGCCCGGCGGGGTCGAGCGGGTAGCTCTCGTAGGCGACGATGGTGTCGAAGACCGCGCCGGGCCCGGCCAGCCGCTGGATCTCGCTGAGCCCGAGGTACTGGTGGTCCATCAGGGCGGTCTGCCGCGCCTGCAGGTCGTGCAGGAGTTCCGCGACGGTCGCCGACGGGTCGAGCGGCACCCGCACCGGCACGGTGTTGATGAACAGCCCCATCATGTCCTCGACGCCGGGCAGCTCCGGCGGGCGCCCGGCGACCACGGCGCCGAACACCACGTCGTCGCGTCCCGACAGGCGGGCCACCACCAGTGCCCAGGCGGCCTGGACGACGGTGTTGACCGTCAGCCCGTGCTCGCGGGCGAAGGCGCGCAGCGCCGCCGCCGGCCCGGCGGGCACGGTGGCCGTCGCGCGCTCCGCGGCGGCCGGGGCGCGCGCCGGGCCGGGCTCGGCGACCAGGGTCGGCTCCCCGGTCCCGGCGAGTTCGGCCCGCCAGGCCGCGCGGGCCGCGTCCCGGTCCTGCCGGCCCAGCCAGGCCAGGTAGTCGCGGTAGGACGGCACCGGCTTCAGGCCCGAGGCGTCGCCGTCCGCCCGCAGGACCGTGAAGAGCTCGCGCAGGAACATCGGCTGGGACCAGCCGTCGAGCAGCAGGTGGTGGACGGTGAACACCAGCCGGTGCCGGTGCTCGCCGAGCCGCAGCAGCAGGAAGCGCAGCAGCGGCGGCTCGGCCGGGTCGAACCCGGCGGCCAGCTCGGCCGCCGCCTCGCGTTCCGCGGCCGCCGTCGCGGCCGCGCCGTCGAGCGCCGACAGGTCGGCCTCGCGCCAGGGCGCCTCGGCCCGCTTCACGATCACCTGGACGGGCCGGTCGATCCCGCCGATCTGCTGGAACCCGGCCCGCAGGTGCGGATGCCGGTCGACCAGGGCCTGCGCCGAGGCGCGCAGCACCGCCGGGTCCAGCGGCCCGTGGAGGTCCAGGACGCGCTGGCCCGCGTAGGGGTCCGCGGAGTCGTAGAGCGCGTGGAAAAGCAGGCCCTCCTGCAGCGGCGACAGCGGCCACAGATCTTCCACGTCCAGCTGGGTCACCGGGATCTCCTCTTCGTGGTGCCGAGTGCCGCTTGCAGGGCGTCCAGGTCGCTCTGGGCCAGGTCCAGCAGCGGGAAGTCCGAGGGGGTGTGGCCGCCGGGCCCGGCGGCGCGGGCGGCCAGGGCGGTCAGCGCGGCGGTCCAGCCGTCCAGGACCTCGGCGGCGTCGGCCTCGGTCAGCGGGCCGTCGGGCCAGGCCAGCAGCAGGGTCAGGGCGGGGCCGCCGGCCCCGTCGCGGACCATGCCGCCCGCCTCCAGCAGGTGGGTGGCGGGCAGGTCGCCGGTGTCGCCGCCGAGGCCGATCTGCCGCCAGCCCGCCGCGGCGGCGCCGCGGGTGAACCTGCCCATGTAGTTGAAGGCGATCTGGGGGCGGGGCAGTCCGGCGAGTTCGGGGCCCGTGGCGGGGTTGAGGTGGCGCAGCAGCCCGTGGCCGAGGCCGTCGCCCGCGGCGCGCAGCTGCTCCTTGACCCGCTTGACGGCCCGGTCGGCGGCGTCGCCGCCCGACAGCACCCGGGCCGGGTCGCCGGGGTCGAGCCGGACGGGGTGCATGCTGGTGAACCAGCCGACCGTCCGCGACAGCTCCACGTCGTCGGCGAGCGGGACCCGGCCGTGGCCCTCGACGTCGACCAGCACCGGCCCGGTGCGCCCGGTGCGGCGGCCCCGCCATCCGGCGACGGCAGCGGCGAACGCCGTCAGCAGCACGTCGTTGATCCCGGCGTGGAACACGGCCGGGACGCCGGTCAGCAGCTCGCCGGTGAGCGCCGCAGGCAGGGTGTGCGTCAGCCGCCGCAGCCCGGCGGCCCGGTCGGTCGCCGGGTCCAGCGGCCTCCGGCCGAGGGGCGGGTCGTCATGCCCGAGCGTCTCGCGCCAGTGCGGCAGTTCCGCGACGCGCGTGTCGCCGCGCGCCTGCTCGGCGGCCAGCAGCGCCCACCGCCGAAAGGAGGTGCCGACGGGTTCCAGCCGGATCGGCTCCCCCGCCGCGGCGGCCGTGTAGGCGGCCTCCAGGTCGGGCAGCAGGATCCGCCACGACACCCCGTCGACGACGAGGTGGTGGCCGACCAGCAGCAGCCGTCCCGGGCGGCCGGGACCCGCGTCCAGCCACACGGTCTGGAGCATCACCCCGGCCCGCGGGTCGAGCCGGGCCGCGGCGGCCGCGCCCTCGGCGGCGGCGAGGCCGGCCAGGGCCGCGCCGTCCATGCCGTCCGCGGGGATCCGCAGGACGGGCGCGGCCGGGGCCGCCGCCGGGATCTCCAGGGTGAGCGCATCGGGGTCGAGGCGGGCGCGGAGCGCGTCGTGGTGGTCCACCAGCGCCTGGACGGCGGTGTTCAGCCGTGCCTCGTCGAGCCCGGCCGGGACCTCGGCGACCAGCGTCTGGGCGAACCGGCCGAGCCCGCCGGGGCCGGCCCGCCCGGTGAACTCGCGCATGATCGGGGTGAGCGGCGCCGAGCCGGTGCCGGAGTCCTCGGCGCCGCCGGCGCTGAGCGTCGCGACGCGCGCGATCCCCGCCGGGGTGCGCTGCTCGAACACCTGCCGGGGCGTGAACACCACGCCCTCGCGGCGGGCCCGGGCGACCAGCTGCATGGACACGATCGAGTCGCCGCCGAGGTCGAAGAAGCCGTCGTCGGCGCCGACCCGCTCCAGCCGCAGCACCTCGGCGAACAGCCGGCACAGCACGGCCTCCAGGGGCGTCGCGGGTTCCCGCCCGCCGGCGAGGCCGGCGAAGTCGGGGGCGGGCAGTGCGGCCCGGTCGAGCTTGCCGTTGACCGTCAGCGGCAGTTCCGCCAGCACGACGACGGCGGCGGGCACCATGTGCTCGGGCAGCACCCCGGCCGTGTGGGCGCGCACCTGGGCGGGGTCGGGGGCCGCGTCGCCGGCCGGGACGATGTAGGCGACGAGCCGCTGCGGGCCGGGCCCGTCCGCCCGGGCCACCACGACGGCCTGCTCGATCCCGGGCAGTGCGGCCAGGGCGGCCTCGACCTCCCCCGGCTCGATCCGGAACCCCCGGACCTTCACCTGGGTGTCGGTCCTGCCGAGGTACACCAGCTCGCCGTCCTCGGTCCAGCGGGCCAGGTCGCCGGTCCGGTACATCCGGCCCGGCCCGAACGGCGAGGCGGTGAACCGCTCGGCGGTCAGGCCCGGCCGGTTCAGGTAGCCGCGCGCCAGCCCCTCCCCCGCGATGTACAGCTCGCCCGCCGCCCCGGCGGGCACCGGCTGCAGGGCGCCGTCGAGCACGTAGAGCCGGGCGTTGCGCAGCGGGCGGCCGATCGGCACGGCGCCCTCGGCGACCGGGGCGCCCGGCTCGATCCGGTACTCGGTGCAGCCGACGGTCGCCTCGGTCGGCCCGTACTCGTTGACCACCGCCGATCCCGGGTGCGCGGCCCGCCAGCCGGCCAGGGCCTCGCCCGTCAGCTGCTCGCCGCCGACGACCAGGTCGCCGACGGGCGCGCGGAGGCCGTCCAGCAACCGCAGGTGGCTGGGGGTCACCTTGAGCAGCAGCGGCGCCGCGGCGCCGGGGGCCTGGTCGAGCTCGCCGACGATCACCCGGCCGCCCTGGAGCAGCGGGCCGAACAGGGCCGTCACGGTCAGGTCGAACGAGACCGGCGAGTGCAGGAGCGCGCCGGAGCGCACCGAGGGGTAGTGCTCGGCGACGTGCTCCAGGTAGTTGACGACCGCCCGGTGCTCCACGACCACGCCCTTCGGCGTCCCGGTCGACCCGGAGGTGTAGATGACGTAGGCCGGGTCGGCGGCCGACAGCGGCCGGGCCGGGCCGGCGCCGGCCGGGGCGCCGGGGCCGCCGGCGGCGATCTGCTCGGCCGTCGCCGGATCGTCCAGCACGACCCGGGCGGGCCCGCCAGGCAGCACCGGCTCGGTCGCCGAGTCGCACACGACCGCCACGGGCGCCGTCTCGGCCAGCATGAACGCGATCCGCTCCCGTGGATAGGCCGCGTCGACCGGCAGGTAGGCGGCGCCGGACTTCAGCACGGCCAGCAGCGCGACGACCGTCTCGGCCGAGCGCGGCAGGGCCACCGCGACGAACCGGCCGGGGCCGGCGCCGAGCGCGCCGAGCCGGCGCGCCAGCCGGGCGGCGGCGGCGTCCAGTTCCGCGTAGGTGAGTTCGGTGCCCGCGGCCACCAGGGCGGTCGCGCCGGGGCAGCGGGCGGCCCGCTCCTCGAACAGCGCGGGCAGGGTCGCCGCCGGGACCGGCGCGGCGGTGGCGTTCCAGTCGCCGAGGATCCGGGCGCGTTCCGCCGCCGACAGGACCGTCACCGAGCCGAGCGGGCGTTCGGGGTCGGCCGCGATCTGCTCCAGGATCCGGACGAGCCGGCCGGCCAGGACCCGGGCGCCGTCCGGGCCGAACGCGCCGGGCCGGCAGTCCAGGCGCAGCCGGAGCCGTTCGCCGGGGAGCACGGCGAGGCTCAGCGGGTAGTGCACGGCCTCCTCGCTCGACAGCGGCGTCAGGCGCAGCCCGCCGTCTTCGGCCGGGGCCGCCGGGGCCGGTTCGCGCGGATAGTTCTCGTAGGCGAGCAGGGAGTCGAAGACCGCGCCGGGGCCGGCCAGCCGCTGGATCTCCGCGAGCCCGAGCCCGTGGTGGCCGGTCAGCGCGGACTGCCGGGCCTGCAGGGCGGTCAGCATCCGCGCGACCGGCTCGCCGGGCGGCAGCGGCACCCGGACGGGCACCGTGTTGATGAACAGGCCCAGCATCCGCGTCGAGCCGGGCAGTTCGGGCGGGCGCCCGGCGACGACGGCGCCGAACACCACGTCGCGGCGGTGGGCGAGGCCGCCCACGAGCAGCGCCCACGCCCCTTGCAGGACCGTGTTGAGGGTGAGGTCGCGGGAGCGGGCGAAGGCCCGCAGCGCCGCGGCCGTCTCCGCGCCGACGCTCGTCTCGGCATGGTCGGGCGGCACGGCCTCGGCGGGGGCGGGGCCGGGGCCGGCGGCCAGCGTCGGCTCGTCCAGGCCGGCCAGCTCGTCGCGCCAGGCCCGGCGGGACTCCGCGGTGTCCTGGCGGCCGAGCCAGGCCAGGTAGTCGCGGTAGGGCGGGGCCGGCGGGAGCGCGGAGGCGTCGCCGCCCGCGTGGTAGGCGGCGAACAGCTCGCGTTTGAGCATCGGCTGGGACCAGCCGTCCAGCAGCAGGTGGTGGCTGGTGATGACGAGCCGGTGCAGCCGCGGGCCGAGCCGGATCAGCAGGAACCGCAGCAGCGGCGGGACGGCCGGGTCGAAGCGCTCGGCGAGGTCGGCGGCGGCCGCGGCGTCGGCCTCCGCCGGCCCCGCCGCCTCGATCTCCCGCCAGGGCGGTTCGACCGCGCCCGCGACGATCTGGACGGGCCGGTCGCCCAACTGCCGGAACGCCACCCGCAGGTTGGGGTGCCGGTCCAGCAGCGCCCGCGCGGAGGCGCGCAGGGCGGGCACGTCGAGCGGGCCGTCCAGTTCCAGGACCCGCTGGCCCGCGTAGAGGTCCAGGCCGCCCGCGTCGAACGCGGTGTGGAACAGCAGCCCTTCCTGGAGCGGGGTCAGCGGCCACACCTCGGTCAGGTCCGGCACGGCCCGGTGCGCCTCGTCGACCTGCCGCTGGTCCAGGGGCAGCAGCGGGAAGTCCGAGGGGGTGTGCCCGCCCGTGCCCGGTTTGGCGGCGTGCGCGGCGAGGCCGGTCAGGGCCGCGGCCCACCGTTCGGCCAGGCCGGCGGCGGCCTCCTCGGTGAACAGCGCGGACGGCCAGGCGACGGTGAGCGTCAGGGCCGGCCCGTCCGCGCCGTCGCGGACCGAGCCGCCGAACGAGAGGGCGTGCCCGACGGGGGTGTCCGGGCCGGTCTCGCCGCCCATCGCCAGCTGCCGCCAGCCGCCGCCGGCCCCTCCCGGCGCAGGGCCGGTGAAGCGGCCCAGGTAGTTGAAGACGATCTGCGGGGCGGGCAGCGCGGCCAGCGCCGGCGCGGTGGCGGGGTCGCAGCGCAGCAGGCCGTGGCCGAGGCCGTCGCCGGGCACGGCCCGCAGCTGCTCCTTCACCCGTTTCAGGGCGTGGCCCGCGGCGGCGGCCCCGGCCTCGATCTCGGCGAGGTCCAGCGGCCCGGTGTCGATCCGGACGGGGTGCACGCTGGTGAACCAGCCGACGGTCCGCGACAGGTCCAGGCCCGCGCCGAGGGGGTCGCGCCCGTGGCCCTCGACGTCGACCAGGACGGGGCCCGGCCTGCCGCGCGCCCCGGCGACCGCCACGGCGAGGCCGGTCAGGAGCACGTCGTCGATCCGGGCGTGGAACGCCGCGGGAACGGTGGTCAGCAGGGCGGCGGTGGTCGCCGCCGGCAGGGTCAGCGTGCGGTGCCGCAGCGTCGCGGCCGTGTCGCGCGCGGGGTCGAGGGGGCGGCCGCCGAGCGGCTCCTCCGCGATGTCGAGCAGGGCCTGCCATCCGGCCAGCTCGCCGGTGCGGTCCTGGCGGGCCGCGGTCAGCGCCCAGTGCCGGAACGACCCGTCGACCGGGGCCAGGTCCTCGCCCCGGTAGGCGGCCTCCAGGTCGGGCAGCAGGATCCGCCACGACACCCCGTCGACGGCCAGGTGGTGCACGACCAGCAGCAGCCTGCCGTCGGCGGCGGCGCCCCGGTCGAGCCAGACCGCCCGCACGAGGACCCCCGCCTCGGGGTCGAGCCCGGACGCGGCCTGGTGGAGCCGTTCCGCGCACAGCTCGGCCAGGGGCCCGTCGTCCAGGCCGGCCGCGTCGACCCGGGTGACGACGACGTCCGGCGGGTCCGCGGGGACGTCGAGCAGCCAGGTCGCCGGGTCGTCCGGGTCGGGGCGGACGAGCCGGGCCCGCAGCATGGCGTGCCGGTCGAGCAGCGCGTGCAGGGCGCGGGTCAGCCGCCGCCCGTCCAGTCCCGGGGGGACCTGGACGGTCATCGACTGCGACAGCCGGGCGGGCAGGCCAGCGCGGCTGGCGACCCAGCGCATGACGGGGGTCAGCGGGAACCGGCCGGTGGCGGGCTCGGCGGGGCCCGCCGGCTCGCCGGGCGCGGTCGCGACGGCGGCGAGCGCGGCGGGGGTGCGCAGCTCGAAGATCTGGCGCGGGGTGAGGACGAGGCCTTCCTTGCGGGCGCGGGCGACGAGCTGGAGGGAGACGATGGAGTCGCCGCCGAGGTCGAAGAAGCCGGCGTCCGCGCCGACCGAGTCCAGCCGCAGCACCTCGGCGAACAGCCGGCACAGCAGCTCCTCGGCCGGGGTGGCGGCGGCGCGGCCGGCGGCCAGGCCGCCGAAGTCGGGGGCGGGCAGCGCCGCCCGGTCGAGCTTGCCGCTCGGCGTCAGCGGGAACTCCCCGAGGACGACGACGGCGGCGGGCACCATGTGGTCGGGCAGGGCGCGCGCCGCGTACTCGCGCAGCTCCGCGGGCCGGACGTCGCCGGCGGGGAGCACGTAGGCGACGAGCTGCGGCGCCCCGGGCCGGTCGCGGCGGGCGACGACCGCGACGCGGGCGACGCCGGGGTGCCCGGCCAGCACCGCCTCGATCTCGCCGGGTTCGATCCGCAGCCCGCGGATCTTCACCTGGTGGTCGGCCCGGCCCAGGTACTCCAGGTCGCCGGCGGGGGTCCAGCGGGCCAGGTCGCCGGTCCGGTAGAGGCGGCCCTGCGGGGCCGCGACGAAGCGTTCCGCGGTCAGCGCGGCGCGGTTCAGGTAGCCGCGCGCGAGGCCCGTGCCGGTCAGGTAGAGCTCGCCGGCGACGCCCGGCGGGACGGGGTGCAGGAACGCGTCGAGCACGTGCAAGCCGGTGTTCCAGATCGGTTTGCCGATCGGCACCGTGGCGACGGGGCCGTCCGGGCACTCCCAGGAAGTGACGTCGACGGAGGCTTCGGTGGGGCCGTACAGGTTGTGCAGTGGCACGCCGGGCAGGTGCTCGTGGAAGCGGTTCACCAGATCGGCGGGTAACGCCTCGCCACTGCAGATCACCCGACGCAGCCCAGTGCAGTCGGCGGAGGCGGGCTCGGCGGTGAAGGCCTCCAGCATGGACGGGACGAAGTGCACGGTCGTGACGTTCTCGGCGACGATCAGCCCCGCCAGGTAGGCGGGGTCACGGTGCCCGCCGGGCTTGGCCAGCACCAACCGCGCCCCGGTGATGAGCGGCCAGAAGAACTCCCACACCGACACGTCGAACCCCGACGGAGTCTTCTGCAACACCGTGTCACCAGGACCCAGCCCATAGGCGTCCTGCATCCACAACAGCCGGTTCACGATGCCGCGATGCGAGACCACCACGCCCTTCGGCACCCCGGTGGAGCCGGAGGTGTAGATCACGTAGGCGGGGTGCCCGGGCCGGGGCCCGATGGCGGGGCCCGGCGGCGGGGCTTCCGCAGGTCCCCCGGTGAGGTCCAGCAGCGGCGCCTGGACGCCGGGCAGCGCGTCCCTGGTGGCGGCGGTGCAGAGCACCGCGGCGGGGTCGGCGTCGGCCAGCATCGCCGCGATCCGCGGGGCCGGATGCTCGGGGTCGATCGGCAGGTAGGCCGCTCCGGTCTTCAGCACCGCCACCAGGGCCACGACCAGTTCGGCCGAACGCGGCACCGCGACAGCCACGGACCGCTCAGGCCCGGCACCGCACCCCGCCAGCCGACGCGCCAACGCATCAGCCGCAGCGTCCAACTCCGCAAAGGTCAACGCCCGACCCTCGAACACCACCGCAACCGCATCAGGAGTCCGCGCCACCTGCGCCTCGATCAACCCGGTCAACGTGGCGTCGGGGACCGGGACCGCGGTGGCGTTCCAGCCGTCCAGGACGCGCCGCTCGTCCGCGGTGAGCAGGCCGAGCCGGCCGACCGGGGCGGCGGGGTCGGCGACGATCGCCGCCAGCAGCCCGGTGAAGCGGGCGGCGAGCTCGGCGGCGGTCTGCCGGTCGAACGCGCCGGGGCTGCGGTCCACCCGCAGCCGCAGCTCCTCGCCGGGGATCACCGCCAGGCTCACCGGGTAGTGGACCGACTCCTCGCTGCCGGCGGGCGTCATCCGCAGCGTGTCCCCGCCGGGCGCCGCCGGGGCGGCGTCGCGGGGGTAGCTCTCGTAGGCCAGCAGCGTGTCGAAGACCGCGCCGGGCCCGGCCAGCCGCTGGATCTCCGCGAGCCCGACATGGTGGTGCTCCATCAGCGCCGACTGGCGCTTCTGTAACCCGGTGAGCAGGTCCAGGACGGGGACCGCCGGATCCAGCGCGACCCGGACCGGCACGGTGTTGACGAACAGGCCCAGCATGTCCTCCACGCCCGGCAGCTCGGGCGGGCGGCCCGCGACGACCGCGCCGAACACCACGTCGCGGCGGCCGGACAGCCGGCTCAGCAGCAGCGCCCACGCCCCCTGGACGATCGTGTTGAGGGTCAGCCCGTGCCCGCGGGCCAGGGCGCGCAGGCCCGCGGCCGTGGCGGCGGGCACGGTGGTGCGGGCCCGGTCCGGCGGGGCGCCGGCGGGGCCGGGGCCGGCGACCAGGGTCGGCTCGTCCACGCCGAGCAGCTCGGCCCGCCACGCCTCGGCGGCCGCCGCGCCGTCCCTGCGTTCGAGCCAGGCCAGGTAGTCGCGGTAGGGCGGGGCGGCCGGCAGGGCCGCGGGGTCGCCGCCCGCCGCGTACAGGGCGGTCAGCTCGCGGCGCATGATCGGCAGGGACCAGCCGTCCATCAGCAGATGGTGGTTGGTGATGACGAGCCGGTGGTGGCGGTCGTCCAGCCTGGCCAGGGCGAAGCGGATCAGCGGCGGCGCGGCCGGGTCGAACCCCCGGTCGCGCTCGCGGGCGGCCAGCCGTTCGACCTCGGCGAGCGCCGCGTCCTCCGGCAGGTCGGACAGGTCGGTCCACGACCAGGGCAGGGCGACCCGGCGGGCGATCACCTGGACGGGCCGGTCCATCCCGGCGAGCTGGCGGAACCCGGCGCGCAGGTTGGCGTGCCGGTCCAGCAGCGCCTGGCCGGAGGCGCGCAGCGCGGCGGGGTCCAGCGGGCCGCGCAGCTCCAGGGTGCGCTGCACGACGTAGGAGGAGCGGGCGTCCTCGTCGTAGAGGGCGTGGAACAGCAGCCCCTCCTGGAGCGGCGACAGCGGCCAGACCTCGGCCAGCGCGGAGCGGCTCACGGCATCCCCTTCTCGATCTGTGCGGCGATGGCCTCGAACTCCTCGACCTGGTCCTGGGCGAGGGCCAGCAGCGGGAAGTCCGACGGGGTGTGGCCGCCGGAGCCGGGGGCCGCGGCGTGCGCGGCCAGGCCGGTGAGCATCGCCGTCCAGGACCCGGCGAGCGCGTGGGCGTCCGCCTCGGCCAGCAGTCCCGCGGGCCAGGCCAGGGCGATGGTGAGGACGGGGCCGCCGGCGCCGTCCTGGACGATCCCGCTGGCCTCCAGGGCGTGCGCCGCGGGCATCGAGTCGGGGACGTCGCCGCCGAGCCCGGTCTGCCGCCAGCCGCCGGATCCCGGCGACCGGCCCGCCCCGCCGAAGCGGCCCAGGTAGTTGAAGCCGATCGCGGGCGCGGGCAGCTCCGCCAGGGCGGCCGCGGTGCGCGGGTTCAGATGGCGGAGCAGGCCGAAGCCGAGCCCGTCGGCGGGCACCGACCGCAGCTGCTCCTTGACCCGTTTGATCGCCCGTCCGGCCGCGGGGCCGCCCGCCCTCAGCTCGTCGAAGCCGACGTCGTCGCCGAGGTCGAGCCGGACCGGGTGCAGCGCGGTGAACCAGCCGACGGTCCGGGACAGGTCGACGTCGCTGGCGAGCGGTTCGCGGCCGTGCCTCTCGACGTCGACCACGACGGGGCCGGCCCGCCCCTGCGTCTCGCCGACGGCCGCGGCCAGCGCGGTCAGCAGCACGTCGTCGATCCCGGCGTGGAACGCCGCCGGGACGCCGGTCAGCAGCGCGGCGGTCAGCTCGGCCGGGATCTCCACGCTGAGCCGCCGCACCGTGGCGGCGGTGTCGCGGGCGGGGTCGAGCGGCCGGTCCCCGACGCCGAGCGCGCCGGGCGCCAGGATGTCGCGCCAGGCCGGCAGCTCGGCCTCCCGCGCGGCCTCCCCGGCCTGCGCGGCGGCCAGCAGCGCCCACCGCCGGAACGAGGTCCCGGCCGGGTCGGGCGCGGCTCCGGCGTAGGCGGCCTCCAGGTCGGGCAGCAGGATCCGCCACGACACCCCGTCGACGGCCAGGTGGTGCACGACCAGCAGCACCCGGCCGGGCGCCTCCCCCCGGTCCAGCCAGACCGCCCGCACCAGGCGTCCCGCGGCGGGGTCCAGCAGCTCGGCGGCGGCCCGGCCCTCGGCGGCGAGCAGCGCGGGCAGGTCCCGCTCGGGCACCCCGGCGGCCTCGACCCGGCCCACCTCGGCGGCGGGGGCCTCGGCCGGGATGTCCAGCGCCCAGGTGGCCGGGTCGGCCGGGTCGTCGCGGACGAGCCGGGCCCGCAGGACCGGGTGCAGGCCGGTCAGCGCGGTCAGCGCCGCCCCGAGGGCGTCCGGGTCCAGGCCCGGCGGGACCTCCAGGGTCGCCGACTGCGCGAAGCGGCCGGTCAGGGGCCCGGCGCCGGCGTGGCCGGCGATCCAGCGCATGATCGGGGTCAGCGGGACCCGGCCGGCCGGGTCGTCGGCGGCGGGCGCGGCGGCCGACCGGGTGGCGACCAGGGCGAGCTGCTCGGGGGTGCGCCGCTCGAACACCTGGCGGGGGGTGAACAGCAGCCCCGCCTTGCGGGCCCGCGCCACCAGCTGCATGGAGACGATGGAGTCGCCGCCGAGGTCGAAGAACCCGGCGTCCGCGCCGACCGAGTCCAGCCGCAGCACCTCGGCGAACAGCTCGCACAGCAGGCGTTCGACCGGGCCGGCCGGTGCGCGGCCCGCGGCGCGGCCGGTGAAGTCGGGGGCGGGCAGCGCGGCCCGGTCGAGCTTGCCGTTGACCGTCAGCGGGAACTCCGCCAGGTCGACGACGGCCGCCGGGACCATCGCGGCGGGCAGCGCGGCCGCGGCGAAGGCCCGCAGGTCCGCCTCGCCCTCCCGGACGACATAGGCGATCAGCCGGTCGTCCCGGGCGACGACCACGGCGCCGGAGACGTCGGGGTGGCCGGCCAGGACGGCCTCGACCTCCCCCGGCTCGATCCGGAAGCCCCGGACCTTGACCTGGTGGTCGGCCCTGCCGAGGTAGACCAGGTCGCCCCGGGCGTCGCGGCGGGCCAGGTCGCCCGTCCGGTACATCCGGCCGGGGCCGAACGGTGAGGCGACGAACCGCCCGGCGGTCAGCCCGGGCCGGTTCAGGTAGCCGCGGGCCAGGACCTCGCCCGCGATGTACAGCTCGCCGGCGGCCCCGTCGGGGACGGGGTGCAGGAAGCCGTCCAGCAGGTACAGCGCCGCGTTGCGCAGGGCGCGGCCGATCGGCACCACCCCGTCGCCGGGCTCGTCGCCCGGCCCGATCCGGTACTCGGCGCAGCCGACGGTCGCCTCGGTCGGGCCGTACTCGTTGACGATCGCCAGGTCCGGCAGCGCCGCCCGCCAGGGCCGCAGGAGGTCGCCGGTCAGCTGCTCGCCGCCGACGACCAGGTCGCGGACGGGGAGCGGCGGCTCGGGGAACAGCCGCAGGTGGCTGGGGGTCAGCTTGACCATCAGCGGGCCGCCGGGCGCGCCGGGGGCGTCCAGGTCGCCCACCACGACCCGGCCGCCGGTGACGAGGGGGCCGAGCAGCGCGGTCACGGTCAGGTCGAACGCGGGCGGCGAGTGCAGCAGGGCCCCGGTGCGGACGGCGGTGTACCGCTCGGCGGCGTGGGCCAGGTAGTTGACGACCGACCGGTGCTCGACCACGACGCCCTTGGGCCGGCCGGTCGAGCCCGAGGTGTACAGGACGTAGGCGGGGTCGGCGGGCCGCGGCGGGGTCGGCGCGGGGCCGCCGGCGCCGGGGCCGGCCGCCGGGTCGTCCAGGACGAGCCGGACGGCGTCGTCCGGCAGGCCCCCGGTGGCCTTGGTGCAGACCACGGCGACCGCGCCGGCCTCGGCGAGCATGAACGCCACCCGGGGGGCGGGGTGGTCGGGGTCGATCGGCAGGTAGGCCGCCCCGCTCTTGAGGACGGCCAGCACCGCGACGACGGTCTCGGCCGAGCGGGGCAGCGCGATCGCGACGATCCTGCCGGGCCGCGCGCCGAGGGCGGCGAGGCGGGCGGCCAGCCGGCCGGCGGCCAGGTCGAGGGCGGCGTAGGTGAGGTCGCCCGTGGCGGAGGTCACCGCGACGGCGCCGGGGGTCAGCCGGGCCCTGTCCTCGAACAGCCCGATGACGGTGTCGCCGGGCAGGGGCGCGGCCGGCGCGGGCGCGGTGAGCCGGGCGTGCTCGGCGGCATCGAGCACACCGATCCTGCCGACGGGGGCGTCCGGCGCCGCGGTGAACTGCTCCAGCACCCGCAGGAGCCGGTCGGTGATCTGCTGCGCGGCGTCCCGGTCGTACAGGTCGGGCCGGTAGGTCAGCCGCACCCCGAGCCGTTCGCCGCCGGGGCTGATCGCCAGCGTCAGCGGGTAGTGGGTGGCGTCGCGGCCGCCGGCGGGGGCGACCCGGAGCGCCTCGCCGCCCGGCGCCGCCTCCGCCGGGAAGCTCTCATAGGCCAGCAGCGTGTCGAAGACCGCGCCGGGCCCGGCCAGCCGCTGGATCTCCGCGAGCCCGACGTGGTGGTGGTCCATCAGCGCCGACTGGCGCTTCTGCAGGTCGGCGAGGAGCCCGGCGACCGGCTGCGCGGGGTCGAGCGGCACCCGGACCGGGACGGTGTTGATGAACAGGCCGAGCATGTCCTCGACGCCGGGCAGCTCGGGCGGCCGGCCCGCGACCACGGCGCCGAACACCACGTCGCCGCGTCCCGACAGCCGCGCCAGGACCAGCGCCCAGGCGGCCTGGACCAGCGTGTTCACGGTGAGGTCGCGGCTCCTGGCCAGGGCGCGCAGCGCCGCGGTGAGGCCGGGGGCGGCCCGGTTCTGCAGTTCCTCGGGGACGACGGGGGCGCGCGCCGGGTCGGGTTCGGCGACCAGCGTCGGTTCCTCCAGGCCCGCCAGCTCGGCCCGCCAGGCCGTCCGGGCCGTCTCGGTGTCGCGGTCGCCGAGCCAGGCCAGGTAGTTCCGGTAGGGCGGCACGGGCCGCAGGTGGGCGGCGCCCTCGCGGTAGAGGGTGAACAGCTCGCGCTTGAGCAGGGGCAGCGACCAGCCGTCCAGGACGAGGTGGTGGTTGGTGATGACCAGCCGGTGGTGGTCGGCGGCGACCCGGACCAGCAGGAAGCGGATCAGCGGCGGTTCGGCCGGGTCGAAGCCCGCGGCCAGCTCCGCGGCGGCCAGCGCCGGGACGCCGGCGAGGTCCGCGGACTCCTCGCGCCAGGGCAGCGCGACGCCCTCGCAGATCACCTGGACGGTGCGGTCGCCGAGCTGCCGGAACGCCGCGCGCAGGGGCGCGTGCCGGTCGAGCAGGGTCTGCCCGGCGGCGCGCAGGGCGGCCGGGTCGAGCGGCCCGCGCAGGTCCAGGACGTGCTGCCCGGCGTAGACGTCGGTGTCGGCGGAGTCGTAGACGGCGTGGAACAGCAGCCCCTCCTGCAGCGGCGACAGCGGCCACACCTCGGCCAGCCCGGCGTGGGCGGCCTCGAGTTCGGCGACCTCGTCCTGGGTGAGGTCGACCAGCGGGAAGTCCGAGGGGGTGTGGCCGCCGGCGGCGGCGGAGCGGGCCAGGCCCGTCAGTGCCGCCGCCCAGGCGTCCGCGACGCCCTGGGGGACGGCCTCGTCCAGCAGCCCGCCCGGCCAGGACAGGGACAGGGTCAGCTCGCCGTCGCGGACGGTGCCGCTCGCGGACAGGGCATGCGTGGCGGGGGTCCGGTCGTCGGCGTACCCGCCGAGGGCGAGCTGCGCCCAGCCGCCGGGGTCGCCGCCGCCCTCGGCCGCCCGGCCCAGGTAGTTGAAGCCGATCTCCGCGGTGGCGGCGACCGGGGTGCGGGCCTGCTCCTTGACCCGTTTGACGGCCCGCGCGGCCGGTTCGCCGCCCGCCAGGAGCTCCGCCAGGTCGACGGGCCCGGGGTCCAGGCGGAGGGTGCGCAGGGCGGTGAACCAGCCGACGGTGCGGGACAGGTCCATGCCGTCGGCGAGGGGTTCGCGGCCGTGCCCCTCGACGTCCACGGTCACCGGCCCCGGCCGCCAGGCGGCGACCGCGACGGCCAGGCCGGTGAGCAGCACCTCGTCGACGCCGGTGTGGAACGCCGCCGGGACCGTGGTGAGCAGCGCCTCGGACTCCTCGGCGGGCACCCGCACGGTCAGCCGCCGCATGGACGCGGCGTTGTCGGTCCTGGGGTCCAGCGGCCTGCCGCCGAGCGGCGCGGCCACCGGCTCCGGCGGGTCCGCGGCGGGAAGGAGACCGGCCCACCGGCGGAAGGAGGTGCCAGCCGGCTGGAGGGGTTCGCCGTTCACCGCGGCCGCCAGGTCGGGCAGCAGGATCCGCCAGGAGTAGCCGTCGACGACCAGGTGGCTGACGACCAGCAGCACCCGTCCGGGGAGGCCGGGACCGCGGTCGAGCCAGACGGCCCGGAACATCACGCCGGCCTCGGGGTCGAGGGTCCTGGCGTGCCCGGCGGCCAGGCCGGGCAGCGCGTCGTCGTCGAGGGCGGCGGCGTCGACCCTGGTGACCAGCGGGCCGGCCGGTTCCCCGGGGGGCCGCACGTCGAGCGTCCAGGTGGCGGGGTCCTGCTCGTCGGGGACGACCAGCCGGGCGCGCAGCGCGTCGTGGTGGTCGGCGACGGTGCGGACGGCCCGCTCCAGGCGTTCGGCGGTCAGCCCGGCGGGGGCGGCCGCCAGGAGCCACTGGGCGAAGTCCCGCAGCCCGGCGCGGCCGGTCCTGCGGGCGAGCCGCAGCATCGCGGGGGTCGCCGGGACCGGGCCGGTCCCGGCGTCGGCGGGGGCGGGGCCGGCCGCCGGGTCGCCGGTCGCGACCAGGGCCAGCAGCTCGGGGGTGCGGTGCTCGAAGACGTCCTGCGCGGTGATGACGATCCCGGCCTTGCGGGCGCGGGCGACCAGCTGCATCGACATGATCGAGTCGCCGCCGAGGTCGAAGAAGCCGTCGGTGACGGCGACCCGGTCGCGGCGGAGCACCTCGGCGAACAGCGTGCACAGCGCGGTCTCGACCGGTCCCGACGGTTCGCGCGCCTCGGCCGCGCCGGTGAACCCGGGGGCGGGCAGGGCCGCGCGGTCGATCTTGCCGTTGGCGGTCAGCGGCAGCTCGGCCAGCGGGACGAACGCCGCGGGTATCAGGTAGCCGGGAAGGTTTTCCGCAGCGAACGCGCGCAGCGCGTCCTGGTCTTCCGCGCCGACCACATAGGCGACGAGCTGCTTGTGGCCGGGGTGGTCCTCGCGGGCGACGACGGCGACCCGGGCGATGTCCGGATGCCGGGCCAGGACGGCTTCGACCTCGCCCGGTTCGACCCGGTAGCCGCGGATCTTCACCTGGTCGTCGGTCCGGCCGGCGAACACCAGCTCACCCTCGGGCGTCCAGCGCGCCAGATCACCCGTCCGGTACATCCGGCCAGGACCGAACGGCGAGGCGACGAACCGTTCGGCCGTCTGGCCGGGACGCCCCCAGTAGCCGCGCGCCACTCCGGAGCCGGCGAGGTACAGCTCGCCGGCCACTCCGGGCAGCACCGGCCGCAGGAAGCCGTCCAGCACGTAGGCGCGCGCGCCGTCCAGGGGGCGGCCGATCGGCAGTACGGACGGAACCGGTTCGCCTGGCCGCAGCGAGAGGGTGGTGGCGCACATCGTGATCTCGGTCGGTCCGTACAGCTCCCGCACCGACAGCGACGGGCACGCGCTCATCACCCGCTCCACCGCCACGGCGTCCACGGCGTCGCCGCCGGTCAGCACCTCGGCCAGACCCGCGAAGCAACCAGGTGCTTCCTCGGCCAGCGCCCCGAACAAGCCCGCCGTGACATGTACCGCTGTCAGTTCATGTTCGGCCACCAGATCCGCAAGCACCGATGCATCCATCCGCCCCGGCGGAGCCACCACCACCGTCCCACCAGACAACAGCGGAACCCACAACTCCCAGGTAGAGGCGTCGAACGCATGCGGCGCATGGAACAACACCCGCTCCACCGAACCCCACGCCCGATCCGCAGCCAGCGCCACCACACCCGCATGCGTGACCGCGACACCCTTCGGCACCCCCGTCGACCCCGACGTGAACATCACATAAGCCAGATCGTCCGGGCGGGCGGCCGGGCCGGTCAGTCCCGCACCGGGCTCCCACCCCTCGTCGACCACGACGTCGATCCCGTCCAGGACGGCGCCGACACGGGCGTCGGGCCACTCCGGATCGGCCGGGACGTAGGCGGCACCCGCCTTGACCACGCCCAGCAGCACCGTGACCAGCCGGAGCGAGCGGCCGAGCAGCACCCCGACCCGGTCGCCGCGCGTGACGCCCGCCCCGGCCAGCCCCGCGGCCACCCGGTCGGCGGCCGCGTCCAGCTCCGCGTAGGTCAGCGTAGTGGCGCCGTCGGTCACCGCGACGGCGTCCGGCCGCTCGGCGACCCGCTCGGCGAACACCGCGCCGATCGTGGTGCCCGCCCGCGGGGCGGGCGCGGCGTTCCAGTGCTCCAGCGCCCGCTCGAGGCCGTCGGGCCCGAGGACGTCGACCCGCCCGACCGGCCGCGCCGGGTCGCCGGCGACGGTCCGCAGCACCTGGAGCAGCGCCTGCGCGTACCCGTGCACGGTGGCCTCGTCGAACAGGTCGGGCCGGTAGGTGAACCGCAGGCCGAGATCGGTGTCGCCGGGCATCACCGCGAGCGTCAGCGGGTAGTGCGTGGAGTCGCGGCCGCCGGCCGGGCTGATCCGCAGGGTGTCGTCCGGGGCGGGCCGCTCCGCAGCCGGGTCGTAGGGGTAGTTCTCGTAGGCGACGAGCAGGTCGAAGGACGCGCCCGGCCCGGCCAGCCGCTGGATCTCCCCGAGGCCGAGGTGGTGGTGCGCCATCAGCGCGGTCTGGCGGCCCTGGAGTCCGGTCAGCATGCCGGCCAGGCTCTCGGCGGGGTCGAGCGGCACCCGGACGGGCACGGTGTTGACGAACAGGCCGAGCATGTCCTCGATGCCGGGCAGCTCGGGCGGGCGGCCGGCGACGACCGCGCCGAACACCACGTCGTCCCGGCCGGTCAGCCGGCCGACGAGCAGCGCCCAGGCGCCCTGCACGACCGTGTTGAGGGTCAGGCCGTGCTCGCGGGCCAGTTCCTTCAGCCCGGCGGCCAGCTCCGGGCCCGCCTTGGCCAGCACCCGTTCCGGCACCACCGGGAGCCGGGCCGGGTCGGCGGGTGCGATCAGGGTCGGTTCGGTGAGGCCGGCGAGCTCGGCGGCCCACGCCTGGCGGGCCGCGTCGGCGTCCTGGCGGCCGAGCCAGGACAGGTAGTCGCGGTAAGGGGGCGCCGGGGGCAGCGCGGCCGGGTCGCCGCCCGCCTCGTACAGGGCGGTCAGCTCGCGCAGGAAGACCGGCAGCGACCAGCCGTCCATCAGGATGTGGTGGTTGGTGAGGACGAGCCGGTGGCGGCGCGGGCCGAACCGCAGCAGCAGGAACCGCAGCAGCGGCGGGCGCGCGGGGTCGAACCCGAGCGCCAGCTCCTCGGCGGCGAGCCGGTCGGCGGCGGCCTCGGGATCCGCGGCGTCCGACAGGTCGGCCTCCCGCCACGGCAGCTCGACCCGGTCGACGACCACCTGGACGGGCTTGTCGAGATCGGCGAGCTGGCGGAACCCGGTGCGCAGGTTGGCGTGCCGGTCCAGCAGCGCCTGGCCCGCGGCCCGCAGCACGGCCGGGTCGAGCGGGCCGTCCAGGCCGAGCATGCCCTGGCCCGAGTAGGCGTCGAGCGCGTCCTCGGCGTACAGGGCGTGGAAGAACAGGCCCTCCTGGAGCGGCGACAGCGGCCACACGTCGGTCAGCGCGGGGACGGCGGTCTCCAGCTCCTCGACCTGCTCCTGGCCGAGCCCGGCCAGCGGGAGGTCCGACGGCGTCCGGCCGCCCGCGCCGGGGGCCGCGCCGTGCGCGGCCAGCCCGGCGAGCATCGCCGCCCAGCCGTCGGCCAGCTCGCGGACCTGGTGCTCCTCCAGCAGCGCGCCGGGCCACGACAGGGTGAGGGTGAGTTCGGGGCCGCCGGCGCCGTCGCGGACGATGCCGCCGGCCTCCAGGGCGTGGGCGGCGGGCATCCGGTCGTCCATGGCGCCGCCGAACGCGGTCGGCTGCCAGTCCTCCGCCGCCGCGCCGGCCGCGACCCGGCCCAGGTAGTTGAAGCCGATCTGCGGGTCCGGCAGGCCGGGCGCCCGGCCCAGCCGCCGCAGCACGCCGTGGCCGAGCCCGTCGCCGGGGACGGCGCGCAGCCCCTCCTTGATCCGCTTCAGGGCCCGGCCGGCGTCCGGGCCGCCCGTCCGGGCCGACGCCGGGTCGACCGGTCCCGGGTCGAGCCGGACCGGGTGCAGCGCGGTGAACCAGCCGACGGTCCGCGACAGGTCGGCCGCGCCGGGCAGCGGTTCCCGGCCGTGCCGCTCCAGGTCGACGGTCAGCGCGCCCGCGGCGCCGCCGCGCCGCTCCCGCCACTCGGCGACCGCCAGGGCCAGCCCCGTCAGGAGCACCTCGTTGATCCCGGTGTGGAAGGCGGAGGGCACCGTGGTCAGCAGGGCCGCGGTGACGTCCGCGGGAACGGACGCGTCCAGGTGCCGCATGGACGCGGCGGTGTCGCGGGCCGGGTCGAGGGGCCGGGTGCCGAGCGGCTCGGCCCCCTCCAGCAGCGCGTGCCAGGCGGGCAGCTCGGCGTCCCGGCCGGGGCCGGTCTCGGCGAGCGCCTGCGCCCAGCGGCGGAAGGAGGTGCCGGCCGGTTCCAGCGCGGGGGCCGCGCCCGCGGCGATCGCGGCGTAGGCGGCGGCGAGGTCGGGCAGCAGGATCCGCCACGAGACGGCGTCGACGACCAGGTGGTGCGCGACGAGCAGCAGGCCGCCGGGTTCGGCGGGGCCCCGGTCGAACCAGACGGCCTGCAGCATCCGGCCCGCGGCCGGGTCGAGCCGGTCCGCGGCCCGCTGCTCCTCGGCGGCGGCGAGCCCGGCCGTGTCGAGGCCGGTCGCGTCGACACGGGCGAGCAGGTCGCCGGGGACCTCCTCGCCCACCTCCAGCCGCCACTCGGCGGGCCGGTCGGCGGGGGTGGCCACGAGCCGGGCCCGCAGGGTCTGGTGATGGGCGGCGACGGCGCGCAGCGCGCCCTCCAGCGCGGTCCGGTCCAGGCCCGCGGGCACCCTGGCCAGCGCGGACTGGGCGAAGCGGTCCAGGCCCGCGCGGCCGGCCCGCTCCGCCACCCAGTGCATGGCGGGGGTCAGCGGGATGGAGCCCTCGTCGGCGCGCGCGGGCTCCGGCTCGGGGCTCTCGGTGCCCGCCGCCGCCACGGCCAGGTTCGCGGGGGTCTTCAGCTCGAAGACGTCCTGGGCGGTGATGACGATCCCGGCCTTGCGGGCGCGGGCGACCAGCTGCATCGACATGATCGAGTCGCCGCCGAGGTCGAAGAACCCGTCGTCCACGCCGACCTTCTCCAGCCGCAGCACCCCCGCGAACAGCTCGCACAGGGTCGCCTCGGTGGCGTTGGCGGGCGCCCGGCCCTCGGTGCCGGCGAAGCCGGGAGCGGGCAGCGCGGCCCGGTCGATCTTGCCGTTGGCGGTGAGGGGCAGCTCGTCCAGGCGGACCACGGCCGCCGGGACCATGTAGTCGGGCAGCAGCCCGGCCGCGAACTCGCGGACCACGGCGGGGTCGAGTTCCGGGCCGCCGACCACGTAGGCGACGAGCCGCTTGTGGCCGGGGCGGTCCTCGCGGACGAGGGCGAGCGCGTCCGTCACCCCGGCGGACATGGCGAGGACGGCCTCGACCTCGCCCGGTTCGACCCGGTAACCGCGGATCTTCACCTGGTCGTCGGTCCGGCCGGCGAACACCAGCTCGCCCTCAGGCGTCCAGCGCGCCAGGTCACCCGTCCGGTACATCCGGCCAGGACCGAACGGCGAGGCCGTGAACCGCTCCGCCGTCGGTCCCGGCCGGTCCCAGTAGCCGCGCGCCACTCCCGTTCCGGCGAGGTACAGCTCACCGACCACGCCCACCGGGACGGGCTGCAGGAAGCCGTCCAGCACGTAGGCGCGCGTGCCGTCCAGGGGGCGGCCGATCGGCAGCACCCGGGGCACCCGCTCGCCCGGCTGTAGCGCGAACGAGGTCGCGCACATCGTGATCTCGGTCGGCCCGTACAGCTCCCGTACCGACAGCGACGGGCACGCCTCCATCACCCGCTCCACCGCCGCCGCGCTCACGGCGTCGCCGCCGGTCAGCACCTCGGCCAGACCCGCGAAGCAGCCAGGCGCCTCCTCGGCCAGCGCCCCGAACAAGCCCGCCGTGACATGTACCGCTGTCAGCTCATGCTCGGCCACCAGACCCGCCAGCACCGACGCGTCCATCCGCCCCGGCGGAGCCACCACCACCGTCCCACCCGACAACAGCGGAACCCACAACTCCCAGGTAGAGGCGTCGAACGCATGCGGCGCGTGGAACAGCACCCGCTCCGCCGAAGTCCACGCCCGATCCGCCGCAAGCGCCACCACACCCGCATGCGTGACCGCGACACCCTTCGGCACCCCCGTCGACCCCGACGTGAACATCACATAAGCCAGATCGTCCGGGTGCACCTCGGCCGCGGACGGCGCGGGCGACCCGCCGCCGAACTCCCAGCCCTCGTCGACGACCACGGCGGGGCCGGCCTCGGCCAGCACCCGTTCGGCGCGCGCGGCCGGCCACTCCGGGTCCACCGGGACGTAGGCGGCACCCGCCTTGACCACGCCCAGCAGCACCGAGACCAGCGCGGCCGAGCGGCCCAGCACCACCCCGACCCGGTCCCCCGCGCCGACTCCGGCAGCCGCCAGCCGGGCCGCGACCCGGTCGGCGGCCGCGTCCAGCTCGGCGTAGGTGAACCGGGCGTCCGGCCCGGTGACGGCCACCGCGCCGGGGTGCGCGCGCACCCGCTCGGCGAACGCCTCCACCAGGGTCCGCGGCCCGCCCGGGACCGCCGTGTCGTTCCAGTCCCGCAGGATCGTCGTCCGGTCGGCCTCGTCGAGCACCCCGAACGCGCCGACCGGGGCGTCAGGGCGCTCGGCCAACTGCTCCAGCAGCCGGGTCAGCCAGCGGGCGCAACCCTCTGCGGTGTCCTCGGCGACGACGTCGGGGCGATAGGTCAGCCGGAACCCCAGGCTCTCGCCCGGCAGCACGGTCAGGCTGAGCGGATAGTGCGTGGCCTCGAGCCCGCCGATGGCGGGGGTGACGCGCAGACCGCCGTCGTCGCCGCCGGGGCCGCCGCCGGGATAGCTCTCGTAGGCGAACAGCGTGTCGAAGGTGGCTCCGGGGCCCGCGAACCGCTGGATCTCGGCCAGCCCCAGGTACTGGTGCGCCATCAGCGCCGCCTGCCGGTCCTGGAGCTCGGCGAGGACGTCCGCGGCGGGCCGCCCGGGGTCCAGCGCCACCCGGACGGGCACCGTGTTGACGAACAGGCCGAGCATCCGGTCCACCCCGGGCAGCTCCGGCGGGCGCCCGGCGACCATCGCGCCGAGCACGACGTCGCGGCGTCCCGCGAGCCTGCCGACGAGCATCGCCCAGGCGCCCTGCACGACCGTGTTGAGGGTCAGGCCGTGCTCGCGGGCCGTGGCGCGCAGCGCGGCGGTCAGCCCGGGCGTCACCGTGAAACGGACCCGGCCCGGCTCCACGGCCGCGGCCTGCGCGGCCGCGGCTCGCCCGGGCGCGGCCTCGGCGGGCGCGACGAGGGTCGGCTCGTCCGCCCCCGCGAGCTCCCGCAGCCACGCCTCGCGGGCGGAGTCGCGGTCCTGGGCGTTCAGCCAGGCCAGGTAGTCCCGGTAGGGCCGGACGGGGCCGAGCCCGGCGGCCGAGCCGCCGTCCCGGTAGACCGCGAACAGCTCGCGGAGCAGGACCGACAGCGACCAGCCGTCCAGCAGGATGTGGTGGATCGACAGCACCAGCCGGTGGCGCCGTTCACCGAACCGCACCAGCAGCAGGCGCAGCAGCGGCGGGACGGCCGGGTCGAACCGGCGGGCGTGCTCGGCGGCGGCGAGCCGCGCGGCCTCGGCCTCGGCGGCCGGGGCGGCGAGGCCCGACAGGTCGGCCTGCGTCCACGGCGGCTCGACCCGCTTGGCGATCACCTGGACGGGCTGGTCCAGCGCGGCCGGCTGGCGGAACCCGGCGCGCAGGTTGGCGTGCCGTTCCAGCAGCACCGCCATGGACTCCCGCAGCACCGCCGGGTCCAGCGGGCCGTCCAGTTCCAGGACGGCCTGCAGCGTGTAGCCGTCGGAGTCCCGCTCGCCGTACAGGGCGTGGAAGAGGAGCCCCTCCTGCAGTGGCGACAGCGGCCACAGGTCCTCTACCTCCAGCTGGGCCACGGTGCCTTCCTCTCCTTGCGAATCCGTCGTCGGTCGGCGGGCGGGTCAGCGGGCGGCGTCGACGTGGCCCGCGGCCGGGCCGTCGGCGGGCAGGGGAACGGCGTCCGCGGCGAGGCCGGCGGCGCCGTCCTCCTGGCCCGCGAACTGGGTGAGGTACAGCTCGGAGTACAGGCCGCCCGCCGCGAGCAGCTCCTCGTGCGAGCCCTGCTCCCGGACGGCCCCGCCGTCGATCACCAGGATCCGGTCGGCCTCGCGGATCGTGGACAGCCGGTGCGCGATCACCAGCGAGGTCCGGCCCTGGAGCGCGGTGTGCAGCGCCCGCTGGACGGCGGCCTCGGACTCGGAGTCCAGATGGGCGGTGGCCTCGTCCAGCACCACCACCGAGGGCGCCTTCAGCAGCAGCCTGGCCAGCGCGACCCGCTGCTTCTCCCCGCCCGACAGCCGGTAGCCCCGGTCGCCGACCACGGTGTCCAGGCCGTGCGGCAGCGAGGAGATCAGCTCCCAGATCTGCGCGGACCGGCACGCCTGGACGAGCTCCTCCTCCGATGCCTCCGGCCGGGCGTAGAGCAGGTTGCCGCGGATCGTGTCGTGGAACATGTGCGCGTCCTGGGTGACCACGCCGACGGTCTCGCGCAGCGACCGCAGGGTGACCTCGCGCAGGTCGGCCCCGCCGACCCGGACCACTCCCCCGACCGGGTCGTACAGCCGCGTCACCAGGTGGGTGATCGTGCTCTTGCCCGCGCCCGAGTGCCCGACCAGCGCGGTGAGCTTGCCCGCGGGGGCGTGGAAGGTGACCCCGTCCAGGACCGCCGCGCCGGCCCCCGAGCGCTCGGAGGACGGCAGCGCCACCGACTCCAGCGAGGCGAGCGACACCTCCTCGGCGGTGGGGTAGCGGAACGCCACCTGCTCGAACTCGATCGAGGGCGCGCCCGCGGGCAGGGCGGCCGCGCCGGGCCGCTCGGCGACCAGCGGCCGCAGGTCCAGCACCTCGAAGACCCGGTCGAAGCTGACCAGCGCGGTGAGCACGCTCAGCTGGACGGTCGACAGCTGGTTGATCGGCCCGTACAGCCGGTTGAGCAGCACCGCGAAGGCCGCGAGGGTGCCCAGCTGGAACCGGCCGTCGATGATCAGGCTGCCGCCGATCCCGTAGACCGCGGCGGTCGCCAGCGAGGCCAGCATGGTCATCGCCACGAACAGGACCCGCCCGTACACGGCCGTCTTGACGTTGATGTCGCGGACCCGCGCGGCCCGGTCCTGGAACCGCCGCGACTCGCGTTCGGGGTCCCCGTACAGCTTGACCAGGATCGCGCCCGCGACGTTGAACCGCTCGTTCATCATCGAGCTCATCTCGGCGTTGAGCTGCATCGCCTCCCGCGTGTACCGCTGGAGCCGCCGCCCGATCAGCCGGGTCGGGAAGATGAAGCACGGGATCAGCACGATGGCGACCAGGGTCACCAGCCAGGACAGGTAGAACATCGTGACCAGCACCAGCACCAGCGACAGGGCGCTGGAGGCCACCATCGTCAGCAGCGAGGACATCGCCTGCTGCGCCTCGATCACGTCGGTGTTCAGCCGGCTGACCAGCGCGCCGGTCTGCGCCCTGGTGAAGAACGCGATCGGCTGCCGCTGCACATGGGTGAAGACCTTCGTCCGCAGGTCGAAGATCAGCCGTTCCCCGATCCGCGCCGACAGGAACCGCTGGAAGATCCCCGACAGGGCGTCGAAGACGGCGAGCCCGGCGACCGCGGCGGCCAGCCAGACCACGAGGTCCACGTCGTTCTTCAGGACCCCGTCGTCGATCGTCACCTTCAGCAGCAGCGGGGTGGCCGCCGTGCTGGCCGCCTCGCACATGCCGAGGAGCAGCAGCACCGCGATGGCGCCGCGATAGGGGCGGGTGTAGGGGAGGATGCGCCGCGCCGTTCCCGGCCTGATCTTCTGGCGGATCACCGACGGATCGCCGCCCATCCCCCGCATCATCACAGGGCCCGGACCACCGAGCATAAAACGCCACCTCCAGCACCGGGACCGGGCATTTCTGTTTTTCCGCGCTTCAATGTCGCGATTAACCTATCCGAAGGCCCCGGCACCGGCAATCATTGTCCGAGCTGTCCAACTGCCATTTATCCGCAGTTGGACGACCCCTTTTGGTCATGCAATTGACGGCGTCCGAAAATACTGGCTAGCCTGGATCGATTTCACAGTGACCATCACTCGGGAATTCAGGAGAGAGCCGATGTTAGTCACGTTTTCCCGGTTGCGCGCCGGCGCAATCTCGCTGCTATTCCTCACCCCCCTGGCGGCCCCCCTCGCCACGGCGCCGGCCGCGCACGCCGGCGCCTCAGCGCCCTGGGTGGGCAGCTGGACGGCCAGCGCGACGGCCGCGCCGCCCCCCGAGCTGCTCGACCCGGGCCAGCCGCTGGTCAAGGGGTTCAAGGACCAGACCGTCCGCGAGATCGTGCACACCAGCGTCGGCGGCGGCGCGGTCCGGCTGCACATCACCAACGCGCACGGGCAGCACGACCTGAAGGTCGGGCACGTCACGGTCGGCGTCCCCAAGGGCGAGGCCGAGCTCGCCGCCGCGCCGCTGGAGGCGACCTTCCGCGGCGCCAGGGGCGTGGTGATCCCCAAGGGCGGCGAGGCCGTCACCGACCCGGTGCCGCTGCGCACCGCGGGCGGCGCCGACCTGGCCGTCAGCATCTACCTGCCGGAGGACACCGGGCCGACCACCAACCACAGCCTGGCCAACCAGATCACCTACTTCTCCGGCACGGGCGACTTCGCCGCCCAGGCCGGCGGGCAGGCGTTCACCGACTCGGGCGGCAACTGGTTCTTCCTGTCGGGCGTGGACGTGCGGCCCGACCGGGCCACCCGCGCGGTCGTGGCGTTCGGCGACGACCTGACCGACGGGTTCGGCGCCGACTTCAACGCCGACGACCGGTGGACCGACCGGCTCGCCGCCCGGCTGCGCGGCGCCGAGCGCCCCGCCGCCGTCCTCAACGAGGGCGTCGCGGGGAACCGGCTGCTCCACGACTCGCCGTGCTTCGGGGCGAACGCCTTGGCGCGGCTGCGGCCCGACGTGCTCGCGCAGGCCCGGGTCAAGGCGGTCATCCTGCACGAGGGGATGAACGACATCGGCTTCGGCCGGATGCCCGACCAGGGCTGCTTCGCCCCGAACCGGCCGGCCACCGCCGCCGAGATCATCGGGCGCTACCGGCAGATCATCGCGCGGCTGCACGCCCGCGGCGTGCGCGTGATCGGCGCGACGCTCACCCCGATCGCGGGCTCGCCGTTCTTCAGCGCGGCGGGCGAGGAGACCCGGCAGAAGGTCAACGCCTGGATCCGCTCGGGGCACGCCTTCGACGGCCACGTCGACTTCGACCGGGCCGTCCGCGACCCGCAGCACCCGCAGTCCCTGCTGGAGGCCTACGACTGGGGCGACCACCTGCACCCCAACGCCGCCGGCTACCAGGCGATGGGCGACGCGGTCGACCTGCGCCTGCTCGGGTGAGCCAGGGGCCGCCCCGGACCTCATCGCGCCCCCTGCGCCGCGCCGCGGTCGCGGGCGGGCGCGGTGGCCCGGGGCGGCTTCACCGCCGGGAAGCCGACCTCGATCTCCAGGCCGCCGTACTGGCCCGGGCTCGCCCGCAGGTCCGCGCCGTGCGCCTTGGCCACGGCCGCCACGATCGACAGGCCGAGGCCGAACCCCTCCTGGGAGGCGTCGCCGCGGCCGGCCTTGAGACGCTGGAACGGCTGGAGCAGGCGGTCGATCTGCTCGGCCGGGGTGACGGGGCCGGTGTTGAGCACCGACAGGAACGCCCGGCCGTCCGCGGTCTCCACGCTGACGTCGACCGTCCCGCCGGGCACGTTGTAGCGCAGGGCGTTGTCGACGAGGTTGACCACCATCCGCTCGACCAGCCGGGGGTCTCCGGCCACGGCCGCCGGATCCAGGTGGGCGCGCAGCCGGGGGGTGCCGGGGCCGCGGCGCCGCTCGGCCGCCGCCACGACGCCGCGGGCGACGGCGGCCAGGTCGAACTGCTCCAGCTGGCCCAGGCCGCGCTGGCTGCGCGCCAGGGTCAGCAGCGCGTCGATCAGCCGCTCCTGCTGGCGGCTGCTGTCCAGCACCTCCGCGCAGGCCTGCCGCAGCGAGCCGACCGTGGCCCCGGGGTCGGCCAGGGCCACCTCCAGGATCGCCCGTTCGACCGTGATCGGCGTCCTCAGCTCGTGGGAGGCGTTGGCGACGAACAGCCGCTGCGCCTCGAACGCCGCCTCCAGCCTGGCCAGCAGCCCGTTGATGGTGTCGCCGAGCTCCGACAGCTCGTCGCGGGGGCCGGCCACGGGCAGGCGCTCGTGCAGGTTGTCCTCGAAGATCCGGTGGGTGCTGGCGGTCATGGTGCGCAGCGGGCGCAGGATCCGCCCGGCCACCAGCCAGCCGAGGCCGAGCGAGAGCACCACCATGATCGCCAGCGCGAGGCCGGACTCGGTGAGGAAGGTGTGCAGGTCGTCGGTCCGCTGCTGCGCCTGGCCCGGGTTCTGCGGCGGGAGCGGCCCGAACCCGGTGATCCCCCGGCCGCTGGCGTCCGCGGGCCCCTGGGTCAGCCGCTCGGGGAACCGGGCGGACGCCAGCAGGTAGGTGATGCCGATGGTGCCGGCGCCGGAGACGAGGAACAGCGCCCCCTGCAAAAGGGTGAGCCTGAGGCGGACCGTCCTCTTGGTGCGCAGCCGCCGAGCGAATCCCGATTCCACCTTGGCAATATGTCAGACGACCGATAACACCAGCGTAACTTCCGGCTGTTACCGCCTCGGTATCGGCCGCCCCGTAGCTTCGGTGCCAGTTCAGTGAAAAGCACCCTGATGGAGGCACGGATGTCCAGCGCCCGCGGGTATCGGACCATTTCAAGGAGTATCGCGCCCTTCGCGACACTGGTCGGGCTGCTCCTTTTCGGCACGGCCTGCGGGTCGGACGACCCCGCCGTGTCGGCCTCGCCGCCGTCCGCCAACTCCTCCAGCGCGCCCGGCGACCAGCAGCAGGAGCAGAACGGCAGCGGCAAGCCCCCCAAGAACGGGCAGTCCAACGACCAGAAGAGCGGCGGCAACGGGCAGGGCGGCTACACCGCCGCCTTCGCCAAGTGCATGCGCGCGCACGGCTTCCCCAAGTTCCCCGACCCCAACGGCTCGGGGTCGGAACTCGGCCCCGGCAGCGGGATCGACATGATGTCCAAGGAGTTCCAGGCCGCGGTCAACGGGGCCTGCAAGGCGCAGGCGCCGAAGGCCTGGACGCAGAGCGGGCCGGGTACCGGGTCATGAGCACCTCCTTCTTCCTGCTGTACCTGCGGCGGGAGCTGCTCCGCCGCAAGCGCCAGGCCGTCGTGATCGCCCTCGGGCTCGCGGTCGGCGTGGGCCTGGTGGTGACGGTCGGCGCCGCCACCGACGGCGTGCAGAAGGCGCAGGTGGCCGTGCTGCACGGCCTCTACGGCATCGGCACCGACCTCACGGTCACCACCGCCCCGCCCAAGTCCGACGACAACAGCAAGGTCGTCACCCCGACCGACACCCCGCAGCACCACGACTTCCTCGGCCCCTCGATGGGGCTCGGCGTCCTGGACGCCGCCAAGCTCGCCGACATCGCCAGGGTGCCGGGGGTGCAGGCCGCCGCCGGCGGGCTGACCCTCACCAACACCAAGATCAACCTGGCCGCGGCCAAGGACGTCAAGAGCCTGCCGATCCCCACCAGCACGACCGTCAACGGGCTGGACGTGGCGCACCAGGGCCTCGGCCCCTACGCCTCGGTCAAGATCGACAAGGGCCGGTCGTTCACCGGCGCCGACGCCGCGGCCAGGGTCGCCGTGGTCGACTCCGCCTGGGCGGCCGCCAACAAGGTCAAGGTCGGCTCCGTCCTGGTCCTGGCCAACAAGAGGTTCACGGTGATCGGCCTGGCCGGCCAGGGCCAGAACGCCCCCAACATCTACGTCCCCCTCGGCCCGGCGCAGGCCCTGTCGTCCTTCCAGTCGATGAAGACCCTCGCCGGCCGGGTCACCACCATCTATGTGAAGGCCGCCAATGGCGCAGCGCTCGACTCCGTGCAGAAGAACGTCACCAGGCTGGTGCCCGGCGCGACGGTCACCTCGTCGTCGAACCTGGCCGGCGCCGTCAGCGGCTCGCTGGCCAGCGCGGCCGGCCTGGCCAAGGACCTCGGCCGGTGGCTGGCGATCGCCTCGATGGCCGCGGCGTTCCTGATGGCCAGCCTGCTGACCCTGGCCGCGGTCACCCGGCGGGTGCGCGAGTTCGGCACCCTGAAGGCCATCGGCTGGCGCAGCCGCCAGATCGTCCTGCAGCTGATGGGCGAGGCCCTGATCACCGGGATCATCGGCGCGGCCCTCGGCGTCGCGCTCGGCTTCGCCGGCTCGGCGCTGGTCGAGTGGCTCGCGCCCGAGCTCAGGGCGACCGTCGCGGAGAACCCCGGGTCGGCGCCGCCGGAGGTCAGCACCATCAGCGGCGGCGGTGTCAACACCAGGGTCGCCCCGGGGAGCACCCACACCGTGGCCGTGCACCTCACCGCGCCGATGACCCTGTCGGCGATCCTGCTCGCGGTCCTGCTGGCGATCGCCGGCGGCCTGGTCGCCGGCTCGTTCGGCGGCTGGCGGGCGGCGCGGCTGCGCCCGGCCGAGGCCCTCGGCCGGGTCGCCTAGAACCGCCGGAAAGGACGACATGTACCGGCTCAGCTCAGTCACCAAGACCTTCAAGAAGAACAATCAGCTGGTCACCGCGCTCGACTCCCTCGACCTGGTGATCGAGGACGGCGAGTTCCTGGCCATCCAGGGCCGCACCGGCCACGGCAAGAGCACCCTGCTGAGCGTCCTCGGCGGGCTCGACCGGCCCGACTCGGGCACCGTCGAGCTCGACGGGAACCTGCTGACCAGGATGAAGGAGAGCGAGGTCACCCGGATCAGGGCGACCACGATCGGCTTCATCTTCCAGGCGTTCAACCTGATCCCGACCCTGTCGGCGCAGGAGAACGTGGAGGCGGGCCTGGTCCCGCTGGGGCTCTCCCCCGACGAGCGCCGGGAGCGCGCGCAGGAGGCGCTGCGGTCGGTGAAGCTCGCCGACCGCGGCCACCACCTGCCGTCGGAGCTGTCGGGCGGGCAGCAGCAGCGCGTCGGCATCGCCCGGGCGCTGGCCAAGGAGCCGCGGGTGCTGCTGGCCGACGAGCCGACCGGCAACCTCGACGAGGACACCCGCGACGACATCATCGACCTGCTGGAGGAGGTGCGGCAGCGGTACCGGCTGACCATGATCCTGGTCACCCACGACACCTCCCTGGCGCACCGGGCGCCGCGGGTCGGGGTCATGCGCAACGGCCTGCTGATCTTCCAGGAGTCCCCCCGGCCCGAGCGGCGGGTGCCCAACTGGGCCCCCGGCGCCTACGCCGACGACCAGTAGCGGAAGACCATCCGGGACACGCCGGGGGCCGCCGCCCGATCCAGGGTGCGCGGTCCCCGGCCTTTCCGCCCGCTAACCGGCCCGGTCCGTCCGGGCGCCGCGGGCCAGGCGGCCCACGTTGACGTAGGAGAAGCGATGCTCGGCGCAGGGGCCGTGCGCGTCCAGCGCCGCGGTGTGGGCGCGGGTGATGTAGCCCTTGTGCACGTCGAAGCCGTAGCCGGGGTAGCGGGCGTGCAGGCCGGTCATGATCCGGTCACGGGTGACCTTGGCGATCACCGAGGCCGCCGCGACGCAGGCCGCGACGCGGTCGCCCTTGATCACCGCGAGGCCGGGGACGTCCAGGCCCGGCACCGTGAAGCCGTCGCTGAGGACGTAGGCCGGGCGGACGTCCAGGGCGGCCAGGGCGCGGCGCATGCCGGTGATGTTGCAGCGGTGCACGCCGAAGCGGTCGATCTCGCGGCTCGAGACGACGACGGCGCTCCAGGCGACGGCGCGGTCGACGATCTCGGCGTAGACGGCCTCGCGGCGGGCCGGGGTGAGCAGCTTGGAGTCGGCCAGGCCCGGGATCGGGCGGGGCGGCAGGATCGCCGCGCCGATCACCAGGGGCCCGGCGCAGGCGCCGCGGCCCGCCTCGTCGACGCCGGCGACCGGGGCGAACCCGCCGTGCGCGAGCGCCCGCTCGTAGGCGTACAGCCCGGCGTCACGGCGCGGCGTGAAGCGGAGGGGACGGCCTTTCATGCCACGCAGCGTACGTCCCGGACGGGACGCACCGGACACGCACGCCGGTCACGCGCGCGGGCGGAACCGCCGGTACAGGTAGCCGAGGGGGGACGCGGCGGCCAGGCCGAGGCCGAGCGGGACCACCGGCGTCAGCGCCGCGGCCGCCTTCAGGCCCGGCTGCTCGAAGGTGCCCGGGATCGGCAGGACGCCGAGGTGGTCGAGCGGCCAGACGATGACGAAGGCGCGGCCGATCACCCGGTTGACCGGGATGGTGCCGCCCCCCGGGTCGCCGCGGTGGTTGCGCGAGTCCCAGGACAGTTCCCGGTGGTCGCCCATCACCCAGAGCTGGCCCTTTTGGACGGTGACCTCGAACTTGCTCTCCGACGGCTTGTTCTGCTCATGGGTGACCGGATCGGTGAACAGGTAGGACTTCTCGTCCAGCGGGACGCCGTTGACCGTCACGCGGCCCTGCGCGTCGCAGCACTTGACGGTGTCGCCGGGGATGCCGATGACCCGCTTGATGTAGTCCTTCTCGTTCGGCGCGACGCCGAAGGCGCCGCCGATCGCGCGCAGCACCTTGCCGACGGGGTTGGTCGGCTGGGCGACCTGGGTCTCGGGGTCCCAGGAGTCCAGGCCGTTGAAGACCACGATGTCGCCGCGGGCGATGTCGCGGGTGTGGTAGACGATCTTGTTGACCAGGACGCGGTCGCCGACCTGGAGGGTGTTCTCCATGGAGCCGGAGGGGATGTAGAACGCCTGGACGGCGAACGCCTTGATGACCAGCGCCAGGACGAGCGCGACCACGATGAGGACCGGCAGCTCCTTCCAGAAGGAGCCCTGCTTCTTCCCGCGCTTGCCCTCGGAGGTGTCCTCGTCGGCCGAGGTGACGGTCTCCTTCTCTTCGGGCACCGCGCCCTCGGCCTCAGAACGCACGTCTCTCCGATCACCCTCGTCTGTCATCAGTGGACCAGCCTATCGGCGCGGGGCCGCTCAGACCGCGCACGGCGGCGTGTCGCGGGCGCACCGCGCCGGAACGGGCGACGCCCCGGCGACCACGGTGGGTCTCCGGGGCGTCACGGCCGTGCCGCGGCTCAGAAGTCGCGCTTCTCCTTGATGCGCGCCGCCTTGCCGCGCAGGTTGCGCAGGTAGTACAGCTTGGCGCGGCGGACGTCACCGCGGGTGACGACCTCGAGCTTCTCGATGTGCGGGGTGTTGAGCGGCCAGGTGCGCTCGACGCCGTAGCCGCCCTTGCTGACCTTGCGGACGGTGAAGGTCTCGCGGGCGCCGCCGCCCTGACGCCGGATCACGACGCCCTCGAAGACCTGCACACGGGTGACCTTGCCCTCGGTGATGCGGGCGTGCACGCGCACGGTGTCACCGGGGCGGAAGTCCGGGTGGTCGCCGCGCAGCGCGGCGTTCTCGATCTCCTGGATCAGGGTGTGCATGGCTTCCTCATGGGTCGAACGCGGACGTCGAGAGGCCCCGGAGGATTCGGGTGGGGGCGTCGCGCCGCGCGAAGTCGGATCTTGTTCAGACCGTGCGGCAACGCGCACGGAACACTTCAGTGTGCCATATCTTCGCCGCGCTCCGGAAAACCGGCCTCCTCCAGCACCGCCCGGTCGCGCTTGTCCAGCGCGTCCGGGTCCAGGCGGGCCAGCAGTTCGGGGCGGTGCCGGGCGGTGCGGCGCAGCGCCTCGTCGCGCCGCCAGCGGGCGATCGCGCCGTGGTTGCCCGACAGCAGGATGTCGGGGACGGCCCGGTCGCGCCAGACCGGCGGCTTGGTGTAGACGGGCCCCTCCAGCAGCGACTCCATGGCGCCGGGCGCGAAGGAGTCGTCGGAGACCGACTCGGTGTTGCCGAGCACGCCCGGCAGCAGCCGGCTGATCGCCTCGATCATCACCAGGACGGCGACCTCGCCGCCGGCGAGCACGAAGTCGCCGAGGCTGACCTCCTCGACCGGCATCCGGGTGCGGGCCTCGGCCATGACGCGCGAGTCGATGCCCTCGTAGCGGCCGCAGGCGAACAGCAGCCAGGGCTCGGCGGCGAGCCGGGCCGCGGTGGCCTGGGTGAAGGGGCGCCCGCTCGGGGTCGGCACGATGAGCCGCGGCGCCGCCGGGGCCGGCGCGATGGTGTCCAGCGCCTCACCCCACGGTTCGGGCTTCATCACCATGCCGGGACCCCCGCCGTAGGGGGTGTCGTCGACGGTGTTGTGCCGGTCGTGGGTCCACTGCCGCAGGTCGTGCACGTGCACGTCCATGATCCCGGCGCGCCGGGCCTTGCCCAGCAGGGACAGCTCCAGCGGGGCGAAGTAGTCGGGGAAGATCGAGACGATGTCGAGTCTCATGAGGGGTCGAGCAGTCCGGGGGGAGGGTCGATCACGAGCCGTCCGCCGGCCAGGTCGACCTCGGGGACGATCGCGGCCACGAAGGGCACGAGGACGTCGCCACCGGAGGCCCGGCGCACGACCAGCAGGTCCTGGCCGTGGTGCCGGATCTCGGTGACGGTGCCGACGTCCTCGCCCTCGGCGGTGACCACGGCGAGCCCGACCAGGTCCTGGTCGTGGAAGTCGTCGGGGTCGTCGGAGGGGAGGACGTCGGCGGGGTCGACGACGAGCCAGACGCCGCGCAGTTCCTCTGCGGCGGTGCGGTCGTCGACCCCGGCGAAGCGCAGGAGCAGGCGGCCCGAATGCCAGCGGGCCCCGTCCACGACCAGCGGACCGGCGGCCGCGGGATCGGTGGCGATCCGCGAGCCCGGCGCGAACCGGTACTCGGGGTCATCGGTGCGGACATCGATGGTGAGATCGCCGCGGATCCCGTGCGGCCGGCCGATCCGGCCGATCACCAGGTGCTGCCCGTTCATCGCCGGCGACCCCGCGGGGCCAGGCCGGCACGAGGCCACATGGTCAGCGGACCTCGTTGACGTCGAGCAGGTCCACGCGCACGTAACGGCCCCCGGACAGGGCGCTGATCACGGTGCGCAGGGCCTTAGCGGTACGCCCGCTACGGCCGATGACCTTGCCGAGGTCGTCGGGGTGCACGCGCACCTCGAGGACCCGGCCGCCCCTGAGGCGGCGCGCCCGAACCTGGACGTCGTCCGGGTTCTCGACGATGCCGCGCACCAGGTGCTCGAGCGCTTCTTCGAGCACGTCAGCCCTCGCTCTTGACTTCGGTGGTCTCGTCGGCGGCCTCGGCCTTCTTCGGCTCGGCCTTCTTGGACTTGGCCTTGGTCGCCGCGGCGCCCGCGTCGTCGCCGAGGGCCTCCTTGACGGCGGCCTCGAAGACGGCCTTCTTGTCGGGCTTGGGCTCGGCCACGCGCAGGGTGCCCTCGGCGCCCGGCTCGCCCTTGAACTTCTGCCAGTCGCCGGTGATCTTCAGCAGGGCCAGCACGGGCTCGGTCGGCTGCGCGCCGACGCCGAGCCAGTACTGCGCCCGCTCGGAGTCGACCTGGATGAGCGAGGGCTCCTGCTTGGGCTGGTAGAGCCCGATCTCCTCGATGGCCCGGCCGTCACGCTTGGTGCGGGCATCGGCGACGACGATCCGGTACTGCGGGTTCCGGATCTTCCCCAGACGCTTGAGCTTGATCTTGACTGCCACGGGTGTGGTGTTCTCCAGACTTGAATACAGGTGAACGGTCTGGACCAGGTGGGGACACCGGCTGCCGGCCGTTCGATGGACTCCGGCCGCACAGGACGAGAGAGGGCGCCTTGGCGAATCCGGGGTTTCCAGCATGTCATTGTGCCAGACGATCGGCGTGAAAGCGCAATCAGGCGGTGACACGCGGCCATGTCGCCGCCCGGCCGGCCCGGAATGGGCGCGGCCGGGCGGGACGGGCTACTTCTTCTTGCGGCCCTGCAGCTTGCCGAGGTCGGGCATCTGGAAGCCGGGCGGGAGCTGGCCGGCCAGGCCCGGGGGCAGCTGGCCGCCGAGGCCGGGCGGCAGGCCCTGCGGCGCGCCGTCCAGGGCGGGCTGCTCCTCCGCCTGCTGGGGGGCGCCGGCGCGCTTGCGCGGGTCGCCGCTGCGCTGCTTGCCCTTCTTGTTCTTGGCCTGCTTGGCGGCCTGCTTGGCCTTGCGGCGGCCCGGCATGCCGGGGATGCCCATGCCGCCGGCCATCTGGCGGACCATCTTCTGCGCGTCGAAGAACCGGGTGACCAGGCTGGAGACCTCGCCGACCGACACGCCCGAGCCCTTGGCGATGCGGGCCCGCCGCGAGCCGTTGATCATCTTGGGGTTGGCGCGCTCCTGCGGCGTCATCGAGCGGATGATCGCCGCGACCCGGTCCAGGTCCTTGTCGTCGATGTTGCTGATCTGGTCCCGGACCTGCCCCATGCCGGGCATCATGCCGAGCAGGTTGCCGATCGGCCCGAGCTTGCGGATCATCATCATCTGCTCGAGGAAGTCCTCCAGGGTGAAGTCCTCACCCGAGGCGAACTTGGTGGTCATCCGCTCGGCCTGCTTGGCGTCGAACGCCTGCTCGGCCTGCTCGATCAGGGTGAGGATGTCACCCATGTCCAGGATGCGGCCGGCCATCCGGTCGGGGTGGAAGACGTTGAAGTCCTCCAGCTTCTCCCCGGTGGAGGCGAACATGATCGGCCGGCCGGTGATGTGGCGGACCGACAGGGCCGCGCCGCCGCGCGCGTCGCCGTCGAGCTTGGTGAGCACCACGCCGTCGAAGCCGACGCCGTCCATGAACGCCTGGGCGGTGTTGACCGCGTCCTGGCCGACCATGGCGTCCACGACGAACAGCACCTCGTCGGGGCCGACCGCGTCGCGGATGTCGATGGCCTGCTGCATCATCTCGGCGTCGATGCCGAGGCGGCCGGCGGTGTCGATGATGACGACGTCGTGCTGGGCGTGCTTGGCCTGGTCGATGGAGCGGCGGGCCACCGACACCGGGTCGCCGACGCCGCTGCCCGGCTCGGGCGCGTAGACCGGCACCCCGGCGCGCTGGCCGACGACCTCCAGCTGCTGGACCGCGTTCGGGCGCTGCAGGTCGGCCGCGACCAGCAGCGGCGCGTGGCCCTCGGACTTCAGCCAGCGGGCGAGCTTGCCCGCCAGGGTGGTCTTGCCGGCGCCCTGCAGGCCCGCGAGCATGATGACGGTCGGCGGGTTCTTGGCGAACCGGATCCGGCGCGTCTCGCCGCCGAGGATATTGATGAGCTCCTCGTTGACGATCTTGACGACCTGCTGGGCCGGGTTGAGCGCCTGCGAGACCTCCGCCCCGGTCGCCCGTTCCTTGATCTGCGCGATGAAGTCCTTGACGACGGGCAGCGCCACGTCGGCCTCGAGCAGCGCGACACGGATCTCGCGGGCCGTCGCGTTGATGTCGGCCTCGGAGAGCCGGCCCTTGCTGCGCAGCGACGAGAAAACCGTCGTCAACCGGTCGGAGAGCGTCTCGAACACGTGTCTGGACCCGTCCTTGGAAAGCTTCTGGGATCGTCTATCAGACTATCGGGTCGCCGGCCCCGAGCCGCCCCGTCGCGCCGGAGCGGCCCGGCGAACCCCTCAGCCCAGTGCTTCCAGCACCTTCTCCCGCACTTCGGACAGGGTGGCGGGGTCGTCGCCGAGCGGGCGGCCCGCCGCGTCCACGACGTAGAAGACGTCCACCGCCTCGGCGCCCAGCGTGTCGACCTGCGCGCCCCGGACCTGCAGGCCGAGCGAGCCGAGCGCCCGCCCGATCCGCCAGAGCAGCCCCGGCCGGTCGTGCGCCCGCACCTCGATCACCGTGGAGATGTCGGAGGCGCCGGGCACGATGGTGACCCGGGGCGGCGCGACGGTCACCCCGGGCCGGACCCGGACCGACCGGGCCCGGCGTTCCAGCCGGCCGGCCACGTCGAGCCGGTCGGCGAGCATGCGGCGCAGGTCGGCCTCGAGCGCGGCGGGGTCGGGCGGCGTGCCGTACTCGGGCACGGCGGTGAAGTCCAGCACGGCCGTGCCGCCGTTGGCCGCGGCCGCGCCGGGCGAGGCCGCCGAGACGGTGCGGGCCGTGCGGACGGCCAGGCGGTGCAGGGCCAGGATGCCCGCGGCCTGCCAGAGCAGCCCCGCGCGGTCCGGGGCGGCGATGGTGATGCGGGTGCCGGCGACGCGGACGGCGGCGCCGTCGTGGCGGATCAGCGCGAGCTGCTCGGGCGGCAGCGCGGGCGGGGGCGGCGGGGTGCCGCCCGACAGCGCGGCGATGGCGCGGCGGGCCAGCTCGGCGACCTGGCGGCCCTTCCAGGTGCCCCAGGCCGACGGGCCGGTGGCCTGGCCGTCGGCGACGGCGATCGCGGCCAGCAGCTCGACGATCTCGCGTTCGCGGCCGGGGACCGACGCGACGGCGGCGATGACGGCCTCGACCGTCGCCGGGTCGGTGATGTCGCGGCGGGTGGCGGCCTCGGGGAGGAGCAGGTGGTGCCGGACGAGCGCCTCCAGGACGTCCACGTCCCCGGGCGGGAAGCCGAGGCGGGCGGCCAGGTCGCGGGTCACCACGGCGCCGCTGACCGAATGGTCGCCGGGCCAGCCCTTGCCGATGTCGTGCAGCAGCGCGCCGACCAGGAGCAGGTCGGGGCGGGCCACCTCGCGGGTGAGCGCGGCGGCGCCGGCGGCGGCCTCCACCAGGTGGCGGTCCACGGTGTAGCGGTGGAAGGGGTTGCGCTGCGGCCGGTTGCGGACGCGCTCCCAGTCGGGCAGCAGCCGGGTGACCACCCCGGCCTGGTCCAGCGCCTCCCAGACCCCGATGGCGGCCGGGCCCGCGCCGAGCAGCGACACCAGGGCGTCGCGGGCCGCGGCGGGCCAGGGCGCGGTGGGCAGTGCCGCGTGCTCGGCGAGCCGGTCCACGGTGGCCGGGGCGAGCGGGAGGCCGGCGTGCGCCGCCGCGGCGGCGACGCGCAGCAGCAGCGCCGGGTCCTTGAGGTCGGCGTTACGGGCCAGCACGACCTCGCCGTCCTGCTCCACGGCGCCGTCGCCGACCGGGCGGCGCTCGACGCCGCCGCCGGGGGCGCGCCGGGGCGCCCGGAACCGCTCGACGCGGCGCCACAGCAGCTCGCCCGCGTGGGTGACGGTGCGCGCGGCCTCGGTGGTGGCGCGCAGCAGCTGGTCGGCGTCCAGCATGGCCAGGAGCCGTGCGACGGCCTCCTGCTCCTGCAGGACCAGGCGGTCGGACGAGCGGCCGGTGACCTCGTGCAGGGCGTGCCGGACGTCCAGCAGCAGGTCGTGCGCGGCGCGCACCCGCGCGTCCGGCGCCGAGGCCACCCAGGAGGCGCCGACGGCCTGCATGACCTGCACGTCGCGCAGCCCGCCGTGGGCCTCCTTGAGGTCGGGTTCGAGCAGGAAGGCCAGCTCGCCCTGGGCCTCCCAGCGGGCCCGGCAGAGCTCGGCCAGCTCGCCGAGCCGGCGGCGGGCGTCGGCGCGCCAGTCGGCCGGCACCGCGGTGCGCAGCTCGGCCGCCAGGCCCGGGTCGCCGGCGATCAGCCGGGCCGACAGCAGGCCGAGCGCGGCCTTCATGTCGGTGCGGGCGACCTCCCGTGCCTCGGCGACGGTGCGGACCGAGTGGTCCAGCCGCGGCCCCGAGTCCCAGATCGGGTACCAGAGGCGGTCGGCGATCTCGGCGATGCCCGCCCGGTCCCGGTGCAGCAGCACCAGGTCCAGGTCCCCGCCGGGGGTGAGCTCGCGCCGGGCGTGGCTGCCCACCGCGACGAGCGCGATGCCGTCCAGCAGGCCGTCATCGGCGGGACCGCCGCCGGTGCCGCCGGCCGGGGACGGTTCGGCCGCGTCGCCGGGCGGGGCGGCCGCTTCGGCGGCTTTGGCCAGGAGGCCGGTGAGCCAGCGGTCCAGCTCTTCGGCGCGGGCGGCCCGCGCAGCCGCCAGGGCTGCGCGGGCCGCTTCGGTGGTACCGCCGGTGTGCGCGAGGGTCACGCGGTTCCCTACAGGGCTTCCGGGCCGGTCTCGCCGGTGCGGACCCGGACCACGGTCTCGACCGGGACGGCCCAGACCTTGCCGTCGCCGATCTTGTCGGTGCGGGCCGACTTGACGATGACGTCGATGATGTCGTCGGCGTCCTCGTCCTCGACCAGCACCTCGATCCGCAGCTTGGGCACCAGGTCCACCTTGTACTCGGCGCCCCGGTAGACCTCGGTGTGGCCCTTCTGGCGGCCGTAGCCGCTGGCCTCGCTGATGGTCAGGCCCTTGACCCCGAAGGCCTCCAGGGCCGCCTTGACCTCGTCCAGCTTGAACGGCTTGATGATCGCCGTGATGAGCCTCATGCCTCCGCCTCAACCTTCCGCTCGGCGACCGACGCCGCACTGAGGGCGCTCGTGGTGCCGCCGCCGTGTGCCGGAGCGAGATCGTACGCGCTCTCGGCGTGGGTGGTGACGTCGATGCCGACCACCTCGTTCTCCTCGTCGATCCGGAACCCGATCACCTTGTCGATGATCTTGCCGATGATCCAGGCCATGATGAACGAGTACAGGCCGATGACCACCGGGCCGAGGGCCTGCAGGCCGAGCTGGTGCGCGCCGCCGCCGTAGAGCAGGCCCTTGTGCTGGCCCGGCAGGAACGGGTAGGCGGCCAGGAAGCCGAGCGAGACCGCGCCGATGACGCCGCCGACCAGGTGCACGCCGACCACGTCGAGGGAGTCGTCGAAGCCGAGCTTGTACTTCAGGCCGACCGCGTAGGCGCAGGCGGCGCCGGCGACCAGGCCGAGCACGACCGCCGCCCAGGGGTCGACGAAGCCGCAGGCCGGGGTGATGGCGACCAGGCCGGCCACGGCGCCCGAGGCGATGCCGAGGGTGGTGGCGTGGCCGTCGCGCAGCTTCTCCACCACGATCCAGGCGCCGGCCGCGACGGCGGCGGCGATCTGGGTGTTCATGAAGGCCAGGCCCGTGGTGCCGTCGACCGCCAGCTCCGAGCCGGCGTTGAAGCCGAACCAGCCGAACCACAGCAGGCCGACGCCGAGCAGGACGAACGGCAGGTTGTGCGGGCGCATCGGCTCCTTCGGCCAGCCGCGGCGCTTGCCGAGCACGAACGCCAGGGCGAGGCCCGCGGCGCCGGCGTTGACGTGCACGACGGTGCCGCCGGCGAAGTCCTCGATGCCGAGCTTGTTCAGCCAGCCGGTCCCCCACACCCAGTGCGCGACCGGGAAGTAGACCAGCGCCGCCCAGGCGACGGTGAAGGTGATCCAGGCGCCGAACTTGGCGCGGTCGGCGATCGCGCCGCTGATCAGTGCGACGGTGATGATCGCGAAGGTCAGCTGGAAGGCCGAGAACACCATGGTCGGGATGTTGTCGGACTGGTCCTTCAGCAGGCCCTCGGAGACCTGGGTGGCGACGCCCTTCAGCCCGACGGCGTCGAAACCGCCGACGAACTTGTTGACGAACGAGCTGCCGTTGTCGGTGAACGCGATCGAGTGGCCGAAGAGCACCCACAGGACGGTCACGCTGACGATGCTGCCGAACGACATCATCATCATGTTGAGGACGCCCTTGGCCCGCGTCATGCCGCCGTAGAAGAACGCCAGGCCCGGCGTCATCAGCAGCACGAGCGCCGTGGCCGCCAGCATCCAGGCGGTGGCACCGGTATCGATCTTCATCGTGGCGAGAGCCCTCCTCGGCCGGAAACTGTGAGATGTCCGAAGACTCTTGGGCGGCGGTTTCGCCTGGACGGCTCTTGTGTTTCCGCGGCGTGAAACCCCACCTCCGTATGTTTCCCCCGTGTTTCGAAGACCTCACCAGTCACAATTCCCGCTTTTGCGAAGGAAACGGCGGCGATAGGGAAGCCTTTGCCCCGAAATACCGTGGCCGACCTCGGCCAGACGACGCGAATGAAGCCGCGGTCGCTTTTCCTCCCGGAAACGGCAAAGCGCCCCGTTCGCGACGATCGTCGCGAACGGGGCGCTCCGGTGCTCCGGCCCGGGGTCAGTCCCCCAGGATGGCGTCCACGAACGCCTCGGGCTCGAACGGGGCCAGGTCGTCGGGCCCCTCGCCGAGGCCGACGAGCTTGACCGGCACGCCGAGCTCGCGCTGCACCTGGACGACGATGCCGCCCTTGGCGGTGCCGTCCAGCTTGGTCAGCACCACGCCGGTGACGTTGACGACCTCGGCGAACACGCGGGCCTGCTGCAGGCCGTTCTGGCCGGTGGTGGCGTCCAGCACCAGCAGGACCTCGTCGATCTGGCTCTGCTTCTCGATGACGCGCTTGACCTTGCCGAGCTCGTCCATCAGGCCGGCCTTGTTGTGCAGCCGCCCGGCGGTGTCGACGATGACGGTGTCGACCTTGCCGTCGATGCCCTGCTTGACCGCGTCGAACGCGACGCTGGCGGGGTCGGCGCCCTCGCCCTTGCGCACGACCGGGGCGCCGACGCGCGAGCCCCAGGTCTCCAGCTGGTCGGCGGCGGCGGCGCGGAAGGTGTCGGCGGCGCCGAGCAGCACGGTGCGGCCGTCGCCGACCAGCACCCGGGCCAGCTTGCCGCAGGTGGTGGTCTTGCCGGTGCCGTTGACGCCGACGACCATCAGCACCGCGGGCCGGGTGCCGTGCGGCGAGGCGTGCAGGGAGCGGTCGAAGTCGGGGCCGAGTTGCTTGACCAGCTCCTCCTTCAGCATCGCCCGCACCTCCTCGGGCGAGCGGGTGCCGAGCACCTGGACCCGGGTGCGCAGGTCGTCGGTGACCTGCCGGGCGACCGAGACGCCGATGTCGGCGCCGATCAGGGTGTCCTCGATCTCCTCCCAGGCCTCGTCGTCGAGCACGTCGCGCGACAGCAGGCCGAGCAGGGTCCGGCCGAAGCCGCTCTGCGACCGGGCGAGGCGGGCGCGCAGGCGCACCAGCCGGCCGGCGCCGGGCGGCGGCTTCTCGATCTCGACCGAGGGCCTGGCCGGTACGGTCCCGGCCGGTGGCGCGCGCTCGGCCGGCGGCGCCGTGCGCTCCTCCTCGGGGAGGGTGGTGGCCCCTCCGGGCAGGATGTCGGCGGGCCGTTCCGACGGTTCCACGGGCGGGCGCGGCTTGCGGCGGGAGGGCCGCAGGAACAGCACTCCGCCGACGATGACGGCGAGGGCGGCCAGCCCGGCGATGAGGATCACGTATTCCATAGCGACCCCAGTTTTCCAGACGGGCGGTCATGCACCGGACACGATCGGGTCACCGATCCGGGGCGTACATCCTGATCCAGTCGATCTGCAGGGTCGCCGGGGCGTCCCGGTCGACGCCGCGCGCGGTCCGGCCGCGCTCGCCGGGGAACCAGTCGAGCTGGATCGTCTGGCCCATCTCGCCGGCCGGCAGCATGCGCCGGTCCCCGGTGTGGAACCAGCGGCGGCCGTCCAGGTAGCCGCTGACGCCCTGGGGCGTCCAGGAGACGGCGAAGGCGTGCCAGCGGGTGAGGTCGGCCGGGACGCGGGTGTCGCGGACGCGCTCGTTGCGGGCCGTCCCGGCGTGCAGGAAGAAGGAGGTGGCGGCGCGGCGGCCGTCGTCGGCGGTCTCGACGTAGTCGATCTCCCCGTTCTCGCCGCGCGGGGTGACGCCGCCACCGCCGCGGGTCGGCCACAGCAGCAGGACGGGGTGGTAGCAGGCGCAGCCGCGCGACATCCGGATCCGCGCCTCCCAGCGGCCGTACTTCTGCGCGCCGCGCCGCCAGGCCACCCCGCCGGTGGTGCCGTTCCGCCTGCCGGTGATCGTCATGACGCCCTCACGGACGCTGACCGCGCGGGGCGAGCGGCGGCCCTTCCCGGCGTGGCCGGGCCCGTCGTAGACGTCCCAGTCGCGGGGGTCCAGGGAGCGGCCGCGGAAATCCTCCGCCGCCACCGGGCGGCCCCAGCCGAAGCGGGCGGCGGCCGTCCGCGCGTCGCCGCGCGCCGCGCAGCCGTGCGCCGTAGAGCCGACGGCGAGCACGCACACCACCGCGGACAGGCGGGCCGTTCCGGAGGGCACCACACCGGCAAGCTACCGGCGCGGGCGCCCGCCGCCGCCCCGGACACCGTCACCTTTCGTCCCGGGTCTCCCCATGAAGGGGTCAGGCGGGCTCGTGCTCGCGCAGCCGCTGGCTGATCACCTGGGTGACGCCGTCGCCGCGCATGCTGACGCCGTACAGCGCGTCGGCGCCCTCCATGGTGCGCTTCTGGTGGGTGATGATGATGAGCTGGGACGACTCGCGCAGCTCCTCGAAGACGGTGATCAGCCGCTGGGTGTTGGTGTCGTCCAGCGCCGCCTCGACCTCGTCGAGCACGTAGAACGGCGACGGCCGGGCCTTGAACACCGCGACCAGGAACGCGATCGCGACCAGCGAGCGCTCGCCGCCCGACAGCAGCGACAGCCGCTTGACCTTCTTGCCCGGCGGCCGCGCCGAGACCTCCACGCCGGTGGCGAGCATGTCCTCGGGCTCGGTCAGCGACAGGCTGCCCTCGCCGCCGGGGAACAGCCGGGCGAAGATCCGGGAGAACTGCTGCTCGGTGTCGGCGTAGGCCGAGGCGAACACCTGCTGCACCCGCTCGTCGACCTCCTTGACCACGTTCAGCAGGTCGCGGCGGGTCTTCTTCAGGTCCTCCAGCTGGGTGGTGAGGAAGGCGTGCCGCTCCTCCAGCGCCGCGAACTCCTCCAGCGCCAGCGGGTTGATCTTGCCGAGCTGGTTCAGCTGCCGCTCGGCGGTCTTGGCGCGCTTCTCCTGCTCCTCGCGCCGGTAGGGGGCGGGCGCGGCGTCCTCGGCGGCCTCGGGGCCGGGCGGGACGGGCTGGTCGGGGCCGTACTCGCCGACCAGCGCCTCGACCTCCAGGCCGAACTCCTCCAGCGCGCGCTGCTCGTACTGCTCCAGCCGCAGCCGCTGCTCGGCGCGCGCGACCTCGCTGCCGTGCACGACGTTGACCAGCCGCTCCAGCGTGCTGGACAGCTCGCGGACCTGGCCGCGCACCACCTTCAGCTCCGCGTCGCGGGCGGCGCGGGCGCGCTCGGCGGCCTCGCGCTGCTCGACGGCGGCGGCCAGCGACACCTCGATGCGCGCGAGCGCGGTGCGGGCGCCTGCCAGCACCGCCTCGGCGGTCCTGGCCTGGCGTTCGCGGCGGGCCCGGCGCTGCGCGGCGCGGGCGCGCTCCTCGCGCTCGCGGCGGGCGCCGCGCTCCAGCGCGTCGGCGCGGCCCGCGATGGCCTGGACGCGCTCCTCGGCGGTGCGGACCGACAGCCGCGCCTCCATCTCGGCCGAGCGCAGCTCCTGGACGCGCGCGTTCAGCTCGTCGCGCAGGTCGGTGTCGTAGCCGGCCTCCTCGGCGACCTCGGCGGCCTCCTCGGACTCGGCCAGGCGCATCGCCAGCTCCTCGGCGGCCTGCGTGTCGCGCTCCAGCGACTCGGTCGCGGCGTCCAGGGCCTTGGTGAGGCGCTCCACCTCGCCCCGGGCGGCGCGCACGTCGGCCTCCAGCCGGGCGGCGCGCTTGGCCTCCTGGGCGGCCTGGGCGTCGAACTCGCGGACCCGGGCGCGGACCCGGTCCAGGTCGCCCTGCGCCTGGTTGACGCCGGTCTGGGCCTGCTGGGCGGCGGCCTGCGCGGCGTCCAGCGCGGCCTGGGCGCGCTGCTCGGCCTCGGCGGCCTCAGCGAGGGCGTCCGCGGCGGTCTCGGCGGCGGTCTCGGCGGCGGCGAGGTCCTCGGTGGCCTGGTCCAGGGTGGCGCGCATCTTCAGCAGGCTCTGCGCGCCGCCCGCCGCGCCGCCCTGCGCCCAGTGCGCGCCGACCAGGTCGCCCTCGCGGGTGACGGCCCGCAGCGACGGCTCGCGGCGGACGAGCGCGGCGGCGCCGGCGACGTCGTCGGCCACGACCACGTCCCGCAGCAGGTGCCGCAGCGCGGGCGCGACGGCGTCCGGCACGGTCACCGCGTCGATCGCGTAGTCGGCGCCCGCGACACGCGGGAAGTCCGCCACCGCTCCCCCGCCGACGAGCAGCCCCGCACGGCCCGCGTCGCGCGCGCGCAGCAGCGCCAGCGCGGCTTCGGCGGTGTCCAGCGAACCGACCGCGATGGCCTCGGCGGCGTTGCCGAGCGCGGCGGCGACGGCCGTCTCGTAACCAGGGCGGACGGTCAGCAGCGAGGCGACCGTGCCGAGCACGCCGTCCAGCGAGCCGTCCGAACCGGCCGCCAGCAGGGTCTCGCCCCCGTCGGCGGCGCTGGCCAGGGTCAGGTTCAGCGCCTCGATGCGGGCCTGCAGCGCGGCGACGTCCTTCTGCGCGGCCTGGTCGGCCGACCGGGCCGCGGCGACGGCCTGCCGGGCCTCCTTCAGCTCCTGGCGGGGCCCGTCCACGGCGGCGCGGGCGGCCTCGGCGGCGTCCTTGGCGGTGGCGAGGGCCTCCTGCGCCAGCTCGTGCTCGGCGGCGAGGGCGGGGTCCTCCACCACCTCGGCCTCGAACGCCTCGAAGTCGGCCTGCGCGTTCTCGGCGCGCTGCGCGGCCTCGTCGCGCGCGTCGCCGAGCCGGCCGATCTCCGACCGGCCCGCCTGGGCCTTGCTGTGCAGCGCCTCCACCCGGCCGCGCAGCCGGGCCAGCTCCTCGCGGCGGTCGGCGGCGGCGCGGGCGGCGGCCTGCAGGCGCCGCTCCTCGCCCGTCAGGGCCTCCTCGGCGCCGGAACGTTCCTCGACCGCGCCCGCGAGGCCGTCCTGGGCCTCCTCCAGCGCGGCGCGCAGCATCTCCTCCTGCTCGCGGACCGCGACGGCCTCGCGCTCCATGTCCTCGGGGTCGCGGCCGCGCCGCTCGTCGTCGCGCGCCTCGGCGGCGTTGCGGTGCCGCTCGGCGGCCAGGTCGGCGACGCCGCGCAGCCGCTCCTTCAGCGCCGACAGCCGGAACCAGGTGTCCTGCGCCAGCGCGAGCTTGGGCGCCTCGACGGCCTCCTGCTCCTCCAGCATCGCCTCGCGCTCCTGCGCCTCGGCCAGCGACCGCTCGGTCTCGGCGCGGCGCTCGCGGATGGAGGCCTCGTCGGCGGCCTCCTGCTCCAGCCTGGTGCGCAGCGTGACCAGGTCGTCGGCGAGCAGCCGGGCGCGGGCGTCGCGCAGGTCGGCCTGGATGACGGCGGCCTTGCGGGCCAGCTCGGCCTGGCGGCCGAGCGGCTTCAGCTGGCGGCGCAGCTCACCGGTGAGGTCCTGGACGCGGTTCAGGTTCGCCTGCATCGCGTCCAGCTTGCGCAGCGCCTTCTCCTTGCGCTTGCGGTGCTTCAGGACGCCCGCGGCCTCCTCGATCACCGCGCGGCGCCCCTCGGGGCCGGCGTGCAGCACCCGGTCGAGCTGGCCCTGGCCGATGATGACGTGCATCTCGCGGCCGATGCCCGAGTCCGACAGCAGCTCCTGGATGTCCAGCAGGCGGCAGGAGTCGCCGTTGATGGCGTACTCGCTCTGCCCCGACCGGAACATCAGCCGGCTGATGGTGACCTCGGAGTAGTCGATGGGCAGCGCGCCGTCGGAGTTGTCGATCGTCAGCACGACCTCGGCGCGGCCGAGCGGCGCCCGGTTGGCGGTGCCGGCGAAGATGACGTCCTCCATCTTGCCGCCGCGCAGCGACTTGGCGCCCTGCTCGCCCATCACCCAGGCGAGGGCGTCCACGACGTTGGACTTGCCCGACCCGTTCGGGCCGACGACGGCGGTGATGCCCGGTTCGAACCGCAGTGTGGTGGAGGACGCGAACGACTTGAAACCGCGCAGCGTCAGATTCTTCAGGTACACGTGCCCGCCGTCCCCCTCCATGGCCTCGCCCCGTGACTAGGAAGGGAACGATACCGGCCCGGCCAGGGTGAACCCTTGATTACCGCAGGAGACACCATCCCCTACAGTGACCAGCATTTGCGGAGGGAAACGGCATGACGGGACTCACCAGGCGGCGCGTTCTCCTCGCCGGCCTCGGCGGCGCGGGCGCGGCGGGACTCGCCGGCGCCGGCATGGCCGGGCTGGTGGAGGCCGAGGTGCTGCCCGGGAAGGTGCGTTTGGACCGGGCCCTCGGCAAGTGCGGTGACACCCCGCCCGTGCCCGCCGAACGCGCCGACGTGCGGACCGAGCGGTTCCGCTCGGCGGCACGCGGCCGCGACGTCGCGTTCACGGTCGCCAGTCCACGCGGCCACGCCCTGAAGGGACTGCCGGTGGCGCTGGTGCTGCCGGGCCTCGGCAGCGACTCCTCGGCCCTGTCCGGCATGAACCTGCACGCCTACCTCGCGCAGGCCGTCGCGCACGGCGCACCGCCGTTCGCGCTGGTCGGCCTGGACGGCGGCGACACCTACTGGCACCGGCGCGCCAACGGCGACGACCCGCAGAAGATGGTCACCGACGAGGTGCTGCCCCGGCTGCGCCGGCTCGGCCTGCGCACCGACCGGATCGGCCTGAGCGGCTGGTCGATGGGCGGCTACGGCGCGCTGCTGCTGGCGCAGGCGCTCGGGCCCCGGCGGGTCGCCGTGGCCGCGGTGTCGTCGCCCGCGCTGTTCCGGTCGTACGCCAAGGCCCGCGCCGCCAACCCGGGCTCCTTCGACGACGAGGCCGACTTCGCCCGGCACGACGTGGTGGCGCGGCTGGACCGGCTGCGGCCGATCCCGCTGTGGATCGACTGCGGGACCAGCGATCCCTTCGCCCCGGTCGTGCGGGACGCCCTCGGCCGGATGAGTCCCCGGCCGGAGGGCGGCCTGTTCGGTGGCTGCCACGACGGTGCGTACTGGCGGCGCCGCACGCCGGGCAGGCTGGCCTTCATCGGCCGGCACCTGCCCTGACCGGCGCGGTCAGCCGCGGAGTCGGGCATACATAAGGGACGCCGTGGGCCGGCGTCCCCGTCTTCTCAGGTCAACGGCGCCGACATCAGGTCAGCGCCGGTTCGCGGTCCTTCACACCGAGCGACACCACTTCGTCGCCCGACGCCGTCGCGAGTGCGTCGTTCTCCGTCTGAAGCCGCGCGAGCTCGGCTTCAAGGTCGCGTACGCGCTGCTGAAGACGTCGCATCTCCGACACCATACGGGGGTCGGGACCGCCGACGTGGCCGAGTAGAGCCTTCGCCATGACTAAGGGTCCTCCACGCTGAGTAACCAGCAGGAATCGCGCACGAAGAATGATGTCGGTGCGCGTATCGTCTAGAGTCGCACCGGCCGGCGTCCTGGTCAAGATGGACATCACGGGCCGGTAACAACATGTCGCCCCTATTCTAGCAGGTGCAAATCGGGTCGCCCTACCCGGTCACCTTTCCTGGAAACCGTCCAGGCCGCCGCGAGCGGCGCTCCAGCGCTCGGTGACCCCCTCCACACGTCCCGGGGTCCCAGGACCGCGCAGCAGCTCCAGCAGCTCTTCGCAGGCCGCCCGGCCACCTTCGGCCACCACCTCGACGCGGCCGTCGGCCAGGTTGCTCGCGCTGCCGGCCAGGCCGAGCTCCAGTGCCCGCGCCCGCACCCACCACCGGAAGCCGACGCCCTGCACCCTGCCGCGCGCCCAGGCGGTCAGCCGCACGGTCTGCTCGTCGTCCAACGGTCACTCCTAGTCACACGCGGCGGGGCCGCTTCTGGCAGGTCGGGCAGCTGTAGGAGGAGCGGTTCATGAACTCCTCGCGGTGGATCGGCGTCCCGCAGCGGCGGCACGGCTCGCCCCGGCGGCCGTAGGCCTCCAGCGACCGCTCGAAGTAGCCGCTCTCCCCGTTGACGTTGACGTAGAGGCTGTCGAAGGAGGTGCCGCCGACCGCGAGCGCGGCCCCCATCACCTCGCGCGCCGCCTCCAGCACCCGGGCCGCCTCGGCGCGGGTGAGGGAGTCGGACGGGCGCGCCCAGTGCAGCCGCGCCCGCCACAGGGCCTCGTCGGCGTAGATGTTGCCGACGCCGCTGATCAGGGACTGGTCGAGCAGCGCCCGCTTGATCCCGGTCCGCTTGCGGCGCAGCGCCCCGATGAACGCCTCCTCGTCGAAGGCGTCCTCCAGCGGGTCGGCGGCGATGTGCGAGATCGGCGCCGGGACCAGGCCCGCGCCGAACGGGTCGGGGACCATCTCGGTGAGCATCAGGTGCCCGAACGTGCGCTGGTCGACGAAGCGCAGGTCGTGGCCGCCGTCATCGAACAGCGCCCGCACCCGCAGGTGCTTCTCCCGCTCCCGCCCGGGGTCGCCGACCAGCAGCTGGCCGCTCATCCCCAGATGGGCGAGCACGGCCTCGGCCGGGCCGCCGTCCTCGGCCAGCGGCAGCCACAGGTACTTGCCGCGGCGGCGCGGCGCGGCGACCGTCCGGCCGGCGAGCCGGCCCGCGAAGTCGCCGGCGCCCGCCACGTGCCGGCGCACGGCGCGCGGGTGCAGCACCTCGGCGGCGGCGATCGTCCGGCCGGTGACCCAGCCCGCCAGCCCCCGCCGGACGACCTCGACCTCGGGCAGCTCAGGCACCGGCGGCCTTGGCGGCGGTCTCGCGGGCCACCACGTTCTCGCGGATGGCGGTCCAGGCGGCCTCGGCGGCGTGCTGCTCGGCCTCCTTCTTGCTGCGGCCCTCGCCCGACCCGTAGGTCTCGCCGCCGACCCGCACCGAGGCGCGGAAGGTCTTCTGGTGGTCGGGGCCGGACTCGGCGACGTGGTACTCGGGGACGCCGAGCTCCTCGACCGCGGTGAGCTCCTGCAGCGAGGTCTTCCAGTCCAGGCCCGCGCCGAGGCCCGCCGAGCGGGTGATCAGCGCGTCGAACAGCCGGTGCACCAGGGCGGCGGCCTCCTCCAGGCCGCGGTCCAGGTAGACCGCGCCGATCAGCGCCTCCAGGGTGTCGGCGAGGATCGAGGCCTTGTCGCGGCCGCCGGTGCCCTCCTCGCCCCGGCCGAGCCGGATGTGCGCGCCGACGCCGAGACCGCGCGCGACGCCCGCCAGGGCGCGCATGTTGACCACCGCGGCGCGCAGCTTGGCCAGCTGCCCCTCGGGCAGGTCGGGGTGGCCGCGGAACAGGGTGTCGGTGACGACCAGGCCGAGCACCGAGTCGCCGAGGAACTCCAGCCGCTCGTTGGTGGGCAGGCCGCCGTTCTCGTAGGCGTAGGAGCGGTGCGTCAGCGCCCGCTCCAGCAGGTCCGGCGTCACCTCGACGCCGAGCGCGCGGGACAGTTCCGTCTGGTCCGGCGCATGGCCGGCCTTCTTGCCGCTCACAGGCCCTCCTCGCGTGGCCGCGGGCGCCGCGCGATGCGGTCGCCCTCGTGGCGCGTGACGGCGCGGAGGCCCGGTCCTGGAGCGGTCCGCGAAGGCGAGGTGCGCGCCGGTGGACGATTTCCCGGCGTGCACCACGGCTCCGGGCGCCGGTCCTGGACCGTTCACCACGCCGGCGTCACCCGCCGGGGTGGCTGGTGTCACCGGAAGGTGACACTGCCCGGGAATCTGGAGGGGCGGCCGCGCGCGAACGCGGAACCGCCCCCCAGACGCCAAGAAAGATCAAGCCGACGGTGCGACGACCTGACGCTTGTCGTAGGTGCCGCAGGTCGCGCACGCGGTGTGCGGCAGCTTCTGGTCGCGGCATGTCGGGCACTCGACCAGGGTCGGCGCGGCGGTCTTCCACTGCGAACGCCGGTGCCGCGTGTTGCTGCGCGACTTCTTACGCTTGGGGACGGCCACGTCAGCCCTCCTGCTTTCCTTCTCGTCGGTCGGTTGACTGGTGGGGAGCGGACTCCCCACGACCCCCGGGAGGGGGGACCTCTGACGGCTCGTCGTTCGACGCCGGGGCGTCAGAGGTCAGGCCCTGCAGCGCCGCCCACCGGGGGTCGGCGACGTCATGGTGGTGATCGGGTTCGGCGTCGGCCAACCGCACACCGCACTCCGGACACAGGCCGGGACAGTCGTCCCGGCACAGCGGCGACAGCGGCAGCGCGAGCACCACCGCGTCCCGGAGCACCGGCTCGAGATCGATCAGATCGTCCTCGAGCCGAAGCTCGTCGTCGTCCGCGTTCCCGCCGGAGCGGGTGTCAGGATAAACGAAGAGCTCTTGGAAGTCCGCCTCGAAGGTCGAGGCGATCGGGTCCAGGCAGCGGGCGCACTCCCCGTCGAGCGGGACGTGCGCCGTGCCGGTGACGAGCACGCCCTCGAGCACGGACTCGAACCGGAGGTCCAGTTCGATCTCCGCGCCCTCGGGCACGCCCAGCATCGCGACGCCGAAATCGGCCGGGGCCGGCACGGTCAGGGTCTGCTTCCGCTCGGACCCTGGCTGCCGGCTCAGGGCTCGGGTGTCGAGCACCAGCGGGGCATGGGGATCAAGGCGAGACAGCGGATTCCTGCTTTCGTGAGGCATGGCGAATGGCGGCCGTCGACCTGGCCGAAGACCCAGGGTACCGAACGCGCGCCGATCGCCCAACTCGCGGGGGCTTCGCGCGAGCCGTCCACCTGCGCCGTCGCCCGCCGCCGGGTCCGGCCGGGCTCAGGTGCCGCGCAGCCGCGCCGACAGCCGCTCGTGCACCAGGTCGGGGATGAGGCCGCTGACGTCGCCGCCGAACTTGACGATCTCCTTCATCAGGCTGGAGGACAGGTAGGAGTACAGCGGGTTGGTGGACATGAACATGGTCTCCACCCCCGCCATCCGGTGGTTCATCTGGGCCATCTGCAGCTCGTACTCGTAGTCGCTGACGGCGCGCAGGCCCTTGACGATCACCGGGATGTCGCTCTCCCGGCAGAAGTCGACCAGCAGCCCGTGCCACTTGTCGATCTTGACGTTGCCGTACTCCTTGGTCACCTCCTCCAGCATCTCGATGCGCTCCTCGACGGTGAACAGCCCCACCTTGGTCTTGTTGATCATTACGGCGACGACCACCTCGTCGAAGAGGCGGGAGGCCCGGCTGATGATGTCGAGGTGCCCGTTGGTGACGGGATCGAACGAGCCGGGACAAACGACACGGCGCACGAGATGGCTCCATCCTTGCGACTGGCCTGGAAGCAGGCGTCGACCTGCGGCGTGACCGTACCAAACAGGGACGAGGCGCCCGGCAACCGGGTTTCAGTCGCCGAGCGCGTCGATGATCCGGGCGGCGATCGGACCGGACTCGGCGCCGTACCCGGGCGCCTCGGTCAGCACCGCCACCGCGTAGCGCGGGTCGTCGCGCGGCCCGAACCCGATGAACCAGCGGTCGTTGTAGGAGGCGCCCTCGACGTCGGCGGTGCCGGTCTTGCCGCCGAGGACGGAGGTGCCGCGCAGCGCCTTGCCGGTGCCCTCGCGCACGACGGCCTCCATCATGGCGCGCATCTGCCCGGCCTGCCCGGCGGTGAGGGGCCGGTCGAGCACGGCGGGGGCGGCGCTCTGCACCAGGGAGCCGTCCCCGCCGCGCAGCCTGCTCACCAGGTGGGGCCGCATCACCTTGCCGTCGTTGACCGAGGCGGCGGCGACCATGGCCATCTGCAGCGGGGTCGCGATCGTGCTGCCCTGGCCGATGGAGCCGAGCGCGCTCAGCACCGGCTGCGGGGTGCGCGGGAAGGAGCTGACCGCGCTGTCCATGCCCCTTGCCACCTCGACCGGCCGGTAGAAGCCGTAGCGCCGGGCCCGGTCGGCGATGGCGTCGTTGCCGGGCCGGACCGCGCCCATGAAGGCGAAGGTGGTGTTGCAGGACTGGGCGTAGGCGTCGATCAGCGGGATGGCGGGCTCGTCGCACTCGCCGCCGATGTCGCCGGCGTCGTTGTTGATCGCCTGCCCGCCGCCCGGCGGCCGGTAACCGCGCCCGGCCCGCACCTGCGTGCGCGCGGTGTCCCCGGCGGCCAGCGCGGACGCGGCGACGACGGTCTTGAAGGTGGAGCCGGGCGGGAAGACCTCGCGCAGGGCCTTGTTCAGCAGCGGCTTCATCGGGTCGGCGTTCAGCCGCTTGAAGGCCGCCTCGGCCTGCCTGGCGTCCAGCGAGGAGACCTCACCGGCGTCGTAGGACGGGGTGGAGGCCATGACCAGGATCGCGCCGGTCCGGGCGTCCAGCACGACGGCGGCGCCGCGGCGGGCGCCGCTCGCGCGCAGCGCCGCGTAGGCGGCGCGCTGCGCGGCGGGCACCACGGTGGTCTCGACGGCGCCGCCCGGCACCGGCTTACCGATGATCTTGTCCAGGAGGCCGGCCGTGGCGAGCCTGGGGTCGTCGCCGTCCAGGAAGTGGTTCTCGGCGCTCTCCAGGCCGGTCTGGGAGAACAGCGAGTAGTAGCCGGTGACCGGCGCGAAGACCTCGCTCTCGAGGTAGCGGCGCCGGTAGTGCCGCCCGTCGGGCGTCTTCTGCGACCAGGCGAGGCGCAGGCCGCCGGCCACGATCGGGCCGCGGTCGAAGGTGTTGCGGTCCTCGAACTGGCGGGCGTTGTGCGGGTCGTCGCGCAGGTCCTGCGCCTGGAAGCCCTGCACGTAGGTGATGTTGGCCAGCAGCGCCAGGACCATGAGCAGGGACACCACCCACGTCCGCCGCACCGCCTTGCCGGTGCCGTCGATCACGCCGAGCATCACTCCCCGAGGTCACGCGGCCGGTGCGGCCTCTTCCCGCCGGGCCGCGGTCAGTGCACCGCGCGCCCGTACCAGAACACCGCCTCACCGTAGCGCCGGTCGCGCTCGGCCTCGTAGCCCGCGGGCCAGACCAGCGCGGGGCCGCGCACCGACCGCTCGACGGCGACCAGCGCGTCCGGCGCGAGCCAGCCGTGGTCGCGCAGCGCCTCCAGCAGGGCGGTCACCGCCGCGTCCGGCAGCGGGTAGGGCGGATCGGCGAAGACCAGGTCGTAGGGGGCGTCCGGCGCGTGGCGCACCACCCGCTCCACCTTGTCGCCGACCGGGACGGCGCCGGGCAGCCCGAGGTCGGCGGCGTTCTGCCGGACCACCTTGATCGCGCGCGGGTGCGCCTCGACGAGCAGCGCGTGCGCGGCGCCCCGCGACAGCGCTTCCAGCCCGACCGCGCCCGAGCCGGCGAACAGGTCGGCGACGCGCAGCCCGTCCAGCGGGCCGAGCAGCGCCTGGACGGTGGAGAACAGGCCCTCGCGCGCCCGGTCGCTGGTCGGCCGGGTGTCCCGGCCCGGCGGGACGGCCAGCCGGCGTCCTCCTGCGCTTCCCGCGATCACCCTGGTCATTCCTCAAGTATCGCGGCGCGGCCGAACCGCCCGTGCCGCGCTCCTGTCCCGGAGGCCACCAGAGAAACGCCGCGGGAAACCGGCGTCTGCGCTCTCCCGGGCGTCCCATCATGTGAACCTAGTCACGGAACGTGGACGAGCGAATACCAGGAGCTTTCGTGCAGCAAGCCAGGAGACTCGCGGTGACGGCCTCCGCCGCCGTCCTCGGCATCGTCGCGCTGGGCGGCGTCGCCCAGGCCGGGACGGGCGAACCGCCCGGCACGCGCGCGGCCGGCCGGCGGGCCGCGGACGGGCACGGGTGGCAGGGACGGCACCGCTGGCAGCGGTGGCATCGCCATGACGGGCCACGGCCCATCGTGCCGACGCCGCCGCAGGAGGGCGGAGACCAGGTCACGGCCCCGCCGTCGGTGCCGCCCACCGTCCCGCCGGAGCCGGGCCAGGACGGGCCGGTGCCGGTCACCCCGCCGCCGGTGCCGGTGCCGGTGGGCGGCGACGAGGGCGCGGTCACGCTCCCGGCCCAGATCACCGAGAAGCCGGCCGCCGTGCCCAAGATCGCCGTCATGCCCGCCGCGCCTACGGGCTGCCCGGGGACGTCGTGCGTGCCGACCCCGACCACGCCGCCCATCCGCAAGGCGCCGCAGGCCGCCGGACGACCGCACCAGGTCGCGGCGGGCCCGGCCCGGCCGCGGGCATCGGCGCTGCTGCCCGACCTCGGGCCCGCCGGCGGCCTGTTCCCGGACCTGCCGCAGGCCGGCCCGGGCGGTCTGCCCTTCACCGGGGTGAACGCGCTGCCGCTCGCCGCGCTCGGCCTGTCGTCGGTGCTGCTCGGCGGCGGCGTGGTCGCCGGGACCCGGATCCGCCGCCGGCCCGTGGTCTGAAAGCCCGTGCTTTGAAAGCCCGTGCTCTGAAAGAGGCTCAGAGCGCGTCGTCGTTCCGCACCCGCCAGGCGCCGCCCTGGCGGTGCAGGACCAGCCGGTGCACGCTCATCCGGTCGCCGACCTTGCAGGAGCCCGGCTTGCAGGCGGCCACCAGCACCAGCGCCCTCGCCTCGCCGGCGGTGCCGCCGGGGCGCAGCGCGGTCTCCACGGCGGTGCCGGTGACGCCCGCGGTGGCGCGGCCGGCCGCGGTGAGGGCGGCGCGGGCCCGACCGCCGGGCCAGGGGTCGGCGCCGGACCCGGCGGGCACCGATTCGGCGTTGAGGATGAACAGGGTGTCCAGCAGCCAGGCACTCCCCTGGCGGGTCACGCTCACCCGGACCGGGTCGCGCAGCACGCGCGGCCTGGCGCCGGCGGAGCGGACGGTGCGCCGGACGTAGGTGAGCACAGTGGCGCGGCCGGGCGCGGCGGCCACGATCCCGGCGTCGGTGACCTCGGTGGCGACCGAGCTCCTGGTGTCGCGGAGCCGGACCCGCCAGTTGCCCCGGTCGAGTTCCTTGTCGTATTCGCCCTGGTAGCGGGGGGTGACGCGGGCGTGCGCGGCGGCCACGTCCTGGTCGAAGCGCTTGTAGGAGAAGCTGAGGACGGCCCGGACGGCCGCCGCCGCCCCCGTCGCCGCCTCGGCGGCCTCCGCGGGCGGTGCGACGGTGTCGGAGGCCGCGAGGCGCGGCTCGTCCCGCCGCCGTTCCTCCGGCAGCGCCCACACCGCCGCGCCGGCGAGCAGCGCGGTCAGCGGCACGACGGCCGCCGCGGCCTTCCAGCGCCGCCCGCCGCGCGGCCTCGCGCGGGCCGCGGGCGGCGCCGGGGCGGCCGGATCGGCGAGCGACGCGCCGGTGCTGAGGGCGTCCTCGGGCCGGTCGCCCGCGTGCACCTCCCGGCCGAGCAGGTCCAGCAGGATCTGCTGCGCCGCCGGGCGCTCCCCCGGCTCCTTGGCCAGGCAGCGCCGGACGATGCCGCGCAGCGGCTCGGGCAGCGGCGACAGGTCGGGCTCCTGGTAGAGGATCCGGCCGAAGACCGCCGAGATGGTGTCGTCGCCGAAGGGGTGCTCGCCGGTCGCCGCGTACAGGATCGTCGCGGCCCAGGCGAACACGTCCACCGCCGTGCCGAGCTCCAGGTCGGTGACCTGCTCGGGGGCCATGTAGGACGGGGTGCCGACGACGCCGCTCGCCCGGGTGGCCACCGGCCCGAGCATCCGCGCGATGCCGAAGTCGATCACGCGCGGGCCGTCGGGGCCCATCAGCACGTTGGAGGGCTTGAAGTCGCGGTGCAGGATGCCGGACCGGTGGATCGCGGCGAGCGCGGTGATCGTGCCGATCGCCAGCCGGTCCAGGTCGGTGCCGGTCCGCGGCCCCTGCGCCGACACCAGGCCGGCCAGGGAGGGGCCGCGGACGTACTCGCTGACCACGTAGGGCTGGTCGCCGTCGACGTCGGCGTCCAGCACCTGCGCGGTGCAGAACCCGGCGACCCGGCCGAGCACGCCGAGCTCGCGGACGAACCGGGCGCGCCACTCGGGGTCGCCGACGAGCTGGGCGCGCAGCAGCTTCACCGCGGCGGTCCGCCCGTCCGGGCCGCGGCCGAGGTAGACGATGCTCTGGCCGCCCTCGCCGAGGCGGCCGACCAGCTCGTAGGCGCCCAGCGTCGCCGGGTCGTTCGGCAGCAGCGGGCGAACCGGGGACATCGCACTCCTTGGTGACGGGGGCCCGACAAGGGACTGTACCCGTCAGAGTGACGACCTCCGCACTCTGCGTGACCCGGTCAGGCGGCGCTCAGGCGAGCGCCCAGCGGACCTGGGTGCGCACGCCGGGGTCGGGGTCGGCCAGCGCCTCGGTGAGCGCCGTGACGACCTCGGCACGGTCCGTGGCCCACTGTTCCAAAGATTGGACCGCCGAGCGGCGGACATCGACGATCCGGTCCCGCAGCGCGCGCAGCAGCGGCTGCACCGCGACCTCGGGCGCGGCCTCGGCGAGGGCGATCACGGCGCGGCGGCGGACCTGCCAGCTGGCGTGCGCGGTCGCGGTGACCACCCGCCCCTCCAGCGGCTCGGGGACGCCGAGCTCGGCGGCGGCGTCGATCGCGGCCATCCGCACCACCGGGTCGTGGTCGGCCAGCAGCTGCTCCAGGACCGGCAGCCCGGCGGGCAGCGCGAGGCGGGCCAGGCCTTCGGCGACCGCGACGCGCACCTCGCGGGCGGGGTCGTCGGCGGCCTCGGCGACCTCGGCGAAGGCGTGCAGGGCGATCAGGGCGAGGACGGCCTGCACGCGCACGTGCGGCTCGTCGTCCTGCAGGGCGTGCGCGTACAGCTCGGCGGCGCCGGCGGCCAGCTCGGCCAGCAGCGCGGCGGCGGCCTCGCGGACGGCGGCGTCGCCGCCGCGGGCGGCGGCGAGCAGCAGGGCGCGCACGCCGTCGTCGCCGAGGTACAGGTCGGGCAGGGCGCGCAGCGCGGCGGCGGCGACGCCGCGGACCCCGGCGTCCTCGTCGGCGAGGGCCCAGGCGAGCGCGTCGCCGGCGCCGCGCGCGGCGTGGCCGTCGCGGACGGTGCGGGCGAGCGCCTTCAGCGCGGCGGCGCGCACCTCGGGCTCGGGGTCGCGCAGGTAGGGCTCGACGTCGGCGGGCTCGGGGCGGTCGATGCGGTGCAGGTCGAAGACGCGGGCGAGGAGTCCGGGCTGGGTGACGGGGGTGGAGTCGATGACGGTCATGCTGGGGCCTCCGGGGATCCGGGCTGGACGGGCTGGCTGGGGGTTCAGCCGCGCCGACACAGATCGCTGGCCTGCCGCCGGAGGTCGACGTGCAGCCGCGCGGTGAGGAGCTCGCTCGGATTCACGGCTTCATCCTGACCTGCATTCTCCCTATAGTCAACTGGTTAAGTATGGAATATGGAGGGCCGCCCGGGCGGCGCCGTGCTCCGGCCTGCTGGATCAGGCCTTCTCCAGGTACTCGGTCCGGTCCTCGTCCAGCAGCGCGGCCAGCTCCGCCGCGAGCGCCGGGTGCCCGGCCAGGTCGGGGTCGGCCGCCACGAGCCGGGACGCCTCCTCGCGCGCGGCCAGGATGACGTCCTCGTCGCGCTGCAGGGTCAGCAGCCGCAGGCTCGTCGACCGGCCCGCCTGCGTCGCGCCGAGCACGTCGCCCTCGCGGCGCTGCTCCAGGTCCAGCCGCGACAGCTTGAACCCGTCGGTGGTGGAGGCGACCGCGTCCAGCCGCTCGCGCGCCTTGCTGCCCGGGTCGGCCTCGGTGACCAGCAGGCAGAGGCCGTGCAGCCCGCCGCGGCCGACCCGGCCGCGCAGCTGGTGCAGCTGGGAGACGCCGAACCGGTCCGCGTCCATGATCACCATGACGGTGGCGTTCGGCACGTCCACGCCGACCTCGATCACCGTGGTGGCCAGCAGCACGTCCAGCTCCCGCGCGGCGAAGCGGCGCATCACCGCCTCCTTCTCGTCGGGGGGCAGCTTGCCGTGCAGCACCCCGATCCGCAGCCCGGCCAGCAGCTCGCCCTCCAGCCGGGGCAGCACCTCCATGATCCCCAGCGGGGACCGGCGCTCGCCCTCCTGCTCCAGCGCGTCGCCCTCGTCGCCCTCCTGCTCGCCGATGCGCGGGCAGACGATGTAGACCTGCCGGCCCTGCTGCGCCTCCTCCCTGATCCGCTCCCAGGTGCGGGCCAGGAAGGCCGGCCGCTCCGGCGGCACCACGTGGGTGCGGATCTCGGCCCGCCCGGCCGGCAGCTGCCCGAGCACCGAGGTCTCCAGGTCGCCGAAGACCGTCATCGCGACCGTGCGCGGGATCGGCGTGGCCGTCATGACCAGCACGTGCGGCCGCCCGCCGCTCACCTTCTCGCGCAGCGCGTCGCGCTGCTCGACGCCGAAGCGGTGCTGCTCGTCCACCACCACCAGGCCGAGGTCGGCGAACTGCACGTGGTCCTGCAGCAGGGCGTGCGTGCCGACGACGATCCCGGCCTCCCCCGACGCCGCCTCCAGCAGCGCGGCCTTGCGGGCCTTGGCGCCCTGCGAGCCGGTGAGCAGCGTCACCCGCGTCGCGTGCTCGGCGCCGCCGATCTGCCCGGCCTGCGCCAGCTCGCCGAGCATCGCGGTGATCGACCGGTAGTGCTGCTGGGCCAGCACCTCGGTCGGCGCGAGCAGCGCCGCCTGCCCGCCCCCGTCCACCACCTGCACCATCGCCCGCAGCGCGATCACCGTCTTGCCCGCGCCGACGTCGCCCTGTAGGAGGCGGTGCATCGGATGGGTCTCGGCCAGGTCGGCGGCGATCTCCGCGCCGACCTGGCGCTGGCCCTCGGTGAGCTCGAAGGGCAGCCGGGCGTCGAAGGCGTCCAGCAGGCCGCCGGCGACGGGCGGGCGCGGCTTGGCGGGCAGCGCGGCGGCGGCGCGGCGGCGCTGGGCGAGGGCGGTCTGCAGGACGAACGCCTCGTCCCATTTCAGGCGTTTGCGGGCGCGGCCGAGCTCCTCCCAGTTCTTCGGGCGGTGGATGCCCTCGTAGGCGGTGCGCCGGCCGACCAGGTGGTGCGCGGTGCGGACGGCGGCCGGCAGCGGGTCGTCGCCGACCTCCAGCCGGTCCAGCACGATGCCGACCGACAGGCCGATCGTCTCGATGTCCATGCCCTTGGTGGCGGGGTAGATCGGGATGATCTCGTCGGCCCACTCCTGCGCGGCCGCCTCGCCGGCCCGGTCGGGCACGACCTTGTACTGGGGGTGGGTGAGCTGGCGCTGCGCCTGGCCGCTGCGCGGCCGGTAGGTGCTGATCTTGCCGGCGAACAGGCCGCGGGTGCCGGGCGGCAGGTCGCGCTCGGCGATGTAGGAGCCCTTGCGGCCGAAGAAGCTCAGCTTCAGCTCGCCGGTGCCGTCGGTGACGGTGATCTCCAGGACGTAGCCGGGGCTGCGGGTGAGGGAGCGCCCCTGGACCTTGACGACCTCGGCCATGACGGTGACGTGCTCGCCGTCCGCCAGCTCGGCGAGCGGGGTCAGCTCGCCGCGGTGGGCGTACCGGCGCGGGTAGTGGTGCAGCAGGTCACCGGCGGTGTGCAGGTCCAGGCCCTTGGCCAGCACCTTGGCCGTCTTGTCGCCAAGGAGCCGCTGCAACGGCTCGTCGAGGTTCGCCACCCGTCTTTTCTAGCCCATGGGAGTGACAGCGGCGGCCTCACTCCACCCCGAGGAGCAGCGGATAGCGTTCCTGGCCGCCGTCGTAGACGCCGACCTCGACGTCGGGGCGGCAGGCGCGCAAGTGGTCCTCCAGCGCGGCGGCGAGGCCGGCCGGCGCGTGCGTGCCGACGATGACGGTGACCAGCTCGCCGCCGCCCGACAGCATCCGGTCCAGCACCTGGCACGCGGCGGCGGTGAGGTCGGCGCCGATCAGCGCCACGTCGCCCTCGATGAGGCCGAGCACGTCGCCGGGCTGGCACATCCCGGCGCTGGTCACCGCCTCCTCGGCGGCGATCTCCAGATGGCCGAAGCGGGTCGCGCCGGCGGCCCGGGTCATCTCGATCAGGTCCTCGCCGAAGCGGCGCAGCGGGTCGTGCACGGCGAGCGCGGCCAGGCCCTGCACCGAGGCCTTGGTGGGGACGACGGCGATGCGGGCGCCGGCGTCGCGGGCGCGCTCGGCGGCGGCCTCGGCGAGGGCGAGCACCTCCGGCTCGTTCGGCAGCACCGCGACCTCGTCGCCGGCGGCCAGGATCGCCTCGGCCAGCACCGCGAGCGGCGGCACCGCGCCGGGCTCGCGGCGCACCACCCGGGCGCCGCACTCCTCGAACAGCGCGGCGAGGCCGCCGGCGGCGGTGACCGCGACGACGGCGCGGCCGGTGTGCGGGGCGTGCGGGGCCTCCTCGGCGGCGTGCAGGTAGGTGACGCGGACGCGGTAGGGGCGGCCGGCGGCGAGGCCCGCCTCGATGGCGGCGCCGGCGTCGTCGACGTGCACGTGGACGTTCCACAGGCCGTCGCCGCCGACGACGACGAGGGAGTCGCCGAGGGCGTCCAGGGCCTCGCGCAGGGCCGGGACGGCGTTGTCGTCGGCGTCCAGCAGGTACATCACCTCGTAGCCGGGGCCGGGGGTCTCGGCGAGCTCCTCGCGGGCCGGCGCGGTCCCGGCGACGCGGGCCGGCACGATGTAGCGCTCGGGATACTCCTGTGTGACCACGGCGGCCAGGGCGTCCAGCACGACGCACAGGCCCGCGCCGCCCGCGTCCACCACGCCGTTGCGGGCCAGCACGTCCAGCCGCGCGGTGGTGCCGCGCAGCGCCCGGCGGGCCCCGGCGGCGGCCGCGCGGGTGACCTCGGCGAGCCCGGGACCGGCCGGTCCGGTGGCGTCGGCGGCCGCCTGCAGCACGCTGAGGATGGTGCCCTCGACCGGGTGCGCGACCGCGCCGCGGGCCAGCACCGAGGCGTACTCCAGGGCCTCGGCGAACAGCTCGCCGTCCGGCGGGCCGCCCGCGCCGCCGCAGATCTCGGCCAGGCCGCGCAGCACCTGGCTGAGGATGACGCCGGAGTTGCCGCGGGCGCCGATCAGCGCGCCCTGGGCGAGGGCGCGCCAGGTCGCCGCGCCGCCGGCCCCCTCGGGCAGCTCGGCGACGGCGTCGGCGGCCGCCAGCACGGTCAGGTGCAGGTTGGTGCCGGTGTCGCCGTCGGGGACGGGGAACACGTTCAGCGCGTCGATCTCGCCCCGGGTGCGGCCGAGCGCCTCGGCCGCGAGCCTGCTCCACCGTCGTACCGCCGCCCCGTCGAGGACTTCGCCCACGCCCGCTCCTCTCCGCCGTTCCGCGTTACCTCTGTATCGCGCCCGCGGGCCCGAGGGAAACCGGGCGGCGGTGATTCCGCAGGCCGATTCGCGAACCGGACCGGGGGTCGGCTACTCTGATCCCTGCGCCTCGTCCGAGGCGCCTTTCGGGCGTCCAGACCCCCGGCACCACGTGTCCGGGAGGCGGCGGGCGCCCCGATTCACAGCATCGACACCCATTTGGAGTTTCCCGTGGCTTCCGTCTGCGACGTCTGCGGCAAGGGACCCGGTTTCGGCATGCGCGTCTCCCACTCGCACCGCCGCACCCCGCGCCGCTGGAACCCCAACATCCAGCGTGTGCGCGCCGTCCTCGGCGGCACCACCAAGCGCATCAACGCCTGCACCTCCTGCATCAAGGCCGGCAAGGTCGTCAAGCCGACCGTCTGACGCGGGGCGTACCCCCTTACGCTTCGGCCGGCCCATCGGAGATCCGATGGGCCGGCTTTCGCGTTCCCAGGGGCGGGTCAGCGCATCTCGTCGAGCACGTGCTGCTTGAAGTCGGTGAGGTCGCCCTCGATGGCGTTGAGGTGCCCGGCCCAGCCGTCCAGCGCGCGCCGGTCGCGCTCGGCCTCGTCGCGGCCGTCGCGCAGCTTGCGGATCGTCTCCTCGGTGTCGGCGACCAGCCGGCCGTACCAGCCGGCCAGCTCCTGCTCCAGCCCCGCCGCCCAGCGGGCCAGGCCCTCGGTGCACTCGGCGGCGTACTGCCGCGCGATCTCGGGGGCGCTGCCGGTCAGCACCGAGGCGTACTCGGTGACGGCCTGCTCCACCAGCCGGCTCTTGACGATCCTGCGGCCGACCAGGTAGACCGCGCCGGCCGACAGCACGACGGGCGCGGCCACCCACGACACCAGGCCGAGCGAGATCAGCCCGGCCCCGGCGGCGGTGCCGGCGCCGCCGACGGCCAGGACGCCGGCCGCGTTCGTCCAGGACGCGGCGGGCGAGGTGCGCGACAGCACCCGGAACGGCACGTGCACGCTCATGTCGTGCAGCAGCTGCCGCACCGTGGACTCGTCGACCAGGTCGCGGGTGCCGGTCAGCTCGCCGCGCAGCTCCTCCAGCCGGTCGGCGAAGTCGTGCAGGTGCGGCAGGATGCTCTGCTCCAGCGCCGCCTCGCGCGAGTGCATGAACGCGGGCAGCCCCTCCTCGCCCTCGGCGAACACGTGCAGCTCCAGCTGGAGCCGCCGGTTCAGGGCGTCGTCGATCTGCTGGATGGCGTCGCCGTAGCGGGCCATGCGGTCGCGCCGCAGCAGCCGCACGTCGAGCTTGGGCAGGTCGTCCGCCCACTCCCCCACCCGCGGGGTCAGCTCCCGGATGAACCGCTCGACCTCGGTGGCCAGCAGCTGCCCGGTCTCCTCCACCCAGGTGTCCAGCACCCGCCGGATCAGCTCCAGGCCCTTCAGGATGTTCTCGCGCTTGTCCCGGCCGGCGTCCAGGGACTCCTGCAGCTCGTCGGCGCTGCGGGTGAGCATGCCGCGCCGCCCGCCGATCGACCGGTGCAGCTGGACGATCTCGCGGACCAGCAGCTCGGCCGGGCGCAGCAGCTTGATGCGGGCCTTGTCGTGCATCAGGAACTCGCTGAGCGCCTCCTCCAGCGGCCGGATGCCCGAGTCCCACTCGGCCGCCGGCGGCACCGGGTCCTGGAGCCGCGCCTCCAGCGCGTCCAGCGCGCTGACGAAGAACACCCGCCGGTCCAGCCGGCGCGTGTACTGCCCGGCGATGCGGCGGCAGCGGCGCCGCACGTCCTCGCGCTCGCGCTCGCGGATCAGGTCGAACTGGTTGACCACGAAGAAGATCTCCTGGTGGCCGAGGTCCTGCAGCATCCGCAGGTAGTGGTCCTGGTCGCGGTCCTTGAACGCGCCCCGGGCGGGGGTGACGAAGATGACCGCGTCCACCTGCGGCAGGAAGGCGAGGGTGACCTTCTCGCGGCGCCGGCTCTCGTTGGTGCCGGCCGAGTCGATCAGCTCGACCGAGCCGCGCAGCAGCGGGTAGGGGCCGTACACCACGCCCCACAGGTAGGGGCTCTCGCCGGGTAGATCATCGTCGTCCAGCTCCAGCTCGACCGCGCGCAGGAACTCCCCGACCGACACCTGCCGCGGCTCGCCGCCGGAGCCGACCTGATCCTCGTACAGCTCGGCGCGCGGCTGGTCGGCGTGGCGCAGCACGGTGGTGAACGCCGTGGTCGGGTTCTCCTTCATCGGCAGCAGCTCCTGGCCGAGCAGGGCGTTGACCAGGGTGCTCTTGCCGCTGCTGAAGTCCCCGAACACCATGATCCGGAACGATTCGCGGCGCAGCGTGCGGACCGCCTCGGCGAGCCGGGCCGAGTGGCGGGTGCCGGGCACCCCGGTCACCTCCCGCTCCAGGGCGAGCGCGATCTCGCGGGTCGCCTCGAACATCTCGGCGAGCCGTGCCCGGCGCTCGTCGAAGGATCCGAGGCCGGCGGTCCGGCGGCCGGCCGGCTGGTCGCTCATGTGCTCCCCATCTCGCGGGCGAGGGCGGCGGCCTCGGCGGCCAGCCGCCCGGCCTCGAACCTGAGCCGGCGGCCGCGGGCCCGCGGTTCGCCGTCGTCCTCCCACAGCGCGAGCCGGGTCCGCCACCACGCCTCGTGCCAGTCCTCGGCCGCCTCGGCGAGACGGCCGTACATCGCGTCGGCCCGCTCGGCGGCGCCGTCGGCCAGTTCGGCCGCGAATCCCTCCAGGACGTGCGCGGCGGTCTCCGCGACGAGCCGGCGGCCGTCCTCGGCGCCGCCGCCGAAGCGCCGCCGCAGGTGCTCCCACAGCCGGACCGACAGCACGTTCAGGGGGGCGAGCGGGGTGAGGGCGAGCGCGACGTCCAGGGCCAGCGCGCCGCCCTCGAAGAGCATCCGCCCCCAGCGCCGGGCGGCGCGGACGGCGTCCGCCGGCGGATCGAGGGCGCCCTCGACGTCCGCGGCGGCGCGGGCGCCGTCCAGCCCGGCGACGGCCCCGATCATGCCGGTGAGGCCCGCCTCCAGCCAGGCGGCGTCCGCGCCGAACGCGGTGTCCAGCGCGGCCCCGGTCGCCGCCAGCCGGGCGGCGGCGGCCCGGCGCAGGAGCGGCACGACCTCCTCGCGCCAGCAGGCGGCCGGGTCGGCGGACGCGGCGGCGAGCCGGCCGATCTCGGCGGCGGTCTCGTCCCAGGGCGCGGACGCGGCGGCGCGGACCCGCGCGCGGGCCTGCCGGCGGCGGTCGTCCAGGTCGACCCGCAGGGCCTGCCAGCGGACCCGCGCGGTGGCGCGCTCGGATTCGATCCGCGCGCGGGCGCGGGCGGCGCCGGCGTCATCGCGGGCCGCCTCCACCTCGCCCGCGAGCGCCAGCATGTGCGCGCAGGCGGCGGTGAGCAGCGCGACGATCTGGCGGTCGCGGGCGGCGGCGCGGCCGTCGTCGCGGGCCGCCTCGGCGAGGCGGCGGCGGAGCGCGGCCAGGTCGGCGGGCCGGGCGGGGACCGCGCCGTCGCCGGAGGGGCCGGGCAGCACCTCGATGGCCGGGCCGACGCCGGCGGCGATCGCGCGGGCGCGGGCCAGCACCGGCGCGGGGTCGCCGCGCAGGTGGTCGAGCATGGTCACCACGACCAGCACGACCGGCACCCGGTGCACCAGCGCCAGGTCGCGCAGCAGCTCCCGTTCCTGGAGGTTCAGGCCGCCGACGGCGCGGACCGTCACCACGGCCACGTCGCAGCCGGGGGCGACCAGCGCGGGCGCGTCGCCGGGATCGGTGTCGGTGCCGGGGGTGTCGATCAGCTCCAGGTCCGCCTCGCGCAGCCAGGGGGCGTCGCAGTGGCGCACGCCCGCGCCGTCGGCCGCCGGGTCGCCGGGTCGGACGGTGACGACCGCGCGGGTGGTGGGCGGCTCGCCGACGGGCAGCATCGGCCGGCCGAGCAGCTGGTTGATCAGATGCGACTTGCCGGTGGAGAAGGAGCCGAGGAAGCAGACCCGGCAGGAGGCCGGGCGGTCCGGGGCGGCGGCCCGGCGCAGCCGCCCGGCCAGGTCGTCCAGGCCGTGCCCGGTGGCCAGCGCGATCGCGGCGGCGACCAGCCGGTCGCGGGCGGCCGCCGTCGCGGGGAGGACCGTCCCCGCCGAAGAATCGCCCACAGCCGCCCCGAAATCGCCCGCTCCGTCCCGACCGGCAGGAGCGTAGCGACCCGATCGGCCCCGTTCGTTCGGATCAGTGGCTTATGACCGGCTCTGGTCAAGAGCGGCGCGCTGCCGCCAGCCGTGGTCGACCGGGCCGATGCCCGTGCCGAGCGGGAACCCGGCGGCGATGGCGCCGGTGACGTACTCCTTGGCGCGCGCGACGGCGTCCGGGACGTCGGCGCCGAGGGCCAGGTTCGAGGCGATGGCCGAGGCGAGCGTGCAGCCGGTGCCGTGGGTGTGCCGGTTGTCGTGGCGGGGCGCGGTGAAGCGGTACTCGCGCGTGCCGTCGAACAGCAGGTCGGCGGGCTCGCCGGGCAGGTGCCCGCCCTTGATCAGCGCCCACCGCGGGCCGAGCGCCTTGACCGCCTCGGCGGCCTCGCGCATCCCCGCCTCGTCCACCACCTTGACGCCGGTGAGCTGCTCGACCTCCCACAGGTTGGGGGTGGCGACGGTCGCGACCGGCAGCAGCGCGGTGCGCACGGCGTCCACGGCGGACGGCTCGAGCAGCGCGTCGCCGTGCTTGGAGACGCCGACCGGGTCGACGACCACGGGGGCGCCGGCGCCGGCGAGCACCTCGGCGACGGTCTCCACGAGCGCGGTGGAGGCGAGCATGCCGGTCTTGACAGCGTGCACCCCGATGTCGGACAGCACCGAGTCCAGCTGGGCGCGCACCGCCTCGGGCGGCAGCTCCCAGTAGCCCTGGACGCCGCGGGAGTTCTGCGCGGTCACCGCCGCGATCACGCTCATGCCGTGCACGCCGTGGGCGAGCATCGTCTTCAGGTCGGCCTGGATACCGGCACCGCCGCCGGAGTCCGACCCCGCGACGGTGAGCACGAGCGGCGGGGCGATGTTGGTCATGCCCCCACTTTAGGGCGCTACGGGAGAACTCAGGCGCGGGCGCAGGGGGCCCTGTTGAGCACGCAGGTGGCGGGGGCGCCGGCGGTGCCGCGCGCGGTGAAGACGACCTTCACCGACTGGCCGGGGGCGAGCGGCGGGGCGCCCGCCAGGCTGCGCACCCAGCCGCGGCGGCCGGTCTGCCTGGTGGCGCCGCCGCTGAAGGAGCGGACGGTCGCCTTGGTGAAGCCGAAGGCGAGCGACCACCGCAGCACCGGGGCGGTGCCGCGGTTGGTGATGGTGACGCTGCCGGTGAAGCCGGTGGGGGTGCGGCGCACCACCTGGAAGGCGGTGGTCAGCCGGCCCGCGTCGCGGGTGCCGCGGCTGGCGCGCGTCCCGTCGCCGCGCTCGGCCATCTGGCCCTCGTGGGGGCCGTCCGACTGCGGCTCGTGCGCGGGGGCGGCGAAGTTCAGCGAGATCTGCTGGGTGCTGAAGGCGTAGGCGACGACGCCCACCGCGATCACCAGCGCGAAGATCGGCAGCAGCGGCACCGGGACCAGCGGGATGACCCCGGACCGGCGCTTCTTCGCGGCCTGCTCGCCGGGCTCGGGCGCCTGCCGGGGCCCGGGCACGGGGGGTCGCTGCGGGGAGGGGCCGGGAAGCGGTCCGGCGCCGGGGGGCGCACCGCCTTCCGGTGGCTGGAGCTTGTTGTGTCGTCCCATCCCATCCCTCTTCGATCACAGGATGTATACCAAACCAGTACCAAGCATGCCTACCGGCTCGGTAAACGACCGCGCCTCCGCACCTCCGCCACAAGTGCGCTCAGCTGGCGAAATGGTCCCAGCCGCCGGGTCCGTACGAGCGGCCGTCGACGACCACGCCGGAACCCGCGGCGACCCGCCCGACGGCCGTCCAGGCGGGCGGGACGGCGCCGGCGGGGAAGGTCGCGGCGAAGGCGTGGTCCTCGCCCCCGGTGAGCGCGTGCCGCAGCCCGTCCGGGCCGAGGAGGGCCGGGACGGGCACCGCCGCCGAGTCGATCTCGATCCGGACGCCCGACGCCGCCGCGATGTGCCCGAGGTCCTGCAGCAGCCCGTCGCTGACGTCCAGCAGGGCGGTCGCGCCCGCCGCGCGCGCCTCGGCGCCGGCGGTGTAGGGCGGCCGGGGGCGGCGGTGCGCGTCCAGCAGCTCGGCGGGGCCGTCCGCGCCGGCCCGGAACAGGTCCAGGCCGGCCGAGGAGTGGCCGAGCCGGCCCCGGACGGCGACGGCGTCGCCGGGCCGCGCGCCGGACCGGGTGAGCGGCGGCGCGCCGCCGAGGTCGCCGAGCGCGGTGACGGCGATGACGACCTCGGCGGCGCCGACCACGTCGCCGCCCGCGATCGCGGCGCCGGTCTCGGCGCACTCGTCGGCCAGGCCGTCGTAGAGCCGCTCGGCCCAGGCCGCCTCGGTCGCGGGCGGGACGGCGAGCCCGACCAGCAGCGCGGTCGGGCGGGCGCCCATCGCGACGACGTCGGCGAGGTTCTGCGCGGCGGCCTTGCGGCCGATCTCGTAGGGGCCCGACCAGTCCAGGCGGAAGTGGCGGCCCTGCACCAGCAGGTCGGTGGTGGCGGTGACCCGACCGTCGGGGGCGGTGATCACCGCGGCGTCGTCGCCCGGTCCGAGGGCGATCGCCGGCCCCGCGGGCAGCCGCCCGACGAGCCTGCTGATCAGCCCGAACTCGCCCAGCTCCCCGATCGTGCCCATCCGCCCCGTCCCCTCGGCCCGGCCCCGGGCGCCCATCCTGGCGCGCAACACGATACGGTGACCGTCCGAACGCTTTTTCTCCGCCCGGGGAGGACGTGATGGTGCAGGCCTACATCCTCATCCAGACCGAAGTTGGCAAGGCCGCCGAGGTGGCAAGTGAGATCGCCGGCATCACGGGCGTGACCTTGGCGGAGGACGTGACGGGTCCTTATGACGTGATCGTGCGAGCGGAGGCGAACAATGTCGACGAGCTCGGCAAGCTCGTCGTCGCGCAGATCCAGGGCGTCGAAGGGATCACCCGGACGCTCACCTGCCCGATCGTGCACATCTGACCGTCTCGCGCGCAGGGGCGCCGCGTTCGCGCTGGCCGTCCCGGTGCTGCTGACGGCCGGTTGCGGCGCCGGCGCCGTCCAGGTCCCGGCGCCGCGGCCGGACGCGGCGACGGCGCGGCTCTGCGCGGGGCTGCGGCTGCCCGAGAAGGTGCACGGGCAGTCCCGGCGCGACACCGAGCCCGAGTCGGCGCTGACCGCCGCGTGGGGTTCCCCGGCGATCGCGCTGCGCTGCGGCGTGCCGCGGCCGGCGGCGCTGCGGCCCACCGACCAGCTGCAGCAGATCAACGGCGTGTCGTGGTTCGGCCAGCCCGCCGACCAGCCGGTCACCTGGACGGCGATGGCGCGCCAGGCCTACGTCGAGGTGACGATCCCGGCCAAGTACGCGCCGCCCGGCGACGTGCTGATCGAGCTGGGCGAGGCGATCAAGTCCTCGATCCCGGTCAAGCCCGAGAACCAGCTCTGAGTCCTCTCACCAGAGGGGCACCGGGGTCTCGCCGCGCCGGTAGTAGCCGGGGACCGGCTCTCCCGACGAGGCCCGCTCCAGCCGCCGCTTCATCCCGTCCGACAGCGCGCCCGCCTTCATCATCTCCAGGAACACCGCGGTGACGTTGCCGAGGTCGAACCAGTCGCGCTGCCAGGACCACTGCCGGTTCCCGGCGTAGCGGAACCAGCTCCCGCCGATCCCGGCGACCTCGTAGGGGGTGCCGTCCGGCCGCCGGGCGTCCGCGACCTGCTTCCAGAACCCGACGACCTCGCCGCCGCGCTCGTCCACCAGGATGGACTGGTAGGGGTAGGCCCAGCCGTCCAGGCCGCCCATCTCCGCGCCGAGGGCGAGATCGCGGATCTCGTCGCGGCCGACGGCCATGAAGTCCTGGCCGGGGCCGATGTTCCAGCCGTAGGTGGCGTCCTCGGTGTACAGGTCGGCGAGCGGCCGCCAGTCGCCGATCTCCTCGCAGCGGCGGTTGGTGTCCAGCCAGTGCGCCACCATGGCGTCGAGCTCGTCGCGCGGGAAAGCGGGCATCACGTCTCCAGCAGGGTGAGGGCCTGGGTGGGGCAGTAGCGGACGGCGGCGGTGACCTCTCCGCGCAGTTCCTCGGCGGGCTCGGCATCCAACACACGGACCTTTTGCTTGGGCGGGACCTCGAAGACGTCCGGCGCCTCCAGCTCGCACATGGCGTGCCCCTGGCAGAGGTCCAGGTCGGCCTCGATCCTCATCGGGTTCTCCTGCGGTAGCGGACGACGCAGGGCCGGGCGAGCTGGACGACCATCTTGGAGTGGTCGTTGCGGTAGCTCTCCGGCGGCTGGGCGAGCTCGAACTCCCAGTCGCGCAGCAGCACCGAGAAGATCGCCTTGAGCTGGATCATCGCGAAGTTCGCGCCGACGCAGCGGTGCCGGCCCGCGCCGAACGGCACCCAGGTCCAGCGGTGCAGCAGGTCCTCCTCGCGGGGCGCGGCGTAGCGCTCGGGGCGGAAGGCGTCGGGGTCGGGGAAGTCCTCGGGGATGCGGTTGGAGACGGCCACGCTGCAGCCGACCATCGTCCCGGCGGGGACGCGGTGGCCGAGCACCTTCTGGTCGCTCTTGGCGACCCGCAGCAGCAGGATCAGCGGCGGATGCAAGCGCAGCGCCTCCTTGACCGCCGCCTCCAGGTCCGGGATGGCGCGCAATGCCTGGAAACTGACCTCGCGGCCGTCGGCGTACAGCCCGTCCAGCTCGGCGACCACCGCGGCCATGACGGCGGGGTGACGCAGCAGCTCGATGAGGGTCCAGGCGGCGGTGCCGGAGGAGGTGTGGTGCCCGGCGAACATCATCGAGATGAACATGCCGGTGATCTGGTCGGCACTGAACCTCGGCGTGCCGTCGTCCTCCCGGATGGAGATCAGCACGTCGAGCAGGTCGCGGTCCTCGCGCGGCGGCCGGGCGGGGCGGCCGTCCATGATCTGCTGGACGAGCCGCACCAGCGCGGCGCGGGCCTCGTCGCGGCGGCGGAAGGCGTCGATCGGCGCGTAGGGGTCGACGTAGGCGAGGGCGTCGGTGCCGCGCTCCAGCTCGTGGTACAGCTCGGCGAAGCGGTGGTCGAGCTGCTCGCGGAACTTGCGGCCGATGAGGCAGGCCGACGAGGTGTAGATCGTCAGCTCGGCGAACCAGGCGAGCAGGTCGATCTCCCCCGTCTCGCCCCAATCGGCCGTCATCCGCTCCACCTCGGCGGCGATCGTCGCGGCGTGGCCCTTCAGGAACGAGCCTTTGAGGGCCTGGTTGTGCAGGGCCTCGCGGCGCTGCTCGGGGGTGGCGTCGAACACCACGCCCGCGCCGAAGATGGGCGTCATGAACGGGTACGCCTCGGCCTGGTCGAGTTCCTCGTCCGGGGCGCGGAAGAAGAACTCGTTGGCCTCGGCGCCCGTCAGCAGCACCACATCGCGGCCGGCGAGCCGGAAGACGCCGGCGTCGCCGCACTCCGCGCGCACACGGCGCATCAGCGCGATCGGGTCGGTGCGCAGCTCGTCCAGGTGGTCGGGTCCGCCCGACACGACGGGGATGGTCACCGCTCCTCCAGGGGTGCTTCCGGCTGGACTTCGACGAGCGACAGGTGCGCGCCGCGCGGCGCGGAGACGACGGCCGTGATGGCAGCGGCCACGTCGGCGGGCCGCAGAAAGCAGGGATGGCGGGCCAGGCCCCACTTCACCCACTCCTCCAGCACCGCGCCGGTCGTCTCGGCGTCCCAGCCCATGCCCATGTTCGTGCTGGTCGGGCCGGGACGGACGATCGAGGCCCGCACGCCGGTGCCCTCCAGCTCCATCTGCATCGCGCGGGCCATCCCCTCGACGCCGTTCTTGGCCGCGACGTAGGCGCCCATGCGGGTGCGCGGGGCGCGCACGACGTCGGAGGAGACGAACACCACGTCGCCCCGCCGCCGCGCGACCATGCCGGGGACCAGGTGCGAGACGAGCCGGTGCGCGCCGACCAGATGGACCTGGAGCTGGGCGAGGAATTCTCCGGAGTCCAGCTCGTGGACGCGGTCGGCGGCCAGGTCGCCGGCGCTGGAGACGACGATCTCGATGTCGCCGAGGGCCCGCTCGGCGGCGGCCGCGAACGCCGTGACCGAGTCGGAGTCGGCGACGTCCAGCGCGTGCGCGAACGCCTCGCCGCCCGCCTCCCGGATCTCCGCCGCCAGTTCCGCGCAGACCCGCGCGCGGCGGGCGCCGAGCGCGACGGGGTGGCCGGCCGCGGCGAGCGCCCGGGCCGTGGCGGCGCCGATGCCCGACGAGGCGCCGGACACCACCGCGGGCCGGCGTTCGGGATGGGGGGCGAACCGGGGCATCTACCTGACCTCCAGGCGGACGGGGAGGGTGGCGAAACCGCGCACGTTCACCGAATGGACGCGCTCGGCCCGGTCGTGGTCGACCTCGAGGCCCTTGATGCGCCCGGTGAGCTCGGTGAGGGCGACGCGGGCCTCCAGCCGGGCCAGGTTCGCGCCGAGGCAGAAGTGCCGGCCGCCGCCGAAGCTGACCATCGGGGAGGTGTCGCGGTCCAGGTCGTAGTCGTCGGGGCGGTCGAAGACGCGCGGGTCGCGGTTGGCCGACCCGGCGAGCAGCAGCACCCGCTCCCCCGCCGGGATGCGCCGCCCGTGCCAGGTGGTGTCCCGCGCGACCGTCCGGGCGAGCATCTGGGAGGAGGTGTCGTAGCGCAGGGTCTCCTCGACCCAGTCGTCCACCCGCGCCGGGTCGCGCAGGGGCGCGGCGAGCTGCGCGGGGTTGCGCGAGCCCCAGTACAGGGCGTTGGCGAGCAGCTTGGTGGTGGTCTCGTTGCCCGCGACGACCATCAGGAACAGGAAGGCGATGATCTCCCGGTCGGCGAGCCGGTCGCCGTCGACCTCGGCCTCCAGCAGCGCCGAGGTGAGGTCGTCGCGCGGGCTGCGCCGCCGCTCGGCGAGCATCTCCTCGTAGTAGCCGACGAGGAGGAGCGCGGCCTCCATCCCGGCGGGCGGGACGTCGTTCAGGCCCTCCTCGCGGTGCACGACCAGGTCGGCGAGCCGCCGCACCTCGGCCCGGTCGGCCTCGGGGACGCCCATCATCTGGGAGATGACGTCCATCGGCAGGAGCCCGGCGAAGCCGGCGACGAAGTCCCCTTCGCCCTTGTCCAGCAGCGGTTCCAGGTGCCTGCGCGTCAGGGCGCGGATGCCGTCGCCCAGCTCGTTCACCCGCCTCGGCGTGAACCCCCTGGAGACCAGCGCCCGCATCCGGGTGTGGCGGGGCGGGTCCAGGGCGAGGAACGACATCGTCCGGTGCGCCTTCGGGCCCCACGCGCTCGGCTCCAGCGACACCCCGTTGGCGCTGGAGAAGGTCTCGTGGTCGCGGAACGCCCGGGTGACGTCGGCGTGCCGCGACAGCGCCCAGAAGTCCAGCTCCTCGTTGCGGTAGAGCGGGGCCTCCTCCCGGAGCCGGGCGTAGATCGGGTAGGGGTCCTCGTGGACGGCGTAGTCGTAGGGGCTGTAGGAGGGGACCACAGCCGTCTCCTCACTCGGGGTCGGGCAGGATCAGCTCGGCCGTCTCCGCCAGCCGGTCGGCCATGCGGGCGTAGGAGGTGTAGCCCATGCCGGCGTGCACCAGCGCGCCGGCGTAGGCCAGCTCCAGCGCGCCGAGGACCTTGGGGTCGTCGCGGCCGAGCGCGGCGCGCAGCCGCTCCCGGATGGCCAGGCCGATCCGGATCCGCAGCTCGCGCACGTCGGGGTCGGTGCCGAGCATCGCGGTCGTGCAGGCGGCGGCGAGCTCGGGCTCGTCGGAGACCAGCAGCGCGATCTCCCGCAGCACCGCCGCCACCCCGGTCACCCCGGGGTCCACCGGCGGCAGCGCGCCGAGGCGGCGCCAGAACACCTCGGTGATCAGGTGGTTCTTGGAGGCGAAGTAGGTGTAGGCGGTGGCGGGCGCGACCCCGGCCCGCCGGGCGACGTTGCGCACGGTCAGGCCCTCGTAGCCGGCGTCGCGCAGCTCGGCCACGGCGGCGTCGGTGAGGCGCCGCACGGTGTCGGCCTGGCGCTCGGTGAGGCGCCGCCGCGTCGGCTCGGTCGTCAGTTCCCTGGACACATGTCCAGACATTAGTTCAGGAACCGGCGGCGGGCAAGCGGCCGCCCTGGCCGCGGTGTGGTGGGGCGGGCGGGATTCGAACCCGCTCAGCGCGAGGCACCTGGGTTACAGCCAGGCCCGACTCTCCCGCGTCGGCGCCGCCCCTCAGTGCCCTCGGCAAGATTCGAACTTGCACTGTCCCGGCTCTCATCCGGGTGCCTCTGCCATTGGACTACGAGGGCATGGTGCGGCTCCCGGGATTCGAACCCGGAACATCCAGTTCCTGAAACTGGCCCCTCTGCCTGTTGGGGTAGAGCCGCGCGCACTGCTTCGGGGAAGGCGTCACCCGGAGGTCGCGCGGCCGGTGGTCAGACGGGATACCGGCCGTGGCGAGCGGATGACGCCGAGGGCAGTCGATACAGAAGTCGCTTCATGGCCGGTCCTCCTCTCGGTGTCCTTCGGACGGCCTGACGAGGACTACGGTGCCAGGGCCCGGCGGAGGCGCGCAACGCATTAAATCCCCGTCCGGTGCGACTCCCTGCCCAAGGCCCGGTAACGCGTTCGGCGCGGCGGACCAAGTGGGGGTGAAAGAGCGAGAGGGAGTGAGCTGATGGTCGGAGCGAAGGAGGGTCTCGCCCGCATCGGGCGAGATCCGGCGGCCTTCGAGGAGTTCTACCGGCGGCACATCGAGGCGGTGAGCCGGTTCGTGGCACGCCGGACCGACGATCCGCACGCCGCCGCCGACCTGACCGCCGAGGTGTTCCTCGCGGCGATCGACTCGGCGCACACCTACCGGCCCGCGGCGGGGTCGGAGATCGGCTGGCTGTACGGGGTGGCCCGCAACGTGCTGGCCGCCGAACGGCGCCGCGCGGCGCGGGAGCGGCGGGCGGTCGGCCGGGTCGCCGGGCGGCGGCTGCTGGACGCCGAGGACATCGCCCGGCTGGTGGAGCGGATCGACGCCGAGAGCGCCGGCCGCCGCCTGCACCGGGCGCTGGCCGGGCTGCCCGAGGGGACCCGGGCGCTGCTGGAGCTGATCGCCATGGACGGCCTGACGGTGACCGAGGCCGCCGCGGCGCTGGGCGTGCGCCCGGTGACCGCCCGGGTGCGGCTGCACCGGGCGCGCAAGCTGCTGGACGGCCTGGTCCCCGAGGCGGGCCTGGCGCTCGCGTACGCGAAGGAGGGGGCATGAACACTTTTGAGGAGAGGCTTCTCGTGGAACTGAAGAACGTCGTCGCCGAGCGCGCCGAGATGGCGCCGTCCCGTCGTCCCCGGCGCAACGTCCGGCGTTTCGCCCTCGCCGGCGGGCTGGTGGCGGCCGCGGCCGCGATCGCGGTGGCGGTCCCGCCGCTGCTGGGCGAGGAGGACGTCGCCCAGGCCAACCCGGTCGAGCGCCGTCCCGACGGCACCGTGGTGGTGCACCTGCGCGAGTTCACCCACCCCGAGCAGGTCGAGGCCAGGCTGCGCAAGGTGGGCGTGCCCGCGCAGGTGAACTTCCTGCCGAGCGGCAAGCAGTGCAAGGAGCCGCGGGCGACCTTCCTCGACGGCCGCCGGACCGAGGGGCTCTTCGGGGACGAGACGAGCACCCCGTCGAACGAGGTCGTGATCAAGCCCGGGCTGCTCAAGCCCGGCCAGACGGTGGTCCTGGACGTCTGGGCCAAGCTGAAGGGCGACCGGGTGGAGAGCAGCATCGTGTACCCCGACGTCGCCGTGGGCCAGGTCGGACCCTGCAAGCCGGTGGGCCACGGCCCGGTAGTGGGCGACGACGGGGTCGGGGACGGCCCCGGGTCGATCGAGGAGGAGAGGCGGCGCCTCCCCTACTGACCGGTCACAGGTCCAGGGTCAGCTTCCCCCCGCTGGCGCGGGAGACGCAGATCAGCAGCGAGCCGGGGGCCGCGTCGTTCGGGTGGCGCCGGTCGGCGTCGCCCGCGGCCAGGCCCACCCGGCACGTCCCGCAGAAGCCCTGGCGGCAGGAGTAGGCGACCGACGGCACCTGCTCCTTGACGACGTCGAGGATGGAGCGGTCGGCGGGCACGGCGAGGGTCGTGCCGCTGCGCTTCAGCTCGACCTCGAACGGGCGCCCGTCCGCGATGGGGGCGGGCGCGAACCGCTCGTAGTGCAGGGTGGCCGGGCCGCCGGGGGTGAACGCGGCGCGCACGCCGTCGATCATGGGGGCGGGGCCGCAGCAGTAGATCGCGGCCCCGGCGGGCGCGTCCGCCAGGATCGCGGCGCAGTCGGGGACGCCGTGCTCGTCGTCGGTGCGGACGGTGACCCGGCCGGCCGGCAGCTCGTCCAGGAAGGCCAGCGACGCGCGGGTGCGGCCGGTGTAGACCAGCCGCCAGTCGGCCCCCAGCCGCTCGGCCTCCCGGACCATCGGCAGGATCGGGGTGATGCCGATGCCGCCCGCGATGAACAGGTAGGCGTCGCGGGCCAGGAACGGGAAGGCGTTGCGGGGCTCCTCGACGGTGATCCGCGCGCCCTCGGTGAGGGCCTCGTGGACCTCCCTGGAGCCGCCCGCGCCGTCCGCGAGGCGCCGGACCGCGATGCGGTAGGTGCGGCGGTCGGCGGGGTCGCCGCAGAGCGAGTACTGGCGGCGCCGCCCGGACGGCAGGTGCACGTCCAGGTGGGAGCCGGGCTGCCAGGCGGGCAGGACGCCGCCGTCGGGCGCGCCGAGCCGCAGGCTGACGACGTCCTCGGCCTCGCGCCGGACCTCCTGGACGACCAGGGCGAGCCGGCGGTCGACGGGCCGCACCGGCGGCAGCTCGCGCGGGCGCAGCGCGCGGACCCGCATCATGCCGTTGAGCAGGGCGCTGGTGGCCACCCAGAACGGGTCGCGGGCGCGGCGGCCGCGCAGGTCGGGCGGGATCGTCACCGCAGCCCCGCCTGCGCCGCCGGGGAGGAGGCCAGGTAGGCCAGGGCCTGGCTGGTCGAGCCCTCGTTCAGCGGGCTGTAGGAGCGCTTGAGGTAGCGCCGCACCGACGCGGCGACCATGCGGCCGTCCGGCGTCAGCCCGGCCGGGCCGGTGCGGCGCAGATGGCGCATCCCGCCCTTGATCCGGCCGCGCACCACCGGGTCGGCGGCCATCAGGAAGCGGTGGCCGCGCTGCCACAGCGACGCCAGCATGGAGATCGTGATGGTCATGGCGCGGACCCGGGCGGCGTAGGAGCCGTCCAGGTGCATGTACAGGTCGTGCGCGACGTGCCGGTGCTCGACCTCCTCGGCGCCGTGCCAGCGCAGCAGGTCCATCATCGTGGGGTCGGCGCCGGCCTCGTCCAGCGCCTCCGCGTTGAGGATCCAGTCGCCGAGCACGCCGGTGAAGTGCTCGATCGCGGCGATGATGCCGACCCGCTCGTACAGCCACGACCGGCGGCGCTCGCCGGTGAGGTCGCGGTCGCCGAGCAGCCCCTCGAACATGAAGTCCACCTGGCGCAGGAACGGGCGGACGTCCATCCCCTGCTCCATGAAGTGGTCGAGGACGCCCTGGTGGGAGGAGGCGTGCATGGCCTCCTGGCCGATGAAGCCGAGCACGTCCTCGCGCAGCCGGTCGTCCTCGATGTGGGGGACGGCCTCCTTGAAGACCTTGACGAACCACTCCTCGCCGGCGGGCAGCAGCATGTGCAGCACGTTGATGAGGTGGGTCGCGACCGGATCGCCCGGGATCCAGTGCAGGGGGACCTGCGACCAGTCGAAGCGCACGTCACGGGCCTGGAGGACGAGGTTCTCCGGCTCGGTGAGGTGGACGGTCATGCGGCCTCCCCGGGGGTGGAAAGCAAGAACTTATTGACGAACCGTCCAGAACGGTACATCGCGCCCCGGCGGCCGACAACGGCTCACTCCGGTGAGGCTTGTCACCCCAGTTCAGCGGCCCGGGTGGTACCAATGTCGCAGCGGACGAACAGACAGGAGCCCCCATGACCATCCCGGTGGTGGCGCACACCGACGGCGGCTGCAGCCCGAACCCCGGCGCGGGCGGCTGGGGCGCCGTGCTGCGCTACGGCGAGCACGTCAGGGAACTGTGCGGCGGCGAGCCCGGCACCACCAACAACCGGATGGAGATCATGGCCGCCATCCAGGTGCTGGAGCACCTGACCCGGCCCTCGCTGGTGCACGTCCACACCGACAGCCAGTACCTGCGCCAGGGCGTCACGCAGTGGATGGCGGCCTGGAAGCGCAACGGCTGGCTGACCGCGGCGCGGCAGCCGGTGAAGAACGCCGACCTGTGGCGGCGGCTGGACGAGGCGGCGCGGCGGCACCGCGTCGAGTGGTTCTGGGTCAAGGGCCACGCGGGGCACCCGGAGAACGAGCGCGCCGACGAACTGGCCGCCCAGGGCCGCCGCGAGGCCGCCGCCGCCCTCTCCCTGGGCTGATCACCCGACATGGCGGCGGACCCGCCCGGCCCTGACCGCCCGAGCGGCCCGGCGGACGGGGCCGCTCGGAGTCAGCCGAAGATCTCCTCGGCCCTGCCGACCGTGGCCGCCCGGACGAGCCAGTCGTCGAGCTCGTCCAGGTCCCGGCTGTTCAGAATCCGGCCGCGCACCTTGGGAGGCAGTGTCACGCCACGAGCTTCGAGCACAGTGATCACGGACTCGGCCTTCGCCTCGAGCTTCCCCTTGACCTTGCCCTTGGCTTCCCCTTCAACGCGCCCCTTGGCAATGCCCTCGGCCTCGACGCCGCAGAGCAGGTCACTGTAGAAGCGGTCGCTGACCTTCATCAGGTCCTCCAGGATCGCGCGGGCCTTCTCGGGCACCACGACGTTGACATAGTCATAGTAACGACGCGCCAGCTGACGGTCATCGTCCGCCAGCAGCTTGCTGGCCTCGCAGGCGGCCTCCAACACGGCCTGCCGCTGGGCGCCGGCGGAGTGGAAAAGGGCCGACAGCACGCCGAGCGCGGGATCGGCGACGATCTCGTGGGGGTCGGTCAGCACCGGAACGTGCTCGGGGCACACGACCACCGGCCGCAGCGTCAGCTCGGGGTGGCCCGTCTCGATCGGCGCGGCGCACTTGGCGGCGATGCCCGGGTCCGAGGCGATGACCAGGAGGGTCGCCTGGCAACGGTGCCGGGCACGGAGGGTCGCGAGGTAGAGCAGCCAGGTGTAGTCCTTGGTCCCGTCCTTCTCGCTGTGCTGATGTTCGACGACCACGCCGTGCCTGCGGTCGTCCTCCAGTTCCAGTAGGACGGCCGCGTCGCCGGTGTATTCGCTCGTCTTGTGGTCGGTGAAGGACTCGGAGACCTCGCGCGCGCTGAGGAAGCCCGGCGGGGCGAGGCCGATCCCGTCCAGGAGCTCGGCGGCGAGCTCGGGGTTCCACCGGAACAACTCGGTGGTGATGTCATGTATCTGCGTTGGCACAGACAGTAACTTTAGAGATAGCAAAGCCACTACGTACGGTAAAGAGGCAAGGATTTCCGCTGGTCGGGGCGGTCGTCAGAGGGGGATGTGGGGCGTGCCGTCGCGGAGGGGCGGGAAGCGGTGCGTCGCGGCGGTGGTGCCGCGGGTCATCGCGGTGATCTCGGCCTCGGGCAGGGTCTCGGTGGACTCGTCGATGACCACTTCCCAGCGGCAGTGCGGGACGCGGCCCGCCGGGACGCGGGGCGGGCGGTGCACCGGGCGGATGCGGGCCTTCGGGTTGACGGCCTGCGCGGTGATGTCGAACGTGCCGTCCTCGATGGTGTGGCACATGCCCTTGATCGAGCGTTCGCCGAACGGCTCGACGTCGAGGAGGGCGCCGCAGGAGCGCAGCTGGAAGAAGCCGTGCGTCTCGGAGATCAGCTCGTACTCGACGTCCATGTACGAAAAGGAGAACCCTGGGTCGAGCTGGAGCGACTTGAAGATCGCCGAGACGCCGTCGCCCTCGATCCTCATGATGTCGCGGATGCGTTGCGTGTAGATCGGGCTGGCGCCCTTCCACTCTTCGATGGCGATCTCCTCCACGACTCGCTGACCGTATCGGAGTCCCACAGCGGCAAGTCCAGAACGGTCAAGGAGTTGCGGGATCAGGGCGTACTCGCGGACGAGGCGGACGAGGGCCTCCTTCGACAGGTCCTCGAAGCGGAAGCCGGGGTCGAAGTCGCCCGAATAGTCCTTGCGTTCCGTCATGTCCTGAACTGTAGTCTGGACATGTGTCCAGAACAACCGATCGCTTGTTCAACGACCCCGCCCCCCTCCTGCTGGACGGCCGCCTGACCGAGGCGGCCGCCGCCTTCACGACGCTGAACCCCGCGACCGGGCAGGTGCTCGGCCACGCCGCCGACGGCACCGCCGCCGACATGGACGCCGCGGTCGCCGCCGCCCGCCGCGCGTTCGACGAGACCGGCTGGTCCACCGATGTGGCCTTCCGGGCGCGCTGCCTGCGGCAGTTGCGCGACGCGCTGCGCCGGCACGCCGACGAACTGCGCGAGCTGACGATCGCCGAGGCCGGTGCGCCGCGCTTCCTGACCTTCGGCGCGCACCTGGACGCGCCCGTCGCGGATCTGGGCTGGTTCGCCGACCTGGCCGAGTCCTACGCCTGGACGACCGACCTCGGCCGGGCCGAGCCGATGGGCATGCCGAGCGACCGGCGGATCGTGCGGGAACCGGTGGGCGTCGTCGGCGCGATCACGCCGTGGAACTTCCCGCACCAGATCAACCTCGCCAAGGTCGGCCCGGCGCTCGCGGCCGGCAACACCGTGGTGCTGAAGCCCGCCCCCGACACCCCGTGGTGCGCGGCGGCGCTCGGGGTGCTGGCCGCGCGGGAGACCGACCTCCCGCCGGGCGTGCTGAACGTGGTGACCTCCTCCGACCACGGGCTGGGGGCGCAACTCGCGCAGGATCCGCGGGTGGACCTGGTGTCGTTCACCGGGTCGACCGCGACGGGCCGCAAGGTCATGCAGGCCGCCGCGCGGGATCTGAAGCGGGTGTTCCTGGAGCTCGGCGGCAAGTCGGCGTTCATCGTGCTGGACGACGCCGACCTGCGCGCGGCCTGCTCCTACGCGGCGTTCGCGGGCGTCACGCACGCCGGGCAGGGCTGTGCGATCACCACCCGGATCCTGGTGCCGAGGGAGCGGTACGACGAGGCCGTGCGGATCCTCGCCAAAACGCTCGGAAAGCTCGGTCCAGGTGATCCGCAGGACGACTCGACCATCTGCGGGCCCGTCATCTCGGCCCGGCAGCGCGACCGGATCGAGGGCTATCTGAAGCTCGCCCTTGAGGAAGGCGGCTCGTTCGCCGTCGGCGGCGGCCGTCCGAAGGACCGCGACAAGGGCTTCTGGATCGAGCCGACGCTGATCACCGGACTGGATCCGCGCAGCCGCACGGCCCGCGAGGAGATCTTCGGGCCGGTGCTCGTCGTCCTCCCCCATGACGGCGACGACGACGCCGTCCGCATCGCCAACGACTCCCCCTACGGCCTGTCCGGCGCGGTGCACGGGAGCCCGGAGCGCGCGCGGGCGGTGGCGGCGCGGCTGCGCACCGGCACCGTCAGCGTCAACGGCGGTGTCTGGTACGGCGCGGACGTCCCGTTCGGCGGTTACAAGCAGTCCGGCATCGGCCGCGAGATGGGCGTGGCCGGGTTCGAGGAGTACCTGGAGACCAAGGCGATCGCCGAGGGGGTCACCTGAGAGAGCCGAAGGGGCGCGGCGCCGCCTGGACTGAGGAGCGAGGAACGAGCGACGAGGGAAGGCGGCGCCGAAAGGCGCCCCGGAGGCGAACGGGAAGCAGGGCTTGAATGCGGTTTGAGGGCAGGGTGGCGGTGGTGACCGGCGCGGCCGGCGGCATCGGTGAGGCGTACGCGCGGGCGCTGGCCGCCGAGGGCGCCGCGGTCGTCGTCGCGGACGTGGACGAGCGCGGCCGGGCGGTCGCCGACGAGATCAAGGGCCTGTTCGTGCGGACGGACGTGTCCGACCCGGCGTCGGCCGAGGCGATGGCGACCGCGGCGGTGGAGCGCTTCGGCGGCATCGACCACCTGGTCAACAACGCCGCCGTCTTCGGCACGATGAAGCTGGACTTCCTGTTCACCGTCGACTGGGACTACTACAAGCGGTTCATGGCGGTGAACATGGACGGCGCGCTCGCCTGCGCGCGCGCTTGCTACCCGCACATGCAGGCGCGCGGCGGCGGATCGATCGTGAACCAGTCGTCCACCGCCGCCTGGCAGTACTCGGGCTTCTACGGTCTTGCCAAGGTGGGGGTGAACGGGTTGACGCAGCAGCTCGCGCACGAGCTCGGCGGCATGAACATCCGCGTCAACGCGATCGCGCCCGGCCCGATCGACACCGCGGCCAACCGCGCGGTGGTGCCGGACGGCATGTCGCAGAAGATCGTCCGGGACCGGATGGCGCTGAAGCGGATGGGCACCCCGGCCGACCTGACCGGGATGTGCCTGTTCCTGCTGTCGGACGAGGCGGCCTGGGTGACCGGGCAGATCGTCAACGTGGACGGCGGCGAGGTGTTCCGGGCATGAGGCTCGGCTTCGTCGGCCTCGGCCAGATGGGCGCCCCGATGGCGGCGCACCTGGCGGGCCCGGGCCTGCTCGTCCACGACACCCGGCCCGAGGCGGTGGCGCCGCTGGTCAAGGCGGGGGCGCGCGCCGCGCGCAGCGTCGCCGAGGTCGCCGCGCACGCCGAGGTGGTGTCGGTGATGGTCCGCGACGACGACCAGGTACGCGAGGTCGCCGCCGAGGTGCTGGCGTCCGCGCGGGCGGGCACCGTGCTGGCGGTCCACTCCACCATCGGCGCCCACACCGCCGAAGAGCTGGCCGAACGCGCCGCGCCCTACGGCATCGAGGTGGTGGACGCGCCGGTCAGCGGCGGGTTCATGGGCGCGAGCGCGGGCAGTCTCGCGGTCATGGCCGGCGGCTCGGCGGAGGCGTTCGCGCGCTGCCGGGAGCCGTTCGGCGCCTGGGCCGACCTGGTGCTGCACATGGGCCCGGTCGGCGCGGGCACCCGCGCCAAGCTGGCCCGCAACCTGCTGCACTTCGTGGCGTTCGCCGCCGCCGCCGAGGCGCAGCGGCTCGCCGAGGCGGCCGGGGTGCCGCTGCGCCGGCTCGGCCGGGTCGTCCGGCACACCGACGCGATCACCGGCGGCCCCGGCGCGATCATGCTGCGGCCGACGACCGCGCCGCTCGCCGGGGACGACGGGCTGCGCGACGTCATGCGGCACGTGCGGGCGCTCGGCGAGAAGGACCTGGCCCTCGCCCTGGACCTGGCCGGCGAGCTGGGCGTCGACACCCCGCTCGCGCGGATCGCCCTGGACCGGCTGGCCGCCGGGCTCGGACTGGAGGACGACGATGGATGAGCGCCGCGAACGCGGCCTGGAGATGATGCGCCAGGTCTACGGCTGGGAGATCGGCGACGCCCCGGGCGACTTCTTCGGCATCACCGTGGACCACCTGTTCGGCGACATCTGGACCCGGCCGGGCCTCAGCATGCGCGACCGGCGGCTGCTGCTCGTCGGCGTCCTGGCCGGCCAGGGCCTGAACGACGTGCTGGACATCCAGATCCCCGCGGCCCTCGCCAACGCCGAGCTGTCACCGGACGAGCTGCGCGAGATCGGGATCTTCCTCACCCACTACATCGGCTGGCCGCTCGGCTCCAGGCTCAGCGTGCAGATCGACACGCTGATCGCCCGGCATGGGAAGGGGCGTTAGGACGGCATCAGCATCGGGCCGGTGACGCGGAACCGCTCGACGCCGCGCCGGGTGAGGTTGATCCGCAGGTCGATCCACCCGGCGTGCGCGGCGCGGCGGCAGTCGTCCGCGCCGCTCGCCGGGAAGTGCAGGTCGCCGACCGACAGCTTGGCGCCGAGCACGTGCACCGGCAGCAGGATCCGCGATCCGGCGGCGAGCGGCGCGATGGCGCAGGAGCCGATCTGGCGGCCGCGCGCCGCGCTGCGCACCGGCGCGCCGCCCTCCGGCGCGCAGCCGATCACGCCGGGGTGCCCGGCGCGGGCCGGGACGCCGTCCGCCCGCCCGACGCCGAGGACGTCCACCACGATCACGTCGCCGGGCGCGGCGCCGACCACCACCAGCGGCCCGCACAGCAGCGCGTCGGCGCCGTCCGCGCGGGCCGCGCACTCCATCCGCACCGACCCGCCGGTGATCACTTCGGCCACCGCCGGGATGTCGGGATGCCAGCGGTCGTGCCCGGGGACGGGACGGGCGGGCGGCGCGGCAACGGGCGAGAACACCAAGGCAACAGGTCCTTTTCGGGAGATCGTCACTGGTGACGATCATGCGAGGCACCTGTTTCGGCCCGGTTTCCCCGGGCTGAAGCTTGGGTTAGGCGGCGATCACCCCGCGCCTAGCGCAGCCCGACCGGGCGGCGCAGGGCGGTCTGGATGAGGCGGTCGACGAGCTCGGAGTAGGCCACGCCCGACGCGGCCCACATCTGCGGGAACGCCGACGCCGGGGTGAAGCCCGGCATCGTGTTGATCTCGTTGAGGATCCACTCGCCGTCCGGCGTGTGGAAGAAGTCGACGCGGGCCAGGCCCTCGCAGTCCAGGGCGTCGAACGCCTGGGCGGCGATGCGCTGGACCTCCTCGATCGCGGCCGGCGGCAGGTCCGGCGGGATCGCCATGGTGGTGGCGCCGTCGAGGTACTTGGTCTGGAAGTCGTAGAAGTCCTGGTCGCCGGAGGTGAGCACCTCGGCGGGCAGGCTCGCCTGCGGCGGCCCGTCGTCCAGGCCCTGCAGCACGCCGCACTCGATCTCGCGGCCGGTGACGGCGGCCTCGACGATCACCTTGGGGTCGTGCTCGCGGGCCGTCTCGACCGCGGCCTCCAGGCCCTCCTCGGCGGTGACCCGGGTGATGCCCATGCTGGAGCCGGCCCGGGCGGGCTTGACGAAGACCGGGAAGCCGAGCTCCTTGATCTCGTCGATCTTGCGCTTGCGCTCGCGCCGCCACTCGCGGTCGCCGACCAGCACGTACGGGCCGACCGGCAGCCCGCGGGCCTGCCAGACCAGCTTCATGAAGCCCTTGTCCATGCCGACCGCGCTCGCCAGCACCCCGGCGCCGACGTAGCGGACGCCCGCCAGCTCGAGCAGGCCCTGGATGGTGCCGTCCTCGCCGTAGGGGCCGTGCAGCAGCGGCAGCACCACGTCGACGTCGCCGAGCGCGCGCGGCACCTGGCCCGGCTCGACCACCAGCAGCCCGGCGGAGTCCGGGTCGAACGGCAGCGCGAGGGCCGCGCCCTCGCCGGTCACCTCGGGCAGCCGGCCGTCCTCGATCGCCAGCCGCAGGTCCGCGGGCGCCAGCACCCAGCGGCCGTCGCGGGCGATGCCGACCGGCACCACCTCGTAGCGGTCCCGGTCGATGGCGGCCATGACGGCGCCGGCGGTGACGCAGGAGATGGCGTGCTCGGAGCTGCGGCCGCCGAAGACCACCGCCACCCGGATCTTTGAAGCCTGGGACATGATGCCCGACCCTACCGTCGATCAGCCGGTATCGGCCACGCGCAGGTGGGCGGGCATGTCATACGCCGTAGCGCTCGGGCTTGGGGGAACGGGAGATCAGCGAGATCGCCGCGTCCTTGATCGGCATGTCGTGGTAGAGCACCGCGGCGACGGCCTCGGCGATCGGCATCTCCACGCCGTGCTTGCGGGCCAGCTCCAGCACGGGCTCGGCGGACTTCACGCCCTCGGCGGTCTGCTTGGTGACGGCGACGACCTCCTCCAGCGTCATGCCGCGGCCGAGGTTCTCGCCGAAGGTGCGGTTGCGCGACAGCGGCGAGCTGCAGGTCGCGATCAGGTCGCCCATGCCGGCCAGCCCCGCGAAGGTGTGCTCGTCGGCGCCGAGCGCGGCGCCGAGCCGGGCGATCTCGGCGAGCCCGCGGGTCATCAGCAGCGCCTGGGTGCTGGCGCCGAAGCCGAGCCCGACCGACATGCCGACGCAGAGCGCGACGATGTTCTTCACCGCGCCGCCGAGCTCGCAGCCGACCACGTCGGTGGTGGTGTAGACGCGGAAGTAGGGCGTCATCGTCGCCTCCTGCAGGCGGCGGGCGGCGGCCTCGTCGACGCAGGCGGCGACGGCGGCGCCGGGCTCGCCGGAGGCGATCTCGCGGGCCAGGTTCGGGCCGCAGAACACCGCGATCCGCTCCCGCGGCACGTCCGCGACCTCCTGGATCACCTCCGACATCAGCCGGGAGGAGCCGAGCTCCACGCCCTTCATCAGGCTGACCAGCACCGCGCCGGGCGGCAGGTGCGGCAGCCAGGAGGTGAGGTTCTCGCGCAGCGTCTGGGCGGGCACGGCCAGCGCGACGAAGTCGGCGCCGGCGAGCGCCTCGGCGGGGTCGGTGGTGGCGCGCAGGCCGCCGGGCAGCGCGACGCCGGGCAGGTAGTCGGGGTTCTCCCCCCGCTCGTTGATGTCCGCGACGACGCTCGCGCGCCGCCCCCAGACGGTGACGTCGCCGCCGGCGTCCCTCAGCAGCTTGGCGAACACCGTCCCCCAGGATCCGGCGCCCATCACGGCCGTACGGAACGTCACGTGCCCTCCTTGCCCTCGGTGCCGCGGGCGGCCTCGGCCTCGGCCGCCGCGGAGACGGCCGCGTCGGGGGCGGCCACGTCCCCGCGGGCGGCGCGCCGCTCCGCTAGGACCTTGTGGTGGTCGTAGAGCTCGGCGGGCGGCTCGGTCCCGCGCAGCTCGCCGAGCAGCCCGGCGATCGTCGTCATGATCTCGTCGGTGGCGGCGCGCAGCGTCTCCTTGGTGAGCGGCTGCCCGGCGTAGGCCGACAGGTCCACCGGCGGCCCGGCGATGACCCGCATGGTCTTGCGGGGGAAGGGGTGGAAGCCCTTCTTCAGCCGGCCGCGCAGGCCGCTCTGCTCGCCCTTTTTGTAGGGCAGCAGCTCGTGCGCGCCCCAGGTGGCCAGCGGGACGACCTTGGCGCCGGTCTTCAGCGCCATCCGCGCCGCCCCGGTCTGCCCGGTCATCGGCCACAGGTCGGGGTCGCGGGTGCAGCTGCCCTCGGGGTAGAACATCAGGCACTCGCCGCGCCGCAGCGCCGCCTCGGCGTCGCGCAGCGCGAGCGCGGCGTCGGAGCTGTCGCGGTACACCGGGATCTGCCCGGTGCCGCGCAGGATCGCGCGCAGCACCGGCACGTCGAACAGACTGGACTTGGCCAGGTAGACGGGGTAGCGGCCGGACTCGTACACGAAGTGGGCGAGCGCGAGCGGGTCGGACTCGGAGATGTGGTTCGCCGCGATGATCAGGCCGCCCTCGCGGGGCACGTTGCGCTGGCCGCGCCAGTCCCGCTTGAGCAGTCCGTACAGCAGCGGGCGCAGGATGACGATCGTGAACCTTCGCCAGGCGGGCGAATAGCCGTCGCTCATGCCCGTTCCTCCTCGATCCGGCCACGCCTGAACGTGGGGTGTCCTCAAGTGTCGCGGTTGCTTGCGCATAGTGTCGAGTTCGCCATGTCTACAGCAGAGCGCAGTCCCTCTCATCTCCAGTGGTCGCTCGTGGTCCCGGTCAAGGTGCTGGCCCGGGCCAAGACCCGCATGTCCGGGGCGGCGGGGCCGCACCGGCAGGACCTCGCGCTGGCGGTCGCCGCCGACACCGTCGCCGCGGCGCTGCGCTGCCCGGCGGTGCGCGATGTGATCGTGGTCACCGACGATCCGCGGCCGGCCGCCGAGCTGGCCGCGCTCGGCGCGACCGTGGTGGCCGACGAGCCGGACGCCGGGCTGAACCCGGCCCTGGTGCACGGCGCCGGGCGGGGGCGGGAGGCGGCGCCGGACGCGGGGGTGGGCGCGCTGTCGGCCGACCTGCCCGCGCTGCGCCCGGCGGAGCTGGCGCGGGTGCTGGAGGCGGCGGCCGCGGCGCCCGAGGCGTTCGTCCCGGACGCGGCGGGCATCGGCACGACCCTGTACACCGCGCGGCCCGGCGTGCCGTTCGCGCCGGCCTTCGGCGGCGGCTCGCGCGCGGCGCACCGCGCGCGGGGCGCCCGGGAGCTGCTGCTGGACGGCACCGACAGCGTCCGCCGCGACGTGGACACCCCCGAGGACCTGCTGGCGGCGCTGGCGCTCGGCACCGGCCCGCGCACCGCCGCCGTTTCGGCGCTGCTGCCCGGTCTGCGCGACCTCGCCCGCGAGGCTTAGGATTGCGCCCATGCAGGCCACGGTGCGCACCTACGACGGCGAGACCCGGACGGGCAGCGTCCTGCTCGACGACGGGTCCGAGCTGCCCTTCGACGCCGCGGCGTTCGCGGCGGGCGGCCTGCGGATGCTGCGGTTCGGCCAGCGGGTCCGGCTCGCGATGGACGGGGACCGGATCACGGTGATCACGCTGTCCACGTTCCCGCTGCCCGCCTCGTCCTGACGGCACCGCCCCCGCGCGGCGCGACCCGCACGACGCGACCCCTACAACGCGAACGGCGCCCGGGACCGTGAGGCTCACGGTCCCGGGCGCCGCGGGTGTGGCTACTTCTTGCCGGCCACCAGGTTCTTGAAGTCCGCGCCGGCCTTGAACTTCGGCACCGACGTCGCGGGAACCTCGATGGTCTTGCCCGTTGCGGGGTTGCGGGCCGTACGAGCGGGCCGGTCGGCCTTCTCGAACGAACCGAATCCCGTGATCGCGACCTTGTCGCCCTTGGCGACGGTGGCCTGGATCGTCTCCAGGATGGCGTCGACGGCCTCGGCTGCGGCCTTCTTGCTGCCCAGCCGGTCGGAGATGGCGTCGACCAGCTCACGCTTGTTCATGGGTTACTCCTCTGGTTCCCCCCTTGCCCGAACGAAACTAAGGGAGCGTAGGCAACGACACAATCACCTGAACGGAAGAGTTCCCGTGTCGTAGGCGTTTATGTCGGCCTAGTCCCTGTCTCGCCAGGGCGCCGGACCGGATCCGGCCACCTCGCACGCTATAGGGCATCGGGGCTTCCTTGGAAATCGGCCAGGAACGCGTCCAGTCTGCGATCGGCCAGTTCCGCGTCGCGTTTGGCCAGGTCGGTGATCGCCAGCAGGTGCCGGATGAGCCGCTGCCGGGTCTCGGGGGGCAGCGGCGCGACGAGGCGGTGGGCGTCGCGCAGCCGGCGGGCGAGCCGGGTCAGCACCGGGTCGTCCCACTCGGGTTCGTTCCCCACGCCACTCACGATTCAGACCCCCTGCCGGTACGCGTGTGCCTCCGCACAGGGATTGTCCTCTGTGCGGAGGCACCCGCGCTCGACCGGGGGTGTCAGAGCCGGTCAGGCGCCGCTCAGGCGGTGACCGGCAGCCAGGCCGGACGGGCCTTTTCGAACTCGGCGATGTCCTCGGCGTGGCGCAGGGTGAGGCCGATGTCGTCCAGGCCCTCCAGCAGCCGCCAGCGGGTGTAGTCGTCGATCTCGAAGGCGGCGGTGATGTCGCCGGCGCGCACCTCGCGCGCGACCAGGTCGACGGTGATCTCGGCGGCCGGGTCGTCCTCGGCCGCCGTCTGCAGCGCCTCGACGGTCGCGGCGGGCAGCACGACCGGCAGCAGCCCCATCTTGGTGGAGTTGTTGCGGAAGATGTCGCCGAAGCGCGGCGCGATGACGACGCGGAACCCGTACTGCTGCAGGGCCCACACGGCGTGCTCGCGGGACGAGCCGGTGCCGAAGTCGGGCCCGGCGACCAGGATGCTCGCGCCCTGGTACTGCGGCTGGTTCAGCACGAACGCGGGGTCCTCGCGCCAGGCCGAGAACAGGCCCTTGTCGAAGCCGGTGCGGCTGACCTGCTTCAGCCAGACCGCCGGGATGATCTGGTCGGTGTCGACGTTGCTGCGGCGCAGCGGGACCGCGCGCCCGGTGTGGGTGGTGAACGCTTCCATGTCCAGGATGTCCTTACAGGTCGGCAGGGGCGGCCAGGCGGCCGCGGACGGCGGTGGCGGCGGCGACGGCGGGCGACACCAGGTGGGTGCGGCCGCCGGGGCCCTGCCGGCCCTCGAAGTTGCGGTTGGAGGTCGAGGCGCTGCGCTCGCCCGGGGTGAGCTTGTCGGGGTTCATCGCCAGGCACATCGAGCAGCCGGCCTCGCGCCACTCGGCGCCCGCGGCGGAGACGATCTCGTGCAGGCCCTCGCGCTCGGCCTGCTCCTTGACCTGCATGGAGCCGGGCACGACCAGCATGCGGACGCCCTCGGCGACCTTGCGGCCGCGCAGCACGCCGGCGACGGCGCGCAGGTCCTCGATGCGGCCGTTGGTGCACGAGCCGACGAAGACGGTGTCGACCGCGATCTCGCGCAGCGGGGTGCCGGCGGTCAGGCCCATGTACTCCAGCGCGCGCTCGGCGGCCTGGCGCTCGGCCGGGTCGGCGAAGGAGGACGGGTCGGGCACCGACGCGCCGAGCGGCAGGCCCTGGCCGGGGTTGGTGCCCCAGGTGACGAACGGCGTCAGCGTGGCCGCGTCGATGACGATCTCCTTGTCGAAGACCGCGTCGTCGTCGGTGCGCAGGGACTTCCAGTACTCGACGGCGGCGTCCCACTCGGCGCCCTGCGGCGCGTGCGGGCGGCCCTTGAGGTAGGCGAAGGTGGTCTCGTCCGGGGCGATCATGCCGGCGCGGGCGCCGGCCTCGATGGACATGTTGCAGACCGTCATGCGGCCCTCCATCGACAGCGACCGGATGGCCTCGCCGCGGTACTCGATGATGTGGCCCTGGCCGCCGCCGGTGCCGATCTCGGCGATGATCGCCAGGATCAGGTCCTTGGCGGTCACCCCCTCGGGCAGCGCGCCGTTCACGGTGACGGCCATCATCTTCGGCTTGACCTGCGGCAGCGTCTGGGTGGCCAGCACGTGCTCGACCTCGCTGGTGCCGATGCCGTGGGCCAGGGCGCCGAACGCGCCGTGGGTGGAGGTGTGCGAGTCGCCGCACACCACCGTCATGCCGGGCTGGGTCAGGCCGAGCTGCGGGCCGATGACGTGCACGATGCCCTGGCCGGCGTCGCCCATCGGGTGCAGCCGCACGCCGAACTCGGCGCAGTTCTTGCGCAGCGTCTCGACCTGGGTGCGCGACACCGGGTCGGCGATCGGCTTCAGCAGGTCGGTCGTCGGGACGTTGTGGTCCTCGGTGGCGATCGTCAGGTCCGGGCGGCGCACGGCGCGGCCGGCCAGCCGCAGGCCGTCGAACGCCTGCGGGCTCGTCACCTCGTGCACCAGGTGCAGGTCGATGTAGAGCAGATCCGGTTCGCCCTCGGCACGTCGCACGACGTGCGCGTCGTACACCTTCTCGGCCAATGTGCGGCCCATCGCTCCACCTCACCTGTATCGGGTCCCGGCGCCTCACTGCGCGCGGAGGTCGTCCACTCGACTTGCATCTCATATGACGAGACGGCAATATCAAGACATGGACAACTCTAGCGGAGTCGGCGTACTTGACAAAGCGGTTCTGGTGCTGAATGCGCTGGAGGCCGGTCCGGCCTCGCTCGCGCAGCTCGTCCAGACCACCGGTCTGGCCCGCCCGACCGCGCACCGGCTCGCCGTCGCGCTGGAGCACCACCGGCTCGTGCACCGCGACACCCAGGGGCGTTTCATCCTCGGCCCGCGCCTCGCCGAACTGGCCGTCGCGGCCGGCGAGGACCGGCTGCTCGCGATCGCCCAGCCGATCCTGGCCCAGCTGCGCGACCTGACCGGCGAGAGCGCCTCGCTGTTCCGCCGCCAGGGCGACGTGCGGGTCTGCGTGGCCGCCGCGGAACGTACCAGCGGGCTGCGCGACACCATCCCGGTCGGCGCGGCGCTGCCGATGTCGGCCGGGTCGGCCGCGCAGATCCTGCTGGCCTGGGAGGAGCCGGACCGGATGCACCGCGGGCTGCGCGGCGCCCGGTTCGAGGCGACCACGCTGGCCTCGGTGCGGCGGCGCGGCTGGGCGCAGAGCGTCGGCGAGCGCGAGCAGGGCGTCGGGTCGGTGTCGGCGCCGATCCGCGGCGCGGGCGGCCGGGTGATCGCCGCGGTGTCGGTGTCGGGGCCGCTGGAGCGGCTCACCCGCTCCCCCGGGCGGCTGCACGCCGGGCCGGTGATGGCCGCCGCCGACAAGATCTCCGAGGGCATGCGCCGGACCACCGGCTGAGCCCGCCCCCTCGGCCGGGACCGGCCGATCCGACTGCATTCCGTGAAAGCGCCGTTACGCTCCCCCGGCCGGATCTACGATCCTGCCGAAGGGGGTGCGGCATGCAGATCTCCGAGCTGAGCGACCGGAGCGGCCTGACCGTTCAAGCGATCAAGTACTACATCCGGGAAGGGCTGCTGCCGAAGGGCACCAGCGCCACGGCCACCCGCGCCGACTACGACCGGCGCCACCTGGAGCGGCTGCGGCTGATCCGGGCGCTGCGCGAGCTCGGCGAGCTGCCGGTCGCCACCATCCGGCGGATCGTGGCGATGGTGGAGGACGAGCGGGTCGGGCTCGGCGAGCTGTTCCGCACCGCCCAGCACGCGCTCGGCCCGGCGGTGCACTGCCCGCCCGACGACCCCGACCGGCGCGCCGCGCACCGCGACGTGCAGGACCTGCTCGGCGAGCTCGGCTGGCGGGTCTCGCCCCGCGCGCCCGCCCGCGACCTGCTCGCGCACTCCTTCGTGGAGCTGCGCCGGCTCGGCTTCCCGATCACGCTGACCGACCTGCGCCCCTACATCCGGGCGGCCTCGGACGTGGCCGAGCACGGCCTCGGCCGGGTCGCCGGCGGCGAGCCGCGCACCCGCAGCATGCACTGCATGCTGGTGTCGACCGTGCTGTACGAGCAGGTGCTGACGGCGCTGCACCGGCTGGCGCAGGAGGACGCCGCCGCGCGGCGGTTCGGCGACGCCTGAGGCGTGTGTCCGATTCCACTCGCGCATCCCCTAAACTGGGAGGCGCAGGTCACACCTCAGGCTCACGGGGCCCGCGACGCCGCGTCCAGCGGCGGAGCCAGTGGACCACGCCCGTCACGGACTCCCGCCGGGGAGCCGTAGGCAAGGTCGGGCGTTCGGATCCCGGGGTCGTTGTTCTTGCGCTCGGCGCCGGGTCCGCTCCCTACCCGCCCGAGCAAGGAACGAGCCCATGGCCTCCCTTCCTCCCGCCGTGCCGCGCTTCGGCACGACGTTCTTCGTCCGCGCCAGCAAGGCGCTGCTCACCTTCACCGTCGGCGGCTTCGCGCTGCTGGTCGTCTTCGGCAACGTGACCGACTACTGGACGAACTTCAACTTCGTCTCGCACGTGTTCTCGATGGACGCGCAGAAGCCCGCCCTGCACGAGGTCAGCAAGATCAACTATCGCGCGATCGAGTGGCCGTGGTTCCACCACGTCGGCTACGTCGGCGTCATCCTCACCGAGACCGCGATCATGGTGGGCTGCCTGGTGTCGGCCTACCGGCAGGTGCGCGCGCTGCGCGCCCCCGACGCGGTCTACCGGCAGGCCAAGCGCTGGGGCGTGGCCGGCTGCACGCTCGGCCTGTTCCTCTGGTTCTTCGGTTTCCAGGCCGTGGCCGGTGAATGGTTCGGCATGTGGATGAACGAGACCTGGAACGGCATTCCCGACGCGGTACGGCTGTGCACCTACATCGGCGGCGTCCTGATCTATCTGACGCTGTCCAACGACGGCCTGGCGCAGGACGCCCCGGCCCCGGAGGCCGATGGCGCCGCAGGCAGGGCCGCCTGAGCCGGGCGGGACGGCCGGGCGCCGGCCGTCCCGCCCGCTCCGGAAAAAACAATTCCTGCATATCAAGTCGGAATTCCGCGCCATTCGGCGGCGGCCGGGACCGGCGCGGGCGCGGATAACATGGAGCCGCCCCCGACCGTGCCGACCTTTGCAGAGTGAATTCACCATGAGCACGCTGGAAACCCCCGACCCCACCCCCGGCGGGCGCTGGGCCGACCGGCTGCTGGCCGAGGGCAGCGACCCCGACCCGCGTTTCACGCTGGCCAACGAGCGCACCTTCCTGGCCTGGATCCGCACCGCGCTCGCGATGATCGCCGGCGGCATCGGGCTGGCGCTCAGCGGGCACCTGCTGGCCGCGCCGCTGCGGTCCGGTCTCGCCGCCGGGCTGGCGGCGACCGGCGCGCTGATCGCGGCGCTGGCGTTCCGCCGCTGGCTGCGCACCGAGCGGGCGCTGCGGCGGGCCGAGACGCTGCCGCTGCCCGCGCTCGCGCCGGTGATGTCCTACGGCCTCGCCATCGGCGCGGTGGTGCTGCTGGTGGCGCTGCTGGCCACCCGGTGACGCTCTGGGACCGCGGCGCGCAGCCCGAGCGCACCGCGCTGGCCTGGTCCCGCACCACCCTCGCGCTGATCGTCGCGGGGCTGCTGTGCGTGCGGTTCGCGCCGACGACGACCGGGGCCGCCCTCGCCGGGATCGTGGTGTGCGGCGGGGCGTCGCTGCTGCTGCGGCGGACGCGGCGCCAGCACCGCGGCCGGGGGCGGCGGCTCGCGCGCGGCCACGGCGTCGCCGACCCGGCCTCGATCCTGCTCGCCACCGGCGTCACGGTCGCCCTCGGGCTGCTCGGTGTCGTGTTCGCCCTGTCCTGACCTGGGACGGGACGCACGCCCGCGATTGGTGGATCCCCGATCGGGCTTGCTACTGTCACGGCTGACTCTCCGTCATTCACCCTGGTCGTAAGGCAGTCCGTTGTCACAGAACCGTCCGTTCGCCAGCCTCGCCACCGACTTCGGCGCCGCCTACAGCGCCATCTGCGCCGGCGTCATCTACAAGATCGCCCCGGCGGCGAACGTGCTGGTGCTGAGCGACGAGATCACCCCGTACGCGATCGTCGAGGGCGCGATGCTGCTCCGCCAGGCGCTGCCCTACCTGCCGGTCGGCGTGCACGTCGGCATCGTCGACCCCGGCGTCGGCACCCCGCGGCACCCGGTGGCGGTGCGCACCGGGCGCGGCGACGTGCTGATCGGCCCGGACAACGGCCTGCTCGTCCCGGTGGCCGAGGAGCTCGGCGGCGTCGTCGCGGCGCACCGCCTGGAGAACCCCGCCTACCGGCTGCCCGCGGTGTCGAACTCCTTCCACGGCCGCGACATCTTCTCCCCCGCCGCCGCCCACGCCCTGAACGGCGTGGACATCGCCGAGTTCGGGCCGGCCACCGGGCTGCTGCCGCTGGACCTGCCCGCCGCGGCGGTGGCCGCCGGGACGCTCACCGCGCCCGTCCTGTACACCGACCAGTTCGGCAGCCTGATCCTGGCGGCCGGCCCGGACGACCTCGCCGCCGCGCTCGGCGACCCGCCCTACGGCACCGCGCTGGAGGTCTCCTGGGACGGCGGCTCCGCCCGCGTCCCGTTCGCCGAGACCTTCGGCAAGGTCGCCGAGGGCGAGCCGCTGGTCTGGGTCGACTCCTCCGGGCGGCTCGGCCTGGCCGTCAACCAGGGCTCGGCCGCGGCGCGCTTCGGCCTGTCCGACGCCGCCGTCCTCACGCTCCGCACCGCCTGACCGCTTCGTTTCACGTGAACACCCGCTCCGCTGGAGGCACGCCTTGGCCCCTCGTTCCCTGCTGACCGCCCTCGCCGGGGTCGCCGCACTCACCATCGCCGCCACCGCCTGCGCCCCGCAGAAGGAGGAGAAGCCCGGTGCGGCGCCCGCCTCCTGCACCAAGGACAAGCTGAAGCTGACCACGGCCGGGCAGCTCACCGTCGCCACCGACAAGCCCGCCTTCGAGCCGTGGTTCAAGAAGGACGACCCGTCCAACGGCGAGGGCTTCGAGAGCGCGGTGGCCTACGCCGTCGCGGGCAGGCTCGGCTTCGCCCAGAACGAGGTGAAGTGGGTCACCGAGTCGTTCGACTCCTCCTACGCGCCCGGGCCGAAGAAGTTCGACTTCGACATCAACCAGGTCTCGGTCACCCCGGCCCGCGCCAAGGCCGTCACCTTCAGCACCGGCTACTACGACGTCCAGCAGGGCGTCGTCGCGATGAAGGGCTCCAAGTACGCCGGGGCCACGAGCATCGCGGAGCTGAAGGGCGCCAAGATCGCGGTGCAGGTCGGCACCACCGCGCTGAAGGCCGTGCAGGACCAGATCAAGCCGGCCGGGCAGCCGAAGGTGTTCAACAGCCAGATCGACGCGGTCAACGCGCTGAAGAACAAGCAGGCCGACGTGCTCGTGCTGGACCTGCCGAGCGCCTTCTACGTCACCGCCGCGCAGGTCGACGACTCCAAGATCGTCGGGCAGCTGCCGCAGAGCGGCGGCGCCGGCGGCGAGCACTTCGGGCTGCTCCTGCAGCAGGGCAACCCCCTGGTCGGCTGCCTGGACAAGGCCCTCGGCGAGCTGAAGTCGTCGGGCGAGCTCGCCAAGATCCAGGAGAAGTGGCTGACCTCGTCCGCCGGTGCCCCGGTCCTGAAGTGACCGCGAACGACCGGCCGCCCGCCCCCGCCCAGGTCGAGTGGGTCAAGAGCGAGCGGCAGATCCAGCGCGAGCGGCGGCAGCGCCGCATGGGCGTCCGGTCGGGGGCGCTCGCGGCCGCCTCGACCGTGGTGTTCCTCCTCGTCGTCGGCCTGCTGGTGACCTCCTCGCCCGGCTGGCCCCGGGTGAAGGCCACCTTCTTCGACTGGGACGAGCTCACCGGCGCGTTCCCCGACGTGCTGCACGGCTTCTGGCTGAACGTGCGGATCTTCCTGATCGCCGAGCCGGTCATCCTCGCCGTCGGCCTGCTCGTCGCGCTCGCGCGGGGGCTGCGCAACCCGCTGTTCTTCCCGCTGCGCGCCCTCGCCGTCGCCTACACCGACGTGTTCCGCGGCATCCCGACGATCCTGCTGGTGTACCTGGTCGGCTTCGGCCTGCCCGCGCTGCGCCTGCAGGGGATGCCGAGCGACCCGGCGGTGCTCGGCGGCCTGGCGCTGGTGCTGTCCTACGGCGCCTACGTCGCCGAGGTGTTCCGGGCCGGCATCGACTCGGTGCACCCCTCCCAGCGCGCCGCCGCCCGCTCGCTCGGCCTCGGCCAGGCCAAGACGCTGCGGTTCGTGGTGCTGCCGCAGGCGGTGCGCCGGGTCGTCCCGCCGCTGCTGAACGACTTCGCCTCGCTGCAGAAGGACACCGCGCTGGTCGCGGTGCTCGGCCCGCTGGAGGCGCTGCGGCAGGCGCAGATCCACTCGGCCGACACCTTCAACTACACGCCCTACCTGGCCGCGGCGGTGCTGTTCGTCGCGCTGACGGTGCCGATGGCGCGTTTCACCGACCATCTCGCGGCGCGCGCCGAGCGCCGCCGGGCCCCCGGGGGTGGGCGATGACCGAGCCGCTGCTGCGCGCCGAAGGCGTCTGGAAGAACTACCACGGCCACCACGTGCTGCGCGGCGTCGACCTGGACGTCGCGGCGCACGAGGTGGTCTGCCTGATCGGCGCGTCCGGGTCGGGCAAGTCCACGCTGCTGCGCTGCGTGAACCTGCTGGAGACGGTGGACGACGGCGCGATCTGGCTGGACGGCGCGGAGATCACCGATCCGGGCGCCGACCCCGACCGGGTCCGCCGTGACATCGGCATGGTCTTCCAGTCCTACAACCTGTTCCCGCACATGACGGTGCTGGAGAACATCACGCTGGCGCCCGTCCAGGTCTACCGGCGCAAGCGGGACGAGGCCGAGCAGCGCGCGATGGAGCTGCTGAAGCGCTTCGGGCTGGCCGACAAGGCCCGCGAGTACCCCGACCGGCTGTCGGGCGGGCAGCAGCAGCGGGTGGCCGTCGTGCGGGCCATGGCGTGCGACCCGCGTCTGCTGCTGCTGGACGAGGTCACCTCGGCGCTGGACCCCGAGCTGGTCACCGAGGTAATGGGCATCATCCGTGAACTCAAGGAGGGCGGGATGACGATGATCCTGGCCACCCACGAGATGGGCTTCGCCCGCGACATCGCCGACACCGTCTGCTTCCTGGACCAGGGCGTGCTGCTGGAGCGCGGCCCGGCCGAGCAGATCTTCACCGAGCCCGCCGAGCCGCGGACCCGCGAGTTCCTGCAGCGCGTGCTGGCGTCCCGGCGGCTCTGACCGGGCTGGGAGACTGGCGCGCGTGGCTGAACTGGACGTGGTCGCCTGGGTGCACGCCCGGGACGGCCTGCTGCTGACGGTGCGGACGCGCGGCCGTGACCTGCTCTACCTGCCGGGCGGCAAGCGCGAGCCCGGCGAGGACGACTGGACGGCGGTGTCGCGGGAGGTGCGCGAGGAGCTCGGCGTCGAGCTGGAGCGCGCCACCTTCCGCGGTCTCGGCGTGCTGCGCGCCGCCGCGCACGACCAGCCGGACTTCACGCACGTGCGGATGGCCTGCTTCACCGGCGGTCACCGCGGCGAGCCGGCGCCGCTCGGCGAGGTCGACGAGATCCGCTACGTCGGCCCGGCCGAGCGCGCGCTGCTGGCCCCCGCCTCCCAGGCCGCACTGGACCTGGCGGTCGCCGGCGGCCTGCTCGGCTGAGGTCCCCCGGCGCGACACGCGACGATCATGATTGACGGGCCCCGGTCCGCCGCGCAGACTGAACAGCACACCGACTCGAGTGAACAAATTTTACTTTGGTCGCTTTTGGTAGTCGCTGGACCGGGGGACCCATGCTCGACCACATCGCCTATTCGACCGGCCGCCTGGACGGCGCGGCCTCGCTGCCCGCCCTGCTCACCGCCGTCTTCGACGGGCTGGAGCTGGTGGAGCGGGCCGCCACCGCGCTCGCCGGGCCCGACGCCGACGGCGCCCGGCCCGGCTGCGCCGGCGCGCTGGCCGAGGCGGGCCGGGCGCGCCGGGCGCTGTCGGGCGCGCCCGCGCTGCGCAGCGCGGTGCACGCGGGCTCGGGCGCCGAGCGGCAGGAGCTGGCCGAGGCGCTCGGCCGCTTCTCGATGACGCTCACCGAGGCGCTGGTGACCGCCACCGCCTGGACCACCGAGCCGGCCGACCGGGTCGCCTGCCTGCGCGCGGCCCTGCACCTCGGCCGGGTGGCCGGCGCCCTGGACTGAGCGCCGGCCCGCCCCGGCCCGCCCCGGTCAGCCCGCGCCGGCGAGCCGGGCGCGGTCGGCCCTGGCGGCGGCGAGGATCATCTCGTCGACCAGCCGGCGGGCGTCGGGCGACAGGTCGATCAGCGCCCGCAGCACCTCACCGCGGACCGAGCCGCCGTCGACCTCGCGGCGCAGCGCCTGGAAGGTCAGGTCGTCGTCGATCGGCGCGGCCTCGACCGGGAAGCCGAAGTAGCCGATCGGCACCCCGAAGAAGGTGGCCAGCGCCGTCAGCGTCTTCAGCTGCGGGTTGTCCTGGCGGCCGGTGCGCAGCTTCCACACGGTGGTGGAGGAGATGTCCTCCCCGGTGGCTGCGGCGATCGCGGCGGCCGTCTCCACGTTGTTGCGCGGCGGTGCCGCCCCCGGCGGCCACATGTTGCCGATCAGCCACTCGACCTTCTCCGCGAGTGTCGCCGCCGGGGAGATCCCCCCGGCGGCCCGTTGCCGCATGCGCTCCATTCGAGCCTCCCCCGATGTCGTTGCTCGATGACTTTAATTGACCACACGGGATCCTGTCAGCCAAGGACACGATCGAGCGCGCTCGGTATCGAAGTGATCACGGAAGGCCAACCTTCCCGCCGGGCCGCCGTGTCGGGCGGGGGCGCGGCGGGCGCGCGCTGCTTACATCGGATGACCTCGGAGGTGATCACCGGTGAAGGCTCGAACGCTCCTGTGGCAGGGGACGACGGCGGCGACGCTCGGCATGCTGCTCGCCGCGCCGCCCGCGCACGGCGCGCCGCGACCGGCCGCGGGCCCTGGACGCGTCCAAGCGCCGCCCATGGCCGCGGCCCCGCCGGTCATCGCCCTGGCACCCCCCAAAGCGCCCAGAACGGACGACAGGCCCTTCGAGGGCCCGCTGGCGCCCATCGGGCTCGGCGCCGTGCTGCTCGCGGCGGGCATCGCGGCCTGGCGGCGCACTCCGGCGCCCGCCCCGCCACCGGCCCGTCCCGCCGCCGGAGGCGGGCGTCCGGCGCCGAGCGCGGCCGGGCTCGCCGCCGAGCTGGCGCGGCCCGCCGGCCTCGGCGTGACCGGGCCCGGCGCCGACGCCTTCGTGCGCACCGTCCTCGTCGAGCTGCTGGACGACGCGGGCCCGGGCGCCCGGGTGGTCATCACCCGCGCCGACCTGGACCGGCTGTTCGGCCCCGGCACCGACCCGGCCCTCTGGCAGGCGCTCGGAGACCGGCTGCGGGTCTGCGAGCTGCTGGAGGAGGGCATCGAGCACCTGGAGCTGGAGCTGCTCATGGCCGAGGCCGAGCGGGCCAACCCCGACCTCAGCCCGACCGGCGGGCGCGGCCTGCCGCCGACCTGCTGGATCTGCACGCCCGGCCAGGACGACGACGTGGTGCTCCCGCTCGTCCGCCGCCGCCCGGGGCTGCCGCTCGCCGGGCTGCTGTTCGGCGACTGGCCGCACGGCCGGACCCGGGAGATCAGTGCGACCGGGCGGATCGGGGACGTCACGGTCGCCCTCCTGCCGCCCGGCGAGGCGCTGGCGCGGCTGCGCGCCCAGGCAGCGGCCGAGCGCCCGGACCGGTACTGACGCCGGACATGCGAAAGCCCCGGCCATCCGAAGATGACCGGGGCTTTCGCGTGGGTACTCCCGAGCGGATTCGAACCGCCGTTACCGCCTTGAGAGGGCGACGTCCTAGGCCACTAGACGACGGGAGCTCGCCTTGCATGAACCCGCCCCGGCCGATGAGCGGCCAGGGCCTTTCGCTGCGTACCCCCGAGCGGATTCGAACCGCCGTTACCGCCTTGAGAGGGCGGCGTCCTAGGCCACTAGACGACGGGGGCCTGTACGCGATCCGATCGAGATCGGATCAGCTGGGGTACCAGGACTCGAACCTAGACTAACTGAACCAGAATCAGTCGTGCTGCCGATTACACCATACCCCAGTGCCGTGAGCTCCCCTCCGGTTTTCCCGGCTGTTCGCTCGCGCCTCGAAGAGACTACAGGACCTTTCGGGATGCGCCAAAACGAATAACCGAACCGCCTTGGGAAGCCCTCCAGAAGGCCGTCGCGGCAGGCGAAGCCCGCTGGAACGGCGGTGCCCCCGGCCGCCGTGGAGGCGGGCCGGGGGCACCGGTGCGCGGGGGCCGGGCCCGGGGTCAGTCCCGGGAGACGACGCGGTTGGTGAGGGCGCCGACGCCCTCGACCGTGACGGTCACCTCGTCGCCGACCTCCAGCGGGCCGACGCCCGCCGGCGTGCCGGTGAGGATGACGTCGCCGGGCAGCAGCGTCATCACCTGGCTGACGTAGGCGACCAGGCTCGGGATGTCGTGCTGCAGCTGCGAGGTGCGGGCGTCCTGGCGGACCTCGCCGTTGACCGTGGTGGTGATCGCCAGGTCGGCCGGGTCGACCTCGGTCTCGATCCAGGGGCCGAGCGGGCAGAAGGTGTCGAAGCCCTTGGCGCGGGTCCACTGGCCGTCGCGCTGCTGCAGGTCGCGGGCCGTGACGTCGTTGGCCACGGTGTAGCCGAGGATGGCCTCGGCGGCGCGCGAGGCCGGCAGCTCGCGCACCAGCCGGCCGATGACGACGGCCAGCTCGCCCTCGTAGTCCACCCGCTCGGACAGCTTCTCGGGGTAGGCGATGTTCTCGCCCGGGCCGATCACGGCGGTGGAGGGCTTGCTGAACAGCACCGGCTCGGCGGGCGGCTCACCGCCCATCTCCCGGGCGTGCTCGGCGTAGTTCTTGCCGATCGCGATGATCTTGCTCGGCAGGATCGGCGCCAGCAGCCGCACGTCGGCCAGCGGGAGCCGCTGCCCGGTGAAGGTCAGCTCCCCGAACGGATGGGGCGCGACGACGGCGATGGTGTTCTCTTCGACCACCCCGAAGGCCATGCCCTCGTCGGTGGAGAACCTCGCGATACGCATGGTCCCGAGCCTATCGACCCGGGACCCGCGATCAGGTCAGAAGCCGCACGGGCGGTCGTTCAGGCGGCAGCCGCGCGGCTGCGCGGCCGTGCCCCCGGCGCCGTAGCGGATCTCCCAGACGGCTCCGACGGGGACGGCCGGGGCGCCGTCGGCGTTGCGGATCTCCACCTTCGAGCCGCGCCGCACCAGCTTGCCGCCCCACAGGTTCTTCACGTAGGAGCGCGGCGCCTCGAAGGTGAGCTTCCAGGAGCGCATCGGCTTGCCGGTGGTGTTGGTGAAGGTCACCCGGCCCTCGTAGTAGCCCTCGTCCTGCTGGACGAGCTGGTAGGTGACGTTCTTGCCCTGCACCAGCGGGCCGACCGGCGGGGCGGTCGCGGGCGGCACGCTGGGGCCGCCCTGCGGGGGCGGGCCGCCGCCCGGATCGGCGGTGGGCTGGCCCGCGGTGGGCTGACCCGGGGACGGCTGCCCGGCGGGCGCGGACGGCTGCCCGGAGGCCGGGCCCGAGGGCTTGCCCGTCGGCGCCTGGGCGGAGGAGGGCGGAGGCGGGGCGGCGATCCCCTCCGGCTTGTCCTTGCCGTCTCCGCCGCTCAGCAGGACCGCCGCGCCCACACCGCCGGCGACGACCAGCAGCGCGAGGACGCCCGCGATGATCAGCACCGGGCCACGGGAGCGCGACGGGCCGCCCTGCGGCGGCGCGGGCGCGGGGGCCGGGGCCGGCGGCATGGGCGACCCGGCGGGCGGGGACGGCGCCTGGTAGGAGATGGCCGGGATCGGCGGCAGCGGCGGAGGCGCCGGCTGCTGGAACCCGGCGGGCGCCTGCTGCGGTCCGGTGGGCGGCTGCGGAGGACCGGCGGGCGCCTGCTGCGGCCCCGTGGACTGCTGCATCGGCAGGTCGGTGGCCGTGGCGGGCGCGGCGGCCGGCGGCGCGGGCTGCGGGGACGCCTGCGGCGGGTCCGTCATGGTCGAGTCCAGGTCGACCGGCGCCGCGCGGGGCGGGTCGGTGACGGTGGAGTCCAGGTCCACCGGCTTCGGCGGGTCGGACATCGTCGCGTCCAGGTCGACCGGCCCGGGCTCGGGCTTCTTCGCCGGGATCTTGAACTCGGTCGTGCGCCGGTGGTCCGCCGGACCCCGCCCGCTGTCCTCGCCGCTCAACTCGTCACCCTTCGCGCCACATGGGAGTCATCGGCACTCCGACGGCCGGCGGGCCGGTCCGGTTCACCCGGGGGGCGCCGGTCAGCCGGCGGGGGCGGGCTCCAGGCCGCGCCGGGCCGCCTGCCGCTGGTGCCGGTTGAGCATATCGGTGATCAGTTCGATGGCGCCCGGGGCGCCGGTGCCCGCGGCGCCGCTCAGCCAGCGGCTCGCCTCGGCCAGCAGGTCCTCGGTGTCGGCGGGGCCGGGGCGCTGCTGGTCGGCCAGCCGGCCGAGCACGTCGCCGAGCCGCAGCCGGGCGTCCGCGCGCCCGGCCTCGGCGGCCTGCCGGTACCAGTCCGCGGCCCGCCGCAGGTCGCCGTCGCGCTCGTAGAGGCCGCCGAGGCCGAGGGCGACGTCCACCCAGGTCTCGCCCGCGGCATGGCCGAGGGACTCAACGCTCGTGGGGCGGACGGACATGGGTTCACTCCGGAAGGGGGTCGGGACCGGCACGCGGACGACGGCACGCGGCCTTGGCTACATATGGTGGCCGTCACATCGCGGCTCCGCCACCGTTTTGGTCAGATTTAGCGAACTTTCATGTAGTTGCCTCGGCACGGAACGCGATGATCCCTGCTCAGTGCCGCTACGGGCGGGGCAGGGGCCGCCGGATAGGGTCGAGCCGATCCGCAACGAGGGAGGTCCGGCATGTCCGTGGTCAAGATCAATGTTCTCACCGTGAGCGCCGAGATGCGCGACGAGCTGGAGCGCCGCTTCTCCGGCCGGGCCGGGCTGGTGGAGTCGGCGGACGGGTTCGAGGGGTTCGAGCTGCTGCGCCCGGTGGAGGGCACCGACCGCTATCTCGTCTACACCAAGTGGGCTTCGGAAGAGGACTTCCAGCGCTGGACGGAGAGCCAGTCGTTCCAGCGCGGCCACGCGCAGGCGGCCAAGGAGGCGGCCGGGGACGCGGCCACCGGTCACGGGCACGGCCACGGGCACGGCGGCCCGGCGTCGAGCGGCGCGGAGCTGTGGAGCTTCGAGGTCGTGCAGAGCGCCTCGCCCAAGAAGGCCTGAGCACACGGCGACGGCCGCGGAACCCGGCAGGGGTCCGCGGCCGTCGCCGTCCCGTCGCTCAGGCGAGAAGGTCCTGGTAGTCGGGATGCCTGTCGATCCAGGCCTTGATGAACGGGCACTGCGGCACCACGGACAGGTCCCGCGACCGCACGTCGTCCAGGGCGCCGCGGGCGAGCGCGCTCCCGACGCCCTTGCCCTCGAAGGCCGGGTCCACCTCGGTGTGGGTGAACACGATGGAGCCCGCGTCGAGCCGGTACTCGGCGAAGCCGGCGAGCGCGCCGTCCTCGCGGATCTCGTAGCGGCCCTGGCCGGCGTTGTCGGTGATCTGTTGGCTCATGGTCTCGTCAATGCCCGCGACCGGCCCGGTGATTCCCGCTCAGCCCGCCTCGTAGCCGGCGTGCAGCAGACCGTAGGTGACGGCCTCCTCCAGCGCCTGCCAGGACGCGGCGATGACGTTGTCCTCCACGCCGACCGTGCCCCACTCGCGCTCGCCGTCGGTGGACTCGATGAGCACCCGGGTGCGGGCGGAGGTGCCGTGCGCGCCCTCCAGGATGCGCACCTTGTAGTCGACCAGCTCCAGCTTGGCCAGCTCGGGGTAGAGCCGGCCGAGCGCGACGCGCAGCGCGCTGTCCAGCGCGTGCACCGGGCCGTTGCCCTCGCCGGTGGCGATGATCCGCTCGCCCTTGGCGTGCAGCTTGACGGTGGCCTCGCTGACCATCGTGCCGTCGGGGCGGCGCTCGACGATGGTGCGCCAGGACTCGACCTCGAAGTGGCGCGGCCGGACGCCGGTCAGCTCCTCGCGGAGCAGCAGCTCGAACGAGGCGTCGGCGGCCTCGAAGGTGTGGCCGGTGGACTCCAGCTCCTTGACCCGGTCCACCACCTGCCTGGCCTTGTCGCCCGACAGGTCGAAGCCGAGCTCGCGGCCCTTCAGCTCGACCGAGGCGCGCCCGGCCATGCTGGACACCAGCATCCGCATGTCGTTGCCGACGGTGGCGGGCTCGATGTGCTGGTACAGGTTCGGGTCCACCTTGATCGCCGAGGCGTGCAGGCCGGCCTTGTGCGCGAACGCCGACAGGCCGACGTAGGGCTGCTGCGAGCCGAGGGCGACGTTGGTCACCTCCGACACCGCGTGCGCGATCCGGGTCATCTGCGCCAGCTGGTCGTCGCTGACCAGCCGCATGCCGCGCTTCAGCTGCAGGTTGCCGACGAGGGTGAACAGGTTGGCGTTGCCGCTGCGCTCGCCGTAGCCGTTGGCGCAGCCCTGCACGTGGGTGGCGCCGGCCCGGACGGCGGCCAGGGAGTTGGCGACGGCGCAGCCGGAGTCGTCGTGGCAGTGGATGCCGACGCGGGCGCCGGCCGAGACGACGTCGTGCACGATGTCGGCCAGCTCGTCGGGCAGCATGCCGCCGTTGGTGTCGCAGAGCGCGATGACGTCGGCGCCGGCCTCGGCGGCGGTGCGCACGACCTCCAGGGCGTAGTCGCGGTTGGCGTGGTAGCCGTCGAAGAAGTGCTCGGCGTCCAGGAAGACGCGTCGGCCCTCCGCACGAAGATGGGAGACGGTGTCGCGGATCATCGCGAGGTTCTCCGCGAGCGTCGTGCGGAGGGCCAGCTCGACGTGCCTGTCGTGACTCTTGGCGACCAGGGTCACGACGGGCGCGCCGGATTCGCGCAGGGCGGCCACCTGGGGGTCGTCGGCGGCCTTCACTCCGGCCCGGCGGGTCGCGCCGAACGCGGTGAGCTGCGCGTGCTTCAGGTTCAGCTCGGTCCGAGCCACCCTGAAGAACTCGGTGTCCTTGGGATTGGCGCCCGGCCAGCCGCCCTCGATGAAACCGACGCCGAGGTCGTCCAGATGCCGCGCGATGGCCAGCTTGTCGGCCACCGTGAGGTTGAGTCCCTCTTGCTGCGATCCGTCACGGAGCGTGGTGTCGTAGAGGTGGAATCCATCGCCTTGCATGTGCTGCAACCCTCCGAGGGATGGAACGGCCCGTACCGGGAAACAAAAAGACCCCTCACGGACGTGAGAGGTCTGCGCGCCGGCGGTGTCCCGTTAGAAGCCGGCGCGCCAGCCGATAATGACGAGGCTGTTGCGCATGATGGCGCCAGTCTGCCACACCCGTCTCGTATCCGTCACATCGCGTCTCACCTGCTGAGACGTCAGCTCTGGAACCCCACGTCGGCGACGGTGAACCGGCCGGCGGAGGTCACCGCCAGCCCGGCGTGCACGGCCTGCCCGCGGAAGATCTTGTCGTCGTCGTAGGACAGCCGGCCGGGCATCCGGCCGTCCGCGCCGGGCGTGAGGTCCAGGTGCAGCGCGACCGGGACGATGCGCCGCTCGATGTCCTCGGCGTCACTGACGATCTTGGGCAGCGCGATGGCGCGCCGCCCCGCCGCCGCCTCGGTCCAGTCCCGGGCGGCGGGCAGCAGCGCGGCGGCCGCCCGGCGGCGGATCTCCGGCTCCCCGGCCAGGATCCGCCGCACCGGCTCGCGCGCGGCCGCCAGGACGGCGGCGGCGTCACCGGGCGGCTCGTCGCGCAGGCCGAGCGTCACCTCGATCCGGCGGCCGCCGCAGGGCAGTTCGGCCCGCCACTCCCAGCGGTGGCCGGCCCACCGCTGGGAGACGGCGCCGAAGTAGGCGTCGCTCAGCTCGTCGTCCATCATCGGCCTCCCGCGCTCACGCGATCGGGTGGACCCAGCCGTAGGGGTCGGGGCGGGTGCCGTACTGGATGCCGATCAGCTCCTCGCGCAGCCGCATCGACACCGGGCCGAGGCCGCCGTCGCCGATGCCCCACTCGCGGTCGGCTCCCTTGACGTGGCCGACCGGGCTGATGATCGCGGCGGTGCCGCAGCCGAACACCTCGGTGATCGCGCCGGACGCGCAGCCGGCCTGCCACTCCTCGATGCTGATCTTGCCCTCCTCGACCGGGATGCCGAGGTCGGGGGCGAGCTTCAGCATCGAGTCGCGGGTGATGCCGGGCAGCAGCGTGCCGGTGAGCGCCGGGGTGAGCAGCCGGGTGTCCGCGCCGGAGCCGTAGACGAACATCAGGTTCATCGACCCGACCTCCTCCACCCACCGGTGCTCCACCGCGTCCAGCCAGACGACCTGGTCGCAGCCGTGCGCGACGGCCTCGGCCTGCCCGGCGAACGAGGCGGCGTAGTTGCCGCCGGTCTTGGCCGCGCCGGTGCCGCCGGGGGCGGCGCGGGTGTAGTCCTGCGACAGCCAGACCGAGACGGGCTTGATGCCGCGCGCGTAGTAGTTGCCCGACGGCGAGGCGATCACGACGAACAGGTACTCCTGCGCCGGCTGGTTCACCCCGAGCAGCTTGGTCGTGGCGAACATGTACGGCCGCAGGTAGAGGCTGTAGCCCTCGGTGCCGGGGACCCAGTCCTTGTCGGTGCGCACCAGCAGCTCCAGCGCGTCGACGAAGAGCCGCTCGGGGATCTCCGGCATCGCCATCCGCTGCGCCGAGCGGTTCATCCGGGCGGCGTTCATGAACGGGCGGAACGTGACGATCGAACCGTCGGCCTGCCGGTAGGCCTTGAGGCCCTCGAACAGCTCCTGCGCGTAGTGCAGGACCTGGCTGGCCGGGTCGAGCGAGATCGGCCCGTACGGCTGGAGCCGGGCGTCGTGCCAGCCCTTGTCCGCGCTGTACCGGATGGTGACCATGTGGTCGGTGAAGTGCTGGCCCCAGCCCGGGTCGGCGAGGATGCGCGCACGCTCCTCGGCGGGCGTCGGCCGCTCGGTCAGCGTGACGTCGAAGTCCAGGGTGCTGCTCATCTGGTGTGGTCCTCTCGCGGATCGCCGGGTGCGGCCCCGTTGCCGCCTCGGCCTTCCTTAGTCCCTATTGTCGTACTTCGTCTAGCCCCACTCCTCGGTCACGGCGCATACGGAAAACCGGGCGCGCCGTGGGGCGCGCCCGGAGTGTCCGGAAGATGGCGCGCCGCTAGCCGGCTACTCGCTTGGCGATGGCGTCGCCGATCTGGGAGGTGGCGCGGGCGCCGAGGCCCGCGCGCTCGGTCAGGTCGGCGGCGACGGCCGCCTCGACGGCGCGCGCGGCGGCGGGCGCGCCGACGTGGTCCAGCAGCATGGCGACCGACAGGATCGTCGCGGTCGGGTCGGCCTTGGCCTGCCCGGCGATGTCGGGGGCGCTGCCGTGCACCGGCTCGAACATCGAGGGGGCGGCGCCCGAGGGGTTGAGGTTGCCCGAGGCGGCCAGGCCGATGCCGCCCGCGATCGCGGCGCCGATGTCGGTGATGATGTCGCCGAACAGGTTGTCGGTGACCACGACGTCGAAGCGCTGCGGCTGGGTGACGAAGAACATCGTGGCCGCGTCCACGTGCACGTAGTCCGTGCCGACCTGCGGGAACTCCGCGCCGACCTGCTTGAGGATCCGCTGGTAGAGCTCGCCGGCGTAGGTGAGGACGTTGTCCTTGTGCACCAGGGTGAGCTTGCGGCGCGGCCGATTGGCGGCGACCTCGAAGGCGTAGCGGATGACCCGCTCGACGCCGTGCGCGGTGTTGACGCTCTCCTGGGTGGCGATCTCGTGCGGGGTGCCCTTGCGCAGCACGCCGCCGGTGCCCGCGTACAGGCTCTCGGTGCCCTCGCGGACGACGATCATGTCGATGTCGTCCGGGGTGACGCCGGCCAGCGGGGTGGCCACGCCCGGGAACAGCTTCACCGGGCGCAGGTTGACGTAGTGGTCCAGCTCGAACCGGGCCCGCAGCAGCAGCCCGCGCTCCAGCGTGCCCGACGGCACGGTGGGGTCGCCGATCGCGCCGAGCAGGATGACGTCCTGGTCGCGCAGCTCCGCCAGGACCGAGTCGGGCAGCGTCTCGCCCGTGCGGTGCCAGCGGGCGGCGCCCAGGTCGTAGGCGGTCTGCTCGAACTTCAGGTCGTGGGCGGGGGCGACGGCCTCGAGGACCTTCAGCCCCTCGGCGACCACCTCGGGACCGATGCCGTCACCAGGGACGACCGCGAGTCGGATGCTGCGGGAAGCCATGTGCGCACTCTACCGCAACGTCTCACGACCTGAGCAACCGTCTCATCATGAGAGATGGCGGTCTCGGTGCGCCCGCGGGTGCGCGCCCGCGCGACTTGACCGGACCCGCCGGCAAAGGGGACGCTCTGCACGACAAGTAAACAATCGAGGCGGCAGTGCGCAGGAACCCGGTGCGATTCCGGGACGGTCCCGCCACTGTGACCAGGGAGTCTCCCCCGCACGCGACCACGGCCGGCGATCCGGTTGGAAGGTCGGAGGGAGACGGCGATCTGGGAGTCAGGACACTGACCTGTCGTCCTCCCGCTACCGGGGCGAGTGAACCCCGTGAGGAGACCCTGCCATGGCCCAGTCCGCCGTTCCCGCGCCCGAGACCGCCGCGCACCCGGCACCCGTGCGCATCCCGCTCCGCGAGGTGCTGCCCTGGGCGGTCTTCGCGGCCGTCCTCGGCGCGGTCCTGATCTACTTCATCGGCGCCGAGCAGGGCGCCACCTCGGTGTTCTCGGGCACCTGGGTGCACGAGTTCACCCACGACGGCCGGCACCTGCTCGGCTTCCCCTGCCACTGATGGCGATGCGCGCCCTGCTGGTCCGGGGCATGATCGCCGGGCTGGGCGCGGCGGCGGTGGCGCTGCTGGTCGCCTGGATCTACGGCGAGCCGCAGGTCGGCCTCGCCATCTCCTTCGAGGAGGCGAGGTCGGCCGCGCACCACCACGGCGGCGGCGCTCCGCACGTGCACGAGCCCGAGGTCGTCAGCCGCACCGTGCAGAAGACGACGGGCCTGATCACCGCGCTCGCCTTCTACGGGGTCGCGCTCGGCGGCCTGTTCGCCATCGCGTTCGCCGTCGCCTACGGGCGGCTCGGCGCGCTCGGCGCCCGCGCCACCGCGGCCCTGGTCGCGATGGCGGGGTTCGTCGCGGTCGAGCTGGTGCCGTTCCTGAAGTACCCGGCGACGCCGCCGGCGGTCGGCAGCCCCGAGACGATCGGAAGCCGCACCGCGCTGTACTTCGGGATGATGGCGCTCGGCGTCCTCGCCACCGCGGCGGCGGTCATCGTGTGCCGCCGGCTGGCGCCGCGGCTCGGGCTCTGGAACGCGGCGATCGTGACGGCCGCCGGGTACGTGGTGCTGCTCGGGATCGTCTTCCGGGCCACGCCGAAGCCCGACGCGGTCCCCGCGGAGTTCCCGGCGTCGGTGCTGTGGGACTTCCGGATCGCCTCGCTCGGCCTGCAGTTCGCCCTGTGGACGACGCTGGGCCTGCTGTTCGGGTACCTGACCGAACGCGCCGTCGCCCGGCAGCGGGCGGCGCGGCCGGTGCCCGCGAAGGTGTGACCGGGTGCTCCTGCCCCGCTCAGCGGGGCAGGAGCGCGCAGTCGCCGCACATCTCCCCGCCCGGCGGCACCTTGTAGTACAGGCAGCAGCTGCGGCGGGCGAAGCCCTTCGCGCCGAACCCGCCCGTGCCGCGCAGCGGTTCGCGGGCGAGCAGCTCGCGGGCGATGGCCCCCGCCGCGGCGGGCAGGCCCGGCCGCAGCGCCCCGGCCAGCGCGGACGCGGCGTTGCCCCACATCAGCCCGTCGGCGAGCCCGGCGACCTCGCGGAACGTCTCGCGCAGCGGCACCAGCTGGCCCTCGACGACGCTGCGGTGCAGCAGTCCGGCCGCGTCGCCGTCCACCCGCCATCCGGCCGGGCCGGCCAGCCACAGCGCGATCGGCGCGCCCGGCGCCCAGCGCCAGTGCAGACCGGTCAGGTCCGGGACGATCCCCCGCGCCGCCGCGGCGAGCATCGGCGACCACAGCCGGGACGCCAGCCCCTGGAACAGGATCGAGGCGGCCACCCGGCGCTCGCCGGTGCCGAGCCGCTCGGCGTACCGGCCGGTCAGGTCGGCGAGCCGCGCCGGGTCGGCTTCGGGCATCGGCCGCCAGGTGGGATCGGCGGCCTCGGCCGGATCGGTGACGATCTCGAAGTAGGGGCCGAGCCCGGCGACGGCGCGCAGGGCCGCCACCACTTCCGCACCGGTCAAGCCCGCCCCTGTTCGTCTGCTACGTGCTCACTTGCCGGAGCTGCCGCCGTTGTCGCGCCGGTCCAGGGCGGTCTGCAGCGCGCGCGCCGCCTCGTCCCGGGAGTCGTCGGCGGGCGCGGCGGAGGTCTGCTCGTTCATGGTGTCGCTCCAGTGATCCTCAGAGAACGTACTGCTGTTGTCCGCAGACCCGCCAGGGCGCCGTGGTTCGCACGGACCGGCCGTCCAGGGCCTGCTCGCGGCAGCGAAGGTTCACTTGCGAAACGCCGCTCGATACACGGCCACGGTACCTCCGGTCCGCCGGTGCGTCCCGACCCGTGGCCGAAAATCCCACCAGATGAGACATGGCCGCCGCGCATCCGGCGCGGCGGCCACACCTGCCTGACCTGGGGGTCAGCCTTCCAGGTCCACCCGGCGGCCCATGTCGGCGCCGACCTCGGTGCTGATGGCGTCCACCAGCTGCTGCGGGATCGCCGAGTCGACGGTCAGCGCGATGAGCGCCTTGCCGCCCTTGGCGTCCCGGCCGACCTGCATGCCGGCGATGTTCACGCCGGCGTCGCCGAGCAGCTTGCCGACCGCGCCGACCATGCCGGGCCGGTCGGTGTAGGAGAAGAAGCCCATGTGCGCGGTCGGCACCAGCTCCATGTTGTAGCCATTGATCTCGATGAGCCGCTCGGCGTGCTTGGGGCCGGTCAGCGTGCCCGACACCGAGACGACCTCGCCGTCCGCCATCGTGCCGCGCACCTGCACCACGTTGCGCCAGTCGGGGCTGTCCTCGCTGGTGGTGAGGGTGACCTCGACGCCGCGGTCGCGGGCCAGCAGCGGCGCGTTGACGAACGTCACCGCCTCCTCCACCACGTCCACGAACACGCCCTTCAGCGCGGCCAGCTCCAGCACCTTGACGTCGTGGCCGGTGATCTCGCCGCGCACCACCACGTCGAGGCGGACCGGCACGCCGCCGGCGAGGGCGGTGAAGACGCGGCCGAGCTTCTCGGCGAGCGGCAGGCCGGGCTTGACGTCCTCGGCGACCGCGCCGCCCTGCACGTTGACGGCGTCGGGCACGAACTCGCCCGACAGCGCCAGCTTGACCGAGCGGGCGACCTGGGTGCCGGCCTTCTCCTGCGCCTCGTGGGTGCTGGCGCCCAGGTGCGGGGTGACCACGACGTTGTCGTGGTGGAACAGCGGGCTGTCGGTGCACGGCTCGGTGCTGAACACGTCGATGCCGGCGCCGGCCACCCGGCCGTCCTTGACGGCCAGCTCCAGGGCGGCCTCGTCCACGATGCCGCCGCGCGCGGCGTTGACGATCCGCACGCTCGGCTTGACCTGGTGCAGCTCCTTGTCGCCGATGAGGCCGAGGGTCTCGGGCGTCTTCGGCAGGTGCACGGTGATGAAGTCGCTCTCGCGCAGCAGCTCGTCGAGGGTGACCAGCCTCACCCCGAGCTGCGCGGCGCGGGCGGCCTGCACGTAGGGGTCGAAGGCGATGACGTTCATGTCGAAGGCGGCCAGCCGCTGGGCGACCAGCACGCCGATGCGGCCGAGGCCGAGCACGCCGACGGTCTTGCCCTGCAGCTCGACGCCGGTGTACTTGGAGCGCTTCCACTCGCCCTGCTTCAGGGCGGCGTGGCCCTGCGGCACGTTGCGGGCGGTGGCGAGCAGCAGCGCGATCGCGTGCTCGGCGGCGGTGACGATGTTGGAGGTCGGGGCGTTGACGACCATGACGCCGGCCTTGGTGGCGGCCTCCACGTCGACGTTGTCCAGGCCGACGCCGGCGCGGGCGACCACCCGCAGCTTGCCGGCGTGCTGGAAGACCTCGGCGTTCACCTTGGTGGCGCTGCGCACGATGAGCGCGTCCACGTCGGCGACGGCGGGCAGCAGCGCGGCGCGGTCGGCGCCGTCCACGCTGCGTACCTCGAAGTCCGATTCGAGCACGGCGATGCCGGCCGGGGAGAGTTCTTCAGCGACGAGGACCACGGGCTTGCTCAAGGAAGAATCCTTTGAAGGTAGGTGTGCGGGTGCTGTGCGTGACGTCGCGAGTCCACCTCGTCGTAGCGCTCGCCTGGGGCGAGTGTATCCCCCATGGGCGGCCCGGTTCGCGGACCTGGAGATACGCGGCTTTCGTCACGTCCGTCCCCTAGCCTTCCAGGCGCCTCAGGCGGCGTGGCCCTCCGGCAGGGCGGCCAGGATCGCGGCGACCCGGTCGGCGTCGGCGACCTCCACGTGCGGCACGTCGACGAACACCCGCAGCGGGCCGGCCGGCAGCCCGAGCCCCTCGGCGACCTCCAGCTGGACACCGCGCAGCGGGATGTAGGACAGGTAGCCGCGGTAGACGTTCTGCGACCGGAACATCGCGGTCATGATGAGCCGGTAGCCGCGGATGCGGAACGACAGCGCGACCAGGCAGGGGACGGCGTCGGCGGCCTCCCCCGGCACGGTGAGCGAGATCCAGGCACTGGTCGTCCAGGGCCGGGCGCGCAGCAGGCCGGTGACCCAGCGCAGCTGGTCCACGCCGTGCAGGTCGCGCAGCCGCGCCCCGTACTCGCCGAGGCGGCCGCCCGCCCGGTGCGCCCGGTGCTTCAGCCGGGCGCGGTCGCCGTACTCGCCGAGGATGGGGTCCTCCCAGCTGAGCGAGGCGATCTCGAACAGGATGGGCGGCCCCTCGATGATGGGCCCGCGGTCCTCCATGCCGGCCGTACCGGCCGACCAGACGTGCCGCAGGACCGCGATCCATGCCCGTCCGCAGGTCTCCCAGCGCTGGACGGATCCGCCGGCCGGGGCCGCCATCTCACGTCTCCCCGCCACAATTCACCCCGCACCGGGGATTGTTGAACGGGGAATTACCTGCGCCCGGGAAAGGGGACCGGGTAATCGCCTGCACCGGGCTCGCCACGCCGTCGTCCATGATTCCGCCCCACCGCCGCCAGGGCATGGCGACCACGGGGTTTGCGCTGGTGCGCGCCGGTGCGCCCGGCCCTTGACGACTCTTTACCTAAGTATCGGACAAACAACACGAAATGGGTAGAGTCCGCTTTCCTGGAAGCTACTGGACCGCCTGTCCAAAGGCCGTCCATCCCGTGCCGGCCATCCCGTGCCGGCCGTCACGGCGCCGCCCGCCGCGCCAGCGGCAGCCGGGACCGGGTGAAGACCCCGGCCGCCAGCGTCGCGGCCAACGGCAGCCCGACCATGATGAGGGCGAGCAGCGACCACGGCATCGCCACGATCACGCCGTGCGCCGGGACGCCGTCCGGGGCGTCGGCGGTGAGCGGCCCGGCGACCGCGATGCCGGGCACCAGCCCGGCGGCGACGCCGAGCCAGCAGCCGACGAGCGCGATGAACCCCGCCTGCCCCATCATGAGCAGCCGCCGGGTCCGCGGCCGGGCCCCGATCGCGGCGAGCGTGGCCAGGTCGGCGCGGGCGTCGGCGGCCGACAGCCCGGTGGCGATCAGCGAGCCGCCGAGTGCCAGCACGGCCGCGGCCGCCGCCAGCAGCAGCAGGGTCCCGTCCACCTTCCCGGTGAAGCCGCGCTCGACGTAGACCGAGGAGGCGTCGCTCCGGTTCGCTCCGGACAGGACGGTGAACCGCTCCTTCAGCCGGTCCTCCTCCTGCGGGCTGACGCGGTGGTCGGCGCGGTCGATCCCGTAGGCCGCGGTCGTGACCGGCAGGCCGAGCCGCCGGGCCACCGCGGGCGGCACCAGGGCCTCCACGTGCACGTCCTGTGGGACGGCGAAGGCGGGCAGGCCCGGCAGCTCGCGCACGGGACGGGGCTGCTCGTCGCGCATCACCGACACGGTGGCCGTGGTCGTCGCGGTGGGCCTGGCGTCGAACAGCACGACCTTGCCCGCCGCCAGCGCGGCGCTGACGGCCGGGTCGTCGCGGCCGAGCAGCAGTCGTGCCTCCCGCGCCCCGCCCACCAGAGGGCCGAACGACAACATCCTCACGCCGTCGGCGCGCTCGGCGGAGAAGGACACCGTCGGGCACTTCGCCGCGTCCTCGGCCGGGCAGGCCGAGCCCTCGCCCGGCAGCGCCCGCAGCGGGACGGCCGGCACGCCCGGCAGCTCCTGCCGGATGACGGCCTCGGCCGCGCGGGCCGCGCCCGGCCCGTCCGGCAGCCGCAGGACCGCCGACCCCATGGGCAGCTCCGGCCGGTACTCCAGGCGCTCCTGCGCGTGGTCGCTGGCGCCGCCGATGCCGAGGACGGTGACACCGGCCACCACCGCCATGATCGCGGCGACGGCGGGCGCGGCCCGGCCCCGGTTGCGGGCCCCGTCGCGGACCGCCAGCCGCAGCGGCAGCGGCAGCACGCCCGCGAACCGGCCCGCCGCGCCGACGATCGCCGGTCCGGCCAGCACGCAGCCGATGATGATCGCGGCCGCGCCGGCGGCCGGCCCCAGCTCGTGCAGCGGCCCGGAGGCCAGCGTGCTGAACAGCATCCCGCCGCCGACGAGGACCGCGCCCGCGACCGGCCAGCCGCGGCGGGCGCGGCCGGTCTCGCGGCGGCCGGCCAGCGCCGCCACCACGTCCATCCGCGCGGCCTGCCGGGCCGGGACCGACGCCGCGGCCAGGCCGCTCAGCACGGCCAGCAGCATCGCCCCGGCGATCGGCGCCCAGGGCACCTCCAGCGGCCCGAGCCGCCGGTCCCCCAGCAGCTCCAGCACCGGCTTCAGCGCGGCGGCGCCGCCGATCCCGAGGACGGCGCCGCCGATCGCGGCCAGCGTCCCGGCGGCCAGCCCGGTCCCGAGGACGATCCAGCGCAGGTGCGGCGCCGCGCCGCCGGACGCCGCGACCAGCGCGAGCTGCCGGCGCTGCCGCCGGATGCCCACCGCGAAGGCGGGCCCGGCCAGCAGCACGATCTCCAGCATGATCATCGCGCCCGCCAGCACGTACACCGGGAGCATCGACCGCAGCTCGTCGGCCTCGGCCGCCGTGTCCCGCGGCCCGGCGCCGGCCGGCGGGTCCTGCACCACCGCGCGCGACAGCGCGGTGAGCCCGGCCTTGTTCAGATCCTGGACGTCGGCCCAGGTCACCGCCCTGCCGGCGGCGAGGAGCCACTCCTGCGTGGCGCCCTCGGCGGACCGTGCCCCCGGCGGGGTGAGCACGATCGGCGCGGTGTGGTCGCGCGGGTCGCGCACGAAGCCGACCAGGCGCAGCGTCCTGTCCTCGCGGAACAGCCGCACCGGCGCGCCGATCCGGAAGCCGCGCCCCGCGTAGTCGGGCGGCAGCGCGACCTCGTCGGCGGCGGCGGGCGGCCGCCCCTCGGTGACCTCGTACAGCCCGCGGGCCAGCGGATCGCGCAGGTCGATCTGGACGCCCGTGGCCGGACGCGCGCCGCGCGGCGTGACGACCGCCGTCGGGATGTTCCTGGTCCAGGGGACGATCCGCGCGCCCGCCCCGTACCGGGCGGTGACCGTCTGGGCGACCTCCGCCGTGGTCCAGGGCCGGCCCTGGCCGCGGGCCTCGGTCACCATCCCGGTCAGGTCCTGCCGGACCGGCCCGTGCCCCTCCCCCGCCAGCCGCGCGTCGGCGGCGCCGACCTCGTAGGGCAGCGCCTCGCGCGGCGACCACTCGCTGGTCTTGAGCAGCACCGCCAGCCCGGCCAGCACCGCGACCGGCAGCCCGATCATGCAGAGCACCAGGGCCGTGCGCCCCTTGGCCCGCACCGTCTCCCGCCACGCGATCCGCAGCGCCGCCCTACGCCCGCTCACGAGCGCTCCAGGAGGGACTCGGGGGTCGGGCGGGGGGCGGTGGCGTCGACCAGGCGGCCGTCGCGCAGGAAGACCACCCGGTCCGCCCAGGCGGCGTGCCGGGACTCGTGGGTGACCATCAGGCAGGCCGCGCCGGCGTCGCAGCGGGCCCGCAGGATGCGCATGACGTCCTCGCCGGTCCGGCTGTCCAGCGCGCCGGTCGGCTCGTCGGCGAGCACCAGGCGGCGGTCGCCGACCAGGGCGCGGGCGATGGCGACGCGCTGCTGCTGGCCGCCGGACATGTCCTCGGGGAACCGGTCGGCGAGCTCGGCGACGCCGACCTCGCGCAGCGCCATGACGGCCTCCCGGCGCGCCTGGCGGGCGCGCACGCCGTCCAGCTCGCGGGGCAGCATGACGTTCTCGGCGGCGGTGAGGCCCGGCACCAGGTTGAGGTCCTGGAAGACGTAGCCGATGTGGCGCCGCCGCAGGCCGGCCAGGCCCGCGCGCGACAGCGTGCCGAGGTCGGCGTCCTCCACGACGATCCGGCCGGCGGTCGGGGTGTCCAGCCCGCCGGCGAGGGTGAGCAGCGTGGACTTGCCCGATCCGGACGGGCCCATCACCGCGACGAACTCGCCCGCCGCGACGCTGAGGGAGACCTCGCGCAGCGCGTGCACCAGGCCCGCGCCGGTGCCGTGGTCGCGGGAGACCCCGGTCATGGCCAGCACGCTCTTCGGCGAAGCCTCCTGCGCGGCGCGGGGAGCGTGGGGGGCCGTCCCCCCTCGGGCGGTTCCGCTCATCGGCGGGACTCCTTCGGCTGCTCGGCCGGCGCGGGGGCCGGGGCCGGGGCGGGCGGGGTGGCCGACGTCTGCTCGCGAACGACGAACGCCTCGCAGTGGTCCAGCCAGCGCACCTCGGCCTCGGCCTGGAAGATCATGGATTCCAGCACCAGCAGCCAGGCCCGCTCGGCCGGGTCGCCGGGCGCGCGCGGCGCGTCGGCCTTCAGCCGGGTGAGGTCCTGCAGGCCGCGCAGGGTGGCGGTGCGCTGGGTCTGCACGACCTCGCGGACGTCCACGCCGGGGGTGGTGACGGCCATCGCCAGCTTGATCGCCAGCTCGTCGCGGGGCCGGTCGGCGCGGGCGACGGGGGTGGCGAACCAGGCGCGCACGTCGGCCTCGCCCGCCGGGGTGATCCGGTAGACGAACCGCCCCTCCTCGTCGGCGCCGACGCGGGTGACCATCTCGTCGCGTTCCAGCCGCGACAGCGTGGAGTAGACCTGCCCGATGTTGAGCGGCCAGGTGGCGCCGGTGGAGGACTCGAAGTCGGCGCGCAGCTGGTAGCCGTAGCGGGGCCCCTGGGACAGCAGGGCCAGCAGGCCGTGACGGATCGACATACCTACCAAGTATGCATACGCGGTATCCGGCTGGCAATACCGCGTATGCAGACCCGGCGGCAGGGCGACACGCGCCCCCGGATCACCACGCCGGGCCATCGCGAGCCTTAACGTAACCGTTAACCCCGGCTGACCTGGAGAAGAGCCCCCGTGACCACCGACTGCACGACCAGTGTGCTGCGCGACCTGCTGCGCGTGTACGACCACCGATTCCTGGCGTTGGAGCGCTCCCAGCGGGACCGCCTGGTGGAGGGCACCCGGCGGGCCATCGGCGAGGAGGGGCTGAGCGAGGCCGTCCGGGCCGGGCTGCCGGCCGCCTACCGGCTGCGCGCGTTCTGCATCCAGCACGGGCTCCGCGAGGAGCTGGAGCGGCTGATCGGCGACGAGGCGGCGGGCAGCCCGGCGGGCGCGGTGGTCGTCGGCGGCCGGGTCTACGCCATGTACCCCTACCTGCGCGGCGTGTCCCGCCAGGACGTCGACATCACCGCCGAGATCGGCGTCGAGCACCGGGCGGACGCGGTGGCCTGGCAGGGGCAGGGCGAGGTGCGGGTGCGCGGGGCGGCGCGGCTGGAGCGGGTCGAGACGCACCGGACCGCGGTCGACCTGGTCCTGCGCGAGCGCGAGTCCAAGGCCGAGCACCGCGTCGCGGCCGAGACGGGCGAGGACGGCTTCACCGCCGTCGCCGACATGACGGCGGCGGGTCCGGGCCGCTGGGACCTGTTCGTCGCCGCCACCGCGCTCGGCATCACCCGGGAGGCGCGGTTCGGCACCGTGCGCGGCCCGGCGCTGAAGGACGAGCCACTGCGGCGGGCGCTCGGGGACGGCCTCACCGCCACCGTCTACTTCACCAAGGGCGGCCACCTGGCGGTGCACGTCCGCCCCGCGCCCGCGCCGCCCCCGCTGCGCACCAAGATCATTCGGCGGCTCGCCCGGTAGGGAAAGCGAACCGCCGGGCCCGGACGCGGTGTCCGGACCCGGCGGTCCCCTCAGGCGGGCGGGCTCAGTCGTTCAGCCAGCTCATCATCGGGCGCAGCGCCCCGCCGGTCTTCTCGATCGGGTGCTCGGCCAGCTCCTGGCGGTACTTGCCGAACTGGGCCTGGCCGCCCTCGAACTCGGCCACCAGCTCGCGGGCGAACTCGCCGGACTGGATCTCGGCGAGGATCTTCTTCATCTCCGCCTTGGTGTCGGCGGTGATGACGCGCGGGCCGCGGGTGTAGCCGCCGTACTCGGCGGTGTCCGACACCGACCAGTACATCTTGGACACGCCGCCCTCGTACATCAGGTCGACGATCAGCTTCAGCTCGTGCAGGCACTCGAAGTAGGCGACCTCGGGCTGGTAGCCGGCCTCGGTCAGCACCTCGAAGCCGGTCTTGACCAGCTCGGCGGCGCCGCCGCACAGCACGGCCTGCTCACCGAACAGGTCGGTCTCGGTCTCCTCGGTGAAGGTGGTCTTGATGCCGCCCGCGCGCAGGCCGCCGATGGCCTTGGCGTAGGACAGCGCCAGCGGCCAGGCGCCGCCGGTGGCGTCCTCCTCCACGGCCACGATCACCGGGACGCCGCGGCCCGCGGTGAACTGGCGGCGGACCAGGTGGCCCGGGCCCTTCGGCGCGACCATGGCCACGTCCACGCCCGCCGGCGGCTCGATGAGGCCGTAGCGGATGTTGAGGCCGTGCCCGAAGAACAGCGCGTCGCCCTCGACCAGCGCGGGCTTGATGTCGTTCTCGTAGATCCCGCGCTGCAGGTGGTCCGGCGCCAGGATCATGATCAGGTCGGCCTCCTCGGCCGCCTCGGCCGGGGTGAGCACGCGCAGGCCCTCCGCCTCGGCCTTGGCCCGGCTCTTGGAGCCCTCGGGCAGGCCGATCCGGACGTCGACGCCGGAGTCGCGCAGGGACAGCGCGTGCGCGTGACCCTGGCTGCCGTAGCCGATGACGGCGACGTGCCGGCCCTGGATGATGCTCAGGTCCGCGTCGTTGTCGTAGAACATCTCAGCCACTGTGCTGCTGCCTTTCGTTGATATGGGTGGGTCAGGCGCTGCGATCGATGGCCCGCAGCGAGCGGTCGGTGATGGACCGGGCGCCGCGGCCGATGGCCACCATGCCCGACTGCACCAGTTCCTTGATGCCGAACGGCTCCAGGACGCGGATGAAGGCGTCCAGCTTGTCGCGGCTCCCGGTGACCTCGATGGTCACCGCGTCGGGGGCGACGTCCACGACCTTGGCCCGGAACAGCTGCACGGTCTCCAGGACCTGCGAGCGGGTCTCGGCGTCGGCGCGGACCTTCACGAGCAGCAGCTGGCGCTGCACCGAGGTGGCGGTGTCCAGCTCGACGATCTTCAGGACGTTGATCAGCTTGTTCAGCTGCTTGGTGACCTGCTCCAGCGGCAGCTCCTCGACGTTCACCACGATCGTCATCCGGGAGATGTCGGGGTGCTCGGTGGTGCCGACCGCCAGCGACTCGATGTTGAAGCCGCGGCGGGAGAACAGCGCCGCCACCCGGGCGAGGATGCCGGGGGTGTTCTCGACCAGGACCGAGAGGGTGTGCTGGCTCATCGGTGTCAGTCTCCGTTTTCCCAGTCGGGGGCCATGTCCCGAGCGATCTTGATGTCGTCGTTGGCGGTGCCGGCCGCGACCATCGGCCACACCATCGCGTCCTGGTGCACCACGAAGTCGATGACGACGGGCGCGTCGTTGATCTCCATCGCCTTGGCGATGACCGCGTCCACGTCCTCGGGCCGGTCGCAGCGCAGCCCGACGCAGCCGTAGGCGTCGGCGAGCTTGACGAAGTCGGGGATGTACTGGGCGTCGGCGGCGGCGCCCTTCAGCCGGGTGTTGGAGTAGCGCTCGTTGTAGAACAGCGTCTGCCACTGCCGGACCATGCCGAGGTTGCCGTTGTTGATGACGGCGACCTTGACCGGGATGCCCTCGATCGCGCAGGTGGCCAGCTCCTGGTTGGTCATCTGGAAGCAGCCGTCGCCGTCGATCGCCCACACCTGGGTGTCCGGCGCGCCGACCTTGGCGCCCATCGCGGCGGGGACGGCGTAGCCCATCGTCCCGGCGCCGCCGGAGTTCAGGAACGCGCCGGGCCGCTCGTACTTGATGAACTGCGCGGTCCACATCTGGTGCTGGCCGACGCCCGCGACGTAGTAGGCCTCGGGGCCGACGAGCCGGCCGATGCGCTCGATGACGTACTGCGGCGACAGCGTCCCGTCGGCCGGGGTGTCGTAGCCGAGCGGGTAGGTCTCGCGCCAGGCCTCCAGCTGCCGCCACCAGTCCCGGTAGTCGCCCTTGCGGCCGGCATCGTGCTCGGCCTGCACCGCGACGATCAGGTCGGCGATGACCTCGCGGGCGTCGCCGACGATCGGCACGTCGGCGTGCCGGTTCTTGGAGATCTCCGCCGGGTCGATGTCGGCGTGCACGACCTTGGCGTGCGGGGCGAACCCGTCCAGCTTGCCGGTGACCCGGTCGTCGAAGCGGGCGCCGAGGGTGACCAGCAGGTCGGCCTTCTGCAGCGCGCCGACCGCGCCGACGTTGCCGTGCATGCCGGGCATGCCCATGTGCTGCGGGTGGCTGTCGGGGAAGGCGCCCTTGGCCATCAGCGTGGTGACGACCGGGGCGCCGGTCAGCTCGGCCAGCACCTTCAGCTCGGCCGCCGCGCCCGCCTTGATGACGCCGCCGCCGACGTACAGCACGGGGCGGGACGCCTCGCTGATCAGCCGGGCCGCCTCGCGGACCTGCTTGGAGTGCGGCCGGGTGACCGGGCGGTACCCCGGCAGCCGCATCTGCACCGGCCACTCGAAGCCGAAGGTCGCCTGCAGCGCGTCCTTGGAGATGTCGACCAGGACCGGGCCGGGCCGGCCGGTGGAGGCGATGTGGAACGCCTCCACGATGGTGCGGGCGATGTCCTCGGGCCGGGTGACCAGGAAGTTGTGCTTGGTGATCGGCATCGTGATGCCGGCGATGTCGGCCTCCTGGAAGGCGTCGGTGCCGATCGCGCCGCTCGGCACCTGGCCGGTGATCGCCACGATCGGGACCGAGTCCATGTAGGCGTCGGAGATCGGGGTGACCAGGTTGGTCGCGCCGGGCCCGCTGGTCGCCATGCACACGCCGACCTTGCCGGTGACCATCGCGTAGCCCTGCGCGGCGTGCCCGGCGCCCTGCTCGTGCCGGACCAGGATGTGGCGCAGCTTCTCGGAGTCGAAGAGCGGGTCGTAGGCGGGCAGGATCGCGCCGCCGGGAATGCCGAACACCGTGTCGACGCCGACGTTCTCCAGGGCGCGGACCAGCGCTTGGGCTCCCGTCATCTGTTCGGTCGTCATGTTCCAGTTCCTTGGGGAGAAGTCTGTGCTCCTGGGAACGCATGGTTCGAAGGTCACACGGCCAACAAAAAACCCCCGCCGCCGGAGGGCGGTCGAGGGGCGCGCGCAGGACGAAGAGACTCGGTCAGCCTGCGCGCCGACCAAGTACTACGAGGATGATGGAGCTGTTCTGCACGGTGCCCACTTTCGCCGACTTCCGGGCCGGGGTCAAATCTGTGGACACTTTGTCTCACCATTCGGGACGAGATGAGGCTCCGCGGTGGCCGGCGGCTCCTCCTGGAGCGGCAGCTCGACCTCGCCCGGAGGGCGCTGCGCCTGCAGGCTGGCGCGCACCAGCGACTCGGCGCGCCCCGCCGCCATGGGCCGCGCGACGAGGAAGCCCTGCCCGCGCGGGCAGCCCATCTCGCGCAGCAGCCGCAGCTGCTCGGGCCGCTCGATCCCCTCGGCGACCACGGTCAGGCCGAGGTCACGGCCGAGCCGCACGATGGTGCGGGTGAGCAGGGTGAGCGTCTCGTCGGCGCCGAGGCCCGCCACGAACGAGGGATCGAGCTTGATCACGTCCACCGGGAGCTGCCCGAGGTAGGCCAGCGAGGCGTAGCCGGTGCCGAAGTCGTCGATGGCCAGCCGCACGCCGAGCTCGCGCAGCGCCGACAGCCGCGCCACGTTCTGCCCGGCGTCCTCCACCAGCACCTCCTCGCGGACCTCCAGGGTCAGCGCGTGCGGGGGCAGGCCGGTGTCGGCGAGCGCCGCCGCGACCGACTCCACGAACGACGGCGCGGCGATCTGGCGGGCGGTGAAGTTCACCGACAGCCCGACGTCCCAGGAGTCGCCGCGCCAGCGCGCCACCTCGGCGCACGCCTGCCGCAGCACCCAGTCGCCGAGCGGGATCATCAGGCCCGACTCCTCGGCCGGCGCGATGAACTCCTCCGGCGGCACCGCCTCGCCGTCGCGGTACCAGCGCACCAGCGCCTCCACGCCGGTGACGCGGGAGGTCGCCAGCTCCACCACCGGCTGGAACTCCACCGCGAACCGCTCCTCGGCGAGCGCGCGCTGCAGGTCGCTGCCGAGCTCCAGCCGGCGGACGACGTCGGCGTGCATGTGCGGGGCGAACACCTCGACCCGGCCGCCGCCGAGCTCCTTGGCGCGTGCCATCGCCAGGTCGCCGTTGCGGATCAGGTCGGCGGCGGTGCGGCGCAGCCGCCGGCCCGCCTCGGACGAGGAGCGGGCGCCCTCGGGCGCGGCGTCGGCGACGAACGCGATGCCGACGCTGGCGGTCAGCACGATGCCCTTGCTGCCGACCCGGTAGGGGTCGGCCGACAGGGCGCGCAGCAGCCGCTCGGCGACCTCGACGGCCAGCTGGGAGTCGCCGGGGCCCTCGTCGGGCAGCTGCAGCAGCACCGCGAACTCGTCGCCGCCCCAGCGCGCCACGGTGTCGTCGGCCTGCACGGTGGCGCGCAGCCGCCGCGCGGCCTGCGCGAGCACCTGGTCACCGGCCGCGTGCCCGGCCGAGTCGTTGACGGCGGTGAAGCCGTCCAGGTCGGCGAACAGCACCGCGACCCGGCAGCCGCTGCCCTGCCGCGACAGCACCTCGCGGGTGCGCTCCTCGAAGTAGGCGCGGTTGGGCAGCCCGGTCAGCCCGTCGTGGAAGGTCAGGTGGGCGACCTGGCGCTGCAGCGCGGCCTGCTCGCTGAGGTCGCGGGTGGTGATCAGCAGCCGGCCCGGCGCCTCGCCGGTGCCGGTGTAGCGCGACACCGTCGACTCGGTCGGCAGCCAGGTGCCGTCGGCGGCGCGGACCCGGCAGGCCACCTTGAGCGCGGCGGCGGCGCCCTCCTCCTGCTCGCCCTTCAGGAACTCGGCGAACGCGCCGCGCACCCGCGGCAGGTCCTCGGGGTGGATGATCTCGGGCAGCGGGCGGCCGAGCAGCTCGTCGGCGGCGTACCGGTAGGTGCGCAGCGCGCCCTGGCTGACGTACTGGACGACCGCGTCCAGGTCGCAGATCAGCACCGCGTCGTTGATGCTCTCCGACAGCGCGCGGAAGTGGTCCTCGCCGGTGTGCACCGCGCGCCGCAGCCGGTCGTTCTCGTACAGCAGCCCGGCCAGGCGGGCCAGCAGCACGAAGGCGGCCGAGCCCGCGACGACCGACACGACCGGCTCCAGGCCGTGCGAGCCGGTCAGCGAGCGGCCCGCCACGAACAGCGCCGCGGCGGCGGCGACCGCGGCGAGCGCGATGCCGGGGCCGATCAGGCGGCCGCGCGCCTCCTCCTCGTCGCTGCGGGCGGGACCGCCGGTCCAGGGCACCAGCACGAGCAGCAGCAGGCCGCCGAGGCGCAGGATGTCGGCCGGGTCGTCGGCCGGGGCGCCGCCGCGCAGCCGCACGACGGTGGTGACCAGGTCGGCGACGCCGAACGCCAGGAGCGCGCCGTAGCCCATCCAGGCCGAGCGGCGGTGCCCGCGGGCCGCGCCGAGCACGAACGGCAGCGCGGCGCAGACCAGCACCACGTCGATCAGGGGGTACAGCAGCTCCAGCAGGAACTGGCCGGCCGACTCGCCCGACCGGTCGTACAGGTCGCTGAACAGCGCCACCCAGCCGAGGACGAACAGCGCCGCGGCGCAGACATAGGTGTCGGCGGAGTAGCGGATCCAGGTGCGCGCGTCCTTGGCCGGCCGGATCGGCACGATCAGCCCGATCACCAGCGCCGTCACCGCGGCCAGGTAGAACAGGTCGCCGACCGACAGGGTCAGGGCGCCGCGCGACTGCTCGGTCACCGAGATCGCCGAGCCGACCGCGCCGACGGACCAGCAGGCCGCGGCGATGCCGAACCAGCGCCAGGAGGCGCGCCAGGCGGTGCCCTCGGCGCCGCCCGCGGGACGGCGCGAGGCCGGCAGCAGCGAGCAGGCGGCGGCGCCGGCGGCGGCCGCCTCGGCCCAGGCGATGAAGGCGGTGCCGCCCCAGCCGAGCAGCGAGCCGATGGCGTAGAGCACCCCGACGATCGCGACCATGCCGATCGGCACCGCTCCCCGCGGTGGCCGCCTGGCGTCCTCGCCGCTCATCGCGCCGCGTCCCCTCCTGCTGCTCTGCGGGGCCGGAGGCCGCCGCGGGCGCCACAGTGCGCCTGACGAGATGTAGGTCCCCGGCCGCTCCGGCGTTGGGTCAACGCCCGGCGACCGGCCGATCGTGCCCGCGCCGGAAGTCGCGCGGGGAGCGCCCGCGAGGCCTGCGGCCAGGCCGGCCCTCGGGCAGCGACACTGCTGCAGTGCGGGATCACCGTGACGTCCAATGTACGTTCCGTAGGTCACGGAGCGATTGAGGCTGAGCGTCCTCCCGGCGACAAACATCTTCCCTTGCGGATCTTGCCAAAGTGGCGACTTCATGAATCGTCCCTGTTCAGGGCCGATAATCCTGTTTACTCTGCGTAGCCGCGCGACCTGCCGCACAATGGAGCGGCGGGATCATCGTCGCGTCGCCGGCCCCACGGAGCACGATCCATGAGATTTCAGCCGACCCTCGCCGCCATCGCCCTGCTCGCCGCCGCCTGCTCGGCCACCGGGAAGGCGGGCGGCGGGGCCACCACCCCGGCGGCGCTGCCCGCGACGCCCGGTGTCCCCGGCTCGCCCCGGGTGCTGGCGACCGGCCTGGAGATCCCGTGGGCGATCGCGTTCCTGCCCGGCGGCGACGCGCTCGTCACCGAACGGCGGAGCGCCCGCCTGCTGCGGGTCACCCGGGAGGGCAAGGTGAGCGAGGTCGGCAGGGTGCCCGGCGTCGTCCCCGGCGGCGAGGGCGGCCTGCTCGGCGTCGCGGTCTCCCCCGGCTTCGCCCAGGACCACCTGGTCTACCTGCACTTCACCGCCGCCAAGGACAACCGCGTCGTGCGGTTCCGCTACGACGGCAAGGGGATCGGCGCCCTGTCGGCCCTGGTCACCGGCATCCCGAAGGGCCCCAACCACAACGGCGGCCGCATCGCGTTCGGGCCGGACGGCATGCTCTACATCGGCACCGGCGAGATCTACCACACCGAACTGGCCCAGGATAAGAACTCCCTCGGCGGCAAGATCCTCCGCGTCTCCCCCGACGGAAGGCCCGCGCCGGGCAACCCGTTCGGCAACCGGGTGTGGACCTGGGGCCACCGCAACGTCCAGGGCCTGGCCTGGGACGACGCCGAGCGCATGTACGCGACCGAGTTCGGCCAGGAGACCTGGGACGAGATCAACCGCATCGAGCGCGGCGGCAACTACGGCTGGCCCAAAGTCGAGGGCGTCGGCCACAAGAAGGGCTTCACCGACCCGGAGCTGACCTGGTCGACCGACGAGGCGTCCCCCTCGGGCCTGGCGTACGCCGGCGGCTCGCTGTGGGCGGGGGCGCTCGGCGGCCGGCGGCTCTGGCAGGTCCCGCTGTCCCCCGACGGCAAGGTCGGCAAGCCGGTGGCGCACTTCACCGGGACGTACGGGCGGCTGCGCGCCGTCGTCCGCGCCCCGGACGGCGCCCTGTGGGTGACCACCAGCAACCGCGACGGCCGCGGCGATCCGCAGCAGGGCGACGACAAGATCCTGGTGTTCCCGCTGTCCTGATCAGCGGTACTTCCGCACCCCCTCCTGGCAGGCCGCCAGGTACCCCTTCTTGCCCTGGGGGAACTTCCCGCCGCCCTTGACGCCCTCCAGGTAGGACTTGGCACAGAAGTCCGGCGGCAGGTGCCCGCGGGCGTTCTTGGCCAGGTGGTAGGCCAGCGTGACCATCTGCGGCCGGGTGTAGGACTTCCCCTGCGGATCGATCATCACGACCGCGCCGGGCTTCTTCGTCGCGGGCAGCGTCCCGGGCTTCGTCGGAGCACCCGACTTGGGGACGACGGCGGGCGGCTCCGCCGAGGCCGTGACCGAGGGGGCCGAGGACGGCCCGGGCGGCGGCGCATCGGCCTTCTTCTCTCCCCCGCCGCACGCCCCGAGCACCAACGGCAGCCCCACCAGAAGAACCGCGCCCCGCACACGCCGCATCGTCCCGCCCCTCACCGAGAACAAAGCACGGACCCTAACAAACCACCCTCCGACAGCGCCGCCCGCCGTCCAGGGACGGCGGGCGGCGCGGTGCGGTGCGGGCGTCAGGAGGCGCCGAGCTTCTCCAGGATCAGCTCGCGGGCGCGGCCGGCGTCGGCCTGGCCGCGGCTGGCCTTCATGACGGCGCCGACCAGGGCGCCGGCGGCGGCGACCTTGCCGGAGCGGACCTTGTCGGCGACCGCGGCGTTGTCGGCGATCACCTGGTCGATGATCGCCGAGAGGGCGCCCTCGTCGCTGACGACCTTCAGGCCGCGGGCGGCGACGACCTCGTCCGGGGCGCCCTCGCCGGCGAGGACGCCCTCGAACACCTGGCGGGCGAGCTTGTCGTTCAGCTCCCCGGCGTCCACCATCGCCTGGATGCGGGCGACCTGCGCGGGCGTGATCGCCAGCTCGGCCAGCTCCACGCCCTGCTCGGTGGCGCGGCGCGACAGCTCGTTCATCCACCACTTGCGGGCCGTGGCGGCGTCCGCGCCGGCCTTGACGGTGTCCTCGATGAGGTCCACGGCGCCGGCGTTGACGACGTCGCGCAGCTCCAGGTCCGACAGGCCCCACTCGCCCTGGACGCGGCGGCGGCGGGCGGCCGGCAGCTCGGGCAGGGTGGCCCGCAGCTCCTCGACCCACGCGCGCGACGGCGCCATCGGCACCAGGTCCGGCTCGGGGAAGTAGCGGTAGTCCTGCGCCTCTTCCTTGCTGCGGCCGCTGGTGGTGGTGCCGGAGTCCTCGTGGAAGTGCCGGGTCTCCTGGACGATCGTGCCGCCGGCGTCCAGCACGGCCGCCTGCCGCTCGATCTCCGAGCGGACCGCGCGCTCGACCGAGCGCAGCGAGTTGACGTTCTTGGTCTCGGTGCGGGTGCCCCACTCCGAGGCGCCGCGCGGCATCAGCGAGACGTTGACGTCGCAGCGCATCGAGCCCTGCTCCATCCGCACGTCCGAGACGCCGAGGGAGCGCACCAGCTCGCGCAGCTCGGTGGCGTAGGCGCGGGCGACCAGCGGGGCCTTGTCCTCGGTGGCGGTGATCGGCTTGGTGACGATCTCCACCAGCGGGATGCCGGCCCGGTTGTAGTCGACCAGCGAGTGCAGCGCGCCCTGGATGCGGCCGGTGGCGCCGCCGACGTGCAGCGACTTGCCGGTGTCCTCCTCCATGTGGACGCGCTCGATCTCGATCCGGTACGTCTCGCCCTCGACCTCGACCTCCAGGTGGCCGTCGACGCAGAGCGGCTCGTCGTACTGGGAGATCTGATAGTTCTTCGGCATGTCCGGATAGAAGTAGTTCTTCCGGGCGAACCGGCACCACTCCACGATCTCGCAGTTCAGCGCGAGGCCGATCTTGATGATGCCCTCGATGGCCGCGTGGTTGGTGACCGGCAGCGAGCCGGGCAGGCCGAGGCAGACCGGGCACACCTGGGTGTTCGGTTCGGCGCCGAACCCGGTCGCGCAGCCGCAGAACATCTTGGACGCGGTGCCGAGCTCGATGTGGGTCTCGATGCCGAGGACCGGCTCGAACTTCGCCAGCGCCTCGTCGAACTTCATCACGGTCGGGGTGCTCACTTGGCCGCCTCCGCGAGCTCGGGGGCCTTGCCCAGCAGCGGGCCGCCCCAGCGGTCTTCCAGGGCCCGCTCGACTGCGGCGCCGACGCGGTAGACGCGGTCGTCGCCGAGCACCGGGGCCATGATCTGCAGGCCGACCGGCAGGCCGTCCTCGTCGGCCAGGCCGCACGGCACCGAGATGGCCGCGTTGCCCGCCAGGTTGGCCGGGATCGTGCACAGGTCGGCCAGGTACATCGCCATCGGGTCGTCGGCGCGCTCGCCGATCGGGAAGGCGGTGGTCGGGGTGGTCGGCGAGACCAGCACGTCGACCTGCCCGAACGCGGCGTCGAAGTCGCGCGCGATCAGCGTGCGGACCTGCTGCGCCTTGCCGTAGTAGGCGTCGTAGTAGCCCGACGACAACGCGTAGGTGCCGAGCATGATGCGGCGCTTGACCTCGGGGCCGAAGCCCTCGGCGCGGGTGAGGGCCATCACCTCCTCGGCGCTGCGGCCGCCGTCGTCGCCGACCCGCAGCCCGAAGCGCATGGCGTCGAAGCGGGCCAGGTTGGACGAGCACTCCGACGGCGCGATCAGGTAGTACGCCGGCAGCGCGTAGGAGAAGTTCGGGCAGGACACCTCGACGACCTTGGCGCCGAGGGACTCCAGCAGCTCGACGGCCTCGTTGAAGCGGGCCGTCACGCCCGGCTGGTAGCCGTCGCCGGCGAACTCCTTGACCACGCCGACGCGCAGCCCGGCCACGTCGGCGCGGCGGGCCGCCTCGACCACCGGCGGGACCGGCTTGTCGATGGAGGTGGAGTCCATCGGGTCGTGGCCGCTGAACGCCTCGTGCAGCAGCGCCGCGTCCAGCACGTTGCGGGCGAACGGGCCCGGGGTGTCCAGGCTGGAGGCGAACGCGATGATCCCGTAGCGGGTGGAGCCGCCGTAGGTGGGCTTGGCGCCGACGATGCCGGTGACGGCGGCGGGCTGCCGGATGGAGCCGCCGGTGTCGGTGCCGGTGGCCAGCGGCGCCTCGTAGGCGGCGACCGCGGCCGACGAGCCGCCGGACGAGCCGCCGGGGATCCGGGACAGGTCCCAGGGGTTGTGCGTGGGGTGGTAGGCGCTGTTCTCGGTGGAGGAGCCCATCGCGAACTCGTCCATGTTGGTCTTGCCGAGGATGACCAGGCCGGCCTTGCGCAGCCGGGCGGTGATGGTCGCGTCGTAGGGCGGCCGCCACCCCTCCAGGATCCTGGATCCGGCGGTGGTCGGCATGTCGGTGGTGGTGAACACGTCCTTGTGCGCGATGGGGACGCCGGCCAGCGGGCCGAGCTCCTCCCCGGCGGCGCGGCGCTCGTCCACCTTGCGGGCCTGCGCCAGCACCGTCTCGCCGTCGACGTGCAGGAACGCCCGCACGTCGCCGTCGACGGCGGCGACCCGGTCCAGGTGCGCCCGCGCGACCTCGGCGGCGGACGTCTCACCCGAGGCGATGAGGGACCCCAGCTCGGCGGCGGTCTTCTTGACCAGTTCGCTCATCTCAGGCCTCCTCGTCCAGGATCCGCGGCACCCGGAAGCGCTGGTCCTCGGCGGCCGGGGCGCCCGCCAGGGCCTGCTCCGGGGTGAGCGAGGGGCGGACCTCGTCGGGCCGGTAGACGTTGGTCAGCGGGAGCGCGTGCGAGGTCGGCGGGATGTCCTCCGCGGCGACCTCCTGCACCCGCGCGACCGCGGAAATGATCTGGTCGAGCTGGGCCGCGAGATGATCGAGCTCATCGTCGCCGAGCGCCAGCCGGGACAGCCGGGCGAGGTGCACGACCTCGTCGCGGGTGATGGCGGACATAGGGAAACCGTTTCTGCGATCGCGAGTTGGGTTTCCCGCCATCCTAGGGGCCCGGGCCCACCCCGCCCGACCGGTTTACCCAGGGCGGATCCGGCGCGGCGGACCGTGATCGCGCCCGGATCCGTTTCAGATGGCGCTGGAGGGAACAGATCTCCTCGTATGTGCTCACACCACGAGAGGGGAACGCCGTGACCATCGGCGCGAGCATCGCATTGATCATCATCGGCGCGATCCTGGCCTACGCGGTCGAATTCGAGCTGAGCGGGATCGACATCAAGCTGGTCGGTCTCATCCTGATCGTCGGCGGCCTGATCGGCCTGGTCATCGGCGTGGTGCGGATCGCCTCCGCGCGCCGCCGGACCGTGCCGCCCGCCACCGGCGTCCGCGAGGAGCGCTACTACGGCGAGGTGCCGCCCGAGCGCCGCGGCTACTGATCCCCGGGTGATCCCCGCGGTCAGGCGGCGGGCTCGGGGGCCCGCTCCATCCGGCGGCGCAGCCAGTCGGTGGCGGTGGCGGCGTCCATCGGGCGGCCGAAGTGCCAGCCCTGCGCGGCGTCGCAGCCCATCTCGCGCAGCAGCCGGGCGGTGGCGGCGTCCTCCACGCCCTCGGCGACCGAGCGCAGGCCGAGGGTGCGCACCAGCTCCACGACCGAGCGGACGATCACCGCGTCGTCGGGCGAGCGGGTGAGCCGCTGCACGAACGATGAGTCGATCTTGATCTCCTCCACCGGCAGCCGCTTCAGCCGCACCAGCGAGGAGTAGCCGGTGCCGAAGTCGTCCAGGCTGAGCGGGATGCCGAGTTCGGCGAGCGCGCCGACGGTCTCGGAGGCGTAGGCCGGCTCGTTCATCAGGATGCGCTCGGTGATCTCCAGCTGCAGCGCGGCGGCGGGCAGGCCGTGCGCGCGCAGCCCCGTCTCGATCGTCTCGGTGAGCCCGGCGTCCAGCAGGTCGCGGCCCGACACGTTCGCCGCGACCTGGACGGCCAGGTCCTCGCGCCACCACGCCGACGCCTGCGCCAGCGCCGCGTTCACCACGTGATGGGTGATCGAGCGCATCAGGTAGGTCTGCTCGGCGGCGGCGAGGAAGGCGCCGGGTTCCAGCACGCCCCGGTCGGGGTGGCGCCAGCGCAGCAGCGCCTCCATGCCGACCAGCTGGCCGTCGTGCAGGGAGATCTTGGGCTGGTAGAACAGCTCCAGCTCGCCGCGGTCGACGGCGCGGCGCAGGTCGCCGAGCATGCCGAGGCGGGCCGGGGAGTTGCGGTCGCGGGCGGGCGAGTAGACCTCGACGCCGGCGCGCGACTCCTTGGCGTTGTACATCGCCACGTCGGCGCGCTGCAGCAGCAGCTCGAAGTCGGGCGCGTGGTCGGGGAACAGCGCGATGCCGACGCTGCCCTCCAGGTCGAAGGTCATGCCGTCCAGCCGGACGGGCTCGCTGAGCGCGGCGCGCAGCCGGGCGGCGACCTCGCGGGCGGCGGCCTCGTCGCGGACGGTCGGCAGCAGCACCGCGAACTCGTCGCCGCCGAGCCGGGCGACCAGGTCGCCGGGGCGCACGCTGTGCGTCAGCCGGTGCGCGACCAGCTGCAGCAGCCGGTCGCCGGTGTGGTGGCCGAGGGTGTCGTTGACCTCTTTGAAGCGGTCCAGATCGAGCAGGAACAGTCCCGCCCGGGGCGGCGCGGCGCCGCGCCGGCCGACGCCGCGCACCTGCGCCAGCGCCTCCTCGGTGCGCCCGATCAGCATCTTGCGGTTGGGCAGCCCGGTCAGCCCGTCGTGCAGGGCCTGGTGCTCGCGCCGCACCGAGACCGAGGCGTTGAGGTAGACCGCGACGAACGGCAGCACGATCAGCGGCAGGAACGCCGCGGAGCGGGCCATCGCGACGACGATCAGCGGGGCCAGGCCGAGCAGCGCCAGGTGCACCAGCACCTGGTAGGCCAGGTCCCAGCGCATCGTGCGCAGCAGCGAGATGCGCTCGTGCAGCGCGACCGCGGCGGCGACCAGCAGGTCGTTGCAGAGGAAGTAGGCGGCGCCGGCGAGCGCGACCGCGGGCAGGTCGCCGCCGTCGGGCACCCACAGGCGGGTCGGTGAGGCGTGCACCCCGAACGCCATCAGCACCAGCTGGGCGGCGCCGAGGCTGAGGGTGTACTGGGCGACGTTGAAGGCGATGCGGTGCGGCGAGCGGCCCCACAGCACCCCGCAGGCGACGATCCCGGCGGCGCGCAGCAGCGCGGCGACCGGCAGCCCGGCGTACAGCAGCGCGGCGAACGAGAACGTGGTGGAGGTGCTGGCCCCGCTGTTCTCGTTGGCGCCGGGCGTGATGATCGGCCGCAGTTCCCCGAACACGATGAGGCAGGCCAGGATCCAGAAGGCCGGCCCGCGCAGCAGGGCGTGCGCCTGCGTCCCGGTCAGCGAGGCCACCGCGGCGCCGCAGGCGGCGAGGCCGAGCAGGGTGACCACCGCGAGGTAGATCCACAGTGGCGAGCCCCGGCGCGGCAGCGTGTTCCGCGTGTTGTTCGGGTCCTTCATCACCATCTCGAGGGGTTCGGGGGACCTGTGATGACAGGGAGGGTACGACCTTTACGGCACTTCGCGGAACCGATTGCGCACGTTCCGTTATGCCCCATCTCAACCATCATGCCGCCTCTGAGTAGTGGCGTGCTACCTTTGGGTGACTTTACGCTGGTGGGCGGCGTTGTGAGCACAGTCGGTCATTCGTCCGCGCTGAGGGTTACATTTTTGGCCGCATCCGGCCCCTCCGCGAGCAGCACGGCGAACCCGGCCTCGTCCAGGATCGGTACGCCCAGCTTGACCGCCTTGTCGTACTTGGAGCCGGGGCTGTCGCCGACCACCACGAACCCGGTCTTCTTGGACACCGAGCCGGACACCTTGCCACCGCGCGCCTGCACCGCCTCGGTCGCCGAGTCGCGGCTGTAGCCCTCCATCGCCCCGGTGATCACCACCGAGACGCCCTCCAGCGGCCGCGGCCCGCCCGCGCCCTCGTCGGCCATCCGCACCCCGGCCGCCGCCCACCTGTCGACGATCTCCCGATGCCACTCCACCTCGAACCAGCGCTTGATCGAGGCGGCGATGGTGGGGCCGACCCCGTCCACCGCGGCCAACTCCTCCTCGGTGGCGTCGCGGATCGCCCGGATCGAGCCCATCTCCCGGGCCAGGTCCTGCGCCGCGCTCGGCCCGACGTGCCGGATCGACAGGGCCACCAGCACCCGCCACAGCGGCTGCTTCTTGGCCTTCTCCAGCTCCTCGAACAGGATCTCGACGGTCTTCTTCGGCTCGCCCTCGGCGTTGGCGAAGAAGGTGACGACCTTCTCCTCGCCGGTCTTGTCGTCGATCTTGGGCATGCCGGTGCGCTGGTCGCGCACCAGCGTGCGGATCGGCAGCAGCCGCTCCACGGTCAGGTCGAACAGGTCGCCCTCGGTGCGGACCGGCGGCTCGGCCGGCTCCAGCGGCTGGGTCAGCGCGGTCGCCGCCACGTAGCCGAGCGCCTCGATGTCCAGGGCCTTGCGGCTGGCCAGGAAGTACAGCCGCTCGCGCAGCTGCGCCGGGCACTTCTCGGCGTTCGGGCAGCGGATGTCGGCGTCGCCCTCCTTCTCGTAGGCCAGCACGGTGCCGCACTCGGGGCACCGCTCGGGCATGACGAACTCGCGCTCGGAGCCGTCGCGCAGGTCGGTGACGGGCGCGACGATCTCGGGGATCACGTCGCCCGCCTTGCGCAGCACCACGGTGTCGCCGATCAGCACGCCCTTGCGCTTCACCTCGGAGGCGTTGTGCAAAGTGGCGTAGGCGACCACGGAGTCTGCGACCTTGACCGGCTCCATCACGCCATAGGGGGTGATCCGCCCGGTGCGGCCGACGCCGACCTTGATGTCGATCAGCTTGGTGTTGACCTCCTGCGGCGGGTACTTCCACGCGATCGCCCAGCGCGGGGCGCGGGAGGTGGAGCCGAGGCGGCGCTGCAGCGGAAACTGGTCGACCTTGACGACCACGCCGTCGATCTCGTAGTCGGGGTCGTGCCGGTGCTCGCCGTAGTACTCGATGTACTCGCGGACGGCGTCCAGCCCGCCGACGACCTGGTACCGGTCGCTGACCGGCAGCCCCCAGCCGCGCATCAGCTCGTACGCCCCGGACTGGCTTTCCGGCTGGTCGCCGCCCTGCCAGGCGCCGAACCCGTGCACCAGCATGCCGAGCGGGCGCTGCGCGGAGACCCGCGGGTCCTTCTGGCGCAGCGACCCGGCGGCGGCGTTGCGCGGGTTGGCGAACAGCGCCAGGCCCGCCTCGGCCCGAGCCTCGTTGACCTTCTCGAACCCCTCGACGGGCAGGAAGACCTCGCCGCGGACCTCCAGCACGTCCGGCCAGCCGCCACCGGCGAGCCGGTCCGGGATGTTGCCGATGGTGCGCACGTTGTTGGTGACGTCCTCGCCGGTGCGCCCGTCGCCGCGGGTCACCCCGCGCACCAGGCGGCCGTGCTCGTAGACCAGCGCGATGGCCAGACCGTCGATCTTCAGCTCGCACAGGTAGCCCGCGACCTCGCCGACCTCCTTGACGACGCGCTCGTCCCAGGCCAGCAGCTGGTCGGCGCTCATCGCGTTGTCCAGGCTCTGCATCCGCTCCAGGTGCGCCACCGTCGCGAAGTCGGTGGTGATCGGCGCGCCGACCTTCTGCGTCGGCGAGTCGGGCGTGACGAGCCCGGGGTACTCGGCCTCCAGCCCCTGGATCTCGCGCATCATGCCGTCGTACTCGGCGTCGCTCAGCGTCGGCTGGTCGAGCACGTAGTACCGGTAACCGGCCTCGTCGAGCCGCTCGGCGAGCTCCGCGTGCCGCGCGGCCGCCTCCGTGGGGACATCATCGAGTGAGGTCATGGTCCCCATTCTGGCCGGTCCCACCGACATTCCGGCGGATGCGGCGCGGGGCTATTCGGCGGCCTCGTGCAGCATCCGCGCGGTGTCGCGGCAGCGCTTCAGCGCGGCGCGCGCGTAGCGGGGCGACGCGCCCGCCAGCCCGCATGCCGGTGTGATCACGACCTGGCGCGCCAGCTGCTCGGGCCGGAACCCCAGCCGCCGCCACAGGTCCCGGACGGGCGCGCCGGTCGCCTGCAGCGACGGCAGCCCCTTGTCCGTCCCCGGCACGGCGCCGAGGAACAGCCCGACGCCGGCGTCGATGGTCTCCCCCACCGCGTCGTCGTCGCGCTTCGGCACCAGGGACAGGTCCACCGAGACCGCCTTGGCGCCCGCGCCGCGCAGCAGCCCGAACGGGACGCGCGACGCGCAGCAGTGCACCAGCGGGAACACCTCGCCGGCCTTCTCGATGACCTGCCGGAGCGCGTCCTCGGCGATCGGCTCCTCCACGGCGCGCAGCCGGGAGAAGCCGCTGGCGGTCGGGATCGTCCCGGCGAGGACGGCGGGCAGCGCCGGCTCGTCGAGCTGCAACAGCAGCGTCGCGCGCGGGAGCCGCCGCCGCACGTCGGCGACGTGCCGGGCGACGCCCTCGGCGAGCGAGGCGGTGAGGTCGCGGACGGCACCGGGGTCCTTCAGCGCCCGCTGACCGTTGCGCAGCTCGATGGCCGAGGCCAGCGTCCACGGCCCGGTCACCTGGATCTTGAACGGGCCGTCGTGGCCGCCGGCCAGCTCCTCCAGCACGTCCAGGTCGCGGGCCAGGTGGTCCAGCGCCCGCTGGGTGTCGCGGCCGGGCCGGTCACTGAACCGCCAGCCCGACGGCTCGACCCGCACCGGCAGCTCGACCAGCAGCCCGGCGCCGCGCCCGACCAGGTCGGCGCCGACGCCGCGCGCGGGCAGCTCGGGCAGGTACGGCAGCTCGGGCACCTCGCCGAGGGCGGTCCGCAGCGCCTCGGCCGGGTCGTCGCCGGGCCAGGACCCGACGCCGGTCGCGGTCCCGGGGCCCCAGGGGTAGTCGGTCACAGCAGCTTCGCCATCTCGTCCAGCCGGGCCAGCGTCGCGGCCTCGGGTTCGGTGGGCAGGTTGAACAGGACCCGGTCGGCGCCGGCCGCCTCCATGTCGGCGACGATCTGCGCCTTCGGCGTGACGCCGAACACCGTCACCGGGACGCGCCGCCCGGCCCGCTCGCGCAGCGCGGCGATCTGCCCGCCCAGATCTTCGGTGCCGCGGCCGAGGATCGGCATCCAGCCGTCGCCGAACTCCACCACCCGGTCGAAGGTGGTCGGCCCCGAGCCGCCGACCAGCACCGGCGGGTGCGGGTCCTGGACGGGCTTGGGGTAGGAGAACACCGGGTCGAAGTCGACGAACTCGCCGTGGAACTCGGCCTCGTCCTCGGTCCACAGCTCCTTCATCGCCAGCACCCGCTCGCGCAGCAGCCGCATCCGCGTCTTCGGCTCGGTGCCGTGGTTGCGCATCTCCTCGCGGTTCCACCCGGCGCCGATGCCGAGGACCGCGCGCCCGCCCGAGATCAGGTCGAGGGAGGCGACCTCCTTGGCCAGCACGATCGGGTCGCGCTGGATCACCAGCGCGATGCCGGTGCCGACCAGCAGCCGCTCGGTGACGGTCGCGGCGGCGGTGAGCGCCACGAACGGGTCGAGCGTGCGGTAGTAGTGGCGCGGCAGCTCGGCGCCGCCGGGCCACGGCGTCTCCCGGCTGACCGGGATGTGGGTGTGCTCGGCCAGGAACAGCGCGCCGAAGCCCCGCTCCTCCAGGGCGCGGCCGAGGGCGGCCGGGCCGATGCCGTCATCGGTCACGAACGTCGAAACACCGAACTCCACGAAGCTCTCCCTGCTAGAACGGCCCGAACGGGTCAGGCGGACGCGCGGACGGTCCCGTCGATCGTCGCCGACCCGAGGACCCGATCACCCGCGTACAGTACGGCGGCCTGGCCGGCCGCCACACCCCGGGCCGCCTCGGCGAGCCGCAGCCGCACCCGGTCGCCGTCCACCTCGGCGGTGCAGTCGTACACCTCGCCGTGCGCGCGCAGCTGCACCTGGCAGCCGAACGCGCCCGCCGGGACCTCGCCGAGCCAGACGGGCCGCTCCGCGCTGATCTCCACCACGTCCAGGGCCTCGCGCGGCCCGACCGTGACGGTGTTGGTCACCGGGGAGATGTCCAGCACGTAGCGGGCCTTGCCGTCGGCGGCGGGGCGGCCGAGCTTCAGGCCCTTGCGCTGCCCGATGGTGAACCCGTAGGCGCCCTCGTGCTCGCCGACGGTGGTGCCGTCGGCGTCGACGATCGGGCCGGGCGCGGCGCCGAGCCGCTCGGCCAGGAACGCCCGGGTGTCGCCGTCGGCGATGAAGCAGATGTCGTGGCTGTCGGGCTTGTCGGCCACGGTCAGGCCGCGCCGCTCGGCCTCGGCGCGGATGCCGGCCTTGGTGGTGTCGCCGAGCGGGAACAGCGCCCGCGCCAGCTGCTCGGGGGTGCAGACGGCCAGCACGTACGACTGGTCCTTGGCCTCGTCGACGGCGCGGCGCAGCACCCCGCCCTCCCACCGGGCGTAGTGGCCGGTGCAGACCGCGTCGAAGCCGAGCGCGACCGCGCGGTCCAGCAGCGCCGCGAACTTGATCTTCTCGTTGCAGCGCAGGCACGGGTTCGGGGTGCGGCCCGCGGCGTACTCGCTGACGAAGTCCTCGACGACGTCCTGATGGAAGCGCTCGGCCAGGTCCCACACGTAGAAGGGGATGCCGATGACGTCGGCGGCGCGGCGCGCGTCCCGGGAGTCCTCCAGGGTGCAGCAGCCGCGCGCGCCGGTCCGGTAGGACTGGGGATTGCTGGACAGGGCCATGTGCACGCCGGTGACGTCGTACCCGGCCTCGGCGGCCCGGGCGGCGGCCACGGCGGAGTCGACGCCGCCGGACATGGCGGCCAGTACGCGCAGAGTCATAGGTCATCGAGCCTACGCGCCGCGGCGGGGACCTGCGCGCGGCGGCGGCGGGCGCAGGCGGCGGACCCCCGATTACGCGTACGATGGCACCCGCCATGGGAATCTTTCGCCGTCCTCGTGACATCTCCTCCGCCGCCCTCCTCCCGGCCATCTCCGAGTTCTGGGAGTGGTGGTCGCAGGCGCGCCCGTCGATCGAGGCGGCGCTCGCCGCGGCCGAGGGCGCGGCCCCCGGCGAGGGGCTGCCGGCCGAGATGGTCGAGGAGCTGTCGCAGCGGGTCGCCCGGATCCACCCCGAGCTGCAGTGGGAGATCGGCGGCCCCGACGACCGCTCGCCGACGCTGACCCTCACCGGCGGCGGCGACCCCGAGCTGCGCGGCCTCACCGAGCGCTGGCTGCGCGCGCTGCCGCGCGGCGCGGCCGGCGACTGGCGGTTCCACCCGGCCCGCCAGGCCGACCCGGAGATGCTGGCGCAGGAGCTGGTCCTCGGCGACCACGAGTTCGACCTGGAGTACGTGCGGCTCGGCATGCGCGCCGACCAGAACCGCGCCCGGGTCGACATCACCGCCTACCACCCCGACTTCCTGTTCGTGTCGGAGGAGCAGCAGGCGCAGGTCACCCTGCACGTCCTGGACTGGGCCCTCGGCGAGGACGACGTGGCCCGCTGGATCGGCGAGGTCGGCATCGCCGCCGAGGCGCCGATCGACGCGCTGCCGCCCGTCATGCTGCCCGCGGTGGTGGAGCAGGTCGCCGAGCCGTTCGAGGAGCCGGCCTGGCTGACCGGCGAGGGCCGCACGCCGCGCGGGCACCCCTCGCGGATGGCGGTCCGGTTCCCGCTGCACCGCCAGGACCACCCGCTGTGCGACATGCACGTGACGGTCACCCTGCCCTACGCCAACTCCAACCCCGACCGGCTGCCGGTCGAGCCGTCGGCCAAGGCGCTCCGGCAGTTCGAGAAGAAGCTGGAGTCGCTCGGCGAGCGCGCGGTGCTGGCGGTGCGCGAGACCGGCGACGGGCTGCGCGTCTTCCACCTGTACGCCGACCCGGACTCCTCGGCGATCTCCGACCTGGACCAGCTCGCCGCCGCCTGGCCCGAGGGCAAGGCCAAGGTGTCGGCGACGAGCGACCCGGGCTGGCGGGTGCTGGCCCCCTACCGGCTCTGAGCCGCTCCGGCGGGCGCCGACCTGGCCGCCTCGACCTTGCGCCAGCGCGCCTCGCAGAAGGAGTAGACGCCGAAGGTCAGCACGCCGGCCGCCACGGCGACCAGCAGCCACGGCCCGGCGGGGGTCTTGGCGAACTCGCGCAGCGTGGCGTCCAGGCCCTTGGCCTTACCGGGGTCGAAGGTGATCGCGGCGTGCGCCAGGAAGACGCCGACGGCGCCGAAGACCAGGCCGCGCGAGGCGCGCCCCACCACGCCGACGACCTTGACGGCCTTGGCGACCTGCGGGCTCATCTCGTGGGTGTTCAGCTTCTGCAGGAACTTGCGGCGCGCCGCGCCGACGATGTTGCCGATGCCCCAGCCGACGAAGCCGAGGCCGACGGCCAGCACCAGCCACCGCCCGCCCGGTTCGGCCATCGCCTTGGCGGTGAAGCTCTTGGACTGCGCGTTGCCCGACTGGCCGCCCTGCCCGAGCACGAATCCGAGCATCCCGATGAAACCGGCGGTGTAGAAGACGCCGCGGCCGAAGGACGCCAGGCGCTTGGTCGCCTTGTGGCCGTCGGCGACCGGCTGCCCGAAGGCGGCCTCGGCGAACCGCCAGGTGGCCAGGCCGAAGAACCCGATGACGACCAGCCACAGCAGGACGGTGCCGCCGGGCTTCTCGGCGATGGCCTGCATCGCGCCCTTCTTGTCGGCCTGCGCGCCGCCGCCGTCGCCCAGTCCGATCTGCAGGGCCAGCCAGCCGACCACCAGGTAGATCACGCCGCGGGCGGCCAGGCCCGCCCGGCAGAACCAGTGGAACCACCGGCTCCCGGCCACCTCACGGCCCGCCCTCTTGCCCGCCTGCTTCGCATTGCCGCTCGCCACGTTCGCCGCCATCGGGCCCCCTCCTAAGACGGCAGCACTGTGCCCGCCCAACAGCAGGTCAAACGCCCGTAAAGCGGGCCTGCTAGGAAAGGCCGGCGCGGCGGGCACGCTCGACGACGGGGCCGATGGCCTGCGCCAGCTCCGCGACGTCGGCCTCGGTGGAGGTGTGCCCGAGGGTGAACCGCAGCGACCCTCGCGCGCGCGCGGGATCGGCGCCCATCGCCAGCAGCACGTGGCTCGGCTGGGACACGCCCGCCGAGCACGCCGAGCCGGTGGAGCAGGCGATGCCGCGCGCGTCCAGCAGCATCAGCAGGGCGTCGCCCTCGCAGCCGGGGAAGGAGAAGTGCGCGTTGCCGGGCAGCCGGCCGGCGGGGTCGCCGTTCAAGATCGCGTCCGGGACGGCCGCCCGCACCGCGGCGATCAGCTCGTCGCGCAGCGCGGCCAGCCGGGCGGCCTCGTCCGCGCGGCGCTCCGCCGAGACCCGCACGGCGGCGGCGAACCCGGCGATCGCGGGGGTGTCCAGGGTGCCCGAGCGCACGTCGCGCTCCTGGCCGCCGCCGTGCAGCACCGGGACCGGGTCGGTGCCCTTGGCGAGCAGCAGCGCGCCGACGCCGAGCGGCCCGCCGAGCTTGTGGCCGCTCAGCGTGAGGGCGTGCGCGCCGCTCGCGGTGAACCCGACCGGCAGCGCGGCGGCCGCCTGCACCGCGTCGGTGTGGAACGGCACGCCGTGCTCGCGGGCGATGGCGGCCAGCTCGGCGACCGGCTGGACGGTGCCGACCTCGTTGTTGGCCCACATGACCGTGACCAGCGCCACGTCCGGGCCCATCGCGGCCCGCAGCGTCTCGGGGCGGACCCGGCCGGACCCGTCGACCGGCAGCCACTCGACGGCGGCGCCCTCGTGGTCGGCCAGCCACTGCACCGCGTCCAGCACCGCGTGGTGCTCGACGGCGCTCGCCAGCACCCGGACGCGGGCCGGGTCGGCGGCGCGCGCCGCCCAGTACAGGCCCTTGACCGCCAGGTTGTCGGCCTCGGTGCCGCCCGAGGTGAAGATCACTTCGCTCGGCCGGGCGCCGAACGCCTCGGCGATCACCTCGCGGGACTCCTCCACCACCCGGCGGGCCCGGCGGCCGACGGCGTGCAGCGAGGAGGGGTTGCCGAGCTCGGCCAGTTCGGCGGTCATCGCCGCGATGGCCTCGGGGAGCATCGGGGTCGTCGCCGCATGGTCGAGGTAGGTCACCACACGCCCCACATTATCCGCGCCGCGCACCGGTCCGGCGGCCGGTCCGGGCCGCCCCGATAAGTGGACGCTGACCTGGGAATACGTCACACCGTGACCGGGTTGGCAACTGTACCGTCCGGTCGGTACAGTGGGGGGATCATGAAGAAGGACGCCCTGCTCGACGCCGCCGAGTCCCTGCTCTTCGAGCACGGGACCCAGGCGCTCACCCTCGCCGCGGTCGCCGACCGCGCCGGGGTCAGCAAGGGCGGGCTCCTTTACCACTTCCCCACCAAGGAAGCCCTGGTCACGGCCATGGTGGCGCGGGTCATCGCCGAGTTCGACGAGCTGATCGCCTCCTTCGACGACGGCACCCCCGGCGGCTACGACCGGGCCTACGTCGAGGCCACCTTCGAGATCCTCACCGGCGAGGCGCGGGCGTACCGACGATGGTCGGCGATCACCGCCGCCGCGGGCGACCCCGAGCTGGCCGCCCCGCTGAACGAGGCGATGGCCCGCTGGCACGGCCACCCGAAGGGGCACGAGCCCTGTGGTGAGGATCCCTGTGGCGAGGATCCCACCGGGGGCGACCCGGTCGGCTCGATGGTCGTCCGGCTCGCCGCCGAAGGGCTGTGGGAAGTGGTCAGCCACGCTCCCGAGCTGTACGACCGCGCACAGCTCGAAGCCGTCAAGCAGCGCCTGCTGAGCCTGCTGACGCGTTAACCCGGCCCGATCCGGCGCTCCGGCCCCCGCCTGTGCGGGCTGGAGCGCTCCATCGCGCCCGCCCCCGGGGCCGCGGCCCCGCCGATCCGAGAAAGAGGTGAACCATGCTGTTCCGCGCGCGAACGGGAACGTTCCTGACCTTCGTCCTGGCCGGACTGCTCTGCGGAGTGTGGGTGGCGCGAATGCCCGCGCTGGCCGGGAAGTTCCACACCGACAAGGGCGAGGTCGGCATCGTCGTCCTCGTCTGGGGTCTCGGCGCGCTCGTCGCGATGCAGGGGCTGCGGGCCGTGATGTCGCGCTTCGGCAGCCGGGCGGTGCTGCGGATCGCGCTGCCGCTCGCCTCGGTCACCGCCGTCGGCGTCGCGCTGGCGCCGTCCTACGGGATGCTGCTGGCCGCGGTGGCGCTGTTCGGCATGGCCTTCGGGGTCACCGACATCGCGATGAACGCGCAGGCCAGCGTGGTGGAGCAGGCCTACCGCCGGCCGGTGCTGAGCAGCATGCACGCCGGCTGGTGCGTCGGCGCGATGAGCGGCGGGCTGTTCGGCTTCGCCACCGCCAAGGCCGGTCTCGGCTTCACCGGCGCGGTGCTGGCCGCCGCCCTCGTCACGCTGCCGCTCGGCCTCGCCCTCGGCCGCACCTACCTGGCCGACCCGCCGGCCGCCGCCGCCACCGCGGGCGGCCGCCGGGCCAAGCTGCCCGCCGCCGTCTACCTGATCGGCGCGCTCGCCTTCATCGCCTTCATGGCCGAGGGCTCGATCGCCGACTGGAGCGGGCTGCTGCTGAACGACGAGCTCGGCGCGTCCGAGGCGGTCGCCGCGCTCGGCTACCCGATCTTCCAGCTGGCGATGCTGGCCGGGCGGATCGCCGGCGACCGGATCCGGATGCTGGTCGGCACCCGCCGGCTGCTCACCGGCGCCGGGATCGGCACCGCGCTCGGCATGACGATCGTGGTGGCGGCGCCGTCGGTGCCGGTCGCGATCGCCGGGTTCTTCGTCACCGGCCTGGTGGTGTGCACCGTGGTGCCGACCACGCTCTCGCTCGCCGGGACCACCGCGCCCGGGCAGCCCGCCGCGGCGGTCGCCCAGGTCGGCGCGATGGGCTACGGCGGCCTGCTGCTCGGCCCGGTGCTGGTCGGCTTCCTGGCGGACGCGACCTCGCTGCGGTTCGGCGTCGGCGTCGTGGTGGTGCTCGCGCTGCTGATCGCGGCCGGTGCCCGGTTCGTGCCGCTCGGCCCGGCCGGGGAGTTCGGCGCGGAGGCGGCCGTGCCCGCACAGCGCACCCGCGAGTCCGAGGCCCTCGCCGCCTGATATAACGCCCTTCGTCGATCTTCCGGCGAAGGGCGTTGGCATGGCCATGGACGGCTGGCGGGTTCCCGGGTACACCGAGCTGCGCGTGCTCGGCGCCGGCGGGCAGGGCCGGGTCGTCCTCGCCCGGCACGACGCGACCGGGGCGCCCGCCGCGATCAAGTACCTGATCGGGGACGCGGCGCCGCGGGAGCGGTTCCGGGAGGAGGCCGGGCTGCTGCACCGGCTCCGTCATCCGCACATCGCGCGGCTCTACGGGTTCGTGGAGCATCCCGGCGGCGCCGCGATCGTGATGGAGGCCGTGGACGGCGCGTCCCTGAAGGACGTGCTGGCCCGCGGCGGCCCGCTCGCCCCCGAGGCGGCGCTGACCGTGCTGAAGGGCTCGCTGCTCGGCCTCGCCGCCGCGCACGGCGTCGGCGTGGTGCACCGCGACTACAAGCCCGCGAACGTGGTGGTGCGGGCGGACGGCCTCAGCAAGCTCATCGACTTCGGCATCGCGGTGGAGGCGGGCGCGGCCGGGCGGTCCGGCACCCCGGTCTACATGGCCCCCGAGCAGTGGCGCGCCGAGCCCGCCTCCCCCGCCACCGACGTCTACGCCGCGACGTGCGTGTTCTTCGAGTGCGTCACCGGCCGCCGCCCGTACGAGGCCGGCGGCCAGGCGGAGCTGATGGAGCGGCACCTGAACGCGCCGGTCCCCTCCGGCGAGCTGCCGCCGGGGCTGCGGCCGCTGGTCGAGCGCGGCATGGCCAAGGACCCCTGGGCCCGCCCGCCGGGCGCCGCCGCGTTCGCCGCCGAACTGGAGCGCGCCGCGTCGGCCGCCTACGGCCCGGACTGGGAGCAGCGGGGCGTGCGCGTCCTGGCCGGGGCGGCCGCCGCGCTGGCGGCGGCGTTCCCGCTGGCCGCGCTCGGTCTCGCGCCGTCCGGCGGTGCCGCCGCGACGGGCGGGACGGCCGCCGCCGGAGCGGGCAAGGGCGTGCTCGGCCTCGCCGCCTCCAAGACCGCGCTCGCGGCCGCGGGCGCCGCCGTCGCGGTCACCGCGGCGGGCGGCGCGGCCTACGTGGTGGCCTCCTCCGGGCATGACAGGCCGCCGCTGAAGGCCGTCCTCGCCTCGTACCGCGAGTCGACGCCGGCGCTCACCACCAGCGGGTGGATCGTCCAGGTCAAGGGCGGCGACCCGGCGCTGGCGCGGCGGATCAACGGCGCGCTGCGGGCGCCGGTCCAGGCCCGGCAGGAGCGGTACCGCACGTCGCTGAAGTCCTCGAACGCCCCGCCCGCCACCGCGTCGGTCAAGGCGCTCCCCCGCCTGCACGGCCCGCGCTACGTGTCGGCGCGCTACGACATCGGCCTGCAGTCGACCGTGCTCTGGCACCCGACCTGGTCCCGCAGCCTGACCGTCAACGTGGACCTGCGGACGGGGCGGCCGCTCACCCTGGCGGGCATGCTGACGCCGGAGGGCACGGGCGCCGGCGGCCTGCGGCGGCTGGCCGGCCTGCTGCAGAAGGGCGCCACGGCCGGCTGCATGCGCGAGCGCACGCCGCGGCTGACCACGCGCGCGCTGGACGGCGCGGAGCCGGCGCTGTACGCGGCGCTGGACCGCACCGGGCTGGAGGTGCTGGTCGACGAGGTCGCGCTCGGCTCCGAGACGGCCTGCGGGCAGACGACGGTCCGCCTCGCCTACGCCGACCTACAGGGGCTGGTCAGGCCCGAGATCGTCCGGGCCGTTTCCTGAGACACCGACGCCCCGGCGGTGATCAGAATGATCACCGCCGGGGCGTCCGGCGCGGGTACCGCCTCAGCGCGTCACTTGCGCTTGGCGATCTCCCCGGTGAGCTGCGGCGCGACCTGGAACAGGTCGCCGACCACGCCGTAGTCGACCAGCTCGAAGATGGGCGCCTCGGCGTCCTTGTTGATCGCCACGATCGTCTTCGAGGTCTGCATGCCGGCCCGGTGCTGGATGGCGCCGGAGATGCCGACCGCGATGTACAGCTGCGGCGACACGGTCTTGCCGGTCTGGCCGACCTGGAACTGGTGCGGGTACCAGCCGGCGTCGGTCGCGGCGCGGGAGGCGCCGACGGCCGCGCCGAGCGAGTCAGCCAGCTCCTCGATGATCTTGAAGTTGTCGCCGGAGCCGACGCCGCGGCCACCGGAGACCACGATCGCGGCCTCGGTGAGGTCGGGGCGCTCGCCCTTCTCCTCGACGACCTTCTCCACGATCCTGGCGGCCTTGTCGGCGTCGCTCAGCGCGACCGACACCTGCTCCTCGGCCGGGGTCGCCGGGGCGGCCTCGGGGGCGATGGAGTTCGGGCGGACCGCGATGACCGGGGTGCCGGTCTTGACCTTGGCGTGCGCGATGATGCCGCCACCGAAGATCGAGTGCTCGGCGACGAAGCCCTCGGCCACGTCCACGACGTCGGTGAGCACACCGGAGTCGATCTTGACCGCGAGGCGGCCGGCGATCTCCTTGCCCTCACCGGTGGCGGAGACCAGCACCGCCGCCGGGGACTTGTCCTTGACCAGCTGGGCCAGCAGCGCGGCCTTGCCCGCGACGACGTAGGAGGCCAGCTCCTCGTCGCCCTGGTAGACCTTGGCCGCGCCGTACTCGGCCAGCTTGTCCTTGGCGCCGTCGTAGCCGGCGCCGACCCATACCGCCGAGGCCTCGCCGAGGCGGTTGGCCAGCGTCAGCAGCTCGAGGGTGACCTTCTTGACCTCACCGTCGACGTGGTCGACGAGGACGAGAATCTCAGCCATTGTTCCTAATCCCCTTCCTCGCTCAGACGAACTTCTTCGACGCGAGGAACTCGGCGATCTTCGCGCCGCCGTCGCCCTCGTCGGTGACGATCTGGCCCTGCGCACGCGGCGGGGCCTCGGCGAAGTCGACGACCTCGGTCGCGGCGTTGGCCAGGCCGACCTTGCCGGCCTCGATGCCCGCGCCCGCGATGTCGAGGGTCTCGACCGGCTTCTTCTTGGCCGCCATGATCCCCTTGAAGGAGGGGTAGCGCGGCTCGTTGATCTTCTCGACCACGCTGACCACGGCCGGCAGGGTCGCCTCGACCTTGTCGTGGCCGTAGTCGGTGATCCGCTGGATCTTGATCGACTGGCCGTCGATCTCGACCTTGTTGGCCAGCGACAGCTGCGGCACGCCGAGACGCTCGGCGAGCATCGCGGCGAGCACGCCGGTGCGCGCGTCGGTGGACTCCGACCCGAGGATCACCAGGTCGAACCCGGTGGTGCCGAGGGCCTGCTGGATGGCGTACGAGGTCTGCAGCGCGTCGGAGCCGACCAGGGCGTCGTCCTTGAGGTGGACGGCCTTGTCGGCGCCCATCGCCAGCGCCTTGCGGATCGACTCGGTGGCCTTGTCGGGGCCCATGGTCAGCACGGTGACCTCGCCGCCCTGGGCCTCCTTGATGAGCAGCGCCTCTTCGATCGCGTACTCGTCGAGCTCATTGATCACACCGTCCGCGGCGGCGCGGTCGAGCGTGCTGTCATCGGACTTCAGCTTGCGCGGGCTCTCCGTATCGGGAACCTGCTTCACCAGGACGACGATGTTCATGGCCGGTGGCCGACCTCCCTGCACTCAGTTGGCCGCTGGGGTAAGCGGACAGAGGGGCGCCGCCCATGAGGGTCGACGCGTGCTAAGCGTTTCGCACCGCACAGCCTGCCAAACGCCCGAACGCGCTTCGGCTCCGGGTCCCTGGTAAGCCGTACGGGACAAATGTTACCGATCAGTAGCCTGGGCGCAAAATCCCAGCTGGTGAGACCTTACCCACGTCCCCGGCGGGCGCACCGGCCGCGACCGCCGGGAAGGCGGCCATGACCCGGATCACCTGCGCTTTTACCGCAGCGAACCCTGCAGGCGCCCGATCGTGTTCTCCAGTTCGCTCTGCAGCCCGTACATCGGCGCGAAGCTCGGCGCCAGCGACATCGCGCCGACGACGGCCAGGAACGCCAGCAGGCCGAGCACGACGCCGGCCGCCGCGATCGCGTGCGGCACCCCGGCGACGCGTAGCAGGATCCGCTCGAGCCGGCGGCGCGGCCCGCCGGCGCCGGGCGCGAGCCACAGCACGGCCACGCCCGCCGCCGCGCCGCCCGCGGCGATCGCGAGCGGCTCCACCGTCACGCCCGCCAGCGCGAGGGCGGCCCCGGCGCAGGAGACCGCGACCCCGGCGGCCGCCGCGAACGGCAGCGTCGCCAGAGTGCGGCCGAGCGCCGGCAGGCGGCCGTGCGGGCCGGCCAGCCGCAGCGCGGCCGTGGCGCAGAGCGACAGCACGATCCCGGCGACGGGCATCGTCACCGTGCCAGCCACCGCGACCACCACCACCAGCACCGCCAGCAGCCGGGCCCAGCCCTGCGCGACGACGAGGGTGTGCGCGCCGGTGTCGGGCGCGGTCGGCGCCGGCCGCTGCGGCGGGGACGGGGGCGCCGGGGCGGGCACCACCGGTGCGGGCCGGGCGGGCGCGGCGGGCCGCGCCGGGTCGGGGCCGAGGTCCAGCGCGGCGACGGCGTCCGCGAGCTCGGTGGCGCTCGGCCGGGCGGCGGGGTCGGGCGCGGTCGCCGCGCGCAGCAGCGGGACGAGCGGTTCGGGCACCGGGGCGCCGTCGGGCGCGGTGGCGGCGAAGGTCACGGTCGCCGCCCAGGCGTGCACGTCGCCGGCCTCGGTCCCCGGCGTCAGCGCGAAGTCGACGATGACGGGCGCGCCGTCCACCATCAGGACGGTGCCGGGCCGCAGGTCGCCGTGGGCCAGGCCGGCCCGGTGGATCGCGGCCAGGCCCTTGGCCAGGCCGAGGGCGAGGCGCCGCAGCGCCGCCCCGCGCAGCGGCCCCTGCTCGCGGGCCACCCGCTCCAGCGGGGCGCCGGGGACCAGCCGGGAGACGACGTAGGCGCCGGGGTCGCCGTCCAGGACGTCCACCACGTAGGGGCTGAGCACGCCGCGCATCGCCTCGATGTCGGGCCGGCGCCCCGACACCTTCCGGATCGCCACGTCGCGGCCGCCCGGGTCGGCCGCCCGGTACACCCCCGGGGCGCCGCCGAGGTGCGCCAGCAGCCGGTAGGGACCGATGGACTCGTGGTGGCCTGTTTGCCCGCTCATAGGGTTCGCCACTTTAGCGAGGCCCGGCCCCTACATGAACGGAAGACCCGACAGCAGGTCCCGCACGTCCGAGCGCAGGCTCTCCAGGCTCTGGCTCATGCCGTTCAGCGGGGTGGTGTCGGGGGGCTGGCGGAGCGACAGCACCGCGAGCACCCCGGCGAACAGGCCGACGATGAGAACGCCGGCCAGGGCGGCCTCGGTGCGCGGCAGCATCGCGCCCCACAGCCGCGCGAGCTGGCGGCGCGGCGGGCCGCTGCCGGGCGCCAGCGACATCAGGGCGATCACCAGCATCGCCGAGTAGGCGATCGCGCGGGTGGCGCTCATGTCGGACTTGGCGAACATCAGCACCGCGAGCAGCACCACCCCCGCGAGCAGGGAGAGGCCGCCGATCAGCGCCGTCATCATCACCGAGCCGGGCAGGTGCAGCGGCAGCCGCACCGCCGCCCCGGCCGCGTCGCCCGGGCGCGGGCCGCGCCGGGTGCGCCGGTCCTCCATGCCCTTGGCGGCCTTGTCGCCGGCCCGCAGCACCAGCACGCCGACGATGGTCACCGCGAGGGCGAGCAGCGGCGCGACGTTGGCGAAGGCCAGCAGCGCGGCCAGCACCAGCAGGCTGATCAGGCGGTACAGGCCGTAGGGCTTGCGGCGCTCGGCGTCGGGTGCCCGCTCGGGACGGTGCTGCGGCTGCTGCTGCGGTGGCTGCTGCTGGCTGTAGGGGTCGGGCTGCTGCGGGTACTGCTCGTGCGGACGCTGCTGCTGCTGGTAGGGCGGCTGCTCACCGGGGCGCCGCTGGATACCGGCCTTTCGGGGCCGGTTGTCGGTGGGCTGCTGGTAGGGGTTCTGGGTGTAGCCCGACTCGTAGGGGGACGGGCCTGGCGGCGGGGCGGCCGGTGGCAGCAGGCCCTTGAAGTCCTTCGGCTGCGCCGGCGGCGGCCCCGTGGGAGTGCCCGTGGGGGTGTTCGCGGGCGGCGCCGGCATCGCGAACTGCCGGGAGTGGTCGGCGGCGTGGTCGACCGCGGTGCTCTCCAGCTCCGGCGGCAGCGCGGCCGTGGCCGACGGCGGCGGCGGCGTCGGGGCGGGCAGCGCCGCCGACATGTCCGGGCGCGTGTAGTGGTCGTCGATCCGGGTGTGGTCGGTGATCGTGGCTTCGACGTGGATCCGCCGGGTGAGCTGGACCAGGCCGATCGCGGTGGGCCGCTCGGCCGGGTGCCGGGCCATCGCCGCGCGCAGCACCGGCAGCAGCGCGTCGGGCACGCCGGCCAGGTCCGGCTTGCTCTGCATGATCTTGTAGAAGATCGACTCGAAGGTGCCCGAGCCGAACGGCGGCCGGCCGGTCGCGGCGTAGGCGACGGTGCCGGCCCAGGCGTGCACGTCCGAGGGCGGGCCGGCGTCCTCGCCCTCGATGATCTCGGGGGCGAGGTAGCCGGGGGTGCCGATGACCATGCCGGTGGCGGTCAGCCGGGTGGCGTCGGCGGCCTGCGCGATGCCGAAGTCGATCACCACCGGCTCGCCGTCGACCAGCATCACGTTGCCGGGCTTCATGTCGCGGTGCACGATGCCGGCGCCGTGGATGGCCGACAGCGCCGCGGCGAGGCCGACCGCCAGGCGCTGCAGGTTCTGGCCGTGGATCGGACCGGTGTCCTCCACGACCTCCTCCAGCGTGCGGCCCGGCACGTACTGGGTGACGATGTAGGGCCGCTCGGCGGTGACGTCGGCGTCCAGGATCTCGGCGACGTGCGGGCTGTGCACCCGGCGCATCGAGTCGACCTCGCGGGCCAGCCGGCGGCGGGCGGTCGCGTCACCGGCCACCGCCGGGCGCAGCACCTTGATCGCTACGTTCCGGCCGGCCTGGTCGGCGCCCAGGTACACCACGCCCATGCCGCCCTCGCCGAGGGTCTGGAGAACGCGGTACTGGCCGATAGTCTCCCCGGACGTGACAACCCCCTCCATCGTTTCCGAAACCCTACCGTCGCTCAGGCGACCAGGGTGCGCGACCGCGCGGCGCCGGGCGCGGTGCCCCAGGCCGCCAGCGCCCCGGCGAACCAGCGGGCGGTGGGGCGTTCGGCCGGGTCGCGGCGCAGGCCGAGCCTGACCAGCTCGGCCGTCGGCTCGGGCAGCCCGTCCAGGTCGGCCTGGCCGCGCAGGATGCGAAAGCACACGCCGTGCAGCGAGCCGCGGCCGAACGGGGGGCGGCCCGTGGCGGCGTAGGCCAGCGTCGCCGCCCAGGCGAACACGTCCGAGGCCCGCGTCGGCCGCCTGCCCTCGATCAGCTCGGGCGCCAGGTAGGCGGGGGTGCCGATGACCATGCCGGGCCGGGTGACCTGGTCGGCGCCGGCCGGGTGGGCGATGCCGAAGTCGACCAGGGTGGGCCGGTCGCCGAGCACGATCACGTTGTGCGGGGACAGGTCGCGGTGCAGCACCCCGGCGTCGTGCACGGCGGCCAGGCCGAGCGCCATGCCGCGCGCGAGCCGCGGCAGCCGGCGCGCCTCCACCGGCCCGTAGGCCTCGACGAGGTCGCCGAGGGCGCAGCCGGGCACGTACTGGGTGACCACATACGGCCGCTCGCCGGTCACGTCCGCGTCGAGCAGCCGCGCGACGTGCGGGCTGCGCACCCGCGACTGCGCCGACACCTCCCGGGCCAGCCGCTGCCGGGCCTCGGGGTCGGCGGCGAACTCCGGCGACAGCTCCTTGACCGCGACCTCGCGGCCGGCGGAGTCCATGCCGAGGTGCACCACGGCGGTGCTGCCCCGCCCGATCTCGTCCAGCAGCCGGTATCCGCCCAGTCGCCGATGCGTCCCCATAACACCTTTGACGCGGGAAACCGGGCCGGTGTTCCGATCAGTTCTGCCGGGCGGCCTGGCGGGCGCGGCGCTCCTCGCGGCGGGTCTCGAACCTGGTCGCGGCGGCGTCGAGCTGCTCCATGAACTCGCCGAGCTCGTCGCGGGCCTTGGCGCCGTCGCCGGTGAACTCCATGTCGAACACGCCCCACTTGCGCAGGCACGGGGAGAGCACGTCGTCGTGGTGCAGCCGCAGGTCGTAGATGCCGGCGTTGGCGATGATGACCGACTTGCGCAGGAAGCCGTCGATGCCGTGGCCGGGCATCTGGAACTCCTTGACGACCTGCGTGATGGCGCGCATGGTCTCGTTCGGCGCCACCTCCAGCGACGCGGCGATCATGTTCCGGTAGAAGATCATGTGCAGGTTCTCGTCCTTGGCCACCCGGGTGAGCATCTGCTCGCAGACCGGGTCGCCCGACACCTTGCCGGTGTTGCGGTGCGCGACGCGGGTCGCCAGTTCCTGGAACGACACGTAGGCGGTGCCGTGCAGGAACGCCGAGCCGTGCGCGGCCTCGTAGCCGAGCTCCATGTGCTTCATCCGGGCGCGCTCCAGCGCGATCGGGTCGACGGCGCGGGTGACGGTGAGGTAGTCGCGGATGACGATGCCGTGCCGGTTCTCCTCGGCGGTCCACCGGTTGACCCAGGTGCCCCAGGCGCCCTCGGTGCCGAACACGTCGGCGATCGCGCGGTGGTAGCCGGGCAGGTTGTCCTCGGTGAGCAGGTTGACGATCAGCGACTCGCGCGCCTCGGTGCCGAGCTTGGAGTCCTCCGGCGTCCAGCCTTCACCGTCCAGCGGGCCGTCGTAGTCGCGGCCCAGCCCCCACGGCACGTACTGGTGGGGGAACCACTCGTCGGCCGTGGCCAGGTGTCGGTTCAGCTCTTTCTCGGCCACCTGCTCCAGTTCGAGCATGAGACCGGTCTGGAACTTCTCCTCGGACGAGACGGACATACTGATCCTTCGCTGGACGACGTGTGGGGGCCGGAGGGGCGCCGCCGTACCCGCGGCAAGCCAACCTACGAAAACGTAGGTTCCAGATTCGCGTTCAGGTGCGATCCCCGTCAAGTCACCCCGGTCACAATCAACCCGCGCGAATCTTTGTAGGGATCCTTACTGGGTTCCGGCGGCCTGCTGCCACATCCGGTTCGCGGCGGCCCGCAGCAGCGGGCGCGGCACCAGCTTCAGCGCGGGCAGCACCGCCTTGTACTGCGCGCCGGGCACGCAGAGGGCGCGGCCGGCGGCGACGGCGTCCAGGCCGGCCTCGGCGACGTCGGCGCGGCGCAGCCAGAGCAGGTTGGGCTGCCGCTCCTCGTCGGTGCGGGTGAACCCGGGGCACAGGGCGGTCACGTGCACGCCCTTGCCCGCGACCTCGGCGTGCAGGCTCTCGGAGAAGGAGACGACGTAGGCCTTGGTCGCGCCGTAGGTGGCGCTGCCCGGCGACGGCGCGAACCCGGCCATCGACGCCACGTTCAGCACCCCGCCCCGGCCGCGCTCGATCATGGCGGGCAGCGCGGCGTGGGTGAGCCGCACCAGCGCGGTCACGTTCAGCTCGATCTCCTTGAGCTGGTCGGCCAGGTCCAGCTCGGCGAACGCGCCGAACGCGGCGTACCCGGCGTTGTTGACCAGTAGCTCGACGCCGCCGTCGCGCAGCCGGTCCTCCACCGCGCCGCGCTGCGCCGGGTCGGTGAGATCGGCGGCGAGCACCTCCACCGCGACCCGGTAACGTTCCACCAGCTCGCGGGCGAGGCCGTCCAGCAGGTCCGCCCGGCGCGCCACGACCACCAGGTCGGTGCCGCGCGCGGCGAGGATCCGGGCGAAGCTCTCGCCGATGCCGCTGGACGCGCCGGTCACCAGCGCCGTTCGGTACGCCTGTCGCATGGCGGCAGATGCTAGCGGGCCGCACTCCCCTTTCGCCCCGATATGCGATCTTCGCCGCGAACGCGGGCGGGTCAGCGGGCCGGCGCCGCGCCGAGCACGTGCTCGACCATCGTGATCAGCACCCGCTTGGCCGACTCGCGGTGCCGCACGTCGCACATCACCAGCGGGACGTGGTCGTCCAGGTCCAGCGCGATGCGCACGTCCTCGGCCGCCTTGTGCTCGGCGCCGTCGAAGCGGTTCACCGCCACGATGAACGGGGTGCCGCGGTCCTCGAAGTAGTCCACCGCCGGGAAGCAGTCGGCCAGGCGCCGCACGTCCGCCAGGACGACCGCGCCGACCGCGCCGACGGCCAGCTCGTCCCACATGAACCAGAACCGCTGCTGGCCCGGCGTGCCGAACAGGTAGAGGATCAGGTTGTCCTCCAGGGTGATCCGGCCGAAGTCCATCGCGACGGTCGTGGTGGCCTTGGCGTCCACGCCCGCGGTGTCGTCCACGCCGACGCTGCGGTCGGTGAGCACCTCCTCGGTGCGCAGCGGCCGGATCTCGCTGATCGCCCCCACCATCGTGGTCTTGCCGACCCCGAAGCCCCCCGCGATCAGGATCTTGGCGGTGACGGGGCGGTCCATGACCGCGCCGGCGCCGCGGTCAGAGTGCGCGTAGTCCATGCAGCAGCTTCCTCAGCACTAGCTCGTCGGGGGCGTCGCCGGCCGGGGTCGGCTTCAGCGCCCGCACCAGGTTCTCGTCGCGCAGGTCGTCGACGAGCACACGCACCACCCCGATCGGCAGGTCCACCTCCGACGCCAGGTCGGCGAAGGTGATCGGGCGGCGGCAGAGCGCCAGCAGCCGGCGGTGCTCGGGGCCGAGCCGCGCCCGCCGGCGCTCGGGCACGCCGGTCGCCTCCAGCACCACGATGAGGTCCAGGGAGTCGCCGCGCGGCCTGGTCCGGCCGCGGGTCAGGGTGTAGGGACGGACGACCGGGCCCGCCTCCCCGTCCAGCCATCGGTCCTTGGCCGTCATCGCGCGCTCACCCCGCCAGCCGCTCGGCCAGCTGCGCCAGCTCGTAGGCGATGGTGCCCGCGTCGCCGTCCGCGCGGCTGAGGACGGCGATCGTCTCCTCCCCGGCGGGCACCATGAACAGCAGCACGGTGTCCAGCTCGATGACGCTCTGCAGGACCTCGCCGCCGCCGAACCGGTGGCACGCGCCCCGGGCCAGGCCCTGCACGCCCGACACCAGCGCCGACAGCCGCTCCGCCGCCTCCTGCGCGAGCGCCGCGGTCGAGGCCACGACGATCCCCTCCCGGGACAGCACGATCGCGCCGTCCACCGAGTCCACCCGTTCGGCCATGCCGTCGAGCAGCCGTTCCACCTCACCGGCCGTGCGCGTCTCGGTCATCTCTCGTCCTGGTCCGCCGTCGTGTCGGGTTCCGTACCGTTCGCGGTGTCCTCGGCGCGGCCGCGCCGCCAGCCGCTCTGCATCGACGCCATGACCGACCGCGCCTGCTCCGGCGAGCGCCCCGCGCCCGGGCGGGGCGCCTCCCCCGCCGCGGCGGGCGGGTCCGGGGCGAACCGGCCGGAGCCGTCGGCGTGGTCGCGCAGCTGCGGCGCCAGGTGCGCGCGGCGGACGCGGCGCGGCATCCCGGCGTGGGTGCCGGCGGGCGCGGCGGCGGGCTCGGGCGGATGCGCCGTCGGGGCCACCGGGGCCGGGACGGGCACCGGCACGGGCACCGGCGCGGGCACCGGCACGGGCGGCGGGAAGGGCTCGAAGGCGGCGGAGTGCGGGGCGGGCACCGGCTGGGGGTCCGGTTCGGTGGCGGGCGCCGGTTCCGCGGCGGCCCGCTCGGCGGCGTCGGCCTGGTCCGCGGTGACCACCACCGCGTGCGGCATCAGCACGATCGTCTTCAGCCCGCCGTAGGCGTTGGGGACGAGCGACACCCGGATGCCGTGCTTGTGCGCGAGGTGACCGACGACGAACAGGCCGAGCTGGTCGCCGCCCGACAGGTCGAACCGCGGCGGCCGGGCGAGCCGCTCGTTGACCTCGGCGAGCCGCTCGTCGCTCATGCCGAGCCCGCGGTCCTGGATCTCCACCACGAAGCCGTTGCCGACCAGCCCCGCGTTGATCTCCACGTGGGTGTTCGGCGGGGAGAAGGCGACGGCGTTCTCCACCAGCTCGGCGATCAGGTGGATGATGTCGGCGACGGCGCCGCCGACGATCGCCTCCTCGGCGTCGGTGACCACCTCGACGCGGGCGTAGTCCTCGATCTCGCCGATCGCGCCGCGCAGCACGTCCACCACCCGGACCGGCCGGCGCCAGCCGCGGCCCGGCGTCGCGCCGGACAAGATGATCAGGCCCTCGGCGTGCCGCCGCATGCGGGTGGTCAGGTGGTCGATGCGGAACAGGTCCTCCAGCGCCTCGGGGTCGGCGGCCTTGCGCTCCAGCGTGTCCAGCATCGCCAGCTGGCGGTGCAGCAGCGACTGGTTGCGCCGGGCCAGGTTCTGGAACACCTGGTTGACGGCCTTGCGCAGGTCGGCCTGGCCGACGGCCGCGGAGATCGCCGTGCGCTGCACGGTCGAGAACGCCTCGGCGACGTCGGCCACCTCGGTGGTCCGGCCGACCCGCAGCGGCGGCGCCGCCTGCGTGGGGCACACGTCCTCGCCGCGGCTCAGCCGCTCCACGATCTGCGGCAGCCGCACCTGCGCCAGGTCGCGCGCCGCCGTCCGCAGCCCGTTCAGCTCCCGGCTGACGCGGCGGCCGAACCGCAGCATCAGGAACGCCGACAGCAGGACCGCGACGAGCCCGAGGCCGCCGACCAGGCCGAGCCGCAGCAGGATCGCGTCGCCGCCGGCCTTGCTCTTCGCGCCGAGGACGTTGCGGGTCTGCACCAGCGCCTGCGCGAGCCCGCCGATGTAGGTCTCCGACGTCGTCCGCCACTCGGCGGGGTCGACCCGGACGGTGACGGCGCCGTGCCGGCCGGTCGGCGCCGTCACGATGCGGTCCTCCAGCGCCCGGAACCGCTGGTAGTCCGGGGAGGCCAGCACCCGCTCGTACAGCGCGCGCAGCCGCGGCTCGAACTCGTTGAGGGACTCCTCCACCAGCAGCCGCTGCTCGAACACGTTCCGGGCGAACGCCAGCCGCTCGTCCGGCGCCATCCGCCCGTTCTGGATCAGCGCGCCGCCGACGAGCGTGGCCTCGCGCGCGGCGAGCTCCTGCGCGAACGACATCTCGATGAGGTGGTTGGCCTGCTGGTACACGGCCGCGTCCTTGACCACGATCATCAGCGAGACGAAGTCCATGTGCGCGTCGATGACGTCGTTGTAGGAGCCGAACGCGGTGAGCTTGGTGATCGTCCCGCCGTCGATGCCCTGCCGGACCGCCCGCATCTGGCCGATCTTGCTCACCAGCACGTCCAGCCGGTCCTTCATCGGCCCGGTGAGGGTGTCGCGCAGCTCGCTGGAGCGGGCCGCCTTCAGCAGCCGGTCGACCATGCCGTCGGTGCGGCGGCGCTGCGCGTCCATGGCGGTGCGCGGGATGCGGCCGCGGCCGCTCAGCCACGTCACCGACTCCAGCCGCTCCTGGCCGACCTGGACCAGCACCGGGGTCGCGGCGTCGCCGTAGATCCGGTTCATGGTGTCGAGGTTGCGCTTCTGCAGGGCGTCGGTGACCGTGCTCTGCGCCGCGAACGCCCACAGCGCGACCAGCGAGACGAGCGGGACCGCGAGCAGGCCGAAGAGGGTGAAGCGGATCGACCGGCGGCGCGACCGCGGCGGGCCGGGCTCCTCGTCCGCGGGGTCGGACGGGCGCACGGGCACTTCGTTCATGTGGCGTCTCTCAGTCGGTCATGCCGGTCATGCCGGACGGAACCCCGCGTTACGGTAGCGCTTTGGGCCGCACCGGGCCGTGCGCTCGACCGCGCTTCCCGCCCTTCCGGCGGCCGCTGGCGGACCTTTGGCCACATCTGGCCGGACCCCGGGCGCCCGCGGCGGCCCGTCCCCGCCGCCGCGCCGAAATGATCGGTGCCGGGACCGGACCGACGGGACGAAGGAGACGCACGTGACGACGCAGCGCGCCGAGCCGGCCGGCCGGCTCGACTGGCTGATCAACGGGCTCGTGGAGCGCGTGCCCGAGGTGAGGATGGCCGTCGTGCAGTCCGCCGACGGCCTGCTCATGGGCGCCTCGGCCGGCCTCGCCCGCGCCGACGCCGAGTACCTGTCCGCGCTGGCGGCCGGCCTGCAGAGCCTCGCCCAGGGCGCCCGCCGGCAGCTGGGCGGCGGCGAGGTCCACCAGACCATCATCGAGATGCGGGACGCGTTCCTGTTCGTCACCGCCGCCGGCGACGGGGCGTCCCTGACCGTGCTCAGCGACGCCGGCGCCGACCCGGGCACGATCAGCTACGAGATGGCCGTGCTGGTGAAGCGGGTGGGCGAGCACCTGTTCTCCCGCCCCCGCCCCACCGCTCCCTAGCCGGGCCGGCCCGTGCCGTGGGCGACCTCCAGCGGCGGCACCATCGTCGCCGGGTCGGCGCCGCCGAACCACAGGCCGATCATGAAGGCGGCGGTGGCCTCCAGCTGCCCCGCCCGGGCCAGGCCGCCGCCGTTCAGCGGCGCGCAGCCGAGGTCGCGCACCAGCCGCTCCACCGCGCCGACCGCCGCCGCGTCGTCGCCGCAGAGCGGCACGCCGAGCGGCCGGCCGCCGAACACCGGCGGGGTGAGCCGCCAGACGTCCACGTGGCAGAGGTTGAACGCCTTGACCACGTGCGCGCCGGGCGCCGCCGCGGCGATCCGCCCGGCCGCCGACGGGCCGTCACCGGTGTGCAGCGTCCAGTCGGGCGGGCCGGTGGGGTTGGTGCAGTCGATCAGCACCTTGCCCTCCAGCGCGCCCGCCGCGCGCACCGTGTCCAGCGCGCCCGCGTAGTGGACGGCCAGGAGCAGCACGTCGCCGAACGCGGCGGCGTCGTCCAGGCCGCCCGCCGCCGCGCCGATCCGTTCCGCCAGCGCCGCGGCCCGCTCCGGCCGCCGCGCGCCCACCATCACCTCGTGCCCGGCGCGCACCCACTGCGTGCCCAGGGCGTCCGCCATGTTCCCGGCGCCGAGAATCCCGATCCGCATACCTGCCTCCTTCGGTTACGGTCAGGACGTTAGGCATTCCGTTAGGCACCTTTAAGTGCGTATTGGAGGGGCTATGTTCATCGCCGACTGCCCCGCACGGCTCGGTTTCGACCTGCTCGCGGGGAACTGGACGAGCGTCGTCCTGTACGCGCTGCGCGGGGGGCCGCGGCGCCCCGGCGACCTGCGCGAGGAGATCGGCGGCATCAGCCAGAAGGTGCTCACCGAGACGCTGCGGCGCCTGGAGGCCAGCGGCCTGGTGGCCCGGCACCGGTACGCCGAGGCGCCGCCGCGCGTGGAGTACGAGCTGACCGAGCCGGGCCGGGCCCTGCTGGAGCCGATCCTCGCGCTCGGCCGCTGGACCGAGCGCTACGGCGAGCAGGTCCTGGCCGCGCAGGAGCGCGCCGAGCTCAGCGCCCGGTGAACTTGGCCTTGCCGGGGCCCTCCTCGACGAAGCTCTTCATCGCGTTCTTCTGGTCCTCGGTGGCGAACAGGGCCGCGAACTGGACCCGCTCGATCTCCAGGCCGGTGGCCAGGTCGACCTCCAGGCCGTTGTCGATGGCCTGCTTGGCGGCGCGCAGCGCGACGGCCGGGCCGCCGACGAACGTGGCCGCCCACTTCTTCGCCTCGGCGTAGACGTCGGCGTCGGGGACGACCCGGTCCACCAGCCCGATCAGCAGCGCCTCGGCCGACCTGACGTGCCGCCCCGAGAAGATCAGGTCCTTGGCCTTGGCCGGGCCGATCAGCCGGGCCAGGCGCTGGGTGCCGCCCGCGCCGGGGATGATGCCGAGCTGGATCTCCGGCTGCCCCACCTTGGCGCCCTCGCCGGCCACCCGGAAGTCGGCGGTGAGCGCCACCTCCAGGCCGCCGCCGAGCGCGTACCCGGTGATCGCCGCGATGACGGGCTTGGGGATCGCGGCGAGGGCCTTGGTGAAGTCCTGCAGCAGCCGCGAGTGCCCCGCCGACATCTCGGCATAGGACATCGGGGCCATCTCCTTGATGTCGGCGCCCGCCGCGAAGACCCGCTCGCCGCCGTACAGGACGACCGCGCCCACGGTGTCGTCCTCGCCCACCTGCCGCGCCGCCTCGATCAGCTCCCGCTGCATCTGCGCGTCGAGCGCGTTCATCTTCGGCCGGTCCAGCCGGATCGTCGCGACGCCGTCCTCTACTTCGACCCGCACGAACTCGCCCACGAAAGCCTCCTCAAAGCAGGAACAACGACTCCCGAGACTAACGAGCCCGATCAGGGGCGCCGGCCCTGGCCGGGCGGCGCCCAGACGGGGCGGCCGAGCGGGGCCGGCTTCGGCCTGCGCAGCGCGACGACCGCGGTCAGGCCGCCCGCCACGACGGGCACGACCAGGACCGACACCCAGTTCACCAGCGTGTAGACGTGGTACTGAGTGATCGAAATGCGGAAAGCGTTCGCGATCCCCTGACCGCTGAACCCGGTGAGGTGACCGGACGTCAGCGAACCCGCCCGCTCGGCGACGAGCGCCACGAGGGCGGCGGCGACGGGCGCGGCGGGCCCCTTGGCCTTGGCGATCAGGAAGACCGCGGCCATGGCCGCGCCGAGGACGACCGCGCAGACCAGCCTGGCGGCATCGAGCACCAGGATGAGGCCGCCGGCCGCCGAGCTCACCGCGTGCGACAGCACGGCGAGCACGAACGCGAGGGCGACGGTGACGGCGCCGCCGATGAGCGACGCGGCGACCAGACGGCCCGGCGAGCCGGACGCGGGGGTTGCGGCGGGGGGCTGGTGCATGGGGTCATTCAACACTTCGCCCGTCATTCCGGGCGACCCGTCCGGCGCGGTCAGTTCGTGGCGATGCCGGCGACGATGTTGACGGTCATGGCGAGGATGACCGTTCCGAAGGCGTAGGACAGCAGCGTGTGGCGCAGCACCACCGCGCGGATCTCGGTGCTGGAGACGTTCGTGTCCGACACCTGGTAGGCCATGCCCAGGTTGTAGCTGAAGTAGAAGAAGTCGCGGTACGACGGCGGGTCGTCGCTGTTGAAGTCGATCCCGCCCACGGGATGCCGGTAGTAGAGGTAGGCGTAGCGGACGGCGTACATCAGATGCAGCATCGCCCAGCTCATGAAGATGGCGAGCAGGCCGGCCACCACGGCCGGTTTGCGGTCATGCTGGTCGTGGATCAGGAGCACCGTGATGATCGCGGCGAGGCTCACCAGCGCCTCCAGGACGACGATCGTCTCCTCGAGGAGCGGCTTGAAGTCGTCGCGGCGCGCGTGGGCCCGGGTGCGCTCGGCGGTCATCGGCCAGAACAGCAGCACGCCGCCGAGGGCGAACACCCCCGCCTGCGCGGCGATCCCGGACAGCAGCCCCAGGGCGGGGTCCACCGTCAGGCCGACCACCAGGAAGACGACGACGCCGAGCAGGACGGCGACCGCCCGCCGGGCCCGCACGGACGGGAGCATCATCGCGGCGTCGCCCGCCGCGCGGGCCCGGGGCGTCCGGTCACCGAACACGAGTGCGCCATCGGAACCGCTCCACTTCTGTCCGGCGAACGATCAATGCGGGCACGGCCAGGATAAGTCGGCCGATCGGCGCCCCGCCGAATGCCCCTCTGGTGTGTTCCGTTTCGCCGCACCCCCGTTTCTGCATATCGCCATGAATAACCTCAATCGCCATTCCGGGGAGCGGGTACCGCGACCGCGCCGCACTGTCGGAGGGCACTGGTAGCTTCGGATGCCGTCGGTTCACTGGGGGGAGTCCACGTCATGCTCGTCGCGCACGCCACCTGGCACGGCGGCGCCCTCTGCCTGTGGGCCGAACGCACCGGCCCCCGCACCCCCGACGCCGACGCGCACCCCTTCGCCACCTGCGACTTCACCGGCACCTCCTACGAGCCGCTGCTCGGCGGCGCCTTCCGCGTCACGCTGCCGCTCGCGCTGCCGACGCACGGCGACCACCCGCAGCCGTCGGCCGAGCTCGGCCCCGAGCCCTACGACGGCCCGGTGGAGCTGCGCGTCTGGCGGGTGCCCGCGCTCGTCTTGGACCCCTTCGCCGCGATGGCGCTGCTGCAGGCCGCCGAGCACAGCGGCGACGTCATCGCGGGCACCGACCTGCGCTACCTCTGCCTGCTCGCCGACGAGGCCGCGCACCTGGCCCGGCGCGGGCAGGTGCTGCCCGCCCTGGTGCGCGAGGACGGCGACCTCGTCGCCCGCTGGCGGCCCGTGCTGGACGACCCGGCCCGGCTGCGCGCCCTCGTCCAGGCCATGCCCGCCGCCTGCCGCGCCGCCGAGGGCGGCCGGCCCGCCGCGGCGGTGCTGCGCGAGGCGCTGGACGGCCTCGTCGACACCGCGGTGCGCGGCGTCGTCCCGCACCCGCTGCTGCCCGAGCGCAAGGGCCGCGCCCCCGAGCGGCTCCCCCTCGCCGAGCGCTGGGTGGCGGCCCTCACCGGCCCGGACGCCGCCGTCCCCCGCGAGCCCCGCGACGACCCCGACGAGCTGATCGCCGAGCTGGACGCCTGGGCCGCCGCGTCCCGCCGCCCCGCCGGCCCGCTGCGCGTCTGCTTCCGCCTCGCCGAGCCCGGCGCCGAGGAGTTCGGCGAGACCGAGACCGAGGAGGCCGAGGACGGCGACCTGTGGCGGGTGGAGTTCGCCCTGCAGGGCACCGACGACCCGAGCCTCTACGTCCCGGCCGCCATGATGTGGGCGGGCGAGGCGCCCTCCGTCGAGAACGCCGAGGAGACGCTGCTGACGGGCCTCGGCCGGGCGCTGCGCCTGTTCCCCGACATGGCCCCCGCCCTGGACACCGCCACCCCGCACGAGCTGCCGCTCGACACCGCCGGGGCGTTCCGCTTCCTGCGGCAGGCCGCGCCGATGCTGGCGGCGGCCGGGTTCGGCGTGCTGCTCCCCCAGTGGGCCGGCAAGGCCAGGCTCGGCATGCGCTTCACCACCCGCGCCGACCCCGACGAGGGCGCGGGCGCCGCCGCGTCGTCGGGCTTCGACCTCAAGGGCATGGTCCGCTTCCGCTGGGACCTGGCGATCGGCGACGAGACCGTCGACGAGGAGGAGCTGGCCGAGCTGGCCCGGCTGAAGACGCCGCTGGTCCGGCTGCGCGGCCAGTGGGTCGAGCTCGACGAGGAGCAGCTCGAGGCGGCCCTGGACTTCCTGCGCCGCCCCCGCACCGGCACGATGACCGCCGCCCAGGCCATCCGCGCCGTCATCCACGCCGGCGAGAAGGCCCTCCCCCTCACCGATGTCGATGCCGACGGCGTCTTCGGCGACCTGCTCTCCGGCCGCGCCGACCGCGCCCTCACCCCGCTCGCCACGCCCGAGGACCTGGACGCCCGGCTGCGCCCCTACCAGGAGCGCGGCCTGGCCTGGCTGGCGTTCATGGACGGTCTGGGGCTCGGTGCCCTGCTCGCCGACGACATGGGGCTCGGTAAGACGATCTCGGTCCTGTCCCTTCTGCTGCATGAGCGGGAGAACGGCGCGGCGCCCGATCCCACCCTCGCCGTCCTGCCGATGTCGCTGGTGGGGAACTGGCAGCGGGAGGCCGCCCGGTTCGCGCCGAAGCTGCGCGTCTACGTGCACCACGGCACCGGGCGGCACCGCGACGACGACCTGGTCGCGGCGGCGCGGAGCGCCGACCTGGTCCTCACCACCTACGGCACCGCCGCGCGCGACGCCGAGATGCTCGCGCGCGTCGGCTGGGGCCGGGTCGTCTGCGACGAGGCGCAGGCCCTGAAGAACAGCGGGACGCGGCAGGCGCGGGCGGTGCGGAGCATCCCGGCGCGGACCCGGATCGCGATGACCGGCACGCCGGTGGAGAACCACCTGACCGAGCTGTGGTCGATCATGGAGTTCGCCAATCCCGGGCTGCTCGGCCCGCGCGCGCAGTTCCGGGAGCGGTTCGCGGTGCCGATCGAGCGCGAGGGCGACGAGCGGGCCGCGATGGCGCTGAAGCGGGCGACGCAGCCGTTCGTGCTGCGCCGCCTGAAGACCGACCGGTCGATCATCTCGGACCTGCCGGAGAAGCAGGAGATCAAGGTCTACTGCAACCTGACCACCGAGCAGGCGTCGCTGTACCGGGCGACGCTGGACGACATGCTCGCCCAGATCGCCGAGGCCGACGACAAGCAGCGGCGCGGCCTGGTCCTGTCGACCATGGCCAAGCTGAAGCAGGTCTGCAACCATCCGGCGCACCTGCTGAAGGACGGCTCTCGGCTGCCCGGCCGGTCGGGGAAGCTGGAGCGGCTGGAGGAGATCTGCGCCGAGGTGACCGGGCAGGGCGAGAAGGCGCTGGTGTTCACCCAGTACGCCGAGTTCGGCTCGATGCTCCAGCCCTACCTGGCGGCGCGGCTGGAGCGGCCCGTCCTGTGGCTGCACGGCGGCACGTCCAAGCAGGCCCGCGACGACCTGGTGCAGCACTTCCAGAGCGACCCCGGGCCGGCGGTGTTCCTGCTGTCGCTGAAGGCGGCCGGGACGGGCCTCACGCTGACCGCCGCCAACCACGTCGTGCACCTGGACCGGTGGTGGAACCCGGCGGTGGAGGACCAGGCGACCGACCGGGCGTTCCGCATCGGGCAGACCAGGAACGTGCAGGTCCGCAAGTTCATCTGCGTCGGCACGATGGAGGAGCGGGTGGACGAGATGATCGAGCGCAAGAAGGCCCTCGCCGAGTCGATCGTCGGCACCGGCGAGGAGTGGCTGGCCGACCTGTCGGTGGCCGAGCTGCGCGACGTGCTGCGGCTGTCGCCGGAGGCGGTGAGCGAATGACGATGGAGCACTGGTGGTCGCGGCGGTTCCTCGGCATGGTCGGGTCGTTCGCCGACCCGGAACGGCTGCGCGACCGGCAGGGCGCGATCACCGAGCTGCGCGTCGCGCCCTACGAGGTGACGGCCAAGGTCCGCGACGGCGGCGAGCGGCACGAGGTGGCGATCGGCATCGACGCCATCGGCGAGGAGGGCTGGCGGGTCGCCGAGGCCGCGCTGGCGGCCAAGGCGGTGTTCCGGGCGCGGCTGCTGGCCGGGGAGATGCCGCCGGAGATCGAGCTGGTGTTCGCCGAGTCGGGGCTGTCGCTGTTCCCGGCGTCGGCGGGCGCGCTGCACCTGATGTGCAGCTGCGACGACTGGGGCGACCCGTGCCCGCACGGCGCGACGGTGCTGCACGAGCTGGCGCGGGCGTTCGACAACGACCCGTTCCTGATCCTGGAGTGGAACGGCCGGCCCCGCGACCTGCTGCTGACCGCGCTGCGGCGCGCTCCCGAGGCGGCGCCCGACCCGTTCGAGGTCGAGGAGGAGCCGCTCACCGCCGACGGGTTCTGGACGCCGCCGTCCGGCCTGGCCCGGCTGCGCGAGCGGCCCGCCGCGCCGCCGGTGCCGCCCGGCTTCGTGCTGGAGCTGGCGACGCCGCCGCCGGTGAAGGTCCGCCGCCGCGACCTGGTCGACGTCCTCGCCCCGGCCTACGAGGCGCTGGCGGAGGAGTGATCGGTCAGCCGTAGTGGCGGCCGGTGCAGCCGACGTCGCCCGCGATGGTGGCGCAGACACCGAGCAGCCCGACGATCTGGGTGTAGTCATCGGTGGTGAACTCGGTGGTGCGCGGCCCGACGAGCTCCACGCCCGGGATGACCGCGCAGGACTGGGCGATGGCGGTGGCGTTCCACTCCACGCGCAGCGTGTAGGGCGGGTCGACCTCGCACGTCCGCCAGTTCGCCACCTCGCTCAGCGCGTCCCGGCCCGCCTCGTAGATCATCTGCTGGGCCCGGGCCGGCGGGACGAGCGCGGCGGCGTACCGGTCGCTGCCGGTCTTCACCGCGACCGCCGGCACGTCGCCGAGCACCTCGCGCGCCTCGGCGCAGGCCGCCGCGTCGCCGGTGACGAGCGCGACGGGCACGCCGAGCGTCCCGGCATAGGCCGCCATCAGCAGGATCTCCCCGGCGATCCGGCCGTTGAGGTGCACGTTGTGGATCTCGCGGCCCATCCAGGTGTGGTTCAGCACGCCGCGCGCCGTCCCGGCCCGCGCGTGGTAGCCGACGTACACGGCGGCGTCGAAGGAGGCGTCCAGCCCCTCGGCCATCCGCATCGGCTTGTAGGGTCCGCGCACCAGCGTGCAGCGCGGGTCGATCAGGTCGGCCCGCAGGTTGCGGCCGCCGCCGTGCGCGTCGGCGACGACGACCTCGGCGGCGCTCGCGTCGAAGGCGGCCCGGATCGCGGCGTTCGCGTCGCCGGTCATCAGCTCGCAGCCGCGCTCGTAGCCCCTGCCGCCCGCGCGCATCTCCTCGGGATCGGTGAGCCCGGAGACCCCCTCCATGTCGACCGAGACGAAGATCTTCACGGCGGCTCTCCTACCCGCGCCCGCCCCGCCCCAAAAACCTCTTTCCCGGACGCAACGCCCGGCGGGGTCCTGGCGGTAGTACCGGCGTAGGACACACGAGGGAGCGCGGATGGCGGACCGGACCGATTTCGGGGAGTACGCGGCACAGCGCTCGTCCCGGTTGCTGCGCACCGCGTACCTGCTGTGCCGGGACCGGGCGACCGCCGAGGACCTGGTGCAGACGGCGCTGACCAAGGCGTGGCTGACATGGCACCGCATCGGCGACGACCCCGACCCCTACGTCTACCGGATCCTGGTCAACACCCACGCGTCGTGGTGGCGCCGCCGGTGGCGCCGCGAGGTCCCGACCGAACGGATGCCGGACGCGCCCGCCGCGGCCGGGACCGGCGTCGAGGACCGCGACGCGCTCTGGCAGGCCCTCGCCAAGCTCGGCCGCCGCGAACGCGCCGCCGTGGTGCTGCGCTACTACGCCGACCTGGAGCACGCCGCGATCGCCGACGTGCTCGGCTGCTCGCCGGTGACGGTGCGCAGCCAGATCAGCCGGGCCCTCGCCAAGCTGCGCGTCGACCCCACGCTCGTCCCGGTTCGAGAGGAGAGCTGAGCCATGCCGTTCACCGAGGAGGACCTGCGGGAGACGCTGGCCGCGCACAGCGCGGGCGAGCACGTCCCGCCGTCGCTGGCCCCGGCCGCCGTCGCGCGGCGCGCCCGGACGGTCCGGCGGCGGCGCCGGGTCGCGGGCGGCGCGCTGACGGCGGCGGCCGTCGCCGCGATCGTGGCCGTGCCGAGCCTGGCGGGACCGGCCGGGCCGCAGCGCGCGCCCGTGCTCGCCGCACCGGCCGCGACGCTCGATCCGACCATCTTCCAGACACCTGGCATCGAACTCATGATCCTCCGGGACCCGGCCGACATCGCCAAGGAGTCCCAGTACGTGGTCACCGGAACGGTGGAGGGCTTCGCGCCCCGCTCCCCGGTCTCCGCCAAGGACGTGTCCGTGGTGATGCGCGTCCGCGTGGAGACCTGGGTGAAGGGCCGTCCCACCCCGGACGGGCGCCTCTACGTCGGTGTGGGCGGAGGCGACCGGAGCAAGACGCCCGAACGCTTCGCCCGCGCGGTCCCCGCCGGAAGCCGCCTCATGCTGTTCCTCCCCAAGTCCCGCACCCAACTGCTCGACGTCGACACGGGCCATCTCCTCCTTCCGATAGGCGGCTCCCAGAGCACCTACTTCGAGAAGGCGGACGGCCACCTGGTCGGCACGAACGGCGCTGAGCCCTCACCCGCGTTCGATCCCGGCGGCAGGTGGACCCTCCCCCTGCTCATCGCGGCCATTCGGCCAGAGCAGTGTGGGAGCACGCCCCTCATGGACAAGGAGAGGTGCCTTCGTGCTCTTCTCATCCAGTCGAGCGCGTTGCAGGACTGCGTCAACATCGCCACCGGCAAGGCGGATCACAGATCCGCTGCTCAGCTGCGCCGGCTGCTGAGCGCTTGTGCCCGCAAGGGCGGTTGACCAGGCCCCTTACCAAGAGGACAGGCGCGCGCTACGGTGACCTCGATCTTGGAGGTCCCCCCGATGCGCCGTCTTCTCGCCGCAGGCAGTGCCCTGCTCTCCAGCACCCTCGTGCTCTCCCCCGCCGCCGCGCAGGCCGCCGCGCCGAAACCCGGCACGGTCACCTCGGTGACGCCGCTGCCCGCGAACCTGTGGCTGCCCGGCACCGGCTCCGCCCAGCGGGTCACCTACACCACGACCGGCCCGGACGGGAAGGCCGCGCCGAGCACCGGCGCGGTGTTCGTCCCGAAGGGAACGCCGCCGCGCGGCGGGTGGCCGGTGCTGTCGTGGACGCACGGGACGGTCGGCATCGGCGACGCGTGCGCGCCGTCCACCGCCGGCCGCTCCGAGCGTGACATCACCTACCTGACCAAGTGGATGGCGCAGGGGTACGCGATCGTCGCGTCCGACTACGCCGGTCTCGGCACGCCCGGCGTGCACCCCTACCTCGATGGGAAGACCGCCGCGTACTCGGCGGTCGACATGGTGCGGGCGGCGCGCGGCCTGAACCGGTCGCTGGCGTCCAAGTGGGTGGTGATCGGGCAGTCGCAGGGCGGCCAGGCCGCGCTGTTCACCGCGAACCTGGCCACCAGGTACGCGCCCGAGCTGGACTTCCGGGGCGCGGTCGCGACCGGCCCGCCGTCCAATCTGGAGGGGATCGTCTCGCTCGCCGGTCCCTACATCCCCAAGCTGCCGCTCGCCGATCTGACCGGGTACACGGCCTACATCCTGGCCGGCCTGAAGGCCGCGCGGCCGGGGCTCGGCGTGGACGGCTACCTGACGCCGCTCGGCCGGCAGGTCGTCAAGGACGCCGAGACGCTCTGCTACGCCGACATGGTGAAGCGCACCGAGGGCATCGGCATCGGGCAGCTGCTCGCCAGGCCGCTGTTCGACGCGAAGTTCTTCGACCAGCTCCGCAGCGTCATGCAGGTGCCGGTGAAGGGCTACGACCGGCCGTTCTACATCGCGCAGGGCATGGTCGACACGACGGTGCCGATCCCGCTGACGCTGAAGCTCGTCGCCGACCTGAAGGCGAACCGGCAGCCGGTGACGTTCAAGGCGTACCCGGGCGCCGGGCACAGCGAGAACATGGCGGCCTCGCTGCCCGACACCACCAGGTTCGTCGCGGCCCTGTTCACGCGGTAGATCCCGCGCTCCGCGAGAGCCCGCCGGCCCCTGGCCGGCGGGCTCTTCGCTTGTGCCCCCACAACAGGATGTAGTACAACTACTATCAACAACAGCAGACATACGGAGGACGGTAGTGAGTGTCCAACGATAAGGAACAGGTCCACAACAGGATCGCGGTGCTGAGAGCCGAGCGCGGTGTCTCCCGCCGCGCCCTGGCCGACGCCCTCGGCGTCCACTACCAGACGATCGGCTACCTCGAACGCGGCGAGTACAGCCCGAGCCTGCACCTCGCCCTGCGCATCGCGGAGCACTTCGAGGTGCCCGTCGAGGTCGTCTTCTCCCTCACCCCCTTCCCCCGGCTCGGCAGCACGACTTGAAGGAGACCCCCATGGACACCGCCACCAAGAAGCAGGAACGCGACCGCAAGGCGATCGAGCGCAGCAACAGGCCCACGCGCTACGGCACCCGGAAGGGGCGCCGGATGCTCGCCCGCGCCGGCTTCGCCTGCCTCGCGCTGCTGTGGGCCGACGCCGCCGTGTCCTGGGCGCTCGCGCCGAGCGACGCCGCGATGTACACCAACCTCGCGGCGATCCTCATCGCCTTCCCGGTCGGGTTCTGGGTGTTCGGCAACCTCGTCCCGGCGACCCGGGGCACGGTCGGGCTCGCCGAGCACCTGCTGGACGAGCGGCAGGTGTCGGAGCGGCTGCGCGCGCACGCCATCGCGCACCGGCTCGGCCTCGGGCTGCTCGTGGTCGTCTTCGCCACCGTCATGAGCGCGATGCCCGGCGAGGGCCGCGCGTCGCACGTCGCGGGCGCGGCGGTCCTGCTGCTGTTCTTCGCCCTGCTGTTCTCGGTCGCCCTGCTCCCCTACCTGATCATCGCCTGGCGGCTCCCCGACTCCCCGCCCGAGGACGAGGAGTAGGGGAGCGCCTCAGCGCAGGTTCCCGTTGGTCATGCCCTGCGGGGCGGGCGGCAGGGCGACCAGCCCCAGCTCGGCCTGCCCCGCGAGGCCGGGGTCGCTCGGCACGACCCGGACGCTGTAGCCGAACGGGCCGCTGCGCGCCAGCGGGATCTCGCCCGCGTAGCGCAGCCGCCCGTCCTCGGCCTGCTCGGCCGCCGCCAGCTCCAGGTAGGACGGGGCGATGAACGCGTCGGCGGCGTCCACCCGCCCGTACACCGCCTCGACCGCCACGTCGCCGGGGTCCAGGCCGCCGAGGTCGACGACCACCCGGACCGCCAGCCGCGCCCCGACGTGCAGGGTCTCCTCGCCGGTGGACTCCACGTGCTCGACCGCGACGCCCGGCCAGGCCTTGCGGACCCGCTCCTTCCAGGCCGCCAGCCGCCGGGCGCCGCTGTACCCGCCCGCCGCCATCGCCCGCGCGGACGCGGCCGCCGGCACGTAGTACTCCTGGACGTAGTCGCGCAGCATCCGGCTCGCCAGCACCTTCGGGCCGAGCGTGGCGATGGTGTGCTTGACCATCTCCAGCCAGCGCCGCGGCGGCCCGCCGTCGCGGTCGTAGAACATCACCGCGACGTGGTCCTCGATGAGCTCGTACAGCGCGGCGGCCTCCAGCGCGTCGCGGCGCTCGGGGGCGGCCAGACCGTCGGCGGAGGGGATCGCCCAGCCGTTCTGCCCGTCGAACCACTCGTCCCACCAGCCGTCGCGGATGGACAGGTTCAGGCCGCCGTTCAGCGCCGCCTTCATCCCCGACGTCCCGCACGCCTCCAGCGGCCGCAGCGGGTTGTTCATCCACACGTCGCAGCCCTGCACCATGCACTGGCCGAGCGCCATGTCGTAGTCGGGCAGGAACACGATGCGCTGCCGCACGTCCTCGCCGTCGGCGAACCGGACGATCTCCTGGATCAGCCGCTTGCCGCCCTCGTCGGCCGGGTGCGCCTTGCCCGCGATGACGATCTGCACCGGCCGCTCGGGGTCCAGCAGGATCGCGCGCAGCCGCTCGGGGTCGCGCATCATCAGCGTGAGCCGCTTGTAGGACGGGACGCGCCGGGCGAACCCGATGGTGAGCACGTCCGGGTCGAGCGCGTCGTCGATCCACGACATCTCGGCGTCGCTGGCGCCGCGCTGGCGCCACGACGCGCGCAGCCGCCGCCGCGCCTCGGCGACCAGCCGCGCCCGCAGGGTGCGCCGCACCCGCCAGATGTCGCCCTCGGGGACGTCGCGCACGCCCTCCCAGCCCTGCGCGGACTCCAGCACCGACGGCACCCGGCGCGCCGCCAGCTCCAGCACCTCGCGGGCCACCCACGTCCCGGCGTGCACGCCGTTGGTGACCGACCCGATCGGCACCTCGGCGGTGTCGAAGCCGCCCCACAGGCCGCCGAACATCTCCCGGCTGACCTCGCCGTGCAGCCGGCTGACGCCGTTGACGCGCTGGGCGAGGCGCATGCCCATGACGGCCATGTTGAACACGGTGCGGTCGCCGCCGGGGTAGTCCTCGGCGCCGAGCTCCAGGACCCGGTCGGCGGGGATGCCCTTCTCCTCGTTGACGCCGCCGAAGTACTTGCGGACCAGCTCCCGGGGGAAGCGGTCGATGCCGGCCGGGACGGGGGTGTGCGTGGTGAACACCGTCCCGGCGCGGTTGGCCTCCAGCGCCTCGTCGAAGGTCAGCCCGGCCTCGGCGACCAGCTCGCGGATGCGTTCCAGGCCGAGGAACCCCGCGTGGCCCTCGTTGGTGTGGAACACCTCGGGGGCGGCGTGGCCGGTGATGCGGCAGTACGCGCGGATGGCGCGGACGCCGCCGATGCCGAGCAGCATCTCCTGGAGCAACCGGTGGTCGCCGCCGCCGCCGTACAGCCGGTCGGTGATGTCGCGGGCGGCCTGGTCGTTGTCCTCCACGTCGGAGTCCAGCAGCAGCTGCGGCACCCGCCCGACGCGCACCAGCCAGACCTGGGCGTGCAGGTCGCGGCCCTGCGGCAGGCCGATGGAGACGCGCACGGGCGTGCCGTCCTCCTCGCGCAGCAGGGTGAGCGGCAGGCCGTTCGGGTCGATCGGCGGGTAGCGTTCCAGCTGCCACCCGTCGGGCGACAGCGACTGGGTGAAGTAGCCGTGCCGGTACAGCAGCCCGACGCCGATGATCGGCACGCCGAGGTCGCTCGCGGTCTTCAGGTGGTCGCCCGCCAGGATGCCGAGGCCCCCGGAGTACTGCGGCAGCGACGTGGTGATCCCGTACTCGGGCGAGAAGTAGGCGATGGCCCGCGGCGCGTCGGGCAGCGACTGGTACCAGCGGTCGGCGGTCAGGTAGTCCTGCAGCTCGTCGGCGGCGTCGTGCAGCATCCGCAGGAAGCGGCGGTCGGAGGCCAGCCGGCGCAGCCGGTCGGGCGCGACCTCGCCGAGCAGCCGGACCGGGTCGTGGCCGACCGCCTCCCACAGGGCCGGATCGACCGAGCGGAACAGGTCGAGCGTCTCGTGGTGCCAGGACCAGCGCAGATTGAGGATCAGCTCCTCGAGCCGGCGCAGCGGTTCGGGAAGGACGGTACGTACGGTGAATCGTCGAATTGCCTTCACGCCCCGCCACGCTAAACGCTACGCACCCCAGGGCGCGACCTCGTACAGGACACCGTCACCTAAAGGACCGGTCTGTCTTCGGCACGCGCGGCCCGCAGCGCGCGCAGTCCGCGCAGGCCGGCGGCGGTGGCGGCGCCGAGGGCGATGCCGGCGGAGTTGTAGACGCAGTCGCCCGGATCGCACTCGCGGCCGGGGTCGAGCGTCTGCAGCAGCTCCACCGCCACGAAGATCCCGGCGAGGACGGCGGGCGCGGCGACCGCGCGGCGGGTCGCCAGGACCGCCAGCAGCCCGCACGGCACCCACAGCGCGACGTTCATGACGTCCTCCAGGCCGCGCGTCCCGAAGATCGAGACGGCCCAGGCGGCGTCGGACAGCGGATGCGCGACGCACACCGCGAGCCGCTCCCCCACGCCCGGTGCGACGGTCATCGGCAGCGTCATGCCGAGCACCAGCGCGGTCCAGGCGAGCAGCGCGAGCGTCGGCAGCGGCGCCCAGCCGGTGCGGCGGACCAGCGGCCGCCAGACCGCCAGGCCCGCGACGGCGACGAGCAGCAGCCACAGGGCGAGGGCGCGGACCGCCTCGAACGGCACATGGTGCGGCATGCCTGGGAAGACGCGCGGACCGCGCCAAGGGTTCGTCAGGAACGTGGCCGGAGCGGGTCAGCGCGGACCGGCCGGCCCGCCGGTGGATCAAGGTGGGCCGAAACCGGTCAACCCGGGTGAACCTCCCGATCTGGCAGCCGTTCGGTAGCGGAGATGTAGCCCAAAGTTTGGTGTGTCCACAAGGCAGTAAAGCGCGGATCGCGGGCATGGACGGTTTTGGGAATCACGAGCGGGTAGGGGATGGCGCATGCGAGACGGGTCCAAATCTTCCCTGAAGGCGGGTATGACGGAGATTGGCCGTATTCCTGTGCTGGACGTGGAGCCGCGGCCGAGCGGCGGGCGCTGGCCCGCCAAGGCCGTCCCGGGCGAGACCTTCCAGGTCAGCGCGACGGTATTCCGCGAAGGACACGAGATGCTCGGCGCCGCCGTGGTGCTGCGCGACCCGGACGGCGAGGTCGGGCCGCCCGTCCGGATGACCGAGATCGTCCCGGGCATGGACCGGCTCGCCGCCGACGTCACCCCGACCGCCACCGGCCGCTGGCACTTCCGGGTCGAGGCGTGGGGCGACCCGATCGCGCACTGGCGGCACGACGCGGAGATCAAGATCCCGCGCGGCCAGGACGTGGAGCTGATGCTCGCCGAGGGCTCGCTGCTGTTCGCCCGCGCCGCCGAGGGCCTGCCCGCCCACGACCGGCCCGCCTACACCCGCCTGGCCAAGCTGATGGCCGACCGTACCGTCCCCGCCGCGAAGCGGCTGGCCGCCGCGAGCACCCCCGACATCCGCGCCTTCGAGGAGCGCTACCCGCTGCGCGACCTGCTCACCGTCACCGACTGGTACCCGCTGACGGTGGAACGCGAGCGCGCGCTGTACGGGTCCTGGTACGAGTTCTTCCCCCGCTCCGAGGGGGCGTCCGTCGACCCGATGGGCCGGCGCGGCCCGATGTCGGGAACGTTCCGCACCGCGATGAAGCGGCTGCCCGCCGTCGCCGACATGGGGTTCGACGTCGTCTACCTGCCGCCGATCCACCCGATCGGCCGCACCTTCCGCAAGGGCCCGAACAACACCCTGGAGGCCGGCCCCTACGACCCCGGCTCGCCGTGGGCGATCGGCTCCCCCGACGGCGGCCACGACGCCGTCCACCCCGACCTCGGCACCATCGAGGACTTCGACGCCTTCGTCGCCTACGCCGGCGACCACGGGCTGGAGGTCGCCCTCGACCTCGCCCTGCAGTGCTCCCCCGACCACCCCTGGGTCGCCGCGCACCCCGAGTGGTTCACCACCCGCGCCGACGGCACCATCGCCTACGCCGAGAACCCGCCGAAGAAGTATCAGGACATCTACCCCCTGAACTTCGACAACGACCCCGAGGGCATCTACCAGGAGGTGCTGCGGGTCGTCCGGCACTGGATGGACCACGGCGTGCGGATCTTCCGGGTGGACAACCCGCACACCAAGCCCGTCGCGTTCTGGGAGCGGCTGCTCGGCGAGATCGCCCGGACCGACCCCGACGTGCTGTTCCTGGCCGAGGCCTTCACCCGCCCGGCGATGATGCACACCCTCGCCAAGATCGGCTTCCACCAGTCCTACACCTACTTCACCTGGAAGAACTCCCGCGCCGACCTGGAGGAGTACTTCACCGAGCTGTCCGGGCCCGCCGCCGCGTACATGCGGCCGAACGCCTTCGTCAACACCCCCGACATCCTCAACGAGTACCTGGTGCACGGCGGCCGCCCGGCGTTCGAGATCCGGGCGGTGCTGGCCGCGCTGCTGTCGCCCAGCTGGGGCGTCTACTCCGGCTACGAGCTGATCGAGAACACGCCCGTCCGTCCCGGCAGTGAGGAGTACCGCGACTCCGAGAAGTACCAGTACCGGCCGCGCGACTGGGAGGCCGCCGAGCGCGAGGGCCGCAGCATCGCCCCGCTCATCACCCGGCTGAACGGCCTGCGCCGCGCACACCCCGCGCTGCAGCGGCTGCGCGACCTGCACTTCCACCACGCCGACCAGGACGAGATCGTCTGCTTCTCCAAGCGGGTGCTGGACGACGTCGTCCTCGCCGTGGTGACCCTCAACCCGCACCAAGCCCGCGAGGCCACCGTCCACCTGGACCTGCCCGCCCTCGGCCTCGCCCCGGACGCCGAGTTCGCCGTCACCGACGAACTGTCCGGCGAGGAGTACACCTGGCGGCAGGCCAACTACGTGCGTCTCGATCCCCACGTACAGCCGGCCCACATCTTCACGCTGCGGAGAAACCCCAGTTGAGCGACACGCACGAGTCCCAGGACCCCGAGCAGACAGGCGCCGACACCACCCCGCCCACCTCCGAGCAGGCCGCCGCCGCGGCCTCCGACCGGCACTTCGCGCGCGCCCCCGGCCAGACCAGCCCCTACTCCGCGCCGGGCGTGCTGCCGCGCGGCGAGCCGATCCCCGAGATCCCGCCGGACGTGGTCCCGACGCCCTCTGGGCCGATCCCCGACTCCTTCGATCCGGAGACGCCGCGTGATCCGCATTGGTTCAAGACGGCGGTGTTCTATGAGGTGTCGGTACGGGGGTTCGCCGATTCCAACGGCGACGGCAACGGGGACCTGCGCGGGCTGATCTCCAAACTCGACCACCTGCAATGGCTCGGCATCGATTGCCTGTGGCTGCTGCCGATCTACCAGTCGCCCCTGCGTGACGGCGGCTACGACATCAGCGAATACACCAAGGTCCTGCCCGACTTCGGCGAACTCGGCGACTTCGTCGAACTCATCGAAGAAGCCCACGCTCGCGGCATCCGCGTCATCGCCGACCTGGTCATGAACCACACCTCTGATCAGCACCCCTGGTTCCAGGCCTCGCGCACCGACCCCGAAGGCCCGTTCGGGGACTTCTACATGTGGTCCGACACCGACACCAAGTACCCCGACGCCCGCATCATCTTCGTCGACACCGAGCAGTCCAACTGGGCCTACGACCCGGTGCGCGGGCAGTACTACTGGCACCGGTTCTTCTCCCACCAGCCCGACTTGAACTATGACAATCCCGCGGTGCAGGACGCCCTGCTGGAGGTGCTGCGGTTCTGGCTCGACCTGGGCATCGACGGGTTCCGCCTGGACGCGGTCCCCTACCTGTACGCGCGTGAGGGCACCAACTGCGAGAACCTGCCCGAGACCCACGCCTACCTCAAACGCGTGCGTGCCGAGGTCGACCGCCTCTACCCCGACCGCGTCCTGCTGGCCGAGGCCAACCAGTGGCCCGCCGACGTCGTCGACTACTTCGGCGATCCGGCCGCCGGCGGCGACGAGTGCCACATGGCGTTCCACTTCCCTGTCATGCCGCGGATCTTCATGGCGGTGCGGCGCGAACAGCGCTACCCCATCTCGGAGATCATGGCGCAGACACCCAAGATCCCCGCGAACTGCCAGTGGGGCATCTTCTTGCGTAACCATGACGAGCTCACGCTCGAGATGGTCACCGACGAAGAGCGCGACTACATGTACACCGAGTACGCCAAAGACCCCCGCATGAAGGCCAACATCGGCATCCGCCGCCGCCTCGCGCCCCTGCTGGACAACGACCGCAACCAACTCGAACTCTTCACCGCCTTGCTGCTGTCACTCCCCGGGTCGCCGGTGATGTACTACGGCGACGAGATCGGCATGGGCGACAACATCTGGCTCGGCGACCGCGACGGCGTCCGCACCCCCATGCAATGGACCCCCGACCGCAACGCCGGCTTCTCCACCTGCGACCCCGGACGCCTCTACCTGCCCGTCATCATGGACCCCATCTACGGGTACCAGGCCGTCAACGTCGAAGCCCAGCGCGACAACCCCGGGTCGCTGCTGCACTGGACCCGCAAAATGATCGAGATCCGCCAACGCCACCCCGTCTTCGGCGTCGGCGAATACGTCGAACTCTCCGCCTCCAACCCCTCGGTCCTGGCGTTCGTCCGCGAGATCGCCGAAGGCGAGTCCAACCACTGGGGCGGCATGGACACCATCCTGTGCGTCAACAACCTGTCCCGCTTCCCCCAGCCCGTCGAACTCGACCTGCGCCGCTTCCACGGCTCCACCCCCATCGAGTGCATGGGCGGGGTGCAGTTCCCCGCCATCGGCGAACTGCCCTACCTGCTCACCCTTCCCGGACACGGCTTCTACTGGTTCCTGCTCCCCCCGCCTCCGGACACCGGCGATGAGGTGATGTGACCGTGCACTCCCTGGCCGACCTGCTGCTGAGCTGGCTGCCGCAGCAACGATGGTTCGCCGGCAAGGACCGCCCGGTCGACGGGGTGTCGGTCGTCTCCGCCACCGAGCTGCGGGCGGGCGATCCGGGCCTGCGCCATCTGGTCCTGGAGGTCCGCCAGGGGCCGGTCGCCGACCGGTACCAGCTGTTCGCCGGCGTGCGGAGCGAGCTGCCCGACCGGGTGCGGCCGGGCCTGATCGGGCGGGTGCCGCTGGACGGCGGGCCGGTGCACGTCTACGACGCGATCCACGACCCGGAGCTGACCGGCCTGCTGCTGGCGGCGATCGAGAGCGGGGCGGAGGTGGGGCCGCTGCGCTTCCACCGCGTCCCCGGCGTGCCGATCGACGTGACGCTGCCGGGGGCGCCGACGTCGGCCGAGCAGAGCAACAGCTCGCTGATCTTCGGCGACGCGCACATCTGCAAGCTGTTCCGGCGGCTCTCGGCGGGCGTGAACCCCGATCTGGAGGTCAACCTCGCGCTGACCCGGCGCGGCAGCGCGCACGTCCCGGCCGTGCACGGCTGGTTCGAGCTGGTGGGGGACGACGGCGAGCCGGTCACGCTCGGGCTGCTGTCGGAGTTCGTGCCGGGCGCGACCGACGGCTGGCAGCTCGCCGTCACCAGCGTCCGCGACTGGTTCGCCCAGCCGCAGGAGCCGGGCGTGTTCCCCGACCCCGCGCTGGCGGGCGGCGACTTCGGGGGCGAGGCGGAGCGGCTCGGCGCGGCCACCGCGGAGGTGCACCGCGACCTGGCGGCGGAGTTCGGCGTGAGCGAGGTGCGGCCGCAGGACCTGGCCGGCCTGGTCCACGCCATGCGCGCCCAGCTGGCCGAGGTCGCCGAGGGCGTCCCGGATCTGAAGCCGTACGTCCCGGCGATCGGCGCGGCGTTCGACGCGCTGTCGGGGCTGACCGGCCCGCTGCCGTTCCAGCGGGTGCACGGCGACTACCACCTCGGCCAGGTGCTGCGCTCGGGCACCGGCTGGGTGCTGCTGGACTTCGAGGGCGAGCCGGCCCGCACGCCGCAGGAGCGCGTCGCGCCGGGGCATCCGCTGCGCGACGTCGCCGGGATGCTGCGCTCGTTCGAGTACGCGGCGCGTTTCCTGCACGCCGACGAGAACTACGTGACGCCGGACGCCGCGCACGCGCTGGAGGCGCGCTCGGAGGCGTGGGCCGAGCGGAACCGCCGGGCGTTCTGCCGCGGCTACGCGCAGGCGGGCGGGACGGACCCGGCCGCGCACGCGACGCTGCTGCGCGCCCTGGAGCTCGACAAGGCGGTCTACGAGATCCGGTACGAGGCCGGCAACCGCCCGTCGTGGCTGCCGGTTCCACTGCGGTCTCTGGCGCATCTCACCAGACGATAAAGATCACCCAAAACCACGCACGCCGGTACGGGACTGTCAAGCGAAGTGCACCTCCCTATATGCCGGAATTGATTGGATTTTACCTATCAATGCCGTGGATGAGAGTGATAGGTGTTGAAAGAAGTGACTGGTGATGAAAACATCAGAGCTTGAAGATCACGCTACGACCTGCAAGGACATGGCCGGAAGTGGCCACATCAGCTGCGATGTCTTGCCGGATTTATGGCCCGATGCCCGGCCAAGCGGTCCGTGATGGACCCCTTACCCGCCGGCGCGGTACGGGGGGCGTAGGCGAGCCTGCGCAACTTATGGGAGCCATAAGGCAAGAGGTCCAAACATGATGGGCTGACCCGACATCTAACGGGTCAAGACGTCAACGAATTACGGGGACTCCCATGCACACTCCTGATTCCTCCGTGCGTGTCGACGGCATGCTGAGGGCGGCCCCCCTCACACGCCCCGGCGCACTGCCCGCGATCGGCGGCCGGACCCGCCGATGGCCCACCGTCACCGCGGTCATCCCGACCCTGAACGAGGCCGAGAACCTGCGCTGGCTGATGCCGCGGCTGACCGCGGTGGACGAGATCGTCATCGTCGACGGCCGGTCCACCGACGGCACGGTCGAGTACGTGCTGTCGGTGCGCCCCGACGCCAAGATCATCAGCGAGCCGCCCACCGGCAAGGGCACCGCGATGCGGCAGGGGATGGCCGCGGCGACCGGCGAGATGATCATCATGCTGGACGCCGACGGCAGCATGGACCCGGCCGAGTTCGACTCCTTCCTGGCGCTGCTGTGCCGCGGCTACGACTTCGTCAAGGGCACCCGGTACGGCTGCGGGGGCGGCTCCGACGACCTCACCGGCCTGCGCCGGCTCGGCAACTCGGCCCTCACCTGGCTGGCCAACCGGCTCTACCGGCAGCGCTGGTCGGACCTGTGCTACGGCTACGTGGCCATGCGCCGCGACGCCGTCGGCCGGCTCGCGCTGCGCTCGACCGGGTTCGAGATCGAGACCGAGATGTGCGTCAACGCGGTGCGCGCGGGGCTGCGCATCGCCGAGGTCGCCAGCCACGAGACCGAGCGCCGCTTCGGCGAGTCCAACCTCAACACCTGGCGGGACGGCTGGCGGGTGCTGCGCACCATGGTCCGGCTGCGCTTCCAGGGCAGGCTGGAGCCGGCGCCGGACGCGGTGGACGTCACCGACGTCACCGTCGTGCACGGCCTGGTCCCGGCCGACCCGGTCCAGCTGGGCTGGCAGTCCGCGGCGTACGGCAGGACCGGCACCGAGTGAAGATCACCGTCACCCGCCCGCGCGACCTCGGCGAGGCCGAGATCAAGCGATGGCGCGATCTGCAGCTGACCGGCCGCGACCTGGGCAACCCGTTCCTGGCGCCGGAGTTCGCCCTCGGGGTGGACCGGTTCCGTGAGGGCGTGCGGGTCGCGGTCGTGGAGGACGCCTCCGGCATCGCCGGCTTCTTCCCCTTCGAGCGGGGCCCGCTCGGCGTCGGCCACCCGGTCGGGTTCGGCCTCACCGACCTGCAGGGCATCGTCGCGGACGACGACCTGCGGCTGGACGCGCGCACCCTGCTGCGGTCCTGCGGGCTCGCGGTCTGGGACTTCGACCACCTGATCGCCCGGCAGGCCCTGTTCGCCCCGTTCCACACCGCGCGGCGGGTGGAGCCGGTGATGGAGCTGGGCGAGGGGTTCGCCGCGTTCGAGGCGCACCTGAAGGAGGCCGCGCCGAAGACCCACAAGACCATCCGCTACAAGGAGCGCAAGCTCGGCCGCGACGTCGGGGAGCTGCGGTACGAGTTCGCCTCCGCCGACACCGCCGACCTGCGCCGGCTCATGGACTGGAAGTCCGACCAGTACAACCGGACCGGCCGCACCGACCGGTTCGCGCGGCCCTGGATCGTCCGGCTGGTGCGGCACTTCCACGAGACCGGCTTCGGCGTGCTGAGCGTGCTGTGGGCGGGCGAGGAGCCGGTGTCGGCGCACTTCGGGCTGCGCAGCGGGCCCGTCATGGCCGGCTGGTTCCCCGCCTACGACACCCGGTTCGGCAAGTACTCCCCCGGCATGATCGGGCACCTGCGGCTCGCCGAGGGCTGCGCCGCCAACGGGGTCGAGGAGATCGCGATGGGGCGCGGCGGCAAGGAGTTCAAGGAGGGGTTCAAGGGGCGCGAGATCCCCATCGCCGAGGGCCGGGTCGCCCGCCGCGCGCCGGGCGCGGCGCTGCACTGGGCGCGGACCACGCCGCTGAACCGGGCCCGCGCGGCGGTCCTGGACAACCCGGAGCTGTACAAGAGGGCCGACCGGGTGCTGAAGACCTACGCCCGGCTGAGGGGGCGGGTGTCGTGAGCGCGCTCCGGATCTCCGTCGTCATCTGCGCCTACACCGAGGAGCGGTGGGACGACGTGCACGCGGCCGTCGCCTCGGTGCGCGGCCAGGAGCACCCGGCCGAAGAGATCATCGTGGTCGTCGACCACAACCCGGCGCTGCACGCCCGGCTGAAGCGGTCGCTGGCCGACGCGGTCGTGGTGGAGAACCGCGAGGGCCGCGGCCTGTCGGGCGGCAAGAACACCGGCGTGGCGGTGGCGCGCGGCGACGTGGTCGCCTTCCTCGACGACGACGCGGTCGCCGCGCCCGGCTGGCTCGCCGGGATGGCCCGGCACTACGCCGACCCGCGGGTGGCCGGCGTCGGCGGGCTGACGCTGCCGCTCTGGCCCGGCTCCACCACCTCGGCCGAGCTGGTCGCCGCCCCGGTCCCCGCGGCCACCGGCACCCGGCCGGGCTGGTTCCCCGAGGAGTTCGACTGGACGGTCGGCTGCACCTACCGGGGCCTGCACCCGGGGCCGGTGCGCAACGTGATGGGCGGCAACGCCTCGTTCCGGCGGGAGATGTTCCCGCTCGCGGGCGGCTTCGACTCCCGCATCGGCCGCACCTTCCACAAGCGTCCCCTCGGCTGCGAGGAGACCGAGTTCTGCATCCGGCTGCGGCAGCGCTGCCCTGACGCCGAGCTGCTGTACGACGACGAGGCCGTCATCTGGCACCGGGTGCCGCCGCTGCGCGCGCGCTTCGCCTACTTCCGGCAGCGCTGCTACGCCGAGGGCCTGTCCAAGGCCCTGGTGACCGCGAGCGTCGGCTCCGCCGACGGGCTGTCCAGCGAGCGCACCCACGCGCTGGTCACGCTGCCGCGCGGCGCGCTGCGCGGCGTCACCGACGGCCTGAAGGGCGACCTGGCCGGCTTCGGCCGCGCCGGGGCCATCGTGCTCGGCCTGGCCTGGACGGCCTGGGGCTACGCCACCGGCCTGTACACCGCCCGCCTCCAGGCGCGCCGCGCCCGCCGCGCCGTCGCGGGCCAGGGAGCGGCATGACCCTGCGCAGCACCCCCTGGACCGGCGCCCTTCCGGTGCTGATGTACCACTCGATCAGCGAGCGGCCGCCGAAGGAGACGGCGGCGCTCGCGGTCACCCCCCGCGCCTTCGCCGCCCAGATGCGGCTGCTGAAGGAGCGCGGGCGCACGCCCGTCCCGTTCTCGGCCCTGTCTCCCACCACGGGGACTTCCACCGCCGGTCTCCCCGAGCGGCCCGTGGTGATCACCTTCGACGACGGGTACGCCGACTTCCACCGGCACGCGCTGCCGGTGCTGGACGACCTCGGCTTCACCGCGACGGTGTTCGTCACCACCGGCTGGCTCGCCGACGCCGGCCCGGACGCGGCGGGCCGCCCGCTGGACGCGATGCTGACCTGGTCGCAGGTGCGCGAGGCGGCGGCGCACGGCATCGAGCTCGGCGGGCACAGCCACAGCCACCCGCAGCTGGACCAGCTCGGCGACGCGGCGCTGCGCGACGAGCTCGCCCGCAACAAGGAGCTGCTGGAGGACCGGCTGGGCCGGGCCGTCACGACCATGGCCTACCCGTTCGGCTACTCCAGCGCGCGGGTGCGGCGGGCGGTGCGCGCGGCCGGCTACGACACCGCCTGCGCGGTCGCCAACCGGCTCGCCCCGGCGGGCACGGGCGCGCGGGCCGGCGACGTGCTGGCGATCCCGCGGCTGACCGTCGGCCCCCGGACCACCCCGGAGCTGTTCGCGCGGGTCGTCGAGGGCGCGGGCGTCCCGCGGGCCTACCTGCGCGAGCGCGCCTTCACCAAGGGCTACGCCGTGGTGCGGCGGGCCCGGTACGGCGCGCGGAAGGCGGCCCGCCGTGTCTGACCCGACGCTGGCCTCGCCGCCCGCCGGCGCGGCGCCCGGCTGGCTGCGCCGCGAGCTGTCCAACCCGCTGTTCCGCAACGCCTACGCGCTGATGCTGAACGGCGGCATCACCACCGCGCTCGGCGCCGCGTTCTGGCTGGTCGGGCCGTTCTTCTACGGCCCGGCCGACTACGGCCGCAACACCGCGATGAACCAGGCGATCATGTTCGTCGGCGGTGTGACCATGCTGAACTTCCTGCTGATCCGGTTCATCCCCGAGACGGCGCGCAGCACCCGCCGGCTGGTGCTGTCGTGCTACGCGCTCGGCGTCGCCGCCGCCGCCGTGGTCGGCGTCCTGTTCCTGGTGACGCTGAACGTGTGGGGGAAGGACTGGTCGAACTTCGACCGGCTGCGCGGGTTCGGCCCCGGTGCGCTGTTCGTGGCGATGGCGGTGGCGTGGAACCTGTGGAACGCGATGGAGGGCGTCTTCACCGGGCTGCGCCACGCGGGCTGGGTGCCGGTCGTCAACACCGTCTGGTCGCTGACCCGGCTCGGCCTGGTGATGGCGCTGGCCGGGGCGTTCCCGCACAACGGCATCGTGCTGGCCTGGTACGTGCCGGTGATGGTGCTGCTCGTCCCGGTGAACGCGCTGATCTTCGGGCGGATGATCCCCGGGCACGCCGCGGCCAACCGCGGCCGCGGCCACCGCTCCACCAAGAAGGAGATCGCCGCCTACCTGCGCACCGGCTACCTCGGCGGCGCGCTGCAGTTCGCCACCGTCAGCCTGGTGCCGCTGGTGGTCGCCACGCACCTGACGCCCTCGACCAACGCCTACTTCCAGATGGCGTGGGTGCCCGGCATGATGCTGGACCTGCTCGCGCTCACCCTGTCGTTCTCCCTCACCGTCGAGGGCTCCTTCGACCGGGACACCCTGGCCGAGTCGACGCGGGCGGCGCTGCGGCGCACCGTCATGCTGCTGGTGCCGGTGACGGTGCTGGTGGTCGCCGCCGCCCCGATCGGCCTGAGGATCTACGGCCACGGCTACGAGGCCGGCGCGCCGCTGCTGCAGGTGCTGGCCCTGGCGGTGCTGCCGAAGGCGGTGATCGAGCTGTACATCGGCGCGCTGCGGGTGCGCAACCGGACCCGGCTGATCGCGCTGCTGCAGGGGGTCCGGCTCGCGGGCGTCCTCGGGCTGGTCGTGCTGCTGATCGACCCGGCCCACCTGTACACGATCGGGGTGGCCGTGCTGGCGGTGAACGTGGCGGTCGCCGCCGCGATCTGGCCGGGACTGCGCCGGACCATCCGGCCCGAACGGCCCGCCGGCGGGTCTTCCACCGGCGACGGAGAGCGGGATATCTCTTGAGTGTGACGCTTCGCCAGGCACGCCAGCCGGAGGAGGGGGCCCCGCGGGGCGCCGGAGCCGCCCCGCCCGCCGTCCCGGGGACCGGGCGGCCGGTCCTGCTCGGCCTCACCGCGGCGATGCTGATCGGCACCGCGCTGTTCTGGCTGCCGCTCGGCGGCGTCGACATGGACGCGATCGGCGGCCACGGGCTGATCGCGGTGCTGCCGGTGGCGACGCTGCTCGGCGCGGCGGTGCTGGTGCTGACGTTCATGGCGACGCTGGCGCTGCCCCGGCCGCACCGGCTGCTGCTGAGCGTGCAGATCGGCATCCTGATCATGTCGCTGCACGGGGTGACGCTCGCGCTGGAGCCGGTCGCGCGGTTCTCCACCGTCTGGCAGACCGCCGGGTTCATCGAGTACGTCGAGCGCACCCACACCGTGAGCTGGTTCCTGGACGCCCGGTTCAGCACGCCCGGCTTCTTCGCCTTCGCCGCGTTCGTCCTGAAGGCGGTCGGGCAGCACGACATCGAGCCGGTGCTGCGCTGGGCGCCGCCGGTCACCAACCTGATGTACCTGCTGCCCTACATCCTCATCCTGCGGGTGCTGCGCGCGACGTGGCGGGCCAAGTGGTTCGCGGCGTGGCTGTTCATCGCGGCCAACTGGGTCGGGCAGGACTACCTGTCCCCGCAGGCGTTCGCCTACCTGCTCTACCTGTACTTCCTGGCGATCCTGGTCAACTGGTTCCGCCACCACGACGAGACGACCCGGCGCGCCGGGCGGCGCCGCGGCAGGGAGCCCGCGGAGCGCTCGGGCGTCCTGTGGCGCCTGTACGACTGGCTGTTCGCGGCCAAGGACCCCGGCGAGCTGCCCGCGCCGAAGGTGTCGCTGCGCGACCAGCGGATCCTTTTGTTCCTGCTGTTCGCGCTGCTGCTGGTCGGCACCGCGGCGCACCAGCTCACCCCGTTCCTGATGACCGCGGCCTGCGGCGGCCTGGTGCTGATGCGCCGGTGCAGCCTGCGCGGCATGCCGATCATCGCCGGGGTGGTGTACGCGGCGTGGGTCAGCTTCATGACCGTCGGGTACTGGGCCGGCCGCAAGAACGAGATCTTCGGCGGGCTCGGCAAGATCCTCACCAACTTCCAGCAGAGCACCGGCGGCCGGATCGGCAACGTCGACGGGGACACCCAGCAGATCCAGTACCTGCGCATCCTGATCGCGGCCGTGATCGTGGTGCTGGCGGTCGCCGGGCTGCTGCGGCGCCGCGCCCGCGGCATCGACGACCGGGTCGCGCTGGTGCTGATGCTGGTGCCGTTCGCCTCGCTCGGCCTGCAGAACTACGGCGGCGAGATCGGGCTGCGCATCTACTTCTTCATGCTGCCCGCGGCGTGCCTGCTGATCGCCTACCTGTTCTTCCCGGCGCCGTTCGACGCGCCCGCCGTGCGCGCGCCCCGGGTGCGGCCGTCCGGGCTCGCCCGGCTGCGCACCGGCACCCGCCGGCACTGGCCCGCGGTCGCCGCCGCGTCGGTGTTCGCGCTGCTGATGGCGGGCGGGTTCCTGACCGTCCGCTACGGCAACGAGAAGTACGAGCAGGTCCGCCGCAGCGACGTCAAGGCGTTCGACGTCATGCTGGACAACTACAAGACCGGCGTCGTCGGGGTGGTGTGGCTGAGCGCGGAGGACCCCAACCTGGCGGGCGGCACCCCGGTGATGCCCTGGTCCTACCGGGAGTGGGAGCGGTTCAACTACACGGCCGTGATCGCCGACCGCAACAACCCCGGGAACATCGCGCAGATCGTGCAGACGCTGAAGGAGCAGGGGCCGGGCGGCTTCTTCGTCACCACCCGCAGCCACGAGGACTTCCAGGTGCTGAACTCGGGCCTGGCGGCCGACTACGGCGTCCGGCTGCGGCGGGCGCTGGCGTCCTCTCCGGAGATCGCCACGGTGTTCGCCGACCGCGACGCCGCCGTCTACCGGCTGAAGGCGCCGCCCGCCGACCCGGTGCTGCCGACGCCGAAGCCGACCGGGCTCGGCCTGCGCTCCTCGCCGTGGACGCCGGCGGGCCTGATCTACCTGCCGGTGCTGCTGATGGTCCTGCTCGCCCGCGAGCTGCGGCGGCTGCGGCTGTTCGCCGGGTCCCCCGGCACCGCCCTGTCTCCCGCCGACGTGCGGCGGCGCCTGCTGCCCCTGACCGTGCTGGCGTTCCCGCTGCTGATCGCGGTCGTCGCGGTGGTCATAGAGAGGTTCGTCTTCATCAAATGACGCTGCTGCTGGCCCTGCTGCTGTTCGCCGCCCCGGGCGCGGCGTGCTGGATCCTGGTGCGCGCGCTGGACCCGGTCGGCCGCCTGGTCGTCGCCGCCGCCGGGAGCGTGGTGCTGGTCGCGGGCACCGCCCAGGCGATGCTGATGCTGGGCGCCTGGTCGCCCGGCACCGGCCTGGTCGCGGTGCTCGGGCTGAGCGCCGCGCTGGCCGCGCTCGGGTACGCGCACCGCCGCCGCAACCCCGCCGAGGAGCCCGCCGAGGCGGCGGCCGGGCCGGCGCCGGCGAACGTCACCCGCGCCGACATCCCCGTCCGCCGCCGCGAGGACGACGACGATGAGTGGCTGTACCGCGACTGAATTCTCACCCCTGCGGCGGCCGGTACCGGTCAGTGCGACAGGTCGATCGCGTAGTCCAGCACGACCCGGTCGGCGGGGATGACGATGTCGCGGCAGACCTCCAGCACCTCGGCCCCCGACAGCATGCGGCGGGTGACGGCGAACACCGGCACGCCGCCGGCCATGTTCAGGGTCTCGGCCTCCTCGGGCGTCGGCATCCGCGAGCGCACCGCCTCCTCCACCCGCGTCGGCGGGCGGCCGAGGAAGCTGAGCTGGGCCAGGGTGCCGCCGGGCCACGGCTCGCGGGCGGGATCGCTGACCGGGGTGTCGCCGACCAGGTCCCACGGCAGGTAGTTGACCGAGATCTGCTGCGGCTCGCCGCGCGAGTAGAAGACGAAGCGGCGGCGCAGCAGCTCGGTGCCGGCGGGCAGCTCGAACAGCTCGGCGAGCTCGCCGGTGGCGCGGGTACGGGTGAACTCCTTGTCCAGCCGGTACTCGTTCCAGCCGATCCCGTGGTCACGGGTGAACGTGGTGGCCGGCGCGGCGGGCGCGGCCGGCCGGGCGAAGGCGCGGTAGCGGTCCATCGCCACCCGGCGGGCGGGCGGCGTGACCCGCACGACGGTGCCGCCGCCCCGCCGCGTCTCGACCAGGCCCTCCCCGCGCAGCAGCGCGATCGCCTGCCGGACGACGATGCCCGACACCCCGTGCTCCGCGCCGAGCTCGGTCATCGTCGGCAGCCGCGCGCCCGGCGGGTGCACGCCGCCGCGGATCTGCTCGCGCAGGGCGTCGGCGATCCGCAGGTAGGCCGGGCGGTCCGGCACCGGCGCCACCTCCTTTCCCCCCGCTGCTCCCCCGCACCGATGCCTCCCGGGCGCTATCCCGAGGGGGACGGTCCGCTTACGGACAGCTTGACACTTCTTTGACCGCGTAAGACTTTTGTATACAGAAGTGCCGCCTCGGGGAAGGGACGACCTTGATGGGCGACTTCGCGGATCAGAAGACGGCCATCGAGCGGGAGTTCCCCGGCTGGCTGGTCTGGCGCAGTGACGCCGGGCGCTGGTACGCCACCCGGAGCGGCGACCTCACCGACGCGCAACTCCAGGCCGGATATGCGATGACGGTGGCGTCCGACGACGCGGACGGGCTCCGCGGGCTCCTGCGCGACCAGTCCCGGCGCGACGCGGAGGACCGGTGAGGCGGGGACGCCGGGGCCGGTGCGGCCCGGCCCGAGCACGGGGGCGGGCCGGGCTTGAAGGGCCCGGGACGGAAGGGACCTGTGTCGCTCAGGTGACACAGGAATGGAGGACCGGTCGGCGGGGTCGGGGTTACCCCGGTGGCCAGCCGGACGTGTCCGCACGGGCGGCGCAGCCGACGCGACCCCTGGCGAACAGTCGCGCCGCCCGTGCGGACGCAACATCCGGCAGCTGATCCTTTTCTGCCGGATTTGCGGCCTCGGAGCCGCTTTTCCCAACTGTCCCATTCCGGCCATTTATCCCACGGGTCGCCCGCCGTCCCGGACGTTACCCCCACCTGCGGGGACGGGTAGGAGAAGACAGCACGGCCAATTGTCCTCTCCGGCGAACCGGGACGCTGTTCCCGGCGTTCTAACCAAGTGCCGGCACCACCGCCCGGCACTCGTCGGCCGGCCCCTTCCTGGAGGCCTCTTTTGCAAGCGCAGCAGCGGACCCGCGCGTCCCGCCCGTTCCCCGCCTCCCTGTTCGGCAACCGGCAGGGCCGGCACGGCCGCCCGCGGCGGCGCCTGTTCCTCGTCGCGCTCGGTGCGGCCCTGGCCGGCGTGCTGACCGCCACCGGCGTCATCGCGGCGACCGGCTGGCGGCCCGGCGGCTCCGGCGGCGTCGCCGCGCCCGCCGCCCCGGCGACCGTGGTCGCGCCGAACGCGCCGGCCGGCTGGCCCTCCTGGGGCTTCACCCACACCCAGAACACCGTGGACCGCGAGGGCGGCCCCGCGGGCGCGCTCGCCGCGCTGACCGCGGCGCCGATGCCGCAGGTGACGCCGATCATGGGCTGGGGGGTGGACAACCCCGAGCCCAAGCCCGGCGAGTTCGACTGGGCCTCGCTGGACCGCCGGATGGAGGTGATCCGCCAGACCAGGGGGACGCCGATCGTCACGCTGTGCTGCGGCCCGGACTGGATGAAGGGCGGCGCGGCCGGCCGCACCGACTGGAGCAGGCTGGAGCTGGCGCCCGAGCCCGCGCACTTCGGCGACTACGCGAACCTGGCCGCCGCCGTCGCCAAGCGCTACCCGGACGTGAAGTACTACACCGTCTGGAACGAGTTCAAGGGCTTCTGGAACCAGCCGGCCAACCGCTGGGACTACGAGGGCTACACCGACCTCTACAACAAGGTGTACACGGCGCTGAAGAAGGTCGACCCCGACATCAAGGTCGGCGGCCCGTACATGGTGATGAACAGCAACGCGCCCGGCACCCGCCGCGACGGCCCGCCCTCGGAGCTGAGCGGCCCGTGGGGCGAGATGGACCAGCGCAACCTGGACGCGGTCAAGTACTGGTACGACCACAAGAAGGGCGCCGACTTCATCGCGGTCGACGGGCACGCCCTGCCCAACCAGCGCGACTACAAGATGGACGCGTTCGCGGCCCTGCGCAAATTCTCCGACACCACCCGCTGGCTGCGCGGCCTGGACGACAGGCTGCCCGTCTGGTGGGCCGAGTGGTACGTCGAACCGGACCCCTCGGCCTGGACCGACGAGCAGCGCGGCGCGGTCCAGGCGGCCGCGATGATGGAGTTCGTCAAGGGCGGCGCCGCCAGCGCGTTCTACTGGAGCCCGCAGACCGCCACCACCGGCACCTGCCCCGGCTGCCTGTGGACCGGGACGGCCGCGGGCGGCAGCGCCACGCCGACGCTGGTCAACCTGCAGAACTTCGACCGGTGGTTCCCGCCGGGGACGCGCCTGGAGGACGTGAAGTCGTCCAACGCCGCCGTCCGGGTGCTGGCGCAGAAGAAGCAGATGGTCGTGGTGAACACGACCGCGCAGCCGGCGGGCACCCGGATCGAGGGGCAGCCCCTCACGCTGGGGCCGTACGAGGTCAAGTGGCTCGGCCGCTGATGCGGGCGGCCCAGGAAAGAAGGCGGGACACCGTGGCCCTCAACTCCGCGCCTCCCTCGGGGAAGGCGGGCATCGACCTGGTGAGCATGGCGTTCTGGGACCGCCCGCCCGAGCAGCGGCTGGCCGACTTCGCCCGGCTGCGCGAGCTCGGCGAGCCGGTGTACTTCGCCGAGCCGCGGGTGCCGTTCGTCCGGTCCGGCACGGGCTTCTACGCCCTGGTCCGGCACGCCGACGTGGTGGCGGCGAGCCGCAACGCCAAGGTGTTCTCCAGCGAGCCCGCCGCGACGTCGCCGGAGCCGCCGCCGTGGCTGGCCAAGGTGTTCGGCACCCCGATGGTGAACATGGACGACCCCCGGCACGCCCGGCTGCGCCGGATCGTGTTCCGCGCGTTCACCCCCAAGATGCTCGCCAAGATCGAGGGCGACATCCAGGCGACCGCGACCCGGATCGTCGACGACGTGCTCGCCGAGGGCCCGCGCGACTTCGTCGCCCAGGTCGCGGCCCGGCTGCCGATCCACGTGATCTGCGCGATGATGGGCATCCCCGAGCGGGCCCGTCCCTACGTGCTGTCGCGCATCGACGCGATGACCGAGTACTCGGGGGTGCGCGGCTCGCTGGCCAGCCCGCGCACGCTGCGGCTGCTGTACGGCAACCTCAAGGCGATCGTGGACCTGCACCGGCTGGTCGCCCGGCTCGGCGAGGCGCGCCGCCGCGACCCGTCCGACGACCTGGTGTCGGCGCTGGTCAACGCCAACCCCGACGGCGAGCGGCTGTCGGTGAAGGAGCTCGGCTCGTTCTTCGACCTGCTGCTGGTCGCCGGCAACGAGACCACCCGCAACGCGCTCGCGCACGGCCTGAAGCTGTTCACCGACCACCCCGATCAGCGGGACCTGCTGCTCGGCGACTACGACGCGCGGATCGGCGGCGCGATCGAGGAGATCGTCCGGTACGTGTCGCCCATCATCCAGTTCCGCCGCACGCTCACCGAGGACCATGAGCTCGGCGGGCACCGGTTCCGGGCCGGCGACAAGGTGGTGCTGTTCTACCCGGCCGCCAACCGCGACCCCGAGGTGTTCGCCGACCCCGACGTCTTCGACATCACCCGCTCGCCGAACCCGCACGTCGGCTTCGGCGGGCCCGGCCCGCACCTGTGCCTCGGCGCGAACCTGGCCCGGATGGAACTGAAGATCATGTTCCGGGAGCTGTACACCCGGCTGCCCGGCCTGCGCGCGGACGGCGAGCCGGAGTACCTGCTGTCCGGCTTCGACAACGGCATCACCCGGCTGCCGTTCACCTACACCGGCTGAGCCCCTCGCCCGCCGGGGTCTTCCAAGCGTCAGCCCTTTTAACCCAGGGACTTCACAACAGAGGTGATATGCGCGGATCTCCGGGCAGTGATAGGAGGGTCCGGATCCCCGCAGAAGGAGGCCATGTACCCATGGCACGGGTGACGCGCGCTGAGATCGAGCAGCTCGTCGGTGGCGACCATCACGACCCGCACGCCGTCCTCGGGGCGCACCCGGGACGCGACGGCATCGTCGTACGGGCCCTGCGCCCGCTCGCGGAACGGGTCGAGGTGGTGCTGCCGAACGGGGAGCGGCACCGGCTGCGGCACTTCCACGAGGGCGTGTTCGCCGCGACGCTGCCCGCCGAGGCCTCCCTCGCCGGCGACAGCACCGAGGACGCGCCGCTGGCCGTCCCCGACTACCGGCTCGCGGTGACCTACGGCGACGGCGTCGAGCTCGTCCAGGACGACCCCTACCGCTACCTGCCGACGCTCGGCGACCTGGACCTGCACCTGATCGGCGAGGGCCGGCACGAGGAGCTGTGGCAGGCCCTCGGCGCCCGGGTGCGCGGCTACGCCTCGGCGTTCGGGCCGGTCACCGGCACCGCGTTCGCGGTGTGGGCGCCGACCGCGCGCGGCGTGCGGGTCATCGGCGACTTCAACCACTGGGACGGCCGCGCCCACCCGATGCGCTCGCTCGGCTCCACCGGCGTCTGGGAGCTGTTCGTGCCGGGCGTCGGCGACGGCGACACCTACAAGTTCGAGATCCTCGGCGCCGACGGGCAGTGGCGGGCCAAGGCCGACCCGATGGCCCAGTACACCGAGGTGCCGCCGCGAACCGCCTCGCGGGTGTTCACCTCCGCCTACGAGTGGGGCGACGGCGCGTGGATGGACCTGCGCAAGGACCGGCAGTGGGTGCACGAGCCGATGAGCGTGTACGAGGTGCACCTGGGGTCGTGGAAGCAGGGCCTCGGCTACCGCGAGCTCGCCGAGGAGCTGCCCGCCTACGTCAAGGAGATGGGCTTCACCCACGTGGAGTTCATGCCGGTCGCCGAGCACCCCTACGGGCCGTCCTGGGGCTACCAGGTGACCTCCTACTACGCGCCGACCTCCCGGTTCGGCGACCCCGACGACTTCCGGCACCTGGTCGACCGGCTGCACCAGGCCGGCATCGGCGTCATCGTCGACTGGGTGCCCGCGCACTTCCCCAAGGACGAGTGGGCCCTCGCCCGGTTCGACGGGACCGCCCTGTACGAGCACAGCGACCCCCGGCTCGGCGAGCACCCCGACTGGGGCACGCACGTGTTCAACTACGGCCGCTCGGAGGTCCGCAACTTCCTGGTCGCCAACGCCTGCTACTGGCTGGAGGAGTTCCACATCGACGGGCTGCGGGTGGACGCCGTCGCCTCGATGCTCTACCTGGACTACTCGCGCGAAGAGGGCGAGTGGACGCCGAACATCTACGGCGGCCGGGAGAACCTGGACGCGATCTCGTTCCTGCAGGAGATGAACGCGACCGTCTACAAGCGCGACCCGGGCGTCATGACGATCGCCGAGGAGTCGACGGCGTGGCCGGGCGTCACCCGCCCCACCCATCTCGGCGGGCTCGGCTTCGGCTTCAAGTGGAACATGGGCTGGATGCACGACACGCTCAGCTACCTCCAGCACGAGCCGGTCTTCCGCCACTACCACCACGGCGAGCTGACGTTCTCCCTGATCTACGCGTTCTCGGAGAACTACGTGCTGCCGCTGTCGCACGACGAGGTGGTGCACCTGAAGGGGTCGCTGCTCGGCAAGATGCCCGGCGACACCTGGCAGAAGTTCGCCGGGCTGCGGGTGCTGCTCGCCTACATGTGGTCCCATCCGGGCAAGCAGCTGCTGTTCATGGGCAGCGAGTTCGGGCAGGGCGCCGAGTGGGCGGAGTCGCGGCCGCTGGACTGGTGGCTGCTGGACAACGCCGCCGAGGGCGCGCACCACCTGGGCGTGCAGAAGTTCGTCCGCGACATGAACCACACCTACCGCAACGAGCCGGCGCTGTGGACGCGCGACAACGAGCCCGAGGGGTTCCGCTGGATCGACGCCAACGACGCCGGCGGGAACGTGCTGTCGTACCTGCGGTACGGGATGCAGCCGACCGCCGGGAGCTCGACCGAGCCGCCGGTGATGGCGTGCGTGGTCAACTTCTCCGGCGGGCCGCACGAGGACTACCGGGTGGGGCTGCCGTTCGCCGGCCCCTGGCGGGAGGTGCTGAACACCGACGCCTTCGAGTACGGCGGCAGCGGCGTCGGCAACCTCGGCCGGGTCGAGGCGGTCGAGGAGCCGCACCACGCGATGCCGGCGTCGGCGGTGATGCGGGTGCCGCCGCTCGGGGCGGTCTGGCTGGTCCCCGAACGCGAGCCCGAATAGGGTGACGGGGTGACCTCCCAGCACCTGAAGATCGTCCCCGGTTCGTTCGTCCTCGAGCACCTGCCGAACGCCACCCTGCCCGAGGACGACGAGTGGGTCGCGCTGGTGCGGGCCCCCGAGGGCCTCACCGTCGTGCGGGAGGCGCCCCCCTTCGGCGGCGCCGAGGAGTGGACCGGCTTCTACGGCGCCGAGAGCGCCCACGGCCTGGACGTGCCGGGGATGCTCGCGGCGCTGCTGACCCCGCTGGCCGAGGCGGGCATCTCGGTGTTCGTCGCCTCGACCTTCCACGCCGACCTGGTGCTGGTGCCGACGCGCAAGGCGGCCGACGCCGCCGCCGCGCTGAAGGCGGCGGGGCACCGGGTCAGCGAGCCGGCCTAGGCAGCCGGTCCAGCAGCAGGCGGGGGCCGGTGACGGCCGCGCCCGCCGCCTCGCAGCGCGCGCGCAGCTCCCGGTCGGCGGTCACCACCACGGGCACGGTGCCGGGGGCGGCGTCGGTGACCAGTTCGACGATGCGGTCGTCGCCGCTGCCGGGAGCCGCCACGACCCGCATCCCGTCCGCCGGCTCGTCCGCGACGGACCGGGCCGCGCCCTCCACGACCAGGACGACCTCGGGGAAGACCCGCTCGTAGGGCGCCCCGGGCAGCCCGACGAGGCCGTCCCGGAGGACGGCGAGATCGTCCCGCAGCCGGGCGTTGGCGCCGGCGCGGTCCTTCCACCAGCCGTCCGCGCGCGCTCCGACGACGTTGGCGGCGTCCACGACCAGCTCCACCCGCACCAGGGCGTCGCGGAGCAGCGGCCAGCTGCGGGCGAACGGCGCGAACAGCTTGCGGTCCTCGACCCGCTCGACCGGCACCCACGCGGCCCGGCGCGTCTCGCGGGACGCGGCGCGCACCTCGGTCATCGCCTCGGCCGCGGCGATGACCGAGGTGAAGGACCAGCCGCCGTGGTCCTCGGTGCGGGCGCCGAGGACCCGCACCGTGCCGGTGTCGAGGGTGGACTCCTCCTCGGTCTCGCGGAGCGCGCCGGCCACCGGGTCCTCGTGGCTGTGGATCGCGCCGCCGAACATGCCCCAGGTGCCGCCGCCGAGCCCCCACCACGCGCGCTGCTGCAGCAGGACGTGCACGTCCCCGTCCGGCCCGCGGTGGAACGGCAGCAGACCCGCCGCGCCGAACCTCCCCCAGTGCGTGTGCCCCTGCCCGCAGCGCGCCCAGCCGTCTCCGTCTCCCATGCGAGCGACGATATCGACCGGCCCCGGCCAGTACGGTGGACTCGTCGTTCGGGGGGATGGCACGCGAGTCCGATCGGAGCTCCACGATGTCCGCTGCGCCGCTCGACCACGCCGATCCCCGGCGGATCGGCCGCTACCGGCTGCTCGGGCGGCTCGGCGAGGGCGGCCAGGGCGTGGTCTACCTCGGCGAGGACCCGGCCGGGACGCCGGTCGCGGTGAAGGTGCTGAAGACCACCGACGCCACCGCCCGCGCCCGGTTCGCCCGGGAGATGCAGTCGGCCCGGCAGGTCGCGCCGTTCTGCACCGCCGCCGTCCTGGACTCCTCTGCCGACGGCCCGAACCCGTACGTGGTCAGCGAGTTCATCGACGGCCCCTCGCTGGCGCAGCGGGTCGCCGAGCGGGGGCCGCTGCGCGGCGGCGAGCTGCAGCGCCTAGCGGTCAACACCGCCAGCGCCCTCGCCGCCATCCACGGCGCGGGCATCGTGCACCGCGACCTGAAGCCCGCCAACGTGCTGCTCGGCCCCGACGGGCCGCGCGTGGTGGACTTCGGCATCGCGCGGGCGATCGACGCCGAGACGCACACGCAGCTGGTCGGCACGCCGTCCTACTTCGCGCCGGAGTGGCTGGAGGGGCGGCCGCCGTCGCAGGCGTCGGACGTGTTCGCGTGGGCGGGCACGATCGTCTACGCCGCGACCGGGCGGCCGCCGTTCGGGCCCGCCGACACCGTCCCGGCGATCATGTACCGGATCGCCAACGCCGAGCCCGACCTCACCGGCGTCCCGCCCGCGCTCGCGGGGCTGCTCGCCGAGTGCCTGGCCAAGGACCCGGCGCGGCGGCCGACGGCCCGCGACCTGATGGTCCGGCTGGTGGACCCGGGCGCCCCGGCCGCCTCGGCCGCGCCGCCGCCCTACACCCCGACCGCGCCGATCCTCCCCGCCGCGGCCAAGCCGGCCGCTCCGGTCCGGCGCCGTTCGCTGGGCACCCTGATCGCGCTGGCCGTCATCGTCGCGCTCGCGGTGGGGTTCACCATGTGGCCCGACGGCGACGACAAGCCCGGCTCCGGCGGCGGAGGGCCGGCGTCCCCGCCCGCCTCGTCGTCCACGGCGTCCGTACCGGCCGCGGGCCGGCAGGCCGGTGGCGGCGGGACGGTCCCGGCGGCGTTCGCCGGCACCTGGAAGGGCACCATCACCCAGACCGGCGGGGTCACCGTCTCGGGCACCAGCCAGACCACCGCGACGGTGACGCTGCCGTCCGGCGGGACGGCGGGCAGCGTCGACTACCCCTCCTGGGGCTGCTCGTTCGGGCTGCAGGTCGTCTCCGTCGCCGGGGACGCCATGCAGGTCCGCGAGACCGGCGACACCAAGGCCGGGACGACCGGCTACTGCGTCGGCGGCGCGGTGACGCTCACCCTGCGCAACGGGGCCCTGGACTACCACGCCGGCGACGGCGCGTCCGGGATCACCAACGGCACGCTGCGCAGGTCGTGAGGAAGGGCACGTCGCCGCCCCGGCCCGGACCGAATAGCATTCGGGGCGATATCCGTCCGACCGCGGGGAGAGTCAGTTGAGCGTCGAGGCCGAGGCCGCCGAGCTGTGGAACACCCTGTCCGGCGCCGAGCTGATCCAGGCGATCGCCGACGGCCGCTTCCCCGAGATCTCCGACGTCAACACCCACATCGGCCAGGTGCTGGTCACCGCCGAGCCCGGCCGGGTGGAGATCTCCTGGACGCCGGACGAGAAGCTGTGCAACCCCGGCGGGACCGTGCACGGCGGCTACATCGCGATGATCCTCGACAACGCGGTCTGCCTGGCCGGCGCCAGCACCTGCGAGCGCTTCATGCCGATGCTCACGCTGAACCTGAACGTCGACTACCTGCGCAGCGTCCTGGCGGGGCAGACCTACACGGTGACGGGCACCTGCGTGCACCCCGGGCGGACCCGGATGGTGTCCAACGCGGTCATCACCGACGCCGCCGGGCGCCCGGCGGCGCAGGCGTCGGCGAGCGTCCTGCCCAACAAGGCCTTCGCGCGCTGACCGCATAGGCTGGGCTCCATGGTGGATCCTGGTTCGGTCGTCAACGTCATCAAACAGGCCCGCGAGCGTCGCACCGCCCCGCTGATCCTGGAGCTCGACCTCGCCGACGGCATCGTGGAGACCCCGCCCGCCGACCCGGTCGCGGCCCTTTTGTCCATGCGCCGCACCCACCTGCGCGACGTGCTGGACGGCCTGCGCCGCGCCCGCTCCGACAGCCGGGTGAAGGCCGTGGTCGTCAAGGTCACCGGCGGCGTCGGGCTCGCCATGACCCAGGAGCTGCGCGCGGCCGTCCAGGCCGTCCGCGACGCCGGCAAGTACACCGTCGCCTGGGCCGAGACGTTCGGCGAGGGCGGCCGCGGGAGCGTGCCGTACTACCTGGCCACCGGCTTCGACAAGATCTGGCTGCAGCCGTCGGGCGAGGTCGGGCTGACCGGCGTGGCGCTGGAGGAGCCGTTCCTGGCGGGCGCGCTGGAGAAGGCCGGCGTCCAGCCGCGCTTCGCCAAGCGGCACGAGTACAAGACGATGGCCAACACCTTCATGGAGAAGGGCTACACCCCCGAGCACGAGGAGTCGTCCCGGCGCCTGGTGGCCTCCCTCGGCGAGCAGCTCACCGCCGGCATCGCCGCGGCCCGCGGGCTAACCGAGGAGCGGGTGCGCGAGCTGACCGACCGCGGCCCGCTGCTGGCCGCCGAGGCGCTGGAGGCCGGCCTCGTCGACGCCCTCGGCTACCGCGACGAGGTCTACGCCGAGCTGCGCGCGAAGGCCGGCCCGGGCGCGCAGCTGCGGTTCGTCACCCGCTACAGCCGCACCACGGGCCTGGCCAAGAAGCTGCCCAAGCCCGGCCACCAGGACACCGTCGCGCTGATCAACGGGCAGGGCGCGATCCGGCTCGGCCGCAGCGGCCGCGGCGGGCCGCTGCCCGCGCAGGGCCCGGCGATGGGCTCCGACACCATCGGCGCGGCGTTCCGCGCGGCCGTCCGCGACGACCGCGTCAAGGCGATCGTGTTCCGGGTGAACAGCCCCGGCGGCTCGGCCGTCGCCTCCGACGCGATCTGGCGCGAGGTCGTGCTGGCCCGCGAGGCGGGCAAGCCGGTCATCGTGTCGATGGGCAACGTCGCCGCCTCCGGCGGCTACTACGTGGCGATGGCGGCCGACACGATCGTCGCGCAGCCGGGCACCATCACCGGGTCCATCGGCGTCGTCGTCGGCAAGCCGGTGGTGTCGGGGCTGCTGGAGCGGCTCGGCATCGGGATGGGGCACGTCGCCGACGGCGACCACGCCCGGATGTTCTCCATCACCGAGGACTTCAGCGACTCCGAATGGGAGCGCATCAACGCCTCGCTCGACAGCATCTACGCCGACTTCACCGGCAAGGCCGCCGAAGGCCGCGGCCTGTCGCGCGAGCGCGTCCACGAGCTGGCCCGCGGCCGGGTCTGGACCGGCGCCGACGCCCGCGACAACGGCCTGGTCGACGAGCTCGGCGGCCTGGACCACGCGCTCGACCTGGCCCGCAAGAAGGCCGGCCTCGCCGCCGACGCGCCGGTCCGCACCTACCCGCACGCCTCGCCGCTGGACCGGCTGCGGCCGCCGGAGTCCAGCGAGGACCGCACGGCGGCGTCCGCCCGCTTCGACGGCTGGGGCTCGCTCGGCGGCGTCGCGGCCCGGCTCGGGCTGCCCGCGGCCGGCCCGCTCACCCTGCCCGGCTCCTGGGAGATCCGCTGAACACCGACTTCACCGAGGCGCTCGCCGGGTTCGCGACGGGGGTGGTGGTGCTGACCGTCCGCGACGGCCGCGACGACCTCGGCACCACCGTCACCTCGTTCATGTCGGTGTCGCTGGAGCCGCCGATGGTGCTGGCGGGCGTCGCCACCGGCTCCTACCTCAGCGAGGTGCTCGGCCGCCGGGACCGGTGGGCCGCGACCGTCCTGTCCAGCGAGCAGAAGGCCATCGCGGGACGGTTCGCGGCGGCGGGCCGCCCCGGCGCGAACCTGCTGCTGGCGAGCGCGCCGCACCACCGCGGCCCGCTCTCGGACGCGCTGATCCCCGACGACGGCCTGGCCGCGCTGGAGTGCCGGACGCGGCAGCGGATCGAGGCGGGCGACCACACGCTGTTCGTCGCCGAGGTCGAGTCGGCCGACTACATCGCGCGGCGCCGCACCCCGCTGATCCGCGTCAACCGCCGCTACCTCTGAAGCTCGCGCGGCAGCCGCTCCAGCAGGCCGCGCAGGTCGTCGGCGTGCTCCTCCTCCTGCGCGAGCAGCTGCTCGAAGACGCGCTTGGTGGTGGGGTCGCCGTCGCCGAGCCACTGCACGATCTCGGTGTAGGAGGCGATCGCGACCCGCTCCGCGACCAGGTCCTCCTTGATCATCTCGACCAGGTCGAGGCTGTCGTCGTAGTCGGCGTGCGACCGGGCCGTCAGCGTCTCGGGGTTGAAGTCGGGCTCCCCGCCGAGCTGCACGATCCGCTGCGCCAGCTTGTCGGCGTGCTCCTGCTCCTCGGCGGCGTGCTCGGCGAACTCGGCGGCGACGGTCTCGGAGTAGATGCCGGTCGCGGTGTAGTAGTGCCGCTTGTACCGCAGCACGCACACGAGCTCGGTGGCCAGCGCCTCGTTGCACACCTGGATCACCCGGTCCAGGTCGGCGCCGTACGCCTCGGTGATCGGCCCCTTGTCGATCTCCTGGCGGGCCCGCTCGCGCAACGTCTTGATGTCGGTCAGGAACTCGGCCATGAATACCCCTCTCTCATATGCAGGGGCCACGTTCCCGCCGAAGCCACCTTCACACCTCGCGTTGCCCGGCCTTCCACACCGCTGAGACCAACGGCACACCGGGCCGGTAAGCCAGGTGAATGTGCGAGGCGGCGTCCAGCACAAGCACGTCAGCGCGCGCGCCGGGCCCGAGCCGACCCACATCGGTACGCCGCAGCGCCCGCGCGCCCCCAGCCGTAGCCGCCCACACGGCCTCCGCAGGCGTCATCCCCATATCCCGAACCGCCACCGCGATACAGAACGCCATGCTGGAGCTGTAACAGGACCCAGGATTGCAGTCGCTAGCCAGGGCGACACTCGCCCCCGCATCAAGCAACCGCCGAGCGTCCGGATAAGGCTGCCGGGTAGAGAACTCCACCCCAGGCAAAAGCGTCGCGACAGTCTCAGAAGATGCGAGCGCATCCACATCAGCATCACTCAAAAAGGTGCAGTGATCGGCCGAAGCAGCCCCCAACTCCACCGCAAGCCGAACCCCCGGCCCCTCCCCCAACTGGTTGGCATGCAGGCGCGGCATCAGCCCAGCCCGCATCCCCGCCTCCAACACCTCACGGGCCTGATCGCCATCAAAGGCGCCCCGCTCACAGAAGACATCGACCCACCGAGCATGCGGCGCACACACAGCCAGCATCTCGGTAGAAACCACCCGCACATACTCCTGCGCCCTCCCCACGTACTCAGGAGGCACCACATGAGCCCCAAGGAAGGTCACCTCATCAACAACCTCGGCCGCAATCCGAACGGCCCGCTCTTCTTCCTCCACCGTGAGCCCGTAACCCGACTTGCACTCCACGGTCGTGGTCCCCTGCCGAGCCATCTCCCGAACAAGCCGCCGCAGATTCCCCCGCAGCTCCTCATCGGAAGCGGCCCGAGTCTTGGCCACAGTCGTCCGAATCCCGCCGGCCTCGTAGGACCGCCCGCTCATCCGCGCCGCGAACTCCTCGGCCCGCTCCCCCGCGAACACCAGATGCGCATGCGAGTCGACGAACCCAGGCAGCACGGCCCGCCCGCCCGCATCGAACTCTTCATCAGCCGCCGGCGCGTCCCCACTAGGACCAACCCAGGCGACCTCACTGCCATCCACCACAAGCGCCGCATCCCGCAGCACACCGAGAGGCCCCTCACCGCCCCCCGGCTCGTTGGTGACCAACTCCCCGATGTTCCTGATAACAGTGCTCACCCGCCCAGGATCGCACTGCGCCCAGCAGCCCCCAGCGCCCCCACACCCACCACCGTCTCAAATCCGAGACGGTGTATCGTCCGCCCCGGAGGCGGCAGGGCGCCTGGTGGCCCTCCCGGTCTTCAAAACCGATGGTCCCGAGCACCTCGGGACGGCGGGTTCGATTCCCGTCCGCCTCCGCCACCAGCGGAAACGCCGCTCCCCTGGCCCAGCCGCCCCGCCCACGAACGATCACCGGCGCTCTCATGGGAGCAATAGGGGAACACGCGGTCAAGATCCCGTTCCGGTGCCGTCCTCCGCCGAGCCGAGAAGCGCGACGATCTGCTCCGCCGCGGTCTCGTGGGATTTGGCCGCTGCGGTGGGCGGACAGGATGCCCCATGCAACAACGGGCACCTCGACTGCGAGTCCGCGGTCTCGGGCCCGATCCGCGAGAGGGTATCCAGCACGTGGCGACCATCCGCTGCTCCGCCTTGTCGACCACCAGAGGTCGCTGGACATCCCCGCCGCCACCCCGGACGCCGGTCGGGTCCTGCGCGATGACCAGGGCCGGCTGCGGAAGGCCCACCGGGTCTTCATCAACGGCGAGCTCGCGCAGGTCGATAACAGCACACCCCTGACCGGCAATGACGATGTCGAGTTTCTGACCGCCGTCGGCGTCCGCGGCGCTGCCGGCGTGAACCGCAGCCGCGCAACGCCCAGGCGACCGTGGTTCAGCCCGTCATAGAGCGAGCCGTGGCCATGCGGTAGGGGCTGTAATTTTCAGGGCTTGATGCCGTCTGATCGTCAGTGGTGTTCGTTGTGTGTGTCCTGACGGCGAATGAGTCACCCGCCTCGGCCCTTGTCGAGTGTTCTTCAGGTGGGTTTTCGAGCGATCACGACTCCGTTGGCGCCGGGGGCTTCGAAGTGCTCGACGCGGATTTGGGTGAAGCCGGTGTCTTTCAGCCAACTGCCGTACTCGGCTGCGGTGTAGTTGCGTCCCCAGGTCTCGACGAGCATCGTCAGGCTCATCAGGGCCGCGTCGGCGGGGCCGTCCTTGGCGTCGTTGACCAGCAGTTCGCTGATGAGGATCTGCCCGCCGGGGGCCAGGGCCCGGTAGCACTTGGCCAGCAGCTTCCTGCAGTCGTCCTCGGACCAGTCGTGGAGGATCATCGACAGCAGGCAGGCGTCGTACCCGCCGGGGAGCCGGGGCTCGGCGAAGAAGTCTCCGGAGATGAGTTCGATCCGTTCGGTGAGCCCGGCCTTGTCGATGACCGGACGGGTCAGGTCGCACACGAACGGCAGGTCGTAGATCGTGGTGGTCAGTTCGGGGTGGCGGCGGCACAGTTCGATGGCGTAGGCGGCTCCGCCGCCGCCTATGTCCAGCAGGTTCCTGACGCCACCGAGGTCCACCGAGTCGGCCAGGACACCGGCGGTGAAGACCGACAGCGAGTGCATCGCCTGCCAGAAGAAGTCGACCATGTCCGGGTCGCCGGGGTCGAACAGGCTGCTGCGTTCGTCAGGGTTCCAGGCGGTGGGCCGGTCGGTGCGCAGTGCGTCCATCAACCGCATCCAGCCGGGGTAGTCGTGGACGTCGACGCCCGTGACCCAGCCGCCGAAGTAGTAGCGCTTGCCCTTGACCAGGAACTCCTCGGACAGCGCGGAGTTGCCGTAGCGGCCGGCGTCGGCGTCCAGGAGGCCGAGGGAGGCGCAGGCGGTCACGAGCGTCTCGGTGGGGCGCGGCCGCAGGGCGAGCCGGTCGCCGATGGCCTGGAGGGTGAGCGGCCCGGTGGCCGACAGCTGAGTGAACAGTTCCAGCTCGCAGGCCGCGGCCAGGGTCTTGGAGGCCCACAGGCCGGAGACGATCTGCATGAGCGGTCGGGGCGTGAGCGGCTGGGGGGTGTCCATGGCGTCTCGTCTCCCTGGCTGCTGTCGGGGGTCGGTGCCGCCCGGTCCCGGGTTCGCGCGTCCTTTCGGGACCGGGCGCGGTGATCAGGGCGTCAGAAGGGCTTGTCCTTGGGGTCGGGCCAGACCAGGGCGGCCCGCCGGGCCCGCATCCGCTCCTCGTCCCGGTGGAACTCCACCCACTGGTCCACCAGCTCGTCGGGATGGCCGAACAGCCGGTTCATCGTGCGGATGCTGGCGAGCTCGTCCTCGTGGAGCACTCCGTCGGCGGCACACGCGCGGACGGCGTCGTGGATGATGCCGCGCGAGCAGGCGTTCGCCGCCTGGCTGCCGCTCAGGACGTCCTGGAGCGTGTCGCCGGCCTGGTACTCCTCCAGCTTTTCGGCCAGGCCGTCGGTGCAGCCGAAGGCGGCGAAGTAGCCGACGATCCATTCCCGCTCGGCCGGAGCGATCACGCCGTCTCCCTTGGCGCAGATCATCAGCGCCTTGGCGTACGCCTCGAAGTCGTCGATCGACGGTTTCGAGTCGAAGGACCAGTCCTTTTTGAAGAGCCACAGGGCTCCCTTTTCCCGGGTGTCCATCCCGATCTCCCTTCCGTATTGCTGTGTCGTCCGTCTCCCCGGCCCTCGGGACGGGCCGCGGAGACCGCGTCGTGCGTCCGGGCCGTCCTCGCCAGGGAACGGCCGGGCGTTTCAGTGATCTTCTATTCGTGGAAGCGGCACCATGTTCATGAAGGAGACGATGAGCCACCCGGCGCGTCCGTGTTCCAGGACCGCCTGTGCGTGCATCGTGTTCCCCGGGTTTCCGCCGAGGCCGAGCGCCGGCGAGCCGTCCAGGGTCAGCAGCGTCGAATCCACCTGCGAGACGGCCAGGCGCGGCGCACAATGCCTGACCCGCCGGACGGTCATCACCAGCCGGGTGCCGATGTAGACGGTCGCGAAGAGCCGGTCGTGTGCGGCGGCGATGGCGGCCCGGCCGGCGAGCCGGTCACCGCGTACGGAGGTGAAGTCGGCGTCGGGGGCGAAAGCGCGTGCGAAACGGTCCGCGTCCGCCTGCGCCCACGCCTTTTGCATCGCCGAGAACACCTCGCCCAGTCCGGCGTCGTTCATGGCTCGGCCCAGAAGCGAACATCAATGGCCGGACAGCAGGTCGCATCGATAGCGGGTGGCGGAGCCCATGCGCCGATGGCGTACTGGAATCCGCACCCTGAACGCTCTATGTAACAGATCATGTTGATCGGCCAGCCTGTGCTTCCGAACATGTAGACATCCATTGGTGTCGGTGCCTGGCTGAGGCGCAGTCCGCGCTCGTGAGGCGGGCCGATGCGATGCCAGTCCGGGTGCATGTGGATGGAGCCGAGGATGTCCCATCCCTGTTCCTCGGCCTCCCGGTGGATGCGCAGCAGGTCCTGTGGATCGGCCCAGAAACCCCGGTGCTCGTTCTCGTAGGCCATGCCGAAACGAGGGACGATCCCCGAGCGGAACTCCGCGGCGGCCGCCGGGTCGGTGGCCCGTACGCTCCGCCCCGGAGCGATCTGCCGGATCAGGGCCACGTCCTCGATGGCCTCTCCGACAAGGACGGCGAAGCATGACAGCGGCGTGCTGGGGGTGCACAGCTCATAGGTCCGCATCGCCGCGGTGAGGAACGGCCGCAGCACATGGTGGGCGACGACGGCCGTGCGGCAGTTCAGACTTCGACCGGTGATCGTCTCCGTCATCACTTCCCCTGACTCTCAGTAGCAACACTGCCGCATAGAGTGAGCAAGCTCAAGGCAAAGCTCACCTGTACCGGGGGTGCGACAACAGAGCCCTCGGCGCTACGTTTCCGCCGACCACACAGGGGCACGGCTCAATCGCACAGAGTGGCGGAACTGCGGTATGCCGCGAACGTCCGCATGGCGTCGAGGTGTGCCGTCCCTCAAAGCCGGGAGATCTCTTCGTTCGCGCCCGCGTCTCCGCTCACCAGCCGATCCAGGGAGGCATCACATGCCCCGGCCGACCATCCGGCACCTCGCCCTCTACGCCCGCGACCCCCAGGCTCTGGCGCGGTTCTACCGCGAGCACTTCGCCATGGACGTCATCCTCACCGACCCGGAGGGCAACCATTTCCTGGGCGACGGCTACCTGACGCTCGCCCTGCTGAAACTGCAGATGGCCGGCGAGGCCCCCGTCGGGATGAACCACTTCGGCTTCCACATATCCGACGCCGCCCGAACATGCGCGGAGCTGTCCGACGCCGGGCTCGAGCAGCCCGCGCTCCGCGCCTCGAAACGCCCCTTCGCCGAGTACCGGGCGATCGACCCCGAAGGCAACTGGTTCGACCTGTCCGAACACGGATACGGCATTCCCTGACCGCCATGATGCCGCAGGGCGTCGCCGTGGGCCGCGACGCGGACGCCCTGCAGCAGGTCGGCGGGTTCGGTGTCCTTCACCATGAAGCCGCACGCGCCGGCGCGCAGCGCGTTGAAGACGTACTCGTCGAGCCCGTAGTTGGTGAGGATCACGACGTGGACGCCGGACAGCCGTTCGTCGGCGGCGATGAGCCGGGTCGCCTCGATGCCGTCCAGCACCGGCATCTGCACGTCGAGCAGGACGACGTCGGGCCGGTGCTCGCGAGCGAGGGCGACACCCTGCTCGCCGTCGGCACCTTGCCCGTGTGGTGCGGGAACGGACCGAACTGGACCAGGGTGGAGCGCAGAGGCCCAGGTGGTCATCTTTAGCGCTCTGACCAGCCGGAACAGCACTGTGGCGGATGGCGGCGGACGGTGCTGTGGTGGTGCGTCGGACTCTAGAACCGCCGCTCTCATGGAACACGCAGTCAAGATCCCCTTTCGGTACCGTCCTCCACCGAGCCGACGGCGGCAGGCCGATCTCGTTGTTGAAGGAGCGGTCGTGCGCCACGGTCGGGGCGGGCCGCTGCGGGACTGGAACAGCAGGTCCTTTCGTGGACCTGCCGGTCGAGCCGGTGAGGGCGATCAGGGTGGTACTGGTCAGCCGGGCCGCGACGGCCTTGGCCACCAGGACCACTGATCGGCGGGCCGCCGCGTGGATGCCGGAACACCACCCCGAGGGGTTCGCGCGGCTGGGGCGTCGAGGGCGGAGAGCGTGCCGGTGGAGACGCCCGGCGAATGTGCGGACCCATGAACGAGCGGGGCGGTAACCTCCGCCGCTTCCGTTCGTTGATCATGGTGTAGGTGGTCGGGTGACAGGAGGTGTCCATGGCGGACGTGCGGGCGACGGTGTGGGGAGATGGCGCGGTCTCGGCGGTGTTCGTCCATGGGATCTTCAGCTGGGGTTCCGACGAGCTGTACGGGTTCGGCAACCAGCGGCCGCTGGCGGAGGAGTTCCGGCTGGTGATGATGGACCGGCGCGGCCACGGGGCGAGCCCGGACATCGAGGGCGGCGATTACGAGGTGGACGCCGACGACATCATCGCCCTGCTCGGGGACGGGGCCCATCTGGTGGCGCACTCCTACGGCGGTGCGGGCGCGATGCTCGCCGCCGCGCGCCGACCGGACCTGGTGTGGTCGCTGACGTTGATCCAGCCCGGCACCCTGCGGCCCGCGGCCGGGCATCCGGTGGTGGACCAGGCGCTGGAACGCGCCCGCGCCGGCACCGCCGGCCTGCCGGCCGAGATGACCCCGGAAGAGTATCTGCGGGCGTCCACCGAGGGCATCGGGATGCCGGTGCCGCCGGCTACGCCGGAGCGGCTGCGGGCGGTGCGCACCGCGATGCGCGAACGGCCCTGCTGGGACGCCGACATCCCGCTGGACCCGCTCGCCGAGGCGCCCTGGCCCAAGCTGATGATCTCAGGAACCTGGGAGGACGCCCCGGAGCTGTACCGCCGCTATGCGGGCGAGCCGTTGATCGCCGCCGCGGAGTTCATCGCCGACCGGATCGGCGCGCGGTATTTGAGGGTGCCCGGTTACTATCCGCAGGTCCAGCAGCCCGGCCTGGTCAACGATGCGCTGCGGGCGCTGTGGCGGGAAGCCCGCCCCGAGCAAAAGTAAGCTCGACGACCCCTCTCCCGGAGAATGCGGCAAAGCCCTCGGCCCAGGCCGAGCGCGCGGAAGGGCCGTTAGGAGCGAAGCAGCCGGGTGTGCTGTTCACGACGGGGGCATCGGCACCGCCTGCCTGGGCCGGTGAGCACGATCCGCGCCCGCCGCACCTTCCTTGCCGCCGAGCGAGGCTTTGCCGAGAACCTGGCCCGGCACTCGTTGGGGAAGTCGAACGCGACCTGGCGTGGAAGAAGCTGCCGGAGGTCGCCACCGCCGTGCAGCTCGCTCCGCGGTGGCTGCAGGTCGACGATGCCTTCAAGGCAGCCTGTGACGGCGGATGGTGTCGTGGTGGGGCTTCGGACTTCGAAACCCGGTGGTCCCGAGCATCTCGGGACAGCGGGTTCGATTCCCGTCCGCCTCCCGCCACCAGCGGAAATGCCGCTCCCCCGGCCCAGCGACCCCACCCAGGAACGATCACCGGCGCTCTCATGGGAACAATATGGGAACACGCGGTCAAGATCCCGTTCCGGTGCCGTCCTCCGCCGAACTGAGAAGCGCAACGATCCGCTCCGCCGCGGCCTCGTGCACCACCTTGGGGACGTGCGCGTGATCGCCGTGGTCAGCGTTCGAGCCGATCCATCATGACCTTGATGCCGAGCCGCTCTCCAACGCCGGCGAGGCCGCCGTGCCGCCCCTCATACGGCTTGGTCACAGGCAGCCCGGCCACCACGCGCAGTCGGCGAAAAAGCGCGCCGTCCAGCCAGAGGGGGCGCCCTTCCTCCCGGCAGATCGCCTACTTATGGTCTTTGTACACCTCCCCACAGTGAAGCACTCTTATTGCTATGGTTTCTGATGCACATAGCCAAGCCTAACTGGATAGCCGGCTCCCATAGCGCACAGGACCGGCCATTCGGTTTGAATACCGGTTCACGGCTGTCAGGCGACGGGATGGCAGAGGCGGGCGCGAATCAGGTCCGGTCTGCCGACGATGCTCCGCGGCTTCCGGTCACGTCGGGCCGGGCCGGCAGAAGCAGTTGCGGGAACTCCTGGTACAGGGTGGTGGGGCGTGACAACGGGCGCCGGGCCTTGACGTCGTAACGGACGCACAACTCCTTTCCGCACACCAGGACCAGATGTGGTTCGCCCACGAGGGGCTCGACCACCGACAGGGGAACGACATTGATGATTCCCTCGAGCATTTCCAGGGGAATCCCAGGGAACACCTCCGAGAAGGGGTCGGATCTCCGGACGATCGGCACGGCCTTCCGGCCGATGTCGACACTGAAAACCCTCAATCCTTGACTGAAAATGCCCCCGACGGCGGACACGATGTAGGCGCTACTCTTGGAAATTTCGAAGGCGGCCATCGGCCTGCTGTGCTCAAACTTATCTTCAACCTCCTCCGAGACGAATTTCCAGTAGCCGGAAGGGTGCCGCGCTATTCTCTCATACTTCATCGCTTCACCCAGCTTGCCCGCCTCCGCTCGAGCGGCAGTGCCGGAAGAAGTGACCAGCCACTCGTATTCACCGTCGGCGATGGGCCCGATGATATCCCCCCACTTGTCAGGAAGCCCATGCGGCGGTGGAGAACTTGAAACGTTCGGCGAAGGCGGCGGGGAAACGATGACGGGCCCAGACCCGTTCGACTCCACCTTCAGATATGAAGTGGTCTCTCGCGCCTTCTTGTATGCAACAGGATCCTTTCTGTACTGCTCCAGTTCCTCCTGGAACGATCTACGAATGTTTTTGAGTGGATTGTAGACGACGAGAAGCGCAGAGGTCCGCCTAAAGGGGAGTCGATAGATCTCGACGACATATCCCGGATGCGCTATTTTTTCCGGCTTATTGCTTCCCAGGGGAATCCATGTCCCTTTCAGTGCGGCAACTCCATTCTTTTTTCCGTCGGAATAAGGGATGAGGAGCAGCGAGTCACCGGGAAGCGGGAGGGAGGTGTGCGCCTTGGGGTCGTGATCATGTTTGTAGGCGTAGCGTCTAAGGGCATGATCCGTCGGCGAGGTGACCCAAAGGGCCTGTCCGTAGGTCGGCTCGGTGCGCAACTCGAACCCGGTGGCTCCACAGAGGAATATTCCATCATTCTTGATGTAGTAGTCAGTATACGGCTCAATGCTGATTTCGCGGGCCCCTCCTATCATCCGCGTGGCCTCGGTGACGTTCAGCGTATGGGCCTTGACGTCACCGTCCACCACATGGACTTGCGCGTCGAGGAAATGGACGGCCTTCTGCCCCTTCACCGGGGCGTAAGTCAGCGTCAGTCGGAAGGCGGTGTCGTGGTTCAGTGGCGGACTCTGGAAGCCGGTGTGGCCGGTCAGCGGGATGGCGCGGCCATCGTAAGCGAGCTCTACCGTGGCCGGTGAGGTCGGCAGAGTGGTGGTCGACCACGCCAGCTTGACTCTCTCGCCACGGCGCACGACCGGCTTTTCGGCACGGAAGTCGGAGATGGTCATGTTTTCCTCGAACTTACCCAGCATGTAGCGTGCAGTATTATTAGTCCATTGCTTCGCCCCTTCCTGCTCGTGAACTTTTTCAGTGATGTGCACCTCGGTCACGCCGACCACAGGGGTTACCTCGATGTCGGTGATGGTGAGCATCATTGTTTCATTGGGCAGTATGCGGACCTGGTCGCTTTGGCGCTCCCACGCGTACATACAGATGATGGAACCGGTCTTTTTCCCCTCTTTTTCTTCTTCTACTTCCCTGTAGACGCGCTTCCATCCTGGGAGCTCGTTCTGCCGGCAGTTCTCCGGAGGTCTCGGCGACAGGTCGCCTGCCTTGCCGCCGGCCCACAGGGCGACAAAGACCTGCTCGCAGTCGATGGCCTCCGTCGAGGCATTGGTGATCACCACGCTGAGGGTGGCCTGCGGCGATTCTCCGCCCATGGCGACCTGCAGGGGTTCGGGCAGGGTGGTCAGAGAGTGACTCAGCATGAGAGTGGTCGGCTCATGGCCGTCCGGCGGAGGCGGCTGCTGGTCGTCCTGGCCCTCTTCTGGACGGGAAGCGACGAGCAGGGCGGGACAGGCGCTTTCCTCGGTGTAGGCGTACATCGTTGAGTCCTTCGTTCGATCGCGGAAGCCGCTTGGTCACAGATCGCTTGCGGGGTGGGCGGGTGCGGACGTGGTGGCTCCGGTGAGCCGGAGCCTGCCGGTGCGCAGGGACGCCGGCGCGTCGCCGAGCCGGGCGAGGGCGTCGGTGGGCAGCAGTGCCAGCGGGGACGGCGAGTCGGGGTCGTGCCCGCTCCAACTCCAGGTGCCTTGCTCGATGACCGGCAGCGGCAGCGGGAAGGTCGTCGTCCTGCCAGATCGTTCATTGCCGGAAGCGAGGTTGAGGCACTGCTGGGTGCCCAGTGCCCACCGGATACGGAACACGGCCTCCATGCGTTGCGTGGCCTCGGCAACCAAGCGCTGGTCGAGTGCCAGCTCGGCCGCCGGCAGGATCGGCGTGGTGGCGTGCACGGCCGCCCAGGGGTCGGCCAGAAGGGTGACGCACCGCTGTTCACCGACACGGATGGACACCGGGCCGCCAGAGCTCTCCTGTTGCCGCACGTACTCGTGGTCAGCGCCCTGGGCCGGTTTGTGCACGGCGTGGAAAACGGCGTAGTCGGTGGAGATCTGCTGCGCCGATGAGGTGGTGCAGTCGCCGGTGAAGTAACCGATCAGGCCGTCGCTCAGCGAGTCGTCGTCTCCCAGCAGCACCGGCCAGGATCGCTTCAGGTGAGGGGGTTCCTGGCGGGAGGACAGCTGGTCGGCGACCGGTGGCACGGTCGGCCAGCCCTGCATCTCCAGGTGCAGGCGGGCGCGCACCAGCACCAGCGGCCGCCCGATCAGCCGCAGCAGCGGACGTCCCTGCTCGGGCACGGCGGGGTCGATGGTCACCAACGCCTCGTTGATGGTGGCGCGCAGCGCCTTGAAACGCTGCAGGCCGGCCGCGCGTGCTGCCTGGTCCAGCCGCTGGTGGGCGAGCGGCCCCCCGGTAGAGGTCAGGGCACGCAAGAAACCGGCCATATGCCGAAGTTCCGCGGAAGGGCTGGCGAGTTCCTCGAGCGGTGACCCGGGTTCTGGGAGCCAGGAGACGGCACCGTCGACGACGCCCACCGAGCCTGCCAGCGAGCCGTCGGCGGTGTAGGCGAGCAGCGTTCCTTCCAGATGGCTGGGAAGCAACCAGCCGCACGCCGGGGAGACCGCATCGTCGTCACTGTTCGACGTGCTCAGCACCGCGGTGTCATCGGCCGGGTCGACCAGGTCGAACCGCAGGCGGGCCGGCTGGGGCAGCCGGGGCGCCAGGCTGACCAGACGGCTGGTGCGGTGCGACCCCTCGGTCTTCGGGGGGATCACCGCCGGCGCCCGGACCAGCGGCGGATCATGTTTGTTGTCATCGTCGATGACGGTCAGGATGCGTCCGAAACGGTCGACGATGTGCAGGGCCGTGATCCAGAACCGCCCGCCGCGCAGGGGCCGGAAATCCTTGCGGACATGTTCGCTGATATGGCTGCTGGGCGCCTTGGACCAGTTCTTGTCCAGCCTCGCGGCGACCTGCCCGGGTGGGCTGCGCCGCAGCTCGGTCCGGTAGCCGACCAGCTGGTCGCTGAAGCCGTTGAGCGCTTGGGACAGCACGTCGCTGTCCCCCTGCCGCAGCAGCTGGTCGGCCAGGTCGTTCAGAGCAGACGAGGTGCCCGACGCCCCAGCCGCCGATCCGTTGATCGCGTCATGGCGGTCGGTATGGGAGCCGTCGGCGAGGACGCGCAGGCGGGAGGCAAGATTGAGCACCGCTTGCGGTGACAGCACCACGCGGCCCTTGAGCGTGACCTCGTTGTCGCCCCCGTAGTGCTCGTCGCGGCACACATTCTGGTACTTGGCCTCCCAGTACATGAACAAGGGAGTCCAGGGTTGCCGCCAGTTACCGGCGTAGACCCGCGGGGCGGGTGCATCCTCCGAGAGGACATCGCGATCGAGCCGGGCGAACTCCTTCCACAGTGCGTCGAAAAGGTCCTCCAGTTGCAGTCGCTTCGCCAGGCCGGTGAAACTCCGCATGACCGGGTCGTCCTGGCGGACCTTCGATCGGCCGGATTCCGTCTGCTGCTGACCGTCGCGCACGTCTTGGAGACGTCGGCAGGGCAGCGGTGCCCATTTGTCCTGCATCAGGTGGCCGAGCCCGGCGCCGCGGATCACCAGGACCGGGTCAGCGGCCCGATGGAACGGCTCATGGGCAAGGGCCTCGACGGTCCGTTCCGGTAGCCGGTCTTCCTCTGTGGCCTCACCTGACTGCGAAAGCTCTCGTGACAGCTCCTCGCAGCATTTCTTGACCTGGTCGGCGCTGTGATCGACCTTGGCCTGCTGCTCCTGCACCTGCTTGTCCAGCCGATCGTAGGTCGCCTTGATGTCACCGACTGGGGATTTGCCCTGTTGCCAACCGCCTCTGCCTCCTCTGCCTCCTCTGCCTCGCTGCGGGACGGGAGTGCCGGTGGCGTTTCTGTCCAGTTCCTGCTCCAACCACCACAGCGAGTACAGCCGTTCTTGCATGGTGGCCAAGTCCCAGCTCAGCCGGTCGTGGTGTTCCTGGGCCTTGTTCAGATTTTTCAGCAGCTCGCGTTCTCGATCCGACAGCGGCGGCGGGTCGGGGACATCGACCAGTGACTGGTACGGGCCGGGCTGCTGGGCGGGGTCCTCGGTGGTGATGCCCCACAAGGTGCCGCCCGGTACCGGTTCGAAACGAGCCTGTCGCGTGAGCCGCCGGACACGGGACACACCGTCGGGCTGGTCCAGTTCGTCCAGCAGCCCGTACTGAAGCGACTCCAGCATCCGGCACAGCGCCGCCCGCTCGGCAGAAGCACCGTCGTTCCCGGCATGCGGTTCCGAGGCGTCCTGGTGAGGCGCCGGCCTGCCGCCGGAAGCACGCAACTGGGCATCGACCATGGCGACCACCGCTTCGGCCGAGGTGTCGCCCACCGCAACGGCGACCTTCGCGGAGGCCGGCTTGTCGTCGTCCGTTTCTTCGATTTTGAGATCGTCGGTTTTTTCACCGGTCTTCCAGCCGACCCGCAACACGGTGCCGTAGAACACTGACCGGGTCGGCTTTCCGTCGCCCGTGGGCGCGAACGATCCCTCTGCACCGGGCGCACCGACCTGCCACCTCAGCCGTTCCAGCAGATCCCCCTCTTCCTGGCAGGCGCTCAGCGGGTCGCTCTCGGGATCGGAGTACCAGCCCACGACCAGGTAGCTGAGATTCACTCTCGTACCGGGTTCGGCAGCGGCAGCCTCAGGCAGGGCATTCAGCTCCGCGGCTCTGTCATGCAGGGAGAACACGCCACGGCAATAGCGCTGGAACAGCGAGAAAGTCGACACCCCTGGCCCCACGGCCGTCAGTTGGCATTGCTGTGAGTCCTTGAATTGCCGCCATTTGTCGTCGGTCAGGGCGAACCTGCGCCCGATGCGGTAGCGGCCCGTGGGCTGCAGCACGCCGACGCCCTCCCGCCCCGGACCGGGGACCACTGTCGGCCACGGATAAGGCGCGCTGTCCTGTCTGTAGTGAGCCGGAGGGTGCTTTTCAAAGGTCCAGATTGCATCGCTGTGGACGATCCATCCGGCGGTGGCCTGGCGCTGGTCATCGGTGTCGGTGTCGTCGCCGCTGTAGCGAATGACCACCCAGCGGTTGGGAACCTCACGAAAGGTGATCTCGCCGGTGTCGGGGTTCTGCTCTCCGTGGCGCAGCGCTTCGGGCAACTCCCAATGCAGATGCACTCCGTCCTCTTCTACGGCATCTGCCCCCGCTCCTCCCAAAGGGCCCAGCTTGGCCCAGGATTCGGGCGTGAGGTGCGCGGCGCGGCCGAAGTCCAGATCGGAGACGTTGAAGGGCCGGGCCCGAGTATGGGAGTTGACCACCAGGGCCTTGAGCCGCATCGGTACCACCAGAGGCTCTGGCCTCGGCGTGAGCGTGTCGGACATCTTCTTCCTTAGGCGTAGCGGGCGGTGGACGACGGATCAGCTGCGGCCCTGCGGAGGCCGATCCTGGGGACGGGCGACGCGGGCTCGATACGGGGCGCGGACCATCTGCAGGGCCAGTCCCGCGGGTCCGAACCCTTCACCGAGCTCGGACCGAAGCGCCGCCGCCAAGGCGTCGATGTCGATGACTCCGTAGGTGGGACAGGCGTCGTCAGCGCGCCGAAACGACACCTTCACTTCCTCCCCCCTGTCCGACTTCTCCGGAGCGTTACCGATACCGTCGGCGCCTTTGCCGTGTGCGTCGCCGGAATCATCGGATTTGCCGAGAAGGCGCCGTACCTTGACCTTGCCGAGGGATGTGATCCCCATATGCAGGCCGTGGAAGGGTTCGGTGATGGTGAGCGTGGACGGCAGCCGGTCGAACAGGACCATCAGCACGTTGTCGGCGCGCGTGGTGCGGTAGGGCCAGGCGGGAACGGACTCGTCCTGCGCCGTCCGGTGGTCGTGTTCACAGGAGGCGTCCGGGACGTGCGAGCCGCCGGGGTCCTCGACGGTGATCTGCACGGTCGGCCAGGCCGCGGCCAGCGTCGAGCGGATGAGCAGTCCGCAGACCGCCGCGGGACAGCCGGCGCGCGAGCGGTCGTACCATCCGCGCAGCCGAACGATCAGCCGGGAGTCGATCGCCGAGCAGGTCCCGATGCTCAGCGCCCCGTCCGTCAGCGCCTCCAGCCACGCACCGTCGACATGGAAGAAGCGCAGGCTTTCCTCCGGCAGCATCCGAGGATGCGGGACCAGGTAGTCGTAGGGGACCATCTCCAGCCGCCGCAACCGATCCAGCCAACGGCCGATGGCCTCCCGCTCTTCGTCGCAGGAGAGTGGCTGCTCCTCCGCCCCGGACGCATACCACCAGGCGGCGGGGTCGGCCATGGCACTGCGCAGCGTCCCGGTGCGCGGCTGGCTGAAGGAGATGGGCTCGGGGCCGGTGTCCGAAGAGGCGGACGGACTGGCGCCCGAGACCCGCATCGCCTTCTGGATGCCCGCGGACCAGTCCGGGTCAGCGGTCAGCTTCTCCTGGAACCAGGCCCGGTGCGGCATGGCCTCGGCCGTCGCGCCACCGGGCCGACCGGCACCGCGGTCATCGCCTGGATCGTCGTCCGCCCTTCGACGGCCCAGATGCCCGGTGTCGTCGGCGTGGCCGTGTTCCGGCCCGGCCGGCGCCGGAGCCGAGAAGAAGGCGGCCGGGTCGATGACCTCGCGGCTCTGGGCGAACTGCGCGCACTCCGCGCGGCAGGCGTCCAGGTAGCCGGCGACCGCTGTGGCGAATTCCTCGTCGGCCAGCGCCAGGCCACGTCCCAGCGTCCATGCGGCCGCGTAACCGACCATGTCGAGTTCGTCACTGCGCCGCCGATAGTCCAGCGCATTGGTCTCGCATTCGAAACTCTTCCCTTGCCGGGCTTGCCCCTCCTCGGCGTAGGGGATCAGTGGGCCCCGATACCACGTCACCTCTGTCCGGGGCGCCCGATCGTGAGTGTCGTCATAGTGCATCAGCGGGACATAACCCTGGGCCAGCCGGCGTCGCACATGCTGTACTACCTGGTTTTTGACGGCAGCCGGAACACCGGGGACGTCCTGCGGCATCGGTGCTGTGTCGACCGGAGGTCCCTGGAGCAGCAGCGATGCGGCATCGCCGCCTGCAGGTAGGGCGAGCAAGCCCTCGACAACACCTTCGAATGAAGGCTTGGAGTCGGGCACGGACGTGAAGGACCACGAGTAGAGCGACACCAGATGCACCGGCTTGTCGCCTGGCGGCGGGCATTTACCGGTGTCCTCGCCGATGCCGGCGAGGAGCTTTTCGTGCCCTTCCAGCGAGACGAGATGGGCGACGTACCTGCCGGCCCGGCCCTCGCCGGCGCGTGGCAGACGATTGGCCATGACGAAGGCGTATTCCTGATCCCGCCGCAACTCCTGGCCCTTCGGCCCGGCACCGGCCGCCTCTGATCCGCTTTCCCAGCCGCTGTCGTTGAGCGGGCTTCGGACATGGGCCAGAAAGCGCAACTCCTCGACCCGAGGCGCCAGGGTCCTGAGTCGCGACGCCGGCAAAGAGACGGTGGCGACAGTCGTCTTCGCCTCTTCCGCGGAGCAGGTCAGCTTCAGGCCGTTCAGTTTCATGAACTGCTCGACCGTACAGGTATCGGTACAACCCAGCGCTTGAGGATCGTTGCGAAGGTCGCCTTCGGCGAATACCAGGAGTGCCATCCAGGGCGTGACTTCACAGTCCTTCGCGGAGAACTTATCGGAAATCCTGCTATGGATATCGAGCCGCCGCTCCCAGGGCAGGACACGGCGTTCAAGCGCCACATGGGGAAGCAGGTCACCGTAAGCGCCGGTCGTTCCTGGAGGCGGGTAGGCGCCGTGCACCTCCTGCGGGCCCAGGGTGAAGCGCGCTCCCACGACCTCAAAATGCTGGGTGCGCGTCCTGAAGTAATCCTTGCTGTCCGCAAGTTTTCCAGCGCTCTTCTTGCTCTGCTCCAGCTTGTGTTCCACGGTGATTTTGTAGGTGCCGGCGGTCTTCGCCGGAATGAGATTGTCGACGAAGGTCAACCAGGGGTCGTCTTCTCCGGTCATCTCCACCCTCCCTGCGGGCGCCTGTGTCCTGTCGCTGTTCACTGGCTCATCTCCTGGACGTGAGCGGTTCGTTCAGTGGGCCTGAGCCGGGACCGGAGGTGGCCCGGCCGGCGGCGGACAGGTCGCGGGTGGGACGGGAGACGACGCCAGAGCGGTCAGATGACGGCACAAAGAACTGCGGAACGGCTCGCCGACGTCGGGACTGCGCTCTTCGCCCGTCGGTTCTCCGCCCCTGCCTGCCTGCGATGTGCGGAAAAGCGGGTTGATCCAGTGCTTCTTCGTCTGGAGATTCAATTCCGACAACTGAACCGAGTAGCAGCGCCCCTTGGGGACGGGGGCTGCCATCGTCACCCGCATCCCCATCCAGGCTTTCTCCAGCGGGGCATCAGGATCGGGCCGACGCATACGGTCCAGATCGGGCTTGCCCCATAGTGCGCGCGGCACCGGCCGGTACACCGCTTCGGCGAACCACTGCTTGCCGTTCTCCGACGTCTCGGTCAGCGCTGCCGCATCATCGGCCCAGTAGATCTGCTCGTCGGCGTGGTCGGCGTGGTCGGCGTGGTCGGCGTGATCGGCGTTCTGAGGATGCGGCTTCAGCGTGATGGTGTGGATCGACTGCGCGTTGCAAAGGCCCATCGGCCGGATGTTCAGGCCGCTGTCCGTGTTGCCGCCCGGAGCAACGCCCACGCATCCTTCGCTCCCGGTCAGCGGTACGGCCGAGCCCGTGGTGAAGCTGAACCCGTCGGTGCTGACCCGCCAAGGCATGCTCTGGTCAGCGGAGCCGGTGCCGGCCCCGGCCGCGTTGGAAGAAGCAGCGCCGGCCCCGGCCGACGGCAGCAGCAGGCCGTCGGTGGCAGCGATCTGCAACGCGGCATCGGGCAACTGCTTTCGCATCTCGGCCCAGCTCAGCGGCGGAGGCGGCGCGAGTACCCGGTCGTCGCCGAGCTTGACGGTGACCGTGAACGGGCCGATGTCCAGATGGGCCCGTCCCGCGATCGGAGGCCCCCACAGCTCCAGCCTGGCGCCGAGTTCGATGCGCAGCGCCTCACAGAAGCCGAGGATGCACGCGGTGTAGGAGGCGCCGACGGTGACGGCGATGCGGGCCTCGAAGAACAGCGGCGCCCACCGCACGAACACGTCGAACGACGCGGTCATCCAGGCCCGCACCCCGCCGGCGTCATAGACGATCTCCAAACGCCCGCCCAGCATGCCCGCATCGGGGGTGAGGGCCAGGTACATCCCGCCACGCACCACCACCGCGTCGCCGATCTTCCATTCCAGCCCCAGCCGCGGCACCTGCGGATAGTGGTCGGGGGCCGTGAAGTCGGGGTGGTAGCCGCCCAGCGTGTACACGAAGTCGCCCTCATGCCGGCTTCCCGGCAGCCACAGCGACAACGCCGCCCCGCCGGTGAGCCTGCAGTCCTCGTGGCCGATCCAGGAGTCCTCCGACAGCACCGAGGAGATCGCCAACATCCGCTCGGAATGCTGGTAGATCGCACGGAAACCCAGCTTGACCTTGGCGTAAGGCCTTCCGGACGTGGGGTACTCGGCGGCGCAACGGCCCAGTAGCGCCACCACGATGTCGCCGCCGAACTGCACCAGGAGCATGGCCTTGATCTGGACGAGTTCCGCGACCTCCATGCCCAGACCCGCAGCGAGCCAGATCTGCCCGCTGGCCGGCCTGAGCCAGGGGGCTTCGCCTTCGGTCAGGTCCTTGAGCACCTTCGTCGGCTCCAGCGCGCCCTTGCCGCCGGCCTTTCCGGGCTTGTCTCCGTCCTTGCCCTCCTTGCCGCCTTTGCGGGCCTTTTGTTCACCGTGGGCCGCGGGCTTCTTGGCCTTGGGCTTCTTCTTCTTGCTGCGCAGATCCTCGCTACCGGCCACACCGGCCATGAAGGGGAACTCCAGAACCTCGTCCAGCTCCGGCGGCCGGACGGCGCTGTTGTAACCAAACCCGGCGCAAAGACTGCTCAGGTTGATGGGTGGCACGATGGGAATCGTGGCCTGCAGCTCACCGAAGACGAACAATGAGGGAAAGGTCGCGCTCTTCCCCTTGGCCTTCTGGTAGGACGCCACGGCCATCAGGCCCCATTTGGTGGCCTTGATGAGCACCAGCCCCTGGTAACCCCATTCGACCTGCTCGTTCTCCCGTTGCTGGACCAGGGCACCGGCCAGCACCAGCGGGTCCCGGTCATAGGCGACCCCCAGGCCGTCCAGGCTCACCGAGTCGAACTTCAGCCCCTGCGCGCCGACCTTGCAGGTGATGCCCAGCCCGGCGGTGTCCAGGGTGAACCCCGCGACGACCAGCGCGGCGTCCATGACGACGGCCAGCCGCCCTGGCGTGTACCGCAGGTCGACGCGCCGCACATGCAGCGGTCCGACGGTGTGCTCGACCTGTGCGCTCGGCGCCTCGTCCTTGCCCTGTCCGCTCTCGTCCGCGCTCTTTCCGCCATCCGGGGTGGGATCGGCGAAAGCGCCCGCGGCACCGGTCCCCGCCCCGACGGCCGCCGCGCCCGTTGCCGAGGGCTTGCGGCGTCGCCAGCGCAGCGGGACCTGGCGGTCGGTCTTGCCGAGGGTCAGGTGCGCCACCAGGGTGAGCCCACCGGTGATCTTGATCTTTTCCGGCAACGGCACCGCGCCGCTCGGGGCCGGGGCCGCCTGGCCCTTGGAGTTCTGCTCGGGGCCGGTCTCCTTGGCCGGAGTCTCGGCGTAGTGCCCCGGTTCTCGATGGGCCGCCGCCAAGGCCGCGCCGCCGTCGGCGCCGGCCGGTTCGGCGAGAGCGGAGAGACGACGGCTGCCTTCGTCCGGGCTCTCGTCTCCCGGCTCCGCGGAAGAGCCGGTACCGAAGAGAGCGTTCATCGCCTCGATGTCCTGCTGGGACAGCGAGGCGGACGAGGCGATCATATGCGCGCCGGTGAAGGCCACATCGAGGTCGGCAGGCAGCAGGTTCTGCAGGAAGGCGAACTTCGACAGCCGCGCCTGATCAGCGGGTACCAGCAAACGAAACGCGAACACGTATCGTTTCTTGCCTTTTTTCTCCTTCCCCTTCCCCTTCTTTTTGGGGGCCGCCTCCCATCTTTCGCCTTGATCTTCTTCAGACCCGCCCTTCTCCTTTTTCTCTGCTTTACCGCCCAGGACGAATATCGTCCAGATGCCCCGCAGGGAGGTGTCGTCCTTCGGCGCCGCATCCGGCCACACGGCGACCTGGGACTTCTTCGCATCGAACAGCAGGCAGAACCCGCCCGTCACCAACGGCAGGGAGACCGGAATGCTGTCCGTCAGCGGACGGTCCTGTTCGTCGCGCCCAAGCCCCTCTTTGATGCCCAGCACCTGGGCGATGTCTGCCGTCGTCAGGTCGCCGCCCTTGGGAACCGCGCAATGGAATGTGAACCGGGTCTTTTCGGCTCCGCCGTCCAGAGTCGCGATCAACGACAATTTCACACGCTTTGCGGTACCCAAGGCCTGCCCGCCGGACGGGGCGGTGCCGAGGTCGGTCCGCGCGGTAAGGCGGTACTTCTTGTCCTTCCGGCGTTCATACGCCAGGCAGAGACAGGTGATGCCCAGCGAGGTCAGGAAGGCGAACCGTGCGGCCCTGGTCGAACGTCCGGACTCGTCGTCCAGGTCCAGGGAGATCGCCAGCTCGACGCCGTCGACCCCGGCCGCATCGTCGATCTTGGCAACTCCGTCGCCATCCCCTTGACCTTGGCTTTTGTTTTCCGTGCCACCAGGATCCGCGGCCTCGCCCTTCGAGTCTCCCTTCTCTTCCTCCTTCTCGGAGGATTCAGGGAGAAAGGTGAGGGTCGCATCGAACTCGCGTTCCGCCAGTTTCAGCTTACCGCTGACGCACAGACGCTCCTTATCTATCTTCGCACCGGTCAACGGGGGCACCAATTGCTGGTTCGCCTGACCAGATGCCCACCGCGCAAGTTCCTCCACACTCACAAGTTCGGCGAGGGTGTTCAGCTCCGGCGGGATCTTAAAGGTCGCACCGTCCTGCATGACCCCAAGGACATCACGGACTCTCTTGACCGTCACCTGGGACTTCTTGCTCTCGCTGGGCTTCTCACCCATAGCAGACCACATCTCAGATCGCTGCGGAAATAAATGGCCTCGCCGATGGCGCGCCCTCTCCCTCACATCACAGCAACCGATATTTAAAGACGCATACCGGTGGGCCCAAGAAAGGAGCAAAAAAGACCGCCAAGCTCATCGGCCTCGGCCAACGCCAAGACGGCGACGCCGCCGCAGATCCAAGGCATCTCGCCGCCGTACTCCCACACGGCCTGGCCTGCGCCGCTACGCTCCCTGTCTCCGCCTGGCGCTGTCGGCGAGAACCCCGGGCCCGGTCAGTCGAAGAAGCGGGGCTATGAGAGCGGCCGAACACGTCATCGGGTAGTGGATGCTTCCGATCCGGCGCAGGCGCGCTTGGAGGGAGCTGTCATAGGCGTGCTGCTCGTTGGACAAGACCGGCCATGGCCACAATTGGGGCCGGTCCTTCCATGCGTGGGCCGCTAGAACCCCCCTGCGTTTGGAGGAGCAGCGGCGCGCCGGGCGAGCAGGCGCAGAGAATCCACATCGTCGCCAGGTCCGTGACGTAGGCGCGTGCCGGCCTAGGCAGGCCGGCACGCGGCTTGGAAAGTACAGCCGAAGCGACCGGGATGTTGTGGCGTTCCCTGGCGCCCGCCCTGGGCCGAGTCGGTGCTTCGCGGTCTTGTTTCCGCATGTGGGTCGCACCGCCCGGCTGTTCGGTCAGATGTCGGGCATCTTGTCCAGCAGCCAGCGGACGCTGTTGTCGCCGCCCAGTTGCGGGAAGTGGGGGATGGCCTCGTCGCACAGCTTGATGAGGTGCTGTTTCTTGTCCTTGGAGGGCAGTTTTACGTATTCGAAGGTCGGGGCGATCTGGAGCTTGCGGTCGGCCAGCGGGCCGGTCTTGAAGGGGGTGGCCACCATGATCTCGGCGATGTTGGCCAGCAGCCCCTGCATGGCGGAGACGAACTGCCGCTCGTATCCGTAGCGCTTACTGCGCTTTCCCCGGACGACGTCGGTCGAGGGGGTGGTGTAGAGGACGTCGATCAGGTGGAGCACGTAGCAGTACGCCGCGTTGAACAGCTTGTTGATGCTGGTGGCCGCTTTGTCGTCGATGTACTGGGCGCCTTTGGGGTCGGTGGGGACCTTCCAGGTCGGGCCGATCGGTTCGATCCCGTCGGCGATGCGCTGGAACTTGGTGTAGTGCGGCAGCTCGTCCAGGCCGGGCCTGGGGTTGAGAGGGTCGATCGGCACCGACGGGTTGATCTGCTCGGCCCCCTCCCCTTGGTCGATGATCATCTTCAGTGCCTGGTGGGCGGTCTTCAGGTCCTCGACCAGGAGGGTGTCCCCGCCGCCGTCCTTGTTCCAGTAGGCGGCGGTGTACTGCAGGTCGGGGCGGTTGCCGTTCCACAGGGCCTCGCCGTACTGGTCGTTGAGCTTTTCCAGGCCCGCGCAGATGGACTTGTAGAACTCGCCGATGGTGGAGTACTGACCCTTGCGGGGTGGTGCGCCCTCGCCCTTTGCGGGGTGGGGGCGTTCGAACTCCATGAAGACCTTTCTGACGAGTGCCCTGTCACAGCGGCTCAGCCGCAGCAGCAGCGGCGGGTGGCGGTGCAGCATGTACTCGGGGTAGTCGGGCAGGAAGTCCTCGTCGTAGAACTTCACCTTGTCGCCGAAGCCCAGCGCCACCAGGATGTTGCGCACCAGGCACAGGTGGAGCATCTCCTCGATGACGATGCTGCGGATCAGGCGCTGGGCTCCCATGCCGGGGTCCCAGCGGGAGTGTCCCTGGCCGCCGATGGAGTACAGGGCGTACAGGTACATGGGAATGGTCTGGGTCTCCACGGCCGCGGCCTGGATGAGGTGGTTGCACAGGTCGTCCTTGGTGGTGACGCCCTCGGTGGCGTCCACCGGGTTGGCGGTCAGGATCGTCGGCAGGAACGAGCCGCCGTCGGAAGCGGGAGCGTCGTTGCTCACGGTGTGGTCTCCTTGAGGGCGCTGGATGCGGGCGGGTTCTTCTGTTCCGCGGCGGACGGTGCAACCCAGCCGCGAGCGGCCCAGTCGCGCAGATGGCGGTGGGCCTGGCCGAGGTCGATCGGGCCGGCGGCTGCCGCGTGTTCGAGGGACTCCCCTTGCGTCAGAGCGTCCAGCAGGGCGAAGGCGTCGGCGGGGAGCGGTGTGGTGATGACGCGGTAGTCGCGCCGGAACAGCACCAGGTAGGCCGGTTCGGGCGTGGGCGGCGGCGGGCGCAGGTCCCGGCGGACGTCGGCGTGGTAGCGGTGCACCGGCGCGCAGGCCCGCAGCAGCCGCAGGCAGGGTGCTGCCGTCGCCGACAGGGTTCCGGCGGGCGGCACCGGCGCCGGCGGTCCTGCTCGGCCTTCCAGGCCGGGGCCGTCGGTGACCTGTGCGAAGGCGTGTTCGTACCGCACCAGGTCGATCATGATGTCGATCCATGGCTCGCGTGCCGATGCGCGGTCGGGGCGGCGGGCGTCGAGGTGGTCGGCGAACCCCTCGCCCAGCCGCGCCAAGGTGTAGGTGCGGGACGGCCGCGCGTCCAGGTAGTCGGCGGCGAACTCGTCGAACAGCTGTGCGCCGAGCAGGTTCCGCAGCGCCGGGTACTGGTGGCGCATCGTCTCCAGCAGCCGTTCGCGGTAGCCGTGCCGGTAGATGTCCAGGCGCCGCTCGGCGCTGAGCGGCGGTGCGTCCGCCAGCATCGCGGCGGCCGCCTCGGCGGGTCCGGCGGGGGCGACGATGGCGTCGCGCAGCCAGCGCTGGGCCGCCGCCAGCGATGGCGCCCGGTCAGGGACGGCGGGGCGGGCGGCCGCGATGGACACCGCCGAGGCCGTTGTGTCGCTCCGGCCGGTGTCGGAGGCGGGCGTGCCGAGGTACCAGCGGGCCTTGTGGAGTTCGGCGAGCAGCTCGGGGAACGGGGGGAGGCGGTCGTCCCACTCCAGGAGCGTCGGAACGGGGCCGCTGAGGGCGGTGGCGAGCCGGTACAGGCGCCACACCGGCGGGGCGACGGGCCGGTCATGGGTGTCGATCAGGTGGGTCCCCTTGTCGGCGGAGCCCGCCAGGTGGATCTGCGCGATCCGGTCGTGGGGCAGCGCCCGGATGTACTCCTCGGGGTCGAAGCCGTGGTTGGTCGCGGAGACGAAGACGTTGTTGACGTCCAGCAGCAGCCGGCATCCGGTCTCCTCGCACAGCCGCGCCAGGAACTCCCATTCGGGCATCGTCGAGTGGGCGAAGGCGGCGTAGGTGCTGGGGTTCTCCAGCACCAGCGGCCGTTCCAGGACGTCTTGGACGACGCGGACGCGCCGGGCCAGGTGCCGCAGGGACCGCTCGGTGAACGGGATCGGCAGCAGCTCGTGGGTGTTCACCCCGGCCACGCCCGTGAAGCACACGTGGTCCGACACCCACCGCGCCCCGATCGAGCCGGCCAGGCTCCGCAGCCGGTGCAGGTAGTCCATGTCCAGCGGATCGGTGCCGCCGACCGACATCGAGACCCCGTGCATCACCACCGGGTACCGCTCGGCGATCCGGTCCAGGGCGTGCCGCGGGTAGCCGCCGGAGTCCATGAAGTTCTCGGAGATGATCTCGAACCACTCCACCGGCGGCCACGCCGACAGCACGTGCGGCAGGTGCGAGGAACGCAGCCCCAACCCCAGCCCCAGCCCGGAGCCCGCCGCCGCGCCGAGTCGGTCCTCGGTGCACGAGGGGGCGGCCGTCACTTCTTCTTCAGCTCCTCGACACGGCCGGGCTCGTACGAGGGGACCAGGTCGTCGGGGTACCCCTCGCCCGGCGACGGGCCGAACGGGACGCCCGCCTCGTACATGCGCTGCTCGAACACCTTGCGGGCGCGCTTCCACACGCTGGTGCCCCGGAAGGGCCCGGCCGCGTGCACCCGGCTGATGTTGATCGGGCTGGCGCAGCTGCCGGAGTAGCGGCAGTGCTGGGCGCCGGGGATGGCCTGCTCGGCCTCGTGGCCGGTGTAGCCGCAGCCGCCCTGGCCACGGCACTCGTTGGCGCCGTGGCACTCGTGGAAGACCGTGGCGCACTGGCCGGTGCCGGCCATCCAGCCGGTGCCGTCGCGCCCGAGGCCGGCGCAGGCGTTCAGCCCCATGCACACGTGCAGCTCATGGGCCTTGGGATCCCGTCCCGGCGTGGTGCGATGCGGACGCTTCTCCCACACCTTCGCGCGGGCTTTCTCGCCTTGCTCGCCGCCCTGGATGAACGATTCGGTGTCCTCGGTGAACATCCGCTCGCCCTGGCCCTGCGATGAGGTCATCGGCCTGCCTTCCATCGTGCCGTCATGAGTCGTCGGGACGCGGACCCGCGCCGTGGCGGGGCTCAGAAGGGGACGCAGTAGGTCCCGGTGACGCTTTCGGGCAGGTCCGCGTGCCCGGCCGGGTAGTAGTCCGGCGGCCGTTTCGTGCACTTCAGCTTGGGACCGGAGCCTGCCTTCGGCTTGATCAGGAAGGTGCCGTCGATCGGCCCCTTGCGGGGAGCGTTGCTCGGCGTGGCGGTGCAGTTCAGCCAGCCCATCCCCCTGTGCTTGTTCCCGGTGAAAGTGCGGTCGCAGGTGTAGGTGTAGGCGGGAGCGGGCGCGGCGTAAGCGGGCGCCGTCATGGCGGTCATGACGGCGGCGCCCGCGACGGCGGCCATCCGTGGCAGGAGCATCTTGCGTCCCTCGCGTTCCTTGAGTCAGGGTCATCCAGCAAAGTTCCCGACTCTATGCAGTCGAAGAGTTACGCATAGTAATGAAAGGGTGTCGCCAAGAGGTGATGAGTTGCCCTGCCGGCCAGCAGACCAAGAGGCGTGAAGCGCCCGGAACAACCACCGAACGGACCGCTCGCTTCTCGCCCGGTGTCCCGCTCCGGGCAGCGGCGGTGGAAGACGCTGTGGCCGGGCAAGAGGGCACGCCCGTGACATCACCGTGTGCTCTGGCGCTCGGCCGGGCATCGGGCGCTCTGCGCCCGGTCGCTGGAACGCTGCCCACCGTGGGTGGCCGGCGCATCGGCCGGCGGGGCATCCGTGGCTGCCCTAGGCCGGCATTTGCCTGGCGCGCCACACGCGCCCGTCACCACGTGGCCTTAGAGCCGGCATGCGGGGTCATTCACAAGTACGCAAAGCGGTGTAGCCCTGGCCGGGGAAGGCGGTGTACTTGGCGCCGCCGGTGAAGAAGTAGGTGACGTGTTCGGCGGGACGGCTGGATGTGGTGACCGCTTCGGGCACGCCCAGGATCTCGGGGGCGTTCAGAGCGAACGGCAGGGCCTTGTAACTGTGGACCAGGCCGGTGGCGAGCTGGGCGTCGGTGGGTTCCCAGCCTTCGGGCATGCCGGCCTTCAGCGCGATCCGGGTGTCGTCCCGGTAGATGGGCCCGTATCCGGGGTCGGCGATGGCCTCGTCGAGGTAGGCGCAGGCCCGGCGATAGGCAGGGGCGTCCGCCCAGTCGCCGAACTCGCTGACCCGGACGCCCGGATCGCCCGCCCGGCGCAGGGCGCGTTCGATCCGGTGCTTCATCTGCCGCACGTCGGCCTTGGCCTTCTTGCGCGCCCGGTGCTCGGGACGGCCCTGGCCCAGATAGGTGGCCGCCGTCATCTCCAGGTCCGACATCACCACGTCCACGCCCTGGAACCGGCGGGCCGCCCAGCCGAACATCACCGCCAGGCGGACGGTGGAGAAGTAGGGATTGCCGGGACTGACCTGGATCACCAGATGGCGGCCCCGGGCCAGGAGCTGAGCCGAACGCTCCCCGCACGGCTCCACCTCGACCTCGCTCCCGCTGCCGGGCGGGGACTCGGCACCGATCTCGTCGGGTTCGGACGTGCTCGGCACGGATGCGGCGTGGTGCACGGTGGACTCCTTGTCATGTCGTCCGGCCGCTCCGCCTCTGGCAGGCGCGGCGCGCAGGGCGGGTTCGTCCTGCAGCGCCGGCTGTTGCGCCACAGCCGCTCGCACGCGGCGCCCTCGCGCTTTCGGTATCGGTCGGAGCACGCCGATCAGCGTGCCGGCGCTGGATGAGCCGCCGGGGCAGAGCACCGCTGCGGCGACCAGGACGCACCGAAGGGCAGGGCTTTTCCGGCGATCACCATGATCGGGTCTCCCTACGCCGATGAGCACTGGCTGTGCCCCTGTCATATCCGCACGCGTCCGCTCGATCACACTAGGTGAGTAGATCGTGTGAAGATCTTCGCTTCCGCGGTGACCTGTGGATATGCCCGTCGGCGGGCCACCGCTCGGGCGGGGGTGCGCAGGTCATCGGGTTCGCGCGGGATGTGCGGGCCGGTGATGCACTTGGACGGTGGCCAGGCGGGCGGTACACCCGGCTTGAAGCCGGGTGTATCGGATCAGGCCCGAGCGGTCGAAGCCCTTGGTCGCGGCGCCACTGGGGCACGCGGCCCCGGGTGAAGGCAGGGACGCGGCTCGGCGGTGATGGGCCCGCCGGAGGGCGGCGGGCCCATCACCTTGTTCGAGCGGCGTTCGGTCACAGGCGGTTCGCCGTCGTCAGTTCTGTGCGCTCAGCTTGATGGTGAGGGGGTTGTCCTTGCCGCCGACGAGGGCGTTGATGATCGGGGTGTCGAAGAGGCAGCCCCATGACACCTCGGGGATCTGGTACTTGGCGGTGAGGGTGCCGCCGGTGGCCGGGTCGAAGGCGCCCTGCGAGGTGAGGTGGAGCTGCGCGGGCTTGGTCGTCTTGCAGTCCGGCAGCGGGATGGGGATGCCGAAGTGCCCGGTCTCCAGGATCTGGATGTCGACCGCGCCGGTGATGTCGGCCGTGCCGGACTTGAGGGTGCCGGTGAAGGCGCCGGCCTGGGTGATCTTGACCTTGATGTTGGTGGGCAGGACCCCGAACAGGTTGAAGTTGCTGCGCGCCTCCGGCACGGAGATCTTGACCGCGGAGACCTCGCCGGTCTCCAGGTCCGCGTCGACCTTGGCGGTGGTGGGCGTGAAGGCGATGTCGGCGCCCAGTCCGGTGATCTTGGTCTGGGCCGTGCCGCTGTAGTCGTACTCGCGCGGGGCGGCGTGGGCGGGCTGGCACATCATCGCCAGCAGGGCGGTGGTGGCGAGCGCGCCGGTCAGGACCGTGCTTCGGTTCGGCATGGGTGAAGTCCTCCATGGCGGGGGGTGAGTGGCGTGCGGCGCCTTCGCACGCCGTTGGCGAACCACAGTCTGTACCACACAGTGTTTCGTTCACTAGGAGACGACTGAGCAACTCGGGATCGGAGGTTGGTCGCGCGGTGACAAGCCCGCGCTCAGGGCCCGGCGTGTTCGCCCAGCAGGGCCCGGTAGCGGTCGCTGGTGTCGAGGAGTTCGTCGTGGCCGCCGGTGGCGACGATGCGGCCCTCGTCCAGGACGAGGACGAGGTCCGCCGCGCGGATGGTCGACATCCGGTGGGCGATGACCAGCAGCGCGCACTCGCCGGCGGTCTCCCGGATCGAGCGGCGCAGCGCCTCCTCGCTCGCCGCGTCCAGGTGGGCCGTCGGCTCGTCGAGCAGCAGCAGCTCGGGGCGGGCGAGCAGGGAGCGGGCGATCGCGATCCGCTGGCGTTCGCCGCCGGACAGCGCCATGCCGTGCTCGCCGGCGTCGGTGTCCAGGCCGTGCGGCAGCCGGGACAGCAGCTCGGTGAGGTGGGCCAGTTCGACGACCCGTGCCAGCTCCTCCGGGCCGGCCTCCGGGGCGGCGTAGGTGAGGTTCTCGCGCAGCGTCCCGTACATCACCGGGGTGTGCTGCTCCACCAGGCCGACGCGGGTGCGGTGCTCGGAGCGGCCGACGGCGGGCAGGTCGCGGCCGTCCAGGAGGATGCGGCCGCTGTCGGGGTCGTAGAAGCGCTCGATGAGCGCGAAGACGGTGGACTTGCCGGCGCCGGAGTGGCCGACCAGCGCCACGTGGGTCTTCGGCGGCACCTCGAAGCTCAGCCCGCGCAGGACGGGGCGGTGCGGCTCGTAGCGGAACCACACGTCGCGGAACTCCAGCAGCGGCGGCGCGGGCACCGGGGAGGCGGGCCGGGGAGCGGCGTCCCGCTCGGTGGGGATGGCCATCACTTCGGTGACCCGGCGGTACGCGCCCACGCCCTGCTGCATGGTGCTGAGGGACTGGAACAGCATGCCGACCGGCCCCACCAGGTAGATCATGTAGAGCAGGAACGCGGCGAGGTCGGCCAGCGAGCCCTTCCCGCCCGCGACGCGCAGCCCGCCGATGAGCAGGACGACGATGAACGACCCCTTGACGGCCAGCTGGATCGCCGGCGTCACCACCGCGTCGAGCCTGGCCATCCGGAGGCTGCCCTCGTACGCCGACCGGGCCCCGGCCGCGATGCGGTCGGTCTCGCGGTCCTCGGCGCGGCTGGCCCGGACGGTGCGGATCGCGGTGAGCGCCCGTTCCAGGTCGGCGGTCATGGCGCCGGCCGCCCGCTGGGCGTCCAGCGAGGCGACCCCGATGCCCCGCAGCACCACGGCCACGATCACCGCGGCGAGAGCCACCATGGCCAGCACGACCAGGAACAGCAGCCAGTCGAGCCACAGCATCAGCGCCACCACCCCGGCCAGGGTGATGGCGCCGGTCAGCGCGTCGGTGAGGCCCTCGGCGATGAGCAGCCGCAGGGTGGTGCTGTCGGTGCCGGTGCGCGAGAGGAGGTCGCCGACGCGGTGCCGGTCGTACGCGGCCATCGGCAGCCGCAGCAGGTGCCTGACGAGGCGCAGCCGGATGCCGAGGACGATGCCCTCGCCGGCCCGGGCCACGATGTACTGGGCGAGCCCCTGCACGATGACCTGGGCGGCGAACAGGCCGATCAGCAGCGCGATGACGGGCCCGGGCGAGGCCGATCCGATCACCCGCCTCACCAGCAGCGGCTGGACCAGGCTCAGCGCGGTGGCGGCCAGCGTCAGCAGCACCGCGAGGGCGACCCACCTGCGGTGCCCGCGCAGCAGCCGCAGGATGTCGCGCGGGCCGGCGCTCACCGGTCCGGGCGTACGGCCGGCACGGTCACCAGCGGCCGGAAGTAGTCGGGCGGATAGTCCTCGCCGACCGGCACCCCCTCCGCCTCCACCCAGGCGTGCGCGCCGAAGGGCGGCAGGCGCCGCGCGCCCACGCACCAGGTGGGCCACCGGCCGTGCAGGCGGCACAGCAGGGCCGTGGCCAGGGACCGGGGCAGGCATCCCTCCCTGCCGCCGCACGCCAGGCTGACCGCGACCACGTCGTCGCGGGCCGCCCGGGTCTGCGCCACGGTCGCCGGGCGGGCGCCGCGGCGCAGGGCGTCCAGTACGGCGCGGATGCGGCGGGGACGCTGGGTGGCCAGCAGCCGCGCGGCGCCCACGACGACCCGCACCAGGATCCGGCGCCGGAACGGCACCGAGCGCGGACGGTGGTAGATGGCCTCCGGTGTGCTCATCGGGCCTTCCCCAGTCGCCACCGGCGCGGGCCGCGCCGTCCCGCACCCTCCTCCTCGGCGAGCCCCGCCGCGCACAGTTCACCGACCAGGTCCCGCACGTCCTGCCGGGCGCTCGCGCCGTCCACCGCGTACTCGTCGGTGAGCGACCGTACGGCGTCGTCGTCCGTGCCGCCGTTCAACAGGGTCCGCAGGATGATCGCGGCACTGGGATTGAGGGTCCAGTACTGGTCGTGGTCCTCGTCGAGAAGGGCGATTCCGTATTCGGTGTCGGCGGTGAACACGCCGTCGCGCAGTTTGAGCGTCATGATCGGTCTCCCTCAGGCGGGGATGGCGGCGGCCTCCTGTGCGCGCAGCCACACTTCGCATGCCACGGTCTGGAACAGCGCGTCGAACTGCAGGTCCGGGGGCAGCGGCCGGGAGCACACCTCCCGCAGCGCGTCCGCGTCGATCAAGCCCATGCGGGCCAGCCGCGAGTCCTCGCACAGGGCCAGCAGCTCGCCCCGCTGCTCCCGCAGCCCTGTCTCCACCGCGTGGTCGCCGCTGTCCTTGGTGTGGCGGGTGAGGGACTCGCCGGGGACGATCCCGCGCATCGCCTCGACGATGAGCGGCTTGTACCGCCAAGGGGTGATCCTGTCCTGCGGCCGCACCGCCAGGCCGGCCTCGACCACGCGGTCGTCGTAGTACGGGGCGGCGACGGCGAGCCCGAGCGGGGCGGTCATCTGGCCGAGCTGCCGCACCATGCGGGCCGAGCCGCCCATGGCCTCCAGCTCGACGTGCTGTCCGCGCGTCCCGGCCAGCGGCTCGGCGGTCCGGGCCGCGGCGCGGATCAGTTCCCGCACCGCCCGCACCGTGTCCGGTGTCACCCACGGGGGCAGGCGCGGCGGTGTGCCCCAGCCCAGGGTGGGCGTCTCCAAGGGGGGCGGCGGGTCGGTGAGCCCGTCGCCGGCCCGGGCGAGCCACGCCCGGTAGGTGCTGCCGTCCCGCAGCTGCCGGAGCGTCTCCCGGTACGGCCACGGGCGCTGGGCGGCGAAGCCGCGCACGCGTTGCCACGCGACCCGGGGGTGCGTGCGCATCAGCGTGTGCAGGTGCGCGGGCGAGCCGGCGAGCAGCTCGTCCCCGCCGAAGCCGGTCAGGTGCAGCGTGGAGCCCTGTGCCGTGGCCAGCCGGGGGATGGCCAGCCAGCGGTCGCGCTGGGCGGCGACCGGGCTCGGCTCGTCGAGGTGGTCGCCGGTCTCCCGCATGCCCGCGTACACGGGCGGCACCTGGTCGCCGGGCATGACGTGGTGCTCGACCTCGTTCCCGAGCCCGGCGACCGTGCGGCGGGCCCAGGCCGCGTCCTCGCCCATGGGGTCGAGACCGTCGGAGGTGTAGGCGATGACCCGCCTGCCATTCCGGGCGGCAAGGGAGCACAGCGAGGTCGAGTCCAGCCCGCCCAGGTCGCAGCTCACCACGTCCCGCCCCTGCAGACGGGCCTCGACCGCGGCGGACAGCGCCTCCCGCAGCGCGGGTGCGCCCTCGGCCATCGGCACCACCGGCTCGGGGGCGGTCCACCACGCGACGGTCCGGGGCCGGCCGGCCTGGTCGAGCACCAGGTAGTGGGCGGGCCGGAGAGCCGTCACCGGACGCCAGACCGGCTCGCCGGTCACCGGATGCATCCCGAACGTGTTCAGCAGGTGGACCGCGAGCCGCTGCTCGTCGACGTCCGCCTCCAGCAGGCCGGCCAGCACGTCGGCCCGGTCGGCGGCCACGGTGACGTCGCCGACGCGGGCATGGAACAGCCTGCGGAGGCCGGTGACGGTCCCCTGCGCGCGTACGCATCCGGCGACCGAGGCGGCGAGGTGCGCGCTCCCGGTCAGGGACCTCGCCAGCGCGTCCAGGCCGGCGATCGTGTCCGTCCGGCGGGCGGCCGCGGCGAGCCGCTCGGCGGTGACCGCGTGCTCCCCCACGACCGCGATCTTCACCCGGCCCGCCTCGCCCACGGCGAGCGTGCCGGGAGACCAGTGGCCCAGCAGCCAGGGCCGGCCCGACGGGTGGGCGATCTCCTGGACCTCTTGCGCGCGGCCGCGCAGCGCGGCGCCGGCGGGGGCCGCCGCGGCGCAGTCCGGCAGGACGACGAACCAGTCGGCCATGACCGTCCTCTCCTGGCGCCCGGAATCAGAAGACGGGGGCTGCGGAAACCGCTACCGCAACCCGCCGTCTCAGGGGCTTGCTCACAGGCTGAACCGGAGGGCGAGGAGCCTTTCGGGGCCTCTGTTGGTGCCCAGGCCGGTCCTGCGGAAGCTACCTGCCGCGGTAAGCGTCGGACGCTCGTAAACACGCATGGTGTACACCTCCTTCCGTGCCTTGGGTGAACTCCCGTTACCTCAAGAGTTCATGCCCAGCACATCTATATCCAGCCTAGGCCTAATTTCCGTTACCACAATTCGGCTCCCTTCAAATGTTCCATGCAAGACCTTTAATCACTCTATGAAGTCGGCGGTTCTCCCCTTCGGACGGCAGGCCGCCCAGCGAGCGGACTTCCCGATGAGGCTGCGGCCTCGGCCCCGCAACTACCGGATCGGCCAGGACACCGGCGCGGCGCCACCAACGACGGACCGGCAGCGGCCGCCGTACGCTTCTGTGCCCACGACAGTCCCCGGCCGCGCCCGACTTTTAGAACGGTTCCACGATTACGGACGGCCGCCGGAATCTCCGGTGGAATTGTCATGGTACGAAGGAATGCGGTCCCGACGAGCAGGACACTGCGAGCCGCGGGACGCCTGCGCCAGCCCCGCGCCCGGAGCCTGCCCGCCGCCGTACCCACGGGGCGGCGGGCGGCCTCGGCGGGCACCCGACCGGACGGGCATCCGCGAAAGATCGTTCCGGAGCATATTTGATCAATGGTCCGTCGACATCGACATAGCGGCTGGGAAACCACTCTGATAACAATTCGGGAGCCGGGGGTGTCCTCATGCCGTCCGCTGCTGGATGCTGCTGGCGTGAGTGCGACCCCGGAAGTGCGGACATCGCCGGCCGACCGCACGATCCGGCACCTGAAAGGCTGGCCGGCCCTGCGGCTGTGCCGGGCCGACTGCGGCACCGGCAGGGCGTTCACGCTCGGCAGCGAGCAGATCCTGCATCTGCACGGACCGCACGAGGCCGAGCTCTACCTCACCGCGCCGATCGTGCAGCGCATCAACGGTGCTCTCGGAGAGTGCGCCATGGTCACGACGCGGCAGGGCAGCGGGTGGGTGCGGTTCCGGCTGGAGAGCGAGACCGACGTCGCGCTGCTGGTCTCCTTGGTCAGCGTGGCCATCAAGGCCAACACCGCGGCGGCGTCCTCCCCGTCCCGCCGGATAGCGCCCTGCTCACTGGGTATCCCTACATCGCGAAGAGAATGACACCGCGAACACCCAGGGAAAAGGGGATTCCGCCATGGCTCAGGCAGGGGAGCCCGAGGTGCGCGAGCAGCAGGCCATGAAGGAAGTGACCCGCCGTCTCACCACCACCTTCGCCGATTCCCACCCGCCCGAACAGGTGACCCACACCATCGATGCGGTCTACCACCGCTTCGACGAGCGCCCCATCCGCGACTTCGTGCCGATTCTGGTCGAACGGCTCACCCGCGAACGGCTCACCGCGTCGCGGCACTGAGCCCCTCGGTACCGGCGCCCTTCCGTGATCGCGCGGTCTCGGTACCGCACGTGGCCGCGCGATCACTCCCCCTTCCGTTCCGCTCAACGGCCTGACGAACCGCGGACCGGGAACGCAGGGGTGGTCGTAAGGTTGGCGGCGTGGAGGAGGCTACGGGCGATCTGGGTGACGTCACTCGCAAGCTCGCGAACATTCAGGCGATCACCGAGTCGTTCGCGTCCCTGGACGTCGACGAGTTCCTGAACGCCCTGCTGGAGCGGGTCCGCCACGTGCTCGACGTGGACACCGCGGTGGTGCTGCTGCTGGACGAGCAGTCGCAGATGCTGGTGGCGACCGCGGCCAAGGGCATCGAGGAAGAGGTCAACCAGGCCGCGCACGTGCCGGTGGGGCAGGGGTTCGCCGGGCAGGTGGCGGCCGAGCTGCGGCCGGTGTACATCGCCGACGTCGCCAGCGCCGGGGTGTTCAACCCGCTGCTGGTGCAGCGCGGGCTGCACTCGCTGCTGGGGGTGCCGCTGATCGCGGAGAACGCGCTGGTGGGGGTGCTGCACGTCGGGACGCTGAGCCCGCGGCGGTTCACCGCCGAGGAGGTCGAGCTGCTGCAGCTGGCCGCCGCCCGCGTCGCGCTGGCGGTGCAGTCCCTGCTGCACCGCGCCGAGCGGGCCGGTGCGCTGGAGCTGCAGCGCAGCCTGGTGCCCGCCGCGCCGCCGGCCGTGCCCGGCCTGGAGCTGGCCGCCCGGTACCGGGCCGGGGCGGCCGCCGTCGGCGGGGACTGGTACGACGCGTTCACCCTGCCGTCGGGCGAGGTCGGCATCGTCATCGGCGACGTGGTGGGGCACGGGCTGAAGGCCGCGGTGGTGATGGGCCGGATGCGCAGCGCCCTGCGCGCGTACGCGCTGGAGACCACCGACCCGGCCGACGTCCTGGAGCGGCTGGACCGCAAGATCCAGCACTTCGAGCCGGACGCGACCGCGACCGTGCTGTACGCGGTCTACGACCCGGGCACCGGCCGGATGCGCATCGCCTCGGCCGGCCACTGCCCGCCCGTGCTGGCCCTGCCGGGCGAGGAGGCCAGGCTGTTCGACATCAAGGGCGGCGTCCTGCTCGGGTTCAGCGCCGAACACCGCAGGTCCACCACCCTCGCCCTGCAGCCGGGCGCCGCGTTGTGCTTCTACACCGACGGCCTGGTGGAACGGCGCGACAGCACCATCATCGCCGGCATCGGCCGCCTGTGCCGGGCCGCCTACGCCGGCGAACCCGAGGCGGTCAGCGCGGCCATCATGGCCGAGCTGATCGGCCGGACGCCTGCCGACGACGACGTCGCCCTGCTGGTCATGCGCCGCAAGCCCTGAGGTGATCGGTGAGGAAACGGGCGATCTCGCCGTAGGCCTTGAGCTCGTTGTCGCGGTTGGTGAAGCCGTGGCCCTCGTCGGGGAAGACGTCGTAGCGGACCTGGACACCCCGTTCGCGCAGGCGGGAGACGAGCTGGTCGGATTCGCTGCGGGGCACCCGCGGATCGCGGGCGCCCTGGAGGACGAACAGCGGCGCCGTGATCGCGCCGGCGTGGGTGACCGGGGAGCGCCGCAGGAGGAACTCGGCGTCGGTGTCGGGGTCGCCGAGGACGGTGCGCACGAGTGTCTTCCAGGTCGGCGGCGCGCCCTTGGCGAGGGTGACCAGGTTGGTGGGCCCGCAGATGGAGACGCAGGCGGCCCACGGGTAGGGCAGTCGGGCGACGCAGGAGAGCGCGGCGAAGCCGCCGTAGGAGCCGCCCATCGCGGCGATCCGGCCGGCGTCCAGGCCCGGGCGGGTGCGTAGATGGCGGACGGCGTGGTCGAGGTCGTCCAGGTCGATGCCGCCCCAGTCGCGGTAGATGAGCTTCTGGTGCGCGATGCCGTAGCCGGTGGAGCCGGCGATGTTCGGCGCGAAGACCGCGATGCCCTGGTTCAGCAGGTGCTGGTAGAGGCCCGAACGCAGGTAGCCGGGGCGTTCCTGGCCTTCGGGGCCGCCGTGGATCGACAGCACCACCGGGTGGGGGCCGGGGCCGCCGGGCCGGTAGAGCAGGGCGTGGACCTCCCTGCCTCCGGACGCCGGGTAAGTGATCGACTCGGGTTCGACGGGGTCGATCACGCGCAGCGCGGGCGGACGGGCGTCGGTGAGGTAGCGGAAGCCCCCGGCGAGGTCGACGGCGGCCAGCTCGGTGGGGCGGGTGGCCGCGTCGATCAGCAGGACCGCTCCCCCGCCGTCGGGCGCCAGGGCCAGCGCGGTGATGACGCCCGGCGGCACGCCGGGGTGGATCACCGTGACGCCGTCGCGGCGCAGGTGCAGCACCGACCGCCCGGCCTCGTTGACCGCCCAGGCGAGCGTGTCGCCGGCGGCCTCCAGGAGCTCGACGTCCCAGTCGTACCGGGCCACCACCTCCAGGCCGTCCCGGTCCAGCGGCTGGAAGGCGGCGGCGGTGAACTCGCTCCACACGTTGGTGAGCAGGTAGAAGCCGCCGGAATCCGGCGCCCAGCCGCGCGGGGCGAAGATGCCCTGCCCGTGGCGGGCGGTGACGCAGCGCGCTTCGGAGGCCGGGTCGGTGAGGTCGACGAGGTAGGCGGCGACGTCGGTGTTGGAGGTGGAACCGGCGGCCAGCAGCCACCGTCCGTCCGGTGAGATGCCGGTGGGCTCGAACACCACGCCGTCCGGTGGGCTGATCCGCCGCTCGGTGCCCTCGTCCAGGTCCCGGACGAGGAGGTCCTGGACGGCCGGGTCCCGGTCGTTGGCGGCATAGGCCAGATACCGGCCGGTGGCGTCGAAGGGCGCGGCGGCCAGGATCCGCTGGCAGTCAGGGCCGCCGCCGATCTCGACGGGCTCAGCTCCGTCGGCCGCGGCGCGGTAGATCCGGTACTGCTCGTCGCCTTCAAGGTCGGCGGTGAAGACCAGGTCCTTGCCGTCGGGCGTCCAGGCGATCTGCCGGACGGCCCGTCCGGGCAGCTCGGCCACCCGCTGCGCCGGGCCGCCGGCGGCCGGCATCGTCCAGAGCCCGAAGTGGCCGCCGGCGTTGCCGGAGTAGGCCACCGTGCCCGCGTCCGGCGAGAGGGCGAGGGCCGGCTGGAAGCGTTGCCGGGGAACGAAGTCCAGGTACGTGTGCCGCGCCACGGCCTCCATCGACCCTCCAGCCACCGTCGGTGATGATGCGCAGCTGGAGGGTAACAACCCCTGCATGATCGAAGCCGGGGATCGCGGTCAGTGCCAGTCGCTGATGCGCACGTCGTTGGGGCTGGGCTCCCCCTTGCCGGTTTCCACGAGCCGCTTGAGGCTCATCAGGAAGGTCGCCCACTTGGTGCTGCAGTGGTTCATGAACTCGACCTGCTCGCGCCAGCCCTCGTGCTTGAACAGCACGATCGTGTAGTCGCCCTCCTGGTGCAGGTCCCACTGCACGGTGGTGCCGACCCACTCCGGCGGGCCGTCCACGATGTCCCAGCGGACGCGCCGGCCCGCGTCGAGCTCGGCGACCTTCATGTCGAAGCCGCCCTGGGGGAACCGGAACTGGATCACGCCGCCGGGCGAGGTGTCGCCCGTGGTGTTCTCGGTCCACCAGCCCGACAGGCCGTCCAGGGTGGTGATCGCGTCGTACACCTGCTGCGGCGCGGCCTGCTCGACGCCGATGCGGTGCAGGATGTCTGCCATTTCGGTGTTCCTCTCTACTGCTGTGATTCGCGCTGGATGGTCTCGGCGATGCGCTTGATGCGCCGGAGGCGGCCGTCCCAGGCCTCGCCGACCGCGGTGAGCTGGGCGACGGCGCGCGCGAGCCGCTCCTGGTCGACGCGGTACCGCTTCTCGCGGCCGGCGGCGGTGGCGTGCACCAGGCCGGCCCGGTCCAGGACGGCCAGGTGCTTGGCCACCGCCTGGCGGGTCACCGGCAGGTGCTCGCTGAGGCCGGTCGCGGTCCCGCCGCCCTCGTTCAGGAGCAGGTCGAGCAGCCGGCGCCGGGTCGGGTCGCCGACCGCCGACCACAGGTCGTCGTCCACCAGCACGCTCATGCGGCGGCCTTGGGGGCGTACACCTGCAGCCGGGGCAGGTAGAAGTCCCAGCCGGTGACGTGGTCGGCGTACTCGGCGGCGGTCTTCGCCTCGTCCCAGCCGCGCTCGCGGAAGCCGCTCTCGGTCATCCGCAGGAGCGTGCCGGTCCCGGCGGGCTCCAGTTCGAAGACGACCAGGAACGAGTTGCCCGGCGCGGCGGTCTCCCCCTCCTCGTGGGTCCACCGGAAGGAGAACAGCCGCGGCGGGGCGGCGTCGACGACGGTGAACCGCATCCAGGTGTCACCGAAGCCGATCCGCCCCGACCCTCCCGGCACGACCGGGTACTCCGCCTCGTCCGGCCACCACTCGCGCAGGTGCTCGGGGCTGCTCACCACGTCGAAGACGACCTCGGGTGAGGCGTCGATGTGGATCTCCCGCTCGATCGTTCCGTGCTCCATGCTCGCCACCTTCGTGCAACGTTCGGTTGCGCATCACGCTAGCCGACCCGGCAGGCATGCGCAACCATCGGTTGCATATCAAGGGGCGGCGGCGGCCGTCAGCCGGACTCCGGGCGCGGCCAGGGGCGGCCGCTGAGGCGCTCGATGTCGGTGTTGAAGCGCCGCAGGTAGGCGGCGAAGGTGGCGATGTCCTCGTCGGACCAGTCGGCCGTGACCCGGTCCAGGCCCTGGACGATGCTCTCGCGCTCGTCGTCGAGCATCCGCGCGCCCTTGTCGGTGATGCGGAACTTGCGGGCGATGCCGCCGTCCGGGTCGGGGATGCGCTCGACGAACCCGGCGCGCATCGCGGCGGCGGTCTGCCGGTTGAGGGTGGAGGCGTCGAGCCCGAAGGCGTCGCTCAGCTCGCCGATCGACATCGGGCCCTGGACGCGGATGCGGCTGAGCAGGACGTAGGTGCTGCGCTCCAGCACCCCGGGCCGGCGGCGCAGGAACTCGTGGCGGCTGAGCAGCATCTGCTCGTACTCGACCTCGTTCGTGGGCCTGACCATGCGCCTTGCGCCTCCTGTTCCCGCCGGGCCTGCACCGCCCCCATCCTCGCAGAGGGCGCCGCCCGGCCCGGGGACGTGCATCGAGCACATTGTGTGCATCATGCATTTCAAGTGTACGATGCACAGATCCATCCGGCCGCCGGCGCACAAGGACCCCTCTCATGACCGTCCCCCCACCCTCCACCAGGGCGAACGGCGTGGTCGCCACGCTCGCCCTGGCCGGCATCACCGCCGCGATCATGCAGACGCTGGTCACCCCGCTGCTGGCCGAACTGCCGCGCATCCTGCACACCACCCCCGGCAACTCCGCCTGGGTCATCACCGTCACCCTGCTGGTGGCGGCCGTCTGCGTGCCGGTCTTCGGCCGCCTGGGCGACCTGGTGGGCAAGCGCCGCATGCTCCTGGTCTGCGCGGTGCCGCTGGTCGCGGGCTCGGTGGTGTGCGCGCTGTCGTCCTCGGTCGTGCCGATGATCGTTGGGCGCGGCCTGCAGGGGATGGGCATGGGCATGGTGCCGCTCGGCATCGCCCTGCTGCGCGACGTGGTCCCGCAGGAGCGGCTCAGCTCCGCCATCGCGCTGGTCAGCGCGTCCATGGGCATCGGCGGCGGCCTCGGCCTGCCGATCGCCGCGGGGATCGCCGAGTACACCAGCTGGCGCGCGCTGTTCTGGGGGTCGGCCGGCCTGGCCGCGGTGGTCGCGGCGCTGATCTGGTTCCTGATCCCGGACGTGCCGGCCGGCGCCAGGGGGCAGCGCTTCGACGCGCCCGGCGCGCTCGGCCTCGGCGCCGGGCTGGTCTGCCTGCTGCTCGCGGTCTCCAAGGGCGCCGAGTGGGGCTGGACCTCGGCGACCACGCTCGGCCTGTTCGCCGCCGCCGTGGTGGTCCTGGCGGCCTGGGGCGTGTGGGAGGTGCGCAGCGACGAGCCGATCATCGACCTGCGCACCACGGCCCGCCCCCGGGTGCTGCTCACCAACCTCGCCTCGGTGTTCGTCGGCTTCGGCATGTACGCCTCGATGCTGGTGGTGCCGCAGCTGCTGATGTTCCCCGAGGCCACCGGCTACGGCCTCGGCCAGTCGATGCTCGCGGCGGGCCTGTGGCTGGCGCCCGGCGGCATCATGATGATGATCGTCTCCCCGCTGGGCGGGAAGCTCACCAACGCCCGCGGCCCGAAGTTCACCCTGGTCTGCGGCGCCCTGGTGCTGGCGGCCGGCTACGGCGCGGCGCTGGCGCTGCTCGGCTCGGCGTGGGGCCTGATGCTCGCCATCATGATCGCCAACAGCGGGGTGGGCCTCGCCTACGGCGCGATGCCCGCGCTGATCATGAGCTCGGTCCCGCTGCACGAGACCGCCGCCGCCAACGGCTTCAACGCGCTCATGCGGTCGCTCGGCACCTCGGTCGGCGCGGCCGTCGTCGGCGCGGTGCTGTCCCAGCTGACCGTCACCATGGGCGGCCACACCCTCACCTCCGAGGAGGGCTTCCGGGCCGGGCTGATGGTCGGCGGCGGCGTCGCGCTGCTGTCCGCGCTGATCGCCCTCGCCATCCCGGCCGCCCGCGACGCCGCCGCCCGGCAGGCCGCGGCCCCCGCGCCCGAGCAGGCCGCGGTCGAGGGCTGACCGGCGTCCCCGGGGCCCGGCCCTTGAAAGCGGGGGAAGCGGTAGGCGAAGATCGGCTTCGTGAAGCCCCCCAAGCACGTCGGCGGCCTGCTCGCCTGCGCCGTCCTGTCCGCCGCGTCGCTGTCGGCCTGCGCGGGCGCGCAGGACGGCTCGCTGCTCGGCAAGCCGACCCTGAAGGTCGGCGTCCGGCCCGACCTGCCCGGGCTCGGCCTGCGCCGCCCCGACGGCACCTTCGAGGGGTTCGACATCGACGTGGCCCGCTACATCGCGGGCCGGCTCGGGCGCAAGGTCGAGTTCGTCGCGGTGCCGGCCGCCGACCGCATCCCGGTGCTGCTGGACGGCCGCGCCGACATGGTGCTGGCCACCCTGTCGGTCACCCCCGAGCGCAAGACCAAGATCGCCTTCGCCGGGCCGTACTACAACTCCTACCAGGACGTGCTGGTGCGCGCCGGCGAGCGCGGCGTGCGCGGGGTCCGCGACCTGAAGGGCCGCCGGTTCTGCGCCGTGGCGGGCTCGGACACCACCCAGCGGCTGCTCGCGCTGCGCGGGATGACCGCGACGCTCGTCCCGGCCGCGACCTACGACGAGTGCATGACCAAGATCCAGTCGGGGCAGGTCGCGGCCATCTCCACCAACGACGTGATCCTGGCCGGCCTCAGCCGGCGCGCGGGCGGCGGCTACCGGCTGCTCGACGCCCGCATCAGCGAGCAGAACACCGGCATCGGCATCCGCCGCGGCGACCCCGACGGCTGCGAGGCGCTGAACCGCGCCATCACCCGCATGTACCAGGACGGCACGGCGGCGGGGCTGGTGCGCAAGTGGTTCGGCGGCACCGGGCTCGACCGCGCCGAGATCCAGGTCCCCCAGTTCGAGGGCTGCCTCTGACCCGGCGGGTCAGTCCTCGCGGGTGACGGCGGCGATGGCGTCGTTCAGTGCGGCGGCGACGTCGGGGACCAGCAGGTGCCGCCCGTCGCGGACGATCTCGCGGCCCGACACCACCACGTCGCGGACGTCGGCGGCGGTCGCGGCGAACACCGCCGCCTCGGCCGCGTGGTCAGCACCCGCGCCGGCCGTGCGGACGCTGCCCAGGTCGACCGTCACCAGGTCGGCGTAGGCGCCCGGCTCCAGCCGGCCCGCCTCGGGCCAGCCGAGGCCGTAGTGGCCCGCCGAGGTCGCCGCGGTGAGCAGCTCACCGGCGGTCCAGTGGCCGCGCTCGCGGGTGCGCAGCCGCTCGTCCAGCTCGACGGCGCGCGCCTCCTCGAACAGGTCGATCACCGCGTGCTGGTCCGAGCCGAGGCAGACCGGCGACCCGGCGGCGGCGAGGTCGCGGGCCGGGCCGATGCCGTCGGCCAGGTCGCGCTCGGTGGTCGGGCACATGCACACGCCGGTCATGGTGCCGCCGAGCAGGTCGATGTCGGCGGCGGTGAGGTGGGTGGCGTGCACCGCGACGGTGCGGGCGCCGAGCGCGCCGCACTCGGCCAGCAGCCGCGCCGGCGTCATCGCGTAGGCGTCCTCGCAGGCCTGGTTCTCGGCGGGCTGCTCCGACAGGTGGACGTGCAGCGGCGCCTGGCGCTCCTTGGCCCAGGACGCGACGGCGCAGATCTGCTCGCGCGGCACCGCGCGCACCGAGTGGATCGCGGCGCCGACGCGGGCGTGCGGGCGCTCGCGCTTGCCGGTCTCCTCGTACAGGTCGTCGACGCGGCGGGCCCAGTTCCCGGCCGAGCCGTCGCCGAACCGCAGCTGCGGGCCGGCCAGCGGCGTGCCGATGCCGCCGGTCAGGTAGCAGGTGTCCAGGAGGGTGATCCGGATGCCGGCGTCGGCGGCGGCGGCGATCAGCGCCTCGCCCATGGCGTTCGGGTCGTCGTAAGGGTCGCCGCCCGGCCGGTGGTGCAGGTAGTGGAACTCCCCGACGCAGCTGATCCCGGCGAGCGCCATCTCGGCGTACACGGCGGTGGCGAGGGCGCGGTAGGAGTCGGGGTCCAGGCGGGCCGCGACCTTGTACATCTGCTCGCGCCAGGTCCAGAACGTGCCGTGATCCGCTTGCACGCGGCCGCGCAGGGCGCGGTGGAAGGCGTGCGAGTGCGCGTTGGCCAGGCCCGGCAGGGCCAGGCCGCGCAGCCGCACCGCGTCCGGCGGGGCCGGCACGCCGGGGACGATCCGGGTGAAGCGCTCTCCGTCGGCCTCGATCAGGACGTCCCGGGCCAGGCCGTCCCCGAGCCAGGCCAGCTCGGCATGCCATCGCATAGTGGTCCCCTACCCTCGGGCCAGGTCGTCCAGTACAGCGGCGAGGGCCTCGACGCCGGCCAGGCAGTCGTCCGGCTCGGCGTGCTCGGCGGGGGCGTGCGAGACGCCCGTCGGGTTGCGGACGAACAGCATCGCGGTCGGCACCCGCGCCGCCAGGATGCCCGCGTCGTGCCCGGCGCCGGTCGGCAGGACGGGCGCGTCCGGCAGCACCTTCAGCAGCCGCTCGCGCAGCCCGGTGTCGAACGACACGACCTCGGTGTAGGACTCCTCGGCCAGCTCCACGGCCACGCCGTGCGCCCCGGCGGCGGCGCGGGCGGCCCGGCCGATCTCCTCGACGGTGCGCCGGACGGCGTCGTCGATCGGGCCGCGGCTGTCCAGCCACGCGGTGACCCGCGAGGGGATGGCGTTGACGCCGTTCGGGGTGACCGCGACCTTGCCGATGGTGGCGAGGGCGGCGTTGCGGTCGGCGGCCTGCCGGGCGGCCAGCACGGTGATCGCGAACGGCAGCATCGGGTCGCGGCGGTCGCGGATCAGCGTGGTGCCGGCGTGGTTGCCCTCGCCGGTGAAGTCCAGCCGCCAGCGGCCGTGCGGGACGATCGAGCTGGCCACGCCGACCGGCTGCTGCAGCGCCCGGCCCTGCTCGACGTGCAGCTCGACGTAGCAGCCGATCCGCGCGAGCAGGCCCTCGTCGGGGCCGATCCGGTCGGGGTCCATGCCGTGCGCGACCAGGACCTCGGCGAAGGAGCGGCCGTCGCCGTCGCGCAGGCCGCGGGCCCGCTCGGGGGCGATCGCGCCGGCCAGGAGCCGGGAGCCGAGGCAGGCGACGCCGAACCGGGCGCCCTCCTCCTCCGCGAACGCCGCGACGCCGATCGGGCGGGCCGGGACGTACCCGCGCTCGCGCAGCAGGTCGATCGCGGCGAACGCCGACACCACGCCGAGCGGCCCGTCGAACGCGCCGCCGCCGGGCACCGAGTCCAGGTGGCTGCCGGTGAGGACGGCATCCTCTCGGGAGCCGTCCGCGGGCAGCCACCAGGCGTACAGGTTGCCGTTGGCGTCCCGCTCGATCTCCAGATCGCGGCGGGCCGCCTCGTCGAGGAACCATGCGCGGCACTCCAGCTCCGGCGGGGTCCAGGCGAACCGGTGGTAACCGCCCGCGGCGTCCCGGCCGATCGGGAGCAGCTCCGCCCACATCTCCTCGAACGACATCAGCCCTCCGACATCGGGATGCGCACGCCGCGCTCGGCGGCGACGCGGTTGGCGATCTCGTAGCCGGCGTCGGCGTGCCGCATGACGCCGGTGCCCGGGTCGTTGGTCAGCACCCGCTGCAGCTTCTCGCCCGCGAGCGGGGTGCCGTCGACCAGGCAGACCTGGCCGGCGTGGATGGAGCGGCCGATGCCGACGCCGCCGCCGTGGTGGATCGACACCCAGGTGGCGCCGGAGGCGGTGTTCAGCAGCGCGTTCAGCAGCGGCCAGTCGGCGATGGCGTCCGAGCCGTCGGCCATCGCCTCGGTCTCGCGGTAGGGCGAGGCGACCGAGCCGGAGTCCAGGTGGTCGCGGCCGAGGACCAGCGGCGCGCTGATCTCGCCGCGCGCGACCAGGTCGTTGAAGACCGCGCCGGCCTTGTCGCGCTCGCCGTAGCCGAGCCAGCAGATCCGCGACGGCAGGCCCTGGAAGTGCACCTTCTCCCCCGCCATCTTGATCCAGCGGGTGAGCGGCTCGTTGTCGGGGAACAGCTCCATGATCGCCCGGTCGGTGCGCGCGATGTCCCTGGGGTCGCCCGACAGCGCCGCCCAGCGGAACGGGCCCTTGCCCTCGCAGAACAGCGGCCGGATGTAGGCGGGGACGAAGCCGGGGAAGTCGAACGCGCGGGCGTACCCGGCGAGCTCGGCCTCGCCGCGGATGGAGTTGCCGTAGTCGAAGACCTCGGCGCCGGCGTCCTGGAACCCGACCATGGCCTCCACGTGCGTCGCCATCGACTCGCGGGCGCGGGTGATGAAGCCGTCGCGGTCCTTGTCGCGGGCGGCGGCCATGTCCTCGAACGCGATGCCCGACGGCAGGTACATCGTCGGGTCGTGCGCGCTGGTCTGGTCGGTGACGATGTCGATCGGCGCGCCCCGGCGCAGCAGCTCGGGGAACACGTCGGCGGCGTTGCCGAGCAGGCCGATCGACAGCGGGCGGCGGGCGGCCTTGGCCTCCTCGGCCAGGCGCAGCGCCTCGTCCAGGGAGTCGGCGCGCACGTCGCAGTAGCGGTGCTCGACGCGGCGGTCGATGCGCGAGGGGTCGCACTCGACGCAGATCGCGACGCCGCCGTTCATGGTGACGGCGAGCGGCTGCGCGCCGCCCATGCCGCCGAGGCCGGCGGTCAGCGTGATCGTCCCGGCCAGGTCGCCGCCGAACCGCTTGGCCGCGACGGCGGCGAAGGTCTCGTAGGTGCCCTGGAGAATGCCCTGGGTGCCGATGTAGATCCACGAGCCGGCGGTCATCTGCCCGTACATGGTGAGGCCCTCGGCCTCCAGCCGGCGGAACTCCGGCCAGGTCGCCCACTGCGGCACCAGGTTGGAGTTGGCGATCAGCACCCGCGGCGCCCACTCGTGGGTGCGGAAGATGCCGACGGGCTTGCCGGACTGCACCAGCAGCGTCTCGTCGCCCTCGATGTCCTTCAGCGAGCGCACGATGCCGTCGAACGCGGCCCAGTTGCGCGCGGCCTTGCCGGTGCCGCCGTAGACGACGAGGTCGTCGGGGTGCTCGGCCACCTCGGGGTCGAGGTTGTTCATGAGCATCCGCAGGGCGGCCTCCTGCGGCCAGCCCTTGGTGTTCAGCTCGGTGCCGCGCGGGGCGCGCACGGGGCGGGGAGCGGACATGCCGGTTCTCCTCAGGATGGGAAGGGTCAGGACAGCGGGCCGGTGACGGCCTCGGCGGCGGTGAGCAGCGAGCCGTCGCGCACCAGTTCGGTGGCCGCCTCGATCTCGGGCGCCAGGAAGCGGTCCGGGCCGGGCCCGGGGACGCGCTCGCGCAGCGCGGCGACGACGGCGCCGGTGGCCGGGCCGGGGTTCAGCGGGGTGCGCAGGTCCAGCGCCCGCGCGGCGGTGACGAGCTCGACCGCGACGACCTGGGCGAGGCCCTCGACGCTGCGGCGCAGCTTGCGCGCGGCGTTCCAGCCCATCGACACGTGGTCCTCCTGCATCGCCGAACTCGGGATCGAGTCGGCCGAGGCGGGGGCGGCGCGGCGCTTGAGGTCCGACACGATCGCGGCCTGGGTGTACTGGGCGATCATGAGGCCGGAGTCGACGCCGGGGTCGTCGGCCAGGAACGGCGGCAGGCCGGCCGAGCGGGCCTTGTCCAGCATCCGGTCGGTGCGCCGCTCGGACATCGAGGCGACGTCGGCGGCGGGGATGGCCAGGAAGTCCAGCACGTAGGCGACGGGCGCGCCGTGGAAGTTGCCGTTGGACTCCACCCGGCCGTCGGGCAGCACCACCGGGTTGTCGACGGCCGAGGCCAGCTCGCGGGCGGCGACGAGCTCGGCGTGCGCGAGGGTGTCGCGGGCGGCGCCGTGCACCTGCGGGGCGCAGCGCAGCGAGTAGGCGTCCTGCACCCGGGTGCAGTCGGGGCCGCGGTGCGACTCCATCACCGCCGAGCCGGCCAGCAGCGCCCGCAGGTTCGCCGCGGACGCGGCCTGGCCCGGGTGCGGGCGCAGGTCCTGCAGGTCGGCGGCGAAGACGCGGTCGGTGCCGAGCAGCGCCTCGACCGACATGGCGGCGGCGAGGTCGGCGTGCTTCAGCAGCCCGCGCAGGTCGTGCATGGCGAGGACCAGCATGCCGAGCATGCCGTCGGTGCCGTTCAGCAGCGCGAGGCCCTCCTTGGCGCGCAGCGTGACCGGCTCGATGCCGGCCTCGGCGAGCGCGTCCGCGGCGTCGCGCAGCTCGCCCGTGGCGTCGCGCACCGGGCCCTCGCCGATCAGCGCGAGCGCGACGTGCGCGAGCGGCGCCAGGTCGCCCGAGCAGCCGAGGCTGCCGTGCTCGTGCACGATCGGGGTGATGCCGGCGTTCAGCAGCGCGGCCAGCGTCCGCGCGGTGACCGGCTGCACGCCGGTGCGGCCGGTGGCCAGGGTGCGCAGCCGCAGCAGCATCAGGGCGCGCACGACCTCGCGCTCGACCTCGGGGCCGGACCCGGCGGCGTGGGAGCGGACGATGTTCAGCTGCAGCTGCGCCCGCAGCTCCGGCGCGATGTGCCGGGTGGCGAGCGCGCCGAACCCGGTGGACACGCCGTAGACGGGCGTCGGCCGCTCGGCCAGCTCCTCGATGTGCGCGCGGGAGGCGGTCATCGCGGCGACCGCCTCGTCGCTGAGCGCCACCCGCGTCCCGTGCCGGGCCACCGCGACGACCTGATCGAAGGTCAGCGCTTCCGGCCCGACCGCGATGTCCTTGTCCCCCATGCCGAAACTCATACCCATCATCAGACCGCGGCGATCTGCGCGGCGGGAGGCCCCGCACCCGCGTTGTGTCTCGGATACGAGACAATGGCCGGCATGAGCCAGGTCCCCGCCGCACGGCGCGCCCTCGCGGTGCTGACGTTGCTGGCGGGGTCGGCGGGCCCGCTGCCGGCCTCATCGATCGCCCGGTCGCTCGGGCTGCCGCGCTCCAGCACCTACCACCTGCTGGCCGAGATGGCCGCGGACGGCTTCGTGGTCTACCTGCCCGAGGAGCGGCGCTGGGGCCTCGGCGTCGCGGCGTTCGAGATCGGCTCGGCCTACCTGCGGCACGGCCCGATCGAGCGGCTCGCCCGGCCGCTGCTGCGCCGCCTGGTCGACCGGGTCGGCGAGATCGCCCAGCTCGGCGTGCTGCACGGCGCCGAGACGCTGTACCTGCTGAAGGAGCAGCCGCCCCGGCACGCCACCGTGGTCACCGACGTCGGCGTGCGGATGCCCGCCCAGCTCACCGCGAGCGGCCGGTCGATGCTCGCGCAGCTGCCGCCCGCGCAGGTGCGGGCGCTGTTCCCCGGGCCGCTGGTGGACCGCACCGGGCAGGGCCCGGCGACGCTCAGCGCGCTGCGCCGCGAGCTGGCCGGCGACGCTCGGCGCGGCTGGTCGGTGGAGGACGGCCTGGTCACCGAGGGGTTCGCCAGCATCGCGGCGTGCGCGTTCGACCACACCGGGCACCCCGCCGCGGCCATCACCGTGACCTTCCGCCGGGACCGCTGGCCCGCCGAGACCTGGCCGCGGCTGGCCGGCCCGGTGCGCCGGGCCGCCGCCGATCTCACCGGGCGGCTCGGCGGTCATCCGCCGGTCATCTCTTCCTGAGCGTTCCGTCTCGGCGGCATCGCGCCGGGTTTGCCGGGCCGCCCGCCGGAAGACGATCAATGGTGGACCCGCATCGATCGGCAGACAGGCGGACACCCTTGGTGCACAGACTCATGAGGATCGGCATCGTGACGGCCTGCGCCGCGTCCCTGGTGACGGTCGTCCCCGGCGCCGCGTCGCCGGCCGCGGCCTACTGCTTCAAGGGCATCGGCCGGTGGAAGGGGGACCGCTACACCCTGCACGTCCGCCGCGACATCCCGCGCGGCTGGCGCTCGTCCGTCCGCAACGCGATGCGGCAGTGGAGCGGGATCAAGGGGTCCAAACTGCGCTACGCCGGGCCGCGTTTCGCCAGCACCGCCCGCTCCCCGGCATTCCAGATCTTCCGGGCGAACTTCGCCGACGCCGGGCTTCCCGACGTGCCCGGCATCGCGTTCGGCACGGACACGCCGCGGCACACCAGCAGCTCGGTCGCGCTGAACACCCGGTTCCACTGGAACACCAAAGGAAGGATGAGCCAGCGCGCGCGCAGGACCGACGTGTGGACGATCGCCGTCCACGAGATGGGCCACTCCTCGGGGCTCGCCCATCCCTACGCGTCCGGCGGCTGCGGCCGTCCTACGGCCGCGGAGAAGGCCGGCGTCATGTACGTGAACTGGACCAGGAAGCGCTACCCCAACGCCGACGACAGGGCCGGGATAGCGCGGCGTTACTGACACAGGGGGCAGACAGCCAGCATGAAGGGCATCATCATCGGCACCGGTGCGGCGGCGGCACTCGCCGTCGGCGCGGGCTACACGGCGATCGCGGACGAGGGCCGGGACCGGCCCGCGGCGGCGGCGCAGCGGCAGGAGCGGACCGTCACCACGCTGAGCGGCTACGAGCTCGACGCCGACGTCAAGAGCGCCGCCGCGTTCAGCGGCAACGACCTGATCTTCGACGGCACCGTCGCCGGCCCGGCCGAGCAGCCGCGCCGCGTGGTGCGCCGGCTGCCGAGCGGCGGCACCATCGACTACGTCTACACGCCCGTCCCGGTCCGGGTGGACCGGGTGCGCAAGGGCAAGGGCATCGCCCCCGGCCAGGTCGTGCGGGTGCGCGCGCTCGGCGGGACGTCGGGGTCGCACAGCACCTTCAGCAGCCTCGGCCCGCGCGCGGCGGAGTTCGGCAACGGCCTCAGGGTCACGCTGTTCACCCAGCCGCAGCTGGACGCCGGGGACGGGCAGCCAGCGATCACGCCGAACTTCAGCTTCGGCTACACGGCCGACCAGAAGACCGTCTACAACCTGGGCGGCGAGCACCGCAAGACGACGACCGCCCAGCACTTCCAGCAGGCGCTGCGCCGGGTCCGCTGACCGCACCCGCCGAGGCCCGCACCCCGCGACCGGGGTGCGGGCCTTTTTCTTCCCGGATGGCCGCAGTAGGCCACCGGTCCGCAGGTCCCCGGACGACCTACATGATCATCTGCCAGGAAGGACACGGCTCACCCGTCCCACAAGTTCACCTATGTCTCTTTAACCAGGGTTGACCCTTTTGTAACCGCGCCTTCAAGATCGTTCTGCACTGTTCCCACGCACAGAGGCAGGCATCCAGGGATCATGAAGACGCTCATGAAGATCGGCCTCGCGGCGGCCGTGGCCGCCGGCCCGCTGGTCGTCGTCTCGGCCGCGACGCCCGCCGCCGCCTACTGCTTCAACGGCATCGGCCGCTGGTACTACAACGGTTACACCCTCCACGCCCGCACCAGCATCCCCTCGAGCTGGAACGGCTCCATCAAGAGCGCGATGAAGCAGTGGAGCGGCATCAGGGGCTCCTCGCTGCGCTACTACGGGCCCCAGTTCCGCAGCAACGTCCCCAACCCCGAGTTCCAGATCGACCGCGGCAACTTCCAGCGCCTCGGCCTGCCGGACGTGCCGGGCATCGCCGTCGGCTCGACCACCCAGCGCCACCGCTCGACCGCGGTCATGCTGAACTCGCAGTTCCGCTGGTACACCAACGGCACGATGAACCAGAGCCAGCGCAAGGTGGACGTCTGGACCATCGCCGTGCACGAGATGGGACACGCCTCGGGCCTCGCCCACCCCTACCCGAGCAGCGGCTGCGGGCAGCCGACCCAGGCGGAGAAGGCCGGCGTCATGTACGTGACGTGGAAGAAGAAGCGCTACCCCAACTCCGACGACAAAGCCGGCATCGCGCGGCGATACTGAGAGCGAGGGCAGGTCATCATCATGAAGCGGATCATCATCGGCGCCGGAGCCGCGGGCGTCCTGGCCCTCGGCATCGGCTACGTCGCGAAGGACGACGGCGGCACGGCCGTCCCCGCGGCCGCGCAGGCCCCCCGGCCCGCCGCCGGCGACGCCGTCACCACGCTCAGCGGCTACGAGCTGAGCACCGACGTCAAGAGCGCGACGGCCTACACCGGCAACGAGCTGATCTTCACCGGCACCGTCGCCGGGCCGGCCGAGCAGCCGCGCCGCGTGGCGCGCACGCTGCCGGGCGGCTCGAAGATCGACTACGTGTACACCCCGATCCCGGTCCGGGTGGAATCCGTCCGCAAGGGCACCGGGATCAAGGCCGGCCAGATCGTCCGGGTGCGGGCGCTCGGCGGCTCGGTCGGCGGCCACGCCACGGTCAGCGAGCTCGGCCCGCAGGCCAGCGACTTCCGCAGCGGCCTCAAGGTGACGCTGTTCACCCAGCCGCTGCTGGACGCCGGTGACGGGCTGAAGGCCGTCACCCCGAACTTCAGCTTCGGCTACGCGCCGCGGCAGGCGGGCGTGTACGCGCTCGGCGGCCACGACCGCCAGGCCACCGGCGTGAAGGCGTTCCAGCAGGCCCTGACCCAGGCCAAGTAACGACCGAAGGCCCGCGCCATCCTCTTCTGGAGGGGCGCGGGCCCTCGCGCGTCCGCCAAGGATCAGGCACGCCGGCCCTGCCGGAACGACGCCGCTTCCTCGATCATCCGCACCGCCCGCTCCAGCTCGTTCGCCGGGCACAGCGACTCGCCCGTACCGACCTGGTAGAAGCACCACAGACCGCCCTGCCTGTCGTACCGGCAGCCCACCGACAGCGCCTTGAGAAACGCCCGCCGCCGGACGGGGATCACATTCAGGACGAGTTCCTGCTCGATCACCCCGAAGCCCGTGGTGAAGCCTGGGACGCGGCCGAGCCGGACCTGCAGATGGGACAGGTACGTCACCCGCTCGCGCTGCGGCATCGGGACCCGCAGGTCGGGCCGCACCACGTCCTCCGGCGGCGGGGCCGCCAGATGCCCGCCAGACCGGCCGCTGTGCCTGCCGGGCATTATGCCGTCGGGTTGATCACGCGGCGGATGGCGGCGGCGGCCTCGCCGGGGTGGACGGGCAGCTCCTCGCTCCACGACCACACGGCGCGGACCTCACCACCCCGGCGGACGACATTGATCTCCTCGTTGAACCGCGGCAGTACGCCGATGGCGCAGAGGAACGGACGCCCCTCACCCGTCCGGCGGATCATGACCCGCTCGCCCAGGGCTGTCAGCTCCACCGCGATGCCCTGAAGGAGCGCCTCCTCCGCGCCGTAGCCGGACCCGCCCGCCGGGGCCGGGTCGAGCGCGGGCGCGGGACGTGCCGGGATGTCGAAGCTCATGGTCTGATCTCCATCGCTGAGGTTCGGCCGATCGGGCTTCAACCATCTGGTCCGGCGGTTACAGTCGCCATAGCTTCACCTCCACAAGTCACCGGACGCCTACACAACGTCATGTGCGGGCGGTGGGAGGCCCCCATGACGACGATCGACCCGGCAGAGTCGGCCCGTGCGTACCTCGCGTATCACCTCAAGCGGCTGCGGGACGAACGCCAGTGGTCACAGCCCACGCTCGGGAGCAAGATCCACATCTCCGGCAGCCTCATCAGCGGCATCGAGACCATGCAGCGCCGCCCCACCCGCAAGGGCCTCCAGGCACTCGACCGGGCGTTCGGACTGGACCAGTTCTTCGCACCGCTGTACCCGCGCATCCTGGAGGAGACAGGTTTGCCGGCGGGGTTCCCCGAGTACGCCGACGCAGAGGCCGAAGCGGGGATGATCAGGATCTACCAGAACTTCGTGGTTGCCGGTCTGTTTCAGACCTCGGAATACGCGCAGGCCGTCCTGGCCGCCGGCGAGCAGCCGGGCAAGCTGGAGAAGCTGGTCAATACCCGACTGGAGCGCCAGGCGTTGCTGAATCGGGAAGATCCACCCGTGATCATCGCCCTGCTTGACGCCTCAACGCTCCGCCGCCCGTTCGGTGGCCGCGAAGTCATGCGAGGACAGTTTGAACGGCTGCTGGAGCTGGCCGCGCTGCCTCACGTTTACATCCATATCGTCCCCGAGAACGCCGAACTTTGCCCCGAAGGGGCGTTCACTTTGCTGTCCTCGCCTGGGGAGCCGGACGTAAGCTACGCGGAGATGGCAGGCGGTTGGGGGCAACTGATCGACGACGCTGATTACGTCGCCAAGCTTGGCATATTGTTCGAGCTGATCCGTTCTAAAGCACTCACCGCTGAAGACTCTGTCATCGCTATCCGCAAGGTGTTGGAGGAACCCTCGTGAACATGGACAGCACGACTTTCACCCAGTGGCGTAAGAGCAGTTACAGCGGCGGCGACAGTGGGCAGTGCGTGGAGATCGCACAGGTCACCGCGCTGATCGGTCTCCGAGACAGCAAAAACCCTGACTCGGGCCACCTGGCCTTGGACCGCGCCACCTTCGCCACCCTCATCGACCACGTGAAGGCCGGCGCACTCGACCTCTGACCACCTCCGGCCCCAGGGTGTGGTTCCTCGACGAACCCGGGAACGACCCCACGAGGAACCACATCCGGGAGGCATGGCATGGAAGAACCGGGAGGCAGGGCGTGGAGGAACGCGGACTCGTCTGGCGCAAGAGCAGCCACAGCGGCGGCAGCTCCGGTCAATGCGTGGAGGTCACACGCAGCTCCGCGCTGATCAACCTCCGAGACAGCAAGAAGCCCGACGCCGGACACCTGACCCTGGCCCACACCACCTTCGCCACCCTCATCGACCACATGAAAGCCGGAGCCCTCGACCTGTGATCACCCAATGGCGTAAGAGCAGCCACAGCCAGGGCGGGGCCCAAGGCGAGTGTGTCGAGCTTTCGACCAACATCGTCGACACCACCCTGATCCAGGACTCCAAGAATCCGGGTTCCCACCTGTCGCTGGACCGATCCGGGCTGGCGGCTCTCCTCCAGGAGATCAAGGCGGGCATGCTGGACCTCTGACCGCCTCTGGCCGGAGGAGTGCGGTTCCTCGGCGAAGCCGGGAACTACTCGCCGAGGAACCACACAGGAGGCGGTATGGAGAAGCACGATCTCATCTGGCGCAAGAGCAGCCACAGCGGCGGCAACTCCGGACAGTGCGTGGAGATCGCACAGTCCCCCACGCTGATCGGCATCCGAGACAGCAAGAACCCCGACGCCGGACACCTGGCACTGGACCACACCACCTTCGCCGCCCTCATCGACCACCTGAAGGCCAGCGCACTCGACCTCTGACCGCCTCCGGCCCGGCGGCCCCGGCCGGTCCTTCCGCCGGAGGCGTCGCGGGCCTTCGCGTGTCAATCCCCCGGGCTCCGGGGTGCGTCATTCCTGCACTTACCTTGTCGCCACAGCATGCCACGGATCGTTTACTTTCAGTAATCACCGGTGAGCATTCCGGCAAGAACCGTGCTGCAGGAAGGACATCTCATGGGCGGACGCGTCATCGACATCCACGCCAACCAGGGCTGGCAGGACACCGGGTTCGCGCTACCGGCGCATCAGGCCGACACGGGGTGGATCCTGAGGTCCGAGGGCGCCTGGTGCTTCAACACCGGCGCCCGGGACTTCGCCACCCGCGACGCCAATGCCCGCAAGCCCAACGACACCCGGTTCTTCGACGCCGCCACCTCCGGCCGCACCGAGTACCCCTACCACGGGGAGGGTGGCCAGGTGGGGCAGCTGATCGGGCGTTGGGGCACCAGCGGGCAGCCTTTCGTGGTCGGCACGCACGCCAACCTGGAGGACACCGGCCACGCCGGAGGCGGGACGCTGTGGCTGAGGATCAACGACGACGACAAGGGGCTGCGCGACAACGACGGGCACCTGACCGTCACCATCGCCACCTACGACCGCACCCGGCGCACCCAGTGGAACACCGTCGAGAAGCGGTGGGAGTACTCCGACGACCACTCGCCCGTCAGGTGAACTCCAGCATCGGCCACCGGCCGGGCGCGGGCGCCCGGCACGGCTGAGGTCCCGCGGCCCTGCCGGGAAGGCAGGGCCGCGGAACCTCGGGTGCGAGCGCGGGGGCAAGGGCCAGGACGGCCTTGGGTCACACCGCCTTCGCCGGTCTCAGGGGCAGCTGACCAGGAGGATGGAGGTGACGTTGCAGGACGCGGAGGCGGTGTCGTTGGCGGCGTTGGGATCGGTGGGCGCGCTGGTGGTGCGCACGCCGGTGACCGTCACCTTGCCGGCCGACAGCAGCGACAGCGGTACCCGGAAGGTCTTGTCGACGGCCGCGCCGTTGGCGATGGCGCCGTAGTCGCAGGTGACCGTCGCCCCGGCCGTGGTGCAGCCGGACGCCAGGTCGGTCGCGGTCGCGCCCGGCGGGAGGGTGGCGGTCAGGGCGGCGGAGGTGACCGCGCCGGGGCCGGTGTTGCGGGCGGTCAGGGTGTAGAGCAGGTTGGGCACCAGAATGCCGAGCTTGGGCGATGCGGTCAGGCCCACGGCGATGTCGGCGGGCGGAGCGACGATGCTCAGCGGCGGGCCCTGCTGCGTGCCGGCGTTCCCCTGGCCCGAGGTCAGGAACTGGTAGCGGACGGCGAAGCTCTGCGGCGGTGTGCCGGGATCGACCTGCAGCGTGATCGAGGCGCTGAAGGGGGCGCCGGGAGCGAGGTTGCCGACGGAGACGAAGTACCCGAGGCCGGCCAGTTCGGTGCAGGTGGTGGGGCAGTTGCTGATCGAGGTGATCTCGTCCAGGCCGCCGCCTCCGGTCTTGTAGAAGCCGATGCGCACGTTGGTGTAGGAGGCGTCCGCGGTTCCCGACGCGGTGATCGTGAAGGTGTCGCCCGGGGCGACCGACGACGGGGTCACCGTCACCGACATGCCGGGATAGGCCCAGGCCGGCGTGATCCCGGCCCAGGCGAACGCCAGGATCATCGCCAGGAGAACGGCGCAGGCCCGGTACGACCGGATACCTAATATCGCCATTAACGTGTCCTTTCTGTGGGTTGCCACGGGTAAGTGTGTGTCCACCGAGAGTCCGCACCTATGGCCTGGAAGCGAGATCATTACTCCCAGCCGGTTGCGGCCACCGACCGGTAATGATCATGGCCGGGTAGGGTGGGGGCATGGCCTGACGCCTGCCCTCTGCCCGGGCACCTCCGCGATCTCCTTCGTTCATCGCACCTGAGAGTGAGCCGACGAAGGAGGATCTCCGTGACCAGAACGATCGATGTCCCGGACGCGTTCGCGGCGTCCTATGGCGGGAACGGCGCCGAGGCGCGTGCGTGGATCGCCGGGCTGCCCCGGCTGGGCGGCGAGTTCCTGGACCGCTGGGAGCTGCGGCCCGACGGCCCGCCCGCCTACGGCATGGCCTCGCTGGTCCTGCCCGTGCTCCGCTCCGACGGGTCCCCCGCCGTCCTGAAGCTCCAGCAGCGGCGGGAGGAGACCATCGGCATCGCCACCGGCCTGCGGGCATGGGACGGCGACGGCATGGTCCGCCTGCTCGACCATGACGAGGACAGCACCACGCAGCTGCTGGAGCGGCTGGACGCGGCCCGGTCCCTGTCCTCGGTGGCCGACGACGCCGTGGCCGTGCAGATCCTGGCCGAACTGATGGCGCGGCTGACCTCGGTCCCCGCCCCGGAGGGCCTGCGGCGGCTGTCCGACATCGCCGCCGCGATGCTGGACCAGGTTCCGCAGCTGGTGCCGGCACTGCACGACCCCGGCGAACGGCGTCTCGTGCGTACCTGCGCGTCCGCCATGGCCGAGTTGGTCGATGCACCCGGCGACCGGCTGCTGCACTGGGATCTGCACTACGACAACGTCCTCGCCGGTGAGCGGGAACCTTGGCTGGCGATCGACCCTGAACCGCTGGCCGGCGACCCCGGGTTCGAGCTGCTGCCCGCGCTGGTCAACCGGTGGGACGAGGCGGAGGCCACCGGCGATGCGGCCCGCGCGGTGCTCCGGCGCTTCGACCTGCTGACCGAGGTCCTCGGCCTCGACCGCGAGCGGGCGACCGGCTGGACCCTCGGCCGCGTGCTGCAGAACGCCCTGTGGGACATCGAAGACGGCGAGGCGGCGCTGGGCCCCGCCCAGGTCGTCATCACAACGGCCCTGCTGGGCCGGTAGTAGACGCGCGAAGGCCCGCGGCCCACCGGGAGGCGGGGCGCGGGCCTTCGGGCGTCAGTGCCGGATCAGGCCAGGCCGGCCTTCTTCAGCCAGGTGGCGGCCACGTCCTTCGGGTCGGCCTTGTCGACCGACATCGAGGTGTTCATGTCCAGCAGGTCCTGCGTCGTCAGCTTCGCCGAGATCGCGTTCAGCACCTCCTGGGCCTTGGCGTCGACCTTGGACTTGTAGATCAGCGGCGTCACGTTCTGCGCCGGGAAGACGAACTTGGGGTCCTCCAGCGCCACGAACTTGTTGCGGGTGATCGCGGCGTCGGTGCTGAACAGGTTCGCGGCCTGGACAGAGCCCTGCTTCAGGCGCGCCACGGTGATCGGGCCGGCGGTGTCCAGGGACTTGAACTCCTTGAACTCCACCCCGTACTTCTCCTTGATGCCGACCAGGCCGGACTGGCGGGTCTTGAACTCCGACGGCCCGCCGATGGTGAGCTGCCCGGCCACCGGCTTGAGGTCGGCGATGGTCTTCAGCTTGTACTTGGTCGCGGTCTCCTGGGTGACCACGACCGCGTCCTTGTCCTCGGCCTGCGCCGAGTTCAGGATGCTCAGCGCCGCCGGCAGCTTGGACTTCAGGGCCTCGTTCACCTGGTCGGTGGTGGTGGCCGTGGCCTTCTTGTCGATGTGCAGCAGCAGGTTGCCGTTGTAGTCGGGCACGACCGAGAGCTGGCCCTCGGAGATGGCCTTGAAGTAGGCCTCCCGGGTGCCGGCCATCTTGACGTCGGAGGAGATGCCCTTGGCCTTCAGCGCCTGGGCGTAGACCTCGCCGAGCGCCTGGCTCTCGGGGAAGTCCGCAGTGCCGATCACCAGGCCGCCGCCACCGCCGCTGCTCTTCTTCAGCGGGTCGCCCCCGCCGTCCTTGCTGTCGCCGCACGCGGACAGGGCCAGCACGCCGGCGAGCAGCAGCGCCGCGCCACGGGTCATACGAAGCATCCGTCAGATTCCTTTCGAAAAAACCGATAAGCCGGTGTCAGGAGCCCGCCGTCCGCCGCAGGCCCGGGGAGACGGCCGTGCGCGACAGCAGGCTGAACAGGAACTGGATGAGGAAGGCCAGCAGGATCACCAGGATCGCGCCGCCCGCGGTGGTGTCGTACTCCTGGCGCTTCAGGCCGTCGATGATGAACCGGCCGAGGCCGCCGAGGCCGACGAACGCCGCGATCGCCGCGGTCGACACGATCTGGATCGCGGCGGTGCGCAGCCCGAGCAGGACCAGCGGCAGCGCCAGCGGCGTCTCCACCCGCCACAGCACCTGCCGGCCGGTCATCCCCATGCCCTCGGCGGCGTCGCGCAGCTCCGGCTCGACCTGCTGGACGCCGGTGTAGGCGTTCACCAGGACCGGCGGGACCGCCAGCACCACCAGCGGGATCAAGATCGGCACCAGGTCGCTGGCGCTCAGCGTGACCACCAGCGTCAGCAGGCCGAGCGTCGGCAGCGCGCGGGCGCCGTTGGCCGACAGCAGCACCGACAGGCCGAGCCCCGACGACGCGCGGCCGCGCACGTGCCCGAGCAGCAGGCCGAGCGGCAGCGCGATCACCACGGTGATCGCGAAGGCGAGGGCGGAGTAGTACAGGTGCTCCAGCAGCCGGTGCGGGATGCCGTCGGGCCCGTGCCACTGCGCGGACTCCCCGAACCAGCGCAGCGCGTTCCAGATCGCGTTCACAGCGCGCCCTTTCCGGTCGGTGCGGCATCGGCGTGCGCGGGCGCGGCGACCTCGCGCGCGGCCTCCCGGGCGGCGCGGCGCCCGGCCCGGCCGCCTCCGCCGCGTGCCCGGGTCCACGGGGTGAGCAGCCGCTGCAGCACGACCAGCAGCACGTCCGCGACGAGCGCGAGCGCGATGGTGAGGACGATGCCGGCCAGGATCGGAGTGAGGAAGTCGCGGTTCAGGCCGTCGGTGAACAGCTGGCCGAGGCCGCCGACGCCGATCAGCGCGCCGACGCTGACCAGGCTGATGTTGGAGACCGTGGTGACCCGCAGGCCCGCCATGACGACCGGCAGCGCGATCGGCAGCTCCACCTGGACCAGCCGGCGCAGCGTGCCGAAGCCCATCGCGACAGCCGACAGCCGCACGTGCTCGGGCACCGACCGCAGCCCGTCCACCACCGCCGGGAGCAGCACCGACAGGGTGTACATGGTCAGCGGGATCATCACGGTGGTGCGGGTCAGCCCGGTGAACGGGATGAGCACGATGAACAGCGCGATCGCCGGCAGCGCGTACAGGGCGCTGGTGAGGCCGGTGACCGGCGCGTACAGCCGCCGCCACCGCACGCAGGCCAGACCGGCCGGCAGCGCGATCGCCAGGCCGATCAGGATCGGCACCACCGACATGAGCACGTGGTCGGACAGCAGCGAGCCGATCTCGTCGGTGTTGCGGTCCAGCCAGTTCCAGTTGATGAGCGGCTCGCCGTCGTCGCCGAACGCGAGCGGGCTCACCGGTCGGCCGCCTGGGGGCCGGCGACCGGGCGCTCGGCGGCGGCCTCGGCGTCCAGCTCCTGGGTGAAGCGCAGCCGGCGGATGCCGCGCTCGCCGCCGAGGAAGTCGCGGACGAAGTCGTTGGCCGGGGCGTCCAGCAGCTCGTCGGGCGTCGCGTACTGGGCGAGCTTCCCGCCGACCTGGAACACCGCGATGCGGTTGCCGAGCTTGATCGCCTCGTCGATGTCGTGGGTGACGAACACGATCGTCTTCTCCACCTCGCTCTGCAGCCGCAGGAACTCCTCCTGCAGGCTGGCGCGCACGATGGGGTCGACGGCGCTGAACGGCTCGTCCATCAGCAGGATCGGCGGGTCGGCCGCGAGCGCGCGGGCGACGCCGACGCGCTGCTGCTGGCCGCCCGACAGCTGCGCCGGGTAACGCTTGGCGAGCCCCTGGTCGAGGCCGACGCGCTCCATCAGCTCGTAGGCGTGCGCGCGGGCCTTCTTCTTGTCCTGGCCGAGCAGGAACGGCACGGTGGCGATGTTGTCGACGATCGTGCGGTGCGGGAACAGGCCTGCCTGCTGGATGACGTAGCCGATGCCGCGGCGCAGCGTGGGCGGGTCGACGTCGCGGATGTTCTTCCCGTCCACGCTGATGGTGCCCGAGGTGGCCTCGACCATCCTGTTGACCATCCGCAGCGTGGTGGTCTTGCCGCAGCCCGACGGGCCGACCAGCACGGTCAGGCTGCCCGCGGGGATCTCCAGGTCCAGCTCGTCGACGGCCACGGTGCCGTCGGGGTAGCGCTTGGTCACGCCCTCGAAGGTGATCAAACGATTCACGTCCTCATCGGGCGTCGTGGCAACGCCTTCGGTCCGCTCTGACAGGTGATGATCGGTCAGGTGATGATCGGTTACGGCTTCTACCCAACAGTAGACATCCGACACTCTCCCGCCGACCGGCGGACCCGCCGGGATGCCTCATCCTGATCATAACTACCGGAATACTCAGGAAAGTAGCGTGTCGCCGTGGAGCACAGCCGAATCGTTATCGACGGCACCGGTCTGGACTGCGGTCTGGTGGCCCGTGCGGCGCGCACGGACGTGATGATCGCCATATCCCCCGCCGGGCTGGACCGGGCCCGCGCGGCGGCGGAGACGGCCCGCGCGGTGGCCGCCGAGCGGCCGGTGTACGGGCGCACCACCGGCGTCGGCGCGAACCGGATGGTGAACGTGGAGTGGGAGGACGCCGACGCGCACGGCCTGCGGCTGCTGCGCAGCCACGCCGCCGGGGCCGGGCCGCTGGTCGCGCCCGAGATCGTGCGGGCGATGCTGACGGTCCGGCTGAACCAGCTCGCCGCCGGCGGCTCGGGCGTCGACCCGGGCGTGCTGCAGCCGCTCGCCGACGCGCTGAACCTCGGGCTGCTGCCGCCCGTCCCGGTGTACGGCGCGATCGGCACCGGCGACCTGACCGCGCTCGCCTCCACCGCGCTCTGCCTGCTCGGCGAGCGGGCCTGGCTGGGCGGCGTGGACGACGGGCCCGCGCGCGGCCCCGGCTTCCGGCTGCGCTCCTCCGACGCGCTGGCCTTCATCAGCTCCAACGCCGCCACCCTCGGCGAGGCCGCGCTCGCCGCCGCTGACCTGCGCACGCTGGTCGCCGCGTCCACCGCCGTCGCGGCGCTGTCGCTGCTGGCGGTGCGCGGCTCGGAGGAGCCCTACGTCCCGGCCGTGCACGACGCCTGCCCGCACCCGGGCCAGCAGGAGGTCGCCGCGGCCATGCGCGCGCTGCTGGCCTTCGACCACCCCGCCCCTGGCCGGATCCAGGACCCCTACGGCTACCGGGCGTTCCCGCAGGTGCACGGGCCGGCGCTGGAGGCCGCCCGGTACGCCGAGGGCGTGGTCACCCGGGAGATCAACGCCCGCGCGGAGAACCCGCTGGTCGACGTGGCGGGCCGCACGGTGTGGCACAACGGCAACTTCCACACCGCCTACGTCGGCCTCGCCCTGGACGCCGCGCGGGCCGCGCTGTTCCAGACGATGGCGCTGTCGGCGGCCCGGCTCGGCACGCTCACCGAGCCGTCCTTCACCGGCCTGTACCCGTTCCAGGCGGCCACCGAGGCGTCCTCGGGGATCATGATCCTGGAGTACGTGGCGCACTCGGCGCTCGCCGACGTGCGGCGGCTGGCCACCCCCGCGGCGCTCGGCAGCGCGGTGCTGTCGCGCGGCGTGGAGGAGCACGCGGGCTTCTCCACCCAGGCGGCGCGGGCCACCACCGACGCGCTCGCGGCGTACCGGATCGGCCTCGGCTGCGAGCTGGTCGCGGCGGTGCGGGCGCTGCGGCTGCAGGGCCGCGCCCCGGCGGGCGGGCCGCTGAAGGACGGCTACGACCTGGCGGCGCAGGTGCTGGACGAGCGGGTGGAGGACCGCCCGCTCGACGCCGACATCGCGGCGGCCGCCGACCTGCTGCCCCGCCTCGCCGAGCTGATCGGGGAGCCGGACCCGGCCCCCTGACCGCGCTCGCGTGCCCATGCGGCCCGCCCGCTCAGAGCCGGCCGGTGGAGTCGCGGACGCACAGGGAGGGCTCGCGCACGACCCGGCGTTTGCGCGGTTTGCCGTCGATGACGTCGACGACCAGGCGGACCGCGGAGTGCACGATGCCGTCGATGTCCCAGTCGACGGTGGTGAGCGGCGGCGTCAGCAGCGCCGACATCGGGTGGTTGTCGTAGCCGCAGACGGCCACATCGCCGGGGGTGGCCAGGCCGAGCTCGCGGGTGGCGGCGTACACGCCGTAGGCGATGACGTCGGAGAAGCAGAACACCGCCGAGGGGCGGTCGGAGCGGTCCAGCACCCCCAGCGCGGCGGCGGTGGCGCCGGCCAGCGACTGCGGCGCGACGGCGACGTCGACGCGCAGGCCGAGCCGCTCGGCCTCGGCCTCCACGTGCACGTCGGCGGGCCGGTCGGGGGTGCCGGCGCGGGTCGGGGTGAGCACCCCGACGCGGCGGTGCCCGAGGTCGCGCAGGTGCTCCAGGGCGAGGGTGACGCCGCGCCGGTTGTCGAAGACGACCTCGCCCTGCGCCTGGCCGCCGTGCAGGCCGTCGCCGATCGACACGACCGGGACGGACTCGGCCAGCTCGGCCCACAGCGGCGCGGACGGGTCGAGCGGCTGCACGATCAGGCCGTCGACCCGCTGGTCGCGCAGCCGGCGGGCGAGGGCCAGCTCGCGCTCGGGGTCGCCGCCGGCGTCGACCAGCAGCGCGTACCGGCCGCGGGCGAGCAGCGCGCGGCCGATGCCGACGGCCAGCGACTGCTGCCAGTAGTCCTCCAGCGAGCCGCAGAGCAGCCCGACCATGTCGGTGCGGCCGCTGGCCAGGGCGCGCGCGATCGGGTGCGCCTCGTAGCCGAGCTCCTCGGCCGCGGCGCGGACCCGCTCCTGGGTCTCCTCGCTGGTCTGGATGCCGCGCAGCGCGTACGACACCGCGGCAGGCGACAGCCCCGTCGCCTGCGCGACCTCCCGGATGGTCGTGCGCTTACGCCTGTCCGCCACGCCCCCAACCTTACGGGCCGCCGCTGACGATTCCAGGGCCCGTACTTGACGGCGCGTCGTCTGAACCGGTTCACTGAAGCGGTTAACTGATGCGGTTCAGCAAAAGGGAGGGAGACCCGTGCCCGGCGTCGACGTGCACCAGCACCTGTGGAGCACGCCGTTCACCGAGGCGCTGCGCGCCCGCACGGAATTTCCTTACCTGCGCGGCTGGACGCTCCATCTGGAGGGCGAGCCGCCCTACGAGGTGGACCCCGCCGACCACGACGCCGACCGGCGCGCCGCGCTCGCCCGCGCCGACGGCCTGGACCGCGCCCTGGTCTCCCTGTCCACCCCGCTCGGCATCGAGTGGCTGCCGCCGGACGAGGCGCGCCCCCTGCTGGACGCCTACCACCGGGGCGCCGCCGCGCTGCCCGCGCCGTTCGGCGCCTGGGCCGCCGCGAACGTCCACACGGTCGACGCGGACGCCGTCGCCGCCGACCTCGACCTCGGCTTCGCCGGCCTGCAGCTCCCCGCGTCCGCGCTGACCGACCCGGCCGGCTACGAGCGCTGCGCGCCGCTCCTCTCCCTGCTCGAGGAGCGCGGCCTGCCGCTCTTCCTGCACCCGGGGCCGGCGCCGGCCGTGCCGGGCGTCCCGGCGTGGTGGGCGGCGCTCGTCCCCTACGCGCAGCAGATGCACGCCGCCTGGTTCGCCTTCCGCGCGTTCGGCCGTCCCCGCCATCCTCACCTGCGCATATGCTTCGCCATGCTGGCCGGGCTCGCCCCCCTGCACGGCGAACGGCTCTCCGCGCGCGGCGGCGGGCGGGGCGAGATCGACCCGGCCGCGTTCGTCGAGACCTCCTCCTACGGCCCGCGCGCCGCCGACGCCGCCGTCCGCGCGCTCGGCGTCGACGTGGTCGTCCACGGCACCGACCGGCCCTACGCGGGCCCCCGCGACCTCGGCCTCGGCGAGGCCGCCGCCCACGCGTTCCGCGTGGCCAACCCGTACCGCCTGCTCACCGGAAAGGAGCGAAGCAATGCCGCCTGAGACCCTCACCCCTGGTGCCACGACGTGTCTGGCCGAGCTGCCCGCGCGCGCGCTCGACAAACGCGAACTGCGCGAGCTGGTGGACGCCCTGGCCGACGAACCGGGCCTGTGGCGGCAGCACGTCGCCTTCTCCGACGACGAGCGGCACTACGCCTCGCTCTACCGCGACGAGCACGTGGACGTGTGGCTGCTCTGCTGGACGCCGCAGAACGACACCGGCTGGCACGACCACGACATCTCCTCGGGCGCCGTCCGGGTCGTCGCGGGCGAGCTGGCCGAGTGCAACCCGCGCATCGGCGGCGAGCACGCCGAGACCCGGATCGGCGAGGGCGCCTCGTTCTGCTTCGGCCCCGACCACATCCACCGGCTCGTCGGATCGGCCCCGGCGAGCGTGTCGATCCACGCCTACTCGCCGCCGCTGTGGCGGCTCGGCCAGTACTCCATCAGCGACGGCGGCGTGATGCGCCGGCTGTCGGTCAGCTACGCCGACGAGCTGCGCCCCGTCGACGAGCCCGCGACGGCGACCACCGCCGCGAACCCGGCGGCGAGCCCGCGCAGCAACCCCGCCTCGTAGTAGGCGTCGGTCACCAGGCGCACCGACGCGTAAGCGGCGGCGGCGCCCACCACGGCGGCGAGCGTGAGGCGTCCGGCCGGAAGGCCCGGCGCCTCACGCACCGCCGCCGCTGCGGCGGCCCCGGCGACCAGCAGCCCGGCGGCGGCGGCGACCGCCGGGTGCCCGAACGTCACGCCGTAGCGGATCGCCAGCGCCGGGACGAAGAAGAAGGCCAGCCCCCACCGCAGCCCGCCCGCGATCACCTCTGTGGCCGCCGTCGCCCGTCCGCGCACCGGCAGGCACCGCGACCAGGCTCACCGCGACCGACGCGACCACCACGGCCGTGACCACCCACGCGATCACGTGAGCCCGGCCGGCGGTCCGGGGATCGGCACGCCCATCACTGATGCCCCTTCCCGTTCCTAGAGGACGGCGAGATCGCTCGCCTTGACCGCCGTGAGGGCGAGCAGCACCGCGAGCAGGGCCACGCCCGCCGCCGCCTGGACCAGGACCCGGTACCTGCCGGGGGCGTAGGCGAACGCCAGGGCGATCACGCCACCGGCCAGGAAGCCGCCCAGGTGGCCCTGCCAGGAGGTGAACCCGGCCGAGACGACCAGCCAGACCAGCGACAGGATCGTCAGCTGGTTGGCCTCGGTCATGTCGTGGCCGAGGCGGCGGCTGAACACCCAGTAGGCGGCGGTGAGGCCGAAGACGGCGCCGGACGCGCCGAGGGCGCCGGTGTGCGGGGAGACGAGGAAGGCCAGCACCGAGCCGCCGAGCGCCGCCAGCAGGTAGAGGGCGGCGAAGCGGGTGCGGCCGAGCATCTCCTCCAGCGGGCGGCCGAGGCGCCAGATCCACCACATGTTGAGCGCGATGTGCAGCACCCCGAAGCCCTGGCCGGGCGGCTGGTGCAGGAAGGCCGAGGTGAGCAGCCGGTCCCATTCGCCGTGCGCGATGCCGACCAGGTGGTAGCCGGGGTCGGTGGTGGCGCTCGGGACGTAGTACCCGCCGTCGGGGCCGACCATGCCCGAGCCCAGGCCGTCGAAGCGCTCCAGCAGGGACGGCCTGGCCAGCTCGGCGAGGTAGGCCAGCACGTTCAGCGCGATCAGGACGTAGGTGACCCACGGCGTCACCGTGACGCGCCCGCCGAAGACCGACCGCGCCTGCCGGACGCCCTTGTTGCCCTCCCGCACGCATTCGGCGCACTGCTGGCCGACGGCCGCGTCCCGCATGCAGTCCGCGCAGATGTACCGGTCGCACCGGACACAGCGGACATAGGTCTCGCGTTTGGGGTGGCGGTAGCAGGCGGGAGCGGCCTCCTGCTGAGGGACGGGGTCGACAGCGGTCATGGTGGTCTCCGGCGGGCGCGCTCGTCAGGGGGCGGCCGATCTTAACCGGAGCTTAAGAGCCGGGCTTAATCGAAGCTTAAGAATCGGTCAGCACCAGCGGCTTGCCCGACGCGTCCGCGGCGACTGCCCAGACCTTGCCCGTGCCCGGGACGACGGCCAGCCGGTGCGGCCGGGCGCCCGTCGGGACCGTCGCCGCCTCCCACACGCCGTCGACGTAGCGGTAGGGCCGCCCCGCCGCAGGTTCGGCGCCGCTCAGCGCCCACAGGGTGCCGTCGCCGGCCGGCGCCAGGTCCAGCACGTCCTCGCCCGCGACGGGGACCGTCATCCTGGTCCAGGCGCCGTCCTTCAGGTGCACGAGCGCGCCCGGGCCGATCAGCCACGCCTCGCCGGGGCCGCCCGGCACGACGGCGGTGAAGTTCACGGTGCTCGGCCGCATGTCCTCCGGCACGGGGATCTCATGCCAGGCGGCACCGTCCCAGTGGGCGAGGGTGGGGTAGCCGAAGCCGCCGGTCCGGTAGCCGGTGCCCACCGCGTAGGCGTCGTCGGCGGCGCGGCCCTGCAGGTCGATGAGGTTGGCGAAGGTGCCGGGCAGTGAGGCCTCCTGCCAGGCGTTCCCGCTGCGGCGGTACAGCGGGGCGGCGAGTCCCTCGACCCGGGCCCAGGCCCCGGCGGCGCTCGCCCGGAACCACGTGTAGGTGTGCCCGGCGGGTGCGGCGACGGGCTGGAACGCCGTGCCGTCGAAACGGAAGACCTGCGGGGTCGAGTTCCCGCTGGCGGCCCAGGTCTCCGTGGCCGTGCCGCCGACCGCGACCACGGCGCCCTGGCCCTGCCAGCCGTTGATCGGGTACTCCTTCCAGGCCGAGCCGGTCCACTGGCGGATCACCGGGTTGCCGTTGCTGCCCACGGCGCACGGCGTCCACGGCACCCAGACGGCGCAGAACGCGCCCTGGCGGCCGGCGGCCCACACCTTGGCGGGCGAGACGGCGTCGACGTCGTACAGGTCCGCGTTCGGCCAGAGGAACGGCAGCGCGACCGGGTGGAGGGAGGCGGGGGCGGCGTGGGCGGGGGCGGGGGCGGCGAGGAGGGCGCACGCGGCTGCGGCCGCTGCGGCGGCGAGGCGTTTCATGGTCATCACTATGCCAATGAACGACGTTGTCTGCCAGTGGTCACTGGCATGATCCGGCGCGCGGGTCACGGTCGCGCAACCGGGGCGGATCAGTAAAATCGGCCGATCGTTCTCCCCGAAACGGTGGTTCACCATGCGCTTTCGCCGTGCCCTGCTGCTCGCCGGCCTGGCCTGCCTGACCCTGGCCGGGTGCGAGGCGGCGGGCGGCCCGGCGACCGCGCGCAAGGCGCCCGTGCCGGTCCGGCCCGCCGCCGCCGGGCCGCCGCTGGTGATGTTCCTCGGCGACTCCTACACCGTCGGCGAGCGCGGCGCGCTGCCGGAGAACACCTACGCCTCGGCGACGGCGCGGCTGCTCGGCTGGCAGGTCGTGGTCGGCGGCCGGGGCGGCACCGGGTTCGTGGCGACCGGGCTGCGCGGGCAGACGTTCGGGGCGATGTTCGAGAGCCAGCTCGGCTGGCGGCCCGCGCCCGACCTGCTGGTGGTGTCGGGCGGCCACAACGACGCGCGGTACCCGGCGGCGCGGGCCGGCGCGGGGGCCCGCGAGCTGCTGGGCCGGGCCGGGCAGCGCTGGCCCGGCACCCGGCAGGTGCTGATCGGGCCGCTGTGGGGCAACGAGCGCCCGTCCGCCGCCGTGCTCGCCGTCCGCGACGCGCTGCGGGGCGTCGCCGGCGAGCTGCGCGTCCCGTTCGTCGACCCGATCGCCGAGCGGTGGATCACCGGTGACCACCGCGACGGCACCGGCAACGCCCGGCGCTACATCAAGCCCGACGGGGTGCACCCGACCGTGCCGGGCCACCGGTACCTGGCCTCCCGGCTGGCCCAGGACCTGCGCCGGCTCGGCCTGGCGCACCCCCTCCGCACGCGTTAGGCGGGACGGGCCAGCGTGAGCGAGAAGTCGCCCGCCTCGTCGGTCCAGAACTCCGCGAGCGCGAGCCCGGCGGCGCCGAGCTCGGCCTCCATCCGCTCGCGCCGGAACTTGGCCGAGATCTCGGTGCGCGTCTCCTCCCCGGCGGCGAACTCCACCTCCAGGTCCAGGCCGCCGATCCGCACCCGCTGGTCGCGGGCCGAGCGCAGCCGCATCTCGATCCACTCCTCGGCCTCGTTCCAGACCGCGACGTGCGCGAAGGCGGCCACGTCGAAGTCGGCGTCCAGCTCCCGGTTGATCACGTGCAGGACGTTGCGGTTGAACTCGGCGGTGACCCCGGCGGCGTCGTCGTAGGCGCGCACCAGCCGGCCGGCGTCCTTGACCAGGTCGGCGCCGAGCAGCAGCGCGTCGTCCGGCGCCATGGTGGCGCGCAGCCCGCCGAGGAAGCCGATCCGCTCGGCGGGCGGCATGTTGCCGAGCGTCCCGCCGAGGAAGGCGATCAGCCGCCGCTCGCCGGCGGGCAGCTGGTGCAGGTGCCGCTCGTAGTCGGCGACGACCGGGTGGACGGTGAGGCCCGGATGGTCGGCGGCGATCCCGGCGGCGGCGCCCTCCAGGAAGTCGCCGCTGACGTCCACCGGCACGTAGGTGCGCAGGGTGCCCGCGAGGGCGTCCAGCAGCAGCCGGGTCTTCTCCCCCGAGCCGGCGCCGAGCTCCAGCAGCGTCCGGGCGCCGGTGACCGCGGCGATCTCGGGCGCGCGGGCGGCGAGGATCTCGCGTTCGCGGCGGGTCGGGTAGTACTCCTCCAGCGCGGTGATCTGCTCGAACAGCTCGCTGCCGCGCTCGTCGTAGAACCATTTGGGCGGGAGCGTCTTCGGTGTCGCGGTGAGGCCGTCGTGCACGTCCAGGCGCAGCGCCTTGGCCAGGTCGTCCGGTGTCAGGAAGCGGTCCATGCGGGTTCCCCTCAGAGCGGTGTGATCTGGACGCCGGCGGCGGGCGCGGCGGTGACCAGCGAGCGGTCGGGCACGGCCCGCCAGCCGGGGCCGTCGTCCAGGGGCTCGGACGCGAGCGTGATCGCGTCCGGGCTCTCCCGGACGAACAGCGAGTCGCCCCAGGTGGTGGCGGCGAGCGCGGTCCCGTCGGCGGCGAGCAGGTTGTAGCGGCCGGGCGCCAGGCCGGTGATCGCCTGGACGACGGCGGCCAGGCCGTCGCCGAGGCCGCCGCCCTCGCGCCAGTGCCGGGCGGCGAGCGCGAACAGCAGCGCCGAGTCGACGGGCGCGCGGGCGTCCGGGATGTCCGCCAGGTCGCCGGCCAGCTCGCGCAGCTTGCCCTCGATCCCGCCGAATCCGGTGACCTTGCCGTTGTGGCTGAACAGGCGGGCGCCGGCGCGGAACGGCTGGGCGCACGACTCGTCCACCGGGAAGCCCGACGTCGCCGACCGGACCGCCGCGACCGCGCAGGACGCCCGGACGGCCCCGGCGATCTCCCGGAACGACTGGTCGGTCCACAGCGGCTGCGCCCGCCGGAACCGGATCGGCTCGGGCGCCTCCCCGTACCAGCCGACGCCGAACCCGTCCGCGTTGAGCAGGTTGCCCTGCGTCATGCGGGGCGCGTACGTCTGGTGCTCCAGGGAGTGGTCGCCGCCGTAGATCAGCTCGTGCAGTGTGCGCGCGGGGCCGAGGTAGCCGACGTGGCGGCACATCAGGCGGCGTCCCTGGCACAGCGGAAACCGGAGAAGATCTGGCGGCGGATGGGGTAGTCCCAGTTGCGGAAGGTGTTGCGCACCGCCAGCGGGTGGGTCGCCCAGGAGCCGCCCCGCAGAACCTTGTACTCCGGCCCGAAGAAGACTTCCGAGTACTCCTTGTAGGGGAAGGAGCGGAAACCGGGGTAGCCGTGGAAGTCCGAGGACGTCCACTCCCACACGTCGCCGACCATACGGCGCACCCCGTATGCGGACGCGCCCGAGGCGTACGCCCCCTTCACCGAGGGGCGGTGTGCGCGCTGCCCGAGGTTCGCGTGGTCTTCCGCGTAGTCGTCTCCCCAGGGGTAGCGGCGCGCGTGCTGCGCGTCCGGCCCCCAGCTCGCGGCCTTCTCCCACTCGGCCTCGGTGGGCAGCCGCTTGCCCGCCCAGCGGGCGTAGGCGTCGGCCTCGTACCAGCACACGTGCTGGACGGCCTCGGCGAGCGGAATCGGCTCGACGTGCCCGAAACGCCGCCGCACCCACTGCTCCCCCTCGCGCGTCCAGAACGCGGGCGCGCGCTTGCCGCCGGACTGGCGCCACTCCCAGCCCTTGGGGTCCCACCAGCGCGGGTCGTCGTAGCCACCCGCTTCCATGAACGCCAGGTATTCGGCGTTGCTGACGGGTTCGGTGTCGATGTAGTAGGCAGGCAGGTCCACCAGGTGCCTGGGGCGCTCGTTGTCGTAGGACCAGTGGTCGTCGGAAGTGCCCATGACGAACGGCCCGGCACCGATCAGCACCTCGGACGCCGCCGCCGGGGCGATGTGGCCGGCCGGCTCCGGCGGGTCGAGCAGGGCGGGCCCGTCCTTGCGGAGCTGGTGTGTGGCGAGCATGGTCTCGTCGTGCATGTGCTCGTGCTGCAGGACCATCCCGTACACGAAGCCGCCGCCGGTCAGCCGGTCCGGACCGTCGAAGCGAACCTTGTCCAGGGAGTCCAGGACCTTGGCACGGACGGTGGCGATGTAGGTGGCCGCCTCCGCCGGGGGCAGCAGCGGCAGCGTGGGGCGGGTAGCCCGGGGGTGTTCGAACGCGTCGTACAGCCCGTCGATCTCGGGCCGCATCGGCGCGGTCCCGGCGGCGGCGCGCAGCAACCACAGTTCTTCGTAGTTGCCGATGTGCGCCAGGTCCCAGACGAGCGGGGACATCAGCGGCGAGACCTGGGCGGTGAGGCGGGTGTCGTCGAGCACGCCGGTGGTGAGGCCGTGGCTGCGGTCGCGGGCCGCGCCGAGCTCTCCGGCGATGCGTTCCTTCAGCGCGTGCTCGTCCAGCGTGTTCAGCGGGGCCATGCGGTGTTCTCCTCGCTCGGCAGGTCGTCGGCGGGGCAGCGCCCGCGTTCGACGTAGCGGGCGGCGTACTCGGCCACCAGCGGGACCAGCCCGGCGGCGCCGAGCCGGGGCAGCGCGTCCAGCGCCGCGGCGAAGCAGGCGCGGGCCGCGGCGGCCAGGGGCGGATCGGTGAGGGCGTCGCGGGCGGCCTCGGCCCAGCGGCCGGCGACCGGTTCGACGGCGGCGTCCGCGGCGGCCGCGGCCGCCGGGTCCTCCAGCAGGGCGGTGGCGACGGCGACCGGCACCGGCCAGTACCGGCCGGGCAGCGCGTCGATCATCCGCAGCTCCAGCCAGCCGCGCGGCCGCACCGGCGGGAACAGCGTGGACAGGTGGTAGTCCAGGTCGGACAGGGTCGGCTCGCCCTTGTCCAGCCACTCGGCGAAGGTCATGCCGGGATCGGCGAGCCACTCCCCGGCGGCGGTACGGATCACCATGACGCGGGCGTCCAGCGCGTACCGGGCCCACTCCTCGGCGGGGTCGCCGCCGTCGTGGACCGGGCCCGTGGTGACAGGTGCCGTGCGGCAGGGGTCCAGTTCGGTCCAGACGCCCTGCCTGGACGAGCGCAGGCCGGTCCGGCGGCCCGCGCACAGCGGCGAGTTGGCGAACGCGGCGACCAGCACCGGGCCGAGCGCGTGGGTGCGCCGCCAGCGCCGGGCGGCGTCGGCCGCGTCGGCGCCGATGTCCAGGCAGACCTGCACCGAGGCCGTCGAGCACATCATGGCGAGCCCGGCACCGGCGAAGCCGGTGGCGTCGAAGTAGTCGCGCATGCACCCGTAGCGCGGATGCTCGGCCTGGAACAGGGGCCGCCGCAGCGGGTCGGCGCCGTGTCCGACCAGGTCCAGGCCGGCCGGGACGAGGGCGGCCCGCACGTGCGCGATGTCGGCGGCGAGCCCCTCGTGCAGGGCCGCGAGGCCCGTGGGGAACGGCGCGGAGCTGAGCTCCAGCTGCCCGCCCGGCTCGTAGCTGATCCGGCTGCCGCACGGCGGCGGCCCGGCGGCCTCGACGAGCGCGCGCACCCGGGCGCCGGGCGGGTGGGCGGCCGGGTCGTCGGCGCAGGTGACGAACCACTCGGTCTCCGCGCCGACCGTGCCGGGCGGGCCGTTCTTGAAGCAGACGCCGTGCAGGTACTGGTGGACGTCGTCCACGGTGAGCCGGGTCATCCGGGGCCGCCTTTCGAGATCGACAACAAGTTCGAATCCTTCCCTGCTGAACCGGATCAGCAATCCAACCAATTCCTGAAATTTGTCTACGTCTGAGCGAACACCGACCATGCGGCGCAGCACCCCGTTCCGTGCACTAGAGTCCCGGTCACCCCCTTTTGTCCGGAGGTCACATGCGCGCAGACCTGGGCTCCCTTTACGCCGCGCACGCCGATCGTCTTTACGCTCACTGCTGGTCGCTGCTCGGCGACGAGCAGGCCGCCGCCGCCGTCACCGACACCTTCGCCGCCGCCGTCCGGCATCCGCCGCGCGGCGACAGCGTGCTCTGGCTCTACGCGCTGTCGCGTTCGGCCTGCACCGAGCGCGGCGCCTTCGACGAGCCCGTGTTCACCGCGGGCGACGACCCACTGCTGCGCGCGGCCGCCACGCTGCGCGCCGACCACCGTGAGGCGCTGCTGCTGTGGGCGGGCGAATGGCTGGAGGTGCCCGACATCGCGCGGGTCCTCGGCATCGCGCCCGACACCGCACGGCAGCTGCTGCACGCCGCCCGCGCCCGCCTGGAACGCGGCGTGCTGGACACGCTGATGCGCAGCACCACCGGCGGCGACCTGGAACTGATCGAGGCGTTCGAGAAGGGCCGGCTGCACCAGCTGCTCGCCCACCGCGCGCCCGCGCAGGCCCCCGGGACGCTGCGCGACCGGATCCTCGCGCTCGCCGAGGAGGGCGCCGTCCAGCCCCTGGCGACGCTCGCCGCGCCGGCCCCGCCGCTGGTGGTCGTCGGCGCGCCCGCCGCCACGGACCGGCCGCGCCGCGGCCTGGCCAGGGGCATCGCGGTCATCGCGGGCGCGGCGGCCTCGGTCGCCGCCGCGATCGGGATGCTGGTGTCGTGGCCGGCCGCGCGGGGCGTCGGCGTCAGCTCGGTGACCCCGTCGTCGTCGGACGGCGTGCACGGCGACCCCGCCCTCACGGGCACCTCGGCGGCGCCGCTCGGCGACAGCGCCGTCCCGACCAAGTCCGGGGAGGCGCCGACCACGCAGTACGACCAGTCCCCGGCGCCGGCGACCTCTCCGCAGCCGGTCGCCCAGCCGACGCAGGGCGGCGGTGGCGGTGGGAAGCAGCCGTCCGGCAAGCCGGAGCACGGCAGGAAGCCCGCCGAGACGACGCCGCCTCCCTCGGCGACGAACCCGCCGCCGAGCACTCCCCCGCCCACCACGGACCCGGCGCCGGAGCCGACTCCGCCGCCGCCGACCACCGAGGAGCCGTCGACCCCGCCGCCGGCGCCGACGCCGGCCGAGCCGCCCGCCGAGACGCCCGAGCCGACGTCCAACCCGACGCCCTCCCCCGGCGGCTAGCCGGGTTCTGGCGCGAGCGCCCCGCGGCGCTCGCGCCAGAGCAGCAGGCCGCCGACCAGGCCGCCGCTCACCATGGCGACGACGTGGCCGACGGCGGCGACCTCCAGCGTGCCGATGCCCTCGAACAGCACCGGCGCGAGCCCGCACCACCCGGCGAGGGCGAGCAGCCGCGGCAGCCGCCCCGGCCCGTACAGGACCGCCGCGACCAGCGCGGCCGACAGCACGTAGGACGGGCCGACGTCGGGGATGGTGCGGACCGAGGCCGACAGCAGCCCCGCCTCCAGCCGCACCAGCGCGACGCCCTGGCTGACCAGGGTGCCGAGCACGTGCGCGACCGCGATCAGCAGCACCGCGCGCAGGTTCCCGAACCGGCGCGCGACCGGGAACAGCCCGACCGCGGCGAGCGCCAGCAGCACCGGCTGGGCGCTCTCGGCGACGAAGGCCGAGACGACCATCGTGCCGACCGGGTTGACGGCGAGGTTGGCCAGGTTGGTGCTCGCCCAGCCGACCAGCGCCCGCTCCCCCTCGGGGGACAGGACGCAGACCTGCACCACCGCCATGGCGGCGAAGAGACCGAGGAACGTGAGGGGCGTCGCGTAGCGCCGGAGGAAGCCGTCCATCACCGCGAAGGCTAGGACATCCGGCGGGCGGTACGCCCGGAGATCCATGGAAATCCGCCTCGGGTCAGGCGGGCACCGCGTCGACCGGGGACTGGCCGCGCCGCACCAGCAGCGCCGCCGCGATCGCGATGGCCGACACCACGCCCGCGACGGTCAGCGCGGACTGGAAGCCGTCCATGAACGCCTGGTGGCTGCCGTCGGTGATCGCGGCGGCGGTGCGCGCGGACGTTCCGGGCGGGACGGGCGCGACGCCCTGCGCGACCAGCCCGGCCTGCCCCGACAGCGGCCCGGCCGCCCGCTCGGGCACGCCCGCCTCGGTCAGCCGGCCGAACAGCACGTCGCCGACCCGGCCCGACAGCAGCGTGCCGAGCACGGCGGTGCCGAGGACCCCGCCGACCTGGGAGGCGGTCTGCTGGAGGCCGCCCGCGACGCCCGCCAGGTGCTCGGGCGCGTTGCCGACGATCGCCTCGGTCCCGGCGACCAGCACCATCCCGAACGCCAGCCCGATCAGCACGAACCACGGCCAGATCTGCAGGTAGGGGGCGTCCACCCCGATCCGGGCGAGGCCGAACATGGCGGCGGCGGTGAACACCATGCCGATGACCAGCGGGACGCGCGGGCCGAACCGGCTGGTCAGCGCCCCGGCGATGGGCGAGGCGACGATGAACACCGCGGTCATCGGCAGCATCCGCACGCCCGCCTGCACCGGGCTCATCCCGTGCACCTGCTGCAGGTAGAGGGTGACGAAGAAGATCGTGCCGAACATGCCGAAGAACGCCAGCACGATCAGCCCGGTGGCGGCCGACAGCGACACCGACCGGAACAGCCCGAGCGGCAGCAGCGGGTGCGCGGCGCGCAGCTCGTTCACCGCGAAGGCGGCGAACAGCACCACCGCGACGGCGAACGACACCAGCGGGACGGCGGCGCCGAAGCCGTGCTCGCCCGCCTTGATCAGGCCCCAGACCAGGGCGAACAGGGCACCGGTCAGCAGGGCGACGCCGGGCAGGTCGAACGACCCGGCGGCCTGCTCGTCGCGGGACTCGCGGATCACCCAGAGGCCGACCAGCAGCGCGACCAGGCCGAGCGGCGCGTTGAGGAAGAACACCGACTCCCAGCTGACGTTCTCCACCAGCAGCCCGGCCACGATCGGGCCGCCCGCGATGGAGATACCGACGGTGGCGCCCCACACGCCGATCGCGGTGTTCAGCCGCTCGGCGGGGAAGGTGCTGCGCAGGATGGCCAGGCTGGCCGGTTGCAGGAGGGCCCCCGCGAACCCCTGCACCACGCGCCAGAAGATGACCATCCCGAGGCCGCCGGACAGGCCGATGAGCAGCGAGGCGATGGCGAAGCCGACCACGCCGGCCAGGAAGGTGCGGCGCCGCCCGAACCGGTCGGCGATCTTGCCGGCCGGGATGAGGGTGACCGCGAGCGCGAGCAGGTAGGCGTTGGTGACCCACTGCAGGCCCGACAGGGAGGCGCCGAGGTCCTTGGCGATGGCGGGGTTGGCGATGGAGACGACGGTGGCGTCCAGGCCGACCATCATCACGCCGAGCGCGACGGCGACCAGGGTCAGCCAGGGATGGCCGTGCCCGGCGCGGGCGGGCCGTACGGGCGGGGCGCCGGGCTCCAGGAGCCCGGCGCTCGGGGACTGCGACATGGTGCGTCCTCCGGGACGAGGGAAGTGGAGCCCTAAAAGTGTCATGCCATGACACTTGTCGTCAAGCGACTCTCGTCATCGCGCGACGGTTGGCACGCGGTGGCTTCCCGGTTACACTTCGCCCATGACCGCGACCGACGCCCTCCCCGCGGGCCGGCGCGAACGCAAGAAGCAGCAGACCCGCGAGGCGCTCATCGACGCCGCGTTCCGCCTCTTCGCCGACAAGGGCTTCGACGCCACCACCGTCGAGGAGATCGCCGACGCGGTGGACGTGTCCTCACGCACCTTCTTCCGCTACTTCGCCTCCAAAGAGGACGTCGCGCTCACCTTCCAGGAGGAGCAGCACCGGGCGGTGCTGGCCGCCCTGGCCGCCCGCCCCGCCGACGAGCCGATCATGACGGCGCTGCGCCGCACCGTGGTCGGCATCGCGCGGGCCTGCGAGCGCGGCGAACTCGGCTTCGACCCGTCCCGCTTCCAGTGCATGATGGAGCTGATGTCGCGCAGCGACACGCTGCTGGCGGGCAGCCTGGAGCACGCCCAGCGCAAGCAGGCCGCCGTCGTCGCGGCGATCGCCGACCGGATGGGCGTGGACCCGGCCGCCGACCTGCGGCCGCACGTCATCGGCGCGGTGATCCACAGCGCCTTCCGCGCCGCCTCCGACATCCTCGCCACGCCCGAGATGGGCTACACGACGCTGTCCGAGGCGGCCGACGCGGTCTTCGCCATCCTCGAAGAGGGCTTCGACACCCCGCGGTGATCCCCGGCGCTCAGCGCGGCGGGCCGGCCAGCCCCAGCTCGTAGGCGATGATCACCAGGTGCACGCGGTCGCGGGCGTCCAGCTTGGCGAACAGCCGCGCCACGTGCGCCTTGGCCGTCGCCGCGCTGATGCACAGCTCCGCGGCGATCTCGCCGTTGGACAGGCCGCGGCCGACCAGCGCCAGCACCTCACGCTCGCGCTCGGTGATGCCCGGGACCGGACGCCGCGCCGGCGCCGGCTCGGGCCGGGCGGCGAACTCGGCGATCAGGCGGCCGGTGACGCTCGGCGCGATCAGCCCGTCGCCGGCGGCGACGACCCGGATGCCGGCCAGGATCTCCTCCAGCGCCATGTCCTTGACCAGGAAGCCGCTCGCGCCCGCGCGCAGCGCGCCGTAGACGTACTCGTCGTCGTCGAAGGTGGTGAGGACCAGCACCCGCGCCGCCCCCGCCTCCGCGGTGATCCGCCGGGTGGCCTCGATGCCGTCCATGCCGGGCATCCGGATGTCCATCACGACCACGTCGGGCCGCGTCTCGCGCGCCAGCCGGACCGCCTCGGCGCCCGTCCCGGCCTCCCCGGCGAGCTCCAGGCCGGGGGTGTCGGCGATGAGCACGCGCAGGCCGGCGCGGATGAGGGGCTGGTCGTCCACCAGCGCGACGCGGATCACCGCGGCACCGGCAGCCGCGCCGCCACCCGGAAGCCGCCGCCGGGCCGCGGCCCGGCGGCGAAGTCGCCGTGCAGCAGGCCGACCCGCTCGCGCATGCCGACGATCCCGTAGCCGGCGCCGCCCGGCCCGCCGCCGCTCCCCTCGTCCAGGACCTCCACGGCCAGCTCCCCCGCGCGCTGCTCGATCGTCACCCGGCACTCGGGCACCCCGGCGTGCCGCACCACGTTCGTGACCGCCTCCTGCACGATGCGGAACGCCGACTGCTCGATCTCGGCGGGCAGCGGCCGCCGCTCGCCGCGCCAGCGCACCTCCACCCGCACCCCCGCGCCCGCCGTCGCCTCGGCCAGCCGCGCCACGTCGGCCAGGCCCGGCGCGGAGCCGAGCGGGACGGGCCCGGCCTGGCGCAGCGCGCCGAGCATCCGGCGCAGCCCGGCCAGGGTCTCCCGGCTGGTCGCCTCGATCGCGCTCAGCGCGTTGCGCGCCTCGGCCGGCTGGGTCTCGATCACCCGGCTGCCGACCCCGGCCTGGATCGCGATGATCCCGATGCTGTGCGCGACCATGTCGTGCAGCTCGCGGGCGATCCGCAGCCGCTCCTCGGTGACGGCCTGCGCGGCGGCCCGGTCGCGCAGCTGCCCGGCGTGCTCGCGGCGCTCGCGGGCCGAGTCGCCGGCCGTCCAGGCCACCAGGACGCCCAGCACGATGATCACGACCGTGCGGGAGAGGCCGGCCGGGCCGGAGATGTAGGCGAACGCGGCGACGAGCTGCACCGCGGCCGTCAGCGCGGCGGCGGCGGCCGAGGTCCGGCGCGGCCGGGTCGCCGCGATGAGGGCGACCGCCAGGTCGTCCATCAGGATCATCACGTAGCCGACGCCCCACGAGGTGACGGTCACCGCCCCGCCGGCCCAGCAGGCGAGCATCAGCGCGAGGGCGGGCAGCGGCCGGCGGAGCAGCAGGCCGACGGGCAGCAGCATGAGCAGCAGCACCATGAGCAGGCCCCAGCCGTCGCGGTCGCCCTTGACCAGCTGCGCCAGCGCGGCCAGGAGCAGCGGGAACGCCAGGGCGCCGCACCAGCGCAGGGCCGTCCGCACGACCGGCGGCAGCGAACGCGGCATAACGGACATGCGGCGATCGTAGCCACATGATCACCCCGGCACATCGGCCCGCGGGCGTACGCCCCAGGGCCACTGTCGCGCCGGGGATTGCCGCCGCCGGCCCGATGCCCCGCGAGGGGCGCTCACGACAACGTTGACCGCCCTGCCCCCATGGACGGAACGATGCCGTGAGACGTTCGCCCTTCCCCGCTGTTTATGGACTGCTGGCCGCCCAGATCGTGGCCGTGCTGCTGTTCGCCGCCTTCTGGGATTCCTTGGATTTCCGCATTTACCGGCTTGGCGGGGATGCGGTCACTCAGGGCGCGGACCTCTATCTGAAACGGCACGCCGGTCTCTGGTACACCAACACGCCCTTCGCGGCCACGCTGTTCATTCCTCTCGCGGAACTGCCGCTCGCCGTCGCGCGTGTCCTGTGGCAGTCGGCGTCGGTCGGGGCGTTCGCCTGGGCCTGCGCGATGGCGCTCAAGCTCGCAGGTCACCGCCCATCGAGGCGGGTGATCGCCACCACTGTGGCCCTCGGCCTCCTGCTTCAGCCCATGTGGCAGTCCATCTTTCTGGGGCAGGTGAACCCTTTCCTGCTGGCTCTCGTGCTCACCGATATCCGGCGCGTTTCCCTGAACCGAGCCGCGGGCATCGGAATCGGCATCGCCGCAGCCATCAAGCTGACCCCGGGCATCTTCATCGTCATGCTTTTGGTGACGCGGCGCTTCAAGGACGCGTTCATAGCCGGCGGCACTTTCGCCCTCTGCACCTCCATCGCCTACCTCATCGCGCCGGAAGCGTCCCGTGTCTATTGGAAGGGCACCTTCTGCGACACCTCACGTGTGGGCGTCACCTACATCAGCAACCAGTCCCCGTTCGCCGCGGCGGCCCGCATCCTCGGTAGTGCGAACGACGTGCCCGGCTGGTTCTTCGCCGTGCCGTTGGCGCTCGGGCTCGCCGGTCTGGCCGTCGCGGCACTGTGGGCGCGCCGGAACGACTGGCTGGCCGCTGCGGCGGTGACGGGGACAACGGGACTGCTGGTCTCCCCGATCTCCTGGGCGCACCACTGGCTGTGGGTCGTGCCGGCGCTGCTCGTGCTCGTCCGGAACGGCGCCCGCGTCCCGGCGGCGGGTGCGTACCTGCTCTTCGCCCTGTCGCCGCTGTGGTGGACGCCGCACGGCGGCCACCGGCTGCAGTTCGGGTTCCACGGGCCGCTGACGCTCGTCGCCAACTGCTACCTGGTGGCCGGGCTCGCGTTCCTCGCCTATATGGCCGCCGCCCTGCGCGGACCGGCCGGACGCGGTCAGGTGGTGCGGCGGGAGCGGGACAGGGACAGGCCGCCGAGGATCACGGCGACCAGCCCCAGCATCAGGGCGAAGATACCGCCGCCCAGGCCGTTGCCGGTGCCGAGGCCGCCGTCGGCGGTGACCACGACGAGCCCGCCGGCGACCATGGCGACCACGCCCGCGCCGAGGGCCGCGACGGCTCCGTTCCGGCCGAAGCGGGCGGCGCGGGCCAGGGCGAGGCCGCCGGCGACCACGCCGGCCAGCCCCGACAGCGCGGCCACGATGGCCCCGATCCGGCCGGGGCCCATGGAGTAGGCGTCGGCGGCGAGCAGGAACGTGTCTGGCATGAGGGGCTCCTTCGGGTACGGCGGGGTGTGACGTGATCATGTCCGCCGGGCCCGCCTCCGGTCGTCCGCCCGGGGCGGGTGATCCGCCCTCCCGCCGGCGCCGCACCCGGCTACCGCGAACGCGGCACGGGCCGCGCGAGTACCGCGGCCGCGGTAGCCGGCCGGTCGTCCGCGCGCAGGAGCCGCCCGCGCCGCCGTCCGGCTAGGGTGCGCGCATGGGCAGCGGACAGATCGGCATGAAAGACTGGGCGATCGCCGTCGCCGTGGCGACGGTCCTGCTGGTCACCGGGCTGTCCGAGCAGGGCTTCGACCCGCTCGGCTGCGCGCTGCTGGCGGCCGGCGGCCTGGCGCTGGCCGCGCGCCGCCTCGCCCCGGTCCCCGTCCTCGCCGCCACCGGGCTGTGCACGGTGGGCTACCAGGCGGCCGGGTTCGACGTGCCCGCCGTCGCGTTCCTGTTCGCGGTGTACGCGGCCGTGCGGGCCGGGCACCGCGCCGTCACGGTGGCGGCGAGCGTGGCCATGCTGGCGGCGCTGCCCCTCGCGGCCGTGATCTCGGGCCTGCACGACACCGGCCGGGCGCTCGCGCAGGCCCGTGGCGCCCTGGAGATCGCCTGGCTCGTCGCCGCCGGCGCCGCGGGCGAGGCGCTGCGGCAGGCCGAGCGGCGCGCCGACGAGGCCGAGCGCACCCGGGAGGAGACCGCGCGGCGCCGCGCCGACGAGGAGCGGCTGCGCATCGCGCGCGAGCTGCACGACTCGCTCACCCACCAGATCTCGATCGTCAAGGTGCAGGCCGAGGTCGCGGTGCACGTGGCGCGCCGGCGCGGCGAGCAGGTGCCCGAGGCGCTGCTGGCGATCCAGGAGGCCGGGCGGGAGGCGGCCCGGGAGCTGCGCGCGACCCTGGAGGCGCTGCGCGACGACGGCACCGCCCCGCCGCGCGGGCTCGAGCACGTCCCCGAGCTGGTGGAGCGGGCCCGCGCCATCGGCCTGGACGCGACGCTGACGATCGAGGGGCGGCGGCAGGGCGTGCCGGCCGCGGTGGGCCGGACCGTCTACCGGATCGTCCAGGAGGCGCTCACCAACGTCGCCCGGCACGCGGGCGCCGCCTCCGCGTCGGTCCGGATCGACTGCCGCCCCGACGCCCTGGCGGTCCGCGTCGACGACGACGGCGCGGCCGGGCCGGGCACCGCGCCGCCCGGCGTCGGGCTGCTCGGCATGCGCGAGCGCGTCACCGCCCTCGGCGGCCGGCTGCACGCCGGGCCGCGCGGCGAGGGCGGCTTCACCGTCCAGGCCGAGCTCCCCGTGGAGCCGGCGCCGTGATCCGCGTCCTGCTGGTCGACGACCAGCCGCTGCTGCGCAGCGGGTTCCGCGCCCTGCTGGACCTCGAGGACGACATCGAGGTGGTCGCCGAGGCCGCCGACGGGGCGCAGGGCCTCGCCCTCGCCCGCGCGCACCTGCCCGACATCGCCCTCGTCGACATCCAGATGCCGGTCATGGACGGCATCGAGACGACCCGGCGCATCGCCGCGGACCCGGCCCTGGCCGGGGTGCACGTCGTCATCCTCACCAACTACGGCATGGACGAGCACGTCCTGGACGCGCTGCGCGCCGGCGCCGCCGGGTTCCTGGTCAAGGACATCCTGCCCGAGGACTTCCTGCACGCCGTGCGGGTCGCCGCGCGCGGCGACGCGCTGCTGGCGCCGTCGATCACCCGCCGGCTCATCGACCGGTTCGTCACCCAGCCGGTCCGCACCGGCCGCGGGCCGGAGGGGCTGACCGGCCGCGAACGCGAGGCCGTCGTCCTGGTCGCGCAGGGCCTGTCCAACGACCAGATCGCCGCCCGCATGGCGATCACCCCGCTGACCGCCAAGACCCACGTCAACCGGGCCATGGCCAAGCTCGGCGTCCGCGACCGCGCCCAGCTCGTCGTGCTCGCCTACGAGTCGGGCCTGGTGGTCCCCGCGCCGCGGAACAGTCCTTGACCATGTGATCCGTGTGGCCTTGGCGGCGAGAGGGCATCCGTCCTGGTGACGCGAGACGACCGGTAAGGCATGGGGCGTGGACTCAGAGCGACTTATCTCACGGCTGCCGTTGCGGCCCAGGCTGCGTCAGGTGTCCGTGCTCTGCGCGCTGGCGGTGTGCGCGGTGCTGGTCGCCCACCTCGGCGACCCCACCAGCGGCCACTGGCACGAGAAGGTGCTGTGCTGGAGCGGGGCGGTGGTCTTCCTGGTCGCCGCGCTCACCGCGACGGTCCGGCTCGGCAACGAGATGCGCCGGATCACGCTGCCCACCCTCGGCGACTCCCACGCGGCGCTGGTGCGCCTGACGATCGTGCTCACCGGCGGGCTGCTCACCGTGACCATGACGTTCAGCCTGCTGCGGGTGCCCATCGGCCAGCTGGTCCTCGGCGGCGCGGTCACCGGCGTGCTCCTCGGCATCGCCGGCCAGCAGACGCTGGCCAACATCTTCGCCGGGATCATGATCTTGTACGCGCACCCGTTCGACATCGGCGACCGGGTGAACGTCCGGTCCGGGCCGCTCGGCGGCGAGCTGGAGGGGACCGTGCACGGGATCGGCATCCTCTACGTGGAGATCGACAGCGCCGACGGCCGGTTCTCGGTCCCCAACTCCCTCATCCAGAAGGCCGCGGTGGCGCGGATCGAGGACGCCTCCGGCTGAGGGGTCACCACGGGACGTCCGGCGCGCCCTTGAGGATCCGGCGCGAGCCGGCGAAGTTGCCCAGCACCACCCCCACCCCGATCGCGGCCGTGGTGATCAGCGCGCCGCCCAGCGCGTGGCCCGCGCCGCCGACGCCGGACGCGTAGCGGACCAGGCCGATGTAGACGTCGGGCCCGGGCAGCAGCGCACCGGTGACGCCGGGGATGACCAGCGCCGTCGAGGGCACCAGCAGCCGCGTCCCGGCCCAGGTCGCGACCGCCCCGAGGACGACCGCGGCCAGCAGCACCGACAGCGGCGCGCTCTGCCCGAGCACGTCGCGGGCCACGTTGTTGACCGCCGCGGCCAGCAGCCCTGCCGCGACGCCGGCCGGGACGAGCCGGACCGCGCCGCCGTTGGCCAGCGTGTTGCCGGCCGCCCCCACCGCCGCCGCCAGCAGCCCGAGGAGCAGCGGCAGCGAGGCGAACTTCACCCCGTAGGCGACCTGCTCGAAGGCGGTGCCGGTCAGGATCAACCCGCCGGCGATCGCCACCCCGGCCACCAGCGCGCCGATCGCCATGATCACGCCGACCATGCGGCTGGCCGCGATCGAGTCGAACCCGGCGACGGCGTCCTCGACCAGCGACACCACCGACAGGATCGGCAGCATCAGCACCAGGTTGGCCGTCATCAGCCCCGCCACGGTCCGGCCCGACCCGCCGAGCAGGTAGCACACCAGGCCGGACACCACCACCAGCGCGGCCTGGAACATCGTGATGTAGAAGCCGGGCAGCCCGCCGCGCCGCAGCGCCGCGCCCGACCGGTCGACCAGCACCAGCACCGCCGCCGCCAGCACGGCGCCCACCGCCGTCCCGCCCGCCTGCAGGCTGATCATCGCCGCCAGCAGCGCGCTGCCGGCCACCCGCACCCACCAGGGCCACCGCCGCGCGTCCTCATCGATGCGGTCGATGCGGTCCTCGGCCTCGGCCACCCCGATCCGCTCCGTGGCGATGTCGGTGACGAGCCGGTGCAGCAGGCTCATCCGCACCAGGTCCTTGTCGTCGCCGGACTGCGTCGGCTGCAGCATCACCAGCGGCCGGTCCCGCTCCACGGCGTTCTGCAGGTGGATGCACCGCGCCGCCAGGTCGATCGTCAGCCCGGGCATCCCGAACCGCCGGGCGACCACGTCGAGCGCCATCACCACGGTCCGCGTCTCGGCGCCCGCCGCCAGCATCTCGTCCCCGAGCCGCGCCGCGAGCCGCATCACCCGCGCGGCCTCCCCCTCGTCCAGCGCCCCGTCCTCAGCCCCCATGCGCCGCCTCCCCCGATCCCCCACAGTGATCAAGGCCGTACCCTCGCCCGGCCCCCGCCGAACGAGCATCCTCGGCGCAGCCCGGAGTGCCGGGCAAGGTCAGACGGCACCTTGAGGAATGTGTGGCCGTTCCTGTGAACGGCTTCGGCGCCGAGCGCCGAGGACCGGATTTCGTGCGTCTACAGACGGTCGGTGGACAGCGGCATGAAGAACACCGAGCCGGGACAGGGGGTCAGGGTGAACTGCGTGGAACCATGCCGCCAGGCGCGGGCGTATGTGCGGGGCTGCCGACGCCGGTGGCGCGCAAGACCCGAGCCTGCCTGAAATCCCCGCCGGGCAGCGTTCCCACAGGCCAGTGTGCCGTCATGGACTTAGGGGATGAGGATTTCAGGCAAGCATCGTTGAAATGCTCGGTCAGGGTTTGACGCAGATTCCCTTCCCGTTCTTCTTGAATGCCTTGGCGAGGCTGCGGGCGGACAGGGTCGCCGACGGAGGGGTGTACCGCGGGGGGAACTTGATGACCACGCGGCCCACGGCCTGGTAGGCGCGCTTGCTCTTCACACAGGCGAGGTCGCCGCCGGTCCGGGCCTTGCCCCAGCCGCTGCCCGTACTCGCCTTGCCCGCCCGGTGGCCATCGATCATCACGGAACTGACCGTGACGCGCGTCGCGCCGGCACCCGTGCCGGTGCAGGTGACCGACAGGTGTGCGTTGATCTTCCGCTTCTTCGAGCTCGCCCCGGGATGCGGAGCGTCATAGGGCTTGCCGCCCTTGAACGAGCCCCTGCAGGTGATCACCGAGGCGGCGCTGCTCTGGATGCCGGCCGCGGTCGACCGGGCCGTGAAAGTGAAGGCCTGATCGTCATCCAGGCTTGCGGCGACGGGCCTGGCCGGAGAGGCGGTCTCGGCGTGAACGGGTGCCGGAGAGAACGAGATCGCGCTGATCGCGAGGGCTGCGGAAAAGCAGGTCATCCTCGATAGCGTCTTCATTTTTCCTCCTGCTGTGTCGGACAGTCAGGGGGAAAGTATCAGGAGTTGATCACATTCTCAACCGGCTAGACCGAGTGCCATGAGGGGCGATGGAAATTATCACGGGCACATCGGTTCGCTTTGACAGATCCAGCCTTCCCGAAGCAACTCCCACCACCTCGCCGCGGAACGGGGGCGCGATAGCCGACATGGCCGCGGGCACGCATCATCGTATCGGCAAAGAGACCAATGGACGAGATGATTTTCGGCAATCACCCGTCCCATAGGGCTTTGTCGCAGGTCAGGCCGCCGGATATTCCGAGAATGCGATCGACCCTGGGGCGATATAGGTTTGTCCCATGCTCGAACGCATCACCCCGGATCAGCTCGCCTGGTTCGCCGCCTGGGTCGCCGTCTCGGCCGAACAGGCTGACGGCCCTCCGCTGCCGGCGGCCTACGACCATACGATCGCGGTGCTTCACCCCGGTGCCGAACCGGCCACCAGCGACCTGACCGCGCCCTTCCATGGGCCGTCCTCAACCGAAGGACACCCGTCGGACAGGCAGAAGACCGTCCTCGACCGGATCCTCCTCACCACCACCGGCCCCGGCGCCCCGGCCTGCCTGGCGTCCTATGACGCCGACCCCGGCTCCGGCACGGAACTCCTCATCACTTCCACCGGTCCCGGTCCGGCGTCGCCGCCGGAAGACGCCGTGTCCGCCGACAGCCCCGGCGACATCGCCGAGCGGGTAAGCGGGCACATCACCTACCTCCTGGTCGCCGGCCCCCTCCAGGACCTGGTGTACACCGCATGGGAGGCCCGCTGGGACTACGAACAGCCTGTGACGATGCTCTGGCCCGCCGACCGCACCTGGTGCCTGTCAAGCGACCCCGACCTCTCGTACACCGTGCTCGGCTGCGACCGTACGCTCGCCGCCCGCCTCCTCGCCGAGCCCGTCCTACGCGCACGACAGATGTGATCCGACGATCGCACCTCGTTTCCCGGGCTCCACGGGCCGGACCGGCAGACGGCACGGCCGGATCACATGGCGGCGTTGGCGTGCAGGCCGGCATCGACGCCGGAACCCCGAGGAACCGCGCACCGAGATCGCCGAGTTCGAGCGGGAACAGCCGGTGCGGAACTGATGGCGGCCAAGGCGAAACACCACCACTGCGGCCTGCCGACTGGGCCGGCGTACCAGATCCTGATCCCAAGTGAGCAGGCAGGAACTTCAGCCTTTCCGTGAAAGCCGTTCTGTCGGTGGCGGGTGCCACGGTGGCCTGACCGACGCGGAAGGGGCCAGCGTGGAGAAGCTGTTCGACGGCGTAGTGCATGTGAGCTATGGCCAGATCTATGTGCAGAGCGCCGACGATTTCGAGATGGACCTCCATGAAGATCTCGCTGGGCAGCAGAACGGCCTGTGCGGGGCCGCGACACCGGGGCGGCTGTTCCTGATCACCAGCACGCACACCGGGAGCATCGCCTTCACTGTCGAACTGCACGACGGCCCGCCGCCGCTCGATCCGAGCTGGGAAGACGTGGTGGAAGCGTCCTTCGCACCGACCAATGACGATGTCGCCCTGGTGCAGTGGGCCGGTGAGGACGCATGGGAACTGGACCTGGAGGCCACGGACTATCGCGTCCGTTATTGCGCGCATGGGATGGATGAGGCTCATGGCGCCGATATCCGCTTCGACGGCCGGCCACAGCCTGACCGCTACCTCCTCCAGTTCTGGCCCGCGCCCTCGGCCCCGGATCAGGTCCTGAAACAGACGAGCGAGGCCGCCGCGTACTGGCACAGGGTGGCCCGGGAGCTGCCTCCGCCGCCGACTCCCGAAGATCGGGCGGCCGCTGCCGAGCAGGCGCGGCTGGAGGAGGAACGCGCCCAACGGCTGCGGGCAGAGGAGGCGGAGGTGGCGGACTGGGGCGGGCGCTTACCCAGTGAGCGGCTACGGCGGATACCGGGCAACGTCTACGGTCTGGTCGAACTGGACCACGGCCTGGCCGAGGCGCTGGCCGCTGCCGGGTCTGATCTGCAGCGCCGGGTTGCGTGCTGGGCCGCGCGGCGGGCCTGTGACGAGGCCGGGCTGGCGCGGATCGACTGGATCGCCGCGGCCCTGGAAGCCGCCGATGCCGGCCGGAGCCTGCCCGCGCCGTTCGATGACGAAGAACGGGCTTGGGACAGGTTGTTCGCCGATGAGCGCGTGCCGTCCACGGGGGTGACGCTTCCAGAAACCACCATCGACGACTTCTCGCAGCAGGCGGCGGCGCTCCCTGCGGTGTGGGCGGCAGTCGAAGCCGATCCGCTGCACGGGGCCGTCGACGCGCTGTTCGCGGCGGCGGCCGCCTTCGGGGCGGACGGCTACCGCCGTCTATTCAGCGAGGCGCGCGCGGCGTTCTCTCTGTGAGCCGCCCGGTGGCCCCGGCCTGCGCCGAGGCACCGGATGACGGTCAGCGGTGGGTGATCCACCAGATGAGGGCGCCGCCCGCGCCGGTGCCGGCCGCGTAGGCCAGGCCGCGCACGGCGGCGAAGAGGGCTGCGTGCATCAACCGCCGACCCGTCCGCTTGAGTCTGCGGGTCCGGTCGGGCCGCTGAGGGGTCAGGACGGTCATCGTCTCTCCTTGTCCGGCCGCCGGGCGGGTGCGCCGGCGTGCAGGGAGAGCGTGCGACCACGGGCTGTTCAGGTTCGAGGAGATCGCGTTCACTTGGCGAAGCTGTTCGTCTGCGCCGGTCGTCGCTCATGGTGTGTGCTGGTTTGTGAACGAAGATGAACAGAGATGCCTGGTCGGGGGGAAAGGGCGTGAGGGTGGCGCAGATCGATCCGGCGCAGATCCGCACCCGGCAGGAGCTGGTGGAGCAGCTGGGGCTGCTGTTCGTCCGGGATGGGTGGAGCCACCACCGGCTCGCGGAGGCGGCGGACGGACTGAGCCCGGCGACGGTGCGCAAGGCCGTCAGTGATGTGACCGCTTTGCCTCGGCCCAGCACGTTGAAGGCACTTGCCAAGGCGTTCGGGAGGGATGCGGGGCCTTGGCTGGAGGCGCGGGACCGTATCCAGCGTCTGGAGAAGAACAGCTCTGCGCCGGAGGGAACCGGTTCGGCGCCACGGGTGCAGGTCGGGGTGGTGCCACGGGCCGCCGACTGCTTCCAGCGGCGCGAGGCCGCGTCCAAGCTGGAGAAGATGGCCGCCGGCGGCGGCACGGTGGTGCTCTGCCAGGTGCTCGCCGGGATGGGAGGCGTCGGCAAGACCCAGCTCGCCGCCGCATACGCCCGCGAACAGCAAGTGGACGTGCTGGTGTGGGTGACCGCGTCCTCGACCGTGGAGATCGTGGCCGCTTATGCGGACGCCGCAACCGCGCTGGGCCTGCCGGCCGTCCCCGGCGACCAGAAGCAGGAGGCGCGGCGCTTCCTGGAGTGGGCGGCCACCACCGACGACCGCTGGCTGATCGTGCTGGACGACGTGCAGGAACCCGGTGACCTGCGCGGCTGGTGGCCGCCGGACAGCGGGAACGGCCGGGTCGTGGTGACCACCCGCCGTCGTGACGCCGTGCTCAGCGGGCAGGGACGGCGGCTGATCGACGTCGAGCTGTTCACCCCGGATGAGGCTCGCGCCTACCTGACCGCCAAGCTCGCCGTGCACGGTCTGGACGATGACAGCGCGCAGGTGGACGGGCTCGCCGAGGACGTCGGGTGGCTGCCGCTGGCGTTGGCGCAGGCGGCGGCCTACATGGTGGACGCGGGCCTTGACTGTGCCGGCTACCGGGCGCGGCTGGCCGATCGACGCCGTGAGCTACCGGACGTCCTTCCTGAGCCTGGGTGCCTACCGGACGACCATCAGGCAGTGGTCGCAGCGGCCTGGTCGCTGTCCATCGAGCGAGCCGACCGGGCCCGTCCTGCGGGGCTGGCCCGGCCGTTGCTGTGGCTCTGCTCGATGCTGGACCCGAACGGCATCCCGGCTGTTGTGCTGACCAGTGAAGCCGCGTTGACCTATCTCGCCGAGCACCGGCCCAGCGAACAGGAAGTCGAGAGCGATCTGGTGTGGGACGCACTGCGTGTCCTGCATCGGTTCAGTCTTATCGACCACACCCCTGAGGCCTTCGCGCAGGAAGTGCGCGTGCACAACCTCGTCCAACGCGCCACTCGAGAAAGCCTCACTCCGGAACAACGCGCCGCCACCGTGCAGGCCGCTGCCGATGCATTGCTGGAGGTGTGGCCGGAGGTGGAACGTGGACAGCTTGCTCCGATCTTGCGCGCCAATACCATGCCCCTGCGGCATGCTGCTGGCTCCTTGCTTTGGCAGGGGGAAATGCATGGGGTGCTGTTCTGCGCGGTTGAGAGCCTTGGTGCAGCTGGGCAGCCAAGTGGCGCCGCAACCGAATGCATCGAATTGCTGACCATTTGCGATCAACTACTCGGCTCTGCTCACTCTGACACGCTGGACATCCGCCACAACCTCGCGTACTGGCGCGGGGAGGCAGGCGACCCCGCAGGCGCCACCGACGCCTTCCAAGGACTCCTCACCGACCGCCTTCGCATCCTGGGCCCCGATCACCCCGACACCCTCACCACCCGCGGCAACCTGGCGCGCTGGCGCGGGGAGGCAGGCGACCCCGCAGGTGCCGCCGACGCGCTCCAAGAACTGCTCACCGACCGCCTTCGCATCCTGGGCCCCGACCACCCCGACACCCTCGCCACCCGCAGCAACCTCGCGTACTGGCGCGGGGGATCAGGCGACCCCGCAGGTGCCGCCGACGCGCTCCAAGAACTGCTCACCGACCACCTTCGCATCCTGGGCCCCGACCACCCCGACACCCTCGCCACCCGCCACAACCTCGCGTACTGGCGCGGGGGATCAGGCGACCCCGCAGGTGCCGCCGACGCCTTCCAAGAACTGCTCACCGACCACCTTCGCATCCTGGGCCCCGATCACCCCGACACCCTCACCACCCGCAGCAACCTGGCGCGCTGGCGCGGGGAGGCAGGCGACCCCGCAGGTGCCGCCGACGCCTTCCAAGAACTGCTCACCGACCGCCTTCGCATCCTGGGCCCCGACCACCCCCACACCCTCACCACCCGCAGCAACCTCGCGTACTGGCGCGGGGGATCAGGCGACCCCGCAGGTGCCGCCGACGCCTTCCAAGAACTGCTCACCGACCGCCTTCGCATCCTGGGCCCCGACCACCCCGACACCCTCACCACCCGCAACAACCTCGCGTACTGGCGCGGATACGCGGGCGATCCCGCAGTCGCGGTGGAAGCGTTCGCGGAGCTACTGGTCGACTGCCAGCGGGTGCTCGGCTCCGAGCACCCGCTCATCAGCAGCGTGCAAGACAATCTGTCCTACTGGCGGAAGCAGGCGGACCCCTCGTAACCGTTTGTACGATCTTGTGGCATGTCTGTGAATCGCCGTTCCGTGCCCGAGTCCGCCGTGCGCAAGGCGCTGGACGCCGTCCCCGACGAGCTCGACCGGACGGTGAAGCTCGCCCAGTACGGCGGCCCCTACAGCATCGAGCTGATCAGCGACATGCTGCTGGAGTACGTCGCGGCCCTCTCGGTGACCGACGATCCGGGGATCGAGCGGCGTGACACCTGGAAGGCGCTGCGCAGCGCCGCCGAGCTGGCCGCCGAGTACGTCCAGGCGTGCGCCACGCCGGTGGGCGAGGAGGCCCGGGGGTGGGTGGAGTACCTCGGGGTCGGGTTCGGGTTCACCGTCGAGGACGAGGAGACCATCTTCGCGAGCGACTGGGCGCACGCCTTCCACCTGGCGTTGATCTGCCGGGACGAGCGGAAGCTGAAGCGCCTCTCCTACTCCTACCTGCACCCCGACGATGATGCGCAGGCGAAGGCGCTTTTGGCTTACCAGGCGGGCGCCCCGCTGGACGACGGTTTCCAGGCCATGGTGGACGCGGCCGTGCAGCGATGGCAGGCGGACACGACGCGGGTGAAGGACCTGCTGCCCTGGGAGCTGCTCGGTCTCGCCGCTCTCGCCCACGATCGGGGTGAGCCCCTGGAGATCGACGGGCTGCCCGAGCGGCTTGTGACCGGCGCGGGTCCGAAGAAGGCGGAGGCGGCCGGGCCGGTGCCCCGTCACCCGTTCGAGGCGGAGTTCGCCGAAAGGTGGCTGGGGAGCAGCGCCGAGCTCGATCAGGGCTCGATCAAGAAGTGCTTCCGGCCCGAGGTCATCGTCTCCATGCGCGGCTCGGCCTTCCATCACTTCCTTCAGGACCGGCTGATGACCTTCCGGTTCCGGTCCGTGCTCGACCCGGCCGCCGAGGACGTGCGGCAGTGGACGGAGCTGGTGCTGGCCGGCCAGGCCTACGTCGCCTACTTCCGGCTGGAGCGGGAGACGCGCGGCACGGAAGTCGAGATCGCGCTCGGCGACCACACGCAGGTGCTCACCGCCAGTGGCTCGCGGATCAGCTCGCCCGCCTGGGAGTACCGCACCGCCGTCGCGGTCGCGCTCGCCACGCGGGACCGGGCGACCCTCGACTTCCTCGCCGGGCTGGACGAGGGCGTGCTCCGGTCCGGACACGACCTTCCGGACACGTTGGAGTACGCCCTCGCTCTGCGCGCCCTTCTGGCCGGCGAGGACCCGCGTCCCCATGTGGATCGGGCTCTTGCCAAGGGCGGCGACGAGCACTGGGAGTGCCTGCGCGACCCCTACGTGCGGCTCCTGGACCGGCTTGTCGCGGATGACCCGGAAGGCTTCGACACCGTCCTGGCCGAGGCGCTGAACCTCTACCGCGACTACTACCCGTCCAACGACGTCGACATCGACTCGATGTTCTCCTTCGACGCCCTCGGCCTCGCCTGCCTTGCGCACGACCGGGGCTGGCCCGTCGCGGTCGAGTCGGACTTCCTGCCCCGGCGCCTGGTGGAGGGCGCCTGGCTCGGCACTCCCCCGGACCTCAGCCGGTACTGAGCACCAGGCCGCTCGTCGGGACGCCCGTGCCCGCCGTGACCAGGACGTTCCGCACGTCCGCGACCTGGTTCGCGGCGGTGCCCCGGATCTGGCGCACTCCTTCTGTGATGCCGTTCATCCCGTGGATGTAGGCCTCGCCGAGCTGGCCTCCGTGCGGGTTGACCGGCAGGTGGCCGTCCAGCTCGATGCCGCCGTCCTTGATGAAGTCGCGCGCCTCGCCGCGTCCGCAGAAGCCCAGCTCCTCGAGCTGCACCAGGACGAACGGCGTGAAGTGGTCGTAGAGGATCGCGGTCTGGACGTCGGCGGCGGTCAGGCCCGACTGCCGCCACAGCGTGTCGCCCACGTTGCCCATGGCGGGCAGGGCGGCCAGGTCGCCCGAGTAGTACCCGAACATCATCATCTGGTCGGGCCCGGTGCCCTGCGCGGCCGCCTGGATCACGGCGGGCGGGTGCGGCAGGTCGCGGGCCCGCTCCGCGCTGGTGACGACGACGGCCACGCCGCCGTCGGACTCCTGGCAGCAGTCCAGCAGGTGCAGCGGGTCGACGATCCAGCGGGACGCCTGGTGCTCCTCCAGGGTGATCGGCCGGCCGTGGAACCAGGCGGCGGGGTTGGTCGCGGCGTGGCGGCGCATCGCGACGGCGACGCGGCCGAAGTCCTCGCTGGTCGCGCCGTACTCGTGCATGTAGCGGCGGGCGTGCATGGCGACCCAGGCCGCCGGTGTCGCGAACCCGTACGGCAGGTGCCAGGAGAACTCCAGGCCGGTCGAGTCGGCGCGTGAGGACGGGCTGGCCTGCCCGAACCGGTGCCCGGAGCGCTCGTTGAACGCCCGGTAGCAGACGACGACGTCGGCCTGGCCCGTCGCGACGGCCATCGCGGCGTGCGCGACGGTCCCGCAGGCCGCGCCGCCGCCGTAGTCGACGCGGGAGAAGAACCGCAGCGCCGGGATGCCGAGCTCGCGCTGGACGGCGATCTCGGAGTTGACGTCGGCGGTGAAGGTGACCAGGCCGTCCACGTCGGCGGGGGCGAGGCCGGCGTCGCGGATCGCGGCCAGGCACGCCTCGGCGGCGAGCCGCAGCTCGGAGCGGCCGGACTCCTTGGAGAACTCGGTGGCGCCGATCCCGGCGATCGCGGCCCTGCCGGAGAGCGTCATGCGTCCTCCTTGAATCGGACGGTGGCGGTGACGTGGTCGCCGAGGCTCACCGCGCCGCGCACCGTGAGGGTGTGCTCGTCCACGCGCTCGCCGGTGAGGGTGAGGGTGTCGCCCGCGTAGGCGGGGACGCCGAGCCGCACCGCGATGCCCGCCAGGGTCGCGCCCGGGACGGTCTCCAGGGCGTGGCGCTGCACGAGGCCCATGGTGGTGAGGATGTTGAGGAAGATGTCCTTGGAGCCCTGCGCGCGGGCGAGGGCGGTGTCGTGGTGCACCGGGGTGAAGTCGCGGGTGGCGAGCGCCGACGCGATCACGAAGGTGGGGGTGAGCGGGATCGGCCGGCCCTCGGGTTCGGGCGGCTCCTCCACGACGGGGTCCGGGGCGTCCGCCGGGGTCCACTGCGGCAGGACGAGCTCGTCGTCCATCCGCTCGAAGACCAGCCGGACCGGCATGCCGATCCCCACGTCGTCCGGCGGGCATCCGTTGACGTTGCCGACGACGCGGACGCCCTCGGCCAGCTCGACCACCGCGACGACGTAGGGCGGCGTGCGGCCCGGCACCGGCGGGTGGTGGTGCACGACGTAGGAGTGGACGACGCCCCGGCCCGAGGCCACGATGAAGTCGCGGTTCACCGAGTGGCAGGACGGGCACATCGGCCCCGGCGGGTGCCGGAGCGTTCCACAGTCCGCGCACCGCTGGATCCGCAGCTCACCGGCGTTGACGCCGTCCCAGTAGAACTGCGTGTCGCGTCCGATCGCGGGCTGCATCGGGTACTTGCCGCTTTTCTTCGGGGCGGCGGCGGAGCGCTTGCGCGGCTGGAACTTCAGCACCCGGAACAGCATCTCGGCGACGCGCTCGTCGTTCTCGTCGTACCAGGACTGGTACCAGGTGACGAAGTAGCCCTCGCCCATCGCGGTCTTCTTCGGCCCGGCGACGCCCCCGAACCGCATGGTGGAGGTGAGCCGCTCGCCGATCTTCACATAGCGGTCGTAGGTCTGCTCGCAGTTGGTCGCGACGACGCCGGTGTAGCCGCTGGCGTTCAGCAGCCGGAGGGGTTCGTCGGCGATCGAGCCCTGCTTGGGGACGCCGAGCCCCGGCATCGACCAGACCTGGATCATCGCGGGCGGCGCGACGTCGTCCCAGGTCCCGGTGTCGCCGAGGGCCTGCGTCCAGTTGCGGATCATGGCCGCGTTCACCGGGTCCGGGCACGGCGCGGCGGGCTGCTCGCCGAGCGCGGTGAGGCGTTCGGCGAGCGCGGTCAGCTCGTGGTGCACCAGGTCTCCTTAACGCGGGGCGCGGGGCAGGCCGAGGCCGATCATCGCGATCAGCTCGCGCTGGATCTCGTTGACGCCGCCGCCGAAGGTCAGCACGACGGCGCCCTTGACGCCGTGGTCGAGGCGCTCGACGAAGTCCGCGGTCGCCGGGTCGCCCGGGTCGCCGTAGCGGGCGAGGACGTCGCCGACGATCCGGCCGACGTCCTGCATCCGCTCCGAGCCGTAGATCTTGGTGGCGGACGCGTCGGCGGCGCCCAGCCAGCCGAGGTCCATGTTCGCCGCGACCTGCCAGTTGAGGAACTCGTTGACGCGCAGGTAGGCGTACACCTGCGCGACCGCGCGCCGCACGGCCGGCTCCTCGATCAGCGGCCGGCCGTCGCGGCCGGCGGCGGTGCGCGCCCATTTCTCGAACCGGTCGTAGGTGTGGCCGATGTTGCCGGCCGGGCCGAGCGTGACGCGCTCGTGGTTGAGCTGGTTGACGATCAGGTCCCAGCCCTTGTTCTCCTCGCCGACGACCATGTCCACCGGGACGCGCACGTCGCTGTAGTAGGTGGAGTTGGTGTGGTGGCGGCCGTCCATCGTCACGATCGGCGTCCAGGAGAAGCCCGGGTCGGCGCAGTCGACGATGAGCATCGTGATGCCCTTGTGCTTCTTGGCGTCGGGGTCGGTGCGGGCGGCGAGCCAGATGTAGTCGGAGTAGTGCGCCCCCGACGTGAAGATCTTCTGGCCGTTGACGACGTAGTGGTCGCCGTCCTTGACGGCCGTGGTGCGCAGCGACGCCAGGTCGGTGCCGGCGCCGGGCTCGCTGTAGCCGATGGCGAAGTGGCACTCCCCGGCCAGGATCCGCGGCAGGAAGAACGCCTTCTGCTCGTCGGTGCCGTACTGCAGGATCGTCGGCGCGACCGAGTTCAGCGTGATGATCGGGTAGGGCACCTCGGCGCGGGCGATCTCGTTGGCGAAGATCTGCTGCTCCATCGGGCCGTAGCCGCGCCCGCCGTACTCCTTCGGCCAGGCGACGCCGAGCATGCCGTCACGGCCGAGGCGCTTGCAGTGCGCCATGTAGTGCTCGCCGAACGGGTCGCCCGCGATCTGCGCGCGCTGCTCGGCGGTCAGGCAGGCGCGGAAGTACTCGCGCAGCTCGGCGCGCAGCTTCTTCTGCTCGTCGGTCAGGTCGATGAACATCACGCCTCCTGCGCGACGAGGGTGCCGAGGGTGTCGAGCTGCTGCTCCGCGCCGCCGAGCAGGTGCCCGGCCTGTTTGGCCCAGGCGAAGTAGCGGTGCAGGGGGTAGGTGACGTCCAGGCCGATACCGCCGTGCAGGTGCTGGCAGGTGTACAGGGCCTTGACGACGGCGTCGGCGGCGTTGAACGCGGCGATCGTGAGGACCTCGTCGACGTCGTCCCAGCCTTCGGCGAGGCGCCAGGCGCCCGCCCAGACGGCCACGTCCAGCGCGCGCTTGGCGATGTAGACGTCGCCGATGTTCATGGTGACGGCCTGGAACTGCGCGAGCGGCCGGTCGAACTGCTCGCGGGTCTTGACGTATTCGGTGGTGAGTTTCAGCGCGCCCTCGATGACGCCGGAGGACAGCGCGACCGCGCCCGCGACGGCCGAGCGGCGCAGGGTGTCCCAGGCGCCGTCGCCGAGCAGCGCGTCCGGGCCGACGCGCACGTCGTTCAGCTCCACGCGCGAAAGGGGCTCGGTCGTCGCCGACGGCTGCGGCGTGAGGGTCGTCGCGCCGGGCTCGACGAGGAAGACGCGGACGGCTCCGTCCAGCACGGCCGGGACCAGGATGCGCTCGGCCTCGGCGGCGTAGGGGACGAAGGTCTTCACACCGTTCAGGACGTGGCCGTCGCCGTCCGCGCGGGCGGTGGCGCGGACCTCGCCCGCCGGACCGGGCTCCCGGTAGGCGCCCGTGAAGATCGCCTCGCCTTCGGTGAGCGGCGCGAGCAGCGCGATCTGCGCGTCGGTGCCGTGCGCGGCGATCGGCGCGGCGGCCAGCGCCAGCGACGCGTATGCCGGGACGGGCGCGACGTGCGCGCCGATCTCGCGCAGGATCACCGTCAGCTCGACCGGGCCGAGGCCCGCCCCGCCGGCCCGCTCGGGCAGCACCGCGCCGAGCAGCCCGGCCTGCGCGAGGGCCTTCCAGACCGCGCCGTCGTAGCCGGCGCCGCCCTTCTCGAAGGCCTCCAGGCGCTGCGGGGCGGCCTCGCGCGCGAGCAGGCCGGCGGCGAGACCCTGCAGCTCACGCTGCGCCTCGTCGAGGTTGAAGTCCACTCATCCGCTCCCTTCCAGGAGGTGCAGGCGGCCGCGCCGCGCGAACTCCTCGCGCAGGCGGGCCGCGTCGCCAGGGGTCATGCGGCGGTAGGCCAGGTCGCGGCCGGGCCGCCACCACACGGGGTCGCCGGTGCGCCAGCCGTCGCGCGCCAGCCGGCGTTTGAGGATCTTGTTGGACGCGGTCGCGGGCAGCTCCGCGGCGACCCGCACGTACCGGGGCGGCCACTTGGCGCCGAGGCCGGGCAGGGCGCGCAGGTGCGCGGCGAACGCCTCGGGGTCGAAGGAGTCGGCGGCCAGGGCGAGCATCACCTGGTCGCCGGACGCGGCGTCGGGCACCCCGTAGACGGCGAGCTGGCGGACGCCGGGCAGGCCCGCCAGGGCGCGCTCCACCTGGACGGCGCCGAAGTTCTCGCCGTCCACGCGGAGCCGGTCGGCGGTGCGGCCGACGAAGAACGCGTACCCGTTCTCGTCGGCGTAGGCGTGGTCGCCGCTCCAGAACATGCCGTCGCGCAGGCGGTCGGGGGCGTCCTCGTTGTAGTAGCCGTCGAACAGGCCGGGGCCCGCGGTGCCGACGAGCTCGCCGACGGCCTCGTCGGGGTTGAGCAGGCGGCCCGCGTCGTCGAACCGGGCGGGCGGGCACTCCGCGCCGGTGTCGGGGTTCAGCACGCGGACGCCGTCGGTCAGCCTGCCGAGCGCGCCGGGCGGGCCGGACGGGTCCGGGGAGAAGGCGATGGCGGTCTCGGAGGAGCCGTAGGCGTCGATGACGTAGCAGCCGAAGCGCTCCTTGAACGCGGCCTGCTCGGCGGGGGCGGCCTCGTTACCGAAGGCGATCTTCAGGGGGTTGTCGGCGTCGTCCGGTTTCGCCGGAGTGGCCAGCGCGTAGGACAGGGCCTTGCCGACGTAGTGCAGGTAGGTGCAGCCGTGCGCGCGGACGTCCGGGAGCAGGCCGGAGGCGGAGAACTTCGAGCGGACGACGAGGGTGGCGCCGGCGGCGAGCGCGGGCGCGTACGCCGCCATGATCGCGCCGGAGTGGAACAGCGGCATCGGGCAGTAGACGACGTCATCGGCCTTCAGCAGCCGGCCCGCCAGGTTCTCCCCGGGGACGACGACCTTGCGGTGCGTGACCCGGACGGCGCGCGGGCGGCCGGAGGTGCCCGACGTGAAGATCAGCATGAGCAGCGTGGCGTCGGTGATGCCCGAGATGTCGGGCAGCGGCGCCTGGCCGGGCAGCGCGTATCCGGGGCCGTCGATGTCGATCACGGTGCCCAGCCCCTCGGCCAGGCCGGCGTGGCAGGCCTGGGTCAGGACCAGGTCGCAGTCGGCGCGGGCGGCGTCCTCGGCCAGCTCGGCGGCACTGCGGGTCGGGTTCAGCGCGACGATCACGTCACCCGACAGGGCCGCCCCGCCGATGAGGAACACCAGCTCGGGGACGTTGTCGAGCAGGACGCCGGCGTGCACGGGCCGGCCGCCGGCGCGGCGGGCGGTGAGCCAGGCGGCGCGGCGGGCGCACTCGGCCACGACCTCGGCCCAGCTCCACGAGCGGCCGTCGCCGGCGTGGACCAGCCCGGTCCGCCCGTCGGCCGCGCGGGCCGCCAGCAGCCTGCCCACCGTCATCGGCGACCACCTCCCGGCGGCAAAACTAGAACAGATTCTAGTCTGTGTCCAGGGGCGTGATCACCGCCGGAAGGACCCCGGTTCGCCACGGATGTCAGGGTTCACTGACCGGCCGCCGCAAACCCTCGCGCACGCAATCAGATAACACGTTCTCACCGGCCCTGTAAGCTGTCCCGCAAGCGGGCGCGACGGCCCGCGCGACCGTTGAGGGGACCGACCGTGACCGCAGAGCCGACAGCGACCGAGGACAAGCCGTCCGGCGCGCGGTCCCGCAGCCAGCACCAGCGGCGCAAGCGCATCGTGCAGGCGGCCGCCGCGCTCGCCTCGCGCGGCGGCGTGGAGGCCATGCAGATGCGCACGGTCGCCGAGCGCGCGGGCGTCGCGCTCGGCACCCTGTACCGGTACTTCCCGTCCAAGATGGACCTGGTCGTCGCGGTCGTCAGCGAGGAGCTGGACCTGCTGGAGGGCAGCATCGAGCGCCGCCCGCCGCGCACCGACGCGCCGCCGCAGCGCGCGGTCGACGTGCTGATGCGCGCCACCCGCGGCCTGATGCGCGAGCCGGAGCTGGCCGAGGCGCTGATCCGCTCGCTGCTGCTGTCGGACGTCAAGACCGACTTCGGCGACCGGATGACCGGCCTGCTGCTGCGCGCCTCCGTCGGCCCCGACAGCGAGGTGCCCGCGGGCGACCGGCGGCGGGTGCTGGCCAAGGCACTGTCCAGCGTGTGGACGATGGAGATGATCGAGATGCTCCGCGGCCACGCCACCGCCGAGGAGATCCAGGTCCGCCTGGAGACCGCCGCCGCCCGCCTCCTCGCCGACTTCTGACCGTGCTGACGGCCCTGCGGGGCGCGGCTCCGAGGTGGGCGCACCCCGCAGGGGCGTCGTTCTAGGGACGTTGGCCAGGGCGGTCGACCACCGCCACCTTGGTGCGGGCGGCGATGAGCTGGATCGTGCCCTTCTTGACCGTCGAGGTGCCGTCCATGCCCGTGCTCGTGTGGTCCTTGATCGCGATGGAGCGCTCGCCGACGTAGGCGTAGGTCCTGGCGTCCAGCAGCACCTCCTCGCGGAGCCAGCCCTCGGTGACCCGGCCGACCGCGATCGCCGGGTGCCCGAGTGCGTCCACCCGGCCGGGGACGAGCTTGACGCCGGGTATCAGGGCGATCGCCTTGAACACCAGCGACAGCCGCCGCGCCGGCACCTCGTGCTCGCGCACCATGGCGTTCAGCCGGCCGAACACCTCGCCCTGCACGACCGGGTCGCGTTCGTCCTCCCTACCGCCGGGGACCTGGCCGTAGGCCCAGTGCAGCATGGTGCGGCCGTCGGTCACGTCCGCCGGAACCGGGTCGCTCAGCGGCCTGGTCGTGAGCCTGCCCGCATCCTCCTCCGCCGCCTCCTTCCCGTCGGCCCGCCACCACGAGCGAACCACCCGGGTCCGTAGTCCGTCTGTAGGCCGCTCCACACGCGCCTTGTGGGCGGTGCCGGGGTAGCGGTCGGTGACCTCGGTGTAGATCCACTGCTCGGGGCGGGCGGCGGTGCCCTGAGCGGCGAGCGCCGCGCGGTCCAGCGCCTCGGCGGCGTTGGCGACGGGGCCGGGCGGGATGCCCGGGATGACCGGGCGGGGGCGGCCGTGCCCGTCCGAGCCGCCGGTCTGCACCACCGTCACGCCCGCGACGGCCGCGGCGGCGACCGCGCCGACGACGGCGACGCGCAGGCCGAGCCGGCGCCGCCGCCGGGCGGGCGCGGGTGCGAGCGCGGCCGTCCCGGCGGCGCGGGCGAGGAGGGCGGCGCGGGCGGCGTCGTGCGCGGCGCGCGACGGCGGCGCCGGGGCCTCCCAGGCGTCGTGCAGGATGTCCAGGTCGTTCATCGGTCGAGGTCCTCTCCGAGTGAGGTGGGGTCGGTGTCGCCCAGCGCGGCGCGGATCTTCTTGCGGGCCCGGTGCAGCCGCGACCGCGCCGTCCCGGCGGGGACGCCGAGCGCCTCGCCCGCCTCCTGCACCGACAGCTGCGCCCAGGCGACGAGCAGCAGCACGTCCCGGTCACCGTCCGCGATACCCGCCAGCGCCCGCGCCAGCGGGCCGCGCACGGCGCGGGCGTCGAGCCGCCCGGCGACCCCGTCGGCGTGGCCCTCGGTGACCTCGTCCGCGCCGGACCGGGCGAGCGCCCGGTACAGGCGGACCTCGGCGCGGTGGTGGCGCGCGACGAGGTTGGACGCGATCCCGTACAGCCAGGGCCGGGCGTCGGGGCGGGCGGTGTCGTAGCGGTCGCGCCGGTCGAACGCGATCAGGAACGTCTCGGCCGCCACGTCGTCGGCGAGCGCCGGGCCGAGCCGGCGCGCCGCGTACCCGTGGACCGCGGTGTAGTGGCGGTCGAAGAGGGCGGCGAACGCCTCGGGCTCGCGCCGGGACCGGCCGATGACGCCGGCGTCGCTCTCCCGGCCGGCGGCGGGGGGCCGGGTCACCGCGGCCATGTTCGGTTTCGTGTCATCTGCGTGCCTTCCGCATGCGGTGGGGGTCGTTGTTGGTTCGCCGTTTCCCCACGGCGCGTTCGCACCGCATTAGCCTTGGAGGGACCCCAGCTTTGGGAACGAGGAGGGTGCGCCAGTGACCGAGCAGGAGCCGTTCATCAGCGACGGCGTCATCATCGAGTTCATCGACGGCAAGGACGTGCCGGTGGACCACAAGGACTTCGGTGAGCGCGCCGTCGTCATGCGCGACGCCAAGAACGAGGACGGGCCGATCCTCTACTTCACCGAGGCCGAGTGGGACGCCTTCGTCGCCGGCGTCAAGGACGGCGAGTTCGACGACCTCCTGGAGGAGGAGCCCCCCGCCACGGTGTGAACCGCCCACGATCTTGTTGAGCGCGCGCGTTACCGGCCCGGGGTGAGGCGAGCCTCACCCCGGGCCGATGTCGCTACGGCGCCTCAGCTCACCTTGGCCTTGGTGGAGTCGCCCAGCAGGGTGAGCTGCCCGTCGTGGACCTGGTAGGCGTAGCTGACGCCCTCGGTCAGCTCGCCGGTGTCGGTGAAGCGCAGGCGCTGGGTGACGCCCGGGATGTCGACCTTGGCCAGGCAGGCCTCGATCTGGGCGCTGGTGCGGGCGCCCTTGCGCAGGGCCTCCAGCACGGCCTTCGCCGCGTCGTAGGCCTCGGCGGTGTAGATGGCCGGCTCCTTGCCGTCGTGGGCCTTGGCGTAGCGGGCGGCGAACGCGGCGTAGGCGGGCACGGCGCCGCCCGACGAGCCGGGCTGCAGGCAGGAGCAGGTCAGCAGGGTCCCTTCGGCCGCCTGCGGGCCGGCCTCCTTGGCCAGGGCCGGGTCCAGGGCGAGGTCGCTCAGGTAGAAGCGGGCGGTGATCCCGGCGGTGCGGGCGGCCTTGATGAGCCGGCCGGCGGTGGTGGCCAGGCCGCCGACGAAGACGGTGTCGGCGCCGCGCATCTTGGGGACGAGGGCGGTCTCGCCCTCCTTCAGGGAGGCGGTCGTGACGGTGGCGCCGCGGGCCTCCAGGGCGGCCTTGAAGTAGTTGGCGTCGGTCCGGCCCTCGTCGGAGTCGTCGCCGATGGCGAGGGCCTTCTTGGCGCCGGTGCGCAGTGCGAGGTCGCCGAGCGCGCCGGCGGCGACGCGGCTGTTTGGCACCGTGCCGTGCCAGTACTTCCAGCCGTTGCGCGACAGGTTGCCGCCCGCCGCCGCCGGTGAGACGGCGGGGATGCGCGCCTTTTCCAGGATCGGCATCGCCTTCATGGTCTCCCCGGTCAGGGTGGGGCCGATGACGGCGGCGGTGTTCTGGGCCACCGCCGCCTGCGCCACCGGCTCGGCGCCCTCGGGTGTGCTGTGGGTGTCGAGCGCCACCAGTTCCGCCTTCAGCGGGCGGCCTTCGCGGTTGTACTCGTCGACGGCGAACCGGACGCCCGCCAGCATCGGCTCCCCGAAGGCGGCGAGGTCGCCGGTGATCGGGCCCATGTAGGCGATCTTGACGGTGCCCCGGGCGCCGGAGGCGGCGGCGCCGGGCGAGTCCGTCAGGAACCGGGGCACCACGAAGACGGCCGCCGCCACCACGGCGATCACGGCGACCGCCGCCAGGGCGGTCACGGCGGCCCCGGTCAGGCCGAGCGCGGCGGCGCCGGCGAGCACGAGGCGCCGCCGGCGGCTGCCGAGCTGGGACGGCACGCGGTTGAACAGCGACTTGCCGAACACCCCCTGCCTGCCGAGCACCAGGGTGTGCCCGTGCGCCAGCGGGTCGGCCGTCCCCGGGTCGGCGCCGATCATGGCGAGCAGCCGGCCCACCGCGTCGGCGCTGGTCGGGCGGCGGGCCGGGTCCTTGGCCAGGCAGGCGGCGACGAGGGCGGCGAGCGGGCCGGGCAGCGCCGACACGTCGGCCTCGGACTTGAGGATGCGGTGGATGATCGCGGGGATCGAGTCGCCCTCGAACGGCAGCCGCCCGGTGGCGGCGAACAGCAGCGTCCCGGCCCAGGCGAACATGTCGGCGGCCGGGCCGACGGCGGTGCCGGCGAGCTGCTCGGGCGCCATGTAGGCCGGGGTGCCGACGACCTGGCTGGTCATGGTGAGCGCCTCGGAGTCCAGGGCGCGCGCGATGCCGAAGTCGATGACGCGCGGGCCGCCGGGGCCGACCAGCACGTTCGGCGGCTTGAAGTCGCGGTGCACGATCCCGGCGCGGTGGATGGCCGCGAGCGCGGTCGCGGTGCCGAGCGCGAGCCGCATGAGGGACCCCTCGTCGAGAGGCCCCTCCTCGCGCACCAGCCTGATCAGCGAGGGGCCGTCGACGAACTCGCTGACGATGTAGGGGGTGTCGCCGTCGATGTCGGCGTCCAGCACCTGCGCGGTGCAGAACCCCGAGACGCGCTCGGCGACCTCCAGCTCGCGGACGAACCGGGCGCGCGCCTCGGCGGACCGGCTGAGCCGGGCGTGCAGGATCTTGACCGCGACGCGCCGGCCGTCCGGGGCGCGGCCCTCGTAGACCGCGCCCTGGCCGCCCTCGCCGAGCCGCCCGGTCAGCGCGTACGGCCCGACCTGCTCGGGATCTTCGGGCAGTAACCGGTCGGCCATCGTTCCTCCGCGGGGGCGAGGATCACAGTTGTCGCCCCTTAGACGCGCCCTGGAACGGTTTCGTTGGCTCCTCAGGTCAGTTCGCGCCAGCGGACGGTGAGGGCCTCCTCACCCGCGGGGGTGAGGTCGCCGAGCAGGCGGAGCCGGGCGAGGCCGCCGTCGGGGTGCAGGTCGAGGCGGACGTGGGTGACCTCGGGCGCGTCCGCCAGGCGGAAGCGGTGGCGGCCGTCGGGCTGGACGCGGGTGCGCGGCAGCAGCCCGGTCCACGCGGCGGCGTCGTCCAGGCGCGCGGTGCGGGCGTCGATGCCGGACAGGGCCACCTGGCCGGGGGCGTTGAACTTCAGGTTGGAGGTGTCGAACTCGGCGAGGCGGATCACGCCGGGCGCGGCGAGGCGGATCAGGGCCCATTCGTTGCCCGGCTCGCGGCGGCGCGCGGTCTCCCAGCCCTCGGCCTGGTTGCGGGCCAGGCCGGGGAACAGCATGTTGTCGGGCCGGGAGTAGAACATGTTCGAGCATTCCAGGACGCGGGCGCCGTTCTCCAGCGCCGCGAGGTCGACGGTCAGCCCGGTGAGCAGGCGCGGGTCGGGGACGACCTCGCCGTGCACGCGCAGCCGGGCGATGCCGCCGTCGGGGAACATGTTCAGCCGGACGTGCGTGAAGCGCCGGGCGATGTCGACGGGGAAGGCGTGCGCGGAGTCGCCCTTCAGCGGGCTCTTCGGGACGATCTCCACCCAGTCGGCCGTCTCCAGCTCGGCCGCCGACGGGTGGCCGTCCACATGGCAGGCCTCGACGGAGGCGTGCGGCGGGTAGTTGCCCTTGAACCAGGCGGTGTCGATGACGACGCCGCGGATCACGCCGGGCAGCCCGAGCCGGACCAGCGCCCAGTCGTGGCCGAGCTCGCCGGACGCGTCCGGGCGGCGGCGCGCGGTCTCCCACCCGTCGTACTCCTGGCCCTTGGTGCCGAAGGTCTCGGGATGGAAGGCCGGCGCCCACGGGTTGATCAGGTTCTCCTTCTCCTCGAAGGACTCGTCGCTGGCGGCGAGCACCGAGCCGCCGAGGGCGCGGCCGGCCAGGTCGGGGAAGGCGGCGAAGTCGGTCATGCGGGGTCTCCGTTCAGGGGCGGGTCAGCAGGGCGCCGCGCGGGACGTCGTCGACGATCTCGCCGCGCAGCCAGGTGGCCTGCACGAGGCCGGTGAGCGCGCGGCCGGCGTAGGGGGTGACGGGGTTGCGGTGCCGCAGGCCGGCGGCGTCGACCAGGTAGGCCTCGTCGGCGGCGAAGGCGGTGAGGTCGGCGTCGGCGCCGAGCGCGATGCGGCCCTTGCGGCCGGTCAGGCCGGCGAGGGCGGCGGGGCCCTCGGCCATCCAGCGCACCACGTCGGACAGGGCGTGGCCGCGGGCGCGGGCCGCGGTCCACACCGCCGACAGGCCGAGCTGGAGGGAGGAGATCCCGCCCCAGGCGGTGGCGAAGTCGCCCCGCTTGAGGTCGGGCGTGCAGGGCGAGTGGTCGGTGACGACGCAGGAGATCACGCCGTCGGCGAGGCCCCGCCACAGTTCGTCGCGGTTGCCGGCGTCGCGGATCGGCGGGCAGCACTTGTAGGCGGTCGAGGCGGGGCCGGGGACGTCCTCGGCGGCGAGGGCGAGGTAGTGCGGGCAGGTCTCGGCGGTGATCCGCAGGCCGCGCGCCCGCGCCTCGGCGAGCGGCTTCAGGCAGTCGGCGGCCGACAGGTGCAGGATGTGCGCGCGGACGCCGGTCTCCTCGGCGATCCGGATGACCTGCTCGACGGCGAGCCGCTCGGCTGACGGCGGCCGGGACGCCAGGAAGGCCGGGTAGTCGCCGGTTTCAGGTGTGGTGAGCGCGCCGGGGTCTTCGGCGTGCACGATGACCAGGCCGTCGAAGGAGGCGATCTCGCGGAACGCCGCGTACTGCTCTTTCTCCGACAACGGTGGGAACTCCGGCACGCCCGAGTCGGCGGTGAAGCATTTGAAACCGAACACGCCCGCGTCGTGCAGGGGCCGCAGCGCGGGCACGTTGCCGGGGATCGCGCCGCCCCAGAAGCCGACGTCGACGAACACCTTGTCACGTGCGACATCCCGCTTCACCCGCAGGTTCTCCGGCAGGGTCGTCGGCGGCAGCGAGTTCAGCGGCATGTCGATCAGGGTGGTGACGCCCCCGGCGGCGGCGGCGCGGGTCGCGGTGTCGAACCCCTCCCACTCGGTGCGGCCCGGCTCGTTGATGTGGACGTGGGTGTCCACCAGGCCGGGCAGCAGCGCGATGTCGCCGAGGTCGACCTCGGCGGCGGCGGGCAGCCGCGCGTCCGCGTCCTCGATGGCGGCGACGCGCCCGTCGCGGACGCCGACGGCGGCGGGCCGCTCCCCGTAGGGCAGCACCGCCCTGCGGGATCGGATCACCAGGTCGTAACGGTCGCTCACGCCACCCCTCCCACGGGTTCGGCCAGCCAGTCCCGGCCGATCTGTTCGGCCAGTCGTTCGAGCAGCGGCCCGGCCTCGGCCATGCACCGCCCGAGGTCGGGTTCGATGTCGGTGAGGGCGTAGGCGCGCTGCAGCCGGGCCTTGCGCAGCTGCTCGCCGGTGAGGGAGCGGCGCCCGGCGACGGCGACGGCGGGCACGCCCGCGCGGGCGGCGGCGCGGGCGACGCCGACCGGGGCCTTGCCGCGCAGCGACTGGCGGTCCAGCGAGCCCTCGCCGGTGATCACCAGCCGGGCGCCGGCCGCCTGCCCGGCGAAGCCGAGCAGCTCCAGCAGGTAGGCGATGCCGGGCCGGACGGCGGCGCCGAGGAAGGCCAGCGCGCCGTACCCGGCGCCGCCCGCCGCGCCCGCGCCCGGCCGCTTGGCGGCGTAGACGCCGAGGTCGCGGCGGACGACGGTGTCCAGCCGGGCGAGGCCGCTCTCCAGGATCCGCACCTCGGCCGGGGAGGCGCCCTTCTGCGGCGCGAACACCGCCGCGGCGCCGTCGGGGCCGAGCAGCGGGCTGTCCACGTCGCTCGCCACGACGAACTCCACGCCGGGCGGGCGGCGGCCCGGTTCGATCCGGGCCAGGGTGCGCAGCGCCGCGCCGCCGGGCGGCAGCTCGTCCCCGGCGACGTCCAGGAAGCGGAAGCCGAGCGCGGCGGCGAGGCCGGTGCCGCCGTCGGTGCAGGCGCTGCCGCCGAGCCCGAGGACGATCCGGGACGCGCCGCCGCGCACCGCCGCGTCGATCAGCTCGCCGGTGCCGCGGCTGGTCGCGGTGAGCGGCGCGGGCTCGCCGCCGGGCAGCCGGCGCAGCCCGGACGCCTCGGCCAGCTCGATCACCGCGGTGCCGCCGCGGACCGCGTAGCAGGCGGTGACCGGATCGCCGGCCGGCCCGGTGACGATCGTGCTCAGCCGGGCGAAGCCGGCCGCGACGGCCGCGTCGACCGTGCCGTCGCCGCCGTCGGCGACCGGCAGGGCGACGATGGGCAGGCCGGGGACGGCGCGGCGCAGCCCGGCCGCGAGGTGCGCGGCGACCTCGCCGGCGGTCAGCGACCCCTTGAACTTGTCGGGCGCGATGACGACGTGCCCCTGCCTGTCCATGTCTTCCCCCTTGCCTAGGAGACGGGCTCGAACTCGCGGATCGCGTCGATCCGCACGCCGTTGGCGGTGTCCGCCTCCCGCTCGATCATGATCTCGACGAGGACGGGACGCGAGGTCCGGCCCGCCTCCTTGCGCGCCCACTCCAGCGCCGGCCGGATCCCGCCGGGCTCCACCACCCGGGTGCCGGCGCACCCGTACGCCTCCATGATCTTGACGTTGTCGGTGCCGGCCTCGTCGTAGTGGATGTCGACCTGGTAGTTCATGGCGTACCCGCCGTGGTCGGCGGCCTGCCGGATCAACCCCAGGTACTCGTTGTTGATCATGATGAGCACGAACGGGATGTCGTACTGCGCGGCGACCGCCAGCTCCTCCACCAGGAACTGGAAGCCGTAGTCGCCGACGATCCCGACGACCTCGGCGTCCGGCTCGGTCCTGGCCAGGGCGGTCTTCACCCCGATCGCGGCCGGGATCTCCCAGCCGAGCGGGCCGGCCTGCCCGCACACCTGGTAGTGGCGGGGCCGGAACGCCTTCTGGTGCTGGCCGCCCCAGATCTGGTAGAGCCCGATCGCGGTGACGAAGTAGGTGTCGGCCGAGTAGAACTCGTTGATCTCCTTGTAGATGCGCGGCGCCTTGATCGGGACGTTGTCGAAATCCTCGCGCCGCGTCAGCGTCGCCTTCAGCTCCCGCACCCGGGAGACCCAGGCGCCGGCCTCGCGACGGACGCCGCGGGCGCGGGCCAGGTCCAGGATCGCGCGCAGGAACAGCCGGGTGTCGGAGACGACGCCGAGGTCGGGGCCGAAGACCTTGCCGATCTGGGTCGGCTCGATGTCGACGTGGATGAACCTGCGGTCGCCGCGGTAGACGTCCAGGTCGCCGGTGTGCCGGTCGCCGAACCGGGCGCCGAGGGCCAGCACCAGGTCCGACTCCAGGAACGAGGCGTTGCCGTAGCGCTGCGAGGTCTGCACGCCGGTCATGCCCGCGTACAGCGGGTGGTCCTCGTCCAGCGCGCCCTTGCCCATCAGGGTGGCCTGCACCGGGACCTGCAGCAGCTCGGCGAGCTCGCGCAGCTCGGCGTGCGCGTCCGCGATGATGACGCCGCCGCCCGCCAGGATCAGCGGCCGCTCGGCCGCCAGCAGCAGGTCCAGGGCGCGCTCGACGCGCGGCGGGTGCGGCTCGACGGGGACGACCGGCAGCGGCGCGTCGATCGAGGCGTCCCACTCGATCTCCTGCTTCTGCACGTCGATCGGCAGGTCGATCAGCACCGGTCCCGGCCGGCCCGAGCGCGCGATCCGGAACGCCTCGCGGAAGACCCACGGGACCTGCGCGGCCTCCTTGACCTGCACCGCCCACTTGGTGACGGGCTCGGCGACGCCGACGATGTCGACCGCCTGGAACGCCTCCTGGTGCAGCTTGGCGGTGGCGGCCTGCCCGGTGATGCAGATGATCGGGACCGAGTCGGCCTGCGCGGTGTACAGCCCGGTGATCATGTTGGTGCCGGCCGGGCCGGAGGTGCCGACCGCCACGCCGACGCCGCCGGTCGTGCGCGACCAGCCGTCGGCCATGTGGGTGGCGCCCTCCTCGTGCCGGACGATCAGGTGCGCGATGCCGCCGTCCTGCTCCATCGCCTTGTACAGCGGCAGGATCGCGGCGCCGGGGCACCCGTAGACGATGTCGACGCCCTCGGACTTGAGGATCTCCACCACCGCCTGCATGACGGGAATCTTCGCCATGATGAAATATCCCTTCTGGGGCGGACGGCCGGTCTCCGGTTCGGAGTTGGCGCTCGGCTGGAAGCCGGCCGTCCGTTCTGGTGCGGAAAGCTAGGAGGCGCGGCCGGACAGGTCCTCGACGACCTTCAGCAGCGCGGAGTGGTCGAGCGCGCCGTGCCCTTGCGCGCGGGCGGCGGCGACGAGCTGGGCGACCATGCCGGTGAGCGGCAGGGACACCCCGGCGGTGCGGGCCGCGGCGGTCGCGATGCCCATGTCCTTGTGGTGCAGGTCGATGCGGAACCCCGGCTCGAACCGGCGGGCGAGCATCGAGCCGCGCTTGAGCTCCAGGATGCGGCTGGCGGCCAGCCCCCCGGCGATCACGTCGAGGCCGGCCCCGGCGTCCACGCCCGCGGCCTCCATCAGCACGATCGCCTCGGCGACCAGGCCGTAGGTGCCGCCGACGATGAGCTGGTTGGCGGCCTTGACGTACTGGCCGGCGCCGTTGCCGCCGACCCGCTCGAAGGTCTTGCCGACGGCCGCGAAGACCGGCCTGGCCGCCTCGAAGTCCGCCTCCGCGCCGCCGACCATGATGGACAGCACCGCGTCGACGGCGCCCTTCTCACCGCCGCTGACCGGCGCGTCCAGCACCCGCAGGCCGCGCTCGCGGCCCGCCTCGGCGACCCTGATCGAGGTCTCCGGGCGGATGGTGGAGAAGTCGATGTAGAGGGCGCCGGGCCCGGCGGCGTCCAGCAGGCCGCCGAACACCACCTCCTCGACGTGCTCGTCCTGCGGCAGCATCGTGATGACGATCTCGGCGCCGGCGACGGCGCCCGCGACGTCCCCGGCCGCCGAGCCGCCCGCCGCGACCAGCGCGTCCAGGCCCTTCGGCGCGACGTCGTAGCCGGTGACCTCGTGCCCGGCGCGGACCAGGTGGGCGGCCATGGGCGCGCCCATGATGCCGAGGCCGATGAATGCGATCTTGCTCATGTGAACGTCTCCATCCAGGCGAACTCCTGGCCGGACGGGCCCTGCGGCGTGTACTCCAGGGCGGTCCAGCCGGCGTAGCCGGTCTCGTCGAGCACGCCGAACAGCGCGCCGAAGTCGATGCCGCCGGTGCCGGGGCGGCCCCGGCCGGGGGCGTCGGCGATCTGCACGTGGCCGATGTCGGCGGCGTGCGCGCGCACGGCCTTGACCAGGTCCTCGCCGTTGCCGGCGAGGTGGAAGCTGTCGAACAGGAACCTGACGTTGGGCTCGCCGACCCGGCGGAGGACGGTGACCGCGTCGGCGGCCGTCTCCAGCGGGTAGGCGCCGTTCAGGCCGCGGGTGAGCGGCTCGATCAGCAGCGTGCCGCCGAACTCGGCGACCCGGCGGGCGGCGTAGCCGAGGTTCTCGGCGGCCGCCTCGTCCTGTTCATCGGCCGTGAGCCCGTCCAGGCGCTGCCCGTACAGGGCGTTGAACATACGGACGCCGGTGCGTTCGGCGATCAGGCAGGTCACTTCGAGGCTCTGCCGGAACTCGCCGCCGCGGGCGGGGTCGGACAGAATGCCGCGCTCCCCCGCCGCCATGTCACCGGCGTACAGGTTCAGGCCGATCAGCTGGACGCCCGCGTCCTCGATGGCCTGGCAGAACGCGTCCACCTCGGCATCGGAGGGCACCGGGACGCCGTTCCACGGCCACCAGAACTCGACCGCCCCGAACCCGGCGTCGCGGGCGGCGGAAGGCCGCTCCAGCAGCGGCAGCTCGGCGAACAGCAGCGAGCAGTTGACGGCGTACTTCCGCTTCATGCGGCTTTCTCCCTGGCGTCTAGGTAGGCCTGCCAGCTGCCATGTTCGGTGATGTCGGTCAGCCGGGCGAAGGACGCCCCGGGCCGGCGGAGCAGCATGGCGAGCGCGGACGACCCGTCGGCCAGCTCGACCACGCCGAGCTCCAGCTCGGGCGGCTCGGCGGGCAGCAGCCGGTCGCGCAGGACGTCCATCGGGACGTCGTACACCTCCCCGGCGACCTCGGCGCCGCCGTGCGCGACCGGCGACAGCGCCGGGCACTGCCCCGCGACGGAGTAGAAGCGGTAGCGGGGCGCGGTCGTCGTCGCGGCGACGAGCGGCGCGCCGTCCAGCAGGTGGTGCAGCGGTCCCCCGCGCATCGCCCCGCCGTTGAGAAAGATCAGTGGCATCGATTCCTCCAGGGCTCAGGCCACGACGGCCTGGTGGTCATGGTGGATCGGCCCGTGGGTCTGCCCGAGGGGCAGCGCGGTACCTCCGCGGCGTGCGGCGACGAACTCCGCCGCGATCGCCACGGCCGTCTCCTCGGGGGTGCGGGCCCCGAGGTCGAGCCCGATCGGGGAGCGCAGCCGCGCCAGTTCCCGATCGGCCAGCCCGGCCGCGCGCAGCCGGGCGAGTCTGTCGTGGTGCGTGCGCCGCGAGCCCATGGCGCCGACGTAGGCGACGGGCAGGCGGAGCGCGACCTCCAGGAGGGGGACGTCGAACTTGGCGTCGTGGGTGAGCACGCAGACGACGGTCCGGCCGTCCACGGCGCCGCGTTCGGCCTCGTTGTCCAGGTAGCGGTGCGGCCAGTCGACCACGACCTCGTCGGCGCCGGGGAAGCGCGCCGGCGTCGCGAAGACGGGCCGGGCGTCGCACACGGTGACGCGGTAGCCGAGGAAGGCCCCGATGCGGGCGACGGCCGCCGCGTGGTCGATGGCGCCGAAGACCAGCAGCCGGGGCGCGGGGGCGAAGGACTGCACGAACACGTCCAGGTCGTCCTCGCAGCGCACCGAGATGGAGCCGGTGCGGCCGGCGTCGAGCATGGCGCGGGTCTCGCCGATGACGACGGAGTCGACGTCGGCGCGGCCGGTGGTGCCCTCGTGGCGGTCCGGCCGGACCACCAGCAGCCCGTCGCCGGGCGGCAGCACGTGCGCGAACGCCACGTGCTCGTCGCGTGAGACCGCCGCCAGGCCCGCGTCCGGGACGGGTCCGGGCCGGACGACCACCTCGATCGTCCCGCCGCAGGTCAGCCCCACCGCGAAGGCGTCGCTATCCGAGTAACCGAAGGACTCGCGCGCCGCCTCACCGGTGCGCAGGGCCTCGCGGCACAGCTCGTACACGGCGCCCTCGACGCAGCCGCCGGACACGCTGCCGACGGCCTCGCCGTCCGCCGACACCGCCATGGCGGCGCCGGGCAGGCGCGGGGCGCTGCCTCCGACGGCGACGACGGTGGCGACGGCGTAGCCGGTTCCGGACTCGTGCCAGGCGCGGAGCCGGGCGGCGATCTCACGCATGCGACCTCCTATTTGATGCCCAGCGCCTCTTCGATCGGGTGCAGCGCGAAGTAGGCGATGAAGACCAGGGACAGCGGCCAGAGCAGCCAGTGGATCTCGGCGAACCTGCCGCGGGCGAGTTTCAGCAGGGTGTAGGCGAGCACGCCGGCCGCGACGCCGACGGTGATGGAGTAGGTGAACGGCATGAGGACGATGGTGAGGAACGCCGGCACGGCGATCTCCAGGTCCTCCCAGTCGATCTTGCGGGCGTGCGTCATCATCAGCGCGCCGACCAGCACCAGCGCGGGCGCGGCGGCGCCGACCGGGACGACCCCGGCCAGCGGCGTCAGGAAGATCAGCGCGGTGAGCAGCGCGCCGGTGACCACGCTGGCCAGGCCGGTGCGGGCGCCCTCGGCGACGCCGGCGGCCGACTCCACCACGGCGGTGTTGGCCGAGCCGTTGACGCCGCCGCCGATGATGGCACCGAAGCCGTCCACGGTGAGGATCTTCGACAGGCCGGGCAGCCGACCGTTCTCGTCGGTCATCTTCGCTTCCTCGCAGACGCCGAGGATGGTGCCCATGGCGTCGAAGAAGCCCGACAGCACGAGGGTGAACAGCACGACCGTCGCGGTGACCACGCCGGCCCTGCCGAAGCCGCCGAACAGGTCGACCTGGAACAGCAGCCCGAAGTCGGGCGTCGCGACGATCTTGTCCGGCAGCGTCGGCGCGACCGGCCCCCAGGACTTGGGGTCGATCGTCGCGGTCTCGTTGACCACGATCGCGAAGACCGTGGCGGCCACGATGCCGATCAGCATGGCGCCCGGCACCCGGCGCACGAACAGCACCAGGGTGACGACGAGACCGGCGCAGAACACCAGCACCGGCCAGCCGGCCAGCTTGCCGAACACGCCGAGCGTGACGGGGGTGGCCGCGGCGGCGTGGTGGCCGACGAACCCGGCGTCCACCAGGCCGATCAGCGCGATGAACGCGCCGATGCCGACGCCGATCGCCTGCTTGAGCGCCAGCGGGATGGCGTCCATGATCAGCTGCCGGATACCGGTGAGCGCGAACAGCACGATCACCACGCCCTCCAGCACCACCAGGCCCATCGCCTGCGGCCAGGTCATGTGCGGCGCGGCCTGGAAGACCACGATCGGGGTGACGCCGAGGCCGGCGGCCATGGCGAGCGGCGCGTTGCCGACCAGGCCCATCAGGACGGTGGACAGGCCGGCCGACAGCGCGACCATGGTGGTCAGCTGCGCCGGGTCGAGCCTGGCGCCGGTGACGTCCTTGGCGTCACCGATGATCAGCGGGATCAGCACCACCAGGTAGGCCATCGCCACGAAGGTGGTGAGGCCGCCGCGGATCTCGCGCGGCACGGTGGTGCCGCGCCCGGACAGGTCGAAGAAGCGGTCCAGCGCGGACCGGGGGGCGGCCGGTGCGGCCGGCTCGGGACGGGGTGACTTGGGGGGCGGGGCCTGGGTCTCGGTCACGGTTCGTGCCCTTCTGAAGGCGTGATCGACCCGCGTGCGGCGCCGGTGGCGCCGCCCGTCGTCTCGATCGGTGCGGTTGTGGGGTCCGTCCCCGCCGTCCCCCAACGGCGGGGCTGCCCCTGTTGATCAACAGCTGCCGGAACCTCGCGTGTCGGCCGGTCAGGCCACGATGTGCTCCGGTCGTACCGGCACCCGGGTGAGCGCCCTGCCGGTGGCGTCGCGGACGGCCGCGACGATCGCCGGGGTGGAGGAGAGCGTGGGTGGCTCTCCGGCGCCCCGCAGCCCGTATGGGGCGTCAGGGTCGGGGTTCTCGACGATGTCCAGCCGCATCGGCGGCATGTCGAGGATGGTCGGGATGAGGTAGTCGGTGAAGGAGGGGTTGCGGACCAGGCCGCCGGAGACGACGATCTCCTCCATCACCGCCAGGCCGAGGCCCTGCGCGGAGCCGCCATGGATCTGGCCCTCCAGCGACAGCCGGTTGAGGATCTTGCCGACGTCCTGGACGGCGGCCAGCTCCACCACCTTGACCAGGCCGAGGTCGACGTCGACGTCCACCACGGCGCGGTGCACGCAGATCGCCAGCTGGGTGTGGCTGGCGCCCTGCCCGGTGACCGGGTCCATGCCGGTGGTCGGCCGGTGGTGGTACTCGCGGGTCTCCTCGATGACCTCGTCGCCGAGGACCTCCTCGATGGTGGCCAGCACCCCCTGCGACCGCGAGACGATCTTGCCGCCGACCACGTTCAGGTCGCCGAAGGAGCGCAGCCAGCGGCCCAGCTTGCGCTCGGCCATGGCCAGCAGCCTGGCGCGGACCGCCTCGCAGGCCGTCTTGACGGCGCCGCCGGTCATGTACGACTGGCGGGAGGCGCTGGAGGAGCCGGCGTCGCCGACGGTGTTGTCGGCGGGCGCGATGGTGACGCGCTGGACGCCGAGCTCGGTGCGGGCGATCTGCGCCTTGAGGGTGACCAGGCCCTGCCCGACCTCGGCGGCGGCGGTGTGCACCAGCGCGGTGGCCTCGCCGCCGATCACCTCCAGCCGGACGCGGGCGGTGGAGTAGTCGTCGAAGCCCTCGGAAAAGCAGATGTTCTTGATGCCGACGCCGTAGCCGACGCCGCGCACCACGCCCTCGCCGTGGGTGGTCTGGGACGCGCCGCCCGGCAGGTCGCGGATGTCGGAGGCGTCCAGCTCCGCCGGCATCGGCATCGCCTCCAGCCGGGTCAGCATCTCCGCCAGCGGCGCGGGCGACTCGATGACCTGGCCGGTGGCGAGTTTGGAGCCCTGGCTGACGGCGTTGCGGCGCCGCACCTCGACCGGGCTGATCCCGCAGGCGGCGGCAAGCTTGTCCATCATCGATTCGTAGGCGAAGCACGCCTGGACCGCGCCGAAGCCGCGCATCGCGCCGCACGGCGGGTTGTTGGTGTAGACGCCGTACGCGTCGATCCTGATGTTGGGGATCTCGTAGGGGCCGACGCCGAGCGAGGCGGCGTTGCCGGTGACGTTGAGCGTCGCCGAGGTGTAGGCGCCGCCGTCCAGGACGATCTCGACGTCGGCGTACAGGATCCTGCCGTCGGCGGTCGCGCCGTACTCGTAGCGCATGTCGGCGGGGTGCCGGTGCACGTGCCCGAAGAACGACTCGTACCGGTTGTAGGACATCTTGACGGGCTTGCCGGTGTGCAGCGCGAGCAGGCCCGCGTGGATCTGCATCGACAGGTCCTCGCGGCCGCCGAACGCGCCGCCGACGCCGGCCAGCGTCATGCGGATCTGCTCCTCGGCCAGGCCGAGGCAGGGCGCGATCTGCTTGAGGTCGTTGTGCATCCACTGGGTGGACACGTACATGTCCAGGCCGCCGGCCTCGTTCGGCACGGCGAGGCCGGACTCGGGGCCGAGGAACGCCTGGTCCTGGATGCCGACCTGGTACTCGCCCGACACCACGACGTCGGCCCGCGCGCGCGCCGCCTCGACGTCGCCGACGCGGACCGGCTGGTGGCGGGCGATACCGCCGCGCTCCTGCACCTTCAGGTTCGCCGGGTCGGCGATCACGGCGCGGGGGTCGGTGATGGGCGTCAGCACCTCCCACTCGATCGCGATGCGCTCCAGGGCGCGGCGGGCGATCTCGGGATGGTCGGCGGCGACGAGCGCGATCGGCTCGCCCTGGTGGCGGACCTCGCCGAAGGCCAGGACGGGCTGGTCCTCGGTGTGGTCCAGGCCGTACACCTTGCGGCCGGGCACGTCCTCGTGGGTGAGGACGGCGTGCACGCCGGGCGTGGCGAGGGCCGGGCCGATGTCGACGGACAGGATCCTGGCGCGGGGGTGCGGGCTGCGCAGGGTGGCGCCCCACAGCATCCCGTCCATCCACAGGTCCGAGGAGTAGGCGAACTCGCCGGTCACCTTCAGCGTGCCGTCGGGGCGCAGCGGGCTGTCGCCGACGCCGCCCTGGCCGGGGGCCGCGACATGGCCCGGGCTCTTGATCGGGGTCGCCATCTACAGGACCTCCTCCGCGAGCTTCATCAGACGGCGGTGCGCGGCGGCGCCGCGGCGGCCGACCTCGTCCTGGGGGACGGTGACCAGGGCGTCGTCCTGCACCACGGTGCGGCCGCCGACCAGCAGGGTCTTCAGCGGCGGGGTCTGGCCGAAGGCGAACGCGACGACCGGGTCGTCGATCGCGGCGTAGAAGCCGTCGACCTTCCAGAGCGCGATGTCGGCGAGCTTGCCGACCTCGATGGTGCCGATCTCGTCCTGGCGGCCGAGGCAGCGGGCGCCGCCGAGGGTGCCGGCCTCCAGGGCCTGGCGGGCGGTCAGCGCGGTCGGGCCGTAGCGCGCGCGCTGCATGTACACCGCTTGGCGGATCTCGCCGACGAGCGGCACCATCTCGGCCGACGCCGAGCCGTCCACGCCGAGGCCGACGGGGGCGCCGGCCCGCATCAGGTCGGAGACGCGGGCGATGCCGGCGCCGAGCCGGGCGTTGGAGCTCGGGCAGTGCGCGGTGCCGGTCTGGGTCTCGGCCAGGCGCTTGATGTCGGTGTCGTGCAGGTGGACGCAGTGCGCCAGCCACACGTCGGGGCCGAGCCAGCCGATGGTGTCCATGTACTCGACCGGCGTCATGCCGAACTGCGCGAGGGTGTGCTCCTCCTCGTCCAGGGTCTCGGCGAGGTGGGTGTGCAGGCGGACGCCCTTGGCGCGGGCCAGCTCGGCGGACTTCACGAGCAGGTCCTTGCTGACCGAGAACGGCGAGCAGGGGGCGACGGCGACGCGCAGCATCGAGCCGAACGAGGCGTCGTGGTAGCGGTCGATCACGTCCGCGGTCTCGGCGAGGATCGTGTCCAGATCCTCGACGACCTCGTCCGGCGGCAGCCCGCCCTGCGACTGGCCGCGGTCCATCGAGCCCCGGCAGGGGTTGAAGCGGATGCCGAGCTCGGCGGCGGCGTCGACCTCGGCGGCGAACAGGTCGCCGCGGCCCTTGGGGAAGATGTAGTGGTGGTCCGAAGCGGTGGTGCAGCCCGACTTCAGGAGCCAGCCGAGCCCGGCGCTCGCGGCGCCCGACACGACCTCGGCGTCCATCTTCGACCACGGCCGGTACAGCGTCACCAGCCACTCGAACAGCGTGTTGTCGCTGGCCAGGCCCTGGCTCGCCCACTGGTACAGGTGGTGGTGGGTGTTGACCAGGCCGGGCGTGGCCAGGCAGCCGGTGCCGTCGATGCGCTCCGCGCCCTCGATGTGCGGGGCGGGGCCGGCGCCCACCGCGGTGATCTTGTCGCCGGTGATGACGATGTGGCCGCCGGGGTACTCGGCGCCGGCCACCGTGGCCACGTGGGCGTTCTCAATGATCCGAACGGTCATCGCGCTGCCTCCGCCTTGCGCCGGGCGGCGAGCCGGACGGCGTCCAGGATCTTCTCGTAGCCGGTGCACCGGCACAGGTTGCCCGCGAGCGCCTCGCGGATCTCGGCGTCGCTCGGGTCGGGGACCCGCGCGATCAGGTCGTGCGACTGGACGATCAGGCCCGGCGTGCAGAACCCGCACTGGACCGCGCCCGCCTCCACGAACGCCTCCTGGACCGGGTCGAGCTTCTCGTCCACCCCGGACGAGCCCTCCGCCAGGCCCTCTACGGTGCGCACCTCGCGGCCTTCGGCCTGCCCGGCGGCGACCAGGCAGGAACACGCCGGGACGCCGTCCAGGTAGACGGTGCACGAGCCGCATTCGCCCTGCTCACAGGCGTTCTTGGAGCCGGGCAGCCCCATCCGCTCGCGCAGCATGTACAGGAGGCTCTCGCCCTCCCACACGTCGTCCACGGTCTCGCGCGAGCCGTTCACGGTGAAGTTCACGCGCATGGCTAGGACGCCTCCTTACGGCTCTTGCCCATGTAGTCGTTCCAGGCCCAGGTGAGGGTGCGGCGGGCCATCACCGACAGGGCGTGCCTGCGGTAGTCGGCGGTGCCGCGCACGTCGTCGATGGGCGAGGCGGCCTCCTTGACCAGCTCGCCGAAGCGCTGCGCGGCCGAGACCGCGAGCGGCGTGCGGTTCTCCCAGTCCAGCTCGGCGGCCAGGAACTCCTCGGCGGCGGTGGCGCGGCGCGGCGTCGGCGCGGCCGAGCCGACGCCGGTGCCGACGCGGCGCTCGGCCGGGTGCAGCGCGATCGCGAACGAGCAGACCGCGATGACCATGGCGTTCCGGGTGCCGATCTTGGAGAAGTACTGCGGGCCGGGCGCCGGGTCGGTCCAGAACGCGCGGATCAGCTCGTCCGGCTCCAGCGCGTTGCGCTTCACACCCAGGTAGAACTCGGTGGCCGGGATCATCCGGACGCCCCGGGCGGCCGACTCGACCTCGATCACCGCGTCGCCGGCCAGCAGCGGCGGGTGGCTGTCGCCGGCGGGCGAGGCCGCGCCGAGGTTGCCGCCGACCGAGCCGCGGTTGCGGATCTGCGGCGAGCCGACGGTGCGCGACGCCTGGGCCAGGCCGGGCAGCCGGTCCCCCAGCTCGGAGATCACCCGGACGTAGGGGACGCCCGCGCCGACGCGCAGCCGCCCGTCCACGGTGTCCCATTCGGCCAGCTCGCGGACCGGGTTCAGGTCCAGCAGCGCGTCCGGCCGGTGCACGTCGAAGTTGATCTCGACCATCACGTCGGTGCCGCCCTGGATGGGCAGCGCGCCGGGATGCTCGGCCCGGGCGGCGAGCGCGTCCGCCCAGCTCATGGGGCGCAGGAAGTCCATGTCTTCTACATTCCCTCTAATTCCAGGCGGCCGGCGCGTCGGGGGCGTCATCGGTGAGGACGCTGCCCTCGATCAGCCCGTAGGGGCGGTCGGCCGCGAAGAAGACCTCGTTGTCGTTGTCCATGCCGAACGGCGACAGGTCCACCGCGAAGTGGTGCTTGTTCGGCATCACCATGCGCACTTCGCAGACCTCGCGGCGCTCGTTCAGCACGCGGCGGCCCATCTGGTAGAGCGTCTGCTGCAGCGAGAGGCTGTGGGTCTCGGCGAACGCCTCCAGGAGGCAGCGGCGGGCGTCGCGGTAGGAGCGGCCCCAGGACGAGTCGGTGCCCCGGTGCCGCCACTGCGCGGTGACGGCGGTCGCCAGCACCCGGTCGTCGGTCGGGGCGAGGGTGGTGTACTCGTCCTCGATGTAGCCGTGGAACTCGCTGCCGGTCGAGTTGAGCACGACCAGGTCCGTCAGCCCCGACACGACCGACTCGGCGCCGCCGGTCCCGTCGCTGTGGACCAGCGCGGTGCGGACCTCGCCGCCGTTGCGGACGAAGGAGTGCTGCCGGTGGCGCAGGCCGAGGTGCGGGCCCTCCTCGACCGGGATGCGGTCCCAGGAGTACTCCTCGATCTCCACCCGGGCGTGGTGGATCGTCGGCTGGGAGTCCACGAAGTGCCGGGCGAGCAGCAGCCCGAACTCCTCGATCTCCCCGATGCCGTACTTCTTGGCGAAGGCGAACACCGTGTTCTTCTGCGTGTCGGTGGGGAGCACCGGCGCGTTGTCGCCGCGCAGATGGACCTGCTCCATCTCGCCCGACAGGGAGACGCCGACGTTCAGGTCCTTGATGTGGTGGACCCCGCCGTCCTTGGTGACGCGGACGACGCGCGTCTCCGCCTTCCCGTAGCGGTTGGGACCGAGCACGATGGCCATCTGGGGTTAGCTCCCTCGGTAGGTGGAGTAGGCGAACGGGCTGAGCAGCAGCGGCACGTGGTGGTGCCGGGCCGGGTCGGCGACGGTGAAGGCCACCGCCACCTCGGGGTAGAAATCGGACAGCCCGGCGGTGTCGAAGGTGAGCCGGTAGGTCCCGGCGGGCAGCGGGCCGGCGCCCGGCCAGTCCTTGATCCGCCCGTCGGCGTCGGTCCTGGCCGCGGCCAGCGGGTGCCAGGCGCCGGCGTCGTCCCGGCGGTCCAGGCGGACGGCCAGGTCCGGCGCGGGCAGGCCGCGCGCGGCGTCGAGCACGTGCGTGGAGAGCGACATTCAGCCTTCCTCCGTCAGTTTCGCCAGCCGGATGTCCACGATCTTGGCCAGTTCGGCGCGGACCACACCCCGCTCGGTCTCGGCGTCGTTGTCCAAACGCCTGGTCAAAGCCGCGAGCATCTCGCCGGCGCCGAGGCCGGTCGCGCAGATCAGGTAGACGTGCCCGAACCGCTCCTCGTAGGCCTTGTTGCCCTCCAGCAGGGCCCGGCGGGTCGCCTCGCCCGCGTCGTCGACGCCGGCCTGCTCGCGCCGCGACCAGGCGGCCTCGCGGTCTTGGCCCGCGGCCCGCTCCCCGATCCGGGGGTGGGCGGCCAGGGCCTCCGCCACGTCGCTCCAGTCCAGTTCGGCCAGGGCCCGCGCCGAGGCCGCGCGCAGGCCGGCCAGGTCGCCGTAGGGCCGGCCCGCGGCGACCGCGGCGGCCCAGCGGCGGGAGGCGCAGCAGGTCAGCAGCTCGTTCTCGGCGTTCACCGCGGAGAGCGCGTTCAGCCGTTCCATCGTCACCTCCTCGTCGGTGGTTCTTGCAGTACACCCGCCGGGACCGGGCACGGTCGAGAGACAGGAAGTCCGAACTGTGCGCCTCCGTTCCGGCCGGTTTTCGTGTGTTGCTCCAAGAGGGACCGCGGCCCCCGCTCTTGTAACCTCCCCGTTCATGAGGCTGCGATCGCTGCTCGCCCTGCCCGGCCTGCGGCTGGAGCCCGTCCTCGGCGAGGACGGGCTGGACCGCGCGGTCCGCTGGGTCGTCACCACCGACATGCCCGATCCCGGCCGCTACCTGAGCGGCGGGGAGCTGGTGCTGACCGGGCTGGTGTGGCGCTCGGGCCCGGCGGACTCCGAGATCTTCGTCGGCGCCCTCGCCAAGGCCGGGGTGTCGGCGCTGGCCGCCTGGGACGCCGCCGCCGGGACCATCCCCGCCGACCTGGTGGAGGCGTGCCGGCGGCACCGCATCCCGCTGTTCCGGGTGCCCGAGGACGTGGCGTTCGCGACCGTCACCGAGACCGTCGTGCGGCATCTGTCCACCGCCCGCGCCGCCGACCTGTCCGCGGTGCTGGACCGGCACCGGCAGCTGGTCGCCGGGGTCACCGAGGGCGCCGGGCTCGGGCCCGTCCTGGAGCTGGTCGGCGGCGACCTCGGCATGCGCTGCTGGGTGCTCACCCCGGCCGGCCGCGTCGTCGCCGGCGGCCACCCGCTGCCCGCCGGGACCACCCCGGCCGCGCTCGCCCGCGCGTTCCTGACCGCGCCCCGGCTGCCGCACCGGCTCGCCGGGCCCGGCCTGTCGGTCTTCCCGGTGGCGCCCGACACCACCTCGCGCGTCGCCGACTGGTTCATCGCCTGCGAGGGCGACTGGGAGGAGTGGCCGCCCGAGCGGCGCGCGCTCACCGGCGAGCTCGCCGCGATCGTCGCGCTGGAGCGGGCCCGGCTGGACGACCGGCTGAGCGTCGAGGGCCGGCTCGCCCAGGAGCTGGTGCGGCTGGTGGTGTCGGCGGCGGGCGCCGAAGAGGTCGTGCCCCGGCTGGAGCTGACCGGCCTGGACGCCCGCGAGGCGTTCGTCGCCGTCGCCGCCGTCGCCCGCGGCTCGCTGCGCCCCGGCGAGCTGCGGGTGCTGCTGCGCGAGGCGCTGCCGGGGCCGCGCCCGGTCGTCGGGCTGCTGGAGGACGAGGCGATCGCGCTGATCCCGGCGCCCCGCGAGTCCGCGCACGACGTGGCGGGCGACGTCCACCGGGCGCTGCTCGCGCTCGCGCCCGGCCTGGCCGGCAGCGGCCTGGCCGTCGGCGTCAGCGACGTGGTGGAGGCGGGCGGGCTGCGCGGCGCGGTCGAGGAGGCCCGCTACGCCCGCCGGCTCGCCACCGGCCGCGCCGACCCGGTCTGCGTCGTCGGGCACGACGAGCTCGCCACCCACGTGCTGCTGCTGGCCAGCGTGCCCGACGACGTCAGGCAGATGTTCAAGGTGCGGCTGCTGGACCCGCTGCGCACCTACGACGAGGTCCACAAGGCCGACCTCATCCGCACCCTGGAGACCTTCCTGCAGAACTCCGGGTCATGGACGCGCTGCGCCGAGCAGCTGCACCTGCACGTCAACTCCGTCCGCTACCGCATCCAGCGGATCGAGGAGCTGACCGGCCGGAACCTGTCCCGGCTGGAGGACCGGGTGGACTTCTTCCTGGCCCTCCGCCTCGGCTGATCACTGCGGGACCGAGGCCACCAGATCGCCCCACTCGGGGTACAGGGCGATCTTCTTCTCGACCAGCTCCGCGATCTTCTCGGCGAGCCGGGGATCGGGGTCGTCGGAGAACCGGACATGGGTCAGCCGGGCGAAGTGCGGCAGGATCTCGGGGTCGCCGGCCAGGTGCACCGGCTCGTGCAGGTAGCGCTCCAGCGCCGCCAGGCCGGGGATGGCGACGGTGTAGGCGTGGGACAGGCCGTCCACCGGGCCGCCGATGAGCGGCCCGACGGTCGAGAACACCACGGACTCCACGTTCGCCGTGCGCCGCATCAGCTCCAGGACGCGGTCGCGGGTGGGCTCGTCGGTCCCGGGCCGGAACCCGAACCGCAGCACCAGAACGATCATGTTTCCTCCTTTGCCGGTGTACATGACCGTAGATCCGGGGTGCTGGACGGCCAATGCTCCACAATCCGCTTTCGATGTGCGATCGTCCATCCATGGACGTGCTCAGCGATGTGATCACGGTGCTGCGGACCGGCGCCCCGCAGTCGGGGCGCTTCGAGCGGGCGGCGCCGTGGAGCGAGCGGTTCCGGCTGCCGCCCGGCGCGTCCGGGTTCGAGGTCGTCCTGGAGGGGGCCTACACCCTCACCCCCGGCGGCGGCGCGCCCGTGGCGATGCGCACCGGCGACGTGGCGTTCCTGCCGCGCCCCGGCGAGTACGAGATCACCGCGCCGTCCGGGCCCGGCAGCGTCGTGCTGTGCGGCGCGTACCTGCTCGGCGCGGACCGGGGGCACCCGCTGCTGGAGGAGCTGCCGGACGTCGTCCACCTGCCCGCCCGGCCCGGCCGGCATCCCCGGCTGCGCGCGACCGTCGAGCTCCTCGGGACCGAGCTGGAGCGCCCCGGGCCGGGCGCGGCCGCGATCGTGCCTTCCTTGCTGGATACCCTGCTGCTCTACATCCTGCGCGGCTGGCTGGAGCAGGCGCCCGCCTGCCCGGACGGGCCCTACCGCTGGGCGGCGGCGCTGGCCGACCCCGCGATCGGCGCGGCGCTGGACGCGATCCACGACGCGCCCGCGCGCCCGTGGACCGTCCAGGAGCTCGGCGCGCGGGCGGGCCTGTCCCGCTCGGCGTTCGCGCAGCGCTTCACCGCCCTCGTCGGGCGGCCGCCGCTGGCGTACCTGACGTGGTGGCGGCTGACGACGGCGGCGCGGCTGCTGCGCTCCTCCGACGCGCCGCTGAACGCGGTCGCCGAACGCGTCGGCTACGGCTCGGAGTACGCGTTCGCGCACGCCTTCAAGCGCGAGTTCGCCGTCTCGCCCGGCCGGTACCGGGCCGGTTTGGAGGATCGTGTGGACTTCGCCGCGGCGGCCCCGCCCGGCTGAGGAGCATCCTCCAGAGTTGCCGCCGCGTCCTTGACCGGCCCGGGGCGGGCGCACGTACGGTCGCCTCACCTTTGGAGGTGACCCGAGTGACCAGCCGACCGACCCTGACGACCGAGTCCGGCGCCCCCGTCGCGGACAACCAGAACAGCCAGTCCGCGGGGCCCGGCGGGCCGCTGCTCATCCAGGACCAGCAGCTCATCGAGAAGCTGGCCAGGTTCAACCGCGAGCGCATCCCCGAACGCGTCGTCCACGCCCGTGGCGCGGGGGCGTACGGGTACCTGGAGGTGACCGACGACGTCACGTCCTTCACGCACGCCGCGTTCCTGGCCGAGGTCGGCAGGCGCACCGAGGTGTTCCTGCGCTTCTCCACCGTCGCCGACAGCCTGGGCGGCGCGGACGCCGTCCGCGACCCGCGCGGCTTCGCGGTGAAGTTCTACACCGAGGAGGGCAACTACGACCTCGTCGGCAACAACACCCCGGTGTTCTTCATCAAGGACCCGCTGAAGTTCCCCGACTTCATCCACTCGCAGAAGCGCGACCCGTTCACCGGCGTCCAGGAGCCCGACAACGTCTGGGACTTCTGGAGCCGCTCCCCCGAGGCGACGCACCAGGTCACCTGGCTGATGGGCGACCGCGGCATCCCGGCCTCCTACCGGCACATGCACGGGTTCGGGTCGCACACCTACCAGTGGGTCAACGCCGAGGGCCGCGCGCACTGGGTGAAGTACCACTTCAAGTCCGACCAGGGCATCCGCTGCCTGACCTCGGAGGAGGCGGCCGAGCTCGCGGGCCGGGACGGCGACTCGCACCAGCAGGACCTGCACCGGGCCATCGAGCGGGGCCTGTTCCCGTCGTGGACGCTGTACGTGCAGCTCATGCCGGTCGAGGACGCGGCGGGCTACCGGTTCAACCCGTTCGACCTGACGAAGGTGTGGCCGCACGCGGACTACCCGCTGCAGCGCGTCGGCAGGCTCGTCCTGGACCGCAATCCGGACAACATCTTCGCGGAGGTCGAGCAGAGCGCGTTCTCGCCGAACAACTTCGTGCCGGGCATCGGGCCCTCTCCGGACAAGATGCTGCAGGGCCGCCTGTTCGCCTACGGGGACGCGCACCGCTACCGGCTCGGCGTCAACCACACGCAACTGCCGGTGAACGCGCCGCACGCCACGACCGCCGTCAACAACGGACGGGACGGCGCGATGCGCTTCGACGGCAACGGCGGCCGGGCCAAGAACTACGAGCCCGACGGGTTCGGCGGGCCGGTCCAGACGGGGCGTCCCCTCGCCGCGGGGATCGAGGTCGCGGGGGCGACGGGCAACCACGCGCCCGTGCTGCACCGCGACGACGACCACTTCTCGCAGGCCGGGGCGCTGTTCCGCCTGATGGGACCGGCCGAGCAGGCCCGCCTGGTCGCCAACATCGCGGGCGGCCTGTCGCGGGTGTCCGACGACGCCATCGTGGACCGCATGGTCGCCCACTTCCGCGCGGCCGACCCGGCCTACGGCCACGCCGTCGAAGTGGCGGTCAAGGAACTCCGCGCCTGACCCGGACGGCTCCGCCCTATCCGGGTGGGGCCGTCCGCCGCCGGACATCGACGGTCAGCTTCTCCAGCAGGCCCGCGAGCGCGTCCCGCTCCGCCGGGGACAGCCCCGCGACCAGGGACGCCTCGCGGCCGAGGACCGAGTCGACCGACCGCTCGATGAGCGCGTGCCCCTCGTCGGTCAGCGTCACCGCGACGCTCTTCGGCCCGGTGCCGCCGGGGCCGCGCCGCACCAGGCCCGCGCGCTCGGCGCGGGCCACCCGCTGGGAGATCGCGCCGGCCGTCACCAGCGTGCGGCCGGCCAGCTCGCGGGTGCCCAGCCGGTAGGGCGGGCCGGAGCGGCGCAGCACCGAGAGCAGGTCGAGCGTGGCCGCGTCGATCCCGGCGGCGCGCAGGACGCGGGCGCGGTCGTCGGCGAACATCTTGGCCAGCCGCCAGATGGGCGTCACGATCTCGATGGAGTCGGTGGGCGTGCCGGGACGCTCGCGCTGCCAGGCCGCCGCGATCTCGGCGGGGCTGGTCGGGATGTCGGCCATGGTGGTCCTCTGCTACGTTTAGACCTAAACATAGCAGCCGACGGGAGGAACCATGGGCAGGAACGTACTCGTCACCGGCGGGACCGGCGGTATCGGCCGGGCCGTCGCCGCCCGCTTCGCCGCCGACGGCGCCGACGTCGTCATCACCGGCCGCCGCTTCGAGACCGTCGGGCCGGCCGCCGCGGAGCTGGGCGTGCGCGGGCTGGCCTGCGACGCCTCACGGCCCGAGCAGGTCGCCGCCCTGGCCGCGGAACTGGACGGGCCGCTCGACGTGCTCGTCAACGCCGCCGGCGGCCTGCCCGCCGACGCGCCCGCCGGAACGCCGCCGCTGGAGGCGCTCGCCCGGCAGTGGGAGTCCAGCGTTTCCGGCAATGTGCTCACCGCGGTCCTGACCACGGCCGCGGTCCGCGACCGGCTCGCCCCGGGCGGCGCGGTCGTCAGCATCGGGTCGATCGGCGCTGAACGGCGCGGCGGGTCCTACGGCGCCGCCAAGGCCGCGCTCGCCGCCTGGAACACCGGCCTCGCCGCCGAACTGGGCCCGCAGGACGTCACCTGCAACGTCATCTCCTCCGGCTACGTCGCCGGGACCGGCTTCTTCGGCGACGGGATGACCGAGGAACGCCACCGGGCCCTGGTGGAGGAGACGCTGCTCAAGCGGCCGGGCACCCCGGACGACATCGCCCAGACCATCTTCTTCCTCGCGTCCCCCGGGGCCCGGCACATCACCGGCCAGACCATCCACGTGAACGGCGGGGCCTTCACGACCCGCTGACGCCGCTCGCGGGCTCAGGGGTCCGGGGGCGGAGGCCGTCGAACACCAGGTTCAGGATGACTTCGACCTGTTCGGGCGCGGTTGGACGGGTTCCCAGCAGCAGGCGGTAGTAGAGCGGGGCGTAGATGAGCTCCACGACGTCATCCAGATCGGCGTCGGCGCGGATCTGCCCCTGCTGCTGCGCCCGCTCCAGCCGGCGCCGGCAATCCTGGACGCGAGGGGTGACCAGCGTGTCCAGGATGGCCTGCGCCGCCGCCGGATCGGACTGCGCGGCGCCGATGACCTCCCGGTAGGTCGAGGACTCCGTCGTGCGGAAGTACTCCGCGACGGCGACCATCTGGGTACGCAGGTCGGCGTAGATGTCGCCGGTGTCGGGGAACCCGACGCTCGTCGCGCCCAGCCGATTGATCGCCTCGACCAGCACCGCGGTCTTGGACGGCCACCAGCGGTAGATCGTCTGCTTGCCCACCCCGGCTTCCTTGGCGATCGCGTCGACGCTGGTCTTGGCGAAGCCCTGCTCCAGGCACAGCTTCAGCGCGGCGTCGAGGATCGCCTTGTGGGAGCGCTCGCTCCGGTAGCGGGGATTCGCCGACTGGGTGGTCATGTTCCGCGAGTCTAACCGAAACGAGACGACTCGTCTTGACCGGGCGCGGTGCCGGGCCTAGCCTCGATGGAAACGAGACGTCTTGTCTCGTCACCGTCGGAGGTGCACGATGTCCCAGCAGATGTCCCGCCGCCACGCGCTGGCCGCGGGCCTCGCCGCCGGCACGGCGGCGCTCGGCGCCACCGCGATCGGCGCGGCCCCCGCCATGGCCGCCCCGCGCGGACGCGGCAGCGGAAACCCCTTCCTCGAAGGCGCGTTCGCGCCGGTCCCGTTCGAGGTGACCGAGTTCGACCTGCCGGTCACCGGCACCGTCCCCAAGGAGCTGACCGGCCGTCTGCTGCGCAACGGCCCCAACGTGCTCGGGCTGGAGGACCCGCGCGCCCACCACTGGCTGGTCGGCGACGGCATGGTCCACGGCGTCCGGCTCCGCGACGGTAAGGCCGAGTGGTACCGCAGCCGCTGGGTCCGCGCGAAGGGCACCGCCGAGAAGCTCGGCGAGCCGGTGCGCGGCGTCCCCGCCGAGACCGACTACGCCTCGAACATCAACGTGATCGGGTTCCGCGGCAAGACCCTCGCGCTACAGGAGGGCACCGCCCGCCCGCAGGAGCTCACCGACGAGCTCTACACGGTCGGGCCGTGCGACTTCGACGGCACCTGGGCCGGGACCATGTCGGCCCACACCAAGCTCGACCCGGACAGCGGCGAACTGCACTCGGTGAGCTACGACGAGAGCACCGACCACGTCCAGTACGTCGTGATCAGCGCGGCCGGCAAGGTGACGTCCACCCGCAAGATCCCCATGGGCGGGACGCTCCTGATGCACGACTTCGCCCTCACCGAGAAGTACGTCGTCCTCTACGACCAGCCGATCCTGTTCGACCTGGACGCCATGAAGCACGGGCAGAAGATCCCCTGGGTCTGGGACACCAAGCGCCCCAGCCGGGTCGGCTACTTCCCGCGCGCCGGCGGACCGGTCACCTGGATCAGCGTGCCGCCGTCCTACATCTCGCACACGCTCAACTCCTACGACGACGGCGGCGCCATCGTGGTCGACTTCGTGGAGTTCCCCGCACCGTTCAGCGCCGACCGGCTGTCGTCCAGCGCGCCGCCCTCGCTGGTGCGCTGGACGATCGACCGGGCCCGCGGCACCGTCCGCCGCACTCAACTCGACGACCGGCCGCAGGAGTTCCCCCGCGTCCCCGACGCGCGGGTCGGCCGCAAGCACCGGTACGGCTACACCGCCGCGACCGCCGACTTCCTGAAGGCCTACGGGCACGGCTCGACGCCCGACTCGGCGTTCAGCAACGGCCTGGTCAAGCACGACCTGGCCACCGGGCGGTCGCAGTTCCACCGGTTCCCCGAGCACGCCAGCGCGAGCGAGGCGGTCTTCGTCCCGCGCTCAGGCGCCCGCGCCGAGGACGACGGCTACGTCCTGTCCTATGTGCACAACCCGGACCGGAACGCCTCGGACCTGGTGATCCTGTCGGCGCAGGACTTCACCGGCAAGCCGGTCGCCCGGATCCACCTGCCGAGCCGCATCCCGCTCGGGCTGCACGGAAGCTGGATCGCCGACGCCTGATCAGAGGCCGGGCGGCGGGCCGAGGATCTCGATGCCGTGCAGGGCGGCCGCGTGGCCGAGGGCGGCGGGGTCGACGGGTTCGGGTTCGGGAAGGGCCCGGCTCGAAGCGGGATGGCCTGCGGTCGCGACGAAGTCCTCGAAGCCGCCGGGCGTGGTGATCTGGAGGACGTGCAGGGGTTCGCCGGGCCCGACGAGGAAGGTGTGCGGCAGCCCGGCGGGCAGGAGGACGAAGTCACCGGGGGCGGCGTGGAGGATCTCGCCGTCGCAGTGGAAGTCGGCGCTGCCGGACAGGAGGTGGAACAGCTCGTCCTCCTCCTTGTGGCGGTGCAGCGGCGGGGCGAAGCCGGGCGGGTTCAGGAACTCGACCACGCTGACCCGTCGGGACGCGGCCTTGATGGTGACGAGGCTGCCCAGGAACGCGAAGGCCTCACCCTCGTCGGGTCCGAGCAAGTAGGGGCGTACGGACATGTCCGCCCTCTTTCGATAGACGCTGTTATATTCAATACTGCTCTAGTATGGCCGACATGGTCAAGCGTCAGTACGCCTCCCCGGTGCGGGAGGAGAGCGCCCGGCGTACCCGGCAGGCCATCGTGGCGGCGGCGGCCGAGCTGTTCGTCGCCCACGGCTACGCCGGGACCTCGCTGGCCGACGTCGCCCTGGCCGCGGGCGTCGCCCGGCCCACCGTCACCGCCGCGACCGGGTCCAAGCCGGCCCTGCTCAAGCTCGTGCTCGACCAGGCGCTCGCCGGCGACGACGACCCGGTGCCCGTGGCGGACCGCCCCTGGTTCCGCCCGGTCTGGGACGCGCGCTCCCCCGGCGAGGCCCTGGACGCCTACGCCGCCGTCTGCACCCTGATCGGCGGCCGGGCCGGGCCCGTCTTCGAGGTCGTCCGCCGCTCCGCCGACAGCTCCCCGGAACTGGCGGACCTCTGGCGAACCCTGCAGAACAACCGCAAGGCGGGCGCCCGCATGGTGATCCTCCACGCCCAGGCCCTCGGCCCCTTGGCCCTGGAGACCACTCCTGCCATCGACGTGCTCTGGCTGCTGAACGACCCTGCCCACCACCTGGCCCTGGTCACCGAGCAGGGCTGGTCGCCCGACGCCTACCAGGAGTGGCTCGCCGCCACCATGCGCAAATCCCTGCTCCCTGAGTGAGCACCCCGCCGCTACGCGTGGGCATGCGCCTCGGCTTGCGCCTCCCGGTACTCGCCGAGCCACTCCGCGTCGCGCTGGTCCGCGGGCATCCCACGCAGGCCTTCGCCGAGCAGCGCGGCGGCGTCGGCGTGCTCGCCGATCCGGTTGAGCACCATCCCGATGTTGAGCTGGAAGAACGGCGCCGAGTACCAGTAGATCGGCGGCGGCGGTTCGATGGCGTCGGCCGCGCGCTCGGCGGCCTGGTCCAGCAGGCGGCGCGCCTGCGCGCGGTCGCCGAGCATGGCGTGGCCCTGCGCGGCCTGCAGCAGGTCGAAGGTGCGTTGCGCGGGGTGCGCGCCGGGTGAGGCGAGCGCGGCGTGCGAGGCGCGGACGACGCCTTGGGGGCGGCCCTGCCGGCGTGCGACATAACCGCGGAAACTGGTGGCGACGGCCGCGATCACGCCGTCCTCGAACTCGTCGGCGAGGTCCTCGCCCCGGCCGAACAGCCCCAGCGCGCCGGCGTCCTGGCGGATCGCCGCGTGCAGCCATCCGGCGTAGACCGTCCACTCGGCGACCGCGCTGCCGAGCCGGTCGCGCAGCGGGCCGGACGCTTCGCGCAGCATGGCTGTGATCGCGTCGAGCTGCTCGCGGACCGGCGACAGCAGCGCGGCCGGCCCGGTCGCGTCCTCGAACCGGCGCTGCGCTGCCAGCACCGTGGCGAGCACGTCCAGCGTTCCCGCGTCCAACCGCACCGGCCGCGCCACGGCCTGCGTGATCCGCTCCTCGTCGTCGGGGGTGACGGCGCCGTCCAAGCCCGCCGGACGCCAGGTGTGATCGCGCGGAACGTGCTCGGCGGGGAACAGCGCGTCTTCGGGCCGGTCGAGCACTCGGGCGTACAGCGCCCGGTAACGACGGCCGGGGACGTACTTCCCCGCCTCCCACTGCTTGATCATGCCGACCAGCGACGCGACGTGCGGAAGGCCAGGCCGCTCGCGCGGGTCGGCGGCGGCGCGCAGCCGCCGGGCCAGCTCCGCGCGCGACCAGTACGGCACCGCCTCCCGGGCGGCGCGCAGCCGCGCACCGATGAGCTTCTTGTCGGCGGACATGTTGCAACGCACCTCTCGCCGGCGTCGGGGTGGCCGGGCGAACCCACCCCCTTCGCACCTCATCCTGCCCCTGTCTGGCGCCCGCAGTCACGGCTTCACTGAACGTGACCGATTCGCCACCCACGTTGCGTCAGGGGACCATCATGCCGACCGACTTCCTGAATCCTGGGGCGCTGCGTGGGCATGCCGCGCGGGGCGTTGAGGAGCGCTTTCCTGGCGTCCGTGCCTGGTGGGGTCATTCGACCCGCAAGTACTGGGCCTACATCCCACCCGCGCGTGGCGGGTGGGGGCGCCTGGTCGAAGCCGACCACCCCGGGCGGCTCGCCGAGCTGGTCGCATCCGCGCGGGAGGCGTGGTGAGCGACGAGACGGAGCAGCAGCGCATCGCGCGCAGGGCCGATGCCTTCGAGATGTTGATGATGAACATCCCGACCGCCGCACATCCCCATCGGGGCGATCCCGAGCTCGCCGCGCGGGCGCTGGAGATCCTCAGCGAACCCGTCCCGGACGCCAAAGAACCCGACGAGACCTAGCTCGGTGCAACCTTCCCGGGGGCCGGCGCATCCCATAGAAAGGGATCTTTCCGACCCTCCGGGAGCGGCCGTGCCCTTCAGTGAACTCTCCGAGGCCGAGCAGGCCGTGTGGGACGCCTTTCCCGAGGCGCTTCCCATCGATCTGGCGGGAGCGCCGGTGCGGGCCGGGGTGATCGCGGCGCTGCTGCTCGGCGGGGGCGAGGCCGCGCCGGGGCGGGTGCCGGCCGTCCGCGTGTCGGGCGCGCGGATCACCGGCGTGCTGGACCTTTCGTATGCCGAGGCGCGATACGCCTTATTGCTCACCGACTGCGAGTTCGAGGACGGCCTGGACTTCACCGAGGCGCGGACCGGGATGCTCCGCCTCGCCCGCTGCCGCTCGGACGCCCCGCTGCGCATGCCCGGCGCGCAGGTGTCCGGCACGCTCGACCTGGCCGGCGCGGTGCTGCGCGGCGATCCCGCCCTCGACGTCGCCGGGCTCTCCGTGGAGCGCGACCTGGTCCTGCGCGGCGCCCGGCTTTTGAACCCCGGCGGCGTGAGCCTGCACGGCGACGGCATGAGCGTCGGCGGCGGCCTGACCGCCGACCAGGGGTTGGACTCCGAAGGCGAGTTCTGCCTGCAAGATGCCCGCATCGGCGGTCGCTGCACGCTGGTGGACGCCCGGCTCACCAACCCCGGCGGCCGGGCGCTGAACGCCGAGTACCTCGTCACCGAAGGCGCCCTCGTTATGGACCGCATGGTCGCCGAAGGCCAGACGCGCCTACAGGACGCCCGGATCGGCGGCTGGTGCAGCTTCGGCGGCGCCACCCTCAAAAACCCCCGCGACGCGGCGCTGTTCGCCGGGCACCTCGTCGTCGAAGGGACGCTCTACCTGAACCACGGCTTCAACTCGGACGGCGTGGTGACGCTGCGCGGCGCCGCGATCCGCAACTCGCTGTCCCTGGAGAACGCCCGGCTCAGCAACCCGGACGAGACCGCGTTCCGGGGCCGGCTGATGTCCATCGGCGGCGGCTTCTTCGCCCACGGCCTGGTCGCGCACGGCAAGGTCTCGCTGGGCTCGGCCGAGGTGCGCGGCTCAGTCTCGCTGGACGGCGCGGCGCTGTCGGCTCCCGGCCGCACCGCGCTCTCCCTGTGGCGGGCGGACGTGAAGGGCATGGTCGCCTGCAACGAGGGCTTCACCGCCGCAGGGAAGATCATCCTCGACGACGCCCAGATCGGCGCGGGCGTGGAGTTCAAGGGCGCGAGGATCGAGCAGCCCGGCGGTGTCGCCCTCTCGCTCGTCCGGGCGCACGTGATCGGCTCGCTGAACTGCAACGACGGCTTCCAGGCGACCGGCGGCATCGTCATGGAGGACGCCAAGATCGGCGCCGCCGTCGAGTTCCGGGGCGCCCGGATCAGCGCACCCGGCGCCCGCGCGCTCACCGGCTGGGGCCTGTCGGTCGGCAGCATCCTCTGCTGCTGCGAGGGCTTCACCGCCGAGGGCAAGGTGTCCTTCGCCAGTGCCCGGGTCGGCAGCGAGCTCTGTTTCGACGAGGCCACCATCGACGGCGAGCTGAGCCTGCGCGCGATGAAGGTCGGCAGCCTGCGGACCGGCTCCGCGTCGGCCTTCGGCGGCGGGGTGGATCTGCGGCACGCCACCGTCGGCGTGCTCAACGACCGGCCGGAGCGCTGGCCCGCGCCGATCCGGCTGAACGGCATGGTCTACGACAGCCTGCGCCGCCCGCTTCCGGTGCGCGACCGGCTCGCCGTCCTGGACCGGGGCCTCGGCTTCCGGCCGCAGCCCTACGAGCAGCTCGCCGCCGCCTACCGCCGGCAGGGCCACGACGCCGCCGCCCGCCGAGTGCTGCTCACCAAGCACCGGCGGCACCGCGCCGGGCAGCCGGTGGTGCTGCGGCTCTGGAGCCTGGTGCAGGACTGGACGGTCGGCTACGGCTTCCGCCCCTACCGGGCGGCGGGCTGGCTGGCGGCGCTGCTGCTCGTCGGGACGATCGCGTTCGGCCTGGAGCACCCGCCCGCCGCCAAGCCTGCGGAGGCCCCGCCGTTCAACCCGTTCCTGTTCACCCTGGACCTGCTGCTGCCGGTGATCGGGTTCGGGCAGGAGGGGGCGTTCAATCCGCGCGGCTGGCAGCAGTGGCTCGCGGCGGCGCTGATCGCGGCGGGCTGGGTGCTGGCGACCACGATCGTCGCCGGGGTCAGCCGGAACCTGTCGCGCCAATAGTCGGAACGGGCGTTGACAGGGGTCGCCGCACTCCCTAATCTCTTCCTCAATGAAGAGAAATCTTCAGAGAAGCAAATGCCTCAATGAAGTCTTATCGGGAGCCCCCATGTCCGCACCGCCCCGCCGCCGCATCAAGCGCGCCCTCGCCGTCACCGCCCTGACCACCGGTCTCGCCGCCACCGGCGGCTACCTCTGGCTCAGCGGCACCACCGACGTCCGCAACACCGGCGTCGCCGACTGCGCCGCCGTCACTCCGGCCGGCCCCGAGCAGCAGCAGGTCTGCGGGGTGCTGGAGCAGCTGACCGGCGCCTGGGCGCGCGGCGACGCCGACGCCTACGGCGCGCTGTTCACCGAGGACGCCACCTACACCACCTACGTCGGCACCTACTACCAGGGCCGCCGCGACATCACCGAGGGCCACCGCGCCCTGTTCCGCGGGTTCGTCAAGGGCACCAAGCTGGCCGACTCCTACCTGGGCGTCCGCTTCTACGGCCCCGGCACCGCCGTCGTCACCAGCCGCGGCGACACCTACGAGGGCAAGGCCCCCAAGCCGGACGAGCTGTCCAAGACCCAGACCTACACGCTGGTCCGCCAGGGCGACGGCGCCTGGCGCATCGCCGCCTTCCACAACACCAAGCGCCGGTCGGTCATGGAGCGCATCTCGTTCCTGTTCGACCCCGCCACCAAGCCCGCCGCCGAGAAGTGAAAGAGGACATGACCATGAACGAGATCCACGCCCTGCTGCAGCGCACCCAGGACGCCTGGAACCGCGGCGACGGCGCCGCCTACGGCGCCTGCTTCACCGACGACGCCACCGACGTCACCTTCGTCGGCACCGTCTACCACGGCGGCGAGGAGATCGGCCGCGCCCACCAGGCCCTGTTCGACAGCTTCCTGAAGGGCACCCGGCTGTTCGTCCAGGTCGACGACGTCCGCTGCTACGGCGACACCGCGATCGTCGTCACCCGCGGCGCCGTCGCCAAGAGCGAGCCGAAGAGGCTGGACAAGCTCGCCACCTACACCCTGGTCCGTGTGGACGGCGCCTGGCGCATCGCCGCGGTGCAGAAGACCAAGCACAAGAGCCTCATGGAGGCCGTCTCCTTCCGGTTCCAGCCCGCCACCAAGCCGACCGCGAGCTGACCGCCATGTCGCGTATCGCCGTCATCGGCGCGGCCGGCCGGACCGGGCGCCTCGTCGCCCAGCAGGCCCGCGCCGCCGGCCACCACGGCACCGCGATCACCCGCCAGGACGCCGACCCGCGGGTCCCCGGCTCGCTCCGCGGGCTGCTGGACGGCCACGACGCGGTCGTCTCCGCGCTCGGCGCCGCCGGGCGCGGCCCCACCGACGTCTACTCCGCCGGCACCGCCGCGATCGCCGCCGCGGACGACCCGCGCACCCACCGCGCCGTCGTCGGCCCCTCCGTCAGGGGACGATGACCAGCTTGCCGCGGGTGTGCCCGGACCGGCTCTGCTCGAACGCGTCGCCGACCCGCTCCAGCGGGAAGGTCCCGGCCACCTCGACGGTGAGCCGCCCCTGCTCGGCGAGCTCGCCGAGCCCGGCCAGCCGCTCGCCGTCGGGCCGCACCCACACCCACGTCCCGCCGTGCTCGCGGACCGACGGGTCGGCGGTCGAGGCGTTGCGGCCGCCCTCCGCCAGCACCTTCACGGTGACGTCGAGCTGCCCGCCGACGAAGTCGGCCACCGCGTCCACGCCGCCGGGCGCCAGCTCCCGCACCCGCCGCACGACGTCGTCCTTGTAGTCGACCGGTTCGGCGCCGAGCTCGCGCAGGTAGTCGTGGTTGCGCCCGGACGCGGTGCCGATCACCCGGGCGCCGCGGGCGCGGGCGAGCTGCACGGCGAACGCGCCGACCCCGCCGGACGCGCCGAGGACCAGCAGCGTCTCGCCGTCGCGGACGGCCAGGTGGTCCAGGGTGCGCAGCGCGGTCAGCCCGGCCAGCGGCAGCCCGGCGGCCTGCTCGAAGCTGAGCCCGGCGGGCTTGCGGGCGACGTGGGCGGCGCTCACCGCGACCTGCTCGGCGAACGTGCCGGCGTGCACGATGTCCTTGCGGGCGTAGGACATCACCTCGTCGCCGGGCTCGAACTCGGGGGTGTCGGGGCCGACCGCCCGGACGACGCCCGCGACGTCCCAGCCGGGGATGGCGGGGAACACCGTGTCCATCATCGGGTCCAGGCCGCCCGCCATCACCTTCCAGTCGACCGGGTTGACGCCGGCCGCCCGGACCTCGATGAGCACCGTCCCCGGCCCCACCTTGGGATCGTCGACCTCCCCGACGGTGAGGCGGGAATCGTCCTTGCTGTAGCTGTCGTAGGTCACTGCGCGCATGCGGGCGGCATGCCCGTTCCCGGGCGCTCTGTACCCATGGGCACGATCAAGGATTCGTCACCAGTCGGCGGCGCCGGCGAAGGAGGTGGGGGCCGGGACGTAGCCGAGGACGTCGCGGGCGGCGGAGATGTCCAGGGTCCGCTCGACCGCCAGATGGCCGATCGCGTAGCGGGTGAGGCGCGGCGGCTCGGGGCGGCGGGCCAGCAGGAACGCGCCCTCGACGGCGGCGGCGAGCGGGTGGGCGAGCCGGTGCGGCGCGTAGACGGGCCGGGCCCGGATGCCGCGCTCGGCGAGGATGGCGCGCAGCGCGTCGTCGAGCACGACCGGCTCGGCGTCGGTGACGTTGAAGATCCCGGAGGCGACCGGGCCGGTGGCGGCGAGCACGCACGCCCGCACCAGGTTGGCGACGGAGGTGAGGCTGACCGGCTGGCGGCCGGTGCCGACGGCGGGCAGCAGCGGCCCCCGCACCGATGACAGCACGCGCGGCAGCAGTGTGGTGTCGCCCGGCCCGTAGACGGCGTGCGGGCGCAGGACGATCGCGTCGCGGCGGGCCCGCAGCACGGCGCGTTCGGCGGCGGCCTTGGACGCGCCGTAGGCGTTGAGGTAGCGGGCGACGGGCGCCTGGTCCTCGGTCGCCCGCACCGTCGGCCGGAACGGGTCGTACACGCTGGCCGTGCTGACGTGCACGAACCGCGCGCCGGGGAACGCGGCGAGGGCGCGGCGGGTGCCGTCCAGGTTGACGGCGAAGAACCCGGCGGCGGGCCCCCAGTCGGTGACGCTGCCCGCGCAGTGCACGACGGCGTCGACCTCGGGCGCGTCCCGCAGCGGCCCGCGGGCGAGGTCCCAGGAGCGGTAGGCGGCGCCGCCGAGGTGGCCGGGCGCGACCTCGGCGCGGCGCCCGAACGCCAGCGTCTCCACGCCCTGCCCGGTGAGGGCGCGGCAGACCGCTCCCCCGACGAACCCGGACGCGCCGGTCACCGCCACCCTCATCTGACGAGCTCCCGCAGCCGGTCCCGGTCGAGCTTGCGGCCCCGGCCCGAGCGCGGCAGCTCCGGCAGCGCGACGATCCGGTCCGGCAGCGCGTCGTGGTCGATCACCTCGGGCAGCCGCCGCGCCAGGCCGGCGGTGTCGCCGACGACGGCGAGGACGACCTGCTCGTCGCCGGTCTCGGGGTCGGGCAGCCCGACGATCGCGGCCTCCTGCACACCGTCCAGCGCGGCGATCGCCGGTTCGTACAGGCCCGGGTAGAGGTTGAACTTGCCCCGGATCAGCATGTCCTTCTTGCGGCCGAGCAGGACCAGGCGGCCGTCGTCGAGCCGGGCCAGGTCGCCGGTCGGCAGTTCCTTCAGGGGCGGGTCGCCGAGGTAGCCGCGGCACAGGTTCGGCCCCGCCAGCAGCAGCTCGCCGTCCTCGGCGAAGGACGTGCCGGTCAGCGGCGCGCCGAGCAGGTCGCCCTCGGCGCCGGACTCGGTGTGCGCGAGCTTGTCCTGCGCGGACGCGATCGCGACCGGCAGGATCTCGGTCATCGCGTACACCGACAGCACCTCGGCGTCCGGCGCGGCCGCGACGGCGCGGCGCAGGATCCCGGCGGGCGCGGGCGCCGCGCCGAGCAGCACGTACCGCAGACCCGGCGGCAGCACCGGCGCGGCGTCCAGGATCTCGGCGAGGTGGACCGGCACGCAGAAGGTGTGGGTGGCGCCGCGCTCGGCGAGCTGGCGGGCGAAGTCGGCGGGCGCGCAGAACAGCGGCGGCATCGACCAGCGCGCCCCCGAGATGAGGGTGGGCAGGCCGAGCATGAGCTGGTCGGTGTGCACCACGTCGCCGGGCCCGAGCGGCAGCCGGGCGCGGAACAGCTCCAGCGCCGCCGCCAGCGACGCCTGGGTGTGCACGACGGCGCGCGGGTTGGCGGTGGTGCCCGACGTGAAGATCACGGCGGCGGGCGCGTCCGGGTCGCCGAGATCGTCCGGCTCGGGCGCGTCCCCCTGCAGCAGGCGGGCGAACGACAGGGCACCGCGCGGCACGCCCGGCAGCCGCCGCCCGACGTACAGGTGCCGCATCGGGGCGGTATCGTCGGGAATCTGCAGGTCGGCGAGGTTCGGCAGCAGCAGGCCGCGGCGGCGGGCGTAGGCGCGCACGAGGCGCAGGCGGCTGCCCGCGTACAGCAGCGATTCGGCCGCCGACCAGCGCGGACGCGCCAGCCGCAGCCGGGCGGTGAACATCTCCGGCCCGGCGCCGGGGTCGGCGAACACCACCACGCCGCGCGCCGCGACGACGCCGAGCGCGAGCACCAGCGACTCGGGCGACGGCCGGACCGAGAACAGCACGCCGTCGCCGGGCTCCAGGCCCGCCGCCAGCAGCCCGTGCCGGACGGCGAGGACCTGCCGGCGCAGCTCCCCGTAGGTCAGCTCGGCGCCGTCGCCCGCGACGAGCGCCACGCCGTCCGGGGTAGCGGCGGCCTGGTCGAGCAGTTGCCGGACGAGCGTCATGATGCTGTGCCTCCCGCTCGCTTCCAGGGCGCCTTTTCGGCGCCGTCTTCCCTCGTCGCAGGCTCCTCGGTCCAGACGACGCCGCGCCCTTCCAGCGAGCTCATCTCATCCTCCGAACGGTGAGGGTGCGGTAGGTCGGGATGAGGACGCCGCGAGCGGCGGCCCGGCCGGTGATCGTCAGCGGGGCGGCGTCCAGCAGCGTCCCGGCGACGAGCCGGATCTCGGCCATGGCGAGGGGGTAGCCGATGCAGAAGTGCGGGCCGGCGCCGAACCACAGGCGCCGCAGCTCGGGCGGCTGCGGCCGGTCCGGGTCGAACGGGCCGTAGGCGCGGCAGCAGTTGTGCGTGGCGATCAGCACCCGGTCGCCGGGGCGGACCGGCACGCCGCCGACGTCGGTCTCGCGGTGCACGCTGCGCAGCATCACCGGGGTCGGGGTGGTGACGCGCATGGCCTCGTCGATCGCGGGGTCCAGCCGGGAGCGGTCGGCGGCGACGGCGTCCAGCAGCCCGGCGTCGTGCAGCAGCGCGACCAGGCGCGGCACCAGCGTCGCGACGGTCTCGGTGCCGGTGAGGAAGAACGCGCCGGCGGCGCCGCGCGCCTCGTCCTCCGACAGGCCGAGCGCGCGCATCCGGCCCATGACGGTGCTCTCGTCGCCCGCCGCGTAGGACTTGGCGGCGATGTCGCCGAGCGGGTCCAGCACTTCGCGGGCGCGGGCGACCTGGTCCGGGGACAGCCGCCGGGTGCGCAGCGAGATCATCGACACGATCCGCTCGCCCTGCTCGAACAGGTGCCGGTAGGCGGCCTCGCCGCCGGTCTCCAGCCCGATGACCTCGCCGATCACCGCGCCCGCCATCAGCCGCATCGTGTCGACCAGGTCGACCTCGGCGCCCGCCGCGAGCCTGCCCGCCAGGTCCGCGAGGGGCCCGGCGAGGACGCGGGCGCACAGCGCGTCGCTGTAGGCGGGAGTGAACAGCTCGGTGAGGCGGCGGCGGAGCGCCCGGTGGCCCTCGCCCTCCATGTTGAGCAGCACCGACGGGCCGAGGACGGGCGTCCACAGGTCGCCGGGCGAGCCGGGGCCGTCCTTGCGGAACGTCTCGCCGTCCATCAGGACCCGCCGGGCCAGGGACGCCTCGCTCACCACCACGCCGACGCCCGGCACCCGCACGACCGGGCCGCGCCGCGCCAGGCCGCGCAGCAACGGGTAGGCGAACGGGTGCGTGGTCAGGTACAGGCGCTGTTCCCAATCCAACACAGCCCAGTTCACCGGATGTCCACGACGTCGGGCCGGTAGCGGTGGTCGGCGTACCAGCCGAGGGTCCGGACCAGGCCGAACGCGCGCAGCCGCCGCACCGACCCGTACACCGTGACGTCCTTGCGCAGCCCGTAGTCGGTGGTGAGGTAGCGGACCTGGTTGACCAGGGCGCGGTCCTCGTGGACGTCCTCGATGCGGGTGCGCGGGAACCCGCCCGCCCGTTCGTACAGGCTCGCGGTGATGGCCATGTTGCAGCCCGGCATCATCACGTAGGGGCCGAGGTAGAGCGGGTCCTGGTTGCCCGGGCGGAACCGCCCGAACGTCGCGGCGAGCTGCACGACGGCGGGCAGCAGCCGGCGCTCCCAGAACTTCAGCGGGAACTCGTCGGTGCGCGGCAGCAGCGGCCCGCTGACCATCTCCAGCCCGTCGTCGAACGCCCGCTTCACCGCCGCGACCCAGTCGCGGTCGGGCAGGCAGTCGGCGTCGGTGCGGGCGAGGTGGGTGGCGCCGGCGAGGATGGCGTGCCGGATGCCGGTGTCGGCGGCGGCGCCGGTGCCCTTCTCCAGTTCCCCGATCAGCCGCACGTCCACCTTGGGGTGGTCGGCGGCGAACGCCCGGACGACGGCGCAGGTGCCGTCGGTGCTGGCGTTGTCGACCACGACCAGCGTGTAGTCCAGGTCGGTCTGCTCGGCGAGGCGGCGCAGCGTGGCGCCGATCGAGCGCTCCTCGTTGTAGGCGGGGACGACGATCCACAGCTCCATGGTCACAGCTCCGCGAACAGCACGCCGAGGCTGACGCCGCCGGCCAGCCCGACCATGGCGATCTTGTCGCCGGAGCGGCAGCGGCCCTGCTCCAGCGCGGTGGCGATCTGCAGCGGCAGCGTCGCCGACGCGACGTTGCCGTGCTCGGGCAGCGTCACCACCAGCTTCTCCGCCGGGATGCCGAGGACCTGCCGCAGCACCTCCAGGTAAGGGACGGTCACCTGATGCACGGCGACGACGGCGAAGTCGTCCCAGGTCAGGCCGGTCTTGGCGAGCGCGTCCACGAAGATCTGCGGGCCGTTGTCCAGGAAGACGTCCTTCAGCTTGCGCCCGTCGCCGCTGAAGTAGGTGTACTCGGGGTCGCGCGGGTGCCGCGAGCCGCCCGCCGGGAGGGTGCCGACGCGCCAGGCCGCCGACACCGCGGCGAAGTCGCGGTAGAAGATCCCGCCGTCGGCGGCGGCCTCCACCAGCATCGCCGCGCCGCCGTCGGACAGGGTGTACCCGGCGAAGGAGTCGACGAACTGGGCCCGGTCGCGCACCCGCCAGCGGATCGCCCGCGACGGGCTCTCGCCGGTGCAGACCAGCACCCGCTCGTGCTGGCCGGTGCGGATCAGCGCGTCGGCGAGCTGCAGCCCGTTGAGGAAGCTGTTGCAGGCGTTCTTGACGTCGAAGACCGGGCAGGTGAGGCCGAGCGCGTCGGCGACGATGTGCGCGGTGGCGGGCTCGATCAGGTCCTGCGACGCCGATCCGAAGATCAGCAGGTCCGGGGTGACGCCCCGCTGCGCCAGCACCGTGCGCGCGGCGGCGGCGGCGAGGTCGGAGGCCTGCTCGTCGTCGCCCATGACGTGGCGGCGGCGGATGCCGGTCATCCGCTCCACGATCGTCGGGTGCGGCCGGTAGCCGCCGCTCTCGGCGGTGACGCGCGCCTCGACCTCGGCGCTGGTGAGCGTCCGTTCGGGCAGGTGAGCGGCGGCCGCGGTGATGCGGGCTCTCATACAGGGCTCCCCCGGGGTTACGGTGACTGCGTGGTGTCCGGCCTCCAGGCTCGCCCACCCCGGCCGCACGCGAATAGGGCACATTAGCCGGTTCCCGATGAGTACTTGCACCTATGTCCTATGAGTCGGATGCCGTTTCCCTTGTGCCACAGGCGTCCCGGAGAATCCTTTTTGTGAGCAGAATGACGGACGACGACGCGACCCGGCACGAGGCCCGCCTGCTGTGGCACGCCAACCCCGGGCTGTTCGCCCTGCTGGAGGCGGCCCGGCACACCGGCCCGATCGCCCGGGTGCCCCGGCTCGGCTGGGTGGTGACCGACCCGGTGCTGGCGCGGCGGGTGCTGAACGACCACGGCACGTTCACCATGGGCGGCGAGGGCGGCGTCGGCCACCTGTGGACACAGCTGTTCGGCGACGAGATGGGGGAGTTCTTCGGCGGCGCCCGGCACGCCGAGGTGCGCACCCGCGCCCGCGACCTGTTCACCGAGGACGCCGCCCGCGACCTGGTCGAACGCGCGCAGGGCGCGCATCTGGCGCAGCTCGCCGGACAGCTCGCGGACGGCGGCTCCGTGGACGTCGCCGACAGCGCGCGGGTGCTCGGCGGGCGGCTCGTCGCCGACCTGCTCGGCCTCCCCGCCGACCGGCCCGACGACGACTACCGCGGCCTGTTCGCCGCCGGGGAGCGCCTGGCCGCCCTCGCGCTCGGCACCACCGCGTCCACCGAACTCGCCCCCGACCTGCTGGAACGCGCCCACGAGATCGTGGACGGCCTGACCACCGGCGTCCCGGACGCCTACCGCGCCGCCGGTCCGGACACCCTGCTCGGCCGCTGCCGCGAGATGGGCCTCGGCCTGCCGATGGCGCGCGGCCTGGCCACCCTGCTCGTCATCGCGGGCACCGAGACCGGCGCGTCGGGCACCACCCGCACCGTCGCGCTGCTGCACGACACCGGCCAGCAGCACGCGCTGCTGCGCGACCCGGGCCTGACGGCGAACGCGGTCCGCGAGGGCCTGCGGGTGGCGGCGCCCGCGCCGGTGATCGGCCGGCACGTGGCGCGCGACGCCGACCTGGCCGGCCGGGCGCTGCGCGCGGGCGACCGCGTCCTGCTGCTCACCTACCGCGCCACCAACGGCGCCGGGCCGTTCGAGGTGACCCGCGACTACGTCCCCGAGACCCGCCAGCTGTGGTTCGGCGGCGGCCGCCACCTCTGCCTCGGCGCGGCGGTCGCCCGCACCCAGATCGCGCGGATGCTCGGGGCGCTGCACTCCACCGGCCGCCCGTACCGGGTGGTGTCGCGGCGCGCGGCCCGCCGGGTGCTGGTGCCGTCGTACGCCTCCCTGGTGGTGAAACCGGCGTGAAGCCGTCGTGAAACCGGCGCCCCGCACGATCGGGGCATGACGACGACACCCCTACCGCCGGCGATCGAGGCGAGCGGCCTGCGCCGGTCGTTCGGCGGCACGGCCGTGCTCGACGGCGTCGACCTGTCCGTGCCGGCCGGCACGGTCTTCGCGCTGCTCGGGCCGAACGGCGCCGGCAAGACCACCATCGTGAAGATCTTGACCACGCTGCTGCGCGCGGACGGCGGCCGGGCCCGCGTCGCCGGGCACCCGGTGGACACCGAGCCGGACGCGGTGCGCGCCGCGATCGGCGTCACCGGCCAGTACGCGGCGGTGGACCGGCTGCTCACCGCGCACGAGAACCTCGTGCTGATGGCGGACCTGCTGCACCTCGGCCGCGCCGAGGGCCGCCGCCGCGCGGCCGGGCTGCTCGCCCGGTTCGACCTGGAGGACGCGGCGCGCCGGCCCGTCGCGACCTTCTCCGGCGGCATGCGGCGGCGCCTGGACCTGGCGATGACGCTGGTCGGCCGGCCCCGGGTGATCTTCCTGGACGAGCCGACCACCGGCCTGGACCCGCGCAGCCGCCGCGGCATGTGGCAGATCGTCCGGGAGCTGGTCGCGGACGGCGTCACGATCTTCCTGACCACCCAGTACCTGGACGAGGCCGACCGGCTCGCGGACCGGATCGCGGTGCTGGACCGCGGCCGGATCGTCGCCGAGGGCACCGCCGCCGAGCTGAAGCGGCTGGTCCCCGGCGGCCACATCCGGCTGCGCTTCGCCGAGGAGGCCGGGTTCACCGCCGCGGCCGGGCTGCTGCCGGCGGCGGTGCTCGACGACGAGGAGCTGACGCTGCAGGTGCCGGGCGACGGCGACGTCCGCGCGCTACAGGACGTCCTCGGCCGGCTCGGGTCCGCCGGGATCGCCGCCGCCGAGCTGGCCGTGCACACCCCCGACCTCGACGACGTCTTCCTCGCCCTCACCGACCGGAAGGTGCCGGCCCCGTGACCGCTCTGAACCACGCCGCCCGCGACTCGGCCACGATGCTGCGCCGCAACCTGCGGCACGCCCTGCGCTACCCGGCCATGACGTTCACCGGCCTGATCACCCCGGTCCTGATCATGCTGCTGTTCGTCGGCGTGTTCGGTCGCGCGCTCGGCGCCGGCATCCCCGGCGGCGGCCGCTACGTCGACTACATCGCGCCCGGCATCATCGTGATGGGGGTGACGTCGGGCTGCATGGCGACGTCGGTGGCCGTCTGCGTGGACATGACCGAGGGCGTCACCGACCGGTTCCGCACCATGCCGATCGCGCGGGTGTCGCTGCTCACCGGGCACGTCGCCGCCGGGGTGATCCAGACGATGGCCAGCACGGTGCTGGTCGTCGCCGCCGCGCTCGCGCTCGGGTTCCGGCCCGGCGCGGGCGTCGCCGGCTGGCTCGGCGCCGCCGGGCTGCTGGTGCTGCTGGCCTTCGCGCTCACCTGGTTCGCGGTCGCGCTCGGCCTGGTCGCCAAGACGCCCGAGGCGGCCAGCAACTCGCCGATGACGGTCCAGTTCCTGCCGTTCCTCGGCAGCGCGATCGTGCCGACGGCGACCATGCCGGCCGGGGTGCGCTGGTTCGCCGAGTACCAGCCGTTCACCCCGATCAACGAGGCGCTGCGGGCACTGCTGGCGGGCCACTCCCCCGGGACCGACGGGATCGTCTCGCTCGCCTGGTGCGGCGGGGTCGCCCTCGGCGGCTACTTGTGGTCGAAGCGGCTGTTCAACCGCGTGCCCTGAGCGCCGCCAGCGCCGCCTCCCGCAACTGCTCGCGGCCCCGCAGGCGGGCGTACTCCGACACCGCATCGGCGTACGCCCGCCGGTCGGCCTTCTCGGCGTCGGCGCGGGCGCGGGCGGTGGACATGGTCGGCTGGAAGTTGCGCAGGAAGCCCAGGCGCTCGGCCAGGGCGACCATCCGGACGGCGCGCGCGTCGCCGCCGTGCAGGTCCGTCATCGCGACGGCCAGCAGCACCGCGCCCCACAGCGGCGGCTCCACCACGAACGCCGGCTGCGCGGCGTCCGGGTCGCCCAGCAGCATGGCCAGCCGCTCCGGCAGCTCCGCGGCGATCTCCCCCACGAGGTCGGCCCGCCCGTGCCGGGCGTGCGCGACCAGCGCCGCGGACCGGACCTCCAGCGCCCACGCGTCCAGGGCCGGGTTCTGGCCGGGCGGCTGGATCCCCGAGGCCGTCAGCCGCTCGACGGCGCCCCGCCAGAGCCGCAGCCCCTCCCCGGTCCGGCCGCGCGCGAGCGCGATCTCCGCCTGCGCGCCCAGCTTGAACGACACCGCGCCGAACGCGTCGCTCATCTCGTCGCGGTCCGCCAGCTCCAGCCACCGCTCGGCCTCGTCCACGTCGCCCGACTGCAGCGTCGCCAGCACCATCCCCCAGCGCAGGCCGCCCACCTCCGGCCACGCCCGCAGGGACTCCAGCATCCGCTGCGCCGACCGCATGTGCCGCCGGGCCTCCTCGCCCCGGTCGGCGCGCAGGCACAGCTCGCTGTAGCGCGAGTGGGCCATGGCGAGCATCCACGGGGTCTCCGGGCCGGCGAAGGCCGTGAGCGCCCGCCCGGTCGCGGCGAGCGCGGCGTCCAGGTCGTCGTCGTGCTCGTGCAGGTAGCCGCCGACCATGTTGGCGACGCCCGCCAGCAGCGGCTCGGGCCTGTCGCACAGCGCGCGCAGCGCCGGACGGCCCGGCGCGGCCAGGCCCGGCGCCTCGCCCACCACGACCGCGGCGGCGCGGATCAGCGTGTCGGGCGGGGCGGGCGGCAGCGCGCGCAGCGGCTCCACCGCGCCGAGCCCGCGCGCCCCCTGCCCGGCGATGGCGATCCCGGCGCTCAGGACCAGCGCCGCGCGGGTCGCCTCCACCAGCCCCGGCTCCGGCCGGAACCGCGTCAGCACCGCGGCGACCTCCTCGGGCAGCCGCGCCAGCCGCAGGTAGTCGGAGTCGACGATCCACAGGCCGATGAGGACGGCGGCCACCGCGACCACGGACGCGTCGGCGTCCGGCCGCGCCAGGCCGAGCCGGAGCGCCAGCGCGAGGTTGTCCTGCTCGGCGCGGACGAGCTCGACGGCCCGCAGCGGGTCGGGGCCGAAGATCGCCGCGTGGTGCGCCGCGCCGAAGTCGCGGGCCCAGGCGAGCAGCCGCCGGGCCGCGTCCTCGTCCGCGCCGGCGGCGGCCCGCTGGAGCGCGCCGAACTCGCGGACGGTCTCCAGCATCCGGAAGCGGACGCCGGCGCCGGTGTCGGCGACCTTCAGCAGCGACTGGCCGGCCAGGTCCTCCAGCACCGCGTCGTCGCCGAGCAGGTGCCGGGCGGTGTCCGCGGTGAACCCGCCGGGCAGGATCGACAGCGTGCGCAGCGCGGCCCGCCCGTCCGGGCCGAGCAGGTTCCAGCTCCAGTCGACGACGGCGCGCAGCGTGTGGTGCCGCTCCGGCGCGTCGCGCGCGCCGCCGCGCAGCAGCGCGAACCGGTCGTCCAGCCGCCGGGTGATCTCGGGGACCGACATGACCCGCACCCGCGCCGCCGCCAGCTCCACCGCGAGCGGCAGCCCGTCCAGGCGGCGGCACAGCTCCACGGCGCCGGACAGGTCCGCGTCCGGCCGCGCCGCCCGCGCCCGCTGGCCGAACAGCTCCACGGCCGTGTCCAGGTCCAGCTCCGGCAGCGGGTAGACCGCCTCCGAGGACAATCCGAGCGGGGCCCGGCTCGTGGTGAGGATCCGCAGGTCCCGCGTCATCGCGACGAGGGCGCGCGCCAGCTCGGCCGCGGCGGCCACGACATGCTCGCAGTTGTCCAGCACCAGCAGCGCCGGGCCGGGACCGAGCGCCCGGACGATGCCGGTGAGCGGGTCGGCGGGGCCGCCGAGCCCGCGCCGGGCGTCCCCGGCGCCGAGGACCGCGGCGACCTCGGCGGCGACGTCCTCGTCCCGCGCCGCCCCGGCGAGGGCGACGACGTGCACGACCCGCTGCCCGGCCTCGCGGGCCACGGCGTGCGCGAGCCGGGTCTTGCCGAGGCCGCCGGGGCCGGTGATCGACACGACCCGCGAGCTGCGCAGCAGGGCGGCCACGTTGGCGAGGTCGGCGTCCCGGCCGAGCAGCGGGTTCGGTTCGTGGGGGATCCCGTGCCGCACGGCGGGCGCGTCGTCCTGCAGCAGCCGCAGGTTCAGTTCCCGCAGCGCGTCGCCGGGGTCGGTGCCGAGTTCGTCGCGCAGGGCGCGGCGGTAGGCGTCGTAGCGGACGAGCGCGGCGGACGGGCCCGCTGTCGCGGCTTCGCATCGCAACAGTTCAAGCAGCAGTTCCTCGTCGCGGGGGTGGTCGTCGACGAGCTTCGTGAGGGCGTCGAACGCCTCCGCGTGGCGTCCGAGCCGGGCCAGAGCGAGTGCCCGCGTGCGCACGAGCGCCCGGTAGGCGGACGCCCGATCCGCCCGCAACGCCGCCACCGGATCGTCTTCCCCCACCTCCGGAGCGCCGTCCCAGAGCGCAAGGCCCGCCTCGGCATGAGCGAGCGCGCCCGCGTGGTCGCCGTCCCGCGAGGCTTTGGCGCTCGCGGCGGCTTCGAGCAGCACAGCGGAGGCGTCGATCTGCTCCTCGGCCAGCGTCAGCCGGTATCCGGTGGGGGTGCCGGCGATGACGTCGGCGCCGAGCTGTGCGCGGGCCCTGGAGACCACGACCTGCAGCGCCTTGGCCGGGTTGGCGGGACGCTCGTCAGGCCAGAGCCCTTCGACCAGGCGCGCGGTGCTGCATCCGGTGCGCGGCCCGCCGGCCAGCAACGCGAGCAGCCCGCGCGACCGAGGCCCGGTGATCTCCCGCCCCTGGTAGGCCACCCGCGACAAAAGGGTCAGCTCGGTGGTCACACCGGCACACTAGCGGGCCGGGCGCCGGCCCGTCCGGGGTGCGTCCCGGCGGGGCCGGCCCCGCCGTCAGGTGACCGCCCGCAGGAAGGTCGCGGCGATCCGCCGGTAGCCCTCGGGGGTGGCGTGGCCGTCGTTGTGGGTGCACTGGTAGGTCCAGGCGCAGATGCGGGCGACGTTCAGCGGGACGGTCCCGTACGGCTTCAGCTCGGCCTGGGTGAAGAAGTCGTGGGTGTCGAAGGCGGCGTTGACGTCGGCGACCTTGAAGCCGCTCGCCGCGTAGACGCCGCTCTCCCAGGTGTTGAAGATGTCGACCAGGCCCACCGAGCCGATGGCCACGGCCTTCCCGGCATCGCTCTGCACCCACGAGGCCAGGCCCGGGTCGTAGTAGGTCATGCCCGCGTAGACCGGGCCGTCGCCGCCGGCCGACCGGAGCCCGGTGGTGATCTGCGGCAGGTTGCCGATGACCGCGCCCACCCCCTGCACGCCGCAGAGGAGGTCGCCGCCGAGGGTGCAGGCGGTGTCGTTGGCGCCGATGTTCAGGGTGACGTACCGGACGTGGCCGCGGTGCTCCTTGAGGAAGGCCACCGCCGCGTTCATCTGCGACCCGGCCGGATAGGCGCAGATGCCGCCCTTGAGCAGGGTGGTGGTCGTCTCGCCGCCGCAGCCCAGCTTCACCAGCCGCAGGTTCGGGTCGCGGGTCTTCAGGTCGGCGTAGAGGCGGTCGGTGTAGCCCTCGTCGGTGGGGCCCTTCCCGGGCTGGGCGCCCACCGACAGGGAGTCGCCGAGGGCCAGGTAGTACTCCTCCTCGGCCGCGTGGGCGGGCGGGGCGGCGAAGAGGAGCAGCAGGGACGACACGAGGATCGCGAGGCGGGCCGGGCGCATGGGCGCTCCATGGGGGTCTCGGGGGGCACCGGGAACCTCCTCATCGTGCCGCCTTCTCCCCTCCGATTACATACAAACAACTACGGCTTTTTAAGGGATCGTTGTGCCCGGGTGCGCGTCCGGAAGTTGCCGTTTGCCGCGTTGATGGCGTTTCTTGTTATCCGCGGTTTCCTGGGGGGTCTCCAGAAGGACCGACGGTGACCCTCTGGAGGAACGGCGATGCGCACGGACAAGGACGTGGACCTGCTGGTCCGGGCGGCGCAGGACGGGGACCCCGCCGCCCGCGAGCAACTGGCCGCCGAGTACCTGCCGCTGCTCTACAACGTGGTCGGCTGGGCCCTGGACGGCCACGCCGACGTGGACGACGTCGTCCAGGACTCGCTGCTGCGCGCGCTCGGCGGCCTGGACGGGCTGCGCGACCCGGCGCGGTTCCGGTCCTGGCTCATCTCCATCGCCATGAACCAGGTGCGCCGCCGCTGGACGTCGCTGCGGCGCCGGACCCCGGTGGACACCGAGACCCTGGCGCGGCTGGCCCCGCCCGAGGACGACTTCGCCGGGCTGGCCGTCCTGCGCCTGGAGCTGTCGGGGCAGCGGCGGGAGATCGCCGAGGCGACGCGCTGGCTGGACCCGGGCGAGCGCGAGCTGCTCGCGCTGTGGTGGCTGGAGGCGTCGGGGCATCTCACCCGGGGCGAGCTGGCCGAGGCGCTCGGGCTGCCCGGGCCGCACGCGGCCGTGCGGGTGCAGCGGATGAAGGAGCAGCTGGCGGCGTGCCGCGCCGTCGTCCGGGCGCTGGCGGCGGGACGGCGCTGCGACGCGCTCGCCGCGGCGCTGGACGGCTGGGACGGGCGGCCGTCCCCGCAGTGGCGCAAGCGGATCGCCCGGCATGTCCGCGGCTGCCGCGCCTGCGCGGACCACCGGCGCGACCTCGTGCCGCCCGAGGCCCTGCTGGCGGGCCTGGTCATGGTGCCGCCGCCCGCTTCGCACGGGCTCGACGTCGCGTTGAAGGCGTCCTGGAAGGGGTTGCGGCTGGCGGGGGCGGGCGCGGCGGCGGGCGCCGTCGTGGTCGCCGCGGCCGTCTGGGGGCTTCAGGACGCGCCCGCCACCGCGCCGCCCGGGAGCGATCCCGTCGTGCCGGTGCGGCAGCCGCCGTCGCACGCGCCCGCCCCGAAGGCGACGCCGGCGCAGGATCGCCTCGTCCGGCGGCCCGCCGCGCGGCCGTCCAGCAGCACGCCGCCCTCCGTCGAGCAGCAGGTCGTGCGGCTGGCCAACGCCGAGCGGAGCCGGGCCGGGTGCCCGCCGCTCCGCGTCTCGCCGGCCCTGCACCAGGCCGCCCAGCGGCATTCGGCGGACATGGCGGCCCGCCGCGTCCTCGACCACCGCGGGGCCGGCGGGGACGACCCGGGCGACCGGATCACCGCCGCCGGGTTCCGCTGGAGCGCGTGGGCGGAGAACATCGCGCAGGGCCAGGCGACGCCGCCCGCCGTCGTCAGCGCCTGGATGAACAGCCAGGGGCACCGCGCCAACATCTTGAACTGCCGGTCCACGATGGTCGGGGTCGGCGTCGTCCGGGGCGCCGGCGGCCCCTGGTGGACGCAGGTGTTCGCGGCGCCCCGCTGATCAGCGGGTGGCGCCGAAGTCCTGCGTCCAGTACGGGCCGCCCGACAGCGCCACCCCGACGCCGATCTCCTTGAAGGCGCAGTTCAGGATGTTCGCGCGGTGGCCGGAGCTGTTCATCCACGCGTTCATCACGCTCGCCGGGGTCTGCTGCCCCATCGCGATGTTCTCGCCGTAGGTGATCCAGCGGTATCCGGCGGCGGTGATGCGGTCGCCGGGGCTCCGGCCGTCCTTGCTCGTGTGGTCGAAGTAGTGGCGCGCGGCCATGTCGGCCGAGTGCGCCTGCGCCGCCCGTCCCAGCTTGGCGTTGACGGTCAGCGGGCGGCAGCCGTTCTTGGCCCGCTGCGCGTTCACCAGCGTGACGACCTGGGACGCGTACCGCCCGGCCTTGCCGCCCACCGGCGCGGCGACGACCGGCTTCTTCTTGACGGGGGCGGGCTTGGCCTTGCGCACCGGCTTGCGCGCCGGGGCCCGCTTGCGGGTCGGCTTGGCCTTGCCGGCGGGCGTCCGGCTCGCCTTGGCGGTGGGCGTCGCCGCGGGCGCGTCACCGGCGGGCCGGGCCGCGGCGGCGACCGGGGACGGTGCCGCACCGCTCGCCGTCAGGGCGCCGTCGCTGTTCTGGAAAGCACCGCCGGCCAGCCCGGCCGCCGCGCCGGTCACCACCAGGCCGGCCACCCCCGCGGCCGTCCACGCGGCGGCACGGCCGCTCATCCGCCGCGGCCGCCGGGTCTCCCAGAACGGGTCTCGGTTCGTCATGGCGCTGCCACATCCTTCGCTCGTCTGCGGTGTACGGGACACCTGGGAGACCTACGACAGGATGCGCGATAACAGGAAAAATCCAAAAATCTGAGACGGCTGGGGGCGGTGATCGCCCGCCCCGCCCCGCCCCAGGCCGGTCACGCCGCCGGACGGCCGGCGACCGCCGGACCGGCGCGCCGGCCGCGGGGACCCGCTGCTACGAGAATCCCCATCGACGGCCGAAGGAATAGGCCGCGATGACCAAAATCGCATTGCCCCCGGAAGGCATCCGGCAATTAAGGCCACCGCGCACGCCATGCGAGAACCGTGTCAGGCGCGAGAAATCCGCGCCCGACACAATGCGCACCGAAAACTTCGGCTATCTAACCGAGAGGGCGTAGGGAGGGTAGAGGCCGGTGTAGATGCACCTGTATTCGTGGAAGCCCTCACGCACGTACTGCTGGCCCGCGTCCACGCACCGGGATTGGGTGGTGTAGCTGGCGATGGGGATCCAGTTCGCCGAGGCGCTCCTGGTGGGCTGCGCGGGGGCGGCCTGGGCGGGCGCGCTCATCGAGGTGACCGCCAGGGCGACGATCCCGGCGCTGACGGCCGCTGCGCGTAGGCGCATTCATGCCTTCCTTTCGGATGGGGGCGTCGCGGCGGGGCGCCGTCCTCCCCGGCGCCGCGCCGGGGAACGCCCCGGACGGGGAGCAGGACCGCCCCAACCGGAACGATCTTGCCTCCATAACCGAAAGTATGATCAGCCAAGATCAAAAAACAAGGGCCCGCAGGAAATCGAGCGGCTTTTCCCCTCCAGGCGCCATCACCGTGTTCGCGCCACTACCAGGAGAGAGCAATTCGGGCCCCGGCGCCTTTCCCCGATACCGCGGGTCAGGTGCGTAGGGCCGTCTGGCAGCCGGCGGCGGTGTCGATCGGCTTGGACAGGTTGTAGGGGTCGGTGGTCTGGCCGCCCTGCCCGCTCGCGGTGAAGTCGGGGTGGATCAGCGCGTCGCCGTACTGGCAGCTCGTCGGGGCGGCCGCGCTGTCGGCCCGGGTGATCCAGACCTTGACCGTCGCGCCGTCCCGGTAGACGAAGTACTCGTTCGCCCACCGCTGCACGACCCGCAGCACCTGCTGGGAGCCCGGCTTCTCGCGGACGGCGTAGACGAAGTTGTGGTCGGTCTTCACCAGCACCCCGTTCCGGCCCTGCCGCCTGGCCGGGCGCGCCGAGCTGGCGCCGTGCACCTTGATCGCCGTCCCGACCTGGACGGCGCTGCCGGGCGCGAACGTCGTCACCCAGGCCCGTGCGCCCTTGGCGGCGGGGTTGTCCAGGTCGCGCTTGAGGTCGGGGAGCTGCGCCGGGTCGACGAGCGCGCGGAAGGTGTCGTTCTTGCCGCCGAAGACCGTGTTCGTGTCCAGGGCGCCCGCCACCAGCATCTTCTTGATCTGCTCGTAGGCCAGGCCGAGCTGGGCCGCGCTCAGCCCGTTCAGCGCCTCGGGCACGGGCAGCGTGATGCCCTCGTCGCCCGTCGCGTACCGCGCGGCCGGGGAGCCGGCGAACGGGTCGCCCGCGGCCGGCGCCGGCGGCCCGCCGGCCGGCGGGCGCAGCGCCGTGATCGGCTCGGGCCGGTTGAACCACCACAGCGCGGTGGAGATGGCCAGCAGCGCCAGCACGCCCGCGATCACCTGGACGACCGCCGTGCGGCTGCCGCGCGCCGGGTCCGCCTCGGCCCGGTAGCGGCGCGCGGTCCGGCGGGCGCGCAGCCGCTCGCGGCGCCCGGGCCTGCGCGCCCGCTCCTCGGCCGACGGCTCGGTGAACGTGGCGCCCTTGACGAAGTTCTCGTCGAACACGGGCTGCGGATCGGGGTCGGCCATGGGCATTCAGTTCTCCGAGGCGGGGGGCGGAACGCGGTTACCTCACCACGGCGGCGCTCACCGAACGCCCCCGTGCGCCCAGATTAAGGGACGCCGCGCCCCCGCACCCGCCACGGTGGCCGGCGGCGGCGCCGCGACCTGCCCGGACATGAACGAGAACGAGTTCTAGTTAAACTCGGCGATAAACGTGACGAAGCTCACGACCTAGGGCCCCTTGCAGTTGCGGACGGGATGAGGCATGGCGAGGTCCATCCCGCTTTCGGCAGGTGAAAGACCGGCCCTTCCGCTCATTACCAACCAAGCGATTGGCCGAGACTCCTGTTGAGACTGGTGTCTCATTTGCTCTTGTGGCGGCCCTGGAATGGGTTCTAGCTTGGCCCCGATCGACATCGCCGCGAGGGCAAGGAGCGCGCATGACCGCCACCGCACCCGAGACCGCCGTCCCCGACGGCTTCGACTTCAGCTGCCCCGACCTGATGACCGAGCGCGTCCCGCTGGCCGAGTTCGCCGCGCTGCGCCGCACCGCGCGGCCCTGGTGGAACGCCCAGCCGCGCGGCCGCACCGGCTTCGACGACGACGGCTTCTGGGTGGTCAGCAAGCACGCCCACATCAAGGAGATCTCGCGCGACCACGAGCTGTTCTCCGCCGCCGCGAACGGCTCGGTGATCCGGTTCAACGAGTCGTTCGGGGCCGCGGAGCTGGAGCTGCAGCGCGAGAGCCTGCTGCTGCACATGGACCCGCCGCAGCACGCCAAGCTCCGCAAGATCGTGTCGCGCGGCTTCACCCCGCGGGTGATCAACGGCCTGCACGACGCGCTGCACGAGCGGGCCGGGCGGATCGTGGCCGAGGCGCGGCGGCGCGGCGGCGAGGGCGACTTCGTCACCGAGATCGCCGCCGAGCTGCCGCTGCAGGCGATCGCCGAGCTGATGGGCGTGCCGCAGCAGGACCGGCGCCGGCTGTTCGAGTGGTCCAACCAGATGCTCGGCTACGACGACCCCGAGTACGACGCCGACCCGGCCTGCGCCGCCGCCGAGATCATCGGCTACTCGATGGGCCTGGCCGAGCGGCGGCGGGGCTGCCCCGCGCACGACATCGTCACCAGGCTGGTGCAGGCCGACGTGGACGGGCGCGGCCTGAGCGACGACGAGTTCGGCTACTTCATGATCCTGCTGGCGGTGGCCGGGAACGAGACCACCCGCAACGCGATCACGCACGGGATGCTGGCCTTCTTCGACCACCCCGGGCAGTGGGAGCTGTACAAGGCCGGGCGGCCCGAGACCGCGGCCGACGAGATCGTCCGCTGGGCGACGCCGGTGACGGCGTTCCAGCGCACCGCCGTGCGCGACACCGAGCTCGGCGGGGTGCCGATCCGGGCGGGCGACCGGCTGGCCATGTACTACAGCTCGGCCAACTTCGACGAGGAGGTCTTCGACGAGCCCGGCCGCTTCGACGTCACCCGCTCGCCCAACCCGCACCTGGGGTTCGGCGGGACCGGCGCCCACTACTGCATCGGCGCGAACCTGGCCCGGCTGGAGATCCGGCTGATGTTCGACGCGATCGCCGAGCAGATGCCGCACATCGCTCAGGCGGGCGAGCCGCGGCGGCTGCGGTCGGCCTGGCTGAACGGGATCAAGGAGCTGCGGGTCCGCTACTGAGCCCCTTCCACACAAAACTAGAACTCGTTACAGTTAGGAGCGAATCTCGTTCTAGAAGGAGACCGCATGGGCACCCCGGTGATCGTCGAGGCGGTACGCACGCCGCTCGGTAAGCGCAACGGCTGGCTGGCCGGGCTGAAGGCCCAGGCCGTGCTGGCGCACGCGCTGAACGCGGTGGTGGCGCGGAGCGGCATCGACCCCGGGCTGGTGGAACAGGTTTTCGCGGGCTGCGTGACGCAGGCGGGCGAGCAGGGCGGGCACGTCGGCCGGTACGCCTGGCTGTACGCGGGCCTGCCCTGGCAGACCGGCGTCACCACGATCGACGCCCAGTGCGGCTCGGCCCAGCAGGCCGTGCACCTGGCCGCGGCGCAGGTCGCGGCCGGGGTGGTCGACGTGGCGATCGGCTGCGGCGTGGAGGTGATGAGCCGGGCGCCCCTCGGCAGCAACGTGCTGCCGGCCAACCCGCGCCCGGCCGACTGGTCGATCGACATGCCGAACCAGTTCGAGGCCGCCGAGCGGATCGCCCAGCGGCGCGGCCTCACCCGTGAGGACCTGGACGCGTTCGGCGCCCGCTCCCAGCAGCTGGCCGCCAAGGCGTGGGCGGACGGCCGCTTCGAGCGGGAGATCGCCCCCATCGAGGCGCCGGTGCTGGACGCCGAGGGGAACGAGACCGGGGAGACCCGGACCGTCACCCGCGACCAGGGCCTGCGCGAGACGACCACGCAGGGCCTGGCCAAGCTGAAGCCCGTCATGGGCGAGGGCGCCCTGCACACCGCCGGGACGTCGTCGCAGATCTCCGACGGCGCGTCCGCCGTGCTGGTGATGTCGGAGGAGATGGCGCACCAGCTCGGGCTGCGCCCGCGCGCGCGCATCCGGGCGCAGGCGCTGGTCGGGGCCGAGCCGTACTACCACCTGGACGGCCCGGTGCAGTCGACCGAGCGGGTCCTCGCCCGCGCCGGGATGGCGATGGGCGACATCGACCTCACCGAGATCAACGAGGCGTTCGCGGCCGTCGTGCTGTCCTGGGCGTCGGTGCACGAACCGGACATGGACCGGGTGAACGTCAACGGCGGCGCGATCGCGCTCGGCCACCCGGTCGGCGCGACCGGCGCGCGGCTGCTCACCAGCGCGCTGCACGAGCTGGAGCGCCGCGACGCGGGCACCGCGCTGGTCACCATGTGCTGCGGCGGGGCGCTGTCCAGCGCGACGATCATCGAGCGGGTCTGACGCCGGTGGCGCCGGCTCCGGCGGATCTCGGCGGGGGCGTGTGGAGCGTTCCGGTGCCGATCCCGGGCAATCCGCTCGCCTACACGCTCGTCTACGCCCTGGAGGGGCCGCGCGGGCCCGTCCTGATCGACGCGGGCTGGGAGCACGAGGACGCCTGGTCCGCGCTGAAGGACGGCCTCGGCGGCTTCGGCATGGACATCGCGGACGTGGCCGGGGTGGTCGTCACGCACTACCACCCCGACCACGCCGGCCTCGCCGGGCGGATCCGCGCGACCTCGGGCGCGTGGATCGCGATGCACCGCGACGACGCCGAGATCGTCCGGCTGTTCCGCGCGGCCGTCGCGCAGGACGCCGGCCGCACCTGGGAGCTCGGCTCGATGCGCCGCGCCGGGGCCGCCGAGGGCGACCTGGCCGGCCACGCGCGCCGCGAGCACGTCGACCCGCCCGCCGAGCCCGACCGGGAGCTGGCCGACGGCGACCTGGTCGACCTGCCCGGCCGCCGGCTGCGCGCGATCTGGACGCCCGGCCACTCCCCCGGGCACATCTGCCTGCACCTGGAGGACGGCGACCGGATCTTCACCGGCGACCACGTGCTGCCGCGGATCACCCCGCACATCGGCCTGTACCCCTACGACCGCACCGACACCGACCCGCTCGGCGACTTCCTGCGCTCGCTCGGCCGGGTCGGCGCGATGGCGGTGGGCGAGGTGCTGCCGGCCCACCAGCACCGCTTCACCGGCCTCGGCGAGCGGGTGCGGGAGATCGCCCGGCACCACGAGGAGCGGCTGGCCGAGGTGCGCGCGCTGCTGTCGGCGGCGCCGGTGTCGCTGTGGGACCTGACGGCCGCGCTGACCTGGCGGCACCCGTGGGCGGACATGCCGCTGCAGGCGCGCCAGATGGCGGCGGGCGAGGCGGCGGCGCACCTGCGGGTGCTGGAGACCCGGGGCGTCGCCCGGCGCGAGGGGGACCGCGACCCGCTGCGTTTCGTCCTTCGCTAGCTGTCACGACAGCGTGCGACGCACGTCACACCCCGAGTCTGGACCCTTGATGAGACTCCAGTCTCATGTTAGAACCGGGACGTATCCGCTTACCAAGCAAGCGCTAGACAGACGATTCCGTGCGGCGCGACGCGGAACGCGGAGAGGACGGGCGTGACCCAGCAGGATGTGACCCTCAGCGGGCGAGAGGCCCTCGCGCACCCCACCGGCACCGCCCCCGAGATCGACATCATCGACCCGGCCGTCTATGAGCGGGGCGGCATCCCGCACGACCGGTTCGCCTGGCTGCGCGACAACGACCCCGTGCACTGGCACCGCGACCTGGACGAGCGCGTGCCCGGCTTCTGGGCCGTCACCCGCCACGAGGACGTGGTCACGGTGTCGCGCAACCCCCAGATCTACTCCAGCCACGTGCGCACCTCGATGTACGAGGAGTTCACCGACGACGAGATCCTGCTCTACGGCATGATGATGCTGTTCCAGGACCCGCCCGACCACACCCGCAACCGGGCCAAGGTCAACCGCGGCTTCACGCCCCGGATGATCAAGCAGCTGGAAGCACACATCCGCGACATCTGCCACGAGCTGATCGACGACGTGGTGGAGCGCGGCGAGGCCTGCTTCGTCGAGGACATCGCGGCCCACCTGCCCGCCTACGTCATCTGCGAGCTGCTCGGCGCCCCCGTCACCGACCGGCAGAAGATCTGCGACTGGTCCAACCGCATCATCGGGTTCGCCGACCCCGAGCTGAACGGCGCGAAGGACCAGGCCAAGCTCTTCGCCGGCGAGCTGATGGACTACGCCGCCGCCCTCGCCGCCGAACGCGAGGCCGACCCCCGCGACGACATCGCCACCAAGCTCCTGCAGCCCGACGAGAACGGCGTGCGCCTCAGCACCGAGGAGTTCCAGCTCTTCCTGCTGATGCTGGTCATCGCCGGGCACGAGACCACCCGCAACGGCTCGGTCGGCGGCATGCTCGCCTTCTTCGAGCACCCCGACCAGTGGGCCCGGCTGCAGGCCGACCGGTCGCTGCTGCGCACCACGCCCGACGAGATCGTCCGCTGGACCTCCCCCATCAACCTGTTCCGCCGCACCGCCGTCCAGGACACCGAGCTCGGCGGCAAGCAGATCCGCGCGGGCGACAAGGTCGTGCTCTTCTACGGCTCGGCCAACCGCGACGAGCGGGTGATCGACGACCCGTTCGCCTTCGACATCGGCCGCGACCCCAACCCCCATGTCGGCTTCGGGGGCGGCGGGCCCCACTTCTGCCTCGGCACCCACCTGGCCCGCCTGGAGCTCAGCGTGCTGTTCGAGGCGATCCTCGACCGGATGCCCGACATCCGCCCCGCCGGCGAGGCCCGCCGGCTCCGCTCCAACTTCGTCAACGGCGTCAAGGAGCTGCGCGTGGAGTTCACCCCCTCCGCCCGCCGCCCCCGGTAGCCCCCAAGGAGGCGCGACGATGAGCACCCCCGGCATCGACCTGGTCGACCCCGCCCGCTACGAGAGCGGCGGCGTCCCCCACGACCGGCTCGCCTGGCTGCGCGAGCACGACCCCGTCCACTGGCACCAGGGCGACCCCGGCCGCGGCTACCCGCCGTTCTGGGCGATCACCCGGCACGAGGACGTGGTGCACGTGTCGCGCCACCCGGAGGTGTTCTCGTCCCACGAACGGCTCGCGCTGTTCGACGAGCCCGACCCCGACCACCTGGTGCTGCAGCGGATGATGATGCTGAACCAGGACCCGCCGGACCACACCCGCAAGCGCGGCATCGTCAACCGGGGCTTCACCCCGCGCGCGATCGGCGCCCTGGAGGAGCACATCCGCGACATCTGCCGCGACCTGGTCGCCCAGGCCCCGGACGAGGCCGACTTCGTCCGGGACCTGGCGGCCCCGCTGCCCCTCTACGTCATCTGCGAGCTGCTCGGCGCCCCGCCCGAGGACCGCGACAAGATCTTCCACTGGTCCAACACCCTCATCGGCATCGACGACCCCGAGTTCCAGGCCACCCGCGCCGACGGCGAGCGCGCGGCCGCCGAGCTGTACGCCTACGCCAACGAGCTGGCCGCCGCCCGCCGGCGGAACCCCCGCGACGACATCGTCACCAGGCTCCTGGACCCCGGCCCCGACGGCAGCGTGCTGAGCGGCGACGAGTTCGAGCTGTTCGTCCTCCTGCTGTCCGTCGCCGGCAACGAGACCACCCGCAACGCCGCCTCCGGCGGCATGCTCGCCTTCTTCGAGCACCCGGAGCAGTGGGCCCGGCTCCGGGCCGACCCCTCCCTGGTGCGCACCGCCGCCGACGAGATCGTGCGCTGGGTCACCCCGGTCAACCTGTTCCGCCGCACCGCCGTCCGCGACACCGAGCTGCGCGGCCGCAAGATCGCCGCCGGCGACAAGGTCGTCGTCTTCTACGCCTCCGCCAACCGCGACGAGGCCGTCTTCGCCGCCCCCTTCACCTTCGACGTCGCCCGCGACCCCAACCCCCACCTGGGCTTCGGCGGCGGCGGTCCTCACTTCTGTCTAGGTGCCCACCTGGCCCGCCTCGAGCTCCGTGTGCTTTTCGAAACACTTTTGGACGCTATGCCCAATATTGAACTCTCGGGTAACGTGCGCAGGCTAAGGTCTAGCTTCATAAACGGGATAAAGGAGATGCCGGTGCGACCGGGGTCTCGTGACTGACAGGAGTGGTGCGTGAGCAGGGGCTGGCGTGTCTGAGGCAGTTGAGCCGTCGGTTGGCCCGCTCCGCGTGGCCCTGCTCTCCTACCGGAGCAAACCGCACTGTGGCGGCCAGGGCGTCTACCTCCGGCACCTCAGCCGGGAACTCGTGGATCTCGGGCACGCCGTGGAGGTGTTCTCCGGGCAGCCCTATCCCGAGCTGGACCGGGAGGAGATCGTCCTCACCAAGGTGCCGAGCCTGGACCTGTACCGGGACGAGGACCCCTTCCGCACGCCGGCGCGCGAGGAGTTCCGCGACTGGATCGACGTGCTGGAGTTCGCGCACATGAAGACCGGCGGCTTCCCCGAGCCGCTGACGTTCAGCCTGCGGGTGCTGCGCGAGCTGCGCCGCCGCCGGCGCGACTTCGACGTGGTGCACGACAACCAGGTGCTCGGGCTCGGCAACCTGGCCATCTCCCGCACCGGGCTGCCGCTGGTGACCAGCATCCACCACCCGATCAGCGTGGACCGGCGGATCGAGCTGGAGGCGGCCGAGGGGCCGCTGCAAAAGCTCGGCAAGCGCCGCTGGTACGGGTTCGTCGGCATGCAGTCGCAGGTGGCGCGGCGGGTCGGGCCGATCCTGACGGTGTCGGGGTCGTCCAAGGTCGACATCGTCAAGGACTTCAAGGTCGACCCGCGCGACATCGAGATCCTGCCGCTCGGCGTGGACACCTCGATCTTCCACCCGCGCGGCGAGCGGGTGCCGGGCCGGATCGTGGCGATGGCGAGCGCGGACGCGCCGATCAAGGGCGTGGACGTGCTGCTGCGCGCCGTGGCCAAGGTCGCCACCGAGCGCGACGTGCACGTGATCGTGGTGAGCCGGCCGCGCGAGGACGGGCCGACCGCCAAGCTGGTGCGCGAGCTGGCCCTCGGCGACCGGGTACGGTTCGTGAGCGGGATCAGCGACGACGAGCTCGGCGAGCTGCTGGCGTCGGCCGAGGTCGCGGTCGTCCCCTCGCGCTACGAGGGCTTCTCGCTGCCGGCCGTGGAGCACATGGCGTCCGGCACGCCGCTGGTGGCGAGCCGGGCGGGCGCGCTGCCCGAGGTCGTCGGCGACGCGGCCGAACTGGTCGAGCCCGGCGACGTCGAGGAGCTGGCGTCGGTGCTGCGCCGTCTGCACGACTCCCCCGAGGAGCGGGCGAAGATCGGCGCGGCGGGCCTGGCGCGGGTGCTGGAGCGGTATACGTGGCGGGCGGTGGCGCAGGCCACGGTCGACCACTACCGGGCCGCCATCACCCAGCGGAACTACCTGCGGCTGGCCGCGGGCAAGGCATGAGGGACCGCCGCCCGGCGGCCCCCTGTACGGAAGGAGCACGACCCTGCTGACCGTGGATTTCCAGCGGTTCCGCGTCACCCCCGGAGAACGCATCATGGACATGGGGTGCGGCGCCGGACGGCATGCTTTCGAGCTGTACCGCAGGGGTGCCAACGTCGTGGCCTTCGACCTCGACGCCGAGGAGCTGGCGGGCGTCGAGAAGATGTTCGGGGCGATGCGGCTGGAGGGCGAGGTGCCCGCGGGCGCGTCCGCCGAGACCGTGCAGGGAAACGCGCTGGACCTGCCGTTCCCCGACGACCACTTCGACAAGATCATCGCGTCGGAGGTGCTGGAGCACATCCCCGACGACATGAGCGCGATGGCCGAGCTGCTGCGGGTGCTGAAGCCCGGCGGGCAGCTGGCCGTGACGGTGCCGTCCTGGCTGCCCGAGCGGGTCTGCTGGGCGCTGTCGGAGGACTACCACACCGCCCCGGGCGGGCACGTGCGCATCTACACCCGCGCCGAGCTGGAGGCCAAGCTGAAGGCCACCGGGTTCCGGGTGGACGGCCACCACCACGCGCACGGGCTGCACGCCCCGTACTGGTGGATCAAGTGCGCGGTGGGCGTCGACAACAACGACAACCCGCTGGCCAAGGCCTACCACCAGATCCTGGTGTGGGACATCATGAAGCGCCCGCTGGCGACCCGGCTGGCCGAGCGGGTGATGAACCCGCTGATCGGCAAGAGCGTCGTGGTGTACTTCACCAAGCCCGCGCAGCCGGCGAAGGCGGCCGCGAAGGAGACGGTGGATGCGGTCTGAGGTCCCGTCCGTACCCGGCGTCCTGACCTCGGCCGACATCGTCGCCACCGCGCAGAGCATCGTCCGCCAGCAGGAGGACTCGGGGGCGATCCCCTGGTTCTCGCCGACGCACGGCGTGGCCGGCCACGTGGACGCCTGGAACCATGTCGAGGCCGCGATGGCGCTGCGCGTCGCCGGTCTCGGCGAGCACGCCCGGCGCGCGTACGCGTGGCTGGCGGGCGTGCAGCGCCCGGACGGGTCCTGGCCCGCCAAGTGGGTGCTGGGCGAGGTCACCGAGCCCGGCGGCGAGTCCAACCACGCCGCCTACGTGGCGGTGGGGGTCTGGCACGAGCTGCTGATGACCGGCGACGAGGCGTTCGCGCAGGAGATGTGGCCGGTCGTGCAGGCGGCGATCCAGTTCACGCTGGGGCTGCAGACACTGCGCGGCGAGATCCGGTGGATCCGGCACGAGAACGGCGAGGTCGCCGACGAGGCGCTGCTGACCGGCTGCTCGTCGATCCACCAGTCGCTGCGCTGCGCGGTGGCGCTCGCCGAGCGGCTCGGCGAGCCGCGCCCGGAGTGGGAGCTGGCCGCCGACCAGCTCGGCCATGTCGTGGCCGCGCACCCCGAGGCGTTCTCCGACAAGAGCCGCTGGTCGATGGACTGGTACTACCCGGTCCTCGGCGGGCCGGTGCGGGGCGAGGCGGCCGCGCGCCGCATCGCCGAGCGCTGGGACGCGTTCGTGGTGCCGGGCCTCGGCTGCCGCTGCGTGCACGACCAGCCGTGGGTGACCGCGGCCGAGAGCAGCGAGCTGGTCATGGCGCTGGACGCGGCCGGGCAGCGGGACCGGGCGCTGGAGCTGTTCACCACGATCCAGCACCTGCGGCACGAGGACGGCTCGTACTGGACCGGCTGGCAGTTCGAGAACCAGCGGCACTTCCCCGGGGACCGCTCCACCTACACCGCGGCCGCCGTCATCCTGGCGGCGGACGTGCTGGAGGGCGTCTCGCCGGGCGCGGGGATCTTCAAGGAGATCGCGGGGCGGCCGCTCGGGCCGTCCACCGCCGCCGACCCGGGCGCCTGCGGCTGCGCCCTGGCCTCGGTGGCCAACCCGGTGCGCACCCGCCTGTAGCGGGCGTACAGAAGCCGCGGAACCTGTTCTGGTTCCGCGGCTTTCGCGTGTCCGTCAGGCGGGGGTGAGCGGGTCGGTGTCGCCGGTGCGCTCCAGCACGCGCAGCGAGCCCCGCGCGCGGCGCTCGGTGAACGCGCCGCTCGCCAGCGCCCGCTGGTAGACGTGGTAGGGGGCCTGCCCGCCGTCGGCGGGGTCGGCGAACACGTCGTGGATGACCAGCGCGCCGCCGACGGCCAGGTGCGGCGCCCAGCCCTCGTAGTCGCCCTGGGCGTACTCCTCGGCGTGGCCGCCGTCGATGAACAGCAGGGCGAGCGGGGTGCGCCAGAAGGACGCGACGGTGCGGGAGGTGCCGACGATCGCGACGACCTCGTCCTCCAGGCCGGCGAACGCGATCGTCTTGCGGAACGTCGGCAGGGTGTCCATCCGGCCGGTGCGCGGGTCGACCAGGGACGGGTCGTGGTGCTCCCAGCCCGCCTGGTTCTCCTCCGAGCCGTGGTGGTGGTCGACGGTGACGACGGTGGCGCCGGTCTCCCGGGCCGCCGCCCCCAGGTAGATCGCCGACTTGCCGCAGTAGGTGCCCACCTCCAGCAGCGGGCCGGTCGCGCCGAGGCGGGCGCCGTACTCCAGCGCCGTCTCGTACAAGGCGAGGCCCTCGTCCTCGGGCATGAACCCCTTCGCCGCGCGCGCGCAGCGCAGCAGGTCCGAGGGCATTTCCGGGGTGCTGGTCGTCCCCGCGGGGGTGGACGCCGTTGTCTCAGTCATTGATCTCCTCCGCCGCGCACTTTATCCGAGATCACTTCCGCCGGATCACGCTCTTGCCGCCTGATACTGAAACGTGTTCTACTTTTGTCGCGAGCGGGCCCCGATCCGGCCGCCCCGGACCGAAGTAGGTTGACGTTCACCGCACGCGACGTGAACGGAGAAGGCGATGAGAGTAGAAGTCGACCCCCTGGTGTGCGAGGCCAACGCGGTCTGCGTCGGCCTGGCCCCCGAGGTCTTCGACCTCACCGATGACGACGAGCTCGAGATCCTCCGGCCCGAGGTGCCGGCCGCCGAGGCCGACCGCGTCCGCCACGCGGTGCGGTCCTGCCCGAAGGCCGCGCTCAGCCTGGAGGAGTAGCGCCGCCGTCCCGCCGCCGCCGGATCGAGGCCACCCACCCCAACCCCCCTCTCAGTGGAGGCAGCCATGGCACGCGCCGCGGTTCTGCATGCGGTCGGCGACAAGGAACTGGACCTGCGCGACGACGTGAGCACCGTCGATCCCGGGCCCGGCCAGGTGAAGGTCAAGATCAGGGCGACCGGCGTCTGCCACTCGGACCTGTCCACGATGTCGGGCGTGCTGCCCTCGGTGCCGCCGACGGTGGTCGGCCACGAGGGCGCGGGCGTCGTCGTGGAGGCCGGCGCGCACGTCACCGACGTCCAGGTGGGCGACCACGTGGTCATCAACTGGACGCCCGACTGCGGCACCTGTGCCGAGTGCCGGCGCGGCGAGCCGTACCTGTGCATGACCTTCATCGCGCAGGCGTTCGGCGACCCGGCGTTCCGGATGGCCGACGGCACGCCGGTGTTCGGCATGGCGGGCGTCGGCACCTGGGCCGAGGAGATCGTGGTGCCCCACCAGGGCGTCATCAAGATCGACGAGGACGTGCCGTTCGAGTACGCGGCGCTGCTCGGCTGCGGCATCCCGACCGGCGTCGGCGCGGTGTTCAACACCGCCAAGCTGCGGCCGGGCGCCAAGGTCGCGGTGGTCGGCGCGGGCGGCGTCGGGCTGTCGGTGATCCAGGGCGCCAAGATCGCCGGGGCGTCCACCATCCTGGCGATCGACCCGAACGAGGCCAAGCACCCGATCGCCAAGCAGTTCGGCGCCACGCACACCGCGACGCTGGACGACTTGGACGAGACCAAGGGGCTGCTCACCGGCGGCCAGGGCTTCGACACCGTCTTCGAGGTCGTCGGCCGGTCCGCCGCGATCACCACCGCCTGGAACGCCACCCGGCGCGGCGGCGAGGTGATCGTGGTCGGCGCGGGCGCGGCCGACGACGACTGGTCGCAGAGCGCGTTCGGGCTGCTGTTCGACGGCAAGACGCTGAAGGCGTCGCTGTACGGCGGCTGCGACCTCAAGCGCGACGTGCCGATGTTCGTGGACCTGTGGCGGTCCGGCAAGCTCGACATCGACGGCCTGATCAGCCGCCGCATCCGGTTCGAGGAGCTGAACGGCGCGCTGCGCGCGCTGGAGGCCGGCGAGGTCATCCGGCAGGTCGTGCTCTTCGACTGAAAAATCCGCGTAGATCCCGTTCAACGGCATCGGTCCCTTCACGGGCCCGATGCCGTTATCTTTGGGAGAACCTTGATCGAGACGGCCGCGACCGGCCCGGCCGGGCGGCCCGCCCCGCATGCCATCCTGCCTCGTGCCCCCGCAGGCACGAGCCGAGTCGATCCTGGAGGGTGGGTGGCGTACCCAGCGTTCCGGCGCCGCACGGCGATCCTCGCGACGGTCCTGTCCGCGGGCACGGCACTCCTGCCGGTCCCCGCGTCCGCCGACCCCGCACCGCCGCCGCCGGCCCTGCAGGGCAAGCGCATCCACGACGTGCAGGGCGCCGGCCACCTGTCGCCGCTGAACGGCCGGGACGTCGCCGGGGTCCCCGGCGTGGTCACCGCGGTGACCGGCAACGGCTTCTGGATGCAGGACCCGAGCCCCGACCGCAGCGACGCCACCTCCGAGGGCGTGTTCGTGTTCACCCGCACCCGGCCGGTCGCGCGCGTCGGCGACGCCGTCCGGGTCGACGGGCGGATCAGTGAGTTCCGCCCCGGCGGCTCGGCCTCGGCCAGCCTCACCCGCACCGAGATCGACGCGACCGGGACGGCCATCGACGCGCACGGCGTCCCGCTGCCGCCGCCGGTGCTGCTCGGCCCGAAGGGGCGCCGGGCCCCCGCCGCCGTCGTGCGCCGGACCGCCGGCGCGACCGACGTGGAGACCGCCAAGGGCGGCTTCGACCCCGCCCGCAACGGGCTCGACTTCTACGAGTCGCTGGAGGGCATGCGCCTGCGGGTGGACGACGCCGTCGCCGTCGGCCCGTCCCGGTACGGCGAGGTGCCCGTGCTGCCCGCCGGCGGCGCGGGCGCGGGGACCCGCACCCGGCGCGGCGGCATCCTGCTGCGCGCGGGCGACCCCAACCCCGAGCGGATCCTGCTGGACGACGTGCTCGCGCCGCTGCCCGCCATGAACGTCGGCGACCGGCTGCCCGGCGCCAACGACGGCGTGCTGGACTACGGCCTCGGCGACTTCACGCTGCTGCTCACCGCCGCCCCGGCCCGCCAGGACGGCGGGCTGCCGCGCGAGGCGACCCGCCCGCAGCGGCCCGGCGAGCTGGCCGTCGCGACCGTCAGCATGGACGGGCTGAGCCCCGACTCCCCCGAGGGCCGCTTCCAGGCGCTCGCCGCCGACATCGTCGAGGGGCTGCGCTCCCCCGACCTGATCACCGTGTCCGGGCTGCAGGACAACAGCGGCATCGCCGACGACGGCACCGTCGCCGCCGACCAGACCGTCGCCGAGCTGATCACCGCGCTCAGCGAGGCGGGCGGCCCGGCCTACGACTGGCGCTCCATCGCGCCGCGCAACAACGCCGACGGCGGCGAGCCGGGCGGCAACAACCGCGTCGGGTTCCTGTTCCGCACCGACCGCGGCCTCGGCTTCACCGACCGGCCCGGCGGCGACCAGGCGGACGGGAACCCGCCCGACGCCGCCGTGCAGCCGGTGCGCGTGGACGGGCAGGCGGGCCTGTCGCTCAGCCCCGGCCGGATCGCGCCCGCCGACCCCGCCTGGAGCGGCACCCGCAAGCCGCTGGCCGGCGAGGTCACCTGGCAGGGCCGCCGCATCATCGTGGTCGCGAACCACTGGTACCCGCGCACCGCCGAGGACCAGCCGGTGTTCGGCCGCGCCCAGCCGCCGCTCCGGCCCTCGGAGTGGCGCCGCGACGCGCAGGCCAAGGTGGTGGCGGGGTTCGTCCGGTCGGTCCGGGCGCAGGACCGCGACGCCGCCGTGATCGTCGCGGGCGACCTGAACGAGCGCGACTTCGCGCCGCCGGTGCGCACCCTGGCCAAGGAGGGCGACCTGCGCGACGCGGCGGACGAGGTCCCGGCCGACCGGCGCTACACCGCGGTGACGGGCGGCAACGCCCAGACCCTCGACCACATCCTGCTGAGCCCGGCGCTGCAGCGCCGCCGGCACGAGGTCGCGATCGTGCACCGCAACGCCGAGTTCGCCGACCGGGCCGGGGACCGCGACCCGACGGTGGTCCGCATCGACCTGACCGGCAAGGCGCCCGCGAAGTAGCCGGTCGTGAAGCGGTGACCGGCGAGCGCTGCCCAGTGCCGCCGGCCACCGCCGACCATCCGGTTATCGCCCTGGATGCCGGATTCGCTACACCGGCCGGCCGAGACGCCCCATCCGCAACCGCCCGCGCGCCCGCAGCGCCGTCCGAAGCGGGCAAACCCCCGGGGCACTTGGGGAAGGGCATAACGCCGGCGGCGGCACCGTACCGAAAGTCCTTCGTGTTTTGCCCGGCTTCGTCCGGGGATCGGTGCGGCGAGACACCCCCTGCGACAAGGAGCCGCCGCCATGGCGCGACGATACGGCCGTTCCGGCATCAGCCTCGTCGGACTGATCTACATCCTGATCGGGATCTTCGTGGCCTGGGACCGGGGCTACATCAACCCCGACCTCATCCGCCGCGTGGTCAGCGCGCTGCTGGCCATCTTCCTGTGGTTCCTGGTCCTGCTTGGCGTGGACCTGCACATCCACACCTGATCCCGCCCCGTCCCGGACTATGTGGCCGCGAGGGCATAGACCCAGTGGAAGGGCGGAGGTACGTTCCGTGCATGGCTAAAGGTGGATGCAGTTGCGGTCACGGCGGTTCCTGCTCTTGCCCGAAGGGCTGTTCCTGCGGCTGCAACGGGTAGCCCGCTCACGGCGCCGCCATGCGCAGCAGCGTGAGCCGGGTGCCGCGGTGATCGGCCGCCGCGCCGATCCCGAGCAGCTCGCGGCCCGCTGAGGCCAGCGCGGTGATCCGCTGCTCGCCCGTCCCGGCGCCGCGCACCGGGACACGCCGCCAGGTCAGCCCGTCGGCGGAGGCGAGGACGACCGGGGCCTTCGCGGCGGGCGCGGCCAGCACGAACCCGGCGGGCGTCGCGGTCACCGCGACCGGCGCCGCCGGGGCCGGCAGCGGCCTGGTCTGCCAGGTCCGGCCGGCGTCGGCGGAGACCGCGAGGAAGGACGCCGGGGCGCCGCCCGCGCGGCCCTCGCCGACCGCCAGCACCCGGCCGCCGGCCGCGACGACGCGGGCGAACGACGCGCCGGTGACGCCGGGCGGCGGCGCCGGGGCGGTCGCGGCCGTCCAGGTGGCGCCGTCGGGCGAGGTGAGCACGGCCGGGACGTCGGCGTCGCCGCTGCGGCGCGCGCCGACCGCCACGTAGCCCTGGCCGGCCGCGGCGACGTCGCGCAGCCGGAGCGGCCCGGCGAGGACGCCCCGGGCGGCGGTGCCGCGCGTCCAGGTCTTCAGGTCGGCCGAGCGCCAGACCGCCGCCGCGCCGCGGCCCGTGCCGACCGCGACGTAGCCGCCGGGGCCTGCGGCGACGGCCTGCGGGGCACCGTCCATGGCCGGGGCCTTCGCCCAGGTCGCGCCGTCCGGCGAGGTCAGCATCAGCGGTGCCGCGACGCCCCGGACCGGCTGGGCGCGGCCGAGCGCGACCCATCCCGCCGGGCCGAAGGCGATCTCGGTGAGCCGCCGCCGGGGCTGGCCCGGCCCGCCCGCCGGGCCGCCGGGGCCGGGAAGCTGCACGCGGGCCCAGCGGGCGCCCCCGGTCGCGCTCCACACCGCGGCCTCGCCGTTGGCGCTGCCGACCGCGACCGTCCGGCCGCCGCCGGACGCCACCGCCGCGACCGTGCGCTCGGGCCGGACCGCCCCGGGGACGCCGCGCAGGTCGACGGGCCCGTTGAACATCAGGTAGGGGTCGTCGCCGGCCCGCCCGGCCAGCACCGGGACGCCGCCGTCGGCCACGGCGAGGTCGCCGACGGCCGGGGCCGGCGCCTGTGCCGGGCCGCCGAGCGAGACGTCGGGACGCCAGGCGCGGCCGTCCTGGCTGCGCAGCAGGACATGGGTGCCGCCGGCGCCGCGCACCAGGGCGGCGAACCCGCCGCCCGCCCCGGCGAGCCGCTCGGTCCCGGCGTAACCGGGCACGCCGATCTCCCCGGCGGGCGTCCACGCCCGGCCGTCCGGGGAGGTGACGACCGCGCCGTAGCGGGTCGTCGCCCGGCGCTTCCCGCGCCCGGTGCTCCGCTGCGCCTCGCGGACGGCGACGAAGCCGCCGGGGCCCGCCACGGGGCCGGAGGCGGCGCCCGGGCCCGGCAGGGCCGTCCAGGTCGCGCCGCCGTCCTCCGAGCGCCACAGCGCCTCGCCGCGCGAGACGACCGAGACCTTGCGCTTCTTCTTCCCCTTGCCGGCCGTCCGGCTCGTCAGCCGCGCGAACGTGCCGTGCGCGACCAGGACGTCGCCGGACGCGGCGACCCGGTCCAGGCCCGTGACGTCGGCGGGGCGCTCGTCGCGCCGCCAGGCCCGGCCGTCCGCCGAGGTCCACACCACGGCCCGGCCCTTGGCCGCGCCGACCGCGACGAACCCGGTCGCGGTGCGCGCCAGCGCGGCGACCCGGTCGGCGGGGCCGAACGCCGCGCCGCCGGGTGCCGCGGTCCAGGTGCGGGCGTCGTGGCTGGTCCAGGCGGTGACGGCGCCGGCGGGGTCGGCGCCGAGCGCGGCCCACCGGCCCGCGCCGCCGGCGAGCAGGCGCGGCCGGGCGCCGGGCAGGGGCTCGGCGCCGTCGGCGCCGCGCACGGCGGCCGGCTGCCAGCCCTTGCCCGCGGAGACGAGGAACTGGGCGCGGGCGCGGCCGTCGCCCTCCACCTCGCCGCCGGCCGCCACCAGCGTGCCGCCGGAGGCGGCCACGGCGGCGAGGTCCTGCACGAGCCCGTCGGCCCGCGCGGCGGGGTCGGCGGCGAAGGAGTCGTCGGCGACGGTCAGGGCGGGCGCGGCGGGCCCGGTCTCGCCGCCGTCCATCAGCGCGTAGGCGCCGCCGCCGGCCGCGGCGACCGCCAGCGCCACCGCGGCCGCGGCCGCGGCCGCGATCGCCGGGCGCCGCCGGGAGCGGCCCCGGGCGGGCGCGAGCACCAGCGGGAACGGGGCCTTCTCCTCCCCCTCGAACCAGGCCAGCCCGGCGCGCTCCCACACCTCGGCGGAGTGCAGCCAGGGCGAGGCGGCGGGCTTGGCGTCCTCCTCGAAGGAGAGCCGGTGCCGTGCCTGCCGGGACGCGTTCGCCGCGCCGAGGTCCTCCCCTCCGGCGTCCTCCCGCTCCAGGAAGGCGCCGTCCTGCTCAGGGCTCCTCGCCGTCACTCCCGCTCCCATCGGCCGCCGGTCGTCAGTGCGTCCCCATCCAACCGTGTGGGAGCGCTACCTGCACGGACATTGGCCCGAACAACGCCCGATAGCGCCGTGCAAGGCTCATACCGGCTGGCCGGGCCCCGTCACCGCCTCGACGCAGCCCTTGTAGGCAAGGCCGCGGACGTGCACGAGCGGGGCATCGGCCGGCGCGTCGCCGTGCACCTCGCCGGACACGCCGAGACCTTCGACCTCCACCCGCACGCCGGGCGGGACGATGATCCGCACGGTGGACTTGTAGGCGAGCACCCGCAGCCGGGTGACCGGCCCGGCCAACTCGGCGGCGCGCAGGTCCAGCAGGCACTCGCCCTTGTAGACGACGACTTGGTAGGTCTCGGGCAGGCGCCAGTGGCCGGTGCGGCGCACCGCGCTCTTGTAGGCGACCTGCAGCCGTCCCGGCGGCGGCCCGGCCGGTCCGGCGGGGCGCGCGGCGGCGGGCAGGTCGGCGGAGATCGCGGCCAGCTCGCCGTGGGTGCGGGCCTCCAGTGTGCGATCGATCCGCTCGTCCAGCTCGCCGTCGGTCAGCCGGCCCTCGGCGTAGGCGTCGTGCAGCAGGACCAGCAGCTCATCGCGGTCGCGGTCGGAGGCACGCATGTCCGCGGGCGGCGCCGGCGCGCGGGTCGTGGGGGCGGGGCGCTGGTCCAGGCTCATCACGGGTCTCTCCTTCGGCGTCGGCACCGCCGAGCCTGCACCCTCACGCGGGGAGAGGGTCAAGGCGGATCTCGCGATGTATCTTAACTCGACATCCCTCCTTTTTCGAGAGAAACGCCCCCGGCACGCCCGGATCGCCGCCGCGCGGAACCGGCCGCCCCCGTCGGTTACATTCGGCGCGGAGGTGATCATGTGAACACACTGGCCGGTCACGCCCACGGCCCCTACACCCTGTACGACCTGGACGCGCTGCCCGAGGAGGGCGCCCGGCACGAGCTGGCCGACGGCTGGCTGACCGAGCTGCCCGGCGACCTGTGGCACGACAACGCCGCCGACCAGCTGCGCGCGATCCTCAAGCAGGGCGCCCGGCAGGACGACGCCGACGTGCACGTGGCGGCGCCGCAGCAGTACGTCACCACCCCGGCGGGCATCCGCAAGCCCGACGTGTTCATGGTCGCCCGGGACGTGGCCCGGCTCGCGCTGGAGCGGCAGAGCCGCACCTACTACGGCCCCGACCTGGTGCTGGTCGCCGAGATCGTGACGCCGCGCACCGCCAGCGAGCGGATCGACCGGGTGCAGAAGGTCGCCGAGTACGCCGCGACCGGCATCCCGCACTACTGGATCGTCGATCTGGAGCCGCGCCCGGCGGTGACGCTGCTGGAGCTGGCGGGCGGCGCCTACCGCACGGTGCGCAAGGTCAAGTCCGGCGAGCCCGTCGTGGTGGAGCGGCCGTTCCCGCTCACCTTCGACCCGGCCCGGCTCTCGGAGATGGAGTGAGGCCCGCGGGCTGACCGCGCCGCTGGCCGGATCCTTGCGAACCTTGGCGATCCGGCCGCTTTCGCGGGATTCGGCGGCCCGGCAGAGTCGTCGGCATGACGAAGATGCGCGCGATCGGCCAGGACGTCCTCGGCGGCCCCGAGGTCCTGAAGGAGATCGAGATCGACAAGCCCGAGCCCGGCCCCGCCGAGGTGCTGGTCCGGGTGCACGCGGCCGGGGTGAACCCGACCGACTGGAAGCACCGCACGCACGGCGGGCTCCTCGGCGCGCCGCCGTTCGTGCTCGGCTGGGACGTGTCGGGCGTGGTGGAGGCGACCGGCCTCGGCGCCGCCCTGCACAAGCCCGGCGACGAGGTCTTCGGCATGCTGCCCTACCCGTACGGCGTCGGCGCGCACGCCGAGTACGTGACGGCGCCGTCCCGGACCTTCGTCCGCAAGCCCGCGAACATCGACCACGTGCAGGCCGCCGCGCTGCCGCTCGCCGCGCTCACCGCCTGGCAGGCCCTGATCGACGTGGGCGGGCTGCGGGCCGGGCAGCGGGTGCTGATCCACGCGGCCGCGGGCGGCGTCGGCCATCTGGCGGTGCAGATCGCCAAGGCCCACGGCGCCTACGTCATCGGCACCGCCCGCGCGGCCAAGCACGACTTCGTCCGCGGCCTCGGCGCCGACGAGGTGATCGACTACACCGCCGTCGACTTCGCCGAGGCCGTCCAGGGCGTCGACGTCGTCCTGGACGGCATCGGCGGCGACTACGGCCCCCGCTCGCTGCGCACCCTGCGCCCCGGCGGCACGCTCGTGTCGATCGCGCTCAGCAACCTGGCCGACATGGACGCCGCGGCCGCCGGGGTGCGCGGCGAGGTCGTGCTGGTCGAGCCCGACCACGCGATCATGAAGGAGATCGCCGCGCTCGCCGAGGCCGGCCGGCTGCGCGCCGAACTCGACACGGTGCTGCCCCTGGCCGACGCCGCCAAGGCGCACGAGCGCGGCGAGACCGGCCGGGTCCAGGGCAAGATCGTCCTCACCGTGGTGGACTAGCGCGCCGATGGTCCGGGCACGGGGATGACCGCGCCGCTACGCTCGGTGCCGTGCTGCTGCTCACGACACTCGACGGCTGGCGTGCCCAGCCCGGCCCGCGGTTCGTCCTCGGCGACGCCGGCGCCGTCTGGGGACCCGACGCCGAGCCCGACCCCGCCGACACCCTCGCGCTCGCCGACGAGGTCTTCCCCGCCGGGCAGGTGCTCGCGGTGGAGCTGACCGGTCCCGGGCTGTCCCCCGGCGTGATCGACCGGACCCGCGCGGCGCGCGTCCGCTACCTGCGGCGCGGCCCCGACGGGCGGCACGTGGCGATCCTGGACCGGCCCGCCACCGCCGCCGCGCTGGACCTGCTGCCGCACCCCGAGGGCGGCTGGTACCGGCAGACCTGGCGCACCGGCCCCGCGTTCACCCCGCCCGGCTACCCCGGCGAGCGCGCCGCCGCGACCGGCATCTACTTCCTGCTGCCGCCCGGCGAGGAGTCGGTCTGGCACGCGGTCCGCTCCGACGAGCTGTGGCTCTGGCACCGGGGTGGGCCGCTCGCGCTCCGCGTCGGCGGCACCGGCGACCGGCCCGGCGACGCCGCGACGGTCGTGCTCGGCCCCGATCTGGAGGCGGGGCAGGCCCCGCAGGCGCTCGTCCCGGCGGGCGCGTGGCAGGCCGCGCGCCCCGCCGGGGACGAGGAGGTCCTGGTGAGCTGCGTGGTCGCGCCCGGCTTCGACTTCGCCGACTTCCGGACGCTGTAGGCCGGCCGGCGGACCGCGTCAGCGGGCGAGCGCGCCCCGGCCGCTCATCGAGCGCATGATGTGCTCCACCAGCGTGATCAGCACCTGCTTGGCCGACTCGCGGTCGCGCACGTCGCAGTCCACCACCGGGATGTCCTCGGGCAGGTCCAGCGCGTCGCGGACCTGCTGCGGGGTGTGCTGCCCCGCCCCGTCGAACCGGTTCACGCCGATGATGAACGGCACGCCGCGCCGCTCGAAGTAGTCGACCGAGGGGAAGCAGTCGGCGAGCCGGCGGGTGTCGACCAGCACGACCGCGCCGAGCGCGCCCTTGGCCAGCTCGTCCCACATGAACCAGAAGCGGTCCTGGCCCGGGGTGCCGAACACGAACAGCACCAGCCCGTTCGGCAGGGTGATCCGGCCGAAGTCCATCGCGACCGTGGTGGTGGTCTTGCTCGCCACCGCCGAGGTGTCGTCGATGCCGATGCTCTTCTCGGTCAGCGCCTCCTCGGTCCGCAGCGGCCGGATCTCGCTGACCGCGCTGACCAGGGTGGTCTTGCCGACGCCGAAACCGCCGGCGACAAGGATCTTGACCGTCAGCGCGGATTCGCCGCCGCCGGCGGAGCCGGGGTCAGAGCGCACGGATTCCATCGATCACTTCCTTGAGTACGCGCTCGCTCGGGAACTGGGCCACCGGCGCGGGCCGGCGGACCTCGATCAACGAGCGGTCGAGCAGGTCGCCGAGCATGACCCGGACGACCCCGAGGGGGAGTTCAAGTTCCGACGCTATCTCGACCACCGACAGCGGCGTACGGCAAAGACTCAAGATCATTTCATGTTCCGGGTCGGGCGCCCACTGCGGCTGCGGGGCCCCGCCCGGGCCGGCCCGGTGCTCGTCGGGGACGCCCGGGGCGTCCCGGGTGACGATCAGCGCGACGAGGTCGAACTCGGCGGCGTCGTAGTGGGTGCGGCCGCCGGTGAGCGCGTAGGGGCGCACCACCGGCCCGGCGTCGTCGTCGTACCAGGAGGAGTCGGGCATGTCAGCCGCCCAGCGCGTCGCCCGCGGCCACCCGCGGGTTCGCCGACAGGTGCTGGCCGACCCGGGTCACCAGCATCGCCATCTCGTAGGCGATGATCCCCAGGTCGGCGTCGGCGTCGGCGAGCACCGCCAGGCACGCGCCGCGGCCGGCCGCGGTGACGAACAGGAACGCCGACTCCATCTCCACGATGGTCTGCCGGACCGCGCCGCCGCCGAACGACTCGCCGGCGCCGCGGGCCAGGCTCTGGAAGCTCGCCGCGACCGCCGCCAGGTGGTCGGAGTCCTCCCGGGCCAGGCCGCTGGAGGCGGCCATCCGCAGCCCGTCGCTGGACAGCACGACGGCGTTCTGCACCTGGGTGACCCGCTGGACCAGGCTGTCGAGCAGCCAGTTCAGCTCGCCGCCCGCGCCCCCGCCCGCATCCAGACCGGCCTGCTGAGGTGATGTCATGGGGTGTCGTCCTCCTGCTCGGGGTGGGATGGGCCGGAGTCGTCCTGGCCGGCCTCGTGCCGGCCTCGTCTCCATCCGGCCTGCATCGCCGACATCATCGACCGCATCGCCTCGGGCGAGCGCGGCGCGTCAGGGTCGGCCTCCGCCTCGGACGGCGGGACCGGTGCGGCGAGGGGCATGCTCGGTTCGGCGGGCTCGGGCGCCGGGTCCGGCTCGGGAGCCGGAGCCGGGGCGGGCGCCGGGGCGCGGCCCTCGGCGGCCAGCCGGGCGTCCACGCGCTCGCGCAGCTGCGGGGCCAGGTTCGCCTGCCGGCGGCGGCGCGGCAGGCCGTCGGCGGTGAGCGCCGGCGGCTCGTCGGCCGCGGGCTCGGGGGCCTGCGCGGTGGCCGGGGCGGGAGCCGGAGCCGGGGAGGCGGGAGCGGGCTCGAACTCGGCCTGGACCGGGTCGGCGACCAGCCGCACCACGCCCTCGGCGGGCGCGGCGTCGGCGACGGCCTGCGGCGGCGCGATCACCTTCATCGGGCCGGTGGAGCGGCGCAGCGCCTGGTCGGGGCCCGGGTCCTCCACGATGAGCGAGGCGGGCAGCAGCGCGATCGCGGTGGTGCCGCCGTAGGGGGACGGCCGCAGCGTGACCTTGATGCCGTGCCGCTGGGCCAGCCGCGCCACGACGAACAGGCCGAGCTGGGCGCTGTCGGCCGGGTCGAACTCCGGCGGGTCGGCCAGGCGGCGGTTGGCGTTGCGCACCTGGTCCTCGTCCATGCCGAGGCCGCGGTCCTCGACCTCCAGCACGTAGCCGTTGCCGACGGCGTGCCCGCTGACCAGCACCGGCGCCTGCGGCGGGGAGAAGGTGGTGGCGTTCTCCACGATCTCGGCGATCAGGTGGATGACGTCGGCGACGGCCGAGCCGAGCAGCGCGATGCGCGGCAGCGGCTGCACCCGCACCCGCGGGTAGTCCTCGACCTCGGCGACGGCGCCGCGGACCACGTCCACCAGCGGGACGGGCTTGCGCCAGCCGCGCCCGGCGGTCTTGCCGGCCAGGATGACCAGGCCCTCGGCGTGCCGGCGCATGCGGGTGGCCAGGTGGTCCAGCCGGAACAGGTCCGACAGCTCCGAGGGGTCCTCGACGCGCCGTTCCATGGTGTCCAGCAGGCTGAGCTGGCGGTGCAGCAGCGCCTGGTTGCGGCGGGCCAGGTTGACGAAGACCTCGCTGAGGCCGCGGCGGGCCGCGACCTCGCCGGACGCGGCGATCAGCACCGCGCGGCGGGTGCGCGCGAACGAGCTGGAGATCTGCCGGATCTCCTTGATCTCGTAGCGGTCGTCGTAGACCTCCTCGGCGGAGGGGTCGATGTCGCCGCCGGCGCGGACCTGCTCGGCCAGGGCGGGCAGCCGGAACGAGGCGAACTCCACCACCCGGCCGGCCAGCGTGCGGCACTCGCGCACCAGCCGCCGCGCCACCCGCCAGGCGATCAGCGCGGAGACGACCACCGCGAGCAGGCCGAGGCCGCCGGCGATGGCCAGCCGGGTCAGCACGCCGCCCGCCATGCCCTCGGCGCGCTCGGTGACGCCCGCCAGGACCTGGTTCTCGAACTCCAGCAGCCGGGTGGTGACCACCTCGGCCGAGCTGCGCCAGCTCCCCGCGGTGACGGCCTGGCCGGCCCGCGCGTTCTTGCCGGGCTTGGGCGCGCGGCCGCGGATGATCTCGTCCTCGAGCGTCTGCAGCCGCTGGAACTCCGGCGAGGCGGTCAGGCGCTGGTAGCGGTGCCGGTCGGCCGGGCGCAGGCCCGGCAGGGTGTCGTCGGCCAGGTAGCGGCGGGCGCCGACCAGCTGGGCGAACTGGGCGCGCTCGGCGCCGGTGACGCGGCCGGCCGCCTGCGCGCCGCTGATCAGCGCGTCCTCGCGGGCCAGGTACTCGTGGGCGCGGCCGAACGCGGTCAGGGTGCGCGCGTCGGAGGCGGTGGCGCCGTCCTTCGGCGCCACCGCGCTGTAGATCTCGAACCCGGCGTCGATCATGCCGGAGTAGACCCGCAGCACCTGCCCCCGGTCGGTGGTGCGCTCGTCGATGCCGCGGCGCACCGCGTCCAGGGTGTCCAGCCGCTGCAGCAGGCTGTCGATGCGGGCCGACACGGTGCGGTTCAGCGCCTTGCGCACCCCGCGGTCGGCGGCGCCGCTGCGCAGCTCGGCGCGGGCCTTGTCGGTCTGCGCCCGCTGCGCGGCGAGCGTGCTGCCGTCGGTCGGCGGCTCGGTCGAGCCGAGCCGCCAGGTGGACTGCCGCCGCTCCTTCTGCAGCGTGTCGACGACGCGCTGGGTGGGCAGCACCACCTTCTGCTGGAAGCTCCCGCTCTGCAGCAGGTTGTAGGCGTCCTCGAAGCTCACCCCGGTGACGAACGTCCAGAGGGCCACCAACGACAGCAGTGGCACGGAGACCAGCAGCGTGATCCGCGCGCGGATGGTGGAGAACCGACGAGTCATCACTGTTCGCAGACCATGCTGTCGAGGGTGGGCTTTACGGGGGTTCTGGGCGCCATGCGGGAAAACCCTCCCGATGCGGGTTGTGCGGGGGTCTGGGGAGCCTACTACGGGAACCGTTCCCAGGTACCGGACCTGTAGGACGTTTCACCAGGAGACCCTAGTTTCCTGCATTTGCCAACAAATACCCCACTGATCAGCACCGGCACGGCCGCCACAGTTCGCTCCAGAGGAGCGGCGGCATCTACAGCACCGCACCGACAGCGTTACCATTCGCGGCGTGAGTCCCGAAAGCCAGGCATCCGAGGCACTTCCGTCGCGCCGCCGCCGCACCCCCCGCGGCGGGCGGCACCGCGGCGACGAATCCTTCCTGCTGCCCCCCGGCTCCCCCGCCCTGGTCCTCGCGGTCCCCGCCCCCGCCCGCCACCCCGGCGCGGGCATCGCCGCCGAGATCGCCCGGCTGGTGGAGCTGGAGCACACCGGCCAGCCGGCCCTGGTCGGGCACCTGGACGGCGAGGAGGCGGCCCTCGGGCCGCTGCTGGCCGGCCTGCGGCAGCACCGTCCCGACGAGCCGGCCGCGGTGGTGGTGCCGTTCAGCACCGTCCCGGACCCGGCGGTGGACGCCGCGGTGCGCCACCACGCGGCGAACGCGCCGGTGCCGGTGCTGGCGGCCGAGCCGCTCGGCCCGCACCCGCTCATCGCCGAGGCGCTGCACGACCGGCTGGCCGACGCCGGCCTCGCCCGCGCCGACCGGATCCGGATGATGACGATGGTGACCGAGGCGGGCGGCGTGCTGGTGGGCACGCCGGGCGACCACGCCGCGGTGCGCCAGGCCGAGGTGACCAGCGTGCTGCTGGCCTCCCGGCTCGCCTCGCCGGTCTTCACCGCCCCGCTCGCCGACGAGGGCGCGCTGCGCGCCGCCGCCGGCCAGCTGCGCGCCTCCGGCGTGTCGACCGTCGCGATCGCCCCGCACCTGATCGGGCACGAGCCCGAGGTCGGGCGGCTCGCCGCGGCGGCCGCCGCGATCGGCGCCGGGCACTCCGCGCCGCTCGGCCCGCACCCGGCGCTCGCCCGGCTCGCCGCGCTGCGCTACGTCGAGGCCCTGGCCGGCGCGCTGGCCGGCTGACCGGCGCCGCCGGCCCGCACGCGCGTGCGGGCCGGCGGCGGTGTCAGCGGTTCTTGAACTCCGGCGGCCGCTTCCGCAGCCGCGCCGTCATGCCCTCGGCCAGGTCCTCGGTGAAGAAGGCCAGCGTCTGCACGCCGGTCTCCATCGCCAGCTGCCGGCGCAGGCCCGGCGCGTCCAGGGACGCGTTCAGCAGCTCCTTGGTGCGCCGCAGGCCGTAGGGGGACTTGGTGAGCAGTTCCGCGGCGAGCGCGCGGGCTCCTGCCAGGTCCCCGCCCTCCTCGGTGATCTCGGTGACGAGGCCGAGGGCGTCCGCCCGCGCCACGTCCAGCCGCTGCGCGCGGTAGCCGAGCTCGGCCGCGCGGGCGGGGCCGACCAGCCGGGGCAGCAGCCACGACAGGCCGCAGTCCCCCGCTGACAGGCCGAGATCGGTGAACGGCAGCACGAACCGGGTGGTCGGGTCGGCCACCCGCAGGTCGCAGGCGAGCGCCCAGGCCACGCCCATCCCGGCCACCGGGCCGTGCAGCGCCGCGATGACCGGCTGCGGGATCTCCCGCAGCCGCGCCGTCACCTCGCCGCCGCGCGCGATGCCCCGATAGATCCGTTGGACCCTGCCCTCGTCACCGCTGCCGGGGTCGCCGCCCTGCAGGTCCATCCCCGAGCAGAAGCCGCGCCCCTCGCCGGTGAGCACGACGACGCCGGTCGCCTCGTCGCGCATCAGCCCGTGCAGGACGTCGAGCATCTCCTCGGTGACTTCTCCGTCGACGGCGTTCAGGCGCTCCGGGCGGGACAGGGTGATGGTGAGCACCCCGTCCCCCCGGTCCAGCCGCAGACCAGCCAACGGCTCAGGAGGTGAGCTGCTGGATCAGCGGCCCCATCTGCTCGCCGACGTTCTTGAACACCGTGAGCGGGTCGGCCGAGTTGATCGCGGCCCAGTTGTCGCGGACGGCCTCCACCGACAGCGTCTCCTTCTGGCCGTAGCCGGGGCCCTCCGCCACGAAGATCTTGGCGATGCGGCCGCCGCCGACGGTGTAGACCTCGCCCGAGTCGGGGTTCTCCTCGTGCGCCAGGTAGGCCACCAGCGGGGTGACCTGGTCCACGCCGAGCTTGTCGGCGAAGTCGGCCGGCAGCAGGTCCTCGGTCATCCGGGTCCAGGCGACCGGGGCGATCGCGTTGGCCTTGATGTTGTACTTGGCGCCCTCGTGCGCGAGCGTCTTGGTGAAGCCGACCAGGCCCATCTTGGCGGTGGCGTAGTTGGCCTGGCCGAAGTTGCCGAACAGGCCGGCCGGCGAGGAGGTGTTGACGATGCGGCCGTAGCCCTGCTCGCGCAGGTGCGCCCAGGCGGCGCTGGCGACCAGGAACGAGCCGCGCAGGTGCACCGCGATGACCGAGTCGAACTCCTCGACCGACATGTTCTTGAACGACTTGTCGCGCAGGATGCCCGCGTTGTTGATGACGATGTCGACCTTGCCGAAGGTGTCCAGCGCGGCCTGGATCAGGCCCTGCGCGCCCTCGGTGGTGGCCACGTTGCCGGCGTCGGCGACGGCCTCGCCGCCGTTCTTCCTGATCTCCTCCACGACCTGCTCGGCCGGGCCCGCCGAGGCGCCGGCGCCGGTGCGGTCGCCGCCCAGGTCGTTGACGACGACCTTGGCGCCGCGCGCGGCCAGCTCCAGCGCGTGCTGGCGGCCCAGGCCGTGCCCGGCCCCGGTCACGACCGCGACGCGGCCGTCGTAGCGCAGTTCCGTCATCCCTGTTCTCCTCACATCGCACCGACTGCGTGCCCCGGAGGTAATCACCCACGGGTTACCCAGTGGTACCACGCCGACCGAACGCCGCTCGGCTTCGCCCCCCGGATTTCGGGGAATCCCTGGGGAAGTTGACCTGAATACCGGTTTCGGACGGTCTGTCGGCGTAGTGTCCTCACCCACCCCGCCTGCCCGCGAGCCTGGAGGTCCCCGGTATGAGCGCTCGTCCTCTCCGGGTCGTGCAGTGGGCGACCGGCGCCCTCGGCCGCAGCGTGATCCGCGGCGTGCTGGAGCGGCCGGACCTGGAACTGGCGGGCGTGCGGGTGTACGACGAGGCCAAGGCGGGCGTGGACGCCGGCACGCTGGCCGGGCGCGGCCCGGCGGGCGTCGCGGCGACCGCCGACCCCGGCGAGATCCTGGAGCTGGACGCCGACTGCGTCGTCTACGCCCCCGCCCCCGGCGATCCGTTCGCCGACCTGGAGACCGTCTGCGCGCTGCTCGCCTCGGGCAAGAACGTCGTCGCCACCAACGGCTACGTCTACCCGCACGCGCACGGCCCGCGCCTGGTCGCCGAGCTGACCGACGCCTGCAAGCGCGGCGGGACCTCGCTGCACGGCACCGGCGTCAACCCCGGCTTCATGTCGGACCTGATGCCGCTGATGCTGTCGCGGCTGTCCCGGCAGATCACCCACGTGTACGCCCGCGAGTGCTCGGACTTCGCCGGCCACCCGTCCTGGCGGATGGTGCACGACATGGTCGGCTTCGGCCGGGACGAGGACGCCTACCTGCGCGCGCTGCGGCCCGCCCGCGCCATCATGCGGTCGCTGTTCGGCGACAGCCTGCACCTGGTCGCGGCCGGGCTCGGGCTGGAGCTGGACGAGGTGGACCTGGACGTCGACCACCGGCTGACCGGCCAGGACCTCACCGTCGCGGCCGGGACGATCCCGGCGGGCACCGTCGCCGCCGCGCGCTGGACGTTCTCGGGGATGGCGGGCGGGCGGCCCGTCATCACCCTGGAGGTGGTGCACAAGGCCGACGCCGCGCGCAGCCACGAGTGGGGGCCGCCGGGCTACGCGGTCCGGGTGGAGGGCCGCCCGTCGATCACGCTGACCACCGGCGGGGACTGGGTGACCAGCGGCATCGCGGCGGCGGCCGCGCACGCGCTGAACGCGGTCCCGGTGGTGTGCGCCGCCGAACCGGGCATCCGCACCTTCCTGGACCTGCCGCCGATCACCGGCCGCTGCCTGGGCGGATGAGCGCCGGTCAGGTGCCGGTCTGGGCGGGCTCGGGCGCGGTGGCCTCGGCCTCCTCCTCCACGGCGTTCTCGCGGCGGTGCTTGCGCACGCTCCACACCACGATCGCCGCGACCACCGCGACGGCCAGCGCGATCGCCAGCCCGCGCCCGGCGAGCTTGGCGGCGTGGTCGAACGCCTCGCCCGCGTAGTAGCCGCCGAGGGTGAAGGTGCACACCCACACCACGCCGCCGATGACGTTGAACAGCAGGAACTTGGAATAGGGCAGCCGCGAGGCGCCGACCAGGGCCGGCATCAGGGCGCGCAGCAGCGCGGTGAACCGGCCGATGAACACCGCGAACGCGCCGCGCCGCCGGATCAGGTCCTGGGCCTTGCCGACCTTGACCCGGTGCTTGGTCATCGGCTTGGTGTCCAGCAGCCGGACGCCGTAGCGGCGGCCGATCTCGTACCCGACCGAGTCGCCGACGACCGCCGCGGCCACCGAGATCGCCAGCAGCAGCGGCAGCGACAGCTTGCCCTGGCTGGCCAGCACGCCGCCGACCACGATCGCGGTCTCGCCGGGGAACACGAAGCCGAAGAACAGGGCGGCCTCGGCGAACACCAGGAACGCGATGAGGAGGTAGATCAGCCCTGGCGGCAGCCCGTCCACCAAGACGTTGAATTGCTCCAGCATGCGTCCCCCGCTCGCCTTTCGTCCGCCGGCCTGCCTGACGCCGCAATCGTATCCGCGGCCTTCCGGGCCCGGATCCCCCTGAGGTTGGATGGATGTGCGCCCCATAGGAGGAGACGAACATGAGCGTTCAGGAGTTCGCGGGCGGTTCGTTCGTCCGCCAGGCCAACCGCTTCACCGACCGCATAACGGCCGACGGGGGCAGCGGCTTCCCGGCCGAGCCGGGCCGGTACCGGCTGCTGGTCTCCTACGCCTGCCCGTGGGCGCACCGGACGCTGATCGTCCGCCGCCTGCTCGGGCTGGAGGACGCCATCGGCGTCGGCGTGGTCGACCCGATCCGCGACGAGCGCGGCTGGCGCTTCCCCGAACCCGACCCGGTCACCGGCGCGACGTTCCTGTCCGAGCTGTACCTGGCCACCGACCCCGGCTACCAGGGCCGCTACACCGTCCCCTGCGTGTGGGACACCGGCACCGGCCGGCTGGTCACCAACGACTTCCCCGCCATCACCACGATGATGGAGACCGAGTTCACCGCCTGGCACGCGCCCGGCGCGCCCGACCTGTACCCGGCGGCGCTGCGCGCGGAGATCGACGAGCTGAACGCGCTGGTCTACGCGACCGTCAACAACGGCGTCTACAAGGCGGGCTTCGCCACCGCCCAGGCCGCCTACGAAGAAGCGGTGACGGCGCTGTTCGCGTCCCTGGACGCGCTGGAGGAGCGCCTGGCCGGCCGCCGCTTCCTGTTCGGCGACGACCTCACCGAGTCCGACGTGCGCCTCTATCCGACGCTCGCGCGGTTCGACACCGTCTACCACGCGCACTTCAAGTGCAACCTGCGGCGCCTGGCCGACTACCCGAACCTGTGGCGTTACGCACGCGACCTGCACGCGATCCCGGCGTTCGGCGAGACCACCGACCTGGACCAGATCAAACGGCACTACTACGCGACGCAGCGCAACGTGAACCCGTCGGGCGTGGTGCCGCTCGGCCCGAAGATCGACTGGTCTCGCTGAACCCGGCGGATCATCCCGGAGACGTCATTATGCTGGCGCTTCGTCCGTTCGATCTTCGAGGAGAGGCCCAGCGATGCGCAGCTCGTTCTTCGGCAACATGGACCAGGAGCAGCTTCCCGGTCACTTCGCCCTGCAGAATTCCAAGATGCTCCGGGTGCACCTGAACGGGGACGTCATCGCCCGCCAGGGCTCCATGGTCGCCTTCCAGGGCCAGATGGACTTCGAGTACCAGGGCGCCGGCGGCGTCGGCAAGTTCCTGAAGAAGGCCCTGACCGGCGAGGGCGCGCCGCTGATGCGCGCCAAGGGCCAGGGGCTGCTGTTCCTCGCGCACAACGCCGAGGACATCCACCTTTTCTACCTGGAGAACGAGCAGATCACCGTCAACGGCGCGAACATCCTCGCCTACGACGCGCACCTGCAGGCCGACATCCAGCGGGTGCAGGGCGCCGGCATCGCGGCGGGCGGGCTGTTCAACACCACCATCGGCGGCACCGGCTGGGTCGCGCTGCACGCCCTCGGCACCCCGGTCATGCTGGACGCCGGCCGCGCCCCCACGTTCGCCGACGGCCAGTCCGCGGTGGCCTGGAGCACCAGCCTGCAGGTCGGCGTGAACCGCACCTTCAAGGCGGGCGCGCTGATCGGCCGCGGCAGCGGCGAGGCCATGCAGCTGGCCTTCCAGGGGCAGGGCTTCGTGCTGGTGCAGGCGAGCGAGGGCCCGACCGTCGCGCCGCACAGCCACTGACCCGGCGCGGACGGGGATCCCACCGCTGCCTGATCGGCGGAGGTCGCCCGCACTGGACCGGGTGTGTCGCAAGTGAGAGTAGCCTTGACTCGTCTCAGAACTCACCTGCGAGCTGCGGAAGAGGGCGATCTCCGCCGTGTCGACAGAGTCGTCGCATACAAGTGCCGACCCAAAGATGACCGACTTCGGTGCCAACGAGTGGCTGGTCGACGAGCTGTACCAGAAGTACCTCGAAGACCCGAACTCGGTTGATGAAGCCTGGTGGAACTTCTTCGCGGACTACCAGCCGGACTCCCGGCCGGCCGCGACGACCGCCGAGGCCCCGAAGGCCAGCGCCGACGGCGCGCCCCCCAAGGCCGCCAACGGCAGCGCGGCCGCTCCGCCGACAGCGCAGCAGGCGCCGGCCAAGGCCCCCGCGAAGGCGGAGCCGAAGCCCCCCGCGACGCCGGCCGCGACCAAGCCCGCCCCGCCCCCGGTGCCCGCGGGCGCCGAGGAGGTCCGGTTGCGCGGCGTGGCGGCCCGGACCGCCACCAACATGGAGGCCAGCCTGGCGGTCCCCACCGCCACCAGCGTGCGGGCGATCCCGGCCAAGCTGCTGATCGACAACCGCATCGTGATCAACAATCACCTCAAGCGCGGTCGCGGCGGCAAGGTCTCCTTCACCCACCTGATCGGCTACGCCATCGTCAAGGCCCTGGCCGCGATGCCGGAGATGAACGCCGCGTTCACCGAGGTCGACGGCAAGCCGGTGCTGATCCGGCCCGAGCACGTCAACTTCGGCCTCGCCATCGACCTGCAGAAGAGCGACGGCCAGCGCCAGCTCGTGGTGCCGAGCATCAAGGCCGCCGAGACGCTGGACTTCCGCCAGTTCTGGGCCGCCTACGAGGAGATCGTGCGCAAGGCGCGCGGCAACAAGCTCACCCTGGAGGACTTCCAGGGCACCACGATCAGCCTGACCAACCCCGGCACCATCGGCACCGTGCACTCGGTGCCGCGCCTCATGCCGGGGCAGGGCACGATCATCGGCGTCGGCGCGATGGAGTACCCGGCCGAGTTCGCCGGCGCGTCCGAGGACACCCTGGCCCGGATGGGCATCAGCAAGGTCATGACGGTCACCTCGACCTACGACCACCGGATCATCCAGGGCGCCCAGTCGGGCGACTTCCTGCGCCGGATCCACCAGCTGCTGCTCGGCGAGGACGGCTTCTACGACGAGATCTTCGAGGCGCTGCGCATCCCGTACGAGCCGGTGCGCTGGGTCAAGGACATCTCGGCCAGCCACGAGGACGACGTGGCCAAGGTCGCCCGGGTGCACGAGCTGATCCACGCCTACCGGGTCCGCGGCCACCTGATGGCCGACACCGACCCGCTGGAGTACAAGCAGCGCCGCCACCCCGACCTGGACATCCTGCAGCACGGCCTGACCCTGTGGGACCTGGAGCGCGAGTTCGCCACCGGCGGGTTCGGCGGCGAGCCGACGATGAAGCTGCGCGACATCCTCGGCGTGCTGCGCATGGCCTACTGCCGCACCGTCGGCATCGAGTACATGCACATCCAGGACCCCGAGGAGCGCGCCTGGATCCAGGAGCGCGTGGAGGTCCCGCACGACAAGCCCTCGCGCGAGGAGCAGCTGCACGTGCTGCGCCGGCTGAACAGCGCCGAGGCGTTCGAGACGTTCCTGCAGACCAAGTTCGTCGGCCAGAAGCGGTTCTCGCTGGAGGGCGGCGAGTCGGTCATCCCGCTGCTGGACTCGGTGATCTCCGCCGCGGCCAAGGCGCACCTGGACGAGGTCGTCATCGGCATGGCCCACCGCGGCCGGCTGAACGTCCTGGCCAACATCGTCGGCAAGTCCTACGGGCAGATCTTCGGCGAGTTCGAGGGCAACCTGGACCCGCGCAGCGCGCAGGGCTCGGGCGACGTGAAGTACCACCTGGGCGCCTCGGGCGACTTCGTGGCCGACGACGGCTCCAAGATCCACACCGAGCTGGTCGCCAACCCCTCGCACCTGGAGACCGTCGACCCGGTCCTGGAGGGCGTCGTGCGCGCCAAGCAGGACCTGCTGGACGTCGGCGAGGCCGGCTTCAGCGTGCTGCCGGTGCTGATCCACGGCGACGCCGCGTTCGCCGGCCAGGGCGTGGTCGCCGAGACCCTGAACCTGTCGCAGCTGCGCGGCTACCGCACCGGCGGCACCGTGCACGTGGTGATCAACAACCAGGTGGGCTTCACCACCGCCCCCGAGTACTCGCGCTCGTCGGTGTACTCCACCGACGTGGCCCGGATGATCCAGGCGCCGATCTTCCACGTCAACGGCGACGACCCCGAGGCCTGCGCCCGCGTGGCGCGGCTGGCCTTCGAGTACCGCCAGACGTTCAAGAAGGACGTCGTCATCGACATGGTCTGCTACCGGCGGCGCGGCCACAACGAGTCGGACAACCCCTCGTTCACCCAGCCGCTGATGTACGACCTGATCGACGCCAAGCGCTCGGTGCGCAAGCTCTACACCGAGGCGCTGATCGGCCGCGGCGACATCACCGTCGAGGAGGCCGAGGCGGCGCTGCGCGACTACCAGGAGCAGCTGGAGCGCGCCTTCACCGAGACCCGCGAGGCGGTCAAGAAGCCGCTGGAGCCCGGCTCGGTCGTCAAGCCCGACGTGGAGGAGCGCATCCCGATCGACCACGCGTCGGCGGGCACCGCGATCTCCCCCGAGACCGTCAAGCAGATCATCCAGACGCAGGTCGCGCTGCCCGAGGGCTTCAGCGTGCACCCGCGCCTGCAGCCGATCCTGCAGCGCCGGGTCCAGTCCATCGAGGACGACGCGCTGGACTGGGCGACCGGCGAGCTGCTGGCGATCGGCTCGCTGCTGATCGACGGCCACCCGGTGCGGCTGGTCGGCCAGGACTCGCGCCGCGGCACCTTCGGCCAGCGGCACGCGGTGCTGGTGGACCGCAAGTCCGGCGAGGAGTACACCCCGCTCAAGCAGTTCGGCCAGGGCGTGTCGAAGTTCTACGTGCACGACTCGCTGCTCAGCGAGTACGCCGCGATGGGCTTCGAGTACGGCTACTCCATGACCCGCCCCGACGCCCTGGTGGCGTGGGAGGCGCAGTTCGGCGACTTCGCCAACGGCGCCCAGTCGGTGCTGGACGAGTACATCTCCTCCGGTGAGCAGAAGTGGGGGCAGCGCTCCAGCGTCGTGCTGCTGCTGCCGCACGGCTACGAGGGCCAGGGCCCCGACCACTCCTCCGCGCGCATCGAGCGCTACCTGCAGATGTGCGCGCAGGACAACATGACCGTGGTCTACCCGACCACCCCGGCGAACTACTTCCACCTGCTGCGCTGGCAGGTGCTGTCGGGGCGGGGCAAGCCGCTCATCGTGTTCACGCCGAAGTCGCTGCTGCGGCTGAAGGCGGCGACCTCCACGGTCGAGCAGATCACCGACGGCGTGTTCCAGCCGGTCATCCCCGAGTCCAACCCGGCGGTCGACCCGGCCGGGGTGAAGCGGGTGCTGCTGACCACCGGCAAGATCTACTACGACGTGGCCGCCGCGCGGGACGCCAAGGGCGCCACCGACACCGCGGTGGTGCGGGTCGAGCGGCTCTACCCGCCGCCGGTCGACGAGATCAAGGCCGAGCTGGCCAAGTACCCGGCGCACACCGAGGTCGTGTTCGTCCAGGACGAGCCGGCCAACATGGGCGCCTGGCCGTTCATGGCGCTGAAGCTGCCGCACCACATCGAGGGGCTGAAGATGTCGCGGGTGTCGCGCCCGGCGTCGTCGTCCCCGGCGGTGGGGTCGGCCAAGCTGCACCAGGCCGAGCAGGAGGCCCTGCTGGCCCGCCTGTTCGGTGCGGACGAGCAGTAAGCACGCGGTAACGCTGACGGCCGAAGGCTCCGGTGCGCGGTCGCGCACCGGGGCCTTCGCCGTTGCGCACACGAGGAGGGGCGGATGTACTTCACCGACCGGGGCATCGAGGAGCTGGCGGACCGGCGCGGCGCCGAGGAGGTCAGCCTGCAGTGGCTGGCCGAGCGGCTGCGCGAGTTCGTCGATCTCAACCCCGAGTTCGAGACGCCGGTCGAGCGGTTGGCGACCTGGCTGGCCCGGCTGGACGACGAGGACGACGACGAATAACGCGATACATCTTGACTTTCCCGTGACGCGACATATCGTGTTATCGACGGCGGGTCCCCCGCCTCGGTGACACGAGCGCCCGGACGAAAGGCATCCCGCGATGTCGCGATGGACCATCGAGGAACCGACCACCCTGGACTTCGACGGGGTGGTGGCGCTGCGCACCACCCTCATCGCCGGCAGCATCTCGGTGCTGGCCTCCGACGAGCGGCCCTCGGTGCAGATCAGCCGGGTCGACGGCGCGCCGCTGACGGTGACGCACGAGGCCGGCATGCTGACGATCAGCCACGAGCGGCTGCTGGAGGGCGTGCTCAGCCTGCTGCGCTCCCACCGGGTGCGCGCCGACATCACCGTCACCGTGCCGCGCGAGTGCCCGGTCACGCTGAACCTGGTGTCGGCCGACGCGGTGGTGAGCGGGGTCGTCGCCCGCACCTCGGTCAAGAGCGCCTCCGGCCTGGTCACCATCGACGGCGTCACCGGCCGGGTGGACGCCAACACCGTGTCCGGCGCGGTCGAGGCGCAGGGCCTGGACGGCTCGATCGACTTCGTGTCGATCTCGGGCGACCTGTCCCTGGCCGGCGGCACCGTGCAGCGGTTGTCGGCCCGCTCGGTCAGCGGCCGGATCGCCGCCGACGTCGAGCTCGGCGACTCCGGCAGCGTCGAGGTCAACACGGTGTCGGGCGAGGTGACGCTGCGCGTCCCCGAGAGCACCGGCGCGACCGTCACGCTGAACTCGGCGTCCGGGCGGATCGCCAGCTCCTTCGCCGGGCTCGGCCGCGCGGAGCGGCCCGTCGCCCAGCAGCTCTCCGGCGAGATCGGCGACGGCTCGGGACGGCTGGCGGTGCTCACCGTGTCCGGCGGCGTCACCTTGCTCGCCCGCCCCGGCGACGACGCCGGAGAGATCACCACCCCGCGAATGGAGAAGTGAGTTGAGCCCCGTCTTCGGCCACGGCCGCCTGCGGCTGTACCTGCTCAAGCTGCTGGAGGAGAGCCCGCGGCACGGCTACGAGGTGATCCGGCTCCTGCAGGACCGGTTCCTCGGGGTCTACTCCCCCTCCCCCGGCACCATCTACCCCCGGCTCGCCCGGCTGGAGGCCGAGGGCCTGGTCAGCCACGAGGTGGTGCGCGGCAAGAAGGTCTACACCCTCACCGACAAGGGCCGCGCCGAGCTGGAGCGCCGGATGGACGAGCTCGCCGAGCTGGAGGAGGAGATCTCCGCCTCGGCGCAGGAGTTCGCCCGCGAGGTGCAGCAGGACGTCCGGCAGACCGTCCGCTCGCTGCGCGAGGAGCTCACCCAGGCCGCCCGCACGATGCGCGCCGAGAACACCGTCGCCTCCAAGGACGCCTGGAAGGAGACGACCGAGCGCCAGAAGGAGGAGTGGCGCCGCCAGAAGGAGCACTGGCGGGAGCAGAAGCAGAGCTGGAAGGAGGAGTGGCGCCGCAACTGGGAGGAGGCGTGGAAGTCCGCGACCGGCACCAGGGACGACGTCATCCGGCTGAAGCTGGAGCGCGTCCTCGGCCGGTTCGTCGAGGACGTCCGCGAGCAGGCCAAGGGGGCCGGCCTGGACGAGGAGGGGCTGGCCGCCGCCGAGGCCCTCCTCGCCGAGACCCGCGAGCGCCTGCGCCGGGAGATCTTCCGCAAGGACTGACCCGTCAGAGGGTGAAGACGACCTTGCCGAACAGGTCGCCCCCGGCCATCGCGGCGAACCCCTCGCGGGCCTGCGCCAGCGGCAGCACCCGGTCGATGTGCGGCCGGACGCCGGTCTTCACCAGGAACCGCGCCAGCCGCTCCAGCTGGTCGCGGGTGCCCATGGTGGAGCCGGCCACCGACAGCTGCAGGAAGAAGACCCGGTTCAGCTCGGCCGGCGGCACCTGGCCGCTGGTCGCGCCCGCCACCACGATCCGGCCGCCGGGCCGCAGCGACTTCAGCGAGTGCGACCAGGTCGCCTCGCCGACGGTCTCGATGACCGCGTCGACCCGCTCGGGCAGCCGGGCGCCCGGCTCGAACACCCCGTCGGCGCCGAGCCCGGCGGCCCGCTCGCGCTTGGCCTCGTCGCGGCTGGTGGCGTAGACGCGGAAGCCCGCCGCGGCGGCCAGGGCGATCGCGGCGGTGGCGACGCCGCCGCCCGCGCCCTGCACCAGCACGGTGCCGCCCGGCTGCAGGCCGGCCTTGTCGAACAGCATCCGGTAGGCCGTCAGCCACGCCGTCGGCAGGCACGCGGCCTCCTCGAACGACAGCTCGGCGGGCTTCGGCACCAGGTTGCGGCGCGGCACCGCGACCTTCTCGGCGAACGTGCCGGGGTGCACCTCCGACAGCAGCGACCGCTTGGGGTCCAGCGTCTCGTCGCCGCCGCCGCGGGCCGGGTCGCCGATCACCGCGTGCACGATGACCTCGTTGCCGTCCTCGTCGACGCCGGCGGCGTCGCAGCCGAGGATCATCGGCAGCCTGTCCTCGCCGAGGCCGACGCCCTTCAGCGACCACAGGTCGTGGTGGTTGAGCGCGGCGGCCTTCACCGTGACCGTCGTCCAGCCGTCGGGCACGACGGGCTCGGGCCGCTCCCCGAGCTCCAGGCCGTCCAGGGGGTTGTCTTTGTCGAAACGCGAAGCCGTGACAGCGAACATGGCGCCCACCCTACGCAGCCGGACGGCCCGCACCCGGAGCCGGGTGCGGGCCGTCCGGACCGCTGCTACAGGACCTTGGAGAGGAAGTCCTGGGTGCGCGGGTGCTGCGGGTTGGCCAGCACCTCGCGGGGGTTGCCCTTCTCCACCACGATGCCGTCGTCCATGAACACCAGCGAGTCGCCGACCTCGCGGGCGAAGCCGATCTCGTGGGTGACCACGACCATCGTCATGCCGTCCAGGGCGAGCTGCTTCATGACCGCCAGCACGTCCCCGACCAGCTCGGGGTCGAGCGCGGAGGTCGGCTCGTCGAACAGCATCAGCGCCGGCTCCATGGCCAGGGCGCGCGCGATCGCGACGCGCTGCTGCTGGCCGCCCGACAGCTGCGCGGGGTAGCTGCGCGCCTTGTCGCCGAGCCCGACCTGCTCCAGCAGCGCGCCGGCGCGCTCGCGGGCCTGCGCCTTGGACTGCCTCTTCACCCGGACCGGCGCCTCGATGATGTTCTCCAGCGCCGTCATGTGCGGGAACAGGTTGAAGCGCTGGAACACCATGCCGATCTCGCGGCGCTGCGCCGACACCTCCTTGTCGCGCAGCTCGTAGAGCTTGTCGCCCTTCTGCCGGTAGCCGACCAGGTGGCCGTTCACCCACAGCCGGCCCGCGTCGATCTTCTCCAGGTGGTTGATGCAGCGCAGGAAGGTCGACTTGCCGGAGCCGGACGGGCCGATGACGCACATCACCTCACCGGGCTTGACCTCCAGGTCGATGCCCTTCAGCACCTCCACCCGGCCGAAGGACTTGTGCACCTTCTCGGCCTTGACCATCAGGCCGTCGGTCTCGGGAACCGTGTCGGTCATCCCCCACCTCCTAGGCGCAGCATGCCGAGGGTGCGCAGCCGCGACCGGCCGGCCCGCGACCGGGACGTGCCCCGGCCGAAGTAGCGCTCCAGGTAGAACTGCCCGATCATCATCAGCGAGGACAGGAACAGGTACCACAGGCACGCCATCACCAGCATCGGGATGACCTGGTAGGTCTCGGCGTAGATCGTCTGGGACGTCCAGGTGAGCTCGGCGTAGGGCACCGCCGCCACCAGCGAGGTGTTCTTCAGCATGGAGATCGTCTCGTTGCCGGTCGGCGGCACGATCACCCGCATCGCCTGCGGGAGCACGATGCGGCGCATCGTCTGCATCCGCGACATGCCGAGCGCGCTCGCGGCCTCCTGCTGGCCCTCGTCCACCGACAGGATGCCGGCCCGGACGATCTCGGCCATGTAGGCGGCCTCGTTCAGGATCAGGCCGAGCGCCGCGGCCAGCGCCGCGTTGATCAGCTTCTGGGTCTGCCAGGTGTGGAACTCCGGGCCGAACGGGATGCCGATGCTGATCGTCGGCAGCAGCGCGCCGATCGCGCCCCAGATGAGCAGCTGGGTGTAGAGCGGGGTGCCGCGGAAGAACCACAGGTACACCCAGGAGGCGCCGCTCATCAGCGGGTTCGGCGACATCCGCATCAGCGCGAGGATCACGCCGAGGGTGACGCCGCCGACCATGGCCGCCAGCGTCAGCCAGATCGTGTTCCACAGGCCGTGCAGCACGGCCGAGGAGAACAGGAACTTGCCCTGCTCGGGCCAGTTGAGCGCCTTGTTGGTCAGCAGGAAGTGGACGAACATCGCCGCCAGGACGAGCACGACCAGCGCGCCCGCCCAGCGGCCGGGGTGGCGGACCGGGACGGCCCGGATGGTCTCGGGCCGCCCGCCGCCGTCGTCCTTGGAGACGGAGACTGTCATGACGTCAGCTCTGGGCTCCGTTGAGGACCGGTTCGGTGATGGCGCCCTGCTCGACGCCCCACTTCTCCAGGATCTTCTTGTAGGTGCCGTCGGCGATGAGGGACTTGACCGCGCCGAGCACGGCCTCCTTCATCTGGCCGGCGTTCTTGCCGATCGCGTAGCCGTAGGGCGCGGTGTCGTAGGCCTGGCCGATGATGTCCAGCTTGCCGGTCTTCTTGGCGGCGCCGCCCACGATCGGGGAGTCGGCGGCCATCGCGTCGACCTTGCCCGCGACCAGGTCGTTGTTGACCTCGGTCTGCTGCTTGCGGACCACCGCGTTGATGGCGGGCTTGCCGGCGTCGGTGCACTTCTTGCTGCGCGCCTTCAGGTCCTCGACCTGGACGGTGCCCTGCTGCACGCCGATGTTCTTGCCGCAGGCGTCGTCGGGGTTGACGCCCTTGGGGTTGCCCTTCAGCGCCGCCCAGGAGGTGCCGGCCGAGTAGTAGGTGACGAAGTCGACGACCTTCTCGCGCTCCTTGTTGTCGGTGAACGAGGAGACGCCGAGCTCGTACTTGCCCGACTGCACGCCCGGGATGATGGTGTCGAAGCCGGCGTTCTCGAACTGGGTCTTCAGGCCGAGCTTCACCCCGATCGCCTCGGCCAGCTCCACGTCCCAGCCGGTGATCTTGCGGGTGGCCGCGTCCACCGACTCGTTGGGCGGGTAGGACGCGTCGGTGCCGATGACGATCTTGCCGTCGGACTTGATCGAGTCCGGCACCAGCGCGGTCAGCTTGGCGTCGGCTCCGCCCTGCGGGGTGACCTTGGCGCCACCGCCGGGACCGGAGGCCTTGTCGTCGCCACAGGCCGTGAGCGCGAGGGCGCCCGTCAGCACGAGAGCGCCAGCCGCGATGGCGTGACGGCGCAGAGAACCGGTCATCACAGGTCCCCCTCCAGATGAGTCGCCGGATCCGGACAGATCCGCGGGTTAAGTGCACATTTTGGCGCACATATGGCGTGTTCTGGATTAAGGGTCCGAAACGATCGCACAACAACGCGACCCAGCGAATGATCACCGCCCACCTGGGAATATTACGGTACGCGAGCATCTCCGCACGAAAAGTCAACAGTGACGGCCGCCACCCGGTTCCGCCCTGGACCCGGCCGGACGATGTGGCACAATCGGACAACGGGTGACCCCCGTACGTCGCGAGAGATGTCCGCACAGGTGACGGCCACCACACCACCACCGCCTCGGCATCGCCCGGAACTTCTATTTCTCTGACAGGGGTCGCTGTGACTGCTGAGTCCGTTCCCGCCGAACCGTCCTTCCTCGATACCGACCCGGCCTTCCCGCTGCACCGCGGCGGCAAGCTGGAGGTCCGCTCGACCATCCCGGTCCGCAACGCCGACGACCTGTCGCTCGCCTACACCCCCGGTGTGGCCCGCGTCTGCACCGCGATCGCCGAGAACCCCGACCTGGCCTACGACTACACCTGGACCTCCAAGGTCGTCGCGGTCGTCACCGACGGCACCGCCGTGCTCGGCCTCGGCGACATCGGCCCGGCCGCCTCCATGCCGGTCATGGAGGGCAAGTCACTGCTGTTCAAGGAGTTCGCCGGGGTCGACTCGGTGCCGATCGCGCTCGCCACCACCGACGTGGACGAGATCGTCGACACCGTCATCCGGATCGCGCCGAGCTTCGGCGGCATCAACCTCGAGGACATCAGCGCCCCCCGCTGCTTCGAGATCGAGGACCGGCTGCGCGAGGCGCTGGACATCCCGGTCTTCCACGACGACCAGCACGGCACCGCCATCGTCACCCTGGCCGCCCTGAAGAACGCCGCCCGCCTGGTCGGCAAGCCGCTGTCGGAGCTGCGCGCGGTGGTCGCCGGCGCGGGCGCGTCGGGCATCGCGGTCTCCACCATGCTGATCGAGGCCGGCATCGGCGACATCGCGCTGTCGGACAGCAAGGGCCTGATCTACGAGGGCCGCGACGGGCTCAACCCGATCAAGGAGCGGATCGCCAAGATCAGCAACCGCTCCCGGCTGACCGGCTCCACCGAGGAGGCGCTGCGCGGCGCCGACGTGTTCATCGGCCTGTCCGGCAGCACCGTCGAGGAGTCCTGCGTCGCCACGATGAGCGAGAACGCCATCGTGTTCGCGCTGTCCAACCCCACCCCCGAGGTGCACCCCGAGGTCGCCCGCAGGCACGCCCGCGTCGTGGCCACCGGCCGCAGCGACTTCCCGAACCAGATCAACAACGTGCTCGCCTTCCCCGGGATCTTCCGTGGCGCGATGAACGTGCGCGCCCACTCGATCACCGAGGGGATGAAGCTCGCCGCCGCGGACGCGCTGGCCGCGATCGTCGGTGACGACCTCACCGCCGACTACGTGATCCCCGGCCCGTTCGACGAGCGCGTCGCCCCCGCGGTCACCACCGCGGTCGCCGAGAAGGCGCGCGAAGAGGGCGTCGCCCGGATCTGACCCCCCGGGCGGCAGCGCCCGACACGCGGACGGCCCGTGACCACCCGACCGGTGGCACGGGCCGCAGCGTTTCCTACGGACCGTCGGGTCGGCCGTGGAACATGCGCCCGCCGGGCCGTTCGGCGAATGATTTAATGGTCACCACGCGCATCGCCCGGATGATATTTCATATCCTGACGAGACTCGCGCTCCCTTCCCCATGGCTTCGAGGTGTAATACTCGACATAGGGGAATCACACCTACGTTTCACACATCAGGTCGACTCCGTCAGGGAGCGCACGTGGACCTCGGCTCTTACGCAGACCTGGCGATCGAGCTCGTCAACACGCAGCAGCGCGACGCCGACACCCTCGGTGACCTCGATGGGCTGCGCGAGGTGCTCGCGCCCCATCCGCACATGGTCGGCCGGCTCGCCCACCGCGACCTGGACGCCATGCGGGGGCTGCGCGCCCAGCTGCGCGAGATCTTCGTCGCCGCCGACGCCGGCGACGAGGAGGGCGCCATCGATCGCCTGAACACCCTGCTGATCCAGCACCCCGTCCACCCGCAGGTGTCGGGCCACGACGGCCTCGGCTGGCACCTGCACGTCAACGAGGGCGGCTCGATCCCGGACCGGTTCGCGGCCCGGGCCGCGATGGGCCTCGCCGTCAAGATCAGCGACCAGGGCCTGGACCGGCTCGGCGTCTGCCGCGCCGACGGCTGCGGCCGGGTCTTCTTCGACGCGACGGCCGACCGCGCCCGCCGGCACTGCCCGCGGCACCACGCGGACCGGCCGAACGTCGCCGCCCACCGGTCCCCGCGCAACGGCGTGACCGCCGAGGTACCGCCGGACTAGCCGCGCCGCAGCAGGCCCGCCCGCGCGAGCGGGCGGTACCGGGCGACGACCCGCCCGCGCACCAGCCGGTCGGGCACCGCGTCGAAGTCCCAGCTGTCCTGGCGGCCCGCCGCCCGCTGGTTGTCGCTCTCCAGCCACCAGCCGTCGCCGCTGCGGTGCGCCGCCCGCTTGACGATGAGCCGCCCCGGCTCGCGCGGGTGCCCGGCGACCACGATGTCCCCGGGCGCGACCCGGCCGCCGGCCAGCACCAGCAGCCAGTCGCCGGGCCGCAGCGCGGGCAGCATCGACTCCCCGCTGACCTCGACCCGGATGAGCCGCCGCCGCGCCATCTTCGTCCCCCGATCCACGCATGACCGTCCGGCCAGTGGTGATGTTCTCCACACGAGGGGCCTAAGTCGAATTACCGAGCGCCCTGGCCGGACCGGCCGGTCGCCACAACGGTAATGTCGGTCCCCTGAGCATGATCCGTAACGAGGGAAGGGAATCAGGTGCTCGTCAACCTTCTGCGCCCGAAGACCACCGTCTCCGCGCACTGCGACCTGCCGTGCGGCGTCTACGACCCGGCCCAGGCCCGCATCGAGGCCGAGTCGGTCAAGGCCATCATCGAGAAGTACCACGCCAACGAGGACCCGGCCTTCCGCGTCCGCGCCATCCAGATCAAGGAGCAGCGCTCCAACCTGGTCAAGGAGCACCTGTGGGTGCTGTGGACGGACTACTTCAAGCCGCCGCACTTCGAGAAGTACCCGCAGCTGAACGAGCTGTTCAACCAGGCCACCAAGCTGGCCGGCGCGGCCGGCACCAAGGGCAGCGTCGACGTCAAGGTCGCCGACGACCTGCTGGCGAAGATCGCCGAGATCGACTCGATCTTCTGGGAGACCAAGAAGGCCGCCTGACCTTCTGAGCTGCCCGAGGCCCGCCCCCGCCGCGCGCGGGGGCGGGCCTCGTCATGGGTACGGGCCGGTCACCTTGCCGGTTCGGTCTACATCACTGACAAACGCGGCAAGACGTGATCTTCTATGGCGCACAAGTCATAGAAAGGGTGATCCATGCCCCCCAGGATCCGTACCTCGTCCCGGCTCGGCACCGCCGCCCTGACCGCGGGCGCCTGCCTGCTGGCCACGGCGGTGCCGGCGTCGGCCGCGCCGCACGGCTTCACGCCGGGCGCCCCGGGAGCCGGCGACTCCTACTTCCCCGCCGAGGGCAACGGCGGCTACGACGTCGGGCACTACGACCTGACGCTCGACTACGACCCGGCCGGCAACGCGCTGAAGGCGACCGCCCGCATCAAGGCGCGCGCGACGCAGAACCTGTCCCGGTTCGACCTGGACCTGAAGCAGCTCACGGTCAAGAGCGTGCTGGTGAACGGGAAGAAGGCCCGGTTCACGCGCAGCGGCCAGGAGCTGGTCGTCAAGCCCGCCAAGGGGCTGCGCAAGGGCCGCCACTTCGACGTGACGGTCGTCTACGCCGGCACGCCGAAGCCGATCGAGCGGCCCGACATCGGCAAGTTCGGGTGGATCAAGACGCCCGACGGCGCGTACGTGGTGAGCGAGCCCGACGGCGCGTCCACCTGGTTCCCCTCCAACGACCACCCGCAGGACAAGGCGACCTACACCTACCGGGTGACGGTCCCCAAGGGCACCCAGGTGCTGTCCAACGGCGAGCCGGGCGGGGAGTCCACCCGCGGCGGCAAGTCGACGTTCGTGTGGAACGAGCGGACGCCGATGGCCAGCTACCTGGCGATGCTGGCGATCGGCAAGTTCCAGGTGAAGAAGGGCAGGACCGCGAGCGGCGTGCCCGTCATCACCGCCGTCGCGCCGAACCGCGCGAGCGAGCTGAAGCCCATCCACGAGGGCACCATCAAGGCCATCGACTGGGAGGAGAAGGTCTTCGGCAAGTACCCGTTCCAGTCGACCGGCGGCATCCGGGTCGGCGTGGACGTGGAGTTCTCGCTGGAGACCCAGAGCCGGCCGATCTACGGGTTCCAGCCGGACCAGGACGTCATCGTCCACGAGCTGGCCCACCAGTGGTTCGGCGACAGCGTGAGCGTCAAGCGCTGGAAGGACATCTGGCTGAACGAGGGCTTCGCCACCTACGCCGAGTGGCTCTACCAGGAGCAGCACGGCGGCCCGACGGCCAAGCAGACGTTCGACAACCTGTACAAGCAGCCCGAGAGCTGGAAGTACTACAAGGAGCTGTGGACCGCCCGCAAGACGGGCGACCCGGGCGCGAACCAGATGTTCACCCTCACCCCCTACTACCGGGGCGGGATGACGCTGCAGGCGCTGCGCGAGCGGATCGGCGACAAGGCGTTCTTCGCGCTGCTGAAGGCGTGGACGAAGGCCAACCGCAACGGCAACGTCACGACGGCGCAGTTCGTGGCGCTGGCCGAGCGGATCTCGCACAAGCAGCTGGACGGCCTGTTCAACGCGTGGCTGTACACGCAGACCAAGCCGACCACCTGGTAGCCGGCTGAGCGCGCCGCCGGGGGCGGCGGGTAGCCTGAGCTGCATGATCAGGTTTGCTGCCCCCGGCGACGTGCCCGCCATCCTGCGCCTCGTGCGCGACCTCGCCGAGTACGAGCGCGCCCTGCACGAGGTGCGGGCCACCGAGGAGGACCTGCGCGCCGCGCTGTTCGGCCCCGAGCCGAAGGTGTTCGCCAACGTCGTGGAGCACGACGGCGAGGTGGTGGGGTTCGCGCTGTGGTTCCTGACCTTCTCGACCTGGCTCGGCCGGCACGGCATCTACCTGGAGGACCTGTACGTCGACCCGGCGATGCGCGGGAAGGGGTACGGCAAGGCGCTGCTGGCGGAGCTGGCGCGGATCGCCGACGAGCGCGGCTACGGGCGCGTGGAGTGGTCGGTCCTCGACTGGAACACCCCCTCGATCGAGTTCTACCGGGCGGCCGGGGCGCGGCCGCAGGACGAGTGGACCGTCTACCGGCTGACCGGGGACGCGATCCCCGCGCTCGCCCGGGAGCGGTCGGCGGAACTGCCGGGGTGAGTGATGTTTTTCTCCCGTGATGCCGGTTTGCGGCGCGTTCGAACACGTCGGCGCGGACATTGGTGGGAAAGCCACGCGCGGCGAATGACCGATCCGCGGCCCGCAGGCGGTACTTTCGAAGCAGCGGGACCATCCCACGAGGAGTGACGTGACCGAGGAAACCGCTGCAATGGCGGCCAGTACGAAGTTGTCCGTGCGCGATGTGGTGACCGTGAAGCTGCCGGCGGCCGGCGCGTACCTTTCGGTGCTGCGCACGGCGACCGCCGGTCTCGCCGCGCGGCTCGACTTCACGCTGGACGAGATCGAGGACCTGCGCATCGCCATCGACGAGGCGTGCGCGATGCTGCTTCCGCAGGCGGTCCCCGGAACCGATCTGACCTGCCAGTTCGAGCTGACCGGCGATGCGATGAGCATCTCGGTGTCGGTGCTGACGGTGGACGGGCAGGAGCCCAGCCGCGACACCTTCGCCTGGACGGTGCTGTCGTCGCTGGCCGGCGAGGTGGACGCGCAGGCCGGCGCGGACGACCGGGTGACCGTGACGCTGCAGAAGCGCCGCGGTGCGGCGGGGGCCCCGTGACGGAGAAGACGACGGTGGCGGGCGAGAGCACCGCGGTAGAGCGCTCCGACACGAGCGCGGTCCCCGACCGCGCCCGGGCCCGGGCCCTGTTCGTACGGCTCGCCGAACTGCCCGAGGGCGACCCCGAGCGCCAGCGCATCCGCGATCAGCTGGTCGAGCTGCACCTGCCGCTGGTGGAGTACCTGGCCCGGCGGTTCCGCAACCGCGGCGAGTGGCTGGACGACCTGATCCAGGTCGCCACGATCGGGCTGATCAAGTCGATCGACCGGTTCGACCTGGAGCGCGGGGTGGAGTTCTCCACCTACGCGACCCCGACGATCGTCGGCGAGATCAAGCGGCACTTCCGCGACAAGGGCTGGGCGGTGCGGGTGCCGCGCCGGCTGCAGGAGCTGAAGCTGTCGCTGACCAAGGCGATCAGCGAGCTGGCGCAGCGCGAGGGCCGGGCGCCCACGGTCAGCGAGCTGGCGGCGCACCTGCAGATGAGCGAGGAGGAGGTGCTGGAGGGACTGGAGTCGGCCAACGCCTACTCCACGGTGTCCCTGGACGCGCCCGACTCCGGCGACGAGGACGCGCCGGCGGTCGCCGACTCGCTCGGCATGATCGACGAGTCGCTGGAGGGCGTGGAGTACCGCGAGTCCCTCAAGCCGCTGCTGGAGAAGCTGCCCGCACGGGAGAAGAAGATCCTGCTGCTGCGCTTCTTCGGCAACATGACGCAGTCGCAGATCGCGGCGGAGCTCGGCATCTCGCAGATGCACGTGTCGCGCCTGCTGGCGCGCACGCTGGCACAGCTGCGCGACGGCCTGACCGCCGACGAGTAACAGCCCGCAGAACGAAGAACGGGGCCCCGCGCACACACGCGGGGCCCGTTCGCCGTTCGAAGGTCCGTCCCGAGGAGCCGCAGCCCCAAGCCGCCCGGCGCGGCCTCGGCCTCCCAGAGGGACGCCGCCGCGCAGGAAAAGGCCCGGCCTCACAGAGAGAAGCCGCCTCGCAAGGGCCCGACCTCAGAGAAGAGGCAGCTTGGAAGGGCACGCCTTCAGGGGCGCGGCCTCAGGAGGCGCGGCCTAGGAGAGCGTAGTCGCAGAGAGAACGCTGTTTCAAAGAGGGCGCGGCCTCAGAGGAGAGGCCTCAGAGGAGAGGCAGCTTGGAAGGGCGCGCCCTCAGAGGGGCGCTGCCTAGGAGAGCGCGGCCGCAGAAAGAACGCCGTTTCAAAGGGGGCGCTGCTTCAAAGGGGGCGCGGCCTCAGAGAGGGCGCGGGCTCAGAGAGGGCGCGGCCTCTGAAGATCCGCCGTCTCAGGAGTCGTGGCGCTGGGGGCCGCCGGCCGGTGAGTCCGCGGCCTCGTCCTCGCCCCCGGATTCGGCCTCGTCCGCGTCGTGCTCCTGGACGAGCCAGGCGGTGCTCGGGGGGCTGAGCGTCAGCACCAGGGTGGCGATCGCCACGATGCCGAGCGGGATCGCGATGAGAGGCTGGTCACTTTGCCAGAGGGACCAGGCGACCGGCAGCGCGAACAGCTGGGTGAGCACCGTGGGGGCGCGGCTGCCCTGGGCGCCGGCCAGCAGGCCGCGGGCGCAGAACAGCATGGCGATGCCGCCGGCGAGGGCCAGCACGGTGACGCCGATGGCGCTGGCTGGGTCGACGGCCGATCCGATGGCCGTCTCCACGCCGACGAAGACGCCGAATCCGACGGCGGCGAGGCCCTCCGCGCCCTCGAGGGCGGCGGCGGCGTAGACGGTGGCAGGACGCTTCGACACAACCCGAAACCCTACTCGCCTGTCCGGGTGCGGCCCCCACCGGAACCGGGGCAGGGCCGACCGGTCGGTACCCTGACGCCGTGCGCGCGATGCTCATCGCCAATCCCAAGGCGACCTCCACCTCCCGAACCGCCCGTGACGTGCTGGTGCGGGCCTTCTCCGGCGACCTCGACCTGGCCGTGGCCGAGACGGGCCACCGCGGGCACGCGACCGAGCTGGCCCGGCAGGCCACCGTCGAGGGTTACGACGTCGTGGTGGCGCTCGGCGGCGACGGCACCGTGAACGAGGCGGTGAACGGGCTGCTGGCCGAGGGGCCGTCGCCGAAGGTCCCCGCGCTGGCCGTGCTGCCGTGCGGCAGCGCCAACGTGTTCGCGCGTGCGCTCGGGCTGCCCAACGACCCCGTCGCGGCGATCCGGACGGTCCTGTCGGCGCTGCGGGCGGGCCGGCACCGCACGGTGGGGCTCGGCACGGCGTCGCTGCCGGACGGCACCGACCGCTATTTCACGTTCTGCGCGGGGGTCGGGCTGGACGCCGAGGTCGTCCGGGAGGTGGAGCGGCGGCGCCTGGCGGGCGCCCGCGCCGACCCTTCGCTGTATGTGCGCACCGCCGTCCGGCATTTCTATGCCGGAACCGATCGGCGCCGTCCCGCGCTAACGGTGGAAGTTCCCGGGCGCCCCGATCAATCGGGTTTGTTTCTTGCGTTCGTCTCCAATACCTCCCCGTGGACCTTTCTCGGCCCCCTTCCGGTGAATCCGAGCCCGAAGGCGAACTTCACCGGCGGGCTGGAGGTGTTCGGGGTCCGCTCGCTCGGGACGATGCCGGTGCTCGGCACGGTCGGCCGGATGCTGACGGCGCGCACCCATCCGGTCCGGGGACGCCATGTCACCAATGTGCATGATGCGTCGCAGGTCACACTGCGTGCGGAGCGTCCGATCGCCTTCCAGTTGGACGGCGATTACCTGGGCGAGCAGGAGAGCATCACCTTCCGTTCGGTGCCGAAGGCGATACGTATCGTCATCTGAGGCCGCGCCCGCCTTCTGTTAACAGGAAAGCAACGGTCGCGACCCGCCGATGTGACACATGCGACACCCATACTTTGCGAAACATTTCTCCAAGGCCTTGCGTGTGCCCGCGCGCCCCTGACACGCTCAAAGTGCGCCGGCCGACAGGGCCACTGTGCCGTCAGCACCCTGACCGCGGCGCCGCCTGACAATCTCCCATGACTCAAATTTTTGTGTCCTGGGGTGTTCGCGACATGTGAAACCGTTCACAAGTTGAGTGGACGACCGCCACCGCTGACGAAGGAGTGGACCGCATGGACTGGCGCCACGAGGCAGCCTGCCGTGACGTGGATCCCGAGCTGTTCTTCCCGATCGGCAACACCGGGCCGGCGCTCCTGCAGATCGAGGAGGCCAAGCAGGTCTGCCGACGCTGCGACGTGTCCGACGCCTGCCTGCGCTGGGCGCTGGAGTCCGGCCAGGACTCGGGCGTGTGGGGCGCGATGGGCGAGGACGAGCGCCGCGCGCTGAAGCGCCGCACGGCCCGCGCCCGGGCCCGCGCCAACGCCGGCGCCTGACCGCCCGCGAACAGGAACGGCCCGACCACGATCCGCGAAGCACCGAGCCCGCGCCGCGTCCGAACCCCAGGCCGGACAGCATCCAGCGCGACGACGAACCAGAGCCCGTGGCACCCGCCACGGGCTCTCGTCGTTCCCGCTACCGCGGTGGGCCCGGGCGGTGCTGCTGGTCGAGGGGGACGTCCACCACGACCTCGGTGCCGCCGCCGTCGCGGCGGCGGAACTCCAGCCGGCCGCCGAGCTCGCCCACGATGAGCGTGCGCACGATCTGCAGGCCGAGGCTGTCGCTGCTGTCCATGTCGAAGTCGGCGGGCAGTCCGACGCCGTCGTCGCTGACGACCGTCACCAGGCGGCGGCCCTCGCCCTCGGCGGGCGCCGCCGGGCCGTCGGCGACGCCGTCGGCGGCGGTGCCCGGCCAGTCGCCCCACACCCGCACGCCGCCCGGCCCCGGCGCGCCCTCGCCGTAGCGGGCGGCGACGACCTCCAGGGTGCCGTCCCGCTTGGCCAGGCCGTGCTCCAGCGCGTTCTGCAGCAGCTCGGTGAGCGCCATCGCCAGCGGGGTGGCGATCTCGGCGGGCAGCACCCCGAACGAGCCGGTCCGCTTCGGCACCACCCGCGTCTCGGGGGTGGACACCTCGCCCGCCATGGTGATGACGCGGTCGGCGATGTCGTCGAAGTCGATCAGCTCGTCGGGGGTGTGCGACAGCGTCTCGTGCACGATCGCGATGGAGCCGACGCGGCGCACCGCCTCGTCCAGCGCGGCCCGGCCCTCGGGGATCTGCAGCCGCCGCGCCTGCAGCCGCAGCAGTGCCGCGACCGTCTGCAGGTTGTTCTTCACCCGGTGGTGGATCTCGCGGATGGTGGCGTCCTTGGTCATCAGCTCCCGGTCGCGCCAGCGCAGCTCGGTGACGTCGCGGCACAGCATGATCGCGCCGATCCGGGTGCCGGCGACCACCAGCGGGATGGTGCGCAGCTGCATGACCGACCCGTGCGCCTCCACCTCCACCTCGCGCGGGGCGCGGCCCGACAAGACCACGGTCAGCGCCTCCTCCAGCGGCTCGCCGGTGTCGCAGAGGCGCGCGGTGACCTCGCCGATGGACTCCCCGACCAGGTCGGCGGGGAAGCCGAGCCGCCGGTAGGCCGACTGGGCGTTCGGGCTGGCGTAACTGACCTTGCCGCTACGGTCCAGCCGGATCAGGCCGTCGCCGACGCGCGGCGAGCGCACCAGGTTCGGCTCCTCCCCCGGCACCGGGAACCGGCCCTCGGCGATCATCTGGGCGAGGTCGCTGGCGCTCTGCAGGTAGGTCAGCTCCAGCCGGGACGGCGTCCGCGCCGACGACAGGTTCGTGCTGCGCTGGATCACCCCGAGCATCTTGGCGCCGCGCCGGACCGGGATCGACTCCTCGCGGACCGGGATGCCGCTGCCCCACTCCGGGTCGCCCTCGCGCACGATGCGCCGCTCCCGCCAGGCCACGTCGATCAGGCCGCGCCGGCCCGTCCGCACCACCTTGCCGACCAGGTCCTCGGGGTAGGCCGTCGGGCCGGTGGTCGGGCGCATCTGCGCGATCGCCACCCAGCCGGGCACGCCGTCGCGCACCGGGGGGCGGGGCCGGCCCGCCTCGGCGGGCGGCGTCGCAGACGCGCTGAGCGGCACCCACAGCAGCAGGTCGGCGAACGACAGGTCGGCCAGCAGCTGCCAGTCCGAGACCAGCGCGTGCAGCCATTCCAGGTCGTTGTCGGTGAGGTCGGTGTGGTCGCGCACCAGATCGGTCAACGTAGGCACCCTCCAATCATCGCGCACCCGATCCGGTACCGCCGACCCGGCGATGACCTGGCAGGATCGGGGGCATGACCGCCGCACGCGACCCCCTGGCCCGGCTGCGGGCCGCCGCCGACCGCCGCGCCGAGGCGGGCCTGCGCCGCACGTTGCGGCCGCGCGCCGCCGACCACGACGGCCTGCTCGACCTGGCCTCCAACGACTACCTCGGGCTGTCGCGCGACCCCCGGCTGGTCGCCGGGGCCGTCGCCGCGGCCCGCGCGTGGGGCACCGGGTCCACCGGGTCGCGGCTGGTCACCGGCACCACCGCGCTGCACGCCGAGCTGGACCGGCGGCTGGCCGCCCTCACCGGCAGCGCCGCCGGGCTGGTGTTCTCCTCGGGGTACCTGGCCAACCTCGGCGCCGTCGCCGGCCTCGCCGGGCCGGGCGTGCTGGTGGTGTCCGACCAGGTCAACCACGCCTCGATCGTGGACGCCTGCCGGCTGTCGCGGTCGCGGGTGGTGGTCGTCCCGCACGGCGACACCGGCGCCGTCGCGCAGACCCTCGCCGAGCGCGAGGAGGAGGACGCCCTCGTCGTCACCGACGCGGTCTTCTCGGTGGACGGCGACGTCGCGCCGCTCGCCGAGCTGCACCGGGTGGCGCGCGCGCACGGCGCGCTGCTGGTGGTGGACGAGGCGCACGCGCTCGGCGTCGTCGGCGACGGCGGCGCGGGCGCCGCGCACGCCGCCGGGCTCGCCGGCGAGCCGGACGTGGTGCTCACCCTCACCCTGTCCAAGTCGCTGGCCGCGCAGGGCGGCGCCGTCCTCGGCGCCCCCGAGGTGATCGACGCCCTGGTCGACACCGGCCGCGCGTTCATCTTCGACACCGGCCTGAACCCGGCCGCCGCCGGCGCCGCCCTCGCCGCGCTGGACGTGCTGGCCGCCGAGCCGGACCTGCCCGGCCGCGCCCGCGACCGCGCCGCCCGCATCGCCGCGATGGCCGCCGGGCTCGGCCTGGAGACGGCCCCGCCGGCCGCCGCCGTCGTCCCGGTCTTCCTCGGCGAACCGCACGCCGCCCTCGACGCGCAGCGGATCTGCGCCGGGCACGGCGCCCGCGTCGGCTGCTTCCGGCCACCGTCGGTGCCGAAGGGACGGGCCTGCCTGCGCATCACCGCACGTGCCACACTGGGCGAGGCCGACCTCACAACGCTCCACGGAGCCCTGGCGGCGGTCGCACGCTCTACCGGCCGTAGTCTTCACACGTAACATCGGGGACAACCGGTGATGAACGTGAGGAGAGGCCGTGACGGAGGTCAGGGGCGGGCCCCGGCACGGGGGCGAATTCGAGCGGGCCGGCTACGAGCGCGCCTCACTCGGTGAGTTCGGCAAGCACTACGCCACCCCGGCCCCCCGCATCCCCAAGTACTACAAGCTGAAAGAGCTGCTGGTCGAGCTGATCCAGTCGCTCCCGCCGGGCAGCCCGCTGCCGCCCGAGCGCGCCCTGGCCGAGAAGTACGAGACCTCCCGCACCACGGTCCGCCAGGCGCTCGCCGAGCTCGTCGTCGAGGGCCGCCTGCAGCGCATCCAGGGCAAGGGCACCTTCGTCGCCAAGCCGAAGGTGTCGCAGGAACTGCAGTTGGTCAGCTACACCGAGGACATGCGGCACCACGGGCTGCACCCCGAGACCCGCATCCTGGAGATCGGCTACGTCAGCGCCGACGAGCGGCTGGCCGCCCTGCTCGGCATCCGCCCCGGCGGCCGTGTGCTGCGCATCCACCGGCTCCGCCTCGCCGACGGCGAGGCCATGTCGATCGACACCTCGCACCTGCCGGCCCGCCGCTTCCCCGGCCTGCGCCGCGAGCTGCCCCGCCACCGCTCCCTGTACGAGACGCTCGCGACGGCCTACGACGTCCACCTGGCCGAGGCCGAGGAGACCATCGAGACCGTCCTGGCGACCCCGCACGACGCGCAGCTGCTCGCGGTGGACGTCGGCCTGCCGATGCTGCTGCTGTCGCGGCACGCGTTCGATTCCACGGGACAGCCGGTGGAGTGGGCGCAGTCGCTGTACCGGGGCGACCGGTACAAGTTCATCACCCGCCTGCGCCGCCACTGAGCCTGCTCGGCGGCGGGCCGCTTACTTTCCGCGACGGCTCCTTGCGTTCTGGGTACGCTCAGAACACGTGTTCCCTACGATGACCGGAGCAGATCGTGAGGGAGGAGTCGCCGAACGTGAAGACGAAGGTCGAGCCGGAGAGCATGCTGGTCCGCTACCAGGACCCGACGGCTTTGCCGGACTTGTATGAGCTTTGGGTGGACGACGAACTCGGTGATCACTTTTTCATCCCTGAAGGTTCGAGGGTTGAAGTCATCGGAGATGAGGTCGTCGTGTCCCCCGCCCCGACCCCCCAGCACAACGGGATGGTCCGTGACATCGTGCGCGAGATAGATCGCGCCGCCATGCTCCGGCCGGATTTCCCCTGGGACGCAGACATCGGCAGTGGAGTGTCCCTCGTCGGCGCGCGCAAGGGCCCCGTTCCGGACCTGAGCATCCTCGACAAGCAGATGGCCCTCGCCGTCCGCAGGGACCGGGTGAAGAAACTCGTTGCCGACCAGGTCGAACTGGTCGTGGAGATCACCTCGCCGCGCAATGCGACGACCGACCGGCGGCCTGCGGCACGGAGCCTCAAGAACAAATGGAATCTGTACTCCGCGTCAGGGATTCCCTACTACCTGCTCATCGACCGCGACCCGAAGGTGGCCCGTACCTTCCTCTACTCCATCCCGGATGAGGAGTCAGCGGCCTATCTGCATGAGGAATCGTGGAAGTTCAGTGAGACCGTCCACCTCCCGGAACCCATCGACCTGGAGATCCCGACCGTGCATTGGAACACGTGGGACGAGTGCTGATCTTCCATATCCGGAATGCGAATCCGCGCAAGCCCACCTTGGCATCCGATGAGCCCGTCTCCCCTGCCGAAGGCAGGTTGAAGCCGCTCACACTGCACGTGCGATACCACGGCATCGTCTATCCCGAGAACGCCAGGACGATGACAGGCGAGGAGATGAGGGATTACCTCTGCTTCCCCCGACAAAGCCGACGTGCTTGTGGAGCCGCTGGAGGATCCGGACGACCCGGATGCCGTCTGCGTACAGGTCTCGCTCGATGCTCTGTCCCGCGCCGACGCCCTTGTCTGCCTGGAACAGGCCGGGCATTGGATGGCCCCTGGCAGGTGAGGCGGCCTCGCGAAGAGGCCGCACTCACCTCCGCAGGCTGATCAGAGGGTCTTGGAAAGGGCCTTGATGGGCATCTGGAGCTCGACCAGCAGGTCCAGGTCCTTCTCCGCCGGGCGGCCGAGCGTCGTCAGGTAGTTGCCGACGATCAGGGCGTTGATGCCGCCCAGCATGCCGCCGCGGGTGCCGAGGTCGCCGAGGGTGAGCTCGCGGCCGCCGGCGTAGCGCAGGATCGTGCGCGGCAGGGTGAGGCGGAAGGTGGCGATGGTCTTCAGGGCCTCGGTGCCCTCGACCAGGGGCATGTCGGCGAACGGGGTGCCCGGGCGCGGCGCCAGGAAGTTCAGCGGGACCTCGTCGGGCTCCAACTCGGCGAGCTGGGCGGCGAACTCGGCGCGCTGCTCGACGGTCTCGCCCATGCCGACGATGCCGCCGCAGCACACCTCCATCCCGGCCTCCTTGACCATGCGCAGGGTCTCCCAGCGCTCCTCCCACGAGTGGGTGGTGACCACGTTGGGGAAGTGGGAGCGGGCCGTCTCCAGGTTGTGGTTGTAGCGGTGCACGCCCATCGCGGCGAGCTCGTCGACCTGCTCCTGGGTGAGCATGCCGAGCGAGCAGGCGATGTTGATCTCGACGGCCTCGTTGATGGCCTTGATCCCGTCGCGGACCTGGCTCATCAGGCGCTCGTCGGGGCCGCGGACGGCGGCGACGATGCAGAACTCGGTGGCGCCGGTCTTGGCGGTCTCCTTGGCGGCCTCGACCAGCTCGGGGATGTTCAGCCACACCGAGCGGACCGGGGACTCGAACTGCCCCGACTGGGAGCAGAAGTGGCAGTCCTCGGGGCAGCCGCCGGTCTTCAGGGAGATGATCCCCTCGACCTCGACCTCCGGGCCGCACCAGCGCATGCGCACCTCGTGCGCGAGCGCCAGCAGCTCCTCCAGCCGGTCGTCGGGCAGCGTCAGGCACTCCAGGGCCTGGGCGGCGGTCAGCCCCGTGCCCTCCTCCAGCACCTGGCGGCGGGCGACCTCGAGAATGTCGGTCACTGGTTCTCCTTGTTGGGGCCATTGCTGTCGCGGAAGGTAGCAGCGTTGAAAGAGCCGCCGAACGCCGGGGCGAGCGCGGCGTGCGCGGCCGTCAGGAACTCGGCGGGGTCCAGGGCGCCCGCGCCGGCCGGCAGCGCGCCGGCGAGCGGGCGGGCCGCGATGGTCTCCAGGTCCCGGATGTTGCTGCGCATGGCCAGGTCGGGCGCGGCCGGCCAGGAGCCGATCACCACGCCGGCGAGCTGGACGCCGCGGTGCGCCATCGCCTCCAGGGTGAGCGCGGTGTGGTTGAGGGTGCCGAGGTCGGCGCGGGCGGTGACGACGGCGGCGGCGCCGAGCCAGCGCGCCAGGTCGGCGATGGTGGCGCCCTCCTCGTCGTAGCGGACGAGCAGGCCGCCCGCGCCCTCCACCAGCACCAGGTCGCGGGTCCCGGCCAGCTCGCGGACGCGGCCCGCCACGTCGGCGAGGCGCACCGGCGGCAGCCCGGCGTGCCGCGCGGCGGCGGCCGGCGACAGCGGGTCGGGGAACCGCGCGAACTCGTGCAGGTCGTCGACGGCGGCGAGCCGGCGCACGTCGTCCAGGTCGCCGGCCTCGCCGGGGAGCATCCCGGTCTGGCCGGGTTTGACGACGGCGACCGACGCCCCGCGCGCCGCGGCCAGCGCGGCCAGGGCGGCGGTGACGACGGTCTTGCCGACCCCGGTGCAGGTCCCGGTCACCACGAGCACACTCACGTGCCGCAGAGTAGCGCGCGCCCGGACCGGCGGCGCCAGCCGATCCCCACAGTCTTGGCGGCGCCTTTTTGTACGGGCCGGGAACCGGCGGTTCCGGCGGGCCGTCCAAGGCGTATGGCCGATCCATCCGCATCACTCAGGAACGTGTTCGGACGGGGGATCGTGGTGGCGCTCGTCGCGGGGGCGGCGCTCACCGCCTGTGACAGGCCGGGGCCGAAGGAGTCGTACTCCGCGCTGCCGGCTACGCCCGAGCCGGTCTCCGGGGACGGGCTGGTGCTGCGCTGGCGGATGACCGGGGGCATCGCCGGTCTCGGCGGTCCGGGCACCATGCCGGAGTTCTCCCTGTACGGGGACGGGCGCGCGGTCGCGGGCGGCAAGGAGTACCGCCTGAGACCGGAGGCGCTGCGCAGGCTGCTGGCCGACGCGCGCGCCGCCGGCCTCGCCCGGCCGAGGAGCGTCGACTCCCCCGAGGTGTCCGACGCGCTGGTGCTGCAGATCCGCTTCCAGGGCGCCACGACCAAGGTCGCCCAGCCGAACGAGCACGGCGGCCTCCCGGCGGTGCGGTTCTGGAAGCGGCTCGACCCGAGGGGCTGGCCGGCGTCGGACCAGGCGGCGCCCGCACGCGCGTACACGCCGGCGCGGCTGGCGGTGCTCACCGGGGAACTGGCCGACCAGTCCGCCTACGGCAGGCCGTGGCCCTACGCGCCGCTCGGCAAGGGCGTGCCGGCCGCCGGCGGCCGCTGCACGGTCCTCACCGGCAAGGACGCCGGGGCCGCGCAGCGGCTCGCCGGGCAGGGCGACCGCTGGCGCAGCGAGGGCAAGGTCTACTCGGTGCGTCTCCGGCCGCTGCTCCCCGACGAGTCCACCTGCGCGGACCTCACCCGGTCCTAACCGGCGTCGAGTTCGTCCGCGACCTCGCGGGCGACGGCGGCCAGTTCGGGGTCAAGCTGGTCCAGCCGCTCGTCGAGGTCGTCGGCGAAGCGCAGCCGGTCCAGGCCGGCGGGCGCGGGCACGGCTGCGGGCATCCACGCGGCGTGGATGAGGAACGGCACGGTCGTGCCGTGCGGCGGCGCGAGGACGGCGACCGGGCCGCGCGAGACGTCGGCCGCGTCGAAGACCTCGACGCGGAACCGGTCGTCGTTGTGCACGGCCACCACCAGGTAGCCGTCGTGGCCGCCGGGGTCGGCGCCCGCGTACCGGCTGCGGCCGGGCGCGCCGAGGCCGCGCGGGACGAAGACCGGCGAGGTCGGGTAGTCGTCGAGCGCGAACGTCCACTCGCTGAGCGGCTTCAGGTCGTCGCGGTCCAGGCTCGCCAGCACCGCCGGGGTCTCCTCCTTGGGGAACAGCGCGCGGTCGACGCGGTCGCCGTAGTTGGCGAGCGCGCGCTGGTTGACCGCCTCGGGGTGGAAGCCGAGGAAGACCAGGTGGTGGCGGGTGGGGTTCAGCTGCCCCTCCATGCTCCAGTCGATCGCCGACAGCTCGGCCTGCCACCAGCGCTCGGGGTCGCGGGCGCGGGCGTGCTCGGTGACGCGGCCGGTCGCGGGGTCGAACCGCAGCACGGTGGTGAGGGCCGGGGTCATGCCGTGGCAGTACATGCCGCGCAGCGCCGGGTCGACGGGGCGGCCGAACGCGTCCAGGTCGTCCTCGCGCAGGTACATGCCGATGTCGACACCCGGCGTGTGCTCCATGACGACGTCGATGCCGACCGAGTCGTCGTAGCGGGCGTAGAAGTGGTTGACCTCGGGCGCGATGCGGAACCGCGTGCAGGCGACGCTGTCGCGGCCGGGGACCAGGTCGTCCTTGCGGATCAGCAGGACGGGCCCGTCGGGGTTGTTGGCCGCGGTCCGCTCGCCGCCGAAGATCTCCTCGGCGTCGACCTTGTAGGCGGTGTCGGCGAGGACCAGCCAGTCGCGGGTCTGGGTGATGGTGTGGGTGGCCTGCGGCAGCGCCGCGTCCTCGACCCGCCAGCGCCGGACGTGCTTGCCTTCGCCGTCGTAGCGGATCACCCACACGGTGCCGGTCATCACGTCGCGGCTGACCGTCCACAGGCAGTCGCGCTCGGGGTCGACGACCGGGTGCGCGGAGGTGGAGACCAGCGGCAGCACCGCCTGGTCCAGCGCGGGCTTCCAGCCGTCGCGCTGCCCGACCTCGGCGACGAACCCCAGCGTGACCGGGTCGACCTCGACGGGGCGGCCCGCGTCCCAGGTGGCGAACAGCCGGTCGCCCCACGGCAGCGGCGCGGTGTTGGCGGCGTTGACGAACCCCCACGGCGAACTGGTGCCGACCGGCCCGGCGGTGAACAGGTCGGGGCGCTTGCGGCGCAGCCGGACCGACGGGGTGTCGATGACGCGCGGCCGCCACGCGAACCGGCCCGCGGGGGCGCCGTCGGTGCCGGGGCGCAGCGCCAGCCGGATCATGATGCCGTCGCCGAAGAACGCGTGCACGGGGTGGGTGCGCTGGTCGGAGGTGCTGATCACGACGTGCCCGGTCAGGCCCGCGGGCCAGGCCCCGGCCACGACCGCCAGGTCCAGGTCGGCGACGTCGCCCTTGCCGAGGATGGAGCGGGGAACCGGCATGACGCCTCCAGAGCGGTGCAGGGGACCGGCCATCTGCCAATCAACCGGGCGCCGCGGGCGTCGTCAAGACCCTAACGACTACGAGCTTCCCACGGCGGCCCGCCGGTACCCTGATCCGGCCCAGCATGTCCGGAATGGGGGAAAAGACCGGTGCCTGAGACGTCCGTCGTGGTCCGCGAGGCGCGGGCCGCCGACTACGCGAAGGTCGGCGAGCTGACCGTCGAGGTGTACGTGCACAGCGGCCTCATCGACGCCGCGTCCGGCTACGTGGCGACGCTGCGCGACGCCGCCGACCGCGCCGCCAAGGCCGAACTGCTCGTCGCCGAACTGGCGGGCGACCTCGTCGGGGCCGTCGCCTACTGCCCGCCCGGCAGCCCCTACGCCGAGCTCGCCGGGCCCGGCGAGGGCGAGTTCCGGATGCTGGCCGTACTGGGCCGGGCCCGCGGCCAGGGCGTGGGGCGCGCGCTCGTGCAGGCGTGCGCCGACCGCGCCCGCGCCGCCGGGCTGCGCGGCCTGCGCCTGTCGACCCAGCGGAACATGGTGGACGCGCACCGCATGTACGAGCGCATGGGCTTTGTCCGCACCCCCGACCGCGACTGGGCCCCGCTGCCGGGCGTCGACCTGGTCACCTACGCGCTGGACTTCTGACCAGCCGGGCTAGGCCGGGGTGCTGTGCACCTCGCCGTGGCGCGAACAACGCGCGGTCCAGCCCGTCGGCGTCACCTGGACGATCAGCCGGCGGCGGCACTCGGCGCAATAGCGCGGCGGTTCCATGGCCCGCGCCACCAGGCACGTCTCGTGCCCGCCGGCCGCGGCGGGCTCGCCGCACCGGTCACAGTAGGTCTCCACGAGCGGCACCTTACCCGCACCCGGCGCCGTGGTGGCCGGAAGGCCCCCGCGGGGGCTCATCGCGCGCGCATGCGCGCGATGAGCCCGGTGTCGTAGGTGCCGGCCACGAACTCGGGGTCGTCCAGCAGCTCGGCCAGGAACGGCAGGTTCGTGGTCGGGCCGACGATGCGGAACGCCGCGACGGCGGCACGGGCCCGCTCCAGCGCGGCCGGCCGGTCGGCGCCGTGCACGCACAGCTTGGCCAGCAGCGGGTCGTAGAACGGGGTGACGGTGTTGCCCTCGGCGTACCCGGCGTCGATGCGGATGCCCTCGCCGACCGGCTCCTCCCACACCCGGATCCGGCCGGGGCTCGGCAGGAACCGGCGCGGGTCCTCGGCGTACACGCGCAGCTCGATCGCGTGCCCGGACGGCTGCGGCTCGTCGAAGGAGACGGGCTTGCCGGCCGCGATCAGCAGCTGCTGCTCGACGATGTCGATGCCGGTGACCAGCTCGGTGACGGGGTGCTCGACCTGCAGCCGGGTGTTCATCTCCAGGAAGTAGAACTCCTGCGCGGCCGGGTCGACCAGGCACTCCACCGTCCCGGCGCCCTGGTAGCCGACGGTCTGGCCGGCCTGGATCGCGGCGGCCAGCATCCGGGCGCGCAGTTCGGGCGACAACGCGGGCGAGGGCGTCTCCTCGGCGACCTTCTGGTGCCGGCGCTGCACCGAGCAGTCGCGGTCGCCGAGGGCGAGGACGGTGCCGTCGGCCAGGCCGAGGATCTGGACCTCCACGTGCCGGGCGCCCTCGATGTAGCGCTCCACCAGGATGTCGGGGCCGGCGAAGAAGCGCTCGGCGCGGCTGCGGGCCGTCCGGTACGCGGCGCGCAGCTCGGCCTCGTCGCGGGCGGCGCCCATCCCGATGCCGCCGCCCCCGGCGGCGGCCTTCACCATCACCGGGTAGCCGATGCGCTCGGCCTCCTCGGCGGCGGTGTCCTCGTCGGGCACCGGCTCCCAGACGCCGGGCGCGACCGGCAGGCCCGCCTCCTTCATCAGGTTCCGGGCGTTGATCTTGTTGCCCATGCGGGCGATGGCCAGCGGCGGCGGGCCGACCCAGGCCAGGCCCGCGTCCAGCACCGCCTGGGCGAACTCGGCGTTCTCCGACAGGAAGCCGTAGCCGGGGTGGATCGCCTGCGCGTTGGTGCGGACGGCCGCCTCCAGGATCGCGGGCGCGTTCAGGTAGCTGCGCGCGGGCTGCGGCGGGCCGATCAGGATCGCCTCGTCGGCCTCGGCCACGTACGGCAGGCCGGCGTCGGCTTCGGAGTACACCGCGATGGCCTTCAGGCCCATCGCGCGCACGGTGTGGACGATACGGCTGGCCACCTCGCCGCGATTGGCCACGAGGACGGACTCGAACACCTGCGGACTCTCCTTCATGGGTTCTGGCGGGACCGCACCATCCTGGCCGACGTCAGGGGGGTCGCGGCCCCCGAACCGGCCATGTCTGCGACAAGGACGCGTCCCGAGTTGCGTCAGGGCCGGTGCTTCCCGGGCATGACGGGAGGAAACGCGGAGCGGCCCGCGGCGGTGCCGCGCGGCGGCGGGCCCGTCACAGGCGAGGCCGCCGGTCGACCACCCGGCTGAGCGCCTCCACCACGGCCGGGTCGTACTCGGCGGCCGAGTCCAGCCGCAGCCGCTCCAGCACGGCCGCGCCGCGGTCGCGGTCGGCCGAGTCGCCGACCAGGTCGTCGTAGGCGTTGGCGACCTTGATGATGCGGCTGGCCAGCGGCGGCGGCAGCGGCCGGCCCGGCGCGGGCTCGGCGGCCGGCCCGGGCGGTTCGCCGTGCCCGGTGCGGTAGGGGTGCGACGACAGCCGGACGATGTGCGCGACCCGGTCCAGCACCCCGGTCTGGCGGATCACCTCGGCGCCGAGCTCGGCGATGCGGCGCTGCTCGGCCGGGGAGGCGAGCACGGTCGCGCCGCCGGGGATCGGGTCGCCGAGCGACAGCTGCCCGATGTCGTGCATCAGCGCGGCGTACTCCAGCTCCAGCAGGTCCTCCTCGGACATGCCGAGCTCGCGGCCCATCGCGACCGCCAGCCGCGACACCCGGCGCGAGTGCCCGGTCTCCACGTACCCGCCGACCTCGGTGACCCGCGACAGCGCCCGCACCGTCTGCAGGTAGGTGGCGCGGATGCCGGCGTAGCGGCGGAACGCGAACTGCGTCACCAGGATCGGGACGGTGAACACCAGCAGCGCGGCCGGGCCCATCACCGTGGTGGCGACCGCGATCAGCATGGCGGTGGCGCTGGTCGCCGCGCACAGCGGCGCCTTGACCGAGATCTCGTCGCGCACCGCGATGCCGAACCGGGCCCGCACCGCCTCGGCCCGGATCATCGCGGCGATCAGCACGTCGGCGAAGCAGGACGCCACCACGACCATGCCCATCAGCACGAGCAGCAGCGGCCAGTCCAGGCCGAGCGCGAGCAGCGGCCGGAAGCACACCGCGACGAGCGCGACGGTGATCAGCCGCCGGGCCATCGCGTCCATCCGGAACGCGCGGCCGACCAGCACGTGCGGCAGCGACCCGACGGCCATCCCGGCGGCGGTCACCACCACCACCTGGAACGCCGAGTGCACGGCCGGGACGACGTCGAGCGCGGCGATGCGGCCGCCGCCCTCGGGGCCGACGCCGACCAGCAGCGCGTAGCCGATGGCGCCGGCGGCGGCGACGGGGGCGACCTCGCGGTTGCCCGGCATGACCATCCGGAACAGCTCGCCGAGCGCGATCAGCACGCCGAACACCACCGCGACGTCGGTCTGCACCGGGTGCACCACCGCGACCTCGGTGACCGACACCAGCACGCCGAGCGCGGCGAACGCGGCCAGCAGCACCTGGCCGGAGTCGACGGTCTGCCAGCCGGGCCGCCCCGCGGTCTCCATCCGGCCGGCGGCCAGCGCCCCGGCGCGGGCCCGCCGGGGATCCATCCGCATCGTCATCGCGGCACCCCGTCGCGGGCGACGCGGATCGGCTCGCTCGGGTCGTCGTGGTCCTGGCGGGTGGTCTCCACCACGTCGTCGTCGGGCAGCACCGGCGGGTCGGGCAGCTCCCAGCCGTCGCGCTCCAGCGCGCGCAGGAACGCCTCGACGATCTCGGGGTCGAAGTGGTCGCCGGCGCTGGCGCGCAGCTCCTGGACGGCCTCCTCGACGCTGCGCGCGGCCCGGTAGGCGCGGGTGGAGGTCATCGCGTCGAAGGCGTCGGCGACCGAGATGACCCGGGCGAACTCGGGGATCTCGTCGCCGGCCAGGCCCATCGGGTAGCCGCGGCCGTTCATCTTCTCGTGGTGGTGCATGATCCCGGCGAGCGCCTCGTCCAGGAAGCCGATCTCGCGGACGATCTCCAGCCCGCGCATCGGGTGCAGCTGGATCGCGGCGAACTCCTCCTCGGTCATCGGGCCGTCCTTCTGCAGCACCTTGGTCGGCACGCCGAGCTTGCCGACGTCGTGCAGCATGCCCGCCATCCGGATCGCCTCGACCCGGTCGGCGCGCATCCCGATCTCCTGCGCGATCATCACCGAGCCGCGCGACACCCGCTCGGAGTGGCCGCGGGTGTAGTAGTCCTTGGTCTCCACCGCCTGGCAGAGCGCGGCGAGGGTGGCGGCGTGCGCCTGCTGCTGGGCGTGCGCCTGCTCCAACGCCCAGCGGGCGATGAACAGCGGCAGCAGCACCAGCACCGCGGCGAACGCCTGGATGCCGGGCCACAGGCCCGCGATGAGCAGGCCGAACATGCCGTAGCCGAGGCAGCCGACGGCGAGCTGGCCGCTCTCGCGCAGCAGCACCCGCGGCGTCTCCTGCTTGGCCAGCAGCAGGATGCCGGCCGTCAGCGTCAGGTTGACCAGCACGAACACGCAGAGCGCGCCGAGGAAGGGGCCGATGACGCTGACCACCCAGTCGCCCTGGCCGCGCTCGAAGCGGTGCCCGCCGAGCAGGTCGAACACGACCCCGGCGGTGTAGCCGCTGAGCGCGAACTGCGCGCCGTTGAACAGCCGCTTGACCGGCGCGAAGATCCGCTGGCCGGTGACGACGGCGACGGCGCCGAGCACCGCCGCGCCGGCCGGGCCGAGCAGCACCACGGCGGCCAGGCCGGCCGCGAAGCTCAGCGAGACGCGGGCGCGCGCCACGTTGAGCCGGGCGGGCGCGGAGTCGCAGACCAGGAACAGCACGGCGAGCACGGCGAGCGTGCGCCAGTCCAGGGCGGTGAGGGGCGCCGTCGCGATGAGGCAGGCCGCCAGCGCGACCACCCCGCAGACGTACACCCAGGCAGCCAGAGGGAGTCCACGCATCGCCGCCTCCGTCGGGAGTGACTCATGAGCGGGCCGCCGCGGGTCGTCAGACCCAGGACACGCCCATGGGCTTGGATATCAGCGACGCCGGTGCCCCGGCCTGCCCGCAGGTGCCGCGACCGATCCGCACGAGACCGAGCATGACTGCGATTCTCCCCCCAGGCGCATGGGGACCCCGGGCCGTACCGGCCCGGACGGGCGAGCTCCGCCGGGGCGGGGGCGCACCCGGTCCCCCTCACTGATTTCGGCCCAAGCCTAACGCGAGAGACGCAGGTCACACAGGCATGACGGGAATCGTGAGCAAAGCGTGAACTAATCGTCACCACGTGTCACCAATGGCCCCGAAAATGGACCGAGAGTGTGCGCACAAACGCTTTGCACGTGCATTCTTGACGTGGCCATGAATTTCACCGCCGCCATCGGTCAGCCCGTCCGCTCGCGGGCCCAGCGGACGGTCTCGGCGAGGCCCGCGCGCAGGTCCGTCCGGGCCGTCCAGCCGAGCTCGCGCTCGGTCGCCGCCGGGTCGACCGCCATCGCGGGCAGGTCGCCGAGGCGCGGCGGCGCGAACGCGGGGTCGTCGGGCGCGCCCGCCGCCCGCGCGACCAGGGTGTGCAGCTCGCGGTCGGTGGTCTGCAGGCCGGTGCCGACGTTGAAGCGCCGCCCGCCGCCGTCGGGGCCGGCGGCGCGGGCGAAGGCGTCCACCACGTCCAGCACGTAGACGTAGTCGCGGGTCTGCGTGCCGTCGCCGAACACCGTGGTCGGGCGGCCCGCCAGCAGCGCGTCGGTGAAGATCGAGATGACGCCGGCCTCGCCCTCGGGCGTCTGCCGCGGCCCGTAGACGTTGGCGAGGGTCAGCGTGGTGAAGTCCAGCCCGTGCAGCCTGCGGTACATCCGCGCGTACAGCTCGCCGGAGACCTTGGACGCGGCGTACGGCGAGGCGGGCCGCAGCTCGGCGTCCGCGGGGACCGGCAGCGCGTCCGGCACCCCGTACACCGCGCAGCTGGAGGTGAACACCACCTTGCGGGCGCCGGCGGCGCGGGCGGCCTCCAGCACGTTGGCGGTGCCGAGCACGTTGACGCGGGCGTCGTGCCGCGGGTCGTCCACGCTCTTGCGCACGCTGACCTGGGCCGCCAGGTGGCACACGACCTCGGGGGCGAACCCGGCGAGCCGCCCGGCGAGGGCCGGGTCGGCCACGTCCATCCGCCACAGCTCGACGTCCGCGCGCTCGTTGGCGCCGCCGGACATGTCGTCGAGGCCGGCGACCTCGTGCCCGTCGGCGACGAGCCGGTCGACGAGATGGGAGCCGATGAACCCGGCGGCGCCGGTGACGAGTACGCGCATCCCCGCACGATACCGAGGTCGGGGCGGCCGCACCGGCCCGTGGTGGTCAGCTCGGGGTGATCAGCTCGGGGCGGTCAGCTCGGGGCGGTCAGCCCGTGGTGGTCGTCCCGGGGCGGTCAGCCCGCGTCGGCGGCCTCGGCCGGGGCGTCGGCCTGCTTGATCTCGCTGCACAGCTGCTCGATCCGGCCGAGCACCTTGGCCCGCAGGTCGCCGGGCACCGGCTCGCAGCCGCAGGACTTGCCCACCAGTTTCTTGACGACCTCTTCCAGGCCGTACTCGCGCAGGCACGGGCCGCACTCGTCCAGGTGCTGCTTGATCTCACCGCAGCCGCTCTGGTCGAGCTCCCCGTCCAGGTAGGTGTAGACACGCGCCAGCACCTCGGTGCAGGGCGTCTCGTGAGGGTCGCCACAGCTCATGGCTACTCACCCTTCCCGTTCGCCGACGTCCGGGACAGTCCCCTGCCCTCGGCGTAGTGCTCCAGCATCCCGCGCAGCTGCCTGCGCCCCCGGTGCAACCGCGACATCACCGTGCCGATGGGCGTGCCCATGATCTCGGCGATCTCCTTGTAGGCGAAGCCCTCGACATCGGCGAGGTAGACCGCGATGCGGAACTCCTCGGGCAGCTCCTGCAGCGCCTGCTTGACGTCGGAGTCGGGCAGGTGCTCCAGCGCCTCGGCCTCGGCCGACTTCAGGCCGCTGGAGGTGTGCGACTCCGCCCGCGCCAGCTGCCAGTCCTCGATCTCCTCCGTCGCCGCCTGCTGCGGCTGCCGCTGCTTCTTGCGGTAGGAGTTGATGAAGGTGTTGGTCAGGATCCGGTAGAGCCACGCCTTGAGGTTGGTGCCTTCCTTGAACTGGTGGAAGGACGCGAACGCCTTGGCGAAGGTCTCCTGGACGAGGTCCTCGGCATCGGCGGGGTTGCGCGTCATGCGCAGCGCGGCCGAATACAACTGGTCCAAGAACGGGAGCACATCGCGCTGGAACCGCTCCTGGCGCTGCTCCACGGTTTCCGCGGTGCCCGGAACCTGACCCACCCCCTCGGCTGTGGCGACGCCGGTGGCGTCGTAGGACACAGACGATATCGGTCCGCGCGGCACCGGGACGCCTCCGGGTGCGGTCGCGTCGCCGGCCGGCGGCCGGACCACGGCCTCCGGTCGTTCGGCAACGAGTGCGCTCATCAAGGATCCTCCATCGCGCGGCGGCACTGCAGGACAGGTTGTGAGACGGTGCAACACCGGTAACGGCGTTACGATTCCCGGCCGGGCGCACGTGGCGCGGAGCGCGGGGAACAGGAGTCGAGGGCAGGACCCGCGCGCCGCCGGTGGATCACCTCCCGTTCTGCACGGAGGGTGATGACGGCCCGGACGGGGAAGAAGTCACATACACGGCTAGAACAGGAGCAAACCCTTGCTACCGGTGCCGGCGCGTCCTCCCGAGCCCACCGCCCCCGCCGGCCTGTCCGGCGGGCCCGGCGACGGCGACCCTCTCGCGCTCTACTGGGACTTCTACTGGGCGGTGGCCGAGGCGCAGCTGGCCGAATGGCTGCCCGCCCGGCCCGCGCGGGTGCTGGACGTGTCCGGCGGCGCCGGGCGCAGCGCCGCGCAGGCCGCCACCGCCGGGCACACCGTGATCGAGGTGCTGGAGCCCGGGCCGCCCGCGCCGCCCGGCCCCCCGGCGCCGCACGCCCCGCACGTTCCCCAGCCCCCGCACGCCCCCCAGGACCGGCCCGGCCCGCACGCCCGCAACGGGCACCGCGGCCGGCCCCCCGGGCAGGTGCACCGGGTGATCGCCGACTCCGGCACGCTGGGGTTCCTGGCCGACGGCTGCGTGGACGCGGTGATCGCCGAGAACCGGGCGCTGTCGCGGCAGCTGGTCACCGAGGCCGCGGTCGGCGAGATCGCCCGGGTGCTGCGGCCGGGCGGGCGGCTGCTGCTGTCGGTCGACTCGCTCACCCTCGGCATGGCGCTGCTGGCCGAGCGCAACTACTGGGCGCACCTGTCGGACGTGCCGGCCGCCGAGGTGCTGCTGATCCCCTGGCCGGACGGCACGATCACCCGCTGCTTCGGCGGCGACCAGCTGCGCGAGCTGCTGGTCGACGCGGGCCTGGACGTGGAGTGGGTGCGGCCGCGCACGGTGCTGTCGCCGTCGACGGTGGAGCACCTGCTGAAGCGCTCCCCGGGCACGCTGGAGCCGCTGGTGCGCACCGAGCTGACCGCCCCCGTCGGCGACGACTCGCTCGGCGTGCAGCTGCTGGCGAGCGCGCGCCGGTCCTGACCGCTGGGCGGCTCAGCGCATGGCGCGGTCGTGCCTGGCCTGGCAGGGCACGCAGCGGGCGGCGTCGGGACGCGCCTCCAGCCGGCCCTCGGGGACGGGCTTCCCGCAGCCGGCGCAGCGCCCGTAGCTGCCCTCGTCGAGCCGCGCCAGCGCCGCGAGGACGGCCGCCCGGTGCCGCTCCATGGAGGTCAGGGCGGCCTCGACGCGGTCGCTGTCGGTCAGGTTCGTCCCGGCGTCGGCGGCCGAGGCCTCCCGTCCGGGGTGCTCCCCTTTCAAGATGGCGATCGAACGGTCCAGCTCGGCGAGCATGGTCTCCAGGCGGGAGCGGGGGGTGGCGTCGTCCACGGTGCGCTGGACTCCTCCCGGTAGGCCCCGGGAACGGGGGGATGTCACCGCTGACCGCGCCCCCGCCGCGATCAGAACATCGGTTCGGAACGGTTGCCTGAACTATCCCCACTTACCGCCGGTTGTATGAGTTCCGGGCCGTTGTTCTTCACGTTGTTGACGGCCTTGGAGACCGCGTAGGCGTCCATCGTGCCCGCCATCGCCGGGACGAGCAGCGAGCGCACCTCGTCGGCGTCGGTCAGGTCCGGGTCGAGCCAGGCCTCCCACCGCCCCGGCTCCACGATCATCGGCATCCGGTCGTGGATGCGGCCGAGGTCGTCGGGCGCGTCGGTGGTGAGCACGGTGCAGGTCCAGACCCACTCGTCCTCGGGTGATTTCCACAGCTCGTACAGGCCCGCCATCGCCATCACGCCGCCGTCCTTGGGGTGGATGAAGAAGGGCTGCTTGCGCTGCTTCTTCTTGTCCAGCCCCTCTTGCCCCTCCATGACGTACCACTCGAAGTAGCCGTCGGCGGGCAGCAGGCAGCGGCGCTTGGCGAAGGCGCGCCGGTAGGACGGCTTCTCGTGCGCCGTCTCCGCCCGCGCGTTGATCATCCGGCTGCCGATGGACAGGTCCTTGGCCCAGGACGGCACCAGGCCCCAGCGCAGCGTGCGCAGCTGCCGCACCGGCTCGGCGTCCTCCCCCTCCCCCGCCGGGCGCTCCAGGATCGCGGGGACCTGCTTGGTCGGCGCGACGTTGTAGTCGGGTTCCAGCTCCTTGTCGACGGCGTCGAGCCGCACCTGGAACTCGTCGAGGAGCTCCGTGCGGGCCCGGGCCGTGGCATAACGACCGCACATGCCCCTCATCCTGCCCGCCGGGGACGACATCCAGCGCGCTTGAGGGGCGAACCGGTGGGCATGAAGCCCGCATGCGACCCTTCACCACTCTGGCCCGCCCGCTGGTGGCGGCCCCGTACATCATCACCGGCCTGGAGACGCTGCGTGATCCGCGTCCGCGCGCCGAGCTGGTCGCCCCCGCCGTCAAGCCGATCGCCGACCGGCTGGACTGGCTGCCGACCAAGGACCCCGAGACGCTGGTGCGGATCGAGGGCGCGCTCAGCCTCGGCACCGGGATGCTGCTGCTGTCGGGCCGGTTCCGCCGGCTGACGACGCTGCTGCTGGCCGCGCAGCTGGTCCCGTCGCTGGCGACCGAGCACCACTACTGGACCGAGGACGACCCCGAGCGGCGCGCCGGCGAGCGCTCCCACCTGCTGAAGAACGCCAGCCTGTTCGGTGCGCTGCTGATGACGGCGGCCGAGCCGCGCCGCTCGCCGCGCACCGCCGCGCTGCGCCGCCAGGTGCACGACGCGCGGGTGCAGGCCGGCGCCGAGAGCAAGATCCTGCGCAAGCAGGCCGCGGCGGAGCTGAAGAACGCCAAGCGGGAGGCGGCCCGGCAGGTGCGCGAGGCGCGCCGCGGCGGCCGGCGGACGGCCCGGAGCCTGAAGCACTGACGCTTGGCGCACCGACCCCGAAGGGGCGCTTAACGCAGCCTCAAGTGCCTTGAACCGGGCCGGCCGGCGGGCGCGTACTGCTTCTCATGGCAGTGCCCGTAGCGTCCGGCGGCCCGGCGGTGGCCGAGCTGTACCGGCAGTACCAGCGTCCCCTGTCGTCGTTCGTGCGGCGGCTGACCGGCGGCGACCGCCAGTGGGCCGAGGACGTGGTCCAGGAGACCATGATCAGGGCCTGGCGCGGCGCGGGCCGGCTGGACCCGGCCGCGCCCTCGCTCATGCCCTGGCTCACCACGGTCGCCCGCCGTATCGTGATCGACGACCGGCGGCGGCGCGGCGCGCGGCCGGCGGAGTCCGGCGCGGGCCCGCTGGAGAACGTGCCGGTGCGCGACGAGTACGAGGGCGTGCTGCGCCGGCTGGCGGTGGCCGACGCGCTGGCGGCGCTGTCGCCCGCGCACCGGGAGGTCCTCACCGAGACGGTGCTGCGGGACCGCACGGTGAACCAGGCGGCGGAGGCGCTCGGCGTCCCCGTCGGCACGGTCAAGTCCCGCGTGTACTACGCCATGCGTGCGCTCCGTGCCTCGCTGCAGGAAAAAGGGGAGACCTCGTGAACCCTCAGGTCGAGCACACCGATGTCGGCGCTTATGCCCTCGGCCTGCTGGAGGAGCCCGATCGGCGGGCGTTCGAGGGGCATCTGCGCGGTTGCCCGCCGTGCCGCGCCGAGCTGGCGGAGATGGCCGGGCTGGCGGACACGCTCGCCGACCTCGGGCCCGAGGAGGGTGTGATCGAGGAGCCGCCCGTGCGGCTGCACAGGCGGCGGGCACGGCGCGGCACCTATGCGGTCGGCGCCGCGGCGGCGGCCGTGCTGCTGGCGGCGGGCGTCGCGGTGGGCGCGTCCCTGGGCGGCGACCCGGCGCCCGCCGGGCGTGACCGCGCGCCCGTCCAGGCGGTCGCGGGCGAGCAGCACGCCGCGAGCGACCCGAGGACGGGCGTGTCGGGCCGGGTGGGGCTGGCCGGCAAGGGCTGGGGCACCCAGATCGGGCTGGAACTGAAGGGCGTGCGCGGCCCGCTGCGCTGCTACCTGGAGGCCGTGTCGCGCAGCGGCGAGCGCAGCGTCGTCATGGGCTGGCAGGTTCCGGCCAAGGGGTACGGGCTGCCGGGGTCGCCGCTGCCCGCGCTCGTCGCGCAGGGCGGTACCGCCACGTTCCCGCAGGACCTGGACCGGCTGGAGGTGCGGGTCGACGGCGGCGGGACGTTGCTGACGATCCCGGTCGCCCGCGCCTGACCCCGGGCGGATCACGGCCCGATATCCTGGCCGCATGCCCTCTGAGCCCTGGTCCGCGCCCGTCGCCGCCGGTCCCGTCGACGCCACCGTCCGGCTGCCCGGCTCCAAGTCGATGACCAACCGGGCGCTGATCCTGGCCGCGCTGGCGGACGGCCCGTCCCGCCTCGTCCGGCCGCTGCGCAGCCGCGACTCCGAGCTGATGGCCGGCGCGCTGCGCGCCCTCGGCGCGGACGTCGCGGAGGACGGCGACGACTGGCTGGTACGGCCCGGCGGGCTGCGCGGCCCGGCGGACGTGCAGGTCGGCCTGGCGGGCACGGTGATGCGCTTCCTGCCGCCGGTCGCGGCCCTGGCCACCGGCGACGTCGCGATCGACGGCGACCCCTACGCCCGCAAGCGCCCGATGGGGCCGATCCTGGAGGCGCTGCGCGCGCTCGGCGTGCGGATCGACGACGACGGGCGCGGCGCGCTGCCGTTCACCGTCCGCGGGCGCGGCGAGGTCGAGGGCGGCCCGGTCACCATCGACGCGTCCGGCTCGTCCCAGCTGATCTCGGGGCTGCTGCTGGCGGCGCCGCGCTTCGCCAAGGGCGTGGAGGTCCGGCACGAGGGCCCGCCGGTGCCGTCGGCGCCGCACCTGGAGATGACGGTGCGGATGCTGCGCGAGGCCGGCGTGACCGTGGAGACCGAACCGGACGTGTGGCGGGTCGCGCCCGGCGCGATCGCCGCCCGCGAGTGGGTGATCGAGCCCGATCTGTCCAACGCGGCGCAGTTCCTCGGCGCCGCCCTGGTCACCGGCGGCCGGGTGTCGGTGCCGGGCTGGCCGGCGGACACCGCCCAGCCGGGCGACGCGCTGCGCGGCCTGCTCGCCGCGATGGGCGCCGAGGTCTCCTACGCCGGCGGCACGCTGACGGTGGCCGGCACGGGCGCCTTCACCGGGCTGGAGGCCGACCTGCACGAGGTCGGCGAGCTGACCCCGGTGCTGGCCGCGCTCGCCGCGCTCGCCTCCACCCCGTCGCGGCTCACCGGCATCGCGCACCTGCGCGGCCACGAGACCGACCGGCTCGCCGCGCTGGTCGCCGAGTTGAACGGGCTCGGCGGCGACGTCCGCGAGCTGCCCGACGGGCTGGAGATCCGGCCGCGCCCGCTGCACGGCGGCCTGTTCCGCACCTACGACGACCACCGGATGGTGATGGCCGCCGCGCTGCTCGGCCTCGCCCTTCCCGGCGTGCAGGTGGAGAACCCCGCCACGGTGGGCAAGACACTCCCGAACTTCACCACGATGTGGGCGGCCATGCTGGCGCCCGGCACACGACAGGGGTAGGACCACTGGCACGCCGAGCACGCGACTACGACGAGGACGACGTCCGGGTCCGGCCGAGCCGCCGCGGCTCGCGCCCGCGCACCCGCATCCGTCCCGCGCACGACGAGGCCGTCCAGGCGCTGGTGACGGCGGTGGACCGCGGCCGCTACCGCTGCCTGGTCGGCGCCGGCACCCCCGAGGAGCGGGGGGGCGGTGCCGCCCGTGGGGGGGCGGCCCCCCACACCCCCCGAAGCGCGAAGGAGGCGGCTCCGCCGCCGGACTCGCGCCGCGTCACCGCGATGCGCGCCCGCGAGCTCGGCCGCAAGGGCGTCGTGGTCGGCGACCATGTCGCGCTCGTCGGGGACGTGTCGGGCGATCCCGACACCCTGGCCCGGATCGTGCGGGTCGAGCCGCGCACCTCCGCGCTGCGGCGCACCGCCGACGACACCGACCCGTTCGAGCGGATCATCGTCGCCAACGCCGACCAGCTGGTGATCGTCACCGCGCTCGCCGACCCCGAGCCGCGCCCCCGGATGATCGACCGGCAGCTCGTCGCCGCCTACGACGCGGGCATGGAGCCGCTGCTCTGCCTCACCAAGGCCGACCTGGCCGACCCGGCCGGCCTCGTCGCGGCCTACGCGCCGCTCGGCGTCCCCTACGTGGTCACCGAGCGCGGCGGCGACCCGGCGGCGCTGCTGGAGCTGCTGGCCGGGCACACCAGCGTGCTGGTCGGGCACTCGGGCGTCGGCAAGTCCACGCTGGTCAACGCCCTGGTCCCGGACGCCGAGCGGGCGGTCAGCCACGTCAACGCGGTGACCGGGCGGGGCCGGCACACCTCCTCGTCGGCGATCGCGCTGGAGCTGCCCGGCCGCGACGGCTGGATCATCGACACACCGGGGGTGCGCAGCTTCGGCCTCGCGCACGTCAAGCCGGAGAACGTGATCAACGCGTTCGAGGACCTGGCCGAGGGCGCCGCCGAGCGCTGCCCGCCGCTCTGCGACCACCGCCAGGCCGACTGCGGCCTGGACTCCTGGGTCGCGGACGGCCACGCCAGCCGGGCCCGGCTGGACTCCCTGCGCCGGCTGCTCGCCGCCCGCGACGGAGAACCCGACTAAGTCCCCCACACCGGGCGCCGACGCCGTAAAGTGCTGATCATGTCGCAGGTGATCGCGGGCCGGTACCAGCTGCTGGAGCCGCTCGGCCACGGCGGGCGCGGCACGGTCCGCCGCGCCCGCGACCGCGTGCTCGGCCGCACCGTCGCCGTCAAGGAGGTGCCGCTGCCGCCCGGGCTGGACCGCGCCGGGCTGGAGCGGATGTACGACCGCGCGTTCCGTGAGGCGCGCGCCCTGGCCGGGCTCGACCATCCCGGCGTCGTCGCCGTCCACGACGTGGTCCGCGACGACGACCGGCCCTGGATCGTGATGCCGCTGGTGCGCGCCGCGTCGCTGGACCGGGTCGTCATCGAGGAGGGCCTGCTGCCGCCCGCGCGGATCGCCGCGATCGGGCTGGACCTGCTGGACGCGCTGCGCGCCGCGCACGCCGCCGGGGTGGTGCACCGCGACGTCAAGCCCCGCAACGTGCTGCTCACCACCGACCGCGCGGTGCTCACCGGCTTCGACGTCACCGCGGCGACCGACGACGGGCAGGGCGGCACCGCCGCCTACCGCTCCCCCGAGCAGCACCGCCGGCAGAAGGCCACGCCCGTCTCGGACCTGTGGTCGCTCGGCGCGACGCTGAACTACGCCGCCGCGCCGGACGACGGCCTGCGCTCGGTGCTGCGCGGCCTGCTGCGCGAGGACCCCTCCCGGCGGATGGGCCGGGAGGAGACCGAGTCGCTGCTGCGGCGGATCGCCGACGGCGGCGAGACCGGCGGCCGGTCCGGGCGCGGCCACCCGCTGCCCGTGGTCAGCCGGACCGGCCGCACCGTGGCGTTCGGCAGCCGCCGCGCCGACGGCGGCGGGGTCAGGCCGCGACCTGACGGGTCGGCAGCACGGTGATCTCGGACAGGTTGACGTGCCGGGGCCGGGCCGCCGCGAACGCGATGACCTCCGCCACCTCGGTGTCCTCGATCGCCACCCCGGCCTCCAGGGTCTGCGCGAGCCAGGCCGCGGCGCCCGGGTCGGTGATGTGGTCGCCCAGCTCGGTGCGCACGATGCCGGGCTCGATGTTGGTGACCCGCACGTCCTTCGGGCCCAGCTCGGCGCGCAGGTTCCGCGAGTAGTGCGAGATCGCGGCCTTGGTGGCGCAGTAGGCCGCGAAGCTCGGGAAGACCATGGTGGCCGCGATCGAGGAGATGTTGAACAGGTCGGCCGGGCGGCCGTCCGCCGCCGCCTTGACCAGGTCCGGGACGAACGCGTCCACGACCCGCAGCGCGCCGGTCAGGTTCACCTCGATCATCCGCTGCCACAGGTCGGACCGGCCCTGCTCCAGCGGCGCGGGCAGCATCACCCCGGCGTTGTTGAGGACCAGGTCGGCGGGGCCGAGCCGGTCCGCGACGCGCTCGGCGGCGGCCAGGACCGCGTCCGCGTCGGTGACGTCCACCGGGATCGCGACGCCGCCGGTCTCGGCGGCGAGCGCCTCCAGCCGGTCGGCGCGGCGGGCCAGCAGCGCCACCTTGGCGCCGCGTGCGGCCAGCAGGCGGGCGGTGGCGGCGCCGATCCCGCTGGACGCGCCGGTCACGACGGCGACGCGGCCGGCCAGGGTGTCGTTCTGGGTGCTCATCGGTTGCTCCGTTTCGCTGTGGTGTGGGCTCCACCCTGCGCCGGGCGCGGCGGGCCGCCCAGTGCCCTGCCCATCCCTGGGTCTGACAGGACCACCCTGCGCGGGCCGCGCGGGCCGATACTGGGGTCATGGAGAGAAGGTCCGAGCTCGCCGAGTTCCTGCGTTCCCGCCGCGCCCGGCTGACCCCCGAGGAGGCGGGCCTTCCCCCGTTCGGCGGCCGGCGCCGCGTCCCGGGGCTGCGCCGCGAGGAGCTGGCGCAGCTGGCCGGGGTGAGCGTCGACTACTACGTCCGGCTGGAGCAGGGCCGGGCGGCCAACGTGTCGCAGGAGGTGCTCGGGGCGGTGGCGCGGGCGCTGCGCCTGGACGACGCCGAGCACGCCCACCTGCGCAACCTGGCGCAGCCGCGGCGGCGGGCGCCGGTCCGGCGCGAGCGGGTGCGGCCGCAGGTGCAGCGGCTGCTGGACGTCGCCGAGGGCGCCCCCTCCTACGTGATCGGGCAGTGGGGCGACACCCTGGCCTGGAACCGGCTGGCCGCCGCCCTGTTCGTCGACTTCGGCGCGCTGGCGCCCCGCGACCGCAACTGGCTGCGGATGGTCTTCCTCAACGAGGAGATGCGGTCCCGGTTCACCGACTGGCCCACCAAGGCCCGCGAGACCGTCGCCTTCCTGCGGATGCGCGCCGGCGAGGACCCCGAGGACCCCTACCTGACCGAGCTGGTCGGCGAGCTGTCGCTGAAGAGCCCCGACTTCCGGCGCTGGTGGGCCGGGCACGACGTGAAGGAGAAGGGCCGCGGCCGCAAGCCGCTGCGCCACCCGATCGTCGGAGACCTGGTGCTGGACTACGAGACGCTGCGGCTGCCCGAGGATCCCGGTCAGACGCTGGTCACCTATCTGGCCGAGGCCGGGTCGCCCGCGGAGGAGGCGCTGCGGCTGCTGGGGAGCTGGGCGGCGCCCGCCGCGGCCGAGCGGGAGTCCTCGCGGTGAGGCCCGCGCGGCGGACGTTCCTGCTGGCCGGCCTCGCCGCCGCCGGCTGCTCCTCCTCGCCGCCGCCGCGCAAGAGCGCGCCGCCGTCCTCGCCCGTGGCCACCACGCCGGCCGGCCCCGCCGACTGGACGGCCCTCGGGCGCGGGCTGGACGGGCGGCTGGTCCGTCCCGGCGACGCCGCCTACGGGCAGGCCCGGCGCCTGTACATCCCGCGCTTCGACCGGATCCGCCCGGCGGGCATCGCCTACTGCGCGAACCCGCAGGACGTCGCCGAGTGCGTGGCGTTCGCGCAGCGGATGCGGCTGCCGGTCGCGGTGCGCTGCGGCGGCCACAACTACGCGGGCTGGTCCACCGGGACCGGCCTGGTCGTCGACGTCTCCCCCATGGACCGGATCCGCACGGACGGCGAGCGCGCCGTGGTGGGCGCGGGCGTCCGGCTCATCGACCTGTACGCGGACGGTCCCGGCGTCCCGGCCGGCACCTGCCCGACCGTGGGCGTCGCCGGGCTGACGCTCGGCGGCGGCCTCGGCCCGATGACCCGCGCGCACGGGCTGACCTGCGACGCGCTGGAGGCGGTCCGGATCGTCACCGCCGACGGCCGGATCCGCGACTGCGACGCGGGCCGCGACGCCGACCTGCTGTGGGCGTCGCGGGGCGGCGGGGGCGGCGCGTTCGGCGTGGCCGTGGAGTTCACGTTCCGCACCTTCGGCCGGGAGGACCTGACCTGGTTCTCGGCCCGGTGGCCGTGGTCGAAGGCCGCCGCGGTCATCTCCGGCTGGCAGCGGTGGGCGCCGCCCGACGAGCTGTGGAGCAGCCTGCAGCTCGACACCCCGTCCGTGGAGGTCGTCGGCGTCTCCCTGGCCGACCCCGGCAAGGAGCTGGACCGGCTGGCGGGCCTGGCCGGCGGCGACCCCGAGGAGCTGAACAGCCGCCGCATGCCCTACGTCGACGCGATGAAGCTGCTGGCGGGCTGCGCGGGACGCTCCGTCGCACAGTGCCACGCGCCCGGCGGCCTGCCCGGGCAGCGCCGCGACGGCACCTACCCGCGCACCGAGTACGCCGCCAAGTCGCACATCGCCTACCGGCCGCTGCCCGGCGACGCGATCGACGCCCTCGTGGCGCGGCTGTCGGGCGACGCCGAAGGCCGCTCGGTGCTGCTGGACGCCATGGGCGGCGCCGTCGCCCGCCTGAAGCCCGACGAGACCGCCTTCCCGCACCGCGCCGGGCTGTTCTGCGTCCAGTACCTCGCCGCCACCGGCGACCGCGACTGGCTGCGCGGCACGCACCGCGCGATGGAGCCGCACCTCGGCGGCGCCGCCTACGTCAACTACGCCGACCCCGAGCTGGCCGACTGGCGGCGCGCCTACTACGGCGGCAACGCCGACCGCCTCGCCAGGATCAAGGCGGCCTATGACCCCGGCCGCCTGTTCCGCTTCCCGCAGGCGGTCTAGCTAGGCCGACTCTTCGAACAGGGTGCGCGCCCGGTCCTCGGCCTCCTTCAGCGCCCGCATGTGCTCGGGCGCCAGCTCCTCCACGCAGCGCGTCATCTCCGCGGTGACCCGGCTGTAGGCGCTCTCCTCGGCGCCGCGCAGCGCGGCCCGCACCGTCGCCGACCGCGCGCCGAGCGCCGCCCACTCCAGCTCCAGCCGCCCGACGGCCTCCTCGAACGCCTGCGAGGTCTGCGTCCCGGCGTCCTTCAGCTGCGGCGGGATCGGGCCGCGGCCGCCCTGGCGGGCGCGCAGCGACAGCGCCGAGATGCGGCTGGCCAGGGTGAGCCCCTCGCGGGCCAGCGGCAGCACCTCGTGGATCAGCGCGGTGACGGCCTTGGCCAGCTCCTCCACCTGGGTGAGCAGCCGCTGGGTGGCGTCCTCCAGCGCGGCCGAGGTGCGCGCCGCGACCTCGCCGGCGACCCGCGCGCGGTGCCGGTCCAGGTCGGCGACGACCTCGGCGTCCAGCCGGCGGCGCAGCTCCAGCGTGCGCGCGTGCCCGGCCCGCTCGGCGAAGGACGAGCAGATCCGCTCGATCCGGTCGGTGCCGGACCCGGCGATCTCCGCGGTGATCTCGTCCAGCGCCTCGCCGGCCCGCGACTTCAGCCGCTCCACCCTCCCGTACAGGGCCTCGCGCTTGAACGGGTCGTTGAGCTCGCTGAGCTGGGTCTGCAGCCGCCGGGACACATCGATGGCGTGCTCGGCCAGCGGGACGAGCCGGTCGGCGAGCTCGTCCAGCGTCCCCGCGCGCCGCGGATCGGTCAGCTCGGCAACCCAGCCGGGTAGGTCGTGCGCCATGCGCCCATGTTTTCACCCCGCTCCCCCCGCGCGCCCGACGCCACGCTCCGGCGATCCCGGGGTTTCCCACCTGTACGTATGTCGGCGCGGCCGGTGATCGCGGTAGCGTGGCACGCCGTGGCGGGCTATTCGGATGACCTGCGTCTGGCGCACGTGCTCGCGGACGGGGCCGACGACATCACGACCAGGCACTTTCGCGCGCTCGAACTGGACGCCCGCGCCAAGCCGGACCCGGCCCCGGTCGACGACGCCGAGCGCAGCGTGGAGGAGCAGATCCGCGGCACGCTGAAGCGGGCCCGGCCCCGCGACGCCATCCTCGGCCCCGAGTACGGGCGCACCGGCTACGGCCAGCGCTACTGGATCATCGACCCGATCGACGCCACCGACAACTTCGTGCGCGGCGTCCCGGTGTGGGCGACGCTGATCGCGCTGATGGAGCACGACGAGATCGTGGTCGGGGTGGCGTCCGCGCCGGCGCTGAACCGCCGCTGGTGGGCGGCGCGCGGCGACGGCGCCTGGACCGGCCGCAACCTCAACCGGGCCGGCCGGATCCAGGTGTCGTCGGTGTCGGAGCTGGCCGACGCCTCGCTGTCGTACTCGGGCCTCGGCGGCTGGGAGGAGCAGGGCCGGCTGGACCGGTTCCTGGACCTCACCCGGTCGGTGTGGCGGACCCGGGCGTTCGGCGACTTCTGGTCGCACATGATGGTCGCCGAGGGCGTCGTCGACATCTCCGCCGCGCCGGAGGCGTCGCTGTGGGACCTGGCCGCGCTGCAGGTGATCGTCGAGGAGGCGGGCGGGATGTTCACCGACCTGGCCGGGGTGCCCGGCCCCGACGGCGGCAGCGTGGTGTGCACCAACGGGCGGCTGCACGCCGAGACGCTGCGCACGCTCGGCGGCGGGCGGCTCTCCCTGCGGCTCTGATCAGCGCGCCGGCCTGCCGCTGGCTTTCCGAGCAACTCGCGACATATCGTGGAACGGCGGTCGTGGTCCGGCCGTTGTCCCTACAGGGCGGCCGTTCGGAGGTAGCGAGAGATGTCCACCCAGACCAAAGTCGTGATCGCCGGGGTCGTGGTCGGCTTCCTGACCCTGTTCGTCTTCCCGTGGTGGCTGAGCGCGCTGATCATCCTCGGCGCCGTCGCGCTGCCCGCGGCCGGCTACCTGATGCTCGACCCGTCGCAGCGGCGCCGGGTGCGGGCGCAGGGCCGCAAGCGCATCGGCAGCTGAGCGGGGAACGTGTGCGGGGCCCGCACCGATCTCCCGTGAAGATGCGAGCCCCGCGCCTTCTATGACGGCGCCCGGCCCGCACGGGTTCCGGCGATCTTCGGGGCGTATGCTCCCGGCGTGACCGAACTGCGAATCGGCGTGGTGGGCGCGGGCATCCTCGGCCTCGCCGTCGCGCGGCGGCTGGCCGAGACGCGCCCGGGCGCGCACGTGACCGTCCTGGACAAGGAGGACCGCGTCGCGGTCCACCAGACCGGGCACAACAGCGGCGTCGCGCACGCGGGCCTGTACTACGCGCCCGGCTCGCTGAAGGCCACGCTCTGCCGCCGCGGCATCGGGCTGCTGAAGGACTACTGCGCCGAGAAGGGCCTGCCCTACGACGAGTGCGGCAAGGTCGTCGTCGCGCGCGGCGAGGCCGAGCTGGGGCCGCTGGCGGAGATCGAGCGGCGCGCGGCCGCCAACGGCGTGCCGGGGCTGCGCCGGCTGGACGCGGCCGGGCTGCGCGAGATCGAGCCGCACGCCGCCGGCGTCGCGGCGCTGCACTCCCCCACCACCGCGATCGTGGACTTCCCGGCCGTCGCCCGCGCCTATGCCGACGACGTGCGGGCCGGCGGCGGCGAGATCCGGCTGGGCTTCGAGGTGGTGCGGCTGCGGCGGGCCGGGGAGCGGGTCGTGGTGGCGTCCCCGCACGAGGAGCTGGCCTTCGACCGGCTGGTGGTGTGCGCGGGCCTGCAGTCCGACCGGGTGGCGCGGTTGGCGGGCGACGCCGCGGGCCCGGCGATCGTGCCGTTCCGCGGCGAGTACTACCGGCTGGTCCCCGGCCGCACCGACCTGGTCCGCGGCCTGATCTACCCGGTGCCCGACCCGCGCTACCCCTTCCTCGGCGTGCACTTCACCCGCCGGGTGGACGGCGGCGTCGACGTCGGCCCGAACGCCGTCCTCGCCCTGGCCCGCGAGGGCTACCGGTGGCGCGACGTCCAGGCCGCCGACCTGCTGGAGACGCTGCGCTGGCCCGGCTTCCGGCACCTGGCGCGGCGGCACTGGCGCACCGGGATCAAGGAGCTGTACGGGTCGGCGGTCAAGCGGGCGTTCCTTGCCGAGGCGCGGGCGTTCGTGCCGGAGCTGGCGGCGGCCGACATGGTGCCGGCCCCGGCCGGGGTGCGGGCGCAGGCGGTGGACCCCGACGGGTCGCTGGTCGACGACTTCCGGATCGGCCGGATCGGACCCGTCGTCACCGTCCGCAACGCGCCCTCCCCGGCCGCGACCTCGTCGCTGGCCATCGCCGAGCACGTCGTCAAGGAGCTGTGAACCACAGCCTGCGGTCGTCGGCGCGCGGGTCCGGGACGACCTCGTCGGCCGCGCCGTCGAAGACCCGCACGGCCCGCCCCGGCCCGTAGCGCCGCCAGCCGGGGTCGCCGTGCACCGCGAAATCGATCCAGGCGCGGTGCATGGCGTCGGCGAGGCCCTGCGGCGGGTTCGGCCCGGCCAGCCCCTCGGCCTCGGGCGAGCGCAGGTTGTCGAAGACGAACCCGAGCTCCAGCGCGTGGCAGGCGCCGAGGCCGGGCTCCGGCGAGCGCCAGGCGAACTCGTACATCCACGTCCGCTCCCCGTGGCCCTCGGCGACGCGGATGGAGGGCATCCGGAACATGCCGTCGGTGCACAGGGCGGCGATCAGCTCCCCGGCGGTCAGCTCGGGGTGGGCGGCGCGGTAGCCGGCGATGACCTCCGGCGGGAAGCCCATTCCGGCCGCGACCGGCCCGATGAGGTCGTGGGTGGCCACCGCGGCGAGGCCGTTCGGCATGAGGAACAGCCGGAACTCGTCGGTGGTGGTGCCGATGAGCAGGTCCACGTCCCGGCCGGCGCCCGCCGCGATGGCGTCCTCGGGACGGTGCGGGAGCGACTCCCCGTCCAGCACCGGGACGAGCGACATGGCGGTCGCGGCGGTACTGGCGCCCCAGCGGCCCGGGTCGGGCAGCATGGCGACCTCGGCGGCGACGGCCGCCTGCACCGGCAGGATCGCCGCCGGGTCGAGCGCGGCGAAGCCCGCCGCCGTGGGCTCGACGCCGAGCCGGGCGGCCATCTCGGTGGTGACCAGCAGCGCGTCCTCGGGCTTCTGCGCCACCGCGCCCGAGCCGCTCTGCGCGATGGCGCGGCGGAACAGGCCGAGGTCCAGCGACAGCAGCGTGAGCACGCTCATCGCCCCGGCGGACTCGCCGAACACCGTCACCTGGCCGGGGTCGCCGCCGAACGCGGCGATGTTGTCGCGCACCCACTCCAGCGCGGCGATCTGGTCGCGCAGGCCCCGGTTCGCGGGGGCGCCGGGCAGGTGCGCGAAGCCCTCCACGCCGAGCCGGTAGTTGAGGGTCACGCAGACGACGCCGTCGCGGGCGAAGTTCGCGCCGTTGTAGATGTCGACGGCCCCCGACCCGTTGCGAAAGGCGCCGCCGTGGATCCACACCATGACGGGCAGGCCGGTGGCGCCGGGGTCGGGCGTCCACACGTTCAGGTTCAGGCAGTCCTCGCCCGGGATGGCGGGGTCGGGCAGCAGCCGGTCATAGGGACGGGGGTAGGGCGGCTTCGGCGCGGTCGGCCCGTAGGCGGTCGCGTCGCGGACGCCGTCCCACGGCCGCGGCGGCTGCGGCGGCCGGAACCGGTTCGCCCCGAAGGGCGGGGCGGCGTAGGGGATGCCGAGGTAGGCGCTGACGCCTCCCGTGACCGAGCCGCGGACCTTGCCGTACGCCGTCTGGACGACCGCGGCCCCCGTGTCCGTGGCCTCTGTGGCCGCCATCGCCATGCACCCCTCCGATTTTAGAACGAGATTCAACATGCCGAGCGTACGTGACGACCGGCACATATCGGAATGTCCAAACGGAGCATGATGGGCGGCGAGTTGTGGCCCGTCAGGGCTTGCGCAGCATCCGGGTCAGGTAGTCGCGGGCGAACGCGCGCATGCTCGCCTCGTCCTCCAGCGCCAGCCCGGGGCCGGGGACGAGCAGCAGCGAGAACGCCAGCCGGAGCAGCACCTCGGCGACCGTCGCGTGGTCCTCGCCCTCGTCCCGGCCGCCGGGCCGGGCCCGCCGCAGCCGGTCCGCCAGGATGTCGCGCGCCGCCGTCATCACGGCGCCGCCGTTCATGGTGAGCTGCGGCAGGAACACCTCGGGCTCGCTCTGCACCACCCGGGCCAGCAGCGGGTGCCGGCGGGCCGCCTGCAGGCCGACGGCGAAGCCCTCCACGACGGCGTCCTCGGCGCTGTCCAGCTCCGCGGTGGCCTCGTCGATGGCCAGCAGGAAGAGCCGCACCTCGCGCAGGATGACCGCCTGCACGAGCTGGTCCTTGTTGGTGAAGCGCCGGTAGATGGTGGTGCGGGCGACCCCCGCCCGGCGGGCGACGTCCTCCACCCCGACCCGGCGCAGCCCGTGCTCCTCGAACTCGGCGAGGGCCGCGTCCAGGATGCGGGTGTCCAGGCCGTCGGTGGCGGGGGCGGCGGCCAGCTGCGACGCGTCCAGGGTCATGCCCCCGAGATTAAGCCCCGAGCAGGTCGCGCAGGGCCTTCGCGACGACGTCCGGGGCCTCCTCGGCCATGAAGTGGCCGCAGGTGACGGTGGCGTGCCGCAGGTCGGGCGCCCAGGCGCCCCACAGCGCCGCCGCGTCGAAGCCGAGCGCGGCGCCCCAGTCCTGCTGGAGGACCGCGACGGGCATCCGCAGCCGGTTGCCGGCGTCGCGGTCGACCTGGTCGTGCTCGACGTCGACGCCGGCCGAGGCCCGGTAGTCGGCGACGATCGAGGGGACGGCCTCGCGGCAGGCGTCCAGGTAGGCGGCGCGGACATCGGCGGGGATCGCCGCCGGGTCGTTGATCCAGATGTCGAGGAAGTGGCCGAAGAAGGCGTCCGCGCTGGCCGCGATCATCTGCTCGGGCAGGCCGGGCGGCTGCGCCATCAGGTAGAGGTGGAAGCCGACGGCGGCGGTGACGCCGTGCATCACCTCCCACATGTCCAGGGTCGGCAGCACGTCCAGGCAGGCCAGGTGGGTGATCGTCTCGGGGTGGTCGAGGCCGGCGCGGAAAGCGACCAGGGCGCCGCGGTCGTGACCGGCCAGCGCGAACCGCTCGTGGCCGAGCGCGCGGGCGAGGTTGACGATGTCGGCGGCCATGGTGCGCTTGGCGTAGTCGTCCAGGGGCTTGTCGCTGGCGCCGTAGCCGCGCAGGTCGGGGCAGATCACGGTGTGGTCGGCGGCCAGGTCGGCGGCGACGTGCCGCCACATCAGGTGGGTCTGGGGGAAGCCGTGCAGGAGCACGATCGGGCTGCCCGAGCCGCCGACGGCGGCGTTCAGGGACACGCCGTCCGCGACGGGGACACGGTGGTACTCGAAACCGGGAATGACGGGAGTCATGGACTTTCCTTTCTGTGGAACACCCTCAGCCTGCCGGGCGCGAATGAGCATCCGGTCAGCGCGCTAACGTGGCCGGGATGCGGTTCGGGGTGCTGGGGCCGGTGGCCGCCTGGGACGGCTCCGGCGAGGCGGTGGCGCTGCGGGGGCCGCGGCATCGCGCCGTCCTGGCCCGGCTGATCATCGCGCGCGGCCGGGTCGTCCCGGTCGCGCATCTGGCCGAGGACCTGTGGGAGGTGCCGCCGCCCGGCGCGGTCGGCGCGCTGCGCACCTTCGTCGCCGCGCTCCGCCGCGCGCTGGAGCCGGACCGTCCGCCCCGCACGCCGGCGCGGCTGCTGGTCACCGAAGGGCCGGGCTACGCGCTGCGCACGGACGCCGTGGACGCCTGGGAGTTCGAGCGCGCGGTGGCCGCCTCGCTCCCGCCCCGCGAGATGGCCGCGCGGCTGGAGGAGGCCCTCGGCCTGTGGCGCGGCCCCGCCTATGCCGAGTTCGCCGACGAGCCGTGGGCCCGCGCCGAGTGCGCCCGCCTGGCGGAGCTGCGGCTGCGCGCCGTCGAGCGCCTGGCCGAGGCCCGGCTCGACCTCGGCCGCGCCGCCGAGGCGGTGCCGGACCTGGACGCGCACGCCGCCGCGCACCCCTGGCGCGAGGACGCCTGGCAGCTGCTGGCACTCGCGCTGTACCGCAGCGGCCGGCAGGCCGACGCGCTCGCGGTGCTGCGCCGCGCCCGCACCCTGCTCGCCGAGCAGCTCGGCCTGGATCCGGGCCCCGAACTTCGCCGCCTGGAGGCCGACATCCTCGGCCACGCCCCGCGGCTCGCCCCCACCGAGGTGTGGGAGCAGGCGGCGGCTGCCTACGACCGCACCGTGGCGGCCGGCTCCCGCGCCCGGCTGGAGTCGACGGTCGGGCTGCTGCGCACGCTCGCGGTGACCGGCGGCGCCGGCCTGGAGACGGCCCGGCGGCACCGGCTGGACGCCATCGCCGCAGCCCAGGAGCTGGGCGACGCCGAGCTGACGGCCCGCGTGATCGGCGCCTACGACGTCCCGGCGATCTGGACCCGCGCCGACGACCCGGCCCAGGCGGCGCAGATCGTCGCGGCGGCCGAACGCGCCCTGCCCGGCGCGCCCGAGCCCACGCGGGCCCGTCTGCTGGCCACCATCGCCCTGGAGTCGCGCGGCACCCGCTCCCCACGCGGCCCGGAGGCGGCCCGCGAAGCCGAAGAGATCGCCCGCCGCTTGAACGACCCCGCGCTGCTGGGGTTCGCCCTGAACGGCGTGTTCATGCAGACCTTCGACCGCACGGGCCTCGCTCCGCGCAGAGACGCGATCGGCACCGAACTGATCGACCTGTCCACTCGGCACGGCCTGGTCGGCTACGAGGTGCTCGGCCACCTCATCCGGATCCAGGCCCGCAGCGCACTCGCCGACTTCACAACGGCCTCCGCCCACGCCACCGCGGTGGACCACCTAGCGGAACGCCACGAACTGCCGCTGGTGAGCGTCTTCACCGAGTGGTACCGAGCCCTCGAACACGCCGCGACAGGCCACCCCGCAGAAGATGCCTACCGAGCCGCCGCCGCCCACCTGGACGGCGCAGGCATGCCCGGCCTACAGGAAGGCCTGCTCCCCCTAGCCCTACTGTCCCTGGGAATCATCGAGCCGAACGCCGACTGGGGCCCGTACGCGCCCTGGGTTCGTCCCCTCCTGCTCCTAACGGAGAACCGTCCCGAAGAAGCCGCAGCCGCCCTGCGCGAAACACCTGCCCCACCCCGCGACCTGATGCTCGAAGCCATGTGGGCCTTGACCGCAAAGGCAGCCATCGCCCTGGACGACCGGGAGGCCATGAACCGCGCCCGCACCGCCCTGGCCCCCGCCGCAGGCGAACTCGCCGGAGCGGGCAGCGGCCTGCTCACCTTCGGCCCGGTCTCCGACTACCTGGGTCCGGCGCGCTAAGGGCGACCGCCTGGCCGCAATGCGCCATGCCCATTCCCCTACGAGCATGGACGGCGCCGGGCCCCGAGGTTACGTTCGCGGCAGAACGCCGACGTTGCGCATCGGGGGCTGGCATGGCCAAATGCAAGCATTGCGGATCCAAGAAGCTCATCGAGTACGGCGACTGGATGGACCGGGGCCCCCACCGCACGCCGATGATGATGGCCAACCCGGCCAACTGGATCCGGTCCGGCGCCTCCATCGCCGAGGACCTCGGCCGGATGGCCTCCGGCCGGGAGGTCACGCTGCCCGCCATCGTCGAGTACTGCAAGAGCTGCCACGGCTGGACCATCGAGTGCGGTGAGTGCGACAAGCGGTGGGCGGCCGACAAGCGCCCGAAGATGGGCAAGTTCATCCACTGCCCGCGCTGCGGCGAGCGCCTCTCGAACTAGCCCCCGCCCTTCAGGCGCGCGCCAACCGGACACGTGCCTGGGACGTCCCCTAGGCGGGGGTGACCATGATCGCGGACCATCAGGTCGCGTTCTTCCTGCGGGAGATCGGCGCGGACGACCCGGCGCGCCGGGCCGCCGCGGCCAAGGGGCTGGGCCGCGTTCCCGGGCGCGCCGCCGAGCTGGCCGCCCTGACCCAGGACCCGGCGCCGCAGGTGCGCGCGGCGGCCGCGCAGGGCCTCGGCCGCCAAGGCGAACAAGCACCGGTAGATCCGCTGGTGGCGCTGTGCTCCGATCCCGACGCCGAGGTGCGGCGGCGGGCGGCGAACGTGCTGGACCGGCTCGGCGCGTCCGGCCCCGAGGTGGCTGCGGCCTTCGCCCGGCTGGCCGGGGATGCCGAACTGCGCAACCGGCTCCTGGTGCTCACCTGGCTGCGGCGGGCCGAGGTCCCGGTGCCGCCCGGAACGCTGACGCCCCTGCTCGCCGACCCCGGCGCCGATGCCGGGCTCTGGGCGGCCGCGGCGTCCCTGCTGCGGCTGCTGCCCGAGGCCGACGCCGCCTTCGCCGACCTGGTGCGCACCGCGCCGGCCGAGCCCCGGCGGCGGGCGCTGGACATGCTGGCCGCACCCCAGGCCGGCATCCCCGGCATCGGGCCGGACTCCGAGCCCGCCGCGCGCGAGGCGGCCTGGCTCCGGCTCTGGACGCCCAACCCGCGAGTGGTGCAAGCACTCTTGGCCGCCTTTGACGCCGAGACCGAGCCGCCCGCTCGCAACATCCTCTTCCGTGCGCTAGCCGCGCACCGCGTGCCCGAGGCCGTGGCGCCGGCCGCCGCCTGGCTGGCCGATCCCGACTGCGGGTCCAGCGCGGCGATGGCATTAGGCCAGGCCGGCACGGCCGAGGCGGTGGAGCTGCTGCGGCGGTCCGTCAGGAAACCCGCGGCGGCCTGCGCGCTGGGCGCCGCCGGCGGCGTCCCCGACGCCGAACTGCTGCTCGGCCTGCTCGACGACCCGGACGAGCCGGTGCGCCTGGGCGCGGTCGACGGCCTCGGCGCCTTCTTCCAGCGGTTCGACAGCCCCCTGCGCAGCCGACTGGAGCGGTGGCGGGCCGAGCGGGTGCCCGGCGTGCCGGAGCCGCCCGCCGCCGACGACCCCGCGCTGCGCGCACTGGCGAACCAGACGGCGGAACGCCTGACCCTCCTCCTCACCCAGGACACCGAACACGCCGACGCCTACCACGACGCCCTGTGGCACCTCCCCGAAGTGCGCCCCCTGTTGCCGACACTGCTCCAGAACCCCGCCGGGAAGGTGCGTTCCACCGCCCTGCACCTCGCCGAACGGTTCGGCGAGGTCGGCTTCACCGCCCGGCTGCGCCTGCTGGAGGACCCGTACCACGCGGTACGTCAAGGCGCGGCGATGGGCTTCCTCCAATTGGCCAAGCAGCGGAAGCTGACGCCGGACGAGCAAGAAGCACTGCGCCCGCACCTCGAACACGCGCAGGACGACCCCGACCACTACGTCCGCACCTTCACCGCCACCGCGCTGGAACACCTGGACCAGGCACCCTGAGGCCGATCATGGTTCAGTGTCGATACGGCGTCATTACCTGCCCGCGCATGGCGTGAGCTTCAGCCGCGGGTTCGGTCGCCATAGGCCTGGCAGGCTTCCGAAACATCATCCAGGAATGCCCTGCCGTGCTTGTAACAGCGCATAGTGGCCACGCAAGCCCGACGCGGCAGCAGGGCGCCGATGCTCGATGCATCACGGCCACCGAGTACCTCCGTCGAGCCGACAGCCCGCCACCTGTCATTCGATTAACAATCCAGCGTACATGGCGAGCAGCGAAAGCCTCACAAACTGATAAGCAATCTCTAAGTCACTTTCATTGTCAGTGATTTCCACAATCCTGCATTTATTTCAGGCAGTGCTATTTGTGTAGTCACATCGATGTGATCACAGTCAGCAATGATCAACCTTGGTGTTGTCCATGCGGATCCCTTTGACAGGAGCTCCCAGCATGAAAGTCACCACCGCGCTGACCTCGGCCGCTGTCGCCGCCGGTGCAGTGCTCGCACTGCCGGCGCCCTCGGCGCAGGCCGACGTCTCCCCCAAGCCCGTCCAGCCCACGCCGGCCGCCGCCGGAAAGGCTCCCGTGATCAAGGTTCAGGTGACCCCGGGGGCCCATCAGATGCGGATCCGGATCCCGGTGTCCCCGAGCGCCCAGACCCCTCCGGCGGTCCGGCCCGAGGCTCGCCCCGAGGCCCGCAAGGGCAAGAAGTCGGTCAAGCCCCGGGTCAACTGCGGCGGCTTCAACGGATGGATCGAGTGGGGCGGCTGGGGAAGCATCGCGATTCCCGCCTACATCGACGTCTGGGGCAAGGTGTGGAGCACCTGCAACAGCACCACGTACCTGTACCTGGACTACTCGCACTTCACCAGTCCCCACCACAAGAAGATCAGCCAGGCCGGTCCGCACAGCACCCACGGGGTCAACTGGGACACCGACAGCCACTCGGCCACCTTCGGGCAAATCAAGATCACCACCTGCAGCACCTACCGGGGCTGGAGCTGCGGGAAGCCGGAGAAGGTCTGATTCGGGCCGGCCTCGCTCAGGCCATGGCCGGCATCACCTGGATCGTGGCCGCACGGACCGCGGAATGGACGAGGTGCTCCTGCTCATCGTGAGCGGAATCGGGTGTGCGCCACTCATAGACCGCGCGCCGCTCATCGTGCTCGGGGTCGGAGGTCCAGGTCACCTGGTCGAGATTGCGAATCAGGTACCGGATCCGGGACACCGCGTCATCGGGCTGGAAGCGTCCAGCGGGACTCAGATCCACCTCGACAGTGACCCACCAACGGTGTTCGTCGCCGTCCGCAGGAGCCACCCGAGGCTCCCCGCGGGCGGCGACGTCCATTTCCCGCATGATCTGGCAGCCGATGTCGGCCGCGTCCGCCACATCTTCAGCGGCCACGATAAATTTCGCGGTAGCGTCCCATCGCTTTTCAGGCATCGTCTTCTCCGCCTCCGCTCTTCCCTTGGACTTCGGATAAGCCCGGCAGCGCCCACTCGGTTCCGGTCAGCACGCGGTGCAGGAACTCACGGGAGACGCCGATGGCATGGGCCACCGAACTGATCTGCCGATGGGCCCTCATCTGGTCCGAGGCACGCCGCACCGCCATCCCCAGAGCCAAGCGGGTCACCTGGCCCCGCGCACGTGCGGCTTGATGGCGCAGATGTGCAGCCACGATGTCGGGGTAATCGCTGATGCGGCCTCGCTCTACCTCATCGGCAACCTGCTCGCACCGGTCGCTGAATGCCCCGGCCGCCATCTCCACATCATCGAATCCCGTCAGGCAGTAGTGCTCCTCCGCTTTCAGCCCGATGTGCTCGGCCAGCAGGAACCGCTTGCCGTCCCCCTCCACAATCCGGCCATCGAGCACCGCAGCGTCATACAGCAGGCGGGACCCGCCTGGCTCCAGCACGGTCACGCCCATTACCCGGCTGCTTTCGGGCACCGTCAGCAGCGCTTGCGCCAGCCGGCCCCGAACAAAGTGCCGGGTGGCCTGCTCATCCGGCAACACGAAGACCTGCGCATGCCCCTCCCGTACCAGCCAGCCGTAATGGATCCCGGCATGACCGACCACATAGAACGCATCACCCGCCAAGACCCATGATGCTTGGGCGTGATCCGACGGCACGATCCTCGGAGGAGTCTCGAGCTCTTGAGGTTCCACCAACACCACCTAACTGTGAACCTGACTCCACAGTCCCCCTACGGCGCGCGTCTGTCAACTGCAGTTCACACTTTTGGACCCGCCCATGGCGTCCGGCAACGATGCCCGAGGTTCGGATGCCGAGGCGCCAGGCCCGCGCGACGCGCCCTCCGGGCATGACGGCAGCAGGCCCCGTCGAGGATGGGCGCGAGTGGCACCTCCGCATCCGACAACCGCTTCCGCGTCGTCATCATCGACTACGGCGCGGCCAGGCCGCATCCCCGCATCCAGGAGCTGGCGGTGCTGGCGGCGAACCTGACCGCCGGATCGCCGCTCCTCCTACCCAGCGCATCACGCTGCCCTCGCCAGCGTGAGCCTGGCGAGGGCGCCACCCTGTTGGCCGCGCCCCGATTCCCGGCGGTAGGTGACCCTTGACCCTGCCGTCGCCCCGCATGAAGGTTGGACCTGGCTGTTCAGGTGCCACCAGCCAGGGAGGAAGCAGTCCCATGCGAACACCTGCCGACGACGGCCTGATCGCTACTTTTGTGTGCAAGGACCCTGGTAGTGGGGATCTGGACGACTGCCCGGCCTTCTACCGGACCAACCGGGGAAGCTGGATCGCACAGGGCAAGAGTCACGGCGAAGAAGTGGCGGCTCAACTTCATTCCCTGGCGGACGATGAGACGTTCTGTGAGATCCCTGGTCCGCTGATGGACCTCATCGCGCGGACGTACGTCAAGGAGCACTATGGAATTGATCTCGACGGAGCGACGCAGCGAGCTCCTGCGCTCCGCCCGAACCATCCTCAAGCTTGAGCTGAGGGACAACTACGACGTCGACGCCGAACTGTTCAGCGCGTGGCGGGCGGGGCAGTCCATAGAGGACGTGGCGAGCGCCTGGGGGGAACGAGCGGCGGCAAGGGTCGCGGCGGGCGTCGTCACTCGTCGGGTGAAAGTAGTCTCCGAGCCTTTGTCGGACTACCACCGCTTCATCCTTGAGGCCAGCAAACCTGCGATAGACGCGGGTGAAGCCATGCGGTGGCTGCCCCGGCGTCTCGTCTCGCCGGTCCCGCTCCCAGGTAATGACTTCTTCGTTCTTGACGGCGCCATCGTGATCTTCAACGTCTTCGGCGGTGACGACCAGCGGGCGGAGATACAGCTCTTCCATGACCCCGAGGTCGTGCGGCTCTGCATCGGCGCCTTCGAGACCGCGTGGGCGCTGGCGACCCCCTATGACGAGTACCGCGCAGGCGCCTGAGCCGAAAGATGTCAGACAGCGCAGCCGCCGCCAAGAAGGCGTTCGGCATCCGGCTCCGTGACATCCGCTTGGACGCCGGCCTGAACGGGCAGGAACTCGCCGCCCGGTCAGGGATGCGCAACACCAAGATCTCCAGACTTGAGCACGCCCGGCAGAGCCCCTCTGAGGACGACGTCAGGAAGTGGTGTGACGCTTGCGGCGTCCCCCATCTGATCCCGGAACTGATCGCGGTTCTTCGGGAGATCGAACAGATGTGGGTGGAGTACCGGCGGGAGATGCGTGCCGGCCAAATCCACATCCAGTCGCGCAGCACTCCCTTGTATGAGAGCACTGAACTGCTCCGGGCCTACGAGGCGAACATGGTGCCCGGCATCCTCCAGACACGCGCCTACACCGTCGCGGTGCTCACCGCCAGCGCCCGGCTTCACGGGACCCCTCTCACGGATGTTGAGGCCGCCGCCGACGCTCGCCTGTCCCGGCAACATCTCGTCACAGCGGGGAGCGGACGGAACAACTACTCCTTCGTGATCGAGCATGGAGTCCTTGAACACGGATTCGGGGGCGCCGGTGTGATGGAGGAGCAACTCACGTTCCTGCTTCGGGTCATGCACCTGCCGAACGTGGCTCTTGGCCTCATCCCGCCGTGGGGAGAGCGAACCGTCCGGGCCGGCGAAGGCTTCTACCTCTTTGATGAGCAGTTGGTACGTAGCGAGATGTGGACAGGGGGCTTCCGTACGAGGCGTCCGGAGGAACTGGCCTTCTTTGTCAAGTTGTTCGCTCGGCTTCGCGATATGGCGGTATATGGCGATGCCGCCCGTGCCTTGATCGAGGCAGCACGAAGTAGCTACGCGCAAACTCGGGAAAACTCCTAGCCGTCGCCGACCAGGGCTTTCTAATCTCACAGCCATGAGCTCCGGCAGCCCGTAGCACCCGAGATCTCCGCTGATCGGCCAGCACTCACGGGTGAGCACCGCTCCAGCGGGACGGTCCGGGGACTCCACGGCGCAGCATCGGGCCGCGCCAGGCAGTGAAGGGAGCACGGTCGATGGGAAAGCACGACGCGCCGAAGGAGAAGCCGCAGCCGATCAAGCTGCCCAAGCCGACGACGGACGGGGACCGTCCGATCAAGAAGGGCGGGAAGTGAGGCCGGTATCCCGCTACATCGAGGAGTTGGCCGACCGGCTTGCCGCCTCAGGCCACCTGAGCGATCCGCAGTGGCGCGCGGCGCTGCATGCCGTGCCCCGGCATCTGTTCGCTCCGTCGATGGTGTGGGTCAATGGCGGGGACGGGCCGGGCCGGCTCCTCGACCGGGGCACCGATGAAGCCGCATGGCTGGCGGCGGTCTACTCAGATACCTCGATCGTCACCCAGCTTGATGATGGCGCGACCGCACTGGAGGCGGGCGGGGAGAATTTCACTTCTTCGCTTTCGGCCCCCGGGATCGTGATCGCCTTCCTCGAACTGCTCGGTTTGATGGATCACCACCGGGTCCTGGAGATCGGCACCGGGACCGGGTGGACCAGCGGGTTGCTGGCGCAGCGGCTCGGGGACCAGAACGTCACCAGCCTGGAGATCGACCCCGCGGTGTCCAGCAGCGCGAGCGAGAACTTGAAGAGGGCCGGGCGCTGCCCGCGCCTGATCCAGGCGGACGGCGCGGACGGCTGGCCGGAGGGAGCGCCCTACGATCGGGTGCACGTCACGTGCGGTGTCCGGGAGGTTCCGTATGCCTGGGTGCGGCAACTGCGTCCCGGCGGGCGGGTGGTGTTCCCCTGGATGCCCGGCTTTGCCTTCGGGCATCGGACGCGGCTGACCGCCACCGCAGACGGCCGGGCCGTCGGCCGTTTCACCGGCAACGCCGGGTACATGATGCTGCGCTCCCAAAGGTTCGAGAACTATGCCCCCGCCGTCCAGCAGGAGGGCGAGCAGAGCAGGACGAAGGTGGACCCGCGAACGGTTGCGGGGGACTCCTACGGCTGTGATGTGGCCGTGGCCGGGATGGTGCCCGGTGTGGCATCGGTCGAGGAGGAGATCGGCGACGGGCGCGTCCGGCTGTACTTGCGCGACCCTGACGGCTCCTGGGCCGTCGCCGACTACGAACCGGGTCATGACGACTACGCGGTATCCCAGGCCGGAGAACGGCGGCTTTGGACCGAGGTGGAAGCCGCCTACCTACGCTGGGTCTCTTGGGGCTGTCCAGAGCGCGAGCGCTTCGGAATGACCGTCATGCCCGAGGGCCAGCACCTCTGGCTGGATTCCCCGGACAACCCGATCGGCCCCTGAAAGGAAGGCAGGCCCCGCCGGAGCGAGGCCTTGCGGGAAACTCAGGTCAGAGATCGAGCATGCCTGCGCGAACGGCCTCCAGGATGCCGCGAAAACGCTCTGTCTCGATGACGATGGCTCCACCGGCACGGTTGGTTGTGTCCCGGATGCCCACCTGGCCGTGGTCCGAGCCCGCCTCGACGCACCCACCGTGCTCACTGCCCGAATACGAAGCCTTACGCCAGTTGCTCGCGGAGAATTCGGCCAAAATTCCTCCATCACTTTCCTACCAGAGTCCCGTTGGAGCAGGTCCCTGACGTCTTACGGGACTACAGGCTCAGTTCGCCGCCCTTGATGCGACGGACGAGAACTGCCAGCTCATCACGGCCGATAACCAGCTTGCCAGCAGAGGGGCTCTTGGAGTCCCGCACCCCCACCTTTCCAGACAGGTCGGCAAGTTCGACGCAATCGCCACCGGTGGAGCTGCTGCGGGACGACTTACGCCACCGTGTGGCCATGTCACGCTCTCCATGATCGAGAGGATCAGGGCCCTTGAGGGCCCTTCGAGCAAGGCTTTTGCCCCGATTCGGCCTATCGCTTTCCTTGTCAAGGCCCCACTGGAGCAAGAACTTGCGGGAAACTCAGGTCAGAGATCGAGCTTTCCTGCGCGAACGGCCTCCAGGATCCCGCGGAAACGCTCTGCCTCGATGACGATGGATCCGCCGGCGCGGTTGGTCGTGTCCCGGATGCCCACCTGGCCGCGGTCGGAGCCCGCCTCGACGCACCCGCCGTGCTCACCGCCTGAATACGAAGCTTTACGCCAGTTGCTCGCGGAGAATTCGGTCACAATGACTCCTGGATCTTCGTAAGTATCCGTTCGGTCTCGTCAGCGGGTAGAGCCGCCGTCCGAATCAGATCGTATGCGTCTTCAAGGCCTTGAACAATGCCCAGATCCTCGATGATCCGACCGCTCCCCGCCACCCCTTCCTGCCAGGCAACACGGGGCCCTCGGTGAGGTTCGATCAGCATGAACCCGCCTGACAGGCCAGCGTACGCCGCCATGCGTTCCGGCACGACTTGGATACGAATGTTGCGCTGCCGCAGGTGCCCTTTGAGTGCTTCGAGCTGCTTGGAGAGGATCTCAGGCCCTCCGACCTGCCGGGTGAGCGCCGCGTAGTCCATGATCGCATTAAGGCGGACAGGCGCCTCCCCTTGCAGGATCTTTTGTCGGCGCAGACGCTCGTCGACGATCTCGTCCGCTAGATGGGGCGTCGTGCTGGCACCTGCCAGGGCTCGAATGTAGGGCTCGATCTGCAAGAGCCCCACGACCAGCGTGGGCATGAACGCCTGAATCACCCTCGCGCGCTCCTCCTGCTTGGCCAGCGACCGAGCAGCCTGCGGGATCCGCTCCCGGGAGACCACTTCCTGATGCTCTGTGAAGTAGTCAGTGGCGAAGGCATTGTCGAGCAGCTTGGCCGTCGCCTTGTCAGGGGAAGTCTCCCCTAGTTCCAGGCGGCTGACCTGAGAATTTCCGCAGTTCAGCTCACGAGCCAACTCCTCCTGACTCCACCCCTTCCGCTCCCGCAGCGTCCTGATCTTCCACCCATAGTGCTTGGCGAACGATTCGTCGGGATTGAGGTCCTTTGGGGGGCGACCCATGTTTTCCCAGCCTTCGATCTCGGGGGAAAAGCGCCTTCCAACGATACGACAACTGGCGTCACTGTGGGGCTACGCGAAGTCAGGATGAATGGAAGTTTCGATGATCTTCGACAGACCCCATAGCAATGATTCTTCCGCTCTGATGATGGCTCAGGACGAGATCATCCTCCGTCCCAAGCAGCTGCCGGCCCGACTGCACCGGGTGTCGTCGTGACAACCGCGCTGACCGGCCTGATGGCCGAGATGATCCGGGAGCGAACGCTTGCGGTCGTCCTCACGCTGGTTGCCGGGGCCGTGATGGGTGCTGTGATCACGTATCTGCTTTTGGTGCTGCGTCGGGAGGCACACGGATCTCACGCCCGGCGCCAGGCGGCCCTTCCGCGAAACCCGCAGGCCCGATCGTCCGGGAGCGGCCGGCACGCCATCACTCCGATGCCTCCCTACAAGTCGGACGGGTGGAGGTGAGGTCGGTGATGATGACGCCGGATCAGTTCTCCTCCTTGACGAAAGCCATCAAGCCGGGCCCCCTTCTTCTCCCCGCCGATTCCGCAGAAGAGATGTGGCGGACCGCTTACACCACCGCCATGCGCCGGTATGGCCTCCCAGAAGGCGCCATCCGGGCGATCAACGTCCTTGCCGCCGCCGAACTGGAGGGCAGTTAGCCCCCGGCCCCCTCCAGCCCGATCCGTAAGTCCGCCAGGGCACGACCGACGGGCAGAACGAAGGCCGCAGTTTCCCCGGGACAGGACACACCCTGCTCCGGCCTAGCACCCGTATCGAGCCGTCATGGGGCGGCCGCTCCTGGAGGCGATCATGTCCGGACCGTGCGCCACGATGCTCACGGCGCATCCTGAGTCGATCAAGCGGGCCCGCGATTTCGTCGGCAAGGCCGTTGAGTCATGGGGCGTGGACGTCGACATCGCCCGGCTGGTGATCTCCGAGCTGGCCACCAACGCCGTCACGCACGCCTGCGGTGACTGCATCGTCGTCCGGGCGAGCCTGAACGACGATGGTTCGGTGACGCTCGAGGCCTGGGACAAGGACGCCGGCAGGATCCCCGAGCCTCGACGTCCGGACCTGCATGCCACCTCGGGCCGCGGCCTGTGCCTGATCGAGAACCTGACCCGGTCCTGGGGCGTTCGCCCGCTGGCCGACCAGGCCGGAAAGATCGTGTATGCCGTCCTGGCCCCGATCAACGCATGAACGCCGGAGACGAGGTCGCCCACGCCCTGCCGCTGATAACGCTGGCACAAGCGCTGCAGAACATCCCCGGAGTGGAGGCATGGTTGGTGTCCCCTGCCCAGTCGGCGCCTCACCTGATCGTCCGCAACACGGCGCCACGGGCCTTCAACCGGCTGCACGTGTCGGTGTTCGAGTTGCTGTTCGTGTGGCCGGACGGGTGTGCCCCTTGCGCATCGGCCGAGTTGGCGGCCCGCGCCATCTTCATTGCGTTGAACGCTCCCCATGAGCCAGGGCATCGGGACGTGCGGGCCGGTTGCGCGATCCGCTGCCTGGGGCTGGACGAGAACACCGACCGCCCTCTGCACCAGGCCGGACTGCGCACCATCGACGACCTGCTGAAGGTCGCCCGTAAAGGCGGGCTGCGCGACATCCGCAAGATCGGCGTCATTCGCGCCGTACACATCCACGGCGCCCTCCTGCGCGCGGGGTTCACGATCCCGCCGCCCTGAACCCGGCACGGCCGCGCCCTCCCCTGCGCGCATCCGTGCCGCCGGCCCCCGGCAGCCTCACCCCCGTGGCTGCCGGGGGCCTTCCATCGGTATCGGCGCGGCTCCGGGCGGCATGGGTGCAACCGCCAGGCGGGTGGTGGTGTCGTACCGGGCATGATCGATTCACTGAGTGCGCTCAAGGACTTCTTCGCGGCCGAGGCCGCCTACGTGACCGCCGGTGGCCCCGGGAAGGCCGACTTCGCCGGGATGGCCGCACATCTCTCCCCCGACGTCGTCATGTACCAGGCCGAGAGCCTGCCGTACGGCGGCGCCTGGACCGGCCCGGACGGGATCGAGCGGTTCATGGCGGCGATGAGCGAGGCGTGGACGTCGCTGGAGTTCCTCGAGCAGCGCTTCGCCGCCGACGGGCCCGTGGCCGTCGTCCGCAACCGGGGAGTCCTGCGGGCCCGCGCGACCGGCCGGGCACTGGAGACCTCGGTGATGCAGTGGTTCACCTTCGAGGACGGGCTGATCAGCGAGATCCGCCCCTTCTACCTGGACACCGCCGCCGTGCTCGACGTGCTCGGGACGGCCGCCGCGCTGTAGCCGGTCATGGTTCGGTGGTGGCGAGCGGTTCGGGGATGTCGAAGTAGACGGTGTCCGTGCGCGGGTCGAGGTGGAACGCACCCTGGTAACTGCCGGCCGCCAGGTGGTCGTCGAAGTCTCTGCTCCGGACCCATTTCGCGTTGCCGGGCATGAACGCGGCGAGTTCCGGGGTGGGCTCGGCCGGCGCCTCGGGCCGGAAGTGCCACCGCGGCGCCGCGGTGATGGCGGCCACGGTGCCCGCTTTCAGCCGGACGGTCCCCACCATATGGAAATCGGTCGGGCCCGGAATGGTCACCCGCGACTTCGGCCGGTCGGCACCCAGCCTCTTGGGGAGCCAGTGCGCGCCGGTCATCGGGCCGAGTCCGCCGAACCAGCCTTTCAGCGGCGCGAGGTCGGTCCGGAGCTTGACGGCCTCGGGCTTCTCCGTGGACTTCTCGGTGGATGTGCACGCCGCGAGCACCAGCACCGCGCCGAGCGCCAGCACTCCCCGGCGGCCGAGTCCTGTCATGCCGTTCACAGTCCGCCCCCAGGGTTCCGCGCCGTACGCCCGCCGGATGATCGACGTCACGTGGACATCAAGCACACATTGCTGTTTATTTGAAAAGGGCCCGCCCGGTGGAGCACCGGCGTCTCGCGGGCCCTTGCGTTCCGTGCTCACTCCGACCATTTGGATGGTCATGGCTCCCAAGGAGTTCACAGTGAACGAGCAGCATCGGTTGTCACGGCGCGGCGTCCTGAAGGCCGCCGGCGGCGTCACCGCGGCGCTGGCCCTCGGCGGCGCGGGCGCCGTCGCGTCCGCGACGGCGGCGGGCGCGGCGCCCGGTGACGGGTCCGGCCTGCGGATCGTCGACCGCAACGAGGGCGACCCCCGCATGAAGTACTACCGGTTCGCCACCAGCGCGATCGGCTGGAATCCCGGCGTCAACGTCCTGCTCCCCGACGACTACGACAGCGGCCGCACCTACCCCGTCCTGTACCTGCTGCACGGCGGCGGCGGGGACTTCATCGAGTTCGACCGGGCCGGCATCCGGGACTGGACGGCCGGCAAGCCCATCATCGTGGTGATGCCCGACGGCGGGCACGCCGGCTGGTACTCCAACCCCGTCACCTCCAACGTCGGCCCCCGCAACTGGGAGACCTTCCACATCTCCCAGCTGATCCCCTGGGTGGAGGCGAACTTCCGCGTCTACGCCGAGTACGACGGCCGCGCCGTCGCCGGGTTCTCCATGGGCGGCTTCGGCGCGCTGAAGTACGCGGCCAAGTACTACGGGCACTTCGCCTCGGTGAGCACCCATTCCGGCCCGGCCAGCCTGCGCGGCTTCGGCGGGCTGGTCACGCACTGGGCCAACGCCTCCTCGGCCGCCGCGGACCTGGCCGGCGGGACCGTCTACGGCGTGCCGTGGGACGAGGCGCGGGTCACCGCGGACAACCCCATGGAGCGCGTCCCGAGCTACCGCGACAAGCGGATCCTCCTGGTCGCCGGGACGACCCCCGAGGGCATCTGGCAGCAGGTCAACGAGGTCACCGTCCTCAACACCCAGCGGGAGTTCCGCGGCGCCCTCGACCGGGCCGGCATCCCCTACGAGGCCCACGAGGAGTCCGGCGGGCACGAGATCCGCCCCGACATGTTCCGGCACGACATCGACGGCATCATCGACCGTCTACGTAAGGCTTAGCCGCGGATTCGGTCGTCGTAAGCCTTACGGGCCTCCGGGTCGTAGTCCAGGAACACCCTGTCGAGCTCGTAACGGCGCATGGTGGCCTCGCGGACCCGGTCCGGCAGCAGGGCGCCGATCCGCGCCTGGCGGCCGATGCCGGCCGGGACCGTGACCGCCGAGCGGGGCCTGCCGATCAGCGCGACGACGGCCGCCGCGATGTCCGCGGGCTCGCAGTTCTTCTGCCCCTTCGGGTTGCGGGTGCCCGCGATCAGCTCGGTGTTGGTGAACGTCGGCAGCACCGCGCTGACGTGCACGCCCGTCCCGAGGACCTCCAGCCGCGCGGCCTCGGTGAAGGCGACGACGGCGGCCTTGCTGGCGTTGTAGAGGGCCAGGCCCGGGGTGGGCAGCAGGCCCGCGACCGAGGCGATGTTGATGACGTGGCCCCGGCCGCGCGGCAGCATCCGCTCCAGCGCGAGCTTGGTGCCGAGCATGACGCCGTGCACGTTGATGTCCATGCAGCGGCGGGCGTCCTCGTCGCTCTCGCCGGTGACGGGCCCGATCGGCATGATGCCCGCGTTGTTGACCAGGACGTCGACCGGCCCGGCCTGCTCCAGGAAGGCGGTGAAGGACGCGCGGTCGGTCACGTCCAGGTGGTGGGCGGCGCAGCCGAGCCTGTCCCCCGCCGCCTTCACCGCGAGCTCGTCGATGTCGCCGATGACGACCGTGGCGCCCTTGGCCTGAACGGCCTGGGCGGTGGCGAACCCGATGCCGCGGGCGGCTCCGGTGATGGCGATGACCTTGCTCATCGAGGCTCCAGACGGTCGAGGCGGACGGGCAGCCCGTCCTTCGGGGACGGCAGGGAGGTGGTGTCGAGCGGCCAGGTGTAGCGGCCCGGGACGCTCCACCGGCGGGTCAGCAGCAGCTGGTGCATGATGCTCTTGACCTGCATGCCGGCGAAGTGCAGCCCGATGCACTTGTGGGCGCCGCCGCCGAACGGCGCCCAGGCGTACTTGTGCGCCTTGTCCTCGCGCCGCTCGGGTGCGAAGCGCTCGGGGTCGAACCGGTCGGGCTCGGGCCACCACTCGGGCATGTGGTGGTTGGTGAGCAGCGGCACGACGATGGTGGTCCCGGCGGGGATGTGGAAGCCGAGGACGGAGGTGTCCTTGACGACGCGGCGCGGCAGCGCGGGCACCGGCGCGACGAGCCGCAGCGCCTCCTTCATCACCATGTCGATGCCGGTCATCGTGTCCAGGTCGTCGAACTCCAGCGCGGGCTTGCCGAGGGCGAGCGACTCGTCGCGCAGCCGCTCCTGCCACTCGGGGTGCTTGGCCAGGTAGTAGGCCATGGTGGTGAGCGTGATGGTGGTGGTGTCGTGCGCCGCCATCAGCGCGAAGATCATGTGGTTGACGACGTCGTCGTCGGTGAAGCGGTGCCCGTCGTCGGTCTCGGCCTGGCAGAGCGCGGCGAACAGGTCGTCGCCGCCGTCGCGGCGCTTGGCGGGCAGGTGCCGCCGGAAGAACTCCTCCAGCACCGCGCGGGCCCGCACCCCCTTGTGCCAGCGCAGCCCGGGGACGGGGCGGCGCACGTAGGCGGTGCCGGCGCGGACGGCGTCGATGAACGCGCCGTTGATGCGGTCGGCCTCGGCGCGGTCCAGCGCGACGCCCATGAACACGTCGGTGGCCAGGTCCAGGGTGAGCTGCTTGACGTGGTCGTAGAACCTGAAGCCGTGGCCGGGTTCCCAGGCGTCCAGGCCCTTGGCGATGCCGGGGGCCATGGCGTCCATGTAGGTGCGCAGCCGGGGCTTGTTGAACGCCTGCTGCATGATGCGCCGGTGGTGCAGGTGCTCGTCGAAGTCCAGCAGCATGATGCCGCGGTGGAAGAACGGCCCGATGAAGTAGCTCCAGGCGGGGCCGTTGGCGAACGCCTTGTCCCGGTTGACCAGCACGGCCTCGGCCGCCTCGGGTCCCTGTGCGGTGATGGTCTGCTGGCCGAGCAGCCAGCTCCAGCTGACGGGGCCGAAGCGGGCGTAGCGCTCGCGCGACACCTTGAACGGCTGCCGCATGACCTGCAGCGTGTTGCCGATGTAGGGGAGGCCGGGATCGCCGACGACCGGCTTGAGGCCGCTGCCGGGGGGCGGCGTGGCGAGGACGCGCAGGGCCATGGGACCTCCGGTGGAACAGAGGGACAAAAAGTCGATTTCTGTAACTTTGTTCTAGCGCACCGCGCGGACGTAAGTCCATACTTGCACGCGGTAAAGCTTGCGCCGGGTAGCCGTGTCGCGCGGCGCGCCCCGGCGCCGCCCCTCCTACCGTCCGGGCATGCCCGTCATGATCGGCTACCCGGCCGGGCGGCCGCCGCCCGTCCACGGCCCCGCCACCGTGCGGCCCGGCGACAGCGGCCCGGCCGTCCGCGCGCTCCAGGAGCGGCTGCGCGCGCTGGCCTACGACCCCGGCGCGGTGAACGGCCGTTACGGCGACGACACCCGCGCCGCCGTGTGGGCGTTCCAGAAGGTCCAGCGGATGCTGCCGGACGGCGTCGTCGACGGGCCCGTCTGGAGCGCCCTCGCCGCCCCGCGCACACCGCGGACGCCCGGCAGGGAGCGCAACCGCGTCGAGGTCGACCTGCGGCGCCAGCTCCTGGTCGCCTACCGGCGCGGGCACGTCGTCCTCATCACCCACGTCGCGACCGGGAAGCCGGGTTGGCGCACGCCCGCCGGCGACTTCCACGTGACGCGCCGCGTCGCCGGCTGGCGGCACGCGCCGCTCGGCTACATGTACCGGCCCCTGTACTTCTACCGGGGCTACGCCATGCACGGCTCCCGCAACGTGCCGCTGCACCCGGCGTCGCACGGCTGCGTCCGGATCCCGATGCACACCGCGGACCTGCTTCCCAAGCTCGTCCGCGACGGCGAGCCGGTCCACGTGCGCCGCTAGAGCGCCTGGCGGAGCTCCTCGGTGAGGGGCCGGTAGGCGCCCGCGTCGTCGCGGACGAAGGTGCGGCCGTCGGCCTTGTCCGGCACGCCCTCCGCACGCAGCGGCGCGGTGGCCAGCCGGCGCCCGCCGGTCACCGGGATGTCGTCGACCACGCGCACCAGCGCGGGCCGCAGCTCCGGCTCGACCCGCAGCAGCGCCTCCGACAGGTCGACCGGCTTGACCTGGCAGTCCTCGCGCAGCGTGATCGCGGCGGCGGCCAGCTCGGCGTCGCCGGACGGGATGCCGTAGACCGCGACGGCGTCCACGTACGGCAGGTCGCCGAGCGCGTCGCGGGCCGGGCCCGGCGGGACGATGCCGTCGGCGGTGCGGATCAGCTCGGCGTCCCGGCCGACCAGCCAGTAGTCGCCGTCGGCGTCGCGCCGGAACAGGTCGCCGGTGATGGCCCAGGCGTCCTCGGGCCGGAACACCCCGCGCACCGGCCGCGCCGCCGACGCGATCATCGCCGGGCGGATCCGCGTCAGCAGCATGCCGATCTCGTCGGGGCCGCACTCCTCGGCGAAGCCGTCCGGGCCGGTGACGAGCTCGGCGGCCTCCAGGTCGTAGCGGGCGAGCCGCACCTCGGCGCTGCCGGGCAGCGGGCGGCCGAGCGAGCCGGCCTTCTTGGCGCGCAGGTTGACCAGGATCGCCTCGCCGGAGGTGGAGGCGTAGAACTCCAGCACCCGCGCGGGCGTGAAGCGCTCCTCCACCCGCCGCCACAGGCCGCGCGGCATGCCCGAGCCGATGAACAGCCGGATCGCGTGGTGCCGCTCCCCCGGGTGCTGCGGCGCGTTCACCAGGTCGCGCAGCAGCGTCCAGGTGTAGGACGCCACGGTCACCCCGTAGCGGCGCGCCTCGTCCCAGAAGGTCTCGGGGTCGTAGGCGGTGGCGAGCGCCAGGCGCGCGCCGCTCGCGACCGCGCCGCCGAGGCTCATCAGCAGCGCCGACGGGTGCTGCAGCGGGGTGATGCTGTAGACGGTGTCGGCCGGGGACAGCGACGCCGAGGACGCGGTGCCGAACGCCGACAGCGCCCAGCGCCGGTTGGTGACGCGGGTGGCGCGCAGGTGCTCGCCGTCGCCGGTGAACAGCACGAACGCCACGTCGCCCGCACGGCCGGGGTTCGGCCGGTACCAGCCGGGCAGCTCGACCTCGTCGGGGTCGATCCGCTCCATGTCCATCAGCGACAGGCCGCGCAGCTTGCGGTCGGCGCCGCCACCGCCGAGCAGGAACGTCTCGACGCCGCCCAGGCTCGCGGCGCACTCGGCGTTCTCGGGGTCGGCGATGATGCGGGTGAGGCGGGTCAGCGCCGCCTCGCGCGCCAGGTCGCCGTCGGGGCGCAGCAGCACCGCGACGGCGCCGAGCCGGCTGAGCGCCGCGACGAGCGCGAGCGCCGTCGGCCGGGTGTTCATCAGCACGCCGACCTCGTCGCCCTGCCGGACGCCGATGTGGACCAGGCCCCGGACGATCGCGTCGATGCGCCGCTTGCCCGCGGTGTGGGTGTGCGCGCGGCCCTGCCAGAGGAAGAAGACCTCCTTGGGCCGGTCGCGGGCCTGCTCGTCCAGCAGCAGGCCGAGCGACATGCGGGTGTTGGAGTGGATGCGCTCCAGGCGGGCCAGGCGCGGCAGGTTCTGCGCCGCCTCCTTGGCGATCTGCTGCGTGCCGCGCACCGCGCGGGTGGCGGTGCCCGCCGCCGACCGGACCGCGCTCGTGCCGACGCCGAGCGCCAGCTGCAGCCCGTACCCGGCGGGCCCGCCGGGCAGGCTCGGCGCGGGCGACTCCTCGTCGCCGGTGACCCGGGTGACGATCTCGGGCAGCTGCGCGTCGCCGGCCCGCCACCGGGCCCAGGCCGCGACGGCGGGCCAGGTCTGCGCGACCGCGAGGCTGCCGACGACCAGGCCGAAGTGCCCGGCGCGCAGCGACGCCTCGTACACCTGCGCGCGCGGCGCGGCCCGGCGGATGCCGCGCACCATCGGCGGCGCCGCGATCTCGTCGACCTCGCCGACGAACGTCAGCACCGGGCAGGAGATGTCGGCCAGGGTGACGAGCCGGTCGCCGATGACGAAGCCGCCGGTCATCATCCGGTTGTGCTGGATGAACTGGCGCACGAACTCCGCCAGCGCCGGGCCGGGCCACGACACCCAGCCCTCGCGCTCCAGGAAGCGGCGCTGGCGCTCGCGCGGCGCGAGCCGCTCGCGGTCGTGCAGCTGGCGCACGAAGTCGACCCGGCTGCGCACCGACTTGACCGGGCTGAGCAGCTGGAACCCGGTGCGGGTGACCCAGCCGGGCACCGCGATGCCGCCGAGCAGCGCGTCGGGGATGCGCTCGGCGGCGTCGGCGGCCAGCCAGCTCGGCAGCCCGAACGGCAGGCCGACGCTGGTGTCGGCCGGGCTGCCGAAGGTGACCAGCGAGGCGATGCCCGCGCTGCGCCGGTAGGCGGCGGCCTGGTAGACGAACATGCCGCCCTGGGAGTAGCCGGCCAGGTGCACGTCCCGGCCGGTGAGCTCGCGGACCCGGTCGACGGCGTCGCTGACCGCGACCACGTGGTCGGTGACGGTGCGCTCCAGGCCGCCCGGCTCGCGCTCGGGGGCGCCGAAGTCGACCACCCACGGGTCCACGCCGCGCCGGTACAGCTCGCCGACCGCGCTCACCCGGGACGAGATGTCGTACACCTCGGCGCTGATCATCAGCGGCGGGACCAGCACCATCACCGGTCTGTCCTCGCCCGTGCCCGCCGGGAAGTAGTGCCGCAGGCGGTAGACGCGCTGCTCGGTCACGACCTCGTAGGGGGAGGCGTCCTCGTCGGTGTCCAGGCCGCCGAACCGGGCGACCTCGAGGGCGTTCTGGGCGGTGGCTCCCAGGCGGGAACCCAGGCGGTGGAGCACGTTGGCAACTGGGGGCATCGTCGACCTCTCACGGGTTGACGACATGGTGTCCAATAACCCGGGGATTATCAATAAATGATCTTACAAAGTGACGCACGTCCTGTCAGAGGGCGGACGTTGTCAGAAGACGAGCACGCCCGCCCCGCCGCGAGGGCGGGACGGGCGCGCCCGGTTCAGGCCGTTCAGTCCACGACGCGGGCGCCGTCCATCCGGCCCGCCTGGAACTGCTCCCACATGAAGCGGCGGCGCGGCTTGCCGCTGGAGGTGCGCTGGATCAGGCCGCTGCCGATGATGAGGGTCACCTCGACGTCCTCGCCGACGCGGCGGCGCAGCGTCTCGCGGACGTCGGCCGCCCACGGCGCGTCGTTGGTCTCGGCGAACAGCGCGAGGCCCTTGCTGCCCGCGCCGGGCACCGCCACGACGGTGATGCGGCCCTTGCCGAGCTTGGTGACCTCGGCGAGCTTGGCCTCCAGGTCCTCCACGTACACCGAGCGGCCGCGCACCTTGATGCTGTCGCCCATGCGGCCGAGCACGAACAGCTGGCCCTCGTGGAAGAACCCGGCGTCGCCGGTGTAGACCTTGCCGTCCGCGAACCGGGTCGACTTGCCCTCGGCGCCCGCGTAGTAGCCCTGGCAGGCCGACTCGCCGCCGACGACGATCTCGCCGAGGCGGCCGGGCTCCAGCTCGCGGCCCTCGTCGTCGACGATCGCGACCGGCACGTCCTCCTCGGGGGTGCCGCAGCCGACGACCCAGCCGGCCTTCGCGCCGACCGAGTCGGCGCCGAGGACGTGCTGGTCCAGGATGCGCACGGGCTCGCCGAACGCCAGCGACTCGCTGTCGGGGCGGATGGCGAGCGGGTCGCGCTGCACGTGGTCCATCGTGACCAGCAGCGTCGTCTCGGCCATGCCGTAGGCGGGCTTGAACGTCGAGCGCTCGAACCCGAACGGCTCCAGCAGCCGCGCGAAGACCTCCAGCGAGTGCGGGTCGATCGGCTCGGCGCCGATCAGCGCGGTCTTCCAGCCCGACAGGTCCAGGCCCTCCAGCTGCTCGGGCTTGATCCGGCGCGCGGCGTAGGCGTAGGCGAACGGCGGCGCGGCGGTGTGGTGCGACTCGGCGAAGCAGCGGATCCAGCGTGCGGGGTCGCGGATGAAGTGGTCGGGGCGCATCAGCCGCAGCCGGCCCTGCCGGGAGATCGGGGTGAGGAAGCAGCCGATCAGGCCCATGTCGTGGTAGAGCGGCAGCCAGGACGCGACCTCGTCCTCGTCGTCGTAGCCGGCCATCCGGGCGATCAGCTCGCAGTTGGCCTCCAGGTTCTCCCAGGTGACCATGACGCCGCGCGGGGCGCCGCTGGAGCCGGAGGTGAACTGCAGCAGCGCGAGCTCGCCGGCGGGCTGCACCGGCGCCTCGGCCTCGGCCTGGCGCGGCTCGCGCGAGCGGCCCTCCAGCCCGGCCTCGGCCAGCGCGCGGTCGGCGAGCGGCGCCAGGTCGGCGGAGGCGATGGTGAGCACCGGCCTGGCCTGGCGCAGGATGGCCGCGACGTGGGTGACGTAGTCGTCGCCGTCCTGGAACAGCGGCGGGGTGATCAGGCAGACGGTGCCGCCGGCGGCCCAGACGCCGAAGTAGGTCTCCACGCAGGTGAAGTCGGTGGGCAGCACGACGCAGACGACGTCGCCGGGCTTGACGCCCTCCTCCAGCAGCGCGGCGGCGGTGCGGCGCGCGGCGGCGGCGATGTCGCCGTAGTCGCGGAACTCCCACGTCCCGTCGTCGGCGGCCAGGTGGACGCCGCGTCCGATGTGCGGCTTGTCCAGCCAGTCGCGCAGCGCAGATGCCATCGTCTCCCCTTCAAACGTGCCCACCGTCACACACGTGACCAGTGGGTAACTTCACCAGTGACGGGATGTTCGCGTCAACCGGGACATCGCACTGGAACGTGCCATCACGGGCCGGAACGCTTGTGACGTCCCTGACAAGGTAAGCGGGAAAATAGTTCGCTCTGAACCGTTCCGCCCCAGCATGCGCCCTTGTTACCGTCGCGCAACCAGCACGGACCGCACCATCAGGCCCGAGGAGTCCCCCGTGAAGAACCGGCGCGCCTTCCGCCGAACCGCCGTCCTGACGACGGCCACGGCGCTCACCGCCGGCCTCCTGGCCGCCCCCGCGGACGCGGCCACCGTGCAGGAGAAGCGGATCGCCTCCCACGCACTGGACCTCACCATCGCCTCCAAGGCGATGCGCAAGTCGGTGAAGGTGCGGCTGCTGCTGCCGAAGGGCTGGTCGCGCACGTCCCGCCGCACCTGGCCGGTGGTGTGGGCGCTGCACGGCGGCAACGACCGCTACGACGCCTGGTACCGGCGCACCGACATCGCCAAGCTGGCCGCGCGCAGCCAGGTCATCGTCGTCATGCCCGAGGGCGGGTACGCGGGCGGCTACACCGACTGGTGGAACTACGGCCGCGGCGGCAGCCCGGCCTGGGAGACCTTCCACCTGACCGAGCTGCGCAGGCTGCTGGAGAGCAGGTACCGGGCGGGGACGAAGCGCGCGGTGCTCGGGCAGTCGTCCGGCGGCTACGGCGCGATGATCTACGCGGCGCGGCACCCCGGCATGTTCCGGTTCGCCGCCTCCTACAGCGGCTTCCTGTCCACCCTCTCCCCCGGCGCGCCCGAGGTCCTGCAGACCGGCCTGGCGGGCCTCGGCCCCTTCACCGACAAGAACGCCATGTGGGGCGACCCGGTCTTCCAACGCAAGATCTGGCAGCAGCACGACCCGGTCGCCCAGGCCGCCCGCCTACGCGGCACGAAGCTCTACGTCGCCGTCGCCAAGGACGGCAAGAAGGGGCCCCTCGACCGCCGCGACGCCCAGGCAGCCGACCCGGCCGAGGCGTTCTGCTACTACACCGCCAAGCCGTTCCTGGCCAGGCTGAAGGCGCAGCGCATCCCGGTGACCACCCACCTGTACCCGAAGGGCACGCACAGCTGGGTCTACTGGCAGGACGAACTGCACCGCTCCTGGCCCCTGGCCCTGAAGGCCATCGGCGCCTGACCCCGCGTCAGCCGGCTTCGCTGTCCTGCTGGGCGATCCACAGCAGGTGAGCGGTGTCGGCGCCGCCGATCTGGACGGTGCGGGTCCCGTTCATCAGCACGCCCAGGCCATGTTCGTCGTCCCACGGACAGGCGAACACCAGACCGACATAGGGGTGGCCCCCGTGGAGGATCTGATGGACCATCACCTCGCTGAGCTCCATCAGCGCCAGCACGTCATCACCCGACGCGGCCGCCGGCAGATCCTCGGGATCCAGCCCGCCGGGCTCGGCGCGCAACTCCTCGTAGTGCGTCAGCAGCGGTGCCTTGAGCGCCTGCCACAGGACGGGCAGGTCGTCCACCGCGGTGCCGATCGTGTGGAGTTCGGCCTCTGACAGCGGCTCATCGCCCCGCGCCTCCGGCGCGTAGACCAACGGCACCGGGTCCGGGTGATCGGGCGCGGTGATGCGCGTGGTCCAGTAGAACTCGTCCCAGACGAACGTCAGGTCCCGCACCGGCATCTTCAGCCCGCCTTCTGTGCGGAGAGCCGCGCGCCCACCAGGCGCGTGACCAGCCGCCAGCCGAGCAGCACCAGCGCGAGGAACAGGCAGGCGACGATCACGAACGCGAAGGCGATGCCCTGCCCGGACACCGCCCGCAACGCCATGCCGCCCGCAACGGCCGCGGCCCAGATCCCGACCCCGCTCGGCACCAACGCCAGGGGACGCCGCCAAGCCCGGGTGACGGCCCACCCGATCGCCAGCCCCACCAGGAACGGCCATGCCGTCGTGGCGAACCCGGTCAGGCTGGCCGCCTCCTCGTGGTTGGCCCGCCCGATCGCGACGAACACCAGCACACAGCACACATCGACGACCGCCGCCACCGCCACATTCCGCATTCACCCAGGGTATCCACGCCCTCCGAAGCCGAAGGCGAGAGCAATGCCCGAACCCAAACCAGGCACCACCCGCACAGAATCCGAAAAGCCCAGCCAACGTGGGGGGCGTGGGGGCGGAGCCCCCACATCAGGGGGCTCCGGGGGTCGTCCCCCGGGTGAAATGCGAAAAGGTCCGCCTGGGGAGCAAGCACAGCTTGCGACCAGACGGACCTTTTACCTGGTAGCGGGGGCAGGATTTGAACCTGCGACCTCTGGGTTATGAGCCCAGCGAGCTACCGAACTGCTCCACCCCGCGGCGATGTCTTAACTGTATGGGGTGGCCTGGGCTTACGCAAACTCATTAGGTTGGCCGCCTGATGAGTACATGGAGATGGGCGCTGGTGGGCGCGGCGGTCGTGCTGGTGGCGGGCGGCTGTGGGGGCGACGGGGACCGCAAGGGCGGCGGCGCGCGGCCGGCGGCGGGCGGGGCGGTGACGATCAAGCCGGGCGAGCTGCTCTTCCGGGACGCGCGTCCCGGTCCCGGGAACGGGATGGTCGCGTCCAGTTCCCGTGATGCGCCGGACGGGGCGCGGCAGGTCGGGCGGCTCGACTGCGTGCGGGTCTACGCGGCCGGCGGTACCGGGGTCTGCCTGACGGTGAAGCGGGGCGCGACCTCGGTCACCGAGCTGGTGGTGCTCGACCGGGGGTTCCGGGAGACGCGGCGGATCCCGCTCAGCGGGCTGCCGAGCCGGGCGCGGGTGTCGCCGAGCGGGCGCATGGTGTCCTGGACGATCTTCATCAGCGGCGAGTCGTACACCGGGCAGGGCATGTCCACCCGGACCGGGATCCTGGACACGCGGACCGGCGCCGAGCTGTCGTCGCTGGAGTCCTTCACGCTCATCAGGGACGGCGCGCGCGACCGGTCCACCGATCTGAACTACTGGGGCGTCACCTTCGCGCGGGACGACGACCGGTTCTACGCGACCGCCAAGAGCCGCGGCACGACGTATCTGGTGGAGGGCCGGATGTCGACGCGGACCTTGAAGGAGCTGCGCACCAACGTCGAGTGCCCCTCCCTGTCGCCGGACGGGACGCGGCTGGCGTTCAAGAAGGCGACCGGCGACAAGCAGCGGCCCTGGCGGCTGCACGTGCTGGATCTGAAGTCGATGCGGGAGACGCCGCTCGCCGAGCCGCAGAGCATCGACGACCAGGCGGCGTGGCTCGACGACGGAACGGTCATGTACGGGCGGGTCGACGGTGTCACCACGGACGTGTGGGCGGTCCCCGCGGACGGGACGGGCCGGCCGCGCAAGCTGATCAGCGACGCCTTCTCTCCCGCCGCGCCCTGACCAAGCGGTTCGGACTTTTCTGACCAGGTCATTCGGACGCCCGGACGGGCGTTCCGGTTTACCGGCCGCCAGGTCCAATCAAGGCCACTTTGCCTTTGCTTTACCTACTTACCTCGCTGCACGGATGCGGGCACGATGAGTCAGGAAAACTTGCCAACCTGCCGGGCGGGCGCGGGGAGGCCTTTCGGCGTCCGCCGGATCATGCGCGTTCGCCCCCAGGGTGAATCGGGGGCAATGCGTGACCGAACCTCCTTCCCGTGCCGCGCTGGTCGCCGGCCCGGACGCCGAGACCCATGAGCTCATCGACCGGCTGGTCGCCGTCGCCCTGCGCGGCCTGCCCCGCATGCAGGTGGACGGGGAGTTCGTCTTCACGCTGCGCGGTGTGCCGGACGGCGCGGGCGGCTGGCGCACCGAGCCCGCCGGCCGCAGCCTGCGCTACGCCGCGATCACCGCGCTCGGCGTGCAGCGCCTCGGCCCCTACGAGCAGAGCGCGGTGCTCGCCGGCGGCGACCTCACCGGGCTGACGGGGCGGCTGGTCGCGCGGCTGGACGAGACGTCCTCGCTCGGCGACAAGGCGCTGATCACCTGGGCCGCCGCCGCGACCGGCCACGAGATGCTGCCGTGGGCGCTGGAGCGGCTGGAGCACGCCGACACCGGCGGCGCGGTGTTCACCGTCGACGCGGCCTGGGTGCTGTCCGCGCTCGCCGCCGCCCGTGACGCCGGCGCGGACGCCGAGGCGCACTACGAGCGGGCCCGCCGCCGCCTGGTGGACGGCGCCGGCCAGGGCGGCCTGTACAGCCACCAGGTCGGCGGGACGGGCCTGGTGCCCGGTTACCGCGCGCACGTCGGCTGCTTCGCCGACCAGGTGTACCCGATCCAGGCGCTGGCGCGGGCGGGCGATCCCGAGGCGGTCAAGCTCGCCGGGATCGCCGCCGACCGCATCGTCGCCGCGCAGGGCGACGGCGGCCAGTGGTGGTGGCACTACGACGCGCGGACCGGCGGGGTCGTCGAGGGCTTCCCCGTCTACAGCGTGCACCAGCACGCGATGGCGCCGATGGCGCTGCTGGACCTGGCCGAGGCGGGCGGCCCGGACCACACCGCCGCGATCCGCCGCGGCCTGCACTGGATGGTCCGCCCGGCCGAGACCGACGAGCCGATGATCCTGGACGAGCTCGGCGTGACCTGGCGCAAGACGGCCCGCGCCGACCCGCGCAAGGTCGTGCGCGGGGCCCGCGCGGCCACCACCGGGGTGCGGGAGGGGTGGCGGGTCGGCGTGCTGGACCGGGTGTTCCCGCCGACGGCCGTCGACCGCGAGTGCCGTCCCTACGAGTTCGGCTGGCTGCTGTTCACCTGGCGGGAGGGCTCATGACCATCGAGAGCGCGATCGGGCCGCGCCGCCGCTTCCTCGGGGTGTGGCTGGCGCCGCTGAGCATCGCCGAGACCGTCGCGCTCTGCGTGAAGGCGGTCGAGGAGCGCGCGCAGGTGCGGGTGGGCGTGCTGAACGCCGCCAAGATCGTCAAGATGCGGTCCGACCGGCGGCTGCGCGAGGCGGTGCTCGGCTGCGACCTGTGCGTGGCCGATGGGCAGTCGGTGGTGTGGGCGGGGAACCTGCTCGGCCAGGGGCTGCCCGAGCGGGTCGCCGGGATCGACCTGATGCTGGAGCTGCTCGCCGAGGCCGAGCGGCACGGGCATTCGGTCTACTTCCTCGGCGCCCGCGAGGACGTGCTGAACGGCATGCTCGCCGAGGTGCGCCGCCGCCACCCCGCGCTGAAGATCGCCGGGTCCCGCAACGGCTACTTCGACCAGGACGAGGACGCCGGCGTCGCCGAGACCGTCCGGATGTCCGGCGCGGACCTGCTGTTCATCGGGGTGTCCTCGCCGAAGAAGGAGATGTTCGTGCACGAGTGGGGCGCGCGGACGGGCGCGTCGGTCGTGCACGGCGTCGGCGGCTCGTTCGACGTGCTGGCCGGGAAGGTGCAGCGCGCGCCGTCGTTCTGGCGGAAGAACGGGCTGGAGTGGCTGTACCGGGCGCTGCAGGAGCCGAAGCGGCTCGGCCCGCGCTACCTGACGACGAACACGGTGTTCCTGGCGCTGCTCGGCCGCGAGCTGCTGCAGCGCAGGCTTCGGGGGGCGGGCAAGTGAAGGTCGTCGTCATCGGCCTCGGCTACGTGGGGCTGCCGATCGCGGTGCGCGCCGCGCAGGTCGGGCACCGGGTCGTCGGGTTCGACGTGGACGAGGCGCGGGTCAAGACGCTGAACGCGGGCGAGTCCTACATCGAGGACGTCCCGGCGGAGCAGCTGGCCGCCGTGCTGAAGGACGGCGCGTTCACCGCCTCGTCGGCCGCCCGCGACGTCGCCGGCTTCGACGTGGCGCTGATCGCGGTGCCGACGCCGCTGCGCGAGGGCCTGCCGGACCTGGACTACATCGTCGGCGCCGCCGAGACCCTGGCCCGGTTCCTGCGGCCGGGCGCGACCGTGGTGGTGGAGTCGACCACCTACCCTGGCACCACCGAGGAGCTGGTCGCGCCGATCCTGGAGAACGGGTCGGGCCTGGTCGCCGGCGGCGACTTCCACCTCGGCTACAGCCCCGAGCGCATCGACCCGGGCAACACCGAGTGGACGCTCACCAGCACCCCCAAGATCGTCGCGGGGGTGGACGAGGCGTCGCTGAAGGCCGTCCAGGACTTCTACGAGACGATCGTGGAGTCGACGGTGCCGGTGTCCTCGACCCGCTCGGCCGAGCTGGCCAAGCTGCTGGAGAACACCTTCCGGCACGTCAACATCGCGCTGGTCAACGAGATCGCGATGTTCGCCGACGGGCTCGGCATCGACGTGTGGGAGGCCATCGACGCGGCCGCCACCAAGCCGTACGGGTTCATGCGGTTCACGCCGGGGCCGGGCGTCGGCGGGCACTGCCTGCCGATCGACCCGTCGTACCTGTCGTGGCACGTGGAGCGCAAGCTCGGGCAGAGCTTCCGGTTCGTGGAGCTGGCCAACGACATCAACGGGCACATGCCCGACTACGTGGTCCGGCGGATCGCCGCGGCGCTGAACGCGCGGCGGCAGACCGTGAACGGGTCGCGGATCCTGCTGCTCGGCCTGGCCTACAAGAAGAACACCGGCGACGCCCGCGAGTCCCCGGCGGTGCGCGTCGCGCAGCTGCTCACCGGGATGGGCGCGCAGGTGCGCGGGGTGGACCCGCACGTGGTGGAGTCGACGCCGCTGGACGGGCTCGTGCCGCGCGCCGAGGCCACGAAGGAGGAGCTGGCCGCGGCCACCGCCGTGGTGCTGCTGACCGACCACGACGCCTTCGACTACGACGCCGTCGTCGAGCACGCGCGGCTGGTCATCGACTGCCGGCACCGCGTCCGCGGGCCGCATGTGGAGCATCTGTAGGCCGTGCCTGACGAGCGTGTGCTCCGGGGGGAGCGGTCAGCCGGCGGCGGGACGAGCCGCGCGGGCCCGAAGGCGCAGCCGCGGTGCGAACCGGTCGGCCAGCAGCGCGGCGTAGACGGTGCCGAGCAGGCCGAGCAGGAGCACGCCGGCCAGCTGCCGGGACGGCTTGCCGGTGTCGGCGAGCGGCTGCGAGGTGCTGGCGGTGATCCGCCAGCTGATCAGGGAGCGGGGGTCGGCGCCCGCCTTCAGCTGCCGGGTGCGCAGCTCCTGGTGCAGCACCTGCTGGACCAGGACGAGGGTGCGCTGCGCGGCGGCGCGGCTGGTGGAACGTGTCACAACGGTGAGGTAGGGCTGATCATGGATGGGGACCTCCTGGCTCCCCCGGTTCGCCAGCAGGACCTGGAAGTCGGCGGTGCCGCCCTGGCGGCGCACCGCGCGGTGTCCGACGGGCGAGGCGAGCACGCGGGCCGACACGTCGGCCATCAGCACCAGGTAGGGCGGGAAGTTGGAGAAGGCGTTCTGCGGGGCCTTCAGCGGCGACAGGAAGGTCAGCACGCTGCGCGCCTCGTAGGTGGGGCTGCGGGCGACGGTCTGGAACGCGAGCGCCGCGGTGAGCGCGACCATCACCAGCGCCACCAGGGGCCGCCGGAACACCGCGGCGACGAAATCCCGAAGGGTCACAAATCACTCCAGATCCGGACGGCTCCGCTATCGTGGCACGCTGCCGGTGATCCTCGGAAGCGTTCGGCACAGAAGCCTGCCGCACATTCAGGATCCGGTACTGGGGAGGGCACATGGACCTGCTCGACTCGCTGAACATCCTGCTGCGCAGATGGGTCCTCACCGTCCCGCTGCTGCTGCTGACGATCTCCGGCGTCGTCGCGGCCTTCCTGCTGCTGCCGTGGAGCTACGAGGCCAAGGCGAACGCGGTCTTCCTGGCGTCGCCGCTGCAGGCCAAGCAGGCGGGCGGCAACCCGTGGCTGGTCTTCGACGGGTCGCTCACCGTCACCGCCGAGGTCGTCGGCCGCGAGATGATGGACGCCCGGACCGTCGCGGACCTGAAGGCGCGCGGGCTGACCTCGGAGTACCTGGTCGCGGTCGCCGCCAACACCACCGGCCCGGTGCTGGAGATCACCGTGACCGGCTCGGACGCGCGCAACACCGAGGGCACGCTCGCCGCGCTGACCGCGATGATCCCGCAGAAGCTGGAGCGCATCCAGGCCGAGAACGGGGTCACCCCGCGGGCCCGGATCACCTCCAAGGTGGTGACCTCCTCGCCGCGCGCCGACCTGAAGGCCACCGACAAGATCCGCAACGTGGCGCTGCTGCTGTTCGTCGGCGGCGCGATGACGGTGGCGGTGCCGCTGTTCGTGGAGTCGGTCGCGTCCCGGCGGCAGCAGCGCGACCGGGACCGGCGGCCCGCCCCGTTCCAGCCGCCGGCGCTGCCCCCGGGCAACGGCGGCGGGGACGAGGTCCGCAGCGGGAACGGCTCGTTCGCGCCGCCCCCGGACCCGCGGCCCACGCCGCGCGCGGCCCGGGCGCCGCGCAACGGCACGGCCGGGCCGCCCGCGCAGCGGCGCGACCCGCGGCGCTGATGACCCGCGTCGACGACCGCCTGACGGCAGCGCCGGCCCTGGACCGGCCGGCGCTCGGGCAGATCGACCCGGTCACCGTCCTCAGCGTGTTCGTGGTGGCGCTGCTGGTGCTGCCGGCCCGCTACGTCCTCGGCCCGCTCGGCGCGGCCGGCACCCCGGCGGGCGTGATGGCCGTGCTCTGCCTGCTGTGGTACCTCAGCTCGCTGATCACGCCGTCCACCACGCCGATCCGCGGCCCGCAGCCGGTGCGGTCGGTGATGCTGCTGTTCTTCGCCGCGATGCTCGCCACCTACACCGTGAACATGGGCCGCAACCTGCCCTCGCTGGAGGCCAACGGCCTGGACCGCGGCATGATCATGGTGGCGGGGTGGATCGGCGTCGCGCTGCTGGCCGCCGACGGCATCCCCCGGCTGGACCGGCTGGAGGACATCCGGCGCCGGATGGTGGTGCTCACCGCCGGCGTCGCGGTGCTCGGGCTGGTGCAGTTCTTCACCGGCTTCGACCTCGCCGAGCACATGGCGGTGCCGGGCCTGGAGGCCAACCGGTCGTTCTCCTCGGTGCTGGCCCGCGACGGCTTCAACCGCCCGATGGCGACCGCCACGCACCCGATCGAGCTCGGCGTCGTGCTGGTGATGATGCTGCCGCTGGCCCTGCACGGCCTGATCTTCGCCGAGCCCGGGCGGCGCGGCCGGCGCTGGTTCCCGGTCGCGGCGATCATGGTGACGATCCCGCTGACGCTGTCGCGGTCGGCGATCCTCGGCATGGTCATCGCGGCGCTGGTCATGCTGCCGGTGTGGCCGGCGCGGCTGCGGTTCTGGGCGCTGGTCGTCGGCGGCGGCGGGACGGTGGCGATGTCGGCGGTGGTGCCCGGCCTGATCGGGACGCTGTCCAAGCTCGTCCTGCACATCGGCTCCGACTCCAGCACCACCGCCCGCACCGACGACTACGCCGCCGTCGCGCGCTCGGTCGGCGACCGGCCCTGGTTCGGGCAGGGCTTCGGCACCTACCTGCCGCGCGTCTACCGCATCCTGGACAACCAGTACCTCAGCTCGCTGGTGGAGACCGGCGTGGTCGGGCTGCTGGTGCTGCTCGTGGTGCTGTTCTCGGGCTGGTTCCTGGCCCGCGGCGCCCGCCGCGCGTCCCGGGACGAGCCGGTGCGGCACCTGGCGCAGTGCTTCGCCGCCGCGATCGCGGTCGCCGCGTTCGCCTACGGCACCTTCGACGCGTTCAGCTTCCCGATGGTCGCCACGCTCACCTTCCTCATGATCGGCTGCTCGGCCGCGATGCGGCGGCTGGCCAGGCAGGACCCGGACGCCGGACTGGAACTCCGCGCCCCCGCTGTCACACCGGGCCGCGCCGATCCGTCAGAGTGACGACGGACGGCGACGGAGGAACGTGACCGATGCATGAGACCCTGGCGGACCGCTTCGAGGAGCACCGGCCCCACCTGCGGGCGGTGGCCTACCGCATGCTCGGCTCGCTGAGCGAGGCCGAGGACGCCGTCCAGGAGGCGTGGATCAAACTCGGCCGCGCCGACACCGCCGAGGTGCGCAACCTCGGCGGCTGGCTGACCACCGTGGTCGGGCGGGTCTGCCTGGACATGCTGCGCTCGCGCGCGTCGCGCCGCGAGGAGCCCCTGGAGCAGCGGCTGCCCGATCCCGTGGTGACCGGCGCCGACGGCGCCGACCCCGAGCACGAGGCGATGCTGGCCGACTCGGTCGGCCTCGCGCTGATGGTGGTGCTGCAGACGCTCGCGCCGGCCGAGCGGCTGGCGTTCGTCCTGCACGACATGTTCGCGGTGTCCTTCGACGAGATCGCGCCGATCGTGGACCGCTCCCCGGCGGCGACGCGCCAGCTCGCCAGCCGCGCCCGGCGGCGGGTGCGGGCCGCCGAGGGCCCCGCCCCCGAACCCGACCCCGGCCGCCAGCGCAAGGTCGTGGACGCCTTCCTGGCCGCGGCGCGCGGCGGCGACTTCGACGCGCTCGTCGCGGTGCTCGACCCGGACGTGCTGCTGCGTGCCGACACCGGCACCGACCTGCGCCTGCTGCGCGGCGCCGCCGCGGTCGCCGGCCAGGCCCTCACCTTCCGCAACGCCGCCGGCGCCGGCCTGCCGGTGCTGGTCAACGGCGCCGCCGGCCTCGTCAACGTCTCCGACGGCCGACCGCGGGGCCTGCTGGCCTTCACGGTCGCGGGCGACCGCATCGTCGAGATCGACATCATCGCCGACCCGGCCCGCCTGGCCGCCCTGCCGATGCCGCCGCTCAGGGGTTGACGGGCTTGCCGTTGTCCCAGATGTTGCCGCGCCACAGGTTGCCCGGGCCGGACGGGTCGAAGGCCGTCACCGGGCCGTAGTAGCCGCCCTTCTTGTGGTAGCGGGTGCTGAACACGTTGCCGATGACGCGGATGTTGGACGAGCGGCCGTGCTTGCCCTTGCCGCCGTACAGCGTGTAGCCGCCGCCCGCCAGGTAGTTCTGCTGGACGGTGACGTCGTGGGCGCGGCCGAAGTCCTGGAACAGCGCGATCGCCGAGGTCTGGTTCAGCGGGTTGAGGATGACGTTGTGCCGGATCACCAGGGAGGTGCCCGGCGCGGGGCCGGAGGCGGCGGCGATGGCGTCGTTGTGGTCGCCGGCGTAGCGCTTGAGGCCCATGATGATGGAGTCCTCGACCAGGCCCTGGTCGGTGTTGACGCCGTCGCTGACGGTGTGGATGTAGGCGGCGCGGACGGTGAGGGTGCCGCCGAAGTTGAGGATGCCGGCCTGGGACTTGGTGCGGCCGTTGCCGTTGATCTCGGTGCGCTCCACCCGCAGCCCGCTGTGCCCCTTGCGCTGGATGATCACCCAGTCGCCGCCCTCGCCGACGATGTGGGAGTTGCGGATGGTGACGTTGTCGGCCTCGATGCTGATCTCGCCGTGGATCAGCCGGCCGTCGATGACGGTGCCGTTCTTCTTGATCCGCAGCGGCCCGCTGCGGGCCAGCCTCCGCCCGTTCGGGACGCCGGCGGTGCCGAACGTCGGCCAGGCGAGCTGCGCGCCCTCGCCGCCGGACGCCTTGGCGCCGCTCTTGCTCTTCAGCTTCAGCGGCGGCACGCTCTGCCGGCTCGGCACCGGGTCGGGTTCGGTCGGCCGGGGCTGGACGACCGGCTGGGTGCTGCCCTTCTTGGCGGCTTCCTTGGCGTCACCGCCGCAGGCCGCCGCCGTACCCGCCACAAGGAGAATGGCCAGTGCGCTGCGTGCGTTCATGGTCGCCTTCCCGCCGATCGATCCGCCTGCTGGTGCTCGAGTGTGCCATTCGCCTTTTACCGGCATTCTCATTGGCCGCGTTAGGCCATTCCCGTCACCGGCTTCAGCCGAGGATTTTGCGCAGCGCCTGTGCCACCCGCTCCTGCTGTTCCTCGCTGAGCTGCGGGAACATCGGGAGGGAAAGGATTTCAGCGGCGGCGCTCTCGGATGTCGGAAAATCCCCGCGCGCATATCCGAGCGACCGGAACGCGGGGGTCAGGTGCACCGGAACCGGGTAGTGGACGCCGCAGCCGACGCCGAGTTCGCCGAGCGCCTCGGCGACGCGGTCGCGGTCCGGGACGCGCACGACGTACAGGTGCCACACGTGCCGGTTGCCCGGCGCCTCCTTCGGCAGGACGAGCCCGGGGATGCCGGCGAGCAGGTCGGCGTACCGGGCGGCGGCGGCGCAGCGCAGGTCGTTCCAGGCGTGCAGCCGGCGCAGCTTGGCGCGCAGCACGACGGCCTGGAGGGTGTCGAGCCGGGAGTTGAAGCCGAGCGTCTCGTGGACGTACTTGACCTCGCTGCCGTGGTTGGCCAGCAGCCGGACGGCGCGGGCGTGCCCGGCCGAGCCGGTGACGACGGCGCCCGCGTCGCCGTAGGCGCCGAGGTTCTTGCCGGGGTAGAAGCTGGTCGCGGCGAGGTCGCCGTAAATGCTCTGCCCGTCCCGGGCGGCGCCCTGCGACTGCGCGGCGTCCTCGACGACCGGCACGTCCACCTCGGGGCGCGGCGCCATCTGCCCGTACAGGTGCACCGGGACGACGGCGGCGGTGGCCGGTCCGACGGCCGCGCGCGCGGCGCCGGGGTCCATGAGCAGGTGCTCGGGGTCGACGTCGACCAGGACGGGCGTCGCGCCGGTGCGGGCGACGGCCTCGGCGGTGGCGACGAAGGTGTTGGCGGGCAGCACGACCTCGCGGCCCGGCCCGGCGCCGGCCGCGCGCAGCGCGAACTCCACGGCGTCGGTGCCGTTGCCGAGGCCGACGCAGTGCGCGGCGCCCGCGAACGCGGCGTACTCGCGCTCGAACTCGGCGACGTCGGGCCCCTGCACGAACGCGGTCGCGGCGAGGACGCGGTCGAACCCGGCGCGCACCTCGGCCGCCACCTCGGCGTGCGCGGCGGCCAGGTCGACGAACGGGACGCGGGTCATGAGGGGTCTCCTTGGGTGCGCAGGCGGTGTGCGGGGCTGCCGATCCAGACCTCGCGGGGCGGCACGTCGTGCAGCACGACGGCGCCCATCCCGACCAGGGCGCCGGCGCCGACGGTGCGGCCCTCGCGGACGAGCGCGCCCGCGCCGACGTAGGCGCCGGGCCCGACGCGCACGTTGCCGCTCAGCCGGGCGCCGGAGGCGATGGTGGTGTAGTCGTGCACGACGTCGTCGTGGGTGAGCGTCACGTGCGGCATCACGCTGACGTGCGCGCCGACGGTGACCGACGCCGTCAGCACCACCCCGGCGAGCAGCACGGTGCCCGGCCCGAGGGTGGAGTTCCGCGACACCCACGCGGTCGGGTGCACGAGCGTGGCGTACCGGTCGGCGGGCAGGCCGAGCCGGTTCACGATGCGCTCGCGGCTGCCGTAGTCGCGGGTGTTGCCGGTGCACACCACGACGGCGGCGCCGGGGCGGCGGGCGATGTTCTCGGCGGGGTCGCCGAGCACCGGCACCCCGTCGACGAGCTCGCCGACGCGGGTGGAGTCGTCCTCCAGGAAGCCGGCCAGCCTCCACTCGGGCAGCCCGGCGACCATCTGGGCGGTCTCGCGGCCGAAGCCTCCCCCGCCGACGATCAGCAGTTCACGCATCCGCGCCCTCCAGAGCCGGTGTTCCAAGAGCACGCAGGCCGTGCAGCGTGCCGCGCATCCGCAGGAACAGCGCGGCCACCGCGGCGAGCGCGACGGTCCCCGCGACGCACAGCGCGGCGAAGTCGACCGAGATCATCCGGTGCGCGCCGAACGCGGCGGCGCCGACCAGCGCGGCGATCAGCACCGGCGGCCCGACCCGGGCCGCGAACGCGCCCGCGCCGATCCCGGCGCGGTGCAGCTCCCACAGGTAGCACGGCAGCACGACGAGCGCGGCGACGAGCACATGCGCGACGCCGACGCCGGCCAGCCCGTCCAGCCGGGCCCCGGCGATCAGCGCCGGGACGAGCGCGACCAGCCACCCGAGCTGCACGGTGAACACCGCGCGGGACCGGCCGAGCACCACGAAGTAGTCGTAGACCAGCTCGAACAGGATGCGGAACCCGCCGAGGACGGCCAGCCAGAACAGCGCGGTCGACGCGGGCGCCCAGTCGGCCCCGTAGACGAACCGGACGAGCGGCTGCGCGGCGCCGCTCAGCAGCAGGCAGACCGGCAGGGTGATCCCGGCGAGCAGCCCGGCCAGCGACAGGAACGCGCCGCGCATCGCGGGCGGGTCGTGCTGGAGCCGCGCGAACGCGGCGGGCGCGACGCTGCGCACCGGCTGGGAGAACATGCCGACCGGCCAGTTCGACAGGTTGAACGCGAGCACGAAGAAGCCGAGCGCGGTCGGGCCGAGCACGTCGCCGACGATGAGCTGGTCGACGTTGGCGACCGCGAAGACGACGAGGCTGGACCCGGCGAGGGGCGTCCCGAACTTCAGCAGCGCGCGCGCCTTGGCCGGGTCGAACCCGAACCGCAGCGGCTGCGGGGAGAAGGCGACGAACAGCGCGCCGGTGGCGACCGAGCCCGCGAGCCGCCCGACGGCGAGGCTCATCGCGCCCATGCCGGTGAGCGCGAGGCCGATCGACAGGAGCGTGCCGCCCCAGCTGCCGACCTGGTCGGCGATCATCTTGTGGCCCTGCCGGAACTCGCGCTGCATCAGCGCGTGCGGGACGGCGGTGACGCCGTCGACGAGCACGCTCAGCGTCAGCAGCCGCACCACCGGCGTCGCCGCGGGCGCGCCCATCGCGGCGGTGAACGCCGGCGCGGCCAGGTAGCAGCCGAGGTAGACCAGCGCGCTCGACACCGCCGAGATCGTCGCGACGGTCGGCGCGATCGCGCGCGGGTCGCCGGGCCAGCGCACGATCGCCAGGCTGACGCCGAGCTCGTTGAAGCTGAGCACCGCCAGCAGCGCGACGAGCGCGACCGCGAACACCCCGAACTCGTGCGGCCCGAGCAGCCGGGCGAGCGCGATCCCGATGGCCAGGGTGCCGAGCCGCCCGACGACGGTGTTGAGGAAGCTCCACCCGAGCGCCCGGGAGGCCTTGGCGTACAGGCTCGCCATCAGGTCTTCCCCGGTGCCACGGCGTTGAAGTCGTCGCGGGCGGCGGTGCCGCGCAGCCGCTGGTAGCGGCGGCCGACCTTGTAGGCGACGACGCCGCCGGTGCTGCTCAGCGCGTCGCGGCGGGCCCGCCCCCCGGCGGCGGCGAGCGCCTTGCGGTAGATCTCCTCCTGCTCGCGGGCGGCGCGCTCCAGGCTGAACCGGTCGGTGACCAGGCGCCGCCCGTAGGTGCCGAGCTCGGCGCGGCGGCCGGGGTCGGCGGCCAGCTCGCGCAGGATCGCCTCCAGCGCCTCGGCGCCGGTGCCGCCGAGGCCGTACCAGCCCTGGCGCAGGAACGTGTCGACCGAGCCGGGGGTGAGCAGCTCGAAGAAGCCGTCCTCGCCCTGCACGATCAGCGGCTTGGCGAACGCCAGGGCGCGCAGCGCCGAGCCGCCCATGCCGAGCGCGATGGACGCGGCGGCGTAGGCGGGGCGCGGGTCGTCCAGCTGCCCGGTCAGCACGACGCGGCCGCCGGCCTTGGCGGCGCGCTCCTCGACCTGCGCGCGGGCCGGGCCGTCGCCGACGATGACGAGCCGGAGCGGCAGCTCGGCCGACAGCCGCCCGACCACGTCGATCGCGGTCAGCACGCCCTCCAGCTTGAGCTGCGGCACCAGGCGGCACACCACCACGACGTCGAGCACGTCGTCGTCCAGCCCGTACTCGGCGCGGAACTCCTGCGCGGGATGGTCGGGCGCGTTGGCCCGCACGTCCACCGGCGGCTCGATGAGGTGGACGGCGCCGGTGCGCTGCCCGCGCCGCTCCAGCACCGAGCGGCGGATGTCCTCGGTGCCGACGACGAGCGGCAGCGACGGCGGCAGGAACGGCGCCACCGCCATCGACATCACCGTGCAGACCGCCGCGACGTCGGAACGGCCGCGCGCGGCGTGGAAGGACTCCAGGCCGGGCGGCCACTCGTAGCCGTGCACGACGTCGATCCCGCGCTCGGCGATCAGGCCGCGCAGCAGCCGGACCGTCGCCGGCGACGGGCGGCGCCGGCCCGGGTCGAGCCCGACGTGCTCCATCCCGGCGGCGGTGACGCGCGCGACGAGCGGCCCCGGCTCGCTGACGACGAGCACCTCGTGGCCGAGGTCGCGGACGGCGCCGGCGATCTCGACCGCGTTGAGCTGACTGCCGCCGAGCTCCATCGCGTGCGGGTAGACCAGGATCCTCATGCGGACGCCGTGATGACCTTGACGACCGTGTCCTGCTCGGCCTCGGTCAGCTCGTGGAACAGCGGCAGGATCAGCGACCGGTCGGTGAACCAGTCGGTCACCGGCAGGTCGGCGACGGTCCCGGCGTAGGCGGGCTCGCGGTGCGCGGCCATGATGCCGCGCCGCGCGGACACGCCCGCGTCGAACAGCCGCTGCAGCAGCTCGTCGCGGCCGACCGGGAACCCGTCGGGCAGGACGATCCAGAACGACTGGTAGTTGGTCTCCCCGTATCCGGGGTCGCGGGCGGTACGGAACCCCGGCAGCAGCTCCTGGTAGCGGGCGGCCAGCTCGCGGCGGCGCGCGACGACGCCGGGCAGGCGGCCGAGCTGCACCAGCCCGATCGCCGCCTGCAGGTCGGTCATCCGGTAGTTGTAGCCGGTCTCCAGGTACTCCTCGATGATCACCTTGCCGGCGGCGTGCCGGTCGGCGGCGCTCACGCTCATGCCGTGCTCGCGCAGCCGCCGCGCCCGCACCGCCCAGTCCTCGCGGGCGGTGGTGAGCATGCCGCCCTCGCCGGTGGTGAGCAGCTTGCGCGGGTGGAACGACCAGGCGGCGACCTCGGCGCCCGCGCCGACCGGGCGGCCCTTGTAGACGGCGCCGGCGGCGCACGCGGCGTCCTCCACGACGGTGATCCCGCGCGGGTCGCACACCGCGCGCACGCCGTCCAGGTCGACCGGGACGCCGCCCTGGTCGACGGCGACGACGGCCTTGGTGCGCTCGGTGAGCACGCTCTCGACGGTCGTGCCGGTGATGTTCGCGGTGGCCGGGTCGATGTCGGCGAACACCGGTGTCGCGCCGACGTACCGGACGGCGTTGGCGGTGGCGATGAACGACAGCGACGGCACCACGACCTCGTCGCCCGGCCCGGCGCCGGCGAGCAGCAGCGCCAGGTGCAGCGCGGTGGTGCACGAGCTGGTCGCGACCCCGTGCCCGGACTCCGTCGCGGCGGCGAAGGCGGCCTCGAACTCGGCGACCCGCGGCCCCTGCGCCACCCAGCCGGAGCGCACGACCGCCGCGACGGCCTCGGCCTCCTCGTCGCCGAGCACGGGCCTGATGACTGGAATCACTGGGCTACTCCAAGGATGTCGATGAGGGAGCGGGCGCGCCGTTCCCAGGCGTGCCGTTCGGCGAACCGGCGCCGCCGGTCCTGCAGTCCGGGGGTGCGGGGCGTCGCCAGCTCCTCCTCCGCCGCCTTGACGAACGCCTCGGCGTCCGCGGCGGACCGGATCAGCGCCGCCCCTTCGGGGTCCTCGCGCAGCCACGCGGTCGCGGGCAGGCCGGTGGCGACGACGCCGCGCCCGGCGGCGAGGTACTCCAGCGTCTTGAGCGGGAAGCTGGCCCGGTTGAACCCGTCCGGCGCGTACGGGGTGAGCCCGACGTCCAGGACGCGCAGGTAGGACGGCAGCTCCGCGAACGCCTTGTGCCCGACCCAGTGCACGTCGGGGCGGCCGGTCAGCCTGGCGAACCGGTCCGGGTCGCAGGTGTCCTGGTGCTTGCCGACCAGGACGAGGGGGTGCCCGGCGTCGGCGACGCCGTCCAGCATGTCCAGGTCGATGCGGCCGTTGATGTTGCCGACGAACCCGGCCACCGGGCGGTCGAAGCGCGGCAGGTCGGCGGGCCACGGCGCGGCGTCCAGGTCCGCGAACGCCGCCGGCGCGCAGCCGTTCGGGACGAACGCGGCGTCCCGGCCGAGCCCGGCGAACCGGTCGCGCAGCACCGGCGACACCACCGCGACCGCGTCCGCGCGGGCCAGGTGGTCGGCCTCGGCCGCCTCCAGCCGCCTGCGCGGCAGCCCGAGCAGCTCCGCGCCCGCCACCAGGTCGTCGGTGGCGTAGTAGAGCGTGCGGGCGCCGGGCGCGGTGCCGAGCAGGTCGCCCGGCACCGTGACGATCACCCCGGTGATCGCCTGGCCGAGCTCCGCCGCCGCGCGCCGCACCCGCCGCCGCATGAGCGCCCACGTCAGGTGGTGCATGCCGGGACGCTCGGCGCCGGGCAGCACCCGCGGCGACAGCCGCCACAGGTTCGCGTGCACCGCCCGCAGCTCCGGCTCGCGCCGGGTGTCGGCGACCTCGGGGTGCAGCAGCCGGGTCAGCGCCGACGACGGCGGGTCGACGAACAGCACCGGCGCGAGGGCGCTCAGCGCGTCGGTGACGTGCCGGTCGGTCCCCGCCCGGCCGTCGTAACGGGTCCCGGCGAAGTAGACGATCACCGTTCCGCGCGCCACCAGGAGACGAGCCGGCGCAGCCCCTCGTCCAGCCCGACCTCGGGCTTCCAGCCGAGCCGGTCGGCGGCGGCGGAGATGTCGGCGAGCCGCCGCGTCACGCCGTTGACGGCGCGCGCCGGGCCGAACTCCAGGCCGAGGTCGGCGGGGGCGTCCATCGCGCGCAGCAGCGCCTCGGCGAGCTCGCGCAGGCTCGTCTCGGCGCGGTTGCCGATGTTGAAGACCTCGTCGGTCGCGTCGGCCTCGGCGGCGAGCAGGTTGGCGCGCGCGATGTCCTCGGTGTAGACGAAGTCCATCGTCTGCAGCCCGTCGCCGAGGATCAGCGGGGCCTTGCCGTCGGTGATGCGCTCCATCCACCGGATCAGCACCTCGGTGTACAGGCCGTGGATGTCCATCCGGGGCCCGTACACGTTGAAGTACCGCAGCGCGACGTAGTCCAGGCCGCGCATCGCGTGGAAGCTGCGCAGCATGCCCTCGTTGAAGGTCTTGGCGGCGCCGTAGAAGGTGTCGTTGTCGTAGGGGTGCTGGGTCTCGGGCGTCGGGAACTCGGTGGCCAGCCCGTACACCGACGCCGACGACGCCGCGACGACCTTGCGCACGCCCGCGTCGGCGGCGGCCTCGATCACCTCGTAGGTGCCGTCGACCAGCACCTCCAGCGCCAGCCGCGGCTCCTCGGCGCACTGGGTGATGCGGATGGCGGCCTGGTGGAAGACGGTGTCGACGCCCTCGGTCAGCCGGCGCACCACCGCGCGGTCGCGGATGTCGCCCTCGACGAGGCGGACCCGGCCCGACTCCAGCGCCCGTGCCAGGTTGGCGCGGCGGCCCCGCACCAGGTTGTCCAGCACGACGACCTCGGCGGCGCCCGCCTCGACCAGCTGGTCCACGATCGTGGACCCGATGGTCCCGGCGCCGCCGGTCACCAGGTGCCTGTTGCCTCGGATCACTGCTCTCCCCCGATCTCGATACGCGCGCCGCCGGCGGCGACGCTGCGGCCCGCGGCCTCCAGCAGCCGGACGACCCGCAGGCCCGCCCGCCCGTCGGTGAGGGCCGGGCGGCCCTCGGCGATGGCCGCGGCGAACTCCGTCATGACCCCGCGCAGCGCCTCGTGCTCGGGCAGCGCGGGCACCTGCACGTCGCCGACCCGGTAGGAGATCAGCGCGGCGCGCCGCTCCTCGGGGCCGAGCGAGGCGGCCGGGGTGAGGTCCACGCCCCGGTCGTACACCGCGACCCGCTGCTGCGGGTTCAGGTCGTCCCACACGATGGTGCGGCGGGACCCGCCGAGCACCGTGGTGCGGATCTTGGTGGGGCTGAGCCAGTTCACGTGCACGTGCGCCATCGACCCGCTGGACAGCCAGATCGTCAGGTACGCCACGCAGGCGTGGCCCGCGTTGATCGGGTCGCTGCCGTGCGCGGCGACCGCGACCGGCCGCACGTCCTCGGGCAGCACGAAGTCCAGGATGGACAGGTCGTGCGGCGCCAGGTCCCACAGCACGTCCACGTCGGGCTGGACGAGGCCGAGGTTGATGCGGACCGAGTCGACGAACTGCACGTCGCCGATCTCGCCGCCGCGCACCAGCTCGCGGATCTTGCGGACGGCCGGGGTGTAGCAGTAGGTGTGGTCGCACATCAGCACGACCCCGGCGGCGTCGGCCAGCTCCACCAGCTTGGCGCTCTCGTCGCCCGACGGGGTGAGCGGCTTCTCCACCAGCACGTGCTTGCCGGCCTCGATCGCGGCCCGCACCAGGTCGAAGTGCGTCCCGGCGGGCGTCGCGATCGCCACGGCCCGCACCGCCGGGTCGGCCAGGACCTGCTCGTACGACCCGGTCGCGCGCACCGTGGTGTAGGGGCCGAGGACGCCGCGCGCCCGCTCCTCGTCCAGGTCGCACAGCCACTCCAGCCGCAGCTGCGGGGTGGCCTGGGCGGTCCGGACGAGGTTGGGACCCCAGTATCCGGCGCCTACTACGGCGAGGCCGATCGGCTCCATGTGCTCCCTCACGGTGTTGGCGGTCACGGGGTCGTGAACATGACGTCGACCCAGTAGTTCGTGGTGCCGCCGGTGGACGGGAAGCCGCCGGCGCCGTAGCGGTAGACGCCGTTCGGTCCGTCCACGCCGCTCTTCAGCGCGTGCAGCGGCGGGTTGTCGGCCCCGGCGGACCCGAAGCCGCCGGTGGTGGCCGAGTAGTGGCCGTTCGGGGCGGTGTAGGCCACCGTGTAGGTGAGCCCCGCCGTGACGTCCACCGGCGTGGAGAAGGTCGCCTGCTGCCAGCCGGCCGCGGACTCGCCGCCGAAGGCGACCTGCGCGAGCAGGTTCCCGTCGGCGTCGTAGAGCTTGCCGACGTGGGTGCCGGTGTTCTGCGAGCCCTTGTAGAAGCGGACGCCGGTGATCTTGCCGTCGCTGTCGGCGCGGAACTTGGTGCCGACCTCGATGGCCGCGGCGTCGGAGGCGTTCGGCGTCGCCGGGACGGCCTCGTTGCTCCAGATCGTCGACGTGCCCGCCGGGATCTGCGCGGCGGTGGCGAACGACCAGGTGTAGGGGTTCGCCAGGGTGTTGCCCGCGGTGTCCTTCACGCCCTGCACCTTGGCGGTGTAGGGGGTGTTCCAGTCGAGCGCGCCGGAGGGGTCGAACGTCGCCGTCCTCGTCGCCGCGTCGTAGGACACCGTGCCGGGGACGGTCACGCCGCCGGGCCCGGTCAGGGTGAAGTCGATCGTGCCCGCCTGCACGGCCTCGTTGAAGACGACCTTCGGCTTGGCCGCGCGCGGCACGCTCGTGGTGCCCTGCTCGGGTGCGGCGTCGTCGACCACCGGCGGGGTGTCGTCGCCCGGGTCGGCCGTGGTGAAGACCGGGTCGACCCAGTAGTTCGCGCCGTTGTAGGTCTGGTTCGGGTAGACGGTCGCCGAGCCGTACCGGTAGACGCCGTTGCCGCCGGTGACCGACTTGGCCGGGGCGTGCAGCGGCGCGTTGTCGAGGGCGCCGTTGAAGTAGTTGCCGTCGGCGGCGTACCGGCCGTTCGGGGCGTGGTACGAGGCGACGTACTGCGTCCCGGCGGTGAGCTGGACGGGCGCGGAGAACTTCAGCGTCTGCCAGCCGCTCGCGGACTCGTTCGTGAACGTGCCGGTCGCCAGGCGCGTCTGGTCGCTCGCCCGCCACAGACTGCCGGTGTGGCCACCGGTGTTGCCGGCGCCCTTGTAGAACCGCACGCCCGTCACCCAGCCGGCGGTGTCGGCGGTGAACTTGACGCCGAGCTCCACCGACGCGGTGTCGGTGTTGGTGGGGTTGGTGGGTGTGGCGTCACTCGGCCACAGCGTGCACGGGCAGGCGCCCGCGGTGGTGAACGAGGTGGTCGTGGTGGTCGCCATCGTGTTGCCGGCGTTGTCCTTGGCGCCCGACACCCGCACGGTCAGCTTGGTCGCGGCGGGCAGCGGGCCGGACGGGGTGAACCGCAGCACGCGGCGGCTCGCGTCGAGCGACGCGGTCCCGGCGATCGCGGTCGTGCCGTTCTTGACGGTGACGACGGCGGAGCCGGGCTGGACGGCCTCGTTGAAGGTGGCCGTCACCGTCGTGTCGACCGGCACGCTGGTGGCGTCGTCGGACGGGCCCACCCCGACGACGCTCGGCGGCATCACGTCCGGCGGGAGGGTGAACACCACGTCCACCCAGTAGTTCGTCGCGCCCCAGCTCTGGTCGGGGAAGCCGCGCGGGCCGTACTTGTAGATGCCGTTGCCCGCGGTGCCGGTGTTGGCGAGCGCGTGCAGCGGCGGGTTGTCCACGGCGCTCGCCAAGCCGTTGGCCGTCGAGGAGTACCAGCCCTTGGTCGTGTGGTACGAGGCGACGTAGGTGGTGTTCGCCGTCACCTGGACGGGCGTGGAGAAGACGACCTCCTGCCAGCCCATCGCCGACTCGTTCTGGAACGTCGCGGTCGCGATCTGGCCGCGGTCGGCCGACCAGAGCGTGCCGACGTGCGGGCCGTCGTTGTTGCGGCCCTTGTAGAAGCGGATGCCCTTGATGAACCCGGTGGTGTCGGGGGTGAACCGGACGCCGAGCTCGATCTCCTTCGGGTCGTTGACGCCCTCGACCGCCGGGGCGGTGTCGTCGGTCCACAAGCTGCACGGGCAGACGCCCGGCGCGGGGGCCGCCTTGGCGGTGCGGAAGGAGTAGGAGTAGGACGCCATGGTGTTGCCCGCGTCGTCCTTGGCGCCGGCGACGGTCACCGTGAGGTCGGCGTCGTTCGGCAGCGCGGCCGACGGGGTGAAGGTCAGCACGGTCCGGCCGGAGTCGAGCGCGGCGGTGCCCGCGATCGCCGTGGTGCCGTTCTTGACGGTGACGACGGGCGTGCCCGCCTGCACCGGCTCGCTGAACGTCACGGCCGGCTTGGTACCGGTCTTGTTGCTGGACGAGCCGGTCAGCGGCGTCGCGTCCAGGACGATCGGCGCGACCGTGTCCGGCGGCTTGACCGTCGAGAACAGCACGTCCACGTAGTAGTTGCCGCCGCCGTAGGTCGCGTTCGGCACGCCCGAGCTGCCCGCCCGGTACACGCCGTTGCCGCCGCTGATGCCCGCGTCGGGCGCGGAGAGCGGGCCGTTGGTCAGCCCCGATTTGGCGAAGTAGCCGGGATCGGCGGCGTAGTGCCCGTTCGGGGCGAAGTAGGAGATCGTGTAGGTGGTGCCGGGCTGGATCTGCACGGCGGTGCCGAACGTGGCCTGCTGCCAGCCGGTCGCGGTCTCGTTCTGGAACGTCGTCGTGGCGAGCTTGGTGCCGTTGGAGTCCCACAGGTTGCCGGTGTGGGTGCCGGTGTTGCCGGTGCCCTTGTAGAACCGCACGCCCGTCACCCAGCCGCCGGTGTTCGTGGTGAACTTCAGCCCGGCCTCGATCGGGGTGGTGTCGCTGTCGGCGGGCTTGGCCGGGACGGTCGAGTCGCCGAACAGCCGGCACGGGCAGTTGACGTTGACCGAGACGCCGGTGCCGGGCGTCTCGATGTTGCCGCTGTCGTCGACCGCGCGGGACTTGATCGCGACCGGGCCGCTGCCCGCCGCGTCCCAGCTGTAGCTCCACGAGCCGCGCCCGGTCGCCGGGTGCCAGGTGGTGCCGCCGTCGGTGGACACCTCCACGCCCGCGACCTGCCCGCCGGAGTCGGTGGCGGTGCCGGTGACCGTGGTCTTGCCGCCGTTGCCGAGGTTGGTGCCGCCGGCCGGCGAGGTGATGGTGGAGACGGGCTTGACGGTGTCGGTGGTCTTGGCGGCGGCGGCCAGGTCGCTCTGCCGGGTGGCGGGCTGCACGCCCATGTCGGCGAACAGGTTGACGGTCGCCTGCCGCATCGCCGCGTCCGCCGAGGTCGGCGCGTCACCGTTGGCGTCGTGCTCGGGGTCCAGGCCCCACGACCATTGGACCGTGCCCGCGCCGAACACCAGCGCGCCGCTCGGCGCCTTGTACATCGTCAGGTGGTGGGTGGCGGTGCCGGGCGCCACGTTCGGGCCGTAGCCGACGAGCTTCTCCTGCACGTTCGCCGTCGTGGTGGACAGCTGGAACAGCCCGGCGGGGCGGGCGCCGTTGTCCAGGTCCTCGTCCCACTCGTAGCCGACGGTCTGGTCGGCCAGCGTCGCGGTCGCGCCGGGCAGCTGGGACGCCACGCTCGTGCCGCGCCACAGCCGCATCTTGCCGTCCGCCGCCGGGACCTTCAGCGCGACGCCGCAGCAGTTCACCGTGAAGATCGTGCCGGTGAGGCCGTTCTCGGGACGGCCGCCTTCGGGCGGGTCCATGAACCGCGGGTCGCGCCAGGTGCCGGTCCAGGCCGGCGTCGGGTCGGTCTTGGCGCCCGCCGTCGTCTCCTTGTAGGTGACGAGCGTGCGGTACGGGGTGCCCGACCCGTCGATCGCGTTCTCCCAGCGGGTCTTCCAGTAGACCTCGTTGCCGCTGAAGAACGCCAGGTTCACGCCCGCGTCCCGGGCGGCCTCGACGTTCTCGCGCTCGTTCTTGCTCCAGTACTCGTCGTGCCCGACCGACAGGAACGTCTTGTGGTTCTTCAGCAGGGCGCCGTTGCCGTCGGCGTCCATGCTGGCCAGGTAGCTGACGTCGTACCCGTTGCCCTCCAGGAAGCGGATCATCGGGTACTCGTTGGCGAACACGAAGTCGCGGCCCCACGGGCTGGTGTCGCGGGTGGTGAACGGCCGGTTGTAGCTGACCTTGACCGCGCGGCCCGAGGCGACGGCGCTGTCCCCGTGGTACAGGCTGTTGCCGCCCCACTGGTTGTAGGCCTGCCAGGTGGAGTCGGAGGTCTTGAACACCATGTCGGAGTGGCTCGCGTCGTTGCGGACGACGAACACGATGTGGTTGTCGTCGTTGACGCCGTCGGTGCGGGTGAGGTGCGCGAAGTAGACGCCCGACACCGCGTCGGACGGGATCGCCCAGCTCGCCGACACCGCCCAGTTGCCGCAGTCGACCAGGCCGGTGGTGTTGTCGGACATGCAGTTCGGCTGGGTCTGCGGCAGGGGCGCCTCGGGGACCAGCGACTTGACCTTCCGGGCGCCGCTTCCGCCGTAGTAGCCCATCCGGTAGATGTCGATGGAGTACTGGCTCGCCGGAGTATTGATCTTGAACTGCACGGTGGTGCCGACGTTCACGCTGAACCTCGTGGTGAAGCCCTCGATCGTCTGGCCACCGCCGGAGATCTTGTCCCACTCCGACTTCGGCGCGCCCGGCTTGCTGTTCTCGCAGGCCACCGGGTTGCCGCCGACGTCGCACGGCCCCGCCGCGCGCGCCTTCGGCGCGAACACCCCGGCCAGGCCGGCCAGCAACAACGTCAGCACGACCAGCAGTCGCGTCACGGCCGTTCTCGCGGTCGTTCCTGCACTTGCCCCCGCGCCCGTCCGCATACGCGACATGGCACCCACCCCCGAGCCCGCGCACAGGCGGGCCGTCTTCGCACAATAAAAAAGGGAGCCGGACCACTCATCACCCTGTGGTCGAACAGTCAGACCCTAGAGGTGAGGCGGGTCGCAGGTAAATGTTTGGCCAAGTATGGACTGCGAGGAGAAAGTGCCAGGTCGCTGTCAACGGGGCGGGGGTGTCAGGCGTCCGTCCCGCTCGGTGTAGACCTCGCCTGTCCTGGGACAACGCCACTTTCCGCCGCCCTCGTCGGCCAGCGGCTCCCCCGCCCGGCCGACCCAGCCGATCCGGCGGGCGGGACTGCCGACGACGAGCGCGTGGTCCGGGACGTCCTTGGTGACGCTCGCGCCCGCGCCGACCAGCGCCCAGCGGCCGATGGTGCGGCCCGCGACGACGACGGCGCGCGCGCCGATCGAGGCGCCCTCGCGGACGGTGACGCCGAGCGCCTCCCAGTCGTCGGTGCGCTTCAGCCTCCCGTCGACGTCCACCGAACGCGGGTACAGGTCGTTGGTCAGCACGACGGCGGGGCCGATGAACACCCCGTCCTCCAGCACCGCCGGCTCGTACACCAGCGCGTGGTTCTGCAGCTTGACGTTGTCGCCGATGCGCACGCCCGGCCCGACGTAGGCGCCGCGCCCCACGATGCAGCCGCGCCCGAGGACGGCGTCCTCGCGCACCTGCGCCAGATGCCAGACCGTGGTGCCCTCGCCGAGGACCGCGCGCGGGTCCACGTCCGCGCTCGGCTCGACCCTTGCCTGCGTCATGTCATCTCCTGTCGCCGATGATCGGTCATACTCCCCCATGTGCTGAGCATCGTGATCCCCGCGCACAACGAGGAGCGCGTCATCGGGCGGCTGCTGGACGGCCTGCTGGACGGCGCCGAGCCCGGCGAGTTCGACATCGTCGTCGTCCCGAACGGCTGCACCGACCGGACCGCGCAGGTCGCGGCGCGCCACCCGGTCCGGCTGGTCGAGGCGCCCGAGGCGTCCAAGGCGATCGCGCTGCGCACCGGCGACGAGGCGGCGCGCGGCCACCCGCGCTTCTACGTGGACGCCGACGTGGAGCTGCGCGCCGCCGACGTGCGCGCGCTCGCCGCCGCGCTCGCCGAGCCCGGCGTGCTGGCCGTCGCGCCCGGCCGCCGGCTGGAGACCGCCGGGCGGCCCTGGCGCGTCCGCGCCTACTACCGGGTCTGGTCGCGGCTGCCGGAGGTGCGGCGCGGCCTGTTCGGGCGCGGCGTGATCGGCGTCGGCGCAGCGGGGCACGAGCGGCTGCGCGCGCTCCCCCAGGTGATCGCCGACGACCTGGCCGCGTCCCAGGCGTTCGCCCCCGGCGAGCGGCGGATCGTGACGTCCGCGCAGGTCACCGTGCATCCGCCGCGCACCTGGGAGGACCTGCTGAAGCGGCGGGTGCGCGCGGTCGTGGGGACCGGGCAGCTGGCGGACGCGGCCGACTCGGCCCGCACCGGGCTGCGCGACCTGGCCGTCATGGGCCTGCGCGACCCGCGGCTCGTGCCGTCGCTGGCGGTGTTCGTGGCCGTCGCGCTGATCTCGCGGCGGCGCGCCCGGACGGCCGATACCGGCCAGTGGCTCCGCGACGACAGCAGCCGCTCCTAGCTACCAACCACTGCGCCACTCCTTGCGGGCCTGCCACAGGCCGCGCCAGGCGTCGCCCTCGGTCGTCGGGCGGCCCTGGCGCGCGCTCTTCACACGCACGAAGCGGCTGAGCAGCGCGCGGTTGAACACGCCGAGGAGCAGCAGACCGACGCCGAGCGTGCGCGTCCCGCGCGGGAAGTGGCGGCGGACCAGGGTGGCCTTGCCGGTGAACAGCAGCACCTGCTTGCGGACGCTGCTGGAGGACGCGCCGCCCTCGTGCCGGAACGCCGCGTCCGCCGTGACGACCGACCGGAAACCCTCCGCCGCCGCGCGCAGGCACAGGTCGGCGTCCTCGCCGTACATGAAGAAGGCGGTGTCGAAGCCCTCGGTGCGCTCCCACGCCTCCCGCGTCACCAGCATGAACGCGCCGGTCACGATGGGGACGGCCCGCACGCCGTCCCAGCGGGCCGGCGACTCGGGATCGAAGTGGCGGCTGCCGGGGAACGCCGTGCTGAGCAGCAGCGCGAAGCAGAGCAGCGACCAGGGCGTGGGGCGCCCCCACCAGGAGCGCGGGTCGTCGGTGCCGTCCTCCCGGACGCACCGGCCGCCGACGATCCCGACACCGTCCCGCACCTGCGCCAGCAGCGCGTCGATGCTGCCGGGCAGCGGCTGCGCGTCGGGATTGAGGAACAGCAGCCACTTCCCCCGGGCCTCCGCGGCGCCGGTCTGGCAGCCGAACGCGAACCCGCCGTTGCAGCCGCTCTCGATCACCCGCGCGTCCGGGGCGGCCTTGCGGGCCAGTTCGGCGGTGTCGTCGCCGGAGTCGTTGTCCACCACGATCAGCTCTAACGGCACCTTCGGCGCGGCGGCCCGCAGCGCCGCCGCGCACCCCTCGATATGGACCGCGTTCCGGTAGGTGACCACCACGACCGAAACCCCGTCCTCGGTCATGGGCTCCCGCTCACCGATGAATTCCACGCCCCGCCCCTCCGCCGTCCCCGCTCAGAGTGCGCCATCATTCCTCCATATCGGTCCGCGCCGCCACCGGCCCGGACGAGCTCGACCAAGGGGGAGCCTGTGTTCGGTCCGATCGTCCATGCCCTCGGGGCGCGCCCCAACTTCGTCAAGGCGGCGCCGGTGATCGGCGCGCTGGCGGGGGTGGAGCAGGCGGTGGTGCACACCGGCCAGCACTACGACGAGCGGATGTCGGAGATCTTCTTCCGCGAGCTCGGGCTGCCCGAGCCCGACGTCAACCTCGGCGTCGGGTCCGGCTCGCACGCGGCGCAGACCGCCGCCCTCATGCCCCGGCTGGAGCAGGAGTTCCTGGCCCGCTCGCCCGGCCTGATCGTCGTGTACGGCGACGTGAACTCCACCATCGCCGCCGCGCTCGTCGCCGCCAAGCTGCACATCCCGGTCGCGCACGTCGAGGCGGGCCTGCGCTCGTTCGACATGACGATGCCCGAGGAGGTCAACCGGCGCCTCACCGACCAGCTGTCGGACCTGTGCTTCGTGACCAGCCCCGAAGCGGTCGGCCACCTGGCCCGCGAGGGCGTGCCCGTCGACCGGGTGCACTTCGTCGGCAACCCGATGATCGACACGCTGCTGCGCAACCTGGACCGGTTCGACACCGCCGCCGTCCGCGCCGCCTACGACCTGCCGGAGCGGTACGTGCTGGCGACCATGCACCGCCCGGCCAACGTCGACGACCCCGACGTCGCGGGCGTCCTCGTCCGGCGGCTGCACGAGGTCGCCGACCTGACCGACCTGGTGATCCCGCTGCACCCGCGCGGGCGCGAGGTGCTGCTGGCCGCCGGGCTCGCCGACCACCCGCGCGTCCGCCCGCTGGAGCCGCTCGGATACCTGGAGTTCATCGCGGCCGTCCGGGGCGCGGCGGCGACCGTCACCGACTCGGGCGGCCTCCAGGAGGAGACGACGATCCTCGGCGTCCCCTGCCTGACCGTCCGCCCGAACACCGAGCGGCCCATCACCATCACCCACGGCACCAACCGGCTCGTCACCTTCGACGAGCTCGTCCCGGCCGCCCGCAAGGCGCTGCAGGCCGACCCGTCCTCCCACCGCACCCCGCCGCTGTGGGACGGCCAGGCCGGCCCCCGCATCGCCCAGGTCATCAAGGAATGGATGCCGTGACCTGGCGGAACCGGCGCCGCGCCGCGGCCGCCTTCGCCGCGGCCGCGGCGCTCCTCTTCCTGACGGGCCTCTTCCGGACCGCCTCACTGGAGCGCGAGTACCACACCTGCACCCAGTGGCGTTACGGCGTGCCCGACGGCCGCTTCCCGGACCTGATCGACATGGACCGCAGGCTGTTCCCGCCCCAGGCGACCTGCCGCTGGAAGGACGGCCACACCCTGAACCGCGTCCCCTGGCCCATCGGTGCCGGCCTGCCCTTGCTCCTCGCGGCCTCGGCCATCACCGCCGCATCCGCCCGCCACTCCAAACGAAAGACCCCTGCGGCCTAGAACGGGCCCATCCCGTATCACGCGGCGCCCAGACGAACGCCTGGACACCGCACAAACCTGCAAAGCGCTGAGACGCTGTCAGAAGCGACAACCACTCACATGCAGGTGAGCACCCACCAACCAACAGCTGATCACGCACAGGCGACCGCCAAGCACTCATATGCAGAGGAGCACGCAAGTGCTGGCAGACGCCCACTAACCAGTGGCCACTCACGCGCAGGTGGCTGCCCCAACCGGGGACGCTCACACGCCAGTGGCGACTAAGCGTTGGCGGCGGGGGCGGTCAGGGCGGCGCTCAGCATGGCGGTCAGCTCGGCCCTGAACTCCTCGTGACCGAGCAGCGGCGCGGCCTGGCCCGTGGTGACTTGGACGGCGCGGTCGGCGAGGGCGGCGGTGAGGAAGGCGATCATCATCGCGATCCGCTCCAACGCGACCGGCTCGGGCAGGGAGCCGAGCAGGTTCTTCTCCAGCAGTTCCAGCTGGCGGGCGATCGCGGTGCCCGCGATCAGCTCGGGCACGGTGTGGCCGCGCACGCCGGAGCGGCCGGCCACCTGCGCCACGATCCGCAGGAAGTGCCGGCCCTCCTCGGTGCGCAGCTCGTCGGCGATCGGGCCGACGACGGCCGCGACGAGGGCGTGCGGGTCGGCGCCGTCCAGGGTCTCCAGCGCCGCCTGCCGGGCGGGCTCCATCCGGGCCACGCCCGCGCCGAGGATCGCCGCCAGCAGGCCGCGCCGCGAGCCGAAGTGGTAGGTGATCGCCGAGTCGTTGCCCTGGCCGGCCAGCGCGACGATGTCGCGGGTGCGGGCGGCGTCGATGCCCTGCTCGGCGAACAGCCGGGCGCCCGCCCGCAGCAGGCTCGCGCGGGTGGTCCTTGCGTCTCTCGGCACGCCGGTGATATTAACAGTGTTCGTTACTAACGGGCTGTGTTAATAACGGAGGTCGTCATCTACGATCCGTTCGCCCCCGAGTTCCAGGCCGACCCGTACCCCGTCTACCGACACCTGCGCGACGAGGAGCCCGTCCACCACCATCAGAGCGACCCGCCGTTCTGGGTGCTCTCCCGCTTCGCCGACATCTGGGACGCCGTCCGCGACACCGCGACGTTCTCCTCCGCGCAGGGCCTCACCTTCTACCCCGACGAGATCGGCGCCCTCGGCCTCGCGCCCACCATCGTCATGCTCGACCCGCCCCGCCACACCGAGCTGCGCCGCCTGATCAGCCACGGCTTCACGCCCCGCCGGATCGCCGCACTGGAGGAGCTGCTGCGCGCGTTCGTCCGCGATCGGCTGGCCGACATGGCGTGCCGCGCCGCGGACGGCGAGACCGTCGACCTGCACCGCGACCTCTCCTCCCCGCTGCCGACCTTCGCCCTCGCGCACCTGCTCGGCGTGCCCGCCGCCGACCGGGCGCGGTTCGACCCGTGGGTGGCGGCCCTCACCACCCTGCAGGACGACGGCTTCGACGCGAAGGCGCTGACGGCGGGCTCCGCCGCCGAGGCCGTCGCGGAGATGTTCGGCTACTTCGGCGACCTGATCACCGCGCGCCGCGCCGACCCGGGCGACGACCTGGTCAGCGCCCTCGCCGCCGTCGAGCACCTCACCGACTGGGACGTCCTCGGCTTCTGCTTCGTGATGGTCGCGGGCGGCAACGACACCACGGGCAACCTGATCTCGCACGGCGTCATGCTGCTGGACGCGCACCACGACCAGCGCGAGAGGCTCGCCGCCGAGCCGTCCCTCATCCCGAACGCGCTGCTGGAGTTCCTGCGGCTGGAGGGCTCGGTGCAGTCCCTCGGCCGCACCACGACGCGCCCGGTGGTCCTGCACGGCGTGGAGATCCCCGAGGGTACGAAGGTGATGATGCTCTACGGGTCGGGCAACCGCGACGAACGCGAGTTCGGGCCGTCCGCGGACCGCCTGGACATCACCCGCCGGATCCCCCGCCACCTCGGCTTCGCGACCGGTCCGCACTTCTGCATCGGCTCCCACCTGGCCAAGCTCCAGGCCCGCGTCGCGTTCGAGGAACTCCTGCGGGCATATCCGCACATCGGCGTCGACCTGTCCCGCGCCGAGCGGATCGCCTCCCCCTTCACCCGGGGCTGGCGGTCTCTTCCCGCAACCGGTCTATGACCCGCCGCAGGACGGGCCGGTCGCTCGCAGAAGCGCGGCCGACCAGCTCGTCCGCGAAGCGCCCGACGGAATCCGGAGGGTGCTCGATGAGAAGCTCAGGCCCGATGAGCTCCGCGACGGTCTCGTAGTCGTCGCCGTGGTCGGTGAGGGTCCACCCGGGCCAGATCGCGGGCAGCCGGCGGGGATCCAGCCCGCAGTCGATCGACCACCAGTCGGCCCGCCGGGCCGGCGCGTCCATGTAGAGCCCGCTCCAGGGGACCTCGATCATGTTCGCCGAGGGCATGGCCCTGTCCTGCGGCACGAGCAGCGCTTCGGGCCCGGCCAGCAGGTAGGGGCCCAGATCGCCCTCCCAGCCTCCCGTGAAGGACAGCCGGCCCGCCGCGTCCCGTATGGCGAGCAGATCGGCGGAGCTCTCGGGCAGGTCGACCTCCAGCATGGGCTCGAAGCCCCACTGATCTGTCAGCTCGGACGGCTCGTCCAGGTACATGACGGTGCTGTAGGGCAGCCCCAGGTAGTCCATCACCTCGTACAGGCCGCGCGTCGCCCAGGTGACCTGCCAGCGCGGCCACATCTCGCGGAGGATCCGCAGCCAGAACCGCAACTCCGGGATGGAGCCGAGCGGCTCGCATTCGATGAACAGCTGCGAATACACGAGCAGGTGCCGCTTGCGCAGATCGACCAGCACCGCGCCCTGCCACCAGACGGAGTTCATCCAGTGGTCGGGAGTGCCGCCGTCCTGCCGTTCGATGAACCCGACCGTGCGCTCCGGCCCCCACAGCACGTCGTGCTGGATCGAGTGGGCGCCCCTGTGCCCCGACCAAACGCGATATCCATTCGCATCCACGATGACGTAGTGGGCATGCCCGCCGCTCATCCCCTCACCGTAGACCGCGCGGCGCCTGGGAGCCGGCGCAGTGCGACGGCCCCGAGCGCGGCGTGCAGCACGGCGGCCACCGCGGCGACGGCGTGCAGGCCGGTGACGAAGGCCGCCTTCGCGCCGTGGGCCGCCGCGGGGGCGAGGCCGGGCAGCCGGAGGGTCTCCTCGAGCGTCAGGGCGAGGCCCGGGCCCCGCAGCCGGAAGACCAGCGCGACGAGCGAGCCGAGGAGCGCGATGCCGAGGGCGTTGCCGATCTCGTTGCTGGTCTCGGCGATCGCGCCCGCCGATCCCGCCCGTTCCGCGGGGACGGCCGCGACCGCGGTGTCGGCGACCACGCTGAAGGAGATGCCGTAGCCGACGCCCGCGACCACCGTCGAGGCGACGTACCAGCCGACCCCGCCCGTGGCCGTGGTGGGGAGCAGCAGCGCCAGGCCGGCCGCGACGCAGAAGTGGCAGGCGACGAGCGCGGCCCGCTTGCCGACGCGGTCGACGAGCGCCGGCGTGACCACGCACGTCACCGTGAGGACGGCCGCGCCGGGCAGGGCCAGCAGCGCCGTGCGCAGCACGGGCAGGCCGAGGACCGACTGGAGGTGGACGCCGGTCAGGTACGCCGCCGCCGACCACGCCGCCAGGGGCAGCAGCCCGGTGATGATCGCGATGGCGAAGACGGGGTCGCGGAACAGCGAGAAGTCGATCAGCGGGTCGTCCAGGCGCCGCTGGCGGCGGGCGAACCACGCCAGCAGCGCGACGCCGAGGACCATCGCCCCGATCGGCGCGACCGCCGCCCCCTCCGCGGCCACGTGCTTCAGGCCGTAGATCGTGAGCAGGAGCCCCGCGGCGGAGAGCGCGACGCTGAGCGCGTCGACGCGTCCCGGCCGGGTCGCGCGCACCTCGCGCAGCAGGAACGGCGCGGCCGCCAGGAACACGGCGACGACCGGAAGAGCGACCAGGAAGACCGAACCCCACCCGAACCGCTCCAGCAGGACACCGCCGACGACCGGGCCGGCCGCGAACCCCGCGGCGAACGCGGCGGCGAAAATGCCGATGGCCTGCGCCCGGCGCCGCGGGTCGGGGAACAGCCCGCTCAGCACGGCCAGCGCCGAGGGCAGCAGGGTCGCGCCGGCCACGCCCATGAGCGCCCGGAACGCGATGAGCAGCTCCGCGCTCGGCGCGAACGCCGCCCCGGCGGACCCGGCCCCGAACACGGCAGCGCCGATCATCAGCAGCCTCAGCCGGCCGTAGCGGTCACCGACGGCACCGAAGGCGATCAGCAGGGAGCCGACGGCGAAGCCGTAGCCGTCCAGGATCCACAGCGCCTGGTCCGCGGTCGGGGTGAGGGCCTGGTTGATCCGGGGCATCGCCAGGAACAGGATCGACCCGTCCATGGAGACCAGGAGCACCGGGCCGAGGATCACCACGAGCCCGAGCCACGAGCGCAGGCCGGGCGGGTCGTACACGTGCTGTCGGTTCATGGCGCCGACGCTCGGGCACCCCGCGCCCGGCGGCCATCCCCCTGCCGTGGGTACACCTGGCAGGTACACCCGCCCGGCCGGTCGGCGGCCTAATCTCGGACGTGTGGAGAGCCTGGGCACGTTCCTGAAGAACCGCCGCGACCGGATCACCCCGGACGAGATCGGCCTGCGCACCTACGGCGCCTCCCGCCGCGTCCCCGGCCTGCGGCGCGAGGAGCTCGCCCAGCTCGCCGGGGTGAGCGCGGGCTACTACACGCGCCTGGAGCAGGGCCTGGCCGAGGCGGCCTCCGCGCAGGTCCTGGACGCGCTCGCCCGCGTGCTGCGGCTCGACCGGGTCGAGACCGTCCACCTGCACAACCTCGCCCGGCGGTCCGCGCGGCCCGGCCTCACCGAACCGCCTCCGGAAGAGGCGCACCCGCGTGTCCTGGCGCTCCTTGCGTCCCTCGGCGAGACCACACCGGCGGTCGTCCTCGGCAGGCGCGGCGACGTGCTCGCCTGGAACCGGGCCGGGCACGCGCTCGTCGCCGAGCACACCCCGTTCGACGCGCCGCGGGACCCGGCGCGGCGGCCGTCGATCCCACGGATGTTCTTCCTCGATCCCCCCACCCGCGACATGTACCTCAACTGGCACGAACTCGCTCGTATCCACGTCGCCTACCTGCGCCTCACCGCGGGCCGCCACCCCACCGACGCGCGCCTGGCCGGGCTGATCGGGGAGATCACGATGCACAGCGACGACTTCGCGGCGCTGTGGGCCACCGGCGACGTCGCCGACTGCACCGTCGGGGACATGCACCTGCGGCACGCCACCGTCGGCGCCGTGAACGTGGCCTACCAGGTGTGGCTGCAGCCCGACAGCCCCGACCACCGGCTCGAGATCTACACCCCGAACGACCCGGCCTCCGCCGACGCGCTACGCGTCCTGGCCCACCAGAGCAGCAGATGAGCGGCGTGCTCCGAGGTCCGTCACCGGGCAGCGGCGCGTAGGCCCCGAATGTACCGATTGAAGCGTGTGCCGTCTTTGCCGTGCGCCGGCTCGGCGACGGCGGGACGGGCATCGCCGGGATGCGGGTCGCCACCCAGCGGGACACCGCCACCACGCCGGCCACGCGCAGCATGGTCTTCCAGCCGGCGTTCAGCCCGGACGGCGACCGTGGCCGGTACCGCTGTCAAGGCCGACGTGGCGATCTGGAACGTCGCCACGCACAAGCCCGGCAGGTGCTTCTCCGGCGGCACGAGCGGCAAGGTCGCGTTCAGCCCCAACGGCCGCTACCTGGCTGTTTGCGATGAGGAGAACGGCTCGTCCACCACGGTCTGGGACGCGCGGACCGGCAAGGAGGTCCGCGCGTTCGGCTCGACGACCGGTTTCTCGGTGGCGTTCAGCCCGGACGGCCGCATCCACCGTCGGCGGCTGTGAGGCTTCGGACCGCGCAGACCCGCGACCACAACCGGTCCGTATCACCGGGTCGACGCGATGGCACGCTTTCAGCCACCTTGGAAGGGCGATGCCATAGGCGGGGGGCAAGAGATGGCCGATGTGTCCGACATCCTGCTCAAGCATTGGGAAGATCAGCGCGCGAAGTCCCGGCACTCAGAAGACCAGCGCGCGACCCTCACGAACATGATCCTGGTGCTCTCCTCTTTGGGATTCGCTCTCATCGGGCAGCGAGGGCTACGGGACCCCATGCTCGCGGTGACGATCCCGCTCATCGCACTGGGCGCCTACGGTGCGCTCGCCACGGCCAAACTGGCCGAACGCGCCACGATCCACAACAGGCAAGGCCGCGAGTTCGCCGATCGCCTGGACGAACTCATGCCCGAACTGCGGCTGAAGCAGACCTACGCCGCCGCCAGGGAGAGCCACCGCGCCGAGTATGGAAAGCTCGCCCGACTGCGCCTGCGTCACCTCTGGACAGCACTCCACGGGGGCATCGCCACGGCCGGGCTCGTGCTCACCGCCGTGATCCTCCTCAAATAGCGTCCCCGATCGTGACTGGCCCGTCATCCGGCTCGGCCAGGCCATTGGCTGCTCAGTCGTCCAGCTCGAAGAACCAGTGGTAGCTCAATCGGTGCTGAGTCGCCAGATCCGGATTCTCGGACCAGGCCAGGATCCACATCTGCGCGCGCGGCGTCCAGGGGTCTCCGGCGAGGGTGAGTGCAACGATGTCCTTTGTGGTGCGTTCTGCGCAGGTCACGGTGAACTGGCCGACTCGGCGTTCGGTGAACTTCGTTGAATCGCACCCCTTGCCGACCGGGAGCTTGTCGAGGGCCCTGACATAGGCGTCCAGGCTCGGCTTGGACATCGTGAACCGCACCTTCATGGGCAGCTCGCCGATCATCGCGACCAGGCCGCCGATCAGCAGCACCGAGCAGATGATCCCTTGCAGCGAGGTCCGCCAGGGCTTGTGCAGATACTTGTACGCCAAACCGGTCTTGACCAGGCAGATCAGAAGCAGGACCACAGACCCCAAGGCCAAGAGGAGGATGTCAGACCGCAGGTAGCCGCCCAGGTTCCAATAGGCGAAGACCTCGACCGCGCACACCGCCATCGACAACACGATCAGGATCGGACCGGGGGGCTCGCGTTGTGATACCAGCCAATCACTCCGTCGAGACATGGCGCCCATCATAAAAGAGACACACGTGTTCGTTCGAGATCCCGGGGCGCGACCGCGTCCAACCGGCGAGGGCGGACGGCCATCGCAAGCAACGCAGCCCCGAGCCCATCAGCGATCCGGGCGGCGCAGCTGAATCAGGTCCCAGCGGTTTCCGTACAGGTCGCGGAAGACCGCGACCGTGCCGTAAGGCTCCCGTCGAGGCGCTTCCTCGAACACGACCCCGGCCGCCCGCATCCGCTCGTAGTCGTGCTCGAACATGTCGGTGTTCAGGAACCAGCCGACCCGGCCACCGGTCTGATCCCCGACGCGGGCCTCCTGCTCGTCGGTCACCGCCCTGGCCAGAAGCACCGCCGTTTCCCGCGCGCCCGGCGGGGCGACCACCACCCACCGCTTCTCGCCGTCGATGCGGGTGTCCTCCAGGAGTTCGAACCCGAGGACGTCCCGGTAGAAGGCGATGGCCTCGTCGTAGTCACGCACGACAACGGTCACCAGTCCGAGACGAGTCATCAGACGATCCTGCCTGCACGCCGTACAAGCGGGCTATCCGACCCGGCCGGCATGGGCCGAACCGACACCATGAAGGCCATGGCAGCGGCCAGACCGCGAAACCGCTGGATTGAACGAGAGGAAGAAGCAGCCCGATGCCCCCCTCCGAGCCGTTGACCGATGAGGAACTGGCCACGATCGAAGAACTCGCCGAGGCCGCAACCCCTGGTCCCTGGTTCGTCCGGAACCTCGACGACGACCATGCCATGAGCCTCGTCGCCATCAGCACCGCCCCCGACACCGGTCACGGCGAACGGTGGCCAGGTTTCGATCACCGCGAAATCGTGGCCGCGACCCTCGTCCAAGCACCTCGCTACGTCGACGTCGCCGACGAACGCTGGGACACCAACGCCCTGTTCATCGCCAACGCCCGCCAGGACATCCCCCGCCTGATCGACGAGATCAAACGGCTCCGCCGGCAACTTGCTTCGAGCCGTCATCAAGCCTCCGAAGCGCAATGACATCGGTCATCGATCCACACGGGTGTTCCGGCAATGGGGGACGCTGCGACGCTAACTCGGGCCTGCTCAGTGTTCGGCGTTCTTCCAGAGTTTCAGCTTTTTGGATTTGCCGGGGAAGACCTCGATGAGGTGATGTTCTGCGGGTGGCTCGGGAAAGGACGTCTCGGGCTCGCCGCGGCCGCGGACGTAGAGCCGGAGGCGGTAGGGGCCGGGGCCGGCTGCGGTGACGACGGGCAGTGTCAGCGGCATGTCCATCGAGGCGAGCTCGCTGCGGCCGTCCGGGCTGTCGAAGCCGACCTCGACGACGCGGTCCCAGCCCTTGAGGTCGGGAGGTGGTGCTGTGCGGTAGGCGCGCACGGTCAGGCACAGCGAGCCCTGGGTGCCGGTTATGACGGTGACCACGCCGTTCACGACGGCGATCAGGCCGTCCTTGAGGGCCGCGTTGAAGGGGGCGCTGTCCTCTGGCATTCCCAGGGAGTAGCTGCCGCTTTCGCCGCCGAATATGGCCTGGGTCGCTTGGCGGACGGGGCGGGGGCCGGGCGGGACACCCCGACGGCATTGGGCGTTGGTCTTGGCTTCTTCTCTGTCGTTCTCCGCTTTGCGTTCGGCTTCTGAACGCTTCAGGATGGGAGATTGTGCCGCTGCTGCTTCTGGGCATAGGTAGGCGATCTCTCCGGGGGATGGTCCGCGGAGTTCTGGTTTTCCGCTGCAGGCGCGTTTTCCCTGGTTGAGCAGGTCGCCATCCGCTATCTCTTTGTCTTTGAACGCTGTTTCTTGGGGGTAGCCACGGCGTGTGCACAGGTAGGCCAGTACGCGTTCTTGCTGCGAGAGCTTGGACACCGCCTGGATGAACGTCTCGTGTTCACCTGGGGCGGCGTATCTGGCCTTTTGGCAGTCGCTGCGGCTGGTCACCTTTATCTGCGGGCGTCCTTGGTCGGCGCTCGTGAGGATCAGTAGCCCGGTGGCCAGGGTTGCGCTGACGCAGCGGATCATGCGGGTGCCTGGGCGGTAGGTCGCTGCCAGGATCAGCACCACGGGTAAAAGGTTGTAGGCCCACCATATGAACTGCCGGCCGTTCAGGGGGACCCAGCCCTGAACGCATATTTGCCCCCAACGGGCTACGTCATAGCCGAACAGCAGGGGCTCGGCGGCGGCCACCGTTCCTAAGAGCGCGACCGCTGTCCAGCCCACGGCGCGGCGTTTGGTGGCCAGCCACAGCACGAAAGCCGGCACGACGACCAGGAACGGCATGCCTTTCAGCAGGTTGTAACCCGGCAGCATCCACAGGGTCATCTGCAGCCGCAGGCCTTCGCAGTAGTCGCTGTTAAAGGCGGAACTATAGGTTTCCCTGCCTCCTGATATCGCGTTCAGGATGGTCGGGGCCACGCTCGCTATGACCGCGGCCGTCCACCATCGTGTCTGCGCCCGGCGGCTCTGCTGCGGCATGTCAGGCGAGGTGGGTGCGGAGCATCGTCTGGAAGCCGGTGAGGGCCGGTTTCGTCGAGTTGCGGTCCAGCCAGGTCATCGTGATCGGGGTGCCCAGGTCCGCGTCGGCGATCTCCACCAGGGCCACCTCGCCGCGGGCGGCCTGGGCGCGGACGGCGAGCAGCGGCAGCAGCGCGCAGCCCATGCCCGCCGCGACGCAGGCGCCGAGCGCGCCGATGCTCGACACCTCCAGGACGGGCGCGCGCCCCGCGAAGGCGCCGTCGTACATCTCCCGGAAGCCGCAGCCCTGCTCGGTGGCCAGGAAGGGCTCCTCGGTCAGCTCTGTCAGGGGTGCCTTGCCGCGGCCGGCCAGCGGGTGATCGGGCGGGACGATGGCCACCAGCGGCTCGACGGTCAGCTTCTCGCTGCGCAGGGCCGGGTCGGGCGGTGCGTCGCCGAAGGTCAGGCAGAGGTCCAGGTCGCCGCGCAGTACGGAGCCGTACAGCTCGCCGCGGTTGCTCTGCCCGATCCTCACGCGCGCCTGCGGGAACGTCGCGCGGTAGTGCGCGAGCGGCTCCGGCAGGCGGTGCGTGCACAGGGTCTCCAGCGCGCCGACCGCCAGTTCGCCGTCCGGGCGGGCGACGGCCCACCGCGCCTCTTCGACCAGCGTGAAGATGCGGCCCGTGTATTCGGCCAGCGTCTCGCCCTGCGGGGTCAGCCGCACCCGGCGCTGCGACCGGTCCAGGAGCTCGACGCCCAGTTCGCGCTCGAGCGCCTGGATCTGGTCGCTGACGCTCGACTGCGCGTAGTGGAGCTCCCGGGCCGCCTGGGTGAGGTTGAGCGTGCGGGCCACCACTTCGAACGTGCGCAGGAGCCTCAATTCCACGGCCTCATGCTACCCCCGGCGAAGTATCGGCTCAGCCGATGACAGCCATAGGCAATTCCCATTATCGGCGGGACGGAAATGGGCGATGGATTCGATTGAATGGTGACGGCAGTTCAAGAGGCAAGCGAATCAGAGGAATGAAATGGCGATACGAACCGCCGCCGTGCCGTCGGTGGGCAGCCCTTCGCGGGCCATGCTCGTCGGCCTGTCGCTCGGCTACTTCATGGTCCTGCTGGACATGACCGTCGTCACCGTGGCGCTGCCGGACATCGGCCATGACCTGCACACCGGCCTGAGCGGGCTGCAGTGGGTCACCAACGGCTACACCATCACCTTCGCCGCGCTGCTGCTCACGGCGGGCTGGCTGTCCGACCGTTATGGGGGACGCCGGGTCTTTCTTTGGGGGACGGCGGTCTTCGGGGTGCTCTCCGGGATTTCGGCCGCTTCGACCTCCCTTTCCATGCTGGTCGTCCTGCGGTTGCTGCTCGGCGCCGCCGGGGCCCTGCTGCTGCCGGCCTCCTTCGCGGTGATCACCACCGTGCACGCGGACGCGGCCGAGCGCGCGCGGGCGGTGGGGACGTGGGCGGCGATCACCGGGGCGGCGCTGGCCGCCGGGCCGCTGGTCGGCGGCGTCCTCACCGACACGGTGGGGTGGCGCGCCATCTTCCTGATCAACGTGCCGCTGGCGCTCGTCAGCCTGGCCGTCACCGCGCGGCTGGCTCCGGAGACGGCGCGCAAGCAGCGCAGCGGGCTGGACCTGCCCGGGCAGGCCGGCGGTGTCGTCGCGCTGGCGGCGCTGGTGTACGCGCTGATCGAGGGCCCGGAGCGGGGCTGGACGGACGCCGTGGTCCTGGCCGCGTTCGCGCTGGCGGTGGTCGCGGCCGTCGTCTTCGTCCTCGCCGAGCGGCGCGCCGGGGACGCCGCGATGCTGCCGCCGCGCCTGTTCCGCAGCGGCGGCTTCTCGGCCGCGCTGGTGGCGGGCCTGCTCGCCAACTTCGGGTTGGCGGGGCTGCTGTTCGTGCTGTCGCTGTTCTTCCAGGAGTCGCGCGGCTACACCTCGCTGAGCGCGGGCCTGGCCTTCCTGCCGCTCACGCTGCCGACCGCCTTCAACCCCGTCTACACCGGGCGCCTGGTCGGGCGGATCGGCCCGCACCGCCCGGCCACGGCCGGTTTCGTGCTGATGGCGGCGGGCGCGCTGCTCCAGGCGCCCTTCACCGATCATCTCGCCGTCACCGCGGCCGGTCTGCTGGTCTTCGGGTTCGGGGTCTCCTTCGCGCTGCCCGCCCTGGCCGCCGGGGTCGCCGGTTCGGCTCCGGCGGATCTGGCGGGCATCGGCGCGGGCGCGCTCAACTCCGCCCGCCAGGTCGGCGCCTCGCTGGGCGTGGCCGTCCTCGGCGCGGTGCTCGGCCTGTCCTCCACCGGGACGCGCTGGGCGCTGCTCACCGCCGGTCTGGCCCTGCTGGCGGGGGCGGTGATCGCCGGGATCGGGCTGCGGCCCCGGCGCTGACCCCCTTTTGTGTCGGTACTCACCTGAATACGGAGTAGCCGCCCGAACCTTGGCTGTGGTTGAGTGCCCGCGTAAAAACATGAGCGTCTATCTGCAGGAGCCTGATCGTGGCCCATCGTCTCATCCTCGGAGCCGCCGCGTTGATCGCGGTCGCCGGCCTCACCACCGCCTGCGGCAAGTCCGCCAGCAGCGCCAAGGAGGGCGACTGTCTCGACAACGGCGGGATGATGGCCGACCTGAACAAGACCAAGATCGTCGCCTGTGACTCCGCGAAGGCCAAGTACCGGGTCTCGGCGATCCTCGGCCCGAACCGCAAGCAGGACTGCCCGAAGGGCGGCATGTTCACCTTCTCCTGGCAGGCCGACGGCAAGACGATCTGCATCCTGCCGGTGAAGAAGTAGGCGGGGCGCAGAAGCGGGGCCGGCGGCCCGTCGCGGGTGAGCGCGCGACGGGCCGTTGCCTCGCCCGCACTCACCTACCTCCACAAGGTAACCACTTTCTTACTCAATGCCTGACAAATGTGGCATATGCAGTAAGACTTAACATGGATTTCACACACTCGCCTTCCCTCGCCAATTAGCGCCCTCTTATACTCTCTGTCACAGGTGAAAACGCACTGTCGACGCAACCGCCGTTGACGCGGGCACTCCGCCGGCGCGACGGCCTGTTGCCGGAAACGGCCTGTTGGCGACGCGGAGGGGCAGGCGGTGACGCGACGCGGAACGCAGGAGCGCCGGGATCACGCGCCCGGTGCCCGGGTGCGCGGTGGCGCTGCCCTGGCGGTGCTGCTGACCATCGCCCTGCTGGCGGTCACCGGCCTGTACGCGCGCGTCGCGACCTCCGTCACCGAGCGGGGAACCGTCTCCGCCGCGCAGCCCGCCGGGCTGCAGATGCGCGAAGGCTCCGCCGACCAGGACCGGCGTCTCCTCGACGAGGAGGCGCAGGGCCCTTCCTCCGTACGCCTCCGCCGGCCGGACCAGGCCCCTGCCAGGCCGAACCGCGCCGTCGTCGCGCCAGCCCTCGCCCGCCCCGCCGCCCCGCCGGAGCAGGCGGGCCCCTCACCCGCGCCCGTCGCACGGCCCGCCGCGCGGACGTGCGCCCTGTTGCAGGTCTTCCGCTGCTGACGCGCCCCGGCGAGTGACCGGCTTTCCGGCCGCCCTCTTCCTTTTCCTTTCCTTTTCTTTCGCTCCATCGACCCGGCCGTAACGCGGCCGGCGCCCCTGGAGGTCTTTCGCATGCAGACGTTCATCGACCATGCCCGCAATTTCCGTGCCCGCGCGGCCCGGGAAAGCCACGAGTTCGAGCGGCTGGCGCAGGGACAGGCGCCGCTCGCCCTGTTCATCACCTGCTCGGACTCCCGGGTCATCCCGTCCCTGATCACCGGTTCCCGGCCCGGCGAGCTGTTCGAGCTGCGCACGGCCGGCAACATCGTCCCGCCGTACCGGCTCGACCGCCCGAGCGGGGAGGCCGCCACCATCGAGTTCGCCGTGCAGGTGCTCGGTGTCTCCGACATCGTCGTCTGCGGGCACTCGCACTGCGGGGCCGTCGGCGCGCTGGTGCGCCGCGACGACCTGGCCGCCGTGCCCGCCCTGCGCGGCTGGCTCGCCGACGCCGTGCCGGCGCCGCCCGGCCAGGACGGCGCCCGCCCGCGGGTCGCCCTCCCGCAGGACGACTACGCCGACGCGGTCCAGGCGCACGTGCTCGACCAGCTGGACCGGCTGCGCGGCTACCCCGCCGTCCGGGACCGGCTGGCCGCCGGGCGGATCGGCCTGCACGCCTGGTTCTACGAGGTGCACACCGGGGCCGTGCTCGCACACCGGTCCGGCGCCTTCCTTCCGCTCTGAGCACCGGGAACGAGGACACGATGAAACCCCCCACCGCTCTGCGCCTGCCCTTCCCCCGCCGCGACGTCGCGGCCTCCCTGGTGGTCTTCCTGGTCGCCCTGCCGCTCTGCGTGGGGGTGGCGGTCGCGTCCGGCGTGCCGGCCGAGCTCGGCCTGATCACCGGAATCGTCGGCGGGCTGGTGACGGGCCTGCTGCCCGGCAGCAGCCTGCAGGTCAGCGGCCCGGCCGCGGGCCTGACCGTGCTGGTCTTCGAGGCCGTGCAGCGGTTCGGCCTCGGCGCCCTCGGCGCGATCGTGCTGGCGGCCGGGCTGCTGCAGGTGGCCCTCGGCCTGCTGCGCATGGGCCGCTGGTTCCGGGCCATCTCGGTGGCCGTCGTGGAGGGCATGCTCGCCGGCATCGGCCTGACGATCATCGCGGGGCAGCTGTACGCGATGGCCGACGCCAAGGCGCCCGGCACCGGGCACGGCAAGCTGACGGGCCTGCCCGGCCTGTTCACCGGCGGCCTCGGCTCCCGGCCCGCGCTGACCGCGTTCGCGCTCGGCGCCGCCACGATCGCGCTGCTGGCGCTGTGGCCGCGGCTGCCCGCCAAGGTCCGCGCCGTCCCGGCGCCGCTCGCGGCGGTGCTGCTGGCGACGGCGGCGACGGCGGCGTTCGACCTGCCGGTGCACAAGCTGAACGTGCAGGGCCTGCTCGGCGCGGTCCAGCCGCCCGGCGCCGGCGAGCTGGCGCGGCTGCTGGAGGCAGGCGTGCTCGGCACCGTCCTGGCGTTCGCCCTGATCTCCTCGGCGGAGAGCCTGTTCAGCGCCGCGGCGATCGACCGCATGCACGACGGGCCGCGCACCCGCTACGACAAGGAACTGGTCGCCCAGGGGGTGGGCAACACCGTCTGCGGCGCACTCGGGGCGCTGCCGATGACGTCGGTGATCGTGCGCAGCTCCGCCAACGTGCACGCCGGGGCGCGGACGAAGGCGTCCCGGGTGCTGCACGGCCTGTGGCTGCTGCTGTTCGCGGCGCTGCTGCCCGGCGTGCTGGAGCTCATCCCGCTCGCCTCGCTCGCGGGCGTCCTGGTCTACACCGGCTGGCGGCTGATGCCGCTGCGGCAGCTCCCGCCGCTCTGGCGCGACCACCGCGGCGAGGCGGTGATCCTGGTGGTGACCGCGCTCGCCGTGGTCATGCTGAACCTCTTCGAAGGGGTGCTGCTCGGCCTGCTGCTCGCCGTGGTCAAGTCGGCCTGGGAGACCTCGCACGTCCATCTGGAGGTGGACGACTCGGGGACCGGTGCCGTCAACGTCAAGGTCCTCGGGAACGCCACGTTCCTGCGGCTGCCGAAGATGCTCGACACCCTGGAGGCGCTCCCCGCGGACCGGCCGGTCGTGCTCGACCTGTCCGGCCTGCGCCACCTCGACCACGCCTGCCGCACCGCGCTGCTCGCCTGGAGCGAGGAGCACAACCGCCCCCACCTGCAGGCCCCGCTGCTCACACCGCTCGTTCCCCGGTGAGAGCAGCGGGTCCCAGCCGGCCTCAGCCCATGTGCGGGTAGCGGTAGTCCGTCGGCGGCACGAACGTCTCCTTGATGGAGCGCGGGGACGTCCAGCGCAGCAGGTTCAGCGCCGAACCGGCCTTGTCGTTGGTGCCCGACGCCCGGCCGCCGCCGAACGGCTGCTGCCCGACGACCGCGCCGGTCGGCTTGTCGTTGATGTAGAAGTTGCCCGCGGCGAACCGCAGCACCTCGGCGGTGTGCGCCGCGGCGGCGCGGTCGCCGGCGATGACGGCGCCGGTCAGCGCGTACGCCGACACCGACTCCAGCTGCGCCAGCACCTCGTCGTAGCGCTCGTCGTCATAGACGAGCACGCCGATGATCGGGCCGAAGTACTCGGTCTTGAAGATCTCGTCGTCGGGGTCGGCGGAGACCAGCACGGTCGGCCGGACGAACCAGCCGGTCGAGTCGTCGTAGGTGCCGCCCGCGACGACCTCGATCGACGGGTCGGCCTGGGCACGGTCGATCGCGGCCTTGCACTTGGCGAACGCGCGCTCGTCGATGACCGCGCCCATGAAGTTGGACAGGTCGGCGACGTCGCCCATGGTGAGGCCGTCGACCTCGGCGGCGAGCTCGTCCTTGAAGCCCGACTCCCAGATGGAGCGCGGGACGTAGGCGCGGGACGCCGCCGAGCACTTCTGGCCCTGGTACTCGAACGCGCCGCGCACGATGGCGGTCTTCAGCACCGCCGGGTCGGCCGACGGGTGCGCGACGATGAAGTCCTTGCCGCCGGTCTCGCCGACCAGCCGCGGGTAGGTCTTGAACCTGTCGATGTTGGTGCCGACCGTCTTCCACAGGTGCTGGAAGGTGGCGGTGGAGCCGGTGAAGTGGATGCCGGCGAGGTCGGGGTGGGTCAGCGCGACCTGCGAGACCGCCAGGCCGTCCCCGGTGACCAGGTTGATCACGCCGGCGGGCAGGCCGGCCTCGGTCAGCAGCCGCATGAACAGCACCGCGGCGAACGTCTGCGTCGGCGACGGCTTCCACACCACGACGTTGCCCATCAGCGCGGGCGCGGTCGGCAGGTTCCCGGCGATCGCGGTGAAGTTGAACGGGGTGATCGCGTAGACGAACCCCTCCAGCGGCCGGTGGTCGCTGCGGTTCCACACGCCGGGGCCGCTGATCGGCTGCTCGGCCAGGATCTGCCGGGCGAAGTGCACGTTGAACCGCAGGAAGTCGACCAGCTCGCAGGGGGTGTCGATCTCGCCCTGCTGGGCGGTCTTGGACTGGCCGAGCATGGTCGCGGCCAGCATCGTCTCGCGCCAGGGGCCGGCCAGCAGGTCGGCGGCCCGCAGGAAGATCGCGGCGCGGTCGTCGAAGGACAGCGCGCGCCACGCGGGGGCGGCGTCCAAGGCGGCCTGGACGGCGTCGCGGGCGTCGTCCTCGGTCGCGGTGCCGAAGGTGCCGAGCACCGAGGAGCGCTTGTGCGGCTGCACCACGTCGACCTTGGCGCCCGCGCCGAGCCGCTCGGCGCCGCCGATCGTCATCGGCAGGTCCATCGGCGCGGCGGACAGCTCGGCCAGCCTGGTCTCCAGGCGGGCCCGCTCGGGGCTGCCGGGCGCGTAGCCGCGCACCGGCTCGTTGACCGGCGTCGGGACGTTGGTCACGGCGTCCATGGGGGCTCCTTAGCGAGAGACGAACGAGCGGAGGAAGAAGGCGAGGTTCGCCGGGCGCTCGGCGAGGCGGCGCATGAAGTAGCCGTACCAGTCGCCGCCGTAGGGGACGTAGACGCGCATCCGCTGCCCGTCCTGCACCAGCCGGCGCTGCTCGGCGGCGCGGATGCCGTACAGCATCTGGAACTCGTACGAGCCGGGCGTGCGGCCGGTGCGGCGGGCCAGCTCCAGCGCGATCTCGATGATGCGCGGGTCGTGGCTGGCGACCATCGGGTGCCCGTCGCCCTCCATGAGCAGCCGCAGGTCCCGCACGTAGGCGCGGTCGACCTCGTCCCTGCCCTGGTAGGCGACCGACGCGGGCTCGGCGTAGGCGCCCTTGACCAGCCGGACCCGCGAGCCCTCGTGGACCAGGTCCCGCAGGTCGCCCTCGGTGCGGCGCAGCATCGCCTGGATCGCGACGCCCGTCGCGGGGAAGTCGGCGCGCAGCTTGCCGAGGATGCCGAGGGTGGAGTCGACCGTGGTGTGGTCCTCCATGTCTAGGGTGACCGTCATGCCGAGCCGGTGCGCGGCCTCGGCGACGCGGTGCGCGTTGTCGAGCGCGATCGCCTCGCCGTCCGGCAGCGCCTGCCCGACGGCCGACAGCTTCACCGACGCCTCGGCGCCCTCGGTCAGGCCCTGCGCGGCCAGCGCGTCGAACAGCGCCAGGTAGGCGTCCCGCGTCCGCGCGGCCTGCGCCCGGTCCAGGGTGTCCTCGCCCAGGTGGTCGAGGGTGACCTGGAGCCCGTCGCCGGTCAGCTCGCGGACGGCCCGGACGGCGGCGTCCAGGTCCTCCCCGGCCACGAACCGGTCCACCACGCCCCGCGTCAGGGGCACCGCGGTGATCACGTCACGCATCCGCTCACTGCGCGCGGACGCCAGAAGAAGGCGGCTGAGCATGGAGGACCCCTCCCGATCGGCGATGTCCCCTCCACGCTAAGAGCCGTCTCACCCACTGAGATACAGTCGAATGTCACCCTGCGAGGCCGATTTCTTCATACATGTGTCACAGGAGCCGCCATGCCGCGCGACCTGCAGGACCTCGTCGAGGAGGCCGCGGACCTGCTCGGCGCGCCGGCGACGCTGGAGGACCGCGACTTCCACCTGGTCGGCTACGCCGCGCACGGCGACACCATCGACCCGGTCCGGCTCGACTCGATCCTGCACCGGCGCGCCACCGACGCCGTCCGGCTGCGCTTCGAGAAGCACGGCATCGCCCGCGCCACCGGCCCGGTCCGCATCCCCGCCGACCACGACGCGGGCCTGCTCGGCCGCCTCTGCCTGCCCGTCCGCTGGAACAACGTCACCTACGGCTACCTGTGGCTGCTGGACGACGACGAGCGCATCGGCGCCGCCCAGATCGCCCAGGCGGCGCCCCTCTGCGAACGCGCGGGCCTGCTCATGGCCCGCCAGGCCCGCGAGCGCGACGACCTCGGCTGGAAACTGGCCGACCTGCTGTCGGCCCAGGCCGACGTGCGCGCCCAGGCCGCCGACGAGCTCGCCGAGCACGGCGCCCTGACGGCGCCCCTCGCGGTCGCCGTCCTGCACTCCGCCGGCCCCGGCCCGCAGCCCCTGAACCCGTGGCTGCTGCCCCGCGCGATCCTCACCACCGTCTGGGAGGGCGACCACGTCCTGGTGACGACGGCGGCCTCCCCGCTCGCCGCCGTCGACCGCGCCCGCCGCGTCCTGCAGGACCGCAGCCCGGCCCCGGTGGCCGCCGGCCTCTACACGCCCTGCGACTCCCTGGCCGAGGTCCGCGAAGGCTGGCTGCGCGCCCGCGTCGCCGCCCGCGTGGCCGCGCCCGGCGAAACCCGCGACTGGTCGTCCCTGGGCGCCCTGCGCCTCCTGCGCTGCGCAGGCGACGAGGCCCTGGCCCAGGCCACGCTGACCCCCGGCATCGAGTCCCTGCTGCGCCACCCCGACCTGGCCGCCACCGCCCGCCTCTTCCTGGACCACGCGGGCAGCGTCCAGACCACGGCCGCGGCCCTGGGCATCCACCGCCAGACCCTCTACCACCGCCTGCACAGAATCGAGGCCCTGACAGGCCTCACCCTGTCAACCGGCCAAGACCGCCTCACCCTCCACCTGGCCCTCACCCTGTCCCCCCACTTCAACACCTCCTAAGACCACGCTCGATCAAAGCGGGCCGTTGCCGGTGGGGCCGGGAACAGGACTACGCAGACTCCGGCACGGTTCCCGATCCGGCGGAAGGTCCTCAAGGGTGACAACACCGGAAGCGCCGAGCGGCAAACTGAACGTATAGCGGACGCAGATGTGCGGACTCGCTGTACTCGAAATGAAGAGACCCTCGATCACGAGGCGGCCATCGCGGCGTCCGGCCCGCCAGAACTTCACGACCCTGCTCACCTCGGCACGGGTGAGGGTCCCATCTGCGGCGGCCGTGCGCAGGTCATCGACCGACTTGTCGGCTAAGCGCGCAGGACCTCATCGGATTTCCGATCCGCCCGTCCCTGCCCCTCGGGCAGCCCGGTCGCCAACCACCACAACACCAGATCGCCCAGCACGAGCGCGATGGCAAACACCAATCCGCCGATGCCCAGAAGGCCCCGAAAAACGAGACGTCCTCCCATGAGCCGTCGACGATTCGGCGTTTGCCTCTCGCTCATCACCACATCATGATCAGGGATAATCGATCTGACCGAGTCGCGTTCGCATGACGCCAGCATAACCTGCGGTCCCCGCGCCCTTCGGATGGAACGCCTCACGGCTCAGGCAGCCGACCAGCCAACTCAGCGCACAGGTGTTGGTACTTCTCGCCCATCAGATGAACCCGTTCAGCAGGACCGTTGTGTTCACATGAAGTGAGGTGTTCACGGTCGCGACTTGGCGACGACGGAACTTCGAGGCGGAGCCGGCGCAAGCCAGCGCGAGTCGACGACAGCCGCCCACGCCGTGCCGGACCTTCCGCCGCGACCGCCCATCATCGGTCGCACACCACCGAACGTGGCTCGACTACCAGGTCATGACATGCAGGAACACATCAGCAGAGGCTTGTTATCACGCATGCGCATTGCGACGTCCACGTGACCAGCATGACCGGGATGGAACGGAACCACTGCGGGCGCAGGCCCACTGCAGCAGATCAGAATATTTCACCCCCCCAACAGAAGCCATCAACTGCCTTGATGACAGAGAGTAACGAAACGTTGCACTAAACGATCTTTACAACCTCTTCCATCATTGCCAAGATCAGCGTCAGACGGCTCCGGTGAAGTGGCGGGACCCCCAACCGCCACTCGTTAATCCATGTAGGGGAATGATGAAATCTCAATCGATCCTCAGCACGGCACTGCGACAACAGGGGCCCTGTCGGACTTTGTACGAGATCCTGGGTCGCCAGTGTGAGCTGGCGGAAGAGTGACCCGGAAAAATGCCGTACATGATAATTGCCTAGAGGCCGAAGAGGCCTCGAAGGGCAATAGGGCCGTCACCGAAATCTGACCTGCGAATTTTTCAGTGCCCAATTCACGACGAGATTATATAGGTCGATAAGACCTCAAAGTCCCGTCAACGCAAAAAATAGCGAGGAACGCAGATGGAGTTTAAGATGCCTAATCGAGTGCTCAGGTTTACTGCTGCTCTGGCAATGCCTTGCCTCCTGTCCTTGTCGACGACATACGGCGCTGTGGCCGAAGCGGCCTCGTCGGCTCGTACGGCGGCGAGTACTGTGAACGGATGCCCGACCCCGGTCGAGCCCTACGGTCTCGGGTGGGTCTGTTTCTACTCCGAACGGGACTACGGTGGCAGCAAGATCGCCATCGACCTGAGCAAGATTCCGACCGCTTCCGGGTCGCCGAAACAGAGCCTGGCGACATGGGGGTTTGCCTATAAGGCCACCTCCTGGACGTTCACTGACAAGTACTGCCAAGGAACCGTCTTCAACTCCAGCGGGGCACTCCTGTGGTACATGGGGAACGGGTCCGGTTCCAGTTCTCCCTTCGTGGGAGCTACAAACGACAACAAGGCAACCAGCTTCCGCGTCGTATGTGACTGATCGCCCTTCCTGCTCTCCTGGGCCCTCTTCGATCGGGACGAGTTCGCTTGAGGGGGGGGCGGCCTGCCGTCCGGCCCGGACGGAGCTGAGAAGAAGCCTCCTCAGGGTCCCCGAGCCCCTCCCATGGGCTTGGGGGCCAAGTTGGTCGTCCCTGGGCGCCCTGCGCCTCCTGCGCTGCGCAGGCGACGAGGCCCTGGCCCAGGCCACGCTGACCCCCGGCATCGAGACCCTGCTGCACCACCCCGACCTGGCCGCCACCGCCCGCCTCTTCCTGGACCACGCGGGCAGCGTCCAGACCACGGCCGCGGCCCTGGGCATCCACCGCCAGACCCTCTACCACCGCCTGCACAGAATCGAGGCCCTGACAGGCCTCACCCTGTCCCCCCACCTCAACCCTCCGTGAGCGCCGGAGAAATGTAGGGGCGAAGCCCCACGTTGCCGAAGCCAAAGGCGAGAGCAATGCCCGAACCCAAACCAGGCTCTATCCGCACGGAAACCGGGAAGCCCAGCCAACGTGGGGGGCGTGGGGGCGGAGCCCCCACATCGGGGGGCTCCGGGGGGTCGTCCCCCCGGGTGAAATGCGAAAAGGTCCGCCTGGGAGCAAGCACAGCTTGCGACCAGACGGACCTTTACCTGGTAGCGGGGGCAGGATTTGAACCTGCGACCTCTGGGTTATGAGCCCAGCGAGCTACCGAACTGCTCCACCCCGCGGCGATGTCTTAACTGTATGGGGTGGTCTGGAGTTACGCAAACCGATTGCAGGTCAGCCCTTGGTGCAGGCGGGGACCGGCTTGTTCGCCTGGAGGTCCTCCAGGGCTTGGCGGGCGTTGTGCAGGGTGTCGGCGCGGATGAGGCGCAGGCCGTCGGGCTTGGCGGCGAGGGCGTCGGCGCAGTTGTCGGCGGGGGTCATGAAGACGGTGGCGCCGGCGCGGCGGGCGGCGACCATCTTCTGCTGGATGCCGCCGATGGGGCCGACCTTGCCGTCGGGGGTGATGGTGCCGGTGCCGGCGATGAAGCGGCCGCCGGTGAGGGAGCCCGGGGTGAGCTTGTCGACGATGGCGAGGGAGAACATCAGGCCCGCGGAGGGGCCGCCGACGTCGCCGACGCTGATGTCGATCTTGAAGGGGAACTTGTACTGCTCGCCGAGGACGATGCCGATCACCGCGCGCTTGCCGTCGGCGGACGCGACGGTGGTGAGGGGGATCTTCTCCTCCTTGCCGTCGCGGCGCACGGCGAGCGCGACGGCGGCGCCCGGCTTGCGGCGCGCCATCGACTCGGTGACCTGGCCGACGCCGGTGACCTTGGCGCCGTCGACGCCGAGGACCTCGTCGCCGGGCCTGACCTTGCCGTCGGCGGGCTTGCCCTTCTGCACCGCGTCGACGACGACCTGGGTGGCGATCGGGATCTTCAGCTCCTGCAGCGCCGCCGCCTCGGCGTTCTGCTGCGAGTCGCGCATCTGGCGGGTGTTCTCCTCGTCGACCTGCTTGGCCGACTCGTTCTTGGGGAACAGCGTCTCCTCGGGGACGATCGCGACGTCGTCCTCGATCCAGCCGCGCAGCGCGGTGAACAGGTCGATGCGGTTGCCCGGCCCGCCCCGGTAGGTGACCGTGGTGAAGTTCAGGTGCCCGGTCGCGGGGTAGACCTGCCGCCCGTCGATCTTGATGAGCGGCTCGTGCTTGTCGTTCACCCCGAGGGTGTTGCTCGTCGGCCCCGGCATCAGCGCGACGTAGGGCACCGGCATGAACGAGCCCGCCAGGGCGAAGACGAGGACGAGCACGCTCGCGAGCGTGAGCGTGACGGCACGACGAGACATGCCGGAGACTCTATGCGCAATCGGGCCTTCAGCAGGCGCCGACCCACTCGTCCCCGCCGTCGGCGAAAAGCTGGTGCTTCCAGATCGGCACCTGCGCCTTGAGGTCGTCGATGAGCCGCCGGCACGCCTGGAACGCCTCGCCGCGGTGCGGGCAGGACGCCGCGACGACCACGGCGAGGTCGCCGATCTCCAGGTCGCCGACGCGGTGCACCGCGGCCAGCGCCTTGACCGGGAAGTCCGCCGCCACCTTCTCCATCACCCGGCGCAGCTCCTGCTCGACGGTCGGGTGCGCGCTGTAGGACAGGCGGCGGACGGCCCGCGCGTGGTCGGAGTCGCGGACGGTGCCGACGAACACGGTGGTGCCGCCCGCGCCCGGGTCGCAGGCGGCCTGGAAGACCTCGTCGACCGACAGCGGGGTGTCGCGGACGCCGACCAGTTTGATGACCTCGCTCACACGCGCAGGCTACCCGGCGCCGGGGACATGCCCGTCGATGGGCCCGTGCGCGTGGTCGATCACCGGCTCGTCGGGCTCGAGGGTGGCGGCGAGCGCCTCGGCCAGCGCGGGCACCAGGTCGGGTCCGACCAGGACCTCGTCGTCGGCGTCGTGGCGGCGCAGCCGCAGCGCGGAGTGGCGGGCGCCGTCGCGCAGCACCCCGACGACCATCCGCACGTCCTCGCGCAGCGGGTGGGCCGCGGCCCAGGCGGCGGCCTCGCCCTCGTCCTCGGGGATCTCCTCCTCGGCCTCGGGCGGCAGCACGACCCGCTCGATCACCAGCGCGCAGCCGGCGACGGCGTCGGGCCAGGCGATGGCGGCGAGCGCCTCCTCCACCGCGGCCTCGGGGGGCAGGCCGGGCTGCTCCAGCGCGGCGAGGGTGTCGGCGTCGCCGGTCAGCCCGAGCTCGGCGGCGAGCTCGGGCTCGGCCTGGCGCAGCTCGGAACTGCGCACGAGGGCGTACAGGCGCGGCGGCGCGTCCCAGCCCTCCTGCGCGGAATGACGTTCAAGGTCGAGTACGACTTCTTCCAGAAGGCTCACGAAGACCATCTTTCCCGTAACCGGGGCGGGGAAATGCGGGAACCCCCCGCCAACTCGATAAGTTGCATACACAGCACCGGCGGGCCGCCGGTGGGCGCGACCATGAACGGAGGGGCCCTTGACCTTCCGGACTCCCGGAATCGGGCGCCGGCTGGGCGGCGGGCGGAACAGGCCGGTGCTTCCGGTCCTGGTGACACTGGCGGTGCTGCTCATCGCCTTCATGGTGTTCACCGCGATCTGGACGGACCTGCTCTGGTACCGCTCGGTCGGCTTCAGCTCGGTGTACACGACGCGGCTGCTGGCGCGGACGGTGCTGTTCGCCGGGGCGGGGCTGCTGATGGCCCTGGTCGTGGGCGCGAACGTGGTGATCGCCTACCGGCTGCGGCCGGCCTACCGGCCGCTGTCGGTCGAGCAGCGGGGGCTGGAACGGTACCGGGAGGTCATCGACCCCCGCCGCCGGCTGATCACGGTGGTGTCGCTCGGCCTGCTGGCGGTGCTGACGGGCTCGTCGGTGTCGGGCCGGTGGCAGGTGTGGCTCGCTTTTCTCAACCGGACGCCGTTCGGGCAGGTCGATCCCCAGTTCCACAAGGACATCTCGTTCTACGTCTTCACCTATCCGTTCCTGCGGCTGGTCCTCGGCGTGGTGTTCGCGACCGCGATCCTGTCGATCCTGGCCGCGGCAATGGTGCATTACCTGTACGGAGGGCTGCGGATCCAGGGCGCGGGCGACAAGGCCAGTCCGGCGGCGCGCGCGCACCTGTCGGTGCTGGTCGGCCTGTTCGTGCTGCTGAAGGCGTTCGCCTACTGGTTCGACCGGTACGGCCTGGTGCACTCCGAGCGGGGCGTCACGACGGGCGCGTCCTATACCGACGTCAACGCGCTGCTGCCCGCCAAGACGATCCTGGCGGTCATCGCGCTCATCTGCGTGGTGATGTTCTTCGGCAACATCGTGCGGCGCGGCATGATGCTGCCGGGCGTCGCGCTGATCCTGCTGGTGCTGTCGGCGGTGCTGCTCGGCGGCCTGTACCCGCTGCTGATCCAGCAGTTCCAGGTGCGGCCGGACGAGTTGGCCAAGGAGCGCCGCTACATCCAGCGCAACATCGACGCGACCCGCGCCGCGTACGGGGTGCAGGACGTCAGGCCCGAGCCCTACGGCGCGACGCCCGAGAGGAACGCGGCCAAGCTGAACGCCGAGAAGAAGAACCTGACGGGCGTGCGGCTGCTCGACCCGACCGTGGTCGGCCCGACGTTCCAGCAGCTCCAGCAGTTCCGCGAGTTCTACCGGTTCCCCGACACCCTGGACGTGGACCGCTACCGGAGCCAGGGCCGCACCGAGGACTCGGTGGTCGCGGTCCGCGAGCTGTCGGGGGCGCCCAGCGACCAGAAGGGCTGGGTCAAGGACCGGCTGATCTACACGCACGGGTACGGGTTCGTGCGGGCCTCCGGCGACACCCTGGACGCCGACAAGCCGCTGTTCCTGCAGAGCGACGTCCCGCAGCGGCAGGACGGCTCGCCCGCCGTCACCCGCCCGCAGATCTACTTCGGGGAGCGGTCGGCGCACTACTCGATCGTCGGCGGCGAGGGGCAGCGGGAGCTGGACTTCCCCAAGGGCAGCGCGGGCGAGCAGGCCGACACGACCTACTCCGGCAGCGGCGGCGTGCCGATCGACTCGTTCTTCAACAAGCTGATGTTCGCGGCGAGGTTCCAGGACAAGAACCTGCTGCTGTCGGGCGCCATCAAGAAGAAGGCCCGCATCCTGTACAACCGGACGCCGCGGCAGATGGTGCAGCGCGCCGCGCCGTGGCTGACGCTGGACGGCAACCCCTACCCCACCGTCGTCGACGGCCGGATCCTGTGGGTGGTGGACGGCTACACCACCTCCAGCGGCTACCCCTACGCCGAGACGGTCGGGCTGAAGGACGCCACCCGCGACACCATCACCGACACCCGCTCGGCGGTGGCCCGCCAGTCCGACCAGCACGTCAACTACCTGCGCAACTCGATCAAGGCGACGGTGGACGCCTACGACGGCACGGTCAGGCTCTACCAGTGGGACGAGGACGACCCGGTCGCCAAGACCTGGATGAAGGTGTTCAAGGGCACCGTCCAGCCGAAGTCGGCGATCCCGGCCGGCCTGCTCGGCCATCTGCGCTACCCCGAGGACCTGTTCAAGGTGCAGCGGCGCATCCTGGCCAAGTACCACGTGACGCAGGCCGACTCCTTCTACAACGGGCAGGGCTTCTGGGACGTCCCCGAGGACCCCAACCCGGTGAACAAGGGCAAGACGCAGCCGCCGTACTACCTGACGCTGCGGCTGCCGAAGGAGGCGGGCGCCGCCCCGCAGGACGACGCCCCGCGCTTCTCGCTGACCTCGACGTTCACCCCGCGCAACCAGCGGTTCCTGGCGGCGTTCCTGGCGGCCGACTCGGCGCCCACCGACGACGCGGGCCGTCCCCGCGCGGGCTACGGGAAGCTGCGGCTGCTGGAGATGCCGAGCGCGGAGCAGGCGCGGCCGCAGGGGCCGGGCCAGGTGCAGAACGCGTTCGAGTCCAACAACGCCGTCAAGACGGTGCTGTTCCCGCAGCGTGGCACGGGGACCGAGACCAAGCTGGGGAACCTGCTGACGCTGCCGTTCGCGGGCGGCCTGCTGTACGTGGAGCCGGTGTTCGCGCAGAGCACGCAGAGCAACGCGACGCCCTATCCGACGCTGCAGCAGGTGCTGGTGAAGTACGGCAACGGCAACGAGGTCGCGGTCGCCAAGACCCTGGACGCGGCGCTCAAGCAGCTCTTCCAGGGCGATCTGTCCGCGGCGCCGAAGCCCGGTGAGCAGGGCCGGCCGGGCGCGGTGTCCCCGCAGCTGCAGCAGGCCATCGACGACCTGAACAAGGCGCTGGCCGACTTCAAGACCGCGCAGAGCAAGAGCGACTACACGGCGATGGGCGACGCGTGGAAGCGCATCGAGGAGGCGCAGAAGGCGCTGGCCGCGGCCCGCGACGCCGCGGCCAAGGCGCCCGCGTCGCCGGCGCCGTCGGCCTCGCCGAGCCCGAGCGCCTCGAAGACGAACTGATCGGTGCGGGCCCGCCCGGCGGCCGGGCGGGCCTGCATGGATCAGCGGCGGCGCTTGCGGGCGCGGCGGATCGCGGCGGCCGCGCCGATCGCCGCGACGGTCGCGCCCGCGGCCGTCGCCATGGTGGCCTCCTTGCCGCCGACGCGGCGGCCGGCGACGGCGTGCCGCCCGGCGCCCTCCTCCATCAGCACCCGCAGCGCGGCGGCGTTGTCGTAGCGCGGCTTCCAGCCGGCGTCGCGCAGCCGGGCGCCGTCCACCACCCACGGGTAGGCGGCGTAGTGCAGGTCGGTGGCGGGCGCCGGGGTCATGCCGAGCCGGTGCAGCCGCTGCGCCATGCCGAAGGTGAGCGCGGCGGGCAGCTCGAACCGGCGCCGCCCGGTGATCTGGGCGACCTCCTCGGCGCCGAGCCAGCCGGCGCAGCCGACGCCGAGCGGGCCGCGCACGTCCTCGGCCACCACGACCTCCAGCGCCGCGGCCAGGTCCTCGATGTGGCAGAACTGCCAGGCGGGCGCGCTGCCCTTGACCGACAGCAGCCGGGGCGCCTCGAAGTGCCGGGTGATCACGGTGTCGACGCCGGGGCCGACCAGCGCGGCGGGGCGCACCACGGTGACGTCCAGGCCGGGGTGCACCGCGGGCGCGTTGGCGGCCAGCTCCTCGATCTCCAGGTGGTCGCCGGCGATGCTCTCGTCGGCCTCGGCGCGCAGCGGCGCGTCCTCGGCGAGCGGCACCGGGTTGTCCGGGCGCGCCCCGTAGACCATGGCACTGGTCACCAGGACGACGCGGCGCACCCGGGCCGCGGCGCCGGCGAGCACGACGGTCTGCGCGCCGCGCACGTTGTGGGTGCGGCGCTCGCGCGGGTCCAGGTCGGGCGAGCGGGCGATGTCCAGGTGGACGAGCACGTCCACGTCCGACAGCCGGTTGCTCAGCAGCGGGTCGCGGATGTCGACCACGCGCCAGGTCACCCCCGGCACGTCGCCGCGCTGCGCGTCGATGGCGACGACCTTGCGGACGTCCTGGCGCTCGGCGAGCCGGGCGGCCAGCAGCCGTCCCGCCCCGGTGGCCGCCCCGGTGACGGCGACGACCGGGCCCTTGCTACGCCGAGGGCGAACCTTGCCCGTTGCCACGGGGGTGCCCCCTTCCTTGTGTACGCGACCTCGCCGGGACCGGCTAACGTTGCGGATATGAGCCCATCATGCATCCCAGGGGCAAACCGATGAGTGACAATCCCTTCGGGTTCAACCGTCCGGGCGACGGAGACGACGACAAGCCCAAGGACCCCTTCGCGGCCATGGGCGGCGGCGACATGCGGCAGTTCGCCGACATGCTGCACCGCTTCGCCGACATGATCGGCGGCCAGGGCACCGGCGGCCCCGGCGGCGGCCCGGTGAACTGGGACATGGCCCGCGACATCGCCCGCCACACGGTGGTCGAGCAGGGCGACCCCTCCATCGTGGACGCCGAGCGGCGCCAGGTGACCGAGGCGCTGCGGCTGGCCGACCTGTGGCTGGACGAGGGGACCACGCTGCCGGCGGGCATCCGCTCCCCGCAGGCGTGGAGCCGCTCGGAGTGGATCGAGCAGACGCTGCCGGTGTGGGCCAAGGTGTGCGACCCGATCGCGGCGCGCATGGTCGAGTCGATGGGCGGCGCGCTCGGCGGCGCCGGGCTCGGCGGCGGTGAGCTGCCCGCCGAGATGCAGGCGATGGCCGGTCCGCTGATCGGCATGGTGCAGCAGATGGCCGGCGCGATGGTCGCCGGGCAGGCCGGGCAGGCGCTCGGCGCGCTGGCCCGCGAGGTCGTCGGCTCGGCCGACGTCGGGCTGCCGCTCGCCCCGGACGGCGCGGGCGCGCTGCTGCCGGCGGGCGTCGAGGAGTTCGGCAAGGGCCTGGAGGTCGCCGAGGACGAGGTCCGGCTGTACCTGGCGCTGCGCGAGGCCGCCCACCAGCGGCTGTTCGCGCACGTCCCGTGGCTGCGCGCGCACCTGCTGGGCGCGGTCGAGGACTACGCGCGCGGCATCACCGTCGACCTGTCGGGCATCGAGGAGGCCGTCCAGGGCCTGGACCTGGCCGACCCCGAGGCGCTGCAGCAGGCGCTCGGCGGCGAGATCTCGCTGCAGCCGGAGGAGACGCCGCAGCAGAAGGCGGCGCTGGCCCGGCTGGAGACGGCGCTGGCCCTCGTCGAGGGCTGGGTCGACACGGTCGTCGGCCAGGTCGCGCAGGAGCGGCTGCCGAGCTCGGTGAAGCTGGGCGAGGCGGTGCGGCGGCGCCGCGCCACCGGCGGGCCGGCCGAGCGTACCTTCGCCACGCTGGTCGGGCTGGAGCTGCGGCCGCGGCGGCTGCGCGAGGCCGCGGCGCTGTGGCGCAGCCTGACCGAGACGCGCGAGGCCTCCGGCCGGGACGCGCTGTGGGAGCACCCCGACCTGCTGCCGACCGCGGACGATCTGGAGAATCCCGACGCGTTCGTGCACGGCGGCGAGGGCCTGTCGGACCTGGACATCTCCTCGCTGACCGCGGTCCAGGACGACGCGGCGGACGACAAGGGCGCCGAGAAGCCCGACGACGGCGGGGACGCCGGCGACGACACGGGGAAGCGGCCGTGAGGATCCGGCCGGAGTCCCACGTCAACGGCTGCCGGTTCGAGCACGGCGCGGCCGCCACGGCGCTGCGCCGCCGCGCGGGCCGGTCCGGGCTGTGCTGGGAGCGGCCGAGCGACCAGGAGCGGCGCCGCCGCGCGGCGGGCTCGCGCTACCCGCGCGTCGGCCGCCTGTGACGCTGCACGCCGACGCGGTCCGGGTGCTGCGGGAGTGGCCCGCGCCGGACGCCGCGCAGGACGCGGTCCGGCGCGGGTTCCTGGAGCACCTGGCCGGGCACGCCGACGGGACGTGGCGTGCATGCGTCCCGGGGCACATCACCGCCAGCGCCGCCGTGCTGAGCGACGACGGGACGCGGGTCCTGCTGACGCTGCACCGCAAGCTGAAGGCATGGCTGCAGCTCGGCGGGCACTGCGAGCCGGGCGACGCGACGCTCGCGGCGGCCGCGCTGCGCGAGGCCACCGAGGAGTCGGGCATCGCGGGGCTGCGGCTGGATCCGGTGCCGGTCGCGCTCGACCGGCACCGGGTGCCGTGTCATCCGGGCGGGTCGTGGCATCTGGACGTCCAGTACGTGGCCTATGCCCCGCCGGGCGCCCGGCACGTGATCAGTGACGAGTCCGACGACCTGCGCTGGTTCCCGGTGGACGCGCTGCCGGAGCCGACCGACGACGCCCTGCGCCGTCTCGTCACCCGCGCGGCGGCGCTAACGCGGTAGCGGCTGGCCTTCCAGCACGGCGCGCGTGTTCTCCCAGCCCTCCAGGCCGGGGTCGAGCAGGCGCAGGTCGGCGGGGGTGCGCAGCCGGTGCCAGGCGGGGCCTTGCGGCACCGAGCCGGGCCTCGGCGCGGCGGCGCGCAGCCGGGCCAGCGCGTCGGGGGTGTCCAGATCGGTCTCGTCCAGGGCGGTGGCCAGCCAGGACGGGAGCGGCAAGTGGGCGGCGAGGGCGACCAGGCCGCCGTCGTGCGCCTGGCAGGCCGCCGCGGGGGCGTTGCCGAGGGCGCGGAAGAGCTTGCCGATCAGCAGCGGCGGCAGGTCGGGCGCGTCCCCGGCCAGCAGCACCGCCTCGGTCGCGCCGAGGGCGTGCAGGGCGGCGAACGCGCCGGGCGGCGTGCGCTCGCGGACGATCGGGGTGCCCGGCCAGGTGATCGCCTCCAGCTCGGGGGCGCCGGGCGGGTCGACGACGAGCGCGGGTGTGACCAGCTCCAGACCGGCCGCGACCTCGTAGGTGTCCTCCAGCAGCGCGAGCCGGAACTGCGCGGGGTCGGCGCCGGGCGGGTGCGCGCCGCCGGGGACGGCGGACAGCACCGCCACGTAGCGGGCCGAGCTCACCCGGCGGCCCCGTGGCGCAGGCCGTGCTGGAAGTCCCGCTCCTGGTGCTTGCCGTCGGAGTACTGGCGCGGCAGGCCGTCCGCGCGGTCCAGGCCGTCGGCGGCGTCGTCCTCGGCGAGCGGCAGGTGCGCCGTGGCGGCGACGCCCTCCAGGTAGCCGCGGGCCCGCTCGGCCTTGGGGTAGTTGCCGACCAGCGCCCAGAAGTCGGTGCCGTGGCCGGGGATGAGCAGGTGCGCCAGCTCGTGCACCAGGACGTAGTCGACGACCCAGGCGGGCATGCCGCGCAGCCGGGTGGACAGCCGGATGGTGGCGTCGTCGGGTGTGCACGACCCCCAGCGGGTGCGCTGGTTCTCCACCCAGCGGACGCTCGCAGGCTCGGCCCGGCCGCTCAGGTAGCGGCGCGACAGCTCGCGCGCGCGCAGCTCCAGGTCGGCGTCGCTCGGCCGGCGGCGGCGTTCGCGTTCCGCGAGCCGTTCGAGGAGGGTCGCGATCCACCGCTCCTCCTCGGCCTTGCTGAGCCGGGAGGGCAGCATCACCACGACCTTGTCCCCGTCGCGGTAGGCGGACACCGTCCGCCGACGCCTGCTACTGCGGCGGACCTCAACGTTAGGGGGCACGCTTGAAACCGTACCCAAAAATTTGCTCCGGCCACAGGGGGCCTTTGATGTTTTAGCAGGTCAGACCCGATGTTTTTACTCTCCAGTAATGGGGCTCCACTTAAACATCACCTGCTTTCCACCAGTGCGGTCAGAGCCGTACCCGGCGGCCGGACAGGCTTCGCTTTGCGTTGATTCGGGTACGTAGGGTGACGAGTCACGTCCGAAGGGAGACTTAAGGTGCACAAACGCAAGAGGGAAAGGCGTCGCGCGCGGCGCGGCGGAATGGTCATGCGGCTGGCGGGCGGCGTCGCCGGCGCCGTCGCGGGGCGGGCGGCGAGCCGGGTGATGCGGCCCGTGGCCGCCAAGGCCGCCACCCGGCTGGGCCTGCCGGCCGCCACGCTCGCCAAGGTGATCGACGTGGCCGCGCCGGTCGCGCTCAGCGTCGGCATGTCGCAGATCGGGCGCCTGCGGGCGCGCCGCCGCGCCGACGCGCCGGGGCCGGTGGCGCTGCGGGGCCGGGCCCGGATGCGCCGGTCGCGCCAGCCGATGGGCCGCGCCGCGGAGCGGATCGGCCGCACCCGCGACCCGATGAGCCGCTCCCGGGAGCGGGCGCGCCGGTCCCGGGAACGCGTCAGCGCCTGGTGAGACCCGTCTTCCGGGGGCTCAGGCCCCGGTGAAGCGGGGGCGCCGCTTCTCCTGCTGGGCCCGGATGCCCTCCAGCATGTCCTGCGAGGACATGGTGACCGGCTGGGCGAGGGACTCCCAGCGCAGGGCGGCGTCCATGTCGGGGTGGCCGCCGCCCGACAGCGCGACCTTGGTGAGCCGGGTCGCGATCGGGGCCTGCTCGGCGATCCGGGCGGCCACCTCCAGCGCCTCGGCCAGCACCCGCTCGCGCGGGACGGCCCGGTTGACCAGGCCGTGCCCGGCGGCCTCGGTGCCGGTGACGGCGCGTCCGGTGAACAGCAGCTCGCGGGCGAGCGGCAGCCCGGCGACCTCGGGCAGCAGCCAGGTCGCGGCCATGCCCGGGTGCAGGCCGAGGGCGGTGAACGGCACCAGCAGCTTGGCGTCCGCGGCGGCGTAGCGCAGATCGCAGGCGAGGGCGAGGCAGAACCCGGCGCCGACGGCGTGCCCGTTCACCGCCGCGATCGTCGGCACCTCCAGCGCGCGGATCGCCAGCCAGGTCCGGTAGAACTCCAGCATCCGGTCGCGCAGCACCGGGACCGCCACGTCGTTCTTCTCGGCGAGCCATGACAGGTTGCCGCCGGAGGTGAAGGCCGAGCCGGCGCCGGTGACGACGACGCAGCGCAGGCCGGCGTCGGCGCGCAGCGCCGCGACGGCGTCCCGCCAGGCCAGCGTCATCTCGTCGGACATCGCGTTGCGCCGGTCCGGGTCGTTCAGGGTGAGGACGGCGACGCCGTCGTCGCGGCGGTCGACCAGCAGGACGTCCGCAGATGGGGTGTCGGTGCGCTCATCGGACATGGCCCGCACCGTACCGCGCGGCCCGGCCGGGCCCCGCCGCCAGGGTGAGAAAGCGCACACTTACCACAAAGGCGCAGGTGGCGGCGGTGCGTTGACAGGGCGGGATTTTTGTTCATGCGGACGCTGTGGCGGTGGCCGATCCCATCCCTGACAATGGTCGGCGTGAGCGATCTTCCCCGCCGCGCGGTGACGCGGTCCGCAAAGCTGGCGTCCCTGCCCCTCGGCTTCGCCGGGCGTACCGCCCTCGGCGTGGGGAAGCGGACGCTCGGCAGGCCGGCCGAGGCCGTCGCCATGGAGATCCAGACGCGCACCGCCGAGCAGCTGTTCAAGGTGCTCGGCGAGCTCAAGGGCGGCGCGATGAAGCTCGGCCAGATGCTGTCGATCTTCGAGGCGGCGCTGCCGCCGGAGATCGCCGGCCCCTACCGGGCCACGCTGACCCGGCTGCAGGAGGCCGCGCCGCCGCTGCCGGCCGCCGCCGTCCACAAGGTCCTCGCCGAGGGGCTCGGCCCGGACTGGCGCGAGCGGTTCGCCTCGTTCGACGACAAGCCCGCCGCCGCCGCGTCGATCGGGCAGGTGCACAAGGCCGTCTGGGCGGACGGCCGCGCCGTCGCGGTGAAGGTCCAGTACCCCGGCGCGGGCAAGGCCCTGATCAGCGACTTCAACCAGCTCGCCCGCCTCGGCCGGCTGTTCGGCATCCTGATGCCGGGCCTGGACGTGAAGTCCATGCTGGCCGAGCTGAAGGAGCGGGTGGTCGAGGAGCTCGACTACACCATCGAGGCCGACTCGCAGGCCAGGATGCGCGCCGCCTACCCGGCCGACGACCCCGACTTCTACATCCCCGAGGTCGTCGCGCAGGCCGGCAACGTGCTGGTCACCGAGTGGATCGACGGCACCCCGCTCTCCAAGATCATCAGCGAGGGCGACCAGGAGACCCGGAACCGCGCGGCGCTGCTGTACTGCCGGTTCCTGCTGTCGGGCGCCAAGCGCTCGGGCATGCTGCACGGCGACCCGCACCCGGGCAACTTCCGGCTGCTGGACGACGGCCGCCTCGGCGTCCTGGACTTCGGCGCCGTCGACCGCATCCCGCCCGAGTTCCTGCACCGGATGGGCCGGCTGCTGCGCATCGGCACGATGGCCGACATCACCGAGGTGGAGCAGGCGCTGCGCGCGGAGGAGTTCATCCTGGAGGGCGTGGAGGTCGACACCGACTCGCTGCAGGGGTTCCTCGCCCCGATCACCGAGCCGTTCGTCACCGAGACCTTCCGGTTCAGCCGCGAGTGGCTGCGCGACATGGCCGCGCGGGTCACCGACCTGCGGCCGACCAACATCGTCCGCCAGCTGAACCTGCCGCCCGAGTACGTGATCGTGCACCGGGTGCTGTCGGCCGGCACCGGCGTGCTCTGCCAGCTGGAGTGCGAGATCCCCGCCCGCGCGGAGTCGGTCAAGTGGATCCCGGGCTTCGCCGACGAGGTCGACCCCGAGCCGGTCGGCTGAGCCGCCGCGAACACAGCGAAGCGGGGTCCCGCGCATTGATGAGATGCGCGGGACCCCGCTTTTTCGCGCCCCCCGTGAAGGGGCGCCGTTCGCCCGGCCGGGAGGCGCGCGGCCCCCGCCAAACCATCCAAGAAGGACGGGCGGCACCTGCGACCGGCCGGGCCCTGTGGTCTCGTGGGCCGCGTGCCGTCCGGTTCCGGACGGCACGCGGCCGCGGATCAGTGGGCGCGCCTCGGCACGCTCACCTCGGGCTGCACGGCCTGCGGCGCGAGCAGCAGGGCGCGCCGCACACGGGCGGCCCGCGTGTGGGCATCCCGGCGGGCCCGGCGCAGCGCACGGACCCGCGCCATCGTCTGGCGCAGCTGCGCCTCCCGCTCGGCGTCCTGTATTCGGACCCGGGACAGTTCCTGGCTGAGCAAGATCATCTCGTTCTCCTCGATGGCCCGGGGGCGCATCCCCTGCGCGGGGATCGCGGCCCCCGGGGCACTACGGCCGAGTTCCGGCATGGTCGTCATCAGGGCCCTCACACGGCCGCTTCGTCCGGGAGCGGGTGCTTGCGCGGACGGCCGCGCGGGCGCTTGCGCGCCACGATCACGCCGCGGACGAACAGCTCGCCGCCCCAGACGCCCCAGGGCTCCTGGCGCTCCAGCGCGCCGGCGAGGCACTCCTTGCGGAGCGGGCACTCCAGGCAGAGCGCCTTGGCCAGCTCCACGTCGGCGGGCGCCTCGGCGAAGAAGAGCTCCGGGTCGGTCCGGCACGGAAGGGTGAGGTCCTCCTCGCTCACGGCGAGGGCCCCCTGCATCACGGTCACCCTGGTTCCTCTCGTTGGATCTCAACGGGTGTGTCGACGGGTTCTTCGGGCGAAATACGAAAGGCCGCGGATCCGATGTGCGGATCCGCGGCCTGGGGGCTGTGCCGGTGCTCTTCTAGACCGGTCGCCTCCAGGGATGCGGACCCCACATACCGCCGTCGTTGGACGGCATGTCCACGTGGGCCGTGGCCGGAGCGCTGGGCTTGGCGGCTTCGCGTCCTGCGAAGACACTGCGCCCCTGCGCGTCCTGGATCGGCTGCTCGATGAACAGACCGCGCAGCCGCAGGCCGAACGCCTGCGCCAGATCAGCGGTCTGCCGGCCGCCGCCATAGCGCGCCGACTCGCCACCGAGGACGGTGGTCAGCGACGCGGACGCGAGGGGAAGCCGGATCGAGGCGCCAGGGCAGGCTGCCGCCCAGGACTGCCGCGAGATTCTCGACGTGTTGATCACCGGACTGCACACCACCTTCCTGGCTCCTCGGGGCCTCGCTCGCGGATTCAAGATCCAACCGAGTTCGGCCGTTTGATTGCTCGCGTTGAGCGTACGGCGACCCGCCTAAGATCGGCAAGATATTTTTGACCTGCGGTTTTGTGGTTCGCTTCACCGCCGATGCGCGGAACCCCGGCCGTCCCGCCGGCGTCGAAACGTTCAACCGGGTGTGCCCTTCGCCATAATCGAGGAAATTCGGCTCCGACGAGAGGCCGGGCACATGACCGACGAACCAGGCGTCCTGCTTGCCCCGCACCTCACGGCCGACCTCGCCGAGCACGCCGTCGGAGCCACGATGCTGCGCGTCGCGGCGCACGCGCTGGCCACCCTCGCCACCGACGCGATCGAGTCGTACCTGTACTTCAGCGCGACGATCGCGGACGCGGCGGCCACCGCGCAGGACGGCGAGACGTGGCAGGCGTTCCTGCTCCGCGCCGAGCAGGCCGTCACCGAACGCGTGCTGCGCACCAACCGGGACTTCCTGCGGTTCGGGGACATCAGCGTCCTGCTCGGGTTCGAGCAGGTCCGTCCCCAACTGGCCACGCTCGCCCAGCCGCTGCTGGAGGACATCAGGAACCGGCTGAGCGGCACGGAGGCGCCGGCCTCCGACGAGCCGGAGCAGACCTGGCCGCCGCCCACCCCCGATCCGGCGCCGTCCCCGGGAGAGCCCTGCCACGAAGACGAGGCGGCGGAGGCCGTCGAGCGGGCCCGGCGGTTCTCGGCCGAGCTGAACAGGCACTACAAGGCGGCGGAGAACAGGGCGGCCGCCTTACAGGCCATGGAGAAGGAGATCCAGCAGCGGCTGGACGGGCTGTCCACCGCCGCCGAGGAGCTCTACGAGAAGATGGACCAGGCGTTCCAGCAGGCCGCGGACCGGCATGCCGAGGAACTCGCGACGGCACAGGAACAGATGCGGCAGACCGCCGAACGGACACGCGCCATGGCCGCCGGGCACGCCGACTTCATCGTCCGCCATCCCGTGGCCGCCCGCCTGGTCTCCCGGGAGGACGACGTCGAGATGGGACGCGCGCTGCGCGGAGCCCTCGTGCACGCCCTCCGCGCCCAGGACTTCACCGAGGTCTTCGCGTCGTCCTTCCTCGCCGCCGTCCTTCCCGCGCCCCGCACTCCCGTGCGGGCGCCGGAGCGGCCCGAGGAGGAACTGGCCGCCGCCGTCGCGGACCTGCGGGAGCTGGCGAAGACGCTGCTGGAGCCGTCGCGGGTCTGGACGCTGCGGCTCACCGAGCGGCTGGCCGGGGCGGGCGCGCCGATCTTCGCGCGTCCCGCCCGCGTCTCCCCCGCGGCCGCCGCCGCGTTCCGGCTGACCGCGGCCTGCCTGGCCGCCGAGCTGCGGGGGCTTCCCGAACCGGGGCCGGCCACCGCCGCCCGGCTGCGCGCCCTCATCGCGGCGACGCTGCTCCCGCCTTCCTGACGGGGCCGCGTACATCCTTCGGCGGACCCCGGAACCCTCACGGCGGCCGAGGCCGGGCCGGACACCGCACGCGACGATGAAGGAGGACGCCGAAGGAGGGAGCGCCGTGCTGATCGCCGTCATCGCCGGATGCGAGATCGGGTTCTGGGTCGTGCTGCTGGCCGGGCTCGTCGCCCGCTACCCGCTGCGGATGCGGCGGACGGGCGCGGCGCTGCTGCTCGGCGTCCCGCTGGTCGACGTCGTCCTGCTGGCCGCCACGCTGGTCGACCTGCGGAACGGGGCGACCGCCGGAACCGGCCACGGCCTCGCCGCCGTCTACCTCGGTTACTCGGTCGCGTTCGGCCACAGCATGATGCGGTGGGCGGACCAGCGGTTCGCCCACCGCTTCGCCGGCGGCCCGCCGCCACCGCCCAAGCCGAAGTACGGCGCGGCCCGCGTCCGCTACGAATGGCGCGAATGGGGCAAGGCCCTCCTCGCCACCGCGATCGCCTGCGCCGTCCTCCTCGGCATGATCGCCCTGGTGGGCGACGCGCACCGCACCGAGGCCCTCGCCGGCTGGCCGGCCCGCCTCGGCGCGGTCCTGGCGATCTGGTCACTGTGGCCGATCACCACCACCCTCTGGCCGCCCCGCCCGAAAAAGACCGCGGCCCCCCGGCCCTGAGCGGCCGGGGCGGCGGTCATCCGTGACCGGGACGGTCGGACCGGTCCCGGTGCGCAGGATGGTGGCCGACCGCCTCGGCCAGCCGGCGGCGCGCGGTCGCGGTGTCCCCGGCCATGGACGTGGCCACGCTGCCGCCGTGGGCCAGCGGCGTCAGTGACCACCAGTCCCCGCTGGACGGCGCCGCGGGATCGCGGTCCCACACCAGGATCTCCGAACCCAGCACCCGGGCGCCGGCCAGGTGGCCGGCGCTGGCGGCGAGCCTCGGCCGGCCGACCTCCAGCCGCTGCCGGAGCAGTGGCGCGCCGTCCCGCAGGACGTGCGTCGTGCTGCTGCCCCGGCCGGGGAGCTCCCCGTGCCGGCCCAGCACCAGCAGCTCGCGGCAGCGCGCCCGCGCGCCGGCGGCCAGGTCCAGCCGCGTCTCGGCCCGGTGATCGGCCCGCGCGCCGATGACGGTCGCCTCCGGCAGGTACTCCACGGTGCCCGCCGGATCGACCCGCAGGTGGACCCGGACGCGGCTGTGGTCGCCGTCGTGGCCGGGCAGCGCCAGGGTGGCGCCGGTGCCGACCAGCCGCAGCCACGCGCCGGCGCCGACCCGGACGTGCAGGTCGAGCCGGTCGCCGCCGATCGGCGCCGCGGCCGACTCGACCAGGCACACCGTGAGGGCGCCGCCGGGGGCGGCGACCTTGCCGCGGCGCGGCACCAGCCTGATCGGCGAGGCCGACCGCAGGTCGCCGATGACGGTGCGCCGCCGGTGCGCGTCGAGTTCGACGCGCAGGCTCGCCGCGGCCTTCACCGCTCACGCACCGGCGGGCGTGCGCGCCGACAGCCGCCCTCTCACCCAGGCCGCCACCTCGGGCGCGTCCGGGGTGTGCACCAGGGACTGGGCGACGACCGGGAGGTCGCCGCGCATCCGGTGCGCGTCGCCGACCATGACCCGCATGTCCGCGCCGACCCGCTCGGCCAGATCCACCTTGTTGATCACCAGCAGGTCCGCGGTGGTGACGCCGGGGCCGCCCTTGCGCGGCACCTTGTCGCCGCCGGCGACGTCCACGACGAAGATCTGGGAGTCGACCAGGCCGCGGCTGAACACCGCGGTGAGGTTGTCGCCGCCGCTCTCCACGATCACCAGCTCCACGCCGGGGTGGCGTTCCTCCAGCCGCTCCACCGCGTCCAGGTTGGCGGTGATGTCGTCCCGGATCGCGGTGTGGGGGCAGGCGCCGGTCTGCACCGCCTCGATCCGGTCGGTGGCGAGGACGCCGGTCCGGCGCAGGAAGTCGGCGTCCTCGGTGGTGTAGATGTCGTTGGTGACGACCGCCAGCCGGAGCTCCCGGCCGAGCGCCCGGCACAGCGCCGCGGTCAGCGCGGTCTTGCCGCTGCCGACCGGTCCGCCGATGCCGAGCCGGAACGCCCGCCCGGGAAGCGGCGGGCCGCGGTGCGGGTCGGGTTCGGCGGGCGCGGCCGGGTCGAGGCTGACGGGGTGCCGGTGGCCGTGCCCGTGGCCGTGGTCTCGTCCATGGCTGTCAGGAGGCAAAGAGGCGTCCTTTCTCCCGGTGGTGTCGATCGTGGGCTTCGGCGAGCAGGTCCAGGGCGGGGGCGCTCGGGGCGGGCAGGTCGGCCGGGTCCAGCGCGGCGGCGGCCGCCGCGTCGCCGGCGACGCCGTCCAGCTCGGCGGCCAGCCCCGCCACCACGGCGTTCACCGCGAGCGGGTCGAGGCCGAGGAGCCGGACCGCCGCCGACGACGGGCCGCTGACCGCCAGGTAACCGGCGACCAGGGCGGCGCCCCGGGGATCGGCACCGGCCGCGGCGGCCAGCACGCCGAGCACGACCGGGTGGTGCGGCCGCGGGGTCGCGACCGCCAGCCGTGCCAGCGCGCCGGAGCTCCAGGCGGCCCGGCCGGCGCGCAGCGTGCCCCGTCCCTGCGCCCGGGAGGCGGCGCGTTGCGCGCAGGACGGGGTACGGGCGTCGAGTTCGGCGTCCAGCCGCGTCCAGTACTCCCGGCCGGCGTCGCCGGCGGCCGCGTGGGCCGCCGCGGCGGCGAACACCGCCTGGAGACGGCCCGCGGCGTGCAACCGCCCGAACAGGAACTCCCGCAGGTCGGCGACGCCGGTGATCAGACCGGCGGCCACGGCCTCCTCGACCCCGCCCGAGTGCACGTGGCCGCCGCCGGGGAACCGGGCGTCCGCGAGCGCGAGCACCGCCGTCCCGGCACCGAGACCCGCCATCAGAACAGGTGGTAGCGCTGGGCGAGGGGCAGCTCCGACACCGGTTGCTCCTCGACGCGGACGCCGTCGACCGTCACCGTGAAGGTGCGGGGGTCGACGTGGATGTCCGGGGTCTCGGCGTTGTTCCTCATGTGCTCCTTGCCCACGTCGCGGGTGTCGTCGATCGGTTCCAGCCGCGACCGCAGCCCCAGTTCCTCGCGCAGCCGGCCGGTCTCGGCCTGCCGCGCCACGAAGAAGGTGCTGGACGCCGCCGCGGCGCGGGGCAGCGCGCCGAACATGGGGCGGCCGATGAAGGGCTGCGGCGTCGGGATCGCGGCGTTGGCGTCGCCCATCGCCGCCCACGCCGCGAACCCGCCCTTCAGCACGATGTGCGGGCGCACGCCGAAGAACTTGGGGTCCCACAGCACCAGGTCGGCCATCTTGCCGACCTCGACCGAGCCGACGTGCCGGTCGATGCCGTGCGCGATCGCCGGATTGATCGTGTACTTGGCGACGTAGCGCTGCGCGCGCTCGTTGTCGGCCTCGCGGGGGGCCTGCGCGGTCCGGGCCTTCATCACGTGCGCGGTCTGCCAGGTGCGGGTGACGACCTCGCCGATGCGTCCCATCGCCTGGGCGTCCGAACTCATGATCGAGATCGCGCCCATGTCCTGGAGGACGTCCTCGGCCGCGATCGTCCAGCCCCTGATCCGGCTGTTGGCGAAGGCCATGTCCTCCGGCACCGCCTTGTTGAGGTGGTGGCAGACGATCACCATGTCCAGGTGCTCGGCGACGGTGTTGACGGTGTGCGGCCGGGTCGGGTTGGTCGAGGACGGCAGCACGTTCGGCAGCGCCGCCACCTTGATGATGTCGGGCGCGTGCCCGCCGCCGGCGCCCTCGGCGTGGAAGACCGCGATGGAGCGGCCGTTGATCGCCGCCCGGGTGGACTCGTAGAAGCCCGCCTCGTTGAGGGTGTCGGCGTGCAGCGCGACCTGGACGCCGGTCTCCTCGGCCACCCGCAGGGCGCCGTCCAGCGCCGCCGGGGTAGCCCCCCAGTCCTCGTGCACCTTGAAGCCGCCCGCGCCCGCCCGCAGCTGCTCGCGCAGCGCGCCGGGGTCGGTGGAGCAGCCGTTGCCGAACAGCAGCACGTTGACCGGCAGGTGGTCCAGCGACTGCATCATGCGGCCGAGGTTCCAGGCGCCCGGGGTGACGGTGGTGGCCTTGCTGCCCTCGCCGGGGCCGGCACCGCCGCCGATCAGCGTGGTCAGCCCGGACGCGAGCGCGACCTCGGCCGACTGGGGGCAGATGAAGTGCACGTGGCAGTCCACGCCGCCGGCCGTCACGATCTTGCCGTTGCCCGCGATGATCTCGGTCGACGGCCCGATGACGATGTCGTCGCCCGCGCCCGCGGGCGCGTTCTGGGCGTCGGGGTTGCGGATCTTGCCGATGCCGGCGATCAGGCCGTCGCGGACGGCGATGTCGGCCTTGACCACGCCCCAGTGGTCCAGGATCACCGCGCCGGTGATCACCACGTCCGGGGTGCCCTCGGCGCGGGTGCGCGTCGACAGCCCCATGGACTCGCGGACGAACTTGCCGCCGCCGAAGACCGCCTCGCTGCCCGAGCCGTCCGCGCCCCGGCTGCGGTCCTCGGTCACCTCGATGAACAGGTCGGTGTCGGCGAGCCTGATCCGGTCACCGGTGGTCGGCCCGAACAGGTCGATGTACTTGGCCCGGTCGATGTGCTTGCCGCCGGGGCCGGCCGGAGCGCTCATCGCAGGGGCCCCTCCCCCTTGCGCCCGTAAACGGGCTCGGGCGGCTCCCGGTACCCCTCGTCCAGCTCGCCCGCGTACTCCACCCGCAGGCCGCGGACGATCCGGTCGCCCTCGATGGGCACCAGATCGACGTCGTCGTCATGGCCCGGCTCGAACCGCACCGCGGTCCCGGCGGGGATGTCCAGCCGGTGGCCCCAGGCACGCTCACGATCTCCGCCGTCGATCCTCAGTTCCGGATTCACCGCGGCGAAATGGTAGTGCGAACCCACCTGAACGGCGCGGTCGCTGATATTGGCGACGTGAACGGTCCTGCGCTCCCGCCCGGGGTTCAGCGGAATATCCTCATCGCCGGGGATGATCTCTCCTGGTCGCATTACCGGTGGCCTCCTGCGAGGGTCGGGGGAATCGGCACCGTGCCGGACGGCCCGCCGTCCGGACACCGCTTTTCACGTCACCGCAGCGGGCTCTCCACGGCCACGAGCTTGGTGCCGTCGGGAAAGGTCGCCTCCACGTGCACCTCGTCCACCATGTCGGGCACCCCTTCCATCACCTGGTGCGCGCACAGCACGTGACGTGCGGACTCGGCCAGCTCCTCGACGCTGCGCCCGTCCCGGGCGCCCTCCACGACGTGGTCGGCGATCAGGGCCACCGCCTCCGGATGGTTCAGTTTCACACCGCGGCTCAGGCGTTCTCGCGCGAGCCGCGCCGCGACGTACAGCAGAAGCTTGTCGCGCTCATGGGGGGCAAGATGCATATCCATTGCTTAGCACGGCTTCCCCTTGATCAGCAGGGCCGTTCTTCCGGGAATGGCGCCGCCTCCCATGTACGGAATTGCCCTGATTTAAAGTTATCGCCCCCTATTTAGAGAGCTGCTCTCCGGGGCGGTGACCGCGCCGATCACCGGTGCACGCCGGACCCGAAGGAGTGATTTTTCAGCACAGAACCACCCGCGCCGGATCCGCACAGCGCGCACCTGACGCAAGCGCTCTACTTTGATGGCCGCCTGGGGTGCAGACCCTGCCGGACGGACGCGCGGAAGGTGCGCTCCAAGACGCAGGCGGGCCGGCTCATCCCGCTGTCGGCCGGGTAGGTTCCGGTTCCGCCGGTACCGCCCGCCACGACGACGGTGAGCGTGCCGTCAGTGGGCGAGGCGGTCACGACGCCGCGCGCGTAAGCGCCCGGCCCGCCCGCGCCTCCTGCGCCGCCGACGCATATCGCCGTGGAGTTGACACAGCCGCTCGCCTCCCCAGGCCTCCACGAGCACGCGGTCGGCCTCAGCGGAGATGCGGACGGGGATCCATGGCGTCGTCGCGCTCAGCCGTCGTTTATCGATCACTTCACCAGGAAATCGTCACTTTGCGTATCTGTAATTTCACCTAAAGCAAGGGGCGATGATGAAACTCGCACGCCGGGCCCTGTTCGCTCTCGCCATCGCCGCCCTGGCCGGGGCGCCGACCGCTGCTCCGGCGCTCGCCGACGCCACAACCGTCCGGGCTGACGGCGAGTACTGGGTGCGTGACCTCAAGGTCGGCTCCGGCCGGGTCACCGCGGACGCGCGCTGCAAGCCCGGCGACCATGTGATCGGCGGGCACACCGTCTACGACGCCGAACATGGCAAGGTCGTCCACCAGGGCCCCGATCCCGACGGCGGTGGCTGGTCGAGCACGGTCGTCGGAGACGGCCAGTTCTACGTCGCCGCCTACGCACACTGCGCAGGCCAGTGACATCACGATTCGCACCCACAGGTACGCACAAGACGAGGGGCGCCACCTCCGGCGCCCGGCAGTTCACCCGGTCTCGCCGGCCGTGCACCAGATCGCCCAGGCTCTAACTCGGTCCGACGCCGGGAAGGCAGGACACAAGTTGCCAGGAGGGCCGCGAGCGCTCAGTCGATCGGATATCACGAAGACCCGCGAGACCCGGCCGCCATCATTGTTCTTCGCCATGAGGTGGCAGTTCGGCCAGCCAAGGACGGGTACGTGGTCGGGCGCCGGACCCGCCGCTACCGCAACCCTGCGACCGGGCGCGTGGTGGAGGAGACGACGGAGCGCATCGCGCCGCCGGACAGGCGGGGGCACTGCGTGGATGCTGGAGCGCCGTCACTCCGACGGGTTCGCTCGGGCGGCGCGGTTGGAGGCGCCGGCCGAACTGGCCGGCTGGGCCTCTGACAGCAACGTCAACGACGACCTGGTGGACACCGACCCGGCCTTCGTTCCGACGCACGTCTCCGCCTCGCCGAAAACCCTGTTCCGTAAGGCTTTTGCGCGTTTTGGACGCCCCTGCGAAGCTATGATGCGGGAGTTAAACCTCCCTGAGCCTTGAGGTGCACATGGCCGAGACTTCCCCGCAGATTCCCACCGGCGTTCCGACCGCGGCACGCGTCTACGACGTGATGCTCGGCGGCAAGGACAACTACGCGGTGGACCGTGCCGTCGCCGAGGCGAGCCTCGCGATCATGCCGGAGCTGCGGGACATCGCCCTGCACAACCGCGCCATGCTGCACCGCGTCGTCCGCCATCTCGCCGTGAACGAGGGGATCACCCAGTTCCTGGACCTGGGATCGGGCCTGCCGACCGTTCGCAACACCCACGAGGTCGCCCAGGAGGTCAACCCGCAGGCGCGCGTGGTCTACGTCGACATCGACCCGATCGTCCTGGCGCACGGCCGCGCGATCCTGGCCGACAACGCCAACACGACCGTGGTCACCGCCGACATCCGCGAGCCCGAGCAACTGCTGGACCTCCCGGACGTTCGCGGGCTCATCGACTTCGAGCAGCCCGTCTGCGTGATGCTCGTCGGCATCCTGCACCACCTCGCCGACGAGGAGGGGCCGGGCCGGATCGTCGAGGTGCTGCGCGACGCCGTGCCCAGCGGCTCGTTCTTCTTCATCACCAACTTCACCCGCCTGGGCGACGCCCCCGAGTCCGTCGCGCTGGAGAAGCAGCTCCTGGAGCAGCTCGGCACCGGCCGCGTCCGGACCCCGGAGGAACTGGCCGCCTTCTTCGACGGCCTGGAGATCCTGCCGCCCGGCCTCGTCCCGCTGCCGCTGTGGCGCCCCGAGCAGGCCATCCTCGACGCCAGCACCATCGACGTCCGCTTCATGACGGGCGGTGTCGGCCGCAAGCCCTGACGTTCACGCCGACCCGGTCCGGGGGTGTCACACTCCCCGGACTGGCGAATCGGGTGAGGCGATCCAGGTATCGCCATCGGCCAGGTCGTCGAGACCGCGCGCCAGGGCGTCACCGTCCTCGGCACCCCAGCCGCCCGTCTGGAGAGCGCCGCCCGGACTTCGTCCGCTCCGCCGGTGCGAACGATCTGCTGACGACAGCCACCTTGCGGCCCGCCGTGAAGCAGATCCGGGTCGGCGACTTCCCCGCCACCGATGAGATCTGCGCCCCCGAGGGGTAGCCCACCGGCGATGGTCTAGACCATTGCCCTGCGTTGGCTCGTGATCACTGGTTCATGGTCGGTGTCGGCGGCTCAAAGCGAGACGCAGTGAGATCTGGGCCGATCCGCCTCTGGATCAGTGGAAGCGCTTGGTCGCACCGCTGGCGGCCTGCGCTCGAACGCGGCCCCGGGATTGCTTCCGGGGCCGCGTTTTCGCTGGTCAGGAGTCGGTGACGCGGATCATGCCTTCCTGCATGACCGAGACGACCAGGTCGCCGTCGCGGGTGTAGACCTGGCCGTGGGCCAGGCCGCGGGCGTTGCCGGCGAAGGGGGTGTCCTGCGCGTACAGGAGCCAGTCGTCGACGCGGAAGGGCTTGTGGAACCACATGGCGTGGTCGAGGCTGGCGCCCATCGTGCGCTTGTCGCCCCAGGCCAGGCCGTGGTTCAGCAGGACGGTGTCCAGCAGCGTCATGTCCGAGGCATAGGTCATCAGGCAGACGTGCAGCAGCGGGTCGTCGGGCAGGTCGCCGTCGACCTTCAGCCACACCTTGGACTCGGGCGTGGCCAGCGCCGGGTCCTTGGCGGCCTCCCAGGTCAGCGGGGTGGCGTGCCGGACGTCGAAGGGGCGGCGGTTGACGAACTCGGTGGCGAAGCGCTCGCCGAACAGCGGGGTGAGGCGCTCCAGCGAGGTCGGCAGCGTCTCCGGCGCCGGGGCCTCGGGCATCGGGGCCTGGTGGGCGGGGCCGTCCTCGACGATCTGGAACGACGCTGACAGGCTGAAGATCGCCTTGCCGTGCTGGATGGCCAGCACCCGGCGGGTGGTGAAGGAGCGGCCGTCCCGGACCCGGTCGACGGTGTAGACGATCGGGACGAGCGGGTCGCCCGGGCGGATGAAGTAGGCGTGCAGCGAGTGCACCGGCCGGTTGACCGGGACGGTGCGACCGGCCGCGACCAGCGCCTGTCCGGCCACCTGCCCGCCGAAGACGCGCTGCTGGCGGTCCTCGGGGCTGCGGCCGCGGAAAATGTCGTTCTCGATCTGCTCGAGGTCCAGCAGGTCGAGCAGTGCCTTCAGAGACTCCTTCACCAGGGCAGTGTCCCAAACGGGGGCGTGTGAGCGGGCTCTCACCCCCGGTGTGGCGGGTCAGCCCGTGCAAAGGGCGAGGACGGCCTCGCCGTAGCGGTCGAGCTTGGTCTTGCCGACGCCGGAGATGCGGGCCAGTTCCTCGGCGCTGCCGGGGTTGCGTTCGGCGATGGCCTGCAGCGTCGCGTCGGTGAACACCACGTAGGCGGGGACCTTCTGGTCCGCGGCGACACCGGCCCGCCAGTCCTTCAGGGCGGCCAGCAGGTCCTCGTTCAGCTCGACGGGGCAGTCCTCGCAGCGGCCGAGCTTGCGTTCGACGGCGGCGGTGAGGGGGCGGCCGCAGACCCGGCACGGCTGCGGGCCCTTGGCGGCGGGGCGCCGCTTGGCGCGGTCGACGCGGGCGGGGGCGCTGGTGCCCGTCCGGCCGTTCACCCCTTCCAGGAAGCGCGACGGGCGGCGGAAGCGGGCGCCGCCGGGCGTGCGCGCCAGCGCCCACGACAGCGACAGGTGCACGCGGGCGCGGGTGATGCCGACGTACAGCAGCCGGCGCTCCTCCTCGACCTGCTCGGCCGTCTCGGCGTAGATGATCGGCAGGGTGCCCTCGACCAGGCCGACCAGGAACACCGCGTCCCACTCCAGGCCCTTGGCCGAGTGCAGCGACGCCAGCGTGACGCCCTCCAGCGGCGGGGCGTGCTGGGCCGCCGCGCGCTCCTCCAGCTCGGCGACGAACTCCGGCAGCCCGGCCTGCGGGTTGTCGGCGGCCATGTCCTCGGCGAGCTGGGCGAGCGCGGCGAGGGACTCCCAGCGGGCGCGGACCGCGCCCGCGCCCTCGGGCGGCCGGTCGCTGAAGCCCGCGCCCGACAGCACGTGCCGCACCGTCATGATCAGGCCGGTGCCGTCGGTCTCGGCGTCGGCGCCCGCGCGGGCCGCGCCGCGCAACCGGACCACGGCCTCGCGGACCTCGGGCCGCTCGAAGAACCGCTCGGCGCCGCGCAGCACGTAGGGGACGCCCGCCGCCGCGAACGCCGCCTCGTAGGCCTCGGACTGGGCGTTGATCCGGAACAGGACGGCGATCTCGCGCGCGGGGACGCCCTCGTCGATGAGCTTGCGGGCGCGCCGCGCGACGTCGTCGGCCTCGGCGACCTCGTCGTCGTACTCGGCGAAGGACGGCTCGGGGCCGTTGTCGCGCTGCGCGACCAGCTCCAGCTTGTGCCGCTTGGCGGCCTCGCCCTTCGCCTGGCCGATGACGCCGTTGGCCAGGCCGACGACCTGCGGCGTGGACCGGTAGTCGCGCACCAGCTTGACCACGGTGGCGCCGGGATGGTCGGCGGTGAAGTCGAGCAGGTAGGAGGGGGTGGCGCCGGTGAAGGAGTAGATCGTCTGGTTGGGGTCGCCGACGACGCAGATGTCGTCGCGGTCGCCGAGCCAGGTGTCGAGCAGGAGCTTCTGCAGCGGGTTGACGTCCTGGAACTCGTCCACCACGAAGTAGCGGTACTGCTCGCGGACCTGCTGGGCGACCTCGCGGTGCTCGGTGAGGACGGCGGCGGTCAGCTCCAGCATGCCCTCGAAGTCGAGCAGGTTGCGCTCGCGCCGCAGCTCCTCGTACATGACGTAGACGCGGGCGATGTCGACGACGTCGGCGGGCGCCTTGCGCGCGGACCGGGCGACGGCGGCCGCGTAGTCCTCGGGGCGGCACTGGGTGACCTTGGCCCACTCGATCTCGGAGGCGACGTCGCGCAGCTCGGTGCCGCCGAACGACAGCCGGCAGGCCCGCGCGGCCTCCTTGATCAGCCCGATCTTGGACTCCAGGATCCGCGGCGGGTCGCCGCCGATCACCCGGGGCCAGAAGTACGACAGCTGCCGCAGCGCGGCGGCGTGGAACGTGCGGGCCTGCACGCCGGGCGCGCCGAGCTGCCGCAGCCGCCCGCGCAGCTCGCCCGCGGCGCGGGTGGTGAACGTCACCGCCAGCACCCGCTGCGGCGCGACGACCCCGGTCAGCGTGGCGTACGCGATCCGGTGGGTGATCGCCCTGGTCTTGCCGGTGCCGGCCCCCGCCAGCACGCAGACCGGGCCCCGCACGGCCTCGGCGACCGCGCGCTGCTCCGGATCGAGCCCGGCCAGCACCCCCTCAGCGTCCATGCCTTCCATCTTGGCAGCCACCACCCACCACACGCGCCGATCCCCGCACCTGTGGACAACTCCCCCGGCCGCTACGTAGCGGACCCGGCGGCTTGGAGCTTCTCCGCGAGGGCGTGGCAGCGGGTTTTGAGCTCTGGGGGGTCCAGGACCTCGAAGGCGTGGCCCAGGAGGAGGACGTGCATGAGCACGGCGTCCAGGGTGGCGGCGCCGCTGAGTACTTCGCAGGACTCGTCTCCCCGGGGGTGGACGACGGCTGCCGCCGCCGGGATCTGCGCGCGGACCGTGGCGGCCGGGGCGTGGACGAGGAAGCGGGCCCGGTGCGGGTAGACGCGGTTCGACACGCCCTCCTGCACGTACTTCGCCGCGTCGGGGGCGGGGCGGGGGACGAAGCGCAGGGTGCGCGCGGTCACCCCGGCCATCCGGTCGACGCGGAAGCTGCGCCAGCCGTCGCGGTCGAGGTCGTAGGCGAGGAGGTACCAGCGCCGGTCGGAGGCGACCAGGCGGTAGGGCTCGACGCGCCGATGCCGCACCTCGTTTCTGGAGGGGTAGTCGAAACCGGCCTCGACCTCGTCGCGGCAGGCGCGGGCCAGCGTCATGAGCGCCTCGGGGTCGACCGGTGTGCGGCCGCCGTCGAAGGACTCCACCGAGCCGGAGAGCGCGCGCACCTCGTGCCGCAGCCGGGCGGGCAGGACCCGGTCGAGCTTGGTCAGCGCCCGCAGCGCGGCGTCGCCGGCGCCGGCGAGCGCGCCCCCGGCGCCGGCGAGCAGCGAGACCGCGGTGGCGATGGCCTCGTCGTCGTCGAGGAGCAGCGGCGGCAGGTCCTTTCCGGGGCCGAGCCGGTAGCCGCCGCCGACGCCCTGTTCGGCGTGCACCGGATAGCCGAGTGTGCGCAGGCGTTCGACATCGCGCCGGACCGTGCGGGAGGTGACTCCCAGGCGCTCGGCGAGTTCGGGGCCGGTCCAGACCTGGCGCTGCTGCAGCAGTGACAGCAGGGTGAGCACCCGTTCCGTTGTGCCTCGCTCTTCACCGTTCACGGCACCACTCTTCCCTATTGCGGACCGATGCTGTCCGCTAGGCGTGTCAGAGTGGCTGCGTTGGAAATGCGTGACGAACGGAGCAATCCCATGAGCCGCCACATTCAGGTCACCTTCGACGCCCACGACCCGCGCGGGCTGTCGACCTTCTGGCGCGACGCCCTCGGCTACGTCCACCCCGCCCCGCCCGGGGTCGAGGTGCCCGAGGGCGGCGACGTGCTGGCCGCGTGGGACGTCTTCCTCGCGCGGGTCGGCGTGCCGGAGGACATGCGCAACGTGGGGTCGGCCATCGAGGACCCCGACGGCCACGGTCCGCGGATCTTCTTCCAGCAGGTGCCGGAGGACAAGGTGGTCAAGAACCGGGTCCACCTCGACGTCCGCGCGGCCCCCGGGCTGCAGGGCGAGGAGCGGATGGCGGCACTGGAGGCCGAGTGCGAACGGCTCGTCGCGCTGGGGGCGGCGCGGGTGCGCCGGTTCGAGCCCGCTCCCCCGCTGGGGGCCGGCCACATCGTGATGACCGACCCCGAGGGCAACGAGTTCTGCCTGGACTGACGCGGCACGGCCGATAGTCTCCGGAATGCATCACGGCGCCTCAGTGTTCTTTTGAACGCTGATGACCGGATCTTTCCGAACAAGGGAGACGACGCACCGATGGCGACGCCGACCACCGACGCGGCCAAGGGCTCCACGCGCGAGCTCACTATGTACACCACCACCTGGTGCGGTTTCTGCCGCCGGCTGAAGAGCCAGCTCGCCCGGGACGGCATCGAGATGGTGGAGATCGACATCGAGCGCGACCCGGCCGCGGCCGACTTCGTGATGAGCGTCAACGGCGGCAACCAGACCGTCCCCACCGTGGTCCTGGAGACCCCCGAGGCCGGGCGCCACGTGCTGACCAACCCCAGCGCCAAGGAGGTCAAGCGCCTCCTCGGCGTCTGACCCGCGGGCCCCGCGCGCGCCGCCGAGCGCGCGCGGGTTCATGTCCCGAGATAGTGCAGCACGGCCAGCACCCGGCGGCTGTAGCCGGTGGTGTGCGACAGCTCCAGCTTGTCGAACAGCGCGTTGACGTGCTTTTCCACCGCGCTCTGCGACACGTGCAGCGCCTGCGCGATCGAGCCGTTGGTCAGGCCCTGGGCCATCAGTTCCAGGACCTCGCGCTCGCGGGGCGTCAGCCGGGCCAGCGGGTCGGCGTGGCTGGTGCGGGCGAGCAGCTGGCGCACCACCTCCGGGTCGAACGCCGCGCCGCCGGCGCCCACCCGCTCCAGGGCGTCCAGGAAGTCGCCCACCTGCGCCACCCGGTCCTTGAGCAGGTAGCCGACGCCTGCGACGTCGGCGCTCATCAGCTCGGTGGCGTACTTCTTCTCCACGTACTGCGACAGCACCAGCACCCGGACCGACGGGTGCCGCCGCCTGATCTCCAGGGCGGCGCGCAGGCCCTCGTCGGTGTGGGTGGGCGGCATCCGCACGTCGGCCACGACGACGTCGGGTTCGTCCGCGGCGACCGCCGCGACCAGCGCCCCGGCGTCCGCGACGGCGGCGAGCACCTGGTGGCCCTCCTCGGCCAGCAGGCGCACCAGTCCTTCGCGCAGCAGGGTGGAGTCCTCGGCCAGGATCACCCGCACGGCAGCTCCGCCTCGATCACGGTGGGCCCGCCGGGCGGGCTGGCCACCGTGAAGCGGCCGTCCAGGGCGGCCACCCGCCGCGCCAGCCCGGACAGGCCGCCGCCCGCCGGGTCCGCGCCGCCCGCTCCGTCGTCCCGCACCCGCACGGTGATCATTGTGCCGTGCCCGCGGACCTCGACGGCGACCGCGGTGGCGCGGGCGTGCTTGGCCGCGTTGGTCACCGCCTCGCTGACCACGAAGTAGGTCGCCGTCTCCACCGCCGCCGGCGGCCGTCCGGGCAGGTCGCAGACGACCGCGACCGGGACGCCGGCGCGTTCGGCCACGCCGGCCAGCGCGTCGGCGAGCCCGAGGGCGTCCAGCCCGGACGGGTAGACCCGCCAGGCCACCTCGCGCAGTTCGGCCAGTGCCTGCTGCGCCTGCTCGTGCGCCTGGGCGAGGAGTTCGGGGCGCCCCCTGCGGGCGCGGCCGATCAGCATGGACAGCGCCACCAGCCGCTGCTGCAGCCCGTCGTGCAGGTCCCGCTCGATCCGGCGCCGCTCGGCGTCGACGGCCGTCAGCACGCCGGCGCGGCTCTCGGCCAGTTCGGCGATGCGGTGCCGCAGCGCCGCGGTGGGGTCGGGGCCGAGCATGCGCGCGGCCAGGCGCCGCTCCAGCGCGTGCACCCCCACCAGGCCCGACACGTTCAGGAACAGCAGGACCAGGCCCGCCAGGCAGAAGTAGGCGATGAGCGGCGCGCCCGGCGCCATGCCGTCGACCGGCCGGCCCCGCCCCCAGGTCCAGGCGGCCCGGCCGGCCGTCGCGGCGCCGTAGCCGAGCAGGGCGGCGACCAGGCCGCCGAGCAGGCCGAGCGGCACCCGGGCCGCCAGGTAGCGCGGCGCCCGTTCGTCGAGGTGGCCGAGGCCGACGCGCAGCCGGCGGGCCTCCAGCGCGGCCAGCCGCCGGGCCGCCCGCCGCACCGCCGGGCGTCCGGCGAACGGCAGCGCGGGCAGCAGGACGAGGCCGAGCAGGGCGGTGACCGTCCCGGCGACCACCGCCCCCAGCCCCTCAGCGGCGCGTCGCATGCCGTCCCTTGCGCCGCTCCGCGAGCCGGACGCCGGCGAACACCGCCAGCGCCAGCGCCACCAGCGCGATCACCACGTTGGTGCCGAGGCCGACGTAGGTGCCGACCAGCTCCCAGTTCTCGCCGAGGGTGTAGCCGGCCAGCACGAACACGGTGTTCCAGATGAGGCTGCCGGCCGTGGTCAGCACCGTGAAGGTGGCGACCGGCATCCGCTCCACGCCCGCCGGGATCGAGATCAGGCTGCGGAAGAGCGGGATCATCCGCCCGAAGAACACCGCCTTGTGGCCGTGCCGCAGGAACCACGCCTCGGTCCGGTCGATGTCGGAGACCTTCAGCAGCGGGACGCGGGCGGCGAGGGCCAGCGTGCGGTCGCGGCCGAGCAGCGCGCCCGCCCAGTACAGCGCGAGCGCGCCGAGGACCGAGCCCGCCGTGGTCCACAGCAGCACGGCGGCCAGGTTCATCTCCCCCTTGGACGCGGTGAACCCGGCCAGCGGCAGGATCACCTCGCTGGGCAGCGGCGGGAAGAGGTTCTCCAGCGCGATCGCCAGGCCCGCGCCGGGGGCGCCGAGGGTCTCCATGAGGTCGAGCAGCCAGTCCGTCATGCCCTGAACGTTATAAATGATCAAGCCATGCCCGGAATGAGGCGAATGGCCGGACCGGGGTGCGGAGAACCACAGGTACGGCCGGAGACCGTCCTCAGCCGGCCCCGGCGGTGTCGATGCGGCGGGCGGCCAAGGCGGCCACGAGGCGGCCGACGGCCGGGAGTTCGAGCGGCAGCCGCGAGTAGGAGGGGTGGACGACCCGGGCGCGGCCCGTCTCCAGGGCGCGGACGACGGCCGCCGCCACCGCCTCCGGCGTCGTCGGGGGAAGGGTGCGCGGCGGCCGTCCGCTCCGCCAGGGCAGGCGGTCCAGGTCGCGCAGCGCGGTGTCGGTCGAGCCGGGCACGACCTCGACGACCTGGATCCGGGTGTCGCGCAGTTCGTGCCGCAGGGAGCGGGTGGCCTGGGCGAGGGCGGACTTGGCGGCGCCGTAGTAGCCGGCCATGGGCAGCGGCACCGCCTGGAGGGTCGAGGTCACGTTGACGATGACGCCCCGGTCGGCGGCGCGCAGGGCCGGGAGCAGCGCCGCGGTCAGGGCCAGCGGCGTCCAGAGGTTGGTCTCGAACCAGGCGCGGGCCTCGGCGTCGTCGCCGTGCGCCGCCACGCTCCCGGTGGCGGGCACGCCGGCGTTGTTGATCAGGATGTCGGCGCCGCCCAGGGCGTCGCGGGCCTGGGCGGCGAGGCCCGCCGCCGCGCCGGGGCGGGAGAGGTCGGCCGGGAGGATGTGCGGGGCGGGGCCGCCCGCGCCGGTGATCTCGGTGGCCAGCTCGCGCAGGAGGGGTTCGCGGCGGGCGGTCACCGCCAGTTCGGCGCCGCGCCGGGCGAGCGCGACGGCGAGGGCGCGGCCGATGCCGCTGGAGGCGCCGGTGAGGACGATCCGCCTGCCGCGCAGGGATGCTGCGGCCATGATGGCCTCCCTAGATTGACTGATAATCAGTCAATCTAGGGAGGCGGCCCCCCGGTGTCAACGGGCGCTCAGAGCCGCTCGATCAGCTCCGGCGCGATGCCGATCCCGGGGTCCAGGGCGTGCGCGGTGCGCAGCGCCGCGGCGAGGGTCGCCGCCGCCAGGTCGGCCAGGGCGTCCCGGCTGAGCTCGCGGTGCCGCAGATGGTCGATGACGATCTCGTTCAGGAAGCCGACCCAGCCCCGCATCGCGGTGCGCAGCGCGGGCCGGACCGGCTCGGTGACGCCGGCCGCGCGCAGCACGCGCAGCGCGCCCTGCCAGCGGTAGTCGTCGATGATCGCGCGGACCTCGGCGTCGGAGCCCTGCGCGCTGCGCATGAGGGCCAGGTAGCCCTCGGCGTTGGCCTCCAGGTGGGCGATGTGGCGGGTCAGCGCGTCGTGCAGCCGCGCGGCCGGGGTGCCCCCGGCGGGCGCGGTCTCGTGGACGGCCCGCAGCCGCTCGGCCGCCGCCCGGATCGTGGCCAGGTACAGGCCGCGCTTGTTGGCGAAGTGGTGCGCGATCAGGCCGTAGGCGACGCCCGCCCTCCTGGCGATCTCGGTGGTGGTCACCTCGTCGTAGGGCCGCTCGGTGAACAGCTCGGCGGCGGCGTCGACCAGGAGGGCGCGGCGGTCCACGGCCATCTCAGAAGTCGGGCATCTTCGGCAGCGGGCCGCCGTACCAGCGCATGATGAGCTGGGCGGCGATGGACAGCGGGCCGGGCGCCACGATCGCGTCGGAGTCGATCGCCGCGCGCAGCTCCTCGCGGCTGTACCAGGCGGCGTCCAGGATCTCCTCCGCATCCGGGGTGAGCGCCGGGCGCGCGCCGGCCGCGCGGGCGAAGAAGCCGATCATGAGGCTCTGCGGCAGCGGCCAGGGCTGGCTGCCGAGGTAGCGGATGTCGTGGACGGCGATCCCGACCTCCTCGTCGACCTCGCGGACGACGGCCTGCTCCAGGGACTCGCCCGGCTCGACGAACCCGGCCAGGATCGAGCGCCGGTCGGCCGGCCACTGCGGGCCGCGGGCGAGCAGCACGTTGCCCTCGTCGTCCTCGACCAGCATGATCACGGCCGGGTCGAGGCGGGGGAACCACTCGCTCCCGTCGGCCGGGCAGCGGCGGACGTGCCCGGCCGCGACGGTCTCGGTCGGACCGCCGCAGCGCGGGCAGTACCGGTGCGTGGCATGCCAGTGCTCCAGCGCGACGGCATGGGTGAGCAGGCCCGACTCCAGGTCGTTCAGGGCGACGCCGACCCGGCGCAGCCCCGCCGGCTCGGCGCCTTCGATCGCGGGCAGCGGCGCCGGGACGGCGAAGTAGGCCGTCCCGTCCTCGTCCAGCCCGAGCAGCCAGCGGTCGCCTTCCGGCGCGTCGGCGGGCGGCCGCAGCAGCAGGGCCGGGCCGGGGGTGACCAGCGCGCGGCCCCCCTCGACGACCAGCACCCGGGTGCGCGGATCGGCCCATGCGGCGGCGAGGAAGTCCTCGTCGCGGCGGCGCAGGGCGGCGCGGTCCAGCGTGCCGCGGGCCAGGGCGAGCCATTCGAGGGGGGTCTCCACGGGCGTTTCCTTCTCAGCGCAGGGCGGTGGCGAGTTCGTCCCACAGGTAGGCCGCCGCTTCGGCGCCCTTCAGCAGGAGGGGCATCTCGACCTTCTCGTTGGGGGCGTGGATGCGGTCGTCGTCCAGGCCCACCGCGACGAAGATCAGGGGCGCGCCCAGGATGTCGGCCAGGTCGGCCTCGGGGCCGCTGCCGCCCTCGCGGGTGAACAGCACCTCGGTGCCGAACGCGCGCTCCATGGCGCGGCGGGCGGCCTTGACGCCGGCCGAGTCGATCGGCGAGAAGCACGGGCGGACGCCGCCGCCGGGGACGCTCACCTCGGCGCGCAGGCCGGGCGGGGTGTTGGCGGCGACCCACGCCGTGAGCTGCTCCTGCACCTTCACCGGGTCCTGTCCGGCGACCAGGCGGAACGACAGCTTGGCGTGCGCGGAGCGCGGCACGATCGTCTTGGTGCCCGGCCCGGTGTGCCCGCCCCACATGCCGTTGATCTCGGCGGTCGGGCGCGCCCAGACGCGCTCCAGCGTGCTGTACCCGGCCTCGCCGTAGGCGGCCTGGCTGTCGCCGGCGGTGCGCAGCCACTCGGCCTCGTCGAAGGGGAGCTTGGCGAACAGCGCGCGCTCCTCGTCGGTCAGCGCGACGACGTCGTCGTAGAAGCCGGGCAGCGTGACGCGGCCCTGGTCGTCGTGCAGCGCGGCGAGCATCGTCGCCATGCCCTGCAGCGGGTTCGGGACGGCGCCGCCGAACGAGCCCGAGTGCAGGTCGCCGGACGGCCCGTGCAGCGCCAGCTCGGCCTCGGCAAGACCGCGCATGCCGGTGCACATCGAGGGGAACTCCGCGCTCCACATGGTGGTGTCGCTGATGACGATCGCGTCGCACGCGAGCCGGTCGCGGCGCGCGCGCAGCAGCTCGGCGAAGTGCACCGAGCCCGACTCCTCCTCGCCCTCGACCAGCAGCTTGATGGTGACGGGCGGCGCGTCGGCACCGGCGGCGGCCATCCCGGCGCGCACGCCGAGGGTGTGGAAGAAGACCTGGCCCTTGTCGTCGGAGGCGCCGCGCCCGTACAGGGCGTCGCCCTTCTCGGTCGGGACGAACGGGTCGGTGTCCCACTCCTCCAGCGGCTCGACCGGCTGCACGTCGTGGTGCCCGTAGATGACGACGGCGGGCGCGTCCGGGGAGGCGGCGGGCCATTCGGCGAAGACGGCGGGCAGCCCGCCGGTCTCCCAGACCTCCACGGTCGGGAAGCCGAGGCCGGTCAGGTACTCGGCGAGCCATGCGGCCGAGCGCCGCACGTCACCGGCGTGCGCGGGGTTCCCGGAGACGGACGGGATCGCCAGCCACTCCTTCAGGTCCGCGAAGAACCGGGCCTTGTGGGCCTCGATGTAGGTGACCACGTCCACCTGTCATGCTCCTTTGCATGTCGTTTCCGTCCGGCACTCTAAGGGAGCCGTCGTGATCCTGATCGATCCGCCCCTGTGGCCGGCGCGCGGCCGCGTGTGGTCGCACATGGTCAGTGACGTGTCGTTCGCCGAGCTGCACGCGTTCGCCGCCGGCCTCGGCCTGCCGACCCGGGCGTTCGACCGCGACCACTACGACGTGCCCGAGGAACTCTACGAGGCGGCGGTGGCGCGCGGGGCGCAGGCGGTCGGCTGCCAGGAGCTGGTGGCGCGCCTGACCCGGGCCGGGCTGCGCCGCCGCAAGGTCAGGTCCGCAGGAGCATGAGCTCGGTCTCCATGTTACGGCGCGCCTGCTCCTCGAAGCGGTCCCGGGCCTGCGGCGTGTGGAACAGGGCGGGCAGGTCGAGCAGGCCGCGCAGCACCTCGGCGCGGCCGGCGCGGAAGAACTCCTCGGGGACGAAGGCGTACTCCTCGCGGACGGCGGCGGCGTAGGCGGCGTACGCCTCGGGCGGCGCGCCGAGGACGCCGAGGTCGGCGTCGCACAGCACCTGCCCGTTGCGGTCGTCCGGCGCGGGCGCGTGCGTGGCGGTGAGCACGACCAGCCGGGCGACCTCGGCGACGGCCCCGGCGGGCAGGTCGGTGTCGGCGAGCATCCGCTCGGCGAGGCGGGCGCTGCGCTCCTCGTTGTCGGCGCGCTCGGGGTCGTAGACGGCGTCGTGGAACCAGGCCGCGAGCCGGACCAGGTCGGGGTCGGCGGCGTGGCCGGCCAGCTCGTCCACCAGGTCGAGCACGGCGGTCAGGTGGCGGCGGGTGTGGTAGCGGCGGTGCGCCTCGCCGTAGCGGGCGTCCAGGTCCGTCCCGATGTGGCGGGTGTCCGGACCGGCGAGCGCGGTCCACCGGTCGACGAGATCCATCCCCCCATCCTGGCGGATCGCCGGACGGCCGGGGACACGCGGTGCCATCGTTCTTGCACGCGCCGGACGCCCCCGCCACTATGGGACCGCGTAACTTAGGCAAGGCTTACCTCACCCTAGGAGTGATCGTGCCCGCCGCGCTCCACCTCGCCGCCGGCAAGGTCACCGACTCGGTGACGCGCGGCTTCCTGCCCGCCGCCCGCGCGCTCGGCCTGCCGGTGGTGCTCCTCACCGACCGGCCCGAGGCCTACGCGGGTCTTGGGGACGCGGTCGTCGGCTGCGACGTCACCGACTACCGGCGGATCATCGCCGCCACCGGCGAGGCCGCCGCGCTCTTCACCAACGGCGACTTCCTCCAGGCCCCGGTGGCCCTCGCCGCCGACTGCCTCGGGCTGCCCGGCAAGGACTGGAAGGCCGCGACCCGCGCCAAGGACAAGGCCCTCATGCGGCGGCATCTGGCGCACATCGACCCGGTGTTCTCGGCCGACGCCTGGCACGTCCCGGGCGACGCCCCCTATCCGCTGGTCCTCAAGCCGCGCGGGGGCGTGGCCAGCGAGGACGTCTTCCTCGTCGCCGACCCGGCGGAGCTGGCCGCACGGCGTGCCGAGATCCGCGCCCGCCGCGACGATCCCCTGGTCGCCGAGGAGTACCTGCCGGGGCGGCTGCACACGCTGGAGACGCTCGGCGACGGCCGTGAGCTGCGGGTCCTCGGCTCGTTCCGCACCCGGCTGTCCCCTCCCCCGCACTTCGTGGAGGAGCGCCTGGAATGGGCGCCGCCCCCGCCCGAGACCGATCAGGTGCTCGCGCAGCTGCGGGCGCTCGGCGTCGGGTTCGGGGCCTGCCACACCGAGTTCGTCGTGCACGAGGGCCGGGCGCGGATCATCGAGGTCAACTACCGGGTGATCGGCGATCACTGCGACTTCCTGCTCGCCGACCTGCTCGGGGTGCCGCTGTTCGAGCACATCCTGCGCGTCCACCTGGGCGAGCCGCTGCCCGCCGTCGCGCCGCCGCCGCAGCGGCACGCGGTCGCCGAGGCCGTCCTGGCCGCGCGCGGCGGGACGCTGACCGCCGCGCCGGCGGCGGCGGAGCTGGCCGACGGCCGGGTCCGGCTCTCCTACCTGCCGCAGCGCGCCGTCGGCAGCACCGCGGAGCTGACCCGCACCAACCGCGACTACCTCGGCACGATCCGCGCCATCGGCCCCGACCGCGGCGAGGTGGACGCCGCCGTCGCCCGGTTCCGCGCCGGGAACGCCTGGACGATCGCGTGAACGCCGGTGTCAACGCCCGGGTGAACGACCCAGAGGCGGCGCTCGCCGCCCGCGTCCTGGACGCCCTGCTGCGCGAGGACTACGGCGGTGTCCGAGCCCGTGTCGGCGACCTGTTCGGCCGGCCGGTGCGGCTGTGCGGGCCGGGGTTCCTCGCCGAACGGGCCGTCGACCCGGCGCAGGGGCTGCGGCTCGCCGACGTGTTCGGCGCCGTCCGCGCGCTCGCCCATCCCGACGACGACGTCGCCGCGTTCGAGCGCGAATGCCGCGAGGCCCTCGCCGCCATCCGGCTGCACGAGGAGATCCGCCCCCGGACGCTGGCGCGGCTCGCGGGCCTGCCGCGCCGCGGACCCGGCACGTTCTACGACACGCTCGCGGCGTTCACCGACCACCCCGTCCACCCGGCGGGCCGGTGCCGGCTCGGGCTCGGCCGCGGCGACCTCGAACGGTACGCGCCGGAGTTCGCGCCCTCGTTCGAGCTGCGCTGGGCCGCCGTCCCGCAGGAGAAGATCACCGCCGTGGGCGCGCGGCCGCTGTGGTGGCCGGAGGCGCCGCGGGCCGGCCACGCGATGCTGCCGGTGCACCCGCTGACGGCGCCGCTCGTGCGCGAGCACCTCGTCCCGGCCCCGTATCTGCGGGTCGGCCCGACGCTGTCGATGCGGACGGTCGCCGCCGCGCCGTTCACCCACCTGAAGATGCCGCTGCCGACCAGCACCCTCGGGCTGCGCAACCGGCGGACCATCGTCCCCGGCACGCTGCCGGACGGCGCGCTCGCCGAACGCCTCCTGCGCGGGGTGCTGGAGCGCGAGCCGCACCTGCCGGTCCTGCTCCCCGACGAGCAGACCTGGGGGCACGCCGGCTCGCCGCTGCTCGGCTACCTGATCCGCCGCTTCCCCGCCGCGCTCGCGCGCGCCGAGGTGGTGCCGGTCGCGGCGCTGCTCGCGGACGACCCGGCGGGCGGCGCGGTGATCGAGCGCTGGGACGTGGCGGCGCTGTTCGGCGAGTACCTGGACGCCCTGCTCGCCTGGAACATCACGCTGTTCCGGTACGGGATCGCGCTGGAGGCCCACCAGCAGAACGTCTCGCTGGTGCTGGACGGCGGCCCGCTCCGGCTGCTGGTCAAGGACAACGACGGCGCGCTGGTGGACCCCGGCACGCTGGCCGAGACGCTCGGTGCGGAAGCACCCTTCGAAGACCACCGGATGCGCACCCGCGACCCCGAGGCGCTCGCCCGCGTGTTCGTCACGATCACCCTGCACCTGTGCGCCGCCGCCGTCGCGCACGGTCTCGCAGCGCGCGCGCTGCTGCCGCTGCGCACCGGCCTGGCGATGATCCGCGAGCGGCTGGACGCCCTGCTCGGCCCCGAGGACGCGTTCCTGCGCGCGCGCACCCTGGACGCCCCGCTGCTGCCGACCAAGGCGATGGTCACCGCCGGGACCCTGGTCTGTAAGGAGCGCACCGGCGCCGCCGACATCAACAAGCACTACGGGCCGCCCTGCCCCAACTACCTGCAGGCCTAACTACGTATGGGACTGACACGTGCTCCTCACCAGTCGTGCCCTGTCGGCCGGCGACGCCACCGCCACCGCGCTGCTGAACTGCCTCGTCCGGGAGGTCGGCGTCCCCGAGCAGCAGGTGCGGGTGGAGGGCCCGCACCTGGTCGTGCGGCTGGCGCGGGTCGGGGTGGAGCTGCGCGCCGGCCTCGCCCGGCCGCCGGTCGGCCCCACCTACCGGATCGCGCCGCCGTACGAGGAGCGGCGCGGCGGCGCGTGGATCGACGCGGGCTGGGCGCGGCTCGCCGACCTGGTCGCCGGGGAGCTGCAGCTCGCCTCCGGGCACGCCAACCCCGAGTTCCTGGCGCAGGTCGCCGACAGCCACGCGGCGCTGGAGGCGATGCTGGCGGCCCGCCCGGACGCCCCGGCCGGCGACCCCTACATCGAGTCGGAGCAGGCGCTGCTCGCCGGGCACCGGTTCCACCCGTCCCCGAAGGCGCGGCAGGGCGCGCCCGGCGACTGGCTGCCGTACGCGCCCGAGACGCGCGCCCGGTTCCGGCCGCACTGGCTGGCGGTGCGCGCGGACGCGCTCGCCGAGGAGGGCGACCCGGACGCGTTCGCCGCGCTGGGCATGCCCGAGGTGCCCGGCCACCGGCTGCTGCCCGCCCACCCGTGGCAGCTGGCGCTGCTGGCCGACCGGCCCGTCTACCGGCAGGCCGTCGCGGCGGGCGTGCTGCGCGACCTCGGCCCGGCCGGGCCCGAGGCGGTGCCGACGTCGTCGGTGCGCACCGCCTATCTCCCGGGCGCCGACGTGTTCTGCAAGTTCAGCCTGGACGTGCGGATCACCAACTGCGTCCGCAGGAACGCCTGGTACGAACTGGCGGGCGCGGTCGTCCTGGACCGGCTGCTGCGCCCGGTCTTCGCCGGTTTCGACGACTGCGTACTGCTGTCCGAACCGGCCTACCGCAGCGTCGCCCTCGCCGATCGCCGCCTGCACGAGAGCCTCGGGGTGATCCTGCGGCAGGGCGTCCGCGGCCTGGCGGGCACGCCGCTGCTCGCGGCGGCCCTCGCCGACCCCTATGGCACGTTCCTGCCGGGCCTGCCCGCGCTCGCCACCCCGGCGGGCGCGCGGGAGTGGTGGGCGGCGTACGTACGGCTCGTCGCACGGCCCGTCCTGCGCGCCTACCTCGACCACGGCGTGGTGCTGGAGCCGCACCTGCAGAACGTGCTGGTCGCGGTCGACGGCGACGGCATGCCCGTGCGGGCGGCGTTCCGCGACCTGGAGGGCACCAAGCTGACCGAGGGCCGCTGGGACCTTTCCGGCGTCCCGGCGCGGGTGCGCGAGGCGATCACCTATGACGCCGGGCGCGGCTGGAACCGCGTCGTGTACTGCCTGCTGGTGAACCATCTGGCCGAGGTCGCCGCCGCCGTCGCCGACCTGCACCCGGTGCTGGAGCGGGAGCTGTGGGGGACGCTCGCCCGCGACCTGGCCGGCTCGGGGCACGGCGACCGGCCGCAGGTGCGGGCGCTGCTGGCGGGCGTCCCGTTCCCGGCGAAGGCGAACCTGCGGGCCCGCTGGGCCCGCGCCGCCGACCGCCGCGCGGCCTACGTCCCGGCGGGCAACCCGCTGGGCACGGACACGGGCGCACCTGCTATTCAACTACATATCTAACTGAAAGCCGGGTATGCCCTGGCTCGTCCCCCAACGCAAGGAGAGGTCCCGTGCCGTTCGAGCGGGTGCGAACGCTGGCAGACCAGGGCAGGCGAGCCGGGAGGGCGCTGCGCGACGTCGGCGCGTTCCAGCCGGTGCGCCCCGACCGGGCGATCCGGATGCTGTTCCCCTACGTGCGCTACGGCCCGGTGCCGGCGACCGTCGGGGCGATGGCCGCACTGCGCTTCCCCGACCGGACCGCGCTGATCGACGAGCGCGGCTCCCTCACCTACGCCGAACTGGAGCGCCGCTGCGCCGCGCTCGCCACCGCGCTGCGCGGCCGGGCCCGCGAGGGCGACCGGATCGGCGTCCTCTGCCGCAACCACCGCGGCTTCGTCGAGACCGTGCTCGCCGCGTCCCGCCTCGGCAACGACGTCGTGCTGCTGAACACCGACTTCTCCGGCACCCAGCTCGGCGAGGTCGCCGAGCGCGAGGGCGTCGGCCTGCTCGTCCACGACGAGGAGTTCGACCAGGTCGTGGACGACTCGTCCTACGAGGGGCGGCGGCTGCACGCCTGGCGCGACGGGCGCGGCACCTACCCCTCGCTGGACGACCTGATCTCCGAGACCGTGGCCGAGCCGATCTCCCCCGGCGCGGTCAGCAAGGTCATCGTGATGACGTCCGGGACGACCGGCACGCCGAAGGGCGCCCGGCACGACATCTCGATCGGCTCGCTGCTGCCGGCCGCGCTCAGCCACCTGATGCGCGTCCCGGTCCGCTCCGGCGAGCCCCTGGTCATCGCGCCGCCGCTGTTCCACGTGCTCGGCTTCGCCTACTGCTCGGTCGGCCTCGGCATGGGCATGCCGCTGGTGCTGTTCCGCCGGTTCGACCCCGAGCAGATCCTGCGGGGGATCGAGGAGCACCGGGCGCAGACCCTGGTCGCCGTCCCGGTGATGCTGCAGCGCCTGCTGGACGTGCCGGACGGCCCGCGCCCGTCCTCGCTGGAGGTCGTGGTCTGCGGCGGCTCGGCGCTGCACCCGCACCTGTCGGAGGCGTTCATGGACGCGTTCGGCGACGTGGTGCACAACGTCTACGGCGCGACCGAGACCGGCTGGGCCACCATCGCCACCCCGCAGGACCTGCGCGAGGCACCGGGCACCGTCGGCAGGCCGTCGTTCCGGCTCACCATCAAGATCCTGGACGAGGACGGCAACGAGCTGCCGCCCGGCGAGACCGGCGAGATCTACACCGGCGGCGGGCTGCGCTTCGCCGGCTACACCGGCGGCGGCACCAAGCAGGTCCGCGACGGCCTGACCAGCACCGGCGACCTCGGCCACTTCGACGAGGCGGGCCGGATGTTCATCGACGGCCGCGCCGACGACATGATCGTCTCCGGCGGCGAGAACGTGTTCCCCGGCGAGGTCGAGGACCTGCTCGGCCGGCACGAGGGCGTCGCCGAGGTCGCGGTCACCGGCGCCGACGACGAGAAGTTCGGGCAGCGCCTGGTCGCCTACGTGGTGCGCGCGCCCGGCTCGCAGGTCGGCGAGGACGAGCTGAAGGCCTACGTGAAGAAGAACCTGGCCCGCTACAAGGTGCCGCGCGACGTCCACTTCGTCGACGAGCTCCCCCGCACCAGCACCGGCAAGGTCCGCGCGAAGGCGCTGAAGGGCTAGACCGCCCCGGCGCGCTGCTTGGCCGCCATGCAGATGCGCGCCAGGTCGTTGAGGGCGTCGGCGCGGCGCTCGTCGAGGGGGCGGGCGTCGCCCGGGGCCGCCTCGGCGAGGGTGTCGATCACCAGGGAGAACACCGGCCACTCGGCCGGGGCGATCGCGCCCTGGAAGTCGACGGCGCCGTCCGCCAGGTCGTCCAGGTCCAGGTTGCGCGCGAACGTGGCCAGCGCGGCCTCGGCCGCGACGACGCCGATGCGCATCGCCAGCGCGGCGGGCTCGCGGACGGCCGAAGTGGCAGTGCTAGAACTCATGTTCGGCAAGATAGAACACACGAGCGATCTTCGTCGAACGTTTGGTCGAAGAAGTCGCCCTTTTCACCCCACGATCGCCTGGAGGAAGAAATTCGTGTGGGTGAAGTGCAGTTCGCCGTCCTGGAGGACGGGCCGCATGCCGGTGGCGGGGCCGCCGTCCAGCTCGGCGGTCAGCTCCTTGCGGATCTGCGCGGCGGCCTCGTCGGGGGTCTGCGCGAGCGCCAGCCAGGCCTCCAGCGGGCGGACGTGGTCGAACCGGTCGGTGCGCTTGACCTCGGCGCCGGCGGCGGCGACCAGCCCGGCGATCTCCTCCTCGGTGCGCAGCGTGCCGTGCGAGGGGTCGCGCAGCCGCTCGATCCGGTCGGGGTCGCCGTCCAGGCCGGCCGGGCGGACGAGGTCGGCGATGATCAGCGCGGCGCCGGGCCGGCCGACCCGCGTCATCTCCCGCACGACGGCGGCGGGGTCGGCGACCTGGTGCAGCGAGAAGCGGGTGACGACCAGGGTGAAGGACCGGTCGAGGTAGGGCAGGTCCGCGGCGTCGCCGCGGGTGAAGGTGACGTTGGTGACGCCCTCGGCGTCGGCGTCGCGCTTGCCCTGCGCGAGCATCGCCGGGGTGAGGTCGAGCGCGGTGACGTGCCGGACGCGGCGGGCGACCGCGCGGGACACCAGGGCGGTCCCGGCGGCGACCTCCAGGGTGACGTCCTCCAGGTCCAGCTCGGGCTCCATGAAGCGCACGAGGCGGTCCAGGTGGCGGGTGAACGCGGCGTTCACGCCCGGGTCGGCGAACGCGGCCGCCTGCTTGGAGAACTCCCGTACGACCTTCTCGTCATGGGTCACCGTCACGCCGCCTCCTCGTTCACTTGTTGACCGGGATCATCCCTGAAAGAGCACGCGGTGAACAGAGGCGAGCGGCGGCCGTCACCCCGCCGGGACGCTCTCCAGCAGCGCGACGAGCCCGGCGGCGTCGAGCAGGTCGGCCGGGCGGACGGTCTGGTTGGCGCGCACGTAGTGGAAGGCGGCGCCGACCTTCTCCACCGGGACGCCCGCCAGCTCGGCCCAGGCGAGCCGGTACGCGGCGAGCTGCACGCCCACGTGCGCGGCCTCCTCGGCCGAGGGCGGCGAGCCGGTCTTCCAGTCGACGACGACGTAGCCGCCGTCGTCCTCGCGGAACACCGCGTCCATCCGGCCGCGGACCAGCCGGTCGCCGAGCATCGTCTCGAACGGGACCTCGAAGTCGACCGGCTCGCGCGCCGCCCACTCCGACGCCTCGAACCGCTCCTGCAGGTAGGCCAGGCCCGCCTCGCCGGCGGCGGCCTCGTCGGCGGCGCCGGGCAGCTCGTCGGGGTCCAGCAGCCGCTGCTGGCCCCAGCGGCTCTCCAGCCAGGCGTGGAAGGCGGTGCCGCGCCGGGTGTAGGGGGACGGCGGCCGCGGCATCGGGCGGCGGATCTGCCGGGCGAGGGCGGCCGGGTCGCGGGCGAGGGTGACCAGCGAGGACACCGACAGGTTGGCGGGCAGCTCGACCAGCAGCCCGTCGCCGCCGCGGCCCCGGTCGCGTTCGGCGAGCAGCAGCTCGACGTCGCGCGCCCACGCCGACATGCGCTGCCGCTCGGGTTCGGCGAGGCCGGTGTCGCCGGCCCAGGGGCGGGTGCGGCCGAGCATGGCGTCCTCGACCATCCGGGCGGCCTCGACGGTCGCCTCGTAGCGGGCGCGGGCGCCGGCCTCGTGGCCGTGCGCGCCGGGCGGGACCGGCCAGAGCGCCTCGTCGTCGCCGGTGAGCAGCGGGTTGGCGGCGTCGGGCGCGGGCGGGTCGGTCCAGGCGACGACCTGCCCGGCGCCCGCCAGGCACATCTCGCGGGCCTCGGTGAGGAACGGCGACGGGCCGAGGGGGCGGCCGGACGCGCCCCACCAGTAGCCGGTGACGATCAGCAGGCTGGACGCGCGGGTGACCGCGACGTAGGCGAGGCGGCGCTCCTCCAGCAGCTCGCGGTCGGCGCACGCCTCGTCGAAGGCGAGCAGGTCCTCCTTCTCCAGGCCGGTGAGGTCGGGCAGGTCGTGGCGGTCGCCGCGCAGCATGAACGGCAGCACGCGCGGGTTGGCCGTCCAGCGGGTGGCGTTCTGCGGCGGCGAGGGGAAGATCGAGCCCTTGGCGGGGCCGCCGTTCTTCTGCGGTGTGTAGGACAGGCCCGGCACGACCACCACCGGCCACTCCAGGCCCTTGGAGGCGTGCACGGTGAGCAGCTTGACGCTGTCGGTGTCGCCGACGCGGCCGGCGGCCAGGCCGAACTCCTCGCTCTCGGCGGCCTTGAGGTAGGCCAGGAACGCGCCGAGGGTGGCCTCCTCGGCGTCGCCGGCGAAGTCGGCGGCGGCGTCGACGAAGGCGTCCAGGTCGGCGCGGGCGGTGACCGGGTCCAGGCCGGAGCGGGCGGCGACCTCGATGTCCAGGCCGAGCGCCCACTCGACCTCGTTGACCAGGTCGGGCAGCGGCAGGCCGACCTGGGTGCGCAGCGCGCGCAGCTCGTCGCGCAGCCGGCGCAGCCGGCCGTAGCCCTCGGGCGAGTAGGCGGCGGGGTCGCCGAGGTCGTCGAGCGCGTCGACGAGGCTGCCGGTCTCCTGGTTCAGCTCCGTCACCAGCTGGCGCAGCGGGTCGTCGGCGGGCGCGGGCTCGGCCGCCTCGGGGTCGCCCGGGGCCGTGCCCTCGGGCGGGGTGACGTCGCGGGCCGACTCCTGGGCCAGGGCGCGGGCGCGGCGGCCGAGCGCGACCAGGTCGCGCGGACCGAGCCGCCAGCGCGGGCCGGTCAGCAGCCGGGCCAGGGACGCCCCCGACGTCGGGTCGTGCATGACCCGCAGCGTCGCGACGACGTCCTGCACCTCCGGGACGGTGAGCAGCCCGCCGAGGCCGACGACCTCGACCGGGATGCCGCGCGCCTCCAGCGCCCGCCGGATCAGCGGGAACTGCGACCGCTTGCGGGCCAGCACGGCGATGTCGGCGTAGCGGAGCGCGTCGGGTTGCGGGCCGCCGTCGGGCGCCACGCCCGGCTCGCCGCGCATCAGCAGCGCGATGCGCGCGGCGATCCGCTCGGCCTCGTCCTCGACGGTCTCGAACAGCCCGCACTCGACCCGGCCGCGCGCCTCGCGGCCGGCGCCGGGGGTGAGGACCGGCACCTCGCGCGTCTCGGCGCGCAGCTCGCGCTGGATGCGGGCGGCGACGTCCAGGACGCGCTCGCCGTTGCGGAAGCTGCGGCTCAGCTGCCGGATCGGCGCGGGCAGCGGCGGCGCCGCCGACCCCGGCGAGCGCAGCGGGAAGTCGTAGGCGAAACGGCGCAGGTTGCCCGCGCTCGCGCCGCGCCACCCGTAGATCGACTGGCACGGGTCGCCGACCGCGGTGACCGGGTGCCCGCCGGCGAACAGCGAGGTCAGCAGGACCAGCTGGGCCTGGCTGGTGTCCTGGTACTCGTCGAGCAGCACCACCGAGAACCGGGACCGCTCGATCATGCCGACCTCGGGGTGGCGGCGCGCGATCCGCGCGGCGAGCGCCATCTGGTCGCCGTGGTCGATGACCTCGCGATTGCGCTTGGCGGCGTGGTAGGCCTCCACCAGCGGCATCAGCTCGGTGCGCACCGCGTGCTTGGCGAGGATGTCGCGCTGCGCGGCGAGGGGCTTGCGGACGGCGGCGAACCGCTCGTCCAGCCACGCCCCGACGCGGTGGATGTCGGCCGGGGTGCGCAGGTGCTCCGACAGGTCGCCGGCCAGCTCCATCACGGCCTTGGTGACGGTGTCGGGCGACCAGTCGACGTGGTCCATCGGGCCGTCGTAGGCGTCGACGACGCGCGAGCAGATCTGCCAGGCGACCGCCGGGGAGATCAGCCGCATCGTCGGCTCCAGGCCCTCGCGCAGCGCGTGGTCGCCGAACAGCCGGGCCGCGTAGGAGTGGTAGGTCGACACCATCGGCTCGCCGTCGAACAGCTGCTCGCCGCCGAGCCGCTCGATGTCGGCCTGCGGGAGCGCCTCGCGCAGCGTGTCCAGCCGGCGCCGCACCCGCGCGCCGAGCTCGGCGGCGGCCTTGCGGGTGAAGGTCAGCCCGAGGACGCGCTCGGGCCGCACGAACCCGTTGGCGACCAGCCACACCACGCGCGCCGCCATCGTCTCGCTCTTGCCCGAACCGGCGCCCGCGATGACCGCCATCGGCGCCAGCGGCGCCTCGATCACCCGGGCCTGCTCGTCGGTCGGCGGGGGGACCTCCAGCAGCCCCGCCAGCTCGGCAGGAGTGATCAAAATCCCCCCGTCATGCCACCCTCGTCCTGCACCGGACAGCAGGACCGTACCGGGCAGCTGCGACACTTCTCGTTCACCCGCGCCTGGAAGACCTCGCTGGCCATCCCGGTCGCGACGATCTCCACCAGCTTCTTCGGCCACTCGGGGTCGGGGTCCTCGGCGACCGGCGGCTGCTCCTGCTCGCGCACCCGGCCCGAGAACGCCGCCTTGCCGACCTGGATCAGCTTGGCGCCGCCCGGCTCCAGCAGCCCGTGCCGCTCGAACGCGCCCAGCATCACCGCGTACTGGTAGACGCCGAGCTGCGGGTTGCGCGCCAGGTCGCCCTTGGCGACCGGGGTGTTGGAGGTCTTGATGTCGATGATGACGGCGCGGCCCTCGGCGTCGCGCTCGGCCCGGTCGATCCGGCCCTTGATGGTGACGCGGCCGAGGTCGACCTTGAACGACTCCTCCAGCGCGACGACCTCGTTGGGGTTGTCGCGGTGCCAGGCCAGGAACTTGTCGACCATCTGCGCGGCCTGCTCGCGCTGCTTGTCGGAGTACCAGGAGCTGCGGAAGTCCAGGTCGTGCCAGATCTCGTCGAGGCGGCGCGCCACGTCGACCTCGGTGACGCCGTCGTCGGCGCCGGCCATCTCGGCGACCGCGTGCACCACCTTGCCCATGGTGGAGAACTCGTTCGGGCCGCCCTCCTGCGCGCCGACCGCGGAGGTGAGCAGCCAGCGCAGGCCGCAGGTGGTGAACGTCTCCACCTGCGACGGCGAGATGGTGATGTCCTCGTCCTCGCGGAACGCCGGGCCCGAGTCCGACAGCGCGGTGATGGCGTACCAGTTCTCCGGCTTGGCGCCGCGCACGCCGGCGCGGGCGAGGCGGGCCAGGTGGCCGGCGGCGGCGCGGCGCATCGGCAGCGGCCGCGTCGGGTCGGTGACGGTGGCGCGCAGGTCGGCGACCAGCGACGACAGCGACAGCCAGCGGGTCTTCTCGTCCAGCTGCGACTGCTCCAGCGCGCCCGGCAGCAGCTCGTTGAGGAACCGCGACGGGCGCTCCTCGGTGTCGTCGCCGCCGATCGCGGTGACGACCAGGCGCTTGCGCGCGCGCGTGACCGCGACGTAGAACAGCCGCCGCTCCTCGTCGAGCATCTTGGCCGCCATCGACCAGCCCGCCGCGCCCGCGCCCTCGTCGCCGGGCAGGTCGTTGCCCGCCGCGTGCTCGATCAGCTCGCCGACGCCGAGCAGCGAGCCGCGCAGCCGCTGGTCGGGCCAGATGCCCTCCTGCACCCCGGCGACGACGACCACGTCCCACTCCAGGCCCTTGGCGCGGTGCGCGGTGAGGATGCGCACCGCCTCGCCCTCGGGGGCGTGCTCGGCGAGGGTGGTCGCGGCGATCTCCTGCGCGGCGATGTCGTCGACGAACAGCTCGGGCCCGGCCTGCGGCAGCCGGTCGACGAACCGCGCCGCGTGGTCGAACAGCGCGACGACGGCGTCCAGGTCGCGGTCGGCAGCGGTGCCGCGGGTGCCGCCCTTGACGCTGCGCTCCAGCAGGTGCTCGGGCAGGCCGCTGGCCTCCCACACCGCCCACAGCACCTCTTCGGCGGTGCCGTGCTCGGCCGCCTTGTCCCGCGCGATCTGGATCAGGTTCGCGATGCGCTCGGCAGGCGCGCGGACCTTCTCGTGCACCGGGATCAGCTCGCGGCCGTCGTCCAGCGCCGCGACGATCAGCTCGTGCAGGGGGCGGTCGCCGCCCGACAGCTCCTCCAGGTCGCGCAGCGCGCGCTTGAGGCGGCGCATGGCGAGCGCGTCGGCGCCGCCGAGCGGGCCGGTCAGCAGCTCCTCGGCGACCTCGGCGTCCAGGAACTCCTTCTTCAGCGCCGCGCGCAGCAGCACCAGGATGGGGCGCACGGCGGGCTCGCCCATCAGCGGCACCTCGTCGCCCGCGACGACGACGGGCACGCCCGCCTGCGCGAGCGCCCGGCGGATCGGCGGGATCTGCAGGACGGTGCTGCGCACCAGCACCGCCATCCGCGACCACGGCACGCCGTCCAGCAGGTGCGCGCGGCGCAGCTCGTCGGCGACGAGCGCGGCCTGCTGGCTCTCGGAGTCGGCGACGATCGCGTGGACCTCGCCGTCCTCGGCGTCGTCCAGCGGCACCAGCGCGCGGTGCTCGGCGGCGACCGACGATCCCGCGGGCAGCCGCTTGGCGATCCGCCGCGACGCCGTCAGGATCTCCGCGCCCATCCGGCGGCTGGTGCGCAGCGCCACGACCGGCGCCGGGTCGCCGTCGATGGTGCGGAACCGCTCGGGGAACTCCAGGATGCCGCGCACGTCCGCGCCGCGGAAGCCGTAGATCGACTGGTCGGGGTCGCCGACCACGACCAGGTCGCGGCCGTCGCCGGCCAGGTGGCGCAGCAGCTCCTCCTGGGCGGGGTCGGTGTCCTGGTACTCGTCGACGAACACCACGTCGTAGGCGTTGCGCTCCAGGATGCGCACCTCGTCCTCGGCCAGCAGCCGGGCGGCGAGGCGGATCAGCTCGCCGTAGTCGTAGGTCGGCGTCGGGTCGAGCGCGAACCGGTCGATGTAGCGGCCCATGAACCCGCCGATGGCGGGCCAGTCGTCGCGGCCGCGCAGCCGGCCCGCGTCGACGAGGTCGTCGGGGTCGTAGCCGCGTTCGGCGGCGCGCATCATGAAGTCGCGCACCTCCTCTGCGAATCCGCGGGTGGCCATCGCCTGGTGCAGCCGGGCGGGCCAGCCGCGCGCGCCGTCGATGAGCTCGCCCTCCAGCAGCCGCCGCACCTCCAGCAGCTGCTCGGGCCCCGACAGCAGCCGCGGCGCCGGCTCCTCGTTCAGCACCGCGTCGCGGCGCAGCAGCGCGTAGGCGTAGCTGTGGAACGTCAGCGCCAGCGGCGAGCGGGTGGTGCGCCGCATCCGGCCGGTGATGCGGTGCCGCAGCTCCTCGGCGGCCTTGCGGCTGAAGGTGAGGACGAGCACCCGCTCGGGGTCGGTGCCGCGGTTCTCGATGCGGTCGACGACCGACTCCACGATCGTGGTGGTCTTGCCGGTGCCCGGCCCGGCCAGCACCAGCAGCGGCCCGCCGGGGTGGTCCACCACCCGGCGTTGCCGGTCGTCGAGCACGGGCGCGGCGGCCCGCCCGGGACCGGCGCGCCGCACGAGACGATAGGACGCTGCCGGCACAAGAGAAGATTCCAGCAGATGATCGGGGCTCCTCGGACCACATCGCACGCATGTCGCGAATGAGGCGCACGGTAACGTCCCACCCCCAGTTCAGCGTACTGGTCAAGGGGTTTCGGACATGCCGGGTGAGCAGCGAGTGAACGCCGCGGCAACGGGGACGGGCCGTTCGCGTGAAGAGTGACTTACCCCACAATCGCACCGGCCGGCCGAACCCGGGCTTTGCCGCGCCGCTCGTAGGGAATGCGGATCACGTTCCGCAGGGACGGCCGAAGGACGGTGGGAGCGACGGACCCGAACGAGCACCCGGGAATGAGCCGGCGCCGGTTCCTCGGCGTCATCACGGCGGCCGGGTTCACCGGGGCGGCGACACTGGGCGCCGGGATCGCGCTCGAGGACCGGTACGGCGGACGCTCCGGCTCCGGTGCCGCCACCGCCCGGCACGCGTCCCTGGCCCACCCCAAGCCGAAGACTGCGCCGCCGCCCGGCTGGACGCAGGCGCGGCTGCAGACCACGGCCACCCCCGTGCACACCCTGCGCGAGTTCCAGCCTCCGCCGCCGCCGAACGCGGTCGCGCTCACCATCGACGACGGGCCGCACCCCGAGTGGACGCCCCGCATGCTCGACCTGCTGGCCAAGCACGACGTCAAGGCGACGTTCTCGCTCATCGGCGTCCAGGTGAAGGAGCAGCCGAAGATCGTCGAGCGGATCGTCGCGGCCGGGCACCAGATCTCCAACCACACCATGAACCACCCGACGCCGTTCACCGCGATCGGCCGCGAACGCATCCACGCCGAGATCACCGAGGCGCGGGTGCGGATCGAGGAGGCCACCGGGTTCGCGCCGCGCTACTTCCGCTCCCCCGGCGGCGCCTGGAACCCCTACACCCTCCAGCTGTGCGCCGAGCAGGGGATGACCCCGATCGACTGGGACATCGACCCGCGCGACTGGGCGCGGCCCGGCACCGCGCACATCGAGCGCGCCATGCTGGCCGCCGCGCCCGGCGCCATCCTGCTCTGCCACGACGGCGGCGGCGACCGCGCCCAGACGCTCCTGGCGCTGGACCGTGTGCTGCCCGCCCTCAAGGCACGCGGGCTGAAGTTCGTCTCACTCTGACGGGCCGCCCGGCTCCTCGTCCGGCCACCACCGCGCCCGGCGCATGTCGACGCGGCGGCCGTCCGGGCGCAGCGGGGTGCCCTCGACGCGGTACTCCTCCAGCGCCCGGACCTCGTGCCCGGACGGCGGCCCGCCGTCGGCGCGCACCACCCGCCACCACGGGACGCCGCCGCCGAACAGCGACATCACCCGCCCGACCTGGCGCGGCCCGCCCTGCCCGACCAGCTCGGCGATGTCGCCGTAGGCGAGCACCCGGCCGGGCGGGATCCGCTCGACGGTGTCCAGCACCAGCTCGGCGTACTCGTCAGGCTCCGACGGCATCCCCCGGTTCATCCGCCGATTCTGGCGCGTCCCTACGACGGAACGCGAGCCACCCGGCTCAGTCGCGGTTGCGGGCCGCGTACATCAGGGACCCCACCAGCCCGACCAGGGCCAGCGCGCCCGTGACCACGTACGCCAGGATCGGGCCGCTCGGGTGGTGGACGACCCGGATCGGCCCCTCGTCGTCCGCACCGAACCGCCGGTCGCCCGCCAGCCCCATCCCGTCCGCGCGGAAGCCCGCGATCCGGTCGGACTCCGTCAGCGCCGACAGCGCGTCCACCCGCCCGAACCCGACGCCGAGGTCGTAGCCGCGCGCCGGGCGCTGCTGCGGCCCCGCGACGAGGGCCTGCGCGACGAGCGCGGGCGCCATCTTGGGATGCCGGGACCGGATCAGCGCGGCCACCCCGGACACGAACGCGGTGGCGGGGCTGGTGCCGTCGCCGATCCAGTACCGGCTGCCCGGCCCCGCGCCGATGATCTGCACGCCCGGCGCCGACACCACCACGGCGGAGTTGCGGTTGGAGAACCCGGCGTGGCGGCCCGCCGCGTCGACGGCGGCGACCGAGATGACGCCGGGGAACGACGCCGGATAGGTGAACTCGGCGTGCCCGCCGCGCCTGGCCGAGCGCTCCGCGCCGCCGTTCCCGGCGGCGGCGACCACCACGACGCCGCGGCCGATCGCGTACGCGACGGCCTGGCGCTCGTCGCGGGTCGGGTAGGAGCGGCCGAGCGACAGGTTGATCACGTCGGCGCCGTGGTCGACGGCGTAGCGGATGCCCTGCGCGATCGTGCCCTCGTAGCGGCGGTCGCCGCCGAAGGCGGCGAAGCCGGGTTCGTCGCGCTCCAGGATCACCCGCAGCGACAGCAGCCGCGCCTCGGGCGCGACGCCGATCATGCCGTCCGCGGCGCCGGGGCCGTGGCCGTGCCCGGCGATGATCGAGGCCATGTTGGTGCCGTGCAGCCGCTTGGGCTCGGTGCCGGGCGGGTTGGCGCCCGCGGTGTAGTCGGGGCCGACGGTGACCGAGCCGGCCAGGTCGGCCTGGGTGTCGTCGACGCCGGAGTCCAGCACCGCGACCGTCACGCCGCGGCCCCGGCTGAGCGACCAGGCGCGCGGCACGTTCAGCGAGTCCAGCACGGGCGTCACCGCGTCGCGGACCTGGTCGGCGCGCGCGGGCGGCGCCGGCGGCAGGAGGGTCGGCAGGGCGAGCGCCAGCGCGGCGGCGGCCGCGGCGGCGCGGGTCAGCACGACCACTCCGGGGTGCCGCAGCGGACCGCGGCGGGCCTGGTGAGCGGGCGCAGCACCGCCTCGGCGAGCTGCGGGCCGAGCGCCGCCAGGTCCTCCTGGCGGCGAGCGCGGACGGCGGGCCGCCCGTCGGCGTACCCGACGGTCGCCGCGACCACGTACGGACCGTGCTGGCGGACCGCCGACGCCTGCCGGGCCGCGTCGCCGAACCGGGCGGTGACCGACCCGGGGAACGACAGCGCGCGCAGCCCGGGGCCGGGCGGCCCGGCGGCGAACCAGTGCGCGGCCTCGCGGGCGCGGGCCTCGTCGGGGAAGGCGACGACGCCGACGGTGACGGCGAGGCCCTGCAGCTGGTCCAGGTAGCCGGCCCGCAGCACCGCGCGGCAGCGGCGCGCGGTCAGGGTCGCGCCGAGCCGCGGGTCGACGCCGTCGGCGCAGCCCGCGCCGGGGTCGATGCCGACCCGCCGCGCCGTCTCGGCCGGGCCGAGGTCCAGGGTGTAGCCGATCCGCTCGGGGAAGATCCGCCCGGCGGGCCAGGTGCGGTAGCGGGCGGCGATCTCGGCTGTGCCGGCGGCGGCGACCTCGGCGGGCGTGGGGTCGCGGGTGAGCTCGCCGGCCAGCCGCGCCCCGGCCGCCACCAGCACGGCGGCGCAGCCCGCGGCGGCGACGAGCGCGACCACGGCGCGTCCCCCGCGCCGCGCGGGGTCCGGCTCGTCGTCGGCCTCGGGGGGACGGATCTCGGCGCGCGACACGACGGGAGAGTAACCGACCGGGGACGCCGGTGGGGCGCGCGGATCAGTCCGGGCGGCGCGGCGCGCGGCGGGCCAGCGCCACCGCGATGACCAGCGCGGCGCCGGCGCCGATGACGCCGCCCGCGGTGACCGCCGCGATCAGCGGCCGGAACCAGGCGGGGTGCGGCACGACCGCGACCGGGCCGGGGCTGCCGTCGCCGAACCGCTCGCCGGCCGCCTTGCCGCCGGTGCCGCCGGGCCTGGCCGCGGTGAGCCGGCCCGCGGCGCTCAGCGCGCGGAACGCGCTGACCTCGCCGAACCCGGTGCCGACCTCGTACTTGCCGCCGTCGTTGCGGCTGCCGGCGATGAGCGCCTGCGCGACGAGCGCGGGCGGCATCTTGGGGTGCCGGGACCGGATCAGCGCGGCGATGCCCGACACCACGGCGCTGGCGTCGCTGGTGCCGTCGCTGAGGTAGTACCTGCGGCCGGGCCCGGCGACCGGCAGCCCGGCGCCCGGCGCGGAGATCACCACCGAGTAGTTGCGGTTGGAGAACCCGGCGCGGGCGTGGTCGGGGTCGGTCGCGGCGACCGCGATGACGCCGGGGTAGGACGCGGGGTAGGAGTAGGGCGCGAAGCCGTCCTCGTCGAGCCTGCGCTGCTTGTCGCCGTCGTTGCCGACGGCCGACACCACCACGACGCCCTTGCCGATGGCGTAGCCGATGGCGGCGCGCTCCTCGGGGGCCTCCTCGTACTTGCCGAGGGACAGGTTGATCACGTCGGCGCCGTGGTCGGCGGCGTAGCGGATGCCGCGGGCGACGGCGTCGTCCGCGCCGTCGGAGACCCGGTAGCGGCCGTAGCTGGCGTCCTCGGGCTCGCCGATCGCGCGGATCGCCAGGACGCGGGCCTGCGGCGCGATCCCGATGATCCCGGCGCCGCCGCCGGGGCCGTGGCCGTGCCCGGCGATGATCGAGGCCATGCCGGTGCCGTGCCGGCGGACGCCCCGGGTGCCGGCGTCGACCTCGGCGAGCATGTTGGGGCCGGTGGTGACCGAGCCGGTCAGGTCGGCCTGGGTCGCGTCCACGCCGGAGTCGACGACGGCGACGGTGACGCCCGCGCCGCGGGTGATCTTCCAGGCGCCGTCGGTCTCCAGCAGCTTCAGGATGGGTTCCTGCCGGTCGCGGACCTCGTCGGCGCGGGCGGGCGCGGGGGCCAGGACCGTCCCGGCGAGGGCGGCGGCGGCGAGCCCGGCGGCGGCGCGGCGGAGCCTCGGCCCCGTGGCGGCTAGCACTGCCACTCCTTCTTCGCCGCGCAGTCGGGCAGCGGCCGGGTCGCCAGCGGCCGGGCGACCTCCTCGGCCAGCTGCGGCGCCAGCGCGAACGGCGACCCGGGCCGCCGCTTGGTGACCGCGGCGGCGGGGCGGCCGTCGGCCTGGCCGGCCGCGGTCAGCACCACGTAGGGCCCGGCGCGGCCGGCGAAGCGCTGCTGGCGGGCGGCGTCGGTGAACCGCGCGGACGCGGTGCCGGGGAAGGCGACGGCGTGCAGCGCGGGCGTCACCGGCACGGGCCGGTCGGCGTCGGGGGCGGAGGAGGGCGGCATCTCCTTCAGCGCCGCGTCGGCCTTCCAGGCGTCGGGGAAGGCGACCACGCCGACGGTGACCACGACGCCCTGCAGCTGGTCGGTGTAGGTGGCGCGCAGCGCCGCGCGGCAGCCGTGCCTGCGCAGCACCTCGCCGACCTGGTCGTCGGCGGCGCCCGCGCAGGAGGTGTCGGGGAGCACGCCGACGCGGGCGGCGTACTCGGTGCGGCCGCCGGGCAGGGCGTAGGCGAGCCGTTCGGGGAAGATCCGCCCGGCGGGCCAGGTGCGCCAGCGGCGGGCCACCTCGGCGTCGGCGGCGCGCTGCAGTTCGGCGTTGGTGGGGGGCCGGGTCAGCGCGGCCCAGGCCACGGTGAGGGCGCCGCCGCTCAGCGCCGAGAAGCACACGCCGAGGAGGATCGCCACGACCATCCACTGGCGGGCGTGCAGGCCGAGCACCGTGGGCCGCGCGGGAGGTCCGGGGAACCGGCCGCCCGGCGCGGGCGGCGGGACCGGAGGCTGAGGTGGAACAGGCCAGGACGCCACAACCGTCAAGATTAGCTGTGCTTTGTCACGATCCGCCCGCCAGGTAAGGGGCCTGTACGGAAAAGGGCCCCCGCACCGGGGGCCCTTTCCTGGTCTGCTCGCGAATGCGGCGGATCACCGCTCGAAGGTCCGCTTGGCCTCCTTGCCGGCGTCCTTCAACCGCTCACCGACCTGCTTGGCACCGCCGGACACCCGGTCCTTGCGGCCCTCGGCCTCCAGGTAGGGGTCGCCGGTCTGGTAGCCGGCCTCTTCCTTGCCCCGGCCCTTGGCCTGCTGCGCCTTGTTCTTCAGCTTGTCGAGGAAACCCATGGTCCCTTCCTTCGTACGATGGCCGTACGGCAGGCGGGATGCCCGCCCTAAGGCGATCTATGCACCGGTCCTGATGTCGCGCCGGATCTTCGCCGCCTCCTCGTGGATGCGGACCTCGGTCTCCAGCAGCTTCGCCTCGGCCTTCTCGGTCCGCAGCCGCGCGCGCATCTCCCGGAAGCTCGGCGTGCGGCGCCGCTCGCGAACGGCCGTCCGGCGCCCCGCCCGTGCCCGTGCGTACCGGTCCAGCAGCCCCATGACCCTCACCTCTCCGCTCGGTTCAGCGAGCGGACGGTTCCCCCGTTTCCCCCGTTCATGCACGTACCCGCCCTGACGTGCGCGTTCAGCCGGTGAGACGGGGTTCGGGGAATGCCGGGCGGCATGGCAAGGTTGACCCGTGACAGGACGACGGAGTCCCGCCAGCACCCCCTGATACCCCGAATCAGCCGAGCGCAGCACAGGAGCACCCACCGTGTCGTTGCCACCTCTGGTCGAGCCCGCAGCGGAGCTCACCCGTGACGAGGTCAATCGTTACTCGCGGCACCTGATCATCCCCGACGTCGGGATGGCCGGGCAGAAGCGACTGAAGAACGCCAAGGTCCTCTGTGTGGGCGCGGGCGGCCTCGGCTCCCCGGCCCTGATGTACCTGGCCGCGGCGGGTGTCGGCACGCTCGGCGTCATCGACTTCGACGTCGTCGACGAGTCCAACCTGCAGCGCCAGATCATCCACCGGCAGTCCACCCTCGGCCTGCCGAAGGCCGAGTCGGCCGCCGCCACGGTCCGCGAGATCAACCCGCTGATCGACGTGGTGGTGCACAACGTCGCGCTCGACCGCGACAACGTGACCGAGATCTTCTCCCAGTACGACCTGATCGTGGACGGCACCGACAACTTCGCCACCCGCTACATGGTCAACGACGCGGCCGTGCTGCTCGGCAAGCCGTACGTGTGGGGCTCGATCTACCGCTTCGACGGCCAGGCCAGCGTGTTCTGGGCCGAGCACGGCCCGTGCTACCGCTGCCTGTACCCCGAGCCCCCGCCGCCCGGCATGGTGCCCTCGTGCGCCGAGGGCGGCGTGCTCGGCGTGCTGTGCGCCTCCATCGGCTCCATCCAGGTGAACGAGGCCATCAAGCTGATCGCCGGCATCGGCGAGCCGCTGGTCGGCCGGCTGATGGTCTACGACGCCCTGGAGATGAGCTACCGCCAGGTCAAGGTCCGCAAGGACCCCGACTGCCCGCTGTGCGGGGAGAACCCGACGCAGACCGAGCTGCTGGAGGACTACGAGGCGTTCTGCGGCGCGGTGTCGGCCGAGGCCACCGAGGCGGCCAAGGACTCCACCATCTCGGTGCAGGACCTGAAGGCGATGCAGGACAAGGGCGAGGAGATCTTCCTGGTCGACGTCCGCGAGCCCAACGAGTACGAGATCGTCTCGATCCCGGGTGCCACGCTGATCCCCAAGGGCGAGTTCCTGAACGGCTCGGCGCTGGAGCGGCTGCCGCAGGACCGCAAGATCGTCCTGCACTGCAAGTCGGGCGTCCGCTCGGCCGAGGCGCTCGCGGTGGTGAAGCAGGCGGGCTTCGGCGACGCGGTGCACGTCGGCGGCGGCGTGCTGGCCTGGGTCAAGCAGATCGACCCGAGCCAGCCGACCTACTGACGCGCCTGCCCGCACGGGCCCGTTTCACCCGGTGCCCGCCAGGGCACGAAGACCGGCGTCGGGGCGATGACCTCCCCTGACGATGTCGTGGGGCGAGGAGTGGACACCACCCTCGCCCCACGTCCTTTTCGGCGGGCCCCGCTCAGGACCGCGGCGCGGGCGGCGTGTAGGTGATGCCGATCAGCCGGGCGAGGTCCTTCAGCGTCAGCTCGAACAGCGGCTCGGCGTCGCTCAGCGAGAACTCCAGGTGCTTGAACACCTCCAGGCTGATGGAGCCGCCGAGCCGGACCCAGCACTCCAGGAAGCGCTGGATCACCCCGAGGGGCAACCCCACCTCCAGCACCTCGTCGCGGTAGGAGCGCAGCTGCTCGCGCAGGGAGGGGTCGATGTCCTCGTCGTCCGGGACGGGGAACGGCTGCTTGCGCCACAGGTCCAGGAACAGCGACAGGAACGTCCCGCCGAACCTGCGGCCGCACTCCTCGGCGAAGTCCTGCCGCCCGTCGTCGCCGAGGCCGGGCAGCGGCGCGCCGAACACCAGCGCGTACTCGGGCGGGTGGGCGAGCGCCCAGCGCCGGAACACCCGCGCCGAGGCGAGGAACTTGCCGCTCATGTCGCCGGCCGCGGCGATCCCGGCCTCCAGCTCGCCGACGAGCTCGATGTAGATCTCACCGACCAGGTGCCGCAGCAGCTCCTCGTGGCTGCCGAAGTAGCGGTACAGGCCGGGCGCGGTCATCCCCATCCGGCGGGCGATGGCGCGCAGCGACACCGCGTCCGCCCCCTCCGCCACCAGGAGCTCCCGGGCGGTCTGGGCGATCTCCCTGATCGTGGCGGCGCGCAGCCGCTCCCGCCGTGATTCCACCGGTCTCTCCATCCGAGCCGCCTTCTTCCTCCCCGTGTCCGGGACCCTCACCCGCCGTCTCCGCATGATTCCGCAAGAACGGCATTGACGGAAGCTAGCGCCGTATGCAACGTTAACGCCGTAAGCAAGTTTACGGCGTTCACGAACGTGATCGCCCATCACAGCGCGTGGGAGAGGCGATGTTCGAAAGCTGGGGACACCTGATGTACCGGCGGCGGCGGCCGGTACTGCTGCTCGCCGCCGCGTTCCTCGTCGTCGCGGCCGTGTGGGGCACCGGCGTGTTCGGCGCGCTGACCTCGGGCGGCGGCTTCGACACACCGGGCAGCGAAAGCGACCGGGCCGCCCGCACCGCCGCGCGCGACCTCGGCCGCGACCAGGCCGACCTCGTCGTGCTCTACCGCAGCACCGACGGGCGCAAGGTCGACGACCCGGCCTACCGGCAGGCGGTGCAGACCTCGCTCGCCGCGCTGCCGCCCGGCAAGGCCGCCGCGACGCGCACCTACTGGACGACCGGCGCCCCGCAGTTCGTCAGCGCCGACCGCACCGCCACCTACGCGGTGCTCAGCCTGGCGGGCGCGGACGACGCCGCCCGCGCCGACCTCTACCAGGACGTCAAGGACGGCCTCGCCCGGGCCGGCGCCGGGCTGACCGTCAAGATCGGCGGCCGGATCGGCACCGAGACCGCGATCAACGACCGGGTGAGCGCCGACATCGGCCGCGCCGAGGCGATGGCCATGCCGGTGCTGCTGGTCCTGCTGGTGCTCATCTTCGGCGGCCTGGTCTCCGCGTCGCTGCCGCTGGTGGTCGGCGGCCTGGCGATCCTCGGCTCGTTCACCGCGCTGCACCTGCTCACCTACGCCACCGACGTGTCGATCTTCGCGATCAACATCACCACCTTCCTCGGCCTCGGCCTGGCCATCGACTACGGGCTGTTCATGGTCGGCCGGTTCCGCGAGGAGCTGGCCCGCGACGGCGCCTCCACCGAGGACGCGCTGGCCGCCACGGTGGCCACGGCCGGCCGCACCGTCGCGGTCTCGGGGATCACCGTCGCGGTCTCGCTCGCCGGGCTGCTGCTGTTCGACCAGAACTTCCTGCGCTCGATGGGCTACGGCGGCGTCGCGACCGTGTTCGTCTGCATGCTCGGCGCCCTCACCGTGCTGCCCGCGCTGCTGGCGGTGCTCGGCCCGCGCGTCAACGCGCTGCGGGTGCGGGGCCGCCGCGCCGAGACCGCGCCGGCCGCTGCCCGCGAGGGCGGCTGGTGGTACCGGCTCGCGCACAGCGTCATGCGCCGCCCGGTCGTCTACACCGTCGCCACCGTGGCGCTGCTGCTGGCGCTCGGCGCCCCGTTCCTGCGCATCAACTGGGGCGGCGTGGACGCCGAGGCGCTGCCGAAGGGAACCGACGCGCGGGTCGTCACCGAGGCGCTGCGTTCGGACTTCCCCGGCAACGTCACCGACCCGATCGAGGTCGTGGTCACCGGCACCGCCGACCAGGCCGCCGTCAAGGCCTACGCCGCCCGGCTGGACGCGCTGCCCGGCGTCACCGGCGCGACCGTGACGGGCGCCAAGGGGGCCACCACCCGCCTCGCCCTCGCCTACTCCCCCGCCCCGCACTCCGACGAGGCGCGCGCGCTGGTCGGCAAGGTCCGCGCCGTCGCGCCCCCGCCCGGCGGCACCGCCCTGGTCGGCGGCTCGCCCGCCCGCGTGGTGGACCTGCTGGACAGCCTCGCCGCGGCGCTGCCATGGCTGGCCCTCACCGTCGGCGGCGCCACCTTCGTGCTGCTGTTCCTGGCCTTCGGGTCGGTGGTGCTGCCGCTGAAGGCGGTGCTGATGAACCTGCTGTCGCTGTCGGCGACGTTCGGCGCGATCGTGGTGGTCTTCCAGGACGGCCACCTGTCCGGCCTGCTGGACTTCACCGCCACCGGCTCGATCGACCCGACCATGCCGATCCTGATGCTGGCGATGCTGTTCGGGATCTCCATGGACTACGAGGTGTTCCTGCTGTCGCGGGTCCGCGAGCAGTACGACCTGACCGGCGACAACACCGCCGCCGTCGCCACCGGCCTGCAGCGCACCGGCGGCGTCATCACCAGCGCCGCGCTGCTGTTCGTCGTGGTGATCGGGGCGTTCGCCACCTCCGGCATCTCCTTCATCAAGCTGGTCGGCGTCGGCATGGTCATCGCGATCGCGGTGGACGCCACCGTCGTGCGGGCGCTGCTGGTGCCGGCCACGATGCGGCTGCTCGGCCGCGCCAACTGGTGGGCGCCGGGCCCGCTGGCGCGCGTCTACCGCCGCTACGGCATCCGCGAGGAGGAGGCGCCAGCGCGCCGCGCCCGGCCGGAGCCGGTTTCTTCTACACCCTGACCGCGACATTACGCATTCGGGTTGTGATCTGTAACACCGTGCCGGAAGACTGGACGCGTCCCGGGCCGCGCCGGCGGAAGCCGCGCCGTTCCTGCCCGGGACGCGTCTTTGTCCTCTTGCCGTACGGCATGTCCAGGAGGCGTGATGTCCACGCAGGTGATCACCGATGCGGAGGTGGCGCTCGGGCACCTGGAGCGCCTGACCGCCGAGCTGCGCTCGCTCGGCCTGCTGGTGGAGGTGGCCGCTCCGGCCGACCGCCGCCCGACGGCGCTGGTGGCCAATTCCGAGCTGACCGGCCTCAACGAGACCGTCATCGCCGCGCCCGAGAGCTCGCCGTCCGCAGGCACCGGGGACGGCTGGGCCTACTACTACGGCTGGGGCGAGCGGATCGCCCCGTGCACCGAGCCGGCCCGCGCCGCGGCGCTGCTCGGGCGCGTGCTGGCGACCCGCCGGGACGGCTAGCACACGCTTCGCGGCGGCGCGGCGCGGAGGGCCCGCGCCGCCGCGAACCCATGCCCGGAGGCTACCCCCGGGCCGGGTCTTCGCGCAGGTCAAATAGCATGGCGTCCATGGTTTGGACGCGTTATGCAGCGATCGGGGACTCCTTCACCGAGGGCATCGGGGACCTGCATCCCGACGGCACCCCGCGCGGATGGGCCGACCGCGCCGCCGAGGCCCTGAGCACCCGCGCCGAGGGGTTCGGCTACGCCAACCTCGCTGTCCGCGGCAAGCTGCTCGACCAGATCCTGGACGTCCAGCTGCCCGCGGCGCTCGCGCTGAAGCCCGACCTGGTGTCGGTGTCGGGCGGCGGCAACGACCTTCTGCGCCCCGGCACCGACGTCGACGTGCTCGCCGCCCGGATGGACGAGGGCGTCGCCCGGCTGCGCGCGGCCGGCGCCGACGTGGTGCTGTTCACCGGCGTCGACCCGGCCGGCTCGGCGGTGATCCGGCGCACCCGCGGCCGCGTCGCGCTGTTCAACGAGCTGCTGCGCGCCACCGCCGTCCGGCACGGCGCGCACATCGTCGACCAGTGGTCGATGGACGTGCTGCGCGACTGGAGGTGCTGGAGCATCGACCGCCTGCACATGTCGCCCGAGGGGCACCGCCGTGTCGCCCTGGCCATGCTGGAGTCGCTCGGCGTCCAGGACGCCGGCGACTGGCGCGAGCCCGAGCTGGCGCCGCTGCCCGCGCTGAGCCGCGGCGCCCGGCTGCTGTTCGACGCCCGCTGGGCGCGCGGCTACCTGGCCCCCTGGATCGGCCGCCGCCTGCGCGGACGCTCCTCGGGCGACCTGGTCACCGCCAAGCGCCCCGGCCTGTCCCCTGTCGGGAAGTAGCCGTCCCGCTCGCCTTTGCCCCCGCCTGACGAGAAAGACCCCTTTTTGTGGGATGCCCGTGGGGGGTAGGACGGCGGTATGACCATGCCGTGGCCGATCGAGCCGATGATGGCCGTCGCCGGGGACCTGCCGGTGGACGGCGAGCACTGGGGCCTTGAGCTCAAGTGGGACGGTATGCGCGTGCTGACCTACGTCTCGGCCGACGGCGTCCGGGCGTCCGGGCGCCGGCCGGGCGAGCTGTCGGGGCACTACCCCGAGCTGTCCGGGCTCGCCGACCTGCTCCCTCATCACGACGTGGTCCTGGACGGCGAGGTCGTCGCCTTCCAGGAGGGCCGGCCGAGCTTCGAGCGGCTGCAGCGCCGGATGCACGTCGCCCGCCCGAGCGCCCGCCTGGTCCGCGAGGTGCCCGTCCGCTACGTGGTCTTCGACCTGCTGTTCCTGGACGGCGACCTGCTCTACGACCTGCCCTACGCCGAGCGCCGGGCGCTGCTGGCCGGCCTGGACCTCGCCGCGACCGGCCCGGTGGAGGTCCCCCCGTACCTGGACGGCAGCGACACCGCGCAGGTCACCGAGCTGCTGGAGTTCACCCGCGAGCAGCGGATGGAGGGCCTGCTGGCCAAGCGCCTGGACTCCCCCTACCTGCCGGGCGTGCGGAGCGGGAACTGGCGCAAGGTCCGCAACTTCCACACCTGCGAGGTGGTCGTCTGCGGCTGGCGGCCCGGGCTCGGCCGCCGCGAGGGCGGCGTCGGGTCGCTGCTGCTCGGCGAGTACGACGACAAGGGCCGGCTCTGCTTCGCCGGGCACGTCGAGACCGGGTTCACCGACCGCGCCCTGGACGACCTGTACGCGATGCTGTGGCCGCTGCGCCGCCTCACCTCCCCCTACGACGAACCGGTGCCGCACGACCTGGAGCACGACGCGCAGTGGGTTGAGCCGCGCCTGGTCGGGGAGGTGGCCTACAGCGTCCGCGGCCGGGACGGCAGGCTGCGCTTCCCGGTCTGGCGGGGACTGTGCGACGACAAGGACCCGACGGAGGTCGTCCGTGACCCCTGAGAAGACCAAGGTGCGGATCGAGGGCCGGGAGCTGGCCCTGTCCAACCCCGGCAAGGAGCTGTACCCGGGGTTCACCAAAGAGCAGGTCATCGACTACTACACGCGGATCGCGCCGGTGATGCTGCCGCACCTGCGGGACCGCCCGGCGACCCGCATCCGCTTCCCCGACGGGGTCGGCGGCGGCTCCTTCTTCGAGAAGAACGCCCCGTCCCACACCCCGGACTGGGTCCGCACCGTCACGCTCGCGACGCCGGGCAGCTCGCGCGGCCGCGACGCCCTGGACTTCGTGGTGGTCGACGACCTGCCGACGCTGGTGTGGTGCGCCAACCTCGCCGCGCTGGAGCTGCACGTCCCGCAGTGGACGGTCGGGCCGCGCGGCGGCGTGCACGATCCCGGCCTGATGGTGTTCGACCTGGACCCCGGCGCGCCCGCCACGCTCATGGAGGCGATCGAGGTCGCCGGGCTGCTGCGCGACCTGCTGGCCGCCGACGGGCTGACCGCCTACCCGAAGACCAGCGGCAAGAAGGGCCTGCACCTGTACGTGCCCGTCGAGCCGACCGGCCGGACCGAGGAGTACGCCAGGGCCGCTGCCGAACGCCTCGCCGCCGAGCACGGCGGCCTGGTCGTCTCCACGATGGAGCGCAGCCTGCGCAAGGGCAAGGTGCTGGTGGACTGGAGCCAGAACAACCCGGCCAAGACGACCGTCGCGCCCTACTCGCTGCGCGGATCGGAGCGGCCGTCGGTGTCCACGCCGGTCACCTGGGAGGAGCTGACGGGCGCCCGCCGGCCGTCCGACCTGGCCTTCGGTCCCACCGAGGCGCTGGCCCGGGTCGACGAGCACGGCGACCTGTTCGCCCCGCTGCTGAAGGACGCGGCGCCGCTGCCCTCAAAGTCCCCTCCGCAGCCCTAAGTATCCGAATCGGCACTCTCCGCCACCGTTTTCCGTCACCATGTTGGGGGCGGGGACACAGCGAGGTCTGTGAGTGGGGGATCAAGTGCCGCAGGATCACTACGACGTCATGGTGCTGGGCGGGGGGACCGCGGGCGGGCTCGCGGCCGTCGAGCTGTCCCGGTCCGGGCGCGACGTCGCGCTCGTGGAGAACCGGCTGGTCGGCGGGGAATCGGCGTACTTCGCCTGCGTCCCGTCCAAGTCGCTGCTGCTGTCGGCGCGGCGCGGGGAGCGCTGGGACCTGGCCGTCGCCCGCCGCGACCACGTCACCGGCCACCTGGCCGACGACCGCGCGGCGGCGCGGCTGACCGAGGCCGGCGTCACCGTGCTGCGCGGCCGGGGGCACCTGCTCGGGCCGGGCCGGATGGAGGTCGACGGCGCCGAGATCGGCTTCGGCGACCTGGTCATCAGCACCGGCAGCGAACCGGTGGTACCGGGCGTCGACGGCCTGGCGGGCGTGCCGACCTGGACCAGCGACGAGGCGCTGTCGCTGCCGGTGCTGCCGCGCCGCCTGGTCGTGCTCGGCGGCGGCCCGGTCGGCTGCGAGATGGCGCAGGTGTACGCCTCGTTCGGGACGCAGGTGACGGTGGTGGAGGCGTCGGGGCGGCTGCTGGCCGCCGAGGCGCCGTTCGCCGGCGAGGTACTGGCGGGCGCGCTCCGCCGCATGGGCGTGGACCTGCGGCTCGGCGCCGAGCCGGCCCGGGTCGAACGCGCCGCCGGCGGGCTGCTGGTGTGGCTGTCGGACGGCGGCCGGCTGGAGGCCGACCGGATCCTCATCGCGGCCGGCCGGGTGCCGCGCGTGCAGGGCTACGGGGTGGAGAACCTCGGCGTCGCGGTGACGCCCGGGCACGGCCTGCCGGTCGACGAGACCTGCCGGGTCACCGACGGGGTGTGGGCGTGCGGCGACGTGACCGGCATCGCCCGCACCGCGCACGCCGCCCGCTACCAGGCCCGCGTCGTCGTCGACAACGTGCTCGGCAAGCACCGTGAGGCCGACTACCGGGCCGTCCCGCGTGTCGTGCACACCTCCCCGGCCGTCTACGCGGCCGGGATCTCCCCGATCCAGGCGGCCGAACTGGGCATCGATCTCCTCACCGCCGGGTACGACCTGGCCGCGACCGCCCGCGCGGTGGTGGAGGCCGACGAACGGGGCCGGGTGGAGCTGTACGCCGACCGGTCCCGGGGTGTGCTCGTCGGCGCCGCCGCGGCCGGGCTCTACGCTGAGGAATGGATGAGTGAGGTCACCCTGGCCATCCGCGCCGAGACGCCGCTCAGCCTGCTCACCGACGTGGTGCACGCGTTCCCGACGTTCGGCGAGGCGATCGAGGCGCCGCTGCGGGAACTGGCCGGGCGGCTCTGAGACCTCACGCCGGGACACGCTGCCTACAGGAGGAACACCGGATGAGCGAGACCGAGAGCCCGCTGGACGCCCCCGAGGCGGACGCGCTGGAGCAGAACGCGCCGCTGCTGGACGACGAGGAGCAGACGGCGGTGGAGGGCTCGGGCGAGGTCCCCTTCGACGCGAACGAGGCGGACGCGGCCGAGCAGAGCCGGGTCGTCGAGCTGGACGAGGACGACTACCGGTAGGGCGGCCGCCGCCGGATCGCGATCCGGCGCGCCCGATAGAGGTGACCTGCGAGGTTACCGGCGCGTAGGATGGTGGGATTGGTTCCTGCGACGGCGACCCCCTTCCGTCGCACATTGATCGGTGATCGGAGTGTGTGGTGACCGCGACCCCGGACGCCCGCCCCCGTGGCACGAGGCTGCCGCGACTGGCGCGCCGCAGGCAGTTGCTCGGCGCGGCCCAGGAGGTGTTCGTCGCCCAGGGCTATCACGCCGCGGCGATGGACGAGATCGCCGAACGGGCAGGTGTCAGCAAGCCGGTGCTCTATCAGCACTTCCCCGGCAAGCTGGAGCTGTACCTGGCGCTGCTGGACGAGCACGCCGAGGCGCTGGTGAAGGCGGTGCGCGACGCGCTCGGCTCGACCACCGACAACAAGCTGCGCGTGCAGGCCAGCATGCAGGCCTTCTACGACTTCGTCGCCGGCGACGGCGAGGCGTACCGGCTGGTGTTCGAGTCCGACCTGCGCAACGTGGCCCCGGTGCGGGCCCGCGTCGAGCGCGCCAACCAGCAGTGCGCCGAGATGATCGCACAGGTGATCGCCGAGGACACCGGCGCGGCCGAGGACGAGGCGCACCTGCTCGGCATGGGCCTGGTCGGCATGGCCGAGGTGAGCGCCCGCTACTGGCTGTCGCAGCACCGGGCCATCCCCAAGGACACCGCCGAGAAGATCATCGCCCGGCTGGCCTGGCGCGGCATCTCCGGCTTCCCGCGCACCGGCTGACATTCCGCGCGGCGGCCGGGCCCGGGCCGGGCCGCCGCGCGCCCATGCCCCGGGCCCGCATGGCACCATCGGAGGAGACGTCCCGCCGGACCGGCGGGGCCGGCCGACTGAGGGAGCATCACGTGCAGGTTCGGATCGGCGTGCAGTTCGTGCCCAGGGAGCTGGTCGTGGAGACCCGGCAGAGCGCCGAGGAGGTGCAGCGGGCCGTCACCGACGCGCTCGCCGAGGAGCGCGGCGTCCTGGTGCTGAACGACACCAAGGGCGGCCGGGTCGTCATCCCGGCGGACCGGATCGGTTATCTGGAAATCGGCGAGGACGAGGGGCGCAGCGTCGGCTTCGGCGGCACGCAGTACACCTGACCTGGCTTTTCCTAATTTTTTGTTTTAGGCCGGTACAGCGGGCATATCGATCACCGTACGACGGATCGTGACGCGAACGCGGCACGCGAAGCGCATAGGAATGGTGATCGGAAATGGTCCTGACGATTCTTTACTTCATCGTCGTCGGCGCGATCGTGGGCGCCCTCGCCCGGCTGCTGGTCCCGGGCCGCAACCCGATGGGCATCCTGCTCACCGTGCTGGTCGGCATCGCCGGCGCCGTCCTCGGCGGTGTCGTGGCGCACGCCATCGGTGCGGGCTCGGTGATCGCCTTCATCCTCGCCATCGTGATCGCGGCGATCGCGGTGGCCGCGCTCACCGGCTACCAGACGCGCGGCGGCGGCCGTCGCGGCTTCGGCCGCACCCGCCACCACAACTACTGACCGGGATGCCGGTGCACACCGGCCCGGCCGGTGCACTCCGGAAGCCCCCGCTGCGAGAGCGCGCGGGGGCTTCCGCGTGCCCGGGGTCACTCGGTCGGCGACGGGGACGGCGAGGGCGTGGCCGACCGCATCTCGGCGACGACCCGGGGCGCCAGGAAGTCGGCGATCCTGTCCACCGGCACGTCGGTCGAGGTCATCCGGCAGGCCATGGACACGTCCGGGTTGAGCGCGGACATGTTGATCATGAAGCGGGCCTCCCGGGGCCGCAGCGTGATCTGGATCTTCGGGTTCTCGCCCTGGAAGTCCTGCGGCCGGAACGCCGGCCGGGTGGTCTCCTCCTCGTTCAGGCAGCTCTCCGGGTCGGCGGCCGCGATGCGGTCGCGCAGCCTGTTGGCGCCCTCGGGCGTCAGCGCGGCGGGCGCGAGGACGTCGCTCGGGCCGAGCGCCTTCCCGTCGGCGAGGTCCACGGTGACCGCGCCGTAGCTGAAGAAGTTCTTCACCCAGTTGCCGAAGGTGCCGGGCTTCGGCGTGACGGAGTAGACCGAGGAGACCGAGAGCAGCCGGGTGGTGTGCAGGCCGATCTCGGTGGTCGTGGCGACCGCCGACACATCGTCGCGGCCGGTGTAGTTCTTGCGGTAGGTGGCCATGGCGCGGTCGGCGGGGGCGCGCAGCGCGGCGTTGATCCGGCGCAGCACCGCGGGATCGCGGCGCCCCTCCACGGTGACGTACTGCTCCTGCACCGCCGGCGCGCCCGCCTGCTGGAAGTTCACCAGCTTCGCGTTCAGCGGGACGGCCTTGGACTGTCCGGCGGGCTTGTCGCCCTGCGCGGCGTAGACGCCGACGCCACCGGCCGTCACCAGGGTGGCCGCAGCCACCCCGATCGCGACCTTCGCGCCGGTCGCGGCGAGCAGCCCGCCCCCGGCGGCCGCGCCGGACCCGGCGGCGGCCGTCCCGGAGCCCGCGGCGGCCGTGCCACCGGCCACCGCGGCGCCCGCCCCCGCGCCACCCGCCGCAGTGCCTCCCACCACGGCGCCGCCAGGTGCGAGCCCGGCCGCCAGCAGCGGGAACAGCGCGGCGAGCCCCACCGTCGCGGCGCCGGCGAGCTGCAGTCCGCGGCGCTCCCAGTCGGGGCCGTAGGCGGCGGACGCGGCGGCCTCCAGCTCGCGGGCGAACTCGGCGGCGCCCGCCGGGCGCTCCTCGGCCCGCTTGGCCATGCCGCGCTCCAGCAGCGGCCGCAGCGGCGGCGGTAGCCGGTCCGCGGGCGGCGGCGCGGTCAGGTGCAGGTTCATCAGCGCGGCCTGGTTCGCCGCCTGGAAGGGCCGGCCGCCCGTCACGCACTCGAAGAACACGCACGTCGCGGCGTACACGTCGGTCGCCGGGGAGGCGGGCGCGCCCTCCCACTGCTCGGGCGCCATGTAGAACGGCGTGCCCGACCTGGACTCGGCGCCGGTCACCGTCGCGATGCCGAAGTCGATGAGCTTGCTGAGACCGTCGGCCCGCACCACCACGTTCGCGGGCTTGTAGTCGCGGTGGACCACGCCGGCGGCGTGCGCGGCGGCGAGGCCGAGCAGCGAGCCCTTCAGCACGGTCAGCGCGGCCTCCGGCGCGAGCGCGCCGTGCTCGTCCAGGACGGCCCGCAGCGAGACGCCGTCGACCGCCTCCATCACCAGCGCCGCGCCCTGCTCGCCGCGCACGAACCGGAACAGGCGCACCACGTGCGGGTCGCCGACGCGGCCGAGCATCTCCGCCTCGGCGCGCAGCCGGTCCAGCGCGGCCGGGTCGCCCCGGTACAGGTACTTGATCGCCACGGGGGTGCCGGCGGTGGCGTGCCGGGCGAGGACGACCCGGCCCTGCGCGCCCGCGCCGAGCTCGCGGACCTCGGTGAAGCCCTGCAGCCGCCAGGGCGGCGCCGCGGTCACTTCACGGCCGCGGCGCTCTGCAGCCGCGGGAACAGCTCCGGCCGGACCAGGTCCTTGATCTTGTCGTAGCCGGCGCTGAAGACGAAGTTGTTGCAGTCGGTGCCGGTGGTGGACCAGATCAGCTCAAGGCCCTGCGGGGTGAACATGAGCCCGGCGGCCGGCGGCGACTCGATCGGGTCGCCGTTCTCCTTGGCCGGGAAGAGCGCGCCGCGCTGCAGGTCGCCGAGGTCGCACTCCTTCCAGTCCTCCTTCGGGCCCTGCAGCCGGCCGAACAGGTCCTTCAGGCCGTCCTTGTCCAGCGCCTTGTCGGTGAGGATGTCGGAGGCGGTGAGCGCCTTGCCGGCCTTGGTGTCCACCACGACCGGGATCGTCGGCAGCTGCCCCTCGCCCTCGTAGCAGGGGATCATCTGGACCGCGTTGGTGGCCGAGACGATCTCGCCGCGCAGCCCGATCCGCACCTTGGTCTGGATAACGCTGTTGCGGCCGCCGCACTGCTTCTTCTGCTCGGGCTCCAGCGTCGCGCCCGCCCACTTCACCGCCCAGTCCAGCGGGCCGCGCAGCGCCGCGTCCAGCTTCTGCGCCATGGCCTGGTCGGCCAGCCCGGCGATCTTGACGTACTCGGCGTTCTTCAGCTCCACCTGCTGGCCGGCGTGCACGGAACTGTCGGTGGCGACCACCGGCCCCTTGGCCGGTCCGCCGCCGGAGGACTTGCCGTCCGACGAGGAGCACCCCGCCAGCCCGGCCGCCAGCACCATGGCCAGCACGCCCGTGTACCTCGCCCGCATACGTTCCGTCCCTCTCGCCGAGCCGATCTGCCGCGATTGTGGCGGAGTACAGAATGTCAGGATCTCCGCCCCGGCGCTCGGCACTGTCCGGACCCGCCCGCAACACCCGCCGGTGGCCGACTGTGGCCGCTTGCGGACACCCGCCCGCACCGCATGGAATAGCCGGTACGGGGGAAGCGTTAGGACCAGTGATCGGCTATTGGTGTAGTCATTCCAAGGTCGGTACACTGCGTGGCGGAGTGTGACCGCACGCAGCCACAGCGAGTGACTGCTTTCAACCCCTGACTGCGGTCGCCGAAATTTTGATCGACGGCTGGTCCCTCCCGCGCGAGCGCGCGGCCACCGGATCGGCGGGCCCGTCCCCGGACCCGCCCGGTGGTTCGGCGCAGCGCCGCGCAACGGAGTGAGGACCCCGCATATTGGAGGCTGAAAGCCCTGACTACCTTTCGTGAACTCGGAGTCGTACCCGAGATAAGCGACGCCCTCGCAGCCGAGGGCATCGTGGACGCATTCCCCATCCAGGAGCTCGCCCTGCCGATCGCGATCGGCGGGCACGACATCATCGGCCAGGCGCGCACCGGCACCGGCAAGACCCTCGCCTTCGGCGTCGCGCTGCTGCAGCGCATCACGCACGGCGGCAAGAAGCCGCAGGCGCTCGTCGTCGCCCCGACCCGCGAGCTGGCCTCGCAGGTGACCGACGACCTGCTGGTGGCGGGCGGCAAGCTCGGCACCCGCGTGCTGTCGGTCTACGGCGGCCGCGCCTACGAGCCGCAGATCGAGGCCCTCAAGGAGGGCGTCGACGTGGTCGTCGGCACCCCGGGCCGGCTGCTGGACCTGGTCAAGCAGAAGCACCTGGACCTGTCCGAGGTCGGCGTGCTGGTGCTGGACGAGGCCGACCGCATGCTCGACCTGGGCTTCCTGCCCGACATCGAGCGGATCGTCGAGCGCATCCCGGCCAAGCGGCAGACCATGCTGTTCTCGGCCACCATGCCCGGCGAGATCGTGGCGCTGTCGCGCCGCTACCTGACCCGCCCGACCAACGTGCGGGCCGAGTCCCACGCCGAGTCCGAGGCGACCCCGCAGGTCGTCCAGCACGTGTTCCAGGCGCACCAGATGGACAAGCCCGAGATGCTCGCGCGCCTGCTGCAGGCCGAGGGCCGCGGCCTGACCATGGTGTTCTGCCAGACCAAGCGGGCCTGCGACCGCGTCGCGGCCGACCTGGTCCAGCGCGGCTTCGACGCCGCCGCGGTGCACGGCGACCTCGGCCAGTCCCAGCGCGAGCGGGCGCTGCGCGCGTTCCGCAACGGCAAGATCGACATCCTGGTGGCCACCGACGTGGCGGCCCGCGGCTTGGACGTCGACGACGTCACCCACGTCGTCAACTACGAGTGCCCCGACTCCGCGGACACCTACGTGCACCGCATCGGCCGCACCGGCCGCGCCGGCAAGGAGGGCATCTCGGTCACCCTGGTCGACTGGTCCGACCTGTCCCGGTGGAAGCTCATCAACGGCGCCCTCGGCCTGGACTTCGCCACGCCGGAGGAGACCTACTCCACCTCCGAGCACTTCTTCGCCACGCTCGGCATCCCGGCCGGCACCACCGGCAAGCTGCCGAAGGCCCAGCGCCACGAGCGCGCGGGGCTGGACGCGGAGGAGCTGGAGGACATCGGCGAGACGGGCAAGACCCGCTCCACCACGCCGCGCGGCGTGGACCGCGGCCGTGACCGCGACCGTGACCGCGAGGAGGAGCGCCCGGCGCGCCCGCGCCGCAAGCGCTCGCGTACCCGGACCCGCAACGGCCAGCCGGTCGAGGCGACCGCCGAGGCGCCCGTGGTCGAGGCCGCGGCGGCCGAGGCGGCCGTGATCGAGGCACCCGTGGTCGAGGCGACCGTGACGGAAGAGGCGCCTGCCAAGCGCACCCGCCGCCGCGTGACCAAGACCGAGGAGACCGCGGCTCCGGCCGAGGCCCCCGTGGTCGAGAACACCGTGGTCGAGAGCCCCGTGGTCGAGGCGACCGTGACGGAGGAGGCGCCCGCCAAGCGCACCCGCCGCCGCAGCACCAAGGCCGCCGACGCCGAGGCCGTGGTCGAGGCCCCCGTGGTCGAGAGCGCCGTGGCCGAGACCGTGGCCGAGGAGGCGCCGGCCAAGCGCACCCGCCGCCGCGCCACCAAGACCGACGAGACCGCGGCTCCGGCCGAGGCCCCCGTGGTCGAAGGCACTGCGGTGGAGGAGGCGCCGGTCAAGCGCACCCGTCGCCGCGCCGCCAAGCCGGCCGAGGCCGCTGTGGCCGAGAGCACCGTGGTCGAAGCCCCCGTGGCGGAGAGCACCGTGGCCGAGAACACCGTGACGGAGGAGGCGCCCGCCAAGCGCACCCGCCGCCGCGCCCCCAAGGCCACCGAGACCGCGGCTCCGGCCGAGGTCCAGGCCGAGGAGGCACCGGCCAAGCGCACGCGCCGTCCGGCCGCCAAGGCGCCCGTGGTGGAGGCCGCCGCGGACGAGGCTCCGGCCAAGCCGGCTCGCCGCCGCGCCGCCAAGCCGGCCGAGTCCGACGAGGCGCCGGCCGCGCGCACCGCCGCGCCCCGCCGCCGGGCCGCCAAGACCGGTGGCAAGGTGTCCTCGCTGAACACCTGACAAGGCAACTGCGAGATCACGTGAGCCGACCGTGATCTCGCGGTTGTTCCGTCCGTAGCCGGGGCGACGCTTCTCCCACGTCGCCCCGCCGGACTCCCCCGAACCCGCCCCTATCGGGCGGGTTCTTCGCGTTCCGGGGGCGGGTCGCCCCCTTGACCAATGCGAGGTTTTCTCAGATATTCGCGGGACCGTGCCGCCCGGGAGCCGTCCGGCGGTGACCGGCTCCGAGGAGAGTCATGGCCGTCGACCGTCGCTCGTTCCTGCGCCTCACCGCCGTCGCCGGCGGCACGACCGCACTCTCCGGCGCCCTCTGGCAGCAGGCCCTCGCCGCCGGGCCCGCGCAGCCCGGCCCCGGCCCCTACGGCCCGCCGCAGGCCGCGGACGGCAACGGGCTGCAGCTGCCGCAAGGGTTCACCGGCCGGATCGTGGCGCGTTCGATGCAGCGCGTCGAGGGGACGCGGCACGTCTGGCACCCCGCGCCCGACGGCGGCGCGTGCTTCGCCGACGGGGACGGCTGGATCTACGTCAGCAACTCCGAGGTTCCCCTGGTCGGCGGGGCGTCCGCGGTGCGGTTCGACGCGTCCGGGAAGGTCGCCTCCGCCAGCCGGATCCTGAACGGCACCACGCTGAACTGCGCCGGCGGGGCGACGCCGTGGGACACCTGGCTGTCGTGCGAGGAGCACGACTACGGGCTGGTGTACGAGACCGACCCGCGCGGGCGGCGGTCCGCGGTGGCGCGCCCGGCGCTCGGCCGCTTCAAGCACGAGGCCGCCGCCTCCGATCCCGTGCGGAAGGTCGTCTACCTGACCGAGGACCAGCCGGACGGGTGCTTCTACCGGTTCCGGCCGGCGACGTGGGGCGACCTGTCGTCCGGGACGCTCGAAGTGCTGGTCGGCTCCGGGACGGGCCCCGTCCGGTGGGCGGAGGTGCCCAGCCCGCAGCTCTGGTTCACGCCGACCCGGAACCAGGTGGGCGGCGCCATGCGCTTCAACGGCGGCGAGGGCTGCTACTACACCCATGGCGTCTGCTACTTCACCACCAAGGGCGACAACCGCGTGTGGGCCTACGACGCGGCCGCCGGGAGCCTGGACATCGCCTACGACGACGATCTCGTCACCGGCGGCGAGCCCCCGCTGCGCGGCGTCGACAACGTGACCGCCGCGGCGTCCGGCGACCTGTACGTCGCCGAGGACGGCGGCAACATGGAGATCAACCTCATCACCGCCGACGGCGTCGTGACGCCGTTCCTGCGCGTCGTGGGGCACGACAAGTCGGAGATCACCGGCCCGGCGTTCAGCCCGGACGGCTCGCGCCTGTACTTCTCGTCCCAGCGCGGCAAGAGCGGCTTCATCGGCGGCACCGACGGCTGCACCTTCGAGGTGACCGGCCCGTTCCGCCGCTAGCGGGCCTGCAGACGCTCCGCCATCAGGACGGTCCCCGGCCCGTTCGAGCCGCCGGGCCCGGCCTCGGCGCGCACCTCGGAGGCGTGCAGCGGCTCCCCGCACTCCGAGCAGCAGACCCGGGCGCGGGTCAGCGAGCCGCAGCGCTCATGGCGGAGCAGCGCCGGCGGGCCGGCCTCCCCGGCGGTCCACCTGTCCCCCCACGCGACGATCGCGAACATGACCTCGCAGAGTTCCAGCCCCTTGGGCGTGAGGTGGTACTCGTGCCGCGGCGGGTGCTCCGAATAGGCGCGGCGCTCCAGCACCCCCTCGTCGGCCAGTCGCTGCAGCCGCTCGGACAGCACCTTCCGGGAGATGCCGAGGTCGCGGCGCAGCGCGTCGAACCGGTTGATGCCGACGAACACGTCGCGGACGACCAGCAGCGACCACGGCTCGCCGGCCAGGTCGAGGGTCCGCGCGACGGAGCAGGCGATGGAGCCGAACGAGGTGCGCTGCATGCCCCCCACCCTAGTTCCCTGAGGAGACCGACCCGGCTACAGTAAGTCTCCTTAAGAGACTCATGGAGGTGCCGATGTACAAGGCGATCGTGGCGCGCAGGGTACGGACCGCGTGGGACCACCTCAACGACAGGGACATCGAGTACGTGCTGACGATGTTCGCGCCGTCGTTCACCCACCGCTTCGCCGGCGAGAACGCCATGGGCGGCACGCGCGACCGCATCGACTCCCAGCGCCGCTGGTTCGAGCGGCTGTTCCGGCTGCTCGCCGACATCCGGTTCACCGTCGACGACGTCCTGGTCGGCGGCTGGCCCTGGCGCACCCGCGTCGTGGCGCTCCTGCGCACCAGCGGAACCGCGGCCGGCCAGCCGTTCCGCAACGAGTTCGCCCAGACGATCGAGCTCCGCTGGGGCCGGATCACCCGCGTCAACGTCGTGGAGGACACCGAGAAGATGGCCGAGATCATGGGCCGCCTCATCGCGGGCGGCGTCGAAGAGGCCGCCGCCGCCCCGATCAGCGACCGCCCCCGCTGACCCGGCGCCTCAGCGCCGTCCGCCGAACTCCCAGGCGTGGACCTCGATGCCGGCGTACCGGCCGGGGGCCAGAACGGCGCGTGCCGCGTCCGGATCCGGCGTCCTGACGAGTGCCGCCGTGCCCACCCAGACGGTGCCGTCGTCGGACAGCAGCGGCCCGTAGGCGACCAGTCCGTCCTGGCCTGACGGAACGTCTAGGTCGGCGGCAGGCCCCGCTCCGAGGCCGAGTACCAGGTAGCCGTCGTCCTCGGTCCAGCCGCCGGGGAACTCCCACATGGTGCGCCCCAGCATGTTGCGCCACCGGCGGATCAGCACGTCCCGGTACGCGCCGGCCTGGTAGCAGGGCTCGTCGAAGGCGAACGCGCGGGCGGCGGCGGCATCGGGCAGGTCAAGAATGTGCACGCTGCCGGTGAGGGTGTCGCCGTCGAAGGTCGGGCCGCGGGCGATCATCCGCGCCGCGTAGGGGTCCATGTAGGTCTGGTGCTCTTCGTTGAGCTCCATGCGCAGAGCCGTCGAACCGGGCCGATCACGGTGATAGCAGAAGAACTCCATGATCAGGATCCCTATCACGCGGGCGGCAGGGCGAGGAGCAGCCGGCCCCAGGCGTCGGCCAGCCAGGCGGCGAACCGCTCGGGCAGCCAGCCCCGGTCCTCCACCAGCAGGCAGTAGAACTCCGGGGAGTTGGTCGCCCAGACGACGTCGGCGATCTCGTCCACGCCGAGCCCGGGGCGCAGCTGCCCGGTGTCCAGGAGGTCCCGGGCCAGCTCGCGCATGTTGGCGGCCCGGCGGTGGGCGATGTCCTGCCAGATCCCGCGAACCTGCGGATCGGCCGCCGTCTGGGCGACGCGCAGCAGCGGGGCCATCCTGCCGTGGATGCCGGCGATCGCGTGCGCGTAGATCTCCAGCTTGCGCGCGGCGGCGGGCTCGGCGCGTATCGCCTGTACATACTCGCGCTGCCGCGCCGGGACGGCCTGGTCGGTGCCAGACAGCGCCGTCTCCACCAGTTCCAGGAAGACCGCGGGCTTGCGGCCCACCGCGGCGTAGACGGTGTCCAGGGAGACGCCGGCCCGTTCGGCGATGCCGTTCATGGTCGTGGCGGCGTAGCCGCGCGCGGTGAACAGCTCGCGGGCCGCCTCCAGAATGGCCCGCCGGTTTGCCTCCGCCGCTCGCCGCCGCCCACTGGTGTCGTATCGCCTCTTGACCTGGTCTGCCACGGAGCCCATGCTAGCCATATTCATCCGAAATAGCTTCGGGTGAAAATGACGAGGGGGACCCCATGTCCTACGCCTTCACCTACGAGGTCCCGATCGGGCCCGACGTGTACGCCCGCATCAAGGAGGGGCTCGGCGCCGAACCGCCCAAGGGGCTCGTCGCGCACCTGGCCTACCGCACCGAAGCCGGCCTGCGGTACGTCGATGTGTGGGAGTCCGAGGCCGACTGGGAGGCGTTCGTCGAGGAGCGCCTGCACCCGGTCGTCGACGGCGTCCTGACCGAGACGCTCGGGTTCCGCCCGCCCGAGCCCCCGCTCGAACGACTCGACCTCGTCGACGCCTGGATCGGGGAAAGAGCACGCGGCACCATGGGCTAATGCCCGACGTTGAATACGCGCGCCTGGACGCGCCCGCGACACGCGCGATCCTGAAAGAGATCCGGCCTGTTTACGCCGCCGGATTCCCCGGCTACAGCCTGGACGACTGGGAGACGCGCACCACCCGTCAGGTCGGCTACCCCGGGTTCGAGACCATCACCGCCCGCGACGGTGATGGCTCGCTGATCGGGTTCGTCTACGGATTCCCGCTGGCGTCCTCGTCCTGGTGGGAGGGCCTCACCCCGGCCCCGCCGCCCGGGTACACCGACGAGGACGGGACGCGCACCGTCGCGGTGATCGACCTGGTCGTCCTGCCCGCCTTCCGCAGTCGCGGCATCGGCCGCCGCCTAGTGGACCTCTACTTGAGCGACCGCGCCCAAAGGCGCGCGACGCTCACCACCAGCCCCGCCAAGCCCGACATCCAGCGCATGTACGAGCGGTGGGGCTGGACGCAGGTCGGCCGGGTCCCCGGCGGCCCTCTGGCGACGGCCGAGTACTACGACGTCTATGTGATCGACCTGGGGCCGGCGGAGCCGACCAGCTCCCGGTAGGCGGACACCGGCCGGGAGGTGCGGGCGTCGTCCGGAACCGAGGCCAGTACCTCCCCGGCCAGCCGCGACATCATCATGGCCCGCTGCCCGGGCGGGAAGCCGCTGTAGACCTCGTGGGCGTGGTCCACACCTTCCAGCACGTCGCCGCCCCGGACCTGACTGAGCGCGCCGAGCAGCCGGAGCTGGCCGCTCATCCGCCACCCCGTGGGCATCAGCTCCTCGACCTGCCGGACCGCGACGGCCGCTTCCTGATGCTGTCCTAGGTAGGCGAGCACGTACGCCTCGAAGTAGCCTCGCCGGTCGGGTCCGGTGTTCCAGATCGAGTGGATATCGGCGGTGTCGGAGTCGGGCAGTTCGTCAAAGACGTTCCGGTAGGCGTCGAGCACGTCGAGCGCAGCGGGGTCGCCCTGCGCCGCCAGCAGTTGCCCGCGGGCGGCCAGCGTCTTCGCCAGGCCCGCGCCTCCCCCGGAAGAAGGGGCACACGTCAGCAGCGCGTCAGCCTCGCGCAGCAGCAGTGTCACCGGCCGCCGCTCGTACAGGCCGTGGATGAGGCGCTCCCCGCCGATCCACAACTCCACGTCACGGTCGCCCGAACGCGCCGCCGCGCGCTTGGCGGTCTTCCACCAGCGCTGAGCCGCCCGCCGCTCCCCCACGTTCGACAGCGTCTTGGCCAGCAGTGTCTCCAGGCCCGCCAGCACACGGCACCACTGGGGGTAGAGCGGGTCGCCCTCACCGACGCCCTCCATGTCGCGGTGCACCTCCAGCAGATCCCGGACCAGCATCCGGTACAGCTCCGCCGGGTGGATATCCGGGTAGGAGTGGCCGTACTCGACGACCACCTCCTGCCAGTCCTCCACCGCCGCAGCACCACGAGGACCGACCAGGTCCTCCAGGCCGCCTTGCATGACCCTCAGCGCGTCAAGCCCAGGGGATGACGCGGCCACTCCCAACGCTGCTAGATCTGCCAGAAAACGCCGTCGTTGCACTTCGCTCTCATCCTCGCCGCCGGCCCCGTCCGCGGCCGGCATCTCGCTTCCGGCGCCCAGCCGCAGCGCGGCGAGTTCGCCGCGCTGCTCCAAGAACCGGTCCAGCGACCACGCCAGCTTCTCCGAAGGCCGCCGGTCGCCGTTCTCGATCTTGGAGAGCGTCCCCTTGTCGTAAGGGATCACCGCAGCAAGCGCTGCCAGAGACATACCCCGGGCGTTCCGCAGTTCCCGCAGCTTCGCACCGAACTCCATGGTCGCTGCTCCCGGAAGGTGAAGGCGAACGTTGGCAACGGTTGGCGAGTTGGCTTTTCGACTGCCAACCCACCAACCCCTTCCACGATACGAGAGTGAGCGTTTCCATACGCAAGGAAGCATTTTTCTGGGCGCGACTGAACGAGTAAATGTTCATCCGTTTCCCCATTAAGGACATATCTCCATGAGCTGGTCAACGACGGCGGCGGACCTCGAACGTCTCTCGCCATCGGGATCCGCGACGCCCCCGCCGCCGCGCGACCGGCTCCGCACCGTCCCGACCCCGATCACGCTGGAACCGCCACGACCATGACTCCTGAACAGACAGCCGAAGCCAAAGCCGCTCTCAGCGACCGGTTTCCCAACTGGTCGATCATTCAGTCCGACCGAGGTAGGTGGTGGGCCACCCGCGGCCCACTCTCCCGCGACCGGGCGCACCTGCGCGCCGACGCCGACGCCGACACCCCGGCCGAACTCGGCGCCATGCTCGCCCAGATCGAAGCCGACGGCTCGGGACGGGAGCACGGCCTGTGAACATCAGCGGCGGGCACCCGACCTGGTCGAATCAGGCACGCCGGCGGGCTGACACCCTCCACGATGGTGACCATGTTCCTCATGCATGATCACCCCGGTTGGGAGATCACCGCCGATAACCCCGCACCGGTCCGCGCGGTCGATTCCCGGAATGGCTCTGCGGCGCTGCTGAACGCGAGCGCCCGCCCTGAAGTGTTCCGGCTGCCGGCCGGCGCATGCGCGGCTTTGCCGCCGCCGCTTGCGGCCGCGCTGCGCGACCTGGGGCCGGTCGCACGGTTCCGCACACCGAGCCTGTGGGACGCGATCGCCACCGCGATCATCCGGCAGGTCATCCGCGCCGGGCAGGCCCGCCTCCAGCACCAGCGGCTGCGGACCGCCCACGGCCCTGCCGTCGCCACCGAGCGCGGGCCCGTGCACGCCCTCCCGTCCCCGCAGACGATCCTGGAGATGACCGACGACGACTTCGCCGCGTTGGGCATGACGTTCAAGGCCCGGCCGTTGCGCAACGCCGCCGCCGCCTACCTCGACCACAGCCCCAAATGGGCCGAACTGCCTCCCGGCCGACTGGTCGAGGAGTTGCAGACCGTACCGCGGATCGGCCCCTGGACCGCCGGTGCCGCGACCGCCGACTTCACCCACGACTGGTCTCTCTACCCCTACGGCGATCTGGCCGTGCGGACCTGGGCCGCCACAGCCGCCCCCGACCACCCCTGGCCCGCCGACGAGCACGGCTTCGCCGCGCACTGGCGCGCCCTGACCGGCGAACACGTCGGTGTCCTGACCCTGTTCACCCTCGCTCTGGGAGCCCACCATGCAGGAGCACCCGCACCCTCTCCCCCTCCAAGGAGCTGACCCCGCCCGCCCGCTCGACCTTCTGCTGATCAACGCGCCGCTGCGCGACTACGCCGACCGCCTCCGCGTCAACGACTTCACCCTGCCGGTCCTGGGCATGGCCTACATCGCCACCGTCGCCACCGCCGCCGGCCACAACGTCGCGGTCCTGGACGCCGAAGCCCACGGCCTTGCTGTCGCCGACGTCGCCCGCATCGTCAACGACGCCGCGCCCCGCTGGGCCGGGTTCAACCTCCTGGCCCCCACCTACGAGATCAGCGCGACCATCGCCGACCGGCTTGCGCCCGACATCAAGGTCATGCTCGGTGGCCACCAGGCCAAGGCCATGCCGGCCCAGATCCTGGCCGACCCGCGGATGCGCCGCTGCGAGGCGCTCGTGCTCGGTGAGGCCGAGACCCGCGTCCAGATCCTGCTCGGCGACCACCGGTCCCGGGCCGAACTGCCCGGCGTGATGTGGCTCGACCCGGTCATGCACACGCCCGTCACCGGCGGCATGCCCGGCAACAGCCAGCACCTGGCGCCCGACCTGGACGCCCTGCCGTTCGTCGACCGCGCGTTCCTGGCCCAAGACCCCTACCCGGCCGGCGACCGGCGTAAGGCCAGCATGGTCGGGGCCCGCGGCTGCCCCTACGACTGCTCGTTCTGCGGCGCCGCGGTGTCGGCCAACTCCGACGTCACCATCCGCACCCGCTCTCCCCGCGACATCCTGGACGAGATGCACCAGCTCCGCGACCGGCAGCAGGTGACGGCGTTCCGGTTCGTCGACGACCTGTTCCTGGGGGCGCGCCGCATCATCGAGCCGATGATGGCCGCGTTCGCCGATGCCGGCGTCGGCGACTGGGCCGTGTGGGACGCCACCGGCCGCATCAACGTCCTGGCCCGCCTGTCCGACCAGGCCCTGGACCAGATGGTCCGTGCCGGCCTGCACGAGGTCGCCCTGGGCATCGAGTCCGGCAGCGAACGCGTCCTGCACTACATCGACAAGCGCATCAACCCCGACATGATCCGTACCGTCGTGCGGCGCCTCGCTGAGCGCGGCATCGCCGTCAAGGGCTACTTCATCCTGGGGTTCCCCGGCGAGACCCGCGCGGAGATGGCCGCCACCGTCCGCCTCGTCCACGACCTGTGGGCCCTCACCGACCCGCTGCCCGGCGACTTCCGCGCCTCGGTGTTCCAGTTCCGCCCCTACCCCGGCACCCCCGAATGGGGCCGGCTCATGGCCACCGGCGACTACCGGCCCGAGGACCTGCTGGCCTACGAGCCGGTCGACCTCACCAGCGGCGGCGTGGACCAGGCCTTGTACGGCCGCGACGAGTTCAACTTCCAGTCGGGCATCCAGTTCGGCGAAGCCACCATCAAGGAGATCCACGCCGCGCTGGTCGAGCTGGCACACGCCCAGCACACACGCACCCGGGCCGCGGCATGACCGCCCCCGACCACGCCCAGGCCCGCTGCAGTGAGGGGCGGCGCGGCCTGCTGGTGTCGCTCGACGGCCCCGGCGGTGCCGGCAAGACCACGCTGGCCGCCGCGATCACCGCCCGCCTCCACCGCGACGGCATCGCCGCCACTCACACCACCCAACCCTCCCACGGCCCGATCGGACAGCTCGCCCGCGCCGGAACCCATCAGTACCGCGGCCTCACCCTGGCGTGCCTGGTCGCCGCCGACCGCTACCACCACCTCGACACCCAGATCCGGCCCGCGCTGGCCGCCGGCCACATCGTGATCTGCGACCGCTACACGCCGTCCTCCCACGTGCTGCAGGTCCTCGACGGCGTCGACCCCGCCTTCGTCGCCCTGCTCAACCAGCACGCCGACCCGCCCGACCTGGCCGTGATCCTCACCTGCGACCCGGGCGAACTCACCCGCCGCCTGACCGCCCGCGGCTCCCACGGCCGCTTCGAGGACGACCCCGGCCTGCCCGCGCTGGAGGCCACCGCCTACCGCCGCGTCATCGACCGGCTGACCTGCCCCGCCCTGGTCCTGGACTCCACCGACTCCGATACCCGGTCCCTCACAACCCAGGTGGTCAACGCCATCAAGGCACTACCCTCAGCCCCTTGACCACCGGAAACACCAGGAGCTGAGCATGCCCGAGCGGTACCGGCCGATCGTCGACGTCCACGTCATCCTCGAACACGGCTCCGAAATCCTGCTGCTGGAGCGTCAGGGAACCGGCTACTGCGACGGGCAGCTCCACCTACCGTCCGGCCATCTGGAGGCCGGCGAAACCCTCATCGAAGGGGCCGTCCGCGAACTCGGCGAAGAGGTCGGCGTGCGCGCCGCGGCCGTCGACCTCCGCCTCGCCGCTGTCGTCCACCACCGCCAGAACAGCGACCTGGCCCGCATCGGGTTCTTCTTCGCCACATCCCGATGGGAGGGCGAACCCTTCAACGCCGAACCCCACAAGTGCGGCAAGTTGCTGTGGTGTGACCCCCGCGTCCTGCCGACCAATACCATCGCCTATCCCGCCGCTGGCATCACCGCCTACCTGGAAGGCGAACCTTTGGTGACGCACGGCTGGTGACGCCAACGCCATGACGCCAGCCAAGCTCGTGCCTCCTCCGGGGCCGAACCTGTAGGACCGGGCATGTAAGGGGCATGATCCAGGTCGCAGTGTGCGGGCCGCGGGACGCGAGCGAGGCCGAGCGAGCCCAGGCCCGGGAAGTCGGGCGGCTGCTGGCCGGGCGGGGCGCCGTCGTCGTCTGCGGCGGGTACGGCGGCGTCATGGAGGCCGTCGCGGCGGGGGCCTCGGGGGCAGGCGGCCTGGTGGTCGGGGTGCTCTCGCTGTCCACGAGGGAAGGTGCAAATCCCCACCTGACGGTCGCCATCCCTACCGGCATCGGGGAGGCGCGGAACGCGGCCGTCGTCAACGCCGGGGACGCCGTCATCGTCGTCGGCGGCTCGTGGGGCACTCTGTCGGAGCTGGCCCTGGCGCTGCGGTCCGGCAAGCGGGTCGTGCAGCTCGGCGGCTGGCGGATCGCCGACGCGGAGGGCGCGCCCCTGGACGGGATCACGCGGGCTGGCAGCCCCGCCGAGGCGGTGGCGGCCACCGGCCTGTTTGTGTGAATCTCTTTCACATTCGTAACCGGGGCGTCATCACCCCGGCCCCGGCCCGTTACGCGGCGGCCCCACCGTTGCGATCATGAGCCTGTCCCGCCGCTCCTTCCTCGCCGCCGCCGGGGGCGCCGCCGGCGCCACCCTGCTGCCGCCGTCCGTGCACGCCGCGCTCGCCCGCCCGCTGCCCCCGGGCGGCCTGGGCGCGATCAAGCACGTCGTCTTCCTCATGCAGGAGAACCGCAGCTTCGACCACTACTTCGGGACGCTGCGCGGCGTGCGCGGCTACGGCGACCGCAACGCGATCGAGCTCCCCGACGGCCGGACGGTCTTCGAGCAGCCCGGCCCGCTGCGGCACGTCAAGCCCTTCCTGGCGCGGCAGGCGATCGGGCACGGCCCGCTGACCGACGTCAACTACATCGCCGGGCTCGACCACTCCTGGGACGGCGGCCAGAAGGCCCGCGGCGACGGCTGGCACAACGCCTGGACCGCCGCCAAGACGACGGCGACGATGGTCCACTACGACCGCCGCGACCTGCCCTTCCAGTACGAGCTGGCCGACACCTTCACCATCTGCGACGCCTACCACTCCTCGGTGTTCGGCCCGACCAACCCCAACCGGACCTACCACTGGACCGGCACGATCGGCCACGAGCCGAACGGGCACCGGGCCGTCGAGAACGACGCCTACAGCGAGGACACCCACCCCGGCTACGCGCTCACCTCCTACGCAGAGCGCCTCTCCGCGGCGGGCAAGTCGTGGCGGGTCTACCAGGGCTGGGACAACTTCACCGACAACGCCCTGGAGTTCCTCACCACGTTCAAGCAGGTCATGCGCACGGCCCTCAAGCCCGTCGGCCCCTATAAGAGCATGACCGCCTTCTACGGCGCCGTCGCCAAGGCCGAGCCGGGCGAGCGCACGGCCCTCCTCGCCGCCCTGGACAAGTCGGTCGCGGCGCTCCCGCCCAAGGACCGCGACCTGTTCGAGCGCGGCCTGCGCCGCGTCCCGGACGGCACCCTCGGCCAGACGTTCCGGGACGACGTCGCCCACGGCCGCCTCCCCCAGGTCTCCTACATCGTCGCCTCGGCCGCCGAGTCCGAGCACCCCGGCTCGGGCAGCCCGGTCCAGGGCGCCGGGATCACCTACCAGGTGCTCGACGCGATCGCCTCCCACCCGCAGGTGTGGGAGTCCACCGCGCTGTTCCTGCTGTTCGACGAGAACGACGGCTACTTCGACCACGTCCCGCCGCCGCTGCCGCCCGCCGGGGAGGCCGGCGAGCACGTGGACGGCAAGCCCATCGGCCTCGGCTTCCGCGTCCCCATGACGATCGTCTCGCCGTGGACGGCCGGCGGGTTCGTCTGCTCGGAGGTGTTCGACCACACCTCCACGATCCGGTTCGTGGAGCGCTGGCTGGGCGTGCGCGAGCCGAACATCGGCCGCTGGCGCCGGACCGTCGCGGGCGACCTGACCTCGGCGTTCGACTTCCGTACCGCCGCCCGGCCCGCCAAGCCCGCCAAACCGGGCACGCCGCCGCGGTTCTACTTCCGCTGGCCCGCGCTGCCGCCGATCGTCCAGCACGACGCCGTCCAGGAGCCCGGCACCCGGCCCGCGCGCCCGCTGCCCTACCGCCCCGAGGCGTCCGCGCGCCTGTCCGGCACCACCTTGACGATCACCCTCGCCGACACGGGCCCCCGTTCCACCCATTTCGCCCTCTACCCCTACGCCAAGGAGTTCGGCACGCCGCGCCACTTCGACGTGGCGGGCAGGCAGACCCACCAGGTGAAGCTGAACGGCGACCGCTACCGCCTGACGCTGACCGGCCCGAACGGCTTCCGCCGCGTCTTCGCCGGCTCCGCGACGGGCAAGGCCGCCCAGGCCGGCGTCGCCTCGTCCGCCGCCGGGCAGCACCTGGCGATCACCCTGGAGAACCCCGGCCCGGCGCCGCTCACCTTCACCCTCGCCGCCCTCGCCTACGGCAAGGAGGCGCGGCAGGTGACGCTCCAGCCGGGCAAGCGCACGACCGTGCGGTGGCCCACGAAGCACGGCTGGTACGACGTCGACATCCGCGCCAAGGAGGACCAGGCGTTCCGCCGCCGCCTCATGGGCCACCTGGAGAACGGCAAGCCCAGCGTCAGCGGTTGACCGGCAACCTGAGTGATCACGCGAGTGCGTTACCAACCCGGCACGGCGATGCCGAAGGCGAGCCACGCCGGGTTGATCGCGAAGCGATGCAGCACTCGCCCAGGCATGGTCAAGGGTGAGCCGCTAGGCGAACCCTTGGGCCAGGCTTGCCCTTAAACACAGCGCCGTCCTCGGGTGGTCGGTGATCAGCACGGCCACCCGGGGGTCGGCCAGGAAGCGGCGCATCAGCGGTTCGGCGTTGACCGTCCAGATCATCGCGGGGAACCCGGCGCGGGCGCACTGGCGCAGCACCCCGGCGCGGGCGAGGCGGTGGTTCAGCGCGACCATGTCCGCGCCGGACGCGCGGATGGTGCGCAGCGGCGCGAAGTCGCGGTGCGCGCCGCGTTCCCAGAGCGCCCGGCCGACCGAGATGGCGGCCTTGACCTGCGGGAACTCGCGTTTGATGGCGACGATGGAGGCGACCTCGCGGGTGGTGACGACGAACCCGTCCGGGCCGAAGGCGTCCAGGGCCAGGCCGACGGTCTCGCGCTCGACGCCCCGTTCCTTCAGGTCCAGATGGCCGATCGCGCGCCCGGCGATGATCTGCATGGCGGCGGCGGCCGGCGGGATCGGGCGGCCCGCCAGCTCCTGCGCGCGCGGGTGCGTCAGCCGGGCGAGCGGGACGCCGCCGACGGCGGGGTCGTGGTGCACGACCAGCAGGCCGTCGCCGGTGCGGCGGACGTCGATCTCGACGTACTCGGCGCCGGAGGCGACGGCCTCGTGCAGCCCGGTGAGGCCCGCCTCGTCGCGGCGGTGCGCGGAGATCGCCGTGGACACACCCGGGACGTTACCACCGAACCGGCTACGCCGGTGTCGGCGAAGGCGAGTTCGGTATGGTGGCGCTCTGTGAGTACGCCCCCGTTCCTGACCTTGCCCGCAGGTGTCCGCCGGACGTCCCTGGAGACCTCCCGCGGCACCTTCGCGGTGCTGGAGGCGCTCCCGGGGTCGGGGGTGTCCGACCGCTGCCCCGCCCTCCTGGTGCCCGGTTACACCGGCAGCAAGGAGGACTTCATCGCCGTGCTGCAGACGCTGGCCGCGCCGGGCCGGCGGGTCGTGGCGATCGACATGCGCGGGCAGTACGAGACGCCCGGCGCGGGCGACGACCCGGCCGCCTACACCCGCGCCGCGCTCGGCGCGGACGTCGCCGCGCTGCTGGAGGCGCTCGGCCCGGACCCGGTGCACCTGGTGGGGCACTCCTTCGGCGGCCTGGTGACGCGCGAGGCGGTGCTGGACGGCCCGGTGCGGCCCGCGTCCTACACGCTGATGAGCTCGGGCCCGGCCGCGCTCACCGGCCCGTCGGCGGCCAAGGCGCGGGCGCTGCGCGAGGCGATCCCCCAGCTCGGCATGGCGCAGATCTGGGAGCTCAGCATCGGCCCGGACGCGATCGCGCGGGGCGTCGCCCCCGAGATCGTCGACTTCCTGAAGGCGCGCACGCTCGGCAACTGCCCGGCCGGCCTGATGGCGATGGCGCACGAGCTGGTCACCGCGCCCGACCGGGTCGACGAGCTCGCCAAGCTCGGCACGGAGACCGGCCTGCGGATGCTGGTGCTGTACGGGGAGGACGACGACGTCTGGGACCCGCGCGAGCAGGCCGTGATGGCCGAGCGGCTGAACGCGGCCCGCGTGGTGATCCCGAGCGCCGCGCACTCCCCCGCCGTGGACGCGCCGGAGACCACGGCCGCCGCGCTGACCGCGTTCTGGCGCCAGTGCGAGCGGGCACAGCGATAGTCGTGGACCCGTATCTGCTGCCGACCGCCACCTCCGCCGACGAGCGCGCCCGCGCGGCCGAGGTGGCGCTGCTGCCGGTCGGCAGCTTCGAGCAGCACGGCGGCTCCCTGCCGCTGGCGACCGACACCGTGGTCGCCTGCACGGTCGCGCGGGAGATCGCCGCCGCGCACCCGGTGCTGCTGCTCCCGCCGGTGACGATCTCCTGCTCGCACGAGCACGCGGGCTGGCCGGGGACGGTGAGCATCTCGGCGGCGACGCTGTACGCGGTCGTCCGCGACATCGCCGGGTCGCTGCGCCGGTCGGGCGTGGAGCGGCTGGTGCTGATCAGCGGGCACGGCGGCAACTACGTGCTCGGCAACGTCGTCCAGGAGGCGGGTGGCGCGATGGCGCTGTTCCCGGACCTGCTGGACTGGGCGGAGGCGCGGAACGCGGCCGGCCTGGAGTCTCCCGCCGACGGCGACATGCACGCCGGGGAGCTGGAGACCTCGATCCTGCTGCACGCCCACCCCGGCCTGGTGAGACCCGGGGCGCAGGACGTGGCCGCGGACGACCGGCGGCATCTGCTCACGCTCGGGATGTCCGCCTACACCGCCTCCGGGGTGATCGGCTACCCGTCACTGGCGTCCGCCGACAAGGGCCGGAAGCTGCTCGCCGCCCTGGTCGAGGCGTTCGGCGGGTGCCTGGCGGCGCTGACGCGGGAGTAGCGCGGCGACGCCGGGCAGGCACGCGACGAGCACGAGCACCCCGTAGACCACGGACGTGGCGAGCCCCTGCGCGGCGCCCATCCCGGCCGCGCCGAACGCCGACGCGGTGACGGCCTCGCGCGGCCCCCAGCCGCCGATGTTCACCGGCAGCGACATCGCCAGCAGCGCTAGGAGAGCCATCGGGACGAGCCGTCCGATCGGTGCCGCTGCCCCTGCCGAGCGGGCCGCGACGATGAACAGGGCGATGTGCCCGGCCAGCGCGACGGCCGACAGCAGCAGCACCAGCACCCAGGTGCCGAGCCGCAGATCGGTCAAAGCCCGGCGCGCCCGCCCCCACAGGAGAACCGCAGGCAGCAGCGCCAGAACAGCAAGCCAAGGCCCCCGGAACAGAAACGCCGCCCCAGCGGAAATCAGCACGACCTGGCCCGCCACCCGTTCCAGCACCACCGCCCGAACGCCTCGTCCAACGTCTCCGGCCTGCCGTCCGTGGTCAACAGCCCGGTGCACGTCTCCCAGCACTCCCGCCGGGAGCACCGCGTTCAGCAGTTGCGCCCGGTAGTAGCCCAGGAGGGCCGTCATCGGAGCGAGCCGCAGGCCGAGGCGGCGCGCGACCAGCCACCAGCGCGCGGCGCTGCACGCCGTCGTCAGCAGGCCGATGCCGAGGGCCGCGGCGATCGCCGGCGCGCTGACGGCCCGGAACCCGTCGGCGAACGCGTCCGTGCCGAGCCGCCACACCACGAGGGCGAGGATCACCGCACCGGCCAGTGAGCGTTTCATCGCAGGTCCTGCTCCAGCACGGCGTCCAACTGTCGGGCGGCCTCGGCCCAGCCGTCCAGCGTGCCGCGCCGGGCCCGCGCGGACGCCCGCAGGTCCGTGCGCAGCGCGGGTTCGGTGAGCCAGCGGCGCAGCGCCGCCGAAAGCGCCGGGACGTCATCGGGCGGGGCGAGCAGCCCGGCCCCGCCGAGCGCCTCCGGCACGCCGCCCACGTCCGAGGCGAGGACGGGCACGCCGCGCGCCAGCGCCTCGGTCACCACCATCCCGAACGTCTCGACGCGCGACGGCAGCACCAGCAGGTCGGCGGTGTCCAGGCACGCGCGCGGGCGCACGCCGGTCAGGTGGACCCGGCCGTCCAGCCCGCAGCCGGTGATCAGGGCCCGCAGCCGGGCGACGTGATCGGGGGCGCGGGTCAGCGGCCCGGCCAGCTCGCACGTCCACGGCAGGTCCGCGACGCCGGCGAGCGCGCGGACGAGCACGTCCTGGCCCTTGGCGGGCGTCACCGAGCCGAGGCAGAGCAGCCGCGACACGCCGTCGGTGCCGGGGGCGAGCGGCGCCGGGTCGGTGCCCGGCCGCACCACGCGCACCCGCTCCAGGCCGTGCCGCGCGGCCAGCCGGCGGGCGCCCCAGCCGCTGGTCGCCACGACCGCCCGCACCGCCCGCAGCGTCGCGCGCTCCCGGGCGTCCAGGTCCGCCGCCCGGTCCGGCGGCAGCCCGGTCTCGTCGGCGAGCGGCAGGTGCACCAGCACGCCGGCGCGCAGCCGCGCCGCCTGCGGCACCACGATCTCGGGGACGCCGCACGCCACCAGGCCGTCCATCAGCACCGCCGCGCCGTCGGGCAGCGCGGCGAGCGCCCCGGCCCCGGCGACCTCGCGCACCGCCCGGCCGCGCGCCGCGAGCGCCGCGCAGATCCGGCGGTCGTAGACGTTGCCGCCGCTCGGCGCGCCCATGTCCTCAGGAACCACGAAGTACAAGGTCATAGCTCGCCCACGCCACATGCGACTCGTGCAGGGTGACGGAGATGCCGGTGATCCCGCGCGCGCCCTCGCCGAGCGCGCCCTCGGCCAGCCGCGCGGCGAGCCGGTCGGCGATGACCTTGGCCAGGTACTCGGTGCTGGTGTTGACGCCGGCGAAATCGGGCTCGTCGTCGAGGTTGCGGTAGTTGAGCGCGGCGACGACGGCGCCGAGCTCCTGCGTGGCGCGGCCGATGTCGACGACGATGTTGTCGGCGTCCAGCTCGGGGCGCCGGAACGTGGCGTCGACCAGGAACGTCGCGCCGTGCAGGCGCTGCGCCGGGCCGAAGACCTCGCCGCGGAAGCTGTGCGCGACCATCAGGTGGTCGCGGACGGTCACACTGAACACGCGGGGTCCTCTCGGTAGGCGATGCGGTGGCAGAGGGGCGGCAGTCCCTCCGCGGCGAGCCGGGGCAGGTCGGCGAAGGCGCTCTCGCCGGGGATCAGCGCGTCGAACGCCGGGTCGGCGAGCAGCCGCAGCGCGAGCGCCATCCGCCCGGCGAACCCGCGCCGCGTCCGGCGGGCGGGGGCGACCATGCCGACCTGGCTCGCGCGCACGGCGAGGCGCCCGGAGTGGAACGCCTCGCCGAGCGGCACGCTGACCGCGCGGTCGCCGTACCAGCTCATCTCGACGACCTCGCCCTCGGCGGCGAGCAGTTCCAGCGACCGGACGAGCCCGGCCTCGGTGGCGCTGGTGTGGAAGACCAGGTCGCGGTCGCCCTCGGCGTCCTCGGGCGCCGCGAAACGCACACCGAGCCGCTCGGCGGTCTCGGCGCGCGCCGGATCGACGTCGACAAGCTGCACTTCGGCACCGGGAATGCCCGCGAGCAGCCGGGCGACGGCGCAGCCGACCATCCCGGCGCCGATGACGGCGACCCGGTCGCCGACGAGCGGCGCGGCGTCCCAGAGCGCGTTCACCGCCGTCTCCACGGTCCCGGCGAGCACCGCCCGCGCGGGCGGCACGTCATCGGGGACCACGGTCACGGCGTCAGCGGGAACGACATAGCGGGTCTGATGCGGATACAGGCAGAAAACGACCCGCCCCTCCAGCGGCCCTTCCTCGACGACCCCCACATTGAGGTAGCCGTACTTCACCGGCCCCGGAAAGTCACCCTCCTGAAAGGGCGCCCGCATCGCCTCGTACTGGCTCTCCGGCACACCACCCCGCAGGACGAGCGACTCCGTCCCCCGGCTCACTCCCGAATACAGGGTGCGCACCAGAACCTCATCGGAGCCGGGCGCGCGCAGCGAGACGTCCCGGATCTCGCCCTTGCCTGGGGACGTGACCCAGAAGGCGCGAGCGGTCGGTTCCATTGCCCCTCCTCTTGTATAGCCACACCACGTCACGCCCGAAGGACCACACCAGCAGCAGCAGTGCCACCGCCACCGCATACCCCAGGAATGCCGTGGAAACGACTCCGGCGCAAGCGACCGTGAGGACGATTCCCTGAATCGCGGCCACGACCTTGCGCGCGTAGCTCACCGGCACGGCGCCGCGCAACCACGGCAGCACCCGGCCCGCCGCGACGTACGCGTACCGCATGAGCCCGATCGCCAGCACCCAGACCCCGAGGACGAAGGCCGCCCGCACGCTCAGCACGAGGATGAGGAAGGCGTCCACCTCCATGTCGAACCGGGCGCCTTCGGGGGTGACGGTGCCGGTGGAGCGGGCGACCCGGCCGTCCACCCCGTCCAGGACCAGCGCCACCGCCGCCAGCGCGACCAGGACCGCCCCGCTCCGCGACTGGCCGGCCACCAGCGCCGTGACCCCGCCGGCCAGCACCGCCCGCGCCAGCGTGACCAGGTCGGCGGGCCCGAGCGCGTCACGCCCGGCCCGCCGCAACGCGACGGCGAGGATCGCCCACAGCACGAGCGCGTGCACGACCCCCGCCACCAGGCCCGCCGCCCCCAGCCCGGTGCCGCCCCGCAGCACGGCGAGCAGCAGCAGCTCCAGCGCCGCGGCGACGGCGAGCTGCCCGCACCACCGGGGCGGCACCGCGGGAAGCGGACGGGCCTGGTCAACCATGGCAGCCGTCCGGCCTGGTGAGCTGGGGCAGGTCGTGGCCGAGGCGGTCGCGCTTGGCCGTCAGGTAGCCGACGTTGTTCTCATGGACCGGCGCCAGGAGCGGGACCCGCCCGGCGACCCGGAGCCCGTGGTCGCGCAGCCCGGCGATCTTGCCGGGGTTGTTGGACAGCAGCCGCAGCGAGCGGACCCCGAGGTGGCGCAGGATCCGCGCCGCCGGACCGTAGTCGCGGACGTCCACCGGCAGGCCGAGCGCGGTGGCCGAGTCGATCGTGTCCAGGCCCTGCTCGTCCTGCAGGATGTGCGTGCGCACCTTCGCCACCAGCCCGATCCCGCGGCCCTCGTGCCCGCGCAGGTAGACCAGGACGCCGGTGCCCTCCCGGGCGATCGCGTCCAGCGCCGCGTTGAGCTGCTCGCCGCACTCGCAGCGCAGCGCGCCGAAGATGTCGCCGGTCATGCACTCCGAATGCACCCGCACGAGGACCTCCTCCCGGGCCGCGACCCGGCCGGCCACCACGGCCAGATGCTCGTGGCGGTCGACCGGGTCGCGGAAGGCGACGGCCCGGAAGGTGCCGCGCCGGGTCACCAGGTCGGACTCGGCGATCTCGGTGGAGTCGATCTCACGGTCGCGCATCCTGCTCCTCGTCGTTTCCCTGGAGAACGGCCGCCGGGGGGACGGCGTTCAATCGAACGGGTACGAGGAGCTTCTTTCCCTCAGTCTCCGCCCCTCCCCTGGCGCGCCTGGCCGGTGGAGGACGGCGCCGGGCTCCCGGTGCCGGTGACCTGCGGCGCGTCCGGCACGACGTGGTCCTCGAAGAACGGGAAGGCGGAGTAGAAGGCGACGCAGGCGGCGATCGCGGCGGTCGCGATCCGCTGGCGCTCGGTCAGCGCGGCGCCCGTCACGTAGACCAGCCCGAACGCCACCACGGCGACCAGGCCGGCGGCGACCAGCACGACGAAGGTGTGGGATCCGACGCCGGCGGCCCCGGCGTCGGCGAGGGGAACGGCACGCATGGCCGTCAGTCCTTTCGCAGGTGAGCAACGTGCAGGAACCGGGCGCGCGCGTAGGACGACCGCGCTCGGTGAGGGGTTAGGACGTTGCTCCGGACTGGGCTATCGTGCGGAGGGTCGCGTCCTATGGATGCGTGCACAGGTGCGTCGTCGTGCTGCTTTTGGCCGGGCTACACGGCGGCGCACTGTCATTCTCGTCAGGGGAACTTCAGCGGCGGCACCTCTTTCCGCAGTGCGGCGCGCGCGTCCTCGGTGAGGTGCTCCAGCTCCTCGACGAGGCCGGGCTCGCCGGCGGCGATACGGGCGGTCAGGATGCGCAGATACTCCCGCCGGGTCTGCTTCAGCAGCGGGTGATCCGCGCCGAGGACCCGCTCCCCCCGGTCCAGCACCTCTTTGAGGGCCTGCTGCGCGGAGTCCCGGTCGCCGTTCTCCTCCTGCCAGTGGGCCAGGAGGTACTGGGTCTCCAGGGTGTCGGGGTGGTCGGGGCCGAGGAGCCGGCGCCGAATGTTCCACACCCGCCCGAGTTCATGGAACGCATGGGCCGGTCTGCCGTTCTCGCCCCTCAGCACCGCCCAGGTCTGCAATGCGGCCAGCACCCGCGGATGCTCAGGACCGTACATCTCCATCCAGCGGTGGTAGAGGCGCTGGGCCATGTCGATGCACTCAAGGAGGAGGGCGGAATCACCCGAAAGCTCGTACTTCTCGTACAGACAGGGCATGAGGCCTTCGGCGGCCTCGTCCCGAGTGGCCAGCCGATCGCTCATGTTCCGGGCCTGCCGGAAGAGCGTGATCGCCTCGTCCAGGACACCGTGGTCGACGCCGTCGTAGTAGGCCAGCAGCGTCCAGGCGAGGGTCATCCTCAGCCGGGTCCCCTCCTCCAGGGAGCCGGCCGACCGCAGCGCCGCCCGGTAAGCAGCGATCATCTCCCGGACGTACTCCCGGTCGGGCGGGTCCGGGACGGCGGACGGCTGCTGCACGATGTGCACGTCGCCATGGACCGAGCCGACCTGGAACATGCCGCCACTGACACTGACGCCGAAGTCACCGTGGGCCGAACCGAGGTAGTTGTCGGCCGCGGCCGGCTCGTCCCGCTCCGCACCGGCGCGCGAGGCGATCTCGCGCAGCCTGCTCTCCACCCGCACCCGCGTGCCGGCGCCGTCGAGCATCACGAGCGTCTCGGCCGCCGCGAGGCGGACCTCGACGTCCATGGCCCCGTTCAGCACCAGGTCCCGAAGCCGCCGGGCCGTCTCCCCGCGCACGGTGGGCTCCAGCTGCGCGGCGTCGTGCGTGAGCGGGGCGAGGTGCCGCTCGGCAAGTTCGAGGATCTTGCGCCACTCGGCGCGCAGCGCCTCCTCGCGGGCGGGCCCGTCTTCTTCCGTGGCGTCGGCGAAGCGGCCGTGCGCCGACGAGCGGGTGATGCCGAGCGTGTCGCCGATGGTCTGCCAGGACACGCCCCGGGAACGTTCTGCGGCCACCGAAGCGTTCATCACGCGTTTGGCGAGGCCGTCGAGCTCGTGGGCCTCCTCGACCAGCGGAGCCGCGTTCCGGTCGAGCCGCCGCCTGACGATCATCCTCTCGAGCGACGCCAGGGCACCACCCGCCCGGGACTGGGCGAGCACGGCGACCAACGTATCGACCATCACCTTTGTATGGTGCCACCGGACATTCGTCGGGGTCAACCATACAGATCCGTCAGGCGTAACCTAACGCCCGCGACCGCGCAGGGCCTGTCGGACCACATCGTTAGGCTCTCGCAGGTGACCATGACCTTCAAGGCGAGCGAAGTCGGCGTCGACGATGACGGCGAGGTCCTCACCGCCGGCGTCGCCGAGGACCAGGACGGCGGAGCCGTGCTCATGTTCATGTGCATGCTCGACGAGCCCGACGAACAGGACGTCCACACCGGCATGGACTCCTACTGCGTCGTCACCGCGGACCAGGGGACGGCGTACGGAGCGGTGACCGAGATCGGCATCCAGGCCGGCGTCCTCCGGGTGGTCTTCGCCCCCGAGGCACTCCCGGCCCTCGGACTGCCCGACCCGGAGGTCGAGGTCACCCTCGACGCCGACGCCGACGCCATCGCGGAGTTCACCGAGGCGCTCAAGCGGATCCTGGCCTACGGACGCCCCGAAGCGAGGCCTGCCCTCACCCGCCTCTGAGCAGCACGGTCCTTCAGCGTGCGCACCCCCCTTGCGCGAGCGATGCCATGTAATGACACACTTACTGGAGTTTGTCTCATCGCTACCCCCGGAGGCGCGCATGCCCGCGACCGTCCAGCCCCCCGAGAGCGTCACCTGGCGTGTGCACATCGACCGGTCCATGTGGGTCGGCGGTGTCCGCAGCCTCATGCTCCAGGCCCTGCACCCGATGGCCATGTGGGGCGTGTGGCAGAACTCCAACTTCCAGGAGGACCCCCTCGGCCGCCTCCAGCGCACCGCCGACTTCGTCGGCGTCGCGACCTTCGGCTCCCCCGCCGAGATCGACGCCCTCGCCGCCAAGGTCCGCGGCATCCACCGCAGCCTGCGCATCCTCAACCACGACACCGGCAAGAAGGAGCGCCTCGACCAGCCCGAGCTGCTCCGCTGGGTGCACTGCGCCGAGGTCTACTCCTATCTGGAGGTCGCGCGCCGGGCCGGGCTCCCCCTCACCGGCAAGATGGCCGACCGGTACCTGGACGAGCAGCGGCACACCGCCACCTATGTCGGGCTGCACGCCGAGGACGTCCCCGGCAGCGTCGCCGAGATGGAGGCGTACATGAACGACATGCGGCCGCAGCTGCGGGTCACCGAGGAGGCCGCCGCGACCGTCAGGTTCCTGCTGTGGCCGGCGCTGCCGGAGAACCTGCGGTTCCTCAGCGCGGGCAAGCCGGGCTACTTCCCCTTCGGGGCGCTCTGCTACTACTCGCTGCCCGACTGGGCCCGCAAGATGTACCGGACGCTGCCGGAGGTGCCCCAGCCCGCCGTCACCGCCGCGCTCCGCTCCTTCCGGACGGCGATGAACACCATCCCGGAGAAGGTGCACGACTACGCCTTCGCCAAGCCGACCCGCGACATGCTGGAGCGCGCCCGGCAGTCCCTGGCCGCCGAGGGCTACGACACCGGCCGCGGCCTGTACGGCCTGCGCGACCCCCGCCGCTGGCCCCAGCGCACCCTGCAACCGGCCTAGTCGGCGGGCATCGCCGCCCAGGGCTCCTTCTGCGGGGCCGCCTCCTGGCCTTCCGGGCAGTGGCGGCGGTGGTCGCACCAGCCGCACAGGCTGCCGGTGCGCGGCGGGAACACCCCGTCGAACGGCCGGTGGTCGATCTGGTCGGGGCGGTAGGCGGGCTTCAGGCGGGTCTTGTACGCCTCGTCGGCCGCCGCCGCCTCGGCGGCGATCTGCTCGGCGCGGCCCAGGTGCCGGGCGAGGGACTCGTCGGTGTGCTCCCACACCGCGATCTCGCCGGACGGCAGGTGGTGCAGTTCGACGCGGTGGCAGGGGCGGCGCAGCACCCGCGCCGCCGCCAGCGCGTAGAGCGCCATGGCCAGCGAGCCGCGCGCGTCGTCGGCGGTCAGGACGTGCCGGCCGGTCTTGTAGTCGACGACGACGAGTTCGGGGCCGCGTTCGTCGAGCCGGTCGATCCGGCCCGACACCGCGATCCGGTCGGTGCGGGTGGCTACGGTGCGCTCCACCCCGACCGGCTCGTCGGCCGGGTCGAGCCGCGCGGCGTACCGCTCGATCATCTCCCGGGCGCGCTCGCGCTGCGCCGCGGACTGCGCGGCGTCGCGGTAGCCCTCGGTGAGCCAGCCGCGTTCCAGCAGCCGGCCGGCCGTCTCCGGGGTCCGTTCCTCCAGCGGCAGCCGCCACCAGCCGGCCAGCGCGTTGTGGACGCTGGCACCGAAGCTGTTGTGCGCCCACGGCGGGCCCTTCGGCGGCGCCGGACGGTCCAGATAGGTCATCCGGTACCGCCGGGGGCAGTCCAGCCAGGTGTTCAGCCGTGACGGCGTGCACGGGTACAGCCGTTGCGGCATCCCGTCGAAGCCGAGCTGCTCCACCGGGCCGCTACTCGTCGTCGTCGCCCTCGCGGGCCAGCGCGCCCCAGCTCTCCCAGCGGGCGTCCTCTTCGCCGACGGTGGTCTCCTCGCCCTGGCCCGGCAGCACCCGCAGGTCCTTGGGCAGCGGGGTGATGAGCGCGCCGATCGAGTTGAGCTGCTTGCGCAGGTCCTCGTAGGCGCCGCCGATCGAGCCGGGACGGCCGCGGTGCAGGGTGTCGCCGGAGAACAGCGCGCCGAGCTGCTCGCTGATCACGCACACGCTGCCGGGGGTGTGGCCCGGGGTGTGCACGATCTCCAGCTGGGCGCCGCCGATCTCGAAGACGCCGCCGTCCTCCAGCCAGATGTCGGGCTCCAGCGAACGCAGCGCCTTGGCGTCGTCCTCGTCGGACTCCTCCTTGGCGAGCCGGCCGAAGTAGTCGCGCCACAGCAGCCGGTCGGCGCGGTGCAGGGCGACGGGCGCCCAGTCCTCCTCGTCCTCCTCGCCGGCGGCGGCGACCTCGAGCGCCTCGGCGAGGTGGTGCTCGTTGCCGTCGGTGAGGATGACGGCCATCACCTCGCGCTCGCCCACCTGCTTGAGAACGGCCTCGGCGCTGAACGCCGGGTCGATCACGATGACCTCGTCGTCGTCACCGACGATGTAGGCGTTGTTCTCGACGTCGTACTCGGTGTCGTCCAGGGTGAGCTTCCCCGACGTCACGACCTGTTCGATGCGCGCGTTCACGCCCGCACCCTACCGCGCCCCGCGCCCGCCGTGGGAGCCCGCGCGGATCATCCGCCGTTCAGCGACACCTGCTGCTCGGGCGTGCCCTCCGCCTTGAAGGAGACGAAGGCGATCCCGCTGAGCGCGGTCAGCGTGATCTGGACCGGCTGCCCGGGCCGGACGGTGCCGTAGGTCCGGCTCATCGTGACGTTCGTCTGGTTCGAGGTCCAGTCGACCGGGCCGCCCTCGGCGGTCAGCGTCACGACCGCCTGCTTCTTGGCGTCGACGGCGACCCTCCCGGCCGGCGAGACCACCAGCTGGGGCGTGGCGGGTTTGTCCGATGCCGTGGGCTGGGCGGACGTGCCCGTCCGAGGGGTGTTGCGGGCCTGGGGCTTGCCCGGGTCCTTGGTGAGCGCCCAGATGACGGCCCCGGCGGCGATCAGCAGCGCGACCACCGACACCGCGATCGGCGCGAGCCAGCGGTTCCCCTGCTTCACCGGCGGGGGCGGCGGCTGAACCGGCGGCGGCGGCATGACGCGCGTCTGCGGCGGGGCGTCCCAGCGGGTGGCGGCCAGGGTGCGCCCCTCGGCCAGGATCTCGGCGTCCCCGCCGCCGTGGCCGATCAGCCGCATCAGCAGCTCGGCCGCGGCCGGCCGCGCGGCGGGGTCCTTGGCCAGCGCGGCCCGCACGAGCGGCCGCAGCGGCTCGGGCACCGCGCTCAGGTCCGGCTCGGAGTGCAGGATGCGGCCCATGACCGCCGGGATGGTGTCGGCGCCGAACACCGGCCGCGCGGCCGAGGCGAACGCGATCGTCACGCCCCACGCCCACACGTCGGCGGGCGGCCCGACCGGCGCCGCGCCGACCTGCTCGGGCGCCATGTAGGAGGGGGTGCCGACCACGGCGCTGGAGCCGGTGGAGCCGGGGTCCAGGGCCTTGGCGACGCCGAAGTCGATGACGCGCGGGCCGTCCTCGCCGAGCAGCACGTTGCCGGGCTTGAAATCGCGGTGCACGATGCCGGCCTGGTGGATGGCGGCGAGCGCGGTGGCGGTGCCGATGGCCAGGCGCTCCAGCTGGGCGGGCGGCAGCGGCCCCCGCTCGGCGACGACCCGGGCGAGCGAGGGGCCCGGCACGTACTCGCTGACGATGTAGGGGCGGTCGCCGTCCACGTCGGCGTCCAGCACCTGGGCGGTGCAGAAGCGGGCCACCCGGCGGGCGACGGCGAGCTCGCGCACGAACCGCGCCCGGTCCTCCTCGCCGATCGAGGTGCGCAGCACCTTCACCGCGACCTGGACCCCGTCCGGGCCGGTGCCGAGGTAGACGATGCCCTGCCCGCCCGCGCCGAGCCGCCCCTGGAGCGCGAACGCCCCGACCCGGCGGGGATCATCAGGCCTGAGCGGTGCGATGTCCGGCATGGAAGACCCCTCGTCGACGACGCCGGAATCGTACTGGCTCAGCCCCCCGCCGCGACGAGGGCCTGATAGGCCTCCGGGGCCGTCGTCTCGCAGCCGATGCGGTCGCCGGTGAGGGCGCCGTGGTCGTCGCTGGAGCCGGTGGCGGCCAGGCCGAGGGAGGCGGCGAGGGCGCGCAGGGCGGCGCGGTCGGCCGGGTCGTGGTCGGGGTGGTCGACCTCGACGCCGGCGAGCCCGGCGGCGGCCAGTTCCTCGATCACCTCGTCGCCGAAGACGTAGCCGCGGCGGCGCGCGCGGGGGTGGGCGAGCACGCTGACGCCGCCCGCCGCCGTCACCAGCCGGACGGCGCGGACCGGGTCCAGCGCGTAGCGGTCGACGTGGGCGCGGCCGCCCGGCGCGATCCAGCGCGGGGTGAACGCCTCGTCGATGGTCGCCACGGCGCCGGCGGCGAGGAGCGCGCGGGCGATGTGCGGGCGGCCGACGGCATCGCCCTGGGCGAGCGCCCGGACGCCCTCCCAGGTGACGTCCGCGCCGAGGTCCTGGAGGCGCTCCACCATCAGCTTCGCGCGGATCACCCGGTCGTCGCGGATGCGGGCCAGCTCGGCGGCGAGATCGGGATGGGCTGGGTCGAACAGGTAGCCGAGCAGGTGCAGGCTGTCGCCGTCCTTCTGGCAGGACAGCTCGATGCCGGGGACGAGCGTCATCCCGTCGGGCAGCGCGGCGGCGGCCTCGTCCCAGCCGGCGGTGGTGTCGTGGTCGGTGAGGGCGAGCACGCCGACGCCGTTCGCGTGCGCCCGCCGGACGACCTCGGCGGGCGGCCGGGTGCCGTCGGACACGGCACTGTGGCAGTGCAGGTCAATACGGGGCAGGTCGATACGGGGCAGGTCGATGCGCATGCGCTCTTGTCTACTCGTCCAGGCGGCCGCAGTGCGCCCCGTAGGGCAGATGGGGCTCCATGCCCGGTTCGCGGAGGTCGAGCAGGGTCTGCGGTTCCAGCATCAGCACCCCGGCGGTGGCGGGCCACAGCACCGCCCACAGCCAGTTGCCCATCGCCTCGCCGACGTAGACGGCGCGGTCGGGCGCGGCCTGCACCGACCACATCGACACGGTGCCGCCCGGGGTGGCGCGCGGGCCGCTGATGTCGACCTTGACCTGGGGCGGGACGCTGTCGAAGCCGGCGCCGGGGTCGGGCCCGTCCAGGCCGGCGTGGTGTGCGCCGAGGCCGACGCCGGGCTCCTCGGCGATCAGCAGCATGTCGGCGGGCCCGCCCAAAAGGTTCGGCCCGGACAGGGCGACCGCGCAGCCGCGCACGCCGGTGCGCTCGTCGCCGGCGGTGCCGAAGCCGGTGATCAGCCAGCCGTGCGGCAGCGGCCACGGCGTCCAGACCGGGACGCGGGTGTCGCTCAGCACGGCCGCCAGGCTCTCGGCGCCGGGCCGTTTGGACGGCTGGCGCGGCAGCACCGCCCCGTGCACCGGGCACGTCCAGTCGCTCGACCAGACGCTGGGCGCGCGCAGCGGGCCGACGCATCGTGGACACGTGGGCTCGGCCCTCATGATTACCAAGGGTGCGTCGCGGACCCCGCTACGTCAAGGTTCACCTGCGGAAAGGCGCGGCAAAATGGGGTCATGCGAGTGCGCTGCGTCGGCGGGATCGTGCGTGACGGCGAGGGCCGGCTGCTGATGGTCCGGCGGGGCCGGCCGCCGGGCGCGGGCCTGTGGTCGATCCCCGGCGGGCGGGTCGAGCCGGGCGAGGACGACGCCGCCGCGGTCGTCCGCGAGCTGTTCGAGGAGACGGGCCTGCGGGTCGCCGCCGGGCCGCTCGTCGGGTCGGTGGAGCGGCCCGGCCCGGACGGCGCGGTCTACGAGATCCACGACTACGCCGCGACGGTGACCGGCGGCACGCTGCGGGCCGGGGACGACGCCGCCGACGCCCGCTGGGTCGGCGGCGCCGAGCTCGCCGCGCTGCCCGTCACCCCAGGGCTGCTGGAGGCGCTGCGGTCGTGGGGTGTTCTGGCGTGACGGCCGCGATCCGCCGCCGCCGCGCCAGCCAGGTGATCACGGCGGCGTAGAGCAGGATCGAGAGCACGTCGGCGACGACGTAGGGCCAGGGGATGTCGCCCTGCTCGATGTCCAATTGGCCGGCCGCCGCCATCGGCAGGAACGCCACCAGGTTGTTGAACACGTGCAGGGCGATGGACGCCTCCAGCCCGCCGGTGCGCACCGCCAGCCACGCCGCGATCGCGCCGAACGCGAAGATGTCGAGCAGCCCCCAGCCGCGATAGCCGTGCGCGAACATGAACAGGATGGAACCCGTCACGATCCCGGGCCACGGCGTGCGGAACACCTTGCTGAGCGCGCGGCCGAGGGGCCTGGTGCTGTCCTGCAGGGTGCAGGAGCCGACCGCCTGCAGGATCCAGCCGCGGAACACGAACTCCTCGGCCGCCGACTGGAACGGGACGAGCAGCACGATCACCAGCGCCGGGGCCAGAAAGGCGCTCCAGCCGACCCAGTGCCCGTACTCGGGAGGGTCCCCGGCGATCTCCCCCGCCAGGATCGAGCCGGCGTAGGACAGGGCCATGACCGGCAGCGTCACCCCGCAGCAGACCAGCAGCCAGCGGACGCGCAGCCGCCCGGTCACCGACGCCAGCGTGCCGGGGCGGCGCCGCTCCACACCCCAGGCGACCAGCAGCGCCACCGGCAGCAGCAGCGCCAGCATGAGCAGGTTGATGGCCATGTCCGCGGTCGGGTTCGCGAAGGTCTTGCCGCCCTCGCCGTGCGGCACCTTGCCGGTGGCGATCACGGTGATGATCATCGAGATGATCGTCAGCGTGATCGCCACCACCAGCCCGCCGCCGACCAGCGCCAGGGCGGCCAGCACCGGCCGCCACCAGCGGTGCGCGGCGGTCCGCGCCACCTGGTGGAAGGGGACGCCCGGCCGCGGCGGGACCGCCCACACCCGCGGCTGCGGCGGCGGCGCGTACCGGACCCAGCCGCCCACATCCGTCGGTTCCGTCATCCGTCCGCCTCCCGTATGCCGCCTGCCTGGGAGGAATCGTAGGGCCGGTCAGCCCTCCGGCGGCTCGAACGCCTTGGTGCGGGTCAGCCCGGCGGCCCGGCCCTTGGCCGCGATCACCAGTGCCATCTTGCGGGACGCCTCGTCGATCATCTCGTCGCCGAGCATCGCCGCGCCGCGCCCCTGCACGGCGGTGGCGTGCTCGTAGGCGTCCAGGATCAGCTCGGCGTGGTCGTAGTCGTCCTGCGCCGGGGAGAACACCTCGTTGCCCGCCTCGACCTGCGCGGGGTGCAGCACCCACTTGCCGTCGAAGCCGAGCGCCGCCGACCGCTGCGCGACGCGGCGGAAGGCGTCCACGTCCCGCACGTTGAAGTAGGGGCCGTCGATCGCCTGCAGGTCGTGTGCGCGCGCCGCCATCAGGATCCGCATGAGGATGTAGTGGTAGGCGTCGCCCTCGGTGTAGCCGGGCGGCTGCTCCCCCACCACGAGCGTCCTCATGTTGATGGACGCCATGAAGTCGCCGGGCCCGAACACCAGCGTCTCCAGCCGGGGCGACGACGCCGCGATCGCGTCGATGTTCACCATGCCGCGGGCGTCCTCGATCTGCGCCTCGATGCCGATCCGGCCGGCCTCGTAGCCCATGGCGCGCTCGATCTGGGTGAGCAGCCGGTCCAGCCACTGCACGTGCGAGGGGTCCTGCACCTTCGGCAGCATGACGCAGTCCAGGTTGGCGCCGGCGCCCTCCACGACCTCGATCACGTCGCGGTAGGCGTAGGGGGTCTCCAGGTCGTTGACCCGCACCACCCGCACCTTGCCGGTCCAGTCGCCCTCGTTCAGCGCCCGCACGACGGCGCCGCGCGCCTGCTCCTTGGCGGACGGCGCGACGGCGTCCTCCAGGTCCAGGAAGATCTCGTCCGCGGGCAGGCCCTGCGCCTTCTCGATGAAGCGCGGGTTGCTGCCCGGCACCGCCAGGGTCGTCCGTCGCGATCGCATGCGCCGGATGTTAGCCGGGTGATGTGAGACGCTGGCGGCATGGGTGAGCTGAACGCGGCACTGGTGGAGGAGGCGGCCAAGAAGTCCGGGCTGCTCTGGCTGGACCTGCCCGGCCTGCCGCAACCGCGCGCCGCCTGGCACGTGTGGCACGACGGGTCGGCGTACGTGCTGACCGGCGGCGACGGCGAGCAGCCGCTGCCGGGCCTGCCCGAGGCCGAGCGGGTGACGGTGATCGTGCGCAGCAAGGACAAGGGCGGCCGGCTGATCACGTTCGTGGCGGCCTGCGAGCGCGTCGAGCCCGGCACCGAGCGGTGGGACGAGGTGCTGCCCGCCCTCGCCAAGGAGCGGCTGAACGCCCCTACCCACGAGGGCCAGATCGAGCGCTGGGCCACCGAGTCCTACGTGGTGCGCCTCACCCCGACCGACGAGATCACCGAGTCGCCCGGCGCCTACACCGGCGGCTACGCCTCGGTGCGGCCGGTGCCGAGCCCCGCGACGACCGCGGCGCCGCCGCCGAAGATGTTCGGCGGCAAGCGCCGCAAGGTCGACCGCTAGACCGGCAGCACCCGGCCGGTGCGGACCGCGCGCAGCTTGTCGGGGTTGGAGACCAGGTGGATCGCGGCGATGCGGCCCGCGTCGTCCACGTCGACCGAGACGGTGATGATGGGGCCGTCCGGGCCGTCGACGACCAGGGCCGGCTCGCCGTTGACGACGGCGCGCCGGTAGCGCATGTCGGCAGGCTCGACCCCGGCGTAGGGCACCCCGGTGACGGCCGCGAGGAAGCGCCCGACCTTGTCCGCGCCGTGCACGGTGCGCAGCGCCGCCCGCACCTTGCCGCCGCCGTCGGTCCACAGCGTGACGTCGGGCGCCAGCACCTCCATCAGGCCGTTGATGTCGCCGCCGAGCGCCGCCTCCAGGAACCGCTCGGAGGCGGCCCGCCGCTCCGCCCGCCCGGTCTCGTACCGGGGGCGGCGTGCCTGCACGTGCTTGCGGGCGCGGGCGCCGAGCTGGCGGACCGACGCCTCCGACCGGTCCAGCGCCGCGGCGATCTCGGCGTGGGGGAAGCCGAAGACCTCCTTCAGCACGAACACCGCGCGCTCCAGCGGGCTGAGCGTCTCCAGCACCACCAGCAGCGCCATCGACACCGACTCGGCCAGCTCGGCGTCCTCGGCGACGTCGGGCGCGGTCAGGATCGGCTCGGGCAGCCACGGGCCCACGTAGGTCTCGCGGCGCACCTGCGCCGACCGCAGCCGGTCCAGCGCCAGGTTCGTGGCGATCCGCACCAGGTAGGCCTTCGGCTCGGCGACGTCCGCGCGGGCCGCCGCCGCCCAGCGCAGCCAGGTGTCCTGGACGACGTCCTCGGCGTCGGCCGCGGTGCCGAGGATGCGGTAGGCCACCGCGAACAGCAGCCCGCGGTGCTCCTCGAACGCCTCGCTCATGCCCGGAGCCTTTCACGCCCTGGCGGGGATCTCGCACCGCTCCTTGAAGCCCTGCCCGGTCAGCCCGGCGGCGGCGTTGAACCGCGACCGCAGGTTCTCGACGGCGACCATCATGGTCAGCTCGACGAGCTGCCTCTCGCTGAGGAACCCGCGCAGCCCCTCGGCCATCTCGTCGGTGACCTGCGGCGGGTCGGCGGTCATCGCCTCGGCGTACTCCATCACCAGCCGCTCCCGCTCGGTGAACAGCTCGCTGTCGCGCCAGTGCGGCACCGCTTCGAGCTTGGCCAGCGGGATGCCGTGGGTGGTCGCCTCCCAGGTGCCGAAGTCCACGCACCACGAGCACCCGATCTTGACGGAGGCGACCATCACCGCCAGGTCCTTCAGCCCGTCCGGGAGCGCCTTCCACCGCTTGACCTGCATCTCGAAGACGCTGTCGGCGGTGGCGACGCCCAGGTGGTGGCCCATCGCCCGCAGCGGGTCCACCTCCGTGCCGAACATGCGGCGGCTGACCAGCGCGTACAGGCGGTAGCGCAGGGTGCGGGGCGGGTCCAGGGAGATGCGGGCCATGCCGGCTCCTTCGTCTGGTCGGTTCGGCTGTCGACCGTGCAGACGAGACGGCGCCCGCGAATGTGACATCCCTGGCAAACGACCGGTCTCCCCCCGGATGACCTCCATGATCACGGGTACGCTCTGGCCCATGAGCGCATCTGCGACACGGGTGTTCATCGCCCGGCTCGCCGGGATCGCGGTGTTCGACCCGGCCGGCGACCAGGTCGGCCGGGTGCGCGACGTCGTGGTGGCGCTGCGGCTCGGCGGCCGGCCGCCGCGCGTGCTCGGGCTGGTGGTGGAGGTCGGGCCGCGCCGGCCGGTGTTCCTGCCCGTCACCCGGGTCACCGTGATCGAGTCCGACGCGGTGATCTTCGACGGCCGGCTGAACATGCGCCGGTTCCAGCAGCGCGAGTCCGAGACGCTCGTCATCGCCGAGATGCTCGACCGCACCGTCCGGCTCTGCGAGTCCGGCGACCCGGTCTCGGTGGTGGACGTGGCGATGGAGCCGACCCGCACCCGCGACTGGCTCATCGGCAAGGTCGCGGTGCGCCGGCACACCGGCCGCGGGCTGCGCCGCCGCGGCGGCGAGAGCATGATCGTCGACTGGAACGCGGTGGAGGGCTTCTCCGCCGTCGAGCACGGCCAGGGCGCCGCCGGGCTGATCGCCGCGTTCGAGCGGATGAAGCCCGCCGACCTGGCCGGCATCGTGCACGAGCTGCCCGCCAAGCGCCGCACCGAGGTCGCCGCCGCGCTCGACGACGAGCGCCTCGCCGACGTCCTGGAGGAGCTGCCCGAGGACGACCAGATCGAGATCCTCGGCAAGCTGGAGGCCGACCGCGCCGCCGACGTGCTGGAGGCGATGGGCCCCGACGACGCCGCCGACCTGCTCGGCGAGCTGCCCACCGAGCAGCGCGAGCGGCTGCTCACGCTGATGGAGCCGCACGAGGCCGCGCCGCTGCGCCGGCTGCTCACCTACGACGACGAGTCCGCCGGCGGCCTGATGACCACCGAGCCGGTCGTGGTGCCGCCCGACGCCACCGTCGCCGAGGCCCTGGCCCGCATCCGCACCCCCGACCTCAACCCCGCGCTCGCCGCGCAGGTGTACGTGTGCCGGGCGCCGACCGCGACCCCGACCGGCCGCTACCTCGGCACCGTGCACTTCCAGCGGCTGCTGCGCGAGCCGCCGCCGACGCTGGTCGCCGGGATCGTCGACACCGAGCTGGACCCGCTGCGCCCGACGATGACGCTGGAGGCCGTCGCGACGTTCCTGGCCACCTACAACCTGGTCGCGGGCGCGGTCGTCGACGAGAACGGGCACCTGCTCGGCGCCGTCACCATCGACGACGTGCTGGACCACCTGCTGCCCGAGGACTGGCGCGAGACGGTCATGGAGGCCACCGCCGACGAGGCCGGGGGGACGCGGTGAGCGACCGCCTGGACCAGCCGCGCGAGCTGCGCCGCACCCTGCTGCCCCGCCCGCACTACGACCCCGAGTCGTTCGGGCGGCTGTCGGAGCGCATCGCCCGCTTCCTCGGCACCGCCCGCTTCCTGGTCTACATGACCGTGTTCGTGGCGCTGTGGATCCTGTGGAACCTGGTGGCGCCCGCGCCGCTGCGCTTCGACCCCTACCCGTTCATCTTCCTGACGCTGATGCTGTCGCTGCAGGCGTCCTACGCCGCCCCGCTGATTCTGCTCGCGCAGAACCGGCAGGACGACCGCGACCGCGTCCAGTACGAGCAGGACCGGGCCCGCAACGAGCGCAGCATCGCCGACACCGAGTACCTGACCCGCGAGATCGCGGCCCTGCGCCTGGCGCTCAGCGAGGTCGCCACCCGCGACTTCCTGCGCTCGGAGCTCCAGCAGATGGCCAAGGAGCTGGACGGCAAGGACCAGCTCCGCGAGCAGATCTAGGGCACGCAGGCCGGCTCGTCGGCCAGCTTGTCCAAAATCACACCGAACTGCTCCAGGTCGTCCTGGTCCAGCCGGCTCAGCAGGTACTCGCGCACCGCCTGCTGGTAGGTGGGGGTCGCCGCGTCCAGCCGGGCCCGCCCCGCGGGCGTCAGCACCGCGAACAGACCGCGCGCGTCGCTGGCGCACGACGCCCGCGCCACCAGGCCCTCGCGCTGCATCCGGTCGACCAGGCGGGTGAGACCGCTGCGCGACAGCAGCACCCGGTCTGCCAGGTCGTTCATGCGCAGCTTGCCGTTCGGGGACTCGCCGAGATGCCGCAGCACCTCGTAGGAGCCGAGCGCGAGATCGTGCTCGGCCAGCAGCAGGGCCTGCAGACGGCGGGAGATCAGCACCTGGGCGCGCAGCAGGGTGCGCCAGACGGCCGGCTCGGCACTGGACGGCGTTGTCACGTCCCGATGGTACGCCCGCGCGCGCCCCTGCCCGGGCCGGGTTTGCGCTCCCCGGGTCACGGGTACTCCCCGGGAGTTCATACCATGGGGGGCATGGCCCACCAGTTGACGATCGAGCAGGTGTCCGCGGCGCTCGCCACGGTCAACGACCCTGAGATCCGCAAGCCCATCACCGAGCTCGACATGGTGAAGAACGTCGAGATCGCGCCGGACGGCGCGGTGCAGGTCGGCATCTACCTCACGGTGGCCGGCTGCCCGATGAAGGACACCCTGACCAGGAACGTCACCGAGGCCGTGCAGCGGCTGGAGGGCGTCACCTCCGTCCACGTCGAGCTCGACGTGATGAACGAGGAGCAGCGCAAGGCGCTGCAGACCAAGCTGCGCGGCGGCGAGGCCGTCAAGGAGATCCCCTTCGCCCGCCCCAACTCCCTCACCAAGGTCTACGCGGTGGCCAGCGGCAAGGGCGGCGTCGGCAAGTCCTCGGTCACGGTGAACCTGGCCGCCGCCCTGGCCGCCCAGGGCCGCAAGGTCGGCGTCGTGGACGCCGACATCTACGGCCACTCGGTGCCGCGCATGCTCGGCGTGGAGCACCCGCCCACCAAGGTCGAGGACATGATCTTGCCGCCGACCGCGCACGACGTGAAGGTCATCTCGGTCGGCATGTTCACCGCCGGGAACCAGCCGGTGGTGTGGCGCGGCCCGATGCTGCACCGCGCGCTGCAGCAGTTCCTCGCCGACGTCTACTGGGGCGACCTGGACATCCTGCTGATGGACCTGCCCCCGGGCACCGGCGACATCGCGATCTCGGTGGCGCAGCTGCTGCCGTCCGCGGAGATCCTGGTCGTCACCACCCCGCAGCAGGCCGCCGCCGAGGTCGCCGAGCGGGCCGGCGCCATCGCCGCCCAGACGCACCAGCAGGTCGTCGGCGTGATCGAGAACATGTCCTACCTGACCTGCGAGCACTGCGGCGAGCGCCAGGACATCTTCGGCGCGGGCGGCGGCCAGACCGTCGCCGACGCCCTCACCCAGACCCTCGGCACCCGCGTCCCGCTGCTCGGCCAGGTCCCGATCGACCCGCGCCTGCGCGAGGGCGGCGACAACGGCAGGCCCCTCGTCCTCGCCGACCCCGACGCCGAGGCCGCCAAGGAGCTCCGCACCATCGCCGACAAGATCGGCGGGCGTTCCCGCGGCCTGGCGGGCATGTCGCTGGGCATCGCCCCCAAGGCGAAGTTCTAAGCGGCCGGGCAAGCAGAAGGCCCCGCCGGACCGTGGTCCGGCGGGGCCTTCGGCGTTCGGCTCAGGTCGCCTCGTTGTCGAAGGGCGGGCGTTCGCCGTAGTCCAGGCCCGCCCCCGCCGTGGCGTAGGGCTCGTCGTCGAAGATCGCGGCGCCGTTGGCGGTGTGGCCCGGCTCGTCGGGGTCCTCGAACAGGTGCTTGCGGACGAAGGTCTTGGGGTTGAGGTCCGCGACGTCGAAGTCCTTGAACTCCGGGCCGAGGCCCTCCTGCAGGTCGGCCTTGGCGCTGTTGGCCATCTGGCGCAGCTGGCGCAGCGCGCGGCCGGCCTGGCCGGCGGCCTGCGGCAGCTTGTCACCGAAGATCACCAGGGCCAGCACGACGAGCACGGCCATCTCGCCGATTCCGACGTCGAACAACGCGTCCTCCACAAGACCTGCCGGGGGACCGGCCCCGTCACGGGTCCGGTCCCCCCAGCGTATCCCCAGGCCGGACGGGTCCGGCCCGGGCCTAGTTGGCGGCGCCGAGTGTGAGCTCGACCGTCGTCTCCTTGCCACCGCGCTGATAGGTGAGCTTCACCTTGTCGCCCGGTGCGTGGCTGCGCACCTGCGCGAGCAGGTCCGGGGACGACTCGATCGGCTGGTCGCCCATCTTGACGATGACGTCGCCGGGCTTCAGGCCCGCCTTGTCGGCCGGGCCGCCCTTGACGATCGGCGGGACGTTGCCGGTCGGCCGGTCGGTGATGCGCACGCCGGGGCCGGGGAAGCCGGTGTCGATGCCGATGCCCAGCTGCGCGCGGCGCGCCGAGCCGTGGTTGATGATCTCCTCGGCGACCCGCTTGGCCTGGTTGATCGGGATGGCGAAGCCGAGGCCGATGCTGCCGCTCTGCTGCTCGCCGCCGAGCTGCTGGCCGCCGAGCGTGGCGATCGCGGTGTTGACGCCGATGACCTGGCCCTTGGCGTCCACCAGCGGGCCGCCGGAGTTGCCGGGGTTGATCGCGGCGTCGGTCTGGATGGCGTTCAGCACCGAGCCGTCGCCGCCCTCGCCGCGGGTGGGCACCGCGCGGTTCATCGAGGAGATGATGCCGGTGGTGACCGAGCCCTGCAGGCCGAGCGGCGAGCCGATCGCGATGACCGGGTCGCCGACCGCCAGGGCGTCGGAGTCGCCGACGGCCAGGGCGGGCAGCGAGTGCTGGCCGGACGGCTTCAGCACCGCGATGTCCGAGCCGGGGTCGCGGCCCTTGATCGTGGCGGGCAGCGTCTTCTTGTCGTTGAACACCACCTGGATCTCGCCGCCCTGCTCGGCGCCGGACACCACGTGGTTGTTGGTGATGATGTAGCCGCCGTTGACGATGAACCCGGTGCCGGTGCCCTCGCCCTGACCGGACCGCACCCGGATCATGACGACGCTCGGCAGCACCTTCTGCGCCACGCCGGCGACCGAGTCCGGCGGCCGGTTCTTGGCGGCGGGGCCGGCGCCGGTGCTGCCGCCGAGGCTGACGGTGCGGCCGTTGTCGTCGCCGGAGGCCATGACGCCGATGCCGGCGCCGACGCCGCCCGCGACCAGCGCCACGATCAGCGCCATGACGGCGAGCACGCCGAGGCCGGGACCGCCCCGCGAGGACGAGGGCGGCGGCGGCACCGGCGACCAGTTCGGGCCGCCCGGCGGCTGCCCGTAGCCGGACGCCGGCCAGGGCCCGCGGTCGTAGGGCATGCCGCCGGGGCCCGGCGGCGCGGGCGGCGGCTGCTGGTGCCCCTGCGGCGGGCCGCCCCACCCGTAGGGGGCGCCGCCCTGCCGGGGCTGCTGCTGGTCGTGCGGGACGAATCCGGGCCGGGGGCGCGCGTCCGGAGGCGGCGGCTGCTGCGAGTACGCCTGCGACTGCGGCGGAAGCGGCTTGTCCAGCATCACCGGCGGCGGGTCGTCCTGCGGGGCCGGGGTCCGCTCGCGCTCGTCCGGGGCGTCCGGCGGCGCGAACCCGGCGACCAGCCGGTCGCCCTTGCCGGGCGGCTCGGGGGCCTCCTCGGGCAGGACGATCTCCTGGTCGACCACCGTCGGCTGGGGACCCTCCGCCTTGGGCTCGCCGGGCGACTTCTCCTCGTGCGGCTCCTCAGGCCCGAACCCGGGGACGAGGTCGTCGTCCTCCGACGACGCCTTGACCGGCCCGCGGTTCTGTTCCGTCATCCCCATCTCTCCTACCGAGCATGGATCCTCAACCGTCTGCCCCCATGCTGCCCAAACCGGCATGTGGCGAACGTAAGCCTCATCTGAGCCTAGCCTGAGGACCTGATCAACGATCGCGTGCGGGCGCCACCCGGCCCTTGACCGGGTGGCGCGGGACGAGTCCGGTTACGGCTGCGGCGCCGTGGTCTGCAGGTCGGTCAGCGGGTCCGTCACCGGGGTCTCGTCGGCGATGAGGGCGTGCTCGACGGCGAACCGGTCGAAGGCCGGGCTGACGGGGTGCTCGTCGTGGCGGCCGCCGGCCGCGTAGGAGGCCCCGCCGAGCCCGATGAACAAGGTGGCGGCGCCGACGGCCAGGGCGCGGCGGCGGTGCGGGCGGACCGGCGCGGCGGCGCGGGCGCCGGCGCGGGCGAGCGGCCGGGTGTCGCGCGGCCGGGTCGCGGCCGGGCGCGGCGGGCGGGTGTGGCGGGGCACCGGCGGGATCGCCATGCCGGCGGGCAGGCCGCCGGGCACGGCGTCGGGCCTGGTGGCGCCCGGGTCGCCCAGGGCGCGCAGCCGGGCCGTCAGGTCCCCTGACGGCAGGTCCCCCGCGGGGTCGTGCAGCGGCGCGCCCGCCAGGCCGCGCAGCCGGCTCTTCAGCGCGCGCTGCGCGTCGACCTCGGCCTTGCAGTCGGCGCAGCGGGTGAGGTGGGCGAGCACGCGGTCGCGCTCGTCATGATCCAGCTCACCGTCGACCAGAGCGGTCAGACGCTCCCCCAGACAACTCACGCGGCTCCCTCATCGGTCAGATCGTCACGCGTTGGGCGCGCGGCGGCGCCCCTTGCTCGTGCGGCCGGCGCTCAGACGGCCTCGGTGGCCCCGCGCCGTTGCGGCGCGCGGTGCGCCAGTGCGGCGCGCAGCTGCGCCCGCCCGCGGTGGATGCGGCTGCGCACGGTTCCCAGTTTGACACCGAGGGTCGCCGAGATCTCCTCGTAGGACAGGCCCTCGATGTCGCACAGGACGACGGCGGCCCGGTACTCGGGCGCGAGCGCGTCGAGCGCGGCCTGCACGTCGGCGTCGAAGTTGCGGTCGTCGAACGCCTGCGCCGGGGTCGGCTCGCGGCCCTGCAGCCGCTCGGCGGCGTCGTCGGCCAGCCCCTCGAAGCGGATGCGCTGCTTGCGGCGCGCGCCGTCCAGGAACAGGTTGGTGGTGATGCGGTGCAGCCAGCCCTCGAACGTGCCGGGCGTGTAGTTCGACAGCGAGCGGAACACCCGGACGAAGACCTCCTGGGTGAGGTCCTCGGCGTCGTGCTGGTTGCCGGTCAGCCGGTAGGCGAGCCGGTACACCCGGGCCGAGTGCTGCTCGACGACCTGCTCCCACGACGGCGGGGCCCATTCCGCCTCGGGAACGTTCTCACGTGCGGCCGCGCGGGCTCCCACAGCGCCCTTGAATGTCAGTGCTGCCACTCCCATGGTGCCGGGTTGTTCCTCTCTGATGACCATTGCTGTCGCTATGGAACGACACGGTCGCGCCTGGGCTGGGGCGTTGCCGTCCGTCCCTGGCAGGAGCGGACGCCATCGCTGGTTTGAACGCGCTGAACCGCCGGTTGGTTCCCGGTCAGCGATAGGGTCTTGTCCAGCATGAGCCAGGCGGGGGTCCCGCGAGGAGGCAACCATCGACGCCATTCAGGCCACCCGGGCCTACGTGGAGGAATTCCTCCCCGAAGACGAACCGCTCCTCACCGCGAGGCGCTGGGGCGAGGACGTCGGCGCGACGCCGATCGGCGCGGCCGGCGGTGCCGCGCTGCGGTTCCTGGCGACCATGCTGAACGCCCGCACGGTCGTGGAGATCGGCTCGGGGTGCGGGGTGTCGGGCATCTGGCTGCTGCGCGGCATGGCCCGGGACGCGGTGCTGACCAGCGTCGACGTCGACCACGAGAACCAGCGGCTGGCCAAGATGGCCTACCGCGAGGCCGGTCTCAGCGCGTCCCGCACCCGGATGATCGTCGGCCGGGCGCTGGAGGTGCTGCCGCGGCTCACCGACGGCGCCTACGACATGGTGTTCTGCGACGCGGCCAAGCACGAGTACCCCGAGTACCTGACGGCGGCGCTGCGGCTGCTGCGGCCGGGCGGCGTGGTGGCGTTCGACAACGCGCTGTTCGGCGACCGGGTCGCCGACCCCGGGCACCGCGACCCCGAGACCGAGGCGATCCGCGAGGTCGGCCGGATGATCCGCGACGACGAGCGGCTGGTGCCGATGCTGCTGCCGGTCGGCGACGGGCTGCTCTGCGCCGTCAAGCGCGACCGGTGAACCAGGCGCCGCCCGTCCAGGAGTTCGAGGTGCGGACGCGGCCGACGTGGCGCGCCGCCGGGCAGGTGCTGGCCTGCGCGATCCTGGCGCTGGCGTCGGCGGGGTTCGTCTCGGGCGGGGTGCTGCGCGGCTTCGGCCTCGGCAGCGCCGCGTTCGTGCTGCTCGGCGTGGTCGGGGTGGCGCTGTTCGGGACGGCGGCGCTGGTGTCGCTCGGCGGGATGGCGGCGCGCCGCCCGGTGCTGGTGCTGGACGCCGGCGGGGTGCGGCGCCCGGCGCGCTGGCCGCTGCCGCGCCGCGCCGACCGCGTCCTGCCGTGGGACGAGGTTGCGTCGCTGGCGGCGCTGCGGCGCGGCGTGCCGGGGCGGCGCAAGGGCGGCGAGCAGGACTACCTGGTGTTCCTGCGGTCGGACGAGCTGACCGAGCTGGCCCGCACCGCGGACCGGCCGCTGCTGATCGCGCTGACGCTGAGCGACGTGCCGCCGACGGCCGCACTGCCCGAGGGCGCGGCGCAGGCGTCGCGGTGGTGCTTCGCGGTGCGGCCCGGCTGGGACGTCACGCTGCCCGAGCTGGTCAAGCAGATCCGGCAGCGGCGCCCCGTCCCCGTCGTGGACCGCCGCAGCAAGTAATCCCAGGTCAAGCGGGCAACTCGACCGCGAAGACCGGTGCGCCGGTCGGCGCCGCCGACCCGCCCGCAGGCTCCACGGTGATCCCGATCTGGGTGGCCCGGCCGACGCGCTGGATCACCACCGGCGCGGACGCGGTCGTCATCGTCCCGGCCGGCTTCGGCTCGCCCTCCCCCATCAGCCACAGCTCGTAGGTCCGCGCGGACGGCGCCCGGGCGAGGCCCGCCATCACCACCACGGCCCTGTCGCGCTGCCGCGACACCACGACGGTGCCGCGCCCGCCCGTGCTGACGGGCCCGGTGGCGGCGCGGGCGTCGGGCGCGGCGAGCACCGAGTACACCTCGTCGCGCTGCGCCTGGACCCGGTCGGCGCGCTGGTCGGCGCGGTAGGCGGCCACGCCGAGCGCCAGCATGATCACCAGGCAGGCGGCCGCGGCGAGGCCGAGCAGCGCCGGGCCGGGGCGGCGGGCGGCGGGCCGCGCCTCCAGGCGGGGCGGCGCCTGGCGGGTGCGGGCGGCCTCGGCGAGCACCTTCGCGCGCAGGCCGTCGGGCGCCCGGCCCGCCGCGGCGGCGCCGAGCCGCGCCGTGGTCTCGCGCAGTTCCCGGACCTCCTGCGCGCAGGTGTCGCATTCGGCGAGATGCGCCTCGAACTCGCGGCGCTCCTCCGGGTCGAGCGCGTTCAGGGCATAGGTGCCCGAAAGGGTGTGCACGGTGTGCGAAGGCTGCGTCACCGGTTCACCCCCAGGCAGTCGCGCATCCGGATCAGCCCGTCGCGCATCCTCGTCTTCACGGTGCCCAGCGAGGCGCCGAGCAGTTCGGCCACCTCACGGTAGGTGTAACCACCGTAGTAGGCCAGCGTCACCGATTCCCGCTGCAGTTCCGTGAGGCCGCCGAGGCAGCGGCGGACCCGCTCGGCCTCCATCCGCGCCTCGGCCTGCTCGGTGACCTCGTCGAACGCCGGGACGTCCGCGCGGTAGGCGCGCTCCTCCCGGTCCGAGGCGGCCTGCGCCGAGCGGACCCGGTCCACCGCGCGGCGGTGCGCCATGGTCATCGTCCAGGCCAGCGCGCCGCCCCGGCCGGGGTCGAACCGCGACGCGGTGCGCCACACCTCGACCAGCACCTCCTGGGCGACCTCCTCGGCCTGCGCCGGGTCGCGCAGGACCCGCAGGACGAGCCCGTAGACCGGCCCCGAGACGTGCTCGTACAGTTCGGCGAAGGCGCTCTCGTCGCCCCGGGCGACCCGGCCGACGAGCCCGGCCAGATCGTCCTCGGGGCCGGTCCCGCGGCCGGGGCCGCGGAACCGGGTGTCGCGCGCGTGCGGTAGGTCCACAGGAGCCATTCGTAGCCGGGTGCCTGCACGGATTGGTGGCGAACCGCTCATCGGGTCACTTCGGCATCAGGACCGAGTCGATGATGTAGACGGTCGCGTTGCGCGTCGGCACGTTCCCGCAGACCACGTTGGCGGTGTCGTTGACCTTGTAGGACTCGCCGGAACCGGAGGTCATGACCTGCCCGCCCTGCAATGACTTGAAGTCGCCGTTGGCCAGGGCGCTCGGGGCCTGCTTCCCGGGCACCACGTGGTAGGTGAGGATGCTCGTCAGCTTCTTCTTGTCGGCGAGCACCGCGTCCAGGTCCTTCTTGGGGATCTTGGCGAACGCGTCGTTGGTCGGCGCGAACACGGTGATGCCGGCCGCCGAGTTCAGCGTGTCGGCCAGGCCCGCCTTCTTGACGGCGGTGACGAGCGTGGACAGCGCCGGGTTGTTGGACGCGGCGGTCGCCACCGGGTCCTGCGCCATGCCGGCGAAGCTGCCCTTGCCCGAGGCCGGCACCGAGGAGCAGGCCGGGCCGAACGGGCCGGTCGCCGCCGGGCCGCTCGCGGGCGCCGCCGCGGACGACGAGGCCGGCGGCGCCGCGGAATCGGACTTGTCGTCGCCGCCGCCGCAGGCGGCCAGGCCGAGGGCGAGGCCGGTGGCGAGGAGGCCGGAGCCGAGCGTGCGCATCTTCATGATCGTTTCCTTTGTTCCGTAGTGCCGGGTCACGTGATCGTGACCACGGTGGAGTGCCGGCCCGAGGCCCCGGAGGGGAAGGGCTCGGCACGTTGAGAGGTCTGGACCGCGCCGGTGCCGTCGATGGCACGCGCCTCGATCCGGTGGTTGCCGGGGGCGGCGTCCCATTCCAGGAACCACTGCCGCCAGGTGTCGGTATTGGGGACCGGTGCGAGCCGGGCGCGCCGCCAGGGGCCGTCGTCCACCCGCACCTCGACCGCGTCGATGCCCCGGTGCTGCGCCCAGGCGACCCCGGCGATCGGGACCCGGCCCGCCTTGATGTTCGCGAACGCCTTCGGCAGGTCGATCCGGGCCATCGTCTTGATCGGGGCGTGGTCGGCCCAGTCCCGCCGGGTCCAGTACGCCCGGTCGTCGGCGAAGCGGGAGACCTTGAGGTCGACGACCCACTTGGTCGCCGACACGTAGCCGTACAGGCCGGGCACGACGAGCCGGGCCGGGAAGCCGTGCGCGACGGGCAGCGGCTCGCCGTTCATGCCGACCGCGAGCAGCGCGTCCCGGCCGTCCAGGACGGCCGGCAGCGGGGTGCTGACGGTGAACCCGTCGGCGGACCGGCTGAAGACCTGGTCGGCGCCCGCGCGCACCCCCGCCTCGCGCAGCAGCCCGGCGAGCGGCACCCCCAGCCAGCGGGCCTGCCCGGCGTAGGGGCCGCCGACCTCGTTGGACACGCAGGTCAGCGTGATGTCGTGCTCCTCCAGCGGGCGCCGCAGCAACTCGGCGAAGGAGATCTCGAACGGCCGGTCGACCAGGCCGTGCACGCGCAGCGTCCACTGCTCCGGATCGACCTGCGGCAGCACCAGGTTGGTGTCGACGCGGTAGAAGTCCTTGTTCGGGGTGACGAACGGGGTGAGGCCCGGGACGCGCAGGTCGGCGCCCGCCGGCAGCGGCGGCGCGGGCTTGGCGGCGGCCGGCAGCCTGACGGCGCGGCGGGCGGCGGCGACGTCGCGCCGGGAGGTCAGCACCCGCCCGAGCGTCCCGGCCGACGCCGCCACCGCCGCCGCCCCGCCCGCGGCGGCCAGGAACACGCGACGGCCCGCGTCACTGTCCACGCCGCGTACCCCGGCCGCCGGGGCGAGGGAGAGCAGCAGGAACAGGGCCGCGATCCCGGCGATCATGCCGAGCAGCACCGGGACCGTGTCCGCCGGCCCGGCGACCGGCCTGGTCAGCGCCGCGACGGCGCCGAGCAGCCCGAAGGCGGCGAACCCCGCGGCGCCCGCGGCACGGCGGAACCGTCCCGCCACGCCGAACAGCGCCGCGAAGACGGCCGCGCCCGCGGCCAGGCCGCCGAGCAGCACCTGCTTGTCGTGGGTGCCGAAGGCGCGGATGGCGAAGTGCTTCAGCCACTCGGGCGTCAGGTCGATCCCGGCGCCGCCCACCGCGATGAGCGGCGCGGCCTGCGGCCGGACGAAGGCGGCGGCCAATTCGGCGACACCGAGCGCGACCGCGCCGGCGAGCACGCCGGCCAGCGCCGCGATCAGCAGGCCGGGCCGCTCTCCCTCGTTCCTCATGACCGCTATTCGGAGCGGCCGCCGGCGCGGATTGGTCGGGGAACGAAAAAAGCCCCCGCGATGGCGCGGGGGCCGTTTCCAGGCAGGTCAGGCGGTGCCGCTCAGCCAGTCCAGCAGGAGGCGGGCGCCGAAGCCGGTGGCGCCCTTGGTGATCTCGGCGTCGTCGCCGGTGGCGCGGCCGGGGCCGGCGATGTCCAGGTGCGCCCAGGCGCGATCGCCGACGAACTCGCGCAGGAACAGCGCGGCGGTGATCGCGCCACCGCCGTAGCCGCCGCGGCCGATGTTGTTGATGTCGGCCACGTCGGAGTCGATCGCGGCGCGGTAGTCCTCCACCAGCGGCAGCCGCCAGAGCGGCTCGCCCGCGGCGCGGCCGGCCTCGGTGAGCGCGTCGGCGAGGGCGTCGTCGTTGGCGAACAGCGCGCCGTGCCGCAGACCGAGCGCGACCTTGGCGGCGCCGGTCAGCGTCGCCACATCCACGATCACGTCGGGGTCCAGCTCGGCGTCGGCGTAGGCGAGCGCGTCGCCCAGCACCAGCCGGCCCTCGGCGTCGGTGTTGAGGACCTCGGAGGTGGTGCCGCCGAAGTGCGTGATCACGTCGCCGGGCCGCATCGACGAGCCCGACGGCATGTTCTCCGCCGCCGCGACCAGCCCGGTGACCTTCGCCCGGACGCCGAGGTCGCGCAACGCACCCATGACCGCGATGACGACGCCGCCGCCCGCCATGTCGGTCTTCATGAGCTTCATGTTGTCGTTGGGCTTCAGGGACAGGCCGCCGCTGTCGAAGGTGATGCCCTTGCCGACGAGCACGACGTGCCGGTCGGCGTCGCCCGGGTCATAGGAGATCTCGATCAGCCGGGGCGGGCGGGGCGAGCCGGCGCCGACCGCCAGCAGGCCGCCGAAGCCGCCCTCGGCGAGCTCCTTCTCGTCGCGCACCCGGACCGTCAGCCCGGCGCCGCCGGCGAGCCGCGAAGCCCGCTCGGCCAGCCAGGACGGGTCCTTCTCGCCCGACGGGGTGTTGGCGAGGTCGCGGGCCAGGGCGGTGGCGCCGGCGCGGGCGACGCCGCGCGCGAGGGCCTGCTCACCGGCGGCGGGGCCGGCCTCGGTCAGCACGATCAGCTCACCGAGCGGGCCCTTGTCGGGCGGAGAACCGCCAGCTCCGTGCCGGGAAGACACTGTGAAGGTGTAGGAGGCGAGCAACGCGCCTTCGACGAAGGCGGCCAGGTCGCCGTCCGGCACCCCGGCCGCGAGGGAGGCGCGGCCCTTGCCGCGCCTGGCGACCGCCGCGCCCGCCTTGCGCAGGTCCGCGGGTCCGGCGTCGCCGACGCCGTACAGCAGCAGCTCGCGGATCTCCCCGCCGACCCGGACGGGGGTGGAGACGATCTCGCCGGGCTCGCCCTTGGCCTTGTGCAGGCCGAGCAGCTCGTCCAGGGTGAACGGCAGCTCCGCGGCGATCTCGGCGGCGGGGGCCGCCGGGCCGGAGCGGACCGGTACCGCGTAGACCTCCGCGGGCACCTGCGAGAGGCGTCCGTCGGCGGCGCGCACCCGCGTCTCGATCGGCATGGTCGGTGGTCCCCCCGGTGGTGTTGCGGTTCAGCGTGGGCGGCGCGGGTCCCGGGCTCGCCGGGACCTGCACCGCGTCCTAGGGCACGAGGCCGTCAGCCCACGACCTGCTTGAGGGCGTCGCCGAGGTCCTTGGCCTCATCAGGGGTCAGCTCGACCACCAGACGGCCGCCGCCCTCCAGCGGGACCCGCATGACGATGCCGCGCCCCTCCTTGGTCACTTCGAGCGGACCGTCTCCCGTCCGCGGCTTCATCGCCGCCATGCGTGCATCCCCTTCCTGCCTAGGGCCGCGTGGGGCCTCCGGGCACCGTTGGCCGCGTGGCCGCCTGTCGCATCCGCGTCATCAGTAGTGGTCCATTATCTCGTGTTCCGGGCGCGAAGTGGTAACGATCAGCATCCAGATCGGGCGAACAGGGCCTGCACCGGCCTCCTGCCACGCCGTTCCCGGACGCGCGGGGGGTGCGGCACTTGCCCGGCGCACCCCGTTTCGCCGATCGTTGCCGGGGAGCGTCCCGAACAGATTGCGAGGACAACGGTGTCTGAGAGCGTGCGGTACGACCTGGCCGGCGATGTGGCGATCATCACATTGAACCGGCCGGAGGCGATGAACTCGCTGACCGACGAGATGAAGGTCGCGCTGCGGGCGGCGGTGGAGCGGGCGGCGGCCGACCAGGGCGCCCGCGCGGTGCTGCTGACCGGGGAGGGACGGGCGTTCTGCGCGGGCCAGGACCTGCGCACCCACGCCGACCACCTCGCGGCGGGCCGGGGCCTGAACGGCACGGTGCGCGAGCACTACAACCCGATCGTGGAGACCATCGCCACGATGGCCAAGCCGGTGGTGGCGGGCGTGAACGGCGTCGCGGCCGGGGCCGGGATGTCGCTGGCGCTCGCCTGCGACCTCGTGGTGGCCTCGGAGAAGGCCTCGTTCGCCACCGCCTTCACCAGGATCGGCCTGGCGCCCGACAGCGGCCTGTCGTGGACGCTGCAGCGCCTGGCCGGCCGCGCCAAGGCCGCCGAGCTGCTGCTGCTCGCCGAGCCCGTCAAGGCGCCGCGGGCGCTGGAGCTCGGGCTGATCACCGAGGTCGTGCCGGCGGACGAGCTGCCCGCGGCGGCGCTGCGGCTCGCCCAGCGGCTCGCGGCGGGCCCGACCGCCTCCTACGCCGCCGTCAAAGCCGCCCTGAACCACGCCGCGACGAGCGACCTGCCCGCCGCGCTGGAGCAGGAGGCCGTGCTGCAGGACGAGCTGGCCCGCACCGCCGACCACCGCAACGCCACCGAGGCGTTCCTGAAGAAGGAGCAGCCGGTCTTCGAGGGCCGCTAGCGGGGCGCGAGGGCCGCCGGGAAGGGCTCGAAGTAGGTCTGGGCGTCCAGGTAGGCGATGTCCTCGCCCCGGGCGTGGTGCCGCAGCAGGGCCATCGGGACCTCCAGCGGCACCTCGCCCCGCCCGTACGCCTCGATGACGCCGGTGATGTCGTGGCGGCGGGCGTCGTCCAGCACCCGGCTCATCGGGCTGTAGACGTGCATCAGCGCGTTCACGTGCCGGCCGCGCGGGGGCCGGTGCGCGAACGCGGCGGCGAAGACCTCGGTGTAGTCGGCCGCCAGCTCGGCCCGGGGCCGGTCGCCCGCCCGCGCCACGATCCGCCCCGCCGCCCGGTAGCCCTCCGGGTCGTGCGCCAGCATCTGCAGCTTGTGCGCGGAGTGGAAGGCGACCAGGTCGCGCGGCGCCCAGTCCCCCTCGAACAGCGCGCGCAGCCGGGCGTGGGCGAAGATCCGGGTGAGGAAGTGGGTGCGCAGCACCGGGTCGTTCAGCCGCCCGTCCTCCTCGATCGGCAGGGCCGGGCGCAGCTCGGCCAGGCGGGCCGCGAAGATCCCGGCGCCGCGCCGGTCGACCGGCATGTCCTTGCGGTAGCGCGACACCCCGCGCGGGCCGCAGCTCGGCGAGCGGGACTTCAGCACCCAGCCGTCCAGGTCCGGCAGCGCCGCCGCGCGCCGCTCGGCCAGCTCCGTCATGGCGGCGGTGTGGTCGTGCGCCCGGTCCTTGGTGGTGAGGCGGGGCTCGCCGGTGTCGGTGGTCAGCCGCAGCGTGGGCCGGGGCGCGCCGAGCCCGATCTCCATCTCCGGGCAGACCTGGACCCAGTCGACGTACCCGGCCAGTTCGTCGGTGAGGAAGCGGTGGCGGCTGTGGCCGCCGTTGTAGCGGACCGGTTCGCCGAGCAGGCAGCTGGACACCGCCACCTTCGGCCGCGGCACGGCCTGCCGCGGGATCGGCTGGATGAGCATGGTCTCCCCCTGTCGTGAAGGCGGCTCAGGCCCCGAGCAGGACGCCGAGGCGGCGCAGGCCGCGCGCCGTGCGCGCCTTGACGGTGCCGAGCGGGGCGCCGAGCCGCCGCGCGATCTCCCGCTGGCCGAGGTCCCCGTAGTAGGCGAGCACGAGCGCCTCGCGCTGCGCCGCGGGCAGCGCGGCGAGCGCCCGCCGCACGTCCTGGCGGCGGGCGATCCGGTCGGCGGCGTCCGGCGCGGGGCGCTCGGTCGCCGCGGTGAGCGGCAGCGCCGGCGGCGGCAGCGCGCGCAGGTGGTCGACGGCGCGGCGGCGGGCGATGGTGAGCGCCCACGCCTCCAGGCCGCGGTCCGGGTCGAACCGGTCCCGGCAGCGCCACAGTTCCAGCAGCACCGACTGGATCACGTCGTCGACCAGGTCGGGCGGCACCCGGTGGCGCAGGAAGCGGCGCAGCGCCGGGCCGAGCGCGGCCTGGCACTCGGCGAGCGCGTCCTCCTCGCCGCGCGCGAGCCGCCGCGCCGCGCCCGCTGTGGCCGTCGTGGCCGCCCGCCGCTCCATCGCGTTCCCCCCGCCGAAAACCTCTTCAAAACTTGTTCATAGTCCGGTTCGCGGGCGCGCGCAACCCACGCGGGGCAATGAGCAGGGAGATCAGTCCAGGCCGAGGGCGGCGCGGGCCGCGGCGACGGCGCCGGCGTAGGTGCGCACCCGGCGCGTCCCGGCGGGCAGGGCGCCGTCCGCCCAGCCGGGCCCGCCGACGATCAGCCGCAGCGCCGGGCGGGTGCCCGGCAGGTCCGCCAGCGGCCGGGGATCGCCGGTCTCCGCCGTCGACGACCAGACGAACACCGCCGCCGGGCCGGTGCGGCGGATCGCGCCCGCGAGCGCCGGATAGGGCACCCGGGCGCCGAGCACCCGCACCTCCAGGCCCTCCTGCGCGAGCCCGGCGCCGAGCGCCTGCACCGGCAGGCTGTGCTGCTCCTCGGGGGCGCAGGCGAGCAGCACCGGCCGGGTCGTCACCGGCGGCCCCGCCGCCGCGGCCACCGCGGCGAGCGCGCCCAGCACGCAGTCCGACAGCAGGTGCTCCACCTCGACCGGGACTCCGCCCGCGGCCTGCCGCGCGCCGATCTCGATCAGCGCCGGGGCGAGCAGCCCCGGCCAGGCGCCCGCGACGCCGTCGCGGTCCAGCGCGTCCCGGACGAGCCGCCGCATCGCGGCGGCGTCCATCGCCGCCGCGGCCCGCACCAGCGCCCGGACCGCGGGCGCCTCCCCCGCCGGGACGGCCGCGGCCGGCGGCGCGGGCGGCGCGGCCAGCTCGCCGGGTCCGGCGGCGCGCGCCGCGCGGGCGGCCTCCTCCGGCGGGACGCCGCCGAGGATGAGCCGCTGCATCAGCTCCAGGCGGGCCACGTCGGTCTCGTCGTAGCGGCGGTGGCCGCCGGCGGTGTGCCGGCTCGGCGCGATCCGGTAGCGGCGCTCCCAGGTGCGCAGCGTCGAGGGCGCGACGCCGAGCCGGCGCGCGACCGCGCCGACCCCGAGCCCCATACCGGTCACCGTGCCACCTCCCCGCCGGGCAAACCCTAGGCCCCTCAGGGAAATCGCGGGCGGATCGCGTGCCGGTTGCAACCGGAGGCGGGTCCGGCCGCGAATACCGGCCGATGGACACCTCGGTCATGCTGTTCACCCGCGACCTGCGGGTGCGCGACAACCCCGCCCTCGCCGCCGCGTGCCGCGCGCGCCGCGTCGTCCCGCTGTTCGTGTTCGACGACGCCCTGCTGGCCCGCTCGCCCAACCGCGCCCGCTTCCTGGTGGACGCGCTGGCCGACCTGCGCGCGACGCTGCGCGGCCTCGGCGGCGGGCTGCTGCTGCGGCACGGCGACCCGGCCGAGGAGGCGGTGCGCGCGGCCCGGGAGGCCGGCGCCGAGAAGATCTTCCTGGCCGGCGACGTCAGCCGGTACGCCGCCCGCCGCCTCGCCCGGCTGGAGCGGCTGGCGGCCGGGGAGCGCGTCGGGGTCGAGACGCATCCGGGCGTCACGGTCGTGCCGCCCGGCGCGGTCACCCCGGCGGGCGGCGACCACTACCGGGTGTTCTCGCCGTACTGGAAGGCGTGGAGCGCTGCCCCGTGGCGCTCCCCGGCCCCGGCGCCGCGCCGCCTCCAGCCGGTCGACCTGTCCGACGGCGCCGCGCTGGAGGCGATCGCGGAGCGGTTCGCCGCGGGCGCCTCCCCCGAACCGCCCGAGGGCGGCGAGACGGCGGGCCGCCGGCGGCTGCGCGCCTGGCTGCGCGACGGCCTGGCCCATTACGGCGACGACGACCTGGCGGCGGACCGCACCTCGCGGCTCGGCCCCTACCTGCGCTTCGGCTGCGTTTCGCCGCTGGAGGTGGCGGCGGCCGCGCGCCGCGACGACGGCGAGCCGTTCGCCCGCCAGCTCGCCTGGCGCGACTTCTTCTACCAGGCCACCGCCGCCTTCCCCGGCCTCGGGCACACCGACTACCGGCCGCGCCGCGCCCCCTGGCACGACGACGCCGACGCCCTGGCCGCCTGGCGCGAGGGCCGCACCGGCTTCCCGATCGTGGACGCCGGGATGCGCCGGCTCCTGCGCGAGGGCCGGATGCACAACCGGGCCCGGATGATCACCGCGTCGTTCCTGACCCGGAACCTGCTGATCGACTGGCGGGCCGGGCTGGCGCACTTCGACGCGCTGCTGGTGGACGGCGACCTGCCGAACGACGCGGGCAACTGGCAGTGGGTCGCCGGCACCGGGCACGACACCCGCCCGAACCGGGTGCTGAACCCGCTGCGGCAGGCCGCCCGGTTCGACCCGGACGGCGCCTACGTCCGCGCCTGCATCCCGGAGCTGGCGGGCGTGGCGGCCCCGCTCGTGCACCGCCCCTGGGAGCTGCCCGCCGAGAGGCGGCGCGGCTACCCCGCCCCCATCCTGGACGTCCGGGACGGCAAGGTGGTGAGCCCGGCGCCCTAGGGCGCCCCTCAGCGGCAGGCGCCGCGCCGGTGGCAGCCGGTGAGGTGGTCGTCGACCAGCCCGCACGCCTGCATCAGCGCGTAGGCGGTGGTCGGGCCGACGAACCGGAAACCGTGCCCCTTCAGCTCCTTGGCCAGCGCCGTGGAGGCGGGCGTGGACGCCGGGACGTCGGCCAGGCTCTCCGGCGCGGGCGCGCCGGGGTCGGCGTACTTCCAGATCGTCGCGGCGAGCCCGCCCGGCAGCTCCAGCGCCGCGCGGGCGTTGCCGATCGCCGCGGCGATCTTGGCGCGGTTGCGGACGATCGCGGCGTCGTCCATCAGCCGGGCCACGTCGTCAGGGCCGAACGCGGCGACCTTCGCCATGTCGAACCCGGCGAACGCGGCGCGGAACCCCTCGCGTTTGCGCAGGATCGTCAGCCACGACAGGCCCGACTGGAACGCCTCCAGGCAGAGCCGCTCGTACAGGCCCTGGTCGTCGCGGACCGGGCAGCCCCACTCCTCGTCGTGATAGGCCACGTATTCGGGGGCCGACAGCCCCCACGGGCAGCGGCCCAGCCCGTCCTCGCCGACGATCGCGATGCTCACCCGCCGTTCCTACCGCACGCCACCGACAGAACGCGCCGCGAGGCGGCTGAGGCGCCGCAGCCCGAGCCCCATGAAAGCCCGCACGACCGGCCCGGCGACCAGCCAGCCGGCCCGTCCGAGCGGCCCGAGCGGCAGCTCGACCAGCTCGGCCCACACGATGCGGCTGCCGCCGTCCGGCAGCGGCTCGACCCGGAACCACGCCTCGCCGCGCACCACGCGCCCGGTGTGGCGGACCGCGACCCGGCGGCCCGGCCGCCAGTCGGTGATGACCATGGTGTCGAGGAACCCCAGCGGGCCGACGCCGGTCCACCCCCGCACCTCCGCGCCGTGCCCCCGGCCGCCCTCGGCGCGGGTGAACGGCATCCACTCGTCGTGCCGGGGCCAGTCGGTCAGCACCGCGAACACCCGCTCGGCGGACGCCGGGCCGCTCGCCTCGGCGTGCACGGCCACCCGGCTCATTCGTCCTCCTCGCGTTCCACCTTGGTCAGCTCGACCGGCTCGTCCCACGGCAGCGGCGGCGGTTCCTCCCGCCCGCCGGCGCGCAGCTCGGCGAGCTGCCGCTCCAGCGCGGTCACCTGCGCGTCGCGCTCGGCGAGGGAGTACGCCATGCGCCGCATCGCCTCGTCGGTGAAGGCCGGGTTGTAGCCCCACAGCGAGTGCGGCGGCCGCAGCTCCGCCGCCTCCGCGCCGGTCAGCGGCCGCCCGCTGAACGGCGGCAGCGGCACGTGGTCGGGCTGGATGCCGGCCAGCTCGCCGCCCTTGCCCATGGCGAGGGCCACGACGGCGCCCAGCACGGCCAGCCCCGCCAGGACGAAGACCACGACCACGATCGGCTCCTTCTGCCTGCGTCTCCACCTGTATGCGTCTCCGCAAGACGATCGTGCCACGGCCAAGGTCATGAAGCCGCATCCGACCGGCCGCCCGGACGCGAACGAGCCCGTCCCCCGCGCCGGGGACGGGCTCGCGGGCGCCTCCGGTCAGCCGCGCAGGCGGTGCCAGGGGCCGGTGATCGCGAAGGTCACGCCGGGCCCCTCCTGCCGGTTGGCGAACAGGACGCGGCCGTCGGGCGAGAACGTCACGCCGGTGAACTCGCTGTCGTTGAAGGCGTTGCGCGCCATCGCGAACGGCTTGTTGGCCCGGGTGGTGCCGATCAGGTGCTGCTCGCCGTCGCCGTCCTCGGCCAGCATCACGCCGCCGCCGTAGGGCGAGACGGTGATGTTGTCGGGGCCGTCGAAGCGGCCGCCCGGCTTGAAGATCAGCTCCAGCTCGATGGTCTCGTGGCGCGGGTCGTACACCCAGACCTGGCCGGCGTGGTCGGCGGCGGCGCCGCTGGCGGTCTTGGAGAAGCTGGCGACGAAGTAGGCCTTGCCGTGGCCCCACCAGGCGCCCTCGAGCTTCTGGCTCCGGGTGATCTTGTCGAACTGCTTGCGGGTGGAGGTGGCGGCGGCCGACGGGTCGGGGACCGGCAGCCACTTCACCTTGAGCCGGGTGCCGGGCTCCTGGACCGTCGACAGGTCCGGGACGTCCGGGATGTACATGGCGTCGAGCTGGCCGCCCGCCTGGTAGGAGTGGTACTCGCCGCGGTGCGCGCGCGGGCGGAACCGGTAGAACAGCCCGAACGGCTTGGCGGCGTCCTCGGTCAGGTACGCGATGTGGGTGTGCGGGTCGATCGCGACGGCCTCGTGCGCGAACCGGCCGAGCGCCGTCAGCGGCTCGGGCCTGGTGCGGCGGCCCTTGGGGTCGACCTCGAAGACCCAGCCGTGCGACTTGGTCTGGCCGGTGAAGCCCTCGGTCTCCTCGCAGGTCAGCCAGGTCCCCCACGGGGTGCGGCCGCCGGCGCAGTTGACGGCGGTGCCCGCGAGGCTGACGTACTGCGACAGCAGCCGGCCCTCGTGGTCGACCTCCAGCGTCGTCGTCCCGCCGTTGGCGGCCGGGTCGTAGGTCAGCTCGGGGCCGGCGACGGCGCGGGTGCCGTTGTTGCTCTGCTCGTGGTTGCGCACCAGGCGGGTGCGGAACGGGCGGCTGCCGGGGAAGGTGGCGGTGCCGTCGTGGTGGCCCGGCACGACGACGCCGTTGCCGATCGGGTCCCCCTCCTTGGACAGCTCCCGGTAGGAGAAGCCCTTCGGCAGGTCCAGCACGCCCTTGGGGTCGGCGACGAGCGGCCCGTATCCGTAGGCCTCACCGACGTCGGCGCCGGCGGACGTCTGGAAGATCGAGTCGAGGCTGCCGGCCAGCGCGATCGACAGGGCGCCGGCGGCGCCGCCCTTCATCACTCCGCGTCGGGAGACGGACATGGGGGTACTCCTTCAAGGTCGGATCACGCCGGAGCCTGGTCCGTCTCCTTGAACCCCGTGTGAACGACCCCCGTCCCGCCGAAAAACCCCCAGGACACACTCGCTTTTTCCGGGAGGAATCGCCGATTTACGGCTTGGCTTCGGCGTAGTCCTCGGCCGTCGGCTCCAGCGGCGGCCGGGGGCGCTCCAGCAGATCGAACGCCTCGGGGACCGACGCCGTCCAGCCGATCGCATCGAAGATCTTCGCGCGGGCCAGGCCCTGCTCGACCAGGCCCGTCATCAGCTCGCGCAGCGGGTCGTACACCCCGGTCGGGTCCAAGACGACCAGCGGCTTGTCGTGCATGCCGAGCACCCGGGCCGTCCAGATCTCGAACAGCTCCTCCAGCGTGCCGATGCCGCCGGGCAGCACCAGGAAGGCGTCGCTGCGCCGGTCCATCTCGCCCTTGCGGCTGCGCATGTCGGGGGTGACGACCAGCTCGTCGCTGGCCTCGTCGGAGATCTCCACGCTGACCAGCGCCTGCGGGATCACCCCGACGGTGCGCGCGCCGCCCTCGCGCGCGGCCCGCGCGACCGCGCCCATGCACGACACCTGCGCGCCGCCGCTGACCAGGCTGTGCCCGCGCCGCGCCAGCTCGGCGCCGGCCTGCGCGGCCAGCTCCACGTGCGCCGGGTCGACCCGGCTGCTGGACGCGCAGAACACGCAGATGGCGATCCCCATGGGCGTTCCTCCCCCGTCGCGGTCGGTCCCCCGTTCCTATCAGACGGGTGCGGCGGCCGTGCGGCGGGAACCGACGAGCCGGGCCAGCTCCGCCGGGTCGGGCAGGGCGCGGCGGCCCTCCTTCAGGTCCTGCACCAGCAGCCGGACGGTCTCCTGCGCGCACGTCTTGTTCGTGCCGAGGAAGCCGGTCGGCCCGCGTTTGATCCAGCCGGTGGCGTAGACGCCGGGCAGCGGCGCGCCGCCGGGCGCGTCCAGGACGCGGCCGTCCCGGTTGGGGACGATCCCGGCGGACTCGTCGAACGGCACGCCCGGCACCGGGACGCCCCGGTAGCCGATCGACGACAGCACCAGGCCGGTCTCCAGCACCTCGGACTCGCCGGTGACCCGCACGCGCGTCTCGTCCCCGGGCACGGGCTCGGTGCGGGCCAGCTCGACGCCGCTCGCCCGCTCCTCGCCGGCGACGCCGACGGGCGCGGCGAAGTAGCGCAGCACGATCCGCTTGCGGCCGGGCGCGGGCGCGGGCCGCCCGGCGACCTCGCGCAGCAGCCGCAGCTTGTGCGCGGTGGCGTGGTCGTCCGGCTCGGGCCCGGCGGCGGCCAGGTCGGCGGGGTCGACGACCAGGTCGGCGTGCGGGTTGCCGATCAGGCCGATCAGCTCGGGCAGGGTGAACGCCGACTGCGCCGGGCCGCGCCGCGCCGCGATCACGACCTCCTCCACGCCGCCGGCGCGCAGCGCCTCCAGCGCGGGGCGGGCGATGTCGGTGCCGTCCAGCGCGTCGGGGTCGGTGGTGAGGACGCGCGCGACGTCCAGCGCCACGTTCCCGTTGCCGATGACCACCACGCGCGGGCCGGACAGGTCGAACCGGGCGCCGGCCTGGCCGGGGTGCCCGTTGTACCAGGCGACGAACTCGGTCGCGGTGGCGACGCCGGGCAGGTCGTGGCCGGGCACGGCGAGCCGCCGGTCCGACGACGCGCCGACCGCGTAGACCACCGCGTGGTGGTGGGCGAGCAGGTCCTCGTGCGTCAGGTCGCTGCCGACCTCGACGCCGGTGAACAGCCGGAAGCCGACCTGCTGGCGCATCCGGTCGAACAGCCCGGTCACCTGGCGGGTACGCCGGTGGTCGGGCGCGACGCCCGCCCACGCCAGCCCGTAGGGCACCGGCAGCCGCTCGAACATGTTGACCTGCGCGCCGGGGACGGTGAGCAGCTCGTCGGCGGCGTACATCGCGGCCGGGCCGGAGCCGACGATCGCGACCCGCAGCGGCTCGCGGCCGGCGGGCGCGGGCAGCGGCGGGGTGACCGGCGCGAGCAGCGGGCGCTCGCCGCGGTCCTTGTAGAAGTCGGCGTTGATCTGCACGAAGGGCAGCTCCGACGGGGCCAGCTTGGTGTGCGGGGTGATCGCCTCGACCGGGCACGCGGAGACGCAGGCGCCGCAGTCGACGCACGCCGCCGGATCGATGTAGAGCATGTCGGACGTGTGGAAGTCCGGCTCGTCCGGGGTGGGGTGGATGCAGTTGACCGGGCAGGCGTAGACGCAGGAGGCGTCACCGCAGCACGACTGCGTGACCACGTGAGGCATGGCGAGGGGGTGTCCTTGCGTTGCGGGAGAAGAGGGGAACCGAACCTTATGCGGCGGCGTGGACGCGCCGGTCGGGCTCGCCCCGGTACCGGGACGCCTCGCCGTCGATGCCGAAGGCGCGCCACACGGCCTTGGCGACCGGGTTCATCAGGTCCAGCTCCTCGGCGAGCATCCGCACGTCGCCGAAGAAGCCGCGCCTGATCTGCTTGGAGCGGGGGTTCTTCCAGAACGCCTCGCGCATCACCTTGCGCGGGATGCCCGTCTCCTTGGCCAGCCGGCGCGGCGGCGTCATGATCTCGTCGGCCAGCCAGCGCATGACGATCGGGAACACGATCGAGGTGGCGCCGCGGGCGATGGGCCCCTGCCGGGAGATGCGCTTCTGCAGGTACATGTGCGCGAAGGAGATGTGCCGCGCCTCCTCGGCGATGTGGATCTGCATGGTGCGCAGCACCGCGGTCGGGATGTTCGCGCCCTCGCGGATGAGGGACTTCTGGGTGTGGTCGATCGGCTCCTCACCGGCCAGGATGCCGATGAACAGCACCGTCGGCACGAGGCCGCCGAGGACGCCGAGCCACGGCGCGACCAGCCGGAGGCTGAACCGCATCCCGGGGGCGTCCACGCCGATCCGGTTGACCAGCTCCTGGAACATCTGGATGTGGTTGCACTCCTCGGCCATCTCGTGGAGGCAGTACCGGAACTCCTTGGAGCCGTTCGGCATCGTCATGGCGACGTGCATCATGCCGCGGATCAGGATGCTCTCGAAGGCGAGGCCGACCTTGCAGACGTTGGCCTGGCGCCACATGCCGATCTCCAGCTGCTTCTCCAGCGGCTGGCTCTGGTACCAGGGGTGCGCGCCGAGGGGGTCGCTCGTCTCCGACAGCTTCCACCTCGGGTCGGCGGGGTCGATGGCGAACTCGGGGCTGTCCCAGTCGATGTCCAGGTACGGGTCGAACCGCCGGGTGACCGAGCCCTCGGACAGCGTGCTCAGCTGCTCGGCGTACTCGCCGGCTCCCACCTTCTGCTTGGACTGCACCATGGACGCCTCCCAACGGTTTGTCGCGTCCGGCCTACCCGGCCATCGCGGCGTTACACTTGATGCAGTAACCGTAAACTTGCACTGACCGCCCGGTCAATGCCGGGAGCGCCCGATTCGCCCGTGTCAGTCATCACATGCTTACCGGGGCCTCGGCCGGCCGCCACCGCAGGAACTCGGCGAACCGCACGCCCTCGCGCACGTAGGAGGCCAGCGCCTCCTCGTCGTCCAGGTCCACCTCGGTCGTGGCGATGATCAGCGACACCACGATCCGGCACAGCAGGTCCAGGCAGACCCGGGTGTCCAGCGGCGGCAGCAGGCCGCGCTCGACCCGGTCGGCGACGACCGGCTCCAGCAGTTCCACGGCCCGCCCGACGGTCAGCTGCGCCCGCGTGGTGAACAGCGGCAGCACCTGCTCGGGGATGTCGCGAATGGCCGCTTCCAGCAGCGGATGCCGCCGCGCGTACCCCACCACGAACGTCAGCACCTCGGTGAACCACTCCGGCGTCCACCGCATCCGGTCGACCATCGGCAGGAGCAGCTCCACCAGCCGCGACACCTCCCGCTGGATCAGCGCGTCGCGCACCGCGTCGAACCCGTCGTAGTACCGGTACAGCGTCGGCCGCGACATCCCCGCCTGCCGCGCGATCGCCGACATCAGCCGCCCCGACCCGAACCCGCCCTCGACCAGGCACACCGCCGCAGCGTCCAGGATCTGCCCGCGGACCTGCTCCTCCCGGCTCACACTCACCGCCTCCGTCATGCCCGGATTCTCCCACGCCCGCCCGTTCAGGCGTCGTCACCGCTCCAGCCCGAACGCGGCCCGCCCGGAAAGGCGGTCCGGGCCGGGACGGTGGCCGAGGATGGGGCCGTGGCCAAGATCGATGTGGTGGATCTGGATCTGTGGGAGGGGGTGCGGCGCTATGCGGTGCCGCACCATGTGATCGAACGCGCCGCCCGGCGCCGGGCGGCCGGGGACTGGCGGGGCGCGTGCGAGGCGGCCGGGTTCACGGTGGACGTCGACCTGGCCAGAATGAAGGACGTCAACGGCCAGGAGGTCGCCGATGCGGTGGAGGAGGACCTGCGCCGGCTGGCGCCCGATCTGCTGCTCTGGCATGCCCCCAGGGACGAAACCGGCCGCCTCGTCCCTGGGGAGCGGCTGGTCCTGGCGGGGTACGGAGAGCGCTGGTTCGAGCGCGGCGGGATGGAGTACACACCGGCCCTGTGCGTGGAGCTCCCAGGTCGTTGGAACCGCTGGCGGTTGATCCTGGAGGCCGGGCCCGACGGCCGGTTCGATCAGGACTGGACCGGGCTGCGCTGTCTGTGGGACGCCGATCGTGCCGCGGAACTGCCGGCGCTGGAAGGCGCGGACAGGCGCCTGCCGTTCTTCGAGCCCGACGGCCGTGTCCGGGACCCCGGCCTGCTGCCCCGGCGGCATCCGGGCCCCGCCGCCCCTGTGGAACGGGCCGAGTGGATCACCCTGCTTCAGGAGAGCGACCGGTCAGCGGAGGCGTTCGCCGCCGCCGGGTACGGGTTGTTGAGCCTGCACGCGGCCGCTGGCCACTGGACAGGTCGGTGGTGGTGGGACTCCTGCGCGGTGCACAAGCTTCCCGGCTTGGTCCGGCTGCTCCAGGAACGGCCGCCCGGCCACCGCCGTCTCCGGCTGGGCGACTACGGCCCGGTGGTCACGCTCGCTGAGGACGGCACCTTGCGGGGCGAGATACGCGACCTCGGCGACAGCGCGCAGCGAGTGGCCGATCCTTGGTGGCGGCCGTCGCCCGACCTGGCGCTGGTGCGCGCCGGACGGCTGACGCCCGGCGAACTACATCCGCTGGTGGGCGCGGCCCTGTTCCCTGGCCAGGCCGGAGGACCGAGACCACCACGCGCGCCTATCCCCGCGACGGTGCGCTGCCAGGGCGAGGAGCACCAGGTGTGGTTCGAGAACGGAGAACTGCGCACCTGCCACACGGCGGCGGAGCGGCAGCGCGAGGAGGCGCTGGCGGCCATCGGCGGCCCGCGCGCCGGCTGTTTCGCCGTCCCGCGCACGTGGGGCGATCTGCAGCGCGGCCCGATGCCGCCGGAACTGGCCGATCAGCGCGACGAGTTGTTCGGCCGGATGGCGCATGGCGACGCCGAGGGCGTCCTGCGGATGCTGGAACTCGGCCACGACCCCAGCACGCGTGACCGGGAAGGGCGGTTCCTGGCCGATCTGCTCCCCGCCCGGCGGTCCCAGGCGGACCCTCGACTGGCTGCGCTCCTGGATGTCCCCGCTCCCTGGCATCGTGCGCCGCGTGCGGGCCTGCGCAGGATCTCCGGGCCACCCGCGGCCGATCCGTGGCCGCTGTTGCAGCAACTGGGCCAGGTCCGCTGGTCCAGGCTCTCCCAGAAGCTCAACGAGCAGAACCTGCCCGAGGTGCTGCGCGACACGCCGCGCATCGACCTGCTCATCCGCGTCGTGGACGGCTCCCGCCACTTCGACGCCGCCTACGCCCGCGCGTTCTGGGACCGGATCGGCGTGCGGCTGCGCGCCGCGCTGGGCACCGACCCGCAGGTCTGGTTCCTGGCCGCCGAACGGCTGCCGGTCCATCGCGGACGCCTCGACGACCTGCCCGGCCGTCTCTGGCGGCCGGCCCCGCGCATCGGTCCGGTCTACCCCGACATGCGGGTCCTGGCCCAGGCCCCGCCCGAGGTCCTCACCGAACTGGGCGCCCGTCTCGGCGTCGACGACTTCGAACGCGCCCTCGACCACACGCCGCACCGGGGCAGGCGGTACCCGAAGCCCTGGACCGAGCCGGCGGTCGACGACCTGAGGCGACGGGCCGGCCTCCCGCCGAAGCGCTGACCGCCCGGCCCATTTGCCTAAAGCATTTAGGAAAGTGCATATTGGCTATAAGAAGACCGGGTGAGCGTCCCGTCGAGCCGCGCGTGCTCACACCGGGACCACCGAACGACAGGCGGGGGAAATGAACGCCGAGCACCGCTGGACCACCACGCCCGTCACCGACGGCATCCTGCGCGGCCACCTGGACGCCGAGCCCACCGCACGCGGCCTGCTGCCGCACCGGCTGCCCGCGTGGGCGCGGCGGCAGATCCCCGACGACCAGCTGGCCGTGGCGGAGGCGCAGCCGTCCGGCGTGCGGCTGGCCTTCCGCACCCGGGCCACCGCGATCGAGCTGGACACCCTGCCCACCAAGCGCGCCTACCGGGGCTTCCCTCCCCCGCCGGACGGCGTGTACGACCTGCTGGTCGACGGCCGTCTCACCGCTCAGACCACGGTGCCCGGCGGCAACGTGCGCATGGTCACCGACATGGTGACCCAGGCCGCCGAGCTGCTGGAGGGGCCCGCCGGCACCGCCCGGTTCACCGGTCTGCCCGCGGGCGACAAGGACGTGCAGATCTGGCTCCCGCACAACGAGATCACCGAGCTGGTCGCCCTGCGCACCAATGCCCCCGTCGAGCCGGCGCCGGGCGACGGGCGCCCGGTGTGGCTGCACCACGGCAGCTCCATCAGCCACGGCTCGAACGCCGCCCATCCGACCGCGACCTGGCCCGCCATCGCCGCCCTCCAGAGCGGAGCGGAGCTGGTCAACCTGGGGTTCAGCGGCAGCGCGGTGCTGGACCCCTTCACCGCCCGGACGATGCGGGACACCCCGGCCGACCTGATCAGCCTCAAGATCGGCATCAACGTCGTCAACACCGACGCGATGCGCCTGCGCGCCTTCGGCCCCGCGGTCCACGGCTTCCTGGACACCGTCCGCGACGGGCACCCGGCCACGCCGCTGCTGGTCGTGTCGTCCATCCTGTGCCCTGCCCAAGAGGACACCCCCGGCCCGCTCATGCCCGACTTCACCGGTGGTGCGCTGCGCTTCAAGGCGACCGGCGACCCGGCCGAACGCGCCTCCGGGCGCCTGACGCTCAACGTCATCCGCGCCGAGCTCGCCCGGATCGTCGAGCAGCGGGCGGCCGACGACCCGAACCTGCACTACCTCGACGGGCGCGCCCTGTACGGCGAGAAGGACCACGCCGAGTTCCCGCTGCCCGACGCGGTCCACCCCGATCCCGCGGGTCACCGCCGCATCGGCGAGAACTTCGCCAGGCTCGCGTTCGGCCCCGGCGGCCCCCTGGCCACCAAGAGGGGCTGACCCCTGCATTCAGGCACCCGGCCGTGAGGTTTGCCCGACTATGCACACGCGGCAGGTCCGGTCCGTCAAACGCAAGGCGCGCAGATGGGCCCGGATCACCCGGCAGGGGTACACCTTGCCCGCGCGCACCCGTTGGGGCCGGGTACGCGGATGCCCACCGCCGATGCGGGTGACCGGATCCCGGCCATGACCGCCTCGGAACAGGCCCTAGGCGGAGCCGAGTGGGGCTGCTCGCTGGCGGCAGTACCCGAAAGCCTCTGTGGCTGTACTTCCATGGTTCTGGCCTGCGGTGTGTCTGGTATCGGCAAGCGTACGGCCACGCGTCTCCCGTCCAGTCCAGAGATCAAATCACTACCCTCGGGCATCGTTTGCTCGCGATGGGTAAGTGACGGACATGAGAGCCACACCGATCACATCTGATGGTCGGCTAGGACTGGCCGACCATCATCCCGGCATGAGCGATCCTCGTTACCTGCGGCGACGACGCGCCTTCGCGGCCCTCGCTCGTGGGCATCAAGTCGGGGAGGCCTCTCCCATCGTTCAGTACACCGAGGACGAGCACGCCACTTGGCGGAAGGTTCACAGCATCCTGGCTCAGGCACATCGTCGCCACGCGTGCCGTGAGGTTCTCGAAGCCCGCGAGCATGCCCCGATTCCCCTCGACCGGATTCCTCAGCATGAAGAGGTGGGAGCGGAACTCAAGCGACGGACGGGGTTCACCTTCACCTTGGCGGGTGGGGTGGTACCCAACAAGCGGTTCCTTGGGTCAATGGCACGGGGCTACTTCCACGCGGTGCAGTTCGTCCGGCACCCGGCCGTCCCTCTGTACACGCCTGAGCCGGACGTCATCCACGACATATTCGGCCACGGTATTCACCTGACGTCTCCCGCCATCGCGGATATCTACCGGTTGAGCGGCCAGGCCGCCGCACGGGTGAACAGCCCGGAAGCGCTGGAGGTGATCAGCCACGTGTACTGGTTCACCCTGGAATGCGGCCTGGTGGCCGAGCACGGCGTTCCGAAGGCGTTCGGTGCAGCGCTGCTCTCCTCGTATGGCGAGATCGGCCGGTCCGTGCGTCAGATCCGCGAGCTGGATGTCTCCGACGTGATGCGCACGGGATACGAGATCTCGGAGTATCAGCCCGTCCTCTTCTGCGCGCACTCGCTGGGCCACATGACCGACACGCTCGGCGGCTTTCTCGAAACTCTCGATGACGATGCGGTACCGCGTCCATGCCGGGAAGCCGGCCAGGCTTCCTCCGGGAATTCGGCAGGTCCGGGATGGCGCAGCAGGCGGTTCACCTACCCGCCACCCATCAAAGAAACACTTCCGTCTGCTTGACGGCCGGACCGATCGCCACGAAGATCGGCGTGAAGGGGCCACAGGCGGACGCCCCCTGCCGGCACCGCATCCCCGAAGGACCGATGGAGGCCGTTCAGGTGATGAAACGACTCGCCGTCGCGGTCGCGAGCGCGGCCGCCCGGATCACCTCACTGCTGGGCCCTGACGCGATGCGCACTATCGCGCGGTTCAACAAGTACGTCACCAACCCCGTCCAGCGGCTCTGGGCTCCCCACCTGCCCTATTACGCGGTCATCGAGCACACGGGCCGCAAGTCCGGCAAGGGCTATCGGACGCCGGTCATGGCCTTCATCGAAGACGGCGGGATCGCCGTCATGCTCAACTACGGCACCGAGTCGGACTGGGTCCGCAACGTCCAGGCCGCGGGCACGGCGACGGTGGTCCACCGAGGACGGCGCTATCACCTGACCGGCCCTCGGATCGTCAGTGCCGACTCCCCGGACCTCCCCTCGGCCGCGAGGACCGCGGGAACCGGAGCGCGAAGCGCCCTGCACGGAACCCTCTCCACGGCCCCGCCCGCAGAAAGCTGAGGCCGCGCCGGGTGACCGGCGCCGGTCACCTGCACCAACTCGGCGAACATCCTGGCCGACCTGCGCACCCATGACGCCGCCGACCCGTGACGGCGGGAATTCGTATGGCTTGCCATGTATATTACATGGCAAGCCATACGAAGGAGGGGCCGTGGACCGTCATCAGTCACTGGGCTACCAGGTCAACCATCTCGCCCGGCTGCTCGCGCAGGCGCTGCGCCTGCGCATCGCCCCGCTCGGCGTCGTGCCCGGCCAGTTCGCCCAGCTGCTGGCCCTCTACGACCGGGAAGGCGTCACCCAGAACCAGCTGTGCGAGGAGGTGCGGATCGACCAGTCGACGATGGCCCACACGCTGAAGCGGATGGAGCGCGACGGGCTCATCGAGCGCGCCGCGGACCCGGCGGACCGGCGGCGGGCGCTCATCAACCTCACCGACCGCGCCCGCGAGCTGCAGGGCCCGCTGCAGCGGGCCGCCGCCGAGGTGAACGACGTCGCGACCCGCGGTCTCAGCGAGCAGGAGGCCGCCGCCTGCATGCGGCTGGTCGGCCACCTGATCGCCAACCTGGAGGCCGATCTCGCCGGCGAGGAGACCTGATGCGCACCCGTGTCCACGCGATCGCCGCCGTGATCGCCTTCGCGACCATCGCCACGTTCTGGGTCTCGACCGTCCTGACCGAACTGCTGGGGTCCGAAGAGACCGTCGCGACGGTGAAGTCGGCCATCCCGTGGGGCTTCCTCCTGCTGGTCCCGGCCCTGGCCGCCACCGGCGCCACGGGCTTCGCCCTGGCCCGGGGTTCCCGCAGCGCCGTGATCAGGGCCAAACGCCGCCGGATGCCCTTCATCATCGGCAACGGGCTCCTCGTGCTCGTCCCCGCGGCGCTCTACCTGGACCAACTGGCCGCGCACGGGCGGTTCGGCCCGCGCTTCTACGGGATCCAGGCCCTGGAGCTGCTCGCCGGGGCCGCGAACCTCGCCCTGCTGGCCCTCAACGCCCGCGACGGACTGCGCCTCACCGGGCGTCTGAAAAAGCGACGCCGCGTCCCGCAGACATGATCGCCACCCGGTGAGACACCGGCCTTCCGGGTTCGCGCAATCAAAAGAACGTAAATGTCTGTATGGGATATGCCATACGCGCCGGGCCTGGACCGGGCCACGGCCGTCCGGTGGACTGGGCCTGTTGATCTTCCTCTAGAGCGACAGGGATCACGCATGCGCAAACGTCTGTGCGGGCTCGTCCTGAGCATCGCGGCCACCGCCACCGCGACCACCGGCATCGGCACCGCCCACGCCGAGGAGACCAAGCGGGTCTTCAACGGAATGCAGATCCTGTTCAACAAGGACTACCCCGACGTCTTCTGCACCATCGGCGCGGTCGGCAACGACGACTACGGCCGCAAGATCGCCATCTCGGCCGGCCACTGCATCACTCCCGGCGGCGGCTACGACGACCGCGAGATCCCCGAGGACATCGCCCCGATCTACGACCGCAACGACGTCGCCGCCGGCGTGATCGGCCACGTCCGCTACTTCAAGAACCCCGACGGCTCGCAGACGGGGCACGTGACCAAGGACTACATGGTCATCGAGCTGACCCCGAACACGAAGCTCTCCTCACAGGGCCCCTACCTGAAGCAGACCGGCGAGCTGGAGGTCCCCGGCGGGACGCCCAGCCCCAACGCCACGACCTCGCCCGTGCTCGACAAGGAGCGGCTGCTCGGCGTCGCCTGGAACGACAGCAACCACATCGTCACGTCGGGCCAGTTCGGCGTGTTCTACGGCCGCGTCACCGACAACAAGAACGGGATCTACCGGGCGTGGACCGGGCACTGGAGGGGCGACTCCGGCGGCCCGGTGATCTGGCACGTCCCCGACACCGCCTTCCCGTCGCAGGAGAACGGCTTCCAGGCCGCGGGCCCCTGGGCCGGCATCGTCAAGGGCGCCGACCTGTCGATCCCCCCGGCCATCTACACCAGCTCGGCGAACATCCTGGCCGACCTGCGCGCCCGTGACGCCGCCGACCCGCGCGACGTCTACGGCGCCGGCTTCGAGGTGACCGCCAACCCCTGACCCCGTCACCGGTGTGCGCGGAGGGGCGTCCGCGCACACCGGCGGCGGCCTTACCGCCGGGTTCGTCGTTGGGGACGAAAGCGGGGCCGGCCCGCTGTCACCGGGCGCCGTAGCGGGGCGGACTCTTAAATAGATACGTTCGTCTATAAGAGATGCCGACCCCCGGGAGCCACCGATGCCCCTCGTCCCCCTCCGCCGCGGGCTCGCCGCGGCGGCCCTGGCGGCCTGCGCGGCCGTGGCCGTGAACCCCGCGCCGGCGGCGGCGCAGACCACCTATCCGGTGGGCGACCTGGGCACCTCGGTGTGGAACTTCTTTTTCAGCCCGGACGCGGTCCCCGGGGCCAACGTCTGGTCCTGCAAGCCGTCCGCCGAGCACCCGAACCCGGTGGTGATCGTGCACGGCACGACGTCCAACTTCGGCGCGGGCGGCGCCATGATCGCGCCGACCCTCGCCAACGCCGGGTACTGCGTCTACGGCTTCAACTACGGCGAGACCCGCTCCACCCTCGGCCACATCTACGGGCTCGGCGACATCGCGCGGTCGGCGCGCACGATGAGCGCGTTCGTCGACAGGGTGCTGGCCGCCACCGGGGCCGCGAAGGTCGACGTGGTCGGCGGCTCCCAGGGCGGGATGATGCCGAACTACTACATCAAGCGGCTCGGCGGCGCGGCCAAGGTCCGCACGATGATCGGCCTCGGGCCGACCAACCACGGCACCACCCTGGGCGGGCTGGTCAGCCTCGGCCGGACGCTGAACGTGCTCGGGTTCGTCAACGGCGTCTACGAGTTCCTCGGGTCGCCCGCGCACGTCCAGCAGGAGGAGGGCTCGGACTTCCAGAACGCGCTGTTCGCCGACGGCGACACCGTGCCCGGCGTCCGCTACCTGACGATCGTCACCTCGCACGACACCACGGTCACCCCGCTGAGCAACGCCTACCTGCACGGCGGCGACTCCACCAACGTCCTGCTGCAGGACCTGTGCCCCGACGACCCGGTGAGCCATTCGGGGATGTCGTTCGACGGCCCGATCATGCAGCTCGTCCTGAACGAGATCGGCCCGAAGGTGCCCGGCTTCAAGCCCCGCTGCACCGGCTACGGGCCGAACGCCTGATCACGGCGACGCGGCCAGCGCCTCGGTCGGGGCCAGGCCGGCGGCGCGGACGGCCGGGTAGAGCCCCGCGACGCCGCCGATGAGCAGGGTGGAGGCCAGGCCCGCGCCCATGGCCCACGGGGGGACCACGGCGGGCCAGCCCTGCGTCGCGGCGTATCCGATGGTCACCGCCGCCCCGGCCAGGAGCCCGAAGGCGCCGCCGAGCAGCGACAGCAGCTGGGACTCCACGAGGAACTGCAGCCGGATCTGGCCCCGGGTCGCGCCGAGGGAGCGGCGCAGGCCGATCTCGGCGCGGCGCTCCAGCACCGAGATGACCATGGTGTTGGCCACGCCGATCCCGCCGACCAGCAGCGAGACCGCGCCGAGGCCGAGCAGCAGGGAGCCCAGGGTGTCGTCGGCGGCCTGCTTGGCGGCCAGCGCGTCGGACGGGCGGGAGACGTCCACCTCGCTCGGGTGCTCGGGGTCGGCCGTCGCGCCGAGCACGGCCTGGACGTCCTTGACGGCTCGCTCGTCGGCCCTGGCGTAGATGGTCGTGGGGTGGCCGTCGAAGTCCAGGTTCCGGCGCGCCTCCTCCCAGCCGACCAGCGCCGCGGTGTCCAGTTCCGGTGCCAGGGCGTTGGCGGCCGTGATGCCGGTGACGGTGAACCAGTGCCCGCCGAGCCAGATCTGGGCGCCGGGTTCGTGGACGCCGAGGAGCGCGGCGGCCGCCGGCCCGAGCACGGCCGCGGGGTAGCGGGCGTCGGCGCCGTTCAGCCACCGCCCCTCGACGACCCGGGTCCCGACGGTCGCCGGCAGGTCGGCGCGCGCCGCGTAGACGCCGATGCCGCCGGACCTCTCGGCGGGGACGCGGTCGTTGCGGTAGACGCGGGCGCCGGTCCGGCCGATCGCCGACACCGACTCGACGGGCCCGATCGCGCGGATCATGGCGATGGCCTCGGTGGGCAGGCGCGCCTCGTCCGCGCTGAACGACTGGCCGGTCCGCGCCGTCAGCAGGTTGGTGCCGAGGGCGTCCAGCCGCCGGTCCAGGCCGGCCCGGCTGGAGGTGGAGACGCCGACGACGCAGATCATCGCGGCGATGCCGATGGCGATGCCGAGCGCGGACAGCAGCACCCGCGCGGGCCGGGCGCGCAGGCCCGCCAGGCCGACGCGGAGCACGTCGGCGGCCGGGAGGCGGGGCGGGCGGGGGCGGGGCCTCATGACGCCACCAGGGTGTCGTGGGCGATCCGCCCGTCTTTGAGGTGCACCTCGCGCGGCACCGACGCGGCGATGCCGTGGTCATGGGTGATGATCACGACGGTGGTGCCGGCGGCGTTGAGCTCGCGCAGCACCCGCATGACGTTGGCGCCGGAACGCGAGTCGAGCGCGCCGGTGGGCTCGTCGGCCAGCAGCAGCGGCGGGTCGCCGAGCACCGCGCGGGCGATCGCGACGCGCTGCTTCTCGCCGCCCGACAGCTCGTGCGGCCGGTGGTGCAGCCGGTGGCCGAGGCCGACGCGCTCCATGGCCGCGCCGGCCAGGCGCAGCCGCTCGGCCCGCGGCCGGCCGCGGTAGAGCAGGCCGTCGGCGACGTTCTCCACGGCGGTGGTCCCGGCGGCGAGGTGGAAGTGCTGGAAGACGAAGCCGATCGTGCCGCCGCGCAGCGCCGACAGCTCGTCGTCGTCCAGTTCGGCGACGTCCCAGCCGTCGATGCGGACGGTGCCCGCGGTGGCCCGCGCCAGCGTCCCGATGACGTTGAGCAGCGTGGACTTGCCGGAGCCGGACGGCCCGGCGACCGCGACCAGCTCGCCGCGGCGGACGCGCAGGTCGGCGTCGCGGAGCGCGGTGACGTCGCCGAAGGACTTGGCGACGCCGGCCAGTTCTATGATCATTTCGGTACCCCCACGGTCAGGCCCGCGGCGAGGCCCGGCCCGCGCACCTCGACCAGGCCGCCGGCGAACATGCCGGTCTCGACCTTGACGTAGCCGGTGCCGGCGACCTCGACGGCGTAGCCGCCCTCGCGGAGCGCGGTCAGCGCGGTGATCGGGACGGCCAGCACGTCCTTGCGGCTCTCGGCCGCGAGGACGACGTCCACGGGCGCGGACTGGTAGCGGCCGAGCCGCTTCTGGTCCCTGATCTCCAGTTCGACGGGGAGGGTGGCCTCCGCGGTCTTGCCGCCGGAGGCGGGGGCCTTGGCCGCGGTGCCGACGGAGGCGACGACGGCGCCGACCCTGGTGCCGTCGGGCAGCTCCACGGTCGCCCGGGCGCCCTTGGCGGCGAGGTCGGCCTGCCCGGCCTTGAGGTCGGCGGTGACCTTGCGGCCGGTGCCGGTCCAGGTGAGGACGGCGCCCTGGGCCGGGTCGCCGACACCGCCCTTGACCTCGCCGATCCTGATCGCCCCGGGCGCGACGAGCACGTCGCCCTTGGCGACCGTGCCGGTCTCGGCGCGGCCGAGGTCGTCCTGCCATTCGGCGACGGCGGCGGCGGTGCCGGAGGTGTACTCGTCGTCGGCGGTGAAGCCGTCGTAGCCGAGGGCCCGCAGGTTGCGCTCCAGCATCGCCACGTCCTTGCCCGTGACGCCCTCCGCCAGCGTCCGGTAGACCGGGGTCGTGCCGTAGAGCAGCGGGATCTTCGCGCCGTCCACGCCGTACACCGGCTTCCCGCGCCCGATGGTGTCGCCGTCGGCGGGCAGCCAGGTGAGGGTGCCGGGGCGGCCGGCCAGCGTCCGCACGTCGCCGAACCCGAGCTCGCCGGGCACGGTCTCGGTGCGGGTGAGCGTGCGCTTCTCGACCTTCGCGGTGGCCGGCGGGGCGGTGGGCGCGGCCGGCTCCCCGCCGCCGTCGCCGCCGCCCGCCCCGATCGCGGCCCAGGCGACGGTCCCGGCGGCGGCCACCGCGCCGCCCGCCGCCAGCGCCACCCGCACGGGGCGGCGCTCCCTCCTGATCGCGGTCACTGCGCCCCGCTCCCCGCGAAGGGGTGCTTCTTCTGGCAGGTCTCGGCCGCCTTGGCGAAGGCGGGGTCGCCGCGGTCGAACTTGCTGAAGTCGAAGCCGCCGGGGCCCGGATCGGCGAAGTCCAGTCCCTGGTCGCGCATGCACTGCGCGAACCCGCGCATCAGCTCGAGCGTCTTGGCGTCGGGGTTCTTCAGCCGGTCGGTGATCGACCGGGGCATCTTGTCGCGGCACGCCTCCATCGCCTTGCGGATCACGGCCTCGTCGGCGTCGCGCAGCGAGTCGCGGTTCAGCCGGCCCGTCCGCGGGTCGGGGTCCTCGATCTTGAGGCCGTGGTCGCGCAGGCACTGCGTGAACACCTTCTTCTGCTGGACGTCGTTCTGCGACGCGGTGGCGCTCGGGGCGCCGGTGGTGAGCGAGGCGACCTTCTTCGCGTCACCCTCGCCGCAGGCGGACAGCAGGCCCAGGGTCAGCAGGCCCGCGCCCGCCAAGCCGGTCAACTTCATCGCGGTTCCCTTCGCTCGTGTTCCGGATGCGAGCGATCCTGGGCCGCCCGGCTCGGCGGACCCTCGGGCGAAGGTCAGCGCCGCCTGGGAATCGTCATCGTGAACGTGGCGCCGCCGCCGGGGGTCTCCGTCAGGACGAGCCGGCCGCCGTGCGCCTCGGTGATCGCCCGCGCGATGGCGAGGCCCAGCCCGGACCCGTCCGACGTCCGCGACCGGTCGGCGCGGTAGAGGCGGTCGAAGACGTGCGGGACGTCCGGCGCGGCGATCCCCGGCCCGGTGTCGGCGACCGCCACGACCGCGGCGCCGCCGTCCGAGCCGACGCGCACGGTGACCCTCGTGCCCTCGGGGGTGTGCCGGACGGCGTTGTCCAGCAGGTTGCGGACCACCTGGCGCAGCCGCAGCGCGTCCCCGGCGACGACGACCGGCTCGAACAGCTCCTCCCCCGGGTCCAGGCCGGTGAGCGTGACGCGGCGCCCCGGATGCCGCAGATGGACGTCGCGGACCAGGTCGGCCGCCAGCTCCAGCAGGTCGACCGGGGCCTGCCCGGCCGGGCGCTGCTCGTCCAGGCGGGCCAGCAGGAGCAGGTCGTCGACGAGGACGCCCATCCTGGCGGCCTCGTCCTCGATGCGCCGCAGGGCGTCTCCGGGCGAGCCGCCCCGGCGGGCCAGCTCGGCGAACCCGCGGATCGAGGTGAGCGGGGTGCGCAGCTCGTGGGAGGCGTCGGCCAGGAACCGCCGCATCCGCGCCTCGGACGCCTTGCGCGCGTTGATCTCGCGCTCGACCGTGCCGAGCATCGTGTTGACCGCCCGCCCGAGCCGCCCCGGCTCGGTGTGCGGGTCGGCGCCCGCGACCCGGCGCGTGTAGTCCCCCGCGGCGATCTCGCCCGCGGTGACCGCCATTCGCGACAGCGGGCGCAGCCCCACCCCGGCCAGGAACCGCGCGAGCAGGCTCAGCGTGGCCAGGACCACGGCCATGACGACGGCGTCGATCACCAGCAGGCCCTGGAAGGTGTCGTCCACCAGGGCCAGCGACGAGGCGGCGGCCACCAGCGCGCCCGCGTCGCCGCGCACGACCTGGACCCGCCAGCGGGCGCTGCCGCCCTTGCCCGGCACGGTGAAGGCGCCGCCGCCGGCGCGGCGGTCCAGGGCGGCCCGGCCCGGCAGGTCCGGGCCGGGGAGGTCCGCGCCCTCGGGGACCACCGGATCGGCGCGCCCGCCCTCCACGAGGTAGATGCGCAGGTTCTCCCCGTCCAGCCCCGGCACCTGCCTGGGAGCGGCGTTCCGCAAGACGCCCCGCAGCAGCCGGAGCCGGTCGACGTTCTGGCTCAGCGGCCCCTCGGTCATCTGGGACAGCCGCCGGTCGACCTGACCGACCAGGTAGTGCCGCAGCAGGAGCAGACCGGCGGTGTTGGCCGCCAGCAGGCCGGCCGCCGACAGCAGCGTGGCCATCAGGGCGAGGCGGGAGCGCAGCGACCAGTGGGCGGGCCGCCTCACCGCGCCGTCCTCAGGCTGTAGCCGACGCCGCGCAGCGTGTGGATGAGCGGCGGGCCCTGCGCGTCGATCTTCTTGCGCAGGTAGTAGACGTAGGTCTCCACGATCCGGCCGTCCCCGGCGAAGTCGTAGTTCCAGACCCGGTCGAGGATCTGGGCCTTGCTGACGACGCGGCCGGCGTTCTCCATCAGGTACCGCAGCAGCCTGAACTCGGTCGGCGCCAGCTCGATGCGCCGGCCGGCCCGCCTGACCTCGTGCGCGTCCTCGTCCAGCTCCAGGTCGGCGTAGCGCAGGCGGGCGGCGGGCCGCTCGCCGCCGGTCCGGCGCAGCACGGCCCGGATGCGCAGGACGACCTCCTCCAGGCTGAAGGGCTTGGCCACGTAGTCGTCGCCGCCTGCGGTCAGCCCCGCGATCCGGTCCTCGACGGCGTCGCGCGCGGTCAGGAACACGATCGGCATGTCCCGGCCGGCCGCGCGCAGCCGCCGCGCCACCTCGAACCCGTCGAGGTCGGGCAGCATCACGTCGAGGACGACCAGCGCGGGCGCCGTCTCGCGCGCGGCCGCCACGGCCGCGCCGCCCGACGCCGCCGTGGCCACCTCGTACCCGACCAGGCGCAGCGTCTGCGCCAGCAGGTCCCGGATGTTCGGTTCGTCGTCGACCACCAGGATCCGCGCCGTCTCGCCCATCCCACCAGGGATATCCCACGAACCTCGGAATCGGCTCAGAGCCGGCCCGGTTCGTTGTCACCGGGCGCGTAGAAGGCCGAACAGTAAATAGATACCTTTGTTTGTATGAGACGTGCCGCCGCCCTTCTCGCCCTGGCCACATCCCTCTTCGCGGCGCCCGCCGCCGTCGCCGAGCCGCCGCCCACCTACTACCTGGCGCTCGGCGACTCGGGCGCGGTCGGCGCCCAGGCCGGCCGCGGGCCCACCGACGAGGGCTACACCGACGTCCTGCACGCCGCGCTGAAGAAGCGCCACCCCGGGCTTCGACTGGTGAAACTCGGCTGCCCCGGCGAGACGACCGGCACGATGCTGCGCGGCGGCATCTGCCACTACACCGCCGGCTCCCAGATGAACGCCGCGCTCGCCTTCATCAAGGAGCATCCGGGCCAGGTCCGGTACGTCACCCTGAGCATCGGGGTCAACAACACCAACTGCTTCCTGAAGGGCGACGTCGTCTGCGGCCTGCTCGGCGCCGGCACTCTGCTCACCGAACTGCCGCAGATCACCGGCGGGCTGCGGAAGGCAGGCGGCGAGACCCCGCAGTACGCGTCGATGACCTACTACGACCCCGGCCTGGCCTCCTGGGCGACCGGCGGCGACGTCGGCAAGGCCGTCGCCGTCGCCTCGGTGCCGGTGGTGGACGCGTTCAACGCCGTGCAGCAGACCGCCGCCCTGGCCAACGGGTTCAAGGTCGCCGACGTCAACGCCGCCTTCGCCACGCACGACTTCTCGACCCAGGTGTCGGTGGCGCCCTACGGCACCGTCCCGCTGAACGTCGCGCGGATCTGCACCTGGACCTCCCAGTGCTCCCTCGGCGACGGCCACGCCAACACCGCCGGATACCGGCAGATGGCCGGCGCCTTCCGGCGCGTCCTGTCCTAGGAGGGACCCGATGCCTGCCCCGCTCACCCGCCGCACCGTCCTGGCCGGCGGAGCCGCCCTGGCCGCCGGGGCCCGGCTCACGCCGCCGGCCGCGGCGTCCGGCCCGGCCTGGCCGGACGCCGTGCTGACCGGCGACGCGACCGTCCGCGTCGACCCGGCCCGGTTCATGCCCTGGGAGCAGATCCACGCCTGGCAGGAGGCCGCCGACGACATCGGCCTGCGCGCCACCGCCACCCGGGCGCACCACGCCTACGTCGACGGTCTGGCCGAGCGCATGGAACGCGTCGGCATCCGCGGCGTCCAGGCCGACCAGGTCCCGCTGGCCCGCTGGGAGCCCTCCGAGTGGGGGCTCGACGTCGTCGGCGGGCCGGACGCGGGTCCCGCCGAGGTCGCCTGGTACGTGCCCTACTCCGGCGGCACCGGCCCCGGCGGCGTCACCGCCGCGCTGTCGGCCGAGCCCCGCAGCGGCACGATCGGCCTGGTCACCGTCAGGCCGCCGCAGATCCCCTACCTGCTGATGGACCTCATCGACTGGGACGCGCCCTGGCAGCCCCGGCACGCCGACGGCTACGACCCCACCGACGTCTACGACCGGCCCTGGTTCGGCGGCATCGCGGCCAAGAACGCCCTGGACGAGCACAAGAAGGCCGGCGCGCTCGGCCTGGTCATCGTCCTGGACCTGCCCCGCGAGGTGGCCCGCGGCCAGTACCTGCCCTACGACGGGATCGTCCACGGCATCCCCGCCGTGATCGTCGACCGCGCCACCGGGGCGCGGCTGGCGAAGGTCGCCGCGGCCGGCGGCCAGGTCCGGCTGCGGCTCCAGGCGGCGGTCCGGCAGGTGACGACGCCGAACCTGTACGGGATCATCCCCGGCGCGTCCGACGAGCTGGTGCTGCTGCACTCGCACACCGACGGCACCAACGGGCTGGAGGAGAACGGCCCCGAGGCCGTCCTGGCGATGGCGCAGTACCTGGCCAGGATCCCCGCGCGGCAGCTGCCGCGCTCGGTCCTGGTCGTGCTGGCCACCGGGCACATGGCCGGGACGATCGGCACCGACACGTTCCTGCGCCGGCACGCCGGCGACCTGGTCGCCCGCACCGCCGCCGCGGTCAGCCTGGAGCACCTGGGCGCCCGCCCCTGGCTGCCCGGCCCCGACGGCGACCACCGCATCGGCCCCGGCTACGAGACGGGCATCTGCTTCGCCTCCCCGCACCCCGCCATGATCGCCGCCGCGCGGCGGGCCCGGCTGCGCTCGCGGACCGGGGACGCCCGGGTCATGCGGCCCTTCATGCCCGACATCCGCGGCGAGTCCCCCAGCGGGTTCTGGTGGCCGGGCGACGGCGAGGGCCTGTGGCGGATCGCCGGGCTGCCCTCGGTCCAGTTCATCAGCGGCCCCGCCTACCTGCTGAACGCCGGGATGCCGGCGATGCGGTTCATCGACACCCACGCCGTGCGCCGCCAGGCCATCGCCTTCACCGACGCCGTCCTCGAACTGGCCCGCACCCCGACGATCGGGCTCCGCAGGCGCCGCCTCGACGATCCCTCGACCGTCCTGGACGTGCTGCGCCGCTTCGGCCTCCCCTAGCGCCGCTATTTTGTCCGGGTGCAGGGGACAGGGATGAACACGGCGGACCTGGACATGTGGGAGCGGGTCCGCCGGTACGCGGTGCCCCGCTCGATGATCGAGCGCGCCGCCGAGCGGCGCGCGGCCGGGGACTGGCGCGGCGCGTGCGAGGCGGCCGGGATCAGGGTGCACCTCCGGCTGGGCCGCATACGGCGGAACCACGGCCGGGAGATCGCGGAGGCGGTGGAGGAGGACCTGCTCCACCTGGTGCCCGACCTCGTGCGCTGGCACCTGCCCCGCCGGCGGACGGCGGGCAGGTACGGCGGGCGCGGCCTGGTCGACCCCTACCATCAGCTCGCCCTGGCGGCGTACCCGCAGGACGGGGCCAGGAAGAGTCTCTGGCTGAGCGCCCCCCGGCCGCCGCGGGAGTCCTGGCGGCTGACCCTCGCCTTCGGCGGCGGGGTCACGAACCGGGACTGGTCGGGCCTGCGCTGCCTGTGGGACGACCGCCGCACCGCCGGCCTGCTCGCCCTCGAAGGCGGCCGCGACCGCGCCCCGTTCTTCGAGCCCGACGGCCGCGTCCGGGACGCGGGCCTGCTGCCCCGCGGCGACCCGGGCCCGGCCGACCCGGCGGCGCGGGCCGAGTGGATCACCCTGCTCCAGGAGCAGGGCCGGCTGGACGAGGCCGCCACCGCCGTGGCCGGCCTGGCCGGCATCCTCGCGGCCGACGTCGCGACCGCGAAGGGCTGGTTCCGCGCGGTCCCCTGGGCGGCGCACAAGCTCGGCCCCGCCCTGGTCCGGCTGCTGGAGGCGGAGCCGTCCGGCCGGCTCAGGCTGGGTTACTCCACGGACCATCACGGCCCCACGGTCTCCCTCGCCGAGGACGGCGGCCTGCGGTTCGCCGAGTACGACCGGCGCACGCCGGAGGTGGCCACCGCCTGGTGGCACGCCTCGCCCGACCTCGCGCTCGTCCGGGCCGGCCGGCTCACCCCCGAGGACCTGCACCCCCTGGTGAGCCGGACCCTGTTCCCCGCGCGGGCCGTGCCCGAAGGCCCGACCGGGCCGCGCCCGCCGCGTCCGCCCGTCCCCGCCAAGATCCGCTGCCGGGGCGAAACGCACGAGGTCTGGTTCGAGAACGGCGAGCTGCGCACTCCCGGCCACACGGCGCAGGAGCGCCAGCGCGAGGACGCGCTGGCGGCCTTCGGCGGCACCGTCACCGGGTGCTTCGCCGTCCCGCGCGTCTGGGACGACGTGCGCAACCCCGTCCCGCGCGAGCTGCAGGAGCAGTGCGAGGAGCTGTTCTCCCGCATGGAGCACGGCGACGCCGAGGGCGTCCTGCGCATGCTGGAACTCGGCCACGACCCGGCCGCCCGCTACGCCCCGCCCCACGTCCCGCACGGTGAGGCCCCGTCCGGGATGTACCCCCGTCGGGCCAATCCCTTCCTGCCCGCTCCGGTCCCCTACCGCCACCTCGCCTTGGCCGACCTGCTCCCCATGCACCTCGCCCTGCACAAGTGGCCGCCGTCCTTCCGGCCGCTGGCCGCGGCCCTGGGCGTCCGGCCGCCCCTGGTCAGGGGGCCTCAGGGCGCGGGGGTGCGCGGCCAGGACGGCGGCGGCAGCTCCGGTTGAGGCGCGGGGCGCCGGGGCTCGCCCGGCTCGGCGTCCTCGTCGCGGCCGCGGCTGCGGGCCAGCGCGGCCAGCGCGGTGGTGATCGGCACCGCGGCGATCAGGCCGAGGGTGCCGACGGCGCTGCGGACGATCTCGGTGGCGACCGCCGGGCCGGTCAGCACCTCCCCGAGCGGCTGCCGGCCGATGCTGAGCAGGAGCAGCAGCGGCAGCGACGCGCCCGCGTACGCCAGGATCACCGTGTTGATCACCGAGGCGATGTGCGCCCGGCCGACCCGGGCCGCGGCCTTGTACAGGCGGCCGAACCCGTAGGCGGGGTTGGCGTTCGCCAGCTCGGTGACGGTGGCGGCCTGGGTGACGGTGACGTCGTCCAGCACGCCGAGCGCGCCGATGATGACGCTGGCCATCAGCAGGCCCTGGCCGTTGATGCCGCGGCTGAGGTCCAGGTTCAGCGACGCCTCGTCGGTGATGCCCGACAGGTGCGTCAGCCTGATCGCCAGCACCGCCAGCACCCCGGTCAGGGTGAGGCTGGCGACCGTCCCGATGACCGCGATCGACGTCGGCAGCGTGAACCCGTGCGTCAGGTACAGCACCGTCAGCATGATCGCCGACGCGCAGACGATCGCGACCGGCAGCGGCGGCTCCCCGGCCAGGATCGCCGGGATCAGGAACTTCAGCAGCAGCGCGAACGTGACCGCCAGCCCGAGCAGCGCGGTCAGCCCGCGCAGCCGCCCGAACGCCACGACCGCCAGCGCGAACGCCGCCGCGACCAGCCACAGCGGGTTCGACCGGTCGTGGTCGGACAGCTGGTAGGGACTGCCGCCCTCGAACGCCTGGTCGGTGTGCAGCATCACCACCTTCTCGCCGGCCTTGAACACCGCCGTGCCCGGCCCGCTCGGCAGCGGGGACGTCACCACCTGCCCGGCCATGCTCCCCGAGGTCAGCCGCACCCGGGCCGTGCCGCAGCGGCGCGGATCCGTGGGCCCGGCCTCGGCGGCACCGGGCACCTCCACCGGCTTGGGGCACGGCTTGAGGTCGACGCCGGCGATCGTGCCGGTCACCTTCGTATAGGGCGCCTGCGTCTCCGGCACGTCGGGCGCGTCCGGCCACAGCCACAGCACCGCCGCCAGCGTGGCCACCGCGACGGGGACGATGACCGCCAGCACCGCGCCCCGCACCCCCCGCGGCGCCCGCCCGCCCGCCGTGCCGTGCGCATGACCTGCACCCATGCCCTGCCTCTCTGCCCGCCTGCCGGTCCACCAGTGTCCCAGCCGCCGGCGGGGCTATCGAAAACGTACACAGAACGCGATACGCCCTCGGAACACCCATTTCGCTGCAGTGGAGGGATGGCACTCCACCGGACCATCGCACTGACCATCGCCGCACTGGGCCTGTCCGCCTGCGCCGCCGCACCGGACGCGGCCGCGCCCTCCCAGGCCGCCGCCGCCGTCCCGCCCCGCCCGCCGGCGCCCGAGGCCGACGGCCGCGTCCACGGGAAGATCACTCCGGCCGACGTCCACCCGGCGATCACGAACCTGGACCCACGCCTGCGCAAGGCCCTCCGCCAGGCAGCCGCCGCAGCCTCCGCGGACGGCGTCGAAATCCACGTGACTTCGGGTTGGCGCAGCGCGGCCTACCAGCGCCGCCTGCTGCAAGAGGCCGCAACGAAATACGGCAGCCTCGAAGAGGCACGGCGCTTCGTGCTCCCCCCGGAGAAGTCAGCGCACGTGAAGGGCCGCGCCGTCGACATCGGCCCGCCCGCCGCCGCCGACTGGCTCGGCCGCCACGGCGCGACCTTCGGCCTCTGCCAGATCTACGCCAACGAGAAATGGCACTTCGAGCGGGCAACGACGCCCGGCGGCCACTGCCCAGAGAAGCTCCCCGACGCCACCGCCGGCTAGACCGGGCCCGCCCGCGACCTCAGGAGCGCACGGGTATGCAGCCGCATCGCAAAGGGCTGAGAGACTCCCCGCATGAAGCGTCTGCTGGTGGCCACGGGCGCGCTCGCCTTGGTGGTGCTCGCCGTCCTCGGGTATCGCGCCATGACGCGTCCGGTGCACGAGTACCAGCCGCCCGGCCGCCTGGTGACCTACACGGTCGGCGGGATCGACCATCGCAGCATCGACGTCGACCGGGACGGCACGGTTCACAACGGCGCGGTGACGTTGCGCCTGCCCCCGCCGGAGCTGGCCGCCCTGCGCCACGACCTGGACCGGATCGGCACCTGGTGCCGCCCACCGGCCGAACCGTCACATCCGGACGAGATGTACTACTCCCTGACCTATCGCGGAAAGCTGGGCAGCTGCCGGTCCGTGCCCGGCGACTGGAAACCGGCGGTGGACCGCCTTGACCGGCTGATGCGCCGGTCCGCCGAGATCAAGCCGCGCTCCTGAGGCCGGGTCCGGAACGTTCCGGACCCGGCCTCGGGGGTCAGGAGCCGTCCGAGCCGGCGGCGCGGGCGGTGGCGTCGACGGCCTGCTGCTCCTCGGCCAGGCGGCGCGCCGCCTCCTCGTGGGCCTCGACGACCACGCGGACGGCCTCGTCGGGGTCGTCGGTGAGGTGGAACAGGTCCAGGTCCTCCGGGGAGATCTTGCCCGAGGTCAGCATCTGGTCCTTGACCCAGTCGACCAGGCCGCCCCAGAACTGCGTGCCGACCAGCACGATCGGGAAGCGGGTGATCTTCTTGGTCTGGACGAGGGTGATCGCCTCGAACAGCTCGTCCAGCGTGCCGAAGCCGCCCGGCAGCACGATGAACGCCTGCGAGTACTTCACGAACATCGTCTTGCGGACGAAGAAGTAGCGGAACTCAAGTCCGATATCGAGGAAGTCGTTCAGCTTCTGCTCGAACGGCAGCTCGATGCCGAGGCCGACCGACAGGCCGCCCGCCTCGTCGGCGCCCTTGTTGGCCGCCTCCATGATCCCCGGGCCGCCGCCGGTGATGACCGCGTAGCCCGCCTCGTGCAGCCTGGCGCCGATCTCCACGGCCAGCTTGTACTCGGCCGAGTCGGGCTTGGTGCGGGCGCTGCCGAACACGCTGACCGCCCGCGGCAGCTCCGCCAGCAGGCCGAAGCCCTCCACGAACTCGGCCTGGATGCGCAGCACCCGCCACGGATCGGCGTGCACCCAGTCCGCGGGGCCCCGGTCGTCCAGCAGCCGCTGGTCCGTCGTGGTCTGGGGCAGGGCGCGGCCGCGCAGCGTCGCGGGGCCCTGGCGGTGCGTCCGGGTGTCCTGATCGTCTGTCATCCCCTCACCGTAGCCCGGCGGCAGGGTACCGATCGGCTGATTTCGGCCAAGGCCGGAGACGTGTCACCAGGTGTTCAGCGGGGTCGATCGTCCCCGCTACGGCGCGCGTCAGGAGAGCCAGGCGAGCATGCGGCGTTCGCAGTCGGTGATCAGGGGGGTCTCGACGTACTCGTCCTTGGTGTGGGCCAGGGTCGGCTCGCCCGGGCCGTAGTTGACCGCCGGGACGCCGAGGACCGCGAAGCGCGCCACGTCGGTCCAGCCGAGCTTGGCGCGCACCTGCGCGCCGGTGGCGGCGACGAACGCGGCGGCGGCCGGGTGGTCCAGGCCCGGGCGGGCGGCCGGGGCGCTGTCGATGACGGTGACCGCGTGGCCGGGGAACAGCGAGCGCAGGTACGCCTCGGCCTCGGCCTCGGACTTGTCGGGCGCGAACCGGTAGTTGATCGTCACGACGCACTCGTCGGGGATGACGTTGCCCGCGACGCCGCCGCGGATGAACACCGCGTTGAGGCCCTCGTGGTACTCCAGGCCGTCCACGACGGGCTTGGACGGCTCGTAGGAGCGCAGGACGTCCAGGATGTCGCCGGCCGAGTGGATGGCGTTGGAGCCCATCCACGCGCGCGCGCTGTGCGCCCGCGCACCCGTGGCGGTGACCTCGATCCGCATGGTGCCCTGGCAGCCGCCCTCGATCAGCGCGCCGGTCGGCTCCATCAGTACCGCGAAGTCGCCCTCCAGCAGTTCGGGGCGGGTCTCGGCCAGGCGCTTCAGGCCGTTGCGCTCGGCCTCGACCTCTTCGCAGTCGTAGAAGACATAGGTGACGTCGCGGCTCGGCGCGGCCAGCTCGGCCGCCAGCCGCAGCTGCACCGCGACGCCGCTCTTCATGTCGGACGTGCCGCACCCGTAGAGGCGGTCGCCCTCGGCGTGGGAGGGCAGGTTGCCGTTCAGCGGGACGGTGTCCAGGTGCCCGGCGAGGATGACGCGCTCGGGCCGGCCGAGGTCGGTGCGGGCCACGATCGAGTGCCCCTCCCGGACGACCGTCAGGTGCGGCAGCGCGCGCAGCGCCTCCTCGACGGCGTCGGCGAGGGCCTGCTCGTCGCCGCTCACCGACTCGATGTCGACGATCGCCGCCGTCAGGGCCACCACGTCCGAGGAAAGGTCGAGTCGCATGCCGCAAACCCTAACGCGGGGCCCGCGCGCGGGCGGGCCCCGGCGGGCGTCAGGTGTTGATGCCGTGGTCGCGCAGGATGTCGTTCAGCTCGGCCTTGTTGTGCCGCTGGCCCTCTTCCAGGCGCTTGAGGATCAGCACCGCCGGCATGCCGAACGAGCCGCCCTTGAACTCCTTGATCCGGGTGCCGCCGACCGCGACGCACCAGTCGGGGATGCGGCCCCGGCTGATCTCCTCGCCGGTCTCCACGTCGATGACCGGCATGGACGCCGACAGGTTGGTGCCCGAGCCGACCACCGCGCCCTTGCCGACCCGCGCGCCCTCGACGATCATCGAGCGGCTGCCGATCATGGCCTCGTCCTCGACGATCACCGGGACGGCGTTCGGCGGCTCCAGCACGCCGCCGATGCCGACGCCGCCCGACAGGTGCACGTTCTTGCCGATCTGCGCGCACGAGCCGACGGTCGCCCAGGTGTCGACCATCGTGCCGGAATCGACATAGGCGCCGATGTTGGTGAACGAGGGCATCAGCACCACGCCGGGCGCCAGGTAGGAGCCCCAGCGGGCGATGGCGCCGGGCACGACGCGCACGCCGTCCAGCCGGCTCTTCAGCGGGATGCGGTCGTGGTACTGGAAGTCGCCGACCTGCGAGCGCACCATCCCGAGCACCTTGAAGCTCATCAGGATGGCGCGCTTGGCGCGCTCGTCCACGATGACCCGGTCGGTCGCCGGGTCGATGAGGGCGACGCGGGCCTGGCCCGCGTCGATCTGGTCGACGGCGGCGACGATCGCGGCGCGCGCGTCGGTGTCGTCGGGCGTGAGGTCGGCCCGCCGCTCCCACAGCTCGTCGATGACGCCGGAGATCGGGCTGGTGAACGTTTCGGTCATGGCCCTTGAGCTTACTGGTGGCCGTCTGCCGGTACGGTCATCGCGTGGCTGCATGGGCGGAACCGGACGAGGATCCGGCGGAGGGGACCAGGGAGGGCGGGCGCCGCCGGTGGCGCTGGCCCGCCGTCGCGCTGGTCATCGTGCTCGCGCTCGGCGCGGGCGGCTACGCGCTGTTCCAGAAGGTGCGGCCCTACCTGCACGGATCGGGCTGCGAGGTGCGCGCCGCCCGCGACAAGATGCCGCTGGACCTGGAGCAGGGCGCCAACGCCGCGACGATCGCCGCGGTCGCCTTCCGCAAGCAGCTCCCCGAGCGCGCCGCGGTGATCGCCTACGCGACCGCGATCCAGGAGTCGCACATCCGCAACCTGCCCGGCGGCGACCGCGACTCGGTCGGCATGTTCCAGCAGCGCCCCTCGCAGGGCTGGGGCACCCCCGACAAGCTGCGCGACCCCGTCCAGTCCACCAGCAAGTTCTTCGACGCGCTGGTCAAGGTCAAGGACTACCTGGACCGCGACCTGCACGACGCCGCGCAGCGGGTGCAGCGCAGCGCCGACGGCCGCGCCTACGCCCAGCACGAGTCCGACGGCCGGCTGCTCGCCCGCGGCTTCACCGGCCGCGACCCGGCGGCGGTGCGCTGCTGGTACCCGCCGGACAAGAAGACCGCGCCGCGCCGCGCCGAGGCGATCCGCGAGCTGCGCCGGGCGTTCGGCAGCCGGCTGCGGGTGGACCCGCCGCAGGGCCAGGCGGCGTCCGAGAGCGTCCGGGTGACGTCGGGCCGCGCGGGCTGGGCGGTGGCGTCCTGGGCCGTCACGCACGCCCAGGTCTACGGGCTCGCCGAGGTCCGCTACGGCGGGCGCCGCTGGAACGCCGACGAGGGCCACGACGGCTGGGCCAAGGACTCCGGGGCCCCTGCCGACCGCGTCATCATCCGCTGAGCGCGCCTGCCGGGAACAGCTGTGGGGACATCACCGGTGTGACGTCCCCACGTGGTGCGCGCCGGTTCCGCTAGCAGGCGTCCGTCGCCGGCGTGACGGCCCGGCAGGCGCCGTGGTGGTGGTGATGGTGCTTGTGCCTCTTGCGCTTCGGGCAGTCGCCCTGGGACTTGACGCTCCCGTCGAGCCCGTCGATGTAGTCACGGCGGCCGTGCTTCCAGCGCGCGGGGTTGTTGCGGTGCGCCAGGTGGCCGCGGAAGTCCGCGGAGTGGCGGTCGACCACGATGAAGACGTAGGGGTGCCTGTCGCTGGCCGTCCGGTGACAGACGCCGATCTTCTCCTTCACCTGCGGCTTCACGTCGGCGGACGCGGCCGGCGCGGCCAGGAGCCCGAACGCGAGCACTCCGGCCCCGCAGGCCTTCAGCACGCCGTTGACAACGTTCACATGCCCTCCTGAAATGCGAAGAGTGATGATCACATCACTCATGGTCATTTCCCCGTGGAGGTGGTGCCGACACGCGTTCGCCGCGGCCGTCGATCACCGGGGCCGCGGCCGGCCGCGCTGCAGGCGCCGGCCCGACCGGTACCAGTGCCAGCGCGCCAGCGCCGTCCAGCCCCACATGGCGGCACGCCTCCGCATGATCCGGCTCCGCTCTTTCATCCGCCCACCGTAGGACCCCCGCGCACCGCCGCGCGGCAGGTGGCGACATCTGCCCGGCGGCGGGCGGACGGCGTGGGCTTTGAACGGCGGGCGCCGCCTACGGGGCCGACGTCACCGTCCCGGCGGCGCCCGTCCGCTTGTTGGAGTAGGGCCTGGTCTGGCAGGCGTCGTGGCGCGGCGCGGCCTCCGTCCCGAAGACGTCGTACCCGGCGAAGGACGCCGGGTCGGCGTAGCCGGTGGGACAGGCGAGCCTGGCGCCGCCGATGGTCAGGAGCGTGCCCTTGCCCGGGATGAGGTGCTGGACGGCGATCACCTCGGGCGCGAACAGCGCCGCGCCCTCGGGCGCGGCCTTCCCGGCCTGGCCTTCCTGGCCCTCGGGGCGGCCCGTGACGGCGAGCGACGCCCCCTCCCCCATGATCATTGTTGACTTGTCCGGCGGCCCGGCCAGCCGGAGGTTCTCCAGCTCCAGCTGCACCTTCGGGCCGACCTCCATGAGCGCCTTGATCTCCTCCTTGCCGGCCCAGGAGATGGTCGAGTTGTGCCCGTGCACGGTGGTGTTCTTGGTGATCTTGGGCAGGGCGGTGTTCTCGCCGGCCTTGGTGGTGAACCGGTAGTCGCAGGCCTTGCCCAGGTGCATCTCCCCGCCCTCGCCGAGGGCGCGGGCGAGGTCGGCGACGTCCCCCTTGCCGCCGGTGCACTTCACCGTGGGGACCTCGGCGAGGGCGGCGGCCGAGACGGCCGGGACGGCGGCGCCCGACAGGCACGCGACCAGCGCGGCCCGGGCGAACACGCCGGAAATAGAGGAATTGATGATGATCATGTCGACTCCCGAGTGACGACGTATCTGGCGGCCCCGAGGTTAAGCATCATGATCACTGAAAACGGCCTTTCCAGCCCTTTCCTTTCCCGTGCTGGAGCGCAACGTGCACCCCGTGCCCTCTTTTTTCCAGCCATGCCCACGGCACCTTAAATTCACTATTACCTAGGGGGCGTGTTAGCCGTCGTCGCCCGGGTATCTTGCTCCAGTAAGTTCGCGACGGGCCTGCAAGAGCAGGCGCACGGGCACCGAGCGCATGCCGGTAATGCGCAAAGTCGCCGTACGTATCCAGGAAAGGAAAAACACGCAGATGAACATGCTGCAGCGCGCCACCGTTCTCGGCTTCTCCATGGGCGCCCTCGCCATCGCGGCCCCGGCCGCCATGGCCGACACCCACCACGAGCAGCACAAGAGCATCTCCAGCCCCTGGGGCGCGGCCAAGGCCGACCTGATCGCGCACACCAAGGACGGCAAGGACGGCAAGCACGGCGACGGTGTGTTCTACGGCAAGTTCTTCAAGGCCGCCGGTCCGAAGGGCGCCGTGTCCGCCAGCCTGATCAGCGCGGCCGACTAGCGGCAGGCAGCTCCAGAAAGGCGATGGTCCCACCCGTCTTTCGCGAGCGGGACCATCGCTCTTCCGTGCCCCTGGGCCGGCGCCGGTGCGCCGGCCCAGGGGCACGACCCGCCCGTAACCCCAGGGGAGAGAAAATGAGCAACCTGCTGCGCCGTTCCGCCGTCACCGCCGCTGTCGGCATCGGATTCCTGGGCCTGGCTCCCGCCATGGCCCACGCCGACACCTCCTACCGCCACGTGTGGTCCTCTTCCGGCCCGGACGGGGCCAAGCTGCACATCCGCGTCGCCGGTACCGACGACCGCGGGCACGTGTACTACAAGGACCTCTACTACACGGCCGGCCCGAACGGGGCGACCGTGCGCAAGACCGTCACCGAGGCGAGTTAACGCCATTCCACAAAAGCACGAAAGGCGATGCGGGCGTCCCGGGGAAACGGACGCCCGCATAGCCGTGCATTCACCTTGACAGGGGACACCGTGTCCAAGCATCCAGGGATTACCGCCGGGCGGTTCCGGCACCGGGCCGCACCCGCGGCCGTCGTCGCCGGCCTGATCCTGGCCGCCGCCGCGGCACCCGAGGCGGCGGCCGCCGCCTCCCGGGCGCCCTGGTGCGGGACCGGCCCCGTCCTGCAGGCGGACGCGATGCCGCGGCGGGTCACCCCCGCGCAGTGCCGGCTGGCCGGGCGGACGCTGCGCTCGGCCGCCGGGGCCTCGGCCGTGGCGCCGACCGACGGCACCACGGTCACCGCGCACCTGCTGCGCCCCGACGGCGCCGCCGAACTGCGGATCTCCCCCGATCCCGAGACCGGCGGCTACACCGTCAGCCACGACTTCGCCGGCCTCACCCCGCCCACCGGCGACCGGGCCGCCCCCCTCGATCCCTGCACCGACACCGAGCACAAGGTCTCCCCCACCGCCTGGCCGAAGGGCGCGACGATCAAGTGGCGCTACTACGCCGGCACCGCCAAGAACGGCGGCCTCGGGCTGCGGCACCCCTTCCGCGCGATCAGCCGGGGCATCGTCAACGCCGTGAACGCCCACACCGACTGCAACCAGCCCGACGGCCTCGGCCCGAAGCCGAACATCTTCGAGCACTTCGACGGCGACACCGACAAGGCCCCCAACATCGGGGACGAGGGGACGTGCCGGCAGCGCGACTCGGTCAACTCGTTCGGCTGGAAGCGCGCCGCGGGCCTGCAGACGTTCATCCTCGGCATGACCTGCACCTGGGAGATCGACCACCGCACGGTCGAGGGCGACACCGCCCTGCCCGACCAGCCGGGCATGTGGTGGGAGCCGGGCGACGACCGGCGCGGCGCCCGCGCGCCCCTGCCGGGCTGCCCGCCGAACCACTACATCCCGTCGGCGGTCGCCACGCACGAGGCCCTGCACGTGCTCGGCCTCGAGCACGTCGAGGGCGCCCGCCACGCCGCGCTGACGATGACCCCGGCCCTCGCCTCCTGCGACGACGGCGCCGCCACGCTCGGCAAGGGCGACTACGACGGCCTCATCGAGCTGTACGGCCCGCGCCCGTAACGCGGGACCACCTCGGAAAAGCAGAAGACCTCTCGCCGGTGGACTCCGGCGAGAGGTCTTCTGCTTCGTGGGTCAGCGCCGCACGCGGAGCGCGTTGCGCCGGAAGGCGAGGAACACCATCGCCGCGCCCAGCGCGATCGTGGCGAGGCTCAGCCCGACCATCCAGAGGACGGGACCGCCGGTCCGCGGCAGCCACCCGCCGTGCTGCGCCTTGGCGCAGTCGCGGCCGGACTTCATGCCCTGGCCGCCCTGGCCCGGAGCGCAGCAGTGGCCCTGGCTCTGGCCCGCGCTGCTGCTGCCCGCCGGGGCGCAGCACTTGTGCTGGCCCTGGCCGTTGTCACCGGGAGCGCAGCAGTGCGCCTGCCCCTGGCCCTGACCGTTGTAGCCGGGAGCGCAGCACTTGTTCTGCCCCTGGCCGTTGCTCCCCGGTGCACAGCAGTGCGCCTGGCCCTGACCATTGCTGCCCGGTGCACAGCAGTGCGCCTGGCCCTGACCATTGCTGCCCGGTGCACAGCAGTGCGCCTGGCCCTGGCCGTTGCCGCCCGGAGCGCAGCAGTGCGCCTGGCCGTTACCACTGCGGCCCGGGGCGCAGCACTTGTTCTGGCCCTGGCCCGTCGAGCCCGCCGTACCCGCGCAGTTGTCGTGGCGCGACGGCGTCGACTCGCTGTAGTGGTTCTTCGGCTCCTTGGGCTTGGCCTGGGTGTGGTGCTGCTTGGAGTGCAGCGGCTTGTGCTCGCACTCCTGCCCCTTCTTGCCCTGCTCGTCCTTGTCCTGCCCGGACGGGACGTAGCTGTGGCCGTCCTTCTCCTGCGGGCAGGAGTACCCCGGCCGGCCGGGGGTCTTCACCGTGTTGTGCGCTTCCTTCGGCTTCGGCTTCGGCGGAGGCGGCGGCTTGAGCACCTCGATCGCGGCCGACGCGGACGCGGTGTGGCCGGCATAGCTCAGCCGGGCCTTGTTGGTCAGCTTGCGCTGCGGCTTGGTGTCCGCCTTGACCTTCGCGGTGAGGTGCAGGGTGATCGACTTGCGGTACGCCACGGACCGCCAGTGGCAGGACACCTGGGCGGCCGACTTCGCGCAGCCGCGCGGCGCCGTGACGACCTCCAGCCCCGCGGGCAGCCGGTCCGTCAGCCGCACGTTGAACGCGGGGACCATCCCGACGTTGCGGACGGTGAGCGTGTAGCCGACCTTCTCGTTCGGCCGCACCTTCGCCTTGGACGCGTGCTTGGTCAGGGTCAGGCGCGGCGGCGTCGGCGGCCCGTCCGCCGGGACTGCGGCCCATGCGGGGACGCCGCCGAAGGTGAACACCGCGACCCCGGCCAGGGCGGCGGCACTTCGCCGGGCGGCTCTGCGCGCCGGGTCTTTGAAGAACATGATTGATCCCATCGGGTAACGCAGGAACTGACTGAAGGACACTTGACAGGCCGGGCGCTGAATCCAGCGACTACGCGGAACCTCCCACCACCTCGGCACCATCGATCCGGCCCCCAGCAGGGCCGGCCGCCCGCAACCGGACAGCTATTCAAAGCGTTATCGGGACACGTCTTTCACCACGAAAAGGACTCGGCGGGCCGGCGGCGCGCACGGGCCCGCGTTCGGCCGTGCGAACACATCCGCATGCCATTCGCAGGCAAAGCACGCCAAAAGAACCTTCGCCGTGATTGCGCACTCGGCGATGGCCGCGCAGATCCTTCTCCTTCACCCCGCGCGTTCTCCCTCCCCTTCTCACAAAAGCCTTCACTCCGCACTCGCCGACCAAGCTAAGGCACGCCGACACGCCGGTTCCGGCGGGACACCGGGCACCGGATGCTTGTTTTAACCCCCGCGCATGATCCCTGGACGGCCGGGACCCCAATGAAGATCAACTTGGACCGTTCACAGTGCGAACGCTGAAGAACGCGCGAAAAGGGACGACGCCTGGCACGCGCCGTCCCTTTTTCCCGTTTTAACTTGTTCACCCGCCGTGTGCACCGGGCGGGGAGCCCCTCCTCGGTTGAGACTCCGGACCCGGCCACCCCACACGGCCGGCTTTCAGTTTTCAGCCTCCCGCACGCACCGGACGAGAAGCCCCTCCTCGGTTGGAGCCCCCGACCCGGCCACCCCGCACAGCCGGCTTTCGTGCCTTGTTCTGTTCTTCGCTTGTCGTCCCGCTTCTTCGGTTGTGCCGTACTTATTCGGTTGTCGTCCCGCCGTGCGTGCCGGTCCGCGAGCCCCAACTCGGATAAGGCCCCGCCCCTGCCGCACCACACGGCCGAACTCTTCGGTCGTGCCATGCTTATTCTGTTGTGCCCTGCTTATTCGGTTGTGTGTACTTCTTCAATTTTCGTCCCGCCGTGCGTGCCGGTCCGCGGGCCCCAACTCGGATAGGGCCCCCGACCCGCCGCATCACACGGCCGGTCTCCAGTTGTCGTACTGCTGTTGTTCGTGCTGCCGTGCGCGCCGTACCAGAAGCCACTTCTCGGTTGAAGCCCCCAGAACCGCCGCGCCACACAGCCGAACTCTTCGGACGTACCGTGCTTATTCTGTTGTGCCGTGCTTATTCGGTTATGCATGCTTATTCGGTTGTCGTCCCGCCGTGAGCACTGGACCGCGAGCCTCAACTCGGATAAGGCCCCCGACCCCGCCGCACCACACGGCCGGTCTTCAGTTGTTCTTGTTGTCGTGCGCGCCGTACCAGAAGCCACTTCTTGGTCGAGGCCCCCAGAACCACCGCGCCACACGGCCGATCTCTCCGGTCGTGCCATGCTTATTCTGTTGTGTCCTGCTTATTCCGTTGTGTATACTCTTCGGTTTTCCTCTCGCCGTGGATGCCGGCCCGCGAGCCCCAACTCGGATAAGGCTCCCGATCCCGCTGCATCGCACGGCCGGTCTCTTCTGTTATGCGCGCTTCTTCGGTTGTCGTCCCGCCGTGGGCGCCGGTCCGCGAGCCCCAACTCGGATAGGGCCCCCGACCCGCCGCGTCCCACGGCCGGTCTTCAGTTGTCGTACTGCTGTTGTTCGTGCTGCCGTGCGCGCCGTACCAGAAGCCGCTTCTCGGTTGAGGCCCCCGGAGCCGCCGTGCCACACGGCCGATCTCTTCAGTTGTCGTCCCGCCGTAGGCGCCGGACCGCGAGCCTCAACTCGGATAAGGCCCCCGACCCGCCGCATCACACGGCCGGACATCGGTCATCGTTTCGCCGTGCGCGCCGCGCCACGGGCCACTTCTCGGTTGAGGCCCCGGCCACGCCGCGTCATACGGCCGGTGTTCAGTTGTCGTCCCACCGTGCGCGCCGCGCCGCGTGCCCCCACTCGGATGGGGCCCCGGCCCGGGCGCGTCGCACCGTCAACGCGGGTTGAGGCCGCCCTTGGTGTTGATCGGCAGGTCGTTGACGAGCGAGGGCAGTCCGCCCTGGGCCGCCTGCTCGAGGCTGTTGTCCTCCGTGGTGGTCGGGAGCTTGAAGCCGAGGTCGCGCACCAGGCTGTGCACCGCGGTCTGCGGCATCGGGTCCGCCTTGCGGCCGGCGGGCATCGCGTTGACGTTGGTGCCCCGGGTGCCGTAGACCACGCCGTTCAGCTTGGACACCAGGCCCGTGCCGACGCCCTGGACCGGCGAGTCGGTGCGCGCGCGCCGGTCGTTGCGCATCCGCTTGGTGGACGGCAGCGACGGCTCGTCCCCGCCGACGTTGGTGACGGTCGCGGCGCACTTGGACTTGGTCTTGGCCAGGCCGGCCACCGCGACGGAGTTGCCGCAGACGTTGACCGGCGCGCTGACCGGCGCGTTCACCTGGTTGCCGCCGAGGATCGAGAACTTGCCCGAGGTGTGCATGTGCGACGGGCCCTCGTTCAGCACGTGCGCGCCGCCCTTGCACTTGGCCTTGGCCAGGCCGAGGACGGCCACCGCGTTGCCGCAGGCGTTGATCGGCACCGAGATCGGCGCGTTCACCTGGTTGCCGCCGAGGATCGAGAACTTCCCGGAGGTGTCCATGCCGCCGTCGCCGCCGCTCCGCCGGTAGCCGTTGACGTTGGCGGCGGTCGCGCTGCCCTTGGCCTTGGCCTTCGCGACGCCGAGCACGGAGACGGCGTTGCCGACCACGTTGACCGGCACCGAGATCGGGAGGTTCACCTGGTTGCCGCCGAGGATGGAGAACTTCCCGGAGGTGTCCATGTCGGCGCCGGCCACGCCCGGCCCGAAGGCCGAGCTGATGGTGAGGGCGCCGGCGGCGAGGAGGGCCGCACGGCTGGTGTTCTTCGCCCACTTGCGCATGTGTAGCTCCTGTCGTGTTGCGTTGGTTTGTGATCAGTGGGACAGGCCGGGCTCCGGCGAGAGAGCGTGCGGAGCCAGGCCGCCGCGAAACTGGACGCGGCGTGGAAGGCCCGTTCCGGGCCTGGTCTGGTGGTGGTGTGTCCGGGGACGGCCTCAGGCCGTGCCGGGACGGGGCCGCCTGCGGGCCTCACGCGGAGGCGGGGCGGCGGTGTGGCCGGCCGCCCGCCGCGCCGGCACGGGACGTGCGTCGGCGCGGGGCCTGGCGGGCCGGACGTGCGGGGTGACTAGTCGGGGACGGCGGCCAGGTCGCTGGCCTTGATCCGGTCCCGAAGGTCGCGGTGGAAGAACGCGACGTCGCCGGAGGGGAGCGGGGTCGTCAGCACCGACCGGTGCGGCAGGCCGACGAGCGCACCCGCACCGTGGTCGGCGGAAGAACCGCCGCTGCGGTTGGAGTCGGACCGCTCGGGGCCCGACGGCGCGAACGGGGAGCGCGAGGACCCGGCGTGGCCGTGATGCCGCGCCGCGCACGGGTGGGCGGTGCGCTGGTGCAGGCAGAGCGCCCGCTGCTGGAGGTCGATCGACCGGCGGAGGGCGTGGACCGCCCCGGCGTCCCGGCCCGCGTGCTCGTCGGAGCGCGCGGCCCGGTCATCCGGCGCGAGCGCCGGGCCCGACACCGGGCTCGACGGCGCCGCGGCGAGGTCCCGCCCGGCGCCCGCCGTGGCCGGCCCGCCCGCGCGAGGACTCACGGCCTCGGCGATGTGGCGGGTCTGCTCGGTGAGCGGGTCGCCGACGTCGGTGCCCAGCAGCGCCTTGGCGGCGCGCCGGGGCGCGAGCCGGCCGACCACGTGCGAGGCCGCCTGGGGCAGGGCCTCGGCCGAGCGCCGGACGAGGGCGCCGGCGCGGGGCGACAGCCGCCCGACCGCCGTGCCGGCCTCGTCCACCGGCCGCCGGACGACCGGTGCCTCCAGTACGGGCGCCTCCAGCACGGGACGGCGCGTGTCCTCCTGGACCAGGCGCCGCACGAGTCCCTGGGAACCGCCCGCGGCGGCGGTGTCGCCGCCGGGCGAGGGAGTGGCCGCCGAGCAGGCGGAGGCCAGGGCCGCGCCGAACAGCCAGCCGGTGAGGGCGATCCCGATGACGGCCAGCGCCCGAACGGCCAAACGCCCGGCCGGCGGGACGCGGTGCTCCGCCGGGACCACCGGCGCAGAACCCAATTCCGCTCTCATCGAAACCTCCTCTCCCGGTGCGCGCGACCACTCCATGACGGCGATTCAGATATCGCCGTGCGCCGGAGACGCTAGCAGTAAACATCTCCGCGGCGACGACTTCTGTGTTTTCCCGGCGCGTCACCCGCCGCCTGCCGAAGATCAGGTCATCCGTCTCCCGTGTCATTGGCCCTTCGCTTCCCCGAAGGGCGCGCCGTTTCGCGTCCTTGCTGGAGCGTGGCGCACCCGGCCGGGCCGCGCCGGGCGATCGCCGTGGTTTTTACCTGCGCCATGGCTGCGCTTTGCCGACACCCTGACCTGGGGTGATGATCCCTTTGTCGAATCGTCCCGCGGTCGCATGGCATATGGGGACACCAATGCCGTCAATGCACCGACAGGGGCCCCGAAGACCCTTAATAAAGCCTCTGCGCAGGTCGATGCACAAGAGATAGTCAAGATCATCAAAATCGGGTTTCGGGTGGTTGCGCACAGGCAAGACCTGCGGTGCAATTCATTTTGCGCGTGAAGCGTCCCATGCTTCATGGGCGTCAGTCGAACACATCACGATTGGGAGACCACCATGTTCAAGCGAGCGGTCGCCACGGGGCTCATCGCCGGTACCGCCTTCATGGCCTTCGGTCCCGCGGCCATGGCCGGTGGGGGTCCGAAGGGCCACCACCACGGTCACGGGGACGAGAACGGCGACACCGTGCAGATCCTGAACATCCAGACCTGCCGTGAGGTCAGCGTTCTCGACCTGCTGCACCTGCAGGGTGTCCTGGGCGTGACCAAGGACAGCGGCGCCTGCATCAACGCCTCGAACGTCAAGGGTCACACCCACTGACGTTCCAAGAACGCATCAGACCCTCATCCAGTGGGTCTGGCGGTGTCGCCCAAGACTCGGCTTGGGCGGCACCGTTTTTTCATGCCGCGGCGGCGGCGCCCCAGGACGAGCGGAAGGCCCGCACCCGGATGCCGGGTGCGGGCCTCGCGCTGTCCGTCCGGTCAGACCTCGGCGGCCGCCGGGGCGCGGGTGGCGCCGTCCAGCCGGCGGCCGACGGCGTGCCGGCCGACGTGGCAGGCGACGCGTCCCGCCGCGAAGTTCGCGCCGTGCACGAACCGCATGACCGGCCCGAAGGACGGCGCGGCGGCCAGGCCGACGAAGTACAGGCCGGGCAGCGACGCCTCGAAGTGCTTGCTGAGCACGGGCGCGCCGTGCCGGGTGACGATCCGGCCGCGCAGCTCGGGCCCGAGGAAGGCGAGCCGGTCCAGGTCGCAGGCGAAGCCCGTCGCCGCGATCACGTGGTCGGCGACGACCTCCTCGCCGCCGGCCGGGTGGCGGGTGGTGAGGACGGCCTGGCCGTCCCGCTCGGCCGCGGCGGTGACCCGCCGCCCGAGCATGACCTGGACCCGCTCGTCGAGCCGGTCGCGCAGCCACCACGACCCGGCCGGGCCGAGGGTGTTGCGCACGATGTGCTGCCGGCTGCGGTCGGGCAGCAGCCGGGTCGCCCACGGCTGCTCGGACCAGACCCAGGTGCGAAAGCCGCGGCCGAGCCCCGACTGCGGGGCGCGCGGCAGCGGCCGCCGGCCCCCGGCGACCTCGTCGGGCACCGCGTTCCAGGCGAGCCGGCGGGTGCGCGCGACCAGGACGGGCTCGGCGCCGTTGTCGGCCAGCAGCACCGCGGTCTCCAGCGCCGACTGCCCGGCGCCGATGACGGCGACGCGGCGGCCCGCGAACACGCCGAGGTCGCGGTGGTCGCTGCTGTGCGAGGCCAGGCCCGCGGGCAGCGCGCCGAGCTCGGCGGGGCTGCGGGCGAAGGCGCCGACGCCGACCGCGACCACCACGCCGCGCGCGTGCACCGTCTCGCCGGTGGCGAGCGTGGCGGTGTAGCCGAGGCCGCCGCGCTCGAGCCGGACGACCTCGGTGGGCTCGGGCCGCAGCCCCGCCTGCCGGGCGAACCAGCGGCCGTAGGCGACGAAGTCGGGCAGCGCGACCGGCTGCCCGGTGCGGGCGCCCGGCACGTGGTCGGTGAAGCGCAGGCCCGGGACGGGCGAGCCGAGCGACGAGGCGAACGGTTCGGACTTCAGCAGCATGCCGGCGGGCATGTTGTTCTCCCAGAAGTCCATCGGGGTGCCGATGATGCGGTAGTCGACCCCGAGGTTCTCCAGGTACGCGCCCACCGATAGGCCGTACGGTCCGGCACCGACCACGAGCACGTCGAGGGCCGAGTCATACATCAGTTTCCTCCACTGGTCTTGGCGGCCCTGGCGCGCTGGGCCAGGGCCGAGGACGAGCGCACCGCCCTGCCGATCGCCTTGGACGCGGCCCGGCGGCCGAGCGCCACGAACGGCGCCAGGTCGTCGGGTGCGTACCAGGCGAACTCGTGTGCGTCGCGGAACCGCCGGACGTGCGCGAGCGCGTCCGGCGAGCGCAGCGAGCTCTGCAGGTACTGCTGCTCGACCACGATGGTGCGGCCGTAGGCAGGCCGCGGCTCCGGCACGGCGCGGCCCGACGCGGCCAGGTGCACGACCCGGGCCAGGTCCAGCCCGCCACGGTCGCTGAACAGCCGGAACTGCGCCCCGAGACGGGGATTGCAGTCCAGCAGGGCGTAGTCGCCGTTCTCGCCGTCGCGCCGGAAGTCCATGTCGACGACGCCCCGGATGCCGAGCCGGGCGGCGACGGCGTGCGCGTGCGCCTCCAGCTCGGGGTTGCACACCCACTCCCCCGCCACGGTGTGGCCGGTGTGCGCCGGGTACGACACGTGCTTGCGGCCCGCACCGCCGAACAGGCAGCGGCCGCCGTCGTCGAAGTATCCGTGGAAGAACCAGTCGCCTGCGCCGGGGGCGATGTAGCGCTGGAGGATCAGCGGGCCGGCCGGCCCGGCGGTGCCGGCGAGCAGCCGGTGCGCCTGCGCCCGGCCGGTGACCAGCATGGTGCTGCGCTGCCCGCTCGGCAGCAGCCAGGGCCGCGCCCACTTGGCGACGCAGGGGAAGCCGAGCCGGCCGAGGACCGCGTCGGCCTCCTCTGGGATGTCGGGGAAGTGGCTCTCGGCGGTGGGGATGCCGAGGGCCCGGCACCGCCGGTGCAGCTCGGACTTGTCGGCGACCGAGCGCGGTGTCCAGGGGGTCGGCGGGGACAGCACGAACTCCTTGGCCAGCGCCGCCGAGTGCTCGGCGGCGAAGACCGCGCCCGCGTCGTCGAGCGGCACGAGCAGCGCGCGGCGGCCGATGCGCCGGGCGATGATGTTCAGCCGCAGGAGCAGGTCGCGCTCGTCCTTCGGCTCCACCGGGTGCTGCCGGCACAGGTAGCGGGACGCGGTGCAGGGCTCGGCCCGCCCGCCCAGCCCGGCATGCACCGAAACGCCCAAGCGGCCCAGGGAGCGAATGGCTCCCAGGGTGCCGTGGTGAAAGGGGTTAGGGTCGGTGCGCAGCAGCAGGACCGGCAATTCCCGATCGAGGTCCGGGGCCGCGGTGACGGCGGAGTCGAGTACCACGAGGCAAATGTCCTATCTGTACGCGATCACGCAGTAAAGGGATTCGCTCAACGTGGCATCGTCGTTGAAGCGAGGGAAAGATCACCGTTCAACGGGTGAGGCACCGGGAACAGGTTACGCATGATGAGAGTGGTTATCCAACACCGGCGGCGGGCGTCTTCGCAGGTAGCCGGACCACTCTTTCCCCGCGGCCGCCTCGGCGCGCTCACCCTCGCCGTCACCGTCGCCCTGATCACCGCGCTCATCATGCCGGTACTTCTTTTTCCCACCATGTTCACCATGTCGCCCCGAAACGCCATTTCCCTGCGCGAGGAGAAGAATGCCCCTCTTGGCGCGTTTCTGGGGTCGGACGGCGCGGGCGTCGACCGCATCGCGCCCTTCGAGAAATGGCTCGGCAGCACGGTGACCGTGGGCCACACCTATCTGCCCGGCGAGCGGTGGCCGGCGATCGAGGGCGGGAACGGCTTCCTGGACCCGTGGGCGCGCTGGCGCACCGCCGACCGCAACCGGATGTTCGTCCTCAACGTCCCGATGATCACGCCCAACGAGGACGGGCTGAACGACGAGGTCGTCTCGTCCCTGCTGCGCGGCGGCGCCGCCGGGGCCTTCGACCGGCATTTCGCGGCACTGGCCGCGAACCTGGTCAAGGCCGGGCTGAACGACACGATCATCGTGCCGGGCTGGGAGATGAACGGGGCCACCTACAACAGCCGGTGCCGCCCGAACCCGGAGGCGTGGAAGCTCTACTGGCGCCGGATCGTCACGCTGATGCGGGCCGTCCCCGGCGCGCGCTTCCGGTTCGACTACACCGCGAACCGGGGCCGCGACGCCGTCGCGTGGCCGGACTGCTATCCCGGCGACGACGTCGTCGACATCATCGGCCTGGACAGCTACGACCAGCCCGCGGGCGCCGATTTCGCCACGTTCATCAGCGAACCGAACGGGCTCCAGGCCCAGGCCGACTTCGCCAAGGAGCACGGCAAGCCGATCTCCTTCCCCGAATGGGGCCTTTTCCGCAACGGGGACAACCCCGCGTTCATCCAGGGCATGCACGACTGGATCGTGACCCACGACGTCGTCTACCAGACGATCACCGACTACTGCCCGCACGGCGTGTGGCGCTGCTCGGGCAACCCCGACTCCAGCAGCCTCTACCGCCGCCTGTTCAGCGGCGTGGTGATCCCGCCCGCCCCGCCCGTCACCCAGACCCCGGCCCCGAGCCCCGAGACGCCCACCACGCCGCCGCCCGCCTCCACAGCGCCGAGCCCCGGTGCGCCGAACCCCGGCATGCCGAACCCCGGAACGCCGGGCCCCGCGGCACCGGGCCCCGGCGCACCGGCACCGGCCTCGTCCGGCCCGCCGGCGGCGGGTCCCGTCTCGCCCAGCCCGGCCCCGGCGGGCCCGTCGAGCCCGCCCCCGGCCGAACCGCCCGCGCCGGCTCCCAGCCCGAGCCCGTCGCCCGCGCCGCAGCCCGCGTCGCCCGCGCCTTCGCCGGGAGCCGGGGCCGGCAGCCCGTCCCCCGGCCCGGCGGAGCAGAAAACGCCCTTGGCGCCCGGGTCCGGCACGCCCCCGCCGGGCGCCCGCGTCCTGGCACGCGCCACCCGCCTGTGACCGGCGGCCGTGCACGACGGCGGACATACCGGCGGTCCTGCTCAGGCGTGACCGGCCTGCACCAGTGAGGCGGCGAACGCGGTCGCGGCGGTGATCGACTGCGTGGCCTCGGCCAGGCGGTCCAGGGTCACCCCGGCGTCGAAGCGCGTCGCGGCCTCCGCCGCCGCCATGCCTTCGCGTTCGGCCCGTTCGGGGCTGAGGAGGCGGTGCGCCAGGGCGTCGGCCAGCGCCTCGGGGTCCTCGGGCGGGACCAGGCCGCCGGTGGCCGGGCCGACCACCTCGGCCAGGCCCGGAATGTCGCTGGCCACCAGGGGGCGGCCGGTGGCCATGGCCTCCAGCGCCGCCAGCGGCAGCCCCTCCCAGCGGGAGGGCATGGTGACGACGTCGGCCGCGGCCAGCCAGGGCCGGGTGTCGGCGACCGCCGGCACGAACAGCACACCGTCCCCGCCGTCCGGTCCAGGGCGGCGGTCGCGCAGCGGGCCGAGCCGGTCGCCGTCGCCGACCAGCGCCAGGCGCGCGTCCGGGCAGCGGCGCCGGACCAGCGGCCACGCCGCGAGCAGGACGTCCTGGCCTTTCTGGCGGGTCACCCGGCCGACGCACACCGCCAGCGGGCCGTCCGGGGGCAGGGCGAGCTCCTCGCGTGCCCGCCGGCGCGCGGTGACGGGCACGTAGCGGAACCGCGTCAGGTCGACGCCGTTGCGGATCACGGTGAGCGGCCCGCGCACCCCGTGGCGGACGCCCAGCTCGCGCTCCCCCTCGCCGACGCAGACCAGCAGGTCGGTGCGGCGGGCGGCCCACCGCTCCCACCGCACGCTGGCGGCGGCGTGCGCGGGCGAGGCCGCCAGCCACGACCAGCCGTGCGGCTGGAAGACGATCCGGGCGGGCGTGCGGGGCGGCAGCAGCCGGCCGGCGAGCCCGGCCTTGGCCGAGTGCAGGTGCACCACGTCGGGCGCGACGCGCTGGACGATCCGGCCGAGCGCGGCCGCCTCGCCGAGCGCCGCCGGCGACGGCGCGCGCGTCGCCTCCCACGGCAGGTGCGCGATGCCGTGCCCGGCGAGCCGCCGCGGCAGGCCGCCCGCCGCCGGGCACGCCACCGCCACCTCCCAGCCGCGGCGCTGCTGGTCCAGCGCGGCCTGCGCGAGGTAGACCGCGACGCCGCCCTCGACGGGCTGGCTGACGTGCAGGATCCGCAGCGGCCTCATGCGCCGCTCGCGGCGGGCGGGCGGCTCACTCGCCCTCCCCCGGCGCGGCGGCCGGGGCCTGGACCGGAGCCGGGGCGGGTGCGGGTGCCGGGGCCGGGGAGGGCGCCGGCACCGGCGAGCGGTGCCGGGCGGTCTTCTCCTCGCGGCGGGTGCGCGGCAGCGCCGGGCGAAGTCCCGCCGCGGCCGCCAGCACCGCCAGCAGCAGCCCGGCGGCGGCGCCGACGGCGACGTCCAGCGGACCGTTCGGGGCGGCCGGGCGCAGCGGCGGCACGGCCTGGTTCATCAGGGCCAGCCGGACGCCGGTGTCCTCCTCGCGCTCGGCGCCGAAACGGATCAGCGCCTGCGCGGCGGCGTTGGCGCGCTGCACCGCGCGGGCCGGGGTCTCGCCCGAGCCGGTGAGGCGGATGAGCGGCGCGTCCGGCGACGTGGTCGCCTTGACGTTGTCGGCCAGCTTGGGGTCGTAGGTGCCGGTGTCATAGGCCAGCGTCTCGGGCAGCACCGCCAGCCGGCCGTAGACCTGGGCGAAGTTGACGGCCGGGTTCTGGTCCTGCTTGCCCACCACGATGATGTGCGCCGTCGCGGCGTAGACGGGGGGACGGACCAGCGCGTACACCAGCCCGCAGAGCGCGCCCAGCAGCAGCAGCGCAGCGGCGGGCCCGAAGCGCCCGAGCAGGTTCTTCGCAGGTTCCTGGAGCTTGCTCATCGCATGCCTCTCGTTGGGAGCCCGCCGGTCCGCTCCCGGTCCGGGGTGTCGTCGAGCCCGTGCTGATCCAGCCCGTACCGGTAGAGCCGCATGAGCCGGTCGACGTGGCCGGCGATGTCGTAGCGGGCGACCGCGGCGGGGACGTCGCGGCGGGCGGGCGGCCCGGCGCAGTGGCCGGCCAGCGCCGCCTGCCAGTCGGCGAGCCGGCCGGGCAGCCGGGTCGCGTCCGGTGCCTCGGCGGCGGGCAGGTCCTCCAGCGCCGGGCACGCGGTGTACAGGACCGGCAGCCCGGCGGCCAGCGCCTCCAGCACGCCGAGCCCGAACGTCTCCTGGTCGGAGGGCGCGGCGAACAGGTCCATGGCCGCCAGGACCCCGGCCACGTCGCCGGTCCGGCCGAGGAAGGTGACCCGCGACGCCACGCCGAGCCGGCGCGCCTGCTCCTCCAGCGGGCGGCGCAGCGGCCCGTCGCCGGCCAGCAGCAGCCGGCCGGACGGCGTCGCGGCGAACGCCTCGATCAGCAGGTCGAAGCGCTTGGTGGCGACCAGCCGCCCGACGGCGCCGACGACGAACTCGGTCTCGCCGATGCCGAGCCGGCGGCGCAGCGCGGCGCGCCGGTCCGGGCGGTGCGCGAAGGCCGCCGGGTCGATGCCGTTCGGGATGACGGTGAGGCGCCGCTCGGGCACGCCCCACGCGCGCAGCCGGCCGTGGACGGTCGGCGACACCGCGACGGTCGCGGACCCGAACCGCTCGGTGACGCGGTAGAGCGCGCGGACGCCCGCGCCGGTGGGCCGCCCCTCCAGCTGCCCGTCGCCGAGGGAGTGCTCGGTGGCGACCACCCGCGGCACCCCGGCCAGCCACGCGGCGGTGCGGCCGAAGACGCACGCCCGGTACAGGTGGGTGTGCACCACGTCGTAGCGGCCGCGGCGCATCAGCCGGACCAGCCGGGGCAGCGCGCGCAGGTCGTGGTTGGAGCGCATCGGGACCTGGTGGACCGGGACGCCGCGCGCGGCCAGCTCGGCGCCGAGCGCGCCGGGGCCGGTGAGCGTGACGACCTCGCACGGCCACGGCAGGTGCCGCAGCAGCGCCACCAGCTGCCGCTCGGCGCCGCCGTGCTCCAGGCCGGTGATGACGTGCAGGATCCGCGGCGGCGGCTTCGCCGGCCCCGCGGCCGGATCCGCGGCCGTTCCCGCCGCCGTCACACCCGCACCTTCCACTCCCACTGATGGCGGGCGACCTTGGCGCGCAGCCGGAGCCGGTGGTCGCGGTCGCCGACGTAGGTGCGGGCCAGGGCGTGCGCGCCGGCGCGTTCGGGGCGGATCGCGCAGGCGTACCCGTACCCGGCGTCGCGGACGGCGGCGATCTCGCGCTCGCCGGCGTGGCCGTAGGGGTAGGCGAAGCCGGTGACGGGCCGCTGCAGCAGGTTCTGCAGGGTGTCGCGGCTGGTGTTCAGCTCGTCGTCCAGGGCGGCGGCGTCGGTGCCGGGCAGCGACAGGTGCCGGTCGCCGTGGCAGCCGACCTCCATCCCGGCGGCGGCGACCGCGCGCAGCTGCGCGGTGGTCATCAGCGCCTTGCGGGGGCCGGTGTCCCAGCGGTTGGTCGCGCCGATCTCGCCCGCGACGACGAACACCGTGCCGGTGAACCCGACGCGCTGCAGCGTCGGCACGACGTGCTCGGCGAAGTCGGCGTAGCCGTCGTCGAAGGTCAGCCCGACCAGCCCGCGGGCGGCGCCGCGCTCCTGCGCCTCCAGCAGCTCGCCGACGCTCACGCCGCGCCATCCGCGCGCGCGCAGCCAGTCCATCTGGCGCTGGAAACGCTGGGGCGTCACCGTCACCAGGTGCGGGTCCTCGGTGTAGTGGTCCACCGAGTGGTACATCAGGATCAGCGGCATGGGTGCCGTGCCGGCGTGGCTCACGGGCCTTCTCCTCGGTCTTCTTCCCGGCGGCCGTCTTCTCGGCAGCCGGCCAGCGTGGGGAGGGCGCGGAAGCGGGGGCGGGGGCGCAGGCTCACGAACGTCACCAGCGCGAACACCGCGGGGACGACGACGGCGCCGGCGAGCAGCGTCACCAGGACGGGGGCCCCCGTGGTGGAAAGCGCTGCGAGGGTGTGCGCGGTGAGCCAGCCGGCCAGGCAGGCCGCGGCCGCCGCGAGCGCGAGCCTGGCCAGGTCGCGGCCGAGCGGGTCCCAGCGCAGCGGCGCGACGTCCCGGCGCACGCCGGCGAGCAGCAGCACGGCCGCGATGGTGATGCCGGCGGCGTTGGCGACGGCGAGGGCGGGCGCCCCGGCGGCGCCGACCAGCGCGACGGCGACGACGGTCGTGGCGGCCAGGCCGGCGCCGACCATCCGGAACGGCACCCACACCGGCCGGCCCCCGGCGAAGTACACCCGCGAGCACACCCCGACCATCGACTGCCCCCACAGCCCGAGCACGTACAGCCGCAGGATGTGCGCGGTGAGGCCGGCGTCGGCGGCGCTGAACCGGCCGTGCCGGAACAGCAGCGTGATCACCTCGGGCGCGAACGCGGCCAGGTAGGCGGCCGCGGCGAGCACCACCGTGCTGACCAGCACCGCGTCGCCCTCGATGCGGCGGCGCAGCGCGCGCCGGTCGCCGCCGGCGATCCGCGCCAGCCGCGGGAACGTCACCGTGACGATGAGCAGCGACAGGACCATCGGGACCTGCCCGACCTTCTGCGCGTAGTTCAGGTGGGAGATCGAGCCCGGCGCCAGGTGCGAGCCGAGGAAGCGCTCGACGAAGACCTGCGCCTGGCGGGTGACGGTGAACGCCACGATCGGCACGACCGCCATCAGCCCGAGCGGCATGGCGGCGGCCGCGGCGGTGCTCGGCCCGGTGCTCCGCAGGCGGCGCGCGAACGACGGCGCCTGCACCGCGACCATCAGCACGCTGCCGACGGCGACGCCGAGCGCCGCGCTGCTGATCCCGAGCGTCCCGTGCAGCAGCAGGATCGTGCCGACGATGCCGACGTTGTAGGCCAGGTAGATGGCGGCGGGCGGGGTGAAGCTGCCGTGCGCGCGCAGCGTGGCCGCCATGAACCCGGCGACGCCGAACGACAGCACGGTCAGCGCCGTCAGCCGCACGCACGTCACCGCGCCCGCCGGGGCGGTGAGGCCGGGCGCCAGCACGTGCACCAGCAGCGGCGCGCCGAGCATGATCAGCGCGACGGCCGCGGCGAGGCCGAGGACCAGGCGCGGCAGCAGCCGCCGCACGACGGCGCGGGCGGTGCCCTGGTCGCGCAGCGCGCGGGTCATCAGCGGCACCATCAGCAGCGCCATCGCGTCCTCGATGAGCAGCGGCGAGGCGGTCTCGGGGATGGTCCAGCCGACCAGGAACGCGTCGGTGCCGTTGCCGGCCCCGAACGCGTGCGCCATGATCAGGTCGCGGGCGAAGCCGAGCGCGGTGCCGGCGCCGATGAACACGAACGACAGCGCGGTGGCGCGGCGCACCGACGGTTGCGCGGCGGCGGCGGGTGCGTCGTGTCCGGGCCGGACTGCGGGGGGCGCGGTCACCATTCGCTCCTTTCAAGGGTGGGTGGCAGCGCGCGCGCTGCGATCAGGCCGAACAGCACCGCGATGAGGACGCTCGTCGGCCCGCCCATGTCGGCGTAACAGAAGTTGACGGTGAGCCAGCACAGCGTTCCGGCGCACGCCTGCCACACCGGGTCGGCGGGGTCGCGGCGGCGCCACAGCCCGCGGCCGAGCGCGGCGAGCAGCGCGGCGAACGCGGCGAGCCCGAGCAGGCCCTGCTCCGACAGCCACAGCAGGTACTGGTTGTGCGGGGACAGCAGCGGCTCGCGGGAGTAGCCGTGCGCGGCGTCGGCGGTCTCGCTGCCCGACGACAGCTCCAGCGGCGCGTGGCTGTCGCGGAAGCCGGCGAAGTTGCGGACGCCGATCCCGGTGACGGGGTGGTCGCGCCAGATGCCCTCGGCGGTGCTCCACAGGCTGTAGCGGTCGACGACGGACTGGTCGGGGTCGCCGACCACCCCGGTGATCGACTGCAGCCGGTCGGCGATGGTCTGCGAGCCGAGGCCGAGGCCGCCGACGAGCACCACCGCGAGAGCGGCGACACCGGCGGCGGCCAGCAGCGCGCGGCGCCAGTTGGCCAGCGTCAGCATGACGGCGGCGGCGACGGTCAGCGAGATCCAGCTGCCCCGGCTGAGCGCCAGCACGAGCGCGGCGGCCTGCACCGCGAGCGCCGCCGCCGGCAGCGCGCGCATCCGGCCGCGCGCCGCGAGGAACCAGGTGAGGGTGATCAGGAGGCCGAAGCTGACGACGGTGGCCAGCGCCATGACGTCGGCCGCGCCGAACGTGCCGACGGCCCGCACGTTCTCGCCCTGGTAGGACGCGCCGTTGCGGGTGAGCGCCTGCCACACCCCGTACCCCGACTCCAGCAGGGAGACCGCGACGACGGCGCCGCACACCACCCGCGCGTCGCGGCGGTCGCGCACGCAGCAGGCGACCGCGAGCGGCACCACCACGAAGACCTGCACCACCCGCACGAAGCCCGGCAGGCTCGCGGCGACGTCCTGCGAGGTCACGGTGGTGACGCCGAGGGCGAGCACCAGCGGGCCGAAGGCGCGCAGCGGGGCGATCTCGCAGCGGCGGCGGGTGACCGCGCACGACAGTGCGACGGTCAGCACCGCCACGGCGCTCATGACGTCGCCCGCGGTGATGTTCACCCGGTCCGCGCCGGGCGGCCCGGCGGGCGCGCACACCGCGAGCAGGGCCGGGACGACGGCCCAGACGGGCCGCCGCATCAGGTACGCGAAGGCGACCGCGGCGGGCGGCCGGGCGCGGTCGCTCCGGGCGGGGGGCGGGCCCGGCGGCGGGCCGGCGGGGGCGGGGACGCGGGGGGCGCCGTCGAGCAGGGCGGTGCGGGTCACAGTTTGTCCCGCACGAAGACCGCTCGCAGGGTCAGCAGGAGGATCGTCATGTCGGTCCTGAAGGACCAGGTGTCGATGTAGTGGTTGTCGAACCTGGTCCGCATCTCGATGGAGGTGTCGCCGCGCAGGCCGTGCACCTGCGACCAGCCGGTGATGCCGACCGGGACGCGGTGGCGCAGCGGGTAGTCGGGGTGGTCCTCGGTGAAGCGGCGCACGAAGTGGGGGCGTTCGGGGCGCGGGCCGACCAGGCTCATGTCGCCGCGGACGACGTTCCACAGCTGCGGCAGCTCGTCCAGCGACATCCGGCGCAGGAAGCGGCCGACCGGGCCCATCCGCTCGTCGCCGTCGACCGACCAGCGCAGGTCGGCCTCGTGCTCGTCGGCGGGCTTGAGGGTGCGGAACTTCAGCAGCACGAACTCGCGGCCGCCCTCGCCGACGCGCCGCTGCCGGAACAGCACGCCCGGGCCGCCCTCCAGCCGCACCGCCGCCGCGCACAGCGCGAGCACCGGCCACAGCGCGGCGAGCAGCGCCAGCGCGGCGCCGAGGTCGAAGGCGCGCTTGGCGAGCCGGGCCAGGCCGGCGTGGCGGGCGCCGTCCAGGCTGAGGCAGGGCAGGCCCGCCAGGTAGCGCACGGACGCCGCCGGGTCGGCGGCGTGGTGGCCGGCCGGGGGGACGACCAGCGTCTCGCGGGCCAGCCCCCGGGAGATGCGGGTGAGCGCGCCGACCATCGGGGCGTCGACGTCGTCGGCGACGATGAAGACGGTGTCGACCTGGTGGGCCTGGGCGACGCGGCGCAGGTCCAGCACGTCGCCGAGGACCGGCACGCCGGGCTCGCCCGTGCCGTGGCCCGTGGTGTGGCCCGGGCCGCCGGCGGGGGCGGTGGCGAGCCGGCCGAGCGGCTGGAAGCCCAGCTCCCGGTGGTGGCGCAGCACCCGCAGCAGGTGGTCGCTGGTCGCGCCGTCCCCGACGACGAGGGCGACGTGCCGGGCCGGGCGGTGCCGGCGGTAGGCGCGCGCCGCGGTGTGCAGGGCGAGCCGGCCGCCGACCGCCAGGCCGCAGGCCAGCGCGGTGCTGCGCGGCCAGACCGCGGCGAGCGCGGCCAGGCCGGCCGCGTCGGGGTCGGCGGCCTGCAGCCGGGCGATCACCACGCTCACCGAGGCCAGCAGGGTGACCAGGCCGCACCGCGCGACCAGCCCGAACAGGCCCGCGGTGACCGGCCAGGACGGGCGGGGCCGGTAGGCGCCCGCGATCGTGCCGAGCCCGGCCAGGCTGAGCCCGGCCGCGCCGGCGAGCAGGACGGGGTGGCCGATGCCGGCCCGGACGGTGGCGTCCAGCACCGCGGCGGCGGTGCCGGACGCGTCCAGCACCGCCAGGGCCAGCGGGCGCAGGACGGCGCGCACGGGGAGGGCGATGCGCGGCGCGGCGCCCGCCGGGCGCCCCGCCCGGGCCAGGCGGACGAGATCGGGTTCTTTCAGTGCTCGGTCGGCACCCAGGTCCTGAGCGCTCACTGCGCTTCCCTCCGCTGAAAGACTTCATCTCCGATGGCCGCCGTGCCGCACCTGGCTCCGGGCGCGCCTGGTCTCCGGCGCTCCACGCATTGGACCGAATGTCGCGAAATCGAGTATTGGCCGAAGCCGGATCGCGTGAACGGCTCACCAGCATGCCAGGACGCCCGCGCGAGGACGTGCCGTTTTAACAGAAGCCGGTGAGATCTTGGATTGATCACCCGGCCGCGAATGGCCACCATTACCGAATAACCGGCGCCAATGCCCACAGCACCGACCGTGCACGGAATGTCCGGACTGCAGGAGCCTTTCCCCAAGGCGGCCGCCCGGTCGGTTCAAAGGAACGCCAAGGAGCCCCGCCGCTTTCCGCGTCTCGCTAGGGTTCCCTGCGTTCACCCCTGCGGTGACGCGCACCGCGGTTTGGAGCGGTGTGGTGCGACAAGGCGGCCGGTCAGGCTTCTGAGGGGTTCCCGGGCCGGCCGCCGATCATCTTCGACGGCCCTGCCGATCAAGCACAGAAAGCGAGTGATGGAGGAAATGGCACCGTTCACTCGCCGGGCGGGCGCGGCGCTCGTCGCGGCGCTGGCCTTCACCGTGGCCCCCGCTCCCACCGCCGGCGCCGACATCGTCAGCGACACCACCGGCGACCTGGCCACCGCCTTCGCGCCCGCCCCGGCGCCCGCCGCCGTCCCGGCCAAGCCGGCGCCGCTGCCGGCCAGGATGGGCACGCTGACCCTGAAGCGGTTCCACCAGCGGGAGCCGATCCGGGAGGGCATCGCGCCGCAGAACCTCGGCTCGGGCGCCGGGCACTACCCCGGCACGGCCGTTCCCGGCGAGCCCGGGAACGCCGTCCTGCTCGGGCACCGCACCACCGACCAGGCCCCGTTCCGCAACGTGCCCGCGCTGCGCCCCGGCGACGTCGTCACCGTCCAGATCGGCAAGGCCCGCTACGACTACCGGGTCGTCCAGAAAAGGATCACGGATCCGCGGAACCGGACCGTGCTGTCCCCCACCCCCTTCCGTTCCGATGAAAGGCGCACCGGGAACTACCTGACACTGATCACCTGTCACCCCAAGGGATCGGACCGTCAGCGGGTCGTCGTGGTGGCGAAAATGCAGTGACAGAAAAAGCGGTGCAGAAACTCACCTACGCCATGATGGCGACGGTTCTCGCGGTCACGGCGGCGTCCTGCAGCGACGACCGGGAGGCCCCGGGCCGGCCCCGGATCACCGTCCAGCCGAAGATCGTGGAGAAGGTCCCCCTTCCCGCCATCGTGCGGCACCGGAAAGCCGTTTTCGCGGAGGAGTTCGACCGTTTGGACCTAGGGCGCGGCCGCCCCTGGGGATGGCAGTCGGGCGCCTACTCGCACTGCCGGACGAACCGGGAGAATTTCAAGCTCGACCTGCTGAAGCGGCGCGCGATGCGGGCCCGGTCGGGCGCGCTGACGATCACCGCGACGCCCACGCCGGCACCGGACCGGTGGCGCACCGGCCTGATCGCCACGGGCGAGTCCTGCGGGACCGGCGGGAGCGACTTCCTGGTGCGCACCGGCGACGTGCTGCTGGCCCACGTCCGGCTGCCGACCGCCCGCACCGGCGCCTGGCCGGGCATCTGGACCTGGCGGGACGGCCGCAACGAGATCGACCTGTTCGAGTGGCACGCCGACGCCCCCGGCACCCTGGAGCTGGTCAACCACGTCACCGACAGCGCCCGCTACTGGTCGTCCCCGATCGTGCGGCGCGGCGCCTGGCTCTATGTGGCCGCGCACTTCGGCGCCAGGCACATGCACTGGTACGTCGGCGAGAGCCTGAACGCCATGCGGCGCGCGCACTCCGACGACAAGGGCGCCGGCAAGGACTTCCGGGCGCACCTGGTGGCGAACCTGTCGGTCGACGACGGCCGCCTGCACGCGCGCCCCGACCGCGCGGAGCCGTTCTCCTTCACGATCGACTTCATCAGGGTCTACCGCCGCCCCTGAGGGGCCCGGCGGCGCGGGAACGGCTCAGCCGTCGAAGACGCCGGCGTCCCAGAGGCGGCGGACGTGGGCGATCAGCGGCGGCCCGGCGGCCCGCAGCGCCTCGGCGTCGTTGGCGGCCACCAGCGGCGTCACCATGGCGCTCATCGCCGAGACGACGATCTGGCAGGTGTAGCGGCCCGCCTCGCCGGTGACGCCGAGCACCTCCGCGAGCGTGCCGGCCAGCGACCCCTGCAGCGCGCTGCGCCGTTTGACCGCCTCGGGCCCGGCGGCGTACACCTCCACCAGGAACAGCCGCGCGTAGGGCAGCTCGGTGGACAGCGCGTCGAGGTAGGAGGTGACCGCCTGCTCGAACCGCTCCATCGGGCCCGCGCCGCTCTCGGTCCCGCCGCCGCCGGCGGCGGCGGCGCCGAGGGACTGCATCACCCGGTCGAGCAGCAGCCTGCCGGCGCCGTCGAAGGCGGCCATGAAGCAGTCGATCTTGGAGTCGAACAGCTGGTAGAACGTCTGCCGCGACACCGCCGCGCGGCGCAGGACGTCCTGCACGGAGGTGGCCACGTAGCCCTTCTCGGCCATCGCCTCGGCCATCGCCATGCACAGCCGCTCGCGCTGGATGCGGTCCACTTCCTCGCGGGCCAGTGCGTGCCGCCCCCGAGGCAGCCGTCGCGTAGCAGGCGTAGCAGACTGTGGCATCCGCCCACGATAGAGCATCGCCGGACCAGCGCAGAGTCCACGGCGCGCGAAGATCGCCCGCCCAGTATCGTTCGGACGTCCACCGACGAGGAGGCAGGCGATGATCCCGCTGCGGCCCGGCGACCCCGACCGGATCGGCCCGTACCGGATCACCGGCCGGCTCGGCGAGGGCGGGATGGGCGAGGTCCTGCTCGGCGAGTCGCCGGGCGGCCGCAAGGTCGCGGTGAAGCTGATCCGCGCCGAGTACGCCGCCGACGCCCGGTTCCGGGCCCGGTTCGCCCGGGAGGTCGAGGCGGCGCGGCGGGTCAACGGCTTCTACACCGCGCCGGTGGTGGACGCCGACGCCGACGCCGACCCGCCGTGGATGGTCACCGCCTACGTCCCCGGGCCGTCGCTGGCCGCGACCGTGCGCGCGGGCGGGCCGCTCCCGCCGCACGGCGTGCGCGCGCTCGGCGCCGGGCTCGCCGAGGGCCTGGCCGCGATCCACGCGTGCGGCCTGGTGCACCGCGACCTCAAGCCGGGCAACATCATCATGGCGGCGGACGGGCCGCGCATCATCGACTTCGGCATCGCCCGCGCGCTGGACGCCAGCGGGATGACCGCCACCGGCGCGGTCCTCGGGACGCTGCCGTACATGTCGCCCGAGCAGCTGCACGAGGGCCGGGTGGGACCGGCCAGCGACCTGTTCTCCCTCGGCAGCGTGCTGGCGTTCGCCGCGACGGGCCGCGGGCCGTTCGACGCCTCCAGCCCGGGCGCGGTCGTGCACCGGATCAGCAGCCTGCGGCCCGATCTGGACGGCGTCCCGGACGACCTGCGGGAGATCATCGAGGGCTGCCTGGCCAAGGACCCGGCCGGCCGTCCGTCGCCGGCCGAGCTGATCGCCTCCCTCACCGCCGCCCCGCCGGCTCCGGCTCCGGTTCCAGAGCCGGCCCCGGCCCCACTCCCGCCACCGCCGCCGACCGAGGCGGAGCCGGAGAAGTTCTCCGCCGACCGCCGCACCTTCCTGATCGGAGGCGCCGGGGTCCTCACGCTCGCCGGGACGGGCCTGCTCGTCACGCTGGCGCACGGCGACATAGAGAACCCCAACCCACAGAGCGCTCCCGCATCGTCAGCGGGCAGCCCGCACCGCAAGCTGAGCGGCCTGAACGTCAAGCTGCGCTCGCTGGCGTTCGCCCCGGACGGCCGGGTCATCATCGCCGGCGGACGGCAGTACGCCGCCGACGGCCACGACAATGCCATCGGCCAGTGGAACGTCTCCACCGGCACCACCATCCGCACCCTCCCCGGCCCGCCCGGCGGCGTGGGCTCGCTGGTGTTCGCCCCCGACGGCATGACGTTCGCGGGCGGCGGCGAGGACGGCACCGTCCGGATCTGGCGGACCCTCCACGGCGAGGAGGTCGCCGTCCTGCGCGGCGGCCACACCGGGAAGGTGCTCTCGGTCGCGTACTCGCGGAGCGGCCGGATGGCCAGCGCCGGCCTGGACGGCCGGACCGTGCTCTGGGACTTCGGCAACAGCGGGAGGTTCCGCGTCCTGGAGCGCGTCAAGGGCAGCATGTCCGCCGTGGCGTTCTCGCCGCACGGCGACCTTCTCGCCGCCGCCGGGCATCGGGGCTCCGTCCAGGTGTGGGACACCATCACCGGCCGTCTGCTCCGCGCCCTCGACGCGATGCCCGCCAACGCGGTGGCGTTCTCCCCCGACGGGAGGACCCTGGCGGTCGGCGAGTACGGGAACCCCGGGGTGAACGGCGTCCGGCTGTGGGACACCGGGACCTGGCGGCGCAAGGGCATGCTGTCGGGGCCGCCTGACGTCCAGGCGGTGGCGTTCTCACCGGACGGCACCGCGCTGGCCGCCGCCTCCGCGTCCGGGTCGGCCATCTGGGTGTGGAACCTGGCCGACCAGCGGGTCACGGCGAAGCTGAGCACCCCTGCGGGCGTGGCGGCGCTGGCCTACTCCCCCGACTCCGGCCTCCTCGCCGCCGCCGGGGACCGGTACCTCGGGCTCTGGCGGACGGACCGCTTCTAAGGAGCGGGCCGCAGCACCGACAGCAGGGTGCTCTCCAGATAGCCGCCCGCGTCCTCGGCGGCCAGGCGGCCCCCGGCGACATCGTCGGCGGCGGTGTGCAGCAGCGCGTAGACGGTGGCGACGAGCCAGCCGACCGGCAGGTCGGTGCGGAACTCCCCGTCGGCCCGGCCGCGTTCGATGAGCCGTTCGACGTGCTCCATCGGCGAGTCGTGCAGGCGCCGCACCTCCCCGGCAGGCAGCGCCCGCCGCGCGGCCTGGTGGAGGCGGCCGAACCGGCTGAGCATCGGCCAGCACGTGCGCACCAGCCGGGCGAACGCCTCGCCCGGCGGGCCCGTCTCGGGCTCGGCGGCGGCGATGGCGGCCATGCTCTGCGCGATCGCGTCGGCGAGCACCCGGCGCAGCAGGTCCTCGCGGGAGGAGAAGTGCGCGTACAGGGTGACGCGGCCGACGCCGGCGGCCTTGGCGACGTCGGTCATGCTCGCGTCCGCGTCGCCGGCGAACAGCCCGGTCGCGGCGGCGACGATCGCGGCGATGCTGCGCTCGGCGTCGGCCCGCCGGCGCCCCTCGGTGGCCTGCCCCATGGCGCCGACCCTACAAGAACCCGAACACCCCTGTCGGACCTGTGCCCGTGCCGTACTCACGCAGGCCGCAGGCTCCAGAGGGCCGCCATCGGCAGGGCGCTGAGCTTCTCGCCGAAGGCCAGCTGCTGCTCACCGGCGTAGAGAACGATTCCGGCGAGAAAGCGCGCCCCGAGGCGGTCGGCCAGGTGCCGCAGGCCGCGGAAGTCGTCACGACGCACCGTTTCCGCGGCCTTGACCTCGATGCCGATCACGTCGCCCGAAGCGTGTTCGAGCACCATGTCGACCTCGACCTTGTCACGGTCGCGGTAATGGAACAGCTGGACGGGTTCCTCGGTCCAGGTGAGTTGACGGGCGACCTCGCCGATCGCGAAGTTCTCCAGCAACGGCCCGATCGGCGCGGTGGGATCCAGCGCGCGTTCCGCGGACAGGCCGATGAGTCTGGCGCCCAGCCCGGAATCGGTGACGATCAGTTTGGGGGTGGAGATCGCCCGGGTGGTCAGGTTCGACGACCATGCGGGCACCCGCTTGATCACGAAGACCAGCTCCAGCAGATCCAGGTAGCGCGAGAGCGTCATTCTGGGCAGGCCCACGTCGCCGGCCATCGACTGGACCACCGCCAGGGTGCCCATGCGCGCTGCCACGACACCGAGCAGGCGCCGCATCTCCGCCGGCCGCTCGATGTCGGAGATCTGGCGCACGTCCCGGGTGATCAGGTCGGTGACGTAGGAGTCGAAGAACCGCGCCCGGCGGCGGCCCGGATCACGGCGCACCGCTTCGGGGTAGCCGCCCCGCAGTGCCCGGGCCACGTAGTCGCGTTTGGTCAGTGCGCAGGGCCGCATCGCCACCTGCCCGCCGTGCTGGAAGAGGGCGTCGACGAATCCGTCGGGAGCGGAGTCGATCTCTCCCTGGGACAGCGGCCACAGCTCGATCGTCTCGGTCCGGCCCGGCAGGGCGTCGGGCAGGTCCCGCAGACCCAGCAGCCGGGCGGAACCCGTCAGCAGGTACCGCCCCGGCCGGGTGTCGCGGTCGACTTCGCGTTTGATCGGCAGCAGCAGTTCGGGCACCCGCTGTATCTCGTCGATCAGCAGGAGGCCGTCGTGCCGGACGAATGCGCTGGGGTCGGCCTCGGCGGCGGCCCGCACCGCCGGATCATCCAGGTAGAGCTCCCGCGCGCCCGCGGAACGCTCGATGAGCATCCTGGCCAGCGTGCTCTTGCCGACCTGCCGGGCGCCGTTCACCACCACGACCCTGGTGTCGGCCAGGGCTTCGAGCGCCATCCGTTCGGCATGACGTGTGTAGAGCCGGGGTCCTTCCACGCCGGTGACCCTAGCGCGCGGAACACGGTCATGTGGGCGTTCTGCCGACACTTGGGTGGGCGTTCTGCCGCTACTGCTGTGGGCATTCTGCCGATAACGGAATCAAAGCCATGAACGATTGCCGATCATGCCGGCCATGGGCACGTGAACCGGCGCGGTCATTCTCCTGGTGGGTGGTCGTCCCCTGGAGGAGCGTGGCGGGCGCGGTAGCGGCCGGGGGTGGTGCCGCATACGCGGGTGAAGGCGCGGTTGAAGGCGTATTCGCTGGTGTAGCCGACGGAGCGGGCGATGGGACCGATCGGCTCCGCGGTGGTGCGCAGGCGCCGGGCCGCCAGTTCCATGCGCCAGCGGGTCAGGTAGGCCAGCGGGGTCTCGCCGACCAGGGCGGGGAAGCGGCGGGCCAGGGTGGCGCGGGAGACGGCGACGTGGCGGGCCAGCACGTCCAGGCTCCAGGGCCGGGCCGGGTCGGCGTGCAGGGCCGACAGCGCCGCGGCGATGACGGGGTCGCGCAGCGCCGTCAGCCAGGACGCCGACGGCTCGGCGGTCTCCGCCCAGGCGCGGAAGATGTGGATGAGCAGCACGTCCAGCAGCCGGTCGAGGGCGGTGTCCGCGCCGGCCCGGGGGGCCTCGATCTCGTGGGCCAGCAGACGGACCAGGTGCTCGGTGGGCCGGTCGGGGTCGGGCGGCAGGTGCAGCAGCGGCGGCAGCAGCCCGAACGGCGGGGTGGCGAGCATGGTGTCGTGGCGGTAGGAGGCGCACAGGATCCGGGTGCGCGCCGGCCCCGCGCCGACGGTGATCCGCCCGCCGGCGGCCATGGCCTGGCGGGCGGCCACGTGGTCGAACGGCTCGCACGGCAGCCCGGGGGCGGCGGCGAGCCGGTGCCGGGAGCCCGCGGGCAGCAGCACCAGATCGCCCGGCATGAGCCGGCGGGAGTCGTGGCCGTCCAAGTGCAGCCAGGCGGTCCCGGCGGTGATGACGTGGAATGCGGCGCCGGGGATGTCGGCGATGTCGAGACCCCAGCCGTCCCCGGCGTGCACGGTCGCGGCGACCGTGCCGCGCACTTGGGCGAGGGCCAGCACATCGGTCAGCGGATCCATGGCCTCAACGTACCGGGCGCCTCAGCCCGGCCGCCGCCGTGAGACTGACGGGCAAAGGAGTGAGCTTTTCGGGCATCGCTGGTGTCAGGGCCGTCCTCCTACGGTGAAGACGTCAACGACTCACGTAGGAGAAGTGCCATGAAGGTCTCTGGTTCCACTGTTCTGGTCACCGGCGCCAACCGCGGGCTGGGCGCCTCCCTCGTCGCCGAGCTGCTGCGCCAGGGGGCGGCGAAGGTGTACGCGGCCGCCCGCCGGCCCGAGAGCGTCACCGCCGGCGACCCGCGGGTCACCGCCCTGGCGCTGGACGTGACCGACCAGGCGAGCATCGACGCGGCGGCCGAGGCCGCGCCGGACGTCACCCTGCTGGTCAACAATGCCGGGGTGCTCGGCTTCGGGGACGTGCTGGACGGCGACCTGGAGCTGTTCGAGCGCGACATGCGGACCAACTACTTCGGCGCGCTGCGGACCGCGCGGGCGTTCGTCCCCGCGCTGCGCGCCGCCCCGGACGGGGCGGCGATCGTCAACGTGCTCACCCTCATCGCCCTCGCCCCGGTGCCGCCGATGGCCGGCTACTCGGCGTCCAAGGCCGCGGCGCACTCCATGACGCAGGCGCTGCGGGCCGGCCTCAAGGGCGACGGGATCGAGGTGATCGGCGCCTACCCGGGCGGCATCGACACCGGCATGCTGGCCGGCGTCGACGCCGACAAGGCCGACCCGGAGGTGGTCGCCGCCCGCATCGTCGCCGGGATCGACGCGGGCGACCAGGTGATCTGGCCCGACGACGCCTCGGCCGGGGCCGGGTCCGTCTACCTGGACGACCCGATCCGGCTGGAGCGGATGCTCGCGGGCTGAGCGCGGGCTTCGGTCAGGGCCGGGCGCGGCGCAGGATCTCCTCCTCGGTGAGCGGTGCGGAAGGATGATGGCTGAGGCACTGCGGGGCGCGCATGAGGACCGAGGAGAGGTCCGTCGAACTGGCGTAGAACTCCCCGGCGTTCAGGCGCCCGACCCGGTCGGCGCTGCCGCCGCGGGCCTTGGCCATCTCCTTGACGACCTCCTGCTGGGTGGCGTTGTTGATGCGGCCGATGAACACCGTGGTGGCGTTCCCCGAGACCTTGTTGTCGACGCCCTTGGGCGCCTGGGTGGCGAACACGAGGGAGAGGCCGTACTTGCGGGCCTGGGAGATGAGGGTCTGGGTGCTGGCCAGCGCCGCGGTCCGCTTCCCCGACGGCGCGAAGGCCTGGGCCTCGTCCATGACGAACAGGCCGCTCAGCGGCCTGTCCCGTACCGGGTTGCGTTTGATCCAGGTGAACAGGGCCGTCTGGAGCCTGCTGACGAACCCGGGGCGGGCGTCGTCGGTCAGGCCGGCGAGGCTGATGACCGACACCCGGGCCTGCTTGCCGGGCGAGGGGGTGAGCAGGAGGCCCGGGTCCACCGGCTCCCCCGCTCCCGCGAAGAGCGGGTCGTTGACCGTTTCGGCCCGCAGGCGCTGGCCGATGTCGGCGGCGAGCTCGTCGGCCTTGCTGAGGTGGCTCGCGGCGAACGGCAGGTCCGCCAGCATGTCCAGGAGCGCGGGGAACCCCGAGCGCTTGGAACCGGCGAAATACTCCAGCGCCTGGCGGAGCACCGCCCTTTCCTTCCGTGCCTTGGGGGTGGCGCGGTCGAGCTGCGCGCGCGGGGCGAGCGTCTCCACCGCGAGGTTCAGCGCGGACGCCAGTTCGTCGGGTTCGTCCAGGAGCGCGGCGAAGTCGGGCAGCGGCTGGAAGCTCAGCGGGCGGCCGCGGCTCCACCCCGGCGTCCAGACCACGACCTCGGTGCCGGCGAAGTAGCGGTCCGCGCGGTCGGCGTCGCCGGGCAGCCAGCCCGCGGGCGGCTCCGGCCAGGGGTCGCCGAGCCGGGCGAGGTCGTTGTTCGGGTCGAGCACGATGGAGGACACGCCGCGCAGCGCGCACTCCTCGACGAGCCTGCGCAGCAGGACCGTCTTGCCCGAGCCCGACCCGGCGAACACCGCGACGTGCCGGGCCAGCACGGGCAGGTCCAGCGACACCTGCGACCCGTCGTCCAGCCGGTGGCCGATCACCAGCTGCGGGCCCGGTGCCGGAGTGGCGGGCACGGGCACGGGCTCGGGCACGGGTGGTGCGGTGGCCTTCTCTTCGGGCGCGAGCAGCCGGCCGAGGAGGTCGGTCGTGCTCGCCGGCCTGCGCGAGCGCAGCCACGCCTCCAGGTCGGGGTCGGCCTCCTCCAGCATGGTCCGCAGCGCGGCGAACACGCGCAGGTCGCCGCCCTGGACGGGCAGGCTGACCCCGCCCCACTCCTGCAGCTCCGCGAGTCTGGTGCGGGTCACCCCTCCGTCCGCCCAGTCGTGGTTGCGCAGGACGACGAAGGTCCGGTCGGGGACGTCGGGGCCGAGGCCCGACGCCTCCATCCCGGCGGCCAGCCGTGGGAGGTAGGCCTTGTGATGGGTCGCGCCGATCATCCGGAACGTCCAGTGGCGTTCCGCCTCGGTCTGCGGGTCCAGCGTCTGCCGGAGCTTGGCGTGCAGGGGAGGGCGCCTGTCCGACGGCGGCGGATCGGTCCGGAACGCGCGGCCGGCCGGACCCTGCTCCAGGATCCAGGCGTTCAGCCCGGCCAGGAGCAGCGGCGGGACCACCTCGTCCTCGCGCGCGGCGTCATAGGCGGCGTCGATCCGCGCGCCCGCCCGCAGCCCCTGGAACCGCGCGTCCAGCCGGCCGAGGTCGGGGGGCGGCGGCGCCGTGACCACGGCCTCGGCCGGCGCCGTGACCGCGGCCGGGACCGGCACCGGGTCGAACCGCTCCAGGAGCCGCACCACGCCCTCGTCGCGGCACCGCCCGACGTGGTCGCCGACCCGCCGCAGCAGGGTGCGGGGCGTCATTCCGACGGACGTGCCGAAGGCGGCGGGCGCGATCGGCCACACCGGGTCGGGCGGGTCGAACCCCGCGCGGGCGAAGGCTGTGGCGAAGCGCCGCTCGATCATCGTGCGGGCGGCCCGGGGGTCGCCGAAGGTCGACAGGGTGAGCGAGGTCCGGAACCTGTCGCGCGCGGTGCCGACCGCGTCCTTCTCGATGAGCTGCCAGGACGAGGGCAGGCACGCCACCAGGCACAGGGTCCGCCGGGTGATGTGGCGCAGGTCCATCAGGCCGCCCGCGATCCCCTCGATCGCGTCGGGCGCCCGGTCGTCGGCCTCCGCGCCGGCGGCGCGGGACCGGCGCGAGCCCTCCAGCACCGCGTCGATCTGGTCCACCGCGATCGTGAGGGGGCCGGTCAGCGCCAGCAGGGCCGACAGCTCCGCCACGATCTCGCGGTGCCCTTTCACGCCGCGGCCGAGGCCCCAGGCGGCGCGGTCCCCCTCCTGCGTCTCCGGGACCGACGACAGGTGGTCGTGGCCGACCTCCAGGGCCTGCCCCCCGCCGACCGCGTACAGCGCCAGGGCGCGGAGCGTGTCGCGGCACTTCAGCAGCCGCCTGTCGCGGGCGAGGAGGCCGTCGACGAGCGCGTCCAGGTCCTCGCGCGTGCAGGGCCGGTCCCCGGCGAACCGGCCGGCGACCCCGGCCAGCCCGGCCAGGCGCCGCAGGGCCACCACCGCCTGGATGCCCTCCTGCGACGTGCTGCGCCCGAGGTCCTCCACCATGGAGGCCGCCACGAGGCGCCAGAAGTCGCCGCCCGAGCTGAGGTCCACCAGGAAGAAGTAGCCGTCCGCCTCGGCGATCCGCTCCTTGACCCAGCCGAGCAGATGGGTCTTGCCCGCCCCCGCCTCGCCCACGATCACGACGCCGAGCGGGCTGGTGCCCGAAGCCGCCACGGCCTCGGCGATCCCGTCGGCGATCAGCCGCTCGGCCTTCGGCTGCAGGCCCGGCACGTGGAAGGGCGGCCGGTCCCAGGCGTGCTCGGCGGCCGCCGCCCAGTCCAGGACCCGGGACACCTCGCGCAGCGCCCGCTCCTGCACCCCGTCCATCTGGGCCCCGCTCATCGCGCCTCGATCGACAGCAGGTGCTTGCTCACTCCGCCCACGCTCACCGCCGCCTCCCGGTCCTGCTCCCGCAGGGTCTTCTGGTCCGCCTCGGGCGCCAGGTGGACGTCGGGTTCCTGTTCCATCCGGCGCAGCGCCTCGTCGACGGCCTGCCGGGGAGCACCGCCGAGCAGGGGGCGCACCTTCGTGAGCAGCACCCATTCCTGGGGCCGGGTGGCAACGCGCCGGTAGGCGTCCCTGATCAGAGCGGGCAGGTCTGTCTCCGCGGTCTCCGCCGCCGGTTCCCTGGCCGTCAGGACCAGCTCGCCGAGGCTGAGGTCGGCCGCGTCGAGGTAGTCGCCGAGCAGGCCGAGAACGGCGTAGAGGGTCCTGCCGAGGGAGCCGCCGCGCGCCGGGGCGGTCCCCGACAGCTCCGCGACGCACCAGGCCCACCCCTCCTCGGTCAGCTCGTTGCGGAAGGCCCGGCCCTCCCGCTCGCTGTCCACCAGGCCGAGGGCGTTGAACCGGCGGCGGGGCGCCCCGTCGATGGCGTCGCCGATGTGGTCGCGCAGTTCGGGGTTGGTGGCCGCCCCGCCCAGCGTCATCAGGCCGAGCAGCAGCGCCCGCTCCCGCGTTCCGAAGCCGGGTTCGTCCATGGTCAGCTCTCCTCGTCGGTCGGACCGAACCGGTCGGCCACGAGTTCGTGGCCGCCGTTCACGTCGCGCAGCGTTCCCTCGGCCACGACGGCGCGGCCGTCGCGGTGCGCCGAGATCGCCATGTCGTAGGCCGCCTCGTCCGGGAGCCTCACCCAGACCGACCGGTGGGCCGCCGTCCCCTCGACGGTCATCAGGCCTCGCACCTTCACCCGGAAGCGGTTGCCGCCGAGGTCGTCGGAGAGCACGCGGACGAGCCCGGTCACCGAACCGCTGCGCAGCCGCAGCCGCCGCAGCCGGTGCCGGACCCGGCGCAGCACCTGCCCGGAGCCGGCGGCGAACTCCACGGCGCCCCCGGGCACGGCCGCCGGCGCGGCGCGCGCCCAGCGGACCCCGATCTCGAAGCCGGAGCCGGCGCCCGGGCCGCTCAGCCGCGCGAGCGCGCCGCACAGGTCCGCCGACACCCCCTCGGCGACCAGGCCGTCGAAGATCTCGTAGTCGTTGTCCCGCAGCGCGGTCCGCGTGGCCTCGCTCAGCAGCGGCAGCGTCCGCTGGAGCAGCTCCAGCGCGCGGCGCCCGAGCGGCGGGTCGCCCGGGCCGCCCAGGGGGACGCGGACCAGCACCGTCTCCGCCGACTCGATGATCGGCCCGACGCGGATGCCGTGGAGCATGGCGCGGACCTCGGCGGGGGCCGGGCCCTCCGCGACGGCGCGCGGCCCCGCGTGCGCGGCCCGTGCCGCCGCGGTCAGCACCTCCTGCGCGCCGGTCAGGGCGGTGACCGTCTCCACGAGGCCGATCCGCCCGTCGAGCGCGACGGCCGGCGCCCGGTACCACTGCAGGTCGGCCAGCGGCGTCCCGATGTCGGCCGCCACCAGCTCGGGCGGGCGCCCTTCGAGGCGGGCGAGCAGCCCGACGATCTCGCGCAGCCGCCGCGGCCCGTCGGCGAACCGGTCGTCGTCGGGCACGATCACCTCGTGCTCGCCCGCGTACACCCACACCGACGCCTGCCGCCAGCGCTCCGGCTGCCGCGTCCAGCCCGCGGCGTCGAGATAGCGGCCGACATCGGCGGCCGTCAGCTCCGTCCTCACGCCGCGGGTGCCCCGACCAGCTCGCGGAGCGCCCGCACGGTGAGGACGTTCCCGAGCGGCATCCGCAGCTCCGGGTGCCGTTTCGCGTCGGGCTCGGCGATCGGCTCGTCCCCGTCGAACCCGCGGTAGTAGCAGAGCTTGCTGAGCAGGAGCCCCTCGGTGTCGACCCGGACGTACCGCTCCCGGTCCGCCGGGACGACCACGACGAACAGGTAGCGCGGAACCAGGAAGGGCCCGTCGACGAGCTTGTTGTACTGCGTCTCGCTCAGGCCGCGGAAGACCAGCTCGCTGCCGCGGACCACCGGCCGCGACCACGACTTGACCTGGACCTCGATCGCGGGAGAGGCGACGAGGCCGCCGCGCCCGGGGTACTTGAACCCCAGGTCCACCCCGTCGTGGTCGAGGTCGTCCTTGAAGATCAGCAGTCCGGCGGCCGACGCGAGCGCGCGCACGTAGTCCTCGGCGAACTTCCCTTGATGGTTCCTGCGCTCCAGCACCGCGTCCCTCCCCCGAGCCCCACCGCTATGTCCCCGACTCCATCCAGTCAGGCATGGCGCTGCATTTTCTCGGAAGTAACGGGATCATCCCCACCAAGTCACCCGGCGTGACCAGACCTGGCCAACCCCGTACAAACGGAACGCCCGGCCGGGAGACCCCGGCCGGGCGCCTGCGCTCTGCCGTCCGCGTGCTCCGCGCGCGGTCCTAGATGCCGAGGTGGCGGCCGATGATCTCCTTCATGATCTCGGTGGTGCCGCCGAAGATGGTCTGGATGCGCACGTCCTGGTAGGCCTTGGCGATCGGGTACTCGTTCATGTAGCCGTAGCCGCCGTGCAGCTGGACGCAGCGGTCCACCACCGTCTTCAGCATCTCGGTGGTCCAGTACTTGACCATGGAGGCCTCCTCGGCGTCGAGCTCGCCGCGGCCCTCCTTGTCGATGCACTGGTCGAGGAAGGCCCGGGACACGGTGATCTCGGTCTTCATCTCGGCCAGGGTGAACCGGTTGTGCTGGAACTTGCCGATCGGGCGGCCGAAGGCCTCGCGCGTCTTGCAGTACTCCAGCGTCTGGTCGAACGCGGCCTGCGCGCCCGCGACGGCGGAGACGGCGATGCACAGGCGCTCGCGGGCCAGGTTCTGCATGAGGTAGATGAAGCCCATGCCCTCCTCGCCGAGGAGGTTCTCCTTGGGCACCCGCACGTCGGTGAAGAACAGCTCGGCGGTGTCCTGGGCGTGCATGCCGACCTTGTCCAGGTTGCGGCCGCGCTCGAAGCCGGGCATGCCGCGCTCGACCATGAACAGGCTGACGCCGTGCGCGCCGGCCGCGGCGTCGGTCTTGGCGGCCACGATCACCAGGTCGGACAGGATGCCGTTGGTGATGAAGGTCTTGGAGCCGTTGATGACGTAGTCGTCGCCGTCGCGGACCGCGGTGGTCTTCATGCCCTGCAGGTCCGAGCCGGCCGCGGGCTCGGTCATCGCGATGGCGGTGATCAGCTCGCCGGAGCAGTAGCCGGGCAGCCAGCGGGCCTTCTGCTCGTCGTTCAGCAGCTGCACCAGGTAGCCGCCGACGACGTCGTTGTGCACGGCGAAGCCGGGCCCGCTCGCCATGGCCTTGGCGAGCTCCTCGTTGAAGACGGCGTAGTAGCGGTAGTCGCCGTTGCCGCCGCCGCCGTACTCCTCGGGCATCTCGATGCCGAGCAGGCCCTGGCGGCCCGCGGCCAGCCACACGTCGCGGGAGACGATCTCGTCCTTCTCCCACTGCGCGTGGTAGGGCGCGATCTCCTTCTCGATGAAGGACCGCACCATGTCGCGGAAGGCCTCGTGCTCCTCGGTGAAGATCGCTCGTGCCATACGGCGTGGCTCCTTGTACGTAAGCGCTCGCTGATACAGGATCAATGTAACACTAGTGGTGTCACATAGCTTCGAGGCGGGGGTGTCCCATGGCCGAGTTCACGGTCGACGAGCTGGCCGCACGGGCCGGCGTCACCGTCCGCACCGTGCGCTTCTACGCGGGCCGCGGCCTCCTCCCGCCGCCTCGCCTGCGCGGCCGGACGGGCGTGTACGGCGACGACCACCTGGCCCGGCTGGAACTGGTGCGCGAACTGCAGTCGCTCGGCCTCACCCTCGGCGCGATCGACCAGCACCTGGCGCGCATCCCGCCAGACGCGCCGCCCGAGGACGTGGCGCTGCAGCGCGCGCTGCTGTCGCCGTGGGCGCCCGAGCGCGCGGAGGTGATGGACCGGCACGAGCTGGACCGCCGCGCCGGCCGGCATCTGGACGACGACGCGATCCGGCGCCTGGCGGCGCTCGGGATCGTGGAGGCCCCGGAAGGGGACACGGTGCGCGTCCTCAGCCCGGCGCTGCTCGGCGTCAGCGCCGAACTCGCCGACCTGCCGATCCCGCTGGAGACGCTGCTGGCCTCGCACGAGGCCGTCGAGCGGCACACCACCGCGCTCGCCGAGGAACTGCAGCGCGCGTTCCAGGAGACGGTGGTGCGCCCCTACCGCGAGCGCGGCCGCACCCCGCAGGAGCGCGACCGGCTGCTGGAGCTGGCGGGCAAGCTGAAGCCGCTGATGATCCAGTCGCTGGTGACCTCGTTCCAGCGCGCGGTCGACGAGGCCATCCGCCGCTCGGTGCCGCGCTAGAGGCGCGCGGCGCCTTCGTCGACGCGCTCGTCGGTCGCGGTGAACGCGATCCGCACGTGCTGCGCGCCGGCCGGCCCGTAGAAGTCGCCGGGGCCGACCAGGATGCCGAGGCCCGCCAGGTGCTCGACGGTGTCCCAGCACGGCTCGTCGCGGGTCGCCCACAGGTACAGCGACGCCTCGGAGTGGTCGATGCGGAACCCGTGGCGCTCGAACGCGGCGCGCAGCGTCGCGCGGCGGCGCTGGTAGCGCGCGCGCTGCTCGCGCACGTGCTCCTCGTCCTCGAACGCGGCGACCATGGCGGCCTGCACCGGCGCCGGGACGATCATCCCGGCGTGCTTGCGCACCTCCAGCAGCCGCTTGACCAGCGCCAGGTCGCCGGTGACGATCCCGGCCCGGTAGCCGGCGAGATTGGAGCGCTTGGACAGCGAGTTGACCGCGAGCAGCCCCTCGTGCGAGCCCTCGCACACCTCCGGGTGCAGGATCGAGACCGGCTCGTGGGCGGGGTCCCAGCCGAAGTCCAGGTAGCACTCGTCGCTGACGACGACCGCGCCGCGCTCGCGCGCCCAGGAGACGACCTTGCGCAGGTGCTCGGCCGGCAGCACCTTGCCGGTCGGGTTCGACGGCGAGTTCACCCACACCAGCTTCGGCGTGGCGGGCCCAAGCGAGAGCAGCCCGTCGGTGGCGACCGACGAGGCCCCCGCCAGCCGCGCGCCCACGTCGTAGGTGGGGTAGGCCAGCTGCGGGAAGACGACCTGGTCACCGGGGCCGAGGCCGAGCAGCGTCGGCAGCCACGCCACCAGCTCCTTGGTGCCGATGACCGGCAGCACCGCGTCGGGGTCGGCGCCGGCCACGCCGTGCCGGCGGCGCAGCCAGGACGCGACGGCCTCGCGCAGCCGGGGCGTCCCGTAGGTGGCGGGGTAGCCGGGCGCGTCGGCGGCGGCGGCGAGCGCCGCGCGGATCGGCTCGGGGGTGGGGTCCACCGGGGTGCCGACCGACAGGTCGACGACGCCGCCGGGATGGGCCGCGGCCCGCTCCCGGTACGGCTGGAGACGGTCCCACGGGAAATCCGGCAGCGTGAACACGCCAACACTCCTCAGGCTACGACCAGCAAGGCCGTGACCTCCCGGAACGGGAGACCACGGCCTCAAAGGGTACTGATTCCGAGCGTCAGTCCTGCGTCTGCGGGGGCAACGCCGCGACGATCGGGTGGTCCTTCTCGATCTTGCCGACCTTGGACGCGCCGCCAGGGGAGCCCAGGTCGTCGAAGAACTCCACGTTGACCTTGTAGAAGTCCTTCCACTGCTCGGGGACGTCGTCCTCGTAGTAGATGGCCTCCACCGGGCAGACCGGCTCGCACGCTCCACAGTCGACGCACTCGTCGGGGTGGATGTAGAGCTGGCGCTTCCCCTCGTAGATGCAGTCGACCGGGCACTCCTCGATACATGCCTTGTCGAGCAGGTCCACGCAGGGCTGCGCAATGACGTAGGTCACCTTAGTGACTCCTCTCCCGGCTCACCGCAAGCTCGCTGTGAATAGTATTGCCACCACGGTTACGTCGATTCGACACGGGGGTCCTCACATGCCGGGTCGTCTCGCCGCGAGGCTGGTGGTGTCCATCGGTGCGGCGGACGTAGGCCAGCGGGTCTCGCTGCGCCGCCGTCTGCCAACGGGAGAGTACAGCGACGTGGTGGGCGTACTCGAATCCTGGTCCGGCGGAAGGCTTCAGGTGCGCCGCCGCACCGGTGAGCTCGCCGAGGTCGACGAGGCGTCGCTGGTGGCGGGCAAGGTCGTCCCGCCCGCGCCGCCCCGCCGCCGTCCGCGCGCCTGACCTGCGGATACCGCCGTCATCGCGGCTGTCGTCGCGGTAGGTCCGTCATCTCCACGAGGCGGGGTAGGAGTGGCCCGGCAGCAACGGCTGCCCCTGGCCCAGGTACATCTCCGTCACGGTGACGAAGGTGAAGCCCTTCTGCTTCAGCCCGGCCAGCACCTGCGGCATCGCGTCGATGGTGGTCTTGTGGATCTCGTGGAAGAGCACGATGTCGCCCGCCTTGGGCTGGTTCACCCCGACCTTGATGTCGCGGGCGGTGTCCTGGTGCTGCCAGTCCAGGGTGTCCACGCTCCACATGATGTCGGGCATCCCGATCACCTTGTTGACGCGCGCGTTGACGGCGCCGAAGGGCGGCCGGAACAGCATCGGCGTGACGCCGGAGGCCTGCTTGATGACCTGCTGGGTGCGCTGGATCTCCGACTGCACCGCGCCGTCGGGCAGCGAGGTGAGCTGCTTGTGCGACCAGGTGTGGTTGCCGATCTCGTGGCCCTCCAGGGCCATCCGCTTCACCGCGTCGGGGTGCAGCTCGACGCTCTGGCCGAGCAGGAAGAAGGTGGCGCGCGCGCCCTGCTGCTTCAGCATGTCCAGCAGCCGGTTGCTGTAGTCGCCGGGCCCGTCGTCGAAGGTGAGCGCGACGCACTTGACCTGGCCGGCCGCCTCACCGCAGTTGATCTTCCGCGGCGGTGGCGGGGAGGGCGACGCGGGCGCCGACGGCCGCTGGACGGCCACCTGCCGCGCGTTCTTGGACGGCGCCGAGCCGCAGCCGGCCGCCGCGGTGACGGCCGCCGCGACGAGCACGGCCCCCCAGTACACAGTTCGCACCACTAACCCCCGAAAGTGTTGCCCGGGGCACTTCTTACCCGGCGCCCCGAATGACCACACGCCTCGCCTGATCACTTCCCGGCGCGGCGGCCGATCGAGTCAGCGAACCGCAAAACCCCCGGAAACACCTGGCCTCCGGGGGCCCTGTCGGCTGGTCGGCGGGGTGCCGCTACCGCAACGGCCAGTCCGGCACCTGCGGCGGCAGGTCCGTGCTGACGCGCATCGAGAACTTCGCCGCGCGCTTCTCCAGGAAGGAGGAGACGCCCTCGGCGGCGTCCGGGGCACCGCCGAGCGCGGCCATCAACCGGGAGTCGGCGGCGTGCGCGTCCCACGGGGACGGCGCCGACAATCCCGACCACATCAGCCGGCGGATCGCGGCGACCGAGACGGCCGAGGTGTTGTCGGCGATCTCCCGCGCCAGCGCGTAGGCGGCGGGCAGCAGCTCGTCGGGCGCGTACACGCGCGAGACCAGGCCGCCGTGCAGCGCCTCGGCGGCGTCGAAGACCCGGCCGGTCGCGGCCCACTCCATCGCCTGCGCGATGCCGACCAGCCGCGGCAGGAACCACGAGGACGCGGCCTCGGTGACGATGCCGCGCCGCGCGAACACGAACCCGAACTTGGCCTTCTCGCTGGCCAGCCGGACGTCCATCGGCAGCGTCATGGTGACGCCGACGCCGACCGCCGCGCCGTTGAACGCGCCGATCACCGGCTTCAGGCAGTTCGCGATGCGCAGCGCGACGGTGCCGCCGCCGTCGCGCGGGGTGCCGTCCTCCAGGACGTCGTCCTCCCCGGCGAACATGTCCTGCGACTTGTCCTTGTTGAAGGTGTCCCCGCCGCCGCCGAGGTCGGCGCCCGCGCAGAACGCCCGGCCGGCCCCGGTGACGACGACGACGCGCACCTGGTCGTCGGCGTCGACGCGGTCGAAGGCGTCGAGCATCTCCGCCCGCATCGTGTAGGTGTAGGCGTTCATGCGCTGCGGTCGGTTCAGCGTGATCGTGGCGATCCCGTCCTGAACCCCGTAGTCGATCTCGGTATACGACATAGAACGAGATTCTAGGACTGCGCCTCCGGGAAGAGCCGCTCGACCAGCTCCCGGCGCCACCGCTGGACGTCCCCGCCCTGCCCGGCCGGGGGCAGCACGGCCAGGCCGCCCTTGGCGGCGGCGAGCAGCACCGCCACCCCGTCCGCCACCTCGACCTCGGCGGGCCCGTTCAGGCCGGTTGCGGCCATCCGCTGCGCGACGGCGCCGAGCACCCGCGCCCAGCCCTGCCCGAGATAGGGCGGCAGTCCGGTGGCGCGCAGCTCCGGCAGCCCGCGCTCGGCGAGCCCGAGCGTGCGCAGTTCCAACCCGTCCGGCCGTTCGGCCCCCACGATCCTGACCTCGCCGCGCACGCCGCTCTCCTCGCTCATGTCAGCACTCATAGCCCATGTCCGCCCTCATCACGGCCCCGCCCCGGCGACGGTACGCGGTGACGCGGGTCACCCGCCGCAGGTCACGGATCGACCTACCCGCACCACCAGCCTCGCTGTACGGATAAATTACGACAGTGAATTGGGCCGTGACGACGTACGACACCGCGTTCGGGTACGTCTCCGCGCATGGCGCGCCCCTGGTCGACCTGCTCGACCCGCAGCCGGGCGAGAAGGTCATCGACCTCGGCTGCGGTGCCGGCGCCTTCACCGCGGAGATCGCCGAGCGCGGCGCCGAGGTGCTGGGCATCGACGGCTCGCCGGAGATGATCGCCCAGGCGACCGCGCTGCACCCGGGGCTGTCCTTCGCCATCGGGGACGCGCACTGCTTCACCACCAGCGAGTCCTTCGACGCGGTCGCCTCCAACGCGGCGCTGCACTGGATGACCCGCGACCCCGACGCGGTGATCGCCCGGGTGCACGAGGCGCTGCGGCCGGGCGGCCGGTTCGTCGGCGAGCTCGGCGGCGCGGGCAACTGCGCCGAGCTGATCGCGGCGATGCAGACCGCGTGGCGGGTGTTCGGGCTCGGCGAGCCCGAGCTGCCCTGGTACTTCCCGAGCCCGGCCGAGTACGCGACCCGGCTGGAGGACGGCGGGTTCACCGTGCGGCTGCTGGAGCACGCCGAGCGGCCGACCCGGATGGTGGAGGGGCCCGACGGCGCCGCGGACTGGGTGCGGGTGTACGCGCGCTCCGCGCTCGCCGACGTGCCGCCCGAGATGGTCGGCCCGCTGCTGGCGCGGGTGAACGAGCTGGCCGCGCCGGCGCTGCGCCGCGAGTCGGGGTGGGTCGCCGACTACGTGCGGCTGCGGTTCGCCGCCGTCCGCAAGCCCGACGGCTCCGCCCCGATGCCGGAGGGCCCCCAGCTCTAAGGTTGTGGACATGCTGCGACTGCACGACCACCGCACCGGCGAGCTCGTCCCTCTGCCGCCCGGCCCGGCGCTGCGGATCGAGGTGCTGGAGCGGGCCGGGTTCCGCGCGCTGGTCACCGCCGACCTGCTGCGGCGGGTGGCCGAGCGGCAGGGGCGGCGGGTGCGGTTGAACTCCAGCCCTTACTTCGCCGCGCAGGACCAGGAGTGGCACGAGCTCGGCATCGTCCCTTTCCACACCTATGAGTGGGAGGAGGTCCCCGACGGCCTGCCGGACGCCGACGTCTACGTCCAGAGCGGCCCGTCCTTCCGCATGCCCGAGGCGCCCGACGCGCTCTGCCTGCGGATCCCCTACGAGACGGGCGAGTGGTACTCGACGATGGCCAACACCAGCTGGAGCGCGATCTACGCGCGTCTGGGCTTCCTGGAGGGCCATTACCGCGAGCCCATGGCGCTGACTAGTGAGAAGTACGTCGCGGCCTTGAACCGGCTGGACCGCTGGCGCAAGCTGGTCGCCCGGTGGGCGGGCAGCCCGGGCCGCCCGATGAACCGCGAGTACGTCGCCGAGGCCGAGGCGGCGCTCGCGAACGACCTGGACTCGGCGACGGCGCTGGACGTCCTGGACCGCCTCGCGGACGATCCGCGCGTGGAGCCGGGCGCGAAGGTGGAGACGTTCATCCGCATCGATCTGCTGCTCGGCCTGAACGTCGTCGCCGACATCGGCCGCGCCTGACCCGAAACCCCCATCTGCCCCCGAAAACCCTCGTTGACCTGGCACATCGGGACGTTACCCGAACCGCCCGCGCGGGCCGGGGCGTCGCCGCTACCGTGCTGGAGCGACCTGAGGGGAGAACGATGGTCCGGGGCTGGATCGGTGCGCCGCTGGGGGCGGCGCTGCTGGCCGGCGGCTGCGCGCCGTCGCCGGCGGCGCCGGGCGCACCGCGTCCAGGCACCCTGCGTCCGGGCGGCACGCCGGCCGCGGCCGCCGCGGCCGTCCCGGACGCGGGCGCGGACGGCCCCGCCCTTCAGGTCCTCGGCCAGTACCGGCGGTTCCACCAGGTGTTCGAGTACACCCTGGAGACCGGCGACCCGGGCCGCGTGCCCGAGGTCGCCACGGGTACGGCGGCGGCGCGGCTGCTCGCGGCGGTGCGGGCCAACCGCCGCGCCGGGGTGGTCCAGCGCGGCCACGCGGTGCCGCACCCGCGGCTGCTGGCCCGGCGGGCGGCGACGGCGGACGTGCTGGACTGCGCGACCGCCTCGGGTCTGTGGACCTTCCGGATCCGCTCCGGCGCCCAGGTGGGGAGGGCGCCGGAGCCCGGCCGTTATCTGCTGTACGCGCGGCTCGTCCGGTCCGGCGGCGTGTGGCGGGTCGACTCGGTCACCTATCCGCGGGACCACCGGTGCTGAGCGCGGCCCTGCTCCTCGCGCCGGCCGCCGCGGCGGTGCCCGCGGACGCCGGCTGCACGGGCGGCTCGCCGTGGCTGTGCACCGTCGCGGTGGCGGGCCACCACGCGCCGGCCGCGGCCGGTGCGGCCCCGCGGGCCGAGGCCGAGCCGATGTGCGCGGAGGGCGGCGGCGCCGACCACTGCGCCATGCACTTCGTGACGCCGCGCGTCGCGACCGCCGACGTCGTCCAGATGGCGCGGGCCGGGTTCGCCCTGCCGGCGCCGCGCCCGCACACCAGCCCCGCGCGGCGCACCTGGGTGGGGCTGCCGACGTTCCTGTGGGTCGACGCCGGCGCCTGGCGCGAGCGGCGGGCGTCGGTGACGGTCGACGGCCAGACCGTCACCATGACCGGGCGCCCGGTGCGCGTCGACTGGGACCTCGGCGAGGCGTCGCTGTCCTGCGACGGCCCGGGGACGCCGTACCGGCGCGGCGCGGTGCCGTCCTGCGCGCACACCTTCGGGCGGGCGGCGGCGCGGCCGTATCCGGTCACCGCGACCGTCCGGTACGCGGTGGCCTGGACGTGCACGGGCGCGTGCGACGCGCCGGGCGGCACGGTGGGGATGCTGCCGGCGCGGGCGGGCCTGCGGGTCGCGGTGGGCGAGATCCAGACAGCCGCCGTGCAGACCGGTTCCGGTCGCTGACCCACCCCCCTGAATATTCGGGCATCGCCCCACAAACCTCTCAGGGCGACATATCCCACTAAATCCTCATCTTGACGCTCGTGCACCGGAGCTGTTTGCCTGCTTCCCGACCGGATCGACCCGATCTGCTTGGTCCGGGTCCCCCACCCACGAAAGGCTGCAGCAGGGTGCGCCTCTCCTCCCCTCGCCTCATGCTCGCGGGCGCCGCTGTCGGCGCCGTCGCGGTGGCGTCCGGCGTCGCCGTCGCCGCCACCTCCGGCCCGTCCACGCCCGCCCGGCCCGCCTCGGCCCGGCTCGCGGCCGACCCGGCGGGCGACGGGCTGGAGGTCGGCCGGCCCGGCGAGGCCCCCGCCGACGTCGAGAAGTTCTGGACGCCGGCCCGCATCAAGGCCGCCAAGCCGCTCACCCCGCAGGCCGCCAAGGCCGGCCGCGCGTCCGCGCCGCAACTGGCCGCGCTCGCCGCCGAGCCGGGCGCCAAGGGCGACCCGACGCTGCCCGAGGACTCCCCCGACGCCCTGTCGTCGCGGGTCTCCGCCGCGTCGGTGAAGACGGTGAAGACGGCCCGGCAGTGGACCCGGCACAAGAAGCCGCCGGCGCGCACGATCGGCAAGCTGTTCGGCGTGGACAGCCAGAACCGCCTCTACACCTGCAGCGCGACCGTCATCAGCTCGCGCAACAAGCGGACGGTGTGGACGGCCGGGCACTGCGTGCACTCCGGTCACGGCGGCACCGCGGGCTTCTCCAGGAAGCTGACGTTCCGCCCGGACTACATCAACGGCAAGTCCTACGGAACCTGGACCGCCGACTACATGGTGGTCGACAAGCGCTGGGCCAACGGCGCCGACCCGTCCTACGACGTCGCGGCGTTCACCGTCCGCAAGTACCGGGGCAAGGGCATCCAGTACTACACCGGCAGCCAGGGCTACAACTTCGGCTACAAGAAGCGGTCGTACCCGATGTACGCGTTCGGGTACCCGGCGCGCGCGCTGCCTTCCAAGAAGCCGATGAACTCCAACCGGCTCTGGTACTGCTCGGGCAAGACCTACGGCATCCGCTACACCGCGGGCGGGCCCGTCCACCTGGGCATGGACTGCACGATGGGCAACGGCGCGTCCGGCGGGCCGTGGCTCTACGGGCTGAAGTCCAACGGCCTCGGCCGGATCGTCGGCGTCAACAGCATGCACTCCGACCGCAAGGCCGAGATGTACTCGCCGTACCACGGCTCGGCCGCGGCGGCCGTCTACCGGAAAGCCGCCGCGTTGTAGAAGCAGTTGTAAAACCACGGGTGTCCGATGACCCAAATGTGATCTAGCTCTATCAGGATCTTCCTGTCCCCGTACGCCCCGCAAGGACAGGGAGCCCCACTACGTGACTGGCATGGGCCGGATGGCCGGGATCCTCGCAGGCGGCGCCGTCATGGTGGCCGCCTGCCTGGTTCCCGGAACCGCACAGGCCGCACCCCCGAAGATCACGTGGCACCAGTGCGCCGACGACAGGTCGGTGCAGTGCGGCACGCTCGGCGTGCCGATCGACCGGAGCCGGCCGCAGGCCGGCAGTATCAAGATCGCGGTGGCCCGGCTGCGGGCCGCCGACCCCAAGCGCCGCCTCGGCACGCTGCTGGTGAACCCCGGCGGGCCGGGCGGCTCGGGCGTGGACATGGTCCTGGACCGGGCGGGCCTGTCCAAGCAGGTCCGCCAGCGCTACGACATCGTGGGCTTCGACCCCCGCGGCGTCGGCGCCAGCAACCCCGTCAGCTGCGGCAAGGTCGGGAAGGCGCCCCGCGACTTCCCGCGCAACCAGGCCGAGTTCGCCGCGCGCAAGGCGTTCGGCGCGAAGCTGTACCAGGCCTGCCGCGCCAGGACGGGCCCGCTGTACGACCACCTCGGCCAGACCGACGTCGCGCTCGACATGGACGCCATCCGTGACGCGCTCGGCGAGCAGAAGATCTCGTTCTACGGCATCTCCTACGGGACCTGGCTCGGGCAGCGCTACGCCGAGCTGTTCCCGTGGCGGCTGTCGCGGCTGACGCTCGACAGCACGATGGACCACAGCGTCGCCGGCGCCGGGCGGTTCTCCGCCGACGAGGCGCGCGGCCTGGAGGAGGGCTACCGGCAGTTCGCCAAGTGGTGCCCCACCTCCAAGTACTGCGCGCTGCGCGGCAAGAACCCGGTGAAGGTGCTGGACGCGCTGATGGTCCGCGCCGAGCGCGGCACCCTGCACGAGATCGACGACCCCAAGGTCCGCCTTGAGGTCTTCGGCCTCGCCCGCATGGTGCAGACGACCATGTACGACCCGCTCGCCTGGGCCGAGCTCAGCGAGGAGCTGCGCGAGCTGTCGCGGCAGAAGGTCCGCAAGGTCGCCAAGGTCGACACCACCGGCGACCACGACGGCATGTTCAGCGGCATCCTGTGCGCGGACTGGGCGTTTCCCGTCCGCGACTACAAGGAGCTGGCGGCGGTCCGTGCCGAGTCCCGGCGCGCGGCCCCGCACGTGCGGCTGAACCCGCTGGCCGACGACGCCTTCATCGCCTGCCTCGGCCGTCCGGCGAAGCCGCTGGACCCGCAGCGGCCGTCGTTCGTCAAGTTCGCCCCGCCGAGCCTCATCGTGAGCGGGACGGGCGACCCGGCGACGGTGCGTCCGTGGGCGGTCAACGTCAACCGGCAGACCAGCCGGTCGGCGCTGCTGACCTACCAGGGCACCGGTCACGGCGTGTACGCGCTCAGCCCGTGCGCGCGCACCGCCGTCGACGCCTACCTGCTGACCGGCAGGCAGCCGAAGGCGGGCGCGACCTGCCCGGCGGTCCGGCCGGACTTCTCGCAGGCGTACGCCAGGCGCGCGCCGCAGGGACCGAAGCGCTTCTAGCCGGCCTCGGTGGCGGAGCCGTCCTCGACCAGGTCCGCCATGGACCTGGCGAAGACGTAGGCGGTGCCGCCGCCGGGCTGGTCGAACCAGGGGACCGCGATGCCGGTCAGCGCCCGCACCGGGCGCTGCAGCCGGTAGGCGCGGTAGGGCCGGTTCGCCCAGTCCGGCGGCAGCGACCGCCGCTCGAACGGCGTCCCCTCGGCGTAGGCGACGTTGCCGGCGGGGTCGCCGTACCGGTCGACGACGGTCCCGGCGGGCACCTCGATCTCCCGCTGGTCCCGGAACAGGTTGAGCGGCGGCTCGCCGTCCAGCGGCTCGATGGGACGGCGCCGGAACGGCACCAGCAGCGTGCGGCCGAGCAGGTGCGCGGCGGCGTCGTCGGAGGAGTCGAAGGCGACCTCCTTCAGCCGCTCGCCGCCGACGTACTTGAACACCCTCCAGCGGCCGCCCTCCTCCAGCAGGCACCAGGCGCCCTCGCGGGTGCCGCCGATCCGGTAGGCGTCGGGTTCGACGCCGAGCTCGGCGAGGCGGCGGGCGGCCCGCGCGGGCCAGTCGGTGCGCAGCCGCGGCGGCTCGTCGCGGCCGGTCACCGCCGCGATCGCCGCGCCCATCGTCTCCTCGCCGACGGCCGGCGGCACGAACCCGCGCGCGCGGGCGTGCGCGACCAGCTCCGGCTCGGGCGGGACGCCGTGCTCGGCCAGGTAGTAGGCGACGGCGCCCGGCCACGTCCAGTGCCCGTCGGTGTGGAAGGTCAGCGGCACCCGGTCGCCGCGCGAGGCGTCGATCTGGTCCGGGCCGGACGACCGCGCGGCCATCACGACCGGCGCGGCCCGCAGGTACTCCAGCAGCGGGCCGGCCTCGTCGGCCGGCACCTCCGGCCGCGACACCGACGGGTTCTCCCCGTTCGGGCCGATCTGGTCGAACACCCGGGCCTGCCGCATCCCGGCCGGCTCGGCGGGCTGCGCGGGCTCGGGGTGCGGCGCATCCGCCGCGTGGGGAGCCGTCTCCAGGATGCGCGTCATCCAGTCGGGGACCTCGCCGCCGGGGAACCGCTCCAGCTCGCGGCGGACGTCCCCGGCGCCCGGCGCCCGGTTCCACGGCGGCTCGCGGTCGTAGGTGTAGGAGGCGCGGCAGCGCACGCCGCCCTCTTCGTACAGCAGCTCGAAGTCCATCCGCCACCACGTGCGGCCCTGGAAGCCGTGCGTGCCCGCGCGCAGCCGGTCCAGCAGCACCGCGACGGCCGGCGACGGCGTCCACGCGCCCATCGTCCCGTCCGCCAGGTAGGCCATCGGCGGCGGGAACTCCACATGGTCGCCGCACGCCTGGTAGTACCCGAAGATCTTCCGCCAGAGCGGCGGGCCCTGGTCGGCGGCCAGCAGCGTGAACCGGTTCGACAGCAGCTCCATCTGCTCGACCGGGTTCAGCGGCTCGGCGTGCTCGCCGGCCCGGTAGACCGGCTCGCGGCCCTCCAGCCGGTCGCGCAGCCACTCGGGCACGTGCGCGCCGTCGCGCGGCAGCACGATCTGGTCGCGCGTCCAGGCGTCCCGCTCCAGCGGCGGGTCCCACATCGGGTCGAAGTCGTAGTTGTAGTAGGGCTGGGCGGCGTCCGGCTCGACCAGGAACGTCACCGAGAACCAGGTGCCCTGCTCCGACAGGTAGTGCGCGCGGCGCAGCCGGGCCAGCAGGTCGGCCAGGCCGCCGGGCGGCTGCTCGGCGGTGATGATCTGCCCGTCGGCGGTCAGCGCGGTCAGCGTCAGCCGGTCGGCGGCGACGGTCGCCTGGCAGCGCAGGCCGAGCCGCTGCCAGCCGGGCGGGGCGCCGTCGCGCACCAGGCGCACGATCCGCCGCTCCAGCTCCGTGATCTCGTCCTGGTCCGCCACCGGCCTATGCCCCTCCTCGCGCACCACACAGTATCCGGGCGCACGGGAAGGCGCGCGCCGCCGAACTCCCGCATCCCCTACGGTCGTGGGCTGTGACCCGCCTTCGCCGCCTCCTGCTCATCGCCCTGCCGGCGGTCCTGGTCCTGCTCGCCTCGGCCGTCGCCGGCATCGGCTGGTACTTCTCCGGCGCCGCGACCGAGGTCGAGCACGGCCGCGCGTTCCGGTTCCGCATCGTGGACGCCCGCGACGGCACCGTCACCCTGCCGCGCGACCACACCACCGACCGGCCCGGCACGTGGGGGCTGGTGTGGCAGGGCGGCCGGGGCGTCCTCGGCGAGATCACCGCCGGGACCCGCGGCACCGTCACCCGCCGCGTCGTCGCGGGCGCGCCGGTGAAGGGCGCGCGGGCCGTCATCGACCACTGGGTGTGGGCGGGCGACCCGCGCTCGGCCCTCGGGCTGGAGTACCGGGACGTCCGCTACCCCTCCCGGCTCGGGCCGATGCCCGCCTGGTTCCTGCCCGCGCCCGGCCGGACGTGGGTGATCGCCGTGCACGGCCGCAACGCCGACCGCGCCGAGACGTTCCGCGGGATGCGCGCCGTCCACGCGGCGGGCCTGCCGATGCTGTCGATCGCCTACCGCAACGACGAGGGCGCGCCGCCCTCCCCCGACCGGCGCAATCACCTCGGCGACACCGAGCGGCAGGACCTCGCCTCGGCGATCGGCTACGCCCGCGCGCAGGGCGCCGAGGGCGTCGTGCTGTACGGGTGGTCGATGGGCGGCGCGATGGCGATGCGGACGCTGCGCGACGACCGGTCGTTCGTGCGGGGCGTCGTCCTGGATTCGCCCGTCATGGACTGGACGGCCACGCTGGACAAGCAGGGCGCGCAGCGGAACCTGCCGCAGCCCGTCACCTCCGTCGCCGAGCGCATCCTGCAGTGGCGGATCGGCATCGACCTGGCGGACTACGACCAGCGCCGTTATGCCGCCGGGCTGAAGGTCCCGGTGCTGCTGTTCACCGCCGACGAGGACTGGACCGTCGCGAACGGGCCCGCCCTGCAGTACGCCCGCAGGGCGCCGGCCGGGCTGGTCACGCACGTCTCCGCGCCCGAGGCCGGCCACACCGACGCGTGGAACGTCGCCCCGGCCGCCTACGAGCGGACCGTGACGACGTTCCTGCGCGGGCTGCGCTAGCTCACGCCGCGGCGAAGTTGCTCTCGAGGATCGGGATGTAGTCGGCGTAGGACGGGATCCAGCAGCCGTAGCTGTGGTTGCCGTCGCAGGTCGTGCCCCAGTTCGCGCCGTTGCCGTAGGCGACGAACCGCTGGATGGGGATGCCCAGGTTGGTGAGGTAGTTCCGGACGTTGCCGGTCGCGGTGGCCGTCGCCATGTCGAGGCCCTGGTTGCCCGTGTAGAGCGCGATGCTGGTGTTCGCGAGCTTCTTCAGGTTGGCCGTGGAGGCGGGGTTGACCGCGTTCCAGATCTGGTCGCCCCAGAAGTAGGGCGTCCCGAAGATGGCGTCGCTGTCGACGGTGGGGCCGTAGTCGGCGCAGCCGGCGGCGCTGCCCGCGGCGCAGGGCCAGTTCGGCAGGTTCAGCTCGGTGGCCAGGACCGCGCCGCGCATGTCGGCGAGCCCGAAGTCGATCGCACCCGACATCGAGGCGACGTGGCCGAACAGCTCGGGGTAGGCCTCGGCGTAGTGCATGGCGCCGAAGCCGCCCATGGACAGGCCCGCGACGGCCCGGTGCTTGCGGTCGGTCAGCGTGCGCAGGTTGGCGTCGATGAAGGGGACGACCTGCTTGATGTGGAAGGACTCCCACTTCGCCGCGCCCAGCGCGGTGTTCTGCATCTTCCAGTCGGCGTACCACCCCTTCTGGCCGCCGTCCGGGATCACGGTGATCATCTTGTTGGAGCGCAGCGCGGGGATCACCGCCGGGTCCGCCTGCTGGCTGGGCCCGCCGGTCAGGGAGTACAGCACCGGCCACCGCTTGGCGGGGTCGGCCGCGTAGCCCTCGGGCAGGAAGATCCGGATCCAGTGCTTGCCGGACAGGTTGGGGGTGGTCACGGTCAGCGTGAGGTCGGCCCCGTCGCCCTTGACGGGCTCGACCTGGGTCAGCCCGAAGCCGTCGGTGAAGGACGGTGCCGGGCCCGGCTCGGCGGCCTGCGCCGGCGCCGCGCCGAGCACGCTCACGGCCGTCGCCACCGCGGCGGCGCCCGCGCACACCCGGGCCCACATCTTGCTCGATCTCACTGAAGCGTTCCTCTTCCTTCGGGGGGTTCCGGCCTCGTCCCTGCCGGAATCCTCATAAGAACATGATCGACTGTTTGAGGCTAGGTGACGGATCCCACAGCGGCTCGCCGGCCGGGCCCGCCGACAAGGCCCGCCGACCTCGGCAAACGTTGATCAATATGGGCGCCCATTTCCTGTTAAGCGCCGTTTCGCTCGCGTCCGGCGCGGGGTACCAGCCCATCGCCACATCCGCGCGCGCCGCCCCACACGCCGATCCGCAGGAGACGACGATGTCCCAGCCCGCCCAGCAGCAGACCCCGCCCGGCGTCACGAGCAAGATGGACCCCAAGCCCGACCACGGCGAGGACAGCTACCGCGGCTGCGGCCGGCTGGACGGCAAGGCGGCGGTGATCACCGGGGCGGACAGCGGCATCGGGCGCGCGGTGGCGATCGCCTTCGCTCGCGAGGGCGCCGACGTCCTGGTCTCCTACCTCGACGAGCACGACGACGCCGCCGAGACCCGGCGCTGGGTCGAGGAGGCCGGCCGCACGTGCGTGCTGGTGCCGGGCGACCTGGCCGACCCGGCGCACTGCCGGGCGGTCATCGAGCGGGCCGTGCAGGAGTTCGGCCGGGTGGACGTGCTGGTCAACAACGCCGCCTACCAGATGACGCGCGAGTCCATCGAGGACATCCCGGACCAGGAGTGGGACCACACGCTGGCGGTCAACATCAGCGCGTTCTTCCATCTGGCCAAGGCCGCCGTCCCGCACATGCGGCCCGGCTCGTCGATCATCGGGAGCACGTCGGTGAACTCCGACTCGCCGCCGCCGGCGCTGCTCCCCTACAACGTCACCAAGGCCGGCATCGCGAACATGGTCGGCTCGCTGTCCCAGATGCTGGCGTCCAAGGGCATCCGCGCCAACAGCGTCGCGCCCGGCCCGATCTGGACGCCGCTGATCCCCTCGACCATGCCCGAGGAGCAGGTGAAGAGCTTCGGCTCGCAGGTCCCGCTCGGGCGGGCGGGCCAGCCGGCCGAGCTGGCGCCGGTCTACGTGATGCTCGCCTCGGACGAGGCCAGCTACGTCTCCGGGGCCCGGATCGCGGTCACCGGCGGCCAGCCGATCCTGTGAGCGGGGGAATGGAACCGTATCCGCTGCGGCTCACCGCCACCGCCCGGCCGCTGGTGTTCGGCGGCCACGCCATCGCCCGCCGCCTCGGCAAGACCGGCGTCCCGGACTGGTGCGTCGCCGAGACGTGGGAGTGCAGCGACGTCGACGGCTCCAGCGGGACGGTGACCAACGGCCCGCTGGCCGGCCGGACGCTGCGCGAGGTCGTCGCCGACCACCCCGAGGAGCTGATGGGTCCGGGCTGGTCGGGGGACTTCTTCCCGGTGCTGACCAAGTTCATCGACGCCGCCGGCGCCCTGCCGGTGCACCTGCACGCCGACGACGAGGACGCCCGGCGGCTGGAAGGCCAGCGCAACGGCAAGACCGAGGCCTGGCACATCCTGGACGCCGCGCCCGGCGCCACCGCCCTCTGCGGCGTCAAGGAGGGCGTGTCGAAGGAGGAGCTGCGCGCGGCGCTGGAGAAGCAGGACTTCGACCGGGTGCTGCGCCGCCTGCCGGTGCGGGCCGGGCAGACGATCTACGTGCCCGGCGGCACCCCGCACAGCTTCGGCCCCGACACGCTGATCTACGAGATCGAGCAGACTTCCGACATCCAGCAGCACGCGATGCGCTGGCAGATGGAGGACGGCTCCCACGTCGGCGACGAGGAGTTCGCCGCCAACCTCGACATGTTCCTGAAAGAGGTGAAGACCGGGACGCGCCCCGACTTCGTCCCCGGCCTGCGGATACCCGTCGCGGACGGAGTGGACCGGACGTTCCTGTGCGCCGGCCCGTACTTCGCGCTGGAGCGCTGGAGCGCCGGGACGGCCGCACCGCTGCGGCGCTCCTTCGCCACCGCGCAGATCCTGACCAACATCGGCGCGCCGGTGCGGGTGCGCGCCAAGGACTTCCGGGAGGAGCTCGGGCGGGCCGCGACGCTGCTGCTGCCCGCCGCCCTCGGCGAGGTCGAGATCGAGGGGCCGGCCGACGTCCTGTTCGGCTACCTGCCCGACCTGTGGCGCGACGTCGTCTCCCCGCTCGCGGAGGCCGGCTACGACGCGGGGGCCATCGCCTCCCTCGGCAGTGTCCGCGGCCCCGCCCACACGGACGGGAGCTGATCCGATGGGTCACGTCGAAGCCAGTGACGGCACCCGGCTGCACTACCGGGAGACCGGCTCGGGAACGCCGCTGGTCATGATCCACGGCTGGACGTTCAGCGGCCGGTTCTTCGACCGCAACGCCGCCGCGCTCGCCGAGCACGCCCGGGTCGTCACCATCGACCTGCGCGGGCACGGCGACTCGGGCAAACCGCGCCACGGCTACCGCGTCTCCCGGCTGGCCAAGGATCTGTGGGACCTGATGGAGGCCCTGGACCTGCGCGACGCCACGCTGCTCGGCTGGTCGCTCGGCTGCCCGGTCGTGTGGAGCTACCTGGAGCTGTTCGGCGCCCACCGCACCGGCCGGGCGGTGTTCGTCGAGCAGACGCCCCGCCAGTACTACGCGGTGGACTGGAAGTACGCGCACGCGGCGTGCTTCGACGACGCCGCCCTGGCCGCGCTGCAGGTCCAGCAGAGCGCCGACCCGTACGGCCAGGACGAACAGCAGCTCCAGACGATCATGGACACCGAGCCGGACGAGGCGCGGAAGAAGCTGTTCCTGGCCGAGATGGCCAAGTGCCCGCCGCGGGTGCGCAACGCCGTCATGGCCGCGCACACCCGGGAGGACTGGCGGGACGTGCTGCCCACCTTCGACCTGCCCGTCCTCGTCCTGGTCGCCCGCCAGGACCGGGTGTTCGACTGGCGCGGCCCGGCCTGGGCCGGCGAGCACGTCCCGGACGCCGAGACGGTGTTCTTCGAGAAGAGCGGCCACGCGCTCTTCCTGGACGAGCCCGAGAAGTTCGACCACGTCGTGGCCCGGTTCCATACCGAGAAGCGAGGCGAGGCATGAGCCGCCCGTCGGAACTGCCCTTCGCGTACGGGGTCAACCAGTACACCACCCTGCCGTGGTCCTTCGAGGAGGACGTCGAGCACTACGCCGGAGCCGGCATCGGGGTCATCGAGGTCTGCCAGGACAAACTGCACCCGGACCGGGCGAAGGCCCAGCTGGACCTGATCGCCCAGGCCGGCCTGACGATCCGCTCGGTGCAGCCGTCGGTGCGCGCGATGGTCCCGAGCGCCGGGCAGCCGGAGCCGAAGGGGCGCGAGGAACGGCTGGAGGCGTTCCGCCGCTGCGTCGAACTCGTCGCGCCCTACGCGCCCGGGGCGGTGTTCGTCACCAACACCGGCCCGGCCCCGAAGGGCGACATGGCCGAGGCGCTGCGGCAGACCGTCGTCGACCACCGCGAACTGTCCGCCGTGGCCGAGGCGCACGGGGTGCGCATCGCCCTCGAACCGCTGAACCCGGTCTCGCTGAACCAGGAGACCGCGATCTGGACGCTGCGCCAGGGCCTGGACCTCGTCGCCGACATCGGCCGGGCCGACGTGGGGATCTGCGTCGACACCTGGAACCTGTGGCAGGACGACCGCCTGGTCGCCGGCCTCCAGGACGCCGGCGACCGCGTCTTCCTGCTGCAGGTCAGCGACTGGCGCACCCCGCGCTCGGGCGCCGACCGCCGCAGTGTCGGCACCGGCCCGATCCCGACCGGGCGGCTGCTGCACGCCGTGTACGACGCCGGCTACCGCGGCCCCTGCGTCCTGGAGATCTTCTCCAGCGGTGTGCCCGACTCCCTCTACGACACCGACCTGGACCGGCTCATCCGCGACAACCGCACCGCCGTGGAGCAGGCCTGGGCGACCGGCTGACCTCAGACCTCCAGCAGCGTCTTGCCGACGGTGCCGCGCGTTTCGATGGCCGCGTGCGCGTCGGCGGCCCGCTCCAGCGGGAACCGCTGGCCGATGACGGGACGGAGCCGTCCCGCCGCCGCCTCGGCCAGGACGTGCTCGGTGCCCTCCCGCATGAACCGCGGGGTGTACTGCGGCTGGACGAGCGACACGCCCCGCGCCTTCGCGTCCTCCTCCGGCACCCCGGCCGCCTCGCCGCTGGCCAGTCCGTAGCTGAGCATCCGGCCGCCTTCACCGAGCAGCCCGAACGCCTCCCGCCCGACCGCGCCGCCGACCCCGTCGAAGACGACGTCGACCGGCCCGGCGGCCTTGCTCCAGCCGGGCTCGCGGTAGTCGACGGCGGCGTCGGCGCCCAGCTCGCGGGCCAGCTCCAGCTTCCGTTCGCCGCCCGCCGCCGCGACGACGCTCGCGCCAGCCGCCTTGGCCAGCTGGACCAGCAGCGACCCGACCCCGCCGGCCGCCGCCTCCACCAGCACCCGCTCCCCCGCCCGGACGCCTGCGGTACGGAGCAGCACGGCCGCCGTCCGCCCGTCGGCGAGCAGCGCGACGGCCACGTCCAGCTCCACCCCGCCGGGCACCTCGTAAAGTCCTTCGGCGGCCGCCACGGCCAGCTCGGCGTAACCCCCCGAACCGCCCACCGAGGTGATGACCCGCTTCCCGAGCCACGCCTGGTCGACGCCCGCCCCGACCGCCCGGACCACGCCCCCGACGCCGTTCCCGGGGATGGCCGGCGGCTCGAGCTTGAACATGTCCATCGTCCCGGCCCGGACCTGGGTCTCCACGAACGTGATGTTCGCGTAGGCGACCTGGATCAGGACCTGCCCGTCACCGGGGACGGGATCGGGCGCGTCCCCCGCGACCAGAACCTCCGGACCACCGAACTCCGTCAACCACACAGCACGCATAACGTCCCCCGCTCTCTCGAACCTCGGTCTCCGGCAAGCCTGCAACCTCGACCAAGGAAGAGGTCAACTCCGGAGACAGGCGGGCCAGCCTCGCTCAAGGAGTTCGGTGATGACGTCCAGCGCATGGCGGGCGTCATCGGCCGCCGTCGCGAGATCGGGGATCTGCAGGACATAGCGGGCCAGCAGCCGGGCAGTGGTGTCGTCGGCGGGGAGCGCGGCCTCCTCGGTGATGGCGGTGGTGAGGGCGTCCTGGGCCGTGGTCCAGGAGCGGAGCGCATAGTCGCTCAGTTCCGGGGTGGCGCGGACGAGGTCGAGCACGCGCCGCTCGCCGGGCGTGGGGTCCTGCTTGAACGGGCCCCGCTCGGCCATGTGGTCGTGGATCGCCCGCAGGACGCTCTGACCTGCACGCCGGTGGTGGACGGCGCGCGCCAGCGCGGCGGCGTTGTCGGCCCGGTCGCCGGGAAAGACGAGACTGGCCTTGCCGTCGGGGAAGTAGGCGAACAGCGTCGCCGGCGAGGTGCCCGCCACGTCGGCGATCTGGCGGACCCCGACGTCGTCGTAGCCGTGTTCGGCGAACAGCTCCAGCGCGGCGCGGGTGATGGCCTGCCTGGTCTGGGCCTTCTTGCGCTCGCGCAGGCCCGGCGGGCGGGCCGGGGCCGACGGCGGCTCGGCCGGAGCGTGCGGCGGGATGTCCAGTTCGGGCGCGGGCCAGCCGCCGGCCAGCAGCGCGAAGGCGGCGTCGAGTTCGCCGCGGTGCCAGAACTGGGCCCGGTCCAGGACGAACCGGGCCAACGCGCGGGCGGCGATGCCGGCGCCGGGAGCGTCCGGCCCCGCCTGCTCGATCGCCTTGGCCAGCTCCCGCTCGTACCGCAGCCACATGCGGCGGGCGTGGTCGGCGAGCGCCGGGGTGCCGGTGACCAGGTCGCGGAACGCGGCCGTGCGCGGTTCCGCGTCCGCCGCGTCGGCGCGGTCCAGCTGCCAGGCCCGCAGGGCCTGCAGCACCGGCGTCCCCCGCGGGCGGTCGCGGACGGCCGCGACGAGACCGGCCCGGATGTCGCCCTCCAGGTCGAAGACCAGCGACTCCTTGGTCGGGAAGTGCTTGAACAGCCCGCTCATCGACACGTCGGCGGCCTCGGCGACGTCCTTGACCGTGACCTGGTCGAAGCCGCGCTCCAGGAACAGCTCCAGCGCGGCGTCGGCGATCGCCTGCCTGGTGCGGGCCTTCTTGCGCTCCCTGCGTCCCACCGCGACCTCGGCCATGCCGCCAGTCTACCGACCCGGCCCGGAACAACCACATCAGTAGAGTCGTTATAGTTTTCGAACAACCCCACCAATGCACTCGTTCCGCACTCACCGGGAGACCACCATGACCACCGCCCACCACCCCATCGCGATCATCGGCGCCGGCCTCGGCGGCCTGACCCTGGCGCGCGTCCTGCACACCCGCGGCATCCAGGCGACCGTGTTCGACCTGGAGGCCGGCCGGCACGTCCGCACCCAGGGCGGCATGCTCGACATCCACCAGGACTCCGGGCAGGCCGCGCTGCACGCCGCCGGCCTGTACGAGCCGTTCCGCGAGCTCGTCCATCCGGGCGGGGAGGCGCTGCGGCTGCTGGACCACAACGCCGTCGTCGCCCTGCAAGAGGACGACGACGGCACCGGCGACCGCCCCGAGGTGGACCGCGGGCAGCTGCGCGACCTGCTCCTGGACTCCCTCCCCGAAGGCACCGTCCGCTGGGGCGCCAAGGTCACCGGCGCCCGCCCGCTGGGCGAGGGCCGCCACGAGGTCGCCTTCGCGGGCGGCGGCACCATCACCACCGGCCTGCTGGTCGGCGCCGACGGCGCCTGGTCCAGGATCCGGCCGCTGCTCTCGCCCGCGCGCCCCGCCTACACCGGCATCTCCTTCGTCGAACTCGACCTGCTGGACGCCGCCGTCCGCCACCCCGGCAGCGCCGACCTGATCGGCGGCGGCTCCTTCTTCGCCCTGGACGGCCGGCGCGCGGTCCTCGCCCACCACGAGACCGACGGCAGCCTGCACGTCTACCTCGCCCGGCGCGCCGACGAGGACTGGCTGGACGGCATCGACTTCACCGACACGGCCGCCGCCAAGACCGCGCTCCTGGCGGAGTTCGCCGGCTGGGACGAGCGCTTCCACACCCTGATCGCCGACGCCGACGGCGCCCTGGTGCCGCGCCGCATCCACGCGCTGCCCGTCGGCCACCGCTGGGACCCCGTGCCGGGCGTGACCCTGCTCGGCGACGCCGCGCACCTGATGTCGCCCTTCGCCGGCGAGGGCGCCAACCTCGCCATGCTCGACGGCGCCGAGCTCGGCCAGGCCGTCGCCGGCCACCCCGGCGACACCGGCGCCGCCCTGGCCGCCTACGAGAAGGCGCTCTTCCCGCGCGGCGAGGCGTCGGCCGCCGAATCGGCCGCCTCCCTGGAGATGCTCTTCGGCCCCGACCCGGTCACCCGCCTGGCCGCCCAGTTCACCGCGTACCGGTAACCCTGAAAGGACCCTTCATGATCACCATCGCCGTCGTCCTGGCCAGCACCCGCCCCGGCCGCCGCGGCCGGGCCGTCGCCGAGTGGGCCCTCGGGCACGCCGCCGCGCGCGCCGACGCCCGCTTCGAGCTCGTCGACCTCGCCGAGATCGACCTGCCGCCCCTGGACGAACCCCTGCCGCCCGCCACCGGCCGCTACACCCACGAGCACACCCGGTCATGGGCGCGGACCGTCGCCGCCTACGACGGATTCCTGTTCGTCACCCCCGAGTACAACCACTCCGCCCCCGGCACGCTCAAGAACGCCCTCGACCGGGTCCACGCCGAGTGGAACAACAAGGCGGCCGGCTTCGTCTCCTACGGCTTCGACGGCGGCGTCCGCGCCGTCGAAGCGCTCCGCCCCGTCCTGGGCGCCCTGCAGATCGCCGACGTCTCCGCCCAGGTCGCCCTCAGCCTCCACCACGACTTCACGGACTTCACCGACTTCACCCCCGCCGAGCACCAGACGGCGGCCCTGACCTCCACCCTGGACCAGCTCGTCGCCTGGTCCACCGCCCTGGCCACCCTGCGCCCCGCGGCCCGGCCCGCCACGGCGGACGGCGCCGCGCTTTCACCGGCCGCCCGGGAAGCGCCCTGACCCTTCGCCCACGTCGGCCCCTGCGCACGGACGCCACGTCCACGCGCAGGGGCCGACGTGCTGGGCCTGCGCCTCGTCCTGGACGGGGACCCGGCCTTCCCGGCCGGCAGATCCACGGTGCGGCCGTGCGCCGTCACCGGGCACACGCGAAAGCCGGCGACCGGGTCAACCCTTTGTAATAAAGGTCTCATCCGGCGCCGTTTCATGATCTTTTAGCCCCCGCATCCGATCTTGCACCCTCCGTGTCGATCTTGTCGGCCGGCCGGATCGCCGCCGTCCGAATCCAAAGCGGCGGCCTCACTTCACCGGGCGAGCGCGTGTGAGACCCCGAGGATGGCGCACCGATGGGTCTTTTTGGAACATTCCAAGCCGCGCGCCGCCGGCCAGTAAGGCTTTTCCTTACCGGGGATGACAAAGTCATTCGTGTCCCGAACTTCCGTCCACATGACTGCTCGCAACAACCCGGTCGTCCCATCGGATCACCACTGTCCGAATCGAAGTGACCGGGCCGGCGCGCCCTTCTGGCGTCTCATATGGCGAGAAAGAGGCTGGCATCTCGGCCTGCCGCATGGTTACAGTCACCCTGCTCCAAGGTCATGCGATCAAGGATCGGCCTCTGTCGGGGTTCTCAGCATTCGAGATAGGCATATGTAACTCAGGCGAAACACATGACCCATTGGAGTCAGGTCGCCGGGGGCATAACCGTCCGATGCGCCGGGAATTGAACAGCGGCCCTTGACGCAATGCGTCATCGAAGCGAAGAGGGGTAATGTTTCATGCATTCTGACCTGATCGCGAAGTTAGACGAGCTCATCGACGAGCAGGCCTATGTCCGGCATTCGTTCACCGAAACCCTGGTGTCCGGCGGCGTGTCCCGTGAGCGCCTGAAGGACTGGGCCATCCAGAAATACCACCAGACCTTTCTGCAGAACGTCGGCTTCAGCGCGATCCACGCCCGCGCGATGCACCACGAGGACGTCCGGCAGTGGGAGATGGAACAGCTCATCGCCGAAGAGACCGCGATCCGGGACGGCAGTGACAGCCACTACAACCTGATGAAGCGGTTCGCGGTCGCCATGGGCGCGGGCGAGGACCTCGACGGCGTGCCGCCGGCCCCCGAGGTGATGGAGTTCATCGACTACCTCACGGGAACGTGCCTGAACGAGCACTTCGTCTACGGCCTGCTCGCCTTCTACGTGAACGAGCGCCAGACGCCCGCGGCCGTGCAGCGGATGTACGACCACCTCACCACCGAGATGGGCGTGTCCAAGCACGACGCGGAATGGTTCCTCGTGCACGGCGAAGTGGACGTCTACCACGCCCGCGAGGCCCGGGAGCTCATCGTGAAGTACGCCGGCGAGGCCCCCGGCTTCGAAACGCGCGCCGAGGAGCTGGTCCGGGCGTCCTGCGCCCAGTGGGTGAAGCTCCAGGACTTCTACTACTCGAAGATCGCGGCCTGATGCCCGCGCAGACCCTTGCCGAGCGCATTCTCAGCGAGAAGGCGGGCCACCCGGTACGGCCGGGCGAGGTGGTGGACGTCGAGGTCGACGTCGCGCTCACCCACGAGGTGCTCGGGCCGCCCACCTTCAAGATGTTCGAGGAGCTGGGCGTCCCGCTCTGGGACCCGGCGAAGGTGTTCGTCACCATCGACCACTTCGTGCCGGCGGCCACCGCCGACCAGGCCAACAACAACCGCGCCACCATCGAGGCGGTGGAGCGGCACGGCATCACCGGGACGGCCTTCTACGACGGCCCGAGCCACCAGACGCTCGCCGAGTCCGGCATGGTGCGGCCCGGCATGGTCGTCGTCGGCACCGACTCCCACACCTGCACGGCGGGCGCGCTCGGCGCGTTCGGCACCGGCATCGGCTCGACCGAGATGGCCGGGGTGTTCGCCACCGGCCGGATCTGGTTCCGGGTCCCGGCGGCGACCGCGGTGGCCCTGACGGGAACGCTCCCGCGCGGCGTCTACGCCAAGGACGTCGTGCTGCACCTGCTCGGCCGGGTGGGCGTCGCGGGGTTCCGGTACGAGTCCCTGGAATTCGGCGGCCCGGGCCTGCGCGGCCTGCCGATGGACGAGCGGATCGTGCTGGCCAACATGGCGGTGGAGCTGGGCGCCAAGGTCGGCCTGCTGGAGACCGACGCCGCGACCGCCGCGTTCCTCGATCCGGCCGGCGCCCCCGCCGGCCCGGCCGCCGAGCGCCGCATCGACCCCGCCGCGGACTACGGCCGGCGCTTCGACATCGACCTCGGCGACCTCGGCCCGATGGTGGCCCGGCCGCACAGCGTCGACAACGTCGTGCCCGTCGCGGAGGCCGCCGGGTCGGTCCGGCTCCAGCAGGCGTTCCTCGGCTCCTGCACCGGCGGGCGCCTCACCGACTACCGCAACGCGCTGGAGGTCCTGGACGGGCACACCGTCCACCCGGACGTGCGCCTGATCGTGACCCCCGCGTCGAAGCGGATCTACCGGCAGATGCTCGTCGAGGGCATGGTCGCGCGGTTCGCCGAGCTCGGCGCGATGGTGATGGCGCCCAGCTGCGGCGCGTGCGCGGGCCTGCAGGGCGGCGTGCTGGGCGACGGCGAGAACGTCGTCAGCTCCAGCAACCGCAACTTCGTGGGGCGGATGGGCAATCCGGGGGCGAACGTCTTCCTCGCCTCCCCCGCCACCGTCGCCGCGAGCGCCATCACCGGCACCATCACCGACCCGAGGACGTTCCTATGAAGGTCGAGATCCCCGGCCGATGCTGGAAGCTCGGCACCAACATCGACACCGACACCCTGTTCCCCGGCAGGTTCATGACGCTCGGCGGGGCCACCGCGCAGGGCGCCCTGCGCGGCCTGGCCGCGACCTACCCGGAGATGGCGGAGCGGTTCACCGCCGGGGACGCCTTCGTCGCCGGCGAGAACTTCGGCTGCGGCTCCAGCCGGGAGTACGCGGCCACGGCGGTGCGCGACATCGGCGTCCCGGTGGTCATCGCCCACAGCTTCGCGCGCATCTTCTACCGCAACTCCTTCAACGTGGGGCTCCCGCTCCTGGAGTACCGCGGCGGCACGCCGATCCCCGAGGAGGGGCCGCTGATCGCCGACCTCGCCACCGGGCAGATCACGCACATGCCGTCCGGGCAGGTCTACGCCGGCGTCCCCGTCGACCCCTACCTGCTGGACCTGCTCGCCGACGGCGGCCTGATGGCGCGGCTGCGCGAGCGCCTGCAGGTCCGGCGCTGACCCGCCCCTTCCGCACCGGCGGCGCCCACCGCGGCCCCGCATCCCATCGCCTTCACTCACCGGCAGGTACCGATGTCCACTGACACGCCTGAGCTGTCCGACATGCCCGAGCTGATCGAGCCGCTCGAGCTCAACATCTTCCGGCCCGAGTTCCTCGACGACCCCCGCCCCATCTACACCAGGCTGCGCGAACGCGCGCCGATCCAGTGGAGCGACGCGTTCCCGCCCGGCTTCTGGCTGGTCACCGCGCACGCCCCGGCGGCCGAGATCCTGCGCGACCCCCGCTTCGGCAAGTCGGAGTTCTGGGCGTCGGTGGGCGGGCGCGGCGAGCACGACGCCGCCGCGTTCCAGGTGGTGCGGCGCTGGATGTCGCAGCTGGACCCGCCGGACCACACCCAGGTGCGCAAGGTGTTCGGCCGGACGTTCATGCCGCGCATGGTGGAGCTGCTGCGCCCGCGCGTCGAGGAGATCGTGGCCGAGCTGCTGGACGGCATCGAGGGCCCGGAGGTCGACTTCGTCGAGGCGTTCGCGTTCCCGCTGCCGATCATCGTGATCTGCGAGATCCTGGGCGTCCCCGCGCAGGACCGCGACGACTTCAAGAAGTGGTCGGCGGACCTGGCGCGGTTGTTCGACCTCGACCTGACGCCGGAGTCGCTGGAGCGCAGCCAAAGCGCCGTGCTGAACTTCTCCGAGTACCTGCTGCGGCTGGTGCGCGCCCGGCGCGCCGACCCCCGCGACGACGTCCTCACCATGCTGGTCAAGGCGCACGACGAGCAGCAGATCAGCGAGGACGACATGGTCGCCAACGCGATCCTGCTGGTCTGGGCGGGCCATGAGACGACCATGAACCTGCTCGCCAACGGCGTGCTCACGCTGCTGCGCCACCCCGCGCAGGCCGCCGAGTTCACCGCCCGCCCGGCGGAGCTGGCCGAGCGGCTCACCGAGGAGGTCCTGCGTTTCGAGGGGCCGCTGCGCACGACCGCGCGGGTGGCGCAGGAGGACCTGGAGATCGCCGGCGTCCCGATCTCCAAGGGCCAGACCGTCATCATCCTGCCGCAGGCCGCCAACTCCGACCCCGCCGTCTTCCCCGACCCGCACGCGTTCCGGCTGGACCGCGAGCAGCCGCGCGCGCACCACACCTTCGGCGGCGGCATCCACTTCTGCCTCGGCGCCCCGCTGGCCCGGCTGGAGGGCGAGATCGCCTTCCGGCGGTTCTTCGAGCGCTTCCCGAACGCCCGCCTCACCGGCGAGGCCCCGCAGTGGAGCCCCAACCTGTTCCTGCGCGGCCTGTCCCGCCTTCCGATCGTCTTGTCTTGAAGGGGAATCGCGTGCACGTCAACGGACTGCTGGACTGGGTGCACGACCCGGTCCCCGGACGTCTCCTGCGCTTCCTGCAGGACGACGGGAGCTGGACCGAGTACTCCTACACCGGGCTGGCCGGCCGGGTGCGGGGGCTGGCCGCGCGGCTGACGGACGCCGGGCTGGACCGCGACGACACCGTGGTGATCGCGCACCGGACCGGCCCGGACTTCGTGGTCTCGTTCTTCGGGGTCCTGCTGGCCGGCGGCACCGTGTCGCCGCTCGCGCCGCCGGTCGCGCTCGGCACGGCGGCGAGCTGGCGGGCGCACGCCGCCCACGTCATCGGCACGGCCGGGGCCCGGTTCGCGCTGGCGGACGCCGACCTGGCCGACGAGACCGCCGCGGCCGCCGCAGACGCCGCGAACGCCGCGGACGCCGCCGGCACCGCCTGCCAGGTGCTCGTCCCGGACGACCGCGAGGAGGGTCCCGCACAGGCCCTCCCGCCCGCCCGGACCGCGCTGCTGCAGTTCACCTCCGGCTCGCGCGGGCCGACCCGGGGCGTGCGGGTGAGCTGGGCGAACCTCGAGGCGAACCTGGCGATGATCCACGAGTGGATCGGCGGCGGGTCCGAGTCCGGCGCCTCCTGGCTGCCGCTCTACCACGACATGGGGCTGGTCGGCGGGCTGCTGGTGCCCGTCGTCTACCAGATGAACCAGGGCCTGACCCGGCCCGAGCAGTTCATCATGACGCCGCTGCGCTGGCTGGAGCGGTTCGGCCGGCACGGCGGCGAGATCATGGTGATGCCCAACTTCGGGTTCGACTTCGTGGTCCGCCGCGTGCGTCCCGAAGCCCTGGAGGGCATGGACTTCTCCTCGGTCCGGGTGGTCATCACCGGCGCCGAGCGGATCCGCCCGGCGAGCCTGCAGGCGTTCGCCGCCCTGCTCCGGCCGCACGGCTTCGACCCGCGGACGCTCCAGCCCGCCTACGGCCTGGCGGAGGCGACGCTCGCGGTCAGCGGGAACGGGCTCGGCGAGGCGCCCCGCGTGGTGGCGGTCGCGCCGGGGCCGCTGCGCATCGGCGACACCGTCGTGCCGGTCCATACCGGCACGCTCGACGACTTCGCCGCCCACCCCGGCCAGGCGGACGGCGCGGACGGCGGCGGGCTGCTGTGGCATGTCGGCTGCGGGCGTCCCCTCTCCGGCACCACCGTGGAGATCGTGGACGACCTCGGCCAGGCGCTGCCGGAAGGCCGGGTCGGCGAGATCGCGGTGGCCGGCCCCGCGATCGCGCAGGGCTACGCCCGCGAGGACCGCGACGCCAGCACCCGCTTCGAGGACGGGCGGCTGCTGACCAGCGACGCCGGCTTCTTCCTGGACGGCGAGCTGTACGTGCTGGGCCGGATCGGCGACAGCCTCCAGGTGCGCGGCCGCAACATCTACGTGGAGGACCTGGAGCAGGCGCTGGCCGAAGAGGGGCTGTTCTCCTGGCATCGGATGGCGGTGCTGGCGGGCTTCGCCGGTGATGTGCCGACGGTGTGCGTGGTGTCGGAGGTGGCGGCGGACAGCGCCGCCGTCCTCGCCGTGCTCCAGCCGATCGTCGGCGCGGAGGTGGACGTCCGGGTCGTCCGGGTGCCGAAGCGCGGCATCGAGATGACCTCCTCGGGCAAGCCGCGCCGGCGGCTCATGTGGCAGCGGCTCCTCGCGGGCGAACTGGGCGGCGAGCCGGCCGTGGAGGCCGGGCCGGGCGGCGAGGCCGAGCCGGAGGCGGCGCTGGCCGCGGGGGAAGGGCGGTGAGCGGGCTGCGCCGGGCGGCGCTCACCTTCGAGGCGCTCTGGTGGATGACCCGCATCCACCTGTCGAACATCAACATGTGGCCCGCGGTGATGGGCGGGGTCGCCGCCGCGCACCCGCTCGGGGTGTGGCGGATCGTCGGGCTCGTGGTGTTCACCGCCGCCGCCGGGGGCGCGTTGTTCATCGTCAACGACATCCTCGACGCCGACGGGGACCGGGTGACCGCGCCCTACCTGCCGCTGCCGTCCGGGCTCGTCACGGTCGGGCAGGCCTGGGCGGCCACCGGCGCCTACTTCGCCGCGGGCATCGCCGCGCTCTACCTGGCCTGCGGGACGCCCGGCCGGTTCGGCGTCGCGGCCGGGCTGACCGCCGCGACCGTGGTGCTGTCCATGGCGTACTCCAAGGTCAAGGACGGCGGCGTCGTCGCCTCCGTGGTGATCAGCATCCCGCAGACCATCCCGGCGGTCATCGCCTGGTACCTCGCGGGCGGCGGCCGGCCGTGGGCGCTGGCGCTCGTGGTCGTGTACCACCTGACCGCCTGCGTCTCCAACAACATCCTCGCCGCGCTGCGCGACGTGGACCTCGACCCGCAGGTGGGCAACCGGACGCTGCCGGTACGGCTCGGCGCGGCCCGCGCGTTCCGGCTCGCCGCCGTCGTCGCCTACCTCGCGCTGGTACCGGTCGCGGCGCTGTCGGCGCTGCTGCCGAGCTGGACCGGGCTGCCGGTGGCGGCCGTGGCGCTCGTCCTCATGGCGGGCAGCCACCGGCGCACGCTGGCGACCTTCGGCGAGCCCGGGCGGGGCCGGATCCAGCGCATGGCCGACATGAAGGTCTTCAAGAGCGGTGAGTTCGTGCGGCACATGGCGGTCGTGGCGTGCTTCTCGGTGCCGGCCGCGGCGGTCACCGGGGCCGCCCTCTACCTCATGTTGTGGGGCGGTGGCCGCGTCTACCGCGCCCGGATGATCAACGGCGGCATCCGCCGGTCGCTCGGGATCGTTCCGACCGCCGGGCCGGCCGACCGGCCCAGAGAGAGCGAGGGCGTGGCATGACGGTGACCGAGCAGACGGCAGCCGGGCCGGCGGTGCCGGAAGAGGCACGGGCCGAGACGACGCTGTTCGCGGGCGGCCTGACCGGCCCCGCGGTGGACGCCTTCCGTGCCCGGACCCGCGACGCGATCGCGCAGACCGTGCTGCCGCACGTCGAGGACGCCGAGGCGGCCGGGCTGTTCCCCCGCGAGGCCTACCGCGGGTTCGCCGGGACCGGCCTGGTCCGGGAGCGCTGGGCGGGCGCCGGCGACACCGGCAAGGGCATGATCATCGCCGAGGAGATGGGGCGGGCGGGCTGCGGCGGCGTCGCCGTCGGCATCAGCCTCACCATGGAGACGGTCGCCGCGGCGCTGCGGCGCTACGGCGGCGCGGCGCACGGCACGACGCTGCAGGACGTGCTGGACGGCCGGTCCGTCGGCTGCTTCGGCGCCTCCGAGCCGGCCGGCGGGTCCGACCTCAACGGCCTGCGGACCACCGCGACCCGCGTCCCCGAAGGCTGGCACGTGCGGGGCGAGAAGAAGTACCTGTCGCTCGGGCGGGTCGCCGACTTCGCGCTGCTGCTCTGCCGCATGGAGGAGGAGAACCAGGGCTCGCTGGCGCCGCTCGGCCTGTTCCTGGTGCCCGGTACGGCGCTGCGGACCGTCAAGCCGCTCACCAAGGTCGGGACCAGCTCCCTCGACACCACCTGGATGTCGGTCGACACCGTCGTCCCGCACGAGGCGATCGTCGGGCGGCCCGGCCTGGGGCTGGCGGTCGCCTCGTGGGCGCTCAGCCACGAACGGCTCGCGGTCGCCGCGCAGGTCGCCGGGGTCGCCGGCCGGGCCATCGGCCTGGCCACCGCGCACCTGCACCGCCGCGAGCAGTTCGGGGTGCGGCTCATCGAGCACCAGGCGCTGCGGCTGCGGCTGGCCGAGCTCGCCTCCGAGCTGGCCGTGCTGCGCTTCGCGGTGTACGGCGCGGCGGCGGCCGGGCCCGGCGGGTGCGGGATCCGCGAGACCGCCGCGATCAAGGTGACGGCGGTCCGGTTCGCCGAACGGGTCACCAGCGAGTGCATGCACCTGTTCGGCGGACCCGGCTACCTGGAGGACGAGACGCCCATGGCCCGGATGTGGCGCGACGTGCGGCTGGGCCGCCTCGGCGGCGGCAGCGACGAGATGATGTGGGAGCTGGTCGCGGGCGGGCTGGTCCCCGACATCGCCGAGTACGACCGGACCGTGGACACCTCGTGCGGCGAGGTGACCGCGTGAGGCTCCTCGTCGCCGGGATGACCGGGCAGCTCGGCGCGGGCATCGCCGAGGTGCTGCCGCCGGACGTCACCGTCGTGCCCGTGCTGCGGGACCGGTCGGCGGCCCGCCACCCGGTCCCGCCGGAGCTGCGCGAGACCGCCGTGCGCGGCGACGTGCTGCGGCCCGGCTGGGGCCTGGCCGAGGACGATCTGGCCGCGCTGGCCCGGGACGGCGTGGACGCCGTGGTGAACCTGGCGGGAGAGACCAACTGGGCGGGCCGCTCCGCCGACCTCATCCGCACCAACGTGCTGGGCGCCGAGCACGGCTACGGGCTGGCCCGCCGGTTCGGCGTGCCGTACGTGTACGCGAGCTCGATCTATGTCGCGGGGGCCATGCTGGGCACCGTGCCCGAGGCCCCGCTGCCGAGCGGCGGGGACCGGACCGCCTACGAGCAGTCCAAGTGGCTGGCCGAGCAGCGGCTGTGGCAGCTCGCCGCCGAGCCGGGCGCGGTCCCGCTGCTGGTCACGCGGGTGTGCGCGCTGGTCGGCAACAGCGTCACGGGCAAGACGCTGAAGCGCAGCTCCCTGTACCTGCTGGCGGACCGCTGGAACGACCTGCCCGCCGGGATCCTGCCGGTGATGCGCGGGGCCCTCGTCGACGCGCTGCCCCGCGACCAGGCCGCCGAGGTGCTGCTGCGCGCGGTCCGCGCGATGGCGGACCGGCGCCCGGACCGGCCGCTGGTCTGCCACCTCGGGACGGGCGGCACCGCGCCGAGCGTGCGCGGCCTGCTGGACGCCGCGCACGCGCTGGACCCGGACCGGTTCCGCCGGGAGCCGCGCACCCTGCCCATCGCGGGCCGGCCGATGGCGTGGCTCACCCAGAACGCCGACCGGTTCGCCGCGCTCGATCCGTCCTGGCACAACGCCCTGATCGGGCTGCGCTACGTGGCCTGCGAGCGGGTGTTCCCGCGGGCCGTGCTGGCCGGTCTGGTCGGGTCCGACCTGCCGGACGGCGACGCCGAACTGCTGGCCCGGCTGGTGTTCGGAGTCGACCGGCGGTCCTACGACGAGCCGAGAGAGCTGACCGCTTCGAGGATGGCGAGGTTCCCCGGATGAGCGGTGACATGAGAACAGAGGACAAGGAAGCGGTGGCCGAAGGAACGGTGCTGGTGCTCGGCGGGTCGGGCTATCTCGGCCGCGCCGTCAGCCTGGCGCTGGACGCGGCCGGCTGGGACGTCGTCGCGCTGTCGCGGTCGGGCACCGCCGCCGCCGGGCGCGGTGTGCGCGGCGACGTGACGCGGCACAACCTGGGGCTGTCCGGCGACGAGGCCGCCGCGCTGCGCGGTTCGGTCACCCGGATCGTGAGCTGCTTCGGCAGCGTCGACTGGTCGGCCGGTCCCGCCACCGCGCTGGACCTGCACGCGGCGGGTGTCCGCACCATGCTCAGGTTCGCCCGCGACTGCCCCGGCCTCGGCGGCCTGGTGCACGTGTCGTCGCTGCTGGCCTTCGGCCGCGCCGAGGGCGTCGTCGGCAACCGCGAGCTGTACGTCGGCCAGACCTTCCGCAACTGGTACGAGTACGGCAAATACCATGCGGAGGCGCTGGTCCGGGAGGCCCGCGACCTGCCGATCACGACCATCCGGTTCGGGCCGCTGCTCGGGCCCGACCCGTCGGGGGCCCCGCTGAACGCGGCGGACGGGCTGCCGGCCGTGCTGCCCTACCTCGTGCAGGGCTACCCCGTGCACCTGCGCGACGGCGGGCGGTTCCCCAGCTACGCGGGCGACGTGGCGTGCGCCGCCGAGCTCGTCGGGCGCGCCGTCGCGCGGCCCGCGGCCGGCGCCACCTGGACCTGGTACGACCCGGACCTGCCGACGGTCTCGGAGGTGCTGCACCGATTGTGCCGCCCCTGGGGCGTGGTGCCCAAGATCGTGGACTGGCCGGCCGTGGGCCGGCTGCAGCGCCTGGTGGCCGGCCGGATCGGCCTGCCCAAGGCGCTCCTGGACTACGCCGAACCCTGGTTCCAGATCGACCCGGCCGTGCTCTCGGCGCTGCCGGGCGGGATCCCGCGGTGCCGGCCCGGATACCTCGACGCGACCGGGGCCGCGCTGCGCGCCCCGGACGCAGACCTGCAGGGAAGTTTCGTATGACCGGGCGATTCCCCGAGATCGACATCGACGCACATCCGCGCTTCAGCGTCTACTCCGCCGGAAACCTGGGGGAGGTCGCGCCGCAGCGGCTGTCGCCCATGTCGTGGTCGCTGGTCGGCACGCCCATGGAGCGCGGGACCCGCCGGCTGGTCCGCCGCATATGGGGCGACCGGCCGTGGGGCCAGGGCGACCACTACGTGTTCCTCGGCTACTTCGGCTGCAAGCCGTACCACAACCTCTCGGCGTACGCCCATCTGGCGCGGCAGCTCCCCAGGGTCGCGCCCGAGGACGTCGCCGACGCCTACTTCGAGGGGGTGGCGGCGCCGCAGACCGCGGCGCGGCGCGAGAGCGGCTACAACCGGATGGCCGCCGTCCCCCGGCTGGTCCGCGAACTCGGGCGGCTCGGCCCCACCCTGCGCCGGCTGGAGGAGGACGTCTTCCTCGTCGAGCAGCACGCCCGCACCGCCATCGGGCTGCGCTCGGAGGCGGGGCTGGCCGAGACGCTGCTGCGCGCCGCGGACCTGCTGGACGACGCCTGGGCCACGCACATCATCACCACGACCGGGCTGGTCCCGCTGACGGTCGTGCAGCGCGCGGTCAACAAGCGCCTGCTCGGCTCGTACGGCGAGGTGGAGCCGTGGCTGAACCGCCCCCGCGAGCTGGTGTGGAGCCGGCTGCACGACTTCGCCGGCGACGAAGGGGCGCTCCTGCCCGGCGAGTTCCTCAACTCCTCGTTCTACGAGGTGGCCGACGACCAGATGCCGTGGCGGCAGTTCGCCGTACGGCACAAGGCGGTCACCGAGGGCAACGCGAACGCGCGCGGGCTGGTCGACCCGGCGGAGGCGCAGTGGGGGATGCTCGGCGGCGTGCGCGGCCGGGTCGTCCAGTCGATCGCGCGGGTGATCGGCGAGACCATGTCGTCCCGCGAGCACTCCAAGTCGCTGGTCATGCGGCTGCTGCACGTCCACCGCCGGACGCTGCCGGTCCTGGCGGAACTGTGGTCGGTGGACGCCGGCGTCTGGCCGTACCTCACCATCGAGGAGTTCCGCCGGCTCTACCGCGAGCCGGGCCTGGCCGACCAGGTCCCGGCGCGGCGCGCGGCGTGCGAACGCGCCATCGTGACGCCGATGCCCGAGCACCTCGACCTCGGCGGCGCCGCCCCGCGCAGCTGGGCCGACGACGCCCCCAAGCAGGCCCGGGGCGTGTCGCCGGGCCGCGTCACCGGCGTCGTGGTGCACGCCGAGGACGACCTGCCCGAGGACGTCCCGTGCATCCTCGTCTGCGAGTCCGCCGACGCCGACGTGGCGCCGCTGCTCGGCTTCGTGGACGGGGTGCTGACGCAGCGCGGCAGCGACATGTCGCACATCGCGATCCTGTCCCGCGAGTACCACCTTCCGGCGGTCGTGGGATGCGCGCTGGTGAAGGACCTGAAACCCGGTGACACGGTCACCATCGACGGCACGACAGGAGAGGTCTATGTCGAACGCTGAACTCGGTACCGCCGATGAGTTCCTCACCGAGATGGAGGACATCTACGCCGACCTCAAGCAGGTCAGGCGCAGCATCCGGCTCGGCGACGTCATCGCCAAGGACCTCGGGGTGGACTCCCTGGACGCCCTGGAGATGCTGGTGGTGCTGGAGAACACCTACGGCGTGACGCTGGTGGGGAACCCGCAGGTCGCCGCGGTGGAGACCGTCGGCGACCTGCACACCCTGCTCGGCGCCCTCACCGGCGCGAGGGCGTGATGGGCATGGAGTACCGCCGGCTCGGCGGGTCCGGCGCGCGGGTCAGCGCCTACGGCCTCGGCACGATGATGTTCGGCGCGTCCGGGGGGCAGGGGCCCGAGGAGGCCGACCGGATGGTCGGCCTCGCCCTGGACCGCGGGATCAACCTGATCGACACGGCCGACGCCTACGCGGGCGGCGAGTCCGAGCGCATCCTCGGGCAGGTCCTGAAGGGCCGCCGCGACCAGGTGTTCCTCGCGACGAAGTTCCACATGCCGACCGGGCCCGGCCCCAACGACCGCGGCAACTCGCGCCTGCACATCATGCGCGCCGTCGAGGCCAGCCTGTCCCGCCTGGACACCGACCACATCGACCTGTACCAGGTGCACCGGCCCGACCCCGACTGCGACATCGACGAGACCCTGGGCGCGCTCACCGACCTGGTCCGCCAGGGCAAGGTCCGCTACATCGGCACGTCGGCGTTCCCGCCGGAGCTCCTCGTGGAGTCGGCGTGGACCGCCGAGAAGCGGCTGCGGGAGCGGTTCGTGGCCGAGCAGGCGCAGTACTCGGTGCTGAACCGGGCGGTCGAGTCCGGGGTGCTGCCGACGTGCCGGCGGCTCGGCATGGGCGTGCTGGTGTGGAGCCCGCTGGCGGGCGGCTGGCTGACCGGCAAGTACCGGCGCGGCCAGGAGTTCCCGGCGGGTTCGCGGGCGGCCGAGCAGAAGGTCACCGTCCGCTTCTTCAGCGACAGCCCCGAGAACGCCCGCAAGTACGACATCGTGGAGCAGCTGGAGCAGCTCGCCGAATCGCGCGGCCTCAGCCTGCTGCAGCTCGCGCTCGCCTGGGTGGACACCCACCCGGCGATCACCTCGACGCTGCTCGGGCCGCGCACCGCCGCCCAGCTCGGCGGCCTGCTGGACGCGGCCGGCGCCACCCTGGACGCCGAGGCGCTGGACCTGATCGACCTGCTGCTGCCGCCGGGCGCCGACACCAACCCCGCCGATCTCGGCTACACCCCGCCGTGGATCTCCGACGCCTCCCGGCGGCGCCGGTGAGCGGAACCCGCACCCGCACCACCACCTACGCGCACGCCTTCGAGGACGCCGCCCGGATCCCGCCCGCCGAGCGGGCCGCCCTGCTCGGCGGGAAGGGCGCCGGGCTGGTCCGGATGACCGAGGCGGGCCTGCCGGTCCCGCCCGGGTTCGTCCTGTCCACCGCGGCCGGGCTGGCGTTCCTGGAGAACGGCGAGCCGCCGCCGGGCCTGCGCGCGGAGGTCCGCGCCCAGATGGACCGGCTGGCCCGCCGCCTGGGCCGGGTCTTCGGCGGCGGGCCGTCCCCGCTGCTGGTGTCGGTGCGCTCCGGCGCGGCGGTGTCCATGCCGGGAATGATGGACACCTTGCTGAACATCGGGCTCGTCCCGGCGGCGGCGGCCGCGCTGGACGCCCGCACCGGGGATTCCGGATACGCCCGGCGTTCGGCCCGCGCCCTGGCCGAGGCCCACGCCGGCCTCGGCCTCGGCCCGGTGTCCGGCGACCCCTACGAGCAGTTGTTCACCGCGATCGACGCGGTCTTCTCCTCGTGGCGGACCGAGCGGGCGACGGAGTACCGGCGGCTGCACGGGCTGCCGGACGAGGGCGGCACCGCCGTCACCGTCCAGGCCATGGTGCTCGGCGACCTGCCCGGACCGGGCGTCTCGGGCACCGGCGTGCTGTTCACCCGCGACCCGGTGACCGGCGAGCCCGGCGCCGTCGGGGAGTTCCTGCCGGACGGGCAGGGCAGCGGCCTGGTCGACGGCACCCGCACCCCGGGCCCGCTGGCCGACCTGGCGGCGCGGGCGCCCGGGGTGCACGCCGACCTGCTGCGCCACGCGGCGGCGCTGGAGGCGATGTACGCCGACATGTGCGACATCGAGTTCACCGTCGAGGACGGCACGCTGTGGCTGCTCCAGGTCCGGCCCGGCAAACGGACGGACGCCGCGGCGGCCCGCATCGCGCTGGACCTCGTGGCGGAGGGCACGATCGACCGGGCCGAGGCGGTCCGGCGGGCCGGGGACCGCACCGGCGCGGTCGCGTCGGCCGCGCCGGGCACCGACCTCGGCCCGGTCCTGTGCACCGGGCTGCCCGCCTCCCCCGGGATCGCCACCGGGCGGGTGGTCTTCGACGCCGACGCCGCGCTGGACATGGCCGACAGCGGGGAGACCGCCGTCCTCGTCCGGGAGTTCACCGAGCCGTCCGACATCCACGGGATGGCCGCCGCCGGCGCGATCCTCACCGCGACCGGCGGCCGGATGAGCCATGCCGCCGTGGTCGCCCGCGAACTGGGCGTGCCGTGCGTGTGCGGCGCCGCCGCGCTGGCCTTCGAGGCCGGCACGGTCCGGATCGGCGGGCGGCCGCTCGCCGCCGGGGACGTCGTGACGGTGGACGGCACCGGCGGCCGCGTGCACGGGCCGGCCGCCGCGGCCGTCACCACCACGCCGGCCCGGACGGCCTACCAGGAGCGGCTCGCCGAGTGGGCCGGGGCATGACGCCCGAGGTGGCCGGGCTGGTGCTGCTGCTCGGCCAGGTCCAGGACGAGCTGGCCGGGCTGCTGGCGGACCGCCCGGACGCCGACTGGCTCCGGGACACGCCGGCGCCGCGCTGGACCGTCCGCGACCAGGTCGCGCACCTGGCCGACACCGAGGAGGTCGCGCTCGCCACGCTGACCGGCGGAGACCGGGCGTTCGCCCGCGCCCTGTCGGGCCACGCCGACGCCGACGCGTTCACCGAGGCGGGCTGCGAGCGGGGCCGCGCCATGACGCCCGGGCAGGTGCTGCGGTGGTGGCGGACGGCCGCCGCCGCGACCCGGGCCGCGTTCACCACGGCCCCCGAAGACCTGCGGGTCCCGTGGGGCCTCGGCATGAGCGTGGCCGACTTCGCCCGGGCCCGTCTCATGGAGCACTGGGCGCACGGCCTGGACATCCGGGCCGCGCTCGGCGCCGGCCCCGCCCACGACGCCGCACTGCCGCAGGTGGCCCGGCTGGCCCTGGCGAGCGTGCCGTACGCGGTGGCGCGCGCCGGGCTGCGCCGCCCGCCGGGCCGCACGCTGCGGCTCGCGCTGACCTCGGGCGCCGGCCAGCACGAGTTCGGGCCTGCCGACGCCACCGACACGGTGACCGGGCCGCTGGACGCCTGGTGCCGGATCGCGGTGCGGCGGCCCCGCGCCGGGGACACCGCCGCGCTCACCGCCACCGGCCCGCTCGCCGAACTGGCCGTCCGGCACGCCCGCGCCTACCTATGACCACGGGCTTATGACCTCGGGCTATGACCACGGGCCCATGACGCCGAAGGAGACACGATGCCGAACACACCGAGCACCCTGAGCACCCCGGACACGCTCAACACACTGAACTCCTTGACGATCAAGGGGCTGGCGCAGGCGGCGGAGCTGTCCCGGGCCACCGGCACGCCGGAGCCGGAGCTGGCCGCCCGGCTGGAGGAGCTGGCGGCCGCCGGGCTGGTCCGGCAGCGCACCGGCCGGATCAGCGGCTGGTCGGTCACCCCGGAAGGCCGCGCGCACCGCGACGAGCTGCTGCGCGCCGAACTCGCCGAGCACGGCGCGCACGCCGCCGTGGAGGCCGCCTACACCGCGTTCCTGCCGCTGAACGACGAGGTCAAGGCGCTCTGCACCCGCTGGCAGGCCGACCGGGACGAAACCGCGGCGCGCACCGCGCTCGACGGGATCGACGCGGCCCTGCCCTCCGTCCTGGCCCCCGTCCTGGCCGGGCCCGCCGCCGCGCTGCCGCGGTACGGCCGGTACGTGGCGCGCCTGGCCGCGGCCGCCGAGCGGTTCCGCTCCGGCGAGCCCACCGCGCTCACCGCCCCCCGGACGGAGAGCTTCCACGACATCTGGATGGAGCTGCATGCCGACCTGCTGGCCACGCTCGGCCGGACCCGTACCTCCGCCGACGGTTGAGGAGGACGTCCGATGACCACCGACCCCACAGGAGAACTGGCCGCCCTGCGCGTCGAGTTCCAGAGCTTCGTGGCCCGCGAGGGCAAGGACTACTCGCCGCTGTACGAGCGGCTGTCGGCCATCGCGGCGGACGAACCCGACGTGCTGCGGCTGCTCCTGCCCGCGCCGCCGGAGTTCCGCCGCTACACCCTGTTCTTCGCGTCCCTGCACAGCGTGCTGGCCGAGAACCCCGACGACCCGCTGGCCGCCTGGTTCCCCACGGTGAGCGGGCGGCCGCCGAGGGCGGACGACCCGGCCGAGGCGTTCACGGCCTTCTGCCGCCGCCACGCCGGCGCGATCGCCGAGCGCGTCGCGGTGAACCGGACCCAGACCAACGAGGTCGGCCGGTCGGCGGCGCTGCTGCTCGGGCTCGCCCGCGCCGCGGCCCGGGCCGGGGACGCGCCGCTCGGCCTCATCGAGCTCGGCTGCAGCGCGGGCCTCAACCTCGGCGCCGACCGGTTCGGCTACGCGTACGAGAACGGGCCGGTGCTCGAGGCCCCCGACTCCGACGTGGTGATCCGCTCCCGGCTGGAGGGCGACTGGACCGGCCTGCTGCCCGCCGCCCGGCCGGCGGTGGCCTGGCGGGCGGGCCTGGACGCCGCGCCGATCGACGTGACCGACGACCGCGCGGTCGGCTGGCTGGCCGCCTGCGTGTTCGGCGACCACGCCGAGCGGGCCGTCCGGCTGCGCGCCGCCGTCGCGGCGGCCCGCAAGGACCCGCCCCGGCTGCTGCGCCGGACCCTCCCCGACGGCGTCGCCGAGCTGCTCGCCGAGGTGCCGGACGGGGTGTACCCGTGCCTGATGAACTCCTGGGTCCTGTCCTATGTGGACCCCGGCGCGGTCGCGCGGGTGCTGGAGGCGGTGCGGGAGTACTCGCGGCTGCGGCCGGTGAGCTGGGTGACGCTGGAGCCGTCCGGGTCGGTCCCGGGGTTCGGCGTGCCGATCCCCGCGGGAGCGCAGCCGCCCACCCTGCTCGGGGTGTCGCACTTCGCCGGCGGCGAGCGCACCGACGAGTTCCTCGCGGTGACCCATCCGCACGGCGCGTGGATCCGGCGCCGCTCTCCCGACCACGACCCCGCCTGATGGCCCCGGCCCCGCCGGAGCCTCTCCCACCGACCGACTCCATGAACGACCAGCGCGTAAGGGGTTCTGCATGCCTCAGCTCGACCTGCCGGTGGCCAGGACCGAAGGAACCGGCACTCCGATCACGCTGAGCCGGATAGCGATGAGCTTCGGCGACGTGCGCGCCCTGGCCGGGGTCGACCTCACGGTCAAGGCCGGGAGCGTCCTCGGCCTGCTCGGCCAGAACGGCGCCGGGAAGACCACGCTGATGTCGATCGCGGCGGGGCTGCTGCGCCCCGACGAAGGCGACGTCAGGGTGGACCCCGGCACCCGGATCGGGCTCATGCCGCAGGAGCACGCCCTCTACCCGATGCTGACGGCGGAGGAGAACCTGCGGTTCATCGCCCGCGCGGTCGGGCTGCCGAAGGCCTCCGTCGACGCCGAGGTCGCCCGCGTCCTCGGCGCGGTGAACCTCGCCGACCGCAAGGACCAGCGGGTGGGCGGGTTCTCCGGCGGCATGAAGCGCCGCATCGGGTTCGCCGCCGCCATCCTCGGCGGCCCCGGCGTGCTGCTGCTCGACGAGCCGACCGTCGGCGTCGACCCCCAGTCGCGGCTCCTGCTGCTGGAGCTCATCGAGCAGGAGGCGGCGCGCGGCGCGGGCGTCGTCTACTCCACCCACTACATGGAGGAGGTCGGGCGGCTCGCCCGCGACGTCGTGATCCTGCACGAGGGCCGGGCCCGCTTCGCCGGCACCCTGGAGTCGCTGCTGGCCGCGCAGGGCACCGCGCACCTCGAACTGCGCCTCACCGGCCCGGGCACCGAGGCGCTGCGCGCCGCGCTCGACGCCGACCCGCGCGTCGAGGGCAAGGCCGAGGCCGCCACCGCCGCGGACGGCACCTGCGTGCTGCGGCTGCCCGCGCCCGACCGCCTCGCCGCCGTACAGGTCGTGTCCGACCTCGGCCGCACCTTCGACGTGCACATCGACGACCTGCGGTTCGACGCGCCGAGCCTCGAATCGGCCTTCATCGCGCTGACCGGAAGCGAGACCGACTCATGACCGACACCGCGGCCCCCCGCGCCGTGCCCACCCCCACGCCGGCCCCGGTCCCGCCCGCGGCGCGGATCGCCAAGGGGGCGGCCTTCGCGGCCCTGTTCCGCAAGGAACTCACCATCTACCGCCGCGACCCGCTGCTGCTCATCATGCTGTTCGCCGTCCCGACCGTGCTGACGCTGTTCCTCGCGCCCGCGCTCGGCGGCGCGTTCGCGCTGTCGCACGAGCCGCCCGCGTACGTCCTCGTCGGGACGCCCGGGCCGGGCGACGCCAAGAACCTCGGGCGGCCCGAGGCCACGGTGACGCTCGCCGAGGCCAAGGACCGCGTGGCCCGGGGCACCACGCCGTTCGCGCTGGTCCGCGAACCCGGCGCGGCCCCCTACGTCATCGCCGACCCGACCCTGCCGGTGCTGGTGCCCGTGTTCCTGGAGCACCTGTCCGGCGGTGCCGACGCGGCCGTCGTCTCACCGACCGGCAAGCCCTACCGGGACGCCGCCAACCCCTACCAGCAGAGCCTGTTCGGGTTCGCGCTGCTCAACGTCTTCTTCGCGGGCGCGCACGCCGCGCAGGCGCTGCACCGCGAACGCAACTGGGGGACCTGGAACCGGGTGCTGTCGCTCGGCCTCGGCAAGGGCGCCATCCTGCTCGCCAAGATGCTGCCCATCGCGCTCATCGCCGCCGCCCAGGAGATCCTGCTCATCGGCGGCGGCAGCCTGCTGGTCGGCATCCCCATCCAGAACCCGCTGTTCCTGCTGCTCGGCGCGCTGGCCACCGGCGGCGTCGTCGCCGCGGCGGCCTGCCTGCTCGCGGCCGTCTCGGCGAACGACGCGCAGGTCCCCCAGTTCAACAACCTGCTCACGCTGCTCGGCGGGGCGCTCGCCGGGGCGCTGGTGCCCGTCGCGCTCATGCCGTCGTGGGCGCAGCTGGTGGCCCCCGTCTTCCCGCAGTACTGGGTGATCGACCTGCTGAAGGGCGCGACCAGCCGGGGCGCGTCGGTCCCGGCGATGACGGCCGACCTGCTCGTCCTGCTCGGCTACACCGCCCTGTTCGGGCTCATCGGCCGGTACGGCATGCGCTGGGAACGGCTCCGGCACGCCTGACCCTTCGCCGTCCCGACCAGAAACCACAGAAAGGACCGGACCCATGCCGCCGAGGATCGAACCGGCCGACCCGCAGGCCGACGAGAAGGCCGCCGGCGTGCTCGCCGCGATGACCAAGGCCATCGGGCTCGCCGAGCCGCTGCAGCTGTTCACGGTGGTCGCCCGGCACCCCGAGCTGGCCGCGGCGCTCACCGAGCCCACCACGCTGCTCATCCAGGGCGCGCGCACCGACCGGGCCGAGCGCGAACTGGTCATCCTGCGGACCTGCGCGCTCGCGGACTGCCGGACCGAGTGGGGCATCCACGCCACCGCGCTGCTCACCGCCGGCCTGCTCACCGAGGACCGCCTGGACGCCACCTGGTCCGGCGCCGACCCCGGCTGGACCGACCGGGAACGGCTCGCCCTGGACCTGGCGGAGTCCCTGCACCGCACCGCCGATCTCGACGACGACCTGTGGCGGCGCTGCCGCGCCGTCTGGAGCGACGAGGAGGCCCTGGAACTCATCGCCGCCGCCGGCCACTACCGCCTGGTGTCGCTGCTCGCGAACGCCACGCGGGTGCCCGCCGAGCCCTGGGCCCGCCGCGTCCCCGGCTCCGCCGCCTGATCCCCCCGGCCCGCCCGAGAACCCTGGAGGACCGAATGCTGTTCGACCCTTTCGCCGAGGGCTTCCTCGACGACCCCTACCGGCACTACGCCAAGGTCCGCGAGCAGGAGCGGGTCCACTTCAGCCCGCTGCTGAACCAATGGATGATCACCGGCTACGCCGAGATCCAGACGATGCTGCGCGACCCCAGGATCGGCCGCGGCGACACCACCCGCTTCTTCGGCGCCTTCGAGCCGGAGTCGCCGGTGGACCTGTTCTCCCGTGAATGGATCTTCGGCATGGACCCGCCGGACCACCAGCGGCTGCGCCGCCTGCTCGGCCAGTCCTTCACCCCCCGCGTCATCGACTCGCTGCGGCCGTTCGTGCAGAGCCGGGTCGACGAGCTGCTGGACGAGGCCGTCGCGGACGGCGGCATGGACGTCATCAGCGACTTCGCCTACGGCCTGCCCGCCGCCGTGATCTGCCGGATGCTCGACATCCCCATGGACGCCTGGGAGGACTGCAAGCGCTACTCGGCGCAGGCGCTCCCCCTGGTGGACCCGGGCATCACCCCCGAGCAGCTCGCCCTGGCCAACGAGTCGGCCGTCTGGTTCACCGACTTCTTCGGCGCCCTGGTGCGGGAGCGCCAGAAGAACCCGGGCGACGACCTGCTCAGCGCGTTCTGCCAGGCCGAGTACAAGGGCGACCGGCTGTCGGACGAGGAGCTGGTGCAGAACGCGATCTTCCTGTTCGTCGCCGGGCACGAGACGACCACCAACCTCATCGGCAACGGCCTGTACGCGCTGCTGCGGCACCCCGAGCAGTACGCGGCGCTGACCGCCCGGCCCGACCTGGTGCCGAACGCGGTGGAGGAGATGCTGCGGTACGACTCGCCGGTGCAGTACGTCGGGCGGGTCGCGCTGGAGGACACCGAGGTCGGCGGGGTCGCGATCGCCAAGGGCACCGGCATCCTCGGCGTGGTCGGCGCGGGCAACCGCGACGCCGACCGGTTCCCCGACCCCGACGCGTTCGACATCGACCGGCCCGACTGCCAGCCGCTGTCGTTCGGCCACGGCATCCACTTCTGCATCGGGTCGGCGCTGGCCCGGATGGAGGCCCACACCGCCTTCGCCGCCCTGCTCGAGCGCACGCGGCTGCGGCTGGTGAAGGCCGAACGCCGCCCGCTGTTCGCGATGCGGGGCCTGGCCGAGCTCACGGTCGAGGTCACCGGCCCGGACGAGGGCGTCACCGCCTCGAACTGAGACCGCCCAGGGCCCGGCCGGCTCCCCGCCGGCCGGGCACGTCCCCCGCCGGCGCGCAATGCCGAGGCCGATGACGCGGGGACCGTCGGCCGGTTATTCGCTGAAGTCCATGCCGTCGAACTCGGCGAAGTCCATGTTGGCGAGCTCCAGATTGACCGCCACCGAGCCGGCCTCGGCGAGAGGGATGCGGATGGCATGGCCCGGGGTGTCGTACAGGTCCACCAGCAGCAACGGGTGGCCGGGCTCGGCCAGGGCCGTGGCGTCCGCGAGCGCGACCATGGTGGTGTTCCTGCCCGGCGGCACCAGGGCGGGGGCCTGCCCCGGCTGGAGGTCCTCGAACGCGCGGTCGTCCACCACGAGGACACAGAACTCCACCTCCTCGTAGTACTGCCCCTCATCGGATTCTTCGTCGTCCGCCGGCTCCCCAAGGGCGGACATAAGGGCGCGCCATCCCTGCTCGTCGGCGAAGCCGGTGCGGACCAGCAGCGTCACCTCGGGGGCGGCGGGCAGCTGCGGAAACGAGGTCCGGACCACTTCCGTCGGTGCGGGGACCGACGGAGCGCCGCCGTCGCCGCGGTAGTGGCCGAAGCGGTCCATGCCGCGCACGAGCTCGCCGAAGGCCAGGGAGCCTTCCGCCAGCTCGGTGAGAATGCGGCCGAGCTCGTCCGACGGGACCCGGACCCCGCGGCCCGGTATCCCCTTCAGATCCACGAGCAGCACGTCGTCGCCGCCGAATACCGCGGAACTGTCCGCAACGGCGATGACCGGCGCATCCCCACCCTCGACAAGGGCGGGGAGGTTGCCGCCCTGGAGGTAGTCCCACCGGGGATCCGCCACGGCCCGAAGGCGCATGCCGCCGCTCAACACCACCACGTCGCCGTCCCGCCCACCGAGGTCGTCGAAGACCTCGCCCCACTCGGCTTGGCCCTTGCAGTAACAGGTGCAGACGAGCAGCACTTCGCCGGGCGCGGGCGCGGGAAGCCTCGGATAGGACATGGGCCCCTCCATCTCATCGGGCCCCGAACGGCCCACCCGCCGATTCTGCGGCCCCCCACCGACAGAACACCGGCACCCGTTCGGACCCCTGTCGCAGGAGGAGCGCACCGCGCCGCCGTCGCGTCCACCGAGGTCGTCGAAGACCTCGCCCCACTCGGCCTGGCCCTCGTGGTAACAGGTACAGACGAGCAGCACCTCGCCGGACGCGGACGCAGGAAGCCTGCGGATACCCCATGGGCCCCCTGCCCTACCGTGGCGAAATGACAGGCTTCGGAGCACTTCTGGCGCGGCTGCCGGCCTACCAGCAGACCGACCTCGGCGCCCTGACCACAGCAACCGGAATCACCGAGTCCGATGTCCGCGCCGTGCTGAACGGCATGACGCCGTCTCCGTCACTGCTGCGGGACGCCATGCCCCTGACAGCGGAACAGCGACACCGATTACGCCAGTTCGCCCGGGCACTGCCGCAAGAAGAGCGCACCACGCCAACGCCACCGCCGCGTCCCTGGCAGCACTACCCACCGGGCCCCGGCGCCGTGATCGTCGGTCTGCTCCACAACCGCAATCTGGACTGGCTGAGTGCGGCCAGGACCTTGGGCACCCTGACCGACCGGTACCTGTCCGCGGCCACGATCGGAATGGTGGGCAGAGGCCGCGTGGAACCGACCCCGGATCTGCTGGCGGACTTCGCCACGATGCTGGACATCCCGGCCGGCATCCTGACCGCCCTGACCGGCATCGGCCTCCCCGAGCCCACCCCAGCGGAGGCCGGAATGGCCGAACTGATCTGGGAAGCCCGGCGCCTGCCCCTCGCCCAACTGGACCAGGTCCGCGCCCAGGCGGCCCGCCTGCGGCAGTCACATCTGCCGTGATTCCCGTGCCGGTAGAGCCCGCCGCCGACACAAGGTCCTCAGCGCTGGGTTCACGCTCAGGGTGAAGCCGCGATAACGCCGGTCATGTCTGGCCGATCCTGGCCATGATGGAGACCTCCGCAGAATCCTCCAGGACTCCCCCTTTGGCGTCACCGCGGCCCTTACATCTCTTCTGAACAGCAGGTCATGAGGCAGTTGCTATTGACGGCCGAATTCATGGATCGCTCCAGAACAGAGCCTCGACCAGGCCGCAGCCTGGCGCGATGGACATTTTCGATCTGGACGATCACGCTTGGCGCAATGTAACTTCTGCCCCGCGGGGAAAATGATCGCTTCGGGGAGGCTGTCATGAAAACAACGGGGTTCAGAACGCGCTCCATGCTTCGATCCAGCGCGACCGCCGTGACACTGGGGATCGTCGCGATCACCGCGATCCCAGCGAACGCCCAGACAGCCCCAACGCCCTCCCGGACCCCGGCAGCCGGACCCGACCGCCATTGCGTAGTGCATCCGGACAACGCACAGACCTGCTATTCGAGCTTCCGGCGGGCCATGGCGGATGCCACCGGCGGTCAGATCACCAACGCACCCGACAGCGGGCGGGCCGCCGCCACGGACGCGGCCCTGGATGCCAGGATCAACGATCTCGCGAAGCACGCCTCCAAAGCCGGGACGGCCGCGCGAAGGCCGGTCGTCGTCGGCATTGAATGGTCCAACCGGGACGCCAGGGGAAGTAGCTGGATCATCGAGTTCTTCGACAGGTGCCGACGCGGCTATTACTTCGTCCGCAACCTCGGGGGAAACTGGTGGAATGACCGCATCAGCTCTTACAAGTCCTATGCCGGCTGCCGCGTGAACCATTACGAGAACCAGAACGCCAGGGGATCCTCAACAGGCTGGCACTATGGCTACGTCTCCTACATCGGGAACGCGATGAACGACCAGACCAGCTCGGTCATGTGGAGCAGCTGAGCTCGCAGTACACCTGGCGAGCGGCGCGCTTCTCTCACTACGCCGAAACCCCCAGTGAGGTCTTCTCAGCGAAGTTGATCCGCTGGGGCGGGGTGATGCCACGTCATGGCGCCGGCACTGTGACCGCGCCGGGATCGGGCCTGCATGCCCGACCCGGTGCAGGCGCTGGAACAACGATGTTCGTAGGGCTGGACGTGCACCGGCCCGTCCGGAACAGCGGTGGAGAGCACTCCAGCACATCCCCCTCAGAGCGTCGGCAAGTTCAGCGGGCCGACAAAGCGGGGAGATTGAACTGGCGGCATTCGGTGCCGGGGAGGACGGCGATCTGTCCGTTCTTCAAAACGCAGGCCACAAGCGTCTTGGGCACGGGATGGCCCACATTGGGATCGGTGTCCTTGTCCACTCCGGATCGGCCCAGGCGCAGAAACCCTTGCCGGAAGAGCGAGGCGCACGAGGGGACCGGATCGTAGATCTGGGCCGGTCCGGGGTCCTCGGGAAGGCTTGCGCGGCTGAGTTCCGTGTAAGCGCGGCCGTCAGGATCACCAATGCTGTAGCAGCGGATCATGTCATGCTGCTTGGCCGGCCGCGGTTCACGCGTGGTGAGAACCAGTGCTCCGGTGGTGACCGCGACGGCCGTGACCGCACCAGCGCAGGCGAAGACGACCTGCCGTCGCCGGCGCGGCCGCGCGACCGCCAGCAGCAGCCGCTTGCGCTCGGCCAGCCGGGGAACCGGCATCGACCTGGCCGGAGTCGGCTCGGCCTGCATCGCGGACATCTCATCGTTCATCGCTGCTCATTCCTCCAGGACGGCGGGTTCGGGGGTCTCCATGAGCCGGCGCAGCCTGCCGCGTGCGCGGGCCAGCCTGGACTTCACCGTTCCCACCGGAACATCCAGCGCGGCAGCGGCTTCGACATAGCTGAGCCCGGCCCACACGCACAGTGAGATGACCTCCTGGTCGTCGACGGCCAACTTTTGGAAGGTCTCGTTCAGCCGCTGGACGGTACGGACGTCGTCCATCCGCTCGGCGGCTTCATCGGCGAAGTCCGGGGCCGCTTCCTCCGGGCGCAGTTTGGCGATCAGACGGCGATGCCGGCGAACCGATCGGGTGGTGTTGCGCAGCATGTTGTTGGCCACGGCCAATAACCAGGGCAACGCCGACCCCTCGACCAGCTGGATCCGCCGGCGGTTCCGCCATGCCTGCAGGAAAACGACCGAGGTGAGGTCCTCGGCGAGGCTCCAGTCCCCGGTACGGCGGAAACAGTGGTTGTACACCGCGTCGGCATGCTGCTCGAACAGCGTCCCGAAGGCATCGGTGCCGTCCTCCAGCATCGCGGTGACGAGACTGACGTCGCTCGGCTCACGGATATCGATGGCGCCCACACCTCCCTATGTCCGGCACGGCAGCCAGGTTCCCCGAATCCGCGCGGCATTTCACCGGACATGCCTTTCGGGCCTCAGCACGGTTCTCGGTACGTCACCTGCAGAGCCCCGGCCGCCGGAAGTATCGACCCGATTGTCCGATTCCAACGCTGGGATCTTCGGATGGAGACGCGTACAGGCACGACCTTCTTGATCACGAAGGCGTCAAAGCCCTCTGAATCACTGGAGAAGAACGCGCCCGGGTCGTGCGGGTTCATGGCAATGCTCCAGCCCGACGCACACTTCGGGCGGATCCTGGCGGCGTGCCCGGGACCTGCCCGCGGCAGCCGGGGTCTTCTGTCCCAACGGGCGGACGGATCGCCCACCCGTCGGGCGGCGGCGCGCACCGCGGCCGTCAGCGGCCGGTGCGTGCCTGGTCAGCGGCCACGGACAGAGTGCCGTTCATCGAGACGGACACCTGATGACCGGCACTGACGGAGGCACGATCATGAACGGCACCAGCACCACCGAGATCCGCGGCGAGTTCTTCATCGACGGCCGCCGGCTTTCCTACCTGGACTTCGGCGGTCCCGGCCGACCGCTGCTGGCCCTGCACGGCCACCTCTACGAGGGGCGGACCTGGGAGCGGCTCGCCGAGGCGCTGGCGCCGCGGTGGCGGGTCATCGCGCCCGACCAGCGCGGGCACGGCGACTCCGACCGGGCCGCCTCCTACACCCGCGACGACTACGTGGACGACGCGATCGCCCTGCTGGACCACCTCGGGATCGAGCAGGCCGTGACGCTCGGCCACTCCGGCGGCGGCATCACCGCCTTCCAGATCGCCGCCCGGCACCCGCGGCGCGTGACGGCCGTCGTCAACGTCGAAGGCCCGGTCTGCGACCTCGACGACGGCCCCAGCGCGCTGTCGTTCGTGCTGTCGATGCCCTACACCGCTCCCACCCGCCAGGCGCTGCTGGACGCCATCGGCCCGCTGGCGCCGATGCTCGGCGACAAGCTGCGCCCCACCCCGGACGGCGGCCGGCGCCTGCCGTTCCACCCGCAGGACACCATCGTCTCCGAGCAGGGAACGCACGGCGACCACTGGGCCGACTGGACCGCCACCACCTGCCCCGCCCTGTTCGTGCTGGCCCGCGGCAGCCAGGTCATCACGCCCGAGGAGGGCCGCCTGATCGTCGCCCGCCGGCCGGGCACCCGCCTCGCCGAACTCGACGGTGACCACTTCGTCCACACCAACGACCCCCAGGGCTTCGCCACCGCCGTCGGGGACTTTCTCGCCACCCTCGGCTGAACCGCCCCGGTGGGTGGCGCGGCCGCTGTCCACCGGACTGTCGGGCATGTCATGAACGCCCGACCGGCGTCTCCGGCCGAACTGGTCCCCCTGGCGGTTGTGCCGCCACGCCGTTGCGCCGCGCCTGGGATAACCGTCGCACCGGTTCAGCCGACGAGGGGCCAAGGTGGCAGAGGCGATGCCCGGCCGGTGCGGGCGGGCCTGCTCCGGTCGCTAATCTCGCTGGTCATGACCGTCGTGCGCTCGTTGCTGTTGTTCGTGCTGGCCGCTGTCGCTGAGATCGGCGGGGCTTGGCTGGTGTGGCAGGGGGTGCGGGAGCAGCGGGGGCTGGTGTGGATCGGGGCGGGGATCGTCGCGCTCGGGCTGTACGGGTTCGTGGCGACGCTGCAGCCGGACGCGCACTTCGGGCGGATCCTGGCAGCGTACGGCGGGGTGTTCGTCGCGGGGTCGCTGGCATGGGGCATGGTCTTCGACGGGTACCGGCCGGACCGCTTTGACATGATCGGCGCGCTCATCTGCCTGGCGGGGGTCGCCGTCATCATGTACGCGCCACGCGGCTGACCTGGAACGTCGGCTACGTCGGCAATCGAGCGGCGTCCGGCGGTTCGGGAGGGTGGAAACCTTTCCGCAACGAACGTCTTTTCCCTCAACATCCACCTCTGTAAGCTTTCGCGCGTACTCCGTCCCGTTGTCGGCTGAACGAGTCAGGGATAGCGATGCGTGTCCGGTTGGTGCGGCCCTCCTCCTACGGCGGACGCCCCAGCCCTCGAACACTCCGCGCCCCGGTTGCTTTCGTAGGGGCTTTACTGCTGGTCAGCGGGCTTGCCGCGTGTGGACAGGAGCGGTCGGGCAACGGAGCGTTCAAGCCGAGCGGCGGGGACGAGGACACAGCGGCGGCGGCCCCCGCCGGCACCGCCCCCTCCCAGGCCGGAGCCCCCAGCGCGCAGCCCACCGCCCAGGTCAACGAGACGGTCCTGGAGCGCTACCGGGCCTACCAGGCGATGTACAAGCGGGTCTACGAGATCAACGACGCGTCCGAGCTGGCGACGGTCGCCGCGGACCCGCTGCTGTCCGAGGTGACCAAGGACGTCGAGCGGACGAAGGCCAAGGGCGAGATCTGGCGCTTCACGAACGTCTCGAACCCCCGCATCTACGCCCGCGCCAAGGACGGCCAGACGGTGTTCATCGTCGACTGCCTGCGCACCCTCGCCGGCTACCGCTTCTCGGCCAAGACGGGCAAGCGCACGGGCGGGGGCAGCGGGGACGCCTACCTCTACCGGGTGGCGGTCAAGTACGACGCCGGCGCCTGGAAGGTCTCCGACGCGGTCAGGGACAAGAAATGTTGAGCGCCCGGCCTTGGCCTTGGCCTTGGTCCCAGCCCCGCTCTTGGCTCCGGCCCGGGCTTCGCCCTCGCCTCCGGCTTCGTCCTGGTGACTTCCGGCTGGCGCGCTGCGCCGATACACGGGACGTGCGCTCCCCCGCCGGGTTGGCCCCTGGGGCCGAGCACTCGTCTGCTTTGGCTTGCCTTGCCGAGTGTGCTGATGCTTCGGGCCCCTCCGGCGAGCAGGCCGCTGCTTTGGCTCACTCTGCCGAGCATGCCGCCGCTTCGGGTCATCCCGCTGAGGACGCTGTTACTTTGGCTCGCCTCGCCGTGCGTACCGCTGCTCCGGTTCATCTCGCCGAACACGTAGCCGCGCCGACTTACTCCGCTGAGCACGCCGCTGCTTCGGCTTACCCCGGTGAGCGCACCTCTGCCGCTTTGGCCTGTTCCGGTGGGTGCGCCGCCTCTGACGCCTTTGCCGCCTCTGCCGCTCCAAGCCATCTCGCCAAGCATGCCTCTCCTGCTTTGGCCCACCCCGCCGCGTGCTCCCCTGCCGCTCAGTCGCCCGCCACTCAGTTGCCCGCTGCTTCGGCCCATCCGGTTGCGCGCATCTCTGGTGCTTCGGTTCACCTCGCTGAGCGCGCCTCTACTTCTTCGGCCCGCCCCTCGGCGGTACGCAGGGAAGGACACTTCATGCCCATCACGCCCCCCATGGCGCCTGCGGCCCCCACGGCCCGGCTCTCCAGCCCACGCCGCCGGACGGCATACGGCGCGGCCCTTCTCACGGCCGCCGCCGCACTGCCTATGGCCGTCTCCTCTCCGGCCTATGCCGCTCCCTGCAGCAACCCCTCTTCTCCTACTTGCTTCCTTGGTGTCGGTGGTGGGGGCAACGGAGGCGGCGGAGGCACAGGCGGCGGTGGAGGTGGGGGTGGTACCGGACAGATCCCCACTCTGGATGGAGTTGGACAAGGTGGGCGCGGGACGCAGACGGCACCGCCTGCAGCGGCACCACCCGCAACCGTTGACCTTGCCGAGGAAGCGCGTACAACAGCAACCCTTCCTACACCCACCGCACATACATCCCCCAGCGGGAAGACATACGTACGAGTAAATACCAGACTCTGGGTCGACGGCTTCGTAACGGTAAAGACAGAACCAATTACCGTGGGAGCCCAAACCGTTCAAGCCATAGCAACACCCAAGTCCGTTACATGGAATTTGGGAGAAACCACCCTCACTTGCAACGAACCCGGCAGCAAGAACACCCAAGAGTGCAGTTACACCTACAGGCGATCTTCAGCAAAGCAGCAAGGCGGCACTTATAAGATCACAGCGACAATCACCTGGGGCGTCACATGGACCTGCACCGGTGCAGAATGCGACGCACCGGGTGGTACTCTCACCGACGCAACAATGCCGTCGCTCCAAACTCCTCTGACCGTTGGCGAAATCCAGAGCAATACCAAATGACAAAAAGTCCAAAGAACAGCCGCACTCACTTTGCCACAACAACGACACTGGCAGTCACGCTCATCGCCGCGCCCGCTTGCAGTGACTCGGAACCAAAGAAGCCGGCGCTACCGATAAAGACTTGGTCGCCTGCACCATCCGCTCCCGAACCCACCTATAAAGCCGAACAAATAAAGGCGGCATTGATCTCCCCTAAAGAGGTGGGCGGAGACGTTCAGGAAGTTCAGGTCGCTCTAGAGAGCATGGCTCGTTCACGTGCACCGATGTGCTCTCTAACGGATGCCAAGATCGCCAATAATCCCAAAATAGCCGCACGTCAATTTCAGAACCCTCAAAACGGCAAAGGTGAAATTAAGTACGCTCAACTATTCGCCCTATTCAAGAGCTCAACCGAAGCGGCATCGACCTACAAGGAACTTCTAGATAAAGCTCGATCCTGTCCCGCCAAGCAACATGTAGATGCCAGGAAGATAAAGAAAAATTTTATCCTACTGTCCCATAATGACTCCTGGAGGGTCACAGAGACTCCCGTAGCCGGATGGACCCATTTCCGGGGCGTCGAAGAGCACGTCGAGCCGCCATCGGAAACGAAGTACAACGTATATCACTTCATGTACGACTATGCCCGGCGCGGAAACGTTATAATTTCCACACTCTACTGGGAGCCAACCGAACCAAAGGGGTCTGCCGATCCGATCATCAAACGTGCAGATGAAGTGCTAAGCAAGCAGCTTCAGAAGATCGGGTGAACCGGACGCACTGGAGTCTTCCGGGATACGTCGAAGAACAGGAACTCGGAAGCGGGGCACAGGGCAGGGTCGTACTTGCGCGCCATGAGTCGTCCGGCCACCCAGTAGCGGTCAAATACCTCGCGCCAGCGCTGCTGGGCAATCCCAGGGCCCGTGAGACGTTCCGCAGTGAAGCCGAGTTACTGAAGCGGGTGACCGACCCGCACGTGACGAGGCTGTTCGACTACATCGAGACCGCCGAAGGCGCGGCAATCGTGATGGAGGCCGTGCCGGGCAGCTCTCTCCGCCGGGCGCTCGATGAACGCGACGAGCCTCTCGCGCCGGAAGCTGCGTTGACGCTGCTTAAGGGTTCCTTGCTCGGCTTGGCGGCTGCCCATGCGGTCGGTGTAGTCCATCGCGACTACAAGCCCGCGAACGTCCTGGTCCTCCCAGATGGGCAGAGCAAGCTCATCGATTTCGGCATCGCCGTCTTCACGGGGCAGGGTGATGGCAACGGTACGCCTTTCTACATGGCTCCAGAGCAGTGGGCCGGCCGCCCTGCATCACCGGCGACCGACCTCTACGCAGCAACATGCGTGTTCTTCGAGTGCATCACCGGCACGAGGCCCTACAGCGGACCGACCATTGACGCGCTGCGCAGCCAACATCTACAAATGCCTCCACCGACCGGCCGGGCTCCCGAGCCCCTTCGGCCTCTCATTGCTTGGGGGCTGGCGAAGGACCCTGTTCAACGAGCCTGGAGCGCGACTGACTTCGTGGCTCGGCTTGAGGCGGTCGCCGTCCAGAGCTACGGCTCAGACTGGGAGCGACGCGGGCTCCTCGCTCTCGGCGGCCTGGCAGCCGCACTCGGTACCGTAGTCCCGTTAGCGGTCCTTGGAAGCGCCATGCTGGCCCCGGGGATCGCAACAACAAGCGTGGCAGCAGGCGGCGCCACATCGACTGCCGGACAGAGCGCGGCAGCGGCCGGGTCTCAGGCTGGAGCAGCCAGCGGCAAGGGAATCCTCGCCAAGATCGGCGGTGGCAAGGCAGCCGCCGCGATAGGCGGAACCGGTGCGGCCGCTGTGGCCGCAACCGTCTTCCTGTGGCCCACGCCCGAGAGGATGGGCGGCCAGGCAGGCGCGTCCTACCGCATGTATTTCACGCGTCCCGGGGTTGTTCTCGACAACGCGTCGATTCCAGATGGTGCCGTCAAAGCTGGCCCCATGATCGACTTGGCCATCGTGGTGTCACCGGCCAGGGCGAAGCTGGGCACAAAAATCAAGTTGACCACCCACGAGAATGCAACCTCACCGTGGGGACTTGAATACAGGGGCCCTAGCGACTTCCGCTGCCATGCCCCGAATTCAACCAAGGGTGATGCTTACCACCAGTCATACTCCATTGCGTTCAGCAACGACTCTCAGCAAGACGAGAAGCTCGGCCACGCCTGGTTGTATCGATTCAGAAAGGACAAGCCACCTTCCTTCCCTCCGAACAACCCGATTCACTTCACTGGACCGAAGCAACGCAATCAGAAAGACTCCGTATACGACAACGCGCTATGCGCTTGGCGGCACGTCAGCGACACGGTTACCGAGATCATCCTGCCACACAAAGGACCAAAGCCCGGCAGGTACCAGATATCGCCAAATAACCCTGTGGGTATCTTTTCAGTACAGGCGCAGATCGGCAGAGACTTTAAGTACGTTTCCCCGTCGTCAGTCGGAGCCCGGGTCGAGGGTTCTTTACCAGTAATCGAGATCTTGGCAAGCTAGTGATCTTGCAGCGGGTTGTCGCGCAGATAACTTTCTTAGTCGACCTGGTCGAAACTGCCCGACTTCACCTGGCCAATGAAGCCCGCCCAGGAGACCCGGTCGAAGATCAGCCGAGGCCCGGCCGGGTTCTTTGAGTCACGGGCAAGGATCACTCCATCCCAGGTAGCGATCTCGACACATTGGTTCCCTCCCCCACCGCTGTGGCTACTCTTGACCCAGTGGATGGTTTCCAGCCCAAGAGTCTCCATGTCATCCCCTTGCAATACTCAGGTCGGCAATGGCCTGTTCGATCATCGTCAGCGACTCGCTTTCCTCGAGCGCAGATGAACACAGGCGGTCAAACAGCAGCGTACACACCCGAACGGCCTTGTCATCATCGAAATACGCCGTGCCCAGCAAGTGCGTGGTGACACATACAGTGAGGTCCGGATCGATCTCGATGAGTGTCACCGCACCGTCCACGGTGGCGTGCGCGCCATTGCAGTAAGGCATGACCTGCAGCCGCACGTAGGGAAGCTGAGCCAGCTCGGCGAGTAGCTCGAGCTGGTCGAGCATCACTTCTCGGCCGCCGACCAACATCCTGAGCACACCCTCGCCGATCACGACATGCATATCCGGCGGCGAGCCTCCCGTCATGATCCTCTGCCGGTTCATGCGGAGTTCGATGTACGGCTCCTTGTCCTGCTCCTCGTCTCCCAGAGGCACCTCTTCGATCACACAGCGCGCGTACTCCTCCGTCTGGAACAGCCCGGGGATGATGTCCGGCTCGAAGATGCGCACCGTCCTGGCCTCGGCCTCCAATCCGATGTAGTCCAGGGTGGCGGGGTCGATGTTCTTGTACTGCTGCCACCAGCCCTTGGTGCGGCCGGCGTCGTTGAGGGCGTGCAGGCGCTCGCGGAAGGCAGGGGCACCGACCCGGTACCGGTCCAAGGTCATGTCGAGGTCGCGCCGGTAGAACTTGGTGTAGCCGTTCTCGATCTTGCTGATGGAGGCCGGCGAGCGGTCCAGCAGCTTGGCAGCCTGAACCAGCGTCAGGCCCCGCGCCTCGCGGATGCGGCGAAGCTCGATGCCCATGCGGCGGAGGCGGATCGTGGGGGGCGGGTCACTACTGGCCATGTCACCACATGAACACACTCGAACACTGAGCGCTATCTATTCGCTCAAGCTCGAAATATTCACTCCTGCACGCTTCCCCCTGCCGTCCTGACGCGCCGGTGAGGCTTGTGTCACCGGATTCATGCGTCGGCGTTCGTCCAGGTCAGTGGGGCATTGGGAGGCGCATGCGGGAGTTCTGGTCGTGGCAGGCGGTGCCGGGCCTGTCCGTGGTGCGAACTCGACGCGCTGAGCTGGGGCTATGCGCGTCGGGGATCGGCGCAGGGCTCGGCCTTCCGCTTGTCCGTATCCTGGGTGGGCGGGGTGGCGCCGGCCTTGTGGCGGCCCGCGACGTCCCGGAGTTCGGGCGAGCCGAAAGGGCGTCAGGACGAGCCGATCTGGCTTCGTGTTCGGGGGCGGTTCTGGTTCTTGGGATTGACGGGGCGGGGTTTTCGGGCTGGGTCGTCTGGTGGGGTCACCAGCCCGGAGGTAGCAGCTTCCAGGAGTCCCGGGTCAACCACTCGTTGAACGTCACCGGCCGGGCACCGTTGGTGTGGTCGAGGGAGAGCGGCACGATGAGGTCACAGGTCGCCCGGCCGTCCCACCAGAGGGTTCCAGCCAGTGGTCCGGTGAGCACCAGGAGCGTCGCGAAGCCGCATCCGTGTTCCTGGGCGATGATGGCGCCGGCCGTCTTCCGGTCCTGGAACACCTCGTACTCGGCGTCCCATGCCTGCCAGGCCTGAGCGTATGCCTGTTCGTCGGGGAAGGCGCCGGGCTGGGGCTCGGCGGCGTCCAGGAGGGCTTCGGCCTCGACGTAGGTGTCCGGGTGCGGAAACGGGAGCCTCAGCAGCGGGCGTTGGAGCGCTTCGTTGCCTTCCCAGCCCCAGCCGTCCTCGTTCCGGACGAGCCGATTGACCGCGCCGTTCGCGCTGACCTCTCGCAGGTAGGTGCGGTATTCGCCGGGGATGGTGATGCCGAGGTCGCTCTCCGCTTGGGCGACCTCGTCTTCGCTCAGCGGTGGTGACCACGGGTGGCGCATTTGCCGATGTTAGGGCTCAGGGTGCGGGGAAGCCTGCTGCGGGGCGGGTGGGCGTGCGGGTCGGCGTCGCCGCAGGCCCGGCCGGTGGCGATCGGGATCATTCGGATGTGAAGCGGGGTGGGACGGGGACGAGAGGGAAGGCGGGCTCTGGACTGGCGGGAGGGTGGGCCGGAGAGTTCGTCCTCGGCCTTCGGACAGGGAGAAGCCGCGATCTTCGGGGCGACGCGGGTCCCGCGGGGGCGGCTGCGCTTGACGACGCTGAGGGTGTTGCCGCCGGGCGGGTTCTCGATGGGGGCGAGAGCGCCGGTTTCGGTTCTCTCGTGTCCGCTGCCGGTGAGGGTGGGGAGACCGTCGGCTGCGGCCTTACCGAAAGCGCCGGGGGCTGTGTGGAGATGCGGCAAGGACGGGAGCGGGTCTGGTCGACACCAGTATCCACCTCCTGGGCAGCCGCCTGGCCGCTCTCCGAGCCCTCGTCATGGAAATGCCGCCCGCGGTCGCCGCCCAAGCCATCGGCCACACCGCCGGCTGCGCCGAAGATCACGCCGCCGCAGCCGGCATCACCTGGCCACCTATGCCTCTCACCACAGAGCGCACTCATAAGGCCGGCCAGCGGATACTTGGGTTCATGGTGATCGTTGAAGCTGTCATAGAAACCGAACGTGCGACCGGTTTCACGGACTGGCCTGTCGAGGATCCGCACAGTTCAGGTTTCTTGACGCTCACCGGCACCATGACCTCGGTCCAGGTAGGTACGGCCATGGCGGTGCTCTTCACCTACAACGCCCTTTCAACCGGGCCGGTGGCTGCTGAACTGACCTCAGAGATCCTTCGGCAGCATCTGGCAGAAGCGGAAGCCCTTATCGCGCACGGGGATGATCTCTGGCTGGGACACGACCCGTCGTTCCGGCTGGAACACGGTGAAGGAGCCGTCGGCATATGGAGCGAGGTGGGGCATCAAGGATGCTCCCAGGTGCTCGTCATTGAACTGGCCGAACTGAACCACCTGCTGGCCGATGCCCGACAGCAGCTCATCGGCTTCTTGACCCTGGCTGAGCCATGGGCGACCGATCATGTTCCGCAACTCGCGGAGTCCCTCATCGCCGCACTCGACGAGCACCTCCGGATCACCCAACCGCTCACGAGCAGCCAGCCCTTCAACGATCCACCCGCGATCCCCGATTCGCGAGGGTGACAGTGGATCTTGATTGGGCGGGCTCGGTGATCCGGGCGGGTCGGGGCGCCGTCTGGACAGGTGAGAACGTCCGCGACTACGAACGCCTCCCCCAATACTTCGAAGCCCACCTGACCTGGGCCGCGATCAACGTCATGACACGCCGCCTGGCCCGAGCCACCCACTCATGACCCGAGCCCTCCGGAACGCCGGCTTCCCAGACAGGCACCCACCGCTTCGACCGGCGCAAGGCCAGGTCGGGCAGATGTATCGGGGCGGCCGCGCTCGCAGGCCAGGTTCGCGCACCGGTCGGCCTTGATGCGCCGACGGCAGCGCTCGCACGCGTAGCCGAAGCCGGCCGGTGTCGGGAAGTCGAGCGTGGCCCCGGCATGCCCGGTGCCCGGTGGCCTCCTGCGCGAGCCGGGCCAGGGGCGAGCAGGCGTGGGCGCGCCAACGCCTGCTCGGCGGTGCCGAACCGTCAGTCGGCTTCCGCTTTCGTCACGAGGGTCTTCAGTCCATTCTCGTTGGCCCCGACCAGCTCATCGACCTTCACGCCCTGCCGGAAGAGGATGAAGGTGGGCATCGCTCTGATGCCGGCTTCTTGTGCGAGCTCGGCCGCATCGTCGACATCGACCTTGATGAAGTGGATGTCCTGGTGTTCCTTCGCCAGCTTCTCGACGACCGGTGCAATCTGCCTGCTCGGCCCGACCCAGGCAGCGTCGAACATAGCCAATGTGTACTTATCGCCGTTGATCAGCTTGGCGAACTCGTCCTTCTTGGAGACCTCTGCGATCACTGGCCACTCCTTTCATCACGTTTTGTAGTCAAGGTACTACTGAGAGTCTGCGGCGTGGTCGGCGACCCCGGCTCTGCCGTACTCTCCACGGCGCACCGGGCCACGTCCGCCAGAGCTGACGTTCCGTCCGGGCTGCGTGAGGAGCCGACCGAGATCGACTGCGGATCTCGAACAGGCACTCAACTGGATGGCGATCATCCACTCGCCGGTGCCGCCGGAAGCCGAGCACCGCGCGTTGCAGGCCGCGCTCGCGGCCGGTGTCACCGGTGGGCCGGCGGCCTGCGCGCGCCGCTCGCCGATGCGCTGGTCGCATGCGCGGACCCACTACTACGACGAGACCCTTAAGGCGCCGGAAGGGCCGCGCACCTATGGCGAGCCGCTCGCGCACCGCGACGGCGCCCGTATCTTCATGCGCCAACTGCGGGACGGGCTGCGTCCGGCGGCGTTTGCCGTCACCGTCGAACGGCTGCGCTGCCGCCCCTCCGTTCCCAGTGCCGCTCCTGACCATTTACAGCCGGGAGGGCGATCCGATGCCCCGCCCCGCGACAGGTACCGGCCGAGCCCATGCCCTCGGCCTGTGGCCTGCCTCATCGGGCTTGAGGCAGCCGAAGTCTCGACGCGCGCGCCTCACGCCCGGCTCCCGGGGAGGATCGAAGCGGCCACTGGCGGCAGAGAGGCAGCGGCCGACGGCCAGCAGGGCGGCCGGCCTCGGTGGTGACACGGACGAGGATCCATCGCGTCATGGCACCCGGGGTCGTTTATTGATGGCTTCGCACGGATACTGTCACCTTGTGTAGTTAATTACCTACCTACAGTAAGGGATAATGGTGAAACTCGTGCGCCGGGCTCTGCTCGCCCTCGCCACCGCCGCCCTGGCCGGGGCACCGACCACGGCGCTGACCGCCGCTCCGGCGCTCGCCGACGCCGCTGTCGCCCGAACCGCCGCCGATTACTGGGTGCGTGCCCTCAACTCCGGTTCTGGCCGGGTCACCGCGGACGCACGCTGCAAACCCGGCGACCATGTGATCGGCGGGCACACCGTCCACGACGCCGAACATGGCCAGGTCATCCACCAGGGCCCTGATTCCGACGGTGCCGGCTGGTCGAGCACGGTCGCCGGAGACGGCGAGTTCCATGTCGTCGCCCATGCGCATTGCGCAGGTCAGTGACGTCACTATTCGTGGCTGTATGCGCCCATATAGCGAGGAGCGTCGAACGTACCTCGCCGTGCGGTGGCGGGCATGGCCTGGGGCGATGGGGATGTTCCGGTCGTCGGAGCGACGCTGCGGCCGCAGCGCCTGAGCCGCTGTTGCGGGCCCGGTGTCAGGACTGGCGGGCGCGGGTCGCGAGGCGGTCGGCGAAGGCGAGGACGAGGGTGCGCAGCTCGTCGGGGCGCTCGATGACGAAGGGCCGGTCGAGTGCGGCGAGCACCGGCGGCAGCCAGTCGAGCCTTTCCGCCCGTAGCTCGACGCGCAGCCAGCCTCCGGCCGCGGGCTCTTCCGACAGGGTCGCGACACCGGCCGGAAGGTGAGCGCGGATCTGCTCGGCCGTGCCGCGGATCCGCAGGGTCACCTCGTGCCGGTACCCGGCCGTGGCGAATCCCGACAGCACGCGCTGTGCCGGGTCCAGTCCTGCGGGGACCTCGAAGGTGCCGGGCAGGGTCCTGGCGCCGGCGATGCGGTCGAGCCGGAAAGTGCGGTCCTCGCCGATCTCGGGGTCGGTGCCCGTGACGTACCAGCGGCCCGCGTGGGAGACGATCCCGTAGGCGTGCAGCGGGCGTTCGCTGCGCCGACCGGCGCGGTCGGTGTACCGGATCGCGACGGGCCGCCGGTGGCGGACCGCGTCGGCGACGGTGAGCAGGACGTCCGCGTCGGGCGCTGCGGGCTCACCGGGCGGGCCGGTGAACGCCAGGGCATCCAGGACGGTGCCCAGGCGGCGGGCCACGCGTTCGGGCAGCACCCGGCGGATCTTGGCCGCCGCCGTCTCGCCCGCCGTGCCCGCCGCCGTCGTCAGCCCCGTGCGGCGGCCGGCGATCAGGCCGAGCAGCACGGCGAGCGCCTCGTCGTCGCTGAGCATGAGCGGCGGCACACGGTATCCGGGAGCGAGCCGGTAGCCGCCGTAGCGGCCCCGGACCGCCTCGACCGGCACGTCGAGGTCGACCAGCTGGTCCACGTACCGGCGCACGGTCCGGCCGTCGACGTCCAGGCGGTCCGCGAGCTCGGCGATCGTCCGGACGCCGCCCGACTGCAGCAGTTCCAGAAGGGTCAGCACCCGGCCGGTGGGACGCGTCATGCGCGGAGCCTAACGAATAGTGGACAGGTTCTGACCAGTATTGGTTCTAGCGTGCGGAGGACAGCGGTTCCTTCTGGTTGGAGAGCACCATGGACTTTGTTTCGATCCGCATCATCACGGGCGACGTCGCGCGTCTCGTCGAGTTCTACGAGAAGGCCACCGGGGTGGCCGCGGTCTGGGGCAATGAGGATTTCGCCGAGATCCGGACCTCGGGCGGCGCTCTCGCTATTGCCGGTACCCGCACGGTTCCGCTGTTCGCGCCGGGGTCCTGCCGGCCGGCGGACAACCACAGCGTGATCCTCGAGTTCCTCGTCGACGACGTGGACCGCGTGCATGGGAACCTGACCGGGTTCGTCGCCGACTTCGTCAACGAGCCCACCACGATGCCCTGGGGGAACCGGTCGCTGCTCTTCCGCGACCCCGATGGCAACCTCGTCAACTTCTTCACGCCGGTCACCCCGGCCGCCATGGAGAAGTTCGCTCGGTGAGGGCGGGCGTCGCTGCGCGGCGGCGCAGGCCGATCGGCTCGCCCGCCGGGTGCACCGATCGCGCTTCGTCGAGCATGCCGCCGCAGAGGGGCAACGGGGTGGCCGGGCGGATGGGCCGGGTCCAGGTGATCGCCGTTCCCGTCGCCGAGGTCATGCGTGCCGCGGTGGCTTCGGCCGGCGGCAGGCGTTAGCGCAGCTGGTCGCGGCGGCGGGTCAGGTAGGCGGTCTCGGCGGCGTTGCCCGCCAGCTCGATGGCCTTGTCGTAGGCCGCGCGTGACTGCCTGCTGCGGCCCAGCCGGCGCAGCAGGTCGGCGCGGGTGGCGTGGTAGGCGTGGTAGCCCGACAGGGCGTCCTCGAGCCGGTCGACGGCTGCCAGCGCCACCTCGGGGCCGTCGAGTTCGGCGACGGCGATGGCCCGGTTGAGGGCGACGATCGGTGAGGGGTCGACGCGGACGAGCCGGTCGTAGAGGGCGAGGATCTGCGTCCAGTCGGTGTCGCGCATGTCGCGGGCGCTGGTGTGCACGGCGTTGATCGCGGCGAGGATCTGGTAGCGGCCCGGGGCGTCTCCGGCGGCGGCCGCGGCGAGGCGTTCGCGCACCAGCCGGTGCCCTTCGGCGATCAGCGCCTGGTCCCAGGCGCCGCGGTCCTGCTCGGCCAGGGTGACCAGTTCGCCGCCGGCCGAGACGCGGGCGGCGCGGCGGGCCTCGGTGAGCAGCATCAGCGCCAGCAGCCCGGTCGCCTCGCCGTCGCCCGGCAGGAGGGCGCGGGTCAGGCGGGTGAGGCGGATCGCCTCGGCGGTCAGGTCGTGCCGCAGGGGGCCGGTGCCGGGGCCGGTCGCCAGGTAGCCCTCGTTGAAGATCAGGTACAGGACGGCGAGCACGCCGGACACGCGGGCCGGCAGGTCTTCGGCGGACGGTACGCGGCAGGGGATGCGGGCCGCCTTGATCTTGGCCTTCGCGCGGGTGATCCGCTGCTCCATGGCGGTCTCCCGCACCAGGTGGGCGCGGGCGATCTCGGGCACGGTCAGGCCGCCGACCAGGCGCAGCGTCAGCGCCACGCGGGTCTGCACGGCCAGCGCCGGATGGCAGCAGGTGAAGATCAGCCGGAGCCGGTCGTCGTCGATGGCGCCGGCCGGCTCGGGCGGGTCGTCGTCGTGGACCATCAGCGCCTCCTGGTGCTTGCCGTCGCGTTTGCCCTCGCGGCGGATCCGGTCGATGGCCTTGCGGTTGGCGGTGGTGGTCAGCCAGGCACCGGGGTTGGGCGGCACGCCGTCGGCGGGCCAGCGCCGCACGGCGGTCGCGAACGCCTCGGCGGCGGCCTCCTCAGCGATGTCGAGGTCGCCGAAGCGCCTGGTCAGGGAGGCGACGACCCGGGCCCACTCCGCGCGGTGGGCCCGGGCGACGGCGTCGCGGGCGTCGTCGTTCACTGGAACGGCCGTACCTCGATCTTGCGGTCGCAGATCCGCGACGCCTCGGCGGCCAGCCGGAGCGCCACGTCCAGGTCGGGGGCCTCCCACACCCAGACGCCGGCGAGGTACTCCTTGGACTCCACGAAGGGCCCGTCGCTGAACAGCGTCCGCTCGCCCCGGCTGTCGACGACCGTGGCGGTGTCGGTGTCGGCGAGCCCGCCCGCGAAGACCCAGTGGCCCTCGGCGATGAGGCGTTCGTTGAACGCGCTGACGGCGGGCTGCCTGTCGGTGCTGCCGGGGTCGTCCTTGTCGTCGATGACGGAGATCAGGTAGCGCATCGGGAAGTCCTTCGGGTGTCAGGCCGCGGGCGCGTACTGGGGGCGCCCGGCGGGGCGGTAGGTCTGGATCGTCACACCTTTGGAGTCGGTGCGGGACCCGATCAGGTCGAGTGCGAGGTCGGGGCCGGTGGCGGGGAACAGCCGCGCGCCCTGGCCGACGACCACCGGGACGATGATCAGGGTCATCTCGTCGACCAGGTCGTGCTCCAGCAGCCACCGGACCAGGGTGCCGCTGCCGTGCACCTGCAGCTCGCCGCCGGGCTCGGCCTTCAGCTTCCGGACGGCGGCCGCGATGTCGCCGGTCAGGACGGTCGTGCCCGGCCACGCTGCGTCGGTGAGCGTGGCCGACGCCACGTACTTGGGCCGGGTGTTCAGCGATTCCACAACGCCCGCCATGCCGGGGGCGTCCTGGACCGTCATCTTTCCCCAGGAGCCTGCGAACAGCTCGTAGGTGCGCCGGCCGAACAGGAACGCGTCGGCGCGCCGGTAGGTGCGGTCGATGAACGCGCGGGTCTCTTCGTCGCCCTTCCCCAGGGCCCATCCCCCGCGCTCGAACCCGTTCCTGCGGTCCTCCTCCGAGGCGCCGCCGTTGCCCTGCACCACGCCGTCGAGGGTGATCTGGGTGATGGTCGTCAGCTTCATGGTCGCGGTTCCTTCGCCTCGGCGCCGCCCCGTGCGGGCGGCCTCACCTCTGCTACGAACGCCTCTGCTCCGATCCGACACCGCTGCTCGAACTTTTTCCGGATTGCCGGGGGCGCGGGTCAGGCGGGGCGTTGTACCGAGGTCGTGTCGCTGGTCAGCGGAGAGCCGTCGGCTGCCGTGGGCCGCAGGTCGGGAACGGGGGCGCCGGCGGCGTCGACCAGGACCGAGTGCGGCTCGCCCGGCTCGAAGGCGTGGCGCTCGCCCCACTGCCGCAGCGTGACGATCACGGGGAAGAGGTCCTTGCCCGCCTCGGTGAGCGTGTAGAGCTTGCGCCTGCCCGAGGGGGCGTCGATCTGGGCGAGCAGGCCGTGGCCGGTGAGCTTGCGGAGGCGGTCGGCGAGGATGTTGCGGGCGATGCCGGTGCGCTGCTGGAAGTCGGTGAAGGAGCGGGCGCCGTCCATCGCGTCGCGGACGATGAGCAGGCTCCAGCGGTCGCCGACCACGTCGATCGTGCGGGCGACCGGGCAGCCCGGGTCCGTCCAGGCGGTGTCGTCGCGTGCCATCACCCCTCCGATGGGTTGCGGATTGAAACCATTCTGGCCTAGCGTGCGATTGGTTGCAATTCGAAACCAAACGGGGGGTGGACGGAGTGAGGCTGCTTTTGGCGGTGGTCTGCGGGGTCGCGGTGGCGAGCGTCTACGCCGGGCAGCCGATGCTGGGCCCGATGGGGCACGACCTGGGCGTCCCGGCCGGCTCGCTCGGCCGCTTCGTGGCCGCCGGGCAGCTCGGCTACCTGGCCGGGCTGGTGCTGCTGGTGCCGCTCGGCGACGTGCTCGACCGCCGGCGGCTGATCGCGGTGCACCTCGTTCTGGTGGCCGTGGGGGCGGCGGTCACCGCGGCGGCGCCGGGCGCCTGGGCGGCGTATTGCGGGCTGGCCGTGGCGGGGGTGTTCGCGGTGGTGGTGCAGACGGCCGTCGCGTACACGGCGGCGCATGCCGCGCCTGCCGAGCGGGGCCGCGACCTGGGGATCGTGACCTCGGGGGTGGTGATCGGGATTCTCGGGGGGCGTGTTCTTGCGGGGGTTCTTGCTGGCGTGTGGGGGTGGCGGAGCGTTTACGTGGTGCTGGCGGTGCTGGCCGTTGTCCTGGCGGTGCTCGTTCTCGTGGTGCTGCCTGCGGACGTCCGGTCCGGCAGCGCGCGGTACGGGCAGGTCCTGCGGTCCTTCGGCGGGCTGTTCACCCAGCCGGTGTTCCTCGGCCGCGGGCTGATCGCGTTCTTCCTGTTCGCCTCGTTCGGCACGCTGTGGAGCGGCATGGCCCTGCCGCTGGCCGATGCGCCGTGGCACCTCGGCGAGGCGCAGATCGGGCTCTTCGGCGTCGCCGGGCTCGCCGGGGCCCTCGGCGCCGCCCGGTCCGGGCGCTGGGGCGACGCCGGGCACGCGCGCCGGGTCACCGGCATCGCCCTCGCGCTCCTGATCGCCTCCTGGGCGGCGATCGGGCAGCTTCCCTGGTCGTTGCTGTGGCTGGGGCTCGGTGTGGTGCTGCTCGACTTCGCCGTTCAGGTGGTGCATGTGAGCAACCAGCACGTTCTTACGGCTGCTTATCCGGAGCGCACCAGCACCGCCATCGGCGGGTACATGGTGTTCTACTCGCTCGGGTCGGCTTTGGGGGCCACTGCTACGACCGCTTTGTTCGAATCCTTTGGGTGGGGTGGTTCTGTGGTGCTGGGGGCGGGGCTCGCGGGGTGTGCGGTGGTCGTCTGGGGTGTGGCGGCCGCGCGTCAGCGGCCGAGCTGCCAGATCCGGGCGGTGTCGTCGTAGGAGCCGGTCGCCAGCAGCCTGCCGTCCGGGCTGAAGGCCAGGCTCGTGATGCCGCTGGTGTGGCCGGTGAGGGCCGGTCCGGACTGCTGGTAGTTCGCTGTGGTCAGCAGCCGGGCCGTTCCTCCGTCGGAGTAGGCGAGCAGTTTGCCGTCCGGGCTGAAGGCGACGGCCCGGCAGCGTCCCTGGCAGTGGATCGGCGTGCCGGCCGGCCGGTGGCCGGGCAGGTCCCACAGCCGCACCAGGTCACCGCCGGCGGCGGCGAGCGTGCGGCCGTCGGGGCTGAACGCCACGCCCTCGATCCAGCCGTTGTAGCCCCTGAGGTCCGCGTGCCGTTTCGCGGTGAGGTCCCATACCTCCACCACGCCCTTGGTGTTGTGGGTGTCCAGGTCCCGCTCCATGCCGGTGGTGCCGACGGCCAGCGTCCGGCCGTCCGGGGCGAAGGCCAGCGCGGTGACGTTGCCGGACCGCACCCGGCCCGCCTGGGTCGGCTTGCCCTTGCCGCCCAGCGGGAGGAGCTGGAGAAGGCCGGACACCTCCATGGCCAGGAGGTTCCCGTGAGGGGTGATCGCCATCGCCCCGACCGGGCCGTTGTCCAGGTTCAGGCCGGTGCTCTCCCCCTTTCCCGACATCGGGAAGATGCGCAGGTATCCGTCGTCGCCGCCGGTGAAGAGCGTGCTGCCGCCCGGCGAGACCACCAGCGAGTTCACGCCGTCGGGATGCCGGTCCGGCGCACCGCGCTGGGTGTGCGTGGCCACGTCCCACAGGCGGGCCGTCGCGTCGTCGGCCCCGGTGGCCAGCGTCTTGCCGTCCGGGCTGAACGCCACCGCCATGACCCAGGACGTGTGCCCGCGCAGCGTCCAGCTGGGCGGCGGGGGCGGCGCGGACGAGGCGGACGGGTGCGGTGCGGGCGGGCGCGCCGCCGTCCCCGGCCAGGGCGCCCAGATCAGGGAGCCGAGCAGCGCGGCGGCGGTCAGTGCCGCACCGGCGGCCAGGAGGCGGCCGCGCCGCGGTGTCCGGGCCGGGGGCGAGAGCAGGCCGGTGAGCTCGGCCTGCCGGTCGTCGATCAGCCGGTGGACGGCCGGCGGCCAGGGCCGGGCGGCCGGCGCGACCCCGCCGGCGAGATCCAGCAGCCGGTCCGGCGTGGGCCGGTCGCCGGGCGCCTTGGCCAGGCAGGCGGCCACCAGCGGGCGGAGCGCGACCGGCACGCCGCCGAGCTCCGGCTCGGCGTGGACCACGTTGTAGAGCGTCCGCATGGCGTTCGGGCCGTCGAACGGGCCGCGGCCGGTGCAGGCCAGCGTCAGCACCGACCCGAGCGCGAAGACGTCGCCCGCCGCCGTCGGCGGCCCGCCCTCGGCCTGCTCGGGCGACATGAACGCCGGCGTGCCGGTCGCGTCGCCGTCCGCCCCGGCGGCCGAGGCGATCCCGAAGTCGATGACCCGCGGGCCGTCGGCCGCCAGCAGCACGTTGCGCGGCGTGAGGTCGCGGTGCACCAGCCCCGCGCCGTGGATGTCGCGCAGCGCGGCGGCCAGCCCGGCCGCCAGCCGCCGCACCGCGGGCTCGGGCAGCGGCCCGGCGGCCCGCACCGCCTCGCTCAGCGACGGCGCCGGGACGTGGACCGAGGCGAGCCAGGGCACCGGCGCGTCCGGGTCGGCGTCGATCACCGCCGCGGTGTAGGCGCCGGAGACCGACCCGGTCGCCGCCACCTCGGCGCGGAATCGGTCCCGGTGGCCGGGTGCGCCGAGGAGCCGCGCGTGGACGAGCTTGACCGCGACGAGGCGGCCGTCCGGGCCCGCGCAGAGCAGGACCCGGCCCATCCCGCCGCGGCCGAGCTCGGCCAGCGTCCGGTACGGGCCTATTCGAGGTGGGTCGGCGGGGTCCAGGGGGCGCATCGGGCTCATGCCTTGGTGAGGGCGGCGAGATCCCAGAGCTGGATCGTCCGCTTGGTCACGGTGGCCAGCGTGCGGCCCCCGCTGTCGAAGGCGACGCCGGTGACCTCGCCGCCGAGGCCGACGGGCTTGCCGACCGGGCGCTGGGCGGCCACGTCCCACAGGTGCACGGCGCCGCCGGTGCCGCCGCCGGCCAGGGTGCGGCCGTCCGGGCTGAAGGCGAGGAACTCCACCATCGTCGAGGAGTCGACGGTGAGCGGCGAGCCGACCGCGCGGCCGGTCGTCACGTCCCAGAGCCGGACGGTGGAGTCGTAGGCCGCCGACGCGAGCGTGCGGCCGTCCGGGCTGACCAGCACGGCGATGACGGCCCCGGTGTGGCCGAGCAGCGACGGCCCGGACTGGCGGCCGGAGGCGACGTCGTAGACCTTCACGGCGTTGTGGTCGGGGGTGACCAGGAGCCTGCCGTCGCCGGTGAAGGCCACCTTGGACCCGATGTTGGCGCCGCCGAGGTCGATCCGGCCGGCCGGCGCGCGGGTGTGGGCGTCCCAGATCTGGATCAGGTCCGTGCCGGCGCCGCCCAGCAGCCGGCCGTCGGGGCTGTAGCCGACGGCGTGCGCGGGGCCCGGGGCGTTCACGTTCCTGGTGATCGGGACCGTCAGGGCGGCGGTCTGGCGGCGGGTCTTGACGTCCCAGAGCTTGACGCCGTCGCCCGCGGTGGCCAGCGTGCCGCCGGTCTGGTCGAAGGCGATGCCGGCGATCCGGGCCCGGTAGCCGGTGCCGCCCTTGATCGGGTCTCCGGAGGGCTGCCGCGCGGCGACGTCGAACAGCCGCACCGTCTCGTCGCCGCCGATCGCCGCCAGCAGGCCGCCGTCGGGGCTGAAGCGCAGGTCGCTGAGGGGGACGTCGCTGGCCAGGGTGGCCAGCGGGCGCATCGCCGGCTTGGCGGGGGCGGACTTGTGGGCCTTGGCCTCGCCGCCGGATGTGGCCCAGGCCGCGGCGCCCGCGACCGCCGCCACGCCCAGGGCCGCCCCGCCCGCCGCCAGGAAGCGGCGGCGGCTCGGGCCGGCGGGCGGGGCCTGCCCCACCGCGGTGGGGGCCACGGGATACGGCATGCCGGGCGGCGGGGCGCCGTGCAGCAGCCGGTCGACCTCGCCCTGCTGGGCGGCGATCATGGCGTGCACCGCCGGCGGCCACGGGCGGGCGGCCGGCACCACGCCGCCGATCCGGTCCAGCAACTGCCCGGGTGTCGGCCGGGCCGCCGGGTCCTTGGCCAGGCATGCTCGCGCCAGCTCCCGGACCGGCTCCGGCAGCCCGCCGAGCTCGGGAGCGGCGGTGAGCACGTTGTGCAGGATCACCGGCGTGCTGCCCACCGCGAACGGGCCGTGCCCGGTGCAGGCGTACACCAGCACCGAGCCGAGCGAGAACACGTCACTGGCCGGGCCCGGCCGCTCGCCGCGCGCCTGCTCGGGCGACATGTAGCCGGCGGTGCCGACCAGGGCCCCGGTCCGGGTGACCTGGGTGCCGTCGCCCTCGGCGGCCCGGGCGATGCCGAAGTCGATGACGCGCAGGCCGTCGTCCGTGAGCAGCACGTTCGAGGGCTTGAGGTCGCGGTGCACCAGCCCGGAGCGGTGCACCTCCACCAGCGCGGCGGCCAGCCCCGCGGCGAGCCGCAGCGCCGCCTCGGCGCCCAGCGCGCCCGCCCGCGCGACGGCGGTGTGCAGCGCGGGGCCGGGCACGTACACCGAGGCCAGCCAGGGGGTCGGCGCCTCCGGATCGGCGTCGATCACCGCCGCGGTGTAGGCCCCGGCGACCTGCCGCGACGCCCGGACCTCGCGGCGGAACCGGGCGCGGAAGCCGTCGTCGTCGACGTAGTGCTCGGCCACGAGCTTGACCGCGACCAGCCGCCCGTCCGGGCCGCTGCCCAGCAGCACCCGGCCCATCCCGCCCCGGCCGAGCTCGGCGAGCGTCCGGTAGGGCCCGACCTGCCGTGGGTCGGACGCGCCCAAAGGCCTCAAACCACACCCTCCTCGCAAAAGGACACGCTTGTCTGCCGCATCAGAAGGACAAGATTGTCTTACTGGGAGGGGTGCGGCAACAGCCCGATCCGGCTGCGCGTTCCGCGGACTGTCGGAGGCCTGTGGGAGGGTGCAGGAGTGACGTTGGACGACCTCGTCCGGCTGCGCCGGGCCCGTGACCTGATCGACCGCGAGTACGCCGAACCACTCGACGTCCCCGCGCTCGCGCGCGCCGCCCTCATGTCGCCCGGCCACTTCTCCCGCAGCTTCCGCGCCGCCTTCGGGGAGACCCCCTACAGCTACCTGATGACGCGCCGGATCGAGCGGGCCAAGGCGCTGCTGCGGCGCGGCGACCTGTCGGTGACGGAGGTCTGCTTCGCGGTCGGCTGCACCTCGCTCGGGTCGTTCAGCACCCGGTTCACCGAACTGGTCGGCGAGAGCCCGAGCGCGTACCGGGCGCGCCGCCACGACGAGGGCGCCGCCATCCCCGCCTGCATCGCCAAGCTCCGCACCCGCCCGGTCCGGGCGTAGCGTGAGCGGTATGGCCATCAGCTTCGCGCAGTGCTTCCTCGCCGTCGACGACCATGACAAGGCGCTCGCCTTCTACCGGGACGCCCTCGGCCTGGAGGTGCGCAACGACGTCGAGTTCGAGGGGATGCGCTGGGTGGCCGTCGGCGCGCCGTCGCAGCCCGACGTGGAGATCGTCCTGGAGCCGCCCGGCGCCGGCCCGGGCGCCTCGCCCGCCGACCGGCGGGCCATGGCGGAACTGCTGGCCAAGGGCCTGCTGCACGGCGTCAACTTCTGGACCGACGACTGCGACGCCGACTTCGAGCGGGTCCGCGCCCGGGGCGGCGAGGTGCTGCAGGAGCCGGTCGACCAGCCCTACGGTGTCCGCGACTGCGCCTTCCGCGACCCGTCGGGCAACATGGTGCGCTTCGTCCAGCCGCGCGGGCGGTGAGCCGCGGGCCGTCGCCGGGCACCGTCAGGGTGGCCGAGCCGGGGCGCCGGCCGCCGACCGGGCGCGGTGTCAGCGCGGGTTCTCGTCCTTGCACTTGATCGTTCCGGACACGTGGACGACGTACCGCTTCTTGTCGATGTCGGTCCAGGTCATGTCGCTGTCCAGCGTGCCCTTGCGGTTCTTGGTGTCGAGGCGGACGCCCTGCATGCCGGTGTAGGTGCGGCCGCCGGTCTCCAGTTCCACGCGGACGGGATCCGTTTTCTTGTTCTGGAGCACCTGCAGCTTCGTCACCGGCTTGCCGGCGGCCCATTCCGTGGTGACCAGCTCGATGCCGCCGCGCTGGACGTAGCCCTCCTTGGTCCAGCAGTTCTGCTCCGCCTTGGTGATCGTCCGCTGCACCGCGCCGGTGAGCCTCAGATCCGCCGGGTAGATCTTCGTGCCGACGGGGGCGCCCTCGTGGGAGGTGGTGGAGCACGCCGCCATCGTGACCGCCGCGCCGGCCAGGAGCACCAGGCCCGGCCGGGCCCATCGCGTTTCCATGCCCGGTGAGACAGCCGTGCGCCCGGCGCGGTTCGAAAGGATCATGCGGTTCCGGGGCGCCGGGCCGTTCGGCCGGCGGCCCGGGTCGTCCGGCCGTCGCTGACCAGCGCGAAATGCGCGCCGTGCACCTTCTCCTCGGCCACCCAGCTGCCGCCGGGGAGGGGGCCGTCGCCGAACCGCTGCGGGATCTTCGGGTACCACACGGGGCCAGCCTCGTCGGCGCGCCCTCGGCGGGACAACCCCTTGCCAGGGCCGTGATTCATGCCACCAACTACTGGCATAATCACAGCGACCACTGGCACTATCAGTCTATGATCATCTTCGTCTGCGGGCTGGTCGCCTGCGGCATGGCGGCGGGGGCGCTCCGGCTCCGCCGGCGGCTGGCGGCCCTCACCGTCCTGACCACCCCGCAGGACGGTCCGCCCCCGGCCGGCGACGACTACACGCTGATCCTCGCCGCCGGCGTGCGGGTCCCCGGGCCCGTCCGGGACGCCGCCGCCGCGCACGCCCGCGCGCACGGCCTGGCCGTCCTGGACCTGGTCCCCGCCGACCTGCGGACCGAGGAGGCCCTCGACCTGGCCCGCGCCGTGGACCCCCGCGCCTACCGGCGGCAGCGCACCGGCCTCGGGCGCGGCGCGGGCCACGCGCTGCTCGTCCACCGCGACGTCCGGCGCCGCCTCGACCTGCCCGCGACCACCGGCCTCGGCCCGGGCGAGTTCGCCGAGGCGACGGTCCGCGCCCGCCAGTACACCGCGCGGGCCGACCTCGCGGTGGCCGGCGTCCCGGCACGGCGCGACCTCACCGGCCGCCGCACCTGGCTCACCGCCTCCAGCCTGATGGTGCCGCCGGAGCTCACCGTCCCGAAGACGATCACGGTCTCGGTCGCCGGGTACGCGCTGGTGGCCCTCTGCCTGGTGCTCGACCCGCTCTGGGGCCTGCTGCCCCTGGCCGCCTACAGCGCCGCGCCCCGCGTCGCCACGGCGAAGATCAGGCCCTACGACCGGCACCGCGCCGCGTGGCTGCGCGCGCTGGACACCCCGCTGACCTGGTGGCGGACGCTGCGCGCCCCGCGCACCTCATGGGAGCGGCACCGCGACGAGCTCAGGCGCAAGTCGCGGCGCTGGCACCTGGACCGGATGAACGGCGACCTCTTCGAGGAGCGCCGCGAGACCTGCCCGTGGTGCGGCTCGAGCGACCTGCGCAGGCACCTGGTCACCCGCGACACGGTGATGGCCAAGCCCGGCCGGTTCGTCCTGGAGCGGTGCGGGGGCTGCGGCCACGTCTTCCAGAACCCCCGCCTGAACCCGCAGGGCCTCGCCTTCTACTACAAGGACGTCTACGACGGCCTGGCCGCCGGCGGCACCGAGCACATCTTCAGCGCCCAGACCCGCTGGTACCGGGACCGCGCCGAGCTCGTCCAGCGCCACTGCGAGCCGCGGACCTGGCTGGACGTCGGCGCCGGGCACGGCCACTTCTGCGCGACCGCCGCCGAGGTGCTGCCCCGCACCCGCTTCGACGGGCTCGACCTGTCGGCGGGCATCGAGGAGGCCGCCCGGCGCGGCTGGGTGCGGCGCGCCGTCCGCGGCGAGTTCCAGGCGATCGCCGCGGACGTGGCGGGCGGCTACGACGTCGTCTCGATGAACCACTACCTGGAGCACACCGCCGACCCCCTCGGCGAACTGGACGCGGCCGTCACCGCGCTCGCCCCCGGCGGCCACCTGCTGATCGAGCTGCCCGACCCCGAGTGCGCGCTCGGCCGCCTGCTGCGCGGGTTCTGGATCGCCTGGCTGCCGCCGCAGCACCTCAGCATGATCCCGATGGGCAACCTCACCGAGGCCCTGCGGCGGCGCGGCCTGGAGATCGTCGAGGCCGGGCGGCGCGGCGTCCGCGACGAGCCGGACCTCACCACCGGCGCGGTGCTGCTCGCCAACGCCCTCGGCCCGGACCCGCGCCGCCCGTGGGCCACCGCCCGCCCCGGCCCGGCGGCCGCCCGCCGCGCCCTCGCCTATGCCGCGGTCGCCCCGCTGCTGGTCCTGGCCGTCCTGGCGGACCTGCTGCGCCCGAACACCAGCAACGCCTACCGCGTCCTGGCGAAACTCCCGGACGACCCGGCGTAGCCGGCTCTGACGACGAGTTCGGCTCGAGCCCCGCCTACCTCGCCCGAGCCTCCTCCTGGTCGCGGGCCAGGAGGCGGTGCAGGATCTGCTCCAGCAGGTCCTGCCGGCGGCGGGCCGCGCTCCAGTAGAAGCAGGCGAGCGCGGCGAAGAAGGCCGCGCCCGCCAGGACGCCCAAGGCCACGCCCCGCAGGAGGACGGCCGGGTCGATGGTCGTCTGGGTCCGGTCGAGCCTCACCAGGGACTCCACGACAGGCGTGACGCTGATCGAGGCGAAGGCCTGCTGCATCGCGACGGCGGCCAGCACCGCCGCGGCGGCCAGCAGGCCCCACCCCAGGGCGGCCCAGCGTTTCGGGGACATGGACCGATCATGCTTCCCCGCGCGGCCGGAAGGAACCCCGGCCGGTCAGCCCAGGGTGAGGCGGATGGAGCCGATGTCGGCGCGCTGCACGGTGACCTTGCCCCGGTGGGACACCTCGATCTGGTAGAAGGGCAGGTCGGGGACGCCGGTGATGGTCAGCGGCCAGGAGCAGGTGGTGCCGGCGTCCACGCCCGCGCCCAGGTTCCCGACGGCGATGACCTTGCTGGACGGGTCGTAGACGGTGACCGCCGTCCCCTCGGCCATGTCGTCGAAGCCGCCGATCCCCACGCAGCCGTCCACGGGGACACGCACCCAGTTCTCGCCGGTGGGCTCGCTGTACTCGGGCATGGTGACGGTGCCCCGCAGCGACACCTTCGCGGCGAACGGCCGGACGCCGAGGCCGGCGCCGATGTCGTAGCCGTTGGCGAGGGTGATGATCGCGGCCGAGAGGGCGACGACGGTCGCCACCGCGATCACGATGGCGGTGCGGACGCCGATGCTCCGCCGGCCCGGAGCCGGAGGCTGCGCAGGGGCTTCGTTGTCGCTCATAGAGCATCACCGGCGCGGTGGTGACGACGCATGGGTACTCACGGCATTTTACCGCTCGGGCCGCGCCGGAAAAAGGCATCGTCCCTGGTAGCGGGCCTGGCGGCCGTCCATGCGCGAAAGCACCACAACGTTTCGCGGGGGGACGTGCGTTTCTGTAGTGAGACGGCGGAGCGGAGACTGCATGGGCGGGTGGGCGCAGACGGTGGCCGTGTTGGCCGGCGAGCGCGGTGCCGCGTTGAAGCGGTACGCGTTCCTGCTGTGCGGCGACGACGCCGAAGCCGACGACCTGGTGCAGGAGGCCCTCGTCCGTGCCTTCGCCAAGCCGGGCCGGCGGTCGGCCGAAGAGGCCGAGGCGTACGTGCGCCGCATCATGCTCAACCGCTTCCTGGACACCGCGCGGCGGCGCCGGGCCTGGTCGCGGATCAGGCCGCTGCTCCGGCACGACGACCTGGCGCCGGACCAGGCCGGGGCCGTCGCGGCCACCGCCGACGTGCGGGCGGCGCTGGCGCGGCTGTCGCCCCGGCAGCGGGCCGCCACCGTCCTGCGCTACTACGAGGACCTGACGGTCCCGCAGATCGCGGCGGCGCTCGGCTGCCGGCCCGGCACGGTGAAGCGGTACCTGAGCGAGGCGCACGGCCGACTGGCCGAGCTGCTCGCCGATCCGACCGAGGAGGCACGGTGGAATCCCACGAGGACCTGATCTCCCGCCGCCTGGCCGAGCTGGCGGGCGAGACCGGGCCGCTGCGCGTCGACGGCGCGCAGGTGGCCCGGCGGGTCCGGCGCCGCAGGCGTTCCGGCGCCGCCGTGGCCGCGGGCGCGCTGGCCACGGCCGGAGCGATCGGGGCGGCGTGGCTGTGGCCGGGCGCGCCGCCCGTGGACCGGAGCCCGGCGGTGGTGGCGGCGCCCAGCACCGCCCGGCCCTCGAAATACTGCGGCGCGCCGCGCCGGACGTCGCCCGTCGTGGCCGCCCCGCAGGCGTCGGAGCCTCCGGACCAGAGCGTGCTCGACCGGGCCGCCCGCACGATCGACCGGGTCGCCGGCGGGGGCAAGGAGGTCTACAAGGGCGGACGCCGGCCCGGGGAGTTCGCCCGGTGGTACGCCGGCGTCGAGATCAGCAACGAGTGGCGCCAGGTGACCGTCTACCGCCTCCCCAACGCCCGGCTCGACGCGGCCATCTGCGCGGCGGCCAAGGACGTGACCGTCGAGATACGCGATGCCGTCCGATCCCACCAGGAGGCGGAACGCCTTGTGGATCGGCTCCTCCGTTTCCAGAAGGGGGCAGGTTTTCTCATCTTCACGATCGGCCCTGAGGAGGACGGCAGCATCCACATCACCACCGACCATCCCGACATCGCCCGGAAAGTACTGGGCGGCTACGCCACGCACCTGACCATCGAACAAGGAGACCCGCTTCAGGCACTGGTCGGAGGCCCGGGGCAGTGACGTGCGCCGGATCGCGACCCCATCGTTGTGCCGGGAGGCGCGCCCCGCGGTCCAGGCGAGGCGCACATCTCCCTACGACTCCACTTTCACCGGCTCATCTCGAGCCGGTCTTCCTCCAGGGTGTCGAGCCAGCGGGTGAGGCGCTCCCCCTCGCGGGTCATGATGCCGGGGTCGCGCAGGGCGCTGGCCAGCAGGGACATGCCCTGGTAGGCGCCGACGAAGGTGACGGCCTGGTCCGCGGCGTCGGGGAGGCCGAGTTCGCGGAACTGGCCTTCGGTCCAGTCCAGCAGCAGCCGGAGGACCTTGCCCGCCTCCACGTCGAGGCCGCCCTCGTCGCGCTTGTCGAGTTCGACGGCAAGGGTGCCGGTGGGGCAGCCGTAGCGGGCCGCGATGTCGCGCTGGCTGATCCAGGCGGCGACGAGGGCCTTGAGGCGCTCGCGGGGGTCAGGGATCTGCTCCAGCTCGGCCACGAGCCGCGCCAGGTGGCCGGCGTGCTCGGACAGAGCGGCCTGGACCAGCTCGTCCTTGGTCTTGAAGTAGTAGTACACGTTCCCGACGGGGACGTCGGCGGCCTTGGCGATGTCGGCGATGGTGGTGCGTTCCACGCCCTGCCGGTGCAGGACCTCGGCGGCGGCGGCCGTCAGCCGTTCCCGCTTGCCGGCGCCGCGCGCCCGGGAACCCGTTGAGTCAGTCACCCCACTTACTATAGCCGCGCGCCGGGGCGGCCGGCGGTCAGGACCGCTCGGACAGTTCGACGCAGCACTCCCCCGGCCGGGGCGCCAGGGTCGCGGTGACGGTGGTGGCGCCGAGGCCCTCGCAGAACGCGGACAGGAAGGCGTGGTTGATCCCGCACACCAGGGCCGGGTCCTTCGCCGCGAGCGGGTGGAAGGGGCAGTTGTTCAGCCGCACCCGGGTCGGGGTGAGCCGGACGGGCTCGAAGCCGTGCCGCTCCAGCATCTCCCCGGTGCAGGTCAAGGCCCGTTCGGTGCCGAGGCGGCCGGGCCGCAGCCGGTCGCGTTCGGCCTCGCCGGCGGCGCGGCCGCGGTCGGCGGCCACGCGCAGCGCCGCCTGCGGCCCGGTCTCGGCCGGCTCCTGCAGGCGGACGGCGTCCAGCAGGATGTCGGCCAGCAGGCCGTGCTCGCGCTGGGGGATGCTGATCTGCACGTCCAGTTCGGCGGGCCGGTAGACCTTGGGCGCGCGCCCCACGCGGCGCACCCCGCCCGGCTGGGCGTAGCCGGCCGCGAGCAGGCCCACGTCGACGAGCTTGTCCAGGTGGAAGGCCGCGAGCTTGCGGGAGATGCCCACGCTGAGCGCGGCCTCGTCGCGGGTCACCGGCGCGGGCGCCTGGCGGATGAACTCGTACATGCGGCGCCGCAGCTCGTCGCTGAGTGCGGCGACGGCCTGCAGGGCGGACGCGTCGTGGGTCACCGCATCAGGCTAACACCCACGGTAAAGGTCTAAATAGATCTCCATGCCTTGCCCGTGCCGGTTGTTGACGCCTCCGGGGAATAACACTAAGACTTGCTAGTGAAATAGGAGGTGGGCGATGAGCGATCCGCTGCATCAGGCCAAGCGTCCCGTCACGGCGCTGGCCGGCCCCTACGGGCATCCGCTGCACCCGATCCTGGTGACCGTGCCGATCGGCGCCTGGACGGCGAGCCTGCTGTTCGACCTCGCCTCGCATGTGGTGGACGGCCCGGCCTTCCTCGCCCGCGCCTCGCTCTGGCTGGTCGCGATCGGGGTGATCGGCGCGCTGGCCGCGGCCATGTTCGGGTTCCTGGACTTCCTGGCCATCCGGCCGGGCACCGCCGCGTACCGCACCGCGCTGGTCCACCTCGGGCTGAACCTGGCGATCACCGCCGCCTACGGGGCGTCCTGGGCATGGCGGGCGGCCGGCACGCCGGACGGGCCGGTGCCGATCGGCCAGATCATCCTGTCGGTGATCGCCATGGCCGCGCTGGGGGCCTCGGGCTTCCTCGGCGGGAAGCTCGCCTACCGCTACGGCGTCCGGGTTGCGGGCGAATCCACCCAGGCCGAAGGCTTCACACTCCAACGAAAGGGCTGACCATGGCCATCGCCGCACTCATCACCTGGATCCTCACCGCGCTCGGCGGCTTCTACATGCTGAGCGTGTGGATCGCCCGCGGCGGGCTCCGCCGCGAGGAGGCCGGCTCCACCCGCTTCCCGCCGCCGGTGATCTTCGGGCACATGCTGCTCGCCGCCGCCGGGCTGATCGTCTGGATCATCTACGTGGCCGCCGACAAGCAGGCCCTGGCCTGGACGGCCTTCGTGATCCTGCTGCCGGTCGCGCTGCTCGGCTTCGTCATGCTCGCGCGCTGGATACCGACCTACCGCGCCCGCGCCGCCGCCGGACCGGGGGCGGGGTCGGTGCCCGCCGAGCGCGCCATCCCGGTCGCCGTCGTCGCAGGGCACGGCCTGCTCGCCGTCGTCACCCTTGTCCTGGTCCTGTTGACCGCCGCGACCGGCTGAAAGGAAAGCATGGAAATCTGGATCAACCCCGACTGCTCCAAGTGCGGCTCCGCGCTGGAGATCCTGAACGCCGCGGACGCGTCCTACACCGTGCGCCGCTACCTGGACGATCCGCCCACCGAGGCCGAGATCCGCCAGGTCCTCGGCCGCCTCGGCCTGGAGCCCTGGGACATCACCCGCACCGGCGAGGCCGTCGCCGCCGAGCTCGGCATCGGCGATTGGCCGCACGAGCGCGACCGCTGGATCGCGGCCCTGGCCGAGCATCCCGTGCTGATCCAGCGGCCGATCATCACCGCCGACGACGGGCGCGCGGTGGTCGGCCGGTCCGAGGAGGCCGTCCGTTCCGCCCTCGCCGGCTGACGGCGGTCACGACCAGGAGCGGCCGAGCAGCAGCAGGTGGCCGCGCACCGCGTCGGCCGCCGGATGCCGGCCGCCGGGACGGAACGCCAGGAACAGCGTGTTGACGGGCGGCAGCTCCGGCTCCAGCAGGGTGCGCAGCCGCCCGTCGGCCAGCTCGGCCCGGCACAGGTAGCGCGGCAGGACGGTGACGCCGGCGCCCGCGACCACCGCCGCCAGCACCCCGCGCAGGTCGGGGACGACCACGGCGGGCTCCCGGGTGAGGCGGGTGTCGAAGACCGTCCGCCAGTAGCGGCGCAGGATCGGCAGGTTCTCGGCGTAGGCGACCAGCGGCGCCCGGTCCGGGTCGGCGCCGGCCCAGGCGGGCGCACCGACCAGGGCGAACTCCTCGTCGCAGAGGGGTTCGGCGCGGATGCCGCGCTGCCGGGGCCGCTGGGTGGTGATCGCCAGATCGAGGCGCCCGCCCGCCAGGCCCGCCAGCAGGTCGCCCGGCAGGCCGAGGGTGACGCGCAGCCGCAGGCCCTCGCCGACCATCGGGGCGAGGGCCGGCAGGACGCGGACGCAGGTCAGCTCGGCCGGGCCGCCCAGATGGACGGCATGGGCGAACACCTCGCCGGGGTCGTCGAGGGTCAGATCCTCCAGCGCGTCGAGCGGCGCCGCGACGCGGCGGGCCAGCTCGTCGGCGGCGGGCGTCGGCGCCATCCCGCGCGGCAGCCGGTCGAACAGGGGGCGGCCCAGGTGCTGTTCCAGGGACTTGACCTGCGCGGTGACGGCGGGCTGGGACAGGCCGAGCAGCTCGGCGGCACGGGTCGCCGACCCGGACCGGTGGACGGCCAGGAAGGTGCGCAGCAGGTCATAAGAGACGGCCATGACCCGCAGACCTATCAGAAATCTGATGGTAGATCTCGGCTATCGCTATTGGCGGCTGATGGCGTCGGGCGGGCAGTGTGGGGCCCTCACCTCCGAAGGGCTCTGACATGACCAAGCGGGTACTGATCGCGCTGACCAGCCACTCCGACCTCGGCGGCACCGGCCGCAGGACCGGTTTCTACGTGCCGGAGGCCGCCGAACCGTGGGCGGTCTTCACCGATGCCGGGTACGAGGTCGACCTGGTCAGCGTCGCCGGCGGCCGCCCGCCCCGGGACGGCGAGGATCCTGCCGACCCCCTTCAGGACCGGTTCCTGAACGATCCCCGCGTCGCCGCGCAGCTTGCGGGCACTCCGGCACCCGGCGACGTCGACTCTGGCCGCTATGACGCCGTCCTCTTCGCCGGCGGGCACGGCACGATGTGGGACTTCCCCGACAACAAGGGCCTCGCGGCACTCGCCCGCGACGTCTACGAGCGCGGCGGGATCGTCGCCGCCGTCTGCCACGGCCCGGCCGCGCTGGTCGGCCTGACGCTGTCGGACGGCTCGTACCTGGTCGACGGCAGGCGCGTCGCGGCCTTCACCAACGGCGAGGAGGAGGCCGTCGGGCTGGCCGGCGTCGTGCCGTTCCTGCTCGCCGACCGCCTCGCCGCGCAGGGCGCCCGCCACCTGCCCGCGCCGAACTTCGCCCCGCACGTGGTGGAGGACGGCCGGCTGGTCACCGGGCAGAACCCCGCGTCGGCGCGGGGCGTCGCCGAGGCCGTCGTCACCGCGCTGGACGCCGCCTGGGTCGCGGTCCCGGTCGCGGACGGCACCACGATGGACCTCTACGCCGCCGGGCGGCCCGGCGCGCCCGGCGTGATCGTCGCGCCCGAGCTGTTCGGCGCCGACGACCACCTCCAGGAGGTCACCCGCCGCATCGCCCGGCTCGGCTACCGCGCCGTCCTGCCCGACTTCCACCACCGCACGCGCCCGCGCGCCGCGCTCCCCTACGGCGAGGAGGGCCGCGCCCAGGGCTTCGCGCTGCTGGACCACCTCACCCGCGACGGCGTCCTCGCCGACGTCGCCGCGGCGATCGGCCACCTCGGCGGCGGCCGGATCGGGATGGTCGGGTTCAGCGCGGGCGGGCACCTGGCGGTGCTGGCCGCCGCGCGGCTGGACATCGCGGTCGCCGCCGCCTTCTACCCGGGCTGGCTGACGAACACCGGCATCCCGGTGAGCCGCCCCGAGCCGACGATCACGCTGGCGGACGGCATCAAGGGCCGGCTGCTCATCGAGGTCGGCGAGGACGACCACGCGGTGCCGCGCGAGGACCGCGAGCTGATCGCGCGACGGCTGACGGCCGCCGGGGTGAAGCACGAGATCGCCGTGCACCCGGGCACGCCGCACGGGTTCTTCTGCGACCGCCGCGACACCTACCGGCCCGAGGCCGCCGCTGCCGCGTGGGAGCGGGTGTCCGCGCTGCTCAGCGAGCTGTGAACGCGACGGCGGTGACCGGCATCGCCGGATTCCGCAGCCCGCTGAGCTGCAGGGTGAAGCCGTGCTCGGGGACGCGGGCGCCGAGCTCGAACGGCTCGACGGCCACGCCCCGCGCCGTCAGGTCGGCGACGACGTCGGCCATGGGGCGGTCGAGGCGCACCCCGTCGAACCAGGCCGGGCCGGTGACGACGAGGGTGGTCAGCCGGCCGGCCTCGTCGAAGGTCAGGGTGAGGCCGTGCTCGAAGTACCAGTCCTCCGCGGCGCCCCCGTAGGACGGCACGCTCTGCATCGCGGGCCCGAGCAGGCGGCGCAGCTCGTGCCGGTCCTGGCCGAGCCGGACCCGGTCGGTGCCGGCGCCGGACACCAGGTGGTGCTCGGTGATGTCGGCGACGGGTTCTTCGTCCGACATGCCGAGGACGCTGCCGGACGGGCCGGTGCGGAAGACCCCGACCAGTTGCACCGGCTCCGCCCGCTCCTCGGCGTCGGGGACATAGAGGTTGAAGCCGGCGTCGGGGGCCTCGCAGCCGGTGCCGTCCTCGGTCAGGCGGACACCGGCGGCGCGCAGGTCGCGGACGACGTCGCCGTAGGGGCGGCCGAGCAGCGCGACGTTCTCGTGGAAGACCGGGGCGGGCTCGTACAGCTCGATGTAGAACAGCCGGTCCCGGTCGTCGAACCACAGGATGAGGCCGCCGTCCACGTACTGGTCGCACACGCCGGTGCCGGAGGCGGACTTGCGGAACGGTCGCCGCTCGCCGAGGTGCTCGCCGAACGCGTCGGCGAGGCGGGCGGTGATCGCGGCGCGGTCCTCGCCGAGGGAGATGCCGCCGGGCAGCATGCCGGACAGTCCTGCACGGGGGCGGATGGTCCACATGGGCGAATGATCCCAGAAGCTCTTGCATGACCAGGGTCACATAAGTGAGAATCCTTCACATTCTGCTCCGGAAGGACCCCCGTCATGGCCGCTCCGCGGATGAGGTTCGACGTCCTGTTCGGCGTCCTGGTCCTGGTCGACGTGCTGTGCGTCTTCCTCCCCTCGCTGATCACCCTGGTCGGCAGCGCGGGCGAGACGCCCGCCGAGGTGATGGGCGCCTACGCGCTGTCGTGGTTCGTGGCGGCGTTCCTCGCCGTCCCGCTGGCGCGGCTCGTCCCCGCCCGGCGGCTCGCGCTCGGCGCCGGGATCGCGCTGGCCGCGGCGCGGGCCGCGCTGCAGTTCACCGACGGCGGCGATCCGCAGCTCTACGCGGCGAGCCTCGGGCTGCTGGCCGGGCTGGTGTGGCTGGTCGCGACCGCGATGGCGGGGGCGTCGGCGCCCGCGATGACCGGTTTGGTCGCGGGCCTGGCGCTGGCGACCACGCTGCACGCGGCGCTGGAGGGCATCGACCTGGTGTGGCGGACAGGTCCGCTGCCCTGGCTGCTCCTCGCCGTCTACCTGGCGCTGTTCGTCGCGGCGCTGCTGCGGGCACCGCAGGACGAGCCGGGCAAGCCGCGCATGTGGCTCGCCGCCGGGCCCGCCGTCCTGCTCTGGGGCCTGTACACCGGGAACGCCGCGCACGCGCAGGCCAGCTCCGCCTCGGCACTGTGGGTCGTCGCGGGCGCGGTGCTGTCGGTGGCGGTCGCCGCGCACCCCCGCTTCTGGACGCGGCACCCGGCCGTGCCGGGCGTGCTGCTCGTCGCGTCGGCGCTCGGGTTCGCGTTCGGGCGCGCGACGGTGGACGGCGTCCACGGCGTCTCCCCCGGCTGGACCGTCGCCGCGCAGGTGCTCGGGCAGCTCGCGCTGGCGGGCTGCCTCGGCTGGGCGTCGGCCGCGCCCGGCGAAGACCGGCCCACGCGGCGCGGCCTGGCGATGGCGGGCGGCTGGCTGCTGTTCGTGCTGCTGATCTTCGCCTACTACTCGGCCTATGACCTGGGCGTCCCCAACCGGTGGGTGCCGGTCGCCGCGGCGCTCGGGGTCGGCGTGCTCGCCTTCGCCCGCGCCGTGGCGCCGGAGACGGGCCGCCCCGGCCTCGCGGTGGCGATCGCCGCTGTGGTCGCCGTCGCGGCGGTCGCCGCCGTGCCGCTGTGGCGGGCCGGCGCCCCGCGCTGGACGCCCGCGTCCGGCGGCCTGCGCCTCGCCGCCTACAACGTGCGCATGGGCTACGGCCTCGACGGGACGATGGCGACCGAGCGGCAGGCCGCCGCGCTGCGCGCGCTCCGCCCGCACATCGTCGTGCTCGGCGAGGTCGACCGCGCCTGGATGCTGAACGGCGGCCGCGACAACCTGCGTCTGTTCGCCGATCGGCTCGGACTGCGCCCGGTCTGGGCGCCGGCGGGCGACGAGGTGTGGGGCGACGCGCTGCTCACCGACCTGCCCGTCACCGGTGTGCGCAACGTGCCGCTGGTCAAGGGCGGCCCGACCGGCGCGCAGGCGCTGCGCGTCGACCTGCGCTGGCAGGGCCGCGACATCACCGTCATCGCCACCCACACCCAGCCGCCCACCGACTGGACGTCGCTCGGGCAGGCCGAGCAGCTCGCCGGGATCGCCCGCGACGCCGCCAAGGACGGCCGCCAGGTCGTGCTCGCCGGCGACCTCAACCTCGAACCCGGCCAGCGGCCCTGGCAGGTGCTGCTGGACGCCGGGCTCGTCGACGCGCTCGCCGCCGCGCGCCCGCTGCGCACCTTCCCCGCCGACCGGCCGGACCAGCAGCTCGACCACGTCCTCGTCACGCCCGGGCTGATGAGCGGGGACGTGGCGTCCCCGGCGGTGACCGCCTCCGACCACCGCCCGGTCGCGGTGACGCTCGTGCCGCGCTAACCCAGGTGGGCGGCGGCGACGCGCTTCGGGACGACCATGCGCCAGGCGTCCTGGACCAGCTCGCGGGCCTCGTCCGGCTCCAGCGCCGCCGTCCACGCGTGCACCCAGTTGAACCGCTGGTCGGCGACCGACGGCAGGTGGAACCGGGCGGGCTCGGCGGCGATGAGCGCGGCCCGCTCCTCGCGCGGGAACGCGAAGCCGAGCACGGTCTCGTCCTGCGAGAACGCCGCGTAGACGATGGCGCCGACGCGGAACTTCACCCGGTCGCGGATCAGGTGCTCGGTGGTGCGCGGCAGCGGCAGCGCGATCTGCCGCACGTCCTCGACGGTGACCACCGGCCTGTCCCCCTTCGCATCGTTTTCTCCCCCACCCTACGGCGGTCTTGTTAGGTTGCCGGGATGGAAGAACTGGTGCGGTGGGAAACGGCCGATGGCCCGGTGCTCGTGGAAGTCGACGACACCGATCCCGGATTCGAGTCGGTGTCGATCCCCGGCGAGTTCGTCCAGAACGCCGCCGAGCGGATGGAGGAGGCCCTCGGCAACGTGCGCGGCGCCGCCGAGGCCGCGCTGCGGAGCCTGCGCGACGGCAAGCTGAACCCCGACGGGATCGAGCTGGAGTTCGGGGTGAAGCTGAACGCCGCCGCCGGCGCCGTCATCGCCAAGACCTCCGCCGAGGCCCACTTCAAGGTGAAGCTGACCTGGGGGCAGCCGTCCCCGAGCGGGGCCCCGGCCGGCGAGGGCTGACGCGGCGTGCAGGGCTGGGAGTGGCGGGCCTGGGTCGGCGGGCCGAACGGCGGCAAGATCGGCTCGGCGTTCCTGGTCTCCCCCCGCCTGCTGCTCACCGCCGCGCACGTGGTGGCGGGCATGGACGAGGTCCGGGTCGGGTTCCCCGGCGTCGCCGAGGACCTGCCGGTGCAGGTCCGGCCGTGCACGGGGTGGCGGGTCGCCGGCGACCCCGGTGACGTGGCGGTGCTGGAGCTGGCCGAGCCCGTGGGGATCACGCCCGCCCGGTTCGCCGCGCCCGGCCGGCCCGCCCCCGACGCGCGGCCCGACCTCGGCACCTACGGGTTCCCGCGCCGCAAGGACGGCAAGGCCCGCTACGCCGCCGTCACCACCGGCCCCGACCTGGTGCAGAACCAGGAATGGTGGCAGCTTGCGACCGTCGGGCCCGGCGAATGGCTGGAGCACGGCTACAGCGGCGCGGCCGTCTACGACCTGCGCACCGGCGACGTCGTCGGCATGGTCACCGACGCCGAACTGCGCGAGGGCAAGCGCGGCAGCACCGGCCTGATGCTGCCCGTCGCGTCGCTGCGCCGCCACTGGGAGCCCCTCGACGACCTGCTGCCGCTCACCTGGCTGACCCCGGCGGCCCGGCGGGAGCTGCGCGAGCTGCTCGACGGCGTCCCCGCCGACGAAGCCGCGGTCATGCGCGAGATCGGCCGGCGCCCGCTGCGGCCGTTCACCTCGATGTGGGACACGGTGCGCTACGTCGCCGAAGGCTGGCCCGAGGAGCGGCTCGCCCGCTACCTGCGGGCGCTGCGGCGGCCCGGGCTCGGCGACTGGGCGCGGCGGCACCTGCCCGGCCCGGCGGACCCGGCCGGCGGCATGGCGTCGATCATCGTGCGGCTGGAGCGCGTCACCCACGACGGCGCCTTCGACCTCACCGTGCACACCTGGCTCGACGGCGCCGAAGGCCCCGCGCAGAAGACCGTGCGGGTGCCGGAGAAGAAGGTGCGGGCCGCCGTGGAGGAGCAGGTCCAGCACGCCACCGCCTTCGTCGCCGGCCGCCGCGACTGGATGATCGAGTTCGCGGTGCCCGAAGGCTGGCTCGGCAAGCCCTTCGAGACCTGGTACATCGACCGCGCGCAGCGGCTGCCGATGCGCCTCTACCCGATCGTGGTGCGCGACGTGAAACGGCTGCGCCCCCACTCGATCCTGTGGGACCAGGCCAAACGCCGCTGGGAGCTGCTCCTGGAACGCGGCCGCAGCGACCCCGAGCCGATCGGCTGCAAACCGCGCCCCAGCGCCGCGTTCCGGGACTGGCTGGAGGCCAACACCGGGCACTGCGTCCTGGTCTACGGGGCCCGGCCCGCCAAGGGCGCGCTGTCCGCCGCGCTGAAGACCGGCGTCCCGGTGATGCTGTGGCCGCGCGCCGCCTGCGACCCCGGCCACGACGACTGCGCCGGGCGGCGCGACGCCCTCGTCGCGCGCGTCGCCGCCGCCCACCCCGCCGACCTGCCCGCGGTCGCGCTCGCGCTGCGCCGCGAGGCGCTCGTCGCCCCCGATGCCGCGCACTGCGGCCGCGACCTGACCCTGCTGTGGGACGACCCGTCCCGGCTGCCCGACCCGCCGCTCGCCATGGAGGTGTGAGATGGCCGCTGACTGGCTGATCTACCGCGGGGACCGCACCCCGCACGACGGCGTCACGCGGCTGCCCGAGCCGCCGAAGTGGCGGCGCTTCGACGGCGGGCCGGTGCTGCCCGACGTCACCGGCGACTCCGGCGAACCCCACCAGGCGCGGACGTACCTGCCGTCCGACGACGCCGTCCAGCAGGTCAACGCCGCCCTGTACCTGCGGCGACCGCTGCTGGTCACCGGCCCGCCCGGCGCGGGCAAGTCGACGCTCGCCTACGCCGTCGCGCACGAGCTGAAGCTCGGGCCGGTGCTGCACTGGCCCATCACCAGCCGCGTCACCCTGCGCGACGGCCTCTACCAGTACGACCCGCTGACCCGGCTGTACGCGGCCCGGCAGGAGGCCGCCGCGGCCGAGGACATCGGCCGCTACATCCGGCTCGGTCCGCTCGGCACCGCGCTGCTCCCCTACGCCCGCCCCCGGGTGCTGCTCATCGACGAGATCGACAAGAGCGACATCGACCTGCCCAACGACCTGCTCACCGTCTTCGAGAAGGGCGAGTACGAGATCCCCGAGCTGGCCCGGCGCGCCGAGGCGTCCGCCGAGGTGTTCACCGCCGACGGGCGGACCCGGGTCACCGTCCGCGAGGGCGCCGTCCGCTGCCACGCGTTCCCGCTGGTGGTGATGACCAGCAACGGCGAACGCGACTTCCCGCCCGCGTTCCTGCGCCGGTGCGTGACGCTGGAGCTGCGGCAGCCCGCCGGGGAGGCCGAGCTCGCCGCGATCGTCCGCGAGCACCTCGGCGAACTGGCCGACCGCAGCGACGACCTGGTGCGGCACTTCTTCGCCCGCTCGGCCGCCGGGACCCTCGCCACCGACCAGCTGCTCAACGCCGTCTACCTGTGCCGGCACGCCGGCGACGCCGACCGGCTCGCGCTCGCCGACCGGATCATGCCGTACCTGTCCGGGGCCGCCGATGACGATTGAGCGGCTGCGCGCCGTCCTCGGGGCGGTGGGGGGCGCCGAGCCGGACGCGGTGGAACTGAGCGAGGTGCTGTGGCTCGCGGCGCACATGGGGGGTGGGGCGCCGCCTGATGACGAGCCGGCGGCGCCTGTTCCAGCGCCCCAGGTGGAAGCACCGCAGCCTCCGCCTTCCCGTCCGGCTCCGCCGGCGCCTGCCCCGCTGCACTCCCCGCCGCCGCCGCGGCCTGTCGGCGGGGACGCGGCGACGGCCGTCATGGTGCCGACCGCGCCGATGCTCGCCGACCCGCTCGGGGTGCAGCGGGCGCTGCGGCCGCTCAAACGCCGCGTCCCCGCGCGCGGGCGCCGCGAGCTGGACGAGGAGGCGACGGCCGAGCGCATCGCCGAGACCCGGCAGTGGGCGCCGGTCCTGGTGCCCGCGCCGGAACGGTGGCTGAGCCTCAGCCTGGTCGTGGACACCGGGCCGACGATGCGGCTGTGGCGGCCGCTGGCGCGGGAACTGGCCGAGGTGCTGGTACGGCAGGGGGCGTTCCGGGACGTTCGGATGACGTTCCTGGACGAGGGCGGGCGCGTCGGTTCGCCGCCCCGGCCGCCTTCGTCGCTGCTCGACCCGTCCGGACGCCATGCGGTGCTGCTGCTGAGCGACTGCTCCGGACCGCACTGGTGGCGGGGGCGCGCGGGGCGCGCCGTGCGGCAGTGGGCGCAGGCCGGGCCGACCGCGATTCTGCAGCCGCTGCCGGAACGGCTGTGGCGGCGCACGGCTGCGCCTGCCGTTCCGGGACTTGCGTCGTTGGCGCGGCCTGGCAGCCCGAACACCGAACTCGACTTCCTGCCGTATGACGGGGAGGCAGCGGCGGGGACGCCCGTTCCGGTGCTGGGGTTCGAGCCGCGCTGGTTCGCGGGGTGGGCGAGGCTCGTCGCCGGTTCGGGGCCGGAACCGACCGCGATGGCGTCCTTCACCGCCTTCTCCGGCAGCCCGGAGCCGGTGCGGCGGGAGCAGGCGCTGCCGGTGGAAGAACGGGTACGGCGGTTCCTCGCGACGGCCTCGCCGGAAGCCGCCGAACTCGCGGCGCACGTGGCGGTGTCGGTGCCGTCGCTGCCGGTCATGCGGCTCATCCAGCACCGCGTCCTCGGTCTCTCGGGGCCCTCCCACCTCGCGGAGGTGCTGCTGAGCGGGCTGCTGCGGCCGCTGGAGGGGGCGCCGGGGCAGTACGAGTTCGCGGCGGGGGCGCAGGAGGCGCTGCTGGACACGCTGCCGCGCCCCGAGGCGGAACACACCCGGTATGTGCTGGAGGCGGTGTCGGCGGAGATCGCCCGGCGGGCCGGAACAGCCGCGGAGACCTTTCCGGCCTTGCTGAGGTCGCCGGATGGGGACCGGGTGGTGCCGTCGCTGGCGCCGGAATTCGCGCGGCTGGGGGCGGAGGCGCGGCGGCTGCTCGCGCCTGATCGGGGGGACGAACTGCTCGAGCTGCTGGGGCTGCCTTCGCCGGAGGAGCCCGGCGAGTTCGCCGAGCGGATCGGCGCTCTTCGTGGCGGTTCCCCGGCCCGTGTCCCCATCGGGGTGCGGGAGGACGGGCAGGCGGCATGGCTGGATTTCGGACACGACCTGCCGAGGGATCCCCATGTCGGTGTGGTCATCGGAACGAGCCGGATCGAGGTGCTGCGGACACTGATCCTCGGCGTGGCGCTCACCGCCTCGCCCGAGCAGGTCTCCATCGCGCTGCTCGGCGACGGCCTGGCCGATCTGGCCGGGCTTCCGTCCGTCCTGCGGCCCGTCGGCACCGACGGACCCGTCTCGCCGCAGTGGCTGGCCAAGTACCTGGACGCCTGGATGGACGGCGACCGGCCGGCGGATGCGGCACAGCGGCTGGTCGTCGTGCTCGACGACGGCCCGGACCTGCTGGAGGGACAACCCCGGCTGCGGGCGGTGCTCCGCCGGATCGCGGCGGCGCCGTCCGAGATCGCGCTGATCCTCGGCTCCCGACCGGAGGGGACGTTCTGGGTGCCCGAGCTGGCACCGACCTTCTACTGGCTGGCCACGACCGAGTCCACGCAGCAGGACGCCCTGCGCTTCACCGCCGACCAGGCGACCGCGCTGCTGCGCAAGGTCCGGCCTTCCCCGAACGTCCCGGCACTGATCGACCGGCTGCGGGCACTGGACCGCACCGAGAACTCCGACCTGCTGCGACTTCTGGGACTGCCCGCCGAAGAGGTGGACTTCGGCCCGGCGCTCCGGGCACTGCGCGCCGCGCCGCCCCGCACCGTCACGATCGGCTTGGACCGCGCGACCGGCCTGCCGTCCGGCCCCCTGTTCCCCGACTTCCCGGACGAACCGGGATTCGGGATCATCAGCGGCCCGCCGGGCAGCGGCAAGACGGCGGCGCTGTGCGCCTACGCGCTCTCCCTCGCCCTCTCCCACCCACCGCAGGACATCGACCTCGTCCTGATCGACCACGGCTCCGGCCGCCTGGCGGAACTGGCGGAACTGCCCCATGTGAGCAGGGTGGTCGGCGCGGGCGACCGGGCCGGCCTGGACGCACTGGTCCGGGACCTTCGCAGCGCCTCCCTCAACGGCCGGAGCGGCAAGGCGACCTTCATCCTGATCGACGGGCTGTCCGGCGTCCCGGCCGAAGAGATCATCAACCGCTCCGGCGACCTCGGCGTCCACGTGGCCATGGCGACCGGCTGGGAGTACGTCGGCGGCCTTGCGATCCCCGTGCGCGGGCTGGCCTGGACCCTCGCGCTGCGCGAGGACCAAGGCGGCCGGGGCGGGCTGGACAACCCCGCGCGGCGGACCGGTCACCTCGGCGACCTCCAGGTCGCCGCCCCTGCTCCGGCCCGGACCATCGTTCGATGGCTGATCAAGGCCGAAACCCCGCGCGTGGTGATCGGCACCGACCCGCAGGGGGCGGCGGTCGAACTGAACCCGCTCGACCACGACAGGTTCGGGCAGCACGGACTGGTCGTCGGTGAGCCTGCCCGGCGACAGGCCGTAATGCGTGCACTCGTCCGCGCACTGATCGACAAGTATCCGATGCAGGAATTCCAGCTAATGTGCTTCGGACTTGGCCCGCATCCGCTCGGCGGTAATATAGGACTCCCTCACCCCGTTGTTGGTCTTGAAGAACTGCTAGGCAACAGTACCGGGCTCCAGAACGCGCTAACCTACCTGAATAATTGGCTCATCAAACTGGAAGAAGAGCGACCATTTTCGCTGGTGGTAATTTTTGACCTTTCGCTGACCCTGCCGTCCAACCAGCCTGAACTCCTGGCGACGCTGCTGCGGCTGGCGCAGCGTGGCCGCGCGCTCGGTATCCACCTGCTGCTCGCGGCCACGGAACTGGATCGCAGGAGCACCGCCTGGAGCCGGCTGATGCCGCTCATGGACTGGCGTGTCTCGGCAGGCCGGCTGACGGCGGCGCAGTCACAGGCGCTGTTCGGGCGCGCGGTCGTCTCCGACCGGCCGCATCTGGCGGTCGACAACGGAGCGCCGACGCCCTTCCGGCTGATCTCGGATCCGCCCGAAGTGGTGGTGCCCGGCGAGATCACCGAGCTGTGGACGAGGCCCGTCACGGAACTTCCCATCGGAACCCTGCCAGACGGCGAGGTGCTCACACTCTCCGCAGAGGATCCCGGCGACGGCGTCATCGTGGACCCCGACCTCGATGGCAACCACATCCTCCGGGCGATCGCCTGGGGTCTGGCCGCCCGGCGGCACCCGTCCGAGCTCCAGATGGTGCTGGCCTCCGAATGGGCGCACACGCTCCAGGACATCGTGCAACTCCCCCACACGGTGGCCTTCTGGAAAGGTGAGACGTACCTGCGACCGTTCCGGCAGGACCTGGAGGCGCGCCTGCGGACGCATGACGAGAACTCTCCGCGCCTGCTGATCATCGTCCACGTGCGCCGCCTCAACGACCTCCTCCGCGTACTGCTGGCCCGCGCCCAGGCGAACGGCCACCGGCTGCTGGTCTGCGTGGGCTCCATCTCGGACGCGGAATTGCCCGGCGCACGCTTCTGGCGCATCACGACAGAGGCCGGCGAAGCCCTGTGGGAATCCCCTGGAGAGGACGCGATCCGCTTCCATCCGTCCGCACCACCAGAAAGAGAGTCTCATTCCCTCCTCCTCCAGGAAATGGCCGCGCTGCTCCCGCCCCACCGGATACCGGAGCTGCCCGCACTGAACCCCCGAGGCGGGACGCCGCAGATCGGCGTCCTGTCCACCGGGAAACCGGTCGCCCTTCCCCCGGGTCCAGGCCTGATCACCGGCAACACCACCGAACTGCGGCTCATGCTGAACACGATCACCTGGGCCTGGGCGCACACCCAGGACCCCACGGAAGGAAGCCTGGCCTTCATGGGCGTCGCCCCAGGGGACGGCTTCCCGCCGCACACCATCGGCGTGTTCAACGCGTTGCTCGAAGAGGCCGCCGCGGCCGTGCTGTCCATGAAGACCGATCTCCGCCGGCTGCTCATCATGGTCAACGTCGCGGACTGGGACACGTCCGCCCGCTCGCTCTCCTTCCTCTTCGACCGAGCCCGTGACACCGACGTCCAGGTACTGGTGTTCGCCGAATCCAGCGGACCAGCGGATCTGTTCCCCGCCGCCACATGGCACCTCACCGCGTCACGCAACGAAAGCCCGGACCGGGTGCTCTGGCAGTGGTCGAGGGACGACGAGCACTATGAATTCTGGAACGCCGTCACAGCAGGAGAGCTCAACCTCGCAGCAGCGGTCACTCCCCCATCCGTGCTGCTCGGCAGCGATCCCGAGACCTCGCTGCCCGTCGAGTTCGACTTCGCCGACGAACCGCATCTCCTCGTCACCGGCCTGCCGTCGGTCGCCGTCCAGGGACTGCTCGAACGGATCGTCCAACGAGCCGCCGAGCGGCAGGAGGCCGTCGCCATCGTCGGCCAGGACGACGCGCCGCCGGTGCCCGGCCTGCCCTGTCTGCGCACCGACGACGAGGTGCGCGAACTCGCCGACCGGGTCGTGCGCGGCGCGCAGCCGTTCGTGATCGTGGCCGGCGTGCCCGGCTCCCGGATGCTCGACATGGTGACCGACAGGCTGGCGCCCGTCCTGAACATCGTGCTGCTCCGCGACTCCGCCCAGTCCGGCAGCCTGCCGAACCAGCTGGAGGAGCTGATGAAGTCGCGGAACGCGCCGGTCCTGCTGCTCTCCCACGCGTCCAGGGACGCGATGCTCATCAAGGGCGACCAGCAGAAGCGCATCGTCCTGCACTGACCGCCGATTCCGCCACGAGGTGAGGTGGGTCGGGGCGTGTTCGAGATCGACCCGATGGAACAATGGGCCTTTGACCAGGCTCAACTTTGAGTGAGAGGGCATGTCTGCTGCTGAGCTGGTGTCGGCGTACCTGGCGGGGTTGGAACGAGCCGACACCGAGGCCGTGCTGAAGTTGTTCGCCCCCGGCGCGGTGGTGCACTCGCCGCTCTACGGCCCCAAGCCGGCCACGGAGTTCTATCCCGAACTCTTCGCCGGCACGGGCAGCTCGCGTCTCACGCTGCGCAGCGTGACGGAGGGCCGTACCCGGCAGGGCACCGCACTGATCTCCTTCTGGTTCCATTTCGACTGGCGTCTACCGTCGGGAGCGGCCGCCCCCTTCGACGTGGTGGACCTCGCCGAACTCGCCGAGGACGGCCGAATCGCCACTCTCCGCATCGTGTACGACACCGTCGACGTGCGTCCGACGTTCGAACGCGAGACCGGCGCTTCCTGGCGGCCTACCGCGGATCAGAACTGATGGGCGGCAACAGCGACTGAAGCCGCTACAGCTCGATCTGCCCTGTCAGGCGCCATTCGAGGTACTTGGTCAGGCTCGGGGCGGCCCAGGTGCGGCTGTCGTCTTCGTGGTTCCAGACGAAGACATCAGGGCGGTCGATCTCGGAGAGGAGCGCGAACAGGTCCCCGTTCCCCGCGTCCGCGAAGAAGAGCAGTGGTTCGAACGGCATGTCCGGCATCACCAGCCCACGTCGACGCCGAGCTTTTCGATCATGAACCGCTGGAACAGCGGCCCCGCTCTCGGATTGCAATGGTGCACGTTGTCCTGGAAGTCCGCGACGCCGGGCGGTCAGGACTCGCCCTCGGGGGCGGGGTGGGCGGCGAGTCCGCGCAGCAGGGTGCGGACGAGCGCGGCGTAGTGGGCGTCGTGGTCGGAGATGAACGCGATACCGCGCAGCTCCAGGCTGGTCGCGCCGTGGCAGGCCGCCCAGATCCGCTGGGCGATCTCTTCGGGGGCACCGGGCCGCAGGTGCCCGGTCGCGATGCCCAGCTGAACCGCGTCGATCAGCCGCTCGAACGTCGCGAGCGCCATCATGCGGGCCTCCGGAGACGGCTCGAACCCCGCGTTCGGCTGATCGAACATCAACCGGTACATCGCCGGGTTGGCCAGCGCGAACGCGCGGTAGTTGCCCATTCCGGTGGTGATCGCGCCGAGGGGGTCGGCGGCGTCGGGGCGGACGGTGACCACGGCCGCGAGCTCGGCGAACCCCTGTTCGAGCAGCGCGTTGAGGATGCCGTCCTTGGAGCCGAACCGGTTGTACACCCCCATCGGGGCCACCCCGGCGCGTGCGGCGATGTCGCGGATCGCCAGTCCGGTGGGGCCGCGCTCGTCGAGCAGCTCGCGGGCCGCCCGCAGCAGCGCCTCGCGGACCACCAGCGCCGACGTCCGCCCCCGGCTCATCTCCGCCCCCGGCGGCGGGTCGATGTCGGGAACGGGGCAGGCGACGGCGGTGAGGGCATGCGGCCATGCAACCACGCCGCCGTCAGCCGGCGCGCGCGGACATGTCGCCGGCGTCGGGAAAGGCGCGGACGGCGGCCAGCGCGGCGTCCGTCAGGCCGAATTCCCGGCCGGGGACGCCGAGCCTTCCCGTGATCGCGGCCCGGGCGACGTGCGTCAGCACCCGGGGGCCGAGCATCGTGGCCGGCGGCGCCATCATCATGATCAGGTCGAAGTACCTCCCGGAGAGGTACGGGTCGGCCACGGCCGCGCGCAGCACCAGGTCGATCCAGCGCCGCACGGCCTTCCCGCCGCGCCGCGGCCGCGCCCCGTGCAGGGCGATCCCCGGCCAGCGCAGGTCCTCGCCGCCGGCCACCGTCCACGCGGCCGCGACGTTCTTGGCCAGCCGGCGCTGGAACTCCCGCTCGAAGCCGGGCCGGACGCCGCCGCGCGGCGGGTCGGCGTGGTCGCGCAGGCACTCGTCCAGGACCAGCGCGTCGGTGGCGGCGACGGTCATGCCCTGGCCGTAGATCGGGTTGAACGCGCACACCGCGTCGGCGGTGGCCACGAAACCGGCCGGCCACCTGGTCTGCCGCTCGAAGTGGCGCAGCCGGTTGACCGGTGTGCGATAGCCCCGGATCGGGGTCAGCGGGCGGGCGATCCGGATGCACTCGTAGACCGTCGGGTCGGGCAGGTCGCGGGCCCACTGCAGGAACCCCGCCTCGTCGGTGGGCGGCGCGGCGCCGGCGAACCCGCCGAGGGTGACGTGCCACTGGTCCTTCTCGATGCCCAGCACCAGCCCGCTCCGGGGGTTGCCGGGGGCCCGGCCGTTGACCACGATCCCGGACCACTCGCCGGGGAACCCGTCGGGTTTGGCGTAGAAACGCGACGCGTAGCCGATGCCGGAGGTGATGGTCTCCTCGGCCACCTCGCCGTAGCCCAGTTCGCGCAGCCAGTCCGGCGTCTTGGAGCGGCGTCCGCTCGCGTCGACCACCAGGTCGGCGGCGAGCACGGAGACGGCGTCGATGTCGGCGCCGCGATGACGCACCCGCACACCGGTGACCCGCTCGGAGCCGGGCCGGGCCGCCAGGCCCACCACCTCCGTTCCCTCCAGCAGCCGCAGCCGGGGGTGCGCGGCCAGCCGTTCGCGGATCTGCCACTCCAGGAGGAACCGGCTGTAGACGCTGAACTCGGCATCGAGGGGCGGGAGCGGGAGCGGCCCGAACGGCGACACCACCTGGAACGGCACGCGGTCGCGTTCGACGGTCGCCCCGGCCGCCCTCAGGTCCTCCTCGATCCCCGGGAACAGCCCCTCGATGATCTCCCGGCCGCGCAGCAGCAGGCCGTGCGCGTGATGCGACTGCGGCACCCCGGACCGGTGCGCCGGCGTCTCGGGGAAACGGTCCCGGTCGAGCAGGCCGACCCGGTCGAAGTGATCGAGCAGGACCCGGGCGGCGAGCAGGCCGCCGATGCCGCTTCCGATCACCACCGCGTCCCCGCGCGCCCACGGCGGCGCAGGGTGCGGATCCCGGCGGGTTCCAGCCGTCGTCCTGGTCATCATCATCTCCAGTGGAACGATGTGCGCGAGTTATAGATCAACGTAATTTGACTGTAGAACGCTGTTACATAACTGGCAAGCCCCGTTCGACGGCGGTCGCTACCGGTGAGCGGGAGAAAGCCCGGCTCGCCTATGTCGGGGTCGGCGAGACGTTCGTTCTCCCGCACCCGCATCGCACACCGATCGATCTTTTTCGGCGCGGATGTCGAGACCGGGCCTGTCGCTACGACCTTGTGCTGTGAGGCGCCCCGATCAGGGGGTCGTCGATGATGAGGAGTCGGCATGGGGACGCTGGAGAACAAGTCGGCACTGGTGACCGGCGGGTCGCGAGGGATCGGGCGCGCGATCGTGGTGAGGCTGGCCCGTGAGGGCGCGGCAGTGGTCTTCAGTTTCGTTCGCGACCAGGCGGCGGCGGAGGACGTGGTGGCCGAGGTGGCGGCCTTCGGCGGCCGGGCGATCGCCGTCCGGGCCGATCAGGGACGCCTGGAGGACCTGACGCACCTGTTCGGCGAGGTCGACCGGAACCTCGCCGGTCTGGACGTGGTGGTCAACAACGCCGCGATCAATCCGATGGGGAACATCTGCGACGCCACCGAGAGCGACTTCGACGAGGTGATGGCCGTCAACACCAAGGGGCCGTTCTTCGTCGTCCAGGCCGCCGCCGAGCGGCTCGGCGCGGGGGGACGGATCATCAACATCTCCTCTTCCGGCGCGGTGCCGGGTCTGGCCCTGTACTTCGCCAGCAAGGCGGCGCTGGAGTCGATCACCGCCGTCGCCGCCCACGAGTTCGGTCCCAGGGGCATCACCGTCAACAGCGTGACCCCTGGCGCCACCGAGACGGACATGATGCGCGCCGCGGCCGGAGAGCATCTGGAGCAGGCCATCGAGCACACCGTCTCCCTGACACCACTGCAGCGGCTGGGACGTCCGGAGGACATCGCCAACGTCGTCGCGTTCCTGGCCGGGCCCGACGCGCAATGGATCACGGGCCAGAACCTGCGTGTCTCCGGTGGCCTGACGATCTGACGGCCTCGAACTCCCGAGGCTGCGGCGAGCGGCAAAGCAGCGGGGAACCACAGGTCAATGCGCTGACCTGTGGTGGAGCCGCAACAGAGTCCCGCCGGAATTCGGGGGACGGTGCTCACCGCGCTGGATCTGTCCGGACGGGTTCCCTGGCAGCGGGAGTTCGAGGGTCACCCCGGCCCGCCGCAGGTCAGCACCACCAAGACCGTCTGGATCACTGGCGAACGGCAGGACGGGACGTGGTCTGTGAGGACGGCGCCAGGGTGGTGCGGCGCAGCACGGTCACGGCGGCGATCACGATGGCGGCCAGGAAGGTGACCGTGAAGGCGAGGGCCGGTCCGTGGGAGTCGAGGAGGAGGCCGGCGAGTGCGCTTCCGGCGGCGGTTCCGCCGTTGTTGGCCGTGGACACCCACGTGTTGGCCTCGGTGGGCGAGGAGTTCGATGCGGCGGCCAGGTCGTTCATCAGCAGGTAGGCCGTGGTGAAGAGGGGGGCGAGGGTCAGTCCCGCGACGAAGACGGCCGCGGCGGCCCTGCTCGGGGTGGCGGTCAGGCACAGCGGCAGCAATGTCAGGGCGAAGGCGATGACCAGCAGCACGAACCGGCTGGACGCGGCGCTGCGCCACCGTGTGCGGCCGTACCAGACGCCGCCGAGCGCGCTGCCCGCCGAGAGCAGCGCCAGCAGGACCCCGCCCGCGCTGGGAGAACCGGCCCGGTCCGCGATGTAGGGGAGGCCGACGTCCAGGGCCCCGACGGCCAGGCCGACCCCGGCGAACGACAGCACGATGGTCCGGATGCCCGGGAACGAGAGAGGGCGGCTGCGAGCGCGGTGCTCTTCGGAGTCGGCCGGGGTGGTGTCGCGAGTGGCCGGCGACAGGACGAAGCAGGTGCTGCCGAGTCCTATCAGCGCCATGACCGTGAGCATCGCCGTCAGTGGGGAGGCGACGGCGATCAGGCCGCCGGCCAGCAGCGGGCCTGTGGTGAACACGACCTCCTCGGTGACCGAGTCGAGGGCGTAGGCGGTCTGCAGCAACGGCCGCCGCTCGTGCAGGATCTTCGCCCACAGGACCCGCATCGTCGGGCCGAGGGGCGGGGCGAAGGCGCCGGCGAGCGCGGCGGCGGCGATGAGCACCGCGCTGTCCGCGCCTGTTTCGGCCAGCGCGACCAGCGCCGCCAGCCCGAGCAGGTACAGGGCCGTGAGCCGCCGCAGCGCGTACCGGGCGCCCCGGCGGTCGATCAGCCGCGCGCGGGCGGGCGCGAGCAGCGTCAGGGTGCACGACAGCGCGCCGCAGGTGAAGCCGGCGACGGCGAACGACCCGGTGGCGTCGCGGATCAGCAGGATCAGGGCCAGCGGCAGGGCGGCGAACGACAGCCGTGCCACGCAACTGGCCAGGAACGGCCGGCGCGCCTCACGGACGGCCAGCACGGCACGGTAGGTCGCGGGAGTGTCTTCTCCCATGTGTCTTGGTCGCCTCACGTGGTCAAGGAGTGGGCCGGGCGGGCGGGCGGGGCGGTCCGCCCGCCCGGCGGAGGTCAGGCGGCCTGGTGGTGCACCGCGGCTGCGGGGAGGGTCAGGTGCGTGCCCTCGAAGGCCGCGCGGAGGCCGCGGTCGTGGGTGACGATGACGACGGTGCCGGTGTAGGCGTGCAGGGCCTCCTCCAGTTCCTCGACCAGGGCGGGGGCGAGGTGGTTGGTCGGTTCGTCCAGGAGCAGCAGGTCGGCCGGGGCCGTGACGAGCCGGGCCAGCGCGATCCTGCGCCGCTGGCCGGTGGACAGCGTTCCGACCGGCTTGGTGAGGTCCGACGGGTGGAAGAGGCCGAGGGCGAGCAGGGTTTCGGCGTGTTCCTCCTGTTCGCCGGGGCGGCCTTCGGCGAAGGCGCGTAGCACCGGGCGGTCCGGGTGGAGCAGGGGTTCCTCCTGGCGCAGGTAGCCGATGGCGGCCGGGCGCACGACCGTTCCGTGGTCGGGGCGGAGGGTGCCGGCGATGATGTCCAGGAGCGTCGTCTTCCCTGCTCCGTTCGGGCCGGTCACCAGCAGCCGCTCGCCGTGCGCGAGCCGCAGCGACGGCACGTGCACGCGGTCGCCGAGGCGCACGCCGGTGAGTTCGAGGGCGACGGGGCTCTCGGACGCGGTGTCCATGTCGGCCATGAAGCGGAGCGGGTCCGGGGGGCGGAGCGCGGGGTCGTCGGTGAGCCGGCGGACGTTCTCGCGGGCGTTGCGGATGCGGCTCATGGCGCCGTGGGCGCGGGAGCGGGCGCGGAAGGCGCCCGCGCCGCTGAAGCCGCGCGGCAGTTTGCGCGGGATCGCGGTCAGGCGGACGGAGTTGGTGGCGGCGAGCCGTTCCTGTCGGGCCAGGTCGGCCTTCCAGGCCTCGTGCTCCTGGAGCCGGCGGGCGCGGTCGGCGGCCTTGGCCGCCAGGTACCCGGCGTAGCCGTTGCCGTACCGGGCGACCTTGCGCCGGTCGTGGTCCACCTCCAGGACGGTCGAGGTGACGCGGTCCAGGAACACCCGGTCGTGGGTGGTCATGACGACGGTGCCGGGGTGGGTGCGCAGGTGCTCTTCCAGCCAGGCGATGGCGTCGTCGTCGAGGTCGTTGCCGGGTTCGTCCAGCAGGAGCAGTTCGGGGGCGGACGCCAGCGTCGCGGCGAGCGCGAGGCGGGAGCGTTCGCCGCCCGACAGGGTGGCGAGGGGGCGGGCGCGGTCGAGCGCGGGCAGGCCGAGGCCGTGCAGGGCGAGGTCGACGCGGGTGTCGGCGGTGTAGCCGCCGCGCGCCTCGAACTCGGCCAGCAGGTCGCCGTAGGCGGCCAGGTCCGCGGGGGACGCGCCGGCCAGCGCGGCCTCGGCCCGGTGGATGCGGGCCTCCAGGTCGCGCAGGCCGGCCAGGACGTGGTCGATGGCGTCGGCGACGGTGGCGCCGGCGGGCAGGTCCAGCGTCTGGGCGAGATGGCCGACGCCGCCGGGCGCGGTGACGGCGACCGTCCCGTTGTCCGGGGACTCCAGCCCGGCCATCAGCCGCAGCAGCGTGGTCTTCCCCGCGCCGTTCTCGCCGATGACGCCGACCTTCTCGCCGGCCTTGACGGTGAAGGAGACCTGGTCGAGCACGACATGGTCGCCGTAGTGCTTGGTGACGTCGGAGAGCTGGATATGGGCGGTACGCATGGGCGCGTGACTCCTGGTTCCCGGCAGAGCCGATCGCAAGCGATGGGTGGGGAACGCGCACGCCAGGGCGTCAGCAGGAAAGGAAGGGGGCCCTGGGCGCGCGACGGGCGTGACCGGCGGAGCGGAGCTCGAACGCCTGGAGGGTCACGCCGTCAGGAATCACAGAAAGATCAGTGCCACGCCGGGGAACCTACTGCGGCTTCGCGGGCCCGTCAAGGATGATCTTCCGCCGACTGTATTGGATCGTTCAGTTCAAAACATGTTACGGTCGCCCCATGGCGCGACCGCGGAAGTTCGACGAGACGCAGGCCGTCGAGGCGGCCATGCGCGCCTTCTGGGCGCACGGCTACGAGGCGACCTCGACCGAGGAGCTGTGCGCGGCCACCGGCATCGGCCGCAGCAGCATCTACAACACCTTCAAGAGCAAGCACGACCTGTTCCAGAAGGCGCTGCGGCACTACATGGACGCCGCCAACGCGCGGACGGCCGAGCTCTTCGAGAGCGGCCTCCCCGTCCAGGAGAAGGTCGCGACCCTGTTCGCGCGGATCGTCGCGGAGGAGGCCGAGGACGGCATCGGCTGCCTGGTGGTCAACACCGGCGTCGAGCTGGCCCCGCGCGACCCCGAGGTCGCCGAGATCCTCCGGCGCGACTACCGGTGGCGGCTGGAGACGCTGCGGGCCGCGTTCGACAAGGGCCGGCGGGACGGGGACATCGCCGCGGAACGAGACCCCGTGGAGCTCGCGCACTTCGTCATCGCGACCGTCAGCGGGATGCGGGTCGCGGCGCGGTCCGGGGCCGGGCGGCCGGCGCTGGAGGCGATCGCGGCGGGCGCGCTGCACGCGCTCTGACGGCGCCGGCCGGCGGCCGTCCTCTTTTGCACGCCCTCATTTTGTACTGTCCCATCCAAAACAAGGGAGGCCACCGATGCCCCTCGCCGTCTACATGCTCGGCTTCGCGATCTTCGCCCAGGGCACCTCGGAGTTCATGCTGGCCGGCCTGCTCCCCGACATGGCCGCCGAGCTGCACGTGTCCGTCCCGACGGCGGGCCTGCTGATCGCGGCGTACGCGCTCGGCATGGTCGTCGGCGCGCCCGCGCTCGCCCTCGCCACGCTGCGCTGGTCCCGGCGCAGCGCGCTGCTGCTCTTCCTGGCGGTGATCGTGCTCGCGCACGTCGCGGGCGCGCTCACCCCCGGCTACGGCCCGCTGCTGGCGACCCGGCTGATCGGCGCGGTCGCCAGCGCCGGGTTCTTCGGCGTCGCGGCCGTCGCCGCGGTGGACCTGGTCCCGGCGGACGCGCGGGGCCGGGCCCTGGCGATCGTCATCGGCGGCATCACCGTCGCGACCGTGTTCGGGGTGCCGGCGGGCACCTTCCTCGGCCAGTACCTCGGCTGGCGGGCCGCGTTCTGGACGGTCGCCGCGCTGTCGGCCCTCGCCGCCGCCGGGGTCGCGCGGACGCTGCCGGGCGGCCGTCCCGACGCCGCGGCCCCCGGGCTGCGCGCGGAGTTCCGCAGCATGGCGAGCCCGGGCCTGTGGGCCGCCTACGGCACCTCGGCGCTGTCGTTCAGCTCGATGATGGCGACGTTCAGCTACCTCGGCGCGCTGCTCACCGGCACCACCGGCCTCGCCGAGAAGTGGGTCCCGGCGGTGCTGGCGCTGTTCGGCGTCGGCTCGCTGGCGGGGATCGCGATCGGCGGCCGGGTCGCCGACGCCCACCCCGTCCGCACCCTGACCGCCGGGATGACGGGCGTGGCGGTGACGTCGGCGGCGCTCGCGCTCACCGCCGGGCACGCGGCGGCCGTCGTGCCGCTGGTGTTCCTGCTCGGCGCGTTCGGCCTCGCCACCAACCCGGCGGTGAGCGTGCGGGTCTACGCCAACGTCGGCGAGGTGCGGACGCTGGCGGGCGCGACGGTGACGTCGGCGTTCAACGTCGGCAACACGCTCGCGCCGTGGTTCGGCGGGCTGGTCATCGGCGCCGGGTTCGGATACCCGGCGGTCGCGTGGGTCGGCGCCGCGATGGCGGCGGGCGCCCTCGGGACGGTCGCGCTCGGTGTCGCGCTGGACCGCCGCCAGGCCGCCGCGCCCGAGCGGGTGCTGGTCGACGCCTGAGGCGGCGGGGCGGCCCGGTCGTCCCGGGCCGCCCCGCCGGGGTCCTACCCGAGGTGGCAGTTCGCGGTGGACGTCTTGGCGGCGTCGCTCTCCGACGTCGCCGTCAGCGCCAGCCGCGCCTTGCGGTCGGCGCCCGCGCCCGGCTTCGCCCACACCTGGACGGCCGTCACCCCGCCCGCCTTCGCCGTGGCCAGCTCGTTCGGCACCCACGTCGTCCAGCCCTTGCCGGGCACCGCCGCCTTCAGCCGGTACACGTCCGAGGCGGTGCGGCCCTCGCCGCCGCTGCCGGTGTTGCGCAGCAGCATCGTGCACTTCGCCCAGCCCGACCCGGCCGGGCGGGCCGCGCCCGGGGTGAGCCGCACACCGCGCCGCTGCGGCCCGGCGCCGTCCAGCGAGCGGATCGCGACGGTGTAGGACAGCACGCCGCGGCGATCGCGCTTGAGGTCCAGCACGTAGAAGTGCAGCCGGTTGGCCTCGTCGACGTACTCGTACTGGCTGCCGGAATTGGTGCCCGCGTGGAAGAGGGCGTCCGACAGCTGCCGGTAGTCGCCGATCGTCATCTTCTGCGGGGTCCCGTCCGGGCGGACGAAGTCGACCTTGTCGATGTCCTGCGGGTTCGCGTCCTTGATCCAGATGAAGGGGGCGCTGTCGCGGTCCTTGGTCTTGGCCAGCAGCACCCCCGAGTCGGGCGTGAAGGAGTCGAAGCCCATCCGGTCCACGACCTCGATGGTGTAGTTGTCGTACTTGCCGCCGTCACAGCGCGGGTCGGTGGCGGTGTCGCAGGCCGGGCTCTTGTCGCCGCCCTCGCCGAGCTTGAGGTTGATGCCCGCCAGGTCCCTGGCGCCCGGCCGCACCGAGCGCGCGGTGACCCTGGCGACGACCATCCCCGACGAGGCCAGCCCGGCGCGGTCGAGCTGCAGGACCTTGGCCGGGTCGACGATGCCGAGCTTCAGCTTGTTGCGCAGCATGTGCTGGGCGCCCATGGACGCGCCGCCGGTCGCCGGGATCGTCCAGCGGCTGTGCGGGCCGCCCGGCCCGTTGAAGCTGCCCCGGCTGAGCATCTCCCACGGCCCCGAGTAGGAGCGGCGCGGCGGGACGCCGTAGGGGTTGTTGTAGTTGTCGCCGATGCCGAGGATGTGGCTGAACTCGTGGGCGAAGACGCCCATGCCGGAGCTCTCGGCCTGGGTGGAGCTGCCCGTCACCGCGTTCGGCCAGAGCGTCGAGCCGGCCTGCCACGACGTCCAGTCCACGTACCGGGTCTTGACCCAGTTCGGCAGGGCCGGGTCGCCGGAGCCCCACTCGGGCGGGACGTCCTCCTTGTTCTGGAACTTCATCTGCCCGAACTCCTGCCAGGTGGAGCTTTCGTCCTGGCCGGCCGAGAGGAAGAAGACGAAGTCGAACTTCTTGGCGGTCTCCTCGCCGACGTCGGCGATCCACGCGGCCCGCGCGTCCTTGCGGATGTCGCGGTGGCAGGTGTCGCCGGCCGGGCAGCCGGTGCCTTGCTGGAAGTCGTCGACGCCGTACTCGTGGTCCTTGGCGGGCATCCGGTAGGCGCCGAACGCGGTGAGGTCCACGCCGTAGCGGCCGGCGGAGTCCTCCATCCAGTACTCGTGCAGGGTGTGGCCGTGGTTCAGCTGCTGCGGCTTGTTGAGGAAGTCCTGGTAGAACCCGGCGACCTTGTCGCGGGGCACGCCGCCGACCAGGGAGGGGTTGCCGAAGATGGTGGAGTTCTTCGGCTTGGTCACCACGAAGTCCTGGTTGGGGTAGTCCACCAGCACGACGGCGCCCTTGAAGTTCTTCACCGACCCCTTGACTGCGGGATCGGCCCACGAGGTGCCCGGGATCTTTTTGTAGTCGTCCCAGGTCATGGTGTCGGGCAGCTCGTAGTTCTGCGGGTCGATCGGCCGCGGCCCGCCGGCGGCGAAGGTGCGGACCTGCTGGCCGCGCTGCCAGGGCTGCGTCTGCGGCCAGTGCCGCATCTGCCAGGGATTGGAGGTGGGCTCGGGAATGGGGGGCTTGGGCTGGGCGGCGGCCGGGAGGCCCGCCAGGCCCACGGTCAGCGTGATCGCCGCCGCGGTGGCCAGCACTCGCTTTCCAAGGCGCATGGTTCCCCTGTCTCGGTGGTTACCGAGACGGTAGGAAGGGCGCGCTCACAAGATCAACGGCTGAACTGGACGAGGCTCGCCGCAGGACGCTGGCAAGCCCCGCCCGGTTGGCCGGCCGGCTAGCCGAGCAGGTCGCGCTCGGCGACGACGATGCCGTCCTCGTCGCTGTAGAGCCGGTCGCCGGGGCGGAACTCCACGCCGCCGAAGGTCACCGGCACGTCCACCTCGCCCGCGCCGTCCTTGGCGCTCTTGCGCGGGTTGGAGCCGAGCGCCTTGACGCCGAGGTCCAGGGTGCGCAGCACCGCCACGTCGCGCACCGCGCCGTTGATGACGACGCCGGCCCAGCCGCCCGCCACCGCCGCCGCCGCGATCATGTCGCCCATCAGCGCCGACGCCAGCGACCCGGCGCCGTCCACGACCAGCACCCGGCCCTCGCCGGGGGTGTTCAGCAGCTTCTTGACCAGGCCGTTGTCGCGGAAGCAGCGCACGGTCACGACGGGCCCGGCGAACGCGGCGCGGCCCCCGTACTGGCGGAACTGCGTCTCGCAGGAGCGCAGCTCGTCGCCGAAGTCGTCGATCAGGTCAGCGGTGGCGAAGTCCATGCGCCAAGCCTACCGAGCGGTAACTCTTGATCGAGTACCTGACAGCCGGTCGCGATCTTCGATAGAAAGCAGTGCGCCCGCCCCCTGGAGGTCCCCATGTCCGCCGTCCCCGTCTTCGAGCCCCTGCAGCAGGGCGATCCGCCGCTCATCGGCGGCTACCGGGTGCTGGCCCGGATCGGCGCCGGCGGGATGGGCCGCGTCTACCTGGCCACCACGCAGAGCGGCCGCCGCCTCGCCATCAAGGTGGTGCGGCCCGAGTTCGCCGACGACCCCGAGTTCCGGCGCCGCTTCCAGCAGGAGATCCTCGCCGCGCAGCGGGTGCAGAGCCTGTACACCGCGCCGGTGATCGACGCCCATCCCGACGGCCCCGCGCCGTGGCTGGCGACCGCGCACGTGCCCGGCCCGTCGCTGGCCCAGGCCGTCGCCGACCTCGGCCCGCTGCCGGCGGAGACGGTGCGGGTGCTGTGCGCCGGGATCGCCGAGGCGCTGCAGGCCGTGCACGCCGCCGGGGTGATCCACCGCGACCTGAAGCCGTCCAACGTGCTGCTCGCCGCGGACGGCCCGCGCGTCATCGACTTCGGCATCGCGCGCGCCGCCGAGACCACCCCGCTCACCCGCACCGGGATGCGGATCGGCTCGCCCCAGTTCATGGCGCCCGAGCAGGCCCTCGGCCGCCCCTCCACACCGGCGCTCGACGTGTTCGCGCTCGGCTGCGTGGCGTTCTTCGCCGCCACCGGCCGCACCCCGTTCGGCGACGGGCCCGACACCGCGGTGCTGTTCCGCATCGCGCACGAGGAGCCCGTCCTGGACGGCTGCCCCGAGGACCTGCTCCCCCTGATCACGCGCTGCCTGGACAAGGACCCCGAGGCCCAGCCGACGCCGCGCGAGATCCTGGACGAGCTGGTACCGCTGGACGCCGCCCCGGCCCCGGCCGACTGGCTGCCCGCCGACATCACCCGGCGGCTGCCCGCCTACGCGGCCGAGGCCCCCGCCGGCCCGCCGCCGGGCCCGCCCACCGGACCGCAGGGCGTGCCGGCCGGACCGCAGGGGGCGCCCGCCGGGCCGCCCGGACCGCCGCCGAGGGCGCACGGCGCGCCGATGCCGCCCGGCCCGCCGATGATCTCCAGCTCGGCACCGCCGCCCGGCGGGCCGCCGCGCTACCTGCCGCCGCCGCATCCGTCCGCGCGGCCGGCCGGCAACAAGGGGCTGCTGATCGGCGGCGGTGTGGTCGCGGCCGTCATGCTCCTGCTGCTGGTCGTGATCGTCATGGTGAACGCGTCGGGCCCGTCCGAGCCCGCCGGCGCCGCCAAGGGACCGCAGGCGCACACCACCGCCACCGGAGGACCATCCGGCGACACCAAGTCGACTGGCCGGCGGCTCGGCCACTACACCGGCATCAACCTGAGTAACCGATATTCGATCAGCTTCACCGACGACCCGAAACACCCCCGCCTCGCCTCCGACTCCGAGGGGGACCTGCGCTACGACAGCTCCTACCTGTGGGGGGACCGGCTCGCGGTCCTTCCCCCGGGGCAGCCGGGCAACTACGAGGCGTGCCGCGACAACACCCGCTACACCGCCTACCTCGGCCCGGAGTACCTGATCAAGGGCAAGCTGATCTGCGTCACCACCGAGAGCGGCTTAACCGGCCTCGTCAGGCTCACCGGGCGCGATGACTCGCCCAGCCTCTATCTGACCTTCGACCTCACCGTCTGGCAGGGCGTGCCGCCCACGCCCGGCAACTGATCACGTCGTCACCGGCGCCGACGGCGACGTCCCCGACGGGGTGTCGATCGGCCGGCCGATCAGCCGGGACAGCACGATCGCGGTCTTGGTCGCGGTGATGTTGTCCTCGCGCCGCAGCCGCTCCAGCACCTGCTCCAGGTGCTGGATGTCGCGGGTGCGCACGTGCACGAGCGCGCTCGCGTCGCCGCTGACGGTGTAGGCGGCGATCACCTCCGGGTGCTTGCGGATGCTGGAGTAGATCTCCTCCGGGGACGTGGCCCCGGTGCAGAAGATCTCGATGAACGCCTCGGTCGTCCAGCCGAGCGCGGCCGGGTCGACGATCGCGGCGAAGCCGGTGATCACGCCGTCCGCGCGCAGCCGGTCGACGCGCCGTTTGACCGCCGGGGCCGACAGCCCGACCACGTCGCCGATCTGCGCGAAAGAGGCCCGCCCGTTCTCCAGCAGCTGCGCAACGATTCGACGGTCAAGTTCGTCAAGACGCAACAAATAACACCCCCAAAGTCGTCTTTCGTCATTGGTCGCCGATAGAACCCGAACATACGCTGTGTTGTGGATCGCCGCCCACCAGTTGCGCGCGGTCCGTCTCCCCCCTCGGCACCGGCCGACCGCCGGTGTTGCCAGCGATCCCGGCTCCGGCCGGGCCGTCGTCCGAAGGAGCGCCGTGTCCCGAACCGAGCAGCTGCGGGCCCTGTCCGAAGCGCACAGCGCGCACAACTACCACCCGCTGCCGATCGTGGTCGCCGAGGCCGAGGGAGCCTGGCTCACCGACGTCGAGGGCCGGCGCTACCTGGACATGCTGGCCGCCTACTCGGCCGTCAACTTCGGGCACCGCAACCCCCGCCTCACCGAGGCCGCCCGGCGGCAGCTGGACCGGGTCACCCTGGTCAGCCGCGCCTTCGACCACGACCAGTTCGGGCCGTTCACGACCGAGCTCGCCGAGCTGTGCGGCAAGGACATGGTGCTGCCGATGAACAGCGGCGCCGAGGCGGTCGAGTCGGCGCTGAAGACCGCGCGCAAGTGGGGCTACGAGGTGAAGGGCGTGCCCGCCGGGCAGGCCAACATCATCACCTTCGAGGGCAACTTCCACGGCCGCACCACCACGATCGTCAGCTTCTCCACCGACGCCGAGGCCAAGGACTCCTACGGCCCGTACACGCCGGGGTTCCGCACCGTTCCCTACGGCGACGCCGCGGCGCTGCGCGCGGCCATGGACGACGACACCGTCGGCGTGCTGGTCGAGCCGATCCAGGGCGAGGCGGGCGTCAACGTGCCGCCGAGCGGGTTCCTGCGCACCGTCCGCGAGCTGTGCACCGAGTTCGGCGCGCTGATGATGGCCGACGAGATCCAGTCGGGCCTCGGCCGGACCGGCACCACGTTCGCGGTCGAGCACGAGGGCGTCGTCCCCGACGTCTACATCCTCGGCAAGGCCCTCGGCGGCGGCATCATGCCGGTGTCGGCGGTGGTCGCGGACGCCGATGTGCTCGGGGTGTTCAAGCCCGGCCAGCACGGCTCGACCTTCGGCGGCAACCCGCTGGCCTGCGCGATCGGCCGCGAGGTGATCGCGATGCTGCGGACCGGCGAGTTCCAGGAGCGCTCCCGCGAGCTCGGCGCGCACATGCACCGGCGCCTCGGCGCGCTGCCCGCCGACCTGGTGCGCGAGGTGCGCGGCCGCGGCCTGTGGGCCGGCGTGGAGCTGCCCGGCCGGGCCCGCCCGGTCAGCGAGCGGCTGATGGAGCTCGGCGTGCTGGCCAAGGAGACCCACGAGACCACGCTCCGCCTCGCCCCGCCGCTGACGATCAGCCGCGCGGACCTGGACTGGGCGCTGGACCAGCTGGAAATCGCTCTCAAAGGGTGAAGCCCGGCCCAAGTGACTCGCCTGGCGGCTCGCCCCTTGACCGTGCTCGGGGCGAGTGCGGCATCGCACTCGCGTGATCCCTGAGGTCACTGCGGGATCGCCCCCATAGACCGGGGGCCGCCGATCAACGGCGCTCGGCGGCTCCCCTTTTGTTGCGTTCAGGTTCGGGCGGTTGCGGGACGACACGCGCGTTCCGCCCTGCGGCCGGTGGGCGGCCCGGGCTTTCACAATGATCAACATGTCGTCCGCCTCCTCTGCCGGGCCGCGGATCGCGGTCGTCGCCACCGCCGCCGGCGGGCCCGGCCCGCTGGACCGCCTGCTGCTGTCGCTGGCCGCGCAGACGCTGCCGCCCGCCGGGGTGCTGGTGGTCGACCAGGACGGCGATCCCGCCGTCGCGGCCCTGGTCGCGGAACGCGCGCGGACGCTGCCGGTGCGGCGCGTCGCCGCGCCGCCGGGGATCCCGGCCGGGCGCAACGCCGGGCTGCGCGAGCTCGGGCTGGTCGATCCGGCCGCGGGCACGCCGGCGTCCGGGCTCGGCGTGCTGGAGGCGATCCTGGCGGCCGAGGACGTCCGGCCCCGCCCGGCCGCCCCCTTACCGCCGGACGCGCCGGACGCCGTGGTGTTCCCCGGCCCGGCCGCCTGGTATCCGCCCGAGGCGTTCGCCCGCGCCGCCGAAGCCCTCGCGCAAGGCGCCGACGTCGTGTCGGGGCGGCTGCTGAACGCCGGCGAGGCGCCCGCGCTGCGCGCCCTCGGCGCCGGCCCCGTCGACCGGCGCACCGTGTGGACGCGGACGGCCGCCGGGACCTGCTTCTTCACGGCGGGGTTCCTGCGCGCGGCCGGCGGGTTCGACGAGGAGCTCGGCACCGGCCGGCAGCCGGTGGCCGAGGCCGATCTGCTGCTGCGGGGCCTGCGGGCCGGGCGGACGCTGGTGTTCGATCCGCGGGTCCGCGCCTGGCAGGACGCCGCCGCGGCCGGCGCCCCCTCCCCCGCCGAGGCGCGGCTGGCCGGGCGCGGCACCGGCCGCGTCTACGTGCGCCACTACAACGGCTACCACTGCATGTGGCTGGTCCTCCGGCCGCTCGCCGCGGCGGCGCTGGCGGCGGCCCGGGGCCGCCGGCCGGACGCCGTCCGGCATCTGCACAAGGCCGCCGGCCGGGTGGAGGGCCTCTACGGGGTGCTGCTCCCCGGCGCCCCGGCTTAGGGTCCTGCGCCTTTCGTGATTCAGGTCACCCCGAAAGGGGAACGCCTGAAAAATGTCATCGGTCCGGAATAGTCTGCATGGACCAATCCGAACCGACCATGAGATGTGCGATGTCCAGACCCCTCACGCCGCTGGCGCTGACCGTGCTGCGGATGCTCTGCGACCAGCCGATGCATCCCTACGAGATGCAGCAGCGGATCCGGGACCACTGCTACGACCTGGCCGTGAAGATCACGCACGGCGCGCTGTACCACTCGGTGGAGCGGCTCGCCGCCACCGGGCTGATCGAGCCCGTGGAGACCAGCCGGGAGGGCCGCCGGCCCGAGCGGACCGTCTACGCGGTCACCGACGCGGGCCGCGACGCCGCGCACCTGCGCCTGGCCGACCTGCTCGGCAGGCCCGCCGAGGAGTACCCCCTCTACGGCACCGCGCTGGCGTTCGTGAACCTGCTGCCCGAGCAGGAGGCCGCCCGTGAGCTGCACCGCCGCGCCCTGGCGCTGGAGGCCAGGCTCGCCGGGCAGCTCACCGCGTGGGAGTCGCTGCGCGAACGCGGCATCGAACGCTACAAACTGCTCGACCTGGAACTGGCGATCGCCCAGGTGCGCACCGAGCTGGAATTCACCCAAGGCCTGGGGGCCGACCTGCGCACCGGCCGGCTGACCTGGAAAGACGACGAGGACATGACCTCCTGCCGCTCATACCCCGAGGAGACCCCGTGACCAAGTGGCGCGGAAACCCGTGGGCGATCCTGATAACGCTCTCCCTCGGGTTCTTCATGACCCTGCTCGACCTGACGATCGTCAACATCGCCATCCCGAGCATGGTCGACAAGCTGCACGCCTCGCTGGACGAGGTGCTGTGGATCACCAACGCCTACATCCTGGTGCTGGCGGTCCTGCTCATCACCGCCGGCCGCCTGGGCGACCTGTGGGGCAAGAAGAACCTGTTCATCGCCGGCGTCACGCTGTTCACGCTGGCCAGCCTCGCCTGCGGCATCTCCCAGGACCCCGCGCAGCTCATCGCCGCCCGCGCGGTGCAGGGCCTCGGCGCGGCGCTGCTGATGCCGCAGACCATGTCGATCATCATCGGCACCTTCCCGCCGGAGCGGCGCGGCGCCGCGCTCGGGGTGTGGGGCGCGGTCGCGGGCGTGTCCACGATCGCCGGCCCGACCATCGGCGGCCTGCTGGTCAGCTGGCTGGACTGGCGGTGGATCTTCTTCGTGAATCTGCCGATCGGCATCCTGGTGCTGGCCATGGCGGTGCCGATCCTGCCGGCGGTGCAGCGCGGCGTGCGGCACCGCTTCGACATCCTCGGCGTGCTGATCGCCTCGGCGTCGCTGTTCTGCCTGGTCTTCGCGCTCACCGAGGGCCAGAAGTTCGACTGGAACGCCTGGATCTGGGGCCTGTTCGCCGCCGCCGCCGTACTGTTCGCGATCTTCCTGGCCTACCAGCGCACCCAGCAGGACAGCGAGCCGCTGGTGCCGTTCTCGCTGTTTCGCGACCGCAACTTCGCGGTGCTGAACTTCGTCGGCGCGGCCGTGTCCGTCGGCATGATCGGCATGTTCCTGCCGATGTCGTTCTACCTGCAGTCGGTGCTGCACTTCAGCGCGCTGAAGGCGGGCCTGGTCATGGCGCCCTCGTCGGTGGTGTCGATGTTCCTGGCGCCGATCGCGGGCAAGCTGTCGGACCGCTTCGGCGGCCGGTTCATCCTGATGGGCGGCCTGGTCCTGTACGGGATCGGCATGGTGTGGGTGATCGCGATCGCGGACGTCGGCACCTCCTGGGTGAGCTTCCTGCCCGCGTTCATCGTGACCGGGATCGGCATCGGCGGCGTGTTCGCGCCGATGGCGACCGAGGCCACCCGCAACGTGCCGCCGCAGCTCGCCGGCGCCGCGTCGGGCGTCAACAACACCGTCCGGCAGGTCGGCTCGGTGCTGGGCAGCGCGATCGTCGGCGCCGTCCTGCAGAACCAGCTCGCGTCCGCGCTGCGCGACCAGGCCACCGAGCGGGCCGCGGCGCTGCCGCCGCAGGCCCGTGAGGGGTTCGTCGCGGGGATCGCCAAGGCCGCCGAGGGCGGGCTGGAGGTCGGCGCGGGCCAGCACGGCGCGCAGTCCGTTCCGCCGGGCACCCCGCCCGACCTGGCGCACCAGCTGCAGCAGCTCGCCGGGCAGGTGTTCGCGCACGGGTTCGTGGACGCCATGAAGCCCACGATGATCGCCCCCATCGTGATCATCTTCCTGGGGGCGGCGGCCTGCCTGGCCGTCAAGGGCTACCGCACCCCCGCCCGGGCCGACAAGGGCGCGGCCACGTCGGTGGACGTGGCCGGCTAGCCGCCCAGCGCCCGGTAGCCGCCGGTGTAGAAGATCAGCGGCTTGCCGCCGGGGTCGGGGAGGTCCAGCGACAGGACCTCCCCGACCACGATGCTGTGGTCGCCGGCCGCGTGCACCGCGTGCGTCCGGCACTCCAGCGCCGCGACCGCGCGGGTGAACACCGCCGTGCCCGTCGCCGGCCCGCGGTGGTAGGACCAGCCGTCCAGCTGCCCCTCCAGCGGCCGGCCCCGGGTCGCGAACCACTGCGACTCCTCGCGCATCCCCTCGCCGAGCACCGACACGCCCCAAAAGCCGCTCCGCAGCACCATGTCGTGGAACCGGGCGATCTTCTCCACGCAGATCATCACCAGCAGCGGCTCCAGCGACACCGAGGTGAAGGCGTTCACCGTCATCGCGTGGTCGACGCCGTCCACGACGGTGGTGACGACCGCGACACCGGTCGCGAACCGGCCGGTGACCTGGCGGAACAGCGCGGGATCCACGGAACCGGGGATCAGGGAGTCATCGTTCACGGCGCGCCGAGCCTACCCACCGGTGCGGCCGCCGCCCGCGGTCAGCCCCCGGGTCAGCCACTCCCCGGCCGGCCGCCGGGACGGCACCAGCGCCGCGCCGGCCACCGCGGCCACCATCCCGCCGACGATGAACACATAGCCCGCCGTGGTGCCCGGCACCACCAGGTCGCCCTCGGCGCGCTTGGTGGACATGACGAACACCACCGCCATCCACGCCGCCGCCGGGATCACCGCGCCCAGCCGCCCGCCCATGCCGCGGCCCGCCAGCCACACCAGCGCGAGGTTCAGCACGATGAGCGCGACCGACGCCACCGGCAGCCCCGCGGGCTGCCAGTCCTGCGCGAACGAGCCGAGCACGCCGACGACGCCGCCGAGCAGGGCCAGCGCCGCGTACGCCGCGCCCGTCACGAACGCCTCCACCGGCCCCTCCCCGGCCGGGGCGGTGCCCGCCGCCGTCAGCCCGGGCGGATCGTCTGCCTCCGGCGCCGGGGGCGCCTCGCCGTCCTTGTCCACGGAGGTCAGGTTAGCCGGGCGAACAGGTCGGTCTCGCGCCCGCCGGGGCCGGGCGGCCCCGCCTCCCCGGCCAGCAGCGTGAAGTACTCGGTGCCGAACGCCTGCTGCCCGAGGTTGTTCGACAGCGCGAAGTAGGGGCCGACGGCCTCGGGCGCCACCGTCACCTGCGTGCGGTGCGCGCGCAGCGCCGCCAGCTTGGCCGGCAGGTACGCGCGCGCGTCGACCGCCGTGGTGATCTGCCCGTCCGGCACCCCCGAGCCGAGCTCGTCCAGGCCCGCGACGCGGTCGAACGGCAGCTTGGCCTCGCGCATCACCGCGATCGCGCGGGCCAGCACGGTGCGGGGCGTGGCGTAGGCGTAGAGCTTGGCGACCCGCCACGGCTCGCCGCCCGCCCACCGCGGGTCGGCGGCCAGCTCCACGGCCCGCAGCGTCACCCGGTGCGCCTGGATGTGGTCGGGATGCCCGTAGTTGCCGTTGTCGTCGTAGGTGACGACCACCTGCGGCCGCACCTCGCGGACCACCTCGGCGAGGGCGCCGGCGGCCTCGTCCAGGTCGGCCCGCCAGAAACAGCGCGGGTCGTCGTTGGACGGGGCGCCCATCATGCCCGAGTCGCGCCAGCGGCCCGCGCCGCCGAGGAACCGGTGGTCGGCGACGCCGAGCGCCGCGCACGCCCGCGCCAGCTCCCCGATCCGGTGCTCGCCGAGCCGGTCCTCCTTGTCGGCGGCCAGATGGCGCAGCTCGGGAGGGATGACCTCGCCCTCCTCGCCCAGCGTGCAGGTGACCAGGGTGACGTGCGCGCCCTCGGCCGCGTACTTGGCCATGGTCGCCCCGGTCCCGATGGTCTCGTCGTCCGGGTGGGCGTGGACGAACAGGATGCGCGGCTCGGTCATGGACCAACCGTACTCAGCACGCGGACCGCCCGGGGCGACCGCCCTCCCGCTACTGGCGGGCGCCGGTCCCGGTGTCGTGGCCCTGCCCGCCGGCGCCCGGATCGGTGCCGCCCGGGCCGCCGGTCTTCGGCGGCTTCTTGGTCGGCTCGGTGGGCGCCTTGGTCGGGACCGTCGGCTCGGTGGCCGGCGTGGTCGGCTCCTCGGTCGGGACCGTGGGCCGCTCGGTCGGCGTCGTCGGCGCCTCGGTCGTCGGCTCGACGGTGCGCGGGCGGCGGGTGCGGGTCGGCTGCTCGGACGGGGTGTCGTCCTCCGACTGCGACCCCGAGGCGCTGGTGCTCGGCGCCGGGGAACCGGAGTCCGACGGCTTGCCGTCGCCGCCCATCTTGGCCATCGCGATCCCGACGACCAGCGCCAGCACCGCGATCGCGACGACCGCCGCGACGATCGGCATCTTGGACCTGCGCTCGGGCTCGTACCCGCCGCCGTACCCGCCGCCGCCGTAGCCGCCGTCGCGGGTGTCGTCGAAGCCGGGCGCGGGCGGGAGCGTGCCGGCGTACGCGGCCGGGGACACCCGCTGGGTGCCGCCGCCGGCGGCCGGCATCGTGGTGTGCGGCGGCGGCAGCGGCGCGCCCGCCGCCATGTGCTCGCCCTCGGCCAGGAACGTGGTCGCCTGCGCCGCGTCCTCCGCCCGGGTCTGGCCCACCGGGCCCGCCCCGATCAGGTTCATCATCAGCTGCTGCGCGGTCGGCCGCCGCTCGGGCTCCTTGACCAGGCAGGCCGCGATCAGCGGCGCGATGTCGGCCGGCACGCCCTGCAGCGAGGGGGGCTCGTTCATCACCCGGTTGATCACCGCGACCACGGTGTCGTCGCCGAACGGCGGGCGGGCGGTCGCGGCGAACACCAGCGTCGCCGCCCACGCCCACACGTCCACCGCCTCGGTCAGCTGCGCCCCGGCGACCTGCTCGGGCGCCATGTAGGAGGGGGTGCCGATCGCCTTGGTCGCCGCGGTCTGCCCGACGTCCAGGGCCCGCGCGATACCGAAGTCGATCACCCGCGGCCCGTCCGGCGCCATGATCACGTTGTGCGGCTTGAAGTCGCGGTGCACGATCCCGGCCTGGTGGATCGCCACCAGCGCGGTCGCCATGCCGATCGCCAGGCGCTCCAGCGCGGCGCCGGTGATCGGCCCCTCCTGGGTGATCTGCCGGTACAGCGACGGCCCGGGCACGTACTCGCTGGCGATGTAGGGGCGGTCCCCGGCCATGTCGGCCTCCAGGACCTGCGCGGTGCAGAACCGCGCGACCTGCTTGGCCGCCTGCGCCTCCCGGACGAACCGGTTGCGCGCCGAGGCGTCCTCGGTCAGGTCGGCCCGCAGCAGCTTGATCGCCGCCTTGGCCCCGTTCCCGTCCACGCCCAGGTAGACGACCCCCTGGCCGCCCTCACCCAGGCGCTCCAGGATCTCGTACGACCCCAGCCGCCGGGGATCTCCCGGCTGCAGCTCCGGCATGGACACTCCTTATAACCCTCGGGGCGAAGTCTTGAGCTTACGCGAGCCCGCCCGCGATCACCGGTCGTTCCCCACCGGCGTGGTTCAACCCTGTGATCGCGGGCGGATCGCCCTACGCGCCGTACTTCCAGATGACGCCCTGGCGGCCCAGGGTCCCCGCGGCCCACAGGGACCTGGTGCCCGGGATCAGCGCCAGGTCGCCGTAGTCGCCGTCACGCCCGCCCCAGCTGGGCACCGCGACGGCCGAGACCTTGGCATCGGCGATGTGGAAGAGGTCGGAGCCGCTGGAGGAGGCCATCCAGAAGCCCTTCTTCCCGTCGTGGGCCAGGGACACCAGCCGCTTGGCCTTGACGGGGTACTGCTTCCACTTCTTGCCGTTCCAGTGGACGAGCGCGCTCTTATTGAGGTAGCCGCCCCCGGCGGAGTTCTGGAACGACACGGTGGCCCACACGTCCTTGGGACCGACGGCGTGGATGTCACTGAAGATGGCTTCGTACGCCTTGGGCACCGAGAACTTGGGTGCGGCGACGGCCTGCCACTTCTTGCCGGTCCACCGCGTGAGGCTCTGCCGGCTCTCCCGGGTGTTGTGCTTGGTGAGGTCGGCCGACGCCCACACGCCGGTGCCCTTGCGGGCGCCGAGGCGGTAGGCCCCGTCGTTGGGGACCGGCACCGCGCGCCAGGTCTTGCCGTCGAAGCGCTGGATCCACTGCTTGCACGACCACGCCTTGCACGGGGCGCCGCCGCCCGAGACCCAGACCTCGCCGGGGGCGCCGGTGGTGGTGACGTCGTTGAGCCAGGCGTTCTTGGCGAACGTGCGGCCGGTCCAGCGTGTGCCGTCCCAGTGCACGCCGAAGATGGTCAGACCGTCGACGCCGTCCTTGCGGGCCGCGCCGATGGCCCACACGTCCTTGGCCGAGGTCGCCACGACCCGTTCGAGCACGGCGTTCTTCTCGGGGGCGAGGGCGGCGGGGACGGGCATCTCCCGCCAGGCCCGGCCGTCCCAGCGCTCGACCAGCATGATCGAGTCCTGCCTGGACCCGACCGCCCAGGCGGTCGTGGCGTTCAGCGCGGTGACGTCGTGCAGCTCCCGGTAGTCGGCGGCGGTCCGGTGCGTGATGCGCCAGCCGGGGGCGGCCTGGGCGGGAACGGCGAGGCCGAGGACCGCGGCGCCCAGCGCGGTTCCGGCGAGCACGGGGCGAAGAAGTCGGGACATACAGGCATCCCTTCGGAGGGGCGGGGAGGGGGCCGCTCGCATGATCGCGAACGGCGTCGCCGGGACATTACCGGCAAAGACTGACAATGTCGCTGACAATGCGCCGATCCCCGGGTGGGCGGCCGTTCAGGCGGCGGACCCGGCTGGCAGACTCGGTCCATGAGCATCAGCTATCCGCGGCAGAGTGCCCGCACCCGGCGGTTCACCCTCGGCGTCCCGCGCTCCTTCCAGATCGCGCCGGACGGGTCGTTCGTGATCTTCCTGCGCACCCAGGGCGGCGACGACCCGGTCACCTGCCTGTGGACGCTGGACACCGCCACCGGCGAGGAGCGCCTCGTCGCCGACCCGGCCGCGCTGAACGTCCCGGGCGAGGAGAACCTGCCCGCGGAGGAACGCGCCCGCCGCGAGCGCGCGCGCGAGCAGGCCGGCGGGATCGTCGGGTACGCCACCGACCGCGATGCCAAGCAGGCCGTGTTCACCCTCGGCGGGCAGCTGTACGTCGCCGACCTCGCCTCCGGCCAGGTCCGCGTCCTGCCCGCGCAGACGCCGGTGTTCGACCCGCGCCCCGACCCGGCCGGCCGCCGCGTCGCCTACGTGTCGGGCCGCACCCTGCGCGTCATCGAGATGGACGGCACCGATGACCGCGCCCTCGTCCAGCCCGAGAGCGACCAGATCTCCTACGGCCTCGCCGAGTTCATCGCGGCCGAGGAGATGAACCGGATGCGCGGCTACTGGTGGTCGCCCGACGGCGGGACGCTGCTGGTCGCGCGGGTCGACGAGACCCCGGTGCACCGCTGGACGATCGCCGACCCGGCCAACCCCGACCGGCCCGCGACCGAGATCGCCTACCCGGCGGCCGGCACCCCCAACGCCATCGTCGGCCTGGTGCTGCTGAACGTGGACGGCGGCCGCACCGGCGTCGCCTGGGACCGCGGCGAGTTCCCCTACGTCGTCACCGCCGGCTGGGACCGGCACGGGCTGCTGATCGTCGTGCAGTCCCGGGACCAGCGCTCCCAGCGGGTGCTGAAGGTCGACCCGCTCGGCGGCGAGACCACGCTGCTGCTGAACGCGCACGACCCGGTCTGGTCGGAGATCGTGCCGGGCATCCCGGCGCGGACCGGCGGCGGCGAGCTGGTGTGGATCGCCGAGGACCGCGAGACCGGCACCCGCCGCATCACCGTCGCGGGCGAGCCGGTCACCCCGGGCGGGCTGCAGGTGCGGGCCGTGCTGGGGGTGGAGGGCGAGGAGATCCTGTTCACCGCCTCCGAGGAGCCCACCGAGATCCACCTGTGGCTCTACCGGCCGGACGGACCGACCCGGCTCACCGAGGGGCAGGGCGTGTTCAGCGGCGTCCGCTCCGGCGAGGTCACCGTCGTCGCGGGCGCCCGGCTGGACGCGCCGGGCTCGGAGGCCGAGGTGCGCGGGCCCGGCGGCGTCCACCCCGTCGCGTCGTACGCCGAGACGCCGTCGATCACGCCGAAGGTCGAGCTGCTGCGCGCCGGTGACCGCGAGATCCGCACCGCGGTGCTGCTGCCGACCGGCTGGGAGCCCGGCCAGGGCAAACTGCCGGTGTTGATGGACCCCTACGGCGGCCCGCACGCGCAGCGCGTCCTCGCCGTCCAGCGCGCCTACTGCGAGGCGCAGTGGCTCGCCGACCAGGGCTTCGCCGTCGTCATCGCCGACGGCCGCGGCACCCCGGGCCGCGGCCCGGACTGGGAGCGCGCGGTGCACGGCGACTTCACCGGGCCGGTGCTGGAGGACCAGATCACCGCGCTGATCGAGGCGGCCCGGCAGCACCCCGACGCGCTGGACCTGGACCGGGTCGGCATCCGCGGCTGGTCGTTCGGCGGCTGGCTCGCCGCGCTGGCGGTGCTGGCGCGGCCCGACGTGTTCCACGCGGGCATCGCGGGCGCGCCGGTGACCGACTGGCGCCTCTACGACACCCACTACACCGAGCGCTACCTCGGCCACCCCGACGAGGAGCCGGAGAACTACGCCGCGAACTCGCTGATCGAGATGGCCGGGAAACTCACCCGCCCGCTCATGCTCATCCACGGCCTGGCCGACGACAACGTGGTCGCCGCACACACACTGCGGCTCTCCTCAGAACTCGTCGCCGCCGGCCGCCCGCACACCGTGCTGCCCCTGTCGGGTGTCACCCACATGACGCCGCAGGAAGAGGTCGCCGAGAACCTGCTGCTGCTGCAGGTCGACTACCTCAAGAAGAACCTGTGACGGCGGGGCCCGCCGCCGGGACTACCGGTCGGCGGCGGGCTCCTGCTCACCGTGCCAGCTGCGCCACAGGGCGGCGTAGGAGCCGTCCGCGGCGATCAGCTCGTCGTGGGTGCCGAGCTCGCTGATCCGGCCGTCCTCCACCACCGCGACGCGGTCGGCGTCGTGCGCGGTGTGCAGCCGGTGCGCGATCGCCACGACCGTCCGGCCGTCCAGGACGGCGGCCAGCGACCGCTCCAGGCGGCGGGCGGCGCGCGGGTCCAGCAGCGAGGTCGCCTCGTCCAGCACCAGGGTGTGCGGGTCGGCGAGCACCAGCCGGGCCAGCGCGAGCTGCTGCGCCTGCGCCGGGGACAGCGCCGCGCCGCCCGCGCCGACGGCGGCGTCCAGGCCGGGCCCGTCCCAGGCGACGGCCTCCAGCGCGGCGGCGATCCGCTCCTCCGGCGCGTCCGGGCGCGCCATCACCAGGTTGTCGCGCAGCGTGCCGCGGAACACGTGGTGCTCCTGGGTGACCAGCGCGACGTGGCCGCGCAGCGCGGCGAGCGGCAGGTCCGCCAGCGGCGCCCCGCCGACGGTGACCGACCCGGCGCGCGGGGCGTCCACCCCGGCCAGCAGGCGGCCGAGGGTGGACTTGCCGGCGCCGCTCGGCCCGACCACCGCCAGGCGCTCGCCGGGCCGCAGGTCCAGGTCCACGCCGTGCAGGACGTCGTGGCCGGGCCGGTAGGCATAGCGGACGCCGCGCGCGGTCAGCCGTTCCCCCGCCGGGCGCGCGCGGTCCGGAACACGGGCCGGCGCGGCGTCGCCGACGCCGAGCAGCCGGGCCAGCGACGAGCCGCCGAGCTGCAGCTCGTCCAGCCAGGTGAGCAGCGCCTCGATCGGCGCCATCAGCTGCTGCGCGTACAGGGCGGCGGCGGTGACCTGGCCGAGGGTGGCCATCCCGCGCAGATGGAACCAGCCGCCGACCAGCAGGCACGCCGCGACCGGCAGCACGAACCCGATCTCGATCACCGGGTACAGCACGGTGCGCAGCCCGAGGGTGTAGCGCTCGGCGGCGAAGCTGCGGGCGATGTCGTCGTCGCCGCGCCGGCGCCGCCGCCCGGCCAGCCCGAACGCCTCGACCGTGCGCGCGCCCTGCACGGTCTCGGCGAGGCCGTCGGTGAGCTCGGCCCACGCCGCGCCCTCGCGCAGGTAGCCGCCGATGGCGCGGCGCAGGTACCAGCGCATCACGCCCCACAGCAGCGGGACCGCGACCAGGCACGGCAGCATCAGCAGCGGGCCGGTGAGCGCGAGCGCGCCGAGGGTGAACCCGGTGACGATCACCGCGATGACCGTCTCGGGCACCGCGTACCGGACGCTCGTGCCGAGCTGCTCGACGTCCCGCGAGGAGCGGCTGACCAGGTCGCCGGTGCCGGCCCGCTCCACGACGGGCAGCGGCAGCGCCAGCACCCGCGTCACGAACTCCTCGCGCAGCCCGGCCAGCACCCGCTCGCCGAGCCGGGCCGAGGCCAGGTAGGCGTACCGGGTGAGCACGCCCTGCGCGACCACGAACGCGGCGATAGCGAGGGCGACCCGGTCGATGTGGGCGGTGCCGCGGGTCACGCCGTCGACCAGGTCGCCGAGCAGGCGCGGCGCGACCAGGCCGGTGACGGCGGCGAGGATGTGCAGCACCAGCGCGGCCGCCAGCGGGCGCGGATGGCGCAGCACGAGCCGCCGCGCGTAGGCCCGCACCCGCGCCGTATCGGCGACGGGCAGAACCGTGCTCATTGCCTCGCCTCCGCTCGGCGGCTCGCCGCCGTCTCACGCGACGGCTTCCCTCGTCGTAGGCTCCTCGGTCCAGCCGCCGCGCGGCGGCTCGCAGTACTCATCACATTCCCCTGGTGACGCACGCGGCGTAGCGCGGCGCGCTGCCCAGCAGGTCGCGGTGGGCGCCTTCGGCGGCCACCCGGCCGTGCTCGACGTAGACGACATGGTCGGCGCGGTCCAGCACCAGCGGGCTGGTGGTGCACACGACCGTGGTGCGGCCCGCGCGCGCCTCGCCGAGCCGGGCGGCGATGCGGGACTCGGTGTGGGCGTCGACGGCGCTGGTCGGCTCGACCAGCACCAGCACCTCGGGGTCGGCGGCGAGGGCGCGGGCGAGCCGGAGCCGCTGCTGCTGCCCGCCGGAGAACTCCCGGCCGGCCTCGGCGACGCGGGCGTCCGGCCCGGCCGCGGCGACCACGTCCGCGGCGCAGGCCGCCTCGACCGCCATGGCGAGGTCGCCGCCGCCGCGGGCGGGGCGCAGGCCCTCCCACAGCGGCCCGGCGAACAGCCGGTCCTCGTTGACCGCGACCAGCACCCGTTCCCGCAGGCCGGCGACGTCGCGCAGCGGCACGCCGCCGTAGGTGACGTCGCCGCCGGCGTACCGGCCGAGGCGGTCGGCGATGGCCTGCGCGTCGCGCGGGTCGGACGCAGCGATCGCGGTGAACACGCCGGGCCGCGCCACGAAGCCCGACGCCGTGTCCACCAGCTCCGCCGGTCCGGCCGGGCGGACGGTGCCGGTGTCGGGCAGCTCGGGCTCCAGCGCGAGCAGCCGCACGACGCGGCCCGCCGCGACACGGCCCTTGGTCAGCTTGCCCGCCGCCTCGCCCAGCGTCTTCAGCGGCTGGATCAGGAACACCGCGTAGCCGTAGAACGCCACCAGCTGCCCGACGCTGATCGTCCCGGCCGCGGCGTACCGCGCGCCGAGCCAGGTGACCAGCGCGACCAGCAGGCCGGGCAGCAGGATCTCGGCGCCGCTCAGCATCGACTCGGCGCGCGCGACGTCCACGCCGGCCCGCCGCACCCGCTGCGAGTCGTCCCGGTAGCGGCCCGCGAACAGCTCCTCGCCGCCGACGCCGCGCAGCACCCGCAGCCCCGCGACCAGGTCGGTGGCGCGCGAGTTCAGCTCACCGACCAGCTCGCGGTGCCGCTCCTCGCGCGCCTGCAGCGGGCGCAGCAGCGGCGCGGCCGCCGCCAGGATCACCGGGACCCCGATCAGCACGACCAGCCCGAGCCGCGGCGAGGTGCCGAGCAGCATCCCCGCCACGACGACGATCCCCACGACCGCGCCCGTGCCGCGGCCGAGGATGTCGACCGCGTCGCCGAGGTGCGCGACGTCGGAGACGCCGACGCTGACGACCTCGCCCGCGCTCATCCGCCTCGGCAGCGTCGCGCCGAGCCGGGACGCCTGCCGGGTGACCACCTGGACGGTCCGGTAGGCGGTGCCGAGCCAGACGAAGACCGACAGCCGGTGCCGGAACACGCCGGCCATGGCCTGCAGGGCGCCGAGGCCGAGCAGCGCCGCCGACCAGGCCAGCAGCGCGTCCCCGTCGCGGGCGGCCACGCCCCGGTCGATCGCGCGGCCGACCACGGCCGGCATCAGCGCCTGGCTGAGCATCCAGACCACGGCGAACAGCACGGACCCCGCCACGCCGCGCCGCTGTACGCGCACCAGCCAGCGCAGGTAGCGCCCCGGCGTCCGATGGACGGGCGTACCTGGATCTTGGACCGGTAAGCGCTTCACCCGTCGACGGTAAGCGGCGGCCCCGCTCCGGCACGAACGGTTTTCCGGCGGTGCCCGGCGCCCGTTCCGGCCCCCTCGGGGGGTGCGTGCCCGCGAGGGAAGGCGCTAAAGTCGGACAGGTACGGGAGCGATGTTCCTCCGCTCCTCGCGCCGGGACCTTGGCGGCTGGGCAGATGCCGCTGCCCGGCACGGTCCGTCCCGCCGGACCGGCCCCGGCCTCGTCCGCGAGGCGGCGCCGGAACCCCCGGGGCGGCCCGGCCGTTGCCAGTGCGCCAGCCCGCCGACAGTCCGGAACCCTTTGTGAGCACCCTCAGCCATCAGCAGCACCCCGTCTCCCCGGCCGCCGAGGAGACCGTCGAGCTGCTCCTCATCGACGACGACCCCTCCGACGTCTTCCTGGTCGAGCGGATGCTCCAGGGCAGCGGCCTGGACGCCCGGATGACCGTCGCCGGCGACCTGGACTCGGCCCGCCGCAAGCTCACCCGCCGCATCCAGTGCATCGTGGTCGACCTGTCGGCGCCCGGCGTCGACCGCATCGACGGGCTGCGCGAGGTGCTGGCGCTGTCGGGCACCGCCGCCGTGGTGGTGCTGACCGGGCTGGACGACGCGCACCTGGGCGTCCAGGCCGTCGCCGCCGGCGCCGAGGACTACCTGGTCAAGCAGCAGGTCGACGGGCCGCTGCTGGCCCGCGCCATCCGCTACGCGATCGAGCGCAAGCGCGCCGAGGAGACCGAGCGGCGCCTGGTCGAGGCGCGCATCCTCGGCCGCGAGAACGCCCGGCTGGAGCGCGGCCTGCTGCCGGTCCCGCTGATCGACGACCCGGCGCTGCGGCACCACACCCGGTACCGGCCCGGCCGCCGCCGGGCGCTGCTCGGCGGCGACTTCTACGACACCGTGCAGACCGAGGGCGGCGCCGTCCACCTGATGATCGGCGACGTGTGCGGGCACGGCCCCGACGAGGCCGCGCTCGGCGTCCAGCTGCGCATGGCGTGGCGGACCCTGGTGCTGGCCGGGCACACCGGCGAGCAGCTGCTGGGCACCCTGGACACCGTGCTCGGGCACGAGCGGCGCAGCGAGGAGATCTTCACGACGCTGTGCATGGTGACGATCGCGCCGTCGCGGCGCACCGCCCGGATGCACCTGGCGGGCCACCCGGCGCCGCTGCTGTTCCGCGACGTGCCCGGCGGCCCGCCGCAGGTCGCGCCGCTGCCCGACTACGGGCACGGCCCCGCCCTCGGCCTGGTGCCCGGCGCCGAGTGGCCGACCACCGAGATCGACCTCGGCGAGTCCTGGGGCCTGATGCTCTACACCGACGGCATCATCGAGGGCCGCGTCGGCCCCGGCTCGGCCGACCGGCTCGGCACCGACGGCCTCACCCGGCTGGCCGCCGCGGCGCAGCGGCGGGGCGCGGCGGGACGGGCGCTGATCGACGCGCTCGTCACCGAGGTGGAGCGGCTGAACGGCGACTCACTCGCCGACGACCTCGCCGTGCTGCTGTTGTCACATCGCCCCTGAACCGGCCCGCGAGTTCCCGCACCCCCTGTGAGGTCCCTCACTAAGCGGGCCTGACGCGGTGTAGGAAAACCCCGCTCCCACACTGTTCATAGCCTCAGGCTATCGAAACAAGTGCGGTGATGACTTGGAAGTCTTTACCGAGGCAGGCATACCTTGCGGGCGTGGCTATAGCGATACCTGCGATCTATCGATCGACCGTCGGCAAGAAGGCCGTGATGGCGGTGACCGGCGGCATCCTGGTGATGTTCCTGGTCCTGCACATGGTGGGCAACCTGAAGATCTTCCTCGGGGCGGAGGACTTCAACCATTACGCGCACTGGCTGCGCACCGTGGGCGAGCCCGCCGTGCCGCACCGCACCGTGCTGACGCTCACCGAGGTCGTCCTCGGCCTCGCGGTCGTCCTGCACATCTGGTCGGCGACATCGCTGGCGCGCCGCGCGCGCGCAGCCCGCCCGGTGAAGTACCACTCGAAGAAGAAGTCGCACGCGCACGGCTATGCCACCCACACGATGCGGTACGGCGGCGTCATCGTGCTGCTGTTCATCATCTGGCACCTGCTGGACCTCACCTTCTTCGTGGTGAACCCCAAGGGCTCCGACGCCACCCCCTACGAGCGGGTCGTCGCCGACTTCGACCCCTCCCGCTGGTACATCACCATCTGGTACGTCCTCGCCGTCCTGCTGGTCGGACTGCACCTGTGGCACGGCGTCTGGAGCGCCTTCAACTCCCTCGGCCTGCGCTCCCGCCGCAACGAGAAGAGCCTGCGCCTGCTGGCCGGCGCCCTCTCCGTCGTGATCGCCCTCGGCTTCATCGCCGCCCCGGTTTCCATCACCTTCGGATGGGTGAGCTGAACATGACCGACAGCTTCTACAAGTCCGGCGAGCCGATCGCCGACGCCAAGGCCCCCCAGGGCCCGATCGAGAACCGCTGGACCACGCGCAAGTTCGAGGCCAAGCTCGTCAACCCGGCCAACAAGCGCAAGAAGAAGATCATCATCATCGGCACCGGCCTGGCCGGCGGCTCGGCCGGCGCCACCCTCGCCGAGGCCGGCTACCACGTCGTGCAGTTCTGCTTCCAGGACAGCCCGCGCCGCGCCCACTCCATCGCCGCGCAGGGCGGCATCAACGCCGCCAAGAACTACCGCAACGACGGCGACAGCGTGCACCGGCTGTTCTACGACACCGTCAAGGGCGGCGACTTCCGCGCCCGCGAGTCCAACGTGCACCGCCTCGCCGAGATCTCCACCCAGATCATCGACCAGTGCGTCGCGCAGGGCGTGCCCTTCGCCCGCGAGTACGGCGGCCTGCTGGACAACCGCTCCTTCGGCGGCACCCAGGTCTCGCGCACCTTCTACGCCCGCGGCCAGACGGGGCAGCAGCTGCTCCTCGGCGCCTACCAGGCCCTCATGCGCCAGGTCGACGCCGGCAACGTCGAGCTGCACCCCCGGCACGAGATGCTCGACCTGATCATGGAGGACGGCCGCGCCCGCGGCGTCGTCGTCCGCAACCTGATCACCGGCGAGATCTCGCACCACACCGGCGACGCCGTCGTGCTCGCCAGCGGCGGCTACGGGAACGTGTACTTCCTGTCGACCAACGCCATGGGCTCCAACGTCACCGCCTCCTGGCGGGCGCACAAGCACGGCGCCTACTTCGCCAACCCCTGCTACACCCAGATCCACCCGACCTGCATCCCGGTCAGCGGCGACCACCAGTCCAAGCTGACCCTGATGTCGGAGTCGCTGCGCAACGACGGCCGCGTCTGGGTGCCGAAGAAGGCCGGCGACGAGCGCAAGCCGTCGTCGATCCCCGAGGACGAGCGCGACTACTACCTCGAGCGCATCTACCCCTCCTTCGGCAACCTGGTGCCGCGCGACATCGCCTCGCGCGCCGCCAAGAACGTCTGCGACGAGGGCCGCGGCGTCGGCCCCGGCGGCCTCGGCGTCTACCTGGACTTCGCCGACGCGATCGAGCGGCTCGGCCGCAAGTCCGTCGAGGCCAAGTACGGCAACCTGTTCGAGATGTACGAGCGCATCACGGGCGAGAACCCCTACGACACCCCGATGCGCATCTACCCCGCCGTGCACTACACGATGGGCGGCCTGTGGGTCGACTACGACCTGCAGTCCAACATCCCCGGCCTGTTCGTCATCGGCGAGGCCAACTTCTCCGACCACGGCGCCAACCGCCTCGGCGCGTCCGCGCTGATGCAGGGCCTGGCCGACGGGTACTTCGTGCTGCCGAACACCGTCGGCGACTACATCGCCCGCACCGAGCTGCCGCCGGTCGCCGAGACCGCGGTCGCCGAGGCCGAGACCCGGGTCAAGGACCAGGTCGAGAAGTTCCTGTCCATCGACGGCGACCGCACCGTCGACTCCTTCCACCGCGAGCTCGGCCACATCATGTGGGAGTACTGCGGCATGGAACGTACCGAGGAGGGCCTGCGCAAGGCGCTGGAGCTCATCCCGGCGCTGCGCGAGGAGTTCTGGACCCGGCTGAAGGTCACCGGCAAGGGCGACGAGCTGAACCAGCAGCTGGAGAAGGCCGGCCGCGTCGCCGACTTCCTCGAACTCGGCGAGCTCATGGTGATCGACGCGCTGCACCGCGCCGAGTCCTGCGGCGGCCACTTCCGCGCCGAGAGCCAGGACGAGGACGGCGAGGCCAAGCGCGACGACGCCAACTTCGCCTACGTCGCCGCCTGGGAGTGGGCGGGCGAGGGCGAGCAGCCCGTCCTGCACAAGGAAGCCCTCGAGTTCGAATACGTCAAGCCCACCCAGAGGTCGTACAAGTAATGAAGCTGACCCTGCGCATCTGGCGCCAGACGAACGCCGCCGACAAGGGCAAGATGGTCGAGTACCCCATCGACGACATCTCGCCCGACGCCTCGTTCCTGGAGATGCTGGACGTCCTCAACGAGAAGCTGATCGCCGAGGGCGAAGAGCCCGTGGCGTTCGACCACGACTGCCGCGAGGGCATCTGCGGCATGTGCTCCCTGGTCATCAACGGGACCCCGCACGGCCCCGAGCGCAACACCACCACCTGCCAGCTGCACATGCGCAAGTTCAAGGACGGCGAGGTCATCGACGTCGAGCCGTGGCGCGCCAAGGCGTTCCCGGTCGTCAAGGACCTGGTCGTGGACCGCGGCGCGTTCGACCGGATCATCCAGTCCGGCGGCTACATCTCGGCGCCGACCGGCACCGCCCCCGAGGCCCACTCGGTCCCGGTGCCGAAGCCCGACGCCGACCGCGCCTTCGAGGCGGCCGAGTGCATCGGCTGCGGCGCCTGCGTCGCGGCCTGCCCGAACGGCTCGGCGGCGCTGTTCCTCGGCGCCAAGGTCACCGCCCTCGGCCTGATGCCGCAGGGCCAGCCCGAGCGCTGGGACCGCGTCGTCGGCATGCTGGAGACCCACGACGAGGAGGGCTTCGGCGGCTGCACCAACACCGGCGAGTGCACCGTGGCCTGCCCGAAGGGCATCCCGCTGGACGTCATCGGCCGCCTGAACCACGACTACATCAAGGCGACCGCCGGCGGTCGCCGAAAGTGAGCATGCCTGCACCGGCTGCTCGCTAGGCTGACCTGGTCGCTCGGCATCTCCGCTGGTACCCGACCAGCGGACTCCATTGCGGCCCGCCAGCGGTTGCCTCCAGGTAGTCCTGCTTGAGCGATCGAGAGCGCCCCGGCCCCTGGCCCGGGGCGCTTTCGCGTTCAGGACCCGGTGACCAGGGTCTCCACGCCCGCCGGGAGGCTGCCGGCGAGGGCCGCCTCCACCAGGAAGGTCTCCAGGGTGTCCTGGAAGGCGCGGGCCGCGTGGGTGAGGTCCACGTCCTTGCGGTGCGCGAGGGCGATCGTGCGCTGCAGGCCGGGGCCGGGCTGCCCGCGCCGCGCCGCGGCGTCCTCCTCGGCCTCGCTCAGCACCAGCGGGGTGCCGCGCAGCCCCGGCCGCCCGGCCAGCACCATGCTCGGCACGACCGCGATGCCGAGGCCCGCCTCGACGAACCGCAGCACCGCGTCCATCTCGCCGCCCTCGACGGCGAAGCGCGGCTCGAACCCGGCGGCCCGGCAGGCGCCGATGGTGGCCTCGCGCAGGTCGTAGCCGGAGCGGAACATCACCATCGGCCGGTTGCGCAGGTCGGAGATCCGCAGGTGGGCGCGGCGCGGCATGTGCGCGGGCGCGCGGTCGCCGCGCGCGCCGGGCTCCACCGGCGAGGCGACGACCAGGTGCTCGCGCAGGATCGGGGTGGTGTCCAGCGGCGGGTCGCCGTGCAGCGGCAGGATGACCAGTGCCAGGTCCAGCGAGCCGCGGGTCAGCTCGCGGACCAGGTCGCGCGAGCCGCCCTCCTCGACCAGGATGCGGATGCCGGGGAAGGCGTCGTGGAAGCGGCGCAGCACGTCGCCGAGCAGCCCGGCGCACAGGGACGGCGTCGCGCCGAGCCGGACCCGGCCGCGGCGCAGCCCGGCCAGCTCCTGCACCTCCAGCCGGGCGGTCTCGACGTCGGCGAGGATCCGTTTGGCCGTCGGCAGCAGCGCCTCCCCGGCGGGTGTCAGCGTGATGTTGCCGCGGGCGCGGCTGAACAGCGACGCGCCGAGCTCGGCCTCCAGCGCCCGGATCTGCTTGGACAGCGACGGCTGGGCGATCCGCAGGAGTTCCGCCGCCTGGGTGAAGTGCCGGACCTCGGCGACGGCGACGAAGTACGCGAGCTGCTGTAACTGCACCCTGCACACAGTACGGCCCCGGTCCGGCGGGGCCGGCGCGCGGTCAGCGGGCGTGCTCGCGCAGCGCCTGCAGGTCGTGCACGATGACCCTGCGGCGGCCGGTCTCGACCAGGCCGTCCGCGCGCAGCGTGCGCAGCGCCTTGCTGACGGCCTCCCGGGACGCGCCGACCCAGCCGGCCAGTTCCTCCTGCGACAGGTTCAAGGTGATCCGCACGCTCTTGCCCCCGCCGCCGCTGTAGGGGACGCCGAAGCGCTCGGCGAGCTCGACCAGCCGTTCGGCGACCCGGCCGGTGGCGTCGAACATGCCGAACTCGGCGCGTTTGCGGTCGGCGTCGCGCCACCGCTCGCACAGCGTCTTCATGATCAGGATGGACGCGGCGCCGTGCGTGCGCAGGAAGCCCATGAAGTCCTCGGCGGTGAGCGCGAGCGCGCGGGCCGGTTCCAGTGTGGTGACGGTCGCCGACCGGGGCCGCCGGTCGATCGCGGCGACCTCGCCGAGCAGCGAGCCGGGGCCGCGCACCGCCAGCAGCGCCTCGCCGCCGTGCTCGCGGTTGGAGAAGGCCTTGACGCGGCCGGTGAGCAGCACCGCCACCCAGGAGGACCGCTCGCCCTCCTGGAAGAGCACCTCGCCGCGGGCGAACTCGCGGATCCGGCCGCGGTCTTCCAGGTCGGCCCGGTCCTGCGGGGACAGCTCGGCGAGGAACGAGCCCGGTTCCAGCACGCTCATGTCTCCAAGCTAAAGGGACATGTCCGTCTGGGTAACTCTTACTTCAATCACGAACGCATCACGCGTTCTGTGCACTCGTCCCTATTCAACGCCGTCCCGCCGCGCCACCGTGGACCACGACGTGCCCCGGCCGGACGGCCGGCGGCACCGGCGGCGTTCGTGGGGAACGGCGGCGCGGCGGGCGGCGGTGCGGGGGCACGCCGCCCGCCGGCGTGCCCCCGGGGCGTCAGGCGGGCGGGGTGTCGTGCGCCTTCTTGACGATGCCGAGCTTGGTGCCGAGCCACACCACCGGGTCGTAGCGGCGGTCGACGACCTCCTCCTTCAGCGGGATCAGCGCATTGTCGGTGATCTTGATGTGCTCGGGGCAGACCTCGGTGCAGCACTTGGTGATGTTGCAGAAGCCGAGGCCCTGCACGTCGCGCGACATCTCGCGGCGGTCGGCGACGTCGGCCGGGTGCATCTGCAGCTCGGCGGTGCGCATCAGGAACCGGGGCCCGGCGAAGCCCGGCTTGTTCTCCTCATGGTCGCGGACGACGTGGCAGACGTTGTTGCACAGGAAGCACTCGATGCACTTGCGGAACTCCTGCGAGCGCTCCACGTCGACCTGCTGCATCCGGAACTCGCCCGGCCCGACGTCGCCGGGGTCGAACGAGGGGACCTGCCGCGCCTTCTCGTAGTTGAACGACACGTCGGTGACCAGGTCGCGGATCACCGGGAAGGTGCGGACCGGGGTGACGGTGATCGTCTCGTCCTCGGTGAAGGTCGACATCCGGGTCATGCACATCAGCCGCGGCATGCCGTTGACCTCGGCCGAGCACGACCCGCACTTGCCCGCCTTGCAGTTCCAGCGGACCGCCAGGTCGGGCGCCTGCGTCGCCTGCAGCCGGTGGATGATGTCCAGGACGACCTCGCCCTCGTTCACCTCCACGGTGTAGTCGACCAGCTCGCCGTCGCCGTCGTCGCCCCGCCAGACCTTGAACTTCGCCTCGTAGCTCATCGGTCGCCCTCCTCGCCGGTCCGGCCGTCCTCGACCGCGGTGGCCCCGGCGATGCTCCCGGGCAGTTCCTCGGCGGTGAGGTACTTCTTCAGCTCGTCGGTCTCGAACAGCTCGATCAGGTCGGCCCGCATCGGCTCCATCGGCTGGCGGCGGACCTCCACGCGCGGGTCGGCGGCGTCGCCGGTCAGCCGGCACACCAGGTTGACCTTGCGCCACTCCGACGACATCTGGGGGTAGTCGTCGCGGGTGTGGCCGCCGCGGCTCTCCTGCCGCTCCAGCGCGGACCTGGCGATGGCCTCCGACACCAGCATCATGTTGCGCAGGTCCAGCGCCAGGTGCCAGCCGGGGTGGTAGCCGCGGCCGTCGTCGCCGACCGCGACGGGCGCCACGCCGACGGCCGCGACCCGTTCGCGCAGCTTGTCCAGCGACTGCAGCGCCTGCTGCAGCTCGCCCTCCTTGCGGATGATGCCGACCAGGTCGTTCATCGTCGTCTGCAGCTCGGCGTGCACCGCGTAGGGGCTCTCGCCGTCCTGGCGTCCGAACGGCGCGAGCGCCTCGGTGACGGCGTGGTCCACCTCGTCCGCGGGCACCGCGGGCCGGTCCGCCAGCGCGTCGACGTACTCGGCGGCGCCGAGCCCGGCGCGCCGGCCGAAGACCAGCAGGTCGGTCAGCGAGTTGCCGCCGAGCCGGTTGGAGCCGTGCATGCCGCCCGAGCACTCGCCGGCCGCGAACAGGCCCGGCACGAGCGCCGCGCCGGTGTCGGGGTCGACCTCGACGCCGCCCATCACGTAGTGGCAGGTCGGGCCGACCTCCATCGCCTCGCGCGTGATGTCGACGTCGGCCAGCTCCATGAACTGGTGGTGCATCGCGGGCAGCCGGCGCCGGATCTCCTCCGCGCCGCCGGGCATGCGCCCCACCACCGTCAGGAAGACGCCGCCGTGCGGCGACCCGCGGCCGGCCTTGACCTCGGAGTTGATGGCGCGCGCGACCTCGTCGCGGGGCAGCAGCTCGGGCGGGCGGCGGTTGTTGTCGGGGTCGTCGTACCAGCGGTCGGCCTCCTCGGCCGAGGTGGCGTACTTGTCCTTGAACACCTCGGGGATGTAGTCGAACATGAACCGCTTGCCCTCGGAGTTCTGCAGGATGCCCCGGTCGCCGCGCACCGACTCGGTGACCAGGATGCCCTTCACCGACGGCGGCCAGACCATGCCCGTCGGGTGGAACTGCACGAACTCCATGTTGAGCAGGGTCGCGCCCGCCAGCAGCGCCAGCGCGTGGCCGTCGCCGGTGTACTCCCAGGAGTTGGAGGTGACCTTGAAGGCCTTGCCGATACCGCCGGTCGCCAGCACCACCGCGGGCGCCTCGATCACCACGAACTTCCCGGTCTCGCGGACGTAGGCGAACACGCCCGCGATGCGGTCGCCGTCCAGCAGCAGCCGGGTGACGGTCGTCTCGGCCCACACCTTCAGCCGGGCCTCGTAGTCGCCGAACTCGCGGTGGTCCTCCTGCTGCAGCGCGACGAGCTTCTGCTGGGTGGTGCGGATCAGCTCCAGGCCGGTCCGGTCGCCGACGTGCGCCAGCCGCGGGTACTCGTGCCCGCCGAAGTTGCGCTGGCTGATCTTGCCGTCCTTGGTGCGGTCGAACAGCGCGCCCCAGTGCTCCAGCTCCCAGACCCGGTCGGGGGCCTCCTGGGCGTGCAGTTCGGCCATCCGCCAGTTGTTGAGGAACTTGCCGCCGCGCATGGTGTCGCGGAAGTGCACCTTCCAGTTGTCGTTGGGGTTGACGTTCCCCATCGAGGCGGCGGCGCCGCCCTCGGCCATGACGGTGTGCGCCTTGCCGAGCAGCGACTTGGAGATGACCGCCGTCCTCTTGCCCTGCAGGCGCGCCTCGATCGCGGCGCGCAGCCCGGCGCCGCCCGCGCCGATCACCACGACGTCGTACGAGTGCCGCTCGATCTCGGTCATGATCTCCGGGCCCCCTTTAGTTGAAGAATCGCAGGTCGGAAATGGTGCCGCTCGCGACCAGCGCCACGTACAGGTCGGCCACCACCAGCGAGCCGAGGGTGATCAGCGCGAAGGTGCCGTGCCGCTTGTTCAGCTTGGAGACCTGTCCCCACATCCAGTACCGGACCGGGTGCTTGGAGAAGTGCTTCAGCCGGCCGCCGACGATGTGCCGGCAGGAGTGGCACGACAGCGTGTAGGCCCACAGCAGGACCACGTTGGCGACCAGGATCAGCGTGCCGAGGCCGATGCCGAAGCCGCCGTCCTCGCCGTGGAAGGCGCGGACCGCGTCCCAGGTGTTGACCAGGGAGATCAGGAACGCGGCCATCCAGAAGTAGCGGTGCAGGTTCTGCCCGATCAGCGGGAAGCGGCGCTCGCCGGTGTACTTGGCGTGCGGCTCGACGACGGCGCAGGCGGGCGGCGACGCCCAGAACGAGCGGTAGTACGCCTTGCGGTAGTAGTAGCAGGTCAGGCGGAACAGCAGCAGGAACGGCAGGGAGATCACCGCGAACGGGATGAAGCCCCTGGTGCCCGCGGGCAGGAACGTGCCGAACTCCGCCGCGTCCCCGGTGTGCCCGTCGACCGTGACGCCGTTGCAGATCTCGTTGAAGCACGGCGAGTAGAACGGCGTCAGGTAGTGGTACTGGGGGACGTAGAACGCCGAGCCCCAGAACGCGCGAATGGTGGCGTACACCACCCACGCCGTGAAGATCACGAAGGTGGTGATCGGGTAGAGGCGCCAGTTGTCCTTGCGGAGCGTACGTTCCTTGATACGGGCGCGCGTTCTGGCCGGCGCCTCCACAGTGCTCATCGATCGCTCTCCTGAGCTCGGGTCTTCGGGGTCCCCGTTCACGGATGAGCGCACGCTTACGGCCGTCGCGCCCGGCCGGTGGAGCCGCCGCAGGCTGCGGTGACGCCACGAGTGCGCTTCCAGCGAAGCGACCTTACGCCACCCGCGCGGCGATGTGACATACATAACAGCCGGTCGCCGATGTGACTCTGACCACAGACAGTGAGTCGGCACATCCCGGGCGCCATCGCGGTCTTCCCATAACCATTGATTATGGCCAGCGGCTATCGAGACGAGCCCAGACGGGCATGGCGGGCCGGGCCGGCGGCATGCGGTAGGGCGATCGGCGGTTCAGTGGCCGAGCGTGCGCGCGAAGTGCGCCTCGGCGTCGCTCGCGCGCCCCGTCCCGTAGACGCGCAGCACCTCGGCCAGCCCGGGGTACCCCTGCTCGATCAGCGCCGCCGCCTGCTCGATCTCGCCGGCCGAGGCGACCTCCCGCAGCAGCGCCTGAACGGCCCGCGCGGCCAGCTGCCGTTCGACGGGCGAGCGCTCGGGCGAGGTCATCCGCATGCCCGACGTGGTCGCGGCCGCCTCGGCGCGGATCTCGCCGAGGCGCTCCTGCAGCTCGGCGTGCGACAGCCTGTCGAAATCGGGCGCCTCGGCGAGCTCCTCCAGCGCCAGCAGCCGGTTCAGCACCGCCGGGTTGCTGATCTTGGCGCGCTGGCCGGACATCAGCTGGGACAGCATCGGCGGGGACAGGCCCAGCACGCCGGCCAGGCCCGACTGCGAGAGCCGGTAGCGCTCCAGCAGCCGGCGGACCCGGTCGCCCAGCGGCTCCCCGTACCACTCGGTCTGCAGAGCCCGGTTCCGGGCGACGGTGTCCTCGGCGCCACTCACCCCTATCCCCCCTTGACCATTCGCAGTTGCAAACATTAGATTTTCACCTGCACACCCGCGAGGGGCCTCCCTTGACATCGTGCCACGACATCGCGGGTTTGCATATGTGACGGCCCGAACCGATCCGCGCCGGTCCCCGGCAGAGAGGAAGAGCGATGCGTCCGCTGCAGCGCACGACGATCCTGACGGCCACCGCCCTGCTGGTGGGCGGCCTCACCGGCTGCTCGATACTCGGTGACGACGCGTCGGCGCCCGGCGGGGGCGGCGGCGGGGCCAAGGCCAGTGTGGACGGGGCCGGCAAGACCATCGTGAAGGGCACCTTCCCCAGCCCGATCGCGGCGGGGGCGACGGTCGACATCGCCATCATGGGCCTGAAGGTGCGGGCCAAGCTGGCGACGCTCACCGTCCAGCTCACCCCGCACGTCCCGCCCGGCGGCGAACAGAACCCGAACCCCTACGGGCTGAACGGCGGGAACGGCCTCGGCACCTCGCTGCTCGACCCGGTCAACCTCAAGCGCTACGTCGTGGTGAAGGACTCCGGCAGCACGGAACTGCAGTCCAACGACATCTTCACCCACATAGCGAACAACCAGCCGGCATCCCTCACCTACACCTTCGCCGCCCCACCGGAGAACGTGAAGGTCCTCGACGTCCAGTACGGCGCCTGGCCGACCTTCCGCAACGTCCCGGTGGAGCGATGAGCCGGCCGCACCGGGCGGCGATCGCCGCGGCCGCCTTCGCGCTCGCGCTCGGGGTGCCGGGCCTCGCCGCCGCCGATCCCGACGTCCCCGACCCCAACCTCGCCCAGGCCGTCCACGACATCAACGCGACCGGCGCGGTGACCGACCTCAACACGGCGGCCTCCATCACCGACCTCGACCTGCAGCACGCCGTCGTGCCGCTGGAGACCGAGGAGAAGAACGGCGAGCAGGTCACGCTGCACCTGTCGGCGGACGTGCTGTTCGACTTCGACAAGGCGACCCTCACTGACGCGGCCCGCCGCCGCATCGCCGAACTCGCCCCCAAGCTCCGCAGCGCGACGGGCGCCGTCCAGATCTCGGGCCACTCCGACAGCGTCGGCGCCCCGGCCTACAACCTGCAGCTGTCACGCCGGCGGGCCGAGGCGGTGAAGGCCGAACTCCAGCGCGCCCTGACCGGCACGAACCTCACCTTCACCGCGGAGGGTTACGGCGAGACCCGCCCGGTGGCCCCGAACAAGAACGGCGACAAGGACGACCCCGACGGCCGCGCCAAGAACCGCCGGGTCGACATCACCTACCAGCAAGGCTGACCCCGACCACACCCCCACTGCTCGCCTGCCAAGTCCTCCCTGCCGCGGGGCGGCCCAGGCCGAGCGGCTGTTCCCGTCCGCGCGGCACCGACCTGGAGGCACCGCCCATGCAGCACGCAGTGAAAGCACTCACCGCCGCCCTGGCGCTGGCTTTGCTCGTCTCGGCCTGCGGCGGCGACCCGGAACGGCCTCGCACCAGCGCCGGCGGCGGGCATTCGGCCGCGGCGACCGGTGGCACGCCGACGCCCGGCGGCCCGGAGCCGACGTCGTGCCCGAACGGCGGGCAGCTCATCAAGGCCGTGGAGATCCCGGCCGTGCACGCCGACCCGGTGCACATCCCCGAGGCGAAGGTCGGCGGGCAGACCGTCCCCGCCGTCACCGTCCCCGGCGTGGACATCCCCGCCCAGCGGGTGCCGGCCCAGTGCGTCGACATCAGGCCGGCGCCCGGCGGCTGCCTCAGCGCGGTGACCATCCCGGCCACCTCCATCCCCGAGGTGCGCGTCCCGGGCGCCAAGATCCCGGGGGTGAACGTGGCCGGGGTGAAGGCCGAGCCGGTCCGGACGCCCGAGGTGGTCTCGGCCGCGGTGCACCAGGAGCAGGTGCACGTGGACGAGGTGTGCCAGAGCAAGCCGAAGCAGGAGGGCGAATATGTGAGCTCGGCGTACCGGTCGTCGGCGTACCGGTCGTCCCTGTACCGGTCGTCGGCCTACCGTTCCTCGCTCTACCGCGCCTCCGCCTGCAACGACAAGCACGAGTGCATCCCTGAGGTGAGGATCCCGAGCATCAACGTTCCTCCGGTGAAGATCCCGCCGGTGAGCGTCCCGTCCGCCGCACTGAAGTCCTACACCGCCGGCAAGAGCCAAGTACTGAAGGGCGACGGCCGGATCGCCTACAACATCGAGGCCGACGTGCTCTTCGACTTCGGCAAGGCCGACATCAAACCCGCCGCCGTGGCGGAACTGGCCAAGGTCGCCGCCTCCATCGAGCGCGAGGTCCCGGCCACCGCGACCGTCCAGGTCGACGGCCACACCGACGCCAAGGGCGACCCGGCCACCAACCAGGCGCTCTCCGAGCAGCGCGCCCGGGCGATCGTCGAATGGCTGGCCACCAGGGGCGGGATATCCCGCGACCGTCTCAAGGCCACCGGCTATGGCGAGACCAAGCCCGTCGCCGCCAACACCAAGCCGGGCGGCTCCGACGACCCCGGCGGCCGCGCCAAGAACCGCCGAGTCGTCATCTCAGCCAAGCAGCACTGAACCGCCCCAAGGACGGTTCGCCACACCCAACACGGCAGCACACAAGACCACCGCCCGGCCAAACGAACGAAGCGAAGCCGCCCCACCAGGCCAATACCCGGCCGGCCAGCGGCAGCGCGGCCGGGCGTTCAGCGCCGGTCCGATGCCGCACGCACCCAGAGGAGAGCATGCGATGCGCAACAAGCGTTCCGTGGTGACAGTGGTCGCCATCGCCCTCGTGCTCGCCGGTTGTGATTCCGGTGGCCGCGCGAGCGGGAAACCGCCGGCGGGCAAGCCCTCCGCGCAGCCGAGCGTGGGCGGCGGCGCCGAGCCCGTGGCGGGGCAGGGCATCGTCCGCGACAGCATCTACCAGATCAACTACATGGGCGAGCCGTACCCCTTCCGGATGGAGATGAAGCAGGTCGAGCGCTTCAAGGAGTACTCGGTGCTGCGCTTCGCCATCACCAACATCGGGCCCAAGCCGCAGGACACCAGCATGCTGTTCGGGAACTGGTACCTCGACCGGTCCTTCGGCCGCATCGCCCTGGTGGACACCGTGGGACGCAAGTACTACTTCGCGCTGCGCGCGCAAGACGACGACGGGTTCGGCAGCCAGAACAACTTCACTTCGCTGGAGCCCGGCGTCCCGTACGAGGGGCACGTCTATTACCCCGTCCTGCCCGGCAACGTCGAGCGCGTCATGGTCCGCACCCCGGGTGCGCCGGGCTCCTTCCCCGGTGTGCCGGTCGTCCAGGGCACCACCCGGCCGCCGACCTCGCTCCCCAACCCGTCGCCGTCGCCCAGCCCCACCGGCACGCTGGCCGCCGACGCGCCGACCGGGGAGATCAAGACCTGGGTCGCGGACCTGACCGACATCCGCGAGAACGACACGCAGACCACCACCTCCGGCGGTGGCGAGGAGAAGATCGGGCTGCGCACCGACGTCCTGTTCGACTTCGACAAGGCCACGCTGACCGGCAAGGCCAAGGCCGTCCTGGACCAGGTCGCGAACGAGACCCGGGAGAAGGCCGACCCCGCCAAGCCGCCCATCACCATCACCGGCCACACCGACTCCAAGGGCGACGACGCCTACAACATGCGCCTCTCCCAGCAGCGCGCCGAGGCCGTCCGCAAGGAACTCCAGGCCCGGCTCGGCGGCGCCTACCGGTACGTGACCGCGGGGAAGGGCGAGACCGAGCCGGCCGTCAAGGAGGGCGGTGCCGACGACGAGCAGGCCCGCCAGAAGAACCGCCGCGTCGACATCTCCTACAAGATCAAGCAGCAGCTGCCGGGCACCACCACGACCACCACCGCGGCGCCGGGCGCCGTCGCGCCGCCCGCCCGCTTCCGCACCGACGGGAAGCCCGTGGCCGAACGCACCGGCGTCTTCCGCGGCCAGCAGTACCGGATCCGCGTCGCCCCCTTCTACCGTGACGGCGCCTACCTGGCGGTCCCGTTCGAGATCTCGCTGCTCGACGACAAGGAACGCAACACCGGGCTGAACAGCCCTTTCGGCGTGTTCGACAAGGGCGGCCGGTTCGGTGCCTTCAGCGTCGTCGATCCCGCCACCAAGATCATCTATCGGGCCGTCCGCATCGGCTCGGCCGACAGCATCAACTACCTCGAAGGAGACATCGGCACGAACACGCCGAAGCTGACCTTCCGCAGCTACATCTATGTGGCCGCGCCGCCGGCGAACACCACCAGCGTCACCTTCGACGCGGGCGCGTTCGGCCAGATCCCCGGCGTCCCGATCCAGTGACCCGCACGCAGGCCTCGGATCGTCCGGCACCTGGTCTCGATGGGTACAGCGCACACAAAGATCCACGCCACAGCGAAGCCCCGTCGAGCGGCTCATGGACGCCAAGGACAGCCGGGCTTGGAACGACGCCGCACACGGGCCTCGGAACGACCGGCGCCGTGCGGCACCTGGGCCCGGCGGACGCACAGCGGTCCACGCCGCAGCGAAGAAACCCACCGCTCCGCCGCGGGCAGAGCGGAACCGTCCTTGGGCGCCGAGGTCAGGCGGACGTGGGAGGAGGGCCCAGGTGATCGAAGATCTGCAGCGGTTCCCCGTCCACCGTGCGGACGGGGAAGTCCAGCCGGAGCCCGCACGCGGACAGGGCGCGGCGGGCCGTGGCCGCGCCCGCCGGGCGGTCCTGCGGGCGCTGCGCGCACAGGTGCGCGACGACCCGCCACAGGCTGGGCGGCACGTCCAGCGGCGGCGGCCCCACCCACTGGCGCGGCTCGGGGTCGCCCTTCCCGGTGAGCATCCGCCAGCACACCATGCCGGCCGCGTAGAGGTCCTGGGCCGGCCCCGGCGGCGCCCAGTCCAGCACCTCCGGCGCCAGATAGCCGGGGGTGCCGACGGCGAAGCCGGTCGTGGTCAGCCGTTCCCCGTCCCCGCTCAGCGCGATGCCGAAATCGCCGAGGCGCGCGTGCGGCGCGCCGACCGGGCTCGGCTCCAGCAGCACGTTCGCCGGTTTCACGTCCCGGTGCACCACGCCGAGCGTATGAATGTGGCTCAGCGCCGCGAGCATCTGGTCCAGGACCTCCGCGGCATACGCGGGCGGCAGCCGGCCATAGTCCCCGAGGAGGGTCTCCAGTGAACCACCCCGGACCAGGTCCATCGCGAGGAGCACGTCGTCGTCCTCGGTGGTGCACCATGCGTAGGGCGTCAGGATGTGCGGGTGCGCGAGCCGCAGCGCCCGTTCCCGCACCACGCGGAGCATCGAGGTGCCGGCTGACTGCCGGACGAGCTTCGCCGCGCAGTACCGGCCCTCCCGCTGGTCCCAGGCACGCCACACCCGGCTCGTCCCGCCGATCCCGATCCGGTCGAGCATCACGAACCGGCCGCCGATCACCCACCCCGCCTTCACCCGACGAATCGTACGGAACATCCGCATGGAGGATGCCCCGTCCGTTCCAGAAGGGGGACGGAGAAATGCGCCCGCTCCCTGGCCTTCATCCGCCCGACCCGCCCCGGGAGCTGCCATGACAGCCGCACCAGGCCCCTATCCCCCTGACGGATCCGCCCGCCCGGCACCTCAGCGGCCGCCGCGCCCGGTGACGGTCCGGATCGCCTTCACGCTGATGCTGGCCGGCGCGGCCCTGCAGGTGCTCGGCGTCATCGTCGCGTTCCTCAACGTGGACGCGACGCGCGACGCCATCAAAGAACAGATCGCCAAGGCCGGGAGCCGCCCGTCCGAGACGCTCATCGACGGCTTCGCCTACGGCGTGGCCGGTCTGGCCGCCGTCTTCGGCCTGGTCGCCGCCGGTCTGTGGATCTGGATGGCCTTCATGAACAGAGCGGGCCGGAACTGGGCGCGGATCACCGCGAGCGTCTTGTTCGCCCTGTTCTGCTCGGGCACGGCATCGGGTGGCCCCGTCTTCATGAACGGCACGGTCAACGGTTTCAGCTTCCACATCACCGCCGGCGGAACACCCGGCCTGCTGGTCGACCTCACCATCTGCCTGATCGGCCTGGGCACCGTCATCCTGCTGTGGCTGAAGCCGTCCAGCGCCTTCTTCAACCCCGCACGCTCTCCGCAGGCTCCCTTCCGGCCGCCCTATGGTCCGCCGCCTTACGGCAGCCCGCCGAACGCGCCGGGGCCATCGTCCTTCCCGCGACCACCGACCGGTCCCTCGCACTGATGTCCACCAGCACCTCGCCGGGCCGTCTCACTCAAGGGCCGATGCGGCAGGCACGGCGGGGCGACGCACGCGCCACCGGCGGGCGGTCAGGCGCCGGCCGTGCGGAAGTAGCGCCGCGCCGACGAGCGGCAGACCATGACCAGGATGACGATCGGGAAGATCAGGCCGATCAGCCCCATGGCGTCACCGGCGCCGATGCGGCCGAACTGCCAGAACAGGTAGAAGACCTCCAGGGCGAGGATCGCGAACCACAGCGGGCGGCTGGGCCGCCGGGCCGCCGCCAGGCCGCCGGCTGCGCTCGCGGCGGCGGGCAGCAGGGCCGCGATCGCGATGCCGGCCCCGTAGCCGCCGCCCAGTTCGAGCCCGGCGTCCAGCGCGGCCATCGCGGTGAGCCCCGCAGCGACGAAGAGCAGCACCCTGGCGGTCCGTACCGACCGCGGCATCACCGACCGCGCATGCATCGTCGCTCCCCGAGCGTTTCCCGAGCCCATCGGTGGGGACCCTAGGGCGCCCGCCCCGGAACGTTCCAGGGTCCCTGGGCCCAGGGACCGGCCGAGGCCGGCGGGCCAGGGGCCTTGGCCCGCCGGATGGCGTGAGCAATAACGTCCGCTGCCCGGGACATGAGGCAGGGGCCCGCGACACCGGCCGGTCATGGGCATGGCGGTCCACGGCGAAGGGCCGGTGTCCTACGTAGCCGTCGTGCTGCTCATCGCGGTAATGGTCGCCGTCGTCCTCTCGGCGGCGTTCCCACCCAGCGCCCCACCACCCCGCCGGCCGGCGTCTCGGCACGCCGACGCCTGGGACGGCGTGTCCTTCGCCGGCTGCCTGGCCCGCTTCCGCAGCCACGATCGGCGGAAAGCCGAAGGCCGAGATCGGGCCGGACGCAGGTCCGTGTGGGAACGGTTCGGCGAGGAGTCGGACACCGGCCCCCGCTACCGGCTCGCGCCGGCGCCGGAGTTCGCCGCCGTGCGCCACCCGGACCTGGCGCTGGAGCCGTTCCTGGCCGTCACCGCCGGCCTGCCCTACGCGCTTGGCGACGTGCTGCGGGCCCGGTCCGCTCAGCGGTAGCCGCCGGACTCCCGCGCCGAGCGGCGGCGGTAGTACAGCGCCACCGCGCCGAGGCCGAGGGCCGTCCCGGCCGCCGAACCCGCGGTGCCGAGCCCGGTGACCAGGCCGTCATCGCCGTCGGCGAGGCCGAAGACGGCGGTGAGCAGCACCCCGAGCGCCGGGACGGCGAGGACGGCGAGGAGCAGCCGGCGTCCCCTGGCCGAGGTGCACAGCGCGGCGGCGACCGTCATGACCACGAACACGACGAGGGCGGGCAGCGCGACCCATCTCAGCGCCGCGTCGGCCGTGACCGGTTCCTGGATCGTTCCCAGCTTGACGACGAGGACCGCGTTGACGACGGCGCCCAGCAGGTAGGCCAGGATCGCGGCCCCCCACGGCTTCAGCAGGTCCATGCTCGTGCTCCCTTCGTCACCCGGCGCGCCAGGTCATGAGGATCATGGTCACGCCCAGCGCGATCAGCACCGGGCCGGCCAGGAACAGCAGCGCCAGGTGCACGCCGGCCCGCTCGGCGGTGCTCTCCGGCCGGGCCGGGTCGTAGACGACGGTCACCTCGCGGCCCGGCCGCGGGCCGGGAAAGCTGGTCAGCGCGCTCGTCCGCTCGACGACCCGGCCGGTCTCGGTGCTGAACCGGAACCGGACGGCCCGGCTGCGCACACCGGGGTGCGCGACGCTCCCCACCTCCTCGCGGGCCACGAACACCCCCCGGGCGCGGCGCGACCGCCGCTGCAGCCGCACCCGGTCGGCGATCTCCTTCACCCCGCCGAGGGCGAAGGCCCCGCCGAACAGCAGGCCGAGGATCGTCACGATCATGCCGCCGCCCGGGCCCGGTCAGAGCTTGCAGTTCGGGAGGGGCTTGTAGATCCGGGTCCCGTCGGGCCGGGCCGAGCCCAGGTACTCGCCATTGGTCACCTTCCGCGAGGACTCGGAGTACAGGCCGTTCAGACCGAGCCGCACGCCGAGCTTCACGCTCGCGCCGTAGAGGTTGTCCTGCTGGTCATAGTCGTAGTCGGTCTTGGACGAGCGCGCCTTCTCGTACAGCAGCCGCTGCAGCGGCGTGGCGTCCGGGCCCGGGTCCTTGGTCGGCGCCATGTCGTCCCAGGTGAGGGCGAGAGCCCCCATCGAACCCGGGACGGCGCCGAGCGGGTGGAACAGGAAGTCGGCGACGGCGGCGCGGTCGGCGTCGTTGGTGATGGGCAGCTCGGTGGTGATCATCGTGGCGCGGCCGTTGACGATGCGGGTCTGGGTGAGGGTGAGCCCGGTGATCTTCTTGTTCTTGTCCATGGTGATCGCCACCGAGCCCGTCGAGCTGGCCCGGCCCTGCGGACCGGCCACCAGAAGGTTGGCGCCGTAGTTCACCTCGCCCTTCAGCATGAGGGTCACCGTGGTCTCGCCCGTCTTCTTGTTGTACTCGCCGATGGCCTTCTCGTTGCCGTCGATGCCGACCCACGCGTAGGAGTTGGGGAGGACGAAGTCGCTGCCCCGGCTGTCGGGCAGCTTGGCCTGCAGCTTGTCCTTGGCGGACGGCGGCTTGTTCGAGGGCGGGCTGGTGTGCCGGTCGGGCTTGCGGTGCTTGCCGGTCGGGTCCTTCGGGCCGATGGAGGCCGAGCCGTACAGGCCCGCCATGACGTCGCCCTCGATCTCGAAGCGCATGGTGTCGGACTTGGGGATGTCGGGGCCGGCGACGGCGTCGTAGATGCCGCCGCCGATCGTGCCGAGCAGCCCGCCGTTCTCCTTCACCGCGTCGATCGTGTACTGCTCGCGGATCTTCTTCTCGAAGTCGTCGGCCTGCTTGTCGGCGTCCGGGCCGGTGAACAGCCAGCCGTCGCCGGCGCCGATCCGGACCTTGGCCTCGGCGAGGGCGTCGGCGCCGAGGTTGAACAGGTTGCCGCCGTTGACCCCGATCCCGATCCCGGTCCCGACGCCGCCGGTGACGCCCTTCACCGCCAGGACCTTGACGGTCTTCTTGCCGTCGGGCCCGATCGAGTTGATGCGGACGAAGGTGTAGTCCCGGCCCGCCCGGAAGAACAGGACTTCGACGCTGCCGCCGTAGCTGTCGCTGGCGATGGCGGTCAGGCAGCCCGGGCGCAGCGCCCGGTCCTCCGCCGTCTCGCACTTGGCGGCGTCCCCCGCGTTGAACACCAGGCAGACCGCGTCACCGACATGGCCGCTGATCTGTCCACCGACCCCGGTGGTGATCAGGGCTGCCACCACCACGGCCACCAGCAGCAGCGCGGTGATGTAGCCGATCGACCCTTCGCCCCGGTCACTCCGCCATCTCTTGATGTTCACCAACTCCTTACTCGGTGAACATCAAAACTCCGCGAGCAGGACCTTTACCTGAGCCCAGGGGCCCAACCTCGGTCCCAAAGATCAAAAAAAGACTCCACCGCCGTCCGGCGGTGGAGTAGTGGGCGCGGGCGGCGCGGGTCAGCGGCGGCGTGCGGCCATGCCGAAGCCGAGCCCGGCTCCGGCCGCGGCGGCGCCCAGCACCAGCAGCAGCACCAGCGGGCGGCCCTGGGCCGCGATGCCCGTCTGGGTGAGCAGGCCCACCAGCAGCGGCCCCGCGCAGGCGATCGCGGCGGCGCGCCCGGTGGGGGCGCCGGCGTCCAGCAGGCGGCGGCCGGCGAGCCAGGCGCCGGCGAAGGCGAGCAGGAGGTTCAGCAGCGCGGCGGCCGGCATCGCGGCCGAGGTGAATCCCGCCGAGCGGGCCAGGCCGGGGGCGGCGACGACGGCCGCCGTGACGGCGAGCGCGGCGGCGACGAGGCCGGCGAACGGCACCAGCGCACCGAGGCAGAACGCGACGAACCCGCTGCGGATCTCCACGATTCTCCGTACGCTCGGCCACCCTGGACAGGCCGATTCTCACCGAGCCTTTCCACGCCACGGATGCGATGCGGTGAACGGCGAAAGAACGGCGCGGGACGGCTCTTTTAATGAGAGAGGTGATTGCGCCAAAGGAAATACGTCACCACGGCGCCGATCGTGAACATCGCCGCGGCCTTCACGACATCGGAAAGCGGATGACGGTGGTACCTCGCGGCCTCGGGGCGCTCCGGCCGGTACAGGACGGGGACCCGCTGCCCCGGCTCGCGGCGCGGCGCCTTCTCCGCCTCGAACACGTGGGTCTCGCCGGTCAAGGCGGTGAACCGGATCGTGAGCGTGCAGGACGGCTCGTCCGCCCACTCCTCGCACGACTCGACCGTGCCCTCGGTGCGGACCGCACCGCCGCGGAAGCGGAGGTCGGAGACCAGGACCAGGGGCGCCGCGGCCAGCAGCACCGGGCCGCCGGCGACGAGGGCGGCCACCTCGAGCCAGGGCTTGGGGATCCAGGACAGGACACCGAAGAACACCTGCACGGCCAGCAGCACCACGACGATCGCGCCGAGCCACCACAGCACCCGCCGCACCACGGGATCAGTCCCCTTTCAGCCGCAGGGACGCGAGGATGTCCGGCAGCCTGGCGCTCGCCTGCCCCTGTTCGGGGGCACGCAGCATGAACTCCACCAGAACACCGTCCTTCGCCGCCGCGTACACGCCGAGCAGCTTGAACGGGATGCTCCCGCCCTTGCCGTCCGCCAGCTCGTAGGACGCCTCGAACCGCTGCGCGCGCCTCGCCCCCGCCACCTTGACGGGCCGGTCCGCGGTGATCCGGTACTTGTTCATCCGGGCCAGGCCGCGGAACTGCGTCAGCGCGTCGGCGAACCCGATACGGCCGTCGTAGCGCTGGAGCCGGACCTGCCCGTCGGTGACGCCCGAGGGCAGCACCGGCCCGGTGACCACCAGCACCGGGCGGCCCCGCTCGTCGGTGTCGTCGCCGCGCCGCCAGCCCGCCGGGTAGGCGAAGGCGTAGGACCCGGTGCGCAGCTCGGCGAAGCCGGCCGGCACCGGGACGCGCTCCACCTCGCCGCCGCCCCCGCACCCGGTCAGGACGGCCGCCACGAGGACGGCCAGGGCCGCTCTCACCGGCACGCCTTCCACGGCACCCACCCCACTCCCGGCTTGAAGTACTGCGCGTCCTGCAAGATGCTCTTCTCGTCCTCCCGGCCGATCTCGAAGATCCCCCAGCGGGTCTTCGGCTTGCCGCCGGCGGCGCCCTTGGCCTCGGCCTTGCCGGTCTCGCCGGTGTTGTCGTAGGTGGTGCGGCCCATGGTCCCCGCGCCCTGGTCCCAGGCCCGCTCGAGGGCGTCGGTGTCGCCGTCGAGCAGGTACTGGTCGATGAGCTTGCGGTCGTCGGCCCTGGAGTAGTCCAGCGCCTTCTCGGTCAGCGTCCGCTGCGCGAACAGGATCCACTGCTTGCCGCCGGTGGCGTCGAACTTGTCACCGACCGAGTTGGAGGACTTCAGCTTGCCGTCGACCCGCGCGTACAGGACGTCCTGGCCGTTCTGGGTCTGCGTCACCCGCACGACCTTGCCGTCCTTGTCCTGCGTGACGCCCCACGTCGTCCCCGCGCGGTGCTTGTAGTTCAGGCCGATGCTCGGGTTCAGCTTGACCGCGCCCTTGATCTGCGCGCGCTGCCCGGGCTGCAGCACGAAGTTGTTGCCTATCTTGCTCTTCAGCTGCCCCTCGACCACGTTCAGCACCGCGTCCAGGCCGGCCTCCAGGCCCTGCTGGGCGCTGCGGCGCAGGGGCGGCGGCAGCTTGGAGATGATGTCGCCGAGGTCGAGCTGGACGGCGACCTCGGCCTCGCCGCGCTGGGTGTAGTAGGTGGTCTTCTCGCCGTTCACCAGGTTGTGCTGGGTGCCGGAGATGAGCCAGCCGCGGCCCTTGAGCGGGATCTTGACGGGGCCGAGCTCGACGTCGCCCTTGAGGCCGCCGGTGATGCCGCCGTCCAGGTACTCGCCGGTCGGCTTGCGGTCGGGCTCGCTGCCGCCCATGTAGCGGTCGATGTCGTCGCCGACCCAGGGCAGCTTGCTGCCGAGCCAGACGAACCCGCCGGTCACCGGGTTGGTCCGCAGGGTGAACTTCACCTCGCTGCCGATCCGGTGCTCCTTGAGGTCGTCGAAGAACCTGCGCGCCTCCTCCTCGGTGGTGAACCCGCCGTAGACCTTGCCGTTGGTCATCATCAGGCCGCCCCACACGCCGCCCTTGACCGGCCCCTTGCCGACCTCGGGCGTGGAGACGCCGCCCTCGCCCCAGGTGAAGTCGACGACCTCCCAGACGGGCCTGCCGTCCGGCCCCACCCGCTTGTTGAGCTGGATCGTGCCACGGCTGTTGGTCCGCACGTCCACGCGCTTGGTCGGGATGGTGACGGTCTCTTCGAGGTAGGTGCTCTCGCTCCCGGCGAGGCAGGGCTGTACCGGCTGGTCCGGATCGGGGGCCGTCCGGTCGGTGCCGGGGCGGCCGGGCGGGTCGCAGTGCGCGACGAGCCCGGCCGCCTGGCCGACCCGGCAGATCGCGGCGCCGGTGAAGCGGGCGACGTCCCCGCCGAGCCCGGTGAGCAGCAGCACCGCGGCGAGCACCGCGCAGAACAGCAGGCTCGCCAGATAGGCGACCGGCCCCTCGCCCCGGTCCCGGGCCATCCCCTGCTTCCTTTGTTCCCGCACAGCGGGAACAGTGCCAGACAAATGGCCTCACAAATTGAGCCCACAGACCTATTGCCAGACCCAAAGAATGCACCGGGCGCCATTTGTTCATTTGAATTCACCGACGTTTTCCCGGAAATTAACCGAACCGCTCGCCCGCGCTGCGGGCCCCGCCGGCCGCGGGCGCGGCGCCGCGATGTTGGGCCCACGGACCCTGTCGCCCGGTGATCTTCCCGCCTAGAGTCACCCTGGTCCCTTGTGAGTTCGACTGACTCGGTGGTGGCAAGGTGCGATTCGGCCGGTGGCGTGCGCTCAGCCGCGACGAAGGCTCGACTCAGATCATCCTGCTCGCGGCCATGGTGTGCGCGTTCGCGCTCACCCTGATGGCCGTGCAGGTCGCCCAGGCCAACGACATGCGGTCACGGGCGCAGATCGCGGCGGACTCCACGGCGATCGCGGCGGTCACGCCGCTGCGGGACGAGGCCGTCAGCTGGGCGCAGCGCGGCCAGAACCCCGTGGGCATGGGCCTGTGGGAGGTCGCGACCCTCACCGAGCCCGACCCGGCCTACAACCGTGCGGCCCGTGACTACGCGCAGCGCAACCAGGCCGAGCTCATCCGCAAGGTCGAACCGTCGGGACTGCTCGGCTACACCATGAAGGCCGACGTCCAGACCATCGACTGCGTCATCAAGGACGAGAAGGAGCTGACCGCCCAGGAGCGCGAGGACCTCAAGGACCCGCGCAAGCTGTGCACCGACAACCGGGGCCGGCGGGGCATCCCCAAGGGACGCGGCACCGCCACCGCGATCGCCCAGCTGAAGATGCCCCCGTGCGATTACACGTACCGCCCCGTCGTCGAGAACGGGGCGACCTACATGAAGCCCACCAAGCTCCTCTGCGGCCCCGGCCTCGACAGGGTGGTGACCTGGGACGAGTTCGGCGCGGCGGCCGCCCCGCGCGAGCGGATCCTGCGCGTGTTCAAGATCCGGCTGGTGGCGAAGGAGGACGTCAAGTACACCGGCGTCCCCGACTACGGCTCCAACCCCGAGTGGACGGGCGATCCCCCGAACCTGGGCGACATCAACGCCTGCAAGCTCGTCAAGGAGATCCTCACCAACGCCTACAAGAAGATCGGCTACCCCTACGTCTGGGGCGGGGAGTCGTACGCCGAGGGCGGTTTCGACTGCTCCGGGATGATCTACGCGTCCTACCTCGAGGCCGGCGTGCCGATCCCGCGCACCACCTTCGACCAGTGGCCCTACGGCGTACGCGTCCCCGACGGCCAGGAGAAGCCGGGCGACCTGGTCTTCTTCAACGCCGGCCCCGGAACCGGGAGCAACAGCCCCGGCCACGTCGGGCTGGTCCTGGACCCCTCGCGCAAGCTGATGATCGAGGCCCGCTGCACCGCCTGCGGCCCCATCCGCGTCTCCAGCTACGACCGGCCGAACAAGGTGGGCTTCACCCGCCCGCTGGCCCGGTCGGGCAAGGACTGCAACGAGAACGAGAAGTAGCCGCCGGTCCCCGCCCGGGGCGGGGGCCGTCCGCTACCCGTTCTTCACCTTGTCGATGAGGCCGTTCGGCGCCTGCCGGACCTCGAACGAGGCGAGGATCTGCGGCAGCCGCGTCGTGCCGTAGTCCTTCTCGGGCGCCCGCACGCTCAGGTCGACCAGGATGTGGTCGGCGGTCAGCGCGAAGGTCTCGGTGCCGCGCAGGGGCACCAGCGCGCCCGTCGCGGTCCTGGTCTGCTGGGCCACCTCGAAGCGGTGCGCCGCCACGGCGCCCTTCACCACGATGCGCTCCTCCTTGAGGATGCGGTACCCGTTCCTCCCGGCCGAGGCGCGGTACTGCACCAGCTTGTCCTGGAGCTGGTACGGCCACCGCGTCCACGCGGCGACGCGGGCCTGGCCCGAGTAGGCGCCGTTCTCGGTCGCGGGGCCGTTGAACTCCTCCCAGAAGGTCCCCTGACGGTCCCTCTTGCGCACCGTCGTCCACTCGGACGGATAGGCGAGGCGGTACTCGTCTGTCACATGCTCGCGGAAGCCGGGTTCGCGGTGCAGGGAGTCGGTGAACTGGCGCCACGGCTGCCACCACGCGACTCCGGCGACCAGCGAGGCGAGCACCGCGAAACGGAATAGGTACGACACGGACCACGTATACCGTCGGCCCGCATGGCTTGTTATGAGCCCGGGGACCCATTCAAGACCCCAATGTCACCGCCCGGTCCTCGTTGCCGGGCGGCGGGCGTCACTTCTTCAGCTTCCGGGACCGGACAGCGCGAGCCCTTCTACGCGTTCGTCCCGGACCGGCTCCGGGGCGGCGGCGGCCTCGGCTGCGGGCCCACGCCAGACCCGGGCGACGGCCAGGACCGTCGCGGCCACCAGGATGAGATTGCGTGCTACCAGCACGGCGGTCCCCACGCCCTTGCCCGCCATGACGTCACTCCAGAGGAGCGGGAATTCCAGCTGCGTCAGCGCGGTGGCCACCAGAAGCAGCACCAGCACGGGCCGCTGGCGGGTGCGCGGATCCACCGCGCATACGGCCCCGATGCCGAGCAGCCAGATCAGGTACTGCGGTGACAGCACGCGGCTGGTGACGACGGCCACGAGCACGGCCGCCAGCACCGCGTCACAGCCGAAAGCGGGGGTCCACCGGCGCGGAGCGTGCCGCCAGACCGCGACCGCGAGGAGGACGAAGGCCACGAGATTGACGACGACGCTGGCGGTCGCCGCCGTGGCGATGCCCGGTCCGACCAGCTCCCACGCCCCGTACCGGAGGCGGCAGACGCCCTGCCATCCGAAGGACCGGGCCACCTGGAAGGGGGTCGCCGCGAGCGCTTCGACCTCGAGCCCGCGGCCCTCCTGCTGCTGCAGAAAGCCCCAGGCCCCGTCGACGGTGCCGGCCAGGATCGCCAGCACCAGGGCGGCGGTCACCGCGAACGCCGCGATCGTCTGGACGGCGGCGCGGCTGCGCGGCACGGCCAGGAGCAGCAGCACGGGCCACACCTTCAGCAGGGCGCCCACCGCCGCCAGCGTTCCGAAGATCCGCCTCCTGGAGATCACCAGCAGGGCGAGGACCACGGGCGCGGTGGCGAACAGGTCATAGCGGAAGTAGACGATCGGGCCGAGCAGAAAGATCCCGGCCACCCAGTACCAGGCTCCGCTCCGTGGGCGCCCCTTCCACATCAGCATGCGCAGCACCAGCAGGTCCACGGTCAGTGCACCGAGCATGAACATGAACCCGTAGACGCCACCGCCGCCGAAGATCCTGGGCAGCACGAACACCAGCGCGGAGAGCGGCGGGTACTGCCAGCTGGGGTCGTCCCCCGGCAGGTGCCCGGTCACCAGGATCCGGCTCCACTCCTCGTAGAGTTTGACGTCGCCGAGGATGCCCAGCCGCAGGTAGACCGGCACCAGCAGGATCACGACCAGCAGGACACGGGACAGCACCCAGCCGGCCATGACCTTGTCGCGCCACTTCGTACGCAAAGCGCCCACCATCCTCATCGCCGCACGAACACGGACGCGGTGGCGTCCTGGTGCACCCGGGTCCAGCCGTCGGCCTCGCCGAGGATCTCGCCGAGCGGGGTGCGGACCGGCCACACCACGACGTCGATCCGGTTCCGGTCGAGCAGGCCCCGCCACTGCGCCCGCCCCTGCACGGCCTTCATGTAATCGACCGTGAACGGGACGGGGTACATGTCGAAGCGGTCGTCCATGAAGACCCGCTGGCGCGGCCAGTAGGCGTGGATCACATACGCGCCCCACTCGTCGGTGGTGAGGAGGCGGTGACCGAGCAGGCCGCGCTGCTCGACGGCCCGCATGCCCTGGACGGGATACTTGCCGAGAGCCAGGCCCGGCTCCGACGCCGCCCGCTGACCGATGACCGCGGCGAACACCAGCAGCGACGGCACCAGGGCGAGCCAGGTCCAGGCGAGACGCCTGCGCGACGGCGCGGCGGACGGCCGCTCCCCCAGCAGCCGGGCCGCAATCGGCAGGCAGACCAGCGGCGTCACCGCCAGGTTGCGCAGCGCCCAGAACCCGAGGAACAGGAAGGGGATCGCCACCACCAGGTCGCGGCGGTCCGGGCGCGGTTCGGCCCGTGCCAGCACGACAAAGAAGATCAGGACGAACAGCGCGAAGGCGATCCCCATCGGCGCCCGGAAATCCGGCGACTTCCACTCCTGGACGTAGTCGAGCGCCTCGCCCCGCCCCATCAGCTCCAGCGGGAACAGCAGGAGCCGGACGCCGTAAGGGTTGACGACAGCCGCGCCGAACGCGAGCAGTGTCCCCTGCAGGAGAGAGAGCTCCCGGGCCCGCCAGGGCGGCGCGCCGTCCCACCAGCGGCCGGCCAGGTGCAGGGCGAGATACCCGAACCCCAGCATGAAGGTCCCGTGCGTGTTCACCCAGAACCACATCAGCAGCGGAACCGCCACGCGCGCGTGCCGCCCGGCGAACGAGTCCGGCAGCTCGACGATCCACACGAGCGCCAGCATCGCCGCCACCCCGAACAGCAGCGGCCGCTCGGCCCAGAGCATGGCCGACACCGCGACGGCGGGCAGGACGAGCGGCCCGGTGCGGCCGCCACCGCGGGCCCGGGTGGCGAGCCGGGCCGCCAGGACCGCGATGACCGCACCGGTCAGGCCGTTCACCAACCGGATCGCGACCGGGCCGGCGGACCGGTCCAAAAGGGCGTACAGGACCTCCGCGAGCCAGGACTGGGCCACCCAGGAGATGCCCGGGAAGGTGAACGAGTAGATGTCGTGGTGCGGGATTCCGTGGTCCAGGATCCAGTGCCCGGTACGCAGGTGGATCAGGAAGGAATTGTCGTTCAGGCGGCTGAGACCCGCCACCCAGCCGAAGGTGGCCCAGATGACGGTCGACGGAAGGCGCCCGATCCACCCGGAATTCAATGCACGCCGCTGCCCCTTTGCGGCGGCCGGGCTTTCCGAGGGCGCATGGACGGTGGCCGCGGCGCTCACCCGGCTGCGCGCGTCATCGCCGCCGGGCCGACGGCACCGGGAAACGACTCATGATGGTACACAATCGACAATCAAACTAGGCGCTGCCTGGAACCGCGTGGGCCTGCAGACCCAAACACGGGCCCAACCCTGCCCGCACCGCTTCTGCCTTGCCGTGCCCGCGGCCCCTCTGATACGCCTCGGTCCGCCTCCCTCCGCCAAGGAGAACCATGCCGTCGACCGCAGACGAAGCCGCTCTCGAAAAGCCGCCGGAGCCCACCGCCGAGAACACCGGGTCCCGGCTGCGCCGGCTACCCGCACCCGGCGTCGGAGCGCTGTTCACGGTCGCCATCGCGATCGGTGCGTGGCTCACCCAGCTGAGCCCGCTCCACGACAATTCGTTCCTGCTCCACCTGAAGACCGGGCATTGGATCCTCGGCCATGGAATCCCGCACCACGACATTTACTCGTTCACCGTGCCCGGTCACGAATGGGTCGCGCAGTCGTGGCTGGCCGAGGTCGGTTACGCGGCGGCCGACCGGGTCGCGGGCGCCGCCGGGATCAAGATGCTGAACGGGCTGCTCGCGGCCGCCATCGCGATCCTGGCCTATCGGCTCGCGCTGCGGCTGACCAGGCACGCCGCCCGCGCCGCGTTCCTCACGGCGGCATCGGTGGGAGCGTCGTTCCCGTTCTGGGAGAGCCGGCCGCTGGTCTTCGGCGTCCTGCTCCTGGTGGTGCTCCTGTGGATCGTGGAAGTGCCCGGCTCAGTGCTCGGCCGGCGGGCCCTCATCACCGTCCCGCTCGTGCTGTGGGCATGGGCGAACCTGCACGGCACGTTCGTCCTCGGGTTCGGCTACCTCCTGCTCCACCTGCTCGGGCGCAGAGCGGACGGCCATCCGCTCCGGGCCGGCCGTGAGCGTGCCCTCGCGTTCGGCGGCCTGCTCGGCTTCGCACTGTGCTTCGTCAACCCCTACGGGTACCGCCTGGTGTTGTTCCCCTTCGAGCTGGCCGGGCGGGGCGGCATGCTGCAACGCGTCGTGGAGTGGATGCCGCCGAACCTGCGCACACCGCCCGGGGTGCTGTTCGCAGTGTGGCTGGTGGCCTTCCTCGCCATCATGTTCCTGGCGCGCCGCCGGCCGACCCGCGCCGATGCCCTGGTCGCGCTGGTGTTCCTGGTGCTGGCCCTGTGGGCGCAGCGCAACATCGCGCTCGCACCACTGGTGGTGCTGCCGATCGTCGCGCGCCTGTCGGCCGTGTCCGAGCTGCGCGACCGCGGGCGGGTGCTGAACACGGCGCTCATCGCGGTGCTCGTCCTGCTGGGCGGGCGGGCGGGCCTGTCCATGCTCGGCGGGCCCGGCTACGAGCTGACCACCGCCTACCCCACCAAGGCGATGCGGGCGGTGCAGGAGAACGGGCTGCTCGGGCGGCGGCTGCTCACCACCGACACCTGGGCGGCCTACGTGGTGCACGCCTACTGGCCGCGGCAGCGGGTCTTCATCGACGACCGCTACGACATGTACCCCGTCGGCGTCACCGAGGACTACCTCCGGCTGCTGGACGGGGCGCCGGACTGGCAGGAGATCCTGGACCGCCACCGCGTCGAGGTGGTCGTCTGGCCCCGGCCGGCTCCGCTGAGCCGGTATCTCGGCGCGGCGCCGGGCTGGCGGCGCGTCGCGGAGAATCCGGTGGCCGTCGTGTACGCGCGGCGATGACCTGCGTCCGGTCCTCCGGGAGCACGCTCCGGAGGACCGGACGGTCGTCGTCAGCCGACCGCGATGCCGTCGATCTTGGCGAAGTAAGGCACTTCGACCGAGACCGCCGAGACCTCCGGCGGCAGCTTGTACAGCGCGGTCAGCGTCAGCTGCTCGCCCTGCCCCACTTCCTTGAGCCTGGTGTCGAGCGCGGCCATCCGGGGGGCGACGGCGACCCCCCGGTCGTCCTTGAGGACGCGGTAGCGCTTGCCGCCGGCGGACAGGACCACCCCGCTCAGGCTCTCCCACTTGTAACCGTCCCCGGGAGGGGCGGTGAAGAGCGAGTTCACGTTCAGGACGGCCGGGTCGTCGTTGTGCACGGTCATGGTGAGCGCGGTGTAGCCGTCGGCGGCGCGCTGAAGCCTGTCGACGGTGACCTTCGCCTTCTTCGGCCACGCGCCCGTCCAGCCGGGGGGCAGCGGTGAACCGGCGATCGTGCCGGACGCCTGCGGCCCGGCCGGGCGGCCGGCCCCGGTCGCGGCCGGCTGCGGCGCCGGCTTCGGGCGGGTGAACGTGACCGAGACGCGCCGGTTCTTCGCCCGTCCCTCGGCGCTGTCGTTCGGCACCAGCGGCTCGGTGGAGCCGTGCCCCTTGCTCTCGTAGCCGACCCCGGGCCGCGTCACCAGGGTCTTCAGCTTGGCCTCGACGCTCTGGGCGCGGCGCTCCGAAAGGGGCTGGTTGATGGCGTCGTTGCCGCTGTTGTCGGTGTGCCCGTCGATCTTCACCGTGGTGCCGGTCGAAGCGTCGATCTTCTTGGCGACGTCGGCCAGGATCGTCTGCGCCCGCGGGCTGAGGTCGGCCTTGTTCAGGGCGAACAGCACGTCGGAGGAGATCCGCACCCGCAGGTCCTGCCCGGAGTCGTCCTCGGCGCCGGTGTCGTTCTGCGTGGTCGCGATCACCGGGATCACCCGGGGCGGGCGGGTCTCGGTGGTGGCCGCGTCGACCGTCTTGCCGGAGTCGTCGACGGGGACGGTGCCGTCGGCGCGGGTGCCGACCGCGACGTCGAAGAAGGGGGCGGCGCCCGGGAACAGCACGGTCATCTTGCCGACCCCGGGCTTGGGGGGCGGGAAGGCCGCCGCGATGTCCCAGCTGGCGCCCGCTGCGACTTTGGGGAAGTTCGCGCGGGTGCACAGGCATTCCTTGGCGGAGCTCACCAGCGGATAGTGCAACTGCGAGGCGCCGCCGTCGAAGAGCGCGATGCCCGAGACCGCGTTCGAGTCGAAGGTGCCGACGTCGCGTCCGTCACCCGCCTCCGCGCTCAGCATGCTTCCGAAGTCGAGTGGCTGCGCGCTCTGGTTCACCACCCGCATCCTGGCGACGACCGCCTTGTCGGCCACGCGTTCCAAGGCCAGCAGCTCCACCCTGGCCTGCGGATCCTGGAACAGCGGCTGTGAACCCAGCACCCCGTTCTGCGGGGCGGAAGCGCCCGTCGAGGAACCGGTTGCCGGCGGTTTGCCCTTCTTGTCATCGCCGCCGCAGGATGTCAGGACCAAGGCCAGCGCACCCGTCAAGGCCGCGGTGCGAAGAAAAAGAGGCTTCATGCCCATGATGTTTCCTCCTCGAGCAATATTCCGCCAACCCGCCTGCAATACGAAAACGCGAAGGTGGAGCACCGGACGTTCCCGGTGCTCCACCTTCGCGTTGTGTGTTGCTTTTTGCGTTGCTTTCGGTCAGCCGCCGGACTTGGTGCCGTTGTCCCAGACCTGCTTGACGGCGCTGGAGATGTAGTTCTTGATGGTGGTGCCGACGTCGGAGGTCGCGAGCGCGAGCGCGATGACGGCGATGAGCAGAACCACCGCGATGTAGGAGACGGGGCCCTCTCCGCGGTCGTCCCGGTCCTTGGTCGGCATCATGGTGACCATTCGCGCGGAAAGCCACGCAGTGGATGTGCTGATCGGCTTCATTTTCCCTCTCCCACGTATTCGGCTCCGCCTTTCGAGTACTAATGTAGGGAGAGTGGAAGCACGTCCCCAGGGCCTGCAGGCCCAACCTGGGCCCATCGTTCGGGCCCATTAGCGGTCCCTCGCCGTGGTGCCCAGCCAGTTGGCGATCGCGGCGGCCCTGTTGGTCACGGCCAGTTTCGCGAAGATGCGGTTCACATGGTTCTTCACCGTCTTCTCGGTGAGGAACAGTTCCCCGGCGATCTCCCGGTTGCTGCGGCCCCGCGCGATGAGGTCCATGACCTCGGACTCGCGGGCGGACAGGCCGAAGCCCTGCTGGCCGGGCGCGCGGACGGCCAGCGCCGGCTGCGTCTCCTTCATCGCCGCCATCAGCGCGGACACCGCGACCGGGGAGAGCGGGTTGCCCTTCCCCGAGACCGTGTCGCGGACGGCGGCCGCGAGCTCCTCGGCGGTGAACGTGCCGTGCACCAGGTAGCCGCTGGCGCCGTGGCGCACCGCGGCCCGGATCGTCTCGGCGTCGTCGGTGTAGGTGAGCATCAGCACCCGGGTGAGGGTGCTCAGCGTGCGCACCGCCGTCAGCCCGTCGACCAGCGGCATCCGCACGTCCAGCAGCACCAGGTCGGGCCGGTGCCGTTCGGTGAGCTCGATGGCGTGCGCGCCGTCGCCGGCCTGCCCGACGACCCGCACCTCGCCCGTCGACTCCAGCAGGGCGACCAGCCCCGACCGGACGACCGGGTTGTCGTCCGCCACCACGACGCTGACCTGACTCATGGAACTCTCCAGCTCGTTCAAGCGGCCTCCAGCCGCGGCGAGGACTCCGACCGCACCGAGGGCACCGTGACCGTCACCGTGGTGCCGGCGCCCGGCTCCGACAGCACGGCCAGGGACGCCCCGATGGTCGTCGCGCGCTCGCGCATACCGACAAGTCCGTAGTGTCCGCCCCGCAGGAAGTCACCGAGTTCACCGTCGAAGGCGAAGCCGCGCCCGTCGTCCCGGACGACCAGCACCACCTGGTCCTGCTCGGCGGCCAGCCGCACCTCCACCGAACCGGCCGCGGCGTGCCGGACGACGTTCTCCAGCGCCTCCTTGAGGATCGCGATGACCTCGTAGCGCACCCGCATCGGCAGCTCGGCGTGCGGATCCGCCGTCACCGAGGCGGCGATGCCCGAGTCGCGGCCCCAGGACGCCACCACCTCGCGGCACGCCTCGGCGAGCGGATACTCGATCACCTCGTCGCGCAGTTCCTCGATCAGCTGCCGGGCCTCCCGGGCGGCGATCTCGGCGGCCGCGGCGATGTTCCTGGCCTCCTGCTCGGCGCGGTCGGGGGCACGGGACATCCACGAGGGCAGCGCGACCGCCGACATGGCGATGCCGCGCAGCGTCTTGGCCAGCGAGTCGTGCATCTCCCGGGCCAGGCGCGCCCGCTCGTCCGCCGCGGCGACCGCGACCTCGGCCCGGCGGCGCGCCTCCTCCAGCCGCGCCTGCTCGTCGAACAGCCGCCGCAGCCCCATCCCGATGAAACCGGCGATCGGGTAGAACGCCGGGATCGCGATCAGCGTCTGGAAGGCGAGCGTGGACCGGCCGCCGGCCGCGGCCGCGTAGTAGAGCAGGATCTGCAGCCCGCAGACCAGCAGCATGCCCTGCCAGCGGTACAGCAGCCCGGCGACGGCCGCGGTCAACACCGTGAACAGGAAGAAGGGGCCGAGCACGTCACCGGCCTCGAGCACCGCGTAGGAGACGAACACATCGAACCCGATCAGCACCGGCTGCCGGAGCAGCCAGGGCACGATCTGCCCCCAGGCGAACAGCGCCAGCGACGACAGCAGCGCGACGCCGATCACGATGAGGAAGCCCCCGACGGCCCGGTCGTCCCACGGCACCAGCAGCAGCGAGACGCACGCGATGAGGATGCGCGCCTGCATGAGGAGCCGGAACGCCGCCCCCACGCGGGCGCCGGCGATCTGCTCAGCCGAGGACACGACCGAGAGACCCGTCCGTGCCGTACCACAGCATCGCCACGATCAGCAGCATCATCGCGGGGAGCATGAGGAACGTGACGATCAGCGTGATCTGCGGGTCCGCCCGCTGCGCCCGGCGCCGGGCCTGCTGGAAGGCGTCCCGGCGCATGTCCACGGCGATCTCGCTGAGCGCGCGGGCCAGCGGGGCGCCCAGCTCCTCGGCCTGCAGGATGGCGGTGACGAAGCTGGACAGCGACTCGCTGTCGTTGCGCTGCCGCAGCTCCTCGAAGGCGCTGCGGAACGAGGTGCCCAGCTCCATCTGGCGCAGCGCGGTGCGCATCTCGTCGGCGAGCGCACCCGGCATGCTGTCGGCGACCCGGGCCACCGCGTGCCGGAAGCCGAGGCCCGCCGAGACCGTGACGGTCAGCACGTCCAGGAAGTCCGGCAGCGACTTCTGCAGCTCCTGCTGGCGTTCGCGGGCCAGGTTCCACAGCACGATGTCGGTCTGCACCAGGCCGACGATCAGCATCATGACGCCGATGACCAGATGGCCGGTGATGACACCGATCATCGCGCCGCCGCCGAAGATGATGACCGTGCCGGCCTTGTTGGCGGCGTATCCCTCCAGGGTGAGCCCGCTCGGCCGGCCCGCCCGCTCGATGCGGCGGCGCAGCCGGCCCCGGCCGGCCGGGCTGATCATGCCGAGCACCGGGCCGGAGAGCGGCCGCCCGACCGGGTTGATCACTGAGCCGAACGGGCCGAACTCCGGCGCCTTGGCCGCCTTGGCGACCACCACGGCCTCGGCCGCGGCGGGCTTGCTGTTCTTCATGGCGTAGCCCCAGACGAACAGGAGCACCATGAGGGCGGCGGCGAGCGCGATGAGCAGGGGCATCAGACATCGATCCTTGTCATCCGGCGCACCAGCAGCAGCGCGGCGGTGAACAGGCCCAGCACGACCACCAGGATGATCTGGCCGGCCAGCGAGGAGGTCATGCGGGCGAACATCCCGGGGTTGAAGATCGCCATGCCGAGCAGCAGTATGCCGCCCATGCCGCCGATCGCCCAGCCCGCCACCACCGACTGGCCGAGGATCGTCTTGATCTCGCGGCGGGTCTCCTTGCGCTCCTCCAGCGTGGTGGAGATGGTGCGCAGCGAGGTGATCAGCGAACCGCCCGAGCGGGACGACACCACCAGCGTGCTGATGAGGACGGCCAGCTCCCGGGACGGCAGCCGCTCGCGCAGGTCGACCATCGCCTCGTCGAAGCCCTGGCCGAGCCGCAGCGCCTCGGCGGTGCGGGCCAGCTCGGTGCGGGCCGGGTCGTCCAGCTCGTCGGCGGCCATCTCGATCGCGGTGCGGATCGACAGGCCGGCCGACGCCGCGTTGCCGAGCACCCGCGACAGCTCCGGAAGCTGCCCGACGAACTCTTCGCGGCGCCGGTCCTCCTGGTGCCGCAGGTAGGTGAACACGCCCGCCCCGGCACCCGCGGCCAGCACGACGCCGAGGAACGGCGACAGGAACTGGCCGAGCACCACGATGATGAGCAGGGCGCCGCCGCCGAGGCCGAAGACGAACACCGACAGCCGGATGCGCATCCCGGCCGCGAGCAGCCGCCGGGAGACCTGGCGGCCGAGCTGGGTACGGCGCAGCCGGCTGTCCCAGCGGTCCAGGAACGTGGCCATCCGGCGGTCCTCGTAACCGCGCGAACCGCGGTTGGCGAGCGCGGCCCGCTGGTCCAGGCCCCGCCCGAACTCCCACGCCGCCCACACCACCAGCAGCAGCACCCCGAACAGGACCAACAGGATGGAAGGAAGATTCACCTCGGACCTCCGTTCTGCGTGCTCGGGACGAATGCCTGGGGCACCGCCTCACCCGCGTAGACGAGCCGGTTCACCAGCTCCGGCGGAAGCGGCGCGTGCACGAACCGGCCGTGGACCCTGCGGTCCAGGCCGACCGGCTGCGACTCGAAGCGCATGATGTTGGCGAGCCGGACCGACTCGCGGCGGGCGGAGACGGTCACGCCGACCTCGCGGACGCGCCGCGCCCCGTCCGCGCCGCGCTCCAGGTAGACGATCCCGTCGATGGCGTTGCCGATCTGGTCCCGGACCGCCTCGTAGGGGACCTTCACCTCGCTCATCGAGGCCAGCGTCTCCAGCCGGTAGATGGCGTCCTCGGCCGAGTTGGCGTGCACGGTGACCAGCGAGCCGTCGTGACCGGTGTTCATCGCCTGCAGCATGTCCAGCGTCTCGGCGCCGCGGACCTCACCGACGATGATGCGGTCGGGCCGCATGCGCAGGGAGTTGCGCACCAGGTCGCGGATGGTGATGGCGCCCTCCCCCTCGATGTTGGCGGGGCGGGACTCCAGCCGGATGACGTGCTCCTGCTGGAGCTGGAGCTCGGCGGAGTCCTCGATCGTGACGATGCGCTCGTGCGGGGGGACGAACCCCGACAGCGCGTTGAGGAAGGTGGTCTTGCCGGTGCCGGTACCGCCGGTGACGACGAGGTTCAGCCGTGCCCGCACGAACGCGGCCAGCAGCATCGCCGTCTGCTCGTCCAGGGAGCCCTTCTGCACCAGCTCGTGCATCTGGTAGGGGCGCGGGAAGCGCCGGATCGTCATCACCGGGCCGATGAGCGACAGCGGCGGGATGATGACGTTGACGCGCTCGCCGGTGGGCAGCCGGGCGTCGACCATCGGGCTGGACTCGTCCACCCGGCGGTTCACCTGCGCCACGATGCGGTCGATGGTCTGGTAGAGCTGGGCCTCGTTGGCGAAGCCCAGGTCGATCTGGGTGACCCGGCCGCCGCGCTCGACGTAGACCTGGTCGGGGCCGTTCACCATGATCTCGGTGATGGTCGGGTCGGCCAGCAGCGGCTCCAGCACGCCGAGGCCGAGGGCCTCGTCGACGATGCGGCGGATCAGCATCGTGCGTTCGCGGGTGGACAGCACCGGGCCCTCACGGGTGAGGATGTGCGCCATCACCTTCTCCAGCCGGGCCCGCCGCTGCGGCAGGTCCAGCTGGGCGAGGTCGTCGAGGTTGATCTCCTCCAGCAGCCGCGACCGCCAGTGCGAGATGTTCGCCCCGGTGTTCTGCCGGTCGCTGACGGCGTCGTTGTCCAGGCGGTTACGCAGTCCCATCGTTCACCCTCCGACCGGCATCTCGACGCGGCGCCGGACCTCGAGGTCGACGGGGACGCCCTTGGCCAGCACGGGCACCTTCGCCCAGATCTCGCACTCCATCCGGTCGCCGACCTGCACCACGCGCACCGTGTGGAAGTTGATCCACCCGGGCATGACGCGCTCGGCGGCGGCCTGGCCCGCGAAGGCGCCCTCCATGCTGCCGACGCGGGCGCCGGTGCGGGCCGCGTCCTCCACCTTCTCGATCGTGCTGAAGGCGACGTAGGCCTCCAGGCAGAGCACCAGCACGAGCAGGAAGAGCCCGATGACGGACATGTACTCGGTGGCGGCGGTTCCGCGGTCTCGCCTCATCCCTCCCCCTCGTAAACGATCTTCGTTCGCGCGCTGACCTTCAGCGGCAGCAGAACCCCGGGGAACAGCAGCGGGGGGCTGATGGTGACGCGCACGTACCCGCAGTCCTCGTCGATCCGCACCACCTTCTGGGCGTCGCAGATCGGGCCGGTCGGGTAGTGCACGTCGATGTTGTCCTCGTCGGCCCAGGCGCCCGCGATCCGTTTCACCGCGGCCTCCTTGACCTCGTTGTAGTCGCCGCCGACCGCGGCGACCCGGGCCCCCTCGTTGGCGGCGTGGCCGGTGTAGGTGGCGGCCATGCCGAGCAGGAACACCTCCCACACCAGCAGCACCGTCACCAGGATCAGCGGCAGGACGCCGGTGAACTCGACGATGCCGGCGTCCGACCTCAGTGCCGCGGTCCGGGGGCCCTTGTTCACTTGTCCGCCGCCTTCCCCTTCCGGGTCCCGCCGCCGGGCTCCACCGGAAGGATGCCGAGCTCGCCGCCGAGCTGGATCACGGCGCGATGGAAGGCGTCGTCGTCGACGCGGGTGAGCGCACCGTTGTTGATGGACTTCTCCAGCGCGCGGAACGCCGGCGGGATCGTCGCCTTGGTCATCGGGATGCCGAGGATGCGCGCGGCGAAGTCGGGCTGGATCTCGTTCTTGCGGCTCTGCCGGGTGAGCACGACCGACACCTCGTCGGCCTTGCGCACCTGCAGCCGGCCCCACAGGTGCGCCACCCGCTTGGCCGCGCGGAGGCAGGGCAGATCGGGCATCACGGTGAGGGCGACCTGCTCGGCCATCTCGACCGCGGTGACCGCGCCCTCGGTCATGAAGGCGCCGCAGTCCACGATGATCACTTCGTAACGGCTGCGCAGCGCGCCGAGGATCTGCCGGGCGGCCAGGGAGGTGACGTCCTCGGCCCGCTCGCCCTCGGCCGGGGCCAGCAGCACGTGCGGCCCGGACTCGTGGACGAACAGCGCGTCGGCCAGCATCGCGCCGTTGATCTCGGCGGCGACGTTGACCAGGTCGGCGATGCTGCGGCGGTGCACCAGGTCCAGGTAGCTCGGCACGTCGCCGCACTGCAGGTCCATGTCGACCAGGCAGACGGTCCGGCCCGCCTGGGCGGCGGCGACGGCGAGCAGCACCGCGAGCGTGGTCGTGCCGGTACCGCCCTTGGCGCCGGCGAGCGCCACGAGGCGGCCGCGGCGGCCGGAGAACTCCTCGGCCGACGGGCCCGTCCCGCCGAGGAAGCGGCGCATCCCGCGGGACCACTCGGCGACCGCGACCAGCCGCGCGTTCAGCTCCTCCAGGCTGGGCGAACGGCCGAGCACGCCGCGCGCGCCGGCCTCCAGGGCGCGCGAGAGCACCTCCTCGTCGACCCGGCCGCTCAGCAGCACCGCCGCCAGGTGCGGGCGGCGCATCGCGATCTCGCGGATGAGCTCCTGGCCCGGCTGCGGGCCGATCTCCTCGTCCACCAGGACGACGTCCAGCTCGGGGTGCGAGCCGACGATGCCGAGCACGTCGCCCGAGCCGCTCTCGACCCCGGCGACCTCGATCTCGGGAAGCTCGGAGATCTGCATCCGCAGCTGGCTCGCGAGCTCCTGATCCGCGGTGCCGATCAGAACCCGGATGCTCATTTACCCGCCTGGGGGGTCTCGCAGAGACGGTTGAAGGGGGGCTTGGCGTCCTGGGCCCCGCCCACCAGCGCCAGCCGCACCTTGCGGGCGAAGCTCTCGGCGTAGGTGAGTTTCAGGGTGTCGTTGCTGGTCAGCGCGAAGGTGACGGGCAGCGCCGAGCCGGAGGACGCCCGGCCGGTCTGCGGCTGCTGCTTGCCGTCCGGCGTGATCGCCTGGACCTGGCCCACGTTGATGACCTGGACCCGGTTGAGGATGCGCACCGCACAGGCCGCGGTGACCCGCCCGCCGTTCTGGGTGGACTCGAAGGAGGCGTACACGTCGACGATGGAGCCGTTCATCACCTTGCCGGCGACGCCCGTCTCCGCGTCGATCATGATGGCGATCTCCCGCTGGCCCGGGCGCAGCGAGGGAGCGTCCAGCATCATGCCCTGCTGAAGATAGGCACCGGCCGGGATGCTGCCGGCCGCGACCTTGCCCTGCAGGTCGGCGATGTTGGTGACGAAGGCGGAGTTCGCCCACTTCTTGGGGATCTGGGTCTGCCGCACCGAGGCGGCCGTCACCGGCTGGAACGCCTCGACGTTGCTCTGCACCTGCAGGATCGTGGTCATCTCGCCGACGGCGGCGTCGGCATCGGCCTGCACCTTGCCGACGTAGCCGACAACGGTCACGAAGACGAACACAGCCCCCAGGGCCGCCAAGATCATCAGTAGCACGCCGCGTCGCTGGCGGGGGTTCATGTGACTCCGTTCGTTTCTACAAGGACACCCGTGTACTGGTCATCGGTTACGGATCACCCGGAACTCGACGGTGCCGGGCCGGGCTTCCTCGCCTGTGTCTGCTGCGTTGCGGTCCGCCGGTTCCGACGGGCCCGACGAAGATCCGGTTCCGTGGGACGCCCCGCCTTCCGCGGAGCCGGGAGCGTCCTGTCCCTTCTGGAACGACACCGCCTGCCGGTCTTCACCGAACCGCTTCGGCTGCGGCGGGACGGGCGGCGGACCCGGAGCACCGCTGGGAGGCGCGGGCGCCGGGTCCGGCGTGGCGAAGGAAGGCCCTTCCTGCAGCACCGGCCTCGGTGCCGGAGGCTGGGGCAGCGTGAAGGGCCGCTGACCGTTCGCCGGCCCGGACTGCGGAGGCGCGGCGGACAAGGGAGCAGAGGGAGGAGGGATCGGAGCGGCCGCCGGCTGCATGGGAACCGGCTGCGCCGGAGGCACCGGCGCCGGAGGCGCTTGGGCGGGAGGCGCCTGAGCGGGAGGCACCGGTGCGGAGGGTGCCTGGGTGGGAGCCGGTCCCGTCGCCACCGGAGCGGTGGCGGGCGCGGCGGAGACGGTCTCGGCGGGGGCGGCACCGCTTTGCGGCGCCGTCTTGGTCCAGCCGCAGAACGCGCAGACCGGGAGCGCCGTGGGCTCGTCGCACCACGGGCACTGAACGCACAGCGTCTCCTGAAGCGCGTGGTGCAGGTCGTACTGGTGGCCGCTGAACGCGACGAACTCGGCGAACTTCTTCGCACCCCAGTACCGTCCGCTGAGCGGCGGCGCGCTGACGAAGGTCAGCTGGACGGCCCGCAGCTCCGGCTGCAGTTTGCCCTTCAGCCACTCGACGTCCCCGTTGCGGTGAGCGGCGAGCAGCAGCACGGGGTCGAGCGGCCGGCGGCCGATCTCGGGAAGCGGGCTCGCCGACGTGACGCGGTGCACGACGGGATCCTCGCCGCCGGTCACCATGAAGCCGCCGCCGGGGACGTAGGACATCATGTGCGAGCCGAGGCCCGTCTTGATGTGCTCCAGCTTGGCGACACTGTTCACCCACGTGCCCGAGTACAGGCGCCTGGTCAGCGTATGGGCCAGGCCGGCCAGCATGCCCGGCCGGACGTGCGGGGCCATGAACGTCAACTGGTCCGCGACGACGGACAGCGCCAGCGGGGGCAGGTCCAGCGCGATGCCCGCGATGCGGTCGGTGGACAGGATCGCGCGGGCCAGCCGTACCAGCTTGATGGCGGTGCCCGCCTGCCAGGCCGGATACAGGACCACGGCGGCCCCGCGCTCGCGCAGCGCGTGCGCCATCAGGTCCAGGAAGGCCAGCGAGGCCTCGGGCGTGCCGGAGTCGGCGATCCGCAGCGCCACCGGGTTCGGGATGATGCCCGTGCTGGGGAGATCGCCGACGATCACGACCGCCGTCACCCGTCCTCCCGGGCTTCAATGGGCTGCACGCGCTGTTCCCTTCCGGCCACCTCTGCGAGCAGTGCCTGTGAATGCGCTATCACCCCAATGGGCGCAACGACCATAGCCGCTACAATAGTGATAACTCAAGCCAGTTAGCTCCCATCTGTCACGTGCCATCCGCGCACCTCTTTTCGGACACCGCCGCTACCCGCCCCGAACGGGGAAGTACGGACGGCAATCCCCGAACGGCCCGGTGCTCGGCGAACACCCGCTACCGTGAGCATCTTTTTGATCACGTTGCGACACAATTCAGCAGGCGGCCGATCATCGATTGATGATCTTCATCACCCTCTCCGACCCCGTCCGTTACAGCAAAAGAGCAAAGCTTTACACGATCGTCATGTGCCATCCACCCGGTCATCTTTGTTTTTTCGCCACCTCTTGCCGTCGCGAAGGCGAGAGATCGATCACCCTCCGCCTTCCGGCCGCCGCGCCTTCGAGACCACGCGGCGGCATGGGCAGGAGAGAGCCGGGCCGGTGAGCCGGCAGGGCGGCCGCCTCCGCCGCGCCGGCCGCAGCATCGAATTCCAGCGCGGTGTTCCGGCCGCACATTGCCCGTGACCCGTGCCACGGGGCCTCTCTCTTGAAGATCCGCATCGTGACCAGGTGGGCCATCGACCTCCCCGCAGGTTCTCCCAAATCGGGCCCCTTGCCGCCGGCCACCCGACTCCCCCGATTTACATCCGCCGGAAACTTCGCCGGGAGTTCGTTTCCCTCTTTTCCGGCTTCCAGCAATTGCCGGACCCGGCACCGCACAGGCCGCGGAAGGAACATCGCCCGCCGGGCTTTCACTCCGGGGATTCCCGTACCGGATGCCGTCTTCCACCACCGCCTGCCCGGAGACGGCGGAGGCGCGAGCCACCGGACCCAGGAGTGCAACCATCGGCCGGAGCGGTACACCGACCGGCCTCGATCGCGGTCACCGGCAGGTCCGCCCTCACACCGGACGGCCATGGTTCGCCCTGGTCCCGCGCCTCCTGTGCACACTCCTCGACCCCATGTCCTACATGCGCCAACTGGCGAGTTAACCAAGCGTCCGGGATGCGGACATGGGCCTACAGGCCTAACGAAGGCCCAAATAAACACCGAGGTGTGTGAGAGGTCGCAGGCCTCACCCGCATCCGGGAAGCTCTGGCGGAACAGCCTTCTCGGGAGGTCACCGCAGGGAACACGGGCGCACCGCCTTCCGGCACGCCCCGGGCGCGGGCCCAGGTCCGGGTGGCCGTTCAGGACATCGGGCGATCTGCCGCGTCCGCCCGCCATGCCGGTGGTCTCCAACTTTGGGCCCCAGAGCCCATGACCGAACGTGACACAGCTGGTTTGCTACCTCCTGCGAGTTTTCACAAAGAGAGTCGGGGGCGTGCTCAGACAGGTGAGGGACCGGGGCGAGGGCTCGCTGTCCTATGTCACGGTCGTCCTGCTGGTGGCCGCGGTCACGGCCGCGATCACCGTTGTCGCCATCCCCGATCAGATCCTCGGGGGCATCCGGGCCGGCGTGTGCCGGGTGGCCGGGGACAAGGGCTGCGACAAGCCCGGCAACGGCCCCGGGACCACCGCACCGAGCGCCGGCCAGAGCACCGAGCCGGGCGAGCCGGGCGACCCCGGCGACCCCGGCGACCCGTCCGCGGGACCGCAGGCCGCTCCGGTCGGCAACGACACCCCCGAGGGCCGCGAGTACAACGCCGCGCTCGCCGCCAACCAGAAGGCCGACCAGGACGCGCAGGGCATCGAGAACGAGTGGAACTCCTTCGACATGCTGAAGGAGATCGCCAAGCTCGGCCTGGACTTCATCGCCGGCGACATCATCAACTGCGTCAAGAACCCCAACTTCTGGGACTGCCTCTGGGCCATCGTCGGCATCGTCCCCTGGGGCAAGCTCGGCAAGGTCGTCAAGTCGATCCCCAAGGTCGGCAAGCTCATCGACCGGTTCCTGGACCTCCAGCGGCGCCTGGAGAAGGCCCGGGAGGCGCGCAGGGGCGCCAAGACCCGCCTGGACGACGCGCTCGCGGCCTGCCAGCGCAAGGCCAAGCCCGGCAACAGCTTCCCGCCCGGCACGACCGTCCTCATGGCCGACGGGTCACGAAGGCCGATCGAGCGGGTGCGCACCGGCGACCGCGTCTGGGCCACCGACCCGCAAAGCGGGCGCACCGGCACCCGCACGGTCACCGACGTCATCGTCGGCGACGGCCGCAAGAACCTGGTCGAGCTCACCATCGACCCGGACGCGACGCTGGGCGGCCCCACGGTGAAGCTCACCGCCACCGCCGGCCACCCGTTCTGGGTCACCGGCACCCGGGACTGGATCGAGAGCGAGCGGCTCGTCTTCGGCGACCTGCTGACCACCCCGGACGGGCGGAACGCCATGGTCCTGCAGAGCAGGCGCTACCAGCGCGTCCAGCGCGTCTACAACCTCACGGTGAGCGATCTGCACACCTACTATGTGCTCGCAGGCAAGGACCCGGTCCTTGTGCACAACGTCCAGGTGGCCAAGCCGCCCAGAAAAAAGGTGCCGCTGGGCGACAAATACCATGGCGAAGTGGACACCTTCAACACCGGTGGCCAGGCGTCCTGGGAGATGCACGTCTATTACAAGGGACGTGAGATCGGTGTGCGGGGGCCGAACGGGTGGATCTGGAAGCACGGCTTCACCGAGCCTCCCCAGCTCCCCGAGGCGGTGGAGAAGACGATCAATGACCATGTCGCCAAACTGAACGCCCGGTTCAACATATGCTGAGAAGGGCGGGCGCATGAAATACGTGATCGCCGAGTGGCAGGACGACGAGGACTATCCCGCCTACCACCTGGATCCGCGGCCTTACCTGGCCGAACTGCCGGCCCTGGCCGAGGCGCTTCCTCCCGGCGCCCGGGAATTCGCCCTCGACCCGGCGCACTATGAGTTCGACGATCCCCACTGCGTGAAGAACCTGACGTCGCCGGTCCTGTCGTTCGGCGACGGCCCGCGCCCCGGCCTGACGGTGCGGCTCACCCCCAACGGCTGGACGCAGACCGAGGCGCTGGTGATCGAGTACTCCGGCGTATCCGCCTTCTCGCTCGAGGTGGAGGACCAGTCGGAGGAGGAGTACCCCCAGGGGCTCGACCGGGTCCTCCTGGACGAACTCCTCCCCGCCCCCTCGGGCTGCACCCACGAGATCCGGTTCACCGGCGGCTGCCTGCTCGTCGCATGCGCCGACCTCCAGGCCCGCTGGCAGGCCGCCGGGGAGTAGCGGGGAACCCCCTCGCGCTTCCCGGGGTCGGCATGGGTCTCGGGGCCCAACGCTGGGCCCAAAACCGGACATGACATCCAAGGCGGGATGATCGCCCCCTAGGCTCCGATGTCATGAGGCGTGTCGTGGGGGTCGTCGGTGCCTTCGTCCTGGTCACCGGAGCAGCGGGCTGCACCGGGGACGACAAGCCGAAACGACCGGCCACCGCCGCGTCGAGCGCTCCCCAGGCCCATAAGGCGACACCGGCCGCGGCGCTCCCCGACGTCACCCTGCCCGACCGGCCCGGGCCGCTCGTCGACACGATCGCCCGCCAGGTGCGCGCGGCCGGGACGGTGCACGCCGAGCTCGTCTCCTCCTCCGGGCAGGGCGGCACCAAGGCCAGTGAGAAGACCACCGCGCAGATGTGGACCGGCGTCCCCTCCCCGGACGCCCAGCTGACCATCGTCGACGAGAGCGAGAACGGCGGCACCACCGAGGCGATCATCAGCCAGGGCACCGTGTACACCCGGGTGAACGGCGAGGAGCAGGCCCCCGGCAAGCCCTGGGTCCGGCTGTCCCGGCAGGACGCGGCCAATCCCGAGATCGGCCCGTTCGCCAAGATGCTCACCGGCATCCTCGACCAGGTCGACCAGTCCCTCGGCCAGATCTCCGCCGACACCGGGCTCGACATGGTGCGCCGGGGGACGTTCAAGGGCGCGCCGCTCGAGGAGACCCTGGACGGCACGCGGGTGCACCGCTACCAGGGCAGCACGCCCCCCTCGGCGCTGAACGGCGCCGACCCGGCGGTCAAGGCGATGGGCCGGCTCGGGCTCAAGGGCATCGCCTGGACGCTCTGGGTCGACGGCAAGGGGCTGCCCCGCAAGCTGGAGACCGAGCTCATCACCCCGCAGGGGATGAGGTCCTTCATGTCCGCCGCCTACCGGCAGTGGGGCGAGCCGGTCATCATCAAGGCGCCGCCGGCCGACAAGGTCCACATCATGGGGTCCTGACCCGGCGCCCCCCGTACGAGGGCGTAACAGTCAGGAGAGCTTGAAGGACGACAGGATCTGGTCGGCCGCGGGGGGCATGGAGCCCTGCTTGGCCTCGATCTCGACGAAGCAGAAGCGGTCCCCCGGGACCGGGACGCGGATCAGGGCGCCGTCCACCGGGCCGCTGGTCTTCGTGGAGCTGTAGGTCGCCTTGAAGGCGGGCTTGCCACTGACCGTCAGATCGGTGATCTGCGCGTTCGGCTCCATGGCCTTCTGCTTGCGCTTCAGCTGTTCCATCGAGGCACCGGTGATTCCGCCGCGGTCGCAGCCGGTCTGCAGATGCGGGGCGAAACCCGAGGTCACCGAGGAGTCGATGGCGTAGACGACGCCGATGGACTTCTGCTGCTGCATCAGCTGCTTGACAACCGAGCCCATGTCGCCAGTGAGGTAGAAGGAGGTCTGCACCGGCTCGGAGGTCTCGGTCGTCGGGTCCACCTGCTTCCAGCCGGCCGGGAGCGTCAGCGTGACGCCCTTGCCGCTGAGGGGCCGACCGTCGGCGGCGGGGGGTGAGGAGGACGGCGCAGCGCTCGGCGGGGTGGCCCCTGAGCTGGCCTTCTTCTCTTTTCCGGAGTCGCCCCCGCATCCCGCCAGCAGAGCGGAAAGGGCGATGCTCATTCCACAGACGACGAACGCGCCGGAAAGCCGCACGGGTCCCACCTTCGGCTGATCGGGGAGGTTACGGACGGGCACGTTAGCAGAGCATTCCACAACGGCCAGGGCCGCCTTCCTGACGGGAAAGGCCGACGTGGGGAACATCGCCTCGTCCCGCCATTCCCTGCGCGATCCAGAGGGCCCGGACGCTCTAGAGTCGGGGCATCGGTCCCGTACGAACCCTGGAGTCGGCGATGACGCACCCATCGGACCCTGGACAGCCGCAGCGCCCTCCGGCGCCTGGCGGCTACGGGCCGCCCCCGCCACACCAGCAACGGCACACCGGGCCCATTCCCGCGCAGCGGCCCGCCGGGCCCGGGCCCCAGCAGCCGCCGCCGCCCGGCTGGGCTCCGCCGGAGCGGACGGACAAGAGCCTGGTCGGGGCGCTGTTCGACGCGAACTTCAACTACCTGGTGACGCCGAAGCTCATCAAGGTGTTCTACATCTTGTCGCTGATGCTCATCAGCCTGTCCTCGCTGATGGTCGTGGCGATCGGGATCTGGATCGCGCAGCTGCGCAACGGCTGGCTGGTCGGGCTGCTGGTGATGGGCAGCTCGCCCTTCATCTGGATCTTCGAGGCGATCCTCGCGCGCATCTTCATGGAGGCCGTGGTGGTGCGGTTCAAGGGCGTCGAGCACCTGCGGGTCATCAAGGACAAGATCTAGAGGCGCGCGTTAGGCTCCCGGGGAGTCACGCGACATAGACGGGGCAGTGCAGGTGGCCGACTTCGACGACGACACTCCCCCGCGCGCCACGCGCCGGGACGCGGGCATGACGCGGCGCGACGCGCACGTGCCCGGGCCGCGTCCCGGGGACACCCGGCGGGACGGCGTCGTGCCCGGCGGGGCGCTGATGCGCCTTCCGGCCGAGCTGGCGGCGCGGTTCGAGCTCGTCGCCGAGCTGCCCGTGCAGGGCGCCGAGTCCGATCTGCTGCTCGTCCGGGACGGGCGCGGCGCCGAGCTGGTGGTGAAGCTCTTCCGCCGCGGCTACCACGCCGATCCGGATGTGTGGGCGAAGCTGCCCGCGCTGGAGTCCCCGCACGTGCTGCGGATCCTGGAGACCGGGCATGCCGAGGGGCGTGACTTCGAGGTCGCCGAGTACGCCCCCGAGGGGAACCTGCGGGCGCTGATGGCGGGGCCGATGGCGCCCGGCGTCGTCCGGGAGGTGGTGGGGCAGCTGACGGACGGCCTGGTCGCGCTGCACCGGGCCGGGATCGTGCACCGGGACCTGAAGCCCGAGAACGTGCTGGTGGTGAGCGCCGAGCCGCTGCGGCTGGCGATCGCCGACTTCGGGCTCAGCCGGGTGCTGGAGCAGAGCGTGGTGTTCGCCTCTTCGTCGCGGACGCTGGCCTACGCGGCGCCCGAGTCGCTGTCGGGGCAGGTGTCGCCGGCGCGGGACTGGTGGTCGCTCGGCGTCATCGTGCGGGAGCTGTGCACCGGCCGCGCCCCCTTCCTCGGGCTGAGCGAGACCGCGGTGGTCGATCATCTGGCGACGCGGGCGCTGTCCGCCGACGACGTCGCCGATCCCCGGCTGCGGCTGCTGTGCCGGGGGCTGCTGACGCGCGATCCGCGCCGCCGCTGGGCCGGCGACCAGGTGCGCGAGTGGCTGGACGGCGGCAGCCCCGCCGTCGTGGAGACGCCGGCCGCCACGGCGCCGCCGGGCTCGGGGGTGCCGTTCCGCGGCCGCCGCTACGACGACCGGGGCGAGCTGGCGCGGGCCCTGGTGGAGGGCTGGGACGACGCCGCCCGCTACTTCTTCGGGCGCGGCCAGTCCGGCGAGGCGTGGCAGGCGCTGCGCGAGTGGCTCGGCAAGCAGCCGGACGACAGCCGGATCGAGCTGATCGACGGATACCTCACCGCGGATCTCAGCCCGGACGTGAAGCTGCTGCACCTGGTGCGGTGGCTCGATCCGGCCCTGCCGCCCCATTTCCTCGGGCGGCGGGTCACCCCGGCCGATCTGCCGGGTCTGGCCGCGCTGGCGGGCGACCCCGCCCATGCCGATCACCGCGCCGCCTGCCTGCTCGGGCGGGCGCTGTGGGAGCAGCGGCTGCTGGAGGTCCTCGCGGGGTTCGACGGCGCGGGCGACCTGGCCGGGATCGACGCGCGCTGGCGCGCCCACGTGACGGCCTGGAACGATCTGGCGCGCTGGCTGCGCGAGCAGGTCCCGGCCGCGGCGGCCCGGCTGCCCGCGGCCGGCTCGGGCGGTTCGGGACGGGTCGCGGGCGGCCCGGCGGACGACCCGCCCGTGATCCTGCTGTCCCTGCTGGCGCTGGCGGCCGCGCCCGGCGAGTCCGCGGCGCGGCTCGCCGAGGCCGCGGGCCGGGCCAGGGGCGCGGTGCCCGAGGACGTCTCGTGGTTCTCCTGGCTGGCCGACGGAGCGGGCGACGACCCGCTGCGGCTGCTGGCCGTGGCGCGGGCCGCGCCCGAAGCCGTCCTGGAGGTCGAGGCGCGGCAGCGGGACCGGCGGGCCGCCGAGCAGCAGGCCGAGGCGCTGCGGGGCCGCTGGGCCGAACGGGAGCGGGAGCGGCTGGCCGGGCGCGGCGCGGCGGTGGTGCGGGCCGTCGGCTGGACGATCCCGCTGCTGCTGCTGTGGCTGGCCGGAAGCTGGGTGGTCGGTGCCCTGTTCGGCGGCGGCGACGGCAAGGGCACCAGTTCGGTCGGCGGCTTCCAGAAGACCTCGGGCGTGCCGTTCGCGGTCCTCGCCGTCTTCTCTGTACTGGCGTGGGCCGTGCAGTGCGGCGCCGAGGTGCTGCTCGCGCGCGCGCAGGGTAAGGATTATCTGCTGTACGGGCCGTGGTCGTGGCTGTCCAAGCTGCTGCTCGGCTTCTCCAAGGCGTCCCGGACGGTGTCGGGGGCGGCCCAGCAGACCGGGCGGCGCGGTTGCGGGGTGATGCTGCTGGCCGGCGTCGTCCCGCTGCTGATCATCTTCCTGCTGCTGGCGGCGGTGACGGCGGTGGCGAGCCTGCTGTGGCTGCTGCTGCTCGTCGTCGCGCCCGCCGCGCACGCGGTCGCGGCGGGGGTGCGGCTGCACCGCTGGAGGCAGGCCAGGCAGACGGCCATGAGCGGAGGGACCCTATGAGCAGCGGCGTCGAGGCCGACATCGCCCTGGACGCGGCGGTCGTCCTCACCCTCGGGATGAACCGGGTGCTCGGACGCGGGGCGGGCTGGGCCGGGCGCGGCGCCGAGGCGCTCGCCGCGCTCGCCGCCGGGCGGGCCGAGGCGCGCGCGGCCGAACTGGCCGAGGCCGACTCCGCGGACGGCGTGCTGCGCGCGGTGCTGGAGCGGCTCGGGCGGCTCGCCGCGCTCGCCGAGACGCGCGCCAAGGTCGGCGCCGACGTGGCGCTGCCCGAGCCGCTGGAGCCCGCCGGGCAGTCGCCGGAGGAGCTGCGGGCCTGGTGTGCGGCGGCCGACCGGGCCCTGGACGAGGCCGAGCACGCGCTGTCGGAGCACATCGCGGCCCAGGTGACGGCGCAGGTCTTCGCCGCGCCCGCCGAGGGGCTGCGGACCGAGCTCGGCCAGGCCGCCGGGCCCGGCCCCGCCGCGGCGCAGGAGGCGCTGGAGCGGGTGCTCGGGCGGCTGCTGCCCGACGTCGCCGAGGCCGACCGCCGCGCGGTCGCCGAGGCCGCGCGGCTGGTCGCCGAGGCGCCCACCCTGGAGGAGGCCGAGGGCGTGCTGAGCGAGGTGCGGCTGCGCATCCAGTCGGCCAACGGCCGCACCCGCGACGAGCGGCGCCGCGCCGCCGAGCGCGACGCGGCCGAGCAGGCCGAGGCCGAGCGCCGCTACGTCCTGGACTCGATCTCCGCGGCGTTCCAGGAGATGGGCTACGAGGTGCACGGCGGCTTCGAGACGCTCACCGCCGATGCCGGGACGCTGACCCTGACCAGGGGGGGCTGGCCCGACCACAGCGTGCGGATGCGGGTCGAGGACGGCGGCCAGGTGCGCGCGGCGATGCTGCGCGGCCGGGCCGCGGTGAGCGAGGACGACCGGCGGGTCGACGTGGAGCGCGAGCGCGAGTGGTGCGCGGCGTTCGAGGCGGCCCGCGAGCGGCTGGCCCGCGCGGGCGTCCGCTCGGACGTGACCTGGCGGCTGGAGCCGGGCGTGCAGGCGCTGCCGGTGGCCACCGAGGCACGGCAGACTGGTGCCCGGGCCGGACAGCGTGAACGGCACCGGGAACGGGGACTGTGATGAGCTGGGAGCGGCCGCGCGGCGGCTGGACCGAGGAACGCAGGGAGCCTGCGACCGTAGTGACGAGGGAAGCCGTCGCGCGAAGAGGGCCGCGAACCGGGAGCGGAGCGAGCAAATGAGCATCGAATCGCCGACGCTCGGGGGGCGGCTGACCGGGTGGCCGCCGTTCATCCGGGAGCTGGACGCGACGTTGTCGGTGCACTCCCAGTACGTGCTGTCGGGCAACCTGTACGACAGCTTCCTGGCCCCGCCGCCGGAGGGGGGCGGGGCGGCGCAGCTGCTGCCGCTGCGCGATCTGCTGTGGGAGTCGCTGCGCTCCAGCGGCTTCTCCTGCATGATCGTTTACGACCCGGTGGACGGGCTGCAGGTGCTGCCCGAAGGCGACGAGGAGGCCGCTCAGGCGGCCGAGCGGCTGCTCGGCAAGCCGCCCAAGGACGAGAAGCCGTCGCTGGAGGCCCTCACCAAGCACCTGGCGGCGGTGGCGCGGCCGGCCGAGAACGTGCGGGCGGCGTTCGTGCTGGACTCGGCGTCGCGGATCGCGCGGACGCCGACCGAGATGGAGCCCGCCGAACGCGACTTCTTCCGGTTCTGCGCGAAGCTGTCGCGCACGGCCCGGCCGGTGCGGGTCACCGGGGCGCGGCCGAAGCCGCTCTACAACCCGGTGCTGTGGCTGGTGGAGCGGCCCGGGGACCTGCCGCCGTGGCTGACCGCCGACAACGAGAACATCCGGGAGATCACCATCCCGCGCCCGCACCTGGGCGACCGGCAGGAGACCGCGCGGCTGCTGGCCCGCGCGTTCGGCATCAGCGACGTGGAGGCCGACCCGGCCGCCTGCACGGCGTGCGACGCGTTCGCCGAGCAGGCCGACGGGCTCACCCTGCAGTCGATGATCGAGGTGACCCGGCTGGCCAAGGAGCGCAACGTCCAGCTCGCCGACCTGCCGGACGCGGTGCGCACCTACAAGCTCGGCGTGCTGGACAACCCGTGGAGCCGCGGGCACCTGCGGCGGCGGGTGCTGGAGGGCGAGAAGCGGGTGCCCGAGCGGGTGATCGGGCAGCCGCAGGCGGTCACCAAGACGCTGGACATCCTCAAGCGGGCGGTGCTCGGCCTGTCGGGCGCGCAGGCGACCCGGTCGGGCAGCCGGCCGCGCGGGGTGCTGTTCTTCGCCGGGCCGACCGGCACCGGCAAGACCGAGCTGGCCAAGGCGATCACCGAGCTGGTGTTCGGCGACGAGTCGGCCTACCTGCGCTTCGACATGAGCGAGTTCTCCGGCGAGGGCTCGGGCGACCGGCTGATCGGGTCGCCGCCGGGCTACGTCGGGCACGAGGCGGGCGGCGAGCTGACCAACGCGGTGCGCGAGGACCCGTTCCGGGTGATCCTGTTCGACGAGATCGAGAAGGCGCATCCGCGGATCCTGGACAAGTTCCTGCAGATCCTGGAGGACGGGCGGCTCACCGACGGGCGCGGCAACACCGTGCACTTCTCCGAGTCCATCCTGATCTTCACCTCGAACCTGGGCATGTTCGTCCCGGCCTCGGCCGCCGACATCACCGCGTCCGTCACCACGGGCCGCGGCGACGTCAACGGCGGCGGCCGGGTCCGCAACATCCACCCCGGGATGGACTACGAGGAGATCGAGCAGCACATCAAGGACGCGGTGGCCGACCACTTCACCGAGGTGCTGAACCGGCCCGAGCTGCTCAACCGGTTCGGCGACAACGTGGTGGTGTTCGACTTCATCGGCGCCGAGGCCGCCGACAAGATCTTCGATCTGCAGTTCGCCAACATCTGCCGCCGCGTCGCCGACGAGCACCGGCTGGTCCTGGCCGTGCGCGGCGAGGCCCTGCAGACGCTGCGCGAGTGGTGCACCGCCGAGCTGGACAAGGGCGGGCGCGGCATCGGGATGGCGCTGGAGTCGCACTTCGTCAACCCGCTCGCGCGCGCGCTGTTCGACCGGGAGCTGGTGCCGGACGAGCGGATCACCGTCACCGGCCTGCGGCGTGAAGGCGGGATCGTCCACCTGGAACTGCAGTGACCGGCCTGCTCCTCGCCAAGGCCCACTACCCGGTGACCACTCTCGGCCCCGGCACGCGGGCCGGCATCTGGGTGCAGGGCTGCACGCTGCAGTGCCACGGCTGCATGTCCCGCGACACCTGGGACGCCGATCCGGGCAAGGAGGTGCCGGTGGCGGCGGTGCTCGGCTGGCTGTCCTCGCTGGACGGGCCGGTGGACGGGGTGACGATCTCCGGCGGCGAGCCCTTCCAGCAGCCCGCCGCGGTGGCCGCCCTGGTCCGCGGCATACGCGCCTGGGGGGACAAGAGGTACGGTGGGACCATTCCGTTGGACATTCTCATCTACAGCGGATATGTCTACTCTCGGCTTTCGCGATCGGCCGAGGCGCAGGCGATCCTGGACCTGTGCGACGCCGTGGTCGCGGGGCCGTACGTGGACCGGCTCAATCCAGGGGGGCGACACTCCGGGAGTGCGTCCCTACTCTGGAAGGGGTCGGCGAACCAGCGCCTGGTGCCGCTGTCCCCGCTAGGGCGGCTGCGGTACGGGGCGCCGGACGACAGCAACGAAGAGGACCGAGGGCCCCGAATGCAGGTGTCCGTGGACGAGGGGCCGGAGGGAAGGCGGGTGTACTACATCGGGATCCCGCGTAGGGGTGACATGGAGCACCTCTCAACGACGCTCGATCGCGCCGGGGTGCGCTCGGGGGATGTGTCATGGCGTTGAACTGCCCTGTTTGTGATGAGCCGTTCCAGCCGGGCGATCTGCTCTGCCTGAGCTGCGGGGCGAACCTGGCCCGTGCCGGGGGCGGCGGTGGCCGCCGGCCCGGCGGGTACGAGGAGCAGGGGCCGCCGCGGACTCCGCCGCCGCCTGCCCCCCAGCAGCAGCACGGTCAGCCGTACGGGCAGCCCGACTATGGCCAGCATGGGGGCCAGCCGCCCGCCCAGCAGCATGGGCAGCAGCAGTACGGTCAGCAGCACGGGCAGCCCGACTATGGCCAGCACGGAGGCCAGCAGCCTTACCAGCCGCAGCAGCACCAGCAGGGGCCGCCGCCGCAGCACCAGTACCAGCCTCCGTACGAGCAGCAGCACCAGCAGCAGGCCCCCCACCAGCCGGGTCCGCCGCAGCAGCAGGGGCCCCCGCCCGCCCCGCAGGATCCCTGGGGTTCGCCGCAGCAGCAGCAACAGCGCCAGCAGCCGCCTGCACAGCAGGAGGGCTGGGGGCCGCCGCCCGCGCAGCCTCCGTACGAGCAGCAGCACCAGCAGCAGCAGCCGTACGAGCAGCAGCGGCAGCAGCCTCCCGCCGACCAGTGGGGGGCTCCGCAGCCGCCCGCTCCGCAGCAGGAAGGCTGGGGGCAGCCCCCCGCGCAGCCCCCGTACGAGCAGCAGCACCAGCAGCAGCCGTACGAGCAGCATGGGCAGCACGGACAGCACGGCGGCTACGCGCCTCCGCAGCCCGACCACCGGGCGCCGATGTCGCCGCAGCACGGCCGCGAGGCCACGCTGCTCCCGCATGACGTGAGCCCGCCCCGGCCCGACAGCACCGCGTTCATGTGCCCGTACTGCGAGGCCGTGCTGTCCAACCCGAGCGCGGCGCAGTGCGAGTCGTGCCTGCGGCCGCTGCCGCAGAAGGGCACGCCGGTCCTGCGGGTGCTGTTCCCGGCCGGCGAGCTGAAGATCTCGGTCGGGCAGCACTTGGTGCTCGGCCGCGACGCGGGCCAGTCGCCGGTGGCGGCCACGTTCACCCAGTACGACAACGTGTCGCGGCGCCACTCGACGGTCTGGCTGGACCCGGCCGGCACCGCCTGGGTGCGCGACGAGGGCTCCACCAACGGCACGTTCGTCAACGGCGAGCGGCTGCCGCGCGGGGTGGAGGCGCCGCTGCGCGACGGCGACCAGCTGCGGCTGGCCGCCGACGTGACCGGCACCGTCCAGCTCTCCTAGCACGAAGACGCCGAACGGCGGCCCGGGGAACTCCCCGGGCCGCCGTTCGGCGTTCCGGCCCAGGGACCGGTCACGGTCACGCCCGGCCTCCATCGCCCCGGTGACAGCCGATGAGACCCGGCTCATGCAGACTATGCCCGAGAAGGCCACTAGGCCCTGAAATAGGGCCTTGGCGAGGCCCCTAGGCCCATGCACCGAAGAACCCGGGCGCGGTTCGATGCTCGCGACACCTACATCAGCGGGCCGGGGGCGAATCGTGCGTCAACGTGCAGAACGCGGCGAGGGCGCCGTCAGCTACATCGCGGTGGTCCTTCTCATCGCGGCCATCAGCGCCGCGGTGGTCACTTCGTCGCTCGGCAGCCAGATCGTCGGCTTCGTGGACGCGTCGGTATGCAAGGTCTTCGACCAGCGCTGCGGATCACGGCCGGTGGCCGGCAACGCGGGCCCGAGCCCGAGCCTGCTGCCGACCGGGCCGCTGACGCAGCCGCCCCTGCCCACGCAGGTGCCGAGACCGAGCCCCGGGCCCCCGCCGCCGGTTCCGCCGCCGCCGAAGCCGAAGCCGCCGAATCCGGACCAGGTCGAGACCGAGAACGCGCTCAACGAGACCCAGATAGGCCGCGACGCGCTCAAGTGGGTGCACGACAACGGCATCAAGGTCGTCTACCGCAAGGGCGGCGGGTCCTACTGGAGCGACGAGGACAAGGTCTTCTACGTCGACACCAACCAGTCGCCTGAGAATCGCGCCAACACCTTCGTGCACGAGGTCAACCACGCCAAGCACCGCAACGAGCCCGACCCCAAGAAGATGAAGAAGGAGGAGTACGTCGACAAGGCGCTGGACGAGGAGACCCAGGGCACCGTCGACGCGATCCTCAACAACCAGCAGCTCCAGCAGGAACGGGGCAACGGCACGCCACCCGCTACGCTGCTCCAGAACGAGTACGAAACCGCCTCCAGGAACGCCATCAACGCCGAGAACGCGGCTCGTGCCAAGGCTCAGCGGCCCCCGCTGTCGCCTGAAGAGGAGCGCAAGATCGGCGCCGACGCGGGCCGGCAGCGGGTGAAGCAGGCCTTCCAGAACGGGGAGGTCGTCTCGTCCGTCGACGGGCACACCTACCCCCAGAACTACGGAGACTCTTGGGATGACGCCAACAGCTGCTTCCTGTGGATCTTCTGCTGACCGGCTGCGCCGCCGTCCGGTGCTCGCACTGGTGACCATCGCGCTGCTGGCGGTGGCCGGCTGCGGCGGTTCCGGCGCAGGCAAGGGGAGCGCCTCGACGCCGACCCCCAACCACCGGCCCGACGAGCAGGTCCGGCAGACCATCGCGGCCGCGCTCCGGCAGGAGGGCCACCCGACCGAGGCCGGCGTCGTCACCGCCGGCGGCACCCGCCTGACCGCGCTGCCCACGCCCTTCCTGACGACCTGGAAGATCTACCAGGTGGACAGCCGGCAGGGCCCGCACCCGGTCCGGCTGCACGTGGCGAGCGGCGGGAGCCAGGCCGTCCTGCTCACCGGGGCGCCCAAGGCGTTCGCCACGGTGACCAGGCTCGACGGCACCGCGGTCAAGGACCCCCAGACCGCCGCCGGGCTCGGCCGCGTCTACCTGGAGACCACCCGCCCGGCGGGCCTGCTCACCTATGTCGTCAGCACCGTCGACGAGATCAGGTTCCGGCCCGGCATCACCGGCGGCGACGCGCAGCGCCGCGACGCCCTGGTCGGACGGTACCGGCCCGTGATCAAGGCGCCGAACGCGGTCGCCCAGGGCCCCGGCTACGCCGTGACGGCGTTCGTGGTCCGCGACCGCGCGCTGGAGCGCCGCGACCTCACCATCGGCAAGGCCGGCACGGTCAAAGAGAAGATCACGACGCTGGCGCCCGACCTGCCCGTCCCCTACACGATCTGAACAGGGGCGCCGCCGCCGAACCCGCCATCCGCGGCGGCGCCCCGCTCCCGTCCCTCCGCCAGGGCGGAGGGACGGGAAAGCGGAAGGCCCCCGGGGAGCGATCCCCGGGGGCCTTCCGCTTTCGCGTGCTACTGGCCGCGCTTGGTGCGGGCGCGGGTGCGCTCGCGCTCCTTGGCGTCCAGGACGACCTTGCGGATGCGCACGGAGGTCGGGGTGACCTCGATGCACTCGTCCTCGCGGCAGAACTCCAGCGACTCCTCCAGGGAGAGGAGCTTCGGCGGGGTCATCTTCTCGAAGTTGTCCGCCGTGGAGGAGCGCACGTTGCTCTGCTGCTTCTCCTTGGTGATGTTGACGTCCATGTCGTCGGCGCGCGAGTTCTCGCCGACGATCATGCCCTCGTACACCTCGGTGCCCGGGCCGACGAAGAAGGTGCCCCGCTCCTGCAGGTTGGTGATCGCGAAGGCGGTGGCGGCGCCCGCCCGGTCGGCGACCAGGGAGCCGGACGCGCGGGTGCGCAGCTCGCCGAACCACGGCTCGTAGGACTCGAACACGTGGTGCGCCATGCCGGTGCCGCGGGTGTCGGTCATGAACTCGGTGCGGAAGCCGATCAGGCCGCGCGCCGGGACCAGGAACTCCATCCGGACCCAGCCGGTGCCGTGGTTGGTCATGTGCTCCATGCGGCCCTTGCGGACGGCGAGCAGCTGGGTGACCGCGCCGAGGAACTCCTCGGGGATGTCGATGGTGAGGCGCTCGACCGGCTCGTGCTTCTTGCCGTCGATCTCGCGGGTGACCACCTGCGGCTTGCCGACGGTGAGCTCGTAGCCCTCGCGGCGCATGTTCTCGACCAGGATGGCGAGGGCGAGCTCGCCGCGGCCCTGCACCTCCCAGGCGTCGGGGCGCTCGGTCGGCAGCACCTTGACCGACACGTTGCCGATCAGCTCGCGGTCCAGCCGGTCCTTGACCATGCGGGCGGTGACCTTGGTGCCCTTCTCGCGGCCGGCCAGCGGGCTGGTGTTGGTGCCGAGGGTCATCGAGATCGCGGGCTCGTCCACGGTGATGAACGGCAGCGCGCGCGGGTCCTCGGGGTCGGCGAGGGTGTCGCCGATCATGATGTCGGGGATGCCGGCGATCGCCACGATGTCGCCGGGGCCGGCCTGCTCGGCGGGCTTGCGCTCCAGCGCCTCGGTCATCATCAGCTCGGTGATCTTGACGCGGGACACGCTGCCGTCGCGCTGCATCCACGCGACCTGCTGGCCCTTCTTCAGCTCGCCCGAGTGGATGCGGCAGAGCGCGATCCGGCCGAGGAAGTTGGAGGAGTCCAGGTTGGTGACGTGCGCCTGCAGCGGCGCGGTCGGGTCGTAGGACGGCGCCGGGATGGTGTCCTTGATCACCTGGAACAGCGGCTCCAGGTCCTCGCTGTCGGGCAGGCCGCCGTCGGCGGGCTTGTTCAGCGAGGCGCGGCCGGCCCGGCCCGAGGCGTAGACGATCGGGAACTCGATCTGGTCCTCGGCGGCGTCGAGGTCCATGAACAGCTCGTAGGTCTCGTCGACGACCTCGTCGATGCGCGCGTCGGGGCGGTCGGTCTTGTTGACGACCAGGATCACCGGCAGCTTGGCGGCCAGCGCCTTGCGCAGCACGAACCGGGTCTGGGGCAGCGGGCCTTCGCTGGCGTCCACCAGCAGCACGACGCCGTCGACCATGGACAGGCCGCGCTCGACCTCGCCGCCGAAGTCGGCGTGCCCCGGGGTGTCGATGATGTTGATCGTCATCCCGTTGTGCAGGACCGCGGTGTTCTTGGCCAGGATCGTGATGCCCTTCTCACGCTCCAGGTCGTTGGAGTCCATGACGCGGTCGTTCACGTCCTGGTTCTCGCGGAACGCCCCGGACTGCCAGAGCATGGCGTCGACCAGCGTCGTCTTGCCGTGGTCGACGTGGGCGACGATGGCGACGTTACGGAGGTCATCGCGCGTGGAGAAGGGCATGCGGACTCGCCTTGCGTGAGGGTTTGGGTGGCGCCGCAGACATACGGCATACACCATTCTACTTGGCCCGGTGCCTGCCCCGCCCGTACGGCTGTCTCGTTCGCCACGGACATCATCATTTGCCCATCTTTGACCTTCCTTTGTAGTCTCCTGCGCGTCCGGACCGTTCCGAGCCCCGCTTCCGGGGCAGCGGCCGGATCGCCGAATCCCCGCACGGGGAACCGGGGACCCATGTGCTCCCCAGGGGTGAATCGACGTACGTCGTAGGGCGACTCCTGGCCCGAACCCGTCAGCTAACCCGGTAGGCGGACGAGGAGAGGAGTGACCGGCTTGGCCCCGGACCCCCGACGGCGGCACCTCATCGCCCCCGCCCTGACCACGGCCGCCCTGATCGGCATCGGCATCACCGTCCCCACCGGGGCGAACGCCGCCCAGCCCGTGGTCGCCGCGCGCATCGCGAGCCCCGCCCGGCCCGCCGAGCCGAAGCCGAACGAGGACCAGCTGCGCAAGCAGCTGAAGGCGCTGAACGACCAGGCGGAGACCCTCACCGAGCAGTACAACAAGACCCGGGTCGAGCTCGGCAAGGCGCAGCAGGCGCAGAAGGCCGCCGCGGACCGCTCGGCGCAGCTGGAGGCTCAGGTCGCCCCCGCGCGCGCACAGCTGAGCCGGCTCGCCGCCGCCAGCTACATGTCCGGCGGCGGCCCCGATATGATGTTCGCCACAGGTCAGACGACGGGTCTGTCGGACTCGGCCTACCTGGCGCAGAACCAGGCCGCCGCGGTGCGCTCCGTCCAGGTCCAGATCGACGCGGCCAACAAGGCCAAGGCCGACGCCGACGCCAAGACCGCGCAGGTCCAGCAGGCCGCGACGCAGGCCGAGAACGCGCGCAGGGTCGCCAAGGCCAAGGTCGCCGAGGTGCAGCGGCAGCTGGACAAGCTGAACATCACCACGATCAGGGACGCCAAGACCGGCACCAAGATCACCATCCGCGGTTCCGGGCTGCCCGCCAAGATGGTCCGCAAGGCGCTGACCAAGATCGGCAGCCCGTACGTGTGGGCCGCCGCGGGCCCGACCACCTTCGACTGCTCGGGCCTGGTGGTGTGGGCCTACGCCCAGGTCGGCAAGCCCGGCCTGCCGCACTACACCGGCGACCTGTTCGCGCTCGGCCAGAAGGTCTCCCGGGACTCCCTGCAGTCGGGCGACCTGGTCTACTTCGGCGGCAACCTGCACCACATGGGCATCTACCTCGGCAACGGGATGTTCCTGCACGCGCCGCAGACCGGCGACGTCGTCAAGATCTCCAAGCTGTCGGACCGTTCCGACTTCGCGGGCGCCAACCGCATCTCCTGAACCCCGCCCGATGGGGGCGCCGCGTTCGCGCGGCGCCCCCATCGGCGTTTTCAAAACGGACCATTGACCCAACACGGTCATTTACCCGAAACTCGTTCGGAAGATCGGTAGCCTTCCGGCTCAGATCACGAACGCCGCCCCACGACTCCCCGGCGTTCCCGCCGCCCCCCACCTGAAGGAGTCACCCCGGTGAAGTTCCGCAAGCCCGCCGTGCTCACGGCCACCGCCGCCGTCGCCCTGCTGCCGCTGTCGGGCATGGTCGCCCCGGCGCAGGCCGCCACCGCGCCGAAGGCGAAGGTCGCCGCCGCCGCGGCGCCCACCCAGGAAGAGCTCATCCTGCTGGTGCTGAGCTGCTTCCCCCTGAACATCCAGCTCGACGTGGCGCAGATCCTCACCGGCGACTACATCAACGGCGTGACCAAGCTGCTGAACGACGTCACCAAGCTGACCCCCGCGCAGCTGCAGGAGATCGCCACCAAGCTGCAGGCGATCCTCGGCAAGCTGCCGATTCCGCAGCAGACGGCGCTGAAGTCCCAGCTGAAGAAGGGCGTCACCAAGCAGGAGGCACTGACCATCCTGCTCGCCCGCCGCTGACCTCAAAGACCTCCCCGGTCGGCCCCTCGCCTAGCGGCTCGGGGCCGCCCGGCAGGGGGCGCGGGCCCGTCCTTTGAAGGGGCCGCCCGGTCCGGCCCTCACCTGACGCTTCCAGAACGGCCGGACTCCTCGCCCAGCGGCTCGGGGCCGCCTGGTAGGTGGCGCGGGCCTCGTTGCTTTAGAGGCCGGCTCGGCCTCCGCGTGATGCTTCAAGGACGGTCGGCCCCTCGCCTGGCGGCTCGGGGCCGCCCGGTAGGGGGTGTTCCCGCCGTATTCGTCCGGTGGGGGCGCGGGCTTCCTTGTTCAAGGGCCCGGCTGCTCGGCAGGAAACGCGCCGTTCAGCCCAGGTAGGGGGCGATCGCGTCGACGATGGGGCGGTCGGCGGGGAGCCAGTCCACGTCGTCCAGTTCGGCCGGGCCGAGCCAGCGCAGCGCCAGGTGCTCCAGCGCCTGCGGCTCGCCCTCGACGAGCCGGGCGACCCACACCCGCATCACCCAGTCGCCGGTGAGCGGCCAGTCGCCGCCGATCTTGTCGCCGAGCTCGACCTTGACGCCGATCTCCTCGTGACACTCGCGGACCAGCGCCTGCTCGTCGGTCTCGCCGGGATCGACCTTGCCGCCGGGGAACTCCCAGCCGCCCGCGAGCGCCGCCGGCTCGGCGCGCTGCGCGGCCAGCAGCCGCCCGGCACTGATGATCGCCGCACCTACTACGACCCTGATGTGGACCAGCCCCTTTCCGCCCACCATCATGCCGGTTCGGGCGCCCTCCGGGCGGCGACGGTGCGCATCGCGTCCTGGACGATTTCGGCCAGATGGTCCCCGTGCGCGCCGCGCCAGTACACCTGGCCGCAGTCCACGCACCTGCCGTAGACGTCGTAGCTGCGGCGGGTCCCGTCGGCCAGGGCGTCCTGCACCTCGTCCTTGGCGGCCTCGGCGAGCACGCCGTTGCAGGCGGTGCAGCGGGTCCAGGGGCGCAGCCCGGGGGCGAACCGGTCGAGCAGGTCGCGCAGCTGGTCGTCGGGCTGCGCGCCGCGGACGTAGGCGCCGAACCACAGTGCCCGGCGGCGCAGCAGCCCCCGGTCCTGGGTGAGCAGGACGCGGCGCTCGGCGTTGGCCTGCACGACCAGCGCGGGGTCGTCCATGTCGTTGTGGTAGGCGGTGTCCAGGCCGAGCAGGCGGAGCCGCCGGGCGAGCGTGCCGAGGTGGACGTCCAGCAGGAAGCGGGGCGCGTCCTGGCCCGGGTCCAGCGGCACCGGCTGCGGGCGCGGGACCGCCGCGACCTCGATCAGCGCGCCCGGCGCGGGCCGGTCCCCCGGCTCGGCCGGGGCGCCGTCCGCCAGCAGCCCGCCGACCTCCGGCAGCGGCACCCCGAGCGCCTCGACGATGTGCCCGAGCGTGTTCGTCCCCTCGGCCGGGACCCGCTGTTCGGCCCGCCGCCGGTTCGCGGGCAGGAACATCAGCAGCTCGTCGGCGACCTTGATCTGTATATGCGCGTCCACGCCGGTCAGCCTGCCACGCGAGATCAAGGAAGCAAGCGGTTTATCCGAGGACGCGCGCCGCGGTGGCGGCCAGCCCGTCGAGCAGCGCGGGCACGTCGTGGTGCAGCAGCCGCCCGGCGCGCTTGACGACCTCGCCGCCGACCAGGACGGTGTCGACGTCCCCGACGCCCGCGGCCAGGACCGCCGCCGCGACCGGGTCGGCGGCCGGGGCCATGGCGAGGGAGCGGGTGCCCAGCAGGACCAGGTCGGCGTGCTTGCCGGGGCGCAGCGACCCGGTGACGCCGCCGAGCCCGACCGCCTCGGCGCCCTCGATGGTGGCCATGCGCAGCGCGTCGGCGGCGGTGAAGGCCATGCCGGAGCCGTCCGGGCGGCCGCGCTCCAGCTGGTGGGCCGCGCGCATGAGGGAGAACATGTCGCCGGGACCGGCGATGACGCTGTCGGCGCCGAGCCCGGTCGGCACGCCCGCGGCGCGGGCCGGGCCGCTGATCGGACGGCCGAAGCCCATGGTCGCCTCCAGGGCGGGCGTCACCGAGAGCGTCCCGCCGTGCCCGGCGATCCGCTTCAGCTGCTCGGGGCCGTAGTGGTTGCCGTGCGCGATGTTCAGCGGGTGGCCGGCCAGGCCGTTGTCCTCCAGCCAGGCGAGGCCGGGCGCCGCGCCCTCGGCGCTGTGGCCGCCCATGTGCACGGTGACCGGCAGGTCCAGGTCGCGGGCGAGACGCCATTCGTGCAGCGCGCGGTCCAGGTCGCCGAACTCGGGCCCGAAGGCCGCCATCGCCATGGCCACCCGGCCGGCGGAGGCGAAGTGCTCGGCGCGGACGCGGCGGGCCTCGGCGGTCATCGCGGCGAGGCCGTCGCCGCCGCCGTAGCAGTACCCGAACACCGCGCGGATGCCGGCGGCGCGCAGGGCGGCGACGCAGGCGTCGGTGTGCTCGGGGGTCGGCTGGTTGTGCGCCCAGTCCAGCAGCGTGGTGATTCCGGAGTCCAGGCATTCCAGCGCTCCGGCGAGCGTGCCGGTGTGCACGTCCTCGGGCCGGTACCGGGGCGCCAGTTCGCCGAGGACGCGCTCCAGGTAGGCGGGCAGGGTGCTGTCCGGCAGCAGGCCGCGGAGGGCGGCCTGCCAGGTGTGCCGGTGGGCGTCGACGAAGCCGGGCAGCACGAGCAGGCCGGTGGCGTCGATTTCGGCGGCGCCTTCCGGGGCGGCCAGCCCGGGGCCGACCGCGCTGATCCTGCCGTCCTCGACGAGCACGTCGTGGTGGCCGAGGACGGTGACGGCGGGGTCGGTGTCGATGACCAGACCGTGCCGGATGAGGTGAGCGTTAGGCATGCCGAAAGCTTAGAAAGAAGCTTTTCAAAAAGCAATATGGGTGATGGGTATCCTCGGGGCGTGCGTGAAGGAGATGAGGTCGACGGCCTGGTCGCCGGCTGGGAGCGCGCGGGTCTGCCGCCCGCGCTGATCGACATGCTGGCGGTCGGCAAGCGGGCGACCCGGATCGGGTGGCTGGTCCAGCAGGCGGTGCGCGCCGAGATCGCCGAGCTCGGGCTGACCTACGCCGAGTTCGAGGTGCTCGCCGTGCTGCACCGGGCCGGCGCCCCCTACCGGCTGACGCCGAGCGAGCTGACCCGGTCGGCGTTCCTCACCTCCGGCGGCACCAGCAACGTCCTGCAGCGGCTGCAGAAGGCCGGCTACGTCGAGCGCGCCGCCAACAGCGGCGACGGCCGCAGCAGGTGGGTCCAGCTGACCGAAGCGGGCGCGGCGATCACCGAGCGGGCGCTGGAGGTCTCCGGGCGTGCGCACGAGGAGGTCATGGCGGGCGTCCCCGCCGAGACGCTGCGGGCCGCCGCCGACGCGATGCGCGAGGTGCTGCTCGTCATCGGCCGGCGGCGGGTGCGCTGAGCCGCCTCAGCGGCCCAGCTTGGCGAGCTGCTGCTTCATGTCCTTGCTGGCCAGCGGCCGGGTGACGCCCATCCAGTCGCCGCGCTGGTAGGGCGTGACGGTGATCGCCGGCACGCACCGGGTGCAGCGCGCCACGATCATCTTGTTCTTGCCGATGACCATGCCGACGTGCCCGGGGTTGTTGGACGAGGTGCCCGGCCCGGAGTTGAAGAACACGAAGTCGCCGGGCTGCTCCTTACCCTTGTCGATCTTCACGCCGTAGGGCCACTGCTCGAACGTGGTGCGCGGGATGCTCAGGCCGACGCTGCGGAACGCGCCCTGCAGCAGGCTGGAGCAGTCCCAGGCGTCGGGGCCGTTGCCGCCGAACACGTACGGCTTGCCGCGCTGCGCCATCGCGAACGCGATGATGCGCTTCACCAGGTCGCTGACGTTGGCGGGCAGCTGGTCGTCGTCGCAGTTCACACCGTTGGACTGCACGACCTTGAAGTCGCCGCCGCCGTACTTCTTCGCCCAGTCCAGGACGAGGTTCACGTAGTCCCAGGAGTGGTTGTACATGAAGATGGCGGTGCGCATCCGCTGCGGGGCGCCGTTGTGCTTGAGGTAGCGGGCGGCGGACGGGATGGCGTCGGCGGGGTCGTACTGGTTCTTCTTGCCGTCCTTGTTGCCGTCCACCGCGAACGCGTCGAAGGTGGCCTTCAGGAACTGCATCGGGCCGCCCGCGCCCGCGTAGTTCACCCCGGAGGACACACCCGGCAGCTTGGAGGTGCCGTGGCTGGTCTCGACCTTGCCGATGCCCGCCAGCACGTTCCACGGGATGCCGTACTCCTTGCCGGCCTTCTTGTACAGCTCCAGGTAGTTGCCCGGGATGCCGCGGGCGTCGCCGGCCTCCCCGGGCTGCTCGCCCGCCTCGGAGACGTCCACGCAGCCGCCGCCGCCCGCGCCGCCACCGCCGAACATGAACTGGCTCGCCCCGAACAGCACCGGAACGATCATCAGGGCGACGAACAGCATGGCGGCCACGCCGAGCGCGCCGAGCACCAGCAGGCGGCGCCGGGTCATCCGGTGTCACCCGCCTGCCCGGCGTCGGCCGGCTCGAACGCGTAGACCTTCAGCGCGCCACCGTCGCGGGCCACCGTCACCGCGTACTGCTTGCTGTCCTGGGAGGACCTGCCGCCCTTGGTGACCTGCTGGCGGCCGGTCACCAGGAAGATGATCGAGTTGTCCTCGATCGTGCGGAGCCGGTCCAGGCTGGCGCTGCCCTGCGCGACGGTCTGCTGCTGACGGCGCTCGTCCCGCAGGCCCGGCGCGGACGCGTCGCGCTCCAGCTCGGCGCGCAGCTGGTCGTTGACCAGGCCGGAGAGCCGGCCCATGAACGCCGCGGGCTCCTCGTCGTAGCGGTAGGTGCCGTAGGCGGCCATGAACCGCTGCGCGACGCTCGCCGCCGTCGTGAACTCCTGCTGCGAGAACGGCAGCAGGCGGTAGATGTCGAACTGGCCGTCGGCGACCGGTCCCGAGATGCCGGGGGGCGGGGACGCGGGGCCGGCGGAGGATGTCGAGGTCGCCGAGGGGCGGGTGGGGGGACGATCCGGTTCGTCACTGGGGCCGGCGACCGTCAGATAGACGCCGACCCCGGTCAGTGCCACCACCAGCCCTCCGAAGAGGAGTTTGCGCTGACGGTCCGAGGGGTTCATTGCTCTTCGCGCCCCGCCTCACCCGAAGGACGGTCGACCGGGCGCAGCCAGAACGGGATCGGCGGCTCGCCCTCGCCGCCGGCCCTGCCGCGGCCCCACAGGGGCGGCGGCGCCTGCCGGCCGCCGGGACCGGCTCCGGCGGGCGGCGAACCGCCCTCGCTGCCGCCGCCGATACCGCCACGGGGCTTGGGGACGTTCGAGGCGGGGTCCTTCTTGGCGGGGGCGCTGCCGCCGCCGCTGCCCTTGCCCCGGGAGGGCGCGGGTGCGGTGTCGCCACCGCGCGCGCGGCCGCGTCCACGGGACGTGCCGGAAGCGCCGTTTCCACCGGAAGAGCGCCCGCCGCCGGAGAACCAGCCCCCTCCCCCGCCGCCGCCGGACGAGCCGCCCGAACTGCCGCTGCCGCTACCTCCGTCGGAGGCCGGGGTGTTGCCCGCGCGGCCCGCCCAGGAGGTCGGGCGTGCGACACCGGAGCCAGAGCCGGACGATCCGCCGCTGCCGCCCGCAGAGGCCGCGCCGGCGAGCGAACCACCACCGCCGCTGCTTCCGGCTGAGGCGGCCGGACGGGTCGTCGCCGCGCCGCCGGTGTCCTCGCGCGCCTTGGCGAGCGCGCCGCCGCGGGTCGGCAGGTTCAGCGGCGGAGCACCGCGCCGGGACCGGCCCTGCCCGGCCGCCGCGCCCGTGCGGGGCTTGGCCGCCAGCACCGGCGCCGCGTCCGGCGAAGGGGCCTCGCCGGCGCCCGCGGCGGTGAGGCCGCCGCGCCGGTCGGCCGTCACCGCGGCGGCACCGGCCGCCGCGTCGGCCGTCGCGCCCTCGGCCGCGCCGTCGCGCTTGCCGGCCCACCGGCCGAGCCGGTACCCGGCCGCGCCCGGCACGACCGCGCCCGCCACCCCGGCGGTGCTCTTGCGCACCTCGGCGACGGACTTGTCGAGCTGCGCCTCGCCCTTCTCGCGCGCGCCCACCGCCGAGTAGCCGACCGCCGAGAACAGGTGCTGGAACGGCTTGCGGTAGATGAACGCCGCCGCCGTCACCAGCGCGATCAGCAGAATCTGCAGGCCCCACGGCAGCGTCTCGCCAAGGATCAGCCCGTACGCCCACAGCAGCAGTGACAGCACGCCGATCAGCGCCGCCTGTTTCAGCAGCATCGACAGCAGCAGCTCCAGCCAGCGGATCGCGATCACCCGGCCGATGCCCGGATGGATGCCGATGCCGAGGAAGATCGGCCCGGCCACGAGCAGCAGCAGGAACGCGATCTTCACCACGATCAGCGCGATCGCGATGACCAGGATGAGCAGCCCGGCGACCAGCGCGGCGAACAGCCCGCCGAACGCCACCGCCAGCCGGCTGGTCCAGTTCTTGCCCTGGAACAGCGGATAGGCGCCGGCGTGCTGGTCCTTGATGTTCTTGGTGACGTCCTTGTAGGCGTCGGACTTCTTGCCGAGGTCGACCTTGGCGCCGCCGTAGGTCTCGGGCAGGTCCACCGCCTGCGCCCACAGCAGCCGGTCGGCGTTCTCCTTGACGATCTTGGCGTTGGGGTCGGTGGTGCCGAACTCGCCCATCAGCCACGGCTTGCACACGAGGGCCACCCACAGGCCGTTGGCGTTGCGGGTGGTGGCGTCCACGTCCGCCGCGGCGGCCGGGTTCGGTTTGCCGTCGGGTGCGGGGATGCAGGTGCTGCCCTTGGCGTCGCTCTGCGGCAGCGCCGCGTTGAACGCCGCGCTCGTCGCCTCCGACACCTTCGTGCCGAGCGTGGTGAAGTCGGCCGGCCGCGCGATCAGCCAGATCAGCGCGACCATCGCCGCGACCATCCAGATGACGCCCTCGGTGACCTTGCTGGCGCGCTTGCGCACCAGGCCCCACCAGGCCAGCCAGAGCGCGCCGAGGATGACCACCCACGACCAGTAGCGGGCGTTGAAGGTCTTGCCGATGCCGCTGATGACGTCGTCGACGGTGCCCTTCAGCCAGCCGAGCAGCGAGTCGGACGCGGCCGCCTGGTAGACGCTGATCGTGGTCCGGTCGATCGCGCGCACCAGCGTGAAGGTGGTGTTGGCCAGGGCGTTGCCCATCATCGCCATCGCGTCCGAGCAGCCCATGTCGACCGCGTACCAGCTCTGGCCGGCGGTGCCGAAGCGGTCGTAGTAGGTGAGCTTGTCGACCGGGGTCTTGCGCAGCTTGTCGTTCGGGTAGTCGGGCGGCTTGATCAGGCCGTCGGTCCCGGAGCCGTACTGCTCGGGCGAGGGGCTGTCGGCCGGCCGGCAGGCGTCGCTCGGGCTGGGCAGCGGGATAGCCGCCACCGCCGGCGACATCGGGCTGACCATGAACAGCGCCATCATGACGAGCAGCAGCACCGAACGGCGGCTGCGCGGGTGCCGGGAGCGCCGGCGGGACCTGCGGCGGTCCCGGTCGATCCGCGACAGGTCAAGCCCTTCGCCGGGCGAGCGCTGGATGCGCGGCGCCCGGTGGCGGGGAGCCTTCATCGATGGGCCTCCTCGACCTCGGCCCCCGCAGTGGTCAGTGCGTTCGACTCCGGCCTGGACCGGGTCGGGTTGGTGTCCAGCCAGTGCCGGAGCTCCTCGGAGATCAGGTCGACCCCGATGCGCCCCGCGCGGCCGTCCAGGTCGCGGAAGATGCACTCGCCGTTGCCCAGGTTGCGCAGGACGGCCTTGTGCTCGTCCGATGCCTCCACCCCCAGCAGAGACATCACGTTGCCGACCTCGACGCGTTCGGAGGAGCGGAAGGAGAACACCGATGACAGGCAGTTGGTCACCTGCTCATTCAAGAGGTCTCCGGCGTTCTGCGATACCAGGATCAACGCAGTATTGCGAGAACGCCCCATCCGCGACACTTCCGGCACCAGTTTGGCGCCTTCGGGCGTCGATGTGATGGCCCACGCCTCGTCCAGGAAGATGGCCTTGGGCAGGTGCCGGTCGAGGCCGTGCATCAACCGGCGTGCGAACTGGGACACCAGGTACATCAGGGCCACCGAAAGACGCTGCTCATAGGAGTAGTCTTCCCGCCCGATCGTCACGTCAGGCAACGTGAGTCCACCGAGTGTGAAAACCGTTGTCCAGCCCGCCGAGTCGATGCGCTCGCCGCCGGAGGGGTCGAAGCACAGCCGCGCAAGCCGCATTTCCGACATCGAGCGCAATACCGCGCCGAGGTTCTTGGACGCCGGGTCCTGCGCCGCCTCCAGATGGTCGACCACCTTGCCGAGCGACGGCCGCTCGGCGTTGGCGACCGCGCCGACCGCCTGGATCATCGCGGACTCGCGCTCCTCCGACATCCGCGGCAGCAGCAGCCGCAGCGTCTCGGTGGCCATCGTCTTCTTGGCCGCCAGGTCGTCGCCGAAGGAGAACGGGTCGAGCAGGCCCGGCGCCGCCGACCCGAGCGGCAGGATGCGCGCCTTGCGGCCGCGCGACTGCAGCAGCTGGACCAGCGCCTCGGCGTCGCCCTTGGGGTCGATCGCGGCGATCGTCACCCCGCGCAGCGCCATCTGGTAGATCAGCAGCAGCGCCAGGGTGGTCTTGCCGCCACCGGGCTCGCCGGTGATCGCCACCGCCGTCGGGCGGTTGCGGGCCGCGGCGACCAGCGGGTCGAAGTGCACGATCGACCGGGCCCGGCCGAGCGTCTCGCCGACGTAGGGGCCGACCCAGCCCTCGGCGTTGTCGTCGGGCCGGTCGCCGAGGTCGACGGTCGCCACCGGCATGCCGCCCGCGATCGTGCGCAGCGGCTGCCGCTGCGCGTAGGCGTTCAGCCGGATCCGGTCGCCGGGCAGCGACTCGCAGAACAGCGAGAACTGGTCGCCGGTGGAGTTCACCACGTCGATGCCGATGTCGCGGTAGTGCTCCACGACGGCGTCCACCCGCTGCGCGAGCAGGTCGTCGGTCGGCGCCGACACGATCAGCCGGTGCCAGCCGTAGACGAACGGCAGCCGCTCCTTGGTGATGCCGTGCTCCAGCATCCGCGCCGCGTCGATCTGCTCGGCCAGCGCGATCGGCGCCTCCGCGCCCGCCTCGCGGATGTGCTGGTCCATGTCGCGGGCGTGCGCGAGCTTGCGCGACACGTCCTTGGACGCCTTGGCCGGCGGGATCAGCTTCATCCGCGAGCTGATCTCCACCGGGAACGGCAGCGCGTCGGCGTAGTGCAGCCACGGCTCGCCGTCGGGGAACGCCATCATGTCGGGGAACCGCGCGAACGACAGGTACGCCACGAACGACTGCGCGGTCATCCCGCCGCCGCCGCTGATGTTGGGCTGCTCCACCTTCAGGTAGGAGCGGCCGTTGTGGATGGCGCCCTCGACCAGCGCCTCGATCTCGCCCTTGCCCCAGGTGCGGCGCGGCGTCGCCGACGGCGGCGGGTCGGCCAGCGACGCCGTCACCGCGTGCTGGAACAGCCACGCCACCTCGGTGGAGGTGGCGTGCCTGGCGTACAGCGCCGAGCCGCCGAGCGCCCGGCCGACCCGTTCGGCCTGGTCGGTCCAGCGGCCGATCTCCTTCTTGTCGATCGCGTCGTCGTCGATGCCGAGGACGCTCTCGCTGCGCTTGTAGAAGCCGAGCAGCTGCGGCAGCACACCGCCGCCGAGCTGCGCGCCCATCCCGCGCGGGCCGAGCCGCACGCCGAGGTAGACCTCCTTGGTCCAGAAGTCCTTGGACCACACGTGCGCGTAGGTCTCCTCCAGGTACTCGCGCCAGCCGGGGCCGCCGTCGGAGGTCCGGTCCAGCGCCAGCGCCCACTCGGCCGCCGGGTAGGTGCGGTGCGCGATCCGCAGGTGCACCTCGGCGTCCTGCATGCGGATGCCGGCGAGCGCGATGGTGATGTTGGTGGCGAGCGCCTCGCGCTCCTCGCCGGTGGTGAACTCGTACGACACCGTCGGCAGCCGGAAGTAGGCCCACGCGGCGTTGTCGGTCAGCAGCACCCGGTCGTCGAAGTAGCGCACCGCCAGGCGGCTCGACCGGACCTTGGACGCCTTGCTCATCGGCCGGCTCCGCTCACGGGCTCGGGGGGCACGTGGCTGGTCGCGCTCATTCCACCTCACTCCGTCCGGCGTGACGCGGGCGTGTGGGGGCGCTCATCGGGTTGCCTCCTGCTCCGGCTGCGGCTCTTGGTAACGCTCGGGCACGACGGTGAACCCGCCGGCGACGACGCCGGCGAGGGCAAGATAGGCGCGCCGCGTCGGCGCCCGCAACGACTTCAGCTCGTTGCGGGGCGCGCGGTCCATGCTGAGGTGATCGTCCCACGGGATGCGCACCAGCGCCCGGCAACGGCCCCGGGCGACGGCCTCGGCTTGTTCAACATCGTCCATGCTGCGGCGGCTGACGCCGTTGATGACGGTGACGGCCCGCGACCGCAGCTCCTCGTAGCCGTGGCCGTCCAGCCACTCGAACGTCATGGCCACCGCGCGGGGGGCGTCGGCGCTGGCCGGGGCGACCAGCACGATCTGGTCGGCGTAGGGCAGCACCCGCGCGACGACGGCCGCGGCGGCGTCCAGCAGCGTCACCGAGTAGAACCGGTCGATGGTGCGGATCGCCAGCGCGTAGTCGCGGTCGTCCAGCGCCTGCAGCGGGTTCTTGCCGGCCGCGATGACGTCCAGGCCGGACTTGGCCGAGGAGGTGTAGCGGCGCATCGCGGTCAGGCTGTTGACCTGGTCGGCGCGGGTGATGAGGCCGGTCAGCGTCTCGTTGGTCTCGCTGCGCGTCCGCCGCGCGAGCGCGCCGGGGCCGGGGTTGATGTCGACGGCCACCACCGGCTCGCCGTTGTGCTGGGCGAAGGTGTGGCCGAGCATCAGCCCGGTGACGGTCTGGCCGGCGCCGCCGGTGCAGCCGAGCACCACGATGTGCCGGGTGCCGTGGAACGTCTGCTGGATCCGGATCTGGTACTCGGCGTCCTCGTCGCCGTGCCCACCGCCGACGGCGTGCATGAGCCGCCGCAGGCCGCCGGCGTTGACCTCGTGCTCGGGGTCGGGCGGCGTGATCGCCGGGCCGGACGGCGGGGCGGGCGGGGGCGGCGGCAGCGGACGCGGCCGCACCGGCGACGCGGGCCCGGACCGCACCTCGCGCGGCGGCGCCTCCTCCTGCGCGGCGGGCTGCGCGGGCTTGGGCTGCGCGGGCCTCGGCTGCTGGGGCTGCTGCGGCGGCGGCGCGGGCGGCGGCAGGGCCGGGCCGCTGAACCGGACGGGGGTCGGCGGCTGCTGCTCCCCGTCCCGGCGCGGCGTCGGCACCGGCGGCCAGACCCGGGAATCGTCCCCGCCCTTCTGCGGCTTGGCCAGGTCCTTGCTCCAGGGCTTGGGCGGGTCCTTGCGCACCGGCGGCGCGGGCGGCGGCGCGGGCTGCGCCGGCCTGGCCGCCGCGCCGAACGCCCCGGGCACCGCCGGGATGTCCGGCTGCGCCGGGGGGACCTGCGGAATGTCGGGCCGGGTGTCGGGGGGCGGCTTCCGCCGCCCCGTCCCGGGCGTGCGCGTCCCGGCGACCTTGACGTCGCCGGGCTCCCCGTTGAAGGCGGGCTCCTCCGCGGCTGCGGCGGGCTGCTGGGGGATGTCGGGCCGCGTCGGCGCGGCAGGCCGCACCTGGGGGAACACCTGCCGCTGGTCGGCGGGCCGCCGAGACCGCTGCCGCGCGGAACGTTCCTCGTCCGCCTCCTGCCCCTGCGGCCGCCGCACGGCCGGCGGCTCAGCGGGAACAGGCGTCTGCGCACTCGCAGCCGAAGGCTCCGGCTCCCCTGGACGGCCGGGCTGCTCTGCGACAGGTTGCGCCATACCCGCGGCGGACCGCCGCGGCTCCGCCGTACGGCCGGCCTGCTCGCCTGCGGATGCGGCGGGCAACGCCCTGCCCGCTTCCGCGCCCTCAGCGGACGGCTGCGGCTCCACCGGACGGCCAGGCTGCTCGCCTGCGAGTGCGGCAGACTGCGCCACATTCGCTTCCACACCCGCACCGGACGGCTGCGGCTTCGTTGCGCGGCCGGCTTGCCCGTTCGCAGGAGCGGTGGGCTGCGCTGCGCCTGGATCCTGCAGAGGGCCCTCCGCGCGGCCGGCCTGCTCGCTCGCGGCTGCGGCGGGCTTCGCCGTGCCCGCAGCGGACGACTGCGGCTCCACCGTGCGGTCGGCCTGCTCGTCCGCGGGGGCCGGTGTCTGCGCGCTCGCAGCGGGCGTCAGGGGCTCTGCCGGACGGTCGGGCTGCTCGTCCGACGTCGGCGGCTCAGCGGCCATCGGAGTCTCCGCGCTTGCAGTGGACGGCTGGGGCTCTGCACGCGGGGCGCGGGCCGCCTGCTCACCCGTGACCTGCTGGTCGGCGGCGGGCAGTTGCGTCTCGCCGCGCAGCTCGGGACTCACCGGCCCCTGCGGCTCGGCGGCGGCTGGAGGGGCGGCGGGCACCGGGAGCTGCGGGGACGTGGTGGCCGGCTCCGCCTCCGTGAGAGGAGCGCGAGCCGCCTGCTCACCCGTCACCCGCTGATCCGCAGCGGGTAGCTGCGTCTCGCCGCGCAGCTCAGGACTCACCCGCCCCTGCGGCTCCGCGGCAGGCACCGAGGGCTGCGGGGACGTAGTGGACGGCTGGAGCTCTGCGCGCGGGGCGCGAGCCGCCTGCTCACCCGTCACCTGCTGATCCGCAGCGGGCAGTTGCGTCTCGCCGCGCAGCTCGGGACTCACCGGACCCTGCGGCTCGGCGGCGGGCACCGAGGGCTGCGGGGACGTAGTGGACGGCTGGGGCTCTGCGCGCGGGGCGCGGGCCGCCTGCTCACCCGTCACTTGCTGATCCGCAGCGGGCAGCTGCGTCTCGCCGCGCAGCTCAGGGCTCACCGGACCCTGCGGCTCGGCGGCGGCTGTCGACGGGGGCTGCGGGGATGCGCTGGCCGGTTCCAGCTCCGTGAGGGGGGCGCGGGCCGCCTGCTCGCCCGTGACCTGCTGGTCCACAGCGGGCAGTTGCGTCTCGCCGCGCAGCTCGGGACTCACCGGGCCCTGCGGCTCGGCGGCGGCTGGGCGGGCGGCGGGCGGCGGGGGCTGCGGGGACGTGGTGGTCGGCTCCGGCTCGGTGAGGGGGGCGCGGGCCGCCTGTTCGCTGGTCACCTGCTGGTCGGCGGCCGGGAGCTGGGTCTCGCCGCGCAGCTCGGGGTTCACCGGGCCCTGGGGCTCGGCCGGCTCCGGCTGGTCGGCGCGGGGGTTGGGCTTGGCCAGGCGGGCGCGGGCCGCCTGCTCGCCCGTGACCTGCTGGTCGGCGGCGGGGAGCTGGGGTTCGGGGGGCGTGCGGGGGGCCTCGGGCACCGGGGGGACGGCCTTCCAGAACTCGGGGTGGCCGCCGGGGCGGCGGACGCCGGAGGCGAAGGCGCGCTTGCCCGAGCCGGCCTGGGCGCGGCCCTCGACGGCGCGTTCGCGGATGGGCGGGGCCTCCAGGCGCGGCACGGCCGGGGGGCGCTCCAGCTCGGCCGGGGCGTCGTCCTCGTGGGAGATGTCGCGGGTGGGGCGCCGCCACGGCTTGGCGGCGGGAGGCGCGGCGGGGACGGGCTCGGGCGCCGGCGCGGGTTCGGGGACCTGGTTCTCGGCGGCGTACTCGGCCAGGGGCTGCGGCGCCGAGGCGACGGCCGGGGTGAGGACCAGCGGCGCCTCCTCGACGATGCGGGTCTTCTTGCGCGCCTTGCGGCGGGCCTTGACCGCGGCGCGTTCGGGCGCGGCGACCGGCGCGGGCAGCTCGGGGCGGCGCCAGACGCGCGCGACGACCACGACCTCGCGGGGCTCGCGGATCGGGGTCAGCCGGCACCAGGTGCGCGGCTCGGCCAGGTAGCGGCTCTGCGACAGCAGCAGCTCGGTGAGCCGCTTGCCCTCGATGACCGGCCGCGTCGCCATCCAGGTGAGGACGCCGGGCGGGACGATGTACAGCACGTGCCACGGGGACCGGAACGGGATGCCGACCAGCTTGAGCAGCAGGATCCACGGCACGAACACGCCGATGAAGACGCCGATCTGCACCAGCGGCAGCGGCATCGGCAGCCGCAGGTCGTACAGCTTGTACAGCCGCTTCTCGATGCGCCAGATGTTCGTGTACGTGGGTAGATCCACGCCCCTACTCCCCTAACCGTGCACGCACAGTGCCGCCTCGCCCTGCCCGGCCCCGCCCCGGGGCCGTCCTGTCCCGGTGTCAGGTCATGTCCACGCCCAGTGCCTTGGCGATCGCCTTGGCCGTGGTCTCGATGATGTTCGGTACGTAGAAGACCACGCCGATGCCGATCGCCAGCACGATGAACTGCACGAACCGGGTGATCTCGCGGGTGAAGAGGAAGAAGATCGCAACGATCGAGACGATCACGAGGAACAGCGGGCCGAAGATCTGACGCAGCCACTCGGCCAGCTGGTCGGTCTTCAGTTCGTCGTTCGGCGCCGCCAAGACCTCGTGTGGAATCGACGCCATCATGTGGTGCAGCATCGACTGCCTGCCTTCCTGGGTCGCCGGGTGTCAGGGGGGCGGGTGCCCCGGTGTCGTATGGTGCCGTATGCCGTCATGAGGCGCTCGGCTCGGTGGTGCCGTGGATGTCGCGGACGTACCAGGTGCCGCCCTTCTTGACCATGTCCAGGTCGTAGGCCTGCTCCAGCTCGCCGCCGTTGCCGGCGCCGTTGCTGCCGGGCACCTGCCAGGCCACGGTCGCGGTGACGGTGCGCGCCCCCGCGTCGCCGCGCGGCGCGACGACCTGCCTGACCTGGGAGAAGGTGACGGTCCCGGCGAGGCCGGGGATGGTGGTGCCGTCGGCGAAGCGCGACAGCGCCGCCTGGTCGCCGCCGGCGTAGGCCTGGAAGAACAGGCCGAGGACGGGGGTGAGCTCCCCCTCCAGGGCCGAGTCGCGGTCGCGGACGCCCGAGTCGGGCAGCGCCGCCTTGGTCGGCGGCGGCAGCAGCGCCGGACGGCCGGAGATGACGAGCGCGCCGTTCTTGTCGGCGTAGACCGGCACCGCGAGGCGCAGCCACTTGTCCTGGTTGCGGGCGAGCACGATGACGGTCGCGTTGTTGGCGTCGCGGGCGTCGACGCCGGCGACCTGGACCGACTGGACCTGCAGCGCGCCGACGCCGTTCCAGCCGAACCTGGCGTCGGCGCCCTCGGGCAGGAACGGGCGCAGCTGCGCCTCGCGGGCCGGCGCGGTCTTCTGGTCGTAGTTGAGGTAGACGTTGGCGAACTGCAGCGCGAACGCGCCCGCGGCGCTGCTCGGGAACAGCGCGCCCTTGCCGGGCTTGGCCTCGGACGGGCCGGTGCTCGGCGCGGTGAACCGCTCGAACGGCGCGCGCACGCCGTTGACCACGATGACGATGATGACGGCCCACAGCACCGCGCGGCCGACCCAGACCCACCAGCGGCCGCCCGAGCCGCCCCAGCGGCCTCCGCCGCCGCCGCGCGCTCCGCCGCGGCCCTCCCTGCCCGCCGGCTCCCAAGGGTCGGCTGTCGGGCCGAGGACGCCCGGTGTCCCGGCCTCCTCGACCACGGCGGTCCCACGGCCGTCTTTCACGGCCGGCCTGCGAGCCATCATGCCTCCGCTCGCGCCTCGCCCCCGGTCGGCGCGGTCATCTCAGGTAGCTGGTCGTTGCGGTCGCTTCCCAACCCATCTCGGGCCAGAGTAACCACGAGCGTCAATTGTTCCAGCGCATCGAGGCAAAGCACAGCCCCGGCACGCGGTTGTGGATAATGCAATCCACCTCGTACGGAACAGGGAAGATTGCCAAACGGTGACGTTCTCCTACCGGGGGCTCCGAACGGCGCGCGAAGCCTCGTTCCGGACAAGCGCGGCGGTGCGCCGGGGTGCTTGTCGCCCGGTGCGGGGAATGTGACGCAAGCTATCTCCAGAGATCGGACACCTGTCACTTTCGACACAGAACCCGACAAAACACATTCGCCCCGCCGTGTGATCACGAGCGGGGCGAACGATGTGCCGGGTCAGACGTTGAAGCGGAACTCCACCACGTCGCCGTCCTGCATGACGTACTCCTTGCCCTCCATGCGCACCTTGCCGGCGGTGCGGGCGGCCGCGACCGACCCGGCCGCGACCAGGTCGTCGTAGGAGACGATCTCGGCCTTGATGAAGCCGCGCTGGAAGTCGGTGTGGATGACGCCGGCCGCCTCGGGCGCGGTGGCGCCCTTGCGGATCGTCCAGGCGCGCGCCTCCTTCGGCCCGGCGGTCAGGTAGGTCTGCAGGCCGAGGGTGTCGAAGCCGACCCGCACCAGCTGGGACAGGCCCGACTCCTCCTGGCCGACGCCCTGCAGCAGCTCCAGCGCCTCCTCGTCGGGCAGCTCGATCAGCTCGGACTCGATCTTGGCGTCCAGGAAGATGGCCTCGGCCGGGGCGACCAGGTCGCGCAGCCGGCCGCGCAGCTCCTCGTTGGACAGCTCGTCCTCGTCGAGGTTGAACACGTACAGGAACGGCTTGGCGGTCAGCAGGTGCAGCTCGCGCAGCAGCGCCAGGTCGATGCCGGCCTTGGCGGCGCCCGCGAACAGGGTGACGCCCTCGTCCAGCACCTTCTGCGCCGCGTTGATGGCGTCCAGGACGGCGAGCTGGTCCTTGTCCTTCTTGGTCCGCGCCTCCTTCTCCAGGCGCGGCAGGGCCTTCTCGATCGTCTGCAGGTCGGCCAGGATCAGCTCGGTGTTGATCGTCTCGATGTCGCGGGACGGCGCCACGTCGCCGTCCACGTGCGTCACGTCGGCGTCCTCGAAGGCCCGGATGACCTGGCAGATCGCGCTGGTCTCGCGGATGTTGGCCAGGAACTTGTTGCCGAGCCCCTGCCCCTCGGAGGCGCCCTTGACGATGCCCGCGATGTCCACGAACTCCATCGTCGCCGGGATGATCTTCTGCGAGCCGTAGATCTTCGCCAGGCCGTCCAGCCGCGGGTCGGGCACCCCGACCACGCCGACGTTGGGCTCGATGGTCGCGAACGGGTAGTTCGCGGCCAGCGCGTCGTTCTTGGTCAGCGCGTTGAACAGCGTGGACTTGCCGACGTTGGGCAGTCCGACGATTCCGATGGAGAGGCTCACGGCAGGCAAGTTTACGGACCCGCGGGACCTCCGAGGGACGACGGCCCGGTGAACTCCGTCAGACGCCGCGGTGCAGCAGGAACTCGGCCATGTGCCGGAAGGCGGCCTTGCCCTCGGGCATGTGGTCGCAGAACACCGGGAACACGTGCACCAGGCCGTCCCACTCCTGGTAGGCCGTGTCGACGCCGGCGTTGCGCGCGCGCTCGGCGATGTCGCGGGTGTCGTCGCGCAGGATCTCGGTGCCGCTCGCCACGAACAGCATCGGCGGCAGCCCGGTCAGGTCGCCGCGCATCGGCGAGAACAGCGGGTCGTTGTCCTCCTTGTCCTGGCAGAAGCGCTTGCCGAGGGAGGCGAGCTTGCCGGCCGGGATGAGCGAGTCGGTGCGGGCGTTGGAGGTGTGCGAGTCGGCGGCGCACAGCAGGTCCACCCACGGCGACAGGCAGATCGCCGCGGCGGGCAGCGCGGTGCCGCGCTCCTTCAGCGCGAGCAGCAGCGCGAGGGTGAGGTGGCCGCCGGCCGAGTCGCCGCCGACGACGATGTCGGACGCCGCGTACCCGCGCTCCAGCAGGAAGTCGTACGCCCGCAGCGCGTCCTCGAGGGCGTCGGCGGGGGTGTGGCGGGGCGCGAGCCGGTAGTCCAGCATCAGGACGGGGCGCCGGGTCGCGGCCGACAGCCGCCAGCTGAACGGCCGGTACAGGCGCGGGCCGCCGAAGAAGTAGCCGCCGCCGTGCAGGTAGAGGAACACCTTGTCCTCGTCGGGCGCGCCCGCGCGGACCCACTCGGCGGTGCAGGCGCCGAGGTCCTGCCGGGCGTGCGCGACGCCGCGCGGGACCGCCTGGAGCCGGCCGAGCAGCTGGGTGGCGCGGTGGATGGCGACCAGCCCGGCGTCGTTGTCGGGGCCGTACTCCCACGCGGAGCGCAGCAGGACGCGGATGACCTTGCCGGCGACGCGGGCCTGCGGGCTCGGCGGTCCGCCCGGCTCCATCGACAGGGCCCGCACGACCCGGCGCTCGGCGCGGGTCGAGGCCACGGGGCGGATCCGGGGCGCCTCGGTGCTGGTCGTCATGTTCACTCCTGGCTGGGGCGCGGGGGGCGTTTCTCCCCGTTCAAGGCTTTAGTGAACGCTGAGTCTAATTGCCCGGGCGGCTCGCCGTCCCGGCGCGTCGGTTCGGCGCCGCCGCCCGCCGCTGTCACGATGAGCGGATGGATCTCGCGCTGTTCGCCGGCCTGCTCGTCGGGGCCGTCTTCGGCGCCGTCGCCGGGTACGCGCTCGCCACCGGCCGCCAGGGGACGCTGATCGCCCGGGCCAAGGCCGCCGAGGAGAAGCTCGCCTACGCCGAGGGGCGGATGGCCGAGCACTTCGAGAACCTGTCCGCGCGCGCCCTGGACGCCAGCAACCAGCGCTTCCTGGAGCTGGCCGACACCCGGCTGAAGGCCGCCGGGGCCGAGGCCGCGGGCGAGCTGGCCCGCCGCGAGCAGGCCGTCGAGCACATGGTCGCCCCGCTCCGTGAGACCCTCGCCAAGGTGGAGGAGCAACTGCGCGAGGTCGAGACCGGCCGCCGCGAGTCGCACGCGATGCTCGCCAAGCAGGTCGACTTCGTGCGGCAGAGCGCGGACGAGATGGGCCGCGAGACCCGCACGCTGGTGCGGGCGCTGCAGCGGCCCGAGGCGCGCGGCCGCTGGGGCGAGCTGCAGCTGCGCCGCGTCGTGGAGCTGGCCGGGATGACCCACCACTGCGACTTCGACGAGCAGGCGAGCGCGGCCGGCGCGGACGGCACCGTCCGCCCCGACCTGGTCGTCCGGCTGGCCGGCGGCAAGAACATCGTGGTCGACTCCAAGGTGTCGCTGGCCGCCTACCTGGAGGCCGCCGGCGCGGACGGCGCGGCCGCCGAGCGCGACCGGCTCGACGCGCACGCCCGGCACCTGCGCGCCCACGTCGACAGCCTCGCCGCCAAGTCGTACTGGCAGGCGTTCAGCCCGGCGCCGGAGTTCGTGGTGCTGTTCATCCCCGGCGAGGCGTTCCTCGCGCCCGCCCTCGAACGCGACCCGGGCCTGCTGGAGTACGCGATGCGGCGCCGGGTGCACATCGCCACGCCGACCACGCTCGTCACGATGCTGCGGACCGCGTCCTACGCCTGGCAGCAGGCGGCCCTGTCCCAGAACGCGCGCGCGGTGTTCGACCTCGGCCGGGAGCTGTACGAGCGGCTCGGCACGATGGGCCGGCACATGGACGAGCTCGGCCGCTCCCTCACCGGCGCGATCCGCTCCTACAACCGCACCGTCGGCTCCCTGGAGACGCGGGTGCTGGTCAGCGCGCGGCGGCTGAACGAGCTCGGCGTCGTCGAGGAGCCGCTGGACCCGCCCGCTCCGGTGGAGGAAGGCCCGCGGACACTGTCGGCGGCCGAGCTCACCGGTCACCATGGGCATACCGACCATGACCCTGCAGGACGGCCGCGGACGGACCCGCCCGCGGCGCCGAGCGAACGGGTGGGTTCCGGCGGACGCGCCATCCCCGAGCAGCTCGACCGGCGAGAGAGGTACCCATGAGTGCATCGGTCAGCGAGGCGCCCGAGAGCCCCTCGCCCGCCACCGGGGGGCGCGGCCGGCGCGGCGCGGCCAAGGGCGGCCGGACGGCCCCGGGCCCCGCGATCGCGCTGACCGGGCGCGGCGGCATCGTGGTGATGTTCGCCGTCGCCCTGCTCGGCGCGCTGCCCTCGCACTGGTTCACCATGCCGCTGCTGGCCGGGCTCGGCTTCCTGCTCGGCTGCGCGGTCGCCGCGCTGCTCACCCGGCCGTCCGACCTGCTCACGCTGGTGGTCAGCCCGCCGCTGGTGTTCCTGGCCGCGACCGTCGTCGCGGTGGTGCTGACCGGCCTCGGCGACGGCGCGGCCGGCATCGCGCTCGGCGTGGTGACCGCGCTCGCCGCGACCGCGCCGTGGCTGTTCGCCGGCACCGTGCTGGTCGTGGTGATCACCACGCCGCGCGGCATGCTGCGCGAGGCGCGGGAGCTGCGCGGCCGGCTGGCCGGGCTGCGGCTGTTCGCCGAGGAGGAGAACCAGAACCCGGTGCGCTGGGACGAGTCCGCGCCGCGCCCGAACCGCCGCCTCCCCCACGGCGACGTCGACTGAGCCGGGCCGGCTAGACGGGCGTGACGCGCAGGTCCTTGCGCAGCTCGTGCGGGAGCGCGAAGCGCATGCTCTCGCGCACCGACTCGATCTCGCGCACCTCGCCGTAGCCGCGCTCGGCGAGCCAGCCGAGCACGCCCTGCACCAGCTCGTCGGGGACGGACGCGCCGCTGGTCACGCCGACGGTGTCCACGCCCTCCAGCCAGGCCTCGTCGATCTGCTCGGCGTAGTCGACCAGGTGGGCGTCGTCGGCGCCGTGCTCCTTGGCGACCTCGACCAGGCGGACCGAGTTGGAGGAGTTGGTGGAGCCGACCACGATCACCAGCTGGCTCTGCGCGGCCATCTCCTTCACCGCGACCTGCCGGTTCTGGGTGGCGTAACAGATGTCGTCGGAGGGCGGGTCCATCAGCTTGGGGAACCGTTCGCGTAGCTTCTCGACGGTGGCGATGGTCTCGTCCACCGACAGGGTGGTCTGCGACAGCCACGCCACCCGCTCGGGGTCGCGGACCTGCACGTTGGCGACGTCGCCGGGGCCGTCCACCAGGTGGATGTGCTCGGGCGCCTCGCCGCTGGTGCCGATGACCTCCTCGTGACCCTCGTGGCCGATCAGCAGGATGTCGTAGTCGTCGCCTGCGAACCGCACGGCCTCCTTGTGGACCTTGGTCACCAGCGGGCAGGTCGCGTCGATGGTCCGCAGCTTCAGCTGCGCCGCCTCCTGGTGCACCACGGGCGCGACGCCGTGCGCGGAGAAGACCACGATGGCGCCCTCGGGCACCTCCTCGGTCTCGTCCACGAAGATCGCCCCGCGCTCCTCCAGGGTCTTCACGACGTGCACGTTGTGCACGATCTGCTTGCGCACGTAGATCGGCGCCCCGTACTTCTCCAGGGCGATCTCGACCGCCTGGACCGCGCGATCGACGCCGGCGCAGTAACCACGCGGCTTGGCGAGCAGGACACGGCGCTGGCTGTTGGAGGTCATGCCCCTATCGTACGAGCCGTCCCAGGGGTGGCGAACCGTCCGGCACGTTACGTGATATGGGCTTCGGGGACAGGTGCCCGTCGAGGCCGAAGCTCTGGTGAAGCCCGCTATGTGACCCAATCCACGCCGTTTTTGGACGGAAATCCATTAGCACGGGGTGACCGGTATCGCACCCATGGGGCACAGTGAGTCTTGACAGACGGTGCCGTATCGACCCAGTCCGGTGACGACAGCAGGGAGAGGGAAGACGATGACGAGATCGCCGCGCCGCCTCAAGCAACAGGTGCAGGAAACGGTGGGCGAACAGGTCCGCGACATCCCCCTGCACGCCGTCCGGCTGGCCATGTTCGGGGTCGGCCGGGCGCTGCTGCTGAGCGACCGGGTGACCAAGGACTACAAGGAGATCACCGAGGGCGACGGCGTCAAGCCGGTGCTCGGCCGGCTCGCCTGCGACGTCCAGCAGACCGCGGGCAAGGTCGTCGGCCGCGTGGTGACGCGGGTGCGCGGCGGCGAGGGCGAGGCCGCCCCGGTGTCGGTGCCGGACGCGCCCGCGGCGCCGCCGGCGCCGAAGCCCGCTCCGGCGCCGCGCGCCCTGGGCAAGGAGATCTCCGTCGGCAAGCCCGCGGCCAAGCCCGCCCCGGCCGAGCCGAAGCCCGAGCCCGAGCCCGCCGCGCAGGCCGAGCCGGAGCCGAAGCCCGAGACCAAGCCGGAGTTCGAGCCGAAGCCCGAGCTGAAGCCCGCCGCGCAGGCCGAGGCCGCCGCCATCGCGGCCCAGCTGCCGGTGCCGAACTACGACGCCGCGACGCTGCCGCAGCTGCGCGCGCGCCTGCGCGGCCTGACGGCCGACCAGGTCAAGCTGCTGCACGAGTACGAGAACAAGCACGCGGCCCGTCCGGACGTGCTGCGGATGTACGAGAACCGCATCCTCAAGCTCAACGGCCAGGGCTGACCGAGAGAACGGCGAAGCGGCCCGTCCCCCGTTCGGGGGCGGGCCGCTTCGCTTTGTCCGTCACGCCTGGGCGGGGAGCGGCGCCTCCTGGAAGGTGTGGTCGATGTCGACCCGCTCCAGCGGCCGCAGGTGCCCGCGGCGGATCACCAGGATCGCCATCGCGACGGCGCAGCAGGCCGCGCCCGCGTAGTACGGCACCGCGGTGGAGAAGTGCTCGGCGAGCTTGCTGGCGATGTAGGGGGCGAGCGCGCCGCCCATCCAGCGGACGAAGTTGTAGCCCGCCGACGCCACCGGCCGCGGGTGGTCCGAGACCTCCATCGCCGCCTCGGTGAACGCGGTGTTGTTCATGCCGATCGGGATGCCCGACAGGATCGTGCAGACGATGATCCCGGTGTGCCCGGAGACGGCCAGGCCGAGCTGGAACAGCACCAGCAGCGCCAGCGCCGCGTGCATGACGCGGACCGTTCCGAAGCGGCGCTGCAGGAACGGGGCGGCGAACACCGACGACAGCGCCACGAGGACGCCCCAGCCGAAGAACACCAGGCCGATGCCGTGCGCGTCCATGCCGAGGATGAACGGGGTGAACGCGAGGATGGTGAAGAACGCGTAGTTGTAGAACAGCGCGGTGAAGGCCGTGGTGGACAGGCCGCCGTGCCGGAGCGCGCGCAGCGGCGCCGACAGGGGCGTCTTCACGGCGGGCCGCGGCGGGGCCTTCAGCAGCGTGGCGATCAGCACGAAGCCGGTCGCCATGAGCGCGGCGGTGCCGAAGAACGGGTAGCGCCAGTTCATGTCGCCGAGCAGCGCGCCGGCGAGCGGGCCCATCGAGATGCCGAGGCCGAGCGCGGCCTCGTACAGGATGATCGCGGACTCGGCGCCGCCGCTGGCCGCGCCGACGATGACCGCGAGCGCGGTCGCCACGAACAGCGCGTTGCCGAACCCCCAGCCGGCCCGGAACCCGACCAGCTGCCCGACGCTGCCGGAGGTGCCGGCCAGGCCGGCGAACACCACGATCAGGGCGAGGCCGATCATCAGCGTCCTCTTGCCGCCGATCCGGCTGGACACCCAGCCGGTGACCAGCATCGCCACCGCAGTGATCAGGAAGTAGCTGGTGAACAGCAGCGACACCTGGCTCGGGGAGGCCTGCAGGTTCTTGGCGATGGCGGGCAGGATCGGGTCGACCAGGCCGATGCCCATGAAGGCGACGACGGCGGCGAACGCCGTGGCCCAGACGGAGAGGGGCTGCCGCAGGATTCCGCTCTTGGACTCCGCGTGCATGCGGGACCTTCCTTTCTCAGTCCGTGAACAGGCGGTCGAGGGCGGGGAGGGCGGCCGCCAGGGCCGCGCGGTCCGCTTCGTCCAGGGCCGCGATGCGTTCGGCCAGCACCGTGACGCGCCGGTCGCGGGACTTGACGAGCCGGGCCCGGCCGGTCTCGGTGAGCTCGGCGGTGACCACGCGGGCGTCGGCGGCGTCGCGGCCGCGCCGCACCAGGCCGTCGCGCTCCAGCCGGTTGATCTGGGCGGTCATCGTGGGCAGCCGGACGCCGTGCTCGGCGGCCAGCTCGCCCATCCGGCGCGGGCCGTCCTCCAGCGAGCCGAGCACCGCCGTCTGCTGACTGGTGACGGGCTGGTCCGCGGTGAGCCGGCGGAGCAGCAGGACGACGCCGCGCAGGCGGCGGTTGAACTGCTCGGCGAGGGCGCGGTCACTGTTCTGGTCCATTACTTAGCCAGTCTAAGTTAGCTGGGCTAAGTATTCAAGTCCTGGGTCCGGTTTGGGTCTGGTTTGGGCCCGGAGGCCCGTGTGCACCGAATGTCCCACTGCTTGGCTGGAGGGCTGGGGCGGAAGACAGGGGACGGACTGGTGCTCAGGCGGCTGGGGGAACGCGGCGAGGGCTCGCTGTCGTACCTGGTGGTGATCCTGCTGGTCGCCACCGTCACGGCCGCGGTGACGGCGGTGGCCATCCCCGATCAGATCGTCGCGGGGATCCGCAGCGGCGTGTGCCGGGTCGCGCAGGAGAAGAACTGCGACAAGCCCGGCGGCGGCAAGCCGCAGGCGGGCGCGTCCGGTTCGCCGTCACCCGGCACGAGCCCGTCCCCCGGCACCGACGCGCCGGTCGACGGCGACTCCCCCGAGGCCCGCGAGTACAACGCCGCGCTCGCCGCCAGCCAGCAGGCCGACCAGGACGGCCAGGGCGCCGAGGACGCCTGGAACTCCTTCGACATCCTCAAGGAGATCGCCAAGCTCGGCCTGGACTTCATCGCCGGCGACATCATCAACTGCGTCAAGAACCCCAACTTCTGGGACTGCCTCTGGGCCATCGTCGGCATCGTCCCCTGGGGCAAGCTCGGCAAGGTCGTCAAGTCGATCCCCAAGGTCGCCAAGCTCATCGAGCGGTTCCTGGAGCTCAAGCGCGCCTTCGACAAGGCCCGCGAGACCCGCCGGCTCGCCAAGCTGCGCCTGGACAAGGCCCTGGAGGCCTGCGGGCTCGCCCCCAACAGCTTCGCCCGCGGCACACCCGTGCTGATGGGCGGCGGCGGGCACAAACCGATCGAACAGGTCCGGGCCGGCGACCTGGTGTGGGCGTCCGACCCGGCGACCGGGCGCAGCGGTCCCCGCCGCGTCACCGCCCTCATCCAGGGCGCGGGCCGCAAGTCGCTGGTGGACATCGCCGTCACGTCCGGCCGCGCCGGCCTCACCGCGACCGCCGGCCACCCCTTCTGGGACCCCGACGCCCGGCGCTGGACCGACGCCGGCGACCTGCGCGCCGGCACGCGGTTCGCCACCGCCGACGGCACCTACGCGACGGTGGCGGCGGTCCGCCGCTACGAGCGCGTCGAACGCGTGCACAACCTCACCGTCGCGGACATGCACACCTACTTCGTGTCGCTCGGCGGACGCGACGTGCTGGTGCACAACTCCGCGCCCAAGGTCTGCGACCTGCTCGCCGCCGGCCGCGCCAAGATCGGCCAGAACATCGACAACGCCCTGAAGTCGGGCAAGTTCGAAGAGGCCGACAAGCTCATCGACGACGCGCAGGCCAACGCCGACAAGGCCCGCGAGCTCGCCCGCACCAACCCGACCAAGGCCAACAAGGACGCCGCCAACGCCGCGCAGAGCGACGTCGACGCGATGCGCAAGAAGGTCGTCGACAGCAAGATCGACGACAAGATGAAGTCGCCGAACCCCGACGAGAAGCTGGAGGCCACCACCGCCAACTCCATCCGCAACGTGGTGCGCGACGTCGGCCGCAAGTACGGCCCGAACGGCAGCCTCGGCGAGATCGACGTCGAGACCAACAAGGCGCTCATCGAGATCTCCAACGGCCGCAACTTCACCAAGGCCGACCAGCTCACCAAGCTGCTCACCGACCGCACGATGAACCCCACCGGAAAGCCGGTCATCCTGCTCGCCACCCAGCTGTCGGGCAAGCAGATCGCGATGGCCAAGGACACCGGGGCTATCGTGGTCCGCACCGAGGCCGAGCTGAAGGACGCGCTACGCGCGCTCGGCGAGAACGTCTGATCCGGAAGGCGCCGATGAGCCGCGACCTGATCCTGCTCTTCGCCGATCCGGTGGAGCCGGACGAGTTCCTGGACCTGGTCGAGGAACTCGGCGGAGTGCGGCGCCCCGACGAGTGGACCGGCGGCCGGCTGTCGCGCGGCGACGACCATGTCCAGGTGTCGGTCGCCCCCGACGGCGGCTTCGCGCCCGATGACGAGTACTACGCGCTGTACGAGCTCTGGCTTGGGGCGCCCATGCAGGCCTGGGCGCTCTTGGCGCTCTCCACGTCCGCCGGCAGCCAGGCACTGGGCCTGGAGCTGATCGAGGCGGCCGCGCGGCGCTGGCGGACGGTCGTCGACGACAACCACGGTGAGCTGTACACCGTCGACGAGTGGCGTGCCCTGGTCACCGCGCGACCCTAGGTCGTGTCCGGTAGATCGCGGTATGGCCAAGAGCGGGGTACTGACGGGAAAAGACTCCTGGTGGTGCGCAGCGAGTTCGTTGCCTGCCGGGTGGCGATGCCTCGCCGTTCGATGGTTCATGATCGTGGCGGCGGTGTGGCCACATTTCGATTCCCAGGGGTTTGCTGTTTCGCCTGCACGTTCGACAATGGTTGCGTAAAGTGTTCCTCATGTCACCGTCTGCTGGTTCGCGAGTGGCGCCCGGCCACGGTGAACCTGTCGAGGTGGCCGCTGGAAGGTCGCCCCGGTCCCTGGCTCGCACGGGCGGCGGCAAGGATGCGCAAGAGCGGCGAGTACGGGGAAAGAACAAGCGGCCCGCATGGCGCCGACCCACCGAGGTGCCGGTGTCAGTGGTGCGGCTGCCGCTGGTCATTCCGGACGAAGCCACCCGGATACGGGTGGAGAAGCTGTTCGCCGCCGCCTGGCAGCTCAAACGTGCCCTGCGGGGTGATGCCCGGGCCCGGACGGACGCCTATCATGCAGCGTCCGCCCGCCGGGCTGCGCCTTCGCCGGTGCCGGGCGCGGCCGCGGCGGAGTGGCGTGAGGAGCTGGGGTTGTCGCGGGCCGGGCTGGAGCGGGCCGCCTACGGGCATCTGGACGCCTCGGGCCACCTCAAGCATCACCTGTCCAAAGCGGTGGCGATGCATCTGGCCGATGAGGTGTGGTGCGGGGTGGAGCGGCATCTGTTCCCCGGCGCCACCGGCCGCCGCCACGGCCGCCCCCGCCGCGGATCGTGGTGGGGCTTCACCCGCATCCCCGGCCGCGCCCGCTCCCACACCACGGCCCGCAAGTGGGAGACGTTCCGGCTGCACGGCACCCTGGACGGGCACCTGGGCACCTACCGCCACCCGAACCTCCCCGGCGGCATCACCCCGCAGCAGGCCGCCGCGCTCGCCGGACAACCCGCCCCGACCAGGCGAGCGGCGCGGGTACGTGGCCGGGCCGGACGCCGAACGGCACAGCCGCAGGGGATGTCGGTGCTGGCCCAGCCGCGCCGGATGCCTGCCCCGGTCCCGCCGACGGTGCGAGGGCGCGCGGCGTGGTGGGAGCACGACGGGCCGCTGGCGTTGGTGTACGCCGGTGGCCCGGCGAGCGGGCGCGGTGATCTGGTACTGCCGGTGCGGCTTCCGCAAGGCGCGGGGCGGTGGCCACATCTGTTGCATGCCCTCGGCGACCCCGGCTGCCGGCACAAGGTCGACTTGGTCCGCCGCCCGACCACACGCGGCTGGGTGTACGAGGCGCACCTGCTCATCCTCAAGCCCGCCTACGTCTCGCCTGCCACGGCGGCGCGGCGCGCGACCGCGCCCAGGGATCGGCGGGGCGGGGTGGACGGCAACGTGTCCAACCTGGCCACCGTGTCCTTTCCCGCACCTTCGGACTCGGCACGAGCGGAGCAGCCGGACACCGCTTCTTCATCGGTGGTCTCCACCCAGCTGACGCTGTCGCCGGCCGAGCACGGTGATCTGGCGCGGGCCGCGCGCAAGGCACGTGGCCGGCAACGGGCCATGGAACGCTCCCGCCGCGCGGCCAACGCCGCCCAGTACGAACTCAGCAAACGCCAGCGCAGACGCGAGAAGCGCCGCGCCGCACAAGGGCTGCCCGCTCGGGCCGTACCGGTGCCCGGCGGAGCACGCCGCACCCGCGCCGATGGTGTCCCGCTGCAAGCACCGCGCCGCGACGCCCTCTCACGCAGCCATCAGCGCACCCGTGCTCGACATGCCCGTGCCGCCGACCGTGCCGCAAAGTCCAAGGCAGGACGAGCGCGGCAGGTGGCGGGGGCACTGGTGGCGGTGCACGGACCGCACCTGATCATCGAGGACTGCGACATCCGTACCTGGCAACAACGCTGGGGCAGCGCTTGCGCCCGCTTCACCCCCGGGTTGCTCATCACCGCCCTTGTGCGCGAATGCACCGCTACCGGAGGGCGGCTGCTGCGCGCCTCCACCTACACCACCGCGCTGTCCCAGCACTGCCTGTGCGGCCAACGCGTATCCAAAATCCTCGCCGACCGGATCCACCGCTGTGACAATGATGAGGGATGCGGGCTGGTCGGGGACCGGGACCTGGTCGCCGCCGCCCTCGCTGCCTTCATCACCTTCGGCGATCCTGATGATCTGCGCACTGCGCGGGTCGACTACACCGCTTCCCGGCACGCGATCGGCGTGCACGGGCTTTCCAGCGGGCCGCAAGGGGCCCTGACCGCGTCAACCGTCAACCTGGACACCCCAGCACGACCGGGGCGTCCAGGAACGCCAGCCACCCCCACCCGCCCGCCTCGGCGACGCAGGTGGAAGAACAACCCGGTGGCTTCTGCGCGGCGAACCCGGCAACGCGCTGTGCCGACCCCGGATGAGACCCACCCCGCCACTCGGTGGGATGGCCACGCCGGACAGACACAACCGCACACCCGGCTGCCCGGAGGATCCACCAAAGATCCACCGGGTAGAACTTAGGGTGGGCGCATGGCAATGGATACCTCGGCCGAGTCGCCCGTCCCGGTGCGGACCGTGCTGCAGGCGGTCGGCGGATGGATCGGGCGGCTCGGGCGGATCTGGGTCGAGGGGCAGATCACCGAGCTGAACGCGCGCGGCGGCACTGTCTACCTGACGCTGCGGGATCCGGTGGCGAACATGTCGGTGCGGGTCGCCGGGCCGCGCGGGGTGTTCGAGGCAGCCGGGCCGGCGGTGACCGACGGGGCGCGCGTCGTCGTCCACGCCAAGCCCGACTTCTGGGTCAACCGCGGCTCGTTCTCGCTCAGCGCGATCGAGGTGAAGCCCGTCGGCGTCGGCGAGCTGCTGGCCCGGCTGGAGCGGCTGCGGCAGGTCCTGGCGGCCGAGGGGCTGTTCCGGCCCGAGCGCAAGAAGCCGCTGCCGTTCCTGCCCGGGAAGATCGGGCTGATCTGCGGCCGGCAGTCCGACGCCGAGCACGACGTGCTGGAGAACGCCCGGCGGCGGTGGCCCGCGGTGGAGTTCCGGGTGGAGAACACCGCGGTGCAGGGCAACCGCGCCGTGGGCGAGGTCCTGGAGGCGCTGCGCGAGCTGGACGCCGACCCCGAGATCGAGGTCATCGTCATCGCCCGCGGCGGCGGCTCGATGGAGGACCTGCTCGCCTTCTCCGACGAGGCGCTGGTGCGGGCGGTGGCCGCGACGCGCACGCCGGTGGTGAGCGCGATCGGGCACGAGCAGGACAGCCCGATCATGGACCTGGTCGCCGACCTGCGCGCCTCCACGCCGACCGACGCGGCCAAGAAGGTCGTCCCCGACGTCCGCGAGCAGCTCCAGCTGGTGCGCCAGCTGCGCGACCGGGGCCGCCGCGTCGTCGCCGGCGGGCTGGAGCGCGAGAGCACGTGGCTGAAGGCGGTCCGCTCGCGGCCCGCGCTCGCCGACCCGGTGCGCGAGATCGAACGGCAGGCCGAGCAGGTCGACGCCGCGCGCGACCGCGCCCGCCGGTCCCTGCGCAACGCCCTGGACCGCGCCGGGGACGAGCTGTCGCACACCAGGGCGCGGCTGCTGGCCCTCTCCCCCGCCGCGACCCTGAAGCGCGGCTACGCGATCGTGCAGCGCGAGGACGAGGCCGTCGTGCGCGCCGCCGCCGACGTGGCGGACGGCGAACGGCTCCTGGTCCGCCTCGCCGACGGCCGCCTCGCGGTGACCGTCTCTGAGACGCTTGAGCCGTAGGGTGACGGGTGTGGCCGAGAAGAAACTGACGTACGAGCAGGCGCGCGACGAGCTGACCACCGTCGTCAAGCAGCTGGAGGCCGGCGGCCTGACGCTGGAGGAGTCGCTGAACCTGTGGGAGCGCGGCGAGAAGCTCGCCGCGACCTGCGAGGAGTGGCTGGAGGGCGCCCGCGCCCGCCTCGCCGCCGCGATGGCGGCGCCCGAAGGCGGCGAGGGCGAGACGCCCTTCTAGGAGCGGGTGGGGGCGGGCGAGGCGGGCAGCGTCGCGCCCTGCTTCGGCTGCTCCTTCAGCGACGCCGCGAGGACGGCCAGCTCGTCGTAGGACGCGGTGCCCACCACCACGATGCTGACGCCGTTCGGCAGCGTCCGCGCCAGCGAGTTGGCCTTCTTGTCCTTGCGGTAGTACGTGGCCCAGGTCTGCCCGGCGACCTGGCGGCTGCCGATCGCCTTCTTGCTGTTGGTCATCCGCCGCAGATAGTCGGCGGGCTTCTCGTTGCTCTGCTCCAGCGCCGCGTACTGCCCCGACGGCGTGACGAACCCCAGGTGCCAGGCGACGGGCGCGCCGGACTCCTTCAGGCCGTGCAGCCGCGAGCTGGTGGGCCGCCAGGCGGGCGGCAGGCCCTCCGGCGCGACGGGCGTGTAGGGCGCCTCGTTGCGCATCGCCCACAGCTGCGTGGTGTAGTCGACGGTCGGCAGGATCTCCTTGGGCTTGCGCGGGGTGAGCAGGAACACCACGCCGACCAGCAGCAGGCACGCCCCCATCGCGATGGCGAAGCCGCCGAGACCGGTCGTCAGCCGCTTGTGCACGGCGGGGCTGACCGGGATGGGCTGCTGCGGGGCCTTGGAGGGCGTGGAGGTCGTGTCGCTCACCCCACCAGGATCGCGCACGGTCAGCGCTGCTCGGTACCCGGGTTCCGGATCGTGCCGACGATCGCCATGATCTCGGCGGCCATCCGGCGCGACGCCTGCTCGTCGTCGCTCATCGAGACCTCCGACACCGCACCCGCCATCGCGCCGGTCAGCACGACCACCAGCGCCTCGTCGACGCCGCCGTCGGCGGTGTGGAACAGCGCCGCGTTGCGGCGCGCCCACTTGTTGAGCCGGCGGCGCATCACCCGGTCGAAGCCGGGCGGGCCGTCGCCGGAGATGAACAGCCGCGCCACGTCGCGCTCGGCCAGGCAGCCGTCGAGGTAGGCGCCCGCGCCCGCGATGAACAGCCGCATCGGGTCGGCCTCGCCGGCGTCGCGGGCGGCGTTGATCGCCTCGCGGGTGCGCTCCTGCTGGCGCCCCTGGAACTCCTCGAACAGCGTGAGGTACAGGTCGGCCTTGCCGTTGAAGTGGTGGTAGAGGCTGCCGACGCTGGCACCCGCCTTGGCCACGATGTCGGTCACCGCGGCCTGGGCGAAGCCGGCCTCACAGAACACGTCCCGTGCCGCGGCCAGCAGGGCACCGCGGGTGGCGGCACCGCGGTCCGAGGTGCGGGGCGCGGCGCCGTCCTGCGCGGGAACGTCGATGTCGCTGCTCATGGATGCTGAGATTACGCCCTCCTCCCCAGGGGAAACGATCCCCTACCGGTGTGGTCGCCAAAACCTGTTTCCCCGGGCAGGCCCGTGGTAGGTCCCCGAACCTCTGGTCTGGTCCAATTTGTGGCGCGGGCCGGGCATCCGGAGAATCCCGGGTGAGCCACCGACCGAAAGGGCCGCCTCGCATGTCCGACGAAACCACTGTCTCCTCCCCGCTGGTCACCGAACCGGCGGCACCGGACCGCAACCTGGCGATGGAACTGGTCCGGGTCACCGAGGCCGCGGCGATGGCCGCCGCGCGCTGGGTCGGCCGCGGCGACAAGAACGGCGCGGACGGCGCGGCCGTCAACGCCATGCGCCAGCTGATCAACACCGTGTCCATGCAGGGCGTGGTCGTCATCGGCGAGGGCGAGAAGGACAACGCGCCCATGCTCTACAACGGCGAGGAGGTCGGCGACGGCTCCGGCGCCGAGTGCGACGTGGCGGTCGACCCGGTCGACGGCACCCGCCTCACCGCGCTCGGCATGAACAACGCCATCGCGGTGCTGGCGGTCGCGCCGCGCGGGTCGATGTACGACCCGTCGGCGGTCTTCTACATGGAGAAGCTGGTGACGGGGGCCGAGGCCGCCGACCGGGTCGACATCGAGCGCCCGATCGGCGACAACATCCGCGCGGTGGCCAAGGCCAAGGGCTCGTCCGTGGAGGACGTGACCGTGTGCATCCTGGACCGTCCCCGGCACGAGGGGATCGTCAAGGAAGTGCGCGAGGCGGGCGCCAGGATCAAGTTCATCCTGGACGGCGACGTGGCCGGCGCCATCATGGCGGCCCGCGCGGGCACCGGCGTGGACCTGCTGCTCGGCATCGGCGGCACCCCCGAGGGCATCATCGCGGCCTGCGCGATCAAGGCCCTCGGCGGCACCATCCAGGGCCGGCTGTGGCCGCAGGACGACGCCGAGCGCCAGAAGGCGATCGACGCCGGGCACGACCTCGGCCGCGTGCTCACCACCGACGACCTGGTGACCTCCGACGACGTGTTCTTCGCCGCGACCGGCATCACCGACGGCGAGCTGGTCGACGGCGTCCGCTACGACAAGGGCACCGCGATCACGCACTCGCTGGTCATGCGCTCGCGCAGCGGCACCATCCGCACGGTGTCCAGCGAGCACCAGCTGAACAAGCTGCGCGCCTACAGCGCGATCAACTTCGACGCCGCTGTTTAACGGCCTCCGCACAGGCCGTCGCCTGACGGCGACCTTCAACGCGCGCGGCTCTCCGCCCCCTCGCCTAGCGGCTCGGGGGCGGAGAGCCGCGCGCGGTAGTGACCGCTTCACACGCAGGTAAGCGGGCGTGCGATGCGCGCCTGCACTGGTCGAGCTCGGGCGCCGACCACGGCTGGGCCGAGGCGGTCGGTCAGCGGTCGCGGGTGAGGCGGCCCTTCACGCGCTGGCGGAGGGTGCGTTTCGGGGCGCGGGCCTGGACCGAGCCGAAGAGCAGGGTGCCGCAGATCTCCACGGTGGGGCCGTCGCCGGACGGGCGGTGCCGCAGGTCGCGGGAGCTCAGCATGGTGCGGCCGGTGACGTCGACGCGGACGCCGTCGGGGACCAGCAGGCGGATCCGGCCGCCGAGCACCATCGCGTCCAGCACGATGTGGCGGCGCTGCAGGACGGCCTCGCGCAGGTCCAGTTCGACGGTGCCGAACAGGGCGAGCAGCGGCAGCTTCACCGGCACCACCCAGCGGCCCTCGCGGCGGGTGCGGCCGAACAGGACCGAGACCGGGCGGTCGTCGACCAGGATCGGCTGCGCCTCCTCGGGGCTGAGGTCGCCGGTGAGGCCGGTCAGCTCGCCGAGGGTGCGCGCGGCGTAGGCGCGGGAGGTGCGCTCGGAGTGTTCCTCCAGGGTGAGGCGGCCGTCGGCGAGGGCGTCGCCGAGGACGGTGACGACGCGTTCGCGGTCGGCGTCGGAGGCGCGCAGGTCCCGGACGTTCGTCGCCTGGTCTGCGGGGCGGGGTCGGGGCGGCGTGTCCACGTCCCCAGGTTAGACCAGCGGGCCGCCGCGCTCCCCGGCCGAGCGCGGCGGCCCGGGCCGCCGGTTGATCATCCGAGGTCAGCGGGGCGGTTCGAGCCCGTATCGTCATCTGCGGCATCATTGACCGTTCAGTGTGACCGGCCTTACCCTCACATGAAATTTCTTCATGTTAAGCCGAGAGAGGGGACGCCGCATGACGGGTCACCCGGGTCAGGGCGTCACCGCGCGGGACCGGCAGGCACGCGTCGCCGCCTACGTCGCCTTCGCCGTGCAGGGCCTCTGCTTCGCCGCGCTGGTCAGCCGGCTGAACCAGATCCGCGACGCGCACCACATGTCCGACGAGCAGATCAACATGCTGGTGCTGCTGGTGCCGGTCATCGCCGGGGTGGGCAGCGCGATCGCGGCCCCGCTGATGGGCCGGTTCGGCAGCGGGCCGGTGCTGCGGGTCACCCAGCCGCTGGTCTGCCTGATGATCCTCACCGTCGGCCTGAGCGGTTCGGCGAACCTGCCGCTGTACGCGGCGATCGTGCTGTTCGGCCTGTTCGTCGGCGGCGTGGACGCCTCGATGAACGCGCAGGCCGTCGCCGCCGAGCGCGCCTACGGCGTCAGCATCCTCACCGGCTTCCACGCGCTGTGGAGCGCGGCGGCCGGGCTCGGCGCGGTCTGGGCCTGGTTCAGCAACGAGTACATCTTCCCCGGCGACCTCACCAAGTCGCTGGCGGTCGGCTTCGCGATCCCGGCGGTGCTCGGCATCGCGGTGTCGGCGCTCAGCGGGACGCGGCTGTACCGCAAGGCCGAGGAGGTCACCGCCCCGGCGGGCGAAGCGCTGAAGGCCGCCGCCAAGCTCGTCCCGTGGCGCCCGGTGCTGATCATCGGCATCGCGATGGCCTGCTTCTACGTCGCCGACTCGATGCTGTCCAACTTCGGCACGCTGATGTTCGACAAGGACCTGGGCAGCAAGAGCGTGGCGCCGCTCGGCCTGGCCGCCTACCAGGTGGCGATGGTCGCCAGCCGGGCCGTCGCCGACTTCGGGGTGCGCCGCTTCGGCGCCACCCCGGTGGTGCGGGCGAGCACGGTCGTCGGCGCGCTCGGCCTGCTGCTGGTCGTGGTGGCGCCGAACGCGCCGGTCGCCATCGCGGGCTTCGCGGTCGCCGGCCTCGGCCTCTGCGTGGTCGCGCCGATCTCGTTCTCGGCGGCCGGCAAGGCCGACCCGTCCGGGCTCGGCATCGCGGTCGCGCGGGTCAACATCTTCAACTACGTCGGGTTCGTGGTCGGCGCGGTGATCGTGCTGGTGGTGCAGCCGCTGTCGAGCTACCAGACGTCCTACGCGGTGCCCGCGCTGCTCGCGCTGGTGATCATCGCGCTGGCCAAGGGGTTCGAGCCGAAGCCGGCGGCCCCGGCCGAGGGCGTGCCGCCGGTCGCCGAGCGGCCGACGGTCTAGTCCTGCGGGCATGCGAGAGCCGCCGGGTGCGCGCACCCGGCGGCTCGTGCGTGTTCAGACGTTCTCCTCCAGGGCGGTGACGGCCTGCTCGCCCGCCCTGGACGCCTCCTCCGGCGACATGTCCTCCATCGCCTGCGTGAGCGCCAGCAGCGCGGCGTCGGCCGCCGTGCGCAGGGTCACCGCGTGCTCCTGGGCACGCGCCAGGTCACCGAGTCCCACGCAGTCGAAGGACACCTGAGCATCGTGCGCCGCCATCTTCAGCTGCCGGGCGGCCTCGTCCAGACTCATCCGTAACCCCTCCCTCATCTGCGATCGCTCCCTTACCCACGGGCACGCTGGGTAATCACCCCGGCGAGCACCCGCGCGGCCTCCCCCATCCTGCCCTCGCCGACCCGGCCGTAGCCGAGGACGAGCGCGGGCGCCGCCCGACCGGCCCACATGGGCCCGGCGGCGGCGACGGCGACGCCCGCGCGGGCCGCCGCGGCGACCGTGTCGTCCTCGTCACATCCAGCCGGAAGCTCGACATAGAGGTGCATCCCGGCCGAGACGCCGTGCACCTTCGCGGCGGGCGCGTGCGCGGCGAGGCCCGCGGCGAGGGCGTCGCGGCGGGCCCGGTAGCGGCGGCGCATGGTGCGCAGGTGCCGGTCGTAGCCGCCGTCGGCGATGAGGTGCGCGAGGGCGTGCTGCTCCAGGACGGGCGCGCCGAGGTCGGTGCGGGCGCGGTGCTCGCGCAGCAGCCCGGCGAGCCGGGCCGGGGCGACGGCCCAGCCGAGCCGCAGCGCCGGCGACAGCGACTTGCTCACCGAGCCGAGCAGCACGACCCGGTCGGGGTCGATGCCCTGCAGGCAGCCGACGGGGTCGCGGTCGTAGCGGAACTCGGCGTCGTAGTCGTCCTCCAGCACGATCCCGCCGGTCTCGCGGGCCCAGGCGACCAGCGCGGCGCGGCGGGCCGGGGACAGCACCACCCCGGTCGGGTACTGGTGCGCCGGGGTGACCAGCACGGCGCGGGCGCCCGAGCGGGCGAGGGCGGCGACGTCCAGGCCCTCGCCGTCGACCGGGACGCGGGCGAGGCGGACGCCGGTGGCGCGCAGCATCGGCAGCTGGCGGACGCTGGTCGGGTCCTCGACGGCGAGCACGTCGTGCCCGTCCGCGCGCAGCAGCCGCACGACCGCCGACAGGCCCTGCGCGACGCCGTTGACGATGACGACGCGGTCGGCGGTGACGTCGGCGGCGCGGACCCGGCCGAGGTAGCCGGCCAGCTCGGCGCGCAGCGCGGGCGCGCCGCCGGGGTCGGGGTAGGCGAACAGGTCGTCGTGGGCGCCGCCGCGCAGCACCGCGCGCAGCGCGGCGAGCCAGCGCTCGCGCGGGAACGCGGTGAGGTCGGGCTGGCCGGGCCGCAGGTCGAACACGGTCGCGGCGGGCGCGGCCGGCTCGCAGGGCCACACCGCGGGCCGGGGCGGGGCGGGCTCGTCGGGGCAGGCCATCGGCGCGACGCGGGTGCCGTCGCCGCGCCGGGCGGTCAGGAACCCCTCGGCGATCAGCTGCTCGTAGGCGGCGACGGCCACGCCGCGCGAGACCGCCAGGTCGCGGGCGAGGTCGCGGCTGGAGGGCAGCCGGGTGCCGGCGGTGAGCCGGCCGGCCCGGATGCCGGCCCGCAGGCCCGCGGCGACCTGGGCGGCCAGGCGGCCCGCGGCGCGGTCGAGGGGGAGGTGAAGATCGGGCATTGGACCATTATCCGAGGGGTCGATTGGCTCTGTTTCCGGGACCAAGCGGCTTCTAGCGTTCCCTGACATGAGCACTTCCACCAGTACGCGGGGCATGGCCGGCGCGGGCGGCGCCATGTTCCTGGTCGGCAGCCTGCCCGCCGTCTCGGCCACCGTCGCCGGCTATCCCGTCCTCGGCGGCCAGGCCGTCCGCTACGCCGTCGCCGCCGCGATCCTGCTCGCCGTCGCCGCCGTCGCCGACCGGGGCCGGCGCGGCCTGCGGCTCGCCGCCCGCGAGTGGGCGCTGCTCGCCGCGCTCGCCGGGACGGGCCTGGCCGCGTTCAACGTGTTCATCGTCGAGGCGACCCGCGACACCAGCCCCGCCACCGTCGGCACGGTGGTGGCGACCGTGCCGGTCGTGCTCGCGCTCGCCGGGCCGCTGCAGGCCGGGCGGCGGCCCGCGCCCGCCGTCGTGCTGGCGGCGTGCGTGGTGGCGGCGGGCGCGGCGCTGGCGAGCGGCCTCGGCAGCGGCACCCCGCGCGGGCTGCTGCTGTCGCTCGGCGCGCTCGCCGGGGAGGTGTGCTTCTCGCTGCTGGCGGTGCCGCTGCTGCCGCGGCTCGGGCCGCTGCGGGTGTCGGCGTACTCGGCCGCGCTCGCCGCGCCGATGCTGCTCGCCGCCGGGCTCGTCCGGGACGGCGCGCACGTGCTGCGGACGCCGACCGGCGGCGAGCTCGCGGGCCTGGCCTACCTGTCGGTGGTCGTCACCACCGTGGCGTTCCTGCTCTGGTACGACGCGATCGGCCGGCTCGGCGCCGACCGGGCCGGGCTGTTCGCCGGGATGATCCCGGTGAGCGCGCTGCTGACCACCCTCGCGCTCGGCCTCGGCGCCCCCGGCCCGGCCGACCTGGCGGGCGCCGCGCTGGTCACGGCGGGGGTGGTGCTCGGGCTGCGGCCGTCGCGCGGGCGGGCGCGTCCGGCCGAGCCCGCCCTCGAACCGGTGCCGGCGGGTCGTACCCTGTAGGGCGGCCCCCATCGGATCGCGCGCGAGGATCTTCATGCCTGAGTTCTCCTACACCGACCTGCTGCCCCTCGGCCCGGACGAGACCGAGTACCGGCTGCTCACCGCCGACGGCGTGTCCACCTTCGAGGCGAACGGCCGGACGTTCCTGCAGGTCGAGCCGGAGGCGCTGCGGCTGCTCACCGAGACCGCCATGCGCGACATCTCGCACCTGCTGCGCCCGGCGCACCTGGCCCAGCTCCGCAAGATCCTGGACGACCCCGAGGCCAGCCCGAACGACCGGTTCGTCGCGCTGGACCTGCTGAAGAACGCCGGCATCGCCTCCGGCGGCGTGCTGCCGATGTGCCAGGACACCGGCACCGCGATCGTGATGGGCAAGCGCGGCCAGCACGTCCTCACCGACGGCCGCGACGAGGAGCACATCTCGCGCGGGGTGTACGACGCCTACACCAAGCTGAACCTGCGGTACTCGCAGATGGCGCCGGTCACCATGTGGGACGAGAAGAACACCGGCACCAACCTGCCCGCGCAGATCGAGCTGTACGCCGCCCCCGGCGACGCCTACAAGTTCCTGTTCATGGCCAAGGGCGGCGGCAGCGCCAACAAGTCGTTCCTGTACCAGGAGACCAAGGCCGTCCTGAACCCCAAGCGGATGCTGTCCTTCCTGGAGGAGAAGATCCGCTCGCTCGGCACCGCGGCGTGCCCGCCCTACCACCTGGCGATCGTGGTCGGCGGCACGTCCGCCGAGTACGCGCTGAAGACCGCCAAGTACGCCTCGGCGCACTACCTGGACACCATGCCGGCCGAGGGCTCGCCGCTCGGCCACGGCTTCCGCGACGTGGAGCTGGAGGCGCAGGTGTTCGAGCTGACCCAGAGGCTCGGCATCGGCGCGCAGTTCGGCGGCAAGTACTTCTGCCACGACGTGCGGGTGATCCGGCTGCCCCGGCACGGCGCGTCCTGCCCGGTCGCGATCGCGGTGTCGTGCAGCGCGGACCGCCAGGCCACCGCGAAGATCACCGCGGAGGGCGTGTTCCTGGAGCGGCTGGAGACCGACCCGGCCCGGTTCCTGCCCGACACCACCGACGAGCACCTGGACGACACCGTGGTGCGCATCGACCTGAACCGGCCGATGGAGGAGATCCGCGCCGAGCTGACCCGCTACCCGGTCAAGACGCGGCTGTCGCTGTCGGGCCCGCTGGTGGTGGCCCGCGACATCGCGCACGCCAAGATCAAGGAGCGGCTGGACGCGGGCGAGCCGATGCCGCGGTACCTGCGCGACCACGCCGTCTACTACGCCGGCCCGGCCAAGACCCCCGAGGGGTACGCCTCCGGCTCGTTCGGCCCGACGACCGCCGGCCGGATGGACTCCTACGTCGAGCAGTTCCAGGCGGCGGGCGGCTCGCACGTCATGCTCGCCAAGGGCAACCGCTCGCAGCAGGTCACCGACGCCTGCAAGGCGCACGGCGGCTTCTACCTCGGCTCGATCGGCGGCCCCGCCGCGCGCCTGGCCCAGGACTGCATCAAGAAGGTCGAGGTGCTGGAGTACGCCGAGCTCGGCATGGAAGCCGTCTGGAAGATCGAGGTCGAGGACTTCCCGGCGTTCGTGGTCGTCGACGACAAGGGCAACGACTTCTTCGCCGACACCACCGGTCCGGTGCTGTCGATCGGGCGCCGCTAACCGGCGTCCGGCGGGGGCTGCAGCAGCCTGTCGCACTTGCGCGGGTGCCGCTTGCAGAACCGGGGCGGCCTGATCTTCGTCGGGACCGGCGGCGTGACCGAGGGCGTCGGCACCGGCACCGGCAGCGGCCGGGACGGCGCCGGGCCCGGGGTGGCCGGGTGCCGCGTCGCCGGCGGGTCCGTGCGGGGCGTCGGCTGCGGGGGCCGCGCGGACGCGCTCCCGGTCACCCCGGGCGAGGGCGTCGCGGTGCCGTCGCCGCCGACCCGGCGCACCGTGGTCACCGGCTCGGCGCCGGTGACCGGGGGCGTGCTCACCACGACCTCGACGCGCCCGGGCTCGTGCCGCACGCCCGTGCCGGGCTCGATGCTCATCGCCGCCCCGACGGCGACGACCGCGGCGGCCGTCGTCCACGCCGCCGCGATGCCCGTCCGCAGCCGGGGGCGGTGGCGCGGCGGGGGCGGGCCCGCGAAGTCGGCCGGCTGCCACAGGCGGGCGATGGCCGCCACCGCGTCGCCGTCGGCGCGCAGCGACAGCAGGCCGTGCAGCAGCTCGACCGCGGCCGGGCGGTCCGCGGGGTCCTTGGCGAGCGCGGCGGTGACGAGCGGCCGGAGCGGCTCCTCCAGGCCGTCCAGGTCCGGCCGCAGATGCATGATCCGTTCGGCCAGGCCCTCCATCGGGCCGGTGCCGAAGGGATGCCGGCCGGTGGCGGCGTAGGCGACCAGGCAGCCCCAGCCGAAGACGTCGGCGGCGGCGGTGGCCGCGCCGCCGGTGAGCCGCTCGGGCGCGATCCAGCCGGGGCTGCCCATGACCATGCCGGCCTCGGTCAGCGCCTCGGCCGGCTCCGGCTCGCAGGCGATGCCGAAGTCGATGACGCGCGGGCCGGACGGGGCGAGCAGCACGTTGGCGGGCTTGAGGTCCCGGTGCACCAGGCCGGCGCCGTGGATGGCGACCAGCGCGACGGCGACGCCGATGCCGACGGCCGTCACCGCGCCGGGCGGCAGCGGCCCGCGCCGCTCGACCACCCGCGACAGCGGCGGGCCCTCGATGTACTCGGTGACGATGTAGGGGCGGTCGCGGTGGCTGCCGTCCTCCAGCACCCTGGCGGTGCAGAACGAGGCCACCCGCTGCGCGTAGGCGGCCTCGCCGTGGAACCGGCGGCGCGCCTCAGGGTCGCCGGCCATGGCCGGGTGCAGGGTCTTGACCGCGACCCGGCGACCGTCGGGGGCGCGGCCGAGGTAGACCACGCCCATCCCGCCGGCGCCGAGCCGCCCGAGCAGGGCGCATCGGCCGATCACCGGCGGATCGCCCGCCGCGAGCGGCGGGATCTTCGGTGCTGCTGCGTCCACGGGCCCTCCTCGGGCGACGCCGCGTCTCCCGCCCCACCATCCCCGATAAGCGCGACACAAGCGAGCAAAACCCGATAAAGCTGGCGGTCCGTCGGGGGGTCGTGACCACGATCTGAACAGAAGGTCACAGTATTGACCTTAAATCTGACCCGGTCCCGAGGTCTCCCCGATGACCGCACGGACACTCCGGTATCTTTTCGCCCATGTCTCAGTCAGAGCGCCTCGTGCTCGCGACGCGCTACCGGCTGGTCTCGGAGATCGGGCAAGGTGCCAACGGCACCGTCTGGCGGGGCCACGACGAGCTGCTCGATCGCGCGGTGGCGATCAAGGAGCTGCGCATCCCCGAGGACCTGTCCGAGAACGAGCGGGTCGTCTTCTATCGCCGCACCCTGCGGGAGGCGCGCGCGCCCGCCGCGCTGCGCTCGACCTCCATCGTCGAGGTCTACGACGTGGTGATCGAGGCGGGGCGGCCCTGGATCGTGATGGAGCTCATCGAGGCGCCCAGCCTGGAGCAGCTCATCGAGCGCTCGGGGCCGCTGCCGCCCGAGCGCGTCTGCTACATCGGCCGCCAGCTGCTGGACGCGCTCGGCGTCGCGCACCGCGCCGGGATCGTGCACCGCGACCTCAAGCCGAGCAACGTGCTGCTGGACGGCGACCGGGTCGTGCTGACCGACTTCGGCCTGGCGTTCTCCTCCGGCTCGGCCAGCCTGACCAAGACCGGCCACTTCATGGGCTCCCCCGCGTACGTGGCGCCCGAGGTCGCCGCCGGGGAGAAGGCCACCCCGCGCTCGGACCTGTGGTCGCTCGGCGCCACCCTGTACGCCGCGCTGGAGGGCCGCCCGCCCTTCGAGCGCGAGAACGTGATGGCGACGCTGAGCGCCCTCGCCAACGAGTCCACCCCCGCGCCGCAGAACGCCGGCGGGCTCGGCTCGGTCGTCACCGGGCTGCTGGAGAAGAACCCCACCCGGCGGCTGACGCACGCGCGCGCGGCCGACCGGCTGGAGCGCGCGATGACCGGCCCCCGCTCCAGCCGCCGCGCGCCGACGCCCAAGTACCGGATGATGGTGGTGATCGGGCTGATCGGCGCCACCGTCGCCTCCTGCGGCATCGGCGGGACCGCGCTGGTCGTCGGGATGATGAAGGAGGGCCCCGGCCCGTCCCCGACCGCCGACCCCAAGCGGCACGCGGGCGCGCCCACCGCGGCGCCGGCCGGCGCGGCGGACAGCACGCTGCTGGTGCGGGCCCGCGCCGACGGCTGCAAGATCTTCGTGTCGGTGCCCGGCTCGCAGATCACCGTGCTGGCCAACGAGACGATCCCGGCCGGCTCGGCCCGCCAGTTCGACCAGCCGAAGCTGAACGCGGTCGTCTACGACTCGGCCGCGTGCGAGGTCTGGGTCAACGGCGAGCACAAGCCGGAGGGCCGCGCCGGCGAGCTGAAGCGCTACACCCTGCACCGCTGACCGTCCTCCCGCCCGGTCCCCCTCTTGAAAGCGCCGTCACCGGGAATGGCCTGGGGCGTCCCGTGGCTGCACGGGAGGAGACGAAGACCGACAGCGGAGGTGTCCCGTCATGGCCGAGCAGGAGTACCGGGTCGAGCACGACTCCATGGGAGAGGTGCGGGTGCCGGCCTCGGCCAAGTGGCGGGCGCAGACCCAGCGCGCGGTGGAGAACTTCCCCGTCTCGGGACGGCCGCTGGAGCCCGCGCACATCGCCGCGCTCGGCCACATCAAGGCCGCCGCCGCGACGGTGAACGCCGAGCTCGGGGTGCTGGACAAGGACCTGGCCGGGGCCGTCGCCGAGGCGGCGCTGGAGGTCGCGGACGGCAGATGGGACGACCAGTTCCCGATCGATGTGTTCCAGACCGGGTCGGGCACCTCCTCCAACATGAACGCCAACGAGGTCGTGGCGACGCTGGCGCAGGAGCGGCTCGGCCGCCCGGTGCACCCGAACGACCACGTGAACGCCTCCCAGTCCTCCAACGACGTGTTCCCGTCCTCGATCCACATCGCGGCGACCGGGGCCGTGGTGAAGGACCTGATCCCCGCGCTGCGGCACCTGGAGGCGGCGCTCGGCCGCAAGGCGGCCGAGTTCGCCACCGTGGTCAAGTCCGGCCGCACCCACCTGATGGACGCCACGCCCGTCACGCTCGGCCAGGAGTTCGGCGGCTACGCCGCGCAGATCGGGCACGGCGTCGAACGGCTGGAGGCGGTGCTGCCGCGCCTGGCCGAGCTGCCGCTCGGCGGCACCGCGGTCGGCACCGGCATCAACACCCCGGCCGGCTTCGCGCCCCGGGTGATCGCCGAGATCGCGCGGGCCACCGGGCTGCCGCTGACCGAGGCGCGCGACCACTTCGAGGCGCAGGGCGCCCGCGACGGCCTGGTGGAGGCGAGCGGCGCGCTGAAGACGGTCGCGGTCGGCCTCACCAAGATCGTCAACGATCTGCGCTGGATGGGCTCGGGCCCGCGCGCGGGCCTGGCCGAGATCCGGCTGCCCGACCTGCAGCCCGGCTCCTCGATCATGCCGGGCAAGGTGAACCCGGTGATCCCCGAGGCGGTCGCCCAGGTCGCCGCGCAGGTGATCGGCAACGACGCGGCCATCACCTTCGGCGGCGCGGCCGGCAACTTCGAGCTGAACGTGATGCTGCCGATGCTGGCCCGCAACGTGCTGGAGTCGATCACACTGCTGGCCAACGTCTCGCGGCTGCTGGCCGACCGGTGCGTGGACGGGATCGAGGCCGACGAGGCGCGGCTGCGCGAGTACGCCGAGTCGTCGCCGTCCATCGTGACGCCGCTGAACCGCTACCTCGGCTACGAGGAGGCGGCCAAGGTCGCCAAGCAGGCCCTGGCCGAGCGCAAGACGATCCGCCAGGTCGTGCTCGAGCGCGGTCACGTCGAGCAGGGCACGCTGACCGAGGAGCAGCTCGACGCGGCCCTGGACGTCCTGTCGATGACCAACGCCGGGTAGGGCGCCCCCGGGCCGTCTCAGTACCAGCCGGTGGCCTGGAAGTGCGCCCAGGCCCCGCAGGGCGTGCCGTGGCGGGCCGCCACGTACCGCAGGCCCCACTTGATCTGGGTGCGCGGGTTGGAGCGCCAGTCCGGGCCGGCGCTGGCCATCTTGCCGCCGGGCAGCGCCTGCGGGATGCCGTGCGCGCCGCTGCTGGAGTTGTGCGCGTGCTCGCTCCAGCCGCTCTCGCGGCCCCACAGCAGCTCCAGGCAGCGGAACTGGCGGCGCGACGTCCAGCCGTAGCGGCGCATCAGCGCGCGCGCTATCTGCTTGTTGCGCTCGGTCCCGCGCGGTTCGGTCGGCTTCGCCTTGCGGAGCTCCAGGAACCCGCCGTGCCGGACCGTCCCGGTGAACCGGGCGGCCTTGCGCAGCGCCGCCTCGCTCGGAGCCGCCGCCAAGGGGGCGGTGACCAGCGCGGTGGCCGCGCCGAGCGAGACGATCCTGAGTCCGTTGCGTCGGAGTGATGCCACGTCACGTAGCGTGCAGCCGATCCGGGCCGGGGAAACATGGGTTCCCGGCGTCCTGGGACGGGCCTTTGCCGACCTATTGCGGTCCGGTGCCAGAGCGGGTGGACAAAAGGGGCGGGCCGCAGCCCGCCCCTCGCCCAACGATCACGACATGCCACGCGTAACGCTCAAACTAGGAGCTGTCGGCATGGCCTGCGCGCCTGCTTCGTGGTGGTTAGTACCAGCCTCGGGAGTTGGAGTGGCCGAGCGCGCGGCACGGCGTCTTGTACCGGCCCTTGATGTACCCCAGCCCCCACTTGATCTGGGTGCGGGGGTTGGTGCGCCAGTCCTTGCCGGCGCTGCGCATCTTGCGGCCGGGCAGCGCCTGCGGGATGCCGTAGGCGCCCGAGCCGCTGTGCGCCTTGTGGTTCCAGTGGCTCTCGCGGTTCCACAGCTTCACCAGGCAGCGGTACTGCCGGTCGGACCAGCCGCGCTTCTTCACCATCGGCTTGGCGAGCGCCCGGTTGCGGGCGGCCCGGCTCTGCTTCTTCTGCGCCTTCACCTGGACGGCGGCGACCGGCTTGACCGGCGCGGCGGCCTGGGCGGGGACCGCCTCGGCCACGACCCCGAACGTCAGGGAGGCGGCGAGCACGAGCGTGGCGGAGCGGCGAACGGGCTTGCGGACCAAAACAGACCTTTCATCGTGCCGGGGACCGGTCGTCCCGGCGGGCGTCACCTCGTGCGGCGCGGTCCCGCCGCGGGGGCGGGACGACCGGGCACCGCGCCGCACCCCTGGACGGGGCACGGGGGCACGCGCAACCGGTGCCCGCCGTGGCGGGCGTCGTCTGCACGGATTCCGAGGTGATCGGCGGGAGGCGCGTGGAGTCGCGTCCCCGCCGGGGGATGGATGCGGCCCCGTCAGGGGCCGGCCGCGATGCCGCGGCCTTCAGCGGCGCGGGGATGTGCGTCCGCGCCGAGGACGTCGTCGTCCTCCCCGGGCGGCGCGGTCACGCCGGCCGCCCGGAAACCTGTGGAGTTTTGGTGTTCTAGTACCAGCCGGTGGACTGGGAGTGCGCCCAGGCGCCGCAGGGCGAGCTGTAGCGGCCCTTGATATAGCCGAGGCCCCACTTGATCTGGGTGCGGGCGCTGGTGCGCCAGTCGGAGCCGGCGCTGGCCATCTTGGAGCCGGGCAGCGCCTGCGGGATGCCGTAGGCGCCGGAGGGGTTGGCGGCGTTGGTGCGCCAGCCGCTCTCGCGGTTCCACAGCTTCACCAGGCAGGCGAACTGGCCGCTGCCGCTGAAGCCGAAGCTGCCGAGCATGCCCTTGGCGATCTGCTGCGCCTCGCCGGCGGGCACCGGGTCGCTGCCCGCGCCGCCGTCGTCGCCGCCGGTCTTCTTCTTGGCCTCGGTCTTCTTGGGGATCGGCTTGCCCTTCGGAAGCACCGCGGGGGCCTTGCCGGCGGTGCGCACCGCGCGGGAGGCGCGGTCCACGGCCTGCTTGCGGCGCTGGGCCTCCAGGGCCTGCGGGTCGACCTGCGGGACGGCCGCGTCCGCGAGCGGGGCGGCCGCGCCGGGCTTGAGGGTGCTGGGCTTGGCGCCCGAGTCACCGGTCAGCGCGAACGCGGCGACGGCGCCGCCGCCGACCACGACGGCCGCACCCGCGACCACCGCGGCGATCTTGACGCCGACGCTCATGCCGGCGCGGGCGGGCGCCGGGGCGAAGCCGTCCGGCGGGACGGCCGGCAGGCCGGCGGTGTCGCCACCGCGCCCGGAGGGGGCGGGGGCGGACTGGTCGAACGAGGCACCGGCGACCTTGACGTCCTCGTCGTGCGAGGACGCGATCTCCCACGGCCCCTGGGGGTCGAAGCTCGGTCGATCGTCTCGCCTGGGGGACCCGAACGAGTCTCCGGACAAGGCGGTCCTTCCGACGGTCGCACGCGCATGGACACGCGCACGAGCGGCTGCCACCCCTGCCCGCGGCCGCCCGGCTGAAGGCGGCCCTGGGCCCGGAACGCCGCGAAGTCCGCCGGCCGTCAGGGCGACTTAGCCGGACTCGCACCGTTTCTGGGGGTGCTTACGGGGACACACAATGCCCGAGGGCCGGGGATGCTCCGCAACCAAAACGAGACGAATGCTCTAGGCGGGACTGTTGTCAACTTGACGGTTCGAATGCCAAAAGACCGTAAAGAGCAGGGATTCCTTACGTTTACGCCAGGTTGTGTGACCTTCATCACAGTTACACCGCGCGACAGTATCCGATCACCGTCCGTCGCCGGTTCCGTGCGCATCGAGCACGCTTCCGGCGGCTTTCAGCAGAACGCCCCGGCGGTCCGCGGACCACCGGGGCGTCGTACCGCTGCGGGCTACACGCCGATGTCGCCCAGCATGTCGGTCACCAGCTCGGCGATCGGGGACCGCTCGGAGCGGGTGAGGGTGACGTGCGCGAACAGCGGGTGGCCCTTCAAACGTTCCACCACCGCCGCCACGCCGTCGTGCCGGCCGACCCGCAGGTTGTCGCGCTGCGCCACGTCGTGGGTGAGCACCACCCGCGAGCCCGCGCCGATCCGCGACAGCACGGTGAGCAGCACGCCGCGTTCCAGCGACTGCGCCTCGTCCACGATCACGAACGCGTCGTGCAGCGACCGGCCGCGGATGTGGGTGAGCGGCAGGACCTCCAGCATGCCGCGGTCCAGGACCTCCTCGATGACCTCCGGCGTCGTCACCGCCGAGAGGGTGTCGAAGACCGCCTGCGCCCACGGCGACATCTTCTCGTTCTCCGAGCCGGGCAGGTAGCCGAGTTCCTGCCCGCCGACCGCGTACAGCGGCCGGAACACCACGACCTTGCGGTGCCGGCGGCGCTCCAGCACGGCCTCCAGGCCCGCGCAGAGCGCGAGCGCGGACTTGCCGGTGCCGGCCCGGCCGCCGAGCGAGACGATGCCGATGTCCTCGTCCATCAGCAGGTCCAGCGCGATGCGCTGCTCGGCCGAGCGGCCGCGCAGCCCGAACACCTCGCGGTCGCCGCGCACCAGCCGCACCGACTTGTCGGGCAGCGTGCGGCCGAGCGCCGAGCCGCGGTCCGACAGCAGCCGCAGGCCGGTGTGGCAGGGCAGCTCGCGGGCCTCCTCCAGCTCCAGCCGGCCGTGCTCGTACAGCTCCTCGACGGGGCCGCTGCTCACCTCCAGCTCGCGCATGCCGGTCCAGCCGGACTCCACCACCGCCAGCTCGGCCCGGTACTCCTCGGCCGCCAGGCCCACCGCGGACGCCTTGACCCGCATCGGCAGGTCCTTGGAGACCAGCACGACGTCGCGGCCCTCGCGGGCGAGCCAGCTCGCCACCGACAGGATGCGGGTGTCGTTGTCGCCCAGGCGGAACCCGTCGGGCAGCACGCTGGGGTCGGAGTGGTTCAGCTCGACGCGCAGGGTGCCGCCCTGGTCGCCGAGCGGCAGCGCCTCATCCAGCCGCCCGTGGTCCAGGCGCAGGTCGTCCAGCGTGCGCAGGGCCTGCCGGGCGAAGTAGCCGAGCTCCGGGTGGTGGCGCTTGGCCTCGAGCTCGGAGATGACGACGATGGGGAGTACGACCTCGTGCTCGGCGAACCGGGTCATCGCCCCCGGGTCGGCGAGCAGGACGCTGGTGTCGAGGACGTACGTGCGCCGTTCCGGAACGGGCGTTCCGGAGGGGTTCCCTGAGGAGGGACGGCGCGGGGAGGTTGTGGCCACTCGATCTCCCTGACTAGGGGGGGATTACCGGCGGCGCGGCGGTCCGCCCCCAGGGGGGCGGTGAGCGGGGAAGGTCCCTCAGGAACCGAAGCGCCGGTGGCGCGCGGCGTAGGAGCGGAGTGCCCGCAGGAAGTCCACCTTGCGGAAGTCCGGCCAGTGGACCTCGCAGAAGTAGAACTCCGAGTGGGCGCTCTGCCACAGCATGAACCCGGAAAGACGCTGCTCGCCCGATGTGCGGATGACCAGGTCGGGGTCCGGCTGGCCGCGCGTATAGAGATGCTCCGCGATGTGCTCCACATCGAGGATCTCGGCGAGTTCCTCGATGCTGGTGCCTCGACCCGCCTGCTCGATGAGCAGTGAGCGCACCGCATCAGCGATCTCACGTCTACCTCCATACCCAACGGCGACGTTCACAATCAGGCCGGGGGCGTCAGATGTTGCTTCACCCGCATCTTTCAGTACTCGTGCCGTTTTGTCCGGGAGCAGATCGAGCGCGCCGACCGGTTTGACGTGCCATCCGTCGGCGGCGAGCTGGCGGACGGTGTTCTCGATGATGCGCAGCAGCGGCTCCAGCTCGCCGGCCGGCCGGGTGAGGTTGTCGGTGGACAGCAGCCACAGCGTGACCACCTCCACGCCCGCCTCGGCGGACCAGTGCAGCAGGTCGGAGATCTTGTCGGCGCCGCGCTGGTGCCCGGTGTTGACGTCGGACAGGCCCATCGAGCGCGCCCAGCGCCGGTTGCCGTCCAGGATGACGCCGACGTGCCGGGGGGTGATGTCGGTGGGCAGCGACGACTCGACCCGCCGCTCGTACATCCGGTAGGCCACGTCGCGGACGGCGGCGTAGGGGCCGCTCCGGCGGATCGCCGAGATCAGCCGCCCGTCGCCGGACTCCTCCCGGCGCGCCAGGCCGCGCAGCGCGCGGTCCCCGATCACGCCGTCGCGCCGGGCGCCGCGGCTCGTCCGGCTCCGCCGATCCCCCATGCCGAGCTTCCCTTCGAGTGACCATTCCCCATGGAATGGACGCTCAATTATGGCCCCTGGTTCTCACCGGGCCGACCTGGCGGCGTGAACCCGGCACCCGGCGCCGGCCCGTTCGGCCTCGGCCAGCACCTCGCCGAGGAACCGCGCGAGCTCGGCGGAGGTGAGCACGGCGCGCACCCCGCGGCCGCCCGCGCCCCAGGCCTCGACGACGGCCCGGCGCGCCGTCCGCCACCGTCCGCCGGCGGTCGCGCCCGGCGGCCCGACCCATGTGGCGGACGTGCGCAGGGTGCAGCGCAGCTCGCCGGTACTGGCCAGATCGGCGCGCTCGCGGTAGCGGAAGGCGAACAGCTCGGGCTCGCGGCCGGGGCCGGCGGGTTCGGGGAACCGGTCGTCGGGGTCGGGCCAGCGGGCGGCCTGCGGCGACCCGGCGGCGCGGGCGGCGGCGACCCGCTCGGCCAGCCCGGCCAGCAGGTGGCCGCAGCGCTCCCCGACGGCGCCGAACGACACGCCGTCGCGGCGCAGTTCCAGCGTGACCTCGTACGGGGTGCCGCTCCGGTCGCGGGCCGGTACCGGCACCACCGCCAGCGACGACCCGTCCAGACAGCGAAGGCCCCGCACCCGCGGTCCCCGCCCGCCGAATCCCTGCACGCCGCATCCCTTCGCCCGCCGCACGCGCCACTCAAGGCACGGTAAGCCAGGTCATCCCCATGATCACACCTTGTGCGGCCAGGGATCGGGTAAGGAAGCGGGCGCGGGTCAGGCGGTCGGGCCGGCGGCGCGGGCGCGCTCGACGTGCTCCAGCGCGCTGCGCAGCTCGCCCAGCCACTCGTCGGTGTTCTTGCCGACCAGCCGGACGCACCAGGCGAGCGCGTCGCTGCGGCTGCGCGCGACGCCCGCCTCGACCAGGGTGTCCAGGACGCGGCGCTCGGGCTGGCGCAGCCGGGTCATCACCGGGACCGACAGGGTCGTGAACATCTCCCGGGCGTCGCCGCAGGCCACGCCCCACGACACCTTCAGCCCGAACCGGTGCTCGGCCTCGCGGGCGATGGCGATGCGCTGGTCGCGGGTGCTCTCGCGGAACCGGGAGACGTGCCCGGCGATCCGGCCGGCCCGCTCGGCCTCGGGCACCTCGGCGGCGGCCTCGGGCTCGGCCAGCCGGCCGATCACGCTGACCTCCTCGCGGTCCACCACGATCTCGGGCGGTCCTTCGAACCAGCCCTCCGGCAGCCGGCCGGTGAACCAGCCGCGCAGTCCCGCCGATGCTTCTTCTGTAGTCATGTAATCAAAATTACAACCCGTTCGGCGCGCACACCAGGCCTCCGTTTCATTGACAGGACCACTCTTTTGAGAGCTACTCTCATTTAATAGTGAATCTCAACTGAAGGTGGCTCTCATGCTCTCGGCGCACACCCGGCGGTGGTGGGGCCTCGGCGCGCTCGCGCTCGCCATGCTCGCCCTCGGCTTCGACATGACGATCCTCAACGTGGCGCTGACCACGCTCTCCCAGGACCTGCACGCCGGCACCGGCGCGCTGCAGTGGATCGTCGACTCCTACGTCCTGGTCTTCGCCGCCCTGCTGCTGCCGGCCGGCGCGCTCGGCGACCGGTTCGGCCGCAAGCGGCTGCTGCTCGCCGGGCTGGCCATCTTCGGCGCGGCCTCCCTGGCCGGCGCCTACGCCGGCGGCACCGGCGGTGTCATCGCGGCCCGCGCCTTCATGGGCGTCGGCGCGGCGATCATCATGCCGCTGTCGATGTCGATGCTCCCGGCGATCTTCCCGCCGGCCGAGCGGACCCGCGCGATCGCGCTGTGGACGGCCTCGATGGCGCTCGGCCTGCCGCTCGGCCCGCTCACCGGCGGCTGGCTGCTGGAGCACTTCTGGTGGGGCTCGATCTTCCTGATCAACGTGCCGCTGGCCGCCGTCGGCGGCCTCGCGGTCGCGCTGCTGCTGCCCGAGACCCGCGACCCGGCGGCGCCACCGGTCGACGGGATCGGCGCGCTGCTGTCGATGGCCGGGCTCGTCGCGCTCGTCTACGGCGTGATCGAGGGGCCGGCGCGCGGCTGGGGCGACCCGCTGGTGCTCGGCGCGGTCGCGGCCGCCCTGGTCCTGCTGACCGGCTTCACGCTGTGGGAGCGGCGCCTGGCCCAGCCGATGGTGGACCTGGCGCTGTTCCGCGACCGGGTGTTCGTGTGGTCCCTGGTCGCGGGCATCTTCGCGACCCTGGTGATGGCCGGGGCGCTGTTCGTCCTGCCGCAGTACCTGCAGGCCGTCCAGGGCCACGGGGCGTTCGGCACCGGCCTGCGGCTCATCCCGATGCTGCTCGGCCTCATGGCGGGCGGGCTGGCCACCGACCGGCTCACCGGCCCGGTCGGCCGCAAGCCGATCATCGTGACGGGCCTGTTCGTCCTCGCCGCCGGGCTCGGCCTCGGCGCGCTGACCGGCACCGGCGACGGCTACGGCTTCGCCGCCGGCTGGCTGTCGGTGACCGGCGCCGGCATCGGCCTCACGCTCATCCCGGCGATGGACGCGCTGCTGGCGAGCATGCCCGACGACCAGGCCGGGCGCGGCTCGGGCCTCGTCCAGACGCTCCGCCAGACCGGCAGCGCGCTCGGCATCGCCGGGCTCGGCAGCCTCGTGTCGTCGGTCTACCGCGACCGGATCGCCACCGGCGGCCTGCCCGCCGAGGCCGCGCACGCCGCCCGCGACTCCGTCGGCGAGGCCGCCCTGGTGGCCGCGCAGCTGTGTTTCCGTGGGGACACCCCGATGTCAAGGCAGGTCGCAGGCTCCGGCTGCCTAGACCCCCGTTACGGCGCACTGCTGAAGTCGGCGCAGGAGGCCTACGTGGCCGGCATGGACGTGCTGCTCGCGACCTGCGCGGCGGGCGCGCTCGCCGTCGCGGCGCTCACCCTGCTGTTCCTGCCCGGGCGGGGCGCGGACGCCGAACCCGGTCCCGATGACCGAGAATCTGACCATGAGCACGTCGTCACCTGAGACCGACCCGCTGGACCTGCTGCCGCTGCGCGAGCGCAAGAAGCTGAGGACCCGGAGGGCGATCCAGGACCACGCCCTCCGGCTCTTCAGCGAGCAGGGCTACGACGCGACGACGGTGGAGCAGATCGCCGCCGCCGCGGAGATCTCGCCGAGCACCTTCTTCCGCTACTTCCCCACCAAGGAAGACACCGTGGTCGACGACGAGTACGACCCGGTCATGCTGAAGGTGTTCCGCGAGCAGCCGCCGGAGCTGCCCCCCGTCGAGGCGCTACGGCGCACCCTCGCCACCGTCTTCGCGCTCATGTACGAGCGCGACTTCGACACGGTCGTGCAGCGGACCCGCCTCATGATGGAGGTCCCCGCACTGCGCGCCCGGACGATGGAGGCGGTCCGCGAGGGCACCCTCAAGGTGTTCAACCAGGCCATCGGCGAACGCACCGGCCGGTCCGAGGACGACCCGAAGGTGCGCGCGTTCACCTGGGCACTGCTCGGCGTGCTGATGTCGGCGTCCTACGACTGGCTGGACGGCGGCGCGACCGGCGACCTGCCCGCCATGGTCGACGACCGGCTGGCGTTCCTGGCCGCCGGTTTCCCGCTCTAGCCGGGGGTGCGGGCGGCGCGCTGCGGGCTGACCCGCACCGCGCCCTTGAGGTTGCGCGTGTAGACGTTCTGGACCTGCACCAGCGTGCCGGTGCGCGGCGCCGCGATCATCTTGCCGCCGCCGATGTACAGCGCGATGTGCGAGATGTAGCCCGGCGCCGTCGGGTCGTTCGCCCAGATCAGCATGTCGCCCGGCTCGGCCTTGCTGTACGGCAGCACCCAGCCGGTGCGGGCCTGGTCGGCCGCGACCCGGGGCAGCCGCACGCCGGCCCGCGCGAACGCGTACTGCATCAGGCCCGAGCAGTCGTAGCCGCCCTCGGACTCGGACTCGCCGCCCCACACGTACGGCCAGCCGATCCGGCTGTAGGCGGCCCTGATGACCGTCTGCACCTGCTGGGCGGTCATCACCTGCCCGTTGGACTTCGGCAGCTTCTGCGCGTGCGGGTAGTCGATCTGCGGGTTGACCTCGACGGCCTTGGCCTGCTTGGGCAGCAGCTTCTTCAGGCCCTTGATGAACGCGGCCGGCTTGGTCTTCGGCACGCTGACCAGCAGCGCGTTCGCGGTCGGCATGCCGAGGCTCTGCGCGGTGGCGTGCGAGATGACCGCGTCGACGTCGCCGATGCCCATCGTGGCGTACGCGCCGACCCGCACCTGCGACTGGCGGCCGCCCTGGCCGCCGACCGGGACCTGGCTGCCGAGCTGCACGCCGCCGTCGCTGCCCATGGTGAAGGAGATCGCGACGTCGCCGCCCGCCACGTTGCGCCACAGCGCGTCGGACTGGGCGGTCGGCTTCGGGGTGTAGTTGCGGAAGGTGGACGGGTCGACGCCGAGCACCCCGACCCGCTTGCCCGCGACCATCGCCTGCACCGCGTCCACGACCTCGACGCCCTGCACGCCCTTGATCCGACGGATCTTCTCGATCGTGTCGCCGGGCAGCGAGGACGGCGCGGCGACCAGCACGTGCGGGGACAGCCGGCGGCCGAGCGGCGCGACGCCGAGCGCGGTGCTGCCCGAGGCGGCCACGAACCGCGCCTGCTTGTCGGCCTGCGGCCGCGGGGCGGGCGGGCCGCTGCTCTGCTGGTGCGCGACCACGACCGCGACGTTCACGGCGAGGGTGGTCACGGCCGACACGCCGATGATCGTCGGAAGAACCCGGCGGTTCGGCTTGCGCACGGCAACACTCCCTCGTCCCATGGCCGGTCGGCTCCATGACTATGGCCTGTGATCGCGGCCACCGTCCAGATACCCGGCGCGGCCCGCGCCACCCTGGCACCGATGGCCGCTTTGCGTCAGCCCCGTCTCCGCTACCCAGTGGTAACACCAATGCGAAGGGAGATCAAGGTCACGTTGCCATAATATGGACCTACCGTCCAATTACCGGCGCAACTCCGCCGTCAGGTCGGCCGGGGACATGACGGGCAGCCGGCAGGCGAAGTCGCGGCACACGTACGCGGCCGGCGCGCCGTCCACCGGGCCCCGCCCGGCCAGCAGCGGCACCCCCGCCGCCCCGGGCTCGCCGACGCTCACCACCGCGCCCGGCGACACCGCCAGCAGCGCCGCCTGGTGCAACGCCCGCGTCCGCTCGTCACCGCGCCCGCCCACGACCGCGATCTCCAGCGGCCCCGCCGCCCACGCCTCCGCGACGGCCAGGCCCCAGCCGGCGAACCGCGCGTGCTGCTCGGCCAGCAGCCCGGCCGGCGCGAGCGCCGCACCCGCCGCGTCCCGGTGCCGCATCGACCCCGTCAGCGCCGCGTACGACAACAGCGCGCCCGCCGCGGCGAACTGCCCGGACGGCGTCGCGTTGTCGGTCGGGTCCTGCGGGCGCCGGAAGAGCCGCTCGGCGTCGTCGGCGGTGTCGTAGAAGCCGCCCGCGCCGTCACCGAACCGCTCCAGCACCACATCGAGCAGCGCGCCCGCCGTCACCACGTGCACGGCGTCGCCGGTGACCGCGTGCAGGGCCAGCAGGCCCTCGGCGACGTCGGCGTAGTCCTCCAGCACACCCGCGTTGCCGCCCGCGACACCGTCCTTGGACGTCCGCAGCAGCCGCCCGTCGCGCAGATGCGCCTCGCCCAGCAGCGCGGCGACCTCCTCGGCGGCGACGACCAGATCCGGCCGGTCGAACAGCGCGCCGCACTCGGCCAGCGCCGCGACGGCCAGGCCGTTCCAGGCCGCGACGACCTTGTCGTCCCGCGCCGGCGGCACCCGCAGCTCCCGCGCGGCCAGCAGCGCCGCCCGCACCCGCTCGTACCGCTCCGGGTCGTCCGGGTCGCGCAGCAGTTGCAGGACCGAACTCCCGTGCTCGAACGTGCCGGTCACCTCGAACAGACCGGCCGCCCAGCCGGCATCGTCCCCGAGCACCTCCTGGAGCTGCTCGGGCGTCCAGACGTAGAACTTGCCCTCCACGCCCTCACTGTCGGCGTCCAGCGCCGACGCGAGGCCGCCCTGCGGGGTGCGCAGATCGCGCAGCATCCAGTCGCAGGTCTCCAGCGCGATCCGCCGCCCGAGCGGATCCCCGGTCAACCGCCACCAATGCGCATAGACACGAGCCAAAAGCGCATTGTCATAAAGCATCTTCTCAAAATGCGGAACAACCCACTCGGCATCCACCGAGTACCGGGCAAACCCCCCACCGAGCTGGTCGTACATCCCACCCCGGGCCATCGCCTCCAGGGTGTGCCCGGCCATCGCGAGCGCCTCGGCGTCGCCGGTCCGCGCGTGGTGGCGCAGCAGGAACTCCAACGCCATCGACGGCGGGAACTTCGGAGCGCCCCCGAACCCCCCGCGCGCGACATCATAGGAACCCGCGAGCGCCCGCACGGCCGCCGCGAGCCGCTCCGCCCCAGGCGGCCCGTCCCCGCCGGGGACACCGCCGCGCGAAGTGAGCGCCTCGACGACCTTCTGCCCCTGCCCGACGACCTCGTCGCGCTGCTCCGCCCACGCCTTGTGCACACCCTGCAACAGGGCCTGGAACTGGGCGCGCGGAAAGTAGGTGCCGCAGTAGAAGGGGTGCCCCTCGGGCGTCATGAAGACCGTCATCGGCCAGCCGCCCTGGCCGGTCATGGCCTGGGTGGCCTCCATGTAGACGGCGTCGATGTCGGGCCGTTCTTCACGGTCGACCTTGATGTTGACGAACATCTCGTTCATCATCCGCGCGGTCGCGTCGTCCTCGAACGACTCATGTGCCATGACGTGACACCAGTGGCAAGCGGCGTATCCGACCGACAGCAGAACGGGCACATCGCGCCGCCGCGCCTCGGCGAACGCCGCATCGCTCCACTCCCACCAGTGCACGGGATTGTCCGCGTGCTGGAGCAGATACGGGCTGGTCGCGTCCTTGAGACGGTTCATGCCTTCGATACTGCCGTAAGCGCGTCGAGGGCGGAGGTCACGGCTCGGTGGAAGGTGGGGTAGGCGTAGATCATCTGGCGGAGGGTGGTGGTCGGGACCTCGGCGTGGACGGCGAGGGTGAGCAGGGCGAGGATCTCGCCGGCGGCGGGGCCCATGACGGTGGCGCCGACGAGGGTGCCCCATTCGGCGTGCTCGACGAGCTTGATGAAGCCGTCGTTGTCCACCTTCTGGATCCAGCCGCGGGTGGAGTCGGCGATCCGGGTGGTGCCGGTGCGGACCGGGAGGTTCTGGTCGCGGGCCTGGGCCTCGGTGAGGCCGACCGAGCCGATCTCGGGGTCGGTGAAGGTGACCCGGGGCACGGCGCGGTAGGAGGCGGCGGGCCCTTCTTCGTCGAGGATGGCACGGACGGCGATGGAGGCCTCGTACAGCGACATGTGGGTGAAGGCGCCCTTGCCGGTGATGTCGCCGATGGCCCAGACGCCGTCGGCGGCGCGCATGTGGGCGTCGACCTCGACGGCGCGGGCGTGCTCGTCCAGGCCGACGGCGGCGAGGCCGAGGCCCTTCAGGTTGGGGCGGCGGCCGGTGGCGACCAGCAGCCGGTCGCCGGTGAGGTCCTCGTCCGCGGTGTGCAGGGTGAAGCCGCCGTCGTCGTGGGAGACGCCGGTGGCCTTGGCGCCGGTGCGGACCGTGATGCCCTCGCGTTCGAAGACCTGGGCGAGCAGCTCGCCCGCCTCGGGTTCCTCGGCGGCCACCAGGCGGTCGCCGGCCTCGACGATGGTGACGCGGGTGCCGAACCGGGCGAAGACCTGGGCCAGTTCGACGCCGACGACGCCGCCGCCGAGGACGAGCAGGGATCCGGGCGCCTGTTCGGCCTGGACGGCCTCGCGGTTGGTCCAGTACGGGGTGCCGTCCAGGCCGTCGATGGGCGGGGCGGCGGGCGAGGTGCCGGTGTTCAGCAGGATGCCGCGGCGGGCGCGGAAGGTGCGACCGGCGGCGGTGACCTCGCCGGGCGCGGTGATCTCGCCGTGGCCGCGCACCAGTTCGACGCCCTTGCCGGTGAGGCGGTCGGCGGCGGCCGTGTCGTCCCAGGAGGCGGTCGCCTCGTCCCGGATGCGCTTCGCGACGGGCGTCCAGTCGGGGCGGACGTCGGCCTGCCCCGCCATGCCGGGGATGCGGCGGCCGTCGGCCAGCAGCCCGGCGGCGCGGACCATCATCTTGGTCGGCACGCACGCGTAGTAGGGGCATTCCCCGCCGACCAGGCGCGACTCCACGCCCACGACGTTCAGGCCGGCCTGCGCGAGGCGCCCGGCGGCGTCCTCGCCGCCGGGGCCGAGACCGATGACGACGACATCGACTTCCTCAGTGCTCACCCAGGTTCTACTGCCCAGCCGGAGCGCGGTAAATCCGGGCCCGGTCGACGTACATCGACACCCAGCGCGGGGTCGTGCGGGAGCGGCAGAACCCGGCGCCGCGGTCGCAGACCTGGTCGTTCTGCAGGGCGAGGCCCATCTTGCTGCGCTCGGGGGTGAGCGGCCCCCGGTAGCTCCAGATCCTCCTGCCGTCCATCCAGAAGGTGAGGCGGTGCGGCAGCCAGTCCAGGGCGAACACGTGCCAGGCGGTGAAGTCGCCCCGGACGTCGCGCTGGAGCTGGGTGCCCCGCGGGCCGTAGTGGACGAACAGGCCGGCGTCGCGCCGGTCGGGGTCGATGATCTCGGCGAAGTTGATCTCGGCGAACTCGGGGTGGCCGAAGACCTTCGGCCACAGCAGCGCGACCGCCGCGTAGCCGACGCCGCGCTCGGCGCGCATCCGCACCTCCCAGCGGCCGTGGGTCTGGTGGAGGCGGGAGGCGATGCCGCCGGACAGGTCGCGGCCGCGGTAGAGGCCGCCGGTGAGTTTCAGGACGCCGTCCGCGACCGTCGTCGCGGCCTTGGTGCGCGGGTTGACGCGGGCGTCGGGGTAGTCGTAGACGAGCCAGGTGCGGGGGTCGACGCGGTCGCCGTCGAAGCCGTCGTCCACGACCGGCCTGCCCCAGAACGCCGGGGTGGCCGGTTCGGGGGACGGCGCGGCGCTCTTGGGGTGGATCGTCGGCGGCGGCATGGCGTCCGCCTTCCCCTGCGGCGCCGGGAGGGGCCGGGTCTCCGCCCGGCGGCCGGCCTGGGGGGCGCCGCCGCATGCCGCCGACGTCAGGACGAGGGCCGCCGCGCAGGCACGGGCGGCTGTGGGGGACCGCATGCCCCCATGAGAACAGCGCCGCCGGCACGAATCACCAGAGATGCCGATAGTCGCCGATCGCTTGCGTTCTTGGCGCGAAAGGCGTTCAATCCCGGCGGCGCCGCGGCATCGGCACCCGGTCCAGGTCGTGGACGAGCACGATGTCGCCCCCGAACGCGGCGGCGGCCTGCTCGACGAAGCGCGGCTCGTCCTCGGCCTGGTAGCGCTCGGAGAAGTGGGTGAGCACGAGCCGGCGCACGTCGCCCTCGGCGGCGGCCTTGCCCGCCTGGCCGGCGGTCAGGTGGCCGTAGTCGGCGGCGAGCGCGGCGTCCTCGTCCAGGAAGGTCGACTCGATGATCAGCATGTCGGCGCCGTCGGCCAGCGCGGCGACGCCGTCGCACAGGCGGGTGTCCATGACGAACGCGACCCGCTGCCCGGGCCGGGGGACGCTGCACTCGGCCAGGGTGACGGTCCGCCCGTCCGGCGCGACCACCGACCCCTCCTGCTGGAGGCGCCGCACCAGCGGACCGCGCACGCCGCGCGCCGCGAGCTCGGCGGGCAGCATCGTCACACCGTCCGGCTCGGCCAGCCGGTAGCCGTAGGACTCGACCGGGTGCGACAGGCGGTGCGCGGTGAGGGTGAAGGGCGCGTCGCCGGTGTCCAGTTCCATGGCGTCGCCGCTGACCGGCTGCTCGTGGATGACGCCGGTGTCGCGGAAGGCGCTGGCGTGCCGCAGCCGCTCCCAGAAGTGCGCGCCGCTCGCCGGGAACGCCGCGTCCACCCGGTGCGCGACGCCGTCGCGGGCGACCCGCTGCACGATCCCGGGGACGCCGAGGCAGTGGTCGCCGTGGAAGTGCGTCACGCAGATCCAGGTCAGCTCGTTCGCCGACGCCCCGGCCAGCGACATCTGCCGCTGGGTGCCCTCGCCCGGGTCGAACAGCAGCGCGTGGCCGTCCCAGCGCAGCAGATAGCCGTTGTGGTTGCGGTGCCGGGTGGGGACGGCGCTGGCCGAGCCGAGGACGAGCAGATCGCGTGCGGACATGCCCCCATGGTGCCGGTGCGGACGTGCGGTAAGCGATTGATTATGGTGGCCGGACCCCGACCGAACGGAGTTCACATGGCCAGCGGCAAGCGCGACAAGATCAAGATGTCCCCCGAGGAGATCGCGGCCTTCCTGGACGAGAGCTTCAAGGTGCAGGTCGCCACGATCGGCAAGGACGGCGAACCGCACCTGGTCACCATGTTCTACGCGCTGCTGGAGGGCCGGATCGCCTTCACCACCTACCGGTCCTCGCAGAAGGTGCTGAACCTGCGCCGCGACCCGACGATGACGTGCCTGGTCGAGGACGGCGTCCAGTACTCCGAGCTGCGCGGCGTCGCCCTGTACGGCACCGGCCGGATCGTCGAGGACATGGACGAGCTGATGAAGGTCGGCGTGGTCGTCGGCTCCCGGATGGCGGGGCTGCCGGTGCCGAAGGTCGGCGAGCCGGTCGACCCGGCCTTCGCCGAGGGCGTCCGGCAGGCGATGTCCAAGCGCGTCCTGGTCGTGATGGAGCCGGACCGGATCGTCAGCTGGGACCACGCCAAGGCCTGACCCCGCCGCCGGGAGGCGGGATCCCCGCTGGAGCCGGCGGCCGTCGAGCGCCGGCCGCCGGTTCCCGTTCGGGCCTTACGCCGCCGGCTCCGCGACGAGGGCGGGTTCCGCGGTGGCCTCCAGGCGGCGGCGGGCGCGGACGTCCCAGAGCGCGACGCCGACGACGACCGCGCCGGTCGCGATGTGCAGCGCCAGCGGCGTCAGCAGCGGGCCGGCCGCCGCCAGCAGCGCCAGGACGCCGAGGGCCACCAGCCGCGCCCCGGTGAAGTGGCCGAAGACCGCCTTCTTGAACAGGGCGTGGCCCGCGACGAACAGCGCCGGGCCGCCCGTCGCGACCGCGACGAAGCCCCACTCCACGTGCCCCGCCGGGTGCGCGATGACCAGCTCGTCGGCGACCGCGCCGACGATGATGCCCGCGATCATCACGATGTGGATGTAGGTGTAGGCCGAGCGGCCGATGCGGCCCGGGTCGTCGGAGGCGGCGATGCGCTCGGCGGCGGCCTCGGCGGTGCGGTCGAAGTAGATCCACCACAGCGCGACCGCGCCGGCGAACGCCGACACGAACGCGGCCACCACGGCCGGCGTGCGGTGCAGGCCGCCCAGGGTCGCGCCGGTGACCAGCACGCCCTCACCGAGCGCGATGATCACGAACAGCTGGCAGCGCTCGGCCATGTGCGCGCCGTCGATGCTCCAGTCGGCGGTGCTGGACCGGCCGAGGCCGGGCGTGGCGTAGCCGTGCGACGGCGCCAGGTACTCCATCACCACGGCCAGCACCCAGATCCCGGTGCGCAGCGCCGGGTCGTCCACCAGGGCGCCCGCGATCCACGCCACGGCCGACAATGCGATCCAGAACAGCACCCGCTGGAAGTTGCGGCCGAGCTCGTGGCCCCAGGTCGCCACGACCACGAACACGGTGCGGCCCACCTGGATCGCGGCATAGCCCGCCGCGAACCACAGGCCGTCGCCGCCGAACGCGCCCGGCAGCATCGCCGCCATGAACAGGCCCGCGAGCATGACGCCCGCCAGCATGACGCGCACGACCGGGTGGTCGGGGTCGAACCAGTTGGTCGTCCAGCAGGTGTACATCCACGCCCACCAGACGGCCAGCAGGAGCAGCAGCGTCTCGGCCGCGCCGCGGACCGTCAGGTGCTCCAGCAGCCGGTGCGACAGCTGGGTGATGGCGAAGACGAAGACCAGGTCGAAGAACAGCTCGAAGAACGTGACCCGGGCGCCCTGCCCGCTGCGCGGGCGCAGCACGCCGGGTCTCGTCTCCGCGGGCGGTGCCGGGGGGTGCACGCCGCGGCCGCGCTAGACCGTGTCGGGCGGAGTGCCGCCGGCCGGCTTGGTCGCGGAGGACGCCCGGGCCGCCTTGGCGGCCTGGGCGCGCTCCCACTCCTGCTGCTTCAGATCGGCCTCCTTGGGGGCGTCGATCCGGCGCATCTGCTTGTTCATCGAGCGGATGAGGAAGACCAGGGCGACGGCGAGCGCGATGAAGACCCCGAAACCGAGCAGGCCGGGGCTGACCGTGTCGTCGTTGAGCGGAATGGCGAGTGCGAGCATCAGAGGGACACCTTCTCCCGAACGCCGGCGAACAGGTCGTCCTCCGGCAGCTCGGTGTCGACGAGAGACCTGGCCAAATGGTAGTCCTCGGTCGGCCAGGCCTCGCGCTGGACGTCCAGCGGGACCGCGAACCAGAAGCCGTTCGGGTCGATCTGGGTGGCATGCGCCAGCAGCGCCTGGTCCCGGGTCTCGAAGAACCCGGCGCAGGGCACCCGGGTGGTGACCTCCCACTCCTGCGGGCGCTCGTCCAGCCGCTTGATCCAGTCGACGTAGGGCGACTCCAGGCCGCGCTCCTCCATCGCCGCGTGCAGCGCGAGCATCCGGTCCTTGGTGAAGGTCATGTGGTAGTAGAGCTTCAGCGGCTGCCACGGCTCGCCGGCGCCGGGGTAGCGGTCGGGGTCGCCGGCGGCCTCGAAGGCCTCCACCGACACCTCGTGGCACTTGACGTGGTCGGGGTGGGGGTAGCCGCCCCGCTCGTCGTAGGTGAGCATCACGTGCGGGCGGAACTCGCGGACGGCCCGCACCAGCGGCTCGGACGCGGCCTCCAGCGGCTCCAGCGCGAAGCAGCCCTCCGGCAGCGGCGGCAGCGGGTCCCCCTCGGGGAAGCCGGAGTCGACGAAGCCGAGCCAGCGCTGCTCGACGCCGAGGATCTCGCGGGCGCGCGCCATCTCCTCGTTGCGCACCGTGCCGATGTTCGCCAGCACCTCGGGGCGGTCCATCGCGGGGTTGAGGATGCTGCCGCGCTCCCCGCCGGTGCAGGTGACCACGAGCACCTCGACGCCCTCGGCCACGTAGCGGGCCATGGTGGCGGCGCCCTTGCTCGACTCGTCGTCGGGGTGGGCGTGCACGGCCATCAGCCGCAGCCGCGGCCCGGACGCGGCGGGCACGGTGTTGTCCATGGGCTCGGGCACCTGGGGCTCTCCCTGTTCAGCAGACCGGTTCGCGCCGCTTCGGGCACCCCGGTTCGGAGCACCCGGCGCGACGCACGAGAATTGTTCCTGACAACGTCCACGGCCCGCACGGAGATTCCCGCGATGACGACCACCGCCCCGCAGGACACGACGAGCGTCGACGAGCGCCGGGGCCTCGGCGTCCTCGGCTGGGTGGTGTGCGGCGGCCTCGCCGCGGTGTTCGCCGTCGGCTGGGCGTTGATCTTCGCGCATGTGGGCCAGACGCCCGGCATATCCTCGCAGACCTACACCTGGAACGTGCGCGGCGACAACGCCGTCGAGGTGAGCTACATGGTCGCCAAGCCGAAGAACGACGAGGTCCGCTGCACCGTCGACGCCTACGACACCCATCTGGCCGTGCTGGCCGAGCAGCAGGTCGTCATCCCGCGCGGCACCGCGCGGCTCGACCGGACCGACACCCTCACCACCCCCCGGCGGGCCACCGGCGCCCGCGTCCGGGACTGCCGCAAGGTGTGACCCGGCGCCACCTGGGAACCGGTGAACCCGCAGGTGAAGCCGAAACGCGTTTGCCCGATTGCAGGCGGCCGGAACAGGGAACCTTTACCCGCACACACCGGATAGGCTAGAGGTTTCACCCGGCCGCACTTCATGTCGATGTGTAGCCCGCCCACCCCGGTCGGGCGATGATCGCACCATGTGGATGAGGAGTACCCGTGACCGAGACCCGTGCTGACAACGTCACCTGGCTGACCCAGGAGGCGTACGACCGGCTCAAGAACGAGCTGGACTACCTGTCGGTCCGGGGCCGCCGCGAGATCGCTGACAAGATCGAGGCAGCCCGGGAAGAGGGCGACCTGCGCGAGAACGGCGGCTACCACGCGGCCAAGGAGGAGCAGGGCAAGATCGAAGGCCGCATCCTCCAGCTCCAGGGCATCCTGGAGAACGCGCGCGTCGGCGAGGCGCCGCGCACCGAGGGCGTGGTCGGACCCGGCATGACCGTCACGATCGCCTTCGAGGGCGACGACGAGGAGGTCACCTTCCTGCTCGCCTCCCGCGAGGAGAGCGGAGCCCCCATAGACGTCTACTCCCCCAAGTCGCCGCTCGGCGCCGCCATCAATGGCAAGAAGGTGGGCGAGAAGGCCACCTACTCGCTGCCGAACGGCCGCAGCATGACCGTCGAGATCCTCGACGCGACTCCTTATGTCGGTGGTTAGGCCTGGCGGCCCGACCACGGCCTGACGGCCTGGCCGGCGAGCGCTCGGTCGCTTCGCGACCCGACCGCTGAAGCTTCGCCTTCGGCCCGCTTCAGCGGTCAGGCCTTCGGTCGCGCTCGCGCGTGGCCGGGGTCGTCGGTCATGCACAACCCTGCATAATCCGTTTGCGCCGCGGTGACTCCCGAAAGCCCGCCGTCCCATTGGGGCGGCGGGCTTTCGTTTCAGGGCTGGTTACTGGCCGCTTTGACCAGCGGGAGCGTCCTGGCCGGGATCTGGTTGGCGAGGGAGATCACCGAGGAGGCGCGCTCCACTCCGCCGACGTCGACGATCTCGTCGATGACGCGCTGCAGGTCCTGGTTGCTGCGGGCCACCACGCGGCACAGCATGTCGCCGCCGCCGGTGATGGTGTGGGCCTCGATCACCTCGGGGACGGCGGCCAGGCGGTCGGCGACCGGGTCGTGGCCGCCGGCCTGGCGCAGCTGGAGGGTGACGAACGCGGTCACGCCGTAGCCGAGGGCGGCCGGGTCGATCTCGGGGCCGAAGCCGCGGATGACGCCCTGGCGGGTGAGGCGGTCCAGGCGGGCCTGGACGGTGCCGCGCGCGACGCCGAGGCGGCGGGAGGCCTCCAGCACGCCGATGCGGGGCTCGGCGGTGAACAGCTCCAGGAGGCGGCCGTCCAGGGCGTCGATCGTCATGGCTCCTCGTTCCATGGTCAACCTGTACAGATCGTCCGGTGGTCCGGTCTCTTCGCTGGGCAGATTGTCCAGTGATCTGGACCACTCTTGCGCACCTTGCCGTTGTTTGTCGAGATTGGGGTCATGGATGAGTTCCCGGTCAAGGGCATGGACGCCGTCGTCTTCGCCGTCGGCAACGCCAAGCAGGCAGCGCACTACTACTCGACCGCTTTCGGGATGCGCCGGGTGGCCTACCGCGGCCCCGAGAACGGCAGCCCCGACGAGGCCGTGCACGTGCTGGAGTCCGGCAGCGCGCGGTTCGTGTTCCGCGGCCCGGTGCGGGCGGGCACCGACCTCGGCCGGCACATCGCCGAGCACGGGGACGGCGTGACCGACCTGGCCATCGAGGTCCCCGACGTGGAGGCCGCCTACCGGCACGCCCTCGCCAAGGGCGCCAAGGGCCTGGAGGAGCCGCACGTCCTGGAGGACAAGTACGGCAAGGTCGTCGTCGCGGCCATCGCCACCTACGGCGAGACGCGGCACACGCTGGTCGACCGCTCCAACTACTCCGGCCCCTACCTGCCGGGGTTCGTGGAGGCCGAGCCGATCGTCGAGCCGCCGAAGAGCAAGCGCTACTTCCAGGCGATCGACCACTGCGTCGGCAACGTCGAGCGCATGGACGAGTGGGCCGACTTCTACCACCGCGTCATGGGCTTCACCGACATGGCCGAGTTCATCGGCGCCGACATCGCCACCGAGTACTCGGCGCTGATGTCCAAGGTCGTCGCGGACGGCACCCGCAAGGTGAAGTTCCCGCTGAACGAGCCCGCCGAGGGCAAGCGCAAGTCGCAGATCGACGAGTACCTGGAGTTCTACGGCGGCCCGGGCGTCCAGCACATCGCCCTCGCCACCAACGACATCCTCGCCTCGGTCGACCAGATGCGCGCGGCGGGCGTGGAGTTCCTCAGCACGCCCGACTCCTACTACGAGGACCCGGCGCTGCGCGCGCGCATCGGCGAGGTGCGGGTGCCGGTGGAGGAGCTGCAGAAGCGCCGCATCCTGGTGGACCGCGACGAGGACGGCTACCTGCTGCAGATCTTCACCAAGCCCGTCCAGGACCGGCCGACGGTGTTCTTCGAGCTGATCGAGCGGCACGGCTCGCTCGGCTTCGGCAAGGGCAACTTCAAGGCGCTGTTCGAGGCGATCGAGCGCGAGCAGGCCGCCCGCGGCAACCTGTGAGCCGCTGACGGAAAATCATGGCCAACCAGCGGGTCGGCAAGGTTTGGCGGGCGGCCGTCCGGCCAATCCTGACGGCATGACGCAACCGCCCCACGACCCCGAGGACCAGCGGTGGCAGCCGCCGGCCGACCCGCACGAACCACCCCGGCTCCGCAAGGACCAGTCGCAGCAGCCGTACGGCGAGTCCCAGCCGCCGTACGGCTCGCAGCAGCCCTACCAGCCGTACGAGCAACAGCAGCAGTACGGGCAGCAGCAGTACGGGCAGCAGCCCTACGGGGGCGGCTACGGCGACCCCTACGGCACCTCCCCCTACCAGGGCGGCGCCCGGGGCGGCACCAACGGCATGGCGATCGCCAGCCTGGTCACCGGGATCGTCGGGCTCTTCCTGCTCTGCGGCCTCGGCTCGATCGCCGCGGTCATCCTCGGCCACATGGCGCTCGGCCGGATCAAGCGGACCGGCGAGGACGGCCGCCCGCTGGCGATCATCGGCCTGGTGCTCGGCTACCTCGGCCTGCTGCTGACGATCCTGCTCGTGGTGCTGGTGCTGACCGGTTCCATCCTCAGCGGGAGCGACAGCACGTATTGATCGCCCACGGGTAAACAATCACCCTGTTCCTGGCGCGGCGGTGTTTGCCGGACGTCCCTTCCGTCCAGGTTCACGGCATGACGCAACCGCCACGCGATTCCGAAGGACAGCCCTGGGAGCCGCCGCAGGAGAACCCGTACGGCGCTCCGCCGCCCTACCCGGGGTCGCCCTACGGCGGCCCGGCGGCGGGCTACGCCGACCCCGCCGAGGGCCTGGCCGGCCGCTGGCGGCGCCTCGGCGCGGCGATCATCGACAGCGTCATCGTCGGTGCGGTGTCCGCGCTGGTCAGCCTGCCCTTTCCCGAGGTCGTCCGGGTGGTGACGGTCGACGGCGAGTCCGACGTCCGCTACAGCGGCCCCGGCGCCCTGGTGAACTTCCTGACGGCCCTCGCCGCGTTCCTCTACTACGTGATCATGCATGCGAAGCGGGGCCAGACGGTCGGCAAGATGCTGCTCGGCATCCGCGTCGTGCGGGCGGAGGACGGCGGCGCGATCTCCTTCGGCCGGTCCGCCGCGCGGACGGCCTTCTACTACGTCCTCAGCTTCGTCACCTGCGGCATCGGCGGCCTCGTCGACGTCGCGTGGATCCTGTGGGACCCGCGCCGCCAGGCCCTGCACGACAAGGTGGCCCGGACGCTGGTGGTGTCCGCGCCGGCCGGCGCGCCCGACCCCTACGCCGGCCGCTGACCGGCTTACCCCGATGGTCCAGGTTGCCCAGCCTGTCCGACACGGGGCAGGCTGGGCACTGTGCATACGGCCGGTAGCCCCATGAGCCCTGACCCCAGCCGCCCGCGCGGCGTGACGATCCGCGGCACGGCCCTGGTGGCCGCGCTCGCGGCGGCGGGCGCGCTCACGGCGTGCCGGCCGTTCGACGGGGACGGCCCGGGCGGCCCGGTCGCGACCGACGCGCCGATGCCCGGCGAGGGCGGCGCGCCGTCGATCGGCGACCGGTACACGCCGGGCGACGGCAACGGCGGCTACGACGTGCAGAACTACAAGCTGAAGCTGGCCATCACCCCCGGCGGCGCCAAGGAGATCGACGGCACCGCCGTGATCACCGCGAAGGCCACCGCCCGGCTGCCCCGCTTCAACCTGGACCTGAGCGGGCTGCAGGTCGCCGGGGTCACGGTGGACGGCGCCCCGGCCCAGCAGCGCCACGACGGCGACGAGCTGGTCATCGCGCCGGCCAAGCCGGTGGCGCAGGGCGCCACGTTCGTCACCACGGTGCGCTACTCGGGCACGCCGCAGCCGGTCGCGGACCCGGTCCTCGGCAAGTACGGGTGGATCCGCACCTCCGACGGCGTGTTCGTGGCGTGCCAGCCGAGCGGCGCGCACACCTGGTTCCCCAGCAACGACCACCCGAGCGACAAGGCCACCTTCGACTTCGAGATCACCGCGCCGCCCGGCATGACGGTGATCGCCAACGGCGAGCACGAGGGCCCGACGACCGGGTCGGACGGCGGGCAGCCGGCGCAGCCGGGCGGCTCGCCCCCCGTGCCGGGAGACGGGCCGGGCGACGGACCGGGTGACGGGCCGGGCGACGGGCCGCCCACGCCGCCCGGTGGCGGCGGCACCTCCCCCGGCGGCGGCGACCCCTCGGTCGTGCCGGCCGCCGCGCACCGTGCCCCCGAACACCGTGCCCCCGACCACCGGGCCGCGGCCGCGGCGCCCTCGGTCTGGCACGTCAAGGAGCCGATGGCCACCTACCTGGCCACCGTCGACGTCGGCCGCTTCGGCGTGCGCACCGGCCGCACCCCCGGCGGCATCCCGATCACCACGGCGGTGGACCCGTCGGTCTCCGGGGTGTCGCTGGAGGCCTTCCACGCCAAGAACGCCGAGATCACCGACGAGTGGGCCAAGCGGTTCGGCCCCTACCCGTTCTCCTCCACCGGCGGGATCATCGACAACGCCAACGTCGGCTTCGCGCTGGAGACCCAGACCCGGCCGGTGTACGGGGCGTTCGGCGTGGACGAGACGATCGTCGCGCACGAGCTGGCGCACCAGTGGTTCGGCGACAGCGTCAGCCTGACCCGCTGGCAGGACATCTGGCTGAACGAGGGCTTCGCCACCTACGCCGAGTGGATGTGGGGCGAGCGGATCGGCGGCCAGTCCGTCCAGCAGCAGTTCGACCAGCGCTACCGCGACGGCGGCAACCGCGAGCTGTGGGGCGTCCCGCCGGGCAACCCGGGCCGCGCGCAGGTGTTCGGCCGCTCGGTGTACGACCGGGGCGGCATGACCCTGCACATGCTGCGCAAGAAGGTGGGCGACGAGAAGTTCTTCCGGATCCTGCAGACCTGGACCAAGGAGCACCGGCACTCCACCGCCACCACCCAGCAGTTCGTCGAGCTGGCGAACCGGGTGTCGGGGCAGGATCTGGGCGGTTTCTTCAACGCCTGGCTGTACAAGAAGGGCCGTCCCGGCCTCTGATCCCGGCAGCGGCCGGGTCAACGGCCGGACGGGGCGCGGCGGGCACCGCCCCGATCGGGTGAACGACCGGCAAGGACTCGCAAAAGGCCGGGCAAGTGGCGCGACGCCCGGCGCGCGGCCCCATCAGTGTTGGCGGGGTGAACCGGCCTAGTGGACGCGTGACGGCCGCGGCGACCGCTGCGGCGCTGATGGTCGCCGCGGGCTCGGCCGCCGCGGCGACGCCGGAGCCCGACCTGCGGGTCCCGGCCGACGGTGGCGCGACGTCCTGCGAGCACCCCCCGCTCCTGGAGGCCCCCGCGCCGCCGCTCGGGACCGGGCACGCGCACCGCCGCCTGGCCGTCCCGCCGCCCGACGTCCCCGCGCTCGCCCGGCCGGGGGCGGTCGGCACCGACACACCCCGGAGCGCCGGTACCGCCCTGGACGACTGCGTGCGGCCCCTCGCCCCCACCGCGCCGTCCCCGTCCCCGTCCGCGAAGACACCGGGTGCCGCCGCCGAGCCGCACCTCGCCGGCAAGCCCGGGAAGGCCGGCATCGGCGACCCCTACTTCACCAGCGCCGGCAACGGCGGCTACGACGTGACCCACTACGACGTCGCCCTGAAGTACCTGGGCGCGAGCGGCGCGGTCGAGGCCGCCGTCACCATCACCGCCCGCGCCACCGAGGACCTGTCGCGCTTCGACCTGGACTACCGCGGCCCGAAGATCACCTCGACGACGGTGAACGGCCGGCCCGCCGCGGCCCGCCGGGACGGCGCCGAGCTCGTCCTCACCCCGGCCGCGACGCTGCCCGCCGGCTCGGTGTTCACCACGGCCGTGCGGTACGCGGGCCGGCCCGGCCCGATCCGCAGCAGCGCCTACGGCGACTACGGCTGGGTGCCGACCGGCGACGGCGCGCTCGTCGTCTCCGAGCCGGACGGCGCGCCCACCTGGCTGCCCGTCAACGACCACCCGAGCGACAAGGCCACCTACACCTTCCACCTGCGCGTCCCGAAGGGCCTGCAGGCGCTGGCCAGCGGCAGGCCGGTGCAGACCGTGCGCCGGGGCGCCTTCACCGACTACGAGTGGGCCGAGACCGCGCCGATGGCCTCCTACCTGGCCATGATCGCCATCGGCCGGTTCGCGGTCCGCCAGACCAAGGCCGGCCCGACGCCGGTCATCACCGCCGTCGACCCCAGGTTCGCCAAGCACGGCGCGCGGCTGCAGCGCGACACCGTCGCGGCGCTGAAGTGGGAGCGCGGGCTGTTCGGCCGCTACCCGTTCGCCACCGCCGGCGGCATCGTCGACGACCCGCGCCTGGACTACGCCCTGGAGACCCAGGAGCGGCCCGTCTACGCCGGGTTCGCCCCCGACGACTCCTTCGTCGTGCACGAGCTGGCGCACCAGTGGTTCGGCAACAGCGTCAGCCTGGACCGCTGGCAGGACATCTGGCTGAACGAGGGCATCGCCACCTACACCGAGTGGCTCTGGCAGGAGCACAACGGCACCGACACCGCCAAGGCGGTCTTCCAGCGGTACTACCGGCAGCCCGCCAAGTCCCCGATCTTCAATCCGCCGGCCGGCCGGCCCGGCCGCACCGACCTGTTCGGGTACTCGGTCTACGTCCGCGGCGCCATGGCGCTGCAGGCCCTGCGCGACCGGATCGGCGACAAGCGCTTCTTCGCCGTCCTGCGGACCTGGGCGGCCGAGCACGCCTACGGCAACGCCGGCACCGCCGACTTCGTCGCGCTCGCCGAGAAGGTCTCCGGCAAGCGCCTCGGCACGCTGTTCGACCAGTGGCTCTACCAGAAGGGCAAGCCCAAGAAGTGGTGACCAAGCCCGCCGCGCGGCGTACCGCCGCCGCCGCCCTCATGCTGGCCCCGGCCCTCGCCCCGGCCTGCGCCGCCGCGCAGCCCGCGCACGACCGGGCCGCCCGCGCCTCCTGGTCGGCCCCGGCCGCCCGGCCCGGCCACGGCGCGTTCCGCCCCGGCGCGTCCGGCCTCGGCGACCCGTACTACCCGAGCGCCGGCAACGGCGGCTACGACGTCTCCCACTACGACATCGCGCTGACCTACCGGCCGCGCGACCACGGGCTGGCCGCCACGACCCGGATCACCGCGACCGCGACGCAGGACCTGTCGGCGTTCGACCTGGACTTCGCCGGCAACCGGATCGGCTCGGTGACCGTGGACGGCGCATCCGCCGCCTACCGGCGCAGCGGCCAGGAGCTGGTGGTCACGCCGAAGAAGGGGCTGCCGAAGGGCGCCGCGTTCACGGTGGCCGTCACCTACGCCGGCCGGCCGCAGACCAGCAAGGACCCCGACCTCGGCCGCACCGGCTGGATCCCGACCAGGGACGGGGTGGCGACGCTCTCCCAGCCGTTCGGGTCGGCGACCTGGTTCCCGCTGAACGACCACCCCGCCGACAAGGCCACCTTCGCCTACCGGATCACGGTGCCGAAGGGGCTGGCGGTCGTCGCCAACGGCGAGCCCGGCGGGACCGAGCGCCACGGCTCGGCCACCACCTTCCGCTGGTCGTCGGACCGGCCGATGGCCGGCTACCTGGCGATGATCGCGATCGGCCGGTTCGCGGTGCTGGACGGTCACACGCCCGGCGGCGTCCGCTCGGTGTCGGCGTACGACCCGGCGGTCCCCGGCGACGTCAAGGGACTGCAGCGGATCACCGGCGAGGTCACCGACTGGGCGCGCGGGCTGTTCGGGCCCTACCCGTTCGCCTCGACCGGCGGCGTGGTCGACGACGAGAGCGTCGGCTACGCGCTGGAGACCCAGAACCGGCCGACCTACCCCGGCGGCGTCACCCGCGTCCTCGCCGTGCACGAGCTGGCGCACCAGTGGTTCGGCGACAGCGTCAGCATCCGGCAGTGGAAGGACATCTGGCTGAACGAGGGCTTCGCCACCTACGCCGAGTGGCTCTGGCACGAGCGGCACGGCGGGGCGTCCGCCGCCTACACCTTCCGGCAGGCCTACGAGCGGGTGCCCGGCGACCCGGTGTGGAAGATCCGGCCCGCCGACCCCGGCCGGGCCCACCTGTTCGACTACTTCCCCGTCTACCTGCGGGGCGCGATGACGCTGCACGCGCTGCGCACCGCCGTCGGCGACCGGGCGTTCTTCGCGATCCTGCGCGGCTGGGCCGGGCAGCACGCCTACGGCAACGCCGGCACCGCGGACTTCGTCCGGTACGCCGAGCAGGTCTCCGGAAAGCGCCTCGGCGGGCTCTTCCAGGCGTGGTTGTCCACGCCGGCCAAGCCGCCCATGCCCGCCCGCCTCGGATAACGGTCCGATTCGAGACCAAAACGCGCTTGCACCGAAGATGATCACTAGGAAGCCTGGGGGGAGTCCAGTGACGTCACGACAAGGATGATGCGCATGAGCAGATCCCCCCGACTGGCCGCCGTGGCCCTCACCGTCACGGCCGGCCTGATGGTGACGGCGGCGCCCGCGGGCGCCGCCGCCCCGCACTTCACCCCCGGCGCGCCCGGCGCGGGCGACCCCTACTTCCCCGACATGGGCAACGGCGGCTACGACGTCGCCCACTACGACATCGGGCTGAAGTACGACGCCGCGACCAAGGGCATCGCCGCGGTCACCAAGATCGACGCGCGGGCGACGCAGAACCTGTCCCGGTTCGACCTGGACTTCCTCGGCCCGCTGACGATCCACCACCTGACGGTGAACGGCCGCAAGGCCGCCTACAAGCGCACCGGCGCCCAGGAGCTGGTGATCACCCCGCCGAAGGGGCTGCGCAAGGGCAAGAAGTTCACCGTCGTCGTCACCTACTCCGGCGTGCCGCAGAAGATCGACGACCCGGCGCTCGGCATCTCGGGCTGGCTGGCCACCCCCGACGGCGGCGTCATGCTGAACCAGCCGATCGGCGCGGCCACCGTCTACCCGGTGAACGACACCCCGCGCGACAAGGCCACCTACACCATCACGCTCGCCGTGCCGAAGGGGCTGACCGGCCTGGCCGGCGGCGACTTCGCCGGCTCGCGCACCAAGGGCGGCCTCACGGTCTCGCGCTGGGAGATGCGCCAGCCGATGGCCAGCGAGCTGTCGATGATCGCGATCGGCAAGTACGACGTGATCAAGGGCCGCACCCCCAAGGGCGTCCCGAACATCACCGCCACCGACCGGGCGCTCGGCACCAGCGCCGCGCTCGCCAAGGACTTCAACACCCAGACCGGCCAGGTCACCGACTGGGAGGCCTCGCTGTTCGGCCGCTTCCCGTTCTCCTCGACCGGCGGCGTCACGGTGAAGGCGTCCGCCGGGTACGCGCTGGAGACCCAGGGCCGGCCGGTGTACGACCTCACCCGCCGTCCCGGCACCATCCCGCGCGGCGACCTGCTGGCGCACGAGCTCGGCCACCAGTGGTTCGGCGACAGCGTGACGCCGAAGAAGTGGGCCGACATCTGGCTGAACGAGGGCTTCGCCACGTACTCCGAGTGGCTGTACTTCGAGAAGTTCCAGAACAAGCCCGTGCAGAAGAGCTTCGAGGAGACCTACGCCACGCCGGCCACCGACGAGCTGTGGCAGGGCAAGGTCGCCGACCCGGGCCGCGACCACATCTTCGACGGCCTGGTCTACGACCGGGGCGCGATGGCCCTGCACGCGCTGCGCAAGCAGATCGGCGACAAGTCGTTCTACCGGCTGCTGAAGGCGTGGCCGGCCGCCTACCGGCACGGCAACGCCTCCACCGCCGACTTCGTCCGCTTCAGCGAGAAGCTGTCGGGCAAGCGGCTGGACGGCTGGGCGAAGGCCTGGCTGTACTCGCCGGGCAAGCCGACGTATTAGGCACCACGCGCCGGTCCGGGCCGCGTCCCTTCGGGGGCGCGGCCCTTCCGCGTCAGGACGGCGTGATCGTGTAGCCCTCGGCGCGCAGCCGGGCGATGACGCCCTCGCTGTGCTCGGTTCCGCGCGTCTCCAGGTGCATCAGCACCTCGGCCTCCTCCACGTGCAGGCGGGCCGCGACGCGCTCGTGCATGACGTCCAGCACGTTCACGCCGAGCCCGGCCAGCTCGCTGAGCAGCGTCACCAGGGCGCCGGGGCGGTCCTTCAGCCGGCACCGCACCACCAGGTAGCGGCCCGCGCCGGCCAGGCCGTGCCGCAGCACCTTCGACAGCAGTAGCGGGTCGATGTTGCCGCCCGACAGCAGCACCACGACCGGGGTGCGCACCGCGTAGGAGTGCTCCATCAGCGCCGCCACGCCCGCCGCGCCGGCCGGCTCGACGACCTGCTTCGCCCGCTCCAGGCAGAGCAGCAGCGCCTGCGAGATGGACTCCTCGGTGACGGTGACGACGGCGTCCACCAGCTCGGCGACCATGTCGTAGGTGAGGTCGCCGGGGCGGCCCACCGAGATGCCGTCGGCCATCGTCGGCTGGACCTGCACCCGGGTCGGCCGGCCGGCCGCCAGCGACGGCGGGAACGCCGCCGCGCGCTTGGCCTGCGCGCCGACGACCTTGATGTCCCGGCCGCCCTCCTCCTTGGCGCCGGCCTTCAGCGCGGCCGCCACGCCCGAGATCAGCCCGCCGCCGCCGACCGCGCCGACGACGGTGCGCACCTGCGGGCACTGCTCCAGGATCTCCAGCCCGATCGTGGCCTGCCCGGCGACGACGTCGGGGTGGTCGAACGGGTGGATGAACACCGCGCCGGTCTCCTCGGCGTACGCCGCGGCGGCGACGAGGCAGGCGTCGACGGTCGGCCCGGGGAAGACGACCTCGGCGCCGTACCCCTTGGTCGCGGCGACCTTCGGCAGCGGCGCGCCCTCGGGCATGAACACCGTCGCCTTGCAGCCGAGCATCGAGGCGGCCAGCGCGACGCCCTGGGCGTGGTTGCCGGCGCTCGCCGCGACCACCCCGCCGGCCCGCTCGGCCTCGCTCAGCCGGGCGATCCGCACGTACGCCCCGCGGATCTTGAACGAGCCGGTGCGCTGCAGGTTCTCGCACTTGAGGTAGACCGGCCCGCCGACCGCCTCCGACAGCACCCGCGAGTGCAGCAGCGGGGTGGGCACGATGACGGATCGCAGCAGCTCACGGGCCGCGCGGATGTCATCGAGGGTGACGGTCGCCATGGCCACGATCCTGCCATGCCCGGCGGCCCGCGCCGTCAGTCGGCGTTCCAGTAGCGGTCGCCGGCGATGACGAGGGCGGCGGCGCCGATCAGGCCCGACATCTGGCCGAGGGCGGCGGGCACCACCGACACCTGGCGGGCGTAGTGCATCCGGGCGTGGGTGCGCAGCGCCTCCTCCAGCGGGTCGAACAGCAGCGCGCCCGCCTGGGACAGGCCGCCGCCGATCGCGGCGACCTCCAGGTCGCACAGGTGGGTGGCCGAGGCGATCGCGATGCCGAGGGCGCGGCCCGCGCGCCGCATCGCGGCGGCGGCGACGGGGTGGCCGCGGCGCGCGTCGGTGGCCAGGTCCACGCCGGTGACCGGCTGACCCGGCCGCCAGCCCTGCTCCTGCGCCCAGGCGACCAGGCCCGGGCCGCGCGCGATCGCCTCCAGGCAGCCGCGGCCGCCGCACTTGCACGGCGGGCCCTCGGGGTCGACGACGACGTGCCCGATGTGGCCGGCGTTGCCGCTGGCGCCGTCGATGAGGCGGCCGTCCAGCACCAGCCCGCCGCCGACGCCGGTCGACACCACCATGCCGAGGACGTTGCCGCGGCCCCGGCCGGCGCCGCGCCAGTGCTCGCCGACCGCGACGCACACCGCGTCGTTGTGCACCCGCACCGGCAGCCCGGGGTAGCGGCCGCGCAGCCGCTCGCGCAGCGGGAACGCGCGCCAGCCGGGGATGTTCAGCGGGGAGACCTCGGCGGCCGGCCAGGTCATCGGGCCCCCGCAGCCGACGCCGACGCCGCCGAGCCCGGGCGCGCCCGCCTCGGCGACGACCTTGTCCAGCACCGAGGCCAGGGTGCGCCAGAGGCCCTCGGCGTCCAGGTCCGCCGGGGTCGGCACCCGCTCGTAGGCGACGGCGCGGCCGCCCGGCTCGACGACGGCGGCGGCCAGCTTGGTGCCGCCGATGTCGATCGCCAGCACGGGGGCGGGGACGGGTGTGCTCACGCGTCCCGCCCGGCCGGGCCGAACGCCAGGATCGAGGCGGTGAAGCCGTGCACGTGGTTGCGCCCGGCGACCGGGCCGATCTCGCCGCCGGCGAAGAAGCCGCCGACGCCCGCGCCGTCGAACGCCCGGCCGAGCAGCCGCGCGTCGTGGTCGGAGTCGTCGAACATCGCCTGGCCGCGGCCGTTGCAGGAGAACAGCAGCGCGCCCTCGACCGGCGCCAGGTCGAACCGCTCCAGCAGCTCGGCCAGCTCCTCGTCGGCGGCGCCCGCGTCGCGGACCTGGAAGCGCACGGTGCGGCCGACGTCGACCACGTCGCCGATCGCGATGGCGCCGGTGTCGGTGTCGGCGCCGACGACGCCGCGCACCAGGAAGTCGCCCTGCTCGTGCTCGTCGGCGTACTCGTCCAGCGCCACCCCGATCAGCAGGCCGCGCCCGGCCAGCTCCTGGTCGGCCTCGGGCAGCGCCAGCACGATCTCCTCGAGCTTCTCCAGCGCCGGGGTGCCGGCCAGCTCGTACAGCACGTTCTCGTCGGCGCGGGTGACCACCATGTCCGGGCCGATCGGGCGGGCGCCCTGGCTGACCACGGTCGCCGCGGCGACCGGGCCGCCGAGCACGACGCCGACCGCGCCGTCCTCGAACACCTCGCCGTTGACGTACAGCCGCACGTCGCCGCGCTCGGCGCCGCCCGCCAGGCCGCCGACCAGCGGCAGCCCCGGCATCGCCTCGCCGGACCGCTCGACGAACGCGTCGACCGGGAAGCTGAACGGGTCGGCGAGCAGCACCCCGACCACGTCGTCGTCCTGCCCCTCGGGCATGCCGACCACGATCAGCCGGTCCTCGGCCTTCAGCGTCTCCAGCCGGAACGGCTCCAGCCGGGCGCCGGGCAGCACCGCCGCCCACGCGCTGACCGCGCCGCCGCCCTCCACCCCCCGGCCGCCGCCGATCACCCCGGACGCGCTGCAGCCGAGCGTGGCGCGGGCGCCCGCCACCTCGGTCGCGCGCCGCGCCGCCTCCGCCAGCTCGCCGGGGTCGTCCCCCGAGACGAAGACGAACACCAGGTCCGGGGGTCCGTCCAGGGGCGCCAGCGCCTGTTTGACCGCCGTCTCGGCGGCGTTCACCAGGTCCGGGCCGGCGGCCAGGCCGTCACCGAATCGCGCCATCGGCCGAGCCTCCCTCGTTCATCGCAGCGGATCGTTGCACGTTCCCTAGTCTCCCCGTTGTCCTGCCCGCGCCCAAACACAGCGGCGGCCGCGTATCGGGGAATCTGCGGCCGGGAGGGTGCGATTCGCCGCACCGGCGACGTAATGTCGATCGCGTGCGTTCATCCACACCACGTGAGACCACCCTGGGCGAGCTGCGCACCAGCGGCCACGTCCAGCGGCCGGTGAAGGCGGAGATCCGGCACAACCTGCTGGCCAGGCTGCGCGCGGGCGAGCCCCGGTTCCCCGGCATCGTCGGGTTCGACGACACCGTCCTGCCGCATCTGGAGCGCGCCCTGCTCGCCGGGCACGACCTGGTGCTGCTCGGCGAGCGCGGCCAGGGCAAGACGCGGCTGATCCGCACCCTGGCCGGGCTGCTGGACGAGTGGACGCCGGTCGTGGCCGGCTGCGAGATCAACGACCACCCCTACGACCCGGTGTGCGTGCGCTGCCGCCGCCTCGCCGCCGAGCACGGCGACGCGCTGCCGGTCGCCTGGCTGCACCGCGACGAGCGCTACGGCGAGAAGCTGGCCACCCCCGACACCAGCGTCGGCGACCTGATCGGCGACGTGGACCCCATCAAGGTCGCCGAGGGCCGCACCCTGGGCGACCCCGAGACCGTCCACTACGGCCTGGTCCCGCGCACCAACCGCGGCGTCTTCTCCATCAACGAGCTGCCCGACCTGGCCGAGCGGATCCAGGTGTCGCTGCTGAACGTGCTGGAGGAGCGCGACGTGCAGATCCGCGGCTACGCGCTGCGGCTCCCGCTGGACGTGCTGCTGGTCGCCAGCGCCAACCCCGAGGACTACACCAACCGGGGCCGGATCATCACCCCGCTGAAGGACCGCTTCGGCGCCGAGATCCGCACCCACTACCCGCTGGACCTGGACACCGAGCTGGCGCTGATCCGCCAGGAGGCCGACTACGCCGACCTCGGCGGGGCGCCCGCCGAGGTGCCCGCGCACCTGGTCGAGGTCATCGCCCGGTTCACCCGCCTGGTCCGCGAGTCCACCGCGGTCGACGCGCGCTCGGGGGTGTCGGCGCGGTTCGCGCTCGCCGGGGCCGAGACCGTCGCGGCGGGCGCCGTCCGGCGGGCCGCGCTCACCGGCGAGGAGCAGGCGGTCGCCCGCGTCTGCGACCTGCCCGCGGTCGTGCCGACGCTGCTCGGCAAGGTGGAGTTCGAGGTCAGCGAGGAGGGCCGCGAGCAGGAGGTGCTGGAGCACCTGCTGCGCCGCGCCACCGCCGAGACCTACCGCCGCACCCTCGGCGCCGCCGACCTGTCGGGGCTGCTCGACCGGTTCGACGCCGGGGAGCGGGTCGAGACCGGCGAGCTGGTGCCGGCCGCCGAGCTGCTGCGGCGGGTCGGGCCGGTGCCCGGCCTCGCCAAGATCATGGAGCGGCTGGAGCTGTCCGGGGAGTCCCCCGGCCAGGCCGCGGCCGCACTGGAGTTCGCGCTGGAGGGCCTGTTCCTCACCCGGCGCCTGTCCAAGGACGTCACCGGGGACCACGGCGACGGGACCGCCACCTACCGAACCTGAGCCGATGTGAGGGGCCGCCATGAGCCGGTACCGGTACGGGGCCTACCACGACGGGCCCGACCCGCTCGCCCCGCCCTTCGACGTGCGCGACGCCCTGGACGAGGTCGGCGACGCGGTGCTGGACGGCGCCCGTCCCGACGAGGCGCTGCGCGACCTGCTGCGCCGCGGCCTGCCCGGCGTCCGCGACCGCCGCGGGCTGGACGACATGCTGCGGCAGGTCCGCGAGCGGCGCCGCGAGCTGCGCGAGCGCGGCCGCCTGGACGGCACGCTGGAGCAGGCGCGCGCGCTGCTGGACACCGCGATCGGGCAGGAGCGGGCCGAGCTGTTCCCCGACCCGTCCGACGACGCCCGGCTGCGCGAGGCCGAGCTGGACACGCTGCCGGGCGACACCGCGCAGGCCGTGCGGCGGCTGTCGGACTACCGGTGGCGGTCCGACGCGGCCCGCCGGACGTTCGAGCAGCTGAAGGACCTGCTGCGGCGCGAGGTGCTGGACGCGCAGTTCCAGGGCATGAAGCAGGCCCTGCAGAGCCAGGACCCGGGCGCGATGGACCGCGTCAAGGACATGATGGCCGCGCTCAACCAGATGCTGGAGCAGGACGCGCGCGGCGAGCACACCCCGGACGACTTCGACCGGTTCATGGGCGACTACGGGGACTTCTTCCCCGAGCGGCCGCGGAACCTGGAGGAGCTGGTCGACTCGCTGGCCCGCCGCGCCGCCGCGATGGACCGGCTGCTGGCCTCGCTGTCGCCCGAGCAGCGCGAGGAGCTGGCCGGGCTGATGGACCAGATGATGCAGGACGCCGGCCTGGCGATGGAGATGTCGCGGCTGAACGACGCGCTGCGCGCGCGCCGTCCGGACCTCGGCTGGGGGCAGCCCGAGCAGATGACCGGCGACGAGCCGCTCGGCGTCGGCGACGCCACCACCGCGCTCGCCGAGCTCGCCGACCTGGCCGACCTGGAGTCCGCGCTCGGGCAGGACTACCCGGGCGCGCGGCTGGACGACATCGACGAGGACGCCGTCCGCCGCGCCCTCGGCCGCCAGGCCGTCGACGACCTGGCGGCGCTGCGCCGCATCGAGGCCGAACTGGAGCGCCAGGGCTACCTGCAGCGCACCAAGGGCAAGCTGGAGCTGACGCCCAAGGCGGTGCGGCGCCTCGGCGAGACGGCGCTGCGGCGGGTGTTCTCCCGGCTCACCGAGGGGCGCCGGGGCGACCACGACCAGCGCGACGCGGGCCAGGCCGGGGAGCTGACCGGCAGCAGCCGCGCGTGGCGGTTCGGCGACGAGCAGCCGCTGGACGTCGTGCGGACCGTCGGCAACGCGATCCGCCGCAACGCGATGGAGAACGCCGGCGCCGGGACCACCGGGGTGCGGCTCGGCGTCGACGACTTCGAGGTGCACGAGACCGAGCGCCGCACCGCCGCCGCCGTCTGCCTGCTGGTCGACCTGTCGTACTCGATGGTGCTGCGCGGCACCTGGGCGGCGGCCAAGCAGACCACGCTCGCCCTGCACACGCTGGTGACGAGCAAGTTCCCGCAGGACGCCATCCAGATCATCGGGTTCTCCAACTACGCCCGCACCCTGCACCCGACCGAGATGGCCGGGCTGGACTGGGACATGGTGCAGGGCACCAACCTGCACCACGCGCTGATGATCGCCGGGCGGCACCTGGACCGGCACCCCGACTTCGAGCCGATCGTGCTGGTGGTCACCGACGGCGAGCCGACCGCGCACCTGCGCCCGGACGGCCGGTCGCTGTTCGACTACCCGCCGTCGGCCGAGACGCTGGTGCTGACCCTCGCCGAGGTCGACAAGATGACCCGGCGCGGCGCCGCGCTGAACTTCTTCATGCTGGCCGACGACCCGCGCCTGGTGTCGTTCGTGGAGGAGGTCGCCCAGCGCAACGGCGGCCGGGTCTTCGCGCCCGACGCCGGCCGGCTCGGCGAGTACGTCGTCAGCGACTACCTGCGCGTCCGCCGCGGCCGCCGCTGAACCTGGGGCGCGGCGTCCATGGGGGCTAAGGTCGCCTCATGTCGAGTTCTGATCGTCTGCTGCTCATCCTGCACATCGGATTCGCGATCTTCACGCTGGGGCCGCTGACGGCGGCCACCATGGCCGCCCCCCGCTACATCCGCAGGCGCGAGCCCGCGGTGCTGCACTTCCTGACCCGCATCACCCGGATCTACGGCCTCGGCACCCTCGGGGTCTTCCTGTTCGGGCTGTTCCTGGCCAAGGGCAAGTTCGCGCAGGTGTGGCTGTCGGCGTCGATGACGCTGTTCATCGTGGCGTTCGTGCTGCTGTTCCTCGTCGAGCGCGACATGCGCAAGGCGGGGCACCTGTTGGAGGTCGCCGCGGCCGAGACCGCCAAGGCCCCGGCCGAGGGCGAGGCCGCCGCCACCGGGGACGACGTCGCCCAGGTCGAGCGGGGGCGGATCGCCGCCATCTCCGGCGTCGTCGCGCTGATCTGGCTGGTGATCCTGGTGCTGATGGTCTGGAACGGCTGAGGCGTCAGCGGGTGCGGGCCTTCAGCCAGGCCAGGATCTGCGGGTACACGCGCTCGTTGTTCATCAGCCCGTTGCCGTGGGCGCGGCCCGGGACGGTGTCGACCGTCACCGGGACGCCCGCGGCGCGCAGCGCCGTCGCCAGCCCGGTGCTGTGGGTCACCGGGACGAAGTCGCCGGCGCTGTGCAGCAGCAGCATCGGGGCGTCGCCGGCGGAGGCGTGCGTGGCCGAGTTGGCGTCGTTGATCCGCTCCCAGCAGGACGCGTCGGCCGCGGGCAGGCAGCGCAGCAGCTCCGACACCGCGCCGCGCAGCTTGCGCTGGGCGGGCGAGGCGCCCGGCCGCAACCCCGCCTGGTAGGCCAGGTAGGGGGTGTTCACCGGCGACAGCGCGACGACGCCGCGCACCAGGTCGCCGCCGGTGCGGTAGGTGCCGAGCTGGGTGGCGATCATGCCGCCGGCCGAGGACCCCATGACGACGATGCGGCCCGGGTCGACGTTCCAGCGCCCCGCGTTCTTGCGGACGAACCTCAGCGCCGCGAGGGCGTCGTTGCGCTGCGCGGGCCAGCGGGCGGCGGTGGCGAGCCGGTAGTCGGCGGCGATCACCGTGAAGCCCTGGCCGGTGAGGCGGCGCGCGAAGTAGCGCCAGTCGCTCTTGTCGCCCTCCAGCCAGTACCCGCCGTGCAGCACCAGGACGGCGGGGCGCGGCTTGGCCTTGGCGGTCTTGGACTTGCCCTTGGCGGCCTGGCGCCAGTAGACGTCCAGGCGCTGGCGGGTGTTCTTGCCGTAGGCGTAGGTGCGCACGCTCGGCGGCTTGGGCGTCACCATGACGGCGCTGGCCGAGGTCACCGAGTCGTTGCCGGTGGCCTGGCGGGGCTCGGCGTCGGGTGAGGAGGTGGAGGGGCTCGGCGTCGGCGCGTCGCCCGGGGACGGCGTGCCGTTCGGCGAGGGCGTCACCGGCCCCGTGTCCGTGTCCGTGGGCGTCGCCGACGGGGTCGGCTCCGGGGTGGTCGCGAGGGCGCCGGCGGGCATGCCGACGGCGGTGATGCACGTCGCGGCGAACACCGCGCCACAGACCAGTACTTTGCGCACTCCCGGCCCTTTCTTGGTGGTACCCGGCCACATCATAGATGTCCGATCACCATGGCGGGGCCCCGGCACGCGAAACGGCCGGAGCGCCGCTCCGGCCGTCGCGGGAAACCTCAGCTCAGCGCCCGCTCCAGGTCGCGGACGAGATCACCGGCGTCCTCGATGCCGACCGACAGCCGGACCAGGTCGGCGGGCACCTCCAGCGGCGACCCGGCCGCCGAGGCGTGCGTCATCCGGCCCGGGTGCTCGATCAGCGACTCGACGCCGCCGAGCGACTCGCCGAGCGTGAACAGCTTGGTGCGCTCGCAGACGCGCACCGCCGCCTCCTCCGACTCCATCCGGAACGACACCATGCCGCCGAACGCCTTCATCTGCTTGGCGGCGACGTCGTGCCCCGGGTGGTCGGGCAGGCCCGGGTAGAGCACCTGCCCGACGGCCGGGTGCCGCTGCAGCATCTCCACGATCCGCTCGGCGTTGGCGCAGTGCCGGTCCATCCGGACCGCCAGCGTCTTGATGCCGCGCAGCGTCAGCCAGGCGTCGAACGGCCCGGCGACGGCGCCCATCGCGTTCTGGTTGAAGGCGAGCCGCTCGCCGAGCGCGGCGTCCGCCGCGATCAGCGCGCCGCCGACCACGTCGGAGTGGCCGCCGACGTACTTGGTGGTGGAGTGGATGACCACGTCCGCGCCGAGGTGCAGCGGCTGCTGCAGGTAGGGCGAGGCGAAGGTGTTGTCCACCGCCAGCAGCGCGCCCGCCTCCCGGGCGATGCCGGCCAGCGCCGCGATGTCGGCGATGCCGAGCAGCGGGTTGGTGGGCGTCTCCACCCAGATGAGCCTGGTCTCGGGCCGGACGGCGGCGCGGACGGCCGCGATGTCGCCGAGCGGCACCGGGTCGAACTCCACCCCCCACGGCGCGGCGACCTTGGCGAACAGCCGGTAGGTGCCGCCGTAGGCGTCGCCCGGGATGATGACGTGGTCGCCGGGGCGGCACACGGTGCGCAGCAGCGCGTCCTCGGCGGCGAGCCCGGACGCGAACGCCAGCCCGCGCGCGCCCCCCTCGATCTCGGCGAGGCATACCTCCAACGCGGTACGGGTCGGATTGGCCGACCGTGAGTACTCGTACCCCCCGCGCAGGCCGCCGATGCCGTCCTGCTTGTACGTCGAGACCTGGTAGATCGGCGGTACGACCGCCCCTGTCGCCGGGTCGGGCTCCTGGCCCGCGTGGATGGCCAGGGTCTCGAACGCCTGGTGAACCTCGTTGTCCATGGGGACGAGGCTATCCGCCCAGGTCCCATCCCGGAGGAGGAGCCTCTCCCCCGTAGGTATGGGTCGGTAATTCGGCAGACGGGGTGACCTCAACGAGCCTGGGGTTCTCTACCGTTTGTCAGGTAGATCGAACAGCTCGGAATCTCTCCCACTCGTCCTTGAATGAAGGAAGTCGCATGTTCGCAGGGCTCGCGCGTTTCGTCGTGAGGCACCCATGGTGGACGATCCTGGCCTGGGTGGTCACCGCCGCCGCCATCGTCGTCCTCTCCCCCTCCCTTGAGACCAAGTCCGACCAGGGCGACTTCCTGCCCTCCAAGTACGAGTCGGTCCAGGCGGCCAAGCTGGCCAAGGAGGCCTACCCGCAGGCCGCCGACTCCACGGCGCTGATCGTGGTCAAGCGCACCGACGGCGCGCCGATCACCCCGGCCGACAGCGCCAAGGTGGCGGCCGCCGCCAAGACGCTGCAGGCCAAGAACTACCCCTCGGTCCAGGGGTTCCTGGCCAGTGACAAGACGGTGGCGCCCAACAAGGCCATCCAGATCATCAGCGTGCCGATGAAGGGCCAGGGCCAGGCCGAGCAGAAGAAGCTCGGCGACGCCATCAAGTCCATGCGCAAGGACCTGCCGAGCGCGCTGGGTTCGGGACTGTCGGCCAAGGTCGGCGGTGAGGTCGCCGGCTTCACCGACAACGAGAAGTCCTTCCAGCAGTCGTTCGCGATCGTGTCCGGCGCCACCTTCATCCTGATCATCGGCCTGATCCTGCTGATCTTCCGGGCGCCGATCGCCGCGGTGCTGCCGATCATCGTGATCATGCTGACCGAGGTGGTGGCGACCAAGCTGATCGGCGCGGCGTCCAAGCTGCTGGACTTCTCCGGCGACGACAGCCTGCAGATCATCCTCACCATCGTGCTGTTCGGCATCGGCGCCGACTACTACCTGTTCCTGCTGTTCCGGTTCCGTGAGCGGCTGCGGGCGGGCGACGACAAGAAGACCGCGATGATCACCACGGTGGAGCGGGTCGGCGAGGTCATCACCTCGGCCGCCGCCGCCATCGCGGCGACCTTCCTGGTCCTGATGCTCGCCTCGTTCGGCCTGTTCGCCGCCTGGGGCCCGTCGCTGGCCATCGCCGTCCTGGTGATGGGCGCCACCTCGCTCACCCTGTTCCCGGCGATCCTGTCGCTGCTCGGCACCGCGGTGTTCTGGCCGTCCAAGTCGTGGAAGAAGCAGCCGAAGGCCAAGCTCTCGGTCACCATGGGCAACATGGTCGGCCGCCGTCCGCTGGTCGTCGCGCTCGGCACCGGCGCGATCCTGCTCGCCCTGGCCGCCGGCGCGTTCGGCTTCAAGGCCGACTACGACTTCCAGTCGAGCTTCCCGCAGAACACCGAGTCCGCGCAGGCCATGAAGGACATGCAGAAGGGCTTCCCGCCCGGCCTGTCCACCCCGGTCCAGGTCTACCTGAAGTCCGAGGACGGCCAGGGCATCCCCAAGGAGAAGGTCGCCGCGTTCAGCGAGCAGGCCAAGTCCCTGCCGGGTGTCGGCGGCGTGCAGCCCGAGCAGCCGAACAAGGACCGCTCGGTCGTCCGCGTCGACCTGCTGCTGAAGAAGAACCCGGTCTCCAACGACTCCATCAGCCTGGTCAAGGACGAGCTGCGGCCCGCCGCGCACAAGATCGAGCCGGCCGGCACCAAGATGCTCGTCGGCGGCGAGACCGCGATCTTCGGTGACATCAACAAGGTCGTCAACCGCGACCTGTCGGTCATCCTGCCGGTCGCCGGCGTGCTGATCGCGCTGATCCTGCTGCTGCTCCTGCGCTCGGTGGTCGCCCCGCTCTACCTGGTCCCGGCGGTCCTGGTCGGCTTCGCCGCCACCCTCGGCGCCTCGGTCTACGTCTTCCAGGGCATCAAGGGCGAGCCCGGCGAGATCTTCCACCTGCCGATCATGCTGTACCTGTTCGTGCTGGCGATCGGCACCGACTACAACATCCTGATCACCGCCCGGCTCCGCGAGGAGGCCAAGGAGGGCCACGAGCCGCGCAAGGCGGCGGCCCTGGCCGTCCAGCACGGCGGCCCGACGGTCGCCGCGGCCGGCCTGATCCTGGCGGCCACCTTCTCGGTGATGCTGCTGGCCAAGGTGTCGATGCTGCAGCAGATGGGCTTCTCCATCGCGATCGGCATCGCCCTGGCGGCCTTCGTGATGGCGCTGTTCCTGGTGCCGAGCATCACCGCGCTGCTCGGCCACCGCGCCTGGTGGCCGGGTCACGCCGACCGCCCGAAGGTCCGCAAGGGCCCCGACCCCCTGGAAGAGCAGTTCACCCGCTCGGAGGTCGGCTCCTAAGACGCCGGACCGTGGCGGTCCGGCCGGGTACAACCGCCGCCCACCCGGCCCCCGCCACGGCCCGGCACCCCGCACGAGAGCGAGGCCCGCAGATCCCAGGATCTGCGGGCCTCGCCGCGTTTCCCGTGCGGGACGGTGGTTTCCGCGAAAGCCGGAAAGCGATGATCTTCGGCCGGTACGCTCCGGCGCACCCAGCAAGATCATCTCAATGAAGGCGTTGGTCACAAGTGAACATCGGCACGAAGCGGCTCGCCGCCGTCGCGGCGACGACCGGGCTCGGCGTGGCCGCGGCGACCGCCGTCGCGGCGCTGTCCGGCCCGGACGAGCGGAAGGCGGCCCCCGTCGGCGCCACCGAACGCGCGTGGCGGCTGGTCCCGGCCGCCACCGGGACGGGCTACATCGGCGGCCTGGCCGCGACCCCCGGCGGCGGCATGTGGGCGGCCGGCGAGCTCTCCGGCCCGGGCAAGCCCCTGGTCGAGCGCCTCACCGTCCAGGGCTGGACCCGGGTGGCGCTGCCCGCCGCGCTCTCCACCATCCGCCCGAACGGCATCGGCGCGTCCGCCGCGAACAACGTGTGGGTGACCGGCCCGCGCAGCGACTCGGGCGTCGAACGCGTCCTGCAGTGGAACGGGACGAAGTGGAGGGCGCACGACCTGGCGCCGTCCTTCATGGCCGACGGCGTCCTCACGTTCGGCCCGAAGGACACCTGGGTGCACGGCCTCGGCAAGGACCATGCCCGGCACTGGAACGGCACGGCCTGGCGCGACCACGCGCTCGGCCTCTTCCCGCGGGCGATCTCCGGGATCGGCTCCCGCGACCTGTGGGCGGTCGGCTTCGACCGTCAGCGGGCCGAGCCCGCCGTCGCGCACTGGAACGGCACCTCCTGGCGCCGCCTCCCGCTGCCGAAGATCCCGAACCTGGCGCGCGGCGAGGTCGCCCCCGCGCTGCGCGACGTCGTGGCCCTGTCGGGCAGGAACGTCTGGGCCGTCGGCACGGTCTACGTCACCGACAAGGGCAGGACCGTCTCCCGCGCGCTGCTCGCGCACTGGAACGGCACCGCCTGGAAGACCGCCCTCGGCGCGAACGGCACCGGCTACACCGACGTCGAGGCCGACGGCGCCGGCGGCATCTGGACCGCCTACGGCACCCTGCTGCGGCACCGGACCGAGGCGGGCGCGTGGAGCAGGACCACCCTGCCCGTCCCCGCGGGCAAGAAGGCCGTGGTCCACGACCTCGCCCATCGCCCCGGGACCAGGACGCTCTGGGCGGGCGGCTACCTCTCCCCGGGCCGCAACGGCTCCAGCGACGCCGCCTACTGGCGCAACGACTGACCGGCCCCAGGTGAGCGCAGCGCCGGGGAACCTGCGGTCTCCGGCGCTTCGGGGAATCTCGCGCGGCGCTGCCCGGGCGGAGTCGTCCGGATACCGAGCGTGCCGGAACGTCTTGACCGGGCGGCGCGGGCGCGGCGAGGATGGGGGCGACCGCCTGCGGAGGTGCGTGATGGACTCGTCCACCGAGATCGCGTCGGGCCGGGAGCTCGGCTGCGACTGGAACCTGACGGCCACCTGGACGCGGGCGGGCGGGCTGCGGCTCTGCCTGCGCCTGCCGGAGATCGAGCGCGTGTCCCTCTCGGAGTTCGAGATCCCCGTCGCGCGACCGAGCGTCCACTCCGGGATCTCCCGGACCGGGCCGGTGCGGATCATCGTCGCCGCGCCGGCCGGCACGACGCGGATCGGCCTCACCACGGCCGCGGGCGCGAGCCGGACACTGTCGTTGCACCACCACGACACCCCGGGCGGGTCCGTCGTGCTGGCCGTCGGGCTCGCCGAACGCGCCGACCTGCCGATCAGCGTGCACGCCACCACGGCCTCGGGCACCGCGCTGGTGGAAACGGTCGAGAGTCACTCTGAGCGCCCTCCGTCCCGCTGGCGCCTCTTCCGTCGCCGCCGCGACGGCCTGCTCTACGAGTCCCGCTCCTGATCCGGCTAAGACCGCGGCTCTGTGGTGGCGGGTCTGCAGGAGCTCCAGTTCTGCTCCCAGGCGGGCAGCGCCGCCGCGGGGGCCGTCCGGGCTCCGGTGATGCGGCCGGCGATCCTGCCCTTGGTGCTGTAGGTCTCCACCTCACGGTCGAGATAGCCGCCGTGCTCGATGATCCGCAGCACGCCGACGCCGCGGCTGATCTCCCAGGCGCCGGCGGTGCCCCGGACCGGCCGGGCGTCCGCCGGGCGGGTCCGGGGGCCGAGGACGTCCTCCAGCAGGTCGTCCAGTGTGGTGAGGCGGGGGCTCGGCGGTGGTTCGGTGTGCTCTTGGCAGTCGGGCCACTCGCGGCTGCGGAAGTCCTTGGGACGGCCCGCGGTCCAGTCGCTCTCGTAGACGGGCGTTCCGTCGCTCCGGCGCACGGTCGAGTGGAACGCGGCGATCCGCCTGCCGTCCAGCCGTACCCAGATCCGCACCCGGGTCTTTTCCGGAACGGCGGCGGCCAGGGTCGTCTCGTCGAACCATATCTGCGTCACCGGATATCGCTCATGAGGCGCTTCGCCTTTCTTGCCGTCCGCGCAGCCGGTAAGGGCCAGCGCACACAAAAGAGCCACGCGTACGCGCATTGATTCTCCCCCGGGCGGCGTGCCGGGGCGCTCCCAAGCGCCCCGGCACGTATTCACTCCGTCACTTTCCGGGCCGGTGCGTCAGCGGCAGGAGTACTTGCGCTGAGCCGAATTCGAGCTGTAGTAGGTGCGGCCCCGGTAAACCGCGGTGGCCTTGGCGCTGACCTTGTAGGTGTATCTGCCCGAGCACTTCCTGCGGGAGACGCTGCTGACGCTGTTGGTGTTGGTGCCCACGCTGGTGTCGCTGTCGCGCAGCTCCCACCCGTACCAGCGCTTGCGGTAGAGCCAGGTGTACACGGTGACCCGGCTCACCCGGTACGGGCCGTGCGCGGTGGCCGCGCCCTTGGCGTAGCCGCCCGCGTAGTAGGTGAGCGGCGACAGGTACCAGCCGGGGAGGATCGGGGAGGCGGCGGTGGTGCCCGCGCGCAGCGGGGCGGGGCGGGAGGCGGCCGCCGGGGCCGCCGGGGCCGCCTCGGCGGCCGGCGCCGAGGACAGCAGCGCGACGGCGGCGCAGGTGGCGGCGCCCAGCGCCAGGCCCCTGCCCCGGAACGGCTTTTCGGGAAGCTTCACAGGAATCCCTTCGTGTTCTTCGAACGTCTCACGTACCGTGTGGAACGCAATACGTAAAGCGATGTACTGGCCACTCCCTACGCGAGGCGCACTGGTGAACCGGACGAATCAAAGAGAACACGAGACCGCGTAAACAAAACATAACCATTTCGCCGGGCCAGGAAACGGGAGCCGCTTTCATGTCCGCCCGCACCCATGCCCCGGGCTCGGCCTGCCGGCCGTTCCCGAAAAAGGCGAAGCGCCGGAGATCGGGAGGATCTCCGGCGCTTCGCCTTTTCCGGCGGGATCCGTCAGGCGCCGGCCAGGAAGTTCAGCAGGTCCTGGCGGGTGACGATGCCCGAGGGCCGGCCGTCGACCAGGACCACCGCGGCGTCGCGGCCCTCCAGGGCCGCCATGAGCCGCGACACCGGCTCCCCCGAGCCGACGACCGGCAGCGGGCGGCCCATGTGCTTCTCCAGCGGGTCGTCCGAGCCGGCCTTGTTCGTGTAGAGGGCGTGCAGGAGGACCCGCTCCTCCACCGCGCCGATGACCTCCCCGATCATCACGTCGGGGTGGCCCGCGCCCGGGGAGACGACCGGCATCTGGGAGACGCCGAACTCGTTCAGCACCTTCACCGCCTCGCCCACCGTCTCGGTCGGGTGCATGTGCACGAAACTCGGGATGACGTCGGCGCCCGCGCCGGACTTGCGCGCCAGCACGTCGCCGGCGGTCGCCTCCGTCGTCGACTGGTCGCCGAACCCGTACTGGTTCATCCACTCGTCGTTGAAGATCTTGGACAGGTAGCCGCGGCCGCCGTCGGGCAGCAGCACCACGATCACCGCGTCGGCCGGCGCGGTGGCCGCGACGCGCAGCGCGGCGACGACCGCCATGCCGCAGGAGCCGCCGACCAGCAGGGCGTCCTCGCGGGCGAGGCGGCGGGTCATGGTGAAGGAGTCCTTGTCGGACACCGCGATGATCTCGTCGCAGATGCCGCGGTCGTAGGTCTCGGGCCAGATGTCCTCGCCGACGCCCTCGGTGAGGTAGGGGCGGCCGGTGCCGCCCGAGTAGACCGAGCCCTCGGGGTCCGCGCCGATGATCTTGACGCGGCCGCCGGAGACCTCCTTCAGGTAGCGGCCGGTGCCGGTGATGGTGCCGCCGGTGCCGATGCCGGCGACGAAATGGGTGATCTTTCCCTCGGTCTGTTCCCACAGCTCGGGACCGGTCGTCTCGTAGTGCGAGCGCGGGTTGTTCTGGTTGGTGTACTGGTTCGGCTTCCAGGCGCCCGGGATCTCGGCGGCGAGGCGGTCCGACACCGAGTAGTAGGAGTCGGGGTGCTCCGGCGAGACGGCGGTCGGGCAGATCACGACCTCGGCGCCGTAGGCGCGCAGCACGTCGATCTTGTCCTTGGCGACCTTGTCCGGGCACACGAACACGCACCGGTAGCCGCGCTCCTGCGCGACGATGGCCAGGCCGACGCCGGTGTTGCCCGAGGTCGGCTCGACGATCGTGCCGCCGGGCGCCAGCTCCCCGGACTCCTCGGCGGCGTCGATCATCCGGATCGCGATGCGGTCCTTCACCGAGCCGCCGGGGTTGAAGTACTCCACCTTGGCCAGCACCTGCGGGGCGAGCCCGGCGGTCACCTTGCGCAACCGCACCAGCGGGGTGTTGCCCATGAGCTCGACGAGCGAATCGTGTACGTGCACCGCGACGTCCTTGTCGGTTTCGATCTTGCTGCATCCCCCGCTCGACCGGCAGGAACCGGGAGGGAAGGGATGTGATTTCGGATAGATTTCAGTTTCGACGGTAGCCCAGAACGGCGGCACCGGGCATCTAACCCCTGACGGGGTCTTCATGCCGGGTAACTACGGAGGGTCAACGCGTCATGCTGAGGGCGTTCACGGCGCGGCGGATCGCCGCCGCGGCGGCGTACGGGGGCGGCGGCATCACCGTGCTGGGCGGGGTGACGTTCGGCCTCGTGGTCGTCGAGGCCAAGCTGGCCCGCAAGATCATTCAGGGCACGCCGAGCGGTGCCCCGCCGGTCGCCGACGGGCTGTACGGCGCGTGGCTGCCGGGCGCCCCGCTGTCGTTCGCGATGCTCGGCGACTCCACCGCCGCCGGGCTCGGCGTGCACACCCCCGACGAGACGCCGGCGGCGCTGCTGGCCAACGGGCTGGCCTCGATCGCGGGGCGGCCGGTGCGGCTGACCAACGTGGCCGTGTCGGGGTCGCGCTCGGAGATGCTGGCGGGCCAGGTCGAGCAGGCCCTGCAGGTGCGGCCCGACGTCGCCGTCATCATGATCGGCGCCAACGACGTGACGGGCCGGGTCCCGGCCGCCGAGTCCGTCCGGCATCTCGGCACGGCCGTGGAGCGGCTGCACGCGGCGGGCTGCGAGGTCGTCGTGGGCACCTGCCCCGACCTCGGCTCGGTGAAGCCGGTGATGCAGCCGCTGCGCTGGTTCGCCCAGCGCGCCAGCCGGCAGCTCGCCGCCGCGCAGACGATCGCGGTGGTGGAGCGCGGCGGCCGGTCGGTGTCGCTCGGCGACCTGCTCGGCCGCGAGTTCGCCGCCGACCCGCGCGAGATGTTCAGCGCCGACCGCTACCACCCGTCCGCGCGCGGGTACGCGGCGGCGGCGATGGCGGTGCTGCCGTCGATGGCGGCCTCGCTCGGCCTGGACCCCGACCACGAGGACGCCGCGCCCGCGGGCGGCGGCGTGCTGCCGGTGTACCTGGCGGCGGCCGAGGCAGCCGAGCGGCCGGGCACCGAGGTCGTCGGCACCCGGGTGGAGGGCCGCGAGCGCGGCCGCCGGGGCCGCTGGGCGGCGCTGCTGCGCCGCACCTCCGGGCAGCCGCTGGACGACGCCGGGATGAGGGAGAGCGCGCCGGGCGCGGCCTGAGCGGTACGTCCGGGGCACCGTGGGTACGCACGGAGAATGAACCCGCACTCTGTTGGACTCAATGTCCAACAAACCTCACCCCCCGGCATGTACCACCGCCGGGCGGACGGGCTAGATTGCTAGGTGACCGGCCAGTAACCACAGCCGGTGGCCAGAGGTCGTACGACAGGGAGTCCCTAACATGCCTGAGGCAGTCATCGTCGCCACCGCGCGCTCGCCCATCGGCCGCGCCTTCAAGGGGTCGCTGAAGGACATCCGTCCCGACGACCTCACCGCGCAGATGGTCACCGCCGCGATGGCCCAGGTCCCGCAGCTGACCGCCGACCACATCGACGACCTGCTGCTCGGCTGCGGCCTGCCCGGCGGCGAGCAGGGGTACAACATGGGCCGCGTGGTCGCGGTCGAGCTCGGCTGGGACCAGGTCCCCGGCGCGACGATCACCCGCTACTGCTCGTCCTCGCTGCAGACCACCCGGATGGCGCTGCACGCGATCCGCTCGGGTGAGGCCGACGTCATCGTGTCGGCCGGTGTGGAGACCGTCAGCCGCTTCGCCAAGGGCAGCAGCGACGGCCTGCCCGACACCATGAACCCGGTGTTCGACGACGCGCAGGCGCGCACCGCCAAGACCGCCGAGGGCGGCGCCGGCGTGTGGCACGACCCGCGCCAGGACGAGCAGATCCCCGACGTCTACATCGCGATGGGCCAGACCGCCGAGAACGTCGCCGGGCTGCGCGGGGTGTCCCGCCAGGCCCAGGACGAGTTCGCCGTCCGCTCCCAGAACCTGGCCGAGAAGGCCATCGCCAACGGCTTCTGGGAGAAGGACATCACCCCGGTCCTGCTGCCCGACGGCAGCACCCACGCCACCGACGACGGCCCGCGCGCCGGCACCACCTACGAGAAGATCTCCCAGCTCCAGCCGGTGTTCCGGCCGGACGGCACCGTCACCGCCGGCAACTGCTGCCCGCTGAACGACGGCGCCGCCGCGCTGGTCGTGATGAGCGACACCAAGGCCGCCGAGCTCGGCATCACCCCGCTGGCCCGCGTGGTGTCCACCGGCGTGTCCGGCCTGTCCCCCGAGATCATGGGCCTCGGCCCGGTCGAGGCGTCCCGCAAGGCGCTCGCGCTGGCCGGCCTCACCATCGCCGACATCGACCTGGTCGAGATCAACGAGGCGTTCGCCGCGCAGGTGCTGCCGTCGGCCGACGAGCTCGGCATCGACATCGACAAGCTGAACGTCAACGGCGGCGCGATCGCGGTCGGCCACCCGTTCGGCATGACCGGCGCCCGGATCACCTCCACGCTGATCAACAGCCTGAAGTTCCACGACAAGCAGTTCGGTCTGGAGACCATGTGCGTCGGCGGCGGCCAGGGCATGGCGATGGTGCTGGAGCGCCTCAGCTAAGCGGTTCCTGATCGCACGGACCATCGTGGCCCGGCTCCCCGCGCGGGGGGCCGGGCCACCGGCGTTTTCGGAGCTGATCGATCCGGTAATAAAGGATCTACGTAACCGGAGCGATAGGTGCCCGTTAGGGGGTTGTCACATCGGGGCCGCTGATGCAAAGTCGGCAGGAAGAGCCCCGGGACCTGGAGGTGCCTATGTCACTGAGCCACTCGCCGGACACGCACAGCAAGCTCATCGCACGAATCCCGCAGGTCACCGGTCGTGGCCTCCCCGAGTGGTTCACCACCATCGAGAACGGACCCTCGTTCCTGCGCTGCGAGGAACGCAGCCACTGGCTCGCCGAAGAGCACGGCCTCTCCCACGGCTACGCCGCGGCCCTGGTGCGCGAACACGAACGCGCCCGCCGCGAGCGCCACTACTGACCGCACGCCCCACCGGGCGCCACCACGCTTCGTGGGGTCCCGCCAGAGGATCATCACCGTCGCCGGCACGCTACGCGTCTCCGGCCACCGGCGCCGAGACCCCACAACGAACCGGCCCCCCTGCCGCTCGATCCGGCAGGGGGGCCGGCGCGTTCGCGCGGGACGGTCAGTCGCGCAGGTACGACAGCAGCCGCAGCAGCTCCAGGTAGATCCACACCAGGCTGAGCACCAGGCCGAACGCGCAGTACCAGGCGAACTTCTCCGGCGCCCCGCCGCGCACGCCCTGCTCGATCTGGTCGAAGTCCAGCAGCAGGAAGAAGCAGCCGAGCACGATCGCCAGCACGCTGAAGGCGATGCCGAGCGGGCCGTTCTCGCGGATCCCGATGCCGGTGTCGTTGAACAGGCCGACGACCAGGTTGACCAGCATCAGCCCGACCATCGCCAGGCCGGCCGCCACCACGAAGCGGGCGAGCTTGGGCGTCACCCGGATGATCTTCAGCGAGTGCACCGCGAGCATCGCGGCGAAGGCCAGCGCGGTGCCGAGCACCGCCTGGAAGACCACGCCGTTGTAGAGGGTGTTGTAGGCGTGGCTGATCGCGCCGACGCCGACGCCGTACACCGCCGAGAAGATCAGCACCAGCGGCGCGTTGGCCTTCTGCGCGAAGCTGATGTACAGCCCGATGCCGAGCTGCAGCACGAAGGCGACGACGGCGACCGCCAGGGCCGTCTGCAGCGGCACCAGCACCCAGGTGAGCGCGCCGGCCACCACCAGCGCCGCCAGGCTGAGGAAGCCCCGGACCACGACGTCGTCGTAGGTCATCGTGCGTTCGGCCGGCGGCGTGTAGGAGGGGGCGTTGTACATGTCGTGCAGCTGTTCGGGCGTCGGCGTGCCGTACGCGCCCGCCTGGCGCCCGAAGTTGCCACCCCGGAACGCGGGGTTCCTGCTTTCCACTTCTGCCTCCATTGGTACCGGGACCAACTGCCAAGTTTAGACGTCCGGGCCGCCACGAACGTTCCCGATCAATAACGGTTGACACCGGGCGCGGGGCCGGCGGCGCGGGGCCCGGACGTGCCGAAGGCCGACGTCCCGCCGGACGCCGGCCTTCCCGCGGTGCCCCTGGTCGGATTCGAACCGACACAATTAAGCTCTTTTAGGGAGCCCGCCTCTGCCTTTGGGCCACAGGGGCGGGCGATATCTTACCGAGACACCCGGCGATCACCGCGAACCGTTATTAGGCCGCGGGTAATGAGACGGGAACGAATAAATCGGCCTCAGCGGCTCAGCACGGCCCGGTCCTCGACCAGCGTGGTCCCGGCCCGGCCGTCCCGGTCGCGGCGGATCGCCGCGATCTCGTGCACGCCGATGCGGCCGCTCTCGCACGCCAGCGCGGACGCGGCGAGGTAGAGCAGCCAGACCCGGGCCCGGCCCGGCCCGGCGAGCTCGGCGCACCGGTCCCAGTGCCGCTGCAGGCCGGCCGCCCAGGCGCGCAGGGTGCGGGCGTGGTGCTCGCGCAGCGCGGTGACGCCGCGCACCTCCAGCCCGGCGTCCTCCAGGGCGCCGACGACCTCGCCGAGCGGCCGCAGCTCGCCGTCCTCGGGGAACATGTAGCTGGTGGTGAAGGTCCGCCTCACCTGGTGCGGGCCGGGGCGGCGCACCTGCTGCTGCAGGAGCAGCCGCCCGCCGGGGGCGAGCAGCTCGTACAGCCGCGGCACCGCGCGGTCCAGCGCCTCCGGCCCGGCCAGGCCGATGATGGCGTCGTAGGGGCCGTCGCCGGCCTCGGCCAGGTCGAAGCCGCGGGCCTGCACGCCCTCGCCGGCGACCCGCGCGGCCTGCTCGGCGGTGCGGGTGAGCGCGACGACGGAGGCGCCCTGCGCGGCGGCGTGCCGGGCGAACGCGCCCCAGCCTGCGTTGAGGTCCAGCACCCGGGCGCCGGGGAACAGCCCGAGCCGCTCGGCGGCCGCCTCCAGCGCGGCGCGCTGCGCGTCGGCCAGGTCCAGGGCCTGGTCCCACAGGCCGCTGCCGTGCGCGAGGGTCTCGCCGAGCAGCAGCTCGAAGAAGGCCGCCGACTCCTCCAGCGGGCCGGCCGGGCCGGGCCCGCGGCGGCCCGCGGGGAACTCCTCGGCGGGCGGCCTCGGCTCGGGGCCGACCGCGCCGAGGGTGACCGCGGTGCGCACGATCTCGCGCTTGTCGTCGCTGTTCAGCCGGATCGGCTCGTCACCGCTGCGCATCACCCGCTGCACCGCGCCGAGCGCGGCGAACACGTCGCCCTCGATGTCCAGCTCGCCCGCCACGTAGGCGCGGACCAGGCCGATCTCGCCGGGCTTCCACAGCAGCCGGCGCAGCGCGCGCCGGTGCCGGATGACGAAGGCGGGCGCGCCCGCCGGGCCGATGGAGCTGCCGTCCCAGGCGCGGACCTGGACCGGCAGCTCGGCGGCGGCGTCCTGCTCCTCGCCGAGCAGGATCCTGGTGATCAGCGGCGCGAGCCTGGAGGCGACACCGTCGTGCATCCGGACCGCCTCCCCCTTCGTTCTCAGTCCCTGCTGGCGAGCTCGAACTCCTCCCGGGGCCGTTCGAGCTCGGCGAGGGACACGATCTCGCGCCGGAAGAACAGCGCGAGCGTCCAGTCCGCCGTGACGCGCATCTTGCGATTGAGCGTCGGCATCCGAGACAGATGGTAGGTGCGGTGCATGAACCATGCGAGAAGGCCACGCAGTTTGATCCCGTAGACGTTCGCCACACCCTTGTGCAGCCCGAGCCCGGCGACCGACCCGACGTAGGCGTGCTTGTAGGGCTTGCGGGTCTTGCCGCGCAGGTCGGCGACGATGTTGTCGGCGAGCACCTTGGCCTGGCGGACGGCGTGCTGGGCGTTCGGCGCGGTCCACTCGCCGGTGTCGGTGAGGTCGGGCACCCGGGCGTTGTCGCCGGCGGTGTAGACGCCCTCGGCGCCCTCGACGGTGAGCTCGGCGGTCGCCTTGACGCGGCCCTTGTCGTCGATCGGCAGGTCGCTCTGGCGGACGACCGGGTGCGCCTTGACGCCGGCGGTCCACACCAGCGTCCCGGCGTCGAACCCCTCGCCGCCGCTCAGCTCGATCCGGCCGCCCACCGCGGACTTCAGCATCGTGCCCAGCTTGATCTCGATGCCGCGGCGGCGCAGCGCCTCGACGGTCCACTCGCCCATCTCGGGGCCGACCTCGGGCAGGATGCGGTCCGCGGCCTCGACCATCATCCAGCGCATGTCGGAGGCGTCGATGTTCGGATACCAGCGGCAGGCGTCGCGGGCCATGTCCTCCAGTTCGGCGAGGGCCTCCACGCCGGCGAAGCCGCCGCCGACGAACACGAAGGTGAGCGCGCGGCGGCGGACGTCGGGGTCGTCGTTGGAGGCGGCGATGTCCAGCTGGTGCAGGACGTGGTTGCGCAGGTAGATGGCCTCCTCGACGGTCTTGAACCCGATCCCGCACTCGGCCAGGCCCGGGATCGGCAGCGTCCGGGAGATCGAGCCGAGCGCGACCACCAGCCGGTCGTAGCCCGCCCGCACGGCCTGCGCGTCGTCGTCGGGGGCGGCGCCGGCGGGCGTGTAGGTGAGGGTGCGCGACGCGTGGTCGATGCCGGTCACGTAGCCGTTCACGACCCGGCAGCGCTTGAGGACGCGGCGGAGCGGCGCCACGACGTGCCGGGGCTCCAGGTTCCCGGCCGCGGCCTCGGGCAGGAACGGCTGGTAGGTCATGTAGGACTGGGGGTCGATCACGGTGATGACGACCTCACCGCGCCGCAGCTCGCCGCGCAGCTTCCGCTGCAGGCGGAGCGCGGTGTACATGCCGACGTACCCACCGCCGGCGATGACGATCTGTTTCGCAGACTCATGCGGACTTTGAGGGGACATGCCCGGACCGGTACCCCGATATCACCCGGGTTCACGTCGAAGCGCCGCGGCGAACTTTCCCGAAAAATCTCCGAACCCCGCCGCACCTTCCGGCATCTCATCTGTTGTACCGCCGAGAGGGCCCCGGGAGACCGGGGCCGGCGGAGGCGGGACAGGGCCGGACGGGGGCCCGAACGGACGGGGCGGTGCAGTCGACCGGCGGGGGGTCGGCCGCCGCCCTGTCCGTTCGGCCAGGCCCTGCCCCGCTGCCATCCCGGCTCAGCCCGGGGCGTGCGGCGGCAGGCCCGCCAGCTCGCGGGCCCGGGTGAACACCGCGTCCAGCATCTGCGTGGTGACCCGCCCGGTGAAGGTGTTCTGCTGGCTCGGGTGGTAGCAGCCGAGGACCGCCACGGGGCCGGGGACCCCGGCGGGCGGCCCGATCTCGGCCTCCACCGCGTGCCCGAACTTCGGCCGCGGCCGCGGGATCGTGTACCCGGCCTGCTTCAGCGCGGGCCAGAGGCCCTGCCAGCCGAACCCGCCGAGCACCACGAAGCAGCGGACGCTCGCGGCGACGTCGGCGATCTCGCGGGCCAGCCAGGGCAGGCAGGTGTCGCGTTCGCCCGGGGTGGGCTTGTTGTCGGGCGGCGCGCAGCGCACCGTCGCGGCCATCCGGGCGCCGACGAGCCGCTGGCCGTCGTCGGCGCGCACGCTGGTCGGCTGGACGGCGAGGCCGGTCCGGTACAGGGAGGCGAACAGCCAGTCCCCCGACCGGTCGCCGGTGAAGATCCGGCCGGTCCGGTTGCCGCCGTGCGCGGCGGGCGCCAGCCCGACGATCATGATGGCGGGCGCGTCGTCGCCCCAGCCGGGCACCGGGCGGCCCCAGTACTCCTCGGCGGCGAACGAGCGGCGGCGCTCCACCGCGACCTTCTCGCGCCAGGCGACCAGCCGGTCGCAGGCCCGGCACACCGACTGCCGCGCGCACAGCCCGGGCAGGTCCGGGGCCGCGGCGGCGAGGTCCTGCACCTGGCGGGCGTCGTGCGCGACGGGCGTGCCGGGGCCGGCCGGGTCGCCGGGCCAGCCCGTCCCGGGCGGGACGAAGGGCGCGTTGGCGGTCGTCATGCCCCGATCCTGTCATGCCCGACCGGGCCGCTACCTGCGGTGGGAGTTACGGCGCAGTACGCAGTATTCAGCGGTGATCCCTGGACAGGGTGGTGCATATCGATACGATGCGGTTCGCCGGGGTCGGGGAGACGGGGCGTCCGGCGCGCCGTTGCGACACGGAGGCAGGCCTTGACCCAGCCGGGCTGGTACGCGGATCCCTACGGCAGCGGAAGCATGCGCTGGTGGGACGGCCAGAACTGGACGCAGCACCTGAACCCCCAGCCGGCCGCCCGCCCGGGGGCGCCCGAGCGGCAGCCCCCGCAGCAGCAGCCCCCGCAGCACTATCCGCAGCAGTACCCGCCGCAGCAGCAGCCCGCCTGGGGTGCGCCCCAGGCCCTGCCGCCGCTGACGGTCAACGTGCGCGGCCTGCGGCTGCACGCCGACGCGCAGGTCATGGCCTACGGCAACGGCACCCTCGCGTGGGACCACGTGGAGTGGGTGGCGTACTGGGCGGCGAGCATGCCCGGCGGCCACGGGCAGCAGCCCGGCACCAGCTGGGTCTTCCAGATCGGCCGGCACCCCTTCCACGGCGGGCCGCGCCTGGAGGTCGTGCTGGACTCGGCCGACCTCACCGGGCAGGGCGGCGACGCCGAGCAGGTGTGGCTGCGGCTGGTCGAGCTGTGCCGGCGGCAGGCCGAGCAGCGGCTGGCCGCCGAGCTGGCCGGGCGGGTCCGCGCGGGCGAGTCGATCGACATCGCGCAGGGCCTCACCGTGCACCCGGGCGGGGTGCGCGGCAACCGGGTGTCGCTCAGCTGGTCCGCGATCGCCGACGCGGTGATCGAGAACGGCCGGGTCTGGATCCGGCAGTCCAGCGGCGGCTCGCCGGTGCTGTTCGTCCCGCAGCAGAACCCGAACGCGGTGCTGATCCCCGCGCTCCTGGCGGCGCTGAAGCAGCACCACCGCTGAGGCCGGGCCGGCGACCGCTACGCCAGCGACCAGGCGATGCCGTCGAGGATGTCGTGCTCGCTGACCACGACCGCGCCGAACCCGTACTCGCGCATGATCCGGTCCAGGATCAGCGCGCCCGCGCCGATCACGTCGACCCGGCCCGGGTGCATGACGCCGAGCCGCGCGCGCTCGGCGCGGGTGGCGTGCAGCAGGCCGCGGGTGACCTCGTGCACCTGGCCCGCGGTGACGCGGGACAGGTGGATGCGGGCGGGGTCGTAGGCGGGCAGCCCCTGGGCGATGCCGGAGATGGTGGTGACCGAGCCGGCCAGGCCGACCAGGGTGCGCGCCTCGTCCACCGGGACGGCCTGGCGGACCCGCTCCAGCGCGGCGTCGATGTCGGCGGCGGCGCTGGAGATCTGGTCGGGCGAGGGCGGGTCGGCGTCCTTCAGGTGCCGCTCGGTCATCCGCACGCAGCCGATGTCGACCGACAGCGCGGCCTCCACCCGGGTGCCGCCGAGCACGAACTCGGTGGACCCGCCGCCGATGTCGACGACCAGGTAGGGGCGCGGCGGCCGCAGCGAGGCCAGCTCGCGGGTGGCGCCGGTGAAGGACAGGTTCGCCTCCTCCTCGCCGGTGATGACCTCGGGCACGACACCGAAGATCTCCACCACGCCGCTGACGAAGTCGTCCCGGTTCTGCGCGTCGCGGGTCGCGCTGGTGGCGACCACGCGCACCTTCTCGGCGCCGTGCCGCTCGATCAGCGCGGCGTACCCGCGCATCGCGGCGAAGGTGCGCTCCAGCGCCTCGGGGGCCAGCCGGCCGGTCCGGTCCACGTCCTGCCCGAGCCGGACGATCTCCATCAGCCGTTCGACGTCGGTGAGCGTCCCGCCGTCGTCGCCGGAGGCGACGTCGGCGATCAGCAGGCGCACCGAGTTGGTACCGCAGTCGACGGCGGCGACACGGGTCACGAGGGCTCCTCGGTCCGGGGGGTGCTTGCGGGGGCGCTGTCGCCGGGGCCGCTGTCGTCGGGGACGCAGACGCACGGGCCCGAGCGCCACCACTCGGGCAGCGCCTCCAGGGCCTCGCGGCCGATCGGGTTGGTTCCGGGGACGGCCAGCTCGTGCCCGATCAGGGCGTGCAGGCACTTGACGCGCTCGGGCATGCCGCCGGCGCTCTGCATGCCGGCCGGCAGCGGCTCGATGCCGTCCTCGGCGGCGGCCTCGTCGCGGCGGCGCAGGTAGTCCTCGTGCGCGGCGGTGTACTCGGCCTTCAGCGCGGGCTCGGTGGCCAGCCGCGCCTGCATCTCGCGCATGACGCCGCCGCCCTCCAGCGTGCCGATGGCCGAGGCGGCCTTCGGGCAGGTCAGGTAGAACAGCGTCGGGAAGGGGGTGCCGTCGGGCAGCCGCGGCGCCGTCTCGATGACGGCGGGCAGCCCGCACGGGCAGCGGTAGGCCACCCGGCGGATGCCGCGCGGCTCCCGGCCGAGCTGGGCCGCCACGGCGGCCTCGTCACGTTCGTCGATCATGAGTGTCCCCACCCCGCGCGTCCGGGGTTCAGCGTGTCCGGTCGGCGGTCTCCACCGACCGCCAGAGCGTCTCGTACCAGGGCGGCCTGCTCGCCGGACCGCCCTGCTGGGTCTGCTGCCCGTTGCCGGCGCCACCGTCCAGGACGATGTAGCACTTCTCCTCGGGCCTGCAGTAGTGCAGCCGCTGCCGCGCCTCACGCTCAATGTAGGCCTTGTCGGCCAGCTGCTGCTTGCGCCGGGCCAGTTCGTCGACCTGCCGGCGGGCCACCGCCTCCTTGTGCCGGAGGTCGGCGATCTCCTGGCGCTGCGCGATGTACTCGCGCACGGGGTAGGCCAGGCTGAGCGCGATCGCGCACATCACCACCGCCAGGATGGCGGCGCGGCTGGTCAGCGCGTTGCGGCGGCCGCCGCCCGGGGAGGCGTCGGGGCCTCTCCGGGCGGCGCCGTCACGGTCCTCGGCGGCGGCCAAGGCGCGCTCAGCCGTCCCAGGCGAACCGCGGGAACGCGGCGGCGCCGGCGTAGCGGGCGGCGTCGCCGAGCTGCTCCTCGATGCGCAGCAGCTGGTTGTACTTGGCGACGCGGTCGCTGCGGGCGGGGGCGCCGGTCTTGATCTGGCCGCAGTTGGTGGCGACGGCCAGGTCGGCGATCGTGGTGTCCTCGGTCTCGCCGGAGCGGTGGCTCATCATGGAGGCGTAGCGGGCGCCGTGCGCGAGCGCGACCGCGTCGAGGGTCTCGGTGAGGGTGCCGATCTGGTTCACCTTGACCAGCAGGGCGTTGGCGGCGCCCTCGGCGATGCCGCGGGCGAGCCGCTCGGGGTTGGTGACGAACAGGTCGTCGCCGACGAGCTGGACCCGGTCGCCGGCCTGGGCGGTGAGGTCGATCCAGCCGGCCCAGTCCTCCTCGTCGAGGGGGTCCTCGATGGAGACCAGCGGGTAGGCGTCCAGCAGCTCGCCGTAGTAGGCGGCCATGTCCGCGGCCGAGCGCTTGCCGCCCTCGAAGGTGTAGGAGCCGCCCTCGCAGAACTCGGTGGCGGCGACGTCCAGGGCGAGCGCGATGTCGCGGCCCGGGGTGAAGCCGGCCTTGCCGATGGCCTCCAGGATGAGGTCGAGCGCCTCGCGGTTGCTCGGCAGCTCGGGCGCGAAGCCGCCCTCGTCGCCGAGGCCGGTGTTCAGGCCCTTGGCCTTCAGCACCGACTTCAGCGCGTGGTAGGTCTCGGCGCCCCAGCGGACGGCCTCGGAGAACGTGGGCGCGCCGATCGGCGCGATCATGAACTCCTGGATGTCGACGTTGGTGTCGGCGTGCGCGCCGCCGTTCAGGATGTTCATCATCGGCACCGGGAGCACGTGCGCGTTCGGGCCGCCGACGTAGCGGAACAGCGGCAGGCCCGAGGAGTCGGCGGCGGCGCGGGCGACGGCGAGGCTGACGCCGAGGATGGCGTTGGCGCCGAGCTGCGACTTGTCGGGGGTGCCGTCCAGGTCGATCAGCAGCTGGTCGATCAGGCGCTGCTCGGTGGCGGGGTAGCCGACGAGCTTCTCGTCGACGATGTCGTTGACGGCCTTGACGGCCTTGCGCACGCCCTTGCCGCCGTAGCGCTCGCCGCCGTCGCGCAGCTCGACGGCCTCGAACTGCCCGGTGGACGCGCCGCTCGGGACGGCGGCCTGCGCCTCGGTCCCGTCGGCGAGCAGCACCTCGACCTCGACGGTCGGGTTGCCGCGGGAGTCCAGGATCTCCCGGGCGATGACGGCCTCGATCGACGACACGAGCGGCTCCCTGTTGTAGTGCACGACTGGTTGGTATGCGCCCACCAGCCTATCGGCGGACGTCATCGGGGCCTCAACCGGCTCGCCGCGCCCGGTTCGCGGTGAGTGTTACGAAATCGTGGCGCGCAAGCGACTTGACGCGATGATTACCTACCTTGTCTACTGTTCACGTCAAACAGACTTGATAAGTAGGGATTACCGACAATGCATCGCAGGTTCCGCGCCCGAGTGGCCGCCGCAGCCCTGATCGTCCTCGCCGGTGGGACGCTCGCCGCCTGCGGCGGTGACTCCAAGGACGACAAGTCCGGTGCCGCCGCTCCGCTGCGGCTCGGCTACTTCCCGAACATCACCCACGCCACCGCGCTGGTCGGGCTGCAGAAGGGCATCTTCGCCAAGCACCTCGGCGCGGCCCCGAAGGCGTCCTCGTTCAACGCCGGCCCGGCCGCGGTCGAGGCGGTGTTCTCCGGCGCGGTGGACGCCACCTTCGTCGGCCCGAACCCCTCGATCAACGCCTGGGCCAAGTCGCACGGCAAGGCGGTGCACATCATCTCCGGCGCCGCGTCCGGCGGCGTCGCGCTCATCGTCAAGCCCGGCATCAACGGGGTGCAGGACCTCAAGGGCAAGAAGATCGCCACCCCGCAGCTCGGCAACACCCAGGACGTGGCGGTGCGCTACTGGCTGAAGAAGAACGGCCTCACCGCCAACAAGGACGGCAGCGGCGACGTCAAGATCGTCCCGCAGGAGAACGCGCAGACCCTGCAGACGTTCGCGCAGGGGAACATCGACGGCGCCTGGGTGCCCGAGCCGTTCGCGTCCCGGCTGGTGCTGGAGAGCAAGGGCAAGAAGCTGCTCGACGAGAAGTCGCTGTGGCCCGGCGGCAAGTTCGTCATCACCAACCTCCTCGTCCGGCAGGACTACGAGAAGAAGCACCCCGAGCAGGTGAAGAAGCTGCTCCAGGCCGTGGTGGAGACCACCGACTTCATCAACAACAACCAGGACGAGGCCAAGAAGGCCGTCAACGAGCAGCTGAGCGCGCTGAGCGGCAAGCCGCTGAAGCCGCAGATCCTGGACTCGGCCTTCAAGGAGATCCAGTTCACCACCGACCCGGTCGCGTCCTCGCTGTTCGAGGGCGCCAAGCACGCCGAGGACGTCGGCCTGCTGGAGAAGACCGACCTGAACGGCATCTACAACCTCGGCCCCCTGAACGACGTGCTCAAGGCGGCCGGAAAGGCAGCGGTGAGCGACAAGTGACACAGGCCACCACGGCCGCCCCTAGCCGGACCGCCTCCGCGGTCCGGCTTTCGGGCGTCTCCAAAGCATTCGGCTCCGGCGCCACCGCGCTGCTGGCGCTGGACAACGTCTCCCTCGACGTCTCCCCTGGCGAGTTCGTCTGCCTGCTCGGTGCGTCCGGCTGCGGCAAGAGCACCCTGCTGAACCTCGTCGCCGACCTGGACTCCCCCAGCGCCGGGACGATCGACACCGGCGACGCCAAGGTCGCGCTGATGTTCCAGGAACCGGCACTGTTCCCCTGGCTGAACGTCACCGCCAACATCGAGCTGGCGCTGAAGATGCGCGGCGTCCCCCGCAAGGACCGCCGAGAGCGCGCGGCCGAGCTGCTGCGGTCGGTGCACCTGGGCGACTTCGCCAAGAAGCGGCCGCACCAGCTGTCCGGCGGCATGCGCCAGCGCGTCGCCCTCGCGCGCGCGCTCGCACTGACCGTGGACGACTCCGACGGCCAGAAGGGCACCGTCCTGCTGATGGACGAGCCGTTCGGCGCACTGGACGCCATGACCCGCGACCTGCTGCACGACGAGATCGAGCGGATCTGGCGGGAGCGCGGGCTGACCGTCGTGTTCGTCACCCACAACGTCCGTGAGGCCGTCCGCCTCGGCGACCGGGTGGTGCTGCTGTCCAGCCGCCCCGGCCGGGTCGTGCAGGAGTTCCCCGTGCCGATGGAGCGTCCGCGGCGCATCGACTCGCCGGAGGTGTCGTCGCTCGCGGCGACCATCACCGACCGGCTGCGTGAGGAGGTCGGCCGCCATGGCGCATGACGTGGGCGTGAACGTGGACCTGGACGACGTGGACGCCGCCCCGCCCGAGGCGGGCGGCGGCTCCCGGCTCAGCCGGGAGATCAGCGGCCTGGACGCGCTGGAGCTCGCCGCCGGCGCCCGCCGCAACCCGCTGCTGCGGGCCTGGTCGGCGACCTGGCCGATGCTGACCGCGGTGCTGATCGCGCTCGCCGGCTGGCAGGCCGTGGTGTGGAGCGGCTGGAAGGACCCCTGGGTGCTGCCCGGCCCGGCCGACACCCTGCCGGTCTTCTGGGACCAGGTGACCAGCGGCCGGTTCTGGTCGGCGGTCGCCCGCACCATGCAGCGCGCGCTCGTCGGCTTCGCGGTGTCGGTCGTGGTGGGCGTGCTGGTCGGCGCGCTGGTGTCGCGCTCGCGGGTGCTGCGGCGCGCGTTCGGCTCGCTGATCACCGGCCTGCAGACGATGCCGTCGATCGCCTGGTTCCCCCTGGCGATCCTGCTGTTCCAGCTGAGCGAGAGCGCGATCCTGTTCGTGGTGGTGCTCGGCGCCGCGCCCTCGATCGCCAACGGGCTGATCGCGGGCGTGGACTACACCCCGACGATCCTGCTGCGCGCCGGCAAGGTGATGGGGCTGCGCGGGGTGAACCTGTACCGGCACCTGATCCTGCCCGCGTCGCTGCCGTCGTTCGTGGCGGGGCTGAAGCAGGGCTGGGCGTTCGCCTGGCGCAGCCTGATGGCCGGCGAGCTGCTGGTCATCATCGGCAGCACCACCTCGCTCGGCGTGCTGCTGTCGCAGGCCCGGGAGCTGAACAACACCGCCGACATGATCTCCTACATGATCGTCATCCTGATCATCGGGATCGTGTTCGACCAGCTGTTCGGCGTGGTGGACCGCGCGCTGCGGCGGCGCTGGGGGCTGCGCGCGGACTGACGCCCGCCCGGGCTTTCAGCACGGGCTTTCACCACGGGCTTTCAGCACGGGTCCTTTAACTTCGTGCGGGCTGAAACCCGCCGGGGCCGGGCAGGAACCGAGGACCAAGGACGTCCTCGACCCCGCAAAGGCGACATCGGTGCCCCGATTCCCCGGCCGGCAGTGGTGGCGGCGGCGGTCGCCGCCACCACCGGGGATCCGTGTCCGGCTGACCCTGTTCGTGGTGCTGTGCACCGCGATCCTGGCGGGCGCGCTGTGCACGGTGATGGTGCTGCTGTTCCACCAGCGGGCGCTGGACGCCGCCGAGCAGGCGCTGGACCAGCAGGGCCGCCGGGTGCTCGCCCAGGCCGCGACGGGCACGCTGCCCGGCGGCCTGATCTACACCGGCGGCCGCGAGCTGGTCCAGGTGATCGGCCCCGACGGCGGCGTCTACGCCGCGAGCGCGCCGATGCTCGGCTACCCGCCGGTCCCCTCCGGGCCGGACGCCGCCGTCATCGAGCGCGACATCCGCCGCGACGGCCGCAGCTGCCGGGTCCGGGCGCCCGGCGACGGCTGCCACCTGGTCACCGAGTACCGGACCCAGACCGTCGGCGGCCCGGTCACGGTGTACGCGCTCGCCCGCGTCCCGGACCTGCTGCCCGACCCCGCGCTGGCCGCGCTGCTGCTCCTCGGCGTCCCGCTGCTGGCCGGGCTGGCCGGCGCCGGCACCTGCCTGACGGCCGGGCGCGCGCTGCGCCCGGTCGAGCGGATCCGCGCCGAGCTCGACGAGATCACCGCCACCGACCTGGAGCGGCGCGTCCCGGTGCCGCCGCAGCACGACGAGATCCGCCGGCTGGCCGACAGCGTCAACGCCACCCTGGACCGGCTGGAGGCGGCGGTGGCCAAGCAGCGCGGGTTCGTCTCCGACGTCTCGCACGAGCTGCGCACCCCGCTGACCGGCCTGCGGATGGAGCTGGAGCTGGCGCTCGCCGACCCCGAGGCCGACGACCTGCGCGAGACGCTGGCCGCGACGCTGCGCAACGCCGACCGGCTGCAGGCCGTCCTGGAGGACCTGTTCGCGCTGGTGCGGCTGGACACCCACCAGATGGGCTCCGAGCCCGTCGACCTGCACGAGCTGACCGACACCGAGGTGCTGCGGCGCCCCCGGCGCAGCCGGGTCCGGGTCGAGGCCGACGGCCCGGTGGTCGTGCACGGCGGCCGCGCCGAGCTGGCCCGGCTGCTCACCAACCTGATCGACAACGCCGACCGGCACGCCGAGAGCACGGTCTCGATCCGGCTGTCCACCGAGCCCGGCGAGGTCGTCGTGGAGGTCGTCGACGACGGGCCGGGCATCGCCCCCGAGGACCGGGGGCGGGTCTTCGAGCGCTTCACCCGCCTGGCCGAGGGCCGCCACCACGACGCCGGCAGCACCGGACTCGGCCTGGCCATCTCCCGCGACATCGCCGCCGCGCACGGCGGCTCGCTCATCCTCACCGACCGCCTGGACGGCGAGCGCGGCGCCCGGTTCGTCCTGCGCCTGCCGGAGTGACCTCAGCGGCCGTCCTCGTCGCCGGCGGGCCGGTCGAAGTCGACGTCGACGCGCTCGAAGCCCTTGTGCCGCTCGCTCTGCGCGTAGGCGGTGTAGGCGCGCCGGTCGCCGCGGGTGAGCTCCACGTCGTCGGTGAAGGGGGTGAGCAGGCTGCGCGGCCAGAGGCGGCGGTCGCGCACCACGTTGACCTCGGCGCACAGCACGACCGTCAGGGCGCCCAGGTAGATCCAGGTGAGCAGGCCGAGCACGATGCCGAAGAAGCCGTAGGTGGCGGTGGCGCTCTTCAGCATGTGCCCGAGCAGTGTCGTCCCGCCCCACTGCAGCACCTGCAGGACGAGCGCGGCGGCGATCGCGCCGGCCCGCACCTGCTTCAGCGAGAGCGGGTACGCCGTCAGCACCCGGAACGCGACGGCGAGCAGCAGCGCGTTCACCGCCACCGCCGCCGCCGTCGTGAGGAGCCAGAAGCCGTGCAGGTAGATCCCGGCGGCGGTGTTGGCGAGCAGGGCGGCCAGCCCGGCGGTGAGCAGCAGCAGGCTGCGCGCCCGCGACCGGAACGGGTTCGGCCGCACGTCGCGCGGCACGCCCCACATGCGGTTCAGCGCGTACTGCGCGGCCTGGACGACCCCGAGACCGCCGTGCAGGCTGAGCAGGACGCCGGCGACCAGCGCGAACAGGTTGCCGTGGAAGGAGTGCACGTTGCCGCCGAGCTGGTCGCCGACGATGGGGAACCGGGCGAGGGCCGAGTCGAGCACGCGGCGCTGCAACTGCGGGTCGCCCTCCAGCGCGTAACCGAGGCCGGTGACCAGCAGGAGCAGCATCGGGAACAGCGACAGGAACCCGTAGAAGGTGATCAGTGCCGTCAGGTAGGCGCCCTGGTCGTCGAAGAACTTGTAGCCGACGGCGAGCGGGAAGCCGAGCCAGGGGTGCCGCCGCTGGAAGGCGTCGACCCGATCGACGGCAGGTTTCACGCCCGCTCTCTACCCGGCCCGCCCCGTCTCATGCCCCGCGGACGATGGGGTCCAGGACCCGCTCGACGAGCGCGGTGTCGCAGTGCTCGACCACTTCGGTGACCTGGCCGCCGGCGACGCGGAAGATGTAGCAGTACGTCTGGTCGTAGCGGTCGCCGCTCCTGGTGACGGCGTGGCCGCGGGCTTGGACGACGACGCGGTCGCCGTCGGCCAGGATCAGGTCGGCCTCGCTGCGGTAGCCGCCCTCGAACTGCTCCATCAGCGGGCGGAGCAGCCCCTTCAGCGCGACGCTCTTGGGCCCCCACTCGCCCGACCAGGACCAGTTCCCCGGGAACACCCAGCGGAAGTCGTCGGACATCACGTCGCTGAGGGCGCGCGTGTTCCCCTTGGCCATCTCCGCGAAGACGCCCCGGATGAGTTCCTTGTTCTCGTTGCTCATGCGTCCAGGCTGACAGCCGGACAGCCATGCCACAAACGACTGTCTCGCATATCTGGTATCACTGTTGCGCATGTCTGAGTTCACGGTCGCGGGCCTGCGCGTGGTCCGCGAGGCGGCCCGCCTCGGCTCGTTCTCCCTGGCGGCCGAGCGGCTCGGCTACACGCAGTCGGCCGTCTCCCGGCAGATCGCGCTGATGGAGCGGGCCGCCGGGCGGGCGCTGTTCGAGCGCCAGGCGCGCGGGGTGTGCCCGACCGACGCCGGGCGCGTGGTCGTCCGGCACGCCGAGGCGGTGCTCGGCGAGCTGCGGAGCGCCCGGCAGAACCTGGAGGACCTGGCGGCCCGGCCGCCCGGCCGGCTGCGCGCGGGCGCGTTCTCCACCGCGATGGCGGCGCTGGTCCCCCGCGCGATCGCCGCGCTGGCCGCCCGGGAACCGCAGGTCCGGGTGCCGCTGCGCGAGGGGACGAGCCCGGGGTTGCTGAACGCCGTCGCCAAGGGACGCCTGGACGTGGCGGTGGTGGCCCCGCCGGACCGCCTGCCGGACGGCGTGGCGGCGATCCACCTGCTCGACGACCCGCTGCTCGTCGCGGTCGCGCCCGGCCACCCCCTGGCCGCCGCGGCGGCCGTCGCCCCCGGGGAGCTGGCGGGCGAGCGCTGGATCGCGGGCAGCGCCGACCCCGGGTCCACCCTGCTGGGCGCCTGGACGGGCTCGTCCTGGCGGCCGGAGGTCGCGTTCGTCGCCCGGGACTGGACGGCCAAGCTGGGGCTGGTCGCCGCCGGGCTCGGCGTCACGGTCGTCCCGGGCCTCGCGGTGCCGATGCTGCCCCCGGCGGTCGCGGCGGTGCGCATCGACCATCCCGCGGCGGTGCGGCCGACCGTCGCCGTGCACCGGCCGGACGCGCCGTGCCGCCCGGCGTTCGCCGAGGCGCTCCGCGACGCCGCGGCCGACCTGTCGGCCGAGCTCCGCCGCCGCCTGCGCGACTAGACGTCGAGATCCGCTCCCCGGCTCCGACCACCTGGTGACACAGGCCCGACGCGAGGAGATCTCATGGACTTCGGCCGGCACTGCACCGAGATCGTCGCCCAGACCGAGCGGCTCGTCCGCGACGTCGCGGGCGCGGACCTGCGCGCGCCCGTGCCGTCCTGCCCCGGCTGGACGCTCGGCGCCCTGCTGCGGCACATCGGCGGCGGGCACCGGTGGGCCGAGGAGGTCGTCCGCACCCGGGCGACCGCGTTCCTGCCGGACGACCGGGTCCGCAAGGTCGACGGCGACGACTCGGGCGAGGCGCCCGCCGCCTGGCTCGTCCAGGGCGCGGCGGGGCTCGCGGACGCCCTGCGCGCCGCCGGGCCGGACGCCGCGCTCTGGACGCCGTTCGACTACGGGACGACCGCGTTCTGGGCGCGCCGGTTCGCCAACGAGACGCTCGTCCACCGCGCCGACGCGACGCTGGCGGCCGGCACGGGGTTCACCGTGGCCGCGGACGTCGCCGCCGACGCGATCGACGAGTGGATGGAGCTCGACGCGCTCCCGCAGCACTTCGACATCACGCCGCGCAAGCGCGGGCTCCTCGGGCCGGGCCGCACCCTCGCGTTCGAGGCGGCGGACGCGGACGCCGCCTGGTCCGTCGACCTCACCGGGGACGTCATCGCCTGGCGGCGCGGCGGGGCGCGCGCGGCCGTGACGGTGCGCGCGCCTCTGACGGACCTGCTGCTGGTCGTCTACCGCCGCCGCCCGCCGTCCGCCGCCGAGGTCACCGGCGACGCGGCCCTGCTGGACCTCTGGCTGGACCACGTCGCCTTCGGCTGAGCGGCCTCAGGCCAGGTTCGCGGCCGTGACCGAGACCTCGCTGCCGGTGGAGGTCTCCGCGCCCATCGCGGCGGCCAGCCGGCGGTAGCGCCGGGCCTCGTCGGCGCGGTTCCGCCGCTCCAGGGTGCGGGCGAGCGCCTCGTAGGCCCAGCCGTTGCCCGGGTCGAGCTCGACCAGGTCGCGCAGGACCCGCTCGGCGCGGCCGAGCTGGGCGCTGTGGAAGTAGGCGCGGCCGAGCAGCTCGACGGCCGCGCGGTTGCCCGGCTCGTCCGCCACGACCGGCGCCAGCAGCCGGGCGGCCCCGATGTAGTCGCGGGCGTCGAAGAACTGCGTGGCGCGCTGGAACTCCTCGTAGGTGGTCATGGCCCCTTCCTTGTCAGTGGCTTCACGCAACCGAACAGGAAGGGACCGGTTTTCATTCCTGCTCGTCCTGCCTGCGCTGCGCCGGGTCGGGGTGGCGGCCGTCGGTGCTCAGCCGGTAGTCGCTCCCGAACTGCGCGGTGTGCTGCTCCAGGACCTCGTCGCTCGGGACGTGGCCGGCGCCGTTGATCTGCTCCTGCATCCGCTCGAAGCGCTCGTGGGCCTCGCGGACGTAGCCGGTGCCGAGCGTGGTGAGGTCGATCTGGGTGGCCAGCAGGCCGCGGATGAACTGCTTGTTCGGCTCGAAGGTGACCGGCTCGGGCAGCGCGGGCGCCAGGATGCTCTCGGGGTCGCGGCCGTCGTGCTCGCGCATCAGGTCGCAGGCGATGCGCAGGTGCTCCAGCTCCATGTTCAGGTGGAGCTCCCAGATCGCCTTGATCCGCGGGTCGGACTCGGTCTCCATGAACGAGTGGTACAGGTAGCACTCGTTGTACTCGTGGTTGACCAGCCGCTCCCACCACGTCTCGCCCGGGTCGACCAGCGACTCGTAGTGGGTGACGTGCTCCTCCTCGATCAGCCCGATCTCCTGGTAGAGGCGGCGGGCGATCGGCTCCATGTAGAGCGGGCCGACGTTCATGTAGAAGTTCATCGTCTGCTGCTCGGCCGACATGATCGTCAGGGCGTGCAGCTTGGAGACCGGCGCGGCCTTGGTCCTGTCGTAGGGCTCGCGCAGGTTGTCCACCGGGGCGCGGTGGTGCAGCGGGGTGGGCCGGCCCGGGATGATCTCGGTGAGCCCGTCGACGATCTTCTCGGCCTTGCGGTGCTCGATCATCTCGTACAGGTTGGCGTACCGGTACAGGTGGTCGAAGTCCTCCAGCACGCCGAACTCGTAGGCCTGCTTGAGGTAGGGGTCGGGCTCCATCCGCGCGACCCAGCCGGTGAGGTCCACCGCGACCTGCTCGTAGGCGATCGTGGTCTCCAGCACCGAGGACTGGCCCGGCAGCAGCCAGTTCACCGCCTTCTGCTGCTGTTGCTCGATGTAGCGGACCTCGGCCAGCCGCCGTTTGACCTCCATGTCCGGACAGATCCGGTTGAAGTGGTGGCTGAACATGATCGCTTCCACCTCGATGCCGTTCATCGTGATGATGCGGCAGCGGGTGTAGGGGTCGGCGCGGTCGGGATCGATCGGGTCGACGTTCAGCTCCTGCCAGTTGCGGACCTGCTTGTCCAGCGGGATGCCCTTGTGGTCGAGCGGGTTGAACGCCATGCCCTGGCCTCCGAAAGTCGGGAACGTCGGCAGGCCCTTACCCGCACACGGCTTTTCAGTCATGACCCCTCCGGCCAATTCCTCGGAAACCCCATGCGGGGCATGCGGGCAGGCTGAGCGGGTAGGCGGCGGGCAGGGTCCGCATCGGTGCGGGCGCCGTCACACCATGAGGAGCGGCATGTCCCAGACCGGCACCAGGACCGACACCGACGTGATCGATCTGCTGATCGCCCAGCACTCCCGGATCCGGGACCTGTTCTCGGCCGTGCTGGACGGGCCGGCCGAGGGGCGCAAGCAGTCCTTCGAGGCGCTGGTGCGCCTGCTGGCGGTGCACGAGACGGCCGAGGAGGAGATCATCCACCCGATGGCGCGGCGCCGCCTGCCCGGCGGGGACGGCATCGTCGACGACCGGCTCGCCGAGGAGCGCGCCGCCAAGGAGCTGCTGGCGGAGCTGGACGGCATGGACCCCGGCGACCCCGGCTTCCTGCCCAAGGTCGACGCGCTGCGGCTGGCGGTGCTCACCCACGCCCGCGCCGAGGAGCGCTACGAGTTCGCCCGGCTGGACGCCGAGTTCGGCCCGGCGCAGCGCCGCGCCCTGGCGGCGGCGGTGAAGGCGGCCGAGGCCACCGCCCCGACGCATCCGCACCCGGGCACCGAGAGCGCCACCAAGAACATGCTCGTCGGGCCGATGGCCGCCATGGTCGACCGGGTGCGCGACATCCTGCGCGACAAGGGCGACGGCGGGTGACCCGCGCGGCCCGCGGGGCCGTGTAAGGGATCTTCAGGCGGGCAGGGTCCGGCCATGGACGAACTGCTGGGTGAGGCGTGGCTGCAGCAGACGGTCGACCTGCTGGTGCGGTTCGTGGAGCTCGCCGGGGCGATCGTCATCTTCACGGGGGCGGTCGTCGCCTTCGTCCGGTTCCTGGTCGCCGCGGTGCGCACCCGGCGGGCCGAGAGCTTCGTCCCGGTCCGGCTGAACCTCGGCCGGTTCCTCGCGCTCGGGCTGGAGTTCCAGCTGGCGTCCGACATCCTGCGGACCGCGATCGCCCCGACGCTGCGCGAGATCGGCGAGCTGGCCGCGATCGCGGCCATCCGGACCGCGCTGAACTACTTCCTCGGCCGGGAGATCAAGGAGGAGCGGGCGGAGCTGGCCCGGTCCGGAGACCCGCTGCGATGACCCTGCTCGTGCAGTACGCGGTGCTGTGCTGCGTGGCGGCGGGGCTGGTCACCGGGGCGGTCGCACTGGTGATCGCCCGGGACGGGCGGGCGGCGCTGCGGATCGCGCTGGACTTCTGGCTCGCCGCCGGGCTGCTGCGGCTCGGCGCGGCGGCCGGCGGGGAGCCGCTGCTCGCCACGGCGGCGATCATGGCCGTCCGGCAGCTGGTCGCGTGGTCGCTGCGCCGCCCGGCGCGGTGAGCCGGGCGGCGCGGTGAGCCGGGCGGCGCGGCGCCGGGTCAGCCGCCCTGGTTCAGCAGGCGTTCGCGTTCCTGCTCCAGGACGTCGATCTGCGCCTGGAGCTCCCCGCGGGCGTTGAGGTCCTGGCCCGCGTCGCCGTAGTCCTGCGGCTCGTCGGGCGGCGGGGTCAGCTCGTTGCGCAGCCGCGCCAGGTCCTCGTCGATCTCGGCCAGCCGTGCCTTGTTGTCATCGTTCATGGTTCGACACTGCCCCTCACCCGGCGGCGTATGCGCCGGCGGTCAGATACGGATCACGGTCTTGCCGCGGGCCCCGCCCGCGCGGTTGCGGGCGAGGGCGGCGGGCGCCTCCTCCAGCGGCACCTGCGCCTCCACGCGCACCCGCAGCCGGTCCTCCTCGATCAGGGCGGTCACCTCCTCCAGCAGCGCGGCGCCCGGCTCGCTCACCAGGTTGACGCCGCGGATCTGGTGCGCCTCCAGCACGTGCAGGCTGGCCGCGCGCCGGCTGCTCAGGTACGTCCCGCCGGGACCGAGCAGGCGCGCGGTGCGCTGCGCGGCGTCGGCGTCGCCGGCGAAGTCCAGCACGATGTCGACGCCGCCGTGCACCCGCTCCACCAGGTCGCCGGCGGTGTACTCGACGGTCTCGGCGGCGCCGAGCCGGCGCAGCTCCCCGGCCATGTCCGGCCCGGCCGTGGCGATCACCTTGGCGCCGCGCGCGGCGGCGAGCTGGGTCGCGGCCTGGCCGACACCGCCGGTCGCGCCGACGATGAGCACGGTGCGCCCGGCGTCGACCCCGGCCGCGCGGACCGCGTTCAGCGCGGCCATCGCCACCGTCGGCACCGCGGCGGCCTGGCTGTAGATCAGTGCGGCGGGCAGCGGGGCGACCGGGCCGTCCGCGGCGACGACGGCGTACTCGGCGTAGCTGCCGATGCCGCGGGAGACGGCGGAGAAGCACCCGTACACCGGCTCGCCGACGCGCAGCCGGGTCGCGCCCGGCCCGGCCTGCTCGACGACCCCGGCGCCGTCGGCGCCGAGGACGAGCGGGAACGAGGCCGGCGCGGTGTCGCGCAGCGCCCCTTCGGCGATCTGCCAGTCGGCCGGGTTCAGCCCGGCCGCGAACAGCCGGACCAGCAGCTCCCCCGGCCCCGGGACGGGCCGCGGCACGGTCATGGGCCGCGGCACGGCCCCGTAGGCGGACACGGCGACGGCGCGCATGTGGACCCCCGGTTCCCCCGTGCCAAGGCTGGTGACGTGGCTGCTCGGGCAGGGATCTACCCGGCCCGTCCCTGCTCACACGGCATGATCGCCTCTCCGCCGGGAACAGGGCGGATGAGAGGTTAGGGAGGTATGACCATGAGTGAGCCCCGTTCCGACGAGGAGCGCCGTGACGCCGAGGGCCGTTACGAGGAGGAGCTCGGCGACGACGAGCAGGTCTGGGAGATCGAGGAGGCCGAGAAGTACGTGGAGGACCCGCCGGACAACCTGATCATCAGGGAGCCCAAGGACGGTCCGATCGGCATCGCCGAGTACATGCGGGCCGAGACCCGCACCGGCGACCCCGCCCCGGACGACCGGCCGGCCGAGGAGGACGCGGTGACCGTGCGCGAACGCGGTGAGCGCCGGCTCGACTGACCCGTGGCGGGGCCCGTGATGGGGACCCGCGTCAGGCGGGGCGGCCGGAGTCGTCGGGGCGCAACCGGCGGTCCTGGCCGCCGCGCCCCGGCCCGCCCTTGCGCTTCTTCTTCTCGTCCTTCTTGTCGTCCTTGTTCTTCTTGTCCTTGTCCTTGTCGTCCTTCTTCTTGTCCTTCTTGGGCTCTTCCTCGCCGGTGCCCAGGCTGAAGTACTGGGCCGACGGGTCGTGGAACGACGTCGCGTCGCGCCCGTCCAGCGCCCCCTCCATCGACTCCTGCCAGATCGGCGCCGGGATCGTCGCGCCGAACACCGACCCGTAGCACTCGCCGTCCATGCAGAGGCTGGTCATCGGGTAGCGGTAGCCGCCGCGCGGGTCGCCCACCCACACCGCCGAGGCGAGGTCGGGGGTGTACCCGGCGAACCAGGCGGCGGAGAAGTTGTCGACGGTGCCGGTCTTGCCGGCGGCGTCGCGGCCGATGCCCATGCCCCGCGCGGTGCCCTTGGTGAGCACGCCGCTCAGCACGTGGTTGACGGCGTCGGCGACGTCCTTGTCGATGACCTGCTTGCAGCCGGCGCCGGGGATCTTGCGCGGCTTGCCGGCCGCGTCGGTGATCCGGGTGATGGCGATGGGCCGGCAGTAGCGGCCGCGGGCGCCGAACGTGGCGTAGGCGGCGGCGAGCCGCAGCGGCGAGACGGTGTTGAAGCCGAGCGTGAACGCCGGGTACTGCTGCATCGGCTTGCCGTTCGCCTGCCGCATGCCGAGCCGCTCGGCCATCCGCACCGTCTCGCAGAGCCCGACCTGGCGCTCCAGCTTGAGGAAGTAGGTGTTGACCGAGTGGTAGGTGCCGGTGGCGAGGCTGAACTCCTTGCCGCCCTCGCCGTCGGCGGAGTTGGTCAGCGAGGCGCCCGGGTCGCTGACGTTGCGGCCCTTGCAGTCGCGGAACCCGACCGGGGTGAAGGCCCGCGGCGCCATGATCTTGGCGCCGAACGGGATGCCCTGCTCCAGCGCGGCGGCGAGCGTGAACGCCTTGAACGTCGACCCGGCCTGCATGCCGATGCTGGAGCCGTGGCTGGCGTCGGCGGCGAAGTTGATCCAGGTCTTGCCGCGCTCCTTGTCGGGCCCGAGCCTGCGGTCGACCGCCATGCCCTTGATCCGCCCGGTGCCCGGCTCGACGAGCGCCTCGGCGGCGGCCTTGTGCGCGGAGTTCAGCCGCGGCACGTGCCGGTCGACGGCGCGCTGCGCGGCCCGCTGCGTCTGCCAGTCCAAGGTGGTGCGGATGGTGAGGCCGCCCTGCTTCAGCAGCTTCTCGCGCGCCTTCGGGGTGGGGCCGAACACCGGGTTGGTGAGGATCTCGCGCTGCACGTAGTCGCAGAAGAACGGGGCCTTGCTGGACACGCAGCCGTTCTGGGTGCGCCGGACGCGCAGCCGGATCGGCTGCCGCGCGGTCGCGTCGGCCTCGGCCCGGGTGATCTGGCCGAGGTCGGCCATCCGGCCGAGGACGGTGTCGCGGCGCTGCTTGGCCGCCTCGGGGTGCTGGATCGGGTCGTAGGCGAAGGGGTAGCGCACGATGCCGGCCAGCAGCGCGGCCTCCGGCAGCGTCAGCCTGGACGCGGGTTTGGCGAAGTAGCGCTGGGACGCGGCCTCGATGCCGTAGGCGCCCGCGCCGTAGTAGGCGATGTTGAGGTAGCGGCGCAGGATCTCGTCCTTGGAGAAGCGCTTCTCCATCGCGACGGCGTACTTCAGCTCGCGCAGCTTGCGGGCCGGGGTGAGGGCCTTGGCCTCCTGCTTGCCCGCGGGGGTGTCGGCCTGGGTGACCAGCAGGTTCTTGACGTACTGCTGGGTGATGCCCGAGCCGCCCTGCTGCACCTCGCCGGAGCCGACGTTGCTGACCAGCGCCCGGACGGTCGCCTTGGAGTCCAGCGCGCCGTGCTCGTAGAAGCGGTTGTCCTCGATGGCGAGGACGGCGCGGCGGACGACCGGGGCGATCTGGTCGAGCCGGACGTCGACCCGGTTCTCGTAGTAGAAGGTGGCCAGCAGCGAGCCGTCGGCGGCCAGGATCCGCGAGCGCTGCGGGACGCCGGTGAGGTCCATGTCGGCGGGCTCGTTCTCGAACCAGGTGGCCGCGTCGCGCGCGCCGACCCCGGCGCCGCCCACCAGCGGGACGACCATCAGCGCGATGAGCAGGCCCGACAGCGCGCCGAGGCCCGCCAGGTCGCGGACCCGGCGGGCGGCCGAGCCGCCCCTCCGTCCGGACGTGGCGAAACCACCACCGTCTCCCCCAGACCCTCCCAGCACGGGGCAAGCGTAAAGGGCGGGCCGGTCCCCGGCCAACCCGCCCTCGGTCTCGGTTGCGCTACCCCTCGTCCGCGTGTTCCCAGGCAGTGACACGATCACGGAATACCCGCGCCACGGCCCGCAACTCCGCCTCGGCGTCGTGTCCTGCCCGCTGCGCCTCCCTGACCAGGGCGAACAGCCGCGAACCGTACTCGGGTCCGGTGACCTGGTACAGCTCCTCGGGGGCGTCCAGCCGGCCGGCGCGGCGCTGCAGCTGCGCGGCGAGCGACAGCGCGGGCTGCCCCATCGGGACGCCGTCGAACACCGACGCCTCGTCGCCGCTCTTGGCGGCGCGCTCGGCGGCCTTGATCTGCTCCCAGTTGGCGTTGACCTCGTCGGCGCCGGACACGGTGACGTCGCCGAACACGTGCGGGTGGCGGCGGACCAGCTTGTCGACGATGCCGCCGGCGACGTCGTCGATGGTGAAGGCCGTCTCGTCGGTGCGCTCGGCGGCGACGACCGCGTGGAACGCCACCTGCATCAGCACGTCGCCGAGCTCCTCGCGCAGCGCGGCCAGGTCGCCGCTCTCCACGCTGTCGGCGACCTCGTAGGACTCCTCCAGCAGGTAGGGCACGAGCGTGGCGTGCGTCTGCTTGGCGTCCCAGGGGCACTCGCGGCGCAGCGTGTCCATCACCGACACCAGGTCGAGCAGGCGGGCGCCGGGCAGGTCGTAGGAGCCGTGCAGCACCTCGACGTCCAGCGGGTCGTTCACCACCAGCTGCCCGATGCGGCGCATGAGCTGCTCGTCGCCGTCGGGCGCGGCCACCCACAGCACGTCCGCCTCGCGGGCGAGCGCGACGAGCGCGGCCGGGTCGGGGGCGGCGACGTGCTCGGCGTGCACCCCGGCGTCGCCGAGGGCGGGCAGCAGCGGGTGGCCGGGCCGGGTGAGCACCCGCGCGGTCGAGGAGCGCAGCGCCTCCCAGGCCCGCCAGGTGAGCAGGCCGGGCGCGACGCGGTGGGTGGTGGCGAGCAGGGTCAGGGACATGGTCAGCGAATACCCGATTCCGTGCCGGACAGCTGGTAGGCGACGGGCCCGATCTGGACCTGCGCGGGGTCGAACGTGCCGAACCGCGGATTGATCTTGATCTTCATCCCGGCCGCGGCCTTGCGCATCACCAGCCCGACCACCTGGCGGGCCTGCGCTGCCTGCTGGCTCTCGGCCGGCGCGCCGCCGGCCACGCGCTGCACCAGCAGCTCGCGGATGGCGAAGAAGCGGGCCAGGTCGCGGGTGTAGCGGACGGGCAGGCCGTTGGCCAGGGTGGTGTTGCGGGCGCCGCGCTGGCGGTCCATGGCGGCCACGATCTGGTCCACGTCGCCGTCGCTGACCTCGACCTTGGCCCGCTTGGCGACCTCGTCGCCGATGCGGAAGGTCACCAGCGCCGACAGCGCGCCGCGCAGGTCGCCCTCCACCGCCGGGGGGGCGACCCGCGGGTCGGCGCTGCCGGGGTTCGCGCGCGCGTCGTTGGCGCCGCGGCTGGCGCGGAACTGCGCGCGCCACTCGCGGACCGCGGCGTCCAGGGTGGACACCGTGATGCGCTGGTCGTCGATGACGGCGGCGCTGCCGGCCTGGGCGGGGCCGCCGCCGCAGCCGGTGAGCGCGGCGGCGGCGATCGCCGCGGCGAGCGCGGCCTTCACGGATGTCGCGAGCACGGGTTCCCCAAACTGTCAGTGATCACTTCGCGGTTCGCCAGCCTAGGCGCGGGCCGGTTCCAGGAACAGGGCTTCGACGAGGTCTGTGGCCCACTTGAGCAGCTCTTGGTCCCGCAGCGGACGCCCGCCGATGACCGCCGTCTTCGGCATCGGGACCAGCAGGGTGCTGCTGGCGGGCTTGATGATGCTCTTGGGGTAGAGCCGCTGCAGCCGGACCTGCCGGGAGTCGGGCAGGTCGGCCGGGGCGAACTTGACGAAGTTGCCCTGCAGCGTGACGTCGGTCAGCCCGGCCTTGCGGGCCCGGGCGCGGAACCGGGCCACCTCCAGCAGGTTCAGCACCGGCACGGGCAGCGGCCCGAAGCGGTCCTTCAGCTCCTCGTGCACGGCGGTGATCTCCTCGTCGCCGGTGATCGCGGCGATGCGGCGGTAGGCGTCCAGCCGGAGCCGCTCGCCGGGGATGTACTCGTGCGGCAGGTGCGCGTCGACCGGCAGCTCGACCCGGGTGTCGGGCATCGGCTCGGCCGCCGCGCCGCCGCCCTCCTTCAGCTCCCGCACGGCCTCGCCGACCATCCGCACGTACAGGTCGAAGCCGACCCCGGCCACGTGCCCGGACTGCTCGGCGCCGAGGATGTTGCCGGCGCCGCGGATCTCCAGGTCCTTCATCGCCACGTACATGCCGGCGCCGATCTCGGTGTGCTGCGCCAGCGTCGCCAGCCGCTCGTGCGCGGTCTCGGTCAGCGGCTGCTCGGGCTGGTAGAGGAAGTAGGCGTAGGCGCGCTCGCGGCCGCGGCCGACCCGGCCGCGCAGCTGGTGCAGCTGCGACAGGCCGTACATGTCGGCGCGGTCCACGATCAGGGTGTTGGCGTTCGGCACGTCCAGGCCGGACTCCACGATGGTGGTGGCGACCAGGACGTCGTAGTTCTTCTCCCAGAAGTCCACCATCACCTTCTCCAGCTGCTGCTCGTTCATCTGCCCGTGCGCGGTCGCGATCCGCGCCTCGGGGACGAGCCGGGCCAGGTTCCCCGCGGCCTTGTCGATCGAGCGGACCCGGTTGTGCACGAAGAAGACCTGGCCCTCGCGCAGCAGCTCGCGCCGGATCGCGGCGGCGATCTGCTTCTCCTCGTAGGGCCCGACGAAGGTCAGCACCGGGTGCCGCTCCTCGGGCGGGGTGAGGATCGTCGACATCTCGCGGATGCCGGTGAGGCCCATCTCCAGGGTGCGCGGGATCGGCGTCGCCGACATCGCCAGCACGTCGACCTGGGTGCGCAGCCGCTTCAGCTCCTCCTTGTGCTCGACGCCGAACCGCTGCTCCTCGTCGATGATGACCAGGCCGAGGTCCTTGAACCTCATGTTCGACGACAGGATGCGGTGGGTGCCGACGACGACGTCGACCGAGCCCTCCTGCAGCCCCTGCATCGTCTCCTTGATCTCGGCCTCGGTCTGGAACCGGCTGATCGGCTTGACGGTGACCGGGAACGCGCCGAACCGCTCGGAGAAGGTGGACAGGTGCTGCTGGACCAGCAGCGTCGTCGGGACCAGCACCGCGACCTGGCGGCCGTCCTGCACCGCCTTGAACGCGGCGCGCACCGCGATCTCGGTCTTGCCGTAGCCGACGTCGCCGCAGATCAGCCGGTCCATCGGGACCGGCTTCTCCATGTCGCCCTTGACCTCGTCGATCGCGGCGAGCTGGTCGGGCGTCTCCATGTAGGGGAAGGCGTCCTCCAGCTCGCGCTGCCAGGGGGTGTCGGGGGCGAAGGCGTGCCCGGGGCTGGCCATCCGCGCCGAGTACAGCCGGATCAGCTCGCCGGCGATCTGCTTGACCGCCTTGCGGGCCTTGGACTTGGCCTTCTGCCAGTCCGAGCCGCCGAGCCGGTGCAGGCTGGGCGCCTCGCCGCCGACGTAGCGGGTGAGCTCCTCCAGCTGGTCGGTCGGGACGAACAGCCGGTCGCCCTTGGCGTACTCCAGGATCAGGTACTCGCGGGTGGCGCCCTGCACGTTGCGGCTGACCATCTCCACGTACCGGCCGACGCCGTGCTGCTCGTGCACGACGTAGTCGCCGGCGCGCAGCTGCAGCGGGTCGATGCCGCCGCGCCGCCGCGACGGCATCCGGCGCATGTCCTTGGTGGAGGACTTCTGCCCGGACAGGTCGGTCTCGGTGAGCACGGCGAGCTTGACCGCGTCCCAGACGAAGCCGTTCTCCAGCAGGCCGGTGGACACGTTGACCAGGCCCTCGCGCGGAACGTCGGCCAGGTCGGTGAGCGTGGCGCCGAGGCCCTCCTCGCCGACGAGCTGGACCAGGCGCTCGGCGGGACCGTGCCCGGCGGTGATCATGACGACCCGCCAGCCGGCGTCGATCCAGCCCTTGACGTCGGCGACGACCTTGGCGGTGTCGCCGCGGTAGGCCTCGGCCGGGTGCACGCCGAGGTTCAGCGCCTCGCCCTCCGGATTGAGCGCGGTGATCGACCAGCGGGGCAGCCCGAGCTCGTTGCTGTGCTCGCGCACCTCCTCCAGCGACCGGAACGCGGCGGCGCCGAGGTCGATGGGCGCCTCTCCCCCGGCGGCGGCGTTGACCCAGCTGGCCTCCAGGAACTCCTGGCTGGTGCGCACCAGCTCCGCCGAGCGGGTGCGGATGCGCTCGGGCTCGCAGACCAGCAGCGCCGAGCCGTCCGGCAGCAGGTCGGTGAGCAGCTCCATCCGCTCGGCGAGAACGGGCGAGAACGCCTCCATGCCCTCGACGGTGTCGCCGTCGGCGATCCGGGTGAGGATCTCCTCCAGCGCCGGGTGCTGCGCGGCCAGCAGCCGGGCGCGCTCGCGGACGGCCTCGGTCAGCGGCAGCTCGCGGCACGGCGGCGCCCACAGCCCGTCCGGCGCGACCTCCAGGGAGCGCTGGTCGGCGGCCTTGAAGTAGCGGACCTCCTCCACGGTGTCGCCCCAGAACTCCACCCGCAGCGGGTGCTCCTCGGTGGGCGGGAACACGTCCAGGATGCCGCCGCGCACGGCCAGCTCGCCGCGCTTCTCCACCAGGTCGACGCGGTGGTAGCCGGCGTCGACCAGGCGGCGGACGACGTCGTCGAGGTCGGCGTCCTCGCCGCCGCGCAGCCGCACCGGCTCCAGGTCGGCCAGGCCCGCCACGATCGGCTGCAGCACGGCCCGCACCGGCGTGACGACCACGTCCAGCGCGCCGCCTGCGCCATCGCCCGCGTCGGGGTGCACGAGGCGGCGCAGCACGGCCAGCCGCTGCCCGACGGTGTCCGAGCGCGGCGACAGCTTCTCGTGCGGCAGCGTCTCCCAGGCCGGGAAGTGCGCCACCCGCTCGGGGTCCATGAGGCTGGTCAGCGCGGCCGTCAGGTCCTCGGCCTCGCGGCCGGTGGCGGTGACGGCGAGCACCACGCCGCCGCCGGTGCTGCGCGCGAGGGCGGCGCCGAGCACGGGCCACAGCGAGGGCGGCGCGACGAGCTCGGCGTCGGCGCGCGCCCGCTTCAGCGCGCCGGCCAGCCCGGCATCGGTGCACGCAAGATCAACAAGTCCAGAAAGCGTCATCTTCGCCCGCTACTCCACCCGTGGACGGCCGCACGGCAAGCCCCCGCCCGGACGCGGGGCAGCCCGAAGACCCGGGAATCGCCCAAGGACCCCGGCATCGCGTACCAGCCTACGCGTCCACCGGGGAGGCCCGCGCGCCATCCCGCCCGGAACGAGGATGTACCATGTGAGACAGTAATGTCGCATATGAGGCGAAGGGGCCGCAGATGTCAAAGGGCGAGCAGATCCTCACCGCCGCGATCCGGCACCTGAACACCGACCCCACCGCCTCGATGGGCCGGATCGCCGAGGCCGCCGGCGTCAGCCGCGCCACGCTGCACCGGTACTACGCCACCCGCGAGGAGCTGCTGCGCGCGCTCGGCGAGCAGGCCATGGACCGCTGGGAGCAGTCCCAGCGGTCCGCCGGGATCGAGGCCGCGGCCGCGTCCGGCGACCCGGCCGTGCTGGAGGAGGCGCTGCACGCGCTGATGCGCGCCTTCACCGTCGACGCCGACGAGCACGGGTTCGCCTTGACCGACCATTTCGTCAACCACCTGCCTGAGCTGGTGCGGCGCGGGGAAGAGCTGGAAGAGCGCGAGATCGTGTTCTACGCCGCCTGCCAGCGCGCCGGGGTGCTGCGCGCCGACCTGCCCGCGCGCTGGGTGAGCAACACCGTGTACGGCCTGATGGTCACCGTGCGCGACAGCCTGCGCAACGGCGACGTCGCCCGCCGCGACATCGAGCGACTGATGATCACCACCTTCCTGGCCGGCACCGCAGACCGGCCGGGCGAGACACCGGGAGAACGACGATGACGTCCGCGACACCCGCCCCCGCCGGCGCGACCGCGGCCCGGCCGCCGCACCCGCGCCGCTGGGCGGGCCTGGCGGTGCTGTCGGCGAGCCTGCTGCTCGTCGTCATGGACATGACCGTGCTGAACGTGGCGCTGCCGGAGATCTCGGCCGATCTGCAGCCCGACTCGATCTCGCTGCTGTGGATGGTCGACGTCTACTCGCTGGTGGTGTCGGGCCTGCTGGTCACCGCTGCGGGCCTCGGCGACCGGTGGGGCCGCAAGCGCATGCTCATCACCGGCTTCACCATCTTCGGCCTCGCCTCGCTGGCGGTGCTGGCCGCCGACAGCCCCGGCGCGGTGATCGCGGTGCGGGCGCTGCTCGGCGTCGGCGGCGCGATGATCATGCCGTCCACGCTGTCGATGATCCGGCAGCTGTTCACCGACCCGCGCGAGCGCGCCACCGCGCTCGGCGTCTGGGCGACGATGGCCGCGCTCGGCGGCGCACTCGGCCCGATCCTCGGCGGCGCGCTGCTGGAGGCGTTCAGCTGGCACTCGGCGTTCCTGGTGAACGTCCCGGTGATGGCGGTGGCGATCGCCGCGGGCCTGTGGCTCCTGCCCGAGTCGCGCAACCCCGAGCCGGGCCGCTGGGACCTGCCCGGCACCGCCCTGTCGATCACCGGCATGGTCGCCCTGGTCTACGCGATCAAGCACTTCGGCAAGGACGGCTTCGCCAGCCCGGGCGCGCTCGCCGCGGCGGCCGTCGCGCTGGTCACGCTGACCTGGTTCGTCCGGCGCTGCCTGAACCGGCCCGACCCGATGCTGCAGGTGCGGCTGTTCCGCGGCCGCGCCTTCACCGCCGGCACCCTGGCCGCGCTCGTCACCAGCGTCGCGGTCGCCGCCACGATGCTGCTGCTCGCGCAGTGGATGCAGCTGGTCATGGGCTACTCGCCGCTGGAGGCGGGGCTGCGGCTGCTGCCCGAGGCCGCCGCCGCGGCGATCATGTCGCCGCTGGCGCCCGCGCTGGCCGCCCGGATCGGCGCGCGCACCGTGCTGGCGGGCGGCATCGCGGTGAGCGGGGCCGGCTTCCTGACGCTCTTCCTCGGACCGCAGCCGCTCGGCTACGGCACCGTCGTGGTCGCGCTGGTGCTGACCGGCGCCGGCATGGGCTCGCTGGCCATCGCCTCCGCGGTGATCATGGCGGGGGCGCCGGCCCGGGAGTCGGGCAGCGCGGCGGCGATCGAGGAGACCAGCTACGAGCTCGGCGGGGCGCTCGGCGTCGCGGTGCTCGGCAGCATCGCCGCGGCCGTCTACCGGCGCGAGCTGCCGCTGCCCGAGCTGGCCGGCGCGGGCGTCACCGGGGACGCGGCGCACACCGCGCAGGAGTCGCTCGGCGGCGCGATGGAGGAGATCCAGCGGCTCGGCGCCGCCGGCGCCCGGCTCGCCGCGCAGGCGCAGCAGGCCTTCACCCACTCGCTGGAGTGGGCGAGCCTGGCCGGCGGCGTGCTGATGATCGTGACGGCCGCCGTCATCTGGCGGCTCACCCCGGCCGACCTGGACCTGGCCGACACCGAGCATTGACCCCGGGGCACTGACCGCCGCCCGGGCGGGCGCCCCCGGCAGGGGCGCCCGCCCGGCTCGGTGCGCTCAGCCGTTGGACGGGCCGAGCAGGTTCAGGTGGTCCGCGACGAACGGCGTGCCGTTGTGGTCGGGGGTCACCTTGAAGTTCTTCCAGGTGTTGTCGGCGGTCGAGACCAGGTCGCGGTCCCACTCCACCAGCCGGCCGTTGACGTTCTTGAACCACACGACCGTGAAGGTGGAGCCGCCGGCGATCTGCCCGTGGTCCTTGAGCGTGCCGCTGACCTCGCTGTAGGACCACCAGCCGATCACGTTGGAGTCCGGTCCGGACAGTTCCATGTTGACCGGCGGAAGGTCGGCGGACGCGGCGGGCGCGACCGACAGCGCCAGGCCGGCCGCGGTGGCGGGAACGGCGAGGGCGGCGATCAGTCTCCTGAGCTTCATCACTGTCTCCTTCGGCTGGGGGCGTCTCCCCCGGCGCCTCGCTCAGGTTCCGCCGGATCGCTGCTCGGTCTCCAGACCGGGCACTGCTCGGTTCTTGCTCAGTCACCGCCCATCCGGGCGCCGGTTTTCCGTACCGGCGCGCATCCGGAGGCCGCCTTTTCCTGCGTAGGGTCCCTTGCATGGGGGTCGTTCTCGAGGAGACCATCGCCGATCGTCTGCGCGCCGCCCGCCGCCGCCGCTTCGCCGGGCGCACCGAGGAACTGGAGCTGTTCCGCACCGCCGTCACCTCCGCCGAGCCGCCGTTCACCGTCCTGTTCGTGCACGGGCCCGGCGGTGTCGGCAAGTCCGCGCTGCTGGACGCGTTCGCGGCCGTCGCCGAGGAGGCCGGGGCCGCCGTGACGGTGCTGGACGGCCGCACCGTCGCCCCGGCGCCGCACGTGGTCCGCGCTGTGGTTCCGGCGCCCCGGCCCGCCGGGGGCGGCGCCCGCCGCGTCCTGCTCCTGGACACCTACGAGCGGCTCATGCCGATCGACGACTGGATCCGCGACGCCTTCGTCCCGGACCTGCCCGCCGGGACCGTCGTCGTGCTGGCCGGCCGGGAGGCGCCCGGCCCGGGCTGGACCGCCGACCCCGGCTGGCGGGAACTGCTGCGCGTGCTGCCGCTGCGCAACCTCGCCCCCGATGACGGCGCCGCCTACCTGCGCGCCGAGGGCGTCCCCGCCGCCCTGCACCAGCGCGTCCTCGCGGCCACGCACGGGCATCCGCTGGCGCTGGCGCTGCTCACCGACGTCCTCGCCCAGCGGCCCGGCGCCGCGCCGGCCCGGATCGACCTGACCGACACGCCCGACGTCGTCCGCCGGCTGCTGGACCGCTTCCTGGAGGAGGTCCCCACCGAGTGGCACCGCCGCGCGCTGGAGGTCTGCGCCCACGCCATGATCACCACCCAGGACCTGCTGCGCGACGCCCTCGGCGACCTGCCCGAGGGGGCGCCGGACGCCGCCACGCTGTTCGGGTGGATGCGCCGGCTGTCGTTCGTCTCGGCGTGCCCCGGCGGGCTGTACCCGCACGACGTCGCCCGCGACGTCCTGGACGCCGACCTGCGCTGGCGGGACCGGTCCTGCTACCTGCGCGTGCACCGGCGGATCCGCCGGCACCTGCTGGACCGCGTCTTCGGTCCCGGCGGGCCGGCGCAGCGGCAGGCCATCACGGAGCTGACGTTCCTGCAGCGCGTCAACCCGGTCGTCCGCTCCTACCTGGCCTGGACGTGCCTCGGCACGCACCGCCCCGGCGCGCTGCGGCCCGGCGACCACGCCGCGATCCGCGCCATGACCGAACGGCACGAGGGCCCGGCCTCCGCCGCGATCGCCGCGTACTGGCTGGACCGCGCCCCCGCCGGCTTCGTCGTGGTGCGCGGCCCCGCGGACGAGCCCCTCGGGTTCGGGCTGCAGCTGCGGCTGGACACCCTCACCGCCGCCGACCGGGCCGCCGACCCCGGCGCCGCCGCGCTGTGGGAGCACGTCCACCGCGACGGCCCGCCCGCCCCGGGCGACGCGGTGATCGCGTCCCGGTTCGCGATGGACGCCGAGCACTACCAGCGGCCCTCGGCGACGTTCAACGTCCTGCTCGTGGCGTTCATGCAGCGCCGCATCGCCGAACCCCGCCTGGCCGGGGACCTGCTCGCCGCCTATCCCGACGACGGCGACCTCGCCGGGTTCTTCCGCTACGGCGGCTACCACCGCGCCGAGGACGCCGACTTCACCGTCGGGGGGCGCCGCAACCACGTCTTCGCCTACGACCACCGGGGCGGCGGCATCGGCGCCTGGCTGGAGCGCCTCGCCGAGCGCGAGCTGGGGTACGAGCCCGCGCAGCCGCCGCCCATGCCCGTCCCGGCGCGGACGCTGTCGCGCGCCGAGTTCACCGCCGCCGTCCGCCGCGCCCTGCGCGACCTGCACGATCCCGGCGCGCTGGCGCGCAGCCCGCTGGCCGGGTCCCGGCTCGCCGCGGGCGGCGACCTGGCCGGGACGCTGCGGGCGGCGGCGGACGCACTGCGCGCCGACCCCCGCGGCGAGCGGCGGCACCGGGCGGTGGACCGCACCTACCTGCGGCCCGCGCCGACCCAGGAGCGGGCGGCCGAGCTGCTGGGCCTGCCGTTCAGCACCTACCGGCGCCATCTCACCGAGGGCGTCCGGCGGATCGCCGACACGCTGTGGCGGTGGGAGCTGGACGGGCGGCCGTGACTAGGTGATCAGCTTGCGCAGGGCGGTGCTGGAGGTGTGCACCGTGTAGGGGAAGTAGACCACCCGGACGCCGACCGCGCCGAGGTCGCGCTCCAGCCGGTCCCCCTTCGCGGTGCCCTTCCAGTCGTCGCCCTTGAACAGGACGTCGAAGCCGAGCCGCTCCCACATCACCAGCTTGTCGCTGGAGGTGTCGGTGACGACCTCGTCCACGCACGCCATGCCGCCCACGATCGCCATCCGCTCGGCGTGCGGGACGATCGGGGCGCGGCCCTTGGCCAGCTCGAGCACCTCGTCGGTGACCACACCGGCGATCAGGTGGTCGCAGCCCTGCCGGGCCCGCCGCAGGATGTTCAGGTGCCCGATGTGGAACATGTCGTAGGCGCCGGGCACGTAGCCGACGACGCCGGTGCGCGGCCGCGTCACCGCTGGTACCGGGGTTCGGGACCCGTGGCGCCGGCAGGTGCGGCGGGCCGGTCCAGGGCGGCGACCTCGCGGAACCACTTGACCGCGGCGGCCATCAGGAACAGCAGGTTCCCCGCGAAGATCAGCGCGTACAGCGGCAGGAACACCGCCTTGGCGCCGAGCAGCAGGAACGCCACGCAGAGCAGGCCGTAGTCGGTCGGGATCACCAGCAGCGAGCGCAGCGCGGACGGCGCGGCGGCGGGCGGGGCGGCCTCCCCGGTGGCGGCGCGGTGCGCGCGGGCCAGCAGGTCCTTCAGGATCATCCCGAAGAACATCACCGCCGCCACGACCGTGAAGCCGAGCGGGACCAGCAGGTAGCCGGCGTGCGCGACGTCGAAGAACCGGTAGAACGACACCAGCACCGCGCCGTGCAGCGCGGAGATCTTCAGGCTGTCGACCATGTGGTCCAGGAACTCGCCGGACTTGGAGCCGCCGCCGCGCAGCCGGGCGAGCTGCCCGTCGGCGGCGTCGAAGGCGTAGCCGACGACCAGCGCCAGGCAGACCGCGACGCCGAGCCACGGCGCCGGGTCGACCAGCGCGATCAGCGCGATGCCGGTGAAGGTGAACAGCGCGCTGATGCCGGTGACCTGGTTCGGGGTCAGGCCGGCCACATAGGACGCGGCGGCCAGCAGCCGGCCGAGCCTGCGGTTGACGAACCGGGAGTAGGCGGGGGCGCCCTTGGCGGTCTTCTGCGCGGAGTTCAGGCGGACGAGCGCGTCACGGAAGGAGGCGCTCATGCGACCGAGGACCGCCGTCCCGGGGTCGACAGGGCGGCGCGCAGGGCGGCGCTGCGGGTCCGCGGGACGCCGGTGAGCTCCTGCACCCGCACGCCGGTGCCGGCGAGATCGAACGCGAGGGGCTCGTCCTCGGCCCCGGTGTACAGGACGCGGAAGCCGAGGTCGGCGTGCACGGCGCGCAGGTCCGCGGCGGTGAGCGGCACGACGTCCGCGACGTACCGGCAGTTCCCGACGATCTCCATGCGCTCGATCAGCGGCACGACGGGCGGGGCTCCGCGCAGGGCCTCGGCCAGCTCGTCGGAGCAGACCCCGGCGACCAGCCGGCCGCAGTCCGCGGCGGCGCGGCGCAGCACGTCGAGATGCCCGACGTGAAAGAGGTCGAACACACCGGGCGCGAAGCCGACGACCCCGTCCATAAGTCCCCCTCAGCGCGAATCAGACGTACGTTAGCAGCTCTTTACCTGGCTCTTGTCACGGTTGTGAGCATGTGCCGCCACCGGTTCCCACCCGGGCCCGGGACCCGGGTGCGCGCCGGCACAGGTCCGTCCAAGAAAAGGCAAATAGCGGACACTGCGGAGCCGGGCGATTACGCTGCGAGGTTGTGACCGAACTGCGTACCTCGCCGGTCAGCGACGGCGATCTGTTCTCCGAACGCGCCCGCCGATACGCCCTGCAAAAGCCCCTGTCCCCCGTCCACGTGCTGGAGGCCGGCTGCGGGTGGGGGCAGGGGCTGGACCTCGGCACCCTCGACCACCGCAGCACCGGCGTCGACATGGACACCCCCGCGCTGCGCGCGCACACCGCCTCCCGCGCGGACCTGGAGACCTGGCATCTGGGCGACCTGCGCACGGTGCCGATGCCGCCGCGCGCCTACGACGTGGTGCACGCCCCCTACCTGATCGACCGGGTCCCGCAGGCCGAGCTGGTGCTGGACCGGTTCGTCGCCGCGCTGAGGCCGGGCGGGCTGCTGCTCCTGCGGCTGCGCGACCGCGGCTCCGCCTTCGGCCTGCTGGACCGCGGCATGCCGCCGTGGCTGCGGGACCGGCTGCTGACCGGGCTCGCGCCGCGCCGGCGCGGCGCGGCGCCCGGCCCGCCGCCGCCCGCCCTCTACGACGAGGTCGCCTCCCGGCAGGGCATCCGGTGGTACTGCGCGATGCGCGGGCTGGTCGTCGCCGAGGAGTACGTCTCGCGGGAGCGGCTGGCCGCGCTCGGGCCCGCGTCCGGCCCGGTCTCCCTGCTCTGCCGGGTGATGGCGGCGTGCAGCCGGGGCCGCCTCAGCGCCGGGCACAGCGAGGTGACGTTCGTCATCCGCAAGCCCGAGAGCCGCTTCGCCCGGGTGATCTGACCCGCCTGGAGGACGCGGCGGCGCGTCGGCTCGGTCACGTCCCGGCCCGGAGACGTGCACCGGCCCGCTCACCTCGGTATTTTTCTGCGGAAACCCCTATTGACCTGGATCGGCCCGGTGCGACCCCGGGCGGGATCGGAGAACCGCGGTGACCGCCGAAGCCGGCCTTCCCGACACGCTGCGCGACCTGCCCGTCTGGACCCCCGACGCGGTGGAACTGGCCGACCTGGAACTGCTGCTGGCGGGCGTCTACCGGCCGCTCACCGGCTTCCTCGGCGCGTTCGACACCGCGATGGTGACCGCCGGCGGGCGGCTCGCGGACGGCACCCCGTGGCCCGTTCCGGTCACCCTCACCGTGCCCGAGGAGCTGATCGCGCACCGGCGGCTGGTGCTGCAGGACCCCGAGGGCGTGCCGCTGGCGGTGCTGGCCATCACCGAGTCCTGGCAGGACCCGACGACGCGGGCGTGGCGGCTGGCCGGGCCCGTCGAGGCGCTGCGCGCGCCCGCGCACGGACCGTTCCACCGGCTGCGCCGCCGCCCCGACGAGGTCGCGCGGGCCGAGGGCCCGGTGCTGGCCGTCGCCACCCGCGAGCCGCTGCACCGCAAGCAGCTCGGCCAGCTCCGCCAGGTCGCCGAGCGGCTCGGCGCGCACGTGCTGGTGCTGCCGCTGCTCGGCGGCGAGCACGACGAGGCCCTGGTGCGGGCGCTGCTGGGGGTCCGCAAGGAGCTGCCCGAGGGCGCCGAGATCGTCCCGGTGCCGCTGCCGCCGCGCGCGGACGCCTCCCGCGACGTGCTGCTGCGCGCGCACGTCGCCGCCGCCTACGGCGCGACCTGCCTGCTGGCCGAGCAGGAGGCCGAGGGCTCCCCGATCCCGGTGGTGGTGCCCGAGCCGTGGGGCTACGACGCCGACGTGGAGGTGTGGCGGCCGGTCGCGCGCATCGACCCCGACCACGTCCAGGCCGAGCTGACGCCGGCGCAGCTGAACGACCTGCTGGACCGGGGCGCGCCGGTCCCGGACTGGTTCACCCCGCCCGCCGTCGCCGCCGAGCTGGCCGTCGCCCGGCCGCCCAAGCTGTCGCGCGGCGTCACGGTGTTCTTCACCGGCCTGTCGGGGTCGGGCAAGTCGACCGTCGCGCGCGGCCTCGCCGACGCGCTGGTCGAGCGCGGCGGCCGCACCGTCACGCTGCTGGACGGCGACGTGGTGCGGCGGCTGCTGTCGGCCGGGCTGACGTTCTCCAAGGCCGACCGCGACCTCAACATCCGGCGCATCGGCTACGTCGCCGCCGAGGTCACCCGGCACGGCGGGGTGGCGATCTGCGCGCCGATCGCGCCGTACGCGGCGACCCGCGCCGAGGTGCGGCGGATGGTGCAGGCGGCCGGCGACTTCGTCCTGGTGCACGTGGCGACGCCGCTGGAGGAGTGCGAGCGGCGCGACCGCAAGGGCCTGTACGCCAAGGCGCGGGCCGGGCAGATCCCCGAGTTCACCGGCATCTCCGACCCCTACGAGGCGCCCGACGACGCCGACCTGGTGCTGGACACCTCGCTGATGGGCCCGGACGAGGCCGTCCGGCGGGTGCTGGACCTGCTGGTCACCGGCGGCTGGGTGCGGCCCGAGTAGCCGCCCCGGGGGTTCCGCCCGCCGGGACGTCCCCTTACCCTGGCAGTCGGTTTTTCCTATATGCCTGGTAGGTCATGGCGATGCACTTCGATTGGACGATGGCGCTCGGCTCCTTCCTGGTCGCCATCATCGTCGGGCTCACCGGCATGGGCGGCGGCGCGCTGATGACGCCCATGCTGGTCGCGTTCTTCGGCGTCAGCCCGCTCACCGCGGTCTCCAGCGACCTGGTCGCGGCGGCCGTGATGAAGCCGGTCGGCAGCGCCGTGCACTACCGGCAGGGCACGATCAACATGCGGCTGGTGGCGTGGCTGTGCGCCGGGTCGGTGCCCGCCGCGTTCTGCGGCGTACTGGTCGCCAAGGCCCTCGGCGACGGCGCGGGCGTGCAGGACTTCGTCCAGCGCGCGCTCGGCGCCGCGCTGCTGCTCGCCGCCGGCGGCCTGGTGCTGCGCGGCTACCAGGCGCTGAAGGGCCGCGGCCCGAAGGACGACGACGGGCCCGCCCCCGAGATCGAGATCCGCAAGGTGCCGACCGTGCTGGTCGGCGCGCTCGGCGGCCTGGTCGTCGGCATCACCTCGGTCGGCTCCGGCTCCCTGATCATCGTGGCGCTGCTCGCGCTGTACCCGTCGCTGCAGGCCAAGCAGCTGGTCGGCACCGACCTGCTGCAGGCGGTGCCGCTGGTGCTGTCGGCCGCGCTCGGCCACCTGCTGTTCGGCGACTTCAAGCTGGAGGTCACCCTCGCGCTGCTGGCCGGGTCGATCCCGGGCGTCTACCTCGGTTCGCGGATCTCCTCGCGGGCGCCCGGCGCCCTCATCCGGCGGGTGCTGGTGGTGGTGCTGGTCGCCTCGGCGCTGAAGATGTTCGGCGTGCCCGCGGTGCCGCTCGCCTGGATCCTGGTCGCGATCGTCTCCGCCTCGACGGGCGCGTGGCTGGTGCTGCGCCGCCGCGCCGCGTCCGCCGCCGCGCCCGCGGAGAAGCCCCGCGCGCCGATCGGCTAGCCGACCAGCTGCTCGTCCGGCGCGGGCGGGACGGGCTGCCGGGGCGGGTCGCCCTTGCGCAGCATCCGCCACAGCAGCGCCGCCGAGACCAGGCCGCCCGCGCCCAGGCAGTACGGCGCGGCGGCGGCGCGGCCGGAGTCGGCCGCGAGCAGCGCGGCCAGCACGACCAGGCCGGTGCCCGCCTCCACGGCGCGGATGGTGAAGACCGTCCGGGACCGCTTGCGGGCGGTGGCCAGGCTCGCCAGCGGCAGCGTGCAGGCGAAGCAGACCGCGTACAGGCCCCAGCCGGCGAGCGCGACCTCGTCGACGGCGAACGAGCCGCCGGTCACCAGCGGGCCGAGCCAGTCGACCAGCAGGACGCCGCCGAGGCTGAGCACCAGCGCGATCCCCGCCATCAGCCCGCACGCGCGCACCGCCTGGGCCGCGCGCATCGGCCGGCCCGCCTGCTCGGCCTTGGCGAAGTCGCCGAGCAGGAACCACCCCGCGCCGTTGACGAACGTCAGCGCGGGCGCGAGCAGCAGCCGCGCGGCCTCCACCCCGGCCAGCGCGGCGGTGGACGCGAACGCGGCGATCATGACGCGGGCGAGCAGCAGCGCGGTCGGCCGGATGCCGGCCTGCACCGACCGCCACCCCGCGAACGCGGCGATCTCCCGGAAGGCGGTGCCGCGCAGCGGCGCCGGCGCGTACTCGGCGGCGGGCAGCCGCAGCCGGGCGAGCACGATCGACACCGCGCAGCCCGTGCACATCGCGGCGAGCAGCAGCTCCACCGAGGCCGCCGTCCCGGCGCCGAGCGCGGCGCCGAGGGCGGCCAGCGTGACCACCAGGTAGCAGGCGTCGTTGGCGGTCAGCCGCCAGAACTCCATCCGGGCGGTGAAGACGCGGCGGCCGGTCTCGTTCAGCAGCCAGAGCGCCACCAGCAGCGCGAACAGGGCGGTGCCGGCCGCGCCCGCGACGCCCATGGCCAGCGACACCACCGCGCCGACGGCCGCGCCGAGCACGACCGTCGCGGCGACCGACCAGATGAGCGCGCCGCGGATCCGCGGTTCGAACCGGTCGAAGACGGTCAGGGTGTCGCCCACCCACGAGGTCTGCACCGAGGTGATCATGACGAGCACGGCGAACAGCAGCGCGTAGGCGCCGTACCCGGCGGCGCCGAGGCTGCGCGCGGCGAGCGCCTGCACGAGCAGGCTGCCGCCGGCGGTGACGAACTGGACGGTGACGGCGCCGCCCGCCGACGACAGCAGCCGGCCGAGCCGCCCCCCGGCGGGGCTCACTTGTCCAGGTCGTAGCGGATCAGCGCGGCGGGGTCGTCCTTCGCGGCGCCCCTTTCGCGGCCGGCTTTTCCCTCGCCCTTCTTGCTTTCGGCGATGCGGCCCGTCAGGTCCTCGGCGGTCTGGGTCGGGTCGCCGCCGCCGTCGGGCACGGCGCGGTCCGGCACGGCGCGGCCGGGCACGGGGCGCTCGGGCCGCTCGGGGCGGTCCTCGGTCCACAGCGCGATCGGCAGATCGCTGTTGGCCTGCGCGTCGCGGCCGTCCGCGGACGGCCTGGCGTGCGCGCCCTTGCCCCTGCCGGCCCGGCCGCCGGGGGCCGCGCCGTTGCCGTTGAACGCCCCGCCGTTCAGCCGCGGCCCGCTGATCGCGGGGGCGGCGGGCACGGGAGGCGCGGCCGGGAGGGCCGGCGAGGGCATCATGGGCTGCGCGGCGGGCATGGCCGGCGCGCCGCCGCGTCCCGACCGGGCCGCGGCGCGCAGGAACGAGATGACGCAGGCCAGGATCAGGCCGATGGCGAAGCCGATCGCGGCGTTCTGCGGGAGCTTGCTGCCCGAGCCGTCCGCGGCGTCGGCGGTGTCGACGAACTGCACGCCGTCGTTGGCGTTGGAGCGGGCCGACAGCACCCCGCTCTCCTGGGTCTGGATCTTGGTGAGGTTCGCGGCGAGCAGCCGGTGGGCGCGGCTGCCCGGCTGCGTCGCGGCCATCTCCTCGGTGATCTTCTTCTCCGTCGCCTGCATGTTCTTCAGCTGCTTGTCCAGCCGGGCGACGTCGGAGGAGACGGTGACCTCCTGGTAGGCCTGCACCACCGAGTTGGCGATCAGCGCCGCCTCCGCGCCGCTGCCGCCGGTGCCGGTGACCAGCACCACGCCGCCGTCGGGCTTGCTGGAGGTCTTGACCCGGCCGCGCAGCGCCTCGCCCGACAGCGCCGGGCCGCGCCGGCTCTTGACGATCTCGGCGGCGCGGGCCAGCACCGGCGCGGACCCGGCGAACGCGGCGCGCTGCGCGGTGTAGGTCGTGTAGCCCTGGGCCGACACCACGCCCTTGCGCAGCACGTTGTTGTTGTTGGTGGGGTCGGTCACCGCGAACCGCGCGGTGGCGCTGACCGAGCTGAACAGCAGCTGCGTCGCCGCGACCGCGGCCAGCACGCTGGCCAGCACGATCAGCAGCGACATCAGCCGGTAGCGCCAGACGGCCTCGACGAGGCTGATCTCGGGGGTGGCGGGGGTCTGAGCGGTCATCGCGTCCTCGTGGGGGCGTGGGTCAGGCCGGCGACGGCGTCGCGCAGCTCGCGGTGGTAGCGGTCCTTGCCGAACCGCCGGGCGGCGTCCTGGCGGGCGTGTCGGGCCATGGCGAGGGCCCGGTCCCAGTCGTCCAGCAGGCGGGCGATGCCGTCGGCGAGGGCGGCCGGGTCGTCCGGCGCGACCAGCACGCCGTTCACCCCGTCCTCGACGATCTCGACCAGGCCCTGCGCGGCCGCCGCGACGACCGGCCGCCCGGCGAGCATGGCCTCCACCGCGACGTTACCGAACGGTTCGACCCGGGACGGCACGATCGCGATGTCGGCCTCGGCGAACGAGGCGCCCACCGAGGCGCGGAAGCCGGCGAACTCCACCGACTCGTCCGCCGCCGCGCGCAGCTCCTCCTCGAACCACTCGTAGCCGGGGAAGACGGCGCCGACCAGCGTCAGCCGGACGTCGTGCCCGCGCTCGCGCAGCAGCCGGACGGCCCGCACCGCCACGTCGGAGCCCTTGCGCGGCGACAGCCGGCCGACCAGCACGATCCGCGCGGGCGGCGCCGGCTTCCCGCGCGGCTCGGTGAACTCCCCGGGCGCCTCGACCCCGTTGTAGATGATCCTGCTGCCGCGTCCGGCGGACCCGAGCGCGGCGGCGCTGGCGCGGCTGTTCACCACGACCGTCCGGGCGAGGCGGAGCGGCAGCGACAGCGCCGCCTTGACCGGCCCCGGCACGCCGTCCTCGGCCTCGTGCACGTGGCAGAGGGCGGGCACCCGCGCCAGCCGCGCCGCGACCAGCCACAGCGGGATCGTGACGGTGTTCACGTACAGGGCGGCGGCCTTCTCCCGGCGCAGCAGCGCGCGGGCCGCCGGCAGGGCCTTCAGCGCGGCGGCGGCGAGCCGCACCAGCCCGAACGGCGTCAGGTACGCCTTGCGCAGCACGGGCACCGGGAGGATCACCACCTCCGCGCCGGCCTCTCGCAGCGCCGGCGCCAGCGGGCCGTCCTCGGGCAGGGTGACCAGCACCCGCCGCTCGGGGACCAGCGCCCGCACCGACTCGATGAGCATCCGGTCGGACCCGTACAGATCGGGCGACGGGTGCGCCAGCACCACGACGGCCCGCGCGTCTCCCTCGCCCACCGAACCCACCTCCGAGTAATCCCGCCCCCTGCGTAACGCAAAACCAGGTTAATGCCGCGCCGGTGACGCCCGTCCAGGCCGTTCCCCCGAACGACCCGTCCCGGACACTCCGTCGTCGGCAACCAGCCGCACGACCCCGACGGCGACGCTAACCTGTGCGAATTGTCAGCACGGCACAAGTGAAGCGTCAAAAGGGGTCAGCGGTGCGCATCGCCATGGTAGGGACTCGCGGGGTGCCCGCGCGCTACGGCGGTTTCGAGACCGCGGTGGAGGAGATCGGCCGCCGGCTCGTCGCCGCCGGCCACGAGGTGACCGTCTACTGCCGCGGCGAGCGGCACGGCGACGAGTACCTCGGGATGCGGCTGGTGTACCTGCCCGCCATCGAGAAGAAGGTCGCCGAGACCCTCAGCCACACCGGCTTCTCGGTGCTGCACGCGTTCCGCGAGAAGATCGGCCGCGACGGCGCCGACGTCGCCCTGGTGTTCAACGCCGCCAACGCCCCGCTGCTGCCGGTCCTGCGCACGCTGCGCATCCCGGTCGCCACCCACGTGGACGGCCTGGAGTGGAAGCGCACCAAGTGGAGCGGCGCCGGGCAGCGCTACTACCGCGCCGCCGAGGCCCTCGCGGTGCGCTGGTCCGACGCGCTGATCGCCGACGCGCGCGGCATCCAGGACTACTACCGGGAGCGGTTCGGCGCCGAGTCGGTGTTCATCGCCTACGGCGCGCCGATCCTGGAGCGCCCCGACGTCGCCAAGCTCACCGAGGCCGGCTACGCGCCCGGCGAGTACCACCTGGTCGTGGCCCGGTTCGAACCGGAGAACCACGTCCACCTGGCGATCGAGGGGTACCGGCGCAGCAGCGCGACCCGCCCGCTGGTGGTGGTGGGGTCGGCGCCCTACGCCGACGAGTACACCGCGCGGCTGAAAGCACTGGCGGGCGACGACCCGCGCATCACCTTCCTCGGCGGCGTGTGGGACCAGGACCTGCTGGACTCCCTGTACGCCGGCGCCCTGTCCTACGTGCACGGCCACTCGGTGGGCGGCACCAACCCGTCGCTGCTGCGCGCGATGGGCGCGGGCGCGCCGGTGCTGGCCTACGACGTCAACTTCAACCGCGAGGTGCTCGGCGAGGACGCGGGCCGCTTCTTCGGCGACGCCGCGTCGCTGGCCGCCGAGATCGAGGCGGCCGAGGCCGACCCGGGCCGCGCCGCCGACCGGGGCGCCGCGGCCCGCAAGCGCGCCGCCGAACGCTACGTGTGGGACGACGTCGCGGCCGCCTACGAGCGCCTCTGCGCGGACCTGGCGGCACGGCGCCTCACCCGCAAGGCGCTCCGCCGCCGCTGAGAAGCGAGAACGCGCCCCGGGCCGCGAGGCCCGGGGCGCGTTCGTCAAAGGTGCCTGATCAGGGGCGGACCGCGTTGGACACGGGGCTGGTGACGACGTTCCCGTCGGCGTCCTTCACCCGGATCCGGTAGGCGTGGGCGCCCGCCGGCGGGGTCGTGTCGGTGAAGCTGAGCGAGGGCAGGTTCCAGAACGACGACTTCTGGGTGACCTTGCCGATCGGCGTGGTGCCCGCGTCGCGCAGCACCTCGTAGGTCAGCGAGGCGTTGTCCATGTCCCAGGTGGCCTTCCAGGACACCTTGATCTTGCGGGACATGAACTGCCTGGCCGCGGTCGGCGCCGCGATCGCCTCCGGCTGGCGCTTGGCCGCCGTCGTGCCCTTCACCGCGAAGCGGACCAGGCCCTGCTGGGCCTTGCCGTTGACCTTGGGGAACTCACCGCCCATCGCGATGTAGCCGCCGTTGCCGGTGACCGTCCAGGCGGCCTGGGCGGCACCGGTCACCACGACCGTGCCCGGCGTCGCGTCCACGAGCTTGGCCGCGGCGGGGGTCAGCGACGGGTACCAGTGCAGCTGCGTCGGGATCGGCTGCCTGCTGTAGTTGCTGTTCGACCCGGGCGGGGCCTGGTCGGTGCCGGTCGCGTAGGTGGTCTCGGCGAGCGCGCGGTGCCAGGTCTGCTTCGGGTACGTCTCGGGGAAGGTGCCCACCGAGGAGCAGTCGTGCGCGTGCGAGACGCTGTAGAGCGCCTTGTCCTTCACGTAGACGCCGTAGGTCGCGCCGTAGCAGTTGTCCAGCCACACCAGGTCGCCGGTCGCGGCCTTGGCGGCGAACCGGCCGTCGAACCAGTGCCCGCCGTCGCCGTTGGCCGCCCCGTACACCACGTCACCGGAGACGGTCAGGTCGGTGACGTAGGAGCCGGCCTCCTTGCTGATCCGCGTCGGGATCGGGCGGCTGCTCCAGGGGGCCAGCGCGCCGGTGGTCGCGTCGACCGCGCCGACGCCGACCTTGGGGGTGGCGTTCAGCTGCTGGAACTTGCCGCCGATGATGACCCGGGTGCCGCCGGGCGCGATGGCCAGGGCGTACACCTCGTCGTCGTTGGCGGTCGGCTTCCAGGTGTCGACGTTGGTGCCGTCGGCCGCCTTCACCGCCGCCAGGCGGGTCCGGGACTTGCCGTTGACGTTGAAGAAGTTGCCGCCGAAGTAGACGGTGCTGTTCGTCGCGGCGATGCCGCGGATCTTGTTGGACACCTTCGGCGCGAAGTTCGGCACCAGGGCGCCGGTGGCGGTGTCGAACGCGGCCAGCCTGCTGCGCGGCTTGCCGTCCACCGTGGTGAACTCGCCGCCGACGTAGACCCGCTTGCCGTCCGGCGAGGCCACCACGCGCAGCCCCTGGCCGTCCAGCGTGTGGTCGAACGAGGTGATCAGGTTGCCGGTGGTGAGGTTGAAGGCGAGCAGGTTCTTGCGCGCGACCTCCTTGGCGTCCCCGATCTTGGTGCCCGGCGGGCGGGCCTTGGTGAAGTTGCCCGTCGCGTAGACGGTGTTGCCGACGGTGGCCATGCTCCACACGACGCCGTTGACCTGCCACGTCGGCAGCGCGTCGGCGGTGACGGTGGCGGGTGTGCCGGCCGGCGGGGCGGTGTCGGCCCCGGCGGACGCGAGCGGCATGACGAGGGCGCCGGCGAGCGAGACGGCCGCCGCGGCCGCCAGGCCCGCGCGTCGTCCGGCACGGCGCTGAAGAACGTGAGCTCGCACGAGTAGATCCCCTGCCCAAATGCCCCGGGCGGCCCCATCGGCCACTCCGGTCAAGAGATGCTAATGCATAAGATCCATCGCAAACCCGGGAACAGTACCTCTTAACCCGTTAAACAGGGTCTCTTACCCTGAATCGCCCGCCATTCGCCGCTGGAATTCCCGCCCGCCGCAACGCACGCGCCCCGGCGGCCTGGAGGGCCGCCGGGGCGCGTGGTGGATGGCCGGAGGTGGTCAGCCGGCGACGCGGGTCGCCTTCACGTCGTCGACCGTGACCGTGACCGGGACGCCGGTGGCGTTGCCCGCCAGGTAGGTGCGCACGCCGACGCTCCCCTCGGTCTGCAGGCCCGCGGTGGAGTCGGTGGCGGTGGCCTGCCAGCCGGCGGGTTCGGTGCCCGTCCACGCCTTGGCCTTCAGCGTGGTCGGCGCAGCCCCCGCGACCTGGACCCGCAGGTTCAGCGGCGTGCCCGGCGTGTAGGCGACGCCGTCCAGGGTCTGCTCGGGGGCGATCGCCGTCTCGGCGCCGGCGGCGTCGAAGCGGCTGAGCTGGAGCGCGACCTTGCCCGCGGGCAGCAGGCGGACGCGGGCGCGGTACTCGCCCGCGCCGCTCACCCGGCGGCCCGCCGCCCACACGTAGACGCCGTTGCCGGTGCCCTCCTTGTCGGTGGCGACCTGGAAGGCCAGGTCGGCGTCGGGGGCCGCGACGGAGTTGAGGTAGGCGCCCGCGCCGTCCTTGGCGGCGGCGAGGGCGATCCGCCCGGCGCCGCCGGCGACCGACAGGGCGCCCGCCGTGCCGGTGGCGGTCCAGGCGCCGCCGGTCGGGGCGGTGCCGAAGCCCGCGGAGACCGCGCGGTCGAACCCGTCGACGGCCAGGGTCGGGGACGTGGCCCGCACGGTGCGGACCGTCTGCGCCGTGGCGCCCCGGTCGTCGGTCACCGTGAGCCGCACCTGGTAGGTGCCGGCCTCGGTGTAGGCGTGGGCCGGCTTGGCGCCCGTACCGGTCCTCCCGTCGCCGAAGTCCCAGGCGTAGGACGCGACGGTGCCGTCGGCGTCGGCCGAGGCGGCGGCGTCGAAGGCGCAGTCGAGCCGGTCGCAGGACGCGGTGAACGCCGCGACCGGCGCCTTGTTCGCGGCGACGGCGCCGGTGCCGACGCCGCGGTGCCGGGCGATCTGCGCGGCGGTCAGCGCCTTCGGGTAGACCGCGACCTCGTCGATCGTGCCGTTCAGGTAGGCGCTGGTGGGCGCGGACGGCCAGCCGGTGAGGGTGTCGCCGCCGACCCGCCAGTAGCCCTTGTAGTGCAGCCCCGCCTTCACCGCGGTGTTCGCGGCGGCCTGCTTGCCGTCGACGTAGAGCTTCATCCCGGAGCCGTCGAGGGTGCCGGCGACGTGGTGCCACTGGCCGTTGTTCAGGCCGGTGGCGCTCTGCACCGCGGTCTTGACGCCGCCGGGCGCGGCGCCGAACACCACGCGGCCGTCGTTGGTCAGGTACAGGTGCCGGTCGGCGGTGCCGCTGGCGGTGGTGTTCTTGTCGCCGAACCCGACGATCTTGCCGCCGGTCTTGGACGTCGTCTTCACCCACGCCTCGACGGTGAGGTTCGCCGGCGCGTACCCGGCCGGGCTCGCGGCGGTGCCCGCCGAGGTGCCGGCGAACGCGGTGGCGCGGTCGCCGTCGTTCTTGATCGCGCCGGTCTGGCCGCGGACGACGCCGGTGCCGAGGGCGAGGTCGGCCCCGCCCGCCTGGTCGCGGACGGCGCCGCTGCCCTCGCCGAGCCGCCACAGGCCGGAGGCGCCGTCCGCGGTGACCTCGGCGGCGTATCCGCCGGCACTGCCCGCGGCGGGCGCGGCGGCGTTGGACGCGGCGCTGGTGACGGCGTTCCCGAACGCGTCCCGCACCTTGACCTTGTAGGTGTGGCTGCCGGCCGCGGTGTCGAAGTAGGCGACGTCGGCCCGGTCCCAGAACGTCGACGCCCGGTCCAGGACCGCGATCGGCGTCGCGCCGCCGTCGCGGTACACCTCGTACTTCAGCTCGCGGTCGTCCATGTCCCAGGCGGGCTTCCACGCCACCCGCACCCGGCCCGGCAGCGCCGTCGCGACCGGCGTGCCGAGGTCCTGCGGCCCGGACCGGTTGGCGGCCTTGTCCCGCACGGCGAACCGGACGAGCCCCTGCTGCCCCTTGCCGTTCACGGACGGGAACTCGCCGCCCATGGCGACGTAGGCGTCGTTGCCGGTGATCGCCCAGGCGGCCTGCCCCTGCCCGGAGACTTCGCCGGGGGACAGCGTCGGGTACCAGTGCAGCAGCGACGGCGTCGGCTGCTGCCTGTAGTTGCCGCTGGTACCTGGCAGCGACCGGTCCACGCCGGTCGCCTCGGTGGTCTCTGCCAGGGCCCGGTGCCAGGTCTGCGGAGAGGTCTCGGTGAACGCGCCGAGCGAGGAGCAGTCGTGCGCGTGCGAGACGCTGTAGACGGCCTTGTCCTGGACGAACATCCCGTAGGTCGCGCCGTAGCAGTTGTCCAGCCACACCAGGTCGCCGGTCGCGGCCTTGGCGGCGAACCGGCCGTCGTACCAGTGCTGGCCCTCGCCGTTCGCCGACCCGTACACGGTGTCGCCGGAGACGACCAGGTCCGTCACCCACGAGGTGGCGGTCTTGGGGTCCTTGCGGGTCGGGACGGGCCGGCTGCTCCAGGGGGCGAGCGCGCCGGTGGCGGCGTCGACCGCGCCGACGCCGACCTTGGCGGTGCCGTTGAGCTGCTGGAACTTGCCGCCGATGACGACGCGGGCGCCGCCGGGCGCGAGCGCCATCGCCATGACCTCGTCGTCGGCGACCGGCTTCCAGGCGTCGACGTTGGCGCCGTCGGACGCGCGCACCGCGGTGAGGCGGGTCCGCGTCGCGCCGTTGGAGGCGAAGAAGTTGCCGCCGAGGTAGACGGTGTCGGCGGTCGCGGCGATCGCCATGACCTTGTTGGACAGCGACGGCTTGAAGGCGGGGTCCAGCGCCCCGGTGGCGGTGTCGAACGCCGCGACGCGGTTGCGGGTCTGCCCGTCGACGGCGGTGAACTCGCCGCCGACGTACACCCGCTTGCCGTCGGGGGACGCCACCACCCGCAGCCCCTGCCCGTTCAGCGTGTGCACGAACGAGGTGTCCAGCTCGCCGGTGACCAGGTCGAACGCCAGGATGTTGGTGCGGGCGACCTCGCGCGGGTCACCGGCCTTGGCGCCCGGCGGCCGGGCCTTGGTGAACCGGCCCGCCGCGTAGACGGTGGTGCCGACCGTGGCCATGCTCCACACCACGCCGTCGACCTGCCAGGTCGGCAGCGCGTCGGCGCTGACGGTCGGCGCGGTCCCCGCCGACGGGTCGGTGCCGGCCCCCGCCGGCACGGTGGACGCGCCGAGCAGCGCGGCGCCGGTGGTGATGGCGATGGTGGCGGTGACGACCGCGGCGAGATCACGCCGGCGGAGTCTGTACATGAGATCCCCCTGTCCCCTCGCCTCCCGATGTGTCACAGAGTCATCGGAAGGCCATGCGAGAGTAACGGATGCACCTTCGCCACATGGCCATATTCCGCGTCAGACGCCTCTAGACTGGCCGTTCACCGACCAAGCGAGGGGAAATCCGCATGCGTCACCAGGGTCCGTGTACGCCGCGGCATGTCGCCGCCGCCGGTGCCGTGCTCGCCCTGGCCTTGGCGCTGACCGGGTGCGGCGGAGGCGACAAGAAGAAGGCGGACGGCAAGACCGGACCGCCGCCGCCCGCCTCCACGCCGCAGCCGGAGTCGGAGGCGACCGCGGCGCCGGGCGCCACGTCGCTGAAGTCCTCTGGCGGGCTGCGCAAGCCCGTCACCTACGGCGACAAGATCAGCGTGTCGGTCGCCGGCATCCGCTACGTGCGCGACAAGGCCAAGGGGCCCGGCGAGATCACCGGGCAGCAGCTGACGATCTTCACGCTGCGCTTCAGCAACGGGTCCGGCGCGCCGCTGGACCTCAACAAGGTCCGCGTGGTGGCGCGGTACGGGCCGAAGAAGACGCAGGCCAGCCCCACCTCGTACGCGAACCTGAACGACTTCTACGGCACCGTCGCCGCGGGCGGGTCCAAGGCGGCCTCGTACGCGTTCGTGCTGCCGCCGGCCGGCTACAAGAACGTGGTGCTGGGCGTCTCGTTCGACGACAAGCACAAGACGGCCGTGTTCGCCGGTTCGCTGCGGCACTGACCGGACCGTTCCGTACGGGGTACTTTCGAGGTCCCGGTTCCCAGGGGGTGGGGGTCGCCTCATGTCGCACGGTTCGCGGCGGGCTCTGATCGTCAAGGCGCTGGCGCTGCCGGCGGCCGTCGGCGCCGGCGTGCTCGGCTGGCAGTTCCCCGGTGACGGGCCGCGGCCGCGGCCGGCCGCCGAGGCGTCCGCCGGGCCGGCGGGCGCCGAGGAGGTCGGCACCACCGGCTACGCGGTGCCGCGCGACGCGGTCGTGGTGTCCCCGCAGGGCGACGACGGCGCCGACGGCACGCTCGCCAGGCCGCTGCGGACGGTCGCCAAGGCCGTCGCCGCGGCCGGCGACAAGGGCACGGTCGTGCTGCGCGGCGGCGTCTACCACGAGACGGTGACGATCCCGGCGGGCAAGCGGCTGACGGTGCAGGCCTACCCGCGCGAGGCCGTCTGGTTCGACGGCAGCTCGCCCGTGCGGCGTTGGGCGGCCCGCGACGGCGCCTGGGAGTCCGACGGCTGGACGGCCCGGTTCGACGCCAGCCCCACCTACACCGCCGGCGCCAGGCCGAGCGCCGATCCCGAGTTCCAGTTCGTGTCGCCGCAGCATCCGATGGCGAGCCACCCCGACCAGCTGTGGGTCGACGGGGCGGCGCAGCGCCAGGTCGGTTCCCGCGCGGAGGTGAAGGGCGGCGCCTTCTACGTCGACGAGCAGGCCGGGCGGCTGGTCATGGGCTCGGACCCGCGCGGCCACGACGTGCGGGCGAGCACCCTCGGCGAGGCCGTCACCGTGCGCGGCGCCGGGTCGGTGCTGCGCGGGTTCGGGGTGCGCCGCTACGCCACCGCGCTCCCCCAGCTGGGCACGGTGAAGATCGCCGCGGCCGGGGTGGGCGTGGAGAACGTCGCGGTGACCGAGTCGGCGACGACCGGCCTCAGCGTGCTCGCCGGCGGCGCCCGGCTGACCAAGGTCACCGCGTCGCGCAACGGCCTGCTCGGCGTGCACGGCAACTACGCCGACGACCTGCGGCTGAGCGCGGTCCGCGCGGACGGCAACAACACCGAGCACTTCAAGTACGCGCCGGTCTCGGGCGGCGTGAAGATCACCCGGTCGCGGAAGGTGACGATCGAGCACAGCGTCGCCGCCGACAACTTCGGCAAGGGCTTCTGGCTGGACGAGTCGGTCCGCGACATCGCCCTGGTCGCCGACAAGGCCGTCCGCAACGCCGACCACGGCTTCGTGCTGGAGCTGAGCGCCAGGGCCGTGGTCGCCGGGAACGTCGCCCGCGGCAACGACGGCGCCGGCATGAAGGTCAACGACACCTCCGACGTGCAGATCTGGAACAACACCGTGGCCGGCAACGAGCGCGGGCTGTGGATCGTGCAGGACCGCCGGGTCAAGGGCGCGCCCGGCACGCCCGGCGGCGACCCGCGGTACAAGGGCGCCGATCCGGAGATGACCTGGCGCGCCGAGAAGGTCACCGTCGGGAACAACGTGTTCGGCGCGGGCCGTCCCGGCGCGCGGTGCGCCCTGTGCGTGGAGGACGCCACCGGCGGGGGCGCCGCCGGGATGGGGCTGGTCATCGACGGCAACGCCTATTCTGGGGGCCGGGGCACACCGATCCTGTGGGCGGGGCGGGGCGGTACGCCCACCGGCTACCCGGGCCCGGAGCGCTTCCGCGAGGGGACCGGGCAGGAGAGGAGCGGGCGCCCCCGGCCGCTGCCCGCCCCGATCGCCGCGCTCGTGAAGCGGCCTCCGGGCACCCTGCACCAGGGCGCCTGGATCTCCTGAGGCCCCCGCCCGAACCAACGGAGCCACGCATGACCTTCCCCCGCCCGGTGCTGATCCCGGGCCGGCGGCCGCCCGCGCCGTCCGCCGGGCTGTGGACGATGGCGCTGCCGCTCGCCCTGATGCTCGCCAGCGACTACAAGCTGCGCAGCCGCGAGGTGGACCAGGCCGTCGGCGGCAGCGCCGACCTGACCGTGCTGATGGAGATCGGCGTCTACGGGGCGGCGGCGCTGTTCCTGGTGTACCGGTTCGGGCTGCGGTCGCCCACCCGCAAGACGACGGGGCTGCTGTTCGCGGCGTGGACGTTCGCCGGGTACGTGGCGCTGTCGGCGGCCTGGTCGCCGTTCAAGTCGCTCGGCCTGGTCCGCGGCACCCAGCTGCTGATCACCATGCTGGTGGCGCAGCGGATCGCGTCCCGCGCCACCCCGGCCGACCTGCGGCGGCTCGCGCACGCGTTCATCGGCGTGGTGCTGGTGTCGGTCTGCGTCGGCGTCGCGCACCCGTTCCCGCGCACCAAGCACACCGAGGACCGCTTCAACTGGCTCTACGTGCACCCGGTGATCGCCGGCGTGTACCTGGGCGTCGCGCTGCTGCTGACCGTCGGCTACCTGGTCCGCTGGGGCGGCCCGCACGAGCGGCTCTGGCACCCCGCCGCCTACCTCGGCGCGCTGGCGGTGCTCGGCGGCGCGCTGGTCGCCACGGGCACCCGCGGCGCCGCGCTCGGCTGCGCCGCGGGGCTGGTGGTGCTGCTCGCCACCGCCCGCGGCACCAAGGGGCGGGTGGACGTGGTGGTGGTCGGCACGGCCGTCGCGGTGCTGGGCACGCTCGCCTTCGCCGACAAGATCATGGCGTTCGTGTCGCGCGGCGAGTCCGCCGAGAAGCTCGCCTCGCTGAACTCGCGGACCGAGCTGTGGTCGCTGGCGATGAAGGCCTACGCCGAGTCGCCGATCTTCGGCCGGGGGCTCGGCGCGTCCCGCGGCCTGTTCCTGGAGGACATCGGCCTCGGCGGCGGCCACAACGCGTTCGTCAACGCGCTGGTCGACCAGGGCGCGCTCGGCGCGGCGGTGCTGGCGGTGCTGCTGCTCACCCTCGCCATGGTGCTGCTGTTCATGACGCGGCACCGCACGCTGCGCGCCGACGCCGGGATGCTCCTCGGCATCTTGGCGTTCTTCCTGGTCGACGGCATGACGACCGAGGGCCTGGCCGCGCCCGCCAACGTGTCGGGCATCTGGCTGCTGGTCCTGGTGGGGTGGGCCGAGACGCTGCGCCGCCAGGGCGGCGACCCGGTGGCGGCCGGCGCGCCGTCAGCCGCCGTGGCGGCGCCCGTGCAGGTAGCTGACGCCGCCCAGCACGCCTAGCAGCACCAGCCCGGCGAGCGCGCCGGTGCCGAGCAGGCCGCCGGGCAGGCCGCTCCGCTCGGGCAGGTCGATCGGCTGCGGCTGCCGGTCGGCGAGCGGCACCGGCGCCGGCGCGGGCTCCTGGGGGTCCCGCGAGGCCTGCCTGGACGCCCCCGGCAGCGCGACCGCCCGCAGCCGCGGCCTGGCCCCCGCGTCGGCCACGAGCGCCCGGCGGCCGTCGGCGGTGACGCCGAACGCGGCGCCGGAGCCGGTGAAGCGCAGCACATGGGTGACGCGGTCGCGGACGCCGCCGAGGACCCGCACCGCGTCGGGGGTGCGCAGCACGAGCCGCCCGTCGGGGGTGAACGCGGCGCCCCGGACGGCGAACGGCAGCCGCCGCACCCGGGTCAGCCGGTTGTCGGCCTGCTGGCCGAGCGCGGCGGGCAGCGCGTAGACGCCCGCGGCGTTCGTGCCGCGGGTGATGAGGTAGACGCGGCCCTCGGCGGGGTCGGCGGCGAGCACGCCGCCGTTGTGCACGCCGTCGGGGAAGCGGACCTTGTAGGCCTTGACCGCCAGCTTCCCGCCGGCCAGGTTCGCGGGCTCGGCGGCGCGGTACAGCGTCACGGTGTCCTTGGCGCCCTCCAGGTCGCCGAACACCAGCGTCCCGCCGCCGCCGTCGCCCCTGGCGACGGCGAGGGCGCTCACCCGCGGCACCCCGGGGGCGGTGAAGGCGGCGGTGGTGCGGCCGTCGGCGCCGAGCGCGTACACCCTGCCCTTGCCGGGCTCGAAGGTCCACCACGCGTCGGCGTGCGCGGCGCCGGGCACCAGCGCGGCGGGGGACGCCAGCGCCGCGCGGAAGACGCCGGCGGGCACCGGGGTGCTGGTCGCGGCGGGATCGGGAGCGGCCATCGCGGGGGCCGCGGCCATCAGGGCGAAGGCCACGCCCTGCCCCAAGGCCGTGACGCCACACAGCCGACGACTGGCGACCATCTCCACGCGTTCCCCCTCCACTGCGAGCGTGTGGCATTCTTCCGCATGTGGAACCACTCGGCATCAATGGCGCACTTTTGTTCTCACCTCGTATCCATGGCGACGATCGAGGCTCGTTCCACGAATGGTTCCGCGCGGACCTGCTCCGCGAGCACACCGGCTACGACCTGAAGCTGGAGCAGGCCAACTGCTCGGTGTCGGCGCGCGGGGCGCTGCGCGGCGTGCACTTCGCCGACGTCCCGCCGGGCCAGGCCAAATACATCACCTGCCTGCGCGGCGCGCTGCTGGACGTCGTGGTCGACCTGCGCGTCGGCTCCCCCACGTTCGGCCGCTGGGAGGCCGTCCGGCTGGACGGGCAGAATCGCCGCTGCCTCTACATCGCCGAAGGGCTCGGGCACGCGTTCCTGGCGCTGGAGGACGACACCACCGTCGTCTACCTGTGCTCGGAGGGCTACAACCCCGGCCGCGAGCACGGCGTGCACCCGCTGGACCCCGACCTGGCCATCGCGTGGCCCGCCGGCATCGAGCCGGTCCTGTCGGACAAGGACGCCGCGGCGCCGTCGCTGGCGGACGCGCAGAAGTCCGGCCTGCTCCCCGACTACGAGGAGTGCCTGGACTTCTACGCCTCCCTCAGAGGCTGAGGCCCGGCCAGGCGGCGTGCAGGGCCTCGCGCCAGTCGCGCATCGGGGCCAGGCCCGCCGCCGCCCACCGGTCGTGCCCGAGGACGCTGAACGCCGGCCGCGGCGCCGGGCGCGGGAACTTCTCGCTGCTGGTCGGCCGCACCCGCTCGGGGTCGAGGCCGAGCAGCGCGAACACCTCGCGGGCCAGGCCGTACCAGGACGTCCGCCCGCCGTTGGTGCCGTGGTAGACGCCGGGCGGCGCGCCGGAGAGGCCGAGCGCGATGACCTGCTCGGCCAGGTCGCCGGTCCACGTCGGCTGGCCGAGCTGGTCGTCGACGACCTCGACGGTGTCGCGCTCGGCGGCCAGCCGCATCATCGTGCGGACGAAGTTCGGGCCGTGCGCGCCGTACAGCCACGCCGTGCGGACGATGTAGCCGTCCTTGGCGGCCAGCTCCCCGGCCAGCTTGGTGCGGCCGTAGGCGTTGACGGGCGCGACGGGCGCGTCCTCGGCGTACGGCTCGGTCGCGGTGCCGTCGAAGACGTAGTCGGTGGAGATCTGGACCAGGCGGGCGTCGCAGTCGGCGAGCGCCGCCACCGCCGTCCCGTTGACCGCCAGCGCGGCGTCCTCGTCGGCCTCGGCGTCGTCGACGGCCGTCCACGCGGCGCAGTTGACGATCACCTCGGGCCGGTGCCGCGCCAGCGCCTCGCGCACCGCGCCCGGGTCGAGCAGGTCCAGCTCGGCGCGGTCCAGCGCGACGACGTCCGCGCCGCGCGCGCGCAGCCGCCCCACCAGCTCGGTGCCGAGCATCCCCCCGGCCCCCGTCACCATCCAGGTCACTGTGCTCCCCGCTCGCCTACAGGGCGCCTTACGGCGCCGTCTTCCCTCGTCGCAAGCTCCTCAGTCCAGACGACGCCGCGCCCCTCCGGCTCGCACTGTGCTCCCCGCTCGCCTACAGGGCGCCTTACGGCGCCGTCTTCCCTCGTCGCAAGCTCCTCAGTCCAGACGACGCCGCGCCCCTCCGGCTCGCTCAACTGGCGTCCTCGGCGCGCTTCTTCAGCGGCTCCCACCAGGCGCGGTTGTCGGCGTACCAGCGGACCGTCTCGGCCAGGCCGTCCTCGAACGACACCCGCGGCGCGTAGCCGAGGGCGCGCAGCCTGGCGTCGTCCAGCGAGTAGCGGCGGTCGTGGCCCTTGCGGTCGGGCACCCGCTCCACCCGGTCCCAGCCGGCGCCGAGCGCGTCCAGCAGCCGCTGCGTCAGCTCCAGGTTCGTCAGCTCGGCGGTGCCGGCGATGTGGTAGACCGCGCCCGGCTCGCCGCGCTCGGCGACCAGCTGGATGCCGCGGCAGTGGTCGGCGGCGTGGATCCAGTCGCGGACGTTGCCGCCGTCGCCGTACAGCGGCACGGACCGCCCGTCCATCAGGTTGGTGGCGAACAGCGGGATGACCTTCTCGGGGAACTGGTACGGCCCGTAGTTGTTGCCGCAGCGGGTGATGCTGACCGGCAGCCCGTGGGTGCGCGCGTACGCCCGCGCGATCATGTCGCCGCCGGCCTTGGCGGCCGAGTAGGGCGAGTTCGGCGCGAGCGGCGCGTCCTCGTCCCACGACCCGGCGTCGATGCTGCCGTACACCTCGTCGGTGGACACCTGCACCACGCGCGGGGTGCCGGCGTCCAGGCACGCCTGCATGAGCGTCTGCACGCCGAGCACGTTGGTGCGCACGAATTCCCCGGCGCTGGCGATCGACCGGTCGACGTGCGACTCGGCGGCGAAGTTCAGCACCACGTCGTGGCCGGGCACCAGCTCCGCCAGCAGCGCGGCGTCGCAGATGTCGCCGCGCACGAACGTGAAGCCGCCCTCGGCGGGCTCCAGGTTGGCCAGGTTGCCGGCGTAGGTGAGCTTGTCCAGCACGGTGACCTCGGCGCCGGCGAACGCCGGGTAGGCGCCGGCGACCAGGTCGCGCACGTACTGCGATCCGATGAAACCGGCGCCGCCGGTGACCAGGACGCGGGTCATTTGCTGATCTGCACGGTGCTGTGGTCTCCCAGGACGAGGCGGTGGGCTTTGGGGACGCGGGGGGCGGGGGTGACGCGGGCCTCGCGGCCGATGAGCGAGACCTCGATGCGGCCGACGCCGTCGATGGAGGCGCCGCGCAGCACGATCGAGTACTCGATCTCGCTGTCGATGACCGCGCAGTCGCGGTCGATGGAGGTGAAGGGGCCGACGTAGGAGTCGCGGACGGTGCTGCCGGCGCCGACGATGGCGGGGCCGACGATGCGCGACCCGGTGACGGTCGCGCCCTCCTCGACGACCACCCGGCCGATCAGCTCGCTGGTCTCGTCCACCCGCCCCTGCACACAGGGTTCGACGCTCTCCAGCACCAGCCGGTTGACCTCCAGCATGTCGGTGACGTTGCCGGTGTCCTTCCAGTAGCCGGAGATGACGGTGGACTCCACCCGCAGCCCGTCGTCGATGAGGCCCTGGATCGCGTCGGTGATCTCCAGCTCGTCGCGCCAGGACGGCTTCAGCCGCGCGACGGCCTCGTGCACCGCGGCGCTGAAGATGTAGACGCCGACCAGCGCCAGGTCGCTCTTGGGCTCGGCCGGCTTCTCCTCCAGGCCGACGACGCGGCCGGCGGCGTCGAGCTCGGCGACGCCGAACGCGCGCGGGTCCGACACGCGGGTGAGCATGATCTGCGCCTGCGGCCGCTCGGCGCGGAACCGCCCGACCAGGTCGCTGATGCCGCCGACGATGAAGTTGTCGCCCAGGTACATGACGAAGTCGTCGCCGCCGAGGAAGTCGCGGGCGATGAGGACGGCGTGCGCGAGGCCGCGGGGGGCGTCCTGCGGCAGGTAGGTGACCTGCAGGCCGAACGCCGAGCCGTCGCCGACGGCGCCCTGGATCTCGGCGGCGGTGTCGCCGACGACGATGCCGACCTCGGTGATGCCGGCGTCGCGGATGGCCTCCAGGCCGTAGAACAGCACCGGCTTGTTGGCGACCGGGACGAGCTGCTTGGCCGAGGTGTGGGTGATCGGGCGCAGCCGGGATCCGGCGCCGCCCGCCAGCACGAGCGCCTTCACGCGGCGGTCCGGGGAGGCGGTCCCGGCGGGACGGGCTGGTTCACGGTGGCTCCAGTGGTGCCAGGGGGAGGATTGCGCCCCCGACATTACCCGGCCTTGGCGTTCCCCTAGGCCGGGAACGCGCTGGCCGGTAGGGGCCGTGAACCCGCCCGCCCTCCCGGGCGTCCTACTTCGCGCCGATGATCATTCCGGCGCCGACGGTGTTGTTGGTGGCCTCGTCGATGAGGATGAAGCCGCCGGTCAGCCGGTTGCGGCCGTAGTCGTCGACGAACAGCGGCTGGGTGACCCGCAGCGAGATCCGGCCGATCTCGTTCAGGCCGAGGCCGGTGGCCTGCTCGTCGCGGTGCAGGGTGTTGACGTCCAGCCGGTAGTTCAGGTCCTTGACCATCGCCTTGGCGGTGCGGGTGGTGTGCTTCAGCACCAGCCGGGTGCGCGGCGTCAGCTGCCGGTCGGGGGTCATCCAGCAGACCATCGCCTCCAGGTCCTGGGCGACCTCGGGCCGGTTGTTCGGCCGGGCGATCATGTCGCCGCGGGAGATGTCGATGTCGTCGGCCAGGCGCAGCGTCACCGACATCGGCGGGTAGGCCTCGGCGACGGGCCCGGCGGGCCCGTCGATGTGGGCGATGGTGGTGGTGAGCCCCGACGGCAGGTGCACCACCTCGTCGCCGGGCTTCAGCACCCCGCCGGCGACCTGGCCCGCGTAGCCGCGGTAGTCGTGCAGCTCGGGGTCGGTGGAGGCGTGCGGCCGGATCACGTACTGCACCGGGAACCGCACGTCGATCAGGTTGCGGTCGGAGGCGATGTGCACGTGCTCCAGGTGGTGCAGCAGCGAGCTGCCCTCGTACCAGGGCATGTTCACCGACCGCTCCACCACGTTGTCGCCGTGCAGCGCCGACAGCGGGATGAAGGACAGGTCGGTGATCTCCAGCTTGGACGCGAACGCGGTGAACTCGTCCACGATCGACTCGTAGACGGCCTGGTCGTAGGCGACCAGGTCCATCTTGTTCACCGCCACGACCAGGTGCGGCACCTTCAGCAGGGTCGCCAGGAAGGCGTGCCGGCGCGACTGCTCCAGGATGCCCTTGCGCGCGTCCACCAGGATGATCGCCAGGTCGGCGGTGGAGGCGCCGGTGACCATGTTGCGGGTGTACTGGATGTGCCCGGGGGTGTCGGCGATGATGAACTTGCGCCGCGGCGTGGCGAAGTAGCGGTAGGCCACGTCGATGGTGATGCCCTGCTCGCGCTCGGCGCGCAGGCCGTCGGTGAGCAGCGCGAGGTTGGTGTACTCCTCGCCGCGGTCGGCGCTGGTGCGCTCCACCGACTCCAGCTGGTCCTCGAAGATCGACTTGGAGTCGAACAGCAGCCGCCCGATCAGGGTGGACTTGCCGTCGTCGACGCTGCCCGCCGTGGCGAACCGCAGGATGTCCATGTTGTGGGCGGCCATTAGAAGTAGCCCTCCTTCTTGCGGTCCTCCATGGCGGCCTCGCTGGCCCGGTCGTCGGCGCGGGTCTGGCCGCGCTCGGTGATGCGCGTCGCCGCGATCTCCTCGATGACCTCGTCCAGGGTGGTCGCGGACGACTTGACCGCGCCGGTGCAGGACGCGTCGCCGACGGTGCGGTAGCGGACGGTGGCGGTGAACGCCGGCTCGTCGTCGCCGCGGTTGGCGTACTCGATGTCGGCCAGCAGCATGCCGTCGCGCTCGAACACGCGCCGCTCGTGCGCGAAGTAGATCGAGGGCAGCTCCAGCTCCTCGCGCCGGATGTAGTCCCAGATGTCCAGCTCGGTCCAGTTGGACAGCGGGAACACCCGCACGTGCTCGCCCTGGCGGATCCGGGTGTTGTACAGGTTCCACAGCTCGGGGCGCTGGTTCTTGGGGTCCCACTGCCCGAACTCGTCGCGGAAGGACACCACGCGCTCCTTGGCGCGGGCCTTCTCCTCGTCGCGGCGGGCGCCGCCGAACGCGGCGTCGAAGCGGTGCTCCTCGATCGCGTCCAGCAGCGTGGTGGTCTGCAGCCGGTTGCGGCTGGCGCGGCGGCCGGTCTCCTCCACCACGCGGCCGGCGTCGATGGAGTCCTGCACCGAGGCGACGACGAGGCGGACGCCGGTCTCGGCGACGCGGCGGTCGCGGTACTCGATGACCTCGGGGAAGTTGTGGCCGGTGTCGACGTGCATGACGGGGAAGGGCACCGGGGCGGGCCAGAACGCCTTCTGGGCCAGGCGCAGCATCACGATGCTGTCCTTGCCGCCGGAGAACAGCAGGACCGGGCGTTCGAACTCGGCCGCCACCTCCCGGATGATCTGGATGGACTCGGCTTCGAGGACGTCTAGCTGGGACAGCAGATAATCGCAGCGCTGCATGTCTGGGGCTCTCTCCACGCTGTTGGCAAGGGTGCACCGATGGGGCCGTGGCACGGCGCCGCGCCCAATCGGTCTGAACGGCGATTCGCCGGAAGCTGTTCCGGGCGGTCGCCCGGGGGTCACTCGGGCAGTGCGTCGCTCACGTCCCGTATGCCGGTCAGCAGCGTCGATGACGACACGGGATGGCACACCAGGATATCCGGCAGCCTCGGGTCCCTCCGGTTGTAGGCCAGGGGGGAGCCGTCGATCCGGGAGGCGTGCGCGCCCGCGGCGAGGGCGACGGCGGCCGGCGCGGCCGAGTCCCACTCGTACTGGCCGCCGGCGTGCAGGTAGGCGTCGACGTCGCCGAGCAGCACCGCGGAGATCTTCGCTCCGGCCGACCCGATCGGCACGAGTTCCACGTCCAGGCCGAGCTTTCCGGCCAGCTCGGTGACGAACTGCGGCGGCCGGGTGCGGCTGACCGCGATGCGCAGCCGGCCCTCCCGCGGCGGGCGGACGCGCAGGGGTTCGGCGCCCGCCAGCGCGCCGTCCGGCGACGTGCGCAACGTCACACCCTGCGCGGGCAGCGCGACCGCCCCGGCGGTCAGCCCGCCGGCCCCGCCGCCCGCGCGGCGTTCCCACAGCGCGACGTGGACGGCCCAGTCGCGGCGGCCCTCCTCGGAGAACTCGCGGGTCCCGTCGAGCGGGTCGATGATCCAGACGCGGTCGGCGGCGAGCCGGTCACCGGTGGCGGTGTTGCCGGTGGGCGCGCGCTCGTCGCCCCGCGCGCGCTTGCCCGCGACCGACGTGCGGCCCTCCTCCGACAGGATCGCGTCGCCGGGACGACACTCGGCCAGGGCGGCCATCAGGTACTCGTGCGCCCGCAGGTCGCCGGTGTCCTTCAGGGCCCGCGCGTCGGCGAACCCCAGCTCGTCCCTGACGCCCAGCAGCAGGCGTCCCGCGGCCTCGGCGAGCCGCCCCGCCAGCGCGTGGTCGTCCTGCGCCGTGTGCTCCGTCATCCCTCGATCACATTCCCGACTCGGCTGGTCTGTTCGGTATACATTCTCACGTACACCGGGCCGCCGCCGGGCGGGGCGGGGGTATGCGGCGCCGCTAGTAGGCGCCCGAGCCGCGGAAGACCGCCGCGCCGGTCTTCCACATGATCTGCAGGTCCAGCGCCAGCGACCAGTTGTCGACGTAGCGCAGGTCCAGCCGCACCGACTCCTCCCACGACAGGTCGGAGCGGCCGCTCACCTGCCACAGGCCGGTGAGGCCGGGCTTGACCACCAGCCGGCGGTGCACGTCCCCGCCGTACCGGGCGACCTCCTCGGGCAGCGGCGGCCGCGGCCCGACCAGCGACATGTCGCCGCGCAGCACGTTCAGCAGCTGCGGCAGCTCGTCCAGGGAGTAGCGGCGCAGCCACCGGCCGACGCCGGTGATGCGCGGATCGGCCTTGATCTTGAACAGGACGCCGTCGTTCTCGTTGTGCTCCAGCAGCGTGTGCTTGCGCGCCTCGGCGTCGGCGACCATCGTGCGGAACTTGAACACGGTGAACTCGCGGCCGTCGCGGCCGACCCGCGTCTGGCGGAACAGCACCGGGCCGTTGCTGGTCATCCGGATCAGCACCGCGACCACGAACAGCAGCGGCGCCAGCGCCACCAGCCCGAACAGCGCGCCGCTGCGGTCGAACAGATCCTTGAAGATCTTGCGGCCGCCCTCCAGCTCGGGGTGCTCCACGTGCAGCAGCGGCAGCCCCGCGACCGGGCGGATCGAGATGCGCGGGCCGGTCACGTCCATCAGCGCGGGCGCCACGACCAGCTCCACGTCGTCGCGCTCGATCTGCCAGGCCAGCCGGCGCAGCGCGACACCGTCCATCTCCGGGCAGGCCAGCACCGCGACCGAGTCGGCGCCGAGGTGCTCCACCACCGCCGCGGCCTGCCCGAAGTCGCCGAGCACCGGCACCCCCTCGACCTCGGCGACCGCGTCGTCGCCGCTGGTCAGCGCGGGCGGCAGGCACACCGCGACGATGTCCATGCCGTGGTAGGCCTTCTGCCGCAGCAGCCGGATCAGGTCGCCGACCGCGGCGCGGTGCCCGACCGCGACGACCCGCCGCATGCACTCGCCCTTCCAGCGCTGGCGGTGCAGCCACTTGCGCAGCCGGTACCGGGCGACCAGGTTCAAGAACGTGCCGAAGGGCAGCGCCATCACCACGTACCCGCGCGCGATCTCGGTCTTGGTGGCGTAGGCGACGACCGCGACGGCCGCGGTGAGGATGAACCCGGCGCGCAGCACCCGGTGGAACTCCTCGTACCCGACGCCGGTGTAGCGCGGCTGGTAGGCGCGGCACATCGCCAGCACCAGCAGCCACACGACCGGCAGCGCCACCGTCAGCGCGGCATAGGGCGTCGTCGGCTCGCTCGGCAGGCCGGGGAACCGCAGCACGAACGCCACCAGGCAGGCCAGCAGCATGCTGAGGAAGTCCAGCGCGTAGGCCGCCCGGCGGTACCACAGCGGCCAGCGCTGCACGGGAACGTACTGTTCCCCCGGCCCGGCCGCGACCTCGGTCCGAACCTCGTCAACGACCGCCATGGACGCCTCCCCCAACGCTGGCCCTGCATTCACGCACGCGACAAGGTGTGCGATCTCTCTCCAAGACGGCCGAACGGTACGTCAGGTTCACATGTGTCCCCCGCGTCCTCGGCTGCATCCTACGGCCGTCTCATCAGGGACGCAGTGCCCTCCGCCGTCTCGAACCGGCCATTTCCCCGGTTCGGCCGGAACCGGCCGCAACCGGGGCCGGTCACCCCGCGTGGAAGGTGTTCTGCGCCGCGTCCAGCCCGTGGACGATCAGCGCCTCGACCGCGTCCGCGGCCTGCTCGACGTTCAGGTCGAGCTCCCTGCGCTCGGTGGCGGAGAAGTCCTTCAGCACGAACGCCGCCGCGTCCATCCGGCCCGGCGGCCGGCCCACGCCGAACCGCACCCGCAGATAGTCCTTACCGCCGAGCGACTTGGTGATGGAGCGCAGCCCGTTGTGGCCGTTGTCGCCGCCGCCCTTCTTCAGGCGCAGCGCCGAGAAGGGGATGTCCAGCTCGTCGTGCACGACGACGACCCGCTCCAGCGGAACCTTGTAGAAGTCGCAGAGGCCCTTCACCGGGCCGCCCGACTCGTTCATGTAGGTGCGCGGCTTGGCCAGCACCACACGCGCCCCGGCGAGCCGCCCCTCCAGGACGTCCGCGCGCGCTTTGTGCGCCTTGAACTTCCCGCCAACGCGCCCGGCCAGCACGTCCAGCACCATGAACCCGGCGTTGTGCCGGTTCCCGGCATAGGACGGGCCCGGGTTCCCCAGCCCCACCACCAGCCACAGGTCCGCGCTCACCCGAACTCCTCACACCCATGCGACGGCCCCCGCCGATGAACACCCGCGGGGGCCGTGAAAGAACCGCAAGCCGCCCGGAACCGGGCGGCGTCCACCACTACTCGGCGGCGGGCTCGGCGTCGGAGACGCCCTCGACCTCGGCCTCGGCCTCGGCGGCGCCCTCGGTCTCGGTGCTCTCCTCCATCGCGGCGGCCGCGGCGGCCGCGTCGGCGATCTGCAGCACCATCGCGTCCTCGTCGGTGGCCAGCGCGGCACCGCGCGGCAGCTGCACGTCCTTGGCCAGCAGCTGGTCGCCGACGGCCAGGCCCGCGATGTCCACGTCGATGGCCTCGGGGATGTGCGTGGCCTCGGCCTCGATCGACAGCTGCACCAGCTCCTGCTGCACCTGCCCGCCCACGGCCACCTCACCGGTCAGGTTCAGCGGGATGTCGACGGTGACCTTCTCGCCCCGCTTGACCAGCAGCAGGTCGACGTGCTCCAGGAAACCCTTGATCGGGTCGCGCTGCACGTCCTTCGGCAGCGCCAGCTCCGAACCCGAACCGAGACCCTCGATGGTGAGCAGCACGTTCGGGGTCTTCAGCGCGAGCATCAGCTCGTGGCCCGGCAGCGAGATGTGCTGCGGGTCGGTGCCGTGGCCGTAGAGGACGGCGGGCACCTTGCCGGCGCGGCGGGTGCGGCGCGAGGCGCCCTTGCCGAACTCGGTGCGCGGCTCGGCGGCGATACGTACCTCGGACACGGCGGAAACTCCTCGTTTGTTGCGATCCACGGCCGTCCGGCATTGGACGTCCGCTACGGACAGAGCGAATCAGGCGTAGCTCGATGCGTCAGGCGCCTCGAAGATTCTTTGCGTTCCCCAGGGAGTACGGGACCTGTGCCGGAAACCGCACTGGACGACCCGGGGCATACGCGGATTGAAGAAGTCTAGCCGATCGCCGCAACGCCCCAAGCCACCGGGACGCCACTACCACCCGCGCCACCCGGAAGAAAAGGCCCGGGGCCCGCCGACACGGCGGACCCCGGGCCACATCCCGCTACCTCAGCTGTGCCCGCCGAACAGGCTCGTCACCGAACCGTCGCTGAACACCTCGTTGATCGCCCGCGCGACCAGCGGCGCGATCGACAGCACCGTCAGCTTGTCGAACTGCTTGTCCTCGGGGATCGGCAGCGTGTTGGTGAGGATCACCTCGGAGATGCGCGAGTTCTTCAGCCGGTCCACCGCCGGACCCGACAGCACCCCGTGCGTCGCCGCCACCACGACCTTGGTCGCGCCATGGTCGAACAGCGCGTCCGCCGCCTTCACGATCGTGCCACCGGTGTCGATCATGTCGTCGACGATCACGCAGGTGCGGCCCTTGACCTCGCCCACCACGTCGAAGACCTTCACCTCGTTGGCGACCTCGGGATCACGCTTCTTGTGGATGATCGCCATCGGCACCCCGCCCAGCCGGTCCGACCAGCGCTCGGTCACCCGCACCCGGCCCGCGTCCGGCGCCACCACCGTCACCTGCGACAGGTCCAGCCGCGACTCGAAGTGGTCCGCCAGCAGGTCCAGCGCGAACAGGTGGTCCACCGGCCCGTCGAAGAACCCCTGGATCTGCGCCGTGTGCAGGTCCACCGTGATCAGCCGGTCCGCGCCCGCCGTCTTGAACAGGTCCGCCATCAGCCGCGCCGAGATCGGCTCGCGGCCCCGGTGCTTCTTGTCCTGCCGCGCGTACCCGAAGAACGGCGCGACCACGGTGATCCGCTTGGCCGACGCGCGCTTCAGCGCGTCCACCATGATCAGCTGCTCCATGATCCACTGATTGATGGGAGCCGTGTGGCTCTGGATCACGAAGGCGTCCGAACCACGCACCGACTCCAGGAACCGAACGAACGTCTCACCGTTGGCGAAGTCGTACGCCGAGGTCGGCGTGAGCTCGACGTTGAGGTTCTCGGCCACCTCCTTGGCCAGCTCCGGGTCGGCACGGCCCGTGAAGAGCATCAGCTTCTTCTGGCCACTCGCCTTGATCCCACTCACCTCTGACAACTCCCCCTCAATGGATCTTCCACAACCGCGCCCCGCGAGGCACGAAACTCATCCGGGCCGGCGGCGCTCACTCCCCGCCCCGGCCCTCCCGGGCCCGGCGCGCCGCCTCCGCAGCAGGGGTACCGGCGCGCCTGCGCTCCACCCACCCCTCAATATTGCGCTGCTGACCTCGCGCGACGGCCATCGCCCCAGGGGGAACGTCGTTGACGATGACGGAACCGGCCGCCGTATAGGCACCGTCCCCGACCGACACGGGCGCGACGATCATGTTGTCGCTGCCCACCTTCACGTGATCACCGATCACGCTGCGGTGCTTGTTCACACCGTCGTAGTTCACGAACACCGAACTGGCCCCGATGTTGGACCCCGTCCCGATCTCCGCGTCGCCCACATACGTCAGATGCGGGACCTTCGACCCCTCACCGACCTGCGCGTTCTTCATCTCCACATACGTGCCGGCCTTCGCCTTGCGCGCCAGCACCGTCCCCGGCCGCAGATACGCGTACGGACCCACCGACGCCTCCGGCCCGATCTCCGCGCCCACGCACACCGCGTTCACCACCACGGCCTCCGCGCCCACCACCGTGTCGGTCAGCGTGCACCCCGGCCCCACCTGCGCACCCTCGCCCAGCCGCGTCGCACCGTGCAGCTGCGTGTTCGGATGCACCACCGCGTCCCGCTCCGCCGACACCTGCACATCGATCCACGTCGACGCCGGATCCACGATCGTCACCCCGGCCCGCATATGCGCCTCCAGGACCCGGTCGTTCAGCTGCCGCCGCGCCTGGGCCAACTGCACCCGGTCGTTGACGCCCTGCGTCTCGACCCAGTCCTCGCTCAGGTACGCACCGGCGCGATGACCATCGCCCCGCAGGATCGCCACCACATCGGTGAGGTACTCCTCACCACCGGCGTTGTCGGTCGTCACCCGCTTCAGCGCACCCGCCAGCAGCGCGCCGTCGAACGCGTACATGCCGACATTGATCTCACTGATGGCCCGCTGCTCCGCCGTGGCGTCCTTGTGCTCCACGATCGCCGCCACCGCCCCGCCGTCCTCCCGGACAATGCGGCCATAACCGGTCGCGTCAGGCATCTCGGTGGTGAGGATCGTCACGGCATTGCCGTCCTCCTCATGCGCCCGCACCATCGCCGCCAGCGTCTCCCCGCGCAGCAACGGATGATCGCCATTGGTGACCACCACCGTCCCGCGCAACTCCCCCACCTGCTCCAGAGCGACCCGGACCGCATGCCCGGTACCCCCCTGGCGCTCCTGCACGACAGGCACCGCATCCGGCGCGTGCTCCGCCAGATGCTCGATCACCTGCTCGCGCCGATGGCCGACGACGACGACGAGCCGCTCGGGCTCCAGTTCACGGGCGGCGGCCAGCACATGGCCGACCATCGTTCGCCCGCCCAGTTCATGCAGGATCTTGGAAGTCCGGGACTTCATCCGGGTGCCCTCGCCGGCGGCGAGGACGATGACAGCAGCCGGGCGGCTCGCGCTCACGAAGAGGCTCCTCGGCATTGCGGACGGGAATCGGCTCGGGATCGCTCGGCCACAGGGCCACCGCACCAGGGCATGGCGAAGCCGCAGCTCACCCGACACCCGAAGGATACCGCCACGCCCGGATCTGTCACCCCGGGGCACCCGGTTGGCCGCCCGCCCCCCGGCCGACGAGTCCGCCGGGCAGAGGTGGCATCATCAATCACCGCAGCACACAGAGCAGGGTATTATACAAAAAGAATTGCTCCGCCGCTAGGACTCGAACCTAGAATCTTCAGGACCAAAACCTGCTGCGTTCCCTATTACGCCACGGCGGAATGGCTGATCAGCCTGCACAGGCAGACACTGACCAGCAACTACGATACCGGTCCTTTGCCGCCGGCACGCAAACCAAATTACCGTGTCCCAGTCGGCGGGTCAGTCCCAGCGGCCTCCCTCCAGCGCTCCTCTGCGCGTCGCTCCCCCACCATGGCTCCGATCGCCCACCCTTCGACCCGCCGGTAGAGGTCGGCGCTCTTGGCCACGTCCACCTCCAGGCACCCGTGGTACTCCTGCTGCCGCTCCTCCGAGTACACGATCTTGGGCACGTGGCGCTTGATCCTGTCCTTGGCGAAGGCCGATCGCGGCAGACCGGTCTCCTGCATCCAGAAGTCGCGGGCACGTTCCAGATCGCCGCTTTCATGGATGTGCAACCGCAAGGACCAGCGTGAGCGATCGACCTCCGCCGCGCGGAGAAACCCCAGGAAGGCCCGCACCAGCAGCGGATCACTGTTAATGAAACGTACTCTCTCGTAGAGGCGGTACGGCTTGTCCTTGGCCCCTTCGCACCAGTATGCGAGCGCCCCCGCCATCAGGATCTCCCGGAGGCCCATCTCACCGATCTGCTCAGCGGCGGCCTCTGAGACCAAGCGAGACTCGATTCCGCTCCGGGCCGTCCGCTCCTTCCAGTACTTCCGCATGGCTTCGACACGGATGTCCTCTTCTGGCGCCTGGGGACTCCCCGGCTCTTCGGATTCGCGCAACCATGCTTGGACCTGCCACCTGGGGACGGCCAGGCGGTCGGAGATCCGTCGGTACCCCCATCCCTGGGCACGCAGCTCATGTGCCTGTTCTTCGATCCGTTCCCAGGCCGAAGCCCGCTCCAGCCACTCGGTGGCCGGCGGTTCCCCGCGAAGCAGTTGCCCGAGGATCGCCCCGTCCCGCAGATTCAAGGCTCGGCCGATCGCAGCCCGTGACCATCCGGCCCGGCGCAACTCCACGGCCCGCCTTCGAAGTGCCCTGGCCTCATCAGGAAGTCCGCCGGAGTCCACATCTTCCGGGGCGAGCCGGGCCGAGGGCACGATCGCTCCATCGTTCATGAGACGCGTCTCGCCGAAATCATCACGGAGTCCGCGAGCCGCCGCACTCATGGCGACGTGCGCCCACCCGGCGATCTGATGGTAGAGCTCGGCACTCCGCAGCACCCCGATCCGCAGGCAGCCGCGATAGTCGGCACCGGTGTTCTTGCGATTCGTCTGCCGGCTGACCGGCTTGATGCCGGTTCGGTTGAACTGCCCGGCCTCCACCCCCACCAGCTCCGACCAGAACCGCTGAGCCCCTTCAAGGTCGGCGGTTTCGTGGATCTGAATCTGAAAGCGCAGTCGATCGCCTTCCACTCCGGCAACCGCAAGGAAGCGAAGGAAGAGCTCGATCACCATGGGATCGCTGTTGATCATTTCGACACGGTTGCGGCCGCTGTGCGGTTTAGCCTTGCCGCCCTCGCACCAGTAGATGATCGCGCCCGCCAGGAGCAGGTCTTGGTCGCTCAGCTCACCGATCATCCGGGCTGCTCGCAACTTCGTCTCCAATCGCAGCGCGGCTATGGCAGCTTGGCGAACCTTCTCACCAGGCTCGCGTGCCGCTCGCGAGCGCCTGGTCTGTTCCTCCTTACTGATCGACAGGGGCATGTCACGCAGCCAGAGGGAGCAGGTGCTCTTGGAGACGCCCAGTTCGGCGGCGATCGCTTTGAGGGACTTGCCCTGGGCGCGGAGTTCGCGGGCTCGGGCCTGTTCGAGGGGTTTAGCCATGCCGTGAACGCTACGGCGACCCTCTGACAATCTGCGATCGAGTGGTCACAGAAGGTGGTCAGTCGAGCCAGGCGGGGAGGGGTTCGCGGTGGGTGAGCCAGCCGTCCGGGATGCCTTCGGGGCCGAGGTGGGCGGCGACGACGCCTCCGGCGATGGCGGCGGTGGTGTCCATGTCGCCGCCGACGAGGACGCAGGCGCGGACGGCGGCCTCGTAGTCGGTGAGGCGGGTGGCGGCGGTCCAGAGGGCGAAGGGGACGGTGTCGTGGGCGGTGATGCGGCTGCCGTTGCCGAGTTCGTGGGCTGCCTGCTCGGGGGTGGCGGTGAGGAGTTTCAGGGCGCGCTGGAGGCCGCGGCGGACGTATTCGCCCATGGTCGTCCATTCCAGGGCGGCGTTGATGACGTCGCGGGGTGTGATGGCGGTTCCTTGGGTGGAGGCGACGTAGGCTGCTGCGACGGCGGTGGCGACGGCGCCGGCGATTCCTTCGGGGTGGGCGTGGGTGACCTCGGCGGACAGGGCGGCCTGTTCGGCGGCTCGCTGGAGGTCGTCACTGAAGTAGGCGCCGAGGGGTGCGACGCGCATGGCGGCGCCGTTGCCGTAGGAGCCTTTGCCGTCGAAGAGTTCGCGGGTGGCGTCCTGCCAGGGGTCGCCGCGCTGGACGCGTTCGAGGAGCAGCGCCGCTCCGTAGCCGTAGCCTCGGGAAAGGTCGAGGTGGTCGGCGAAGGAGGCGGCCAGGGCATCCTGGTGTACCTGCCCGTGGTGGTTTAGAACGGTTGTCACCGAGCAGGCCATCTCCGTGTCGTCCGACCAGGCCCATGGCGCCGTGGGCAGGCCGGTTCGGCGCGAGACGTCGCCGTTGACGAGCAGGAAGAACTGGTCGCCGAACGCGTCGCCGACGGAGAGCCCGTCGAGCGAACGTTGGGCGAGGGCCGAGCGTTGGGCTGGGGTGAGGGTCATCGCGGACCTTCCTCGTGATCGTTGCGAGCTGTCCCGGCGGTGAGTCTTGTCTCCCTGCCCCCGGGGCCCCAGTGTTTTTACCTGGCGGCCCTGTCCAACCTACGGAACCGTAGGTTACGGTGGCGTAAGTAAGGCTGTCCCACAGAGCAGGAAGCGGTGCCCGTATGACCACAGCCCCCGTCGAAACCCCCACCAGACCACAGAGCCGCCCCGAGCTGGAGATGGGCTCGCGCAAGACGGCCGAACGCGTTCTCATCGGGGTCTTCACCGGGGTCCCCTTCCTCGCCCTGTTCGCGGCGGTCCCGCTCGCCTGGGGAAGCTTCCTCGGCTGGAGCGACGTGCTCGTCACCGCGGTCTTCTACCTGATCTCGGCGGGCGGCATCACGGTCGGCTACCACCGCTACTTCACGCACGGCTCGTTCAAGGCCGGCCGCGGCCTGAAGATCTTCCTGGCGATCGCGGGCAGCCTGGCGATGGAGGGCCCGGTCATCACCTGGGTCGCCGACCACCGCCGGCACCACAAGCACTCCGACAAGGAGAACGACCCGCACTCGCCGTGGCGGTTCGGCGACGACTGGAAGGCCCTCGCCAAGGGCCTCGGCTGGGCGCACTACGGCTGGCTGTTCAACGGCGACCGCACCTCCAAGCAGCGTTTCGCCAAGGACCTGCTGAACGACCGCGACATCGTGACGCTCCACCGCTGGTTCCCGGGCCTGGTCGCGGTGTCGTTCCTGCTGCCGGCCGCGCTCGGCGGGCTGCTGACGATGTCCTGGCAGGGCGCGCTGACGGCGCTGTTCTGGGCCGGGTTCGTGCGGATCACGCTGGTGCACCACGTCACCTGGTCGATCAACTCGATCTGCCACACCTTCGGCAAGGAGGAGTTCGAGGTCCGCGACAAGTCGCGCAACGTGTGGTGGCTGGCGATCCCGTCCCTCGGCGAGTCCTGGCACAACCTGCACCACTCGGACCCGACGTGCGCGCGGCACGGGGTGCTGAAGGGGCAGGTCGACATCAGTGCGCGGATCATCTGGCTGTTCGAGAAGGCCGGCTGGGCGCGCGACGTGCGGTGGCCGACCGAGGCGCGGCTCGCGGCCAAGCGCGCGAAGCAGCCTGCGTGAGCGTCACAATTGACACCGTGACTGAACCAGCCCCACGGTCTCGCCGCAAGCGGATGACCGGCAAGGAACGACGCGAGCAGCTGCTGGACATCGGCCGGACGCTGTTCGCCGAGCGCGGCCTCGGCGGTACCTCGGTGGAGGAGATCGCCGCGGCCGCGGGCGTGTCCAAGCCGGTCGTCTACGAGCACTTCGGCGGCAAGGAGGGCCTGTACGCGGTCGTCGTCGACCGTGAGTTCGAGAAGCTGCTGGCGCTGGTGACCGAGTCGCTGAACTCGGCGGTCCACTACCGGGCCAAGCTGGAGAAGGCGGCGCTGGCGCTGCTGGAGTACATCGAGGAGCATCCGGACGGTTTTCGCATCCTGGTCCGCGATTCGCACGGCGGTACCGGCACCGGCAGCTATGCGAGCCTGCTGAGCGAGATCGCCGGTGAGGTCGAGCATCTGATGGCGCAGGAGCTGGACCGGCACGACTATGACGACAAGTTCGCGCCGATGTACGCGCAGATGCTGGTCGGGATGGTGGCGCTGACCGGGCAGTGGTGGCTGGACGTGCGCAAGCCCAAGCGCGAGGAGGTGGCCGCGCACGTGGTCAACCTCGCCTGGAACGGCCTGTCGGGTCTGGAGCCGAGGCCGTCGCTGGATCCGCGCCGGCGCCGCAAGGAGCTGGAGCGGCAGGGCAAGCGGGCGGAGAAGGCGGCCGCGCGGGCGGAGAAGGCCGAGGAGAAGGCGGCGGCGCGGGCCGCGCGCGATCAGCGCAAGGGCCGCCGGGACGACGAGCCGGCGCATCTGTTCGACGAGTTCGACACCGAGGTCCCGACGCTCTGACCGGTTCCGGCCGTGATCGTTTGCCGCATGCCCAGGGGGGATCCCCCTGGGCATGCGTTCTTTTCGGTTCCAGCCGCGGATGGCGGTGCTGTTCGCGGCCCCTGTTCTCGCGCTGGGCGCCGGCCTGACGGCCGGCCTGCTGAAGAGCGGGCGGGCGCACGGGCCCGTCCCGTGGCTCCTGGTGGCCGGGCTGGTCGCGCTGACGGCCCTGGCGTGGTGGAGGATCGCCGCCGCGGTGCTCCGGCGGCGGCAGCGCGCGATCGGGGTGGAGGATCCCGCGGAGCGGGATCAGATCATCGCCGCGGTGCGGCAGGGCCGGGCGCCTGACGATCCGGCCCTGGACGGTGCCGCGCTGTCCTATGCCGACCGCCGCCGGACCGGCCGCTGGACGCGCGCGGCGGTGCTCGCGTGGTTCTCGCTGCTGGCGCTGGTCTCGCTGGTCCGCGCGCTCAGCGGCGAAACGCCGGTCTGGCTGCACTGGGCGGCGTTCGCCGGCCTGCTGTTCATGGCGGCCGGGTTCGGGGGTTCTCTGTGGTGGGAGCGCCGGAACCTGGCCCGTATGGAGGCCGCCATCAGCGAGCGTGAGCCGCAGCCGGCCGGGTGAGGGGTCAGCGGGGCTGGAGGAACTCCAGGCGGTTGCCCACCGGGTCGTCGGCGTAGCAGCGGCGGTGGCCGAGGAACAGGTCGTCGGGGCGGACCTGGTGCCCGGCCTCCTTCAGGCGGGCGGCGAGGGCGTCCAGGTCGTGGACGAGCAGGCCGGGGTGGGCTTTGCGGGCGGGCCGGAAGTCCGGCTCGATGCCGAGGTGCAGTTCCAGGCCGGGGCCGCGGAACCAGGCGCCGCCGCGGGCGGCGAGGGCGGGCGGTTTGGGGATCTCGGTGAGGCCGAGGACGCCGCCGTAGAAGGCGCGCAGTGCGGGTTCGGAGCCGGGCGGGGCGGCGAGCTGGACGTGGTGCAGGCCGGTCAGCATGGTGCCTCCGATGAAACCGGTGGCCGCCCGGAGTTCGTCCGGGCGGCCACCGGCCGGGGTCGCCGGCTCGGGTCGCGAGCCGGGGTGAAGGGATGCCGCCCGCCACGAGAGTTCAGCACCGCAGGGGAACGAGTAGCGTCCCTCGCGCGGGGGCGGCACCCTGTCTAGGGGCGGCCTGCCACGACGAAGACCCGCCGGAACGGGAAGACCGTTCCGTGGGGGGCGGCCGGGTAGGCCTCGCGCAGGAGGGCTGCGTAGGCGGTGAGGAAGCCGGTGGTGTCGGCGGGGTCGAGCGCGGACAGGACGGGTCGCAAGGCCGTTCCTTTCACCCAGGCGAGGACGGGGTCGTCGCCGTGCAGGAGTTGCGCGTAGGTGGTCTCCCAGGCGTCCACGGCGCAGCCGTGGGCGGTGAGGAGGTCCAGGTAGCCGGCCGGGTCCAGGACGGGGTCGCGGCGGACCAGGCCGGACAGGCAGTCCCGCCAGCGCTGCGACTCGCACAGGTCGCGCAGGAGCGTGTGGCTCGGGGCGTCGAAGTTGCCGGGGACCTGGAAGGCCAGGACGCCGCCGGGTTCGAGGGCGTCGATCCAGCGCGGGAGCAGGTCGGTGTGGCCGGGCACCCAGTGCAGGACGGCGTTGGAGACGATGAGGTCGTAGCCGCCGTCGGGGCGCCAGGTGGTGACGTCGCCGACGGTGAAGCGCAGGTTCGCGGTGGCGTGGGCGCGGGCGGCCTCGATCATCTCGGGTGAGGAGTCGAGGGCGTCGACGCGGGCGCCGGGCCAGCGGCCGGCGAGGGTGGCGGTGAGCTCGCCCGAGCCGCAGCCGAGGTCGGCGATGCGGCGGGCGTGCGGGATCCGCACCCGGTTCAGCAGGTCGGCGAAGGGCCTGCCGCGCTCGGCGGCGTAGGCCCCGTACTGGGCGGGATCCCAGACGGCCGCTGCTTGTCTCGACATCAAGACACATGATGCCCCCGCCTTATCTTGATGTCAAGAAAATCTTCTCGATATCAAGACAGGTAGGGTGTGCCCATGCAGGACGAGGTCGACCGGCTGGTCGAGGCGTGGCACGCCGAGCGCCCGGACCTGGACGTGCAGCCGCTGCACGTGCTCAGCCGGGTCTCGCGGCTGGCGCGCCATCTGGACCGTGCCCGCCGCGACGTGTTCGTCGCGCACGACCTGGAGCCGTGGGAGTTCGACGTGCTGACGGCGCTGCGCCGCGCGGGCCGCCCCTACCAGCTGAGCCCCGGCCGGCTGCTGCGCGCGACGCTGGTCACCTCGGGCACCATGACCAACCGCATCGACCGGCTGGCCGCGGCCGGGCTGGTGCAGCGCCACCCCGACCCCGCCGACAAGCGCGGCGTCCAGGTCCGGCTCACCGGGGCGGGCCTGACCCGGGTGGACGCGGCGTTCGCGGACCTGCTGGAGCGCGAGCACCGCATCCTGGACGGCCTCAGCGCCGCCGAGCGCGAGAACCTGGCGGGCCTGCTGCGGGCCCTGCTGATCCCCTTCGACGAGCCGAGCTAGCCGACGTCCTCGGCGAGCATCAGCCACTCCTCCTCGACCTCGGCGGCCTCGGCCTGCAGGGCCTTCAGCCGCCCGTCCAGTTCCTGGAGCTTTCCGTAGTCGGTGGCGTGCTCGGCGAGCTTCTCGTGCAGCTCGGCCTGCTGCTTGGCGAGCTTGTCCAGCCGCCGCTCCAGCCGGTCCAGCTCCTTGCGGGCCTTCCAGTCGCCGCCGCCCTTGGGCTTGGCGGCGGCGGGCGCCGCGGCCGGGGCGGAGGCCGCGGCCGCCGCGCGGGACGTGGTGGCCTGGCCCGACGCGCGCCGCGCCAGGTACTCGTCCACGCCCCCCGGCAGCATCGCGATCCGGCCGTCGCCGAGCAGCGCGGCGACACGGTCGGTGATGCGCTCCAGGAAGTAGCGGTCGTGGCTGACCACGACGAGGGTGCCGGGCCAGCCGTCGAGCAGGTCCTCCAGCTCGGTGAGGGTCTCGATGTCCAGGTCGTTGGTGGGCTCGTCCAGCAGCAGCACGTTCGGCTCGCCCATCAGCAGCCGCAGCACCTGCAGGCGGCGGCGCTCGCCGCCCGACAGGTCGCCGACCGGCGTCCACTGCCGGTCGCCGGGGAAGCCGAGCCGCTCCAGCAGCTGGCTGGCGGTCCACTCGCGCTTGCCGACGGTGATGCGGCGGCGGATCTCCTCCACCGACTCCAGCACCCGCCGGGACGGGTCCAGGTCCTCCAGGTTCTGCGACAGGTGCGCCAGCTGGACGGTCTTGCCGCGCACGACCCGGCCCGCCGCCGGCGTCACCTCGCCGTCCAGCAGCCGCAGCAGGGTGCTCTTGCCGCTGCCGTTGACGCCGACCAGCCCGATCCGGTCGCCGGGGCCGAGCTGCCAGGTCAGCCGGTCGAAGATGGGGCGCTCGCCGAGGCGGACGGTCACGTCCTCCAGGTCGAACACGGTCTTGCCGAGCCGCGCGGTGGCGAACTTGGTCAGCTCGACCGAGTCGCGCAGCGGCGGCTCGTCGGCGATCAGCGCCTGCGCGGCGTCCACCCGGAACTTGGGCTTGGAGGTGCGGGCCTGCGGGCCGCGGCGCAGCCAGGCCAGCTCCTTGCGCAGCAGGTTCTGGCGCTTGGTCTCGGTCGCGGCGGCGATGCGGGCGCGCTCGGCCTTGGCCAGGACGTAGGCGGAGTAGCCGCCCTCGTAGCGCTCGACCTTGCCGTCCACGACCTCCCAGGTGCGCTCGGTGACCTCGTCGAGGAACCAGCGGTCGTGCGTGACGACCAGCAGCGCGGTCCTGCGGGCCTTCAGGTGCCCGGCGAGCCAGGCGATGGCCTCGATGTCCAGGTGGTTGGTGGGCTCGTCCAGCACCAGCAGGTCGGACTCGGGCACCAGCAGCCGGGCCAGCGCGACGCGGCGGCGCTCGCCGCCGGACATGCCGGCGATGGGCGCGTCCAGCTCCAGGTCGGCGACCAGGCCGCCGAGGACGTCGCGGACGCGGGTGTCGCCGGCCCACTCGTGCTCGGCGCGGTCGCCGAGCACCACCGAGCGGACGGTGGCGTCCTCGGGGAAGGCGTCGCGCTGGGTCAGGTAGCCGATCCGGGCGCCGCGCGCGTGGGTGACGCGGCCGCCGTCGGGTTCGGTGGCGCGGGCCAGGATGGCGACCAGGGTGCTCTTGCCGCCGCCGTTGCGGCCGACGACGCCGACGCGGTCGTCGTCGTCCAGGCCGAGGGACACCGAGTCCAGCAGCGGCTTCGGCCCGTAGGCCTTGGAGATGCTCTCAACATTGATCAGGTTCACGGCGTCTTCCAGGCTAGAGGATCGTGGCGCCCGGGACGGGCCCGTGGGCGCGCACGACCGAGGCGGCCACGTCCGCGGCGGCGAGGGCCGCCGCCAGGTCGGCCGCGTGCTGCTCGTCGGCGGCCAGGAACGCGCAGGTCGGGCCGGAGCCCGACACCAGCGCGCCGAGCGCGCCGAGGTCGCGGCCGGTGTCGACGGTGCGGCGCAGCGACGGCCGCAGCATGATCGCGGCGGGCTGCAGGTCGTTGGTGAGCGCGGCGCCGAGCGCGCGCGCGTCGCCGGCGGCGAGGGCGGCCATCAGCTCCGGCGACTCGGCCGGCCAGGGCGTCTCCTCGCCCTGCGCGGCGCGCAGCCGGTCGCACTCGGCGTAGACGGCCGGGGTGGACAGGCCGCCGTCGGCGGTCGCGAACACCCAGTGGAAGGTGCCGCCCGCCGGGACGGGGGTGAGGCGCTCGCCGCGGCCGAGGCCGACCGCGACGCCGCCGAGCAGCGCGAACGGCACGTCGCTGCCGAGCTCGGCGCCGAGCGCCAGCAGCGCGTCCAGGTCGAGCTTGGGGGCGGCCGGATCGTCCCACAGGCGGGCGCAGGCGACCAGCGCGGCGGCGGCGTCGGCGCTGCCGCCCGCCATGCCGCCCGCGACCGGGATGGCCTTGCGGATCGCCAGCGACACCAGCGGCCGGACGCCGAGCCGGTCGGCGACGAGCCGGGCCGCGCGGACGGCCAGGTTGTCGCCGTCGACGGGCACCCCGCCGATCGCGACCTGGGCGTCGGGGGCGGCCTGCACGGTCACCGCCAGGTCGTCGGCGGGGGCGGCCGTCACCTCGTCGAAGAGGGAGACGGCGCAGAACACGTTGACGAGGTCGTGGTACCCGTCGTCGCGGAGCGGCCCCACGCCGAGCTGGAGGTTGACCTTGGCCGGAACACGTACGGTCACTGAGGTCACCCACCGAGCGTACGGGACCCCGGGCCCTCCCCAGGCCACGGCCGCCCTCCCCGGCGACCGTGATGATCGCGACGAACTCAGCCGCCGCTGGTGACCGGGAGGCTGCGGGGGTTGAAGAAGGGGGTGGTGGCCAGCTCGCGCAGGGCCGACACCGCGTGCCTGTCGTTGGTGACCGAGTAGCTGCGGCGGGTGTCGCGGGGGTCCTGGGCCTGCTCGTCGGAGTTGAAGTAGACGACGGCCTTGATCTGGGGGTCCTGCAGCACCTGGGTGGCCTTGCGGAGCCATTCGGCGCGGCGGGTGCCGTAGGACGCCGGCACGCCGAACTCGGCGATCATGATGGGCTTGGGGTGCTTGCGGGCCCAGTCCTGGAAGGCGCGGACGGTCTCCGACAGGTCGCGGTAGTCGTACTCGCCGCCGGGCTGGGCGTCGGTGCAGACCCAGTCGACCTGGTCGTCGCCGGGGTAGTAGGCGGCGGCGTTGCGGCCGCCGAAGCCGCGGGCGGTCGGGCACCACACCCACACGACGTTGTCGACCCGCTCCTGCGCGAAGATCGTCCGCAGGTGCTTCCAGGCGGCGACGTAGTCGGCCGGGGAGTGCGTCTTGGCCTGCAGGCCCTCTTTGTCCATGTCGCGCTGCCAGCGCAGGAAGATCGGCTTGCGGGTGGCCTTCAGCGCGCGGGCGCGGGTGCGCACCAGCGCGTCGTGCTTGCCGGAGACGATCTCCTTGGTGTCGGTGCCGGCCCAGGTGAGCAGCAGGTAGCGCGAGCCCGCCAGCACCGACTGGTCGGCCTTGTCGGGGAAGTCGGCCTTCCAGGAGTGGTAGCTGGGCGCGATGTCCAGCTGCCGGCCGAGGCGCTGCTCGATCAGCGCGACCTGCTCCAGGCCGGGCCGGCCGGCGTCCTTGCCGGTGGGCTGGGCCTTGGGCGCGCCGTCCAGCGGCTGCGGGGGCGTCCAGGCGCCGAAGTAGGCGCCCTTGGCGGGCGGCAGCGGCGCCACCCCGGCCCGCGCGGTGGTGGTGATCTTCGGGGTCGCGACCGCGCCGTCAGAGCACCCGGCCGCCGCCAGCACCGCCGCGGCCATCACCGCCGCGGGCGCCGTCCGCTTCACCATGATCCTCCGCCTTGTTCCGGTCCTCGCCGCCCCCAGGACGATACTGGGCGATCAGGGCAAAGGAGGCCACGTCCAGCGCTTCGCCCCGGGTCCGCGGGTCCACGCCCGCCGCCCGCAGCGCCTCCTCGGCCGCCGCCGCCGACCCCGCCCAGCCCGCGAGCGCGGCCCGCAGCGTCTTGCGGCGCTGCGCGAACGCGGCGTCCACCACGGCGAACACCTCCGCGCGGGACGCGGTCGTGGCGGGCGGCTCGCCCCGGGTGAAGGCGACCAGCCCCGAATCGACGTTCGGCGCCGGCCAGAACACCGCGCGGCCGACCGGCCCGGCGCGCCGCGCGGTCCCGTACCAGGCGAGCTTGACCGACGGGATCCCGTAGATCTTGCTGCCGGGCGCCGCCGTCATCCGGTCGGCGACCTCGGCCTGCACCATCACCAGCACCCGGCGCAGCGACGGCAGCGTCGCCAGCAGGTGCAGCACCACCGGGACCGCCACGTTGTAGGGCAGGTTCGCCACCAGCGCCGTCGGCTCGGGGCCGGGCACGCCGGTGATGCGCAGCGCGTCGGCGCGCACCACCTCCAGCCGCTCCGCGAGCTCCGGCGCGCGCGCCGCGACCGTCACCGGCAGCGCCGCGGCGAGCGGCGGGTCGATCTCGACCGCCACCACCCGCCGGACCTGCGGCAGCAGCGCCAGCGTCAGCGAGCCGAGGCCGGGCCCGACCTCGATGACGACGTCGTCCGGTGCCAGCTCGGCCGCCCGCACGATGCGCCGCACCGTGTTGCCGTCGATGACGAAATTCTGCCCGAGCTGCTTGGTCGGCCGGATGCCGAGGGCCGCGGCGAGTTCGCGTACGTCCGCCGGTCCGAGCAGTGCCTGAGAGTCCCCCACGCCGTCCAGTGTCTCAGGTCAGCCGAACAGGAATCGGCCGCAGTTGGGCCACTGGCCCTGCCAGCGGCCCCCGACCTTCTTGTAGAGCAGCTGCGCGCGGTAGGTCTGCTCGGCCGCCGGGGCGTCGCTCGGCTTGCCCGAGCCGCCCACCGACGCCCACGAGGCCAGCGAGAACTGGTAGAGGCCGTAGTAGCCGGCCGGGTTGACCGCGCGCGGGTTGCCGCCGGACTCGCACTTGGCCAGGCCGGCCCAGTTCAGCCCGGACGCGGGACCGCCGCCGGAGGTGGGGCCGAGCGCCAGGACCCGCGGCACCGGCCTGCTCTTGACCTCGCGCTCCAGGACGGCCTTGACCTTCTTGCCCTTGCGCAGCACCAGCGCCGTCCGCACGACCGTGATGCCGGGCTTGCCGGGCCGCAGCACCTTCTGGGTGAACGGCGGCAGCTTGGCGTCCTTCTTCTTGATCGTCGGCGCGGGGACCTGCACCGTCGTGACGACCGGGCGCGACAGCAGCCGCGTCACCGTGATCGTGTCCCCGGCGGGCGCGTCGCGGGGCGGCACGACCAGGTCGTACCGGCCGAGCTTGACGCCGGCCTGCTCCAGCACCTGCAGCACGGTGGCGCCGGTCGTGTCGACCTCGGTGCGCTTGCGGTCGACGACGACGGCGACCTTGCGGGACGCCGGCTCACTGGCCTTCGGCGCGTCCTTGAGGGCGGCGGGGGGCTTCTGCTTCGCCTCCGCGCCGCCGCCGCAGCCGGCCGCGGACATCGCCACGGGCAGCAGGAGGGCGCAGAAGGCCAGGGTCGCGGGGGGACGACGCACGGTGGGGTTCCTCCAGGGGCGCGGGCCGCGGGGGACGGCCCGTTCACAGGCCAGACCCTACGGCCACACCGCCCCCGCCCGCCACCTGGACGCCCTCACGGCGCCCTCACCAGGGGCCGAAGACCCGCTCCCCCGTGGCGTTGATCGCCTCGCACAGCTCCTCCACCGCGACGTCCTTGACCTCGGCCATGAACCGCACCGTGTGCGGGATCAGGTACGAGGCGTTCGGCTTGCCGCGGTGCGGCGCCGGGGTGAGGAACGGGGCGTCGGTCTCGACCAGGACCAGGTCCAGCGGCGCCACCCGCAGCGCCTCGCGCAGCGGCCCGGCGTTCTTGAACGTCACGTTGCCCGCGAAGCTCATCACATAGCCGCGGTCGGCGCAGACCGCGGCCATCTCGGCGTCGCCGGAAAAGCAGTGGAAGACGACCCTGTCCGGCGCGCCCTCCTCCTCCAGGATGCGCAGCACGTCGTCGTGCGCCTCCCGGTCGTGGATGACCAGGGCCTTGCCGGTGCGCTTGGCGATGTCGATGTGGGCGCGGAACGAGCGGTGCTGGTCGTCCTTGGGCGCCCAGTCGCGGTAGTAGTCCAGGCCCGTCTCGCCGATCGCGCGCACCTTCGGCTGCTCGGCCAGGCGGGCGATGTCGTCCAGCACGTCCGCGGTGACGCCGGTGGTGTCGTTCGGGTGGATCGCCACGCCCGCGTAGACGCCGTCGTACTCGGCGGCCGTCTCCGCGCACAGCCGCGACGTCGGCAGGTCCACCCCGATCGTGACGATCCGCCCGATGCCCGCCGCCCGCGCCGACGCCAGCTGCTCGGTGACCGGCAGCCCCACCAGGTCCAGGTGGCAGTGGCTGTCGAACACCGGCACCGGCAGCGGCTCGGGCAGGCCGGGGAAGGACTTGGCCGCCTGCCCGCCCTCCTCCTCGCCGCTCACTCGTTACCGCCGAGCCGCGCCAGCTCCTCGTCCACCACGGAGGTGTCGAGCTTGGTGAACAGCGGGGTGGGCTTGGCCAGCGGCACCCCGGGCCGGATCGGCATGGACTCCCAGCGCGCCGCAGTGCCGTCGTAGTCGCCGGTGATGACCTGGTAGTCCGGGCCGCCCTCCTCCGACACCGTCTCCACCCGCGGCATGCCGCTCCACACGCCCTCGCCGCCGAGCATCTCGTGCACCTTCTGCGAGGAGTTCGGCAGGAACGGCGTCAGCAGCGTCTTGGCGTCGTCGACGACCTGCAGCGCCACGTGCAGGATCGACTTGACCCGCTCGGGGTCGTCCTTGAGCTTCCACGGCGCCTGGTCCGACAGGTACCGGTTGGCGTCGCGGACGACGTCGAACGCCTCGGTGATTCCGTTCTTGAACCGCGACCGCTCCAGCTCGGCGCCGACCGCGCCGAACGCGGACCGGCTGCGCTGCAGCAGCGCCCGGTCGGCGTCGGTGAGGTCGCCCGCCTCGGGGATCGCGCCGAAGTTCTTGGCGGCCATGTTCACCGACCGGTTCACCAGGTTGCCCCACGCCGCGACGAGCTCGTCGTTGTTGCGGCTGACGAAGTTCTCCCAGGTGAAGTCGGTGTCGTTGTTCTCCGGGCCGGCCACGGCGATGTAGTAGCGCAGCGCGTCGACGTCGTAGCGCTCCAGGAAGTCCTTCACGTAGATGACGACCTGGCGCGAGGAGGAGAACTTGCGGCCCTCCATCGTCAGGAACTCCGACGACACCACCTCGGTCGGCAGGTTCAGCGCGCCGAGCGACCCCGGCGTGCCGCCCTTGTCGCCCTGGCCGTTGTAGCCGAGCAGCATCGCCGGCCAGATCTCGGCGTGGAAGACGATGTTGTCCTTGCCCATGAAGTAGTACGCCAGCGCGTCGGGGTCCTGCCACCAGGCGCGCCACGCCTCGGGGTCGCCCGAGCGGCGGGCCCACTCCACCGACGCCGAGAAGTATCCGACGACGGCGTCGAACCACACGTACAGCTTCTTGGTGGGGTTGTCGCGCCAGCCCTCCAGCGGGATCGGCACGCCCCAGTCCAGGTCGCGGCTGATGGCGCGGGGCTGCATGTCGTCCAGCAGGTTCAGCGCGAACTTCAAGACGTTGGGGCGCCACTGGCCCTGCTTGCCCTTCAGGTAGCGCGACAGGACCTCGGTGAACGCCGGCAGGTCCAGCATGAAGTGCTCGGTCTCGACGAATTTCGGCGTCTCGCCGTTGATCCGGCTGACCGGGTTGATCAGGTCGACCGGGTCGAGCTGGTTGCCGCAGTTGTCGCACTGGTCGCCGCGCGCGCCGTCGTACCCGCAGATCGGGCAGGTGCCCTCGATGTAGCGGTCGGGCAGGGTGCGGCCGGTGGACGGCGAGATCGCGCCCATCGTGGTCTTGGGGAAGATGTAGCCGTTGTCGTACAGGCCCTTGAACAGCTCCTGCACGATCGCGTAGTGGTTGCGCGTGGTCGTGCGGGTGAACAGGTCGTAGGACATGCCGAGCGCGCTGAGGTCCTCGGCGATCACCCGGTTGTAGCGGTCGGCCAGCTCGCGGGCGGTCACGCCCTCCTTGTCGGCCTGCACCTGGATCGGGGTGCCGTGCTCGTCGGTGCCGCTCACCATCAGCACCTTGTTGCCCGCCATCCGCTGGTAGCGGCTGAACATGTCGCTGGGCAGCGCGAAACCGGAGACGTGCCCGATGTGGCGGGGCCCGTTGGCGTACGGCCAGGCGGGCGCGGTGAGGATGTGGCGGCTGGGCGAGGACATAGGTCAAGGGTAGAGGGCGCGGGGCGGGTTCTCGCACGCAATGACGCCATGGCACGGCCCGGGCCGTCCCCGAATGCGGCGGGCCCCGGGAGGAGGTCCTCCCGGGGCCCGGACGTGCCAGGGGTGCGGCCGGTCAGCCGTCGATCTCGGCGGCCTCGTCCGCGGCGGCCCTGTCCCGCGCGGCCTTGTTCTCCGCGGCGACCTGCTCGGCGGCGGCGTCGACCACGCCGGCGGCCTCGTCGGCGGGGTCGCTCACCGGCGGGTGCTGGCGGCGGCGGATGCCGAGGATGCTGAGGAACAGCGACGCGAACGTGGCCTGCAGGCTCATCACCAGGGCGATCGCGGCGGGCACCACGATGCGCAGCGAGTGCCGCGGGTCCAGCTCGCCGAAGTTGTTGACGCGCCAGTGCATCAGCGAGGCGACCAGGCCGACCAGGCCGGCCACGGCCAGCAGGCCGCCGAGCACCAGGCCGCGCTCCAGGCTCCACCACTCGGTGATCTTCTTCACCCGGGGGTCGGGTGGCAGGAAGCCCTCGTGGGTGGCGTACACCTTGGTGAGCAGGGCGAAGATCACCGACTGGAAGCCGATGATCAGCGCGGCGCCCGCGCCGACGAGGGTGTCGACGTCGAAGGAGACGTCGGCCACGGTCACCGGGCCGAACGACAGCGCGATCCCGGCGGCCAGGCCGAGCGTCATAAAGACCAGGCCGGGGATCAGGAAGAGCCAGCGGGGGCTGTAGAGCATGAGGAAGCGCAGATGACGCCAGCCGTCGCGCCAGGTGTTCAGGTGCGGGGCGCGGGTGCGGCCGTCGGGCGACAGCGTGGTCGGCTGCTCGCGGATGTCGTACTTGGCCAGCGTGGCCTTGACGACCATCTCGCTGGCGAACTCCATGCCGCCGGTCTGCAGCCCGAGGCGCAGGATCGACTCCTTGTTGAAGGCGCGCAGCCCGCAGTGGAAGTCACCGATCTTGCTGCCGAAGAACAGCCGGCCGACGAAGCTGAGCACCGGGTTGCCCAGGTAGCGGTGCAGCGGCGGCATCGCGCCGGGGGCGATGCCGCCCTTGAAGCGGTTGCCCATCACCAGGTCGGCGCCGTCGCGCAGGTCCTGCACGAACGGCTCGAGGGTGGCGAAGTCGTACGAGTCGTCGGCGTCGCCCATCGCCACGTATGTGCCCCGGGCGGCCCGGATGCCGCCCATCAGGGCGTTGCCGTAGCCCTTCTCGGCGACCGGGACGACCCGGGCGCCGGCGTCGCGGGCGAGCTGCTGGCTGCCGTCGGTGCTGCCGTTGTCGGCGATGACCACCTCGCCGTCGATGCCGCTGTCCTCGAAGAACTTGACCGTCTTACGGACACAGGTCTCGACGGTTTCGGCTTCGTTCAGGCATGGCATCACTACGGAGAGTTCCACGCGATCTCCTTCGTTACCCCTGGTGACCGTCTGCGGTATTTTCCACTAATCTTGATGGTTCCCGCCGGACGGCCCGTCGTAGTTCATGATGCCTGCCGGGGACGGGTGGTGCGTGCCGCTCTCGATAAGAGCGCCCGTATCGTGTTGCGCAGTTGCAACCTGAATACCCTCTTCGCCGCGGCTGCGGGCGGCAGGCTAGGAACACAAGCATACGGGCACAACGGCCCGGGAAGGTTGGGTCGGCTGTGACGCTCACCGACGAGGGCGGCGCCACCAGGGTGGACACCTCGCAGCGCGGTAGGACCGGGCCCGGGGCCGGCGCACCGGTCAAGGGCATGATCCTCGACCGGGCCGTGCTGCGCCGGCGGGCGGGCGGGCCGTGGCGGGCCGCGCGGCGGCACCCGCTGTTCGCTGTGATCCTCGCCATAGCCGCGGCGCTGCGCGTGATCACGATGATCGGCTACACGCCGGCGATGTACTTCAACGACAGCTTCGACTACCTGCACGTGGCGATGCGGCCCTACCCGCACCCGCTGCGGCCGGACGGCTACTCCTTCCTGCTGCTGGCCCTCAAGCCGTTCCACAGCTTCGCCCTCGTCGCCGCCGTCCAGCACCTGATGGGGCTGGCCATGGGCGTGATGATCTACGCGCTGCTGCGCCGCCGGTTCCGGCTGCCGCGCTGGGGCGCCGCCCTGGCCACCGTGCCGGTGCTGCTGGACGCCTACCAGATCCAGCTGGAGCACCTGGTCCTGTCCGACACCCAGTTCACCTTCCTGGTGGTGACGGCCGTCACGCTGCTGCTGTGGCGGGACCGGCCGTCCTGGAAGATCGCCGCGGCGGTCGGCCTGATCATCGGGCTGTCCTGGCTGACCCGCTCGGTCGGCCTGCCGGTGCTGCTCGGGGTGCTGGTGTTCATGCTGGTCGCCCGGATGGGCTGGCGCACGCTCGCGGTCACCATGGCCGCCTGCGCGCTGCCGGTGCTCGGCTACATGAGCTGGTACAAGGCCGACAGCGGCAAGTTCACGATGACCGAGAGCAACGGCATCTTCCTGTTCGCGCGCACCTACAAGTTCGCCGACTGCCACAAGATCAAGATGAAGGAGGGCGTGCCGGTCGAGGAGATGTTCCTGTGCACCGAGCCGCAGAACCGGCTGCCCAACTCCCAGGACGGCATCTGGGCGAACGCCTCGCCGCTGAACCGCTACGTCGGCGAGCGGTTCTCGGCCGGCCAGAACAAGGTCGCCAACGACTTCGCCAAGCGCGCGATCAAGGCGCAGCCGCTCGACTACGGGCGGGTCGTCGCGCACGACTTCTTCCGCGTCTTCCAGTGGAAGCGCACCGTCTTCCCCGACCCGGCGACCTACCAGCTGTACGAGTTCCGCAAGCGCAGCAGCCCGCTGCCGAACTGGCGGATGGACAGCGACCACACCGCCGCCGACGAGGCCACCGCCTACGAGCGCGGCAACGCCCGCACCCGGGTCGTCGAGCCCTTCGCCGGGATCATGCGCGCCTACCAGGACTGGTTCTACCTGCGCGGCACCATGGTCGGCGTCCTCCTGCTGGCCGGGCTGGCCGGGCTGCTGGCGCTGTGGCGGCCCAGCCGGGCGATGCTGCGGCCCCGCACCTGGCTGCGGCCCGCGGGTGACGCCGAGCGGGGCCGGAGCGCGGCGTTCCTGCCCTGGTCGCTGGCGACCGGGCTGCTGCTCGCCCCGGCCGCGACGGCCGAGTTCGACTACCGGTACGTGCTGCCGGCCGTCCCGCTGGCGTGCATCGCCGCGGCCGTCGCCTTCTCGCCGCAGGTGCGGGCCCGCTTCGCCGGGCTGCGCCCGGGCCGCGCGGCCGCCACCGCCGTGCCGTCCACCACTGCGCCGTCCACCACCGGCCCGGTCGGCACGGTGTCGTCCGCCACCGGCCCGGTCGGCACTGGCTCTGTCACCACGGACGAGGTCCCCGCCGTCCCCGCCGACCTGGTCGAGGAGATCGAGCGGATCGGCAAGGACCGGCCGGTCCGGTAGCCGCTACCAGGCGTGCAGCCGGCGGAGCCGGAACACCACGTCCAGCCCGCTGTCGGCGGCGGCCCGCTGCGCGCTCACCCGCTTGCGCCACGGCGCGGCGTAGGACTTGACGTTCTGCCCGCCGCAGGTGGGGCAGGTGTGGTCGCACCAGGGGGCCATGCAGCGGTGGCCCTCGTGCTCGTAGACCACCCCTTCGCCCCCGTGGCCGTCACTGGCGTGCCTGACGTCGAACTCCTCGTCCCAGGTCGTGTCGCAGTGCAGGCACTCGTAGACCCAGACCTCATGGCTCGACCATGCGTCCCGCACGATCCCCACCCCCTCGGGTGACGCCGAATCGCCTTCGTTTCCCATAGTGGACCCGGGTGTGGCGTCTGAGGGGATATTCCCCCAAAAGTTTGGCTGGAACGTTCCGGCCCGGAGGTGACTACTTCCTGGCGGCCACGACGGCGTCGTAGACCACGCGCTTGGGTACCCCGTTCTCCTTGGCGATCTCGCTGATCGCCTCCTTGCGCGGCACGCCCGCCTCCTCGCGGCCGGCGACGGCGGCGGCGAGGTCGGCGGGCTCGGTCAGCCCCGCGGGCTCGGGCGCGCCGCCCACCACCAGCGTGATCTCGCCGCGCACGCCCTGCTCCGCCCACGCGGCCAGCTCGCCGAGCGGCCCGCGCCGGATCTCCTCGTAGGTCTTGGTCAGCTCGCGGCAGACCGCGGCGGGACGGTCCGCGCCGAACGCCTCGCCCATCGCCGCCAGCGTCGCCGCCAGCCGGTGCGGCGCCTCGAAGAACACCATCGTGCGGGGCTCGGCGGCCAGGGCGGCCAGCCGCCGCGCCCGCTCCCCCGGCTTGCGCGGCGGGAAGCCCTCGAAGCAGAACCGGTCGGTCGGCAGCCCCGACGCCACCAGCGCCGTCGTCACCGCCGACGGGCCGGGCAGCACGCTCACCGGCACGCCCGCCGCGACCGCCGCGACGACCAGCCGGTAGCCGGGGTCGGACACCCCCGGCAGGCCCGCGTCGGTGACCACCAGCACGTCGCGGCCCGCCAGCAGGTCCGCCAGCAGCTCCTCGGCGCGCGCGCATTCGTTCTGGTCGAAGTAGGACACCACCCGCCCCGACGTCTCCACGCCGAGGTCGGCGGTGAGCCGGCGCAGCCGCCGGGTGTCCTCGGCCGCGATCACCGGTGCCGCCGCGAGCGCGGCGCGCAGCCGCGGCGAGGCGTCCTCCGGCCGCCCGATCGGCGCCGCGCCGAGCAGCAGCGTCCCCGTCGTCCCGGACTCGCGCACCTCTGTCGTCCCCGTCACTGCTCAATTGTTGCGCGAACCGGGCCCTCTCGGGCCACTGGTCCTGGCCGATGACGGATACGCCCCTACGATGGCGGAATGGCGACGACCGATTACGTCCCGGCAGAGGCGGCGGACGGGGAGGGACCGCCGGCGCGCCCGCTGCGCGACCGCCTCGCCCCGCCCGTCCCGGGCCGCGCCCTCTACGGCTGGCTCGGGCCGCTACTGGTGACCGCGCTCGCCGCGGTCCTGCGCTTCTACCGGCTGGGCGACCCCAAGTCGATCGTCTTCGACGAGACCTACTACGTCAAAGACGCGCTCGGGCTGCTGAAGTACGGCTGGGAGCACGACACGGTCAAGGACGCCGACAAGATCATCAACTCCGGCTCGCACGCCCCCATCTGGGCGCCCGACCCGGCGCCGTCGTTCGTCGTGCACCCGCCCGCCGGCAAGTGGATGATCGCGATCGGCGAGCAGCTCTTCGGCACGACGCCGTTCGGCTGGCGGTTCATGCCCGCGCTCCTCGGCACCCTGGCGGTGCTGATCCTGTGCCGGACGGCGCGCCGGATGACCGGCTCGACCCTGTTCGGCTGCGCCGCCGGGCTGCTGCTCGCGGTGGACGGCCTGGCCTTCGTGACCAGCCGCACCGCGATCCTGGACGTCTTCGTGATGTTCTGGGTGCTGGCCGGGTTCGCCTGCCTGGTCGCCGACCGCGACCGGTCGCGGCGACGGCTCGGCGACAAGATCGACCAGGGCGCCTCGTCCCCCTACGGGCCGTTCGTCCTGCACGGCTGGCGGATCGCCGCGGGCCTGTGCCTCGGCATGGCCGCCGCGACCAAGTGGACCGGCGTCTTCTACATCGCCGCCTTCGGGCTCATGGTCGTGCTGTGGGACTACGGGGCGCGCCGCGCCGCGGGGGTGCGGCGGCCCGCCGCCGGGACGCTGCTGCTGGAGGCCGGGCCGGCGTTCGTGCAGCTCGTCGTCGTCTCCCTGATCACCTACCTCGCCACCTGGTGGGGCTGGATCTTCAATCCGGGCGGCTGGGGCCGCGGCAAGGTCGCCGGCAACGTGCTGGCCCGCCCGTTCGAGGCCATGCCGGACCTGTGGAAGTACCACCGGCAGATCATGGACTTCCACACCGGGCTGCACTCCAAGCACCCCTACCAGTCGTGGCCGTGGGACTGGCCGTTCCTGCGCCGGCCGGTCGCGTTCTTCTACAGCGACGCCAAGGGCGCCTGCGGCGCCGCGCGCTGCTCCAAGGAGATCCTCGGCATCGGCACCCCCGCCCTGTGGTGGGGCGCGATCGTCGCCTTCGCCGCCGTCACGGTGCTGTGGCTGATGCTGCGCGACTGGCGCGCGGGCGCGATCCTGCTCGGCTTCGGCGCGGGCTGGCTGACCTGGTTCCCCTCGGCGTTCGAGGACCGGACGATGTTCCTGTTCTACGCCACCCCGCTGATCCCGTTCATGGCGCTGGCGATCGTGCTGGTGCTCGGCTACATCGTCGGCCCGGCGCCGCGGCCGGGCGTGGATCCCGAGACCGGGGAGCCCGTGCCGGCCAAGGCGGGCAAGCGCCGCGTCGTGGGCGCCGCGGTGGCGGGCGCGGTCGTCCTGCTCGTGGTGGCCAACTTCGCCTTCTTCTACCCGATCCTGACGGCCCAGACCCTCACCTACGACGACTGGCACACCCGCATCTGGCTCAAGAGCTGGATCTGAGCCAAGGGGGCGGGCCCGCGGCCCGCCCCCTTGCCCGGGCTACTTCTTCAGCAGGGCCCGCATCTGGGTGATCTCGTCTTCCTGGGCCTTGACGATCTCGGCGGCGAGGGCCTTGGCGGCCGGGTCGGCGCCCTTGGCCTGCTCCTCCTCGGCCATGGTGACCGCGCCCTCGTGGTGCTCGATCATCATGGTCAGGAACCGCTTGTCGAGGGCGGCGCCGCTCAGCCCGGCGAACTCCTTCAGCTGCGCCTCGGTCATCATGCCGGGCATCCCGCCGCCGCCGTGGTGCATGCCGGCCATGGGGTCGCCGCCCTCGGGCGGGACGGACGCGCCCCAGGCGCGCAGCCACCCGCTCATCTTCCCGATCTCGGGCGCCTGGGCCTTCTCGATCCGCGCGGCCAGCGCCTTCACCCGCGGGTCGGCGCCCTTGGCGAGGACGGTCTTGGACATCTGCACCGCCTGCCGGTGGTGCGGGATCATCATCTGGGCGAACATGACGTCCTGGTCGTTCCGCCGCGCCGCGCCGGGCGAGGCCGGGGCCGCGGACGACGGGGCCGTCGAGTGGCCGCCCGCGTGCCCGCCGGCGCTGCTCTTGTCGTCGCCGCCGCAGGCCGCCGCCCCGATGAGGGCCGCCGCGCCGATCACCAGCATCTGCTTCTTCACGTGTCTGTCTCCTGTCGGGTTGTGAGGACATGCCGGGATGAACCCGGCGGCTCACAGCCGCAGGACGCAGAGGGAGTAGCAGGTCGGCGGGCGGGCGCGCGGCGGGCCGCGCCGCCGCACCCGTCCCCAGGACGGGCCCGTCCGCAGCGGCGGCGGCGTGGCCGGGCGGCCGAGCGCGACGGCGAAGGCCAGCGCCATCGCCAGCAGCGCGAAGCAGATCGTCCCGGCGGCGCAGCCCGCCGTGTGCCCGGCCATGCCGCCCGGGGACGCGGTGACGGCGGCGCCGGCGGTGTGGTCCATCGTCTCGTGCGCGGCCATCAGGACGGGCTCGGTGACGTGCACCGGCGACGGCGAGGCCGTGAGCCCGTGCATCAGGAACAGGCCGGCGAGCAGCGCCAGCACGGCGCTCCGCGATACCCCCCGCCCGTTCACGCGTCCACTGTAGCGGGCACCTGCGGCACCGCGGGCGAGGGCCGCAGCAGGCGGGCGCCGAGCAGGCAGACCAGCAGGGCGAGCACGCCGCCCGCGCCCGCCCCGGCGAACGCGCCCGGCACCCCGGCCAGCTCCTGCCCGAAGCCCGAGACGAACGAGCCGAGCGAGCTGCCCGCCCCGACCGCCGCGACGACCCAGGCGAACGCCTCGGTGACCGTCCCGGCGGGCGCGAGCCGGTCGACCAGCGAGAAGCAGCAGGCCAGCACCGGCGCCAGCCAGACGCCGCTGAGGAACGCCAGCCCCATCATCACCGGCCCGGCGGGCGCCCAGACCAGCGGCAGGTAGCAGACGGCCAGCGCCGCCATCAGCCACGGCAGCCGCCGGTGCGGCTCGCCCGGCCAGGACCGGGCGCCGTAGACCAGGCCGCCGGCCAGCGCGCCCGCGGACATGGACGCCAGCAGCACCCCCGAGGCCGACCCGCTGTGCGCGCGCTCGGCGTAGGCGACCACCGCGACCGCGTACACGCCGAGCGCGATGCCGGCGAAGGCCAGCGACAGCAGCAGGACGCGCAGCCCCGGCGAGCGCAGCGGGCCCGCCCAGTCGGCGGCGCGGACCTCGCCGCGCCAGGAGCGCGAGGGGCCCGAGCAGGCGACGACGAGGGTCCCGGCGATGCCGAGGGCGCCGGTGAGCAGCAGCGCGGCCTCGGTGGAGAACGCGGCGGCGCCGACCACCAGCAGCGGGCCGGCGGTGAACAGGATCTCCTGCGCGGCGGCGTCCAGCGCGTAGGCGGCGTGCACCTCCTCGGGGCCGGGCAGCACCGACGTCCACAGGGCGCGCAGGCCGGCCTCCAGCGGCGGGGTGGCGAACCCGGCGAGCACGACGGCGGCGGCCGCGACCGCCGGCGGGTCCGCCCCGGCCGCCGCGAGCAGCGCGTACCCGGCGGCCGAGGCGACGGCGGCGGGCAGCAGCACGCGCGGCTGCCCGAACCGGTCCATGGCGCGGCCGAGCACCGGCTGCCCGACCGCCATGGCCAGCCCGTTGACGGCGGCGAGGGTGCCCGCGAGCGGGTAGCCGCCGCCCTCGGCGCGCACGTGCAGCACGATCGCCAGCATCGCCATGCCGTTCGGCAGCCGCCCGAGCAGGGTGCCCCCGAGCAGCCGGGCGGCATGCCGGACCCGGAGGAAGTCGACGTACGTCCGCATGCGGTCCCCGTCATCGTTTGTCGGACATCATTTAGTCATACGTATTACTAGACGCATCCCACATAACCACCGAAGTGCCCCCGGCGCTACCCTCGACTGCGTCACAGTCGTCGGGAGGAGGGGCCCGTGCCCGCTGCGAACCGGCCCACCAGCAGGGACGTGGCGCAGGAGGCCGGGGTCTCGCAGTCGACGGTGTCCCTGGTGCTCGGCGGGAAATGGGCCGGCCGGATCTCGCCCGGCACCGCCGCCGCCGTCCAGGAGGCGGCCGGGCGGCTCGGCTACCGGCCGAACCAGGCCGCGCGCAACCTGCGCCTCGGCACCACCCGCACCGTGCTGCTCATGGTGCCGACGCTGACCGCGCCGTTCTTCGGGGCCGTCTACGCCGGGGCGGCGCGGGTCGCCGCCGAGCACGGCTTCGGGATCGTGGTCTACCCCTGGCCCGAGAACGCCGGCCCGGCCGACAGCCCGTTCGCCGCGCCGGGCGAGGCGATCGACGGGATCCTGGCGTCCTCGATGCCGGTGCAGGTGCTGGCGCCCTTCCAGGGGACGCCGGTGGTGATGCTCGACAGCGACCCCGCCGGGCCCGTCCCGACCGTGGACTTCGCCGTCGCCGACGGGATGCGGGCGGTCGCGGCGCACCTCGGCGCGCTCGGCCACCGCCGGATCGGGCACGTGGCGGCGGCCATCGGCCAGTGGACGTTCCGCGAGCGCGGCGAGGCGCTCGCGGCGGCCGTGCGGGCGCTGCCCGGCGGCGCCTACGGGCGGCAGGAGGCCGCGCTGGACGTCGGCGCGGCCAAGGACGCGGCGCTGCGCCTGCTGGACGGCCCGCTGCGGCCGACCGCGCTGGTCTGCGACGACGACCTGATGGCGGCGGGCGCCTACAAGGCGGCGCGGGCGCGCGGCCTGCCGGTGCCGGGCGGGCTGTCGGTGACCGGGTTCGACGACCTACAGCTGGCGACGGCGCTGGAGCCCGAGCTCACCACGGTCCGGCTGCCCGCCGCCGACCTCGGCGCGCACGGCATGGCGGCGCTGCTGGAGCTGCTGGAGGGGCGCCGCCCCGTGCCGCGGTCGCTGCCCGGCGAGCTGGTGGTGCGCGGTTCCACCGCCGAACCCCCGGCATGACCTGCGGGGGCGGGGTATAAGGGAGCGCATGCCGCACCCTTCGCAGACCGACCCCGCCGCGCATCCGGACAACCGCATCGGCGCCGAGCCGCCGCGCACCCGCGCCTGGCAGGACGGCAAGGTGGTCGCCGAGGGCTTCCCGGTCGTCGAGCTCAGCGAGCACCTGCGGCGGGGCGAGGTCGTGTGGGTGGACGTGTGCGCGCCCGCCGAGCACGAGCTGCGCGTCCTCGCCGGCGAGCTGAACCTGGACCCGGTCGCCGTGGAGGACGCGGTGTCGCCGCGCGAGCGGGCCAAGCTGGACCGCTACCACGACTACTTCTTCCTCAACCTGTACGTGCCGCACGTGGACGACGGCGCGCTGTCCCTGCACGAGATCTCGGCGTTCGTCACCGAGCGGGCCGTGGTGACGATCCGCCAGGACCGCGCCCTCGGCATCGACGCGCTGATCGAGCGCTGGGACGACGGGCCCGAGCTGGACCGCCCGGAGCTGGCCGGCAACACCGTGGCCGTCCTGCTCTACGGGCTGCTGGACCTGGTGGTGGACCGCCAGCTCGACGCGGCCCAGGCGTTCGACGACGAGGCCGACGAGCTGGAGGGGCTGCTGTTCGACGAGAACGCCTCGCTGCGCGGGGTCCAGCAGCGCAGCTTCCGGTTCCGCAAGGACCTGGCGCGGCTGCGCCGGATCACGCTGCCGATGCGCGAGGTCCTCAACACCCTGCTCCGCCGCGACATGGGGTTCGTCCCGCAGGCGCTGATCCCCTACTACCAGGACGTCTACGACCACACGCTGCGGGCGTCGGAGTGGACCGACAGCCTGCGCGAGCTGATCACCAACGTGATGGACAGCCGGATCGCGATGCAGGGCAACCAGCTCAACGAGGTGATGAAGAAGGTCACCAGCTGGGCGGCGGTGATCGCGGTGCCGACCGCGGTGACCGGCTTCTACGGCCAGAACGTGCCCTATCCCGGCCACGACACGCACTGGGGCTTCCTGGTGAGCACCACGATCATCGCCCTGTGCAGCGTCGGCCTCTACGTCGCCTTCAAAAAGCGCAACTGGCTCTAATCGACCGCCTTGAGGAAGGCGGCGGCCAGGGGCGCGGCGGCCTCGGCGCCGGTGCCGCCGCCCTCCACGATCACCGCGAAGGCCAGGTCGCCCCGGTAGCCGACGAACCAGGCGTGGGTGGGCGGTTCGGCGCCGGAGCCGAACTCGGCGGTGCCGGTCTTGCCCGCCGTGCCGGGCGGGAAGGCGACGCCGCGCGCGGTGCCCTCGCTGACCACGGCGGGCATCAGGACGTGCAGGGCCCGCTTGACGGCCGGTTCCAGCGGCCGCGGCGGTTCGGGCTTGCGCCCGCCCGCGTCGGCGGCCTGCGGGGCGAGCGCGGTGTCGACGATGCGCGGTGAGTGCCAGGTGCCCGAGTCGGCGGCCGCGGCGACGCTCGCCATGTTGAGCGGGCTGGTCAGCACCTCGCCCTGCCCGAACGAGGCGGCGGCGAGCGCGGTGGCGTCCTTGGCCTGCGGGAACGCGGCGCGCACGGCGGGCAGCCCGCCGATGATCGGCGCGTTGAACCCGAACTGTCCGGCGACCTGCGCGAGCCGCTTCTCGCCGAGCCTGTCGACGGCCAGGCGGGCGAAGGTGGTGTTGCACGAGTGCGCGAACGCCTCGCGCAGCGGGATCGTGCCGAAGTCCTCGTTCTGGTGGTTCTTGAAGGTGCGGCCGCCGACGTTGGTGGTGGCCGGGCAGCCGACCGGGGTGGCGGCGTCCATGCCGCCGGCGACCAGCGCCGCCGCCGTGACGATCTTGAAGGTGGAGCCGGGCGGGTAGCGGCCCATCAGCGCGCGGTTGTAGCCGCCGGGCTTGTTGGCGACGGCGAGGACCTCGCCGGTGGACGAGCGCAGCGCCACCAGCGACGCGGGCTTGTCCACGCCCGCGAGCGCCTGCCCGGCGGCCTTCTGCGCCTTCGGGTCGATCGTGGTGCGCACCTGCTGCCCGGCCTTGCCGCCGAAGCGCTGCAGGGTCTTCACCACGCCGTCGTCCGCGCCGACGATCTGCACGGCGAGCGCGGGGGTGCCCGCGATGCGCCGCTCGTACTGGCCCTGGAGGCCGTCGACGCCGATCAGGTCGCCCTTGCGGTAGGGGGCGCCGAGCTTCTTGGCGGCCTCCTCGGAAGCGGGCCCGACGCTGCCGGCGAGCTGGCCGGCCGAGCCCGGCCCGTCGAGGGCGCCGCCGTCGGCGGCGACGACCCAGGCCCGGTCCGGCCAGGACCGCGACGCCCGCACCCGCTGCCCCTCCTTCAGGCCCGGGTAGAGCAGGTCGGGCTTCCAGACGGCCTTCCAGCCGCCGCCGGCCTTGGTGAACGAGAACGTGCCGAGGTAGGACCAGGGCCGGTCCCCCGCCAGCGTCAGGTGCGCCTCGTAGGCACCGCCCTCGTCGCGGAACGACGCGAGCCTGTACTCCTGCCGGACGACGCCGAGCTCGTCGCGCATCCGGCTCAGCCGGGCCTCGAAGTCGGCGGGCGCGCCCACCGTCATCGCGCGCATCGCGGCGTGGTCGCCGCGCCCCCACGCGGCCAGATAGCGCTCGGCGGTGCCGCGCGGGCCGTCGCCCGCCCGCAGGAACCACACCACCCCGGCCCCCGCCAGCACCGCGACCAGCGCACCGATGATCACTATGGTCCGTCGCATCGGATCCCCTCCCCCGTGGGCAACGTCCGACAGCACACCAGCCGACCAGCGAAAAGTCCAAGATTCATATCGGTCACGGATCGATATTTGAATCGATATGATCGCTGCTCATGAACCTGGTGGGGCATCTGAACTGCTTTGTGGCGGTCGCCGAGGAACTGCACTTCGGCCGCGCCGCGGAACGGCTCGGGATGGCCCAGCCCCCGCTCAGCCAGCGCATCCAGCGCCTGGAGAAGGAGCTCGGCGTGCGGCTGTTCGAGCGGACCAGCCGCCACGTCCGGCTGACCGGCGCCGGGCGGCTGCTCCTGGACGAGGCACGTGACATCCTCACCCGGGTGGAGCGCATGTACACGGTCGCGGACCGGTCCCGCTTCGGCGAGCGCGGCGCGCTGCGCGCCGGGCTGCCCGCCGACCTCGGCGGCGGCGTCGTCGCCGCGCTGATCGCCGCGTTCCGCGAGCGCCGCCCCGACCTGCGCCTGGACCTGCGCGAGATCTCCACCGCCGCGCAGGTGCGGGCCCTCGCCGAGGGCGCCCTGGACGTCGGCGTCGTCCGGCACCCCTGCGACACCCGCGGCCTCGCCCTCGGCCCGCTGCTCGGCCAGCGCGTCGGCGCGCTGCTGCCCGCCGGCACCGCGGGCGCCGAGGTGCACCTGGCCGACCTGCGCGGCCGCGACCTGGTGGTGTTCCCGCGCGAGGAGGCGCCCGGCGCCTACGACGAGCTGCTGGTCGCCTGCCGCCGGCACGGCTACGACCCGCCCGCGGTGCACGAGGCCCGGCACCCGCAGTTCGCGCTCGGCCTGGTGCTGGCCGGCACCGCCGTCGCGCTCGTGCCCCGCCCGCCGGACGCGCCCGGCGTCACCTGGCGGCCGCTCGCCGGCGACCCGGTCGTGTGGCGGACCTCGTGCGCCTGGCGCGACGGGCCCGGCGCCGACGCCGAGGCCGTCGCCGCCTTCACCGCCGCCGCGACCGGCGTGCTGCGCCGCGAGGCCCCGATGTCCCCGCTGGAACCGGCGCCGCGCCGCGTCGTCACCCGCCCGGCCTCGGGGTTCCTGGCATGACCGGGATCGAGGAGGTGTTCCGCGCCGCCGGCGTCACCGGCCACCTGCACGCCGCCGACATCGACACCGGCCGCGAGCTCGGCGTCGGCTCCGACGAGCCGGTGGTGCTCGCCTCGGTGTTCAAGGTGGCGCTGCTGGTCGCGTTCTTCCGCGAGGCCGCGGCCGGCGGCCTGGACCCGGCCGAGCAGGTCGTGCTGCGCGCCGCCGACCGCGCGCCCGGCCCGACCGGCACCGCGATCCTGCTGGACGACGTGCGGATGTCGCTGCGCGACCTGGCCGCCCTGATGATCACGGTGAGCGACAACGCCGCCGCCGACGTGCTGTACCAGCGCGTCGGCCGCGGCACCGTCAACGCCACCCTGCGCCTGCTCGGCCTGACCCGCACCCACCTGGCCGGCGGCATCCGCGACATGCAGGACTCGCTGCTGGCCGAGGGCGCCGTCGACAGCCTCGGCGAGCTGATGGCCCGGCTGGACGAGCCGGGCCTGATGCAGCGCCTCAGCGCGCTGGACCCGGCCCGCACCACCCGCGGCACGCCCCGCGAGACGGCCGCGCTGCTCGCCATGATCTGGCGCGACGAGGCCGCGCCGCCCGCCGAGTGCGCGCAGATGCGCCGGATGCTCGGGCTGCAGGTGTGGCCGCACCGGTTGTCGTCGGGGTTCCCCTACGACGACATCGTGGTGAGCGGCAAGACCGGGACGATGGCGACGATCCGCAACGAGGCGGGCGTGGTGGAGTACCCCGACGGGGGCCGCTACGCGGTGGCGGTGTTCACCCGGTCGCTGCTGCCGGTCGCCGTCCTGCCGCAGGCCGACGCCGCCATCGGCACGGCGGCCCGGCTGGCGATCGAGGCGCTGCGCCGCTGACGGCCGTCAGGCGCCGTTCGGCGAGCCGCGCCACGGCGTCCGTCATGATCGCTCCGTCCGGGTCCGCGGGACCCCGCCTTATGATCATCTGCGATGAACGCTCCCCTGGACGACCCGTTTCCGCAGGCCCCCGCCCCCGCCGCGCGCCCCCGCCGGGCCGGCCTGGTCGTCGCCGCCTGCGCCGCGGTGATCGCGGTCCTCATCGGCGCGCTCTACGTGGTCTCCCGGCAGGACCAGGGCCCGTCCGGGCCGGTCACCGTCGGGAACTGCGTGGACGTCCGGTCCGGCCCCGGCCCGGCCGACAAGATCTTCGCGGCGCAGCGGGTGGCGTGCGCGTCCGGCAAGGCGGCCGTGACGAAGGTGCTGAGCAGCGGCAAGCGGACGGCCTTCCCGGCGTACGGCGCCCGGTCCGCACCGGACTGCCCGCCCGGGACCGACGGCCTCGCCCGCGTGACCGGCACCGGCAAGGACGAGCGGTACTGGGAGGTGTGCATCCGCAACACCGCCGCCCCGCACCCCGGCGACCCCGGCGCGGGCGGCGGCCTGCTCGACGCCGGCGACTGCGTCGCCGACTTCATGCTGGCCGGCGAGAAGGCGTGCGGCGACGACGGCTGGTACGGCAAGGTCATCGCGCGCGTCGACACCGTCGCCGCGTGCCCGGCCCGCAAGACGCTGGAGATCGCCCGGCTGCAGTCGTTCGGCGGCGGCGCGCCGGCCCGCCCGGTCCTCTGCTACGGCCCGGGCGGCAAGGTCCTCGCCCCCGGCGACTGCATCGCCGACCCGACCTACGCGATCAACGGCATCGGCAAGCGGCCCTGCGCGTCCAAGGAGGCCGTGGCCAGGATCACCGCGCGGGTCCGCACCCGGAAGGAGTGCCCGGCCGGGTCGAACCGGTACCTGAAGTCCAAGGACGACGGCGCCTACCTGCCCGTCACCTGCCTGAAGCGGCTGCGCCCCACGCTGAACGACCGGCTGCGCTCCCGGTGACGGAACCGATACCGGGCGGCCGGGCCGCTCCGGCAGGCCTTGCCCGGCGAGATGGCCGGAACCGTCGTGCTGGACAACCGAGTTCGGCCGGTTCGCAACGGATGACACGTAAGGCAGGTCCTGAGAGTACATAGTCTGTTACCCAAGCTTTGTTCACTCTTGGGGAGAATGCTTTGCGGCTGCCGGAGCATCTGGAGCTACTGCTCACCGACGAGCCGGTCCTCGACGTCTACGCGTACGGGCCGTGGCGCGTCCCGGACGGCCTGTTCGAGGAGATCTCCGGCCGGATCGACGCCCTGGCGGCCGATCCGCGCTGCGCCGAGCTGACCACCGACGAGCACAAGCTGCTGACGCTGCCCGCCTCGCTGGTGCTGGCCGAGCTGTTCGGCATGCTGGCGTTCCTGCCCGGCGGCGGCGCGATCAAGGGCGGCTCCTGGTCGCAGCTGCCCGAGCGGCTGCTGCGCCGGCACCTGGTGAACCAGTCGCAGCTGAGCTCGCGGATGACGCGCTGGGACGCGCCCGGCGGCCGGTGGCGGCCCCCCGTCGACTGGCTGGTCGAGGCCCCCGACCGGGAGCTGGCGATCTCCCTGGCCCGCGACTGCCTGGGCGTGCTGGAGGGCATCGAGCCGCTGGACGAGCGCCGCCGCGCGCTGATCCGCCTCTACGACGACCCGCCGCCCGGCGACATGAACGTGCCGAAGGCCGAGCTGCGCGAGCGGTGGAACGCCCACGCCGACGAGAAGGTGCTGGCCGCCGTCCCCGAGCTGCTCGGCCCGGTCGGCTACCTGGAGTGGGTGTGCGGCGGGCTGATCGCCGCGTTCGAGCACCTGAACGCCGTCGCGCCCGTCGAGGAGACGCTGGAGACCCACCTGGTGCGGCTGCTGCTGCAGGGCAGCATGGAGCACGTCCCGGCGGAGCTGGCGGTCGCGCTCGGCGAGGACCGCTACCGCGAGGTGCAGCAGCGCTTCCCCGTCGACAAGCGCGGCTTCAAGCCCGGCCCGTGGCAGGAGCGGACGCAGGCGTGGCTGCTGCGCGCCCTGGTCGCCGGCGCCGCCGACGGCTGCCGCGCCTGGCTGGACATGGCGATGCGGTTCGTCGCGACCGTGCAGGGCCTGCCCGGCGACCCGTGGTTCCCGCGCTCGGAGTGGATCCCGGTCGGCCAGTTCCAGACCGACCTGCGCCGCATGTACGGGCCGCGCCGCAAGGTGGTCAACCCGCTGGCGACGACGCTGCGGCACGAGCCGGGCGAGACGGTCGCCGCGCCCGCGGCGGGCCCGGCGGTGGAGACCGCGCTGGTCGGCCAGCCCGAGGTCGTCGCGGCCCTCACCGAGCTGAGCCGCGGCGACGGCCCGGTCCGGCTGCTGCTGACCGGCCCCGACGGCACCGGCAAGCGCGACGCCGCGCAGGACCTGGCCAAGGCGCTGTCGCTCGGCCGCGACCCGCTCTGGGTGACCGGCAACCTGTTCGTCGGGCAGCGGCTGCCCGACGCCGTCGCCAAGCTGCACGCCGACGTGCGCGACTGCGCCGGCGACCGGCTGCTGATCATCGAGGGGCTGGACGGGATCGTCGCCGACCCCGGCAACGGCGAGGCCCTCGCCGACGAGCTGCACCGGCTGCTCGCCGTCCACTCCGACCTGCACCTGGTGGCGCTCTGCGACACCGGCGGCGACGACCGCATCCGCGCCGTCAACCCGGTGCTGCCGCAGCGGTTCCGCGTCGTGCGGACCCGGCCGTTCACCGCGTCGGGGCACGCCGAGCTGTTCCGCCGCGCGGTGCGCGCGCGCGGAGCGCGCACCACCTCCCATGCGGCGGTGGCGGCGGGCGAGCTGCTGGCGGCGACCCCGCCCGTGCAGACGCTGCGCAACGCGCGCCTCGCCCCGCACCTGGCGGACATCGTCGTGCAGGCCGCGCGAGCGCGCGCGCTGGACGGCGCCGAACCCGTCGTCCGCAAGCAGGACATCCCCGCCGTGCTGGACGTCGGCCAGGCCGACGGCGACCCGATGACCGAGCTGGCCGGCCTCACCGGCCTGGCGAACGTCAAGGAGGAGATCGCGCTGCTGGTCGCGGGCACGCAGGCCGCGCGGCTGCGCGCCGAGGCCGGGCTGAAGGTCACCGTGCCGACCCGGCACCTGGTCTTCACCGGCAACCCCGGCACCGGCAAGACGATGGTGGCGCGGCTGCTCGGCCGCATCTACAAGCGGCTCGGCGTGCTGTCGTCGGGGCACCTGGTCGAGGCGTCGCGCGCGCACATGGTCGGCGAGTACGTCGGGCAGACCGCGCCGCGCACCCGCCGCCTGGTCGAGCGGGCGATCGGCGGCGTGCTGTTCGTCGACGAGGCGTACACGCTCAGCCAGTCGTCCTACAAGGGCGACTACGGGTTCGAGGCGATCGCCGAGCTGGTCAAGCTGATGGAGGACCACCGCGACGACCTGGTGGTGATCGTCGCCGGGTACGAGCGGGAGATGGCCGAGTTCCTGGCCGCCAACCCCGGCCTGGACTCGCGGTTCCCCAAGCAGCTGCACTTCGCCGACTACAGCGACGACGAGCTGGTCGCGGTGTTCGCCCAGCTCGCCGCGGACGACGGGTTCACGCTCGCACCGGGCCTGGAGGGGATGCTGCGGGCGATGCTGCGGCGCGTCCCGCGCGGCCCGACGTTCGGCAACGGGCGGCTCATGCGCAACCTGCTGGACCTGGCCGTCGCCCGGCAGTCCGAGCGGATCGCGGCGGAGGGCCGCACCGCGCCGCCGTCCCGCGACGAGCTGGTCACGCTGCGCCCCGCCGACCTGCCGCCGGTCCTGGACCGGCCGGAAGAGCTCCTCGGGCTCTACCTCTAGGCGAAAACGGGTATGACTCCCTCGGCTTCCCCGCCGACCGGTGCGGAGGCCGGCATGCCCGAGGACGTCGTCGTGCTGCGCGACCTGGCGGACCACCAGGCCGCCCGGCTGCGCGACGGCACGCTGCCCTGGACGTGGTGGCTGGAGCACGCCGCCCGGCACGGCCGGTACGGCTTCACCGGCACGCTGCTGATCGCCGCGCAGTGGCGGGCCGCGACCGACGTGCGGTCCTACGAGGAGTGGCAGGCCGCCGGCCGGCAGGTCCGCAAGGGCGAGACCGGCATCCGCGTCCTGACCCGCTCGGGCGGGGCGCGCGCCGTCTTCGACGTGGCGCAGACCACCGGGCTGCCTCTCCCGGACACCGGGCTCACCGCGCGGCAGGCGTGGGAGCGGCTCGCCGCCGAGGCGGCCCGGCGCGGCCTGCCCGTCCGCGCCGACGACGACGCCGCCGCCCTCGCGCACCGGCTCGCCCACGAGCTGGCGGGCGGCCACCTGGTGGCCCGGTCGGTCGCGTTCGTGGTGCTGGCCCGGCTCGGCCAGGCCCCGCCGCCGCCCGCGTTCCCCTCCCCCGCGACCTGGGCCGACGCCCGGCTCGGCGACCGCGTGCTGCGCCTCGCCCGGATCCTGCACGCGCGCGTCACCGACCCGTCCGGCGACCTGATGTCGGCGGCGCACCGCTTCTTCCGCGCCCGGCTGCGCGACGACTGGGTGCCCGGCTACCTGGCCGAACGCGGCTTCGGGCGGAGCGTGCAGCGGCTCTGGCAGATCGGCTACGCCCCGCCCGGCCCGCGCGCGCTACTGGACCACCTGCGCGGCCTCGGCCACACCGACGCGGCGGTCATCGAGGCGGGCCTGGCCCGGCCGTCCGGTCTGGACACCTTCCGCGACCGCGCCATGTTCGCGCTGCGCGCCCCCGACGGGATGATCGCCGGTTTCATCGGCCGCCGCCGCGACGACGGCCCCGGCCCGAAATACCTGAACGGCCCGAACACCTCCCTGTTCCGCAAGGGCGAACTGCTCTACGGGCTGCCCGAGGCCGCCCCGCGGCTCGCGCAGGGCGCGCGGCCGGTGCTGGTGGAGGGGCCGCTGGACGCCATCGCGATCAACCTGGCCGCCGCGCGCGACCACGCCGCCGTCGCGACCTGCGGCGTCTCGCTCACCCCGGCGCAGCTGGCCGCCCTCGCCCGCGCCGCCGACCTGCCCCGGACCGGGCTGCTGGTCGCGCTCGACGGCGACACCGCCGGCCGGTCCGGCGCGGTCCGCGCCTGGCGGACCCTGGCGGCCGTCCCGGGGCCGGTGGACGCGGTCGTGTTCCCCGGCGGCCACGACCCCGCCGACGTCCTGCACGCCGGCGGCCGGCCGGCGGTGCGCCGGGCGCTGCGTGCGCCGTCCCGCCTGCTGGACCTGGTCGTGGACGACACCGCCGGCGACCCCGGCCCCGGCAACGAGCAGCGCCTGGCCGCCCTGCGCGCAGCGGCAGCCGTACTCGCCACCGCACCGCCGGCCGAGGTCCCCCGCCAGATCGCCCGCCTCGCGGCCCGCCTGGAGGTCTCCGCGGAGCTGGCGACCGAGGCCCTGATCGCCGCCGTCAGCCCCTAAACCGGTGGACGCGCCCGGCGCCCGCTGCCAAGATCGCGCAATGCTCGCCAACGACCTGACCGCCCGATGGGCCGCCGCCTGCGACGACAGCGCCTCGTTCGCCCTGTCCGGCGCGGGCGTGTGGCCGCTGCTGGCCCTGCTGGCCGCGGGCGCGGACGGCCCCGGCCGCGCCGAGCTGGAGAAGGCCGCCGGTGTGGACGCCCGCGAGGCCGCCGAGGCGGCCCGCTCGACGCAGGCGGTCCTGCGGGGCTCCTCGGCCGTCCGAGCGGCGCTCGGCCTGTGGACGCACCGGGACCTGCCCCTGGAACCGGTCTGGCTCGCGTCCCTGCCGCGCGGCACGCACGGCGAGCTCACCGGCGACCGCGCGCCGCTGGACGCCTGGGCCGCCGAGCAGACCGGCGGGCTGATCCGCCGGATGCCCGTCGAGGTGGACGAGGACACCCGGCTCGTCCTCGCCGGCGCCCTGACGATCCGCACCGAGTGGCACCGGCCGTTCCACGACACCAATGACAGCGCCTGTAGCGGGCCGTGGAGCGGACGCGACTTCGCCGCCCTGGTCCGCGACACCCGGATCACCGAGCGGGTGCGGGTCGCCGAGACCCCGCACGGGCCGCTGACGCTGCTGCGCGTCATGGGCACCGGCGGCATCGACGTGTACGTCCTGCTCGGCACGCCCGAGACGCGGGCGGGCGACGTCCTCACCACCGGCATCGACGCGCTGGCCGGGCGGCACCCGATCCGCGCCGTCCACGACGGGGCGCCGGGCGTCCTGGTCGAGCGCGTGCGCAGCTACAAACCCGAGGACAGGCTGCGTGTCTGCGTGCCGCGCTTCAGCATCCGCTCCGAGCACGACCTGATGGAAACGCCGGAGCTGTTCGGGCTGGCCACCGTGTCGGACATGTCCCGCGGCCACTTCCCCGGGATCAGCTCCTCGCCGCTGGCCGTCCAGCAGGCCGCGCAGGACGTCGTCGCGACCTTCCAGGCGCGCGGCTTCGAGGCCGCCGTCATCACCTTGGTGGGGGTCGCGGCGGGCGGAGCCGGCGGCTGGTCACCGCCGCCGCCCTACCGGGTCACCCACGTCGAGTTCACCGTCGACCGGCCGTTCGGCTTCCTGACGCTGGACCGCCGCAGCGGCCTCGCCCTCACCGCCGGCTGGGTCGCCGAGCCCGAGGACGCCGCCTGGGATTGACCCGGGCGGTCAGCCGCTGAAGGTGTCCAGTGCGGTGATCCGCCAGTGGCCGGCGCGGCGCTGCGCGTCCACGGCGAGCATCGCCGCCGAGGAGGCGCTCTTGCCGTCGGAGGCGCTGGTGTTGCGCTGGTCGGCGAAGACCAGCAGCCGCGCCCGGTCGCCGCGCAGCGACTGGACGGCGCTCTCGGTGACGGCCGTGGTCAGCACCAGCTTCTGCGCCGGCCCCTCCTGGCGGACCTTGGCGAACAGCGCGTCGTACTGCTGCACGGCCTTGCCGGTGAACGCCGCCTTGGCCGCGTTCTGCGACTTGGCCGGGTCGGTGTAGCTGTAGGAGAACGCGGCGTTGACCGCCTCGGTGACCGCGCCCTTCACCTCGCTGGTGCGGGCGTTGTCGGTCAGCGCCACGTTCCGCACCGTCGCGCCGCCGCGCAGGTCGGCCTCCTGCCGCTGGGCGTAGAAGGCGAAGCCGCCGAGCAGCACCGTCGCCGCGCCCAGCCCGGCCACCATCCGGTTCGCCGCGATCACGATCCTCCTCCTATCGGCGCCTGGCCGAGCGCGCTGACCTTCCACCCGGCGGGCGTCCGCGCCAGCCGCGCCACCAGCCGGCTCTGCTTGCTGCTCGGCGCGCCCTGCGGCGGCGTCACCGTGATCTGCACGGCCACGATCACCGAGGCGCGGCCGCCCCGCTCGTCCAGCTCGGTGACGGCGCCCTCCAGCACCTTCGCGCTGGTCACCGTCTGCGCCTTGCGCACGTCGGCCTCGAACGCCGCCGCGCCCTGGACGAGCTGGTCGTGCAGGTCCCCGGTCGAGGAGTCCTGCCAGGTCTTCAGCCCGGCGGCGACGTTGCGGTGGTCGAGCGTGCTGAGGTTCTGCACGCCCTGCTCGGCGCTCTGCAGGACCTGCTCGCGCACCTTGGAGTAGCGCAGCGAGTCGTCGTGCGCCGCCGCGTACCAGCCCCACCCGAACCAGGCGGCGCAGGCCGCCGCCACGCCCGTCACCGCGAGCGCGGTGGTCCGCAGGAGGTCGCGTTTCGGCGGCTCGGGCTCGGGCCGGCGCTGCGCCTTCTTCGCCGGCTCCGGCTTCTTCGCCGCGGGCTTCTCGGCCTGCTCCGCCTTCTCGGGCTTCGCGGGCTTCTTCTCGAGGTCGACCTTCTCGGCGTCGTCCACCTTGGTGTCGCCCACGGCGACCGCCTTTCTAGCTGGACTTGATGTCGGTGATGAGCCAGCGCCCGCCCCGCCGCGCGGCCGTCACCGTGAGCTGCGCGGCGGCGGTGGTGGCCTTCTTGCCCTTGCGGGTGGAGGTCTGGTCGAGGAAGACCAGGAGGCGGGCGGTGCCGCCGGTCAGCGAGGTGACGCCGGTCCGCACCACGCGGCTGGTGAGCGTCACCCGCTGCGCGGGCGCCTGCTGCCGCACCCCGTCGAACAGCTGCCGGTACTGCTTGGCGGCGGCGCCGGTGAGCACCTCGTTGGCCGCGCGCTCGGTCCCGGCGATGTCGTCGGGGGTGTAGGAGAAGATGCGGCTGAGCGCGGTGCCGACGTCCCCGGCGACCTTGGTGGTCGCCTCGGTGTCGACCAGCGCCCGGTTCGCCGGGGCCTTCTCGCCGCCGCCGGGCCCGCCGGCCGCGACCAGCAGGCCCGCGCCGGCGAGGGCGAGGACGAGCGCGAGCACCAGCGGCAGGACGGGCCAGGAAGGGCGCCGGGCCCGGTGGGACCGGGTGGTGACGGCCTCGTCGGTGAGCGTCATGCGCGGCCTCCCGAGGGGATCAGGGAGAGGGACTTCAGCCGCCACCCGTCCGGGGTGCGGGTGAGGCCCGCCTCGTAGCGCTTGCGCTGCAGCATCGGATCGCCGGCCGGCGGGGTCAGCCTGATCTGCACCGAGGCGATGATGCGGGCGTCGCCGGCCTTGGCGTCCAGGACGGTGACGGCCGCGTCCAGCACGGTCCCGGCCGCACCGGTCCGCGCCTGCTGGATCTTCTTGCGGCTGGTCGGCAGGTCGCGCCGCAGCTGCTCGTTCAGCTCGCCGGTCGAGGCGTTCAGCCAGGCCTGCAGCCCGGTCTCCATGTGGCCGGGGTCCATGCTGTTGAGCGCCGCGATCTGCGCCTTGCCGGCCTTGAGGACCTGGTCGCGGTCCCGGCCCGGCGCGGCCGCCGCGCCGGCGTCGCCGGACTGCCAGAACGTCCACGCCGACCAGCCGGCGAACACGGCCGCGACCAGCACCAGGGCCCATGCCGCCCGCCTCACCGCGCGCCGCCCTTCAGCCCGAGCAGGTCGGTGGCGACCGGCGGCAGGCCCGGCAGGCCGAGCGCGCCCGGCAGGACGCCGTTCCCCTGGGCGTTCACCGAGCCGGGCCGCGCCGGCGGCCGCAGCGTGCCGCCCTTCGGCGCGTTCGCCGCGCCGCGCACGTTGACGCCGCTGGAGGCGGGCAGCGCGCACCTCGCCGCGGTGTTCAGCACCCCGCCGGGCGAGGTGTCGGTGCCGTTGCGGTAGGGCGTGCCGCCGTAGCCGGTGGTGCACGGCAGCGGGTTGAAGAAGGTGTTGACCATCCCGAACTGCAGCCGGCCGTTCTGGATCATCGAGGTCGCGGCGGACACGGCCGCGGGCACCTTGGCCAGCAGCTCCTCCAGGCCGCCCGTCCGCGTCGCCAGCACGTCCGACGTCGTGGTCAGGTTGGCCAGCAGCACGCTGAGGCTGGGGTCCAGGTCGCGCAGCAGCCCGGCGATCTGCGCCGACGCGCCCGGCCCGGCCGCGACCAGGCGGCGCAGGTCGGGGTCGGAGGTGCGCAGCTGGCCCGACAGCAGCCGGGCGTTGCGGCCGAACGCCTTCAGCGCGTCGGCCTCCTCGTTCTGCGTGCGCAGCACCGTCTGCCCGTCCTGCAGCAGGGTGGTGGTCGGCTCGATGTGCTCGTTGGCGAGGCGGGTGAAGCTGCGGCTGCTGTCCAGCAGCACCTGCAGGTCGGGGCCCTGCCCGGCGAACGCGGTGCCGAACTCGTCCACCAGGGTGCGCAGCGAGTCCAGCGGCACCGACGCCGCCAGCGCGTCGACGCTGGTCAGCATGTCGGTCACCGGCGCCGGGATGGTGGTCGCCGACCGCGCGATGGTGGCGTTCTCGGCCAGGTAGGGGCCGCCGTCGCGGGCCGGCCGCAGGTCCAGGAACTGCTCGCCGACCGCGGACCGGTTGGCGACCACGGCCTGGCTGGACGCGGGGATCTTCGGCGACCCGTACTTGATGTGCAGGTCGGCCACGACGCCGTCGCCGGTGATGTGCAGCGGCCCGACCCGCCCGATCGAGGTGCCCCGGTAGGTCACGTCGGCGTTGGTGGCCAGGCCGCCCGCCTGCGGGAGGTCGACCTTCAGTACGTAGTACCCGCGCAGCCCGACCAGCCGGCCGAGGTTGGCGTAGTGCAGCCCGATGTACCCCACGGCGAACGTGCCGATGATCAGGAACGCGATCACCTTGATCCGGGTCGCGACGGTCACCATCGGCGCCCACCTCCTCGCTGCTCGGGCCGGACGGGGGCGGTCACGACGTCCCCCCGGCCGGGTGGGTCGCGTCGTCGGTGGCGGGCAGCGGCAGCAGCGAGGAGCTCGCCGGCTTGCTCGTCCCGCCGCCGTCGCCGCCGTCCGGCTTGCCCGGCCAGGTGTCGGGCTGCTTCAGCGGCGGGATGATCTCGGTGCCCGGCACCGCGGTGACGCGCAGGTAGGTGTTCATGTAGTCGCCCTTGATCGCCGGCAGCACCGCGTCGGTGAACGGGAAGGTCAGCAGCACCTGCAGCGCCTTCGGCAGGTCGCGGCCGGCGTCCGACAGCTTGCGCAGGGTGGGCTCCAGCGCGCGCAGGTCGGCGACCATGTCGTCCTTGCTCTGGTTGACGGTCTTGACCGCCACGCCCGACAGCGCGTCCAGCGAGCCCAGCATCCGCACCAGCGCGCCGCGCTGCTCCTCCAGCACCTTCAGGCCCGGCGCCATGTCGTCCAGCACGGTGGTGATCTGCTGCTTGCGGGCGTTCAGCGTGCCGGTCAGCCGGGCCAGGCCGTCCAGGGCGTCGACGATGCTCTGCTTGTTGGCGTCCAGGTCGCCGGTCAGCTTCGCGGCGCGCTCGAGCAGCGAGCGGATCTGCGGCTCGTTGCCGCGCATCGCGTTGTTCAGCTCGGCGGTGATGGTGCGCAGCTGGGCGATGCCGCCGCCGTTCAGCAGCAGCGACAGCGCCCCGAGCACCTCCTCGACCTCGGGGTTGCGGTTGGTGCGGTCGGGCGGGATCGAGGCGCCGTCGGCCAGCGCGCCGGTCGCGCCGCTCGGCGGCGCGGCGAGCGCGATGTACTTCTCGCCGAGCAGGCCCGACTGGCGCAGCTGCGCGTAGGCGTTGGCGGGCAGCTTCACCTTGCGGTTCAGCACCATCGTCACCTCGGCGTTCCAGCCGCCCGCCGGCAGCGCGACCTTGGTGACGCGCCCGACGGCCACGTCGTTGACCCGCACCGCCGACTGCGGCACCAGGTTCAGCACGTTGGCGAACTGCGCCTTCACCGTGTAGGGGTGGTCGCCGACGTCGGCGCCGCCCGGCAGCGGCAGGTCCTGCACGCCCATGGCGCAGCCGGTGGTCAGCATGGTCAGCGCCAGCGCCCCTGCGAGCCTCCTCATCGGGTCCCTCCAGGCAGCGGGAACAGCTCGTTCAGGTTGCCGCGACCCATCAGCGTCTTGGTCCGCGGGTCGTAGGAGTTCAGCAGGTTGCCGACGTTGAGCGGCTGCACGTCCAGCGCCTCGGCCAGCGACCTGCGCTGGTCCACCAGCGTGCGGGTGATCGACGCCAGCTTGGTGACGTTGGTCTTCAGCACCGCCCGGTTCTCGCGGACGAACCGCTCGACCCGGCCGAGCGCCACCGCCAGCTCCTTCAGCGCCTCACCGAGGTTGTGCCGGTCCTCGGCGAGGAACGCGCTGACGCTCGCGAGCTGCTGTTCGGCCTGCCGGACCTGCCCGTCGTTGTTCTTCAGCATGGTGGTGAACTTCTGCAGGTTGTCGATGGTGGCGAACAGGTCCTGCTGCGACCCGGTGAGGGTCTTGGCGGCCTGCCCGAACCGCTGGACGGTGTCGCGCAGCGCCCGGCCGTTGCCGTCCAGGTTCTTGGCGCCGGTGTCGATGGCGCCCGACAGCGCCCCGTCCTTGTTCAGCCCCTGCGGGCCGAGGTCGGTGGCGAGCTTCTTCAGGCTGTCGTAGACCTTGTCCAGCTCCATCGGCGTCGCGGTCCGCTCGACCGGGATGGTGGTCCCCGACGTCAGCCGCGCGCCGGCGGTGTAGGCGGGGGTGAGCTGGATGTAGCGGTCGGCGACCAGGCTCGGCGCGACCGCCACGGCGCGCGCCCCCGCCGGGATGTCCACGCCGTGCTTGACGGTGAGGGTCACCTTCACCTTGGTGCCCTCGGCGCGGACCGAGTCGATCCGGCCGACCTTGATGCCGAGGATCCGCACGTCCGACCCCGCGTACACGCCGATCGCCTCGCCGAAGTAGGCGGTGACGTGGGTGCCGGCGGGCGGCCGCAGCACCACCAGGACGGTGGCGGCGACGGCCGCGGCGAGTGCCAGGCCGAGGACGGTCACGGCGACGCGCAGACGCGTCAACATCACTTGCCCCCCTTCTTGGGCGGCATGCAGCCCTGCTTCGGTCCGGTTCCGGGCGGCTGGTACTCCTTCGGCACCAGGCCGCAGATGTAGCCGTCCATCCAGTGCCCGTTGCCCATGGTGTTGCCGAGCAGCCGGGTGTAGGGACCGGCGATCTTCAGCGCGCGGTCCAGGTTCTGCTGGTTGCGCAGCAGCAGGTCGCTGACCTGCCCGAGCGCGTCCAGCGTCGGCTTCAGCTGCCGCTGGTTGTCGTCGATGAGGCCGGTGAGCTGCGCCGCCAGGTCGCGGGTGCCGACGAGCAGCCCGTGGATGGCGTCGCGGCGGCGCTGCAGCTCGCCGAGCAGCAGGTTGCCGTCGCGCAGCAGCGCCTCGAAGGTGGAGTTCTGGCCGGCCAGGGTGCCCGTCGCCTGCCGGGTGCCCGCCAGCAGCCGGACCAGCTGGGCGTCCCGCGAGGAGATCGTCTTGGCCAGCGCCGACATGCCGTCCAGCGCCTTGCGGACGTGCGGCGGCGTCCCGGCGAACGCGGTCGACATCGCGCGCAGGCTGGAGGCCAGCTGCGCCGAGTCGACCTGCCCGACGGTGCCGGCCAGGTCCTCGAACGCCTGCGTCACGTCGTAGGGCGAGGTGGTCCGCGCCAGCGGGATGCGCTTTGCCGGGTCCTGGGCGCGGGCGCCGAGCGGGTCGACCGCCAGGTACTTGTCGCCGAGCAGCGTCTTGATGGCGATGGCGGCGGTGCTGGCGTCGCCGATCCAGGTCTTCTTCACCCGGAAGCCCACCCGCACCTTGCCGTGGTCCAGCGCCACCTCGGTGACCTTGCCGACCTTGACGCCGGCGACGCGCACCTCGTTGCCCGGCCGCATCCCAGCGGCCTCGCTGAACTCGGCGGTGTAGTCGGTGCCGCCGCCGATGACCGGCAGGTCGCCGGCCTGCAGCGCGGTCAGCGCGGTGAGGAGCATCGCGGTCAGCCCGACGATCGCGACCGCGATCGGGTTGCGGTTGCGGACCGGCTTCCAGCGCAGGCGCCTCATCGGCCGCACCTCCCCGACTTGTCCACCACGCCGGTCGGCGGGGGGTGCTGCTCGCCCGGGACCTGCTGGTAGGTCGCTCCGGTCACGGCCGCCTCACACAGGTAGAAGTTCATCCAGGAGCCGTAGGAGGCCAGCCGCCCGATCGCCGCCATCTTGATCGGCAGGGTGCGCAGGAAGCCCTCGACGATGGGGGAGTCCTTGTTCAGGTTGGTCGACAGCCGGCCGAGCTCGGCGATGTCCTTCTTCAGCGGCTCGCGGCCGTCGCGCAGCAGCGCCGAGGTGCTCTGCGCCAGGCCGTCCAGCCCGCTGATCGCCTCCCCGATCGCCTTGCGGTCGCCGGCCAGGCCCGACACCAGGCTGCGCAGCGTGGTGAGCAGCCCGGTCAGCTGGTCGCTGCGCGAGTTCACCGTGTCCAGGACCGCGGTCAGGTTGGACACCACCTGCCCGATGACCTGGTCCTTGCCCGCGATGGTGCTGGTCAGCGACCCGATGGTGCCGAGCAGCCCCTCCACGGTGCCGCCCTCGCCCTGCAGCACCTGGATGATCGACCCGGCGAGCTGGTTGACGTCCTTGGGCGACAGCGCCGCGAACAGCGGCTGGAACCCGTTGAACAGCTGGGTCAGGTTCAGCGCCGGGACGGTCCGCTCGACCGGGATCATCGCGCCGGGCCGCAGCGCGCCGCCCTCGCCCGTCCCCCGGTCCAGCTCCAGGTACCGCTGCCCGACGAGGTTGAGGTACTTGATCGTGGCGGTCGCGGTCGCGGGGACCGGGCGGTCCTTGGCGACCGAGAACCGCACCTGCGCGACGCGGTGCTCCACGACGCGGATCTGCTCGATCCGCCCCACCTGCACGCCCGCGATCCGCACGCTGTCGCCCTCGCGCAGCCCCGACGCGTCGGTGAACCGCGCCCGGTAGCTGCTGGTGGCGCCGCCGCCGGTCTGCGCGATGCTCACCGCCAGCACCGCCGTGGCGAGCACGGTGACCATGATGAAGATCAGCGACTTGACGATCGGCCCGGCCAGGCCCCGGCGTTTCATCCGACCTTCACCTCCGTGCCGCGGTACAGCGGGCCGAGCAGGACGCTGCTCCAGTCGGGCAGCGCCTCGGGGACCTCCTGCAGCCCGGGCGCGATCAGCTCGTTGACCAGCTGGTTCTCCTGCGGGGAGTTGGCGATGCCCAGGCCCCCGCGGGCGGTGCGCAGCGGCTTGGCGCCGTAGCCGGCCGGGTAGCAGTGCGGCCCGCGCCGGTCCCGGTAGACCGGCCTGTCCTTGCCCGGCACGTACCGTCCCTTCGACTGGACCGTGTGCACGTCCACGTGCAGGCCCGGCTGCGCGGTGCCCTTGCCGAGCACCTGGTCCATCTTCGGGACGAAGTCGGTCAGCATCTTCAGCGTGCACGGCAGCTCGGGCGAGTACTTCGCCAGCACCTCCAGCGTGCCGCGGCTCTGCGCCGACAGCCGGATCATGTTGGCGGAGTTCTCCCGCAGGAACACCGTGAGGTCGTCCGACACGCCCGTCACCGACTCGTACATCGCGGCCAGGTTCGCGCGCTGCGCCGCGATGGTGCGGCTGGTGTAGGTCGCGTCGTTCAGCGCCTGCAGGATGTCGGGCGCCGCCTCGCTGTAGTGGTTGCTGAGCGTCGCCAGCTCGCGGATGCTCCGGTTCAGCGCCGGCAGGTTCGGGTTGAACTTCTTCAGGTAGGCGTCCAGCTCGACCAGCGTCTGCCCGAGCTCGGTGCCGCGGCCGTCCAGGGCCTGCGCGACCGCGGTGAGCGTCGCCGACAGCTTCGCCGGCTGGACCGCGGTGAGCAGCGGCATCAGGTTGTTCAGCACCCGCTGCACCTCGATGGCGTTGGACGAGCGGTCCTGGCTGATGACGCTCTCCGCGGTGAGCCGCGCCGGGCTCGGCGCGGCCGGCGGGATCAGCGCCACGAACCGCGGCCCGAACAGCGTCGTCGGCAGCATCTGCGCCGTCACGTTCGCCGGCAGCAGCCGCATCTTGTCGGGCTGGATCGCCAGCTCCAGCGTGGCGTCGCCGCCGTCGGAGGAGATGTCGCGGACCTCGCCGATGACGACGCCGCGCAGCTTGACGTCGGCGTGCGGGTGCATCTCGTTGCCGACGCTGGCGGTCCTCAGCTTCACCATCGTCACCTTGGTGAAGCTCTTGTTGTAGATGGCGACCGACAGCCACACCAGCAGCGCGGGGACGAGCATGAACACCACGCCCGCCGAACGCCGCCCGACCGTCCCGGCCTGCCTCCTGCGATGCCTCATCCGGCCACCTTCACCGTCGTGGTCGTGCCCCAGATCGCGAGGCTGAGGAAGAAGTCCGTCACGCTGATCAGCACGATCGAGGTCCGTACCGCGCGGCCGACGGCCCGGCCCACCCCGGCGGGGCCGCCGACCGCGCGGTAGCCGTAGTAGCAGTGCGACAGGATCACCATGACACTGAAGATCAGGACCTTCAGGAACGACAGCAGCACGTCGGTCGGAGAGAGGAACAGACCGAAGTAGTGGTCGTAGGTGCCTGCCGACTGCCCGTTCACCACCACCGTCACCTCACGGGAGGCGACGTAGGAGCACAGCAGCCCGATCGCGTAGAGCGGGATGATCGCGATGGCGCCCGCGACGATCCGGGTGGTCACCAGGTAGGGCAGGCTGGGAATGCCCATCACCTCCAGGGCGTCCACCTCGTCGCTGATGCGCATCGCGCCGAGCTGTGCCGTGAAACCCGCGCCGACCGTGGCCGACAGGGCCAGGCCGGAGACGAGCGGGGCGATCTCGCGGGTGTTGAAGTACGCCGAGGCGAACCCGGTGAAGGCCGCGGTGCCGATCTGCTGCAGGGCCGAGTAGCCCTGCATGCCGACGATCATTCCGGTGGCCAGCGTCAGCGCGATCATCACGCCGATCGAGCCGCCGACCACGCCGAGGCCGCCGCTGCCGAACGACACCTCGGCCAGCAGCCGCTGCACCTCTTTCAGGTAGCGGCGCAGGGTGCGCGGCGTCCACAGCAGCGCCCGCACGTAGAAGATGAGCTGGTCGCCGGGGGCGTCCAGGCGGGCCAGCAGCCGGCTGGGCCGCATCTCGGTCAGCAGGGCCATCGGTCAGCCTCCCTTCGGCGGGACGATCTGCAGGTAGATCCCGGTGATCACCAGGTTCACCGTGAACAGCAGCAGGAAGGTGATGACGACGGCCTGGTTGACCACGTCGCCGACGCCCTTCGGCCCGCCCCGCGGGTTCAGGCCCCGGTAGGCGGCGACGACGCCGGCGATGAAGCCGAACAGGATCGCCTTGAACTCGCTGATGTACAGGTCCGGCAGCTGCGCCAGCGCCGAGAAGCTCGCCAGGTACGCGCCCGGCGTGCCGCCCTGCATCAGCACGTTGAAGAAGTAGCCGCCCGCCACGCCGACGACCGAGACCAGGCCGTTCAGCAGGAACGCCACCAGCACGCAGGCCAGCACGCGCGGCACCACCAGCCGCTGGACCGGGGAGACGCCGAGCACCTGCATGGCGTCCAGCTCCTCGCGGATCGTCCGCGACCCGATGTCGGCGCAGATCGCCGAGCCGGCCACCCCCGAGATCAGCAGCGCCACGATCATCGGGCTGGCCTGCTGGATCACCGCCAGCACGCTGGCGCCGCCGGTGAACGACTGCGCGCCGAGCTGCTGGGTGAGCGACCCGACCTGCAGCGAGATCACCGCGCCGAACGGGATGGACACCAGCGCGGTCGGCAGGATCGTCACGCCCGCGATGAACCAGAACTGCTCGACGAACTCGCGGAACTGGAACGGGCGGCGCCACATCATGCCGAGCACGGTGGCGCCGAGCGCGAACATCCGCCCGGTCTGCCGCAACCCGCCGGCCAGGGGGGCCATCACCTGGGGGGCGGTCATGTCTGTGTGCTCATGATCGTGGAGTCTCCTGACTTCCGGTCCGGCGCGTACGTTACTGACCCGAATAAACGGCGAACAAGAGGCGAAAAGGTATTCCCTAAATCATTAGCAGCGCGTGACAAGTATCACTTTGAGCAGCTACGACAAGGCATGAAAAAACCAGGGGCCCGCCTTTTTACGGGCCCCTGGTCCGAGGCGTTGTTCAGCGCATCGGCTTGGGCCGCACGCAGTGCTGGGTGGTGTAGATGCACAGCGGCCCTTGAATGATCTTCAGGTAGTTCCCGGGGCCGGAGATCGCCCCCGACAGCAGCGAGTCGAGATCCTCACCGACGCCGCATCCGGTGAACTTGGGGATCTCGTAGACGCCGTACAGCGGTCCGCCGAGCTGGACGCCCTTGTACTCGGGCGAGCCGCCGGTGAGCGTGATGGTCGCGGGCTCCACGGTCCGGCACTTGCGGCCGACGTCCAGCTTCGTCCCGTTGACGGACGCGTCGAACAGCCGGATCGTCATCTTGACGTCCGTCCTCAGCTTGTACTTTCCCGGCGACCCAGAGATCTTCAGGGTGCTGTGCCCGAGCTGCGTCAGCTCCATCCGCGCCTTCACCGGCATGAAGGAGAACTGCAGCATCTTCGCGGTCGACGTCATCGGCCCGGCGAACTCGACGTCGGCCTGGATGGTGTTGCCGATGCCGTAGACGAACACGTTGGCATGTACCGGCTCGCCCTCGGCCGGGTCGTTCAGCGCGGTCGCCGCGTTGAGCTTGCGCACGTTGCTGTAACCGGCCATGTAGACGCAGCTCGCACGCTTGCGGGATCCCCACTGATCGGTTTTGGGCGGGGTCCGGAACTTGCCGCAGTCTTTCGGCGCACTGTCGCTTTCAGCCGTCTGCGCTATGAGCGCCTCGCTCGAATCCGACACGTTGCCGGCGGCGTCGCGCGCCCTGATGGTGAAGACGTGCTGGGTAGCGGCCTTGAGCCCGCCCACGGTCACCGAGTTCTGCTTGACGGAGACCACCTTGGCCTCGCCGTCGTAGACGTCATAGCCGACGACGCCGACGTCGTCGGTCGAGGCGGCCCAGCTCAGCGAGATGCTGGTCAGGTCCCGCTCCTCGACCTTGGGCTTGCCCGGCGCGGTCGGCGCCGTGGCGTCGGGCTTGGCCTCACCGGTGACCTTGAAGGCGGCCAGTGTGGTCTTCTGGCCGGCGGCCACGGCGCACGGGACCTCTCCCGTCGCCCTGGTCTTCAACATCAGCGTGCCCGCGTCGACCTTGCCGTCGCCCGCCGCCAGGAAGACCGGCTGGGCGGTGCCGCTGCCCTTGATCTCGGTCGTGCCGCCGTCGGTCTTCACCTCGGTCTCGGCCAGATCCACCGGAATCGGGACGTTCGTGGCGCCCCCCTGGGCCGCGGGAGCGGCCGTGCCGGAGACGCTCACCGTCGCGCCGAGCTTGGCCAGGGCCTTGCCGCTGATCGCGAGCGTCGTCTCGACGTCGACCGCCGTGGGCGTCCCGGTCGTGACCTCCGCCGGCACACCGGTGGCGTAGTTCGCGGTGACCGGCACCTTCCCGGCCTGGGGGAAGTCGCAGACGTACTTCACCGTCATCTTCACCGGGTCGGCCGACGCCGACCCCGTACCGGACAGGCCGGACGCGACGATGGCGGCAGCGCCCAGGGCCATCACGGCTCTGGACCTCCGGCTGTTCATACCGGCCTTCACACGCCACCTCCGGGTCATGGATATCGGCTGGCGCAGCGTACATAGGCGCCCATCCGGCCAGCAATACACTGAGGAACGAAAAGAAATACCTAGCGTCCGGCGCTATTACCCGCTTATCACTAAGTGAGCGTGCCCCAGGGTTTCTGCGCGGCGTCCGTCAATAACCCGCGAACCGGGTTGCCGGTGCCGATGGCGCGTGTTCCCCTCGTCCTTTCGCAGGTCCGACGAAGGAGGCGGCAGGTTGCTCCGCTGGGCACGGAATTCGATCATCGCAGTGGCCGTCACCGCCGGCGCCGCGGTCCCGGTGACCGCACTCGCCGACCCGCCGCCCGCCGATCAGCCCAGCGAACAGGACCCGGCGCCGACCCCCACGCCGACGCCCACCCCGACTCCCACGCCGACACCGACGCCGACGCCGACCAAGCCGTCGCCCGCTCCGACGCCCGAGCTCTACCTCGGTCTCCAGCTGTCGGACCCCTCGGCCGCGCCGGGCGGCATGCTGACCGCGAAGGTGACGATCCGCTCGCTCCACACCACCGCGCACTCCGGCCAGCTCCGCCTGTCGGCGAGCGGTCTGTCGGTGTCCCCGGGCCGGCGCGCCCTCGGCGCCGTCACCGACGCGGGCGAGTCGGTGACGGCCACCGTGCGCGTCCCCAAGAACGCCAAGGCCGGTACGGTCACGTTCGTCGCCACGGCCACGGCCGCCAAGGCCAAGAGCGCCTCCACATCGTTCCCGATCACCATCACGGTGCCGTCGTCCGGCGGCGGGAACAACGGCGGCGGCGACCAGAACACCACGGCGCCCCCGCCGGCCCCGTCCACGACGGCCCCGCTGCCGACCTCGACCGCGTCCCCGACCTCGCCGCAGGTGGCGCTGCCGCCGATCGCGTCCCCCCAGGTCGCGGGCGGGGATCAGCAGCAGCAGCCGCAGCTGTCCCCGATGGTCCTGCGCAGCAACGTCATCAAGAACGACCGCAACGACGTGACCAGCCTCCAGGCCGGCTGGCTGGCCGCCCTCCTCACCGGCCAAGTGCTGCTGTTCACCCGCATCCACCTGGCCCGCCGCCGTCGTCGCAGCCAGTAGGTCCGGCAAGTCCGGGCCCGGCCACCGGAGCGACAGCGGCGAACACCTTCATCACACTGTCCGCCATGAGGCTCGCTCGCTCCGTGGCCCGGACCGTCACCGAGGTCGAGGCAGCGTACGGGCTGTGCCAGGTGTCGCTGTTCTCCCTGGTCACAGCGACTTCTTTCAGCACCGCGCAGACCTGGTGGGTCCGGATCGCTGTCAAGCGTGGAAGGCGCACCAACGAAGCCGACGACGCGGCTGCTCACCGCGCACGGACTGGACGTGTGGAGCACCGCCGTGTGCCTGCTGCCCGGCCTCGTCCTGCTCGTGGCCGCCGGAACCTGGCAGCACGTGACGACCGGACGGGCATCACTCACCGGCCATCCCCTGGTGATCCTTGCCGGCAACGCTGACGGTGCTGTTCTGCTACGCGATCGCCGCAGCGGACATCGACCAGACCACCCCTACCAAGAGCGGCTTCCGCTAGGCCCCGCGGGCGTCACGGCGGTCTCCCTGGCAGTGATCGTGATCAGCGGCAACCGGCTGGCCGCCCAGCACCCGCGCGCCGAGGCCCCGAAGATCTCTCACCGCCACGCTCGCCTATGCGGCCATCCGAAGCATCTGGGCAGCCGAAGCATCTGGGCAGCCGAATGCGCACTCTCTTTCGGCATCCTCGCCGGGTCGGTGCAGCGGGTACGCGGCACCAGCCCATGGACACCAGCGTGGCCGAGCTCGGCCTGTACCTCCTCCTCGCCTTCGTCGCGGCCGGGCTGGTTTTCCGCGTCGGCTCCTACATCGCACGCGAACTACGGCTGGCGTGGCTGAACGGCTACGGCACCCGCCCGTTCCCGTGGCGGCTTCCTCTTCCTCGGCAGCGCATGGACGGTCTGGCGCGTCCGCTATCCCGTCTGCCACGTCGCGCTGGCCGGCCGGTCACCGCGACGGCGGTCCGCGAGGCCGGTGAGATCCCCACCGTGGGCGAGTCGCTGATCCTGCTGTTCCATCCGCACATCCGGCCTTCAACGACCTCTACTGAGAGGACGAGGGATGCCCGACAGTGGCGAATGGACCACGCTTCCCCCACTCACCAAACCCGTGATGCCCACACGGACGCAATGGTTGGCACGGCAGCTCACCCGCACCCACGCCTACCGGTGGATCGACTCTCCCGCCCGGCCCCGGCTGCTGTCCGCACTGCGGCCCAGCGGAGTCGATGATGTCGTCATGGGCACCGGCGCCGTCAACAGGATCGGCCGTTGCCACCGCGCCGGCGGACGCACGGTGATCCTGTTCCCCCGCGCTCTGCCGGCCCGCCCGGACGTCGCCGCATTCATGATCGCGCACGAGGCGGCGCACCTGGCCCGCTACGACTCCTTGCGCCGCCCCATCGTGATCACGGCGCTCACCCTGGCCGGCCTCCCCCTGATCGCCTGGTGGCCACCGACGGCGTTGCCGCTGGCAGCCGGCGTGCTCGCACTCTTCGTCGCCTTCAACCACACGATGGAACTGCACTGCGATCGCCTCGCCGCCACCTGGGCCGGGAGGGCTGCGGCGCGTCCGTTCCTGGATCGCCCATCCCTCGATCTCCAGTCGCCGCCGCTCAGTGGCACGCGCCGAGTACTAGCGGACTCACCATCGATCGGACAGGCCCGTCAATGGCCGGTCCAGCTGATAGATGTTGATTCCCTGCCGCCGTCGAGTCCGCCCCAGAGGACAGGAGCAGGTAGAGCGGGTTCTTGCGTCCAGGAGCTGTGTTCGCTGGGCGCGCCCGATACGCAGTCAGGCAGCGGGCACTGCCCGAGGACGGCAACAGATAGAGATAGCACCCCGACGACGTGGAACTGGTTGCGGCGAGGACCGGTGCAGGTGCTTCTACCGTGGTGTCGACCGATTCATGTCCGGTGGGGGTGGTCGATGCCCGGTCCAGGTGGCGGGTGCTGGATTCGGTGCCGGTTCGCGGTGTCCTGTCGTCCTCGCCGGAGCCGACGCTGGGCGCGGACGGTAGACGAGGTGAAGTGAGCGGGTTCCCGGGTCCACGGATTGTGCTCGTCGGAGCCGTGACCAGCGCGGCGGACGTCTGCTGGAGGCAGGAGCCGGTAGAGGTAGCGCCCGTCCTCGTCCCGGCTGATGTGGACTTGGTCGGGGTGGGTGTGTTTGAAGCGGTTGTGCCAGCCGCAGGTCAGGGCGAGCTGGTCGATGTCGGTGGGGCTGCCCAGGGCCCATCCGGTGACGTGGTCGACTTCGCACAGGTGAGCGGGGATCTCACAGCCGTGGACGGCACAGGTGTCGTAGCGCGCTTCCAGGACGCGGCGTTGGGCGGCGTTGGCGAAGCGGACTGCGCGTCCGAGATACAGCGGCTGATGGTCGCGGCCCAGTAGCAGCGGCGACACCCCGGCGTTGAGGGCGATCCGCCGCGCCTGCCCGGCGGGGATCGGGGTTCCGTCGATGAGGCGGGCGGGGGCGTGGCCGCCGGTGAGGGTGTCCAGGTCGCAGATCACCGTCACCTTGGTCGCCTTGTGCCCTCCCGACAGCACCGCCGACAGGGTGGCGGCGGTGCGCTGGGTGACGTCGCGGGTGTCCTCGGGCCCGGCGGGTTTGGCCAGGGGCGCGAGGGTGCCGTCCCACAGGGCAGCGTCTTCGGGATTGAGCCATCCCTTGAGGTAGCGGCCACCGTCCAGGGACCGGGTCACCGTGATCCAGGAGGCGTCGTAGCCGCGCTTGGCGTCGCTGGGCTCTCCGGAGTCGTCGCGATCGGCGACCACCTCGCGGATCCGCTTGCCGACCTGCGCCACCCGCCGCGCCGACCACCCGTCGTCCACCAGACCCAGCAGGACCTTTTCGGCTTTGGCGGCGTCGGTGTCGTCGAGGCGAGTGACGGCTCGGACGACAGTGGTGGCCTGCCCCAGTGGCAGCGCCCCATCGGCCCACCGGCGGCCCAGCTCGGGCAACCGGCGGAGCTGACGAGCCAGGGCGAGCCGCTCACTCGCCCGCGCGTCGGTCATCCCCAGCGTGGTGCACAACCACGCTTTCGCCGACGCCAGCCCCCAGCGGGCCTGCTCACCGGTGGCGTCCACCCGTCCCACCAAGCCGGCCAGCGTGCACTCGAGCTGATCCTGAGCACGGCCGAGCGTCTCGGCGAGTTCCTTGCTGACGGCACCGGACTCGGGGGCGGAGCGGTGGGCGAGTTCGGCGGCCAGCGTGGCGATCGTGTCCACCACATCACCGGTGGACATCCCCGCCGGATCAGACACCATCGAACTCATGAACAAAGACTATCGAAAACCTCCCTCGAATTGATTACCTCGACCGCTACGAAACCCTCACCCAACGTCATGCGAAACGACCTTCAAGCCCCCATCACATGCATTTGCAAGTGCAGCGGATATCGCATCAGCGAGTTCACCGAGGAGCGTGATTGGAGATCGCGCCCAAAGTGTCGATCGACGGCTGAACGGTTGCGTAGTGCCGCTGCATGGTCTCCCATGTTGCGTTCACTGTTCGCACTGGATAGGGAAACAGATCCCTCCCAGGTGAGCATGGCCATGGAACAGAGAACCACTCAGGGCGTCGGCCAACCGAGAAGGAATCAAGGGCGGCGGATGACCCTTCGCGGCACCGCCAGGACGCGCCCAACACGACGGATGCATCACAGTTGCAATGTGCCGCAGACACGGGCCCACCTGGGCGTGCCGAGCGCAGCGATCACTCCGACAGGCCAGAACGGTTGCGCTGGCCAGCAATAAAGCGGGCTTTCTTCTGACGATTCCCGCACGTGTTCATATCACACCATTTGCGGGTGCGACTTTGGCTGGTGTCAAAGAAAGCGGCCCGGCAGGTCGAGGACGCGCACAAGGCCAGTCTTCCAGATCGTTCGCCTGCGATGATGCTGATCGCATCGGCGGCGATCACGCTGAGGGCGTCCTCCACACATGAACCCGAACCGAGCCGCCATTGCCGCTCTCCCTCGGGCGTGAGGATCGCAGAGGCCCGCCCCTGAATGCTGCGCTCATTGATGACTTGGACAGCGGTCACAGGAAGAGGGTCTTGAGCCGCGGCCGCCGTCGCGGCGGCGTGAATCGATTCCCTCAGTTCCCGGGCGAGTTCGAGCTGGGCGGTGGTGCAGGACTCCACGGCCAGGCCGTTCACCGCCAGCCAGTCGACGAGTCGCTGCGGCGTGGGAATGCGCTCCACGGCGTCGCCGTGGCGCTCCTTCAGGGTCGCCGTGAAGCTGGTCGCCAGCACGTCACCGTGGCGGAAGACAGGGAACCCGGCACGCATGGAACCACCTTAGCCGGTTGCGCGCCGCCACGACGGAATGTTAGAACCGCCTTAGCTGGTTCTTGCCAGTTCGCAGCAGGTTCCGCGATGGCCAGGAGGTCTCATGCCCCGCCCGACCCGCGACGTGCAAGCGTTCGAAGCCCACGCGACTGACGCCGACCTCGACGATCTGCGCGCACGACTGGCCGCGGCGCGGCTACCGGAGGCCGAGACGGTCCGTCGCGCCGCGCCCGGCCCTCACCGATGGGAACAGGGCGTACCTCTCGCCGACCTCGGCGATGTCGTGAACTACTGGCGCACCGAATACGACTGGCGGTCGTTCGAGGAGCGCCTCGACCGCATCGGCCAGTTCCGCACGACCATCGATGATCTGGGGATCCACTTCCTGCACCGCCGGTCCACGCGGGCGGATGCCGCTCCCCTGGTCCTGACGCACGGCTGGCCGGGCAGCATTGCCGAGTTCGTCGATGTGGTGGACGAGCTGGCGGATCCGAAGGACGCAGACGCGCCGGCGTTCCACGTCGTGGTCCCGTCGCTGCCAGGTTTCGGCCACAGCGACAGGCCGGCCGCCACCGGGTGGGGAACCGAAAAGATCGCGGCCACCTGGGTGGAACTGATGGGAAGGCTCGGCTACGGCAAGTTCGTGGCCCACGGCGGCGACTGGGGAGGTGTGATCACCACGGTCCTCGGCGGCAGGTTCCCGTCGCACGTTCTCGGCATCCACACAACGTTCGCGGAGGCACCACCCGGGTTGGCAACGGACGGGCTGACGACGGTCGAGCGGGAGTGGGCCGAGGAAACCCGCGATTTCCGGCGCCACCGCTCGGCCTACGCGCAGCAGCAGGCAACCCGGCCGCAGACCATCGGATACTCGCTCACCGACTCGCCGGTCGGGCTTCTCGCTTGGATCCTTGACAAGTTCGCCGAGTGGTCGGACACCGAAGACAGCCCGTTCGAGACGATTTCCAGAGACAGGGTTCTCGACGATGTCACCCTCTACTGGCTGACGCGGACCGGCGCATCGGCGGCCCGCATTTACTACGAAAGCCACCGATCACTCGACCCCGAACTTCGAGTCGACGTCCCGTCGGCGATCAGCATGTACCCCCGGGACATCGAGAAGTGCCCACGCCCCTGGGCACAGGAGCGATACCGGCAGATCGTCCGATGGAGGTCACCCGAAAGAGGCGGCCACTTCCCGTCACTAGAGGTTCCCGAGTACTTCGTCAAAGACCTGCAAGAAGGCCTCGCAGCAGTGTTGGCCGCCAATCGGTGAACGCACCTCGGCACCCGCTGACCAGAACCAATCGACTGACGCGAGGGAATCCTGGTCTACTCCATAACCGGATCCAGACCCCCTTCGCCGCCTGGGAGTACCGGCCCGCTCGAAGCGATTGCAGGCGATCTGAGCCAGTCGGATGGGTGTGGTGCGTGTGGCGTGGGCGGGCGGAGCCTGCCCATGTCGTGCTGCCCGCAGGGGTCGCAGAGGCTCCGATGTCAAGGGTGGCCGCAGGCCGTCGACGCACTCCGCCCCACCCCCTGCTTTACCGCACAAGCCCTACCGCACAGAAGCAGGTGATCATTGCGTTGCGGTGCCGGCCAGGTCGGTAAGAGCAGCACGAAAGCGCTCTACCAGTGGGTTCGTGTCATTGGCCCGCCAGACCAGATAGAGCGTCGTCGTGGTCCCGGCGAGAGGACGGGCCGCGACACCGACCCGACGCAGTGCGCGGTGGGAGTCGGCCAGCACGGCGCCGCCGAAGCCGGCCGCGACCAGGGCCAGCAGCGTCTGCGCGCTGCGGCCATGGGCACCGATACGGGGCACCACGCCCGCCCGCTCGCACAGCGCCATGATCTCGTCGTGGGAACGCGTCGACACCTCGCGTGGCCAGATGACCAGTGGAATCTGTCCGAGGGCAGTCAGCGGCGCGGCGCCGGCTCCGTGCGCCAGCGGGTGGGCGGCGGGCAGGAACAGGCTGAGCGGTTCGCGCCACCAGGCGTGCACGGCGAGCCGGGGGTCGCGGGCGGGCAGCCGCTGGACGGCGACGTCGTAGCGGCCGTCCAGCACCCCGGCCGACATCTCGGCGTCGCTGAAGCTCTCTTCCAGGACGAGCTCCACGCGCGGCAGTTCGCGGCGCAGCAGGCCGAGGGCGCCGCCGAGCGGGCCGTTGATCCCTGAGCCGGCGAACGCGACGGTCAGCCGGCCGGCGAGGCCCGCCGCCGCCAGCTTCACGTCCGCCAGCGCCGCCTCCGCCTCGGCCAGCACCACCGTGGCGCGTTCCACCAGGACGCGGCCGGCGGCGGTGGGGGTCAGGCCGCGGCCTTCGCGGACGAACAGCTCCACGTCCAACTGCCGTTCCAGTTCGTGCAGCTGGCGGCTCAGCGTCGGCTGCGTCAGGTGCAGCCGGCGTGCGGCGGCGCTGATCGATCCCTCCTCGGCGATCGCGACCACGTAACCGAGCAACCGAAGCTCCATGTATGCCTCCCAAGCATGGGAAGCATACTCAGGGATGCCTGGGAGGCTGGCAGGGGCGGGTTCGGCTCCAGACTCAAAGCATGAACAACGCAGAAGCCATGAACCGCGAAGACCGCTACAAGCACGGCATGCAGGTCCTGGAGAAGGTCGACGGCGAGGCCGGGCAGCGCATCGTCGACTCCCTCTCCGACGTCTCCCCCGAGCTCGGCCACCAGGTGGTGGCGTGGGCGTTCGGCGACATGTACGCCCGGCCGGAGCTGACGCCCCGGGACCGGCAGCTGGTCACGCTCGGCGTGCTGGCCGCGCTCGGCGGCTGCGAGATCGAGCTGGACGTGCACATCAACGCCGCGCTGAACGTCGGCCTGGTCCCGTCCGAGATCGCCGAGGCGCTGCTGCACACGGCCGTCTACGCCGGGATGCCGCGCTCGATCAACGCAACGCTCGTCGCCAAGAAGGTCTTCGGCGAGCGCGGCCTGCTGCCCGTCAGCAACCTCGGCTGAGACCGGCGCGGCCCCGCTCGGCCTCGAGCGGGGCCACCGACCTCTCGGCTTCAGCGGCGCACCTTGTACTTCAGGTGCAGCACCCGGTCGCCTTGGAGGACCACGTCGGGGTCCTCCAGCAGGTGATGCCCGTCGATGCCGCCGAAGTAGCGCTTGCCCGATCCGAACACCACCGGCACCACGTCCATCGCGACCTCGTCCACGAGGCCGGCCGCGAGGATCTGGCCGCCCACCTCGCCGGCGTTCACCGCGATGGTCCGCTCCCCGGCGAGCTCCTGGGCCTTCTCGACCGCGGCCTTCGCGCCCTCGACGAAGTGGTACGACGCCTCGGGATGCCAGCCCTCGGGCTTCGGCCGGTGCGACACCACGACGACGTGGTCGCCCGCGGGCGGCCGGCCCTCCCAGCCGTTGACCAGGTCGAACAGGGTGCGGCCCATCATGATCACGCCGATCGAGTCCCACATCGACTGGACGTACTCCGCCGAGGCCTTGGAGACCCTGATGCCGCCGCCGTCCTCGGCGTGGTCGCCGCCCGCGACGATCGGGACGTCCCCGCTGAAGTACCAGTCGTGGAGCGACCCCACCTCGTCGTTCTCGTCGGCGATGAAGCCGTCCACCGACACCACGCTGTGCATGATCACCGTGCCCACGGGTCCTCCTGGGGTCTGTTCGTGCCTTCGCCTCCGAGCCTGCCGTCCCCAGGGCCGGCCGGGCTTGTAGAAAATCAATCGGCGGGCATCGGGCCGTTGTCCGGCGGGAACCCGCGCGCGGCGGGGAACCGGCGCCGCAGGTCCAGGTACTCCGTCGGGGTGTGGCCGGTGAAGTCCTTGAACTCCCTGCTGAAGTGGGCCTGGTCGAAATAGCCCGCCGTGTGGGCGAGCCCCGCCCAGTCGACCGGCCGCCGGGCGTCCACGGACAGGATCAGCTGTGCGAAGCGGTAGATCCGCGCCACCCGCTTCGGGGTGACCCCGACGTGGGCCTTGAACTGCGCGGCCAGGTGGTTGCCGCTCACCCCGGCGGCGTCGGACAGCGCGCCGACCGGGACGGCGCCGTGGGAGGTCTCCAGGCGCCCGCCCGCGTGCCGGACGAGGTCGAGTCCGCGCGGGGGCGTCTCGGCGAGCCGCGACAGCAGCTCCTCCTCCAAGGCCCGCAGTGCCGCGGCGGGCGAGGCGGCCTCGCCGGCCCGGTCGCGGATCCGGTCCGCCGACCGCTGCCAGACGGCGTCGGCCGGCACCCACCGGTCCCGCAGCTCGGACGCCGGCACGCCCACGAACGGCGCCATCCCCCACGGCTTGAAGTGCACCCCGACGAGCCGCACCCGCGCGGGGTACTCGATGAGGAAACGCCTGGTCCACACGCCCATGAACCAGCCGCCGGTGAACACCGCCGGCGGCACCGACGGGTCGGAGTCCCACAGGCGGGCGGGTCCGCCCAGGTTGAGGAACAGGTGCGCCGACGGCATCGGCGGGACGTTCACCCGGCGGTGGCGCGGCACCCCGGTCAGGCAGTAGACGTCGTCGACGAACCGGTCGAGCGGCGGGGCGGGCACCCGGCCGACGTATTCCATGGGATCAGTGTCGCCGACGAGGGGCCGGCCCGATCAGTCGCCGTTGGAGTTGTCAGGGACGGTCGGGGCCGGCAGTTGGAAGAGCGTGGTGGAGCGCAGCCGGCCCTTGGCGGATCCGTAGACCTGGCCGAAGTTGCGGACGTAGGCGTCGAAGGTCGCCTTGTCCCGCACCGTCACCATCGCCTCGTCGTTGTGCCGTAGTGCGGCGGTGGTGTAGCTGTGGCTGCCCGCCATCACCACCCGCGCGCGCTTGCCGAAGTACCAGCCGTCGATGAGCAGGTACTTGGAGTGCGCCTCGTGCGTCTGTCCCTTGGCGAAGTAGTGGACGGACGGCGCGGCGTTCAGCACGCCGGGCTGCGACAGCGTCTTCAGGGTGGAGGCGCCGAAGCTGCCGCTGACGATCTCCACCCGGCAGCCGCTGCGGGCCAGCCACCACAGCTTCTCGGCGACCTCGGTCCGGGTGAACTGCCCGCTGGACAGCCGGATGCGGGTGCCGCCGAGGCAGAGGACGCCGTCCAGCGCGCTGACGATCGGGTCGCCGGCCGCCTTGGGGAAGAAGGTCACCGACCGCGTCCCCGACCTGACGACCTTGTAGTAGTTCCCGTTCGCCCGGCGCCGCGCGAGGTCGTAGAAGTAGCCGCGGTAGGCCTTGTAGAGGGTCGCGTCGGACATCGTGTAGGCGTCGTTCCACGCCCCGTACATGCCGCCGGTCGCGTTGCTGGAGGTCTGCACGACCACGTTGCGCGAACCTTGGGTCTGGGAGAAGGCGTAGAACTTGTTGTGGTTCTTGCCCCAGACGCCCTTCACGGCGGGCGCGATGCAGCCCCGGTTCTTGGGGCAGAGCACGATCCACGACGCCTTGCGGGTGTCGGTGCCGAGCCGGCTCTTCAGGTAGCCGTAGACGCTGGCGGACTGCTTGACCGAGTCGCTGTCCAGCACGATCCGCACGTGGACGCCGCGCTTCACCGCGTCCGCCAGTTCCCCCGCCATGCCGCTGGTGGTCAGCCGGAACAGCGCGACGTCGATCTCCGCGCCCTTCGGCGTGTTGCGGATCAGCCCCCTGAGGTACCGGTCGATGCCGGCCTGCTGGTCCTTGTTCCCGGTCGGCAGGTTGAACCGGGGCCCCTGCGCCACCGGCGCGGCCTTGCGCTGCACCGCCGCCTGCGGAACCGCCGCCGCCACGTCCATGCCGCCGACGGCCAGCGCGACGATCCCTCCCGCGAACACGAACACCACACGCCGCACTGATCACTCCGGAGGGCTCGGCGACAGATCGGGGGACGACTCTCCTCCGCTCCGCCCGCCGTTGGGAAGAGCGGCACGCAAATACTCATAGGCCACTTTTTGTCACCGACGCCACAACCCGGCCGAAGCACTCAATACCCGGCGCCCCTCCTGCTACGTTCGTCCCCGCGTCCTCGGGGGCTCGGCCGGGCGCCTGTCTCATGAGGAGCGGTCCGTTGCACCGAGTCGCCATCACCGGGGCCGGGATCAAGAGTCCCGCCGGCAACACCGCCGACGACGCCTGCGCCACCGTCCTGGCCGGCCGGTCCATGGCCCGGCACCTGCCCGGGCTGCTGGACGCGGGCCTGAAGGTGACCTTCGGCTGCCCCGTCGACTTCGATCCCGACGGCTACTTCCCCCGGCACCGGCAGCGGCATCTGGACCGGCCCACGCAGCTGGCGGTCGCCGCCGCCGCGGACGCCTTCGCCGACGCGGGCCTGCCCCACGGCGCCGACCGGTGCGGCGTCTACGTCGGCACCGGCGGCGCGCACACGGCCCTGAACGCCTCCTACGGCGCGCTGCCGCTCGCCAGGATCCCGGTCGCGACCGTGCCGATGACGATGCCGAACGCGACCGCGGCCCGCATCTCGATCCGGCACGGCCTGCGCGGCCCGGCCCTGACGTTCGCGACGGCCTGCGCGAGCGGCGCCGTCGCGATCGGCGAGGCCATGATGGCGATCCGGTACGGCCGGATCGACCGCGCCGTGGCCGGGGCGATGGACTCGATGCTCACCCCGTTCGCGATCTCGGCCTTCGCGGCCATCGGCGCGCTGTCGCGCCGCGGCGAGGCGCCGGAGCTGGCGAGCCGGCCCTTCGACCGGGACCGGGACGGGTTCGTGCTGGGCGAGGCGGCGGCCTTCCTCGTCCTGGAGCGGCTGGACGACGCGCGGGCCCGGGGCGCGCGGGTCTACGGCGAGGTCAGCGGTTACGCCACCGCCGCCGACGCCGGGCACATCGTCAAGCCGCTGGAGGACGGCGAGGTCGCGGCCGAGACGATGCGGGCCGCGCTCGCCGACGCGGGCCTGGCGCCCGAGGAGATCGGGCACGTCAACGCGCACGCCACCGCGACGCAGTTCAACGACCGCGCCGAGGCCCTCGCGCTCGCCCGCTGCTTCCCCGGCGGCACGCCCCCGGTCACCGCGACCAAGGGCGTCACCGGCCACATCCTCGCGGCGGGCGGCGCGGTCGAGGCGATCGTCGCGCTGCGCAGCGCCCGCGACGGCCTGGTCCCGCCGACCGCCAACTACACCGGCGGCTCCCCCATCGACGTCGTGCACGGCGAGCCCCGCCGCATCGAGACGGCGCCCGTCCTGTCCAACTCGTTCGGCTTCGGCGGCCACAACGCCAGCCTGGTCCTCACCCCCGGCGACTGAGCCCCCGGTCATCGAGCACCGCGCGGGCGGCGTTGTGGCCGGGGATGCCGCTGACGCCGCCGCCCCGGCGGGCGCCGGCACCGCAGAGCAGGATGCGCGGGTGTTCCGTCTCGACGCCCCAGCGGCCTACGTCGGCGGGTTCCTCGGCATACGGCCAGGACAGGTCGCGGTGGAAGATGTGGCCGCCGGGGAGGGCCGCCTCCTCCTCCAGGTCGACGGGGGTTTTCACTTCCAGGCAGGGTTCGCCGTCCGGAGTGCGCAGGAGGCAGTCTTCGATCGGTTCCGCCAGTACGGAATTGAAGGAGGCCAAGGTCGCGCGCAAGGCTTCAGCCCGCGCGCGCTCCGGGTCGGCCCGGAAAAGGCGCGCGGGCATGTGCAGGCCGAACAACGTCAGCGTGTGCGCGCCGGCCCCGCGCAGCTCCGAGCCGAGGATCGACGGGTCCGTCAGCGAGTGGCAGTACACCTCGGCCGGCGGCAGGGTCGGGATGCGTCCGGCGCCGGCCTCGGCGTAGGCCGCCACGAGCTGCTCGCGGCTTTCGTTGATGTGGAAGGTGCCGCCGAACGCCTCCTGCGGGCGGACGGCCGCGTCGCGCAGCCGGGGCAGCCGCGACAGCACCATGTTCACCTTCAGCTGTGCGCCCTCGGGCGCGGTGCCCGGGGACTCGCCGAGGAGCCGCGACAGCGTCGCGGGCGGCAGGTTGACCAGGATCCGCCCGGCGCTCACGGCGTGCTCGCCGGCCGCGTCCCGGAAGGTCACCTCGCCGGCCTGGTCGATCGCCACGACCTCCGCCCCGGTGCGCAGCTCCGCCCCGGCCGCGCGGGCCGCGGCGGCGAGCGCCCGCGTCACCGCGCCCATGCCGCCGACCGGCACGTTCCAGTCGCCGGTCCCGTCCCCTACGACGTGGTAGAGCAGGCACCGATTGGCCGGCAGCGTGCGGTCCCACGGGTCGGCGAAGGTGCCGATCAGCGCGTCGGTGAGGACGATACCGCGCACCCGGTCGTCGGCGAACCGCTCGTCCACCACCTCGCCGACCGGCCGCTCGAACAGCTCGCGCCACGCCTCGGCGCCGACCAGCGCGCGCAGCCCTGACGCGTCGCGCAGCGGCTCCAGCAGCGTCGCCGCGAGCCGCCGCGCGACCTGCCCGGTCAGCCCGTAAAAGCGCTGCCACGCGGCGAAGTCGGCGTCGCCGCCGGTGACGGCGCGGAACGACGCGGCCGTCCTCGCCGCGTCGGCACCGTCGACCAGTAGGCCGGTGCCACCGGCGGGCGTGTAGGAGGCGAACCGGCGGCGCCGCAGCTCCAACGGCAGCCCGAGCTCGCGCACGATCCGCGTCGGCAGCAGGCTCACCAGGTAGGAGTAGCGGGAGATCCGGGCGTCCACCCCGGGGAACGGCCGCGCCGAGACGGCCAGCCCGCCGAGGTGGCCGAGGCGCTCCAGGACCAGGACGCGGCGGCCGGCCCGGGCCAGGTACGCCGCGGCGACCAGCCCGTTGTGCCCGCCCCCGGCGATGACGGCGTCGTACATGACCCCAAGGAGAGCACATTTCCGAGCCTTCCGGTCAGGCGGCGTCCAGCGCGGCCAGCCGGTCCCGGAACACGTAGCGCAGCACGACCTTGACGGCCGCGACGCACGGCAGCGCGACGACCGCGCCGATGAAGCCCGCCACCGTCACCCCGACCAGGGCGCTGATGAAGACGGTCACCGGCGACAGCGCGACGGTCTTGGAGAAGACGCGCGGCACGATCAGGTAGTTCTCCACGTGCTGGTAGACGAAGAAGAACACCGCGGCGGCGACGGCCAGCCCGATCGACTCGCTGAGCGCGACCAGGATGCCGATGACCGCGCCGATCGTCGCGCCGACCTGCGGGATGAAGTCGCAGACGCCGACGACGACGGCCAGCAGCGACGGGTACGGCACCCCGGCGATCTTGAGGAAGGCGTAGGCGGACACCCCGGCGAGCACCGACACGCACAGCTGCCCGGTGACGTAGCCGCCGATCTTCCCCAGCGACTCGTGCGCGACCTCCACCCGCTCCCGGTCGCGCAGCAGCCGCTCGGCGTGCTTCACCATGCGCGGCCAGGCGAGCATGAAGTAGATCATCAGCACCAGGGACGCGCCGACGGTGACCAGCCCCGACAGCGCCGAGCCGACCGCGCCGAGCACCGGTTTGGCCGATCCGGTGACCAGCGCCGGCAGCCTCTTCAGGAACTTCTGCACCGAGTCGCGCACCTCGGGCCGGTTCAGGTACGAGCCGACCGGGTCCTTCGGCGAGGTCAGCCGGTCGACCAGGCCGGGCAGCGCGTTGGCGAGCTGGGTCAGCTCGGCGACCGCCGGGCGCAGCACGATGTACAGGAGCGCGCCGATGACGACCAGCAGCGCGAGGAGCAGGACGAGCACGGCCAGGCCGCGGCGCGGGACCACCCGCTGGATCCGCCGGACCATCGGGTCGAGGCCGACCGCGAGGAACAGGCCCATGAACACCGCGACCCACACCGAGCGGGCCGTCCAGAACAGGGCCACGCCGGCGAGCACGGCGAGGACCACCAGCGTGACCTTGGCGTAGTAGGCCAGGGGCGGGTAGGCGGCCCGGCCGCCGCCGGCGTCGTGAGCCATACGCGTGCGCCACCGTCCGGTCACTCTGGGTCATGGGACAGTGGCGGGCATACCCCGGCTTGATCATCAGGAAACGGGCGGCGGCCGCGGCCGCCGCCCTCCCCGCTCAGAGGTCGATGCCGGTGAGGACCATGACCTTCTCCTCGGTGTAGTCGGACATGGCCGAGTGCAGCCCCTCGCGGCCGACGCCCGAGTCCTTGACGCCGCCGTAGGGCATCTGGTCGGCGCGGTAGGACGGGACGTCGCCGATGATGACGCCGCCGACGTTCAGCTCGCGGTGCGCCCGGAACGCCACGTCGAGGCTGCGGGTGAACACGCCGGCCTGCAGCCCGAACGACGAGTCGTTGACCTGGGCGAACGCCTCGTCCACGCCGTCGACCGGCTGGACGACCAGGACGGGCCCGAAGACCTCCTCGCGCAGCACCTTGGCGTCCGCGGGCACGTCGGCGAGGACGGTCGGGGCGTAGACGGCGCCGTCGCGGGTGCCGCCGGTCAGCACCTTCGCGCCGGCCGCGACGGCCTCGTTCACCCAGGACTCCACCCGCTCGGCGGCGTCGGTGCTGACCAGCGGCCCGACCTGGGTGGCGCCGTCCCACGGGTCGCCGGTGACCAGGGAGCCCACCGCCTCCACCAGCTTGGGCACGAACGCCTCGTACACGCCGCGGTCGACGTAGACGCGCTGGACCGCGATGCAGCTCTGGCCGGCCTGGTAGTTGGAGAACAGCCCGATCCGGGTGGCGGCCCAGTCCAGGTCGGCGTCGGCCAGCACGACCGCGGCGGCGTTGCCGCCGAGCTCCAGCGTGACGTGCTTGCGCGGCGCCCGCTCCCGGATCGCCCAGCCCACCGGCACCGAGCCGGTGAACGACACCACCGGCAGCCGCGGGTCGTCCACCAGCGCGGGGGCGCGGTCGTTCGGCACCGGCAGCACCGACACCATCCCGGCCGGCAGGTCGGTCTCGGCCAGGATCTCGCCGAGCACCAGCGCCGACAGCGGCGTCGCGGGGGCGGGCTTGACCACGATCGGGGCGCCGACCGCGATGGCGGGGGCGACCTTGTGCGCGGTCAGGTTCAGCGGGAAGTTGAACGGCGCGATGCCGAGCACCGGCCCCTTGGGCACCCGCGACACATAGGCGAGCCGGCCGGCGCCGCCGGGGTCGGTGTCCAGCCGCTGGGTGGTGGGCGACCAGCGGCGGGCCTCCTCGGCCGCGAACCGGAACACCGACACCGCCCGGTTCACCTCGGCGCGCGCCCACAGCAGCGGCTTGCCGTTCTCGGCGGTGATCAGCCGGGCGATCTCCTCGGACCGCTCGGCCAGCCGCCGCGACACGTGCGCGAGCGCCTCGGCCCGCACGTGCACCGGCAGCGCCGCCGCCTGCGCGCGCACCGCGTCCGCGGCCGCGACCGCCTCCTCCACCTGCGCCTCGGTCGGGACCGCCACCTCGCCGACGACCCGGCCGTCGTAGGGGTTGGTCACGCTGAAGGTCTCATCGCCAGTCGCCGGCCGACCGGCCAGCCAGAAGGAAGTCACGTCCATGCGGATGACGCTAGTCCCCCCGGGGTGGTTCAGAATCCTCCGGTCTGTCCATTTCGGTCGTCGTGATTGGCCGTGACGGCCAGCGCGATCCACAGCTCCGCGCGGACCGCCGGGTCGTCCAGGTCGCGGCCGAGGAGCTCGGTGGCCTTGCGCATCCGGGCGCGCAGCGTGTGCCGGTGCACGCCGAGCGCGCGCGCTGCGGTCTCGCCCTGCCCGTTGACCTGCACGTAAGCGCGTAGGGAGTCGATCAGCGCCGGGTCTTCGGCACGCAGCGGGGCCAGCAGAGCGTCGGCGAAAGCGCGCGCGGCGCCGGGGTCGACGAGCCCGAGCAGGCCCTGTCCGGGCAGGTCGGCGTGATGCAGCACACCCCCTGTCCCCTGGCGGCGCGCCGCGGCGAGCGCCGCCTCGGCCTGCTCTAGAGCGGAGGGCAGGGCGCCGTCGTCGACCGGGTCGCTGACTCCCACCGGACCGGCCGGCGCGAGAAGCGCGGTCACCTGGCCGAGCAGCCGCTCGGGGACGATGACGGCGCAGTGCCCCGACGCCACGACGGCGAGGCACCGGTCGCCGGCCGGGTCGGCGTACAGCAGGTCCAAGGCGTCCTCGGCGTTCGCGCAGACCAGCACGCGCAACCGGCCGCGCGGTATCACTCCGCCCTCCGGCTGCAGGCCGAGGAGCAGCGCGGCGAGCGCCTCGCCCATTTCCCGGCCGCTCCGGGACGTCTCGGACTGCAGCGTCAGCAGCGCGACGGCCGCGCCGACGATGGTGTGGGCGACGTGCGGCAGCGGCGCGCCGGTGCCGACGGCCAGGAACCCGCGCGGCCGCCCGCCGAGCCCGATGCGCTGCACCACGACGTGGCCGTCCGCCCCCGACACCGCGACGCTCGCCGGCGCCCGCGGGTCGCGCCGCAGCCGGCCGAGCTCCGGCGCGAGCGCCGCCGCGCGCCCGCCGGCCTCCCCCGGCTCGCCGTGCACGGGCGCGCCGGCGGCGTCGAGCAGCAGCGCCCACCCGCCGAGCAGCCGGGCCAGCCGCGCGACCAGCGGGCCGGGCCCGGCGAGCGCGGCCCGCGACAGCTCGCGCTGCGCCTGGTGGGCGCGGGTGACGTCCTCGTAGCGCTCGGCCGCGAGCAGCTGGGAGACCGCCTTGCCGACCGCGATGAACGGCGTCGGGCGCGGCACCTCCAGCAGCGGCAGGCCGTGCCCGCGGGCCGCGGCGAGCAGCTCCGCCGGGACGGCGTCGTGGGTGAGGCCGACGCCGAACCCGAGGCCGGCCGCCCGCCGCTCCACCAGCCGGGCGACGTAGGACGCGGCGGTGCCGCCGGTGAGGCGCATCCCGGTGGTGAGGACCAGCTCGCCGCCCTCCAGGAACGGCGTCGGGTCCTCCAGCTCGCTGACCGCCACCCACGTCACCGGCGTGTCCGGCAGCGGTCCGGTCAGCGGGCGCAGGCCGAGCCGCCGCTGGGCGGCGACGTCCGCGAGAGTGGGGGGCATCTTCGCCTTCCTGGACAGTGCGATGGCCGGCTTTCGCCGGACCGTACGGTTCAGCCTAGGCGCTGCCCGGCTTAGGGTCGCGCACATGACCAGCCAGAACACCGGCGGCGCCGGCCGCCTGCCGCAGCAGCGCCGGCTGCTCACCGAGATCCCGGGGCCGCGGTCCCGCACGCTGCAGGAGCGCCGGGCCGCGGCGGTGCCGCCGGGCGTCGGGAGCGTGCTGCCGGTCTATGTGACCGACGCCGACGGCGGCGTGGTCGTCGACGTGGACGGCAACTCCCTGATCGACTTCGGCTCGGGCATCGCCGTCACCAACGTCGGCAACGCCAACGCCCGCGTCGCCGAGCGGGTGAAGGAGCAGGTGGACCGGTTCACCCACACCTGCTTCATGGTCGCGCCCTACGAGTCGTACGTGCAGGTCTGCGAGGCCCTCAACCGGATCACCCCCGGCGACCACGAGAAGCGGACGTTCCTCGTCAACAGCGGCGCCGAGGCGGTGGAGAACGCCGTCAAGGTGGCCCGGTACGCGACGGGCCGGCAGGCCGTCGTGGCGTTCGACCACGGCTACCACGGCCGGACGCTGCTGACGATGACGCTGACCGCCAAGAACCTGCCCTACAAGCAGGGGTTCGGGCCGTTCGCGCCCGAGGTGTACCGGATGCCGCTGGCCTACCCCTACCGGTGGCCGACGGGGCCGGAGAACTGCGGCCCCGAGGCGGCGGCGCTCGCCGTCGACCAGATCACCAAGCAGATCGGCGCCGCCAACGTCGCCGCCGTGATCATCGAGCCGATCGCGGGCGAGGGCGGGTTCATCGAGCCCGCGCCCGGCTTCCTCCCGGCGATCGCCGGGTTCTGCAAGGCCAACGGCATCCTGCTGATCGCCGACGAGGTGCAGACGGGGTTCGCGCGCACCGGCGACCTGTTCGCCTGCGAGCACGAGGGCGTCGTCCCCGACCTCATCACCACGGCCAAGGGCATCGCGGGCGGCCTGCCGCTCGCCGCGGTCACCGGCCGCGCCGACGTCCTGGACAAGGTGCACGGCGGCGGCCTCGGCGGCACCTACGGCGGCAACCCGCTCGCCTGCCAGGCGGCGCTGGCCGTCCTGGAGGAGATCGAGCGCCTGGACCTCACCGCGCGCGCCCGCCGCATCGGCGAGATCATGCTGCCCCGGCTGCGGAAGCTGGCCGGGGAGCACAACGCCATCGGCGACGTGCGCGGCCGCGGCGCGATGATCGCGATCGAGCTGGTGCGCCCGGGGACCACCGAGCCGAACCCCGAGCTGACCGCCGAGATCGCGCGCCGCTGCCACGCGGCCGGCCTGCTGGTGCTCACCGCCGGGACCTACGGCAACGTGCTGCGCTTCCTGCCGCCGCTGGTCATCTCCGAGGAGCTGCTGAACGAGGGCCTGGACGTCCTCGCCGCGGCCTTCGCCGCCTGACGGGCGAAACGTTCCGCCGGGTAGCCGTCCGGGCACGCCGCGTCACCTAAAGTGGTCATGTGACTGATCCAGAGGTGGAGCGGCTGCTCGAGACGGCGACCCGGATTTTCGCCGAGCTCGGCTACGACGCGACCCCCACGCAGCTGATCGCCGACGCCGCCGGAACCAGCACCACCGGCCTGCTGGAGCGCTTCGGGTCCAAGTCCCAGCTGTACCGGGAGGTGATGCACCGCGCCGACCAGGCCGAACAGCAGGCCATCGAGACCGCGATGGCCTCCTTCACCCATGACCGGCAGGGCATCCTCATGCTCGCCGACGCCTACCTGGACTTCTACGTCGCCCACCCCCTCTACCTGGCGCTGTGGATGCACCGCTGGCTCGGGGACGCCGCCGACGTGCCCAACATGGAGGAGCTCTACACCCAGCCGCTGTCGGCGATGGTGACCGACGCCCTCACCGGCCTGGTCCCCGACGACGTCGACGCCCCCTTCCTGGTGTGGACGGGGGTGTGGTGCGTCTACGGCTTCCTCAGCGGCGGCCTCGTCCATCCCGGCACCCGCCGCCCTCAGCGCCAGAACGCCCTCGGGTCGGCCGACCCCGAGGCCGTGGAGTCCTTCCGCGCCCACCTGCACACCCTGCTCGACCGCATGCTCGCCCCGCGCGGCGCGCCGCCCGCGCCGCCCTCCGCCTGAACGCGGGCGGGCGCCCCTCCGGATGGAGGGGCGCCCGCCGGGCACGGCCGCTCGGCCCTACTGCTTGGCCTTGCTCACGAACTCGGTGGTGTAGGTCTTGGACAGGTCGACCTGGTCCTTCTTGCCCTGCACGTTCGGCGAGAACTGCGCCAGCACCTCCAGCACGTTCTTGGCGCCCTCGGCGGGCATGAGGCCGGTGCCGTTGAACATCCCGGCCGAGTCGCCGATGGCCTTCTCGTACAGCTTGGCGTCGCCGCCCGCGTAGTCGGCCGGCATCTTGGCCGCGATCTCGGCCGGCTTGTGCTGCTTGATCCACGCCAGCGTCTTGACGAACGCGTTGGCGAGCTTCTGCACCGTCTCGGCGTGCGACTTCACGTACGCGCAGTCCATGTAGAGGGAGCTGGAGGGGTACAGCCCGCCGAGCGCCTTGCGGGTGCCCTCCTCGGTGCGCATCTCCACCAGCACCTTGGCCTTGCCGGTGCTGGTGAGCCGGGCGATGGTCGGGTCGGTGGTCATGCCGGCGTCGATGCCGCCGTTGTCCAGCGTGGAGATGAAGGTGGCGCCCGCGCCCGCCTTGACCGTGGTGTAGTCGGAGGTCTTCACCCCGCTCCGCACCGCCAGCGCGCGGGTGAGGAAGTCGGTGGACGAGCCGGGGCTGGTCACCCCGAGCTTGCGGCCCTTGAAGGCGGCCGGGGACGCCAGCGCGCCGGCCTTGGCCGTGGCGACCATCTCGGCCTCGCCGGGGACGTCGGCCATCTGCACGACGCTCTGCACGCACTTGCCCTTGGTCTGCAGGTCGATGGTGTGGTCGTAGAACCCGACGACGCCCTGCACGTCCCCCGAGATCAGCACGTTCTCGGCCTGCGCGCCCGCGGGCTCGGTGAGCAGCTGGACGTCCAGGCCCTGCTCCTTGAAGTAGCCGAGCTGCTCGGTCAGCTTGGCGGGCAGGTAGATGACCTTGTCGATGCCGCCGACCATGATCTTGACGGTGCCGCCGGAGCCGGCGCCGCCGTCCCCGCCGCGCGAGTCGCGGCAGGCCGACAGGGACAGGGCGGCGACGGCGGCGAGCGCGGCGGCCGTCACGCGGGTGGAGATCGCGGGCATGGTGGTACTCCTCGTACGAACGGGGTGGGGGGAGAGAGGGAAGGTCAGATCGCGGCGTCGTGGCCGGCCACCGGGGGACGCCAGCGCAGCAGCCGGCCCTCCAGCAGCGTGAGCAGCCACTCGGCGAGCAGGGCCAGCACCGTGATGATGATCATCCCGGCGTAGATCCCGGCCGAGTCGAACGTGCCCTGGGAGTGGTTGATGAGCAGGCCGAGGCCCTTGTCGGCGCCGCTGTACTCGCCGACGACCGCGCCGATGATGGCGAAGCCGAACGCCGAGTGCAGCGAGGCCAGGATCCACGAGGTGGCGCTCGGCACCACGATCGTGCGCAGCACCTGGACCCGGCCGGCGCCGAGGATGCGGGCGTTGTTCACCAGGTTGCGGTCGACCTCGCGGGCGCCCTGGAAGGCGTTGAAGAACACCGCGAAGAACACCAGCACGAACGCCGTGGCGATCTTGGACTGCATGCCCAGGCCGAACCAGATGACGAACAGCGAGGCCAGGATGATGCGCGGGATCGCGTTGGCGGCCTTGATGAACGGCGCGCACACCTCCGACAGGAACCGGCTGCGCCCGAGCACGATGCCGAGCACCACGCCGCCCACCGCGCCGAGCGCGAAGCCGGCCACGGCCTCCTGCAGCGTGTAGGAGATCTGCTCCCAGATCGAGCCCTGCGAGGTGCCGTCGGTGAACCAGCCGACCAGCCGCTCCCAGATCTTGGAGGGCATGGAGTAGTAGAACGGGTCGATCCAGTGCCGCGCCGACAGCTCCCAGGCGCCGAGCCAGGCGACGACGAGCACCGCCCGCACGCCGTTGATGCCGAGGGCGCGGCGCAGCCCGGCGGTGCGCAGCCGCGCGATCGCCGCCTCGTCGTCGGCGCCCTTCGCCCGCGTCTTCGCCGGCTCGCCGGTCGGCCCGGTGGTCTTCGGCGCTGCGGTATCGGCTTCACGCTGCACGGCCGGCACCCCTCTCACGGGTGATCTGGACCTCTTCACGGAGCGACTCCCACACCTCGCGGTAGATGGCCAGGAACTCGGGGGTGAGCCGGACCTCCTCGGCGTCGCGCGGCCGCTCCAGCGGCACCGTGAACGTCGACTTGATCGTGGCGGGGCCGGCCGTCATGACCACGACCCGGTCGGCGAGGACCAGGGCCTCCTCCAGGTCGTGCGTCACGAACACCACCGCGGCGCCCGAGCCGGACCACAGGCGCAGCAGCTCGTCCTGCATGAGCCCGCGCGTCTGCACGTCCAGCGCCGAGAACGGCTCGTCCATGAGCAGCACCGACGGCTCGTTCACCAGGGTCTGGGCGAGGGCGACGCGCTTGCGCATGCCGCCGGACAGCTGGTGCGGGTAGTAGCCCTCGAACCCGCCGAGGCCGACCCGCTCCACCCAGTCGCGGGCCTTGGCGCGGGCGTCGGCCTTGGACGCGCCGCGGTAGCGGGGGCCCGTCGCCACGTTGTCCAGCACCGACCGCCAGGGCAGCACCGCGTCGTTCTGGAACATGTAGCCGACGCCGGCCGGGATGCCGTCCACGGGCCTGCCGTGGACGAGGGCGCGGCCCTCCGACGGCGGCTCCAGGCCGGACACCAGCGACAGGGTGGTCGACTTCCCGCAGCCGGTGGGGCCGACCACGGCGACGAACTCGCCGGGGCCGACGGTCAGGTTCAGGTCGCGGACGGCGGTGTGCACGCCGCCGCGCGCCGACCGGAAGCGCTTGGTCGCCCCGGCCAGTTCGATCACCGGGGCCTGCGCGGATGCTTCTTGGGACATGGCGGCACAGTAGGAATGTGTCGCAGGTCACCGTAACCCTTGCGCGCGATGTGCCCGCAAGCCGCAAAACCCCACGTTGCGCGCGTTATCCCGGGTTCTGCGCGTTCTGCTCACTGAGGGGGTGGGCAGTCCCGCGGGCATCGCATACCGTGACACGCATCATGCCCGTCCGCCCGCACGTGCCCTTCGCCCGCCAGGTGCTGTTCCTGCAGGTGGGCGTGGTGGTCGTGGTGGCCTGCCTCGGCTACGGGCTGGTCGCCTGGATGCTCGACGGCACCCTGCGCGAGCAGTACGGCCGGCGCGCCCTCACCGTCGCGCGCAGCGTCGCCGCCGACCCCGCGATCCCCGCCGCCCTCGCCGCCGGCGACCCCGGGCACCTGGTGCAGGACCGGGCCGAGCGGGTCCGCGTCCGCACCGGCGCGCTGTTCGTCGTGGTGACCGACCGGCGCGGCATCCGCTACTCGCACCCGACGCCCGCCGAGCTCGGGCGCCGGGTCAGCACCGACCCGTCCGCGCCGCTGGCGGGCCGCGAGGTGGTCCGCTTCGAGCGCGGCACCCTCGGCCTGTCGGCGCGCGGGAAGGTGCCGCTGTACGACGCCGGCGCCAAGGTCATCGGCGAGGTCAGCGTCGGGTTCGACGCCCGCGCCATCGACCGCGAGCTCGGCGACGCCCTGCGCGACCTCGGCCTGTTCATCGCGGGCGCGCTGCTGCTCGGCGTGCTGGCCTCGGCCGCGATCGGCCGCCGGCTGAAGCGCCAGACGCTCGGCCTGGAGCCCTACGAGCTGGTCGAGCTCGTCCAGGAGCGCGAGGCGGTGCTGCACGGCGTCGGCGAGGGCGTGGTCGCGGTCGACCCGGCCGGGCGGATCGCGGTCTGCAACGTCGAGGCGGCGCGGCTGCTCGGCGTCACCCCCGAGCGCGGCGCGCCCGCCGCGGACCTGGCCGTCGGGTTCCTGCGCGAGGTGCTGACCGGGCGGCGCGAGGCGGCGAACCTGTTCGTCACCGCGGGCGAGCGGGTCCTGGTCGTCAACCGGCGCGAGGTCCGGCGCGACGGCCGCGACCTCGGCGCCGTCGTCACCCTGCGCGACCGCACCGACCTGGAGACGCTCGCCCGCGAGCTGGACTCGGTCCGCACCCTGTTCGACGCGCTGCGGGCGCAGCGGCACGAGTACGCCAACCGGCTGCACACCCTGTCGGGCCTGCTGCAGCTCGGCCACCACCAGGAGGCCGCCGCCTACATCGGCACGCTGATGGAGGACCGCATCCCGGTGACCGGCGGCCTGCCCGACCCGCTCCCCGACCCCTACCTGCAGGCGTTCCTGTCGGCCAAGGCCGCCGTCGCCGCCGAGCGGGGCGTGCGGCTGGACATCGGGGCCGGCAGCTACGTGCCGGGCCGCGTCGCCGAGCCGCTGGACGTCACCACCGTCGTCGGCAACCTGGTCGACAACGCGGTCGAGGCGGCGCGGGCCGGGCACCGCCGCCCCGCCCGGGTCGAGGTCGAGCTGCTCGGCGACGGCCGCGACCTGCACGTCACCGTCACCGACTCCGGCGACGGGCTGCCCGCGGCGCTGCGCGAGACCGTCTTCGACGACGGCGTCTCCACCCGCGGCGCCGCCGGGGGCCGTCCCCGCGGCCTCGGCCTCGGCCTCGCCCGCCGCACCGCGCGGGCCCGCCGCGGCGACGTCGTCTTCGCCGAGCCCGCCGGCGACGACCACGGGGCCGTGGTGGTCGCCCGGCTGCCCGGGGTGCTCGGCGCGGAGGCGGCCCCGTGATCGAGGTACTGGTCGTGGACGACGACTTCCGGGTGGCGCAGGTCCACGCGGGCTTCGTCGCGGCGCTGCCCGGCTTCGCCGTCGCCGGCCTCGCGCACACCGCCGCGCAGGCCCGCGCGCTGGCCGCCGAGCTGCGGCCCGACCTGGTCCTGCTGGACGTCTACCTGCCCGACGACTCGGGGGTGTCGCTGCTCCCCGAGCTGGACGCCGACGTCATCATGGCGACGGCCGCGGCCGACCCCGCCGTGGTCCGGGCGGCGCTGCGGCACGGCGCCCTGCACTACCTGGTCAAGCCGTTCACCGCCGCCGCGCTCGGCGACCGGCTCACCGCCTACGCCCGCTACCGGGCCGCCCTGGACACCGGCGGCGACCTCGCCCAGGCCGCCCTGGACGGCGCGCTGCGCGAGCTGTACGCCCCGCTGCACGCCGAGCCGCCGTCCCCGAAGGGCCGGTCCCCGGTGACGACCCGGCTGATCACCGACGCGCTGCGCGCGGCGGAGGCGCCCCGCTCGGCCGCCGAGATCGCCGACGAGGTCGGCATCTCGCGCGCCACCGCGCAGCGCTACCTGGCCGCCCTCGCCCAGGCGGGCCGGGTCGGGGTGTCGCTCCGCTACGGCGCGACCGGCCGCCCCGAGCACCAGTACACCTGGTCGCCCCGCTGAGCGCGGCCGCCGGTTCCGTCAGGAGACGCGCTGGATGGCGGGTGGCCGCCAGTCGCCGTTCAGAGCGGCGGCGTCCGGCCAGTAGACGCGCAGGACGACGCTGAAGGACCCGGCCGGCGCGGGCAGCCAGTTGGCCGGGCCGGCGGGACGGTCGTGCTGGAGGCGGATGGCCAGGGAGCCGTCGGGATCGGTGCGCAGGTCGTCGCGGTCGCCGATCGCGAAGCGGTGGAGGGGGTTGGCGGCGAAGGCGTGCTTGTCGTTGTACATCGACAGCGACCAGAAGCCCTTGGCCGGCGGGAGCCCGCCGGGTTCGAAGCGCAGGAGGTAGGCGTGCTGCCCCGTGAGCGGCCGGCCGTCGGCGTCGACGGAGGAGCTGGGGTAGATGGCGTCGGCGTCCAGGTTCGCGCCCAGGCCGAGGCGGGCGACCATCGCGCGTTTGCCGTAGTCGGTGCCGTAGTCGCCGAGCCCGCGGTGGACGGTCCAGCCCGTGCGGGCCCTGGCCGCGGCGATGCCCTGGCTCAGCAGGGCCTGCCCCTGCTCGGGGGCGGCGTGGACCGCGTTGACCACCTCGGGCCGGGACAGGGCCGCCGGGTCGCCGCCGGGCGTGACGCCGAGGACGGCGAAGCGTTCCAGCGCGGGCGCGTCGTCCGGTTTCGGCGGGTTGGCGGCCATGAGCCGGTTGAGGCGGGTGAAGAACCCGGCCCCGTCCATCGCGGACACCCGGTCGGCCGGGGCCGCGGCGGCGGGCGCGCCGGGACGGGGGGCGGGCTCCGGCGGCCGGGTGTCCGGGTCGCCCGTCCACGCCGAGAGCGGAGTGAGGCGCAGCCGGTCCTGGAGCCGGTGGACCGCGGTGCGGTCCTCGGCCCCGGCGGTGGCGATCCGGCCGATCAGCCACGCCAGCGCGGTCGGCGACGGCAGCCCGGTGACCCCGTCGGGGAGCGTCCCCGTCCAGCCGGGACCGGTGATCGCGTAGTGCGCGTCCCCGCGGCCGGTCGTCCGCGATCCCGGGGCGGTGAACACGTCGGTCCACGCGCTGAGGACCGGCATCATCCAGTACCGGTCCCCCATGTCCGGCACCGACAGGACCATCGGCTCGGGGCCGAGGTCCAGCCAGGCCTGCGAGTACAGCGTGTCGGCGTTGGGGGTCACCACGTCGGTGAAGGTGTCGTCGGGGAACTCCCGCATGTGATCGAACCGGTTGACCGGCACCCGGGCGGTCATCGCCTCCCGGCTGAGGTCCATCAGCACCAGCGGGTATCCGTACAGCCACGCCTGCGCGGCCGTGTTCACGAGGTCGGCTTCAGCCGCGGCCATGGAACGCCCCCCTCCATCCGCCTGAGCGGTCTCCACTGCAGGATGTCCACCGCACAAGCCGCCCAAAGCCAGCGAACGGCAAGGAAAGGAGCCGTCCGCGGTCGGCCTCGGCTCGACCACCGAGATAACCCTGTGCAATCGAAGGAAAACTCTCTGCGATGACCGCGGCGGGGCGGTCCCGGGGGCTGGCGCTGCGGGACGCCGCGCTGCGCCATGCGCAGATCAACCGCGTCTACGAGACCAGCCGCCGCTACTACCTCATCGGCATGCAGCCCCTGGCGGGATCGGTGTCCTACGTCGGCATCCTGACCCTCTTCCCGGTCCTCGCCCTGCTGCTCACCGTCGCCGCCGGCGCGGTCTTTCACAGCCCCGAACTGCGCGCCCAGGTGAGCCGGGCGCTCGGCGAGAGCCTGGGAATCGACGCCTACCGGCACGCCCTGGCCGCCGGCTCCGCGGCCGGGGCGGAGCGCGGTGGGCGGGTACGTCCGCGACCGCCTCCTGTTCGCCCTGCTCGCCGCGGCGATCCTGCTCTGGGTCGCGCTGGGGGGTCTGCGCCACGGGCGGCTTCTAGCGCGCCTTGGCCGCGAACGGGCACGCGCTGCCGGCCTGGGGCGTCGCCCTCTCCCGGACCGGCGCGGCCGCCGCCGCCCTGGCCTGGGCGTTCCTGCTCTGCGACCGGCTCTACCGGCGGCTCGGCAAGGCGCCGCGCTCCGCCGACGTCCGCCGGGCCGCGCTGATCGCGGGGACCACGGTCACGATCCTGCTCGTCGGCGGCCTGCTCCTGCTCCGGCACGTCTTCGCCGACCCGGTGTACGGCCTGATCGTCGCGATGCCCGGCCTGATGCTCTGGGTCAGCGCCGCCATCCGGATCACCCTGTCCCTGGCGCTCTGGTCGGCGACGCCCGCCCGTGACCGTTGAAATTTCATCTTCTGCTCGATAATGATCACCCAGCCCGTCCGAAAGGCCCATAATGTCCTGATCACTGCGAGGCGGGGGACGACCAGGATGACCGAGAGCGGCGGGGCGCTGGGCAGCCGGTATCTGCTGACCGAACGGATCGGCCAGGGCGGCATGGGCGTGGTCTGGCGGGCGCTCGACCGCGAGACCGGCGCCGAGCGCGCCGTGAAGATGCTGCGCAGCGAGCTGGCCGAGGACCCCGACGCGCTCACCCGGTTCGTGCGCGAGCGGACGGCGATGCTGCGCGTCCGCCACCCCGGGGTCGTCGCCGTGCACGACATGGTCGTCGAGAGCGACCGCCTCGCCCTCGTCATGGACCTGGTGACCGGCGAGGACCTCGGCGACTACCGGGCGCGCCGGGGCGGGACGCTGCCGCCCGCCGAGGCGGCCTGGCTGGTCGCCCAGGTCTGCGAGGCCCTCGTCGCGGTGCACGCGACGGGCCTGGTGCACCGCGACCTCAAGCCCGCGAACGTGCTGCTCGACCACGGGCGCGGCGGGGAGTCGCCCGTCCGGCTGGCCGACTTCGGCGTGGCGCGCATCGCGTCCGGGGTGCAGGTCACCGCGTCGGGCATGCTCGTCGGGACGCCCGCCTACATGGCGCCGGAGGTGCTGCGCGGGCAGGAGCTGAGCCCGGCCGCCGACGTGTACGCGGCGGGCATCACCCTCTACGAGCTGCTCGCCGGCCACATCCCGTTCCAGGGCGCGGAGATCGCCGCCGTCATGCGGGGCCACCTGGACGACCCGCCCCCGCCGATCCGCGGCCTTCCCCCCGAGCTGTGGCGGCTCGTCGAGCAGAGCCTCGCCAAGGAGCCCGCCACCCGCATCGGCGCCCACGCGCTCGCTCAGGGCCTGTCGGCGTTCGCCCGCGCCCACCGGACGGCGCCGTTCGCCCTGGCCCCGCTGCCCGGCCTCGCGCGCCCTCGCCCGGCGCCCCCGGCCCCGACGCCGATTCCGGCGGCCCCGGTGCCGATGACGTCGCCGCTGCAGGCCCCGCCGGCCGTGAAGCCCAGCCGGACACCGCTGCTGCTCGGCGCCGGCGTCGCCGCGGTCGTCGTCGCCGCGGCACTGGCCACCGGCGTCACGCTGACGCTCACCGCGGACGACAAGCCCGCCGACGGACCGGGCCCGCACGTCCCGGTGGCACAGCAGCAGCAGGCCGTGCCCGGGAAGGGGGGAAAGCTCTCGCGTGGAGCCACGGTCGCGTCGGCGTCTCCTAAGCCGGGCACCTCGGCGTCCCCGTCGGGCTCGCCTTCCCCCTCCTCCTCCGCCTCACCGTCCAAGAAGCCCGGCGCCAAGACCGCGCCGAAGGCGACCGGATGGCTGTGCGGGCCGCGCACGATCGCCGACACCGCAGGCCACTTCCACACGACGGCCTGCATCCGCACCGACGGGCACCGCGTGTACCTGCGGGGCACCGTCGACCCCGTCGCCTCCCGCAACGACCCCAAGCTGATCGCCAGCAACCACGTCCAGGTCGTGCTCGTGCTGAAGACGGCGGACACCCAGGAGAGCGTCCAGTACTTCACCTCGCCGGTGTGCAAGGTGCTGACGTGCACCTACCAGGCGTCCTTCGTCCCGGCCCACCACGACTACCGGACCCTGACGAAGATCTACTACCAGAACGTCTTCGAGGGCACCGGCAAGGAGAGCCCCACGGTCACCTTCTGACCTCCGCCGGGCGCTCCAGCGCGACCCGGGGCAGGCGGCGGGCCAGCGGGCCGGGCAGCCACCAGGCGCGGCGGCCGAGCAGCTGCATGACGGCCGGGACGATCAGGCAGCGGATCACCACGGCGTCCAGCAGGACGGCCACCGCCAGGCCGAGCCCGAACTGCTGGAGCATCCGGTCCGGGCTGAGGACGAAGGCCGCGAACACCACGATCATGATGGCCGCGGCCGCCGTGATGACCTTGCCGGTGGCGGCCAGGCCCTCGCGGACCGCCCGCTCATGGTCCCGGCCCGCCTCCCACTCCTCGTGGATGCGCGAGACCAGGAAGACCTCGTAGTCCATGGACAGCCCGAACACGATCGCGAAGATCATCACCGGGATGAAGGCCTCGATCGGCCCGGCCGCCGCGCCGAACCGGCCGTCCTGGAAGACCAGCACGATCGCGCCGAGCGCGGCCGTGATCGACAGCAGGTTGAGCACCGCCGCCTTCAGCGGGATGAGCACCGAGCGGAAGACGACCATGAGCAGGAGCGAGGACAGGCCGACGACGATGGCGACGAACAGCGGCATCCGGTCCGCGACCGTGCCGGCGAAGTCCAGCGCCCCGGCGGTGGGGCCGCCGACCAGGTAGGCGGTCCCGGTGCGGTGCTCCAACGGCGGCAGGACGTCCTCGCGCAGCGTCCGCACGAGCCGGGCGGTGGCCTCGTCCTGCGGCGACGTGGTCGGGAAGGCGATGACGGTGGAGATCGCGCCGTCGCGGGAGGGCAGCGGCGGGGTGGCGGCGGCGATGCCGGGCGTGCGGGTCAGGGCGGCGCGCAGTTCCCCGGGAGCGCCCTCGGCCACGACCACCAGCGGGCCGCTGAAACCGGGCCCGAAGCCCTCGGCCAGCAGGTCGTAGGCCTGCCGGCTGCCCGCTGACCGCGGGTCGTTGCCCGCGTCGGCGAAGCCGAGGCGCATGCCGAGGGCCGGGGCCGACAGCGCCAGCAGGGCTACCAGCGCGGCCAGCAGCGCGGGCAGCGGGCGGCGCTGCACCGCGGCGGCCAGCCGGCGCCAGTGCCGCCCCTCCTCCCGGCCCCTGGCGGCGCGCTTGAGCACCTGCCGCTGGATCCGGCCGCCGACGACCGCCAGCAGCGCGGGCAGCAGCACCAGGGAGGCGGCCATCGTCACCAGCACCGTCAGCGCCACCGCCAGGGCGACGCCCTGCAACGCGCCGAGGCCGAGCGCGATCAAGCCGATCAGCGCGATGATGACGGTGCAGCCCGCGAAGAACACGGTGCGGCCGGCCGCGTCGAGCGCGGCGCGGACGGCGTCCTCACGCCCGGCGCCCCGCCGCAGCTCGTGCCGGTACCGGTAGAAGATCAGCAGGGCGTAGTCCACGCCCACGCCGAGGCCCACCAGCATCATGACCGGCGGGGTGAAGTCGGCGACGGTGAACACGTGCGAGGCCAGCGCGATCAGCCCGATCGCGCCGCCCACCGCGAACAGCGCGGTCACCAGCGGGAGCGCCGCCGCCACCACCGACCCGAACAGCAGGATCAAGATGACCAGGGCCGCGAGCATGCCCGCGCCCTCGGCGCCACCGCCCCCGCTCTGCTGGACGCCGCGCGCCGCCTCGCCGCCGGCCTCGACCCGCAGGCCGTCCCGCGCGGCCGACCGCGCGGTGTCGACGATCCGGACGACGTCGCCCTTCGGGACGTCCTCGGCCTTGCCGGCGAGGGTCACGGTCGCGTACCCGATGGTGCCGTCCTTGGAGACGGCGGAGGCGTCGGCATAGGGGCTGCGCACGTCGGCGACGCTCGGCAGGCCGCGCACCCGCCCGAGCATCCGCTCGACGGCGGCGCGGTCGTCGCGCAGCCCGCCGCGGTCCTGGAAGACGATCTGCACGGCGGCGCCCGCCTGCACCGAGCCGTGCTTCTTCAGCAGGTCGGCGGCGGCCTGCGCATCGGTGCCGGGCAGGGCGAAGTCGTTGTGGTAGGAGCTGCCGGCGAGCCGGGCGCCGACCGTGATCGCCGCCACCACCGCCACCCACAGCAGCAACGCGACCCAGCGGTGCCGCTGGGACCAGGCCGCCATCCGCCCGAAGACGCCGGCGACCGGCTTGTCGGTCAATGAGGTCATGTCACCGATGGTGGAAGCGCGGCCTGCCCCCGGGCGTCGGCCTGCGGATGTCACCTGGCCTACCCCGGCGGTTGCGGGCGCCGGGCCCTCCTACACCCGCGGTCGCTACCCCGACATCCAGCGGGGGTTGACCATGCCCGACTCGTACGCCAGCACCACCAGCTGGGAGCGGTCCCGCACGTCCAGCTTGGTCATGATGCGGCTGACGTGGGTCTTGGCGGTGGCCGGGCTGAGCGTCAGGCGGGCGGCGATCTCGTCGTTGCTCAGCCCCGCCGCCACCAGCCGCATGACCTCGCCTTCCCGCTCGGTCAGCGCGTTCAGCCGAGGGCCCGGCTCGGGGGCCCGGACCCGCCCGGCGAACTCGGCGATCAGCCGGCGGGTGATCGACGGGCTGATCAGCGCGTCGCCGCGGGCCGCCACCCGCACCGCGTGCACCAGCTCCTCCGGCTCGTTGTCCTTGACCAGGAAGCCGGCGGCGCCCGCGCGCAGCGCGCCGTAGACGTACTCGTCCAGGTCGAAGGTGGTCAGGATGACGACCCGGACGTCCTTCAGCCGTGGCTCGGCGGCGATGGCCCGGGCCGCCGCCAGGCCGTCGGTGCCCGACATCCGGATGTCCATCAGCACCACGTCCGGGCGCAGCTCCCGGCAGCCGGCGAGGGCCTGGTCGCCGTCGGCGGCCTCGCCGACCACCTCGATGTCGTCCTCGTCCTCCAGGATCGACCGGAAACCGGCCCGCACGAGACGCTGGTCGTCGGCCAGCAGCACCCTGATCATGACGTCGGCAGGCAGGCCCGCACGGCGAAACCGCCGCCCGGCGCGGGACCCGCGGTCATCTCGCCGCCGAGCGCACGGGCGCGCTCGCGCATCCCGGCGATGCCGCTGCCGCCCGGCCCGCCGGCCGGGCCGCGCCCGTCGTCGGTGACCTCGACCGTGACCTGGCGCGGCCCGCAGTCGATCCGGACGGTGGCCGCGGTGGCGCGGGCGTGCCGGGCCACGTTCGTGAGGGACTCCTGCGCGATGCGGTACGCGGCCAGCTCCACCTCGGCCGGCAGCGACCGCTCCCCGCCGCTGATGTGCGTCCGCACGTCCAGCCCCGCCAGCCGCGCCGACGCGGCCAGCTCACCGATCCGCGCCAGGCTCGGCGGCGGCGCCGTCGGCGCCCGCTCGCCGGCCTCCCGCAGCATGCCGAGCGTGGCCCGCAGCTCGCGCAGCGCCTCCCGGCTCGACTGCTTGATCGCGTCCAGCGCCGCCTCGGCCTGCTCCGGCCCCGTGGCCGCGTTCCGGCGCAGCCGGCGCAGCGCCGCCGCGGCCTGCACGTTGATCAGCGAGAGGTGGTGGCCGACGTCGTCGTGCAGCTCACGGGCGATCCGCAGCCGCTCCTCACCGGCCGCGCGCCGCTCCGCCTCGCGGGCGTGCGCCCGGCGGGTGTGCCACGCCCAGCCGAGCGAGACCACCGCGACCAGCCACCCGGCGAACATGAACAGGGCGACGCCGTTGACGTCGCCGTTGCCGGCCAGCGTGCCGGCCCCGGTGCCGATCAAGGCCACCGCCGCGATGACGACCGCCGCCCGCAGCCGTCCTCCGGCCGCCACCCCGTACAGCGCCACCACGAACGCGACCATGAGCGGACCGTCGTAGTGGCTGGTCAGGTAGTAGGCGGCCGTGGCGGCCAGCACGAACACCGCCACCGCCACCGGATACCGGCGCCACCACGCCAGCGCCGCGCAGGCGGCGGCGAGCAGCACCCAGTCGATCACGGTGCCGGACCAGGGCTCCTCCCGCGCGCCGACCAGCGACCGCAGGCTGCCGAGGCCCACCAGCAGAAAGACGCCCCCGGCGAGGGCCGCGTCCGCCACACCACCACGAACCGGGCGCAGCATGCCAGAGATCATGCAACCAGCCTAGGCACACCGGCCCCGCCTCCGCCTTCCCCCGCAGTCGGAAGAAACACCCCGCCACCCGCAACCCCGGTGGTACGGCCGCCCCTGTACCCACAACCCATGGAGTAGCGCAGGCGCCGACGCCCCGCCGCTGCAACCTCGCCCGCTGCCATCAGGGAACCAGGCAGCTTCACACTGCCTACCTGGCGTGGGTCGGCGATGCCGGCGCACACGGCCGAACGTCCCCACAGGTCATGACCGCCGGAGGCTAGGCAGGTTGGGCGGCGATGAGCGCGCGCAGTTGCCGGGCGAAGATCTGGAGCAGGGGCGTGCGGGCGTCGGTGGCCCATGCCAGGCACCATTCCAGCGGGGCGGCGTCATCGATCGGCAGATAGGTGACGCCTGGGTGGCGGTAGTACCGGTTCACCTGGGCGCCGAAGGGATAAGCGCCGAGCCCGGCGGCGATGAGCGCCAGCGCCTGGTTGACCGATTCGGCCTGCGGTCCCCGCTGGATGGGGGTGCCGCCGGGGGTGCGGTGGGGAGTGCGCTCAGCGACCCAGTCGTCGGGCATCGTCGGAGTGTCCAGCAGCGGGACGCCGGCCAGATCCTCCATGCGGATCCTGGAGCGGCGGGCCAGAGGGTGGCCGGTGGGGACGGCCAGCACCCGGGGTTCGCGCAGCAGGACGGGACCGGCGGTGACGCCGGGTTCGACGACCGGCAGGCTGGCCGTCGTCGCGTCGACCAGCCCGGCGGGCTGCAGGCGCTGCGCCTGGTCGGGCGTGATCTCGATGAGCGCGATCCGGACGGCGGGCCGTTCGGCCCGCAGGGCCTCCGCGGCTCGGACCAGCAGACCTCCCCACAGCGCACCGACGAACCCGACCCGTAAGACACCGGCGCGGCCGTGCGCGACGGCGGCGGCGTTGGCGAACGCCTCCTGGACGCCTTGGTAGTGCGGCAGCAGTTCGTCGCGGAAGCCGGCACCGAGCGGGGTGAGCCGCACCCGCCGACTGGTCCGGTCGAACAGCGGACCGCCGACCTTGCGTTCCAGCGCCTGGATCACCTGGCTGACCCGCTGCGGCGACACGCCGCGGCGCTGCGCCGTCCGCCCGAAGTGCAGCTCCTCGGCCAGCACGAGGAAGGTCTCGATCATGCCGGGTTCGACAAGCGCCACTTGATGATCGTACAGAAGGTCGACATTGCGGCGGTTGAGGGCGATTGGCCAGGATGGGCGGTGTTCCACCAGGTCGAACACACCGCATGTGGTCCTCCGGCCCGCCCCTCGCGGCAGGTGGCAAGAGGCGCCCGTCGCCACGGCCGTGCCCGGGACCAGCGGACCGGCACCGACCCACTCACATGTCCCCTCGCAGCAGGACCAGCGACGCCCATGGACGGGCGAAGGAGTTGACCGAGTATGCGCACCAGGGCCGGCACGATGGTGATCACTTTGGCGGCGGGAGCGGCGATGACGGCGCTGGCCGCTCCGGCGCAGGCCGACGCCCTCACCTGGACAGTCACCAACCCCCGGGCCGATGGCGCCTTCACCGGGGTATCGGGGCCGCTCACCGTCCGCAGCGCCGGCGGAAAGGTCCTGGTGACCTGCACGAGCCTTGCCGCCGGCGGCACCGCCGCCACCCACACCGACACGGGCTCCATCGGGCGGATCGACCAGAGTGTGGGAAGCGGCTGCAAGAACGGCCAGGGCCGGGCGTGGTCGGTGCGAATCGACTCGGCCTGGCAGGCCGTGCTCAACGGGACCGCCTACAACGCCGCCACCGGCAGGACGGAGCTCACCGCCGGCTGGGCCCAGTACACGCTCGCCCCCGCCGACGGCGCCCCCGGCTGCCTGATCGTCACCAAGAACACGCGGCTGGACTACACCAACGCCACCGGCGCGCTGCGGACCACCACCGCGCAGGCCAACGTGGGCACCACCAGCGGAGGGACGTCCTCGTGCCCCGATGTGGCCCAGGGCGAGACCCTCGTCTTCGACACCACCTTCACCCTCACCCCCCGCCTCACGATCACCGCGAAGGCCGCCTGACCGGCCCTTCCGGCACGACCGCATCCGCTCCGCCCGTGTCCAGGGTCCCGGCCACCCCGAGACCCTGGACACCGACACCACCTGACGCCGCCCCGGGCGCTTGACGAGGTCGATGGCCTCCTCGTCCGTGACGAGCCGGATGGTGGCGCCGTCGGCCACCAGCCTGTAGCGCGACAGGCGCTCTCCCTCGCCAAGGTCACGCAGGTTGTTCAGCGCGGCGCGGACCTTCTGCGGGGAGTTGCTCGTCCGGAAGTACGAGCAGGTGCGAAGCGCAAGAACGCCCTGGAAGGAGTAGGGGGCGCGTGGATAGGAGGAGATCTCCAGTTCGAGAATGACGCCGGAGGGTGTCTTGCCTGCGCCAATGCCGTAGCCGGCTCACGATCGCGCCGGACAGCGCTGCGGCCATCTTGGCCGTGTAGGCCATCCCCCTCCCCCCTTCCCACAGCACCAGTCCAGTCGAGCCACTCACCATGGCCACCGTGATGGAGCGGGCATGATCATCCGCGCTCTGGGCCCGCCAGAGTGAACCGATGATTCATCACAAACGACATCACAACCGTCTGAAAGAGAGTCAGCCTGCAGTACGCAGGAGCCCCAACCGCCTACAGGAGGGCGTGGGGAACTGGCATCATCGTCCTCGTGCGCCGTGCAAGGGTCGTCCTTACTGCAGCCGTCCTGGTCGGTATGTCCGCGTGCACCTCGGGCAAGCCCAAGCAGTCGTTCGATCCCGCTCCCCGCCCGAACCGTCCCGGCGAGGCGGTCGTCATCGCGGGCGCTCCCAATCTCAACGGCACCCCCCATGACGGCGAATACGCCCTCCAAGCCAGCGCGACCAGCAACGGCGGGCTGGCCGTAGGACCAGACGGGTCGATCTACTTTCCGGCGAGGTACTTGGCCACATACCAACTGGCCCGCATCACCCCGGACGGCCGCCTCCACCTACTCCCGGTGTACAGCGCATCGGATCAAATCACCATCTCCGGAGCAAACCTCTGGATGCTTTCATCAAGGTCGCAAGGTCTTCGACTTGAAAAGATCGCACTGAGCAATTTCCAGAAGGAGATCTGGCTGGACGAAAAGCCCCCGATGCTGGTGGACGCCCATCAGCGACCGCTCTCCCGCAAGGAGAGCAATGACCTGCTCTCGCCAACCGGATGGGGCGATGCCAAGTTGACTATGCGTGCCGACGGCACACCGGTCGTCGTGTCGGCACGAGGAGAACTGTTCGAGGCCCTCGGACACAACAAGCTCCGCCCTTGGTCCGCGCCTGGCCACTCCAGCGCCGTTAAATCACTCCGCCGTGAGACGAATTTCAAAGTCGCCGATGTCAGCGACGACGGCAAGGGCAACCTCGCCATCCTCGGCAACAGCGGAGTGCTGCGCATCCCCAGCACAGGAGCGGCCACAGCGGTTCTGTTCCCCCAACGTGTTCTGCAGCGCCCTTCCCGGTGGGCAGCAGCACTTGCCCTGGCCAACGGCTCAGTCGTCCTGCTGGGCACCCAGGACACGCAGCCGGACGACCTGCCACCGGCCATGGTCACCCCAGACGGACGCCTGGACACACTCTCCTGGGGACCTTCGACCCACTGCGGTCCCACCGACGACTCGCTGGCCATGATCCGCTCGGCAAGCCCCGGCAAGATCGTGCGTCACCCCAGCGGCGCTTATGTGATCACCGATCTAGGGTGCGGTCGTATCTATATGTTCCGGCTCCCCGAGAAGCTGGGCTGAAGCCCCTCCATCCAAGAGCCTTCTATCAGTCCTTCTGCGGAGCATTGTGCTCTAGTCCGTCCACCGACCATCCCACGATGACACCGCCGGTGACGCCCATGCCATCCCCATAGTTCCCTCCCCGCACGAACACGTGATGGCGAGTCCACTGCACCACCTCTCGGATCTGCTCCTCGGACAGTTTTGGTTTGGCCAACAGAGCATCGATCTCAGGGGCGCCGACTAGTGGGCTGCCGAGTTGAGCACGGTAAGCGCGAGCAAGGTCGACATAGAGTTGGCTGGAGTAGTCGGCATGCTTCTTGTCGATCGCCTCGAGCTTCTTTTCGAAGTCCGCATACTTGACCTTGTCCAGGCCCAGATCCGTGCCCATCCCGTAGGCATCGCTCACGCCAGGAATCTGGCCGGCCGGAGTCTCGCCGAGGATCGTGCCACCGAGGTCACGCAGCAATGCCAGCCGCTCCTGGGCTGCCTCGTACTGCTGTTTGGTGAGCTCCTCGCGTGTGATGCGTTCCTTGCCGTAGGCACGTATGAGGTTCCCGTCGAGGAACCCTGCATACCGGGCGGCCGAGAGCAGGCTGTGATCCCGGAGGCCCCACGCGTAGAGCTTCTGCTTGTAGTGCTGGGTGTCGATGCCGAGCTGGGTCCACAGCTTGTCGTCGGCGGCGAAGGTGCGCAGGAACTGGACGGCATCATCGCCGTCGATAGTGACGAACGTCCGCCCCGTAGCCGGATCCACATCCGCCGAGGCTCCGTTGCTGGTGCGGTCCGCATAAGCCAAGGTCGGGATGTACATCCGGGTCATCTGCAGCAGGCCGTTCGTCAGCCCCCTGCCGTACTCAGCGGAGTACTGCTTGCTGTCCGCGAACCAGCCCGGCGCGCCGTCCCGATGCAGCCACGGCACCCACTTGGGCAAGTGCCCCTCATTGAGAAGCTTGTCGACCTGCGAGCGTCCCTTCTCGTTCCACCAGGCGACCGTCTTCATGATCTCGGCAGCGTTCTCGGCCGCCTGCTCCTCGTGCCCTTTCTCCTGGGTCACGGCGAGCCGGACGACCTTGCCCGCGAGGTCTCCGCCGTCCGTCCAATCCGGCGCGATCAGCAGTGCCGCGTAGGTCTCCCCGTTGCCGCGGCTGACCCAGGTGAGGGCCTTGGCCTTGTCGGCGTCCTTGATGGTGAACGCCTTCTCCAGCTTGGTGGAGGCCAGATCCCGTGCTGCCGTGGTGTCCTGCTGCTGCGCGATCCGGCCCAGGATGTTCAGCGCCGGATCGTGCTCGCGCAGGGACTTGAGGTCGGCGTCGCCCAAACCAGTCCCGCCGTTGATGCCCCAGTCTTTCCACCAGGCACGGTGCGGCTGATTGGTGACGGAGGTGTGCTTCTCCCCCTGTGAACCACCGGACGTGGTGAGCTCATAGGAGGGGTACTGCTGCCGCCACCGCAACGCCGCCTTCCCCAACTCCAGCAGCATCGCCGAACTCCACTTCACCTCCGGAGCAGCGAGCTTGACCAGCAAGGCCTGCCCCGGCATGTCCGAACCGGCGCCGCCCATGGCGCGCCACACCGCCGCCTGCCCGTCCTTCTGCCGCGACAGTTGGGCCAAAGCGGTCCCGACATCGGCGAGGATCTTCTTGTCCGCAGCAGCGAGCGGCGCCCCACCGCTCTGCCGATGCAGGTTGTAGGCGAGCTCGCCGACGCTGCCGGGCTGAACGGCCCCGAAGAACGCGGTGAGGTAAGCGGTGTCCTTCCCGTTCTCCCGCAAGCTCGCAGCAATATCGGCCAGCAGTTGCTTGGCCCCGGCATCGGAACTCTCCAGAGCCTTGGCGTAAGCCTGAACCTGATGCCTGGCAAGTTCGGCCATCTGAGCAGCGCCGAACTTGTCCACATCCGGAATGCCGGCCATACCCCACGTGATGCCGACGTTGTCACTGGCCAGCGCGTAGTGAATACGGGTCTTCGTCGCCCGAACCTGCGCAGCGCACCACGCGGCGGTCCGATCACACTGCGCCGTGGACACCTCGACCGGCCCGCCCTGCGACAAAAGCGCACGGACCCTGCGCCCATGGTCAGGAAGCGCATCAGCGGCACGACGCAGCGCGATCTCCATGCGCTGCAGCCCAGCGACCGACACCGAAGCGACCTGGTTGAACAACCCAGCCGGGGGTTGCAGCGGCACCGCGGCGATCTCCGGCACGTCGATCACCATCGGCAGCTCGTTCATGGCCGCCACCGCCTGCAGGACCCGCGCCATCATCTGCTCCAGCGACCGACTGTGGCCCTGTAGGTCGACGGTGAACCTCCCGGCGGAGCCGCCCTGCCAGGTCTGCGGCCCCATCTGCCGCGCGACCCCGGACACCAATGCAGAGATCCGCGCGAGCTCTCCCTGCACCGCCCGCACGTCGACCTTGGTCGCCACCATCCCCCGCCCTCCCCGCCCGTCCGGCAACAGATAGCGCACCTGGCAGACACCGTCAACGGAAGTGCGGGCCCCGGTCAAAGTCCGTGCCCACCACACTCAGAAATTCCGGTACAGATACCCCCGAAAGCCGACGCCGAAGGGCCGTCCACCTGCCAAAACGGAGGGCGGTGACGTCGAGGGGATTTGCCCTCCTCAATAGGCGGTCAGCAAGATTCGACACAGGTCCGGAGCGGAGTCCATTGACGTGACCGGCCTGAACGCTTTGGCTCACAAAATACGCCTCACCCCTGGCCGGCCGACGGCATCTGTGGGCATCGACTCCAGCCGGCCCAGACCGCGCATCCCGGTGAGCTCCTACGCAACCCAGCAGTAGACGCCCCGGCCCTGACGCTGGGCGCTGACGACGAGGGCAGAGAGATCACCCAAGATCGCTTCGGCGATCTCCGCATCGATGATCTCACCGTCTTCCGCACGCAGCCGAACCCATGAGGCAGCGGCAACACACAACCTGGCGACCCCGGCTTCCGCAAGTGCGGTGCACAGACGAGGCGAGAACGCGAAAACGACGCATCCGTCGTCGTCCTCGCTCGCGACGATACGCGGCTCACCTGCTTTGACGAGTTCCTCGAAGCTGCCGCCGGCAAGGAGGCACTCCCACTCGACCACGGCCTCTTCGGGGTCGAAGTTGCCGAAAGAGAGCGACTCGGATTCCCGCCCTGGGCCAGATCGGAGAGTCAGCGCCGCCCGCGCGTCGTCAGGCGCCACGAAGAATTTAACGACGATGCTCATCCGAGCATCATGCCTAGCCGCCCTTCCCACCTCGAACCCCAGACCTGCCTCGTCGACAGCGACCGACGGTGCATTCACGTCCGGTACAAGGACGCCCTGCCGGCGCTATCCGCCGAGCGGTGCCTCGGACAGGACTTCCCAGCGGTACAGATGCCCCTCGCGCTGTTGAGCGACCAGGTGAACCCGAGCGACCCTCAGCGAGCTAGGTGGGGGCGGCGGATTCAACGCGCGGACGATGGGCGCCGCCGGCCCGGTGCCGTTGCTGTAGGCGACCGAGATATGCGGCGTCCAGTCGGGTTCGTCTGCGGGCTGGTGCGCGGCGACGGTCTGGGCGATCGCTTCGCGGATCCCTTTGCGGATCGGATCGAGAGCGCGAGCGGGACGGACGCCGAGCATCACCGCCTCGCTGTGGAACCACAGCTTGCCGAGTTCCACCTCGATCGGCTCCAGCTTGGCCATCCTCTCGACGACGGCGTCTGTCATCGCCTGCACCTGCTCGGCCGGGATCTCGTCGGCGAATCCGACGATCTGCGTCGTCATGTGCAGCCACTCGGCCGGCACCTTGTCCAGGCCGCCCAGTCCAGCGAGCCTGTCCTGACAATCACGCACCAGCCGCACAACGTCGGGCTGACCGCTGGGCAGTACATGCCAGACCAGCAGCCGCCGCCCGGGCGCACCCCGGGCCGCCACCACCAGTGGTCGCTCATGCGTTCGAGCAGGGGGCTCACAGGACCTCCGGGGTGGACGGTTGGCGTTCGAGCGATCCGGCCTGGAATGCATGGATACGTTCATGCAGGTCGTGGGCACGCGGGTCGCCCTTGTACAGCGAGTGGCCCAGTCGTCCAGCGACCTCGCCGACGCGGCCGATGATGGTGACGACCCGGTATTCGCTGCCCAGGTCGAGCACGGGCGCGAGTTCCTCGGCGGCGCCCTCGGCGTCACCTTTCATCACACGTGCGATGGCAGCGCCGATGCGGACCTGCGCCCACGTGCCGTAGACCCACGGGTCGCCTTCGGCCCATGCGTCGTCGGCGGCCTGAGCCGAGCGCAGCATCGCGGCAGGATCACGGGCTCCCAGGCCGACCTGGAGCGCGTAGGTCTCCTGCCTAGCAGGCGTACAGCTCCAAGCGTCGGCGACCCGATCGAGGGTGCTGCCGGCGTCGCGGGCTCGGTGCGCCCGCTGAAGAGCCCGGCGGGCGCCGGGAATGTCGCCGCTGGACTGCAAGACGGTCGCCTCGGAGACAGCCAGCAGGACACATCCCCGAGCCGCATCGGGGGCGAGAGCGGGCAAGTTCGGCAGCGTCGTGATGGCGGCCTTCCCAACGGGCCGTCTTGGACTGCGCGCACAGCACCAATGCACGGGCAGCGTCGGAGTCGGCTTCATTGGCGCAGATCCACGCGGCGTACCCGTAGGCGTCGGCGAGCGGATACCGACCGATGTCGCCGGCCAGGAGATTGTTCAGCGCGAACAGTTCGGCGGCGGTCCTCAGCAGCGCCTGGGTCTGGGCGATGCGTTGGCGGCCGCCGCGCAGGATGCCGATGACCCGCTGCTGCAAGCTAGCGGCCTCCCGCAGCACCAGCAGCGGAGGGAGGCGGGCATAGTCGAAGGCCAGGCGACGGGTCGCGGTTTCCAGGTAGTCGCTGTCGCCATCGCCGACATTGGACTGCTCCAGCCATGCGGCCAGTTCGACGACGGCATCGGCGTTCGACGATTGGGGAAGGGTCGCCGAGCAGTTCGGCGCGATCGATGCCGAGGGCCTCGGCGTAGGCGGCCCGGTAGCGGGCGCTGATCGCGGCCTTGCCCCGCTCCCACCGCTTCACGTACTCGGTCAGGGTGTCGAGTGCGGGGACCTGCGGACCGGACACCGCTGCGGCGATCCGCTCGGCGAGCTGCCGCTGTGTCAGCCCGTGCGCTTCCCGCTCTGCCTTCAGCCGGGCGCCGAGCGCGCGCCGTTCGTCTGGCGTCATCGTGCGCACCTCACATCGTCGCCGTGCCCCTTGGATGCCCCGCGGGTGCCCCCATCGTGCCCCTGACGCGCTGCGTTGTGGAGGAGTTTTCCTAGGTGGTGCGGGTGCGCGCCGACCACTGAAGTTCCCGTGTGGTCCGATCCGCCCCTATAGGGGGTTTCCGGCGCGCGCCCGCCCCGACGACAAAGCGGCCCGCCAGCGCCGGTGATCCGAAGCCTTCCAGGAAACGAGGTCCTCGCCGATGACCGACCTACGAGCCCCCGCCGTCCGCACGATGGCGACACAACCGCCCCCGGCCAGTACGCCATGGCGCGCGAGCTCGAACAGCGATTCCCCGGAACGCGGGTGTGGTTCGGTCTGCACACGCGGCACTGGTGGGCTCTGGCTGGCTGGACTCTGCTTGAAGGGGACACGCTCGAGCGGCTTGCCGAGTCCCTGGAATGGGCGCGGAGACGGGCATGAATGCGGCAAGATCAAGGCTGAGGCAGCGGCGTACTTGTCCACGCCGAAGGCTGCTCGCCGCTGCCTCACTCAACTCGTCTCGATTCCGCAGGGTGTGGCGCTGCCCTGTGGCGGGAGGATCTCCACGCGGCCATGGTTCCGCTCCTCGTGAGCCCTGGCCGTGCAGCGACAAGGCGGTGCGGCTTCCCCGCTTCGCGCCACCGCACCTGCCCTGGGGTGCCCGGTGATTCCGGCCGACCAGTTCTTCTGGTCAGAGTGCCCGGTGGCATTGGCCGACCACATCGTCCGGCTCGTCTGCCTTGCCCGTCTTGCTGAGACGAACCGCGACCCAGCGGACCGCGCTCTCATCTCTGTCCGGCGCCAGTCCGACCCGCTCCATGATCTCGGCCGCGATCCGCGCCCACTCCTCATCCGTCAGGATCGGTCCTCAGGCACAACCCTTACCGGCACATGCCACACCAGCCGCTCATGGTTGCGCTCTCCCAACAAGGTCAGCGTCTGGTTAAGCAGCCTGTCCAGCCTCCGAAGATCAAACTGACCGTCTGCCCGAACCCCTGGCTGCAACATCCCCGGCTCCCAGAAGCCCGCCACGATCCACGGCTCATCACGCTTTCCACAACTCCCCAGCCCGAACAAATAGCGCAGGACTCCCTCTTGCAACAGATGAAGTCCTTTGCACTCCATACCTTCCCAGGGACCGGCCGCCCTGACCCTCCCCCAAAACGGCCATATCAACTCTCCGACTGTTTAGAGAGATGTCGATGACCAGCGAAGACATCAGCAGAATTGGCATACGACGATACATCTCACGAAAGCGGGGTGAACTGTCAGTGCCGCATGCCACCATCCTGGTGTGACCGACTACGTGCTCACCAGCCTCGGCCCGCAGCGGTTCGAAGAGCTTTCCCAAGCCCTCGCACTGCAAGTCCTGGGCCCGTCCGTAGAGATCTTTGGCGACGGCCCAGACGGCGGCCGTGAAGCATCGTTCGAGAACTTGACTCACTTCCCAACCGCCGAGGCTCCCTGGCACGGCTATGGGATCTTGCAAGCGAAGTTCCGCAAGCGCCCGGAGCGCAGCAAGGACGCCGACTGGTTGATCGAACAGATCGGGGCCGAACTGCGCGCTTGGGCCAACCCGCGTTCGCACCGAGTAACTCAGGGGCGAATACCGAAATACCTACTCATCACAACCAACGTCATCCTCACCGCAGTGCCAGGAAGAGGCGGAATCGCTCGGGTCGATGAGGCGATTCAGCGTTACGCGCACGACCTCGGCCTTCCACTGCTGGGGTGGGAGATCTGGCATTACGACAAGATCTGTCGGCTTCTCGATGAATTTGAGGGGATCCGGCACGCCAACGCCGACGCCGTGCTGCCCGGTGACGTCCTCTCACGGCTGTATGACCACCTCGAACGGATCGAGGCCACACACTCACCTGCCCTAGGGGGTCCAGGTCTGCCGTCGGAGATGCGGCCTTTGGTCGGGCGTGAAGTCGAGCTCGTTGAGGGCGGACGCCGGCTTCAGGAACCAGAGGAAGGCCAACGACCAGCCATCGTAGTGACCGGAGCCCCGGGCATCGGCAAGAGCGCGCTCGCCCTACGGCTCGCCCGACTCGCTGCAGACGCCTACCCAGACGGCCAGTTTCACATCGACCTCTCACTTTGGACTGCCGGAAACAACCAGGTAGATCTGGTACAGGTACTCCTGCAGACGCTGCGACCAAGCGAAGCGCTGCCCGAGGGTCGTGCGCGCCAGATCATCGTCCTGCGTTCGCTGCTGTCCCGCTGCAGGGTCTTGCTTCTCATGGACGACATCGCTTCAGAAGAGGCGTTGGCGGAGATCCTCCAGATGGATGGGCCGTTCGCAATAGTCTGTACCAGCCGTGCCAAACTCAGCGGTCTCACAGGCTACGTCCATTTCATCGAACTCAGCCAGATGCCCGTCCATGATGGAACCGAACTCGTCAGGGCCATCAGCGGGCCGGATCGCCTTACCAGCGAACAGGTGTCGGCTCTGGTCGAGGCCTGCGCTGGACATCCCCTCGCCTTGCATGTAGCGACAGCGCATCTAGCGCGCAGGCCGAGGGCTAACATCGACCGACTCATCGCGGATATCACTAACCCTGAACGCGGAGTGCGAGCCCTGCGAGCTGGGCAGACCGCACTGGAACCCGTCTTGGAAAGTAGCTTCACCGCGCTATCCTCGGAGCAGGCCGACCTGTTTATCACGCTCGGGATCCTGCCATATATGTCGGTTACCGCAGACGTCGTCGCTGCCACAACAGTCGAGCCACACGAGCTCGACAACGCCTGTATTGATGACGTGATCGGCTTGCTGGACTCATTGTTCGAACTCAGCCTCATTGAACAGGTGGAGCAGGACCGATTCGTCCTGCACGAGATCCTGCACCGCTTCGCCCGGCTCAAGTCCGCTTCGGCTACACCAAAACGCCGGGAAGAGGTGATCCGGCGGGCATGCCTGATGCTGGCGGCCCGGACGAACTCTGCATCGAAGTCGATCGGTTTCGACGACAAGAACGCCATTGTTCCCGCGCAAAGCAACGAGGAAGCTCTGCTTCAGCTAAACACCGATCGCCCAGGATGCATCGCGTTGGCCGAACAAGCAACGCATGATGGGCTCTGGGAACAAGTTGGTCTCCTGGCCGCCACGATCACTCCCTCAATGCATCTCGGCGGCCGCTGGAAAGAGATAGAGCGCCTTTGCCGGTGCCTTCTGGAGGCCGGCACTGCGACCGGAAACTCCGACTGGACAGTATCGGCTTTGCACAATCTCGGACTGGCCGCCGCTCACCTCGGCGACAGCGAGGATGCCGCCAGCCTCCTCCAACGCAGCGCTGAGACGGCGCGCGCAGCCGAGGACCCGTTTCACTACTTCATGGCCCGATTCTCCTTTGGAACCCTCCTGATCAATCTCGGGCTGGGCAGCGAGGCGATCCCTCACCTTCGCTGTGGACTGCGGTTCTGGCGTTCAATCGATGACCGACTCATGCTTTCACGCGCCTTGCAGAATCTCGGCCAGGCCAATCTCATCATTGGCAGGCTCAATCGTGCTGAACGATACATCCGCAACAGCAGGGAGCTCTGCAAGGTCGCAGGCCTCTCCGACTTCCAGGGCCGGGAGGCGCTCGCCACTCTGCTGCGCCACAGCGGCCGCATGGCTGAGGCTGCGCAGGAGACCTTCTCGAGCCTCATCCGTGCGCGGATCGTCGGAGACCGAGGGTGGGAGGCTCAGGCACTGATGGAACTCGCTGAAACGCCAGAAAACGAGCGGCCCGTAGACGCTCCTACTCAACCCGTCGAGACCGCACTAAACATATACCGGGACATGGGAGATATTCAAGGGCAGGTTCGTGCACTGTTCCAACTCGGCCGCCAAGCTGCAGAACAAGCAGAACTCCAGCAGGCTATCGAATGCTTCACTGATTGTGTAAATCTCGCCACCGGCATTGGCGACCACCTGACAGCAGCCCAGGCCGCGTCGACCCTAGCTACATTCCACGGCGGCGTCGGGCACCTGGAGGAAGCCGAAGCCTATTTTGCCGATGCACGCGAGATGGCAGACTACACCGGCAGCCCGCTAGTTATCGGGCACGTCCTACGGGAACGCGCCCAATATCTGCGTCACCAGGGGCTGGCAGACGAGGCCGCCGCTCGCCTCACCGAGGCGGTCCGGCTACTGGAGACCACTGAGGACCGAGCTGCGTTGACTTCGACGCGAGTCGCACTTGGTGAGGCGCTGGTCGTCTCGGGCCGATGGCAGGAAGGTGCCAAGGAACTGGAACCGATCGCTGCCCTGCCTGAGAACGAGGCCTCTCCAAGTACGAAGGCCCAAGCGCTCCGTTCGCTTTCGGTACTCTACTCGCGCCGGGGCCTGCACAGAGAGGCAGAGACAGCGGTTAGCAAGGCTCTCGATCAGGTTGAACGAATCGGCGACAAGGGCGCCATCCTGGCCTGCCGGATGGCCCTAGCCAACATGCACGCTCGGAACCAAGACCATATCCAGGCTCTCGAACAGTACGACAAAGCGATCGAAGCCGCCCTGGAACTCAAGGATCTACATGTGCTCTTGACCGCCCAAGCCATGGCTTCCACCTGCCGACTCACGAATGGCGAGAAGGAGAAGGCCTTTGCCGACATGACCAAGCTGCTTCCCTTGGCCGAGCGCTTGGGAATGCAGGCGGTCAAAACGACACTGCATGCCAACATTGGTGTGTACCACTCGCACTCGGGCGATCACGAGCAGGCACTCACCGAATTTCGCACCGCACTCTCCATCACCAAATCACTCGGAGACGGCGGCCTTCGCGCTTCCTGCCTGCTCAACCTGGCGCGCTCCCACCAAGCCCTCAGTCAAACCGCAGCCGCCGGCGACTATGCTCGCCAAGCCTTCACACTCCACCAGCAACTCGGCGGCTGGAAGGACGCCGCAGAAGCGATTCGGCTCTTGCTGCAACTTCACTGGAGCGAGAATTCAGGCAGCGCACTGCCGAGCGTCAATGAACTACTGGGCGATGAGCAACCCGTCGACGGCCGAACTTTGGAAGCCTGGCACTCTCTGGTCAACACACTCAAGGACTCCGCCCTCTCCCCCCAGTACGTCACCAATCACCCGGCTTCGACCAACGGACGAACCATTAACCTCTCAGCAGAGGTACAGCGGGAGCTTGCCGGCATCGACGCCCAGCTAATGATCCAGCGTCTGAGCAACTCACGGCAGAGCTGTCTGGTCTGCGGGCTCGCCATCGACGAACAGGGGAGAGCCGAACTGTTCCTTCTACTCCCACGAGAGGGACTGCAGCTCACCGCACGCCTGACGCACCCGCATTGCGGCGCCTCAAAGGTAGTTCGGTTCAGGGGGAAGAACCTAAAGGAACCGCAGATCACAATGGAGACAGAGTGTATCATTTTCGGCGACAATATCGCAGGAATCATCGTTGATTGCTACGGAGGCTGGGGGTTTGTTGAGGGCAAAGGCTTTGAGGATCTGATCCTTGGCCACTTCCGGCGAAACGGCTTCGTAGATCTACAGGCCACACTCGAAGGGGTTGATGGTCCCATGGGGATCGCGGAGCTGGCCGTAGGGTCGGGCGCCGGAGTTCGGGCACACCTCAAGAACAACATCTTGTCACTGACTGCCTCACAAGGGGAGGTTCTGGTCAGAATGCCACTCGACTTTCTACCTTGCTGGTATCGCAAGGCGGCCGAAGGCACCTTGATCGTCCTCGTCGGCAGGAACCTGCAGGGCATGGCCGCCGAGGACATGTCCTACCTCAGCAAAGCGATCTCTGCAGGGAACGTAGTCGGCGGTGCGGCGCCCCTCACTGTAATCCGACCCAGCCGGAACACGCGCTGCCCGTGCATGAGCCGGAAGGGACGCAAGTTCAAACACTGCTGCGGCAGACGCCGGACTGAGGGATGAGAGGGCGCGCCAACCAGCATCACGGTCTGACCCGACATTGTCACCCTCCTCAGCGAGGACAACCCGCGAGCACCAAGTACGAGACGCGCTGAGTCGCTCGCCCGAGAACCCCATGCATCCGGAGTTGTCGAGGCGCTGGAGGTGGTCTGGAGTCCTTGTGGTGGCTGCGGGATGCGCTTCCAGTGTCATCTGGTGCTTCTCGGTCCTGATGACGACTGGGTGACAAACGATCAAGGGCCTGATCGGGGTGTCTCCCGATCAGGCCCTTGACCTATGTCTGCGTGGTGGAGCTGAGGGGATTTGAACCCCTGACCCCCTCGATGCGAACGAGGTGCGCTACCGGACTGCGCTACAGCCCCGCGGACTCCGTTAGATTAGCAAACTCTGGGGGGTGTTCGCGCCGTCGGTGGGAGCGGGTCACTCGCCGACCGCGCGGCGGTCGTCGGCGTACTGGTCGAACACCTCTTCCTCGGCGCGGGCGACGAGGTCGATGACCTCGGCCTGGGCGGCGGCAGCGGCCTCGGTGCGGGCGGCGGCAGCGGCCTGCTGGGCGGCCTCGCGGGCGCGTTCCTCGGCGGCGGCGCGGGCGCGCGCCGCGTCCATGCCGACGGCGACGCGCAGCAGCGCCAGGTGGCCCGTCAGCAGGAGGAGCGGCGGGATCGTGATCCACCAGGGGGCCAGGCCGGTGGGGACGACGGCGGCCGTGGTGAGCAGCAGGAGGGTCAGGCCCGCGGTGCGGCGGCGGCGCCGGGCGATGACGGTGGCGCGGCCCGGCCGGCGGGGTTCCGGGCGCTCCTCGTACTCCTCCGTCGGCGTCTCGTCGGGGACGGGCTCTTCGAGGGTGATCTCCTCGCGCTTGTGGATGAACCGGGAGACCCCGGACGCGTCGGTGTCGCGGCGCAGCCACATGGGTACGAGAACGACGGCCCAGACCGCGACGATGGCGAGGTAGAGGACGGCGCTGCTCACCGGATCACCGCCGTGGCACGGCGCGGACGCGGGCCGACTTTCGGCGCGCACACGTGCATTGGGAGCAGGGTCACGCCCCGCACGGTACGAGCCGGTGTCAGAGGTTGACGAGCATAAGGGGCGGTGTGTCGCGAGATCGATCTCGCGGTTACTCTCCGTTTGCCGAGTCTTCTCGACCGCAGGATTCTTACGGGCCGCGGGCGATCGGAGGCCGGCGCGGCCTCAACGGTCACGGTGACGACGATGAGCGCGGCCGCCCGGCCAGCCAGCGCGCGCGCAGCCCGCCGGGCACGTCCTCGACCGTGAGGGCGTAGCAGATGTGGTCGCGCCAGGCGCCGTCGATGTGCAGGTGGCGGCGGCGGACCCCTTCTTCGCGGAAGCCCAGTTTCTCCACGACGCGGCGGCTGGCGGCGTTCTCGGGCCGGATGTTGGCCTCGACGCGGTGCAGGCCCACGGCGAAGAAGCAGTGGTCGACGGCGAGCGCGACGGCGGTCGGGGTGACGCCCCGGCCGGCGACCTGCCGGTCGACCCAGTAGCCGATCTGGGCCGAGCGCGCCGAGCCCCACACGATCGCGCCGATGGTGAGCTGCCCGGCGAAGGCGCCGTCGTAGGTGATGACCCACGGCAGCGCGAGCCCCTGGCGGGCCTCGCGCCGCATGGTGTGCACCATGCCGAGGTAGGGGCCGAGGCCGCTGCGGAACAGCGGCGTCTCGGGGTTGGTGGGCTCCCAGGGCCGCAGCCAGTCGGCGTTGCGGACCCGCAGCTCCCGCCACGTCGCGGCGTCACGGTGCCGTAGCGGGCGCAGCCCGACCGGGCCCTCGGTCAGGGTGACCGGCCATCCCCGCATGCGTTCCACGGCTCCATGATTCCCTGGTCCGGCGCCCGGACGCCATCATTTGCCGTCCACATCTTGGTCTGGGCCGTCCTGACCTGTGCGAAGGACGTCCAGCAGCCGGGCGACCTCGCCGGCGACGGCGGTGCGGCCGGGGCCGAGGTAGCGCCGGGGGTCGACCAGGGCGGGCGCGGCGGCGAGGGCGCGGCGGACCTCGGCGGTGAGGACCTCGTTGAGCCGGGTGGCGATATTGATCTTGGTCATGCCGTGGCCGACGGCGGCGGTGAGCGCGGCGTCGGGGACGCCCGAGGAGCCGTGCAGGACGAGCGGCACCGGCACGGCCCGCCGCAGTTCGGCGATCAGGCCGAGGTCCGGTACGGCGTCGCGGGTCAGCATGGCGTGCGAGGTGCCGACGGCGACGGCGAGCGCGTCCACGCCGGTGGCGGCGACGTAGGCGGCGGCGTCCGCCGGGTCGGTGCGGGCGCCGGGGGCATGCACGCCGTCCTTGCCGCCGACCTCGCCGAGCTCGGCCTCCACCCAGACGCCGCGCGCGTGGCACCAGGCGGCGATCTCGGCGGTCGCGGCCACGTTGTCGTCGTAGGGGAGGGGGGACGCGTCGAACATCACCGAGCCGACGCCGAGGTCCACGGCGGTGTGCACCAGGTCGGCGGAGGTCGCGTGGTCCAGGTGCACCGCGACCGGCACGGGCGCCTCGCGGGCGGCGGCGAGCGACGCGGCGATGACCGGGCCGGGCGACCCGTGGTAGCGCACGCAGTTCTCGCTGACCTGGAGGATGACCGGCGCGCGCGCTGCGGCGGCGCCCGCGACGATGGCGGTGGCGTGTTCGAGCTGAACGACGTTGAAGGCGCCGACGCCGCGTCCGGCTGCAGCAGCGGGGGCGACGATCTCGCCGGTCCCTACGAGGGGCATGGAACTCCTTGCACGGTGATCTCAGGGAGGATCCGGATATGGGTTCCGGCGTCGAAGTCGCCCGCCAGCGGGGCGCGGACGGCGGCGGCGGACAGCGCCACGGCCTGCCGGGCCTGCGACGACATGGACCGGTACCTGTCCAGGAACGAGTTCCACTCCGCGGGGGTGATCTCGGGGCCCGGCTCGTTGAAGACCGTCGCCTCGCCCGACGCGGTCGCCACGGCCGTCAGCGTCCGCCGCGACGACCCGGCGACGGGCGCGAAGGCGTGCCCGATCCCCGCCCGGTCCAGGTCGGCGCCGATCAGGTCGCCGGTGTCGCCGCCGAGCAGGCCGGTGGCGAGCACGTCGGCGCCGAGCGCGGTCAGCACCCGCGCGACGTTGACGCCCTTGCCGCCAGCCCGCCGCCGCACCGCGCGGACCCGGTTGGAGCCGCCCCAGGCGACGGCGTCCAGCTCGTAGGTCACGTCGAGGGCGGCGTTGAGCGTGACCGTCAGGATCATCGCCAGTGGCCGTTCTTCATCACCCGGGCGACCGCCAGGTCCTCCTCCAGCACGACCAGGTCGGCGGCCTTGCCCTCCTCCAGCGACCCGGTCCGGCCGGCCAGGCCGAGGACGCGCGCCGGGGTCAGCGCGGCGGCGCGGGCGGCCTGCTCGATGGGGACGCCGACGTCGCGGACCGCGCGGCGGAACGCGTCCGCCATGGTGATGGTGCTGCCCGCGATCGAGGTACCGCCGGCGAGCGTGGCCCGGCCGCCGCGCACCTGGACCTCCAGCACGCCGAGCCGGTAGTCGCCGTCGCCCATGCCCGCCGCCGCCATGGCGTCGGTGACGAGCGCGACGCGGTCGGCGCCCGCCGCCTGGAAGGCCAGGTGGACCGTCTCGGCGGCCAGGTGCACCCCGTCGTTGATCAGCTCGACGGTGACGCGCGGGTCGGTGAGCGCGGCGGTGACCGGGCCGCCCTCGCGGTGGTGCAGCGGCCGCATGCCGTTGAACAGGTGCGTCGCGACGCGGGCGCCGGCGTCGAACGCGCTCCGGGTCACCGCGGCGGGCGCGTCGGTGTGCCCGACCGCCGCGACGACGCCCGCGGCGGCGGCCTCGGCGATCAGCTCCAGGGCGCCCGGCAGCTCCGGCGCCACCGTGATCATCCGCAGCCGGCCGCGGGCGCGCGCGAGCAGGTCGCCGAACTCGGCCGGGTCGGGCGCGCGCAGCAGCGCCGGGTCGTGCGCGCCGCACCGCGACGGCGCCAGGAACGGGCCTTCCAGGTGGATGCCCGCGATGACGTCGCCGAGGCCGGCGAGGACGGCCACGGCCGCGCGCAGCTCGGCCGGGTCGCCCGTCACCAGGCTCGCCATCGTGGTCGTCGTGCCGTGCGCGAGGTGGAACTCCGCGGCTCGCCGCGCCTCGGCGGGGTCGGCGCTCTGGTAGGAGGCGCCGGCGCCGCCGTGCACGTGCAGGTCGACGAAGCCGGGCACGACGTACCGGCCGCCGAGGTCGATGTCCGGCGTTTCGTCCGTCAGCGCGGCGATCAGGCCGTCCTCGACGCGCAGGCCGCCGCGCCGCACCCCGTCCGGCAGGACGAGGCGGGCGTTGCCGAGGACCGTCATGAGCCCGTGCCGAGGATCACCGACCGCGTCAGGTTGCGCGGGTTGTCGGGGTCGGCGCCGCGGGCGCGGCCCAGCCGGACGGCCAGCCGCTGCACCCGGATCAGCTCGGCGAGCGGGTCCAGGCCGCCGGTGACCATGGTGCCGCCGGCGGCCGCGACCTGGTCGGCCAGGCCGGCCGGCGGCTCGCCGAACATCCAGGTGACGCGGCCGGGGGCGGCGATGCTGATCGGCCCGTGCCGGTACTCCATCGCCGGGTAGGACTCGGTCCAGGCCCCGGCGGCCTCGCGCATCTTCAGCGCGGCCTCGTGGGCGAGGCCGACCGTCCAGCCCCGGCCGAGGAAAGTGTACTGCTCGGCGTCGTCCGGCAGCGGCGCGGCGAGCGCGCGCTCGGCGTCGGCGACCGCCGCGGCGAGGTCCTCGCCGAGGTGCGCGCGCAGCAGGACGAGCTGGGTGGTGGCGAAGCGCGTCTGGACGACCGACCTCTCGTCGGCGTAGTCCAGCACGATCGTCTCGCCGGCCAGCTCGCGCACCGGCGTCGCGGGGTCGGCGGTGATCGCGACGGTCGGGATCCGGCCGCGGACGTGCCGCAGCGCGTCCAGGACCTCGGTGGTGGTGCCCGACCGGGTCAGCGCGAGGAGCCGGTCGTAGGGCCGGTCCAGCGGGGCCTCCGACGCCGCGAACGCGTCGGTCTCCCCGTGTCCGGCGGCCTCGCGCAGCGCGGCGTAGCACTGCGCGGCGAACCACGAGGTGCCGCAGCCGACGACCGCGACCCGCTCCCCCGGCCGCGGCAGCGCCGCGGCGGCCCCGGCGGCCGATCCGGCGGCGCGGCGCCAGGCCGCCGGCTGGTCGGCGATCTCCGCTTCGGTGTGCCCCACTGCACCCTCCTTTGCTCATTAGTGCTTGATTTATAGCAATACCCTCCATAAAGGAACAAGGGCGCGCAGGGCTAGAATCGTGGCGTGACCGTGGTGAACAAGGGGGCCGGGCTGACCCGGCACGAGCGCTGGAACGCACTGCTCGAGCTGCTCTCGGGCGCCGGCCAGCTGACCGTCGAGGAGGCCGCGGCCCGGATGGCCGTCTCGGCGGCCACCATCCGGCGCGACTTCGACCAGCTCGCCCAGCAGCAGATGCTCACCCGCACCCGCGGCGGGGCGGTGGCGCAGAGCGTCAGCTACGACCTGCCGCTCCGCTACAAGAGCGCCCGGCACGCCTCGGAGAAGCAGCGCATCGCCGCCGCGACGGCCGAGCTGGCCCGGCCCGGGTCGATCATCGGGCTGAACGGCGGCACCACCACCTCCGAGGTGGCCCGGGTGCTGGCCACCCGCGCCGACCTGCACGCCGAGGGCGGCGCGCCCGCGCTGACGATCGTCACCAACGCCCTCAACATCGGCAACGAGCTGGCCGTCCGCCCGCACGTGAAGATCGTGCTGACCGGCGGGGTGCCGCGCCCGCAGTCCTACGAGCTGACCGGGCCCCTGGCCACCTGCATCTTCGACCACGTGACGCTGGACGTGGCCGTGCTCGGCGTCAACGGCGTCGACGCCCGGCACGGCGCGACCTGCCACAACGAGGGCGAGGCCGACGTGAACCGGCTGATGGCCGAGCGGGCCGAGCGGGTCGTGGTCGTCGCCGACGGCTCCAAGGTCGGCCGCCGCGCCTTCGCCCGGATCTGCGACGTCGCGCGGATCGACGTGCTGGTCACCGACGGCACCGTGGCGCAGTCGGCGGTGGAGGAGTTCACCGACGCCGGCGTCCAGGTCATCCGCGCCTGACCCCGGCGATCACGCAAAGCGGCGCGCGGAACCGCCCGTGAACGCGCAGGAACGAGCGCGCGAACTCACAGTTCCACGCCGTCGTCGGGACGCGGGTGGTCGCCGCCGCCGATCTGGTCGACCGCGTGCCGCAGCACCGGCGTGAGGACCTCCATGCCGTCGCGCACCCCGCCCGTCGACCCCGGCAGGTTCACGATCAGCGTGCGGCCCGCGACGCCCGCGACGCCGCGCGACAGGATCGAGGTCGGCACCGCCGCGCGCCCCTGCAGCCGGATCGCCTCGGCGATGCCGGGGATCTCCCGGTCCAGCAGCGGCCGGGTCCGCTCGGGCGTCTCGTCCATCGGGGTGAGGCCGGTGCCGCCGCTGGTGACGACCACGTCGTAGCCCGAGGCCACCGCGTCGCGCAGCACCTCGGTGACGGGCGCGCCGTCGGGGACGACGACCGGCCCGTCGACCTGGCAGCCGGCGTCCTCCAGCAGCTCCACCAGGACCGGCCCGGAGGTGTCGGCGTAGACGCCGGCCGCGGCGCGGTTGGAGACGGTCACGGCCATCGCGCGGATCATCGGTCCCCCTCCGGGCGGCGCCACACGCCGGTCTTGCCGCCGATCTTCTCCTCCACCCGCACGTCGGTGATCACCGCGGCGGGGTCCAGCGCCTTCACCATGTCGATCAGCGCGAGCGCGGCGACGGTGACCGAGGTCAGCGCCTCCATCTCCACGCCGGTGCGGTCCGCGGTGCGGGTGACGGCGCGGATCGCCACGCCCTCGTCGCGCACCTCCAGGTCCACCGTGACGCCGTGCAGCGCGATCGGGTGGCACAGCGGGACCAGGTCCGGAGTGCGCTTGGCCCCCATGATCCCGGCGATCCGGGCGACCGACAGCGCGTCGCCCTTCGGCACCTCGCCGGCCCGCAGCGCGGCCACGCACGCGGCCGACAGCCGGACCAGGCCGGTGGCGGTGGCCGAGCGGGCGACGGCGTCCTTGGCGGACACGTCCACCATGCGCGCCGCGCCCTTGTCGTCCAGATGGCTGAACTCGGCGAACTCCGAACCGGTGGCGCTCATGACGGCAACCTCATCACCTCGACGTGGGCGCCGGCGGCCATGGCCTCGACGCCGGCGGGCAGCACGATGATCGCGTCGGCGGCCGCCAGCGAGGCCAGCTGGTGCGAGCCCTGCCCCTCGGCGGGGGTGACCCGGTAGCGGTCGCCGGCGAACTCCAAGCGCGCGCGCAGGTAGTGCCGGATCCCGGCCGGGGAGCGCACCTCCTGCGTCAGCTGCGCGGTCACGGTGGGCAGCGGGTCGGGCGGCAGGCCCTGCATCGCGCGCAGGGCGGGCCGCACGAAGACCTGGAAGGAGATGTAGGCGCTGACCGGGTTGCCGGGCAGCGTGAAAACCGGCGTGCCCTGCAGCAGCCCGAACCCCTGCGGCTTGCCGGGGCGCATCGCCACCTTGTGGAACTGCACGGTCCCCTGGCCGGTCAGCACCTCCTTGACGACGTCGCGGGCGCCCATCGACACCCCGCCGGAGGTGACGACCGCGTCGGCCCGCGCGAGCTGGTCCTCCAGCGACCGCAGCACCTGGCCCGGGTCGTCGCCGACCGTGGTCTCCCGGTAGCCGACGCCGCCCGCCTCGGTCACCGCGGCGGTGAGCATGAAGCTGTTGGAGTCCCAGATCTGGCCGGGCGCGAGCTCCTCGCCGGGCTCGCGCAGCTCGCTGCCGGTCGACAGCACCACCACGCGCGGCCGCGGCCGCACCAGCGCGCGGGGCCGGCCGACGGCGGCGAGCATGCCCAGCTGCGCGGCGCCGAGCCGGGTGCCCGGCGCGGCGACGATCTGCCCGGCCAGCACGTCCTCGCCCGCCCGGCGGATGTAGTGGCCCGGCGGCGCCGGGCGGGTGATCCGCACCGTCGCGGTGCCGCCGTCGGTCCACTCGACCGGGACGACCGCGTCGGCGCCCGCCGGCAGCGGCGCCCCGGTCATGATCCGCGCGGTCAGGCCGGGCCGGATCGCCGACACGCCCGCGTCGCCCGCGGCGATGTCGCCGATCACCGGCAGCACCGCGGGCGCGGCCTCGGTGGCGGCCGCGATGTCGGCGGCGACGACGGCGTAGCCGTCCATCGCCGAGTTGTCGAACGGCGGCAGCGGCACCGGCGCGGCGACGGGCTCGGCGAGGACCGCGCCCTCGGCCTCCAGCAGCGCCAGCTCCAGCGGCGCCAGCACCGGCACGCTCTTCAGGATGTCCGCGAGATGCTCGTCGACCGTTCTCATGCCCACGTTCCCCCCGTGCGACGGCTCGTCCGGCGGCCGGTCACGCGCCGTCGTGCGTGCGGACGAACTCGCGCAGCCACGGCATGAACTCGCCCGCCAGGTCCTCGCGCTCGGAGGCGAACTGCACCACGGTGCGCAGGTACTCCAGCTTGTTGCCGGTGTCGTAGCGGCGGCCCCGGAACTTCACCCCGTACACGCCGCCGCCCTGGTCGGCGGGCATGTCGGCGAGGGTGCGCAGCGCGTCGGTCAGCTGGATCTCGCCGCCGCGGCCGGGCGGGGTCTTCTCCAGCACGTCGAACACCTCGGGGGCGCACACGTAGCGGCCGATGATGATCCAGTTGCTGGGCGCCTCGTCGACGGCCGGCTTCTCCACCAGGTCGGTGATCCGCACGACGTCGTCCTCGTCCGTGCCCTCGATGGCCGCGCAGCCGTAGGACGACACCTGGTCGGGCTCGACCTCCATCAGCGCCACCACGCTGCCGCCGTACCGGCCGCGCACCTCGATCATGCGCTTGAGCAGGTCGTCGCGGGCGTCGATCATGTCGTCGCCGAGCAGCACCGCGAACGGCTCGCGGCCCACGTGCTGGCGCGCGCAGTACACCGCGTGGCCGAGGCCGCGCGGCTCGCCCTGCCGGACGTAGTGCATGATCGCCAGGTCGGCCGACTCGCGCACCGCGGCCAGCCGCTCGGTGTCCCCCTTGGCGTCCAGGGTCTCCTCGAGCTCGTAGGCGCGGTCGAAGTGGTCCTCGATGGAGCGCTTGTTCCGTCCGGTGATCATCAGGACGTCGGTGAGCCCCGCGTCCACCGCCTCCTCGACGACATACTGGATCGCGGGCTTGTCGACGATCGGGAGCATTTCCTTGGGCGTCGCCTTGGTGGCGGGCAAGAATCGGGTACCGAGGCCCGCCGCGGGGACGACGGCCTTGAGTACTGGTGCGTGATCGGCCATGTAGAGACCCTAGTCACCCCTGAGGACTCCAGCGTGCACGACATCCTTTCGAAGTCCATGATGCGGTCACGGCTGCTCAGCGCGCGCGCCGCCCTGGGCGCGGACACCCGCGCGGCGGCGGCGCGCTCCATGCGCGATGAGCTGCTGGCGGTCCCCGAAGTGGAGATGGGCGGGACGATCGCGGCCTACGTCTCCATCGGGGACGAGCCCGACACCCGCAGCCTGCTGTTCGCCCTGTGGAAGCGCGGCGCTTACGTGCTGCTCCCCCTGCTGCTACCCGACGGCGACCTGGACTGGGCGTCCTACGAGGGCCCCGACTCCCTGGCGCCCGGCCCGCGCGGCCTGCTGCAGCCGACCGAGAAGCCGCGCGGGCCCGGCGCCGTCGCGAGCGCCGACGTGGTGCTCGTCCCGGCGGTCGCGGTGGACCGCACCGGCATGCGCCTCGGCCGCGGCGGCGGCTCCTACGACCGGGCCCTCGCCCGGGTCGGCCCGGCGATCCTGACCGTCGCGCCGGTCTACGACGCCGAGCTGGTCGACGTGCTCCCGGCCGAGCCGCACGATCAGCGGGTACGTGCCGCGCTGACCCCTTCGCAGGGCTTGGTACGGTTCGCCTGACCCCCCTCGATCCCCTTTAGGGAGGCAGGCCGATGACCCCGACGTGGCGGATGCTCGCCCTGCCGCCCTTGGACGAAGGCCTGGTACGCGGGCTGTTCGAGCCGCTCGGCGACGAGCTGGAAGTGGTCTTCCCCGCCTCCCGCGACCGCGCCGGGCTGCACGCCGCGCTGGCGGACGCCGACCTGGTCGTCAGCGACTTCACCGGCGAGCTGGCGCTGGACGCCGCCGCCGTCGCCGCCGCGCCCCGCCTGGCGTTCGTGCAGACGCCGGGCGTCGGCACCGACACCGTCGACACCGGCGCGCTGGCGGCGGCAGGGGTGCCGGTCGCCAACACCGCGGGCTCCAACGCCCGCGCGGTCGCCGAGTGGGCCGTCGGCGCGGCGTTCGCGCTCTGCCGGCACCTGGCCTGGAGCGACCGCGCCGTGCGCGCCGGCGGGTGGCCGCAGCTGGAGATCCTGGCGCGCGGCACCCGCGAACTGCACACCCAGCGCGTCGGCATCGTCGGATACGGCGCGATCGGCGCCGAGGCCGCCCGGCTGTTCACCGCGCTCGGCGCGCCCGTCTCGTACTGGACGCGGCGGCCCCGTCCGGACGCCGTCGCGGTATACCGCGAGCTCGACGACCTGCTCGCCGGCTCCGATCTGCTCGTCCTGGCGCTGCCGCTGACTCCCGAGACGCGCGGGCTCATCGGCGCCGAGCGCCTGGCGCTGCTGCCGCAGGGCGCGCTGCTGGTGAACGTGGCGCGCGGCGGCATCGCCCCGGACGCCGACGTGCTGGCGGCGCTGGAGTCGGGCCGGCTCGCGGGCGCGGCCCTGGACGTCTTCGAGTCCGAACCGCTGGAGCCGGACCACCCCCTGCGCGCGCACGAGAACGTGCTGCTGTCCCCGCATACCGCGGGCGGCACCGGGCAGGCACAGCTGAACATGGTCGCGGCGATGCGCGACAACATCGCGGCGGTGCTGGCCGGGAAACCGGTCGTCAACGTGGTGAACGGCGTGAATCCGCTGGTCGAACGCCACTGACCGCGGCCCTGACCGTCCCGATCGGTCACTGAAAGTATGAGTTCGGGCGCCGAATCTATAGGATCACTAAACGATCCCTTGCTCCCGACTCCATCCAAGGAGGGATGTGCGGCTCGAAACCTGGCTACTCCTCGGATCCATCCTCGTACTGTGCGCCATCGCCGCGGTGCGGCTGTCCCACCGGGCGGGTCTGCCGACCCTGCTCGCCTACATGGCCATCGGCCTGTTCATCGGCGAGGGCGGCCCGTTCCACGTCCGCTTCGAGAACTACCACCTCGCCGAGGTCCTCGGCATCGCCGCGCTCGTGCTGATCCTGGCCGAGGGCGGCATCACCACCGACTGGCGGCGCGTGCGCCCGTCGGTGCCGGCCGCCCTGTCGGTCTCCACCATCGGCACGCTCATCAGCATCGGCGTCGTCGCGGGCGCCGCCATGCTGCTGCTCGGCATGGACTGGCAACTGGCGTTCCTGCTGGCCGCCGTGCTCGCCCCGACCGACGCCGCCGCGGTGTTCTCGGTGCTGCGCCGACTGCCGCTGCCGTCCCGGCTGACCGGCCTGCTGGAGGCCGAGTCGGGGTTCAACGACGCCCCCGTGGTGATCATCGTGGTCACCCTCAGCGTCCCGCACGCGGCCGTGCCGAACCTGTTCGCGCTGTTCGGCGTGATGGTCTACGAGCTGATCGCGGGCGGCCTGATCGGCATCGCGATCGGCTGGGCCGGCGCCGGCGCGCTGCGCCGCATCGCGCTGCCCGCCTCCGGCCTCTACCCGATCGCGGTGCTGTCGATGATCGTCGGCTCCTACGGCGCCGCGGTCCACCTGCACGCCAGCGGCTTCCTCGCCGTCTACCTGAGCGCCCTCGTGCTCGGCAACTCCCGGCTGCCGCACGGGCCCGCCACCCGCGGCTTCACCGAGGGCGTCGCCTGGCTCGCCCAGATCGGGCTGTTCGTGATGCTCGGCCTGCTCGCCTCCCCCGACGAGCTGCCCGGGCAGCTGCTGCCCGCCCTCGTCATCGGCTTCGTGCTGCTGCTGATAGCCCGGCCCCTGTCGGTGGCGCTGTCCACGATCGGGTTCAAGATGTCCTGGGGCGAGAAGGCGTTCGCCTCCTGGGCCGGGCTGCGCGGCGCGGTGCCGATCGTGCTGGCCACCATCCCCATGGTCAGCCACGTGCCCGGCGCCAGCAGGCTGTTCTCCATCGTGTTCGTCATCGTGGTGGTGTTCACCCTGCTGCAGGGGCCGACGCTGCCGCTGGTGGCGCGCTGGTGCCGGCTGAAGGGCGACGAGCGGGCCCGCGACCTCGGCGTGGAGGCCGCGCCGCTGGAGCAGCTGCACGCCGACCTGCTGGAGATCTCGGTGCCCCCCGACTCCCTGCTGAACGGCGTGGAGATCTTCGAGCTGCGGCTGCCGCAGGGCGCCTCGATCACGCTGGTGGTGCGCGACGGCGAGAGCTTCGTGCCGGGCCCGACCACCGCGCTGCGCGCGGGCGACACCCTGCTGGTGGTCACCACCGACCAGGTGCGCGAGGCCACCGAGCGGCGGCTGCGCGCCGTCAGCAGGCGCGGCAAGCTGGCCGGCTGGTTCGGCGAGTCCGGGGCCTGACCGTCGTCTCGTATCCTCGGGCCGGTGCGATCCGCCGGTCCGGGGGCGGGCGGCCCCGGGGAACAACGCCGGGGGCGCGAGCTGTTGCAGTTATCGGTACCATTAGCAGTCGTCTTGGAAGAGTGCCAGCCTGGGTCGTCCGGGCTGATGCAGCGAGGAGGAACCGTGCCGACGTATCAGTACGTTTGCACCGAGTGCGGCGAGCCTCTCGAGGTCGTGCAGAAGTTCAGCGACGACGCGCTGACCGAATGCCCGGCGTGCGAGGGCAAGCTGCGCAAGGTCTTCTCCGCGGCGGGGATCATCTTCAAGGGGTCGGGCTTCTACCGCACCGACAGCCGTGGCTCGGGCAAGTCGTCCTCGACGGCCGGCGCCTCGAACGGCAGCAGCACCGCCAAGGACTCCGGCGCCAAGGACTCCGGCGGCGCGGCCAAGGCCGACTCCGCCCCGGCCTCCTCCGGTTCGGGGGACTCCGGCTCCGCCGCCAAGCCCGCGAGCACGGGCTCGTCCTCGTCGGAGAAGGTCGCCTGACCCGCCGCCCCCACTGTCGCGCACACCGCGCCGACGGGGGCGGCATACGGTGTTCCCCGGGCGAGCAGGGCCAGGTGCAGGCGTTCCAGCGCGGCCCTGTTCGCCAGCAGCAGCCAGTCGTCCGCGCACAGGGCGGCGTACTCCAGCATGACCGGCAGCAGGTCGGGCCGCTCGCCGTCGGCCTCGTGGCCCGCCATCCGGTAGTAGTCGGGCAGCCGCGCGAGGACGCCCTCCCGGCACGCCCGGTCGGCGTAGCGCGCGAGGCGCAGCCCCTCCCCCCGGCACACCTCCAGGTAGTGCACGGCGAGGCGGAGCGGCGGCGTCCGGTCCACATGGTCCAGGAAGAGCTCCAGGCCGCGGCTCGCGGGCCCGTCCGGCAGGTCGCGGACGGCGGCGCGCAGCATCGGCCGGCGGTCGTAGAACCGCTGGTCCGGATACCGCAGCAGCAAGGCCGCCGCCCGCCACACCACGACGTGCACTTCCGCCCCCGAAACCCCGAAGTGACCGCGTTCGGCTTCCTTCCCGTGACACTCCGTGTTCATGCGGACGCAACCAGGCGGACGCCGGGACGGCCCGCCGCGACCGGGTCCCGGCTCCGCCGTCCAAGATCATCGGCCCGGTCCCCCGAAGTTATCCACAGCCGCCGCCGCACCTGCCGGACGCCCGCCGCGGCTGGCTAGGGTCGGCGGCATGACCACTACCAACGCCGAGATCGGCGTCATCGGCGGCTCGGGCTTCTACTCCTTCCTCGACGACGTCGAGGAGGTCCGGATCGACACCCCCTACGGCCCGCCCAGCGACCCGGTCGCGATCGGGGAGCTGGCCGGCCGCCGGGTCGCCTTCCTGCCCCGGCACGGCCGCGACCACCGCTTCCCGCCCCACAAGATCCCCTACCGGGCCAACCTGTGGGCGCTGCGCTCCCTGGGCGTGCGCACCGTCCTCGCCCCGAGCGCGGTCGGCTCCCTCACCCCCGGCCTCGGGCCGGGCGCGCTGGCCGTCCCCGACCAGCTCATCGACCGCACCTCGGGCCGCGCGCAGACCTACTACGACGAGGGCGCGGCCGTCCACGTGTCCTTCGCCGACCCCTACTGCCCGGCGGGCCGCCGCACCGCCGTCGCCGCGGCCCGCACGGCCGGCTGGGAGCCCGTCGACGGCGGCACCCTCGTCGTCATCGAGGGCCCCCGGTTCTCCACCCGCGCCGAGTCCCGCTGGTTCGCCGCGCAGGGCTGGACCCTGGTCGGCATGACGGGCCACCCCGAGGCCGTCCTCGCCCGCGAGCTGGCCCTCTGCTACACCCCCCTCTGCCTGGTCACCGACCTGGACGCCGGCATCGAGGAGGGCGAGGGCGTCACGCACCAGGAGGTGCTGCGGGTGTTCGGCGCGAACATGACCCGCCTGCGCGACCTGGTGGCCGACGTCATCAAGGCCCTGCCCGCCGACCGCGCCTGCCCCTGCCCCCACGCCCTGGACGACCTGGAGCTCCCCCTGGAACTCCCGTGAGCGGGACCGTGGGCGGGACCGTGGGCGTGGCGCTGGGGCGGCGGCGCCGGGGGCTGGCGGCGCTGTTCGCCGCGGCGGCGGCCGGGTTCGGCCTGCTGGCGCTGCGGCCGCCCCCGCCTCCGGCGGTGCCGGTGGTGGCGGCCGCCCGGGACCTGCCGGCCGGGGCCCGGGTGCGGGCCGCCGACCTGCGGACCGTCGCCCTGCCGCCCGCGGCGGTCCCCGACGGGCTGCTCCGCGCCCCGGCGGGCCGGGTGCTGACGGGGCCCATGCGCCGCGGCGAGCCCTTCACCAGCGCGCGGGTCCTCGGCGACGGGCTGCTGCGCGGCCACGGGCCCGGCACGGTCGCGGCGCCGGTGCGGATCGCCGACGCGGACTCGGTCCGCCTGCTGCGGCCCGGCGACCGGGTGGACGTGCTGGCCGCCCCGGCGGGCGGGCGCGCCCGGCTGCTGGTCTCCGGCGTGCCCGTCCTGGCGATCCCGCGGTCGCCGCCCGGCGGGGAGCGCGGCGCCCTGGTCGTGCTGGCCACCGGCCGGGACGAGGCGGCCGCCCTCGCGGGCGCCGGCGCCGTTCTCTCGGTGACCGTCGGCGGGCATTGATAACCTCGGAGGGTTACTCTCTGATCGCAAAAAGTCACTGACAGAGGTGTCCATGAGCGGCTTCAAGAAGTTCCTGCTGCGCGGCAACCTGATCGAGCTGGCCGTCGCGGTGGTCATCGGCGCGGCCTTCACCGGGCTGGTCAACGCGCTCGTCAAGTCGTTCATCGAGCCGCTGATCGCCCTCATCGGCGGCCAGCCGGACTTCAGCGGCCTGGCCGTGACGATCGGCGGCACGAAGTTCCCCTACGGCGTCTTCATCACCGCCGCGATCTCGTTCCTGATCATCGCCGCCGTCGTCTACTTCCTCGTCGTGCTGCCCACGACCAAGCTGCTCGAACGGCTCACCCGGGCCGAGGAGGCCGGCGAGCGCGAATGCCCCGAATGCAGGTCCGAGGTTCCCGTCAAGGCGACCAGGTGCAGGTTCTGCACCTCTTCGCTCGTTCCCGCATGACCGGTCATGAAGCCCGCCGCGCCGGGTAGGGGGTCGGCGTAACACGACCCCCTACCTACGCAGGAGTACGCCCATGGGCGGTTTTAAGAAGTTCCTCTTCCGGGGGAACCTGGTGGACCTGGCCGTCGCGGTCGTCGTGGGAGCCGCCTTCGCCTCGCTGGTCACCGACTTCACGAAATCGTTCATCGCGCCGCTGATCTCCCTGCTCGGCGGCGAGCCCGACTACACCCGGCTGTCCGTCAAGATCAACGACACCACGTTCCCCTACGGGATCTTCGTCACCTCGGCGATCACGTTCTTCATCACGTCCGCGATCGTCTACTTCATCGTGGTGCTGCCCACCGCCAAGATCATCGAGCGGCTGGACCGGCACAAGGACGTCACCGAGCGCCCGTGCCCGCAGTGCCTCAGCGACATCCCCGTCAAGGCCCGCCGCTGCCGCTACTGCACCTCCGAGGTCCTGCCCGCCACCGAGGCCCCGGTCTAGCGGTCTCCGTCGGTGCCGTACTCCCAGTGCCACGGCTCGAACGGGTTGCTGTAGGCCCAGGCCGGGTGCAGCCACCCGAACCGCTTGGAGTTGGCCTCCATCCAGTTGAACTGGGCGGACCCTGAGTTCTGCACCCCGCCGCACAGGTCGACGGCCTGCCCCTTGCCGTGGTTGCTGGTCCCCGGCACCGCCGCGAACCCGGGCCGCTCGGCGTAGACGCGGTGCTGGTCGGCCAGGCTCCGGTAGGAGGACGTCACGCACATCGCGTGCCCGAACCGCTTCCGGTAGGCGGCGTTCAGCTTGTAGAAGGCCAGCGCCGCGTCGGCCCGCAGCTGTGCCCCCTTCTGCGGGAGGGGGCACAGGTACTTGTCCGGGATCAGCCCGTTGGGGAACCGCTTGGCCCCGGCCGCGAGGCTGCGGTCGCAGCCGAGCTCCAGCCGCTTGTCCGGGCTCACCTTGGCCAGCAGCGCGGTGAGCTGCCGGGTGATCTTCTCGGACCGGTCCTTGAGGTCGTCCACCTGCTTTTGCACCTTGGCCTGCTCGACCGCGTTGCGCGCCTGCAGGTCCTGGGCGCTCGCCGCGAGGTCCTGCCGGCGCTTCTGCAGCTCGCCCGCCCGCTTGACCAGCTCCTGCTGGCCGCTCGCCAGATGGGTCAGGTCGGCCGTCGACCGCAGCGCCTGGGCCGGGTCGCCGCCGCCGAAGACCGCCATGGACCCCGCCGCGCCGGGCTGCTGGTAGGTGGCGTTCGCCAGCCGGGCCAGCGGCTCGCGGATCCGGTCCAGGTCGGCCTCGGCCGCCGCCAGGTCCTTCAGGGTCTGCCGGAGCCGGTCCTGGGAGCGCTCAAGCTCCCGCCTGCGCTGCTCCATCTGCCCGGTGGCCTTCTCCAGGTCCGCCCGGGCCTTGGCGGCCTCGCGCCGCAGTCCGTCCAGCGAGTCGTCGGGGCCGGTGGCCCGCCCGGGGGTCGCGCCGAGCATCGTCATCACCAGGAAGACCGCAGTCAGCACCGCCGACCGGGGGGTTGGCACGGTGGTTTTCCTCCTGATGCCCAATTACACATGGCCGCAGGCACGTTACTACAGGTTCACCGGTGGCTTGCGTCCATCCGCCCTCACCGGCGCCGGCGGCACATCCTGTCGAGGAACGGGAGCCCCTCCCAGGGACAGGGCCGGCCGTGCGTGGGCGGGCCGCCCCGCCGCTTGGGCGCGGTCTTCGCCTTGGGCTTCACCGGCGCCCGCTCGGCCTTCCGCGTCGGCTGCGGCTTCGGCTTGGCCTTGGGCGGCACGGACGACCCGAACGTCGGATGGCTCTCCGGCGCCTTCGGCGCCACGGCCACGGTGCTCTCCACCCGCTGGGTGGGCGTCTTCGCCGGCTCTCCCCGCATCCCGAACGCCACGACGCCGAGCAGCACGAGAACGGCGAGCACGCCGCCCGCCCAGGCGAGCCACTTCCGGCTCCCCTGGTCGCCCTCGACCTGTCCCTGCCCTCGATGCCGACCCGTCACGGCACCGAAGCGTACCGATTCGCCTCTTCTGGGCCTAGTGGCCCACCCGCAAACCACCCCGCCCCGCCCATAAGGGCGAGCATCACCGGCCCCGTTCCCCTACCCTGTAGGTGCGGTCCGCTACGCTCTTGCGTCGAACACCGCCCAGCCTCCGTAGCTCAGGGGATAGAGCACCGCTCTCCTAAAGCGGGTGCCGCAGGTTCGAATCCTGCCGGGGGCACCGGCCTCGAAAGAGGCACTGAACAGGCAGAACGGCCCCGGATCACTCCGGGGCCGTTCTCGATTTCGGGGGTCGGCGCGGGCCTGGTTGGCACATTGATGGCACAAACGGCCTACGCGCGGTTCCGACGTGGCACGAACGCCGCGATCCTGGTCGCCGCGTCCTCGGCCAGCTCCTCCGCAACGACCGCGTACACGTCGGCGGTGAACGCTGACGAGGCGTGGCCGAGGATCTCGCTCACGACCTTCATGTCAACGCCGGCGGCGAGCAGCATCGTGGCCGAGCCATGCCGCAGGTCGTGCAGCCGGACGGGCGGCAGCGGCGGCCCGGTCAGCGCGGCCTCGACCTCGTGCGCGGTGACGCGCGTGCGGCCGATGATCTGCTCACGCGTCCAGCCGTCCGCGGCCCGCCGGCGGATGTTGCCGTACCGGCGGATCAGGCGCGTGAAGTGGTGCGAGACCCCTTCGGGCCGCAGCGGCTGCCCGTCCTCGCGGGTGAAGACCCGCCCCGAGTCCGTCCACGCCTCGCCCCACATCACGCGCTCTTCGAGCTGGCGCTTGCGCCACGCCTTCAGCACGTCGGCGGTGCGCTGGTCGAAGACGATGACGCGGTCGGAGTCCTCGGACTTCACGTCGTCCAGGGTGTCGTCGGGCTGCGCCTGGCGGACGTGCAGCCGGCGCCGCTCGGTGCTGAGGTCTGGCCGATCCAGGCCAACCAGTTCACCGCGGCGCATCCCCCAGTAGGCGCCCAGGTGCCACAGCGGGTACAGCCGGTCGCCTTCGGCGAAGTCCAGAAACGCACCGCACTGCGCGGCCGTCCAGACCATCACCTTGCCGGGGACCTTGCCGGTCTCCTCCCAGTGCTGGACGCGCTCGTCCGTCCACAGCAGCGGCTTGTCGCGGCCCTTGCGGGCGGCGCCGCCCTTGCTGCGGAAGACCCCTTCGGCGGGGTTCTCGTCCAGGATTCTGGAGACCTTCACCGCGTCGTTGAGCGCGGCGTTCAGCACGATGTGCACGCGCTTGATGCGCGACTCGGAGATCGGCCGGTTGGAGTACCGCTCCCCCTTCAGCGTCGCCCGCGCGGCGAGCAGGCGCCGCAACATCTCGGTGGGGCGCTTCTCTTCGGCCGGCCGGTTGATCTGCCGCATGGCGGTATACAGCTCGCGGATCTGGTCCTGACCGAGCTGCCCCATGAGCTTGAGGTGGCCGAGGCCCGGCTTCAGGTACAGGTCGATGACCTCGCGGTCGGTGTTCAGCGTCGACCGCTTCAAGCCCTCGCCGGACTCGGCCTCGGCGACGCGCCAAGCGTGCCGCTTCTCCAGGTATTCACCGAAGGTGATCTTCCGGTCATACGCCTTGCCGTTCTTGCCAGCCTGCCCGACGACCTTCCCCAACTCGACCTTGCATTCGGTCTCGGTGTCGAAGGGGCCGATGCGCGGCTGTCGCCGCTTGCCGTCCGCGCCCTTGGGCGCCTCGTAGCGGGCGTACCACTTCCCGTGGCGCCGTTTGTCCAGGTCGGGGCACTGTTTCCCGAGCAGCTTGCCGGTCTCGTCGCGGCACGAGCACGCCTTGAAGGGTTTCATGGAAGGTCCACTCGTCAGAAAGGGGGATCTTCGTTAGGAGACGCATTGGTCGGCGGAGGGAACACCGGCTTATCCGGCTCGACCAGACGCAGCAACTCATGGAGTCGCCGTGCGATCTCATTTTCCAGAGGGGCAGGGCTCCTATCGATCTTCTCGCCGTCAAACCACTCTTCCGGGCGGTACCAATCAAGCCGACTCGGGCTCCAGACGAGGTTGTACTTCTCAAGAGCCTTGTTAACCAATGCAACGAAGACCGGGTTGGGTGCAGTCGCGAGCGCACTGTGCAGCAGGTCATTCGCTTTGATCGTTGCCGCCTCCTGATCGGAACTGCCCATCGCGTAGGGGCCAGGGTCGGGATACCAGGGGTATTCGTCTGGCGTTGGGGGATCGCCGAGGCCGACCGGCAGGAAGAAGAACGGGATGGGCTGTTCGAAGACCTTGGCGAAGGCTGCGAGCTCATTAGCGTTGAACTCGCGTGTCCGGCCGGTCTGCCATGACCGTTCCGCCGCGCCGAGGGTGGCGCTCGTCCATCGCCGGCCGGTCACCTCGCTGAGCCGGACCGCCGTATCGTCCTGCGTCCACCCCTTCAACTTGCGGGCGCGAGCGAGGTTGTACGCAACCACCTGGTTGACCGTCAACGGTTCGGTTGTCTCTGACACAAGAGCAGCGTAGACCGACAGTCAACATCCATGCAAGGTAACCGAACACCCGTGTTGCCTGCCTGGCCACGTCCCACTAACCTTGCCTGCATGATGGTGGATCTAACACCTGTGCAGGGTTCATCTCTGCTGAAGCAGGCCCGCGAGGCCAAGCAGCTGTCTCTCCGCCGGGCCGCAGCACAGGCGGGCATCGACCCTGCCCACCTCTCCCGCGTTGAGCGCGGCGAGCGTCAGCTCAGCGTGGAAGCCCTGCAGCGGCTCGCCCAGGTCGTCGGGCTTCACGAGCTCGCCGCCAACCTGCGCCCCTTCATCGGGGAGTCCAAGCCATGAACGCGAAGTGGACGCGCGAGGCGATCGAAGGTCTCGGCCCCACGACCGATGTGCAGACGGCTGCCGACGTCCTGGACTGCTCGGACTGGACGGTCTACGAACTGATCCGGCGCGGCGAGTGGACGCTCACGCGGGTGTTGCGCCTCGGCCGGAAGATCAAGATTCCCACGCATGACCTGGTGACCCTGCTCTACCCCAACACGCGGACGGCCGAGCCCCCGACAGGCCCGGCCGACACCACGAACGCCCCCAAGGACGCTCCTCATGCTCTCCAGAATGGCACGGCCGGACCGTCCCTGCTTCGCCCAGCCCGCTGACCTGGCTGGCCCCGAACTGGACGCCGTGGCCAAGCACAGGCTGCGGAGGAGCTGGTGACCGACGACGGGCTCTTCAAGGAGCCGCCGCACGACCTCGCCGCCGAACGCAACACCCTCGGCGCGATGATGCTCGCCGAGAACGTCATCCCCGACGTGTACGAACACCTCGGCGACCAGAACGACGAACGGCGCACCGCGTTCTACCGGCCCGCCCACCAGATGATCTACAGCGCCATCATGGGCGTCTTCGACCGGGGAGCGAAGCCCGACCCCACGCTGGTCGCCGACGAGCTGACCAAGCGCGGCCAGCTCGCCCGCACGGGCGGCGCCCCCTACCTGTACGGCCTGTACGAGGGCGTCCCCACCGTCACCAACGCCGGCAAGTACGCCGAGATCGTCGCTGAGGTTCACCGCGCCCGCCAGGTCGTCGAACTCGCCGAGCGCATCGACCAGGCCGCCCGCAAGGGACTAGTCGATACAGCGCGCCAGTTCGTCGCCGACTGGACCGACGCGCAGCGCGCGACCGGTAAGGCGGCGCCCGGCCAGTCGTGGCGGCCCGTCGACCTCGGCCCGATCCTGCGCGGCGACCACGAGCGCCCCGCCCCCTCGGTCGGGCTGGCGCGCTCGGACGGCCTTCGCCTGCTGTACCCCGGCAAAGAGCACACCGTCATGGGGGCGATGGAGTCGGGCAAGTCGTGGTTCAGCACCGCCAGCTGCGCCGCCGAGCTGACGGCCGGCCACCACGTGCTGTACGTCCACTTCGAGGAAGCCGACCCGACCGACACCGTCGAGCGGCTGCGCACCCTCGGCGTCCAGGACCACGTCATCGCCGAGCGGTTCCGGTTCGTCGGCCCTGACGAGCCGGTGCGCGCCGAGTTCCTCGCCGAGCTGCTCAGCCCGGCGCCGTCGCTGGTCGTGCTCGACGGCGTCAACGAGGCGATGGCCATGCACGGACAGGCGATCCGCGAAGAGGACGGCGCAGCAGCGTTCCGGCGCCTGCTGGTCAAGCCCTGCACCGCTGTCGGTGCCGCCGTCCTGGGCGCCGACCACGTCGTCAAGGACCGTGAGAGGCAAGGGCTCGGCCCCCTCGGCAGCGTCCATAAGGGCAACGGCCTCTCGGGCTCACTGGTCCTGCTGGAGAACGCCGAACCGTTCGGGCGAGGGCAGCGTGGCCGCTCGTACGTGTTCATCACCAAAGACCGGCCCGGCTACCTGCGCGGCGCGGGCCGCGCCGACACCAAAACGCCTGGCAAGACGTTCATGGGGTCGCTGGTCGTCGATGACACCCGGACTCAGTACAGCTACCTTGACCTGGCTTTCTGGGCGCCCGCTCCTAAAGACGACCAGGATCCCGGCGAGCTCAAGAGCAAGGACGCCAAGGACGACGAGCGCGTCCTCGACGTCATTCGCGAACTCATTGCCGCCGGCGAGACCGCCAATAAGCGGACCGTCAGAGCCAGGTCCGGCATCAGCAGCCCGCGGACAGACGCAGCACTCACCCGCCTTGGTCTGGACGGCTACATCCGCATCGAACCGGGCGCGAAGAACGCCACCAACTTCATCCCTATTCAGGAGATCTCGTGAGCGAGCCGCTCTGCGTGCCTGCGTGCCCGGTTCTAAAGAACCGGGGCACACAGGCACACAGGCGCTGCGTGCCTCAGACGCACGCAGGCACACACGGGCACGCAGGCACTCAGAAGAAAATGCAGGTCAGCGCATGAAGCCCACCGAACGGCGTCAGCAGACCGATTCGAGAACCCGTCTCACCCCCCGCGCGAAGCGGATCTACGTCGTCCGCTGGATCGGCGCCGGCCGCGGCGACGTCAAACACCGCCACTTCACCCGCCACCACGACGCACAGCGCTACGCCGCCAAACTCCGCGGCTACGGCAAGGACCCCGCCATCTACACCGCGCCCCTCGGCGACTGGACCAAGGTCCCCATCAGGAGCACCTGGTGAGCCTCGACGACGACCTGCGCGACGCCGTACAGCAGCGCCTCACCGAACGGCTGGAGCGGGCCGCACAACGCCGCGACAAGCGCGCCCAGCAGCTCTCCGAGCTGTCCGAGCGCCGCCAGCACGGCCTGCGCGCCCGCCACGCCGCCAAGCTCAACCGCGCCGCCGGCGCGCCACCGCAGGACACCGGCCAGGGACACGCCTGACCGGCGACACATCGCACCGAACACGGAAGGAAAACGATCATGGACTTCGGACAGAGCCACGACGACCACGGCAACTCCCCCGCCGAGCAGGACGGCGGACAGGCCGGTGAGCGGCACGGGGACGACCAGGCCCGCAACGGCGCCGGCCGCTACGAGCGTGACCCGGGCACCGTGGAGCGCGACGCCAAGGCGCTCGCGCTGCGGGTGCAGGCTCGTTCGTACACCGAGATCGCGGCTGAGCTCGGTTACGCGGACCGGTCGGGCGCGCACAAGGCGGTGAGCCGGGCGTTGCAGGAGACGCTGGAGGAGCCGGCCGCCGCCGTGCGGACGCTGGAGCTGGAGCGGCTCGATGCCACGCTGGAGCGGCTGAACGGGCTGGAGGAGGCGGCGCATGCGGTTCTGGCGGCCAAGCACGTGACGGTGTCGAACGGCAAGGTCGTGCAGCTGGACGGCGAGCCGCTGCCCGACGATGGGCCGATGCTGCAGGCGCTCGACCGGCTGCTGCGGGTGGAGGAGATGCGGCTGCGGGTCGCCGAGCGGCGCGCGAAGCTGCTCGGCTTGGACGCGGAGAAGAAGGTCGCGCTCAGTGGGGGCGTGAAGTACGAGGTCGTCGGTGTCGACGTCGCCGATCTGGCCTAGGAGCGTGTGCGGGGCGGCTGCGGCGGGCTCGCCACGGCTGCCCTCGCCGCCCCTCTTGCCGCCGCGGGCGCGCGAGCAGGGCGGGTGTGCAGGTGGCGGGGTGGGCGTGCTCGGTCGCTCGTGTGCGCCCGCGCGCGAGGACGAACGTTCGCCGCACCCCGCCTCGCCGCATGAGACAAATTCCCGGAGTTGTCTCATGGCTAGGGCGGGTGGGGTGTGAGCGCGGCTGAGGGGGCACGTCCGGGGGCGCGGTCGGCGGTGATCGAGCAGGGCGGGGTGTTCTTGCCAGGCGAGGTCTGTGCACGGCTGTGGCCGGTGCTGCGGGCCGAGCTGGCGCGCCTGCTGCAGGACGACGGCGGGCGGGTGCGGCCGGAGGTGGCCGAGGCGATGGAGGCACTGCGGGCGGCGGCGCTAGCGCATGCGTCCGCGAACGGACGTCCCGGGCGGACATGCGCGGACATTCCTTCAGGTTGGGGTCGTGATCCCGGGCTGGTGACGTCGGGTGAGCTGGCGGGCCGTCTGGGTGTGAGCGAGCGGCACGCGCGCCGTCTCGCCGCTGCTGCCGGGATCACCTCGGCGGGCCGCGGCTTGTGGCTGGCCGAGGACGTCGCCGCGCTGGTCGCGGCTCACCGGTCGGAGGCAGCCCGTGGGCGTCGAGATGGTCGCTGGCAGGACGAGGGCAGGCGGTAGCCCTCCGGTGCGCGGGGGCGCGGTCGGGGCGGGCAGCGACCCGCACGACGCCCGCCGCGCAGATGACGGTAGAGACGGTGCCCGCGGAGACGGCGAGCGGCTGGCGCGGGTGCGGGCGCTGTTGCCGCTAGGCCCTGAGCGTCCCGAGGGCGCGCCAGCGGCTGACCTGGCGGTGCTGGCGGCGGCGTTCCGGGGAGCGCTGGAGCGGGCGCGGGCGGCGTCGCCGGCCGGGCGCGAGCAGATGCTCGGCGACGCGCTGGCCTACCGGGACGAGGCGCTGCTGAGGGCGGTGCTGTCGGCGGCGCTGGAGGCCGGGCAGGACGCACTGCTGGATGTGTGGGCGGCGCGGGAAGGGCGGACGGCGCTGCTGACCGAGGTGCGGGCGCTGCTGCTGCGCACCGGCATCGACCCGCGGACGCTGGCGGGCGCGGCGTGATCGCCATGGGAGCCCAGGCCGGGCGGGTTCGGCGTCGCCGGGGTGCGGCCGGCGGGGTGCTGCGGACGGTCGGGTCGGCGTGGCCGCGGCTGTGGTCGGCGTCGCGGGCCGCGTTGCCGGCGGCGCTGACGGTGGCGGGGTTCGTACTGCTGTCGGCGGCGGCGTGGACGTTGGCGACGGCTGCGGGGCTGGCGGCGGCGGGCGCGTCGTGCCTGCTCTTGGAGTACCTGACGCACGAGGAACCGACCCACTTGGAGGACAGGGCATGATCACGTGCGAGGACATCGAGCGTGCCGCCGGCGAGTTGCAGGCCGCGAACAGCGCCGCCGAGGCCCTGGGTCCCCTGCATCGGTTCATGCCGCCCACCGACGCGCAGGCCGCCGCACAGCGCGAGGTCGAGGCGGCGGCCGGGCGGCTGGAGGCGCTGACCGCCCGCAGAGACGCCGAGCAGGCCGAGGTCGCCGAGCGCGGTCGGCGGGAGAAGGCCGCGGGCAAGTACCTGACGGCGGCCGCCGCTGAGCTGGAGGCGTCCCGCCGTAAGGTCGCTGCCGCCGCCGCGGACGCTCAGCAGGCGCTCGTCGCGTTGCTGTCGGCCGGAGCCGAGTATGACGCGGCCGTGTGCCACCACGCCGCCGACCTGGTCGCGCGGGGCCTGCCCTTGGACGACGAGGTGGGCGCGGAGTACGAGACCGGCGGCGGCCGGGGCAAGGTGCGGATCCGCGGGAAGTGGACGCTCGGTGTCGACCCGAGCGTCGTCGTGCTGTGGGTCCTGTCTCGTGTCGCGCACGCGCAGCTGCCCCGGCGCGCCGTGGTGTGGGCGCCGCCGCCGGCGATCGGGCCGCACCGGCTGTTGAACGGCCGTGTCGACGGGCTGCTGGACGATGTGCCCGCGGTGCCGACCGTGCCGGGCGCGTAAGGCAGGGGCCGGACGGTGAATAACGAGATCGGGTTCCGCATCTTCGGCAGGAACGACGGCTCGCAGGCCTGGCGGGATGCCGAGCGCGACGTCGAGCACTTCCGCCGCTTCGCCGACGGCCGCCTGCGTGACATGAACGGCCGGTTCGTCAGCGAGGGCCGCCTCGCCGGCGCCGGGTGGGGCAACGCCGCGGGCAAGGGCATGGCCGCCGCCATGGCCGGCATCGCCGCGAAGGCCGGGGCGATGCTGGCGCCAGTGGCCGCTGCTGGGATGTCCCTCGCTGCGGTTGGCACCACGGCGATCTCAGCGGCGCCGCTCATCATGCACGCGAGCGCGGCTCTCGCCGAGGTCGGCTCGGCTGCGATCTCGGCGGCGCCCGCACTGCTCGCGCTCGGCGTCGCCGGGAAGCTCGTCCAGTTCTCCCTCACGAAGATCTTCGAGGAAGGGTCGGCGGCCCGCAAAGCGCTGGCGCCCCTCAGCGATGGGCTGAACAAGGCAGGGCAGGCCGCGTCGGCCGCCGCCGCCAAGGGCATCAAGCCGCTCGCCGAAGGGCTCTGGAAGGCCGTGGGCCCGGCGGTGAAAGGCGCGATGGTCGACATCGGCGAAGCCACCAACCGCGTCATGTCCGACTTCCTGAAGTGGGGGAAGTCCGCCGAGGGCGTGAAGTCGATCAAGGGCATCGTCGAGCCCATCGGCAAGGCGATGAAGGACCTGGCCCCGCACGTGTCGAACGTGGGCATCTCGTTCGTGAAGATGCTGGGCCGGATCATGGGCGTGTCGGCCGCAGCCGGCGAGAACGGGCTGGCGAAGGTCTTGGACGCGCTGGCCAAGAAGTTCGACAAGATCACCGCGTCAGGTGTGAAAGACGGGCTGGAGACGCTCGGAAGCGTGTTCGGCAAGATCGGCCGCGCGATCAAGACCGTGATGACCGTGGTCGAGCGGCTGTGGGACATCGGCAAGCCGATCTTCGACCGGTTCAAGGCGCAGATCTACGGGCTGATGGACGTGATCGCGCTGCTGGTGATCGCGTTCGGTGGCCCCGTCGCGGCGGCGATCGCGGCGGTTGGGCTGATCATCCGGCACTGGGACCAGCTCAAAGCCGCCTTCGCTGGCACGAAGGACTACTTCAAGTCGCCGGTCGGCAAGGGCATGATGTCCGACCTGATGGACGCGGCGAAGACCGTCTTGCCCGCGCTGAAGAAGGCGTTCGCCGACATCAAGCGGGCCGTGCTGCCGGTGCTGGAGGAGCTCGGCGACAAGATCGCGAACAAGCTCGGCCCCGCGTTCGCCGACTTCATGAAGAATGCGGCGCCGGTCGCGAAGTGGCTGATCGAGAAGATCGGCGGCCCGGCGGTAGCGCAGGCCTTGAAGGGAACGGTCGAGATCCTCGAAGGCCTTGTCGATGCGCTGTCTGGACTTTTCAAGATCTTGTCCGGGCTGCTGTCGGGCGACATGGGCAAAGTCGGTGACGGCCTGAAGGATCTGTTCTCTGGCCTCGGTGAAATCGCCATCGGCGGCCTGCGGCAAATGCTCGCGCCATTCGGTGACGTGCTCGGCAACATGCGCCGCATGACCGAACGCGCGGTCGACTGGTTCGTCGAGAAGTGGGATGACCTGAAGCACGGGGCGTCCAAGGTCAGGGCTGCAGCCCGGTCCATCCTCTCCGCGATCACCGGGCTGCCAGGTCAGATGAAGGCGCTTGCGTTGCGCGCGGTCGCGAGCGTGGTGTCCGGCCTGTCGTCGATGGGCAGCCGGGCGGCGTCGACCGTGCGGGCCGGGGCGAGCAAGGTCCGCTCGGCGGCGTCGTCGGTGAAGTCCGCGATCACCGGCGTGTTCAGCGGTGCCGCAGGGTGGCTGATCGGCGCGGGGCAGCGGGTCCTGTCGGGCCTGCTGTCCGGCATCCGGTCCAAGATCGGCGAAGTCCGGGGCCTGCTCAGCAATCTCACGAACATGATCCCCGACTGGAAGGGCCCGGCCGGGAAGGACGAGCGGCTCCTCCACAAGGCGGGGAAGCTGATCATCAAGGGCCTGATGGACGGCATCGACTCCAGCACGGACGCGCTGAAGACCAAGCTCGGCAAGATCACCGACGCGATCAAGAAGCACTTCTCCGGCCGGCACGAGGACCGCCTCGTCGCGTGGGCGAAGAAGAGCAACAAGCGGCTCCTCGCGGCGGCGACCGCGCGTGAGGCCCTCGCCAAGCGCATCGCCGACGCCCGCAAGTACGCGGCCGACATGGCGAGCAACCTGTCCGGCGGATCCCTCGGCGGGCTGGACGGCGCGAAGGGCGCCGACGACATCCGGCAGGGCCTGTCCAACAAGCTTGCGCAGCTCCGCCAGTTCGCGACCGCGATTCAGCAGCTCACCCGTAAGGGCCTCAACCGGCAGCTCCTGCAGCAGATCATTGAGCAGGGCCCCGAGAAGGGCTTGGATCTCGCGACGCAGTTCCTCCAGGCCGACAAGTCCACGTTCCGGCAGATCAACAGCATCCAGTCGCAGATCGGCAAGACCGCCGGGCAGGTCGGCAACATGGCCGCCGACGCCCTGTTCGACTCGGGGAAGGGCGCGGCGCGCGGCTTCCTCACCGGCTTGCGCGATCAGCACGCGGCGCTGGAGCGGCAGATGGACAAGCTCGCGGCTCGCTTCAGCAAGTCCCTGCGCAAGGCATTCCACCTCCCAGCAAACAAGAGCCACCGCGGGCATGCGGCCGGTGGTCCAGGCGGTGGATGGGCTCTGGTCGGCGAGCAGGGAGCTGAACTGGTCCGCCTTCCGTATGGCGCGAGCGTGATACCTGCAGGGCAGACCGCGTCTATGCTCGGCGGCGGCGGTAGAGGAGGCGGGGCGACGGTGCTGCGGATCGAGTCGGGCGGGTCCCGCCTGGACGACCTCCTGCTGGAGGTGCTGCGCAAGTCGGTCCGGGTGCGCGGCGGCAACGTGCAGTTGGTCATCGGGCAGGGGGCGTAGACGATGGACGCTTCCCGCTGCACGGCTGAATTCGCCGCAGAGGTCTCAGTCGAATCGATCGGTAGCGTGCACGGCTATGAGACCTGGTGCGCCGCCGCCGGCCTCAAACCCGATGAGGGACCTTACGGGCTGGTGCTGGGAACCACCGAGCACGGCGACCGCGTCACCCTGCTGACCGATGACGTGAACTACATGGCGATGGTCTTGCAAGCCGTCGCCGCCTCTCAGATCACCGAGGGCATCGAGCTGGCAAGTGAACGGTTCGTGGTCCGGGACGGCTGGCCGTGCGACTGGCCGGTCCCAGAGACGGGCCACGGACGCTAGCGAGTGTCGATGCGTCCCTCTCGGCGCGGGCGGCGGTCTCGGCGCGCAGCCGAGTCGCCAGCTCCTCCAGCTCCTCCACCGACGGCCCGCCGGGGATGTACGCGGCTTCGGCGATCTCCCGGGCGGTCTGCGTAGCGAGGCGGGCATCTGCGGCGGCGAGGATCTGCGCGGCTTCGCTGATCGCCTGCTGGTAGGTCGTCACTGGCTGCGCCGAGCCTTGTCGCGCAGTGCACGGATCCGCTCTTCCAGCTCCTCCGCGGACGGCCCGTCGGGCACGTATGCCTCCTCGGCGGCCTGCCGGGGCGTGTGGCGCGCCATGTGCGCGCGGGCGCTGGCGAGGACCTGCCCGGCCTCGGCCGCGGACTGCTTGGCCGCGTTGGCGGCGACCTGCTCGGCGCGCAGCGCGCGGATCCGCTCCTCCAGCTCGTCGATCGACGGGCCGCCCGGCACGAACGCCTCCTCCGCCGCCTCGCGGGCGGTGAGCGTCGCCATGTGCACGCGGGCCTCGGCGAGGATCCGGCCGGCGTTCTCCATGGCCTGCTCGCGGGTGACGTGGATCAACGCCGCGCCCTCGTTTCCGAACCAAGGTAGGGCCGCAGCAGCGCCACCAACCGCGCGATCTCGGCGGACGACAGCGGCCGGTCGTACTTGGCGTCTTCGATGCCGGCCTGGAAGGCGTCCTCGGGGGTGCGGCAGATGCGCCGGGTGGGCTCGTCGGGGGTCGAGCATGCGCTGTCCATATCGCGACGCTGGGGCCCAGGCCCTGCCGCCACGCACGACCTTCCCGGAACATGGGCGAGCGATAGAGCGGGATCTACCCGTCGGCCGCCTGATGGGCAGCCGGGCGAGCGTGAGGGATCAGCGCCGCCAGCGATTCTGGCCGGGCCCCTTGCAGGTATACACGCGCCCTCTCCACGTCCCGGTGGCGCCGCCTGGTGAGCAGAACGCGCCTGGCCGGACATCGCTGACGCCCCCGCCGTCGGAATCGGACGGGTCGTCGGTGGGGTAGGGGTCGGGTGTCGGCGCGGCCTTCTTCACCTTGGGGGTCTTGACTCGGACGTTCGCGCGGCACCACGCCTGGATCCTCGCGCTGCGCGTGTCGGCGGGTCCGAAGGCGAGCCGCTGCACTTCCGGCACGCTGGATCCGAGAGCGTCCATCGCCGCTTCGCTCTGCGCGTCGCTCTCTTCGTCGTAGTTGCCGACCTTGTGATGCGCGGCGGCGAGAGCCGACTGGGCGCACATCGTTCGCGCTGACTCATCGATCGCGGCCATGGTCGGCGTTGCGCTGTCGCTGACGGACACGGTTGGCGAGGTGAACGAAGTCGACGGTTCCTTCTCGTCGTCGCCACCACCGAAGACCACTGCGGAGCAGGACACGAGGACCAGCGCGAGCACTGCTAGGCACCCGCAGCCCACAGCCATGTCTTTTGGTGACGATTCCTGCTGAGCCATGCACGCTCCGAGGTCAGGTGGTGCTTGTGTGACGCGCAACACTCACTGATGGTTCACTCGGGGTGACGACCTCAGTACCCATCTCGCGGGTCTGGCCGGAAGCTGCGCGTTCATCTAACGCACGCCTGGCACTCCGGCTCCGAATAATCTCTCGCCTTTGGAGATGTCCCTTGACTGGTGGCATATCGGCGCAAGTCGGCATTGACCTCAGCAGATAGCGCGCCGGGTGAGGGCGATTTCATCGTGCCCAGGGTCAGCGGAGCAGGCGGCGAAGGTCGGCCGCCATTCGGGCCCGCTCGGCGGCCGGGACGATGTCGGCGCCGCGGCGGCCGGCGAAGTTGAGCACGAACCGCCCAACGCGGATCGCGTCGGCACGGGCGAAGGCGGCCGCGGCGAAGCGGCGGGCGTGCCCGACGGTCCGGAACCGGTAGATGCTGACGCGGTCGGTGGTGAGGAGCTCGTCAGAGCCGATGTCCGCCATCGGCGTGTTCGAGCGTGGATTCGGAAGCCTGTACTTCCGCGCGAGTCGGGCGGCGAGCTGCTGCGCGGAAGGCTGCGCACGCGGCGCCGGCTTCACCGGGGCCAAGGTGCTGTGCCGCGTCCGCGAGCTCGAGCTCGCCGCGGCCGGCTGCTCCTTGGTCTTCGGCGGCATCCCGGCGACGGCCGCGGCGATGACCACGATCACCAGGAGTAGGCCGCCGATCCCGCCGCCGATGAGGCAGCCGAGCGGCACGCCTCGGCGCGGTCCGGGCTCTAAGCCGGGCGGCGGCGGGATGGGGGCTGCGTGCACGGCTATCTCCCAGGGCTGAGAAGGGGATTGTGTGACGCGTGGCATGGCGAAGGGGTTCACCGCGACCCCGGGCGCACGACGCACCCGGGGCCGCGGGAGACTAGATCGCCACGCCCGCCAGCAGCATCCGCCACCGCTCCTCAGCGATCCGGTGCCGCTGCGCCACGGCCTCGTGCACCACCGGCTTCCCCCGCCGATAGTCGGTCCGGCGGATGTACCACCGGCCCCCGATCAGCCCGAACTCGTAGGTGATCGGGCTGCACTGGTGGCAGGTCGACGCCTCCACCCGCATCCGCACCGGCGACGTCACCGGCGTCCACTGCAGCACCTCGGCGCCCGCCTGAGCGATGCGCGCGTGCAGCGCAACGGCACACGGCGCGGTGAGCACTTCCGGGGCTTTCACGCGGGGCGGCACGGGTCACCACCTGGTGGCCGCGGCGGCGCGGACTGCGGGTACGGTGCCGCGCCGCCGCGGCTGCTGATGTCGCGCGGCCGGGTCCACTTCCCCCAGCCCCCGGCCGCGCAACGTCCCCCCTCCTCGCAGAGCGACGCGTCACGCCCTGCGGAACCGGGCCGCGCTACCACCAGCCGTCCGCCAAGAGGCCGGGCCGCGCAGCTCCGGGCGTGCCGGCCGCGGGCACTGTGGGGAACAGCGCTCGCCCACGGCCGGCACGCGTCTGTGAAGCAGGACGGCGCCAACCGGCTCGGCGGCTTCGTCCTGTCGGTCTGGATGTGAACGCGATAAGCAACTGCCGCTGCTGCACTGGCTGTGCCCGCGCTCATCGCCCCTGCTCCACCACGCGAATCTCCAGAAGCTGCTCGCGTAAGAGGGCGGGGCCATCGGTGATGACCTCGGACACGGCGTGCGGGCCGGTGCGCAGCGCCCACCAGCGGCCCTGGTCGCTGATCAGGAACGACCAGCCGGGGAACTCGGCGCGCAGGGCATCCAGCTCTCCGGCCTCGTCGAGTCGACCGGGAGCGGCCAGATCGTCATTGCGCAGACGTTGTGAAGCGGATTCTCTTAGGTTGGTCATCTGCCAGGACTCGCTTCCTGGAAGGCCCCGGATCACCGACGTTGGCGCGTCGGCCGGGGCCGCCCTGTCGTTAGGGCGGGGGCGCGCCGGTCCTCTCTCGGGAGAGGGGGGTCGAACCACACGGGAACTTCAGTGGGCTGGCGCGTACCCGCACCACCTAGGGAAACGGCTGCATCCCGCCCGGCGGAAGGCTGATACTGCGGACATGGGGTGGACACGAAAGTGTCTGCATCCGACGGTCGAGCGATGGTGGTGCACGCAGATGACCGAACGACCGCATCCCGCATGGCCGCGCCGTCTTCGCGCTGAACGCGAAGCACGGGGCTGGAGCAAGCGCGAGACTGCCCGGCGTCTGTTTCGCGCAGCGGGGATCACGAACGGGCGCGTCGACTCGCTCGCCCGGCAGGTCGGCGGATGGGAAGACGGCGATCACTTCCCGCGCGACTGGGCAGCGGCCTATGCGACCGTGTTCGAGGTCGACCTCGACGACCTGTTCGGCTCAGCGCTCGACGGCCAGGACGCCGACGTCGACCGGCAGCGCCGGCATCTGCTGTCGTGCCTGAGCGCGCTAGGCGTCGAGGGCGCCGTCCGCATGGAGCCGCTGGAGCCGATCCGCGAGGCGCTCGTCTCGGTCCTGCCCGGTGATCCGCACGCCCGCATCGTTCAGGACTGGGAAGAGATCGCGTTCGAGCACGGGCACGCCTTCCTGACGACGGCGCCCTCCCTGCTACTGCCCGACCTGGCCGCCGATCTCGTCGCGCTCCAGGACGTGATGCAGCGTGCCCGTGACGACGAGCAGCGCCGCCGGCTGTGCGGCCCTGCCGGCAAGCTGTCGGCGCTGGTGGCGATGACGGTCGCCACCCTTGGTCAGCCTCGGCAGGCCCGCGACTGGTGGCGGGCCGCCCGGCATACCGCCGACGCGTCCGGCGACCGCGACCTGCGGGTATGGGTCCGTGGGTACGAGGCGATGAACGCGCTGTACAACGGCCGTCCTCTCGCCGCTGTGCTGCGGCTGGCCGACGACGCCATCGCCATCGCCGGCGGCGCGTCCGGTGCCGCCGTCCTGGAGGCCATGGCCAGCAGGGCGCAGACGTTGGCGTTGCTCGGCCATGCCGAGGACGCCGAGAAGACCATCGCCGCCATGCACATGCGGTTCGAGGGGCTGCCCGGTGCCAGCCCGGATGAGCGGTTGTCCACCTCGGCATGGCCGAAGACAGCGCTCCAGCACACCACGGCGTTCACCTTTACCCACTGCGGCCCGGCCGCCCGCGCCGAGCGTGCCCAAGCCGACGCGCTCGCGCTGTACCCGCCCGGGATGCGGCGCCAGCGTGCGCAGATCGCTCTGCTCCAAGCCGTCACGCAGGTACGGCGGGGCGACATCGACACCGCCGTCGACATCGCTGGCCGCGCGGTGAGCTCGCTCGACCCCGGACAGCGCACGACCACCATCCGCCGGGGCGCCCGCATGGTCTTGGACGCGGTGCCCGAGGTCGAGCTGTCCCGGCCCGCCGTCCGGGACTACCGTGCGGCGTTGGCGCTCCCGTCCGCGAGCGGCGCTGGAGCGAAGGAGTGAACGTGTCCGAGATCGAGCTTGCGGCTCTGGACCGGCGCCAGGCCCTCGACGCGCTGGACGAGGTCGCCGACCTGTACGAGCAGGTCTATGCAGAACCGCCGTACAACGCGGCCCCCAAGTTCAGCCGGGACCGGTTCACCCGCCGCACGCACGACCAGGCGACCGCCTCAGGGTTCGCCATGGTGACCGCGCGGCGAGGCGGGACGCTGGTCGGGTTCGCGTTCGGGTTCTCGATGATGCCGGGCGCCTGGTGGGCGAACGCGGCATCCCCGGCCGGCGAGGTGCTGAAGGCGGACAAGTTCGCCGTCGTCGAGCTGGTCGTCGACCGCTGGCACCGTCGGCACGGAATCGGTGGGAGGCTGCTGGACGCGCTGCTCGCCGACCGCCGCGAGCGGTACGCCACGCTCGCCGCGGTGATCGAGGCCGACGCCTACGGCTGGTACCTGCGACGCGGGTGGCAGAAGGTCGCCGAGTTCCGCGCGGAACCGCCCTACTCCGATGCTCTCGTGCTGCCGCTCGCCTCGGCGCGCACGGCCGGGGACGCGTAGCCTTGGAGACGCGTGCACCACACGCTGAACGCCCCACCTGTCTCGTGGCCGGTGGGGCGTTGTGCTTGCCGTGACGCTTTGGCGGGCCCAGGTACCCCTGGGCAAGGGTCAGTTGAGGGGCGGGGGCCCGGACCGCCACGGGGCAGCGGTCCGGGCCGGTCGGCGGGTCAGTTCTCGCGGTCGCGTTCGCCGCGGCGGGCCAGGTCTTCGGCCAGGCTCTCCAGGACCTGGCCGGCGGTCTCCACCGCGCTCTCCCACGGCTCCAGGGCCTCGGCGCCGGCGGGCACGCGCGTCTCCAGCTCGACCGCGTTCAGCCCGGCGCTGAGGCGCTCCAGGGCGTGGCCGGTCAGCGCCACTAGGACGCGCAGGTGCGGGCGGCGCATGTCGGCGGTCTGCTCGTACACCCCGTCCAGCAGTTCCTCGGACTCCAGGGCGTCGGCCAGGTCGGCGAAGGCGGTCATCAGGTGCGCGACCGCCGGGGACTCCTCTTCGAGCTGGCCGATCAGGTCGCGGACGTCGTCGGGGGTCATCTCCAGGGATTCCAGAGCGGTGGACATGTGCGGCTCTCCTCTCGGGCGGGCCGGGGCCACCATGGCCCCGGCCGGGACATCAGGGGGTCAGGGGCGGGTGTGCAGCCGGGCCAGGACGGCGGGCAGGCCCTCGGGCGTGATCAGCACGGCGCGGGCGCGGGACCCCTCGGCCGGGCCGACCACGCCGAGGGCGTGCATGGTGTCCATGAGCGCGCTCGCCTGCGCGTAGGGCACGCGCAGCTTGCGCTGGAGCATCGACGTGGATCCGAACTGGGTGGCCACCACCAGCTCGGCGGCCTCGGGCAGCAGCTCGGCCAGCTCGGCCGGCACCTCCACACCCGCGCTCGCGGCCGCGGCCGGGGTGGCCGTGGGCGCGTCGTCCTGGCCGTCGTCGCCGAGGCCCTCGGCGCGGTCGTCGTCGCGGTCGTCGTCGCCGAGCTCGGCGACGTGTTCGGCGCGGTGTTCGGTGGGGCGCCCGGTGGTGCCGGGGATCTCCCATCCGCCGCCGTCCACGGGCCGCACGCGGCCCTCGGCCACCAGGCGCCGCATGTGGCGGTAGATGGTGGCGCGGGACTGGCCGGTGCGCTCGGCCAGGGCCTCCCACTCCAGCGGTCCGCCCTCGGCCGCCAGCACGGCCAGCAGCGCCTCGGCGCCGGTCGGCCCGGCCTCCTGCCCGCTCCCGCCGTTCCCGGCGCGGTCGGCGGCGTCGTCCTGGTCCTCGGCGTCGCGGCCGCGGCCGCTGGCCCCCGTGGCGGTGCCGGCGGGGGCGGCGGGGCGGGTCGGCGTCGTGATGACGGGCGAGACGGGCACCGGCCGGTCGTCGACCGCGCCGGCGGCCGCCGTGGTGGCGGCCGTGGTGGTGGTGTCCTCGACCTGGCCGGGGATGGTCCGGATGCTGCGGGCCTGGCCCTGGCAGTGCCGCACCACGGCGATGATCTCCGGCTCGGACACGAAGCTGTTCTGCAGGCGCATCGGCCGGGACGCGCCGATGGGCAGGAACAGCGCGTCACCGGCGCCCAACAGCTTCTCGGCGCCGGGGGTGTCCAGGATGACGCGGGAGTCGGCCAGCGACGACGTGGCGAACGCCAGGCGTGAGGGCACGTTGGCCTTGATCAGGCCGGTGACCACGTCCACGCTCGGCCGCTGGGTGGCCAGCACCAGGTGGATACCGGCGGCGCGCGCAAGCTGGGTGATGCGCACCACCGAGTCCTCGACGTCCTTGGGGGCGACCATCATCAGGTCGGCCAGCTCATCGACGATCGTGACCAGGTAAGGAACCGGTTCGAGCGGCTCGCCCTCGGCGTCGCGCAGCGGCCGGCCCTTGGCGGCCGCCGCCGCGATCTTGGCATTGAGGTCGTCGACGTGCCGCACGCCGTGCCGCTCCATCGCCTCGTACCGGCGGTCCATCTCGCCGCACACCCATTCCAGGGCCTCGGCGGCCTTGCGGGGGCTGGTGATGATCGGCATGAGCAGGTGCGGCACCCCGGCGTAGGGGGTCAGCTCGACCCGCTTGGGGTCCACCAGGATCAGCCGCACCTCGCACGGCGTCGACCGCACCAGCAGTGAGCAGATCAGGCCGTTGATGCAGGACGACTTGCCCGCGCCGGTGGCGCCCGCGATCAGGATGTGCGGCATCTTGGCCAGGTTGGCCACCACCGACCGGCCCTCGACGTCCTTGCCGAGGCTGGCAATCAGCGGGTGCGTCTCGCGGCGGGCGACGTCCGAGCGCAGCACGTCGCCGAGGCGCACCAGGTCCTTGGTCTGGTTGGGCACCTCCACGCCCACGGTGTCGCGGCCGGGCACCGAGGGCAGCATGCGCACCTCATGCGAGGACCGGACCGCCAAAGTGAAGTTCTTGCCGAGCCCCGTGATCTTGTCGACCTTCACGCCCGGCCCCGGCTTGATCTCGTACAGCGTGATCGTGGGGCCGCGCGTGAACCCGGTGACCTTGGCGTCGATGTTGAAATCGTCCAGGACCTTGGTCAGGCGGCCCGCGATGCGCTCGGCCTCGCGGTCGGTGCCGGTGCGCGGCGGTTCGCTGCGCAGCAGCTCGGCGACGTCGGGCAGCGCGTAGGCCGCGCACGGGTCGACCGCCGGCCCCTCGGCCAGGTCGACGGGCGCGCCGTTGACCGCGACCACGGGCAGCTCGGCGCGCGCCGCCCCCGCCGGTCCGGCCGCACTGGCCGCCGTGGCCGGGCTGGCCGCCGCCGCGCCCGTGGCGGCGGCGGTGATGTCGGCGCCGTCCTTGGCGGCGTGCTCGGCCGCGGCCTGGCGCTCGGCCTCGGCGGCCTCCTGGTCGGCGCGGCGCTCGGCGGCGCGGCCGACAAACCAGAAGTAGCCGGTGACGCCGAAGGCCACCGCCAGCAGGAACGCCATGTTCCCGCCGCGCAGGTTGATCGTGATCATCTGGAGAGTCATCAGGGCCGCGACGGCCAGGGCGCCGCCGCGCGTCCACCGCATCCGGGTGCGGGCCTTGGCCAGCTCCTCGGCCGTGGGGGCGTAGGCGGCCGGGTCGGGGTCGCGGCGCGGCCGCCGAGGGTGGGCGCGGCCGCGCCGGGCGGCGTGCTCGGCGGCCTCGGCGGCCACCGCCTCGCGGTGCGCGGCTTCCTCGGCGGCCAGGACCCGCGCCACCCGCTCGGCCAGGTCGTCCTCGGACACGCTGGCCGTGGTGACCCACGCCCGCACCCGCGCCGAGGTGATGCGGCTGCCGGCCCCGATCCGGGCGCACTGCTGGCCGAGGACCGCGCGCACGTCCCCGGCCGTCGACCCCTCCCCGGCCGCGCCCTCGGCGGGCCCCTCGGCCGCGTCCTTGGCGGGCTTGTCGGCCGCGCCGTCGGCGAGGCGGGTGGCCTCGGCCGCCGGAGCCGCGCCGGGGGCCTGTGTGGCGCTGGGCGGGCCGTAGGCGGCCGCGTACAGCTCGGCCGGTGTCATCTCCTCCCGGCGGCCGCGCAGCGCGTCCCACGCCTCGCCCACGCGGTCACGCCACGTGGCCCGGTACGGGTCGGCGGCCAGGTCGGCCGGGACGGTGGCCGGAGCGGCGGCGGACGGGGTCGCCAAGGCGTCGGCGGTCTCGGCGGCGGTGGTGGCGGGGGCCCGGCGGTCGGCGGGGCCCGGCGTGTGGGTGCTCATTGGTCGGCCTCCCGGGCCAGCTCGCGGAGCTGGCCGTTGATCGTGGCGGTGAGTTCGTCGGCCAGGCGCACGGCCAGGCCCTCGGGCGCGTCGCGGATCAGCGCGCGCCACTGGTCCCACGCCACGGCGGCGCGGGCCTGCGGGGTCGCGGCCGCCGCCTGGCGCGTGCGGAAAAACTGGGTGCGGTTCTCGATGCGGCGCAGGGCCTCGCGCAGCTCGCGTGGGGACCGTTCGGTGCTCGGCACGGGGACCTCCGGACAAGATCGGTACGGGGTGTCTCAAGCGGGTCGTCTCAGCTCGGGTCGCGCGCGCGCATACGCGCGCGCCTTGGGGCCTGTCAAGAGCCCTGAGACGGCCCGTGAGACGGGGTCGTGAGACAGGGCGTGAGACGGGCCCCTGAGACGGCCCCGGGACGGGCGGGCGGACCGCCCGTCCCGGGGCCGCCGGCGGGTCACCGGGTACCGGTCGGCGCTCCGCCGCCGGGGGTGCCGGTCACCGTCGTGAGCAGCTGCGTCAGCGACGCGCCGGCGGTGTTGCTGGCCTGCAGGGCCACCGCGCCGAGCACCGACCCGGCCAGCAGCACGCCCATGGTGAAGGCCGCCAGGACGTGCGGGACCCGCGCCTTCTTGGACTTGAGCTGGGTGTGCAGGTAGAAGCCGAGCAGCAGCACCACCAGGACGGCGCCGCCCGCCGCCATGACGGGGTTGGGCGCGGCGGCCGGGGCGGCCGGCGCCTCGGGCGCGGCGGCCACGTACTCGATCGTGCGGCCGTAGGCCGGGGCCACGCCCGCCGCGTGCACGGCGGCCTCGGCGATACCGGCCGTCGTGGGGACGGTCGCCTTGTGGAGCGTCTCCTGCGAGACCATGAGGGTTCCTCCTTGGTGAGGGCCGGCCCCGGGCGAGCTGTGAGAGGTGCAGCCCGGGGCCGGGCTATCGGTTGGGACCGTCTCTGCCGTCCCGTGACGCCCCCGCACCGGTGCGCGGGGGCGCGGACGCGACGTCAGGCGTCGGTCAGGTCGTCGGTGCCGGGCGGGTGGTCGACCGGGTGGCCGTTGATCGGCCGCGCCGTCGACGCGCCCGCCATCTCCGGCTGAAGCTCGGGGCCGAGGATCTTGTTGACCCGATGCCGGGAGATCTCGAACTCCTCGGCGATCCGCCGCCGCGACAGCCCCGACGCGCTGGCCGACCGGACGGCGTCGGCCAGGGACCGGATGGGGTCGTGACCTGCGTGGCCGTCGTCGGCCACCCGGCGGCCGGGGTGGCTGAGATCCACCCCCGGAACCGCGCCGGCCGCGTCGTCGTCGGCCACCTGCAGCGCGGGCAGCGGCCACGCCGTCCAGGTGGCCGACCCGTGCCCGATCGCGCCCCGCTCCTCCTGCTCGGCGGGGGCATCATCGGTACCGGGGTCGGCCGTCTCGTCAGCCACCGCGGGAAGCGCGGGGCGCTCGGCTGGCGCCTCGGCCGGGGTGGTCGCTGTGGTCGCTTCGCGGCCGAGGGCCAAGAGCGCGAACGACGCGACGACCATCAGCCCGTCGACCGCCGCCGGCCCGATCCGCGAGGTCAGCTCGTCCTCGCCGTAGGCGGCCAGCAACGCCGCCATGTGCCGGTACGAGACCACGGCGGCGACCGCGGCGACCAGGCCGGTCCCGCCGTAGCGCGCCAGGCGCCACCACCAGCCGCCCGGCCACGGCATGCGGGCGAGCAGCTCGACGACCAGCAGCAGCGCCAGCGGGTAGAACGCGGCGGCGACCTGCGCGCCGATCGGCGGCACATAGCCGCCGGCCTGGTGCGCGGCGGCGATGACGTCGGCGCCGGGGTGGTAGGTGTGCGCGACGTTCGCCGAGATCGACACGGCCACGCCGAGCCCGAACGCGCCGGTCGCCCACAGCTTCGCGGAGTTCAACGGTCCCTCCTGGGAAAGATCAGCCCGGCCAGCGCCCACGCCACCGCGCCCACGGTCGCCACCGCGACCAGCAGCGCGAGCGTGGGGAACGGCTCGGGCAGGGTGAGAGCGGTGTCCAGCAGCACCAGCACGGCGGCCAGCAGCGCCAGGGAGCGGATCACGACGTCACCGCCGTCTCGCCACGGGCGGCGGCCAGGGTGTCGCGCACCGCGACCGCCAGGGCGTCGTTCCCGCACTGCTCGGCGATCGACGCGAACGCCTCGGCGCCGCAGCCCTCCAGGAACAGGTACGCCGTGACACCACGGCCGAACACCGCCGCCATCGGGCCACGCGCCGACGCCCACTCCGGCGCGCCCTCGGCGAGGACCTCCAGCACCGGCACGACCTGCACCGGCCACCCGGACGGGGTGTCAACGTTCACCGGCCTGCCGCGGTAAACGAGGACTCCCCGGTCGCCGGCATGGTCGGAGACGCACCACGGCGGGCAGCCCGCCCCCGCAGCGTGGGCCATCGTCTGGGCGGTCACCGGCCGTTCTCCTGCCCGGTGCCGTCGAGCCGGACGTAGGCGGCGATCAGCAGTTGCGCGAGGTCGAGCGCCTCGACCGGCTTTAGGTCCAGGCCGTCCGGCCCGGCCTGGCCGGTGCCGTCGCCGGGCAGGTCGCTCCAGTGCAACGTCACCGCCGGCCCGACCGTCGTCATGCCGGGCACCTCGCCCGGGCTGCCGGCCGGGCTGCCGGGGCGGGCGCTGGGCGCGGGCAGCGACTCGGTGAACGCCAGCGCGACCGTCAGCTGCTCGTCACCGTGCACGGTGACGTGGCCGATGTCGGCGCGGTGCGTCAGCGACAGCGCGCTGCGGTGGTGCTCCTGGCACCAGGGCACCGGGCACGGCGCCAGCGTCGGCCGCGAGACCGGCGTGGGGGGCTTACTGTTCTGCATGGGTTCGCTCTCCTAAGGGGTCGGGTCCAGGCCCCCGCCGGGCGGTGAGGTCGCCGCGGCGGGGGCCGCTTGCTCTAATGGGGCGAGTCGCTCAGGCCGCCGCGCAGCACGCGGAACGCCGCACGGCGCGCGGCTTCCTGCCGGGCCTGTTCATCCGCGCGGGCGGCGAGACGCCGGCCGCCGTCGCGCTGCAGCTCGGAGACGAGCGCGGCCACGATGGGCTCGCACCCGTCCAGCCCGTGCAGCTCCACGGCCGTCGCCAGGACGCTCGGCACGGCCTGCAGCGTCGGCTGCTGCTCGGCGGCCAGGGCGGCGCGCACCGCGGCCAGGTTCGCGGCGGTGTGGGTCTCCAGCTCGCGCAGCTGCGCGACGCGCGCGGCGTTCACCGGGCCTCGCTGACGGCGCCAGCCAGCGCCACCCGGAACCGCTCGGCACCCGTGGGGACCTGCTCGCCGGTCACCTCGCCGTCGAGAACGGCGCACATGAACTTCAGGAACTCCAGCGCGGTCGCGTCGCCAGCGCGCTCGGCGAGCAGGTCGCGGGTCTGGCGGATGCGCGCCAGCACGGCGCTGCTGCTCACCCCGGCCGCCTCCGCGGCTCGGTCGGTGTTCGTCGAGGCTTTCATCGTGTCGGACCTCCATGTCCGATCGCGGCCCGGACGCTCGGGACGTCTGCTGCGGCCGGTGTTCTGATAGGGGATTGGCGGGTGCGGGCCACCCCGCGAATGGGGTGGCGGGAGCCGTCGAGCAGGTGAAGCTGGCCGGGCGGGTCAGGCGGCGGGGACGAGCTGGAGCACGCTCTCGGCGGGCTCGGTGCCGGTGTCGGCCGCCGTGAAGGTGAGCGCCAGCGACGGCGCGCACGACTTCATCGGGATGTCGCCGAGGCCGTGCTCGGCGAACAGCGTGCGGATGGCGTCCAGGTCGGCGACCTGCCGGGACGACTCGAACCGCTCGACGACGACCGCGCCGTACTGGCCGTCCGGGGTGCGCTTCAGGATCTTCTCGGCGGCGCGCTTGGCACGGGCCGCGGCGTTGGCGTCGGTCCGGGCCTGCTCGAACTGCCGGGCGGCGGCCTCGATGTCGGCGACCGCGGGCACCTCACCCTTGATCTGGCCGGCGGTGAGGGGCGCGGGGACGCGGGCCGGGGTGGCGGCGCGCAGGGTGCGCAGCTCGCGGGAGACGCGGGGGGCGTCGGTCACGTCGCGGACGACGCGGCGGGCGGTGCGGGCGATCAGCTTCGCGATCTTCACGGACGCTCCCTGTGGGCCGGTTGACTGCCTATGCCCACACTCTAGGGAACATCATGTTCCATCGTCAAGCGCTCTGAGCTAGCAATTTACTGCGCATCTATGTAACATCTAGTTCCATGAGTAGACATGGAACACTAGGTGTCGTGGATAAGCGATCGCTGGAGCACCTCGCGCGCCGGTTCCGGGAGTCCGAGACCCGAACGGACATCCTCCGCAAGGAGCTCGCCGAAGCGATCCGCGAGGCCAGCAAAGACGGCGTCCTCCAGAAAGAGATCAGCGAGGCGACCGGCTACACGCGCCAGCAGATCCGCCGCATCGTCCTGACGAACGAGAGCGACACCGACGCCGCTGAGTAGGCCGGCGCACATACCCGTCAGCACCTCTTCCCGCTGACGCCCTTCACCTCGTCACAGCCGCGCCCGCGCGCGTCGCCGACTCCACACCCACACCTGGCGGACCGCCATGCGTTCTCTTCAGCGCGCCCACGGGGGGCCAGCGCATTGACCACCACCATTCGCACCGACACACCCGGCTGGACGCGCATTCCGCACACCCTCGCCCGCGACGAGCGCCTGACCAACGGCGCTCGCGGCCTGGCGGTGCAGATGCTCAGCCACGCCGACGGCTTCCGCAGCGACGAGGAATTCCTCGCCCACCACACCGCCGACAGCCGCAACGCCGTCCGCCGCCAGCTCGCCGAACTACGCCGCTACGGCTACCTCGTGCGCGAGCGCGTCCGCGGCACCGACGGCAAGGTCACCACCCGTAGCGTCCTGTATGACACCCCGCAGACCGCTCCCGCTGGCAGTGAGGCAAACGGAGCGCCAGCCGTCCCGCCGTCCCGCCGTACCCCGGCGAGACGGTCCGAGCTGGGCATCTTCACCGGCACCGGCTGCGAACCGCTCGCCGCCTCCCGGCGGGACGGCCCCACCAGCAGCGACACCACGAACCCGCAGGCCGCACCGTTCCGCCACACGTCGGCGACACGGCTCGACCAGCCCGGACGCGACGACACCGCAGGTCGTGCCGTCTCGCCACCCCCCGGCGCGCAATCAGGAAATCAGGGAGAAGAACAGAAGAAGATCGATCGATCAGCGCAGCACCGCGAAGCCGAGAAGTACCTGCGTTCCCGCTACGGCGCCACCCTTACCGACCGCGTCATCGGCGACGTCCTGGCCGTCGTCCACGGCCGCGCCGAACGCGCCGGCCGCCCCATCGCCAACGTCGTCGGCTACCTGGCGGGCATGGCCGAGGGACATCTCGCCGACCTGGTGACGGCCGCCCTGGCCGCCGAGCAGCGCGCCAGCGACGCCGCCCATGACGAGCACGACGAGCCGGGTGGCGATGAGCTCGTCCTTGACGAGCAGCTCTGGCCGCCCGCGCTCCGCGCCGAGCATCGCACCGTCGCCGAGGCCCTCGCCGCCGCCGTCCCCACCGACGAGCCCGACGCCCTTGACGACCGGCGTCCGCCCGGCCGCCCGCCCGCAGCCGAGGATGCCCGTACCGTCTCGCCGTCCCGGACGGCCGCCGTGCGCGCGATGCCCGCCGAGTGCCCGCACGGTCGCCCCGGCGGCGCTCTGTCCCGGCCGGATGACGGCGAACCGGCGTGCGGGCCATGCCGCACCCACAAGGCCGTCTGCCGCCGCGGCCCCAACGCCTGCCCGACATGCCGCACGCTCGCCGCCGCGGCCGGGCACCAAGACGGCCTCGCCATCGTCCGGCCGGCATGAGCCGCCGACGGGCGCCCGGACGCCTCACGTCCAACCCTTCGCCGATGTGCCATCACGGAGTAATCAGCCCGCATCGACGCAGGTCAGATAGACGTAACCGCAGTATCAAAGCGGTTTCTTGATGCGGACTCGAAGGCGTACGCCAAGACGCGCAACAGATCGAAGCAGGGACGGGCAAAGGCGCAGAGCGCGACTCCCGCTAGCCTGCACACGGAACGGCCCGCCCTCACTATCTTCGAGGGCGGGCCGTTTGCGTGTCCGGCTCTGCTTCCTAGCCGGGACCCGTCAGTCTGGGAAGTTCGGCTCGTTCCCCCAAATCGCGGAGGCTGCCGCGTTCGCCTGCGCTGATCCAGCGCGCCCGCCCCCTAGAGAAGGGCCGCTCAGGGTGGCGCTGTCCGTGCTGCGGTAGACAGCACGGCCGTTCACGATCGTGGCTGCGTAGCGGCCCTGGGGGTCGTAGATCTTGCCGCCGCTGATCTGTCCGAGGTACTGGCCTCTGCGGGAGTAGACCTTCCCGCCGGCGACCTGCAATGGTCTGCCGTTCTTGGTGTACAAGTTGGTCACCGTCCTATTGCAGCACCTGGGGACGACAATCAAGTAAGAACAGCCCGCCCCCGAAGAAACCGAGGGCGGGCGTCTGCTGCTGGCTTAGCTGGTCTGGTCCGGCTTCCGCTTAGGCGGGTGCGCGTCCAGCCGGTCACGCAGCCACGGCACCGCCTGTGATGCGGTCCACGACAGGCTGATGAGCGGGACCAGCGCGACCCCGATGCTGGTCTGCGCCACGTCGCCGACGATGTACGCGATGGTGCACGCGACGAGCGACCAGGTTCGCCCGTTCGACCTCAGCACCCACCGCACCGCGCGCTGAGTGACGTCCCGCCAGAACCATTCGATGCGGCTGATGAAGCCGGCCTTCACCTGCTCGCACCCGGCCGCGAGGAGCGCGAGCCGCCCCTCGTCGCGGATGGTCAGCAGGTGCTCCCGCCATTCCGCGTATCGTCCCGGCTCGGCGGCGAGCGCCGCACCGATCCGGGCCAGAACACCGGCACCTGCCAGAGTGCTGGACGCGCTGAACAGTTCCCTGTTCATGACGCGCCCCTCAACCCCCAGCGTCATGATCACACCGGCGCAAAACGGAATGACCGCGATGCTGCTGACGTTGCCAGAGGGCTCCAGAAGGCCCCACAGGGCAAAGGGGCCTGCGAGGAACACAAGGAGTGCTCCCCATTTCATGATCCGCTTCTCCCAAGGGGACGCCCGAGAGAGCGCCTCCACAAGGGCGTCGGGCTGGTCCCACGACGCTGTGATTGCCTCGCGGAATGCAGTCACGCGCTTCACGTGGCGAACCTCCGCGCGACAAGGCCGGGCCGGGCGGCGAACGCTTCCTTGATCCCGGCCCGGCCCTCGCCGGTCAGGGCGTAGAACTTGCGGCGGGCCCCGGGGGTATCGCTGTCGTCCCAGTGGGAGCGGATCCATCCGATCCGCTCCAGCCGGGACAGGATCGGGTACACGGTGCCGGTGCCGAGGCTGCTCTTGCGGACGACGTCGAGTCCGTACACGGACATGTCGTCGCCGCTGTCGGCGTCCATCAGCACCTCCAGCACCTTGATGGTGCTGGTCGTCATTCTGATCGGTGCCATGTCGTCCACGATATCAGTCGTACACGAGTTATGTCGAGATAGAGGGTTGACGCAGGTCAGGCGGCGGCGCGGTAGTAACAGCCCTGTCGACCCTTGGCCCCGGCGGTGCAGGTGCAGCCCTGCGGGGCGGCGAGGTGCCGGCCGATGCCAGATGGCACGACGATGGCACCATCGGCCGCACGGCGCCCCGACCGCGCCCCCACCAGACCACACGGCGAACGGGGTGTGACCTGCGCAGACCTCACCCGGCACGCCGCCGCCGATCAGCGCCCCGCGACCGAAATCACCCTCCTAAAGCGGGTGCCGCAGGTTCGAATCCTGCCGGGGGCACTGGAAAGAACAGCACGAAAGAAGCCCTGACCAGCACCTGGTCAGGGCTTCGCTCGTCCATGCGGCCGCCTGCGGTCGTGTGCGACCGTTCGCCGCTCCGTTCCCCATGCGTTCCCGCGAGCGCGGGTCACCGGCTCAGCGCGCCTTCTGCCGGATGTGGCGGAGGTGGACGGCCTTCCGGGCTCACCTGCACCGGGCGGCGTCGTCCACTTCAGGCAGTGAAGGGGCCTTTGCGAGATGGCCGCCCTTGGCTGTGCGGTCCGTCTCGTTGGACGGCCGGCGTTCGCCGCCTGGGATCTCAGGCGGTAGGCGGCGGAGACGGGGGCGGTTGCTGCACCGGTGCTGCCGGTTGTCCGTGCTGGGCAGGCCCATAGGGGTGCTGGGGAGCAGGGCCGTATGGCTGTTGCGGGGCCGGCCCATAGGGCTGTTGCGGGGCAGGGCCGTGGGGGTGCCGAGGTCCCGGGCCGTAGGGGTGGTAGGGGCCAGGCGGGCCCGCGCCATATGTCCAGCCGGGAGGCATCGGGTACTGGCCGGGCCGGTACGTGCGGTTCGAGGACTTGACCGCAGACGTGATGACCACGATCACCAGCACTACTCCCGCCATGATGACGAAACCCACGAGGCGGCCCGCCAATTCGACGGGGCCCGCCTGCTGGACCAGTGTCGCTTCGATCGCCGTGTACATCGGCACAGCCTCTAATAGACATTGGTGTTTGTCAAAGGAACATCGAAGGAACGGCAGGCGGCGCACTCGCTTCGGCCCTGCGCGGCACCTTGGGAACGGCCGTGCGTCCCGGCCCGTCGGGGCGGAGTTGACTGGGTGTTCGGAGGCTTGTGGGGACGTCTTCGCAGGTTGGAATGGGGGCTTTGCGTGCGTGCAAGCGGGGGTGACTGGACGGCCGGGCTGCGTCAGGGTTCGTCTTGGATGTACAGCCGGGCAGGAGGTGGCCGTGTCGGTCCTGAGCGTGGACGAGTGGGCCCAGGACGAGCGGCCTGGGCTCTACGGGGTCGGCGCGACGGCGCCGAACGCGGCCCGGGTGTGCGACTACCTGCTCGGGGGCAAGGACAACTACTCGGCCGACCGGGGGCTGGCCGAGCGGGTCCTGCGGGCGGCGCCGGTGGTCTCCCGGACGGTGCGGGCGAACCGGGTCTTCCTCGAGCGGAGCGTGCGGGCCCTCGGCAGGCTGGGGCTGCGGCAGTTCCTGGACATCGGCTGCGGGTTCCCGGCCGAGAGCAACGTCGGTGACATCGCCCGGCGGACCGTGCCGGACGCGAAGGTGGCCTACGTCGACAACGACCCGGTGGTGCTCGCGCACGCCCGTGCCCTGCTGGCCACCGGGCCGGGGCTGGTGGCGTTCGAGGGCGATCTGCGCGAACCCCACCTGATCATGGGGCATCCCGCGCTGAAGGAGACGTTCGATCCGCGCGAGCCGGTGGCCCTGCTGCTTTCGGGGGTGCTGCACTTCGTCACCGACGAGGAGGGGCCGCGCCGGATCGTCGCCGGGCTCCTGCGGGAGCTGCCCGCAGGCAGCCATGTCGTGCTGACGCACGCGGTGCGGACGCCCGGGCTGGCGGCGGTGACCGGGCTCTACCGGGAGGCCGGCCTGCCCTTCGTGCCGCGGAGCCGGTCCGAGATCGCCGGGCTCTGCGCGGGCCTGCGGCCGGTCGACGCGGTCGCGCGGCCGGACGAGGCGCTCCCCCTCGCCTGCCACGTCGGGAAGGTCTGATTTTTTCGTGTGCTGCCCTACTACGGGTGATCGGGACGCTATGCTCGGAAACCCATTGAATACCGCTGACAGGGCGGGTCATGACAGCGGGCAGCGAGCCGAGGCCACTCTCCGAAATCGCCAGTGACAACGGGCTGAACATGTCCGATGTGGCGGCCTTCTCCGGGCTTGACGAGAGCACCGTGTTCCGGTTGTGGGACAACGCGGGCTGGCTGGACCGGGTCAGCGGCCGGTCCCTGCAAAGCCTCATCTCGTCCGTGCCCGGAATCGCCGAATACTCCATGGCGCATTCCCTGGTGAAACGGCGCGACGCGCTGATCGGCCGGCTGGACGACGCGGGCCTGTCGGTCGACCGGGCCGCGCTGGAGCGCTCGGCGGTCGCCCCGCAGCATCTGCTGAACGCCCTCGAGGCGGCCCTGTGCATCGTGCGCGGGGACTCCTCGCAGAAGGTGTCCTCCTATCTGGCCCGTTTCTGGGGGCAGGAGCAGGATCAGGCCCTCGGCGAGCTGTACACGCACGAGAACGGGCTGCTCCTCAATCCGCACCGGCTGGTCGAGGCCTCGCGCGACCTGGCGCCCCGGCTGAACCGCAAGGCGTACTCGTTCCATTCGATCCTGGCCCTCAACATCCTGACGCACCAGGTCAGCAAGGTGGCGGGCACTCCCGATCCGGATCTGAGCCATGACGGCCCCGAGCGGCGCACCGCTTTCATGATGCGCGGCGTGGTGATGGGCGCCCTCATCAGCTCCAACGACGTGGAACTGGCCGAACGGTACCGGCGGGAACTCGACCGGACCCCGATTTACGCGGCGCTGGAGGAGTGGTCCTTCCCGACCTACACCCGCGACGGCCGTATCAGCTCCGATTTCACGCTGCCGAGTTCGCTGCTGCTGCGCAATACGGCGCAGGAAGTGCTGCGCGAGATCGAGAGCTACAACGACGCCTACGTGTACTACCTGGTCTCGACCTATATACCGCTGGCCCTGCGCCGCGATCCGACGTTCGGGTCGCGGCTCGCCGAGCTGGTCGCGGCGCTGGAGCGGCGCGGCGCGGGCCAGCGGGACCGAAGGATCCGGGAAGCCTGCAACGCGCTGGTGAAACGGCTGAAGGGCATGAGCTGATCGATGAAGGATGATGGTGGGCCGATGAACGGTGAGACCCGGGCGTTCGCCGAACTCACGCGCGAGCGGTGGGAGGCGAACGCCGAGTACTGGGTGCGGGTCATCCGGGACGGCCACGACCGCTACCGCACGGAGCTGACCGACCGGGCCGTTCTCGACGCGATCGGTCCCGCCAAGGGGCTGCGGGTCCTGGACGCGGGCTGCGGGGAGGGCTACCTGGCGCGCGAGCTGGCCGCGCAGGGCGCCGACGTGCTCGGCGTCGACGCGAGCCAGGGCCTGGTCGACGCGGCGCGGAGCCTGCCGGCGCCGGGGCCGGGGGCGGTGTCGTTCGAGCGGGCGAGCGTCGACGACGTGCCGGCCGCGGACGCCGAGTTCGACCTGGTCGTCTGCAACCACGTGTTCAGCCACCTGGCCGACCCCTCGTACGCGATCGGCGAGTTCGGCCGGGTGCTGAAGAGCGGCGGCCGGCTCGTCGCCCTCACCCTGCACCCGTGCTTCTACGTGGAGGACGCCGAGCGGGGCGCGCGGCAGAGCGTGCCGGCGTCCAGCTACTTCGGGCCGCGCACGGTGGACCAGTACTTCCAGGTCGACGGGATGACGTCGCCCTCGATGATCACCTCCTGGATGCGGCCGCTGGAGTTCTATTCTGGAACGCTCCGGGACGCCGGTTTCGTCATCGCCGACCTGCGCGAGCCCCACCCGACGCCCGAGCAGATGGAGCGGGACCCGTGGTGGCGCGAGGGCTTCCCGTCGCCGCTGTTCCTGCTGCTGGTGGCCGAGCGCCGCTAAGGGCGGGGCCGCCGGCCCAGCGCCGCGCGGAGGCCTTCGGGGTCCCGCACGGTGAAGGTGGCGCCGGGGTGCTTCAGCAGCCCGAACGGCTCCAGGCACCGGACCGGGGTGCGAAAGCGCACGCAGACGCCCCGGTCCGGGGTGGTGCCGAGGGTGACGCCGCGGTCGGCGGCCGACAGGTGCGGGCCGATGGCCTTCCACCACTGGTAGGGGCCGGTGATCTCGGCGCCGGCGACGTTGGCGCGGGGCGTGCGCAGCGTCCAGGGGCCGTAGCGGGCGCGCAGCTCGCCGTCGGTCAGCTCGACGTAGGCGCTGCCCTCGTGGACGCCGAGGAGCGCCAGCGGGCGCCGGTAGCGGTCGGCGAAGGCGAAGGGGAAGCGCTGGACGGTCATCGCAGCGGGCTCTCGTCCAGGCCGGCGAGCAGGCCGGCGACGTCGTCGTAGACGGCGACGGCCCCGGCCTCCTCCAGGTCCGCGCGCGGGATGCCGCCCGACAGGACGGCCACGCACGGCATCCCGGCGCGCGCGGCGGCCTTCACGTCCCAGACCGCGTCGCCGACGAAGACGGCCTCGTCCGCGGCGGCGTCGGTGTGGGCGAGGGCCGCCTCGACGATGTCGGGGGCGGGCTTGCTGCGCTCGATGTCGGCGGAGGAGGTGGCGGCGGTGATGGCGTCGTCGGCGTCCAGCGCGGCGCGCAGGGCGCTCAGCTCGTGCTCCGAGGCGGAGGTGGCGAGGACGACGTCGGCGCCGCCCTTGCGGCAGGCGCGCAGCAGGTCGGCGGCGCCCGGGAAGGCCTGCAGGCGGGAGTGGTACTGCCCGTACAGGGCGCTGTGCGCGGCGGTGACGGCGTCGTCGTCGGAGCGGTCGTCCGGCACCAGGCGGGCGAGCAGCCGGTCCGAGGTCATCCCGATGGCGGCGTGGACGTCGGTCATCGCCACCGTGCGGCCGTGCTGCCGGAACGCCTCCCACCAGGTCACGGCGTGCAGGTAGTTGGTGTCCACCAGGGTTCCGTCGACGTCGAAGATGATCGCTTTCCTCATGTCCGGACGGATACCCCGGCGTCCGGGGGCCACCCGGATGCGGCCGGCCTTTTCCTGACAGTACGATTACATTTTTCCCAAGAACCCCCATCGTTCGCGGGAGCCCCAGTAAAGTCTGCGCGACTCCTGAGGGGACAAACGTGCGCAAAAGGACTGACTCGCTGGTCGCCATCGGCAGCATCGCCGCCGTGGTGATCACGCCGGCCGTGCTGCTCATGCTGCCGCAGAGCGACCCCGCGCCGCGCGGGCTCGCCGGCGACGACCCCGCCCCGGCGGCACTGCAGAACGGCGTGCCGGTGCCCCAGCCGAAGAAGGCGTCCGAGGCCCCCGAGGGTCAGCAGCGCAGCGCGTCGCCGCTGCCGGACCCGAACAAGAAGCTCGGCACGAACCCGACGCGCAAGACCGTCGTCAAAAAGAAGAAGGCGGTCTTCGCCGCCGCCGACGACGGCGCCAAGATCACCGAAGCGGTGTGGAGCGGGAAGACCCGCGTCGACCTCACCGTCCAGTCCCCCGCGCTCGGCACCGCCCGCAAGGTGCGGGTGCTGGTCCCGCGCGGCTGGAGCGCGACGGCGACCCGCACCTGGCCGACCGTGTACGCCTTCCACGGCGGCAACGACTCCTACGTGTCCTGGACGCGCAGCACCGACATCGCCGCCGTCGCGGCCCGCTACGACACGCTCGTGGCCATGCCCGAGGGCGCCAACGGCTCCTACACCGACTGGTACAACAACGGCAAGGGCGGCAACCCGCGCTGGGAGACCTTCCACACCTCCGAGGTGCGGCAGCTGCTGGAGCGCAACTTCCACGCCGGCGCGCTGCGCGCCGCCATCGGCATCTCCTCGGGTGCGCAGGGCGCCATCACCTACGCCGGACGCCACCCGGGCATGTTCAAGTACGCCGCCGGATACAGCGGTGTGCTGTCGATGCTGTCGCCAGGCATCCCGTCGCTGCTGATGTACACCAACACCCGGCCGGGCACCGACCCCAACAAGATCTGGGGCGACCCCAGCGGCGACCGCGCCAACTGGGTCGCGCACGACCCGCTCAGCCTGCTGCCGAAGATGCGCGGCACCCGGATCTACGTCTCCGCCGGGAACGGGCAGCCGGGCCCCTACGACAAGCCGGGCCGGGCGCCGTGGGACGTGCGCTACCTGAGCGAGACGCAGGTGGGGCGCGCCACCGGCGATTTCGTCGAGCAGGCCCGCAAGCTCGGCGTGCCGGTCACCGCGAACCTGTACGGGCCGGGCTCGCACACCTGGGCCTACTGGAAGCGCGAGATGCACCGCACCTGGCCCGCGGTCATGCAGTCGATCGGGGCCCGCAAGCTCTGACGGGCTCCAGCCGGGCGAGCGCGCCGATCTCCAGCGCGGTCCAGATCGCGCCGTCCGGGCCCACGGCGACGCCGTGCGGCTCGGCGGCGGCGACCGGCAGCGGGTGCTCGGTGACCTCGCCGCCGCGGGTGATGCGGCCGAGCCGGTTCGCGCCCCACTCGGTGAACCACAGGGCGTCATCGGGCCCCGCGACGATGGCGTGCGGGCGGCAGGACGGGTCGGGCAGCGCGAACTCCTCGATCCGGCCGTCGCCCGGCACGAGCCGGCCGATCTGCCCGGCGCCGATCTCGGTGAACCACAGCGCGCCGTCCGGGCCGGCCGCCAGGCCGACCGGGGCGGCCTCGGGCGTCGGCAGCGGGTGGATCGCGATCGTGCCGTCGAGCGCGGCGCGGCCGATCGCGTCGGCCTGGTTCAGGGTGAACCAGAGCGCGCCGTCGGGGCCGGTCACGATCGCCGACGGGTAGCCGCCGCGCAGCGGCAGCTCGAACTCGCTGATCTCGCCGCCGGTGGTGATGCGGCCGATCCGGTCGGCGGACATCTCGGTGAACCACAGCGCGCCGTCGGGGCCCGGGGTGATGCCGAACGGCGCCGCGCCCGGTGTCGGCAGCGGATACGAGGAGACCTCGCCGTCGGTGCCGACGCGGCCGATCGCGGACGTCCCCGACTCGGTGAACCACAGGGCGCCGTCCGGGCCGGCGGTGATGGACATGGGCGCGGCCGTGGCCGACGCCAGGGGGAAGACGGTGACCTCGCGCGCGGCGTCCAGCCGGCCGATCCGCCCGGCGTGCACGAGCGTGAACCAGAGCGCGCCGTCGGGCCCGGCGGTGATCCCATAAGGACCGTCACCGGGGGCCGCGACGGCGAACTGTTCAATGGGGCGTGTCATGTCCCGATCATGGCGTATGCGGCTTTATCGCAACCAGCCCGGGGTTCACCCCGCCGAAAGGTGCTCTTCGGCCGTCATGGCGGTGCCGTATTCGGATTCTGCGGCGAAAACCTCGTCGCCCAGGCCCTTGCGAGCGCGCGCGGCGGCGCGGTCGATGTCGGCGCTCTCGGCAGGACCGGCTGGCATGTTCGCCTCGTCGCGGATGCGGGACGCCGTGCCGAGCATCCTGGCAGCGCGCGCGTGGTCACCGGCCAGGGCGACCGCTCCGGCGAGCCCTTCCAGGCTGAATGCCTTGTCGCGCGGTGCACGTAGGACGACGGCGGCTTTCAGCGCGTCCCGGTGATAGGTCAGCGCGCGCGTAGCGTCTCCGCGCAGGTCGGCGATGTGGCCGAGTTCGACCAGGACGGGCGGCAGGAACAGCGGCGGGACGTCGTCCTCGGCCGCCGGAATCGACCGCAGCATGTCGAGCAGCCGATCCTCGGCCTCGTCCAGGTCGCCGAGGCGGCGGGCGGCGAGTCCGAGCCCGAACTCGCCGAACACGATCGCTTGCCGATGTCCCTGCTCGGCGCCGAGCCGCCGCGCCCGCCCGAACATCTCGCGGGCCTGCTCATAGCGGGCGCCGAGCAGCGACACCCAGCCGAGCCAGCCGAGCTGGACGGCGGCGTGCGGCCACAGGCGCAGCTCCTCGGCGAGGCGCAGGCCCTCGCGCTGCAGGCGTTCGGCGCGCGCGTAGTCGCCGGTGAGCTCGGCGTGCCCGGCGAGCCACTCGGCCGCCTGCAGCCGGCCCCAGCGGTCGCCGAGGCGGGTGAACAGCCGGGCGGCCCGCTCGGCGTCGCGCTCCAGCGCGGCCGGGTCGCCGTGCGCGTGGGCGTGCTTGGCGCTGACGACCAGGCTCGCGGCGGCGCCCCAGTCATCGCCGAGCGCGGCGAAGTCCGCCATGAGCGGGGCCAGCCGCGCGGCGGCCGTGTCGGCGTCGTCGTACTCGGTGCCGGTGAACAGCAGGAACCAGGCGGCGCGGGCCCGCTGCCCCGGGTTGTCGATCTCAAAGAGCCCGTGTGCCGCCGCGTCCCGCTCGTCCGTTTCGCCCTGGAGCATCGCCAGGCCGGCCGCCCAGGCGGCGGCGCGGGCGCGCGTGGCGGGCGGGCCGTCGCCGGACGCCGACGCGGCGTGCAGGGAGCGGCGGGCCTCGGTCCAGCGGCCGCGCAGGAACCAGTACCAGGTGAGGGCGTTGGCGAGGCGCAGCGCCTCGGCGGCGGGCGCGCCGTCGAGCGCCGCGCGCAGGTTGGCGGACTCGGCGTCCAGGACCGTCAGCCACCGCTCCTGGTCGCCGCCGAACAGGTGCGGCTCGGCGCGTTCGGCGAGGTCCAGGTAATACGCGCGGTGCCGGTCGCGGACGGCGGCGTACTCGCCGGCCTCGGCGAGCCGGTCGGCGCAGTAGGCCGCGACGGACTCCAGCAGCCGGTAGCGGGGACCGTCGGCCATCACGACCAGGGACCGGTCGACCAGCCGCACCAGCAGGTCGACGACCTCCTCCTCGGGTGCCTCCGGCCCGGCGCAGACGGCCTCGGCGGCCTCCAGCGTGCAGCCGTCGGCGTGCGCGGCGAGGCGGCGCAGCACCGCGCGCTCGGGCCCCTCCAGCAGCTCCCAGCTCCAGTCGATCATCGCCATGAGGGTCTGCTGGCGCGGCGGCGCGCCGCGGTGGCCGGTCGCCAGCAGCCGGAACCGGTCGTCCAGGCGGGCGACGAGACCGCGCACGCCGAGCGCGCGGACGCGGGTCGCGGCCAGTTCGAGGGCGAGCGGGATGCCGTCCAGGCGGCGGCAGAGCACGCGGGCGTCGCCCTCGGTCGCCTCGTCCAGCCGGAAGCCGCGCGCGGACGCGGTGGCCCGCTCGGCGAACAGCCGGACCGCGCCGTCCTCGTCCAGCGGCGGGACGTTCCACACGGTCTCGCCGGGCAGGCCGAGCGGCTCGCGGCCGGTCGCCAGCACCCGCAGGCCGGGGGCGGCCGCCAGCAGCCGGCCGGTGAGGTCGGCGGCCTGCTCGACCACGTGCTCGCAGTTGTCCAGGACCAGCAGGAGCTCGCGCGGGGCGAGGGCCTCGGCGAGCAGGTCCAGGGGCGGTCCGCCGCCGGACTCGTGCACGTCCAGCGCCGCCATGACGGCCGGGGCGAGGTCGGCGTCGCGCTCCTGGGCGGCCAGCTCGACCAGCCAGACACCGTCGGCGAACGCGCCGGTGAGCCCCGCGGCGGCCTCCAGGGCGAGCCGGGTCTTGCCGACGCCGCCGGGTCCGGTCAGCGAGACGAGCCGGTCGTCGTGCAGGCACCGGCGGACGTCGGCGACGGCGTCGTCCCGGCCGACCAGCCCTGAGCGCGGCGCGGGCAGGTTGCCGCGAGGCCGGTCGCGCAGCGGCGCTCCGGCCGGCGCCGCCAGCGCGGGGTCCTGCCGCAGGATCGCCTGGTGGAGGGCGGCCAGCTGCGGGGACGGGTCCAGGCCGAGCTCGTCGGCCAGCAGCGTCCGCAGCCGCTCGTGGCTCTCCAGCGCCTCGCTCTGTCGTCCGGACCGGTACAGGGCCAGCATGTGCGCGGCGCGCAGCCGTTCGCGCAGCGGATGGGACAGCAGCGCCTCGCCGAGTTCCCCGGCGAGCGCGCCGTGCTCCCCGCGCGCGAGGCGGGCCTCGGCGTGGTCTTCCAGCGCGGCCAGGCGCGCCTCCTCCAGCCGGGTGATCGTGGCCTGGGTGAACGGCTCGTCGGCGAAATCGGCGAGCGCGGGACCGCGCCATAGAGCCAGCGCCCCGGCCAGCTCGCCTGCGGCGACCAGTTCCCGGAAGCGCGCGGCGTCCACCTCCGCGGGCGGCGTCCGCAGCAGGTAACCGGCGGGACGCGACTCCACCAGCGCGCGCGCTCCAGGCTCGGCGTCCTCCAGGACGCGGCGCAGCTGCGACACCTTCGACGACAGTGCGGCCTCGGGGTTGCCCGGCGGGGCCTCTCCCCACAGGTCGTCGATCAGCCGGTCGGCGGGGACAGGACGACCCTCGTGCAGCAGCAGGTCGGCGAGCAGCGCGCGGACCTTCAGGCCCGGCACCGCGACGGGCTCGCCGGCGCTCGTCCACACCGCGAGCGGGCCGAGGATCCCGAAACGCATGGCGGCACGATAGCCCGGATACCGGCCGTAAGGATCCCGTAACCGCTCCCCGGCACGGTGGGCCCGACAAGGAAGGAGGCCTGGAGATGGACGACACCATCCGGCTGGCGGTCATCATCGCCAGCACCCGCGACGGCCGCTTCGGGCCGACCGTCGCCGGCTGGTTCACCCGGCACGTCCGCCGCCGCCCCGGCCTGGAACCGGACGTGATCGACCTCGCCGAGACGGCGCTGCCCGCCGTGCTGCCCGACCACGGGGACGCGGCGCCGCCCGCGCCGGTCCGGGCGCTCGCGCCCCGGCTGGCCGCCGCCGACGCGTTCGCGGTGATCACGCCCGAGTACAACCACGGCTACCCGGCCCCGCTGAAGACCGCCATCGACTGGTACTACGCCGAATGGCGGGCCAAGCCCGTCGCGATCGTGTCCTACGGGCGCGACACCGGCGGGGCGCTCGCCGCCGCGCAGCTCCGGCAGGTCTTCACCGAGGTGGACGCGGTCGCCATCCGGGACGGCGTCACGCTGCCCCGCTACTGGGAGCTGTTCGCCGCCGACGGCTCCTGGCCGAAGGAGTCGGCCGGCTGCGACACCGACGTCAAGGTCACGCTCGACCGGCTGACCTGGTGGGCCCGCGCCCTCCGCGACGCCCGCGCCCGCCGTCCCTACGACGGCTGAAAAAAATCTCGGAGAAAGTTCGCCGGCCGTGTCGATCGGCGTCATCCTCGATCGACGCGTCAGTGAAGGCCGGGAGGAACCGGGCCGGACGAGAAGGAGAAGCAGATGCGGTTCATGATGATGACCAGTGGCGACGAGAGCTCCGCGCAGACCCCGCCCGACCCGCAGATGATGGCCGAGATGGGCGCCTTCATCGAGGAGATGAGCAAGGCGGGCGTGCTGCTGGCGACCGGCGGCCTGGAGCCCGGCGGCACCTACGTCCAGGCGACCGGCGGCAAGATGGAGGTCCTGGACGGCCCCTACGCCGAGGCCAAGGAGGTCGTCGTCGGCTTCGCGCTCATCGAGGTGAGCAGCCGCGAGGAGGCCATCGAGCTGTCCCGCCGCTTCTGGGCGATCGTCGGCGAGGGCAAGGGCGTCATCCAGCAGGTCTTCGGCCCCGAGGACTGATCCGCGCCCTTGCGCGGCGCGCGCGCTGCTGCTGTCATCTGTCGGGTGACGGCTACGGATGTGCGCCGCGCGATCGACGCGGTCTGGCGGCTGGAGTCCGCCCGGATCACCGCGGGTCTCGCCCGGCTGGTGCGCGACGTCGGACTGGCCGAGGAACTGGCGCAGGACGCGCTGGTGCAGGCCCTGGAACAGTGGCCCGAGTCGGGCGTCCCGGATAACCCGGGCGCCTGGCTCATGGCCGTGGCCAAGCGCCGCGGCATCGACCGGATCCGCCGCGAGCAGCGCTACGAGGCCAAGCTCGCCGAGATCGGGCACCGGCTGGAGACCGTCGAGGAGAACGCCTTCGACGCCGTCCTGGACGAGGGCGCCATCGAGGACGACGTGCTGCGCCTGGTGTTCACCGCCTGCCACCCGGTGCTGTCCACCCCGGCGCGCGTCGCGCTCACCCTGCGGATGCTCGGCGGCCTGGCCACCGACGAGATCGCGCGCGCGTTCCTGGTGCCCGAGGCGACCGTGGCGCAGCGGATCGTGCGCGCCAAGCGCACCCTGGCCGAGGCGGACGTGCCGTTCGAGACGCCGGTCGGCGCCGACCGGGCGGCGCGGCTGGCGTCGGTGCTGGAGGTCGTCTACCTGATCTTCAACGAGGGGTACGCGGCCACCGCCGGCGACGCGCTGGTCCGCGCCGACCTCTGCCTGGAGGCGCTGCGCCTCGGCCGGATGCTGGCGGGCCTGGCGCCCGGCGAGCCCGAGGTGCACGGGCTGGTCGCGCTGATGGAGATCCAGGCGTCGCGGACCCGGGCCCGGACCGGCGCGGACGGGCGGCCCGTCCCCCTCGCCGAGCAGAACCGGGGGCTGTGGGACCGGCTGCTCATCCGGCGCGGGTTCGCGGCGCTGCTGCGCGCCCAGCGGATCGGGGCGCCGCCCGGCCCGTACGTGCTGCAGGCCGCGATCGCCGCCTCGCACGCGCAGGCCGCCTCCTTCGCCGAGACCGACTGGCGGCAGATCGCCGGCCTGTACGAGCTGCTGGTCCGGCAGACGCCGACGCCGGTGGTGGAGCTGAACCGGGCCGTCGCGGTCGCGATGGCCGAGGGCCCCGCGCGCGGCCTGGAGATCGTCGACGCCCTCGGCCCGCAGCTGAAGGACTACCACCTGCTGCCGAGCGTGCGCGGCGACCTGCTGGCCCGCCTCGGCCGGTCCGCCGAGGCCCGCGCGGAGTTCGAGCGCGCCGCCGAGCTCACCCGCAACGCGGCCGAGCGCCAGGTGCTGCTGGACCGCGCCGCCGCTCAGTGAACGGCACGCGGCCCGGGCGGGTGACGAGGGAGGAGCCCGCCCGGGCCGCGTTCTTGAGGGGGAATGGTCAGCAGTTGGACTTGACCGGCTTGTCCTCGAAGCGGTCGCCGAGGAAGTTGGTCACGTCACCGGCCGCGCCCCAGTCGGTCGACAGGTGCTCGGTCGGGTAGGTGTTCTTCCAGGTGGTGTTGATGCCGGCCTTGCAGTAGGCGGCGCGGGTGGCGTCCTCGGTCTCGTGCGGGATGATCTCCTCCAGCCAGCCGCGGTACTGGAAGACCGGGAAGCCGATCTTGTACTTGGCGGCCGAGTCCGCGGTGCCGACGTCCACGCCGAGCTTCTGCCGGTCCACGACGTCGCTCCAGGTGACGCCGCCGGGCCCGGTCAGCTTGTAGATCTGGTCCAGGGTCAGCTTGTCCTTGGTGTAGTTCTCCACCCGGGCGCCGAGGAAGACCGCGAGGGTGCCGTACAGGCAGTTCTTCCTGACGTCGGCGACGGCGCGCTTGCCGGCGTCGTTCATCAGCTCGTTGAACGGCATCTCGGGGTAGGCGGCGTTCAGGCCGACCAGGGCGTCGGCCAGGAAGCCGGCGAACGCGCTGCCGTTCAGCTGCTTGGCGACCAGCTTCAGGTCGCCGGGCACGCCGCCCGCCGCCGCGCCGACGACGTTCACGTCGGGGGCGTAGGAGGAGGCGAGCTGGGCCGCCCACAGCGACGCGGCGCCGCCCTCGGAGTAACCGGAGATGCCGACCTTGCCGTCGGGCTTCAGCGAGCCGCCGGGCAGCAGGCGCGCGGCGCGCACGATGTCCAGCAGCGCGTGCCCGGCGTTCGCGCCGATCACGTAGGTGTGCACCTGGCCGTCGAGGTAGCCGACGCCGTCGGTGGCGGTGACGGCGTACCCGGCCTTGAGGAACAGCTGCAGGTTGCCGCCCTCGTACATGTCGACGTACTGGCCGGCGAGCTGCTTGGAGAACGCGCACTGCGGGCCGGAGCCGAGGGTGCCGGGGTTGAACGCCACGGTCGGGCGCGAGCCGGACTTGGTCCAGGCGGCGGTCGGGATCGCCACCGTCCCGGTCACGATGTTCTTGGCGCCCTTGGTGTCGGTGGAGACGTACCGGACCTTCCACGCCTTCATCGGCACGTCGCCGGGGATGTTGCTGAGCTTGACCTCGCGGCAGGCCAGCAGCTCGCCCGGGTTGCCGGTGACCTCGCCGGGGGCGGCGTAGATGTCGGCCTCGGAGGCGGTGCACCCGGTGGGCGCGGCCGACGCGGCCGACGCCGCCAGGGGGGTCATGAGCGCGGCGGTCGCGGCGGCCGCGATGGCACATGCTCGGAATCTCATCATCACTCCAGGAGGGGGTTGCCGGAAAGTGATCGCTGACGACAATTCCTCAGACCCCCGGGAGCGGGTAATGCAGCATCGCCACACGTCGCGACGCGTTTTTAGCAGCCGGCGCACAAGATTTCGCGGCGCCGGTCACCCCTCCTGGTCGGCGGCGAGCAGCTGCTCGCCGGCCACCTGCAGCAGCGCGGCGCGCTTCTCCTCGGCGGTGGTGCCGTCGTCCAGCTCCTCCATCGCGAACGTGCCGAAGTAGACGGTGAACAGCGCGCTCACCGACCGCACCCGCCGCACGAGCGGCCAGTCCGGGTCGCTGAGCAGCTCACCGAGGCCGTGCATCCGCTGCTTGAAGGTCTCCGCGCTCTGCATCCGGCGCAGCGCCGCCTGGTTCTCCTGCAGGAACCGCAGCGTCGGGGCGTTCTCGGCCAGCGCGGCGTTCAAGCGGGACAGCAGTTCCCGGCGGGTGGCGAGCGTGGCGGGCTGCTCGCGGCCCCAGGCGATGAGCTCGTCGATGCGGCGGCCGGCCTCGTCGCCGAGGCCGCCGACGATGTCCTCCTTGGACTTGAAGTGGTAGTACAGCGCGGCCTTGGTGACGTCCAGCCGCTCGGCGATCTCGCGCAGCGACGTCTGGTCGTAGCCGCGCTCCAGGAACAGCTCCAGCGCGGTGTCCAGGATGCGCTGCCGGGTGTCCTTGCGTCGCGTCCCGGTCACGGCGTCCTCCTTCGTCGGCCCCCTTAACTTACTTGACGCCCGGCTAGTTAGCGAGTTACCTTCCCCCCATCAACTAGCCGGGCGGCAAGTAAGTAGAGCTGGGACACGACATGACCGACACTCCCCCTGAAACCACGGGCCCCGCCACCACGGGCCCCGAAAGCCCCGAGCCCGAGGCGCGCAACCTGTACGTCGTCATCGGCGCCGTGCTGATCGCGATGCTGCTCGCGATGCTCGACAACCTGATCCTCAGCACCGCGATGCCGAGCATCGTCGGCGACCTCGGCGGCCTCGCCCACCTGTCCTGGGTGGTCACCGCCTACATCCTCGCCACCGCGGTCTCCACCCCGGTGTGGGGCAAGCTCGGCGACATGTACGGGCGCAAGGGCGCCTTCCTCACCTCGATCGCCGTCTTCCTGACCGGGTCGGCGCTGGCCGGCATGTCGCAGGACATGACCCAGCTGATCGCGTTCCGCGCGCTGCAGGGCCTCGGCGGCGGCGGCCTGATGGTCGGCGCCCTGGCCATCATCGGCAGCCTGGTCCCGCCCCGCGAGCAGGGCCGCTACCAGGGCATGATGTCCGGCGTGATGGGGCTGGCGATGATCGCCGGGCCGCTGGCCGGCGGCACCATCACCGACCACCTCGGCTGGCGCTGGTGCTTCTACGTCAACCTGCCGCTCGGCGCGCTCGCGCTGGTGCTGATCGGCGCCGTGCTGCACCTGCCGAAGCGCCGCTCGTCCGCGCGCGTCGACGTGGCGGGCGTGCTCACGCTGACCACCGTCACCACCTCGGTCGTGCTGGTCACCGCCTGGGGCGGCACCGAGTACGCCTGGGGCTCGCCGGTCGTGCTCGGGCTGATCGCGCTCGCCGTCGCCGGCGCGGCCGCGTTCGTCCTCGTCGAGCGGCGCGCCGCCGAGCCGCTGCTGCCGCTCGGGCTGTTCCGCAACGCCAACTTCTCCGTCGTCACCGTCATCGGCTTCATGCTGGGCTTCGCGATGTTCGGCGGGATGACCTTCCTGCCGCTGTTCCAGCAGGCGGTGCAGGGCGCGTCGGCCACCAACGCCGGGCTGCTCGGGCTGCCGATGACCCTGTCCATGGTGGCGGTGAACGTGGTCGTCGGGCCGATCATCACCCGCACCGGCCACTACAAGTCCTTCGTCGTCGCGGGCGGCGCGCTGGTCATGTCCGGGCTGGCGCTGATGTCGCAGATGGACACCGGCACCTCGCGCCTCACCACCGGCGTCTACATGGCCCTGCTCGGCCTCGGCATGGGCTGCCTGATGCAGACCACGCTGCTGGTCACGATGCAGAGCGTCGAGCCGAAGGACCTCGGCGTCGGGTCGTCCACCGCGTCCCTGGCCCGCACGATCGGCGGCTCGATCGGCGTCTCGGTCGCGGGCGCGCTGTTCGCCGACCGGGTGCACGCCATCATGGCCGAGCGCGGCGCGGGCGCCCTGGCCGGCGGCCCGGCCCAGCTGGACGCGGCGAGCCTGCAGCGGCTGCCCGCCCACGTGCGCGACGCCTACGAGCACGCGGTGGCGGGCGGCGTGCACCAGGCGTTCCTGCTGGCCTCGGCGGCGGGGCTGATCGCCTTCATCGGCGCCTGGTTCGTCCGGCAGGTGCCGCTGAAGTACCCGGCCGCCCCCGCCGAGGCGCCCACCCCCGAAAAGGCCGGCATCTGACGGACGCCCAGAGGGAACGCCATACTTCTAACGGAAGACAGACGCTTGACCCGTTAGAAGCGGCCGCGCTATAACTAACGCATCTGCTTAGCGAGAGGCATTAGAGATGGCGTTCCCCCTGGTCACCCGCGTCACCCACCGGCACCTCGACGTCGAGGGCGTCCGCGTCTTCTACCGCGAGTCGCTCCCCGAGCGGGAGAACGCGCCCGTCCTCCTGCTGCTGCACGGCTTCCCCTCCTCCTCGCACCAGTACCGGCGCCTCATCGACGCCCTCGGCTCCCGCTACCGGCTGATCGCCCCGGACTATCCGGGCTTCGGGCAGACCGAGGCGCCGGACGACTTCGTCTACTCCTTCGACCGGCTCGCCGACATCACCGAGGGATTCGTCCAGAAGCTCGGGCTGGAACGCTTCTCCATGTACATGTTCGACTTCGGGGCTCCCGTCGGGTTCCGGCTGGCGCTGCGCCACCCCGAGTGGGTCGCGGGGCTGGTCGTGCAGAACGGCAACGCCTACGAGGCGGGCCTGTCGGAGGGGGCGCGGGACTTCATCGCGCTGCGGCCCGGCCAGGAGGACGCCGTCCGGGGCCTGCTCACCCTGGAGGGCACGCGCGGCCAGTACGAGGGCGGGACGGGCGACGTCACCGCCGTCGCGCCCGACGGCTGGACCCTCGACCAGCACTACCTGGACCTGCCCGGCCGCCAGGACGCCCAGATCGCGCTGGCCTTCGACTACCGCTCCAACGTCGCCCAGTACGGCCGGTGGCAGGAGTGGCTGCGCGAGCACACCCCGCCCGCGCTGATCGTCTGGGGCCGCGACGACATGTTCTTCCCCGAGCCCGGCGCCCGCGCCTACCTGGCCGACCTGCCGGACGCCGAGCTGCACCTGTTCGACACCGGCCACTTCGCGCTGGAGGAGAAGCTGGCCGAGATCGCCCCCCTCGTCGCCGGCTTCCTGGACCGGGTGGGCTAAACAGAAGGAATGATCTTCCACGCCGACGTCCGGGACGCCGCCGCGCGCATCGCGGGCCGGGTCCGCCGCACCCCCATGGCCGAGGCCGACGGGCTGCTGCTGAAGCTCGAGCAGCTCCAGCACACCGGGTCGTTCAAGGCGCGCGGCGCCTTCAACCGGATCCTGGCCGCCGGGCCGCCGCCCGCCGCCGGCGTGGTGACGGCGTCGGGCGGCAACGCCGGCCTCGCCGTCGCGTTCGCCGCCGCCGAGACCGGCACGCGGGCCGAGGTGTACGTGCCGCGGACCGCGCCGCCGGTCAAGGTCGCCGGGCTGCGCCGGCTCGGCGCGGCCGTCGTGCAGGTCGGCGACCGCTACGCCGAGGCGCAGGAGGCCGCGACCGAGCGCGCCGCCGAGACCGGCGCGCTGTACTGCCACGCCTACGACCAGCCGGAGGTCTGCGCCGGCCAGGGCACGCTCGGGCTGGAGATCCTGGAGCAGGCCGCGGACGCCGACACGATCCTGCTGGCCGTCGGCGGCGGCGGGCTGATGGCGGGCGTCGCGGCGGCCGTGGAGGGACGCGCCCAGGTGATCGGCGTCGAGCCGGAGACCGCGCCCACCCTGAACCGCGCCCTGCGCACCGGCGGTCCTGCCGACGTGGCCGTCTCCGGTGTGGCGGCCGACTCCCTGGGCGCGACGAGGCTCGGCGACATCGCCTACGCGGTCGCGGCGCGCACCGGCGTGCGGTCGCTCCTGGTCGACGACGAGGCGATCATCGCCGCCCGCCGCGAACTGTGGACGAGGCACCGCCTCGTCGTCGAGCACGGCACGGCCGCCGCCCTGGCCGCCCTGCGCACCGGCGCCTACCGGCCGGCCCCGGGCGAACGGGTGGTGGTCGTCCTCTGCGGAGCGAACACCGACCCGTCCGACCTGGCCGGCTGACCCCTCCCCTACCCCAGCAGGTCCGCCAGGGCGCGCCGGCAGGACGGCTGGCGCAGCTTGTGCATGCCCTTGGACTCGATCTGCCGGATCCGCTCGCGGGTGACGCCGTAGACCTGGCCGACCTGGTCGAGGGTCTTCGGCTCGCCGCCGGCCAGCCCGTAGCGCAGCGAGATCACCCCGGCCTCGCGTTCGGTGAGGACGCCGAGCACCGCGTCGAGCTGGCCGCGCAGCATCGACGAGGACACCGCGTCGACCGGGTCGGGCGTCTCGGTGTCCTCGATGAAGTCGCCGAACTCGCCGCCGTCGCCGGCCTCGCCGACCGGCACGTGCAGCGAGATCGGCTCGCGGGACTGGCGCTGCAGCCGCTCGACCTTCTCCTGGGTGATGTCGAGCTCGGCGGCCAGCTCGGCCGGGGTGGGCTCGCGCCCGAGGTCCTGGACGAGCTGGCGGCGCACCCGGTTCATCCGGTTGACGATCTCGGCCACGTGGGCGGGCAGCCGGATCGTGCGGCCCTGGTCGGCCAGGGAGCGCGTCATCGCCTGCTTGATCCACCAGACGGCGTAGGTGGAGAACTTCAGGCCGCGCCGGTGCTCGAACTTCTCCACCGCGCGGATCAGCCCGAGGTTGCCCTCCTGGATGAGGTCGATCAGCGGCAGCCCCCGGCCGGCGTAGCGCTTGGCGAGCGAGACGACCAGCCGCAGGTTCGCCTCGATCATGTGCTCCTTGGCGCGGCGGCCGTCCTCGGCGATCCAGCGCAGGTCCTCGACGGTCTGCTCGTCCAGGCCCGTGGCGTCCTCCAGCCGTTCCCGGGCGAAGAGGCCGGCCTCGATGCGCTGGGCGAGGTCGACCTCCTGCTCGGCGGTCAGCAGCGGGGTCCGGCCGATCTGGGCGAGGTAGTCCTTGACCGGATCGGTGGAGCCGGTGGTGACGGTGCGGAAGGCGTTCAAGGGGGGTCCTTTTCCTCGTCCGGTAGGGGTGCGGCGGGGGTTGGGCCTCAGCCCCGCCCGAGGATCCGGTTCCGCTGGAACGCGCGGGGCTGCCTGGATCGGTCGTTCCCACGCCGGGGCTCGCGCACACCCCGGATGTCACGGCGGTTTGCCGGACGGGGGAACGCGGCGCCGCGATCGCGGCGGGGGACGGCGGGGACGGGGCGGGTGACGCGCGGGTGCACGCTGCCTCCAGTTCGTCGTGGTGATGACCTAAATTTAGATCCGACCTAGAAGTATGTCAACAACAAATTTAGGTCAACCTGTGGCAGACTGGCGCCATGAGCGGTTTGAGAGAACTGAAGAAGCGGCAGACCAGGGAGAACATCTCCCACAACGCCACCCGGCTGTTCCTGGAGCGGGGCTTCGACAAGGTGACGATCGCCGAGGTCGCGGCGGCGTCGCAGGTCGCCAAGATGACGGTGACCAACTACTTCCCGCGCAAGGAGGACCTGGCCCTCGACCTGCACGAGGTGTTCGTGGCGGCGCCCGCGGCCGCGGTGCGCGGGCGGGAGCGGGGCGAGTCGGCGCTCGCGGCGCTGCGGCGCGCGTTCGGGGACGCGGTGGCGCGCCGCGACGCGGTGATCGGCTTCTCCGGGCTGCCGTTCGCCCGGATGATCGCGGAGAGCCCGGCGCTGGTGGCCCGGCTGCGCGAGTTCCACGAGGAGCGCGAGCACCTGCTCGCGCGCGAGCTCGCGCGGGAGACGGGCGCGGCGCCGGAGGAGCTGACGCCCCGGATCGCCGCCGCGCAGCTCGGCGGCGCGCTGCGGGTGCTGTTCGAGGAGACCATGCGGCGCACCCTGGACGGCCAGGACCACGACGAGATCGCCGCGGCCCTGGCCGATGCCGGACAGGCCGCGTTCGGCCTGCTCGAACCGTCCCTGGGGGACTACGCCGTCAGGAGATGACCAGCAGCAGGTCCCCCGCCTGGACCGGGGCGGCGGCCGGGACGGCGAGCCGGGTGACGGTGCCGGCCACCGGGGCGGTGATCGCGGCCTCCATCTTCATCGCCTCGATGGTCGCGACGACGTCCCCGGCCGCGACGGTGTCGCCCTTGGCGGCGCGCAGCGTGACCGAGCCGTCGAACGGCGCGGCGACGTGGCCGGGTTCGGCCGGGTCGGCCCGCTCCACCGGCGGCGCGTCCGACACGACCGACTTGTCGCGCACCGACAGCGTGCGCAGCTGGCCGTTGACGGTGCAGATGACCTGGCGGACGCCCGCCTCGTCGATGCCGCCGACGGCCTCCAGCCCGGCCAGCACCCGCACGCCCGGCTCCAGGTCGAAGGAGACCTCCTGGCCGGTGCGCAGCCCGTACAGGAAGGGGCCGGTCGGCAGCACCGACAGGTCGCCGTAGGCCAGCCGGGTCTCGCGGTAGTCCTTGGCCGGGCCGGGGAACAGCAGCCGGTCCAGCGTCTCGCGGACCTCGGGCCCGGCGAGGGCCTTCTCCTCCTCGCCGGTCAGCTCCGCGCGGGCCGGGGTGTGCGCGCGCGAGCCGAGGGCGCGGCCGCGGAACGGCTCGGGCCAGCCGCCCGCCGGGTCGCCGAGCTCGCCGGCCAGGAACCCGATGACGCTGTCGGGGATGTCGTAGCGCTCGGGGTTGGCGGCGAAGTCGGCCGGGTCGGCGCCCGCGGCGACCAGGTGCAGCGCCAGGTCGCCGACGACCTTGCTGGACGGGGTCACCTTGACCAGCCGGCCGAGGATGCGGTCGGCCGCGGCGTACAGCCGCTCGATCTCCTCGAACCGGTCGCCGAGGCCGAGCGCGACGGCCTGCTGGCGCAGGTTGGACAGCTGCCCGCCGGGGATCTCGTGCTGGTAGACGCGGCCGGTCGGGGCGGGCAGGCCCATCTCGAACGGCGCGTACAGCCGGCGGACGGCCTCCCAGTACGGCTCCATCGCGGTGAGCGCGTCCAGGTCCAGGCCGGTGGCGCGCTCGGTGAAGTCGGTGTGCGCGACGATCGCCTGCAGCGGCGGCTGGCTGGTGGTGCCCGACAGCGGGGACGCGGCGCCGTCCACGGCGTCCACGCCCGCCTCGATCGCGGCGAGGTAGGTGGCGAGCTGGCCGCCGGCGGTGTCGTGCGTGTGCAGGTGGACGGGCAGGTCGAACCGCTCGCGCAGGGCGCTCACCAGTGTGCGCGCTGCGGGGGCGCGCAGCAGGCCCGCCATGTCCTTGATGCACAGGATGTGGACGCCGGCCTCGACGAGTTCCTCCGCCAGGCGCAGGTAGTAGTCGAGCGTGTAGATGTTCTCGGCCGGGGACGACAGGTCGCCGGTGTAGCAGAGCGTGCCCTCGACCAGGGCGTGCGTCTGCAGAACGGCGTCGATGGCCGGGCGCATGCGCTCGACGTCGTTCAGCGCGTCGAACACCCGGAAGATGTCCACGCCCGTACGGGCCGCCTCCGTGACGAAAGCGCGCGCTACCGAATCGGGGTAAGGGGTGTATCCGACGGTGTTGCGGCCCCGCAGCAGCATCTGGATGCACATGTTGGGCGCGGCCTCGCGGATCGCTGCGAGCCGCTCCCACGGCGACTCGCCCAGGAAACGCAGCGCGACGTCGTAGGTCGCGCCGCCCCACGCCTCCAGGGACAGCAGCTGCGGCGACATGCGGGCCAGGTAGGGCGCGGCCTGCGCCAGGTCGTAGGTGCGGACGCGGGTGGCCAGCAGCGACTGGTGCGCGTCCCGGAAGGTGGTGTCGGTGACGGCGAGGGCCTGCTGCGCGCGCAGCGCCTCGGCGAACGCGCGCGGGCCGAGCGCGAGGAGCCGGTCGCGCGAGCCTTCGGGGAGCGGGGCGCGCGGGTCCAGCGGCGGCAGCTTGTCGGCCGGGTCCAGGTCGGTCGGGGCCTCGCCGTGCGGCTTGTTGACGGTCACGTCGGCCAGGTAGCGGACGAGGCGGGTCGCGCGGTCGCCGCTGGAGCGGGCCGTCAGCAGCTCGGGGTGGTCGGCGATGTAGGAGGTGCTGACGCCGCCCGCGACGAAGTCCGGCTCGTCCAGCAGGGCCTGCAAGAAGGGGATGTTGCTGGACACGCCCCGGATGCGGAATTCGGCGACCGCGCGGCGCGCGCGCCGGACGGCCTCCTCGAACGTGCGGCCGCGGCAGGTCAGCTTCACCAGCAGCGAGTCGAAGTGCGGGGTGACGACGGCGCCGGCGTGCGTCGTGCCGGTGTCCAGCCGGACGCCCGCGCCGCCCGGCGACCGGTAGGCGGAGATCTTGCCGGTGTCGGGGCGGAAGTCGTTGGCGGGGTCCTCGGTGGTGATGCGGCACTGCACCGCGAACCCCGAGACGGCGACGTCCTCCTGCGCGATGCCGAGGTCGGGCAGCGTCTCGCCGCCGGCGATGCGCAGCTGGCTCTGCACCAGGTCGACGCCGGTGACCTCCTCGGTCACGGTGTGCTCGACCTGGATGCGCGGGTTCATCTCGATGAACACGTGCTCGCCCCGGTCGTCGACCAGGAACTCCACGGTGCCGGCGTTGACGTAGCCGATCTCGCGGGCGAAGCGGACCGCGTCGGCGCACAGCCGCTCGGCCAGGGCCGGGTCCAGCCGCGGCGCGGGCGCGATCTCCACCACCTTCTGGTGCCGGCGCTGCACCGAGCAGTCGCGTTCGCGCAGGTGGACGGTGTGCCCGGCGGCGTCGGCGAGGATCTGCACCTCGATGTGGCGGGGCCGGTCCACCGCCTGCTCCAGGAAGACGGTCGGGTCGCCGAACGCGCTCTCGGCCTCGCGGCGGGCGGTGTCGACGGCCGCCTCCAGGTCCTCGCGGCGCTCGACGCGGCGCAGCCCGCGCCCGCCGCCGCCCGCCGCGGCCTTCACGAACAGCGGGAACCCGACCTCGTCGGCGGCCGCCAGCTCCCGGCCCGCCTCGGGCGTGACCGACCGCAGCACCGGCAGGCCCGCGCGGCGGGCGGCGGCGACCGCCTCGATCTTGTTGCCGGCCAGCCGCAGCACGGCGGCGGGCGGCCCGACGAAGACCAGCCCGTTGCGCTCGCAGGCCTCGGCCAGCTCGGGGCTCTCCGACAGGAACCCGTAGCCGGGGTAGACGGCGTCGGCGCCGACCCGCAGCGCGGTCTCCACGATGCCGTCCACGTCCAGGTAGGCGCGCACGGGGTGGCCGAGCTCGCCGATCTGGTAGGCCTCGTCGGCCTTCTGCCGGTGCAGCGACAGCCGGTCCTCGTGGGCGTAGACCGCGACGCCGGCGATGCCCAGCTCGTAGGCGGCGCGGAACGCGCGCACGGCGATCTCGCCGCGGTTGGCGACGAGCAGCTTGTTGATCACGGAGGCTTCTCCCGGGGATGTCGAGCGCGTGTCAGGCCGGCCGGTGGTGGTGCGGTACCTACCCAGTGGAGCCCGGCGTCTCGATGATCGGGCGGTGTCGCGGCGGCGAACAAGTACGAGAACATACAATGCGGCCAAATCGTGCTTTCCTTCACTCCGTTCCTCCGGCGGCGGTCAAGAGCGTGGCCCCAGTCACTCCCGGCACCTCTTAGGCTGTTCGCTCGGGGTTTGGGCGTGTTAGAGGGGATAGCTGGTGCGGCTACCGGAACATCTGGAACTTCTCGTCTCCGACGAACCCGTTCTGGACCTCTACTCCTACGGTCCGTGGCGCGTCCCTGACGGCCTGTACGACCAGGTCCGCGACCGGCTGCGCGCCCTGGCCGCCGACCCGCGCGCCGCCGCGGCGACCTCCGACGGCGGCCACCCGCTGCTCGCCCCGCCCGGCCTGCTCGTCCTCGGCGACCTGCTGCTCGCCCTGGACTTCCTGTGCGGCGCGGCCGCGATCAACAGCGGCAGCCACTCGCGGCTGCAGTTCCAGTTCTTCAACGAGTACCTGCGCGAGCCGCAGGAGGCGCTGCGCCCGCCGGGCGGCTGGGGCGTCACCACCGGCGCGTTCCGCCCGCTGGAGTGGCTGGAGGACGCGCCCGACCAGGCCACCGCCCTCTCCCTCGCCCGCGCGTCGCTGGACGTGCTGGAGGGCGTCGAGCCGCTGGAGCCCCGCCGCCGGGCGCTGATCGCCCTCTACGACGACCCGCCGCCCGCCCTGGACATCACCCGGTCGCTGGAGGAGCAGCGCCGCGTGTGGATGGAGCACGCCTCCGACGAGATCGTCGCCGTCCTGCCGGAGCTGGCCGGCCCCATCGGCTACCTGGAGTGGATCTGCGCGGGGCTGCTGCCCCTGCACCGGCACCTGGTCGAGGTCGCCCCGCACGACGAGACCGTCCCCGAGCTGATGGTCCACCTGCTCGCGCAGGCCGGGCTCACCCAGGTCCCCGCCGAACTGTCGGCCGTCCTCGGCGCCGACGACTACCAGGAGGTCCTGGAACGCTTCGCCAAGACCCAGCCGGTCTTCGACGCCAACCAGTGGTACATCAACGCGCGCGCCTGGCTCGCGCGCGCGCTCGGCGCGGGCGAGGCCGACGCCTGCCGCGGCTGGCTCGACATGGCGATGCGGTTCACCGGCGCCGTGCAGGGCTTCCCCGAGGACGCCCGCTACCCCGACCCCGAATGGATCCCGGTCGGCGAGTTCCAGGCCGACCTGCGGCGCCTGGCCACCCCGCGCCGCCGCGTCGTCAACCCGCTCGCCGCCACCGTCGGCCAGGGCGCGCCGCGCACCCGCCGCCCGCGCAAGACCGAGTTCCACTCCGGCCTGGTCGGCCAGCCCGACCTGGTCGCCGCGCTCACCGAGATCGCCGAGCACCCCGAGCGGCCGGTCCGGCTGATGATCGTCGGCCCGGACGGCACCGGCAAGCGCGACGCCGCCCAGGAGATCGCCCGGCTGCTGGAGGACCGGCAGATCACCGACGAGACCCTCTGGCTCGCCGACGACTTCTTCGCCGGCAAGGAGGTCTCCGCCGCCACCACCCACCTGTACAACGACGCCCGCGAGTCGGCCGGGACCCGCCTCATGGTCATCGACGGCCTGGACGACATGGCCCGCGACCCGCGCAGCGGCGAGGCCATCGTGGAGGAGCTGCACCGCGCCCTGGACGTCCGCGACGACCTGCACGTCGTCGCCCTCTGCGAACCCGGCGGCGACGAGCGCGTCCGCGAGGTCAACCCCGGCCTGTCGCTGCGCTTCCAGGTCGTGCGCACCCGCCCGTTCACCCCCGAGGCCTACGCCGAGCTGTTCGCCCGCGCCCTCTACCAGCGCGGCGCGCGCGCCCACAAGCACGCCCTCACCGCCGCCGGGCGGCTGCTCGCGCAGACCCCGCCGGTGCGCAACCTGCGCAACGCCCGGCTCGCGCAGCGCCTCGCCGACGTGATCGTCGACACGGTCCGCGAACGCACCCCGGCCGGCGACGAGCTGGTCGTCAAGCGCGCCGACGTGCCCGCCGCGTTCGACCCGAGCGGCTCCCCCAAGGACCCGCTCGCCGAGCTGGACGCGCTCGTCGGGCTGCGCACCGTCAAGCAGGAGATCGAGCTGGTCACCGCCGGGCTGAAGGCCGCCCGGCTGCGCCGCGAGGCCGGCCTGACCGTCCGGCTCCCGGCCCGGCACATGGTCTTCACCGGCAACCCCGGCACCGGCAAGACCGTCGTCGCGCGGCTGCTCGCCCGCGTCTACAAGGACCTCGGCGTGCTCTCCTCGGGCCACCTGGTCGAGGTCGGCCGCGCCGACCTGATCGGCCAGTACCTCGGCGAGACCGCGGTGAAGACCCGCGCGGTCGTGCAGCGCGCCGTCGGCGGCGTGCTGTTCATCGACGAGGCCTACTCCCTGGCCGCCGAGGGCGGCGAGGACTACGGCGCCGAGGCCGTCGCCGAGCTGGTCAAGATGATGGAGGACCACCGCGACGACCTGGTCGTCATCGCGGCCGGCTACGAGGCCGACATGCAGCGGTTCATCACCGCCAACCCGGGCCTGGCCTCCCGCTTCCCCACCACGGTCCGCTTCCCCGACTTCTCCGACGCCGAGCTGGTCGACATCTTCGCCGGGATGGCCGGCCAGGCCGGGCTGGAGGCCGACGACGACGCCCGCGCCCGCGTCGCCGAGCTGCTGCGCCGCGCGCCGCGCGGCCGCTCGTTCGGCAACGCCCGCCTCATGCGCAACCTGTGCGAGCGCGCCACCGCGCTGCAGGCCCGCCGCGTCACCGCCAAGAAGCGGCCCACCCCCGAGGAGCTCGGCGCGCTGACCGCCGCCGACATCCCCGGCACCCTGGCCGGCACCACCGGCGACGTCCCGGCCGCCGACCCGCTCGCCGCGCTGGACGCCCTCGTCGGCCTGCGCGAGGTCAAGCAGGAGGTGCACCGCCTGGTCGCCGAGGCGCGCAGCGCCGAGCTGCGCCGCGCCGCCGGGCAGCCCGCGCCGTCCCCGACCCGGCACCTGGTCCTCACCGGCAACCCCGGCACCGCCAAGACCACCGTCGCCCGCCTCGTCGCCGCGGTCTACGCCCGGCTCGGCCTGCTGTCGTCGGGCCACCTGGTCGAGGTGCACCGCGCCGACCTGGTCGGCGGCTACCTCGGGCAGACCGCGCCGAAGGTCCGCGCGGCCGTCGAGCGCGCCGTCGGCGGCGTGCTGTTCATCGACGAGGCGTACGCGCTCGGCGCCGACGCCTACGGCCAGGAGGCCGTCGCGACCCTGGTCAAGCTGATGGAGGAGTACCGCGGCGACCTGGTCGTCATGGCCGCCGGCTACGACCGCGAGATGACGGCGTTCCTGGCGGGCAACTCGGGCCTGGAGTCGCGCTTCGCCCGGCGGCTCGCCTTCCCCGACTACACCGACGCCGAGCTCGTCGAGATCTTCACGCACCTGGCCGCCGCCGAGGGCTTCACCCTGGCCCCCGACGTCCCCGACGCGCTGCACGCCCTGCTGCGCCGCACGCCGCGCGGCCCGTCGTTCGGCAACGGCCGCCTGATGCGCAACGTCCTGGACATGGCGATCGGCACCCAGGCGCAGCGCCTGCTGGCGGGCGACCCGCCGTCGAGCGAGGAGGTCGTCCTCCTCCGCGCCACCGACATCCCCCCCGACACCGGCACCAAGACCCAGAAGTTCGGCCTGTACCTCTAACTACGCGCCCGCAGTTCGTTGAGGACCGGACGGAACGCCCAGTCGGCTGGGTGACGGGTCCGTCCGCCTCACCTCACAGACGGTCGTACGCTTCGGCCGGCACATCGTGATCTTCGATGTCTCCTACTTCCGGCTCCACACGTTCGCCCGCGCCGTCGGGGCCGAGCTGCGCAAGCGCTGACCCGTCACCCGCGGTACCAGCCGCCGTCCTGCACCCCGATGCCCGTCATCAGGAACAGGTAGAGGGCCGCCGCGAGCAGCACCAGCACGACCGACCGCGCCGCATGGAACACCACACCACCTGCGGCCAGTAGCGCCGGCACCAGGAACAGAGGGGACCCGCCCGACCCCCACACCCCGGAACGCGCCAAGGGGGCGAGCAGGCACATCACCAAAAGAGGCAGAACGAATCCGACCATCCCACCGACGACCTTGAACTTCATACGTCCATCCAAGCCCGGCCACCGCCCCCGGACCTCCACCGTCATACTCATTCTGGCGCAGGCGGCATACTTCCCCATCCTGGGGTCAAACTCAGGTCATGGCTGACTGGCGGGACCGGATGGCGACCGCACCGGCACGGTGGGTCTTCCTCTTCACCTCGATCCCCTTCGCGCTCATCATGGGCCTCTGGGTCTGGCTGGCCGACCGCGACGCGGGCTGGGCCTTCCCCGTCATCGGCGGCCTCCTCGCCGGCGCCGCCTTCGGCGGCCTCCTGGCCTTCCTCACCCAGCGCAGCCTCAACCGCGACAAGGCCGCGACGGGCACGGGCACGCGCGGCGAGGTGCTGACCCTCAACCGCGCCATCGGGCGGGGCCGGCCGCCCGAGGACCCCGCCTTGGACGAGGCCGCCCTCACCCTGATCGCGCGCCGCCGCCGGCAGCTCCGCTTCACCTACCGCTGGAACCCGCTCCTCTGCGCGTTCCTCGCCGTCCTCGCCCTCCTGCAAGCCTTGACGACGCCGCTCTGGTACATCGCGGTCGCCTTCTGGGTCCTGATGATCCCGGCGACCCTCGTGAGCGCCCGCCGTTCCCAGGCCCGCCTGGACGCCGTCGAGACCGCCGTCCGCGCCCGCCACCCGTAGGCGGCGGGCGCCGGGCCGTTACCCGAACTGGCCGGGCTGGTAGTCACCGGCGGGCTGCTGGATGATGACGTTCAGCCGGTTGAAGGCGTTGATCAGGGCGATCAGGGACACCAGCGCGGCGAGCTGGTCCTCGTCGTAGTGCTTGGCGGCGTTCTCCCAGACCTCGTCGGGCACCCCGCCGGCGGCGTCCGCGATCCGGGTGCCCTGCTCGGCCAGCTCCAGCGCGGCGCGCTCGGCCTCGGTGAAGACCGTGGCCTCCCGCCACGACGCGACCAGGTTGAGGCGCACCACCGACTCACCCGCGGCGGCGTCCTTGGTGTGCATGTCGGTGCAGAACCCGCAGCCGTTGATCTGGCTCGCGCGGATCTCCACCAGCAGCTGCGTAGCGGCGGGCAGCGTCGACTCCGACACCACCTGCCCCGCCGAGACGATGCGCTTCATGAACTTCTCCGCGACCGGGTTGCCGAAGACGTTCAGACGGGCTTCCATGCCGTGCTCCTCTGCCGTTGTCGATGGCTACACCCTCATGACGGAACACCCTGGCCCGATGTGACATGGAGGAAGGCGCCCCCTGTCTCTCTCCTGCGTCGGAGGCCGCAACACCTGGTGCTGAAATGCGGACATATAGATATTTCTGACTGGAGGATTGTTTACCGGTAAAGTCTGCCGCGATCTTCCGAGTCGATCACTGTGTGCGGAGGGCCCGATGCAGGCCGAGCAGGAGTCGCGAGCCTCGAACGCCCGGCCGCTGGCGGCGGAGGATCCCGCGGCGATCGGGGCGTACCGACTGCTCGGGCGGCTCGGCGAGGGCGGCATGGGCGCCGTCTACCTGGGCGTGGGGCCCGACGGGCGGCGGGTGGCGGTCAAGGTCGTCCGGCCGGAGCTGGCCGCCGTTCCCTCGTTCCGGGCGCGCTTCGGCAGCGAGGTCGCCAACGCCCAGCGTGTCGCCTCCTTCTGCACCGCGCGGGTGATCGAGCACGGCGAGGCCGGCGGCGCCCCCTACCTGGTCACCGAGTACATCGACGGCCCCTCGCTGCAGGAGCACATCTCCGCGCACGGGCCCCTCGCCGGCGCCGCCCTGCGGGGGCTGGCAGTGGGCACGGCACACGCGCTGTCGGCCATCCACGCCGTCCGGCTGGTGCACCGCGACCTCAAGCCGCGCAACGTCATGCTCGCCGCTGACGGCCCGCGCGTCATCGACTTCGGCATCGCCCGCGCCCTGGACTCCGACGAACGCCACACCCGGACCGGGGACGTGGTCGGCACTCCCGGCTGGATCGCCCCCGAGCAGTTCTTCGACGGGCGGATCGGTACTGAGGCCGACGTGTTCGTCTGGGGCACGCTGGTCGCTTACGCCGCCACCGGCCGGCATCCCCACGGCACCGGCACCCTGGCCACGCTCGCCGAGCGGGCACGGCAGGCCCGCTACGACCTGACCGGTGTGCCCATCGAGCTGCAGGCGCTGGTCCGCGCGGCGCTGGAACCCGACCCGAGGCGGCGGCCGAGCGCCGAGCAGCTCCTCACCGGGCTCGTCGGCACCTACGAGACCCAGCGGGCCGCCACGACGGTCGTCCATGACGGGTGGGCGTCGCTGGGCGCGGCGCCGACCGTCGTCCAGGGGGCCGCGCCGACGGTCACCGACACGCCGCGGCCGCAGCGGCCGACCTGGCAGCTGTCCGCCGTCTCCGCCGTGGTGACGGCGGTCGTGGTGGGGAGTGCCAGCGTCGGGATCCTGATGCTCGGCGACGACGCCCCGCCGAAGGCCAAGGCCCCGGCCAAGTCCGCCGGGCCGCCGGTCACCAAGGTCGTCGACCTGTGCGCGCTGGCCTCGGCGCCGGTCATCACCAAGTACGCGGCCAAGGCGACGGTCCAGCCGGGCAGCAGCGTGCCCGCCGAGCAGGCGGGCACGGACGGGGCCGCGACGACCTGCGAGTGGACCACGATCTCCATGCAGGACGCCAACGGGATGCGCAACGACCGGGTGCTGCAGGCGAAGATCACCCTGCGCCGGGACGGCGCCGGGCGGACGGCCGCGGGCCAGGCGGCGCAGGACTTCGCGCAGGCCCAGCAGAAGGAGCGCGGATACGCCGAAGAGGTCAAGCCGAACGTCACGTACGGGCCGGTGTCCCCGGTGCCCGGGCTCGGCGACCAGGCGTTCGGGATCTCCAAGGTGAACCGGCGCGACGCCGTGGGCATGGGCGGGGCCGTCGTGCAGCAGGGCAACGTCGTGCTCGACGTGCGCTACGCCGGCGCCGACTACCCGCCGCAGGACTCCAGCAAGGCGGTCGCGCTCGATCCGCAGAAGGCCCGCACGGCGGCGGCGGAGATCGCCCAGGACCTGCTGCGCAACCTCGCCGCCTGCTCGGCCTGCCACGCCTGACCACGGAGAACCCCACATGATCTATCGCACCGCCGCTCCGGCGCGGCCGGCCCGTCCCCGCTGGGTGGTCCCCGCCGCCACCAGCGCCGTCACGGCGGTGGTCACGGCCGGGACGGTCTTCGGCACCGCCGCCCTGCTGGACGACGGCGGCGGCCACGGCGCCAGGCCCACCGCCCCGGCCAAGGCCGCCGCGCCGCCGCCCGCCGCATCGGCCGCCCGGGACGGCACGTTCACCCAGGTCGCCTCCGCGTGCGCGCTGATCCCCACCGCGACGAGGCGGCGGCTGGTCCCGGAGAAGGCAGAGGTACACGCCTATCCCGCGGAGGACCGCAGTGCCGGGGTGTCCATAACGGAGTGCGAGTGGTCGTCCAAGTTCCGCCCCGGTCCGCAGCGGCACCGCACGCTCCGGCTGAGCGTGTCGGTGTACCCCGAGGACGACGGCAGCGCCGAGCAGCTGACCGCGCGCAAGTCCTTGGAATTCGAGGCCAGGGTCGACGGCTCCATGTCGCACGAAAAGGACGGGACCCAGAGCGGGAGCACCTACCACTACCTGCCTGGCCGATGGCTGCAGGGCCTTGGCGACAAGGGGTTCGTCTCGGCCCACCGGAAGCGCGACAAGGAAGGCGATTGGACCTTCGCCCAGGTGTTCTTCGTCCAGAAGAACCTGTTCGTGAAGCTGGCGTTCAGCGGGAGCAACGCAGCCAACGAGAAGCTCAGCACGAAGAGCACCGAGCTCAAGCCCGGGGTCTACACGCCGGCGCTGGAGCAGGCGGCGCGCGAGACCCTGGCCGCCCTGAACGCGTGCGCCGACTGCCATACCTAGCAATCCGCCCGGTTTCCTAACCAATGCAACTGTTGTCGGTAAGGTCGGCAGTGATCTTCCAGCCGGACCGTCTTTTCACAGGGGGAAGCGTGCAGGCCGAGCAGGAGTCGTGGCTCTCCGGAGCCCAGCCGCTGACCGCGGACGATCCCCCCGCGATCGGCACGTACCGGCTGCTCGGGCGGCTCGGCGAAGGCGGCATGGGCGCCGTCTACCTGGGTCTCGCCCCGGACGGGCGGCGCGTGGCGATCAAGGTCATCCGGCCGGAGCTGGCCGCCGGCCCGTCCTTCCGGGCCCGGTTCGACAGCGAGGTCGCCAACGCCCAGCGCGTCGCCTCCTTCTGCACCGCGCGGGTGATCGAGCACGGCGAGGCCGGCGGCGCCCCCTACCTGGTCACCGAGTACATCGACGGGCCGTCGCTGGAGGACCACATCGCCGCGCGCGGCCCGCTGCCGCCAGGACCGCTGCGCAGCCTTGCGGTCGGCGTCGCCACCGCGCTCACCGCGATCCACGCCGTCCGGCTGGTGCACCGCGACCTCAAGCCGCGCAACGTCATGCTCGCCGCCGACGGCCCGCGCGTCATCGACTTCGGCATCGCCCGCGCCCTGGACTCCGACGAACGCCACACCCAGACCGGCGGCGTCGTCGGCAGCCCCGGCTGGATCGCCCCCGAGCAGCTCTTCGACGGGCTGGCCGGCACGGCCGTGGACGTCTTCGCCTGGGGCACGCTGGTCGCCTACGCCGCCACCGGCCGGCACCCCTACGGCACCGGCAACCTGGCCACGCTCGCCGGCCGCGCGCAGCAAGGTCACTACGACCTGACCGGCGTCCCCGGCGAGCTGCAGGCGCTGGTCCGCGCGGCGCTGGAACCCGACCCGAGGCGGCGGCCGAGCGCCGAGCAGCTCCTCACCGGGCTCGTCGGCACGCACGACACCCAGCGGGCCGCCACCGCGATCGTCCACGCCGGATGGGCCGCCGCGCCGCTCACCGCGCCCGCCGCGGCGGACGGCGCGCCGGCCGCGCCGTCCTCGCGGAGGCGGACGTGGCTGCTGGCCGGCGCGGCCGGTGCGGCCGTGGCGGTGCTGTCCGCCGGGACGGCCTGGGGCGTCACCGCGCTGCGCTCCGACGACAAGCCGGCCAGGAAGGCCCCGCCGGCGGTCGCGGCGTCGCCCGATCCCGCCAAGGCCGGGTTCACCAAGGTCGAAGGGGTCTGCGCCCTCGTCCAGCAGCAGCTGATCGACGCGCTGGTCCCCGTCGAGCGGCACGGGCCGCTGCTGAAGGACCCGGTGGACGCCGCGACCGGGGACGGCCGCGCGATCGGCTGCGTGTGGACGTCCCAGAACCAGGCCGGCGCCCGGATACAGCAGGCGCGCAGCCTGCACATCAAGATCGTCCTGCGGACCGACGGCACCGGCCGGGACGGGGTGATGAAGGCCGGCTCGGACTTCGCCGAGGGCCGCCGCCAGGTGGCCTCCAGCGCGAACACCACGAAGAAGGGCGCCGTCTACGGGCCGCTCATCCCGCTCGCGGGGATCGGCGACGAGTCCTATGTCGCGACCAAGCAGGGTCCGCTGAACAACGCGCTGTTCGGCAACGCCATCCTGCGGTTCCGGCTGGCCAACCTGCACGTCGAGCTGATCTACGGGGGCACCGACGCGCCCGCCGCACCCAAGTCGATCAAGCAGACGAAGCCGCTGAGCATGGACGACGCCCGGCAGGGCGTGGAGCAGGTGGCCCGTCAGGCCGCCGCCGCGCTCATCGCCTGCGCGCCCTGCCACGCGTAGTCACCAGCTGCTGGATGAGGACCGCCAGGGCGGCCAGGGTGGCGCCGGTCAGGGCGCCCGGGATGAAGCCGTTGCCCTTGCCGTCGCCGAGCAGGAACCAGGCGGTGGTGGCGGCGGCCAGGAACGCGAGGTAGCAGGCGATGAAGGTCCAGAAGCGGCGGCCGTAGTAGGCGTGGCGGGACGGGGCCGCCGGGGGGTCGGCCAGTTCGCCGGCCGGGCCCTCGGAGGCCGCCTTGGGGCGCTTGAAGTACTCCAGGTGCATCCAGGTGCCGCAGGGTTCCCAGCCGTCGGGGGCGAGGCGGGCGGCCAGGCCCGGGACGTGGATCTCGCGGCGGTACTCCCAGCGCAGCGGGCGGTCCAGGGAGCGGCGGGACACGAAGCGGCCCAGGCGGTCGACGCGCTCGACCTCCCAGCCCTGGTCGCCGTGCTCGTTCAGGCGGGCGCGGTCCTGGAAGGCGTCGGCCGTCCAGGTCCAGGTCTCGGCCGACGCGGCGGGCGGCGCGGCGGGCCCGGGGGCGAGGGCGGCGGCGAACTCGGCGGGCGGGCCGAACTCCTCCTCGGGGGCGGCGCCGCTCTCGGCGAGGTAGGCGGTGAGCTCGCCGATCGTGCCGGTGATCTCGCCGGGGGTGCGGCCGCGGGCGGCCAGGTGGGTCGCCAGGTCGTCGAAGTAGGTCATCGGACGTCTCCGCGGGCGAGCAGGGAGCGGACCGAGGCGTCGAAGGTCAGCCACATCGCGCCCTGCTCGGCGAGGGTCGCGCGGCCCTGCGGGGTGAGGCTGTAGTAGCGGCGGCCGGGGCCGCGCTCGGTGGCGCGGAACTCGGCCGTCACCAGGCCCGCCTCCTCCAGGCGGTTGAGGACGGGGTACAGGGTGCCGCCCTTGATCTCGCCGAGGCCGGCCTCGGCGAGGGACTTGGCGATCTCGTAGCCGTAGTTCTCGCCCTCGGTGAGGCCGGCGAGGACCAGCAGGTCCAGGACGCCCTTCAGCCAGCTGGCGCGGCGGTCGGCGGGCATGGCGCTCCTCCTAGGTCGAGGTACGGCCTAGATAGTAATGCAAACTAGCCGTGCCCGCGATGCCGCGCGTAGTGCCGGCCGACCCGGGCGCGGTTGCCGCAGCCGGGCGAGCACCACTCGCGGCGCGGGTGCCGCTTGACGAAGAACAGCACGCAGCCGGGCCCGCCGCAGGCGCGGACGGCGTCGCGCAGGGGCCCGCCGAAGACCTCGACGGCCGAGCCGGCGATCGCGGCGAGGACGGCGTCGACCGGAGGCGCGGCGGTGCGCTCGGCCGCCCCGGAGCGCCAGGACAGGTGCGGCCAGCCGGGCGCGAGCGCGGCGGCGTCGTTCACGACGGCCAAGGGCCCGGCGGCGGGTTCGGTGCCGTCGGCGGCGTGCCGGGCCAGCGCGCGGATCGCGTCGCGCAGCGCGACGAAGCGCGGCAGGTCGTCCGGCGTCAGCGCCGGGACGGCCTGGTCGGCGCGCGGGATCGGGTGGTCCTGCAGCCAGGACGCCAGCAGGGCGGGGCTCGCCAGGCCCTCCCGGACCTCGCCGCGCACGGCGTAGCGGGTGTTGCCGAACTCGATGCCGAGCGGCTCACCGAGCGCCGGCGCGGCGTTCTTCACGTTCACGGGACCATGCTGTCACCCGGGGTCGCACGGACGGTAACCGCTCTAACGCCTGGAGGCGCTTGCAGACGTTAATTCAGAAAGTTCGATGCCGACCGGAATAAGGCGGGAACGTTTGCGGTTGCAACCATTGCGTGCAAGAACCGCAACTCCGGGTACCCCAGGTATCCCCAACACACCATGGAGGCTTCGTGCCCAGCAGCATCCCCCGCCCCCGCAGTACCGAACACAAGGCCCTGAGGACGCATTCCCTGCGCGCCCTCGCGGTCGCCGCCCGCCTGGAACGCCACCACGCCCCGGAGGGCCCGCCAGGCGAGGAGACCGGCCGGGCGGGACTGCGCTCCACGCGGCGGACCCCCGACCCGGCCTGCTGACCAGCACCTGAGAGCCACCCAAAGCCCTCGCTTCGGCGGGGGCTTTTTCTATGGGACGAGCGCGTGCACGGCCACCCGGACGCGGTCCGCGCCCAGTTCCCCGGCCGTCGCGGTGAGGTGCTCGGCGCCGAGGGGCGCCAGCAGAGCGTGCGCGAGGGCGGGCGCGTCAGGGGCGTCGCCGAGCAGGATCGTGACGTGCCGGTGCCAGAACCGGTAGGAGCCGATGCGGTACCGGGCGCCCGGGGACGCCGTCTCCGACATGCGCAGCAGCGGCAGGTGGGTCAGCGCGTAGTCCAGGTAGGCGTCGATGAAGGCGTGCAGCCGCTCGGACGGCGCGGCGCCTCCGGGCCCGAGGGGCGCCGGGCCGCTCAGGATCTCCTCTTGCAGGACGCGTTCGCGCTCGTCCAGGAGAGCGGAGGCGAGCCCGGCCTTGTCGCCGAAGCGACGGAAGAGCGTCCCTTTACCCACTCCTGCGGCGGCGGCGACCGCATCCATCGAAACCGCCTCGACGCCGTGCAGCGCGAACAGCTCCGCCGCCGCCGTCAGCACCTTGACGCGGTTGCGCGCCGCGTCCGCCCGCTCCTTCGGCGGCGGCGTCCGCATCAGCTCCAGGTCCATGCTCACCCCTTGTTAAACGGACCGCAGTCCGATACTGTCCTGCTCGAACCTTCAACCGGACTGTAGTCCACTTTCTTGGGAGGGCCAATGGCCGCCACCATCACCCGCGACGACCTGCAGACCGCCGTCAAGGAGGGCTCCGTCATCGTCGTCGACGCGCTGCCCGAGTCGTACTATGCCCAGCGGCACCTGCCCGGCGCACTGAACCTGGTCGAGGACGAGGTGGACGCCAAGGCGGCCGCGCTGCTCCCCGACCGGGACGCCGCGATCGTCACCTACTGCTCCAACCCCGCCTGCAACAACAGCAAGGCGGTGGCCGCACGGCTGGAGCGCCTCGGCTACGGCGACGTCCGCGTCTACCCCGGCGGCATCCAGGACTGGGCCGAGGCGGGACTGCCCACCGAGGGCACCGGCGCCTGACCCGCGGCGGTACGCCCGTTGCGCGAAGCACCTACCATCGTGTCCCGGACACCCTCGGGGTAGCGGGGACGCGAGCGACGGAAGAGATGCGGCGTGACGGACAGGACGATGCCCGACTCCCATCCGCTGCGGGCGGGCGACCCGCCGCGGCTGGGCGGCTACGAGATCGCCGGGCGGCTCGGCGAGGGCGGCCAGGGAACGGTCTACCTCGGCCGGGCCGCGTCCGGTGCGAGCGTCGCGATCAAGCTGCTGCACCCCGGGCTGGCCGGCGACGGGACCGCCCGCGCCCGCTTCGTGCGGGAGGTCGAGGTGGCCAAGCGGGTCGCCCGCTTCTGCACCGCGCAGGTGCTCGAGGCCGACGTGGACGGCGACCGGCCCTACATCGTCAGCGAGTACGTCCCGGGCCGGTCGCTGCACGTCATCGTCCAGAACGACGGGCCGCGCACCGACGGCGCGCTGGAGCGGCTCGCGGTCGGCACGCTGACCGCGCTCATCGCGATCCACCAGGCCGGCATCGTGCACCGCGACTTCAAGCCGCACAACGTGATGATGGGGCCGGACGGCCCGCGCGTCATCGACTTCGGCGTGGCGCGGGCGCTCGGCGCGGCCGGCGAGACGCAGAACGTCGGGACCCCCGCCTACATGGCGCCCGAGCACTTCACCGGCGACGAGGTCGGCCCGGCCTCGGACATGTTCGCCTGGGGCAGCACGATGGTGTTCGCGGCGAACGGCTGGTCGCCGTTCGGCAACGACGAGATGGCCGCGGTGATGAACCGCATCCTGACCGGCGAGCCCGACCTCGGCGTGCTGTCCGAGCCGCTGCGCGGGCTGGTCGCGTCGTGCCTGGCCAAGGACCCCGCGCTGCGCCCGACGGCGCGGCAGGCGCAGGAGCGGCTGGTCGGCGGCGCCGTCACGCCGTTCGCGGCGCCGCCGCCCGCGCCGGCCCCCGGCGCGGTACCCGCGCCGATGCTCCCGCCGCTGCCCCCGTTCGTGCCGAACCTCGGCCCCGAGCCCGCGCCCGAACCGGCGTCCGGCTCGACGACGCCGGTCCCGGACGGCCCGGTGCGGCGCGGGCGGCTCGTCCCGGTGGCCGCCGCGGTGGCCGTGCTCACCGTGGTGGCGGGCGGGGCGGTCTGGGCCGCGACGCGTCCCGGCAGCAGCGGCGGCGGCGACGGCGGCACCAAGAACGACCGGCAGGCCGCTGCTGCGGAGCAGGCCGGCAACGGCGGCTCGGCAGGCCTCGGCGGTGGGGAGAAGGACGAGAAGGGCCGGCCGAAGCCCAAGCCGCAAGACCAGGGCAAGGACGAGAACGGCAAGGACAAGCCCGGCGGCAAGAAGAAGGAAGAGCAGCCCAAGGGCAAAGACCAGGGCCAGGACCAGAAGCCGGCCCCGGGCACCACTCCCCCGCCCGCCCGGGAGCCGGCGAACAAGTACACGCCCCAGGCCGTGTGCAACAGCGGCGGCCACGGTGGCGGTTACTACGTCCAGCGCTCGGTTTCGGGCTCCGGCGGTACCGCGTACCTGCTCTACAACAGCTCGGGCTACAACTGCGCCGTCACGCTGAAGACGCGCAACGTCGGCAAGAGGTCACCGGTGTCGGTGTGGATCCAGCGCAGCGGCGGCGGCCAGGTGGGCGACAGCGGCTCGTTCGAGTGGTACGCGGGGCCGGTCTTCGTGTCGGCCGCGAAGAAGTGCGTCCGCTTCGGCGGGAACGGCGCGGCGGCCCCCTACGGGAACTGCGGCTGATCCCGAATGCCGAACGTTCCCGGGGATCGGTCCCCGGGAACGCCCCCGTGGCGGCCGGCGAGCGGCCGGTCAGTTGCCGGCGCCGAGGAGATGGTCGAAGTCGCCGTCCTTGGCTCCAAGGATCAGGGCCTCGATCTCCGGGCGGGTGTAGATGAGGGCCGGGCCCTCGGGATGGCGGGAGTTGCGCATCGCGATGCGGCCGCCCGGCAGCTCGGCCATCTCGACGCAGTTTCCTTGCGAGTTGCTACGGCGGGACTTCAGCCAGCGCGCCCCCTGGAGGCTGGTGGCGGGCATCCCGTTGTAGGTGGTCGGGCCGGCCTGGGTGTGGCCGTTGTCGGTCTGGAGCATCATGTCTCTCTGAGAAGATCACCGAGAAGCTCGACGGTGCGTTCCGGGGTCTCGCTGTCGACGCAGAGGCGTTCCATCGCCTGCAGGTAGGTGTCGACGTCGTCGCGCTTGTCGAGGTACATCGCGCCGGTGAGGTTCTCGACGTAAACCACGTCCGGCAGGTCCTGCTCGGGAAAGCGCAGGACGGTGAACGCCCCTCCCTCGGCGGCGTGGCCACCGAAGCGGAACGGCATGATCTGAATGGTGACGTTGGGGAGCTTGGACATCTCGATGAGGTGCTCGAACTGGCCGCGCATCACCTCCGGGCCGCCGATGGGACGCCGCAGCGCCCCCTCGTCCAGCACCGCCCACAGACGCGGGGCCTGCGGCCCGGTGAGCCGCTCCTGGCGCTGCATGCGCAGCTCCACCCGCTGGTCGATCTCGTGCTCGGCCGCGTCGGCGTTGCCCTGCCGGATGACCGCCCGCGCGTACCCCTCGGACTGCAGCAGTCCCGGAACGAACTGCAGTTCGTACGTGCGGATCAGGGCCGCCGACTCCTCCAGGCCGACATAGGTCTGGAACCAGCTCGGCAGGACGTCGTTGTAGCGGTGCCACCACCCTGGGGTGCTGGCGTCCCTGGCCAGTTGCAGCAGCGACTCGCGCTCGGCCTCGTCGTCCACGCCGTACAGCGTGAGCAGGTCGGCGACGTCGCGCTCCTTGAAGCTGACCCGGCCCAGTTCCAGTCGGCTGATCTTGGACTCCGACGCGCGGATGACGTAGCCGGCGTCCTGCCGGGTCACGTTCCGCGCCTCCCGCAGTCGGCGCAGCTGTGATCCGAGCAGGATGCGACGAACCGTCGATCCGCTTCCCGGCGTCTCTGGAGCCACGCCCAACCTCCCGGTCCCTTGGACGGACAGCGAACCTAGTGTGCCACTCGCCCCCCTGTCCTGCGGAGACCTCTGATCACCTTCTGGTGCCGAGGTTCCGCGATGCGCGGAGCCCGACCTGGACTTCTTGTGCGGCTGTGCGCGCTTGTTGTGAAGTACGCACAGCTTCTTGTGGAAAACTTCGTGCACGTGCATTGGGCCTTGCATTCGCACGCTACGATGCGCAGGATAACGCACGAGACTTCCGAGCCACGGCTGCACAACGAGAACACTCTGCGGGGTCCCGGGAATGACGTCACGCCAAGCGCACCAGGCGACGCGCTGGAGCATGGATCCTGCCTCGGGATCGACGGAGACACAGGACCAAGCAGTGCACTCGATGCCCGTACCCGAATCCTGCGACCTGCCGCCGCGCCTGGACCGCGCCCTGGACGCGCTGGTCGACCCGCTCGGCCCGGCCACCTCCTTCACCGTGCTGCCCGACCCCGAGTCGGTCACCGACGCACGGCACTTCGCCCTCACCCGGCTGGACTCCTGGCACCTCGGCGCGCTCGGCGACGACGTCGCCCTGGTCGTGTCCGAGCTCGTCACCAACGCCCTGCGGCACAGCGGCGGCACGCCCTGCGGCGCGCCGCGCTGGAACGCCCGCAACGGCTTCGGCGCGCTGATCGACCCGCTCGGCTCCGCCCCGGCCGCCATCCAGCTGCGGCTGTACCACCAGGCGCCCTGGCTGCTGTGCGGGATCATCGACGCCAGCCCCGCCGCACCGCGCCGTAAAGAGCCCGACTACATCGCCGAGACCGGCCGCGGCCTGCACCTGGTCGAGTCCTTCAGCGTCCGCTGGGGTTGGCGCGGCCTGCCCGAGGGCAAGGTCGTATGGGCCCTGTTCCGCGCTCCCGGCGCGGGCGGCGCCCAGCCGACCGCGTAGCCGCGCGGGGGATAACCGCCCGGCCGACGGGTATACGCCACATTCCCACCATCGGCCAGCCGGACAAGGAGCACCACCCGTGGAATTCGCCGTCGAGAGCCGTACCGAACAGGACCTGACCGTCGTCACGATCCGCGGCGAGATCGACGTCTTCACCAGCCCCCGGCTGCGCGAGATGCTCCTGGAGATCATCGACAACGGCGGCCTGCACCTGGTGGTCGACCTCGGCGAGGTCACCTTCCTGGACTCCACCGGCCTCGGCGTGCTCGTCGGCATCTACCACCGGCTGCGCGCGCGCGACGGCTCCATGTCGTTCATGGGGGTCAACGACCGGGTCCGGCGCGTCTTCCACGTGACCCAGCTGACCAAGATCTTCGTGCTGCACGGCTCGCTGGACGAGGCGCTGGAAGCCCACCGCGCAGCGCATGCGTGACCGCACCCCCTGAAAGGGCCGCCGGGGTCTTTCGTCCGGCTATCCGGGGCGTGGTGAAACGGTACGGTGAGACGGAGATCAAGCCCGCCGTCGGGGTCGGCCAGGCCTACTCCGCGTGCGGCGCGATCCGTTCAACCGACCAACCACCGGACGGGAGCGCTCCGTGGCCGAACAGCCGCTGCACGAGCACATGCTCGCCAACGGCCTGCGGGTGGTGGTCTGCGAAGACCACGTCGTACCCCTGGCCGCCGTGAACATCTGGTACGGCGTGGGCTCGCGGCACGAGGTCGCCGGCCGCACCGGCCTGGCGCACCTCTTCGAGCACCTGATGTTCCAGGGCTCGGGGAACGTCGCCGAAGGCGAGCACGCCGCGCTGCTGGAGAGCGCCGGCGCCACCTTCAACGCCAGCACCTCCTTCGAGCGCACCAACTACTACGAGACCGTCCCGGTCAGCCACCTGGAGCTCGCGCTCTGGCTGGAGGCCGACCGGATGGGCACCCTGCCCGCCGCGCTCACCCAGGCCAACCTGGACAACCAGCGTGACGTGGTGAAGAACGAGCGGCGGCAGCGCTATGACAACCAGCCGTACGGCACCGCGTTCGAGCGGCTCTGCCGGCTGACGTTCCCGGCGGGCCACCCCTACGCGCACACCCCCATCGGCTCGATGGAGGACCTGGACGCGACCACGCTGGAGGACTGCGCCGACTTCTTCGGCACCTGGTACGCGCCGGGCAACGCGGTGCTGTCGATCGTCGGCGACGTCGACCCCGAGGCGGCGCTGGCCGCCGTCGAGCGCTACTTCGGCGGCCTGCCCGCCGGACCGGCCGCGCCGGCCGCGCGGCCGGGCGACCTCGGCCCGCTCGGCGAGGTCCGGGTGGAGAGGGTGGACGAGGACGTGCCGTCCCCCGCCTACTTCGCGATGTTCCCGCTGCCCGGCGACGGCGGCGCCGACATCGAGGCCGCCGAGCTGGCGGTGGAGATCCTCGGCGGCGGCTCCGGCTCGCGGCTGTACGACCGGATGGTGCGCCGCGACGAGATCGCCACCGAGGTGTGGGCCGGGGTGACCCGGCTGGTGGGCGGCCCGTCGCTGGCCATCGTCGACGCCGTCGGCCCCGACCCGGCCAAGATCGCCGAGGTGCTGGACGAGGAGCTCGCCCGGTTCGCCGCCGAGGGCCCGGACGCCGACGAGACCGCGCGGGCGACCGCGCAGGCCGAGCGCGGCTTCCTGGAGCAGACCGAGACCGTGACGGGCCTGGCCAACGCCCTTTCGGCCAACGCCACCCAGTTCGGCGACCCGGCCCGGGTGTTCTCCGCGCCGAGCCGCGCCGCGGCCGTCACCGCCGACCAGATCAAGGACATGGCGGGCCGCTGGCTGGTGCCCGGCTCGCGCACCGCGCTGAACTACGGAGGTGCGTCGTGAGCCTGACGCTGCAGCCACGCCCCGTCCCCGGCCCGATCCCGGCCTGGGCGTTCCCGGCCGGCACGCCCGGTCAGGTGCCCGGCGGCCCCGCCACGCTGCGCTGCGACCTGCCGGGCCGGCGCCTGGCGTCGGTGCGGCTGGTGCTGAACGCCGGCGCCGGCCGTGAGGCGCGCGGGCTGGAGGGCGTGGCCACGCTCACCGCCCGCGCCCTGCTGGAGGGCACCCGGCCGGGCGGCGGCACCGAGCTGACCGCCGCGTTCGAGCGGCTCGGCGCCAGCCTGTACGCCTCGGCCGACCTGACCGCGCTGCGGGTCGCGCTGGACGTGCCCGTCACCCGCCTCTCCCCCGCGCTGGAGCTGTTCTCGGCGGTGCTGCGCGAGGCCGCGCTCGCCGACGAGGACGTGCGCCGGCTCGGCCGCGAGCGGCTGGAGGAGATCGCACAGGAGGACGCCGACCCCGGCACCCGCGCCATGCGCGAGCTGCGCGCGGTGCTGTTCCCGGGCGACGCCCGCGCGCACACCCCGACCGGCGGCACCCGCGAGTCGGTCGGCGCGATCGGCGGCGCCGACGTCCGCGCGTTCTACGGCTCGGCCGCGCCGGGCGAGGCGACCGCCGTCGTGGCGGGCGACCTGGCCGGCACCGGCGTGGACGCCGCGCTCGCCGCCGCGCTGGACGGCTGGACCGCCGCCGGGCCCGCGCTGCCCGCGGCCGACACGGTCCCGCCGGGCGACGCCGCGCGGATCGTCATCGTGGACCGGCCCGGCTCGGTGCAGACCTACCTGGCCCTCGGGCACGGCGTGCCCGACCGCGCGCACCCGGACTGGCCGCTGCTGACGGTCGCCTCGCACGTGCTCGGCGGCGGCCTCACCTCGCGGCTGAACGCGGTGCTGCGCGAGGAGAAGGGCTACACCTACGGGGTGCGGGCCGGGCTGCTGCGGCTGCGGCACTGCGGCCTGTTCATCACCCAGGGGTCGGTGCACACCGAGGTCACCGGCGACGCCGTCGCCGACGCCCTGGCCGGGCTGCGCAGCGTCGTCGCGGACGGGGTCACCGGCGAGGAGTGCACCTCGTCGGTGAGCGCCCTGGCCGACCGGGCGCCCGCCGAGTACGAGACGGCCCGCTCGGTCGCCGCCGAGCTCGCCGACGCCGCCGCCAACGACCTCGGCGCCGACTACCCGCGCCGCTACCTGGACGCCGTCCGCGCGGCGACCCCGGACGGCGTGGCGCGGGCCTACCGCGAGCACGTGGACCCCGAGGCGCTCACCGTCATCGCGGTCGGCGACGCCGCGCAGATCCGCGGGCCGCTGGAGAAGCTCGGGTACGCGCCGGTGACCGTCGCCGAATAGGCGTTTTTTACGCGGATGTCCCCTTGCCGGGTGAACCGATGGCAAGGTGGGGTCCGTCTGACTTGACGCGGGGGCGTCCCCGCGCGGCGCGAAAGGGGACGGCCGGTGTCCTACGGGCAGATGGCGGGCGGGCACGGCGGGTACGGCGCGCCGGGCCCCACCGTGGAGACGATCCTGGCCGAGCCCAACTGCCGCCCCGGCGGGGTGGTGGCGGGCAAGGTGCATCTGCGCGGCGGGCACGGGCCGTCCGACATCCGGCACGTCACGATCGCGCTGATGCCGCGGATGACCGACGGGTACGGCGGCGAGACCGCCGGCCCGGAGGTCTACCGCGGCGCGCTGACCCGCGCGTTCCGGCTGGAGGCCGGGCAGGAGCGCGACCTGTCGTTCTCCATCCCGCTCCCCTACGAGCTGCCGTTCACCACCGTGCTCGGCCGCGAGCTGCCCGGCTTCACCATCGGCCTGTGCACCGAGGTGGACGTCAAGGGGGCGCCCGACCCCGGCGACGTCGACCCGATCTCGGTGGAGCCGCTGCAGTCGCAGCAGTGGGTGCTGGCGGCGATCGCGCAGCTCGGCTTCAAGATCCAGCACGTCACGTTCGAGTCGTCCAGGCTGCGCGGGGTGCCGCAGCAGCTGCCGTTCCACCAGGAGATCCACCTGGCGCCGCCGCCGCAGTTCCACGGGCGGCTGGACCGGGTCGGGCTGAGCTTCGTGGCGAGCCCGGGGGCGATGACGTTCAAGCTGCGCGCCGACCAGCGGTCGGCGTCGGATGATGCGTTCGGCGCGTTCCAGGTCGGGCACCCCGAGGCGGCCGAGACCGACTGGCCCGCCAAGATCAGCGAGTGGCTGGAGGCGGCCACGCGGCTGCCGCGCAGTGCATCCCACCACGGGGCCTCCCACCACGGGTCGTCTTCCCACCACCACGGGGCGCCTCCGCCGCCGCCCGGGCACGCTCCGACGCCGCCGCCCGGCGGGCCGTCCAACTTCCCGCCGCCCCCGCCGCGCGCGAACCAGGGGCACGCCCCGACGCCGCCGCCTGGCGGCCCCTCGGCGTTCCCGCCGCCTCCGCCTGCCCCGGGACAGCAGGCTCCGCTCGCTCCCGCTGCATACGGCGGCCCCGGGCAGGGCGGCGGACACGGGCAGTTCCCGCCGCCGCCTCCGGCCGGGCCGGGCCACGCGCCCGCGCCGGGTCACATGCCGGGGCACGCTCCAGGTCATGCTCCCGGCCACGCGCCGACGCCGCCTCCCGGCCAGTACCCGGGTGCCGTCCCGCCGCCGCCGGGCGGGCAGGCGCCGTACGCACCCGCAGCGCAGTACCCGCAGGCGCCCCCGCAGCCGCAGCCGCAGGCGCCGCACATGCCGTACGCGCCTCCGCAGCACGGCCACCACGCTCCGCCGCCTCCCGCGCCCTACCAGCAGGTGCACCACCATCACCACGGCGCCCCGCACGCGCCGCACCACGGGCTGCACGGCCACGGCTGGGGCGCCGCCGGGATCGTCGGCGGTGTGGCCGCCGCCGGCGTCGTCGGCGCGGCGGCCGTGGGCGCGGCCGGCTACCCGGTCATGCAGGGCGCCGACGCCGTCGCCGGGTACGTGGCCGGCCAGGCGGTCGGCTGGGCCGGCCAGCAGGCCGGCGGCTGGCTCGCCGACCAGGCGGGCAACGCCATCGCCGACGCGGCCAACGGCGCCGTCGGCGACCTCGCGGGCGAGGTGGCCGGGGAGATAGCCGGCGGTATCGGCGAGGTGCTGGGCGACTTGCTCGGCGGCCTGTTCGGCTGACCGGAACCGGGCCCCGGCCAGCGGACTCATGGGGCGTTTCGGACGGGATCCGCCGCCTTATCGGCCAACGCGCCGGGAGATGGCTAGGGTCGGGTGAGGAGCCCCGCCCCCGAGGAGCCTGATGACGACGACCGTGGTCCTGGTCCTGCTCTGCCTGGCGATCGCCGGGCGCGAACTCTACCTGGCGTCCGACAAGCGCCTCCCCCGGGCGCAGGCCGAGCTGCGCGAGCTGCGCGCCCAGGTCGCCGAGCTGACCCGGCGGCACGAGGCGCTGCAGGCGAAGATCGCCGCGCCCGCCGAAGACCCGGCCGAGGCCCCGTCCGGCCCCCCGGCCGCCGTGCCGGTGACCGACGAACCGCCGGCCGTCGCCGGCGACCCGCGGGCGCTGGAGCGCGTCGACGCGCTGACCGACCGCGTCGACCGGCTGGAGAAGGACTTCGCCGAGCTGGCGGCGCAGCTGGACGCGCTGGACCTGGACCGCGACGCCCAGCGCGCCCTCGCCCGCTCGCTCGACGTCGTCGAGCACGACATCGGCGAGCTGCACGCCGAGATGCTCGACCGGCTCGCCCGCAGCGAGGGCCTGGCCACCGGCCTGCTGCTCAGCGAGGAGGGCGAGGCCGACGCGCTGCTCAGCGAGGCCTACGAGGGCTGCGCCGCCGGGTACGGGCTGCGGGTGCGCATCCGCGACCAGCGCGTCGCCAAGGGCGCCGGCGGCGACTTCTGGGGCACCGCCTACCACCTGTCGGGCCGGCGGCCGGACGAGCTCGCCGAGGAGCTGTTCGGCCACGCCCGCGACATGACCGCCCCGCAGGAGCACCCGGCCCTCGGCGCGCTGCTCACCGAGCTGGCGCAGCTGCGCGGCGGCGGCGTCGCGCGGATCGGGCCGTTCACCGCGGTGCGCACCGCGAGCGGGTTCCTGTGCGGCCTGCTGCCCGACGACGCCGCCGACGCGGCCGAGCCGTGGGAGCTCGCCGCTCAGGTCCGCGAACTGCCCGCGGACCTGCGCTGCGACCTGTCCAGGCTGCGCGCTACCGACTGACCGGCCGCAGGCCGCCCGGGGGGTGTGGAGGGCGCCCCCCTCGGGCAGAACCGGCTAGCCGCGGGTCACAGGCGCACGAAGCGCGGGGCCGCCACCTCCGTGCGGTCCACGCCGAACGCCAGCAGGCAGCGCGGCGTGCGGGCCGCGTCGATCTGCAGGCAGAGGCCGACGCCGAGCGCGGGGTCGACGAACACCACCCGGCGCAGCGCGCGCAGCATCCGGCGGGTGCGGGCCCGGCCCGGGTCGGCGGCGGGCTCGCCGGCCGGCGCGTCGGCCATGGCGGCCACCACCCGGCCCGCGTACCGCCACAGCGCGGCCGAGTCGAGCACCCGCGGCCCGGCGGCGGCGAGATCGGCGACGATCACCACGCCGGTGTCGTCGCCCTCGGGCGAGCGCGGCGCGGGCGCGCCGTCCTGCGGCGCGCGCGGGCCGCCGACGGCCCGGTGGTAGCGCAGCGGGTCGAGGGTGTCGACGACGAACGCGCCCGCGTACGGCCGGGACGCGCGCGGCCGGACGGCGCGGCGGCGCGCCGGTCCGGTCGGCGCGGACGCGGGCGGCCGGTGCGCGCTGAGGTCGAACGCCATGCCGGCCTCGTCGGCCCAGACCGGCACGCCGAGCTTGCGCGCACCGGACCGGTCGAGCGCGTCGATGGACCGCCACACCTCCTCGGTGCGGCCCCGCAGCGCGGCCGCCATGCCGAGGCCGGGGAACGCGCCCTCCAGCACCGCCAGCGTCGCCTGCCAGGTCGCGCTGCCCACGAACTCGGCGACGAACGCGTCCACCAGCGCGCGGCGCCGCTGCGGATCGGCCATCGGGTCCGGCTCCTCGGCGGCCGGGGGCCGGTCGTAGGAACGGCCGGCCTGCCCGGCGGCCCAGGGCGCGGGCTGCGCGGGGATGTCCTCCCGGGTGCGGGCGGACGGGGGCGGCTCGGTGGACAGGCCGCGCCGGGACGGGGCCGGCTTGTCAGAGGCGGGCTCGGTTTCTTCCACCGCTGTTTCGTCCACCGCGATTTCTTCCACCACGGGCTCGGCCGGGGCGTTCCCGGACGACGGCAGCCGGGTCCACTCGGCGGGATCGGGGCCCGGCGGCGGCAGCTCGGGCGCCTGCGGCCGCTGCCCGGCCCATTCGGTGCGCGGCGGCGGCACGCTGGGCGGAGGCGGCGGAGTACGCGGCGGCGGGGCCTGGACGGGGACCCAGTCGGCGGGGGCCTGGCCGGGACCGTTCTTCCTGCTCCCGGCCACGTGGATGTCGCCGGGGTGCGGGACGGGACGCTCCCCGTCCGGATGCTCGGGATCGGGGCCTGGGCTCTCGCGGGGTCCGAATCTCACGTCACCGATCCTGCGCAGAAACCGGGGGCATCGGCAAGGCCGCAGGTCATGGCTAGAGGACCTCCGGGTGCGGCATGCCGAACAGGGCCGCGCACAGCGATTCCAGGCGGTCGGGGCCGTCCTCGGCGGCGAGCACGGTGAGGACCGGGACCTCGCCCTCCTCGTCCAGCCGGAGCCGCACCGACACCTCGCGGCGCATCTGCTCGGCCGCGCCCTGGGCGGCGGCGACGTCCTGCAGCCCGACCGAGACGATCTCGGGGAGGTCCACCACCAGCGGCGTCTCGTGCGCGGCGAGCTCGTCCAGCCAGAGGTCCAGGACGCGGCGGGCGAGGCCGTTGAGCAGCCGGCCCCACGGTTCCAGCAGCGGCGGCGGGACGTTCTCGGTCTGCAGCTCGGGCAGCCCGAAGCGGGCGAGGCCCTTGGTGGTGAACCAGAAGCCGTGCGGCCCGGCGGTGTGCGGCAGCAGCATCCAGTCGGTCAGCCGGATCTCGCCGTCCGCGCCGGGCAGCGAGGCGGTCAGCTCGGCCGGGGACAGCACCCGCGGGGTGAACACGTCGACGACCGGCGCCCCCGCGGCGGCGCCGAGCGCGCCCGCGACGGCGCGGGTGGCCCACTCGTGCGCGGGCGGCCAGCCGGGCCGGTAGGCGGCGCGCACCGCGAGCAGGTGGGAGGCCCCCGCGATCGCGGCGAGATCGGCGGGGGCGGCCCGGTAGGCGGCGAGCAGGTCGGCGGGCAGCGGCGGGAACTCGTCCGCGGGGCGCAGGTCCAGGGTGAGCATCGGGCTGTCGAGCATGCCGACGACCAGGTCGCGCAGCGGCGGCCGGACGCGCAGCAGTACCTGCTCGCGCGCCAGTTCACGCGGAGCGGCCGGGGCGCCCGCGAACGCGACGGCGTAGGTGCCGTGCAGCGCCTCCGGAACCGGCAGCGTCAGACTCTGGCCCACTCGATCCCCTAGCCCCGCTGTTCCCGGTCCCCGACACTACCGATCAGACCCGACGGCGACCTTGGTAAGTAGCTGTCCCCGAAGCGACAATTTCCTACCAGCCGGCCGGGGTCACAGATCGTTCTCCAGCGCGTGCTCGAACCAGACGACCTTGCCGCGGTCGGTGCGGTGCGTGCCCCAGCGCTCGGCCAGGTGGCTGACCAGCTGCAGGCCGCGGCCGGACTCGTCGGTGGCGCCGGCCTGGCAGAGCCGCGGCAGCTCGTGGCCGTCGTCGTAGACCTCGCAGCGCAGCGTGTCCAGCCGGATCAGCCGCATCATGATCTCGCCGGCGCCGTGCACCAGCGCGTTGGTGACCAGCTCGCTGACCAGCAGCTGGACGGTGTCGGTCAGCCCGGTCAGGCCCCATTCGGCGAGCTTGGCGGCGGCCTCGGCGCGGGCCCGGGGCACCATCTCGGCCTCGGCGGCCAGGTCCCAGGCGGCCATGTCCTCCTTGGGGATGCCGTCGCAGTCGACCATGACCAGCGCGATGTCGTCGGCCGTGCCGGCGCCGAGCGCGCCGGGCAGCGCCGCGCAGGCGGCGCGCAGCGGCCGCTGCTCCCCCGCCAGCTGCTCGCGCAGGGCGGCCAGGCCCGCGGCGGCGTCGCGGTCGCGGCTCTTCAGCAGGCCGTCGGTGCACAGCACCAGCCGGGAGCCGTCGTCGACGGGGACCTCCACGGTGGTGAACCCGGTGGCGCAGCCGGCCAGGAAATCCTCGCCCGTCGCCGGGATCACGGCGCCCGCGCCGATCGGCGGCCCGGCGGGCACGTCCAGCACCCGGGCCTCGCCGAACGGGGAGACCAGCACCGGCGGGACGTGCCCGGCGGCGGCGGCCTCGCAGCGCCGCCCGACGGGGTCGTACACCGCGTACAGGCAGGTGGCCATGTGCTCGTCGCCGAGATCGCGGGCGATCTCGTCGAGCTGGCGCAGCAGCCGGGCGGGCGGCGGGTCCTGGCGGGCCAGGGTGCGCACCGCGGTGCGCAGCTGCCCCATGATCGCGGCGCCGGCGAGGCCGTGCCCGAGCACCTCGCCGACCACGACGGCGAGGCGGCCGCCGGGCAGCGGGATCGCGTCGTACCAGTCGCCGCCGGCCCGCGCGGGCTGCGCGGCGGGCCGGTAGGTCAGGCACACCTCGGCCCCGGCGACGCGGGGCGGCGCCGCGGGCAGCAGCGCGCGCTGCAGGTCGTGGACGGCCTGCGCCTCGCGGTCGTGGGGGGCGGGTCCGGCCGCCGTCCCGGCGGCGCGGACGCGCAGCGCGCGGGGCATGCCGCCCGAGTGCGCGACGACCGGCAGCCGCACGGTGGCGCTGAGGTCGAGCGCGGGGTGGCCGAGGTCCAGGATGCGCTGGGCGAGCCGCTCGGGGGACGGCAGGCCCGCGAGCGGCAGCAGCTCGCCGAGGCGGGCGCCGAGCCGGGCCGCGTCGCCGTGGTCGACCGGCACCAGCACGGGTTCGGCGCGCAGCCCGCGCAGCGCGTCCGCGGGCGCGCCGAGCCGCAGGTCGCCGAGGCCGAGGACGGGCCCGTCCTCGCGCACGGCGCGCAGGTCGACGGCGAGGGCGAGCAGGCGGACGCCGCCGGTCGCGTCGTCGCCCGGGCCCGGCCTGCCGACCGGGTAGAGCCACCAGCCGACCTCGGCGGGCTCGCCGTCCGCGCGCGGCACCGTGCAGGTGCCGCAGGTGGCACCGGGCGGCGCCGGGTCCGGGACGAGCCGGTGCGCCGGCGCGAACCCCGGCAGCGACCCGACGGCGCGGCCGACGGCCTGGCCGGGCGGCACGCCGAACAGCTCGCCGGCGGCGCGGTTCCAGTGGCTGATGCGGCCGTGCCCGTCGAGCCCGGCCACGGCCATCGGCGCCACCCCGAGCAGGTGCTGTCCGAGCAGGCGCGGCGCCGGGCCCTCCTCCCGTGCGCCGGCGGCGGATCTGTCGCGCCCCGGTGTTCCCCCCGATGACGCCATCGGCTGATTTTGAGCGATGACCACGCGGACCCCTCCCTGGGGGGCGTTGCGGTAACACCCCCGACAACCCGCAGTAAAGACGAAGTTACCTCGCGTGAGGCCGGGACGCTGGCGGTCTGCGGAACTGGCGATGAGAGGTCCGGTGCCCGATAATGGGTGAGCACTCACTCATAAGCTCCGGCGAAAGGGGAACCGGTGGCACCGGCGACCGAGTCCATGCGGGACCGCATCCTGGCGGCCGCGATCGAGGTGATCCGCGGCCGCGGCATCGTCGCCGCCACCACCAAGGAGATCGCGCGCGCCGCCGGCGTCTCCGAGGGCAGCCTCTACAACCACTTCGCGAACAAGACCGCGCTGTTCGCGGCGGCGCTCGGCGAGGTGACCAGCGGCGCGCGCGCGGCGATGGCCGAGCTGCTCGGCGCGGCCGGGCAGGGCACCGTCGAGGCGAACCTGACCCGGCTGGCCGCCCGGATGACCGCCTTCTACGCCGAGCTGCTGCCGATGACCGGCCCGGTGCTGGCCGATCCCGACCTGATCGCCTGGCTGCGCGCGGACGGCCCGGCCGAGGAGCAGGGCGAGCCGGCCCGGCCGGGCGGGGCGGCGGCGGGGCCCGTCCTCGGGCACGCCGCGCTGATCGGCTACCTGGAGGCCGAGCAGCGCGCCGGGCGGCTGCGCCCGGACGCCGCGCCGCCCTACCTGGCGGCGGCGCTGCTCGGCGGCTGCCAGCAGCACGCGTTCCTGACCCGGCTGGCCGGGCCGGCGACCGTGGCGGACGGCGCGCGGCTGCCCGCCGATCCGGCGGAGTTCGCCGCCGGGCTGGTGCGCGCGGTCCTGGCGGGTGCGGTACCGGCAGGCACGGGACCGGCGGGCACGGGACCGGCGCGCACGGGGCCCTGACTCCCCGCCCCCCATATCGGTGCACATCCCCGCCAAAGTGACCGAATCTGGCAATTGGCATTGATGGCACATTGACACCCTCTCCCTCCCGGCGGACGATCACCCAGCCCCCGTTGTGATCGACGCCAGGGAGGCGCGATGACGCGCTCACTTTTCCGGCGCTTTACCTTCCGGCCACGCCATGCGCGCGCCCGGACGGCCACCTCGATCTTCGCCGTGTCGGCGCTCCTCACCGGAGCGCTCGCCGCGGCCCCAGCCCAGGCGGCCCCCAGACCGCCCCGGACCGGCGCCGCCGTCGACGTGTACGCCGGCGACCTGACCGCCGACCAGATCAAGCTCCTGGACCGCGGCGTGGACCGCGAGGACCTCACCTTCAGCAAGGGCGCGGACGGCAAGACCCACGTCCAGGCCGTGCTGAACGCCGCGCAGGTCACCGCGCTCGCCCGGCTCGGCGTCCGGCTCGAACTGCACAAGGTCAAGGGCAAGGACGCCGCCGCGCGCGCCAAGGCCGCGCCCGACAAGGTGTTCCGGCCCTACAGCGGCGCCGGCAACATCCGCGAGGAGATCCGCAAGGTCGCCGCGGACCATCCCGGCATCGCCACCGCGGTGGACATCGGCACGTCCGTCAAGGGCCAGCCGATCACCGCGATCCGGGTCAGCAAGGACGTGGCCCATCTCAAGGACGGCAAGCGGCCCGCCGTGGTCTACCAGGCCGACCAGCACGCCCGCGAGTGGATCACCCCCGAGATGATCCGCCGGCTGCTGCACCACTACACCGAGAACTACGGCAAGAACGCCGACGTCACCAAGATCGTCGACAGCACCGACCTGTGGTTCATCCCGGTGGTCAACGTCGACGGCTACGACCTGACGTTCCAGCCCGACTTCCGGCTGTGGCGCAAGAACACCCGCGACAACAACGGTGACGGCAAGATCACCGGCGGCGACGGCGTCGACCTGAACCGCAACTTCCCCTACAAGTGGGGCTACGACAACGAGGGCTCCAGCGACCAGCAGGCCAGCGAGACCTACCGCGGCCCGGCGGCGGCGTCCGAGCCCGAGACCAAGGCGCAGATGGGGCTGTACCGGCGGCTGCGGCCGAAGTACATCATGAACTACCACTCGGCGGCCGAGCTGCTCCTGCACGGCGTCGGCTGGCAGGCCCTCACCCGCAGCCCCGACGACGTCATCCACGACGCGCTGCTCGGCGACATCGACCACCCCGCCGTCCCCGGCTACACGCCCGAGCTCGGCGCGCAGCTGTACACCACCAACGGCGACACCGACGGCCAGGCCGACAACGTCTACGGCGCCCTGTCGATCACCCCGGAGATGGCGACCTGCGTCACCGCCTCCAACTACGACCCCAACGACGCGTGGAAGCCCGAGGACTGCGGCAGCGGCTTCGAGTTCCCCGACGACGAGACGCTGATCAACAAGGAGTTCCAGAACAACCTGCCGCTGGCGATCTCGGTCGGCAAGTCCGCGCAGCACCCCGACGAGCCGGTCTCGCCGGTCGGCCGCACCGCCGCCGACTTCGAGCCCGACGCGTTCGCCGCGTCCTACGGCCGCACCCAGGAGGCGGCGTCGGTGATCCGCCGGTCGCTGCGGGGCAAGCAGCTGAACTACCGCATCAACGGCGGCCACGCCCGGCGCGCCGACGTCCGCGAGTGGCGCGGCGGCAAGCGGTACGGCGGCGAGAACGACCTGTACTACGCCGAGTACCGGGGCAAGGTGCACGGCCAGAAGCCCGGCGACAAGGTCGAGGTGTGGTTCAGCGGCACCAAGAACGGGCGCCGCGTCGACAGCGGGCACTTCACCTACACCGTCCGCGACCAGGGCCGCGCCGACGTCCTCATCGTCGCCGACGAGGACTACAAGGGCGTCAACCCCAGCTACCCCGCCGGGACGAACGCGCCCAAGTACGCCCAGCAGTACGCCGACCTGGTGAAGGCGAGCGGCCACCGGCCGGCCGTCTGGGACATCGACAAGGACGGCGTGCCGCACGACCTCGGCGTGCTCAAGCACTTCAAGGGCGTGGTGTGGTACCTCGGCGACAACCGGCTGACGCAGGACGCCGCCGACGACCCTGTCCGCACCTACCTCGGCAACGTCCGCGACTCCCAGGTCGCCGACCGCGCCAAGGACCTGGTGCTGTCGGTCCGCTCGTACCTGAACGAGGGCGGCAAGCTGCTGTACACCGGTGAGACCGCCGGCTACAACGGCCCGCTCAACCGGCTGAACGGCGGCGGCATCTACTACGGCCTGAAGGGTCACCCGGAGCGGCCCTGCGTGGTGTCGGGCAACTTCCGCGACGACTGCGAGCTGCTGTCGGACGACTTCTACCAGTACTACCTGGGCGCCTACGACCGGCAGCTCGTCGGCAAGCCGACCGGGTTCACCGGCGCCGGCAGGCCGTTCGGCACCACCAAGGCCGACCTGGCGGGCACCGCGTCCAACCCGGTGAACGAGGCGGGCGGCTTCCAGGTGACCTCGACGGTCCTGCCGCCGGACAAGTTCCCGCAGTTCCGCAGCTGGAAGTCGGGCGACTACACCGGCGCGGCCGGGCCGTACGAGCCGGTCGAGGGCCAGTGGTACGTCGCGGGCACCCACCAGGACGCCCTGTACCGCAGGCTGACCCGCACGATCGACCTCACCTCGGTCACCGCCGCGCAGGCCCCGGCGCTGCAGGCGCAGCTGTCCTACAGCACCGAGACCGGGTTCGACAACGTGATCGTCGAGGCGCACACCGCGGGCGCCGACGACTGGACGACGCTGCCGGACAAGAACGGCCGGACCAAGAACACCGTGCCGATCGAGTGCGAGCAGGGTTACCTGACCGCCATGCACCCCTTCCTGCTGCACTACCTGACGCAGGGCAACCCGTGCAAGAACACCGGCTCGACCGGCCAGTGGAACGCCTTCACCGGCAACTCCGGCGGCTGGGTCCCGGCGGCGTTCGACCTGGCGGCGTACGCGGGCAAGAAGGTCGAGGTGTCGATCTCCTACGTGAGCGACCCGGGCAGCGGCGGCGCCGGGCTGTTCATCGACGACACCAAGGTCACCACGTCGGCCGGGACGGTGGACGCCGAGGGCTTCGAGTCCGGCCTCGGCCCCTGGGCGATCCAGGGCGCGCCGGCGGGCAGCCCCGGCAACGGGTCGGAGTTCGTCCGCGCCCAGGCGCTGATCGACTCCGTCTCGGCGGTGTCGACCCGCGACACCGTGACGCTCGGGTTCGGCATCGAGCAGGGCAAGACGCCGGCCGAGGAGCGTGACCTGATGAGCCGCGCGCTGCGCTACCTCATCGACTGACCGGCGGCGTGCGGGAACCGCCTCCGCACGCCCCGCAGGGCCCCGCGGGCCCCGGCCGACTCCATCGGCCGGGGCCCGCGGCATGCCCGGCTCATACCGGCCCTCTTGACCCGCCCATGACGCTCACCTGGGATTAGTGAGCGACGTCACGCAACCCCGGAGGGGTCTCCGGGCGTCTTACCTACTGAGAAGGCCACCGCACCGAGCGGATGCGCTCGTACGAGCCCGGCCCGCGACGTCCCGGAGAACGGGGTCGCCCTGGCCACGCCGTCCCGCGCACGCTCCCTCGGCCCACCCTCCACGCGAGGCCGAGCCCGCCCGTACGACCGGCGACCCCAGCCGAATGCCGGCGTCCGAACCCCGCGGGAACGGTGGAACGTACTTCCTTCTGACGGGGGGCGGCACACCCGCCCGGTCCGCGCGCGCAAGCGCGCCACACGCCGACCCATTCGGGTCACGACCAACGGGGGAGCGACGATGACCGCTGTCACCACGCCCATGCCGACCGACGCCGCCGAGGCCCGCGTGCCCGCAGGCCGCACCGCCGCCGACGACACCGGCCGCAGCGAGCGCTACGAGCGCGACGTCCTGCCGCTCACCACCCCGCTCTACGCCAGCGCCGTCCGGATGACCCGCAACGCCGCCGACGCCGAGGACCTGCTGCAGGAGACCCTCGCCAAGGCCTACGTGAACTTCCACCAGTTCCAGGAGGGCACCAACCTCAAGGCCTGGCTGCACCGCATCCTCACCAACAACTTCATCAACACCTACCGCAAGAAGCAGCGCGAGCCGCAGCGCGCCGGCTCGGAGGAGCTGGAGGAGTGGCAGATCGCGCAGGCCGAGACCAACGCGTCCGGCTTCCGGTCCGCCGAGCACGAGGTGCTGGACCACATCGCCGACGGACGGGTCGTCGCGGCGCTGCGCGCCCTGCCGGCCGACTTCCGCGACGCGGTCTACCTCGCCGACGTCGAGGGCTACGCCTACAAGGAGATCGCCGAGATGATGGGCACCCCCATCGGCACGGTGATGTCGCGCCTGCACCGGGGCCGCAAGCAGCTGCGCGAGGCCCTGGCCGACCACCGCGAGGCCGTCTACCTCGCCGCCTGAGGACGCGCCCGCCGAAAACCGCCACGAACGGTAGGCGGCTGGATACATTGAGCGATGATCTGAAGCCGATCGTCGGGAGTGTCCATGCCGCACCTGTTCGCCACCGCGCTCGCCGGGGCCGCGCTCGCGCTGCCCCCCGCCGTCCCCGCCCTGGCCGACACGCCCCGGGCCGAACTGCGGCTCACCCTCACCTACCCCTCCGCGGACCGCTCGCCGCACATCTCCGGCACCCGCACCGTCGTGCTGCGCTGCGGCCCCGACGGCGGCACGCACCCGGAGGCGGCCCGCGCGTGCGCGTGGCTGCTGCGGACCGGCGGGCGCTTCGAGGCCGGCGACCACGAGGCGTTCTGCACGCTGGAGTACGCCCCGGTGGTCGCCGAGGCGACCGGGCACTGGCACGGCAAGCCCGTCCGCTTCCACCGCCGGTACGGCAACACCTGCGCGCTGCGCTCCCGCACCGGGCCCGTCTTCGCCTTTTGACCCGCTTCCGGAATAGGCACGCGCCTCGCGGGTACAGCGCGCGTGAAACCGGCGGCGGTTCTCACGCGAACGGGAGTGTGTGCGGGCAATGTCTCGAAGAGTGAGCGACGTCATGACCGCCGGCCCGCAGGCACTCCCACTGACCGCCACCCTCTACGAGGCCGCGCGCGTCATGCGCGACGCGGGCATCGGCGACGTGCTGGTCACCTACGCGGGCAGGCTGTGCGGGATGGTCACCGACCGCGACATCGTGGTCCGCGCCGTCGCCGACAGCCTCGACACCACCCTCACCCCGCTCGGCGACGTGTGCACCGCCGACCTGGTGACCGTCGGGCCCGACGACGACACCGACACCGCCGAGCGGTTGATGCGCGAGCGGGCCGTCCGCCGGCTGCCGGTCGTCGACGGCGCGCACCGGCCGGTGGGCATCGTCACCATCGGCGACCTGGCCCTGGCCGACGAGGGCGCGGGGCCCCTCGCCGACATCAGCAAGGCCCCGCCCAACATGTAGGGGGCGAGGCCGGATGACGATCTCCACGCGCTGCACCAGGGACGGCCGCGACGCCCCGGACCGGCGGCCGGTGCCACGGCAGCGGTGCGCGCCGCCCGTGGCGCAGGACCCCGTGGTGCATGACAGCGTGGTGCAGGACAGCGTGCCGCAGGATAACGTCGGGAGCGTGCCCACGACCGACGCCGTCCTCACCGACCAGCTCGCGCTGGAGATCGCCCGCCTCGGCATGGTCGGCGAGTCCTCCGACGTCGGCACCCTGCACCGGGTCACCGAGCTGGCCGCGCGCGCCGTGCCCGGCACCGCCGGCGCCTCCAGCGTCCGCTGGGCGCTGCCGGCCCCCGGCGAGCGGCCCGACCCGCTCGCCTCGGCCGCCAGCCACCCCGACCTCGCCGAGGCCGTCGACCGCCAGCTCGCCCGCGGCAGCGGCCCCCTCTTCGACGTGGTGGGGCACGGCCGCCCCGTCGGCTCCGACGACATCCTCGCCGAGACCCGCTGGCCCGAGGCGATGGCCGACCTGCTGCGCCGCGGCGTGCGCTGCTTCACCACCAGCCCGCACCTGAACAAGCCGGTCATGGTCACCCTCACCCTGTACGGGGTGGCGCCACACGCGCTCGCCCCCGGCCAGCAGGCGCTCGCCGCGCTGATCGCCGCGCAGGGCACCGCCGCGGTGTCCAACTCGCTGCAGTACGGGCAGGTGCACCGCACCGCGGTGCAGCTGCAGGAGGCGGTCGAGTCCCGCGCCATCGTCGACCAGGCCAAGGGCATCTTGATGCACTCCCTCGGCTGCGACGCCGAGCAGGCGTTCGCCGAGATGCGCCGCATCTCCCAGACCCGGCATGTGAAGCTGACCGCACTGGCCCAGCGCATCGTCGGCGACCAGGGCCTCCTGTGAACCCGTGCCCGTAACGGGGAACACCGCCGGAACGCCAGATCACGAATCGGCGGCCGGGCGGTCCCGAAGTCGCCTGAACTAGGCCGCATGTGCGGATCAGGCATAGGCTGCGCACGGCGGTGCCAACGCACCGCCGCCCCTGCCTCCATATCCGTCCGTACCCAGCCCTTGGTGCCGCCCCGGCGTGCCCCCGTCGACTCAAGGGAGAGCCTCGATGCCAGATCAGCTCGAACCTGAGACGGTGCTGCGCGAGATCTCCGAGCTCGAAGGCCGCATCGCCGAGCTGCGGCAGGCCGCGAACATGCCGGCCACCGACCTGCGCGCCACCCTGGACGCGGCCCTGGAGGAGCTGGAGCTCGCGCTCAGCGCGCTGCGCGTCATGGGCAGCGACCAGGCCGCCACCGGCGGCGGGGCCGCCGCGGCCGAGGCCGAGCGGCGGGTGCTGCGCACGGTGTTCACCGACGCCCCGGTGCCGCTGTTCCTGCTCGACCGCGACACCAGCGTGCGGCGGGTGAACCGGCAGGCCGCCGGGCTGCTCGGCACCTCGTCGGGTTATGTGTCGGGCAAGCAGTTCACCTCGTTCTGCGACCTGGCGACGCGGGCCGCGCTGCGCTCCCAGCTCGCCGCGGTGGTGCGCTCCGGCCGCCGCCGCCGGGTGCCGGTCCGCTTCCTCGGCCGCGAGCGCCCCGTCGACGCCGTGGTGACGCTGGAGCGGGTGTGGATCCGCGGCGAGCCCGACCCGATGGTGATCGTGGCGGCCGGCCCGACGACCACCCCGACCGGCGAGGCGCCCGACCGGCCCGAGGCGCGGGCCACGCCCGCCGACGACGAGGCCGTCGCCGCCCTGGTGCACCGGATGGACGTGCTCGGCACCGCCAGCGAGCTGCTGCTCGACGAGCCGGTGTTCAACGAGACCGTCGCGGTGCGGCGCTGCGCCCGGCTGCTGGCCGCCGAGCTCGCCGACTGGGTGCTGATCGACCTGACCGGCCCCGAGAACGGCGCCCCCGGCACCGGCGCCGGGCTGCGCCGGCAGGTGGTGATCGGCGCCCCCGACGACGAGTACGTGCACGAGGCCGCGCGGACCCTGGAGGAGATCGACCCCGCCCCCGGCACGCTGCCCTACACGGTGTTCCACTCCCGGCAGAGCGCGCTGCGCCCGCACGTGGAGGAGCTGGACCTGCTCGGCACCTGCCCCGACGGGCAGCCCGTGCTGACCCGCATCGGCGCCACCTCCGTCCTGTGCGTCCCGGTCGAGGACGGCGACCGCTGCCTCGGCGCGATCACCCTGGCCGGCAGCGGCGAGCATGGACCGTTCGATCTGCGCGACCTGGCCACGGTGCAGCGCCTCGGCCGCTTCCTGGCGCTGGTCATCCGGGCGGCCCGGCTGTACCGGCGGCGCGCCGAGGTCGCCGACACCCTGCAGGCCAGCCTGCTGCCGCGCAGCCTGCCGGCGATCCCCGGCGTGCAGCTGGCCGCCCGCTACATGACCGCCACGCACGGCGCGGAGGTCGGCGGCGACTTCTACGACGTGTTCCGCACCATGAACGGCTGGGGCATGGTCCTCGGCGACGTGTGCGGCAAGGGCGAGGACGCCGCCGCGGTCACCGCGACCGCCCGGCACGGCGTGCGCCTGGCCTCGCGGTGGAAGGGCGCGCCCGCCGAGGTCCTCGCCCTGGTCAACGAGGCGCTGCTGGAGGAGGACCGGTTCGTCACCGCGGTGATGGCCGGCCTGGAGGTGCGCGAGGAGGGCGTCACCGCGCTGCTCGGCATCGCCGGGCACCCCCCGGCGATCGTGGTCCGCGCCGACGGGGTGATCCGCAGCGCGTCGCGCGGCGGCGTGCCGCTCGGCCTGTTCGAGGACTTCGAGGCGGGCCTGGACACCATCGACCTCGCCCCCGGCGACACCCTGTTCCTGCACTCGGACGGGCTGCTGGAGGCGTGCGACCTGTCCCGGCAGGAGTTCGGCCAGGAACGGCTGCTGGAGGCCCTCGCCGCGAACGCCACGGGCCCGGTGCAGGCGATGCTGGACTCGGTCGAGCGGGTGCTGCTGGACTTCTGCGACGGGGACCTGCGCGACGACGTGTCGATGCTGGCCCTGCGCGTGCTCCCGGCCGTTTTGTGATCGAGGGCGGGGACTGAATCGTTTTCCTGCGGGTAGACGCCGGTTCATGGCGACCGCAGCACCCAAGCACCGCAACGAGACCGAGCACGAGCGTCTGGACCGGCAGCTGATCGAGCTGCTGCAGGGGTTCCGGGTCGCGGTCACCGGGGTGCAGGTGCTGTTCGCGTTCCTGCTGACGGTCCCCTACGCGGCCCGCTTCGACCGGGTCGACGGCGCCGGGCGGGTGCTGTTCTACGTCGCGCTGCTCGGGGCGACGCTGTCGTCGATCTGCTTCATCGCGCCGGTCATCCAGCACCGCATCCTGTTCCAGGCGGGGCAGAAGGCGCTGCTGATCCGGCGCGCCAACCGGTTCGGGATCATCGCCGCGGTGGCGCTGGCGGTGTCGGTCACCGCGTCCACCACACTGATCATCGAGTCGCTGGTGGACGGCACGGCCGCGCTGATCACGGCGGCGGCGGTGAGCGCCCTGGTGTGCTGGACGTGGTTCGTCCAGCCGGTGCTGACGCGGCGCTTCCGCCGGGCGGACGCCTCGGCCGCCGGCGAGGAGGCCACCGGGCGCCCGGCCGAACGGGAAGAGGCCGGCCACAAGTGACCGGCCCCTCCTGCTTCTAGTACGCCTTGCCGAAGATGACGCGCTTGCCGTAGGCGGAGGGCTGCCCGCACTTGACGCAGGCGCCCGACTCCGCGGGCGCCTCCAGCGGGATGCAGCGCGGGGTCGCGGCCGTCTCGGCCTTGATCTCGTCCTCGCACTCGGTGCGGCCGCAATGGAACGCGCGGGCCCAGCCGCCGGAGACCTGCTCGGCGAACGCGTCCCAGCCGTCCACGTCGGCGGTGTGCTCCTCGCGGAACGCCTCGGCGCGGGCCAGCAGGAACGCCTGGAACTCGGCCAGGATGCCCGGCAGCAGCTCGGGCAGCTTGTCCAGCGGGATCTGCTCCTTGCCCTGGCCCTCGACCGTCGGCAGGCGGCGGGCGAGGGTGGCGACGCCGGCCTCGATGTCGCGCTTGCCGAGCTCGATGCGGACCGGGACGCCGCGCATCTCCCACTCGTTGAACTTGAAGCCGGGGGACAGCTGCGGGCGGTTGTCGTCGACGTGCACCCGGATGCCCATCGCCTTGATCGCCGCGCCCAGGCGGCGGGCCTCGGCGGCGGCCTCCTCGCCCTGCTCCTTGCGGCCGATCGGCACGATGACGACCTGGTAGGGCGCGAGGCGCGGCGGCAGCACCAGGCCCTTGTCGTCGCCGTGCGTCATGATCACGCCGCCGATCATGCGGGTGCTCATGCCCCAGGAGGTGGTGTGCGCGAGCGTCAGCGCGCCGGCCTCGTCCTGGTACTGGATCTCGAACGCCTTGGCGAAGTTGGTGCCGAGGTAGTGGCTGGTGCCGGCCTGCAGGGCGCGGCCGTCGCGCATCATGCCCTCGATCGTGTACGTGCGGACGGCGCCGGCGAACCGCTCGCCCGGCGTCTTCTCACCGGGCACGACGGGCATCGCGGCCAGGTCGCGGGCGACGGCGGCGTAGGCGTCCAGGGCCCACATCGTCTCGCGCATCGCGTCGTCCTCGTCGGCGTGCGCGGTGTGGCCCTCCTGCCAGAGGAACTCGGTGGTGCGCAGGAACATGCGCGGGCGCATCTCCCAGCGGACCACGTTCGCCCACTGGTTCAGCAGCAGCGGCAGGTCGCGGTGCGAGTCGATCCACTTGGCCATGTACTCGCCGATGACCGTCTCGGACGTCGGCCGCACGACCAGCGGCTCCTCCAGCTCCTTGCCGCCCGCGATCGTCACCACGGCCAGCTCGGGCGAGAAGCCCTCGACGTGCTCGGCCTCGCGCTTGAGGTAGGACTCGGGGATGAACATCGGGAAGCAGGCGTTGTCGTGGCCCGCCTCCTTGATCCGGCGGTCCAGGTCGGCCTGGAGCAGCTCCCAGACCCGGTACCCGTACGGGCGGATGACCATCGTGCCCCGCACCGGCCCACGGTCGACCAGCTGGGCACGCACGACCAGCTCGTTGTACCAGGCGGAGAAATCCTCGCTCTGCGGCGTCACACCTTCTCGACTCACGCAGACGAGGGTAGCGCCTGGCCATAATGCAATGTTCCCGTTGGGGACGTCTGGCTATCGTCGGTGAATGCGCTGGTCCCAGATGTTCATCCCCACCCTGCGGGACGACCCCGCCGAGGCCGACGCGGCGGGCCACCGGCTGCTGCTGCGCGCCGGGTACGTCCGCCGCCTCGCCGCGGGGCATTACTCGCTGCTGCCGCTGGCCGTCCGCGTCCGGGCCCGCATCATCGGGATCGTCCGGGAGGAGATGGACCGGATCGGGTCGCAGGAGATGCTGCTGCCCGAGCTGCACCCGGCGGAGCCGTGGCGGCGGACGGGCCGCTGGGAGTCGATCGGGGCGGAGATGTTCCGGCTGCGCGACCGGCGCGGCGCGGACCTGGCGCTCGGCGTCACCCACGAGGAGATCTTCACCACGGTCGCGCGGGAGCTGGCGTCCTACAAGCGGCTGCCGCAGCGCTGGTACCAGTTCCAGACCAAGTTCCGCGACGAGCCGCGCCCGCGGGGCGGGCTGATGCGGGTCCGCGAGTTCACCATGAAGGACGCCTACAGCTTCGACCTGGACCAGGCCGGGCTGGACGCGGCGTTCGACGCCTACCGGGCCGCCTACCTGCGGGTCTTCGCGCGGCTCGGGCTGCCGGTGCGGCCGGTCGAGGCGTCGGGCGGGACGATGGGCGGGGCGGAGTCGACCGAGTTCATGTGCCCCTCGCCGGCCGGCGAGGACCTGATCGTGTACTGCGGGTGCGGGTACGCGGCCAACGTCGAGCGCGCCACGTCCCGGCTGCCGGAGGCGGCGGACGGGCCGGGGCTGCCCGCCCCGGAGGCGTTCGCGACGCCGGGCGTGCGGACGATCGAGGACCTGGCGTCGGGGTTCGGCGCGCCGGGCGACCGGCAGGTCAAGACGCTGGTCTACCTGCTGGACGGCGTCCTCACCCTGGTCCTGCTGCGCGGCGACCATGCGCTGAACGAGCAGAAGCTGATCGACGCCACGGGCGCCGCCGCGGTCCGTCCCGCCGATGCCGCCGAGATCCAGGAGGCGCTCGGGGCGCTGCCGGGCAGCCTCGGCGCCGTCGGCGTCACGCACCTGCCGGTCCTGGCGGACGAGGCGCTGCGCGGCCGCCGCGCCATGTTCACCGGCGCCAACACCGACGACGTGCACCTGCGCGGCGTCGACGTGGACCGCGACATTCCGGTCGGGACGTGGGCCGACCTGCGCGAGGTGGCGGCGGGCGAGCCCTGCCCGCGCTGCGGCGCGCCGCTGCAGGTGGAGCAGGCGATCGAGGCCGGGCACATCTTCAAGCTGGGCGACCGCTACTCGCGCGCCCTCGGCGCCGAGGTGCTGGACCCGGGCGGCGCCCGGGTGCCGCTGGTCATGGGCAGCTACGGCATCGGGATCGAGCGGGCGATGGCGGCGCTCGCCGAGGTCCACCACGACGAGCGCGGCCTCGCCTGGCCCCCGGCGGTCGCGCCGTTCCAGGTGGTCGTGACGGTGGCGCAGACCGGCGACGAGGCCGTCACCGAGGCGGCGGAGTCGCTGTACGGCGCCCTGCGCGCGGCCGGCGTCGACGTGATCATCGACGACCGGGACGAGCGGGCGGGCGTGAAGTTCCGCGACGCGGAGCTGACCGGCATCCCGGTCCGCGTCACGGTGGGCCGGCGCGGGGTGGCCGAGGGCGCCGCGGAGGTCACCGTCCGCGGCACCGGCGAGACCGGCAAGGTCGCCTTCGCCGATCTCGCCGGCCAGGTGGGCGCCCTGCTCGCCGATCCGGCATGATCGTGGCGTTATGACGGATTTCACGGTCAGCTACGAGCCTACCCCCGACGAGGTCGCGCGGGCGCTGCACCAGGGCCTGAAGCTGCAGCTGAGGTTCCTCTACCTGGCGCTGCCGGTGCTCCTGGTGCTGGCGGGGGCCGCGTGCCTGCTGACCGGCGCCCTGTACCTCGGCGTCGGCCTGCTCGCCCTGGCCGGGGCGTTCCCGCTGGCGCTGTCGTGGATGATCCAGGTGCTCGCCGGGCGCCAGCTCGGCCACCTCTGCGCGCCGACGACGCTCGTGGTGACCGCCGACGGCTACGAGTACCGGACCGAGCACACCGCCACCACCGCCCGGTGGGCCCGGTTCGACCGGATCGTGACGACGCAGGAGTTCTGGCTGCTGTTCACCGGCGGCCGGTGCACGGCCTTCCTGCCCAAGCGCGCCTTCACCATGAGGCAGGAGGTCGAGCTGGACGGCCTCTTCGGGAGGATCGCCGCCTAGCCGACCGGCTCCAGGGCCCGGGCCAGCTCGGCCAGCTTGCGGGCGGTCTCGGATCCGGCGGGCGCGGTGTACATGACCAGGGTCGTGTCGGGGTCGCCGGGCGGGGTCAGCGTCTCGTAGCCCACGTCCAGATCGCCGACCACGGGATGGCGGAGCAGCTTGCGGCCATAGGTCTTCTCCCGGACGGTGTGCTCGTCCCACAGCCTGCGGAACTCCGGGACGGCCGACAGCTCCCGCACCAGCTCGCCGGTCAGCGGGTCACCGGGGTGGCGGCCGGCGTCCAGGCGCAGGTAGGCGACGGTCTCGGCGGCGACGGTGTCCCAGTCGCGGTAGAAGGTGCGCGCCCGCGGGTCCAGGAAGGTGAGGCGGGCCATGTTGCGGTGGCCGATCGGCACGTCGCCGAGGCCGTTCACCGCGTCCGACAGGGGGTTGGCCGCGAGCACGTCCATGCGGCGGCCGAGGATGAAGGCGGGGACCTGCGCGGCCATCTCCAGCAGCGTCGTCAGGCCGGGGCGGACGCCGGTCCGCTCGGCCTGGGCCGGCGGGAGGCGCAGCAGGTTGCGCAGGTGCAGGCGCCCGGTGGCGTCCAGGCGCAGCGCCCGGCCGACGGCCTCCAGCACCGAGTCCGAGACGTTGCTGACGCGGCCCTGCTCCAGCCGGATGTAGTAGTCGACGCTGACGCCCGCCAGCATCGCGACCTCCTCGCGGCGCAGCCCCGCCACGCGGCGGCGCCCGTGGACGGGCAGGCCCGCGTCGGTCGGATCGATGCGGGCGCGGCGCGCCCGCAGGAACTCTCCCAGCTCTCCACTCACCCGCCCAACCTACACAGCGAGGGTGGTACTGGCTTTACCAGGAAAAAGCGACAGCTGGGTAAGCCTCGGCGCGCTCGGCAGAGTGGTCCTCACCAGCGAGGACCGCAGCGGTCCCCGCCAGCGAGAAGAGGAACCACCATGAGCTACCCCACCCTCTCGGGCCGCGTCGCCGTCGTCACCGGGGCCGCCAGCGGCATGGGCGCCGCCACCGCGCGGCTGCTGGCCGCGAGCGGCGCGAAGGTCGCGCTGCTGGCCCGCCGCGCCGACCGGCTGGAGGCCCTGGCCAAGGAGCTCGGCGACGCCGCGCTGCCGGTCGCCGCCGACGTCACCGACGACGCGTCGGTGGCCGCCGCCGCCGCGCGGATCCGCGCCGAGCTCGGCCCGGTGGACCTGGTCGTCAACTCGGCCGGCGTGATGCTGCCCAACCCGATCGACGACGGCCGGATCGACGAGTGGCAGCGGATGCTGGACACCAACGTCACCGGGACGCTGCGGATCATCCGCGCCTTCACCGGCGACCTGCTCGCCGCCGCCGAGGCCGGCCGCACCGCCGACGTGGTGAACATCTCCTCGATCGGCGCGCACGTCACCTTCCCCACCTACGCGGTGTACGGGGCGACCAAGGCCGCGGTCACGCAGCTGTCGGCGTCGCTGCGCACCGAGTTCGGGCCGCGCGGGGTGCGCGTCACCAACATCGAGCCCGGCCTCACCGACACCGAGCTCGGCGACCACGTCGACAACCCGGAGCTGAGCGAGCAGCTCGGCGGCATGTTCCAGGCGATGCAGGCCCTGTCGTCGGAGGAGATCGCCGACCTGATCGGCTACACCGTCAGCCGCGCCCCGCACGTCAACCTGCGCCAGGTCATCGTCCTGCCGACCGCCCAGGCGTGACCGCCGGCCGGGCGCAGCGGCGGCAGGCCCGGGCGGACGCCGCCACCCGGGTGTGGAAGACCAGGGTGAGCGCGGCGAGCGCCGCGGTCACCGGCCAGTCCGCGGCGAGGACGGACGCGGCGACGAGGGCGAGCGCGCCGGCCCCGAGGGCCGCCCCGGCGGCGGTGCCGGCCCAGGCCACCATGATCGGCAGGTGGCGCGGGGTCGGCAGCCGCCGGGCCAGGACGCCGGTCGCGGCGAGGGCCGCCGCCGCGAGCAGCGCGGCGGCCGCCGCGACGCCGCCGAGATGGGCGGCCGTCACCTGCAGCGCCCGCCCCTCCCCCGCCAGCCGCCAGCAGGCCAGCAGGCAGGGCACGACGAGAACGACGACACGGGCGGTATGCCGCGCCTGCACGATGGTGAGCTCCTGCTGAAAAGCGGGAGCCACCTCGTCGACGGGCCCGAAGTCACCGACCGCCCGCCGCGCGGCCTGATCGGCGGGCAGGCCCTCGCCCTCAAGCGCCTCCGCCGCGTCGGCGAGACCGTCCCGCGCCTCGCGCAGCATGCGGGCCTTGGCCCGCGCCGGCCCGCGCAGCACCGCCTCCAGCGCCGCGACGTGCGCCTCGATCGGGGCCGTCACGTCGCCGGCCGCGGGTCCAGGACCGCGCCGATCACGGCGGTGAACTCGCGCCAGGAGGCCCGCTCCTCGGCGAGGCTCCGCCGCCCGGCGTCGGTGAGCTCGTAGCAGCGGCGCCGCCGCTCGCCGGACGCCTGCCAGCTGCTGCGCAGCAGCCCGACCCGCTCCAGCCGGTTCAGCGCCGGGTACATGGTGCCGGTGCGCAGCTCCAGCGCTCCCCCGCTGCGCTCCTGGACCGCCGCGATGATCGCGTATCCGTGCAGCGGGCCCGGCTCCAGGACGGCGAGCAGCAGCCCGTCCAGATGCCCCCGCACCGCGTCGCCCTTCATGAGTAGGCAGCCTACACAAATCACAGGTAGGCGTGCTATGTATTGGCACCCAACATGTCGGCTGTCTACCAAGGAGTCCGTCGTGGCCGAGCTGCTGCTGTCGGTGCACGTCCTGGCGGCGATCCTGGCGATCGGCCCGGTCGCCGTCGCCGCCTCGCTGTTCCCCCGCCACGCCCGCGAACCGGGGGCGGGGGCCGCGCTCCTGCACCGCGTCTGCCGCGTCTACGCCGTCGTCGGGATCACCGTCCCGGTGTTCGGGTTCGCCACCGCCGCCCAGCTCGGCGTCCTGGGCGACGCGTGGCTGCTCACCTCGATCGCCCTGACCGCGGCCGCCGCGGCGGTGCTGGCCTTCGCGATCCTGCCGACCCAACGGCGCCTGCTCGCCGCCCCGGGCGATACCGGCCGCCTCGCCATGGCCACCGGGATCTTCAACCTGCTGTGGGCGGTCGTCGTGGTCCTGATGATCGTCCGCCCCGGCTCGACCACCGGAGCGTGACCGGAATGCGCGCCCTACGCATCGCGGCCGCCGCCGAGGCCGCCACGCTGGCGATCCTGCTGATCAACCTCGCCACCGTGCACCTGCCCGCGATCAGCGGGCTCTGCGGCCCCCTGCACGGCACCGCCTACCTGGCCACCATCGCCCTCGCCTGGCCGGCCGGCCCCGCCGCCCGATGGCGGGCCGCCATCCCCGGCATCGGCGGCCTCCTGGCCCTCCGCCGCCCGGCTCACTCGGGGCGGTAGCAGCAGTGGAAGCCGGTCCGCACGGCGGCGCGCAGCTCGCCGCCGATGACGGTGTCGACGGCGGCGATGCGGTCGAGCGCGCGCCGGATGGCCTTCCCGACGGCGATCCGGGCCCGCTCGCCGTTGTCGGCGAACCGGCGCGTGCGGCCGCCGAGGCCGGCGGCGGCGGACAGCTCGGCGATCAGCCAGTCGCGCTCGGCCCGGACCCGCGCCGCGTCCCCGGCGCGGCCGTCCGCCTCCAGCTCGTCGAGCTCGGCCTTCAGCTCCGACAGCCGCCGCCGGTACCGGCGGCCGGCCTCCTCGTCCAGCACCGGCTGGGCGGAGACGGCGCCGCCGGCCGCGGCCGGCTCGGGCGTCCCGGCGCCCGCGGCCAGGTCGACGGCGGGGATGTCGCGGCCCGGGTTGGCCAGCAGGACCGCCAGGTGCGCCATGCCGACGCTGTGGCGGACCAGCGCGGTCCGGCCGCCGAGGGCCAGCTGCCATCCGTGGCCGTGGCGCCGGCAGGTGACGCGCTCGGCGGCGCCGTCCGAGCGCGCCCCGGCGGGCAGCGTCATGCCGAGCGCCGCCGCCTCCTGCGCGGCCGCGGCCAGGTGCCGCCGCGCCGCCGCGTCGCGCGGGCCGTCCCGGAGCGCGAGCGCCTGCCCGAGCCGGGCCCGCGACAGGACCGCGGCGGGCCGGTGGCCGAGGGCCAGGTTGCGCTGGAGGGCCTGCCGCAGGTGCCGGACGGCCCCGTCCAGGTCGCCGGTGGTGAGCGCGGCCATGCCGAGGGGGTGGTGGGCCGACCCGAAGCAGGTGATGGCCAGGCCCGCCATCACCGGGAGCCCCGCGTAGGGCGCCAGCAGGGCGTACGCCTCGGCCGCCGCGTCGGCGTCGTCCAGCAGGTGCGCCGCCTCCACGAACGCGTACATCGTCAGCAGCCAGCTGGCCGATTCCGGCAGCGCCGCCAGGCCGGGCGTGCGCAGCCGGGCCAGCATGCCCTCGGCCGCGCACCGGTCGCCCGCGGCGGCCGTGGCCACCGCGAGCCCGGCCAGGTGGGCGTGGTCGGTCACGCTGAACATGGGCAGCCGCACCAGCTCCGTCAGCACCGGGACGAGCTCGGCGACACGGCCCTGGAACCAGCGGATCGTGGCCAGCTGCCCGCCGTACCAGCCGGCGGCGTTGACGTCCCCGACCGCGGCCGCGCGCTCGGCGCACGCGGCCGCCAGCGTCTCGGCCCGCGCCAGGCCGCCGCCCCGGACGGCCAGCATCACCCCCATCGCGTCCAGCACGATCGAGACGGCGAGGTGCCCGTCGCGCCCCGGCACGCCGCGCAGTTCGCCGAGGCGGCGCTCGGCGAGCGGGTCGGCGGCCAGGAACAGGTCGGCGGAGTGCAGGAGCAGCCCCATCAGCAGGTCGGAACGGCGGCCCGTCTGCGTGGCCTCGTCGATCAGCTCGCGGGCCAGCTCCAGCCGGAGCGCGGTATCCCCGGGCCCCATGGCGCACTGGTGGGCGAGGCTCAGCGCCTCGGTCAGGGCGGGCGGGCCGGCGGCGCGGGCCGCGGCGACCAGGGCGAGGACCCGGTCGTGCCGGCCGTCCTGGTAGTCGTCCTCGGCGGCGAGCCGGACCCGCAACCGCAGCGCGGCGGGGCTGCGCGGGTCCAGCCCGCGCAGGGCGTCGCGCTGGCGCACCCGGACCCACGCCGCGCCGGCCACCGTCCGGTGCTCGTGCACCCACAGGCCGCCGAGGCCGAGCGCCGCGCGGGCGGCGGCCTCGGCGTCGCCGCGGCGCCGGGCCTCCCGATGGGCGACGCCGAACCACTTGCGCGCCACCCACGGATTGCCCTGGGCGGCCAGGATCCGCTCCCCCATCAGCAGAGACGTCTCGATCGTCTCGTCCGGGCTCGTCGTCTTCACAGTCATTACCCCCGCAATGGCCGGTGGCGCCGTGCGGGGAGGTGGCACCTTGCTCGACATGGTACGAACAAGCAGGACACGCGCGGCAACGCCATTCGGTTCAAAGCAACCACCATCCGGCGTTATCGGCCGACCGGATCAGGCCACGGCGAGCACCGACCGCCCTGCCTGGGCCGGCTTCCCGACGGCACGCACGACCACGTTGCGACTCACTCCGTAGTGCTTGGCGAGCTGTTCCATCGGAGGAAGCGTGTCGCCCGGCGTCCATTCACCGGCGTCGTCGATCCGCCGGAGCAGGTCCTCTGCGATCTCGGCGTACCGCGCTGACCCCACGTGCTCACCGCCTCACGGGCGCTCAACCCTTGAGCCGGGCCGCCAATGCCCGCCATGCGGCAGCCCTCAAGACCAGCTTGGGGCCATGAGGGTCCTTGGAGTCACGGATGCCGATCGCATTGGTGAGATCGGCGACCTCCACGCAGTTACCGCCTTGGCCGCCGCTGTGGCTGCTCTTGCGCCACCCCAGATGGGCAAGGTTCGTTGAAGACATACCGCCCCCTCATGGAACGCTCACCGTGCACACATCGGCCCTGCGGCCTGTATTCACGTCCAAAGTGTCAGCCGGGTGCCGGGTGAAGTCCAGGCGATCACAACGGAACTCACTGCACCGACTTACCCATGCGATCTTGAGCAGGTCCATGAAGCGGCACCCGACACCCTGCGCGTGCCTTCAAAGCGCTAGAGATTGCGTCAGTCGTTCTTGATGAGCGCCCGCCACATCACGGGGGAGACGGCGAGCATCGGCCCCAGAGAGCCTTGTCCTCCCTGACGGACACTGAGCCGAGGTTCTCAGCGATCTCCATGCCTGCGCCGCTCCGCTGACTGCGCCGGCTGGTGCGCCACACCGCATGGGACAGGATCTCTGCGAACTCGGCGTACCGTGCCGAACCATGTGCCCCCACCGCACAGGGCGCTCACTCGATCGTTGTCAGTTCAACTCTTGAGCTGAGCAGCCAGCGCCTGCCAGGCAGTGGTCTCCATGACGAGCTTGGGCCCATGGGGGTCTTTGGAGTCACGGATACCGACCACGCCGGCAAGGGCGGCGACCTCGACGCAGTCGCCGCCTTGGCCGCCACTGTAACTGCTCTTGCGCCAACGGGCTGCTGTCAGATCATCTTTGGTCACTGTAGCCCTCTCGCGATCGCCTGATCATGCCGAGGGATTCGCCGATCGACAGCGCTTCCCCCAGGACAAGGTCAAAGCGTACTGCCGACTCATTCGCCGCGTCGGGTTCACGAATCAGCTGGCTGCAACCAGGCCCCTCGACATAGGCGATCTGCGGGCCGTCGGCGAACGACATGACCTTGAACGATCCGTCCAGGGCCGCCCAGATCACCCGCTCGAACGGCAGCATCCGAATCTGCACGTTGGGGAACCCGGTCACCAGCTCCTCCAGGTGCAGAAGCTGGTCCTGCATCACCTTGGGGCCGCCGATCGGGCGGTGCAACGCAGACTCGTCGATGACGAACCCGAGCCGCGGCGGCTTCTCCCCGCCCAGGATCAACTGCCGCTTCAGGCGCTTCATGACCATCTCGTCCAGATTGCTGCGCATCTGGCCTGCCCCTATGACTCCGCGGGCGTACTCCTCGGTCTGCAGCAGGCCGGGAATGACCTGCGCGTCGAACGACTGCATCGACAGCGCCCGCTCTTCCAACATCAGAAACTCTGGGAATCCGGGGACCGGCACGCTCTTCTTGCCGATCCGCTCGATCTCACGCGCCATCTCCGCAAAGGGCTTGCCCGACAACTGAAAGAACGTGTCCAGGTCGATGGCCGTGTCGACTGATGGTTTGGTGCCGGTCTCCAGCTTCTCGATCCATTGGTAGGTGCAGCCGAGCGCTTCGGCGAGCTGCGGCCGAGTGAGCCTGGCGTGCTCACGATAGGCCCGCAAGACCGTGCTGAAAACGCGGATAAGGGGGTCGCGGATCAGAACGCCTGATTCCTGTGGCATGGGGGTCCCTGATGGGTCACGGCCGGATCATGCGGGGCGTCGGCACTGGATCGGGGGGCTCTAGGTGTTGACGCTATGTAGCAGAGCGTAACTCTGCAGAGCACGCTGGGTCTCACGTTTCGGCACGCACATCCTCCGGCGAGGCCACCATGACCGACTCTGAGCATCAGCACTCCGACGACGAGCGAACCCTCGCACCGCTCCGCAGCTATGGGCGACTCGGAAACTGGGTCGCCGCCCTGCACGACCCGGTGGCTGGCATCAGCCCAAGAAGACCTCGTGACGCCGCCGGACCAGGACCGACGGCCGTCACTTCCCCGGGACGCCGCAGCAGCGGCGATGTCCCACCCGGCGGCGCGGGCGGGCTGCTCCCCCGTGGCTCAGCCCGCGCCGCCATGCCCCGGAGTGCGAGTGGGGACACTGATCACGTAAGGAGCATCATGGTGCGACGCGCAGGGCCGGGGGCGCGGATGGAGCGCAGCGGCCTCGGACAGGCAGACGCACTGCGGGCACGCTGGCGTGATGATCTTGCGGTGACGGGGCGCCGGCTGAACGCGCTGTTCCTGCTGGTGGCCGACCTGCGGCTGCTCGGGGTCACCTGCTGGATGGTCTCCCCCGGGAACGCCGACCCCACGCTGCGGGTGCGGGTCGCCCCCGAACGAGAACTGAGCGTGCTCGTCATCGAGGCGGGTGGCCGCTGGTCCTACGTCTGGGGCAAGTCGGCGGCGATGCCGATCGATGACCCGATGACAGCGGCGGCCTTGATCGCTCGGGCAGCACGATGAGGACCTGGGACCGCATGCTGAGCGAGCGGATCTCGGCGCGGTCTGCGGACGGGTTCCTCAACGTGCGGCAGGTGCGGGCGTTCGTGCGGCTGCTGGTCGCGGGCACGGGGAGCCTGCCGGGCGTCGCCATGTGGGCCGACCTCGACGAAGTCGATCTGCTGGTGGCCGAGGTCGTCACGAACGCCTGCCGCCACAGCGCCTCCGGCCACGCGGGTGGTGGCGTACGGCTGTCCGCCTTCTGGGCATCGGACCGGCTGCGGATAGAGGTGCAGGACGACGGCGGCGCTTCGTCCGCTCCGGCCCTGTCGGCGGCCTCGGCCATGGACGAGTCGGGGCGCGGGCTGCTGATCCTGGACGCGCTGGCGGATCGCTGGGGCCACGAGAACAGTGCGGATCACCAGTGCACCGTGTGGTTCGAGGTGGCGCGATGAAGCACACGGAACAGCCGGCGTCCCCCAGCGAGCGGCGGCCGTTCCTGAGCGTCCTCGATGCGGCGGTGCGGGAGCACGGCGGGATGTCGTGCGGCGTCATCATCCGCCGGGGACTGCCGGTCCTGCACGTGATCAATGCCGTGTCGGCGACCCGTTCGGTGGAGGTCGGTTGTGACTTCACCGAAGGAGCGTGGCGGTTCGTATGGGCCGGGTCGGGCGAAGTGATCGGAGCCGTGGACGACGTCGCGAGCGTGGTCCGCGTGATCGCCCGCGAGGTCGGAACTCACCTGGAGCCGTCCCCGTGAGCGTCCTTTCCGAAGCCCAAGGTCCCATCCATGAAGCTCTCCACGCGGCGGCCCTGTCCGGGGTGCGCAGCCTGGAGTCCGAATCCCCGGCCCATGTCACTGCTGTGGCGGGCCGGGGCTCCATGAGCGTGGCGGCTGGCCGCGCCTGACAGAAAGGGAGCACGGTGGGCAAGCACGAGGACCCGGCGGAGAAGAACGGCCACAAGCCCGACAAGCCCGTTCCGCCGCCGAGCAAGGACGACAAGGGCGAAGGCAAGCGAGGAAAGTGAGCGGCTGATGGAAGACGTCACGCAGCGCCTCGATGCGCTCGTCGCGCGGCTGGCCGCCGCCGGGTGGCTGACGCAGGAGCCGGTGAGAGCGGCGCTGCGTGGCGTCCCCCGGCACCTGTTCGTCCCGCCGGTGGCCTGGACCGGCGACGGCGGCCGGGTGCACCGGCGCACCGATCCCGAACGGTGGCTGGACCTGGCCTACGGCGACGACGCGATCATCACCCAGCTCGACGACGGGGCCACCGACCTGGACACCGGCCAGGGCCGGTTCACCTCCTCGCTGTCCGCACCCAGCACGGTGGTGTCCCTGCTGGAGCTGCTCGATGTCGAGCCGGGGCATCGCGTCCTGGACGTGGGCACCGGCACCGGCTGGACGGCCGCGCTGCTGTCGCGCCTGGCCGGCGCGGAGAACGTCACCAGCGTGGAGATCGATCCGCAGGTGTCGGAGCGGGCCGCCGCCAACCTCAAGGCCGCGGGCTGTTCGCCCCGGCTGCTGGTGGAGGACGGCGCGCAGGGCTGGGCGCCGGGCGCCCCCTACGACCGCGTGCACGCCACCTGCGCCGTCGCCCGTGTGCCGTACGCGTGGGTGGAGCAGACGCGCCCAGGCGGGGTGATCGTGGCCCCCTACGATCCGGGGTTCGGTTCCAGCCATGAAGTGCGGCTCGTGGTGCTGCCCGACGGGACGGCGATCGGACGCTTCACCGGCTACGCCTCGTACATGATGATGCGCTCGCAGCGTCACCCCGAGTGGGACGACTTTCTTTCGGAGGCGACCCGCTCCACGACCTTCGTCGATCCTCGGACGCTCGGTTATGCCCCCGCAGGCGCGGATCTGGCGATGGGCGCCGCCCTGCCAGGAGTGCGCGCTCGGGGAATTCACGACGGAGACCGCTACACGCTGCGGCTGTGGGGCCCGGACTCCTGGGCCACGGCCCGCTACGAACCCGGCCGCGAGGTCTACGAAGTGGAGCAGGCCGGCAGCCGGGCACTGTGGGATCTGGCGGTGTCCGCCTACTTCGCCTGGGTCGTCCAGCGCAGCCCCGGCCGTGACCGCTTCGGCGTGACGGTCACCCCCGACGGCGACCACATCTGGCTGGATCAGCCGGTGAACTGATGGGGTTTCGGCGGCGTCTGAGGTAACGCATGGCGTTTTCGATGGCGATGGGTAGTGTGCACTGGTGCGGATGGTGGTGACGGGTGCGGCCGGCTTCATTGGGAGCCACCTGGCCGAGGCGCTGGTGCGGGGCGGGCACGAGGTGCTGGCCGTTGACGCGCTCGAGCGCTCGTCCTCGCCCGAGGCCGCGCGGCGGAACTGGGCCGGGCTGGCCGAGCTGCCCGGGGTGACGCTCATCGAGTCCGATCTCGTGGTGGACGACCTGGCCAAGCTCGGGGAGGCCGACGTCGTCGTCCATCTGGCCGGGCGGCCCGGGGTGCGTACGTCTTGGGGGCCCGGCGCGGCGGTGGCGCAGCGGGACAACGTGACGGCCACGCGGCGGCTGCTTGAGGCGTGTGCGGAGCGCAGGCCCAAGGTCGTGATCGCCTCCAGCTCTTCTGTTTACGGGTCGGCGGGGGCCCGGCCTCATCGTGAGGGTGATCCGCTGGCTCCCGAGAGTCCTTATGCCGTCAGCAAGGTCGAGGTGGAGCGGCTCGCTGCTGCAGCCGATGCCCCTGTCACCGTGCTGCGCTACTTCTCGGTCTATGGGCCTCGGCAGCGGCCTGACATGGCCTTTCACCGGTTCATCGACGCGGCGCTGGCGGGGCGGGCGCTGCCGGTCTTCGGAGGCGGGCACCAGGCTCGTTCCTTCACCCATGTCGGCGACGTCGTCACGGCCACCATGGCCGCCATCGGCCTGCCCGGCGGGGAGACCGTCAACGTCGGGCATCCTGAGCCGGTCAGTGTGCGGGACGCCATCGCGTTGCTCGCCGGCATTCTCGGGGTGAAGGTGCAGCTCGAAGAGGCCGACCTCGTCGCCGGGGATGTCCTCAAGACCTGGGCCGACACCGCGAAAGCCGAGCGGCTCCTGGGGTGGACGGCGAGGATCGGCCTCGCCGCGGGCCTGGCCGATCAGATCGCCTGGCAGAAGGGCTCCCGATGACCCACCGGGCCGCCTACTTCGCCTTCGACCGGTTCCCCTCCAGCAAGGGCTCGGCCGTCCACATCGCGCAGATGGCCGACGAGCTGTTCGCGTCGTTCGGCGGCGGCCTGCTCGGGGTCCTCGGCGGCGGGGGCCTGCCGGGGTACCAGCGGGAGGGGAACCGGGAGATCGTGCGGTTCGGCGCGCAGATCCCCAACCTGATCGACCGGGCCGAGGCGTACTCCGGCTGGGTCGCCGAGCGGCTGCGGCCGCATCTGGACACGCTGGAGCTCTGCCACGTCCGCGACCCGTGGAGCGCGCTGCCGGTGGTGGAGGCGGGCGGCCGGTACCGGGTCCTGTACGAGGTGAACGGGCTGCCGTCGATCGAGATGGCGCACACCTGGCCGTGGGCGGCGCCGGGCGCGCTGGCCAAGATCGCCGAGCTGGAGCGGTACTGCCTGGAGCGCAGCGACGCGGTGATCGTCCCGTCGCGGGTGATCGGCGACGCACTGGTGCGGCGGGGCGTGCCCGAGCGGAAGATCACGCTGGTGCCGAACGGCGCGGCGGTGCCGGACCGGCCCGCGCGGCCGGAGGGCGCCCCCGGGAACTACCTGGTCTATGTCGGGGCCATGCAGCCCTGGCAGGGCGTGGACGTGCTGCTGCGCGCGTTCGCCCGGCTCGCCGACCTGGACGTCCGGCTCGTCGTCTGCGCCTCGGTGCCCGAGCGGCGCGCCAAGCCGGTGAAGCGGCTGGCCGAGCGGCTCGGCGTCGACGGGCGGCTGGACTGGCGGTTCGCGCTGCCCCACCACGAGGTCGCCGCCTGGCTCGCGCACGCGCGGGTGTCGGTGGCGCCGCTCACCGGCTGCGCCCGCAACCTGGACCAGGGCTGCGCGCCGCTGAAGGTGATCGAGTCGATGGCGGCCGGGGTGCCGCTGGTCGCCTCGGACCTGCCGGTGGTGCGGGAGCTGGTGGACGACCGGGTGCACGGCCGCCTCGTCCCCGCCGACCGCCCGGCCGAGCTGGCCCGGGCGGTGCGGATCATGCTGGAGTATCCGGACGAGGCGCGCGCCATGGCCGGGCGCGCCCGGGACCGGGTCCGCGACGGCCTCACCTGGGACCATTCCCGAGCGCGGCTCGCGCGGGTCTACCGAACAATGACGGGCGGTGACGCTGATCGTGTTCTGGCGTAAGCAGAAGGCGGCGATCGCGGGGTTCCATCCCCTGCACCAGGCGCTCATCCATCAGCAGGGCTTCAGCGTGTCGCTGCGGCCGGCCGACTGGAACGCGCTGATCGCGAGCCTGGCGCAGCACCACGCGCACGTGCGCCGCCGCCGGTGGGGCCTGCCCGACCGGGTCCCGGCGGTGCTGGTGCCGATGCTGCGGGTGCTGATGGAGGACATGACCGGCAAGGGGGTGCTGTCGGTCGCGGCCGACCTGCGCGGCCCGGGGACGCCCGAGAAGCAGGGGCCGCAGGTCCAGCTGCCGGTGCGGCGGCCGGTCCGGTCGGTCACGCAGTGGTTCGCCGTCGACCCGTGGCTGCGGATGCGCGCCGAGCTGCGCGACGGCAGCGTGCTGGAGCTGGCCGTCACCGACCGGGTGCGGTACCGCAAGGTCCACAAGGTGAACCCGCGCGGCAAGCACAAGACGAAGACCAAGACCAAGACGGTGCGGCGGATCGCGGTGACCCGGCGGACCGCCAAGGGCGCCCCGGTGCAGCGGCCGGGCACCCCGCCGCCGCCGTGGATCCGGGTGCGGCTGAAGAACGGCGAGCGCACGGTGATCACCGCCGTGGCCAAGATCCCGGCCGGGGACGACCGGTCGCTGCCCGAGCACATCCTGCACGTGTCCACCGAGACGTTCCGGTGGACGAGGAGGACCCGTTGACCCCCTGCGACGTCACCACCGGCTTCTTCGTGCTGGCCCGCTGCGGCCGGCCCGCCGTCGTCGGCTGCCCGCGCTGCGGCCGCCCGGTCTGCGACCGGCACGCGGGCCCGCAGGGCCTCTGCCCCGAGTGCGCCGGGCCGCAGAACGACGACCCCTACGACCCGCGCTGGGCCGGCGGCTACCGGCGGCGCTACTACTCCTCCAGCTCGCAGACCTACAACGACACCACCTGGTACTCCTCGTTCGACGACTACGACCGGGGCGGGTTCAACACCGGCGACGACTACTCCTACGGGAGCGGCGACTTCGGCGACGACGACGGCGGGTTCGTGGACTCCTGATGGCGCGCATCCTGTGGCTCACCGAGCACTACCCGCCGAGCAAGGGCGGCATGGCCGAGTCGTGCGACCGGATCGTGCGCGGCCTGCGCGGCGCCGGCGCCGAGGTCGACGTGGCGCACCTGACCCGGCGGAACCGGCCGTGGCAGGTGGAGCGCGAGCTCGGCGGGCGGCTGCTGACCGCGCCGCTGGAGGACGATCCCGAGCATGCGCTGCGCCGGCTGCTGACCGTGGTCGGCACCGGCTACACGCACGTCGTCACGTTCGGCGGAACGTACGCGATGCTCGCCGCGCCCGTCCTGTCCTCCCTGCTGGGCGCGCCGCTGGTCACGCTGCTGCGCGGTAACGACATCGACGTGGGCGCGTTCTCGCTGCGCCGCCGGGGCGTGCTGGTGGACGCGCTGCGCGCCTCGGCGCGGGTGTGCGTGGTCGCCCGCTCGCACGCGCCGCTCGTCCGCGCGCTGGTCCCGGACGCGCCGGTGACGTTCGTCGCCAACAGCGTCGACACCGCGCAGTGGCGGGTCCTGCCGTCGGAGCGGGAGCGCGCGGCGACGTGGCGGGCCGAGCACGCCGGCGGGCGCCGCACGCTCGGCCTGATCGGGCAGCTGAAGAGCAAGAAGGGCGCCGGGTTCCTGCTGGACGCGCTGCGCGGCTTCGACGATTTCCACCTGCTGCTCGTCGGCGAGGTGGAGGAGGCCGTCGCGGCGCGGCTCGCCGAGGGCGCGGTGCCGCACTCGTTCCTGCCGTTCCTGGAGCGCTACGACCTGCCGGCGGTGTACGCCTCGTGCGACCTGGTGGCGCTGCCGTCGTTCTACGACGGGATGCCGAACGTGGCGCTGGAGGCGGCGGCGCTCGGCGTGCCGCTGCTGGCGTCGGACGCCGGCGGCCTCGCCGACGTGGCCGACGACGAGATCGGCTTCACCTTCCCCGCCGGTGACCTGCACGCCTGCCGGGCGGCGGTGGCGCGGGCGGCGAAGGCGGGCGAGGCGGAGCTGGCGAAGCTGGGCGCGGCGGGGGCCGAGCGGATCGCCCGCGACTTCACGCCCGCGGCCGAGACGGCGGGCTATCTGGCGGTCTTCGGCTCGTGATCGTCTGCTACGCGCAGGGCGGCGGCCTCGGCCACCTGACGCGGGTGCGCGCCTATCTGCACACCATCGGCGTCACCGGCGAGGTGACGGTGGTGTCGGCGTCGCCGTTCGCCGCCGACCCGCGCGTGGTGGCCGGCGCGCACGCGGCCCGGCTGGACGGCCTGGCGCCCGCCGAGCTGGTCGTGGACGCCTTCCCCGCCGGGCTGAAGGGCGAGCTGTCCGCGGCGGACGTCCCGGCGGGCACCCGCGTCACGCACCTGGCCCGGCTGCTGCGCTGGGACGTCTACCGCCCCCGCCTGCCCGAGCGGCCCATCAGGTTCGACCGCACCTACGTGCTGGAGGACCTGGCTCCGGCGCACCTGGAGTGGCTGCGGACGGTGTCGGACGAGGTCGTGCCGCTGGAGCTCGTCGAGCCCCCGGCCGAGGCGCCGCAGGCCGTCGACGGCTGGCTGATCGTGCACACCGGTCCCGACGAGGAGATCCGCGAGCTCGTCGCCTACGCGCGGGACATGGCCGAGCTGGAAGGGGCGCGCCCCCGGTTCACGCTGGTGTCGCCGCGCCGTCCCGAGGGACTGCCCGGCGATATCGCCCACCTGGCCGTCTATCCGGCGTGGCCGCTCGGCGAGCACGCCGAGCGGATCGTCACGGCGGCGGGGTTCAACGCCGTCCGCCAGTTCGCGCCGTGGCGGGAACGGCACCGGGTGCTGCCGTTCCCGCGCACGCTGGACGACCAGTTCGCCCGCGTCAGAAATACCTGGAGTACAGGTTCCCTGTCGGCCATGTCCTGACGGCGTTCGCCGCGTTGTACAGGGCCGGGTCGATGTCGGAGTAGCTCAGCTTGGACGGGTCGTCGCGCTGGTCGAACAGCACCGCGTAGGTCGTCCCGTCGTACCGGCGCACCAGCAGGGCGCTGGTGCCGGGCTGGCTGCCGTCGTGCCAGGTGTTCCGGCCGGTCTTCATCGGCCGCACCATCCAGCCGCAGCCGTAGTACCAGCCGTTGGCGTTGACGCCGGTCTGGGGCTTGGCGAACGCCCGGTTGATCGAGGTGGTGTTCAGCACGGAGGTGCCGCCGTCGTAGATGCCGGCGAAGCGGACCAGGTCGACGGCGGTGGACAGCCAGCCGCCCTGCGCGTCGTGGTTCTCCAGGCTGAACGAGCCGTACGGGGACGCCACGGTCTTGCCGGTGTTGTCCATGACCGTCCGGCCGGTGAACTGCGAGTGGTAGCCCACCTCGCCGGGGGCCCGGGAGAGGGTGCGGCCGAGCCGCATCCGCTTGATGCCGCGCGGCGCGAGCACCTTGGCCTGCACGTAGGAGCCGTAGCTCTGCCGGGACGCCTTCTCGATGATGCGGCCGAGCAGCATGTAGCCGTAGTTGGCGTAGGCGTAGTGCGTGCCGGGCGCGTGGTCGAGCTTGCGGGTGGAGGCGTACCGCATGATGTCGGCGTGCTTGATCGGCAGCGGCAGGCCGAGCCGCTTGGCGATCTCGGCGTCCTGCCACATCAGGTCGGGCGAGATGTCGCGGTCCCAGCCGCCGAGGTGCTGCAGCAGGCGCAGCACGGTGACGTCCTTCAGCCGCGGGTCGGCGGCGGTGGACAGCCCGAGCAGCGTCGCGACGCGGTCGGTGGGCTTCAGCCTGCCGTCCTGGATGAGCCGCTGCACGGCCGTCGCGGTGATCGGCTTGGACACGCTGGCGATGCGGAACAGCGACGTCGGCTGGGTGGCCGGCGTCGCGGCGTCGGCCCAGGTGTAGCCGCGGGCGAGGACGAGCCGGCCCTTGCGGACGACGGCCAGCTGCCCCGCCGGGATGCCCCGCTTCTGCATGAACGCCTTGACGGCGGTGTCGAAGCCGCCGAGACCGGCCAGCGCGGTCCCCGTCGTCCGCCAGGTGCGGGCGGCGGCCACCTGGCGGCCCGCCGTCGCCGCGCCGGAGCATCCGCCGAGCACCGTCGCGCCGAGACCGGCGGCTCCGGCGATCAGCCCGAAATCACGCCGGGACAGGCCGTCCTGGGACATCGCACCCCCAAAGATCACATCTCGGTCCGGCACGCTACCGCATGTCGATCATCAGGGTGCGGTGATCGTCACAGCTCGGGAAAGGCCAGATCGAAGGTGACCTCGACGTCGTCGGCGAGCTTGAGCGCACCGAGGAACGCCGAGTACGGCTTGACGCCCCAGCGGGTCTGCCGGACCGTCGCGCCGCCGCGCACCCGGCCGTGCTCGGCGTTGGCGCGCACCGCGAGCGGCTCGCTCCGCCCCATGATCGTCAGCTCGCCGGCGACCTCGCCGGCCGCCCGATCGGCACCGGTGGACCGGAAGACGATCTCGGGGTGCCGGTCGGCTTGCAGGATCCTGCGCAGGTTCTTGGTGATCTCGGCGATGTCGGCGTCCGAGAGCGGCAGCACCCCGCCGGCGCCCTCGCGCACCGCCAGCCCGGCGGTCTCCACCACCACCCGCACGCCCGGCGCTTCGCCGAGGTCGACCTCGGCGCGCCAGCGGGTCGCCTCCAGGGTCAGGTCGTGGCCCGCCCGGCGGCCGAGCCCGCTCCGGCCGGTCTTGATGAGCAGCAGTCCGTCGCGGGGTCCGAGTTCATGCGCCATGCCGCCACCTTAGGGCGTTTTCCACACCCGTTGGCGATCATCTTTCCCGGCCCGGCGTCAGGCGCAGTCGACCTTCTCCTGCGGCTGGTAGACGGTGTGGAAGCGCTCGCGGCGCACCTCGCGGCCGCCGCGCTCCAGGATCCGCCACACGTCGATCTGGAACCCCCGGCCGCCCCGCGACGGCACGCAGCGGCGGCCCCGGCCTGTCGCCGAGCCGAAGGAGGTGAACGCGTACGGCCGGGACGTCCTGGCCCGCACCCCGTACCGGCGCTCGCCCCACAGGCTGACGGTCAGCGTCGTCGCCGTCAGCTCGGCGCGGATCGTCACCGGCTTGGCGGTGTCGTTGCGCCAGACGAAGTCGAGCCCGGGATAGGCCACCGCGGCCTCCCGCCCCCGCGGGTACTCCGGCATCCACAGGGTGTGCGCGCGGGACCGGCGGATCTGCATCCCGGCCTCGAAGACGGCGTTGAACAGCGTCGTGGAGACCTGGCAGATACCGCCGCCGAGGTCGTCCACCAGGCGCGCGCCGAGGATCGAGGGGGCCGGCACGTACCCGCGGCGTTTGCTGCGCGGGCCGACGACGTCGTTGAAGGAGAACTTCCCGCCGGCCTTGACGACCCTGCCGTCCAGCGCGCGCGCGGCGAGCACGATGTTGCGCACCCGCGGCTCGCCGGGCTTGAAGTGGGTGGTGTAGGTCCCGATCGGCTCCGCCGGCTCGGGCTGCGGCGGCGGGTCGGCGGCCGCCGCGCGCCGCCGCTCGGCCGCCGCCGCGCCGAGCCCGCGCGCGCCGCCGGCCAGCAGGTAGGCGGCGAGGAGGGCGAGGGTCACCACCATGGCCCCGATGACGACCGGCCACCACTTGAACGCGCACTCGGTGAGGCCCGGCTGGGCAGAACGGTCACTTACGGTCATCAACACCTCCCCCTAGGTGACGACTACCGCACCCTACGCAGTCGCCGGGGGAACATCACGGTCCTCTGTCCGAACCTGTGCAGATGATTACGCGCCCTTCGCAGGGAGCCTGCGAAGCAGCGCGGCGGCAAGGTCGCGAACGCTCCTTTTGACCGTTTCGAGGTCCCGGGCGGACCCCTCGCCGTCGTACTCCACCTGAACGAAGAGGAGGTTGTCGCGGACGTTCAGCGCGACCCTGGGGTGCCGCCCGTCCGACTCCGCCCTCATCCGGGCCTCCTCGCCGAGGCCCGGGACGGTGTCGGGCATGTCCTCCGAGGCCTGCCGGAACATCCGCCGCGCCATCTCCGCCTGCGTCTGCGTCTCGGTCGAACGGGGCCCGGGGCGGCTCGCCCGCAGCATGAGCAGAGTGTGCGGCTGCCCGGCGATGTCGAACCGGCACGACGTGACGTTCCGGTCGAAGTCGCGCATCTCCGGCCGCGCCGTCAGGGTGAGGCCGCCGGTTCCGGGAGGCGGCAGGGCGCACATGTCCTCGAGCGGCGGGCGCACCGGATCGGTCTTGGCGACCCGCTCGAAGCACAGCGTCGAAGAGCCGCTGCGGCCAGGGCATTGCATAGACGCGCTTATCGGGAGCCATAACGGCCTTCCAGGAGGACCCCGACACCCTAACGGCCGCCCGCGCCGCGGGCGGCCGCCTCCGGTCACGCGCCGGTCAGCCGCGCAGGCGCGGCAGCACCTCGTCCCGGTAGAAGGCGAAGAAGCCGTCCGGCTCCGGCCCGACCTGGTTGATGTAGACCTCGTCGTACCCGGCGTCCACGAACGGGCGGATCGCCGCGACGTGCCGTTCCGGATCGGGCCCGCACGGCACGTTCTGGCGGACCATGTCCTCGGTGACCAGCTCCGACACCTGCGCGAAGTGCCGGGGCAGCGGCAGCAGCTGCGCCGCCTCGCCGCCGACCTGCTCGTTGCGCCACAGCCGGTGCACGGTCTTGACGCCCTGGTCCTCGTCCTGCGCCCAGCACGCCTTCAGCCCGCCCAGTTTGGGCTTGCCCGCGCCGCCCGCCTCGTCGAAGGCCGAGACCAGCCCGGGGTCGGGCATGGTGGAGATGTAGCCGTCGCCGACGCGGCCGGCCAGGGACGCCGCCTTCGGGCCGAACCCGGAGATATAGACGGGCGGCGGGGTGTCGTGCCGCGTGTACAGGCGCGCGGTCTCCACGGTGTAGTTCGGGCCGTAGTGGGAGACCTGGCCGCCGCCGAACAGCGACCGCATGATCCCGACGGCCTCCTCCAGCATCTCCAGCCGGTCGTCCAGCGCCGGCCAGTGCTCGCCGGTGATGTGCTCGTTCAGCGCCTCGCCGGTGCCGACGCCGAGCCGGAACCGGCCCTTCAGCAGCACCTGGCTGGTCGACGCGGCCTGCGCGATCACCGCCGGGTGGATCCGCATGATCGGGCAGGTCACCGCCGTGGTGACCGGGAGGGACACCACCTGCGACAACGCCCCGATCACCGACCAGACGAACGAGGACTGGCCCTGCTCGTCCAGCCACGGGTGGTAGTGGTCGGAGATCCACAGGCCCTCGAAGCCCGCCTCCTCGGCCAGCTTGGCCTGCCGGACGAGCTCGTGCGGTTCCTGCTCTTCGCAGGAAAGGAAATAGCCGAACTTGGTCACCGTTCCCCCCAACGGTCGCTGACGGTCGTGGCGCGGCGGATCGCGGTCAGCGGGCGCGGGCCCCGTCGCGCATCCGCTCCGGGTCGATCTCCCGCTCCGGGAAGCGACGCAGGTACTCGGTCTCCAGCTGCGACATGCGGCGCGTGTGCTCGGCGAACGCCTGGTCGGAGGCGTGCCGGAGCGCGTCCATCCGCGTGTCGTACAGGCTGGCCAGCTCGCGGAACAGATCGTCCTCGCCGAGTTCGCTCGGTTCGACTCCCACCGTCGTCATGAGACTCCTCCTCATCGTTCCCCCGAACTGCCACCTACCCGGACGGCGGCGGGCGAACCGGCCGCCCCTTGCGCCCCGGCGGTGTGCCAACCTAGCGTTTGGTCATGACCGAGACGCTCGGGCCGCCGGTCGGCCATGTCCACTCCGCCGCTCTCCCCTGGGTCACCGCCGGGCCCGTCGGGCTGCAGGTCCTGCGGGTCTCCCCCGACACCTGGGTGGTGCGCAACCGGTTCCAGGCCGGATTCCGCCTCCCGAAGCACAAGCACACCGGCGGCGTGCACGCCTACACGTTCTCCGGACGCTGGCAGTACGCCGAGTACGGCATCGACTACGTGGCCGGGACGTTCATCTACGAGCCCCCCGGATCCATCCACACCCTGACGGTCCAGGAGGACAGCGACATCCTCTTCACCATCCAGGGCGCCTTCATCGAATTCGACGAGCAGGAGAACATCTCGGGAATCGTGGACGGCGAATCGACGCTGAACGCCTACTACGCACTGTGCGACGCCTCCGGGATACCCCGCCCCGAAGGCATCCTGCGGTGACCGTCCCGGCGGACTTCCCGGACGCCCATTTCGCGGACGGCCACCCGCACGCGCTCTACGAGGCCGTCCGCGCCCACGGCTCGCCGGTCCGGCACCCCGCCCTGCCGCTCTGGGTCGTCGGCACCTACGCCGAGGCGCACGCGGCCGCGGCCGACCCGGCGGCGTTCCGGTCCGGCGACGGCATCCTGATCCCCGAGATCGGGCACGCCTACGACGCGCCGCCGACGATCATGCACACCGACCCGCCGGACCACACCCGCTACCGCCGGCTGGTGGCGCCCGCGTTCCGGCCGCGGACGATGCGGGCGCTGGAAGGGCCCGTCCGGGACCGGGTCCGCGCGCTGCTCGCGGCCGGTCCCGCCGACGCGGTCGGCGACCTGGCGGTGCCGCTGCCGCTGCAGGTGATCTGCCTGCTGCTCGGCGTCCCCGAGGACGACTGGCCGCGCTTCCACGCCTGGTCCGAGGCGATCGTCCCCGGTGCCGCGCCGGGGCTGGACGACGCCGGACGCGACCGGCTGCGGGTCGAATGCGGCACCTACCTGGTCCGGACCGCGCACGAGCGCCGCGCCGCCCCGCGCGACGACGTGATCTCCCTGCTGGCGGGCGGCGACCGGCTGACCGACCTGGAGCTGGTGATGTTCCTGATCCAGCTGCTGGTCGCCGGGAACGAGACGACCCGGCACGCGATCTCGGGCGGCCTGCTGGCGTTCGCCGAACACCCCGGCCAGTGGGCCGCGCTGCGCGCGCGCTCAGGAGAGCTGCTGGACACGGCCGTCGCGGAGATCCTGCGCTGGACGTCCCCCGTCGTCTACTTCCTGCGGACCGCGACCCGCCCGGTGACGCTCGGCGGCGCGCGGATCGCCGCCGGGGAGAAGGTGATGCTGCTGTACGGGTCGGCGAACTTCGACCCGCTCGCCTACGGCCCGGACGCCGCGCGCTTCGACATCGCCCGCCCGGCCGAACCGGCCGGGATGGCGTTCGGGTTCGGGCCGCACTTCTGCCTGGGCGCGGCGCTCGCCCGCCTGGAGATCCGCGTCCTGCTGGAGGAGATGGCCGCCCGGTACGAGCGGATCGAGAAGGCGGGCGAGGCCGTCCACAACGGTTCCCCGGTCGTCACCGGCCTGCGCCGCGCCCCGCTGACCTTCAGTTAGGTTCCGGCGGCGGCGGGCAGAACACCGCGAGCGCCCCGGCGTGCTTGCCGAAGGCGACCGTGGAGCCCAGCGAGGAGACCTCCCCGTCGCGGGCCAGGCGCAGGTCGCCGTCCAGGGACTTCAGGTCCAGCGTGCCGCTCTTCCAGTGCCGGTAGCCGGGGGACAGGTGCAGGTGGCCGAGCAGGACGGCGGCGATGGCGCGGGCCTTCGGCGCGCGGTGCGAGTCGGTGACCATGCGGATGTCCAGGCGGCCGTCGTCGAGGTGGTCGCGCCAGGTCGGGGCGGGCCCGCGGGCGCCGTAGACGCAGTTGCCGACGAACCCGAGCCACACCCGGCGGGTCCGGCCGTCCACCACCATGTCGATCGGCTCGGAGTGCCGCAGCGTGCGGACTGCGGCGACGGCGAGCGCGGGCCACTTGCCGAGCCGGCCCTCCAGCCGCTCGCGGCGGTCCACCAGCTCGGTGTAGGCGCCGAAGCTGGCGGTGTTGAGGAACAGCCGCTCCCCGTCGCCCGGCGTGGTGACGAAGGCCACATCGGCGCGGCCGATGCAGCCCTGCCGGTAGGCGCGGACGGCGTCGGGCGGGTCGTCGATGCCGAGGGTGCGGGCGAAGTGGTTGAAGGTGCCGCCGGGGACGGGCAGCAGCGGCACCCGGTGCTTCATCGCGGCGCGGGCGCCCACGTTGATCGTGCCGTCGCCGCCGACGACCGCGAGCACCTCGGCGCGGCCGGCCGCCTCATCGATGATCTTCTCCAGGTCCTCGTCCGGCCCGGCCTGCACGATCTCGGCGCGCGGCAGCTCGCGCTCCAGCAGCGCGACGGCCAGCTCGGCCTTGCCGGGGATCAGCCTGGTCGCCCCCTCGCCGGCGTTGTCGCCCGAGCCGACGTTGACCACCGCGACCACGCCCACCCCGTCGTCGGTGACCGTGACGCGCTCGGTGGCGGTCCGGGTGACGTGCGCGGCGGGCGGCCGGGCGGGCCAGACCAGCCGGGTGCCGACGGCCGCGGCGGCGCCGATGCCGAGGCCGGCCAGCACGTCGCCGGGGTAGTGCGCGCCGGTGTAGACCCGGGCGAACGCGACGGCGGCGGCCGTCGCGGCGACCGGCACGGCCACGGCGGCCGGCGCCTCCAGCGCGACACCGGTCGCGAACGCCGCCGCCGACGCCGAGTGGCCCGACGGGAAGGCGTGCGAGGTCGGCAGCTTCCAGCGGATCCGGATCGGCGGGACCAGGTCCACCACCGGGCGCTTGCGGCGGAACGCCTGCTTGCCGAGGACGTTCACCGCCGGGCTGGCCACCGCGATCGCGAGCGTCCCGCGCAGCGCGGCGCGGCGCAGCCGGACCCGCCGGGTCGCCGCGAGCGCCAGGGCGGTGGAGAACCACAGCACCCCGTGGTCGGCCGAGCGCGACAGCCGCGGCAGCACGTACTCAAGGCCCGGCAGGCGGGCCGCCGCCACCTGGTCGAACGCCTTGCGGTCCAGGCGGCCGAGGCGGCGCAGCAGCGCCGGAGGGCGCCGCCGCCCGTCCGCCGGGCCGTGGTCGTCGGCGCGCCGCAGCCGCGCGCGCGCAGTCTTGATGTTCACCCCTGCGTCCAAGGTCCGCCGTCCGTCGTTGGCATGCATGACGGGGGGTATCCCCACCGACGTGGACATGATGCCGCGAAGATCTGGAATCGGGAGGGCACATGAGGGCGAACGTCCCTGACACAAGGCGGACTGCAATAGGCTTCCCGGCATGAGTCACCCGGAACGGCTCAGCACCTCGGGTGGCGAGCCTGTCGCCACGATCGCGGAGCCTCCTCGCATGAACGGGTCGGGCAACGAGTCCCTGGCCGAGTTCGCCGCCCGTCATGGCCTGACGCAGAGCGCGGCACGTCCCTCCCTACGCAAGTACGTGCAGGAGCTGTGGCAACGGCGCACGTTCATCTGGAACTTCGCGACCGCCAAGACCGCCTCGACCTACAGCGGGTCCCAGCTGGGCCAGCTGTGGCAGGTGCTCACCCCCCTGCTGAACGCCGGCGTCTACTACTTGATCTTCGGTGTGCTGGTCGGCACCAGCAAGGGGATCCACAACTACACGGCGTTCCTGATCACCGGGGTGTTCGTCTTCACCTTCACCCAGCGGTCGCTGACCGCCGGAGCCAAGGCGATCGGCGGAAACCTGTCCCTGATCAGGGCCCTGCACTTCCCGCGCGCCTCGCTGGTGTTCGCCAACGTGCTGATGGAGCTGCAGCAGCTGCTGATCTCCATGGTCGTGCTGGTCGTGATCGTGCTGCTCACCGGGGAGATGCCGACCCTGACCTGGCTGCTGATCCCGCCGCTGCTGATGCTGCAGCTGCTGTTCAACGTCGGGATCAGCCTGGCCATCGCCCGGCTCGGCGCGTTCGTCCGCGACATCCAGCAGCTGCTGCCGTTCATCACCCGGACCTGGCTGTACTTCTCCGGCGTCTTCTTCCTCATCCCGCAGATGGCGGCGAAGTTCGACCACAAGGGCTACCCGTGGGTCGGCAAGATCCTGGAGGCCAACCCCGGTGCGGTCTACATCGAGCTGATGCGCTCCTGCCTGATCGGCGACGTCTCCAAGTTCCCCATCAACCACGGCCTGCTGTGGACGTACGCGGTGCTGTGGGCCGTGGTGGCCTTCATCGGCGGGTTCTGGTACTTCTACCGTGCTGAGGAGAGGTACGGACGTGGCTAACAGCCTGAAGGAGAAGACCTCGTTGGCCGGGGCGCAGCCCGAAGTCGTCATCGACCCCGCCCGCGAACCGATCGTGGTCGTGGACGGGCTGCACATCGTCTACCGGGTGTACGGCGCCGGCAGCAAGGGCAGCGCCGCGAGCGCCCTGATGCGCATCGTCAAGCGCCAGAACCGGCCGCAGATGAAGGAGGTGCACGCCGTCAAGGGCGTGTCCTTCGTGGCCTACCGGGGCGACGCGATCGGCGTCGTCGGCACCAACGGGTCGGGCAAGTCGACGCTGCTCGCGGCGATCGCCGGCCTGCTGCCGCCCGCGCGCGGCGGCGTCTACACCGATGGCCAGCCGTCCCTGCTCGGCGTGAACGCGGCGCTGATGAAGGACCTGACGGGCTCGCGCAACATCATCCTCGGCTGCCTGGCGATGGGCCTCACGCAGGAGGAGACCAAGGCCAAGTACGACGAGATCGTCAAGTTCGCCGATCTCAAGCCGGGCTTCATCGACTACCCGATGAGCACCTACTCCTCCGGCATGGGCGCCCGGCTGCGGTTCGCGATCGCGGCGGCCCGCACGCACGACGTGATGCTGATCGACGAGGCGCTGGCCACCGGCGACGCCAAGTTCAAGCGGCGCAGCAAGGCCAAGATCGACGAGCTGCGCCAGGACGCCGGCGCGGTCTTCCTGGTCGCGCACAACCTCGACGTCATCGAGGAGACCTGCAACCGGGTCATCTGGCTCGACGACGGCCGGATGAAGATGGACGGCGACCCCGAAGAGGTCCTCGCCGCCTACACCAAGGCCACGGGCAAGTAGGCACGGGCGAGTAGTCCGGGTAGACCTCCTCGCTGGTAGGTATGGAGCGCGTATCCATCCGCCAGTCGAGGAGGTCTTTTTCATGGGCAAGCCGCCGCTTCCGTACGAGTTCCTGCCCGAGGCCGGGTCGTTCACCGTCACCAGCACCGACATCGCCGACGGGGAACGGCTCCCCGAGGAGCACGTCTTCGACGACTGGGGCTTCAGCGGCGGGAACCGGTCGCCGCAGCTGAGCTGGTCGGGGTTCCCCGCCGGGACCAAGAGCTTCGCGGTCACCTGCTTCGACCCCGACGCGCCGACCGGCAGCGGGTTCTGGCACTGGTCGCTGTTCGACGTCCCGGCCGACGTGACCGAGCTGGCGACCGGCGCCGGCACCGCCGACGCCAAGGTCGGCGTGCAGGCCCGCAACGACTACGGGACCAAGGCGTACGGCGGCGCCGCGCCGCCGCCGAACGGCCCGCACCGGTACGTGTTCGCCGTGCACGCGCTGGACGTGGAGTCGCTCGGGGTGGACGCGGACGCCTCGCCCGCCGTGGTGGGCTTCAACATCACCGCGCACACCCTGGCGCGCGCGCTGATCGTCCCGGTCTACGAGGTCTGATCGGTCCGGGCGGGCCGCCGTGCGGCGGCCCGCCCGTCCCGGCCGCTACTGCTGCCAGGGGCTCTACTTCTGCCAGGGGCTCTACTGCTGCCAGGGGAAGCGGTCGGCGAAGGCCGGCTTGAGGTCGTCCAGCCACACCGCCTCGGGATCGAACCTGGCGAAGAACGGCTTGCCCACCAGGTCGGCGTCGCGGCACTGGATCAGGTGCAGCGCGAAGACCTTCTCGCCCGCGATCTCCAGCACGCCGTCCACGCACACCTTGCCCGGCGTGGCCGACATCGACGGGCCGCGCACCGTGCGCGACAGGCCCGAGACGTTCTTGTAGGCGTCCCGGAAGACCTCGTACGCGCGCGCCAGCGGCACCGCGAAGTAGTCCTGCGGCCCGGTGTCACGCTCCACGAACATGTAGTACGGCACCATCCCCATCCGGGTCTGGGTGCGCCACATGCCCTCCCACACCGCCGGGTCGTCGTTGATCGAGCGGATCAGCGGCGCCTGGGTGCGGATGACGGCGCCGGTGTCGCGGATGCGGCGGACCGCCTCGGTGAGCACCAGCGGCTCCAGCTCCCGCGGGTGGGTGAAGTGCGCCATGAACGCCAGGTTCTTGCCCGACTCCACCACCTGCTCGAACATGCGCAGCATGGCGTCGGCGTCGGGGTCGGTGACGAACTTCTGCGGCCAGTACGCCAGCGACTTGGTGCCGATGCGGATGGACTCCAGCTGCTCCAGGTCCAGCAGCGGCTCCAGGTAGCGGCGCAGCACCGGCTCACCCATGATCATGGCGTCGCCGCCGGTGAACAGCACGCTGGTCACCTCGGGGTGGGCGAGCAGGTAGTCGCGCAGCTGCGCGGGCTCGTCGCCGGCCATCTTCAGGTCGGCCTCGCCGACGAACTGCGCCCAGCGGAAGCAGTACGTGCAGTAGGCGTGACACGTCTGCCCCTGCTTGGGGAAGTACAGCACGGTCTCGTCGTACTTGTGCTGCATGCCGGGGATCTTGCCGTCGCCGAAGCTGGGGATGTTCAGCTCCATCTGCCCGGCCGGGTGCGGGTTCAGCTTCATCCGCACCGCGTGCGCGGCCGCCTCGACCGCGGCCTTGGGGGCCTCGCGGCGCAGCAGGTCCGACAGGTGCGCCACGTCCGCGGCCGGCAGCATGTCCGGCTGCGGGAACACCAGGCGGTAGATGGGGTCGTCGGGCGCGGCCGACCAGTCGATGAGCTCCTCGATGACGTAGGCGTTCGTCCGGAACGGCAGGACGGTGGCGACCGCCCGGGTGGCGAGCTGCTGTTCGGGCGACAGACCGGCGCGAGCGGTGAGCTCGTCCAGGTGCTTCGCCGTGAAGGCGCGGAACTTGCGACCGGTGGATCGCATCGTGGGAGCCGCGTCGTTCACCATTGTCACGTGTCGGTACTCCTTGGAGTTCGGGGCGGGGAACACGCCGAGGACAGGGCATCACGGTCTGTGATCAGTTTGGCCCGGGACCCCCCCATTGAAGCGCCTGAAAACAGTACATGCCGACTAAGTACCCTTTTACCGGGGCAAAGATGCTGGTCAACTGGATTGTCCGGGCGGGCCGTGCGGTCCGCCGACGCGGCCCGCACCCATGACAACGATCACACGGTGTCAACGACACCCTTTTCCGGCGCCCACTTCGCAGCGTCGCCGCCCCGCCACCGTCCGCCCCGGCCTGGCACCCTCCGCACGCGTCCCTATGCTGGGGGCAGGACCGGCGATCGGAACGGAACCGTCGCGGGAGACGTCGGACATCAAGACAGGCAGCGGACGGGGGCACCGTCCCCGGCCGAGGCAGACGAGGAACGGAGCCGGATGCAGCGAGAGGACGGCCCGGGCAGGGCGCCGCTCATCGCCGCGCTGCTCGCCCTGATCGCGTCGGTCTCCTACGCCACGTTCCTGCTGGAGCACCTGCTCAGCCCGGCGCTGGACGTCGTCAACGGCTACGTCAGCGAGCTGTCGGCCGTCGACCAGCCCTACCACGCCGTCTACAGCGGCGGCGACTTCGTCACCGGGGTGCTGTCGATCATCGTGGCGGTCACCGCCCTCGCCACGCTGCGGCGGCGGCGCCTGGCGGTCGCCGGGTGGATCCTGCTCGCGCTGTTCGGCTTCTGCGCGATCGGCGACGCGATGTTCCCGCTCGACTGCGCGCCGAGCCTGGAGACCTGGTGCGCGCTGCGCGAGCGCGCCGAGCAGGTGTCGTTCTCGCACGAGTTCCACGCGGTCACCAGCGGCGCCGTCATCATCTTCGGGGTGGCCTCGATGCTCACCCTGTCGCTGGCCGCCCGCCGGTACGGCTGGTGGCCCGCGCTCGCCCGCTGGGGCTGGCTGCTCGCGGTGGTCGAGACGGTCGCGGCGGCCAGCACGCTGGTGGCGATGCTGCTCGGCCGCTGGCTCGGCATCATCCAGCGGGTCCAGATCTCCATCCTCTGCCTCGGCCTGCTGACCATCGCCTGGGCGCTGTACGCCGACCGGTCCGCCGGCCGCGACGCCCCCGCCGAGCCCACCCGCGAGAAGGCCGCGCCATGACCGGCCGCGGCGTCCCCAAGCGGCCGAACCCGCCGGTGACCGGCCCGGCCGCGGCCCGCCCGGGTGCCTATGCTTGACGTGACACCGGTGGCCGGAACGGAAACGTCATGCACGGCACCAGACCCCTGGGCGACGACACCCAGCCCCTGGAGATCGACAACGGGCCTGGGCGGGCGCCGCTGTTCGCCGCCGTCCTCGCCCTGGCCGCGGCGGTGGCCTACGGGACGTTCCCGCTGGAGCACCTGCTCAGCCCCGCGCTGGACTCCGTCAACGGGTACGTCAGCGAGCTCGCGGCCCTCGACCAGCCCCACCACCTCCTGTACGGCGGCGGTGACCTGCTCGCCGGGGCGCTGTCGGTCGTCGTCGCGGTCGTCGCGCTGGCCACGCTGCGGCGGCGGCGCCTGGCGGTCGCCGGGTGGGTCCTGCTCGCGCTGTTCGGGTGCAGCGCCGTCGGGGACGCGGTGTTCCCGATGAGCTGCGCCCCGAACCACGAGACCTGGTGCGCGCTGCGCGACCTGTCCGACCAGGTGCCGCTCGCCCAGCGCGTCCTGCACCCCTGCACCACCGGCGGCGTGATCGTCTTCGGGCTGGCCGCGCTCGCGACGCTGACGCTGGCCGCCCGCCGGTACGGCTGGTGGCCCGCGCTCGCCCGCTGGGGCTGGCCGCTCACCGCCGCCGAGTCGGCCGCGGCGGTCGCCACGCTGGCCACGATGGTCGCGGGCCGCTGGCCCGGCGTCGCCGAGCGGGTCCAGATCGGCGTCCTCTGCCTCGGCCTGCTGGCCATCGCCTGGGCCCTGTACGCCGAACCACAGCACGGAAAGGCCGCTGCATGACCGGGGAGATCGTGGAGGCCGGGGGCGAGCGGGTCAACGTGATGGAGGCGGGCCGGCCGGACGGGCCGCCGGTGCTGATCAGCCACGGCCTCGGCGGCGCCTGGTTCGACTGGCGCCACACCCTGGACCTGCTCGGCGACCGGTACCGCCTGATCATGTTCGACCGGCCCGGGCTCGGCCTCAGCCCGGCCGGGCGGACGCCGCCGAGCCTGCGCCGCGAGGTGGCGATCCTCACCGGCCTGGTCGCCCGGATCGGCGCGCCGGTGACGGTCGTGGCGCACTCGATCGCGGGCTTCCACGCCGAGGCGTTCGCCCGCCAGCACCCCGTGCTGGTCCACGGGCTCGTCCTCGCCGACCCCAGCTACGAGAGCGACCTGTGCCTGCCGAACCTGCGCTTCGCGGCGGCGGCCGCGCCGGTCGCGCAGGCCGCCGGGGCGGTCATCGGCGCCACCGGCGTCCCGCGGCTGCTCGGCCCGGCGGGCCGCCGGCTGGCGATGCGGTTCACCTCCCGGCAGGGCGACGACACCTCCGACGACGACGTGCGCGCGGTCTACGGGCGCGGCACGGTGATCGGCGCGATGATCGCCGAGGACGTGGCGTACCGCGAGATGGCCGCCGACCTGGCCGGGCTGCGCGAGCGGCTGCCGTTCCCGCCGGTCCCGCTGGTGGTGCTGACCGCGCTCGGCGACGTGCGCGGCGAGGACCGCCGCCGCGCCTGGGCCGAAGGGCACGCGCACCTGGCATCGATGTCCCCCGCCGGGCGGCAGGTCGTGCTGGAGGACTCGCTGCACATGGTGCAGATGGACCGTCCGGACGCGGTGGCGGACGCCGTCGCGAGCGTGGTGGGGAGTGCGGGATGAGCGTGCTGCGCGCCGGGCTGCTGGCGCTCGTGCTGGTGGTGGCGCTGAGCGGCTGCGAGGTGATGCAGCGCATCTCCGAGGGCGCCTACCGCAACGCCGTGACCGACGGCACCATCGCCGAGCTGAAGCAGCGCGGCGTCCGGCTCGCCGGGCGGCCCGCCTGCCAGATGCCCGAGGAGCTGCCGGGCGAGCGGATGCGCATCTCCTGCACCGCCGCCACCGTGGACGGCGCCCCGGTCACGGTGGCCGGGACGGCGAGCGAGGTGGAGTCCGAGCGGCCGCGCGAGCTGTACGTGATCACCGTGGGGGGACGCGAGGCGGTGCGCCAGGACTGCCTCGGGCTCGGCTGCCGGCACCGCAACCCCGCCGCCCCCTGATCATGTAAGGAATCCGTCCGCGACACGGAAAACCCGTCTCCCGCCGCGCGTGGCCCGGGCATTCTCGGGTGATGTGACCGCTGTGAAGCTCACCCGTACCAAAGCCCTGATCCTGGGCATCGCGACCATCCTGGTGGCGGGTCTCGCCGCCGCCGTCGCCTACCTCACCGTGGGGAGCGACAAGGAACTGCACTACGAGACCCAGCGGCAGCTGCGCAACGGCCTGCCGTCCGCCGCCACCGCCGAGCTGCAGCGCCGCGGCATCACCCTGGAGGGCGGCCTGACCTGCCAGGACGTCCCCGGCTGGAACAAGGAGAAGATGCGCGCCTCGTGCACCGGCCGCACCGCCGACAACAAGAGCGTGCAGGTGCTCGGGTCGGGCGAGGAGGCCACGCGGAAGCAGTGGTACACCATCCTCGTCGACGGCGGCCCGGTGGTGCAGAACGCCCGCTGCCTGGGGACCGATTGCCGGCGCAAGGACTGACCTGCCCAAAGGACGACCTACGATTCGGTTGAGCCGCGCGCCGTGCGGCCGACCTCGTCCGTCCGCCCGCAGGAGTCGCCATGGCCCGCCCCGCCGCACCGGTGGCCGTGGACACCATGGGCGGCGACCACGCCCCCGAGGAGGTCGTCGCCGGGGCGGTGGGCGCGGTGCGCGAGCACGGCGTCCGGCTGATCCTGGTCGGGCAGGCGCCGCGGATCCGGGCCGAGCTGGACCGGCACGGCATCGCCGGCGAGATCCCCATCGTGCACGCCGACGAGGCGCTGGACATGGGCGAGGGCGCCCTGGCCAGCTGGCGCAAGCCGCGCTCGTCCATCGCCATCGCCTGCCATCTGATCAAGCAGGGGCGGGCGTCGGCGCTGGTGTCGGCGGGCAGCACCGCCGGGGTGGTGGCCACCTCGCGGCTGCGGCTGAAGGGCCAGCAGGGCGTGCTGCGCCCGGCGATCGCGGTGACGCTGCCGACCGAGCCGCGCCCGACGGTGCTGCTGGACGCGGGCGCGACCGCCGACGTCAAGCCCGAGACGCTGGTGCAGTTCGCCGCGCTCGGCACCGCCTACGCCCAGGTCCGCCTCGGCCTGGCCAAGCCCCGGGTCGGGCTGCTGACGATCGGCGCCGAGCCGGGCAAGGGCAACAAGGTCACCCGGCGCGCGCACGAACTGCTGGCGTCGGGGCAGCACGGCGTGGAGTTCGCCGGGAACGTGGAGGGCCACGACCTGCTGCGCGGCACCGTGGACGTCGTGGTCACCGACGGGTTCACCGGGAACGTGGCGCTGAAGACGATGGAGGGCACCGTCCGGATGGCGTTCGCGGAGATGCGGTCGGCGATGACGGCGTCCCCCGCCGCCAAGGTCGGCGCGCTGCTGCAGCGCCGCCGGCTGCAGGCGCTGCGCGACCGGTTCGACTCCGACACCTACGGCGGCGGCGTGCTGCTCGGCCTGAACGGCACCGTGGTCATCGCGCACGGCGCGGCGCAGGCCCGCGCGATCACCTCGGCGTGCCTGCTCGCCCACGAGCTGGCGGCCGGGCGGATCGTGGACCGCATCCGCGAGCAGGTCGCCGCGACCCGCACCTCCCGGTTCGGCCGCTGGACGCACAACGACCGCGAGGGCGACAAGCAGGACAGGCCGGCGGACAAGCCGGCGGACCGGCCCGCCGAGGAGGCCCCGCCGGCCGCCGCCCCGCCGCCGGTCGTCCGGCCGACCCCCGAGGCGGCCGACCGGCTCGCCGAGGCCGCGCCGGAGCCGCCCGCCGACTCCTGAGGGTTGCCGCCGGCGATCACGGGGAAGATCCCCGGGACGGGGGCATGGTGACGGATGCACAGGCGACCCCTGCGGGCGGCCTGACCGCGGCGCAGGTGGCGCGGCGGGTCGCGGCCGGGCAGGTCAACGACGTGCCGCGGCGCAGCAGCCGGTCGGTCGGCGAGATCGTCCGGGCGAACGTGCTCACCCGCTTCAACGCGCTGATCGGCACCCTGTTCGTGCTCGTCATGATCTTCGGCGCGTGGCAGGACGGGCTGTTCGGCGGCATCATCGTCGCCAACTCCGCGATCGGCATCGTGCAGGAGGTGCGGGCCAAGCGCACCCTGGACCGGCTCGCCGTCATCGGCGAGACGCCCGTCACCGTCCGCCGCGACGGCGCCGACGCCGAGGTGGCCCAGCAGCAGGTGGTGCTCGGCGACCTGATCCTGCTCGGCACCGGCGACCGGATCGTGGTGGACGGCGCGGTCGCGGACTCGCGCGGCCTGGAGGTCGACGAGTCGCTGCTGACCGGCGAGGCCGACCCGGTGCGCAAGGCGCCCGGCGACCCGGTCCAGTCGGGCAGCTTCGTGGTGGCCGGCAGCGGCGGCTTCGTCGCCGCGAAGGTCGGCCGGGACGCCTACGCCGCCCGGCTGGTGGAGGAGGCGAGCCGGTTCACGCTGTCGCACTCGGAGCTGATGTCGGGCATCAACCGGTTCCTGGTCTACGTCACCTGGCTGATCGTGCCGATCGCGATCCTGCTGTTCGCCAGCCAGTTCGGCGCGACGGGCGGCGTCGGGAACGCGGTCGTCGGCGCGGTCGCGGGCGTCGTCACGATGATCCCCGAGGGGCTGGTGCTGATGACCAGCATCGCGTTCGCGGTCGGCGTCGTCCGGCTCGGGCGGCGCCGCTGCCTGGTGCAGGAGCTGCCCGCGATCGAGGGCCTGGCCCGCGTGGACGTCCTCTGCGTCGACAAGACCGGCACGCTCACCGAGCCCGGCATGGACCTGGACGAGGTGGTCGTGCTGTCGGACGCGCTGCCGGGCCGGCGGGCGCTCGCCGCCCTGGCCGCCGCCGACGACGACCCGAACGCGACCATGCGGGCCGTCCAGGAGGGGCTGGCCGATCCCGACCCGGGCTGGAAGGCCACCGGCACGGTGCCGTTCTCCTCGGCCCGCAAGTGGAGCGGCACCGAGTTCGACGGGAACGGCTCCTGGGTGTTCGGCGCGCCCGACGTGCTGCTCGCCGCCGGCGACCCGGCCCGCGCGCGGGCCGAGGAGATCGGCGCCACCGGGCTGCGCGTGCTCGCCCTGGCGCGGGTGCCGGACGGCTCGCTCGCCGCGCCGGACGCGCTCGGCGGCGCGGAGCCGGCGGCGCTGGTGGCGCTGCGCCAGCGCGTCCGGCCCGAGGCCGCCGCCACCTTGCGCTACTTCGCCGAGCAGCGCGTCCAGGTCAAGGTCATCTCCGGCGACAACCCGGCGTCGGTCGGCGCGATCGCCCGCGCCCTGGACCTGCCCGGCGCCGGCCACCCGGTGGACGCCCGCAGCCTGCCCGAGGACACCGCCGAACTGGCCGAGGCCATGGAGCGCAACTCGGTGTTCGGGCGGGTGGGCCCGCAGCAGAAGCGCGCGATGGTCAAGGCGCTGCAGGCCAAGGGGCACACGGTCGCGATGACCGGCGACGGCGTCAACGACGTCCTCGCCCTCAAGGACGCCGACCTCGGCGTGGCGATGGGCTCGGGGTCGGGCGCCACCCGCGCCGTCGCGCAGGTCGTCCTGCTGGACAACAGCTTCGCCACCCTGCCCTCGGTCGTCGCCGAGGGCCGCCGGGTGCTCGGCAACATCGAGCGGGTGGCGAACCTGTTCCTGACCAAGACGGTCTACTCGATCATCCTGGCGGTGCTGGTCGGCCTGGTGCACATCCGCTTCCCGTTCCTGCCGCGCCACCTCACCCTGATCAGCAGCCTCACCATCGGCGTCCCGGCGTTCTTCCTCGCCCTCGCGCCGAACTCCGAGCGGGCCCGGACGGGCTTCGTCCCGCGGGTGCTGCGGTTCGCGATCCCGGCGGGCATCGCCTGCGGCGTCGCCACCTTCGCCGGGTACCGGCTGGCGGCCGCCAACCCCGCCACCGCGTTCGAGGAGGACAGCACGACCGCGACCCTCGCCCTGTTCGCGCTGGCCCTGTGGGTGCTGCTGCTGATCGCGCGGCCGTGGAACTGGTGGCGGCTCGGCCTGGTCGCGGCGATGGGCGCGGCGTTCCTGGTCGTCCTGGCGGTGCCATGGCTGCGGCACTTCTTCGCGCTGCGGCCCGACAACCTGCGCAACGACGTCATCGCGCTGGCCATCTCGGCGGTGGCGGGGGTGCTGCTCGTGCTCGTCCTGCGCTGGGACGCCCGTTTCGGCCGCGCCCAGGGCAGATAATCGACCTGCCCAGCGTCCCGGCGCCGATAACCTTGGACCATGCCCGATCCGCAACTCGTACTCGCCACCCGTGTCCAGGACGCGCTGAGCGCCGCCTTCGGACCGTCGTACGCGAACACCGACCCGGTCATCCGGCCGTCGCAGTTCGCCGACCTGCAGGCCAACGTGGCCCTGCCGCTGGCCAAGCGGCTCCAGCAGGAGCGAGGCGAGAAGCAGAACCCGCGATCGGTCGCCGAGGAGATCCTGGCGCACCTGGACGTCGCCGACGTCGCCTCCGGCGTCGAGGTCAGCGGCCCGGGCTTCATCAACTTCACCTTCGACGACGCGTGGATCGCCGCGCAGGCCCAGGCGCTGCTGGCCGACAAGCGGCTCGGCGTGCCGCGCGCCGAGCACCCGCAGCGGGTCGTGGTCGAGTACTCCTCGCCCAACGTGGCCAAGGAGATGCACGTCGGCCACCTGCGCACCACGATCGTCGGCGACGCGATCGCGCGGATCCTGGACTTCCTCGGCCACGAGGTGATCCGCGACAACCACGTCGGCGACTGGGGCACCCCGTTCGGCATGCTCATCGAGCACCTGCTGGACCTCGGCGAGGACGCCGCCGCCCGCGACGACTCCTCCGTCAGCGACCTCACCGCCTTCTACCAGGCCGCCCGGCAGAAGTTCGACGGCGACGAGGCGTTCGCCGTCCGGTCCCGCAACCGGGTGGTGGCGCTGCAGGCCGGCGACCCCGAGACGATCCGGCTCTGGACGGTCCTGGTCGAGGCGTCCAAGCGCTACTTCAACACCGTCTACGAGCGGCTCGGCATCTCCCTCACCGACGACGACATCAAGGGCGAGAGCTTCTACAACGACCTGCTCGCCCCGACCGTCCAAGAGCTGGAGGACAAGGGCATCGCCGTCGTCAGCGACGGCGCGCTCTGCGCGTTCCCGCCCGGCTTCACCGGCCGCGAGGGCGAGCCGCTGCCGGTCATCATCCGCAAGCGCGACGGCGGCTACAACTACTCCACCAGCGACCTGGCCACGATCCGGTACCGGGTCGACACCGAGCACGTCGACCGGATGATCTACGTGGTGGGCGCGCCGCAGGCGCTGCACTTCCAGATGGTCTTCGCGGTCGCCCGGATGGCCGGCTGGCTGAACGAGGGCGTGCGGGCCGAGCACGCCCAGATCGGCAACGTCCTCGGCACCGACGGCAAGATCCTGCGCACCCGCGCGGGCGGCACCGTCAAGCTCGCCGAGCTGCTGGACGAGGCCGTGCAGCGGGCCGGCCAGGAGTTCGACGCGATCGAGCGCGACACCCCGTTCGACGAGGCCACCCGCGCCGACATCGTGGAGAAGGTCGGGATCGGCGCGGTCAAGTACGCCGACCTGTCGGTGTCGCTGGACAGCGAGTACATCTTCGACTTCGACCGGATGATCGCCTTCAAGGGCAACACCGGCCCCTACCTGCAGTACGCCACCGCGCGGATCCGCTCGATCTTCCGCAGGGCGGGGGTGGCGCCGGAGTCGGCGACCGGCCGCATCGTCCTCGGCGAGCCCGCCGAGCGGGCGCTGGCGCTGCAGCTGCTGAGCTTCGGCGCGGTGCTGGAGCAGGCCGGGGAGGCCGCCGAGCCGCACAAGCTCGCCGGGTTCGTCTACGCGGTCGCCGACGCGTTCACCACGTTCTTCGAGAACTGCCCGGTGCTGAAGGCCCCCGACGAGGCCACCCGCGACTCGCGGCTGGCGCTCTGCGCGGCGACGCTCGGCGTCCTGACCACCGGGCTGGACCTGCTCGGCGTGCCGGTGCCCGAACGCATGTAGCGGAACCGGCCGGGGCCGGCCCGCCGGGAACGCCCGGCGGGCCGGCCCTTTCGCTCACTGCAGGACCGGCCGGCGCCCGCGGGCCGACGCGGCGCGCTCCCGGGCGACCCGCTCGCGCACCGCCGGGACGATCTCCAGCGCGAACGTGCCGAGCCGGTCGGGGTCGCCGGCGTACAGGAACGAGTCGATGCCGTAGCCGAGGGCCAGCATGCTCATCTCCTCGACCCACTGCTCGACCGGCCCGTACAGGAAGCCGCGCGAGCCGCTCTCGTCGATCCGGCCGTGCAGCTGGTAGATCCGGCGCAGCTCCGCCGGGTGCCGCTCGGCCTGCAGCGCGGCCTCGTCCAGGCGCCGCAGTGCCGCGGCGAGCCGGTGCGGCGGGACGAACCGCGTCGTGCCGACCCAGCCGTCGGCGATCCGGCCGGCCACCTCCAGCGAGCGCGGCCCCGACACCCCGAGCCAGATCCCGATCGGGTGCGCGGGCACCGGGCCGGGCACCGCGCCCTCCAGCCGGTACTGCCCGCGGTCGTGGTCCAGCCCGTGCTGCCCGCTCCACAGCATCCGGATGATCTGCACCGCCTCGGCGAGCGCCTCGCGGGCCTCGCCGGTCCGCAGCCGCGGGCCGCCGTAGGAGGCGATGCCGTCGGGCGACCCGCCGGCGCCGAGCCCGAGCTCGACCCGGCCGCCGCTCAGCACGTCCAGGCCGGCCATCGTCTTGGCCAGCGCCGCGGGCGGGCGGAGCGGCAGGCACGCCACCGCCGGGAACACCCGCACCCGGCGGGTCACCGCGAGGACGGTGCCCATCACCGCGAGCATGTCGACGTGGTCGTGCAGGTAGGGCTGGTCCTGGATGCCGATGAGGTCCAGCCCGTAACGGTCGGCCTCCTGGGCGATCTCGACCAGCGGCGCCCCGGCCTCGGGGGGCAGGAAGAGGCCGAAGCGCAGCGGCCATCCGTGATCCACCATGGCTACTGCAGGTAGCCTTCGACCTCGCCGGCCGGGCGGACCTGCGCCTCGGCCGGGTTCTCCCCCGCGTCCTTGCGGGCGCGGCGCTGCCGCAGCAGGTCCCAGCACTGGTCCAGCGCGACCTCGACCCGCCGCAGCCGCTCCTGCTCCTCGGCCTGCGACAGCTCGCCCCGCTGCAGCCGGCCGCGGAGCTCCTGCTCCTCGGCGACATAGTCGTTGATCTTCGTCAGGATCTGCTCGTCGTCCATGGACCCTCCCGCTGGATGGTGGCCTCCGAAAGAGCCCCGTTCCCGCATGGGGAAGGGGCTCCTCGCCGGCGCCGGGCTTCTAGAAGCCGGCGCTGCCGACTCCGGTCAGCGCGCCGTTCGGAACACTGCGCATCGAGCCTACGTCGGCCTTGGCCTCGACGAAGGTCGTGCCGGGCCGGATTCCTCTCGGATGTGCCGATGGCACCGCTCGGGCCGCGGGCTTGCGGTCGGCGGACTTACGGGCGGCGGGCCGCCCGGCGGTGGCCCGTGCCGCGGCGCGGCCCGTGCCTGCTCGTGCTGTGCCGGCCCGCGCCGTGCCCGCCCGCGCCGTGGTGGCGCGGGACTTGGCCGCCCGTGCCGTGCCGGTCCGCGCCGTGGCGGTGCTCCGGGTCCGGCTGGACGCGGCGCTCGTCGTCTTGCGCGCGGCCGGCTTCTTGGCCGCCGCGGCCGGCTTGCGGGCCGCGGTCTTCTTGGCGGCCGGCCTGCTCGCGGCGGTCTTCTTCGCCGCGGGCTTGGCCGCCGCCTTCTTCGGCGCCGCCTTCTTCGGCGCCGCCTTCTTGGGCGCGGCCTTCTTGACGGCCGAGACCGAGGCGGTGGTCATGACCTTCGCGGCCGCGTTCATCGCCTTGGCCGCGTCGCCCATCGCCTTGGTGGCGCCGTCCATCGCCTTGGTCATGGCCGACATGGCCTTGACCGAGCCGCTCGCCTTCGTCGCCACCGACCTCATCTGGGTGGCGGCCGCCTTGGCCTGGGTGGCGGCGGCGGTCACCTTGGTGGCCGCCGCCGATCCCCGGCTCGACGACGCGGCGGTGCGCGCCGTCGTCTTCTTGGCGGTGCTGGATTTGGCGCTGCCGGACTTCGCCGCGCTCGTCCTGCTCTTCGCGGTCGCCTTCGCCGCGGCCGGCTTCTTCGCCGCCGTGGACTTGCGGGCGCTCGCGGGCTTGTCGGTGCGGGCGCTGACCGCGGACCGCGCCGCCGTCGTCGCGGCGGCGCTGGTCCTCTTCACGGTCTTGGCCTTCGCCGCCTTGGCCTTCTTGCGCTTGCTACTGCTTTCGGCGCGGCCGGCCGAGGTACGGCCGGACGTCGCGCGCGTCGTGGTCTTGATGGCCACTGATCTACCCCCCGTGCACGATCAGTTACGCAGGGCCTATTCCACAGTGCGCGCCGGTTTACACCCACCTCGCCGATATTGGGATCACACGCCCACGGGGTGCCAGACCGTCTTCGTCTCCAGAAAGGCCGTCAAACGGGCGGTTCCCGGCTCCGCAGACCAGTCCGAAATTCCCGGCGGCAGCACCCGCTTCAGGTTCTCCGCGGCGGCCACCTCCAGCTCCCGGACGTCCTCGGCCGCGACGCCCGCGAGGTCGATCGCGTTCACGTCCATGTGCGAGGCCAGCCACGGCGCGAGCTCCGCGCGGCGCCCCGTCAGCAGGTTCACCACCCCGCCCGGCAGGTCCGACGTCGCCAGCACCTCGGCCAGCGTGATCGCCGCGAGCGGCGCCGGCTCGGACGCCACCACCACCGCGGTGTTGCCCGTCGCGATGACCGGCGCGACCACCGACACCAGGCCGAGCAGCGGCGAGTCCGGCGCGACGACCCCGACGACGCCCGTCGGCTCGGGCGTGGAGAAGTTGAAGAACGGCCCCGACACCGGGTTCGCCGACCCGGCCACCGCGCCGACCTTGTCGGCCCACCCCGCGTACCAGACCCAGCGGTCCACGGCCCGGTCCACCTCGTCGGACGCGGCCGGCTTGGCCAGGCCGGTGGCGTGCAGCTCGTCCACGAACTGGGCGCGCCGCCCCTCCAGCATCTCGGCGACCCGGTAGAGGATCTGGCCCCGGTTGTAGGCGGTGCGGCCCGACCAGCCGCCGAACGCCTTGCGCGCCGCGCCGACCGCGTCCCGCACGTCCTTGCGGGACGCCTGCGAGGCGTTGGCGAGGAAGCGGCCCTTGCCGTCGTTCACCACGTACGACCTGCCGGACTCGGACCGGGGGAACGCGCCCCCGATGAACAGCTTGTAGGTCTTGCGGACCGAGAGACGATCAGACATCGAGGTAGGCCTCCAGCCCGTGCCGGCCGCCCTCGCGCCCGAAACCGGACTCCTTGTAGCCGCCGAACGGCGACGCGGGATCGAACTTGTTGAACGTGTTGGCCCACACCACGCCCGCGCGGAGCCGCTCGGCCATCCACAGGATGCGCGAGCCCTTCTCCGTCCAGACGCCGGCCGACAGCCCGAACGGGGTGTTGTTGGCCTTCTCCACCGCCTCGGCGGGCGTGCGGAACGTCAGCACCGACAGCACCGGCCCGAAGATCTCCTCGCGGGCGATCCGGTGCGACTGCGCGACGCCGGTGAACAGCGTCGGCGCGAACCAGAACCCGCGCTGCGGCAGCTCGCACGGCGGCGACCAGCGCCCCGCGCCCTCGGCCTCGCCGGCCTGCGACAGCTCACGGATCTTGGCCAGCTGCTCGGCCGAGTTGATCGCGCCCACGTCGGTGTTCTTGTCCAGCGGGTCGCCGACGCGCAGCGTCGCCATCCGCGCCTTCAGCCGCGCCAGCAGCTCCTCGGCCACCGACTCCTGCACCAGCAGCCGCGACCCGGCGCAGCACACGTGCCCCTGGTTGAAGAAGATCCCGTTGACGATCCCCTCGACGGCCTGGTCCAGCGGCGCGTCGTCGAACACCACGTTGGCGGCCTTGCCGCCGAGCTCCAGGGTGACCCTCTTGCCGGTGCCGGCGACCGTCCGCGCGATCTGCTTGCCGACCTCGGTGGACCCGGTGAAGGCGATCTTGTCGATGCCCGGGTGCCCGACCAGCAGCCGGCCGGTCTCCCCCGCGCCGGTGACGATGTTGACCACGCCCGGCGGCAGCTCGGCCTGCCGGCAGATGTCGGCGAACACCAGCGCGGTCAGCGGCGTCGTCTCGGCGGGCTTCAGCACCACCGTGTTCCCGCACGCCAGCGCCGGCGCGATCTTCCACGCCAGCATCAGCAGCGGGAAGTTCCACGGGATGACCTGCCCGGCCACGCCGAGCGGCCTCGGGTCGCCCCCGAACCCCGCGTGGCCGAGCTTGTCGGCCCAGCCGGCGTAGTAGAAGAAGTGCGCGGCCACGAGCGGCAGGTCGACGTCGCGCGACTCGCGGATCGGCTTGCCGTTGTCGATCGACTCCAGCACGGCCAGCTCACGCGACCGCTCCTGGATGATCCGGGCGATCCGGTAGAGGTACTTGGCGCGCTCGCGGCCCGGCATCGGGCCCCAGACCTTCTCGAAGGCGGTGCGAGCGGCCTTGACGGCGCGGTCGACGTCCGCCTCGTCCGCCGTCGCGATCTCGGCGAGGGTCTCCTCGTTGCTGGGATCGATGCTCTTGAACGGCTCGCCGTGGCCGCCGGTGAACTCGCCGCCGACGAACAGCCCGTAGGAGGGCCGGATGTCGACGACCGAGCGCGACTCGGGCGCCGGTGCGTACTCGAAGTCCATGATCAGTCCAGGGTGAAGTAGTCGGGCCCGGAGTAGACGCCGGTGCTGAGCTTGCGGCGCTGCATCAGCAGGTCGTTGAGCAGGCTGGAGGCGCCGAGGCGGAACCACTGCGGCGTGAGCCAGTCGGGCCCGGCGGTCTCGTTGACCAGCACCAGGTACTTGACGGCGTCCTTGGTGGTGCGGATGCCGCCGGCGGGCTTCACGCCGACCATCCGCCCGGTCTGCTCGCGGTAGTCGCGGACGGCCTCCAGCATCACCAGCGTCACCGGCAGCGTCGCGGCGGGCGCCACCTTGCCGGTGGAGGTCTTGATGAAGTCGGCCCCGGCCCGCATCGCCAGCCACGAGGCGCGGCGCACGTTGTCGTAGGTGACCAGCTCGCCGGTCTCGAAGATGACCTTCAGATGGGCGTCGCCGCAGGCCTGCTTCACCGCGACGATCTCCTCGTGCACCTTGAGGTAGTCGCCGGCCAGGAAGGCGCCCCGGTCGATCACCATGTCGATCTCGGTGGCGCCGTCGGCCACCGCCATCGCGGTGTCGGCGAGCTTGGCCTCCATCGGGGCGCGCCCCGACGGGAACGCCGTCGCCACGCTGGCGATCCCGATGCCGGTGCCCGCCAGGGCCTCGGCGGCGGTCGCGACCATGTCGGGATAGACGCAGATCGCGGCGACCTTGGGCACCCCCGGATCACTCGGATCGGGGTGGGCGCCCTTGGCGCACAGCGCCCGGACCTTGCCGGGCGTGTCGGCGCCCTCCAGGGTGGTCAGGTCCACCATGGAGATCGCCAGGTCGATGGCCTGGGCCTTGGCGGACGTCTTGATGGACCGGGTGGCCAGCCGCGCGGCCCGCTCGTCGGCGCCGACCTGGTCGACGCCGGGCAGCCCGTGCAGGAAGGCGCGCAGCTCTGGGCCGCTGGTGAGAGTCTCCGTTGACACCTCACCAGCATCACCCACGCATGCCACCTGTACAAAACGACCCAATCCCGTTTGGGTCACATCAGGACAAAACCGACTACTTGCCGTACTTCAGCACGACGGACGCCTGGCTCACCTGGCGCTTGTCCTCCAGCGCCCCCACGGCCCAGACCGAGGTCGTCCGGGGAACCAGCGCCAGCGCCTCGACCGTGGTCGCAAGGCCGCTCCGCGCCGGGAAGGCGGCGGAGGTCCACTTGCCGGAACGGTAGTGCCAGAAGCGCCCGCGCGCCTGCGCCCACAGGCCCCCGACGCCGTCATCGATCAGCTCGCCCATGTTCCCCTTGACGGCCGGCGCGGCCGCCTTCTTCCACATCTTGCCGTTCCAGTGCAGGGCGACCGCCCGCTGATCGTCGTTACCGCCGACCACCCAGACATCCTTGCCGGAACGCGCCACGATGCCGTCGAGCGAGCCGCCGGACCGAGCCCCGAGCGGCTGCGCCTGCTTCTTCCAGGACTTCCCGTCCCAGCGGAAGACGGAGGCCTCCATGCCCCGGCTGCCCTTGACCCAGCCCGTCGCCCAGATCTCCTTGCCCGCGGGGGCGCTCACCTCGTTGATCAGCCCCGGGACACGGACCTTGGACCAGCGTGTGCCGTCGTAGTGCCGGACATCGGGCTGGGAGATGCCGTCCCCCTGCCGGGAGAAGGACCAGACATCCTTCACACTGCGCGCCAGCAGCTTGGGCGCGAAGGGATACGAGCCCTTCTGCGGACCGACGATGACCTTCCACACCCTGCCGTTCCAGCGCAGCCAGAACTGCTTGTCGCGCCCGTCCGAGCCGCCGATCCAGACGTTCTTGCCCGACGAGGCGCTCACGCTCTTGAGATAAGCGCTCTTGGCGGCTGCCGGAACGGCGACGTTCTTCCAGGTCGTGCCGTTCCAGTGCCGGATGAGCGCGTTCCCGGCGCCCTTCTTGCTCTGGTAGCCGACCGCCCAGGCGTCCTTGGCGCTGATGACGGCGACATCGCTCAGCCCCGCCGCCTTGTCGGGCGTGGCCGTGATGCGCCAGCCCGGCGCCGCGTCGGCGATGCCCGCCCCGGCGACGAGGATCCCACCGGCCACCAGCCCGGCGAGGGCCCCGTGCAGCTTTATGCTCAATTTCGCCCCATTTGCGAAGTTCAATATGGAGCGCGCAGCTTACGGCAGCGAAGACGGCGCGGGCACCGCGAACGGGAGGTCGCGAGGCCACCGCTCGTCAGCGCCGGCCTCCAACGGCGGCACCAGCCGCCGAGCCCATCCGCGGCGGCTGGATCAGCCTTCGGACAGGTACCGGTCCTGGAATGCAGAGACTTCGGCATCGCTGGAGTCGACGCAGAACTCGTTCCCCTCCGGGTCTGCCAGCACCACCCAGCCAAGGTCGGAGCCCCGGGCGTGACTGCTGACGACTGTGGCACCCAGCCTGGCGAGTCTCTCGACCTCACCGGCGAGGGTCCCCTCGACAGGGTTGAGATGCAGGTGCAGCCGGCCCTTGGTCTGCTGCGGCGCGGAGCTCTTCTGGAAGAACAGGGACAAACCTGATTCGCCTTCATGCAGGTCGATGAAGCAGCCTTCGGCCGCGCCCTGGATCGGACGGCCGAGCGCCTCGCTCCAGAACAACGCCAGCGAGTGAGGGTGGCCGACACAGTCGATCATGAGGTAGCGCACGACAGGACTCATGGCGGCGAGTATCGCAAGTTGACCTTCATGCCGGTACGGAGTCCCGGCCACGAGTTCGGCGGTCTCACGGGCAGAACCGAGAGCCGGGCGCTATCCGAGCTTGAGCATCGCCGCGGCGACCTCGCCGGCCGCCGCGCCGGGGATCGCGGTGGCGGCCTCGTCGAGGACGAGCAGCCGCGCCCCGGGGATCTCGCGCGCGATCGCCTCGCCGTTGCCGACGGGGAAGAACCGGTTGCGGCGGCCGTGGACGACGAGCGTGGGGACCTCGATCCCGGGCAGGCGTTCGCGCCAGCGGGGAGCGCAGTCGAGCCTGGAGAACACCAGGCCCATCTGGTTGGCCATCTGGACCGGGGGCGCGGTGCCGGGGGTGCGGTCCCAGATGCGCGCGGCGGTCGCGCGCGCGGCGTCGGGGTCGTCGCCGAGGATCTCCGCGCCGGCGGCGGCGAACTCCGCGACCGCCTCGCGGTCGCCCCAGTCGGGCATCGGACGCGCGAACATCCGGCCCATCGTCGCCTGGTCGTGGTCGGGGAGGTCGGCGTCGGGCGGGCCGGGGGCGACCGGGCGGGTGCCGGCCAGGGTGAGCGCCGAGAACGCGGCCGGGTGCTCGAGCACGGCCACCTGGGCGACCATCCCGCCGACGCCGATCCCCGCGAGGTGCGCAGGCCCCCCGCCGAGCGCGCCGGCCAGGGCCGCCGCGTCGGCGGCGAGGTCGCGCAGGGTGTAGGCGGGCGCCTCCGGATCCGCCGTCGTCGACTCCCCGCTGTCGCGCAGGTCGTAGCGCACCACACGGCGCCCGCCGGCGGCGAGGCGCTCGCACAGCGCGTCGGGCCAGGAGAGCATCGTCGTCCCGCCCGCGAGCAGGACGAGCGGCGCGTCGTCGTCGCCGAACGACTCGACGCCCAAGGCGACCCCATTGACGTTGACAGTGGTCATCGGATCACCGGAAGAGGTCGCGGGTCGATGTTTCGCATCATGCCAGGGCAGACCCGGCCCACCGGCCGAACTCATCGCACACGCGGCGGTGGACCGGGAACCACGTGCCGCGCCCGTTGCGGCACGCGGTCGGCGCCGACCGCGTGCCGCCACCGAGCGTTACTGCTTCGCGCTCCGGGCCTTGACCGTCTCGTGCAGCTCGTCGGAGGTGAAGCCGAGGTCGCGCAGGATCTGCGCGGCCGGGCTCTGCTCGACGCGGATCAGGCCCAGCAGCGAGTGCTCCGTGCCGACCCGGTCGTGGCCGAGGTCGGCCGACGCCTGGATCGCCTGCTCGATGGCCTCCTTGCTCTCCGGCCGGAACGCGATGTGGCCGCGCGGCGCCTTCTCCCCGGCCGGCGGCAACGCCTCCTCGATCACGTCGCGGACGCGCTGCTCCGACCCGGCCTTGGCCACCAGCACCTCGTACGCCAGGCCTCGCGGCTCGCCGAGCAGGCCGAGCAGGAGGTGCTCGGTGCCGATGAAGTCGTGCTTGTGCGTCCGGGCGGCCTCCTGCGCCAGCACGATGCCGTGCCGGTTCAGGTCGGTGAACCGCTCGAACGGGGTGGGCGCGTGCCGCTGCTGGGCGGCCTGCTTGGACACCCCGATGGCCTCGCCGATCTCGCTCCACGACGCGCCGGCCTGCTTGGCCTTGCCGACGTAGTGGCCGACGAGCTGTTCTCCCAGGTCGGCCAGGGTCTGGGCGCGCAGTTGCGCCTCGCTGATGCGGGACAGGTCCCCGGAGTCGGGGAGTTCCTCGTCGAGACGGGCGATCAGGTCCGCGAGGCTGATGTTGAGTGGGCTCATGCGTCAACCGTAGATTGACGATCGGCGATCGTCAACCTTTGATTGACGCTGAATCGAGGCGGGCACGTTGTACAACTTTGATGTACAACGCTGTTGTACATCGGGCCCGCGCTGGCTAGCCTGCCGTCAAGCCGGTGTAGTCCACGTCACTCCGACCCCGCAGGAGCCCCCCATGTCCGACGCCTTCGTCCCCGCGCTGACCTTCGCCTTCGAGATCCGCGCCCAGCTCACCCCCAGCCTGCACGTCGGGCACGGGGACGGCGAGAAGACCGAGTTCACCCCGATCGTCGGCGGCACCGTCGACGGCCCCCGGCTGCGCGGGACCGTCCTGCCGGGCGGCGGCGACTGGTCGAACACCCGCGGCCGCGTCTGCGAGCTCGACGCCCGCTACCTCATCCAGGCCGAGGACGGCGCCGTCATCGACATCGTCAACCGCGGCTACTACCACGAGGACTCCGGCAGCCCCGACCAGTTCGACGGCGACCTGCAGGTGAGCGAGGCGGGGCACTACTACCGCACCTCGCCCACCTTCCGGACGGACGCGCCGGCGCACCGCTGGCTCGCCGAGACCGTCTTCGTCGGCCTCGCCCGCCCGGTGGCCGAGGACGCCGTCGCCATCCGCATGTACGCCCTGGCCTGACCGGTCACCCGAAGGGGGCGGTCGTCCACTTCGCCGGATCGGGGCCGAGCACCTTGATCCGGCGGTAGAGGCCGAGGAGCCCGCCGCACGGGCGGAGGACGCCGAGGTCCTTGGTGGCGACGCTGAGCTGGACGTCGAAGCCGTCGACCCCGAACACCCAGAGCACTTCCCGGGTGCCGCCGAACCTGCCGGGACCGAGTTCGGGGTGCCGTTCGGCCATGGGGTCGGGCACCGCATGCCGGACATAGGCCGGCCGGCCGCCGATCCGCGTGTTGGGGACGATCGGCTGGCCGGTCTCGACCATCGAGAGGTACTGCGAAGGCGACCGTGCCGTCCAGAGATTGATCGCTGCGTCCGGACCGCTGAAACCCATCGAGAAGGCGACGGGGGCCCGGTCGGTGAGCTTGACCTGCCGGACCGGTGCCGTCCGCAGTTCGGTAGGCAGACCGCTGATCCGCACCGGCAGCTTCGTCGGCCGGGGTCCGGTGAGGGTGGCCGACTCGGCGATGCGGCGGACCGTCGCGGCGTCGGCGACCGTTTTGTCGCTGACCTGCAAGACGGCCCAGTTCCGCGGCGCGTACTCCCAGCGGAGTTCGACCGGCCGCGACTCGGGGTCGTAGCGGCCAGGCGGGATCGCCCAGTAGGCGCGGTGCCCGTTGACCGGGGACGTGCGGTGGCGGCGTTCCAGAACGCCGTCCGGTGACGTGGCGAGTTCCGGCTCCCGGCCGGTGAAGTCGGCCGTCAGCGTGATCGCGCCGTACTCGAACCGGACCGGGCCGTCCGCGACCGCGACGAACTGGCCGAACCCGTGGTAGGCGTGCTGCTCCTCGCGGCTCGTCACCCGATACCCCGGCGGCAGCCAGCCGAACGAGGCCCGCTGCATCAGCGGGTTCGACGCGGACCCCGCCAGCGTCACGGGCGGCGGCGCGGTGTCGCGGGACTGCACCGCGACCACCGCCCCCGAGGCGGCCATCACCGCGGCCAGGCCCGCGCCGCCGAGCGCCCGCCGCCGGCGCAGGGCGCGGCGTCCCCGTGCGGCGCCCGCGGCGACATCGACCGGCGGCCTGTCCGCACGCGGCGTGTCCGCGATGCGCTCCAGGTGCTCCTTGAGGTCCTGCACGCCCCTCACTCCCCTTCCACGGTGACACCGACCGGCTCCAGGGCCCGGCGCAGCGCGGCCAGCCCCTTCGAGGTCTGGCTCTTGACGGTCCCGGCGGTGCAGTTCAGCGCGTCCGCGGTCTGCTCGACCGACAGGTCGCAGTAGAACCGCAGCACCACGGCGGCCCGCTGCCTCGGCGGCAGCGCGGCGAGCGCGGCGCGCAGGTCCAGGTCGGCCGGCGCGTCGGCGTGCGCGGTGTCCGGCGTGTCCCGGACGACGGCGACGCGCCGCCACCACGCCGTCCGCTGCTCGGCGAGGAACACGCGCAGCAGGACGGTCCGCGCGTAGCCGTCGACGTTCTCGACCGACCCGGCCCGCCGCCAGTGCACGTACAGGCGGGTCATCGTGGTCTGGACGAGGTCGTCGGCACGGTCCCAGTCCTGGCAGAGCAGGTAGGCGACCCGCTGCAGCCAGGGAAGGCGGGCCGTCATGTAGGCCGTGTACTCCTCGTCCCGGCCCGGTCTCCCCATGCGCCTCGGCCCTTCCGTCGGGTTCCTCACGCCCTCACTAATGCCGCCGGGCCCCCGCCAGGTTGCCCCGTTACCGGCCGAGTTCCGCCAAGGTCGTCCAGCCGTCCCCGTTGATCCTGGTGGCCGGGGACAGACCGGACGCGCGCAGGGCCGCCGCGAACGCCGGGACGGCATCGGCGGACTTGGGCACGAAGAACACGATCCGGTGCCCGTTCTCGTCAGGGTCGCTGGGAAAGGCCTCGCCCCGGACCGCCCGCTCGATCTCGGCGATCACCTCGTCCGGCACGGTCTCCCCGGCCGGGGCCCACAGGCTGATCTCATGGTCGGTCCGCTGGTCGGTGCCGAAGGGCCGGACCTTGGGTGAGATCACGCCGAGCAGCTGCTCCAGGGCCAGCAGCCCGTCGTCGGCGAAGGTGTAGGGCGTCGCGAAGATCTGGCGCAGCCGGTCGCGGTCCACCGGCCGCCCGGCCCAGGCCGTGATGCGGTCGAGCAGGTCCTCGTCCTCGGCCGAGGGCAGGTCGGGCGTGGGGACCTCCAGCGCGTCGGCCAGGTGCTGGTTGATGTAGGCCGTCCACTGCTCTTCGCCGTTCAGGTGGCCGGTGACCAGGGCGTAGTCGCTGTCGCAGACGAGCGCCGACAGGGCCGGGCCGGGGATGCCGGCGAGCCCGTCCTCCAGGACGTCGCAGTTCTCGATGCGGTCCGCGATGTAGGTCCAGCCGGCGGTCGCCGCGGCGTCGCGGTCGTGGCCGGGGAACGGCTCAGGGCCGTCGACCGGGGTGCGGAATGCCAGGTATGCGGCCGAGGTGCCCATGGCGTCGTCCCTTCGTGGAGGTGACGGCACCGTAGCGGCCGAGTCCGACAGATCCCGGAGTTCAGTGCGGCGATCGCGTCCAGGCCGAGGGGCTCGACCAGGTACCGGTAGGCCCCGCGCAGCGGCTGCACGCCGGGCCGGGGGAAGGCGCAGACGGTGGACGGCTCGCCGTGCAGCGCCAGCCACCGCGACAGCGCCCCCTCGGGGAAGTACCGGTCGCAGGAGGTCAGGTCCGGGGTGATCTCGGCGACGTCCTCGTCGATCCAGATCCGCGCGTCCAGGCCGTACAGGTAGCCGAACGACAGGCTGGCCAGGTGCGCCTCCTTGCCCTGCGCGCGGAGGCGAGGCGGGTGAAGAGCGGCGGTTCGGTGAGCGAGAACGTCCGGGGAGCGGGTTCAGGAGTCATCTCCGGCATTACCCCACAAGTAATCGATCTTCAGGAGGGTTTCCGACAAGATCAAAACATCAGCACGAACGAGGGAGCAGGAACCATGTACTTCGAAACCGCCGACGGCACCCGCCTCGCCTACGAGGACCACGGCCAGGGCGCCCCCATCCTGTTCCTGGCCAGCTGGGTGCTGAACGCCGACATGTGGGAGTACCAGATCCCCTTCTTCGTGGAGAACGGGTACCGCTGCATCGCCCTGGACCGCCGCGGCCACGGCCGCTCCGACCGGCCCCGCGACGGCTACGACCTGGACACCTCCGCCGACGACATCGCGGCCCTGCTCGAGCACCTGGACCTGCGCGACGTCACCCTGGTCGGCCACTCGATGGGCGGCGCCGAGGCCGCCCGCTACCTGGCCCGGCACGGCGAGGAGCGGATCGCGCGGGTGGCGCTGGTGTCGGCCACCGTCCCGTTCCTGAAGCTCACCGACGACAACCCGGGCGGGCTGCCCGAGTTCGCCCTGCAGGCCGTCCTGAAGCAGTGGCGGGAGGACCGGCCGCACTGGTTCACCCGGCAGAAGCAGATCTGGTTCGCCACCCACCTCGGCAACCAGGTGTCGGAGTCGCAGATCGAGCTGACCCTGCAGCAGTGCCTGTCGGCGTCGCCGTGGGCGACCGCCCAGTACTTCCAGAGCGGCTACCACACCGACCACCGGCCCGGCCTGGCGAAGATCTCCGTCCCGGCGCTGGTCGTGCACGGTGCCGCGGACGCCTCGGCGCCGGTCGCGCTGACCGGGCGGCGCACCGCCGAGCTGGTCCCGGGCGCGGTCTACAAGGAGTACCCGACCGGCGGCCACGGCCTGTACATCACCCACAAGCACCAGCTGAACGACGATCTCCTGGAATTCATCAAGTCCTGACCCGAACCTGGGGCGGCCGAGGGCCGTCACACCAGAGCGAGGTGCCCGTGTCCGTCGGGGGGATACGGGCACCTCGCCTTGTCAGTAGGGCGACGGGCCGCCGAACATCTCGCTGATCCGCGGGGCCAGCTCGATGTCGCCGCGCAGCCTCAGCCGGCCGTCCATCAGCAGCGACGCCGGGTTGGCGTCGCCGGCCAGGACCCGCAGGAAGTCGGCGGTCGCCGCCGTGAGCGTCAGGGCGGGCGCGCCGGCGCCGCCCTCCCTGGCCCGCGCCCGGCCGTCGCGGATCCGGATCGTCCACACCGTCGCCGGGCCGTCGCCGCGGGTCAGCCGGAACTCCAGGTCGCCCTCGAACCCGCCCGCCACCGCCGGGTCGAACGCGCGCGCCATCCCGCCGAAGAAGACCCGCTGCGCCCGCGCGCCGAACCGCCGCTCGACCTGCGCGTCGGAGCGGCCGTGCACCAGCCGGTAGAAGCCCTGCTGGACGCGCCTGCGGCCGGCCGCGCGCAGCTCTGCGCGCACCGACGCCGGCGTCACCCGCGGACGCCGCCGGCGCCGCGCCCGCGCCGTCTCGGCCTCCTCGTCGATCCGGTACCCGGCGGGCAGCTCGCGCGCCGGGGCGCGGCGCGCGAGCGCGGCCTCGATCGCGGGCGCGAGCCGCGCGGCCTTGGCGGCCTCGCGCTCCTCGCGGCCCTCGGCGAAGCGCGGCAGCACCTGCTCGCCGAACAGCTCCAGGGCCTCGCAGATGTGCTCGTGCCGGTTCGGCCCGGCCTGCACGACGAACGAGACCTGGTCGACGCCGACCGCCTCGTACCGGCGGATCAGGTCGACGACCTGCTCGGGCGTGCCGACGGCGCCGCGCAGCGACCCGATGTTGACGTTCAGCGCCTCGGCGTTGGCGATGATCTGGTCGCGGTCGAAGCCGCGCGCGGCCCGGTGCTCCTGGAACTCGTCCCACACGCTGGTGCGGCCCGGGTCGTGCGGGGTGGTGCCGTAGTAGTGCGCGAGCGCGAACCCGAAGAAGTGCGCGCCGTCGATGCCGCGGTCGATCGCGGTGGCCTCGTCCTCGTGCAGCATCATCGGCAGCACGACGCACACGTTGGGGTTGACGGCGAACCCGGCCGGGACGCACTCGTCCGACTCGATGATCCGGTAGTACTCCTGCACCCAGCGGCCGGCGTCCTCGGGCTCGACGAACGAGAACGACAGCGCGCCGATCCCGTTGCGCGCCGCGAACTCGATCGTCTCGCGCCGCGAGCACGCCACCCACAGCGGCGGGTGCGGTTTCTGCACGGGCTTGGGGACGACGTTGCGCGGCGGCATCTGCACGTGCCGCGAGTCCCAGCCGGCGAAGGGCTCCTCGACGAACATGCGGGTGATGGCGTCGATGGCGTCCTGCCATTCGGCGCGCTTGGCGGTCCGCCGCACCCCGAACCCGCCGAGTTCGGCGCTGGAGCTGGACTCGCCGGTGCCGAAGTCGACCCGGCCGCCCGACACCAGGTCCAGCGTCGCGATCCGCTCGGCGACGCGGGCGGGGTGGTTCACCTCGGGCGGCAGCTGGACGATCCCGTGCCCGAGCCGGATGCGCTTGGTGCGCTGCGACGCCGCGGCGAGGAACACCTCGGGTGCGGAGGAGTGCGAGTACTCCTCGAGGAAGTGGTGCTCCACCTCCCAGACGTAGTCGAAGCCGATCCGGTCGGCGATCTCGATCTGGTCGAGGGCGTCCTGGTAGAGACGCGCCTCCTCGCCGTGGTCCCACGGCCTCGGCAGCTGGTGCTCGTAGAAGAGTGAAAACCGGATCGCACCCACCTCCCTGTGTCCGCCCGTCCACCGTCACTCGCTTTGGACGGCGCGTCAACAACCCCCGATGACTTGACCAAGCGCTCGCTTCAGCAGCATGGTGGTGCCGATCATCTCGGAAGGGGCGGCCCATGGCGCTGCTGGACGGACTGCGGGTGCTGGACCTGACCATGTGGCGCCCCGGCCCCTACGCCACCCAGCTGCTCGCCCAGCTCGGCGCCGACGTCATCAAGGTCGAACCGCCCGGCGGCGAGCCCATGCGCATGTTCCGCGGCCACTTCGACCTGCTCAACCAGCACAAGCGCAGCCTCGCGCTCGACCTCAAGTCGGCGGAGGGCCTCGGCCGCTGCCGGGAGCTCGCCGCGACCGCCGAGGTCTTCGTCGAAGGCTTCCGCCCTGGCGTCGCCGACCGGCTCGGCCTCGGCCATGAGGCGCTGCGCGCGCGCAACCCCGCGCTCGTCTACTGCTCGATCTCCGGATACGGCGCGCACGGCCCGCTCGCCGACGTCCCCGGCCACGACGTCAACTACCGCGCCCACACCGCCTCCCTCCCCCCGGACGCGGCCTCTCCCCGTGCCGACGAACTGCCGGTCGCCGACATGGCCGCCGCGACCATGGCCGCGTTCGCGATCACCGCGGGCTGCCTGAAGGCCCGCGCCACCGGGATCGGCGACCGGATCGACCTCGGCATGGCCGACGTCCTCGCCAACTGGACCGGCACCGTCCCCGAGGCGCGCGGGCCCGGCACCGTCCCCGGCTACGGCGTCTACCCGACCGGGGACGGCCGCCGCATCGCGATCGGCGTGGTCTCCGAGGAGCGCCTGTGGGCCGCCACCTGCCGGGCCCTGGACCTGCCCGGTCTCGCCGATGTCCCCTTCGCCGAGCGGCTCGGGAACGTCGCGGGGCTGGACGGTGAGATCGCGGCGGCCGTCGCCCGGCTCACCCACGACGACGCCGTCGCCCGCCTCACCGCCGCCGGGGCGCCCGTCGCGCCGCTGCTGTCGCGCGCCGAGCTGATGGCGCACGAGCACTTCCAGGTCAGGGGCGTGCTCAGCGGGGACACCGTGGGCAGCCCGGTGCGCACCGCCGCGCATCCCCCGCTGCCCGCCGGGCCCGTCGCCGAGCTGGACGCGCACCGCGGGCAGGGCTGGCGGGACGAATAATCATCACGATTTGTCCGATCCTCCTGGCATGATTGGGACGTGACAGCCCATGTGACCGAGACGCCCCACGTGACCGAGACGACCCGCGTGATGAGCCCGGTCCTGGTCGGCCGGTCCGCCGAGCTCGCCGAGCTGGAGGCCGCGCTGCGCGCCGCCCCGGGGGCGGTCCTGATCGGCGGCGACGCCGGTCTCGGCAAGACCCGGCTGATCCGCGAGTTCACCGCGCGCGCCGCCGATCACGGCGCCCGCACGCTCGCCGGCGGCTGCCTGGAGCTCGGCTCGGACGGCCTGCCCTTCGCCCCGTTCACCACCGTCCTGCGCGGCCTGGTCCGCGACATCGGCATCGACGGCATCGCCGAGCTGCTGCCGCGCGGCGACACCTCCGGCCTCGCCCGGCTGCTGCCGGAGTTCGGCGAGCCCGAGGGCGACGCGGCGTCCGGCCAGGAGCGGGCCCGGCTGTTCGAGCTGGTGCTGATCCTGCTGGAGCGGCTCGCCGAGCGCGCCCCGCTCGCGCTGGTCATCGAGGACGCGCACTGGGCGGACCGTTCCACCCGCGACCTTCTGGCCTTCCTCATCCGCAACGCCGGCGCCGCGCCGCTGCTGATCGTGGTCACCTACCGGGCCGACGAGCTGCACCGTGCCCACCCGCTGCGGCCGCTGCTCGCCGAGCTCGGCCGGGTGGAGCGGGTCCGCCGGATGGAGCTGGCCCGCCTCGCCCGCGCCGACGTCGCCGAGCTGGTCGGCCGGATCCTCGGCGAGGAGCCGCGGCCAGGCCTGGTCGACCTGGTGCACCGGCGCAGCGAGGGCAACCCGCTGTTCGTCGAGGCGCTGCTGGACAGCGACGGCACCGTCGCCTGCGAGCTGCCCGAGTCGCTGCGCGACCTGCTGCTCGCCGGGGTGCAGCGGCTGCCGGAGGAGACCCAGGAGGTGCTGCGCGACGCCGCGGTCGGCGGCAGCCGCATCGAGCACCCGCTGCTCGCCGCGGTGTCGCGGCTGGACGACGCCGCGCTCAGCCGGACGCTGCGGCCCGCGGTCGCCGCCAACGTGCTGATGGTGGAGGGCGACGGCTATGCCTTCCGGCACGCGCTGATCCGCGAGGCCATCCACGACGACCTGCTGCCCGGCGAGCACACCCGGCTGCACACCCGGTACGCGCAGGCGCTGGAGGAGGACCCGGGCCTGGTCCCGCCCGGGCGGCTCTGGGTGGAGATCAGCCACCACTGGCACGCCGCGCACGACGCGACGTGGGCGCTGGTCGCGGCGTGGCGGGCCGCCGCCGAGTCGCGCAAGGCCCTCGCCTACGCCGAGTGCCTGGCGATGCTGTCGCGCGTCCTGGAGCTGTGGGAGCGGGTGCCGGACGGCGCCGAGCGCATCGCGGCCTCCCACGCCGAGGTGCTGGAGGAGGCCGCCAAGGCCGCCGACGACGCCGGCGAGTACGAGCGCGGCATCAAGTTCGCCTCCGCCGCGCTGCGCGCCCTGCCCGACGACCCGGGCACCGAGGTGTGCCGGCAGCGCGCGTCCCTGCTGGAGCTGCGCGGCCGGATGCGCTACAAGCTCGCCCGGCCCGGCTTCATCGAGGACATGCAGGAGGCGGTGCGGGTCCTGTCCGTCAAGCGGACGGCGGTGCGCGCGCGGGTGCTGTGCACCCTCGCCCAGTACGGGCGGCTCACCACCGGCATCGGCGACGCCCGCGACGCCGCCACCGAGGCGCTGGAGATCGCCACCGCCATCGGCGACGTCGCCGCCGAGGCCGACGCCCGGATCACCCTGTTCTGCGTCGACATCGACTACGACGACGACTTCGGCTCGCTCAGCACCATCGAGGAGGCCGCGCGCCGCGCCGGCGTGCACCGGCTGATCCTGCGCTTCGCGGTGATCCAGTCGCACTTCCTGGAGGGCGCCGGCCGGCACGCCGAGGCCGCCGAGGTGGCGCGGCGCGGCATCGCGCAGGCCGCCGAGTTCGGCGTCGCCCGCACCGAGGGCACCTTCCTCAGCATCAACCTGGCCGAGCCGCTGGTCTCGCTCGGCCGCTGGGACGAGGCCGCCCAGGTGCTGCGCACCGCCCGTGAGCAGGACCCGCCGGTCACCATCCGCACCTCGCTGGAGGTGCTGGCCGGGGAGGTGGCGCTGCTGCGCGGCGACATGGCCACGGCACGGGCCCGCCTGGCGGGCTCCCAGGAGATCATGGACGTGCGGCTGCGCTGGGTGAAGACCCAGGACTACTTCGCCACGCTCCGGCTGGAGGCGCAGCTGCTGCTCGCCGAGGGCCGGCCGGACGCCGCCTTCGACGCGCTGCGGCCGGTGCTGCTGGAGACCGGGCTGCCCGACGACGCCCGCTACACCTGGCCGGTCCTGCTGCTCGGCGCGATCGCCTGCACCGAGCTGGACGACCCGTCCCGGCTGGCCGGCCTGGAGGCCCGCGCGGCGGGCCTGGCGGCGCGCGGCCCGGCGCAGGAGGCGTTCCGGCGCGCCTTCGAGGCCGAGGCGGCCTACGCGCGCGGCCGCCGCGACCCCGCCGCCTGGGACGCCGCCGCGGCGGCCTGGGCCGCGCTGGACCGGCCCTACCCGCAGGCCGAGGCGCTGCTGCGGGCGGCGCAGTCCGCCCTCACCGCGGGCGACCACGACGGGGCGTACGAGCGGCTGGGCACCGCCGCCGGCATCGCCGCCCGGCTCGGCGCGGCGCCGCTCGGCGAGCGGCTCGCCGAGCTGACGCGCCGGGTCCGCGGTCCGCGCCGCGCCGGCGGCGGCGAGGGCCCGCTCGGGCTGACGCCGCGCGAGGTCGAGGTGCTGCGGCTGGTCAGCGCCGGGCACAGCAACCGCGACATCGCCGAGGAACTGTTCATCTCGGCCAAGACCGCCAGCGTGCACGTGTCGAACATCCTGGCCAAGCTGGGCGTGACCAGCCGCGGCGAGGCCGCCGCCACGGCGCGCCGCCTGGCGCTGTTCGAACCCGCCACCCGTCCCTGAGCGTCCCCTGGACCCGGCGGCAAGAGTCTCCCCTCCCGGACTCTTGCCACCGGGTCGTCGGACCACACGGGAACTTCAGTGGCTGGCCTTCCGAATCGCGGTCCGCGGAGTACGCGGTACTTCTCCGCTCGGAGAGGCGGCCCGCGAACCATCCGGCCACTGCCCAGTGTGCGCCACCCCGCGGCCGGCGGCATCGGGAGACCTCCCGATCCGGATACCTAAATTCCCCGCCGGGCATACCCATGCCCGGCCGGCACCGGCGGGCGGGTACCGGCCGTCAGTGCGCGGAGTACAGCCGCGGCCGGGCCGGGTGGCGCGGGCCGTGCGTCCCGGTCAGGTGCCAGGTGAGGTCGCCGTAGCGCCGCGCGTGCAGGTGCTCCTGCAGGGACCGCTCGCGCGGGTCGGGGCGCCGGGTCGCGGCGATGCCGTACCGCTCGATCATCATGCCGAGCACCGCGGCGCGGACCGCGTCCAGCGACACCTGCAGCCCGAGCCCGGCGAGCGTGCGCCGCCCGCCCGGCGGCCCGGCCAGGTAGGAGCGGTCGTAGGGGCCGAGGTCGGTGACGTGCACCGCGACGTGGGTGAGCTCGGCGTGCCGGGTGCGCAGCCGCGCCGACTGGACGATCCCGTCCCCGAGCGCGGCGGCCGGCAGGCCGAGCCCCGCGACGGCCGCGGCCACGAGCGCGCCGAGGTCGGGCCGTGTTCCGGGCTGCCGCGCGGCGCGGTGCACGAGCGTGAACAGCAGGGTGCCCGAGTCGGTGTAGACGGCGCCGCCGCCGGTGGCGCGGCGGGCCACCCGGACGCCGTCGTGGGCGCAGCAGGCCAGGTCCACGGCGTCGGCCAGGCACTGGAACCGGCCCACCAGGACGCTCGGCGCGTTCTGCCAGACGCGCAGCACCGGGAACGGGCGGGCCCGGGCGGCGCCGGCCGGGCCCGTGGGGGCGGGCACGGCGGCGACGCGGGCCAGGGCCTCGTCCAGCGCCAGGTTCCACGCCGGGTCCCGGGTGTCGTCGACGATCACACTCAGCATCTGGCCGGCCTCCCGCACTCGTCCGCGCGCCGGCCCGGCCGGGACACCGCGACCGGGCCGCCCGCGGCCCGGACGGGCCCGCGGATCGGCGAAACCCGGCGGACCTGGGCAGCGCCGGGTTCCTGCAACATATCGGCCCACCGCGCCGAACACAGGCGGAGAGTTTTCATATGGTGACACTGTGCGAGGATCCGCCGGTCAGCGCGCGGTCCGTCCGCCGGCGCGGGCCTCGCGCGGCGGTCCGGGCCGCCGGCTTCCCCGAACCGCCCCCAACCCGGCACGGAAAGTGATCCAATGACCGGAGTATCTCCAAAGCCCTTGACCCATCAAGGCCAGAGGGGTTCGCTGTGCGTGATGGATGAGACACGGAAACCCACTCTCATCGCCTCGGTGCAGCGTGCGCTGCACCTCATGGAGGTCGTGGCGTCGCATCCGAACGGTGCGCCGGCCAAACAGCTGTCCCGCGAGGCGGGCCTTCCGCTGGCGACCACCTACCACCTGCTGCGCACCCTGGCGCACGAGGGCTACGCGATGCGCCTGTCGGACGGCATCTGGGTGCTCGGCGACCGGGTGCAGACGCTGCAGGGCCAGAGCAAGACCCAGCAGCTGCTCGCCCGGATCCGCCCCACCCTCATCGCGCTGCGTGACGAGCTCGGCGTGGCGTCCTATTTCGGCATGCACGTCGACGACGAGATCCGCATCATCGACATCGCCGACGGCCCGCGCGCGCCCCGCGTCGACCTGTGGGTCGGCTTCGACGACGCCGCGCACGCCACCGCCATCGGCAAGTGCATGCTCGCCCAGCTCGACGAGGACCGCCGCCGCGACTACCTGTCCCGGCACCCGCTGGTCGACCTCACCCCGCACACCATCACCGAGCCGCGCCGCCTGCTCAGCACCCTGGACACCCAGTCGGGCCTGTCGCTGGACCACGAGGAGTACGCCATCGGCACCGGCTGCGCGGCCGTCCCGGTCACCGACGCGACCGGCACCGTGGTGGGCGCCCTCGCCATCTCCTGCCGCTCCACCAAGCTGCCCAAGATCGAGGCCTCGGTCCACCGGATGAAGGCCACCGCCGCCCGCATCCAGCGCACGCTGAGTTTGACGATCTGACCGGCCGGGATCAGCGGCCCTGGAAGTTCGGTTCGCGGCGTACCAGGAAACAGGTGCTGTGATGCCCTCCGAACTCAGCGGCCCTGGAAGTTCGGTTCGCGGCGTTCGAGGAAGGCGGTGATGCCCTCCTTGGCGTCCTCGGTGCCGGCGAGGGCGACCAGCTCGCCGAGCAGGTGCTCGACCTGGTCCTCCAGCGGCCGGTTCTCGATCGCGAAGAACGCCGCGCGGCCCTTGCGCAGCCCGACGGGGCTCTTGGCGGCGATGACGCGGGCCAGCGCGTCCACCCGGGCGTCCAGCTCGGCGCGCGGCACGACCTCGGTGACCAGGCCGATCTCGCGGCCCTCGGCGGCGGTGATCCGCTCGCCGGTGTAGTAGAGCCGGAACGCGTGCTTGGGCGCGACGTTCCGGTTGATGATCGCCATGATCATCATGGGCCAGAGCCCCACGTTGACCTCGGGGGTGGCCAGCTTGACGTCGTCGGCGGCGATCACCAGGTCGCAGGCGGCCGCGAGCCCGAGCCCGCCCGCCACCGCGTGCCCGGCCAGCCGCGCGATGACCGGCTTGCCCAGCCTGGGGAAGGCGGTGAACAGCCGGAACGGCGCGCTCTCGCGGATGGCGGCGGCGCCGGCGACCGACCCGCCCGCCTCCTGCTTGGCGCCGAGGCCGCCGAGGTCGGCGCCCGCGCAGAAGGCCCGGTCGCCCGCGCCGGTCAGCACGATGACGCGGACGTCCTCGTCGGCGTCGGCGCGGGCCAGCGCGTCCAGCAGCTCGCCGATCATCGCGTCGCTGAGGGAGTTGCGCGCCTCCGGCCGGTTCAGCGTGATCCGCGCGACCCGGTCGGCCACCTCGTAGACGATCGCCTCGTACATGCACCCTCCACGGGAAACGGGAACGGGCGGGCCCACCGGAGGACCCGCCCGTGACAAGACCGGAGACTAAAGACGCTCGATGATCGTCGCGTTGGCCTGGCCGCCGCCCTCGCACATGGTCTGCAGGCCGTAGCGGCCGCCGGTGCGCTCCAGCTCGTGCAGCATCTTGGTCATCAGGATGCCGCCGGTCGCGCCGAGCGGGTGGCCGAGGGCGATCGCGCCGCCGTTGGGGTTGGTCTTCTCCAGCGCGGCGCCGGTGTCGGCGGCCCACGCCATCGGGACCGGGGCGAAGGCCTCGTTGACCTCGAAGACGTCGATGTCGTCGACCTTGAGGTTGCTCTTGGCCAGCGCCTTCTCGGTGGCCGGGATCGGGCCGGTCAGCATGTAGACCGGGTCCGAGCCGCAGATGGCGAGGGTGTGGATGCGCGCCCGCGGGGTCAGGTTGTACTGCTTGACGGCCGCCTCGGAGGCGATCAGCAGCGCGGACGCGCCGATGGAGATCTGCGAGGCGACGGCCGCGGTGATGACGCCGCCCTCGCGCAGCAGCTTCAGCCCGGCCATCTTCTCCAGGGAGCTGTCGGGGCGGGGGCCCTCGTCCTTGGTCAGCCCGGCGATCGGGGCGATCTCGCGGTCGAAGTAGCCGGCCTCGATGGCCTTGGCGGCGCGCCGGTGGCTCTCCAGCGCGTACTTCTCCAGGTCCTCGCGGCTGAAGCCCCACTTCTCGGCCATCAGCTCGGCGCCGCGGAACTGGGAGATCTCCTGCATGCCGTAGCGCTCGAACCAGCCCTCCCCGTAGGGGAAGTCCATGCCGGACACGATGCTGGCGCCCATCGGCACCTTGGCCATCTGCTCGACGCCGGCGGCGACGACCAGGTCCTGGGTGCCCGACAGCACGCCCTGCGCGGCGAAGTGGATCGCCTGCTGGGACGAGCCGCACTGGCGGTCGATGGTCACGCCGGGCACGCTCTCGGGCAGCCCGGCCGACAGCCACGCGGTGCGCGCGATGTCCAGCGCCTGCGGGCCGACCTGCATGACACAGCCCATGATCACGTCTTCGACCGCGGACGGGTCGACGCCGGTGCGGTCCACGAGCTCCTTGAGCACGTGCGCGCCGAGGTCGGCGGGGTGCACGTCCTTCAGGGCGCCCTTCTTGGTACCGACGGGGGTACGGACCGCGCCGACGATGTACGCCTCGGCCACTACGCCTCCAAAAGCAGGGGTTGGGTTCCGTCCCGAAACCGAGTGAGATTCGGTCAGTCAGTATGAGATTACATCGCCGCGGGCGCAACGGCGGATGTGACCTCGCTCTCGGTCCGTCCCCGTCAATCCCGCAGCGCGTGCACCTGCCGGCCCTCGGTGTCGTCGCCCAGGGTGTCCCGGCACAGCCTGGTCAGCAGCTCGGCCAGCTCGGGGCTCTCCTCCGGCGACCAGCCCCGCAGGTGGTCGGCCAGGCCCGCCACCCGCGCCTGGACGAGCCGGTCCGCGGTCTCCCGCCCGTCGTCGGTGATCGCCAGCTCGCCCTCGGCGCGCCGCACCAGGCCCGCCTCCACCAGCCGGTCGATGTAGGGGCGGCCCTGCTCGACGGTGACGCCCGCGCGGTCGGCCAGCGCGGCGCCGGGCACCGAGCCGTCCCTGGCGATCCGGCAGAGCGCCCACATGCTGCCCGGCGGCAGGTCCACGCCGGCGAGCCGGCCGATCCGGGTGTACTGCTCCAGCGCGGCCGGGTCGCGGCGGATCAGGTCCGACAGCGCGCGCTCGACCTCGTGCCGCGACGTGCGCGCCGACGCGCCGCCGAGCCCCTCGCCGTAGTCGGTGGCCTGCGCGGTCGCGCGCAGCGGCGTCTCCTTCATGAACCAGGTCAGCACGCACGCGATCAGCGCGATCGGCACCGCCCACAGGAACACGGTCTGGATCGCGTCGGCGTAGGCGTGCAGGAAGTCGCCCCGCACCTGCGGCGGCAGCTTCTCGATCAGCTTGGGGTTGCCCTGCGCCGCCGCCGGGTCGAAGCCGCGCGGCAGCTCCCCCTTGCGGGCCAGCTCGGTCATGTTGGATTCCAGGTGGTTGGCGAACACCGTCCCGAAGGCCGCGACGCCGAACGAACCGCCGATCTGCCGGAAGAACGTCACCCCCGACGTCGCCGCGCCGAGGTCGGCGTAGGGCACCCGGTTCTGCACCGCGATGACCAGCACCTGCATGACCAGGCCGAGGCCGAAGCCGAGCAGCAGGAAGCGCAGGCTCATCGACCAGGTGGTGGAGCGCTCGTCCATCCGCGACAGCAGGAACAGCGCGACCGCCACGATCGGCGTGCCGATGATCGGGTAGATCCTGTAGTGCCCGGTCTTGCTGATCAGCTGCCCGGACCCGATCGAGGCGACCAGCAGCCCGACCATCATCGGCAGCAGGTGCACGCCCGACATCGTCGGCGAGACGCCGTGCACCACCTGCAGGAAGATCGGCAGGAACGTCAGCGCGCCGAACATGGCGAAGCCGATGACGAACCCGATCGAGGACGACAGCGAGAACACCGCGTCGCGGAACAGGTGCAGCGGCAGGATCGGCTCGGCCGCGCGGTGCTCCACCAGCACCCACAGCGCGATCAGCACCACCGCGCCGACGGCGAGCCCGATGATCTGCACCGAGCCCCACGGGTACTCGGTGCCGCCCCAGGTCGTCATCAGCACCAGCGCCACCGACCAGCCGACGATCAGCACCGTGCCGAGGTAGTCGATCCGGTGCCGGTGCCGCTCGGAGGGGGCGTGCAGCACCAGCGCCACCGCGATCAGCGCGAGCACGCCGACGGGCAGGTTGATGTAGAACACCCAGTGCCAGGACAGGTTGTCCACGAACCAGCCGCCGAGCAGCGGCCCGCACACGCTGGAGATGCCGAACACCGCGCCGAACAGGCCCTGGTAGCGGCCCCGCTCGCGCGGCGGGACGACGTCGCCGACGATCGCCACGACCAGCACCATCAGCCCGCCGCCGCCGAGCCCCTGGATCGCCCGGAACGCGATGAGCTGCCCCATCGACGACGACAGGCCGCACAGCGCCGACCCCACCAGGAAGATCACGATCGACAGCTGGAACAGCCGCTTGCGCCCGTACTGGTCGCCGAGCTTGCCCCACAGCGGCGTGGACGCGGTGGACGACAGCAGGTAGGCCGTCACCACCCACGACAGGTGGTTCAGCCCGCCGAGGTCGCTGACGATCGTCGGCAGCGCGGTGGACACGATCGTCTGGTCCAGCGCGGCCAGCAGCATGGCGAGCATCAGCGCGCCGAGGATGACCGCCAGGTTCCGGCCCTGCGGCATGGACCCTTCCGGCAGCCTGGTCGAAGTGTCAGCGGTCATGCCTTGAACCCCCGCGAGCCTCTGGGACGCCTCACGGCGCCGTCCTCCCCCGTCGCAGGCGCCGCCTCAGCCGTGCCCCCCGTGACGTCCGGTACGGGGTCCCTACCCATCCCCGCACCGGAGATCACACAGCGTGCACCACGCGGGGCGCCCGGTCAGCGCAGCAGGTCGCGGCCCACCTTCGCGGCGCCGACGGCGGCGGTGCCGCCCGCGACGCCGACGGCCCCGGCGGTCACCCACAGCGGCAGCCGGCCCCGGCTCTTCAGCCCGTTCACCGTGTCGAGCGAGTCCACCACCAGCCCGAGCCGCGCCCACAGCCTGCGGTTCGGCCCCTTGCTCAGCAGGTACCCGGCACCGAGGGCGATCTCCCGGGCCGCGAACATCCGGGTGACGTAGTCGCGCCCGGCGTCGGACCCGCCGCCCATCCCCATCAGCTTGACGGTCAGCCCCGGCAGGGCGAACGCGGCGACGCCGATGGCCACCCGCCCGCGCGCCACCCCGATCATGAGGTCGTCCACCCGGCCGCCGTCCTTGACTTCCTTCTCATCTGCCACGCAGGCGAGGCTATCCCCGCCCGAACCGGGACGAAGGGCCGGGGTAAACCTGTTCTGACGGGGCTAGGCTGGAAGGGCAGGCCCGACCCCCGAACGAAGGTGGCCATGGAAGGGATCATCGCGCTCGGTTTCGTCGCGCTGCTGGCGGCGTTCTGCGTCCGCTGGGTGGCCGGGCGGCTGCGCATGCAGGCCCCGGCCCGCAACGCGGTCGTGATCGTCTTCGTGCTGGTGGTGCTGGCGATGTGGGGACAGCACCTGAACGGCTGACCCGACCTGGTGATCGACAGCCGGTCAAGCCGAACTTTTCCGGGCCCTGAAGAGTCATAACTGACGAAACCGGCTTGCCTGTCCGCTCCCGGCCCGGTCTCGGGCACGCGCCTCATCCGGCGCCCGGCTCGATCCGCCCGGCGAGCGGCGTTCCCGCCTGGCGAAGCCGACCGATCGAGGGAGTCCCGACGTGTCCCAGCCGGCCGTGACGTTCCAGGAGCCCGGTGGTGCGATCGCCCCGCACCTCCGGCGGCTGCTGGACTTCGTCGAACCCGCTCCCGACGACGTCTGCCTGGACGTGGCCCGCGGCCACGGCCCGATGCCGGCCGCGCTCGTCCCCCAGGTCCGCCACGTCAGCGCCGTCGACGCGCTGCCCCCGCCGCTCCGCCACGCCCGGGGCCGCACCCGCACGGTGGAGTTCGGCACCGGCCCGGTGCGCATCGCGGGCGAGGGCGACCTGGCCGCCCGGCGGGTGCCCACCGCCTACCTGGAGCGCCGGCCGAACCGGGGCTGCCCCGATGGCATCACCGTGCAGGCCGACGCGACCGCGCTGCCCTACCGCGACGGCACGTTCTCGCTGGTCACGACCCGGTTCTCGCTGTACAACCTGGGCGACCCGCAGCGGGTGCTGCGCGAGCTGCTGCGGGTGTGCCGGCCCGGCGGCCGGCTGGTGATCGCCGACCTGGTGCGCGGCAACCTCACCGGCCCGGGCCGCGACCGGGTGGAGCGGCTGCGCGACCCCGACCACCCCGGGACGCCGTCGATCGCCGCGCTCACCGACCTGGTCACCGGGGCGGGCGCGACCATCCGCCGCTTCGACGTGTTCACCGTGGAACGGCCCATCGAGCCGTGGCTGGCGGGCGCGCACAGCGCGCACGCCGCCGACCAGATCCGCGGCGAGCTGCTGGAGGAGATCGACGGCGGCCCGCGCACCGGCGCCAAGCCCCGCCTGATCGGCGGCGAGCTGTGGTTCACCCAGTCCTGGGCCCACATCGCCGCCGAGCCGATCTAGGGCGCTAGGAGTGCAGCGGTAGCTCGAACCAGACGGCCTTGCCGTCGGCGGTCGGGCGGGCGCCCCAGCGGCTGGCGAGCTGGTCGACCAGGTACAGCCCGCGGCCGCCCTCGTCGGTCTCGCCCGCGCTGCGGATGCGCGGCAGCCGCATGTCGGTGTCGAACACCTCGACCCAGATCGCGTCCGCGCCGCGGCGCAGCCGGAGCCGGAACTCCTTGGCGGGGGGTTCGCGGCGGCCGAGCTGGCCGGCCAGGTCGACGCCGAGGTCCCAGTCGTCCTCGTCGAACGCGCCGCCGCCGAACGGGGCCGGCGCGATGCCGCCCCCGTCCAGCACCAGCTCGCGGCGCGGCGCCGGGGTGGTGGCGGCGTGCAGCACCACGTTGGTGACGACCTCGGAGACCAGCAGGCAGGCCAGCTCGGCCTGCTCGTCGTGCATCCCCCAGGCGGCGAAGGCGTCGGCGGCCAGGCGCCGGGCCTCCGACACCATGATCGGCTCGGCCGGGAAGGTGCGCTCCTGCACCGCCAGCTCGTCGCCGGCGGTGCGGATGACCACGATGGCCACGTCGTCGTTGATGTCGCCGGGCACCGCCTCGTAGGCGGCGTTGGCGATCGTCTCCACGTCGCGGCGGGCGACCGCGGCGACGGCCTGGCGGACCCGCTCGCGCGCCTCCTCGCGGGAGTGGTACTCGCCGTCGTCCCTCGGCCGCCGGTCGATCAGGCCGTCGGTGTAGAGCACCAGGGTGGAGCCGGGCTTCAGCTCGGTGCTCTCCTCGTTGAACAGGATCTCGCCGCCCACGCCGGGACCGCGGACGCCGAGCATGGCGCCCTCGCTCTCGAAGGTCAGGTCGCCGACCTGGCCGTCGGTGATGATCAGCGGCGGGTCGTGGCCGGCGTTGGCGAACTCCAGCACCCGCGACCAGGCGTCGTAGACGAAGTAGGTGCACGACACCAGCGGCGGGCGGACCAGGTCGTCGCTGTTCCAGCCTGACCGCATCCGCTCGGGGCGGGTCATCGTGCGCACCCACTCGTCGAGCTTGCGCAGGATGTCGGCGGGCGGCTTGTCGTCCTGGGCGAACGCGCGCAGCGCGGCGCGCAGCTGCCCCATGACGGCGGCGGCGCGGGCGCCGCGGCCCTCCACGTCGCCGATGACCACGCCGACGCGGCCCGCCGACAGCGGGATCACGTCGTACCAGTCGCCGCCGACCTGGGTCTGGATGCCGTGGCCGTGCGACTCCAGCGGGCGGGCCGGCTCGTACCGCCAGGCGATCTGCAGGCCGTCCAGCTTGGGCGGCAGGTCGCCGGGCAGCAGGTGCTTCTGGAAGGCCAGCGCGGTCTCGCGCTCCTCCTCGAACAGCAGCGAGTTGTCGATGGCGATCGCGACCCGGCCGGCGATCGCGCCGAGCAGGTCGCGGTCGAAGCCGTCGTAGTGCGGGTCGGGCCGGGCGGACAGGCTGGACAGGGCGAGGCTCATCACGCCGAGCAGCTCGCCGCGCACCAGCAGCGGCGCGGAGATCACCGAGGTGATGCCCATCGCGTCGCCGAGCCGCCGGGACTGCTCGCTCGGCGCCTCGAAGCGGTGCCGCAGCATGTCCTCGACCAGCACCGCGTCGCGGCGGCTCATCGCCTTGGCGCTGAAGTGGCCGGGCGGGTAGGAGACCGGGTCGCCGACCTCGGCCCAGGTGCCGGGCGGCGGCGTCCAGCCGCCGGCGTGCTGCGACACCCGGCGGATCAGCCGGTCGCCGCTGAACACGTCGATGAAGCAGTGGTCGGCGAACTGGGGGACCAGGGTGGTGGCGACCCGGCGCAGCGTGGTCTCCAGCTCCAGCGACCCGGCGAGCCGCTCGCCGATGCGCTCCAGCAGGCCGTAGCGGTCCTGCTCGCGCTGGTTGGAGCGCAGCGCCTCGCGCGCGAAGATCACGATGCCGTCGACGGCGCCGGAGGGGTGCCGCAGCGGCACCGCGTGCGCCCGGGTGTAGACGGTGGAGCCGTCGGCGCGCAGGTTGCAGAAGGTGCCCTCCCACACGCCGCCCTTCAGGACGTGCCGGGCCAGCTCGGCGGCCTGCTCGTGGTCCTCCTCGGCGATCGCCAGCGACAGCGCCGAGTGCCCGACGAACTCGTCGCCGCCGAAGCCGAACAGTTCCTGGGCGAACGCGTTGCCGTAGATGACGTTGCTGAAGCGGTCACAGACGATGACCGCCATCTCCATCTGGTTCAGGACGGTCTCGGGCGGCAGATGCGCCTCGTAGGGCGTCTCCCCCCAGCGGTTCATGTGCCCATCCTGGTTACCGTCGCGTTCCTCGCCTGCTGCGATCCTCGCCCACCCCCGTTGGAGAGCGCCACTGTCGTATTGAACGACGAACCCGGCACCGGGATACGCCGGATCGGCGTGCGGATGTGGAGATCTTCGGTATAGACCGCGCGCCCGGCGGCCCCGCCCCCTCGCTCAGCGGCGGCTGACGAAGACGTGCTCGGCAATGCCGCGCGGCAGCTCCGTCGCGAGGGCCTCCGCGCCGTCGTCACATACCACCCGTACTCCGTCGTCACTCGTCCGCAGCGTCACCTCTCGGCCCGGTTGTATCCCGATTTGTTTAAGTTTAAGCATCAGGTCGCTGTCGCTCTGCACCTGCTCGCTGATGCGCCGGACGACCGCCCGCGAGCCGCCGGGAGAGGCCGCCGCGGTCATCGCCGCCAGCGGAGTGGGCTCGGCCTCGTCGTCGTGGCCGCCGAGCTCGCCGAGCCCGGGGATCGGGTTGCCGTGCGGGCAGGTGGTCGGGTTGTCCAGCAGCGCGACCAGGCGCCGCTCGACCTCCTCCGACATCACGTGCTCCCAGCGGCACGCCTCGATGTGCACGTCCTCCCAGGGCAGGCCGATGACGTTGACCAGCAGGCACTCGGCCAGCCGGTGCTTGCGCATCACGCTGACGGCCAGGTCGCGGCCGGATTCGGTCAGCTCCAGGTGCCGGTCGCCCTCGACCCGCAGCAGCCCGTCGCGCTCCATCCGCGCCACCGTCTGACTGACCGTCGGGCCGCTCTGCGAGAGCCGTTCGGCGATGCGCGCGCGAAGAGGGACGATTCCCTCCTCCTCGAGCTCGAATACCGTCCGGAGATACATCTCCGTGGTGTCGATCAGGCCGTGTGAGGTCACAGCTCCCTCCAGTCTTATGCCACCGAGTCTACTTGCATCGCACCCTCCGAAACGGTGCATGGAGGCAACCCCATCGGCAGGGAATCGGGACAACGCGCCGCCCCGGCCGCTTCTTCCCGAAACTTGTTCATGTTTTCCGGGTGTCGTACCGCAGCAGGGCGGGCGCCGCCAGGGCCGCGATCACGACCAGGACCGCGCACGCCACGCCGCCGCCCACCCAGGAGGCGGTGGCCCCGGTGACGGCGGCGGTGGCGCCGGCGCGCAGGTCGCCGAGGCGCGGGCCGCCCGCCACCACGACGGTGAACACCCCCTGCAGGCGGCCGCGCATCTCGTCGGGCGCGTAGGTCTGGAGCATCGTCTGCCGGAACACCGCCGACACCAGGTCGGCGGCGCCGCCGACGGCCAGCAGCGCCACCGCGAGCCACAGCTGGTGGGCGAGCCCGGCGGCGGCGACGGCCAGGCCCCACACCACGATCGCGGCGACGAGCGCGACGCCCTGCCGGTGCACGCGGCCGATCCAGCCCGACATCAGGCCGCCGAGGACCGAGCCGATGGCGATGGCGGCGAACAGCCAGCCGACGGCGCCCTCGCCGCCGAAGGTCTTGTCGGCGACCTCGGGGAACAGCGCGCGGGGCATCGCCACGCCCATCGCGATGATGTCGACCACGAACGACATCATCAGCACCGGCTGGGTGGCCAGGTAGCGCAGCCCGTCGACGACCGAGCGCAGCCCGGCGGCCTTGGCGACGGTGTCGCCGAGCGGCGGGATGGGCGGCAGCCGCAGCGCCGCGTACAGGCCGACGGTGAACAGCGCGGCGTCCAGGCCGTAGGCGGCCGCGTAGCCCCAGTGGGCGAGGACGACGCCGGCGAACAGCGGCCCGGCCAGCATCCCGACCTGGCTGGCGGTGAAGTTCAAGGTGGTCGCGGCGGCGACCAGCTCCTTGTCGAACAGCCGGGGCACGATGGCGCCGCGGGTCGGCGAGGAGATCGCGAAGCCGGTGGACTGCACCGCCACCGCCGCCATGATCAGCAGCAGGCTGTCCAGCCCGAGCAGCGCCTGCAGCAGCAGCGCGAGGGTGGACAGCCAGGTCACCAGCGAGGAGGTGAACAGCAGCCGGCGGCGGTCCATGTGGTCGGCGATCGCGCCGCCCCACAGCCCGAAGACGATCAGCGGGACCAGGCCGACGACGCCGAGCGCGCCGACCCAGGCCGACGACCCGGAGATGGCGTAGACCTGGACCGGCACGGCGACGGCGGTGACCTGGAAGCCGACGAACGACACGCCCTGCCCGAGCCACAGGCGCCGGAAGGCGCGGTTGCCGAGCGGGCGGGTGTCGATGGCCAGCCGCCGCAGCAGGTGGCGGCGCGGGGGCGGGGGCCCGGCGGGCATGTCAGGAGTGTCGGCGGGGGTTGACTGCTGTTCCGATGTCACGGCGACAGTCTCTCCACCCGCCATCCGGTCTCCGCGCCCGCCTCCCTTCCACGCAGATAGCGCAGCCGGTCGTGCAGCCGGTTCGGGCGGCCCTGCCAGAACTCGATCGTCTCGGGGACGACCCGGTAGCCGCCCCAGAAGTCCGGCAGCGGCACCTCGCCGGTGTCGTCCCCGGCCGGATCCGGCCATCGTGCGGCGAGTTCGGCGTACCGCTCCTCCAGCACCTCCGCGTTCGGGATCACCGCGGACTGGCGTTCGCTCGCCCACGCGCCGATCCGCGATCCGTGGGGCCGGGAGCGGAAATATTCGGCCGATTCCTCGGCGGGCAGCCGCTCGACGCGCCCGGCCACCCGTACCTGGCGGTGCACCGCGTGCCAGGGGAAGACGAGCGCGGCGCGCGGGTTGACGGCCAGGTCACGCGCCTTGTCGGAGGTGTAGTTGGTGAAGAAGCGGAACCCGTCGGCGCCGTAGCCCTTCAGCAGGACGGTCCGCGCGCTCGGCACGGCGTCCGCCGAGGCGGTCGCGAGCACCATCGCGTTCGGCTCGGGAAGCCCGCTGGCGGCAGTGTCCGCGAACCAGGCCGCGAACAACGTCAGCGGATCGGAAGGGACTGCCGTCTCGCGCAATCGGTCGCCCTCATAGGATCTGCGGAGCCGAGCGGGGTCTGGGGTTGGGAGATCCACAACCTTAGAGCCTCCCACCTGGGTCTTGTGCATCTCACAGGGACCTGGGTACTGGTCAGTAAGGTGGACAGGGTTCAATGGCACGGCACCGCCTTATCACTATGGGGACGAAAGGCAGGACGACATGTCCGACTTCAAACCCGGTCTTGAGGGAGTCGTCGCCTTCGAGACCGAGATCGCCGAACCGGACAAGGAGGGCGGCGCCCTCCGCTACCGGGGCGTCGACATCGAGGAACTCGTCGGCCGCGTCTCCTTCGGCGACGCCTGGGGCCTGCTGGTCGACAACAGCTTCGACCCCGGCCTCGCCCCGGCCGAGCCGCACCTGCTGCCGGTGACCTCCGGCGACGTGCGGGTCGACGTGCAGGCCGCCCTCCCGACGCTGGCCCCCGCCTACGGGATGCGCCCGCTGCTGGACATCAGCGACGAGCAGGCGCGCGCCGACCTGGCCCGCACCTCCGTCACCGCCCTGTCGTTCGTGGCGCAGTCCGCGCGCGGCGTCGGGGTCCCGATGGTCCCGCAGTCGCGGATCGACGAGGGCCGGACCATCACCGAGCGGTTCATGATCCGCTGGCGCGGTGAGCCGGACCCCCGGCACGTCCAGGCCATCGACGCCTACTGGGTCTCGGCCGCCGAGCACGGCCTGAACGCCTCCACCTTCACCGCCCGCGTCATCGCCTCCACCGGCGCCGACGTGGCGGCCAGCATCTCCGGCGCCATCGGCGCGATGTCGGGCCCGCTGCACGGCGGCGCCCCGGCCCGCGTGCTGCCGATGATCGAGCGGGTGGAGCAGCTCGGCGACGCCCGCAAGGTCGTCACCGACATCCTGGACGGCGGCGAGCGGCTGATGGGCTTCGGCCACCGCGTCTACCGCGCCGAGGATCCGCGCGCCCGCGTGCTGCGCCGCACCGCCAAGGAGCTGAACGCGCCGCGCTTCGAGGCCGCCAAGGCCCTGGAGGACGCCGCGCTGGCCGAGCTGCGCACCCGCCGCCCGGACCGCCCGATCGAGACCAACGTCGAGTTCTGGGCCGCGGTCATCCTGGACTTCGCCGAGGTCCCGACCGCGATGATGCCGGCGATGTTCACCTGCGGCCGCACCGCCGGGTGGGCCGCGCACATCCTGGAGCAGAAGCGCACCGGCCGGCTGGTCCGCCCGAGCGCCCGCTACACCGGCCCGGGCAGCCGTTCCATCGAGGACGTCACCGGCGCCGACGCCGCGATCAAGCGCTACGCGAGCTGACCGCGGCTTCCTGAAGTACCGTGCGAGGCCCCCGGTCGTCCACCGGGGGCCTTTGCCATGATTGGCCGGTAATGAACAACGATGAACCGCTGGACGGCGACATCGGCCCCGCCGCGCCGGCCGAAACCGCCCCGGCCGCCGAAACCGCCGCTCCCGTGGAAGCCGCCGCGACGAAGGCGGCCGTGGCCGAGGAGCTGCGCCGCTACGAGGCCGAGCGGGAGGCGCGCCGCCGCCGCACCAACGCGATCGCGGGGCGCGTCGCGCTCTGGGCGGCCGCGCTGCTGCTGGCCTTCCTGGCCTTCGACTCGGTCCGCACGGCCCTGGAGGCCCGCCGCAAGGGCGATCCGTGGCTGTACCCCCCGGCCGTGAACGCCGCCATCTGCCTGTTCGCGCTGCTGCTGATCGCCGGCTGGGCGCTGCGCCGCAGGACACGCCGGTGACGTCTCGGCATGTGAACCCGCCGGTGATCTTCCGGGCTGCTCAAGTACCCTTTTGCGAGTGACCGAAGCCGCGAATCCAGCCATTGCCATTCCCGCCGATCTCAAGCCCCAGGACGGCCGCTTCGGATGCGGTCCGTCCAAGGTGCGTCCCGAGCAGCTCGCCGCGCTCGCCGAGTCCGGCTCGACCTACATGGGCACCTCCCACCGCCAGAAGCCGGTGAAGTCCGTGGTCGGCCGCGTCCGCGCGGGCCTGTCGGAGCTGTTCTCCCTGCCCGAGGGCCACGAGGTCCTGCTGAGCAACGGCGGCACCACCGCCTTCTGGGACGCCGCCGCGTTCGGCCTGGTCCGCAGCAGGTCGCAGCACCTGGTGTTCGGTGAGTTCTCCAGCAAGTTCGCCAAGGTCACCAAGGGCGCGCCGTGGCTGGAGGACCCGTCGGTGATCTCCACCGACCCCGGCACCCACCCGGCCGCCGCCGCCGAGGCCGGCGTCGACGTGTACGCGCTCACCCACAACGAGACCTCCACCGGCGTGGCGATGCCGATCAAGCGCCCGGCCGGCACCTCGGCGGACGAGGCGCTGGTCCTGGTCGACGCGACCTCCGGCGCCGGCGGCCTGCCGGTGGACGTCAGCGAGACCGACGTCTACTACTTCGCGCCGCAGAAGTGCTTCGCCGCCGACGGCGGCCTGTGGGTGGCGCTCGCCTCCCCCGCCGCGCTCGCCCGCATCGACGAGATCGCCGCGTCGGACCGGTACGTGCCGGAGTTCTTCAACCTCAAGACCGTGGTCGACAACTCCGCCAAGGACCAGACCTACAACACCCCGGCCGTCGCCACGCTGATCCTGTTCGCCGAGCAGATCGAGTGGATGAACGCGCAGGGCGGCCTGGCCTGGACGACCGCGCGCACCGCCGACTCCTCGCAGCGCCTGTACACCTGGGCCGACAAGACCTCCTACACGTCGCCGTTCGTGGCCGACCCGGCGCAGCGCTCGCAGGTCGTCGGCACGATCGACTTCACCGACGAGGTCGACGCCGCCGCGGTCGCCAAGGTGCTGCGCGCCAACGGCATCGTGGACACCGAGCCGTACCGCAAGCTCGGCCGCAACCAGCTGCGCATCGGCATGTTCCCGGCGATCGACCCGGCCGACGTGGAGGCCCTGACGGCCTGCATCGACTACGTCGTCGAGCGCCTCTGACCTGTCGCGACAGGCTCGCCCGGCCGCCGGATCACGCCACGCGTGGTCCGGCGGCCGCGTGTTCAGGCTCGTGCACCAGGTGCCGCAGCAGCGCCCGGTCGCGGGCGGCGTCGGCGGCGCTGAAGCCCGTCCAGACCCGCCCGTCCAGGTCCCAGTCGCGAGCGGTGGGGGTGAACCCCGCGCGGGCCAGCACCCCACCGGTCCCGATCTTCAGATAGCCGCCCTCGCGCAGCATGTCCACGGAGACGAACCGCACCCCGGTGTCCTGCTCGACCCGGCGGAACCAGCCGGGGTTGGACGCCCAGTACAGGTTCTCCTCGGTGTCGACGGCGACCGCGAGCGGGCTGAGCGCCGCGCGCGCGAGGTGCACCTCGCCGGGCCGGCCGCGGTCCACCCAGGCGAGCGCGGCCCGCCCGACCAGCGACCGCAGCACCGCCGTGACGTCGCGCGTGCCCCCGCAGCGCGCGAGCAGCTGGAACACCGTCTCGCTGTCGGTGCTCCCGGCGGGCGGGGGCAGCTCGTACCGCTCGCGCAGCAGGCCGGCCTCCACGTCGCCGTTGTGGGTGGCGATGATCCCGGCGCCGGTGCCCGGCACGACGAGCGGGCTGGCGTTGACGAGCTCGGCGGGCGAGCCCTGCGTGGCCCAGCGGGTGTGCCCGAGCGCGACGGGCGCGGCGTCCAGCAGCGGCAGCAGGTCGGGCCGCCAGACGCCGGTGAACCGGCCGCGGCCCTTGACGATCCGGCAGCCGTCGTGGCTGATGTCGGAGTGCCGCTCACCGGTCGTCCCGGCGGCGGGCCGCTCCCGCCCGGGCGCGACCGCGTGGCCGGTGAGCAGCGCGATCCCGGCCGAGTCGTCGCCGCGCTCCTCGGCCAGGACGCCGAGCGCGACGAGCACGCCGGAGGCCCGCCCCGGGTGGCCGGCGAGGGGCGACCGCAGCAGCCCGAACAATCCGCACATGCTCGATGAGATGCGGTCCGCCCCGCGCCGGTTCGCGCCCGTGTGCAAAGAACGGTGCGCGAAGGACGGGTCAGCGCCGCGCGGTCACGGCGAAGCGGGCGAGGTTCACCGAGATCGGCTCGGGCCGGCCGCCGTTCTGGACGGCGGCGGCGGTGAGGACGTCCAGGTGCTGGTAGCCGGGGGCGATCACGTCGCCCGGCCGGGGCTCGCCCAGCCCGAGGCCGTCGCCGGCCTCCAGGTCGATCGTGGGGTTGGCGGCGATGCCGCCGGTGTGGACCGCGCCGTCCGCGACGCCGGGCGAGGCGGCGAGCGCGATGTCGGTGACCAGCCTCGTCGGGAAGTAGTCCTCGGTGAAGTCCAGCGGGTGCTCGGAGAGGCTGCGCGCGAGCTCGCCGATGTCGGTCACCTCCCTGGCGGGGACGGTGAACGGGGTGCCGTCCTTGGACCTGTAGGGCAGCCCGGCGACGTCGTCGTAGTTGCGCCACCCGTACCGGGGGCCGTTCGGCTCGTCCGGGATGGCCTTGCTCTCCTTGCCGAGCAGGTCGCGCAGCACCGGCATCCCGGCCCGGGTCAGGTCGTTCGGGAGCGGGAAGTCCTTGTCGGCGATGCGGCCGCCGTCGAAGAACCCGACGCTGGCCTGCAGGAACGCGAGCGGCTGGGAGTTGTCGTCCAGCAGCCCGCCGAGCGCGGCGGCGTTGGTGAACCGGAAGTCCTGCACCTTCGGCGCGCCCTTGACGAACGTCGCGAGGTCCTTGGAGAACAGCAGCCGGTAGGTGGTGTCGGTGTTGAAGCCCGCCGGGATGTAGGTGGCCAGGTCGGAGGGGCCGGCCGGCGCGACGCGGGCGGCCAGGCCCGCGATCGCCAGCAGGTTCATGGTCTCGCTGTTGATCAGGGCGGGGCCCGACAGCGTGCGCGGGACGACCCCGGCCTCCAGCCCGGCCCGCACCGCGTCCGCACCGGCCTTGACCAGCGGGACGAGGCCCGCGGGCACCTGCCCGTCCGCGCCCGCCCGGATGCGGGTGTCGAGGGCGAAGTAGCCGGCGCACTGGTTGTAGCCGGCGTCGGCGGTGGTGGCGCGGTCGCCGTCGAAGTCCCATTCGGCGAAGAAGCCGGTGATGATGCCGCCGAGCGAGTGCCCGCCGCACATCATCTTGTGCTTGCGCGCCGTCTGGTCGGGGAGTTCGGCGGCCATCAGGTCGTACTGGTCGCGGACGGTCTGCCGCAGGCCGACGTTCTGCAGCCATTTCACCTGGTCGTTGCCCAGATAGCCGGCGAACGCGCGCCCGTCCACCCGCTTGTGCCGGTAGTAGTAGTCGACGGCGACATGGGGGTCGCGGGCGGCGAGACCGGCCTGGACGCCGGTGTTGTCCTCCAGGCAGTTGGAGCGCCGGTCCAGCGCCCAGAACTCGATGTGCTTCCCGCTCCTGGCGGCCTGCGCGACCGTGTTGCGGGCGACGCTGTCGAAGGCCCCGGCGCCTTCCAGCACGCCGGGCTGGGCGACGAGGATCCGGTCGGCCCGTGCCGACGCGGCGGGCCCGTCCTTGTGCCGGAAGCGCAGGTAGGACAGCCAGTCGCAGGCCTTGGGGTGCGGCCCGGCCGACGGCGGCAGCGGGATCCGCACCCGGACGGCCGACTCGACGACCTCGGTGACGGGCGATCCGGAGGCGACCGGCGTCTCGGTGCGCTCGGCGGCGTACGCGGGCGCCGCTCCCGTCGCGGCGGCCAGCACGGCGGCGGCCCCGCCGAGGGCGAGCCGGCGGCTTGTCTCCAGCATGGGACTCCTTACGGGGGGCGGGCCCGAGCGCGGCATGCCGTCCGCGCTCCGGCCTTCTCAGGAGGGAGTCGCATCGTCGCCGCCGCCCGCGGCGCGCGCTACCGGCGGCGCGACGGAAAAGCGCGGCGATCTTGGCAACCGGCCGCACGCCCCGGCCCGGCACGCCCGATGAGATCCGCGCCACAGCGAGATCCACACCACAGCCCTCGGGTCCGAGCGCCGCGCCCGGGCGAATAAGCTCACAGCGTGAACCGCCCGCCCCAATGGCTGCTGCCCGCCGTGCTCGCCGCGCTCGTCCTGGCCGTGGTGATCGGCGCGCTGCTGCGTTGAGCGCGGCCGGGGTGAACGGCACGCCCATCGGGCAGGATCGGGGGATGTTCCCGCGTTCGCCCGCCGTCGCCGTCCTCGCCGCCTTCGCGCTGCTCGTCCCGGTGCCCGCGGCGGCCGCCTCGGCCACACGCGACGGCGACCGGGTGCTGTTCACCGTCTCCGACCCGCGGATCGACGAGTCCAGCGGGCTCGCGCTCAGCCGCCGCCACCCGGGCGTGGTCTACACCCACAACGACTCCGGCGGCCGCCCGGAGGTCTTCGCGCTCGGCCCGGACGGCCGGACCAGGGCCGTGCTGACGCTCGGCGGCGCCACCGCCCGCGACTGGGAGGCGATGGCCGTCGGGCGCGACGAGCAGGGTCGCCCGGCGATCTACGTGGCCGACATCGGCGACAACCTCGGCGGCGCCTGGCCGTACGTGACCGTCTACCGGATCCCCGAGCCCGCCGAGCTGCGCTCGCGGACGATCCGCGCGACCAGGTTCCGGTTCAAGTACGCCGACGGCCCGCGCAACGCCGAGACCATGATGATCGACCCGCGCACCAACCGGCTCTACATCGCCTCCAAGCTGTTCGACGGCGCCCTGTACGAGGCGCCCGCCACCCTGCGCACGAGCGGCTTCAACAAGCTGCGCAAGATCGGCGAGGCGCCGGTGATCGCCACCGACGGCGCGTTCGCGCCCGACGGCCGCAGCTACGTCATCCGCACCTACTTCGGCGCCCGCGTCTACGCGTTCGGCGCCGACGGCAAGCCCGGCGACTCGCTCGGCTCGGTCGCGCTGCCCGCGCAGAAGCAGGGCGAGTCGGTCACCTACACCGCCGACGGGCAGTCGCTGCTGGTCGGCTCCGAAGGCGTGGACCAGCCCGTCTACCAGGTGCCGCTGCCCGCGCGGGCGCGCCCGACGCCGCCCACCGCGCCGCGGACCGCGGGCGACAAGGGCGGCGGCAAAGAGCACCGGGACGCCTCCGGCGCCCGGGTCGGCCTGTTCCTGGCGCTGACGATCGCCGCGGTCATCGGATACGGCGTGGTACGAAGGCGTTCGTGACGGATGTGACAGGAGAACGATGAGCGTCTCACCCGAGCGCCGCAGGACGCCGCGGGACGCCGCCGGTTCGCGCAAGCGGGCGACGGGCCCGGCGGAAGCCGTGTGAGGATGCGGACTGTGGAGCACGAGCTGACCGGCCTGCAGCTGACCGGCCTGCACGGCCGAGCGGGGCGGTGGCGCCCCGCCGCCGCGGGCCCGTTCACCCTGCTCGCCGTCGCGCTGGCGCTGCTGCCGCTCCGCCCGGCATGGCTGTGGGCGGCGCTGGTCACCGCGGCCGCGGCGTTCCCGTGGGCGCTCGGCGCGCTGCCGGCGGCGCGGCGGCGGACCCGCCCGTACTGGCGGCTGTCGGAGGACGGCCTCGCCCACATCGGGCCGGGCGGCCTGGACATCGTCCGCTACGAGCGGTCCCGGATCGACGCGCTGGCGATCACCACCGGGGACGGCGCGCTGACCGTGCTGCACCGGTTCGGCCGCACCCCCGCGGGCCCGCTCGCCGCGCTCGGCATGGAGCCGCTCGCGCTGTTCGTGACGGCCCGCCGGCTCGGCATCACGGTGCACGTGCTGGACGGCGACGCCGCCGACCTGCTCGACCCGGCGCTGGACGAGGAGCCGCCCGTCCCCGGCATCGGCGTCGGCCCGCTGCCGCGCGACCACACCGCCGAGAAGCGGCTGCTGGACCAGGAGGCCGAGCTGCTGGCCGCCGCGCACGAGCCGGCCCGCGAGGACGTCCGCCTGGACGGCGACCCGCTCGTGCTCGCCTCCCCCGCGCCGGTACCGAGCCGCCGCCGGATCACGCTGGCCGGCGCGCTGGCCGGGCTGCTCGGCACGGCGATGGTGGCGCGCATCGCGCTGGACGGCGCGCCGGACTTCGGGGCCCGGCTCGCCGCGGCCTGCTGGGCGTTCGCCGCGATCACCGGGGTGCTCGCCGCGCGCCGCCGGCTGCTGCCGGCCGTGCGGACCGAATGGACGATCGCCTCCGGGGAGCTGCGGGTGCGGACGCGCCCCGGCCCGCGCGAGGGGACCGTGCTGCCCGCCGCCGGGATCGCCGCGCTCGTCGTCGGCCCGGGCCTGCGCCCCGACCCGGCCACCGGCGGCCCGCGCCCCGCCGACCTGGCGGTGCTGGCGTTCGACCACCGGCTGCGGCTGGTCGCCCGGCTGCCCGCGCACGGCCTGGACGCCTTCCAGCTCGCGCACGCGCTGGACGACCACGGCCACCGCGTCGTCACCCCCGGCGCCCGGCCGCCGCGCACCCCCGAGTACGGCCTGGAGGGCCTGCCGGAGATCTTCGGGCAGGTGCCGGGCGGCCGGCTCGTCGTCGCCGACGGCGGCCTCGGCTGGGCCGACGCGGCCGGCGACGTGGTGCTGCGGATGCCGCAGGACCGCATCGGCGGGATCGAGCTGCTCACCATCGCCGGGCACGCCTGGGTGCGGCTGTACGACTCCGACGGCGACGAGTTCTTCGCCGCGCCGCTGTCGGCGCTGCGCATCGCCCGCACCGACCTGCGCGAGACGGCCCGCCGCGCGGGCCTGCCGGTCAACGACGCCGAGTACGACGCCTACCTGTCGGCGGCGTTCCACTCGGCGGTGTCGACGCTGTCGGTGCCCGCGCCCGAGGCGCCGCCCGCGCCGGTGTCGGCGCCGGGGACGGTGCTGGACGCCACCCGCCTCTCCCGGTTCGCCACCTACCTGACCAGCGTGTTCCTCTGCCAGGCCGCCGCGCTGCTCGGCGCGGTGTGGCTCGGCCCGCAGCTCGGCGGCTTCTCCCGCGCCGCCTCCTGGACGGTGCCGGTCGCGCTGCTGGCCGGGCTCGGCGGCTACTGGCTCTACGACCGCGACCGCGCCCAGCTGAAGGTGTCGGCCGCGGGCCTGGCCGTCGTCACCCGGCGCGGCCGGGTCGAGTGGGACCTGGCCCACGACCGGATCGGCGGCATCGGCATCGACGACTCGGCCGACCGGACGCCGCGGCTGGTGGTGTGGGCGCCCTCGGGGCGGGTCGCGCGGCGGGTGCCGTTCCCGCCGGACCTGGAGGAGCTGCGCCGCGCCTGCGAGCGCCACGGGCTCCCCTGGGGCCCGCCGGACGCCGACCGCCCCGCGCCCCCGCCGCCCGAGCTCTAACCCGTCCTCAGTGCCCCGTGCTCAGTGCAAGGTCCAGCTCTTCAGCGACTCGTACTCGAGCTGGGGGTGGTCCTTGCCGGGCAGGTGGCTGCACATCAGGTGGACCGTCGTGGTCGTCCACGGGCCGCCCGCGTAGGAGGCCATCGGCTCCATGAGCGGCCGGACGTCGAGCGGGCGGCGGCTGCGCGCGATCGTCAGGTGCGGGCGGAACCCGCGGTGCTTGTCCGGCGGCGTCCCGGCGCGGCGCCCCGCCGCCGCCGTGGACGCGGCCAGCCGGGCCAGCTCGCGGCGGTCGCCGTACAGGCCCGTCCACAGCACCCGGGCGTGCGTGCCGACGCCGGGGAACGCGCCGACGCCCGCCAGCGACAGCGTGAGCCGCGGATGGCGGGCGACGGCACGTTCCAAACGGGGCAGCAGGCGTTCCAGCGTCGCGCCGTCGACCTCGCCGAGGAAGGCGAGCGTCACGTGCAGCAGGTCGCGGCGCACCCAGCGCAGATCGGGCCAGTCGGCCTGGTAGGGGGCGACGAACTCGTCGAGCCCGTCGAGGACGTCCGGTGGCGGGACGATCGCCACGAACAGCCTCATCGGAACGTCCGGTGTGACACCTGACCAGCTTTTCAGCCGAAACCGGCCCTTGTCACGCACTTCGCTCGGCCGGCCTGGTCCGCGCCGCGATCGCGGCGATCACCGCCGCGACCGCGACGGCGACCACGCCGCCGACCACGATGCTGAGCCGCGGCCCGAACCGCTCGGCCATCCAGCCGACCATCGGCGCGCCGAGCGGGTTGGTGCCGAGGAACACGAACATGTACAGGCCCATCACCCGGCCGCGCATCTCCGGTGCGACGCCGAGCTGCATCGTGGCGTTGGCGGCCGTGGTGAAGGTCATCAGCGCGATCCCGGTGGGCACCAGCAGCACCAGGAACGCCCAGTACGCCGGCATCAGCCCGGTGGCGATCTCCAGCAGCCCGAACAGCAGCGCCGCGCCGAGCATCAGCCGCAGCCGGGGCCGCGCGACCCGCCGCGCCGCGAGCAGCGCGCCGGTGAACGCGCCGACCGCCAGCATGCTGGAGGCGAGCCCGAACGAGGACGCGCCGGTGTGGAAGACCTGCCGCGCCACCAGCGCGGTCGTCATCTGGAAGTTCATCCCGAACGTGGCGACGAAGCCGACGAGCACCAGGACCAGGACCAGGTCCCGGCGTCCCCGGACGTAGCGCAGCCCCTCGCGCAGCTGCCCCTTGGCGCGCTTGACCGGCTCGCTCTCGTTCAGCTCGCCGGCGCGCATCGCCTGCAGCCCGATCAGCACCGCGCCGAACGAGGCGGCGTTCACCAGGAACACCGGCCCGGTCCCGATCAGCGCGATCAGCACCCCGGCGACGGCGGGCCCGAGCAGCCGGGCGCCGTTGAACGTGGCGCTGTTCAGCGCGATCGCGTTGGGCAGGTCGCGGCGGCCGACCATCTCGACCACGAACGACTGCCGGGTCGGGTTGTCCACCACGGTGGCCAGGCCGAGCCCGAACGCCAGCACGTACACGTGCCAGACCTGCGCGGTGCCGGTGACGGCCAGCACGCCGAGGATGAGGGCGAGCACGCCCATCGACACCTGGGTGATCATCAGCACCCGGCGCTTGGGGTAGCGGTCGGCGATCACCCCGCCCCACAGCCCGAACAGCAGCAGCGGCAGGAACTGCAGCCCGGTGGTGAGGCCGAGGGCCGTCCCGCTGCCGTGCGCGAGCTCCAGCACGAGCCAGTCCTGCGCGACCCGCTGCATCCAGGTGCCGGTGTTGGAGACGACCTGCCCGGCGGCGTAGAGGCGGTAGTTCCGGTTGCGCAGCGACCGGAACATCCCGCCCCCGCTCAGGCCTTGCTGATCTTGTCCAGGATCGGTGCCGCCCGCCGCAGGATCTCCCGCTCCTGCGGCGTCAGCTCGCGCAGCCGCTGCGCCAGCCACGCCTCCTTGCGGCGGCGCTCCCCGGCCAGCAGCGCCGACCCCGCCGCCGTCGCCGCCAGCCGCACCTGCCGGCCGTCGGTCGGATGCGGGCTGCGCGCCACCAGCCCGCGCTCCTCCAGATGGGCGAGCACCCGGGTCATCGAGGGCGGCTGCACCTTCTCGTGGTCGGCCAGTTCCCTCGGGGTCATCGAGCCGTGCCGCTCGATCGCGGCGAGCGCGGCGAACTGGGTGAGGGAGAGCGGGGCGGGCTCGTCTCCGGGGCCGGACGGCCTCAGCGTGCGCAGCCGGCGCGACAGCCGCGCGATCGCGATGCGCAGCTCCTCGGCCACGGCCGGGGGCGCCGCGTGGCCGGGAGTCGGTGGCGTGGTCATGTTCGTTCGCAGAAGTCATTGCTTTTGCTAACGATATCCGGGCGGTCCCTATTCCACCAGATCGTCAGCGGCGCGACTTCACCCTTCCCCTCGTAGTTCAGGCCCCCATCGTCCCACGCACCCTCCGGCCGCCCCTCAGGGACACTGGAACGGCCGCCCGCGAGGCGGCGACCTACCCCGCCCTCGTCACCCCGCTTCGGCGCGCGCCGCCTCCGCCAGGGCTTCCGCGTCCACCCCCATGGCCCGCAGCGCGCGCGCAGCGGTGCCGTGCCGCTGCGCGGCGACGGCCGCCACGATGTCCGCACCGGCCAGCTTCCCCTTGCGGGCCTTGGCCTGCTTGGTCGCCGCCTGGAACGCCTCCTGCGCCGGCGCGGACGTGCGCATCACGCCCCGCTTGGGCGAGCGGTTCCGGGCGACCGCGGCGTCCAGCGCCGGCTCGTCCGCGACCCGCACCCCGACCGACGCCAGCGCGTCGGCGTGCACCCGGGCGATCGCGGGACGCAGCCCCGCCGGGTCGGCCCCCACCCGCTCGAACGCCCGCCGCGCGGACCCGTCGGGCAGCGCCAGCGCCGCGAGCAGCAGGTGCTCGGCCCCCGGCAGCGCCTCCCCGGCCGCCAGCGCCAGCTCCTCCGCCCCGTTCAGCAGCGTGTTCATCGTCTGCACGTCCTGCAGCGCGCGCGAGAGTCTCATCGGTCCTCCGTGTCCTCGGCCAGCGCACGGGCGTGCCGCTGGTGTGCCGCCTGCCGGGTGATGCCGAGCGCCTGGGCGACCTCGGCCCAGCTCCACCCCTGGCCGACGGCCCGCGCGACGGCCGCGCGCTCCAGCCGGTCGGCCAGCCTGCGCAGCGCCACCACGGCGGCCAGCGCCGTGGCCGGGTCCTGCGGGGACGGCACCTCGGTCAGCTCATCCATGCGTCAATTGTGCTTGACACTCCGCGCAGCGTCAATGCATATCCACAGGAAGCGCCCCCTGGTCAAGGAAAATGAACACCCACTGAACCCACGGGGCCGGGAGTGGGTCCAGACCCACCCTCCCGTACGGGCAGCTCCATACCGGGCCGGTCCGGAGATCAATAACGTCATGGACACAACGACGAGCAAGGAGAAGGACCATGACGACGGCGAACCTCGACGACACCCGCGACGCGTTCGGCACCGTGCACAAGTACATCGCGCTCTTCGGCGCCATCGGCGCCATCGTCCTCGGCATCGTCGCGGTGATGGCGCTCACCGGCCACGAGGCCAGTCCGTTCATGTGGATCCGGGGCACGATCCTGTTCCTGGCGGCCTTCCCGCTCCACCGGTTCGCCGTCCGCGCCGCCCAGGGGTCGGCCAAGGCCCTCGACCGGCTGCGCACCCTCTCCGTCGTCCTGCCGATCGCGATCATCGGCGTGGACCTGATCCCCGGCCTCTGCCCGGCCTGGTACGCCGTGGTCCAGGGCCTGTCCGCCCTCGCCCTGGCCGGCGTCGCCGTCCTCGTCCGCCGCGCCCCGCTGCTCTGAGCGGATCCGCCGAGGGCGGATCGGGCTGTGACCGGTGCGCGCGACCGCCCAGAGTGAAGGCATGAGCGAAGAACACAGGCCACCCATGTTCAACGAACGGATGCGGGACGAGCTCTACCGGCAGCGCGTCCTCGTGCTGGACGGCGTGCTCGACGACGACAACGGCACCCTGCTCGCGACGCAGCTGCTCACCCTGGCGGGAGAGGACGCCGCGGCCGACATCGCGCTGTGGATCCACTCCCCCGGCGGATCGGTGCCGTCGATGCTGGCCATCCGCGACGTCATGCGGCTCATCCCGTGCGACGTGGCCACGGTGGTGCTCGGCATCGCCTACAGCGCCGGCCAGTTCCTGCTGTCGTCGGGCACCCCCGGCAAGCGCCGCGCGCTGCCGCACGCCCGCGTGCTGATGCACCAGGGCTCCGCCGGCATCGGCGGCGCCGCCGTCGACATCGAGCTGCAGGCCAACGACCTGCGCCACACCCGCGACACCGTGCTCGGGCTCATCGCCGAGGACACCGGCCAGCCCATCGAGCGGATCTTCGAGGACTCGCTGCACGACCGCTGGTACACCGCACGCGAGGCCCTGGAGTACGGGTTCGTCGACGCGATCGTCAGCGCCTACGACGAGGTCGTGCCGCCCCGCCGGCAGCGCCCCGTGGGACTCGCGGGGGCCGGCCGATGAGCACCTACACGATCCCGAACGTCATCGCCCAGCACTCCCGCGGCGAGCGGATCATGGACGTCTACTCGCACCTGCTGACCGAGCGGATCATCTACCTCGGCACCGCCATCGACGCGGGCGTCGCCAACGCCCTCGTCGCGCAGCTGCTCCACCTGGAGGCCGACAGCCCCGACCGCGACATCCAGCTGTACATCAACTGCGAAGGCGGAGACCCGAGCGCGATGCTCGCCGTGTACGACACGCTGCGCTACATCCGCCCGCAGGTCGCGACGACGTGCGTGGGCCAGGCCGTCGCGGTCGGCGCGGTGCTCCTGGCCGCGGGCGCCCCCGGCAAGCGCTCCGCGCTGCCCCACACCCGCATCGTCCTGCACCAGCCGATCGGGCAGGGCCGCGGGGCGATCCCGGACCTCATCCTCCAGGCGGACGAGGTCGTCCGCGTCCGCGCCGACATCGAACGCATCCTGTCCCGGCACACCGGGCAGGACACCGCGACGCTGCGCGCCGACACCGACCGCGACCGGGTCTTCACCGCACGGGCGGCGCAGGACTACGGCCTCGTCGACCACGTCCTCGAGGAGCGGTAGCGCCTACGCGGCCAGCGCGTAGGCGGTCGGCCCCGCGGACCTGGCGGACACGGCCAGGTCCGCCGCGACCGCGAGCGTCAGATCGGCCAGGGTCAGGTCCAGGGCGCCCGCCACCGCCGCGATCATCTCGCTCGACGGCTCCTTCACCCCGCGCTCCATCTCCGACAGGTACTGCGGGGAGACGCCGGCCCGCCGGGCGGTCTCCGCCAGGATCTCGCCGCGCTCCTGACGCAGCCGGCGCAGGCACCGGCCGACCGCGTCGCGCCACAACGGCTCCGCCGTCCGGCGCGGCGCGGTCGGTCCGTCGGCAGGCCTGATGGGGCGAACGATCTCAGCCATGCGCACACGGTAACCCCCCGCCGCGCACGCACACCACACCTTCCGCCCACCGCAGAACCACGCCGCGCCAAAGCACGGCGGGGACGTCGCCGGTGAACACCGCGAGGCCTCTGCCGGAGGCGCGCAGCGTGCGCAGCAGCCCGGGAACGGCCGGGCCGACCCGACCGCGGCGGCGACACGGTCCTGGAAGCACTCCAGATCACCGGAAGTGACGCTCCGGCCCAGGGAGTGGGGCAGGACGACAGGCGTAGAGCCGAGCTGCCAGACCGCGATCAGCTCGCCGGTGGACAGGGCGGAACCGCGGAGGCCGCAGACAGGGTGCCGTCCAGATCGAACACCACTGCCTGGACGGACATGACGGGCCCTCGGCCTCCAGGAGGTGGCCGAGGACCGCGGTGTGGTCCAGCCCACCGAATCCGGCGGCATCGGCGCCGGCCAGACCTGCGATCGGTTCACCGGCACCACCGGCCCGGGGTTCGGATCCGGACGCACCCAGCACCCCAGGGCATGCCGCTCCAAGCGAGCTCGGCGTTTCCGCGACCTGAAGAGCCAAAGCCTCAGACCGTAACCCCGGAACCTGGTCGGCCAGATCAAGGCAGTGGGAACACATGACGGCGAGAGGAACCCCGTCATCCAGCCTCTCGCCGAGAATGAGATCGATGGCATGAGAGATGTCCATGCTCGGCGTCATCGATGCTGCCCAGCACTGGCGCGTCCATCACGGCGACCTGCGCCGGCAGATCCGTCCGGAGCCCGGTCACGGCGGCCGGACCGGCCGTGGGGAAGCCGATCACGGTGCTTCCCGGTACGACCCACACATGATCACTTCGGGACCGGCCCGGCGGCCCTTCCCGGGTCCGGGGGTGTGCGATCGGCGGGCACCGGCACACCAGGTGGCGATGCGCCGGAAAGCCCCCCCGGCGGCCCGAAGGACGGCTGGAACGAGCGAGGCAGGGGCCGATAGTTGGTCACGCCAGGGTTATGCGGGGTGCGGTTGGCTGAGCGATGACAGAAGATCGTCTCTTGGTTCACGGGAGTGACCATGTTCAAGACGTCCACCCTCATGAAGGCCGCGCTGATGGCCGGCGGCCTCTTCTCCCCGGTGGTGCTCACCAGCGGTGTGGCTCAGGCGGCCGCGCCCGCGCAGGCCGCCGCCACCTGCTACGCCCGGGCCCTGTACGGCAACACCCCGATCTACCAGAGCACCAGCACCTCGAGCACGAAGGTCGGCAACATGGTCCAGGGGCAGCTGACCTCGTCCAGTTGCAGCCAGACCGTCGGCGGCTTCTACACGGCCTGCGGCTCCTACTCCAACTACTGGGTGCGCCTCACCTACGTCGGCTGGGTCAAGGCGGCATGCGTGTCGATCGAGCTGTAGTACTCCGCACATGACCGGACCGCCTGGTCGACGAACCGCCGCGGCCAGGCGGGAAGCGGGCTCTGCCCGGTCCCCGGCCTCGCACATGGACACGGCGGGATCGGCCAGGAGGCGCACGTAAGGCTCGGCATCCGGATCGGCCGGCTGCTGCTCGGGCACGGTGCCTGAAAAGGGAGCTGTGATGGTGGTGTGCCCGGCCGTTTTGGAGGCTCCCGAGGGCGAGCAGAACGTGGCGGCAGGCGATCTGGCCGTGGCCGCCAGGGCGTTTCAGGCGCATCCTGTGAAGTGCGCAGAGTGGGCGCGCGGGTTCTGGCCGCGAGGAGGAACGCATGGAGAGCGCGTCGAGCAGGACGGCGATGTTCGCGGCCGTGTCGCGTGGATTGTTTCGCCTGGAGACGGCGTCGCCGTGGGTACTGGACGATGTGCTGGCCCTGGTGCTCGTCGGCCCGGTATGGCGGGAGCTGCGCGACCGGTTCGATCCGCTGTTCCCCGGCCCGGTCCGTCGCGAGTCCCGCACGGCTGTCTGCACCCGCGGCCGGTACGCCGAGGACCGGCTGGCCGCCGGCGCCTTCACGCAGTACGTGATCCTTGGCGCGGGGCTCGACTCGTTCGCGTGGCGGCGGCCGGATCTGCTCGGCCCGCTGACGGTGTTCGAAGTCGATCACCCTGCTTCCCAGGCCTGGAAGCTCGAGCGGGTCAGGGAGCTCGGCCTGCCGCTCAGCGACTCGCAGGTGTTCGTGCCGGTCGATTTCGAGGCCGAACCGCTTCGGGATGTTCTGGGCGCGGCCGGGTTCGACTGGGCGCGGCCGGCGATGTTCTGCTGGACGGGTGTCGCTCCCTATCTGACGGCGCAGGCGATCGAGTCGATGCTGCGCACGATCGCGGCGGCCGCTCCCGGCTCTGAGGTGGTGTTCTCCTACCGGGCCGAAGACCGTGTGCTGGACGACGTGGGGGCGGAATTCGCCCGGATCTACGCGCCGATCGCGGCTTCTGTCGGCGAGCCTCTTCAGCCCGGCTGGCCGGTGATCGAGATCGAGAGGCTGATCAGCCGGTGCGGGCTCAAGGTCGTGGACCATCCCGCACGTGCAGACCTCCAGCAGCGGTACTTCGCCGGCCGTACCGATGGGCTGCGGCCCTATACCTTCGAGACCCTGGTGACCGCGCGGGTCACCTGAGCGAACGCAGCCACCTCCGGCGGCCTCACCCCCTTCGAGGGCCGGGCGGTGAAGGTACGGCAGAGGAGTACAGCAACCTCCAGGGCCTCGGCGTGGTCGCGTCATGGCCGTTTCATTCATGCTGGGCGCAGTCCGAGGATTCGGGAGGCGTCCCGGGCATGGTGGTGGCGGGCGACGGCGATGCTTGGTGTGCCCGGCCGTCTGCCGGTGGCGGCGAACTGGGCGGGGGTTGCCTGGTGGGTGTCCAGGCCTGTGATGGCGTAGACGGTGAGGATCCGCCACTTCTCGTCGTCCAGCGGCCGGCGCTGGCGGGTCAGGCAGATGGCCTGGGCGGCGTGCGGAAAGCCGAGCCCGGCGGCGACGGCCGCGGCCTTGAGGGTGCGGTGCTCCTGGCGGCCATGGCCCGGTTGTGCTGGCGGGCGGCGACCGGGCTGCGCCGCCAGGGCAGGTACTTGACCTGGGCGTACGGGCCCGGCTGGTTCTTCTTGACCACCAGGACGTCATGGGTCCCCTTGCCGGTGGCAGGGAACTCGGCGTACTCGCGCTGGGTGGGCAGCGCGGCGGCGGTGATAACGCGCCGGGCCAGGTCCAGCGGCTCCAGCAGCGGCGCGAACCGGGTGGTCTCGGTGGCCTTGCCCTCCACTCCGGCCTGGCCGAGCGCAACACCACAGCGCTGATCGAGGGCGGCCAGCAGGTGTACCGGCCGACCCGCCGCTGGCATGACGGGTGCCCCGCACCGCCTTGCCGTCCACCGCGACTGCCCGTCAGGGGGGCGCCGCGCGTGTTCTGCTGCCTGGCCGGCGGCCCGCAGCCGCGTATCCAGCCAGGCCCCGACGGCAGCATTCAGCGCACCGGCGTCTGCTGCTTCCAGAACGCGCCGAATGGTGGCCTCGCCGGGCGGCGCGAACTGCCGGGTCAGCGGACCACGGCGGACGCCCAGAGCGGCCAGAACCTATGGCGACGCGTCCGCGCCCCATTCGCCGTCCGCGGTGAACGATGTCGCTCCGGCCGGCACCGCCACCACAGCCGCCATTGACAACGACGCCAGGCTATGGCGGACGCCGCGCCGATCCCGCGGGTCCGGCACCTGTTCCAGGTGCTCCGCCAGGCCTGGGAAATGCGAAAGGGCCCCGCCAAATGGCGGGGCCCTTTCCAATATGAGTCCGGCGGTGTCCTACTCTCCCACACGGTCCCCCGTGCAGTACCATCGGCGCTGAAGGGCTTAACTTCCGGGTTCGGGATGGGACCGGGTGTTTCCCCTTCGCCAAAACCACCGAACGATCAACACCACACCCTTATCCAGGGCGGGCAAGTCTCGTCCGAACGCTAAGGCTCGGTATCTAATTATAGCGGGTTCCCGGTTGTTTCCTGGGAACCGCACAGGGACGCGAACAAATACGCAGCTCGATCATCTTGCTAGGTTGTGTTCAAGCCGCTCGGCCTATTAGTACCGGTCGACTCCACACGTTACCGCGCTTCCATCTCCGGCCTATCAACCCAGTGGTCTGCTGGGGGCCTTACCCCACCCGAAAGTGGGAGGGAGAACTCATCTTGAGGCAGGCTTCCCGCTTAGATGCTTTCAGCGGTTATCCCTACCGAACGTAGCCAACCAGCCGTGCCCCTGGCGGGACAACTGGCACACCAGAGGTTCGTCCGTC
>NZ_WEGH01000010.1 GCF_009604375.1 Actinomadura macrotermitis
GGTATTCTCTACCTGACCACCTGAGTCGGTTTGGGGTACGGGCCGCCGGTACACTCACTAGAGGCTTTTCTCGGCAGCATGGGATCACTCACTTCACCTAAAACGGCTCGGCATCACATCTCACCCTTATACGAGAGACGGATTTGCCTATCTCTCGGGCTACATGCTTACCCCAGGACAACCATCGCCTGGGCTGAGCTACCCTCCTGCGTCACCCCATCGCTCACCTACTACCCCCTCGGGTCCCACGCTCCCCGTTCAAGACCTCCCGAAGGAGATCAAGGCGGTTCGGGTGGTTAGCATCAGAGGGTTCAGCGTTGGCGCGTACCAGCGGGTACGGGAATATCAACCCGTTGTCCATCGACTACGCCTGTCGGCCTCGCCTTAGGTCCCGACTTACCCTGGGCGGATTAGCCTGCCCCAGGAACCCTTGGTCATCCGGCGCACACGTTTCTCACGTGTGATTCGCTACTCATGCCTGCATTCTCACTCCCGCAGCCTCCACCACTCGGTCACCCGGTGGCTTCGCCGGCTACAGGACGCTCCCCTACCCATCCCAACTTACGTTGAAATGCCACGGCTTCGGCGGTGTGCTTGAGCCCCGCTACATTGTCGGCGCGGAATCACTTGACCAGTGAGCTATTACGCACTCTTTCAAGGGTGGCTGCTTCTAAGCCAACCTCCTGGTTGTCACGGCAACTCCACATCCTTTACCACTTAGCACACGCTTAGGGGCCTTAGCCGATGATCTGGGCTGTTTCCCTCTCGACTACGAAGCTTATCCCCCGCAGTCTCACTGCCACGCTCTCACTTACCGGCATTCGGAGTTTGGCTGACGTCAGTAACCTGGTAGGGCCCATTAGCCATCCAGTAGCTCTACCTCCGGCAAGAAACACGCGACGCTGCACCTAAATGCATTTCGGGGAGAACCAGCTATCACGGAGTTTGATTGGCCTTTCACCCCTAACCACAGGTCATCCCCCAGGTTTTCAACCCTGGTGGGTTCGGGCCTCCACACCGTCTTACCGGCGCTTCACCCTGCCCATGGCTAGATCACCCCGCTTCGGGTCTACAGCATGCGACTCAAACGCCCTATTCAGACTCGCTTTCGCTACGGCTACCCGCCACCGGTTAACCTCGCCACACACCATAACTCGCAGGCTCATTCTTCAAAAGGCACGCCATCACGAACAGGCCCTCGAAAGGACCTGGGGACGCTCTGACGGCTTGTAGGCACACGGTTTCAGGTACTATTTCACGACCCCTCACCGGGGCACTTTTCACCTTTCCCTCACGGTACTGGTCCGCTATCGGTCATCAGGAAGTGTTTAGCCTTACCACGTGGTCGTGGCAGATTCACACGGGATTTCACGGGCCCCGTGCTACTCGGGAACACACCCAAGAGGCAACGCAGTTTCGTCTACCGGACTCTCACCGTCTACGGTCGGCCTTCCCATGCCATTCGACTACCGCGATGCTTTGTAACTCTTCGCCGGACTGGTAGATCCAGCAGGATGGTCCCACAACCCCGCACACGCAACCCCTACCAGGTATCACACGCGCACGGTTTAGGCTGATCCGCTTTCGCTCACCACTACTCACGGAATCACTCTTGTTTTCTCTTCCTGCGGGTACTGAGATGTTTCACTTCCCCGCGTTCCCACCAACCGGCCTATACATTCAGCCGGCGGCGACACCCCATGACGGGTGCCAGGTTTCCCCATTCGGAAATCCCCGGATCAAAGTCTGGTTGCCGACTCCCCGAGGCATATCGCAGGCTCCCACGTCCTTCATCGGCTCCTGATGCCAAGGCATCCACCGTATGCCCTTAAAAACTTGAACACACAAAACGATCAAACAAATCGCAGATGAAACCCAACCCGAAGGTCGAGTCTCACCAGAGATGCTCGCGTCCACTGTGCAGTTCTCAAAAAACAACCGGGTCTACCGACGCTTGCAGACGAATCCGTCCGCAGGCCATCGGCCCCGCAATCCAGAAGAAACAACCCAGCCCCGTCCCATCAGGTCTCACGACCTGGTGTTCTGGGGCTGAAGGGTCCGTTTCCTCAGGACCCAACAGCGTGTCCAGCTCAGTAGCCTCCCTGATCCTGCGTTCCACACTCCACGGGCGAACCCGAGGGGTAGTACTTGCGAGACCAGACCAGACGTCTGGGCTGAGTAGCCAGTGCTCCACATCTATGAGCAGCCGTCCGATGAACGTTCGCCATCGATGACAGCCACCAGTCGGGTCCTCCGAAGAGCGGCCTGACTAGTTGTGCTCCTTAGAAAGGAGGTGATCCAGCCGCACCTTCCGGTACGGCTACCTTGTTACGACTTCGTCCCAATCGCCGGCCCCACCTTCGACCGCTCCCCCCCTTGCGGGTTGGGCCACGGGCTTCG
>NZ_WEGH01000012.1 GCF_009604375.1 Actinomadura macrotermitis
AGTGGGAGGGAGAACTCATCTTGAGGCAGGCTTCCCGCTTAGATGCTTTCAGCGGTTATCCCTACCGAACGTAGCCAACCAGCCGTGCCCCTGGCGGGACAACTGGCACACCAGAGGTTCGTCCGTCCCGGTCCTCTCGTACTAGGGACAGATCCTCTCAATTCTCCTACGCGCGCAGCGGATAGGGACCGAACTGTCTCGCGACGTTCTAAACCCAGCTCGCGTGCCGCTTTAATGGGCGAACAGCCCAACCCTTGGGACCTACTCCAGCCCCAGGATGCGACGAGCCGACATCGAGGTGCCAAACCATCCCGTCGATATGGACTCTTGGGGAAGATCAGCCTGTTATCCCCGGGGTACCTTTTAGCCGTTGAGCGACACCACTTCCACACGTAGGTGCCGGATCACTAGGCCCTGCTTTCGCACCTGCTCGACACGTCCGTCTCACAGTCAAGCTCCCTTGTGCCCTTGCACTCGCCACCTGATTGCCAACCAGGCTGAGGGAACCTTTGGGCGCCTCCGTTACTCTTTGGGAGGCAACCGCCCCAGTTAAACTACCCACCAGGCACTGTCCCCCACCCGGATCCACGGGTGCGGGTTAGACGCTCAAAACGACCAGAGTGGTATTTCACCAATGACTCCACCAGCACTGGCGTGCCGGCTTCACAGTCTCCCACCTATCCTACACAAGACGCTTCAGGCGCCAATGCCAAGCTGTAGTGAAGGTCCCGGGGTCTTTCCGTCCTGCTGCGCGAAACGAGCATCTTTACTCGTACTGCAATTTCGCCGGGCCTGTGGTTGAGACAGCGGGGAAGTCGTTACGCCATTCGTGCAGGTCGGAACTTACCCGACAAGGAATTTCGCTACCTTAGGATGGTTATAGTTACCACCGCCGTTTACCGGCGCTTAGATTCTCAGCTTCGAAGGAACAAGTCCTTCTAACCGGTCCTCTTAACGTTCCGGCACCGGGCAGGCGTCAGTCCGTATACAGCGTCTTACGACTTAGCACGGACCTGTGTTTTTAGTAAACAGTCGCTTCCCCCTGGCCTCTGCGACCCCACCCAGCTCAGAGAGTAAATCTCGTCACCAAGCGAGGCCCCCCTTCTCCCAAAGTTACGGGGGCAATTTGCCGAGTTCCTTAACCACAGTTCACCCGATCGCCTTGGTATTCTCTACCTGACCACCTGAGTCGGTTTGGGGTACGGGCCGCCGGTACACTCACTAGAGGCTTTTCTCGGCAGCATGGGATCACTCACTTCACCTAAAACGGCTCGGCATCACATCTCACCCT
>NZ_WEGH01000002.1 GCF_009604375.1 Actinomadura macrotermitis
GCTCACGTGTTACTCACCCGTTCGCCGCTCGAGTACCCCCGAAGGGGCCTTTCCGCTCGACTTGCATGTGTTAAGCACGCCGCCAGCGTTCGTCCTGAGCCAGGATCAAACTCTCCATTAAGGTCCATCGCGACGACCCCAGGGGGCGAACCCTAGAACCGCCAAACCTTGAAAGGATCGAAATCCCAGCAAATGCGACCACCGCTACAGTGGCCGACTTGCCTCAAAGAAATCCCTGCCAACCATCCCGAAGGACAGCCGGCACGGGGTGATCGAGTCTGTGCTCGATCGTTAAAGGCACTGGCTTTTAACACGCTGTTGAGTTCTCAAGAAACGGACACCCACCGCGCCTGTTCCGCTTTCGCGGCCCCAGACTCCGGGGCGACTCATTTACTTTATCAGTTCCGGCCGGTCTGTCAATTTCACCGGCTTTTCCCTGATCCGTCCCGGCCGGCGTTCGCTTTCGCGGCGCCTTTCGGAGCGGTGTCGCTATTTCACCAGATCCGGCCCGTTTCGCAAAATCGGGCCTTTTCCGGCACCACCACAACACAGCAGACATGGCAAAGCCGCGTCGGCTGGAGCGTTGGTGGGTTCCCCTCGGGCCGGCCACCTTTCGGCGTCCTGCTCCCCGTGGGGCGAAGTGAACAGTATGCCCACGCGGCACTCTCGTCAAACCGATCGGCGAAGTTCGCATGAACGTGTCGTGCGCCTGCCCGGCAGCCCTTCGCGCCGACTCCGTGTATCCGCAGGTCGGCCCTCCAGGTGACGTGGTCATGGGCACCTCGACAGGTTGCTGCGGGGTGCGTCCTGGTGCCGGGGAACTTCGGCGGTTGGTTTCGCGCACCCGCGAAACAGTTCGCGGCCGCCGACCGGGCGATCGAGACTCCGCCCATGCGCACCTACCGGGAGCTGTTCCGCACACCGGAGTATCCGGCCCTCTTCGCCATCGTGTCCGTCCAGGTCGCCGCCACGACGGTGAGCGGGCTGGCGCTCGGCGTCCTCGTCTACGGCGCGACCGGGTCGCCGCTGTTGTCGGCGCTCAGCATGTTCGGCTCGTCGTTCGCTCAAGTCTTCGGTGCGCTGGTGCTGTTGTCGGCCGCTGACCGGTTGCCGCCGCGTGCCGCGTCGGCGGGGCTGGCGCTGGTCTTCGGCGCGGGTACCACCGTGCTCGCCGTGCCGGGATTGCCGGTGTGGGGCGTCTTCGTCGTCGTCCTCGGGCTGGGGCTGGCGGCTTCGCTGGGCGGCGGGGTCCGGTACGGGTTGCTGAACGAGATCCTGCCCGAGGGCGGTTATCTGCTCGGGCGGTCGGTGCTGAACATGTCCGTGGGCGTGCAGCAGATCGGCGGGTTCGTCGTCGGCGGGGTGCTGGTGTCGGAGTTGTCGCCGCGCGGTGCGCTGCTCGCCGCCGCCGGATTGTTCCTGCTTTCGGGCGTCGTGGCGTGGGGCGGCCTGAGCAGCCGGGCGCCGCGTGCGGACGGGCGGCCGTCGGTGGCGGAGACGTGGCGGACGAACCGGCGGCTCTGGTCGTCGCGGGAGCGGCGGCACGTCTTCCTCGCGCTGTGGGTGCCGAACGGGCTGATCGTGGGGTGCGAGTCGATCTATGTGCCGTACTCGCCGGGGCACGCCGGGGCGCTGTTCGCGGTGGCGGCGCTCGGCATGCTCGGCGGGGACGTGCTGTCCGGCCGGTTCGTCCCGGTGGCGTGGCGGGGCCGGGTCGAGGTCGGGATGCGGCTGCTCCTCGCGGCGCCGTACCTGCTCCTGCCCTGGCGTCCGCCGCTCGTGGTCGTGGCGGCCGCGATCCTGGTCGCGTCGGTCGGGTACGGGGCGGCGCTGCTGATGCAGGAGCGGCTGATGGCGGTCACGCCGGACGAGATGAGCGGCCAGGCGCTCGGGCTCCAGTCGGCCGGGATGCTGACCATGCAGGGGGTCGCGGCCGCGCTCGCCGGCGCCGTCGCGCAGGTGACGTCGCCCGCGACGGCCATGGGCGTGCTCGCCGCCGCGTCGCTGCTGGTCACGCTCGCGCTGGTGCCCGGCCTGCGCACGGAGGTCAGGCCCGGACGAAGTAGCCGCCGATGAACAAGATCCCCTCGGCGAGGACCCAGATCAGCGCGGCGGTGGCGAGGACGGAGTCCAGGCGGTCCGGGCGGCGCCGCAGCGACGGGACGAGCCACGCGGCGACCGCGAGGAGGGCCGCGACCGCTGCGACCGGGGCCGAGGCCAGGACGGCGATGCGGAAGTGGTCGCCGCACGCCCGGTCGTACAGCCCCGATTCACCGCAGAACGCGGCGTCGCCCCAGCCGCCGAGGGCGGAGAAGCCCCACAGCAGCGCCAGCACGCCGTTCGCGATCGTCGGAATGGCCGGTGAGATCCACCAGCCGTCCGGGCGCCCGGGCATGGCCTGCACCTTCGGAACGTACCGCGCGGACCCGCAGGCCGGAAGTCCATCGCGGGGAGGGATCGCTCAGGTGAGGTCCTTGGACTCGTGCAGCGCCATGTCCATCGCGATCGCGGTCGCCACCGCCAGCGTGCGCAGCGGCTCGGGCACCCGTTCCTGGATCTCCACGTCGTACCGGTCGGCCGTGGTCAGCAGGTGGGTGGCCAGGCCCGCGAACCGCTTGCGGACGTAGGCGACGCGCGAGCCGGAGCGGTCGGTGACGGTGAAGTGGTTGCGGGACAGGTCCACGCCGATCTCGCCGAGCTTGACGGTCTCGGGGTCGCGCAGGATGTAGCGGCGGCCGACGCGCTCGGTGTGGATGGCGCCGATCGGCTCGCCGTCCGGCCCGCGCACCGAGATGAGCAGCCGCCCCGCCTCCTTGTCGATCTCCAGGAGCGGGTCGCCGTCGGTGGTGGTCAGCACGACGGCGCGCGCGTCCAGTTCGGACTTGCCGGGGAAGACCGCCTTGAGGGTCTCGCCCCGGCGTTTGCCCGCCTGGTCGGCGATCGCCAGCACGTTGCCGTCCATGTCGCTGATCCGGTAGCGGCTGCGCGCGTAGGGGCCGCGCCGCGGCTGATCGACGCGGAACGTGGCGTCGGTGAAGAGTTCGGTCACCCGGCGATCCTGCCAAGGCGGGCGGGCGGACGGAAGGGGCCGGGCGGCGCGCCGGTCAGGAACCGAGGCCCCGGACGACGTCGAGGGCGAGGGCGGAGGCCAGGCCGAGGAAGCGCAGCGGTTCGGGGGTTCCCGGCTGGAAGGCGACGGTGTACGGCTCGTCCTTGGTCGCCGGCCACTCGCAGTCGATGCGGCCGTGGACGGTGCCGATGCGGTCGGTGATGTCGAAGGTGCCGCCGAACACCAGCGACTGGACGCCGCGGGCGGCCTTGCGCAGCGCCTGCCCGGCGAGGCCCGCCACGCCGGCGCCGCCGTCCTGGCCGCCGGCGCCCTTGCGCGGGCCGACCGGGCGCACCTCGCCGACGTGCGTGCCATAGGGGTCGTGGATCGGGTAGAAGGGGCGGCCGCGGCGGCTGTCCATGCCGACGCTGCCGAGCTGGGCGCCGTCGGGCCGCAGCACGTGGGTGACGGCCCGGCGCAGGTGGCTGGAGTCGCGCGCCACCGCGAACAGGGGGCGGTTCCAGGGGTCCAGGACGTCGACGGCGCGGGCGAACCCGGAGGCGGCGCCGGGGTTGACGGCGTCGAGGGCGCCGCGCCAGCCCGCCCCGCCGCGGTCGCGGACGGTCGCCAGCGGGGTGCCGTGCGCGTCGGTCACCGAACCCTTGTGCACCCGCAGCAGGGGCGCCGTGTAAAGCGTGCTCATGGTGCGCGTACATATACCAAAAAAAGGGGCGGTCCCAGTTGGGACCGCCCCTCTTCATGCGTACGCGGGCGTACGGGTCATGGACTCGATCAGAAGTCCATGCCGCCGGCGCCGTCGGGCATGGCCGGGGCGGCGTTCTTCTCCGGCTTCTCGGCGATGACGGCCTCGGTGGTCAGGAACAGGGCCGCGATCGAGGAGGCGTTCTGCAGCGCCGAGCGCGTCACCTTGGCCGGGTCCAGGATGCCGGACTCGAACATGTTGACGTACTCGCCGGTGGCGGCGTTCAGGCCCTCGCCGGGGGTCAGGTTGCGCACCTTCTCCACCACCACACCGCCCTCGAGACCGGCGTTGACGGCGATCTGCTTGAGGGGCTCCTCCAGCGCGCGCTTGACGATGTTGGCGCCGGTGGCCTCGTCGCCGGCCAGCTCCAGCTTGTCGAAGGCCTTGGTGCCGGCCTGCAGCAGCGCCACGCCACCGCCGGGGACGATGCCCTCCTCCACGGCCGCCTTGGCGTTGCGCACCGCGTCCTCGATGCGGTGCTTGCGCTCCTTGAGCTCCACCTCGGTCGCCGCGCCGGCCTTGATGACCGCCACACCGCCGGCCAGCTTGGCCAGCCGCTCCTGCAGCTTCTCGCGGTCGTAGTCGGAGTCGGTCGCGTCGATCTCGGTCCGGATCTGGTTGACCCGCCCGGCGATCTCGTTGGCGTCACCGGCACCGTCGACGATGGTGGTCTCGTCCTTGGAGACGACCACCTTGCGGGCGCGGCCCAGCATGTCCAGGGTGGTGTTCTCCAGCTTCAGACCGACGTCCTCGCTGATGACCTGACCACCGGTCAGGGTGGCGATGTCGCCCAGCATGGCCTTGCGGCGGTCACCGAAGCCCGGCGCCTTGACCGCGACCGACTTGAAGATGCCACGGATCTTGTTGACGACCAGGGTGGCCAGGGCCTCCCCGTCGACGTCCTCGGCGATGATCAGCAGCGGCTTGCCGGACTGCATGACGCCCTCGAGGACGGGCAGCAGGTCCTTGTTGGCCGAGGCCTTGCCCTGGACGATCAGGATGTAGGGGTCGTCGAGGACCGCTTCCATCCGCTCGGGGTCGGTGACGAAGTAGGGCGAGATGTAGCCCTTGTCGAAGCGCATGCCCTCGGTGAGCTCGAGCTCGAGCCCGAAGGTGTTGCTCTCCTCGACGGTGATGACACCTTCCTTGCCGACCTTGTCCATCGCCTCGGCGATCATCTCGCCGATCTGGGCGTCGCCGGCGGAGATGGAGGCGGTGGAGGCGATCTGCTCCTTGGTCTCCACGTCCTTGGCGAGCTTGGACAGCTCCTCCGAGACGCGCTCGACGGCGGCCTCGATGCCCTTCTTCAGGGACATCGGGTTGGCGCCGGCGGCCACGTTGCGCAGACCCTCGCGGACCAGCGCCTGGGCCAGCACGGTCGCGGTGGTGGTGCCGTCACCCGCGACGTCGTCGGTCTTCTTGGCTACTTCCTTGACGAGCTCGGCCCCGATCTTCTCCCACGGGTCCTCCAGCTCGATCTCCTTGGCGATCGACACACCGTCGTTGGTGATCGTGGGAGCGCCCCACTTCTTCTCCAGCACGACGTTGCGGCCCTTGGGGCCAAGGGTCACCTTGACGGCGTCAGCGAGCTGGTTCATGCCGCGCTCGAGACCCCGACGGGCCTCCTCGTCAAACGCGATCATCTTTGCAGCCATAGGGCTCCAGTCCTCCCGGAACAGGTGGCCAAAAAGGATCGATCCGATGCCCGCGACGGACGGCCTCCTCCGAGCGGCTGCCATTCCGCCGCCGGACGTGAGACCTCATCGTCCCGACCCAGAGCCGTGGTTGTCACTCTCCACGGCAGAGTGCCAATGTTTGTTTAGCACTCTACCCCGGCGAGTGCAAGCGGGTGGCCCTCCCCCCGAGGTCAGCGGCCCGGAGGGCGGCCCGGCATGTACCTCGGGACGGCGAACGTCCGGTGTGCGGTCTTTGTCCGGAGCGCTACGAGGAGAGCCGGGTCGGCCGGAAACGGTCCCGGTGCGGCGCCCTCACCAGGGGCAGCACCTCCTCCTGCAACCGCCGCGGGATGCGCAGGCCGTAGCGCCTCTCCAGCCGGTCGCGCGCGCGCACGTACCGGTCGGCGGCCTCCTCCAGCGTGCGCGGGACGACGGTGACGCCGAGCGGCTCCAGCAGGTGGCCGCTCATCTTGAGCAGTTCGCCGCGGACCCGGTCGGCCATGCCGTGGCGGCGCTTGCTGACCAGCCAGAGCGTCCAGTCCCAGAAGTGCGCGTCCATCGCCGGCAGGGTGTCGGGGCCGACCCGCCAGGGCCGGTTCCAGCTGCGCGGCACCTCGGGGAAGATCAGGTCGACCTTGACCGGGCCGGGGAAGATCATCAGATAGCCGGCGCAGTCGCCGAGCGGGTCCCACTGCGCGCTCAGCGGGCCGTGCGCGGCGGCGAGCGCGGGCAGGTCGGCGGCGATACGGCCGAAGTCGTCGACGGCGACCGCGAAGTCCCAGTCCGACAGTTCGGTGGCGGTCCCGCGCGCCCGGGACCCGATGGGTTCGACGTCGCGCACCGCTGGGTGGGCGCGCACCGCGGCAGTGAGGTCCTCCGCTATCCCCATACCGGCCCTTTACCCTCGCCCATCAGTACAAAAGCCCCCTTTCGTGGCCACCTCCCGCCGCGTGGGCGGGGTGGGGCCGCGAAAGGGGGCCGCGATCGGGCGGGCGGATCAGCCGCCGGCCACCGCCGGGATGATCGAGATCTGCGCGCCGGCCGGCGTGGCGGTGTCCAGCCCGTCGGCGAACCGCACGTCCTCGTCGCCGACGTAGACGTTGACGAAGCGGCGCAGCTTGCCGTTGTCGTCCAGGATGCGGGCGGAGATGCCGCGGTAGGAGGCCTCCAGGTCGGCGACGACCGCGCGCAGGGTCGCCCCCTCGGCGGTCACCTCGGCCTCACCGCCGGTGTAGGTCCGCAGGATCGTCGGGATGCGGACGGACACGCTGCTCATACTGGCTCCTTGCTGGTCTTGCGGGCGGGACGTCGGGGGCGGGTCAGGCGAGGCCGGAGGCGCGGAACGCCGCCAGGGACGGGGCGATGTTCGCCGACGGCCCGACCACCGGCGCGACCGCGTCCAGCGTCTTCAGCCCGTCGCCCGAGTTGATGATCACGGTCTCCGCGGCCGGGTCGAGCGCGCCGCTGTCCACCAGCTTCTTCAGCACGCCGACGGTGACGCCGCCGGCGGTCTCGCCGAAGATGCCCTCGGTGCGGGCGAGCAGCCGGATGCCCTCCACCACCTGCTCGTCGGTGACGTCCTCGACGGCGCCGCCGGTGCGGCGGACGGCGTCCAGCACGTACGGGCCGTCGGCCGGGTTGCCGATCGCCAGCGACTTGGCGATCGTGTCGGGCTTGACCGGGCGGACCACGTCGTGGCCGGCCTTGAACGCGGCCGACACCGGGTCGCAGCCGGCCGCCTGCGCGCCGAACACCTTGTAGGGCTTGTCCTCGACCAGGCCGAGCCGGATGAACTCCTGGAACGCCTTGTCGATCTTGGTGAGCTGGGAGCCGGAGGCGATCGGCACCACGATCTGGTCCGGCAGCCGCCAGCCGAGCTGCTCGGCGATCTCGTAGCCGAGGGTCTTGGAGCCCTCGGCGTAGTACGGGCGGACGTTGACGTTGACGAACGCCCAGTCCTCCTGCTCGCCGGCGATCTCCGAGGCGAGCCGGTTCACGTCGTCGTAGTTGCCGTCCACGGTGACGAAGGTGCCGCCGTACACCGCGGTGGTGATGATCTTCTGCGCCTCCAGGTTGGACGGCACGAAGACGGCGCTGCGGATGCCGGCGCGGGCCGCGGCGGCGGCGACGGCGTTGGCCAGGTTCCCGGTGGACGGGCAGGCCAGCACCTTGAAGCCGAGCTCGCGGGCGGCGGCGAGCGCGACCGCGACGACGCGGTCCTTGAACGAGTGCGTGGGGTTGCCGCTGTCGTCCTTCACCCAGAGCCGCTGCAGGCCGAGCGACTCGGCCAGGTGGTCCGCGCGGACCAGCCTGGTGAGGCCGGGCTCCAGGTTCGGGGTGTCGGCGACGTTCTCGGGGACGGGCAGCAGCCCGCGGTAGCGCCAGATGTTGCGCGGTCCCGCCTCGATCGAGGCCCGGGTGACGTCGCCGAAGTCGTAGGAGATCTCCAGCGGCCCGAAACACTCTTCACAGGCGTAGTGCGGCCCGAGTTCGCGGGAGTTGCCGCATTCGCGGCAGGTCAGCGCGGTCGCGGGTCCGAGGTTTACAGCAGGCGTGAGCGCCATGAAGCGAGGCCCTTCCCCCATCTTCCCTGCGCCACCTTGGTCGCAGGCCGGAGTTGGCACCATCTCCTGGCCGGCCTCGCAGGATCGCGAGCGCGCACTAGCCAGGTGGTTGCCGGGGCTTCGCAGGGCCGGTCCCTCCACCCCTCTGGATGAGCGATATGAAGTTGTTCGTCCGAACGATACATGAGCCGCCCAGCCTCTGGACAGGCGTTATCTCACCAGGCGAGACGCTAGAGGGCTGTGTGCTTGCTCACGCGGGCGCCTCTTCGCCCGCGCGCGCTCCGGCTGCGTTCCGTGTTCCGGCTCCGTCGCCTGTTCCGCCGTCGTCGGCGCGCTGGGTCGGGTCGAGGAACACGTGCCGGACGAGCGGGACCCGCTCGCACAGCAGCCGGTCGATCTCGCCCGCCACGTCCTCGGCCTCGTCGGCGCTGATCTCGTCGGAGAAGTTCACCTTGGCGGCGACCAGGATGTCGTCGGGACCGAAGTGCATGGTGAGCAGCTCGGCCACCCCGTCCACGCCGGGCGCCTCGGCGATCACCTGGCGGACCTGGCGCTGCACCTCGGCGTCCGCGGCCTTGCCGATGAGCAGGCCCTTGCTGTCGCGGCCGAGCGCGAACGCCACCACCACCAGCAGCAGGCCGATCAGGATGGAGGCGACGCCGTCCCACACCCGCGAGCCGGTCAGCTCGCGCAGCAGCAGGCCGGAGGCGGCGAACGCCAGGCCGACCATCGCGGCGCTGTCCTCGAACAGAGCCGCCTTGAACGTCACGTCCGGGGAGCGGCGCACGTGGTCGACCAGGCCCTGGTCGTTGTCGCGGGTCTCCCGGCGCACCTGGATGAACGCCCGCGTCCAGGCGCTGCCCTCCAGGACGGCGGCGAGCGCGAGCACCGAGTAGGCGAGCCACACCCGGCCGCCTCCGCCGCCGTGCCCGAGGATCGTCAGCACGCCCTCGAAGATCGAGTAGCCGGCGCCCGCGACGAAGATGCCGAACGCGGCGAGCAGCGACCAGAAGTAGCGCTCGTTGCCGTACCCGAACGGGTGCCGCCGGTCGGCGGGCCGGGCGCTGCGGCGCAGCGAGGCCAGCAGGAAGCCCTGGTTCAGGGTGTCGGCGATCGAGTGGGCGGCCTCGGCGAGCATCGCGCTGGACCCGGCCAGCACCCCGGCCACCAGCTTGACCACGGCCAGGACCAGGTTCGCCGCACCGGCGATGATCACGGTCTTCTTGGTCTCGGAGCGGCTCATCCGCCCCCGGTACCCCGCCGTCCCGGCTGTAACCGAAGTCCAGCTCCGGCCGTTGGCCGCGGGCCACTTTGGTACCTCCCCGCCTCAGCTGAGACCCTGCCGGTATGAGCCAAGTGCTGGTGGCATCGAACCGAGGCCCGGTCTCGTTCTCCCTGTCCGACGACGGCACACTGACCATGCGCCGCGGCGGCGGCGGCCTGGTCTCCGGCCTGGCCTCGGTGGCCGCCCGGCCGGGCGCCGAGGTGCTGTGGGTGTGCGCGGCGCTCGGCGAGGCCGACCGCGCCGCCGCCCGGCAGGCCCCCGAAGGGCGGCTGGACCGCGACGGGCACGACACCGGGGGCGCCGCCGTCCGGATGCTGGACATCCCGGCGGCCACGTTCCACCGCGCCTACAACGCGGTCGCGAACTCGACGCTGTGGTTCGTCCACCACCTGCTGTACGACACCCCCCGCGTCCCGCACTTCGACGCGCGCGCGCGGCGCGACTGGCAGTCCTACGAGGCCTACAACGCGGCGTTCGCCGACGCGCTGGCCCGGGACGCCGCGCCCGGCTCCAAGGCCGCGATCCAGGACTACCACCTGTCGCTGGCCCCGGCGATGCTGCGCGAACGCCGCCCCGACCTGAAGATCGCGCACTTCTCGCACACGCCGTGGGCGCCGCCGGAGTACTACCGGCTGCTGCCCGACGACATCGGCGCCGCCGTCCTCACGGGCATCCTCGGCGCCGACCACGCCGGGTTCCTCACCGAGCGGTGGGCGTCGGCGTTCCTGGACTGCTGCGAGGAGATCCTCGGCGCCAAGGTCGACCGGCACGCCCGGACCGTCACGCTGGCGGGCCACGTCACCCGCGTCGGCGTGCACGCCCTCGGCGTCGACGGCCCCGAGCTGCGGCGGCGGGCCGCCCAGCCCGACGTGGCCGCGCGCGCGCAGGCGCTGCGCGAACAGGTCGGCGACCGGCAGCTCATCGTGCGGATCGACCGGACCGAGCTGTCCAAGAACATCGTGCGGGGCCTCGCCGCCTACCGCGAGATGCTGACCAACCACCCCGAATGGCGCGGCCGCGTCGTGCACCTGGCGTTCGCCTACCCCTCCCGGCACGACCTGCCCGAGTACCGCGAGTACACCGCGGCGGTGCAGCGGATGGCGCGGCAGATCACCGACGAGTTCGGCACCGCCTCCTGGGACCCGCTGATCCTGCAGGTCAACGACGACTACCCGCGTTCGCTGGCCGCCTACGGGCTGGCCGACGTGCTGCTGGTCAACCCGATCCGCGACGGCATGAACCTGGTCGCCAAGGAGGGCCCCGTCCTCGCCGGGCGCGGCTGCTCGCTGGTGCTGTCGCGCGAGGCCGGCGCCGCCGCCGAGCTCGCCGAGGACGCGATCATGGTGAACCCCTACGACGTCTCGCAGACCGCCGAGGCGCTGCACCAGGCGCTGCTGACGCCGCACGAGCAGCGCGCCGAGCGGTGCGCGCGGCTGACCGTAGCCGCCACCGCGCTGCCGCCGCAGCGCTGGTTCGCCGACCAGCTGGCCGCGCTGGACTGATCAGCCCCAGGACTGCAGGGCCGGCGCCGGCCTCGGCAGCAGGCACTCCACCGGGTTGGGCTCGTTGCGGCGGCGCCACAGCTCGCGCAGGCCGGCCTTGCGGTAGGTCGTCCGGCGCTGCGCGCGGGTGCGGGCGAGCCGCGCCCGCTGCGCCGCGGACGCCTTCGGCGCGCCGCCCGGCCGGTAGCCGTAGGCGGCGAGGCGGTCGCCGAACGCGGCCTCGGCGACGCCGACCTCCCACTCCTCCAGCCGCTCGGTCCACGAGCCGACCCGGCCGGTGCCGATCTCGGCGTACGTGCGGGCGTGCCACTTCTTCTGCGGCGGGACGGTCAGCCGCGCGATCTCCTGGGGCTCGGTCATCGCCGGGTCGAAGTCCTCGCCGAGGAACGCGCAGAGCCGCGTCAGCTCACCGGCCGGGTCGGCGACGAGCCGCTCGTACTGCAGCTCGTGGTAGCCGTCGGGGCCGAGCCGCGCGGCGTACCGGCGGCCCGCGTCGATCGCCTCCCGCCACGCCGAGGCCGCGTGGTAGACGTCCAGCTTGTACCAGGGCATCTCCTTCAGCGACGCCACGCAGTCGCGGCCGTCCCTGATCAGGTGCACGAACTGCGCGTCGGGGTACATGCGCAGCAGCAGCGGCACGTGCTTGAAGTAGCTCGGCCGCTTGTCGCCCCAGCGCGGCTTGCCGAACCGCTCGGCGTAGGAGCGGAACACCGTGCCGGCCGCCGAGCCGATCGTCGGCGGCGCCTGGACGATCCGCTCGGCCACCTCGGCGGCGTCCAGGCCGAGATCGCGGAACTTGGTCTCCCGCCGGCCGGTGATCCAGGCGGCCAGCTCACGCCGTCTCCCTCTGTCCCGCAGGTCACCGAACTCGCACCGCCGCGTATAGGCCGGCAGCAGGAAACGGGTCTCCGCGGGGATCGCGATCCGGTGGTGCGAGTGCAGCATCAGCTGCAGCAGCGTCGTCCCCGAACGAGGGCAGCCGATGACGAAGATCGGCCGGTCAGCGTGGGTGGCCATGCGGGCGATCGTTGCGGGCCCGGCACGCCCGCGCCGCCCGGGCGGCGGCCGCTTGCCGAGGCATTGCGCAGCCTTGACGGGCCCGGGACCCGCCCGGGCCGGCCGCTCCGGCCGGGCGCCCCGGTCAGGTGTAGGACTCGCCGAGGGTCTGGCGGACCTGCTTGCGGGCCTCGTGGATCCGCGACTTGACCGTGCCGAGCGGCAGCTGCAGCTGCTCGGCGATCTCGGCGTACTCCAGCTGCGACACGTCGCGCAGCACCAGCGCCTGGATCAGGTCCGGCTTGCGGGCCTCCAGGTCCTCCATCGCGTCCAGGATGTCCACCCGCGAGCCCGCGATGACGCTGGTGCGGTGCGGATCGGGGCGCTGCTGCGGCAGCTCCCCGGCCTGCTCGACCGAACGGCGCTTCAGCGAGCGGTAGGTCGACCGGGAGGAGTTGGCGACCACCACGTGCAGCCACGTGCTGAACCGCGACCGCCCCTCGAACCGGTGGATGTTGCGGGCCACCTGCAGCAGGGCGTCCTGGCAGGCCTCCTCGGCGTCCTGCCGGCACGGCAGGAAGCGCGAGGCGTGCCGCAGCACGTCCGGCTCGATCTTGCGGAGCAGTTCGTTGAGGGCACTCCGGTCGCCCTGGGCGGCCTTGACGGCCAGCTCCTCGGTTCTCTCATCGAATGCCATCGTCGCTGCCTCAATGCTCGTTCGCGCACGCACCCCGTTTGTTGGGCATGATACGGGAGTGTCCTTCCCACCATCTGTCGGCCGTTACCGAATCGATCGCGTCCTCGGATCCGGGGCGTTCGCCTCCGTGTGGCTCGGGCACGACGAGGCGCTGGATTCCCAGGTCGCCATCAAGGTGCTCTCCGGCAGCCTCATCGACGACCTGGACGTGCGCAATCGCTTCCTGGAGGAGGCGCGCATCCTGCGCCGCGCCGACTCCGACAAGCTCGTGCGGGTGCACGACATCGGCGAGCTGCCCGACGGGCGTCCCTACTTCGTCATGTCCTACGCCGACCGCGGCACACTCGCCGACCGGATGCGCGAGCGGCCACTTCCGGTCAGCCAGGCGCTGGTGCTCGCCGAGGAGATCGCCTACGGGGTCGAGGTCATCAACGCCCTCGGCGTGATCCACCGCGACCTGAAGCCGTCCAACGTGCTGTTCCAGTCCACCCAGGGCGGCGGCGAGAAGCTGCTCATCGCCGACCTCGGCCTCGCCAAGGCCCTCGCGCACGCCTCGGGCGCCTTCACCCTGCCGGTCGGCACGCCCGGGTACATGTCGCCCGAGCAGGCGCGCTTCGGCGGCGGCCTGGACGTGCGCGCCGATGTGTACGGGCTCGGCGCGCTGACCTACCACATGCTGACCGGACGGCCGCCCGGCCCGGCGCCGGTAAAAGTCCCGCCAAGCCGGTTGCGCGAAGGGTTGACGCCCGGTTTCGACCAGGTCATCCTGCGCGCACTGGAGGTCGAACGGGAGAAGCGCTGGCCCACCGCCGAGGCGTTCGCCGAGGCCCTCGCCACGCTCCGGCCCACCACGGCACCTGCCTACGACAGGCCGGGACCAGAAGGAGAGGCGACCGTGCGCGACCAGTACCGGGGCGGGGAACCGCCGCATCAGCAGCCCCAGCGGCCGCCGCAGCCGCCGCCGGGCGAAGACGACATGCGCACTTCGGAGATGGCGCAGCCGCAGCAGCAGCGCCCGCAACCACCGGTGCCGCCGGGCGGTGGGGACGCGACGATCGTGGACCATCCGGCGAACGCGAACTACGCCGGGCCTGGCGGGCCTCGTCCCGGCGGTCCCGGTGGTCCTCAGGGACCGGGGTCCACGAGCCCCGGCGGTCCTGGCGGTCCAGGCCAGGGGGATGACGAGCGCACGGTGTCCATTCCCCTGCCCGGCGGCCAGCAGCCGCCGCAGGGCGGTCCTCCGCAGGGCGGTCCTCCGCCAGGCAAGAAGACGGCCGTTTTCTCGCCTCAGGACCACCAGATGCCGCCCGGCGGACAGCAGGGCCATCCCGGTGCGGGCTTCCAGCCCCCGCCCGTGCAGGACGGCCGGGGCGGCGGGGGCCCGGCGGGGCCGTCCCCCGCGCAGAAGGCCAAGGGCAAGCTGAAGGGCTTCGGCGGCGGCTCTGGCGGCGGCTCGTCGCAGAAGAGCCTGATGCCGTGGCTCATCGCGGGCGGCATCCTCACCGTCGCGCTGATCGCCGGGCTGCTGATCGGCAGCCTGGTCACCGGCGGCGACGACGGTCCCAAGAAGCCGGGCAAGACCGGGCTGCCGGTCGACTTCGCGCAGATCGGCGACGCCTCCGGCAAGATCAAGCTGAGTGCGCCCAAGGCGTGGGGCAAGGGCACGGCGCCGACCTGGGTGCCGTCCACGGTCGGCCTCGCCGACGCGCAGGCGCGGCCGGTGCTGCGCGCGGCCCAGAACGTCGCGGACTTCCCGGGCAACGGCAAGAGCCCGGGCGTGTTCGTCGGCGTGACGACCGACGTGGCGAACGGCAAGCTGCCGCCGCCGTCGGTGTCGGCGCACGCGTCCTGCACCAAGGGGGCGCCGGAGAACTACACCTCGCCCGGTAAGGCGCTGACCGGGACGATCGTCCGCTACACCGGCTGCAAGACCGGCACTCCGTCGATCACCGAGGTCGGGCTGCGCGACAAGGGTGGCAAGTTCGGCGCCTGGGTCCGGGTCAAGGAGACCGACGGCCGCAATCTGACGACCAGCATCCTGAACTCGCTGACCATCACCGGCCCCTGATGTCCCGGAGGGCGGGGCGGACATCTTCCGCCCCGCTTTTCGTCATTCCGGGGCCGGCACCCGTACGTGCTCGGGGAGCGGCCCATAGCCGATGCCCCTGGCCACCGCCCGGCGCAGCGGGCGTCCACCGGCCCTCAGCACCTCCACCGGCGGTTTCTCGCCGCGCAGCACCGGACCGACCAGCAAGGCCTGCACGGCGAGCTGGAAGGACTGCACGACCACGGCCGGCCACTTGCGGCGGCGCTGCACGGCCGCCAGGTCGGTGGTGGTGAGCGTGCCGTCGCGCAGCGGCCGGTAGAGCCGGTTGGCCGTAGCGACGGCGTCCTGTACGGCCAGGTTGACGCCGACGCCGCCGATCGGCGACATCGCATGTGCGGCGTCGCCGATGCAGAGGAAACCCGGCCGGTACCAGCGGCGCAGGCGGTCCACCCGCACGTTCAGGACGCTGATGTCGGCGAACTCCAGCTGCTCGACACGGTCGGCCAGGAAGGGCAGGAGCCCGGCCACGGTGCGGCGCAGCGCCGGAATGCCCCGGGCCTGCTCCTTGGCGTAGCCGCCCTTGGGGACCAGGTAGGCGAGCTGCCAGTAGTCCGTGCGGTCGATCGCGGCCATCAGGTGCCCGGGCGACAGGCGCATGAAGACGTCGCCCGGGTCGGTGGCGCGGCGCGGCAGCCGGAACCAGGCGACGTCCATCGGCGCGCCGAACGCGCGGACCGGTAGCCCGGCGGCGCGCCGCAGGACCGAGTTCCGGCCGTCCGCCGCGACGGTGAGCTCGGCGTGGATCTCGTGGTCGGCGCCGTCGCCGTCGCGGTAGCGCAGGCCGCGGACCCGCCCGTCGCGCACGACCAGGCCGGTGGCCTCGGCGTTCATGAGCAGGCGGAAGCCGGGGTGGCGGGCCGCCTCGCCGGCGATCATGTCGAGCAGGTCCCACTGCGGGACCATCGCGATATAGGGGTGCCGGCCGCCGAGCGCGCGCAGGTCGCCCGCCGTCACCTCGGCGTCGTCGGTGACGAACCGGACCTCGCCGATCCGGCGGTGCGCCAGCTTCGCGAACCGGTCGCCGAGGCCGAGCTCGTCCAGCACGTCCAGCGTGGACGGGTGGATGGTGTCGCCGCGGAAGTCGCGCAGGAAGTCGCCGTGCTTCTCCAGCACGGTCACCTCGACGCCCGCCCGCGCGAGCAGCAGGCCGAGGAAGACGCCGGCCGGGCCGCCGCCGGCGATGCAGCACGTGGTGGTCTCGGTCATGGCGCACCACCTCCCGCCATCAATTCATCACACATTGAGTTATCCGTCAAGACACACGGTGTTGCATCGCGAGCGATTCCGATATATCGTTAATGCATCGACAACGATAAGGAGAGCACCATGCGCGAGCACCACCATCACCACCACCACGGCCGCGACCCCGAGGGGCGTGCCCGCCGCGGCGGCCCATTCGGCGGCTGGGGCGGCCCGGACTTCGGTCCCCCGTTCGGCCCCGGCGGGCCGGGCGGCCGGGGACGCGGCGGCGGCCGGGGGCGCGGCCGGGCCCGGCGCGGCAACGTCCGCGCCGCCCTGCTGGCCCTGCTCGCCGAGCGGCCCATGCACGGCTACGAGATGATCCAGGAACTCGACGAGCGCACCGGCGGCGTCTGGCGCCCGAGCCCCGGCTCGGTCTACCCGACCCTGCAGATGCTGGAGGACGAGGGCCTGGTCAGCAGCCTGGAGCAGGGCGGCAAGCGGCTGTTCACGCTCACCGACACCGGCCGGGAGGAGGCGGCGGCGCAGACCACCGCCCCCTGGGACGAGGTCACCGAGGCCGCCGGCGAGAACGTGATGCGCGGCCGCGACGCCCTCGGGCAGCTCATGGGCGCCGTGCACCAGGTCATGACGGTCGGCAGCGAGGCCCAGAAGGCGCGCGCGCTGGACGTCATCAACGATGCCCGCCGCCGCCTGTACGGGATCCTCGCCGATGACCCCGAGGCCGAGTAACGCACGAGGCAGTGACGCAGAAGCGCCGTGACCGTCCAGGACGGTCACGGCGCTTTCGTCTTTTCCGCCGCTCAGCGCGGGAAGGACGCCTCCCGCGCGTACTGGTCCTCCACGTAGAGCTTCTTCCAGATGTACAGGCGCAGGTCGCCGCGCTTCAGCCGCTTGTCGACCGGGACCTCGACCGTCGCGCGCACCAGGAAGGACGACTTGGGCGGCAGGTACTTGTCCCCGCCGTCCCCGTCCTGCAGCGCGCCGCCCGTCAGCCGCCGGACCACCTCGCTCTTGGTGGGCGGCGTGCACATGTCCTCGGGCACCCCGGTCTGCCACATGCAGCGCCCGCGCGCGTTCGCCGGGATCAGGGCGCGCTTGACGAACACGTCGCCGGGGTAGTCCAGCAGCACCTTCTGCCGCGTGGGGTTGCCCAGCACGTACTCGACGTAGGCCAGCTTCATCCCGGGGCTGGGCGCGGCCTGCTGGGGCGACACGCCGTCGTCGGTGCCGCCGCCGACCGCGGCGATCCGGTACCTGGAGCCGTCGGCCGTCCCGACCTCGACCGGCTTGCCGGTGCGCGGCTCCGGCCCCTCCGCCTCCGCGGCCGTCCGCGCGGGCTGGACGGCCGCGTCGCCGCCCTCACCGGAGCCGGGCAGGAACAGCAGGCCGCCGACCGCCCCCGCGGCGACGACGACCGCCGTGGCCGCTGCGGCGATGAGGCCGGTGCGGCGGCCGCCCTGCTCCTGCTTGCGCACCCGGTGCCGGTCGCTGCGCGAACCGATCCGCACCTGCACGCCGCTGGTGTCGCGGGCACCGGGCACGGGGCCGGGCGGCGCGGCCCAGGGGTCCGGGGCGCTGCGGGGACCGCCGGTCCCACGCACGTCCTCAGGCCGCCGTGGGATTACAGGCTGATCGTCCACCGTCACCGCTCCCCAGACCCCGATAACTCAACGAAACCCATCTAGCTCTACATTTTGCCTTAATTAGACCTTGAGTTCATAAGGGCCCCCCTTGGCTCCGCCGCCCCACCCGTCTCACCGACCTCTGACGCCCCCCGGCGGCCCCGGTTATCCACAGGCCGGGACTTCGCTTCCCCCGGCAGGTCAGCCCCGGGAAACTGAGGGTCACGCCTCGCCGAGCCGGGGCCCGCTCCTGGAAAACCGAAGAGACCCACGACCCGCCCGAGGCCCCCGCCACGTGGCCACATCCGGCACTCCCGCTACCGGAGACCGCCGAACCTTCCACCGAGACCGACCGCCAAGAAGGCCCAACAACCGCCCGCAGATCCAGCACCAGTACCCCCGCACCTGCGAAGCAGCCCGCCAGAGGAAGCACCCACAGCAGAGCCATCGGCCACACACAGGCCCGACGCCAGTGCCCCACACCTACGGGACCGACCATCCGTCAAAACAAGCCACCCTGCGAGGCAACCATCGGCCGCATGCAGGCCCGGCGCCATGAACCCCGCGCCCGGCAGGAGGTGACCACGGCCTCGACTTCTGATTTCCCGTCTACAGGAGGTGACGGTGACCCGCCGCCAACGATCTCCACGGCTGCGGAACAGGCCGACGAAGGAGGCCGCCCCTGCGAGGCCGACGACCACACCATCGGCCATCCGCAGGAGCAGCGCCAGTGTTCCCTGCGCCTGTGGAGCCAGCCCTCAGAAACAACACCCCGCGACGCCACCGGCCGCCGGCAGGTCGGCGCCAGCATCCCCGCCCCTGTGAGACCAGCCCTCAGAGGCAGCACCCCATGACGCCACCGGCCACCCCCAGCGTCCCCGCGCTTGTGGAATCAGCCCTCAGGGTGGCGCCCCACGACGCCATCGGCCGCCCCCAGGCCAACGCCAGCGTCCCCGCGTCTGCGGGAGTAGCCCTCAGAGGCGACACCCCGCGACGCCACCGGCTGCCGGCAGGCCAACGCCAGCGTCCCTGCACCTGTGAGACCAGCTCTTAGAAGCGGCACCCATGACGCCACCGGCTGCTGGCAGGGCGGCGCCAGCATCCCCGCGTCTGCGGGACCAGCCCTCAGAGACGGCATCGCGCGACGCCATCGGCTGCCGGCAGGTCGGCGCCAGCGTCCCCGCCCCTGCGGGACCAGCGCTCAGAGACGGCACCCCATGACGCCACCGGCCGCCCACAGGCCGGCGCCAGGGGGCAACACGCTTACAGGGAGGTGAGCAGGGACTCCAGGAAGGCCACGACTCCAGCGGGGCCGTCGACGACGACGTCGGCGCGGTCGGCCAGCGCCGTGACCTCGGTGGAGCCGCTGCAGACCTTCACGCCGGGGACGCCCTTCTCGCGCAGGGCGTCGATGGCGTCGTAGGCGGCCAGGTCGCCCAGGTCGTCGCCGGCGAACAGCACCGCACTGGGAGAGGAGGCGCGTGATCGCAGGAAGTCGTTCAGTGCCTTGCCCTTGTCCATGCCGGGCGGGCGCAGTTCGAGGACGTACCGGCCGGGCTCGACCGCCAGCCCGGTGCGTTCGGCGAGAGCGTCCAGGAGGCCGCGCAGCCGGTCGAGCGCGACCTGCGGCTCGGCGCAGCGGCGGGTGTGCACCGCGAGCGCCTGGCCCTTGTCCTCGACATAGACCTCCGGCGGGGCGCCGGACGCCTTGAGGATCTCGGGCACCTTGGCGCGCGCCTCGGCGACGCCCGGGGGCGGCTCGGGCGTGACGAGCTCGCCGCCCTCCCAGCGTTCGAGGCCGTACTGGCCGAGCACGACCAGCCCGTCGATGCCCTCGAGGCCGCCGTACTCGACGGCCAGGGCGGCGGGGCGGCCGGTGATGATGACCAGCGCGCCCACCTGCGGGGCCAGCCGGGCCAGCGCGGGCGCCGCGCCCGGATGGGCCCGGGCCGAGGCCGGGTCGGGCACGATCGGGGCCAGGGTGCCGTCGAAGTCGAAGCCGAGCACGGCGCCGGAGGGGGCGCCGCGCAGCGCGTCGAGGCCGGCCGCGCCGGCGGTCGTCTTGGATCGGGGAGTGTTCACCTGACCAGTGTTGGACACCTAGGGCCGGATGCCGAGGCGACGCGCGGCGCGCTGCCGTTGCCGCTGGGTGCGCATCCGGCGCAGCCGCTTGACGAGCATCGGATCGTGCTCGAGCGCCTCGGGCCGGTCGATCACGATGTTGAGGAGCTGGTAGTACCGCGTCGCCGACATGTCGAACAGTTCACGGATCGCCTGCTCCTTGGCTCCGGCGTACTTCCACCACTGCCGCTCGAAGGCGAGGATCTGGCGGTCGCGCTCGGAGAGGAGGTCGGCCGGGAAGGCGTCGTCGTCCTCCAGGCCCGCGTTCATCGGTTCCAGGGCTGAGCCGTCGTTCATGCTGCCGTCCTGATCAGGGCCCGTGGCCGGGGGCGTTCGCCGCCGGCTCCTGAGTCCCCTCTGTGGTCACTAATCCCGGGCTGTCCGGGTTCGGCCGGTGCCATGCTACGCGTCCGGGACGACATCCACCGGCGGTTCACCGGGAACGGCCCGGACGCCCCAGTGGATCACATCGGGCCGCGCACACCGGCCGGTGAACGCATCCGGCGTGGCGGGCCGAAGCCCGGCAAAAGCATGTAGAGTACATCTGTATCGTCCGGTATTCGCGATGACGATCCGAAGCGGAGGAACGGAGCATGGCGGCGGAAGAACGGCCCGGAGACCTGCCCGACCAGGTCCTCGCGGACATCTCGCTCGCACTGTTCCACCTGCGCCGGGTGTGGATCAAACCCGACCTGGTGAAACGGATCCGCGCCCAGACCTCCGGCGGCCCGGGCGGCCGTCCCCTCCAGCTCTCCAACCTGATGGTCGTGCACGTCGTCGCGGCCCTGTCCTCCGAGTGCGGCATGCAGGAACCGGCGGGCGAGGTCACCGTGGGCGCCGTCGCCGACCGCCTGGAGATCGACCCGTCCACGGCCAGCCGGCTCGTCGGCCACGCCATCGACACCGGCCTGCTCTCCCGCCGCCCGTCCCCCCACGACGCCCGCCGCGCCAACCTGGGCCTCACCGAGGCGGGCCTGCGCGTCAAGCAGGTCGCCGACCGCTTCCGCCGCGCCTACCTGGACGAGCTGATGGCCGAGTGGACACCCGGCGAGCGGGCCATGTTCGCGGACCTGCTCACCCGGTTCGCCCAGGCGGCCGCCCAGAAGCCGATGGACCCCGACCTCGACAAGATCTTCAAGGAAGCCCGGGCGGACTGACCCCGAAGCCCGCTTCCCGGTGCGCCAGGCGGCCCGCCGCCGCTCGGCTCCCCGGAACAGACGCACCCGTCTCAGAACAAGGCGTCCCGCTCCGGCTCACCACCGGCGCGAAACGCCTTCCACGCGGGCCGTACCCACCCATTTCACTTCCCGGGCGTGCGCTCCCGAGCACGACCGGACGCTGTGGCGGGCCCGCCACAGCGCCTCAGCCGGTCATTCGCCGTACCGGAGGGCCGCCATGCGCGACTGGTAGTCGTCCTCGTCGATCTCACCGCGGGCGAAGCGGTCGGCGAGCGTCGCGCGGGCCTGGTTCATCGGGTCGGCCTTGGCCGCGTTCGTGGCCGCCGTCGCGTTGACACGGCGGCGCATCAGGTAGAATGCGGCGCCGAAGACCACCAGCCAGAACAGCCCGAACGTGATCGGGAACACCGGCCAGTAGGCGGGAGCGTCCCCGCCGTCCTGCCAGGGCCCCGGATGGACCTGCAGCGCCGTCAGCATCGTCATCGACCTCCTTGTTGCGGATAAGCCGATGGTCGGCGACAGGTACGCCCCCGGACATCGTCCGGCCGGCTGCACCTGGGCTACGCCCGCTGGAGTAGCAGGACGGTTTCCACTACCGCAATAGACCCAAAGGAGCCGCTGCCCTTGGCCATCCCGCCGATTCCCCCGGTCGGCAGCGTGACCGCGCCTGCCGGAGTCGCAGCTCGGACTCCCGCCACAACGGCGGACGGCAGTGCTTTTCAATCAGAGGGCACGTTCGGCGTCCGATCCGGCGGAACCATCCGCGTCGATGCCGAAGGGGGTGCTGCCCCTCGCCCTGTCAGCAGCGTGACCGTGCCGCCGGAGCCGCAGGTCAGGCTCCCACCACAACGGCGGGCGACAGTCCTTCTCTCCAAACAGAGGACACCTTCGACGCGCGGCCAGCGGAACCATCCGCAGCGACGCCGAAGGGACTGCTGCCTTCGCCCTGCCAACAGCGTGACCGCGACCGCCGGAGTCACAGGACGGGCTCCCGCCATAACGGCGGACGGCAGTGCTTTTTCAATCAGAGGATGCGTTCGACGTCCGATCCAGCGGAACCGTCCGCATCGTCGCCGAAAAGGGTGCTGCCCTTCGCCCCACTAGCAACATGACCGCGACCACCGGCGTCGCAGGGCGGGTCCGGTTACCACCACGGCGGGCGGTAGTCCTCCTCGTCGACCGGGCGAGGGCGTTTGGGGGCCTGCACCTGCGGGTCTTCGGCCAGTCCCGGTGGTGGGGACGACGGAACGGCGCTGGTCGGGAACTCGTCCAGCAGCGGCCGGGCGGGCGGAGGCTCCGCCGCCGGAGCGGGGGACCCCTCTTCGGCCAGGGGCGACTCCCCTAGCGCGTCCCGGCGGAACCGCTCCCAGTCGTCGTTGTCGAAGGGGGCGCTGTCCTCGGGCGTCTCGCTCTGGTCAGCGGCGCGGCCGAACCCGTTCACCGCCGAACCGTCCCAGCCGATCGCGTCCGCCGGTCCAGGCGCCTCCTCCAGGCCGCTCCCGGGTGCCGAGCCGCGGCCGCCCTGGTCCAGCAAGCCGTGTCCCGGCTGGTCCACCGGGGAACCGCCGGCTTCCGGCGCGCCGTTCACGCCTGCCGGCTCGTAACCGGGTTGGGGCGGACCGTCCCAGCCGGTCCCGTTCACCGGCTCTGGTGTTCCGGCCGTGCCGTAGGCGGTTCCGGTTCCCGGCGCCCCATTCAGGGCCGTCCCATCGCTTCGACCATGACCGGGATCGGCCTGGCCGCTCTCGTCTGCGGGGCCGGTCCATGGCGTTGAGCCGGCGGCCGATGCGCCGCTCAGGCCCAGTCCGCTCGCCGGGCCGTGTGCGGTGGCTCCCGGCGCGCTCTCCAGGCCGGTCCACGGTGTTGAACCGTGGCCGGGGCCGGCGGATGGCGAACCGGTCCAGCCGGTCTCGTCCGCCGCGGCATAGGGGGCGCCCTGCGCATCTGCCCGGCCATGTGCGGAGCCGGTTGCCGGGCCGGACATCGGCGGGGCGGGGCTGCGGGTCTCGACCGCCGCGCCATATGCGGCTCCTGGCGCATCTGCCGGGGCGGTCAGGTCGAGGGCGCCCGGCGCAGGACCGGTCGTGCCGGCGTTGGATGCCAGGCCGTGGGCTTCGGCCATGGCCGGCTCGGGGCGACCTTCGTCGAAGGGGTCCGGTTCGTCTCCCGGGCGGCGGCGCTGGCGCCAGCCGAGGATCAGCCCGGCCAGGACGACGACACCGCCACCGCCGACGATGCCGACGATCAGCGTCTCGGTGCCCTGCTCGGCGTCGTGGGCGACCGGGGTCGGCTGGGCGGCCGGCGCCGGCGGGGCCGCGACCTTGCCGTGCGCCGTCCGGTTGAGCCTGCCCGCCGCCGTCAGGGCGCGGGTCGCGTCGAGCGGGCCGGCGCAGGTGGAGGTGCCCGTCGGCTGCCCCGGGCGGGCCGGCGAGCCCTGCACCAGCGCCTGGCGGACCTGGTCGGGGGTCAGCTTGGGGTAGCGGGAGCGGATCAGCGCGGCCACGCCGGCGACCAGGGCCGAGGACGGGCTGGTGCCGGTGCCGACGACGTAGCCGCTGCCGGTGTCCGCGCTGACGATCTCCACGCCGGGCGCGCACACCGCGACGTAGGGGCGGCGGTTGCTGTCCTTCCACAGCCGCCCCTTCTGGTCCAGCGCGCCGACGGCGATCACGCCCGGGTAGGCGGCGGGGAAGTTCTTGCGGTTGGCGCCGGCGCCGTCGTTGCCGGCCGACGCGATCAGCACGACGCCCTTGTCGAGCGCGTACCGGATGGCCGACTCCTCGGTGCTGTTGCCGTTGTAGAGCAACTGGCCGCCGCCGAGGGACATGTTGATGATCCCCGCACCGTGGTCCACGGCGTAGCGGATGCCCTGCGCCACCGCCGCGTTGCGGTTGTGGCCGACCTGGGCGCCGTTCTGCCGCATCGGGTCGTCGTTCTCCCAGGTGACCCGGATCGACAGGACGCGGCTCTGCGGCGCGACCCCGATGACGCCCTCCTGCTGGCCGGCGCCGTGGCCGTGCCCGGCGATGATGCTGGCCATCGAGGTGCCGTGCAGGCCCCAGTACTTGCTGCCGGGGCGCCGGGCGCCGCCGGTGAGGTCGGGGCCGGTGTCGACGCGGCCGACCAGGTCGGGGTGGCGTTTGTCGACGCCGGTGTCCAGCACCGCGACGGTGACGTCGGCGCCCTTGGACCACTTCCAGGCGCGCGGCACCCGCATCGCGTTCAGGTGCCACTCGCGGGCGCGGATCTGGTCGGTGGGCGCCGCGAGCAGGGCGCCGGCCGCGGCGCCGCGGACGTGGCGGGCGCGGTGGTCCGGGCCGTCCTCGGGGGCCAGCGCGGCGGGGACGGCGACGGCGGCGGTGAGGGTCAGCGCGGTCAGCGCCGCGGCGGTGCGGGCGCCGAGGCGGGGTTGCGGCAGGGAACGGCGGCGACGCGCGTGGGACACCCGCCGCACCTCCTCCCGGCAGCCGGCCGCGGACCGTGGGACGTCCGCTGCGGCACGGAACCCGGGCGCCTCGGTGGCCCCGGCCCCTCGTCGCGCCCCGGCCGACCCGCGAGACGCGAGTTGACATTCTGCCACGCCGCCCGGTGCCCGCTCGGGCACTCGGCGCATGAGGGCACGCTTCCGGACAGCGCGGGACTTCCGGCCGCGTCCACCTGCCCGGAGGATATCGGGCTGGGGAACGTGTCCCGGCCCGCGGTGGATCAGGAGCAGGTGCCGTACGGCTGGTCGCAGTGCAGGGCGCGGCCGCCGAGGGACGGGCGGATCCTGTCGACCAGCTCGCCGGGCCCGGTCACCAGCCAGTTGGGGCCCTGCAGGATCGCGAACGCGCCCTGCTCGCCGAGCGCGCTCTGCCCGACGCCGCTGCGCCAGCCCTCCAGCGCCGTCTGCATGCTGATGCCCATGCCGGGGGTGATGACGGTCGCGGCGACGTAGTGGCCGTCGTAGCGGCATTCGACGCGGGTGCCGTCGGCGTCGCAGCCGGTCGCCCCGTTCGCCCGCAGCGCCGCCGCGATCTGCCCGGTGTTCTGCTGGGGGCGGGCGCTGGCCGCGGGACGGGCGGCGTCGTCGTCGCCGTCGCCCATCACGAACGCGGCGACTCCCGCGGTGGCCAGGACGGTGCCGCCGATCGCGCCGGCCAAGGCGAGCAAGGGCTTGGGCTTCATGCCGTCCAGCATGCCCTACCGCTCGGTAACCTCTGGCCGGAAAACGGTGTTAGGCCGACCACGTAAGCACCCACTGCCACCTGCGCAAAGGACCCCTCCGCAAGGGAGGGGCCCGGGGGCGGGGGCGCGGTGGCTCAGACCGAGCCGGCGCCCGTCAGCGAACGGACCGACAGGTCGTCGTAGTGCTCGGGGTCGGCCTTCTCGCGGCCGAGCAGCGTGCCGAGGACGGCGCACAGGAACCCGAACGGGATCGACACCAGGCCGGGGTTCTCCATCGGGAACACGTGGAAGTCGACGCCGAGCGGGAACAGCGACTGGCTCGCGCCCGTCACCGGGTCGACCTTGCCGGAGACCACCGGCGACAGGAAGACCAGCACCAGCGAGCTGAGCAGGCCGCCGTAGATGCCCGCCACCACCCCGGCGGTGTTGAACCGCTTCCAGAACAGCGACAGCGTGATGGCGGGCAGGTTCGCCGCGGCCGCCATCGCGAACGCCAGCGCCACCAGGAACGCGACGTTGAGGTTGCGGGCGATCACCGCGAGCACGACGGCGAAGGTGCCGATGAGCAGCGCCGAGAAGCGCGCCACCGCGACCTCCTGCGACTCGCGCGGCCGGCCGAGCATCAGCACGTGGCCGAAGAAGTCGTGCGCGAGCGAGGTGGACGAGGCCAGCACCAGGCCCGACACCACCGCCAGGATCGTGGCGAACGCGACGGCGGCGATGAAGGCCAGCAGGATCTCGCCGCCGACGCGGCCGCCGATGTGCTGCCCGACCGCCTGGGCGAGCTGCGGCGCGGCGGTGTTGCCCGCCGGGTCCTGGGCGACGATGGCGGCCCGGCCGACCAGCGCGGACGCGCCGAACCCGAGGGCGAGCGTCATCAGGTAGAACACGCCGACCAGCCCGATCGCCCAGTTCACCGAGGTGCGGGCGGCGCGCGCGTCGGGCACGGTGAAGAACCGGGTGATGATGTGCGGCAGGCCGGCGGTGCCGAGGATCAGCGCCAGCGCGAGGCTGATGAAGTCCAGCTTGTTGAGCAGGGTCCGCGCGGGGTCGCCGGGGACCTCCCGGCCGTATTTCAGGCCGGGCTGCAGGAACGCGTCCTTCTTGCCGCTGGCCTCGGCGGCCGAGCCGAGCAGCGAGCTCAGGTTGAACCCGAACCTGGCCAGCACCAGCAGCGTCAGCACGAACGCGCCGGCGAGCAGCAGCCCCGCCTTGACGATCTGCACCCAGGTGGTGCCCTTCATGCCGCCGAACATCACATAGACGATCATCAGCGCGCCGACCGCGACGATCGTCAGCGTCTTGGCGGTGCCGGCCGACATCCCCAGGAAGCTCTCGCCGGGGTGGATGCCGAGCAGCAGCGACACCAGGGCGCCCGCGCCGACCATCTGCGCCAGCAGGTAGAACACCGACACCGTCACCGTCGACACGGCGGCGGCGGTGCGCACCGGGGGCTGCCGCATCCGGTGCGCGAGCACGTCGGCCATGGTGAACCGGCCGGCGTTGCGCATCAGCTCGACGAACAGCAGCGTGAGCAGCCAGGCCACCAGGAAGCCGATGGAGTACAGGAAACCGTCGTATCCCGACAGCGCGATGATCCCGGCGATGCCGAGGAACGACGCCGCCGACATGTAGTCGCCGGCGAGCGCGATGCCGTTCTGCGGGCCGGAGAACATCCGGCCGCCCGCATAGAAGTCGTCGGCGCTCTTGGTGTTGACGCGCGCCCAGATCGTGATGGCGAGGGTGATGCCGATGAACGCCAGGAACATCCCGAACGTCAGCGCGCGGCCGCCGACGTTCCCGGTGGCCGCGGTGGCGAGCGGCGCGGCGGGCGCGGCGCTCACCGCAGCCATCCCGGATCCGGCCGGACGGGGCCGGCCCAGCCCTCGCGGCCGCGCTGCTCGGTGTCGTGCTGCTCGATGCCGTGCTGCTCGACGCCGCGCGGTCCGGCGTGCGGTTCGGGCGCGGCGCCCGGGACGTGGCCCGGCAGCGCGCCGAAGCCGGGACGCAGCCGCGGCCCGCCGTCGGCGTCGTGCGGCGCCCGGCGGGCGAACGGCACGCCGGGGGCCTGGTCGGCCTCGGCCCGCAGCACCTGCGCGAGCGGGTCCAGGACCCGGCGCGCGTAGGCGGTGTAGCACCAGGCCAGCAGGAACGTCGAGGCGAACTGCAGCACCCCGAGCAGCAGCGCGACGTTGATGTTGCCGATCACCGGCTGCGCCATGAGCCCGCGGGCAAACGCCGACAACAGCACGTACAGCAGGTACCAGCCCATGAACGTGGCGACGACGGTCAGCGCCAGCCGCCGGAACCTCATCCGCAGCAGTCGGAACCTCTCGTCCTGCGCCATCGCCGCATAGCGTTTCGGCTGCCTTTGCCGGGCATGGCCGCTGCCCCTGCGCTCGGGCGGCCCTGAGTCCCAGACCATCCGGCCCTCCCCTGACCCATTATGACTCTGTGTAGTGACGTCATCACTATGAGATCAAAGAATGATGCCAGTCAGTGGCCAGTTTGCGAGAACGCGGGAAAAAGTCGCCACGGCAAGGTCAACCTTGCCCGCAAGCAACCCCAGTTCATCCGGAATTGCGGCGAATCCACCGGAATGCCGCGTCGCGGGCCCAGGGAGAGCGGAGACCCGGCGAACGGCCTTCCCACGCGGCGGAACCCACCGAACGGCCTGTTCAGAGGGCAACACTACGACTCATCCGTCACCCTCCGCACTCACTTCGGCAATCTCGCTCGTTTTCCTCGCTCAGGCGCCTGGACCGCCGATGACCGGCCCCTCGGGCCACAAGCGGGCCAGATCGGACGGCGTGAGCGGTTCGCGATAAGCAGCGTGAAGCACCTTCGACGCCACTTCCCCACCGGCCTCGGCCAATGCGGCAAACCAGTCGACTCCGGCCGGATAGGCCCACAGATACGACCGCAGCATCGGGTCCGCGCCCCGGCCGGCGAGCGGGAGCGCGATGGCCTTGTCCGTCAGCCAGGGCAGGCGCGCGCGCATCCGGTCGGCGCATTCGACGGCGGGGGTTCCCTCGTTGATGGCCACATGCGACCAGGCCCGGACGAGCTGCACGTAGTGATCGAGCCGCACGCGCGCCGTGAGCACCTCGTCGTCCAGGGAAAGGAACAGCGGCCACGCCTGCGCGAGCCCCTCCAAGGCCACCTGGTGCAGGGCGTGCACCGACAGCAACCGCACCCACGGCACGTCCTCCCGCGCCGCGCGCTCGGCCAGGCTCGCGCTCTGCAATCCGTGCCCGAGCACCTCGTGCAGGGCGAACTGCCGCGCGCCGACCTGCGTGAAGTCCACGTTCGGCAGGTTGAGGCGCAGCCGCACGTCGGGCCCCGCCCCGTCGAGCCAGTACGCCCAGTACGCCTCGACCTCGGCCGTCTCGATGCTCAGGTTGTAGCGCGCGGTGCTCCCGGTGAGCGCGCGCACGGCGGGCTCCAGTTCCGCGACGGCCGCGCGGATGGCGTCGGGCGCGTCCGCCACGTCGAGCCGCCCTTCGAGCCGCCGCAGCTCCTCATTGGCCTCGGGTCCCCAGGCGATGCCGAGGTCGGCGAGGGCCGCCCGCGCCTGCGCGCCGCGCTGCTCGGTGTACTCCTCCGTCCACCCGCGCGCCTCGCACCCCTGGGTGACGCGCACGTAGTCGTTCAGCGCGGGCCGCTCCCCGAGCAGCGCGCCGAGGTAGGCCAGGTCCGCGTCGAGCCGGGCCGCCACGGGCCCTTCGGCCCGCGCCCGCAGCGCGGCGAGCCGCCGGTGAACAGTGAGCCGGTCGGACGCGGGCGGCGGCGCGTCCCCGCCGGGCACACAGTCATAGTCGATCACCGGATCGCCGCCGCGCCCCACCTCGAAGGCGTCCCATTCGCGCAGCACACCCTCGACCTCATCGCGCACGCTCACACGCCACTCCCCCACTCGGCACTCCCCCGCAGCCTAGGGATTCGGCGTCCTTCCGGGGATACGCACACAAGGGCCGGCGACGGTATTGTGAGGCCTGCCGCCTGAGCGCGGCAGGCCCCTGTAGCTCAGTTGGCCAGAGCAGCCGCCTTGTAAGCGGCAGGTCGCCGGTTCGAACCCGGCCGGGGGCTCCTACCGCCTCTGAGCAGCGAGAACACCGATAACGGGTTGATCACCGCCGGTGTACACCGCTGAGACAGAGGAAAACTTCCAGGCGATGGGAACGATCAGTCCCCGGCAGCCGAAGAACCTGGCCGCAGGCCCGTTCCAAGCTGCGATCAACTCGTTCACCCTCCATCTCCACGCCGAACGAAAGGCAGAGAAGACCGTCCGCACCTACGTCCTGGCCGCTCGGTGGTTCGCCGCGGAGCACCTTCTCGGCAAGACCGAGCACACGGACTGGGACGAGGTCGTCGCGGACGACATCCGGGCGTGGACCGTGTGGCTGCTGGAGCGCTACTCCGACAGCTACGCCAACAACCAGTACCGAGCCCTGCAGCAGTTCTTCAAGCAGCTCGTCCCGATGACCAAACCCAGCCCGCCCACGGTGGGCGAGAGGGTCATCCCGGTCTTCAAGGCAGTCCTTCGAGCAGCGCCGCGACTACGCGATCCTGTCGCTTTTCAAGGCGGCAGGGCTTCGTCTCTCCGAACTGGTCGGCATCCAGTACGACTCCTGTCCCCAGCGCAGCGACCTCTGCCTACTTCGCCGCTAGGTACTCGTGCTGGTGGCGTTGTCGAAGGTGACGATGTCGGTGCACCGTGGGACTGCGGATCGACATGGACGGTGGCGACGGCGAGCTGGGGAATCGCGTGCTCGACGTCGACGGCGCTCATGAGCCGGCAGCAGGCCTGGCGAAGCACCGACAGGATCGCGACGGTGATGAGCAGGCTGACGATCGGGTCGGCCTCGCGCCAGCCCACGGCAGCTCTGGCCGCACCGGCCAGGACGGCCAGGAGGTGAAGCCGTCGGTGTGGGCGTGTAGCCCGCCAGCGACGAGCGCGGCCGATCCGAATGCGCTAGCGCGTTGCCGGTGGACGGTCGTTGCCACCTGGTGTGGGGTGACGCCCTGCCGTTCGTCGAGCTCCTTCGCACTGGACGGCCATTGCCAACCCTGGACGGACGCCAGGATCTCCAGTTCAGCCCTCCAGGTGGGCGACTGCGAGCGTTCGAACGGCGTTGATGGCCGAGACCGTGCCGCCTGATGCAGCGTGGTACGGATCCAATCGTCGAAGAGAACAGTACGAACTCAATAAAGCAGTGAACTGCCGGTTCAGGCAGGGACGCTGATCTTGCCTGCCTCTGGAAGCAGTCCGCCTCACCCGGCAGGGCCTGCCAGGAAGCCGCGCCGTTCAGCTTCATGGCGCAGCACGGGTCTGATGCAAAAAAGCGAGCCGACAGGTGATTCAGCGGATGTCGGTGCCTGTGGTTAAGGTGCCGAGATCTTGATCTTGTTGTCTCCATAGTGAAGGTGAAGCCTTATGGGCCTGTGGGACAGCTGCGTTCCAGACGATTCGCAGATCGTGTTCGCGCGCGGTCTGCCGCTCGCCGGCCTGATACAGCACATCCGCGAGGTGAACCGGGAGGTGATCTGCAGCGGGGAGGCGAACGGCTGGGCATGGGTGGTACACCCGATGGCCAATCCCGAGGCCGATGACTGGGATATGGCAGGCCATCTCCCGGCATCCCGAGGCGGGGTGGAGGTCGTGGAGTTCGTCACCGACCCGTGCAGCGCCAAAGCGCACGCGCCTCAGTTCAGCTATGCCCGCGACGGTCGCTGGATCCTGCACTTCAGTCTGGACGATGTGGAACAGCGAGTCGGTGACAACCCCGACTACCTCTCCCCGGAACTGCTCGCCGCCGGGGTCATCGGCCCTGACGCGTGGAACGAGGACGACGATGACGAGGCCTACGAGCGAGCGGAGGAGGACATAGTCCGAGTGATCACGGCGTTCTTCCAACTCCCCTCGCCACCATTGTCGACGACGGTGGAGGCGGCGCCGTGAGCTGGGTTCAGGGAGCCGACGGCGAGGTGTTCGTGACGTTCGGCCGGGGCCTCGGCCTCACCGAGATCACTGCCCTCATCACCGAATACGGCAAAACCCCGATCACCGCCTCGGGTGAGACTTCGGGATGGGCGTGGTGTGTGCAGCCCGCCCATCCGCGCACCGGCCACCTTCCCTACGCCGGCCCCAACGACCTGGCCAGGGCACTCACACACCAGGACGGCGCGGAGACGGTGTTCCTGTCCACCTGGGTGTGCGACTGCCCCGCAGAGCAGCGGATCAACCAGCAAGCATGCCGGAACCATCCCATCCAGTTCGCGCACTACCGAGAGGGGTTCGAGACCATGTACTTCAACTTCGGCGGCCGCGAAAGCCACCGGGGCGGCTGGCACGCTGATTTCCTCCTACCTCAGTTGCTGGCAGAACGCATCGTCGGACGCGACACCTCCCGGTACGACGCCGACCCCGCCTTCAACGCCGACGGCGCGCACACGGTGGCGATCATCGCTGAGCATTTCGCGTTGCCCTCGCCCCCGCTGGCATTGCCGGACAGGACACACCGCTGACCTCCGACCGGCCAATGTGTCTCGGTTGGACACGGTTCGATTGCGGCAAGCCGTCCGCTCAGCCCATGAACTCCCTGATTACGGACTACACCCATCGTCGAACGGGGCAGCGGCAATCAGCGGGGAGCCGTGGCCGCACAGTTGTTCACCTCGATACCACCTGTCAACGGTGACGACCGGCGGCCGGCCGTTGTCATACCCACCCGAACCTTGCAGACAGGGAGCTGTGCATCCCCTCAACCATGACGACCGGTGCACGGTCGTTGCAACGTTGGCCGCGCCTCCATCGTCCCAGCGGAGCCGCATGCTTTAACGGTGACGACCGGTGCACGGTCGTTGCAACCGCTACAACCTCGTCCCGGTGCAAGGCCGCCAGATGCTTCAACAGTGACGACCGGTGGACGGTCGTTGCAACCGCTCCTCACGACGCAGCGTCACCGCGTTGCGCTCGCTTCAACAGTGACAACCGGTGGACGGTCGTTGCCACCACCGATGGCTCGGTAGACCGCGGCCTCTGGCAGATGCTTCAACAGTGACGACCAGTGGACGGTCGTTGCCACGCCGCGCAGGATCTTCCCCGGGCATGAGGTGTCGATGCTTCAACAGTGACGACCGGTGGACGGTCGTTGCCACGGCATCTGACGAGCGGCGACTACAAAGAGCGACGCAATTCGATCAACTTCACGATGCATTTCCTATCCCGATGTCCGTTTTCAGCTTCGGAACCTCTCGGAAATTCTGTGGGCGCTTGTGGTTCCGAAGCAAGAGCTCTTCTTTGAGCGTAGATCGTCTTGTGGTGCGCGCCCTTGTGGATTGATCGATTCGGTGCACGTTTTGTCAGTGGGTTGTGACAGCCTGTCGGGCGTCACCTTCCTCACTGGAGTGATCGCGATGAGTGATGGGTTCGATCAGTTCGTGCTGCGGGCTACCGCCAGGAAGTATGGCCCGTATCCGTATCAGCGGGAGATCGCGCTTGGTGGTCTTCCGGTGTTGTGCACGGTGCCGACGGGCGCGGGGAAGACTGCGGCGGCGGTGTTGCCGTGGTTGTGGCGGTTGATGGAGAACGGGCCGACGCGGGCAGTAACTCCACATCGGCTGGTGTATGTGCTGCCGATGCGGACGCTGGTTGAGCAGACCGTCGGGGAGATCCGCACCTGGCTGGCGAACCTGGGGCTCGCGGACAAGGTGCAGTTGCATGTGCTGATGGGCGGTGTCGATCGCGATGATGACGCCTGGCAGGTGCGGCCTGCGGATCCGGCGATCTTTGCAGGGACGCAGGACATGGTCTTGTCACGGGCGTTGATGCGCGGGTATGCCGAGCCGCGGACGCGGTGGCCGGTGTCGTTCGGGCTGCTGCACGCGGGGACGCAGTGGGTGCTGGACGAGACGCAGTTGCTCGGGCCGGCGCTGGGAACCAGTGCGCAACTGCAGGGGCTGCGCGATGCGCTGGGCTCGGTGACGAAGACCGCGACGATGTGGATGTCGGCCACCCTGGACGCCGGTGATCTGCGCACTCCCGATCATCGGTTGCCCGAGGTGGATGGTGAGGCGGCGCGGACGGTCGCGCTGGGTGCTGCCGATTTCGACGGCCCGTTGGGGACGCGGCTGAACGCGCTGCGCCGGTTCGAGCGGCTGCGCCTGCCGGATGAGGCCAAGGCCTATGGCGAGGCGCTGGCCAAGGTTCTGGTCGAGCGTCACCGGCCTGGGACGCAAACGATCGCGTTCTTGAACACCGTGGAGCGTGCGACGGCGGTGTTCGCCGCGCTGGAGCGGACTTCTCCGCAGGCTGAGCTGCTTTTGGTGCATTCGCGTTTCCGTCCCGGTGAGCGCGCTCGGTTGGCGGCGCGGTTGAAGGAGCCGGTTCCGCAGACAGGGCGCGTAGTGGTGGCGACACAGGCGCTGGAAGCGGGAGTGGATGTGTCGTCGCAGGTGCTGTTCACCGAGACGGCTCGGTGGAGTTCGGTAGTGCAGCGGGCTGGCCGGCTGAACCGGGCGGGTGAATGGCCGGACGGCGCGGAGCTGTTGTGGAGTCCTCCTCCCAAGGCCGCCGCCGCTCCTTATGAGCCGCAGGATCTGGACGCCGCGGAGCGCATGCTCACCGAGCTGGAGGGCAGGTCGCTGACGACGCTGGAGCTGCAGGCGGTGCAGGTCGCCCAGAGCAGTCCGGTGCATGCGATGTTGCGCCGCCGGGATCTTCTGCAGTTGTTCGACACTCAGCCGGACCTGTCGGGCGCCGACGTGGATGTGGGGCCGTGGGTGCGTGACGCCGACGAGTCCACGGTCATGGTCGCCTGGCGGTCGATGCCTTCGGGGCGCCCGGCGGAGGACGACCCGTTTGCGGGGCGAGCGGAGTTGTGTCCGGTGCCGGTGGGCGATATCCGCAAACTCCTCAAGACCGGGCGCCGGTTGTGGGCGTATGAGCGGGTATCGGGCGGATGGCGGTCGGCGTCGCAGGGCGATGTGGTGCCCGGAACGGTGTTGCTGTTGAACGCCGCCGATGGCGGCTACAGCGCCACCACCGGATGGGCACCCGCTCGTAAGGCGCCGGTGGAGCCGGTCGGGGGTGCCGACGTCGACGCCGACGCGCTGCGCAAGGACCGCTCTTCCTACGGCTGCCCTGACTGGATCAGCCTGGAGCAGCACCTGGCCGACGTCGAACGCGAAGTCGGCGACGTGCTGGGCGAGTACGAATCCCGGCTGGCGGGGTTCCCCGAGCCACTGCTGGATGCGGCCAAAGCCGGGGGCCGGTTCCATGATCTGGGGAAGGCGCATCCGGCGTTCCAGGCGATGCTGCTGTCCGGCGTCGCCGACGGCAAGAAGGCGCCTCCGAGCGAAGGGGTGTGGGCCAAGTCCGCCCAAGCCGCCCCATCCGGCGATACCTCACAGCCCGCTGAACCTGCCAAGCCCGCCGCGTCGCCCAAGCCGCGGCCGGTGCATGTCCGGCATGAGCTGGTGAGCGCGTTGATGCTGCTGCACCCCGGCTGCGACCTGCTGAAAGATGAGAGCGAAGCCGATCTGGTCACCTACCTGGCCGCGGCCCATCACGGGAAGGTCCGGGTGAGCATCCGGTCGCTGCCCGACGAGAACGGCCGCGTCCTGGGTGTGGCCGAAGGCGATCGGACACTCGCGCTGGACATGCCGGGGGTGGCGGTGCTGCCCGAACTGCAGCTGTCGTTGGGGCCCTTGCGGATCGGCGCGGACCTCGACGGTTCGGACGGGGCAGGGTGTGAATCGTGGACGCAGCGGGTGCTGCGGCTCCGCGACCGTCCGGATCTGGGGCCGTTCCGGCTGGCGTTCCTCGAAGCGCTAGTGCGTGTCGCGGACTGGCGGGCCAGCCGCGCCTACGAGCAGGAGCAGGCATGACTTCCGCAACCGCGCCTGCCATCCGCACTCACAAGCTGGCTGGTCTGCGTGCCGACACCCTGGCCGGCTACCTGGGCGCGCTGGGGTTGCTGCGCACCATCACCGCGCAGAAGGATCCGGCGGCGCGGCTGGCCTGGTCGGGGGATGTGGCGGTGCTGTCGACGTCGCTATCGGCCGACGAGCTGACCGGCTGGCTGGTCGACGAGTACGCGCCGAGCCCGATCGTGTCGCCGTGGAACGCCGGGTCCGGGTTCGCCGGCAACGGCAAGAGCGTCACCGCCGAGAAGGCCCTGGACGCTTTCCGCCGCAGCGAGCAGCCGCGTTTCGCCGGGCTGCGGGCGGTGATCGAGCAGGCCGACCAGGTGGTGGCGATCGCGCGCGAGCGCGGCTGGGAAGGCGGGCCGTTGTGGGCGGCCGACCGCAAGGCCGACGTGGTGCGGTTGTGCCGCGCCCGGCTGTCTGATGAGGCGCTGCCCTGGCTGGACGTCGCGGTGACGCTGACCACCGACGATGTGCGGTTCAGCCCGCTGACCGGCACCGGCGGGAACTTCGGTCGCCAGGAACTGTCGGCGACGTTCTTGCAGCGACTGCTGCTGGTCGCCGGTCCCGATGCCCGGCGCGCCAAGGCATGGGCGTGGGCGCAGGCGGCGTTGTTCGGCCGCGAGGACGTCCCCTACCTGCGCGACACCGTCGGCCAGTACGACCCGGGCCGGGCAGGCGGCATTTTGTCCAGCCCCCACGAGAAGGCCGATGACGCAGGCTTCGCCAACCCCTGGAGTCTCATCCTGAGCCTGGAAGGGACGCTGCTGTTCGCCTCGGCGGTGACCCGCCGCAACCACACCGCGCTCGGCGAGAGCGCGCTGCCGTTCCTGACTCGCGCCTCAGCGGTCGGCTACGACACCGCCGCCACCGGCGAGGAGGTCAAGGGCGAGCAGTGGATCCCGCTGTGGCCGCAACCCGCCGGGCTGGCCGAGGTCGAGCACCTGCTGGGCGAGGGACGGGCGCAGTGGAACGGCCGCCAAGCCCGTACCGGGCTTGAGTTCACGCTCGCGGTGGCGTCGCTGGGAGTCGATCGCGGGCTGTCGGCGTTCCGGCGATTCGTCATCGCCTCCCGACTCGGACAGAACCCGCTGGCCGTTCCGGTCGGACGGCTCCCCGTGCAGGCGCATAGCGAAGTCGAAGTGCTGCGCGCTCCGTATGAATGGCTTCAGCGGCTCAAGCGCATCGCGCTCCCGGCCGGGGTGGCGACCGCACTACGGCGAACCGAGCAGTCGGTCTACGATGCCGCCGCCGGCGGTGGCGGTGCCGCGCTCGCCCGGTTCGTGATCGAGTTCGGGCGGCTTCACCAGACCGTGGGCAAGTCCGGAGCCGTGCGTGGCCAACTGGGCCCGTTCTACACCACTAAGCCGGGCGACTGGCTGGCGCTCCTACCGGACAGCGACGAGCTGTGGATCGCGGCCGGTTTCGCGTCCCTGCAGGACCCTCAACCTGATCGGTCGCTGTGCGGGCTGGTGTCCCGCGTCCAGGCGCAGCCGGGCAAGTACGGGCGGCGCGAGCTGACCTGGTCGGACCGCACTGCGACGCGCCTTGACCTCAACGGCGCCACCCTGGCCACCGTGCTGGCGCAGGCGCATCGTCTGTGCACCTTTCCCGCCGGGTCGCCGTCTCCCAATGCCGTGGGCGAGGACGACGGCGGACGGGTGGTGTCGAGCAGCTTCCAACAGGGGCAGGTGCTGCCGGTTGGGCTCGTCCAGGATTACGCGCTGGGCAAGCTGGACGATCAGCTGACCGCCGACTACCTCAACGGGCTGCTGGCGCTGGGATGCCGGTACACCACGGCTGCGGCGTGGCCGCGGACGCCCAAGCCGCTGCTGCATCCGATGCTGGCCGCGCTGCTGCCCTTCTACGGCACCACTCCTCTGCCTCTGCGTCCGGTCGGCTTGCCGAAGGACGACCACAGCGCGGACTTCTCCACCCGTCCCGTTGCGCGGCCGGAGTGGATCACACGCCTGCTGGCGGCCGGGCCGTCCTCCATCTCCGCCGACGTGCTCAGGTGGCTGTCCATCAATGGCTGTCCTCCTGTGCTGGAGGCCGCCGACCTGACGCGAATGCCGATCGACGGGGCACGCCTGGCCGGCGCGCTGCTGCTGCGCGTGCCTTCGTCTCATCGAACTCGAGCAGTGATCCATGTGGCCGCCGTGGCGGCTCAACCCACCTCTCAGCCCAGCGAAGGAGCCCGTTCATGAACGTTCTGGAGAAGCCTCGTCTGCGGTTCCAGGTCCAGCTACGTCCCGCTTTGGGCTCGACGTTCCAGCCGACCGGTTTCCCCGACATCGGCGCCGCCAAGTTTGACCGCTTCACCGATGACGGGCAGATCCAGGAAGCGCTGCTGGTGGAATCGGTGCAGTCGATGGCCAACCGGCTGGAGGCCACCGCCTGGGATGCTGCCGCCGACCAGCCGGCCGAGCTATTCGCAGCGCTGCCGTATGTGCGGGTGCAGCGCAAACAGCAGCCGGAGGAGTTCCTGACCTCCAGCCGGCTGGAGGCCCACCGGCTCGCGTCTCCGTTCATCCGGGAAGCCACCCTGGACGGGACCAAGATGCTGAAGGTCATCACCGAGCGTCTCGGCCTGGCCAAGGACACCCCGCTCAATCGCACCGCGATGGCGCGCGCCCTGATGCGCCTGGACCCGTTCTGCCTGATCCACGGGATCTTCTTCAACCAGAAAGAGTGGTTCGGCCAGCCCCGTTTCCCGCGCGCGGTGTCGGGTGTGATCGAGGCTTACGACGTCCGCCAGGCCGTCAGCGGCGGCCGTAAGTCCGACCGCGTCCGCCATCAGCTCGACAAGGAGGGCACCGGCGGCGGGACCAGCGAGGGGTACGGATCGATCCCCTTCCACCGCGTCGAGTGGACCGCCCGCGAGATCCAGGCGATGTTCTCCGTCGACGTGGAGCTGCTGCGCTCCTACAACCTCGGCGCCGACGCCACCGAACTGCTCACCCTGATCGCCCTGTGGGAGATCCGCTCCCTGCTGTCGCGCGGGCTGCGGCTGCGCACCGCCTGCGACCTGGACATCGCCGACGACCAGGCCCTCGCCGACCTGCCCAGCCTGCAAGAGCTGACCGAGCGCATCACCAAGCTGACCTCCTCCTGCGCCGAGCTGCTGGGGGACGCGGGACCGATCACGGTCCTGTGGGAGGAAAAGTCCAAATGAGCGTCGACCTGGGCCTGCACTTCCCCTGGAAGCGCTACCACGCGACCCCTTGGGGACGTTACGTCAACGAGGGCGCCGTGGAGATCCCGCCGTCCCCCTGGCGGATCCTGCGCGCCCTGTACTCGGTGTGGCAGCTACGCGCCCCTGACCTGGACGCTGACACCGTCCATGGGCTCTTGCAGGCGCTGGCCGTCCCGCCCGACTACACCTTGCCGCCCTACCGGCTCTCCCACACCCGCCACTACCTGCCCGACTCCAAACACCGCACCGGCTCCCCCAGCACCGACCTGGCCCTGGACGCCTTCGCGGTCCTAGGCGGCAACGCCACCATCGGCGTCCACTGGCCCATCACCCTGCCCGCCGAGCAGGAACAGGCCCTGGCCCGGCTCGCGACGTCCCTGCCCTACCTGGGCCGCGCCGACAGCCAGTGCCAGGCCAGCACCGGCTACGCCCCGCCCGCCACGGGAGTCACGCGGGCGGTGCCGCTGCTGGACGGCGAAGCCCCGCACGGCATGGACCAGATCGGTGTCCTGGCGCCCGCCTTCCCCTTCGACCTGGACGCCCTCACCGCCGAGGTGACCGACACCCGCGGCGCCAAACTCGTCTACCCGGCCGGCAGCCGCCTCGTCCCCTACGCCGTCCCCGCGCCGCAGCGTCCCCAGGCCCCCGCCCGTCGGCGTCCGGCCAAGCCAGCGCAACCGGTCACCACGGTCCGCTTCTCTCTGCTGGGCAAACCCCGTCCCCAGGCTTTTGACGCCGTCGCCGTCACCGACGCCCTGCGTTCGGCCAGCATCAAGGCCCTCGCCCAGATCCATGGCCAGCAGCCCGTCGGCGCCAGCAACCTGCTCGGCAAGGACGCCGCCAGCCAGCCCCTCAAAGGGCACCAGCACGCCCACTACCTCGCGCTCACCGATACCACCCACATCACCGGCCTGGCGATCTGGACCCCCGGTCACCTCGCCGAAGACGAACTCGCAGCCCTCAACGATCTGGCCCGCCATACCATCGGCGTCCCAGAGGGAGTCCAGGGGCCACGCGGCCTGCACGTCCGCATCAACGCCTACGGCGACGCCAAGGACGTACTCCCTGACAACATCACCGGGGCCTCCACTACCTGGGTCTCGGCCACCCCGTTCCTGCCCAGCCGCTGGCGCCCCCGCAACACCACCTCACACGACCACCTCGTCAACGAGATCAACCGCGAACTCACCTGGCGGAATCTCCCCACCCCCGTCAAAATCACCGAACTACCCGGCAGCCACTGGGCGCGCTACCGCCGCCACCGCTGGTCCCCCCAGCACCGCAACGGCCAGACCACAGTCGGCACCCGCACCAACAACCGCCCCGCCTTCGGCCTGCGACTGGACTTCCCCACCCCTGTCCCTGGGCCACTCGTCCTCGGCGATCTATCGCACTTCGGACTCAGCCTCTTCCGCACCCCGTGAACACCTGCCAGCCACCCGCTTCGGAACCCCAAGCACCCATGGAAACCCTGAGAGGTTCCGAACCAGAAAACGGACAACAGAACCGATAACACAGCACATAGCCGCCAGCGCATCGTCACTGTCCGGAGAAACGCCTGTTCATATGCCGTCGCAACGGCCGCGATGCGGTCGTCACCGTTGGAGGGACGCGCTGTGCGAGGCGTGGGAATCGCTCGCCGCGCGTCGCAACGGCCGCGATGCGGTCGTCACCGTTGGAGGTCTCTGTCCCAGGTAGCCGGCGGCACGGCCATTCGCGCGTCGCAACGGCCGCGATGCGGTCGTCACCGTTGGAGGACCCATCACCGCCTGACGACCGCGTTCCCGGCCTGGGTCGCAACGGCCGCGATGCGGTCGTCACCGTTGAAGGTGAAGGATCATCCAGATAGGGATGGAGGCATTTTGGGTCGCAACGGCCGCAAGGCGGTCGTCACCGTTGGAGGGACCACTGCCTGATCGACTGCCCTCCTTCGCTCGGCGTCGCAACGGCCGCGATGCGGTCGTCACCGTTGGAGGCCGTTGGTCGCGGTGGTCAGGGCGATGCCGATGATCGTCGCAACGACCGCGAGGTGGTCGTCACCGTTGGAGAGCCGGCGCGAACGATAACGAGCGCTTCACCGCGGCGTCGCAACGACTGCGAGTCGGTCGTCACCGTTGGAGGGAGCACGTAACCGAAACGGAGCTGCTTGAGCTTGCGTCGCAACGACTGCGAGGCGGTCGTCACCGTTGGAGGAGCATGCCGAAATTGATTCGGCCATGGCCATCCAGGACGTCGCAACGACCACGGAGCGGTCGCCACCGTTGGAGGTTCGAGGAGCCGCTGGCCAAGGCCGGCGCCTCGGACGTCGCAACGACCGCGGGGTGGTCGCCTCTGTTGGGGGGCGATCTGTGAGTACGCGATCCCGCCGATGTGCTTATGCGTCGCAACGACCGCAGAGCGGTCGTCACCGTTGGAGGAACAGTTTGACCGTGAACTTCTGCGCCGAGTTCTTGTCACAACGACCGCGAGGCGGTCGTCACTATTGGAGCTACTTGCGGCCAGCGCGCAGCCCCTCGCCCTCCAGGTCACAACGACCGCAAGCGGTCGTCACCATTGGAGGGGCAAGGTCCAGCTGATCCAGCGGTACAAGAAGATCGTCGCAACGACCGCGAGACGGTCGTCACCGTTGGAGGTTGTTGATCGTCCTGCGGACCACGGCGCCGCATCCCCGTCGCAACGACTGCGAGGCGGTCGTCACCATTCGAGACGCGTCATCAAGGAGGAGTGCTGACCGAGGAGCGCGAGACGCAACGACCACGAGACGGTCGTCACCTTTGGAGGGATGGGCCGAGCTGCGAGGAGCTCGGCGCGCTAAAGATGCCGCAACGACCGCGAGGCAGTCGTCTCCGTTGGAGGTTCACCGCCTCCCCGGACCGCAAGGCGGGCAATCACTATCACAACGACCGTAAGGCGGTCATCTCCGTTGAAGGCTGCTTTGTACTCCTGAGGTTGAAGCGATCCTGCTGTCACAACGACCGCGAAGCGGTCGTCTCCGTTGGAGGGCGGTGGCCTTGCCCTCGACCTCGAACAAGCCCTCGGTCGCAACTACCGCAGAGCGGTCGTCACCGTTGGAGTCTCTGTCGAACGACCGCGTATACACAAACAAGTGACCGCTCAGGGCCATGAATTCCCTGAGCGGAAGGGAGTTTCCTAGATCAACGACCTTGGTTGCTTCTGGGCCAGGGTCGCGTTGCCTGTGAGATAGGAGTGGCTGGGCGGGTATGAACCTGGGAGCGGAGGCGAGGTAGCTTCGGAGCGTAGGCAATCCGCTTATCGGCTTCTCGCTCGTGAGCGGCCTGGGAACTTGCAGGTCAGCACACCGCTCAGGCGGTGAGACCTTGTAAGCGGCAGGTCGCCGGTTCGAACCCGGCCGGGGGCTCCTAGCATCTCTGGCCGTTGAGGGTCAGCGGAAGATCCCCATCGTGGTCCGGAACATGTTCTTCGTTCTCTTGTCTCCTGTGGGCTGAAGCCCTGGTCAAGCCCCAGGTTCGCCCCGCCGGTCCCGGGGGGACATCACCTGCTGCGGGCGATCCGCCTGTCCACCGTGCTCCGTGCCGTCATCGGCAGTGCCCAGGCCGGGCGCGCCCCATCGACTTCGGACGCCGTGGTGCCCGATGCCGGAGGGGAACCGTGAACCTGCAGATACTGCCGCTCGCCATCACCATGATGGTGGGCCCTCAGATCATGTCGGCCGTCATCCTGGTGACGACCGAACGGGCCATATCGGTGTCCCTGGCCTTCGTCGCCGGCGTGGCGGCGGCCACGGCGACGGGCGTCGCCGTCGCCTGGGGAGCCTTCGCGCTGCTCGACCGCAACGTCTCGCTGGGCGCCCCTTCCGACCGCGGCGCGCTGGGCACCCTCATCCAGTACGGGCTGGTGGCCCTGCTGATCATGACGGCGGTGAAGACGTACCTGCGGCGGGAGACGGCCGAGCCGCCGAAGTGGCTCGGCTCGCTGATGGAGGCGGAGCCGCGCAAGGCCCTCATGACCGGCTTCCTGGTGATCCTGCTGATGCCCTCGGACATCCTGGTCATGCTGACGGTGGGCGCGAACCTGGAACAGCACCACGCGCACTGGACGGCCGCGCTGCCGTTCGTCGCGGCCACCGCCCTGATCGCCTCCCTGCCGCTGCTCGCCTTCCTGCTCTTGCGCAGGCGCATGGAGCGCGCCATGCCCGCCCTGCGCACGTGGGTGAACGGCAACAGCTGGGTGATCAGCATCGCCGCCTGCGTGATCTTCATCCTGCTCATCCTGTGAGCCGCGGCAGATCGGCGCCCTGCCCCCGGTTCAGCGGAACAGCAGCCCCGCCGCACCCTTGATCATCAGCAGCACCGCGAACAGGCCGGTCGTCGCGAACGCCACCAGCCGGCGGTTCGCCAGCAGCCGGTCCCGCCACCGCCGGTGGACGGCGGGTGCCAGATCAGGCCGGAACACCGCGAGCGCCAGCGGCACCGATACGCCGAGGGACGCCACGGCGATGAAGAGCGCGATGGCGCCGGCCAGGCCCGCGCCCGTCCAGCCGGCCTCGAGCAGCTGGTTGACCGCGGCGGCGACCAGTGTGTAGCTGGGCAGGAAGGCCCCCAGGAACACGGCGAGGACCGGCGACATGGTGTCGACGCGCCCGACCCACCGGGGGACCTCGTCCGTCGTCGCCGGGGCGCGGCGCCAGCGCCAGACCAGGGTCGCAGCGAGCACGGCGCCCAGCACGATGTCGGCGGCGAAGTGCGGGCTGGACGCCGATTTCGACGCCTCCCGCGCGGGCAACAGGACCACGCCCGCGATCGAGACCGTGGTCAACGCCGCGATCCAGCCGCCGAGGAAGGCGGTCGCCTTGGCGGCGCCGCCCTTCGCGGAGTTGAGAAGGACGGCCGCCAGAATCGCCCACGGCTGCAACGCGAGTCCCATCGCCAGCAGCACAAGCAACAGCAGCGAACCGCTTTCCAGCATCTCGGCACCATAACCCCTCACGCGCCCGGCCTGTCGGCGGTGCTTGCGCAGTGGGTGAGGTGGATGCCCAGGTCCTGCGCGACCGGCTGCACCGCGCCCTCACGGAAGTCCTGATCGAACCTCCGATGATTCCGAGCCATCGCCTACCTCCTATGTCTGCACGCTACGAGGGGAGGCCCAGGGGAATGAGCGGGTGGAGGGTGGACAGGGTGAGCAGGCCGAGTGCGGCCGCCGTGAAGGGGACGATGCGGTACGGGCTGATCAGCAGGAAGCCGAGGTGAACGGGGATCGCCAGGCCGATGAGGAGGGGCGGCGGCATCAACCCGGTCGCGCCGAGGCCGAGGGCCGGTTCCACCAGGGCCGTCAGCAGGGCGGCGGTGCGGCATGCGGCCGGGAATGTCCGGCTGGATAGGACTTCTGCCGGTCTGGGGATGGGGATGAACTCGTGGTTTCCGCCCAGGGACTGGAATGTGCCGTAGGCGAAGTTGTGCAGGATCACGCGGCCGGACATGAACTGGGGCGATCGCAGCTTGCGCAGCCCGGCGACGATGTAGAGCTGCGCGGCGAAGAAGGAAGCGGCCGTGCCGGCGGCCGGCGGTGAGGTCTGCGCCAATGCCACGGCGAGGGCCAGGACGGCGATGCAGACGGACGTGTAGCGGGCGGGGTGCAGAATCCGGTCGCGCAGGATCCAGGCGATGAGGGTGCCGGCGGCGAGGATGACGACCGCCTGTGCCCAGGGGGCGGGAGCCGCCATCGCGGGGACGAGGCAGAGCGCCGCGGTGAGGCCCGCCCATGCCCACCTGCGGCGTGGTGCCAATTCGTGCGCGCCGGTCCAGTCGAGTCCGGGCCGGTAGACCGCCGGCCTGCGGATCCGGCGGTCGTCGGACAGGACGAGCATCGCCCGCCACGCACAGGCCAGGGCCAGGCAGGCGACCGCGAATGCGGTCATGTGATGCGCCGGAACGCGGCGGCGAGACGCGCCGGTGCGGTGCCCGCGGGGAGGGGGGTCACGATGGCCGGGGGACGGCCGGGATCGTAGGTGACCGCCCAGTCGCCCTGGGAGCCGATGATGAGGCCGCGGATCGGCGGGAGATCGTCCGCTTGGTCGGTCAGGCGGTGGAGGTCGGCGGGTGCCAGGTAGTGGCTGTCGGGCGTGAGCCCCAGTTGCGCGGGGGTGATCGGTCGCGGGCCGTCCGGGTCCTCGGCCCACAGGAGGCCCTTGGTCGAGGTCGAGTACATGCCCCAGGAGAACGGGCGGTGCGGCTTCGTGGTCGCGCCCCAGATGATGAACAGCGCGAGCAGGGGCAGGAGCGCGGCCATGTCAGTCCGCCGCCTGGTAGGCGGACACGTGGAATGTGCTGGCCGCCCCGAACGGCCGGCGGTCCCAGCCGCCCCATCGGTGCTGGAGCCGGAGCCCGGCCAGGGAGGCCATCAGGTCCAGCTCGCCGTGACCGGCGTAGCGGAACGGGACCCGCACATGATGGACGCCCTCGTCGTCCACGATCACGTAGTGGGAGACATACCGCTGCTGGGTGCGGTCGGCGACGCGGTAGCGCAGCACCAGGTCCGTGCCGGCGGTGGGGACGGGCCGTCCGGACGCCGAGTCCGTACCGTTGATCGCTTCGGGGAGCAGTGCGTCGAGGACGAAGAGGCCGCCGGGGGCGAGGAGTTCGGCGGCGGCGGTGAAGCAGCGGAGCTGGTCCTGCTGGGTCTGCAGCTCGAAGAAGGTCCCGCCGACGATGTAGATCAGCGCGTAGGTCTTCTCCCGCAGGGGCGGGGCGGTGAGGTCGCCGACGGTGACGGGGAGTCCGGCTCCGCCGGGCTTGGCGCGCAGGCACTCGACCATCTCCGCGGACGCGTCGATTCCGTGCACGTCCACGCCTCGCTCCCGCAGCGGCAGGGCCACCCTTCCGGTGCCGATGCCCAGTTCCAGGACGGGCCCGGCGCCGGCAAGCCGGGCAAGGGTCTCCACAGTGTCGTCGGTGTGCGGGTTGTCCCCGAACCAGGCGTCGTAGGACCGGGCCCATCGGGTGGCGTATCCGGGCATGGTCGGCGCTCCTCATCCCAGTGGGTGCGGCTGGCGGGTACGGGCGTCGGCGGGCGGCGGGTGGGCGTGCTCGTCGCCGGGGAGCCGGTGCGCGCCGGGAGCGATCACCCGGCCCACCACGAAGTCGTCCGCGGCCAGCCCCGGGCTCATGGTGGGTCTCCACAGCACGTCCTCACCGGTGTGATCGGCCACCACCTCCGCCAGCGCGCGGAAGCCGGTTTCCGGGGCGGGACTCGGGACGGTGGCGGATGCGGCCGCGCGCAGGTGAGCGAGGGCGTCCTGCTGCCGGTAGGCGTACAGCGCGTGTTCGACGGGGCCGATCGGTGGGCCGCCTCGTTCCCGCATTCTGCGGAGGGCGGCTCTGGCGGCCGCGGTGCCCATGCTCCACCGCACCATCAGAGCCTCGTAGACGGCGGAGGCCACGGACTCTTCCAAGGACGGCCCCTTGGATGTGGCACTGCCGCGTGCGCCGAAGCTCTGCCTGCCGCCCCGCTCGTCGTGCAGGCAGGCCACGACGCATCCCGTCCCACCGGGTCCGGGCAGGAACATCAGGCTGCAGAAGAGGCCGAGGGAGCCCAGGACGCCGGGCAGCGGGTCGGGCAGGGGGTGAGCGAGGGTGCGCCGAGGGCCCGTGCCGTACCACGCCCGCCACAGCAGGTCGCGCTCCAGCACCTCCAGCAGGGCGTGCCGGGACGCCTCGGTCTCGGTGCGGTGAGCGGCGATCCCGGTGGAGCCCGGGCGCATCGGCGCGGCGCAGCACCGGGGTGGACGGTGCCGCAGGAAGACCCCGCTCGCGGGAACGAGTACCTGCCGCCCGTCGAGGAGGGAAACGGCGTCCACCCAGAGCAGGGGTCGCCGCCGCAGCTCTGGCCGGTCCCTGAGCTCGGACCAGGCGCAAGGGTCCGCTGCCGGTGCCCCGGCAGCGCGCAACGCGTCGTAGGTGGCGATGCTTCCCGCCGTGCCGGACGTCTCCGCACGGCGCCCGGCCAACACGTTGTGCGCACGTTCCAGCAGTTCGGCCCGGGCGCGTAGCGCCACGTCCTCGGCTTCGGTTCCGGCCGCGGCGCCGAGCAGGGCGGCGTCGCCGCTGTCACCGGCCCTGGTGAACGCGGCCGAGCGCGCCGCGACGCGCCCGAACAGCAGTTCCGGGCAAGCGGGATAGGGCCGGAACACCTGGGGCCGCGCGTCAAGCACGACAGAGGACCTCGGCGGCCTCGTCGAGGACGTCCTGGCCGGCCCGTGTCAGCTCCGGCCGGTGCGCTTGCGCGGCCGCCACGCCCTGCCGCCCCTGCGAGAGCAGAAGGTCCCGCCGGGCCGCGGTCTGGGGCTCGGACGACGCGCCTTCCCGCAGCACCAGGTCGTACAGCATGACGCAGCGCGCCAGAACGACCACCTGCTGAAAGAGCCCGGACAACGGCCGGGGATCGGCGCGGAGCGGCGTGCCGACCAGGGCGCCCGAGGCCGAGCCGTCCGGAGTGAGGAACGGGGTCGTCAGGGCCGCGGCGTTGCATCGGGTATGGGCGCCCTCATGGACCAGCGCCTCGGCGAGCCGCAGCCGCGGTGGCGGGCCACCGGAATCCGGCGCCAGCCTCCGCTCGTTGACGAAGATCGCTCCGTGCGTCGTGAAATCGGTGAAGCCGTTGATGCCCCACCCCGCGAGCATGGCCACCTGGCGCACCAGCACCGCCAATTCCGCGTGCATGTCCGGCCACGACCGGGCAATGAGTTCCGCGGCGGCCCGGAGAATTCCGCGTTGTTCGTCGTTCCAGTCCGCCAGATGAACCGTGACGGCCTTGCCGTCATTGCGTTCGGGTATTTGTTCACGTGCACGCGCCACACTTTCGCCGAGATGAGGCTCAGGCGGTGCGAGATCCACTTTCCAGCCCGGAAGGGCGGTCGCCCGGCGCGTACTGGCGGCGGCGCGCTCGGCCGCCCTCCGCAGTTCCGCGACGAGACGCCCGGGCTCGCCGGGACCGGTTCGGCGCAGGCGCCGGGCACGATGGGCGGCGGCCACGAGGCCGGGATAGCGCAGGTCGGCCGGGGCCGGCGGGAGGTCCGGCCGGGCCAGGCAGGAGCGCACCAGCCGCAGCAGATCGTCTTGATCCGCGGCCGCCGACCGAGGATCCGGCAGGAGTCGCATGAGCGGGCCGGTGCGCGCCGCGCCGTGAATCGCGGTGCCTCAGTCGGGAACGTCGACCATCAGCGCGAACTCGGGGAGTTCCGCCTCGACCGGCTCGACCTCGAAGTCGTCGCGCTCCTCCATTGGCCCTCCAGCCCCTCATTCCCCTTCAGGGGATCTCTTCCATCAACTCGGACGGTACAGACGGAGGTGGCCCTTGACAAGCCTTACTCGTGATCAGTTAAGCGACTTTCGCCGGGTGGCCGCCCCACTTTATCGCGAAGTGTTTTTATGCTTTCATGTCGTATGGAGAGCGCAGTCAGGAGCCCACTGGACACAGGAATGTCGCGGAGAGGTAAGGATCTGAAAATCTCATGAAGATGCCGTTGTGAGCACGGGCTGGCCTGAGTACGTGCGGCCGGGAGACCGGGCATCGCGCGCCGACGCGCGGTCGCGGCTGCGGCGGGACGGCGCGGTCGTGCTCGAACACGCCCCGCTGACCGACGCGGAGCTGGTGGACGCGGTGAGCTTCGCCGGCACGGCCGTCGCCGCGGGGAACGGGACGCCCGGCCGGCTGGTCTGGGACGTACGCCCCGATCCGTCCTCCTCGCCGGACGTGGTCTCGCGCGGCCGTGACGCGTTCGATCCGCACACCGACTCCACGCATGACGACCGCCCACATCCCGTGATCGCCCTGGCCATGGTCACCCCCGGCGAGGGCGGACGGTCCCTGCTCGCACCCGTCGCCCGGATCCTGGACCTGCTGCACGCGCGAGGCCAGCAGGAGCAGGCGCGTCTGCTCGGCGACGCCTGCTTTCCCTTCGCCGGCGACGGCCCGGACGGGCATCCCATCGTCCGCCGGCCGATCCTGACCTTCGATGACCGGGGCGGCGCACGCGTCCGGTACCACGGGCGCATCCTCGACTGGTGCGCCCGGCAGCCGTCCGGCCGCCTCGACGACGAGCACGCGGCCGCGCTGGACGCCTTCCGCTCCGCGCTTCTCGCGCCGGGCACGGTCAGTCACCTGACGTTGCGGGAGGGCGACGTGCTCGTCATCGACAACCACCGCGTGCTCCACGGCCGGACGGAGATCACCGGTGCCGGCCGACGGCACGTCAAGCGCCTGAAACTGGATCCTTGATGGCACCGGCGTCCTCGTTCCCCTCCTCGGAGGACGTCCGCTGGGACCGGTTCCACGAACCCGGCGGGCGAGCCCTGATCCCCGCGGACCGTCCTCTGCTCGGCTGGCGCTGGTGGGCCGTGAGCGTCCCCGGCGACTACGGGCGCGACGGTGCGCGCCTGGTCAGCCCGTTCGTCCACGACGGCAACCAGCATCGCTGGACGGAGGAGCGGGACGAGCTCCACGTCTGGCAGCCCGGCACGAACACCAGCCGATCCGACTGGTGCCAGGAGGCCGGCACCCGGGACGCGCACGTCGAGCACACCGCACCACAGCCGTGGTGCACCTGCGGGATCCGCAGCATGCGTTACCTGGAGGGGCTCCTGGCGTACTACCGGTCGCGGCGGAAGCGGCGGGAGGTGACGCTGGACGCCGTGGCCCGGCTCGCCTCCTGGGGGCAGGTCTGCGGTCCCTGCGAGGACCGCGACCACGCCGACACCGTGCGCGCCGAGTTCGCCGAGATCACCGGCCCGGTGTACCTGCGCGACCTCCGCTGGGCGAACGACATCGCCGCCGAATACGGAACCGAAGTGCTGCCCTGGGACGGCCCGGAATGATCCTCTCGCATGAGCACCGGTTCATCTACATCCGGTGCCGCAAGACCGCCTCGACCAGCATCGAACTGGCGTTGTCGCGCGTGTGCGGCCCCGATGACGTGATCACGCCCATCCAGAACGCGGGACACGAGGCCCTGCGGCGGAGTCTCGGCGGGCGCGGACCACAGAACCACGCCGATCCCGATGGCACGGCCCGCTTCTACGGCCACATGCCCGCCGCGGAGGTCAGGTTGCTGGTCGGCGAGAAGGTCTGGACCTCCTATTACACCTGGTGCGTGGAACGCAATCCGTGGGACAAGGTGATCTCCCGCTATTACGCCCGTCACCGCGACCCGGCGACACGGCCGCCGCTGTCGACCTTCCTGGAGTCGGGAAGCGCCCACTACGTGGTCAACTTCCGCCTCTACACCGTCGGCTCCGAGGTCGTCACCGACCACATCGCACGCTTTGAGAACCTGGGCCCCGAACTCGACCGGATCGCCGAGCGGCTCGGCCTTCCCCGCGACGCCCTCGAGCTTCCGCGTGCCAACGGCGAGCACCGCACGGACCGGCGTCACCATTCCGCCCTCTACTCGGCGGACGAGCGCGACTTCGTCGCCGAACTGTTCGCCCCCGAGATCTCCCTGCTCGGCTATCGCTTCACCGACGGGCTCGAGCCGGGCCCCGGGAACGAACCTTGATCACGCCGTTTGGCGCGGGGTCCGGCCGGCCGCCTTTCCGGGGCGGGAGGGGATCAGGGTCAGGGTGCGGATCCGGCGGGCGAACGGCGGAAGGACGGCGGCGAGGGTGAGGGCCAGGGCGCCGGCCGCCATGACGGTGCGCGGCCCGAACAGGTGCGTGGCCGGCCCGGCCAGCAGGTAGGCGGCGGGGATGGGGAGGAGCTGGGCGATCGCGGAGTTGGCGACGGCGCGGCTGAGCCGGTCGGGTGGCAGTTCCTGCTGGAGGAGCGGCCCCCACAGCGCGGCATAGAGGGCCGTGCCGACGCCGGCGAGCGCGGTGGCGCCGATCAGCGCCGGGACGGGCCATCTCAGCGCCATGGCGCCGAGCGGCAGGGCTTGGGCGGCGGTGGAGGCGCAGACGACCGGCCACACCCGGTGAGGACGCATCACGAACGCGGCCGCGGCACCTGCCAGTAGACCCACAGCGAAAGCGGCCATGGCCTTACCCCAGGGGCCGGCGCCGCCGAGATGACGGGCGCTGTAGAGCGGGCCCATGAGCTGGTAGCCGACCATCCAGATCGGTGCCACGAACGCAGCGTGCGCGACCAGAAGGCACAACCACGGACGGGAACGCAGGTCGATCCATCCCTCGCCGAGATCGACCAGAAACCGGATCAGCCCGGCGGGCTCCCGGCCGGGCAGGGCGCCTGCCGTTCTGGGCCGGCGAGACGAGGCCGGGGCGGAGCCGATCCGTGCGAGCAGGACGGCCGAGGCGATGAACGTGAGGGCATCCCAAGCGATCAGCCAGGTGGATCCCGCGACCGCGATCAGGACTCCTCCCAGGGCCGGTCCACCCACCTTCACGCTGTTCTGCGCGGCCATCAGCAGCACGGTGGCCGGATAGCGCAGCGAATCCGGGACGCTATGGGCGACGAGGCTCTCGGAGGCGGGCATGGCGAACGCCGCGGCAGTGCCGCACAACAAAGACATCGCTGCTAAATGCCACAACCTGGCCGCTCCGGTCACGAGCAGCACCACCGTCACCGCTTCAGCCAGGGCGCAGGTCAGATTGGTCGCCACCAGCACGCGATCACGGCGGAACCGGTCGGCCACCACCCCGCCGACCGGCAGCAAGGCGATCCGCGGCAGCATCCCCGCCGCCAGCACCAACCCCAGAGAGCCGGCCTGGCGGTCGGGGCGGCCGTTCAACTGCAGCACCGCGAAGGCCAACGCGATCGGAGCCACCGCCGTCCCGGTCAACGACAGCACGCGCGCGGTGAACAGCAACCGGTAAGGCCGGAGGGCCAGCAGCGTCCTTGCCTCCTGCAGACGCCCGAGCAGCATGGTCGGCGCGGCGGCGACCGCAAGGCCCGACCCGCCCCCGGACACTCGCCGCGCCCTAGCCCTCCCTCCCCGTTCCTTCAGGCCGAACGCCACGTGCCTCCGCTCACCGGAACCGATGACTACTCTAAGTAACTATAGACAACGGTCAGCAGCCCCCCGATTTGGCGTTTCGGCCGGACAGACCCCATGAGGCGGCGACGAATCTCACCGAGAGTGGCGCAGGCGGCCGGAGTGCCCGAACGGCCCGAAGATCACCTACTACACATGTAATATAAGTGTCGGAACGCGGCGCCGCGGCGTCATCCGAGCGAGGGGGAAGTCATCATGGGGGTCAGCCTCACCAAGGGCGGCAACGTCTCACTGACCAAGGAGGCACCCGGCCTGACCGCCGTGCTGATCGGGCTGGGCTGGGACGTGCGCACCACGACCGGCGCCGACTTCGACCTGGACGCCAGCGCCCTGCTGGTCGACCAGGGCGACAAGGTCCTGTCGGCGCAGCACTTCGTCTACTTCAACAACCTGCGCAGTCCCGAGGGCGCCGTCGAGCACACCGGCGACAACCTCACCGGCGAGGGCGAGGGCGACGACGAGCAGATCAAGGTGAACCTCGCGGCCGTCCCGGCCGAGGCCACCAAGATCGTCTTCCCGGTCTCCATCTACGAGGGCGACAAGCGCGGCCAGAACTTCGGCCAGGTCCGCAACGCCTTCATCCGGGTGGTGAACCAGCACGGCAACGCCGAACTGGCGCGCTACGACCTGACCGAGGACGCCTCCACCGAGACCGCCATGATCTTCGGGGAGCTGTACCGGCACGGCAGCGACTGGAAGTTCCGCGCGGTGGGCCAGGGGTACGCGTCCGGCCTGTCCGGCATCGCCGCCGACTACGGCGTCGGCGCCTGAGGTCCCGTTCCGGGCCGGCCGCCGAGGGCGGCCGGCCCGCGTCCGGCGAACGTAGGGCTTCGGTCTTCGAGGGGAACGGGTGAGCGTAGCGCTGGGCCTGGCGGCGGTCTTCGTCCTGACGGTCGCGACAGGCTATTTCGTGGCGCAGGAGTTCGCCTACGTCACCGCCGACCGGCTGGCCCTTCAGCAGCAGGCCGCGCGGGACGACAAACGCGCCGAACGCGCCGTGCGCGTGCTGGAGCGCCTGTCGTTCATGCTGTCCGGCGCGCAGCTGGGCATCACGGTGACCGCCCTGGTGGTCGGTTTCATCGCCAAGCCCGCGCTGGCCGAGCTGTTCTCACCGCTGCTGGACGGGCTGGGCGTGCCCGGGGCCGCGGCGGGCGGTATCGCCCTGGCGGCCGGCTTCGTGGTGGCGACCGTCGTCCAGATGGTGCTGGGCGAGCTGCTCCCCAAGAACCTGGCCCTGGCCGAACCGGAGCGGCTGGCCCGGGCGCTGGCCTCCTCCACGCTCGCCTACCTGATGGTCGCGGGCCCGCTGATCAGGCTCTTCGACGCCGCGTCGAACCGGCTGCTGCGCGCCCTCGGCATCGAGCCGGTGGAGGAGCTGCACCACGGCGCCACCCTGGAGGAGCTCGGGCACATCATCGGCGAGTCCGAGGCGCACCTGGCCGACGAGCACGTCGACCTGCTGGAGCGCGCGCTGGAGTTCTCCGACCGGACCGCCGACACGGTGATGGTGCCCCGCGTCGACGTGGTCTCGGTGCGGGCGTCGGCCACGGCGGCGGAGCTGGCCGGCGTCATCGCCGAACGGGGCTACACCCGCTACCCGGTGCTGGGCCGGGACGTCGACGACATCGTCGGCGTGGTCGGGCTGAGCCGACTGTACCCCCTCGACCGCGCCGCGGCCGAGCGCACCACCGTCGGGGAACTTGCCCGGCCCGCGCTGCTGCTGCCCGGCTCGCTGCCGCTGCCGGACGTGGTGGCCCGGCTGAGGGGCCAGGGCGACCGGCTGGCCTGCGTGGTGGACGAGCACGGCGGTTTCGCCGGGCTGCTGACCATCGAGGACGTCGCCGAGGAGCTCGTCGGTGAGATCGCCGACGAGAACGACGCCGACGAACCGCTCGCCAGGCGGCGGCCGGACGGCTGGTGGAGCACCGACGCCGGGCTGCGCGTGGACGAGGTCGAGCAGGCCACCGGGATCGCCCTGCCCGCGGGCGGCTACGACACCGTGGCCGGCCTGCTGCTCGAACGTCTCGGCAGGCTCGCCGAGCCGGGCGACCGGCTGACCGTCGGCCTTCCGCCGGCCCGGATCGGCGAACCCCGCCGCCAGGCCGAGATCGAGATCGTCGACATCGACCACCGCGTGCCGCGGCACATCCGGCTCCGCGCGGTCGAGGCCGCCTCCGGCGCGGCCGGCGAACAGGAGCGTCCCCGGTGAATCTGCCCACCGGCATCGTCCTCACCGTGCTGCTGCTGGCCGGGAACGGGTTCTTCGTCGCCGCCGAGTTCGCCCTGGTGGCGGCCAGGCGGCCGCGCCTGGAGAAGGCCGCCGCCCAGGGCAGCCGCGGGGCGGCCTCCGCCGTGGCGGGCATCCGGGAGCTGTCGCTGATGCTGGCGGGCGCGCAGCTCGGCATCACCATGTGCTCGCTCGGCCTCGGCGTCGTCTCCGAACCGGTCTTCGCCGAGACGCTGACCCCGCTGTTCCACGGCCTCGGTCTCCCCTCGGCCGCCGCGCACGCCGCCGCGTTCGCCATCGCGCTGGCCCTGGTGACCTTCCTGCACATGGTCCTGGGAGAGATGGCCCCCAAGTCCTGGGCCATCGCCGGCCCGGAGCGGTCCGCCACCGTCCTGGCCATGCCGTTCCGCGGTTTCACCAGGTTCGTCCGGCCGTTGCTCACCGCCCTCAACGGCGTCACCAACGCGCTCCTGCGCCTGATCGGAATCCGGCCGCGTGACGAGATGAGCGTGTCCCGCACCCCCGAGCAGCTCCGGCACCTGGTCCAGGAGTCCCGCCGCCTCGGCCTCATCGAGGAAGCCGACCGCAACCTGCTCGACAAGGCACTGCGCGCGCCCCAGGCGGGGCTCGCCGAGCTGCTGGTCCCCGCCGCCGACATCGTCTCGGTGCCGGCGGACGCCACGCCCCGGACCGTCATCGACACCGCCGACCGGACCGGGCACACCCGGCTGCTGGTCCAGACCCCGGGCAGTGGGCTGGACGGGCTGGTGCACGCACGTGACGCCTATCTCGCCCTCATCCGCGGCGACAGCCCGGCGGCCGCCGAGCTCGCCCACCCCGTGCCGACGCTGTCCGCCGGCGCCTCGGTCGCCGCCGCGACGACGACCCTGCGCGCCCAGCACAGCCAGCTCGGGCTCGTCCGGGACGACGAGGGGCGGCTCGTCGGGCTGATCGCGCTCGACGACCTCCTGTACCGCCTGCTCGCGGAGTAGCGCCGGCCGGCGGACGCTCCCCCTCCGGCCGCCGCCCCACTTGCTATTACACTTGTAGTAGATCGCCTGGGACGGGACCGGGCGAACCGGCGAAGGAGGCAGGACATGGCGCTGTGGGACAGGTTCCGTGAATCCACGCAGACGATGCAGGCCCAGCTCACGGCCAAGAAGAACGAGCTGAAGAGCGGGGCCTTCCGCGACGCGAGCATGGCGATGTGCGCGCTCGTCGCCGCCGCGGACGGGTCGGTGGATCCGTCCGAGCGCCGGCGGACGGCTTCGCTCATCGCGTCCAACGAGGTGCTGCAGAATTTCGACGCCGGCGACCTGCAGCAGCGTTTCGACGGTTACCTGAACAAGCTGGGAGCCGATTTCGACTTCGGCAAGGTCGGCCTCCTCCAGGAGATCGGCAAGGTGAAGAAGAAGCCGGCCGAGGCGCGGGCCGTGATCCAGATCGGCATCATCATCGGCGGCGCGGACGGCGACTTCGACGCCACCGAGAAGGCCGTGGTCCGGGAGGCGTGCTTCGCGGTCGGCCTCTCCCCGGCGGAGTTCGACCTCTGACCCCGCCGCACCCGCTCACAGGAACGTCGACACGAGCGCGTGGTCCAGCTGGAGGGCGGTGGCCGCGAGCAGCCCGGTGGTCAGCCCGCTGCCGGCCAGGACGACCGGTCCGGTGACCGGGTTCGTGCCGGGCGGCGACGCGAGCATCGCCTGCACCCGCTCGACCACGATGGAGTCGGTGAAGGCGGGCGCCGGCCCGCCTTCCGGCACGCCGGCCAGCGCGACCTTGGCGATGGTGTGCGCGATCAGGACCCGGTCGCCCACCACGGCGGCGGCGTCCTCGTCCGCCCAGCGCTCGACGGCCAGGCGCAGCCGCCCCTCCAGCGTCCGCAGGGGAGGGATGAGGGCCGCGGCGAACGCTCCGGCCGCCAGATAACGGTGGTGACGGTGCCGCAGGTGCGACTCCTCGTGGCGGAAGACGACCTCCAGCTCCCGGGCGGTCAGACCGTTGAGCAGGCCACGCGAGACCAGCACTCCCCCGCGCCGGCCCGGGACGGCGGTGGCGATCAGGGCGTCGCTTTCCAGCACCGACCGCGCCGCCCGCTGGGCCCGGCGCAGCTCGCGCGTCCAGCGGACCGCCCTGCGCCCCACGACCACCGCGGCGGCACCGGTCAGCGCCGCGGCCGGGACGCCCAGCAGCGGCGGCACCGGCCGGTCGTCGCCGAACAGCATCCACTCGGGCAGCCGATCGGCGGCCCCCGGCGCGAGCGTCGCCCCGTAGTTGACCGCGATGAAGACGACCGTGCCGACGCCGGCCAGCGCGGCCATCGCCGCGGTGATCGCCAGCACCCGGGCGGACCAGCGCGGGTGCAGCGGCAGCGCCCGCCACCCCAGGACGACCCCCAGCACCAGGGTGATCACGGCCGGGAGGCAGGTGTACTCGTTCACCGATCGCCCTCGGGCAGGTCCAGGAGCTCCCGCAGCACCCGCGCCTGATCGGCGCTCAGGGTCTGCACGAACTGGCTCAGCGCGTTGACCGGATCGCTGGCGATGCGCAGGTGGTCGTGCATGCGCCCGGCCACCACCTGCGCCTCGTCGACGGCGAGGCGGTAACGGTACTGGCGGCCGACGCGCACCCGGTCGACCATGCCCTTGTCGTGCAGCCGGAACAGGATCGTGTTGACCGTCGTGTAAGCGGGGTCGCCCGACAGCCGGTCGCGCAGGTCGGAGGTGTTGATGAAGCCGTCGGCCGCGGCCAGCACGGCCAGCACCTCGGCCTCCAGCTGCCCCAATGGTCGTCGCGGCAAGACCCCAGCCCTGTCATATCGGCGAAGAACGTCCTGACGCCAGCCTAACGATCGCCGGCTTCCCCAGGGACACGCGCATGCCCGCGCCGCGGGTGATCGCCGGCCGGTCTTCGTCAGCGGTGACAGGCGGGGCGGCGGAAGACCGGCCCATAGAGACGTTCAGTCCCCGGCAAAGGATGAGGGCCGCCGTGTCGCGCTGCTGCCCGGTGGGGACCTACCGGAAAGTGCGCTGAACACTCCTCGGGCTGGACGACGGCCGCCGCCTTGTGGCCGGTGCGTGATCGGGCGGGGGCCGGGAAAGCATGAGTGACGGGTTCCTCGGTCGCTCCGCGCGCCGGATCGTGTCGGTCTGGGAAGGCCTGCGCGACCGCGTCCGCGGCAAGGTGCCCTGGCTGGGGGAGCTGCTCGACCACCTGGCCCGTATCCGGGTCATGGATTCGGCGACCGTACTCGCCGCCAAGGTCTTCATGACGGTGATGCCGCTGCTGTTCGTGGTCTGCGCTTTCATGCCGGACCCGGTCCGCGGCTGGATGCGCGACTCCCTGCGCGAGGTGCTCGGCCTCGGCGCCGGCGATCAGGTCGACGCCCTGTTCGCCGCGCCGGGCTCGGCGGCGACGCAGGCGTTCGGCCTGCTCGCCGTCCTCGTCGTCGTCCTGTCGGCCACCGACTGCAGCCGCTCGCTGCAGCGCCTGTGCGAGCAGTGCTGGCATCTGCCCCAGGCCACGTCCGCCTTCGTCGTCTGGCGCTGGCTCGTCTGGCTGGGGGTCCTGCTGCTGTCGCTGCTGGTGGGCGCGACCGTCCGCCACGAGCTGTCGGCGCGGGTGGTCATCGGGGTCGCCGCCGCCCTCCTCGGCAACACCCTCCTGTGGTGGTGGACCCAGCACCTTCTGCTGGCCGGCCGCGTCCGGTGGCCGGCGCTGCTTCCCGGCGCCCTCCTGGCCGGGCTCGGACTGACCTGTGTGCTGACGGCCTCCAGGCTGTACATGCCGGACGCGCTCGACCACAGCACCGCCCTCTACGGCTCGCTGGGCCCGGTCTTCACCGTTCTCGGCTGGCTCATCGCCGTCTGCTTCGTGCTGACCGCCGGCCTGGCCGCGGGGCCCGTGATCGCCCGCCGGTCCCCGGTCCGCGGATGGCTGGACGACACGGGCCCGGACGTCACGGAGTGACGATGCCGAAATCGCGATCGGCCTCGTCGGGGTCAGGGGCGGCGGGGGGTCACCAGGCCGGATTCGTAGGCGAACACCACCAGCTGGGCGCGGTCCCTGGCGTGCAGTTTGGTCATCGCCCTGCTGACGTGGGTCTTCGCGGTCGCCGGGCTGATGACCATGTGGGCGGCGATCTCGTCGTTGGACAGACCGCGCGCCACCAGCGCGGTGACCTCGCGCTCGCGGTTGGTCAGCGCGCCCAGGCCCAGGGGCGCGGGCAGGGGGCGGCGGGCGACGTACTCGCCGATGAGGCGGCGGGTGATGGCGGGTGACAGCAGGGCGTCGCCGCGGGCCGCGACGCGGACGCCCTGCAGCAGGTCGGCGGGCTCGGTGTCCTTCACCATGAAGCCGCACGCGCCGGCGCGCAGCGCGTTGAAGACGTACTCGTCGAGCCCGTAGTTGGTGAGGATCACGACGTGGACGCCGGACAGCCGTTCGTCGGCGGCGATGAGCCGGGTCGCCTCGATGCCGTCCAGCACCGGCATCTGCACGTCGAGCAGGACGACGTCGGGCCGGTGCTCGCGGGCGAGGGCGACACCCTGCTCGCCGTCGGCGGCCTCGGCCACCACCTCGATGTCGTCCTCGATCTCCAGCAGGGCCCGGAAGCCGCCGCGGATGAGGGCCTGGTCGTCGACGAGCAGCACCCGGATCACGGTGTTCCTCCGAGGGGGAGTTCGGCGCGGACGGTGAAGCCGCCGTCGGGGCGGGGAGCGGCGCGCAGCCGGCCGCCGAGGGCGGTGACGCGCTCGCGCATGCCGAGCAGGCCCGTGCCGGGTATGGGCGGCGCGGCCGGGTCGGCCTTGCCGTCGTCGTCGACCTGCACGACCAGTTCCGTGTCGCCGTAGCCGATGCGTACCTCCGCGGCCGCCTCGCCGGCGTGCCGGGAGATGTTGGTGAGCGCCTCCTGGACGATCCGGTAGGCGGCCTGGTCCACTTCGGCGGGCAGCTCGCGTTGCTCACCGGTGATCGTCACCGTGGTGGGCTGCCCGCCCGCCCGGGAGCGGTCCACCAGGTCGGCGAGCCGGTCCAGGCCGCTGGTCTCGCCGCCGGGTTCGCGCAGCACCTCCAGGGTGGCGCGCAGCTCGCGCATGGCGTCGCGGCTGGCGTCCTGGACGGCCAGCAGCGCGGGCGGCACGTCCTCGCCGCGCCGGCGCGCCAGATGGACGGCCACCCCGGCCTGGACCTTGATGATCGAGATGCTGTGGGTGAGCGAGTCGTGCAGCTCGCGCGCGATGCGCAGCCGCTCCTCGTCCGCGCGGCGGAGGGCCGCCTCCTCGCGGGTGCGCTCGGCCTCGGCGGCGCGCTGCTCGGCCTCCTCCAGGTAGGCCTGCCGGTGCCGGGCCACCGTCGCCGCCACGCCGGCGGCGACGAACCAGCCGATCAGCAGCGAGATGCTCTGCAGGGTCCCGCCGGACGCGTCGGCGCCGGGCAGGTCCACCAGCAGGCCGGCGCCGAGGAAGACCGTGCCCGCCAGCGCCGCGGCCAGCCGGTGGCCGGCGCTGACCGCGGCGAACACCGCCGCCAGCACGGGGAAGGCGACGGGCGGGCCCAGCTGGACGTGCGCCGCGACCCCGAGCATGCAGGCCGTGCTGACGGCCAGCGCCACCAGCGGCGCCCGCCGCTGGACGGCGAGCACGAGCGTGCCGGCGAGGACGGCCGCGACGTCCGGCGCGCCGGTGTGCGGCGTGACGAGCACGATGACCGTCAGCAGGACGGCCAGTGCCACGGCGGGCAGGCCGTCCTGAGCGAACGGCCGCAACCGCTCCAAGTACCTCATCCGGGCAGATTAGGGCTTTCCCCGGCGAAGATCATCGGCCGTGAGTAGCGATCGGTCGCTACTCCCCGGGGAGTAGCCGGGCCGTTTTTACGCCCCCGGTGCCGGGCCGAGGAGACTCCCCCGGTGCGACGACCGCCGGGTGGCCCGGAGATCACGATGGCCGCCATGAAGACGATGCGAGCAAGCACGGGGGTCGAGGCGTGATGGCGGTCAGGGAATCGGCGGGCGCGACCGCCCGGACGGCGGCCGCCCGGCCCGGGCTCACGCTCGCCGCGGTGGCGGTCGTGCAGTTCATGGTGTCGCTGGACCTGTCGGTGGTGAACGTCGGGCTCCCGCAGATCGCGGCCGGCCTCGGCTTCGGCGCGGTGGGCCTGACCTGGGTGATCCACGCCTACGCCCTCACCTTCGGCGGGCTGCTCCTGCTGGGCGGCAAGGCCGCCGACCGGTATGGACGCAAGCGGGTCCTGTTGTCGGGGCTCGGCCTGTTCGGCATGGCCTCCCTCCTCGGCGGCTTCGCCCAGGAGCCCGGCCAACTGGTCGCCGCCCGCGCCGCGCAGGGCGTCGGGGCCGCCGCGCTGGCCCCGGCCGCGCTGGCGCTGCTGACCGCGACCTTCCCCGAGGGCAGGGCCCGGGTCCGAGCCTTCGGCATCTGGAGCGCCACGAACGCCGCCGGGGGCGCCTTCGGTGTCCTGATCGGCGGGCTCCTCACCCAGTACGCCGGATGGCGCTGGGTGATGCTGGTGAACGTGCCGATGGCCGCCGGCGCGCTGGCGCTGGCCTGGCGCGGCATCGCCGCGAGCCCGCCGGCCGCGCGCGGCGGCCGTCCCGACGTGCTCGGCGCGGTCCTGGCCACGGCGGGCGTGACCCTGCTGGTGTTCGGCGTCGTCCGCACCGACCGGCACCCGTGGACCTCGGCGGCGACCGTGACGACCCTGGCGGCCGCCGTCGCGCTGCTGGCCGCGTTCGTCCTGGTCGAGCGGGCCACCGGCCGCGAGCCGCTGCTCCGGCCGGGGCTGTTCGCCAACCGCTCGGTCGCCGGCGCGAACGCCTACAACCTCCTGGTCGGCGCGGCCATGGCCTCGTCCTTCTACTTCATGTCCCTCTACCTGCAGCACGTGCTCGGGCACGGGGCGGCGCTGACCGGGGTCATGTTCGTGCCGTTCGCCCTTGGCGTGGTCGTCGGGGCCGTGCTCGTGGTCAGGCTCGGGCACCGGTTCGCGCCGCGGACGTTCATGGTCGCCGGCGCGGCGCTGACCGCGGCCGGGTTCGCCTGGTTCGCCCTGATCAGCCCGGATGGCTCGTTCGGCGCCGACGTCCTCGGCCCCTCGCTCGTCGCCGGCGTCGGCTTCGGGCTCTGCCTCGGGCCGCTCGTCTCCGTCGCCACCGCCGGCGTCGCGCCCCGCGAGACCGGCACCGCCTCGGCCCTGCTCACCGCCTCGCGCCAGCTCGGCGCCTCGATCGGGCTGGCCGCGCTCGGCACCGCCGCGCACGACCGCACCGGCCCGGTCGTCACGCCGCGGACGCTGAACGACGGGTACGCGCTCGGCCTCGGCCTCGGCGCCGTCCTGCTGGCCGCCGCCGCCCTCGTCGCCCTCGCCGTGCTGCGCCGCAAGGACGTCCCGGCATGACCGCCGCCCCCATCGACCTCTTCGCCTCGGCGATCCACCTGTACCAGGGCGGCACCATCCGGGCCGGAGGAAGGACTGCGGACTGCGGCCGGGACGGCTGGCGGCTGACGGTCGTCCACGCCAAGACCGGCGCCGACGTGCACGCCGACCACTGGGAGGTCCACCCCGACGCCGAGGAGGTCGTGTCCTGCCTCATCGGCAAGTTCCGCCTCTACCTGCGCCCGGAGCAGGAGGGGCGGCCGGAGGAGGAGATCAGGCTGCGGGCCGGCACCGCCGCCATCGTCCCGCGCGGCCGCTGGCACCGCATCGAGCTGGACGTCCCGAGCAGCATCATGGCCGTCACCCTGCCGCACGGCGGCCGGCTGGAGAGGCGGACCGGGCGCCCCGGCTAGGATGAGCCGCCGTGCCAGCACAGCCTGGAGGTGCAGTGCCCGACACCCGTCCGGTGGATCCCGACGTCGATCTGCACGTGCCCCAGCAGCGCCTGGAGCTGCGGAACGCGCCGTGGTCGACGCTGGCGGCGATCTCGGCGGGCGGGGTCTGCGGGGCGCTGGCCCGGTACGGCGCCACCACCGCCTTCCCGCACGCCCCCGGCTCCTTCGACTGGGCCACCTTCGCGGTGAACGTCTCCGGCTGCGTGCTGATCGGGATGCTGATGGTCGCCATCACCGAGGTGTGGCAGCCGCACCGGCTGCTGCGGCCGTTCCTCGGCGTCGGGGTGCTGGGCGGGTTCACCACCTTCTCCACCGCCATCGTCGAGGTGCGGCAGGCCGCCGCGGCCGGGGCGGCCGGCACCGCGCTGGCCTACCTGGCCGCCACCCTGGTCTGCGCGCTGGCCGGCGTCTGGGCCGGTACGCGCGTGATGCGCCTGGCCGCCCGCCGCAGGACCGAACGATGATCACGGTGCTGCTGGTGGCGCTGGGCGCGGCGGTCGGCGCGCCGCTGCGCTACCTGACCGACCGGCTGGTCCAGGCCCGCCACGACACCCTGTTCCCCTGGGGCACCTTCACCGTCAACGTGTCCGGGTGCGGCCTGCTCGGGTTCCTGGCCGCCCTGCCCGCCGGGCACCACGTCATGGCCCTGGCCGGCACCGGGTTCTGCGGCGCGCTGACCACCTACTCCACCTTCGGGTACGAGACGCTGCGGCTCGCCGAGGACGGCGCCCGCCCGTTCGCGGTCCTGAACGCCGCCGCCTCCATCGCGGCGGGCCTCGGCGCCGCCTACTGCGGCCTGCTCGTCGCGCAGGCGGTCTGAGCCGCCCCGTCAGCGGGCCGGGAAGTCAGCGGGCCGGGAAGGCCAGCAGCGTCCCGACCGCCGCCAGGAACCCGCCGGTGCCGGCCTGGACGGGCAGCACGATGTCGGCGCCCTCCCACTCCAGCGCCTCGGCGGCGGCCCGGTCGGCGGCCACGCCGATGACCTTCGCGCCGCCGCCGAGGCCGGCCCGCACGTCGCCGGGGGTGCCGCCGACCAGGATCGTGTTCCGGCGGGTGAAGTCCGCCGCGTACTTGCGCTCGGCGCGCCGCTGGGCGGCCGCGACGAGGCGGGCGCGCACCCGGCTGTCGAGGCCGTAGGCGCCGACCTGGAAGTCCAGCACCTCCGCCAGGCCGAACCGGTCCGCCTTGGCGAAGACGCCGGGGCCGTTGTCGCCGGACAGCACCGTCTGCACGAGTTCGTCCCGTTCGGCCAGCGCGGTGAGCACCGGGCGGACGCGGGCGGCCGTCTGCTCCTTCAGCAGGTCGTCCACGTCCCACAGGATCAGCGCCGACTTCACCGGGCGGCCCCGGGTGGGCGCCGAGGGCATCAGGGTGAGCAGGGGGGACGGCATGGCAGGCTCCCTGGTCGATGGGGTGAGCGGCGGCGAAACCGCAGGTCGAACGGGATACCACCGACGATAAGCGTCCGCTTGCGGGCTTTCCATGGGCGCGCACACGACGCTCGCGCCGGGTTCTTGTGTCCGGGCACAGCCGGGCCGTCCCGTCGCGCAGGGTGCGCCCGCGTTGACTCGGCGGGAGGCGCACCGCAGAATCACTCCATCGCCCGATGTGATATTCGGTGCAGTGTTAGCGCGAGAGGGGGGTCGTGCCGGCCGCCTGGACGATCCACATCGATCTGCCGCCCGCGGAGATCGCGGCGCGCACCCCGGCGCTGCGGCGGCATCTGCCCGGCGTCGCCGCGGAGGCGGTGGCCGAGATCCGGCGGTCGGTGCCGGCCTATCTGGACGACGCCGCGCCGCTGACGCACATCGTGGAGTCCACGCTCGGCCACTTCGTCGACATGCTGGAGCGGCCCGAGACCGGCTCGCAGGAGATCCTGGACCGGTTCTGGCGGATCGGCGCCGAGGAGGCGCGCGCGGGCCGCGGGCCCGAGCAGCTGCAGACGGCCGTCCGGCTCGGCGCCGGCGTGGCGGTCCGGCGGCTGACCGAACGGCTGGAGAACGACGGCCTGCACACGCCCGCGCACGTCATCGCCCAGGTCGCGCAGGCCGTCTTCGGCTACCTGGACCGCATCGCGGCGGCCGTCACGGCCGGGCACGCCGAGGCGAGCGAGGGCGCCGGGGGCGGCCGGCCGGCGCGGCGGCGCCGGCTCGTCGACCTGATCATCGGCGGCGGCGCGGCCGAGGGGGAACTGGAGGAGACCGCGCGCCGCGCGGACTGGCCGCTGCCCGCCGAGGTCTCCGTCGTCGCGCTGCGGCCCCGCACCGGCGACGCGGCGCACCGGCCCGCGCTGCCGCCCGAGGTGCTGACCGGGCTGCACCTGGACGAGCCCGTCCTCATCGTGCCCGACCCCGGCGGGCCGGGCCGGCGGGCCATGCTGGAGCACGGCCTGCACGGCTGGGCCGCCGCCATCGGGCCGCCGGTGCCGGTCGCCGAGGCCGCCCGGTCGCTGCCGTGGGCGCGCGGCGCGCTCGCCCTCGCCGGGCAGGGCGTGCTGGACGACCGGCGCCCCATCGACGTGTCCGCGCACCTGCCGACGCTGATCATCATGAACGACCGCGGGCTGGTCGACTGCGTCGCCGCGCGGCTCCTCGCGCCGCTGCTGGAGCTGCGGCCGTCGCAGCGGCGGCGGATGGCCGAGACGCTGCTGGCGCTGATCGAGTGCTCGTTCAACGCCACCGAGGTCGCGCGCCGGCTGCACCTGCACGCGCAGACCGTCCGGTACCGGCTGCGGCACCTGGAGTCGCTGTTCGGCGACGACCTGTACGACCCGGCGCAGCGGCTCGCGCTGCACATGTCGCTGCACGCCCGGCTGGCGCGCCCCGGGGAGTGAGCGCGGTCAGGCGCCGCGCAGCCGGGAGATCTCGTACAGCGAGATGCCCGCCGCGACGCCCGCGTTCAGCGACTCGGCGCCGCCGGGCATCGGGATGTTGACCAGCATGTCGCAGGTGTCGGCGACCAGCCGGCCGAGGCCCTTGCCCTCGGAGCCGACGACCAGCACGAACGGCCCGCCGGCGATCTCCAGGTCGCCGATCGGGGTGGGGCCCGCGGCGTCCAGGCCGGCGATGAAGCAGCCGGCCTTCTGGTAGGCCTTCAGCTGCCGCGACAGGTTGGTGGCCTGCGCGACCGGCAGCGTCGCCAGCGTGCCGGCGGAGGTCTTCCACGCCCCGGCGGTGACGCCCGCGGCGCGCCGCTCGGGCACCACCACGCCGGTCGCGCCGAACGCGGCGGCCGAGCGGACGATCGCGCCGAGGTTGCGCGGGTCGGTGATGCCGTCCACCGCCACGATCAGCGGGCGCGCGCCCTTCAGCAGGTCGTCGGGGTGGGCGTAGCGGTAGGGCCGCACCTGCAGCGCGATGCCCTGGTGGACGGCGCCGTCGGTGAGCCGGTCCAGCTCGTTCTTGCCGGTCTCCAGCAGCGGGATGCGGCGGTCGGCGGCGATCTGGATGGCCTCGCGGACCCGGTCGTCGCGGGCGTCGGTGATGTACAGCGCGGTGCCGGGGACCTTGGCGCGCAGCGCCTCCAGCACCGGGTTGCGGCCGGTGACCAGCTCGGGGGTCTCGCCGTTGGCGCGGCGGGCGCCCGCCGGGCGGCCGGTGCGGGCCGGCGCGTCGCCCTGCCCGCCGCCGCCCTGCCCGCGGCTCGCGCCGGGGCCCACGGTCGGGGTGCCGGTCCGCCGGGAGTTCTTGACGGCACGCGCCTTCTGGCGCTTGCCGTGCCAGTGCCGGTTCTCGGCCTTCGGAGTGGGGCCCTTGCCCTTGCCCTTGGTCATTGCTGTTACGCCCCTCGCGACGATTGCGGCTTGCTCGCCCTCGTGCTCAGGGGCGGCTCGGTGAACGGGGCGGCAGCCCCAAACCACCGATTTTATGCGCCGCGGGGAACTGTTCGGGTCACCGGCGGTCCAACCGCTCCAGGATCGTGGCGATCAGGTCCTCGATCCCGGCGAGGCGCTCCTCGATCGCGGCGAGCCGGTCCGCCTGCGGTTCCCGGGGGGCGGGCGGCGCGGTGTAGGCCGCGGGCCCGGCGCCCATCGCGGCGACCACCTCCTGCCGCAGCGCGCCGAGGCCGGCGCCGGACCCGGTCAGGATGCGCGCGGCCAGATCGTCCGGCTCGTCGACGAGGCCGAGCAGCAGGTGGCCGGTGCCGATGTAGTCGTGGCCGAGGCCGAGGGCCTCGCGCAGGCCGAGCTCCAGCGTCTTCTTGGCGCGGGGGGTGAACGGGACGTGCCCGCCGGAGTCCCCGCCGCCCTTGCCGGTCATCTCCTCGACCTGGCGGCGGGCGCCCGCGAGCGTCAGCCCGTACGGCGCCAGCACCTGGTCGATCAGGGGGTCGTGCACCCGCAGCAGCCCGAGCAGCAGGTGCTCGGTGCCGATATGGCCGTGCTCCAGGAGCCGTGACTCCTCCTGGGCGAGGACGATGACCTGCCGGGCGTGCTCGCTGAACCGTTCGAACACGGATGACCACCTCGGGAAGGGTCGGCGTACGGCACTACCGACCGTACGCCGCCCCTTCCCGGCGTCAAGTGCGCTTCAGCTCCCAGCGCGGGCCGTGCGGGGTGTCCTCCACCACGATCCCGGCGGCGGTGAGGCCGTCGCGGATGGCGTCGGCGGCGGCGTAGTCCTTGCGGGCGCGCGCCGCCTGCCGCTGCTCCAGGGTGACCTTGACCAGGGCGTCGACCACGGTGTGCAGGTCGTCCTCGGCGGTGCCGGCCCACTGCGGGTCCAGCGGGTCCAGGCCGAGCACGCCCGCCATCGCGCGGACCTCCGCCAGGTGCCGGGCGGCCGCGGCGGCGTCATCGGCGGCGAGGGCGCTGTTGCCCTCCCGGACGGCCTCGTGCAGGACCGCCAGGGCCTGCGGGACGCCCAGGTCGTCGTCGAGCGCGGCGGTGAAGGCCGCGGGCAACTGCCCGGCGGGCTCGCCGGGGCCGACGACCTCGGCGGCGCGGGTGACGAACCCCTCGATGCGCTGGTAGGCCGAGACGCCCTCGGCGAGGGCGGCGTCGGTGTAGTCCATCAGCGACCGGTAGTGCGCCGAGACCAGGTAGTAGCGGATCTCGGCGGGCCGGGCGCGGCCGAGCAGGTCGGTCAGCAGCACCACGTTGCCGACCGACTTGCTCATCTTCTCGCCGTTGATGGTGAGCAGCCCGTTGTGCAGCCAGTACCGGGCGAACCCGTCGCCGGCCGCCTGCGACTGGGCGATCTCGTTCTCGTGGTGCGGGAAGATCAGGTCGACGCCGCCGCCGTGGATGTCGAACACCGGCCCCAGGTACTTGCGGGCCATCGCCGAGCACTCCAGGTGCCAGCCGGGCCGGCCCTCGCCCCACGGGGTGTCCCAGGTGGGCTCGCCGGGCTTGGCGCCCTTCCACAGCGCGAAGTCGCGCGGGTCGCGCTTGGCCTCCTCGTTCGGGGAGTCCTCCGCGGACCGCATGTTCTCGATCTTCTGGTTGGACAGCGACCCGTAGTGCTCGGCCCAGGAGCGCACGTCGAAGTAGACGTCGCCGCCGGCCGCGTAGGCGTGGCCGCGCTCCATCAGCAGCCGCATCAGCACGATCATCTCCGGGACGTGCCCGGTCGCGCGCGGCTCGATGGTGGGCGGCAGGCAGCCGAGCAGGTCGTAGCCCTCGCTGAAGACGCGCTGGTTGCCCTCGGCGACGGCGAACCACGGCACGCCCCCTTCGGCGGCCACCCGCAGGATCTTGTCGTCGATGTCGGTGACGTTGCGGACGAAGGTGACGTCGTAGCCGGAGGCGCGCAGCCAGCGCAGCAGCACGTCGTAGATGACGCCCGAGCGCAGGTGGCCGATGTGGGGTGACGCCTGCGGCGTCGCACCACACACGTACATCCCCACGCGGCCCTCTTCCAGGGGCTCGAACGTGCGGACGCTACGGGTGCTGGTGTCGTAAAGGCGCAGGCTCACGGACCCAGGTTATTGGATCGCCGTGTGCCCGCGCCGCCGCATTGACGTGTCCGCTAGCGGGTGTGGACCTTGTCGGGCGTGACACGTACGATCACGCGCTCGTTGCCGGGGGCGTCCTCGAAGGGCTCACCGGTGTACTTCTGCGACAGCCGCTGAATGAGCTCGCCCTCCGGGTCGTCCACGATCGTGGCGGTGCCGCGGATCTCCGCGTAGTCGTAGGGGTTGTTCAGGTCGTAGACGCTGAGGTTCACGCGCGGGTCGCGGAGCAGGTTGGTGTGCTTGCGGCGGCCCTTGGCCGTGGAGACCAGCACGTCGTCGCCGTCCACCTCCGCCCACACGACGCTGGCCTGCGGCTCACCGCCCGGGTTGATGGTGGCGATGGTGACGAAGTTGGTGCCGTCGAACAGCGTGCGCGCCTTGTCGTTCAGCGTGGCCATGTTCTCCCCTTGCCGGAACGGTCCTGCTCACGATCTTGCCACGGCCTGCGATCTACCCGGGGGGATCGGCTTTCATACCGCCGCGAACCTCCAGCTCACGGCCGCGGAACAGGCCGGCCCCCTTAAGCGCCGCCCCGGCCCGGCGCGCCGTGGCGGCCGGGCCGGGCCGGGGTCCGGTACGCGGCGAGCCCGGCCAGCAGCAGGGCGTTCGGCGTGGCGCCGGCGGTGGCGGTGAGAGTGCGGAGGCCGTCCCGGGAGCGGACGCTGACCAGGCCGTTGTCGATGTCGACGGTGCCGATCGCGGGCCAGGTGATGCCGAGGCCGTCCTTGGTGATGCCGTCGGGGGTGGCGGTGAAGGGGCCGAACGCGACGCTGCCGCCGGCGTCCAGGTGGTCGCGGACGCGGGGCGCCAGATGCTCGTTGAGGCCGGCGGTGATCGCCTCGCCCAGGGCGCGGACGTCGGGGAGGGCGTCGTCCAGGCGCAGCGTGCGGCCGTCGGCGGCGACGACGTCGAACCGCCAGCGCACCACGCCGCGCCGCGCCCGCTGCACGCCCGACATCGTCACCGAGACCAGGTCGGCCCAGGCGTAGGCGGCCTCGCCCTCGATCTCCACGCCGCCGGTGTGCAGGCGGACGACGCGGGCCCGGCCGCGCAGGCCGCCGCGCCGCACGATCCAGCCGGCGGCGGCGAGGTAGCCGAGGGCGAGCAGCGCGGCGGGGACGCCGAGCGCCGGGCGGCCCTGCGCCAGGTAGGCGGCCGACGCGGGCACCAGCACGGCGGCGGCGAGGACGAGCAGGGCCAGCCACGTCAGCGCGCGGCGGCGGCCGGCCCGGGCGTCGAACACCCGGACCGGCGCGCCCAGCGAGCCGGTGGGAGAAGGCACGAACCATCGCCTACCCCGCTATGGGCGGAGAAAATCACCGGCTTGCCTCGGGGAGAGGCTCCTCTAACCCGCCGGCCGGGCCCACGTCCAGGCGTACTCGGGGTCCTCGCAGCGGGTCGCCGCCGGGCCCAGGTCCAGCGGGCGCAATGTGCTCGGGATCATGACCGCCGCACCTCAGCCACGCGCCCACGTCCAGGCGTACTCGGGGTCCTCGCAGCGGGTCGCCGCCGGGCCCAGGTCCAGTGGGCGCAATGTGCTCGGGATCATGACCGCCGCACCTCAGCCACGCGCCCACGTCCAGGCGTACTCGGGGTCCTCGCAGCGGGTGGCCGCGGGGCCCAGGTCCAGTGGGCGGAAGGTGTCGATCATGACCGCCATCTCGCTGGTGGTGGTGTGGCCCTCCTTGAGGGCCTGCACCGACGCCTCGACCGCGCCGGGCTGCGGGCCGTGGGTGAATCCCGCCGGGTGCAGCGACACCGACCCGACCCCGATGCCCGAGCCCTTGCGGGCGGTGTAGTCGCCGCCGACATAGAACATGAACTCGTCGGAGTCGACGTTGTGGTGGTTGTAGGGGATCGGCACCGCGTCCTCGTGGAAGTCCAGCGGGCGCGGGCAGAACGAGCAGATGACGAAGTTGGGTCCCTCGAAGGTCTGGTGCACCGGCGGCGGCGCGTGGGTGCGCTTCACGATCGGCTCGAAGTCGTTGATGTTGAAGACGTAGGGGTAGAGGTAGCCGTCCCAGCCGACCACGTCGAAGGGGTGGTGGGCGTAGGTGAGGCGGGTCAGGCCGCCGCGGGTGCGCACCAGCACCGGCACCTCGGTGCCCTCGGCCAGCAGCGGCTCGGACGGCCCGCGCAGGTCGCGCTCGCAGTAGGGCGCGTGCTCCAGGAACTGCCCGTACTGCGACAGGTAGCGCTTCGGGGGGCGGATGTGGCCGCGCGCCTCGATCACCAGCGCCCGCAGCTGCTCGTCGCCCTGCGGGATCCAGCGGTGGATGGTGCCGGTCGGGATGACGGCGTAGTCGCCCTCGGCGACGTCCAGCGCGCCGTAGGTGGTCTCCAGCCGGGCCGCGCCGGTCTGGACGTAGACGACCTCGTCGCCGGCCGAGTCGCGGTACAGCTCGCTCGGCCCGGTGGCGGCGGCGAAGCAGATCCGCACGTCGGCGTTGCCGGCCAGCACCTGGCGGCCGGTCACCAGGTCGCCGCCCACCGGCAGGTCCTGGGTGCGGTACGCGCGCGGCTGCAGCGGGTGGTTGGGCCTCAGTTCGGCGGCGCCGGCGGTGTCGTCCACGCCCTCGGACTTGATGATCGCGGTGGGCGCGTGCCGGTGGTAGAGCAGGCTGGAGTCGGAGGAGAAGCCCTCCTCGCCCATCAGCTCCTCCGCGTACAGGCCGCCGTCGGGGCGGTGGAACTGCACGTGCCGCTTCCTGGGCACCTCGCCCACGACCCGGTAGTAGGGCATCACTGCCTCCAGTAAGGGGACGCCATTGTCGCTGACACCGTACTTCTTCCCGATTGTCCCGTGCGGTACGGGATGATCACCATGGAGGACGGGTCATTCGCTCCCAACCTGGTTAACCTCCGAATTGACGTCGCCACGAAAAGAGGGTCGATGCCCCCAGAGCAGCCGGGTCCGCCGCGGTTCGGCCGCGCGCTGCGCCGCCTGTACAACGTGTCCGCCGGACTGGCCGTCGCCGTCCTCGCCGCCGCCGCGTTCGCGGCGACCTACGAGCCGCTGCGCGCGCTGGCGCTCGCGGGCGGGGCCGGGCGCCGCTGGGCGCCCGCCTACCCGGTGATGGCCGACGCGCTGCTGGTGATCACGGTGCTGGCGCTGCTGGTCTTCCGGTACGCCCGCTGGTGGTCGCGGGCGCTGCGCTGGGCGCTGCTGGTGGCGCTGCTCGCCGGGGGCGCGGCGCTCGGCGTCCGGCACGCGGTGCGCGGGTACGGGTCGCTGCCGGCGGACTGGGTGAAGGGCGGGGTGGCGGTCGCGCCGCACGCGATGCTGGTGATCGCGGTCTGGCTGTGGCTGACGATGTTCACGCAGCTGCGGGGCAGCCATCCGGCGCCGGAGCCGCAGCCCGAACCCGCGCCGGAGCCGGAGCCTCAGCCGGAGCCGGAGCCTCAGCCGGACGTCGTGGTGCTGCCGCCCGCGCTGCTGCCCACCGACGTGGAGCTGGTGAACAGCGGGACCGTGCCGAAGAAGGAGCCCGAGCCGGCGTCCACCACCCAGCCGGACCTGGTCATGCCCGCCCTCCCCGCCGTCGATGACGACGAGGAGCCCGACGCGCCGGACCGGGCCGAGGACCCCGATGCCGGCGACGACGACATCCCGAAGCCCGCCACGGACAAGGACGACGATGACGACGACCTGCCCATCTGGAACTGGAACCCGCCCTCCGGGCAGCTCCGCAGCTCTCCCACCCCGCCCGCCGAATAGCGTCGCGGCGGACCGGATGGGTAGGTGACCGGCATGAGCGCCCTTTTCGACCGGCTCGTCGACGACGCCGCGCTGTTCCCGCCGCGGCGCGCCTCCCTGCGGGACGCGCTCCCCGAGTACCGGACGGCGCTCGGCCACCCCGTCCTCGGCCGCTTCCTCTGCCCGGCCTCCCGGGTGCCCGAACTGCCGGACCTGCTCGCCCCCGAGGACCTGCTCGACCTCGGCATCATCGCCGACACCGGCGTCGAGGGGCTGGCCAAGGCGCTGGACGCGGTGGCCGCCGAGCCCCGGGTCCGGCTCGGCGGCATCGAGATCGCGGTGCCCGCGGACGCCGATCAGGCGCGCGCAGCGGCTGTGATCATCGCGCACCTGCCGGATGAGGTGCCGTCCTTCATCGAGGTGCGCCGCAGCCCCGGCTGGCACGAGGCGCTGGACCGGATCGCCGCCGCGCGCGGGCTCGGCGCCCCGGTCGGCGCGAAGCTGCGCACCGGCGGCGTCACCGCGGACGCGTTCCCGAGCGTGGCCGAGGTCGCCGCGTTCATCGCCGCCTGCGCCGAGCGCGGCCTGACGTTCAAGTGCACGGCGGGGCTGCACCACGCCGTCCGGCACACCGACCCCGAGGACGGGTTCGTCCACCACGGGTTCCTGAACGTGCTGCTGGCCGCCGCCACCGGTACGGATCTGGCGGAAACGCTGGGCCGGACCGACGGCGCCGGCCTGGCCGCCGACGCCGCCGCCGCCCTCACCGATCGCGGCCCGTTCGTGGCGTTCGGCTCGTGCGACATCGACGCGCCGCGCGCCGATCTGGCGGCCCTCGGACTGATCCCCGGTCCGGGCGTCGGGGAGGATTGATCCCATGACGACCGTTTCCTGGGTTGATGTCAATGACGACAGCGGCTTCGGGCTGGAGAACCTGCCCTACGGCGTGTTCTCCCGTCCCGGCAAGGTCCCCCGCGTGGGCGTGGCCATCGGCGCCTACGTCCTGGACCTGGCCGGGCTCGCCGCCGACCGCCTGATCGAGGACCACGGCTGGTTCGCCGCCGACACGCTGAACGCCTTCATGGCCGCCGGGCGGGACGCCTGGCAGGCCAACCGGGCGCGGCTCACCGAACTGCTCACCGACCGCTCGAACCGCCCCCAGGTGCACCCGCACCTGATCCCCCGCGCCGACGTCGAGCTGCTGCGCCCCTTCCGGGTCGCCGACTACGTCGACTTCTACTCCTCCGAGCACCACGCCACCAACGTCGGCAGGATCTTCCGGCCGCAGGGCGACCCGCTGCTGCCCAACTGGAAGCACCTGCCGGTCGGCTACCACGGGCGCGCCGGGACGGTGTACCCGTCCGGGACGCCGATCGTGCGCCCCTGCGGGCAGCGCAAGGCGCCGGCCGACGCGGCGCCGTCGTTCGGGCCGTCCCTCAAGCTCGACATCGAGGCCGAGGTCGGGTTCGTCGCGGGCGTCCCGTCGGCGCCCGGCCAGGCCGTCCCGGTGTCGGCGTTCCGCGACCACGTCTTCGGGTTCGTGCTGGTCAACGACTGGAGCGCGCGCGACGTGCAGGCGTGGGAGGGCCAGCCGCTCGGGCCGTTCCTGTCCAAGTCGTTCGCCACGTCGGTGTCGCCGTGGGTGGTCCCGGTCGCGGCGCTGGAGGCCGCCCGGATCGCGCCGCCCGCGCAGGACCCGGCCCCGCTGCCCTACCTGCGCACCGACGAGCCGTGGGGGCTGGACCTGTCGCTGGAGGTGCTGATCAACGGCCAGGTCGCGGCGCGGCCGCCGTTCTCGGCGATGTACTGGACCTCGCCGCAGCAGCTCGCGCACGCCACCGTGAACGGCGCGCCGCTGCGCACCGGCGACCTGTTCGCCTCCGGCACGGTGTCGGGCCCCGAGCGGGACCAGCGCGGCTGCCTGCTGGAGCTCACCTGGAACGGCGAGGAGCCGCTGGAGCTGCCGGACGGCACCAAGCGCGTCTTCCTGGAGGACGGCGACACCGTCACCATCCGCGGCACCGCCCCGGGGGCGAACGGCGCCCGCATCAACCTCGGCGAGGTGACCGGCACCGTCCGGCCCGCCACCTGCTGACCGGACGCAGAACGCCCCTCCCGGAGCCGGGAGGGGCGTTCGCTCGTTCTGGGGTCAGGTGCGGGCGACGACCAGCGCGTTGGCGATCGCGGCGAGACCTTCGCCGCGGCCGGTGAGGCCGAGGCCGTCGGTGGTGGTGCCCGAAACGCTGACGACGGCGCCGCCGAGGGCCTCCGACAGGGTCTTCTCGGCCTCGGCGCGGCGCTTGCCGACCTTGGGCCGGTTGCCGATGACCTGGACCGAGACGTTGCCGATGACGAAGCCGGCCTCACCCGCCAGCCGGGCGACCTCGCGCAGCAGGGTGACGCCCGCGGCACCGGACCAGCGCGGGTCGGACGTGCCGAAGACCGCGCCGAGGTCGCCGAGGCCGCAGGCGCTCAGCACGGCGTCGCAGATTGCGTGGGCGGCGACGTCGGCGTCGGAGTGGCCGTCCAGGCCGGGGCCCTCGCCGGGCCATTCCAGGCCGGCGACCCACAGCGGGCGGTCATGGGAAGCGAACGGGTGGACGTCGGTACCGACGCCCACCCGGGGAAGCTGTTCGCGCATCTGTATGTCAGCCGACCTGAATCAGCTGGCCAGGACCTCGTCGAGCAGGGCCTCGGCCTTGTCCTCGTTGGTCTTCTCGGCAAGGGCGAGTTCGCTGACCAGGATCTGCCGGGCCTTGGCGAGCATGCGCTTCTCGCCGGCCGACAGGCCGCGCTCCTTGTCCCGGCGCCACAGGTCGCGGACGACCTCGGCCACCTTGTTCACATCGCCCGAGGCGAGCTTCTCAAGGTTGGCCTTGTAGCGGCGCGACCAGTTGGTCGGCTCTTCGGTGTAGGGTGCGCGCAGCACCTCGAACACCTTCTCCAGTCCCTCCTGGCCGACGACGTCACGGACGCCCACGTCCTCGACGTTCTCGACCGGGACCTGAACAGTCAGGTCGCCCTTGTCGACCTTCAGGACCAGGTAGGTCCTTTCCTCACCCTTGATGGTGCGAGTCTCGATGGCCTCGATCCGAGCAGCCCCATGGTGGGGGTAGACGACGGTGTCGCCGACCTGGAAAGTCATGTGACAAGTACCCCTTCCGCTAAAGCCAGGATAGCACGCGCCTGACGGTGACCGCACCGGCGTTAGCGACATATCCGCAGGTCAACCCACTAATTGGGGTCTTGACAAAGGGCCTTGATGGTGCGTTTGGGGTCCGGAGGACCAGGGAAACCCGGCGGGCGGGCCCCGCGCGGCGCCTGGCCCGCGCCCCCTGCCAGGAGCTGGGAAGCGGCCCATACTGGGAGGTGAACATGCCGGTCCGCGCGGGTACAAAACGCCCATAAATCCAAGAAAAAGGGGCGCGGCTCGGCGGGGTTCCAGGATGCGAGGTGTGCGGCGTGAGGCCAGACGGCGACCCCGAGCCCGACGACTACGGACTCCCCCACGTCGACGTCGTGGTGCCCGACGACGCCCGCGAACTGGAACGCGACGTCATCGCCTACCGCCGCGAGATCCGCCGGATCCGCCGCCGCGCGCGGCTGCTGCGCCTGCTCGGCCCGCTCGCCCGGTTCGGCGTGGGCGTCCCCCTCCTGGCCGGCGCGGTGCTGGTCGCGCTGGTCAGCGGCGCGCTGATGACGTTCTTCGGCCCCCGCCCGACGCCCCGGACGGCCGCCACGCCGACCGCCGCGCCGCTCGCCCCGTCCCCCAGCGCGCCCCCCGGCCGGATCGGCGGGTGGATGCCCGACGGTCGGATCGAGCTGATCGAGGGCACCGTCGAAGCGGCGGACCTGAGGGGACTGCGGCCCGCGGTGTTCGGCATCGCCGCGACCGACTGCGGCTGCGCGCAGCAGATCGCCGACCTGTCGGGCCGTGCCCAGCAGTACAACCTGCGCTTCTACCTCGTCGCGGACACGCGCGGCCGCGACGTGCCCGTCCGGCAGACGCTGAAGGATCTGCAGGCGCTCGTGCGCGGCACGCACACCGGCGCCCCGCAGCTCGCCGCCGACCGCGGCCACCTGATGGCGGCGTTCGCGCCCGGCCCCGGGCTGACCGCCGTGCTGGTGACGTCCGACGGCCTGGTGCGCGACATCCGGCGGCACGCGGCGCTGGACCCCGTCCTCGCCGACGAGATCAAGAACCTTCCGTTCAGGTAAACGAAGCCACCCCGAAGCAGGTCCGGCGGGGTGCCCTCGCTACGCTTCCCCTGGCGTGTCTCACGCCGACTTTCCGACATCCCTAATCGACGAAGCCCCGCGAGGAGACCGACGCCGTGATCCGTAACAGCCGTCGAGTGGCCGCACTCGCCATCGCCGGTGCCGTCGCCATCGCGCCGGTGATCTCCGGCTGTGGCGCCGGCGAAGAGCCCCAGACCGCCGCGCCGACCCGGCTGACCGAGGCCGTGAACGCCTCGGTCCCCGAGGGCCGGCCCGCGCTGGACCTGCGCAACGTGTTCCTGCTCGGCCCGCAGCCGGAGCAGGCGCTCGCGCCGGGCGCCTCGCTGCCGCTCTACGGCACGATCATCAACCAGCGCCAGGACCGCGCCGACAAGCTGGTCGCGGTGAGCGCCGAGGGCTTCGCCCAGGCGAAGATCACCGGCGGCTCGCTGGCGCTGCCGCCCGCCGACGCCAGCGGCCGGGGCAGCTCGACCGCGCTGCTCGGCCAGGCGGCCGCGAGCCCGGCCCCGCAGGCCTCGGCCTCGGCGTCGCCGACGGCCTCCGCCAAGCCGGGCAAGAAGCCGTCCGCCAAGCCGTCCGCCACCACCTCGGCCACCCCCGCGGCCGGCGCGTCCACCGAGCCCGCCGCCGCCCCGCCCGCGCCGCCCGCGGCCGGCGGCAAGGCGCCGCTGGTGGTGCTCACCGGTCTGAACCGCCAGCTCCTCGGCGGCGAGACGATCAAGGTGACGCTGCAGTTCGAGAAGGCCGGCAAGGTCGAACTGTCGGTCCCGGTCATCCCGCAGCAGGGCGAGTACGCCTCCTACCCGGCCGCCACGGGCGGCACGCCGCTGCCGGGCGCCTCGGCGTCCGCGTCGCCGGCCGCCACCGACGAGCACGGCGCCACCCCGTCCGCGGGCGCCACGCCGTCCGAGGGCGGCCACGAGGGCGCCACGGCGTCCCCGACGGCCACGCCCTCCGGCCACTGACCCGGTAGAACGCGGAAGGCCCGTACGGCACTGCCGTACGGGCCTTCGTGCGTTCGCGGGTCTTTACGGCTCGAATTTATATCCGAGGCCGCGGACCGTGACGATGTAGCGCGGGGTGGACGGGGTGGACTCGATCTTGGCGCGGAGGCGCTTGATGTGCACGTCCAGCGTCTTGGTGTCCCCGACGTAGTCGGCGCCCCAGACGCGGTCGATCAGCTGCATGCGGGTCAGCACCCGGCCGGCGTTGCGCAGCAGCACCTCCAGCAGCTCGAACTCCTTCAGCGGCAGCTGGACCGGCTCGCCGCCGACGCTGACCACGTGCCGCTCGACGTCCATGCGGACCGGGCCGGCCTCCAGGGTGGCCGGGGCCAGCTCCTCGGCCTCGCCCTGGCGGCGCAGCACCGCGCGCATCCGGGCGATCAGCTCGCGGGTGGAGAACGGCTTGGTGACGTAGTCGTCGGCGCCGAGCTCCAGGCCGACGACCTTGTCGACCTCGCTGTCCTTGGCGGTCAGCATGATCACCGGGACGTTGGACTTGGCGCGCAGCTCCCGGCACACCTCGGTGCCGGGCAGGCCCGGCAGCATCAGGTCGAGCAGCACGAGGTCGGCACCGTTGCGCTCGAAGATGTCCAGCGCGTCGGGGCCGGTGGCGGCGATCGCCACCTCGAACCCCTCCTTGCGCAGGTTGTAGGACAGTGCGTCGCTGAAGGACTCCTCGTCTTCCACGACGAGCACGCGGGTCACGGTGTTGCCTCCTGGGCGGTCTGGGAGTGGGGGGTCTGACGGCCGGCGGGCGGATGCAGCAGCGGCAGCCGGATCGTGAAGGTGGACCCGGAGCCCTCCTTGCTCCAGACCGTCACCTCGCCGTCGTGCTTGGTGGTGACGTGCTTGACGATGGCCAGGCCGAGCCCGGTGCCGCCGGTCTGGCGGGACCGGGCGGGATCGACGCGGTAGAACCGCTCGAAGATGCGCTCCAGGTCCTCGGCGGGGATGCCGATGCCCTGGTCGGTGACGTTGATCTCGGCGTACCCGTCGTCGCACTGGCGGGTCGTCACCACCACCCGGGTGTTCTCGGGGCTGTAGGCGACGGCGTTGTCGATGAGGTTGCGCAGCGCGGTGATCAGCAGGTCGGCGTCGCCGCGCACCTTCAGGCCGTCCTCGCCGCCGGTGGCCAGCTCGATGCCCTTGGCACCGGCCTTGACGTGCCCGCGGTCCAGGGCCTCCACCACGACCTCGTCGAGGGAGACCGGGCGCAGGTCGGGCAGCGGCTCGTCGCCCTGCACCCGCGACAGCGTCATCAGGTCCTGCACCAGGCTGGTCAGCCGGACCGACTCGTGCTGCATGCGGCCGGCGAAGCGGCGCACCGCCTCGGGGTCGTCGGCGGCGCCCTCGACGGTCTCGGCCAGCAGCGCCAGCGCGCCGACCGGGGTCTTCAGCTCGTGGCTGACGTTGGCCACGAAGTCGCGGCGGATCGCCTCCACCCGGCGCATCTCGGTGAGGTCCTCGGCCAGCACCAGCACCAGGCCGTGCGAGCCGAGCGGCGCCACCCGCACCGCGAACCAGCGGCCCTCGCCGCGCAGCCGGCCGCGGCCGGCGTCGACCTGGACCTCGGCCTCGCGGATCTCGCCGTCGCGGCGGACCAGCCGGGCCATCGCCAACAGCTCGTCCACCTTCAGCCGGTCGTCGCTCACCATCCCGAACGCGCGGGCGGCCGAGCTCGCGCGCAGCACCCGGTCCTCGGCGTCGAGCACGACGGCCGAGGAACGCAGCACACTGAGCACCGACGCCACGCCCGGCGGCAGGCCGCCCGGCGTCGCCGGGGGGGTGACGACACGCTGGGCTCGCTCGGTCACACGCACCGCCAATCCAGTAGCGAGCCCTATAGCGAGCCCGGCAAGCCCGGTCAGGCCTGCGACAATCTCGACCTCCACACTGGGGATGGTAGGTGGCAATCCGGACGTACTCTCACCTCAGGGGGGTGCAATGGGGCCCCGTTAGCCAGAAGTTCACCTCGCCCTACGGGACAGTTCACACCCATGCGGCAGGCTGTGGCGTGGGCGAGTCCGCTCGCCGTCCCCCCGCACATCTGCCCTCCGCATCAAGGGATCTTCAATTGCGCGACGCCTACCACGAGGAACTCGACTCCCTCTCCGACAAGCTGGTCGAGATGACGCGGCTGGTCCGTTCCGCGATGGCCCGCGCCACGACCGCGCTGCTGGACGCCGACCTGCGGCTGGCCGAGGAGGTCATCAGCGGCGACGAGCACATCAACAAGATCGACAATGAGATCGAGGAGACCGTCTTCGACCTCATGGCCCGCCAGCAGCCGGTGGCCGGCGACCTGCGCGCGGTGATCACCGCGCTGCGGATGAGCGGCGACCTGGAGCGGATGGGCGACCTGGCGGTGCACATCGCCAAGACCGCGCGCCGCCGCCACCCCGAGTCGGCGGTGCCGCCGGAGCTGCAGGCCACCGTGCTGGAGATGGGCCAGATCGCCGAGCGGATGATCGCCAAGGCGGGCTCGGTGATCGCCTCCCAGGACGTCGACCTCGGCCTGGAGCTGGACGCCGACGACGACCAGATGGACCGGCTGCACCGGCGCCTGTTCGACATCCTGCTGTCGCCGAAGTGGAAGCACGGCGTGGAGCCCGCGGTGGACATCACGCTGGCCGGCCGCTACTTCGAGCGCTTCGCCGACCACGCGGTGCACGTCGCGGAGAACGTGGTCTACCTGGTCACCGGCCAGCGCCCCCAGGAGATCATCGACGGCCCCTGAACCCCGGCTTCAGACGCCTGTGCCCCGCCCGGAAGGGCGTACACCGCCAACGGTCCTGAGGCACTACGGGCAAAGCACCACGCGGTGGTGTCCCGCGCCCCCCGGGCGCGGGACACCACCGCGTGTTCGTTTCGGTCTTACTTCTTGCGGCGGGAGCCGCGCTTCTTGGGGGCCGGGGCGGGGGCCTTGGCCGGCGCGGGGGCCGGGGCCTTGGCCGCCGGGGCGGCGGCGGCCTTCTTGGCGCCCGCGCCCTGGTTCTTGACGGCCTCGATGGCGGCCTTCGCGGCGGCCGGGTCGAGGTACTCGCCGCCGCGCTTCAGCGGGACGAAGTCGTCGTCGAGCTCGTACACCAGCGGGATGCCGGTGGGGATGTTCAGGTTGACGATCTCGGCGTCGGAGACGTCGTCCAGGTGCTTGACCAGGGCGCGCAGCGAGTTGCCGTGCGCGGCGACCAGGACGGTCTTGCCGGCCGCCAGGTCGGGCACGATCGCGTCGTACCAGTAGGGCAGCAGCCGGTCCACCACGTCGGCCAGGCACTCGGTGCGTGGGATCAGCTCCGACGGCAGCGCGGCGTAGCGCAGGTCGTTGACCTGCGACAGCGGGTCGTCGTCCTTGATCGGCGGCGGCGGGGTGTCGTAGGACCGGCGCCAGACCATGAACTGCTCTTCGCCGAACTCCTCGCGGGTCTGCGCCTTGTTCTTGCCCTGCAGGGCGCCGTAGTGGCGCTCGTTCAGGCGCCAGGAGCGCTCGACCGGGATCCACAGCAGGTCGGCCACGTCCAGGGCGATGTTGGCCGTGCGGATGGCCCGCTTCAGCAGCGAGGTGTGCACCACGTCGGGGGTGATGTCGGCGTCGAGCAGCAGGTCGCCGCCCTTGGTCGCCTCGCTCTCCCCCTTCGCGGACAGGTCGACGTCCACCCAGCCGGTGAACAGTCCTTCCGCGTTCCAGACGCTTTCGCCATGCCGGAGCAATACCAGGGTCGCCATGGCACCAGAGCTTATCGGGGCGCCCCGCGGGGTCAGCGGTTGGCCGGGTCGGCGAAGGAGGCGAACGCCTGGAGGTTGGCCAGGCTCTCGCCGCGCTTGACCCGCCAGTCCCACTCCTTCTGGATGGAGGTCTTGAAGCCGCGTTCCAGGGCCTTGTCGAAGTTCTCGTCGGAGTAGGTGAGGACGCAGCCGAGCAGCCGGTCGATCTCGTCGGCGCTGATCGCGGCGAGCGGGACCTTGCCGACCAGGTGGACGTCGCCGACGTCGTCGAGCGCGAACGCCACCCCGTACATGCGGCCGTTCTTCTCCAGCAGGAACCGGTAGAACGCCTCGTGGTTCTCGTCGGGCTTGCGGCAGAAGAACGCCTCGATGCTGAGGCTGTGGTCGCCGATGATCAGCCAGGTCATGGTGGCGAGCTTGTGCTGGCCGGGCAGCTTGACGAAGAACGCGCCGGGCCGTGGCTTGTCGTACTCCAGCTCGGCGGCCTTCAGCGTGTCCTCGATCACCTGTGCGTAGTCGGTCATGCGGTCACCTCGGCGGGAATCGGGGACGCGGCCCGGTGGGCCGCGGGGATACGGGCGAGAGCGCCCTGGTACACCTGGATCAGCCGGTCGACGGTGGCGTCCCAGCCGAAGTCGGCGGCGTGCCGGACGGCGCCGCGCGCCAGCCGGTGGTGGGTGCCGGGCTCGGCGTGCAGGCGGCGCAGCACCGCGGCGTAGTCGGCGGGGTCGTGCCCCTTGATCAGCACGCCGGACTCGCCGTCGCGGACGGCGGTGCACAGGCCGCCGACGGCCGCGGCGACGACGGGCGTGCCGCACGCCTGCGACTCGACGGCGACGAGCCCGAACGACTCGTTGTGCGAGGGGACGACGGTGACGTCGGCGGCGCGGTACCAGTCGGCCAGGCGCCGCTGCGGCGCGGGCGGCTCGAACCGGACCACGTCGGCGATGCCGAGCTCGGCGGCCAGGCGCTGCAGCCCCTCGGGCCGGTCCAGACCGGAGCCGGACGGGCCGCCGACGACGGCGACGACCAGCTTGGCGCGCAGCGCCGGGTCGGCGGCGAGCATGCGGGCGGCGGCGCGCAGCAGCACGTCGGGGGCCTTGAGGGGCTGGATGCGGCCGACGAACAGCAGCACGTAGGCGTCGCGGGGCAGGCCGAGGCGGCGGCGGGCGGGGCCGGTGCGGTGCGGCAGCAGCCCGGTGCTGCGCGCGATCAGCGGCGACTCGGGCTGGAAGAGGGCGAGGTCGACGCCGGGGCTGACGGTGTCGACGCGGGCGGGGTCGGCGCCGTAGAGCCCGATCAGCTCGCGGGCCTCCTTGGCGGTGTTGGCGACGAGCCGGTCGGCGGACTCCACGACCTGCTCCTCGCCGAGCACCCGCTCGGCCGGCTCCTGGGTGTCGCCGGTCGCCAGGGCGGCGTTCTTGACCTTGGCCATGGTGTGCATGGAGTGCACCAGCGGCACGCCCCAGCGCTGCTTGGCCGCCCATCCGGCCTGGCCGGAGAGCCAGTAGTGGGTGTGCAGGACGTCGTAGTGGCCGGGCTCGTAGGACGCCTCGGTGCGCAGGATGCCGGAGGTGAACCCGCACAGCTGGCGGGGCAGCTCGGTCTTGTCCAGCTCCTCGAAGGGCCCGGCGACGATGTTGCGGACGAGCACGCCGGGCGCCAGCTCGACGACCGGCGGCAGCGCCCGTGACGTGGCGCGGGTGAAGATGTCCACCTCGACGCCGCAGGCGGCCAGGCGTTTGGCGACCTCGACGATGTAGACGTTCATCCCGCCCGCGTCACCCGTTCCCGGCTGATCCAGGGGCGAGGTGTGCATGCTGATCGTCGCTACCCGTTCCACACGACGCGACAACGACACCACCTCCGGTAATGCAACCTACCGAGCTTCTGCGGTGTTCCCCGCCGCCGGAGGCCAACCCCCCGGGGGTGGCGAAGTGATCCGTCTCACCGGGGCTTGGAGGAGTGTTTGCGCACCTGGGAAGCTGTGCGCATGCGTAAGACGGCGGTAGTGACCGGAGCAAGCAGCGGAATCGGGGCGGCCACGGCGCGGCGGCTCGCCGCCGAGGGGTTCAACGTGGTGCTGGCCGCGCGGCGGCGGGACCGGCTGGAGGAGCTGGCCAAGGAGATCGAGTCGACCGTGCCGGGCGCGGGGAGGGTCGCGGCGATCACCCTGGACGTGACCGACCAGGAGTCGGTGGACGCGCTGGCCGCGGCGGTCGGCGACGTGCACGTGCTGGTCAACAACGCGGGCGGGGCGATCGGCCTGGAGCCGGTGGCGCGGGCGGACGTGGCCGACTGGCAGGCGATGTACGACACCAACGTGCTCGGGCTGCTGCGCGTCACCAAGGCGCTGCTGCCGAAGCTGGTCGCGAGCGGGGCCGGGCACGTGGTGAACATCACCTCGCTGGCCGCGCACGTCCCCTACGAGGGCGGCGCGGGCTACAACGCCGCCAAGCACGCGGCGTACGCGGTGAACGAGGTCATGCGGCTGGAGCTGGTGGCCGAGCCGGTGCGGGTCACCGAGGTCGCGCCGGGCCTGGTGAAGACCGAGGAGTTCTCGCTGGTGCGGTTCAAGGGCGACAAGGAGAAGGCCGACAAGCCCTACCAGGGCGTGCCCGAGCCGCTGGTGGCCGACGACATCGCCGACTGCGTCGCGTGGGCGGTCACCCGGCCGGCGCACGTCAACATCGACCGGATCGACGTGCAGCCGCGCGTGCAGGCCGCCCCGTACAAACTGCACCGGGTCTGACCAGGGATGATCCGCCGCCGGGCCGGGTAGTGACCAGGTCATGGCCCGGGACTGGGAACGAGTGTTCGTGCTGCCGATGGCCGACGCCGAGGCCGATCCGGAGCGGGTCGGCGACGAGGGCGCGGCACTGGCACGGCTGGCGGCCGCGGGGCTGCCGGTCGCGCCGGGATTCCATGTGACCGCGGGTGCCTGGCGCCGGTTCATGGCCGCCGCCGAGCGACATCACGGCGAGTTGCCGACCGAGGTGGCCGGGCCGATCCGCTGGGAGTACGCCGCGCTCGGCGACCGCGACGCCCCGGTGTCGGTCCGCTCGGCCGTCCGGGACGTGGAGGGCGTGCGGGGCGAGGCGGCGCTGCTGCGGGCGGTCCGCGAGTGCTGGGTGGATCCGGCGGGCGACGCCGTCCCGCTGCTGGTGCAGGCGGCGGATCCGGCGGAGGCGACCGGGACGCTGGCCACGGCGGCGCCGGTGAGCGGCTCGCGCGACCAGGTGGTGATCCGCACCGGCGGGGACGTGCTGGTCGCCGACAAGGAGTCCGGCCGGATCTTCGGCCGGCGCGGCACCGGCCGCCCGGCGCTCACCTCGCTGCAGGCGGGCGCGCTGGTGCGCATCGGCGCGCAGGCCGAGGAGCTGCTGGGCGGGCCGGTGGAGCTGGAGTGGGCGGTGCGCGCCGGCGCGGTGGCGCTGCTCGGGGTCCGGCCGCTGACCGGGCTGCCGGACGACGACGACGTCATCGAGATCTGGAACGACGCCGTCTCCGACGACCGGGTGTGGAGCAACGAAGAGGTCGTCGAGATCGTCCCGGACGTCATGACGCCGTGCACGTGGTCGCTGCTGCGGGCCGGGCTGCCGGGCCGCCGCGCCTACGGCCGCATCGGCGGCCGCCTCTACCTCGACCTCGGCATGGCGGTGCGGCTCGGCCTGCCGGTGGAGGTGCCGCCGGGCGTGCGGCTGCCGCAGCGGCGGGCCCGCCGGATGCGGCCGGCCACCCTGGTGCGCAAGCGGCTGGACCGGCGGCGGCTGCGCGACTTCCTGGCCGAGTCCCCGGCCCGCTGCGACGTGCTGGGCGACCGGATCGCGTCGGCCACGACGCCCGCGCAGCTGGTCGACCTGTGGTGGAACTCGGTCCGCCCGGCGTTCGTCCAGACGCGCCGGATGCTGCTGGCGGCGGGCCGTCCCGAGCACGCCGAGCTGGCCGGCATCCGCGCCGACCTGACCCGGCTGGCGGGCGCCGCCGAGGCGAGCGCGATGCTGACCGGGCTGCGCTCGCCGGACGGCACCGGCCTCGCCTCGATGGGCCCGGTCACCGGCCTGGCCCGGCTGGCGCAGGGCGAGATCGACCGCTACGCCTACGTCCGGCAGTGGGGGCACCGGGGGCCGCACGAGTTCGAGGTGGCGGCGCCGCGCCTGGCCGAGGACCCCGACTGGGCGGCCCGGATGGAGGACGCGGGCCGCGACGCGGCGGTGCTGCTGGAGCGGCAGCGGCTCGCGGCGCGCGACGCCTGGCGGCGGTTCCGGGAGCGCCATCCGCGCCGGGTCACCCGGATGCGGCGCCGGATCGGCCGGTGGGCGCGGGCCGAGCACGCGCACGAGGCGGTCCGCTCGGAGGCCGCGCGGATGTTCTGGGTGCTGCGGGCGTTCGTGCGGCGCGCCGGGGAGCTGACGCTGATCGGCGACGACGCGTTCTTCCTGTCGTTCGACGAGCTGCTGGACGTGCTGTCCGGCGACCCCTCGCCGGTCGAGGACGTGCCGGTGCGGCGCCGCACCTACGAGCGGTACCGGGCGCTGCCGCCCTACCCGACGCTGATCCGGGGCGCGTTCGACCCGTTCGCGTGGGCGACGGCGCCGCAGGGCGTCGACGCGATGGGCGACGCGGTGAGCGGCGTCGGCGGGTCGGCGGGGACGGCCGAGGGCGTGGTGCGGGTGCTGGGCGCGCCCGAGGAGGGCGACGCCCTGCGCGACGGCGAGATCCTGGTGGCGCACACCACCAACGTCGGCTGGTCGCCGCTGTTCACCCGGGCCGCCGCGGTGGTGACCGATCTCGGCGCGGCGGCGTCGCACGCCGCCGCCGAGGCGCGTGAGCTGGGCATTCCGGCGGTCGTCGGCACCGGCGACGCCACCGGGCGGCTGCGCACCGGCGACCGGGTCCTGGTGGACGGCGAGCGCGGCGTCGTCACGCTCCTCGTGGATCGACGGCAGCCCAGGGAAGGGTGACCTCACCGAGCCGCCAGCGTGTTCTTCCCCCGTAGTGAGGGTGGGCGAGCACCGGCCAGGTCTGCGCCAGCAGCGTGACGGCCGCGATCCAGCGCGCGCGCGGGCCGAACACCGACTGCGGCGCGGCGACGGCCCAGCAGCGGTCGAAGTCGGTGAGCAGGGCGTGCACCCGTTCCCCGGGGATATTGCGGTGGATCAACGTCTTGGGGAGGCGTTCGGCCAGGTCGGACGGGCGTTCCAGGGCGGGCAGGTGGGCGGCGAAGGTGATGGTCCGGGGGCCTTCGGCGCCGAGTGTCACCCATACGGCGCGGCGGCCGATCTCGTCGCAGGTGCCCTCCACCAGGACTCCGGCCGGGTCCAAGCGCGCGCGCAGCTCGTCCCAGACCTTCCAGGCGGCGGCCTCCTCGTATTGGCGCAGCACGTTGAACGCCCGGACCAGTACGGGCGGCTGCGGCACGGGCAACTCGAAACCGCCGCGCCGGAACGACAGTCCAGGGAAGGCACCCCCGGAGCGCTCCAGGAACGCCTGCCCGGCGGCGACCCGCTCGGGCTCGATCTCGATGCCGACGACCTCCAGCTTCGGCGACACCGCGCGCAGCCGCGTGTACAGCTCGACGGCGGTCACCGGCGAGGCGCCGTAGCCGAGGTCGATCGCGAGCGGCCGCTCCCCCGAACGCAGCGCGTCCCGCTGGGTGGCGGCGATCCAGCGGTCGATCCGGCGCAGCCGGTTGGGGGCGGTGGTGCCCCGGGTCACCTCGCCCTGGGGTTTCTGCATGCGGGCCATCCCCTTGATTGTCCCGGACCGGGACCGCGGGCCCTGCCCGTCGCCGTCCAGTAAGCGATCGTTTACGGTGATGCCGAGGTGCCCCCTGCCCCTGGAGGAGAGCCGATGCCCCAGCTCGACCTGGCCACCCTGCACGAGGCCGTCGCGGCCGAGATCCCCGACCGCGAGTGCCTGGTCTGGCGGGACCGCCGACTCACCTGGCGCGAGGTCACCGAGCGCAGCAGGCGGCTGGCGCACCTGCTGCGGGAGCACGGGCTGGGCCGGCGGGACGAGGCCGTGCGGCCGTGGGAGTCGCCGCACGACCATCTGGCCCTCTACCTGCACAACGGCCCGGAGTATCTGGAAGGGCTGATCGGTGCGCACAAGGCCCGGGTGGCGCCGTTCAACGTCAACTACCGGTATGTCGACGACGAGCTGGCGCAGCTGTTCGGCGACGCCCGTCCGGCCGCGATCCTGTTCCACGCACGGTTCGCGGAGGCGATCGGACGGGTCGTCCAGCGGCTCGACCACACGCCCCTCCTCCTCCAGGTCGCCGACGATTCCGGCGCGGAGCTGCTACCGGACGCGCTCGACTACGAGAAGGCGCTGGCGGCGTCGTCGGCGGAGCCGCTGGACGTCCGCACCAGCCCCGACGACCTGCACATCCTCTACACCGGCGGCACGACCGGCATGCCGAAGGGCGTGCTGTGGCGGATCGGCGACCTGATGGTCGGCCCGCTCGCCCTCACCCGCCGCGACGGCACCCCGATCACCGACCTGGACGAGGCCGTCGCGCGCGCCGTCGAATCCCGGCACCGGGTGCTGGTCGGGCCGCCGATGATGCACGGCGCCGGCACCTGGTCGGCGCTCGGCGGCTGGTGCGGCGGCGCCTGCGTGGTCTTCCCGGACCAGGCCGGCGGCCTGGACGCCGCGGACCTGCTCGCCACCGCCGAGCGCGAGCGCGCCACCCGGATGCCGCTGGTCGGCGACGCGTTCGCCCGCCCGATCCTGGCCGAGCTGGAGCGCCGCCCCTACGACCTCGGCGCGCTGCGCACCCTGCTGAACTCCGCCGCCGCGATCAGCCCGGACGTGCGGGCGCGGCTGCTGGAGCACCTGCCGCACGTCCGGATCGTGGACGTGCTCGGGACGTCGGAGTCGGGCTTCCAGGTCTCCCGCGACGGCTCGTCCGCCCGCGCCTTCGCGCCCGCGCCCGGCACCGCCGTGCTGAGCGCCGACCGGACCCGGCGCCTCGCGCCGGGCGAGGACGAGCTCGGCTGGCTCGCCAAGGGCGGCGGCGCCATCCCGCTCGGCTACCTGGGCGACCCGGCCAAGACCGCCGCGACGTTCCTGACCGTGGACGGCGAGCGCGTCGTCGTCGCCGGCGACCGGGCCCGGCTGCTGCCCGGCGGCGCCGTCGAGGTGCTCGGCCGGGAGGCCACCACGATCAACACCGGCGGCGAGAAGGTGTTCGCCGAGGAGGTCGAGGCGGTGCTGCGCGACCTGCCCGGCGTCGCCGACGCGCTGGTGGTCGGGCGGCCGAGCGGGCGCTGGGGCACCGAGATCGTGGCGGTGCTGCGGCCGGCCGCCGCGCCCGGCGACGCCGAGCTGCGGGCGGGCTGCGCCGCGCGGCTGGCCCGCTACAAGATCCCCAAGGCGTTCCTGCGCACCGACCGGGGGCTGCGGCTGCCGAACGGCAAGGCCGACTACGCCGCCGCCCGCGCCCTGCTCGACGCGGATCGAATCTGATTCGGTTCAGCTCTGTACGCCGCCGCCTCCACCCGGCATGCTGGCCTGATGCCCGACCTGAACGCGCTGCTCGCCGACCTGACCGCCGAAGGCGACTCCCTGGACGCCCTGGTGGCCCCGCTCGCCCCGGCGGGCTGGGCCACGCCCACCCCCGCCGCCGGCTGGACGATCGCGCACCAGATCGCCCACCTGGCCTGGACCGACCGGCAGGCGATCGCCGCCATGGACGGCACCTTCGACGCCATCCTGGAGACGGCCCTGGCCGACCCGGCGAACTTCGTCGAGAACGGCGCCGCCGAGGGCGCGACCGCCGAGCCCGCGGAGCTGCTGGCCTCCTGGCGGGCCGTGCGCGGCGCGGTGGTGCGCGACCTGGCCGCCGTCCCGGCCGGCACGAAGCTGCCCTGGTTCGGGCCGCCGATGAGCCCGGCGTCCATGGCCACCGGGCGGCTCATGGAGACCTGGGCGCACGGCGAGGACGTCGCCGAGGCCCTCGGCGTCACCCGCGCGCCGACCGCCCGGCTCCGGCACGTCGCGCACATCGGCGTCCGCGCCCGCGACTTCTCCTTCCGCAACCGGGGGCTGGAGCCGCCGGCGGCCGACTTCCGCGTCGCGCTCACCGGGCCGGACGGCGACACCTGGTCCTGGGGCCCCGAGGACGCGGCGCAGTCGGTCACCGGGCCCGCGCTGGACTTCTGCCTGCTGGTGACGCAGCGCCGCAACCGCGCCGACGTCGCGGTGACCGCCACCGGCGCGGACGCCGACCGGTGGCTGGACGTCGCGCAGGCCTTCGCCGGCCCGCCCGGCACCGGCCGCCCTGCCCGCTGAGAGATCGGCCACTGTTCCCCGGGTTTCGGATTGCCCCCGGCTTGCGCGGGACATGACCGGAACATGACTATCTTGTTCGCTTTCGACGGTTCCGAGGACGCCCGCACCGCCATCGAGCACGCCGCCCGCTCCCTCAAGCAGGAGCCGGCCGTCGTGCTCTCGGTGTGGGAGCCGCTGCTGACCCAGATGACCTGGGCGCCGCTCGCCACCCCGGTGCCCGCCACCGACCCGGCGGCGGAGAAGTTCGAGGAGGAGAGCGAGGCCGAGCAGCTCTCCCGGCAGGGCGCCGACCTGCTCCGCCGGTCCGGCTGGGCCGAGGTGACGGCGCGCGCCGAGCGCAACAACGGCCCGATCTGGGCGACGATCGTGGACGTCGCCGAGGAGCTGGACGCCTCGCTGATCGTGATCGGCTCGCGCGGCCTGGCGGGCGCCCGGTCGGTGCTGGTCGGCAGCGTCTCCGACCGGGTGCTGCACCACGCCCACCGCCCGACGCTGGTCGTGCCGCCGCCGAAGAAGGACTAGGCGATCGAGGCGAGGGCCTTGCCGAAGGCGGTGTAGGCGTCCTCGGTGAACAGCACGAACCGCACGTCGCCGACCAGGGCCGGCGTCACGCTGACGGTGCCGACCGCGATCCGCGCCGCGTCCTCCATCGGCCAGCCGTAGATCCCCGCCGAGATCGCCGGGAACGCGATCGAGGCGACGCCGAGCTCGTCGGCGACGCGCAGCGACTCACGGTAGCACGAGGCCAGCAGGTCCGACCGGTCGGCGGTCTTGGAGTAGACCGGGCCGACGGTGTGGATGACCCAGCGGGCGGGCAGCTCCCCCGCCGTGGTCGCCACCGCCTGCCCGGTCGGCAGGCCGCCGCCGTAGTGGGACGCGCGCAGCCTGCGGCACTCGTCCAGGACCGCCGGGCCGCCCCGGCGGTGGATGGCACCGTCCACGCCGCCGCCGCCGAGCAGGGACGAGTTCGCCGCGTTCACCACCGCGTCCACCCGCTGCTCGGTGATGTCGCCGAGCACCAACGTGATCTCCATGCGCCTCTCCTTCCCGCCCGGTCAGCCTAACTCCGCCCCTGGGGCCGCGGCAGCACGCCGACACGCAACCGCGAAAGCGCAGGTCAAGCTGGCAGAAGCGGGCGGATAGGCCATACTGGAGGCGATCGATGGCGGAACCGGGCTTCCGGCCGTCCCCGGCGGGGCGTGCCGCAGGACCGATTCCCGCGATCGGCGCCTGGCAGACGATCAGTGGTCAGGACCACCCGGCCGGGCAGGGAAACGCCCGTGCAGGCGGGTCTATGCTGCCGTGAGGACGACCACAATGACGTGCAAGTCGTGGAGGTTCCCCCCTTGAAGATCTTCGTTGCCGGCGCGACCGGCGTCGTGGGCCGCCGCCTGGTCCCCTCGCTCGTCCAGGCGGGCCACGAAGTGGCCGGCACCACCCGGCGTCCCGAGCGCGCGGACGGCATCGCCGCGCAGCACGCCACCCCGGTCGTCCTGGACGTCCTGGACGCGGACGCGGTGCACGCCGCCGTCGCCGCCGAGCGGCCCGACGTGATCGTGCACCAGCTCACCGACCTCAGCGCCGAGGACTTCGAGGCCAACTCGCACCTGCGCGTCGCCGGCACCCGCAACCTGGTCGACGCGGCGCTGGCCGCCGGGGTGCAGGCGATGGTCGCGCAGAGCATCGCGTGGCTGTACCTGCCCGGCGAGCGCCCGGCCGTCGAGACCGACCCGCTGGACCCGGCGCTGCCGCCCTACCGGGGCGTCGCCGCGCTGGAGGAGGCCGTCGCGGAGATGCCGCGCGGCGTCGTGCTGCGTTATGGAGCGTTGTACGGCCCCGGGACCTGGTACGCCGCCGACGGCGCGATCGCCGAGCGGGTCCGCGCCGGCAGCCTCGCGCTGACCCCGGCGTGGACGTCGTTCGTGCACGCCGACGACGCGGCCGCCGCCGCGCTCGCCGCGCTGGACTGGCCGGCCGGCCCGGTCAACATCGTCGACGACGAGCCCGCCACCACCGCCGACTGGCTGCCGGTCTACAGCGCCGCGCTCGGCGCGCCGATGCCGCCCACCGCCCGGCACGCCGCGGCGACGGGCCGCCCGGTCTCCAACGCCAAGGCCGTCGGGCTGGGCTGGAAGCCGGGCGTGCCGTCCTGGCGGGCCGGTTTCGCCGAGATGGAGTAGCTCACCCGTCGATGTGCAGCTCGTGGCCCTTGGCCGCGGGATGCGCGGCGGCGAGCAGCCGGTGCCCCTCCTCCTCCACGGCGGCGCGGTCGGGCAGCGGCGCGAACGGCTCCACCCTCAGCGTGGCCACGCCGCGCTTCTTCTCCATCTTCCACATGCCGTGGACGAAGCCGTCGACGAGCAGCGTCGCGCGGATGATGCCGTTGACGGTGAAGATGCGCTTGCGGTGCTCCTCGGTGATGATGCGGGCGCGGTCGGCGTGCGAGAGCGTCAGGTTGTCGAACTCGGGCACGAACCGCACCGGCGCGGGGGTGTCCGGGTCGGGCAGCGGCCCGTCCGGCACGTCGTACAGGACGCGGCCGTTCTCGTCGGCGAACGTGCGCAGCTCCAGGCGCCGCACCACCTCGCCGAGGCCGGTGAGGCCCGACCAGTGCTGGACGTCCTGGACGGTGGCCGGCCCGAACGCGGCCAGGTAGCGCAGCACCATCTCCTCGGCCGAGGGCTCGGCTTCGACACCGTCCAGCCAGTGCTCCAGCGTGGTGTGCCGGGCCAGGCCGGAGGAGCCCCAGACGCCGCGCGGCGGGACCTGCACCAGCGGCACCGTGCAGCGGACGATCCGGTTGAGCAGCGCGCCGTCGTGCTCGGGCCAGCGTTCGGCGAGGAGCTCGCGCAGTTCCTTGTCCGAGCGCGGCTCGTCCTCCAGCAGCTTGCGGCCGTAGGCGCCGACGGCCTCGGCGTCGGCGCCGCCGAGGTCGGTCGCGGCCAGGTAGCGGTCCAGGACGGGCCTGGTCAGCGGCTTCAGCAGGACCGCGTCCCGGGCGCTGACCAGGTGCAGCGTGCCGCGCATGACGACCACGCGGACCAGCCTGCGGTCGGTGAGCAGCGCGCCGGGCTCGGCGAAGTCGAAGCCGGCGAGCCGGCTCCACAGGCCGATGTAGGGCGGGTTCGGCGCCTGGGCCTGCATGCCGACCAGGTGCTCGACGGCGTCCAGGACGGTCATCGGCCGCCGTTCCAGCAGGAGCTGGCGGGCCAGCAGGGCGCGGTTCAGGGCGCGGCGCCCCAGTACGTCAGTCGTCATAGCGTCCCCGGAGCTCCTGCCAGCTGGGCGGAGGACCGGGCAGCTCCTCCCCCTCGACGGTGTGCAGCCCGTCCATGATCATGGTCAGGTAGCGGTGCTGCAACCGGTTCATCCGCTCGTCGTCGCCGATCCGGATCGTGTGCAGGTGCTCCAGCAGCACCGAGATGTCGCCGACCTCGACGCCGGGCCGCAGCGCGCCGGCCTCGCGGGTCCGCTCCAGCAGCCGCTGCGTCGCGGCGTGGATCTCCTGGCCCTTGCGGCTCATCTCCTCGGTGACCGGGAAGCTGCCGGCCAGCCGCATGGTCAGCGACCCGGCGCCGATGTCCAGGCAGCGGCGCATGAAGTCGGCGAAGGCCGTCCAGGCGTCCCGCTCGTCGGCCAGCGCGGCGTTCACCTGCTCCAGGTAGCGGTCCATCCCCTCGTCGGCGAGCCGCTGGAGCAGCTCCTCCTTGTTCTTGTAGCGCCGGTACAGCGCGCTGATGCCGACCCCGGCCTGCTCGGCGACCGCCGAGATGGGGGCGCCGGGGTCGGCGGTGAACACCGCTCGCGCGGCCTCCCGGATGAGCTCGTCGTTGCGCGCCGCCTGGGCCTTGCGCCCGCTCATGGGCGCCTGCTGGGTATTCGCCATGCCCCCACCATAACGGAACAAACAATTCCGTTCTACGGGTGGCCGGTCAGTACGCCATGCCCATGGCCTCCCGCACCTCGGCCAGGGTCCGGTCCGCGACGGCCGACGCGCGGGCGTTGCCCTCGGCGAGCACCCGGCGCAGCTGGGCCGGGTCGGCGGCGTACTCGGCGCGGCGGGCCCGGATCGGGCGCAGGAACTCGTTCACCGACTCGATCACCATCCGCTTCAGCGCCGCCGCCCCGCCGCCGCCGATCTCCGCCGCCACCGCGTGCGGGTCGCGGCCCTGGCAGAGCGCGGCGAGCAGCACCAGGTTGGACACCTCGGGACGCTCCTCGGGCGCGTAGGCGATCATGCGGTCGGCGTCGGTCTTCGCGCGGCCGATCAGGCGGGCCGTCTCGTCCTCGGTGGCCGACAGCGCGACCGCGTTGCCGCGGCTCTTGCTCATCTTGCGCCCGTCGGTGCCGAGCAGGTTCGGCGCGTCCGACAGCAGCGCGTCCGGGACCGGGAAGAGCGGGCCGTAGCGCTCGTTGAAGCGCCGCGCGACGGTGCGGGTGATCTCCTGGTGCGGCAGCTGGTCCTTGCCGACCGGCACCAGGTTGGCCTTGCAGAACAGAATGTCGGCGGCCTGGTGGACGGGGTAGGTCAGCATCAGGCCGCTGACCGCGGACCGGCCGGACGCCTGGATCTCGTCCTTGACGGTGGGATTGCGGCGCAGCTCGGCGTCCGACACCAGGGACAGGAACGGCAGCAGCAGCTGGTTCAGCGCCGGCACCGCGCTGTGCGCGAAGACGGTGGCCCGCGCCGGGTCGACGCCCACCGCCAGATGGTCGGCGAGCAGGCCGAGGACGTGCTCGCCGAGCCGGTCGGCGACGTCCCGGTCGGTGAGCACCTGGTAGTCGGCGATCAGCACGAACAGCTCGACGCCCGCGTTCTGCAGCCGGACCCGGTTGGCGAGCGTGCCGAAGTAGTGGCCCAGGTGCAGCGGGCCGGTCGGGCGGTCGCCGGTGAGGATGCGGAACGCGCCGGGGTCGGCGAGGACGCGCTCTTCCAGGGTGTTCGCCGTTGCGAGGTCGTTCATTCTTCTCTCCTTGACGGGGGACGGCCTCGCGTCCAGAAGAGAAAAAGGCCGTCCCGTGGGACGGCCGCGCATGTCGGAGGGACCGTCCTTAGGACGGCCACCAGCTCTGGCATGCGCATGAATGCATGCCAGCACGATAGCCCAGTTCCGCGGGTTCCGCCCTCGACGCATGTCAGTGGTTAGCGGATTATCTGTCTCGGAACCGGTTGCTAACCTGGGCGGCATGACGGCGCTGAAACCCCAGAACTCGGGCCCCGACCTCTCCTTCCTGCTCGACCACACCGGCCACGTCCTGCGGACGCGGATGGCGGCGGCGCTCGGCGAGATCGGGCTGACCGCGCGCATGCACTGCGTGCTCGTGCACGCCTTGGAGGAGGAGCGCACCCAGGTCCAGCTCGCCGAGATCGGCGACATGGACAAGACCACGATGGTGGTGACCGTGGACGCCCTGGAGAAGGCCGGGTACGCCGAGCGGCGGCCGTCCGGCACCGACCGGCGGGCGCGGGTGATCAAGGTGACGGAGGCCGGGGCCGCGATCGCCGCGAAGAGCCAGGCGATCGTGGACCGGGTGCACCGGGAGGCGCTGGAGTCGCTGCCTGCGGACGAGCGGGAGATGTTCCTGCGGGCCCTGAACCGGCTGGTGGCGGGGCATCTGCGCACGCCGGCGGAGGGTCCGGGGACGGCGCGGCGGCCGCGCGAGCGAAACTAGGTCCGAGAAATATAGTCTGCAACAGAACTATCTGTTAACGTCTCTCTTGTTCCCCTCGAACAGGAGAGACCGTTGTCTGTGCAGTCACGTTCCCGCTGGGCGGCGCTCGCCGTCCTCTGCGCCGGGATGCTCATGATCATCTTGGACGGCAGCATCGTCACGGTGGCGCTGCCGGCCGTCCAGCGCGACCTCGGCTTCTCGCCGGGCGGCCTCACCTGGACGGTGAACGCCTACGTCATCGCGTTCGGCGGGCTGCTGCTCCTGGCCGGCCGGCTCGGCGACATGATCGGCCGCAAGCGGATGTTCGTCGCGGGCCTGGCCGTCTTCACCGCGGCGTCGCTGCTGTGCGGGGCCGCCACCTCGCCGGAGATGCTGATCGGTGCCCGGTTCCTGCAGGGCATCGGCGGGGCGATGGCCTCGGCGGTCAGCCTCGGCATGATCGTGACGCTGTTCCCCGAGCCCGCCGAGCGGGCCAAGGCCATCGGCGCGTTCGCCTTCACCGGCTCGGCCGGCGCGTCGATCGGGCAGGTGCTCGGCGGCGTGCTCACCGACGCGCTGAGCTGGCACTGGGTGTTCCTCATCAACCTGCCGATCGGCCTGGTCGCGGGCGTCGCGGCGCTGCGGCTGCTGGAGGGCGGGCCGGGCACCGGCGGCCTGCGCACCGCCGACGGCCTCGGCGCGCTGCTGGCCACCTCGGGCGTCATGGCCGGCGTCTACACGATCGTGCAGACCGGCCAGCACGGCTGGGGTTCGGCCCGCACGCTGCTGCTCGGCGCGGTGTCGCTGCTGCTCCTGGCCGCCTTCGTGGCGCGGCAGGCCACCGCGGCCGCCCCGTTGCTCCCGCTGCGCGTGCTGCGCTCGCGCAACGTCTGGGGCGCCAACCTGATCCAGATGCTGATGCTGGCCGGGCTGTTCAGCTTCCAGATCCTGATCGCGCTCTACCTGCAGAACGTGCTCGGCTATGGCGCGACCGCGACCGGCCTGGCGATGCTGCCCGCCGCGCTCTCGATCGGCGTGCTGTCGCTGGTCTTCTCCGCCCGGCTGATCGCCCGCTTCGGCGAGCGCGCCGTGCTGGTGACCGGCCTCGCGCTGCTGCTGGCCGCCCGGTACTGGCTCGTCACCCTGCCGGTGGACGGGCACTACCTGACCGACCTGCTGCCGATGATGCTGGTCAGCGGCGGGTTCGGGCTGGCGATGCCCGCGCTGACCGGGCTCGGCATGTCGGGCGCCCGCCCCGAGGACGCCGGCGTCGTCTCCGGGTTGTTCAACACCACCCAGCAGGTCGGCGCGGCCCTCGGTGTCGCGGCCCTCACCACCCTCGCCGCGTCCCGCACCGGGCACCTGACGACGGCCGGGGCACTGAACGACGGCTACAAGCTGGCGCTCGGCGCCGGCGGCGGGCTGCTGGCCGCCGCGCTGGTGCTCACCCTCGCGGTGCTGCGCCGCCCCGCCGCCGCCGAAGAGACCCCGCAGACCGAATCCGCCCCCGCGACCACCACTGTTTGAGGAGAGAAGACATGAGCGACACCGAATACGGCCCCGGACAGGGCCCCGGCCCGAAGACCCTCGGCCAGGAGGAACTGGCGAAGATCCTGGACGGGCAGCCCTTCGGGGTGCTGGCCACGAACAAGAAGAGCGGGCACCCGCACCTGTCGACCGTGGTCTTCACCTGGGACGCCGCGGAGCGGATCGTGCGGATCTCGACGGTCGCCGGGCGGGCCAAGGTGCGCCAGTTGGCGAACGACCCGCGCGCGGCGCTGCACGTCGCCACCCCGGACCACATGGGCTTCGCGGTGGCCGAGGGGACGGCCGAGCTGTCGGAGGCCAGCACGGTCCCGGGCGACGCGACCGGCCGGGAGCTGCTGGCGATGACGCCGGGCTTCGACGACCCGGCGGACGAGCGGGCGTTCCTGGAGCAGATGGTGCAGGACGAGCGGGTGGTCATCCGGCTGCGGGTGGACCGCCTGTACGGCACGGTCCTCGCCGCCTGACCCGGGCGGGCGCCGGGGTCAGTGCGGGAGGGTGTAGAGCAGGATCGGCAGGCCGATGATGACCGGGACGGCGACGGTGGCGGCGACGCGGGTGGAGCGCCGCACCGGGGCCGGCTGGAGCAGCCGGTGCACCCGGGCCATCACCGGGATGTCGTCGGTCGCGGCCACGCCGAGGGTGCCCGAGGGGGCCGGGCCCGGGCGGGCGGCGGCGAAGCGCAGCAGCGCCGTCGCCAGCTCCCGCGGCGGGCGGTGCCGGCGGGCGCGGTCGTCGGCGGCCATCTCGATCAGCAGCTCGACGGCGTCCAGACATCGCCCGACCAGCCGGATCTGCGGGAACACCTGGCGCAGCGAGGCGAACGGCAGCAGCACCAGGTCGTGGCGCTCGCGCGCGTGCGCGCGCTCGTGCGCGAGCACCGCGGCCAGCTCGGCGGGGTCCAGCAGCGCCAGGGTGCCGGCGCTGACGACGACCTTGGACGAGCGGACGCCCGGCACGCAGTACGCCGCCGCGCCCGGGTGGTCCAGGACCAGGGTGCCGGGGGCGGCGGAGTCGCTGCGCGAGACCAGCGCGAGCAGCGCGCGGTGGCGGCGGCGGGCCCGCACCACGCGGAAGACCGCCCACATGAGCATGGCGACCAGCACCGCGGTCAGGCTGATCGCCGACAGCAGCGCGGCCAGGTGCACCGGGTCCAGCCGACCGGCCTGGTCGGCGATCAGGCCGGGCAGGCCCTGCACGATGCCCTTGCGGTAGGGCAGCATCGCCAGCCCGAGCAGCGCGCCGATCGTGGACACGCCCCAGCCGAGGCCGAGGGCCTGCCACAGCGCGATGCCGGTGCGCGGCGACCGCCACGTCCAGCGGGCCTTCGACAGCAGGTGCGCCCCGCCGACGGTCGCCAGGGAGATCAGTGCGAGCAGGGCGGCGCCGGTCATGCCGGAGGCTCCTTGCCCGTGGTGGTGTGGCCCGCGGCCACGCCCTTGCCGGAGGTGAGGTCGGCCAGCGCCTGGCGGATCACGTCGACCTCGTCGCGCGAGACCGAGCGGACGAAGTGCGCCAGCGCGGCGTCGCGGTCGCCGGTCTCGTTCAGCGCGCCCAGCATCAGCTCGGTGATGTAGCCCTCGCGGCTGGCGACCGGCTGGTAGCGCCAGGCCCGCCCGTCGCGCTCGCGCTTGAGGAAGTCCTTCTTGGCCAGGCGGTCGAGGACGGTCATGACGGTGGTGTGGGCGAGGTCACGGTCCCCGGCGAGGGCACGGCTCACGTCGCGCGCGGTGGCGGCGCGCAGGCCGGCGTCCTCCCGCGCCCACAGGACCTCCATGACGGTGCGTTCAAGCTCTCCCAGACCCTTCACACCCGCAAGGTTAACCGACTGAGAGGCATGTCACCACGGCAGGTAGTACTACCCACTTCAGTACTACAAGCCGTAGTACTACATTCCGTCGTATGAGCACTCTCGCGCTTCTGGCCGACGCGGCCCCCCGTGTCGCCGACCATGGCGCCGCCTCCCCGGCCGACTTCGCGGCCGCCCGCCAGCAGATGGCGTTCACCCTGGGTTTCCACATCGTGCTCGCCTCCATCGGGATCGGCCTGCCCGCGATCACCCTGCTCGCCGAGTGGCGCTCGCTGCGCACCGGCGACGCGGTGTACGCCGAGCTGGCCCGCCGGTGGATGAAGGCGGCGGGCGTGCTGTTCGCGGTCGGCGCGGTGTCGGGCACCGTGCTGTCGTTCGAGATGGGCACCCTGTGGCCCGGGTTCATGGACAAGTACGGGCAGGTGTTCGGCGCCGCGTTCGCGCTGGAGGGGATCGCCTTCTTCATCGAGGCGATCTTCATGGGCATCTACCTGTACGGCTGGGACCGGCTGTCGCCGCGCGCCCACTTCATGACCGGCGTCCCGGTGGTGATCGCCGGGATCCTGTCGGCGTCCTTCGTGGTGACCGTCAACTCCTGGATGAACCAGCCGCGCGGCTTCAGGCTGGTGGACGGCAAGGTCACCGACGTGGACCCGCTCGCGGCGATGTTCAACCCGGCCACGCCGGTGCAGGCCGTCCACCTCATCCTGGCCTCCCTCATGGTGTGCGGGTTCCTGGTCGCCTCGGTGTACGCGGTCGCGCTGCTGCGCGACCGCAAGGCGGGCCGGGTGGACCGCTACCACCGGCTCGGCTTCGCGATCCCGTTCACGCTCGGCGCGGTGTGCGCGCCGCTGCAGGTGCTGGTCGGCGACTGGGCGTCGCGGTTCGTGGCCGACAACCAGCCGGTGAAGTTCGCCGCGATGGAGGGCGTGGAGCACACCCAGGCGGGCGTGCCGTTCCGGTTCGCGGTGTTCGAGGTGCCGAACGCGCTGTCGCTGATGCTGAAGTTCGACGCGCACGCCACGCTGCGCGGGCTGGACTCCTTCCCCGCGGACGTGCGGCCGCCGGCCGAGGTCGTCAAGATCGCCTTCGAGGTCATGATCACCGCGGGGATGCTGCTGCTCGCGCTGGCGGCCTGGTGGGGGCTGTCGTGGTTCCTGCGGCGCCGCTCCGCCGGCCGCGCCGGGCTGCCGTGGCAGCCGTGGTTCCTGCGCGCCGCGACGGCCGCCGGCGTCGCCGCGGTCATCGCGATGGAGGCGGGCTGGACCGTCACCGAGGTCGGCCGGCAGCCGTGGATCGTGTACGGGGTGATGCGGACCGAGGAGGCCGTCAACCCCAACCCGGGCCTGCGCTTCGGGCTCTACATCGTGCTCGGCGTCTACGCGCTGCTGGCGTTCGCGACCGTCAGCGTGCTGAGGCGGATGCGGCGCCGCCCCGGTTCCGCCGTCGAGGTCACGGGCGAGACCAGCGAGCCGGTGAAGGCGGGGAGCGTCTGATGGGGTACTCCGATGTGGCCTTCGGGCTGATCCTGCTGGGGCTGTCGGCCTACCTGCTGTTCGGTGGCGCCGACTTCGGCGCCGGGCTGTGGCACCTGGTCTCGCGGCGCCGCTCGGACCAGGAGGTCATCGAGCACGCGATGGGCCCGGTGTGGGAGGCCAACCACGTCTGGCTGATCTTCGTGATGGTGATGACCTGGACGGCGTTCCCGCCGGTCTTCGCGCAGATCATGGCGGCGCACTGGGTGCCGCTGTCGCTGGCCGCGCTCGGGATCGTCGCGCGCGGCAGCACGTTCGTGTTCAGCAAGGCCGTCCCCGACCAGGGCTGGTACGCCTGGATCTTCGGGGTGTCGTCGGTGCTCACGCCGTACTGCTTCGGCGCGGTCGCCACCACGGTCGCGACGGGCGGCTCGACCTGGCTCAGCCTGGAGGGCGTCTACGGCGGCGTCCTCACCACCGCGCTCTGCTCCTACCTGGCGGCGGTCTACCTGATCTGGGACGCGCGCCGGCTCGGCGACGCCGACGTGACGCTGCGGTTCCGCGGGTACGCGCTGCTGTCGGGCGTGGCGGTGGGTCTGCTCGCGCTGCCCGGCGCCGTCGGCTTCGGCGTGCGCTCGCCGCTGATGGTCCTGTCGGCGGTCGCGGGCGTGGCGTCGCTGGTGCTGGTCCTGCGGCGGCACTACCTGGCGGTGCGGGCGACGGGCGCGCTCGCCGTCGTCGCGGTGCTGTGGGGCGGGGCCGAGATGGCGGGCCTGGACCTGGACGCGGCCGCCGCGCACGACGCCGTGCTGCAGGTGGTGTTCGCGGCCCTCGGCGTGGGCGGGCTGATCCTGGTGCCCTCGATGGTGTGGCTGTATGTCCTGTTCCAGCGGAGCGAGGCGGTCCCGCAGGAGCGGGTGCCGGCCGGCCCCCTGCCGACGGGCGGCCAGGTCCCTTGAACGACGGCGTGCCGGGCGCACGGTCGGCAACCACCGCCCGGCACGCCGTTCCCTCCCAACAACGGAATCCCACCGGAATAGGGTTGCCCAAGGAATTCGAAAATCGATTTTGGATTATCGTTGCGGTGCGTTCCGCTGCCCCTCGGTAATATGGCGAAGGTATCCACCGCTCAAAATATCTCTGATAGGGCGCCCAAGAGGCGCGGGCCACGGCCCCGCCGGCGCGACCTCTCCGCCGTCCGGCGGACCGATCAATGAAGGGCGCGGCGTCAGAGACCCGCCGCCCCCGCGCGTGGGACGGCTCAGCACCAGCCGCAGCACACTGGCCGGGAGGCCTTCATGATCGAGGTCAAGAGCACCGACAAGCCGGACGAGCGCCGGGACTTCCCCCGCGGGCACGTGGAGGTCCTCACGATGTCCGGGCTGACCTTCGGGGTCGCCACCTTCGAACCGGGCTGGCGCTGGTCGGAGTCGGTCAAGCCGATCGCCGGCACCGACTCGTGCCAGGTCCAGCACAGCAGCTACTGCGTCCAGGGCCGGATGCGGATCCGGATGGACGACGGCGCCGAGGCCGAGGTCGGCCCCGGTGACGTGTTCGTCGCCTCGCCCGGCCACGACGCCTGGGTCGTGGGCGACGAGAGCTGCGTCATGTACGACTTCGCGGGCGGCGCCGCGGTGTACGCCAAGGCGTGACGTACCGGCCGCCCGACGGCGGGATCCAGTAGAAAAGGCAGAGCCCCGGCCGCACGGCCGGGGCTCTTGCGTCGCCACCGGAAGACGCATTCCGCTCGATCCTGGCAAAGGAGTCACCGGGTGATCACTGATGTGGTGCGACGCAGGGCCGGGGAGCTGGCCCGGGGCGGCCGGCTGCCCGCCTTCGTCTACGACCTGGCCGCCCTGCGCGCGCACGCCGCCGGCATCCGGGAGGCCCTGGCCGTCCCCGGGGGGCCCGAGCTCTTCTACGCGGCCAAGGCCAACCCCGATATGCCCGTCCTGAAGGCGCTGGCCCCCTGCCTGGACGGCGTCGAGGTGGCGTCCGGCGGGGAGCTCGCCCATGTCCGCCGGGCCCTGCCCGACGTGCGGCTGGCCTTCGGCGGCCCCGGCAAGACGGACGCCGAGCTGCGGGCGGCCCTGGACCAGGGCGTCGAGCGGCTCCACGTCGAGAGCCCCTACGAGCTGACCCGGCTGGCCGCCCTCGGGCGCGAGGCGGACGTCCTGCTGCGCGTCAACCTCGCCGGCGAGCGGCAGGGCGCCGCCCTCGCCATGTCCGGGCCGTTCGGCATGGACCCCGACGCCATCGAGGCGTGCCTGGACCTGCTCGCCGAGGCGCCGCACGTCCGGCTGAGGGGGGTCCACGCGCATCCGGCCTCCGGGCTGGACGCCCCCGCCCTGCTCCGCCAGTCCGAGGAGATCCTGACCTGGGCGCGGCCGTGGCTGGACAAGGCCGGCTGCGAAGAGCCCGAGTACAACCTCGGCGGCGGCATGGCCGTCGACTACGCCGACCCGGAGCACCGGTTCGACTGGGCCGGCTACGCGCGGGGACTCGCCGGGCTCCGGGAGGACGGCGAGACGCTGCGCATCGAGCCCGGGCGGGCCGTCACCGCGTACGCGGGCTGGTACGTGACCGAGGTCCTGGACGTCAAGCGCGCCCACGGCGACTGGTACGCCGTCCTGCGCGGCGGGACGATGCACCTGCGCACCCCCGCCGCCAAACAGCACGACCAGCCCTTCGAGGTCCTGCCCCAGGACGGCGACGGGCCGGCGACGGGCGAACCGGTCACGCTGGTCGGGCAGCTGTGCACGCCCAAGGACGTCTTCGCGCGGCGGGCGGACGCCGGGCGGATCGCCGTGGGCGACGTCGTCGCCTTCGCCCTGGCCGGGGCCTACGCGTGGAACATCTCCCACCACGACTTCCTGATGCACCCCAAGCCCGGCTTCCACTATCTGGGCCTTCGCGGCGATATGTGACCCGTGAGGCGCAGGAGGGGATGTTTGTCCCCTGTGCCGCCGGGCAGGGCCGAACACGTGACGCTGTGAAACCGACATCGACGAGGAGGTCGAGAATGAGCACGATCGAGCAGTCGATCGACGTGGAGGTCCCGGTCCGCGACGCCTACGACCAGTGGACCCGCTTCACCGAGTTCCCCGACTTCATGGAGGGCGTGGACGCCATCGACCAGGTGACCGACACGCGCACCCACTGGCGGACCAGCATCGCCGGGGTCAAGCGCGAGTTCGACGCCGAGATCACCGAGCAGATCCCCGACGAGCGCGTCGCCTGGAGCACGGTCGACGAGCCGCACCAGGCGGGCGTGGTGACCTTCCACCGCGTCGACGACGCGCACACCCGGGTGATGCTGCAGATGGAGTACCACCCCGAGGGCGCGGCCGAGAAGGCCGGCGACGCCCTGCACCTGGTGCAGCACCGCGTCAAGGGCGACCTCAAGCGGTTCAAGGAGTACATCGAGAAGAAGGGCCACGGCGGCCCGGGCTGGCGCGGCGAGGTCCGCCAGGACCCGACCCGCTGACCCTCGTACTCCGGAGAGGCCGGGCGCACCGCGGTGCGCCCGGCCTCCGCGCGTCTCAGTTCGGCGCGACCGTGACGGTGTAGGAGGTGGCGTTGTCGCTCAGCGCCGGGTCCTTGTCCTTGGAGCCGGGGACGACCAGGGCCGAGCCGGGCAGCGGGCCGCCCGGCGCGTCCTTGGACACCGTGAGCGGCAGCCGGTACTCGGCCTCCTGCTTCGGCTTCAGCCCCTTCGGCACGTCGCACCGCAGCAGCTGCGGGGCGCCCTGCGCCGGATCGCCGAGGGCGACGATCGCCCGGCCCGCCGGGGCCCCCTCCTCCGGCGCGGCGGCGTTCTTCTCCGGAGCCGCGGCGTTCTTGTCCGGCGCGACGTTCTTGTTCGGAGCGGCGTTCTTGTCCGGAGCGGCGTTCTTGTCCGGAGCGGCGTTCTTGTCCGGAGCGGCGTTGTCCTTGCCCGGCAGCAGGGTGCACCCCTTCGGCAGGATCTTGCCCAGCGTGGTGAACAGAGGCGTGACCAGGCTCAGCGTGGCCTTGTCGTTGGTCGGGCCGTTGCCCTTGTTACCGACCTTGAGGGTCACCGCGGTCTCGGCGCCGCGCGCGGCGGCCGCGTTCCCGGCGACCTGGTAGAGGTCGGCGGCGGGCGCCTGGCGCGGCGATCCGGCCAGCGCCGCGCCGGCGGCGCCGACGGTCACGGCGGCGGCTCCGGCGCAGAGCGCGATGGTGCGCACGAGCATGGAATTCCCTCTTTCGCATTCGAGCCGAAATGGAACAGTTCGGCGAGCGAATGCGTCACCGAACTGTCCGCTCCATACCCGGGGCGCGATATGACAAACGCCGGAACCATTCCCGCATGATCATCAAACGGGAACAATAAAGGGCTTTTGAGGGTAGATTCCGGGCGCGGTCACCAGGGCCCGTACGGCCCCATGTTCGACCCGCCGCGCTTGCCGCCCTTGCCGCGGAACGGCTTGACCGCCGGGCGCACGTCGGCGAGGTAGACCGCGGCGGCGATGAACGCCGCGACCGGCAGGATGCTCAGCAGCATCGCGATGGGCGAGGCGCCGCGGCTCGGCATCACCGCGACGGCGAGGCCGACGACGGCGGCGACCGTGAGCAGGATCGTCCACAGTTTCTTGCTCTGCTTGCTCGCCGCCGCGTACGCGTTGCCCGGCACGAGCAGCGAATCGACCAGCGCCCACGCCTCCATCGCGAACGCGATGATCAGCAGCAGCCAGAAGAAGTAGTCCAGCACACTGAATCCCGCCACCGGCGATCAACGCTCCTGCCCGTCTCAGGCGGCGCCGGGGCGCCGCGCGATCCTGCCGTCCCTCGACAGCCTAGGGGCAACCGCCCCTCGCCTGGGAAGACGACGGGGCCCGGCCGGGAATTCCCGGCCGGGCCCCGTCGTCGTGCCGCGGGCGCGCGCCTTACTTCTTGGTGCTGCTGGCGGGCGACTTGGCCTGCTGCTGCGCCGTCTTCTTGGTCTGCGCGGCCTTGGTCCTGGACGCGGGCTTGGCGGCGTCGCCGGCGGCGACCGCCGCGACGCCCTCGGCCGAGCCGGCGACCTCGGCGGCCGTGCGGTGCACGACCTTCTTGCCGCGCTCGGCGAGCTCGTCGACGAGCTCGAACGCGCGGGTGCCGAAGTGGGTGGCGTAGGCCACCGCGGCGCCGGGCAGGTCCTTGACCTCGATCTTGTCCTGCAGCTTGGAGACGTTCTCGCGGGCCTCGCCGCGGTACTTGTCGACGTTCTTGCGGACCTCCACGCGGTACCGGTCGACGGTGCCGCGGACCTGGCCGCGGTACTTGTCCGCGGTCTGCAGGGCGTCGCCCTGGTACTTCACGACGGTCTCGCGGGCCTTGACGACCTGCGTGGGGACCTCGCGGATCTTCTCCACCGCGAGGTCGCCGACGCCGGCGACGGTGTAGACGGCCTTGTTGTCGCGGAAGGTGCTGGCAAGCGTCATCCGACCTCATCCTCTCTTAGGGGCTCGTGTGTGACACCGGTGGCTTCGTTCTCCTTGCGGAACGACTCGTAGATGTCGAGCAACACCTGCTTCTGCCGCTCCGTGAGGAGCAGGTCGGCCCGGATGGCGGCCGACACGTCGGTGTCGGCCTCACGGTCCTCGAGAATCCCGGCCTGCACGTACAGCGCCTCGGCGGAGATCCGCAGACCCTTGGCGATCTGCGCCAGGATCTCCGCGCTCGGCTTGCGCAGGCCGCGCTCGATCTGGCTCAGGTACGGGTTGGAGATCCCTGAGACGTCCGCGAGCTGACGCAGCGAGATCTTGGCCCGCGTGCGCTGCTCCCGGATGTACTCCCCGATGGAGCCGACCTTCGAACTTGCCATGTCTCCACCTTGCGTCATGGTGCTTGCAATTGCAAGCACCCCAGCTAGCACTTCGGCGGTGATGCCGCTCACAACCTCGGCATACATGATGTCAGGGCTGTGAAAGTGCTAGCTGAGGGGTGCCGGAAGAGGCTCAGGAGACCGCCGAGGCGGGCCGCACGGACGCACCTCCAGGCAGGCCGCACAAGGACCACTTCAAACAGACGCGATTGTTTATAAGACCTTGGCGGTGATCCCGTTCACACTGGGCGACGCCGCCGCCCACCGGCGGCGATCCCGTGAACGAGGAGAACCATGCCCCAGACCGCCCTCATCCGAAGGCTGCGCGGCGTGCCCGCCGTCGCGCTCGGTGCCGTCCTCGCCGTGACCGCCCTGCCCGGCGGGCCCGCCTCGGCGCGCGAGACCCCCGTCCCGCCCGGGCAGGACGCCTTCTACCGGCCGCCGTCCCCGCTGCCGGCCGGACGGGCCGGGGACGTCATCCGGAGCCGGGCCTCCAAGCTCGCGATCTCGCCCACCACCAAGGCGTGGCAGATCCTCTACCGGACCGCGAACGCCACCGGCGCCCCGATCGCGGTGTCCGGCACGGTGCTGGTCCCGCCGAAGCCGTGGACCGGCCCGGGCGCGCGCCCGCTGGTGTCCTACGCGGTCGGCAGCCGGGGCATCGGCGACTCCTGCGCCCCCTCGTACACGATGACCACCGGCCTGGACGCCGAGCACGGCGTGGACTACGAGTCGTACCGGATCAACGACCTGCTGAACAAGGGCTGGGCCGTCGCGGTCACCGACATGGAGGGCCTCGGCACGCCCGGCCCGCACACCTACACCGTCGGCAGGTCCCAGGGCCACGCCGTGCTCGACATCGCCCGCGCCGCCGAGCGCCTGCCCGGGACCGGGCTCGGCGCCGGCTCCCCCGTCGGCGTCGTGGGCTACTCCCAGGGCGGCGGCTCCGCGGGCTGGGCGGCCGAACTGGCCGGCACCTACGCCCCCGAGCTGAACCTCAAGGGCGTCGTCGCCAGTGGCGTCCTCGCCGACGCCGGCGCCGTCGGGCGCTCCCTCGACGGCACCATCGGCATGGGCCTGGCGTTCATGGCCTCCGTCGGCTACGACGCCGCCTACCCGGAGCTGAACCTCGGCAAGTACCTGAACGACGCCGGCCGCAGGCTCAAGGCCGAGCAGGGCGAGGTCTGCGTGTTCAGCGTCAGCGGCGTCGGCGCGATCGCGAACACCGCGTTCCGCCACATCAAGGACTACACCACGTCGAGCCCGCTGGACTCCCCGGCCTGGCAGGCGCGGTTCAAGGAGAACAGGCTCGGCGGCGTCAAGCCCACCGTGCCGGTCTTCCAGGCCCACGCCCGGCTGGACGAGGCCCTCCCCTACGCCCAGGCCGACGCCCTGCACCGGGACTGGTGCAGGCTCGGCGCGAACCTGACCTGGAAGACCTACGAGGCCGTCGACCACATCCTCGGCTTCCTGCAGAACTGGCCCGACACGGTCGGCTTCATGACCGACCGCTTCGCCGGCAGGCCCGTCAGGTCCAACTGCTGACCCCCGTGCCGCCGGCCCCTCGCCGCTTCAGGAGACCGCTGAGGCGGGGACCGTCCAGGTGTTGCAGACGCCGAGGCCCCGCCCCCGGAAGCCGCGGGCGACCCAGCCGGCGTAGTGCCGCCCCGAGCCGTGGTCGCGCTCGGCGACGGGGCGGCGGTCGTCGCCGCGGCCGCGCACGTCGGCCATCAGCGCCTCGTACTGCGCCCGGGTCATCGGCAGCGAGTCGCGCTCGGCGCCGAGGAACGCCCCGGCCAGGCACTGCGCCTGCAGCTCGATGCGGCGGCTCGCCTCGTTGCGGGCCGTCACGTCCTCGCTCTGCATCAGCCGGTTGCCGCGCTCCAGGATGCCCGCGCTGTCCTGGACGTGGTGGCCGTACTCGTGCGCGATCACCCGCGCGAACACCGCGTAGTGCGACAGCGGCTCGTCGCCGGAGGTCGCGACGACGTCGCGCAGCCCGACGTACATGGTGTTGTTGGCCGGGCAGTAGAACGCCGACGCGCCCGGGCTCGGGTAGTTGCCGCACGGGCTGCGGCCCGGCTGCTCCCAGAACACCCGCCGGGGCGGGTCGAACGGGGCGCCGATCCTGCCGAACTGGGACTTCCAGGAGCCGTCCAGGCAGTCGCTCAGCGTGTTCATGAAGCGGCGCATCGACTCGGCGCCGGCGGCGATCGCGGGCAGCCGGCAGCGGACGGAGGTGAGCGACCCGGAGGCGTACAGCTTGCGGTCGGTGCCGGCCGCGGCCTGCCGGACCGGGCCGCCGCCCGCGCCGGGACCGGCCCCGGCGCCGCCGGCGACGCGCCCGAACGCGGTGAGGCCGAGGACGGTCAGCACGCCGACGACGGCGAGCGCGCCGATGATGCCGGCGATCGTGCCGCCGGCCGAGCGGCGCGGCGGGCGGCGCGCCGGGACGTACTGGTAGCGGGGCCCGTAACCGGGTCCGGGAGAGGGCAGGCCGTACGGCGGGACCTGCGGCGGCGCCGGAGGCGGGGCGGGCGGGGGGCCCCACGGGGGTTGATGACCTGCCATAGCCGAAAATCATTGCATGCCCTGCGCGCTACGATTGCCGCCCATGTCGTGTCTTGCGACGCTGCGTCGCTTGCGGATGACGTCCGCCGCCCTGGTCACCGCCGCTCTCGTGCCGCTCGCCGGGGCCGTCCCGGCCGGCGCGGCGGAGGCGCCGGCCCCCGCCCCGGCCGCGCTCGGCGCGGCCGCCGCCGCCGGGCGGGTGATCCAGGACGAGGTCGTGCTGACCGTCGCGCACGGCGGCGTCGCGCACGCCCGCGAGACGATCGCCTACCGGTTCGCCGGCGAGCAGGAGCTGTCGCGGCGGTTCGTCACCCGCTCGCACGACAGCATCACCAAGGACCGGCTCTACAAGCTGGAGAACATCCGGGCGAGCAGCCCCGACGGCGGGCCGACCCGCGTCACCACCTCGGTCGACGACACCGAGACCGTGCTGAAGGTCGGCGGGTCCGGCGCGGTCACCGGTACGCACAAGATCGTGCTGGAGTACGACGTGCGCGGCCTGGTCACCCCGATCGGGGCGACCGAGGAGGTGCGCTGGCCGGCCGCCGGCGGCTGGGGCGTGGCCGTCGACGACGCCCGCGTCACCGTGGTCTCGGCCGCGCCGATCCGCAGCGTCAACTGCTTCGCCGGGCCGCTGCAGAGCGCCATCGGCTGCAGCCAGTACTCCATGAGCCACAGCCGCACCGAGGGCCGCTTCGACCAGCAGGGGCTGCTGCCCGGTGAGTACCTCACCGTGGTGGCGGGGCTGCCCGGCGGCGCCACCGGCGGCAAGCCGCTCTTCGAGCGGCGGCACACCGTCGCCACCGCGTTCTCGGTGAACGGCGTCACCGCCGCGGCGCTGCTCGGCCTGCTGATCCTGCTCGGCGGCGGGTTCGTGCTGCTGTACCTGCTGCGCGGCCGGGACGCCCGCGTCGTGGCCGGCAAGGCCGCCGAGGGCGACCAGGCGCCGGTCGCGGGCGCGGGGTTCGAGCCGCCGGACGGGGTGCGCCCCGGCCAGATCGGCACCCTGGTCGACGAGCAGGCCGACGTCATCGACGTCACCGCCACCATCGTGGACCTGGCGGTGCGCGGCTACCTGCTGATCGAGGAGGAGGACCGCGCGGTCACCGGGAAGCTGGACTGGACGCTGCGCCGGCTGGACCGCCCCGGCGGCGAGGACCTGCTGGCCTACGAGCGGGTGCTGCTGGACGCGCTGTTCACCGAGGCCGACGGGTCGCCGCGCCGCGCGGTGAAGCTGTCCGACCTCGGCGGTACGTTCGCCACGCGGCTGGCCAAGGTGCGCTCGGCGATGTACGACGACGTCGTGGCGCAGGGCTGGTTCGCGCGCCGGCCCGACACCGTCCGGTCCCGCTGGACGATCGCCGGGCTGGTGCTGATCGTGCTCGGCGTGGCCGGCACGGTCGCGCTGGCGCTCACCACCGACTTCGCGCTGGCCGGCCTCGCCGTGATCATCGCGGGCGCGGCGATGGCCTACGGCGGCCAGTACATGCCGGCCAAGACCGCGCGCGGCTCCACCGTGCTCGCGCACACGATCGGCTTCCGCGCGTTCCTGGAGCGCGGCGAGCTGCCCGAGGGCACCGAACCGGCCTCCCAGCAGCGCATCGCGCTGTTCTCCCGCTTCCTGCCGTACGCGGTGGTGTTCGGCACCGTCCCGACCTGGGCCGGGATCGTCAAGGACGCGGGCGAGCGGGCCGAGGGCGCCGACAACCTGTACTGGTACGAGGGCCCGGCCGAGTGGGACCTGTCGGGGTTCGCCGAGTCGATGCGCACCTTCGTGCTGGCCACCTCCGGCTCGATCTCCCAGTCCCGGGGGATGTGAGCCGGCGGGGTTGAACCGCTCCGGCCGGGTAGGGGTCCCGGCCTGGAGGTGGTTCGCATGTCCGCTGTCATGGCCTCGATCGTCTCGGCCACGGGTGGTTCGTCGGCCTCACCGCTCGGTTCGGACTACTGGCTGGTCCTGGCGCCCGTGATCATCGCGGTGGTCCTGGTGGCCGCCATCCTGCTGACCCGCCGCGCATCGCGCCGGGGCGTGCCGGACAAGCCCCCGGAAGGGGACAAGGGAGCGCACCGGGGCGCGGTGCAGGGCGGCGTGATCCAGGGCAGCCCGTCGCAGCGCAACCGGCGCGACGAGGCCCCGCGCCAGGACTGAGGCCCCCTCCCGCGGCGACCGCCGGCGCACCCCCTCCGCGTCCGGGACGGCCGCCGCGGGAGGGTCCCTGCGGAAGTAAGATGTCTGACATCTGACTTCTGGAGGTCCCATGTCCCTCACCCCGGTCCCCGGCGGGTCGACCGTCGACGCCGTGCTCGACCAGCTCCAGGCCGAGGTCAGCGGCGGTTCCTGGCCGGTCGGCGAGCGCATCCCCGGCGAGCTGGAGCTGGCCGCGCGGCTCGGCGTCAGCCGGCCCGCGGTGCGCGAGGCGATCCGCGCGCTGACGCACGTCGGCGTGCTGGAGGTGCGCCGCGGCGACGGCACCTACGTGCGCAGCGGCGCCGACCCCCGGCCGCTGCTGCGCCGGGTCGAGCGCGCGTCGCTGCGGGACGTGTTCGAGATGCAGCTCGCCTACGACGTGCAGGCCGCCCGGCTGGCCGCCCGCCGCCGCACCGGGGCCGACCTGGAGCGGCTGGACGCGCTGCTGCGCGCCCGCGCCGAGGCGGGCGGCGCCGACGAGTTCGGCGCGGCCGACGCCCGCTTCCACCTCGGCGTCGTGGAGGCCACCGGCAACCCGGTGCTGATCGAGGGCTGCCGGTTCTACCTGCGCCGGCTCGGCGAGTCGATGAGCGCGCTGCGGCTGGACCGGGAGCTGCCCGAGGCGTCCCAGGAGGCGCACCGGGCGGTGCGGGACGCGGTCGCCGCGCGCGACGAGGAGGGCGCCGCCCGCGCCGCCGCCGCGATCATCGAGCCGACGCTGGCGCTGCTCGAAGAGCTGATGGCGGCCGAGCGGGCGGAGCGGTGACGGCCCGCCGCACCGCCTCCCTCGGCGGGCTCGTGCTGATCGTCCTGGTCGCGCTGAACCTGCGGCCCGCGATCACCATGGTCGGCCCGCTGCTCGGCCCGGTCCGCGCCGACCTGCACCTGTCGGGGGCGGCGGCGGGCGCGCTCACCACGCTGCCGCTCGCGGTCTTCGGCTCCTACGGGCTGCTCGCCCCGTTCCTGCGCCGCCCGCCGCGCGGCGAGACGCTGCTGGTCGCCGCGATGGCGCTGCTGGTCGCCGGGCTGCTGCTCCGGCTGCCGCACGCGCCGTTCTTCCTGTTCGCCGGGTCCCTGGTCGCCGGGATCGCGATCAGCATCGGCAACGTCGCGATGCCCGCGCTCATCAAGCGGGACCATCCGGGCGCGATCACCGCCGTCACCTCCGTCTACTCGATCGCGCTGACGATCGGCGCGGCGACGGCCTCCGCCGTCGCGGTGCCGCTGGCGGACCTGACCGGGGGCGGCTGGCGGGCGCCGCTCGCGCTGCTGGCCGTCCCGGCCGCGCTCGCCGGGCTCGCCTGGCTGCCCCGCGCGCTGCGGACCGCCCGCGCGGCCCGCGGCGCGCCCGCCGCGCCGGTGGCGCGGGGCGCGGCGGCGGCGGTCTGGCGGTCCAGGCTGGCCTGGCAGGTGACGGCGTTCATGGGCCTCCAGTCGCTGCTGGCCTACGTGGTGTTCGGCTGGCTGCCGACGATCTGCCAGGACCGGGGCATGGCCGCCGCGCCCGCCGGCTACGTGCTCGCGCTGTCCAGCCTGACGCAGGCGGCCGGGTCGCTGGCGCTGCCCGCGCTGGCCCGCCGGCTGCGCGACCAGCGCCCGCTGGTGCTCGCGGTGGCGGCGCTGAGCGCCGCCGGGTTCGCCGGGATCTTCTGGGCGCCGATCGGGACGGTGTGGCTGTGGACGGTCGTGCTCGGCCTCGGCCAGGGCGTGGCGTTCGCGCTGGCGCTGTCGTTCATCGGCCTGCGCGCGCACGACGCGGCCGCGGCGGCGCAGCTGTCGGCGATGGCGCAGGGCGTCGGCTACCTGATCGCCGCGGCCGGGCCGCTCGCCATCGGCGCGCTGCACGACGCCACCGGCGGCTGGACCGTGCCCGCGGTGGTGCTCCTGGCGGGCGTGGCCGGGCTGGCGGTGCCGGGGCTGGCCGCCGGTCGCGGCGGTGCCGTGGTGGGCGCCGCCGCGACCGAGAATATGCCTGCATTGCGGTGAAATGAGGTAAAGCGGCCCGCGGCCGGACCAGGTCCGGCCGCGGGCCGTCCCATGTCCGGGTGAAGTCGGGTCACCTCCCGGCAATAAGCGACTTTCGCCCCATTTTTCGCTGCTTACCATTGGCGCAACAGGCATGCTCCGGGACAGCGATTCTCGAGGAGGCGGACCGGATGGACACGACGACGCTGCTGGCCGGCGCCACGCCGGTGGGCGACGAGGCGGTCCGGCTGATCCTGCCGGTGGTGGCCGCGCTGGCCCTCATCAGCTGGATCGCCCTGGTCTTCAGGGGATTCATGGCGACCCGGCACACCGTCGGCCGCAGGCCCGACCAGTCACCGCACCGCGGCCCCATCGAAGGCGGCCTCTACCGCTACTCGCCCGGAATGTACTCCCACAGCTACCCGCCGGGCGCCGTTCCCGAAATGCGCGAGAACCCCGAGACGGCCGCGGAAACGCCGGCGAGGAAGGCGCCGCCGGATTACGTGCCGGTCCTGGAGAGGCCGGCGAAGCGGGAACGCCACGTCCGGGCCTGACCGCCCGGACGGGCCCCGGCTCAGAAGATCCCCGGCGCGACCCGGACGGCTCCGACCACGTCGTCGCCACCGTGCAGCGTGGTGATCGCGAGCTCCTCCAGGTCGCGCTCGGCGGACTCCCCGATGCCGAGCGCGCGCAGCAGCGCGACGGTGACGGGCAGCCGGGCCCGCATCGCCCCGTCGTCGATCTTGACGACGCCGGCCCGGCCGTCGGCGAAGGCGAAGGCGTCCACGCCCTCGGCGCCGCACTTGACCAGCAGGCCCGGCACGGCGTCCATCAGCAGCCGCTCCTCGCGCCGGGTGCCCGAGGTCCACTCCGGGTGCGCGCGCATCGCGTCGGCCAGGCGCCGCTCGGGCGTGCCGGGCGCGGCCAGCACCAGCGCGCGGAAGGCGCGGGCGACGCCGGTCGCCGAGATCGCGAACAGCGGGGCGCCGCAGCCGTCGACGCCGACCGCGACGGGCTTCTCCCCCGACATCTCCTCCACCACCTCGCGCACGCCCACCTGGAGCGGGTGCTCGGCGTGCAGGTAGCCCTCGGTGGGCCAGCCGGCCACCACGCAGGCGGCGAGCATCGCGGCGTGCTTGCCCGAGCAGTTCATCCGCAGCCGGTCCGGGCCGCCGCCCGCGGCGGCGTGCCGCAGCGCGACGCGGTTCTCCATCGGCCACTGCGCCGGGCAGCGCAGCGCGTCCGCGCCGAGGCCCGCCCTGGCCAGGATCCGCTCGGCGCCCTCGACGTGGAAGTCCTCGCCCGAGTGGCTGGCCGACGACAGGGCGAGCAGCTCGCCCTCCAGCTCCAGCCCGGCGCGCAGCGCCGCGACCGCCTGGAACGGCTTGTTCGCCGAACGCGGGAAGATCGGGTCGTCGGGCGCCCCGGCGCGGACGGCGACCAGGCCGTCCGCGCCGAGCCCCACCGCGCTGCCGCGGTGCCACGACTCCACGAACCCGGAACGTTCCACCTCGACCAGCACCGGATTGATCCGCACCTGTCCCCCTTGGCACTCAGTGATCAACCCTCAGGATAAACGGCGCGATTCACCAGCTCAGCGGCGCTTCACCCCGAGCAGCTCCCGGGCCTGCGCGACCGGCATCGGCGGCCGCTGCGCCAGCTCGGCGGCCTGCGCGGCGCGCGCGACGAGCTCGGCGTTGGCGGTCACCGGCCGCCCCTTGGCGAGCGTCAGGGTGTCCTCCAGGCCGACGCGCAGGTGCCCGCCCGCCGACAGCGCCGCGAACATCACCGGCAGGCTGGTGCGGCCGACGCCGGTCGCCGACCACGTCGCGCCCTCCGGCAGCGCCTGGACGGCCGCGACGAGCGTGCGGGCGTCGCCCGGCATGCCGCCCGGCACGCCCATCACCAGGTCGCAGTGCACGTGGCCGCCGAAGGGCGGGCCGTACTTGTCCAGCAGCCGGTGCAGCAGGGCGATCTGGCCGAGGTCGAACAGCTCGAACTCCGGGACGATCTCCAGCTCCTGGGTCCGCTGGTACAGCTCCGCCATGAACGGCCAGGGGTTCATGAACACGTCGTCGCCGAAGTTGACCGTCCCGCAGGTGAGCGAGCAGCCGTCCGGCGCGGCGTCCAGCACCCGCAGCCGGTGCTCGTAGGGGTCGGTGACCGCGCCGCCGGTGGACAGCTGGACGATCAGCCCGGTGCCCTCCCGCAGCGCCGCGACGGTCTCCCTGAGCCGCCCGAGGTCGAGGGTGGGCCGCGCGTCGTCGTCGCGGATGTGCACGTGCACGACGGCCGCACCGGCCGCCTCGCACTCTTTCGCCGTCTGTACAAGCTCGTCCAGGGTGACCGGCAGGGCCGGCACGTCCGCCTTGGCGGACTCGGCGCCGGTGGGCGCCACCGTGATGAGCGTCGTTGCTCCCATAGGGGGCAGAATGCATGCTCATGAGGGCGGTAGTCCAGCGGGTGGGTCAGGCGAGCGTCACCGTCGAGGGTCGCGTCGTGGGCGAGATCGAGGGGCCGGGGCTGCTGGTCCTGGTCGGGGTGACGCACGACGACACCCCGGAGCAGGCCCGCAGGCTCGCGGCCAAGCTGTGGGGGCTGCGGATCCTGGCGGGCGAGAAGTCGTGCTCCGACCTCGGGGCGCCACTGCTGGTGATCAGCCAGTTCACCCTGTACGGCGACGCCCGCAAGGGCCGCCGCCCCACCTGGATCGCCGCCGCGCCCGGCCCCGTCGCCGAACCGCTGGTGGACGCCGTCGTCGCCGAGCTGCGCGCGCTCGGCGCCAAGGTCGAGACCGGCGTCTTCGGCGCCGACATGCAGGTCGCCCTGGTCAACGACGGCCCGATCACGCTGGTCCTGGACGTCTAAAAGCCATAGAAGGCGCAGGTCACCGCGGTGAGGGTGCCCACGGCGGCGGTCAGGATCATCAGCCGGTCGGTCTGGGCGAGGCGGCCGCGGACCGACGGGGTGTAGACGACCACGCCGGTGTCGCGGTTCGGGTCGGGCGGCGGCGCGGGCCTGCGGCCGCGCGGGTTGCGGCGGCCGGCCAGGCGCCACAGCGCGTCGTTCTTCACCCGCTGGTGCTCGGGGCGGCAGGCGAACAGCCGGCCGCGGGCGGGCTCGCGGCACGAGTAGCCCTGCCGCGTCATGATCCGGCAGATCGTCGGGACCAGCACGAACTGGTACAGGCACCACAGCAGCAGCCCGGCGAGCGCGAGCCGCCAGGAGCGCAGCCACGCCGCCGCGACGGCGATCGCGGCGAAGCCGGCCCACCACAGCAGCGCCGACTCGCGCCGCGGGCGGCGCCTGCGCCCCGTCGCGGCCTTCCTGGCGGCCGGTGACTCGTTCTCCGGGCTCGCGACCATCGACCCACTCCCCTGGCGGTGGCGGACGCCTACGCCAGACGAGTTTGCCCGGGCGAAAGAAGTTTTACGCCCTGTTTGCTCCTTGCCGCCGAAGTTCGATCTTGACGTTGGCGCCGGTGTCGGGCGACACCACGACCTCCTGCGCCGCCGCCACGCCGCCGGCCAGCAGCTCCACGTCGACCGGGGTGTTCCGCTTGACCAGCGCCAACGCGACCGGGCCGAGCTCGTGGTGGCGCGCCGCCGTCCCGACGAACCCGATGGTCCTGCCGCCCGGGATCTCCACCGGGTCGCCCTGCGCGGGGAGCCGGTCGACGCTGCCGTCCAGGTGCAGGAACACCAGCCGGCGCGGCGGGCGGCCGAGGTTGTGCACCCGCGCGACGGTCTCCTGCCCCCGGTAGCAGCCCTTGTTCAGGTGGACGGCGTCCTCGATCCAGCCCATCTCGTGCGGGATCGTCCGGTGGTCGGTGTCCAGCCCGAACCGCGGCACGTGCGCGGCGATCCGCAGCGCCTCGTACGCCCACAGGCCCGCCGGGCGCAGCCCCTCGGGCGCCGCCAGGGCCTCGCGCGCGACGATCCGGGTGACCAGGCCCGCCACGTCCGGGAAGGCGAGCTCGCCGGGCAGCGCGGCCGGCCCGGTGATCACGGCGTACTGCTCGGTGACGTCGGCGACCTCGACGCGGAGCATGAACCGCATCCGGTCCAGGAACTCCACCAGCGCGGGCGCCTCGCCCGGCTCGACATGGCCCCAGACGGTCTCGCCGTCGTCGACCAGGTGCATGTGGTGCTCGACGTGCCCGTTCGGGCTGAGCAGCAGCGCCTGCGTCGGCGTGAACGGCGCCAGGTCCTGGACGTGCTGGCTGAGCAGGCTGTGCAGCCACTTCAGCCGGTCCGGGCCCGTCACCGTGAACACGCCGCGGTTACTGCGGTCGGTGAACGCGGTGCCCGCTTCCAGCTCGCTCTGCTCGTGCATCGGCTCGCCGTAGTGCGCGGCGATGTCCTGGTCGGGCGCGTCGGCCGCGACGGCCCCGGGCGTCTGCAACAGCGGGCTCTTCATGAGAGCCAGACTATGCGCCCTGGCAGGCCTTGCAGCGGCCGTACACCGTGAGGTGGTGCACGTCGGTCTCGAACCCCGACCGCTCGCGCAGCGCGTCCGCCAGGCCGGCCGCCGCCGCCGGGTCGGCGTCCTCGGCCCGGCCGCAGCCGCGGCAGACCAGGTGGATGTGCTCGGCCTCGATCGCCAGGTGGTAGTTGGGCGGGCCGTGCCCGAGATGGGCGTGCTTGACCAGCCCGAGCTCCTCCAGCAGCTCCAGCGTCCGGTAGATCGTGGAGATGTTGACGCCCTGCGCGGTGCGCTGCACCTCGGTGCAGATCTCCTCCGGGGTCGCGTGCTCCAGGTTCGTCACCGCTTCGAGGACGAGCTGCCGCTGCGGGGTGACCCGGTAGCCCTTCGCCCGTAGCTCCTGCTGCCACGTCTCGGCCATGCCCCGAGTGTATTTGTCAGCGGAGGCTCCATGACCGGCCGCACAACGTGGGGCGAACGCGTTCCCCCGGACCGGCCCGCGCGGCAGGGTCGGGGGCGTCCGCACAGGAGGGAACCACGCCATGGAAGCCCGGCAGCTGACGCAGGACGAGGCCGACGAGCTCGGCCGCGAGCTCGACAAGATCCGCGCCGAGGTCATCGGCGACCGCGGCACCGCCGACGCCCGCTACATCCGGCGGGTGATCGCCGCGCAGCGGGGCCTGGAGGTGGCGGGCCGGGCCCTGCTGTTCGGCGCGTCCCGCCGCTGGGCCTGGTGGGGCGGCGCGGTCACGCTCGCGGTGGCCAAGTCGCTGGAGAACATGGAGATCGGCCACAACGTCATGCACGGCCAGTGGGACTGGATGCGCGACCCCAAGATCCACTCCACCACGTGGGAATGGGACAACGCCTGCCCGGCCGACCAGTGGAAGCACGCCCACAACGTGCTCCACCACACCTACACCAACGTCCTCGGCAAGGACCGCGACATCGGCTACACGATCCTGCGCGTCAACCCCGCGCAGCCGTGGCACCCGGTGTACCTGGCGCAGCCGCTGTACAACGTGCTGTTCGCCGCCCTCTTCGAGTTCGGCAACGCCGTCTACGACATCGGCGACCGGGTCGAGACCGGCGGGGACGTGCGGGCCGGGCTCGCCGGCATCGGGCGCAAGTTCGCCCGCCAGGCCGTCAAGGACTACGTGGCGTTCCCGCTGCTGGCCGGCCGCAACGCCCGCCGCGTCGCGGCCGCCAACTTCACCGCCGGCGTGCTGCGCAACATCTGGGTGCACACGGTCATCTTCTGCGGCCACTTCCCCGGCGACGTGCAGGTCTTCCCCGAGGACGTCCTGGAGGGCGAGACGCGCGGCCAGTGGTACCTGCGGCAGCTGCTCGGCTCCTGCGACATCACCGGCGGCCCGCTGCTGCACCTGATGACGGGCAACCTGTCGCACCAGATCGAGCACCACCTGTTCCCCGACCTGCCGAGCAACCGGTACGCCGAGATCGCCCCGCGCGTCCAGGAGATCTGCGCCCGCTACGGGCTGCCGTACCACGCGGACTCCCTGGTCAGGCAGGTCGCCGGGCACTGGGGACGGGTGCTGCGGCTGGCGTTCCCGGGAGGTCGCTGAAAAACATTTGCCTCACCCGGCGCGGTTGACATACCTTGCGGTCACGCGCGAAAGGAGGTGGTCCAGGAAATGCATGATTCTGGGACTCGCGAGGTGGCTGTCCGCTAGTCGCCGTCAACGCCTCGGAGCCGCCTCCTGGCGGCGCGCACGGTCGCGACGGTGACCGGCGATTACCAGGCAGACACCCGATCCCCGGACCGATGGACCGTCCCGTCCATCTCCCGCCACCCGGCGGGAAGGTCCGGGGATCGTTCCTTTCCCGGCCTAACCGGCCTTCTTCAGCTGCGCCGACAGGTGCACCTGCAGCGGCTCGCCCATCGCGGCCATCTCGTACACCCAGCCGAGGTCGCGCGCGCCGTCCTTCTCCGGCAGCAGCCCGTACATGCGGGTGCCCGCGGTGACCTCCTTGGCCGTCTGCGTCCGCGCGACGACGTCGGTCTGCATCTCGATCCGGTTGAACGCGACGTTGCCGACGTAGATCTCGACGATGCCGGTCGGATGGGCCAGGGTGACCTCGAGCTGGTTGTCCGGCTGCGGACGCCAGTAGCCCGTCTCGGTCGCCAGGGGGCGGCCGACGCTGCCGTCCTGCTCGATCAGCCAGCTGCGGGACGCGTAGATCAGATACGGCTTCCCGATGTGGGTGAACGAGACCTCCTGCCCGAAGTTGAACGCCTCGATGGTGGGGTAGTCGCCGACCCCGGCGCCCTTCCACGTCCCGAGCAGGAACTCCAGCGGCTTCAGGTCCGGGTGTAGTTCGAACTCCATGCGCACAGAGCGTAGCGGGGACGCGCCGGTCCCCGGGCGGGCGGGACCGCCGTCCCTGGACGGCGGGTCGCGGCCGGCCGCAGGATCGGCGTCATGGAGTACCTCCTGGCGATCGTGGCGGCCGTCTTCCTCGCAGTCGGCTGGGTCTGGCGGATGCGCTACAAGGCGCTCGGCGACAAGGGGCGCCGGATCACCGGGCCCGCCGCGGCCGGGCCGCTGGGCCCGCTCACCGCGCCCTTCTCCGGGACACCGTGCGTCTGGTACCAGGCGCGGGCGACCGCCCGGACCAGGTCGGGCAAACGGGTCTTCGTCGACGAGCGCTCCGAGGCCCCGTTCCTGGTCGCGGGCGTACCGGTGCACCCGAAGGACAAGTTCGTGGAGGCCGCCGAGCAGCTCGTCCAGCCGGGACCGGGCCTGCCGCTGCTGCCGCCCGGCGAGGTGGTGGGCGAGTACCGCTACGAGGAGCGGATCTTCACGCCCGGCCAGGAGCTGACCGTCGTCGAGGCCGAGGGCCAGGGCATCATCAGCACCCGGAACGGCGACGCGCTGCGGCGGCGCGCCCTGATGTTCATGGCGGTCGGCTACGGCACCGGCGCGCTGTCGGTGGCGGCCGCGGCCGCGATCGTCGTCCACCGCACCCTCACCAACGGCTGACCGCCCGGGGGTGGGGTGAACCGAACCCCGAAGACCCGTACGGGCACGATCGATCCGGGCGGGGCCGGCGGCCGAGCATGAAGACATGAGGATTCCCACCGCCTTCCGGCTGCCGTTCACCGCGCGTCCCTGGCGGGAGTCGCTGTACGCCCTGCTGGCCGGCCCGGCGGCGCTCGTCGCGGTCGCCGACGGCGGGCGGCTCCAGCGGCGGCTCGCCGCGCGGCTGCTGCACCGCGACGTCCCGGCGACGCGGCTGCGCGGGCTGCTCGGCCTGCCGCTGTACCCGCCGTTCCTGCTGGTCGCCGGGTACGGCTGGCTGATCGCGGTGCTCAACCTCGGCTACCCGCTGCGCCCGCTGCTCGGCATGCCCGGCTACGACCCGCACGCCTGGGGCGGGCCCACCTACGCCGGGGCCTGGGCGTTCCACGCCCTGGCCGGCGGGCTTCCGGCGCTCCTGGCGACGCCGTGGATCGTCCGGGCGCTCACCGCGGTGCAGGCGCGGATCCTGGGACGATGAACCGGTGAGCTTCCGGCGGCGGGCGACGGGCGAGTTGCTGCATTCGGTCCTCGCCCTCGCGTTCGCGGCGGCGGGCTTCTGCTACGTCCTGCTCTCGGTGGCGCTCGGGGCGGGGCTCGCGTTCACCGCGATCGGCATACCGCTGTTCGCGCTCGCCCTGTACGGCGCGCGCCGGCTGGGTGGCCTGCACCGCGCGCTGGCCGCCCGGCTGCTGGACGAGCACGTCGAGGCGCCCGCGCCGGTCCGCCCCGGCACCGGTTTCTACGGGCGGGTGCAGGCGATGCTGTCGGACGTGCCGGGATGGCGCGCGATGACGTACCTGCTGCTACAGGTCCCGGCGGGGCTGCTCCAGGCGTACGTCGTCGTGTTCACCTGGATCTGGGGCGTGGTCGCGCTCACCTACCCGATCCAGTTCGCGCTCGGGCTGGACCAGGACACCACGCGTGACGGCCGGCGCGGGTTCGTCGTGGACGGCTTCTACTTCGACACGCTTCCCCGCGAACTGCTGGTGTCGCTGGGCGGCCTTCTCCTGCTGCTGCTGGCGCCGTGGGCGGTGCACGCGGCCACCGTCCCGAACCGGCTGCTGCTGCGCTGGCTGCTCGGCCCGCACCGTCCGGCCGAACGCATCCAAGCCCTGGAGCAGACGCGCGCACAGGCGGTGGACGACGCGGCGGCGACGCTGCGGCGGATCGAGCGGGACCTGCACGACGGCGCGCAGGCCCGGCTCGTCGCGCTCACCATGCAGCTCACCCTGGTCAAGGAGGCGGTGCCCCCAGGACCGGCCCGGGAGCTGGCCACCGCCGCGCAGGACAACGCCAGGGAGGCCGTCGCCGAGCTGCGCGAGCTGGTGCGCGGCATCCACCCGCCCGTCCTGGACCAGGGGCTGGTCCCGGCGCTGCACTCGCTGGCCGCGCGCTGCGGGCTGCCGGTGCGGCTGCGCGCCGACGCCGCCGGGCGGCCGTCGGCGGCGATCGAGTCCATCGCCTACTTCTGCACGGCCGAGCTGCTGACCAACGCCGCCAAGCACAGCGGCGCGACCCGCGCGGAGGTCGCCGTGAGCGGGTCCGGGGGGCGGCTGCGCGTCCGGGTGAGCGACGACGGCCGCGGCGGCGCGCGGGCCGCCGCGGGCGGCGGGCTCGCCGGCCTGGCGGACCGGGTCCGCACGGTGGACGGCGCGCTGCGCGTCGACAGCCCCGCCGGCGGCCCTACGGTGGTCACCGTCGAGCTTCCCTTCCAGGCCTGAGCGGGGTGTGCCCGTGCGCATCGTGATCGCCGAGGACGCCGTCCTCATCCGCGACGGCCTCGCCCGGCTGCTGGCCGGGCGGGGCCACGAGGTGGTCGCGGGCGTCGGCGACGCCGACGCGCTGCGCGCGGCCGTCGCCGAGCACCGCCCCGACGCCGCCGTCGTCGACGTCCGGATGCCGCCGACCCACACCGACGAGGGCCTGCGCGCCGCGATGGCGCTGCGCCGCGACCATCCCGGGACCGGCGTCCTGCTGTTCTCCCAGTACATCGAGACCCGCTACGCGACCGAGCTGCTGGCCGGCGGCGCCGGCGGCGTCGGGTACCTGCTGAAGGAGCGCGTCGCCGACATCGACGAGTTCGTGGACGCCCTCCGCCGCGTCGCCGCCGGGGGCACCGCCCTGGACCCCGAGGTCGTCGCGCACCTGCTCGGGCCGGGCCACCGCGGCCTGGACGCGCTGACACCGCGCGAGCGCGAGGTGCTGGCGCTCATGTCGGAGGGCCGGACGAACGCCGCCATCGCCGCGGCCCTCGTCGTGTCGGACCGCGCGGTGGAGAAGCACGTCGCGAACATCTTCACCAAGCTCGACCTGCCGCCGTCGGGCGGCGACCACCGCCGCGTCCTCGCGGTACTGCGCTACCTGGGCAAGAACGGCTGACCCGCGCCGCCCGCCGCTGTCACTTCAGCCGGGACAGGCGCGTCACCAGGAAGGCCGCGCCGACCGCGACCAGGCCGAAGCCGAGGACCAGCACCACCGTGTTGACCATGCCACCCATGGGCCGACCCTAGCCGAATAGGGTGCGGGTATGGCGCGAGGATTGGTGATCAAGGCGACGGCGGGGGCGGACGCGCCCGAGCGGTGCAACCAGGCGTTCACGGTGGCCGCCGCCGCCGTGGCGAGCGGGGTGCCGGTGTCGCTCTGGCTGACCGGCGAGGCCACCTGGTTCGGGCTGCCCGGGCGGGCCGGGGAGTTCGAGCTGCCGCACGCCACGCCGCTCGCGGACCTGCTCGCGGTGGTGCTGTCGGGCGGCCGGGTGACGGTGTGCACGCAGTGCGCGGCGCGGCGCGGCATCGGCGTCGACGACGTGATCGAGGGCGTGCGGATCGCGGGCGCGCCGACGTTCGTCGAGGAGGCCGTGGCCGAGGGCGCGCAGGCGCTGGTGTACTGATCCCCTGCGCGCGGTACGGATCGGCATGAAGTCGATCTGATCGGACATAGGGCGGGCATGCCGCTCGCCATCGCGCTGCTCGTGCTCAGTTTCGCCGTCCTGGTGGGCGGCGCCTTCGTGTTCACCAACGCCGTCGAATGGGCCGGGTCGAAGCTGAACCTCGGGCACGGGGCCGTCGGCAGCGTGCTCGCGGCGGTCGCGACCGCGATGCCCGAGTCGCTGATCCCGATCATCGCGATCGTCTCCGGCGAGCAGGGCGGCGAGATCGCCGTCGGCGCGATCCTCGGCGCGCCGTTCCTGCTCGGGACGCTCGCCATGGCGCTCTGCGGCATCAGCGCGCTGGTGTTCCGGGCCCGGCGCGAGCGGGTCGCGCTGGACCTGGACCGGCCCGCGATGGTCACGGACCTGGCCGTCTTCCTCGGCGCGTTCGCGGTGGCGGTCGGGCTCGGCGCCGTCGGCAGCAGGCCCGTGCGGATCGCCGGGGCCGTCCTGCTGCTGCTCGTCTACGCCGGCTACACCTGGCGGACGCTGCGGCGGGGCCGCGAGGAGGGCGGCGACGAGCAGCCGCCGGCGATGTACTTCGACCCCTCCAAGCAGGACCCGCCGAGCGGGCTGCAGCTCGCCGCGCAGCTGGTGGCGGGGGTGCTGCTGATGGTCGGCGGCGCCGAGCTGTTCGTCACCCAGGTCGAGCACATCGCCAAGGCGGTGGGCGTCGACGCGCTCGTCCTCGCGCTGGTGCTGGCGCCGCTGGCGAGCGAGCTGCCCGAGAAGATCAACAGCGTCCTGTGGATCCGGCGCGGCAAGGACACCCTCGCGCTCGGCAACATCACCGGCGCGATGGTGTTCCAGTGCACGATCCCGGTGGGCGTCGGGCTGGCGTTCACGAGCTGGAGCTTCACCGCGCCCGCGTGGACCGCGGGCGCGGCGGCCCTCGCGGGCGGCGCGCTGGCGCTGGTGCCGGCGCTGCGCGGCGGCCGGTTCGGGCCGCCGCTGATCGCGCTGTGGCTCGCCCTCTACCTCGGCGCCGTCGCCGCCATCCTCACCGTCAGCTAGCCGACGGCACGACGGCGCGCAGCCGCTCCTCGCGCAGCCGGCCGGCCCACGACTCGTCCAGCGGCGGAATGTCGTGGCCGACGGCCCAGCGCAGCAGCAGGTCGGCGAGGGCGGGGTTGCGCACCAGCGCCGGGCCGTGCATGTAGGTGCCGAGGACATGGCCCGCGTAGGCGCCCTCGAACCCCTGCCCGTCGCCATTGCCGATGCCCGCCACGACCTTGGCGAGCGGCCGGGCGTTCGGGCCGATGACCGTGGCGCCCTGGTGGTTCTCGAAGCCGGTGATGCGCGGCACGTTCAGCTCGGCCGCGACGTCGCCGGCGACCTCGCCGACCGCGCGCTGCTGCCCGCGCCCCGACCGCACGTCCAGGATGCCGAGGCCCGGCAGCTGCTGGCCCTCGTCGCCGCCGAACTCGTGCCCGATGATCTGGAAGCCGGCGCAGACCGCGAACACCACGGCGCCGCGGGCGGCGGCGGTGTTCAGGCCGCCGTCGGCGCGCAGCCGCTGCGCGGCCAGGATCTGCGGCCGGTCCTCGCCGCCGCCGAGCAGGTAGATGTCGCCGTCCTGCGGGACCGGCTCGTCCGAGCGCAGGTGCACCGTCTCGGTCGGGATGCCGCGCAGCCGCGCGCGGCGCTCCAGCATGATGGTGTTGCCCTGGTCCCCGTAGGTGGACAGCAGGTCCGGGTAGATCCAGACGATCTTGATGCGGTCAGACGACACGGCCGTACCTCGTTCGGATGTCCTGGAAGGCGGTGTAGTTGGCGATCACGTCCAGGTGGCCGGGCGGGACCGCCATGACCGCCTGCTCGATGTCGTCGACCACGGTGAAGGAGACCTCGGCGGCCTCCAGCCGGGCCGCCAGGTCGATGCGGCGCTCGCCGGTCACCCAGACCGGGCGGCCGCGCAGGATGCGGTAGTCGACGTCCCAGAGCCAGGAGGTGTCGCGGCCGTCGGGCCCCTGCGCGTTGATCGACAGGGCGACGGGGCCGGGCGCGGGCGCCAGCACGTCGAACGCCTCCAGCCAGCCGGCCGGGTTCTTCGACAGCAGCAGCCGGATGCTGCGGCCCTGGTACTCGACCGTGGTGTAGCGGCCGGCGACCGACTTCACCTGCGCCAGCAGCGGCAGCGCCTGCTCGGGCGGCACCCCGAACTGCGCCACGACGGCCAGCGCGATCGCGGCGTTGGACCGGTTGGCGCGGCCGGGCAGCTGCACCGCGTCCAGCGGGATCGCGCGGCCGTGCGGGTCGACGACGTGGTCGCCGCGCAGGCTCCAGTCGGGACGCGGCCGGGCGAAGTGGCACTGGCGGCAGCGCCAGTCGCTGTCCTCCTCGGTGTCGCGCCGGTCCAGCGGGCCGCCGCACTCGGGGCAGCACCAGGAGTCCTCGCGCCAGTGCTGGCCGGCCGCGACCCAGGTGACGCTCTTGGCGGTGGACGCGCCCCAGGTGACCAGCGGGTCGTCGCAGTTGGCGATGACGTGGCTCTGCGGCGAGGCCTCCAGGGCCTTGCGCCACTTGCCGGCCAGCAGCCAGATCTCGGCGGCACGGTCCATCTGGTCGCGGCTGAGGTTCATCAGCGCGACGATGTTCGCGCCGGTCTCGGCCAGCACCATCGGCACGTACTTCTCGTCGCACTCCAGCACGCCGTAGCGGGCGTCGGGCGCCGAGGCGAGCGCGGACACGTGGCCGGTCGGCATGTTCGCGCCGAACGCGTTGGTGGCGACCTCCCCGAGCGGCGTCATCGCCGAGGTGATCAGCCGGGTGGTCGTCGTCTTGCCGTTGGTGGCGCTGACGAGGACGAGCTTGCGGTCCTTGGCGAGCCTGGTCAGCAGTTCGGGGTCGAGGCGGAGACCGATCCGCCCTCCGATCACCGAACCGTCACCCTTGCCCGCCAGCCGGGACATCTTCGCGGCCGTACGACCGAGCGCGACGGCCAGCTGCGAACGCAGTGGAAGATCGCTCATGGACTCCGTCTTCTCCGGTGTGGTGCGACTTAAAGGCGCCTCAAGGATCCGAGCGTATCCGCTACCGGGACCGGCGCGTCGTGCCCGGGTGCACCGAAGGGAATGCGACGCATATCACAGCGGGCGCGGTAAACCGGCCAGGCCGATCTTGACCCGCACGGGGCGGGCGTGATTCGGTGCTGAACCCCCCGCGGGACGGGGCCGCCGGTGCCCGCTTTCCGGTCATGGCGCACGCGGAAGGCGCCGTCCAGGTACTTTGTCGGAGTCCTCTCGTATAAGAGGAACGCGGGGGCCGGGGGCCCACCTCCGGCGGGGATCGCATGAGGGCGTAGCGCGACAGTAGCGGCGACATAGGCGAGGTTCTGAGCATGCAGTGTCCGACGTGCGGTGCCAACGCGCCCGGGACGCCAGGCACCTGTCCGAACTGCGGCACGGCGCTGGGCGGGCGCGAGCACGCGCCGCTCGGCGCTCCGGTGGGCGACGCGCTCGACGGCACCATGGTGGTGCCGCCGCCCACCCCGGCGTGGGCGTCCGCGGAGCCCGTCGCGGTCGACCCGGAGTCGACCGCCGCCTGGACGTTCGACCCCGACGACGACGCCGACGAGCCCGCGCCGCAGCAGCAGAACGGTTTCGCCTCGCCGCCGCCGTCCTGGCACGAGGCCCCCGCCGGCGGGTTCGGCGCCGAGCCCGAGTCGATCGTCCCGGACTCCTGGTACGCCAAGCCCCGCCGCCCCGAGAGCGCCCCGGAGCAGCCGCCGCAGCCCGAGCAGTGGACGCCGCAGCACCTGGCGCCGGACGACCGCACGGCGATGCAGCCGCCCCCGCAGCAGGACCAGTGGGCGCCGCGGCATCTCGCGCAGGACGACCGGACGATGATGCAGCCGCCCCAGCAGGAGCAGTGGTCGCCGCAGCCGCCCATGCAGAACGGCATGCCGCCCGGCCAGTTCGGGCCCGGCGGCCCGCCCATGGGCGGGCCGCCCTTCGGGCAGCCGATGGGGCAGCCCCCGATGGGCGGCGACATGTTCGGCTCCGGCCCGGGCTTCCCGCCGCCGGACGCGCCCCGCGGCTCCGGCGGCGTCCACAAGGGGCTGCTCGTCGGCGTCAGCGCGCTCGTCACCGTCGCGGTCGTCGCGGTCGGCTTCGTGCTGTGGCCGAAGGGCGAGGACAAGACGCCGAACGCCAAGGCGTCCCACTCCCCCAACGGCAACAAGCCGGTCGCGCAGAAGCGGCCGCTGTCGGGCGAGGCGCGCGAGCAGGCCAAGCAGGTGAACGCGCTGCTGGACGACAGCGCCGGCACCCGCCGCATCCTCGGCGCGGCGCTCGGCGGCACCCGCAAGTGCGAGACGCTGCCCGCCGCCGTCAACGGGTTCAAGCAGGTCGCGCAGAGCCGGCAGAACCAGCTGCGCCGCACCAAGGAACTGGAGCTGGACAAGACCCCGAACGGCGAGCGGATGCGCGGCCACCTGCAGCAGGCGTTCCAGGCGTCGCTGGACGTCGACCTGGCGCTGCAGGCGTGGGCGCAGCGCGTCCAGTCAGGCTGCAAGGGCAAGCCGAAGCCCGACGCCTCCAAGGCCCCCGGCCGCGCCGCCGCCGAGCGGCGCGCGACGGTGGCCAAGCAGCGGTTCGTGGTGCTGTGGAACCCGGTCGCCAAGAAGACCGGCCAGCCGGCGCGCCGCTGGAACGGCGTGTGATCATCCGGTCACGACCGGATTGCGACCTGCTCACGGTCCGGGCGCGGACGGGAACCGGGCAGTATCTTGTGGCCGTTGGCCGACCACGGTGAGGGGTTGCTATGCGGTGCCCGGGATGCGGTAGCGACACCACCCCCGCGCTGCCTCGGTGCACGCGCTGCAACACACCGCTGAACACCGTCCCCGACGACGAGGCGACCACGTCCGACGCGCCGCCGGCGCCGCCCTGGCAGACGCCGGCCGAGCCGGACCCGTGGGCGGTGCCGCCCCGCGAGGCCGGCGACTGGTTCCAGCCGCGCGAGCAGACCTACCGGGAGCAGACCCGCCACGACCCGCCCGCGCACGAGTCCCCGGCCGCGCCGCCGCCCGGGCCGGCGCCGTGGTCGGAGCCGGCGGACTGGAACCAGCCGCCGCCGGCGCCGCCGGGCGAGATGACGATCTCGCTGTCGGAGGAGCCGTGGAACGAGCCGCAGATCTGGCAGCCGCCGCCCCCGCCGCGCCGGAGCAGGGCGCCCTACTTCCTGATCGCCGCCGGGGTGCTGGCGCTGGCCGCGGTCGCCCTCGCGATCGTGTTCTGGCCGGCGGGCCCGTCCGACCCCGGCAGCGCCGCGAGCACCGCCGGCCCGCAGCCGTCGCAGGAGGCCTCGCCGCCAGAGGAGACCAGCGACACCCCGACCGAGGCGTCCCCCTCCGGCGACCTGAAGGCGCAGGCCACCGCCGTGGACGGGCTGCTGTCGGACATGTCGTCGACCCGCTCGCAGCTGGGCACCGTCATCGAGAGCGGCTGCAGCAGCTCGGGCCTGCAGGGCATCCGCAGCGAGCGCAAGGCCCAGCTGGCCAAGGCGCGGGAGCTGGAGGTCGGCGCGCTGGAGAACGGCACCGAGCTGCGCGACGCGCTCGTGCGCGCGCTGCAGGCGTCGGTCGACTCCAACCAGGCCTACCTGGACGAGGCGCCCGGCTGCCCGGGCGAGGACAACGCCACGATCGCCGACGCCAACTCCCGCGCGAGCGCCGCCAAGCGCGAGTTCCTCGGCTACTGGAACCCCAACGCCGAGAAGGCCGGCCTGGGCGCCCGCTCCGAGGGCGACATCTAACCGAGCCCGAGCTGCCCGGCCAGGTCGTGCACGGCGGCGGCGAGGACCGCGACGCCCGACACGCGGCGGGCCAGGCGCTCCAGGGCGCCCTGCATCCGCTCGGTGTCGGGGTCGGCCTCGGCGGCCTCCGACCGCAGGTCGGCCAGGTCGCGGCGGGCCCGCTCCGCCTCGGGCAGCGCCGCGGCGTGCTCACCGATCAGCCGTTCGACCTCGGCGAACGCGTCGCTTCGCGGAGCGGCGCCGGACTCCTGCCGCTGGATGACGTGGTCGCCGCTGGCGACCTGGCCGGACACGCTGGCGTGCCCGCCGATGCTGATCCCTCTGTCGCCTCGTGACATGCCGCTCCTCAGGGGTTGACGCCGTGCTGGGACTGCCGGACGTGGTGGCCGGCGGCGACCTGCCCGTTGACGGTGCCGCCCGTCATGATGACGCCCTCGTTCAGCACCGTGGCGGCCTGCGCGCGGTAGGCCGACACGTCGATGCCGCACTCGCCGGACAGGTGGTCGAGCAGCGCCTCGTTGACGCGCCGCTCGATGAGCCGGATGTACTTGTCGGTGTCCAGGGTCTGCAGGAACGTGGTGAACCCGGGCTCGGCGGCGAGCTCGCGGACGCTGATGCGGGCGCCGTAGTCGTGCACCATGCGCTTGGCGGGGTCGCCGCCCGAGCCCGCGGCGATCGTGCCGCGCAGGATCTGCCAGCACGTCTTCACCACCCGCGGCCAGGCCAGCAGCGCACCCGCCGGGATGCGGCGCCACCCGGCGAGCAGCGACCGCAGCAGCAGCTCGGGCGTGGACCAGTCCGGCAGCGCGTCCACGACGCGGAACTGGCGGCGGATCGGCGGCAGCGCGGTCGCGACGAACTGGCCGTAGAGCATCCGGCCCTCCACGGCCAGGTGCACGAAGCAGGAGACCGCGATGGCCTGGTCCTCGGCGGGCGCCACCGGGCGGCCGTCCCGGCCGGTGACGGCCTGGCCCCAGGCGCCGACGGTGACGCGCTGATAGCAGCGGATGCCGCTCTGAGAGTGGCGGACGAGGGCGTCGATGCCCGCTGGGGTGGCGACCGCGTACGGAACGCCGAAGCGCCCGTCGATCAGCGGGTGGCCGTGGAACGTCCCGCCGCCGGCCGGGTCGAACGCGCGCGGCAGCTGGGCGCACAGGCCGGACGCGACGATGTGCGGGCCGGTGACGAGCCCGGCGATGCGCTCGTTCGGCGGCAGCGGCCGGACCTCGTCCGGCGCCGGACCGCCGGGGGTGGGCGGCGGCCACTGGTCGCGCATGCCGTGCAGGGCGGCGCGGATGCGGTCGTGCATGACCGCCGGATCGACCGGCGCGGTCTTCCCCTCGCCGCCGAGCGGGCCGGTCGCGGCGCGGTCGAGTTCCAGCACGACCGACCAGGACCGGGACCAGGGGGCGAGCACGTCCCCGGCGCCGAGGAAGGGGTTCTCGCCCGAGTAGAGCGTGACGTTGCCGCGCTGCGCGGAGACGATCCGCTTCAGCAGCCGGCCGACCCGTTCGCTGTGGGAGGGCGGCCCGGCGCCGACGGTGCCGGGCCGCAGCTCGCGGGCGAGGATCCGGTAGACGAGCGCGATGTGCCCGATGAACACGGCGGCGAAGACGGTAGCGACGGCCAGCAGGATGAGCAGGAGCACCGGGCCCGGGAACAGCCGCTCCAGCGGCCCGCCGATGCCGCTGGTGCCGGTCTCCTCGTCGTAGGTGCCAAGGCCCGTGGACGGCGATCCGTCGGACGACAGCAGCAGGAACAGCATGAGGGCCGGATAGAGGAGCACCGGGCCCGTCACCACCCAGAACACCGCGATCCGCCACGGCCAGCTCAGGCGCCGCCACGGGACGACCAGCAGGATCGCCGGGACCACCAGGAGCAGCCCGTAGGTGAACGTGGTGAACGGGAGCAGCACCATGCAGACCGGCCACAGCAGGCCGAGGACGAGGTCGCGCAGGAGCCGCAGCCGGCGGGCGCGCAGCGCGTGCAGGACGACCGGGCCGAGGTCGAAGCCGAACGAGGGGACGATCGCGCGGTGCTCGTCGTCGACGTACTCGGCGATGACCCGGTCGGCGAGCGTGCGGTCGAGGTAGACGGCGGCCGACAGGTAGCGGGTGTCGTTCTGCAGGGGCTGCGCGGACAGGCCGGGTTCGGGGCCGTGCTGGAAGAACGGCTCATCGCGCGTGACCACCGCTTCCGCTTCGGCCTCTGCCGTCATCTCGTCCCCTCACGCCACTACGCCTGGGAAGAAAGTAACCATGATGGCGCCGATGCACGACGAAATCCACCGAGTTGTGACATGACCGTTCACTCGCCTCGAAAGAAACGGTCATCGTGCGGAGCACGGTCCTCCCACGGGCCGAATGCCTCCGATTCGCCCGGTGGTCGTCAGTCGGCGCGGAAGGGCAGGTCACCGGCCGGGTCGGCGAAGGGCTTGACCAGGCATTCGGGCCAGCTCAGCACCGGTTCCAGCCATTCGGTGACGTTCATCGGGGCGGCGATCTCGGCGATCTGGTCCTCCTCGGGGACACCGATCGCGACGACGGCGAGGTCGGCGTAGAAGCCGGCCTGCTCGTCGCCGCCCGCCAGGGCGGTGATGGCGAGGGGGCGGTTGGCGGCCAGCTCCATCGACAGCCGGTGGCGGCGCAGCGCGCGCAGCCGGTTGCCGAGCTTGGGCTCGGGGTGCTGCTTCAGGCCGCGCAGCTGGTAGTCCAGCGGCGGCACCTCGGCGTGCTTGTCGGGGACGCCCGAGCCGTAGGGGAACAGGCGGTCCAGCTCGTGCAGCCAGCGGACCTGCGGGATGACCCACTGCGCGCCCGGGCGCGTCCCGGCGGGGGCGGTGTCGCCCGCCAGGAGGCGGCCGGCGACGCCGGCGACGGCGGTGGTGAGGTCGGCGGGCGGGTAGACGGTCCGCAGCGCCTGCGCGCGGCGGGTGACGGCGCGTTCCACCACGGTCGCCAGCGCGCACTCGCGCAGCCGGGGCGCGAGGCGCGGCCAGGCGCGGCCGAGCTCGGCGGGGACGGCGGGCAGCGGCCGGTTCGTCACGTGCGCGAGCACGACCGTCTCGGTCCACACCCGCAGCCACGCCCAGTCGTCGTGCCCGGCGAGCAGGTCGGCCTCGCGCAGCTCGTACAGGGTGCAGGCGCGGCCGGAGCGGCACTCGCAGCCGCAGGCGGCCGAGCGGCGGCCGTCCACCGGCGGCGGCGGGCCCGGCAGCTCGGCCTCGCGGCCCTCGCCGAGCGGGACGCGCACCCGCAGCGGCCGGTCCATCCCGTCGGCGAACACCGCCGCGACGCCCGGCGTCAGCGACACCACCTCGCGGGACTGGTCGGCGTCCAGGTTCATCGCGGCGCCGACCTGGTGCCGGTCGTCGTGCGCGGGCAGCCGGTGCACGACCTTCAGCGCGGTGTTCTTGATGACGTCGGGCACCAGCTTGGTCGGGATCTGCTCGGCGACGATGATGCCCTCGCCGTAGGCGCGGATCTCGGCGAGCATCCCGGCGAACAGCTCCACCGCGTGCGAGCTGGTGCGGTCGGGCCGGTTGCGTAGGAGGCGGTGCGCCTCCTCGATGACGATGACGTGCCGCAGGCCCGGCCGGCCGGGGCTGCGGCGCGCGCGCATCCGCAGGTGCTCGACGATGCGGATGATGAGGGTGCCCATGAGGAACGCCTTGTCCTCGTCGTTGGCGACGTCCTCGATGGCGAGCACGATGTTGTCGCGCAGCATCCCGCCGATGTCGGCGGGGTGGCCGCCCTCGAAGAACCGCCCGGCCGAGCCGATGCGCAGCGAGCGCAGCCGCACGTCGACGAAGCCCTGCACGTCGGCGGCGAGCTCGCGGCCGTAGCCGACGTCGCCGATGACCTGCAGCGCGGCCTCCTGCAGCTGCTCCAGCGTCGGGACGGCCGGTTCGATGAGCGAGCCGGGGACGCCCGCGCCGGTGACGACGTCCCAGCCGTTGGCCTCGTACACCCGCTGCAGCGCCTGCGCCATGATCTGCGGGAACGGCTCCTCGGCGTCGAACGCGGCCTGGAACAGCGCGCGGACCATGTCGATGTGCGCCTGCACCGGGTAGCCGGGCTCGGGCGCGAGCGGGTTCACCGACAAGGGCACCGAGCCGGGCGCGGACGGGTTGACGACGGTGACCGGTCCGCCGAGGTCGGCGATGCGGCCCGCCATCGCGGCGTACTCGGACTTGGCGGGCTCGATCGCCAGCCACGGCACGCCCGCGCGGGTGAGCTGCTCCAGCAGGTGCCGCACGGTCTGCGACTTGCCGGCGCCGGTCGCGCCGGTGACGAACACGTGCCGGTTGATGGTGGAGCGCGGGACGGTGAAGGCGCCGACGGTGCGGTCCTGGTCGTCCAGGATCGCGCCGAGCCCGATGGCGGGCTCGCCGGGCGGCGCGGCGCCGTCGGTCTCGGAGGTGACGTCGAAGTGGCCGGCGTCCAGCACCCGCACGCCCGGCACCTCGCGGCGGGGCAGCCCGGCGAGCGCGGCGAGCGCGCCGGCGGTCGCGGTGAAGGGGAAGCTCTGGTCGCCCGGCGCGGGCGGGCGGAGCGGCGCCGGGCCCGCGCCCGGGCGCAGCATCTCGGCGAACGAGCCGCTGCCGTGCCCCGAGCGCAGCCGGTAGGGGTGGTGGCCGAGCTCCATCGACCCGACCAGCACCGGCGCGATCTGGGACAGCTCGGCCTGGTCGGCGGCGCCGGCGAGGACGCGGACGCGCCACAGGCCCGCCTCGCGGAACGCGTCGAGCTCGGCCAGGCGCTGGTCGGCGCGGGCGACGGCGAGGCGGGCCTGCTCGTCCTCGCCGCGCCGCAGCATCCGCAGCTCGTGGTGCAGCTCGCGCATCTCGGTGTCCAGCAGGCGGTCGTCGCAGGGGTCGGCGACGACGAACCAGCCGAACGGCCGCTCCATCAGCGTCGTCAGCGTCGACTCGAACAGCTCCGCGCCGGCCGCGGCGCCGGCCGGCGGGGCGAGCCGGCCCGGGCAGCGCGTCCACGCCATCCGCTCGGCGCGGCGCAGCCAGCCGTCGCCCGCGGGGACGCCGCGCGCGCCGCTCGGGAACAGCAGGCCGCGGCCGCCGGCGGTGCCCGCGTTGGTGATCAGCTCCAGCGGGGCGCCGCCGCCCGCCGACAGCCAGCCGACGACGAACGGCTCGCCGCGCCGCGCCGCCGACAGCGCGGCGGGCAGCACGCTCACGAAGTCGCCCTCGGCGGACGCGGCGCGCTGCTGGGCGGGGATGGCCTGGATCCGGTACCAGGGGCCGCGCAGGACGGGCGCCGACCCGTCCGCGGGGGAGCCCGGGCGCATGCCCGGGTGCATGCCCGGCGGCGGCTGCATCATTCGGGCTCCTCCGGCGCGGCGCCGCGCCGGCCGCCGGCCCGGCGCGTCGGGCGGGCGTGCCTGGCGCCGCGCGGGCGCGGCACCGGCAGCCGGTCGCCGGACGGCGGCTCCGGCGCGGGCTCGCCGCACTCCGGCTCGGCCTGCTCGCGGCGCTCCTGCTCGCGCAGGTACTCCTCGACCTCGACCCGGTGCGCGGTCGGCAGCGTGACGATACCGGGGTTGGCGTCGACCATCATGATCCGGCGGCCCGCCGCGCCCGCGTGGGTGAACACCATCGCGGTCGGCGGCAGCTCCTGCAGCTGCGGTGGCTCGATCAGCAGCTCGCGGGCGCGCTGGCGGGACGGCGTCTCGGGGATGGTGCGGCCCCACGCGGTCGCCGAGCTGATGCCGCGCACGAACGCGGTGTCGTCGGCGGCGGGCGCGGGCAGCGGCGACCAGGCCGGCTCGGTGAGGTCGTCGCCGCGGCGGCGCGCGTAGGCGACGGTGCTGGCGTAGCTCTCGCCGGGCACGTCGAACAGCGTCTGCCCGGCGGTGTCGGTGATCTCGGCGACCAGCAGCCGCCGGCCGTCGCCGATGTGCTCGGCGGCGACGCGCGCGTCCTCGGGGTTGCCGAGGCGCATGAACCCGACCGCGGCGTGCCCGCGGCGGCCGAGGCGCTCGCGCACGTGCGGCGGGATCGACCGGTACATCAGCACCAGGCCGGTGCCGGTGGCCTCGCAGGCGTCGATGAGCCGGTCCAGCACGTCGCCGCGCAGCTTCTCGGCGCCGCAGAGGAACAGCGTGTGGTCCCAGCGGCCGCCGGGGGGCGACTCGCGGACGCGGTGCGTCAGCGCGGTCGTGACGTAGGTGCCGAGGACGCGGTTGGTGAGCACGCCGGCGCGGCGGTCCATCGACACCACGTGCAGCCGCGACGGCGGCAGCCGCACCGGCTCGGTGCCGATCTTGTCCAGCTTGCGCAGCTGCGCCTCCAGCGCCCAGGCGTGCCGGACCACGATCCGGTCGGTGGCGTTGCGGCCGAACAGGGTGGCGATCCGCTCGTGCTGCTCCTCGGTGAGCAGGCCGCGGCGCAGGTCCGCGCGCGGGTCGCCGACCTGGGCCAGCACCCGCAGCGCGGCGGTGATCCGCGGGATCGTCGCCTCCGGCCCGAGCACCTCGATGATGCGCTCCAGGATGGAGTTGTCGAACGACAGGTCGCGGGTGCTGCTCTGCTCCTCGCCGGCGCTCACCACCAGCGACAGCACGTCGGCGAGGGCCTCGGGGCCGAGGCCGCGGGTGGCGTCCAACCGGGGCAGGTCGGCCGGCAGCACCCACACCAGCGGGTCGTCGCCGCGGTCGGCGGCCAGCCGCAGCAGGTCGTGCGCGACGGCGCCCTCGGACAGGTCGATGACGGTGAGGCGGGCGCCGGCCGCCAGCCGCGCCGCGCCCATCGTGGTGACGGCGGCCGACCAGCCGGCCAGCGTGCCGCCGACGACGTCGACGCGGTCGACGCCGGGCGGGACCGCGACCGGGTACCACTCGCGCTGCGACTCGTAGGCGGCGCGGCGCCGCTCCCATTCGCGCAGGGCCGCGGCGTGCGCGGCCGCGGCGGCGGCGTGCGCGCGGGCCCGCTCGGCCCGGTCGCGGGCGGCCTGGGCGCGTTCGGCGGCGAGCCGGGCCCGCACGCCGCGCTCGTCGCGCCACACCGCCGAACCGGCGATCCCGGCGACGATCGCGCAGGCCAGCAGGCCGACCAGGGCGAAGCTCCAGGGCAGCACGCCCGCCACGGCGCAGCCGAGGACCAGCAGGGCGCCGGCGCCCGCGCCGGCCGCGGTGACGCGCAGCGGCCGGCCGGCCAGCTCCTCGCCCGGCCGGCGCGCCGGGGGCGCGAGCCCTTCCGGGCCGGCCGGCTCCGGCGGCTCGGGGGGCGGGCCCGGGTCGGGGTGCACCTGCGCGTACCGCCAGCCCACGTAGACGCGATCGGGCTGGATGAACCGCGTCATCGCGGGCTCGCTCGGCATGTCCGTCACGTCGAGAGGCCCCTGGGGTTACGGGAGGGTGAGGAACGCCTTGGGGTCGGGTCGGGTGGGTCGCTTACACCGCACAGAGTAAAGAGGTTCGGGGTGTGCCGCGTCACCTTCGACCGAACACGGACCCCGATGACCGAAATAGACCCACAATTCGGTCAGCGGGCTCACCTGGGACGAAGATCGGACACGGCGCGCCGGGCGGTGACCGGATCCGGCCACCGTCAGCGGACGTAGGGGGTGCCGCCCTTGGTCCAGCGCAGATCCGCCACGTACATGCCCCGGACCAGCTTCTTCGGGAACGGCGACGGGTCCGGCTTCGGGTGGGCGCCGGGGACGATCGCGCCGTGGAAGAAGATCCGCCACGCGCCGGAGTCGAACACCGCGTCCGCGCCGCCCGGCCCGTTGACCCGGCGGTGCATCCCGGCGGTCGTCATCAGCGGCTTGGCGGCCTTGCGGTAGGGGCCGCCGACGGACGAGGCCACCGCGTAGCGGGTCTGGTAGTTGTCCTTGCTGAACACGCCTGCTGAGTAGAACAGCACGTACCGCTTGCCGACGCGGGCCAGGTCGGGCGCCTCGACGGTGTAGGGCTCGTTGGTCTGGGCGAGGATCACCTTCGCCGCGCCGACGCGGGTGAGGCCGTCCGCGCTCATCCGCTGCAGCGCCAGGAACGAGCGCTTGCCGTAGGCGTTGTAGCCGACCTTGTAGAGCAGGTAGTGCCGGGTGCCGTCCACGAACGACGACGCGTCGATGATCTCGCCGCGCAGGCCGGGGTGGGTGGCGCCCTTCGGGGCGTCGCACACCAGGGGCTTGGTGCCGGCCGGCTTGAACGGGCCGAGCGGGGAGGCCGCGACGGCGGCGCCGAGGCAGTGCAGCTTCTTCGTGGCGTGCTGGGCGGTGTAGTAGAGGACGTACTTGCCGTCCTTGCGGCGCGACACGTCCGGCGCCCAGGTGAGCCCGGTCCGCGCCCACGCGCCGAGCCTGGGCAGCGCGTCGGCCTTGTGGATGGTCCAGGGGCCCTTGGCGGAGGACGCGGACGCGACCGGCATGTTCTTGCCGTGGCCGTTGGTCGCGTACGCGTAGAAGGTCGTGCCGACCTTGATGACGTCGGGGTCGGCGAAGTTGACCGGGATGACCAGCTTCGGCGCGGGCACGGCCGCCGTGCTCGCGCCGCTCAGCGCGGAGGACGCCGCCGGCTCGTCGCCCGAGGCGATCCAGGCGGCCGCGCCGCCGCTCACCACGAGCGCCGCGGCGACCGGAACGACGACCCGACGTGACACTGCTCCCACCGGAACTCCCATCACGATCCTGCAGAACGGTCGGCAGGCTAGCGGACCGCCGCCGGTCATTTCCGGATTTGCACGATCTCTTCCCAGGCGTCGCAGACCTTCTCCAGCGCGTACGCGTCGCGGACCTGCGCGTTCCCGGCGGCGCGCTCGGCGTCCCACCGGCCGCTCGCCACGATCGCCTCGATCGCGTTGGCCATCGCGGCCGGGCTCTCGTGGATCCAGCGCCGGTCGTAGATGGTGCCGGCGCCGGGCCAGTTCAGCAGCGCGGGCACCGCGCCCGAGGCCATGCCCTCGGCGGGCGCGAGGTGGAAGCTCTCGTCGTCGCTGGTCGACAGGACGAACCCGATGCGCCGCAGCCACGCGCCGATGTCACGGCCGTAGGGGTCGAAGACGACGCCGTGGCGCAGCGACTCCGACCGCGCGATCCGCTCGAACAGCGCCTCGTAGTGCGCGCGCTCCTCGGGGCGCTTCCAGATCCACCAGTACTCCCAGGGGAGCTTGGATTTGACGAAGAGCATGTAGCGGTCGTCGCGGCGGCGCAGCTCCTCGATGACGTCCAGGGCGAGGTCCAGGCGCTTGCGCGACGGCGCGGCGCCGATGAACCCCAGGTGGAAGCGGGCGTCGGCGAGCTTCGGCCGGTCCAGCTGCGCCACGTCCACCCAGTTGGGGACGACGGTGACCTTGCCTTCCGGCCAGCCGGTCTCGGCGCGGGTGAGGTCGGCGTAGTGCGGGCTGACGCAGACGACCTGGTCGACCTGGTCGATGTCGAGCTTCTGCGGCCAGCCGGAGGTCAGCTCGAACCGGTGCAGGCGGACGATCAGGCGCTGCCCGGGGCGCTTGTGGCGGGAGTACCACAGGGCGTTCGGGCCGCACCACTCGCAGACGACGACGTCGGCCCAGGCGGCGAGCTCGCGGCTGCGCTCCTCGTCGTGGTCGGCGAGGCCGCGCCACTTGTCGACGCGGACCTCCATGCTCGGCAGGGAGTCCAGGTGCTGCAGCAGGCGGGTGAAGAACTTCAGGTCGTGCCCGGCGACGACGACGCGGGTCGGCCGCGCGCGCGCTTCGACGCGCGGTTGCGGGAACTCGCGCTCGATCTGGACGCGGAGCCGTTCGGCGGCACGCTCCAGACTGAAGTCGGCGGCGGCGATGCGGCAGCGCTCGGCGGCGAGCGCGTACACATCCGGGTTCTCGCCAAGACCGCGCAGGACCTCGACGACGTCGTTCTCGGTGCGCGCGAACAGCGGGTAGTCGGCGCCGAGCAGCGCCTCGTGCATCGGCGTGCGGTTCAGCACGACGGGCAGGCCGAGCGCGCCGAACTCCAGCACCTTGGTGGACAGCTCCAGGCTGGCGTCCATCTCCGGCCGCCGCCACGACAGGCCGACGTCGGCGCCCGCCGCGATCGCCATGGCCCGCTCGCGCGGGTGGCCGCCGTGCCAGACGACACCGGACGCGGTCTCCAGCGCGCGCCGCATCCGGCCCGCGTACTCGGGGTCGGACCGCTCGTCGTGGATCTTGTCGCCGACCATGTGCAGCTCGGCCGGCACCTTGTGCCCGGCGAGGCGGCGCGGCACCCGGGTCATCTCCAGGGTGTTCCAGCGCAGCGCGAACTTGCCGGTGTAGACCAGGCGCAGCGGCGAGCCGGGCTCGCGGCGGGCGGACCCGTGCGCCTCCAGCCCGGCCGGCACGACGACGACCGGCGGGAACAGCACGGCCTTGCCGCACGCCTCGGTGACCGTCTGCTCCAGGAAGCACCGTAGTTCCTCGGTCTGACAGAGCAGCACCCGCGAGGCGCGGGCGATGCGCGACAGTTCGCCGAGCAGCGGCCCGTCCAGGCCCGCCAGCGACTGCGGCACGTCGGTGAGGTAGCTCCACAGCCGGCCCTGGAAGGCGCCGTCGCCGGCGAGCGCGGCGGCGATGTGGCGGCCCCGGACCACGACGAGGTCGTGCGGCTCGGCGGCGTCGATCCGGCCGAGCACCCGGTGCGCCTGCGCGACGGTCATCGCGGCGTCGCCGGCGACCAGGCCCTCGGCGTGCGGGCGGCGGACGGTCACGCCGTCCAGGGCGGTGAGCGGGTCGACCAGGCGGCCGGTGCGGACCGGCGCCTTCAGGACGAGGGTGACCGCGCAGCCGGCGTCGCGCAGGGCCCGCACCATCGACTGCGCCCAGATCGCCGAGCCGTCGATGAGGTTCAGGTCGACGTCGCCGTAGACGAGGGCGCGGCGGGTCATGGCTTCTCCAGCTGTCATGTCAGTGCTGCGATGTCGAGAGTGTCGCCGTCGTGGACGGCGTCCCAGCCGAGCCCTTCCAGGCCGGGCGCGCACGGCGCGTTGCGCCAGAGCACCACGGGCCGGCCGAGCGCGCGCGCCGCCTCGCGCACCGCGAGCAGGGCACGCTGCCGGTCTACTGCAGCGGCGTCGCCGAGGTAGGCCCAGGGGTGCCCGGCCGCGCACGCGGCGGCCTCGAAGACGACGACGTCGGGGTCGGCCTGATCGACGGTCACGCCCGCGTCGTGCGGGACGAGCCCGACGACGTGCGCGTCCTCGCCGAGCGCGGCGCGGGTCCGCGCGGTGAACGCGCCCGCCACGACCGGCTTGTCCGAAGGGCGCAGCGCGGCGCCGAACAGCAGCCGCTCGTCCTGGCCGACCTCGGTGCGCAGCGTCGGCCAGCCGGCCGCCGGCGCGACGGCAGGGGCCGGGGGCGCCGTGCGGGGCGCGCGGTCGCCCTTGGCCATCCGGAACAGGTCGCGGGGCAGCGCGACCAGGCCCTTGCCGGGCTTGCGGGCCGCCGCGGCGAGCCGCCGCCCGACCGCCAGCGCGGTGGAGGCCTCCAGCGCCGTCAGGCGGGCCTGGGTCTCGCGCAGCCGCCGGTCCCGGTCGCGCAGCTCGCGCTCGCGCTTGCGCAGCGCGCCCTGCAGGCGGTGCACCTCGGTCTCCAGGTCGCGCGCGTCGACCACGGGCTCGTCGGACGCGGGCTCGTCGGACGCGGGCTCGCCGACCACGGGCTCGTCGGACGCGGGCTCGCCGACCACGGGCTCGTCACCCACCGGCTCGTCACCCACCGGGACTCCTCACGATCAGGTGCGGCATGGCGGCCTCCGACTCTGGTTGACTTACAGCCCATGTCCTGGGCCAAGGCGATCACGTTCGCCCCGCAGGTCGCCGTCCGGCATCTGCGGACCGAACCGGCGCGCGCCCCGCTGCTCGCGCTGCGGGTGCTGCCGGCGCCGATCCGGCGCGTCACGCGCGGAATGCTACTGCGTGCCGGACCTGTCCCCGCCGCCTACGGCCTGTGGGACCTCGGCCGACGCGACGACGCGCTGCGCACCGCCGCCGAGGCCGGGGCCTCGGCGAACCCGCGCCGGCTGCGCCGGCTGGCGGCCTTCGCGGTCGCCGTCGAGCGCCCCGAGGCCGCCGAGTCCTTGCTGGCCCGCCTCCCCGAGGGCGACGCCCGGCGCCGCTACTTGGAGGGCCGGCTGGCCGCCAAGGACGGCCGCCTGCGCGACGCGCTGGACACCGCCGCGTCCAGCGGCCTCGCCCCGGCCCGGCGGCTGCACCGCGACCTGGCCGGGCGGATCGACGCGCTGACCTGGGTGCCCGAGGGCAGGCCCGGGCGGACGGCCGAACCGGTGCCCGGCCGGGTGCTGCACATCGTCACCAACGCGCTGCCGACCACCAACGCCGGCTACACCGTGCGCACCCACCGCATCGCCTCGGCGCAGCGCGCGGCCGGGCTCGACCCGCACGTGCTGACGCGGCTCGGCTTCCCGGTCGCGCAGGGCGCCGCCGACCCGCGCCCGCGGATCGAGGTGGACGGCGTCCCCTACCACCGGCTGCTGCCCTGGCGGCTGCCGAGCACCGCGCGCGGCGCGATCGAGGCGAACGTGGACGCGGCGTCGCGGCTGGTCGAGCGGCTGCGCCCGGCGGTGCTGCACGCGGCCAGCAACCACGTCAACGCGCAGATCGCGCTGGCGCTGCGGGAGCGGCACGGCGTCCCGGTCGTGTACGAGGTGCGCGGCTTCCTGGAGGAGTCGTGGCTGTCGCGCGACCCGCGCCGCGACGCCGGACGCGACTTCTACCGCCTCAGCCGCGACCTGGAGACCGCGTGCATGCGCGCCGCCGACCTGGTCGTCACGCTCGGCGAGACGATGCGCGCGGAGATCGTGGCGCGCGGCGTCCCCGCCGGGCAGGTCGTGGTCATCCCCAACGGGGTGGACGAGGAGTTCCTGGAACCGCTGCCGGACGGCGCGGCGCTGCGCGCCGAACTCGGCATCGGCCCGGACGAGCGGGTCGCCGGCACCACCACCAGCTTCTACGGCTACGAGGGCCTGGACACCCTGCTGGAGGCGGGCGCGGAGCTGCGGCGGCGCGGGCGGCCGGTGCGGCTGCTGCTCGTCGGGGACGGCCCCGAGCGGCCCGCCCTCATGCAGCGCGCCGCCGCGCTCGGCCTCGGCGACGCGGCGCTGTTCCCCGGCCGGGTGCCCGCCGACCAGGTGCGCCGGTACCACGCGGTGCTGGACGCGTTCGTCGTCCCGCGCCGCGACGAGCGGGTGTGCCGCCTGGTCACGCCGCTGAAGCCGCTGGAGGCGATGGCGGGCGGGGTGCCGGTGGTGGCGAGCGACCTGCCGGCGCTCCGCGAGATCGTCGAGCCCGGGGTGACAGGGCAGCTAACTTTCCCTAACAATCCGGACCAGCTCTCCGAAGTGCTGGAAAAGCTCCTCTATAGTCCGTCTTCGCAACAGATGCACCATGCGGCACGGGACTGGGTCCGCCGGGAGCGGACCTGGCGTACCGGCATGGGCCGGCTGCACGAGGCCTACCGGTCCCTGGACGTCCCCTGCTGACCAGCGCGCACTAGGGGGCTCGGATGGAATTCGACCTGGTCGTCGTCGGCCTCGGCTACGTGGGACTGCCGCTCGCCCGGGAGGCCGCGCGGGCCGGCCTGCGCGTCGCCGGCCTGGACCGCGACGCCGCCGTCGTGGACGGTCTCGCCGCCGGCCGCTCGCACATCGACGACGTGGCGGACGCCGAGGTCGCGGCGATGGTCGCGCGCGGCTTCCGCCCGACCGCCGACGCCGCCGTCATCGCCACCGCCCGGACCGTGGTGATCTGCGTGCCGACCCCGCTGTCCAGCGACCAGGGCCCCGACCTGACGGCCGTCGTCGGCGCCACCCGCGGCGTCGCCGAGCACCTGCGGCCGGGGATGCTGGTCGTGCTGGAGTCGACGACCTACCCCGGCACGACCGACGAGGTCATGCGCCCCCTGCTGGAGGCGGGCGGCCTGACCGCCGGGGTGGACTTCCACCTGGCGTTCTCCCCCGAGCGCATCGACCCGGGCAACCCGGTCTACGGCGTGCACAACACCCCCAAGATCGTCGGCGGGCACACCCCCGAATGCGCGTCGGCCGCCGCCGCCTTCTACGGCAAGTTCGTCGAGCGGGTCGTGCAGGCCAAGGGCACCCGCGAGGCCGAGATGGCCAAGCTGCTGGAGAACACCTACCGGCACGTCAACATCGCCCTGGTCAACGAGATGGCGGTCTTCTGCCACGAACTCGGCATCGACCTGTGGGACGCCATCGACTGCGCCGCCACCAAGCCCTTCGGCTTCCAGGCCTTCCGCCCCGGACCCGGCGTCGGCGGGCACTGCATCCCCATCGACCCCAACTACCTGTCGTACAAGGTCCGCTCCCTGGGCTACCCCTTCCGGTTCGTGGAACTGGCCCAGGAGATCAACGACCGGATGCCCCGCTACGTCGCCGACCGCGCCCAGCAGCTCCTCAACCGCGAAGGCCGCGCCCTCAAGGGCGCCAAGGTCCTCCTGCTCGGCGTCACCTACAAGCCCGACATCGCCGACCAGCGCGAATCGCCCTCGCTCGCGGTCGCCCGCCGGCTCCGCCGCCTCGGCGCCGAGCTGGTGTTCCACGACCCGCACGTGCCGTCCTGGGAGGTCGACGGCGACCCGGTGCCGCGCGCCGGCGACCTGCCCGCCGCCCTCGAAGAGGCCGACCTGACGCTGCTGCTGCAGAACCACCGCGACTACGACGCGGCCGAGCTGGCCGACCGGGCGAAGCTGCTGCTCGACACGCGCGGCGCCGTCCCGGACCGGCCCACCGTCGAATCGCTGTGAGCCCGGTAACCCAAGATCATCCATCGCGCGTCCTACAGATCACCCGTCCCCCGCGAAAGCAGTGAAGGCGATGCGTGTCTGTGTGTGCACGGTGGTCCACCATGCCGAGGACGCCCGGATCCTGCACCGCCAGATCCGGGCGCTGCTCGACGCGGGCCACGAGGTCACCTACATCGCGCCGTTCTCCGCCGTGGGGGCCGTCCCGTGGCCGGAGGTCACCGCCGTGGACGTCCCGCGCGCAACCGGCCGCCGCCGCCTACGCGCCCTGCGTGTGGCCCGTCGCGCCATCGCCGAACACGCACCGCACTCCGACCTGCTGCTGCTGCACGACCCCGAACTGCTGCTGGTCCTGCCGTTCCTGTCCCGCCCGCCCACGGTGTGGGACGTGCACGAGGACACCGCAGCAGCACTGAGCACCAAAACCTGGTTGCCGCGCCCGTTCCGCCTGCTGCCGCGCCCCTTCGTCCGGGCCGCGGAACGCTACGCCGAACGAAAGCTGCACCTCCTCCTAGCGGAAGAGGGCTACCGGACGCGCTTCCGGCGTGAACACCCGGTCGTCCCGAACACCACCTACGTTTCGCACGACGTCCCGCCGCCGCCGGGCGCCGACCGCGTCGTCTACCTCGGCCACCTGACGGCGGCGCGCGGCGCGGCCGAGCTCATCGAGGTCGCCCGGCTGCTCCGCCCGCGCGGCGTCACCGTGGACCTCATCGGCGGCGCCGACCCGCGCACCACCGCGCTGCTGCGCGACGCCGACCGCGAGGGCCTGCTGCGCTGGCACGGCTACCGCGCCAACGACGACGCGCTGCGCCTCGTCGAAGGGGCGCTCGCGGGCCTGTCGCTGCTGCGCGACGAACCGAACTACCGCCACTCGGTGCCCACCAAGGTCATCGAGTACATGGCGCACGGCGTGCCGGTCGTCACCACGCCGCTGCCCGCCGCCGCCGACATCGTGACGCGCGCGGGCAGCGGCCTGGTCGTCCCGTTCAAGGACGCCGTCGCCGCCGTCGAGGCCGTGCTGCGCCTGCGCGACGACGCGGCGCTCCGCGACCGCCTCGCGGCCGCGGGACACCACGCCGCCCGCCTGCACTACCACTGGCCCGACCAGGGCAAGCAGTTCGTCGCCCACCTCGAACGCTGGGCCGCTTAGTTCTGGACGTAGACCTTGGCGGTCACCGGGCCGGCCAGGCCGAGCTGCCAGGTCGCGGTGACCGTGCCGGTGGTGCCCGGGGCCGTGCCCTGCTCGACGTCGAAGGTGAAGCCCGCGTCGGGCTTGCCGGCCGGGATCTCCACCTTCTCGGGGACCTTGATGGCCGGGTTGCTGCTCTGCAGCTTGATGACCGCGCCGAAGGGGTGCCAGAGGTCGCCGACGCTCACCACGCCCCAGTTGGGGTTGCAGTAGGTGGAGCAGGGGGTGTGCAGGCCCCGCAGGGCGCCCACCGAGAAGCCCTTCGGCACCACGGTCGCGCCGTTGAGCACGAAGCCGTGGCCGAGGTCGGCGCTCACCGTCACCGACTTCGGGCCGTCGTCGGGCAGGGCCTTCAAGGTGAAGGTGCCGGTGGTGGAGCCGGCCGGCACGACGACGTAGGCGGGGGTCCGCAGCGCGGCGGTGTCGCCCGGGTGGTTGCGGATGTCCACCGCCAGCCCGCCGGTCGGCGCGGGGGCCTTCAGCTTCACCGTGCCGGTGACGGTGGCGCCCGCCACGACCGTGCCGGCGGACGGACGGCCGTTCAGCAGGAACTCGGTGACCTCCTGGAGGACCCCCTGCCCGTTGGTCTCCTGAGGCCGCACGGTGATCTGGGTCTCGGCGTGCGATTCGCCGACGACGGCCCGCAGGTCCGTGGTGGAGCCGCCGATCTCCGACTGCACCCGGATCGGGAAGCTCACGCTGCGCTGCCCGGCCGGCACGACGACCTTGTGGCCGGTCGCCTGCAAATAGTTGGGGTCCTCGGACACGTTGAGGTCGCGCAGCTGCACGGTGACGCCGCCGGCCTGCGCGGGCTCGGCCAGCGTGACCGTCTGGATCGCCTCCTGGCCGGCGCTGATGACGCTCGGCGACACGGTGGTGGAGGCGACCGCGGCCTCCGCGGCGTGCGCGGCCTGGGCCGGCAGCAGCGACAGCGCGGGGGCGGCGGTGAGGGCGAGCGCGGCCAGGCCGCGCCGGGGGGAAACGATCTTCATGTCCGGGACGATAGAGATCACAACCGCGCCTTCACCAGCGAGAACGCCCTGACGTTCGCGCTCCGTAAGAACTTCGCCGCGGCGCCGCCTCCGTCCACCCGGCCGGATGGCGTTCCGCCGCCCGCGAGCCCCACCGACCCCATAAGCTACTTTTCGCTGATTTTGTACTTGGGACTGCCCATCCGGAGGGGTTCGTGAGCACGCCAGAGGACGACTCGCGCACGACGTCGGCCGACAGCGGCGAGGCACCCCCTCCGCCGCCGTCCTTCCCCTACCAGGAGCCCGGCGCCCCGCCGCCTCCGCCGTGGGCCGTCCAGCCGGAAGGCCCGCCCCCGCCGGACTGGGCCGCCGCGCCCCCACCCCCGGCGCCCGCGCCGCCCTCGGCGACACCCACGGTCGAGGAGCACCGACCGTTCAGCCCGCCGCCGGTCGTCGCCCAGCCCTGGGAGTCGGCCGCGCCCCCGCCGCCGCCGAAGCCCGCCGAGCCGTCCGGCCACAAGCCGTTCAGCCCGCCCCCCGTCGTCGCCCAGCCCTGGGAGGTCGGCGCGCCCGGCAACGACCGGCCGGCCGCCGCGGTCCCCCTCCCCGGTCCGGCGCCGGCCGGCCCGGCCGGCCTGCCGCCCAGCGAGCCCTGGCTGAACAAGCCCGCCGGGCGCGGCGGCGGCCGCAAGCGCCTGCTGGTGATCGGCGGCGCCGTGGTGGCGCTCGTCGCGGTCGGCGCCGGCGCGGCCTTCGTGCTCACCCGGCCGGGCGACGCCCGGCCCGCCCCCGCCGCGCAGCAGGCCCGGCTCGCCGACGAGCTGTTCGGGCTCGGCCCGCAGGCCCGGTTCGACACCGTCGAGCAGGCGTTCAACGACGTGCGCGGCGCCGGGTCCACCGTCGTGGCGGCGGGCACCGAGTACGGCGGCGCGCTCAGCCGCCCGCGCTTCCTGGTGTCGGGCGACGGCGGCGTCAACTGGAGCCTCGGCACGGTCACCGCGCAGGGCGGCGGCGAGCCCGCGGGCAGCGCCCCCAAGATCCTGGCCGGGACGGCGGGCGCCTGGCTGGCGCTCAGCGGCTCCTCCGAGCACATGACGACCTGGACCAGCGAGAACGGCAAGAGCTGGGTCGAGCACACCGCCGCCGGCGACACCTTCCGCAAGGGCGACGTCGTCGAGCAGGCCGCGCGGACCGCGAACGGGTACGCGGCCGTCGGCCACAGCGGCGGCCGCCCCGTCGTGTGGCGGTCGGCCGACGGGGTCGCCTGGGAGCGGGCGGACGGCAACCGGCTCACCCTGCCCGTCCAGGAGGGCTCGGCGACCGAGCTGTACCGGGTCGTCTTCGGCAACGGCGCCCTGGTGGCCGCCGGCACCGTCACCATCGTGAAGAAGGACAAGAAGAACCGGAAGACCCGCACCGTCGTGGACGGGTTCTGGCGCTCCACCGACAACGGCCGGATCTGGGACCAGATCACCGTGCCGCAGGCGGACGGGTCGGCCGGCCTGTCGCGCGGCCTGGCCTTCAGCGGCGGCCGGTTCTTCGCCCTGCGGCAGGCCCCCAAGAACGGGGCGGGCGTGGTGCTGCAGTCGCAGGACGGCAACACCTGGACGAAGGCGAGCCGGCTGAACAACCCCACCGGCACCTCGTTCCTGCGGTTCAGCGGCAGCGAGCAGGGCCTGGCCGTGCTGGCGTCGGTCGGGCCGCGGCTGGCGCTCTTCCACGGCACCGACGGCGCCTCGTGGAAGCGCGCGGACCTCGGCGAGGGCCGCGGCCGGTTCATCAGCGCGGTGGCGCCGGGCGCGAACGGCGCCGGCGTGCTCGCGGGCGCGCTGAAGGGCCCCGACCGCAACTTCTACCTCGGGCTGGCCGGCGGCACCGGCCAGATCCAGGAGATCGACGTCGCCAAGATCCCCGACGCGGTCAACCCGGAGCGGTCGGTGCGCGGGCTGGCGGCCGACGGCGGCCACGTGGTGGCGACCGGCAGCACCTCCGGCGACGCCGCGGCCTGGTACTCCACCGACGCCGCGGCGACCTGGCACCGGGCCGGCGGGAACCTCGGCGGGCCCGGCCGGCAGATCCTGACCGACGTCGCCAAGGGCCCCGCCGGCTGGCTGGCCGTGGGCGACGACGCGGGCCGCCCGCTGGTGGCGACCACGGCCAACGGCGACTCCTGGCAGCGGATGCGGGACCGGACCTTCACCCCGGGCCGCGGCTTCTCGCTGCGCACCGCCGCGGTCGCCCACGGCCCGCAGGGCTACGTCGTGGTCGGCAGCGCGACGGCGGGCAAGGACCAGTCGGCGGTGGTCTGGCGCTCCCCGAACGGGCTGGAGTGGAAGCGGCTGAGCGACGGCGACCTGAAGGGGGTCGGCGGCGCCTGGCGCTGGATGTCGGACGTGGCCGCGGGCCCGGCCGGCTACCTGGCGGTCGGCGCCGTCGCCGACCCCGCCGGCCGGCCGGGGCAGCAGGCCCGGCCCGCGGTGTGGACGTCGGCGGACGGCGGCCGCTGGACCGCCCAGAAGCTGCCGCTGCCGGCCGGGGCGACGCACGCGAACCTGGTGCGGATCGCGGTCAAGGGCTCCACCGCCGTCGCCGCCGGGGTGGCGTTCACCACCGGCGGCTCCAGCGCTTTCGCGGCGCGGTCCACCGACGGCGGGCGGACCTGGACCTCCGCCGAGCTGCCCGGCCAGGACCGGCAGGGCGAGCAGCACGGCCCGGCGGTCAACGTGCTCGCGACGTCCCGGGGCTTCGCGCTGCTCGGCACGTCGGGACCCCCCGCCGCGCACGACGTGCGGCTGTGGACCTCGGCCGACGGTGCCGCCTGGCAGGTCTCGGCGCCGCGCGGTCCCGGCCTGTCGGGCCCGGGCGCCCAGCGCGTCTACGGCCTGGCCGAGTCCGGCGGCGCCCTGCTCGGCACCGGCATGACGGTCAGCGCGGCCGGCGAGAGCACCACCCTCTGGCGTCTCCCGACGCCCTGACCGGCACCCGCCCCCCGATGCCCATCCCCGGAAAGGGTCAGTTGCTCCCCCGCAGAACGGCGCCCATCACGGCCGGTCGTGTCCTCGCCCTGTCGGCCGTGTTCTGGACGGCCGTGGTCGCCGTCCTGATGCTGGTCGGCGGGCTGAGCGGCGCGGGCGAGGACGACCACGGCACGCGGCGCGACCCGTGCGGCGCCCCCGACACCAAGGTGACGGCGCCCTATGCGGTGACGGGGTACTGGCTGTTCCCCGACGGCGACCGCTGCGGGGCGCGCAAGGCCCTGCAGGGCATGCACCGCATCGGCGGCGACACCGTCATCACCTCGGGCCCGGAACTGCAGGTGCGGCAGGTCGACCTGCAGGGACGGCTGCTGAGACAGGACGGCACGCCCGACCCCGACTTCCGCGACTGCGTCCAGCGGGGCCGCACCTGCTACCAGGCGGCCCTGGACACGCTGCGCGCGGGCAGCGCCGGCAACTCCATCGCGCAGGTCTACGCGATGGCGTCCCGCGACGGGCTCGGCGACGCCGCGCTGCGCTGCGCCAGGTCCGACGCCAGGATCGTCGCCGGCGGCCGGATCTACCACCGCCTGCTGCTGCCGGTCGCCGACCCGGCGTCGGGCGCCTGCGACCTGTCCGCCGGCCGCCCCTACGCGCTGGTGCTGATCGCCGGCTCGGCCGACGACTGGACGGCGGGGCTGCTCGGCGACGCCGACCGGTTCGGCATGAAGGTGTACGCCGGGCTGCCCTCGTTCCCCACGCAGCCCCGGCGCAGCTGGAACGTGGACGTCGCCCACCGGGACGTGGCGCTCGCCGTCAACCGGGTCGTGCTGGAGGACTACGCGCGCCGCCTGCGGGGGCACCCGTCGTTCGCCGGGGTCTACCAGACCTTCGAGGTGCGGCTGCGGGACTGGCCGAACCCGGGCCAGGACCCGAACCTGCAGACCTACACCGCCCAGCACGCCGCCGTCCGCGAGCTGCTGCCCGGCCGGAAGATCCTCGTCAGCCCCTACTGGGACGCGCGGCGGCGGACCGGCGACCCGACCGGGCCCGCCGCGATCGAGAAGGGCGTCGAGGCCGTCGCCGGGACCGGCGCGGACATCATCGCGCCGCAGGACGGGCGCGGCACCGGCAAGGGCGCCCTGTACTGGGAGCACGAGGCGGGCAAACCCGTCGACCCGCGGCTGAAGCCGGTGCCCGGTGTCGGGGAGAGCACCTACGGGCAGGCCTACCTCGCGCCGACCGGCGCCTACTACGCGGCCGCGGCGCGGGCCCGCGACGCCCTGGCCCGGGCGGGCCGCCCGTTCGAGCTGTGGGCCAACATCGAGGGCTTCGAGCCGACGGCCGCCGGCGGGTGCGCCGCCGACACCGCGCGGGGCCGCACCGACAAGGTCCGGCTGGACCGGGCCGTCACCGCCGCCGGCGGCGCGGTCGGCAAGATCGTCTCGTTCAAGTGGAACGGCCTGTTCACCTGCCGGGAGGGCCGGCCGGCCACGCTGAGCGAGGAGATCGCCGCCGACTGGGACCGGCCGATCCTCACCGGCGCCGTCCGCCACCGCGAGGGCGGCCGGGACGGGCTGCTCCTCAGCGGCCACCGGCTGGAGGGCGCCGGCGTGACGCTCACCTGGTACGACGACCACTGGACGCAGCAGAACCGCATCGTGCGGGCCGAGCCGCGGGGCGGCGGGCGGCTGTGGGTGCCGTTCGGCGTCACCGGCCTGGCCCCCCGGTTCTGGATCCACGTCGACGTGGTCAACGCCACCGGCAAGATCGCCTCGAACCCGTACAGCCTGCGCTACTGAGGCGCCCGCTCAGAAGATGACGCTGCGCTCGGGCGAGCCGTAGAACTCCACCCGCCCGCTCCGCACGAACTCCTCGTCCTCGATGCGCCAGGTGTGCGACGCCTTGTCGGCGCGGCGGACCTGCACGTAGGAGAAGCGGTCGGCCGAGTAGATCCGCGCCCCCTCGGCGACCGCCCGCCGCTGCATCCCGGTGTCCTCGCCGACCGCGGTCTCGTCGTAGCGGAGCCGGCGCAGCAGGTCCCGCTCGACGACCATGGTGGCGCCGCCGACCAGGTCCACGTAGCTGTGCTCCTGGACCGGGCGGCGCAGCACGACCGCGTCGCTCGCCTGAAGGTGCGCGTAGTAGGCGGCCTTCCCGACGATCGAGGCGTCGGTGTAGGTGAAGGCGGTGAGCAGGTCGCTCAGGTAGTGCTCGCCGTAGATGTCGTCGTCGTCGAACTTGGCGACCACGTCGCCGTCGGCGGCGTCGACGGCGAGGTTCAGGCACTGGCCGAGGTTCAGCCCGGCGTCCGCGGCGAGCACCACGACGTCCTCCAGCCCGGCCATGAGGGCCTTCTCCCGGACCACGCCGGGGTCCAGGTCCAGGCCGTGCAGGACGAGCACGAGCTGCAGCGGGCGCACGCTCTGCGCCGCGACCTGCTCGATGAGGTGGGTGAGCTGGCCCGGCCGGTTGGACGAGGCGGTCACCGACACCGACCGCTCCCGGACCGGGAACGGCAGCCCGATGGTCTCCAGCACGTGGTCGACGCGGTGCGCGTAGGTGTGCTTGGCGAACACCTCGCGCATCGCCAGGTGCGCCTGCCGGTCGCGCAGCGGCGCGCTGCCGAGCAGCGCCCGCAGGTGCGCGCGGGCCTCGTCGGGGGTGTGCGCGACCGACACCAGCCCCGGGAAGATCTCCTCGATCGCCGGGGACGGCGCGCTCAGCACCGGCGTCGAGCACGCCGACAGCTCGAAGATGCGCCGCGCGCACATGGTCGGCGAGCCCACGACCGAGTTGACGTTCAGGAAGACCTTGTAGGCCTTGTAGGCGGCGAGCATCCGCTCGTAGGGCAGGCTCCCCACCACGTGCGCGGCGTAGGGCTCGGGGAAGGCGTAGCGCGGGTTGCCGGGGTCGACGCGGCTGAAGATGTCCAGCTCGAACTCGGTCGCCGGGCGCAGCACGGTCTCCATCTGCACGCGCCGCTCGGGGTGCTTCTGGGTGAAGTAGGTGCCGGCGAACACCACGTCGTTGCGGCGGCCGCCGGGCACGCTCACCGGGTTGTGGACGCGCGGCTGGGCGCCGAACGGCAGCACGCCGATCCGGTCGTGGCCGACCAGCTCGCGGTAGCGCGGGACGCTGTCGGCGTCCACCGTGAAGATCCAGTCGAAGATCCGGGCGGACTCGATGAACAGGTCGAAGTTGGGCGGGTCCTCCTTGTTCCAGAAGACCGTCGGGACGCCCTGCTCACGGCACCAGGCGACCAGCTCGCGCAGCGTGTCGCTGGGCGCGGTCGGGCCGTGCACGTGCTTGAACCAGGCGCCCTGGTTGCCCTGCCAGACCGACTCCACGAACAGCAGCGCGGGGCGCTCGCGCTCCATCACCTCGCGCCAGTCGTCCGGGGTCGGCGCGACCTGCCGCCACTCGTACTTGAACGCCATCTCCGAGAAGGTGTCCAGGATGGTCGCGACGGTCAGGCCGGGCCGGGAGACCGGGCCGTCCGGCAGCGCGACCTCGGGGATCTCCGGCATCGGCCGGGTGGCGGGCGCCGCGGGCTTCGGCGCCGCGCCCGTGGCGGCCGGCAGCGCCTTGGCGGCGGGCGCGGGCGCCCGGCGCCGCGCGGGCTTCTGCGGCGGCGCGGGCATCGGCATCTTGACCGAGGCGCGGATGATCTCGCCGGGCAGCGCCAGCAGGTTCCTGGGGTCCTCCTTGACGCCGAACAGCGACTCGCCGACCCGCCACCAGCGGCGCGTCTGCGTCGACTTCAGCTGCCAGTCCAGGTACCGCGTCCGGTACTCCTGGTAATCGAGCTTGCCCTGCACGTTCTGCAGGCCGGCGGCGGCCCTCTCCAGCTCGGCGACGCGGCTCTTGGCCAGCCTGATCCGCTCCTCGGCGGCGGACTTCTCCCTGCGGAGCTCCTCCTTGGCCGCGCGGACCTCGTCCTTGAGCCGGTCGGCCTCGGCCCGCGCCTCCTCCAGCCGGCGGCCGAGGTCGGCGAGGGCGGTGTGCTGCTGGTCGGCGATCGCGCCGAGGCGCTCCTCCAGGCGTGCGAACCCGCCCGCCTGCTCGCGCGCGGCGGCGAGCTCGGTGGTCAGCGCCTCGGCCCGCGTCCGCGCCTCGCGCAGGTCGCGCTCGACGGCGAGGAACTCCTGCTCCAGCACCGGCTGGAGCCCGGCGAGGAGCTCCTGCTTCGCCGCGGGGTCCATGGCGCCGGGGGTGGCGACGCAGCGGAAGTAGCCGTCCACGACGTCCAGGGACCGCGGCGTGAAGTAGGGGGCGACCAGGTCCAGCAGGGAGGCCACGTAGAAGGTGGCCCGGTGGTCGTGGTGGGGGTGGTAGCCGAACGGCGTGGTCAGCACGAGCCTGCCGCCGGGGCGCAGCACCTGCCGGGCGGCGTCCAGGATCGGCGAGGCGTCCACCAGGTGTTCGACGACCTCGCCGAGCAGCACGGTGTCGAAGGAGTCCGGCGGCAGGTCCGGCTGCCGGGCGTCGCCCACCCGGAACTCCAGCAGGTCCTGCACGATCTGCGGCTCGCGGTCCCGGTCGGCCAGCGCGTACTCGATCCGGTCCCGCTCGCTGTCCAGGCCGACGGTCCGCAGCCCCCGCCGCGCGCACAGGATCGACGCGATGCCCTGGGAGCAGCCGATGTCCAGGACCTCGCCCGCGGCCTGCCCCACCAGCCAGTCGACGCGCGCCCGGGCGATCCGCTGCACCCGGGCTCCCCAGATCTCGCCCTTGTACAGTTCGGAGATCCGATCGCTGTTGGCCATGTGGTTCCCGTCCCGGCGTAGCCGTCCGCCAGCCTCGACACCCTCGTACATCCCGGCGCTCCGTTCCCCCGAGCGGCCGAAGACTGCATCGTGCCGCATAAACCAGAAATCAGGGGATTTTACTCATAAAACACACAACTCCCAAGGGTCCGGGGGCCCACTAGACTCGCGACGCGATGAGCACCGTTGACGCGTTGACCGACAAGTCCATGGTCGTGCTCCAGGACCGGCCCGTGGTGGCGCTGAGCGCCTGGCTGGCCGACGCCGCGCGCGAGTGCGCCGGCACCGGCCGCACGTTGCGGCTGGTCACCTCCCTGGAATCGCGGCTGACGCTGCCGCTGCGCGCCATGGCGGCGGCCGGCGGCGTGCAGTGGGTCGTGCGCCATGGGGACAGCTACTACGAGGGCCTCACCGGGCGGCCGCTGCGGTGGGACGGGGCCGCGTTCGTCCCGGTCCCCGAGGCCCGCGACTACGCGCCGGGGTTCACCACCCGCCCGGCGGCACCGGTCGGGATGCGGCTCTCGCTCGTCCAGCACGTCCGGCACGGCGCCGACGGCGACCTCGGCGGGCCCGTGGTGCGGCTGCTGCAACTGCTCACCGGCAAGCCGCCGCTCGGCTGGGGCCCGGCCGAGCCGCTGGAGAACCCGTGGCGGCCCGACCGGTTCACCGAGTACGTGCGGGGCCGCGCGGCGGCGCAGGTCATCGTGGCCGGCGACGGCCCGCGCCCGGCGCAGGCCACCGCCGCCTTCGGCGCGGTGGAGGGCGGCGTCACCGAGGCGACCACGGTGACCGTCGGCTACGCCCCCGAGGACCCGCCGCCGCTGCGGCACCTGCCGTCGCTGGTCGCCTCGCTCGCCGCCGACCGGCCGCCCGCCTCGCTGTTCGTGCAGCTCACGCCCGGCCGCGCCGACCTCACCACCGAGCCGCGCTGGACCGGCGCCGCCGCGCCGGTCGCGATGGCCGTCGCGGGCGAGGTCGCCGGGCCCGCCGGGCTGCCCGCCCAGCGGATCGGCCCGATGACGCTGTTCACGCTCGGCGACGGCCGCTCGCCGGACGGCTGGCAGCGGCACCAGGCGCTGCTGCAGCACCTGCGGGGCTGACCCCGGCCGCCCGGCCATGACATTTGTACCGCCGGGCTGAGGATCAACGTCTCTGCCGCGCCCGCCCCTCTCCCCGCGAAGCTGGAAGCACCCCGCCAGCCGAGCATGGAGAGACGAGATGACGCAGGTCATGACGGTCCGCAAGACCTCCGCCCCGAAGAACAACCTCAAGGCCGCCCTGACGCCCCTCGTCGTGGACATCGCCGTCCCGTTCGGCGTCTACTACCTGGCCCACAAGGGCTTCGGCGTGAGCCTGGTCGCCTCGCTCGCGCTGAGCAGCGTCATCCCCGGCGCACGCACCGTGTGGAGCGCGCTGCGGGACCGCTCGTTCAACGGCCTGGCGGGCCTCATGCTGGCGGTGAACCTGGTCGGCATCGCGCTCAGCTTCGTCACCGGCGACCCCCGGCTGATGATCGCCAAGGACTCCGGCATCAGCAGCGTGATCGGGCTGGCCGTCCTGGTGTCGGCGTTCCGCGCCCGGCCGCTGATGACCGCCGGCCTGAAGCCCTTCATCACCAAGGGCGACGCCGCCCGGACCGCCGCCTGGGACGCCCTGGCGACCGGTTCCGCCCGGTTCCGCACGCTGGAGCGGCGCTACAGCGCGATCTGGGGCGCCGCGCTGCTCGCCGAGTGCGCGGTCCGCGTCGCCGGGGCGTTCCTGCTGCCCGTCGAGACGATGGCGTGGCTGTCCGGCGTCCTGGTCGTCGGCGCGATCGGCGCCGCGATCGCCCTCACCATCCCGACCATTCAGTCCATCGAGAAGCTGCTGGAGAACTGAACATGCGCACCCGAGGCATCAACTACGACACCGGCTTCCTGCCCGGTGGCAAGAACACCCGCCCCGATTTCGACCCGGCGGACGTTCCCGAGCACATGCGGCTCATCGCCGAAGAACTGCACTGCACCGCCGTCCGCATCACCGGCGGCCACCCCGAGCGCATCGACGCGGCCGCCCGCGCCGCCGCAGCAGCAGGGCTGGAGGTCTGGTTCGCGCCGTTCCCCTGTGAACTGACCGCGGACGAGATGCTGGAGGTGTACGCCGACTGCGCCGACCGCGCGGAGGAGATCCGGCGCGGCGGGGCGGAGGTGGTGCTCGTCCTCGGCTGCGAAACGAGCTTGTTCGGCGCCGGCTTCATCCCGGGCGAGAACGTCTACGCCCGCATCTCCGCCTTCGCCTCAGGAGACCCTGAGCTCTACAAGGCGATGGGCGATGTGCCGAAGCTGCTGAACGACTTCCTCGCCGAGTCCGCCCGCGTCGCCCGCGCGCGCTTCGGCGGCCGCATCACCTACGCCGCCGGTGTCTGGGAGAAGGTGGACTGGTCACCGTTCGACCTGGTCGCGGTGGACGCCTACCGCAGCGCCGACAACGCCGAGCGCTACACCGCCGAGGTGCGCGCGCTCCGCGACCACGGCAAACCGGCCGTGGTCAGCGAGTTCGGCTGCTGCGCCTACCAGGGCGCGGCCGGCCGGGGTGCCATGGGCTGGGCGATCGTGGACAGCGACGTCACCCCGCCCCGCCTCACCGGCACGTTCGTCCGCGACGAGCAGGAGCAGGTCCGCTACCTGAACGAGCTTCTGGCGGTCTTCGAGGAGGAGGGCCTGGACGGCGCGTTCTGGTTCACCTTCGCCGGATTCGGCCTCACCCACACCCCCGGCGACCCCGGGCACGACCTCGACATGGCGTCCTTCGGCGTCGTCAAAGTCGGCGCTGACGGCACTTTGTCCCCGAAGGCGTCCTTTCACGCGCTCGCCGCCGCCTACGACGGGTGATCCGCCGACCCCTTTTCGGGTACGTTCTCTGCCCATGGGGCATAGCGGCCGGCTCGGCGCCATGGAGCGGGCCGTCGAGGGAACCCTTGCCGAAGAGTCGTTCGACTTCGACGAGGACACGGCCGTGCTGCGCTTCGACGGCGGCATGCTCTACCAGACCTCCTGGTTCCTCGCCGGCGGGATCGGCGGCGTCACCCTCCTGCTGACCGGCACCGCGCTGACGTTCGCCGGCCTGGAGGACTGGGCCCGGTACGCGCTCGGCGCGGGCTCGGTCCTGCTGCTGCTGACGCTGGTGTTCATGCTCCTCCTGCGGCACGGACCGGAACGCCCCGCCGTCGAGCTGCGGCTCGCCGAACGCGAGATCGCCTGCGGCGGGGTCCGCGTCCCCCTCGCCGACCTGCGCCCCGAGCACCTGGTCTGGCGCGACGGCCGCTTCTTCCGCCGGCTGCACCTGCGGCACCCGCGGCTCCGCCGCTGCCTCACCGGCTTCTTCGCCGCCGAGGCCGACGAGGCCCGCGAGTTCCACCGGCAGCTGTGGGGGCTGCTCTCCGAGCCCTACCTGCCCGGCCCGATCGGCCCGGTGCAGCGCTGGATCCTCGGCGCGGGCGCCCTGTACGCCGGGATCAACGGGTTCCGGCTGGACCACCTCGGCACCGGCCCCTCCCCCGAGGAGGCCGCCGCCGACTCCCGCGCCGCCCACGAGCTGCTCCAGGACCCCTGGCACGTCTACGACCTGGACCAGTTGCTCGCCGCGGTCAACTGGCTCGTCCAGGACGGCCACCGCGCCGACTTCGCCCAGGACGCCGACCTGGCCGCCCGCCCCGCCGCCGAGCAGGACGAGTACGCCCGGCTGCTGCGCGAGGTCGACGGCCTGATCGCCGCGGACCGGATGGAGCCGCCGTTCGTGGAGCGGCTGATCGAGCTGGTCCGGGTCCGCTACGGCGCGGCGGGCGAGGCCTACGCCAAGCTCGTCCCGTCGCTGCTGCGCGACGAGCCGGGCGCCGACGCCAGCGAGGAGGGCGCCGAGCTCGCCCTGTTCCTCGGCCAGCTGTTCAACGACCGCGACCACGCCACCGAGGAGCTGCACCGGCTGCGCAAGCTCGCCGACCCCGAGCTGCGCTCCAACACCGGCCGCTTCCTGATCTGGGACTACAGCCGCGCGCTCATGCTCTACCGGTGGGGACACATGGCGGGCTGGCTGACCGAGCGCTACTGCTGGGACCGGATGCTGCCGCTCGCCCTGGACATCCAGCGCCGCTACTCGTCCTGGCGCGACATGGCCACCTGCTATCTGCAGGGCCGCCAGCTGTGGTCGGGCGCGGGCGAGGAGCCGCAGACCGACCACGACGAGCTCGTCGCGCGCCTGACCGAGGAGCCGCTCAGCCCGTGGAACCTCGTCCCCTGGGACCTGGAACTGCGCAACGACTGGTCGTAAAAACCCCAGGGTCCGCCGGAACACCCGTTCCGGCGGACCCTGTTCCCACATCCGACCCCGCGCCGCCCCTACCCGTCCTCGGGCACCTCATGCGGGACGTGGCGCACGTCACGCCGGGGCGAGCCGCGCATGAGCCGCTCGATCTCCCGGCGCTCCCGCTTGGTCGGGCGCCCCGCGCCCCGGTCGCGGACGGGCAGCGCGGCGAGGACCTCGCGCGGCGGCGGGGGCGGGCTCTTGTCGACGTAGCACTCGGCCGCCACCGGCGCCCCGACCCGCTTGACGATGATCCGGGAGACGATCACGACCTTCTCGATGCCGTGCAGCCGGACCCGGACCTCGTCCCCGACCTTGATCGCCTGCGCGGCCTTGACCCGCGTCCCGTTGACCCGCACATGCCCGCCCCGGCACGCGTCGGACGCGGCCGAGCGGGTCTTGGTCAACCGCACCGCCCAGAGCCAGCTGTCCACCCGCGCGGTGGTCCGCTCCTCCATGGCGGCCACCCTACTCGGCGGCGTCGGCGCCCGGACGACGGCGGACATCGGCGGGAACCGAGAGCACTCCGGCACGGTCTAACGACCAGCAATTTCCCCCCGATACAGCACGAACACCTCGGCAGGACCGCGCGTCCACCCCCACTTCGGAGCGATCATGAACCCTCAATGGCCCGGCGGTCAGCCGGGATACCCCGCGCAGGGCGGCCCGCCGCCGATGCCCGCTCCCGGCTTCCCACCGCCCGCGCCGCGGCCGCCGTCGGGCGGAGGCGGCGGGATCGTCGTGCTGCTCATCGCCGGAGTGCTGGTCGTGCTGGTCGTGCTGGTGGGCGCCTTCGTGGTGCTGGCGGACGATGACAAGCCGGACGGCCGGACGCTGACGCTGCCGTCGTCCACCTACACCCCCGGGCCGGGGTACTCCCCCGAGCCGACCCCGACGACCCGGGGCACCACCTCCGACCCGACGACGCTGCTGAGCCCGACGATCCGGACCGCCCGGGGCAACACCTTCACCCGCGTCGGCACCCGCACCGGCAGCTGCACCTCGCGCGCCAACTCCAAGATGGCGCCGATCGTGCGCGTCAACCCCTGCGTCGGCGACATGAACTCGGCGGTCTACGCCAACCCGGCGCGCACCATCATCACGGTCGTCTCGATCATGAAGGTGGGCAGCTCCAGCCAGGCGGCCGCGGTCAGCCGCGGCGTCTACCAGAGCGCGTGGCCGATCCTGCTCACCCCCTCCGACAACAGCGGCCTGACGCAGCTGAAGAAGGAGCCGGGGTTCTGGACGCGCACCTGGACGCGCGGCTCCAGCCTCGTCTTCGCCCAGTCGTACTACACCGAGGGCGGCGCCTCGGGCGGCCGCAGCGGGCCCGTCTTCACGACGGCCGGCGAGCTCGGCGTCGAGGTCGCCAACACGATGCTCTTCACGTCCTGACGGCGGGCCCCGTGCCCGGCCGGTCCCGGGGCCGGCCGTGCCGCGGAACCGGAAACGTCCGACATGCGGTGATCCATCCGGCAATAGACTCCTCCGGCGAGGAGGCGGATGCGATGACCGAGACCAGCGGGGGCCGGCCGGGCCCCGGCCAGGGGCCCTGGCCCTATGACCAGGGACGCTACGACCAGCTGATCCAGTGGACCGGATCGGTGCTGCTCGACGTCGTCGCGCCCGGCTGGCGGCGGATCGACCTGAAGATCCTGATGACCGTCGCCGCCGCCGACGCCGCCCTCACCGTGATCACGGAGGACGGGGGCGGCTCCGCCGTGCCGGCGCCGCAGGGGCTACTGCAGGGCGCCGCCGAGCTGCGGTCGATGATGTACCGGCCGGGCGAGGGCACCTGGTTCGGGATGCGCTACATGATGGAGCCGCCCGGCCGGTACTGGGTGACCTTCAACCCCGCCTTCGACCCGCAGTGGGATCTGCCGCGGTCGGCGTTCGCCGCCGACCTCGCGGCGTTCCCGCGCGACGACGAGCACGTCCCCCGCTGGCTGCGCGAGCGCGCCGGAACGGCAGGCGCACGGTGAGCGAGAACGAGCCGCTCGGCCCGGTCGAGCAGGACGCGCTGCTTCAGGACGTCGTCCTGCTGCTGACGCACGCGCTGCCCTCGAACTGGCAGGAGGCGCGGGTGCGTTACGACGCGCTCGGCTCCCACTCCGCCGTCCGCATGCAGATCCAGGACCTGAACCGGCCCTTCCCTGCCCTGGCGCCGCCGCCGGACGAGCTGGCGGATCTGTTCGCGCAGCTGCGCGCCGGCATGTACCGGCCGGGCCTCGGCACCTGGTTCTCCGTCGTGTTCTCCCTGACCTTCCCCTTCACCTACAACGTCGAGTACGACTACAAGTCCGAGCCGCGGTTCGACGGCGGCGCCCCGGCCGGCGCACGCGCGGAGGAACTCCGCCTGTTCCCCCGCGACTCCGACAAGACACCGGCGTGGCTGGCGCCCGGCGGTCCGGCCCCGGCCCTGCGCACCGCCGCGCCGTTCGACGGCCGGGGCCCCGACGGCCGGCCCGTCGTGCAGCGCCCGCCGGTCCCCGGCGACCAGCGCGACGCGCTCCTGCACTACCTGGAGCAGGCCCCGGTCGTGCTGGCCGCGCGCAGCCACGACACCGACGTGCTCGACCCGGGGCGCGCCCAGCGGGTCCCGCTGACGTTCCACACCGACGGCACCTGGATCTGGCCGGGTGCGGTCGGCTACTACCTGCGCGTCCACGGCCTCCCGCCGCAGCCCGAGCTGGTCGAGCACGTCCGCGCCGCCGGCTTCCGGGTGCCCGAGGTGCCGGAGGACGCCCGGAGCGCGGCCGTCGCCGCCATCACCGGCCAGAGGACCGCATGAGCGTCCCGCCGGTGGACGCGGCGGCGCGGCAGGCGGCGAACCGCACCCTGGAATGGAACGGCGTCCTCGTCCCCCCGCCCCCGGCAGGCTGACCGTTGCGGACCCAGGGCACCGCGCTGCCGGACGGAGCCGAACCGCCGCGGCCCGGCGACCCCCGCGCCGTCGGCGGGTACCGGGTGCTCGCGCGGCTCGGCGAGGGCGGCATGGGCTCGGTCCTGCTCGGCACCGGGCCGGACGGCCGGCTCGTCGCGATCAAGCTGATCCGGCGCGAGCTGGCGCTGGACCCGGGGTTCCGGGCCCGCTTCGACAGCGAGGTCGCCGCCGCGCGCAGCGTCGCGCCGTTCTGCACCGCGCGGGTGCTGGACCACGGCCGGGCCGACGGCAGCCCCTACCTGATCACCGAGTACATCGCCGGGCCGTCGCTGGAGGAGTACGTCAAGGCCCGCGGCGCGCTGCCGCCCGAGGCGCTGCGCGCGCTCGCGGTCGGCATCGCCACCGCGCTCGCGGCGATCCACACCGCGCGGCTGGTGCACCGCGACCTGAAGCCGTCCAACGTGCTGCTGTCGGCCACCGGCCCGCGCGTGATCGACTTCGGCATCGCGCGCGCCGTGGACTCCACCACCCGGCACACCCAGACCGGCCACATCATCGGCAGCCCCGGCTGGCTCGCGCCCGAGCAGGTCTTCGAGGGCGCCTTCGGCACCTCGGCGGACGTGTTCGCCTGGGGCTCGCTCGTCGCCTACGCCGCGACCGGCCGCCACCCCTACGGCACCGGCAACCTGATGGTGCTGGCCGTCCGGGCGCAGCGCGCCGAGCACGACCTGAGCGGCGTACCGGACGACCTGCTGCCGCTGGTGTCGTCCGCGCTGGCCCCCGACCCGCGCGACCGGCCGTCCACCGAGCGCCTGCTGGTGACCCTGGTCGGCGAGGAGGACCCGCTGACCGAGGCGCAGCAGGCCCTCACGCGGGGCTGGTCGCCGAGCGTGCTGCCGAACGAGCTGTTCGCGCCGCCGCCCCCTGTGATGCCCACTCCGCCGCCCTTCCCGGTACCGCCGATCATGCCGACGGCGCCGCTCATGCCGGCGGCACCGGTCATGCCGGCGGCGCCGCCCATGCTGCCGCCGCCGCCCATGCCGACCGCGCCGCGCCTGTACATCCCGCCGCACCCTCCGCGGCGCTCGAACACCGGCTCGCGCGTGGCCTTCACCTTCCTCATGCTGATGCTGCTCGCGTTCGCCTCCTGCGGCGTGTACGTCGTCCTCAAGGCCGGCCACACCCTGCGGACCCCGGGGTCGTCCCGCACGGCGAACGAGAACCTCATCACCTCGCTGCCCGACTTCTGCAAGAGGCTGCTGCCCGCCCTGCCCGCCGACGTCAAGAGGATCAAAGAGAAGCACCGGAGCGGCAACGGCAGCGTCCTGCGGAACTGCAACTGGGACCGGCGCTCCACCTCCGGCGCCCGCCACCTCGCGGTGACCGCCGAGGTCGGCGGCACGCTCAAGCAGGCCAGGAAGAGCTACGCCTCCAACTGGGAGTACGCGGCCGACCCCAAGTACCACAGCCGCCGCGAACGCGTGAGGAACCTGGGCGAAGAGGCCTACATCTCCCGCCAGTACAGCCCGATCGTGGCCGGGCCGAACGAGCGGGCCGCCATCTCCTACTGGATGGGCGGGGTGACGCTCGGCTTCCGGCACCGCAACATCGTCGTCGGCGTCACCTGGACGGGCGCCGACTACCCGAAGACGCGGGGGCGCGTCCTGAAGGGCCGGAACATCCCCTACCACCAGGCCGAACGCGAGGCCCTGAAGGTCGCCAAGGCCGTCCTGAAGGAACTGCGCTGACCTGATCAGCCGCCGGTCCAGCGGCGGTAGGCGTCCATGTCGACGTTGCCGCCGCACACGACGGTGACCACGTGCCGCCCGGCGAAGCGGTCGCGGTCTTCCAGGACCGCCGCGACGCCGAGCGCGGCCGACGGCTCGACGACCAGGCCGGCGTGGTCGAGGAGCAGCCGCATACCGGCGGTGATCGACTCCTCCCGGACCAGGACGGCGTCGTCGGCGACCAGCAGGAGGTCGTCCAGGACGGCCGGGATGGGGAACCGGCCGGCGACGCCGTCGGCGATGGTGTCGGCCGAGCCGGTGGTGACGACGCGCCGTTCCCGCCACGACAGCGTCATCGCCGGCGCGCCCTGCGGCTGGACGCAGATCACTTCGACACCGGGCGCCAGGGCCTTGATCACGTGCCCTATGCCGGTGGCCAGCGCCCCGCCGCCGAGGGCGATCAGGACGGCGTCGAACGAGGGCGCGGCCTCCACCAGCTCCAGGCCGATGGTCGCCGCGCCCTCGCAGGTCTCGATGTCCAGGCTGTCCTCGACCAGCCGGACGCCGTCGCGGCGCGCGATGGCCGCCGCCCGCTCCCGCGCCATCTCGAAGTCGCCGTCCACCAGCTCCAGCCGGGCGCCCAGCGCACGGATGCGGTCGAGCTTGGCCGCGGGTGCGCGACGGGACGCCACGACGGTGACGTCGAGTCCCCGGCCGCGCCCGGACCAGGCGAGCGCCTGCCCGAGGTTGCCCGCACTCGCGCACACCACGGCCTGCTGGCCGCTGCCGGCGAGCAGGCTCGCAACGAGCTCGGTGCCGCGGGCCTTGAAGCTGCGGACCGGGTTCGCCGTTTCGAGCTTGACGCTCACCGCGCACCCGAGGCGGGACTCCAGCGCCTCGCAGCGGTACAGCGGCGTATCGAGGAAAACCGGGTCGATCATCCCGCGTGCCGCCCGGATCCGATCGGTGTCGAGCCGCGTCTCCTGCACGACACAGCAGCGTAGCGCCGGCGAAAGGAAGGGCCCGGCCGCCGTGGGGAAGGACGACCGGGCCCAACGGCACGCGCACGCAACGGGGTGACGCTTCCGGAGGAGCAGCGGCAACCTCGGCAAGCCCGCCCGCGCGGCCCGGCTAGGGGGTGGGCGGGGTGGAGGAGGCGGCGATGAGGGAGGTCAGCGGGCGGAGGCGGGCGGCGAGGGGGTCGGCGAGAGCGAGCTGGGCGCGGGCGGCGAGCAGGGCGGGGACCCACCAGGGGGCGAAGACGGTCCGGGCGCGCCGTTCGATGCCCGCGGTCATCGCGGCGCCCGCGCGCGCCACCGGGATGGGCGCGCCGATCACCCTGGGGAAGCGGTCCGGACCCGGGCGGGTGAGCAGGCCGCGGACGAGGCCGGTGTCGACCGTCCCGAAGTAGGCGACGCCGACCGCGGTGCCGGTGTGCGCGAGCTCGATCCGCAGCGCCCGGCCGAACGCCTCCACCGCGGCCTTGCTCGCCCCGTAGGCGGCGACCGTGGGGCACGGGATCGCCGCGGCGATCGAGGAGGTCACCAGGATGTAGCCGCGGCGCGCGCACACCTGCGGCAGCGCCGCGCGGACCGTGCGCCAGACGCCGAGCAGGTTCACCTCCACGACCCGCTCGAACGCGGCCGGCTCGACGGCGGCGACGGTGGCGAGCGGGCCGCTGACGCCGGCGTTGGCGACCAGCACGTCGATGCCGCCGAACCGCTCGCCGATGTCGCGCATCACCTCGGCCAGGCCGGCGGTGTCGGTCACGTCCACCGGGTAGGCCGCGGCGCGGGGGCCCAGCCGGGCGGCCGTCCGCGCCACGCCCGCGGCGTCGCGGTCGAGCAGCGCCACCGACGCGCCCCGGGCCGCCAGCCGCCGCGCCGTCTCGCCGCCGATGCCGCCCGCCGCGCCGGTGATCACCGCGACCCGGCCGGCGACCGGGCTCCGGCGGTCCGTCTGATGTGTCCTCATGGCCGGAGTGTCCGGGAGGGGGCGCCGCCTGTCAATCAGTGATTGAAATGGTGATTGACGCGGGTGCGGGGCCGTGCTGGAGTGGGGGGATGCACCCCACTTCGTCCCCCGATGCCCGGCGCCGGCTCCTGGAGGCCGCCGAGCGGCTGCTGCGCGAACAGGGCTACCACCAGGTGTCGGTGCGCGCGGTCAACAAGGCCGCGGGCATGAACCCCGCCGCCGTCCACTACCACTTCGGCTCCAAGCAGGAGCTGGTCACCGCGCTGCTGGAGCGGCGGCTGCGGCCGCTGTGGGAGGACCGCCTGGAACTGCTGGACAAGCGGGTGCGGGCCGGCGACCCGCCGGGGCCAGCGGAGCTGGTGGAGCTCCTGGTCCAGGCCCTGGCCGAGACGGCGGCCGATCCGGACCGGCGCTGGCTGCTCGGCCTGCTGGCCCGGCTGGTGCTGTCCGGGCAGCCGCTGCCCTGGCGGTCCCCCTGGTCCGACCCGGGCCCCTGGACGACGCTGCTCTCCCGGACGCTGCCGCACCTGCCCCCCGAGGTCGTGGCGGACCGGTGGCGGCTCGCCCGCGATCTGCTGCTGGTCACCTACGGCTCGCCCGACGCCCTCCCCTCCCCCGCCGAGACGGCGGCCTTCGTGACCGCCGGTCTGAGCGCCCCCGCCCATGAACAGCGCTGACACCGTCTTCGAGCCCGCGCGGCTCGGGCCGCTGACCCTGCGCAACCGCGTCATCAAGGCCGCGACCTTCGAAGGCCGCACGCCGCGGGCGCTCGTCACCGACGAGCTCATCGCCTTCCACCGCGCCGTCGCCGCCGGCGGGGCGGCGATGACGACCCTCGCCTACTGCGCGGTGAGCCCCGAGGGGCGGACCGAGCGGCGGCAGATCCATCTGCGGCGCGAGGCGGCGCCCGGCCTCGCCCGGCTGGCCGAGGCCGTCCACGCCGAGGGCGCGCTGGTCTCGGCGCAGCTCGGGCACGCCGGCCCCGTCGCCGACGCGCGCTCCAACCGGCGGCCCGCGCTGGCGGCGTCGCGGCGGCTCAGCCCGCTGACGGGGCGCTTCGTCCAGGGCGCCACCGCCGTCGACCTGTCCCGCCTCATCACCGCCTTCGCCGACGGCGCCGAGCTGGTCGCGGACAGCGGGTTCGACGCCGTCGAGCTGCACTTCGGGCACAACTACCTGGTCAGCTCGTTCCTGACGCCCCGGCTCAACCGCCGCCGCGACCAGTGGGGCGGCTCACTGCCCAACCGGGCCCGCCTCGCCCGCCAGGTCGCCGAGGCCGTCCGCGCGCGGGTCGGGGACCGCATCGCCGTCACCGCCAAGCTCAACATGGAGGACGGCGTGCGCGGCGGCCTCACCGTGGACAACGCCATCGCCGCCGCCCGGCTCCTGGAGGCCGACGGCCACCTGGACGCCCTCACCCTCACCGCGGGCGGGTCGCTGCTCAACCCCATGTACCTGTTCCGCGGCGATCCGCCGGTCAAGGAGCTGGCCGCCGCGTTCCCGCAGCCCCTGCGGACCGGCCTCAGGATCGCCGGGCGCGGCTTCCTGCGCCGCTACCCCTACACGCCGCTCTACCTGCTCCCGGCCGCCCGCCGGTTCCGCGCGGCCCTCTCCATGCCCCTCGTCCTGCTCGGCGGGATCACCGAGCACGCGCATCTGCGGCAGGCCATGGACGAGGGCTTCCAGTTCGCCGCCATGGCCCGCGCCCTCCTGATGGAGCCCGACCTGGTCGACAGGATCCGGCGCGACACCGCCACCGTGTCGCGCTGCGTCCACTGCAACAAGTGCATGCCGACCATCTACCGGGGCACCCGCTGCGTCCTCACCGGCGGGCGCGCATCGTCATGACAGGGAGCACCGGGAAACTCCAGGGTCCCCCGGACCAGTGATCCGTCCGTGAGGAACGCCTCAATCATCGAATTGATCAAACATAACGATCGTGACACTGCTAACGTTCCGCTTGATCTCCCGAAACTCCCTAGCATGGAGATGTTAATGCGACGCATGCGACAGATCGCTGGCGCCACGCTGCTCAGCGGCGCCGTCGTGGCCGGCGGCGGCATCATCGCCGCCCCCGCCAACGCGGCCCCCGCGCCGAAGCCGGCCGTCCACGCGGCCCCCGCGGAGCAGGCACCGCTGCACGAGGCCGCCCCCGGCACCATCGCTGCGCAGTCCACCAAGCACGGCTTCAAGACCAAGGGCCTGCCCGGCGTCAACGGCTGGGGCACCTACCAGTACAGCAGCTACAAGGGCCGCAAGACCCAGCTGCTGTGGTTCAAGATCAAGGACTCGCGTAGCGGCAAGCACGCCGCCCTGCGCTTCCTCATCAGCAAGAGCAAGGGCAAGCCGTTCGACGAGTGGGTCTACTGGAACCGCAAGGACAACAGCACCACCAAGTGGGCGGGCTTCCACACCTACTACCTCGGCCGGATCTACATCCGCGAGGAGCTGGGCTACGAGTACCGCGACAGCAAGGGCCGGCTCCGCTTCCGGACCACCAACGCCGGCAAGTGGTACTACTGGAAGTAACCCCTGGTCAGAGGCTCTGACCTGATGAACGGCCCCCTCGGCGTCCGGAAGCCGGGGGGGCCGTTCGCATTCCCCGGGCGCGACGGGCCGGGGCAGGCGTTACGATCTGCGCAATGTTCCCGCCTCCCCCTCCGCAGCCGCCCCGGCGGCGGTTCGTGCTGCCCGCCGGGATCGGGGCCGGGGCCGTCCTGCTCGCGGTGGCGCTGTGGGCCGCCGGCGGGTTCGCCGAGACGCCGAAGCAGCCCGCCGCGGCCGCCGGGCGGCCCGTCAACCAGGGCCGGTACCAGGTGACCGTGCAGGGCGCGCGGCTGGAGACCGTCAAAGGGGTGGCCGGCCGGCCGGGCGAGCGGTACATCGTGGTGCGGATGCGGGTGGTCCTGAAGGGCGACGAGACCTCCTCGCTCACCTACGGCGGGCTGCGGGAGGGCGTCGCCGCCCGCACCAGGGCCGGCACGTGGCTGAGCCCCGACGAGGTGCGCGGGTTCGCCGCCGGCGCGAAGACCGGCTCCGTCCAGCCCGGCCTGCCGGTCGACGCCGCCGCCATGTGGCGGGCGGGCCCCGCCGACGCGCCGCAGCGGTTCACGGTCGGGCTGCGCAAGTGGGAGTACGGGCCGGGCTTCACCGACGCCTCCTACCAGTGGCGGGCCGGGAAAGAGGACGGCGACGCCATGGCGGGCGTCCTGACGCTGCCGGTGGCGCGGTGAACGCCCAGCAGGTCCTGGTGCGGGGCGGCGCCGGCGTGCTCGGCGCGGCCCTGCTGGCGGGAGCGATGTGGCTGCACACCGTCCGCCCGCGCGCCGAGGCACGGGTGCTGGAGCCGATCCGCAGCGAGGGCCGGGTCGGCGAGGTCGTCGCCAACCGTGAGTTCAGCGTGCGGGTCGAGCGGGTGACCGCCGCCCGGGCCCTCGCCCGCGCGGTGCCGCGGCGCAGAACGCCGCCGGTGCGCACCGACGGGGTGTACGTGATCGTGCGGGCGCGGGCGACGAGCGGGCGCGAGCCGGTCCGGCTGCAGACGGCCCGGCTCGTCACGGCCAAGGGGAACACCTACTGGAAGGCCGACCGGCCCGACGCCGCGGCGCCCAGCGAGCCGATCCTCCAGCCGCTGCTGTGGAGCCCGGTGACGTGGGTGTTCGAGGTGCCCAGGGACCAGGTGGCCGGGGCGCGGCTGCTCGTCGGCACCGGCGGCCTGCTCCCCCAGCTGTCGGCCGCCGCCGAGATCGACCTCGGGCTGGGCGGGGACGTGCCGGTCGCCGCGCTGTACGACCCGGGGACCGAGCGGTGAACCTGGACGTCACGCGGCCCGATCCGATCGCGCGGGAGCCGCGGCTGCGGCCCCGCGACCGGCGCATCGCCGAGGCGATCGCGCTGCTCACGCTGCTGCCCGTCGTGCCCGTCCTGGCCTGGGCCGACCAGACCGCGAACGTGCACCGCAGCCTGGCGCCGCTGGAGAAGCCCGTGATCGTGTCGCGCGGCGGCGAGGGCGAGCTGGCCGGGGTGCGGTGGCGCGTGCGCGGCCGGACCACCGGCCCCGGCCTGGGCGACGGCGTGGCGGCGCTGCGGATCGTGCTGCTGGCGCGCCCGGCGGACGCGGCGGCCGCCAGGTCCATCGGCGCCTACGGCACCCTCTACCGGCTGCGCGACGGGCAAGGCCACGTGTGGAACGGCACCGCGCTGGCGGCCCCGGCCAAGCCCGGTGCGCCCGTGCAGGTCACCGTCCAGGCGACGCTGCCCCGTGCAGCGGCGGACGCGGTGGCGCTGGAGATCCTGCCGCCCCGATCCCAAGCGCGGAAGGGCGCGCTGCCTTCGCTGCGTTTCCCGCCGTGACGCGGGCCATGACCAGGTCGAACGCGGCGGCCAGCAGGCAGGCGCGCAGCATCTGGACGACCAGGTCCACGCCGAAGGCGACCAGCGGCTGACGCGGCAGCCACCACTCCACCGGATGCGGGCCGACCAGCTCGAAGACCTCCCGGCCGGCGACGGCGGGCAGCACGTCCAGCCCCATGAGCAGCAGGCAGAACACCCCGAACGGGACCGGGCCGGAGCGGCGGACCAGGCGCAGCCCGTACCAGGCCGGCAGCCACAGCTCGCGGAACCCGCGGGTGAGGAACTCGCGGACGGTGCCGGCCTGCCCGACGCCGCCCGCGCGGGCCAGGTGCCGGGCGGCGCGGCCGTCGCCGAGGACCAGCCGCTCGTCCCCGGCGTCCAGGCCGAGGATCACCCCGGCGATGACGAGCCAGACCAGCCCGCCGAGCACCGCGTACCGGAACGCCGGCCACAGGTCCAGCACGGGCCCGGCCGCGTCCGAGACCCACGCCCACGCCCGCCGGTCCGCCAGCCAGTCGCCGGCCTCGCCGCGCAGATGGTCGACGGTGAAGATCGCGAACAGCGCGAAGTCGACCTCCAGGAACGCCACCACCAGCGCGCCCGCGCGCGGCAGCCGCTCCTCCAGCAGCCACTCGGCGAGCGCCTTCAGCGCGAAGAACCCGACGGTGAGGCCGATCGCGAGCGGAACGTGCCTCTCCAGCGTGACGAGCATGCCGAGGCCGCGGGCCTGCCCGGCCAGGCCGCCCTCGGCGAACCCGCGCACCTCGGCGGTCTCGGCGAACGCGCGGGCGTCGTCGCCCTGCATGCCCCAGGCCAGGTAGAAGATGACGAACGGCAGCACGGCGCGGCCGAGCGCGCCGAGGAACGGCTCGTCGTCGCCGACCGCCCACGCGGCGAGCCCGCCGCCCGCCTCGCGCGCCTGCACCGTCGCCAGGCCCTCGCGCACGCAGTGCACCATCGCGACGGTGACGCCGAGCGTGATCATCACCAGCAGGCTGACGGTGACCAGCGGCGCGACCTGCGCGCCGATCCCCTTCGCCGCGCCGAGCCGGTAGCCGCCGTACATGGCGCCGTAGCGCAGTACCTGGCCCACGGTGAACCACAGCGCGAGCGGCAGCGCGAACCGGCCCGCCAGCCGGAGCGTGGTCCAGGGCAGGAGCAGCGGCGATCGGGGGGAGAGGCCGGGCATTCCGCAGATGGTACCGACGCGACGGCCCCCGCCGCCCCGCGCGAGCGGGAGGACGGGGGCCGGTCGGAACGGGCAGGTCAGATGGTGACCTCGAGACCGGCGACCTCGCCGGTCTTGGCGGTGATGGTGTGGTCGACGCTCACGCCGCCCGCCGCCAGCACCCGCACGGTCCAGTCGCCGTCGGCGGCGAAGAACCGGAACACGCCCTCGTCGCCGGTCACGACCTCGGCGGTGAACTCGCCGGTCGAGTCGAGCAGGCGGGCGTACGCGCTGGACACCGGGGCGCCGTCACGGGTGACGGTGCCCTGGATGACGGCCTCGTTGTTCAGGTCGACGGTCGCCGGAAGGTGCGCCGTCTGCGCGGGCGCTGCGCATCCCTGAGTCATGGTGTTCCTCCTTCTCCGCCGGCACGGCGGGGGTATTGCTCCGCTGGGGTATTGCGGGGAAAGGGGCTTGTTACTTCGCCTCGCCGAGCTCGATCGGCACGCCGACCAGCGAGCCGTACTCGGTCCAGGAACCGTCGTAGTTCTTGACGTTCTCCAGGCCGAGCAGCTCGCGCAGCGCGAACCAGGTGTGCGAGGAGCGCTCACCGATGCGGCAGTAGGCGATGGTGTCCTTGGACAGGTCCACGCCGGCCTCGGTGTAGAGCTTGCGCAGCTCGTCGTCGGACTTGAAGGTGCCGTCGTCGTTGGCCGCCTTGGACCACGGGATGCTGCGGGCGGTCGGCACGTGGCCGGCGCGCTGCGCCTGCTCCTGCGGCAGGTGGGCCGGGGCGAGCAGCTTGCCGCTGAACTCGTCGGGCGAGCGGACGTCGATCAGGTTCTCCTTGCCGATCGCGTCGACGACCTCGTCGCGGAAGGCGCGGATGGACAGGTCCTGCTCCTTGGCCTGGTACTGCGTGGCCGGGCGCTCGGGCACGTCGGTGACCAGCTCGCGGGAGTCCAGCTCCCACTTCTTGCGGCCGCCGTCGAGCAGCTGCACCTTCTCGTGGCCGTACAGCTTGAAGTACCAGTAGGCGTAGGCCGCGAACCAGTTGTTGTTGCCGCCGTACAGGATCACCAGGTCGTCGTTGGCGATGCCCTTGCGCGACAGCAGCTCCTCGAAGCCGGTCTTGTCCACGAAGTCGCGGCGGACCGGGTCCTGCAGCTCGGTCTTCCAGTCGATCTTCACGGCGCCACGGATGTGGCCCTTGTCGTAGGCGGACACGTCCTCGTCGACCTCGACGAGCACCAGGCCCGGGTCGTCGATGTGGGCCTCGACCCAAGCAGCGTCCACCAGGACGTCGGAGCGGCTCATGCGGGAACCTCCCTGTCGGAGTGACTCTTCACGGTGATGCGGCGGAGCAGCAGATACGTCTCGCAGCCGAGGCAGAACCCGAACGCCGCGTTCAGGAACGCCGCCGCCAGCGCGAGGGCGGTGGCACCGATGCCGAGCCAGGTGATCCCCAGGACGGATCCGACCGTGCCGGCGAGGGCGAAGACGAGGCCGACACCCTGGGCGAACCGGGGCGGGGCCTGTGCTTCGAGTTCCCTCGGCGGGGCGATGCGGGGCCGGACCAGCACTTTGAAGATCAGCCCGTACGGGGAGAACCGCAGGCCGAGCAGGACGGCGATGGCGAACACCAGCGTCTGCGCGGCGAGCGGGACCCAGCTCTGCGTCACCAGGGCCACGATCAGGACCACCGACGTGAGGGCCGCGGCGAAGCGCTGCCCACGCGGATCAACCTGCATATGGATCCCCTAGGGGGAGAGAGCGTGCGTACGAGCTGGAAGTCTCAGAAGTGCTCGGGGCTTCGGGAAGGCGGGGCTTCCCGAGGGGCCATAGCGGCGGGCTCGATGCCTCAGGCCATGCGACAGAGCGAGGCGGCCACGCGGCAGAAATCGACCGCGCGGCGCTTCGTGAGCATCTGCTCTGTCCAGTAACGCACGTCCCGATGGTAAGCCGACGGACGGCGCCCTGTCACTTCCGTCTCGCCCTGCGAGACGGTGACATATGTCTTGTTGCAGGTCATGGCGGTCATGGTTCAGCTGATGACCTTGCCGAGGGCGGCGATGACGTCGGCCTTGCGGGGCAGCCCGGCGGCGCGGCGGACGATCCGGCCGGTGTCGTCCAGCACCAGGACGGTCGGGGTCCGCAGCACGTTCAGCCGGCGGACCAGGTCCAGATGCGCCTCGGCGTCGAGCTCCACGTGCGCGACGCCGTCCACCATCCCGGCGACCTCGCCGAGCACCCGGCGGGTCGCCCGGCAGGGGGCGCAGAACGCGCTGGAGAACTGCACGAGCGTCGCCTTGCTGCCGAGGTCGGCGCCGATGTCGGCGGCCTCGATGCGCTCGTCCACCCTGTCGCCTCCCCTGCGCGCGCGCAGCACGCCGTCCCTGCGCTGCTTCACGAGCCCGAACGCCGTGGCGGCGAGCAGCACCGCGACGGCCACCCACAGACCGGTCATCGCAAGCGACAACCCGCAGGGGCGGCGCCTTCTTCCCGATCAGGCCGGGATGGTGAGCAGCGGCCGCCCGTCCAGGGTGACGACCTCGAACGAGTAGAGCTGGTCGCGGCGGAAACGGGTGGAGGCCTCGTACTCGCCGTACCGGCCCTTGCCGGCGCCGGCCGGGACCGTCCAGCTGCCGAGCGCGTCCTTCTGCCCGTCGCGGGCGATCACGCGCAGCCGGCAGTGGGAACCGCCGGCGATCCCGGTCACGTAGATCTCCAGCCCGGTGCCCCACGCCTTCCGGTGGATCATCACGTAGCCCTGGACGCCCGAGCGCGGATCGCTCGCCGCCACCCGCTCCCCCGCGGCCGACGAGGCCGGCACCGGAGGCACGGCCCGCCGGTCCTCCCCGCCTCCGACCAGCCCGCCGAGCAGCATCCCGGCGACCAGCAGCACCGCCGCCGCGGCGGCGAGCGGCGCCCACCGGCGCAGCGGCCGCCTGCGTTCGGCGGCGCGGGCGAGCATCGCGTCGAGCAGGTCGGGCGGCGGGCCGGCCAGCTGCTCGATCTGCTCCTCGTCGACGCGGCCGAGCAGCGCGGGCAGCCCGGCCAGGCCGGCGAGCTCGTCCCGGCACGCCGGGCAGCGCTCCAGGTGCCGTTCCAGCGCCGCCCGCTCGGCCGGGTCGATCGCGCCGAGGACGTAGACGCCGAGTGTGCCGCGCGAGCGCGCGCAGTCATCGGTCACGGTGTCGTCACCCCCCGCTCCTCCAGGGCGAGCCGCAGCGCCCGCAGCGCGTAGTACGTCCGGGACTTCACGGTGCCCGGCGGGACGCCGAGCACCCGCGCCGCCTCCGCCACCGACAGCCCCCGGTAGAAGGTCTGCACCAGCACCGCGCGGTGCGCCGGGCTGAGCTCGGCGAGCGCCTCGGCGACCGTCCACGACTCCAGGGCCCGGTCGATGTCGTCGCTCCCGGGGAGCGCGACCAGCCGCTCGTCGATGCCGGTCTCGGGCGGCCGGGCCCGGCGGGCCCGGTGCGCGTCCACCGCCAGGTTGCGCGCGACGGTGAACAGCCACGGCCGCACCGGCCGCCCGGCCAGCGCCTCGGGGTGCCGCCAGGCGCGCAGCAGCGTCTCCTGCACGATGTCCTCGGCCTGGGCCCGGTCGCCGCCGGTCAGCCGCAGGGCGTATCCGAGCAGGGCGCCGCCGTGCTCGCCGTACAGGAGGCGCAGCACACTCTCATCCGCGGTGGGACCCACACCACTGTCACGTCCCCGGGGGCCGGACGGTTCACGCCTGCGGCAGGTCGTTCAGGTTCACGTTGTCGGCGGTCGCGGCGACCCGCAGCCCGGCCGGCGTCGGCTCGATCCTGCTGATCCGCGACCCGACCGGCAGGTTCGTCACCGGCACCACCCAGGTGAGCTGGTCCTGCAGCCGGTCGACCGGGATCTGCAGGCCGGTGCTGCCCACCGACAGCGGGGTGATCGCGATGCCCTTGGCGGTCGGCTTGACCTTGACCACCGCGTCGCCGCTCAGCTTGAAGCCGAGCACGTCGCCCGACAGCTGCACCGCCAGGTCGTCGCCCTTGGGGCTGATCTTCTGCACCTGCTTGGGCGCGTTCTTGCGGATCACCTCGTAGGGGATGACGGCCGAGGCGGTCGCGGTGCGCGCGGTGACGTGCGCGCTGCTGCCGTTGGCGACCTCCTTCAGCGGCGCGTTCACCCCGCGCATCTCGATCTTGACGTCGCCCACCGTCACGCCCTGCTCGGTCCAGTTGCCGATGGACACGTCGATCTGGTCGTAGTCGCCGGCCACCGCCTGAGTGAGGAACGGGAAGCCGTGGATGGTGACGTCGGGCCGCCGGTCCAGCTTGTACTGCGCCGCCACCTGCTTGCCGATCTCGTTCTGCGCGACCCGCACGCCGAACCGGTCGGCGGCGACGACGCCCCCGGCCACCAGGATCAACAGGACGAGCAGTACCTTGCGCATGTCTCTCCTCTAAGCGACGTGTCGCACCACATTAGGGGGCATCCCACCGGCGGGAAGTCGCCCTGCGGAATGAGATCGCGATGCCGCGACATCGGTTCGCGAGGCTACCCACCGCCTGTGACGTCAACCACCCGCGAACGGCGGCAGCACCTCCACCACACCGCCCTCGGGCAGCACCACCGAGTCGTGCGGCCGGGTGCCGACGGGGTCCCCGTTCACCAGGAACGAGCTGCGCTCCAGGACACGCCGGAAATCGTCCGCACGCCCTTCTTCCTGGGCCGCGGCGGCCAGCGCGCCGGCGAGCGTCCCGGCGTCGTAGGGCTCCTCGCCGGTTCCCGCCGCCGCCTTCGCCGCCGCCCAGTATCGGATCGTTCCCTTCGCCATGATCCAAGCGTCTCACTCCCGTAACACCCTCGATCCATCCGCACCGCCCATTGCCCCCGGGGACGGCTCGGATATGCTCAGGGTGAGGGATCCGGGCGACGAGGCCATGGAGTTCGTCCGGCCCGTCCTTCATCCCCGGGCCCCGGATGAGCCGCCTGGATCGCTGGACACCCTGATGGGCGAGGAGGCGGCACTTGAGCAGCTTGCTCCTGCTGACCAATGCACTGGAACCCTCCGACGAGATCCTGCCCGCGCTCGGGCTGCTGCTGCACTCGGTGCGCGTGGCCCCCGCGGAAGGCTCGGCGCTGATCGACGCGCCGTCCGCCGACATGGTGATCGTCGACGCCCGCCGCGACCTGGTGCAGGCCAAGAGCCTCTGCCGGCTGCTGCGCACCACGGGCCTGGACTGCCCGCTGCTGGCGATCGTCACCGAGGGCGGCCTTGCCGCGCTCAGCCCCGAATGGGGCCTGGACGACGTGCTGCTCCAGTCGGCGGGCCCCGCCGAGGTGGAGGCGCGCCTGCGCCTGGCCGTCGGCCGCGCCGCGCTCGGCGAGGCCGACGACGTCCCCGGCGAGATCCGCAGCGGCGAGCTCACCATCGACGAGGCCACCTACACCGCCCGCCTGCGCGGCCGGGTCCTGGACCTGACCTTCAAGGAGTTCGAGCTGCTGAAGTACCTGGCCCAGCACCCGGGCCGCGTCTTCACCCGCGCGCAGCTCCTCCAGGAGGTCTGGGGCTACGACTACTTCGGCGGCACCCGCACGGTCGACGTCCACGTCCGCCGCCTGAGGGCCAAGCTCGGCGCCGAGTACGAGAGCCTGATCGGCACGGTCCGCAACGTGGGCTACCGCTTCGTCCCGGACCACCGCCCCGGCGAAACCGAAGAAGCGGCCCCCGTCGCCACCTGAGAACGAAGATCCCGGTGTCCAAGGACACCGGGATCTCTGTTCGCGCACCCTCCGCAAGACTCCGGGTCCGCCTTTCCGGGGGTGCGGGGGGTCGCCCCCCGCACGGCATCAGCCGAACCGGCCCGTGATGTAGTCCTCGGTGGCCTTCTGCTCCGGGTTGGTGAAGATCTTGCTGGTGTCGTCGATCTCGATCAGCTTGCCCGGCTGCCCGGTCCCGGCGATGTTGAAGAACGCCGTCTTGTCGCTGACCCGCGCCGCCTGCTGCATGTTGTGCGTGACGATCACGATCGTGTACAGGTTCTTGAGCTTGCCGATCAGGTCCTCGATGGCGAGGGTGGAGATCGGGTCGAGGGCCGAGCAGGGCTCGTCCATCAGCAGGACCTGCGGCTGCACGGCGATGGCGCGGGCGATGCAGAGGCGCTGCTGCTGGCCGCCGGACAGGCCGGCGCCGGGCTTGCCGAGGCGGTCCTTGACCTCGTTCCACAGGTTGGCGCCCTGCAGCGACTCCTCGACGATCTCGTCCAGGCGGGCCTTCTTGCGGACGCCGTTCAGCTTCAGCCCGGCCGCCACGTTGTCGTAGATCGACATGGTGGGGAACGGGTTGGGCCGCTGGAACACCATGCCGACGGTGCGGCGCACCGCGACCGGGTCGACGGAGGAGTCGTACAGGTCCTCGTCGTCCAGCATGACCTTGCCCTCGACGCGGGCGCCGGGGATGACCTCGTGCATCCGGTTCAGCGTGCGCAGGAAGGTGGACTTGCCGCAGCCCGACGGCCCGATGAACGCCGTCACCGAGCGCGGTTCGATCGTCATCGAGATGTCCTCGATGGCGTGGACGCCGCCGTAGTAGGCGTGCAGCCCGGACACTTCGATCCGCTTGGCCATGGGGTGGATGCTCCTATCGGGGTCTTGCCGGGTCTGGGGCGGCTCAGCGGCCGGTCGTACGGGCGCCGCGGGCCAGCAGGCGGGCGGCCAGGTTGAGCAGCATGATGAGGGCGATCAGCACCAGCGCGCCGGTCCACGCGCGGTCGTGCGCGGTGGCGTTGGAGTCGGCGATCTGCTCCCAGATGAAGGTGGGCAGCGAGCCCTGGGGGCCGTCGAAGGCGTTGGTGTTGATCGCCTTGGTGAAGAAGATGGTGAGCAGCAGCGGCGCGGTCTCGCCCATGACGCGGGCGACGGCCAGCATGACGCCGGTGACGATGCCGGTACGCGCGGTCGGCAGCACCACGAACACGATGGTGCGCCAGCGCGGCACGCCGAGCGCGTAGGAGGCCTCGCGCAGGTCGTTCGGGACGAGCTTGAGCATCTCCTCGGTGGCCCGGATCACCGTGGGGATCATCAGGATGGCCAGGGCCAGCGAGCCGGCGAAGCCGGAGAAGTCGAAGCCGAAGGTGAGCAGCCAGAGCGCGAGCACGAACAGGCCGGCCACGATGGAGGGGATGCCGGTCATCACGTCGACGAAGAAGCTGATGACCTTGCCGAGGCGGCCGTTGCCGGAGTACTCGATGAGGTAGACCGCGGTGAGCACCGCGATCGGCACCGCGATCACGGTGGTGATCGCGACCTGCTCCAGGGTGCCGACGATGGCGTGGTAGGCGCCGCCGCCGGCGTCCTTGCCCGAGACGCCGTTCATGGAGAACTGGAAGAAGTCGGCGTCCAGGCGGGCCAGGCCGTGGCCGATGACGGTCCACAGCACCGACACCAGCGGGATGATCGCCAGCGCGAAGGCCAGGTAGACCAGGCCCTGCACCGCGCGGTCGGTGATCTTGCGCCGCGGGGAGACCGGGCTCAGCGTCGCGCCGCGGCGCTCGCCGGGGGTGGTCAGCGCGCTCATGCGAACTCCTTGCGGCGCGCCACGACGGCGCGGGCGGCCATGTTGATCAGCAGGGTGATGACGAACAGCACCAGGCCGGAGGCGATCAGCGCGCTGCGGCCGGTCTGGGACGCCTCGCCGAAGCTGTTGGCGATGTTGGAGGCGAAGGTGGCGCCGCCGTCCTGCAGGATGTGGATGTTGATGCCGGGCACGAAGGTCAGCACCAGCGCGACGGCGATCGTCTCGCCCATCGCGCGGCCGAGGCCGAGCATCGAGGCGCCGATCATGCCGGAGCGGCCGTAGGGCAGCACCGACAGCCGGATCATCTCCCAGCGGGTGGCGCCGAGCGCGAGGGCGGCCTCCACGTTGGCCCGCGGGACCTGCAGGAACACCTCGCGGGAGATGGAGGAGATGATCGGCAGGATCATGATGGCCAGCACCACGCCGGCGGTGAAGACCGAGGCCTTGCCGACGCCGTCGCCGCCGAACAGCGGGATCCAGCCGAGCACCGCGTTGATCAGCTTGGAGATGCCCTCCATGTGCGGGACCAGCACCGCCACGCCCCACAGGCCGTACACGATGCTCGGCACGGCGGCGAGCAGGTCGACCACGTAGCCGAGCGCGGCGGCCAGCTTGCGCGAGGAGTAGAACGAGATGAACAGCGCGATCCCGATGGCGACCGGGGTGGCGATCAGCATGGCCAGCAGGGACGACACGACGGTGCCGAACGCCAGCTGGGCGATGCCGAACTTCGGCGGGGTCGCGTTGGGGTTCCAGGCCTCGGAGGTGAGGAAGTTCGCCTCGTTCTTCTGCAGCGCCGGGATCGCCTTCCAGACCAGGAAGACGGCGATGGCGGCCATGATGACGAGCACGAGGATCCCCGAGCCGCGCGCGGCGGAAACGAAGATCTTGTCGCCGAGCCGGCCGGTGCTCATCGGCCGTCCGGTGGCGCGGTGCCTGGCCTGGGCCTGGGCGTGCACGCCGGTGTCGCTGGTCACGGGGTTTCCTCCTCGGTTACCGGTGGGCGAACCGGGCTTGGCCCCGGCACCGAGGTCCTCGGTGCCGGGGCTGCCGGTGTTCGGTCCAGTGGTCAGGACAGGGCCTTCACGGACGCCTGGACCTTGGTGAGGACGCTCGCGGGAACCGGGGCGTAGCCCAGGTTGGTGAGGATCTTCTGGCCGTCGGCGCTGGAGGTGTAGGTCAGGAAGGACTTGACGAACTTGGCCTGGTCGGCCTCCAGCCCCTTCTCGCAGGCGATCTCGTAGGTCACCAGCACGATCGGGTAGGCGCCGGCCTCCTTGGTCTTGTAGTCGATCTTCAGCGCGAGGTCGTTGCCGGTGCCGACGACCTGGGCGCCGGCCAGCGTCTTGGACGCGCTGTCGGGGCTCAGCTCGGCGAACTCACCGGCGCCGTTCTTGACCTTGGCCATGCTGAGCTTGCTCTGCGTGGCGTAGGACATCTCGACGTAGGAGATGGCGCCGTCGGTGCTCTTGACCTGCGTGGTCACGCCGTCGGACTTGGGCGCGCCCTGGCCGGTGGAGTTCGGCCACTTCTTGGCGTGCTCCCAGGTCCACACGCTCGGCGCGACGGTGTTGAGGTACTTGGTGAAGTTGTCGGTGGTGCCCGCCTCGTCCGACCGGTAGATCGGCTTGATCGGGGTGGCCGGCAGCTTGGCGCCGTCGTTCAGCTTGGCGATCGCCGGGTCGTTCCAGGTCTTGATCTTGCCGGAGAAGATCTTGGCGATGGTCTCGGCGTCCAGCTTGAGGTCGGTCACGTCCTTGACGTTGAACACGACCGCGACCGGGCCGACCACCATCGGCAGGTTGAGGGCGTTGTTGCCCGCGCAGCGCTGCTTGGCGGCGGTGGCCTCTTCGGGCTTCAGCGCCGAGTCCGAGCCGGCGAAGGCGACCTGCTTCTGGTTGAACAGCTGGATGCCGGAACCCGAACCGTTCGGGTTGTAGTTGAGGTTGGCCCCCGCGCACTTCTGCGCGTAGATCTTGGTCCACTCCTCGATGGCGTTCTTCTGCGCGCTGGAGCCGGCGGCGTTCACCGTGCCCTTGGCGCAGTCGATGTCACCGGCGGGGGCGTTGGCGTTGGTGCCGCCGCCGTTGTCGCTGCCGCAAGCGGAGAGGGCCAGGGCCCCCGCAACGACCACGCCACCCAGGGCGGCCAGCCGAGAACCGTTCTTCACCGGAGGATCTCCTCGTTAGTTTCGTCGGGCGGCGTCCCCGGGCGGGTCACTGGACCCGTCTGTCCGGATGGATGGGTTCGCCGTCGGATTCGACGCTAAGCAGGGGAGATGTCCGTACACCCTGAACCAGGTGAACGGAAGATGAATCGAACCGGGCAGGGTCACGAAAAATACCCTGATATGCCGTGTCCTCCGGGTTAACACCCCAGGTCAAACCCCCTGAAAGGCCAACAACAGGGGGACTTTCGCGCAGGTGGCGGGACCGGTCCAGACCGCCGATACGGCGAAGACGGGCGGCCCGTCCGCACCGTATCGGCGGTCACCGGCCCGGCCGTGCGGCCGGGCCGGGTCAGGGGGCGCCGAGCGCCTCGGTGGGGGCGAGCCGCGCCGCCCGGATCGCCGGGTACAGGCCCGCGACGCCGCCGATGAACAGCGTCGCCACGACGCCGCCCGCCATCGCCCACAGCGGCACCACCGTCGGCCAGTCCTGGGAGGCGGCGAAGGCCGCGGTGACCACGATGCCGATCGCGACGCCGCCGACCCCGCCGAGCGCTGCCAGCAGCTGGGACTCGGTGAGGAACTGCAGCCTGATCTGGCCCCGGGTGGCGCCGAGGGAGCGCCGCAGCCCGATCTCGGCGCGCCGCTCCAGCACCGAGATGACCATCGTGTTGGCCACCCCGACCCCGCCGACCAGCAGCGCCACCCCGCCGAGGCCGAGCAGCAGGCCGGTGAAGGTCTTGTCCGCGGCGTTCTGCGCGGCGAGCGCGTCGGAGGGGCGGCTCACCTCGATCTCGTTCGGCGACTCGGGGTTGGCGGTGGCCGCCAGCAGCTCCCGCACCCGCCCGACGTACGCCTTCTCCGCGCGGGTGTAGATCGTGGAGGGGTGGCCGTCGAAGCCGAGCCGGTCCGCCGCCGCCTCCCAGCCGACCAGCGCGGCCGAGTCCAGCTCCGCGGCGAGCGGCACCGGCTTCAGGATGCCGACGACGGTGAACCACTGCTCGCCGAGCCAGATCTGGGTGCCGGGCGTGACGACGCCGAGCCGGCTCGCCGTCCCCGAGCCGAGCACGACCGCCGGGTAGCGGGCGGTGCCGGCGTTCAGCCAGGACCCCGCCGCCAGCTCCAGGCCGACGGTGCGCGGCAGGTCGAGCCGGGCCGCGAGGACGCTGATCCCGCCGGACTCCAGCGCCGGGATGCGGTCGTTGCGGTACACCTTGGCGTCGACGGTGCCGGTCGCCGACGCCGACTCCACGTGCGGGACCCGGGAGATCATGCCGACGGCCGCGGTGGGCAGCTTGGTGTCGTCGCCGAACAGGTCCTTGCCGGGCGCGGCCGTCAGCAGGTTGGTGCCGAGCCGGTCCAAGGTGGCCTGCAGCTGCGCCCGGCTGGAGGTGGAGATGCCCACCACGCCGACCATGGCGGCGATGCCGATCGCGATGCCGAGGGCCGACAGCACCACCCGCAGCGGGCGGGCGCGCAGGCCCGCCGCGCCGACGCGCAGCACGTCGCGGGGCCGCAGCCGGGACGGGACCTCGTCGCTGGCTCCCCCCTTCACCGCCCCGCCTCCGCCAGCGCGTCGTCGTGCACGATGCGCCCGTCGCGCATCCGGATCTGGCGCGGCGCGGTCGCGGCGATGTCCCGGTCGTGGGTGATCAGGATGACCGTGGTGCCGCCCGCCGCCAGCTCGTGCAGCAGCCGGATCACCTCCGCGCCCGACGCCGAGTCCAGCGCGCCGGTCGGCTCGTCGGCCAGCAGCAGCGCCGGCTCGCCGACGACCGCGCGGGCGATCGCGACCCGCTGCTTCTCGCCGCCCGACAGCTGGTGCGGCCGGTGGTCCAGCCGGTGCCCGAGGCCGACGCGCTCCAGCGCCCGGCGGGCGCGGCGGCGCCGCGCGGACAGCGGGGCGCCGGCGTACAGCAGGCCGTCGGCGACGTTGTCCAGCGCCGGGACGCCGTGCGCGAGGTGGAACTGCTGGAACACGAACCCGATCCGGCGGCCGCGCAGCGCCGACAGCCGCCGGTCGGGCAGCCGCGACGCGTCCCGGCCCTCGATCAGGACGGTGCCGCCGCTCGGCCGGTCCAGCGTGCCGAGCAGGTTCAGCATCGTCGACTTGCCCGAGCCGGACGGCCCGACGATCGCGACCAGCTCCCCCGCCTCGACGCTCATCGTCACCTCGTCCAGCGCGGTGACCCCGCCGGGGTAGCTCCGGCTCACCCCGCGCAGCTCCACGACCGGGCTCATGCGGGCACCCCCACCTTCATGCCCTCGGCGACGTCCTGCCCGGAGACCTCGACCTTGCCGGAGCTGAACACGCCGGTCTCCACCGGCACCATGCGGGTGCGGCCGTTGTCCACGGCCTGCACCGCGTAGCCGCCGTCGGTCCGGGCGAGCAGCGCGGCGACCGGCACGGCCAGCACGTCCGCGTGCCTGGCGGTGGTGAGGTGCACGTCGACCGGCGCCTTGTCGTAGGAGCCGAGCGAGCCGCCGCGCACCGCGACGGTGACCGCGATCGTCGTCGATTCCGAGCCCTTGGCCTTGGTCGCGACCTTGCCCACCCTGGCGATCCTTCCCTTGACGGTGCCGCCGCCGGGCAGGTCGATCGTCACCTCGGCGCCCTTGCGGGCGAACCGCTGGTACTTCACGTCCAGGTCCACGCTCACCACCCGCCTGGTGCCGGTGTAGGTGTACAGCGCGCCGCCGAGGCGGTCGCCGACGGAGGCCCGGTGCTCGGCCACCCGCAGCGCGCCGGACGCGATCAGCACCGATCCCGGCTTCACCTCGCCGGTCTCGTCCAGGCCGAGGTCCTCCTGCCAGCGCTTCACCGCGGCGGCCGTGGCGGAGCTGTAGGTCTTGTCGACGGTGAACCCGCCGTACCCGAGGGCGCTGAGGTTCCGCTCGAACTGCAGGACGTCGGTGCCCTTCGCGCCGTCGGACAGCTTGCGGAACAGCGGCAGCCTCCCGTACAGCAGCGGCACGGGCTTGTTGTTCACCTTGTAGGCGGTGTCCCCGCGGGTCACCACGCTGCCGGCCGCCGGAAGCCAGGTGACGACCCCCTGACCGCCGCCCCCACTGGCGGTCGTGGTGTCGCCGTAGCCGAGGGTGCCGCTCACCTTCTGCGACTCCACCAGCGTCGTCCGCTCGACCTGCGCCGTCGCGGGCGGCAGCATGCTGCGCCCGGCGGCCGGGGTTCCCCCGCCGCCGCCGCCGAGCCCGGCGGTGGCCAGGCCCGCGACGCCGATCAGGGCCACCCCGGTGACACCGGTGGCAACGGCGCGTCTGCGGTTCACTCCTTGCTCCCGTTGAGCCCCTTTTCGTCTCCGCCGGGACGCTTCGGCTCGAGCTGGCGGCACGCCTTCTCGGCCGACTTGAACTCCGCGCTCTCGGGATCGACCGCCGGGCCGCCGTCGCCTTCGCCCGCCTTCCGCTCGACCTTGACCTTGCCGCTGGAGTCGGGATCGGGCATGTTCACGCCGTGCTCGCGCATGCACTTGGCGTGCTTCTGCATGGCGGCGATGTCGCCCTTGCTCGGCGGCTTCCCCCCGTTCGGGGCCAGGTGCCGGCAGGCCTTCTCGGCCTGCTCCAGCTTGCCGATGCCACCCTCGGGGACCTGGCCGCCTTTGACGCCGTGCCCGTCGCCCGCCTTCATCTTCACCTTGCCGTCGGCGTCGGGGTCGGGCATGTCCACGCCGTGCTCGCGCATGCACTTGGCGAACTTGCGCCCCTGCTCGGCGTTGTCGGTGCCCTTGCCGGGACCGGTCGCCGCGTTCTTGCCGCCGCCGTCCCAGAAGCAGGCCGACGTCCCGAACAGGAGGGCCGGCAGCAGGGCCAGGGCGGCGATGCGCTGTCGTGTTCTCATGGGCAGCAGTCCAGCCGCCGCCCGATAACCCCGGTGTAACCGAACGCGGTTATGCGGGCGTTACGCCCGGCGGGGCAGGCTGTGGCCTTGGACCGCGGACAGGGACGGTGGCACGTGCGGGTTTTGATCGCCGAGGACGAGCGGATGCTCGCCGACTCCATCGCCGAAGGCCTGCGCGCCGAGGCCCTGGCGGTGGACGTGGTGTACGACGGGGACGCCGCCCTGGAACGGCTCGGCGTGAACGACTACGACGTGCTCGTCCTGGACCGCGACCTGCCGGTCGTGCACGGCGACGACGTCTGCCGCGCGGTCATCGACTCGGGCGCGAACGTCCGGGTGCTGATGCTCACCGCCGCGGGCGCGGTGCGCGCGCGCGTGGACGGCCTGCGGCTCGGCGCGGACGACTACCTCACCAAGCCGTTCGCGTTCGAGGAGCTGGTGGCGCGCATCCACGCCCTCGCGCGGCGCGCGCGCCCGGCCGACCCGCCGCTGCTGCAGCGCGCCGACGTGCGGCTCGACCCGTCCCGCCGCGAGGTCTACCGGGACGGCCGCTACGTGCACCTGGCCCGCAAGGAGTTCGGTGTGCTGGCCGAGCTGCTGCGCGCGGACGGCAAGGTCGTCTCCGCCGAGCAGCTCCTGGAGAAGGTCTGGGACGAGCACACCGACCCGTTCACCAACACCGTCCGGGTGACCCTGATGAAACTGCGCCGCAAGCTCGGCGACCCGCCCCTCATCGAGACCGTCCCGGGAACGGGGTACCGCATCCCATGACCGCTCTTCCGCGCCTCACCATCCGCGGCCGCCTCACCCTGCTGTACGGCGGCCTGTTCCTGCTCGGCGGCCTGGTGCTGCTGGCCCTGACCTACTTCCTGGTCAAGGCGACCCTGGAGCCGCCCGGCGCGCAGATCAAGACCCTGGGGACCGGGATCGCCCCCGCCGACCAGCTCGGCCCGGTGCCGCCGGGCGGCACCGCCTTCTCCGACGGGCAGGTGCGCCAGGTCCTGGTCCAGACCAAGGACAACGCCCAGCGCGAGCTGCTGAGCTCGCTGCTCACCCAGGGCGGCATCGCGCTCGGCGTGGTGACGGTCGCGGCGTTCGGGCTCGGCTGGCTGTTCGCCGACCGGGCGCTGCGGCCCGTCCACCAGATCACCGAGACCGCCCGGCGGGTCGCGCGCAGCCACGACCTCACCGAGCGGATCGCCTACGGCGGGCCCCGCGACGACGTCAAGGAGCTCGCCGACACCTTCGACACCATGCTCGGCCGGCTCGCCCGCGCCTTCGACGGGCAGCGCCGCTTCGTCGCCAACGCCTCGCACGAGCTGCGCACCCCGCTCGCCATCAACCGCACCCTGGTGGACGTGGCGGTGCGCCGCGCCGACGCCACCGAGGACGTCAAGCGGCTCGGCGCCTCGCTGCTGGTGGTCAACCACCGGCACGAGCGGCTCATCGACGGGCTGCTGACGCTCGCCGGCAGCGAGAACACCGTCGTCGACGCGCGCCCGCTGGACCTGGCCGAGGTCGCCGGGCACGTGCTGGACCAGGCCGCCGCCGAGGCCGCCGGGCGCGGCATCGCCGTCGCCCGCGACCTGCGCGCCGCGCCCGCCTCGGGCGACCCGATCCTGCTGGAGCGGCTGGTGCAGAACCTGGTGGAGAACGCCGTCCGGCACAACCACGACGACGGCGAGATCACCGTGGCCACCGGCACCCGCGACGGCGCCGCCGAGGTGGTCGTCGCCAACACCGGCCCGGTGGTGCCGCCCTACGACATCGAGACGATCTTCGAGCCGTTCCGGCGCCTCGGCACCGACCGGCTGAACTCCGACCGCGGCTCGGGGCTCGGCCTGTCGATCGTGCGCGCCACCGCGACCGCGCACGGCGGCACGGTGCACGCCGCCCCCCGGCCCGGCGGCGGCCTCACCGTCACCGTCCGGCTGCCGGCTCACGAGCCGTACATGACGTCCACGGTGTGGGGGGAGAAGCCGAGCGAGCGGTAGAGGCGGACGGCGGCGGCGTTGGACTCGTCCACGTACAGCAGGATCTGCGGGACGCCCCGGTCGCGCAGGTGGTGCAGGCCGGCCAGGGTGAGGGCGCGGCCGAGACCGAGGCCCTGCGCGGACGGGTCGACGCCGACGACGTAGACCTCGCCGAGCCCGTCCGGGTGGACCTTGGTCCAGTGGAAGCCGGCGATGCGGCCGTCGCGCTCGGCGAGGAAGAAGCCCGCCGGGTCGAACCAGCCCTCCCGCTCGCGCGCGCGCACGTCGTCCAGCGTCCAGGCGCCCTGCTCGGGGTGGTGCGCGAACGCGGCGGCGTTGACCTTCAGCCACTCCTCCTCGTCCTGGCCCGGGACGAACGTGCGCAGCGTGACACCGTCCGCGATGTCGGGGGCGGGCAGCGGCTCGGCGGCCGGGCGGCGCATCTGGAACAGGACACGGACGCGTTCCATGCCCTCGGACGCGGCGAGCGCGGCGGCGGCGGGCAGGTCGCCGTGCGCCCAGACACGCAGCGGAGCGGCGTCCTGCAGCAGGCCGCGCAGCAGCGCGCGCCCATGGCCGCGCCGCCGGTGCTCGGGATGAACGACCAGTTCGGCGGCGGCGCTCTCCTCCTCCGTCGCCGGGTCCAGGTGCGCGTAGCCGACGACGACGCCGTCCTCGACGACGGTCCGGCCGGGCGCGCCGTTGCGCAGCGCGAGCAGCGCGTGCTCCGACAGCGGGCCGACCCCGTCGGCGGCGGCGGCCGCGTCGACGAGGGCGAGGATCTGGGACTCCGGCGGCGCACTCATGATCGAAAGCTTAGTTCCTGGCGAAAACGACATGAAACTGTCACAGAGATGCCGATGTCCGTATGCCAGGGATCTTTACCCTGCAGGTCATGATCCGACCACGCATCACCCTGGCCTGTGCCGCGGCCCTGGCGATCGCGGGCCTCGCGGCGCAGCCCGCCGCGGCCAAGCCCGCCCCCACCGTGGACGTGCGGCTGCTCGCGCTGAACGACTTCCACGGCAACCTGGAGCCGCCGACCGGCAACTCGGGCAACGCCGTCGACGAGAACGGCAACACCGTCCCGGCGGGCGGTGCCGCCTACATCGCCGCCCACCTCAAGCGGCTGGCGAACAAGCACACCCTCACCGTGGCGCAGGGCGACCTGATCGGCGCGTCGCCGCTCATCTCCGCCGCCTACCACGACGAGCCGTCGGTGGAGTTCCTCGGCAACATCGGCGTGACCGCGTCGGCCGTCGGCAACCACGAGTTCGACGAGGGCTACAAGGAACTGCAGCGCATCCAGAACGGCGGCTGCCACCCCGTCGACGGCTGCTCCCCCGCGGGCAGGTGGCGCGGCGCCAAGTTCGACTACCTGGCCGCCAACGTCACCAAGGGCAGCCGGCCCATCCTCAAGCCGTGGACGATCCGCTGGATCAACGGCGTGCCGGTCGGGTTCATCGGCGTGGTCACCAAGACCACCCCGTCGATCGTCACCGCCGACGGGATCAAGGGCCTGACCTTCGACGACGAGGTCGCCTCGGCCAACCGGTCCGCGGCCCAGCTGAAGCGGCTCGGCGTGCACGCGATGGTCCTGCTCGTCCACGAGGGCGACCAGACCCCGCTCGGGCAGCGGCCCGACGCGTGCGGCGTCGTCCCGGGCGCGGGCACCCGCATCGCCAAGGAGGCCGACGCCGACATCGACGTCGTCCTGGCCGGCCACACCCACCAGCAGTACCTGTGCTCGGTCACCGACCCGAAGGGGCAGCCGCGGCTGTACTCCTCCGGCTCCTCGTTCGGGCGCGTCATCTCCCAGGTCGACTTCAAGGTGAACCGGTGGACGCGCGACGTCGACCGCTCCACCCTGAAGGGCGACAACCACGTCGTCACCCGCGACATCGCGCCCGACCCGGCGACGCAGACCTTCGTGCAGACCTGGAAGGACCGGGTCGCCCCGGTCGCCAACAAGCCCATCGGCAAGATCACCGCCGACCTCGACCGGAAACCGTCCGCCGCCGGCGAGACCCCCCTCGGCGACGTCATCGCCGACGCCCAGCTCGCGGCCGTCAAGGACAAGGGCGCCCAGATCGCGGTCACCAACCCCGGCGGCGTGCGCACCGAGCTCGTCTACAAGGCCAGCGGCGCCGAGGGCGACGGCGTCGTCACCTACGGCGAGGCGTTCGCCGTCCAGCCGTTCAGCAACATCGTCGGCGTCACCACCCTGACCGGCGCCCAGCTGGACCAGACGCTGGAGCAGCAGTGGACGCCCGCCGGCGAGAAGATCCTGCAGCCCTCCGCGAACCTGCACTTCACCATCGACCGCACCCGCCCCGTCGGCGACCGCGTCTCGGACATCACCATCGACGGTAAGCCGGTCGACCCGGCCGCCACCTACAAGGTCGCCGCCAACAACTTCCTGCTCGGCGGCGGTGACGGCTTCACCACCTTCACCGAGGGCAAGGACGCCGTCCTCGGCCCGATCGACCTGGACTCGCTGATCGCCTACTTCGGCGGCAACTCCCCGATCGCCCCACCCACCCTGGACCGCATCACCGGCAAGTAACCCGCATTACCCCAGAACGGGCCGCCTTCCCCCGGGTAGGCGGCCCGTTTTGTCACACCTCAAAACACCAGTTCGATGGACTTTGCTCGAACGACCGAATACTTGGCGTGACCTTTGCTAACTTTCCGCGCATGCCCGGACGTCAGCACGACGCGATCAACGACCTGATCCGCGAACACCCCGACCTGGCCCTGTGGGCCCTGCGCACCGTCGCCGACATCGACCTGGAGCCCCCCGGCCCCCTGCGCACGATCAGCGGCGAGCTCAACGACCGCGTCTCCCGCGACCGCCAGGCCGACACCATCCTGGCCGACGGCCCCGACAACGGCCTGCGGAACCTGCTGATCACCGAGGTGGAGACCAAGCTCTCCACCCGGAAACTGGAGCAGTGCCTCCACTACGCGACCATCCTGGTGATCCAGCACGACAGGCCGGTCTACGTCGTGGTGTTCACTCCCGACGCCCAGGCCGACAAGTACGCCGCCCCTGTCACCCTCACCCGCGGCGGCCTGTCGATCACCCTCACGCCGACCCTCGTCGGCCCGGACCAGCTTCCCGTCATCACCGATCCCGCCCAGGTCGTCGCCGACCCGGCCCTGGCCGCCCTGGCGCTCATGGCCCACGGCAAGACCGAGGGCGTCATCCGGACCTTCATCGAGGGCCTGGACACCATCAAGAGCCGGGAGAGCCCCGGCGACAATGGCCACGCTATGCGATACTTCGATTACGCAATCGACGTGGCCCCCTTCTCCATCCGCCGGCTACTGGAGAGAGACATCATGCGCACCGAACTGCCCATCCGCAGCGAATTCGCCAAGACCTACATCGCCAAAGGCGAGATCAAGGCCATCCTGAGCGTCCTCGACGCCCGGGGTCTGGAAGTCTCCTCCGCGGCCAGGGAACAGATCACCGGCTGCACCGACCTCGACCAGCTCGAGACATGGGTCCGCCGCGCCGCCATCATCCAGACCGCCGACGAACTCTTCGACTGACCCGGACCGCTGCGCACACCTGCCCGCCAACAACGCGGGCAGGCTCGCACCGTGGCCCCCTTCTCCATCCGCCGGCTACTGGAGAGAGACATCATGCGCACCGAACTGCCCATCCGCAGCGAATTCGCCAAGACCTACATCGCCAAAGGCGAGGCCAAAGGCGAGATCAAGGGCGAGATCAAGGCCATCCTGAGCGTCCTCGACGCCCGGGGCCTGGAAGTCTCCTCCGCGGCCAGGGAACAGATCACCGGCTGCACCGACCTCGACCAGCTCGAAGCATGGGTCCGCCGCGCCGCCACCATCCAGACCACCGACCAGCTCTTCGGCTGACCCGAACGTCCGAGCGCACCTGCCCGCAACAACGCGGGCAGGATCTTCAGCACGCTCTGAAACCCTCCGTCCCCCTACGCTCCGCGCACAACGTTCCCGGAGGCGCTCATGCCTACCAGCGGCTGGCCCGTCAGCAGCAAGTTCGCCAAGAAGAACTTCGGCGCAGGAAAAGCCAGAGGGTTCCGCCAGGGCCGGGCGCAAGGCAAAGCAGAGGGCAGGCGGGAGGGGCGTGCTCAAGGTCGAGCGTTGGGCGTATCCACCAGCGGGGTCGAAGCCGTCATCGCCATCCTGCACACGCGCGGCGTGAAGATCGTCGACGCGGACTACATGCGGATCATCGACTGTCGCGACCTCGACCAGATCAACTCCTGGATCCGCCGCGCCGTGACCGCCAAGACATCCGAGGAGCTCTTCCGGTGACCTCGCTCAGAGCACGAGGAGCCGGCAAGGCACCGCTGGTCCCTGACGGCAACAGCATGTTCCTGGAGTTCGCCCGTACGCACTTCCGCGAGGGGTTCACGCGCGGGCTCCCCAAGGGGTTCCGCGAGGGCTTCGGCAAGAGCTTCAGGAAGTGGTTCGCCAAAGGGTTCGACGAGGGGCTCGCCGAGGGAAACGCCTACGCCATCTGCATGATCTTGGAAGCGCGGGGCCTGGAGATCCCTTACGAGGTCAGCGACAGGATCTACGAGTGCCCTGACCTCGGCAAGCTTTATCTGTGGGTCCGCCGCGCCGTCACCGTCTCATCCGCCGACGAGCTCTTCCGTGCTCCTGAACCGCGCAGGCCCTTGAAGCATGCGAACGAGCCCGGGGCCGAGGAAGAGCCCCTGGAGCCATCACCGTCCTCCTGACATGAGCCGGCCATGCTCGGCCGGGCAGCGGCGTGGCCGGTGGCACGTCCATCGGACGCGTTCGCCTGTCGTGTCAGGCCGGGCGGGGTCGGGGCGGCTCGGCGGGAAGGGGCGTGGCGGCCTGGGGGCGCAGGCCGTCGAAGACCAGGGCGAGGTAGCGGCGCCACAGGTCCGGGGGCGCGTCGTCGAAGGGGGTCGTCGTCTGGGTCACGGCGTTGACCAGCAGGACGATGTCGTAGCCGGTGACGTCGGCGCGGACGGCGCCGGCGGTCCGGGCGCGGGCCGTGAGCGCCTCCGCCGCCGCCACCAGCCGGTCCGTGGCGGCGGTGAACTGGCGGTCCGCGCGCAGTTCCCCGGGCATCGCCTCGCAGGAGGAGCGGTCGGCGAGCTGCGTCTCGACCGCGCCCGCCATGAACTCCAGCAGAGCCCGGCCGGGATCCGCAGCGGCGATCAGGTCCTCGGCGCGGGCCGACAGCCGGTCGAGCCGGTCGCTGAAGATCGCGGCGATCAGCTGCTCCTTGGTGGCGAAATGCCGGAACACCGTGCCCTTGCCGAGGCCCGCCCGCGCCGCGATGCGCGCGATCGAGACGTCCGTGCCGTGCTCGGCGAACTCGGCCGCGGCGGCCTCCAGCAGCAGCCGCCGGTTCCGGGCGGCGTCGGCCCGCATCTTCTGCACGGGCACATCCTACTTCAAACGGACCATCGGGTCATGTTACGCTCGCGCCCTAACATGACCGAATGGTCCGCTTAGTGGGGTGGATGCATGAGCACGATGAAGGCGCTGGTGGCCCGGGGATACGGCGGCGTGGACGCGCTGGAGCTGCTGGAGGTGCCGCGGCCGGTGGCGGGCCCCGGCCAGATCCAGGTGCGGATCGCCGCCGCGGCGCTCAACCCGGCGGACGTCAAGCTGGTCACCGGGGCGTCCAGGGACCAGGTCCCGCTGACGTTCCCGCATGTCCTCGGCAGCGACTTCGCCGGCACGGTCACGGCCGTGGGCGAGGGCGAGGGCGCCGGCCGGTTCGCCCCCGGGGACGAGGTCTTCGGTCTCGCCCTACCGCGGGCGGTCCGCGCCATGGCGGAGCGGCTGTCCACGCCGCCCTCGCTCACCACGGGGACGGTGGCCGAGTACGCGGTCTTCGAGGCCGCCGCACCCGCCCTCGCCCACCGGCCCGCGGGGCTGGAGGCCGGGCGCGCGGCGAGCCTGCCGACCGCCGCCCTCACCGCCCTGCCCCTGCTGCGCGCCGGAGACTTCGCCGCGGGCATGACGGCGCTGATCGTCGGGGCGTCCGGCGGTGTCGGGAGCGCGGTGGTGCCGCTGCTGGCGGCGCGCGGCGTCCACGTGATCGCCACCGCGCTGCCGGAGGACGAGGAGTACGTCCGCGGACTGGGCGCCGCCGAGGTGGTCGACTACCGCGCGGCCGGCACGGAGGCGGAGGTCCGCCGCCGCCGTCCCAAGGGGGTGGACGCCTTGGTCAACCTGGCCCTGCCCGGGACGTCCCTGCCCGGGCTCGCCTCGCTCGTGCGTCCCGGCGGGCGGCTGCTGAACACCGTCTTCCCCGATCCCGGCGGCGACGTCCGGACCGTCCTCACCACCGCGCGCCCCGGCGATCTGGACGAGGTGGCGGCGCTGGCCCTGAAGGGCGTCCTGCCGTCCGCCGTGACCCGCCGGCACCCGCTCGAACAGGCCGCCTCGGCCTACGCGCACCTGGTGAACGGGCATGTCACCGGCAAGGTGGTCGTGACGACCGAGGGCCGCCTCCCCTGAGGGAAGACGGCCCGTTCCAGGTGGCGCGGGTCAGGCGCCGAAGAGGTGGACCAGGTAGTAGACGACCGCGGCGACCAGGGCCGCCGCCGGCATCGTCAGGATCCAGGCGACCACGATGTTGCCCGCCACGCCCCAGCGCACCGCCGACAGGCGCTTGGTGGCGCCGACGCCCATGATCGAGGCGGTCATGGTGTGCGTGGTGGAGATTGGAGCGTGCCAGATGTAGGCCGCCAGGTAGAGGATGACCGACGCCGTCGCCTCGGCGGCGAAGCCCTTCGGCGGGTCCAGCTCGATGACCTTGCGGCCGAGCGTGCGCATGATGCGCCAGCCGCCCGCGTAGGTGCCGAGCGACAGGGCGCCCGCGCAGGACAGGATGACCCAGGTCGGCACCGACTGGCCGTCGGAGTGGCCCGTGGTGACCAGCGCGAGGACGATGATGCCCATCGTCTTCTGCGCGTCCTGCAGGCCGTGCCCGAGGGCCAGCGACGCCGCCGACAGCGACTGGGCGATGCGGAACCGGCGGCTCACCCGGGACGGGTTGGCCCGCCGGAAGATCCACAGGATGGCCAGCATCACCGCGTAGGCGGCGAAGAACCCGATCACCGGCGAGATCACCATCGGGATGGCGACCTTGTCGGCGACCTTGCTCCAGCTCACCGAGGACGCCGAGGCCAGGCCCGCGCCGACGACGCCGCCGATGAGGGCGTGCGAGGACGACGACGGCAGCCCGAAGTACCAGGTGATCATGTTCCAGGTGATCGCGCCGAGCAGGCCCGCCGCCACCACCGTCAGCCCGTGCAGGCCGTCCGGCGGTGTGATCACCTCGCTGATGGTCTTGGCCACCTGCACGCCGAGCAGCGCGCCGACCATGTTCATCACCGCGGCCATCAGCAGCGCCGCGCGCGGTGTCAGCGCCCGGGTGGAGATCGAGGTGGCGATCGCGTTGGCCGCGTCGTGGAAGCCGTTGGTGTAGTCGAACACCAGCGCGACGACCACGACCAGGCAGAGCACCGCGATCTGCGCGTCCGAGCGCAGCCCGATCGCGCCGAGCACCATGACCAGCAGGACGCCGACCGGCAGCAGCAGCCAGAACTTGCCGGGCCCGCGCCTGGCCTGCTCGGCCAGGGTGGGCTCCGGCGGGGACGGCGCCGCGGTGACGGTGGCCGGCTCGCCGGGACCGCTCATGATTCCTTGACCGCGATCGTCTCGACCGTGTTGGCCACGTGCTCGAACGCGTCGGCGGCGTCCTCCAGCCGGTCGATGATCTGCTTCAGCTTGAGCACGGTCAGGGTGTCGTAGTCACCGCTGAACAGCTGCGCGAGCAGCTTGCGGTAGATCTGGTCGCCCTGGTTCTCGAGCCGGTTGATCTCGATCCAGTACTCGTTGAGCTCCTTCATCGAGCGCAGCCGGGGCATCGCCTCGGCGGTGAGCTCGGCGGCGCGCTCCAGCACCTCCACCATGTTGACGACGCCCTTGGGGAACTCGTCGATCTGGTAGAGGACGACCAGGTCGGCCGCCTCCTCCATCTCGTCCATGACGTCGTCGATCGTCGAGGCGAGCCGGTAGATGTCCTCCCGGTCGAAGGGAGTGATGAACGTTTCGTTCAAGCGGCGCATGATCGCGTGAGTGCATTCGTCGCCCGCGTGTTCGCAGGCGCGCATCTTCTCCGCGATCGCTTCCCGATCAGCGCTGTCGCTGATGAGCTCTACGAGCAGCCTGGCGCCGGTGACCAGGTTGTTCGCCGAGTCGGCGAACATGTCGTAGAAGCTGTCCTCACGCGGCGTGAGACGCAAGCGCACGTCGTTCTCCTGAGATGCCGGAACGGTCCGCAGAGGATCGTAGGCGCTACCCGCCGTAAAAAGAACCTTTGCCCCAGCTTCGACTGGTGTCCCCCATCCTCTCACTTACAAGACTGCCCGCGATCACGGCATGCACACTCGCGGCACACCGCCCTGTCTGCGCGGATGTTCCGTAGTCTCGGCTACGGACAGCCGAATCCGGAGGGTGACAGGCGATCATGGGTGAGATTCGTTACAGCGTGCCCGACATCAGCTGCGGGCACTGCGTGCAGGCCATCGGCGGCGAGGTCGGGCGGGTGCCCGGGGTGAGCGCGGTGGACGTGGACGTCGACACCAGGACGGTCACCGTGCGTGGCGAAGGGCTCGACGACGCGGCGCTGCGCGCGGCCATCGACGAGGCCGGCTACGAGATCGCGGGCTGAACGGCCCGCGGCGGGCCGGGCGGTTCGCGCCGCCCGGCACCCGCCCGTGCTACTGCTCGTGCGAGGTGAGCTCGCGGCGGCCGTCCGCCGCCGCGCCGACCCCGAGCACCATGTCGATCTCGGCGAGGGTCAGCGGCTCCTCGGCCGCCGCCACCGCGCCCAGCATCTCCGCGTAGAGTTCGATCTCGTCCAGCGCGACCAGGTCCTGGACGCGCAGATCGAGATTGTGCCGGCGCATCGCGACCACCTCCATCTGCGATCCCGCCCACCCGGTAAGGCGGACGCCACCTGCGGAAACAGCCGTCGTCCCGCGGTGTTCCGACTGCACCCGTGTCCCGCTGTCAAGGCTACGCCGCGCCGCCGCGGCGGCACATGACCCATCGGGACCATTCCCGGGCCACCCGCCCGGATGATCAGCGGCCCTGGTGGAAGTCCCCGAGCATCTGCTCCAGCGTGGACTCGGGCAGGTCGCGGGCCGACAGCCGGGCGACGGTGGCGGCGGTGACGTCGGCGCCGGCCAGGCGCGCCGCCTGCCGGGCCACGGTCTGCTCGAACAGCAGCCGGGCGGTGCGCGCGTAGGCGAACGCCGGGTCGTCGCGCAGCCGCTCGAACCGCGTCAGCAGCTCGACGCGCAGCTCCTCGTCGAGCATGTACAGGTCGCGTTCGGCGTAGCCCTGGAACAGCCTGACCAGCTCGCGGTCGCTCATCCCGGTGAACCGCAGGACGCGCCCGAACCGCTCGCGCAGCGCCGGGTTGCCGGCCAGGAAGCCCTCCATCTCGGCGTCCGGCCCCGTCAGCACCACCATGAGCCGCTCGCCGCGCTCGGCGATGGCGCGCTGCAGCTCGTGCACCACCGCCGGGCTGCGGTCCAGCAGGTGCGTCTCCTGGACGAGCAGGACGCCGCCGAGCGCCTGCTCGACCATGCCGCGGACCCGGTTCGCGGTGTCGGCGTGGTCGCGGCCCGCCAGGTGCACCGGGCGGCACGCGACCACGTGGCCCGCGCCGAGCAGCCCGAGCGCGGCGTAGATGCCGCCGAGCAGCCCGGCCACGGTGGTCTTGCCGGTGCCGGCCGGGCCGGTGAAGATCAGGTGGAGCGGTTCGCCGGCGGACACCCCGTAGCGGGCCCGGTCGGCGGCGTGCCCGGCCTCCTCGGCCAGCTCGTGGACGGCCTGCTTGACCTCCTCCAGCCCGGTCAGCGACTCCAGCCGCGCCAGGTGGCCGTCGATGTCGCCGGGCGGCCGCAGCGCGGGCTCGATGCCCTCGGCGACGCCGGTGAGGTCCTCGGGGGTGAGGACGAGCCGGTCGCGGGACGCGCCCGCGCGCTCCAGGTGCTTCTGGCACGCCTGGTCCAGGTAGGCCTCGACCAGGCGCGCGTTGACCAGGTCGCCGGGCCCGCGCAGCCGCTCCAGGTCGCCGCGGGCGGCCTCCAGCGCCGCGTTGCCGATCGTGACGCGCCGCTCGTCGGCCAGCACGTGCAGCAGCGTCATGCGGTTGTCCAGGCCGGTGAGGTCGGGCAGCCGGTAGACGCGGAACGCCTCGATCAGCCGGGGGTGGTCCTGCAGCAGGCGCTTGTAGGTGCCCGGCTCGCAGGTGGCGATGAGCGGGGTGGCGACGACGGGGTCGCGGCGGGCGCGGCGGACGGCCGCGGCGGCGGCGACCGGGTCGGGCGCGCCGGCGATCGCCACGTCCAGCCGCTCGAACAGGACCGCCGGGCCGGGCTGGGTGATCAGCGCGGCGAGCCGGTCGGCCGGCTGCCCGCGGACGTCCTCGGCGTCGTGGGCGCGCAGCGCGCCGTCGCCGAGGCCCGCGTCGGCCATGGTCAGCGCGATCAGCCGGGCCATGCGGCGCTGGCCGGTGTGCGGGCTGCCGACCAGCAGCACGCTCGGCACGCCGTCGCGGGCGCCGGGGGCGCCGTCGACGCGGGTCTCCTCCGCGCCCGACCCGGCCGGCGCCTGCCATGCCTCGACCTGGGCGCGCAGCTCGTCCAGCAGGCCGCCGGCGTCCAGCGCCCCGGACACGAAGCGGATGCCGAAGCGCTCCAGGACCTTGCGCTCGGCGCGGTCCTGCGGCGGCGGGATCTCGTGGACGGGCTGCGCGGGCGCCGGGGCGCCGTCCACGAAGTCGAAGCCGCCGATCATCGTCTCGGACATGATCCGGGTGCCCGGGCCCTCCGCCGGGGGCGGTTTCGGCGGTTGCTGGGCGTTCTCGACGTCGCCCGGGCCGAGCACGCGGGTGCGCGGCGGGCCCGGCGGCGCGGGCGGCCCGGGTGGGCCGGGCTGCGGCGGCGCGGGCATGTCGAACCTGGCGTCCAGCCGGGTGCCGTGCAGGTCGTCGGCCGGTGGCGCGGGCTGCTGGACGAAGGCCGCCTGGTCGTCGAAGCGGGTCCCGTCCAGGTCGACCGGCGGCGGCGGGGGCTGGGCGGACTGCACCGGCGGCGCGGGCGGGGCCTGCATGCCGGCCGGCTGGAAGCCGAGGGCGGTGTAGGGCGGCGCGACGGGCGACTCGTCCTTGTCCTCCTCGGGCAGCGAGTACACCGCCGCCTGGTCTGCGTCGGCGGGCGCGTGCACCGGCGGCGCCACGGGCTGCTGCACGGGCTGGGCCGGCTGCATGGGCTGGACGGGTTGCACGGGCTGGACCGGCTGCATGGGCTGGACCGGCTGCATGGGCGGCGCGGGCGAGGGGCTCTGGAACCCGAGCGCGGTGTAGGGCACCGCCGACGGCAGCCCGGCCTCCTCCTCCGGCTCCTCCGCCCCGAGTGATTGCACGGCCGGCTGCGCAGGCGGCTGCACGTAAGGGCGGTCCGGCTGCGCGGGCATCGGCACGGCCGCCGGCGCCTCGGGCGCGAGCCCCGGCTGCTGCTGCTGGACGCCGTACGCCGGCGGGCGCTGCTCGGCCTGCGGCGGCTGCGCCGCGGGCGTCATCGTGGTGGCCTTGGCGGTCGCGCGGGTCCGGGTGACCCCGATGATCCCGGCGATGATCGCGGTCGGCACCGGGAAGCCGCGCGGGCGGGCCGGCATCCCGGCCAGCCGGCACCAGGCCAGGTCCAGCTCGTACATCGCGGCCAGCAGCGTCTCGGCCTGCTCGGCGGGCAGGCCGCCGAGCGGCTCGGGCAGCCGCAGGTCGGCCGGCCACAGCCGGCGCAGCGGATGCCCGGTCTGGGCGAGCACCGCCTGCACGGTGTAGCGGATCTCGGGGTCCAGCCAGGGCACGATCTGCGCCGCCATGTCGCCCCGCACCACCGCCAGGTCGGCCGCCAGCAGCGCGGCGGCCATCAGCCGCGGTTCGACGGCGGCGGGCCCGCCGGCCGCGCCGAACGCCGCGATCGTCTCGGCGACGGTGTAGAAGGCGTGCCGGAAGGCGTCCCCGGGCGAGCTCTCGTTGCGCAGCGGCGGCACCAGGTGCGGCGGGCAGCGGGTCAGCCACTGCTGCACGATCGCCTGGTCGCCGTAGGGCAGCGCGCCGTAGTCGGCGGTCGGGTTGCTGAGCGTGGTGCCGACGATGGCCAGCAGCGCGTCGGCGCGGGGCTGGAGCCGGATGTCCTCGCGCAGTGCGCTCGCCACCGCCCACATGGTGCGCAGCACCACGACGGCGGCGTCGACGCGGCCGGCCCGCAGCCGCTCGGCGTAGGGCGCGACCAGGGCCTCCAGCGGCGGCGGGGTCAGCCAGCGCGGCCCGTCGACGGCCGGCAGCGGCTGCGCCCGGTAGGGCTGCCAGAGGTCGAGCATCTGCGCGTCCATCCGGGAGTCGAACACCGGGGCGCCCGCGCACCACAGCGTCACGCCCCAGCAGACCGCCACGGTCGAGGGGGTGCCCGGCCCGAACTGCGGCCAGGAGTGCGGGTAGTCGGCGGCGGGCAGCGTCGCGGCCGACTCGACGGTGGCGCGGACCTGCGCGGTGACCTCGCCGGCGAACCCGTACCGCACGAACGGCAGCGGCTCGGCCGGCTCGAAGGAGAAGTCGGGCCCGGCGGGCACCACGTGCGGCGGCAGCGCGGGCGGGCGGGCGCCGCTCGCGGCCACCGGCCGCGCGGCCATCCGGTCGACGGGCGAGCGCGGCGGCGGGCACAGGTACCACTGGCCGTCGGAGGGGTGCAGCCGGTACCAGCGCGCCCACGCCCCGAACGCCCACCAGGTGCCGTCGGGCAGCATGAGCAGCTGGCTCGCCACGGCGTGCTGGCGCTGCTGCGGCGGCGCCGCCGGCCACCAGCCGGCGGCCACCATCGCCCTCGTGTCCCGTTCCGCCGCCTCGAACGGGTCATGCCCAGCCTGGGGGCTGGGCGGAGCGCTGCCATAGCCCGGTCCCCACACCACGCGTTCATCGTAGTCAGACCGGCCGTCCGCGGACCCCCTCCGACCGGGCCAATGCGATCTACGCAGCTCAGCGCGGCGATGACCGCGCATCAAGGGCGTCCCCCGGAGCGGGGGCGCCCGCTCCGGGAGCCCCGGACAGGTCAGCGCCAGGTCGCCGCGGCGTGCTTACGGGCCTTCTCCATGTAGACGTCGGGGGTGTACTGCAGCACGGCCCGGTCGTTGTCGTTCAGCTCGCGGACGATCTTGCCGGGGGTGCCCGCCACCAGGACGCCGGAGGGGATCTGCTTGCCCGGCGGCACCAGCGCGCCGGCCGCGATCAGGGTGCCCGCGCCGATCCGCGCGCCGTTCAGCACGATCGCGCCGATGCCGATCAGCGCGCCGGCCTCCACGTGCGCGCCGTGCACCATCGCCTTGTGGCCGAGGCTGACCCGGTCCTCCAGCACGGCGGGCATGCCGGGGTCGGCGTGCAGGCAGCACAGGTCCTGGATGTTGACCTCGTCGCCGACGACGATCTCCTCGTCGTCGCCGCGCAGCACCGAGCCGTACCAGACGCTGGACCGCCGGCCGAGCCGCACCCTGCCGACCACCACCGCGCCGGGCGCGACCCACGCCTCGGGGTGGATCGCCGGCTCGCCCTCGCCCAAAGACCCCACATAGCTCATGCCGCCGATGCTAGGGCGTGGGACGGGGCGGGCGGCGCCCGGGGGACGGATCGGGCTTATCCGGTGATGAGCGCGTTCCGGGGCCCGGCCAAGGTTAAGAAACGGCAGCGGGCACGGCGATTCGGTTGCGCGAATGGGGTGGACCGGACAAGAGTCGACCCTGAAGCCAACCCTGCATCTCTGTCTGTCCCTCTGCGGCGCCCCGCCACCCGGACGGGCGAGGATCGCAACCGACCCTGACGGGGTGATCCCCCCGCCAACGACCCTCAAGGCATCATGAGCAACGAAGCCGAAATCCTGCCGAACCTCCTCCAAGAAGAGACCTTCGAGATCGTCATGCGCGGCTACAACCGCCGCCAGGTCGACGACGCCATCGCGCGCGCGCAGCAAAAGCACCGCGAGCTCGAGGCCCGGCTGCAGCGCGCCCAGGACGACGCCGAGCGGATCCGCCGCGAGATGGCCGAGGTCGTCCAGGCCCGCAAGCCGACCGGCGACGACCTGAGCGACCGGCTGCGGCAGATCATCAACCTGGCCGAGGACGAGGCCAAGGACAAGGTGGCCGAGGCCGAGGCCCGGGGCCGCAAGATCCGCGAGGACGCCGAGAGCGAGTCCCAGCGGATCGTCGACGACGCCCGCTCGCACGCCGAGAAGAACCTGGCGCAGGCCGAGGAGAAGGCCCAGCAGGTGCTCGCCTCCGCCAAGAAGGAGGCCGACAGCGTGCTGTCGGCGGCCAAGCAGGAGGCGGACCAGACGGTGACCGGCGCCCGGCTGGAGGCCGAGCGCACCCTCACCGCGTCCGAGCGGCGGGCCAGCGTGATCAACGAGGGCGCCACCCAGCGGCTGACCCAGCTGACCCGCAACCACACCCAGGCGCTGCAGCGGCTCACCGAGATCAGCGAGACGCTGCACCGGCTGCTGTCGGCCGAGAACGAGGCCGGGCCGCTGGAGAAGATGGTCGAGGACGCGGTGAAGCAGCCCGTCCAGCAGCGCAAGCAGCCCGCCGCCGCGCCGCAGCAGCAGGCGCAGGGCGGCCAGGCGCAGCCGGTCCAGCCGAAGCCGGCGCAGGCGCCGCAGCCGGCGCAGCCCCAGCCCGCCCAGGCGCAGCCGGCCCAGCCCGCGCAGCCGAAGCCGGCCCAGGCCGCGCCGGTGCTGAGCAAGCCCGAGCCGGCCGCCCCGGCGAAGCCGCCGGCGCCGGCCCGCGAGCAGGACGCCCCGCCCGCGGCGCCTCAGCACGGTCTCCAGCACGGGGCTCAGCACGGACCCCAGCACGGGCCCCAGCACGGGCGCCCGCCCGCCGACCAGGCCTGACGCCAGGCACACGCGCGACGCCCCGCCGACGGCCGTTGGCGGGGCGTCGCGCGTTCTCGGTAAGATCACGGCATGGTCAAGGCGACGTCCAGGGGCGGCGGCAGGCCCGGCACCGTCCGCCCGATCCGGCGGCTCGGCGACCCGGTGCTGCGGACCGCCTGCGACCCGGTCCGCACCTTCGACGCCGCGCTGGCGCGCCTGGTCGACGACATGTTCGTGACGATGTACGAGGCGGAGGGCGCGGGCCTGGCCGCCAACCAGATCGGCGTCGGGCTGCGCCTGTTCGTGTACGACTGCAACGACGACAAGGACCGCCGGCACGTCGGGCACGTCGTCAACCCGGTGCTGGTCGAGGCCGGGGGCGGCACGCTGGTGGAGGCCGAGGGCTGCCTGTCGGTGCCGGGCCTGCGTTTCGACACCCCGCGGCACGCGCGCGCCGTCGTCGAGGGCGTCGACGTCAAGGGCCGCCCGGTCCGGGTCGAGGGCACCGGCTACTTCGCGCGCTGCCTGCAGCACGAGTGCGGTCATCTGGACGGCGGCGTCTACATCGACGTGCTGGACGGCGACGCGCGCCGCGCGGCCATGCGCGCGATCCGCGAGGCCGCGCGCCCGTCCTGACCCCTTAGTGCCAGCGGCCCTGCCGCTGCCGCTTGACGTCCGAGCGGCGCTTCTTGTTCTCCAGCCGGCGCTCGTTGATGCCGCGCGGGATCTTCTTGGGGATGCGCTTCTTCGGCGGCGGCGCGATCGCCTCCGACAGCAGGGCGACGAGGCGGGCGCGGGCGGCGTCGCGGTTGCGCTGCTGGGAGCGGAACTCCTCGGCGCGCACGGTGAGGACGCCCCGGACGAGGCGCCCGCCGAGCCGTTCCAGGGCGCGCTGCCGCAGGTGCTCGGGCAGTGACGGAGAGCCGGCGACGTCGAAGGACAGCTCGGCGGCGGTCGCGCTCGTGTTCACGTGCTGCCCGCCCGGCCCCGAGGAGCGGGAGAAACGCCAGCCGAGCTCGGAGTCGCTGATGGAGACCGAGCCGCGAATGGGGATCTGTTCGGGCATGCTCCGATTATCCCCGCCGCACGGCGATCATGTCGCCCCGTTTTCGGGCGGCCGGCCCGGGTGGCACTTAAGCAAGTACTTACTTACAATGATCCGTATGACCGAAGGACTGTTCCAGGACGACGACCTCGTGCGGATCGTGAGCCGCGAGGGCCTGCTCATCGCCGCGGGCGGGGCCGCCTCCCTGCTCCAGACCGCCCATCCCCAGGTCGCACAGGGCGTGTACGACCACAGCTACACCGCCGCCGACCCGCTGCGCCGCCTGCAGAACACCATGGGCTGGGTCTACGCCGTGGTGTTCGGCACCCGCGACGAGGCCGAGCGGTTCAGCGCGCTCGTCCGCAAGGGCCACGAGAGCGTCACCGGCCCCGGCTACGAGGCCAACGACCCCGAGCTGCAGGTCTGGGTGGCGGCCACGCTGTTCGCCGTCGCCGCGCAGTTCTACCAGCTGGTCTTCCGGCGCGCCTTCACCGACGAGGAGCTGGCCGAGTTCTACGGCCAGAGCAAGGTCTACGCGACGATCCTCGGCTGCCCCGAGGACCGGATGCCGGCCACCTACCCCGAGTTCCGGCGCTACTACGCGCACATGGTCAACACGATCCAGATCACCGACGCCTCGCGCGCCATCGCCGAGCAGGTGCTCAACCCCAGGCTGCCGGCCGGCGCCGCCGCCCGGCCGGGCCTCGCCGCGATCCGGCTGCTCACCGCGGGCCTGATGCCGGCGCCGATCCGCGAGCAGTACGGCTGGAAGTGGGACGCCGGGCGCGAGCGCCGCTTCCGGCTGCTGGTCGCCGGGCTCGCCGCCGTCTACCCCAGGCTGCCGATGCGGGTGCGGACGCTGCCGCGCGAGTACTACCTGTTCACCACGCGCCGGATGCTGGACAAACTGGCCAGGAGCAGCCGTCCCGTCCTCACCGTGCGCAGCGGGTCGAGTTTCCAGCAGCCCGCGTAGCGGAGGGACGGCACACGGCCGCGTGGGGTACGGGGGTCCCCACGCGGCCGCGTCTCCCATGCCGGCCGCGCGGACGCCCGGCCCGGCCTCCTGCGCGACCCTTCACCGGTGTCGCAGCCCCGCCCCACTCCCCCCAGAGCTCTGGCCGGGCACCGCACCGATGAGCCTCACATCACCGACATTGCCGGACGAACCTGAGGCGCACCTGCGGCGAACCTGAAAATCCGCTGAACGCGCGGACCGCGGTGGTTGGCCAGGGCGCTCGCCCCCGAACCGGCGGGGATCGGGGGGCGCCCCGTGCCAGCAAGGTAAGCCGATCCACCTGAACACCGCCTGAACCGCACCTCAAGGCCGTCTAAGAGACGCCGTCCAGTGCGAGAACGACCCGGAAGACCGCGCCCTCGCCGGGCGTGGAGTCCACCTCCACCTTCCCCTCGTGCGCGGCGACGAGCGCGGCGACGATGGACAGGCCGAGGCCGGTGCCGGTGCCCGGGCCGTCCTCGCGCGAGCGCGCCCGGTCGGCCCGGTAGAAGCGCTCGAAGACCCGCTCGGCCTGCTCGGGCGTGAGGCCCGGCCCCTCGTCGGCGACCTCCAGCACCGCCGCCGGCGCGCCGCCCAGCCCGCCCGGCCGCAGCCGCACCCGGACCGGGGTGCCGTCCGGGGTGTGCGCGACGGCGTTGGCCAGCAGGTTCCCCACGACCTGGCGGAGCCGCGGCTCGTCGCCGAGGACCTGGTAGGCGACGGCGCCGTCCACCGACAGCGCGATGTCGCGGCCGGGCGCGACGACCCGGGCCTCCTGGACGGCCTCGGCGGCGACCGCGAGCAGGTCCACCGGGCGGCGCGCGACCGGCCGCTGCCGGTCCAGCCGGGCGAGCAGCAGCAGGTCCTCCACCAGCAGTCCCATCCGGGCTGCGGTGTCCTCGATCCGGCCGATCAGCCGGTCCAGCTCGGCGGGCTCGCGCGCCGCGCCCTGCCGGTAGAATTCGGCGAACCCGCGGATCGCGGTCAGCGGGGTGCGCAGCTCGTGCGAGGCGTCCGCGACGAACCGGCGCATCCGCTCCTCCGAGCGGCGCGCCGCCGCCTCCGACACCGCGCGGGCGCCGAACGCCGACTCGATCTGCGCGAGCATCCCGTTGATCGAGCCGGCCAGCCGGCCGACCTCGGTGCGCGGGCCCGCGCCGGGCACCCGCCGCGACAGGTCGCCGGCGGCGATCGCCCCGGCGGTCTCGCCGATCGCGGCGAGCGGCCGCAGGCTCGCCCGCACCACCCACACGCCGAGGACGGCCAGCACCGCCAGCACCAGGGCGCCGAGGATCACGTCGATGAGCAGCAGCTGCCCGACGGTCCGCTCGATCTCCTCCAGCGGCATCGCGATGACCAGCACGCCGCCGTCGGGCAGCGGCTCGGCGACCGCGCGCCAGCTGCCGGGCGAGCCGCCCTGCCCGGGCGCGGTGAACGGCCGGCCGAGCCGGCGGGTCAGGTCGCCCGGCAGCCGCGGGCCGCCGGCGTTCCAGTACGGCTGGTCGCTCTGGCGGACCCGCCCGTAGGGGTCGCGGACCTGGGTGTACATCTCGCCGGGCGCGCGCAGCCGCAGCCAGGTGTGCGGGTCGCCGAGCTGCGGGACGATCTGCCGCGTCACCCGCTCGGCGGCGTCGTGCAGCTGCTCGTCGGCGCGATCGATCAGCGAGCCGCGCAGCACGACGGCCCCGGCGGCGCTCATCGCGGTGAGGCCGAGCAGCACCAGGACGAGCATCCCGGCGATCAGCTTGGCGCGCAGCGACAGCCGGCGCGGCACCCCGCGCACGTCCATCAGCGCACGTCCATCGGCCCGCGCCCTAGGCCGGCGGCTCGCGCAGCACGTAGCCGACGCCGCGCAGGGTGTGGATGAGCCGCGGCTCGGTGTTGTCGACCTTGCGGCGCAGCGCCGACACGTAGGACTCCACGATCCCGGCGTCGCCCTGGAAGTCGTAGTTCCACACGTGGTCCAGGATCTGCGCCTTGGACAGCACCCGGCCGGCGTTGGCCATGAAGTAGCGCAGCAGCTTGAACTCGGTCGGCGACAGCGCGACCGGCCGGCCGCCGCGCCACACCTCGTGCGAGTCCTCGTCCAGCTCGACGTCGGCGAAGGCCATCCGGGCGGGCGACTCGGCGGCGCCGCCGCGGAACCGGCGCAGCACGGCGCGGATCCGGGCGATGACCTCCTCCAGGCTGAACGGCTTGGTGACGTAGTCGTCGCCGCCGATGGTGAGGCCCTTGACCCGGTCCTGCACCGCGTCGCGCGCGGTGAGGAACAGCACCGGGGTCGGGTCGCCGCCCGAGCGCAGCCGCCGCGCCACCTCGAACCCGTCGGTGTCGGGCAGCATGACGTCCAGCACGATCAGGTCGGGCCGGTGCCGCCGGGCCGCGCGCACCGCCTCGGCCCCGTCGGTGGCGGTGACCACCTCGAAGCCGGCGAACCGCAGGCTGCCGGCGAGCAGTTCCAGGATGTTCGGCTCGTCCTCGACGACGAGCAGCCGCGCCTCGGGCGTCCTGCCCGCCACCACGCTCAGCGTCCGTTCGGCCACGTGTGGACCCCCTCCGCAATCACCGGAGAGGGTCGCACACGAATCTGGGAGAATCCTGAAAGCGGTGTGAGGGTCAGCCGAACAGCTCGATGAAGGGCGTCTTCTTGCCCGACTTGGCGGCGGCGCCGACGCTGACGATCCCGGTGGTGCCGGGCCGCTGGTCGACGTCGGCGGCCTGCACGCTCGCGCCGACGCGGGCCGGGCCGTTCAGCGACGTCCACGCCGTCCCGTTGAAGTGCAGGTAGCGGGTCCGGTCGCCGGTGGTGACCGGCAGCACCACGACGCCGCCCTTGCCGTCGGCGGCCATGCCGATGCCGACCGCGTTCAGCGGGATGGCGGCGGTCTTCCACGCCTTGCCGTCGTAGCGCAGCACCGCGTTGGTGACCTGCGCGTTCTGCGCCGCGCGCAGCACGTAGACGGTGGTGGCCGAGGTGGCCACGACGCGGTGCAGGACGGCCTGGTAGGCGGTGGTGCCCATGCTGCCCGGGAGCGCGATGCGCTTCCAGGACGAGCCGTTGTAGTGCATCAGGAAGCCGGTGACCGCGGTGCCGTTGGCGGTGGTGGTCCCGGCGAGCCAGACGTCCTTGGCCGAGCGGACGTCCACGGCGGTGACCGCCGAGGACGGTGGCAGCGACACCTTGGCGTCGGCCCACGCCGAGCCCGTCCAGCGCAGCACCTTGCTGACGCCGCCCGCGCTGGCGTTGATGCCGCTCACCGAGTAGGCGGCGCCGTCGGGCGCGGCGGCGACCTGGGAGGGGACGCCGATGCCCGGGTAGGCGACCCTGGCCCACTTGGCGCCGTTCCAGTAGAGCGCGACCGCGCCGCTCATGCCGAAGCCGATCGCCCAGGCGCGCTTGCTGCTCGCGGCGGCGATGTCGGTGGGGGTGAAGGCGACGGGGCTGGCCTGCGCGGCCCACGCGGTGCCGGTCCAGCGCACGATGCGGGCCTGGCCGCCGATCAGCCCGCCGCTGGAGCCGATGGCCCAGCCGACGCCCTTGCTCGCGAAGTCGACGCGGTCCAGGCCGCCGTCGAACTTCAGGGCCGCCTTGCCGTCGATGTTGCGCCAGCCCGCCGCGAGGGCGGGCGTCGCCGCGACGACCCCGGCGCCGCAGGCGAGGGCGGTGACCGCCGCGAGCACCGCGTTCCGTCTCATGTGCACTCCTATGATCGCCAAAAGACGAACCACAGGGTACGGGAACGCTTACCCGCGGGTAAGGGGGAAACCAAGGACGCCCGGCGGCCGATGGCCGCCGGGCGTCCCTGTGGTCCCGCTCGGCGGCGCTACTCGCCCTTCCAGACCGGCTTGCGCTTCTCGGCGAAGGCGGCCGGGCCCTCCATCGCGTCCTTGGAGCCGAAGACGGGCATGACGATCTCGCCCTGCTTCGCCCACGCCTCCTCGGCGGACCAGTCCGCCGACTCCACGATGATCTTCTTGGTCGCCGCCAGCGCCAGCGGCGCGTTCTCGGCGACCTTCAACGCCAGCTCCTTGGCCGCGGCCAGCGCGCCGCCCGCCTCGGTGAGCCGGTTGACGAAGCCGAGCTCGGCCATCCGCTCCGCCGGGTACTTCTCACCCGTCAGCGCGATCTCCATCGCGATGTGGAACGGGATGCGCTGCGGCAGCCGCAGCAGGCCGCCGGCCGCGGCGACCAGCCCGCGCTTGGGCTCGGGCAGCCCGAACTGGGCCTCCCGGGACGCCACGATCATGTCGCACGACAGCGCGACCTCGCAGCCGCCGGCCAGGGCGTAGCCCTCCACGGCCGCGATCAGCGGCTTGACCGACGGGCGCTCGACCAGGCCCGCGAAGCCGCGGCCCTCGATGATCGGGTTGTCGCCGGTCAGGAAGCCCTTGAGGTCCATGCCCGCGCAGAAGGTGCCGCCGGCACCGGTGATGACGCCGATCGACAGGTCCTTGCGGTTGTCGAGCTCGTCCATCGCCGCCGCGATGCCCTGGGCCACCGCGCCGTTGACGGCGTTGCGGGCCTCGGGCCGGTTGATGGTGATGACGAGGACGGCGCCGTCCTCCTCGGTGAGTACAGCGTCAGACATCCGGCGTCCCTTACTTCGGCTGGAAACGGATGCCGCCGTCGAAGCGGACCGTCTCGCCGTTCATGTAGTCGTTCTCGATCAGGGCCTTGACCAGGTGCGCGAACTCCGACGCCTTGCCCATCCGCTTGGGGAAGGGCACCGGCGCGGCCAGCTTGGCCTTGAACGCCTCGGCCGCCTCGCCCTCGCCGTAGATCGGGGTGTCGATGATGCCCGGGCAGATGGTGTTGACGCGGACGCCGATGGCGGCCAGGTCGCGCGCGGCCGGCAGGGTCATGCCGACGATGCCGCCCTTGGAGGCCGAGTAGGCGACCTGCCCGGTCTGGCCCTCCAGGGCCGCGACCGAGGCGGTGTTGATGACGACGCCGCGCAGGCCGTCGGCGTCGGCGGGCTCGGTCTTGCCGATCGCCGCGGCGCCGATGCGCATCAGGTTGAAGGTGCCGATCAGGTTGACCTGCACGACCTTCTCGAAGGTGGACAGGTCGTGCGGGGTGCCGTCGCGGCCGACGGTGCGCGAGGCCCAGCCGATGCCGGCGCTGCTGACGACGACGCGCAGCGGCGCGCCGGTGTCGACGGCGGCCTGCACCGCGGCCTGCACCTGCGCCTCGTCCGAGACGTCGGTCTTGACGAACACGCCGCCGAGCTCGTCGGCGAGGGCCTTGCCCTTGTCCTCGTTGAGGTCGGCGACGACAACCTTGGCGCCGGCGCCCGCGAGGGCGCGCGCGGTGGCCTCGCCGAGGCCGCTCGCACCGCCGGAGACGACGGCGGAAACTCCGTTCAGGTCCATAAGCAGCACCTTACGTCAGGAACCGAATGTGGTTCGGGTGATGTTACCCACAGGTCACAATACGGGGAATGTTTGCCCCCTCGCTTGTCGGGGATCGCTGATTCCGCGGCCGACGTAAGGGGGAGAAGTGAGCGAACGCGCAGCACAAAGCCAGTCGTACCCAGGCTCCTCGGCGGCCATGTCACCCGAGCCGCGCGACGAGATGCGCGACTACACCGGCAGCGGCCTGCTGGCCGGCCGGCGCGCGCTGGTCACCGGCGGCGACTCGGGCATCGGCCGCGCCGTCGCGGTCGCCTTCGCCAAGGAGGGCGCCGACGTCGCGATCACCTACCTGTCGGAGGACGCCGACGCCCGGCACACCGCCGGGCTCGTCGAGGCCGCCGACCGCCGCTGCCTCACCCTCGGCGGCGACATGGCCGAGGAACGGCACTGCCGCGAGGTCGTCGAGCACACCGTGCGCGAGCTCGGCGGACTGGACGTGCTGGTACTGCACCACGGCACCCAGGAGCCGGTCGAGGACCTGCGCGAGATCGACGACGGGCAGCTGCGGCGCACCTTCGAGGTGAACGTCTTCGCCCTGTTCTGGACGGTGCAGGCCGCGCTGGACCACCTGAAGCCGGGCTCGTCGATCGTCGTCACCGGCTCGATCAACGGGTTGCGCGGCAACAAGACCCTGATCGACTACGCGGCCAGCAAGGCCGCCGCGATGACGCTCGCCTCCTCGCTCGCGCAGAACCTGATGGACCGGGAGATCCGGGTCAACGTCGTCGCGCCGGGGCCGGTGTGGACACCGCTGATCCCGGCCACCATGCCGCCGGAGAAGGTGAAGGACTTCGGAAAGCAGGCCCCGATGGGGCGGGCCGCCGACCCCGACGAGATCGCGCCGTCCTACGTCTTCTTCGCCGCGAACCGCCTGTCGTCCTACTACACCGGCCAGACGCTCGTCCCGGCCGGCGGGGAGATACATCCGGGATGACCGAGACGACCCGCAGCGACCCCGCGGCGCCCGGCTACGGGCGCCGCCGTTGCGGCCGGGGCTTCCGCTACCTGGACCCCTCCGGCCGGCCCCTGGACGACCCGGGCGACGTGGCCCGCATCAAGGACCTGGTCATCCCGCCCGCCTGGCAGGACGTGTGGATCTGCCCCGACCCGTCCGGCCACATCCAGGCGATGGGCACCGACACCGCCGGCCGCCGCCAGTACCTGTACCACCCCGACTGGCGGGCCGAACGCGACCGCGAGAAGCACGAACGCGTCCTCGGCCTCGGCGAGGTCCTGCCGAAGGTGCGCGCGAGGCTCGCCGAGCAGCTGTCCGGCCGCGGCTACACCCGCGAGCGCGTCCTCGCCGCGGCCGTCCGCCTGATCGACCTCGGCTTCTTCCGCGTGGGCGGCGAACGCTACGAGACCGAGAACGGCACCTACGGCCTGGCGACGGTGCTGCGCGAGCACGTCACCTGCAGCAAGGGCGAGGTGACCTTCGAGTACCCGGCCAAGGGCGCCAAGGAGCGCTACCAGTCGGTCGCCGAGGAGGACGTCTGCAAGGTCGTCACCGGCCTGAAGCGCCGCAGGGACCCCGGCCCCGAACTCCTCGCCCACCGCGCCTCCGACGGCTGGCACGACGTGACGACGGCCGACGTCAACGCCTACATCCAGGAGGTCACCGGCGGCGACTTCACCGCCAAGGACTTCCGCACCTGGCACGCCACCGTCCTCGCCGCCGTCGGCCTCGCGGTCTCCACCGCCGTCGAGGGCGAGACGGCCCGCAGGCGCGCGGTGGCGCGGGTCGTCCAGGAGGTCGCCGGCTACCTGGGGAACACGCCGGCGGTGGCCCGCGCGTCCTACATCGACCCGCGCGTCATCGAGCTGTACGAGCAGGGCAAGACGATCAAACCGGTCCTGGCCGAGCTGGGCGTGGACGTCGAGGCGGGCGAACTGGCCACTCAGGGCCCGGCCGAGGCCGCCGTCCTGAAGCTCCTGCGCTCCTGACCCGGCTTCAGGGCGATCCGGACCGCCACCACGGTGGAGCCGAAAAGGGGAATTCCCCGCCACGGCCGGCATCATCACCCTGTGCGATCACTCCGTCGCACGTGTGGCGATCGGGGCCGGGGTGCCGATTCGAATACCGGGCTTCACCTGTGGCTTCACAGAGCATCGACCGATCCGCTCCCACGCCGATGAGGAAGTTTCCGCCAGTCTCCGCGCCTGGCCTTTACCGGACAATCTCACGGATTGTCACCAAGCTGTCACGGAGACAGCCTCGGATGCGGAAGCCCCCGATCCGAAAGGCAGCGGACATGACAGAGCAGACCGTCCAGCCGTGGAGCATCCTCGGAACCGACCCTGCCCCCGCGCAGGCCGCGCCCGACCCCGACGCGTACTGGGAGTTCGACGGCGGGTTCGCGCTCGTCTACTACGCCAACAGCAAGTTCGGGCTCAACCGGCCCGTGATCTTCGCCGACGGGTTCAACGCCGGGCGGAGCAAGCCGGACGCCATGTGGGCGCACATGGAGACCGAGGGCGACTACGCGCTGGTCAGCGCGCTGCGCGAGAGCGGCCGCGACGTCGTCATGCTGGGCTACGAGGAGCGGTCGGCCCGCATCCAGGACAACGCCGAGGTCGCCGCCCAGTGCATCATGAGGGCGGCCCAGGAGCGGCGGGGCGACACCCCGCTGGCGGTCGGCGGCTTCAGCATGGGCGGGCTGGTCACCCGCTACGCCCTCTGCAAGCTGGAGACCACGCGGATGAACCACCAGACCGGGGTGTACTTCTCGTGGGACAGCCCGCACCGGGCCGCCTGGATCCCGATCAGCCTGCAGGCGCTGGCGCACTACCTCAAGGACGAGGACGGCATCACCGAGATGTCGGACCACGTCAACAGCCCGGCGGCCTGCCAGCTGCTCTGGCGGCACATCGAGACCGTGGACGCCGTGCCGACCCAGCACCAGCAGCGGACCGACTTCCTGCGGGACCTGGACCGGTTCGGCACCTGGCCGACGATTCCCGTCAAGCTCGGGCTGGCCAACGGGTCCGGCACCGGCACCGGCCTGGACGTCCCGGTGGGCAGCGAGATGCTGAAGGTGACCGGCGGCCTGCACCCCTACCGGACCACCACGCTCTACGCGCAGCGGTCCGGCGCCCAGGAGCTGGTCGCGCGGCTGAAGCGCCAGCGGATCGTCAACCCCCAGCCCGCCGTCGAGAAGCGCACCGACGGGCTGCCCGAGCTCGACGCGGCCCCCGGCGGCACGCTGCGCAGCTTCGGGATCGCCCGTGACCAGCTCGCCGCGGGCGGCGCGGTCGAGTGCGACCACGAGTGGGTCGACTTCGTGCCCTCCGTCAGCGCCGTCGCGATCCGCGACCTCGACGAGCAGGAGGACGTCTACGCCGACATCGGTTCCCTGGACCCCGCCTCCAGCGACCTGGACGAGTTCGTGTGCTCCTCCACCAACGAGGAGCACTCGCGGATCACCGCGGAGCTCGGCGAGTGGCTCCTGGACCGGCTGCCGAAGTAACCAGCGGCATCGCGATCGGGCGCCGTCCCCGGCCACGGCGCCCGATCCCGCCCGCGCAGAGCACGCGGGGCGCGCCTGTCACCGCTGTACGGGCGCGGTCAGGCCGGCGCCCTCCAGGGCGTAGACGGCGTAGGCCTGGCGGATCACCGGCAGGGCCACGTTGCGGACCCGGACGCCGCCCGGGGTGGCGCCCTTCTCGGTGCCCATGTGGGCGTGGCCGTGCACGGCCAGCGCGACGCCGCCGGCGTCGATCGCCTCGGCCATCAGGTAGCTGCCGAGGAACGGGAAGATCTCCGGCGGCTCGCCGGCCAGGGTGTCGGCGGTCGGCGAGTAGTGCGTGAGGGCGATCCGCACGTCGCAGTCCAGGGCGAGCAGCGCCGCGCCGAGCCGGCCGGAGAACTCCTTGGTGTGGGCGACGAACTCCTTCATCACCGGCTCGCCGAAGTCGCTGGCGCAGCGCCCGGCGAAGCCGCCGCCGAAGCCCTTGCCGCCCGCGACGCCGAGCCGGATGCCTCCGCACTCCAGGACCGTGCCGTCGCCCTCCAGGACGGTGATGCCGGCCTCGCGCAGCACCTCGGTGATGCCGTCCTGCTCGTCGGAGTGGTAGTCGTGGTTGCCCAGCACGGCGATGACGGGCACGCCGACGTCCCGCAGCTCGCCGGCCACGACCCGCCCCTCCGCGACGGTGCCGTGCCGGGTGAGGTCCCCGGCGACCAGCAGCACGTCGGCCTGCTCCGGCAGCGCGCCCAGCCGCTCCCGATAAGTCCCGGCCGCCTTGTGGCCGAGATGCAGGTCCCCCGCGGCGGCGACGCGGATCACGAGAGCCTCTCCTCTCCCTCGGGGGCCCGCACCGGGACGACCGGCACCTCGTTGCGGCCCTCCGCCGCGACCGCGGCGATCTCCCGGCGGCGCTCCGCGGTCCCCGCCTCTCCGCGCACGTCCGCCCGCAAGACGAGCCGCTCCTGGACATGGGCGGCCAGGTACTGCGTCACAAGAACTCCCCCTCGATCACTTCGAGCCGCGCCAGCAGGGTCAAGAAAGCGTAGGCGTACGGCGACCCGGCGGTCCGCACGGCCACGTGCGGCCAGTCGACCTGCTCGCGCAGCGCCCGGCAGAGCGGCAGCACGGAGCTGAAGTCGCAGGCGGTCTCGGTGAACGCCAGCAGCCTCATGATCACCAGGTCGTCCGCGGGCAGCACCGGCATGAGCACCCCCGCCACGTTCAGCTCCTCGGCCCGGCCGAGCAGCGCGGCCTCCACCGGCCGCCCGGACGGCGCGTAGATCAGGTCGATCAGCCGGTCGCCGTCGTAGACCTTGGCCAGCCAGTTCTCCGGGCAGTCCTGCCGCCGCATCCCGGCCGCGACCAGCGCCCGCACCGCCCGCTCCACGTCCTGCTCGAACAGCACGAAGTCCACATCGTGCACCGACGGCGCCGCACCCCGCGCATACGCGGCGAACCCACCCGCCAGCGCGAACCGCACCTCCGCCTCCCCCAACGCGGCAGCGGCCCGCTTGAGCGTCCCCAGCAACCCTTCGACCCCGCCCCCGCCCTCCGACGCCGCAACTGGGACCGGCGGCAGTCTCTCGGCGCCAGCCGCCATGCCCCCGGCCAGCGGCATGCCAGCAACTGACGTACTGGACGCCGGCGTTCCAGACACCGCGGGCACCTCGGCACCGGTCACCCTGGCTCCTGCCAGCGGCATACCGACGGCCGGCGTGCCGGGCGTCGTGGCTTCGGGCACCGCGCCTGGGGTCAGCGGCAGCCCCTCAGTAGCAGCCGCTCTGGTTCCGGCCAATGGCATGCCGGCCGACGCCGTGTTCAACGCCGACGCGCTGGGCGTCGAGGCCTCGGGCGCCGAGGCCGAGGTCGGCGGCGGTACCTCGGCATCGGTCACCCTGGCTCCGGCCAGCGGCATGCCGACGGCTGACGTGTTGGGCGTCGTGGCTTCGGGCACCGCGGCTGGGGTCGGCGGCGGTGCCTCGGTAGCGGCCGCTCTGGTTTCGGGCGGCGGCATGCCGGCCGACGTCGTGCCCGGCGGCGGCGCGCTGGGTGTCGTGGCCTCGGGCGCCGGTGTTCCGGGCGCCGGGGCCGGGATCGGCGGTCGCTGTTCGGCGCCGGTCGTCGTGGTTCCGGTCTGGGCGTCCACGCCACCCCCGTGTCGTTCGCTCTCGGTCGCCGTGCTCGGTACCCGCGGGAGGCGGGGTCATTCCACGGGTGTTCGCCGGATCACCGCCGTGCCGCGGTCGAGGTCGACCCGGTGCGGCGGTGCCCCGTCGCGCTCTGTCTCCTTCTTGATCAGCGAGTGCCGCCGCTCCTTCAGTTCATGGTGCTTGGTGGGGCTGTAGAAGACCTCCAGCGTCTCTACAGCGACCGCCGACACCGCGCGTCCGCTCGGGTCGCGCATCCAGGGCAGCTTCCAACGGCGGTTGGCCCACAGGCCCAGCCGGTCGATCAGGGCGAACGCGAGCAGGCCGAGGACCAGCCCGGGGATCGTCAGGAACGCGATGGCGGCCACGCCGGGCCAACGGACGCCCGGCTGCCCGCGTTCCTTCCAAGCGGGGGCGGGTGCGGCTCCAAGTCGCTTGTTAGTGAGCGCCAAGTGCCCGGTCCGAGAGTGGTCATCAGCACCGCCCCCACGATCGCACCGCCCCTTGGAGAAGATCATGCTCACCGTCTCGGCCTACGGGCTGGCCGTCGCGCTCAACCTGCTCATCGCCTTCATCGGCCTGCGGTTCCTGCTGGTGCCCCGGCCGGCCGCCGCCGGGTACGGGGTGCCCGCCAAGCAGGACGGTGACGCCGCCTATCTGACGATCAAGGGGCTGCGCGACCTCACCTACGGCGTCATGGGCCTGGCCCTGACCGCGTTCGCCGGGGCCCACGCCGTCGGCTGGTTCATGCTGGTCGTCGCGCTGGTTCCGCTCGGCGACACCCTCATCGTGCTGCGCCACGGCGGCACCAAGGCCGTGGCGTTCGGCATCCACTTCGCGACCGCCGTGGTCGTGCTCATCAGCGCCGCGCTGATGTTCGCCCTCTGACCGAGCAAGGAGCCTCAGATGTCTCTCGTCGTACCGGGTTTCCAGGAGTCCGTCGTCGTCCGTTCCGCGCAGGCCGAAGTGATCGGGCAGGCCCCGACCACGGTCCGGCTGCTGGTCGACAGTGATGCGACCGGCGGCGCGCTGTCCACCCAGCGGGTCACCCTCAGCGGTGGCGCCAACGGCGCCAACCCGCACCACCACGCCAAGTCCGCCGAGCTGTTCTACATGCTGGACGGCACCGCCCAGCTGCTGTCCGGCGAGCAGGTCGTCACCGCCGAGCGCGGCGATCTGGTCATCGTCCCGCCCGGCCTGCAGCACGCCTTCGCGGCCGCACCGGGTGAGGACGCCGACATCCTCATCGTCATCACCCCGGGTGTGCAGCGGTTCGAGTACTTCCGGCATCTGGAGCGCATCGCCTACGGCAAGGCGGCGCCGGAGAGCCTCCTGGAGGTCCAGGAGCTGTACGACACCTACTTCGGCTCCAGCGGGGTCTGGAGCGACGCCAGGGCGTGAGTTCCGCCCGGAGCCGTGCACGCGGCTCCGGGCGGACGGCTGTCTCAGCAGTCGATCAGGTCCGGCGACTGGTTGAGCAGCTGCGCGCGCGGCGAGACGAACACCGCGTGCCGTTCGGCGGTGCCCGCCGCGCCGGGCGCGAAGGCGGCCAGGCGGTGGCAGTTCTGGAACGCCAGCACGACCCCGAAGTGCCGTTCCAGGGCGCCGCGCATGGCGTCGCTGGCGAGGACGCGCAGCAGTTCGCCCCGGGAGCGCTCGTCCGGCGGCGGGGTCTGGTTGTCGGCGAAGCCGGCGTCGCCGGCGCGCATCCGCTGGACGACGTCGCTCACCACCGACCAGGCGTAGGGCAGCGACTCACGGATGCAGGCGACGAAGGCGGCGTCGTCCACCTGGTCGCGGCGGGCGAGCTCGAGGAGGCGGTCGTCGACGGTCAGGGACATGGCGTCTTCCTTCCGGTGGCTGAGACCCCAGACTCGCATGGAAATGGTTTTCATTCCAGTCGGACGAACCGGGAGCGTCCACCACACGTCACGGCGCGGGCGGTGCCGGCGGCCGGGCCAGACAGGTCGCGACCGGGTCCTCCACCGAGCACCAGCCCGGCCGCTGCTTCGGCACGTACCCGGACGGCACGCCCCGGTTCGCGATGATCGACCGGTAGGCGGCGACCCCGTCGGTCGGCCGGCGGGTGAGCTTCGGGTCCTTCAGCACGTCCACGGTGTAGAGGCCGAAGCGGGGACGGTAGCTGCCCCACTCGTAGTTGTCGGTGAGGCTCCAGTGGTTGTAGCCCATCACCTTGACGCCGTCGGCGATCGCGCGCTGGATCCAGTAGACGTGGTCGCGCAGATGGTCGGCGCGGGTGTAGCCGTCCGCGCGCGCTTTGCCGTTGTCGGTCGGCATGCCGTTCTCGACGATGTAGACCGGCAGCCTGGGCAGCCGCCGCTGGTAGTTCCTCAGGACGTAATAGAGCCCCTCGGGCTCGGGGTCGATCCGCCAGAACTCCCCGGTGAGGGAGTGCACCGCCGTGGTGTTCTCCAGGTTGGCGCCGTAGTAGTAGTCGACCCCGATGAAGTCGATCTTGTCGGTGATCTGGTTGAACAGGGCGGCGTCGAACAGCCCGTTGAGGACCGAGCCGTAGGCGACGTTGCTGGTGACCGGGGCGCCCGGGTCGACCCGGTGGATCATGTCGTAGGCGGCGCGGTGCGTCCGCAGCAGCGCGTCCCGCATGGTGGCGAGCTGCGCCGGGCTCATCGGGCGGGCGCGCAGCTCGTGGTAGAGGTGCTGGCTCGCCTCGTTGAAGGTGATCCAGATGACGCCCTGCCCCTTGTAGCGGTCCACCAGGAAGCGGGCGTTGCGCAGCCAGTCCGGGCCGGTGCGCGGGTCGTCCCAGCCGCCGCGGTCCGCGATCCAGCCGGGGTACACCCAGTGGTCCAGGGTGAGCATCGGGCGCATGCCGGCGGCGCGGACGCGGCGCACGACGTCGTCGTAGTACGCCAGCTCGCGCGGGTCGCGGACGCCCCGGCGCGGCTCGATCCGGGCCCATTCGAGCGAGGTGCGGAAGACCTTCACGCCGAGCCCCTTGGCGAGGGCGATGTCCTGCGGGTAGCGGTGCCGGAAGTCGACCGAGTCCTTGTAGGGGTCGGTGACGCCGGTGGCCTTCCTGGCGACGTAGCGGGTCCAGTTGCTGTCAGGGAAGGACCCTTCGGACTGGAATCCCGAGGTCGCCACCCCCCACAGGAATCCGGGCGGGATCGCGGGGCGGGCGGCGGCCGCGGGGAGCGCCTGGAACAGCGCGGCGACGAGGACGAGAGCGGACAGGACGGGTGCGGTGCGCGGGCTGTGGCCCCTTCCGGACACCGGGCCTCCCTCTGCCGTGGGGGTAATTCGGATAACAGGCGCGAAAGGGGACGCTGTCAATCCGTGCGGCGTGTCCGGTTCCGGTAACCGGCCGCTACCCGGGCACCGGTTTGAGTAGCGGGCTCCGCTCTCCTACTCAGGAGCCGGAATGTGATCCGGCGCACACTCGCCGCATGAACGCACTCACCCAGCTCAGGGGCACGACGGCCTTCTTCGTCCAGGCGATCATCTCGTTCGTCATCTCGTTCGGCGCGATCGCGGCGGGCATCGCGCTCCTGCCCGCGCCCGTGTGGATCCGCGCCTTCCTGGCGCTCGGCATGCTCTACGTCACGACGTCGACCTTCACGCTCGCCAAGTGCGTGCGGGACCGCCAGGAGGCCGCCCTGCGGCCGGGCCCCGGCGGCCCCGCGGGGGCGCCGCTGCCGCCCGGCGCGCCGTTCACGGAGGCCGCGGGCGGCTCGTGGAGCTGACCGCCCGTGATCGCGGTGACACTTTCGTGATCGGCCCTATCGGGCCGCGGGACGCGCCCCGGAAGGGGGGCGCGAGGAAGAGGGAACAACGGCGTCCGCTCCGGCGGGCGCCTTTTCCGTTACCGCCGAACACCCTCCGTGAATCCGGACAATCCACCATCAAAGACCAGAGAAGACGCCTCGGCCGACGATTGTGTGCGGCATCACAAATCGGTAAACACCCTTCTGGATTGATCAGCTGATATCACGCACCGTAATCACCCTTTCCATGATCACAGGGCGGTCAACTGCGCCGTTCCGATTGCCGTTCCCGGCCCGGCGTGGTTAGCGTGAGCGCCGTTCGTGGCGAAGGGGCCGCGGACACACCGAACAAAGTCCTGCCACCGTTCCGGCACCCCGCCATGGGCCGGGACGGCGCGCCGCAGCCCGGCGCGCGACCGGCGGGACGGCCTCGTCCATGCAGACCAGAGGCATGGAGCCGGGTGCGCGCGCCCGCCGGGGGAACTCCCCGGCACGACACGCTCAGCCCAGCCGAACCCTCCTGAAACCCCGCACTTCGGCTGCCCGGTCGGCAAATCGGCAACATTAGGAGAAATCCTGAACGGCATCCGCACCCCCCTTACCCCCAGGCTGCTTCTGAGCGGCCTCACGGCCGGCTCGGCCGCCCTCACCGGCGTGGTCGTCCTGCCGGTCGCCCCCGCCCACGCGGCCGCGGCGCCCGTCCGCGCGGCCGCCGCCCCCGTGGCCGCGACCAGCATCAGCGCGTCGCGGAAGGCCAGGCAGAAGGCCCGTGCGAGGGCCGCCGTCCGGTACGCCTACAAGCAGATCGGCGACCCCTACCGCTACGGCGGCACCGGCCCGGGCTCCTGGGACTGCTCCGGCCTGGCCGGCGGCTCCTGGCGCAAGGCCGGGGTCAAACTCCCCCGCACCACCCAGCAGATCTACCGGGCCGTCAAGTACAAGGTGAGCTGGAAGGGCGCCGTCGCCGGTGACCTGCTCTTCTTCTACGGCGGCAAGAGCCATGTCGGGATCTACGTGGGCAACGGCTACATGATCCACGCGTCCCGTTCCGGCCGCCCGGTCAAGAAGGTCAAGCTCGGCAGCTACTACAAGCGCAACTTCAGCGGCGCGGTCCGCCCCGGCTACTGACCGTGATCTCGCTCACCGGCCGGCACGGGCCCTGAAAAAGGGCCGTCCGGAGCCGCGATGCGCCCGGCGGGAGGACCTTCGTCCCCTTCCGGGCGCGCCGCGTTTCCGCCGTTCCCCGCAAACTGTGAGCTAGATCACATGAACCAGAAAAGGCGCGGATAACCGCAGGCAGCACGGGGCCCGTCCACTCCCCGCCGACCGCCCGGACCCGGGAAATCTCCCCTCAGATTTGCCAGATATCCCGGCTTATCGCTAGTTTCCTGCCGATCCACCGGCGCATGCCGCCACCCAGACAACAGAACAGCACCATCGACGTGCGGCAGCGGTGATCTCCAGCCCTTCGCCACGCCCGCGTCGACATGCCGTGTCCGTGCAGCCATGAGGCACGGAGCCGGAACACGGCCGCGAGACCCGGTGCCTCCTCCCATGAGCGCCGCCGGAATCGGGCCGCCCGCGAGAACCCCCCGCAGCGCCGAGCGGTACCCCCGCTCGCGCCCGGGCTCGCCCGGTAGGCATCGCCAGCGAGTTCAGGAGTCGTCCTGCATACCCCCCGTACCCCCCTGATCGCCCGTATCGTCCGCAAGCCGTTCGCCGGTGCCCTCGTGGTCACCTCGGCGGCCACGATCGGAGCCTCGCTCCTGGTCGCCGGACCGGTCCAGGCGGCGGCCGCGCCGCAGCAGGCGGCCACGGTGAGCGCTCTGACGAGCGTCTCCAAGGCCCGGGCGGCCAAGCAGAAGTCCCGTGCGAACTACGCCGTCCGCTACGCCTACAAGCAGATCGGCGACCCCTACCGCTACGGCGGCACCGGCCCGGGCTCCTGGGACTGCTCCGGCCTGGCCGGCGGCTCCTGGCGCAAGGCCGGCGTGAAGCTGCCGCGCACCACCCAGCAGATCTACCGCGCCGTCAAGTTCAAGGTGAGCTGGAAGGGCGCCGTCGCCGGCGACCTGCTCTTCTTCTACGGCGGCAAGTCCCACATGGGCATCTACGTCGGCAACGGCTACATGATCCACGCGCCCGGCTCCGGCCGCCGGGTCAAGAAGGTCAAGCTCAACAGCTACTACAAGCGCAACTTCAGCGGCGCCGTCCGCCCCGGTTACTAGAACCGGCGAAAGACGAAGCAGCCCCGGCACCGGTGAGCGGTGCCGGGGCTGCGCCATGTCCGGGGTCACTCCCCGAGCAGGGGGTAGTCGGTGTAGCCGCGGTGGTCGCCGCCGTAGAAGGTCGCCGGGTCCGCCTCGTTGTAGGGACCGCCGGCCTTGATCCGGTCGGGCAGGTCGGGGTTGGCCAGCCACAGCTGCGCGAACGCGACCGCGTCGGCGACGCCCTCGCGCAGCGCGTCCGCCCCGTACTCCGGCCGCGCCGGGAACGACTCCGGCGTCGGGTGCGGGTTGAGGATCAGCGTGCCCGGCCAGGCCGCGCGGATCCGCCGCGTCATCGCCCGGTCGCCCGTCTCCATGACGTGCACGTAGGCCAGGCCGAGCGGCGCGAGCCCGGCGGCCAGCGCCGGGTACAGCTCGGCGGTGTCGCTCTCGGTGATGCCGTTGAGGGTGTTGCCCGGCGACATCCGGAAGCCGACCCGGTCCGCGCCGATCGCGTCGCCGACGGCCCGCGCGACCTCCACCGCGAACCGGATCCGGTTGCGCACCGGGCCGCCGTAGGCGTCGGTGCGGGTGTTGCTGCCGTCGGCGAGGAACTGGTGGATCAGGTAGCCGTTGGCGCCGTGCAGCTCGACGCCGTCGAAACCGGCCGCGATCGCGTTGCGGGCCGCATCGGCGAACTCCGCCACCACCGTCTCGATGTCCTCCGGTGTCATCTCGCGCGGCACCGGGTGCTCCAGCATGCCCTCCGGGGTGAACAGCCGCTCGCCGGACGCGATCGCCGACGGGGCGACCGGCAGCCCGCCGTCGGCGTAAAGGTAGGGGTGCCCGATGCGGCCCGTGTGCATGATCTGCGCGAAGATGACGCCGCCCTCGTCGTGCACCGCGCCGGTCACCCGCCGCCAGGCCGCCACCTGGTCGTCGCTGTGCAGGCCGGGCGTCCAGATGTAGCCCTGGCCGCGCTCGCTCGGCTGCACGCCCTCGGTGATGATCAGCCCGGCGGCGGCGCGCTGGGCGTAGTACTCGGCGGTCAGCCCGGTGACCTGGCCGGCGTCGGCGGCGCGGCTGCGGGTCATCGGCGCCATCACCAGGCGGTTGCGCAGCTCCAGCTTCCCTGCGGTCAGCGGCTCGAACAGCTCTTCCATGACGTCTCCTAGGCCGGTTCTTCTGAGGACGAACCTAGAAAAGGTCGCCTAGGGGCCGAATCCGTAAGGTTTCGGTACCGGGGCACGTAGTTTTGTCCCGTGCTCTACGGGCGGGACGAAGAGAGGCGGCGCATCGCCGCGTTGGTCGGCGAGGCGCGCGACGGCAGCCGCAGCGGTGTCCTGGTGCTGCGGGGCGAGGCCGGCATCGGCAAGTCCGCGCTGCTGGAGTCCGCGGCGTCGGATGCCGCGGGCGTCCGGGTGCTGCGGATCACCGGCTTCGAGGCCGAGTCCGGCATCGCGTTCGCCGGGCTGAACCAGGTGCTGTGGCCGCTGCGCGACCGGCTGGAGGCGCTGCCCGCGCCGCAGGCCACCGCGCTGCGCGGCGCGCTCGGCCTCGCGCAGGCCGGGCCGGACCGGTTCACCGCGGGCCTGGCGCTGCTGACGCTGCTGGCCGACCTCGCCGAGGAGGAGCCGGTGCTCCTGCTCGTCGACGACGCGCAGTGGCTGGATCCCGCGAGCGCCGAGGCGCTGCTGTTCACCGCGCGGCGCCTCGCCGCCGAGCCGGTGACGATGCTGCTCGCCACCCGCGAGGACGGCCTCACCGGCACCGGACTGCCCGAACTGCCGCTCGCCCGCCTGGACGCCGCCGCCGCCGAGGAACTGCTCGCCGCCCGCGACCTGGCGCCCGCGCTGCGCGCGCGCATCGTCGCCGAGGCCGGCGGCAACCCCCTGGCCCTGCTGGAGTTCAGCACCACCGGCCGGAGCCTGCCCGGCGGGGCGATGCCGCTGCCGGTCACCGAACGCGTGCTGGACGCCTACCAAGGGCAGATCGCCGTGCTGCCCGAACGCACCCGGCTGATGCTGCTGATCGCCGCCGCCGAGGGGCGCGGGTACCTGCCGGCGCTGCTCGGCGCGGGCGAGGCGCTCGGCGTCGGCCTGGACGACCTGGAGCCGGCCGAGCAGGCCCGGCTGATCGAGGTCCGCGGGACCGCGATCGGGTTCCGGCACCCGCTGATCCGGTCGGCGGCCTACCTCGGCGCGCCCGCCGGCCGCCGGATCACCGTCCACCAGGCGCTCGCCGAGGCGTCCGAGGACCCCGACTGCGCGACCCGGCACCGCGCGTCCGCCGCGATGGCGCCCGACGAGGGGGTCGCCGCGGCCCTGGACGACGCGGCCGGGCGCGCGCTCTCCCGCGGCGGCCTCGCCAACGCCGCGTCGCTGCGCTACCAGGCGGCGCAGCTGTCCCCGACCCGCGCCGGGAAGGCGGCACGGCTGGTGTCGGCCGCCGAGGCCATGCTGGACACCGGCCTCACCGACGAGGCCGACGACCTGGCCGGGCAGGCCGGCCGGCTCACCGCCGACCCGGCGCAGCAGGCCCGCGTCGCGCGGGTGCGCGCCGCCGTCGAGCACGAGCGCGGCGACCCCGCCGCCGCGGCCCGGATGCTGCTCGCCCACGACGACCCCGGGCTGCTGCGCACCGCCGCGTCCTACGCCTGGACGGCCGGCGAGGACGCCCTCGTCGGCCGCGCCGCCGAGCGCCTGCCCGATGACCTGGGCGTACGCGGCCTGGCGCTGGTCGCGGCCGGCGATCACGCCGCCGGGGTCCCGCTGCTCGCCCGGCTGATCGAGCAGGTCCGCGACACCGACCGGCCGCGCGCGGTGCACGCCGGGCTCGTCATCGGCGCCGACGAGGTCACCCTGGAGCTCGCCGCCGCGCAGGTCGAGCACGACCGCCGGCACGGCCTGATCGGCGCGCTGCCGACCGCGCTGCAGGCCCTGGCCGAGGCCCAGGTCGCCGCCGGGCTGCACGCGGGCGCCGAGGCGGCCCTCGCCGAGGCCGCCGCGCTGGCCCGCGACACCGGCCTCGTGCGCCGCGCCCGCCGGCTGGAGGCGGTGGCGGCCCGGATCGCCGCGATCGAGGGCGACGAGGACCGGCTGCGCGCCCTCGCCGCCGCCGCGCCCGCGTCCCGCGCCGTCGACGCCGCGCACGCCCTGCTCGACCTCGGCGCCGGCCGCTACGACGACGCGCTGCGCCGCCTCGAAGCGACCGGCTCGCACGCCCCCGCCGCCGACCTGGTGGAGGCGGCGGTGCGGCTCGGCGAGCCCGAGCGGGCCCGAAAGGCCGCCGCGCGCTTCGCCGCCTGGGCGCAGGCCGGCGGGCAGCCGTGGGCCCTCGCCGTCGCGGCCCGCAACGAGGCGCTGCTCACCGACGCCGAGGAGCCGTTCCTGCGGGCCGCCGCGCTGCGCCCGACGCGCCCGTTCGAGCGGGCCCGCACCGACCTGCTGCACGGCGAGTGGCTGCGGCGCCACCGCCGCCGCTCCGACGCCCGCGGCCCGCTGCGCGCCGCCCTGGACGCCTTCGAGGCCCTGCGCGCCGCGCCCTGGGCCGAGCGCGCCCGCGCCGAGCTGCGCGCGACCGGCGAGGCCGGCGCCGCCGCCGAGGCCACCGCCCCCGGCCTGCTGGACCGGCTCACCCCGCAGGAGCTGCAGGTCGTCCGCCTGGCCGCCGACGGCACCAGCAGCCGCGAGATCGCCGCCCGGCTGTTCCTCAGCCCCCGCACCGTCGAGTACCACCTGTACAAGGCGTATCCGAAACTCGGCGTCTCGTCGCGCCGCGAACTGTCCCGCCTGCCCTTGGAGGCCCTTGCTTCATGACCGACCCCATGCTCGCCTCGCTGCTCGGCCTCATGGTCGGCGACGCCCTCGGCTCGCAGTTCTTCGTCCCGGCCAACCGCGCCGCCTTCGACGCTCAGGCGCTGCCGCCCGGCCCGTGGGCATGGACCGACGACACCGAGATGGCCGCCTCGCTCCACCTGATCCTGAACCGGTACGGGAAGGTCGACCAGGACGCGCTCGCGGCGAGCTTCGCCGAACGGCACGACTTCGACCGCGGCTACGGGCCCGGCACCAACCGGCTGCTGCGGCTCGTCCGCGAGGGCGGCGACTGGCGCACGCTCGCGCGCGAGTCGTTCGACGGGCAGGGGTCGTGGGGCAACGGCGCCGCGATGCGGGTCGCACCGCTCGGCGCCCGCTTCGCCGCCGACCCGGCCGAGGCGGCGCGGCAGGCCGCGCTGTCGGCCGAGGTGACGCACCCGCACCCCGAGGCTGTCGCGGGCGCGGTCGCCGTCGCGGTGGCGGCGGCGCTGGCCCGCTCCGGCCCGCGCCCCGGGCCGTTCCTGGACGGCGTGCTCGCGCACGTCCCCGCCGGCAAGGTCCGGGACGGCATCGCCGAGGCGCGGCACCTGCTGACGGTCTCCGACCCGTCCGTGGCCGCGTCGGTGCTCGGCAACGGGCGGCAGGTCGCCGCGCACGACACCGTCCCGTTCACGATGTGGGCGGCGGCGCGGCACCTCGGCGACTACGAGGCGGCGTTCTGGACCACCGCGGCGGCGGGCGGCGACATCGACACCACCTGCGCGATCGTCGGCGGCATCGTCGGCTCCCCGCCGGCCGCCTGGCTGGCCGAGTGCGAGCCGCCGCCCGCCTGGGCGCTCACCCCATGATCGCGTAGACGGTGCTGGCGTGCGCGGCGGGCTCGGCCTCGCCCTCGGCGATCAGCGTGATGTCGGCGAACGCCAGCGTCCGGCCGAGCTTGGTCACCGCCGCCTCCACCAGCACGTCCCGGTCCTTGACGGGCCGCTGGAACGTGGTGTTCAGCTGCACCGTCGTCATCGGCACGAACCCGCCCCGCGCCGCCGAGATCGCGATCACCGTGGCGGTGTCGGCGGCGGCCATCATCGCCTGCCCCGACAGCCCGCCGCCCTCCCGGGCCAGCCGCGCCGACCACGGCAGCCGCAGCACCGCCCGGCGCTCCTCGACCTTCTCGACCGTGAGGCCGAGCTCCAGCACCCAGGGCGCGAAGTTGTCGCGCAGGATCTCATCGCCGTCCATGCCGCCATGATGCACGCTGGGGGCATGCGTGAGGAGTTGTTCCTGCCCGCCACCTACGCCGAGGCCGTCCCCTACCCGGCGTTCCGCCGGCTGCGCGCGCAGGAGCCGGTCTGCCGGATCCCCGAGCCCGCCGTCGGCCCCTGGCCCGCCGGGACGGGCTTCTGGGCGGTGTTCCGGCACGCCGACGTCAAGCACGTGCTGCGCTCCCCCGGCCTGTTCTCCTCCCACCTCGGCGCCACCCAGATCCGCGACCCCGACACACCGCAGGACCTGGAGTTCGTCCGGGCGATGATGCTCAACCAGGACCCGCCGGGGCATTCCCGGCTGCGCCGGATCGTCGCGGCCGCGTTCACGCCACGCGCCGTCCGCGCCCTGGAGGCGACGATCGAGGCCCGCGCCCGCGCCCTGATCCGCGGCGCCCGCGGCGACGTCGACTTCGTGGAGCTGGTCGCCGACCTGCCCGTCTGGACGCTCGCGCACATCATGGGCGTGCCCGAGCAGGACCGGCGGCTGCTGTACGACTGGGCGTCCCGGGTGATCGGCTACCAGGACGCCGACTACGCGGACCTGTCCACCGCCGAGGGCCTGACCCCGATGGGCCGCGCGGCGCTGGCCCACCGCCCGGCCTCGCCGACCCACCCCGACGGCCGCCCGGTCAACCCCCGCTCCCGCGCCGCACTGGCCGACATGTTCGCCTACGCCCACGCCCTCGCCGCCCGCGAACCCGCGGGCATCGTCGCGTCCATGCTCGCCCACGGCCTCACCCCGGCCGAGTTCGAGATGACGTTCTTCCTGTTCGCCGTCGCCGGGAACGAGACCCTGCGCAACGGCATCCCCGGCGGCCTGCTCACCCTCCTGGAGCACCCCGCCGAACTGGCCCGGCTGCGCGCGGACCCGTCCCTGCTGCCCTCGGCCGTCGAGGAGATGCTGCGGTACTGGCCGCCGGTCATGGACTTCCGCCGCACCGCGACCACGGACCTCGAACTCGGCGGCCGGAAGATCCGCGCCGGCGACAAGGTGGTCGTCTTCCACGCCTCGGCCAACCGCGACGAGACCGTCTTCACCGACCCGGACCGCTTCGACATCACCCGGAAGCCGAACGACCACCTCAGCTTCGGCTTCGGCCCGCACTTCTGCCTCGGGGCGCACCTGGCCCGCACCCAGATGCGCGCCGTCTTCCGCGAACTGCTGCCGCTCCGCGTCACCCTGGCCGGCCCGCCGGTCCGGCTGGCGTCCAACTTCCAGAACGGCCTGAAGCGCCTGCCCGTCCACCTCGCATGATCGTCCCGGAGGCATATCCGAGATGCGCCCGCCCAGAGCGCCCTCTAGACTCGTGCCGGGCCCGAGATGGGCCCGCAGCATGATCTGTGGTAGCCATGGAGGGCCGGACGATCTCGCCCGGCCACCACCCAGGGTCGCTAGCTCAATTGGCAGAGCTCCGGACTTTTAATCCGTAGGTTGTGGGTTCGAGTCCCACGCGACCCACCCGGCTCGACCAGGGCGAACGCGAAAATGTCGCGTTCGCCCTGCGCCGTCTTTGGGTGTTTCGTTCCCGTGTTTGCTCGATGTTTGCTCGGCGGGCGCAGCCGGGTGTGGTCTCCGGACTCACCTGCTACGCCCTGGCGCTGCGGTGAACGGAGAGCTCGCCTCAAACGCCCATGATCCGGTCGCCGAGCTACTGGCGAGCGGAGTTGGACCGATATAGCCGATTCTAGCAAGCTCTTGTGAGCCGATGGCCGGGACCGCGATTCACCAAGAGTGCGGCTGATTAGCCGATGGCGGTGGTCCGATTGCCATCGACCAGCGCGACCAGCGAGACGTGCTTAGCGCTGACAGCAGCAAGGTGTACCACCTGCGTTGCTGATACGCCGGTCCCAGATATACGGCCCGAAGGTGGACCATCATCCCCTCCAGCCGCAGCTGTATCCAGTTCAGCCCGACGTCAACTCATGCCCTCAACTCTCATCGCTATCAAACACTCGCCGGGATAACCCATAGTCCCGAGGCAGACCATCCGCTACAGAGCGTCATCAGGACTTCGACGGTTCCCAGAGGATGAGTGATCTACATCACAGAAGAAGTGAAACCGATGCTCTGCATCATCAACGCAACGGACTTGACAGCCCCTATCTGAGCAGGTCAAGGCCTCCCTCAGAAAAGATTGTCACACAAAGTAAGCCTTCAGTTGCGGTTGGCCATACCCCTGAAGTCGCGCTCCAGCTTGCCCAGCTTTAACAGTCAGTGCACCATGAGCCGGGAATTTATCCCCGGTCCCGCAGCCTTGCTTGCCGGCTCGCTGCGGGACCGGGCTACCACATGGGCGAAAGGAAGTCTACATGGTCGCGCCATTTTCGCGTACCCTGAAACGAGCTGCGGTCGTGACCACAGCCAGCCTCGTGTCTGCCACCGGCGCGCTGGTGCTGACGAGTTCGCCGGCCTCGGCCGCGACTGTCTGGTGTGGCTCTTGGCTGCAGTACCCCTCGAAGGCCAGCCAGTATGCCGTGGTGCAGGGCACTGAGGCCACGATCGGCACCTACCAGGGGAAGCGGCACTACATGCGTGTGCTCGCCGGCCTGTACAACGGGGAATGGTATGCCTTCGCGAAGGAATACAACGCCGGAGTAGCTGACTTCCTGGCGATGATCTGGGTCAACCGCGGCAACAACGGCATTTACCAGTGTGGCGGATCCGATGGTGGCCCGAAGGTGTACCCGGGATCTTGGCCTTCGGAGGCCTATACCGCTGGCGTGGACTACCCCCATGCCATGAAGGTTCAAGCCAAGATCGATACGTCATCGCCCATCTATGGCCCGGTGGCCTACACATAAGGGCCGGGTTGATAAGGAGCCACCAAAAAGCTGAGTGAATGGGGCAGGGCGACAGGCTTACGGCCTAAGCCCTGCCCTGTTCGAGGCAGGACATATTTCCTTCCGAAGGGAAGGAAGTTGGGAAATATTGATGGGGAAGTCTGCAACATTTTTTAAGACGCTATTCGCCGCAACATTGGTCGCCGTCTCGACGAACTCCTGTTCCCTGTTCTCGGCCAATGATGAGGCATCGAAGGTGACTGCTATACCCACTCCGCGGTCCGCTGCCGAGTTGGTGCTCCCCATCGACGCCTACGAGCTCACGAATGAGCAGTACGCTCAGATTCAAAAAGGTGTCGCTTTTGGCATACGGGATTGCATGAAGCGATATGGCTTTTCAGTGCGCGTCCCAGAAATTAAGATCCCCACCTTTCCGAAGAACGGAGCACGGCTTGCCTGGCTGGGTGACCAGGAGGTCGAAAAATACGGATATCGGGGACGGCCGGGTGTGGCAGAGGAAATGCTCCATGCATCGACCCGAACGGGAACGCCTATCGCCGTTCCTGCCAGGCAGGCGCCTGTACTGAACGGAACGGTGCATGTCTTTAGTGGCAAGCTGGTTCCTCCAGGCGGTTGCGCAGGCGAGATGGAGCGAAGGCTGAGTGGAACAACGCAGATCGGCCAGAGGCAAGAAGATCTGAACACCTTCCATTCTCAGGCCAACTTTCTTGCTCGCGCAGATAATCGCTTCCAGCGAGTGGTGCAGGCTTGGTCGCAATGCATGGCGGCGTACGGGTTCAAGTACGGCGCACTGGACGAGCCCGCTGCAGATCGTAGGTGGAATGCCACGCTCAACAATCAGGAGGACGGCGGTGGAACCGTCAGTGCTCTTGAGATCAAGACGGCGACCGCTGACCTCAAATGTCGCGAGCAGAAGAACGTTTCCGGAGTGCTGTTGGCACTGATCTCCGCTCAAGAAAAGCGAATCATCGAAGAGAAGGGTGAAGTCATTCGTGAGATTTCTACACGACTCAAACTTCGCCTCAAAAACGCAGAAAAGATCATCTCTGGTGCCCACTAAGCATCGCCCCTAGGGGCTTCGGATGGCAGTCATGAACAAGTTGTTCGGCAGGAGCCCTGGCAGCGTTGCTCGGCAATCTATTTCTGAACGGGAAGTTCGGCCCGAGCGTAGAAGGCAGCGGTTTCTGCTATGGATCATCGCTGCAGCAGTGATGATCTCGGCTGTGGGTATCGGCGCCTCGGCGTGGGTCAAATCGCCTCAGCAGTTGGCGGCCGAGGCGGCGCCACCACAGCCCTCGATCATCACAGCAGCTGTTGAGCGGCGTGTGTTGACGCAGAGTGTCATCCTGCGGGGAACAGTTACTGCCGGCAAGTCTATTAAGGTGAACGCCGCCCCGGTGACTGAGGGGAAATCGGTTGTCACGCGAACTCCTGTCCACCAGGGTCAGCAGATCAACGCTGGCAAAGTGGTCGCAGAGATTTCCGGACGTCCGATCATCGCGCTTCACGGCAAGTTCCCTGCGTATCGAGACATTCGTAAAGGTGCGCAGGGGCCTGATGTTCGTCAGTTGCAACTGGCATTGAGAAGGATCGGATATCCGGTGGGCGACCGGGCGGGGCAGTATGGAGCCTCGACCCAGAATGCGGTAGGACGTCTTTTTAAAGACCGAGGTTACGAACCTGCAGTTGAATCTACCAGCGGAGTTTCTCCAAAGAAGGGCACGGACCAAACCCAGGACGACCCGGTTGACAGAGGGCACATGCCGGAGAAGCGAAGCAATTCGATCGTCCGGGCCGGAGAGGTTGTGTTCGTGCCTAGGTTCCCCGCAAGGGTGACGGAGGTCAAAGCCGGTATGGGCGCAGAGGTGACGGGGACCGTGCTGTCCTTGTCCAGTGGCGAACTGGTCGTGCACGGCATAATTTCAGCCGATGACCGAAAGCTGGTATCTCCGCAAAAACGGGTTTCCATCTTCGATGAAGAATATGGCGCTGATATCAACGGTCATGTGGCATCCGTTGGCTCTTTCAGTAAGGGTGACGCAAAGGCCGTTACGCAAGAAGGCGGAACTGATGGTGTCGGATCCCAGCCTGGTTACCCGATCGTCGTGCACAGTGACCACTCCTTGCCTGAACGGCTAGCGGGAATGGACGTGCGTCTGACGATCGAGACCGCATCGACCGAAGGCCCCGTGTTGGTCGTGCCTTCTTCGGCAATCTTCGCTAATGCTGACGGCAGCACCCGTGTCATCAAGGTCGTGGAAGGCGGAAGGCAGCAGCAGGTCAATGTGCAGTCGGGGCCCTCTAGCGGTGGGTTCGTCGCGGTGGAATCTGAGGAATTGTCAGAAAGCGACCGCGTGATGGTAGGAAAATGACCGCCCTTGAATGTCCTGTACTTCATTTCCAGGATGTTGAACTGGTCTACAAGGGTCCGCCATCGGTAACCGCCCTGCACCCGTTCAATCTGGCCGTCAGGCGCGGAGAGTACGTCACAGTCATCGGCCCGTCGGGTTCAGGAAAGTCCTCATTCCTAAACGTCGTAGGACTATTGGATCGGCCTACCAGCGGAACCTACCGCCTCGACGGAATCGACGCCGGTAGGCTGAGTGAACGTGACCGCACTGCCCTGCGAGGACGCAGGATCGGATTCGTTTTCCAAGCATTCAACCTCCTGGCGCATCGCAGCGCCTTGGAGAACGTCATGTTGTCGCTTCTGTACACCGGCGTTGCACGAAAGACCCGGCGGACACAAGCGATCGACATGCTCTACCAGGTGGGCCTGGGACATCGAATCAATTCCCTGACCAGCCAGATGTCCGGTGGTGAGCGACAGCGGGTAGCGATAGCCAGGGCACTGGTGAACCGTCCTTCATTGCTCCTGTGCGATGAGCCGACAGGAAACCTGGACTCCGTCTCCGCCGCTGCAGTCCTTGAACTGGTCGACGGGTTGCATGCCGAGGGATTCACCATTGTCGTGGTAACCCATGACCCCGATGTGGCCGCCCGGGGCGAGCGAAGCCTGGTCATCAAAGACGGGCACCTCACTGAGGCCGCGAAGACAGACGACCGTCAGCGCGTCGGCCGGCACCCTGCCTCGTTCAGCACAGGATCGGAGTAGAAGGCCGTGCCACGAGCAGCACATCCTGTCAGGCGGGGACGGCTCAGGGCCCAGCGCGCAACACGGCCGGTGGAGCCCACCCGGCTGCGGTTTTACGATGCCGTGCAAGAAGCATCCGCTGCGATGTTCGCACGTCCCGGCCGCGTCGTGCTGACAACACTGGGGACCCTCTTGGGAGTGGCGGCTTTCGTAACGGTACTGGGACTGACTGCCACAGCCAGCGGCCAGATTTCCTCGCGCTTCACAGCGCTGGCCGCAACAGAGGTCACCGTAGAGGACTCACCTGACAAACACGATGCCAACGATGTGGGATTCCCCGCTGACGCAGAGCGCCGGCTTACCGCCCTCAACGGCGTTCAGGCTGCGGGGATTTTTTGGCAGCCGTCGATCACTGGAAATGAGGATGCCGCGCTTGTCAGCGCCCGGCCACCTTCTTTGGGCAGTGAGGAGGGTGAACCCCTCACGATCATGGCCGCCTCGCCAGGATTTCTGAAGGCCGCTCGAGCCCAGGTCAAATCCGGTCGCCTCTACGACAACTTCCATGAGGAGTCGAAGCAGCAAGTGGCTCTCCTGGGGAAGGCGGCGGCTACCCGGCTGGGAATTGATCGAGTGGACGTCCAACCTGCCATCTTCATCGGTGACAAACCCTTCACCGTCATCGGCATTATCAACGATGTTCAACGGCAACCCGACATCCTTCTCAGCGTCATCGTCCCGAACACCACTGCCATGAGGGCGTGGGGCAATCCCGGCTCCGGCAACGGATCTAACGTGAAGGCTCTGATCGAGACGCGGCTGGGCGCGGCACAACTTGTCGCTCGCCAGGCAGCACCAGCCCTTCGCCCTGACCAGCCGGAACGCTTCAAAGTCATCGCTCCGCCTGACCCAAAGCAATTGAAGCAACAAGTCAACACTGACCTGGAATCACTGTTCCTTGCGCTTGCTGTGATCTGCCTGATCATCGGGGCCGTCGGCATCGCCAACACAACACTGATCGCAGTACTGGAACGTACCGCTGAAATCGGCTTGCGTCGTTCACTAGGCGCTCGAAGACTGCACATCGCATTCCAGTTTCTGTGCGAGTCGGCAACGCTCGGACTCTTGGGGGGACTCGTTGGCACAAGCATAGGAGTCATGACGGTAGTCGGCGTGGCAATAGCACGCGAATGGACGGCAATCCTCGAACCGGCGACCGTCTTGCCAGCGCCTCTTATAGGTGCGGTGACAGGACTCCTCGCGGGCTTCTACCCAGCATGGCGCGCCTCTCGCATCGAGCCGGTGGAGGCTCTCCGACGCTGACCATAATTCATTTCCAACGATCAATGCCCTGTGCGAGGTTCGCGGCTCCACTGCGACCCTTCACCTTTGAACTGCACCCTTATCTCCCTGTATTACACCTGCTGAAGCGCTGATCTACGAGGCACTCGGAGGCCCTTCCTTACCCCGGCCAGCACTCCAACATCAGATGTGACTGGCCGAAAGCGCGCAAGTTGCGTGCACCCCCTAGATAGGAGAACAGTGAAAGCCCAACACAGGGCACGCGCGCCGATCGCCGCAATAGCGGCGATAACGGTGGCTGCAAACCTGGCCTCAGGGACGGCTATGGCTGCCCCTCCACCCCCGAAACCATCAACACCTGCGGGCAACAACCCTCAGCCCCAGGCTTTGCCTGTCGGCCCGGCCACGGTCAACCTTGACCAGCGCACCGCAACCCTCGGCAAGAGCTGGAACAATTCCAGCGACCGTGCTTGGACCACCAGCAGCGATGCCGAGGGTTTCCATCTGCTGGTCGCTGACAAGAAGTCCGGTTACACCTGGCGCACGGCAGCGTCCCTGTCGGAGCCGGGTTTCGATGCCGACATGTGGATCGGCAATGCTTGTGTCACCGGTTCGGGTAAGCGTGCGGTGGTGGCGTATGCGCCGCGCACCTTCACCAACAAGCCCGAGTTGATGGCCCGTGGCGCATTCGCCGCCCTGGTCAACCTGGACACCGGCAAGGTCACCAAGCTCAGCCGGCAGGTCTCGCTGGCCTACTTCAGCCCCGGCTGCGGTCTGGGCGAGGAGGCGGTCTTCACTCAGCTGGGCGGCGAAAAGAAGAACGCCACCCGCCTGATCAAGGTCAACGCTGTTACCGCGCACCTGGGCGCTCCGATCGCGCTGAAGGGTGAGGTCACCTCCACGATCCCCGTCGGTGACGGGTTCGTGGCGGCCGACGGCGCCCGCCTGGTGAAGATCAGCAAGTCTGGGAAGCGGACCGCGCTGGCCCGCACCGGCCGGATCCCGTTCCTGCTCAAGGCCGACGCCCAGGGCGGCGTCACCTACATGGACCGCCCCGCCCCCACCGCCCGCACCGCGACCGCTCCTGGCGCGGGTAGTGCAGGGCAAGGTGAGGTCCGGCGGATCACCAGTGGCCAGATCACCCACCCGAATGCCAAGAAGACCCAGGCTGTGCTGCTGGCCTCGGGGCCGCTGGGCAATCTGGACCTGACCAGCGCCGCCGACGGCAAGGTGTTCGTCACCGGCCAGGGCAAGGCCGCTGGCAAGCTGCCTGCCAGTGTCCAGGTCCGCCCGGATGTCCCGCGGGATGCCACGGCCACCACCCGCGGCGAGGGCCTGGTTACCCGTACCGCCTGGGCCGACAGCAAGGACCCGCGCGGTATGGCGCGCCTGTCGGCCAACCAGCGCACCGCCAAGATCGGTCTGCGCACCCTGGGCACCGGCAAGGACTTCGAATTCCACGTCCTACCGGGCCAAAAGGGCGTAGCCCGCACCATCCAGGGCGGCCGGCTTTCCCCGGCTCTTCCTGCCCCGGCCAAGCCGTCGGGGAAGAAGACGCAGCTGCGGGCCGGCACGGTCGACGATGATCGGACCTGCGCGGTGCCGCGTAACGACCCGGCCAAGCAGGCGACGCAGCCCAAACCGCGGCAGGTGGAGTGGGCGGTGAACATGGCGGTCACCGGCAACCTCAACAGCAAGATCTACAGGGAAGCCAACTGGAAGAACCTGGGAATGCCCGCCTACCATCCCCAGGACGCGGACATGTTCCCGCTGAAGTCCCTGGCAGGCGGCGGCCGGGTTCCCATGCAGGTGATGCTCGGCATCACCGCGCAGGAATCCAACATGTGGCAGGCCTCCCGGGTCGTGGTGCCTGGCGTCACCGGCAACTCGCTGATCGGCAACTACTACGGCATCAAGTACGCCCCCGACGGACAGCAGGGCGACCCATGGGCGATCAACTGGGCTGACGCCGACTGCGGTTACGGCATCACCCAGGTCACCGACGGCATGCGCCTTCCCGGGAAGGAGAAGCCGGGCGAGACCGCCAAGTCCAGCAAGCAGCAGCAGGCGGTTGCGCTGGACTACACCGCCAACATCGCCGCCGGCGTCAACATCCTGATCGACAAGTGGAACCAGACCTACAACGCAGGCCTGAAGATCGACAACGCCGATCCGCAGTGGATGGAGACCTGGTACTTCGCCCTCTGGGCCTACAACTCCGGCTTCTACCCGGCAAGCGACGCCCCCAAGAACGCCGGAACCTGGGGACTCGGCTTCACCAACAACCCCGCCAACCCCCTGTGGAAGGCCAACCGGCCACCGTTCCTGTCCAACGCCGACGGCTCCAAGGACGACTACTCCCACGCCGCCCATCCCCAGGACTGGCCTTACCAGGAAAAGGTCCTCGGCTGGGCCGGGCACCCCTTGCAAGGGCTTGAGTCCCCCGGAACGATGGTGGTGGGATTCCGCCCGGCATGGTGGAACACGACCGGGAGCCGCGCCACGGTCCAGCCGCCGGAAAACCTGTTCTGCAACTTCGACAACGAGTGCGACCCCAGCAAGATCCGGGACGGCGACTCCAACGACCCCGGCATGGGAGCCTGCAACCGCACCGACCTCCACTGCTGGTGGCATCAACCCACGAGCTGGAAAAGCTGCACATCCAATGTGTGCGGACACGAAGTCTGGCGCTTCGACCCGCCGGCGAACTACCCCGAACAGGCCGACGGAACCGCCTACCCGCCCAACTGCACCACCAACGGCCTACCAGCAGGCGCGCTCATCGTCGATGACGTACCGGCCGGAACACCAATCCATCGAACAGGATGTACCATTCCTGGAACGTCAGATGGAACCTTCTCGCTCGACTATGGCTCAGAATCAGCCAAAATCGACCTGCACCAATTGGGCGCAGGCTATGGAGGCCACTTCTGGTTCGCCCATTCCCGAAATGAAGCCAATAATTACGGTAAGCTCCGCGTCACCGGCACCTGGAAGCTGAACAACCCTGTCACCAAGCCCCAGATGAAGGTTTTTGTTCACATTCCAGACCATGGCGCTCAGACGCTATCCGCACGTTATGAGGTGGCAACCCCAGGCGGCTGGCAAGAAGTCAAAATTCCGCAAGCCGCAAACCAGGCAAACAAATGGGTAGAGCTCGGAACTTTTTGGGCAAATGGCGTCACTCCGGCCGTTCGTCTTAGCAATTATAGCGACGCCGGAAATGGCGAGGATGATGTAGCCTTCGATGCGGTTGCATTTGCCCCCGGTACCTTCATGACCGTTCCACAGATTACGGTTCCCGATGGGGTGCCCAACAGCCCGGACCCCGACTATGATGGGCCGCGCCCCATTCCGGGATTCGGCACACTGCGCAGTGCAGCCGCCGATCAGAGGAACTGCCGTACGCAGTCGAATGGGCAGCAAGTGTGTATCACTGTGCGACCGAAGAAGCCTCGCCCAGGCTTGCGTACTTCGAGCGTCACAGGAGCAGAAGATATCTGCGCTGCCGTGAATGGCGGAGGCTACACCCGGTTCGAATCATGCGAACCTTATGATGTTCGCGCAGATTGGACGGGAACCCCGAACAGTGCCATCTTTGAGATTGATCGCACTGTGGCGATGAAATCTTCAAGCAGTGAATTCGTAGAGACGCTGAAAATTAGGCCTCTCAGCTTTACTGCTGGCCTGGAAGCCATCAGCCTGGATCTCGATAGCACATGCAGCAGCGAATGCGATACCCGTCGAACGACTGTCGGCGCGACCGTCTGGCTAACCTCAATGGACAAACATGAGGTGAGTGTCACGGAAACACACCAGTGGCGCCGCAAAGATGTTCAGAACGTCCGCGACTACATCGATTCCTACCAGACCTTCTCGTTGGACGCACTCGTTAATGGCGTGAAGACAAAGACAACCTCCGCGCGGATTGGGTCGTCCGAGCTGCAGATTCGCTGCGATTATGAAGCCCTAGGTTATGCCGGGTGTGTCTTCAACAAGTACGTTCCTAACCTGACTATCGACACCAAGGAATATCCCATCGCCGCAGCCTACTACTGGGTTCTTCAGGAGAAGCTGCAAGGCCACCCTGGTAGTATCAGGTACGACAAACCTGTCCACCGGATCGCGGACTCTAGTCGACACAAGGCCAACCGCGATCTCATGTGCGAACTGGCTGTAGCCGAATTCGACCCTTACCCAGGCAGGGGCACTGCCGGATTCCCCCTTCCCGAGATGCCTGACCCGTCATGCGATGAGTATCCATTCGCTGCGGTAAAAGAGAGTGGAGGAATGACTCTTCCGTCGGGCAAGTATTGCGTGCAGCTGGTCTCTCGGAAGGTCAATGGGCGGTGGAAGATCGACTTCGACCCAAGATATCCTCTGCCAAATGAAGTGAATGGCCTGTGGACCGCTGTCTGCGGCCGTGCCACCATACCCTTGGACCAGAACAAGAGTGCCGGTGGCGGCGTCGGCGGAATCGTCTCCAAGTCACGGGTCCTCGATGGCGACCCCTACTATGTACGTCTTCCCGAAGTAGAAAACTGCAGGGTCGATACAAGCTGTGTCATCGGCTAGCAAAGCCGGTGATGCGCTGGCAGCGTAACGGACTGTCTCAGTGAAATGATCAAGGGTGGGGCAGTATGCAGGCTGCCCCACCCTTCTCGATTCTCCATTCTACTATCTATGTAATTTTCGCTATAAAGCAAGGGTGAACGTGATTATGCATTCAATTATTTCCTCTTGGCGTCGCATAGAATCATGGCTTGAAGCAAACGCTCCCGAAGACTATTTCGCATTGATGCCACCAGCCAGGGATAGTGATCTGGAGGTGCTTGAAAATCAAGTTGGCTTTCCTCTGCACTCGCATGTCGCTGACCTACTTAGAGCCTGCAATGGAGTAGCTTCAAATACCGTTGGCGGCAACTTCTTCTTGAACGCTCGCCTCAATGACTCTTTGCGAATCGCTGATGAGTTCGCTTCCCATATCGCCATTGTTGATCAAATGTCCAGAGAGCATGACTCTTTTTATTTTGAATCAATGCGTCCGATATCAGGAATAGAATATTGGCTTCCAATAGCTCGCATGAATAGTGGAGCTGTCGTCTACATAAACCACCAACCTGGCGCCTCTTTTGGTGAGGTGGGTGAATTTTCGCCTCACATGGGGTTCGATGTCATCAAGTTGGCAGCAAGTCTGGCAGATTTGCTAGACGGTATGGCCAATTCTCTTGAGAATGGAGTACCCTTGCTTGGGCGAATGCCGTCTTTGCATGCTGGCAAAAGAGCTCTTCTCACGTGGAGTTGACGGACAAAGCTTGTTGCTAAAGGTTGTCTCGTATCTGTGTGATTAGGACAGGGGCCTGGCGTGGTGCAGGTGTTGTCAGCGGATGAAGCGCGGTGGATCGGTCCGTTCACCGGATTTTCGGTGCGCCGGTTCTGCAAACTGGTGCGGACGGTGACAGCGCGGAGCGATCTGCAGATCGCCGATGGCCAGCCGAGGTGCCTGTAGGCGTTGCCGCTGGCCGAACGGGCGCTGCTGGCAGTGGTGTACTGGCGCACCGACCTGACTTGCGGCAGGTTGGGCCGGTGTTCGGGATCTCACACTCGGCCTCGTGCCAGGTTGTGAACACCCTGGACCCGCTGCTTGTGCTGACCCAAGTTCGCCGCCGCGACCGCGATCGGATGATCATTGCGGACAGTACCTTTTTACCCTCTGTGAGAGCGGGCAGTGGCGGCGCATAGCAAGAGCAACTGAGCTTTTTTAGCAGGCGGTGGTCTCGCGGTTCTGTAGAACAAGGACGGCCTTGGTGAGTTGGCCGGCCTTCTAGGGGCAGCAGCGCAAGCTTGTGCAGGATGCGCCAGGACTTCAACTGCGCGTTGGCGCGCTCGCCCAGGCCGCGCAGCCGGACGTGGGAGCGGTTGGCGTCCTTTTGAGGATTGGGGCTTGCCCCGGCTCTTGTAGGGCGTGACCGTCTCCGGCTGGCCTTGATAGCCTTTGTCGGCCAGGGCCGGCAGCCCGGAAGGCTCAGCAGCCGCGGACCGTGTCGGCCGGCATGTACACGTCGGCGGCGTCGCTCTTGGCGCCCGGCACGCTGAGGTGTTCGCGGTAGCGGGCGGCCTGCAGTGAGTTAACCGCCGACACCGTGTAGCCGACCGCCTCCAGCGCTTGGTCATCGTCGGTGTCGCCGAGGTGCTCGGCGATCACCTGGTGCAACCGGGTCAGGGGCGAGCGCGACGAATCCAGCCCGACGCGGTAGAACAGCACCTGGACCCTTTGGTGGGGTCTGATTGTTCTTGGCTGTTCAACCCATTTACCTGGGGTTTCGCCGTGCTCAGAGTGAAACCAGTATCCTGGAATCAACCTGTGATTGCAGCCTGCTCCAATCAGGTTGCAAAAAGCTCAATCCGTACCAGGGTACATGATCGGCAGGTCAAACGAGTTTTGTGACTGTGGCCTGGCTGTCTCCGACGTGCTCGGTGCTGAGGACGCGGGTGCCCAAAAGAAGGGCGGCGGCGTCTTCGGCGGATTGTTGGGCCAGTTGGGGGAGCAGGCTGGTGTAGATGTCGGCGGCGATGGTGATCGAGGACAGCCGCAGGGTCTCTTGGACGACCTTCATGTCGTGTCCGGCCGCCAGCAGGATGGAGGCCGCGCCGTGGCGCAGGTCGTGCAGGCGGATCGAGGGCAGGCCGGCTTCCATGGACAGTTGCTCGAAGTCGTCGGTGATGTCGTTGGGCATGACCGGCTGGCCGGTCGGGGTGGTGAACACGAACCCCGTCTCGGTCCAGGCGTTCCCGGCGGCCAGGCGTTCGGCGTTCTGCCGGGCTTTGTGCGCGCGCAGTTCCTTGACGGTGGCGGTGTCCAGGCTGACGGTGGCCTCGCCGGCTTCGGACTTGGGTTTGCCCTGAGCGGTCTGTGTTCCGTTCTGGGTGATCTGCCAGCAGACATCGACGGTCTTGCCGGCCAGGTCCAGATCCTTCCAGCGCAGCCCGCACGCCTCCCCTCTGCGGAGGCCGCGGAACGCGATGAGGTGGTAGAGGGCGTAGAGGCGGTGGCCGCGGGCGCGCTGTAGGAAGATGCGGGTCAGAGCCGGGGTCCAGACCATGACCTTGGAGGGGCGGGGCGCGCCGATGTAGGCGTCCAGGCGGTTGACGTGCGGGCCGATGCGTTTGGCGGGTTCGAGCCGAATCTGGTGGCGTCGGGCGGCGTTCATGCGTTCGGTGTGGGCGATGAAATCGCGCTGCCATTGGGCGATGCGGTCTTCGGTCCACACCAGCGCCTTGGGTGCCTTGCCCGACGGCAGGTCAACCAGGGCGGCGACGTTGACCTCGATGAGGCGTTCCTTGATGGCCCTGTTGAGTGCGGCGCGAAGAGTGGCGCGGATGCGCTGCTTGGTGGCCGCGCTGATCAGGCGGCGGCCTTTGACCTTGGCCCGCAACTGCAGGTCGTCGGATTGGCGGGCCTGGATGATGGTCTGGTTGAGTTCGTCGATCTCCTCGAAGACCCGCTCGACGTGGTGTAGCCGCAGCCGGGCGAGCGGGACGTCGCCGATGATGGGCTTGTAGTACAGGCGGATGTGGTCGGCGTAGCTGTGCTTGGTGCTGTCGCGCAGGCTGCCGCGGCCCTTGAGCCAGCGGTCCAGGTACTCGCTCACGGTGTAGTCGTGGGTGAGGTCTTGGCCGGTGCCGACCTTGCGCCGTACTTCTCCGGGATCGGGGAGCGCCTTGGTCTTGCGGACGGTCGCGATGATCAGGTCGGCGATCTGGACTCTGGTGGCCTGGTCGGTGCCGGCGATGGCCAGGAGTTCCTTGGCTTTGCCCATCTCATCTTCGGCAGCGGTCTGGGTGGGAAAGCCCCTGCGGCGCAGCGGGTTGCGGCGTGTCCCGTCGCCGTTGGGCGGCAGCTCCAGCTGATAGCCCCAGGTGCCGTGGGTGGCGCTCCAGCGGCCGTCGGCGCGGTAGAGGTCGGGGCAGCGTTTGTACAGCAGCTTGCCCTCTTCATCGCGGCAGCCGCAGGCCTTGAAGGTGCTTCCGGTGGCGGCCATCTATTACTCCTTGTGTGTGTACGTCGGTGCGTGCGAGGTCGAGGTGTGCTGGTGCAGCACTTCGGGGCGGCAGGGGTATCGAGGCCGAGGTAGGTGCGCAGGTCGGCGGTGCGCACGCGGTAGTGGTGGCCGATGCGCAGTATTCGGCAGGGGAACTGGCCGGTGCGGGCGAGCTGGTAGGCGCGGGTGCGTCCGATGCCGAGTGCGCGTGCGGCGGTGACCAGGTCGGTGAGGGCGGGCAGCTGTCGGATGTCGGTCTCGCTCAGTCCGCGCGTCACGCGCCGCCTCCGTCCGGGCAGGCCCCGCCGAGGATCTTCATGAGCAGGACGTGGGCAGGGGCGGTGGGGTCGAGCGGCCCGGCGAGGTCGCCGATCCACAGCTGCTTGCCGTAGTGGTGCAGGAGCGCGGCGACGTTCCAGAGGCAGGAGCCGCCGAACGTGCGGGTGGTGATCTTGGTGATGATGACGGCATCGAAGATGGGGATGGTGAGCGCGTCGAGCAGGGCGCGGGCCTGGGGGCGCTGTCCCCAGGGGTCGCGGTGGAAGCGGGACCGGCCTTCGGGCTCGAGGTCGTAGTACCGGATGACGACCTGCCCGCCGCGCGGTTCGATCAGCTCGCGGGCGGTCAGGCTGTCCTGCCATTCCTGCATGCGGAAGGTGGTGCCGGTGGCGGACAGGGCCGGGGCGTGTCCGTAGAGGGCGAACCGGGTGGGCATGGCCGGGGTGTTGCCGGTGGTGTGCGTGGGCTGCAGGGACATGGTGGCGGCTCCTTGTGGTGCGGTTGCGCAGGACGGGCAGCGGCGCGGGCCGCGCCGGTGAGTCGTGGAGACTCCTCCGGCGCGACCACGCGCGACGTGTTCCTGCGGGTGCCGGTCACCGGCCGCCCGGTGGCGGGCCGGTAACCGCCCGCCGTGCCGGGTCCCGGTCCGGGCCGGTGGTGTCGGACCCGGCGGGGCGGTGGCGACGGGACCGGTATCGGCGCTCACCTCGTTCGGCCAGGTCAAGCCTGCAGGGCTGGAGCGGCTCGACGACGTGGACGGTGATGGGCGAGGTGATGTGCTGCGGTCGGCCAGGCGGTGAGGTCAGGTGCCAGCGGTCGCCGCACCGGTAGGCGCGCAGCTTGGGGCCGGGCGCGGCGATCCTCGCGGCTGGTCAGGTAGCGGGCGCGTCCGCACCGGCCTCAGGTTGCCGAGCTGGAGCCAGGCCAGCAGTTCGGTGACGCGGTCGCGGCGGCCTGCGCGGTCGGGTGCATGGGCGGTGAGGGCGGGCCGCGTCATCGCCGGCCGCCGTTCAGGTCGGTGGCGCGCTGGAAGACCAGGAGGCCTTCGTGGGCGGTGGCGCAGGCGGGCAGGCCATGTTCGCGGGCCCGGCGGGTCTCCAACATCTGGAAGAACGAGGCCCGGTTGACCAGCTGCCCATCACGCACTCCGGCCAGCAGCCGCGGCCAGCCGGTCCGTGAGCACCAGCCCCGCCTGCTGGGCGGTGTCGGTGACCAGGCCGGGCAGGTCGATCAGCTCGCCCTTGACCCGGATCGGGCGGACGGTGACCGCGACCACCCCGAAGGGCCGCAGCAGGATCGCCGACCTGGCCAGGATCTGTCCGAACCCTTCCAGCAGCCCGTCCAGGTTCTGGTGGGCGAGGTCGCCGCGGTCGGTGGAGTAGCGGTGGTCCCACTTGTCGACCTTCCCGCCGCCGCTCTTGGCGCCGACCCGCACATGCCCGTGAGTGGAAGTCCCGTACGGGGGCGAGGTGAGAACCAGGGCGGCCTCGCCACATCGTTCAGGGAATACTCCGGTGGATGCCGCGGGCATCGCCCCAGACCACCAGCCTGGTCCCGGTGGCGCCCTGGCAGCGGGCGCGGGAAAGGTTGCCCGAGGCCAGCAACGCGAAATCGTGCTCGTGCTCCATCCCGATCGCGTCGCGGCCCTGGTGGACGGCTTCGACCAGGGTGGTGCCGATCCCGCACACGGGGTCGACGACCAGTTCCCCAGGGCGGGTGAACGCCTTGATGACCTGGGCGGCGATGGCGGGCAGCATCTTGGCGGGGTGGCGCATCGACTCGGCGTTGTAGCGGTCCTTGCGTTGGGTGCGTGAGGGCTGCTGGCCGGTGGCCAGCACCGACGGCAACCACTGGTCGTCGCCGTTGTGTCCGGGGTGCTGGTTCATCGGGCGTCTCCATCCCGGGCGGTGGCGGGCTTGGTGAACAGGCACACGTCGGCGTGCACCATCGCGATGGGCGGCAGGGCGCGCGAGCCCACGTCGCGCAGTTCAACGCGGCGAACTCGCGGTCGGCGATCGTTCTGCCCTACCGTCTGCGCGGTGCGAGTCCCGCCTCGAAGGCGATGATCGCCAGGTGGACGCGGTCCCGGGCCTCGAGCTTGGCGAACAGGCGCGCGACATGGGTCTTCGCCGTCGCCGCGCTGATCACCAGCCGCTCGGCTATCTCGGTGTTCGACAGTCCCTGTCCGACCAGTGCCAGCACCTCGCGCTCCCGGCCGGTGATCTCCGCGAGGAGAGGCGGGTCCGCGGCGGGTCCGGGGGCCGGGGGGCCGGACGTTCCGGCGAAGTCCGCGATCAGCCGCCGGGTCACGCTCGGCGCGATCAGCGCGTCGCCGGCCGCCACCACGCGGATCGCGTCCAGGAGCGCGTCCAGGGCCATGCTCTTGAGCAGGAATCCGCTGGCCCCGGCGCGCAGTGCGCCGTAGACGTACTCGTCGTCATCGAAGGTCGTCAGCACCAGCACCTTGGGCGGGTCCGGCTCGGCGGTCGCCTGCCGGGTCGCCTCGATCCCGTCCATGCCCGGCATCCGGACGTCCATCACCACGACGTCCGGGCGCAGCTCGCGCACCAGGCGCACCGCCTCGCGGCCGTCGTGGGCCTCGCCGGCCACCTCCAGGTCGTCGGTGTCGCCGATCAGGATCGCGAGCCCGACCAGCAGCAGCGGCTGGTCGTCGACCAGCAGCACCCGCACGCTCATGCCGGGAGCCTCGCCGTCACCCGGAACCCGCCCTCCGGACGCCGGCCGGCGCTGAACTGGCCGGACAGCAACGTCACCCGCTCGCGCATGCCGAGCAGGCCGAAGCCGCTCCCGCCGGCCGCGGTGGGCCTCCGGCGGCCCGGCCCGGCGAGGCCGTCGTCCCCGTCGTCCACCACCTCGATCGTCACTCCTTTCGGCTCGTAACCGACCGCGACCCGGCACGTCCGCGCCCCGGAATGCCGCACCACGTTCGTCACCGACTCCTGGATGATCCGGAACGCCGACAGTTCGATCTCCGGCGGCAGCGGACGCCGCTCGCCCCGCCAGGTCACGTGGACCCGCACCCCGGCGTCGGCCGTGCGTTCGGCGAGCCGCGGGACGTCGGCCAGGCCGCCGGCCGGCGCCAGCGGAGCGGCCTGCGGCATGGCGTCGTCCGGCTCGGCACGGCGCAGCGCCCCGAGCATGCGCTGCAGCTCGAGCAGCGTCTCCCGGCCGGTGGTCTCGATGCCGGTCAGCGCCTGCCGTGCCTGCTCGGGCCTGGTCTGGACGACCCGTGCCGCCGCTCCCGACAGCACCGTGATGATCCCGATGCTGTGCGCGACGCTGTCGTGCAGTTCGCGGGCGATCCGCAGCCGCTCGGTCAGGACGGCGCGGGCCGCCCTCTGCTCGTCCAGGGCTTCGAGGTATTCGCGGCGTTTGCGGTACACCCCTCCGAAGACCCACGCGACCGCGAACCCCAGCGCGAGCCCCCCGGCGAACTGGACCGCGTCGCTGACGGTCTCCCCGGGGACGTGGGTGACGTTGACGAACGCGGCCGCGACGGCCGCGACGGAGCCGGCGGCGGCGGCCTTCGGCCGCCGGACGGCGAGGTACCCACCCAAGGCGACGAGCAGGACGAACACGATGGAGGGCCGCGCGCCGAAGAAGTCGCCGAGGACCGCCTCGCCCAGGACCGCCGCGAAGACCGCCGCCGGCAGACGGCGCACGAGCAGGACCGGAAGGGCGAGCACGAAGAAGAGCCCGGTCCGGGAGGCCGGCATCGTCCAGGCGAGCATCAGCGCGTAGAAGCAGGCGGTGGCCAGCACCACGGCCTGAGCCGTCAGCCAGGCCACGCACTTCGATGTCGAGAGTCGCTGGAGGAGCCCTTCCATGCGGAGATCGTATTCAGCGGCGCCGGCTCCGCGCGTCGTCCCGGGGATGTACGCCGGTACGCCGCTGGGCCGATGGCCTGGGGATACGGTGCCATCCACCGGCCGACGCGGCGGGCGGCGTTCCGTTCCTAGGTTCGCGGACATGACGAACGCACCATTGATCGAACTTCGCGACACGACGAAGAAATACGACGACGGCCCGCCCGCGCTGGCCGGTGTGACCTTGTCCGTGGCGGCCGGTGAGTGCGTGGCGATCCTCGGCCATTCCGGCAGCGGGAAGTCCACGCTGCTGAACCTGATCGCAGGTCTGGACAGGCCCTCCAGCGGCACCGTGACCGTCGGCGGCACCCGCGTCGACCGGCTCGGTGAGGCCGGGTCGGCGAAGTACCGCCGGGCCTCGATCGGCATGATCTTCCAGTTCTTCAACCTGCTCGACGACCTGACCGTGCTGGACAACGTCCTGGTTCCGGCGCAGTTGGCCGGGATGGGCAAGGGCGAAGCGAAGCAGCGGGCCGTCGAACTGCTCGGCTCGCTGGGCATCGACCGGCACGCCAAGGCCTATCCGCAACGCCTGTCCGGCGGGCAACGGCAGCGGGTGGCGGTGGCCAGGGCCTTGATGAACAAGCCAGCGCTGCTGCTGGCCGACGAGCCGACCGGCGCGCTGGACTCGAGCTCGGCCGAGGACGTGCGCCGGCTGCTGCTGGATCTGAACAGTGAGGGGCAGACCATCCTGCTGGTCACCCACGATGTGCGGCTGGCCGCGAGCACCGCGCGCCGCACGATCGAGTTGGTGGACGGCGCGGTCGAGCGGGACGTCGTCAACGACGGCAGCAGTGCCGGCATGCCGCTGACCCGTCCGGCGGGAGCGGCCGGATGACGCCGCGCAAGCCGCCGATGCCCCGGCGCCTCTTCGAGGCCGGATCCCGCCCGCTGCCGGCGGTGAGCCGGTGAGCGCCTTGGGCAAGGTCGTACGCTCCGGCGTGGGCCGGCGCCGGGTCCAGTCCCTCGTCATGGCCCTGACGACGTTCGCCGCGGTGACGTCCTCGGTACTCTCCCTCGGCCTGCTGACCGTCGTGCAGGCCCCGTTCGAGCACGCTTTCAAAGCCCGGAACGGCGCGCACCTGGCGGTCCAGTTCGACAGCTCGAAGGTCACGGCCGTGCAGGCCGCCGCCACCGCTCACGCCGCCGGCGTCGCCGACGCGGCCGGACCGTATCCGATCGCCGCCGCCCTGGACACGACCATCGGCACGGACTGCCCCGAGAAGGATCTCGCCGGGCAGGACAACGGCCCGATCACCGTCACCACCCGGCCCGACCTGGGCGGCACCTCCGGGATGGACCGGCTGGCGCTGACCCAGGGGCGCTGGCCGGCCGGCCCGGGCGAGATCGCCCTGCCGTGGCAGCACTATGCCGCCGGCTGCTTCGGCGGTTCGGTGGTGTTCTCCTCCCTGCCGGGCAAGCCGTCGTTCAAGGTCGTCGGCTTCGCCGGCTCGGTGACCGACAGCGCGACCGCCTTCGCCACCGCCGACGGTTTCGCGCGGCTTACCGCCGCCGGCGCCAGGTCCGACGAGCAGATGCTCTACCGGTTCGCCAAGGCCGGGACCGATGCCGACATCGCCACCGGCAAGCAGGCGGTGGCCGCCGCCGCGCCGGCCGGCGCGGTCCAGAGCGGCCAGTCGTACCTGACCGCGGAGCAGCAGGCGACCGGGAACGCCAAGGCCTACGTGCCGTTCCTGATCGCCTTCGGGTTCCTCGGGCTGTTCCTGGCGGTGCTGATCATCTCGATCGTGGTCAGCGGGGCGGTGGCCTCGGGAATCCGGCGCATCGGGATTGTGAAGTCGTTGGGCTTCACCCCTTCGCAGGTGGCCCGCGCCTACGCCGCGCAGGCCATGATCCCTGCGACGCTCGGCGTGGTGCTCGGCACGGTTTCCGGCAACCTCCTGGCCGTGCCGATCCTGGACGGGGCCGCCGGGCAGCTCGGCGCGGCCGGTGCCACGATTCCGTTGTGGGTCAGCGCCGCGGTGCCGCTGGGCACCCTGCTGGTCGTCGGCGTCACGGCGGTGATCCCGGCACTGCGGGCCGGCCGGATGCCGACGGTGCGGGCTCTGGTCGCCGGCCGCGCCCCCAAGGCCGGGGGCGGTCGGACGGCGCAGCGGCTGGCCTCGCGGCTGCCGCTGCCCCGGGCCGTGTCGCTGGGCCTGGCCCAGCCGTTCGCCCGGCCGGCCCGGACCGTACTGGTCGGCGCGGCGGTGCTGTTCGGCGTGGTGAGCGCCACGTTCGCAGTAGGGCTGGAGTCCGGGTTCAACCGGTACCTGGACACCAGTACCTCGGGCTTCAACGTCGCGTCGAAGCTCGTGATCCCCACAGCCGCCGTAGGCGTGCCCTGGGACCGCTACGGCCCCAACGATCCGCGCGCCCCGCACCTGGACGCCGCCAAGGTGGCCGCCGCGCTCGCCGGAATCCCTGGCACGAAGACCACGTTCGGCTGGGGCGACAGCGGCGCGACCATGGTCGGCGCCCCGACCGGCGGCGAACCGGCGAAGGTGTTCACGGTCACCGGCGACTTCTCCTGGACGAACATGGAGCTGCTGTCCGGCCGCTGGTATGCGGCGCCCGGCGAGGCCGTGGTCGGCGACAAGCTGGCCTCGGCGGCGGGGATCCATGTCGGTGACGACGTCACCGTGGTGCAGCGGAACAAGCGACTGTCGCTGAAGGTGGTCGGCGTCAACTTCGACACCAACCAGGGCGACTACACGGTCATGACGGATGCGGCCGCCTTCACCGCCGCCGGCCTGACCCCGCGCATCGACCAGTTCAACGTCGAGCTGGCCTCGAACGTCAGCGGATCGGACTGGTCCGCCTCGGCCGCCGCCGCGCTGACCCCGCTGAACGCCTCGGTCCAGTCGAACTCGGGGGCGGGCAAGAACATCATCGTGATCACCATGGGCGCCCTGGTGGCCACGCTCACGCTGATGATGATGGCGGTCGCCGCGCTCGGCGTGCTGAGCATGGTCGTGCAGGACACCCGGGAGCGGGTTCATGATCTGGGGATCTTCAAGGCCCTCGGGATGACCCCCGGGCAGACCATGGCGATGGTGCTGGCCTCGGTGGCGCTCACCGGCCTGATCGCCGGGCTGGTCGGGGTCCCGCTCGGGGTCGCGATGGAGCAGGCGACGCTGACCCCGATGGGGCACGCGATCGGCCGGCACCTGCCGCCGAGCGTGTCCCACGTCTACACCGCCGGGCTGCTCGTCCCCCTGCTGGCCGGCGGGATCGTGATCGCCCTGCTCGGGGCACTGCCGCCGGCCGGCTGGGCGGCACGGACCCGGACCGCCACCGCGCTGCGGACCGAGTAGGACGAGCAGAGCCGCCGGTCGCCGCGGCAAAAGCGGTGCCGGGCACTGCACGGCGCGGTGAGAACGCCAGTGCCGGCCTCCCGGTCGATGCCCTCGGGAGGCCGGCATTCCGGCGTTTTCCCTCGGCACAAAGCGTGCGAGGCACCTGACACGAACCCCCATCGGCGGTAGCGGCACGCATGCCCGATCGCCGCGGTTCCCACGCGACCCACTCATAGGCCGGCTGGCCTGCGTCGGAGCGGCACGGCCCCCACTGCGGCATCCAAGGGGAGCGTGCCGTGGTGCTGCCGGTACCGGGCGGGCGACATGCCGTAGGCCTCGCGGAAGACCCGCCCGAAGTACGTCGGGTCGGTCAGTCCCCATTTCGCGCCGATCGCGTGGACGGGGCACCCCGCCAAGGCGGGATCGGCCAGGTCGCGGCGGCACCGCTCCAGCCGCTCGGCCCGGATCCAGGCGGAGACGCTGAGGTCCTCGGCCTCGAACAGCCGGTGCAGGTACCGCAGGGACACGCGCTGGGCTTCGGCGACCGCCCTCGGCGACAGCTCGGGGTCGGCCAGCTCCCTCAGGACGAACGCCTTGATCCGCTGCAGCAGGGTCTGCTGCGGCGCGGAGATCCGCCCGTCGAGGTGTCCCGCGAGCAGTCCGTGGACCAGATCCAGCGTGCTGCCTTCCAGCCGCGCACGATCGACCGCCGTCAGGGATTCCGCCTGCTCCACGACGGCGTGGGCGTGGGCGAGCAGAACCGCGCCCATGCCCTGCCCCAGGTCCAGGCTCGTGCACAGCAGCCGGTCCAGCGAGCGGTGCAGCGGCTTCAGGGCGGCGCGCCCGATCTCGATGAGCAGCACGTCGGTGTGGTCGTCGCCGGTATGCCAGCCGTTGAAGGGGTGGGAGCTGCTCAGCAGCGCCCCTTCGCCACCGCTCAGCGAGGCATGCCGGCCCTCGGAGACGAGATGTGTCCGTCCGGAGGCCGGGTGGAGAAGGGTGAGCACCTCCGGGTCACTGCTGCGGACCAGTTGTGGTGATCGCCAGCTGCGCAGAGGCGGGTGCCGCAACCGCGAGATCTGGACCGACCCGCACGCGACGTTGCGCACCGAAGCCACAAAATCGTTCTCGAAAGGGCTGGTCGTCTTGCACGGAAGGTATTGCCGAGCACAGGTGTCGGCCCACAGATCGAACCTCTCGGGAGGCGCCACCGAAAGTGTCGTAAAGTCAAGAACAGCCATCGCCCGTCCTGCCCCCAGCAACTCGACGGCACAGCACCGCACCAAACTTACGCAAGTCAATACCTTCTTAAACTCATGCGAGTCAAGGTGTTCATGCTCTCCGTCAGGACTTCACCCGTCGGCGCACGGGAGCCGACGAACAGGGACGGGCACTGCGCTCCGCCCCCAGGCCACCACACGTGCGAAACGGCGGGACGCAGTCGGCGCCACGCACGAATCGCCAACGGTGACGCTCATGCGCCTACCTCTATGTCCTCGTTATCAGCATGGGCCGGCCACCATTTCTGGAGATCGGGCAGTGTCACACCCTGCTATCCGAGAAGTTCATTCAGTAGTCGATCGGCAGGTAGGGAATCACTGCCCGGACGGGCCCGCTCACGATGGGCGGTTCTGCGTGAGAAGAAAGCAGGCGATTCGGGCGGGTGCACTGACGGACGATGCCTGTGCGCGCGGAGCACAGGCACCGGCACCCGAATATGGCGACGATTGCGGCGAATACCCGGCATCACCCATTGCCGGGCCCGAACCACTCACACCCATGGAGTGATCGCGCATGAAGGTCGCCATCAAGTTCGCCGCCGTCGCCGCCGCGGCCGCCGCCCTCACCGGCGCGGTCGCCGCGCCCGCGCAGGCCGCCACGGTGAACAGCGTCCTCGGCTACACCTGCTCCTTCGGCACCCTGCCGAACCTGTCGAACGAGAACGCCCTGATCAGCTTCAGGGGCACGTTCGACGACACCGCCCAGGTAGACGTCGCCACCAATCCGGTGGACGTCACCAGCCAGTTCTCCTTCAGCCAGAGCACCAGCAACGGCCTGGCCGCCGTCGGCGCGTCCTCCGTCCAGTTCTCCGGCACGGTCAAGCTCGACGTCGTCCAGCCGACCAGGACGGTCCCCCTCTACCTGGGCCACTCCTTCCCCGCCCAGACAGTGACCTCAGGTCAGGTACTCACGCAGAGTGCCGCCTCGTACATCCCCGCCCTCACCTTCCACACCGCCGGCACCGTCGAGTACCGCCTGTCCACCATCTCCCTCACCGCCACTCTCAAGAACTCGTCTGGTGCGACCATCGGCACCTCGGCGGTCACCTGCACCCGCAAGCCCGCCCAGAACAACCTGGTGACCACCACGGTCGTGTCCTGACCCCATTGACGCGAAGGGCCCCGGCTTTCGCCGGGGCCCTTCGGCGTTCAGCAGGCCGCCCTTCTGGATTCGGCGACACGCTAACCGGCATTCGTGCGGACGGATCGTTCCGGTCTACGTCGAGGCGGTGCGGCCGCCCGTCAGCCCGCCGCTGTGGAAAGCGCGTGGTGCTGCCGGTACCGGGCGGGCGCCATGCCGCAGGGCTCACGGAAGATCCGCCCGAAACGCGTCGGGTCGGTCAGCCCCAATTTGGCGCCGATCGCGCGGACGGGGCGCCCGGCCAAATCGCGGCGGCACCACTCCACGAACCCGGTCCGGATCCGATCGAGGGCACCACCGAGAAATCTGAAAAGCCAGGAACAGCCGTCCCGCCGCACCTCAGCAACTTGACGGCGCAGCACCGTATCGAGCTCATTTGAATCAAAGTGCTTACCCCCTCGCTCGAGATTCGTCCGTCAGCGCATGGAAAACAACGGCCAGGGGCGGGCACCACGCTCCGCTTCCAGATCACTACACACCTGGCGCAGTGGGCTGCGATGAGACGGAATCACATACGAATCTTCAGCGCCGATGTATGCGCGACCGGGGAGCCGACCTCGTTAGCAGCCCGGCCCAGCCGCCATTCCCGGAGATCGCAGGTGAGTCGAACGGATGCGCTGACAGACGATGCCTGTGCGCGCGGAGCACAGGCGCCGCCCACCTGAATATAGGGACAATCGCGGCGAATGCCCAGCATTACCCCTTGCCGGGTCGGAACCGCTCAAACATCTCGAAGGGTCCCTGGATGAAGTCCGTCATCAAGTACGCCGCTTTCGTCATGGCCGCGACCGCCGCCCTCACCGGTACGGTCGCCGTGCCCGCACAGGCCGCGACGGTGAACAAGGTCCTCACCTACAGCTGCTCCTTCGGCCTCTTCCCGAACCTGTCGAACGAGAACGCCCTGATCAGCTTCGCCGGCACGTTCGACGACACCGCCCAGGTGAACGTCGGCACCACGCCGGTGGACATCACCACGGCGTTGTCCTTCTTCCAGAGCACCGCCACCGGCCTGGCCGCCGCCGGCGTCTCCTCCATCCAGATCGACGGCTCGATCAGGCTCAACGTCACCCAGCCGAACGGCACCACGGTCCCCCTCTATCTCAGCCACTCCTTCCCCCAGAGGCCCGTGTCCTCGGGCACCATCTTCTCGATGACCGACGACACGAGGCTGATCTCCCTCTACTTCCGCAGCGCCGGCACCGCCGAGTACCGCCTGTCCAACCTCGCCTTCACCGCCACTCTCAAGAACTCGTCCGGTGCGACTCTCGGCACCTCCGAGGTCACCTGCACCGTCAAGCCCAACCAGGACAACCTGGTCACCACCACGGTCGTGTCCTGACCTCACTGACGCGAAGGGCCCCGGCGAACGCCGGGGCCCTTCGGCGTTCCGCCCCGCGTCAGCGCGGGTCGACGGGGGCGAGGCGGTAGGCGCCCCCGTGGGTGACGACGCGGCCCGCGGCGGGCGGGGCGAAGTGGGTGCCGAGGACGAGCGTGCCGGTGTCGGCGAGCGAGGCGAGCAGCGCGCGGCGCGTGGCCTCGGACTGCCGCGGGTCGATGTCGACGAGAACGCGCAGGCCGGCAGCACGGTCGCCGCGCGCCTGGCGGAGGCCGGCGCGGTCCTGCCGGGCAAGACGCACACGCACGAGTTCGCCTACAGCCTGACCACCCCGCAGACCGGCAACGCCTGGGACCGGGGCCGGAACGCCGGCGGGTCCGCCGTCGCCGTCGCCGCGGGCATGGCGGCCTTCGCGGTCGGCACCGACACGGGCGGGTCGATCCGGGCGCCGGCCGCGCTCAACGGCGTCGTCGGCCTGAAGCCGACCTACGGGCTCGTCCCGCGGCACGGCGTGACGTCGCTGTCCTGGCCGCGTTGGCCGCCCCCGCCGCGGACCACCGGCCGGGCGGGGACGCCTGCCTCGCGGGGCTGCGCGCCGGCGTGCCGCGCAACCACTACTTCGACCGCGTCGACCCGGAGGTGGCGGCCGCCTTCTGGCGGCTGGAGGCCCTCGGCGCCCGGCTCGTCGAGATCGACGTCCCGATGACCTGCTATGTCCAGGCCGCCCAGTGGGGGCTGATGATGCCCACGCTGATGCGGCGGGAGTGGGCCCGCCTGTTCCAGGAGGTCAACGTGATCGCCGCCCCGGCCGTCCCGGTGACGGCCCTTGATGCCGTCTCCGACGCCTACGTGCGCCTGTCATCCCCCGCCGATATCACCGGCTTCCCGGCCCTGTCCCTGCCGGTCGGTCACGACGCGGCCGGCATGCCGATCGGCATACAGCTGCTCGGTGGTTCCGGTAGGGCGTGGTGACGGGTGACGGCAACTTTTATCCGTAGGTCGGGGGTTCGAGTCCCACGCGACCCGCCATTCTCGGCATGGGCGTTCGCGGAGCACTGCGAGCGCCCGGTGTCGTTTCCGGGGTGCTTCGCGTGCTGAGGGGCGGCTCCGGGTCTCTCAGTCCAGGGGCAGCGGGCGGCGCGGCACGGGCGCGGTGTGGATGAGGGACGTCGTCGTGTGGCCGTAGGGGGTGAACAGGTCCAGGATCGGTTCGAGCTCGTCGACGGCCCGCAGGTGCATCGTGAAGTAGAAGCAGTCGTCGCCGGTCATCCGGTAGCACTCGACGATCTGCGGGACCTCCTGGGCGATCTTGGAGATGCGCTGGAGCTCCCGGACCGCCGGGCGGATGCGGACCATCACCGTGACCGGGAAGCCGAGGGCCCGCGGGTCGACTTCGGCGCGGTAGCCGGTGATCACCCCGGACTCCTCCAGCCGCTGCACCCGGTCGGCCACCGCGGGGGCCGACAGCGCGACCCGGCGGCCCAGCTCGGCGAAGCTCACCCTGGCGTCGTCCTGCAGCTCGGTGAGGATGCGAAGGTCGAGGGCGTCGATCCCCTTGGGTTCGTAGGTCCGCTCGGGCCTGATCCTTCGATTCGCCATTCCTCCAAATTACGGGCCGGACGACGATGGCGGCATGCCGATCACCGGCCCCCGCGCCGCCCTCGCCGCGGCGCCTCCCTGGTCCTTCTTCATCGGGGGCGCCCTCTTCCACTACCTCGGCCCGGCCTTCGCCGTGCTCCTGTTCGCCAGGCTCGCCCCGCTCGGGGTCGCGGCGCTGAGGATCTGGAGCGCCGCGCTCGTGCTCGCGCTCTGGCGCCGCCCCTGGCGGACCCTCGCCCGGCTCGATGCCGGGGGGCGCCGCACGGTCGTCGCCTGGGGCGCGGTGCTCGCGGCTATGAACGCCTGCTTCTACCTGGCGATCGCCCGCGTGCCGCTGGGGACCGTCGCCGCGATCGAGTTCCTGCCGGTCATCGTGCTGGCGGCGCTCGGCGCCCGCACGGCGCGTAACCTCGCGGCGCTTCTGGCGGCCGCCGGCGGCGTCTACACGCTGACCGGCGTCAGGCCGGCCGGGGATCCGCCGGGCCTGGTGTTCGCCTTCGCCAACGCGGTGCTGTTCGCCGCCTACATCGTGCTGGCCCACCGCACGGCCCGGCGGCTGGGCGGCGTCGACGGCCTCGCCGCCGCCATGCTCGTCGCCTGCGTGCTGGTCGTGCCGGTGGCCGCCCGGCAGGCCGCCCCCACGCTGCTGGACCCCGCCGTCCTCGCCGCGGGGACCGGGGTGGGGATCTGCTCGTCGGTGATCCCGTACGTGTGCGACCAGCTCGCCATGGCACGCATGCCCCGGTCCACGTACGCGCTGATGGTGGCGCTGCTCCCGGCCACGGCGACGGTGATCGGCGTCGGGGTGCTCCGGCAGGTCCCCTCGCCCGCCGAGCTCGCCGGCGTGGGGCTCGTGGCGCTCTCGGTCGCGCTCCACCGACGGCCCGGGCCGCGGTGAATCACTCGCTCACACAGGAAAGGCAGGACGACATGCACTACACGAGGCTGGGCTCGTCGGGACTGCGGGTCTCCCGGATCTGCCTGGGCATGATGACGTACGGCGACCCCGATTCGCTGGAATGGCTGCTGGGCGAGGACGCGGCCGAGCCGATCGTGCGCCGCGCGGTCGAGGCCGGCGTGACGTTCTTCGACACCGCCGACATGTACTCCGGCGGCGTCAGCGAGGAGATCACCGGACGGCTGCTCAGGAAGCTGTTCGCGCGCCGCGACGACTACGTCCTCGCCACGAAGGTGTACTTCCCGACGGGTCCGGGCCCGAACGACCGGGGACTGTCCCGCAAGCACGTGCTGGCCGCCATCGACGCCTCGCTGACCCGGCTCGGCACCGACCACGTCGACCTCTACCAGATCCACCGCTGGGACCCTGAGACGCCGATCGAGGAGACCATGGAGGCCCTGCACGACGTGGTGCGGGCCGGCAAGGCGCGCTACATCGGGGCCTCCAGCATGTACGCCTGGCAGTTCACCAAGGCGCAGCACATCGCCGAGGCGGCCGGCTGGACCAGGTTCGTGTCGATGCAGAACCACTACAACCTCGTCTACCGGGAGGAGGAGCGGGAGATGGTCCCGCTCTGCCTGGACCAGGGGGTGGGCGTCATCCCGTGGAGCCCGCTGGCGCGCGGGCTGCTCACCGGGAGCCGCCACCGCGGCAGCCGGCCGAGCACGGTCCGGTCCGGCAGCGACCGGCTGGCCCACGCCATGTACGAGGACGCGGACTTCGACATCGTCGACGCGGTGCGCGCGGTCGCCGCCGAACGCGGCCTGCCTCCGGCGCAGCTCGCGCTCGCGTGGCTGCTCGGCAGGCCGGGGGTGAGCGCGCCGATCGTCGGGGCGAGCAAGGTGGGCCATCTGGACGACGCGATCGCGGCGGTGGAGGTGTCCCTGTCCGAGGAGGAGACGGCCCGGCTGGAGGCCCCCTACCGGCCGCACCGGATCATCGGGCACTCCTGAGCGAAATCGCCTCTTCCCTTGAGCGCTCTCCTTCGGGAGAGGGAAGGGAGGACGCCATTTCCAGCGCCGGGCCTCGGCCCGCCCCGCGTCCCATGCGGGCGCGGAGCGGGCCGGCGGGACGGACCGGTCAGGCCTTGGCCATCGCCGTCACGGTGAAGACGTCGCCGCACACCTCGGGGCGGTCGGTGCGCAGGGTGAGCGGCTCGGTCCGGCCCGGCGGGTAGATCTTCAGCAGGTCGGGGACGGGCCAGCAGGGCTTGTCCGAGACGCCCTTGTTCGCGGTGTGCAGGACGGCGGTGGCGCTGCCGCCCGGGGCGAGCCGGACCGTCTGGCCCTGGGCGCCCTCGTGCGTCGCGGGCCTGCCGATCGTGCTGCCGTCGCGGCGGATCAGCGAGACCCCCGGGTAGCCGAACAGCGTGCACGCCGTCGAGCCCGTGTTGGTGAGCCGCAGCGTGAAGTACAGGTTGCCCGCCGCCGCGTCGCCGTTCGCGAGGCTGGGCCTGAGGTGCACGGACGCGCAGCGCTCCGTGCCTCCGGCCTGAGGGGCGCGGGAGGTGGCCGGCGTTCCGCCGCCGGCGCTCTGCGAGGGCGGCGCCGCCGGTGGGCTGTCGACCGGACCGGCCGGTGTGGAGGCGCTGCTGCCCGCCGTGGCGTTGCCGCCGGACGTGCCGCCGTCGCAGGCCGACAGCCCGAGCACGGCCGCCACGGACACCGCGGGGAGCACGAACCGCAGGGAACCTTGCGCCGTGGCGTTACTTAGCTTGTTGAACATTCCCCTTACATGCTCACCGCGGCTTTTCCCCAACCATTTTTGCCATGTGAACAACTCCTCAAAACTCCAGCCCCTTTCGCACGAACAAAACCCGGCTCAGATGCGTCATCCCTCCTAGGGGCGGCGCACCGGGCTCGGCGCCGCCGCCCTGGTGGCCGCGTCGCGCGGTCCGCGGCAAGGGGACGGCCGTTGTGCTGCAAATGGCACCCCGCAGGAAGAATGAATGATGCCTTCGGCATAGGCCGTGCTGTCGCGCACCGGGAATGATCAGGCGCCTGAATGCCGAAGCCTTACCGCCACCGGCCCCCTGAACGGCTTCCCGGGTTCCCGGTCCTCGCCGGCCCAGCGTCAATCGCCGTTCTCCTTGATCGCCGCCTCCACGAGGGCGCGCGCGGCCCAGGTGATGGTCTCCTGCTCGGCTCGGGGGCCCAGGCCGCGGACGTCGCGCAGGGCGATCTGCGCCTCCCAGCCGACCACGACGGTCAGGGCCGAGATCAGGCGCTGGAACGCCTCCTCGTCCAGGGTGCCGCGAAGCGGTTCGCATGCCTGCTCCAGCCAGCCGACCCGCCGGGGGTTGCGGCGCGGGGCGGCCGCCTCCCGGGCGTCGTCGGCCGGCGGGTCGACGGTCAGCCGGATCAGCCGGCGGCCCAAGGGGAGTGATTGCGGCGAGTGCGCCAGCAGGGTCCGGATGAGGGCGTCCACCCGGGCCGCGGGGTCGCCGGCGAGCGCGGGATCGGCCAGCGCCTGCTCGACCGGAGGCTCGTTGAGCGCGCCGGCGGTCGCGTCGATCAGCAGGTGATCCAGGGTCGGGAAGTAGGTGTACACCGTGCGGCGGGACACGTCGGCGGCGGCCGCGATCTCGTCGATGGACGGCGTCGTCCCGCCGGCGCTCAGCCGCACCGCCGCGTCGACGATCGCCTTGCGGGTGCGGCGGCGCTGCGCCTCGCGCCCGCCGCGGCGGGCCGGATCGTCAGTGGTCATCGCGCTCCTCGGTCCGGTCGACGGCCGTCTTGACGGCCGTCCCTCGATCTGAGTATATCTACGTGCAGTCATTGCACAGCTGTGCAGTAACTGCACTGGAGTGATTTCTCTGTGGCGCAGCGCACACGTCCGCGCCTGTCACAGGGGCCGGGGCGCCGGTGTCTGGTGCCCGGCAGACGTCATCGAAGGAACGGGAAGCCACCATGAGCAAGGTCTGGTTCGTCACCGGTTCGTCGCGCGGCCTCGGCCGCGAATTCACCGAGGCCGCGCTGTCCCGCGGCGACAAGGTGGCCGCGACCGCCCGCAGCGTCCGAAGCCTCGACGACCTGGTCGCCGCCTACGGCGACGCGGTGCTGCCGCTGGAGATGGACGTGACCGACAAGGACGCCGTCTTCGCGAGCGTGCGGCGGGCCAAGGAGCACTTCGGCCGCCTGGACGTCATCGTCAACAACGCCGGCTACGCCCAGATCGGCGCGGTCGAGGAGCTGACCGAGCGGGAGCTGCGCGACCAGCTGGAGACCAACCTGTTCGGCGCGGTGTGGGTGATCCAGGCCGCGCTGCCCCACCTGCGCGAGCAGCGCTCGGGGCACATCGTCCAGCTGTCCTCGGCGGCCGGGCTCATCGCGATGCCGCTCGGCGGCGCCTACCACGCCTCCAAGTGGGCCCTGGAGGGCCTGAACGAGGCCCTCGCCGGCGAGGTCGCCGGCTTCGGCGTCAAGGTGACGATCGTCGAGCCCGGCGGGTTCGCCACCCGGGACGGCAAGAACCCCGACCCGCTCGCCAACGGCCACATGGCCAAGCCCGCCCCGGCCTACGACGGCCTGCGGCAGCGCCTCGGCGCGGTCGCAGGGAAGCAGCCCGCCGGCGACCCGGCCGCCGCGGCCCAGGCGCTGCTCAAGCTCGTCGACTCCGAGAACCCGCCCCTGCGGGTCCTGTTCGGGCTCGGCTTCTACCCGATGCTCCAGCAGGCCTACGCCGACCGGCTGAAGACCTGGGCCGACTGGCAGGACCTCTCGGCCGAGGCCCAGGGCGCCCGCTGAACCCCACACGCACGATCACCTATGGAGGCGACCATGGAACAGGCACTGATCACCGGAGCCAACAAGGGGCTCGGGCTCGAGGCGGCCCGGCGGCTCGGGGAGATGGGATGGAAGGTCTTCCTCGGCTCGCGCGACGAGGGCCGCGGTCGGGAAGCCGCCGCCAAGCTGGCCGCCGAGGGCATCGACGTGGTCATGGTCCCGCTGGACGTGACCTCGGACGACTCGGTGGCCGGCGCCGTCCGGCTCGTCCGGGAGCACACCGGCCGGCTGGACGTCCTGATCAACAACGCCGGCGCGCCGGGCCGGGGCATCACGCCGGCGGAGGCGACGGCCGAGGAGATCCACTCCGTCTATGACACCAACGTGTACGGCCCCGTCAGGGTCACCCACGCGTTCCTGCCCCTGCTGCAGGCGGCGGACAACCCGCGGGTGGTGATGGTGTCCAGCGGCGGCGGCTCCTTCGCGGTCGTGACCGACCCGGAGCAGCCCGTCTCCCGCTTCCACGAGCTCGCCTACAGCTCGTCGAAGGCGGCGCTGAACATGATCACCGTCCGCTACGCCCAGGCCCTACCGCACATCAAGTTCAACATCGCCACTCCCGGCGAGATCGCCAACCGCACGTTCGCCGCCACCGACATGAACCACCACACCGGCGCGCTGACGGTCACCGAGGGCACCGACTCCATCCTCAGGCTCGCGACGCTCGGCCCCGACGGCCCGTCCGGCGTCTTCGTCGACCGCCTCGGCCCCGCCCCCTGGTGACTACGCCCCGCCGGCGCCCAGGCCCACCCGCGGCCTGGGCGTCAGAGCTCTGCGGAGCGGATGAAGCCGAACACGGCGTGCCGCAGCTGTTCCAGGTAGTCGCGCAGGTCCTCGCCGATGGGCACGAACTCGCTGTCGCGGGAAGCGGTCCGGGACCGGTAGATCACGCCAGCACCGGTGATGAGACGCAGAGCGCCGTCGCTGGCGAAGATGATGCCGCGGGCCTCTTCGCCGAGCCGGACGGTGCCTTGTTCACGCAGCTCACCGACGACCTGGTCGGCCGGATGGACGAAGCACCCGTTGCCGATGTCGGGTAGCAGGACCGCATCGATGACCCGGTAGAAGGCGTCCAGCGGCGGGGGTGGCTCCGTAGAAACGGCGCCTTGATCAGCCACGCGGACGAGGTTGTCACCCGGCGGGTAGCCGAAGCGGTTCATGAAACCGGCGAGGAACGGCGCGAGGGCCTGGTTGATCTCGCTGCTCCAGGAGGTCAACCAGGCCACATCGAGGGTTCGTGCTGCGCTCATGAGCCCGATCCCTACTCTTTGAGTCCAGACGTTGCACGGCCCTCCCCTACAGGGAGGGATTCCAGGAAGAGTCCGAACGGCGCTGTTGAAGTGTCCCGAACCTACCGGCGAGCAGGTCACCGCCTTGCCCGCCGATGGCTTGGTATATGTGGTCATGCCGGGTCGGCCACTTTGGAGCGCTGGTGCCGCCGATCGTCCTTTCGCCGGCGCTCCTGGGCGATCCACTGCTTTCCTTCCGCGGCGATCCCCTCCATGACATGCAGAGTGTGGTGAAGGCCGGCCGCGTCCAGCGTCGCCTCCGATACGACGCCGGGCGTCTCGCCCGGCTCGAGTTCCTCCATTCCCGGGCCTATCACCTTGGCCTGGATCCGTTCCCCGTTGACGAGCACGAGTTCGAAGCTGCGTTCACCGTCGTCCGCTTGGCGTACCCGCACGGCCGCGACCGCCTCGTAGCGGTAGTTGGTCCGGCCCCGGTCATGGAAGGTGCCCCGCGCGAAGTCGAGTTCGGCGCTGAGCTGGCGTACCCCGTCCGCGGTGAGGAGGAAAAGAAGCAGCTGATAACGCGTGTAGCGCCAGGGGCCGTTGAGCACACGCGCGCGGCTAGCGGATGAACCGGGTGCCTCGATGAACGCGTAGGCGACCATGTTGCTCATGACCAGTCCGTAGTGACGCAGTGCTTCGTCCAGCAGCACTTTCCGGTCCCGGTTCAACCAGGTGGCCATTTCCGGGTCGGAGGGCTTGTCGGCCAGCTTCGCCTGCCAGCGCTCGAAAGCCGCCATGCAGTCCTCCTGCATCTGCGCGCTTTCGGCCTCGTCGGCCGCGCACCGCCTCCGCTCCAGAACGATGTGCGCCCAGGCGCGGACGGCGAACACCCCGGCCGCCAGCGCTATGGCCACCGAACGGACCGCGCTCAAGGGAGCGATCCGTGCCGCGCTCTCCACCGCCCAGACGATTCCCAGCACGAAGACGGCGAGGCCGGCAAGCGCCACGACCTTAGTGGCCAGCGGGGTCGCCAGTTCCCACCGGTAGCTCCACAGCGTGCCGTTCTCCCATCGCTTCTTGACGTCGCCCACCCGGTACCGGATCAGCCAGGAGATCTTCTCGACGCCGGTTCGCTGTTCCCGGTAGATCTCGACGATCTCGTCCCGCATGCTCTTGCGGATTCCCGCCGTCCCGGCCAGCCAGGCGGAGCGGCTCGTGTCACGCGGCACGTATCTGGCGAAGTAGTGGTCGAAGCGCTGGTCTACCTTGTTCGCGAAGCCACCGGCCGGTGCGCCGGTCGTACGTTCCCGAGGCCGCCCGTACTCTTCGTCTTTCGCCCGACGCCGTTCGCTGCGAAAACGCCATTCCATACCGCTGCGCGCGGCGCAGCAGCCGCCGACGATACCCAGCAGATACACGAGCAGCGCGAAGACCTGAAGTTCACGTGCCAGCAGGTAGCCGATATGGATCGCCGCCACGGCGAGGACGGCCGTCGCCACCACCGCCCGGATCCAGGTGCCGGTGGAGATGTCAGCCGGCCGCACGGGACGGCGCCGGGGCGGGGTCGGCTCCGGCTGGAAGAACTTCCAGACACGTTCGGCTCGACTGTCCGCCATCTGGTGCTGCTTGGCGCTTTGCAGGGCTCGATGCCACATCTGGTCTTTGAGCGGCCCCTCCAGGAACAGCTCAAAATGCCGCAGGATCGCGGCGCGCTGGATTTCGCCGAGCCCGTCGAAGTCCTTGAGCAGGGCAGGCAGATCTGCATCCGGCTGCTGCGCGGAGTCCAGCAGCCGGCTGATGGCCTTCACCCCGTCCGCCCACGCATCGCCGCCGGTGACGTGGCAGATGGTCCGCGCCTGCCGCAGCCGCTCGGCGTCCTCTTCCGGCATCTCATGCCGCGTCCGGCCGCTGACGAGTGCCAGCTGCCAGTAGAAGCAGACCTCGTTGCCGGTATGGCCGTCCATGATGGCTTCGTGGATGAGCTGCCGTGCCCTGTCCGGCGTGCTGCCATCGAGCCAGCGCACACCGGTTTCGAACTTCTCCGCAGGTGAAGGGTCCGCGGGCAGCGAGTAGTAATGGACGCCGCCGTGCACCGTCGCCGCCTGAACACCGACGTAGGCGGAATCCCCGGCGTAGTTCGTCGTGCCGGTATCCGGCCCGGTCATGTCAGCCCCTGGACCAGGGCGATGACGCTCGCCACCTCGGCGGCCAGGACGGCCACGTCCCCGACGAGCCCGCGCACCTTTTTGAGGGCCAGCGTCACCGCGCCGATGTCCTGGGGCGTGGTGGTTCGCAACGTTTCCCGGGCGGCGGCGAGCTCGGCCTGCGCCGCCTGGTAGGTCTCCTCGTCCAGGTGATCGGCCGCTCGCGCCTGCTGGAGCAGGACGGCCAGGCCGGCGACCGCCTCGGCGGGGTCGGCCGGCGGGCGCCGCTCACCGGTCATCCGGATACCGCCATGCACATGACCGGCCTGCACGCCCACTCGCGCGTTGTCCTTGGCCACGTTGCGGATCGTTCCGCTCATCTCCGAACTCCTCTTCGTTCCGGTCGCCGCGTGCCGATCGGGGTCCTGTTCCTCGGCGGCCAGGCTTTCCGCCAGTGCCCTGGTGAACGCCGCCGCGTTGGCCACCGCCCGTGCCTGCCACTGCTCCCGGTCGGTGATCTCCTTGGTGCCGTCGGCCTGGTCGCTGACGCCTCGGATCACAACCACCGGGAGCGCCCTGTTCAAATGCGCGGCCTGCGCCACGCCCGCCCCTTCCATCTCGATCGCGAGTGCGTCGTTGTAGTTCCGCTGGAGCCAGCGGGCGTGCGCCGACAGCTTGGAATTCAGGACCACCTCACCGGCCGCGATCGGCCCGAAATGCACTTCGGGAGCCTGCTGGGCCGCGCCCAGTCCCTGCGACCAGGAGCGGACGCGGGCGATGTGCCGGGCGATCTGATCGGCGCCGTGCGAGACCTCCCACACGCGCGGTCGGCTCTTGAACCCGTCGTCCTGGCTCGTCCCGCCGTGGAACGCATAGACATGGGTGGCCACCACCACGTCGCCGAGGGCGATATGGGAGTGCAGGGCGCCCGCCACCCCTACGAACAGCAGGGCCGCGGGGGTGAACTCGGCAATGGCGCGTTCGGCCAGTACCGCCGCGGACTGGTTGCCCTTCCCGACGAGGCCCAGTGCGATACGGCACCGGCTCCCCGCCAGCCGGCCGACCTCGAAGCGGGTGCCCTGCGGGTGCCGGTGCAACCGCGGGTCGTCCAGCTTCTCGCGGACGGCCTCGTACTCCACATCCAATGCCGTCAGGACGACGATCGGACTGCCGCTCATTCTTCCCGCCCTTTCGCGTTCGGCTGTTCGGCCGGCCGGACCATCGGCGGATACAGGACCGTGCGCGGGCCGGCCCGGAACAGCCGGGCCGGCCTCCCGGTCGTGACCTTGCGCTCCGAGCCCGCCGCGACGATGAACCCGCTGGTCTTCTGGACCTTGCGATAGAAGTTGCGGGGGTCGAGTGGGATCCCCCATACCGCCTCGTAGACCCGCTGCAGGTCGGCGATCGTGAAGACGGGCCCGCAGAACGCCGTCGCGAGCGCGGAATGCTCGAGCTTGGCGCGGGCCTTCTCGACGCCGTCCGCGACGATCCGCCGGTGGTCGAAGGCGAGCTCCAGTTCCCCGGAGAGCACCCGGTCGGCTCGCTGCCATCGGGCGCCGGCCGCGTCCGTGCCGGCGACCGGCTCGGGCAGCCCCGGCGCGATCGCCAGGTAGGCGACGGACACCACCCGGCCGCGTGGGTCACGGCCGGGCTCGCCGTAGACGCCGAGGTGTTCCAGGTGCAGCGGCTCGACGTCCATGGCGGCCTCCTCCGCCAGTTCGCGGCGGGCCGCGGCCGTGAGGTCCTCTTCGGCATCCCGCAGGAATCCGCCCGGGAGCGCCAGGGCGCCCTTGTAGGGCTCGACACCGCGCTCGACGAGCAGGACCTGCAGGTGCGATTCGCGCAGCGTCAGGATCACCAGATCGACCGCGAGCAGCACGGCGGGGGGCGTCCAGCGGTCTTCGGTCATGCGGCGAGCCTAGCTTTCTGTCACCTTGACAAAAAGTCGCTTCAGGCTGCCACCCCGGTCACCGCTTCATCACCGATCGGTAAGGCCTGGTGCGGCACCCGGACGCGGAGCGGGCGCCGCCGCGCAGGTGAGGCCGTTGTCCGGCGGAAGCGGGCGGCCCCGTTCAGCAGCCGGTCATCCTCACGTCCCATGCCGGCCAGGGCCGGATCCGTATCCGGCAGCCGGTCCGATCGTTTCGAGGGGTGCACCCCACCCGGCCTGAACAAGTTTCATTCGTTCTCTTGAATCATTCGTGTTTAGGGGGATAGGTTGGGCGGCATGTCCGTATCCCCGGAACCGTCCACCGCCGCCGAGCTGCGCGGGGCCGGCCTGCGGGTGACCGCCGCCCGCGTCGCGCTGCTCGACACCGTCCGCGACGGCGACCACCTCGGCGTCGAGGCGATCGCCGCCGGGGTGCGCGAGCGGGTCGGCCACATCTCGCTCCAGGCCGTGTACGAGGCCCTGCACGCGCTCACCGCGGCGGGCCTGGTGCGCCGCATCGAGCCGGCCGGCAGCCCGGCCCGGTTCGAGGGGCGGGTCGGGGACAACCACCACCACGTCGTGTGCCGGTCGTGCGGGGCCGTCGCCGACGTCGACTGCGCGGTCGGCGAGATCCCCTGCCTGACCGCGTCCGACGACCACGGCTTCACCATCGACGAGGCCGAGGTCATCTACTGGGGCAGGTGCCCCGCCTGCTCCGCCGCACCCGGTTCCTGAGCCCCACATCCCCCCTGGCCTGGAAGGATTCTCATGACCGAGAACCACGATGCGATCGTCACCGACGCCAAGGAAGAAGACGGGGGCGGCTGCCCCGTCGCGCACGGCCGCGCCCCCCACCCGACGCAGGGCGGCGGGAACCGCCAGTGGTGGCCCGACCGCCTCAACCTGAAGATCCTGGCCAAGAACCCCGCCGTGGCCAACCCGCTCGGAGAGGGGTTCGACTACGCCGCGGCGTTCCAGAGCCTGGACCTGCCCGCGGTGAAGCGCGACATCGCCGAGGTGCTGACGACCTCGCAGGACTGGTGGCCCGCCGACTTCGGCAACTACGGCCCGTTCATCATCCGGATGGCCTGGCACAGCGCCGGCACCTACCGGATCAGCGACGGCCGCGGCGGCGCCGGCGCCGGCCAGCAGCGCTTCGCCCCCCTCAACAGCTGGCCCGACAACGCCAACCTCGACAAGGCCCGCCGCCTGCTGTGGCCGGTGAAGAAGAAGTACGGCCAGAAGCTGTCGTGGGCCGACCTGCTGGTCCTGGCCGGCAACGTCGCCCTGGAGACGATGGGCTTCCAGACCTTCGGCTTCGCCGGCGGCCGCGAGGACGTCTGGGAGCCCGAGGAGGACGTCTACTGGGGCCCCGAGTCCGCCTGGCTCGACGACGAGCGCTACAGCGGCGACCGGGAGCTGGAGAGCCCCCTCGGCGCGGTCCAGATGGGCCTGATCTACGTCAACCCCGAGGGCCCGAACGGCAACCCCGACCCGCTGGCCTCGGCCCGCGACATCCGGGAGACGTTCCGCCGGATGGCGATGAACGACGAGGAGACCGTCGCGCTGATCGCGGGCGGCCACACCTTCGGCAAGACCCACGGCGCGGGCCCCGCCGACAGCGTCGGCGCCGACCCCGAGGCCGCCTCGATGGAGGAGCAGGGCCTCGGCTGGAACAACACCTTCGGCACCGGCAAGGGCGGCGACACGATCACCAGCGGCCTGGAGGGCACCTGGACGCCCACCCCGGTGAGCTGGGACAACAGCTTCTTCGAGACGCTGTTCGCGTACGAGTGGGAGCTGTTCAAGAGCCCCGCCGGCGCGCACCAGTGGCGGCCGAAGGACGGCGGCGGCGCCGGGACCGTGCCCGACGCCCACGACCCGTCCAAGAGCCACGCCCCGACGATGCTGACGACCGACCTCGCGCTGCGCTTCGACCCGGTCTACGAGCCGATCTCGCGGCGGTTCCTGGAGAACCCCGACGCGTTCGCCGACGCGTTCGCCAAGGCGTGGTTCAAGCTGACGCACCGCGACATGGGCCCGGTCTCGCGCTACCTCGGCCCGGAGGTCCCCGCCGAGACGCTGCTGTGGCAGGACCCGCTGCCGGAGCGGACGTACGAGCTGGTCGACGCCGCCGACATCGCCTCCCTGAAGGCGCAGATCCTGGCGTCGGGCCTGTCGGTTTCCGAGCTGGTCGCCACGGCGTGGGCGTCGGCGTCGTCCTACCGCGGCAGCGACATGCGCGGCGGCGCCAACGGCGCGCGCATCCGGCTGGAGCCGCAGATCGGGTGGGAGGTCAACGACCCCGACCGCCTCCCGGCGGTGCTGCGCACGCTGGAGGGCATCCAGGCGGGCTTCAACGCCTCCCGGACCGACGGCAAGCAGGTCTCGCTGGCCGACCTGATCGTGCTGGCCGGCGGCGCGGGCGTCGAGAAGGCCGCCAAGGACGCCGGTTTCGACGTCGAGGTGCCCTTCACGCCGGGCCGGGTGGACGCCTCGCAGGACCAGACCGACGTGGAGTCGTTCACCGCGCTGGAGCCGACCGCCGACGGGTTCCGCAACTACCTCGGCAAGGGCAACCGGCTGCCGGCCGAGTACCTGCTGCTCGACCGGGCGAACCTGCTGACGCTGAGCGCGCCGGAGATGACGGTCCTGGTCGGCGGCCTGCGGGTGCTCGGCGCCAACCACGGGCAGTCGTCGCAGGGCGTCCTCACCGCCAACCCGGGGACGCTGACGAACGACTTCTTCGTCAACCTGCTCGACCTCGGCACGCAGTGGAAGGCGACCTCGGAGGACCAGACCTCCTTCGAGGCCTACGACACCGCCACCGGCCAGGTCAGGTGGACCGGCAGCCGCGCCGACCTGGTCTTCGGGTCGAACTCCGAGCTGCGGGCGCTCGCGGAGGTCTACGCGAGCGATGACGCGAAGGAGAAGTTCGTGACCGACTTCGTCGCGGCGTGGGTCAAGGTGATGAACCTGGACCGCTTCGACCTGGTCTGAGCGTGCGGTGACCCGGCCGGGACACCGGCCGGGTCACACCTGTTCGCCCTCCCGGGCCGCGTAGCCGCTGGCCTGGAGGGCGAACAGGCGCGCGTACTCCCCGTCCAGCGCCATGAGCTCCTCGTGGGTGCCGCGCTCGGTGATCCGCCCCTGGTCCAGGACCACGATGAGGTCGGCCTCGCGCACGGCGCCGAGCCGGTGCGAGATCAGCACGCTGGTCCGGCCGTGCCGGTGGCGGCGGAGCGAGGCGTGCACGGCGTGCTCGGCCTCGGCGTCCAGGCCCGAGCTCGGCTCGTCCAGCAGGAGCAGGTCGCGGCTCTGCCGCAGGAGCGCGCGGGCCAGCGCGAGGCGCTGCCACTGCCCGCCCGACAGGGCCGCCCCGGCCTCCTCCTGGTCGCCGAAGATGCGGCTCAGCATCGTGTCGTAGCCGCGCGGCAGCGCCGCGACGGCCTCGTGGACGCCGGCCCGCTCGGCGGCGGCCCGGATCCGTTCCGCGTCGCCGGCCGCGGCCAGGTCGCCCAGCATGATGTTCTCGCCGGCGGTGAGGTCGTACTCCATGAAGTCCTGGAACACCACGCCGATCCGCTCGCGGAGCTCGGCGGGGTCCAGGTCGCGCAGGTCCGTCCCGTCCCAGGTGACCGCGCCCTTGTCGGGGTCGTAGAGGCGGCACAGCAGCTTGACCAGCGTGCTCTTGCCCGCCCCGTTCACCCCGACCAGCGCGACGCTGCGGCCATGGGGGATGAACAGGTCGACGCCCCGCAGGATCCAGGGGTGCTCCTCGCTGTAGCGGAACCACACGTCGCGCAGCTCGATGCCCTCGCGCAGCTCCGGGACGGGGCGGGGCCCGGCGCGCACGGGCAGGTCGGGCACGGCCTCGGTGACCGTGACGAAGTGGCCGAACATCAGCAGGGCGTTGTGCGCGTCGGCCCACCGGTCGACGATCGAGGTCAGCGCGGCCTGCACCCCGGCGACGGCGGCGGCGAAGACAGTCACGTCGCCCGCGGTGAGGTCGCCCGACGCCGCCGCGAGGACGGCCCACACCAGGCCGCCGCCCGCGACGCCGTTGCCGACCAGGGCGAGCAGCCCCTGGCGGCGCAGCGCCTTCAGGTCGACGCGGCGCTCGGCGTCGTCGGTGGCCTTCAGCTCGCCCAGCATCCGGGTGCGGAAGAAGTCGCCCAGCCCGAACAGCCGCACCTCCTTGGCCGCCTCGGGCCTGGTCAGCAGCTCGCCGTAGAACACCTGGCGGCGCATGCCGGGGCTGATCCGCCACATCGTGCCGGCCCGCTCCTTGCTCAGCCCGAGCTGGAGCCACACCGCGGGCAGCGCCGCCAGCACGATGACCGCGACCAGCACCGGGTTGACCATCAGCAGCGTGACCACGAAGCCGGACATGGCGACGGCCGACTGGCCGATCGTCAGGGCGCCGGAGATGAGCCGGTCCGGGGCGCTGTGGCCGGACTCGTACGCCAGCCGCAGCGTGTCCTGGAACGCCGGGCTCTCCAGGCGGCGCAGGCCCGCGTGCGCGTTGACCGCCCGGAACAGGCGGTCGGTGACCAGGGCGCGCACCGCCCGGCGCAGCTGCGCCTGGGCGTAGGTGCCGGCGTGCGGCAGGACGGTGAGGCCGAGGCCGCAGCCGGCGAGTCCCGCGGCCAGGAGCAGGAGCCGGTCCGTACCCCCGCCTTCGGTGAGCGCGTCCAGGACCAGCTTGGTCAGCCACGCCGTCGCGACCGGCGCGAGCCCGCCGAGCAGGGCGAGGACCACCGCCGCGACCGTCGCGCCGCGGTGCGCCCGCCAGGCCAGCGAGGCGACGACGGCGATCCGGCGCGGCGTCGCCGCACCGCTCATAGGCCCGCCGGGACGGGCAGGTCGGCGGGGCGGATCAGCGAGGCCGTCACCACGGCGTTCTCGTCCACGACGTAGAAGCCGGGGAAGGCGGGCCGCCCGAACGCCGTGGCGACCGGGCCGTCCTGGGGCTCGACCGCCACGGTGGCGACGGGTGCCAGCGCGGTGGTGAACGGCTCGGCGTCGTTCCGGTCGCCGACGACGACCGCGAGGACGCGCCCGGCGCCCAGGCCCCCGACCCGCTCGGTGAACTCGGGCAGGTGCTCCCGGCAGGAGGCGCAGGTGGTGGAGAACAGGCCGACGACCGTGGGGCCGGTGAAGAAGCCGCGGTTCAGCGCGGTGCCGTCGAGGGCGGCCGCGGTGAACTCGGGCAGCGGGGTGCCGGGCGGGGTGAACGGCGGCGCCGCCCGTTCGCCCTCCAGCAGCGCGGCGTGTTCGCGGAGGCGGCGGACGACCGCCAGGGTGAGGAGCAGGTTGAACGCGCTAAGGGCGCCGACGAAGACGACGCCCGCGACGAGATAAGGCACTTGCCGTCCTTCATGGTTCATCGGGGAGACGGCACGATCAGCAGGTCGGCCAGTTCGGCGAAGAAGACGAACACCGCGCCGAGCACGCCCGCCGCCGCCACCGCGACGACCGCGCCGCCCGGGTGCACCGGGGCCGTCGCCGTCAGCTGCGCGGACAGGCCGGCCGCCGCGACCACGGCGAGCGCGAGGTTGCGCACGACCTGGACGCGGCCGAGCGGGGCCGGGCCGCCGCCGAGGCAGCGGCAGGTCGCCTGCCGCCCGGCGCGCAGCGTGCGGACGATCGCCGCGGTGAACATCAGCAGGACGGCACCGGCCAGCGCGAGGCCGGCCGGTGCCGTGGGTCCGATCGCCGCCAGCACGACGATGGCCGCCTCGGCCGCCGGCACGGCCGCGGACACCGCCGCCGGCGGCAGCCCGGGGGCCAGGCCGGGCACCGACGCGCGGAACTCCCGGAAGGCCTTCGGGCTGCGCGCCTTGCCGATCACCGCGACCAGGAAGACCAGTTCCAGGGTGCAGCGGGCGGCCAGCGCGACGTACTGCATGGCGATCGGCCCGGGGTCAGCGGCAGTAGGTGCGGCCGGCGTAGATGCAGCAGTGAATGCCGGTGGAGGTCCACCAGCAGGCCTCGGCGCGGGCGGTGGTGTTCGGCAGGAGGCGGCCGAGGAGCCGGTCGCCCAGACGGTTGACTGCACGGATCATGAGGATCTCCTCAAGGTCGAGCCGGAACGTTCCAGCTGCGGGGGCGCCGGGCGCCGGCGCCCGCTGGCCCGAAGCTAACCCCGAAGATCATCCGCCACAAGGGGCCGGATCCCCCCGCCGTACCGCTTTGTGCACTCTGCCCCCAGCGGCCTTTCGATCTTGGTGTCTTCTGCCAGCGACCCGCCGTCAACCCGGCCGCGAGGTGATGTTCAGCCGCCGTACCACCACGCCCAGTAGCCGGTCGCCGGGGAACAGGCCGCGCTGCCGGGAGTCGACGCTGTCGGGGTTGTCGCCGAGCACCGCGAGCGCCCCGGGCGGCACCGTGCCGTCGGCCGGTCCCGGGACGCCGGGCGGCAGCCGGTCCCCCGGCAGCGCGGCGACGCGCTTGACGTTCCAGGACGGGCCGCCGGGGCCGGGCAGGTAGGGCCCGTCCGCGGGCGGTTCGAGCACGACGACGTCCCCGCGCCGCAACCGGCCGAGGCTCCGCCGCCGCGCCAGCACCCGGTCGCCGTCGCGCAGCGTGGGCATCATGCTCGTGCCGGAGATCGTCACCACCACCAGGCGGCCGCGCGCCATCAGCACGCCCGCCGCCGCCGCGGCACCCGCCCCGCCCAGCAGCCAAGTCGAGATTCGCTTCATGGCCGCCAGATCGTAGCCCGCCGCGGCCGCCGCTATGATCTTCCTCCGGTCCGGTGATGGAGGCGGCACGTGCCCGAGTGGACGACCTTGCTGCCCACCGACAGGAGCTCGGTGGGGCCCTATCGCCTCGAAGGCAGGCTCGGCACCGGCGGACAGGGCACGGTCTACGTCGCCAGTGCGGACACCGGGCAGCAGGTGGCGGTCAAGCTGCTCCATCCGCACCTGGTGACCGACGAGCGGGCGCTGTCCCGCTTCCTCGGCGAGGTCGAGCTCGCCAAGCGGGTGGCGCCGTTCTGCACCGCGCAGGTGCTGGACAGCGGCGTGGTGGACGGGCAGCCCTACATCGTCAGCGAGTTCGTGGACGGGCCGTCGCTGCAGCGGTCGGTGCGGGAGACGGGCCCGCGCACCGGGGCCGCGCTGCAGCGGCTGGCGGTCAACACCGCGACCGCGCTGGCCGCGGTCCACCAGGCCGGGGTGGTCCACCGCGACTTCAAGCCCGGCAACGTCCTGCTCGGCCCGGACGGCCCGGTCGTCATCGACTTCGGCATCGCCCGGGCCCTGGACGTCAGCCGGACGATCATCACCAGCCAGGCCGTGGGCAGCCCCGGCTACATGGCGCCCGAGCAGATCGCGGGCGGCGACGTCGGCCCGGCCGCCGACCTGTTCGCCTGGGGCGCGACCATGGTCTACGCCGCCACCGCCGAGCGGGCCTTCACCGGCGACTCGATCCCCGCCGTCATGCAGGCGATCCTGCACGACGAACCGAACCTGGACCGGCTGGACGGGCGGCTCGGCGACCTCGTCCGGGCCTGCCTGGCCAAGGACGCGGCCCAGCGGCCCACCGCCGCGCAGGTCGTGGAGCGCCTGCGCGCCCAGCCGGCCCCGCCGGCCCCGCCGCCCCCACCGGCCCTGCCGGAACCGCCGGCCCTGCCGGAACCGCCGGAACCGCCGGCGGAGATCGCTCCGGCCACCCATCCCAGCGCCGCCACCGGCCGGACCCGCCGCCGCGCCTACGCCTGGGCGGGCGCCGCGGTCCTGGCCCTGCTCCTGGTACTGGCCGCCGCCTACCCGCTGCTCTCCTCCGGCCGAGGAGAGAAGCCTTCCGCCGCGCAGCCCGGACCACGTCCCGCCACGTCCACCGGCGGCGGCACCCCTGCCTCCCCCGCGCCGGGACAGAGCGGAACGCCCCGCCCCACCCCGTCTGCGACTCCGTCGACCGAGCCCAGCCGGCGCGAGCCGGCAGGCGCCACGCCGAGCCCAGACCGAACAAAGCCCCCGGCGCCCCGGAAATCGTCCCCGCCGCCCAGGGAACGGCGCCCTTCGGGGCAGAAGGTGCTCGGGACCGTGTCCGCGAACGACGTGACCCGCTACTGCCAGTCCCAGGGGTACGCGAGCAGCGGGATGACCGGCTCCACCTACTGGTGCTACGGCCCCGGCGGAACCCCGGTGAACATGACGAGCGTGTGCCGCTGGGCCTATCCCGGCCATCCGAAGGCGGTCGCGGACGGCGACACCTGCAAGTCGTCCTGACGCGCGGAAAGGCGCCTCCGGCGCGTCCGCCGTGATTACCGAAGGCGACTTTGGGATGCTCTGGGTAAGCGTCCCGTCCCCCAGTCACCGAGGACCTCCCCGCCATGAGCCACGACGCCCTGTTCAGCCTCGACGGCGACGCCTTCCCCGGCGCGGTGTACGCCGTCGTCGACTGCGAGACCAACGGCTTCTCCCCCGCCAAGGGCGACGCGATGATCGAGCTGGCGATCGTGCTGCTGGACGCCGGGGGCGACGTCGTCGCCGAGTGGGAGAGCCTGCTCGACTCCGGCGGGGCCGTCGGGGCCGACTGGGTGCACGGCATCACCGCCGGCATGCTCGCGCACGCCCCGGGCTTCGCCGAGGTCGCCGGGGAGATCGGGCGGCACCTGGACCGGCGGGTGGTCGTCGCGCACAACGCCGAGTTCGACCTGCGCTTCCTGCGGGCGGCGGCCGCGCGGCTCGGCGGCGGCTGGGCCCCCGAGTCGCTGTGCACCCAGCAGCTCGCGTCCGGCTTCCTGCCGAAGGGCGTCCGCAGGCTCGCCGACTGCTGCCAGGCGGCCGGCGTCCCGCCGCACAACGCCCACGCGGCGCTCGACGACGCCCGCGCCACCGCCGCCCTGTTCCAGTACTACCTGCGCGGCGCGCCCCGCCCGCTGCCCTGGGCCGACAAGGTCGAGCGCGCGCGGCAGGCGCCGTCCTGGCCTCCGACCGCCCTGCCGCAACGCCCCGCGATGCCCCGCTCCCGCGTCTGACGCTCCGCGCTACGCTGCGGCGCATGAACCCCGAAGAGGCCGACGCCAAGGTGCAGCTGGCCTGCACGCGCTACCTCAAGGCCAAGGAGGAGGCCGACGCCGCCCTCGGCGACCTCTTCGCCGCCTACGCCGCGGCCGTCGAGGCCGGCCGCACCGTCGAGGAGCTCGCCGAGAACAGCCCGCTCAGCGCGGCCGACATCCGCACGGGGCTGCGGGCCTAGGGCCAGGGCTCCTCGCCTTCCTTCAGGCGGGTGGCGAAGGTCCGCACGGTCTCCAGGGCGAGGCGGTACAGGCCCGAGCCGAAGGAGACGCGGGCCGCGCCCAGCCCGGCCAGGCGCTTCACCGACATGCCCGGCAGGCACAGGACGTTGACGACGCCCAGTTCCTTCACCAGGGCCTCGATGATGCCCTCGTCCCGCACCGCGATCGGGTAGACGCAGTCGGCGCCCGCCTCCAGGTAGCGGCGGCCCCGGGCGAGGGCCTCGGGGAGGGCCTCCGGGGCGCCGGTGACGAAGGTGTCCACGCGCGCGTTGATGACGAGGCCGGGGTCGGCGGCGCGCAGGGCGGCGATGTAGGCCGCCTGCGCCTCCGCGTCCAGCAGGGCGTGGTCCCTGGAGTCCTCCAGGTTGAGGCCCGCCGCCCCGATCTCGCGGAGGCGGGCCGCGAGGGCGGCCGGTTCGAGGCCGTAGCCCGCCTCGGCGTCGACCGTCACCGGCACCGAGACGGCCTCGATGACGCGGGCGGCCGCCGCGAACATCTCGCCCGGGGGCGCCCCCTCGCCGTCGGGATAGCCGAGCATCGCCGAGATCGCCGCCGACGCGGTGGCGAGGGCCGGGTACCCCGCCTCCTCGACGGCCTTGGCCCCGCCGGCGTCCCAGACGTTCGGCAGGACCAGCGGATCGCCCGGACGGTGCAGTTCGCGAAGTCTCTCGTAGTCCACGGACATGCCTTGTTGTCTACAGCGTCCGGCCCCCGGGCCGCCACCACCCGACAAGCCGGAGTTTTCGGTTTGTTCCACACATTCAGCTCGTTAGATTGAAATTCCAGTGATGAATGGATTCATTGACGTTGATTCCTCGCTGGGATGCACTTCAGGGCAACTCATCCGGATGAGCCAACTCCCCCGTCCAGCGGCTCGGGACCACCGCCCCGCGCCCCGTCTCATCCGACCCCGCCCTGCGCGGGGTCCTCCTCGCACACCGCCGTGCCGTCACGGTCGCCTCCCACAAGGACCCCCGTGGCGGGCGGCACGGAGAAGGAGCACCCCCAGTGAAAGCCCACACCGCGCTCGGGGCCCCGGCGGTAGCCGCCGGCCTCGTCGTGGCGCTGCTCACGCCGGTCGGCGCGAGCGCGCAAGCCCCAGCCCCCCGCCGTCCCGACCCGCGGGCGGTCGCCGCGGCCGCCGCCGACCGGATGGTCGCCGCCCGGCCCGCGGCGTTCCGCCGCGCCGCCCCCGACAAGATCATCCGCCGTGGCGTGACGTCCGGCGCGGGCGGCCTGCAGTACGTCCGCTACGACCGCACCTACCGCGGGCTGCCGGTGTACGGCGGCGACTTCGTGGTCGTCACCAACTCCACCGGCGCCGTGCTCGGCACCTCGGTCGCCCAGCGCCAGAAGCTGGCGGTCTCCACCACCGCCAAGGTCTCGGCGGCGCGGGCCGCCGCGACGTCCAAGGCGCGGCTGACCAAGGTGGACGAGGCGTCCGCGCCGCGGCTGACCGTGCTCGCCGAGGGCGCGGGCCGGCTGGTGTACGAGACGGTCGTCACCGGCACGCTGAAGAAGGCGCCCGCCAAGCTGCACGTGTACGTCGACGCCGCCACCGGCAAGGTCGTCCAGCAGTGGAACGAGGTGACCGACGCCGCCGACGACCAGAGCAACTACAACGGCACCGTCGACCTCAGCACCGCCGCGACGTCGATGAGCGACCCCGCCCGCTCGGGCATCCGCTGCGGCGGGCAGAGCGGCACCACCTTCACCGGGCCCGACAGCGCCTGGGGCAACGGCAGCGGCACCGACCTGGAGACCGCCTGCGTCGACGCCCTGTTCGCGGTCCAGAAGGAATGGGACATGCTCGGCTCGTGGCTGTCGCGCAGCGGCATCGACGGCAGCGGCGGCGGGTTCCCCGCCCGGGTCGGCCTGAACGACGTCAACGCCTACTGGAACGGCAGCTACACCAACTTCGGCCACAACCAGGCCGGGACCAAGCAGGCCACGTCCATCGACGTCGTCGCGCACGAGTTCGGGCACGCCATCTTCCAGACCACGCCGGGCGGCTCCAGCGGCGGCAACGGCAACGAGAAGGGCGGGATGAACGAGTCCACCGGGGACATCTTCGGTGCGCTCACCGAGCACTACGCCAACGAGCCGGCCGCCTACGACCCGCCGGACTACCTGGTCGGCGAGGAGGTCGACCTGGTCGGCTCGGGCCCGATCCGCAACATGTACGACCCCTCGGCGCTCGGCGACCCCAACTGCTACTCCTCCTCGATCCCGAGCACCGAGGTGCACGCGGCGGCCGGTCCGCAGAACCACTGGTTCTACCTGCTGGCCGAGGGCTCGAACCCGGGCAACGGCAAGCCGTCCAGCCCGACCTGCAACAACTCCACCGTCACCGGCATCGGCATCCAGAAGGCCGGCCAGATCTTCATGGGCGGGCTGAACCGCAAGGTCACCGCCTGGAGCCACGCGCGGGCGCGGCTGGAGACGGTGAACGAGGCCGTCCAGCGGTTCCCGGGGTCGGCCACCGAGTGCAACGCGGTCAAGGCGGCGTGGAGCGCGGTGAACGTCCCGGCGCAGGCCGGCGAGCCGGCGTGCGGGACGCAGCAGAACGACTTCTCGCTGTCGCTCAGCCCCACCTCGGGCAGCGCCCAGCCGGGCGGCTCGGTCACCGCGACCGTGAGCACCCAGACGACCGGCGGCAGCGCGCAGCAGGTGGCGCTGTCGGCGACCAGCTCGCCGGGCGGCCCGACGGTCACGTTCTCCCCCGCGACCATCACCTCGGGGCAGTCGTCCACGATGACGGTGAGCGTGCCCGCGGGCACCGCGAACGGCACCTACACCATCACCGTCCTCGGTGACGGCGCGAGCGCCGACCGCACCGCGACCTACACGCTGACGGTCGGCGGCACCGGCGGCGGCACGGTCTACTCCGCCGACTTCGAGACCGACCCGGGCTGGACGGTCAACCCGGGCGGCACCGACACCGCGGCCACCGGCAAGTTCGAGGTGGGCGTCCCGCAGCCGACGAGCTACAGCGGCACCAACCTGCAGCTCGCCGCGGCGGGCGGCACCCGTGACCTGGTGACCGGCGCCTCCGCGGGGACCAGCGCGGGCGACAACGACATCGACGGCGGCACCACCAGTGCCCAGTCGCCCTCGATCACCCTCCCGTCCGGGACGCTGACGCTGTCGTTCTCCTGGTACCTGGGGCACCTGAACAACGCCTCGTCCGACGACTACCTGCGGGTGCGGGTCGTCGGGCCGAACGGGACCACGACGGTGCTGAACCAGGCCGCCTCGGCCGTCAACCGGTCCGCCGCGTGGCAGACCGCGACGGTGAACGTGTCCTCCTTCGCCGGGCAGTCCGTCCGGATCGTGGTGGACGCGGCCGACGCGGGCGGTGGCAGCCTCGTCGAGGCGGGTATCGACAACGTGAAGATCACCAAGTCCTGATCGCCCTCTGACGGTCCGGGGCGGGCGCCTCTCTCCCCTCCAGGCGCCCGCCCCGGCCCGTCCCGTACGCGGAGGAACCATGAGATCTCGCATCTTTGCGGCGGCAGGGGCGGCCGTCCTGCTCGCCTGCACCGCCCATCCGGCGACGGCCGCGCCCGGCCCGCGGGCCGCTGCCGCCGCCGCGCCCGACATCTCGCTCGCCAACGTCAAGGCCCACCTGGCGCAACTGCAGACGATCGCCAACAACAACGGCGGCAACCGCGCGCACGGCAGGCCGGGCAACAAGGCGTCGGTCGACTACGTCAAGGCCAAGCTCGACGCCGCCGGCTACGTCACGACCGTCCAGACCTTCACCTCCAGCGGCGCCACCGGCTACAACCTGATCGCCGACTGGCCCGGCGGCGACCCCGACCGGGTCCTGATGACCGGCGCGCACCTGGACAGCGTGACCGCCGGCCCCGGCATCAACGACAACGGCTCGGGGTCGGCGGCGATCCTGGAGACCGCGCTCGTGGTCGCCCAGCAGAACCTCAAGCCCGACAAGCACCTGCGCTTCGCCTGGTGGGGCGCCGAGGAGCTCGGCCTGGTCGGCTCGAACTACTACACCAACAACCTGCCGTCGGCCGAGCGCTCCAAGATCAAGGGCTACCTGAACTACGACATGGTCGGGTCGCCCAACCCCGGCTACTTCGCCTACGACGGCGACGGCTCCAGCGGCAGCGGCGGCCCGGCCGGCTCGGCGGAGATCGAGAAGGTGCAGCGCGACTACTTCGCCTCGATCAACGTCCCGGTGCAGGACACCGCGTTCGACGGCCGCTCGGACTACGGCGGCTTCATCCGGTACGGCATCCCGGCGGGCGGCCTGTTCACCGGCGCCGAGGAGTACAAGACCAGCGCGCAGGCGCAGCTGTGGGGCGGCCAGGCCGGCACCGCGTTCGACCGGTGCTACCACAGCTCGTGCGACACCACCGCGAACATCAACGACACCGCGCTGGACCGCAACTCCGACGCGATCGCCTACTCGGTGTGGACGCTCGCGGGCACCCCGGCTCCGCCCGGCGAGACCGTCTACGCCGACGACCTGGAGACCGACAAGGGCTGGACGGCGAATCCGGCCGGCACCGACACCGCGGCCACCGGCAAGTTCGAGCGCGGCGTCCCGCAGGCGACGAGCTACAGCGGCACCAACCTGCAGCTCGCCGCGGCCGGGGGCACGCGCACGCTGGTGACCGGGGCGTCCGGCGGGACCAGCGCGGGTGACAACGACATCGACGGCGGCACCACCAGCATCCAGTCGGCGCCCATCACGCTGCCGACCGGGACGCTGACGCTGTCGTTCTCCTGGTACCTGGGGCACCTGAACAACGCCTCGTCCGACGACTACCTGCGGGTTCGGGTCGTCGGGCCGAACGGGACCACCACCGTCCTCAACCAGCCCGGCGCGGCCACCAACCGGTCCGCGAGCTGGCAGACCGCGACGGCGAACGTGTCCTCCTTCGCCGGGCAGTCCGTCCGGATCCTGGTGGACGCCGCCGACGCGGGCGGTGGCAGCCTCATCGAGGCCGGCATCGACAACATCAAGATCACCAAGTCCTGAGTCCGCCCAGGACAACCCGGCTTTTCAGTAATTCAAGGCAGCGGGCTGCGAGGTGTGAAAATCCAGAGCGAGCTGGATTCATTGACTCCTCCCGGCCGCCAGGATGCACTGCTGGCGAACGGTGCGGGGCCGCTGTCCCCGCACCGGACCCCCGCGGATGCGGCCGACCCTCCACCGGCCGCATCCGCGCGGCCGGGCCTCACCGGCCCCCACGCTCCCCCTGGAGCCGCCCCCCGCCGGGCCCCCGGTGCGCTCCCCGCGCAGCACCGGGGGCCCACGGCTTCACCGGCGCGTTCTGTCGGTGGCGCGGGTCACAATGGCGGCATGTGCCGCAGCATCAAGACGCTCCGCCCGCCCTACGCCGACGACGTCACCGACGACGACGTCCGCGCCGCCGCGCTCCAGTACGTCCGCAAGATCTCGGGGTTCCGCGCCCCGGCCGCGCACAACGCCGAGGCGTTCGAGCGCGCCGTCGCCGAGATCGCGCGCAGCACCGCCGAGCTCCTGGACGTCCTGCAGGTCAGGGGCCGTCCCGGCTAGTTGTGACAGGTCTGGCCGGGCAGCACCAGCGCGACCTGGTCCACGGTCTTGCCGCCCTCGCCGAGGACGAAGTCGTACTCGGCCTTGGGGTTGTCGGGCACCTTCGCCGCCATCACGTTCGCCTTCTTGGCGACCTTGGGGAACGCCTGCTTCAGCTCGGCGAGGGTCGAGCCGTTGCCGATGCCCTGCGGGGTGCGCATCTCCTCGGTCGAGAAGATCGAGCTGACGCCGAGCTTGGCCGAGACGTAGCCGCCGACCGCGCCCTTGGCGGGCGGCGCCGCCTTCAGGTCGAACGCGGTGCAGCCGCCGGCGGCCTTCTTCACCGTGATCAGGCCGGTCGCCTTGGCCTGGTCGAGGGACATGCCGAGCTTCAGCGCGCCGTAGCCGTCGGGGCCGAGCGCGGTCGCCGTCGGCGGGCCGTCGGAGGGGGCGTCGCTCGGGCCGGGGGCGGCGTTCTTGTCGTCCGGCCGCTCGGTGGGCGCGGCGGTCGCGGTCACGTCGCCCTCGCTCTTCTTGGCGGCGGGCTTCTTCTTGTCGTCGCCGCCGCAGCCGGTGAGCACCAGCGAGCCGGCGACCAGCGTGGCCGCGACGCCCAGCAGTTCGCGTCTCAATATCTCTCCCAAAATCGATCAAGTACCGTCCCGGTCAGACGGGAACGGTACTTGATCGGTTCAGGCCCGCGACGGCGGTACCGGATTACCCGGCGGCGACCAGCTCGGCGATCTGCACGGCGTTCAGCGCCGCGCCCTTGCGCAGGTTGTCGCCCGAGGCGAACAGCGCGAGGCCGTTGTCGACGGTCTCGTCGCGGCGGATGCGGCCGACGAAGGTCGGGTCCTGCCCGGCGGCGCGCAGCGGCGTCGGGACGTCGGCCAGCACCACACCGGGGGCGCCGGTCAGCAGCTCGGTGGCCCGCTCGGGGTCGATCGGCCGCGCGAACCGGGCGTTGATCTGCAGCGAGTGGCCGGTGAACACCGGCACCCGCACGCAGGTGCCCGACACCTTCAGGTCCGGGATCTCCAGGATCTTGCGGCTCTCGTTGCGCAGCTTCTGCTCCTCGTCGGTCTCGGCGCGGCCGTCGGCCACGATCGAGCCGGCCATCGGCAGCACGTTGAACGCGATCGGCGCGACGTACACCTTGGGGTCGGGGAACTCCACCGCGGACCCGTCGTGGGTGAGCGCGCCCGCGCCGTCCACCACCGCGCGGGCCTGCCCGTGCAGCTCGGCCACGCCGGCCAGGCCGCTGCCCGACACCGCCTGGTAGGTGGCGACCACCAGGGCGGTCAGCCCGGCCTCCTCGTGCAGCGGGCGCAGCACCGGCATCGCGGCCATCGTGGTGCAGTTGGGGTTGGCGATGATCCCCTTGGGCCGCTGCGCGGCGGCGTGCGGGTTGACCTCGGCGACGACCAGCGGGACCTCGGGGTCCATCCGCCAGCCGGACGAGTTGTCGATCACCACGGCGCCGGCCGCGGCGACCTTGGGCGCCAGCTCCAGCGAGGTCGTCTTGCCCGCCGAGAAGATCACGATGTCCAGGCCGCGGTAGTCGGCGGTCGCGGCGTCCTCGATGGTGATCTCGGCGCCGGCCCAGGGCAGCGTGCGTCCGGCCGACCGGGCGGAGGCGAACAGCCGCAGCTCCTCGACCGGGAATCCGCGCTCGGCCAGGATCCCGCGCACGACCCCGCCGACCTGTCCGGTGGCTCCGACGATCCCGATTCTCATGCCGCTCCCTTGCTCAACGCTCGACCTGGGCAGACCGAGTCTGCCGAGGCCAGTGTACGAACGTCCAGTCAGTAACCCTTGCCCCCGCCGTTAAGCACCGCTTCACCCCGCGGGGACCGCGGCCCGGCGTTCCCCGTGCGGGGGCGCCGGGCCGTCCGGCGGCGGGTCAGCGGAAGGCGTCCAGGCCGGTGATGGCCTTGCCGAGGGTGAGCAGGTGGACCTCCTGGGTGCCCTCGTAGGTGAGGACGCTCTCCAGGTTGTTCATGTGGCGGATCACCGGATACTCCAGCGTGATGCCGTTGGCGCCGAGGATCGTGCGGGCCTGGCGGGCGACGTCCAGGGCGGCGCGGACGTTGGCCAGCTTGCCGAACGACACCTGCTGCGGGGTGACCGTCCCCTCGTCCTTCAGCCGGCCGACGTGCAGCGCGGTCAGGCCCGCCTGGCCGAGGGCGACCTCCATCCAGGCCAGCTTCTCCTGGGTGAGCTGGAACGCGCCGATGGGCTTGCCGAACTGCTCGCGGGTGGTGGCGTACTCCACGGCCGCCTCGTAGCAGGCGCGGCCCGCGCCGACCGCGCCCCACAGGATGCCGTAGCGGGCCTCCGACAGGCAGCCGAGCGGGCCCTTCAGGCCCGTCGCGTCCGGCAGGACGGCGTCCGCGGGCAGCCGCACGTCGTCCAGGGAGAGCTCGGAGGTCACCGACGCCCGCAGCGACATCTTCCGGTGGATGTCGCGGGCGGTGAAGCCGGGGGTGCCGGCCGGGACGACGAAGCCGCGGATGCCCTCGTCGGTCCTGGCCCACACCACCGCGACGTCGGCGACCGAGCCGTTGGTGATCCACATCTTGGCGCCGTTCAGCACCCAGTCGGACCCGTCGCGGCGGGCCCGGGTGAGCATGTCGCCGGGGTCGGAGCCGCGGTCGGGCTCGGTGAGGCCGAAGCAGCCGATGGCCTCGCCCGACGCCAGCCGCGGCAGCCACTGCCGCTTCTGCTCCTCGGAGCCGTACTTGCGGATCGCGGCCATGGCGAGCGAGCCCTGCACCGACACGAAGCTGCGCAGCCCCGAGTCGGCCGCCTCCAGCTCCCGGCAGGCGACGCCGTAGGCGACCGCGCTCGTCCCGGCGCAGCCGTAGCCGTCCAGGTGCATGCCGAGCAGGCCGAGCTTGCCGAGTTCGGGCGCCAGCTCGCGGGCGGGGAAGACGCCCTCCTCGAACCAGCCGGCGATCCGCGGCGCGATCCGCTCGGCGACGAACGCCCGCACCGTGTCGCGGATCATCCGCTCCTCGCCGGTGAGCCGGTCGTCGACGCGCAGCACGTCCATGAGGGGTCCTCTCTGCGGGCGGGTCTGGTCCGCCGCCAGGGTACGCCGGGGCGGTTCAGGGGTCGTCTCAGGGACGACTCAGGGGCGTACCCGATGGGAAAAGCCCTCCTGGCTGGGCATGATCGGGGCATGGACTTCGACAAGGACACCACCGCCGCACCCGCCAAGCAGTTCCGCCGCACCCGCGACGGCCGCATGATCGCCGGTGTCTGCGCCGGCACCGGCCGGTACTTCGACATCGACCCCAACATCGTCCGCCTCGCCCTGGCGGTCTTCTCCCTGTTCGGCGGCTCGGGCCTCGCGCTGTACGCGATCGCCTGGCTGCTGCTGCCCGAGGAGGGCGCCGAGACCTCGGTCGGCGAGGAGATGTTCAAGAAGGCGAGCGCGAACCCCGGCGTCCAGGACACCGTGCAGAAGGCCAAGGACGCGCTGGCCAAGGCGACGCGCTAGGACTGGGCGGCCTCGGCCGCCGGGGCCTGCTCGGGTGCGCGCATCCCCGCGATGACCTCGCCGCGCACCTGGTTCCAGTGCAGGGTGAGCGCCGCCGCCACCGACAGGCCGAGCGCCCCGGCGAGCGCGACGGCGGTCTCGGGGCCGAGCAGCTGGGCGACGGCGCCCGCGGCCAGGATGCCGAGGCCCTGGCCGGCCAGGATGCCCGACTGGGCCAGCCCGAACGCCTGCCCGCGCCCGGCGGGCGGGACCGCCGCGACGAACGCCGCGTTCGCCGCGAGCTGGTAGGCGCTGCCGACGCCCGACAGCGCCCACAGCGCGAGCACCGCCCACAGCGGCGGGTGCGTCCCGGCGACGATCAGCGGCGCGCAGGCCAGCATCGCCATCCAGCCCATCGCGCGGATCCGGTTGCTCGGCCGGACGAACCGGCTGAACAGGAACGCGCCGAGCACCATGCCCGTCGGCATCGCCGACATCAGCAGCCCGACGGTGACCGCGCTGCCGCCGAACGACGCCGCGTACGGCGCGGCCAGCCCCTCGGGGATCACATAGAACGCGCACAGCCACGCGAACGCCACCAGCGAGCGCAGCACCGGGTCGCCGAAGACCAGCCGGGCGCCGTCGCGGGTGCCGCGCCACAGGCCGGGCGCGTCGCGGCCCGGCCGCCGGGGCGCCGGGCGGGCGCGCACCCCGGCGACCAGGATCAGCGCGGACGCGCCGAACGTCACCGCGTCCAGCGCGAGGGCCTCGTACTCGCCGACCAGCGTGACGATCGCGCCGCCGACCACGAAGCCGAGCATCTGGGTGGCCTGGTGGGTGATGTTGTTGATCGCCGCGCCGGCCACGTAGCGGTCGCCGTCCAGCACGTCGGGCAGGATCGCCGCGCGCGCGGCGCTGAACGGCGCGCCGAGCAGCACGGTGAAGAAGATCATGACGCACAGCGACCAGAACGGCAGCGCCCGCAGCGCCATCGCGGCGACCAGCAGGGCCCGCACGATGTCGCACACGACCATGACGGTGCGCCGCGGGAACAGGTCGGCCAGCCCCGACAGCACCGGCCCCCCGACGATCGGCGGCAGGTAGGTCAGCGCGTAGGTGAGCGCGGTGAGCAGCGCCGAGCCGGTGTGGGAGTAGACCAGGACCGCGAGCGCGATCTGGGCGAGCTGGTCGCCGACGAACGACAATGCCTGCGCCAGCCAGAGCGCGCGGAACTCGCCCACCGCGAACACCTCGCGATAGGTGGCCTGCGCTTCCGGCGGACGCCGGTGCCGCCCGTTCTGCCTCCCCGCCACGCGCGCTCCCCGTCCGTGGACCCCCGGCCGTGTCCCCCTTCTATTAACTCACGCTGTGTGGCAATCGTGTGACCTACCGTACCTCTTGTCCGGAATCCGTCGCGTGCCGCTCAGTAGCCGAGCCGGTGCAGCCGGTCATCATCGATGCCGAAATGGTGGGCGATCTCGTGCACCACGGTGATCCGCACCTCTTCCACCACGTCTTCGGGCGTTTCGCAGATTCGCAGGATCTCGTCGCGGTAGATGGAGATGTGATCGGGCAGGACGCCCGCGTACCAGTCACCGCGCTCGGTGAGGGGTACGCCCTCATAAAGGCCGAGCAGGCCGCGCTCGGGCGCGTGGTCCTCCACCACGATGACCACGTTGCGCATGTGGCCGGCCAGCTCGGGCGGGATGGTGTCCAGGGCCTGGCCGACCAGGTCCTCGAAGTCGTCTCGCGACATCTCGATCACGGCTCCCATTCTGCGCGACCGAAGGAGGAATCTTGCTCGACCGGACCAGGAAGCGGCTCACCGGCCCCCGGGCCCGTCTCGGCTACCGGGTCCTGGCGGTGGTCGCGGTCGGCCTGCTCGGCGGCCTGGCCGGCCTCCTGCTCGGCGGCCGGGTGGACACCCCCGTCGGCCCGAGCGACGTCACGCTGTCGCTGCGGCCGTCCTGGACGGGCGGCACCCAGGTGCGGATCCCGCCGCTCGGCTCGCTGCGGCTGGACACCCACACCGGGCCGATCGCGCTGCAGGCGCAGCTGTCGGAGCTGCACCTCGGCCCGACCCGCGCGCTGATCGAGAAGCCCGCCGAGATGGACCGGCTCACCGAGCAGGTCACCACCGAGCTGTGGCACGGCATCGTCCAGATGATGGTCCGCGCGGTCGCCCTCGCCCTCGCCGCCGCCTTCCTGGCCGGCCTGACGGTCTTCCGGTCCTGGCGGCGCGCCCTGCTGAGCGCCGGCACCGCCCTCGCCGGGATGCTCGCGGTGTCCCTCACCGCGTGGCTGACGTTCAACGCCAACGCGCTCGCCGAGCCCCGCTACACCGGGCTGCTGGCCAACGCGCCGCAGGTCGTCGGCGACACCCGCAACGTCGTGGAGCGGTTCACCGCCTACCGGGCGCAGCTGGCCCACCTGGTCGGGAACGTGTCCCGGCTGTACGCGGCGACGTCGACGCTGCCGGCCTACGAGCCCGACCCGTCCACGCTGCGGGTGCTGCACGTGTCCGACATCCACCTGAACCCGGCGGCGTGGAACGTGATCCGCTCGGTCGGCGCCCAGTTCCAGGTCGACATGATCATCGACACCGGCGACCTGATGGACCACGGCACCCGGGCCGAGGACGCCTTCGCCAAGGACATCTCCTCGCTGAAGGTCCCCTACGTCTACATCCGCGGCAACCACGACTCCCGGGGCACGCAGGCGGCCGTCGCGCGCCAGAAGAACGCGATCGTCCTGGACGACGCCACCCGCGCGGTCGAGGGCCTGCGGATCTACGGCGTCGGCGACCCGCGCTACACCCCCGACAAGAAGACCCGCGGCGACGACGTGACGGTCGAGCAGATGCACGCCACCGGCGTCGGCCTGGCCGACAGGCTGCGCGCGTCCGGCACCGCCCCGGACGTGATCGCCGTCCACGACCCCGCCGAGGCGCAGGCGTTCACCGGCCGGGCACCGCTGATCCTGGCGGGCCACGCCCACAAGCGCGACACCAAGCTCCTGCCGACCGGTTCCCGCCTGTTCGTACAGGGTTCCACCGGCGGCGCGGGCGCCCGAGGCCTGGAGCACGAGGAGCCCACCCCGATCGAGCTGTCGGTCCTGTACTTCAGCCGCGCCACGCACCGCCTGCAGGGCTGGGACGACCTGCGGCTCGGCGGCCTCGGCCTCACCTCGGCCCAGATCGAACGGCACCTGGAGCCGAAGCCGGACCGCCCGGTCACCCCGCCGGAGCAGCCGGGCCCGTCGCCCCAGCAGCAGACGCCCTCGACCACCCCCGCGACCAGCGCGTCTCCGTCGCGCGACCGCCCAGGGGGATAACCGATTGCACGTCCGACCAGGTTGTCCCCTATGCTGGGCAGGGTCAGCGGTAGATTTCGCCGCTGCCCGGGCCCCCTTCGTCTAGCGGCCTAGGACGCCGCCCTTTCAAGGCGGTAGCGCCGGTTCGAATCCGGTAGGGGGTACCTCGGAAACCAGGGCGTGTCCCGCTTCGCGCGGGGCGCGCCCTGGCTCGTTCCCGGCCGGTCAGACCAGGGCGGGCTGCTCGCTGAGGATGCGGTGCCGCACCCGCTCGACCTCCTCCGACGGGGCCAGGCCGAGCTCCTTCTCCAGCAGCGCCCGCAGGTCGCGGTACACCTGCAGCGCCTCGCCGCGCCGGCCGCAGTCGGCGAGCGCGGCCATCAGCCGGCCGTGGAACCACTCGTTGAGCGGGTGGCGGACGGTCAGCGACCGCAGCTCCCCGACCAGCTCCCGGCTGCGGCCGAGCGCGAAGCCGGCCTGGACCGACAGCTCCAGCGCCCGGGTCCGCTGCTCCTCCAGGCGGACGGCGTGGGCGTCCAGGTGCCGGCCCTTGGCGACGTCGGCGAGGGCGGGGCCGGTCCACAGGTCCAGGGCCCGGCGCAGCAGCGGCGCGGCCTCGGCCGGGCGGCCGCGCTCCAGCATCGCGCGGGCGGTGTGCACGGACGTCTCGAACACCTCGGCGTCCAGCTCGCCGGGCTCGACCACGAACAGGTAGCCGGGCGGGCGGGTCACCAGCCGGTGCCCGGAGCCCAGGTCGCCGTCCCGGGCGAAGGCCTTGCGGAGCTGGTAGATGTAGGTCTGCGCCGTGGTGACCGCGCTGCGGGGTGAGGCGTCCCCCCACAGTTCGTCGATGAGCGCGTCGATGTGCACCACCTGGTTGCCGCGCAGCAGCAGCAGCGCGAGCACCTGGCGCACCTTGGCGGGGGTGGGGGTGCGGTCCCGGGGGCCGCACCGGACCTGGGTGCCGCCCAGCACCTTGAATTCCGGCATCGTCCCTCCATTCCTGTCCATTTCAAGGACCTGAGGGAAATCTATGCCGCCGCCGCTGCCTCCTCAATGGTGCTCAATCCATGGTTATGCCGAGTGCATCGGAAGTTGTATCCCCGTCGCCGCGGCGCCGGCGCGGCTAGGATCATTTCCCACGGAAAGCCCTGACTCTCGACAGCCCGCCATGGGCGATCTACAGTCAGGGCCGCAGCGGAGGCACCTTTGGGGGCGGAGCCGGTGGCCGCAGAGAGTGGACCGGGGCCCGACCCCCGTGACGTGCTGTTCGCCGCCCTGCTCCGCGAGTCCTGCGGGGAGCTGGCCGGGGAGTTCGGGCGGGCGCTGCTGGAGCTGGGCGGCTTCTTCGCGTCGTCGGCCGAGGCGCGGCGGCAGGCGCAGGGCCAGCTGGAACGGGCCGTCGGCGACACCGCGGACGCGCTGAGCGGCCGCCGCGGCGAGCCGCCGGGGATGGAGCTCAGCTGGGAGATCGGCATGGACCGGGCCCGGCAGCGCATCCCGCAGGCCGAGTCGCTGGCCGCCGCCGGGGTGCTGCACCGCACCGTCGCCGGCTGGGCGCTGGCGCGGGCCGAGGCGGACGAGCGGCTGCGCGGGTATTCACTGAACCGGTTCCTCGCCGAGTTCGGCGATGCCCTGATCCGCCGGGTCGCCGAGGCGCACACCTGGTACGCCGGCCACCTGCTGAACGAGATCCACCACGCGCACCGCGCCGAGCGGGCGCGGATCGCCCGGGACCTGCACGACCAGGTCGGCCACGCGGTGGTCGAGGCCAGGCTCGGCTTCGCGGCCTGCCGGGCGCTGCGCGAGGCCGACCCGGAGCGGGCCGAGCGCGAGCTCGCCCGCCTCGGCGGCCTGCTGGACGCCGCGCTCGCGGCGGTCCACACGATGATCGGGGACCTGCGCACGGAGGTGGCCGACCTCGGCCGGGCGCTGAAGGCGCTGGCCGCCGACGCGTCCCGGAGCGGGGCCGCCGTGAACGTGGAGGTCAACGGCGACGAGGGCCTGCTGCCGCCGCAGGCGCGCACCGAGGTCTTCCTCATCCTGCGCGAGGCGGTGCTGAACGCGGTCCGGCACGCCGCCGCCGCGGCGATCAGCGTGGTGGTGGACGTGGCGCCGTCCCAGCTCAGCGCCGTCGTGGACGACGACGGCCGCGGCATCGGCCCGGAGCGGCCGGCGGCGCCGGGGGGCCACGGGATCGCGGGCATGCGCGAGCGCGCGGCGCTGCTGGACGGCGGCCTCACCGTCGCGCGCCGCCGGGGCGGCGGCACCCGGGTGACGCTGCTGGTCCCGCTGGCCGTGCGGGCGGGCGAATGATCAGCCTGGTGCTGGTGGACGACCACGCGCTGCTGCTGGACGGGCTGCGCGGGATGTTCGAGGCGCAGGACGGCATCGAGATCGCCGGCACGGCCGGGGACAGCGCGGGCGCGCTGGAGCTGGTGGCGCGGGCCCGCCCGGACGTGCTGCTGCTGGACGTGTCCATCGTCGGGGCGCCGGTCACCGAGACCGTCGCGGCGGTCCGCCGCATCTCGCCGCAGACCCGGATCGTGGTGCTCAGCATGCAGGACGACCCGCGGCTGGTCACCGAGCTGATCGCGCTCGGCGTCTCGGGCTACCTGCTGAAGAGCGCGGGCTGGGAGGAGCTGCTGGCCGCGGTGCGGATGCCGCGCGGGCACGAGGACCGGCTGCTGCTGTCGGTCTCCCGGCGCAGCCTGCTGGAGCTCGGCGGGTCCGCCGCCGCGCCGCCGGGGCCGCTGTCCAAGCGGGAGACCGAGATCCTGATGCTGACCGCGGCCGGGCTCAGCAACATCCAGATCGGTTCCAAGCTGGGGCTGACCGAGGCGACCGTCAAGCGCCACCTGCACAACGTCTTCGGCAAGCTCGGCGCCGCGTCGCGGATCGAGGCGGTCAACCGGGCCAAGGAGCTGCGGCTGATCCCCGCCGGAACGCGCCCCAGGCCGGGCTGAGCGGTTCTCGAGCGAGGCTCGAAGACCCTGGGATGAACTCGGTTCAAAGCCCCCCGGCGCCGAGGAGCAGACGACGACATGGACGTCCTGGCCCTGTCAGAGATCGGCCTGAACGACGCGCCGCGCACCGGCCGCAAGGCGGCCGTGCTCGGTGAGCTGCTGAAGGCTGGCCACGCGATACCCGAGGCATGGGTCGTCACCGCGGACGCGCTGGAGGCGGCGTTCGGCCCCGGCGCGTCCCCCAGCCGGGCGGCGGCGCTGCGCGACCGGCTCGGCGAGGTGCTGGCCGCGCTCGGCGGCCGGGCCGTGGCGGTGCGCTCGTCCGGTGTCGCCGAGGACCTGCCCGGCATGTCGTACGCGGGCCAGTACGAGTCGTTCCTGAACCGGCGCGGCGTGGCCGAGGTGTTCGAGGCCGTCCGCGCGTGCTGGGCGTCGGGTTCCAGCGAGCGCGTCGCCGCCTACCGGGGCGACGCGGCCGGCGGCGGCGTCGCCGTGCTGGTGCAGGTCATGGTGGACGCCGAGATCGCCGGCGCCGCGTTCAGCGTCAACGTGGTGACGCACGACCCGGGCGAGGTCGTGGTGAGCGCGGTGCGCGGGCTCGGCGAGCGGCTCATGGCCGGGCAGGCCACCGCCGAGGAGTGGGCGGTGCGCGACGGCGAGCCGCGCCGGACCTCGGGCGGGCGGGAGGTCGCCGCGCCCGCGCAGATCCGCCGGGTCGCCGAGCTGGCCCGGTCGGTGGCCTCGCACTTCGGCACCCCGCAGGACATCGAGTGGGCGTTCCACGGCGGGCGGCTCTGGCTGCTGCAGGCGCGGCCCGTCACCGGCCTGCCGGACGCGCCGGTGCCGCACGTGCCGATCCCGGTCCAGGAGCCGCCGGGCACCTCGATGCGCGCCCCCGGCTTCGACCGGCCGTGGACGCCGTTCGTCCGCTCGGTGTTCCTGCCGGTGTTCACCGAGGCCGCCCCGCACGTGTTCGCGTTCACCACCGGGATGCGGCCCCGGCCCGTCGTCATCGGCGGCTGGCCCTACGTCAACTACCGGCCCGACACCGCCGGACAGCTCGCCGCGCGGCTGGAGGAGATCGCGGTGCGGGTCGCGGACGGGGAGCCGCGGCGGCTGGTCGAACGCTGGCACGGCGAGTGGAAGGCCGGCACCGCCGCGCGGATCGCCGACCTGCGCGCCGCCGACCTGCCCCGGCTGTCCGACAAGGCGCTCGCCGCGCACCTGGACGCGCTGCGCGAGGCGTTCGCCGTCCTGCACGACCGGTACTTCCGGCTGAGCGGCGCCTCCGCCCACCTGCTCGGGCGGCTCGGCAGCACCTGCGCGGAGCTGCTCGGCTGGGAGCCCGCACGGGTGCTGGAGCTGCGCGGCGGCCTCACCGGCGACCACGTCCCGGCGACCGCGGGCCTCGGCGACCTGGCCCGCCTCGCCGGCACCCCGGAGTTCGAGGCGGCCTTCGCCCGCTACGTCGCCGGCTACGGGCACCGCACGACCGGCTTCACCCTCACCGAGCCGACGCTCGCCGAGCAGCCCGAGGTGCTGCGCGGGATGATCCGCGCGCAGCTGGACGCCCCCTACGACCTGGCCGCCGAGCGGGCCCGGCTCGCCGCCCGCCGCGACGCGGCCGTGGCGGCGGCCCGCGCGGCGCTCGCCGGCCGGCCCGGCCGCGACCGGTTCGAGTCGGCCCTGGCGGACGCGGAGCTGAGCGCCCCGGTCCGCGACGAGAAGTCCTTCTACGCGGTGTCACTGTGGGCGCTGCTGCGCTACGCGGCGCTGGAGGCCGGGACCCGGCTCGCCGCGCGCGGCGCGCTCGCCACCCGCGACGACGTGCTGTTCCTGGAGTACGAGGAGGTCCTGGCGGCGCTGGACGGGTCGCCGCCCTCCTTCGACACCGTCGCGCGGCGGCGCGGCCGGCACGCCTGGGCGCTGGCCCACCCGGGCCCGCCGCTGTACGGGGACCCGCCCGCCCCCTACCCGGACATGCCGCCGCTCTCCCCCGCCGCGCAGGCCGTCATGAGGATCTCCGAGTGGACGATGGGGATCTTCGGCGCCGGCGCCCGCGCCGCCCGCCGGGACGGCGACGCCCTGCACGGCGTCGCCGCGTCCGCCGGCCGCTACACCGGCACCGCCCGCGTCATCACCGGCGTCGCGCAGTTCGGCGGGCTGCGCGCCGGCGAGGTCCTGGTCTGCCCCGAGACGACCGCCCAGTGGGCGGTGCTGTTCCCGCTGGCCGGTGCCCTGGTCACCGACCGCGGCAGCCTGCTGTCCCACCCGGCGGTCATCGCCCGCGAGTACGGGGTGCCCGCGGTCGTCGCCACCGGCACCGCCACGTCCTTCTTCCGCGACGGCGACCTGCTCGTGGTCGACGGCGACACCGGCACCGTCCGGCGCGCCCCGTCCCCGCTCACCTAGGAGAACCCCCATGCCCAAGGCCCTGGCGAAGATCCGCCCCCTCGTCCCGCTGCTGCTCGACGTCGCCGTCCCGCTGGCGCTGTACTTCGCGCTGAAGCGGCTCGGCGCGAACGACTTCTGGGCGCTCACCGTCGCCGGCGTCTCCACCGGCGCCGCCGCGCTGGTCAACACCGTCCGGCACCGGCGGCTGGACTTCATCGGCGTCCTGGTCATGCTGGAGCTGGCCCTGTCGGTGGCGCTGCTGTTCCTGACCGGCGACGCCCGCGTCGCCGCCGCCAAGCCCGCCTTCTACACCGCCTTCACCGGCGTGTTCTTCCTGGTGACGTGCTTCGTCGGCCGGCCGGTCGTCTACCAGGCGGCCACCCCGATGGCGACCAAGGGCGTGCGGGCCCGCGAGATCGCCTACGACCGCGCGTGGCTGGAGTCGGCGGAGTTCCGGCTCCGGCAGCGGCTGATGACCGCCATGTTCGCCGTGGTGCTGCTGGCCGAGTCGGCGCTGCGGGTCGTCATCGTCTACAGCTACACCCGCGAGCAGATCGAGCGGTCGTTCGTCATCTCCCAGCTGCCCGGCATCGTGCTCATCGTCTTCGTGCTCGGCTACTTCCGCCTCAACGTGCCCGCCCTCAGCAGGATCGTCGACGGCATCCAGGAGCAGGTGGAGGCGGGCGCCTCGCAGACCTGAACGATCAGGCCAGCACGTCGGTCGCCGCGTGGTCGGCGCCGCAGCCGTCGACGATGAGGATGTCGCCGCGGGAGTTGTCCGCGCGCAGCGGGATGATCGCCTGGTACTCCGGCGAGTCGTACCAGGCGCGGGCCCGCGCCAGGTCGGGGAACCCGATGATGATCAGGTCGCCCGCCCAGTTCCCCTCCCGCACCTCGGCCCGGGCGCCGTGCACCAGGAACCGGCCGCCGTAGGGGGCGAGCGTCGCGTCGATGCGCTCCAGGTACTCGACGATCTGCGGTCCCATGGCGACCTCGTGCAGGTGTCCGACGGCGTAGGCGTTCAGGTTCGTGTCCATGCCTTGATGATCGCCGCCGCCGCGCCGCCGGGGCGATGACCTGACAGGTAATGCCCGCCCCTACCCCGGCCGTTTATTCGGATGCACCATCCAGGCCCATCACCTACAGTGACGAACATGGCTTCGCCCCGTATCTCCTAGCCAGGACACCCGCTTTCACGCCACACGTGTGTCCACAAGCCAGTACGGAGCGTTACCGCCATGATCACCGTCAACGGCGCCGACGTGCGCGCCGGAGCCCGCCTCCTCCTGCACGACATCTCCTTCCACGTCTCCCCCGGCGACCGGATCGGCCTGGTCGGCCGCAACGGCGCGGGCAAGACGACCCTGCTGGAGGTCCTGGCCGGACGGGCCCGTCCCGCCGCCGGGACCGTCACCCGCACCGGCCCCGTCGGCTACCTGCCGCAGGACCCGCGCGCGGCCGACCCGTCGGGGACCGTCACCGACCGCATCCTGTCCGCGCGCGGCCTGGACCTCGCCGTCCGGAAACTGCGCGAGGCCGAGGCCGCCATGGCCGAGGCGCACGGGCCCGCCCTGGAGCGCGCGATGAACGCCTACGCCCGCGCCGAGGCCCGCTTCCAGGCGGGCGGCGGCTACGCGGCCGAGGCCGAGGCCGCCCGCGTCGCCGCCGGGGTGGGGCTGCCCGCGGACGTCATGGACCGCCCGGTCGGCGCCCTGTCCGGCGGGCAGCGGCGCCGGGTCGAGCTGGCCCGGATCCTGTTCGCCGGGCACGGGACGCTGCTGCTCGACGAGCCCACCAACCACCTGGACGCCGACTCGGTCGGCTGGCTGCGCGCCTTCCTGGCCGCGCACCAGGGCGGGCTCGTGCTGATCAGCCACGACACCGGCCTGCTCGCCGACACCGTCAACCGCGTCTTCCACCTGGACCCGCACCGCACCACGCTCGACGTCCACAACACCGGCTGGCACGGCTACCTGGCGCAGCGCGACGCCGACGAGCGGCGCCGCAGGCGCGAACGCGCGAGCGCGGAGCGCAAGGCGGCCGCGCTGCACAGCCAGGCCGACCGGATGCGCGCGAACGTCGCGACGGCCGTCCAGGCCAAGAACATGGCGCGGCGCGCCGACCGGATGCTGGCGGACCTGGAGCCGGTGCGGCGCGCCGAGAAGGTCGCCCGCATCCGGCTGCCCGAGCCCGAACCGTGCGGCCGCACGCCGCTCGGCGCGGCCGGCCTGACCAAGTCCTACAACGGCCGCCGGGTGCTGGACGGCGTCGACCTGGCGGTGGACCGCGGCGGCCGGCTGGTCGTCCTCGGCCTGAACGGCGCCGGGAAGACGACCCTGCTCCGCCTGCTGGCGGGCCGTGAACGCCCCGATGCGGGGCGGGTCGTGCACGGCCACGGCCTGCGGCTCGGCTACTTCGCGCAGGAGCACGACACGCTCGACCCGTCCCGCACCGTCCTGCAGAACCTGACGGCGGCGGCCCCGCACCTCACCACCGGCGAGGCGCGCGGCGTGCTCGGCTCGTTCCTGTTCACCGGCGACGACGCCGGCAAACCCGCGCGGGTGCTGTCGGGCGGCGAGAAGACGCGGCTGGCGCTCGCCGGCCTCGTCCACTCGGGCGCCAACGTGCTGCTGCTGGACGAGCCCACCAACAACCTGGACCCGGCGTCACGCTCGGAGGTCCTCGCGGCGGTCGGCGCCTACCCGGGCGCCCTGGTCATGGTCACCCACGACGAGGGCGCCGTCGAGGCGTTGCGGCCGGACCGCGTCCTGCTGCTGCCGGACGGCACCGAGGACCTGTGGGGCGGCGGCCACCTGGACCTGGTGGCGCTGTCCTGACCGTCAGACGGCGGCGAGGTTCGGCGCGGTGCGCGCCTGGGCGAGCGAGTCGTGCACGGTGAAGGCGCGGTCCAGGCCGGTGATGCGCAGCAGCTTGCGGACCGGCGGCCGCGGCGCGGCCAGCGACAGCCCGAGCCGGTGCGCCCGCGCCCGGCGGCGCGCGCCGACCAGCAGGGCCAGGCCGGCCGCGTCGCAGAACGACACCCCGGACAGGTCGACGACCACCGGGGCGGCGGCCTGGTCCAGCGCGACCAGCATCCGCTCGCGCAGCGCGGCCGTGGTGGCCAGGTCCAGCTCACCGCTCAGCGCGATGACGGTGTGGCCGGGGAGGTGCCGGCTGGTCAGGGTGACCCGGTCCTCGATGATGGTGCCGGCGTGCATGGATTCTCCGATCAGAAAAGGTCGAGCGGCACGGCGGGGCCGTGCCCGAGCCGGCGGAGGGCGCTGCGGCTCGCTGGTGCAGGTCCGGGCCATGACGCCCGCCTCCAGGGGGCCGGTCATGTCCACAGAACCTGGCGGGGTCCCCCTGCGGGGGACCGTGAAGTCTGTGTACCTGGGCCGCGCCGGCTGCTGCCGCTCCGCTGTCGCCCTTGGTAGACCTGACTGTACACCCTTCCCGGGATACATACCGTTACCTGTTATCTACAAACTGCCACAAAAGCGGCATCAACAGGTGGAATGGAAGAGGCCGCCGGCGTCCGCGAGGCCGTTGAAGAGCTCGACGGCCGCCCGCGTCTCCGCCACGTGCACCTCCACCCCCGCCTCGCGCAGGAAGTCCAGCGCCTCCTGCGTCGTGCGCAGGCGCAGCTCCATGCCCTGGCTGAGCACCACGACCCGGCTCCCGCGCTCCACCAGCTCCCGGACGTCGGCGACCTGGATGCCCGGCTCGTGCCTGGTGCCCGTCTCGTTCCAGTCCCACTCCCGGCCGCCGCCGGGCCACAGCTTGAAGTCCCGGCCCGTCCCGAGGCCCTCGACGTCCAACCGCCCCCAGGACACATGCGTGATGCGCGGCACCGCTCCGCCCCTTCCAGCGTCCAAGATCGACTGGAATGATCTTCCAGCCTGAACCACCCTACGAAGGAGACGGCTTGAACCGCCGCGTGATCCTCTGCGTGGCCGCCGGAGCGGCCCTCGGCTCACTCATCACCGGATGCCGCGCCGGCGACTCCGGCCCGCTCGCGGGCCCGACCACCGAGCCCGACCGCACCACGACCGGAAGCGGCCAGCGCGCCACCAGCGGCCACCGCCCCGTCGCGGGCCTGGTCACCCGCTGCCACACCTCCGGCCTGCGCGGCCGCTTCGGCACCTACAACAGCGCCGCCGGCCTCGCCGACACCGACCTGATCATCACCAACGTCTCCGGCGCCTCCTGCCGCGTGCAGGGCTGGCCCGGCCTCGGCAGCTACAACGCCTCCGGCGACCGCCTGCTCGGCACCGTCAAGCGGATCGAGGGTCCCGGCGCCGGCTTCACCCTCCGGCCCGGCGCCAGCGCGTCCGCCCAGATCAGGTGGTCGCTGCCGCCCCGCGTCGACGGCGCGGCCGAGGCCATCGCCCCCTACTGGCTGAACGTCATCCCGCCGGACGAGACGACCTCCCTGCGGCTGCGCTGGAGCTTCGGCACGGTCGGCATGAACGGCGCCATGGAGATCACCCCCTTCCGGCCCGCCTGACAACGTTTCGGTGACTCGCCTTCACCGAAGGCGGGTCCCGGTACAAGATGCATCCGTCGAAGCCCATCGAGAACAGAGAGTCCGCATGCGCCTGCAGCTCGCCCTGGTAGCCCTCACCGCCGCATCGGCCGCCCTCGTCGCCACCCCGGCCCAGGCCGCGGCGCACCCCGTCCTCAAACCGGGCGCCAAGGGCAAGCACGTCACCTACCTGCAGAAGGCCCTGAAGGCCCGCCACTACGACCCGGGCGCGATCAACGGCCGCTACGGGCAGGACCTGCGCTTCGCCGTCCTGGCGTTCCAGAAGGTCAACGGCCTCAAGCCGACCGGCACCGTCGGCGGCGGCACCTGGAGCGCCCTCGCCCACCCGCGCAACCCGGCCCGCATCATCTCGGGCGGCGCCGCGAACCGGGTCGAGGTCTCCAAGAAGCACCAGCTGGTCGTCGTCTACAGGAACGACAAGGTCCAGCTGATCACCCTCACCTCCACCGGCTCGGGCAAGCGCTACTGCTACAAGGGCTCCTGCTCGATCGCCAGGACGCCCTCGGGGGACTTCAAGGTCTACCGCAAGATCAACGGCGTGCGGCACGCCCCGCTCGGCACGCTGTACAAGCCGCTGTACTTCTACAAGGGGTACGCGCTGCACGGCTCCCCGAGCGTCCCGCTGTACCCGGCGTCGCACGGGTGCGCGCGGCTGCCGATGCGCCACACGGCCGACCTCGTCTTCAAGATCGTCCCCATCGGCACCCGCGTCTACGTCCGATGAGTTCCGCGGCTCCTCGGGGTCACTCCTCACACCGACCTTGAGGAGCCGCCATGCCGTCCGTCCTGCTGTCCGACCTGGCCATCCCCGAATCGCCCCGCTGGCACGAGGACCGCCTCTGGTTCGCCAACTGGGGCACCGGCGAGATCATCGCCGTCTCCCCCACCGGCGAACCCGAGGTCATGGCCCGCACACCAGGCCCCTTGCCCTACTCCTTCGCCTGGCTGCCGGGCGGCGAACTCCGCGTGATCTCGGGCCCCACCGCGTCCCTCCTGGACGCCTCCCAGAACGTCGTGGCCGACCTGAGCCACCTGTCCAAGGGCTTCAACGAGATCGTCATCGACGCCCGGGGCAACACCTACGTCAACGCGGTCGGCTTCGACATGATGGCGGGCGAGCCGCCGGCCCCGGGCATCATCGCCCTGATCACCCCGGACGGCACCGCGCGCCAGGTGGCCGCCGACATCGCCTTCGGCAACGGCATGGCCATCACGCCGGACGGCGCGACGCTGATCGTCGCCGAGTCCTACGCCAACCGCCTCACAGCTTTCACGATCACCCAGGACGGCTCTCTAACAAACCGCCGCACCTGGGCCGACGTGGGCGACGACCACCCAGACGGCATCTGCCTCGACGCCGAGGGAGCCGTCTGGTACGCCGACGTCGGCAACCGGCACTGCGTCCGCGTGGCCGAAGGAGGCAAGGTCCTCCAGACCGTCGAGGCGGACCAGGGCTGCTTCGCCTGCATGCTGGGCGGCACGACGCTCTTCATCCTCACCGCCGCCTGGACCGGCGCAGAGAACATCCTGACCGCACCCCGCACAGGCCAGATCCTCACCACCGAAGCCCCGGCACCCCACGCCGGCCATCCCTGACCCGTGAGGTTGAGCCCACCACTCAGGAAGAAAAGATTCACTCCCGAAAACAAAAACATCCTGACCACCACCGGCCCCAACAGAACAAAGCCGCAGGTCATCCCCATATCCGACCTACCCAAAGCCGAACCCGTTCAGCAATGAAATGACTACGCAGCGCCATTTCCCTTCTCTCGACAGCGTGCTGACACCTGGTTAACCTCCCTGTTGCCGTCCACCGACGCAGGAGGAGACCGCACATGGCGACCGCGTACTTCGCGTTCCAGCAGCACCGCGACCAGGAGTTCGTCTTCGAGCTCAACGACGACGAGCTCATCGAGAAGGCGCGCAAGATCGTGAAGGGCGAGGAGAAGAACTCGGTTCACGTCATCGGCCGGATCAAGCACGGCACCAAGCCGTACAACCCCCGCTGGAGCTACCACCTCGACCCCGCGACGATCAACTTCTTCGAGGTGGCGATCGAGGTCTGCGACGCCAACATGCAGTACGTGGAGGACCACCTGGACGAGGCGGGCGGCGCGTTCCTGCCCGGCGGCCACTGGTGCCCGTGGGACTCACGCGTCACCCGCGAGGTCACCCCGTAGACTCCCGCCGCCGACAGCCGCAGCCCCGGAGCGAACCACCGCCAGGCGCAAGCTCCAGGGCTGCGACGCCCCCTTCCGCGACCGACGGACGAGCCGCAAGAACCGCCCTCTTGCGCCGGTTCACGCTTCCGCAAGCAGTCAGCTTGGAAGAAGCAGCCTGAGGAGCCGCACGCCCGCAGCCCCTCCACGGCCAAGGCCCGAGCCTCGACCTGCCGGGCGGCGCACCTACCTAAGCCACAAAGCCTGAATCGACCGCCCGTTCTCGATCACCGGCACTCTCTTCAAGAGGCCGCTCCACGGCATGCCGCAAACCGCCAGATGTACGACCGCCCCGCCTCCTGAGCTCCGGAGGAAATCGACCGTCTCCCGCACAGGCCAGATCCCCACCACCAAAGCCCGCGCTCAGCCATTTCAGCGCTCAGCCGGGTGGAAGTCGTAGGGCTCGGAGTCGTACACGTAGTAGACGCAGTCGGCACCCTGAGCGCACTTGCCCCAGTGCACCGCCTTCGACGGGTAGTACAGGAAGTCACCCGCCCCGACCCGGTAGGTCTTCTTCCCCGCCACGTGCCACAGCATGACGCCCGAGACCCCGACCACGTGCTCCGGGCTGGTGTGCCAGTGCGGCGGGAAGGGAGTGCCGGCCTTGAGGGTGAACATCGCCTCCGAGGGCCCGGACTTCGGATCGCCCTTCAACTGGACGAAAGTGCACCCCGCCAGCCCTTCACAGGGCGACCCCTTTTCCTTGTGGCCGTGATAGACGACGCGATCCGCAGCCGGCACGGGACGCGACTCGGCGAGCGAACTGGCCGTTCCGGTAGCCATGAGGGCCAGCGAGCCGGCCATCGTGGCAAGGATCATCTTCGTGCGCATGCCCATCCCCTGCTCCGAGACTCCAGAATAAGCGGACCACAGTCCGCATATTTCGGCAAGCTAGCGGACCAAAGTCCGCTTAGTCAAGCCCCCAGAGACGAGGCACGCCGAGCAGCCCCCTCCATCCCGCAGCCAGACGAACACCGCCGACGCCGCACCGACCGGTCCCGACGCCCACCAGCCACCACGGACACCCCGGAGACGCCCCCATACTCGAACAGAGTTTCGAGTACCCTGGAGGCATGAGAGGCGTCTTCCAAGGCTCCCTGCTGGACTCTCCCGACGACGAGCCGGGCCCTGGCCCCCTGGGCGACACGGTCCAGCGCACCCACCTGGGCCAAGGCGCCTGGATCGACCTCCGCCCGTCCTGGATCACCGGCGCCGACTCCCTCTTCGAGAGGCTGCTCCACGCGGTCCCCTGGCGGGCCGAGAGCCGCCAGATGTACGACCGCGTCGTGGACGTCCCCCGCCTCCTCAGCTTCTACAGGGAAGGCATGACGCTCCCCGACCCGATCCTCACCGAAGCCAACGAGGCCCTGAACGCCCACTACGCCCCCGAGCTGGGCGAGCCCTTCGTCACCGCCGGCCTCTGCCTCTACCGGGACAACCGCGACAGCGTCTCGTGGCACGGCGACCAGGTAGGCCGCGGCGCGACCGAGGACACCATGATCGCGATCGTCTCCCTGGGCACCCCACGCCCCCTGCTGCTCCGCCCCCGCTCCGGAGACGCCCCCACCATCCGCCACGACCTGGGCCACGGCGACCTGCTTGTCATGGGCGGCAGCTGCCAACGCACCTGGGAACACGCGATCCCGAAGAGCACCCGCCCCTGCGGCCCGCGCATCAGCATCCAGTACCGCCCCCACAACGTCCGCTGACGCCCGTCCGCCGCACGAAGCGGAGCTTCCGCTTACCAGAGGCCAGGAGGAAGGTCCCGAGGCTCGCGCAGCAGCCCGCCAAGCAGCCTTTGAACCCCTCAGCTATATGCGCCCTAGAGGGCAACGCGGCTTTCTGCGGCAAACTCGCCCGCAGTCGGCACCTCGAAGAGCAGTAGACCGCGTCGGCCCGCTGCCGGACGCCGACCCACACCGCGCAGTGCTTCCACGCGGTCATCGGCGCCTACCACCAGTTGAGAGGTCTCTCTTCCTTATCGAAGACGTTGCCGAAGGACCAGCCGCTTCCTGTGGTCTCTGACCATCCGTTCATGATCGCCTCGACGCGGGGAAAGCCGGCCTGCACAGGAACGGTGACGACCACGAACCGTCGATGGGACGGGGCCTCGACCAGCCCGCCTTCCGCGGCGAACGCTTTTCGCAACGCTTCGATCTGGTCGACGTCGAACGCATCCCGCTCGGCGAAGGACTGGATAGCCAGGTTCCCGCCTCGCTCGATGACCGAGACGCGTCCATCATCATCGATTTCAACCAGGTCTCCAGCGGCGCAGCCATCGACCAGTGCGGGAGTCGCCTCCAAGCGATAGCGGCCACCCACGACCTGTGCGGCAGGAACCTGTTCATGGACCGGCTGCCCAGCCGAACTGATCCCGGCCAGAACGTTCACATGCTGACGGCATCGACTATCAGGAGTCACAGAGCGACATCCTCGCAGCAACCTGGCGGCCCGTTCTCACAGCCCTGGCCACCAGCAGAACGGGGCCGTGACACAAGTTCCAAGAAAGGCAGTGTGCGCCAAGAACTCACGCCCCGCAGCCGCGGTGGCGTGCCCAAGCGCGAGCGTAGGCGGCATGCTGCACCGCCCACGGCTCGGTGTTGGTCTGCAGGTTGAGATCCCACTTGTCAGCGAACGCCTTGGCGAACAAGTCGAGGTGGCCGGGGTCCGCGTCAACCCACGCGGGAAGGCGCGCAGCCCACGCCTCGGCCTCGGCCTGGAGAAGCCACGGAATGACCAGCGCGACCTCGACCCAGGCAGCACCCCGCGCCACGAACGCCCAGTCCACCATCGCGACACGATTAGAAGTGATCAGGAAGTTGGCGGGGTTGAGGTCGGCGTGCAGCAGCACATCGCCGGTCATGGGTGACGCGTCGTCAACGACCATTTCCCAACGCCGCTCGACCTGCTTGTTGTCGAGGATGCCGGGACAAGGTCGCGCTTGAAGGTCCTCCACCACCTTGGCGAGGATCTCCAGATCAGGCGAACCGGGCGAGAAGTCAGCGTGCCGCCCCTCCAGGTACTCGAAGCCAAGAGCAAGCCACTCCCCTGACTCCTGGACCCATAGGAGCCGGGGAGCGAACTCGGTGACGTGGGGATTGATCGCGGCTTCCCAGCGGAGCGACCTGACCTCAGGCCCGCCGTTGCCGACCGCAAGCTTCCGCGCCGCCTTGACGAACACCCGCCCCTGAGGGCCGGCCACCATCGAGGCGATGTCAGCGTGATTGCCCTTCACAGCCGGTCGGACCTCAGTGATCGGCCCGGTGCAGACCTCGACGACCTCCCGGATGTGGACAGGAAGGTCCGTCCACTCGTTTCGCATGGCCCACCCCGTCGACATGTCAGGACAGCGGCGACCATGCGCATTACACCAGGCAGCAGGACTCGCCGTCGCTCCACCATGACAGATCGACCCGCAGCGCATCCGGGACACGCGACCTCCGGCTGCACCGGACCCCGCAACGCCTGCCGGCCGATATCGGCCGAAGGTTCAGCTACGCCGGGACTGCACCTCATCGGCCACGACCTCGGCCGCCGCTAGTGGATCTTCGTGCTCCCAGAACCTGATGACCTGCCACCCCGCCTCGGTGAGCAGCCGGTTGGTCTCCTCGTCGCGCTCCCGGTTGCGGCGGACCTTCTCTGCCCAGTAGCCGGCATTGGTGGCCGCCTTGGTGTGGTGCTCGGGACAGCCATGCCAGAAGCATCCGTCCACGAAAACGGCCACCTTGGCCCTGGTGAACACCAGGTCGGCCGTCCGCCGAAGATCCGGCAACGGACGCGCCGACACCCGATAACGAAGCCCGAGAGCATGCACCGCGCGACGGAGCGCAAGTTCAGGTTTGGTGTCCCGGCCCTTGTTGCTCTGCATGCTCTTGCGCACGCCCTCATTCAAGGCACCTATCGGTCGTTTCGCAGCCACGCCCCAACCGTACGGAAGAGCGGCGCGACGAGCGTCCGCCTCATGGATAACCTCCGTCACGGCGACGGAGGAGAGGGCGATGAAAAAGTTCAGCAGTCTGGAGATCTGTGCGGGGGCCGGTGGCCAGGCGATCGGCCTGGCCCAGGCCGGCTTCGAACCGGTAATGCTGATCGACAACGACCCGCATGCGTGCTCCACCCTCCGCGCCAACCGCACCGACTGGGACGTACGTCAACTCGATCTACTGGAGTTCGTCGGAGCCGACCATCCTCAGGTGCTGGACGTCGACCTCTTGGCCGGCGGTCTGCCTCGGCCCCCCTACTCGGCCGCCGACAGCCGTAATCCCTTGCACGCCGCCGTCTGGTTGGCGACGGAGGTTCGGCCGCGGGCGATCATGCTGGAGAACGTCCCCGCGCTGGCCAAGAGCGGGACCTTCGCAGAGACGCGCTCCTTCGCGGAGGCCGAGCTGGCCGACTGCGGCTACGTGTGCCGCTGGAATGTGCTCGACGCGCAGGATTTCGGCGTCCCGCAGCGACGGGAGCACGGCGTGCTCGTGGCGATGCGTCCCGACGACATGGCCCGCTTCGCCTGGCCGGAGCCGACGGCGGAAAACGCACCCACCGTCGGTGAGGTGCTGTGGTCTTCGATGGCGAGCCGCGGCTGGGCCGGCGCGGCCGAGTGGCGTCACATGGCCGACGAGGTGGCGCCCACGATCATCGGCGGCTCGAAGCTGCGCGGCGGAGCCGACCTCGGACCGACCCGGACGAAGAGCATCTGGGCCAGGATGGGCGTCAACGGCGGAAGCATCGGCGACGACGTTCCTGGCCCGGAATTCGTGTTGAGAAGGAACGATGAGGACCCCACCGACCGTAAGGGGCTGCCGAAGCTGACGGTCTCCCAGGTCGCACTTCTGCAGGGCTTCCCCGAGAAGTGGACGTTGTGCGGTGGCAAGACCGCCCGGTACCGGCAGGTCGGGCACGCGATGCCGCCGCCGCTCGCCCGGGCACTCGGTGAGCGTCTGGCCCGGGCGCTCACCCCTTGAGCGCCCGGGTTACCCCGCAGGCTGTTCAACGCAGCACGGTGGCCCCGGACCCCGAGCGGGACCAGTCGGCCTGCTCCTTGCCGGAGTGAACGGCAGCTCCCCGGTCGATGATCTTCCGGGACCGGCTGACGGTTTGACCGAAGGATGAGACGTGGTGAAGGGAAGAGCTGCAGAGGCCGATCATCACTCAGATGGCACCGCTTCGGCCTCCCGGAGGAATCGAACTTCACTGGGGGCAAGTCCCCGTGGTGTGAGCAGGTCGGAAACACCTTCCCACCCCCGATGGCGCATGCCGACGGCGAGCGGACCGTCCGCGCCCTACGGCTGCAACGGTGACCCGGAACGTGACTTGGCACGATCCACATGTCACATGTGGCACCATGCCCTATCCGCCGTGTCATGGAGTCTGAGTCGGTAGGGTGACCGCCATGACCACGAGTCCCACCAGGCCCATCAGTGTGATCGACCTCTTCGCGGGGTGCGGTGGGCTGACCCAGGGATTCCACGAACTGCGTGTCGGCGGCATCGAGCAGCAGCGTTTTCGGACGGTCGGCGCGGTCGAATGGGACGTTGCGGCTGCGTCGACCTACGCGGCGAACTTCGCCGACGAGGCCGGCGGCGTCGACCACATTTTCACCGGCGAGGAAGGGAACATCGAGCACTGGGAGCCTTCCCTGCTCGATGGCGTCCAGGTGGACGTTATCCTCGGTGGGCCACCATGCCAGGGGTTCTCCGGCCTCAATAAGCAGAAGGACGACGACCCTCGCAATCAATTGTGGCGCCACTACATGCGAGTAGTGCACGAGTTCAGCCCGATGGTCTTTGTAATGGAGAACGTCGAGCCCTTCCGCAGGAAGCCGGAGTTCCAGCAACTCCAGGAGGCCACCCGGCCGGGCGGCGAGTTGGAGGATTACCACCTGGAGGTTCTGGTCCTCAACGCCGCGGACTACGGCGTTCCCCAAGCCCGTAAGCGCACTATCGTGATGGCGACCCGCCGCGACCTGATCGGGCTGCATCCGCAACGGATTCCCCTGAAGCATCCTGTCGCGACCCACCGAAAGCCGGTGAAGAACGAGTCGCCTGCTTTGGTCAAAGGTGAATCTCTGGTCGATATGTGGGTGCCGGTCAGTACGGTTTTCGAGCGCACGGATTATCGCGCACCGAACACCGAACTTCCAGAACGGACGTGTCAGCCGCTCAACGAAACACTGCCCGGAATATTCAGCACCACCGAACTGCACATCGGCCGCAACCCCACCAAGCACTCATTGGCTCGCTATGAGGCGATCCCCCCTGAAGGAAACCGTCACAATCTACCGGAACATCTCTCCACGCCGAGCTGGATCAGGCACCGGACCGGGACGGCAGATGTGATGGGGCGTCTCCGCTGGAACGACCCTTCGGTGACCATCCGCACCGAGTTCTTCAAGCCGGAAAAGGGCCGCTACCTTCACCCGTTCGCCCACCGACCGATCACACACTATGAGGCCGCCCTCATCCAGGGGTTCCCGCCGGACTTCAAGTGGTGCGGATCGAAGGTGCAGATCGCACGTCAGATCGGGAACGCCGTCCCGGTGGGCTTGGCCCGCGCCATCGCCGGTCAGGTGTACACCTACTTGAGCGCCACGGGCCAGGTTCGTCAGGCCGATCTTGGCAGATCGGCCTGACGATACCGACCAGATCACTCGCTCTCGGCGGGTTTTTCCCCTCTGATATCGGCAGTGGCGAACAGTTCTCGGAAGAGCGGTAGCAGCGCATCCACGTCCCGATCCGTCACCGATCCGTCGTCGGGGCCTTCAGGCAGTGCGTCGTATTGCACAAAGGCCGAGGCTGCATCCTTCACCCACATGTCGTGAGCTCGACCGTCCCAGGGCGGGTCCGGGGCGAGCACATCGAACAGCAGAGTGCTGCCGGCGCTGTTGATCGCCTTGGCCAGACCGTTCAATGGCCGCCCCTTTCGCACAGCCCCTTCCTGCATGAGTTTGATCATTGTCTGCGCGGTGGCCTGGTGATAGATGATCTCCAACCGCAGCACGGTGTTGAAGGACTCCTGGTTTCCACAGGCCACCTCTACCGGACCGTAGTCGGGGCCGTTGCGGAACAGTTCGGCCGCCCACCACAGTCGCGAGAAAGTCTGCTTGTGGTACGGACCGACGAAGTGAGCTCGATTGACCTGCGGTACGGGATTGCGCTTCGTCGCCTTCGGCGAGTTGCGCCAAAGCACATAGTCGGGTGCGAGTCGCAGCGCAAGGAAGTTCCACCTTCGGCTGTCCGCGGCTTCGCGGCGGTTCATGCGCATCATGGCGTGCAGGCGCGGCGCGAGCCATGCGTCAGCTTGGGTGGTCTTTTCGCCATCGAACCGCTCCATCGCCTCGTCGATCAACTCGCGGACGGGGCCGGCCTCCCACCGCGATTCGTCGTCCAGAGGCGTACATGCCTTGTCGAGGGCGAGCCGGGGCATCCGCTCGACGCCCTGCAAGACGGGCGTGGTCAGATACCTGGTGGCGTCCCGCTCCGACAGCAGCCCGAGAAGGTATGGCGTCTGGGACCCGGCGGTCATGAGCCCTCCTTGCGGTTGGTCGCCCGGATGAATCCGCCGAGCCGTCGCGGGACGGCGGCCTGGCGGGTGACGGCGTGCATGAGCGCGGACTGCAGTTCGCCTCCGCCCTCGCCGTCCACCCGCCGCGAGACGAGTTCGAGCAGTCCGTCCTCAGGGGACAGTTCTGGGAAGATGTCGGGGAGCAACTTCTGCATGACGGAGCCGCGCCAACCCTCAGGCCACTCCGGTCGCCCTTCCTCACTCATGTCCGTCGCGTAGACGGCCGCGTTGAACAGTGCGGTCCATGCATCGGCGGCGATCTGCGCCGACAGGTTCTCGCGGGCGGCGCGTTCGCCGCTGTCCAGCAATTTGGTCAGACCATCGAATCTGCTGTTGAGGTAGACGGTCGGCTCGTCCCCGGTCGCATCCACCATCCATGGGTCGGTCTTGTAGCCGTTCAGGTGCGGGTACGCCACGTCCGCGAAGTCGACCACAACGATCTCTACGGTATTGGGCTGATCGGCACTGCTCGCCTGGAGATCAACGGTCCATGATGCCTGGGTCGCACCGATCATCCGCCCCTGGACGCCTTCGACCGTGGCCACCAGATGAGCCGACAGGTCGGCCCTCTTCAGGTGTCGGCTCCGCTCCAGCAGGACCGCCCCTGCCCACGAGCCGTCGGGCTCCCGCCTCAACCGGGTCACCGTCCTGGCATTGGTTCGACGTTCGGACAGGATCGCAACACAGGTGACGTCCTGCCATGGGCCCGCTTCGAGATCGGAAAGAGGAGCGTGCACACGGACGGCCAACCTCGCCACTTCCCATCCCTGCCGTTCGGTGTGATGGAGGGCCACCATTTTGTTCCGGTCGGAGGCCATGTCGACGGTCAGGGGAACACCGTCCAACCGCACCTCACTGACCTGCATGGTGCACACATCACCCAGCACCGGGTAGGGGAAGAGCCTGTTCCTGCTCATTCGGCGGACTCCTTGACATGCTGCAGATCGATCTCGGCGATCGCCATCCGAGCGGCGACAGGATGGCTGCTGACGTCGCTGATCCCGCTGAACGCGGCCTTTCGGGCGCCGGCCGCGAACAACAAGGCGCCCTCGGCAGTGAGTTCGCAGTGGGACTCGGGCACGAGCTGTGCCCACCGGGCCTCGGGTTTCGGGCCGGAGCGGGTGGCGAATCGAAGTACGGGGGTGAGCAGCCATGCGTCGTCCTTGGCGGGAAGTCTGACTTCCGCGCGGACATGCCAGGCGCCGTCGGCGTCGATGTTGCCCTCGACGTCGTCGACGACCGGATACCGCAGGCCGCCGCCCTGGCTCCTTGAGCCTCCCAGGTCGAGCAGCCCCGTAAGAGACGCCGGCCCGTCCCCGTTCTGTTGCTCACTCGGACGCAGGGCGCGGCGAACCTCCTCCAGCATGGCCGCGCGGAAGTTTCGAATGCTGCTCGCAGCGCCGCGGGCGTAGGAGGTGACGAGGTCGTCCGTACGTTTCCAGTCGTTGTGCTCTGGTGGCTCCGCCGTTCGGAGGAACTGCTCGGCCTCCTTTGCCCCCGGCGCGTCGACACCCACCGCTTCACCCGCCAACAACACCGCTTGGAAGGGATCCACACCGATCGGCAGGTCCGGTACACCCCGGTCCATGACGACCATCCGGCTGCTGCGCATGCAGACCAAGCGGCTGGGACGACGGGGGGTCGTGTCATCCTGCGCTAGTAGGAGCACGGCATCATGTGTGACCGCAGGGGCCTTCCCCGCGCTCTTCAACGGCGGCACCTGCAAAGGCACGCTCACTTGGACGACGTCGTCCCTGGTCGTCGGCTCGGAGACGGTCCTTCCCTCTAGGAATGCACGTAGGGCTCTGCTCCGTGTGGGCTCGTGGACATCGGGGTCGATGCGCTCCTCCGGAATCACGACGACCCCGTTGCGCCTGGCGACCACGGACGCCTCCAGCATCGGCCGCTGCTGCGACGGCGCGACCATCGCCGCCCAGAAGCTCGACGCAAGTCCCTTGACGAGGGCCTCGTGCATGCTTTCCAGGTCGTCCGCGTCTCCACTCGGATCATGCGCGCCGATGATCAGGAACGAGGTGCCGGGGGCGCTGCCGTCGCGCTTGAGAAGCAGACGTTCGGCGGTCTCATCGTCGCCCCACCACGAGCGGGTGACGTTGCCGCGTTCGGGGTCGGGCTCACCGAACCAGGCCGGGCCCGACCATTCACCTCCGACGGCGCGGTGCCAGGGCAGTTCCAGGCGCCCGAACATACGGTTCGCGGTCCGTCCCTGATGTGGTTCCGACAACGTGCTGTTGATGAGGACGAAACCGAGGCGGCTGGTCGCCCAGAAGGTGGCCTTGCCCAGACCGTAAGAGCCGCCGGCTCCCTCCCCCTGTTTCCGGCTTTCCAGTTGGCGCCGGGTCACCGCCGCGAAGCGGCCGTCGTCGTAGTCGGGACCGGTGAGGCCGGCCGCGTTGTAGTCGTCGATCCGCAGAAGCAGCAGGCGCCCCGTTTGCCGAAGTCCTTTAAGTCCGTCCGCCAGAATCCGACCGACCTTGTTGTCGGCGAGGGCGGCCGCGTCCACGTGCGGTTCGATCTCGTTCCAACGGAGCGCTTCGAGGAAGTCGTACAGCCGCTCGCCCTCGATCTCGTCCAGGATGTGGCGGACGCGCACCGGTTCATCGTTCTCGAGCCGCTCGTCCATGCTGTTCTGGGTGGCCTCACGGGCCAGGACGCTGAGGTCGGAGTCGAAGGCGAACGCGGCTGCGTTGCCGAACTCCCGGCCACCATCGTCGTGGGCAGGACGGTGATACCACGTCAGCGCCTCCGCGGACGTCCCCGGTTCCTGCCTGCTGACCACGGAGCCGGACGACAGGCCGAGGACGCTTTCGATCAGCTGGATCTTGTTCATCTGCGGTTCGGCCCGGTTCGTCACCCAGGCGGACACGGCAGCCCGGGTCACGTTGATCTGGGTCGCCAACTCGGCCTGGCTCATACCTTGCCGTCGGAGCTGGCGCCCAAGCCAGTCCCCGAAGCTCTCCGTGTCCACCACAAGCCTCCTGACCTTGGGCTTTTGACGCCGCATCGGATGTCAAAGGAACTTTCGACACTCATCCTAGGGGACCCTCACCACACCGGACATACGCAAAGTAGTGAAGTAGCTTCATACTGTAATGATTCACCACGCAGAGTGGGGACTTTATTGCCTTTATGTCGTAGATCGTCACGTTACTCATCAGTAGAGAGGGACTTCCTCGTCGGCGACCCTTGCGCCGGACACATGAGCGTTGTACCGTCGATCACGAAAGACCCAGAAGGCCCGGTTACCAGTATTTCTGCGCCGGTATTTTTTGGGGTGAAGACTGCCTGCAGGCCAAATCTGAACGGCACCTTCGAAGGTACGGCCTCACATCACGAAACCCGAGGACGGAAGAGCGCATCGACCTGCGCAGCCTCGCCTTCGGGCACAGGGAGGGAATGCTCGCTCTGGAGCAGGCGACATTCCGTGAGGGACGAAGCTCCAAGCTCGATCAAGGCACGCTGTAGTGCCTTAACAGCTATGCCGTCCGCAACACCTACCGAAAGGATGGAACGGCATTGGAACCCCCCTCACCTGAAGAGCCCTATCCCCTCGAGTTCATGCAAGCCCTCGTCCGTGTGTGCAAGTTCTTTGATGCATGCTTCCCGGGAAGAAGGGTAGGCGATTTGCTCTACCGGTACTGCGGCGTTCCGTCGGAAGGTCCTGGGCAGCGGCACCGCAACGAACGCTCCGTCCGGTTCCCACGAGCGGAGTACCACCGGGCGGAGTACCACGGAAGGCACAGGAGGGAGCGGCCGCTGCACCCGCCCCGCGAGTTGTCCCACGACGGCCGATTCTCCCTAGACATCATGATCATCTTGATCTACCTGCTGGACCGACGTTCCTAACGTCGTCCACGGCCCCCGCACCCGCGAGAGGGCGACCATAGGCAAGATGATCCCCCAGCCCCGCCATCCTTGTAGGCCGCGGGGTGCCGGCCCTATGGGCCGGCACCCCGCCCCTCCCCCGGTCCAGCGCCACAACGAGCAACCCACATCAGCATCACGCAGCGACGCAACTTCGTCGCGAGGAGTTGAGCGAGCCGTGTCCGAGCCTTCCTCCCCATCCGTTCAGTCCGTGGTGGACGTCGTTGTCGAGCAGTCGCGGCGCGTGCTGGACACCTACCGCGTCGACCCCCGCCTGATCGAGGAGCACGCCAATGGCGAGCGCCGTATCACTCAGGGTGGTTACGGCGACCGCCAGATATACGAGCTCGTCCAGAACGCCGCCGACGAGTTGCGCATTGACGCGGGAGGCGAACTCTCCGTGATAATTACGCACAGTCACCTTTACTGCGCGAACGAAGGCTCCCCCGTTACCCCGCAGGGTGTCGACACCATCCTCCGCATGGGAGTGTCCCGCAAGCGCGGTGGCCAGATCGGCCGCTTCGGCGTAGGCATCAAGTCGGTTCTGTCGGTTTCGGACGCTCCCCAGTTCTTCAGTCAGAGCGGCTGCTTCGGCTTTGACCGAGAGTGGTCCGCCGAGATGATCCGAGGTGTCCATCCCGAGGCCGAGGAGACACCCGTCCTGCGCATGGGCCGGCCCCTCGATCTGCAGAAGTCCCTCGCCTCCGATCCGATCCTGGCTGAGCTGATGAAGTGGGCGACCACCGTGGTGCGGCTCCCGCTCAAACCGGAGAGCGTGCAGCGTCTCGGCTCCGACCTGCGCAACTTCCCCGTCGAATTCCCACTGTTCTCGCCACACGTCGGCACCGTCACGCTCGAGGACCGACGCGTCGTGCCGCCCGTCCGGCGGACCATTTCCCAGATGGTGAACGGCGACCGGCACACCCTCCAAGAGGAGAGGTTCGACGGCTCAGATGTCACGTTCCAATGGAGGGTGTTCACGCGGACGGTGAGGCCGAGCAAGGCGGCGCTGGAGTCGGCCGGCGAGCTTCACGACCGTCCCGAGATCGATCTGTCGTGGGCGGTCCCCGACCGGAGCGGCCGCATCCGGGAGCTCGGCTCCTTCTGGGCCTACTTCCCCACCAATTACGCGACGCTGCTGCGCGGCATCCTCAACGCTCCATGGAAGACCAGTGAAGATAGGCAAAACCTATATAAAAGTAACAATTTTAATGATGAGCTTATCAATGAGGCGGCCCGGCTCGTGGTGGGTGCGCTGCCCGAGCTGTCGCCTGCGGACGATCCTGCCGCCTACATCGACCTGCTGCCCGGCCGTGGCCGTGAAGCCCCACAGTGGGCCGACAGGCAGCTCACCTTGGCCATATGGGCGATCGCCGCCGACGAACCGTCGTTGCCCGATCAGGATGGTGTCCTTCGCCGGCCGGTGGAATTGATGCTGCACCCCGAGGGTCTGAAGGACACCTGGCTCAAGCTGTGGGCCGATCACCCGGGTCGGCCGACGGCCTGGTGCCACCACTCCATAGAATCGCGTGAACGCCGCGCCCGCGCCGAGCGGATCATGCGGAGGGCTGAAGTGCCGGACGCGTCCGTCCGGCAGTGGTTGGAGGCCCTGGTCGAGGACGGGTCGCCGGAGGCATCCGTTGCCGCCGTCCGGATTCTGGCGGACATGGTCCGCACCAACCACCCGGCTGCCGAGGAGGCCCGCAAGTCGCGGATCCTGCTCACCGAAACGGAAGGCCTCGTCGCCCCTGTGGTGGGCAAGGTGTTCCGCCGCAGCTCGGACGACGACCTGAGCGACAACCTGTTGTACGTCCACACCGCGGTCTCCGAGAACTTCAGCGCTGTTCCTGCTCTGGAGACACTCGGCATTCACGAGGCACACGCCGTCGGCCGGTTCTCGGCGGTGGTCGAGCAGGGTGTTCAGGGCTACACCGAGGCCCAGTGGGTTGCGTTCTGGGAGCTGTCCCGTCAAGTGGGCCCGGACGGCGCCACCGCGATTCTGCAGGGCCAGGTACCGGATCTGCTCCACGTGCTCAAGGTGCGAACGCTCGCCGGGGCGTTCCGTAGGATGGCCGACTGCCTCATGCCGGGCCGCGTGGTCCCCGCCGACGGCTCCCGGGATACCGCCCACACCGTCGACGTGCGGTTCCACGAAGATGACCGACTCCTCCTGCACAACCTTGGCTTGAGCGATGTCCCCAGTACGGATATGGACCCCTCGGGTGAATCCTGGTTCAACGACTACGTCGAGATGGCCTGGAATTCCTACTGCCAGACGCTTCCTGCGAACTCCCGACGCCCCCAGTTGAAGACCATGCAGACCGAAGGCGCCCTGCCCGCGGGTCCCCTGCACTTCCTCACCGAACTGTCCGAGGAGGGACGCGCCGCCTTCCTGAAGAATCTGCCTTCCGGCGGCCTTGTGTCCAGCTGGACCATACGGGTCGGCGCTCAGATGGGGACGCGTAAGCGCATCGTGTCGCCCCTGGTCTGGATGGCGCGTAGGCACGGATTCCTTCAGACGAACCTTGGACTGCGTGCCGTGCACGCGAGCGTCAGCCCGGCCCTTGGTGAGCACCGACGCCTGCTCCCCGTCGCGGACGTCCCGATCAGGGTGGCCGAGGCCCTCAAGCTGCCCGAGACCCTGAAGCAGGTTCCGGCCTCGATCTGGACGGCGCTTTTGAAGGACGCCTCCGTCAGCGAGGACGAGACGTTCCCCGGGCAGGTGTACGCCCTGGTTCTGGAAGCCGGGGCCACATGGCCCGAGGACATCGGCACCCGCTGCCGGGTCGGTGCGAAATGGGCCAGCGACGTCCCTGACACGGACATTGCGGTGACCGCGGATCGCGCCGAGTACCAGTCGCTGGTGCGGGAGAACGTCCCTGTGCTCCTGATGCCGACGGCCGAGAGCGCCGAACTCATGATCGAGACATATGGCCTGGCGTCACCGACCGGTATCATCCAGAAAGAGCTCCGATTCGTCCCCGCCTCGGACCCGACGCCGCTCACCGACGAGTTCCCTCATCTGGTGATCACGTACCGGGCCAAGGTCAGCGGCTGGACGCTGACACGCTGCCGTGAGCTGGAGGAGATCATCACCTCCCCGAACGGGGAGCGGGTCGCACCGATCGACGAGGCGGCCCAGGACCAGTCGGTGCTGGTCAAGAATCCTGATGACGACATGGACGCGCTACTGGCCGTGGACCGCGTCCTCAAATTGGGATTGGGACGGCAGGGGTGCCAGTCGATCCTGAACCAGCGTGAGAACGCACGCCGCTCCGAGCTCAAACAGCAGGTCCGTCAGAGCAAGTCCCTGCCCGAGAAGATCTACAGGCTGATCGGTCCGGAGGCGCTCAAGAGTCGCCTGCCGCAGGGCCTGGTCGAAAGCGAGGAGACCCGTACCGGCAAGGCCTCCGAGGGGGTACGGCTCGCCGAGCTCGCCATCGACGCCTTCGGCCCTGGCCTCCTCCGCACCTACTCCAAGGACATCTCCGCACGAGTCGACGGCGCACCGTCGCAGTACAACGGCAGCAGCACCGCCCTGCAGTTCGTCAACGAACTCGGCCTGCCCGATTTCTACGCGGGGACCAGAAGCGAGACCCCTCCTTCCTCGGAGAAGGTGGACGGCCCATCGTTCTTCCCCCGGCTGCACGATTACCAGGAGCGGCTGGCGGCGAACATGTACGACCTGCTCGCCGAGCGGCTTCCCGGTCGGGCGATGCTCAGTCTGCCCACCGGAGCCGGTAAGACCCGCATCGCAGCCGAGTCGGTCATCCGCCGGTTCAAGGAGCACGGCCTCGACGGTCCAGTCCTGTGGATCGCGCAGAGTTGGGAGCTGTGCGAGCAGGCCGTTCAGAGCTGGAAGTTCGTGTGGCAGAAGGTCGGCCCCGAGGAGCCCTTGACGATCAACAGGCTGTGGGACACCTACGAGGCCGCCGCTGTCGGCTCCGGTCCGCAGCTTGTCGTGGCCACGGACGCCAAGCTGGCGAGCGTGCTGGACAAAGAGGAGTACTCCTGGCTGCGGGAGGCGTCCGTCGTCATCGTCGACGAGGCACACAGTGCCTATGACCGTATGACGCCGATCCTGAAGTCTTTGGGAATCACCCCCTCGCGCGCAGCGCGTCCGCTCATCGGCCTGTCCGCTACCCCCTACCGGGGGTTCAACGAGGAGGAGACGCGGCGGCTCACTAAGCGGTTCGGCCATCGCCGGCTCGACGACGGCGTCTTCCCGTCGGCCGATCCCTTCACCCCGTTGCAGAAGCTCGGCGTGTTGGCCCGAGTCGAGCACCGGGAGTTGAAGGGTGCGACACTCGAGCTGTCCGATAAGGAGCTGAAGGACGCCGACTTCCGGGGGCTTCCAGCGAGCGCGGAATGGCGTCTGGAGCAGGATGATGAGCGCAACAGAATGCTTCTGGCCGAGATCAAAGCCATGCCCGACGACTGGCCAGTGCTGTTCTTCGCCACCTCCGTCAACCACGCGAGGCTGATGGCCGCCATCTTCTCAAGGGAGGGCATCCCTTCCGCTGCGATCGACTCGAGCACTCCCACCCCCGAGCGTCGTGCCAACATCGATGCCTTCCGCAACAAGCGGATCAGGGTACTGACGAACTACAACGTCCTTGCCCAGGGCTTTGACGCCCCCGCCACTCGCGCGGTCGTCGTCGCCCGCCCGACCTACAGCCCGAACATGTACACCCAGATGATCGGTCGTGGCCTGCGCGGTCCGCTGAACGGCGGCAAGGAGGTCTGCACGATCCTCGACGTGCACGACAACATCGTCAACTACGATCGCAAGCTCGCCTTCACCGAGTTCGAGGACCTGTGGAGGGCCCGATGAGCGCACCGTACGAGGGGGCTCCCCCACTCACCCCCGAACAGCAGGAGGTCGTCGACCTGCCCGCCGACGCGATGACACTGGTGGTCGCAGGAGCAGGGGCTGGCAAGACCCACACCCTGATCCGCAGGCTCGACGCGCTCATCGAGCACGAGGGGTTGAGCGCCGGCGAGACACTGGTGCTGAGCTTCTCCCGGGCGGCCGTCCGTGAACTACGTGGTCGGCTGGACCGGCATGCCGACGCCGCCCGCCATGTCCGGGTGCGGACCTTCGACTCCTGGGCGCTAGAACTGCTCACCCAGGTGGACGCGGCCGGAGAATGGCAGGGACACGGCTTCGACGAGCGGATCAAGGCCGCCGCCGAGCTGATCGGAACGCCGGCGGTGAACGAGCTGTACGAGGATCTGCGCCATGTCGTCATCGACGAGGTGCAAGACCTCGTCGGTGACCGCCGGGAGCTGGTCGAAGCGCTGCTGGACACTTACGACTGCGGGTTCACCGTCGTGGGCGACCCCGCTCAGGGCATCTACGGCTTCCAAGTGGACCCCGCGGAGCGGGCGGGCGAGGTCGGCCGCTTCTTCGACTGGCTCCACGGTCGGTTCGGCGAGGACCTCACCGTCCTGCACCTGACCCGGAACTTTCGCGCCACCACGGACGAGGCGAAGATCGCGCTGCCCTTCGGCCCGCGACTCCAGGTCGGTGCGAAGGAGCATGCCGTAGATGGCGGTGTCCCCTACGAAGAGTTGCGGACCGCGCTTCTCGGCACTCTCCTGATCGGAGACCTGTCCGACGGTTTCGTCCTTCAGGGCCTGCAAGGCCACGAGGGGACAACGGCTGTCCTGTGCCGCACTAACGGCCAGGCTCTTCTGCTGTCGGAGGCCTTGCATGCAGGTGGCGTACCGCACCGGGTGCAGCGTTCGGCCACCGATCGGGTCGTCCCGGCCTGGCTGGCCGAGCTTTTCAGCGCGGCCATATCGTCGGTCATGCCTCGAAGTGAGTTCGTCAAGTTCGCGGAGGGGCATTCCCTCCCAGCGCACTGGACGCCCGAGGAACTGTGGCGAATTCTGCTTCGTGCCGTCCCTAGCCGGGCTGACAGCCTCGACCTCGGCCGACTGCGGACAGTGCTGGCGGAACGCCGGATGCCCGACGAGTTGACCGCCCCGCCCGCGTCCGATCTGGTCGTGTCATCTGTGCACAGGGCCAAGGGGCTGGAGTTCGACCGCGTCCTGGTCGTCGACCCCGGACCGCTGCGGCCCGATGCGGACGACCCTGGCGAGGAGTCGCGGATGCTCTACGTCGCGCTGACCCGGCCGCGTCATGAGCTCATGCATCTCGCCACCCCCAAGACCATGCCGATGTTCCTCAAGAGGACACCGGACAATCTGCGATGGGGGCGCTATCACGTCAGGAGCCGAGGCATGCGGCTCGGCCTGGAGTTCCTGGCCGGCGATGTGAACCGGGAGCAGCCTGCCGGTGCCCACCTGCTCCTTCCCGACCTCTCGTTCGACAGGTCGGCGGAGGAAATCCAGCGTTACCTCCTCGACATTGTCCGGCCCGGCGACGAGGTCGTTCTGGTGCAGGCGGAGGAGCAGTCGGTTCATCTGAACCACGCCCCGCGTTACCTGGTGATGCACAACGGTTCGGTCCCCATCGGGATCACTTCGGAGCAGTTTGCGAAAGATCTCTATGCCTACCAGCGATGGTCGCAAAAACACGTACCCGAGAGCTGGCCCCGGCGTATCGTCGGCGTCCACGTGGACGCGATCGAGACGACGGCGGGCAGCCAGGCCGCATCGGCCGAGGCGGGACTGGGCGAGCGGGGCGTATGGGTGGTCCCGCGGCTCGTCGGGCTGAGCCGTTTCGACTACAGCAAGACCGATGCCGTAGGGGGAGATCTTGTCTCAACACAGTGACCACTACCGGTTCCGGTCGGAACTGGTGGAACGGCTGCAGCGGGATCTGCTGGGGCCGATCGGCGCCGACGATGAGGTCATCGATGATGCGCCCATCACCACCTACGCCGCGGGGATCCTCTTTCCCGGTGAGGAGGGGGGCCTGCGGGGCAACGCCTCCGGAGAAGGCGAAGGTGCGCCGAAGGTGTTCGCCGACGACACCGATGGGAGAACCGTCTCCGACGTTCTCGACAAGGACGCGATTCCGGATACCGGCGTCTCCATGGCCAACGTTCAGAAGCCGTCCTCCATGGGACTCACCTTCGCCGTGGACCCCACAGTCGCGCGGAGCATCACCGTCACCGTCTCGGCTGCCGTGTACGAGCCCATCAACGCCGAGGGCAATGTCGTCGCGGCGCGGCGGATAGAGGCCCGCTCGATCGGGCAACATGATCAACGTTGGCGCCGGCGCGCGTTGTCGATCCCCCCGGTCGACATCGACATCACCGAGCCCGCCTTGCAGAAGAAGGACCTGGGCGTACGTGGCCTGCAGCTCCGGTACAACGTCCGCAAGCCTTCGGACGGCGCCGTCGCGGTCACCATCACGCTCGTCAACGTCCTTAAGGCCGGCCGGTCCGAGTTGCAGGACTCTTATTGCTTCTTCCAGCCGTCCCTCCACATCGCCGGTCCCGAGGGGAGCTCTGCGCTGGTCGAGCGTCCTGTCCCCGTGGGTGTGGACGAGGACGAGGTCAAGCTCAACAAGCTCCTGCACCGGCATGCCCCGACCTTCGCGGTCGGCCATGGCTGCGCGGCCGATTGGGAGTGGACGGCGCCCCCCATGCGCGGCGCCGTTCGCCAGAAGGCGCAGAAGGCATCCGTGCCCGCTGTATGGTCGGCCTTCGTCCCCTCCTACGAGGTGCTGTTGACCGACTCCAACCGGGACATCGACACCAGGGCCCTGGGCATGTTGCGCCTGTCCGAGGTGTCGGATGCGGAGATCATCGGTTCGTTGACCGCATTGGCGGCCGGCTATCGCACCTGGATCGCCGAGCGTGGCGCCGAGGCCGAGCAGCTTGCGGACACCGAATACGCCCAGACGGCGCGGACGCGCATCAAGGAGTGCAGCGAGGTCGCCGAGCGCATCGAGCGCGGCATCTGGGTACTTGAGAGCGACAAGAACGCGATGACCGCCTTCCGGCTGGCCAACCGCGCCATGGCCGAGCAGCGGGGACGCACATCCTGGATCAGGGACGGCCGGTCCGGCGACCCGAGCCTGGACGGGGAGTGGCGCCCATTCCAGATCGCGTTCATCCTCCTGTGCCTTCAAGGGATCGTCGATCACGACCATCCCGAACGCGCCATAGCCGACGTCCTGTGGTTCCCGACCGGTGGTGGCAAGACCGAGGCGTACCTCGGCCTGATCGCCTTCACGGTCTTCCTGCGGCGGTTGCGCAAGGGCGCGGCCGGCGGCGGCGTCACGGCGCTGATGCGCTACACGCTGCGGCTGCTCACCCTTCAGCAGTTCGAGCGTGCGACGGCGCTCATCTGTGCCATGGAGTCGATCCGTCGACGTGATCCCGCCCGTCTCGGCGACGAGGGCATCTCCATCGGCATGTGGGTCGGCAGCGCGGCCACCCCCAACGACCTGAAGACGGCCGACGCGAGCCTTAAGAAGTTGCGCGATAACAAGGACCTGTTCGAGAACAATCCTGTGCAACTGCGCGTTTGCCCTTGGTCAGGTGCTCTACTCGGCCCCAAACAATACGCCGTAGACCTGGACCAGAGGACGATGACCGTCTCCTGTCCGGATGCCGATTGTGAGTTTCGCAATGGCCTGCCGATCCACGTCGTCGACGAAGAGATCTACCAGGTGCGTCCCACCCTGGTGATCGCCACAGTGGACAAGTTCGCCATGCTCACCTGGCGGGATGACGTCGCCGCGCTGTTCAACCGCGACCGGCCGGGCACCCCTCCGCCGGAACTAATCGTGCAGGACGAACTGCATCTGATCTCGGGGCCGCTCGGCACACTGGCCGGCCTATACGAGACTGCAGTGGACGCCGCCGCCGACCAGCCCAAAGTCGTCGCGTCCACTGCGACGATCCGCCGCGCGGCCGAGCAGGGGCGGGCGTTGTTCGATCGAGCGGTGCGCCAGTTCCCGCCGGCCGGGTTGGATTCGCGCGACTCCTGGTTCGCCGTGGAGACGTCCCCCGCCGACAAGGCGTCACGCCTGTACGTCGGCCTACTGACGCCGAGCACAAGCCAAGCCACACTCCTGGTTCGCGCCTACGCCGCCCTCCTGCACGACGCGGCGGCGGTGGAGGGCACCGACGCCGTCCGAGATGCCTACTGGACGCTGATCGGCTACTTCAACAGCCTCCGGTTGCTGGCCGCGGCCGAGCTTCAGGTTCATGACGACGTCCAGGACCGACTTGCACTGTTGGCCAAGCGGGACGGGGTCGAGCGTCAGGTCGAGCGGTACGCCGAACTGACGAGCCGGGTGAAGTCCAGCGAGATCCCCACGCGCCTGAAGGAACTGGAGATCGCGCGGCCGAATGGTGCCTTCGACACCGTCCTGGCCACCAACATGATCTCCGTCGGCGTCGATGTCGACCGGCTCGGGCTCATGGCCGTCATGGGACAGCCACAGACCACCGCCGAGTACATCCAGGCCACCAGCCGCGTCGGCCGACAACACCCCGGTCTGGTCGTAACGCTCTTCAACGCCGCGCGGTCGCGGGATCGCTCGCACTACGAGACCTTCGCCTCCTACCACTCGGCCCTCTACCGACAGGTCGAGTCCACGAGCGTCACACCGTTCTCCGCCCGCGCCCGGGACCGGGCACTGCACTCGGTCTTGATCGGCCTCACTCGGTTGGTCGTCGACGCGGCCCGTCCCAACGATGCGGCGCAGAACGTCGAAGGCTTCCTGGATCGGATCGAGGAGATGGCGGAGACGATCGTCTCCCGGGCGGAGAGCGTGGCCCCCGATGAGGCGAAGGACGTGGCCGAGCACCTGTCCGCCATCATCGAGCATTGGCGGAGCCTCGCCGAACGCCACGACCTTGAGGCAGGCGACAAGCCACTGCGGTACTCCGCCATGCGCTCGTTCAAGCGGAGCGAACCGCGCCCCGAGGACGCCGCATTGATCCGGCGCTACTCCGACGAAGATCTGGAGTTGGCGTTCACGGCGTTGGAGAGCATGCGCGATGTCGATGTCGAATCCGACCTCTACCTGGAGTACTGACATGGCCCTGCGATCCGACTCCAAGAAGCGGTCCTTCGGTATCCCCGGCAAGGGCTCCAAGGCCCAGACCCCCTCCCGCCAGTCCAAGGGCTCCGTTCGACGCACCCAGATGATCACTACGTACGGTGTGGGATCGTTGGTCGCGCTCGGCGACCAATCCTTCCTGGTGAGCGGGCTGGACACTTGGCGGGTCAACTGGGCACCAGTGATCTACGAGCCCAACCTCCAGCGCTGGCTGGGGGTAACGCACTTCCGGCTGCCTCCCGCCGACAATCCCCCGAGCGGGGACGGCGTCAAGATCCGCCGCTTTCCCCAGTGGTACTCCTGCTCCAAGTGCAAGGACCTGAAGCCGTACAAGGACTTCGGGGGAGGCGACAAGAACACCTGTCAGGCCTGCGGCACCACGCTGACCCCTTCCCGGTTCATCGTCGCCTGCGTGAACGGCCACCTCGACGACTTCCCCTACTGGGAATGGGTGCACAGGAAGAAGGGCGCCTCCGGCGCCGAGCGCACCTCCTCCTGCAAACTGAGCCTCCACACCACGGGCAGCAGCGCCTCCCTGGCCTCCATCATCATCAAGTGTTCCTGCGGTGAGCAGTCGTCCATGGCGGGCTCATTCGGCAAGGAGGCCCTGCGCAGCATCGGAGTGACATGCCGTTGCCGGCGACCGTGGCTCGGTCGCGGAGCAGACGAGACAAGCTGCGGTGAGGCTCCGCGCACGTTGCAGCGAGGTTCGTCCGCGGCATGGTTCCCGGTCCACCGCTCGTCGCTGTCGATCCCGCCGTGGTCTCAGCGCCTTCAGCAGCTTCTCAACAAGCACATGAACCAGATCACCAAGCATCGGGACGATGAGAGGTCCCTGCGCGTCGTGATCGAGACGTTCATCGACGGAACCGAATTCACCGTGGAGCAGGTGCTCTCCGCGCTGGAGGCCCGGGACAAGCTCGCCGAGGAGTCCTTGGACGACGATGCCAAACTCGACGCCTCCAGTCGGCTTCGTGCGAAGGAGTACAAGGAACTGGAGGCCGGGGTTTCCGCAGAACACCTCGAGGACGAGTTCGAATGCGAACCGGCGCCCCTGGACCCGTCGGCGCCACGTCCAGCGGAGCTGGACAAGGTCATGCTCGTTAAGCGGCTCCGGGAGGTCCGTGCCCTTAGGGCGTTCACCCGTGTTGAGGCACCGGACCGGCTGACCCTGCGCGAACGTGAAGCCAAGCTCTCCTTGGAGAAGCTCGACTGGTTGCCCGCCATCGAGGTGAGCGGTGAGGGAGTGTTCCTCAGCCTCGACAACGCATCGTTGCGTACATGGGAGCAGTCGCCCGGCCCTCTTCACCGGGCGGACCGCATCCGCGGCAGGCACGAAGTCCTTTTGCGCGAGCGCGCAGAGAGGGCCGGGGTGAGGGCGACGAAGGCCGACCTGACTTCCGAGGTCGACGCCCGCTTCATCCTCCTGCACACCCTGGCCCACGCGCTGATCAACGAGTGGAGCTTGGACAGCGGTTACCCCGCCGCCTCCCTCAGGGAGCGGATCTACAGCTCCGACACGATGAAAGGCATTCTCATTTACACGGCCGCCAGTGACTCCGCCGGCAGCCTCGGCGGGCTTGTCGCGCAAGGGGATGCGAAGCGGCTGCGTGCTTCTCTGACATCGGCGATGGACCGCGTCTCCTGGTGCTCCCAGGATCCGCCGTGCATGGAGTCGGAGGCCAGTGGCACCGACAGCCTGAACCTGGCGGCCTGTTACGCCTGCGTGCTGTTGCCTGAGACGAGCTGCGAAACGAACAACGCTTTCCTCGACCGTGCGTCGCTAATCGGAACTCCGGAATCACCGGAGATCGGCTACTTCACCGGGCTGCGCACCTCATAGGCCGGAAAGGCTGGAGCATGTTTCTCGTACCTTTTCGGAGCTGACACCCGTCCCGCTTCACTCGACCCCGGGAAGACTGGTACGTACTCCTCACGTCTCTGCGGAGCTGAGGACTGCCTCGCCCAGGGTCATGAGTGTGAGCGAAGCCTTGGCCTCTGGCCGGCTTTGGCTCTGGGGATGGCTGCTTCTGGTGCTCTGTGTGGGTTGTTGTGAGAATCCTGGAAAGGATCTTGCGCCCGATCAGTCTGCGCATGCCGTAGGCAACCATCGTTCGGCGTGTGAGCTGGGAGTTCTGCGGCATTCGGGGGTACGGCGATGACCACTTTGATCGAGCTGGCCTACACCACTGCCGGCGGCATTGCAGGGGCCGCCGTCACCACCTATCTTTCGCGCAACCATAACCGGCGCCAACTGCGCGCCGAAGTGCAGCGGCAACTACTTTGGGTCTCCGCCGTACGGGCCGACGTCTGCGACATCGCGCCGAGCTAGCACCGGAACGGGCGGCCCATTCAGTACATGGGAGGGAACCGCCTGTCCATAACGGGCGCGTCTGGCCTGTCGCTGCTGCTTGAGGATGGCAAGGACGCCGAACGTGCCCTTCATGAGGCGCTCGAAGGCTTCGTTGTGAGCGCACTGTCCGCAGATGTGCCCCGCAGGGTCCTGGATTTCGCGGGAGGCGGTGAGCAGCAGGCATTCCAGTGTGAGCATCCGCCTCATCGACCTTCGTCTCGGCGGCGTCCTGGACGAGACGGACCTCAACGCGCTCATGGCCGCCTGCGATGACTACCGCGAAGCGACCACCCAACTCCTCCTCCAGTCGCTCTGGCACTCCTGGCACAGTCGGCTCCGCATGCGCAGCCGTATCCGTGCCCTGCGCACACAGGTAGAGGCCCTGCACCAGCGTCAGCAGGCGGCCATGACCCTCCTGACCTCGCCAGAGCACACTCGCGCTATCGAGCAGATCCTCGCTGTCGGACCTGGTGAGGCTTAATTCGGCGCGACAAGGGTCGTCCGCGATGATGACTGTCTGAAGGGGCACTCGGTCGGCCGAGCCACCGAGTCGCCCCACCCCGTCCAAGGTGGGCTACTTCGCGCTCGCCGGATCACTCGTCCGGACGTTGCAGGCCACACCTTTCATGCCCTTCACGCTGGCGCAAGAGCAGTCAGGAGCAGGGCGCCTGCTTCGAGAGCGGCAGGATCATCATTGGCCCGAAGTTGCAGCTCCGCCAGGACCGGGTGGCCTGCTTTGAAGGCCGCCATCGTTTCCCGCGCTTGCGGCCTGCAGGCCGCCTTGTCTGCCCTGGTCCAGTGCCAACGCCAGCGGTGTTGAGCCAGCGCTCGATCGGCCAGGGCTGCTCCGTCTGCTCGGCGAAGGCCTGGGGGAAGCGAAGGGTCCGCCCGTCCCGGGAGGCGAAGCCACTGTTGGTGACGGAAGGCGTAGCCAGCACGAATTGGGAGGACTGCTCGACGTCCACCTAGCCGCATGGGCGTCCGGGCTGACAACACCTGATGCGGGCGGCCGTTCAGGGGGAGTGACAGTTCGGTCAATTGTGATGGTAAAGCTCTTGGCGGCGCCGCTGGGCCTATGTGAGGGTTGCGCGGTGACTTACCCCCCTCCGCAAGACGCACAGTGGCCACAGCAGGGTTATCCGGCGCCACAGCAGGGTTACCCCGCGCCTCCGCAGCAGCAGGGATACGCCCCGTCGCCACCACACCAGCAGCCCTACCCCCAGCAAGGCGGCTATCAGCAGCAGGATTACCAGCAGGCGGCGTATCCGCAGGCCGGGTATGCGCCGGGAGCGCCGGCCTGCCGGTTCTGTGGGTGTGGGCCGGCGGCGGCCACCACCTTCCGGGCGCATCGCGGCATGCTCATCGTCATGTCGTTCCGGAGCCTGGAAGGGCCGTTCTGCCGGGACTGCGGTCTGTCGGTCTTCCGGAAGCTGACCGCCGACACCCTGATCCAGGGCTGGTACGGCTACCTGTCGCTGCTGATCACGCCGATCACGGTGCTGATCAACCTGGCGCGGCGCGGCAAGGTGGCGCACCTGGCGCAGCCCACCGGCGGCGGGCAGCCGATGGATCCGGGGCCGCCGCTGCTGGCCCGGCCGACCGCGATCATCGGGATCTTCATGCCGCTGATCCTCATCCTGGTCATCGTGCTGGTCAACGTCGCCCGCTGAGCGCTTCGATACGGTTCGCTCCATGATCGATCTGCGTTCTGACACGGTGACCAAGCCCGACGAGCGGATGCGGGAGGCGATGGCCCGTGCCGAGGTCGGCGACGACGTCCTGGAGCGCGACCCGACGATGCAGGCGCTGGAGGAGCGCACCGCGGAGCTGCTGGGCACGGAGGCGGCCCTGTGGGTGCCGACCGGGTGCATGGGCAACACGATCGCGCTGATGCTGCATCTGCGGCGCGGTGACCGGTTCCTGGCGTCCGCAGGCTCGCATGTGCTGGGCATGGAGCTCGGCACGCCCGCGTGGCTGGCCGGCGGCCTGCCCGAGGCGCTGGCCTGGGACGCCGGGCCGGGCCGGTTCTCCGCCGCCGCCGTGCGCGAGGCGGCCGGCGCGCCGGGGCCGTATTTCACGTTGCGCACCAGCTTGCTGTGCTTGGAGAACACGCACAATTCGGCGGGCGGCACCGTCACGCCGGTCGCCGAGCACGAGGAGCTGGTGGCGGCGGCCCGCCAGGCCGGGCTCGCGGTGCACCTGGACGGCGCCCGGATCTGGAACGCGGCCGTGGCCCTCGGCGTCACGCCCGCGCAGCTGGCCGCCGGTGCCGACACCGTGCAGGTCTGCCTGAGCAAGGGCCTCGGCGCGCCGATGGGGTCGCTGGTGGCGGGGACCGCCGCGTTCGTCGCCGAGGCCCGGCGGGTCCGCAAGATGCTCGGCGGCGGCGTCCGGCAGGGCGGGATCGTCGCGGCCGCCGGGCTGGTGGCGCTCGACCGGATCGACGACCTGGCCGGCGACCACGCCAACGCGGCGCGGCTCGCCGAGGGGCTCGCCGCGCTTGGCCTGGAGGTCGGCACGCCGCAGACCAACATCGTGATGGCCTCCGTGCCCGACCCGGGTGCGCTGCTGGAGCGGATGACGGCGGCGGGGGTGCTGGCCGTGCCGATGGCCGGGCGGATCCGGTTCATCACGCACCGGGACCTGTCCGCCGCCGACATCACCGAGGCCCTGGAGCGCATCGCCGCCGTGCTGCAGGACTGAGCGCCGGTGGAGTTGAGGCCCATCGCATCCGGGGGTCCGGTGCCCGGGGGTCGGTGGAAGGTCACAGGTCCGGATGCGATGGGCCGTTGTTCACTCTCTGCGACTCCTTCATTGCCACCCGGCTTGATCGCTAACCGTCCCGTGGGTAAAAATCGGCCCGCTCTTCACTCTGGTCGCAGGTTTTGTGCGCGATCGGGGCTGGACCTCAAGCGTGGTTGAGTTTCTAGGCTGGGTGGCAGCGTATTCGAGGAGGAGACAATGAAGGATCGTGCCGGCTGGGACGGCGGCGAGATCGACCTGGACGCCTACTTCGCCCGGATCGGTTACCACGGCGAGCGCGCCCCCACCCTGGAGACGCTCAAGGCTTTGCAGCGCGCGCACGTGACGGGCATCCCGTTCGAGAACCTGGACGCCGTCCACGGCCGGCCGGTCCTGCTGGACGTCCCGTCCCTGCAGGCCAAGCTGGTCGGGCAGCGGCGCGGCGGCTACTGCTTCGAGCACGTCCGCCTGTTCGCGGCGGCGCTGGAGCGGCTCGGGTTCGCGTTCACCGGCCTGACCGGCCGCGTCACCATCGGCTCGGACGACATGCGCCCCGCCACCCACGCGGTGCTCCGTGTCGTCGTCGACGGGCGGGCGTGGCTCTGCGACGTCGGGTTCGGCGGCGGCCCGCTGGAGCCGATCGAGCTTCGCGACGGCATCGAGGTCGACCAGGACGGCTGGCGGTTCCGGCTGGAACGTTCCGAAGGCGAGCTGGGCAACGAGCTGTGGATCATGCACCAGTTCGGCGCGGACGGCTGGGTCGACCGGCACATGTTCACGCTCGACCCCCAGTACCCCATCGACTACGAGGTCGGGAACCACTTCGTCTCCACGCACCCGCGGTCGCCGTTCGCCGCGCGCCCCTACGCGCAGCGCTTCGCCGTGGACGTCCACCATGTGCTGGACGACCTGAAGTGGACGACCACCCGGCCCGACGGCCGCAGCGAGGTGCGGGAGCTGGAGCCCGGCGAGCGGGAGAAGGTGCTGGAAGAGGTGTTCGGGATCGTGCTACCCGGGTGAGATCAGCGCTTCCCGGAGCAGTTCGGCGAGGTGGCGGGCGCGGCGGGGTGTGCCCTGGGCGATCTGGGTGCGGCAGGAGAAGCCGTCCGCCAGGACGGGCCCGGCCGCGGCGTTGACCTTCGGGAACAGCTCGCGGTCCGCGCACGCCTGGGACACGTCCCAATGGCCGGGTTCGAAGCCGAAGTTGCCCGCCAGGCCGCAGCAGCCCGCGCCGACGACGTCGGCGGTGACGCCGAGGCGGGCGAGGACGGCCAGGTCGGCGTCGTAGGAGCCCTTGGCCTGCTGGTGGCAGTGCACCTGCGCGACGGCGGCGGTGTCCAGCGTGGTGAACGGCCAGTCGCCGTCGTGGCCGGCGACGAGTTCGGCGAGCGTGACCGTCCGGGCGGCGAGCAGCCGCGCGAGCGGGTCGCCGGGCAGGAGCTCGGGCGCCTCCTCGCGCAGCATCACCGTGCAGGACGGCTCCAGCCCGACGACCGGCAGGCCGGCCTCCAAGGCGGGCCGCAGCACGGCCAGGGTGTGCCGCAGCACCCGCCGGGTGATCGTGAGCTGGCCGGTGGAGTGCCAGGTCAGGCCGCAGCAGACCCGGCCGGGCGGCAGCAGGACGCGGTGGCCGAGCGCCTCCAGGACCTCCACGGCGGCCTGCCCTGCGGCGGGGTCGTGAAGGTCGGTGAAGGTGTCGGGCCACAGGACGACGGGCTTGCCGTAACTACGGGGACGACGCCGGAACCAGGCGCGCAGCGTCGGATCCGCGAAACGGACCATGTCGCGGCGGGGCTCGACGCCCGCGAGGCGTTTGGCCGCTGACGCGACCGGGCGGTACGTCATCGCCTTGTTCAGCGCGCGCGCCGTCCCGGGCAGGCCGGTGGCCAGACGCGACCACAGGGGCAGCCAGCCCATCGAGTAGTGCGCGCGCGGGCGGAGACGTCCGGCGTAGTGGCGGTGCAGGAATTCGGCCTTGTAGGTGGCCATGTCCACGTTCACCGGGCACTCGGAAGCACACGCCTTGCACGACAGGCAGAGGTCGAGGGCTTCGAGTGCTTCGGTGGAACGCCAGCCGTCCGTGAGAAACTCGCCGCGCAGCATTTCGGCCAGCACCCGCGCGCGCCCCCGGGTGGAGTGCACTTCGTCCCGGGTCACCTTGAAGGACGGGCACATCGCGCCGGTGTCCAGGTTGCGGCAGGCGCCGACGCCCACGCAGCGGTGCACGGCGGCGGCGAACGAGCCGTGGTCGCGGGTGAGCGCGTGCACCGGCGTGATCGTCAGGGCGTCGCGGCCCGGTCCGGGGCGCAGGTCGGCGTCCAGCGGCGCCGGGTCGGTGATCACGCCGGGGTTGAGCCGCCGGTCCGGGTCGAAGACGTGCTTGAACGCGGCGAACGCGGCGAGCAGCTCGGGCGGGTACATGCGGGCCAGCAGCTCCGAGCGGGCGCGGCCGTCGCCGTGCTCGCCCGAGACCGAGCCGCCGTGCGCGACGACCAGGTCCGCGGCGGCCTCGGCGAACGCGCGGTAGCGGGCGACGCCGGGGGCGTCGTCCAGCCCGAAGTCCAGCCGCAGGTGCAGGCAGCCCTCGCCGAAGTGGCCGTAGGGGACGCCGCGCAGCCGGTGCTCGCGCATCAGCGCGTACAGGTCACGCAGGTAGCCGGCCAGGCGTTCGGGCGGGACGGCCGAGTCCTCCCAGCCGGGCCACGCCTCGCCGCCGTCCGGCAGCCGCGTCACGATGCCCGCGCCGGCTTCGCGGATCCACCACAGGGCGCGCATACGGGCGGGGTCGTCCACCACCACGCAGGTCGTGTCCGTTGCGCGCGCGCGGACAGCGGCGGCAAGCGCGTGTGCGGCGTCTCGCGCCTCGGTAGCCGTCGCGCCGCCGACTTCGCAGTACAGCCAGCCGCCGCCGGGCGGCAGGTCCGCGCCGGCCCCGCCGCGGCCCGGCTGGGAACGTAGCGCGGTGAGCAGATCGGCCGCCATGCCCTCCACGGTCAGCGCCCCGGCCGCGGCGGCGAACGGCGCCACCTCGGCGGCGGCGTAGACGTCGGGGAAGCCGAGGACGGCGAGCGCGCGGTGCCGGGGCGCCTCGACCAGCCGGACCGTCGCCTCGGCGATCACCCCGCACGTGCCCTCGGCGCCGACCAGCGCCTTGGCGACGTCGAAGCCGTTCTCGGGCAGCAGATGGTGCAGCCCGTAGCCCGACACCTGGCGCCCGAACCGGCCGAGCCCGGTGCGCAGCGCGGCCAGGTGCGCGTCGCGCAGCCGCAGCAGCCCGGCGTCGATGCGCGCGTCGCCGCTGGTGCCGCGCGTCGCGGTCAGCTCACGGCCGCCGGGCAGCAGCAGCCGCAGCGACTCCACGTTCGCCGAGGTGATGCCCCACGCCACGCTGTGCGAGCCGCACGCGTTGTTGCCGATCATCCCGCCGAGGGTGCAGCGCGAGTGGCTGGAGGGGTCGGGGCCGAACGTCAGGCCGTGCGCGGCGGCCGCGGCGCGCAGGTCGTCCAGCACCACGCCGGGCTGGACGGTCGCGGTGCGCGCGTCCGGGTCGATCGCGCCGATCGCGGTCAGGTGCCGCGAGGTGTCGACGACGATGCCGGGGCCGACCGCGTTGCCCGCGATCGACGTCCCGCCGCCGCGCATCGTCAGCGGCAGTCCCTCGGCGGCGGCGAGGTCCAGCAGCGCGGCCAGGTCGGCGGCCGACCGCGGCTCGGCGACCGCCGCCGGGACCCGCCGGTACAGCGAGGCGTCACTGGAGTAGGCCGCGCGTGTGGCGGCGTCGGTGCGCAGGACACCCGGCAGCGCCCGGGCGAGCTCTTCCATGCGCCCCAGCCTAGGCAGGCCATGATCAGACCGGCAGGCCGTAGCCCGTGCAGACGGGACGGAAGCGGCGTTCGGCCGGGCCGAGGGCGTTCAGCACGTTCTGCAGGACGGGGCCGTCGTTGAACATCCCGACGTGCCCGACATAGTCCTGCGGGCACTGCTTCTGGATCAGGATGTTGGTGACGTCCGGCCCCTTGAGGAACGCGTTGGTGTACGGGGTGACCACCAGGTCGTTCTTGGTCTGGATGACCGTGTAGGACGGGCCCGGCACGGTGTCGCCGCCCGCGAACATCGTCTTCTGGAACGCCGACCCCTCCTCCTGCTGGACCAGCGCGGGGGCGCCGACCGCCTTGAGCGTGTCGTTGGCGAAGCCGAGCAGGTTGAGCTGCTTGCCGAGGTTGACCAGGCCGAGCATGGTCGTGCCGTGGTTGCTCGGCGACAGCGCCACGAACCGGCGCACCTTCGCCGCGCCGCCGAGCCGCTTGATGTAGTAGCCGGGCATCAGGCCGCCCTGCGAGTGGCCGACCACGTCGACCCTGCGCGCGCCGGTGCGGGCCAGCACCTTGTCCACGAAGGCGCTCATCACCGAGGCCGAGACCCCGATGTCGCCCAGCCCGCCGATCCGGTCCGCCGAGATCGGCGCCATGCCGTAGTTGAAGGCGTAGACGCAGTAGCCCGCGTTGGCGAGCATCGGCGACAGGACCGCCCAGTTCGCGCCCTGGTTCACGAACGTGGCGTGCACGAGGACGACCGGCGTAGGGTGCTCGCGGCTCGGCCTGCAGTTCCAGTCGTTGGCGCCGGCGACCCGGCCGGGGCTGTTGAAGAAGTTCTCCAGGGCCTTGCCGACGTTGCCGGCCGGGTACTTCGGCGGGGCCGCGGCCCCGGCGGGGGCGGCGGTGGCGAGGAGGGCGGCGCCGGTCGCGAGCGCCAGGACGGCCGAGGCGACCGGCCGCCCGGCCCGGGCGCTGAAGGGTCGACGGCGCGGCATGGGGCCTCCCGGGTCACGAGCTTCACCGACCCGCGAAAGCGGACGCTTACATCGGCGGGTCAGGCGAATCTAGACCCTGGGTCCAATAGCTGACAAGATCCCCGGCCCGGCGACGCGCAGAAGCCGGCAGCGCCCCGCACAGGGCCTTTACGCGGAGGCCGCCGGCATCACGGGAGGATGCCCGCGCCGAGGGCGGTCGGCCGGCGCAGACAGGCGACCGCCGCAGCAGCAGCCAGGCCGAATCCCCCACGTACGGCCGGTTGCGCGGTCGCTCGCCGCGAGACAGCCTGCGGCTCACATGGACGGTCACGGCGTTCGTCCGGGGTGGTTCCAGATGAGCCGCTCCGGCCTCACCGGGGTGATCGTTTCCGCAGGTCGGGCGGGGCGGGCACACGAAATCCGGCACCCCGATGCGGAGATGCCGGATTCACGAAGTGGCGGGACAGCCGGCCACCCGCGGCTCGCGCCGGTGCCGTCATTGACGAATAAAGCGGGAAACCCTTGTCGATTCACACCAACGGCACCGCGTTCCGTGACGAAATAGCTGCGTTACGCGGAATGGGGAGCTTCCTCAGCGGGAATCGCGGATTCCCGTCACCAGGTCGCGCCACCGGGGCAGGGGAAACTCCACGATGCCCCCCGAGCGGTCACGGGAGTCACGGACCAGCACAGCGTCTCCACTGCGAGCGACCTCGACGCATGCACCGGCGGCGTCACTGGCGCTCGCCTTGCGCCAGGTGAGACCGGTGAAGCGACCCGTCCGTTCAGCCATTCAGCGACCCTCCGTTCTCGGGGCGGGCCCTGCCTCGCTGTGGAATCAGGCGGGAGCCATCCAGCAAGCCGGAATCGAGCAGGGCACAGCAAACCACGACCTTGTGGACGATTTCCCACACATGAGTGTAGGCGGTAGACGTTATCCCGCCTACACGGGAACACAAGATCAGATCATCGCTTTGAGGCTGCTCGCCTGTTTGGGCGCTGGAACGGCACCTCCTCCGCTCGGACGGGTCGCAACGGTCAGTCCATGAGGTCCTCGGCCGCCTGCCGCAGCAGCCGGACGGAATCCTCCGGCGACAGGCTCTCCTCTTGCAGGCTCTCGAAGGCGTCGCGGTATTCGGTCACCCGGATGTCGTCGCCGGTGATCAGCACGCTGGCCGACTTGCCGCCCTCCAGATAGAGCGCGTCGTCCAGGCCGCCCTCGAACTCCAGCAGGGAGAAGCCGCCCCACAGCCCCACGTGGGCCCCGGCGCTGAAGGGGATGATGCGCACGGTCAGCAGGTCGTTCCGCTCCGCGGAATCGGCGATGAACCGCAACTGGTTCGACATGATGGCCGGGTCGGTCCTGACGCCGATGTGCCGGCGGATGGCGGCCTCGTCGATGAGGTAGTACTGGCGCGGCGGGTTCTCCCGCTCGGCGAGCCTGCGCTGGCGTTCCAGCCGCAGCTTCACCACCGGGCCGACCTTGACGGGGCCGACCGAGCCGGAGGTGAGCACCTCGGCGTACTCGGCGGTCTGCAGCAGGCCCGGGACGACGGTGTTGTGGAAGTGCCGGATGGACGCCGCACCGGCCTCGTAGCCGACGAAATTGAGGTAGGTCTCCTCGATGTCGCCCCGGTAGGCGGTCCACCATGCCGGTTCCCGGGCCCCCCGCGCCAGCGTCTGCAGCTTCTCCTGGCGACTCTCGGTGGTCACTCCGTACGCGTGCAGCAATGCCTGCAGGTCGGTTTTGGAGATGGCGTTCTTGCCGCCCTCGATGCGGATCAGTTTGGAGGGGCTCCACTCCAAAGAGCGCGCGACCTGCTCCTGCGTCAGTTCCTTCTCTTTGCGGAGCCGCACCAGCTCCGTCCGCAACAGTGCGCTCTGGACGACGGGACCCTGATCAACGGCCATCTCAATCGCTCACTTTGAGTAGTTTGCCACCAGCTCGCATGCCATGTAGCACCAAGGCAGCTGACAGAACACATGACGGCAGGCCGTCAGGTGCGGTCACCTCCCGCAGCCCAAGCTTAACCGGATCAGTGCGCATGACGTGCCCGAAAGAGGGAATCGCTTCGTGGCGAGGTGCTGCATGCCATGGGTTCACGTTGTAGTCTGCTAGGTAGCAGATTAACAGTAGACCAAGTGACGCCGAGCATGATGCCATGGTACTGTAAGGATTGTGGTAACACTGGGTGAAGAATCCGGGTCACCCGCCGTCCGGCGCCCGTCCCCCGGTTCGGGCGAACCCCCGAGGCGCCCGGGCCGCCGGGGACGCGAGCAGCCAAGAAGGAGGTCGGCACGATGGATGTCATTCCCGGCCTTGGGCACAAATAAATAAGAGCCGCCCTCGCTCCTTCCTCACGATCACCGGTTAGCGGCCAGGCGGATCGTAGGAAGCGGAGGGCGACCCCTTTCGGGCCCGCGAGGTGTTCGGACGGCCCGGAAAGCACCGGCACCATTTCGGTCCTATGCTTTCTGACCAGGCGAAACATGTCGCGCGGACTCACCCAGTCTAACCGCCGCCAGGCGGTCGGGCCATAGGTGATGCGACTTGCGATGGATGCACCGGTCCAATCCGTTATGGCGGATCCGCCGGCCGGGGCGCCCCATCGGAAGGAGCGCTTCAAGAGCGGGGTACTTCACCATGTCAGCCAATACTGGTCACTACTCGACCATTCACCCCCCTGTATCGGGCCGCCCCTCCGGCCCGGCGGCCCCTCCCACCACCGACTCCCTCCCCGGCACCGCTTTCCGTCTCCTGAGCGCCCCCGTCCCGCGCCGCACCGGCGCGGCCCGGGGAAAGGAGGCGCGGTGACCTCCGAACGCCGCGGCGACCCCGACCTGCTCGTCCCGGCGGGCGAGCACTGCGCGGTCGCCGACCACCGGCCGCCGGCCGCCCACCACCTCCCGGCCTGCCACCACGCCCCGCCCCAGCTCCCGTCCGGCCACCACGCGCCGCCCGCGCGGCATGCGGCGCCGGGCGTCCTGGCCGGGCGGCCGGACGGCGGCCCGCAGCTGCCGCCCCCCGGACCCCCGCCGCAGCAGCCCACCATGCCGCCGCACGGGCCGCCGCCGTCCCTGTCGGCCCAGCAGCCGGCCGTCACGCCGCGGCCGGCCGAGCGCGGCCCCTCGCAGCCGTTCTGGGCCTCGCTCACCGACGTCGAGCGCGAGGAGTTCGCCGGCGCCGCCGAGCGGTACTCGGCGCACGCCGGGCAGCTGCTGTGGCGCGAGCGCGACACCGCCGACCACGTGCTGGTCATCCGCTCGGGCTGGGTCAAGGTGTGCGTGACGCGCGACGGCCGCGAGCGGATCATCGCGGTGCGCGGCGCCGGCCATCTGATCGGGGAACGCGCCACGCTGCTGCTGCGCGAGCGGTCCGCCGACGTGGTCGCGCTCGGCGAGGTCGAGTTCCTGCGGATGCCCGCCGGGACGTTCCTGGCGTTCCTGTCCGCCTACCCGCGCATCCTGGCCGTCCTGGAGCGGCAGATGTACGACCGCCTCACCGAGGACCCCTCCGCCGAACCCTTCGTGCCCGCGCAGCGGGCACCGGCGTGGCACAGCCGGACGGGCGGGCACGCGCGGCCCGACGTGCGCTACCTGCCCGGCACCTTCCAGCCGCACGCGGCCCAGTCCCGCACCCCCCACCGGTCCCCGGCCCGGCCGCACGCCTCCCGGCCGCGCGCGCTGGAACGGGCGGCCGTGCCCGTGCGGCTCCCGGGATGGAGCGGGCAGATGTGCACGATCCTGTACACCGACATCGTCGGTTTCAGCGGCGCGCACCGCAACGACGACGACCGGCTGGAGATCCGGCGGGTCATGTACGACCTGCTCCAGGACGCGCTGGAGGCGTCCGGCGTGCCCTGGGGCGCCTGCCACAGCGAGGACCGGGGCGACGGCGCCCTGGTCGTCGTGCCGCCCGAGATGCCGACCCGCTCGGTCATCGACCCGATGCTGGCGCGATTGTCGGCCGGGCTGCGCCGCCACAACCGCGGCGCCCGCGCGGGAGTGCGCATCCAGCTGCGCGCCGCGGTGGACGTCGGCCCGGTAATGCCCGACGCGCAGGGCGTCTCGGGCTGGGTGATCATCCGGACGGCGCGGCTGCTGGACGCGGCGCCGTTCAAGCGGGAGATGGCCCGCACCGGCGCCGACCTGGGGTTCATCACCTCCGAGTTCGTGCACGAGGCCGTCATCGCGCACGCGCCGGGGTTCGTCAGTCCGGCGCTGTACCGGCAGGTGCGGGCCAAGGTCAAGGAGTCCGAGGTCAGGGGGTGGATGTACCTGTCGCCGCGGAACCGCTGAGCGTGCAGCGGACTGGCCTCCCCGCGCGTCCCTGGGGGTAGGAGGTGCACCGTGCCGCATCCCGAGCTCGGGGCGTTCGAGGAGTTCGTCCAGCACCGCCTGCCCGCGCTGTTCCGCTACGCGTGCGTGCTGACCGGCGACCGCCACGACGCCGAGGACGTGGTGCAGGAGGCCCTCGCCCGGACCGGCGCGGCCTGGTGGCGGGTGCGGCGCAAGGACGACCCGGAGGGCTACGTCCGCACCGCGATGGCGCGGATCGCGGCCGACCGGCGGCGCCGCGCCGCGCGGGAGCGGCTCACCGCCGACCCGCCCGACCGGGCCGTGGAGGACGGCGCGCTCGGCCGGATCACCGGCGACGCCGGGCTGACCGCGGCGCTGGCCGGGCTGCCGCCGCGGATGCGGGCGGTGCTGGCGCTGCGCTACGTCGACCAGCTGACCGACGCCGAGATCGCCGTGGTGCTCGGCTGCGCGGCCGGGACGGTGCGCAGCCAGGCGGCGCGGGCGCTGGCCAAGCTGCGGCGGGCGGCCGCCGAGGAGGACACCCATGGATGAACTGGAGCACGCGATCGCGGAGCGGCTGCTGGCGGCGGCCGCCGAACCGCCGCCCGGCCTCGGCGGGCGGGTGCTCGCCGAGGCCCGGTCGCGGCGTCGCTGGCGGCGGGCCGTGCTCGCGGCAGCCGCCCTCGGCACGGCCGGGGTCATGGCGGGCGCACTGGTCGTGGCGTCCGGCGCCGCGTCGCCGGACGCCGTCGCCCCGCCGCCTGGCCCGGGCGAGCGGCTCATCTCACGGGTGCTGCCGGACGGCGCGCGGCTGCGCGCGCTGGCGCTCGGGCCGGACGGCTCCGTCCTCGGCATGGCGGTGACGCGGGCGGGCGAGCCGCGGCCGGGCGTGTGGCTGGCCGGGCCCGCCGCCCGCACGCCCCGGCGCGTCGGCGACGTGCCCGCGGGCGCGCTGCCGTACCTGTGGACGATGGCCGAGGGCTCCGGTGGCCACTTGTGGCCGGAGCGGCAGACGATCAGGTGCCTGCCGGCGGCCGGCGGGCCGGCCACCGCGCTCGGGCGCGGCTGGAGCGGCCGGGAGCGCTTCCACGCGGACGGCGGCGTGATCGTCTGGGACGCCGGGGACACGCTGGCGGTGGCGGCGGGCTGCGCCGGGCCGGTCCGCGACATCCCGGCGAAAGGGACGCTGGAGGCGTTCTCCTACCCCTACGCGTTCGTGCGCGCCGGCGCCGTGATGCGCAAGATCGACGTCGCGACGGGACGCGCCGAGGAGCTCCGGCTGCCCTCGGGCGAGCAGCCGTCCGGGGGCTTCGCGGCCGGGCCCGGCATCCTGGCCTGGGCCGACGGCGACACCCTGACCGTCTGGGCCGGGACGCGGCGGCGGGTGCTGCACCGGCTCCCGCGGGCCGCGGGCCACGACGTCCGCCTCACCGCGGGCCGCGGCCGCGTCGTCTGCTCGGCGACCGCGCAGGACGGCGACACCGGGCAGGCGCTCGTCTACGACGTGGCGACGGGGCGGCGCACCGACCTGCCCGGCGAGGCGCTCGCCGCCGGCGACCGGCTGCTGTACCGCGACGGCGACCTCTACCGGCTGTCGTGACCGGCGCGCGGCAGCCGCAGCACGAAGCGGGCGCCGCGCGGGCTGTCCTCGATCGTCAGCGTGCCGCTGTGGTTGCGCGCGATCTGCCGCGCGATCGGCAGGCCGAGCCCGGTGCCGTTCGGGTCGCGGTCGCGGGACGCGCGCAGCCGCGCGAACCGCTGGAACACCACCTCGCGCTCGGCGGGCTCGATGCCGTCGCCGTCGTCCTGGATCTCCAGGACCGCGGTGCCGCCCTCCGCCCGCACCGACACCTCGATCCGCTCCACCGCGTGCCGCTCGGCGTTGTCCAGCAGGTTCGTCAGCAGCCGGGCGAGGCGCAGCCGGTCGCCGAACACCGACACGCCCACCTCCAGCGACGGCACGATCAGCTTGGCGCGCTCGGCGCGGGCCAGCTCGATCGACACCAGCGCGGCCAGGTCGACGAGCTCGTTGCCCGAGCGGTCGCGCACGTCCAGCCGGGCCAGCTCCAGCAGGTCGGTGACGATCGCCTGCAGCCGCTCCAGGGACGCCAGCACGGCGCGGCCGACCCGCGGCCAGTCGGCCTGGTCGGGGTAGAGCAGCGCCTCCTCGATCTGCGCGCGGGCGGCGGCGATCGGGCTGCGCAGGTCGTGCGAGGCGTCGGAGGTGAAGCGGCGCTGCTGCTCCAGCGCCTCGTCCAGCCGGTCCAGGGTCGCGTTGGCGGTCTCGGCCAGCAGCCGGATCTCGTCGTGGTAGTCGGGCAGCGGGACGCGGCGGCCCGACGACGTCGCCGAGATCTCCGCCAGCTCGGCGCGGATGGCGTCCACCGGCGCCAGCGTGCGGGTCACCGTCCGCCACGTCACCAGCGCCGACACCGCCACGAGCACCAGCCCGCCGCCGGTCAGGACCAGCACCAGGGTGGAGCTGACGTACCAGGGCACGACGCGGTCGGCGGTGTAGACCGTCCAGTCGCCGTCGGGCTGGTAGACGCGGAACGCCACCACGTTCATGCACCCGCGCAGCCCGGCCGGCGGGCACAGCGTGCGATCGTCGTAGACGTCGGCCGGCGGCGGCTTGAACGCGGCGATCGGCTCGCCACGCAACCCGCGGGTCGCGGCGACGACCCGGTCCTGGGCGTTCAGCACCTGCACCACCGGGGTGCCGGGCACCGACGGCTCGGCGGGCAGCCCGCCGCGCCGCACCAGGTACACCAGGCGCAGCGCGGCGGCGGTCGTCTGCTCGCGCTCGTAGTCCTGCGCCCGGCCCCGCAGCGCGACGGTGACCAGCGCCGACACCATGAAGCAGATCAGGGCCGCCACGAGCGCGGCCGCCACGGTCATCCGCACCCGGATCGACCATTCCCGCCGACTGATCACCTCACCCCCCGTTGGTGAGGTAACCACCCGGCGGCCGGGACGTCGGTACGCAACGGGGCGCACACCCTGCAAGAGGCGGCAAAGAATGGATGGTCAGGCCGGTTCGGCGTCCGGTTCGGGGCGGAACTCGGCGGGCTCGGGCGGCGCGGCGGCGTCGCGGCGGCGCCGCACCCGCGGCAGCCGGAGCCGGCGCGCGGCCTCGCCGCCGCTGTCGGGCGGCCGCGGCGCGGCCAGCCGGGTCTGCCCGCTGCGGCCGCGCAGCGTCACCGACTTGCCGAGATCCCACTCGGCGGCCTCGGCCAGATGCGCCGCCTCCAGCAGGTGCCCGGCGGCCAGCACCCGGCCGTCGGCCTGCTTGGCCAGGTCGCTGAGCCGCGCCCCCTGGTTCACCGGGTCGCCGATCACGGTGTACTCGAAGCGCTGCTCGGCGCCGATGTACCCGGCGACGACCTGCCCGGCCGAGACGCCGACGCCGAAGTCCAGCTGCGGGACCCGCGCGCGCAGCCGCAGCGCCAGCTCGCGGGCGGCGCCGAGCGCGGCGCCGCAGGCGTCCTCCAGCGCGGCCGGGGCGCCGAAGATGGCGAGCGCGGCGTCGCCCTCGAACTTGTTGATCCAGCCGCCGTGCCGGCCGACGACGGTGACCACCACGCCGAAGAAGGCGTTCAGCAGCGCCACGACCTCGTCCGGCGAGCGCGTCTCGGCGAGCCGGGTCGAGCCGGCCAGGTCGACGAACAGCACCGCCACCTCGCGGGTCTCGCCGCCGAGCTCGATGTCGCCGCGCTCCAGCGCCAGGCCCGCGACCTCCTCGCCGACGTGCCGGCCGAACAGGTCGCGCAGCCGCTCGTTCTCGCGCAGCCCGGTGACCATGTGGTTGAAGCCGGCCTGCAGCTGGCCGACCTCGCTGGCGTCGTACACCGGCACCTCGGTGTCCAGGTCGCCGCGCGCCACCCGCGCCATGCCCGCCCGCACCGACCGGATCGGGTCGGCGATCGCCCGGATCGCCATGTAGGACACCTGCGCGCCCGCCACGATCGCGGCGGCGCCGATGCCGATGTTGGTGACGGCGAGCGCGCCGGCGCTGATCCCGGGCGTGGCCAGCGCGGCGATCCCGACGCAGATCAGGCCGAGCACCGGGATCGCGGTGCCGAGCGCCCAGGCGAGCATCACCCGGGTGGTGACGCCGGGCAGCCGGACCCGGCGCGGCTGCTCGACCGCCAGCACCAGCGCCGCGGCCGGCCGCAGCAGCCGCTCCGACAGCAGATAGGTGACCGTGCAGGTGGTCATCGCGCCGAGCAGGCAGGTCAGGCCGGTCTTGACGGCGAGGCGCGGGGTGAACATCCACACGTCCAGCACCGCCCAGCCGAACGCGCCGATCCCCCACAGCGCGCCGACCAGCAGCGTCAGCCGGAGCGGGCCGAGCAGCACCGCGCGGCGCTCGGCGGCGTCCGGGACGCCGCCGCCCCGGCGCACCAGCCGGACGACGGGCCGCCACAGGTGCAGCCCGATCCCCAGCGCGCACGGCCCGGCCAGCGCCGGGTAGCCGAAGAACGCGATCGCGTTGACCAGGCGGGCGTAGTCGCGGTCGGGCAGCGGCGGATCGGGGACGACGAAGGTCGCGAACGCCAGCACCACCAGCGAGCCGACGAAGTTGGCGACGCACACCACCACGAGCAGCACCCAGCGCACCCGCAGCTCGAGCATCGTGCGCGGCACACCGGGCAGTTCCTCCCAGCGGGCACTGAGACTGCGCGCCACCGTCCTGCCGGACACGGGGCCTCCTCGGTCGCGGACCGTCCGCCCGGCTTCACCTTAGATCGGCCGCCCCCGCGCCGCCGGAACACCGCCTATGACGGCCGTCACAACCCGCCGGGAGGCGGCCGGCGCCCCGCGCCGCCCCTCCGGGACCTGCCCCGGAGGGGCGTCCGCAAAAGCCCCCGAAGCCCCCACCCCGACCTCGCCGTTTATCGAGTTGGCGCTCACCTCGGGCATCCCGTATGCTCTTCAACGTCGCCACGGACGAGCCCCGAAAAAGGGACCGGCCGAGGGACTCCTCCGAACCGGATAGACTCGGAGGGCAGCAAGGTCCTGTGGAGCAGTTAGGAGTGCTCGCCACCCTGTCAAGGTGGAGGCCGCGGGTTCAAATCCCGTCAGGACCGCCAGACGCGCCGATCGCGTGCGTCATGGGCAGGTAGCTCAGTCGGTACGAGCGTCCGCCTGAAAAGCGGAAGGTCGGCGGTTCGACCCCGCCCCTGCCCACCTTCCTAAGCAGCAAAAAAGCCCCGGACGATTAATCGTCCGGGGCTTTTTTGACGGCAACGACCTAGCCGAGCTTGTCCCCGACTTTCGCGGCACCGCCCGCTTTATCGTCGGCGCCGCGTGTACGTAAATCGGCATTGTGGCACTGTGCTCGACGATCTTACGGAACGCATTCGGTGGTCCGCTGAGTGCGGGCAGCAGCGAAACGCACGTGTGCCGCATGTTCATGGAAGCGCATCGTCCCCGGGTCGGCTGGCTCCCGGATGCATCCCCAACTCCGCCGCAGGTCGTCCGGCTCCATCGGCGCACCAAGTCGGGAGGGGAAGACAGGCCCGTGATCCTCCCATGCCTCCCAGTTCTCCGAACGCTCGCCCTCTTGGCGAAGCTTCTGGACTGACACCCCGAGACCAGTGAGCCCACCGAGGCGGAAGAGAATTTCTCTACGTCTTAAGGGCGCCGCTACGCGTCGCCGGCGGCCGCCCGCCCGGTGCGCCGGGTGGGCAGCCTGTCCCGTCCGATCCCGCCGCGCTGCGTCGCCCGACCGTGGTTGAGCGAGCCTGAACCAGGGGCTTTGCAGCCCCTCTCGACTCCCGCGAACCGAGGCACTCATTTGCGTGATCGGCTCTGTCACGACTGCGCGTCGTTCGCGCAAATGAGCACCCCGGGTCGGCCGTTATCGCCGCGTGGTGTGGTCAGTTGCTGGGACGAGTAGCGCGGCCGGTTTCGGACGGCGAGGAACGTTTGCGGCCAGGTCTCGAGACGCTGCGTCTAAGTTGCGTTGTGACCGTGGGTGGTTTGCCCGGTACGGCGTGATCGTTTAGGCGGGGGTGGGGCGGATGTCCGCAGACGTAGTGCAGTTGGCCTCTGAGGTGACGCCGTATGTGACAGCGGCGGCGAGTGCGTACGGGGGCGCGGTACTGGCGCGCGTGCAGGACCAAGTGACCGAGGGCACCGCCGATGCCGCGGTCGGGTTCGGGCGGCGCCTGGCACAGCGAATCTTTGGTACCCACGCCGAGGACGACGAGGCCAGGGACGGCCAGGTCGTAGAGGCCGAGGTGGTGCCAGAGGTGCTGGCTGATGTCATCGACGACCCTGACGACCAGGACAATCAGGCTGCGTTGCGTAAAGCGATCCGCAAGGCATTGGCCGCCGATGCGGGCCTGGCGGCGGAGGTGGCGGAACTGTTGGCGCAGGCGCAGGGGGCTGGCGTTCAGGTAATGACGTTCGGTGATCGGTCACCGGCAGTGGGCACCAATCACGGCATCATCGCCACTGGCGACGACAACACCTTCACCCGGTGACCAGGTGATGTCAGGCCCGTCCGGCTCCGAGGAGAAGCGCGTCAGCTCATCTCCAGCCGCTCACGTACAGACTCATGGTGACCGGTCACCTGCCATCGACGCCAACTACGGCCCGGTCGTAACCGGTGATAACGCAAACCTCACCCTGAATCAGGCGGTGCCGTTCCCCGATCCTGCGGCGGTGCGGCCGGCGGCGCGGGTGGTGGGGCTACCAAGACCGGCGACACCGGTGTTCGTCGGTCGCGACACCGCCTTGGAGCAGGTCAAGCAGGCGTTGTCAGCCGCCGATGAGGTCGTGGTGTCCCAGGCGGTCATCGGGATGGGCGGGGTGGGCAAATCCGAGCTGGCATTGCAGTACGCCGAGCACGCCCGCAACCGCTACGACCTGGTGTGGTGGATCACCGCCGAGGCACCCGAGCAGATCGACGCGGGACTTGCAGAGCTGGCGCGCACCCTCGTCCCGGACGCGGCACGGACGGCCAGGGCCGAGGACGCCGCCGCATGGGTGTGCGGATGGCTGCGGGCACACCCCGGCTGGCTACTGGTGCTGGACAACGTCACCGAGCCCGAACACACCGCCGGATTGCTGGGGCGGCTGGAAGGCGGGCATGTCCTGATCACCAGCCGCCGGAACGTGCGCTGGCCCGGCCACACCACCACCGTGCGCCTGGACCTGTTGGCCCCGGACGCGTCCGCCGAACTGATCACCACCATCACCGGCCGCACCGCCCCGGCAGACCGCACGGCGGCGCTGGCCATCGCCGAGGAACTGGGATACCTGCCGCTTGCACTGGACCAGGCCGCCGCCTACATCCGCCAGACCGGCATCACCCCGGCCGTCTACCTGGAACGGCTGCGACGCCGCCCGGCCCGCTACTACGCCAAGGCCGCAGACGGAGACAAAGCCCAAGCGACCATCGCCCGCCTGTGGGACATCACCCTGGAAACCCTCACCCAGGACGCCCCCCACGCAGTAGAACTCGCTGCGATCATGGCCCACTACGCCCCGGACGATATCCCCCGCAGCATGCTGGGCGGCGGCGATGACGAGACCGCCGAGGAGGCCGACGAAGCACTGGGAGTGCTGGCCTCACACAGCATGGTCGATCAGAGCGACCAAACGGTCACGATGCACCGGCTCACCCAAGCCGCCGTCCTCTCCCAACTACACCAAGCCGACGACCACACCGACGACCCAGCTTGTCGGACCGCGCTCGCCTGGCTCCACTACGCCATGCCCTACGGCGACCCCGCTACCGATGTGGATGATTGGCCCCTCTTGCGTTCCTTGGCCCCACACGCCGAAGCAATCACCCGCCACTACCCCAAAAGCCAACAGCCCGAGCAACTTGGCCGCGTCCTCAACCAAACCGCCGTCTTCCTACGCTTGCAGGGCGAATATCGGCGCGCCCACACCATGTTCACCACCGCAGCCACCATCGCCGAGGCAGCGTTGGGCCCCGACCACCCTGACGTCGCCATTCAGCTGGGCAACCTGGCCGCCACCCACCGCGATCTGGGGCGGGCTGGCGAGGCGCTACCGCTGGAGAAGCGGGCGTTGGCCATCACCGAGACAGCGTTGGGCCCCGACCACCCTGGCGTCGCCATCCGGCTGGGCAACCTGGCCGCCACCTACAGCGATCTGGGACGGGCTAGCGCGGCGCTACCACTGTTCGAACGGGCGTTGGCCATCACCGAGACAACGTTGGGCCCCGACCACCCTGGCGTCGCCATTCAGCTGGGCAACCTGGCCGCCACCTACAGCGATCTGGGACGGGCTAGCGAGGCGCTGGCATTGGAGAAACGGGCGTTGGCCATCACCGAGACGGCCTTGGGCCCCGACCACCCTGACGTCGCCACCCGGCTGAGCAACCTGGCCGCCACCTACAGCGATCTGAGACGGGCTAGCGCGGCGCTACCACTGTTCGAACGGGCGTTGGCCATCACCGAGACAGCGTTGGGCCCCGACCACCGCACCGTCGCCATTCAGCTGGGCAACCTGGCCGCCACCTACAGCGATCTGGGGCGGGCTAGCGAGGCGCTGGCATTGGAGAAACGGGCGTTGGCCATCACCGAGACGGCCTTGGGCCCCGACCACCCTGGCGTCGCCATCCGGCTGGGCAACCTGGCCGGCACCTACCGCGATCTGGGGCGGGCTAGCGAGGCGTTGGCATTGGAGAAGCGGGCGTTGGCCATCACCGAGGCAGCGTTGGGCCCCGACCACCCTGACGTCGCCATCCGGCTGAGCAACCTGGCCGGCACCCACCGCGATCTGGGGCGGACTGGCGAGGCGCTACCACTGTTCGAACGGGCGTTGGCCATCACCGAAACGGCCTTGGGCCCCGACCACCCTGACGTCGCCACCCGGCTGAGCAACCTGGCCGCCACCTACAGCGATCTGAGACGGGCTAGCGCGGCGCTACCACTGTTCGAACGGGCGTTGGCCATCACCGAAACGGCCTTGGGCCCCGACCACCCTGACGTCGCCACCCGGCTGGGCAACCTGGCTGTCACCTACCACGCTTTGGGGCGGGCGGCTGACGCGCTTGAAGCGGTCACGAGAGCTGAACAATGCGCATTGGCTGCACTCGGGACGGAGCACCCCACCACGTGCTTACTTCACCAGTACGCCGACCACTTGAAGGATTGGTTCGGACTCCCTGACTGAAGGGAGCTGTACAACAGCGAAGTACCGCAACAGAGGCTCGCGGCCACGCACACAGGCACACGTCGGCGCACGGTGTGGCTGGGGTGGGCAGTGGCGAGCGCGGGCGGCTGCCAGTGGTTCGCATCTAGGTGTTCACGACGCGACAAGCAGTTATCGTCGGAGCATGGACGAGGCCGAAGCGTGCAAGCTTGTCTGGCAGGAACAGATGCGCCGGCGAGACACTGCCGAGCAGGATCGAGACACCTTGGCTTGTCTCATCAAGGACGATGCCAACTTGTTCGAGGTCGAGTTGTACGAACTGGCAGCCGTCCTGCGGACGCTACTCATCATCGCGCCAGCGGCGGCGCCTTGGGCAGCACGAGCGGCACGTCCGGCGGTTGAAAGCGTGAGGTCGAAGGGCCAACCGGTGACGGCAACGTTGACGGCAACGACGGCCACCAGCAGGCACCATGGGCGCACGCCAGGCACCGTCTGACTTCGGTGGACAAAGTGGCTGCAGGGTGGTTGCTACTTCTGAAAAGCGGAAGGTCGGCGGTTCGACCCCGCCCCTGCCCACCTTCCTAAGCAACCGAGAATGGCCCTCGACCGGTTTTCATGCGGTCGGGGGCCATTCTTGTATGACCGGCTGTGTCCGACCAGGGGTCGTCTGTTCAATGTGGCGGCTATGCTCCGGGCATGTCGCTGGGACTTGGGTTTTCCATGTCGTGCCAGGGCGCGGTCTCCTGGGCGCCGGAGGGGCTCGCCGTGATCGGGGCCGAACGGCTGGGGCTCTCATGAGGGTGCTCGACCCGCACGACCGGATCGCGCTCGCCGACCTCGTCGCCAGGTACGCGCTCTACTCCGACCACGTCAGGTACACCGGCCTTGTGGGGCTGTTCACCGATGACGCGGTGCTGGTCCTGCCGGACCCTCCGGAGCAGCTCGAGCCCGTCCGTTCCTTCGCGGGGCGAGACGAGATCGCCAAGGCGCTCCGATCCCTGGAGAGGTACTCGCGCACGTCGCACGAGATCGTGGGCCAGGTGTTCGATCCGGGACGCCAGAACGCGACGGCGACCGGGCACATCGCCTGCGTCGCGCACCATCTCGACGAAGACGAGGCGGGGAAGCCCGCCGACTTCGTCTGGCATGTCCGCTGCAGCGACGCCTACCGGCGCGAGGGCGGCGTCTGGCGGATCGAGCGCCGGACCGTGCAGATCGACTTCATCGAGAAGAGGCCGGTCTGGCGCTGGAGCGATTGAGCGCCGGGGAGGCGGCACAGCGCTCACGGTCCTGCGTCCTCCGGCCGGCTCAGGCCGGCCATGAGCGGTCGACGCGGCGGCCGGTCCTCTCCAGTCCGGTCGCAGGATCATCACGTCACGGGTGTCGCCCGGACTTCCGGTAAAGGGCCTGCCAGAGATAGCTCCATGGAAGGGCGCGCCCGTCGGCGACGCAGTCCCAGCCGTCGCCTGGCCGGTACCCGTCGATGAAGCCGGGCACCGCCGCCTGCACCGCCTCGCTGTCGTGGATGTCCAGCAGCTGCCGGAGTGGCCCGTTCTCCAGCGCCATCCGGACGGCGTCTTCGCCCGCCGCATGGCCGTCCATGGACTTGTCGATGTACTTGCCCACCGGATTCTTCACATAGAACGCCGAGCACGTCTCGTCGATCAGCGCGAGGTAGGCGCGCACGGTCTGCGGGCGCATCTCGGTCATCGAGTGGATGTTGAGGCACAGGTCGAAGTGCTCGGGCTCCCGGGCGCCGTCGAGCTCCTCGACCTGGACGAACTCGATCCTCTCGAACCGTTCGTCGTCCAGGACCTTGCGCAGGTAGGCCCGGCTCAGCAGGAGCGTGTTCCGCAGATCGACCACCCGGTACACCGCGACGTCGTGGTTGGACATGATCATGTGGCAGGTGCGCCCGTAGCCCGCGCCGATCTCCATGATCCGAGCGCCGCTCAGGTCGATCTCCCGCTCGATGAAGCCGACCTCGAACGTCGCCTGCAGGTAGTCCATGCACAGCGGCTCGCCCTCGCACCGGACCGTGGTCGGGTCGCCGAGCTCCCGGTTGGGCGTGCGTCTGATCCGCGCCCAGTCCTGCGGGGTCAACCCCATGCCCACCTGGTAGATCAGGGCCTTCAGGTAGCGCACGCCGTTCGTCGCCGGATCCCAGAGGGACAGCTTGTAGTTCCTCTGGTCGGCCCTGAAATTCGTCAGGTCGACGGCCACGTCCTCGGTGAACCAATGGTCTTGAATCCGTTCCCATTGCCGGCTGGCCTGGAATTTGTGGTCCATCTCGCTCCGCCCTGGTGTGACTGCCCCACAGGGTCGCCGATACCGCTAAAGCCGGTCTAATGCGTGCCCCCGGAGCCGCACCCCTAATGGCGCGCCAGAAATAAGGGGCATGAGTACGGGTGCCGCCGCCGGGTGAAAACCCCCATCATCGAAGCACATGATTTCAAGGAGAGTGCACAGATGAAGAAGGGGATCATTCTCGCGGGCGGGAACGGGACCCGATTACACCCCCTGTCGCTGGTGGGGTCGAAACAACTGGCCCCGGTCTACGACAAACCAATGATCTACTATCCGCTGTCCATGCTGATGCTGGCCGGGATCTCCGACGTCCTGATCATTTCCCGGCCCGCCGAGGTGCCCTTGTTCCGCCGGCTGTTCGGCGACGGCGAGCGCCTCGGGATGTCCATCGGGTACGCCCCCCAGGACGAGCCGCGCGGGATCGCCGACGCCTTCCGGATCGGCGCCGACCACATCGGCGGCGAGGACAACGCGCTCATCCTCGGCGACAACCTCTTCCACGGCGCGAACCTCCCGACGCTCCTGCGGAACAGCGCGCGGAGCCTGCGGGGCTGCGTGCTGTTCGGCCACCATGTCGCCGACCCGCAGCGGTTCGGCGTCGCCGAGGTGGACGAGAAGGGGCGGCTCACCGCGATCGAGGAGAAGCCGGCGGCCCCCCGCTCGAACCTGGCCGTTCCGGGCCTGTACTTCTTCGACGGCGAGGTGGTGGACATCGCCAAGCGGCTCGTCCCCTCCGCCCGCGGCGAACTGGAGATCACCGATGTGCTCGGCGCCTACCTGGCCGAGGACCGCGCCGACCTGGTCCGGCTGGGCCGCGGGGTCACCTGGCTGGACACCGGAACCCACGAGTCGCTGCTGGAGGCGGCCCTGTTCGTCCGCGACGTCCAGCAGCGCCAGGGCACCCGGATCGGGTGCGTCGAGGAGGTCGCCCTGTACATGGGCTTCATCGACGCCGAGCACTGCCACCGGATGGGAGAGGAGATGTCCAATTCGCCGTACGGCCGGTACCTGATGGACTGCGCCCGCTCCTACAGCCGGCCGCCGGCCCTCTGGGAGGACGCGCTGTGAACATCCTGGTCACCGGCGCGGCCGGTTTCATCGGCTCCGCGTATGTGCGCCTGCTGCTCGGCGACGGCCTGGCCGAGGGCCCCGCGGTCACCCGGATCACCGTTCTGGACAAGCTCACCTACGCCGGGACGCTGGACAACCTCGACCTCGCCGACCCGCGGCTGCGGTTCGTCCACGGCGACATCTGCGACGCCGGCCTCGTGGACGCGCTGACCGCCGACGCCGACCAGGTCGTGCACTTCGCCGCCGAGTCCCACGTGGACCGCTCGATCGACTCGGCGGCGGGCTTCGTGCGCACCAATGTGCTGGGCACCCAGACGCTGCTGGACGCGGCGGTACGGCACGAGGTGGAACGCTTCGTGCACGTCTCCACCGACGAGGTGTACGGGTCGGTGGAGACCGGCGCGCGCGCCGAGACCGACCCGCTCGCCCCGAGCTCCCCCTATGCCGCGTCCAAGGCGTCCTCGGACCTGGTGGCCCTGGCCTGCCACCGCACCCACGGCCTGGACGTCCGCGTCACCCGGTGCACCAACAACTACGGGCCGCGGCAGTTCCCCGAGAAGATCATCCCGCTGTTCGTCACCAACCTGCTCGACGGCCGCGAGGTCCCGCTGTACGGCGACGGACGGAACCGGCGCGACTGGCTGCACGTCGACGACCACTGCCTCGGCATCGACCTCGTGCGCGCGCAGGGCCGGCCCGGCGAGATCTACAACCTCGGCGGCGGGACGGAGCTGACGAACCGGCAGCTCACCGATCTGCTGCTGGCCGCCTGCGGCGCCTCGGCCGGCCTCGTCCGGTACGTGGCCGACCGCAAGGGCCACGACCTGCGCTACTCGGTCCGGACCGACAAGGCCCGGATCGAGCTGGGGTACCGGCCCCGGCACGATCTCGAGCGCGGCCTGGCCGAGACCGTCGAGTGGTACCGGGGCAACCGTGCCTGGTGGGAGCCGCTCAAGCGGCGCGGGCCCGGACGCTAGCCGACCCGCGCCGCCAGGGCGTTCAGGCACGTGAGCAGCGTGCGCGCGTGGACGTTGACGTAGTGGCCATGGCGGGCCATCTCGGCGAGCTGGCCGTGCGAGACCCACCGGAAGCCGAACGGCGGCGCCAGCGGCGCCATGGACTCGTCGGCGTCGATCACCATGTACCGGCTCACCGCGTTCAGGAACCGGCCGCCCTCCTCCGACTGGAGCACCGAGTAGCGGACCCGGCCCGCGGGGACGGCGGACACGACATCGAGGAAGGGCGGGTGCTTCTCCGGCGGCAGGTGCGCGTAGTTCGCGGGAATGGTCTGGACGGTCGGGCCGAGCTCCACCGTGTCCAGGAAGCCGGCCTCCGCGCGGGCCCGGACGAGGATGTGCGGCACCCCCTCGATCTCCCGGGTCAGGAAGGCCACCACCCCTTCGCCGCGCGGCTCGAACAGCGGCTGCGTCCACTGCGCCACTTCGCGGTTGCCCGCCTGCACCGCCACCGCGATGACGCTGAAGTACCGTCCCCGCTCGTGATCGATCGACGCCGCGCCGCGTGTCCAGCCCGAGGCGCTCCGCAACGGGATCCGCTCGGTCCGCACGAAGTGCGCCGACCGCATGGCGGCCAGCCAGGACAGCAGTTCGGTGTCGGAGTGCAGAGCGCGGGGCGTGCTGGCGGCGGGCAGGCTCGCCAGGACCGACCGCGAGTCCATGTTGACCAGGTTGTCGTAGCGCAGCAGTTCGGCGATCTGGCCGAGCGTCAGCCAGCGGAAGTCCTCGTGCGGCGGCACGTCGCCGGAAACTTCGACGATCATGTTGCGGTTGCGCTTGCGGTAGAACCAGGAGCCGTGCTCGGACTGCAGGACGTCCGACAGCACCCGGTCGCTCTCCCCCCGGGTGAAGTGCTCCAGATAGCGGACGGCCGCGCCTTGGTGCACCCCCGTGTAGTTGCTGCGGGTCGCCTGCACGGTCGGGGACAGCTGCAGCAGGTTCGGGTTGCCCGGCTCCATCTTGGCCTGCATCAGGAAATGCAGGACGCCGTCGAACTCCTTGGCCACGATGCCGAGGATGCCGATCTCGGGCTGGCCGATGATGGGCTGGTGCCAGCTCGCCGTCGGCGGGTCGCCCATCGCCACCCGCAGGCCCCCGACGGAGAAGAACCGGCCGCTACGGTGCACCAGGTCGCCGGTGTCATCGCGGAAGTACCAGCCGTCCAGGTCGCCGAAGGAGATGCGGTCCACCGCGAAACGGGTGGCGGTGCGGCGCCGGGCGAACCAGGCATGGAAGTCCTCCACGCTCCCCGACATGCCGTGCCGGGCGGCGGCCGACCTGGCCAGCCGGGCGGGCAGCCCCTGGTCGTCGCGCGGCCGGGTCAGCGCGATCTGAGCGGTCATCTCCGTCCCTTCCGACGGCCCGCGAGGCGCGGCGGCGGCGCCACCGCGCGAGACTGAGGAAATGAGCCGCCCAGCAAATCTCGCGAAACAGGTCTCACCTTCACCCGTCACATCATGGGGGATAATTCTAAAGTCCCGCCAATGGCGCCGGCCCGCACGGCAAGCCTATGTATTCAGGGGGCGCCGGGCCGGAAAGCGGGGGTTACCGTGCGGCGTGGAGACCGAATAAATCGAGGATACGGATCCCGATGGCCCGATCCGGCGGCGGTAAGCGGACTTGAAATCCGGCAAGTGCGGGTTCGAATCCCGTCCGGGTACGAAGGGCTATCCGAGCCAGACTCCTTCGAGATCCTTGTGCTGCAGAACCGATTTGAGGTCGAAGCGCCTGACCTTGAGCTTGCGGTAGATCCTGGTCAGATGCTGCTCGACCGTGCTGATCGTGATGGAGAGCTTCTCGGAGATCTCCCGGTTGGTGTGCCCGGCGGCGGCCAGCGCGGCGACCTTGCGCTCCGCGCTGCTGAGTTCGGCCACGATCCGCGCGGGCTGGGGCCGCCGGGGGGCGGGCTCCAGCAGTGCCGCCTGCTCGTCCGCCAGGGCCTTGGCCTTCCCGGGCTTGCCCAGCGACCGGTACGCCTCGGCCGCCCCGGAACGCCACGGCTCCACCGCCGGGAGGTCGATTCCCCAGTCCCGCATCAGCTTCCCGCATGTGGAGAAGTCGGAGAGCGCGGCGTAGGAGCGGCCGGCGGCCAGATGGTAGCGGCCCCGCGCGGCCAGGTAGTGCAGGCCCATCCGGGACCGGAACATCGCCTCGGGCACGGGAATGTCGAGCGACGCCTTCGCCCGCCGCAGATCGCCCATGGCGGTCGCGGCCTGGACCCGGACGGCCAGGGGCAGCCCCACCGCCACGCCCCAGCCCTCCGCGGAGATCAGGCGCAGCGCGGTCTCGGAGTGCGCGTCGGCCTCGGCCAGGCGTCCCTGCCTGAGCGAGATCAGGGCGCGTTGCGCCGACAGGAGCGCGTGCCAGGTGGGGCTGCGCCGCTCCACGGCCTCGGCGAGCAGGGCGTCGCACCAGAAGGACGCCGTGTCCAGCCGGTCGTTGTAGACGAGAACGGCCAGCGCCGCCGTGAGCGGGGCGAGCGTCCGGTGGTTGATCCTGGAACGTTGCAGGATGCCCTCGGCGTCGGCCAGCGCCGAGGGTTCGTTCCCGTGGGCCAGTTCCATCGCGAGGCGGCCGGTGCTCTGCAGGTCGGGGTTCAGCGGCGCCGGGGCGGCGCCCGTGGACGCGCCGCCCAGCGGATCGGCCTTGACCGCTCCCGGATACAGGTACGCCGTCCACAGCCGCGATGTGGCGAGGCCGGCCAGGGTCTCGGCGCTCTCGCCGCCGGCGGGCGGGGCCCCGGCCAGTTCGACGGCCTCTCCCAGGCGTCCGTGCCAGAGCAGGTAGGGCGCCGTCGTGTTGAGGGGGGCGCTGTCCGGCTCCCCGGCGGCGGTGGCGTCGAACTCGTGCAGCCGCCGTAGCACGGTGGCCGGATCGACACGCCATTCGGCATCGATGAGCATGGACACGATCTGCGGGCGCTGTTGTTCGTCGCATAACTCGTAGGCGACGCGCAGGTAGTCGATGCCGGCGCCGACCTCGTCGTGGGACAGGGCGTGTTCCGCGGCCTCGCGGAGGATCGGGACGGCCCAGGCCGCCTCCAGGTGTTCGGCCGCCACGATGTGGTCGGCCACGTCCCGGGCGGGCGCCCCCTTGTCGTGCAGCAGCCGGGCCATGCGCCTGTGCAGGGCCCGGCGCGTGGTGAGCGACCCGCCGAGCACGGCGTTCTGGATGATCCGGTGCCGGAACCGGCCGTCGACCAGGATCTCCGCCGCCGTCAGCGTCGCGACGGCCTGGTGTGCCGTGGCGGCGTCCATGCCGAGCAGGCGGCCCAGTACCGACGCCGGCACGGGCCTGCCCAGCAGGGCGATGGCCCGTGCCAACTCGATGACCGGCGGATCGTACTGGTAGAGCAGCCGCAGCACCGCCCGGCGGAACGACTCCCCGGCCTCGTTCCCCTCCGGGAACACCTGCGGGCCACCGCCGCAGAAATCGTCGATGAGCGCTCGCACCAGCATCGGGTATCCGGCGCTCGCCTCGTGGAACGCCGGGGCCAGATCGTGCGCGGCCTGCTCGTCCAGGTGCGCGGCGAGCATCTGGACGACCCCCGCCTTGGACAAGGGCGCGAGCCGGATCTGCCGGAAGGACGGCTCACGGAGGAACTCGCTTCGCAACAGGGTGTTCGCGGCGTTCGGTCCGGTGCTCTCGGTGAACACGACGTGGAGGCGCTCCGACCGCAGGCGGCGCACCAGGTAGAGCAGGCACTGCAGCGACGGTTCGTCGGCGTGGTGCACGTCGCCCACGGCGATGGCGAGGGGCCGCTGGTCGAGCAGATCGCGCAGCAGCTGCCAGAGCCTGCGCAGGACGCATGCGGGAACCCGCCCGGTGGACGTCGTCCCCCGGGCGGAGAGGCTGCGCGCGGCCAGTTCCAGCCAGTTCGTCGCGTCCTGCGCGCTGGGCGGGTGAAGATCCGGACTGTGGAACAGCTGCTCCAGGACGCCGAACGGGACGTGGCGCTCGCCCTGTGAGGCCACCCCGTACAGGCAGAGGGCCCCGGCCTCCCGGGCCCGCTCTTCGAAGGCTCGCAACAGTGTGGTCTTGCCCGTGGCAATGCCACCGGTTATCACTATTCCCTGGCTACCCGGACCGCGAAACCCCTTCACCATATTTTCGATTTCCGCGAGCTCGCATTCCCTTTCCACCAGATCCATCAGCGAATCCCCCAGACAGTCGGCAGGCACTGTCAAATGATGACATCATGACTGCCATACTGACAACGAGCAGCGTGTCCGCAATTGCTCTCAGTCTGTGATCATCCCGCCCGCGACCTGCCGATTCATCGTGTCGGCGGCGGCGATATGGCCGTTCGGTGATTCTTTCTTGACCCCGGCGGCTTCATTGCCACCGGTTTTACCTAAATTTAATTGGCGGAGTGCCCGATTCACTTTGCCGCGGCACCGGCCTTCCGGTGCACCGGCGGCGCTAGGACGCGGCGCGAAGGTCGAGCCCTTCGTCGGCGGTGAGGATCGCCTGCTGCAGGTCCCGCAGCGCCCGGCACGGCTCGAGCCCCAGCTCCTCCATGAGCAGGCTGCGCGCGGACTGGTACACCCCGAGCGCCTCCGCCTGCCGGCCGGACCGGTAGAGCGCCAGCATGAGCTGCCGGTAGTACGCCTCGCACAGCGGGTTCTCGCCGACCAGCAGCTGCAGCCGCCCGATCACCTCGCGGTGCCGGCCGAGCCGGAGATGGACGTCGGCGAGCAGTTCCAGGCACTCCAGCCGCAGCTCCGTCATCCACGTCACGAAGCCCTCGATGATCGGCCCGCTGCGCAGGTCGCCCAGCACCGGCCCCCGCCACAGGTCCAGTGCCCCTTCCAGGCAGGCCATGGCCTCCTCGTCCCGCCGCTCTCGCATGAGGGCGCGGCCGCGCTCCACCGCCCCCAGGAACAACCGGAAGTCGATCTCGTCGTCGTCCGTGCGCAGCTGATACCCCGAGACCCGGGTGAGCAGCGGGTTCGCCGTCCGGCCCGGCCGGTTGAGGAGCTTGCGCACCTGGGAGATGTAAACGTGCAGGCCCGCTGTCGCACGCCGCGGCGGCACATCGCCCCAGATCTCGGTGATGAGCTGCCCGGGCGCGACCACCTGGTCGCACCGGACGACCAGCGCGGCCAGCACTGTCTGGACCTTCCGCGCGCTGATGGTGAAGGAGTCCTCTCCGTCGAGCACGCGCAAGGGGCCGAGGACTTCGTACATCACGATGTTCTCCTCCTGGTGGGCCGATGCGGGGCACAGTCGTCGTGGACGGCCCTGCCGGCCCCTGCCCGCCGGCCCCCGCCATCGGGTGAACCGGCGCTGGTGAACCGGATGAGATGGTCGCGGGCTGTTCCACGCTGACGCCGCGAACTCGAGGGCCGACCAGAATCTGAAGACGGGCAAATATTTGGGAGCTGCCATTCTGAGCCTCAGGGCAACATCTTCGATGATGCGTTGACACGCCTCGGTTCGGTACCCGTACTTTTACCCTTACCCGTGACTACTCGGGAACAGGGGCATACCCCTTACCCGATGCGCCCCGTCCTCACCTGCCGTCGCAGGCCCTGCCGAGGCGGCGACGCGCCCCTGAGCCGCACCGGCCGCGCCGGACGCCCAAGAAGCGCTTTAGAGGCCGCGTCCACGATGGTCGCGAAACGCGCATGATCCGGCCCCGGCGCCCAGCGCCGATCTGAGGGAGTCATGGAAGAGCACCAGCCTCACGGGAGCACGAAGAACGGGAACTCCACGTCGAAACGGACGGTGCTCGCCGAGCCGCGCGGGTTCTGCGCCGGAGTGGTGCGGGCGATCGCGATGGTCGAGCGGGCGCTCGAGATCCACGGGCCGCCGGTCTACGTGCGAAAGGAGATCGTCCACAACCAGCATGTCGTGGCCGGCCTGCGGCGCCGGGGCGCGCGGTTCGTGGACTCGGAGTCGGACGTGCCGGAGGGCGCCGTCTGCGTCTTCTCCGCGCACGGCGTCTCCCCGCTCGTCCGCGACAACGCCGCCGCCCGCGGCCTCCGGGTGATCGACGCGACCTGCCCGCTGGTGTCGAGGGTCCACCGGCACGCCCGGCGGGGGGCGCGGAACGGGCGGCTGGTGCTGCTCGTCGGGCACGCCGGCCACGAGGAGACCCAGGGCACCCGCGGCGAGGCGCCGGACCGCACGATCGTCATCGAGACCGTGGCCGACGTCGACCGGCTGGACCTGCCCGCCGACACCCCGGTGACCTACCTGACGCAGACCACCCTGTCGGTGGACGAGACGGCCGAGGTGATCGAGCGGATCAGGGCCCGGTTCACCGACGTCGCCGCACCGGGCACCGACACCATCTGCTACGCGAGCCAGAACCGGCAGAACGGCATCAAGTCACTGGCGCGCCGGTGCGAGCTCATCCTCGTCGTGGGGGCGCGCAACTCCAGCAACTCGCTGCGCATGGTGGACGTCGCCCGCGAGGCCGGCGCGCGGGCGCACCTCGTGCCCGACGTCACCGAGTTCGACGAGGCGTGGCTGCGCGGCGTGTCGTCGGTCGGCGTCAGTTCCGGCGCGAGCGTGCCGGACATCCTCGTCGAACGGCTGGTGGACCGCCTCGTCCGGCTCGGCTACGGCGACATCAGCACCGACGTCACCTCGGTGGAGGACGTGGATTTCGCGATGCCGTCGTTCCTGGCGGCCGGCACCGGCCGAACCGGCCCCGCCCTTCGAGACCCCGCCTGAGCGCACGGGAGTGGACTGTGGCTGACATCAGACCCGAACCCGGCCGGGGCAGCGCGACGCCGCTGCTCGACCGCGTTCACCGCCCCGCCGATCTGCGGGCCCTGGACGGGAGCACGCTGACGGCCCTGGCCACGGAGATCCGGGGGTTCCTGATCGCCGAGGTCTCGCGCAGCGGCGGGCATCTCGGCCCCAACCTCGGCACCGTCGAGCTCACCATCGCCCTGCACCGGGTGTTCGAGTCGCCGCGCGACCGGATCCTGTGGGACACCGGGCACCAGTCGTACGCGCACAAGCTGCTGACCGGCCGCAAGGACTTCTCCCGGCTGCGGGCCAAGGGCGGGCTGTCGGGGTACCCCTCGCGCGCCGAATCCGAGCACGACCTCATCGAGAACTCGCATGCCTCCACGGCCCTCGGCTGGGCCGACGGCCTTGCGAAGGCGTACCGGCTGGCCGGCCGGGCCGATCGCAGGGTCGTCGCCATCGTCGGCGACGGCGCGCTGACCGGCGGCATGGCGTGGGAGGGGTTGAACAGCCTCGCGGACCAGAACCTGCGAGTCGTGGTGGTGGTCAACGACAACGGCCGCTCCTACGCCCCGACCCGTGGCGGGCTGGCCCGGCACCTGTCGGCGCGGCGCACCGCGGGCGGTCGCCGGCAGCGGCTGCGCGAGGTCCCGGTGGCCGGTGCGCCGCTCTACCGCGCGCTGCACGCGATGAAGACGAAGATTACGAACATGCGCGCCCCGCAGAGCCTGTTCCAGGGTCTCGGAGTGGAATACCTCGGCCCGGTCGACGGGCACGACATCGCCGCGACCGAGGAGGCCCTGCGGCAGGCCACTCGCCTCGACGGGCCGGTGGTGGTCCACTGCGTCACCCGCAAGGGCAACGGCTTCGCGGCGGCCGAGCAGGACGAGCTGGACCGGATGCACGTCGTCCGGCCGCGGTCCGCGGCCGGCGGCCGGCCCCCGGCGGACTGGACCTCGGTCTTCGCCGACGAGATGGTGCGCATCGGGGCCGAGCGTCCCGACGTGGTGGCCGTCACCGCCGCCATGCTGGAGCCGGTCGGCCTGCAGGCGTTCGCCGAACGGTATCCGGACCGGGTCTTCGACGTCGGCATCGCCGAGCAGCACGCGGTCACGTCGGCGGCGGGCCTGTCCGCGGGCGGCGCGCACCCGGTCGTCGCGCTGTACGCCACGTTCCTCAACCGCGCGTTCGACCAGGTCCTCATGGACGTCGCCCTGCACGGATGCGGTGTCACGTTCGCACTCGACCGGGCGGGGGCCACCGGCTCGGACGGCCCGAGCCACAACGGCATGTGGGACCTGTCGATGCTGCAGCTGGTGCCGACGATGCAGATCGCGGCGCCGCGCGACGGCACCCGGCTGCGCGCCCAGCTGCGCGAGGCGATCGCCGTGGAGGGGCACCCGACGATGGTCCGGTACCCCAAGGGTCCCGTCGCACCCGACATCGAGCCGGTCGCCAGGGCCGGGACCGCCGAGATCCTGGCCCTGCCGGACGGCCCCGGCGATGTCCTCATCGTGGCGGTGGGCCCGATGGCGGCGGCCGCCCTGGGCGCGGCCGGGAGGCTCGCCGCCGAGGGCGTCGCCGTGACCGTCGTGGACCCGTGCTGGGTGAAACCGCTCGACGCCGAACTGCTGAAGCTGGCGGAAGCGCACCGGCTGGTCGTCACCGTGGAGGACAACGGCCGGGTGGCCGGCGCCGGCGCCGCGCTCGCCCAGGCGATGCGCGACGCCGGGATCCACCGGCCGCTGCACCAGGCCGCCCTGCCCCAGGAGTTCCTGGCGCAGGCGGGCCGCGACGAGGTACTGGAGCAGGCGGGCCTGACCGCCCGGGGCATCGCCCGGGACGTGGCGCACGCCCTGGCCCGGCTCCGCGTGACCGATCACGAGGAGGTCGTATGAGCGGCATGGCCTTGGGCATGCCGGCGGTTCCGCCGCCGCGGCTGGCGGCGCGCCGCCGGACCAGGCAGGTCCGGGTCGGCGGCGTACCGGTCGGCGGGGACGCCCCCGTGTCGGTGCAGTCGATGACCACGACCCTCACCGCCGACGTCGACGCGACACTGCGGCAGATCGCGGAGCTGACGGCGGCGGGCTGCCAGATCGTCCGGGTGGCGGTGCCGTCGCAGGACGACGCCGACGCGCTGCCCGACATCGCGCGGCGGTCACAGATCCCGGTGATCGCCGACATCCACTTCCAGCCGAAGTACGTGTTCGCCGCGATCGACGCCGGGTGCGCGGCGGTCCGGGTGAACCCCGGCAACATCAAGAAGTTCGACGACAAGGTCGGCGAGATCGCCCGCGCGGCCATGGACGCGGGCGTCCCGATCCGGATCGGCGTGAACGCCGGCTCGCTCGACAGGCGGCTCCTGGACAAGCACGGCAAGGCCACGGCCGAGGCGCTGGTCGAGTCCGCGCTGTGGGAGTGCTCGCTGTTCGAGGAGCACGGCTTCGGCGACATCAAGATCTCGGTCAAGCACCACGACCCGGTGGTGATGGTGCAGGCGTACCGGCTGCTGGCCGGGCGGTGCGACTACCCGCTGCACCTGGGCGTCACCGAGGCCGGCCCGCGGTTCCAGGGCACGATCAAGTCGGCCACCGCGTTCGGCGCGCTGCTGTCGGAGGGGATCGGCGACACCATCCGGGTGTCGCTGTCGGCGCCTCCGGTCGAGGAGGTCAAGGTCGGCCTGCAGATCCTGGAGTCGTTGAACCTCCGCGAGCGCGGGCTGGAGATCGTGTCCTGCCCGTCCTGCGGGCGCGCGCAGGTGAACGTCTACAAGATGGCGGAGGAGGTCTCCGCCGCCCTGGAGGGCATGGACGTCCCGCTGCGGGTCGCCGTCATGGGCTGCGTGGTGAACGGGCCGGGCGAGGCCCGCGAGGCCGATCTCGGCGTGGCGTCCGGCAACGGCAAGGGCCAGATCTTCGTCCAGGGCGAGATCGTCCGCACCGTCCCCGAGTCGCAGATTCCCGAAACGCTGATCGACGAGGCGCTCAGGCTGGCGGCGCGGATGGGACACGCCGTCCCCGAGGCCTGAGGGCGGCACGGCGTCACCGCCCGTATCGAAGGATCGACTGGAGGAGCGATATGACCGCGTTGAGGCAAGGGGGCCCGGACGGCGCGCAGGCGCTGCTGACCGCACGCCAGACCGAGGTGGTCCGGCTCGCGGCGCTGGGGCTGACCGCGAAGGAGACCGCGCGCCGGCTGGGCATCTCCAAGAACACCGTGGACGAGCACCTGAGCGAGGCCCGGCGGCGCGTCGGGGCCACCACCAAGTCCCACCTCGTCGGCTGGGCGGTCGCCTCCGGGATCGTCCCGGGCTAGCCGGCCCGGCCCCCGACACCGTGGCACCCCCTTACCGGGAAAGCGAGGAGACATGACCGCCGAACACACCGACCGCTCCGGCTACACGACCCCGGCGCCGGTACGCGAACTGTGGCTGCAGACACCGGTGCGCGAGTTCACCACCGAGACCGGGGACAGGCGCTGGCTGGTCACCGGGATGGAGCAGGTGCGCGCCGTCATGGCCGATCCGCGGTTCAGCCGCGCCGAGGCGCGCCGGCTCGGCGCCGCCATCGGCCCGGCGGCCGTCTTCCGCAACACCGGGATCAACGACCTCGACCCGCCCGAGCACACCCGGTTGCGCCGCCTGGTGGCGGGGGCGTTCAGCGCGCGGCGGATCCGCGGCCTCCGGCCCCGGATCCAGCAGATCACCGATGAGCTGATCGCGTCCCTGGTCGCCGCCGGCCCGCCCGCCGACCTGGCCTCCGGGCTGTGCTATCCGCTGCCGGTCACCGTGATCTGCGAGATCCTCGGCGTCCCCGGCGAGGACAGGCAGCGGTTCCGCGGCTGGGCCGATCGCGTGGTGTCCACCGGCGCCTACCCGCCCGAGGAGGCCCTCGGCGCCCTCAAGGCGATGGTCGCCTACATGGCCGAGCTGGTCGACGCCAAGCGCCGCGACCCCGACGAGAGCCTGCTCCAGGACCTGATCACGGCCCGCGACGAGCAGGACCGGCTGAGCGAGGACGAACTGGTGACGCTCGGCTGCGGCCTGCTCCTGGCCGGGGGCGAGTCCACCGCGACCACGCTGGGCAAGGGGCTGGTCGCGCTGATGGACAACCCCGGCCAGCTCGCGCTGCTGCGCGCCGACCCGTCCCTCGTGCCCGCCGCGGTGGACGAGGTGCTGCGGTACACGACGCTGGGAGTCCACCCCTACGGTGGCCACATCCGCGCCACCACGAGCGATGTCGACCTGGACGGGACGACCATTCCCGCGCACTCGGTGGTCCACGCCTGCCTCCCCGCCGCCAACCTGGACCCGAAGGCGTTCCCCGATCCCGAACGGTTCGACGTCACCCGCGAGGGCGCCGCCGACCATGTCGCCTTCGGGTACGCGATGCACCGCTGCCTGGGCGCCCAGCTCGCCAAGCTGGAGCTGGAGGTGGCGATCGGCAGCGTGCTCGCCGCGTTCCCGGGGCTGCGGCTCACCGTGCCCGCCGAGGACGTCCCCTACAAGCACGGCTTTCTCATCACCGGGCTGCGGGCGCTGCCCGTCACCTGGTGAACGGCCCCGACGCGACCGGCAGAGGTAATGATCATGAAGGTTCTGGTGCTGGGCGGAACACGCTACGTGGGACGCGCCATCGTCGACGCGGCGCTGGCACGCGGCGACGAGGTCACCGTCCTCAACCGCGGCATCAGCCGCCCCGCCCCCGGCGGCACCGTCCCCCTGGTCGCCGACCGCACCGACCCGCGGGCGCTGCGGCGCGCGCTCGGCGACCGGGAGTGGGACGCGGCCGTCGACACCTGGATGGGGGCGCCCCGCGTCGTCCGCGACACGTGCGCGCTGCTCACCGGGCGGGTCCGGCACTTCGGGTTCGTCTCCAGCTGGGTGGTGTACGAGCGGCCGCTGCCCCCCGGCGCCGACGAGAGCGCCAAGGTGATCGACGGTGATCCCGGCGACGAGGAGGACGGCTTCTACCCCACCGCCAAGCGCGGCGCCGAGCTCGCCGTGCTGGACGCCTTCGGGGACCGCGCGCTGATCGCCCGCGCCGGGCCGACGCTGGGCCCGGGCGAGGACGTCGGGTCGATGACCTGGTGGATGCGCCGGCTCGAGCGCGGCGGGCGGGTCCTGGCCCCCGGCGAGCCGGGCGACCCGCTGCGGTACGTGGACGTCCGCGACCTCGCGGGCTGGATGCTGGACGCCGCGGGCCGGGGCGTCGGCGGCGTGTTCACCGCCCTGTGCCCGCGCGGGAGGCACACCATGGGCGAGTACCTGGACACGATGCGCCAGGTGACCGGGTCGGGCGCCGAGCTGGTCTGGGTCCCCGACGACGTGGTCGTCGCCGCGGGCATCCGCCCCTATCTCGACATCCCGATGTGGCTCCCGGCGTCCATGCGGGGCGGCATGCACGACATCGACGCCTCCGCCGCCCACCGCGCCGGGCTCGACACCGGCCGTCCGCTGCGCGGCACCCTCGCCGACGGCTGGGCCTGGCTGCGCGGCGAGGGCGAGCCGCCGTGGCAGGACACCCACCGGTGGCTGGACCCGCGCATCGAGCGGCGCGTCCTCGCCCAGGCCGGCCGAGCGGGAGGCGCGCAACCCCGATGAATAGGGGGTGAACCCACGCCCTCCCGCGAAGCAGAATGGCGGCGGGCCCCTGATCGCGGCCCCTGCCCCTGCGAACTTGTTCCTCTTCGAAGGAGGATCCCGGCCCGTGGAGATCAAGGAATTGGCGATAGCGGGCGCATTCCGCATCACCCCAGAGAAGTACCTCGACCGCCGGGGCAGTTTCTTCGAGACGTTCCGGACCGCGGAGGTCGCCCGCCTGACCGGCCTTCCCTTCCGCATCAGCCAGGGCAACATCACGGTCAACCGCCGCGGGACGATCCGCGGCGTGCACGGGACGAGGACCGGTTCCGGGGAGGCCAAGCTGGTCAGCTGCGTGACCGGGGCGGCGCTCGACGTCGTCGTCGATCTGCGCGTGGGGTCGCCCACCTTCGGCGCGTTCGACAGCACGACCCTGACCGAGGAGTCCGGCGAGCTGGTGTTCCTCGCCGAGGGCCTCGGACACGCCTACCACGCGCTCACCGAGGGCGCCCGGATGAGCTACCTGTGCGCGGAGCAGTTCGTCCCGGGCACCCAGATCGACGTGAACCCGCTGGACCCCGAGCTCGCCCTGCCCTGGGCGCTCGAGGAGGAGCCGATCCTCTCCGACAAGGACCGGGCCGCGCCCGGCCTGCGGGAGGCTGCCGCGGCCGGCCTGCTTCCGCGCTACACCGGCCCCTCCGCACGGACATGACCGGCAAGGAAGCGAGGAAGACATGGTGATCTCCGAGTGCCGCATCTGCGGGAACGGTGAGCTGGCCACGATTCTCGACCTGGGGGTCCAGGCGATCACCAGCGTGTTCCCGCGCACGCCCGGCGATCCGGTCCCCCGGGTCCCGCTCGAACTGGTCAAGTGCGGTCCCGGCGGCTGCGGGCTCGTCCAGCTCCGGCACACGACCGACGCCGGGGCGATGTACACCACCGGCTCCTACGGCTACCGCTCGAGCATCCGGCCGTTCATGATCAATCATCTGCACGGCATCGTGAACGGCATCCTCGGCCGTGTCGATCTCGCCCCCGGCGACCTCGTCGTGGACATCGGCAGCAACGACTCGACCCTCCTGCGCGCGTATCCGCGCAACGGGATCGACCTGGTCGGCATCGACCCGACCGGTGAGCAGTTCCGGCCGCTGTACCCGGAGGGGATCGACCTGATCCCCACCTACTTCTCCAGGGAGGCGTTCGCCGCGGAGTTCGGCGACCGCAAGGCCAAGGTGGTCACCTCCATCGCGATGTTCTACGACCTCCCCCGGCCGATGGACGTCATGCGGGACATCCACGACATCCTCGATGACGACGGGGTCTGGGTCTCCGAGCAGAGCTATCTGCCGTCGATGCTCGCCGACAACGCCTACGACGTGGTGTGCCACGAGCACCTGGAGTACTACGCGCTGCGCCAGTTCGAATGGATGGCCGAACGCGTCGGCCTCACCGTCATCGACGCGGAGATCACGCCGGTCTACGGCGGCAGCCTCAATCTGACCATGGCGAAGAAGGGCAGGCGCCACCGCGACGCCTCCCCCGCCGTCGCAGAGCTGCGGAAGCGGGAGGCCGCGCTGGCCCGGGAGGGGCTGCGCCCGTACGAGACGCTCGCGGCGACGGCGATCCGGCAGCGGGCCGCACTGCGGCGGTTCCTCGACGACTCCCGCGCGGCGGGCAAGCTGACGGTCGGCTACGGCGCCTCCACCAAGGGGAACGTCATCCTCCAGTACTGCGGCCTCACACCCGACGACCTGCCCTGCATCGGTGAGGTCAACGCGGACAAGTCCGGGCGCGTGACGCCGGGAACGCACATCCCGATCGTGTCCGAGGAGGACGCGCACGCGCTGCGCCCGGACCAGCTGCTGGTACTGCCATGGACGTTCCGGGACGATTTCCTCTCTCGTGAGCAGCGGTATCTCGCGGGCGGCGGCAAGCTGGTCTTCCCGCTGCCCGAGATGCAGGTCGTGCCCGGGGAGACGGTCCCGGTCTAGGCAAGGAGTGATCGTGGTGCCCTCGTCCAAGGACCGGCCGCTGATCGCGGTGCTCGGCGCGTCCGGGTTCCTCGGCGCCGCGGTCACCGCGGAGCTGGCCGGGCTCCCGGTGCGCCTGCGGCTCGTCTCCCGCGAGCGGCGGCCGCCGCTCGTGGACGCCTCGGCCGAGGTCCGCCTCGCCGACCTCACCGACCCGCAGGCGGTGCGCGCCGCCGTGGACGGCGCGGACGCCGTCGTCCACCTGGCGGCCCACATCCCCGGTGAACGCTCGTGGCGGTCACCGGGGGCCGAGTCCGAGGCACTGGGCGCGGGCCTGCTCGGCACGCTCGTCCGCTCGGTCCGCCCGGCCGGCGCCCGGCCGCCGGTCGTGGTGTTCGCCAGCACCCTCCAGGCGTCCGCCCCGCCGGGGGCACCGCTCAACGACTACGTGCGGCACAAGGCCGCGGCCGAGGAGCTGCTCGTCAAGGCGACCGAGGACGGCGTGGTGCGCGGGATCGTGCTCCGGCCCGCCACGGTCTACGGGTGCGTTCCGCTCACGGGCGCGACGGGGCGCGGCGTCGTCACCGCGATGGCCCGCAAGGCCCTCGCGGGCGAGCCGATCACCATGTGGCACGACGGCACGGTCGAGCGGGACCTGGTGCACGTCACGGATGCGGCGCGCGCCTTCGCCGCCGCGCTGCGCGCCCCCGGGGACCTGGTCGGCGGCCGGTGGCCGGTGGGCACCGGCACGCCCGCGCGGCTCGGCGAGGTGTTCCGCACCCTGGCCGGCCTCGTCGCCGCCCGGACCGGGCGCCCGCCCGTCCCCGTGGTCACCGTGCCGCCTCCGGACTGGGCGGATGCCGCCGACCTCGGAAACCTCCCCGCCGACCCCTCGGCCCTCATCGCGGCCACCGGCTGGCGGCCGCGCGTCCGCCGGGCGGACGGCCTGGCGGGCGTGGTGGACGCCCTCACCCGGTAGCCCGCCGGCTAGGCGGCGCCGGCGAGGGCGGCCAGGCGTGCGGCCACATCGGCGGGGGCGGGCTGGGCCAGGACCTCGGCGCGCAGCTCCACAGCGGCCTCCCGTATCCGGTCGCCGGCCAGGACCGCCGCCACGGCGTCCGCGAGCGCGTCCGGGGTGAGGTCCTGGCGGTCGACGGACAGGCCCGCGCCCGTGGCGGCCAGCCGGTCGCAGCACGTCCGGGTGTCGAGGGTGGCCGTGAGGGCGAGCTGCGGGACGCCGTAGTACGCGGCCGTCATGATCGTGCCGCCGCCGCCGTGGTGCACCACCGCGTCGCAGGACGGCATGATCGCGTTGAGCGGGACGTTCTCGACCACGGTGACGTCCGGGGGCAGGTCCCGGGTCCAGCGCCGGTCGGCGGCGGTGACCGCGACGACGACCTCGGCGCCGTGCTCCCGGAGCGTCCCGACGACCTCGGTGACCGGGAACGCCGCCATGCCCTCGCGGATGGCCAGCAGGGAGCCCCAGGTGACCAGGACCCGCCGCCGTCGCGGAGGCGAGAGGACCGGGGGCGGCAGGACACCGCTCCCGTTGTAGGGGACGAAGCGGATCGGGATCCGCGACGGCGTCGCGGCGATCTGCATGATCTCGAGCCACGGATCGACCGTCGCGACGGCGTTCTCGACCCGGGGTTCGCAGCCGTGCCGCGCGTAGAGCCCGCGCAGCGCCTCGGGCCAGGCCGAGAGGGGGATCCCGCAGCCCGGATAGCCGTACTCGTGGGCGCGCAGCATGTCCGGGCCCCAGAGGTGGTGGACGAGCGGCGCGCCCGCCGCCGCCGCAGCGGGTGCGGCCGCCAGCACCAGCGGGTCGGCGACGACCAGGCCGGGCCGCCAGTCACGGGCGAGGGCGACCAGGTCGTCCGCGGCCTCCGCCGCGAACCGGATCTGGGCGTCGATCATCGCCGCGTGCAGCGGGCCCCCGGGGGCCGCCGGGGCCGCGGCCGGGACGCGCGGCCGGTGCCGCGCGAGTTCGGCGGTCATGTCGAAAGACTCGGCGATGGCGACCATCGGTAGCCCGGAGCCGGGGACGATCGAGGCGCCCCACGGCTGCGCGGCCACGCAGACGTCGTGGCCGGCGGTCCGGCAGGCCCAGATCAGCGGGACCATCGGGAAGTAGTGCGACGGCGCGGAAGCCGGAACGAACAGGACGCGCATCCGATACCCCACTCTTCTTGCCAGCGAACGCGATCGTGAACCCCCACTCTGCCGATCCGGCCCGTCCGCGGGCACCCCCGGCTGATGGGGGTACCGGCCCGCCCGCGTCCGTGTTATCGCCGCCGCGGTGGACGGGCGATTGACACAGTGGGCGCCCGCCCACGATAGTGGGCTGGTGCCCACTATGACACGTGCCCAGCTGAAATCCCTCCTCATCGCGGCGTGCACGGCGGCCACAACGCTGACGGCCACGACCACGGCCACGCCCGCCTCCGCGAGCACGGGCCCGAGCTGCGAGACCTACCGGCTGCCGGTCCGCATCGCCGACCCCGGACAGGCCACCGAGACCATGTCGGGAGAGCTCTGCCGCCCCGCGAACCGCCGCCCCCGCACGGTGCAGCTCCTCGTGCACGGCGGGTACTACAACCACGCCTACTGGGACTTCCCGGTCGGCAACGGCTACTACTCGTACGTCCGCGCCGCGACCTCGGCCGGGTACGCCACGTTCAACGTCGACCTCATCGGCTCGGGCGCCAGCTCCCATCCGCAGAGCGGCCTGGTCACCTCCGAGGCCGGCGCCGTCGCCCTGCACGACGCCATCACCGCGCTGCGCGCGGGCACCCTCGACGGGCATGGCTTCGGCAAGGTGATCTGGGTGGGGCACGCACTCGGCTCGTACTACGCGTGGAGCGAGATCCCCCGGTACGGCGACGTGGACGCGGCGATCCTGACCAGCGCGCTGCACGGCTTCAACCTCGACCACGCCAAGACCGGGGCGGCGAACGCCTACCCGGCTCCCGACGACCCCAAGTTCGCCGGCTCCGGGCTGGACCGGGGGTACATCACCACCAGGCCGGACACGCGCGGCGCCATGTTCTACTATCCGCCCTCGGCCGACCCGGCGGTGGTGGCCAAGGACGAGGAGCTCAAGGACGTCTACCCGTCCGCGGCGATCGTCCCGCCGAAGATCCCGTACGGGATCCGGGTGCCGGTGCTCCTCGTCGGCGGCGCGCAGGACTGGCTGACCTGCCAGGGAGTCACCGTCTACGACTGCGACGACCCCGAGAGCGTGCGGGCCTACGAGTCGCAGTTCTACCTGCCCGAGGCGAAGCCCAAGGTGGTCATGGTCCCGGCGACCGGTCACGTCATGGCGCTGGCGAGGACGGCCCCGCTGACCGACTCCATCATGCTCGACTGGGCCAGGGGCACCGTGGCACCGAAGTGACCGGCGACGAAGACGACACGAAGGCGGGGCCTTTCTGCAGTGGACACCAGAGTCGTGCTCGAGGCGCTTTCCCTGTCGGTCTCGGCAGGCGTCCCGACCCTGTTGTGGGGCAGCCCCGGAACCGGCAAGACGTCCGCGGTGAAGGCCCTCGCGGAATCGCTGGGCTGGCCGGTCGAAGTGGTCATCGGATCCCTTCGCGAACCCAGCGACTTCGCCGGGCTCCCCGTCGTCTCCGAAGGGGCCGTCCGGCTCGCGCCGCCCGCCTGGGCGCAGCGGCTCGCCACCACCGGGCACGGGCTGCTGTTCCTGGACGAACTGACCACCGCTCCGCCCGCGGTGCAGGCCGCGATGCTGCGCGTGGTGCTGGAACGCGTGGTCGGCGATGTCCCGCTGCCCGCCGGCGTGCGCGTGGTCGCCGCGGCCAACCCGCCTGAGGAGGCGGCCGACGGCTGGGAGCTGGCCCCGCCGCTCGCCAACCGCCTCGTGCACCTCAACTGGCCGGTGAACGCCGAACGGATCGCCCGCGGCCTGGCCGCCGGGTTCGCACGCCCCTCGCTGGCCGGCTTCGAGCGCCCCGCCACCGCCCGGCAGGACCTCACGGCACGGGCCACGGTGTCGGCCTTCCTCCAGGTGCGTCCCGCTCTCGTCTTGCAGGTGCCCAAGGGCCCGGCGGCGGGGCAGGGATGGCCGAGCCCCCGTTCCTGGGAGTTCACCGCGACACTGCTGGCCGCGTGCGCGGCCACCGAGGCGGGACCCGATGTGCGCGCGGCCCTGGTCACGGGTGCGGTCGGCGAGGGGGCCGCGCTGGAGTTCCTGTCCTGGCTGGAGAACCTCGACCTGCCCGACCCGGCGGCCGTCCTCGCCGACCCCGCCTCCTTCGAGCTGCCCCGCCGCAGCGACCGCGCGTTCGCCGTGCTCACCTCGGTCGCGGCGGTGGCCGTGGCGGCGGACGACAAGGACACCTGGGAAGCGGGGTGGAAAGTGGTCGCCAAGGCCGCCCGGGCGGCGCCGGACGTGGCGACGCTGGCGGCGCGCACCCTGGCCGCCCGGCGCCCGGCGGGCGCGCGGATCCCGGCGGCGCTGCTGGAACTGACCCCCATCCTGCGCGCCGCGGGCCTGATCGAATAGCACCGGAGCGAACCCGAGCCATATGTCTGGTCTGCCTCTCGACGAACTGCCGCCCGGCCTCCTGCGCAAGTGGGCCGCGGCGCGGGTGTGGGCCGCCCACCGGGCGCCCTACCTGGCCAGCGCGCTGCTGACGCTGGACCCGGTCGTCGTGCCCGACACCGAGATCACCGGCGGAGGCGCCGCGCTGCGCAGGTTCCCCGCCGACGTCGGCTGGCATCTCCACATCAGCCCGGCCGAACTCGAACGGCAGAGCGTGCCGCGCATCGGGTTCTGGGTCCTGCACCAGCTCGCCCACCTGCTGCGCGAGCACGCCGCGCAGTACCCGGGCGCCGCCGCCCCGGACGCCGCCCCGGGCGCCGGCCGCACCCCGGATCAGCGGAGGTGGAACGTCGCCGCCGACGCCGAGATCTACGACGACCTCTCCATCGGCTGGCTGGAACCGCCCGCGGATCCGCCCCCGCCCCACGCCCTCGCCCTGCCGGCCGGCCGGCTCGCCCGACGGTACTGGGAACTGCTCCGCGAACGCGCCGAACCCATCGACCCGGCGGTGACGGCGGGCGACTGCGGCAACGGCTGCGACGGGCAGCCGCGCCCCTGGAACTGCGACTGGCCCCCGCTGTCTCGCACCAGCGCCCGGCTCACCGCGCTGGAGACCGCCCGGCGCGTCCGCGAGCATCTGCGCACCCGCGAGGACGTGCCCGGCGGCTGGCGGCGCTGGGCCGACGAGATCCTGCAGCCCACCGTCAACTGGCGGCGGCAGCTGGCGACGCAGATCCGCCGCAGCATCGCCCACACGGCCGGCCGCGTCGACTTCACCTACCGCAGGCCGTCACGGCGGGCCGCGAGTTCGCCCGGCGCCGTGCTGCCCAGCCTGCACCAGCCGCTACCGGTGGTCACCGTGCTCATCGACACCTCCGGCTCGATGAGCGACGAGATGCTGGGCCGGTGCCTGGCCGAGGTCGACGGGGTGCTGCGGGCCGCCGGCGTCGGCCGCGACCGGCTCACCGTCATCTCCGTGGACGCGCAGGCCTACCAGGCGCAGACCCCACGCCGGCTCGCCGACCTGCGGCTCGGCGGCGGCGGGGGCACCGACATCCGCGCGGGCATCGACGCGGCGCTGGCGCGCAGGCCCGTGCCCGACCTCATCATCGCGCTCACCGACGGCCACACCCCCTGGCCGGACGACCCGCCGCCGCGGACCCGGGTCGTGGCCGGCCTGCTGGACCCGGCGGGGCAGACCCCCGGCTGGGCGACGACCGTTGTGATCAGCGACGAGAGACCGAGGACAGTGTGATGGCACACGACAAGGGACCGTCCGGCGAGTTCGATCCGGCCGCCTACACCGCCATGGGCTTCTCCGCCGAGGAGGGCCGGGCCTGGTGGGGATGGCGCATCGCCCCGCGCCGGGCCGCGTCCTGGCGCGCCGCCCGGGTGACCAGCCCGCTCGCCGCGGCCCAGTGGGAGACGGCCCGCGTCACCCCGGAGACGGTCGCGCGGTGGCGGGCGGCGGGGATCACGGCGGCCGAGGCGATCGGCTGGCACGAGTTCGGGCTGGACCTCGAGTCCGCGATCGCCTACCGGGCGCAGGGCCACACCCCGGCCCAGGCGTACGAGGTGAGCTGCGGCCGCGAGCCGAGGCCGGCCGGGGAGGACGAGGACCGGTCCCCTGACGCGTTCCTCGGCCTGATGGCGTTCAACGCCTCCGAGGTCCAGCAGGAGACCGACCGTTTCATCAAGCGGGCGAGCGGCGCGACCGGCGTCACCATGTACACCTACCTCCAGGCCGAGTGGGTGGACGACGAGGCGGTCGCCTGGGTGCGCTGCGACATCGATGCCGCGACCGCCCGGACCTGGAAGGACCTGGGCCTGCGTCCGGCGGAGGCCCGCCGCTTCATCCAGCGCGGCCTCAGCCCGATGGCCGTCGCACGCGAGTGGTGGCAGGCGGGCATCCCGTTCGAGGAGGCGGCGTCCTGGATCGGCGCCGGGCTGACCCCTCGGGAGGCGGTCGAGCAGCGCGAGCGCGGCATCACCGCCGAGCAGGCCGAGACCCTGCGCGTCCTGCGCGACGGGGACGACGCCTAACACACGCGTCGCGGCCGGGAAACCCCCGGCAAATCGGGATTTCAAGGACGGCCGGCATCCGGAAAAGTGATTCCTGTGATCACAGGAAGAGGTGCTCCGGTATGACCGCTCAGATCCGGCTCCCGCTCGACCTGCCGCATCCGGCGCGTCCGCAGCGCAACCTCCGCGAGCTCCAGAAGCGGGCCCCGGTACACCGGGTCAGCACCGCCGTGGGCGCCCCCGCGTGGCTGGTGACCGGATACCACGAGATCAGGCGGCTGCTCGGCGACGCGCGCCTCGGCCGCAGCCACCCCGACCCCGACAACGCTCCGCGCAGCGGTGAGTCGGTGCTGCTCGACGGACCGCGCGGTGACTACGAGACCGAGCAGGCGTGGGTCTCGCTGATGCGCTCGCGCCTCCAGCCCTTCTTCTCCCCGCGCCATGTGCAGGCCATGCGCCCGCGCGTCGAGGCGCTCACCGGCGACCTGCTGGACCTGCTGGCGAAGCAGGGCCCCCCGGCGGACCTGGCCGGGTCCCTGGCGCTGGCCCTGCCGCGCGAGGTGATCGGCGAACTGCTGGGCGTCCCGGCGGAGGACAGGGCGCTCCTGGACGAGTGGACGACGGCGATCAGCGACGCCGGGGACCGGGAACGGTCGGCGGGCGGCCTGGCCGCCCTCAACGACTACGGCCGGGAGCTGGTGGCCCGCAAGCGCGCGCGGCCCGGCGAGGACGTCATCTCCCGGCTCGGCGCGGACGGAACGCTCTCCGACGACGAGATCGCCCAGCTCGCGATGGGCGTGCTGTTCGCCGGGTACGAGACCACGGCGGCGGCGCTCTGCGCCGGCACGACGCTGCTGCTGGACTCCCGGGAGCAGTGGCGCACGCTCCGGGCCGACCCGGACCTGGGTCCCGCGGCGGCGGAGGAGAGCCTGCGGGTCGTCAGCCGCCTGCTCCCTCCCGACATCCGCTATGCGCGCGCGGAACTGGGGATCGCGGGGGCCACCGTCGAACACGGCGAGCTCGTGATGCTCGACATGTACGCCGCGGCCCACGACGAGACCGTCTTCGACGATCCGGACCGGTTCGACATCACCCGCGAGAACAACCCCCATCTCTCCTTCGGGTTCGGCCTGCGGTACTGCGTCGGGGCACCGCTCGCCCGGCTGGAGCTGCAGACCGCCCTGACCCGGCTGACCCGGCGCTTCCCCGAGATGCGCCTGACGGTGCCAGCCGGGGAGCTGACCGTGCGCCGTGCCTCGTTCGCCGCCATCCCCGAGTCCATTCCCGTCACCTGGTAGACCGGAGACCGAGAGGAACCCGCATGAGCCTGACGACGAGCGCGTTGCGGGAGGGCGTCGGCCGGATCGCTCCCGCCGTGCTGGAGACCACCGGCACGCCCGGCGCCCTCATCACCGTCGGTTTCGCAGGCCGGCGCCCTCTGACGCTGCCGTTCGGCGTGGCCGACGTGGAGACCGGCGCCCCGGTGACCGCATCGCACACCATGCGGGTCGGCAGCCTCGGCAAGGTCCTGGTCGCCACCGCGATCGCCGGCCTCGCCCGCTCGGGCGAGCTCGACCTCGACGCTCCCATCGACAGGCACCTGCCGTTCCCGGTCGTCAATCCGCTCGGCGGCACGGTGACCCTGACCAAGGCCCTGGCCATGCTCACGGGCGCCGCCACGGACGGATACGACTGGGTCGAGCACCCCGAGCCGCCGATGAAGTACATCGAGCGCGAGCTGAAGCGCGGTGTGGTCCGCGAGTACGGGACGGGCGCGCCGCGTTTCGCCGGCTCGGCGGACACGAACGAGTGGCGCTCCTCCTCGTTCATGTACCAGGTGGCCGCCCTGACGGCCGAGGCCGTGACCGGAATGCCGCTGGGGCGGTACGTGAAGGCCGAGATCCTGGACCCGCTGGGCATGCGCGACACCGCCTGGCGGGACAGCCCGGGGTGGGACGAGATACGGGCCCGCTGCACCACGGGCCACATGGTGTTCGGGAACCGCGCGGTCCCCCTGCCGTGGCACGAGTGCGGGAGCTACCACTCGGTGGGGGCGGTCATGTCCCCCGCCGACCACACGGCGCTGATGCTGGAGCTCATCCGTCCCGGGGGCCGGCTGCCCGGCGAGGTCTGCGAGACGGTGCTGCGGCCCCGGACGAGCGCCCGTGCCGGTCTCCGCGTCGGGTTCGGAGTCCATCTGGCCGGGGATCCGGAGGCGGTGGACTACTGCGTTCGCGCCGTGGGCCACTACGCGTTCGGCTGGTGGGCGGTCTCGCTCGCCTATCCCAACGCCCCCGAGCCGTTCTGCGTCACGGTGTGCACGAATCTCGCGGATCAGCGGGACGTCTTCAACCCGCCCGAGCAGTACTCCTTCGGCATTCTCGCCTTCGAGATCGCGAACTGGATCCTCAGCGGGACGATCGACACGCGCAGCCTGGCCACCCAGGCCGAATGGGGGTCCTATGTCATGGGCCTCGTCGCCGCCGACAGGTTCGCCGGTCTCATGGGCGCGGTCCTGGACAAGGGCCAGATCGTCCGGATGGCCAGGGGGACGCGGGCCGTCGGGCGCTCCTCCGCCGCGCCTTTCGACGAAAGCCTGTTCGTCGAGGGCTATCTGGACATGCAGGCCGCGGCGCGCGCCGGACGCATCGACGAGTTCCTCTCCCAGGAATGCCCGGTCGGGAGCGTCTTCCGCAAACTCGCGCGCAAGGAATGGGGGGCCAAGAACTTCGAGGATCCGTCGCCGGTCCGATTCTGGGTGGACAGGCGGCCCTGACCTTTCTCTCCCTCTCCGGCCGTCCCGGCTCGGAGGTATCATGGCCGGGCGCCCACCGAACGGGCGCCCGGCCATGCGCAGGCCGGGCCGAGCCGGGCAAGCGAGGGGAGGCGCGGGTGCCCACAGGGACCGCGATCCGCGACGCACGCGAACAGCTGTTCAGCGCGGCCGAGCGCGTACTCCTCCGGGACGGGCCGAACGCCCTGACCAGCCGGGCGCTCACCACGGAGGCGGGTGTCGCCAAAGGCGTCCTGCACCGGCACTTCGCCAACTTCGACGCCTTTCTCGCCGAGTTCGTCCTGGACCGCGTCCAGCGGATGGACGCCCAGACCGCCGCCCTGCGCGATGCGGCCGGAACCGGCACCGTCGCCGGCAACCTCAGCCAGGCGCTGACGGCGCTGTTCGGATCGGTCGCCGTCGCGGTCGTCGCCCTCGTCACCTTCCGCGACGAACTGCGGGACCGGTTGCGGGAGACCTGGCCCGCCGGCGTCCCGGTCCTCACCGAGGCGGCCACGATGTTCGCCGACTACCTCACCGCGGAACGCGAGCTGGGACGCCTCGCCCCCGGGGCCGACGTCGACACCGTGGCCTTCACCCTGATCGGGGCCGGGCATCTGCTGTTCGCCGACCGCAAGAGCGCCCCTCCCGAACCCGCCGCCGTCCACAGGCTGGTCACGACGACGCTCGGCGACTCCGTCCGGGACGTGTCCCGCTGATCCACGCGCCGCTCATACCGGCGCGGTGAGCGAACGGGCCAGGGCCCGGGCGAACTCCCGCGGCCGCTCCTGAAAACCCGTGTGACCGCCGGGGAAGCCGACCACGGCGGTGCCGAGCCGGCCGGCGAGCGCGACCGAGGCCCGATGGGCGAGCTGCCCGCGCGAGGTGCTCCCGCCCGCCACCACGATCCGGGCGGGCGAGTCCCGCAAGGCCGCGAGGTCGGGCCGGTAGGACGCGACAGGACGCAGCAGGTGCCGGAAGAAGCGGTCGAGAACGGCCCGCGCGTCGGCCGGCGGCGTGAACGCACCGGGATCGGGTGCCGCCCGGCGGGCCCGCGGCGGCTGCGAGAAGCGCTCGATGCCGGTGACGGCCGCGTACATCTTCAGCGCCGCTTCCCTGCCCTCGTTCTCGTAGGCGTCGCACACCTCGCCGATCGCCGCGCGCAGCCGTCCGGCATCGGGAAGGAGCTCCGGCAGCGGCGGTTCGTGGGCGACGAAGGTGCGCACCAGGCCGGGATACCGGGCGACCAGGGCGAGCCCGGTGACGGCTCCGCCGCTGTTGCCGAACACATGCGCCGGTCCGGCGCCGAGGGCCGACAGCAGCCGGCGCAGGTCGTCGGCCAGCACCTCGACCGTGGTCTCCCGCGACGGGTCCTCGACGACGCTGCGGAACGTGCCGCGCGGATCGTAGGTCACGACCGTGAACTCGCGCGCCAGCAGCGGCGCGATCTGCGCGAAGCCGCCGGTGCCCATGGGCACGCCGTTGAGCACGACCAGCGGGCCGGAGCCGCGGATCTCGTGGTACAGGCGTGCGCCGGGTACCTCCAGGTGCCGGATCCGCGGGTCGCCGATCGCCATGGCGGGTCTCCTCTCTCGCGGTCAGGCCCAGCGCACGCGGAGCGGCAGCCGCCTGGCGCCGCAGATCCCCCGCGCGTCGTGGAACTCGGCTCCCGCTGCCACCGACATCTCGCTCCAGCGGGCGAGCATCTTCGCCACGGCGATCCGGACCTCCAGCCGGGCGAGCGGCGCCCCCAGGCAGAAGTGGATCCCGTGCCCGAAGCTCTGGTGCGCCATGCGCCCGCGGCGGGGATCGAAGCGGTCCGGATCGGGGAAGCGCCGCTCGTCCCGGTTGGCCGAGGCCAGCCACGCCAGGACGATCCTGCCCGCCGGCACGACGCGGTCGCCGAACCGGACGTCCGCGGTGGTCCGGCGCATGCTCGGCGCGAGCGGGGTGCGCAGGCGCAGCACCTCCTCGATCACGCCGGGCAGCCCGGCGGGGTCCGCGCGCAGCGCGGCGGCGTCCTCGGGATGCTCGTCCAGGGTCTGGACGACGTTGCCCAGCAGCGCCGTGGTCGTGATGTGGCCGGCGAGCAGCAGCAGCCCCACGAACCCGACGATCTCCTCGTCCTCCAGGCGCTCGCCGTCCACCTCGGCGGCCACGAGCGCGCTGGTCAGATCGTCCTCCGGCCGGGCCCGGCGGCGGCGGATGTGCTCCAGGCAGTAGGCGTTCATCTCGCGCATGACCACCGCCATGGCCTGCGTGCGCCCGGCGTTCGGGACGAAGCCCGTCTGGCTCTCCGGCGCCACCAGGGAGTCGGCCCACCGCCCGAACGTCGGGCGGTCCCCGGCCGGAATGCCCAGGAGCTCGGCGATGACGGTCACCGGCAGCGGATACGCCAGGGCCGAGACCAGCTCGATCCGCTCCGCGCCGCCCATCGCGTCCAGCAGCTCGTCGGTGATGGCGGCGATGCGCGGTTCGAGCCGGGCCACCACGCGCGGGGTGAACGCCTTGCTCACCAGCGTGCGCAGCTTGCGGTGCTGGGGCGGGTCCTTGCGGAGGACATTGCCCTTGATGAAGCGGTCGACGTCCTCCTGAGCCGGCATGAGCGGGCTGAAGTCGGACGAGAAGGTGCCCGCGTCGTCCAGCACCCGTTCCACGTCGGCATGGCGGAAGACGTGCCATACCCCCGCCTCGGCGTCATGGCTGACGGGTTCGCTCTCGCGCATCCTCCGGAACCAGGCGAGCACCGACTCGGCGTCGCCGGCCTGGTCGGCCAGCCCGGTCCCCCGCTCGGCGGTGGTCATCGCCCTGTCCCTCCCGCCATCCATGCCGAGAACCGGCGCCTGCCGTAGAGCAGCGGTTCCCCCGCCAGGATCTCGGCGCCGACCACCTCGCCGAGCACCACCGCATGGTCGCCGACGTCGAGCATCCCGGCCACGGCGCACTCGGCCACGGCGAGGGCGTCGGACTCCAGCCACGGAAGCCCCTCCGCCCCGGTAGGCCGCCAGTCGACGTGGGCGAACCGGTCGGCCACGGGGGAGGCGAAGATCTCCGCGGCCCGGCGGGCCCCGGCGTTCAGCAGGTTGACCGCGAAGCTCTGCCGCGTCGTGATCGCCTCCAGGGTGGTGCTCCCGGCCTTCAGGCACACCAGCAGGGTCGGCGGTGAGAGGGTGACGCTGCACAACGAGGAACAGGTGGCCCCCCGCGGCAGCATGTCCGCGCCGATGCTCGTCACGACCGCCACGCCGGTCGGGAACGCACTCATCAGCGACCGGTAGGCGTCCAGCCCGACATGGCGGCGCCCGGATCCGGCCGGCCCGGAGGCGGCGGGCGACGCCGCGATCGCGATGGAGCGCAGCGAACTGTAGGCATCGGGCGGGTCGTCCGGATCCCATGCGGTGTGGAACTCCGCCTCCACCCTGTCGAGCAGGGACACCAGCGTCAGCGAGTCGACGCCGAGGCTCAGGAGCGTCGCGTCGCCGTCCACCGGCAGGTCGGCGGGATGCTCGTCCCAGACCTCTTTGAGTAACGATCGAAGGCGGTCGAGGACGTGCTCGAGTTCGGCGCCTTTGGTGCTCATGGTTCCTCCTGTCACGAGCGGGGACCGGCGAGGCCGGCGGCGTGGCAGGCCGCTTCCGTGCGAAGGTGCCGCCGGGTCACCTTGCCCGCCGGGTTGCGCGGCAGCTCCCGGACGACCTTGAATCCGACCGGGCGCTTGTACAAGGCGAGCCGCTCGCGGACCAGCCCCTTGAGCGACGCGACGAACTCCGCGGCCTCGCCCGGGGCCTCGCCGGGGGCGACGACATAGGCGAACGGCAGCTCGCCCCATTCGTCGCTCGGCACGCCGACGACGCACGCGTCCCGCACTCCGGGATGCTCCAGGAGCACGCGCTCGACCTCCGCGGGGAAGATCTTCTGCCCGCCGCGGATGATCACTTCCTTCACCCGCCCGGCGAGGTGGACGTACCCGTGCTCGTCCACCGTGCCCAGGTCGCCCGTGCGGACCCAGCCGTCGCGCACGGCCTCCTCGGTGGCGGCGGAATCGTTCCAGTACCCGCGCATCCGGCCCGGCCCGCACACCCACAGCTCGCCGTCGTCGCGGCTCTCCACGACCGTGCCCATGATCGCCCGGCCGACCGAGGCGCCCGCGCCCCGGGGGACCGCCGACGTGTAGTCGTGCTCGGACGGGGCGAGGGTCGCCACCGGCCCGCCGCCCTCGGTGATGCCGTACACCTGGCGGAATCCGCACCCGAGCGTCGCGTGCGCCTCCAGGAGCAGGGGACGCGGCATCGGCGCCGCCGCGTAGACGACCTCCCGGAGGCTCGGCAGGCTCGCGGACGAGCGCTTTGCGGCCTGTAGGACGAACCTCAGCATCTCCGGCACCAGGAACAGGTGCGTCGCCTCCGCCCGGCGGATCGTGGCGAGGCAACCGGGCGGGCTGAACATCCGCATGAGGACGATGGTCGCGCCGGCGGCCATGTAGACGAGCGGCAGCACCATCGCCCCGTGGGACAAGGGGCCGCAGTGCAGGAACACGGTGTCGCCGCCGGGATCGACGTCGGCCAGGTAGCCCGTCGCCACCGACCGCAGCGACCGGTGGTCGACGCAGACGCCCTTCGGACGGCCCGTCGTCGCCGAGGTATGCAGGATGAACATCAGCTCGTCGTCGGGGATGTCGAGCGGCGGCGGCCGGTCCCCGCTCGCGACGGCGTCCCGGTACCGGCCGCTCTCGAACGCGAGCACGGAGCAGCCGGCCGGGCGGGAGAGCCTGCGCAAAAGCTCCTCTTCACCCGCGATCGCCGAGGTCTCGCATCCCGCGACGATCGCCGCCACCTCGTCCGGGACGGCGCCGTAGTGGACGGGGACCGCGATCGCCCCCACCTTGCCGAGCGCGAAGTAGGTCTCCAGTACCTCAAGGCGGTTGTGCGAGAGGACCGCGACCCGGTGGCCGCGTCCGACGCCCATCGCGTGGAACGCGGCGGCCAGGCCGTCGGTCCGCCGGTCCAGTTCCGCGTAGGTGACACGCCGGTCCGCGTCGATGACCGCGACGCGCTCACCGTGGCGCTGCCGGCCTCGCTCCGATAACCGCGCCATCCAGGCCATCGTGGTGGTCCCCTCCTCGTGCGGGCCGTCAGCCCGACGCCCGCACCGCGCTCATCGCGATCGTGGTGTAGCGCATGGTGAAGGTGCCGCCCACCGCGTCGATGGCCTCGCCGATGCCCGCCTGCACCTCGTGCACCTTGGCCGCCGGGTACTGGCCGTGGTCGCCGTGGGTGGGCAGCTGGTCCACCCACTCGTCGCGGGTGTAGCTCTTCTCCCAGGCGAAGCGCCACTCCTCCGGTTCGCCGAACGCGCCGGCCTCCCGCATCCCGTCCGCGGCCTTGCCGCACAGCATCACGTAGCCGTCCATGGCCTTCGCCGTCCACTGGCGGGCGACGAGCGAGTCGGGCAGCAGCCGCCGGTAGACCTCGCCGAAGGACCGCAGCAGTTCCGGCGGCGGCGTCTCGGCGTTCCAGAACACCGCCAGCCGCCCGCCGGGCCGCAGCACCTGCGCCGCCTTCGCCGCCCCGGCGGCCGCGTCCAGCCAGTGCCAGCTCTGCCCGGAGACGACCGCGTCGAAAGTGCGGCCGGACGGCTCCCAGGTCTCGAAGGTCGCCACTTCGGCCGCCAGCCCGCGGCGCCGGGCGAACTCGGCCATCCGCGCGTCGGGCTCGACCCCGAGCACCGTGCAGCCGGCCGCCTGGAAGAGCCGGCTGGAGATGCCGGTCCCGCAGCCGACGTCGACGACGTCGAGACCGGTCCGGTTCGCGGTGATCCGGTCCACCAGGGCCGCGGGATAACTGGGCCGTGTGCGGTCGTAGCGCTCGGGGTCCGACCCGAACGCCTCGGCCACCTGCCGGTGCCGATGGAGTTCCTTCTCGGAGAGGGGGGTGCGGGCGGAAGGTGTAGTGGGCATGTGCCCATTTTAAGTGGGCACACGCCCACTCGTCAATGGGGTTCGACGAGGGCGAGGGCATGGCCGCGCAGCTCCTCCTCGGCCGTCGTCTCCACCCGGGCCATCGCCAGGCGCAGGACGGGCGGCGCCATCAGCGACGTGATGATCGCGACCAGCACGACGATCGTGTAGCTCGCGGTGCTCAGCACCCCCAGGCGCAGCCCCACCGTGGCCACCACGACCTCGACCACCCCGCGGGCGTTCAGCCCCGCCCCCAGGGCCAGCGCCTCCCACCGGTTCAGGCCGCCCAGCAGCGCCCCGGCGAAGGCGCCGGCGAACTTGCCCGCGACCGCCAGCAGCAGGACGGCCAGCCCCGTCCAGAGCACCAAGGGCCGTCCGAGCGCCGTCAGGTCCATGCGCAGCCCGGCGGCGGCGAAGAAGACCGGAGCGAGGAAGCTCGTCACGAGCGAGCGCAGCGGCGCGAGCCGCTCCGCGCTCACCGCACCGGTGGAGCCGATGACGATCCCGCCCAGGAACGCGCCGAAGATCGGCTCCAGCCCGAGGGCATGGGTGCCCGCCGCCGCCAGCAGCATCAGCGCGATCATCGTCGGAACCGAACGATCCTGCGTCCCCGGCCGGGCCGACCACCCCAGCAGCGGGCCGGCCACCGGACGGGCCGCGAACGCCAGCACCACGACCAGCAGCAGGGCGCCGGCCGAGGCCGCGACCCCCACGGCGGTCACCCCGGTCGCGGCCATCGCCGACACGACCGACAGCAGCAGCCAGCCCGCCGCGTCGTCCACCATCCCGGCCGTCAGTGTGAGCTGGCCGATGTCACGGTGCAGCAGCCCCATGTCCGCCAGCGTCCTGGCGATGACGGGGATCGCGCTGACGCACATCGCCACACCGAGGAAGAACGCGAAGACCCGGCGATCGGCGCCGTCCGCCATCAGGGCCCCGGGCAGCAGGAAGCCCGCACCGACGCCGAGCGCCAGCGGGACGGCCAGGCCGGACAGGCTGACCCTGACCGCCACCGCCCCTTGCCTGCGCATCAGCGCGAAGTCGAGCTGGGCACCGGTGACACCGACGAGGAGCAGCACACCGATCTGCCCGAAGGCGTCGAGAAGGTGGAACTGCGCCGGATCCTTCGGCAGCAGCCATCCGGAAAGGGCGGGCGCGACGTGGTCGAGCAGCGACGGCCCGAGCAGCACACCGGCCAGCAGCTCCCCCGCGACGGTGGGCATCGCGAGCCGCGCCGCCAGGCGGCCGAGCACCACGGCGGACGCGAGCAGCAGCCCGACCTGGAGGAGGAACACCAGCATCGGGTGCGCGGCCAGCGGTGCGACAGGGGCGGCGGAGAGCACCACGGGCGTCTCCTATGCCTGACGGTCCAGCCGGGACCAGAACTCGCGTTCCCGCGGGCTCAGCGCGGCATAGGGAACGAGCCGCTCGGGGTGGCCGTCCGGAGGCGGCTCGGCCGGGATCGGCTCCTCCTGCGCCCCCTCACCGGCGAAGCCGTCCCGCTCCTGGCGCAGATAGAGCACCATGTCATAGGGAAAGCCCATCATCATGCAGTTCATGGCCATCGCCAAACCGAACTCATGCAGCAGCCGGCGGGCCATCCTGCGTAAGTCCATCACGGCTCCCCTTTCTTCATGCGATTCCACCAATGAGTCACAGTGCCGGAGGGAGCCGGTCGCAATGAACCCCCAATAGTGGGGGCTGCCCAAATTCGAGTTCACGCGCTAGGGGTTTTACGCGCACACGGCGGGCCGTACTGTTGGCCGATGACCGATCCGTATATGGAAGAAGCCAGGCGATTGGACGCGGCCGATTCTCTTTCGGGTTTCCGGGACAGGTTCGTGATCACCGATCCCGGCATCGCCTATCTGGACGGGAACTCACTGGGCCGGCTGCCGCGGTCCACCCGCGACCGGCTGCGCGCGCTCGTCGACGAATGGGGCGCGGACCTGATCGACGGCTGGCGGCGGTGGCTGCCGGCCGGCCGCGAGGCGGGCGACCTCGTCGCACGGATCGTCGGCGCCGAGCCGGGCGAGGTCGTGCTGTCCGACTCGACCGGCGTCAACCTGTACAAGCTGGCCGTCGCAGCGCTGGACGCCCGGCCGGGACGCGATGTGATCGTCGCCGCCGCCGACGACTTCCCCACCGACCGGTACATCCTGGACGGCATCGCCGCGGCGCGCGGGCTCAAGGTGCGGTGGCTCGGCTCCGGCCTCGACGACGCCGTGCGACCGGCCGACGTGGAGGCCGCGCTGGACGCCCGGGTCGCGCTGGTGTGCCTGTCCCACGTGGCGTACCGGTCCGGCGCGGTGGCCGACCTCGCCGGGGTGACGAAAGCGGCGCACCGGCACGGCGCGCTGGTGCTGTGGGACCTGTGCCACTCCGCCGGCGCCGTCCAGGTCGGGCTGTCCGCCGCCAACGCGGACCTCGCGGTCGGCTGCACCTACAAGTATCTGAACGGCGGGCCGGGCGCACCCGCCTTCCTGTACGTGCGGCGGAAGCTCCAGCCCCTGCTGCGGCAGCCGATCTGGGGCTGGTTCGGGCAGACCGACCAGTTCGCCATGGGGCCGGACTACCGGCCGGTGCCGGCGATCGAACGCTTCCTCGTCGGCACTCCCCCGGTGCTGGCCGGCCATGCGGCGCTGGAAGGGGCGCGCCTGACGGCCGAGGCCGGGATCGAGGCCATCGCGGCCAAGGCGCGGAGCCTGACCGGGTACGCGCTGCGGCTGGCCGACGCCTGGCTGGCACCGCTCGGGTTCCGGGTCGCCTCGCCTCGCGACGGGCGGCGGCGCGGCGCCCACCTGACCTTGCACCATCCCTCCGCCTGGCCCGTGTGCCAGGCGGCGAAATCGGCCGGGGTGATCCCGGACTACCGTGCACCCCAGCGGCTCCGGCTCGGCTTTCCGCCGCTGTACACCCGCCACATCGACGTGCACAGCGGATTGTCGCGGCTGCGCGACGTCGCGGCGACCGGCCGGTACAGGGACTTCCCTGACGACCCGAAGGGACTGACATGACGACCACGGGCGACGGCGTCCAGCCGGAGGGCTACCCCGCCCGGCTGGCCCGGCTGACCGACGTGCCCGACGGCGCGTACCGGACCGTCCGGTACGGACCCGCGCCGGAGCAGTTCGGCGAGTACTGGCCGGGGGGCGACGGGGCGGCCGTGGTCCTGGTCCACGGCGGCTACTGGCGCAAGCGCTACCGGCTGGACCTGATGCGCCTGCTCGCCGCCGATCTCAACGCCCGCGGGTTCGCGGTGTGGAACATCGAGTACCGGCGGATGGACATGGCGGGCGGCGGCTGGCCCGGCACCTTCGACGACGTCTCCGCCGCGCTGGACGCGGTGACCGGCCTCGACGGCGGGGCGGTCGATCCCGCCCGTGTGGGCCTGGTCGGCCACTCGGCCGGAGGACATCTCGCGCTGTGGGCGGCCCACCGGGCGGCCGGGCCAGGGCGGGTCTCCCCCGCCGCGGTGGTGTCGCTCGCGGGGGTGTGCGACCTGGTGACGGCCGCGCGGCTGGGGCTGAGCAACGGCGCGGTGGCGGAGCTGCTCGGGGGCGGGCCGGACGACCTGCCGGAGGTGTACCGGCGAGCCGACCCGATGGCGCTGGTCCCGCTCGGTGTGCCGCAACTGGTGGTGCACGGCACCGCCGACGAGGACGTGCCCATCGAGCTGAGCCGGCGCTACGCCGAGGCGGCGGGCCGCGAGGCGGTGCTGCTCACCCTGCCGGACGCCGACCATATGGACGTGATCACTCCGGGCACGGCGGCCTGGGCGCGGATCGCGGAGGAACTGGGCCGGCTCCTGCCGCCCGGCCGGTAAGGCGCCCGGGCCGGCCGGGCCGGCGGACGTCCGCCTCGGACGGGTTCGCGAACCCGTCCGAGGCGCCGCCGCCGCGTCAGCGGCCGTGAATGGCCCGCAGCAGCTCGTAGTTGCTGGGCAGCGTCTCGGCATACTCCCGCTGGCGGCGCTTGACCTCATCGAACAGCGGTTCCGCCGCGCGCACCGACTCCGGCTTGTAGGCCAGTGCCGGAAGCGGCCGGTCGGGCAGGAATCCCATCCCGGTGAAGATGCAGTAATAGCTGCCGTTGGTCCAGAAGTTACGGAACTCCGTTTCGAAGTTGCCGTAGTAGTCGCTCTCGCCCGTGATCGGCTGGTTGATCGCGAGCCCGGCCTTGTACATCGCCATCTTCTCCTGGATGGCGTCGGACAGCTTGAGTTCTTTGTTGGCCTTCCAGAACTCGGTGTCGATGCGCGGCGAGCAGTAGAAGTGGGCCTGCAGGAAGTCCCGCGTGTCGTCGAACATCACCTGGATCTCGCGGTTGAAGCGGTCCACGAGGGCCGGGTCGAAGTCGCCGTCCGGGATGAGCTTCGCCAGCCAGTACAGCGCGGCGTAGGTGAAGTAGATGCCGGTGGACTCCAGCGGCTCGACGAAGCACGAGGCGAGTCCGACGCTGACGCAGTTCTTCACCCAGGCCCGGCGGTTGCGGCCGACGCGGAACCTGACGTGGTTGAACGTCTCCTTCTCAGGGTCCAGGCCCCACATCCGGCTGAACTCCTCGGTCGCCTCGTCCTGGGAGGCGAACCGGCTGGAGTACACGTAGCCGGTCCCGAACCGGTCCAGCATCGGGATCTTCCAGGTCCAGCCGGACTTCATCGCGATGGACGAGGTGTACGGCTCGACCCCGAGGCGCTCGTCGTCGTTGGGGATCGCCGTGGCCACCGCGCGGTCGCACAGCAGGTGGTCGCTCATGTCCACGAAGGGCTCGCCCATGGCCTTGTTGATGAGCAGGCCGCGGAACCCCGAGCAGTCCACGAACAGGTCGCCTTCCAGCACCCTGCCACTGGCGGTGCGCAGGCCGGTGATGTGGCCGCGCTCGTCCAGCAGCGCCTCCTGCATCGTGTCCTGGACATGCTCGACGCCCTGGCGCCCGGTGGCGAAGCGGCAGAGGAAGTCGGCGACGAGCTGGGCGTCGAAGTGCCACGCGTACCGGGTGGCACGGCGGCCGTCCAGCCACCGGGGCCCCCGCTTGGCGTCCATCATGGCCGGTTCCGCCATGCAGGCGTAGTCGAAGGGCTCGTCGGTCTTCCCGGCGTGGTGGCGCTGGAACCAGTAGTGCGACAGCGGGATCTGGTCCTCGTCCGGCAGCAGGCCGAACGGGTGGTGGAACTGGTCGGGGCGTCCGTCAAGGTCGCGCGGGGTGCTCTGGGACTCACCGGGGCTGCGCCAGTTGATGAACTTGACCGCCAGCTTGAAGGCGGCGTTGCATTCGCGCATCCACTCGTCCTCGGGGATGCCGAGGTAGTCGAAGAACGCCCGCTGCAGGTTCGGCACGGTCGCCTCGCCGACGCCGATGCGCGGGATCGAAGGGGCCTCCAGCACCGTGATGTCCACGGTGCCCTGTAAGGCCTTGCCCAGATAGGACGCGGCCATCCAGCCGGCCGTCCCCCCGCCGAGAATGACGATCTTCTTGATGCGGTTGCCGAAGGCGTCCATGGTTTCCCTGCCCTTCTCCGTGTTTCACGTTCGCGGTGCGGATCGCTGGACCGCGGGCTCACACCCTCGCCCGCAGATCCCAGAGTTCGGGGTAGAAGCGCTTGGCCGTGGTGGCGTGCAGATAGGCCACCCCGGCGGAACCGCCGGTGCCGCGCCGCCGCCCGATGAGGCGCTCCACCATGGGGACGTGCCGGGCCCGCCAGAGCCCGAAGCCCTCGTCGTGCTCGATCATCGCCTCGGCCAGCCGGACCAGCCCGTCGCCGGGCACCTCCGCCCGGTACAGCTCCACCAGGTCGGGATCGCCCTGCCGCGTGCGCAGCCGCCGGAACTCGTCCCACAGGGACGGTTCGGCCATCCGGCGCTCCAGCCGGGTCCGCTCGGGCTCCGACATGCGCGTCGTGGTCAGGTAGTCCGGATCCTTCAGCCCGGACAGGAACTCGATCTCGCGGAACTGGACCGACTGCAGGCCGCTGGAGCCCGCCAGCGTCCCGCGCAGCGCGGCGAAGCCCCCCGGGCTGATCGTCTCCAGCGTGGCGACCTGCGCGACCAGGATCTCCTCCACCGCGCGGACGCGCCGCAGGCAGTACACCGCGCGCGGGATGTCGTCGGCCGCCACCGCCGCGACGGCCGCGTCCAGCTCATAAAGGACGATCTTGAATTGCAGCTCGTACACCTGGTGCACGGTGAAGAAGAAATGCGCGTCGTGCGCCTCCGCCGACTCCCGCTGCAAGGACAGCAGCGTGTCCAGCCGCAGGAAGTCCCCGTAGCGCGGTTCCCACGACGCCGGCTCCGCCGGCGCCCGCGACATCAGTAGGACTCCTTCGCGTTCACGCGGGCCGGCGCGTAACGCTCGCCCGGCCTGGGCCGGAAGTGCTCCCACCGGGGCCGGTCGCCGTCGGGGCTGTCGCCGAGGACGACGACGCGCAGTCCCGTCCGGCGCTCGGCGTAGTCGTCGACGGCATAGTGCTGCGTGGCCCTGTTGTCCCAGATCGCCACGTCGCCGTCCCGCCACCGGTGGCGGCAGGTGAACTCCGGGGACGTGGAGAACTCGCAGAGGAACTGCAGGAGCGCGTCGCTCTCGTTGCGGCTGAGCTGCGCGATGTGCGAGGTGTGGGCCCGGTTGACGAACAGGGACCGCCGCCCGGTCTCCGGATGCACCCGGACGACGGGGTGCTCCGCCCTGCTGTCCAGCCCCGGAATGTGGATGGCGTGGATCGCGGTGAGGCCGTCGAGCAGCTCGCGCAGAGGCGCCGACAGGGCCTCGTACGCCAGGTACTGGTTCGACCACATGGTGTCGCCGCCCGTGCCGGGACTGCGCACGATCTGCAGGATGGAGCCGATGGGCGGGTTCGGCGAGTAGGTCATGTCGGTGTGCCAGATCGGGATCTTGCCGTCCTGCTCCGAGTCGATGATCTGAATCTCCGGATGCCCCTCCAGATGCGGCAGGTAGGGGTGGACCTCCAGTTCCCCGAAGCGCCGGCCGAACGCCACGCGCGACCCGGGCGGCCAGTCGTGCTGGCCCCGGATGAAGATCACCAGGTATCTCAGCAGCAGCCGGCGCAGCTCCGCGAACTCCTCATCGGTGATCTCCGCGAGCCGCACGCCGCGGACCTCGGCGCCCAGCGCGCCCGACAGCGGCCGGACATCGAACGCCGTCGTCATTGACTCCGCCATCTCTCACACTTCCGTTCTCATCGGTCAGCGGTACATCCGGGTCCGGCTCACTCCGGCGCGAGCGAGGGCATCGCCCTGCGATCGGGCAGCACGCCCAGCTGGAAGAGCCTGTCCAGCGGCCCGAGGCGGCGCATGCCGAGGCCCGACATGTTGTAGGTCGTCAGATAGCTGAGCCGCGCGCTCCTGGCCGTGCCGGACAGCAGCCGCCGGCCCAGCAGCCGGCCGCCGCGCGACGTGGAGGTCATCATGCGCGCGGCGTTGTGGCTCATCGCGTGGACGTCGCCGATCCTGCCCATCCGCTGGTCCTCGTAGCCGCGCAGCGCCCCGTCCACCGCCGCGCCGTCACCAAAGTCGATGCCGGAGAGCCGGGCGGCGAGCGCGTGCGCGTCGCCGATGGCCGTGTTCATCCCCTGGGCGGCCAGGGGATGCACGCTGTGCGCGGCCTCACCGATCAGGGCGATGCCGGGCCGCGCCAGCGACGCGGCCACGTACCGCCAGACCTTCAGCAGCTGGCGGCGGTCCAGGCCGCCGGGGATCGCGGACGCGAGCGGGCCGAGCGCGGGCACCTGACCGACGAGTTCCGCGGTCCACCGCCGCAGCCGGTCCGCCCCACCTCCCCTCATCTCGTCCGCCGTCACCTGGACATAGACGCGTGTCGCCCCCTCCGGCAGCGGATAGACCATGACCAGCCCGCGGTCGGTGACATAGGCGGACACCTCGCCGGCGACCGGCGGCGGGCACGGCAGCTCGAAGGTCAGGAGCCGGTGACCGTAGGCGACGGGCTCCGCCGCGATCCCCGCCGACCTGCGCAGCCGCGAGGACATGCCGTCCGCCGCCACGACGAGCCGCGCGCCGATGTCGCGCGTGGCGCCGCCCTCGGTGACCCGCACTCCGGCGACACGGCCGCCGGGGTCCCTGATGACGTCGTCCACCAGGACACCGCGCCGCCACCGCACCGTCGGGCCCAGCGACTCCCCGAGGCACTCCAGGATCGTCGTGTAGTGGTGGGACAGCATCCAGGACCGCTCGCCGCCGAGCGCCCCGAAGTCCATGGCCAGCAGTTCGGCGCCGTCCGCCCTCCTGGCGACGAGCCGGTCGATGCGGACCGCCCGCCTGGCCTCCAGCGTGCGGAGCACGTCCCACCCCTGCAGGATGTCCAGCGAGCCGGGCTGGAGGACCTCGCCCTTCGCGATCGGGGGCTGCCGGCGCTTCTTGTCCAGCAGGACCACGTCCAGCCCGAGCCTGCCGAGGGCGTTGGCCGCCGCCAGGCCCGCGACGCCTGATCCGCAGATCACGACGTCGGCGTCCAGGGGTTGCGGCGCGTATCCCGTTGTCATGACGCCCTCTGTTTCTCGAACGGGCCGTCCGCCGCCGCGGCCCGGTAGCTCCCGAGCGCCTTGAGGGCGAGCCCGTTGACGATCAGACCGTCCACGTAGTAGGCGAGATCGCGGATGTGCATGCAGACCGGGCTCGCCTTCCACAGGCCGTCGCTCTGCTGGGCGGAGACGATCCATCCGGCCGCGCGCCGCAGGCGCGGGTCGTCCGCCGGTACGCCGCAGGCGAGCAGGCCCCGCAGGGCCCACGCGGTCTCCTCCACCGTCCCCGCCGAGGCGTCGTCGCCGGGCGTGCCGGTCTCACCCGGCCCCCACGACCCGTCCGCGAGCTGGGCGTCCAGCAGGGCCTCGCGGGCGCGCACGGCGACCGGGTGGCCGGCGAGCCCGGTACGGCCGAAGGCCACGAGCGCCATGGACGTCCCCGGAGTGAGCCCGCGGTACCAGAGGGCCTCATAGGTGCCGTCGGCACGCTGGTGGGCGAGCAGCCAGTCCAGCGCCTTGCCGATTCCCGGGTCCTGCCGGGAGGCGCCGCCGTCGAGCAGGACTTCGACGGACTGCGCGGTCACGTAGGGGCACGGGCCGTCGTTCGCGAGCGTGGTGTCGGGCACGAAGGTCCCCCACGAGCCCGTGCGGTCCTGCCGCGACTCCAGCCAGCGCAGCCCGCGCCGCAGGCTCTCCGCCCCGTCCTCCCCGCCGCCTTCCCGGCCGGCCGCCACGAGGGCGGACAGCACATTGGCGCTGTCGAGGATGTTCGGCCACCCCCGGGGCCCTTCCCAGCCCCAGCCGCCGGGGGGCGCGTCGAAGATCGCGAACGCCTCGTCCTGCTGGCAGCCGCGCAGCCACCGCCTCGCGCGCGCCAGCCGGGGGTCGGCGGCGAACCCGGCATCCGCCAGGCCGCGCGCGATGTAGGAACCGCCGATCAGATCGAGTCCCTGCATGATGTGCCAGGAGCCGTCCGCGTGCACGTTCGACCGGAGGTAGCCGACGGCCTCGGAGATCAGGGCGTCCGGCGCGCCGGCGCAGCACAGGCCGATGCACACCACCGCGACCAGCCAGTTGTCCCCGCCGTAGCCGCCGCGATCGTTCTCGCCGCGTTCCACCTCCGCGAGCGCGCGGAGCCCGGCCGATCTGGCCGGCCGGCTCAGCAGGCGCTGGAAGCCCTTCGGCGGGCTGTGCCGCGCCTGGACGAACGCCATGGCGACGAAAGGCGCCACCCGGAAGGACAGCCGGGCACGCCAGAACCGCCGGGGGAGCATGAGCAGCTCCAGCGGGATGCGCCGTGCCCCCCGGATGTCCCCGAGGCCCGCCAGCATGAGGAAGGTCGCGGCCATGTGGGCCATACCGGGATCGGTGAACGCCCGCATCCCACCCTGCCGGTCCAGCAGGTCCGTCGCGCGCCGCACCGGTTCCCGCGACGCCTGCGGATCCAGCAGGTGCAGGGCCGACGCCGCGACCACGGTCGGCACCGGCTGCGTGGGGGCTCCGGCGACCCCGCCCCACCCGCCGTCGGCGTTCTGGGCGCCCGCCAGCCACCGGACGCCCCGCTCGACCAGGTCGCGCGAGCGCTCGGGATCGGCCAGGTGCAGGGCGACGACCGCGCCGGCCGTGCCCAGTACGGCGGTGGGCCGCCGGTTCGGCCAGGATCCGTCCGGGCGCTGCAGCGCGAACAGGGCCTCGGCGGCCCGCACGACCGAACCCTCGATCCGACTGTTCATGGTCGCGCACATGGGACCACCCTCGTCTTCCCTCGCTTCGTATCGGTCAACGCAGACGCTCCGCCCGTGCCGGCGTGAACGACAGGACCGCCCCCGCGCCGTCCGGCCCGGCGGCACCGGGCGTGTGCGCGCGGTCGCCCGGCGGGAACTCGTGCGCGGAACGCATCGCCCGCTGGGTGCCGAGGGTGACCGCGAGCATCGGCAGGAGGAGCGCGATCGCCACCGGCAAGCCGAGGCCCGGCACGAGCAGAGCGTCCGCGAGCACGAGCCGTTCGGCGACGAGCACCTCGTGCGACCGCAGGGCGGCGCGCCACGGCGGGACGCGCCCGGGGACGAAGAGCACCCTGAACGCGTGGCAGCCGAGCGCCGCGGCGACCAGGGTCACGGCGAGCGACGTCCACCGGCCGCCCGGCACCACCAGGAGTCCCGCCACCGCCGCCGCGACGGCCACGCCGTAGAGCGCGACGGCGGCCCACGCCCCCGCCCGGACGCCGTGACGCACGGCGAAGGTGGCATAGCCGCCCTCGCGGTCCCCGGCGACGTCGCGCAGCGTCCCGACCAGGTTCGAGGCGGCGTCGTGCGCCGAGAACACCAGCACGAACGGAAGCAGCCCGATCGGCGGCGCGGACGTGGCCATCATCGCGCCGAACAGGAGCGCGCCACCGGTGAGGGCGCCGCGCACGAGGTTGCCCCACAGTCCCCGCGCCTTGAAGAAGCCGTTGTAGGCGACCGCGCCTCCGATGCCGCCCGCCAAGATCAGGAGCGTGCGCCAGTTGACGATCAGCGCGACCGCGCAGGCCCCCGCCGCGAGGATCACCCCGCAGGCGAGCGCGGTCGAGGGCCGCAACTGCCCCGACGGGATGGGCCGCTGCGGTTTCCCGATCGCGTCGAGGTCGCGGTCGAGGTAGTCGCCCAGGTAGTGCGCCGCGATCCAGACCAGGGTCGGGACCAGCCACGCGACGAGCGGGCCCGCCGCCTGCCGCCCGCCGCCGGCGATCTCGCGGGTCAGGCTCTCGCCGGCCAGCCCCACCAGGCCGACGTACCAGAGGGTGTAGGGCCGCCATGTCCGCAGGTGGGCGGTGAGCGTCCTTCGGAACCGGTGGCCGCTCATTCAGAACCGCCTCCGGGCCGCGTAGTCCGCGATCCCCGCCAGCGTGACGACGCTCTCGCAGGCCGGAAGAGCCGTGAGGCGGTCCTTGGCCTGGCGGATCAGCCCGGCGGCGACCTCCCCGGCCGCCTCCCGGGCGCCCGTCGCCTCCAGGACCTCGCTCACCACGGCGTAGGACCTGTCCGCCGGCTGGTCTTCGTGGAAGGCACGCGCCAGCCTCTTGCGCTCGTCGGCGGAGGCGCGCTGGTATCCCAGCAGGATCGGCAGGGTGGGGCGATGGTTGTGCAGATCGCTTTCCTGGGGCTTGCCGATGAGCGCGGACGTGCCGTCGAACGCCAGCAGGTCGTCACGGATCTGGAAGGCGACGCCCAGGCGGCTCCCGAAGACGCCCAGCGCCTCGACCCACTCCTGCGGAGCGTCGCCGAGGATCGCACCCGCCCGGCAGGACGCCTCGAACAGCGCCCCCGTCTTCAGCCCGGCCATCGTCAGATACCGGTCGACCCCGCACTCCAGGTCGCCGACGAGCTCGGTCTCCATGAGCTGCCCGCGGCACACGCTCAGCCCGGCCTCGGCCGTGACGTTCACGAGCGCCACGACGGCGTCCGCCGGGACGTCCCCGGGCAGCGGGCCCGTCAGGGCCGCGAAGGTCTCCAGCAGCAGCCCGTCTCCGGCGACGATGGCGGACGCGAGGCCGAAGGCCGCCTGGACCGAGGGGCGGCCCCGGCGCATGTCGTCCTCGTCGATGATGTCGTCGTGGACCAGCGTCGCGACGTGCAGGTACTCCAGGGCGAGGGCCGGCCGGGCCAGGTCCTCGGGACGGCCGCCGACGCACCGTGCCGACTCGAGCACCAGCAGCGGCCGGAGCAGCTTGCCCGCCGGCACCAGGGCGTACTCCGAGATGCGGTCCAGCAGGTTGTCGTGGCGGCCCTGCCAGAGCCCGAGCAGGTCGCGTTCCAGAAGGTCGCGGCCCTCCAGGAACGCGGCCGGGTCCGGCCGCCCGGCCGCTCGTAAGTGTGCGTCTTCGTCGATCGTGCTCATGGCGTGAACGACCTTTCTCGTTCGCTTCCGGCGGCGTCCGGCTCCCGGGCCGCGCCGGACGGCTCGTCGATGGTGTTGCACAAGGCGCCGATGCCCTCGATCGCCACCTCGACCCGGCTGCCCGGCGGCAGCGGACCGGAGCCCGCGGGGGTACCGGTGAGGATCACGTCCCCGGGCAGCAGCGTCATGTGCTCGCTGACCAGGGCGATGACGTCGTGGACCGGGGTGCGCAGTTCCCGGGTGCTGCCGCGCTGCCGGATCGCGCCGTCCACGCTGCACGTGATCTCGGCGTCCGCCACGTCCAGGTCCGTCGCCAGCCAGGGCCCCAGGGGCGTGCAGCCGTCGAAGTGCTTGGCCCACACCAGGTCCCCGGCCGGAGCGCCGCCGTCCTGCGGGTGCGCGTACGCCGTGATGTCGTTCGCGCACGTGTAGCCCGCCACGACCTCCTCCGCATGCGCCGGGAGGACCTTCTTGCAGCGCGTTCCGATCACGATGGCCAGTTCCGCCTCGTGCTTCAGCAGCCAGGGGCGCCCCGGATGGCCGATGGAGGTCCAGGGGCCGGTGAGCGATGACGGCGGCTTCAGGACGACGGCGGTGGAGGCGGGGTCCGCCGGGCGCCCGGTCCCGTGGTTGAGGGCGATGCAAACGACCTTGGTCGGCTCGGCGGGGGCCAGGACCGTGACCTCGCTGATCGGCCGCGCGGGACCGGAGCGCCGCACCCAGCGCCTGGTGTCCCGGTCGTAGTCGGCCGGGACGACGTGGTCGTCGTCGACGCGCCCGTATCCGCGCCGGCCACCGTCGGAATACCTGCAGACGAGCATGTGTGCTCCTTCCATGCGGACCGGGCAAGAGGCGGTCTCACCAGGTCACGGGCAGCTCCTCCAGGCGGAGCGTCACATGGCCGCCCCGCCAGCGCAGGCTCTCCGGCGGCACCGCCAGATCCAGGCGCGGGAAGCGGCGCAAAAGCGCCGAGAACGCGGTCTTCAACTCGGCCCGCGCCAGGGCGGCGCCGAGGCAGTGGTGCGCTCCGTGGCCGAACGCCAGGTGCGGGTTCGGCTCCCGGGCGATCTCGAAGCGGTCGCCGCCGGGGAAGACCTCGTCGTCACGGTTGGCGGAGTTGATCGATATCTGGACCAGGTCGCCCGCGCGCACGAGCCGCTCGCCCAGCCACACGTCCTCGGTGGCCTTCTGGACCCGGTTGAGGTCGATGACCGGCTGGAAGCGGAGGAGCTCCTCGATCGCCGAGTCGATGAGGCCGGGGTCGGCGCGCAGCCTGCCCAGCTGGTCCGGGTTCCGCAGGAGCCTGGCCAGCCCGGCGCTGATCGCGGTCTGGGTCGTCTCGAGCCCGCCCGCCAGGAGGACGATCACGAGCAGGACGAGTTCCTCGTGGGTGAGCCGCTCCTCGTCGTCGTGGGCCTGGACCAGGGTGCTCAGCAGGTCGGTGCCCGGCCCCGTGCCCGCGCGTCTCGCCCGGACCGCCCGGTCGATGTAGGCGCCGAGTTCCAGGCCCGCCTGCCGGCCGGGTCCTTGCCCGTCCACCGTGGTGATGCGATCGCACCAGTCGCTGAGCATCTCGTGGTCGGCATGGGGGAAACCGAGCAGTTCGCAGATGACGATGGACGGCAGCGGGGCGGCGAAATGCCGGACCAGGTCCGCGGGCGGCCCCTGCTCCTCCATGGAGTCGAGCAGCCGGCCGGCCACCCGCTGGATGCGCGGGCGCATGGCCTCGACCCGCCGGACGGTGAACGCCTTCGACACCAGGCCGCGCAGTTGCGCGTGCGGGCGGCCGTCCATGTTCACCGTCCGCACCGGGCTCGCCCCGTCCCCGCCATCGCGCGGTTCCGTGAGATCGCGGGTGAACCGGCCGCCCACCAGCACCGTCCGGACGTCCTCGTGGCGGGTCACCAGCCAGGCGGTCCGGCCGTCGGGCAGGCGGACCCGGGATGCGGGGCCCTGCCCGCGCAGCGCGTCGAACTCCGGGGGGAGCTCGCCCGCATAATCGGCGGAACTCGGATAATCGATGATGTAATCCCTAGGCATGATTCCGCAACATTGCCTGAGACCGGCGAGTTCCGACCACCCCGATAAAGAGGGGTGGCGCTCGGGAGAACACGCGCTTTTCAGCCAGGGGCCGGGGCGGTGCGGGAGCGTAGCACGCGCCCTGGTGAACGAACACCCCGGCTAATCAGGAATGGTCCGCACAAGCGGAGCCCGGCAAAGTCGATTTCACGCCGAGCGCCAGAATCAACCCTTCCTGGAGATCTTCCGATGCTATATGACCCACCGGCGGCGGTCATCGCCCCGGCCGGCAGAATCGACCGCTCCCTCCGGGCAGAGGCACGCCGCACCGCATTTCTCTTCCAGGACGGGGTGATGCTGGCCTCCGCGGTCCGGGCGCTGGATGCGTTCGGGCTGCTCGACGGCGCACCGTACGGCAAGGGCGACCTCCCCGACAGCGGATATCTGCGCGCTCTCTGGCGCGGCCTGGCCGCCGCCGGCTGGATCGACCCCGCCCCCTCCCCCGCCTGGACCGAACGCGGCCGGAACGCGCTTCGGAACCGCTCGCGCTATGTCGCCGGCGGCCGGTTCCTCGCCCGCTTCGACGACAACGCGCCCGACTCCTGGGCCAGGCCCTGGGACGGCCCGGCCGAAGCCGCCTTCGCCGAAGCGCTCGACACGCACGAGACGTGGCGCCGCACCGCCGACCCGGACGCGCCGGGCACCGTCCACCTCGACGCGCCCCTCGCCCTTCCCGCGATCCTGACGCTGCACGGGACGGGACGCCTCCACCGCCCCGGCGGGGACTTCGCCCGCCTCTTCCGGCTCCTCGGCTGGCTCGGCCCCGACGGCGCGTGGACCCCGCGGGGACGGGCGGGTCTCGACTTCGCCGGCCACTGCGGCCTCATCGGCTCCTACCTTCCGATGCTGAGCCGGCTGGAACCGCTGTTACGCGGCGAGCTGCTCGTCGTCCCGGGGGACGGCGAGTGGCACTGCCAGCGCCGGATCAACGTCGAGGCGAGCTCGGCGGCCCACCGGCGGTATTTCACCGACGCCGACCCCGTCATCAGGGAGATCTTCCGGCGCAGGCCGCGGCCCGCGTTCATCGCCGACACGGGGTGCGGCGACGGGAGCTGGCTGGCCCACCTGCACGGCATGCTCGGCGACGGCATCCGCTACGTCGGCATCGACGTCAGCCCGGTCGCGCTCGACCGCGCCCGTGCCGTCCTGGAGGCGGCCGGCGTGCCCGACCCGCTGCTGCTGCCGGGGGACGTCACCGACCCCGACGCGCTGGCGAGGCTGCTCACCCGGCACGGGCTCGCCATCGAGGACGGGCTGCACATCCGGTCGTTCATCGACCATGACCGCACCTATGCCGGCGGGGACCCCGCCAGCGGCGCACCCGGCCGGTCCTCAGGCGCCTATGTCTCCCCGGACGGCGCCCCGCTGAGCCCCGCGCAGATCGAGTCGGACCTCGTCCGGCATCTCCGGCGCTGGGCGCCCCACGTCCGCGAGCACGGCCTCGTCGTCCTGGAGGCGCACAGCGTGGCCCCGCGCCTGGCCCGGCGCCACCCCGGCGCACTGCACTCGGTGGCCCTGGACACCTATCACGCCCTGTCCCACCAGTACCTCGTGGAGCACTCCGCGTTCCTGCACTGCTGCCGCCTGGCGGGGCTGGAACCCGTGGGCCACCTGGAGCGCCGCTACCCGAGCGGCCGCCCCTTCGTTGCGGTCTCCCTCAACCATCTGGTGCCCGCCAGGCCGTTCCCCCGCCACGAGCCGGCCGAGCGCCGCGACACCTGGCAGCCGGAGCCGGGCACGGACCTGGCCGACGGCCGGAAACTCCACGATCTGCTGTTCACCGGCGGTGACCTGACCCGGCCCCGGGGGTGGTGCGCCGGAGCGACCGGGATCGTCGTGCGGCATGTGCTGGAGGCCGTGGAGTCCCGCATCGGGCAGGTGCGCCCGGGCGACGCCGTCCGGGTGCTGGACTACGGCGCGGGAACCGGCCTGGCGTCCATCGAACTGATCAAGGCGTGCGCCGAGCGGGACGTCCCGGGCCGGCTGGCCGAGCGCGGCGCCTCCCTCGAACTGCATCTGGTGGACATCCCAGGCAGTTGGTTCGCGCAGGGGTTCGCGCTGCTGCGCGACCTGTCATGGACGCGCTTCCACGCGTTACGCGGCGCCGATGGCCGGTTCCGCCCGCTCCTCGACGTCACCGCGGGCCGGCAGGTGGACGCGGTGCTGGCGAACATGGTCTTCCACCTGCTCGACGACAAGGCGATGCGCAAGGCCGTGCCCTCCATCGCCGGGGTGCTGCGGCCGGGAGGCGTCCTCGCGTTCAGCGCGCCCGACCTCGCCGCGCCGGCCGCGGATTCCCTGCTGTTCCACGACGCCAACCGCCTGATGCGCAGGTACTGGCTCGCCGCCCTTGACGACGAGCGCCCCGAAGCCCTCTCCCCCGTCCTGAGGGAGGCGGCGGCGAGCGTTCGCGGCGTGTCGCGCTCCAGCGCCCAGCGGCGCGCGGACCGCCGGATCCTGCCGAGACCGCGGCACGGCGACGCGGTCGCCGCGGAGCTGGCACCGTACTTCGCCGGGGCCGTCGAACGCCGTACCTACGAGATCCTGGCCGAGGAATGCCTGATGGCCGCGCTCGTTCCGGCCAACCAGCGGGAGTATCTCGCGGAGATCTCCGACCCGGTTCTACGCGAGGAGGTGATTCGCCATCTCCTCCTCGACCGGGTGCTGCCCGAACTGATGGACGGCCCCGCCGGAACGGCGCACGGGCTCAACCTGGAATGGAAGATCGGCCGGTTCACCCGAACGGCCCCTAGCACACATGCGGTCGAGTGACCATCCCGGCTAATCGCGGATTGTTGCCGAAAGCGGCGTCCGGCAAAGTGGCTCTTGCGGCGGAAACGCTTATGAGGAGCCTCGGCGAGGAGATTCCATGACCATGAATTCCGAGGTGCGCGAATATCCGTTCATCGGCGAGCCGGCCGGGGTCGAGGTGGATCCGCTCTACGCCAGGCTGCGCCGCGAGGAGCCGGTCTCCCGCGTCCGGCTGCCCTACGGCGGCGAGGGCTGGCTGGTCACCCGCTACGAGGACACCAAGAAGGTGTTCGCGGATCCGAGGTTCAGCCGCGCCGCGACGGTGGGCCGCGAGGACGTTCCGCGGACCACGCCGGAACCGGCGAGCGGCGGTTTCCTGCTGAGCATGGACCCGCCGGAGCACAGCAGGCTGCGCCGGCTGGTCGCCAAGGCGTTCACCAACCGCAGGGTCGAGCGGCTCCGGCCGCGCGTCCAGGAGATCGTGGACGCGCGGCTGGAGGAGATCGAGCGGTCCGGGCCGCCCGCCGACCTGGTGCGCGGCCTCGCGCTGCCGCTGCCGATCACCGTGCTCTGCGAGATGCTCGGCGTCCCCCCGCAGGACCAGGACCGGTTCCGCGACTTCTCCGACGCGATCCTGTCCACCACCGCCTACACGCGCGAGGAGATCTTCGCCGTGCGCGACGCCCTGCTGGCCTACCTCGCCGGCATGGTGCGGCAGCGCAGGGAGCACCCGGCCGACGACCTGCTCGGCGCGCTGGTGGCCGCCCGCGACGAGGGGGACCGGCTGAGCGAGGAGGAACTGGTCAACCTGGGCGTCGGGCTGCTGATCGCGGGCCACGGGACGACGGCCAACCAGATCTCCAACTTCACCTATGTGCTCCTCACCCGCCCGGACCGCTGGGACCTGCTGCGCGACCGGCCCGACCTGGTGCCCGGCGCGGTCGAGGAACTGCTGCGCTACGTCGAGTTCGGCACGGGCGGCTCGTTCGCCAGGGTGGCCACGGAGGACGTGGAGGTGGGCGGTGTCCTGGTACGCGCCGGAGAGGCGGTGTTCGTCAACGCCCAAGCCGCCAACCGGGACGAGTCGGTCTTCGACCATCCCGACGACGTGGACCTCACCCGCCGGCCCAACCCGCATCTGACGTTCGGGCACGGCCTGCACCACTGCCTGGGCGCGCAGCTGGCCCGGCTGATCCTGCAGGTCGCGATCGGCTCGCTGCTGCAGCGCTTCCCGGCGCTGCGCCTGGCGGTGCCGGCCGACGAGGTGCCGTGGAAGACCGGCCTGCTGGTGCGCGGGCCGAACGCCCTGCCGGTGAGCTGGTGAGGGGCGCCATGGACGGGCGACGGTGGCGGGTCCAGGTCGATCGGCGCACCTGCATCGGCTCCGGGCTGTGCACCGCGATCGCCGAGGAGCACTTCGCGCTGGTCGAGGGGCGCTCCCGGCCGGCGGCCGAGGTCATCGAACCGGACGACGCCGTCATCGACGCCGCCGACTTCTGCCCGGTCGAGGCGATCCTCGTCCGCACGACGGACACCAGGACCGTCCTCGCCCCCCAGCCGTGACCAGCGCGCCCGGTCGTCGCGCCCGGCCCGGAAAGGATTCCCGTTGCCCTTTGACGAACGCGTCCTCACCCCCCGCGAGTCGATGATCGTGGCGTCCGGAGCCAGTCCGGCGTTCATCACCGTCACGGCCGAGGGCGGCCTCGACGTCAACGCGCTGGACCGCGCGATGCGACTGCTCGCCGACGCCCATCCGATCCTGCGGACACAGATCGCCCGGACGGACGGCGGGAGGTTCGTGCTCCGGGTCATCGCGGGCCGGCCACCGCTCGTGCTCCACGAGGACGGCACGACGTTCAGCGACGTGGTCGGCACGCCCTGGCGGGTCGGCGAGCGGGCGTCGCGCCTGGTCGTCCTCCGCGAGGGGCGGCGCTGCACGATCGTCCTGGCGATCCACCACGCGGTCGCGGACGGGCGGCTGATCACCGCGCTCCTGCAGCGGCTCGTCGAGTACTACGACGCCCTGACCCGCGGTGTCCCGGTGCCCGTCGTCCACCGCGACGACCTGGACCCACCGCTCGAAGAGGTGCTGCGCCGGGCGGGGCCCCCGCGGGCCGCCCCGCCGCCGCAGACCGCCCCGCCCCCGGAGATCGCCACGCTGGCGCCGCAGTCCGCGCCGGCGAACGGACCGGTGGGCTTCGGCTTCCGCAACCTCCCGTTCGACCGGGAGACCACGGCCCGGTTCATCGCAGCGGCCAAACGGCACGGGCTGTCGGTCGGCAGCCTGGTCGCGGGGGTCATGGCGGCATCGCTGCGGGCCCTGCACGAGTCCGGGGAGCCGCTGGTGCTGGCGCTCTGCCTCCAGGTGGACCTGCGCGGCCGGCTGACGCCGCCGATCCCGCCGGAGGCGGCCATGAGCGCGGTCGGCAGCGTGATCATCAACCTGCCGGTGCCGCCGGGCGCGTCCCCGGCCGAGGTGGGCGTCCAGGTGGACGGCGAGATGGAGGTCGCCGCGGAGCGCGCGCTCCACCAGGCGCGGCTGCTCGCGGCCGGAAGGCTGGACCTGCCGCGGACCCAGGAGATCTCGGTGAGCATCTCCAACCTCGGCCGGCTGGCCTTTCCGTCCACCGCCGGCGACCTCCGGTTCGGGACGATCCGCTCCGTGGCCACCATGCCCTTCATGCGCGTCCCCGCCCTGGTCTCCAACACCACGAACGGCTCGCTGAACCTGGACCTCATCTACAACCGCGCGTTTTTGACCGACGAGCTGGTGCGGCGCCTGACACGGGAAATCGAGAACCGCATGGCAGCGCCGGCCGCGACGGGTGCGAGTTCCCCCGTCTGAGGCGTTCCCTTCCCTACAGCTGGGAGACAACTATGCAAGTCACAATGGAACAGGCCGAGCTTCTCATTCTCGCCGCGGGCGGGCGCGAAACCGAACTCGCCGCCGCCATCGAGGAGGTCGGGGCGAAGGCCGTCTGCTCCCTCGCCGTGGAAGAGCTGGTGTTCCGCTGCCGGCTGCCGTCCAACAAGACCCACGTCCACGTCCGGCTCGACCTGCTCCACGGCGGGGAGAGGTTCACCCACACGATCGGCGTGCAGGCCGGCCGGCCGGTCACTCTGGTCGAGGGCGAGCCGGACACGGCCATCTTCCTGCTGGAGTTCGAGCTCGCCGAGCTCGTCCGGAGCCTCTACGGCCCGCTGCGGGAACGCCGCCCCGGCACGCACCGCAGCAGGCTGCTCGTGGAGCGGCCCACGGCGAAGGCGTTGTACGACGGGCCGCTGCGCGGGGACTGGTACTCGGTCGGACGCGCGGTCGACACGGTGCTCAGCGGCTGCTCCGCCGGGCCGTCCGACCTCGGCGAGCTGTCGGTCCGGCACGGCACCGACAAGTGGGGCACCTGGCACTGGTACACCCCGCACTACGAGCGGCACCTGCGCGCCCTGCGCGGCGAACCGGTGCGGCTGCTGGAGATCGGGATCGGCGGGTACGACGACCCCGGCCTCGGCGGCTGGTCGCTGAAGATGTGGAAGGCCTACTTCCCGCGCGGCCTCATGACCGGGCTGGACGTCTTCGCCAAGCACGGGCTGGACGAGCCCCGGCTGCGCACCGTGCGGGGCGACCAGAACGATCCCGGTTTCCTCCGGGCGTTCGGCGAGGAACACGGGCCGTTCGACGTCATCGTGGACGACGGGAGCCACGTCAACGAACACATCCTCACCTCGTTCGAGGCGCTGTTCCGGTACGTCCGGCCGGGCGGCTTCTACATCATCGAGGACATCTGGACCGCCTACTGCACCAAGTTCGGCGGGGACGAGAGCCCCGTCTCCCCGCCGACCACGTCGATCGGGATGCTCCAGGCGCTGCTCGACAAGCTGCACTACCAGGAGCGGCCGGGCGAGGCGGGCGACGACATCGCCCAGAGCGTGGTGGGCGTGCACGTCTACCACAACATCGCGTTCATCGAGAAGGGCCACAACGCCGAGGGCGGGATCGCGCCCGCGGTCTCGCAGCTCTTCGAGTCCTCGCCCTCCACACCGCGATGATGAAGATCGAGCCGATGTCCGTCCTGGACGCCTACCGCATCACCCCGACGCATCTGGAGGACCGGCGCGGCAGCTTCTACGAGTCGTGGCGGTTCGAGGAGCTGGCCTCCCATCTCGGCCGCCCGTTCGTGGTGCGCCAGGCCAACTTCTCGGCGTCCAGGCGCAACACGCTGCGCGGCATTCACGGGACCACCAGCCCGCCGGGCCAGGCCAAGCTGGTGACCTGTGTCAGGGGGGCCGCGCTCGACGTCGTGGTGGACCTGCGCGTGGGCTCGCCGACCTTCGGACGGTTCGACATCACGCCGCAGGAGGCGGAGTCCGGCATCGGCGTCTACCTGGCGGACGGGCTCGGCCACGGCTTCCTGGCGCTGACGGACGACACGTGCATGAACTACCTGTGCGACACCGAGTACGTCCACGGAACGATGCTCGACATCCAGGCGCTGGATCCGCAGCTGGGCATTCCGTGGAATCTGGACGGTGAGCCGATCAGGTCGGACAAGGACGCGGCGGCGCCGACGCTGGCCGAAGCGGCGGCGGCGGGCCTGCTGCCCCGCTACCGGCCGGGCGGCACCCTACCTGGGGAAGAGGAGGCTCATGACGGACGGACGCGTCCCGGTCCGGTTAGGGGTGATCGGTTGCGCTGACATCGCCCTGCGGCGGACCCTGCCCGCGATGCGGGCGGACGGCGGTATCGAGGTGCGCGCCATCGCGAGCCGCGACGTCGCGAAAGCGGAGAGGTTCGCCGGCGCCTTCGGCGCCGGGACGGCGTTGGGCGACTACGCGGAGCTGCTCGAACGCGACGACGTCGACGCCGTCTACATCCCGCTTCCGGCCGCGCTGCACGCCGAATGGGTCGAGCGGGCGCTGCTGGCGGGCAAACACGTCCTCGTCGAGAAACCGTTCACCACCGAGCGGCGGGAGACCGAGCGGCTCATCGCCCTGGCGCGCGAACGAGGGCGCCTGCTGCTGGAGAACATGATGTTCCTGCACCATACGCAGCACGCCCGCGTTGACGATCTGGTCTCGGGCGGGGCCATCGGCGAGGTCCGGGCGCTGGCGGCCGGCTTCACCATCCCCCCGAAGCCGCGTGACGACATCCGGTACCGGCCCGACGTCGGCGGCGGCGCCCTGGTGGACATAGGCGTCTATCCGGTCGCCGCCGCGCTCCGGTTCCTCGGGCCGCACCTCAGGCTCGTCGGCGCGGTGCTCCGCGCCGAAAGGGAGGGCGGGGCCGTGGTGGGCGGCGGCGTCCTGCTGTCCGATCCGCAGGGGGTCACCGCCCAGCTCACCTTCGGCATGGAGCACTCCTACCACTCCGGTTACGAACTGCGGGGCAGCTCCGGCCGGCTCGGGCTGGAGCGGGTGTTCACGCCGCCGCCCGCGTACAGCCCGGTCGTCCGGATCGAGCGCCAGGACCACCGGGAGGAGATCGTCCTGCCACCGGCGGACCAGTTCGCCAACGTCGTCGGCCTCTTCGCCGCCGCCGTGCGCGAGGGCGGCGATCTGACGTCCTGGAACGAGGAGTCGCTGCACCGGGCAGGGCTGCTGGACGACATCCGCGACAAGGCCGAGTACACCCGCGTTTCCCGGGCTTGAACCGGACGCGGCACCGCCCGGGTGGGTCGGTGCCGCGTCCCTGCGAGGCGATGCCGTGCCGTCAGGCGGCGCCGCCCCGCACCGCGGTGACCACCAGGGTGGTGAAGTGATTCGTGAAGCTTCCGCCCGCCTCGTCGATGGCTGCGCCGATGCCCGCCAGCACCTGGTCCAGGACGTCGCGGGGGAGCCGGGTGTGGAGGCCGGTCGTCGGCAGCTGGTCCAGCCACTCGTCGCGGGTGTAGGTCTGCTCCCACGTGAAGTGCCACTGCTCCGCGTCGCCGAACGCGCCCGCCTGCCGCATGCCGTCGGCGGCCTTGTCCCCCAGCGCCGAGTACCCGCCCGCACCGGACGGCGCGGGCAGGCGGGCGGCGGGCGAGTCGGGGACGACCCGGCGGTAGACCTCGGCGAACGCCTCGCCGAGGTCGGGCGGCACCTCGGCCGCGTTCCAGAACACCGCCAGCCGGCCACCGGGCCGCAGCGCCTCGGCGGCCTTGGCCGCGCCGACGACCGGATCGACCCAGTGCCAGGTCTGCCCGGAGACGATCGCGTCGAAGTGCCGGCCGCGGGGGTCCCACTCCTCGAACGTCGCCACCTCGACCTCGAGTCCGGTGCGCCGCGCGAAGTCCGCCATGCGCTCGTCCGGCTCGACCCCGAGCACCGTGCAGCCGGCCGCCCGGAACTGCCGGGCGGCGATGCCGGTGCCGATCCCGACGTCGAGCAGGCGCGGCCCCGGGCTGGCGGCGGTGATCGCCGCCACCATGGCGTCGGGGTAGCGGGGCCGTGTCCGGTCATAGCGTTCGGCGTCCACGCCGAACGACTCCGCTGCCCGCTTGGCCTCCCCGGGCGTGAAAATCGAGGCGGGCGCGTTCTCCGGCGGTTGAGTGGTCATGCGCCCACTCTAAGAGGGCGCTTGCCCATTGGTCAATCGGGCGCCCCCGCGATTAGCAGCCGGAGCGCCGTCCGAATACCCCCAAAATTCGCAATTGCCACCCCCATGGCCATCCGCCAACGTCGATTCATGCGCATCCTTTTCCTTCCGTTCTCGGCGCCGTCGCACTACCTGCCGATGGTGCCGCTGATCTGGGCCTTCCGTGCCGCGGGCCACGACGTCCGGGTGGCGGCGCAGCCGTCCGTCACGGCCGCCGTCGTCGGTTCCGGCCTGCCGCTCGTCCCCGTCGCCGAGTCCTACGACATGGCGGTCGAGGTCCGCCGGAACCGCCGGCTCCTCGACGGGGCCGACAGCGACCCGATGGCGATGTTCCGGGCGATGACCGAGTCGCACACCGCGCTCGCCCGCGCCGTCGCCGCCGACGCCGTCCCGCTCGCCCGCGACTGGCGCCCCGATCTCGTCGTGGGCGATCCGCTCATGCTCGCCGCCCCGATCGTCGCCGCGCGGGCCCGGGTCCCGCTGGTGACGCAGCTGTGGGGGGCCGACATCATGCGGATGTTCGGCTACCCCGGCGCGGGCCAGCCGGTGGAGGACTGGCCCGAGTCTCTGCGGGCCCTCCACGCGGAATACGGATGCGAGCCGAAACCCGAGAGCGCCACCGCCACGATCGACGCCTGCACGACGCGCTTGCAGGTCAGCGAGATCCCGTCCCGGATTCCGATGCGGTTCGTCCCCTACAACGGCGCAAGCGTCATCCCGCCGGCCCTCGTGAGCCCGCCCCGGAAACGGCGCGTCCTGGTCACCTGGGGATCGATGCTGGTCCGCCGCGAGGGCATCGGAAGCTTCCCGCTGACCGACGTGATGGACTCCCTGGCGGACTTCGACGTGGAGATCGTCCTCGCCGTGGCGGGCCGGGACCGCGAGTTCACCGAGAGCCTGCCGCCCGCGGTCAGGGTCGTCGAGAACATCCCGCTCAACGAGATCCTGCCGACCTGCCACGCGATCGTCCACCACGGCGGCAGCGGCACGATGATGACGGCCGCCTGCCACGGCGTCCCGCAGGTTTCCCTCACGGCGACCCCCGATGTGGTCGCCTACTGCGACCGCATGGCCGCCACCGGAGCAGGCACCAACATCCCCGTGGCGACCGCGACCCCCGGCCTGGTGAAGTCCGCGATAACAGAAGCCCTGACCAACGAGAAGGTCCGGGACGCCGCCAACGATCTCCGCACCGAAATGGCGGCACAACCCGCCCCGGCCGAGGTCGTCGATCGCCTGGTCCGGCTGGCGTCCTCTGCCACCGGTTAGGTCGTGTTCCACAGTCCGGTGCGCCGTGATCGCTCATTGGGCGAGGTCTTCGGCAGAGGGCTCATCGACCGGCTCGATGGTGGGCCAGGGCAGCCGGCCCTTCTGGGTCACCAGCACCAGCCGGGGCTGAGCGCGGGGCCCCGGGCGGTGGGCGTCCGGGGCTTTGTGCGTTGGCGGGGGCGTTCGAGCAGGCAGGGTGATTCTCAACTAAAACGGTAGGAATAGTTGCGTGGCGGGGGCCGGGCGTGTTCTCATGACGGCATGCGCGTTCGGGTCTCTCTCGTTCGGCGGCGGCATGTCGACCTCCGCCGTGTCACTGCTGCGAGCTGTCCGGCGGTCTGATCCGCCCGCTCCCTCTCTTCCGAACCCGTTTTCAGGTCCGTGTGTCGCCGGGCCGTGCTTCAGGAGTGATCCCCCCATGCTCGACCACAGATTCCGTGTTGCCGGAGCCGCTGTACTCGGCCTTGCGCTCGCCGGGTGCGGGGCGTCCGCCACGGGCGCCACCGGCGGTGTCAAGATCGGCTACTTCCAGGGGGCCGTGGCCGGGCCCGAGGCTGTCGTGGCGGCCAACCCCGAGCTGGCCGCGAAGGTGCCCGGGAAGATCGAGCTGCGGCCCATCGACAGCGGGGTCGCCGGGATGGCGCAGCTGCGGGCCGGTGCCTTCCCGTTCGTGTCCGGGGTGGGCAACCCGCCGCTGGTGGGGGCGTTCAGCAACGGGACGGACGTCAAGGCGGTGTTCGTCGAGAGCATCGACGCGTCCGGGCTGGCCGTCAACGACAAGATCAAGGCGCCCGGCGACCTGACGAAGGTCGGTGTGCTGGTCGGGTCCACGCTGGACTTCCAGCTGCGGGGATGGCTCGCGTCGCAGCGGCTGACCGGCAAGGTGCAGATCGCCAGTTTCGCCAGTGAGGCCGCGGAGGCCGCCGCCTGGAAGGCCGGCAAGATCGACGCGGTCTACATCAGCCGGTCGTTCCTGCTGGAGCTGCAGAAGCACAAGGCGAGGGTGCTGGTGGCCTCGGCCGACGTCGCCAAGCTCGGGTACGCGGCGGTCAACCTGCTGGCTGTCACCTCGGCCTACGCCAAGCAGCATCCCGATGTCGTGCAGGGGCTCGTCTGCCAGATCTCCAAGGCGCAGACGCTGGTGAAGGGGCCTGACGTCGGCAAGTACGTGACGCCCGCGTCGCGGTTCCTCGGCGTGAAGCCGGAGGACGCGATCACGGCCACCAAGTCCTATCCGTATGTGCCGGCGGAGGAGGAGGGGGCTTGGCTGAAGGGAGCCGATGGGAAGGCTTCCTCGGGACGGCTCGCGCAGAACTTCAAGCTGACCGGTGAGTTCCTCGTCGCGCAGGGACGGGCGAAGTCCGTGCCCACCGCCGAGCAGATCGCCGCTCACATCGACCCCTCGTTCTGGGACAAGGCGCAGGCGGGAGGTTGCAAATGAGCGCCGTCGTCGAGAGTCCCGCCGTCGCCGAGCAGGCGACGGGGGTGCGGATCCGGGACGTCCATAAGACGTTCCATCGGAAAAGGCGCCCCGGCCGTGCCGCTCTGGAGGGGGTCAGCCTCGACGTCGAGCCGGGCGAGTTCCTCTGCCTGCTCGGGCCGTCGGGGTGCGGGAAGTCCACGCTGCTCAGCATCATCGCCGGGTTCACGTCCGCTGATTCCGGTGAGGTGATCGTTGGCGGGCGGGCGGTCACCGGGCCTGGTCACGAGCGGGGTGTGCTCTTTCAGACGCCGAACCTGTTCCCGTGGCTGACCACCTGGCAGAACGTTCTGTACGGGCCCAAGGCCCGGGGCGTTCTCACCGCCGAGGTGCGGGAGGAAGCCGCGGAGCTGCTGGAGACCGTGGGCCTCGCCGACGCGCGGGACGCCTATCCGCATGAGTTGTCCGGGGGGATGCGGCATCGGGCCGCTTTTGCCCGGGTGCTGATCAACCATCCGGGCGTCCTGCTGATGGACGAGCCGTTCGGCGCGCTCGACGCCATCACCCGGGCCGGCATGCAGCGCTTCCTGCTGGAGCTGTGGCAGAAGCGGCGCACCACGATCGTGTTCGTCACCCACGACGTCGAGGAGGCGGCCCTGCTCGGCGACCGGGTGTGCGTGCTGTCGGCGCCGCCCGGCGGCACCAAGGCCGTCCTCGACATCGGCCTGCCGCGGCCCCGCTCTTACGACGACACCGAGACGCTGGAGTTCGTGCAGGCCAAGCGGCGGATCAGGGAGGTGCTGGAGCGATGACCGCTGTGATCGAGGCCGTCGTCGTGCCGCGGCGGCGCCGCTCTTACCGGCGGGTCGGCACCGGGGCCGGCTCGCTCGTGCTGGTGCTGGTGCTCTGGGAGGCCGCGGCCCGGGTCATCGGTGATCCGGTCACGCTGCCGACCGTCACCGAGACCGTGCGCACCTTCGGCGAGTACCTCGCCAAGCCCTACCCGGAGGTGCAGGGCAAGACGCTGCTGCAGGACGCGCTGATCAGTACCGGCCGCATCCTCGCCGGGTTCCTGCTCGGGTCCGCCGCGGGGCTGCTGCTCGGCGCGTCGATGGCGGGCGTGCGGGTGGTCCGCGAGCTCGCCGATCCGGTCATCGCGGTCGTCCGGCCGCTGCCGCCGATCGCGTTCATCCCGCTGCTGGTCGTCTGGTTCGGCATCGGCGAGACCTCGAAGATCGCGCTGATCCTCTTCGGGGTGCTGCCGGTGGTGACCGTCGCGACGCTCGGCGCGCTGGACGCCGTCCCCGCCGAGCTGGGCCACGCCAGCCGCAGCCTCGGCGCCTCGCCGCTGCACACGATGCTGCACGTGCGGCTGCGCGCCGCGGTGCCCGGCGTCATCACCGGCATGCGCATCGCGATGGGCGGCGCCTGGACCGCCATCATCGCCGCCGAGATGATCGCCGCCACCGGCGGCGTCGGCTTCCTGATCCTGCAGGCCGGCAACTACCTCCAGACCCCGCTGATCTTCAGCGGGATCGCCGAGATCGCCGTCCTCGGCTTCGTCTTCGACGGCCTGCTGCGGCTGCTGCTGCGGCTGGCCGACCCCACCGCCCGCTGATCCCGAAGGAGAGACCCGTGTCCGAGCCCCGCCCGATCGGCGGCCGCCTCGGCGCCGAGTACACCGGCGCCGACCCCAACGCCCTGCCCCTGGAGGAGATCAACGCCGCGCTGCTGAAGCACCGGGTGCTGGTGTTCCGCGACGCCGGCCTGGACGACGAGGGCCAGCTGCGCTTCGCCTCCCGGTTCGGCCCGCTGACCAAGGCCCACCCGACCGTCCCCTCCGTCGAGGGGCAGCCCGACATCCTGCCGGTGCGCGGCGAGGAGGGCATCCGCTCCAACACCTGGCACACCGACGTCACGTTCATCCGCACCCCGCCGAGGCTGAGCACGCTGCGCGCCCTGGTCGTCCCCGCGCACGGCGGGAACACCCTGATCGCCGACTCCGCCGCGGCCTACCGCGACCTGCCCGAGCCGCTGCGCGAGTTCGCCGACCGGCTCTGGGCCGTCCACACCAACGACTACGACTACGCGCTGCCGCGCGTCAACGCCGACAAGGCGGCCGAGTACCGGCAGGTGTTCACCTCGCGCCGCTACCGGACCGCGCACCCCGTCGTGCGGGTGCACCCCGAGACGGGCGAGCGCGGCCTGTTCATCGGCGGGTTCGCGCAGAAGCTCGTCGGCCTCTCGGGGACCGAGTCGCGCGACATCCTGCGCCTGCTGCAGGCCTACGTGACGCGCCCGGAGAACGTCCTGCGCGTCCAGTGGAACCCGGGCGACCTGGTCCTGTTCGACAACCGCATCACCCAGCACTACGCCCCCGACGACTACGGCGACCAGCCGCGCGTCCTGCACCGTGTCACCGTCGCCGGGGACGTCCCGGTCGGCGTCACCGGCGACACCAGCTACATCATCGAGGGCGACGACGCCGACCACTACACGGCGCTCCCCCGGGAGGAGGCGCTCGCCGGCTGAGCCGCCTGAACGGGCCTGGGCGGCGTCGCCCAGGCCCGTTTCGGCGTCAGCGGGCCCAGATGGCGGCGTAGCGGGCGTTCGCGCCCGCGCCGCCGGCGGCCACCTGGATCGGGTGGAAGCCGCGGGCCTTGAAGTAGTCGAACCGCTGCTGGTAGCCCGACGACGACATGCCGGTGTACTCGTACCAGGCGCCGATCCGGTCGTTGCGCCAGATGGCGGTGTAGGTCAGGCCGGTGCCGACCGCCACGAACGACGGGCGCCAGCCGCGCTTCATCTGCGCCTGGAACAGCTTGTCGTGCGCGGCGAAGGACCTGGCCACCGACACGTTCCACTTCACGTGGCGCGGGTTGGCGTTCCAGACCGCGACGTAGCGCGGGGACTTGGCGCTGCCGTAGGCGTCCACCGACACCGGGATGAAGCCGTGCTGGGCGGCGTACTTGTTGTACTTGGCCAGCCCGGCGGCGGTGAGGTTGGCGTGGGCGGAGAACTTGCCGCCCTTCTTCTCGAAGATGCCCGCGTAGAGCGCCGTCTTGCCCTCGCCGGTGGCGGTGACGACGGTCGGCTGGTAGCCCTTCTTGCGCAGCGCGTTGAACGACGACTGGAAGCCGGCGGCGTTCTTCCCGACGACCTCGGTGAAGGCGGGCCCGGACCGCTTGACCCACACGGCCGCGTAGGCGGGGTTGGCCCGGTTGGAGACGTTCAGCGAGATGGGCCGGTAGCCGGCGCCCTTCAGCTTCTTGTAGGCCGCCAGGTGATAGGCGGCCGTCTTGCCGTGGTAGGCGTAGAACGCCGTGCGCGCCGCGGCGGCGGCGTCGGCGGCGACCGGCGCCGCGGTGCGCGGCCGGGCGTCGGCGGACGACCCCGACACCTGCGCGACGGTGACCGGCACGGCGATCCCGACGGCCAGCACGGCGGCCGCCGCGATGCCCCGGCGGCGGGTGAGGTACTGCTTCATCGACACACACTCCTGTTTCCGGCCGTGTCCGGAATGCATGGCGGGGACACGACCTAACCGGGCGATCGTAGCGATCGCCCGGCGCGCGGGGAGCGCCGATGGGCGAAGGCCGATGTTCCCCGCCGCGGCCACGGGGGAAGAGCCACCTGGTAAGAGGACGATCAGGCCAGGTCAGCGCCGGGCCGCCGGGCGAGGGGCCCGAGACAAGGAGACGACATGCAGGCCTTGACCGTGGTCCCGTCGCAGCAGGGCTCGCTGGCGGTCACCGAGGTGCCCGATCCGGTGCCGGCCGACGGGGAGCTGCTCGTCGACGGGATCGCCGTCGGCGTCTGCGGGACCGACCGGGAGATCGCCAACGGCGAGTACGGGTGGGCGCCGCCGGGGCGGGAGCGGCTCGTCATCGGGCACGAGTCCCTCGGGCGGGTCCGCGAGGCGCCCCCCGGCAGCGGGTTCGCGCCCGGCGACCTGGCCGTCGGGGTGGTCCGCCGGCCCGACCCGGTGCCGTGCGGCGCCTGCGCGCACGGCCAGTTCGACATGTGCCGCAACGGCCGCTACCGCGAGCGCGGCATCAAGGAGCTCGACGGGTACGCCTCCCAGGCCTGGACGGTGCCGGCCGACTACGCCGTCCGCCTCGACAAGGACCTGGCCGACGTCGGCATGCTGATGGAGCCGACCACCGTCGTGGCCAAGGCGTGGGACGAGATCGAGAAGATCGGCTCCCGGGCCTGGTTCGAGCCGCGCACCGTCCTGGTCACCGGCGCGGGGCCGATCGGCCTGCTGGCCGCGATGCTGGGGGCGCAGCGGGGCCTGGAGGTGCACGTGCTCGACCGGGTCACCGACGGCCCGAAGCCGGACCTGGTCGCCGGCCTCGGCGCGACCTACCACCACGGGGACATCGCCGACGTCGGGTTCGCCCCCGACGTCATCATCGAGGCGACCGCCGTCGGGAAGCTGGTGTTCGACTCCATGACGGCCGTCGGCCCCTACGGCATCGTCTGCCTCACCGGGGTGTCCCCCACCGGCCGCGACCTGACCGTCGACGCGGGCTCCATCAACCGGGACCTGGTGCTGGAGAACGCGGTGACCTTCGGCTCGGTGAACGCCAACCTGACGCACTACGCCATGGCCGCCGACGCGCTGGCCAAGGCGGACGTGAACTGGCTGCGCCGGCTGATCACCCGCCGCGTCCCGCTGGCGGACTTCGCCCGCGCGTTCACCGCCGAGGCCGACGACATCAAGGTCGTCATCGAGGTCGGCGGCTAGCCCTCACTTCGGCGGGGTCACCGTCACGGTGACCGAGCCGCCGCCGGGGCCGGACCGACCCGGGCCGGTGCTCGCGGCGTTGACGACCTTGTCGATCCGGACGGTGTAGCCGTTGGCCAGCCGCTGCGTGTGGCCGGCCCTGCCGCTCACCCGCCAGTTCCCCTCGGCCGGGACCTCGTAGCCGGCGAGGACGACGAGGGTGGCGGCGTCGTGCGCGGCCTGCCCCACGCCGAGGCGCAGGCCGCCCACCCAGCCGGTCGTGCCGCGGGCCAGGTCGACGGTCTCGCGCTGCGGGTTCACCGGCGGGCCGAGGCGGGCGGTGGGGATGGGCTCGGGGGACGTCTTCATCGCGGAACGGTGCTCCTTGGACGAACCGCAGCCGGCCGCCCCCGGCAGGGCCAGGGCGCAGGCGAGCAGGATCGGCGCCGCGCGGCGGAGGCTCCTGGGGGCCATGGCACGATTCTCCCTCACTTGATCGGGTTCATGTCCACGTCTTCGAAGTACTTGTGGAACTCCTCCATGGTGATGGTCGCGTGGTCGTACCCCCAGGGGTTGTACAGCTCGACCTTGCCGTCCTTGGTGATGCCCTTGACGACGTAGACGTGGTCGGCGTGCAGCCGCGAGCTCGGCCCCTCGTAGATCGGCTTGCCGCCGACCTTGTCGCTGTCGGGGGTGAGCAGCGTGACGCCGGCGCCGCTGTCCAGCCACTTCTGCAGCTGCTCCTGGCTCACGTTCTTGGGGTTCTTGGACTCCCCCGACTTGCCGGTGAGGATCTTCATGCCGTCGCCGCCGTCGCCGGAGACGAGCTTGCCGTAGCTGCCGCGCTTGGCGGCGAGCGCCTTCTCCAGCACGAGCGGCCAGACGACGGGCGGCTGCCCGGCCGGGCTGGCGTAGGACAGGCTCCCGTTCTTGTCGATCGGGAAGTAGGGGGTGACCGTCACCTTCTCGCCGTCGGGGAAGGTGACGGTGTAGGTGCCGTTCGGGTTCTGCCGGATCATGTTCTTGATCTGCTCGCGGCCGGCCGGGGTCTGCGACAGCGCGCCCATGCTCGCCAGCCACCAGCAGTCGCCGATGCCGCCCTGATTGATGTCGGTCAGCGACGGCTCGCCGGTCGTGCCGAACAGCTGCCCGTTCGGGACGGTGCCGTAGTCGGTGGCCGGGTTGGACGGCTTCTTGCCGTGATCGCGGACGTCGGTGAAGTCGGGGTCGATGGACTTGGGGGCGACGCGCTCGAGGTGGTGCAGCAGGGAGGCGTCGGCGCGCACCTTCAGCACGCCGACGACGCCGTCCTCCTTGAGCAGCCGGCGGATCTCGTCGTCGCTGAGCTCGGCGAACAGCGCGTTGATCTCGCCGGGCGACATGCCCGACAGGACGTCCTTGGGGCTCTGCGGCTTGTCGCAGCCGAAGAACTGGTACCAGGCGCAGTCGCTGTCCAGGTACTTGCGGACCTTGTCCGCCGCCTCCTTGCCCTTGCGGGTCTCGGCGTCGGTGGGCTTCGGCGGCGGCTTGTCGGGGTCGGTGTTGCGGTTGCCCCACTCCTGCTGGCTGGGCGGGTTCGGCTGCTGCCCCTCGTGCGCGGCCGGCTCCGCGCAGCCGGTCCTGCCGGCGACCTTGCAGATCCCGGCCTCGATGCCGCCGGCGACGGTGTCGCCCACGCCCGAGAGCGTGACGGCGGCGGCGATGCCGGCGATCAGCAGGATCACGGCGATGTAGGACACCGCCCCTTCGCCGCGGTCTGCGGTGCGCACGTCCACGCCCTCACCCCGTCTACCTGGAACGCGTTCCACCCAAGCAGGCGTGATCGTCGCGGACATGAGCCTTCGGACCCAACCTGGGCCCAGGGCGCACCGGTCCTTTCCCGGCCTGGCCGGGCCGCCGCCAGGCAGCGATAACCCGTTATCGGGGCGAACGTGCGCCGACGGCCGGAATAAGGCAGGTCAGCGGCCGGTTCGGGGTGATCATGACGAAGCTGAGCGTGCAGTACCTGGGCGGCCCGACCGTCCTGCTGGAGACCGGCGGCCGGCGGTTCCTGGTCGACCCGACCTTCGACGCCCCGGGCGACTACCCGGTCGGCGCGCGGAAGCTGACCAAGACGACGGCCGCGGTCCTCGGGCCGGACGAGGTCGGCGCCGTCGACGCGGTGCTGCTCTCGCACGACCAGCACCCCGACAACCTGGACGCCGGCGGCCGCGCCTACCTTCGGACCGCGCCGCTGACGCTGTCGACCGCCGCGGCGCAGGAGCGGCTCGGCGGCACCGTGCGGGCGCTGCCGAACTGGGAGAGCGTGCAGGTGGGCGGCGTGCGCGTCACCGGGGTGCCCGCGCAGCACGGGCCGGACGGCTCCGAGCACCTGGTCGGCGAGGTCACCGGCTTCGTGCTGGCCGGGGACGCGATCCCGACGACGTACGTGTCCGGCGACAACGCCTCGCTGGACGTGGTGCGGCGGATCGCCGAGCGGGTCGGGCCGGTGGACGTCGCGGTGCTGTTCGCCGGGGCCGCGCAGACCCCGCTGCTGGACTACGCCGACCTCACGCTCGGCAGCGAGCAGGCCGCCGAGGCCGCGAAGCTGCTCGGCGAGCCGGTGGTCGTGCCGGTGCACTTCGAGGGCTGGGCGCACTTCACGCAGGGGCGCGCCACGCTGGCCGGGCCGTTCGAGCGGGCCGGGCTCGGCGACCGGCTCCGGCTGCTCGAAGCGGGCGAGCGCTTCGAGTACTGATCGCTGCTCTGAGGGCCGGGACGATGTCGTCCCGGCCCTTCGTGCTTGCGGAATGAAGGGATTCCCGCCGGGTACAGGGGGTGCACCCGTGGAAGTGGGGGGACCTCGATGGACCAAGGGCTGGTGATGCTGGCCGCCTGGGCGCAGTTCCTGCTGCTGCTGGCGCTGCTCGGCTATTTCCTGGCGAGGGGCCGGTGAACGCCTGGAGGGCGCCCGCCGCCGCACTCGTGCTGGTGCTCGCCTGCGCGGGCTGCGCGAGCTCGTCGCGCTCCGATGAGGACTACCGGCGCAAGGCCGCCAAGACGGCCGAGGCCGCCGCGTCCGCGGTGCGGACGGCCGAGATCGGCGTGCGGGCGGCCGGGGACGGCAAGGCGACCGGGCCCTACCTGTCGGCGCTGCTGAACGAGGCCGACAAGGACCTGAACGAGGTGGCGGGCGGGTTCATGTCCCGCCAGCCGCCCGGCGGGGACGCCGACAAGGTCCGCGAGCGCACCGGGAAGCTGCTGGACCAGGCCGTCGACGTGCTGGACGACCTGCGGATCGCGGTCCGGCGCGGCCAGATCGGCCGGCTGCCCGAGGTCGGCAAGGACCTGCCGCAGATCGCGGACCGGCTGGAGTCGCTGGACAAGGAGCTCGCGTGAAACGCCTCCTCGCGGTGACGCTGGGCATCCTGACCGCCATCGGCGGGTTCGTCGACATCGGCGACCTGGTCGCCTCCTCGCTCGTCGGCGCCCGGTACGGGTTCGCGCTGGTGTGGATGCTGCTGCTCGGCCTGGTCGGCATCTGCGTGTACGCCGAGATGGCCGGGCGGGTCGCGGCGGTGTCGGGGCGGCCCACCTTCGACCTGGTGCGCGAGCGGCTCGGCCCGCGCGTCGGGCTGGCCAACCTGACCGCGTCGCTGCTGGTCACGCTGCTGACGCTGGCCGCCGAGCTGGCCGGCGTCGCGCTCGCGGTCGAGCTGGTCAGCGCGGTGCCCTACCTGCTGTGGGTGCCGGCCGCCGGGCTGCTGGTGTGGCTGGTGATCTGGCGGGTGCGGTTCGAGACGATGGAGCGGATCTTCGGGCTGCTCGGCCTGGTGCTGATCGTGTTCATCGTGGCGGTGTGGCGGCTCAGCCCCGACTGGGGCGACGTGCTGCACCAGGTGACCGCCCCGAAGGTGCCCGCGGACGAGCCGGTGCCGACCTACCTCTATTACGCCATCGCCCTGTTCTCCAGCGCGATGACGCCGTACGAGGTGTTCTTCTTCTCCTCCGGCGGCATCGAGGAGCGCTGGAAGGCCACGGACCTGGCGACCGTCCGGATCAACGCGTTCATCGGCTTCCCGCTCGGCGGGCTGCTCGCGCTGGCGATCATGTCGGCGGCGGCGCTGGTGCTGAACCCGGCGGGCGTCAGCGTCGACCACCTGTCGCAGGTGGTGCTGCCGACCTCGGTCGCGCTCGGGAAGTTCGGGCTGGGGCTGGCGCTGCTCGGGGTGTTCGCGGCGACGTTCGGGGCGGCGCTGGAGACCGCGCTGTCGTCGGGCTACACCGTCGCGCAGTACTTCGGCTGGACCTGGGGCAAGTCCGCCGCCCCGCGCCGCGCCGCCCGCTTCCACGTCGTGGTGCTGGTCGCGCTGCTGGCCGGGACGGCGCTGATCCTGACCGGCCTGGACCCGGTGAAGGTGACCGAGTACTCGCTGATCTTCGCGGCGGTGGCGCTGCCGCTCACCTACCTGCCCATCCTGGTCGTCGCCAACGACCGCGAGTACATGGGCGAGCGGGCCAACGGCCGGCTCGCCAACGTGATGGGCACCGTCTACCTGGTGATCGTGCTGCTCGCCGCCGTCGCCGCGCTGCCGCTGATGTTCGCCACGAAAGCAGGACAGTGATGACCACCCACGGACCCGACCCGCACGAGCGCGTCCAGGGCCACGCCTACAGCGCCCGCTTCCACCTGCTGGACCGGCAGGTCGTCGCCGGCGACGGCACCCCGATCTGCAAGGTCGACGACCTGGAGCTGACCGGCCGCGACGGGCGGCTGTACGCGACCGCCGTGCTCGTCGGCCCCGCCGCGCTGGCGCCCCGGCTGCGCGGGCGGCTCGGCCGGCTGGTCGCCGCGGCGCACCGGCGGCTGGTCGTCGGCGGCGACGGCGCGCCGCCGCGGATCCCGCTGGAGCGGGTGCGCGGGATCGGCGCGGCCGTGACGGTCGACGCGCGGGACCTGCGCGTGCACGCGCTGGAGGACTGGTGCCGCGACAACGTCGTCGGCCGGCTGCCGGGGGCGCGCCATGCGGCTGGCTGATCTGATCGGCGCGCTCGTGCTGGACCCGGAGGAACGGCGGGTGGGGCGGGTCAGCGACGTCCGGCTGGTCGACGAGGGCCCGGCCGGGCTGCGCGTCGACGGGCTGGTGGTGTCGCCGCGCCTGCGCGGGCAGCTGCTCGCCTACGACCACCGGCCGGTGGAGCGGCCCTGGCTGCTGGCGTACTTCGCCCGCCGGGGCTCGGCGCGCGCGCTGTGGGTGCCGTGGGACGACGTCGCCGGCGTGCGGCCGGACGAGCGGACCGGGGAGCCGGGCACGGTCCGGCTGACGCGCGGCGCGGGCGAACTGGGGCCGCTGGCGGAGGCCTACCGCTCCTGGTCGTGACGGGCGTTCTGCGCGGCGATCCAGGCGTCGACCTGTTCCCAGTGCGCGTAGAGCCAGTCGATCCGGGCCTGCTCGCCGGCCGGGACGTCCTCGGCCGCCACCCGCCACCAGTGGGCGCGGACGGCGCCGGTGAGGGGGACCTGCCGCCACACGTCGGCGGCGCCGGCCATGCCCTCCAGCCCGTGGTGCGCGACGAACACCACGTCGGCGTCGGGGGCGGCGGCGAGGGCGGCGAGGGCGCCGCCCGAGCGCGGCGGCATGACGTGCCGCATCCGGGCGGCGCGGGCGGCCTCGCGGGTGCGGCGGTCGCGGTTCAGGCGGCGGATCGCGCGGCGGCGGCGGTCGGGGGTGAAGTTGCCGCCCTCGGGGAAGATGACGAGCGCGTCGCGCGGGCCGAGGCCGGTGGCCAGCTCCCCGATCCGCTCGGCGGCGCCGTCACCGGGCGCGACGAACACGTTCGGCAGCCGGTTCCCGGCGATGTCGATGCACGGGTCGAGCTGCAGCAGCGCCTTCATGACGACGCGGGGGCGGCGCCGGTAGACGGCGAGCAGGTGGTGGACGAGCAGCAGCGCGTCGCCGGGCCCGGCGTGCCGGCTGAGCACGATCAGCGGCCGGCCGCGCGGGTTGGGCGGCTCCCAGCTGCCGCTCTCCTCGATGCGCAGGCCGAGGCGGCGCGTCGCGGCGCGGTGCAGCCCGGTGACGTAGCGGCCGATGACGGCGTAGTGCCGGTCGCGCAGGGCGTCCGCGCGGGCGCGGCCGGGGTGGCGCAGCCAGAGCAGGGCGAGGGTGAGGACCGCCGCCGACTCCAGCGTCGCCCAGGCGAGCGCGAACCACAGCAGCCGGACCGCGCGGTTGCGGCCGCCGCCGATCCGCGACGCCAGCGCCGCGACCGGCCAGACCAGCGGGAACAGCGCGACGAGCAGCAGCGTCAGCAGGAACAGCAGCGGGACGAACAGGACACGGCGGACGGGGGGCGGGGGCATCTCACGCCTGTTCCTTCAGGTAGCGCAGCGACGCCTGGTAGGCGCCCTCGATGTACGCGGCCATGCCCCCGGTGCGGCGGTAGCGCACCTGGGACAGGTCGACGCCGGCCTTCTTCGGCGGGCCGCCGGCGGGCAGGACGTGCACCACGACCTCGTCCGGCAGCGCCGACATCTCCTCGAAGAAGCGGTGCCGGCGCGCGATCTCGAACGCGACCAGGCCGACCTCCCAGGGGCGGCGGGGCGGCGCCAGGTCGCGTTCGATGCGGCCGACGTGCAGCACGTAGACGGTGGTGGCGCCGAGCTCGACGGCGCGGCCGACCGGGATGCTGTGTACCAGGCCGCCGTCGTAGTAGTGGCGGTCGCCGATGCGCACCGGCGGCAGCAGGCCGGGCGCGGCCGAGGACGCGAGCACGGCGGGCACGAGCGGCCCCTCGCTGAACCAGTGCGCCATCGCCTTCTCGATGCTCGCCGCGACGCACTGGAACGGGACGGCCAGCTCCTCGAACGTCGCGACCGGCAGCAGCTCCTCCAGCATCGTGCGCAGCGGCCCGGCCGAGTGCAGGTGGGTGCCCGAGCGGGCGAGCCGCAGCAGCCGCCCCCAGACGCCCGAGCCGAGCGCCTCGCGGACGGCCTCGTCGGACCACATCCGGCTGAGGCGGTCGACGGCGGCGCCGGGGTCGGCGGCGACGAGCACGCCGTTGAGGGCGCCGATCGAGGTGCCGACGACCAGGTCGGGGCGGATGCCCGACTCGTCGAGGGCGCGCAGCATGCCGACCTCGTGCGCGCCGAGCACGCCGCCGCCGCCGAGCACGAAAGCCGTCCGTGATGCCCGCTCCACCGGCGTCCTTTCGTCCGCGTCCTGCCGGGAGCCTCTCCCCCAGCGGAGCGGATAAACCGGACCGCCGAGCGGGCACCATGGAGGGGTGACCGGAACAGGGATGCTCGCCGAGCTGGTCTCGCGCGGGGACACGGTGGTCCTCAGCGGGGCCGGCCTGTCCACCGAGTCGGGCATTCCGGACTATCGGGGGCCGACCGGGCGGCGGCGGGCCGGGCAGCCGATGACCTACCAGGCGTTCACCGGCGATGCCGAGGCGCGCCGCCGGTACTGGGCGCGCAGCCACGCCGGGTGGCGGCACATCGCCGGCGCCGCGCCGAACGCCGGGCACCGGGTGGTGGCCGAGCTGGAGCGGCGCGGCCTGGTCGGCGGGATCATCACCCAGAACGTGGACGGGCTGCACGCGGCCGCCGGCGCGCACCAGGTGATCGAGCTGCACGGCGCGCTGGACCGCGTCGTCTGCCTGTCGTGCCGGGCCCGCAGCGCGCGCACGGAGCTGGACCGGCGGCTGCGCGCGGCCAACCCGGGCTGGGAGGCGGCGCCCGGCCGGGTGAACCCCGACGGCGACGCCGTGCTGGACGACGAGCGGGTCGCGGCGTTCCAGGTCGTGGGCTGCCCGCGCTGCGGCGGCCTCCTCAAACCCGACGTGGTGTTCTTCGGCGAGAACGTGCCGCGCGCCCGGGTGGACGAGTGCTTCGCGCTGGTCGCGGGCGCCGGGCTGCTGCTCGTCCTCGGCTCGTCGCTGACGGTCCGGTCGGGGTACCGGTTCGTGCAGCGCGCGGCGGCGCTCGGCGTGCCCGTCGCGATCGTCAACCAGGGCGCGACGCGGGGCGACGGCGACGCCGTGCTCACCCTCGACGCGCCGCTCGGCGCGGCCCTCACCGGGCTGCTGGCCGAGCTGGACGGGGCGGCCTCGCCGGCCCGGTGACCCACCCCGCCCTCCTCGCGCCGTCCGGGCCGGACGCACAATGGCGGGGCGTCTGCAGAAAGGACCAGGTCATGGAGGACGAGCACCTCCTGCTGATCTACCGCTCGCCCGTACGCCAGTGGCGCCGCACCGCCGGGTGGATCGCGGACGCGCTGGCGCGCGAGGAGAAGGTGTACTGCACGCACCGTCCCGGCGACGACGTGCTGGCCCGGCTGACCGGCGGGACCGCCCCCGAGTCGGTGGACCTGGCGCGCGGGACGCGCGAGCTGCTGGAGGAGGCGCTGCGCTCGGGGCGGCTGGAGCTGCTGGACGCCGCGCACCGGCACGACGGCACCGGCGGCGACCACCGGGCGCTGCGGGACCGGCTGCTGGAGCTGGTCGAGCGGGCCCGCGCCGACGGCCACGCCGGGGTCGCGATGACCGCCGACGAGGTCGCGATGCACATCCTGGCGCCCGACCCGGCCGAGCTCGTCGCGCACGAGCGGGACCTGGCCCGGCTCGCCGCCGGGCAGCGGGTCCGGCTGCTCTGCCGGTACCAGCTGGACGCCGGGCCGCCCGGGCTGCTCACCGAGGTGGCGGGCGCGCACGGCGGCGTCGACGACCTGCTGTGGTCGGCGCAGCGGCGCGGCGACCGGCTGCTGGTGTGCGGCGAGGTCGACGCCGCCGACGCGGACCGCTTCGCCGCCGTGCTGGCCGGCGCCGTGCGGGAGGGCGTCGCCTCCGTCGACCTGGCCGGCGCCCGGTACCTGTCGGCCGCCGGGATCGCGGCGCTGGAGGAGGCCGCGCGGCTGCGCGCCGGGCAGGGCGGCACGCTGGAGCTCACCGGCGTCCCGCCGCTGCTGCGCAACGCGCTGGAGGCGGTCGGCCTCACCGAGCGGGTGCCGGCGCTGATCAGCGCCGCGCCGCCGGACGGGTCCTGCCTGCCCGCCGAGGAGCTGGCCGAGGTCACCCAGCTGCTGCTGAAGGCCGGCAGCGTCGCCGAGGTCCTGCAGCGCATCGCCGACGCCGCGCTGCTGCTGGTCCCCGGCGCCGACGTCGTCAGCTTCACCCTGCGCGAGGAGGACGGCACCCTGCACACCCCCGTGCAGACCTCGCCGGCCGCCGGCGAGCTGGACCGGGTCCAGTACGAGATCGGCGAGGGGCCCTGCCTGGACGCCGTGCTCGCCGACGGGCCCGCGTTCGTCGAGAGCACCGGCCTGGCGGACGAGCCGCGCTGGCCCCGGTTCGGGCCGGTCGCCGCCGGGCACGGGATGAACGCCGTGCTGACCACGGCGCTGATCCCCGGCCCCGGCCCCGAGGTCGCGGCGGGCGCGCTCAACCTGTACTCGCGCGGCACCGGCGGCTGGGACGCCGGCAGCCGCGACGTCGCGCTGGTCCTGGCCGGCCACGCCTCGCTCGCCCTGGCCGGGCTGCGCGCCCGCGACGCCGCTGACCTGGCGGCCGCCGACCTGCGCCGCGCCATCGACAGCCGCGACGTCATCGGGCAGGCCAAGGGGATCTTGATGTCGCGGCGCGGGATCACCGCCGAGGAGGCGTTCGCGCTGCTGTCGCGCACCTCGCAGAACCTCAACGTCAAGCTCGCCGACCTGGCCCGGGTGCTGGCCGAGCGGCCGGGTGAGGTGGACCTCCCGGACGGCTGAAGCCCTGGTCAAGTGCCGTGTTTGGCCGCGTGACGCCGGGTAGGTGCCTGACCTGACCACCTACCGAGCCCGGGAGGCCCGGCGCATGCGAGCCGTCGTCATCAACTGCACGCTGAAGCCCTCGCCCGAAACGACCAACACCGGCGCGCTCGCCGAGGTGGTGGTGGGCGCGCTGCGCGAGCGCGGGGTGCAGGTCGAGACGGTCCGGGCCGTCGACCTGAACCTGCCGCCGGGCGTGCGGACCGACATGGGCGAGGGCGACGACTGGCCGGGCGTGCACCGCTCGCTGCTGGACGCGGAGATCCTGGTGATCGCCACGCCGACCTGGGCCGGGCACCCGTCCTCCATCGCGCAGCGGGTCATCGAGCGGATGGACGCGATGATGTCGGAGACCGACGACGCGGAGCGGCCGGTCGCCTACAACCGGGTCGCGGGCGTCGTCGTCACCGGCAACGAGGACGGCGCGCACCACGTCATCAGCGAGGTCGCCGGGGCGCTCATCGACTACGGCTACACCGTGCCCGGCCAGGCGTGGACCTACTGGAACCGCGGCCCCGGGCCGGGCCCGAGCTACCTGGACGCCGACAGCGGGCACGACTGGTCGGCCAAGACCGGCCGCGCGATGGCCGCGAACCTGGTGGCCGTCGCCGAGGCGCTCGCCGCCCGGCCCATCCCGGCGCCCCCGTCCTAGACCACCCCCGAAGCAGGGAGAACCTCCATGAAGGCCGTCACCTGGCATGGCAAGCGCGACGTTCGGGTGGAGTCGGTGCCCGATCCGGTGATCAAGGAGCCGACCGACGCGATCATCAAGGTCACCTCGACCGGGGTCTGCGGCTCGGACCTGCACCTGTACGAGGTGCTCGGGCCGTTCCTCAGCGAGGGGGACGTGCTCGGCCACGAGCCGATGGGCGTCGTGGAGGAGGTCGGCGCGGACGTCGCGCACATCTCCCCCGGCGACCGGGTGGTCATTCCGTTCACCATCGCCTGCGGGCACTGCCACATGTGCGGGCTGAAGCTCTACTCCCAGTGCGAGACGACCCAGGTCCGCGAGCACGGCATGGGCGCGGCGCTGTTCGGCTACACGAAGCTGTACGGGCAGGTCCCGGGCGGGCAGGCCGAGTACCTGCGCGTCCCGCAGGCCCAGTTCGGGCCGATCCCGGTACCCGAGGGGCCGCCGGACGAGCGGTTCGTCTACCTGTCGGACGTGCTGCCGACCGCCTGGCAGGCGGTCGAGTACGCGCAGATCCCCGTCGGCGGGTCCGTCACCGTCCTCGGGCTCGGGCCGATCGGGCAGATGTCGGCGCGCATCGCCCGGCACCGCGGCGCCCGCGTCATCGGCGTGGACCTGGTGCCCGAGCGGCTGGCGATGGCGCGGCGGCACGACATCGAGACCCTGGACCTGCGCGAGGCCGGCGACGTCGCGGCGGCGGTCCGCGACCTGACCGACGGGCGCGGCACCGACGCGGTGATCGACGCGGTCGGCATGGAGGCGCACGGGTCGCCGGCCGGCAAGCTCGCGCAGACGCTGACGGGGTTCCTGCCCGACCGGGTCGCCGCGCCGCTGATGACGCACGCGGGCGTGGACCGGCTGGCCGCGCTGACGCTGGCCATCGAGACCGTCCGGCGCGGCGGCACCATCTCGATCTCGGGCGTGTACGGCGGGACGGCCGACCCGATGCCGATGCTGCAGATGTTCGACAAGGGCATCACGCTGCGGATGGGGCAGGCCAACGTCCGGCGCTGGATCGACGACCTGATGCCGCTGGTCACCGCCGACGAGGACCCGCTCGGCGTGATGGACCTGGCCACCCACCGGCTGCCGCTGGACCAGGCCCCGCACGCCTACGAGATCTTCCAGAAGAAGCAGGACGGCGCGATCAAGGTACTGCTGACGCCCTGACCGGCCCGGCCGGCTCTTTGCCTGATACCTACCAAAGGTCCGTTGACTCGGTCCCCGTGCGCGGCACATTCTGAGGAGGTGCCGGCCGCCCGCACGGGGCCGCACGGGTCCAGCAGCGCGGCCCGCCCTGTTCCCTACAGGTGTGAGGTGAGCGATGCTGAGCAGCACGACGCACGTCGAGCGCACCGCCGACGCCGCCGTCCTGTACTTCCCGCCCGAGGTCGACCTGGCCAACGCGGACGACCTGCGCTCGGGCGCCCTGCGCCTGCTGAACCGGGGCGTCCCCGCCCTGGTCATGGACCTGATCGGCTGCCGCTTCTGCGACTCCAGCGGCGTCAACGTCATCCTGCGCGCCCACATCCGCGCCAAGGCCCTCGGCACGCCGCTGTACGTGCGGCTGCCCGCGACGGGCCTGGTCCGGCGGATCTGCGACATCGCGGGCGTCACCCGCCTCGTCCCCCTGGCAGACCACAGCGCGTCCCCCGCCTAGCGTTCCCCCGCGAAAGCCGCACCGAAGACGGCGGCGCCCGTCCAGATCTTTCATTCATCGGACGGGCTGAGGCCCGGCACGGGATCGTTGTCCTGTGCCGGGCCTGAGGTTTTCGGGAATGGCAGGGGTTTGTTCTGTGAATGCGGTTCCCCAGTGGGGAACCGGGGGCGTGGGTTAATGGAAGATGCTCACCCCGCCCGGGCCGACCAGCAGGCCGACGACGATCAGGACGGCGCCCCACAGGATGTCGCGCCGCGCGATGAGCACATAGATGCCGGAGATGACCAGGACCACTGCGATGAGCCAGAGTAGAAAAGCCATGCGCCAGGGATCCCCGCAGCGGTCTATGTCAAACAACATCTATCGGGGAAATTAACCGGATACAGATCACATTCGGCCGTCGCGGAATGTGATCGAGGGGTCACTTTCACGGACGGGCGGCGGCGGGGTCACGGGGCGTCGCCGGGGCGGTCCGGAGCGTGCCGGATCTCCGGGATGCCGCTGCGCATCGCGATTTTGCGGATATTGTTCCCCATTGGGGTTGTTGCTCTACCTAAGGAAGACGGTGCGACGGGGAACCGCGTTGATCGCGCTCATGGCGGTGCTGGCCTCGGCCTGCTCCGGAGGCAGTGACGGCAAGACCACGACGTCCGAGGGCGGGCACGACGGCGCCCCCGCGGTGACGATCAGCCCGGCGAACGCGGCCGTCGACGCCGCGCCCGACAAGGGCGTCACGGTGACCGCGGCGGGCGGCACGCTCAGCCAGGTGTCGGTGAAGTACAAGGGCGCCGACGTCCCCGGCACGCTGTCGGACGACAAGCGGACCTGGCACTCGGCCTGGACGCTCACGCCCGGCGGCAGGTACCAGGTGACGGCGACCGCGGCGAGCGCCAAGGGCAAGACCACGACGGCGACCAGCGCGTTCCGGACCGGGAAGAACGTCGCCGCCACCAAGATCCTCAACGTCATCCCGGCGACCGGCGACAAGGTCGGCACCGGCATGCCGATCCTGATCCAGTTCAGCAAGGCCGTCCCGGCCAAGGCGCGGCCGGCCGTCGAGAAGGCGCTGGAGATCACCTCCACCCACCCGACCGAGGGCGCCTGGCGCTGGCTGAGCGCCGGCGAGTCGTTCAACGGCCTGCCCTCGGTGGTGTTCCGGCCGCGCAAGCCGTGGACGCCGAACCAGAAGGTGCGCGTCACCGCGCACTACGCGGGCCTGCGCATCGGCGACTCGGTGTACGGCGACAAGGACGTCACCCACGACTTCACGATCGGCGACTCGCACGTCATCACGGTCAACGCCAAGACCGACAAGCTGGTGGTCCGCAAGAACGGCAAGGTCGTCAAGACCTGGGGCGTCAGCCTCGGCGCGGGCGGCGACGTGCAGGCCGACGGCGTCGACCACCTGCTCACCACCAGCGGCGTGCACCTGACGATGAACAAGAGCAGGCTGGAGCGCATGCGGCCGCCCGGCAAGAAGAAGGGCGACCCGGGCTGGTACGACGAGCAGGTGCCCTGGGCCTACCGCATCTCCAACAGCGGCGAGTACATCCACCAGAACATGGACGACCCGTCCTGCCTCGGCAACCGCAACTGCAGCCACGGCTGCGTGCGCTCGCCCGAGTCGGCCGCCATGTGGTTCTACAAGTGGGCCTACATGGGCGACATGGTGACGATCACCGGCACCGCCCGCAAACTCGACTGGACCAACGGCTTCGGCTACTGGCAGCTGCCGTTCGAGCGCTGGACGCAGGGCGGCGCGCTGAAGCAGCCGGTCACCACGACGGCGCGGGCCGCCTCCTGACGGCAGGCTTTGCCGTTCCGGGACGGACGACTGGTGTTACCCCAAACCCTCCCAGGTAAGGGCTGGTAGCAGGAATACCGCTGTGCTACCAGGTGCCGGGAGGAAGCGTGTTTCTACGGGGCTTTCCGGGACGTCCTACCGCGCTCGACCTCGGCAGCACCCTCGTCCGGATGCACATCGCCGGGCGCGGCCTCATCGCCGCCGAGCCGTGCGCCCTCGCGCGCTGCCGGCAGACGGGCCGGGTGCTGGCGGTCGGCCGGGCCGCGCTGGAGCTGGCGGCCAAGCGTCCCGACGTCAAGCTGATCCGGCCGGTCCGCCTCGGCGTGCCGGCCGAGCAGGAGGACACCGAGGCGATCTTGCGGCGGCTGCTGCGCCGCAGCCACGGCAGCCGCTACTTCGCGCGGCCGCGGATGGTGGTGGCCGCGCCGAGCTCGATCACCCCGGTGCAGCACGGCGCGGTCTGCGAGGCCGCCTACCGGGCCGGGGCGCGACGGCTGACCGTGGTGCCGCGGCCGCTCGCCGCGGCGGTCGGCGCGGGGCTGCTCGGGCCGGGCCGCGAGATCGCCGTCGTCGCCGACATCGGCGCGCACGTCACCGACATCGGCCTGGTCTCCTTCGGCGGGCTGGCCGGCTCGGCGACGCTGCCGATCGGCGGCGCCACGCTGGACGAGGCGATCGTCGACCTGGTGCGCACCACGCACGAGCTGATCATCTCCGCCGAGACCGCGGAGGCCGCCAAGATCGCCATCGGCACGGCCGCGGCGAACCGGGTCCGGCACGAGCGCCGCTGCCAGGTCTACGGGCGCGACGTGCACTCGGGCCTGCCGCGCACGGTGATGCTGTCCTGCGCCGAGGTGCACGAGGTGATCATGCCGCCGATCACCTCGATCGTGGCGGCGATCGCCGACCAGCTGGCCGCCAGCCCGCCCGACATCGCCGCCGAGCTGGTCAGCGCGGGGATCACGCTGACCGGCGGCTCGGCCGCGATCGAGGGGCTGGACCGGCTGGTGCACAAGGCCACCGGGCTGCCGGTGCGGGTCGCCGACGACCCGGCCAACGCGGCGGTGACGGGCGCGGCGGCGCTGCTGGTGCAGCACCGCAAGAACACCGTCGGCGACCGGGCCGGCGACTACGGGCTGCTGTCGCTGCCCAAGCAGCGGTGGCCGTCGCGCGGCAGGTGAGGCCCGCGGCCGGTCACTCCCAGCGGGTGCCGGTGAGGCGCTCGTAGACCTCGACGTAGCGGGCGCGGGTGGCGTCCACGACCTCCTGCGGGATCTGCGGGCCTGGCGGGGTGCGGTCCCAGTCCAGGGTGCTGCTCCAGTCGCGCACGTACTGCTTGTCCAGGGAGTGCTGGGCCCGGCCCGGCCGCCACTCGTCCATCGGCCAGAAGCGCGAGGAGTCGGGGGTGAGCACCTCGTCGCCGAGCACGAGCGTGCCGTCGGCGGCGCGGCCGAACTCCAGCTTGGTGTCGGCGATGATGATGCCGCGCTCGGCGGCCAGCGCGGCGCCGCGCCGGTAGACCTCCAGCGTGGTCTCGCGCAGCTCGGCGGCGGTGTCGGCACCGATCTCGGCCACCACGTCGTCGTAGGTGATGAACTCGTCGTGGCCCTCGGTGGCCTTGGTGGTCGGGGTGAAGACCGGCTCGGGCAGCCGGGACGCCTCGGCCAGCCCCGGCGGCAGCGCGACGCCCGACACCGTGCCGGACTTCTGGTACTCCTTCAGGCCGAGGCCGGCCAGGTAGCCGCGCGCGATCCACTCGACCGGCAGCATGGTGAGCCGCCGGACGCGCAGCGCCCGGCCCTCCCACTCATCGGGCACGTCGGTGGCCGAGACGACGTGGTTGGGCACCACGTCGGCCAGCTGCTCGAACCACCACAGCGACAGCCGGGTCAAGATCTTGCCCTTGTCCGGCACGATCGTGGGCAGCACCACGTCGTACACGCTCACCCGGTCGGAGGCGACCAGGATCAGGTCGCCGCCGTCGGCGTAGACGTCGCGGACCTTGCCGGAGTGGAGCAGTTCCATGGTGTTCCCTCAGCTCGAGATCTCGTACTCGTAGGTCATCCAGCGGCCCGCGACCGAGACGAACTCGCCGTACTCCAGCACGGTGCCGTGCTCGTCGCGGATCCAGTTGCGGCCGCGCAGCACCGGCGCGCCGGGCTCGACGCCGAGGTCGGCGGCGTCGTCCCCGGTGGCGCGGCCGGCGGTGATCTGGTCGGTCTGCGGGCCGGCCGCGGCGCGCCCGGCCGCCTCGCGCAGGTAGCCGGGCGTGCCCCGGCCGAGCCGCTCGGCGGCCAGCAGCGCCGGGGCCCGCTCGGCGAGCGCGCCGTCCAGCCAGGACGTGGACGCCGAGACGGGGGCGCCGTCCTTGTAGGTCACCCGGTGCCGGCGCACCACCGGCGCGCCGGGCGGCAGGCCGAGCGCGTCGGCGACCCGGCCGGGGGCGGTGGTCAGCTCCGCCGCCCTGATCTCGGTGTGCTCGTCGGCGGGGTGGACCCGCCCGGTGCCGAGGGCGGCGACGACCCGGTCGCGCGGGGCGGTCAGCGTGCCGCGGGTGGTGACGATCGTGCCGACGCCGGGCACCCCGACGGCCAGTCCCTCGGCGCGCAGCGCGGCCAGCACCTTGGTCGCGGTCGCCATCGAGACGCCCCAGTCGCTCATGATCCTGCGGGCGGACGGCACATGGTCGCCCTCGCGGAGCGCGCCGGACTCGATCCGGGCCCGGATGTGCTTGACGACCTGCAGGTAGGGCGGGTCGGCGCGGTCGATCCGTGCGGTCATCGCACCTCCTCGGGGCCAGTGTACTAGTGCACTACACACCACGTCCGCATTGGGCCATTTGCCGGGAAACGGTGGTGGCGTTGGCATCTGACGGCGATAGTGACCCCTTGTGGGTTTTCAACCTGACTGGAGGGGACCATGAAGAAGATCATCGTGCACCGGACCGGGCCCGTGACGCTGCGCGGCGCGGCGAGCGCCAAGCACATCGGCTGACGTGACGCTTCGGCGGGCCGCGGGACCGGCCGGTCCCGCGGCCCGCTCTCCTCTACGCGGAGGCTCCCCCTCGTATGAAGAGCACGGCATGCAAGAGCACGGCATGAGGATCACCGCCGACCGCCGGATCGGCGGCCCCTACACCGCCGCCGCCGCGCTGCTCGGCGCACTCGTCCCCGAGGCACTGGACCGGCGTCCCGGCCTGGTCGCCTCGCACGCCACCGAACTGCGCGCGGTCGCGCCCGGCCTCGCCGTCCCCGCCCCGGCGCACCTGCCGCTCGTGGAGCGGGTGCCGGCCGATGAGCGGGTGCTCGTCCCGGCGCCGCGCCGGACGCTGCGCCTGGCCAACGGCGTCGCGGCGTTCCTGACCGGCCTGCTGGAGGGCCGGGACCGGCCGCTGGCGGTGACCGTGACGGCGTTCGCCGAGGCCGACCCCGCCGACCGCGAGCTGTTCGCGGTGCTGGCCCGGCGCGTCGACCCGGGCCTGCTGCGCGTCGAGACCGTGGCCGAGGGCGCGGAGCCGCCCGACCGCACGCCCGCCGAGCACGACGCGCTCGCCGACAAGGCCGACGACGGCGCCGTCGGGCCGCGGCTCGGCGCCGTCCCCTACCACCGGGCCCGCGGGACCGACCCGCTGCGCGCCGCCGCCGCGCACCGGTTCGCGACCGGGTGGTGCCTGGCGCAGGGCTGCCACCACGCCGTCGCCGAGCTCGGCCTGCGCGGCCTGGAGTTCGCCGACCCCGGGCGCGACGCCGCGACCTGGTGGGGGCTGGTGCACGACACCGCCGTGGCGCTCGGGTCGCTGCGGCGCGAGGAGGAGGCCGCGGCGCTGCTGCACGAGGCGCGGGCCGCGACCGCCGACCCGGCGTGGCACTCCACGATCGCCTACACCCTCGCCATGCTGGCCACCCGGCACCACGACCCGGCGCGGCGCGACCTCACCGCCGCGCTCGGCTGGGTCAACACCGCCATCGCGCTCGGCGAGCACCTGCCGGACCCGGCGGAGCGGGCCGTCAAGCTCGGCTTCGACCTGAACGGCAAGGCGCTGATCGAGATGCGCCGGGGCCGCGCCGAGGAGGCGCTGCGGCTGGTCCAGGGCGCGATCGACCTGGCCGGCGAGGCGCTCGCGCCCGGCGCGCAGCCGGTGCACCGCATGGTGCTGCTGGCCAACCGCGCGCAGCTGCTGGACCGGCTCGGCCGCCACGCCGACGCGCTCGCCGACTGGGACGCCGTCATCGCCGCCGACCCGGCCTACCCCGACTACTACATCGACCGCGGCAACCTGCGGATGCGGCTCGGGCGCACCGGCGAGGCCGTCGCCGACTACGAGGCCGCGCTGCGCGCCGGGCCGCCGTTCCCCGAGCCGTACTTCAACCGGTCCGAGGCGCGGTTCGCCGCCGGGGACCTGGCCGGCGCGCTCGCCGACCTGGACGAGGCGCTCGCCCTGGACCCCGGCTTCACCGAGGCCCGCGTGAACCGCGCCGGGCTGCTGGCCGCGCTCGGCGAGCCGGAGCGGGCCCGCGCGGACTGCGTCGAGGGACTCGCCCTCGCCCCCGGCGACGCCTACCTGCTGGCGGCGCTCGGGCAGGCCGAGCTGGCCGACGGCCGCCACGAGCAGGCGCGCCGGGCCTTCGACGAGGCGCTGGAGGCCGACCCGGCGCTGGTCGCGGCGTGGGCCGGGCGGGCCTCGCTGGCGTTCGACGCCGGCGACCCGGCGGGCGCGATCCACGACCTCGGCCGGGCCCTGGAGTTCGGCGAGGACGCGGCGCTGCTGTACAACCGGGCGGTCGCGCTGCGTGCGGCGGGCCGTCCCGAGGAGGCGCGCACCGACCTGCTGCGGGCGCGGGAGCTGGCGCCCGACGACGACGACATCCGGGAGGCGCTGGCGGGCTGACATGGGACGCCGCTACCGGTTGCTGCTGGCCGCCTACCTCATCTCCTCGCTCGGCAACTGGATCTACAAGCTGGCGTTGCCGCTGCTGGTCCTGGCCCGGACCGGGTCGCCGCTGCAGACCGGTGCGGTCTACACGATCGAGTACCTGCCGTTCCTGCTGCTGTCGCTGCCGGGCGGGGTGCTGGCGGACCGGTTCCAGCAGCAGCGGCTGCTGGTCGCCGGGGACACCGCGGCCGGCGGTGTCGCCCTCGCGCTCGGCCTGGTGGTGGCGGAGGCGGGGCCGCTGTGGGCGGTCTACGCGCTGGCGTTCGTGCTGGCGTGCGCGGAGCCGGTCTACCACCCCTCGTTCCAGAGCCTGATCCCGCGGGTGGCGCCGCAGGAGCGGCTGGCCGAGGCCAACGCGCGGCTGTACGGCGGCGACAACCTGGTGAACATGGGCGGCCCGGCGCTGGCCGGGGCGCTCGTGGCGGCCGCCGGGCACGCCGCGACGATCCTGGTGGACGCGGCGACGTTCCTGGTGTCGGCGCTGCTCATCGCGCTGATCGGGCGGATGCCGGCCGTTCCCCGCGAGCACGGCCGGCCCGGCGCGGAGCTGCGGGCGGCGGTCGGGCACGTGCTGCGGGACGGGGTGCTGCGGACCGGCGCGCTGATGTTCGCCGCCGGGAACCTGCTGGTCTGGACGGTCCAGGCGAACTTCGTCTACTACGTGGCGCACTACCGGCACTACGGCCCGGCGCTGATCGGCGTGATGGTGGCGCTGCAGGGCGCGGGCGCGCTGGCCGGCGCGTCGCTCGCCGCCCCGCTGATGCGGCGCCGCGCGCCGGGCGTGCTGATGGTGGCGGGCGTCGCCGGGATGGGCGCGTCGATACTGCTGCTGATCCCGGCGCGCGCCGTGCCGGCGGTCGGCCTGGCGTGGACGGCGGTGTTCGCGTGCGGGGCGCTGGCCAACGTCGCGTGGTTCACGCTGCGGCAGCGCACCGCCCCGCCGGAGATGCTCGGCCGGGTCGTCGCGGCGACCCGGATGGCGGCGTTCGCCTCGGTGCCGCTCGGGACGCTCGCGGCGGGCGGGCTGGAGTCGTGGCTGCACGACATGTACCTGGTGATGGGGCTGGCCGGGATCGGGCTGCTGCTGGTCGCCGCGGCCGCCGCGCGCACCCCGCTCGCCCGCGGGCCGGGGGTCAGCGCGCGGACGTGAGGGCGTCCTCGATCCAGGTGTCGGTCAGCGCGTGGTCCAGCAGCAGGTGCCCGGCGCCGAGGATGCTGGCGTCGGGCCCGGCGCGCGAGGTGGCGATCTCCAGGTTGCGGGTGGCCAGCGGCAGGCAGCGCTCGTAGATGACGCCGCGGACGGTGGCCACCAGCGGCTCGGCGTTGGACAGGCTGCCGCCGATGACCAGCGCGTCGGGGTTGAAGAAGTTCACCAGCGCGGTGAGCACGTCGCCGATCAGCCGGCCGGCGGTGCGCACCAGGCTGGTCGCCTGCGGCACGCCGTCGGCGACCAGCTCCACGATCTGCGACGGCCGGTCCACCGCGATGCCCTGCGCGGCCAGCGCGTCCGCGAGCGCGGCGCCGCTCGCGTGCGCCTCCAGGCAGTCGGGGTGGCCGCACGAGCAGTCGACGGTCGCCGCCGACAGGATCCGCACGTGGCTGATGTCGCCGGCCGCGCCGCGCCCCTGGTGCAGCCGGCCGCCGGCGATGACGCCGCAGCCGATGCCGGTGCCGAGCTTCAGCACCATCAGGTTGTCCAGGCCGGGCCAGGAGTGCCGGTGCTCGCCGACGGCCATGAGGTTGGCGTCGTTCTCCACCAGGGCGGGCGCCCCGGCGTGCGCGGAGACGAAGTCGCGCACGGCGAAGTCGTTCCAGCCGGGCATCCGCGACGGCGACACGACCTGGCCGGTGGCCGGGTCGACCGGGCCCGGCACGCCGAGGCCGACGCCGCGCACCGGGACGTCGCCGTAGCCGTGCGCGCGGGCCAGGGCGCGCATGCTGTCGACGACCGAGGCCAGCGTCGCCTCCGGGCCGGCCGCGATGTCGCAGGCCAGCTCCGACAGCGCGATCGGCGTGCCCGCCAGGTCCAGCACCGCCAGGCGCGCGTGGTGGGCGCCGAGGTCGGCGGCCAGGAAGACGCCGGCCTCGCGGCTCAGCCGCAGCCGCCGGGGGCGGCGGCCGCCGCGCGAGGCGCCCGCGCCCTCCTCGGCGAACAGGCCGGCCGCGATGAGCTGCTCGACCCGCAGCGAGACGCTGGAGGGGGCCAGGCCCGAGAGCCGGGCCAGCTCGGCGCGGGACTCGGCGCGGCCGGTGGCGACGAGCCGGACCAGCCCGGCCGGTCCGTCGTCTCTGGGATTGCGCACCCCGAATGAATAGCACGGTCCCGCTTCGTCCATCAACGCATTGACTTGCGTCGATTTCAGACTCTATGGTCCACCTTAGCTTCGATTTCGAAGGAAGTTAAGGCGATGGTGACCGAATGATCGAGGTTCGCGGCCTGACCAAGCGCTTCGGCGGCCACACCGCGCTGCGCGGTGTCGACCTGGACGTGGCGCGCGGCGAGGTGGTCGTGGTGATCGGGCCGTCCGGCTCGGGCAAGTCCACGCTGTGCCGGTGCCTGAACCGGCTGGAGACCGCCGACGAGGGCGAGATCCGCATCGACGGCGAGCCGCTGCCGGCCGAGGGACGCGCCCTGGCCCGGCTGCGCGCCGACGTCGGGATGGTCTTCCAGTCCTTCAACCTGTTCCAGCACCGGACCGTGCTGCAGAACCTCACGCTCGCGCCCGTCCGGGTGCGCGGCGTGCCGCGCGCCGAGGCCGAGGAGCACGCCCGCGGGCTGCTGGAGCGGGTCGGCATCGGCGACCACGCCGGCAAGCTGCCCGCGCAGCTGTCGGGCGGCCAGCAGCAGCGGGCCGCGATCGCCCGCGCGCTCGCGATGCGGCCGAAGGCGATGCTGTTCGACGAGCCGACCTCCGCGCTCGACCCCGAGATGGTGGGCGAGGTGCTGGACGTCATGACCGGCCTCGCCCGCGAGGGCATGACGATGGTCGTCGTCACCCACGAGATGGGCTTCGCCCGCAAGGTCGCCGACCGGGTGGTGTTCATGGCCGACGGCGAGATCGTCGAGAGCGGCCCGCCCGCGGACTTCTTCGCCGCCCCAAAGAGCGACCGGGCCCGCGACTTCCTCGCCAAGGTCCTCAGCCACTGACCGACCCGCCCCCCGCCCGCGTTCCGCGAACGCGTACCCCCGAAAGGCAGAAAGATCATGGTGCGTTTCCCCGCAGGTCCGCGGCGCACGGCGGTCGCCGCCGCCGCGCTGCTCTCGCTCACCGGCCTGGCCGCCTGCTCCGACGGCGGCGGCAGCGCCGCGGTCCCCGGCGGCGGCGCCGCCAAGGGCGCGGCCGACGAGCTGGTCGCCGCCGCCCCGGTCGCGGCGTCGCTGCCGGCCGGCTCGACCATGGAGAAGATCAAGAAGCGCGGGCAGCTGATCGTCGGCGGCTCGCTGGACGCCCCGCTGCTGTCCCAGCAGAACCCCGGCACCCGCAAGGTCGAGGGGCTGGACGCCGACTTCGGGCGGCTGCTGGCCAAGTACATCATCGGCAAGCCCGAGGTGAAGATCGTCAACTCGGCGTCGGAGACCCGCGAGGCGCTGCTGGCCAACGGCACCGTCGACGTGGTCCTGCAGACCTACAGCATCACCCCCGAGCGGGCGAAGAAGGTCGCGTTCGCCGGGCCGTACTTCAGCTCCGGCCTGGTCATCGCCACCAAGAAGGACAAGCAGGGCATCGCCAAGCCGGCCGACCTGAACGGCAAGACGGTCATCGCGGGCGCCAACACCCCGGCGATCGCCGCCGTCAAGAAGGCCGCCCCGCAGGCCAAGATCATCACGTTCGGCAGCGACCCCGAGTGCACCCAGGCGCTGAAGCAGGGCCGCGGCGACGCCTACGTGCAGGACCAGGCCGTGCTGCTGGCCACCGCCAAGCAGGACCCCGAGGTGCGCATCCAGGGCGGGCCGTTCACCGCCGACCCCTACGGCATCGGCCTGAAGCACGGCGACGCCCAGATGAAGCAGTTCGTCAACGACTGGCTGAAGACCATCCAGGCGTCCGGGCTGTGGGCGAAGACCTGGAAGAACTCCATCGGCACCGTGGTGCAGGGCGACGCGCCCCAGCCGCCCGCCATCGGATCGGCCCCCGGCTCGGAGTGAGCCGCCCGGCCGCCGCCCGGACGAGGCGGCGGCCGGACCCCGTCCCGCCCTCCGGCGGACCGTCCCAAGGACAACATGGACGTCATCACCCGTCACCTCCCCGAGTTCGGCGCCGGCCTGCTGCAGACCGTCGAACTGTCGCTGCTCGCCCTGGCCGGCGCGCTGGTCGCCGGCGTCGTCGTCGCCGCGCTGCGCGCCGCCCCGGTCGCGGTGCTGCGCGGCGCGGGCATGGCCTACGTCGAGATCCTGCAGAACATCCCGCTGCTGGTGTGGCTGGTGCTCGCGGTGTTCGGCCTGCCCGAGATCGGGGTCACCGCCGGGCTGTTCACCACCGCCGTGGTCGTCATCGCGCTCTACCAGGGCGCCTACGTGGCCGAGGCGGTCCGCTCGGGCATCAACGCGGTCCCGGTCGGGCAGGGCGAGGCGGCCCGCGCGCTCGGCCTCACCTTCACCCAGTCGCTGCGGCTGGTGATCCTGCCGCAGGCGCTGCGCACCGTCGTCCAGCCGCTCGGCAACCTCGCCATCATGACCATCATGAACACCGCGCTGGCCGCGGCGGTCGGGCTGGTCGAGCTCACCGCCGCCGCCAACCGCGTCAACCTCGCCGAGGCCGACCCCATCTGGATCTTCGTGACGGCCGGCCTGTGCTACATGGCGCTGTCGGCGCTCACCGGCCTGGTGTCGGGCGTGCTGGAGCGCAGGCTGGTGATCCTGCGATGAACGCACGGCTGCTGTTCGACGAGCCCGGCCCGCGCGCCCGGCGGCGCATCCGCGTCGCCACCGCCGTGTCGGTCCTGGTCCTGCTCGCCCTGATCGGCCTGGCGCTGCGCCAGTTCGCCGACCACGGCCAGCTCGCGGCGTCGCGCTGGCGCCCCTACGCCACCTGGCCGATGTGGCGCTACCTGCTGGACGGCCTGCGCGCCACCGTGTACGCCGCCGCCGTGTCGATCGCGCTGTCGGCCGCGGCCGGCATCGCGCTCGCCGTCGGGCGGCTGTCGCCGTCGCGCTGGATCCGCTGGCCGTCGGCCGCCTACGTCGAGGTCGTGCGGACCGTCCCGGCGCTGCTGCTCGTGTACGTCGTGCTGTTCGCGCTGCCCCGGTACGGGCTGGACCTGCCGCTGTTCTGGAAGCTGGTCGTCCCGCTCACGGTGTCCAACGCCGCCGCGTTCGCCGAGATCTTCCGCGCCGGCATCGCCTCGGTGGAGCGCGGGCAGGGCGAGGCGGGCCTCGCGCTCGGCCTCACCCGCGGCCGCACGCTGCGGCTGATCGTGCTGCCGCAGGCGGTGCGGCGGGTGCTGCCGTCGCTGATCAGCCAGTCCGCCGGGCTGCTGAAGGACACCTCGCTCGGCTTCGTCGTCAGCTACGCCGAGCTGCTCTACAGCGGCAAGGTGCTGGCGAACTACAACCACCTGCTCATCCAGACCTACCTGGTGATCGCGGTCATCTACCTGGTCATCAACGCGGCGCTGGCCAAGGCGGCGCGGACGCTGCAGGCCCGGCAGGGCGTCCGGGCCGCCAGGCCCGCGCGCGTCCCCGCCGCCACGCCCTGACGCCCTGAAAGGAAGACATGTACCCCGTCCTGGCCGAGGTCGTCCGCAACGGATTCACCGAGAGCCTGCACTACGGCAGCGTCGCCGGGCTCGCCCCCGACGGCACGCTCGCCTACCGGCGCGGCGACGTCGCCGGCACCGTCCTGCCGCGCTCCACCACCAAGCCGTTCCAGGCGCTGGCCTGCCTGGCGGCGGGCGCGCCGCTGGCCGGGGAGCGATTGGCGATCGCCGCGGGCAGCCACACCGGCGAGGACTTCCACGTCAAGACGGTCGCGGCGATCCTGGCGGACGCCGGGCTCGGCTTCGACGACCTGCGGTGCCCGCCGTCGTGGCCCGAGGACGAGGCGTCGCGCGACGCGCTGGTCCGCGCCGGGCACGGGCCGTCGGTCCAGCACATGAACTGCTCGGGCAAGCACGCCGCGATGCTCGCCGCCTGCGCCGCCAACGGCTGGCCGACCGAGAGCTACCTCGACCCCGGGCACCCGCTGCAGCAGGGCGTGCGCACCACCATGGCCGACAGCGCCGGGGAGTCGCCGGCGCCGGTCGCCGTCGACGGGTGCGGCGCGCCGCTGTTCGGCCTCACGCTGACCGGCCTCGCCCGCGCCGCCCGGTCGCTGGCCACCGCCGCCGGCGGCCCCGCCCGCGCCGTCGCCGACGCCATGCGCGCCCACCCCGAGTACGTCGGCGGGACCGGGCACGCCAACACCGAGCTGATGCGGGCGCTGCCCGGCGCCGTCGTCAAGGGCGGCGCCGAGGGCGTCCTCATCGCCGCCACCGCCGCCGGGCACGCCGTCGCCGTCAAGGTCGTCGACGGCAGCCCGCGCGCCACCACCGCCATCGCCCTGCACGCGCTGCGCGCGCTCGGCGCCGACATCACCCCGGCCGCCGCCGCGCTGGGCGACGTCCCCGTGCTCGGCGGCGGCCGCCCGGTCGGCGCGATCCGGGTCACCGAAGGGAACTAAGTGAGCCTCACCTACGAGATCTGCATCGAGGATGTCCAGGGCGCGGTCGCCGCCGCCAAGGCCGGCGCCCACCGCGTGGAGCTGTGCGCCGCCCTGTTCGAGGGCGGGATCACCCCGACCCTCGGCACGCTGCGCGCCGCGCTCGCCGCGGCGCCGGGGGTCCGGGTGCACCCGATCATCCGGCCGCGCGGCGGCGACTTCATCTTCGACGCGCACGAGGCCGACGCGATGGAGCACGACGTGCGGCTCGCCCGGGAGGCCGGCGCGCACGGCGTCGTCATCGGCGCGCTCACCCCCGAGGGCACCGTCGACGTGCCGCTCACCGAGCGGCTCATCGCGGCGGCGGGCGGGCTGCCGGTCACCTTCCACCGCGCGTTCGACATGACCGCCGACCCGTTCGCCGCCCTCGACACCCTGGCCGGCCTCGGCGTCGCCCGCGTCCTCACCTCCGGGCAGGAGGTCAGCGCGCTGGAGGGGGCGCCGCTCATCGCCGAGCTGGTCCGGCACGCCGGCGACCGGATCGTCATCATGCCGGGCGGCGGCATCACCGACCGCAACGTCGCCCGGATCGTGGCCGCCACCGGCGTCAAGGAGATCCACTTCGCCGCGCTGGCCGCCGAGCCGAGCCCGGCGGTGCACCGCAACCCCCGCCCCTTCATGGGCGGCGAGCTGCGCCGGCCCGAGTACGAGCGGGTCGTCACCAGCGGCGCCGGCATCACCTCGGTCATTCGGGGCGCCGCCGGCTGACCGCGCCCCTATCATGATCGGCTCCTGCGCCGATCATGATGGGAGAACGGATGCGCACGTTCAGTGACGCCCTGCTCGAGCTGGCGGCCCCGCACCTGGCCGTCACCGCCGAACGGCTGGAACGGCACCACTCCGCGCTCGCCGGGCAGCCCTTCGAACGGGACCTGGCGCGCGGCACCGGACGGGTCGGCGACCGGGACGTGCGCGTGGGCGTGCTCGGCAGCTACGCCGAGAACCGCACCTTCCAGTGGTTCTGGGCGGCGGGCGTGCGGCCCGGCTCGCCGGGGGCCGAGCACGCCGAGCGGCTGCGCGCGCTCGGCGAGGAGCACGGCGTCCCCGAGCTCACCGAGCCGCTGCTGGACCTCGGCGCGTTCTACGACCCCCGGGCCGCCGCCGACGACCTGGCCGTCATGGCGCTCGGGCTGCTCGGCGCCGCCGGGGTCCTCCGGCACGGGCACGGCGGCCGGGCGCTCACCTTCATCGTCACCGACGGGCTCGCGCTCCCGGACGGGCCGTCCGACGCGGCCGCCGTGTACCTGCGCGGCGGCGCCGCGCTGCTCGGCGTGCACGACCGGGAGCGGCTCGGCGCCGCGATGCTGCGCGGCTACGCCGACCACCACGGCCTGGCGTGCCGCGACGACGGCGGCGAGACGGTCGTCGAGCTGCCCGGCGGCGCCCTGGCCGGAGCCGGGCCGGACGGCAAGCTCACCGCCGAGGGGGACGCGACCTCCTACCCCCGGGTCATCGAGCTCGACGTGCCCGCTCCCCTGCCCGGCCCGCTCCTGGAACACCTCGCGCCCGCCGTGGCCTGCGGCTTCGACGGCGAGTTCGGCATCTACGACCATCTGCGCGAGAAGGGCTGGGACCGGCGCAACTACGACTGGGACCCCGGCGCCGGCCTGCTGCGCTTCGGCGACGCCCTGGAACTGCAGGCCCACGAGGTCGGCGTGCTCCGCCCGAACGGCGTCTGGGAGTGGACGGGCGACGCGGCGGAGACCCGGTCGGCCCTCACCCGGCTCGGCGCCGAGTGGCTGGCAGCCGACCGCGTCGACCTCGGCGACCACCCGCGGCAGCCGCACGTCGCGGAGCTCCTCGCCCGCTCGGCCGCGCACCTCGGCGGCGCCCGCGCGCTCTGGCAGGTGACCGACGGCGACGGCGAGCACCACCTCGCCGTCACCGACCCCGGCACGCCGCGCTCGTCGGAGGACGGCATGATGGCGGCCATCGAGACGGCGGCCTCCGTCGTGCAGCAGCTCGTCCTGCGGCAGGACCGCTACCCGGTGATGCGCGCCATGGTCCTCGGCCTGTTCGAGCGCGCCGGGCTGGTGCCCCTCTACGTCGGCGAGCCCGAGCTGCTCATGGGCAACATGGGCCTCAACCAGCTGCGCGTCTACTTCAGCGCCGACGGCACGGTCGACAACGTGACGTTCGGCCTGATGGGCGGCGCCTTCGGCTGATCAGGCGGAGGCGTCCTCGCCCGCGCGCAGCTCGTCGGCGGCCTCCTGGTAGGCCTCGGCGGCGCGGGCGAAGTAGTCGAACAGGACCGCCTGCTGCTCGGGCGGGTAGGAGCCGATGATGTCGCCGACCCGCCGGCGGACCGGGGCGAGCACCCGGTCCAGGTCGGCGGGCCGGCCGACCGGCTCCACGATCACCTTGCGGCGGTCGCCGGGCACCGGGACGCGGCGGACGTGCCCGGCCGCCTCCAGCCGGTCGACCAGCCGGGTGGTCGGGCCCGTCGTCAGGCCGGTGCGCGCGCCGAGCTCGCCCGGCGTCATCGGGCCCGCCAGCTCCAGGATGTTCAGCGCGTACAGGTCGGTCGCGCCGAGCCCGACCGCCTTGGCGCTGGCGTGGCCGTGCAGCATCACCGCGCTCAGGTAGCGGCGGTAGGCCCGGCCCGCGTCCGGCTGTTCCGTCGGCACGGCGCCCCCTTCTTCAGCGAAGACGAATCCGCAGCGAAGTTAACACGGGGGCGCCAGCAGGCCGCCCATGGCGAGGTCCACCAGGCGGCCGGCCTGCTCGGGGGACGTCCGCTCCCCCGTCCAGGCGGCGGCGTTCATCAGCGCGAACAGGTCGGCGCCGGTCGCGTCCCGGCGCAGAGCGCCGGCGGCGCGGGCGTTCTCCAGCAGCCGGTCGCCGATGTCGGCCATCCGCACGCAGGACTCGTGCAGCTCGGACGCCTCGTCGTCGATGCCCTCCGCCAGCTCGGCGGCGAGCCCCTGGTAGGCGGCGGCATGTTCGGTGACCGCGTGCACCCACGCGGTGAGCGCGGCCGCCGGGTCCGGGGCGGCGAGCAGCTCCTCGCCGCGCCGGAACAGCTCGGCGTTGCGGTCGCGCAGCAGCGCGCCGAGCAGGGCGCGGCGGGTCGGGAAGTGGCCGTAGAGGGTGCCGGTGGCGACGCCGGCGCGGCGGGCGATCCCTTCGAGCGAGGCGTCCGTCCCCTTCTCCCGGAAGGCGGCGTCGGCCTCGGCGAGCAGGCGGTCGCGGTTGCGCAGCGCGTCGGCGCGCGGGCGGCGGGCGGCGGCCATCGGGCCCCCCTTGCTAAATCGAGGGTGCCTCGGTTTAATTTTCCCGAGGGTGCCTCAGCTTATCCGGGAGACAGTCATGATCTTGATCACCGGGGCCACCGGCTCCATCGGCCGCCCGCTCGTCCGGCGGCTGCGCGCCGCCGGCGTGCCGTTCCGCGCGCTGGTCCGCGACGCGGCCAAGGGCCGCGCGCTCGGCTGCGACTTCGCCGTCGGCGACTTCGACGACCCCGCCTCGGTCGAGGCCGCGCTGGAGGGCGTCGACCGGCTGTTCCTCAACGGCGCGGGCGCCCTGCCCGTGCCCGGTGAGCAGCCCATGGTCCGCCAGCAGAAGGACGCCATCGACGCCGCGCGGCGCGCGGGGGTCCAGCGGGTCGTGAAGGTGTCGGTCTGGCACGCCCACCAGGGCGGGCGCCTCGCCGAGGGCGCGCACTGGGAGATCGAGCAGCACCTGAAGGCGTCCGGGCTCGGCTGGTCGCTGCTGCAGCCGAGCGGCTTCATGCAGAACTTCGTCACCGGCGCGGGCTCCTTCAGCGCGGACGGCGACCTGGTCGGCTCGTACGGCGACGCCCGCGTCTCCTACATCGACTGCGCCGACATCGCCGACTGCGCGGCCGCGCTGCTGACCGGCCCCTACGGCGCCGGCGAGACGTTCGTCCTCACCGGCCCGCAGGCCCTCACCCAGGCGGAGATCGCCGGCATGCTCTCGGCCGCGCTCGGCCGGACCGTCCGCTACGTCGACCTGCCGCCGGACGAACTGGCCGCGACCCTGCGGTCGCAGGGCCTGCCCGCCCGGTTCGCCGAGGACGTCGCCGTCCTGCTGAAGGAGGTCGCGGCCGGCTCGCTGGCCGCCACGACCACGGCGGTCCAGGACCTCACGGGACGCCCTCCGCGCACGTTCGCCGAGTTCGTCTCCGCCAACCGCGAGGCCCTGGCCGCCTAGCCCGCTACTGCGTCTCCCAGCCGCCGATGGTGTGGGCGATGACGTTCCACAGCGCCTCCTTGTCGGCCTTGGACAGGCCCTCGGCGGGACCGTCGTAGTCCGCGCAGATCTTCTGCTTCACCAGGTACTTGCCCTGCGACTGGTACGCGCGGATGCCGCCGTAGCCCCAGTAGACGCAGTTCTTCCAGCTGGGCTCGGAGATGCTCATGATCTTGCCGCCGAGGCTCTTGTCCATGGCGGCGTAGAGCCTGTCGAAGCAGGCCTTCGGCGCGGCGGGGTCGAAGATGTGCTTGGCGGGCGAGATGCCGGCGCCGGCGGCGGCGGCGAACAGCTCGCGGACGGTGGCCTCGGCGATCCCGCTCGCGGCGGCCAGGCCGCGCACCGACTCGGTCAGGTCCTCGCCCGCGCGCTCCAGGCCCGCCAGGATGAGCTGGTCCAGGACGCGCTTGCCCTGCTCGGTCGGGACGTGCCCGAGGGCGATGCGGTGGTAGCCGGGGACGGGCCCGTCCCACTTGTCCATCCGCCCCTCCTGGAGGTTGTACAGCTCCTCCATGTAGACGGTCTTGGCGCCCAGCAGCGCCGGCCCCTCCAGGGCGCCGCTGCGCATGCCGATGTTCATGTAGGTGATGCCGCGCTTGTTCAGGTAGGCGAACAGGGCGAGCTGGGTGCGGCGGTCGCCGTCGGTGAACGGGCTGCCGGGGTCGTTCCAGAACTCGGTGAAGTCGATGTCGGCCTTGTCGGACAGGCCGTGCCCGGCGTCGCCGATGACGACGGCCTTGGCGTTCGGGATGAGCCATTGCTTGGTGATCGGGTCGGCGATGCGGACGGCCTCGATCAGCTCGCCGGTCACCTTGACGCTGGTGTCGAGCTCGGGGTGCGCGCCGCCCTTGGTGCCGCTGCGGCGGAACCAGATGAACGCGTAGACGTTCCTGGTGTCGAACCGCTTGCCGACCCACTCGGCGAGGCTCTTGCCGCCCTTGACCGGGCGCAGCGAGCCGTCCTCCCAGCCGGTCGGCAGCCACTCGGCCTGCAGGGCCGCGGTGGCCTTCTTGGCGCCGGCCCGGTAGGCGTCGGCGACCATGGCGGTGGCGGTGCCGATGGGCACGCACTTGCCGACCTTGCTCAGCGGCTCGGGGACGCCGGAGGGGAAGACGGTGTCGGGGAAACGGCCGTCGATGGAGAGCCGGTAGGCGGCCTCGCAGTCGGTGGTCGGGATCAGCGCGACCCGCGGGTGCCAGGTGTCGGACGACTTGTCGTAGAAGCGCAGCAGGTGCGCGCGGGCATCGCGGTCGGAGTTGGCGCAGGGGTCGTAGAACAGCGCGACGTGCGCCTTGGGGTTCAGGGTGAGCGCCGCCGAGACCCCGAACATGTCGCCGGTCATGTACGCGGCCTGCGCGATGAAGATCGCGTCCGCGGGCGTCTTCCCCATGAAGCGGTACTTCAGCTTGGCGAAGGTCATGCCGTCCGAGCGCCACTTGGCCGCCCGGCCGAGGACGTGTGCGGCCGAGGCGAGCTGGCCGTTCATGCGGTCGGCGCCGGTCCCGGTGACCTTCGGCTGGGCCGCGACGAGCTTGGCGGCGCGGTCGGGGTCGTAGGCGGGGTCGGAGGCGGCGCGGCGCGCGACGCGCAGCAGGCGGCGCAGCAGCCGCTCGCGCTCGGTGGCATCGAGGCCCTTGGCGGAGAGCGCCTTGCCGATGTCGGTGAGGTCGGACTCGATCTGGCGCTGGTACGGCGTGGTCATGACGGCTCCCGGTGGGGGACGAGGGAAGGTGCACACCCCCTCGCGCCCCTCACCCGATCGCTGCCCTGACCCTGTGTCAACGGGCTGCCACAGATCGTTTGGACGCGGTGCAGGTCGGTGGTGTCCGGCGGCCTGATGCGGCCAGCGCCGCACGGGTTTCGGCCTGGTCACCAGCCCGTATGGAGCAGGGCTTGGACGGCGATCGCCGTGGCGGCCTGGACGCCGAGCCAGGCGCGGCCGGGCGTGCGGTGCAGGGCCGCGATCGGCACGATCCACCCGGCGAACGGGACCCAGATGCGTTCGACTTCGCCCTTCGTCACGCCGGACAGGTCCAGGGCGAGAGTGCCGAGGAGCGCGGCGGCGGCGAGCAGGGCGACCGGGGCGTAGGGCGGCATCCGCTGCCGCAGCGCGCGCGCTGCGGCGGGCAGCGCGGCGGCCACGGCGGGTCCGGTGAGCAACGCGAGGACGGCGTAGTTGCCGAAGAGGAAGAACCAGTAGGGGCGCCGGGCCGATCCGCCGGCGGCGTCGTAGGCCTCCTTGGTGGCGAGCACGCCGTCCGGCCACCAGAACCCGCCCAGGGTGAACGCGACCGGCACGACGGCCAGCCCGGCGAGCAGCGGGATCCAGCGCGGGCGGATGATCAGCGCCACCGCCGCCGGGACGGCGAACATCGGCAGCAGCCCGTAGCTGAGGAACGGCAGCGCGCCGAGCAGCAGGCCCGCGGGCAGGGGGCGGCGGTGCGCCAGCAGCGCGGTCCCCCACGCGGCGACGAAGAGGAAGAACACGTCCATCGAGGTCGCGACGAACAGCGCGAACGGGGCGAGCGCGAGGTAGGGCAGGGCGCGGCGCGCCGTCTCCTCGCCGGCCAGCGTCCGGACGGTCAGCGCGATCGCGATGATCGACGACGAGCCGGTGGTGATGAGGAACGCCGCGGCCCAGCTGGTGCCGGGCAGCCCGATCGCGTCCAGCGCCCACAGCGTCAGGGTGGGCAGCGGCGGGTGGCCCTTGACGTGCGTCGGGTAGTCGTTCAGCCGGTCGGTGAAGGTGCGCAGCCAGCCGGCGGGGTCGGCGCGGACGGCGGCGAGCCCGGCTGGGTACTCGGTAGGCCAGTCCAGCGGCGCGTGCAGCGCGGACCAGCCCTCGCTGACGGCGAGCACGACCGCCCAGGCCGCGCCGACCGCCCAGCTCAGCAGCAGCAGGCGGCGCCAGGGCAGTCGGCGGGCGAGAGGCGGCAGCACCGCAATGGCGACCGCCGCGAACGCCGCTGCTGGCAGGAGCTGCCAGGTGAGCAGGCGCACAAAGGCGTGCATCGGGGCGACGGCGTCCTCGGTCTGGTGGGTGACCTGGCCGAGCGTGAACATCACGCCGACGAGCAGGGCCCAGGCCAGCAGCGCGACCGGCACGGGTCGTCGCAGCGCGCGCGCTGCGGGGAGCGCGGGCCTCATCGGAGCCGCCACCGGACGAAGGCGGCAGTGGTGGCGACCGCCGCCAGCACGATCAGCAGGTTCCGGCCGTAGTCGAGCGGCAGGATCGACGGGTTGTCCGGGTGGCGGCCGAGGCGCAGCACCATCGGCAGCGCGACGAGCGTGATGACGCCGCCGACCGCGAGCGCGCCCTGCAGCACGTGGCGGCGGGCGGTGACCGCGCCGGCGAGCAGCACGGCCGGGGCGAGGACGGCGTCGTGCAGCACCACCGCCCCGACGACCCACTTCGCCCAGCCGAGCAGGTCGGGCACGTGCAGGAACAACCCGCGCGCCCCGATCGCCATCAGCGCGACGCCCGCGCCATAGGCGAGGAATCTCATGCCACCACCACTTCGGTCAGCCATTTGGTCTGGAGCACCCCGGGCCGGTTCGGCGCGATCAGCCGGCACGGCGCGCCGTGGTCGGGGGCGAGCGGCTCGCCGTTCAGGCCGAGGGCGAGCAGGGTGAGCTCGTCGTGCCAGTGCGGCGCGTCGACCCACGAGCTGCGATACGCGCCGCCGCGCTCCAGCGACTCGACGCGGACACGCGCGCCGCCGGAGACGCCCGCCGCACGCAGCACGTCGCGGAGCCGGACGCCGTCCCAGGTGCCCCACGCCGTCCAGCCTTCGACGCACGAGATCGGCAGCCGCACCGTGTGCTGCGGCAGCGCGCGCAGGTCGGCCAGGGACAGCGACAGCTCGCGGCCGACGCGGCCGGTGACGCGCAGCCGCCACGCCGGGCCGGCGGCGGTGACCCCGGCGGCCTGCGCGGTCTTGTTCACCGGCAGGCCCTGCGGGCCGGTGCCGGGGCGGCGCGGCGCGAGCAGGTCCAGCGCGGCGAGCGGCCGGAACGCCTCGCCGACGGTGGTGAGCGCGACGACGCCGCTCGTGGCGGCGACGGTCAGCAGGAAGCCGCGCCGCCATACGCCGTCCTCGGGCCGGGTCATGACGGTCCGCCGCGCGGTGGCCCACTGGTTCGCCACGTGCACGACGAGCGCGCCGACGAGCAGATAGGACGTCCAGTAGTGCGCGACCGGGAAGTTGAACGGGAACGGGTACCAGTAGGCGATGTTGAACAGGCCGGTGGCGAGCTGGAACAGCGAGGTGCCGACGAGGACCAGCACCGCGAGGCGCTCGGCGGCGTGCCCGGCGGAGCGGAACGGCGGCCAGGCGAACAGCTTGGGGTAGACCGTCCACAGCTTGGCGAGCAGCAGCGGGATCGTGGCGAGGCCGCCGATCACGTGCAGGCCCTGCGTGACGCTGTAGAGGCCGACCGGCCGCGACGGCCACACCATCCAGTCCGGCGGGTGCTGCATGAAGTGGCTGATCAGGCCGGTGACGAACGCCGTGGTGAAGGAGACGCCGAGCGCGATGCCGAGCCAGGCGGCGACGCGCTCGTCGTGCAGGCGGCTGGTGAAGCGCCTCCCGATCGCGGCCGGATTCAGTAGCGCAGTGCCACGAACCATCTCCCCGCCTCCTCCCAGCGGTCGGTGACGCGGAGCCAGGGGACGAGCGTGGCGACGTCGTCGGCCGACACCGTCGCCCACGAGAACCACTCCCCCGCCCGGTCCTCCGCGCGCAGCCGCACCCGCTCGACGCGGGACGCGGTGCCCGGCGCGGTGACCTCGGCCAGCACCCGGCCGCCGGGCGCGAGCAGGCCGCAGACGCGGTGCAGCAGCGCCGCCGGATCACCGCCGATGCCGATGTTGCCGTCGGCGAGCAGCACGGTCGCGTAGCAGCCGGCGCCGGGGACCTGGTCGAACACGTCGCGGCAGAGGGCGAGGCCGCCCGCGGCGACGGTGAGCGCGACCGCGTGCGGCGCGATGTCGATGCCGAGCGCCAGCAGGCCGCGCGCGGTGAGCGCGACGGTGAGGCGGCCGGGGCCGGAGCCGACGTCCAGGACGGGCCCGGCGCAGCGGTCCAGCAGGCCGGCGTCGCCGGGCTGCAGCGTCCGCCAGTCGTCGACCGGCAGCGGGCGGCGCGCGCCGGCGGCGTCCTCGATCTCCACCCCGTCGTGGCCGCGCAGCGCCTGCGCGTACAGCTCCCCGATCACGCGGCCACCCCCTGCAGCGCGGCGGCGAACCGGCCGTGCGGGGCCAGGCGGGCGACGTGCGCGGCATCGGCGGGGGTGTCGACGTCGGTGAGCTCGGGCAGCAGCGCCACGTCCAGGCCGCGCAGCCGGGCGAGCTGGCGGCGGCCGGTGTCGGGCCGCGACATCGGGACGCCGCGCAGCAGCGCCGCGTCGGGGCGGCGCAGGCCGAGCAGCCAGAACCCGCCGTCGGCGGCGGGGCCGAACACCGCGTCGCGGGTGCGCAGCGCGTCCGCCGCCGACTCCAGCAGCGCGGGGGTGACCTGCGGGGTGTCCATGCCGATCAGGACGAGGGGCCGGCCGGCGTAGGCGTCGTCGAACGCGTGCGCGAGCCGCTCGTCCAGCCCGGCGCCGCGCTGCGCGATCACCTGGACGCCGGCCGGCAGCCACGGCCCGGCCCGCCCGGCGAGCGCGAGGGTCCGGGCCCCGGCCGGCGTGGCCGCGACGGCGTCGAGGGTGTCGGCGAGCGCCGCCTCGGCCAGGCGAGCGGCCTGCTCGGGCGTGTAGACGGGCGTCAGCCGCGTCTTCACCCGCCCCGCGACGGGCTCCTTCGCGATCACGATCAGGTCGGCGTTCACGCGGCCACCTCGGCCAGGACGCGGCGCATGTCGCGGACGGCGCGCAGGGTGCCGCGGGCCGTGCCGGTGACCTTGGAGCGGCCGGTGCGGGGCAGGTAGGCGACGTCGAGCTCGGTGACCGTCCAGCCGGCGCGGGCGGCGGCGAGCACCATCTCCAGCGGGTAGCCGAAGCGGCGGTCGGCGAGGCCGAGGTCCAGCAGCGGCGCGCGGCGGGCGGCGCGCATCGGGCCGAGGTCGTGCAGGCGGGTCCCGGCGCGGCGGTTCAGCGAGCGGGCGAGGACGGCGTTGCCGAGGCGGGCGTGCGGCGGCCAGGCGCCGCGGCCGGCCGGGCGGCGGCGGCCGAGGACCAGGCCGGCGGCGTCCAGCCCGGCGACGAGGCGCGGCAGCTCGCGGGGGTCGAGCGAGGCGTCGGCGTCCATGAAGCAGACGACGTCGGCGGTGGCGGCCTCCAGGCCGGCGTGGCAGGCGGCGCCGAAGCCGCGCCGCGGCTCGGCGACGACGAGGGCGCCGTGCCCGGCCGCCACCTCGGCGGACCCGTCGGTGGAGCCGTTGTCGACCACGATGGGCCGGAAGCCGTCCGGCATCCGGGTCAGCACCCATGGCAGGGCCGCGGCCTCGTCCAGACAGGGGAGGATCACCTCGATCATGCGGGCACCCCCGCGAACTCCGCCATGCCGTCGGTGAACGGGACCTGCGCGGTGAAGCCCAGTCCGGCGCGGGCGCGTTCAGGGCTGGCCACGATGTGCCGGACGTCGCCGAGCCGGTATCCGCCGGTGACGACCGGTTCGGGCCCGCCGTAGGCGGCGGCGAGCGCGGCCGCCATGTCGGCGATCGTGCGGGGCTCGCCGCTGGCGATGTTGTAGGCGCCCTCGCCTTCGAGCGCGAGGACGTTGGCGCGGGCCACGTCGCGGACGTGCACGAAGTCGCGGCGCTGGCCGCCGTCCTCGAACACCAGCGGCGCCTCGCCGCGCTCCAGCCGCGACCGGAACAGCGCCGCGACGCCCGCGTACGGGGTGTCGCGCGGCATCCGCGGCCCGTACACGTTGTGGTAGCGCAGCGCGGCCACCGTGCCGCCGGTCATCCGCGCCCACGACGCCGCCAGGTGCTCCTGCGCGACCTTGGTGTCGGCGTAGACGTTGCGCGGGTCGAACGGCGCGTCCTCGCCGACCGTGCCGGGCGCCAGCGGCGCGCCGCAGACCGGGCACGGCGGCTCGAACCGCCCGGCGGCCAGATCCTGTTCGGCGCGCGGCGCGGGCCGGACCGGGCCGTGCTCGGCGCAGGCGTAGGCGCCCTCCCCGTACACCACCATCGAGGAGGCCAGCACGAGGCGCCCCACCCCGGCCCGCGCCATCTCCGCCAGCAGCACGGCGGTGCCCTGCGCGTTCGCCGAGGTGTAGGCGGGCAGGTCGAACACGTCCACGCCGAGCCCGACCATCGCGGCCTGGTGGCAGACGGCGTCGACCCCGCGCAGCAGCGGCGCGACGGCGCCGGGGTCGCGCACGTCCTGGCCGTCGCGCAGGTCCAGGGTGCGCACGTCGTGGCCGGCGGCGTCCAGCGCCTCGGCGATATGGGAGCCGATGAACCCCGACGCTCCAGTGAGCAGCACTCGCATGGTGCGAACGTAGGACGCGAACCGCGGGAAAACCCGGTTCAGGCCCGTCCCGTACGCACCTCGTAAGAATTACCGCTCGTTCTCGGCGACCCGCTGATGCAGCCGCTCCCTGATCTCGTCCGGCGTGTACGCGCGCCGCCGCCGCTCCTGCCGCACGATGACCGCCCCGGTCGCGGCGACCCCGACGAATCCGGCGATGCCCAGCGCCTTCCACCACTTCATGTGCCTAAAGTAGCGATCATGTCCGGCACGAGCATCGGTCTCGACGAGGCCGTAGAACTGACCCGCACCGGTGACGTGTGGCTGTTCCGCGGCCGCACCGCCGCCGACCGGGCCATCCAGACGATGACCAACAGCCCCGTCAACCACGTCGGCATGGCGGTGGTGATCGACGACCTGCCGCCGCTGATGTGGCACGCCGAGCTCGGCCGGTCGCTGCCGGACCTGTGGTCGGGCGGCAACCACCGCGGCGCCCAGCTGCACGACCTGCGCGAGGCCGTCGTGGCGTGGTGCACCAGGTACGAGCAGCGGGCGTGGCTGCGGCAGCTCGACCCGCCCGCGACGCGGGAGATGGAGGACGCCGCGCTGCGCACGGTCGCGCGCCTCGACGGCACCCCGTTCCCCTCCACCGGCCGGCTCGCGTCGCGGTGGCTGCGCGGCCGCATCCCGGTGCGCCGCCCGAAGGAGCGCGACATGAACCTGGAGACGGCGTTCTGCGCGGAGATCGTCGCGTCGACCTACCAGGACATGGGGCTGCTCTCCAAGGACCGCCGCCCGAACTGGTACGACCCGGGCCGCTTCTGGAGCGGCGACGACCTGGAGCTGGCAGGCGGAGCCGCCTTGGGCGGCGAGATCCGCGTCAATTTGTAGGCGCGCTCTCCCAGTGCCCGCCCCGCTTCATGCCAGGCGCGACGGGATCAGGTCAGCGATGCGGTCCAACACCTTCGCGCCGTCCGCGACGCGAAAGCAGTGGTTTCCGTAGGGCGGGCGCCGGTCTCCCGGCGCCCGCCCTATGTTCAGGCCAGACGCGACGGGATCAGGTCAGCGATGCGGTCCAGGACCTTGGCGCCGTCCGTCGGGGGCTTGCCCTGGGCCATCTCCGGGCTGCCGCCGCCCTTGCCCTCCAGCGCGGCCTTCACCAGGTCGGCGGCGGACAGGCCGCGGTCGCGGGCGGCCGGGTTGGTGGTGACGACGAACCCGGACTTGGCCAGGACCGCCACGACGGCCGCCCGGCCTCCAGGGACGCCGTCACGGATGCTGCTCGCGAGCGCACGCGCGTCGCCGTCGGTGGCGGTGCCGATGTAGGCGACGCCGTTGATGTCGACGGCGTCGCGGGCGAGCTGCGCCGCCTGCCCGGCGGTGATCTCGTCGCGCAGCTTCTGCGCGTCGCGCTCGGCCTTCTTGGCGCGCTCGACGAGCGCGGCGATCCGGTCGGGCAGCTCCTCGCGCGGCGCGTTCAGCTGCTCGGCGATGCGGGTGACCAGGTCGCGTTCGCGGGCCAGGTAGCGGAAGCCCTCCAGGCCGGTGACGGCCTCGATGCGGCGCTGCCCGGCGCCGACCGACGACTCGCCGGTGAGCGCGACCGTCCCGATCTGCGCGGACCGGTCGACGTGGGTGCCGCCGCACAGCTCCCGCGACCACGCGCCGCCGATCTCCACCACGCGCACGTTCTCGTCGTAGGTCTCGCCGAACAGCGCGAGCGCGCCGATCTCGCGGGCCTGCGGCAGCGGCATGTAGCGGACGTCGACCGGCAGGTCGCGGCGGATCGCCAGGTTGGCGGCCTCCTCGATCTCGCTGCGGGTCTCGGCGGACAGGCCGCCGCGCCAGGAGAAGTCCAGCCGCAGGTAGCCGGGCCGGTTGTAGGAGCCGGCCTGCAGCGCCGCCGGGCCGAGGACCTGGCGGAGCGCGGCGTGCACGACGTGGGTGCCCGAGTGGGCCTGGCGGGCGCCGACGCGCCATTCGGGGTCGACCTTGGCGCGCACCGGCGTGCCCGCGGCCAGCTCGCCGCCGACGACGCGCACCTGGTGCACGACCAGGCCCTTGACGGGCCGCTGCACGTCCAGCACCTCGGCCGACACGCTCGGGCCCTCCAGGACGCCGGCGTCGCTGTCCTGGCCGCCGGACTCGGCGTAGAACGGGGTCTTGTCCAGCACGACCGAGACGATCTGCCCGTCGCGGGCGACGGGGACCGGCGCCCCCTCGTGGAAGATCGCCAGGACGGTGGAGTCGGTCTCCAGCGTCTCGTAGGCGAGCCAGTCGGTCGGGCCGGACTCGTCCAGCACCGCGCGGAACAGGCCGGTGTCGGCGTGGCCGGACTTCTTGGCCTGCGCGTCGGCCTTGGCGCGGCGGCGCTGCTCGCTCATCAGCTCGCGGAAACCCGCGACGTCGACGGCCAGGCCGCGCTCGCCGGCGATCTCCACGGTGAGGTCGATGGGGAAGCCGTAGGTGTCGTGCAGCTGGAACGCGGTGGCCGCGCCGAGCCGGTCCTCGGCGGTGTCCAGGGCCTGGTCGAGGATGACGCTGCCCTGGCGCAGCGTGCCGCGGAACGCCTCCTCCTCGCCGTAGGCGTAGGACGAGATGCGCTCGAAGTCGGCGGCGAGCTCGGGGTAGGACGGCGCCATGACGTCGCGGGCGACCGGCAGCAGCTCGGGCAGCACCGGGTCCTCGTAGCCGAGCAGCCGCATCGCGCGCACCGCGCGGCGCAGGATGCGGCGCAGCACGTAGCCGCGGCCCTCGTTGGCGGGGGTGACGCCGTCGCCGATCAGCATCAGCGCGGTGCGGACGTGGTCGGCGACGACGCGCAGCCGCACGTCGTCGGGGTGGCTCTCGGCGGCCGAGTGGCCCGAGTGCTCGCCGTAGCGCTTGCCGGCCAGGCGGGCGGCGGCGTCCAGGATCGGGCGGGTCTCGTCGATCTCGTAGAGGTTGTCGACGCCCTGCAGCAGCGTGGCCATCCGCTCCAGGCCCATGCCGGTGTCGATGTTGCGGGCGGGCAGGTCGCCGAGGATCGGGAAGTCCTCCTTGCCGCTGCCCTCGCCGCGCTCGTACTGCATGAAGACCAGGTTCCAGAACTCCATGTACCGGTCTTCGTCGACCTCGGGGCCGCCCTCGCGGCCGTAGGCGGGGCCGCGGTCGTAGTACAGCTCCGAGCAGGGGCCGCAGGGGCCCGGGACGCCCATCGACCAGAAGTTGTCGGCCTTGCCGCGCCGCACGATCCGCGCCTCGGGCAGGCCGATCACGTCGCGCCAGATGCCGTAGGCCTCGTCGTCGTCGAGGTAGACCGTCGCCCAGATCCGCTCGGCGTCCAGGCCGTAGCCGCCGTCGTCCTGCGCCTTGGTGACCAGGTCCCAGGCGAGCCGGATCGCCTCCTCCTTGAAGTAGTCGCCGAAGGAGAAGTTGCCGTTCATCTGGAAGAACGTGCCGTGCCGGGTGGTCTTGCCGACCTCGTCGATGTCCAGGGTGCGGATGCACTTCTGGACGCTGGCGGCGCGCGGGTAGGGCGGGGTGACCTGGCCGAGCAGGTAGGGCTTGAACGGGACCATGCCGGCGTTGACGAACAGCAGGTTGGGGTCCTCGGCGGGCAGCGGGGCGCTGGCGGCCACGGTGTGCCCGCGCTGCTCGAAGTGCTCCAGGAATCGCCGCTTGACCTCTGCCGTCCGCACGACACCGCCCCCTTCGTTCCCGCGAACCGTTCGCGGACATCGATGGTATCGGCGTCCTGAGCAGGCTCCGGCTTCTGAGATCCTCGTCCCCATGCAGCAAGCGTCACGTCCCGACCGCCGGCTCGACCTGAGCGACGAACGCGTCCTCGCCTTCTGGCGGGAGCGGCACCTGTGCACGCTCACCACGCTCCGCCCGGACGGGACGCCGCACGTGGTGCCGGTCGGCGCGACGCTCGATCCCGAGGCGGGGGTGGCCCGGGTGATCACCTCGGCGGGCACCCGCAAGGCGCGCAACGCGGCGGCGGGCGGGCCGGTCGCGCTCTGCCAGGTCGACGGGCGGCGCTGGGCGACGATCGAGGGCCGCGCCCGGGTGCTGGACTCGGCCGAGGCCGTCGCGGACGCCGAGGCCCGGTACGCCGTCCGCTACAAGCCGCCGCGCCCGAACCCCGAGCGGGTCGTCATCGAGATCGCCATCGAGCGGATCATCGGTCTTGTCTGAGACGTCCGTCGTCGGGATCGGCGCGGACGGCTGGGCGGGCCTCGCCGAACCCTCCCGGGACGCGCTGCGCACCGCCGAGGTGATCTTCGGCGGCGGCCGTCAGCTGGACCTGCTGCCGTCCTCGGTCACCGGGGAGCGGGTCGCGTGGCCGTCGCCGATGCTGCCCGCGCTGGAGGGCCTGCTCGCCGCGCACGAGGGGCGGCGGATCGCGGTGCTCGCGAGCGGCGACCCGATGTTCTACGGGATCGGCGGCACGCTGGTGCGGCTGCTCGGCGCGGACCGGCTGCGGGTGCTGCCGCATCCGTCGTCGGTGTCGCTGGCCTGCGCCCGGCTCGGCTGGCCGCTGGAGGAGACCGAGGTCGTCAGCGCGGTCGGGCGGCCGGTGGAGGCGCTGCGCGCCGTCCTCGCGCCGGGCCGGCGGGTCCTGGTGCTGAGCGCCGGCGCGGACACGCCCGCGCGGATCGCCGAGCTGGCCGGGGACGCCGAGCTGACCGTGCTGGAGCGGCTCGGCGCGCCGGACGAACGCGTCGGCCCCCTCCACGACGCCGTCGACCCGCTCAACATCGTCGCGGTGCGCTGCGGGGACGCGCCCGCCCTGCCGCGCGTCCCGGGCCTGCCCGACGACGCCTACGAGCACGACGGGCAGCTCACCAAGCGGGAGATCCGCGCGATCACCCTCGCCGCGCTCGCGCCGCTGCCCGGGCAGCTGCTCTGGGACGTCGGCGGCGGCGCGGGCAGCATCGGCATCGAGTGGATGCGGGCGCACCCCTCCTGCCGGGCGGTCGCGGTCGAGGCCGTGCCCGAGCGGGCCGCCCGGATCACCGCGAACGCCGCCGCGCTCGGCGTCCCGGCGCTGCGGGTCGTGACCGGGCGGGCGCCGGGCGCGCTCGCCGGGCTGCCCGCGCCCGACGCGGTGTTCGTCGGCGGCGGCGTCACCGCGCCCGGCATGATCGACGCCTGCTGGGCGGCGCTGCGGCCGGGCGGGCGGCTGGTCGTCAACGCCGTCACGCTGGAGTCGGAGCAGGTCGTGGCGGCGGGCCGGGCCCGGCTCGGCGGCGACCTGACCCGGATAGCGATCAACCGCGCCGCCCCCGTCGGCGGGTTCACAGGATGGAGAGCGATGATGCCGGTGACCCAGTGGACGGCCGTCAAATGACCGTGCACTTCATCGGCGCCGGTCCGGGCGCCGCCGACCTGATCACCGTGCGCGGCCGGGACCTCATCGCCGCCGCGCCCGTCTGCCTGTACGCCGGCAGCCTCGTCCCGGACGAGGTGCTGGCGTGGTGCCCGCCGGGCGCGCGGCTGGTCGACACCGCCAAGATGGTGCTGGACGACATCGTCGCCGAGATGGTCGCCGCGCACGCCGCCGGGCAGGACGTGGCGCGGCTGCACTCGGGCGACCCGTCGGTGTTCAGCGCGATGGCCGAGCAGATGCGGCGGCTGGACGCGGCGGGCGTCCCCTACAAGGTCACGCCGGGCGTCCCGGCGTTCGCGGCGGCGGCCGCGTCCCTCGGCCGCGAGCTGACCGTCCCGGGCGTCGGGCAGACCGTCGTGCTCACCCGCACCTCGGCGCGCGCGACGCCGATGCCGCCCGGCGAGGACCTGGCGACGCTCGGCCGCAGCCGCGCCACGATGGTGCTGCACCTGGCCGTGCAGCGGATCGACGAGGTCGTCGCGGAGCTGGTCCCCAACTACGGCGCGGACTGCCCGGCGGCCGTGGTCGCCTACGCGAGCCGCCCGGACGAGATCGTGCTGCGCGGCACGCTCGCCGACATCGCCGCGCAGGTGCGCGCGGCCGACGTCCGCCGCACCGCCGTGATCATCGTCGGGTCGGTGCTGACCGCGGCGGGCTTCACCGACAGCCACCTGTACTCGGCCGCCCGCTGCCGCGACGAATAACGATCTTGACAGCGGGCGGTCGCCGGTGAATCGTCCCGATTCATGGAGATCCGCGACCTGACCCCGGCGGAACGCCGCGTGTGGCGGGCCTTCCCGCGCGGCCGCCGCGTCGACTTCACCGACCGCCCGCCGGGGCCGGAACGCACCGTCCGCGCGAAGGTGCTGCGCGCGCTCCTGCTCACCCAGGGCGCGGCGGACGGCGAGGTCGCGTCGCTGCGGATGACCGCCGCCCGCATCACCGGGCGCCTCGACCTGAAGTACGCCACGGTCGAGCACCCGGTGTCGCTGCACGGCTGCCACTTCGACGAGGTGCCGTTCCTGTACGGGGCGCGGGTCCGGCAGTTCAACCTGCAAGGTTCGCACCTGCCGGGCCTGGACGCGGCGACCATCCACGTGGACGGCGTGCTGCGGGTCACCGGCTGCCGCGTCACCGGCCTCGCCCGGCTCGGCGGCGCGCGGATCTCCGGCGCCCTGTTCTGCGACGGCGCCGAGTTCGGCTCGCCCGGCGTCGCCACCGCGCTTGAGCTGAACCACGTCTCGGTCGGGCGCGACCTGTACGGCGTGGGCCTGGCCGCGCACGGCACCGTCCGGCTGAACGGCGCCGAGGTCACCGGCAAGGTCAACCTGCGCGACGCCGTGCTGGACGCGCCCGGCGGCACGGCGCTGAACGCCAAGCTGCTCACCGTCGGCTCCAACGTCTCCCTGGACGAACTCCAGGCGCAAGGCGAGGTCAGGCTGCACGGCGCCCGGATCCCCGGGCAGCTCGGCCTGACCGGCGCCCGGCTGTCCGAGCCCGGCGGCACGGCGCTGGACGTGGGCGCGGTCGTCATCGGCTCCGGCGCCGACCTGACCGGCTTACAGGCCGAGGGCCGGATCGAGCTGCACGACGCGACGGTCACCGGCCCGCTCGACCTCTCCAGGGCCCGCCTCACCGCACCCGGCGGTGTCGTGCTGGACGCCACCTCGCTCACGGTCGGCTCCAACGTCGTCCTGCACCGCCTCCAGGCGGAGGGCCGGGTGGAGCTGCGCGGCGCGACGATCTCCGGGCAGCTCAACTGCGCCGGGGCCCGGTTCACCAACCCGGGCGAGACCGCGCTGCGGGCGAGCAGCTGCACCATCGGCGAGCTGTGGCTGCGGGAGGACTCCCTCATCGAGGGGGCGGTGAACCTGCGCCGGTCCCAGATCGACATGGTGCACGCCGAGCCCGGCGCCTGGCCCGACGTCGTCAAGCTCGACGGGTTCGTCTACACAGCGCTGAATCCGCGCCGGCCCGCCCGGGAGCGCCTGCCCCTCCTCGAACGCGACGACGACGGCTACGTCCCGTTCGCCTACGAGCAGCTCGCCGCGTCCTACCGGCGGATCGGCGACGAGGCGGGCGTGCGGGCCGTCCAACTCGCCCGGCAGCGCCGCCACCGCGGCACGCTGCCCTGGTACGCGCGGATCTGGGGGTATCTGCAGGAGGTGACCGTCGGCTACGGCTTCAAGCCGCTGCGCGCCGCCGCGTGGCTGGTCGCGCTGCTCGCCGCCGGCACGGCCGCGTTCGGGCTGCACCACCCGCCGCCCCTCAAGCCGGACGAGACACCCGGCTTCAACGCCCTCTTCTACACCCTCGACCTGCTGCTGCCGATCATCGACTTCGGGCAGGAGAAGGCGTTCAAGCCGCAGGGCGGGTACCAGTGGCTGTCCTACGCGCTGATCCTGGCCGGCTGGGTCCTGGCGACGACGATCATCACCGGCATCACCCGCGCGCTCAGCCGGCAGTGAGCTCGCGCTTGATCTGCTCGAACTCCACGGCCATCGCGGCCTGCAGCGCCTGCGCGGCCGACAGCGGGCGGACCATGACCATGAAGTCGTCGATCAGGCCGTCGGCGCGGGTGTGGATGAAGTCGCAGCCGGTGATCTCCTTGTCGCCGACCCGCGCCTGGAAGACCAGCGCGTGGTCGTCGCCGTCGTTGATCTCGCGGACGTAGCGGAAGTCCTGGAAGACGCGGAAGACCGCGCGCAGGATCGCGGCGGTGATCTGCTTGCCCTCGTAGGGCTTGAAGACGACCGGGCTGGTGAACACGACGTCGTCGGCCAGCAGGGCGATGGCGGCGTCGGGGTCGTTCGCCTCGACGGCCTTGCGGAAGGACTGCATGCCCGGCTCCTCACTACTCAATTTGTTGACTATGTACCGATGAGATTAATCACCGCGCTGCTACGGTGTCCAGGTGTCGTTGCGTTACGCGGTGCTGGCCGCCCTCCTGGACGGCGAGGCGTCCGGCTATGACCTGGCCAAGGCGTTCGACGCCTCGGTCGGCAACTTCTGGGCCGCGACGCCGCAGCAGCTCTACCGCGAGCTGGACCGGCTGGCGGCGGACGGACTGATCGCGGCCCGGGTCGTCCAGCAGGAGCGCCGCCCCAACAAGCGGATGTTCACCCTCACCGGGACCGGCCGCGACGCGCTGCGCGCCTTCACCGCCGAGCCCGCCCGGCCGACCGCCATCCGCGACGAGCTGATGGTCAAGGTGCAGGCCGCCGACGCGGGCGACACCGCGGCCGTGCGGGCCGCCGTCGAGGCGCGGATGGAGGCGGCGCGCGCCAAGCTCGCCCGCTACGACCGCACCCGCGCCCGGCTGCTGGACGGCCGCGACGAGGCCGCCTACCTGCGCGAGGCCGAGCGCGTCGGCCCGTACCTGACGCTGATGCGCGGCCGCGCGTTCGAGCAGGAGAACCTGCGCTGGTGCGAGCGCACCCTGGAGGTCCTCAGCTCCCGCGGCTGACCGGCACCGGCTCCGGCACCCGGGGGCGCCGGGTCGCGACCGTAACGGCGAGGGCGCCGAGGACGAGGGCGGCGGCGGGCCAGCCGAGCGACGCCGGGCCCCAGGCGCCCAGCGCGATCCCGCCGAGCGCGCCGCCGAGGCCCATGCCGACGTACTGCGCCGAGGCGTTCAGCCCCATCAGCAGCGGCGTCGCCCCCGGCGCCAGCTCCACCAGCAGCCGCAGGTGCGTGGCGTACTGGAGCCAGGACGGCACCCCGAACACCGCGGCCCACAGCAGCGTGACGGCGTAGTCGTCGCGGACGAGCGGCACCAGCGCGACGACGACGGCGAACGCCGCCAGCGCGCCGATCCGGACGCGGTCCGGGTGCAGGCCGTCAGCGAGCCGGCCGCCGACCAGGTTCGCGCCGATCGAGACCGTGCCGAAGACCCACAGCGCCACGGCGAGCCGGCCGCCGTCGCCGCCCGTCGCGGGCGCCAGCACCGGGCCGAGGTAGGTGTAGAGGGCGTAGAACCCGGCGAACAGCAGCATGATCAGGCCGAGCATCGCGGCCACCCGCCGGTCGGCGAGCGGCGCGAACCGGCGGCGCAGCCCGTCGGGGACCGGCAGCCGCAGGTCCGGCACGACGAGCGCGACCCCGGCCAGCGCGGCGGCGCCGAGCCCGGCGACCAGCCAGAGCGTGGCCCGCCAGCCGAGCGCGCCGCCGACCCAGGTCCCGAGCGGCACGCCGATGGCGTTGGCCACGGTGAGGCCGGCCATGACGGCGGCCATCGCGCGCCCGCGGCGCTCGGGCGGCGCGAGCGCGGCGGCCACGGCGGCGGCGTTCGGGGTGTACATCGACGCGCCCGCCGCCGCGACCACCCGGGTCGCCAGCACCAGCGGGTAGCTCGGCGCGAGCGCGGTCGCGACGTTGCCGAGCACGAACAGCGCGAGCGCGGCGAGCAGCACCGGGCGGCGCGAGAACCGGGCCGTCGCCGCGGCGAGGACCGGCGACAGCACCGCGTAGGAGAGGGCGAACACGGTGACCAGCTGCCCGGCGGCGGACGGGGAGACGTCCAGGTCGCGGGCGACGGGGGCGACGAGCCCGGCGGTCACGAAGGCGTCCACGCCGATCGCGAAGGTGCCGGCGGCGAGGGCGAGCAGGCGTGATCTCAAGGGGGGACCTCCGCAGAACACTTTGATTGATCTCAAAGTGTCGGAAACTTCGACGCTTGTCAAACCATCGAAGCGAGGCCGTATGCTGCGGGCATGTCCCTGCTTCCCCAGCCCGCCCGCGCGGACATCGACTTCATCGCGCTGATGCACGCCCTCGCCGACCCGGTGCGGCTGCGGATGGTCGGGCTGCTGGCGGACGGCCGCGAGCGGACGTGCCTCGGCGTCGTGGAGGCGCTCGGCATGAACGCCTCCACCATGTCCCACCACTTCCGGGTGCTGCGCGAGTCCGGCGTGACCAGCACCCGCAAGACCGGCCGCGTCCGCTACGTCACCCTGCGCCGCGACGACCTGGACGCCCGCTTCCCCGGCGTCCTGGACGCCGCGATCGGCGCCGTCCCGGCCTAGCGGACGCAGTTGGGCGGCTCGTCGGGCTGCTGAACGTCCCCGGCAGGGAGCCGGAACCGCGAGTCCTTGACGGTGTAGCCCTTCAGCCACCGCCCGTCCGGCCCGGCGGAGGCGGGGCTGAACGGCGCGGGGCCGGTGCCCATCTGCTGGCACACCGGGTCGACCAGCCCCCAGGAGAAGCCCATCCGGTCGTACCGGTGGCCGCGCGGGTCCTGGTAGAAGGTGAACGTCCCGCGCCTCATGTTCGCCGGGACGTCGTCCTGGCGGAGGCCCGAGACCACCGCGACCGGGCCGCCGGTCATCACGTAGTCGACCTTGACGCTGCCCCAGTGGTGCACCGAGGGGCCGCCGGGCCGGTCGGGCGCGTAGTGGTCGAAGCGGATGGTGCCGTGCGCGGCACCCCAGGTGATCTTCCCGTCGACGACCTTGAACGGGCCGCCGTGCGCGTCCACGACGAACCGCCGGAACGGGTACTGCGGATCGCCGGGGTAGCGCAGCCACGCGTCGCCGGTGACGTGGGAGCGCTGCGCGGCGCCCCCTCCTGCGGCGGGCTCGGCGAGCGCGTCGCCGGTGGCGGTGAGGGCGGCCACCGCGCAGGCCGTTGCGAGAGTGACGCCGATCGTGCGGGACATCCGTCCTCCTGAGAACCGGTGCGGGCGGCCTTCGCCCGCGCCCTTCACGCTCGCAGCGGCGCGCCGCGCGGCCTTCCCCCGCCGGAGCGAGCCGCCTGGCCCGTCCGGGCGAGATCGCCGGGGAAAGGAATCGGCCCCGCGGCCAAGTAGGGGTGACCGCACCTGATCATGGGAGGCACCGCATGACCGGATTCCGCACTTGAGGGGCGCCGACGTGGCACCGCCCGGCACGCGGCGGGCCGACGAGTTCGCCGCGCACTACGACGCGCACTTCGCCGACGTCCACCGCTACATCGCCGGGCGGCTCGGCCGGGACGTGGCCGACGACATCGCCGCCGACACGTTCGTCATCGCGCTGCGCGGCCACGACCGCTACGACCCGGCCAAAGGCTCGGTCCGGCCGTGGCTGTTCGGCATCGCCACCAACCTCGTCGCGCAGCACCGGCGGCAGGAGCGGCGCCGCTACCGGGCCCTCGCCAAGGTCGGCCCGGACGCGGCGCAGGACGGCCACGAGGACCGGGTCCTCGACTGGGTGCGGGCCGAGGGCCTGCAGCCGCGCCTGGCCGGCGCGCTGCGCGCCCTGCCCGCCGCGCAGCGCGACGTGCTGCTGCTCAGCGCGCTCGGCGAGCTGACCAACGAGGAGATCGCCGCGGCGCTCGACATCCCCTACGGCACGGTCGCCTCGCGGCTGAGCCGGGCCCGCGCCAAGGTGCGGGCCGCTCTCGGAGAGGACCGGTAATGGACGACGACCGCATGATCCGCGCGTTCCTGGTGGACGACGCCCCGCCGTCGGCGGAGGTCGTCGCCGAGGGCCGGCGCCGGCTGTACGCGGCGGCGCCCCCTGCCCGGCGGCCGCGCCGGCGGCCGGCCTGGAGCCTCGGCGCGGCGGGGCTCGCCGCCGCCGCTGCCTGCGCGGCCACGGTGGTGACGCTCGGCGGCGGGGACCCCGCTCCGCCCGGCGGGCGGACGCTCACCGCGTCCCAGGTGCTGCTCGCCGCCGCGCACGAGGCCGAGACCGCGCCGCCCGGCCGGTACTGGCACAGCCACGTGGTGGCGGGGCAGACCTACCGCGTCGACCAGGGCGGCTACGCGATCGTCGGCGCCCGGATGGAGATCGACGGCTGGGCGGCGCGCAGCCCGCGCGACGCCGACGTCACCCGCAGCCGGTTCGCCGGGGCCCGCCCGCAGACCGCCGCCGACCGCGCCGCCTGGGCCCGCGCGGGCTCCCCGAAGACCTGGCGGGTGCGCTCCAACGGCTCTCTGATCGTCCAGCGGGCGGCGGACCAGCCGTGGGATGTCAGGCGCACGTCGCCCGCGGCCAAGAAGGCGCGCGAGGCGTTCTTCGCGGACCAGGCGGAGCGGTGCGCGAAGACGCGCGACTGCCCGCCGTCCGAACCGAGCGCCGCGCAGCGCGAGGCGTTCGCCGGCGACCCGAAGGCCCTGCGCGCCTACCTCGACGCGGCCACCGGCCAGGGCGGCCCGTCGGGGATGCTGCGCAACGCGGCCGGGCTGCTCACCCAGCCCGGCTCGGGCAAGCTGCACGGCGCGGTGTTCCGCCTGCTCGCCGGGCTGCCCGGGATCCGCAACGCGGGCCGGACCACCGACAGCGAGGGCCGCCCGGCGCTCGCGCTGTCCGCCCGGGATGCCAGGCTCGACACCCGCCTCCTGCTGGAGCCGGGCACCTATCGGGTGCTCGGCCTCCAGGACGTCCTGGTCACCGGCACCGAGGGTCTGAAGCCGGGAACCGTCTACCGCCAGGACGTCTACCTGAAGCTGGGCTGGACGGACGAGGCGCCTTAACCCGCGCGGCCGACGATGGTGCCACCCCGGTCGATGACGACGATGTCGACCTCGATCGGGGCGCCGCGCAGGGTGTCGAGCGCGACGTCCCGCGCGCGCGCTGCGACCAGGTCGCCGAGCGGCTGCCCCGCCCGCTGGCAGATCTGCAGCGCGTCCAGGGCGGTGTTGGCTCCGCGCACCTGCTCGGCCACCACGGGGTCGGCGATGAGGGAGGCGAGGGCGGCGAAATCGACCTGGGAGCGCTTGGAGTGCAGGTCCAGGTGGCCGTTGGCGAGCTTGGCCAGCTTGCCGATGCCGCCCGCGATCGTCAGGCGGGGCACCGGGTGGCGGCGCAGGTACTTCAGCACCGCGCCGGCGAAGTCGCCCATGTCGAGCAGCGCGTCCTCGGGCAGCCCGTACAGCTCCGCCGCGACCTTCTCCGAGGTGCTGCCGGTCGCGCCCGCGACATGGGTGTACCCGGCGGCGCGGGCGACGTCGACGCCGCGGCGGATGCTCTCGATCCACGCCGAGCACGAGTAGGGCACGACGATCCCGGTCGTGCCGAGGATCGACAGCCCGCCGAGGATGCCGAGGCGCGGGTTCCAGGTCCTGCGGGCCAGTTCCTCGCCGCGGTCGACGGAGATCTCCACGATGACGTCGGCGTCGCCGAGGACCTCGCGCATCATCGCGCGCGGCACCGGGTTGATGGCGGGCTCGCCGACCTCCAGCGGCAGGCCCGGCTTGGTGACCGTGCCGACGCCCGGCCCGGCGCGGAACACCACCCCCGAGCCGGGCGGCCCCGGGCGGACGGTCGAGCGGATCAGCGCGCCGTGCGTGACGTCGGGGTCGTCGCCGGCGTCCTTGACGATCCCGGCGGTCGCCGACGCCGCGGTCAGCTCCTCCACCGCGAGCGCGAACGCGGGCCGCTGCCCCTTCGGCAGGACGATCTCGACCGGGTCGGGGAACTCGCCGGTCAGCAGCGCGGTGTGGGCGGCCTTGGTCGCGGCGGTCGCGCAGGCGCCCGTCGTCCAGCCGTAACGGAGATCGCTCACGGTCCTAGCATGCTCCTGTGAGGCGGATACTGCTGCTGGGGGGCACCGGCGAGGCCAGGCGGCTGGCCGGGCGGCTGGACGAGGACCCCGCGTTCGAGGTGATCTCTTCGCTGGCCGGGCGGGTCGCCGATCCCGCGCTGCCGGCCGGGCGGGTGCGGATCGGCGGGTTCGGCGGCGTCGACGGCCTGGCCGCGTGGCTGCGCGCCGAGCGGATCGACGCCGTCGTGGACGCCACCCACCCGTTCGCCGCCGTGATGACCGATGCGGCCGTGGCCGCGGCCGGGCGGCTCGGGCTGCCGCTGCTGGTGCTGCGGCGCCCCGGCTGGACCGAGGGGCCGGGCGACGACTGGCGGCGCGTCCCGACGCTGGAGGCCGCCGCGGCGGACCTGCCCGGCGAGCGGGTGTTCCTGACGACCGGCCGCAAGAACCTCGCCGCGTTCGCCGGGGACGCGCGCCGCTGGTTCCTCGTCCGCTCCGTCGACCCGCCCGAGCCGCCAGTGCCGCCGCGCATGCACGCCGTCCTCGCACGCGGCCCGTTCACCGTCGCCGAGGAGCTGGCGCTGATGCGCGAGCACGCGATCGACACCCTGGTGACCAAGGACAGCGGCAGCCCGATGACGGCGGCGAAGCTCGCCGCCGCCCGCGAGCTCGGGCTGCCCGTCGTGATGGTCGACCGGCCGCCGCTGCCGGACGGCGTCCCCGCCGCGGCGACCGTGCAGGAGGCGCTCGCCTGGCTCACCTCGGGTAGCGGCGCGGGGTGAACACCACGCCGTTCTCCCACCGGGTCTGCGACGAGCCGACGATGAGCAGCGTGCGCATGTCGACGTCCGCCGGGTCCAGGTCGGCGAGCCGGACGACGCGCACCCGCTCCCCCGCGCCGCCGACGTCGCGGCCGAGCACGACCGGCGTGTCCGGGTCGCGGTGCTCCAGCAGCAGGTCGCGGGCCTCGGCGACCTGCGTGGTGCGGGTCTTGGACGCCGGGTTGTAGATCGCGATGGCCAGGTCGGCGCGCGCGGCGGCCTCGAGCCGGGCGGCGATGACGTCCCACGGCTTCAGCCGGTCCGACAGCGAGATCACGCAGTAGTCGTGCCCGAGCGGCGCGCCCGCGCGGGACGCGACGGCCTGCGCGGCGGTGAGGCCGGGCAGCACCCGCACCGGGACGTCCTTCCAGCGGTCCGCGGCGGCGACCTCCAGGACGGCGGTGGCCATCGCGAACACGCCCGGGTCGCCCGACGACACGACCGCGACCCGGCGGCCCTGCGCGGCCAGGCCCAGCGCGTGCTCGGCGCGCTCGGACTCCACGGTGTTGCCCGACGGGTGCCGGACCTGGCGGGCGTTCGGCGGGACCCGGTCCAGGTAGGGGCCGTAGCCGATGAGGTCGTCGGCGGCGGCGAGGGCCTCCTGCGCCTGCGGCGTCAGCCACTCGCGCCCGGCCGGGCCGAGGCCGACGACGACGACCTCGCCCTGCCCCTCCTGCTTCGGCGTCTCGGGCAGCTCGCGGCGCGTCCGCTCGTGCACGCGGCTCGGCAGGATCGCCACGGAGAAGTACGGCACGGTCTCGGCGTCGACCTCGGCGAGCGGCGACAGGCGCTGCCGGCCGGTGGTAGCGCGCTCGACGTACCAGGCGTCGTCCAGCCGCCCGGCCCGCTCCAGCGCGCCGCGGACCTTGCCGAACGTCCGCCCCAGCTTCATGATCGCGGCCGAGTCCGTCGCGGCGATCTGGTCGGCCAGCACGTCCTCGGGCAGCGTGCCGGGCAGGACCGTCAGCGCCTCCTCGCGCTCCACCAGCGGGCGGCCGAGCTCGGCCGTCGCGGCGTTGATGGAGGTGACGCCGGGGACGACCGTCGTCGGGTAGCGGCCCGCCAGCCGCTTGTGCAGGTGCATGTAGGAGCCGTAGAAGAACGGGTCGCCCGCGCACAGCACCACGACGTCGCGGCCCGCGTCCAGGTGCGCGGCGAGCCGCTCGGCGCAGCGCTCGTAGAACTCCTCGATGACGCCCCGGTAGTCGTCGGTCGCCTCGGTCGTCACCGGGTAGATCAGGGCCTCTTCGATCTGCCCCTCGCGCAGCAGCCCGGCCGCGGTCGCGCGGGCCACGCTGCGGCCGTGCCGCGCCGCGTGGTGGACGACGACGTCGGCGGCCTCGATCAGCCGGGCCGCCTTCAGCGTGATCAGCTCGGGGTCGCCGGGACCGACGCCCACCCCGTACAGGTGACCGGTCATCACTCCTCCTCGCTGGCGATGGCGTTGATCGCGGCGACGGCCATCGCGCTGCCGCCGCGCCGCCCATGCACCACCAGATACGGCAGGTCGGACCCGGCCAGGGCGACCTTGGACTCGGCGGCGCCGATGAACCCGACCGGGATGCCGAGCACCGCCGCCGGGCGCGGCGCGCCCTGTGCGACCAGCTCCAGCAGCCGGAACAGCGCGGTCGGGGCGTTGCCGATGGCGACGACGGCGCCGTCCAGGCGGTCGCCCCACAGGTCGAGCGCGGCGGCGCTGCGGGTGTTGCCGATCTTCGCGGCCAGCTCGGGCACGCGTGGGTCGTCCAAGGTGCAGACGACCTCGTTGCCGGCGGGCAGCCGCTTGCGGGTGACGCCGGCGGCGACCATCTTGGCGTCGCAGAGGATCGGCCTGCCGTCCAGCAGCGCGGCCCGCGCCGCCGCCACGACGCCGGGCGCGTAGGCCACGTCGCGGACCAGGTCCACCATCCCGCAGGAGTGGATCATGCGGACGGCGACCCGGGCGACGTCGGCGGGCAGGCCCGCCAGGTCAGCCTCGGCCCGGATCGTCGCGAACGACCGCCGGTAGATCTCGGCGCCGTCGCGGACGTAGTCGATCACTCGCTCTCCCGTGCTCTCGCGACGGCCGCCGCCGTCGCCGTCAAGTCGTGCCCCGGCGCGCGCACCTGGTCGCCGCGCCGCACCTGGTAGCCGTCCGCCGTCGCCACGACCGCGACGTGCGCGGACGCGGGCCTGCCGCACTGGCGGTCGCAGCCGGACCAGTGCACCGGCAGCCCCGCGCCGGACGCGGCGCGGGCGCGGGCGGCGTCCGCGCGCACGTCGGTGAGCGACTTGGCGCAGCCGGGCCGGCCGGCGCAGGCGGTGAGCCCGTCCCAGGACGATCCGGACCCGGTGACCAGGCCATGAGAGTGTGACACGTCCGTCAAATCGGTGATCACCACGGTCCGCCAGGGCGTGACGACGAGTCCCGGGGCATCCCGCAGCGGCCCCGGCTCAAGCCGCCCGAACGGCACGATCCCGTGCAGCGCGAAGCGCCCGTCCACCTGCTCGACGACCCCGAGCGCAGGCTTGGCCGGAACCCGCGGCACCTCAATCACCTCAGCCGAAGCCTCCGGCAGCAACCCCGCGAGCCGCCCGACCGGATCACTCCACTCGGTCAGCCGCCACTCGCCGTCCCGCACCGCGAGAAAGGCCCGAGCAGCCCGCAAAGCCACCCCGACGGCGTCCTCGCCCCCAACCCGCACCCCGGTGTCGCTGCCACCCAGCACCAGCGCGAACTCATCGGCCCCGACCGCGTAGAGCCCGACATCCCCCCGCATCGCGATGACATCGCCGCGCCCGTCATCGACCACGAACAGGAACCGCCCGGAAAGACCGGCCAACTCCGGATCAGCGCACAGCCCCGCATCCAATGCGCTCACCAGCGGCCGCACGTCCACCAACCCGCGCCCGTCCCGCCCGCTCAACACACTCGCGGCGATGTTGCGCACGGTCTCATGCGAGGCCGACGGCAGCAGCCCGCCGGCTCGCAACCGCTCCCCCAGCTCGACCTCGGCCCCCGGCGCCAGCCCGCGGATCTGCACGTTCCCCCGCGATGTGAGCTCCAGCGCCCCGTCCCCGAGCTCGGCACAAGCGTCTGCGAGCACCGCGAATCGCGCCGCGTCCAGCTCTCCCCCAGGCAGCCGAACCCGGGCAAGCCCCCCGTCCGCCGCCTGATGAACCCGCAACGCACCAGGACAAGAATCAGCACCAGACCGGGGAGAAGAGGACACACCCGGATCCTAAGCCGTGCCGTTTTCCCTTACCTAAGGGAGCCGCCTGGCGGCTCCCCCCTCGGCCATGCTCGGGCGAGCACGAATCGGTCCGCGATCACGCAGATCGCGGTGTGACAGCCCCCGAATTTCGGCGCGCCTCCGCCACCGCACCACCCTGCCTCCCTCATCCACGTACCGCTACGTGGCACGCCCTTCCCCTGATCGGATGACGTGTTTCCGGCTCCGCCTCTCCCGGGCCGGTCGCACTCACGCGACCACCGGGCCACTGAATTCCGCCTTGCCTCCTGCTCCTGCTTCACCTGCTCTGCCGGGTGACAGGCCACATGCCCGGCCCCTCTCGCCGGGACGCTTCCGCGGTCCCCGTTGGACGGTCGATGCGGGGACGGGCGGAGCCACAGGAGCCGGGGTCCGCGTGGGCATGCTATTTTTGTGAGCGTTCGTTCAACTACGGGGGTGCCGGTGGGACGCAAGCAACTCTGGGACCAAGGGGAAGTGCTGGCCTCCGCCATGCGCCTGTTCCGCCACCGCGGCTACCAGGCGGCCTCGCTGCGGGACATCGAGGAGGCGACCGGACTGCATCCCGGCAGCCTGTACCGGGCGTTCGACAGCAAGGACGGCTTGTTCCGCGCCGCCCTGGACGCCTACAACGACCAGGTGGTGCAGGAGCGGGTCCGGGTCCATCTCCTGACGCCGGCGGACCCCGTGGCGGGCATCCGGTCCTTCTTCACCTCGGCGTTCGAGACCGGCCTCGATCCCGATCCGGGCTGCCTGCTCACCAACACCGCCGTGGAGTCCTTCACCGTTCCCCAGGCCGCCGCGGGAGTACGCCGCGGGCTGGAGGCGATCGAAACCGGCTTCACCGACGCCCTGACGCGTGCCCGCTCCCTGGACCTGCTGCCGGCGGACCTGGACGTCGCGGAGTCGGCGGCCCGGCTGCTGGCCCTCTACCAGGGCCTGCTGGTGCTGGTCAGGGCCGGCACGCCCCGCACGAAACTGCACACCATCACCGACGGCGCACTGGCGTCGATCGGCTCCGAGAAAGAAGGACGGCCATGAGTGACTCACAGCGGCTCTGGACGAACTATGCCGCGTGCTGGTCTGCCGACCCCGGCGAGCGGCTCGCCGCCCTCCGCACGGTCGCGGTCGAAGACGTCGCCTACCGGGACCCGGGCACGGAGGTCGGCGGGCTGACCGAACTGGCCGCCTATATGGCCGGATTCGCCGGGGCCTTCCCCGGTCACCGGTTCCGCATCGACGAGGTGCTCCACCACCACGACCGATCGCTCGCGCGGTGGACCCAGCTCGGCGAGCAGGGCGAACCCGCCACCACGGGCGTGAGCACCGCGCTCCACCGGGACGGCCGGCTCGCCGACATCACCGGCTTCTTCCCCGCATGAGCGGATCCCGCGGCCTCGCCGAGCATGCCGCCGGCAGGCTCGCCGAAACCGACGGCACGGCCGAGCTCCTACGCTGGTGACCACATCGGCGCCTTGCCGACGCCCGGAGGGGCAGGCCGGCCCCTGCGGGCGGAAGGACACAGGCCGGCCGGACCGACGCTGCCGCGGGATCTTCTCCCCTTCCCTTCTCTTTCCCCTTTCTCCGCGCCCTCTCTCCGCGCCCTCTCTCCGCGCCCTCTCTCCGCCTCCGCGCTCTCTCTCCGTACCCTCTCCTCGTATCCCGCTTCGTCCTGCGCCCTTCTCAGCCGGATAACGCGTCTCCTTCGGCGCTCTCGGTGAGCCAGCGGAGGGCCTCCTGCTGGAAGGGGACCTCGGCTTCCAGTTGGCAGAGCACTCCGATGCCTACGCCCATGGCGCGTTGGGCGTGCACGAAGTCCGGCGGGAAGGCCAGGCTGAGGGCGACCGACATGGAGGACGTCATCCCGGCGAGGGTGTCGCGGAGGTAGGGGCCGTCGAAGCGGAAGGTCTCGGTTCGGGCGGGTGCTCCTGAGTGTTCGAAGAGCTCCATCAGCTCGGCGCCGTCCGCGCGTACGCCGGGGCGCAGGAACTCCAGCTCGCGCAGGACGCGGACCAGCTCCTCCGGCGTCTCGGCGAGGTGGATGTGCATCCACTTTTCGAACGGGCTCGGGGTTCCTGGGGTGTGGCGGTACATCGCGCCGAAGTCCAGGACGCCGAGGCGGCCGTCGTCGAAGAGCCGGAAGTTGCCCGGGTGCGGGTCGCCGTGCATCATCCCGGTCCGGGGGATGGCGGCGAACATCAGGCGGGTGAGCAGGAGGCCGGCCCGGTCCCGCTGTTCCTGGGTGCCGGCGGCGATGATCCGGGCCAGTGGGGTGCCGTCGATCCACTCCGAGACCAGCACCCGGCCTTGTTGGTGGACCACCTCGGGGATCACGAAGTCGGGGTCGGCCTGGAAGCCTGCGCGGAACGCGGTCTGCGCCTCGGCCTCCTGGGCGTAGTCCAGTTCCTCGGCCAGCCGGTCCATGAGGTCGGTGGCGAGCGCGCGGCCGTCGAGCTCCGGGGCGATCAGCGAGGTGAACCAGCGCATCGCGAAGATCGTCAGGTCGCGGTCGCCGAGCAGTTGCTCGCGGGCGTCGGGGTACTGCACCTTGACCGCGACCGGGCGGCCGTCCCGCCAGACGGCGCGGTGGACCTGCCCGAGCGAGGCGGCCGACGCCGGGGCGTCGTCGAAGGACGCGAACAGGTTCTGCCAGGCCGGGCCCAGGTCCTCTTCCAGTACCTGTCGGACATCCTCGGGGGTGGCCGCCTCCTGCAGCCTGGCCAGCCGCTCGCGGTAGACGGCGGAGATGGGGGGCGGGAGCACCGTCTCGTACACCGACAGCACCTGGCCGAACTTCATCGCGCCGCCCTTGAGGCCGCCGAGCACCTCGAAGAGCTGGTCGGCGGTGCGCTCGTGCAGCTTCAGCGAGGACTCGTCGGTCAGCCTGCCGAGGGCCTTCAGCCCGCCGGCCACGGCCATCCGCCGGCCGACCCCCAGCGGGATCGCCGACATCTTCGCCATCCGGGACAGCGTTCGGATTCGCATGGCCGAAGCTTCGCCGGGGTCGCTTGTAGACCGCATCGGCCCGTGGTCCTCAGTTGGAATGCGACCGCGGTAGGGGGTCGGCGTTGGACCACGGTCTGATGACGTCCAGGCCAGGCGCTGCTTAGGGTGTGCCTCACAGTGCCGAGACCATGGTCCGCCGGCGTCCGGGAGCGGGGTGCACAGGATGTGTTCCACAGTGCCGAGCTTGCGCGCGAGCGCGCTACCTGGCCGGTGCGGCGAGGCCGAAGGCGAGCCTCACCGGGCGGATGGCGAAGCGATTCGCACCTGGCCGAGCACGGCCAAGACGAGCCCTTGGGGCGGGATCGACATGAACACAGCGCACTCGGCCAGGGCGTGTTTCATGGATCTTGTTCGTCGTGAGCGGCGTCGGGGTGTGCGCATCGCAAGGCGGAGGAGGGAGCCGGCCTGTAAGTGACCGGCGGCAACGCGGCGAGGCGCGTGCCCGGCCGCCGCACAACAGAACGTAGATCCATCAAGCCCGCCCTGAACGAGTGCGGCCGGGTCTTTGCGTCATCGTCGAGGAGTTGCGCATGCGTTGGAGTGCCCCGCCCTGGCCGCTGCTGCGGCTGCTCGCCTGGGTCGGGACGTGCTGGGCGCTCCTCGCCGTGCTGCTCGCGCCGGCCCCGCCCGTCCGGACGGCGCTGGTCGCCGGGTACGCCCTGCTGTGGGGCTGGCAGACGGCGCGGCCGTGGCGGCCTCCTGCTGCGGCGGTGCCGGTGCTGGCGCCGCTGGTCCTGCTGGTCATCGTGCTGGCGCCGACCGCGGGCGACGGCGGGTTCCGGCCCTTCCCGTTCGCCGAGGGCAGTTACGCCGACGGGGCGCTGGCCGTCGCCGGCGCGCCCGTGTGGATCCATCTCGTCGTGCTCGCCCGGGGCCGCGACCTGGCCTGGTCGGTGCCGCTGACGCTGGCGCTCGCCCCGGCCCGGCACCTGCTCGCCGGGGGGCTGCCGCTCTGGCCCACCTGGGTCATGTGGGGGGTGGGGTTCCTGGTGCTCGGCTCGGCGTTCCGGATCCACGGCACGCTGTACGAGACGCGGCTGCGGCTGGGCCGGGAGGCCGTCGCGGAGGAGCGCCGGAAGATCGCGCGCGAGGTGCACGACCTGGTCGGGCACGGGCTCGGCGTGGTGCTGCTGAACGTCACCGCGGCCCGGCTCGCCGTCGCCCGGGGCGACGCCGAGGCCGCGGCCGGGGCGCTGGCGGAGGCCGAGCAGGCCGGGCGGCTGAGCGTGCGCGACGTCCACCGCGGGCTGGTGCTGCTGCGCGACCCGGCGGACACCGCGGTCGCGCCCGCGCTGCCCACCGCGGAGGACACCAAGGCGCTGGTCGACCGATTACGGGCCGGCGGGCTGGCGGTGCGGCTCACCGTCCGGGGCGATCTCGGCGCGGTCGATCCGGCGGTCGGGCTGGCCGTCTTCCGGGTGGTGCAGGAGGCGCTGTCCAACACCGCCCGGCACGCGCCCGGCGCGGCGGCGACGGTCACCGTCGAGGTCGGTGACGCGGCCGCCGAGGTGACGGTGGCCGATCAGGGGGCCGCGCCGGCGCGGGGGCGGCCCCCGGGCGGCGGGCTCGGCCTGGTCGGGATGCGCGAGCGCGTCACCGCGCTCGGCGGCACGTTGCGGGCCGGCCCGGACGGCGCCGGCTGGACGGTCCGCGCCACGATCCCGCTGGCCGGGGCCTCATGATCCGGCTGCTGCTGGTGGACGACCAGCAGCTCGTCCGCGCCGGGCTGACGCGCATCCTGGGCGGCGAGCCCGGCATGGAGATCGCCGGCGAGTGCGCCGACGGCGACGAGGTGGCCGCGGCGGTCGCGCGCTGCGCCCCCGACGTCGTGCTGATGGACGTCCGGATGAAGCGGATGGACGGCGCCGCGGCCACCCGGCTGCTGCGGGCACAGGCCGGGGCGCCGCCGGTGCTGGTCCTCACGATGTTCGACGATCCGGAGGTGGTCGCCGCCGCCCTCGCCGCCGGGGCCGCCGGGTTCGTGCTGAAGGACGCGCCGGGCGAGGAGATCGTCCAGGCCGTCCGGGCGGTGGCCGCCGGGAAGGGGTGGCTCGACCCGGCCGTCACCCCGCAGGTCCTCGCGGCCTACCGGACCGTGCTGCCGCCGCGGCCCGGGCCGTCCCCCGGGCTGTCGCTCCGGGAGCGGGAGGTGCTGGCGCTGATCGGGTCCGGCGCCACCAACCCCGAGATCGCGGCGCGGCTGAACATCGCCGAGGGCACGGTGAAGGCGCATGTCGGCAGCATCTTCACCAAGCTGGACCTCCGCGACCGCGCCGCCGCGGTCATCTACGCCCTCCGCCACGACCTGTCCGGCGGCTGAGCCCCGCACGGCCGGGACGGTCGCGGACGCCTCGCGCACCATGGCGTCACGGGCCGGTCGGCACGGCCCCGGCGGCGCTTGCGTTCGAGCGCGCTCGAAGGCCTAGCTTCACCGCCATGACGACACAGACATGGATCATCACCGGGGCGTCGAAGGGGTTCGGGCGGGCGCTGGCCGAGGCGGCCCTCGCGGCCGGGGACCGGGTCGTGGCGGCCGTCCGCACGCCCGGCAGCGTCGCCGACATCCGCGCCGCGGCCCCGGACCGCTGCGCGGTCGTCCGGTTCGACGTCCGGGACACCGCGCAGGCCGGCACGCCGGTGCAGGCGGCCCTGGACAGGTTCGGCGGCCTGGACGTGCTGGTGAACAACGCCGGCCGCGCCGTCGTCGGCGCGGCCGAGGAGGTCGGCGAGGCGCAGCTTCGCGACCTGATGGACCTGCACCTGTTCGGTCCGGCCGCGCTGGTCCGCGCGGCGCTGCCGGTGATGCGCGCGCAGCGGTCCGGGACGATCGTGCAGATGAGCAGCCAGGGCGGGCGCCTGTCGTTCCCCGGCGTCTCGGCCTATTCGGCGTCGAAGTTCGCGCTGGAGGGCTGGTCGGAGTCGCTCGCCGGGGAGGTCGCCCCGTTCGGCGTCCGGGTGATGATCGTCGAGCCGAGCCGCTTCCGGACCGCGTTCAACGCCGCGGACGTCCTGGAGTTCGCCGAGCCGTCCGGCGCCTACCGGGAGGCGCTGGCCTCCGTCCGCGCCGACCTGGCCGGGGCCGACGGCCTCCAGGAAGGCGACCCGGTCAAGGCCGCGCAGGTCATCGTGTCGCTCGCGCACTCCGACGAGGTGCCGCTGCGGCTGCCGCTCGGGCGCGAGGCCGTCGACCGGATCTCCGCCGCCTACCGGCGCGGCCTCGACGAGGTGACGAGGTGGGCGGACGTGGCGCGCGGCGCCGACTTCGCCGGCGCCGCCGCGTCCGCCCGTCCGATCTAGGGTGGGGGCATGGCCACCGACGACCTGATGAGCAAGGCGCTCGCGGCGCTCGGGGAGACCGGCGGTCCGGTGTCGGCCGAGGTCATCCACCGGCTCGCCGACGCCGGCGACGTCCGCGAGCCGATGACGATCGCCGAGGTCGCCGCCCTGCTCGACCTGTCGCCGCACACGCTGCGCTACTACGAGCGGGCCGGCCTCATCGAGGTCGACCGCGACGCCAACGGCCACCGCAGCTACTCGCCCGAGGCCGTCCGGCGGCTGGTGTTCGTGACCCGGATGCGGCTGTCCGGCATGGCGATGCGCGACCTCCAGCACTACATCGCCCTGGTGGACGCCGGGGAGGAGACCGTCCCCGAACGGCTCGACATGCTGCTGGAGCACCGCGACACCGTCCGCCGCCAGATCCGCGAGCTGACCCTCTCCCTCGCCGCCACCGAATACAAGATCGCCACCTACGGCGGCGCCGCCGCCCCCTGAGCACCGTTCCTGACCGCGGCCGGGCGGCGGGCGGCGCGCGCCGGAGCGGCGGTCGCGTCCCGGCCACAGCCCCGCGTCGTGGCGGCCGGGGAAAAGCGGCAGGGCCGCCAGACCGGGTGGTCTGACGGCCCTGTTCGGCCGGCTCATGATCAAGCCTTGTCGAAGGTGTGCTTGGCCCAGAGGTAGGAGGCGACCGCGATGCCGGCGCACCAGGCGACGGCGATGGGGCCGCTGTTGCCGATCGGGGTGCCCAGCAGCAGGCCGCGCAGGGTCTCCATGATGGGGGTGAAGGGCTGGTACTCGGCGAACCAGCGCAGCACGGTCGGCATGGAGTCGGTGGGGACGAAGCCGCTGCCCAGGAAGGGCAGCAGGATCAGGGGCATGGGGGCGTTGCTGGCGGACTCGGGCGTCTGGGCCTTCAGGCCGAGGGCGACCGACAGCCAGGTGACGGCGACCACGAACAGGATGAGCAGTCCGGCCGCGGCCAGCCACTCGACGACGGTGGCGTCGGGGCGGAAGCCCATGGCCAGCGCGACGCCGATCAGGACGGCCATGCCCAGCAGCTGCTGGATGACGGCGCCGACGACGTGGCCGGTCAGGACGGCGGGCCGCCAGATCCGCATGGTGCGGAAGCGGGCGATGACGCCCTCGGTCATGTCGGTGGCGACCATGACCGCGGTTCCCGTCGCGGCGGTCGCCACCGCCATGAGCAGGATGCCCGGCACGACGTAGTTGACGTAGGCGCTGCGGCCGTTCCCGGCGCCGCCGAGGCCGTTGCCGAGGGTGCCGCCGAAGACGTAGACGAACACCAGCAGCAGGATGACGGGCGTGATCACCAGCTGGATCGTCATGGACGGGTAGCGGACCAGGCGCTTCAGCTGGCGCCGGACCATGGTGGAGGAGTCGCGGGCGGCGAGGGTGAGGGCGCTCATCGGGTGGTCTCCTGGTTCTGGCCGGTGAGGGTGAGGAAGACGTCGTCGAGGTCGGGAGTGTGCACGCCGAGGTCGGCCGGCTCGATGCCGGCGGCGTCCAGGCGGGCGAGCAGCTCGCGCAGGGACGCGACGCTGCCGTCGGAGGGGACCTGCAGCGTGAGCCGGTTCTCGTCGGCGGGGTCCACGAAGCCGCGGCCGAGCGCGCCCAGCGCGCCGTTCAGCGCGTCGTCGCCGGTGAACCGCAGCGACACGTGGCCGCCGGGGATGAGCCGCTTGAGCTCGTCGGGGGTGCCCTCGGCGATCAGCGTGCCGTGGTCGAGGAGGGCGATGTGGTCGGCGAGCTCGTCGGCCTCGTCGAGGTACTGGGTGGTGAGGAAGATGGTGACGCCGCCCGCGACCAGGTCGCGCACGATCTGCCACATGGTGCGGCGGCTGCGCGGGTCCAGGCCGGTGGTGGGCTCGTCCAGGAAGATCAGCCGGGGGTCGCCGACCAGCGTCATCGCCAGGTCCAGCCGGCGCTGCATGCCGCCGGAGTAGGTGGCGGCGGTCTTGCCGGCCGCGTCGGCCAGGTCGAACCGCTCCAGCAGCTCCTTGGCCTTGCGCTTGCCCTCGCGCTTCGGCAGGTGCTTCAGGTCGGCCATGAGGAGCAGGTTCTCCTCGCCGGTGAGCAGCTTGTCGACGGCCGAGTACTGCCCGGTGACGCCGATCGCGCCGCGGACGTCGTCGGCCTGGCGCGCCAGGTCGTGCCCGGCGACCTTGACCCGGCCGTCGTCCGCCCGGATCAGCGTGGACAGGATCTGCACGGTGGTGGTCTTGCCGGCGCCGTTCGGGCCGAGCAGGGAGAAGATCGTTCCTTCGGGGACGGCCAGGTCGACACCGTCCAGCACGACCTTGTCGCCGTAGGACTTGCGCAGTCCGCTCGCTTCGATGGCCAGGTTCGTCATGGGGGGATGCTCCTCAGGTGCGGCGGGTCAGAGGCTGCGGGCGGTGATGTCGCCCTGGATGGTGGTGGCGCGGATCTGGAGTTCGGCGGTGCCGTCGTTCTTGAGGGAGTTGTTGATGCGGCCGTGAGAGGTGCCGGCGTCCAAGGAGGCCGAGACGCCGGGGGCGGCGTCGATGGTGATGTCACCGGACTGGGTGTTCAGCTCGACGGCGCCGCCCCTGGCCTCGGCGATCCGGATGTCGCCGCGCTGGGTGCTGATCTGCGCGGGACCGTTCAGCCGGCCGACCTCGACGTCGCCGTCGATGGCGGTGAGGCGGAGCCCGGCGGCTTCGTCGATCTTGGTGTGGCGGTAGGCGCCCTCGAAGGCGACCTCGCCCAGGCGGCCGACGCCGCGCAGCTCGGTGGCGGCGGCCTTGCCCTCGACGCGGGACCCGGCGGGCAGCTGCACCGTCACCTCCACCGCGCCCGACGGGCCGAGGTACTTGCTGCCGGCGGGGGCCTGGACCCGCAGGACGCCGTCGGCGTACTCGACCGTGGTCTGCTCGGCGGCCTTGGCGTCGCGGCCCTTGCCGGGGGTGGCGGGCAGGACCTCGACCAGGGTGTCGGCGCGGTCGGCGGCGATGACCTGCACGCGGCCGGCCGGGATGTCGAAGGTGGCGGTGATCGGGGCGGGGGTGGCGAAGGTGTTCATCGTGTGCTCCTTGCGGTCTGCCGTGCGGCTCGTTGTTTCCGACATCGCAAAAGCTACGTTGCATTCACGGATCCTTCAAGTAGATCATTGCGTTGAAACTACGTTCACGCAGGTCATAGCAGGGAAATCATTGCAACGATCCTGATGATTAACGCAACGAGCCTCATGCAAAGCGTTGCAATGAATGAGAGTGAACGCTATGGTGGTGGCGACAAGGGACGTCGAGCGGCGCCAGGGGGCGCCCGAAGGGGGCCGTGGTGCCGGGAGGCAGGCTCACCCAGCAGGAACGCCAGCAGATCGCCGCGGGGCTGGCGGACGGCCTCGCCTACGCCGAGATCGCCCGGCGTCTGGACCGCCCGACCTCCACCGTCACGCGTGAGGTGATGCGCAACGGCGGCCCCACCGGCTACCGCGCCGACCTGGCCCACCGCGCCACCGAGCACCGCACCCGCCGGCGCCGGGGCGCCTCGGCGCGGGGGCCCGAGCCGGTCCAGCCGCACGGCCGCGACCCCGAGGCCGTCCGCGAGTACGAGGAGACCTTCACCACCATCATGATGGCGTCGGGCCTGCCCAAGATGATGTCGCGGGTGCTGGCCTGCCTCTACACCACCGACGCCGGCAGCCTCACCGCCGCCGAGCTCGCCCAGCGCCTCCAGGTCAGCCCGGCCTCCATCTCCAAGGCCGTGGCGTTCCTGGAGAGCCAGGACCTGGTCCGCCGGCAGCGCGACGAGGGCCGCCGCGAGCGCTACGCCGTCGACGACGACCTGTGGCACCAGTCGACGCTCTCCAGCGCCCAGGCCCTCGTCAAGTTCGTCGAGATCGCCCGGCAGGGCGTCGGCGTCCTCGGCCGCGACACCCCGGCCGCCGTCCGCCTGGAGAACATCGCCCGCTATCTGGACTTCGTCGCCGAGAGGTTCGCCCGCGCCGCCGAGCAGGCCCGCGAGGTCCTCTACGCGAACCCTGAGCCCGACGGCCCCGACAGCTGATCAGCCGATCCGCTGCTCCTCGGCGTCGAGCCAGACGTACTGGTCATCGGGGGTCACGGTCAGGCCCCACCGGCCGGCCGCGGGCCGGCCGAGCGCGTCCCACCAGCGATGGGCGTCCGCCACCTCCTGCCACAGGTCCCGCTCGCCGTACTGCCGGACCGGGAACCTCTCCGCGCCCGGCTCGTGGTCGAGGCGGGCCCACGAGCCGGACCACGGATCGACCAGCCAGAGGGTGTAGGCGCCCGGGCCGTGGTGCTCGACGATCGGCTTGCAGCGCGGCACCTTCAAGCCGATCGCCAGCGACACGTCGTACTCGCCGAGCACGTCGTAGGGGTGCAGGCAGGTGGACGACTCGCGCGCCTGTGCCTCGTGCCGCACGTCGCGCGCGAGCAGAACGCGTTTGCCGCGCTGTTCGCGCACCAGCATGAACGCCACGTTCCCCACGATCCGGCCCCGCATGGTGCCGTCCCCTGACACCAGGAACGACACCAGCGCGCCGTTGTGGAAGTCGGTGGCCCACGGCACCAGCACCCGGCCGCCCGGCCGGGTCTGCGCCGCCCACGCGGGCGGCACCCGCTTGACCGCCGCCGTGGCGATCACCCGGTCGAACGGCGCGGCCGGCCGGTGCCCGAGCGCCCCGTCCCCGGTCACCACGGTGACCCGATGGCCCGCCTCCCGCAGCACGCGACGGGCGCGGCCGGCGAGCGCCGGGTCCACCTCGACCGAGACGACGCGACCGGAGCCGAGCCGTTCGGCCAGCAGCGCGGCGTTCCAGCCGGTGCCGGTGCCGATCTCCAGCACCGACATGCCCGGTTCGGCCTGAAGCGCCGTGAGCATCTGCGCCACCACGTCGGGACGACTGGCGGAGCTGGTGACCTCATGGCCGGACAGGGCGCCGTCGTCCACCTGCGTGATCACGTAGTCGTCGGCGTAACACAGCTCCAGCCAGGCGTCCTCGTCGTCGCCGCGCCGCACCGGGACCAGCCGGTCCTGCTCGGGCACCCACACCGTGTCGGGGATGAACCGGTGCCGGAGCACCGTGTCGAACGGCTCCCGCCAGCCCGGGCCGATGTCGCCGGCCTCGGCGAGCCGCTCGACGAGCCGGGCGGACAGCTCCGCGGGGCCGGCCATCTACTTGCCGCCCTTCTCGTGCTTGCCGCCGCCGGGCGGATCCTTGGGCTCCGCCGGCGGGATCGGCTTGTCCCACTTGCCGTCGGCGTCCCGCTTCTCATCGTGCTTGCCCACGTCGGGCTCCCCTCACCTGGGCCGCAAGCAGCCGCTCTCGCAACTTGATTCCGGTCCGCGCCTGCAGCAGGAAATCCCGGCCGTCCACCGCGAACCACACCCCGGCGACCGGATCGGCCACGAACCCCAGGCCGGGGTACTCCGCCCGCAACCGCGCCAACGCCACGGCCGCCTGCTGCAGCAACGCGGCCGACCAGCCTTCCGGGGCATCGACGTCGGGACGCGGTTCGTTCCTCACGGCGCGTCCTCGGGTGCGGTCAGCTGTTCGGCGGCCCACCCGGCCTGCGCGCAGGGCGCCAGCCAACCGGCCGAGGACGAGTGGAAGCCCAGCCCCACCGGGCCTCGCACCACCTGCACCGACTCGCCCAGGCACGGCACCCGCAAGAGCAGCCGGGAGCCATCATGGCGCTCGACCCGCTGACCACGCCGCCACAGTTCCCGCCCCAGCCACGCCAGGCGAAACCGCGCTCGCAGAACGGCGGGTGCAGACGGAAGAACACCCACCGGCTGCGCCGCCTGCCCGGCGCGCCGCCGCGTCACCTGGCCGCCTGACGCTGCTTGCCGCGCGCGGCTTCGACGAGCAGCGCCTCCCGCAGCGCCTCGGCGGTGTCCTGGATGACCGTCAGGTCGACCCCGGCGGACGGGTCGTGCAGCGTCGCGCACCAATCGCCTAGCAGCCCGTCCGAACGGACGGACCGCCAGATGCGGTGCCCTCTGAAGTCCCTACGGAGCCGAGCGAGAGCCTGGTCGTCGGGGTGGGTGGGTATCGTCATCTTGCCTCCTTGCGAGGTGGAAGCCGTGCGGTCGGGCCCCGGGCTCCAATCCATGAGCCCGACCGCGCGGCGGCTTCTACGCTTCACGAAGTGCTACACATATGAGAGCTTCGACCACAGAGCGCTCGTCTGCAATGCACAGTGCAAGTTTTTCTTGTTACCTTCTGGCTATAGCCACCCGTCGCGATCACCTCCACACTGTTCACCATGGCTACTGTCCGCCACCGCCGACTTGCGCGAGAACTTCGCATACTTCGCGAGCGCTGCGGCCTCAGATCCGAAGCTGTCGCCCTCGAACTCGGCTGGGATCGCTCCAAGGTCAGCCGGTTGGAGACCGCCCGCGTCAAACCGAAGCTGGCCGACATCACCGAACTCCTCGATCTGTATGGAGTCACCAGCCCAGAACGGGACGCGCTGATCCAGCTCGCCAAGGACGCACGGCAACGCGGCTGGTGGAGAGCGTTCGGGGATGTCTTCGAGGGCACATACATCGGGCTGGAGAGCGAAGCCGACAGCATCCGCTCTTGGCAACCTCAGGTCGTCCCCGGCCTCCTCCAGACCGAGGACTATGCACGAGCCATCCTCACAGCCGCATGTCCTGACACTCTGGAACGCACCGAACAACGGGTTCGTGCACGGATGGCTCGTAAGCCACTGCTCAATCGCCCAGGACGTCCTCCCTCATTCCACGCCATCGTGGACGAGGCGGTACTTCGTCACATGGTCGGTGGCCGTGACGTGCTGCGAGCACAGCTCTCCGAGTTGTGGGCGGCTTCCCAGCGCCCCAACATCACGCTTCAGGTCATGCCTTTCGAGGCCGGCGCCCACCCGGGTGTCGACGGGGCTTTCGTGATCCTTGGCTACCTAGAGGATCTCGATCCCGACGTGGTGTACGTCGAGGGCCAGGCCGGGAGCGTCTTTCCGGAGTCGACGGAGGAAGTCACTCGCTTTAGGTTGATATGGGAGCGTCTCGTCGACGCTGCCTTGTCACCGGCGGACTCGGCGGCACTGCTCGTCGAACTGACCAGGGAGTGATCACCTTCATGGCCGACTTCACAGCCGCACGCTGGAGGAAGAGCAGCCGGAGCACGGGCAAGGAGGACTGCGTCGAGGTCGCCGGGCTCTCCCCCGTCGTCGCCGTACGCGACTCCCAAGACCCAGACGGCCCCAAGCTCACCCTCGACGCCACCGCCTGGCGCACCTTCGCCCACCGCATCAAGATCGGCGAACTCGACCTGGCCTGACACCGGCCGGACTTAGCCGTGGCTGCGCTTTGATGGAGGGGCGATGCCCTCCTCTTCCTCCTCCAGCGCGCAGGCCGCGCGGCAGCGCTTGGCCGAGCAGCTCCGCCGGATGCGTCAAGGCGCGCGGATCTCCGGTGTGCGGTTCGCCGAGCTGGCCGGCTGGCAGGACTCCAGCAACGTCTCCAAGATCGAGCGGGGGATGCGGCCCGCCTCGGCCGATCATGTGCGGTTGTGGTGCCGGATCTGTGGTGCCTCGCGGCAGCGCACCGAAGAGCTGCTGGCCGAGCAGGCGGCCGTGGCGCGTATGTGGATCTCCTACCAGCAGCTCAACCGAGGCGGCCTGACAGCCGCGCAGAAATCGGTGCGCGAGGAATACGAGCAGTTGAGGCTCGCACGTTCCTACCAGAACACGGTGATTCCCGGCCTGTTGCAAACCCGGCGCTACACCGAGGCGGCCCTACGCCAGGTGTGCGTGGAGCAGGGCGTGACCGCTGACGATCTCGCCGGTGCGGTCGCCGAGCGGATGGACCGGCAGCGGGTGTTGCGCCGGGTGGACGCCCGCTGGTGGTTTGTCATGGAAGAGGACGTCCTGTGGTACCGGCCGTTCGCCGTGGAGATCCACCGTGCACAGCTCGCGCATCTGCTGACGGTGATGCGGCTCCCCACGGTGCGGCTCGGCGTCATCCCCCGGTCCGCGGACCGGCGCAACGTGTCACCGGCCGAATCGTTCGACGTCACCGACACCGAACTGGTGACGGTCGAGCTGACCTCGGGATACCTGTCGGTGACGGTGCCCGAGGAGATCGCGATGTACCTGCGGGCCTGGGAGCGGTTGTCGGCGCTGGCGGTCCACGGCAAGCCCGCCGCAGCGCTGATCGAGCGGGCGCTGCGGGGTCTGGCGGGTCAGGACGGGGTGTAGTCGGCGTGCGGGACGGCCCGCTCCCACAACATCTCGAAGACGCCGACGACGGGGATGATCGCTCGCGGGTCGGTGACGTGCTCGTAGACGTCCAGGCCCGTCCCGTCCCCCGCGGTGAAGTTGTAGCGGATCACGCGCTGGTCGAACATGAAGTAGTCGGCCACCGGGGTCATCAGGTCGTAGGCCAGGCGGCGCGGCAGCCAGCGCAGTTCCTCCCCCGCCCGGATGTTGCCGTAGCTGATCGCGTGCTCCCAGCGGATGTAGTCGCTGACCGGCTCGGACACGATCCGCAGCCGCCGGAACCGCACGCCGCGGGCGACGACACCGCCGACCAGCTCGATCCAGTCGTCCCACTCGTAGGAGGTGTCGCCGGTCCGCCGCCATTCGATGAACGCCGGATCGGTGGTGTCGTAGGTGTCGCGGGCCTCCAGGTGGACCACCGAACGTTCGGCGCCGGCCAGCAATGCCTCGAAGGTCGGCTCCCCCTTGCCCTGCCTTCCGGGCTCGTAGGTCCCGGTCAGCGCCTCCAGGACGTACTTGCCCATACTCGCGGGATGCCAGACCACGGCCTCGTCCGCACTGATGGGCGAGTGTTCGGCGATCTTCATGAGCGTCCCGGGGTCGGTCACCAGGCGGCCCTGGTAGTAGGCGTCGCCGGTGCCAGGGTCGACGAAAACCGCCGGGCACTGGTTCTTGGGTGAGTCGTCGTCCATGCCGACGAAGTCCATGACGACCTCCTGCGCGCGGTGGGCGGCTGTTCCCGGACGACCCTCACCCGGAGGACGCCACCCGTCAAGAGACCTGTCCGCTGACCACGTCATGCCGCCGGGCAGGGGCCAAAGTCCGCCAAATTTCTTCCCCTGGGCGCGACGAGGGGGTCAGAGTCGGGCTCAGCCAAGCCCCGTAGCTCCAGGTCAGCTCCCTGTGGTGCGGATTCTGGGGAACCCAGCGTGGCAACCGGCCGCGCCCGAGGCTCATGGAGGAGCCGTGACCGTCACAGCACAGCGACCTATGGAGGTCGGAGTCACCGCGGATCCCCGATCATTGATCTCCCCGGAGCTGCTGGCCCGTCTGGCGGGCCGGATCGCCTCGGAGCAGATCTGCACCGAACAGCACGCCGAGCAGGTCATGCTCCAGGCGCTCGGTTTCCTGAAGGCATGCGCGCTCAATCCGGGTGCGGGCCTGGCGCCCTCGGAGGCCGTGGACATCGGCTGGCACACCTTTATCCTGCACACCCGCGAGTACGCCGACTTCTGTCAGCGGGTGGCCGGCCGCTTCATTCACCACACCCCCGCCGACCCTGGCGAGTCGCCGCATCAGGCCGAGGCGATCGGCTCGACCGTCGCCGCCATGCGGGCCGCCGGCATCGAGGTGGACACCGCGTTGTGGGTGCCGGTCAGCAAGTGCAGCCAGTGCTACGCCGGATGCGCCAACGACCCCAAGGCGGCGGGAGCATGATCCCCTGCCACTGGGACGCCGTTCCCGCGCCGCACCAGGCCGCGATCGAAGCCGTCTGCGGGCGGGTGCTCAAGGCCGAGCCGGTCACCGGCGGGCTGATGCCCGGTCTGACCGCCCGTCTGCACACCGAGGGCCGGTCGTTCTTCTTCAAGGCGATCCCGGCCGACAACGCCGCCGCCACGTTGTTCCGGCGCGAGCGCGAGGCCGGGTGCGCGCTCCCCGAGGACGCACCCGCGCCCAAGCTGCTGTGGTCGGACGACTCCCACGGTTGTGTCTCGCTGCTCTTCGAGCACGTGGACGGCCGGGACGCCGACCTGTCGCCCGGCTCACCCGATCTGCCCGGCGTCTTGGAGGCGCTGGGCCGGCTCAACGTCCTCCAGTGGGAGCAGGCCCCGCCGGTGGCCGGCAACCTCGGCCCGCTCCTGGACAAGGCCGCCGCCTTGCTCGGCGAACGGCGCGACGCCGCGCACTGGGCCATGTACGCCGAAGCGGTCGCCGGGTTCCGTCCGGAGTCGGTGGCCGGACCGTCGCTGCTGCACTACGACCCCCACCCTGGCAACCTCCGGGTCACCGGGCACGGCGTGCGGCTGGTCGACTGGTCGTTCGCCTGCATCGGCGTCTCCTGGATCGACGCGGCGTTCCTGGTGCCCCGCCTCATCAAGGCCGGGCACTCCCCCGCCCAGGCCGAAGCGCTGGTGTCGGCGCACCCCGACTGGTCCGCCGCCCCGGACGATGCGGTGACCGGCTTGGCCGCGCTGTGGACGCTGTTCCGCGAGTACAAGGCGCTGTACGGCCCCGATCACGCACGGACCTTCCGCATCCGGGCCGCCCACGCCGGACGGTCATGGGTGCGTCACCGAATATCCTGACCGGCCCTTGGCCGGCCGGCCGCCGGCGGGCGCGGCGACGCTGCTGATCCGGCATGGCGCGTCCCAGTCCGCGCGGGCAGACGGGCCGTTTCCGCTGGTGAACGGCCAGGGCGATCCTGGGCTCGCGACGGAAGGGCGGCAGCAGGCCGAGCAGGTGTGCGCTCGCCTTGCCGGAGAGAGGGTCGACGCGGTCTACGTGACGCCGCTGCGCCGCACCCACCAGTCCGCCGCTCCGCTTGCGTTGGCCCTGGGCGTCGAGCCGGTGGTGGAGGACGGGCTGCGCGAAGTCCATCTGGGCGAATGGGAAGGCGGCGCGTTCCGCAGGATGGTCGCGGAGAACGCCCCCGAGGCGCAGCGGATGTGAGCCGAAGAACCCTGGGACGCCATCCCCGGCGCCGAGTCGAACGAGTCACCGCCCCCCCGACGCCCTGGCCGGTTCCGCAAGTCCTGCGCCGCTCCACCAAGGGCGGCCCAAAGCAGCCGGTCTACCTGGCGATGGAAGAACTCGGCCGCGTCGTACGCACGATCTTCACCTGTGACCACCTCGCGGACGAACAGCTCCGCCGGGAGATCAACAGCGGCCTGCATCTGCTCAGTCCGCCCTCGTCTATGTCAACACCCGGCTCCCGGCCCACATCAACCCGTACGGACGCTTCTACCTGGACATGGAGACCCGCCCAGACCTCACCGCAGCCTGACGGCCCGTTGGAAGCCGGCGAAGCTCTGGTTCGGACCGGTCCCGCACGGCTGAAGGGTACGCATGCGCATTCTGAGAGCCATACCTCGTCTGGTCATGTTCGGATCGCGATCGGCGGCCACTGGGAGCCGATGTCGACAGCCGATATCTGTCGGCTCCCAGTGGCCGTGCGCTCAGGGGGCGGTGGCGACCCAGGCCGCCTGCTGCCATGCCCGGTAGTTCAGGACCGTGCCTGCGGGCGCGGTCTGGTCCACGGGTGTGCGCGGGTCGGATACCGGGCCTCCCGGCCGGGCTCGGACCAGGACCGTCTCTTCTGCCAGCAGTCGGCCGGTGGCGGTGTCCACGACGAGGCGGCGTTCCGTTGCGGGGCCGCCTGACGGTGCTCCGCTGGGCAGGGCGACCGCGTGTCCCCGCCGGCCGAGTGGATCGCTCACACTGCCAAGGCTGCGGATGCCGGGCATCTGGGCGAGCATACGGTACGCCGCTGCACGGACGTTGGACGGCGCCGGCTCGGAGAACAGGTCCCAAACGGCATCGTAAAGCCGTTCGGCATCCGTGATCGGGCCCTCGGAACCGTGTGGCTTTCTGAGGATGTACGCCCGTAGTTGCGCCGGGTCGGTCGGGAGTCGCCGCAACTGCGCCGCTGAACCGTCAGGGAAACTCAACCGGACCGGCACCTTGATGGTCTTCCACCCGGACGGTTGCGCGGTCCATGAGGTGAGCGGCCGCGGGAGTGCCCAACGTTTGGGGGATCCTGCCCTGCGCCATGCGGCCACGTCCGCCGGTCGTTGTGGATGTGCGCCGAGGTCGCGGGTGGCTTGCCAGGACGGGCGCTTGCCGGTTCCGAGCCACTGGCGAAGACCCTGACGGCGTTCCAGGACGTAGGGCCCGGAAGGCGCGTGGATCACGGTCGTCCACCCCTGTACCTCGTCCGTCAGCCAGTACGGGCCATGACCCGCCGCCTCGTGCGTGGTGGATTCCGCCGCGCTGAGCAGGATGGACTGTGCGGACAGTGCGGTGGGCCGCGTCGGAGTGGGACGGGTGGAGGGCGCACCGCCGCCGATGGTGGCGGCGGCCACCGCAGTGGCCGTCGCGGCGCCCAGGAGGCCGGATCCGATCATCCAGCGGCGCCGCGGCATGACGCGTAGCGAACTCCGCCTGCGGCCGGTCATCTCCTGTTCCAGCCGGTTCAGCGCCTCGGCGGCTGCATGGCGTGACGGGGGCGGCGGCTCTTTCAGCAGATCACGGACCATGGTCATCTCGTTCATGCGGGTGACTCCTCGGTGGTCAAAGTGGGGTTGGTTCCGCCGAGCGATTCGCGGAGTTTTCGCCGGGCACGGTTCAGCCGTGAGGCGACCGTGCCGTACTTCAGGCCCATGGCCTGCGCGACCTCCTCATACGTCAGGTCGGCGAGCGCGATCAGCAGCAGCACGTCCCGGTCGCCGGGAGAAAGCCGGGCCAGCGCGCCGGCCAGCGCGCCGCCCGTACTTACGGCACTCACGCGGTCCGCAGCCCGCTCTTCGTGGCTTTCTACGGCGTTCAGCGTCGGCGTCTTGGCCAGTGCCCGGTAGAAGCGTTTCTCCGCGCGACGGTGCAGGCCGATCAGATTCGTTGCGATCCCATACAGCCACGGCCGTACGGAGCCGCGATCCGGGTCGAAACGCCGCCGCTGCCGGAACGCGGCCAGGAACGTCTCAGCGGCGATGTCATCTGCGGCGTCCGGGCCGACCCGCCGTGTCACATAGCCGTGGATCTCCTTGTAGTAACGATGGAAGATCTCGGCGAAGCGTTCGGGTTCGTGCCACGACTCGGCGATCAGCGCGGCGTCTTGGGGAGGGGACGCCGCGCTGTCAGACGCGTGGCTCACATCCATGAAGGATCCTCTTCTCGGGGGCAGCTCACCCTGTTCTCAACCGGACGGCGCCAACCCCTTCACGAGTAGATGACGGTGGCGATGGCTACGCCGCGCATGTACCGGACAACGCGCAGCGGGCGCGAGTGCCGGCGGCCGAGTCCATCCGCGAACTCATCGTGCAAGGCACCAACGAGGGCCTGGCGGCCGAACCGGGCGATGCCCTCATGCTCCACGGCACGGTGGTCCAGGACCACGAACCGGTCGACGTCGATGAGCTCCAGCCGGCCCTCGAGGTCCTACGGGCGAAGTGCCGAGCACGAAGACACAAGCGCGTAAATCAGAAACTGCGCCTACCTTGCGGCTCACCGGAGCTTCGGGATTCCTGGGCCGTGTCGGCGCACCCCGGCTGGTCCGCCGCTCCGGACGATGCGGTGACCGGCTTGGCCGGGGGATGGGGCCGTCGCCGACGTGCGGGACTCCGACGGGCCTTCGCTCGCCGTATCAAGGCCGGCGGGGCCGCAGCCGTTTAGGGTTCGTTCATGGGCGAAACCGTCGAGTACGCGCAAACCCGCTACCAGCCGCCGGCGGGCGCGGCGACGCTGCTGCTGATCCGGCACGGCGCGTCCCAGCCCGCGCGGGCAGACGCACCGTTTCCGCTGGTGAACGGCCAGGGCGATCCTGAGCTCGCGCCCGAAGGGCGGCAGCAGGCCGAGCAGGTGTGCGCTCGCCTCGCCGGAGAGAGGATCGATGCGATCTACGTGACGCCCCTGCGCCGCACCCACCAGTCCGCCGCTCCCCTGGCGCTGGCCTTGGGCGTCGAGCCGAGCGTGGAGGACGACCTGCGCGAAGTCCATCTGGGCGAATGGGAAGGCGGCGCGTTCCGCAGGATGGTCGCGGAGAACGTCCCCGAGGCACAGCGGATGTGGGCCGAAGAGCGCTGGGACGCCATCCCCGGGGCCGAGTCGAACGAGTCGCTGGCCGCCCGCGTCCGCGCCGCCCTCGACCGCATCGCGGCGAAGCATGCCGGTGCGCGCGTCGCCGTCTTCACCCACGGCGGCATCATCGCGCAGGCGCTGGCGCTGGCCAGCGGCTCCCGCCCCATGGCCTTCCTGGGCGCGGACAACGCCTCGATCTCCGAGCTCGTCGTCCTCGACGGCAACTGGGCCGTCCGCCGTTACAACGACACCGGCCATCTGGACGCCCCGGCCGGCTCCGCGCTCACCTGACACCGCCTGCGAACCGGGCTTGTCAGGGGTGTGCCGTGAAGACGTGGGCGACGGCTCCGCCGGTGAAGGCGGTGGTGCTGATCGGCTGGAGGGTGAGCGGCGCGGGGAAGAGCGGCTCGCCCCCGCCGAGGACGACCGGGTGGACGAGGAGGTGGTACTCGTCGATCAGGCCGGTCCCGACCAGCGACCGGGCGAACCGCGCTCCGCCGTGGGCGAGCAGGTAGCCGTCGCGGGGCTCGTTCTTGAGCCGGGTGACGGCCTCGGTGAGGTCCCCGGCGACGATCGTCGTCTCGGCCCAGTCGGCGGAGGTGAGCGAGTTCGAGAACACGACCTTGGGGATGTCGTTCATCGGCTTGGCGAACGGCGCGGTGCTGCTGGGGTAGTAGGCGGCCATCGCCTCGTAGGAGGCGGCGCCCATGAGGTGCGCGCCGGCCTTGCCCAGGGTCTCGACGAGCCAGCCCATGGCGTCGTCGGAGCCTCCCGCGGCGATCCAGTCGCCGCTCCCGTCAGGCGGTGCGACGTAGCCGTCGAGCGAGACCGACATCTTCAGGACCAGTGAAGCCATGCGCTGCTTCCTTCCAGGGGTGGTGACGCGAGCTGCTCGCGCCCCATAGTCGATCACTCGCACGCTCAGACCGCCGGGCTTCCCGGAACTCATCGCGTTCCGCGGCGCGAAAGAGCGCCCGTTCGCCCGTGGGCGTGCCCGTTCCCCGAGGCGGCCGGTGACCTGGGCTTGGGGAGGGGCTCCCGGGGGAACGGACCCGTCATCACGGGTGCGGAGGAAGGTGCTTGGCCATGGACACCACCGGTGTCACGATCGAGCTCGGTGATGCGGCGCTGGAGGGCGACGTCGCCCTGCCGGACGAGCCCGCCGGCATGGTCCTGTTCGCGCACGGGAGCGGCAGTTCGCGGCACAGCCCGCGCAACCGCGCCGTCGCGGCCGGGCTGCACGGCGCCGGGTTCGGCACGCTGCTGGTGGATCTGCTGACCGAGGGCGAGGAGCGGCGGGACGCCGGGCTGCGGTTCGACATCGGGTTGCTGACGCGGCGGCTGGTCGGCGCCGTCGACCGGTTGAAGGAGGGGCTGGAGTCCGCCCCGCATACCTCCGGTCTGCCGATCGGCCTGTTCGGGGCGAGCACCGGGGCGGCCGGGGCGCTGGCGGCGGCGGCCGAGCGCCCCGGCGAGATCACGGCGGTGGTGTCGCGGGGCGGGCGGCCCGATCTGGCGGGGCCGGCGCTGGAGCTCGTGCGCGCGCCGGTGCGGCTGATCGTCGGCGGCGGCGACCCGCAGGTGCTGGAGCTGAACAGGCAGGCCGGGCAGCGGCTGGCCGCCGTCCACGACCTTCAGGTGGTCCCGGGGGCGAGCCATCTGTTCGAGGAGCCCGGAGCCCTGGAGAAGGTCACCGCGCTCGCCGCGGACTGGTTCCTGCGCCATCTGTCGCACTGATCGGGCGGCCGGACAAATGATCATTTCGCGGTGGAAGGTGCGATCATGGGCCTTCCGTGCGATGTGAGGTGACCCGTGACCGAGCCGATCCTCGTCCTCGCCGACGCCGGAGCGTGGGAGGCGTGGCTGGCCGAGCACCACGGCGCGCGGTCCGGCGTCTGGCTGAAGATCGCCAAGAAGGGGTCCGGCGCGACCACCGTGACGCTGCCGGAGGCCCTGGACGTCGCGCTCTGCCACGGCTGGATCGACAGCCAGCGCAAGCGCTGCGATGACACCTACTACCTGCAGCGGTACTCGCCCCGCGGCCCGCGCAGTCCCTGGTCGCAGGTGAACGTGGCCAAGGCCGAGGCGCTCATCGCGGCCGGGCGGATGCGGCCCGCCGGCTTCGCGGAGATCGAGGCGGCCAAGGCGGACGGGCGCTGGGCGGGCGCGTACGAGGCGCAGCGCAACGCCACCGTCCCGCCCGACCTCGCCGAGGCGCTGGAGCGCAGCGAGCGGGCCCGCGCGGCCTTCGAGGCGCTCGGCAAGACCGACCGCTACCTGCTGGTCCTGCCCCTGCACAAGGCGCGGACGCCCGAGAGCCGCGCCGCGCGGCTCCGGAAGGCGATCGCCGCCTTGGAGGCCGACCCTCTGTAGGGTGTGGATCGCGACCAAGTGGAGGAAGCCGGTGCGAATCCGGCGCGGTCCCGCCACTGTCACCGGGGAGCGGACCCCAGCAAGGCCACTGCGCGAGCGGGAAGGCCGGGGCGAGTGCCGATCCGGAAGCCAGGAGACTCCCTGGTCGCCGTAATCCCTGCTACACGGGGCGAGGACACCCCGGGTGAGGACGACCAGCGTGATTCTCCTGCTGTCCACTTCGGACACCGACCTGCTCAGCGCGCGCGCTAGCGGGGCCGACTTCCGGCTTGCCAACCCTGCGCGCGTCTCCCTGGACGAGCTTCCTGCTCTGGTGGACGGCGCCGACCTCATTGTGGTCCGGCTGCTCGGTGGGCGCCGCGCCTGGGAGGAGGGCCTGGACGCGCTGCTGGCCGGGCCGCGTCCCGTCGTCGTCCTCAGCGGTGAGCAGCAGCCCGACGCCGAGCTGATGGAGCTGTCCACCGTGCCCGCCGGTGTCAGCGCCGAGGCGCACGCCTACTTGGCGCATGGCGGCCCGGCGAACCTGCGGGAGCTGTTCAACTTCCTGAGTGACACCGTGCTGCTAACGGGGTTCGGTTTCAGTGCCCCCGCAGCCACCCCCACGTGGGGTCTGCTGGAGCGCGAAGCGCGCGCGGGCGACGGCCCTGTGATCGGTGTCCTTTACTACCGGGCGCATCACCTGGCCGGGAACACCGCGTTCGTCGAGGCGCTCTGCCAGGCGATCGAGGACAAGGGCGGGCGCGCGCTGCCGGTCTTCTGCGCGTCGCTGCGCACCGCCGACGCCGGGTTGCTGGAGACCCTCGGGCAGGCCGACGCGCTGGTGGTGACCGTCCTCGCGGCGGGCGGCACCAAGCCCGCGCTGGCCGGCGCGGGCGGCGACGACGAGGCGTGGGACGTCGGCGCCCTCGCCGAACTGGACGTCCCGATCCTGCAAGGCCTCTGCCTCACCAGCGAGCGGTCGGCGTGGGAGGAGAACGACGACGGTCTGTCCCCGCTCGACACCGCCACCCAGGTCGCGGTGCCCGAGTTCGACGGCCGGCTGATCACCGTCCCGTTCTCGTTCAAGCAGATCGACGAGGACGGCCTCAGCGTCTACGCCGCCGACCCCGAGCGGGCGGCGCGCGTCGCCGGGATCGCGGTGCGGCACGGCCTGCTCAGGCACGTCCCCGCGAGTGAGCGGCGCATCGCACTGATGCTCTCGGCCTACCCGACCAAGCACGCACGCATCGGCAACGCGGTCGGCCTGGACACCCCGGCGAGCGTGGTGAAGCTGCTCGCCGCGATGCGCGACGCCGGGTACGAGATCGGCGGCGAGCTGCCCGAAGAGGGCGACGCCCTCATGCACGCCCTGATCGCGGCGGGCGGCCAGGACGCCGACTGGCTCACCGAGGAGCAGCTCACCGGCAACCCCGTCCGCATCCCGGCGGCGAAGTACAAGACCTGGTACGCCACGCTGCCCGCGGACCTGCGCGAGGGCATCGAGCGGCACTGGGGGCCGCCGCCCGGCGGCCTGTTCGTCGACGACTCGCAGGATCCCGAAGGCGAGATCGTCCTGGCCGCGCTGCGGTCGGGCAACGTCGTGGTGATGGTCCAGCCGCCGCGCGGCTTCGGTGAGAACCCCGTCGCGATCTACCACGACCCCGACCTGCCGCCGAGCCACCACTACCTGGCCGCCTACCGGTGGCTGGACGGCGAGTTCGGCGCGCACGCGGTCGTGCACGTCGGCAAGCACGGCAACCTGGAGTGGCTGCCGGGCAAGGCGGCCGGGATGTCGGCGGGCTGCGGCCCCGACGCCGCCCTCGGCGACCTGCCGCTGATCTACCCCTTCCTGGTGAACGACCCGGGCGAGGGCACGCAGGCCAAGCGCCGCGCGCACGCCACCCTGGTCGACCACCTGATCCCGCCGATGGCGCGCGCCGACTCCTACGGCGACATCGCCCGGCTGGAGCAGCTGCTGGACGAGCACGCCAACATCGCCGCGCTCGACCCGGCGAAGCTGCCCGCGATCCGGGCGCAGATCTGGACGCTGATCCAGGCCGCCCGCCTGGACCACGACCTCGGCCTGGACGACCGCCCGCACGACGCCGAGTTCGACGACTTCCTGCTGCACGTCGACGGCTGGCTGTGCGAGGTCAAGGACGTCCAGATCCGCGACGGCCTGCACGTCCTCGGCACGCCGCCGGAGGGCGGGAACCGCGCCGACCTGGTGCTGGCGATGCTGCGCGCGCGGCAGATGTGGGGCGGCTCGGTGTCCCTGCCGGGCCTGCGCGAAGCGCTCGGCCTGGACGAGGAGAGCCGGGACCGCAACGAGGTCGACGCGTTCGAGGAGCAGGCGCGGGCCCTGGTGCTGGCCATGGAGGAGCGCGGCTGGGCGCCCGAGGCGGCCGACGAGATCGCCGAAGGCGCCGTCGCGGACGTGCTGCGGTTCGCCGCCACCGAGGTCGTCCCCCGGCTGGCGAGGACCACCGACGAGATCGGCATGGTGCTGCACGCCCTGGACGGCGGGTACGTCCCGGCCGGCCCGAGCGGCTCCCCGCTGCGCGGCCTGATCAACGTGCTGCCGACCGGGCGCAACTTCTACTCCGTCGACCCCAAGGCCGTGCCGTCGCGGCTGGCGTGGGAGACCGGCCGCGCGATGGCCGACTCGCTGCTGGCCCGCTACCGCGACGACACCGGCGCGTGGCCGCGCTCGGTCGGGTTGTCGGTGTGGGGCACCAGCGCGATGCGCACGTCCGGCGACGACGTCGCCGAGGTGCTGGCGCTGCTCGGCGTCCGGCCCGTCTGGGACGACGCCTCGCGCCGCGTCACCGGCCTGGAGCCGATCCCGCTCGCCGAGCTCGGCCGCCCCCGCATCGACGTGACGATCCGCATCAGCGGCTTCTTCCGCGACGCGTTCCCGCACGTGGTGGCGATGCTCGACGACGCCGTCCGGCTCGCCGCCGCGCAGGAGGAGGGCGACGACGACAACTTCGTCCGCGCCCACGTACAGGCCGACCGGGCGAGCCACGGCGACGAGCGCCGCGCCACGATGCGGGTGTTCGGGTCGCGGCCGGGCGCCTACGGGGCGGGCATCCTGCCGCTGATCGACAGCCGCAACTGGCGCGACGACTCCGACCTGGCCGAGGTGTACGCGGTGTGGGGCGGCTACGCCTACGGCCGCGACCTGGACGGCGTCCCGGCGCGCGGCGACATGGAGAACGCCTACCGGCGGATCAGCGTGGCGGCCAAGAACACCGACACCCGCGAGCACGACATCGCCGACTCCGACGACTACTTCCAGTACCACGGCGGCATGATCGCGACGGTGCGGGCGCTGACCGGGCAGGCCCCCAAGGCCTACATCGGCGACAGCACCCGGCCCGACGCGGTGCGCACCCGCACCCTGAACGAGGAGACCTCGCGGGTGTTCCGGGCCCGGGTGGTCAACCCGCGCTGGCTCGCGGCGATGCGCCGGCACGGCTACAAGGGCGCGTTCGAGCTGGCCGCGACGGTCGACTACCTGTTCGGCTACGACGCGACCGCCGGGGTCGTCGCCGACTGGATGTACGAGCAGCTCGCGCGGACCTACGCGCTGGACCCCGAGAACCAGCGGTTCTTCAACGAGTCCAACCCGTGGGCGCTGCACGGCATCACCGAGCGGCTGCTGGAGGCCGCCGACCGCAACATGTGGGAGCACCCCGAGCCGGGCACGCTGGAGGCGCTGAAGCAGCTGTACCTCCAGGTCGAGGGCGACCTGGAGGACGATGCCTAGGAGCGCTCAGTACTCCTTGACGGCGTAGCCGCCCACAATGTCGCCGAAGTCCTGGAAGTCGACGGTCTCGCCGCTCTGCTGCGCCTCCACCCGGGCCTTGTTGGTGAGCGCGAGCTCCTGGTTGGCGGTGACGTAGCCGCGCAGCTCGGACTCGTAGGCGGCGAACGCCTTCTCGTGGTCGCCGCCGGCGGCCTTCAGCTCGCCCGCCAGGACGTACGCGCCGACCATGGCCATGCTGGTGCCCTGCCCCGACAGCGGGGAGCCGCAGTAGCCGGCGTCGCCGAGCAGCACGACGCGTCCCGTGGACCAGGAGTCCATGTGGATCTGCGCCATCGCGTCGAAGTGGAAGTCGCCCGCGGCCTTCATGTACTCCAGCAGGCGGGGCAGCTCCCAGCCGACGCCGGCGAACCGCTCCAGCATGATCTGCTTCTGCGCGTCCTGGTCGCGGTAGTCGTAGTCGAGCGGCTCGGGGGACTCGAACCCGAAGTAGGCGCGCAGCTCGGTGTTGCCGCGGACGGTCATGACGCCGCCGCCCCACGACCCGCCGGGCATCTGGTGGAACATCTGCCAGCGGTCCAGGCCGAGGTAGTTGGGCGCGGCCCACACCGCCAGGTAGGTGCCGAGGTGGCGGATGTAGTCCTGCTCGGGGCCGAAGGCGAGGCGGCGGGTGTTGGAGTGCAGGCCGTCGGCGCCGACGACGAGGTCGAACTCGCGGACGGTGCCGCTGCGGAAGGTGACCTGGACGCCGCCGGCGGTCTCCTCCAGCGCGGTGATGGAGTCGCCGAACAGCCACTCGACGCCGTCGCCGGCCGAGTCGGCGAGGATCTGCGACAGGTCGTCGCGCAGGATCTCGATGTCGGGGCTCGCCAGGTCGCCGCCGGTGACGGTGTGCTCCTCGCTGCGGTAGAGCTCGTTGCCGTCGCCGTCGACCATCGACATGCCGGTCATCTGGACGCGGGCATCGCCGATCTGCTTCAGCACCCCCATCCGGGCGGCGACGTCCAGGGCGGGACCGCGCACGTCGACGGCCTGGCCGCCGCGCCGCAGCGCCGGGGTGATCTCCACGACGGCGACCTCGAAGCCGTAGCGGACGAGCCAGTGCGCGAGGGCCGGGCCGCCGACGCTGCCACCGGAGATCAGGATGCGGGTGTTCTTCATGGCCGTGCTCCTATCGGGTCGTTCTCGATGACCCGAGGTTCGCCGGGGGCGCTGACCGCCTGCTGACGGCCCGCGCACCGCCGCGGTGCGCGGGCCGGTGCGCGGCCCGTCCTGACCCGGCCCCTTGACCGCACCTCACCCGCTTTGCGGCTATCGTCGCGATCATGACGGAGGCAGGGCGCGAGATCATCGAGGGCTGCCGGGCCGCGCTCGGCGAACCGCCCCGCGCGCTCGGCGGCCGCGGCCTGCGCACCGGCGTGCCGCTCTGGCTGCGGCTGACCCGCGACGCGGCGCTGCGCGAGGTGCTGCGGCACCAGGACCTGCTGCTCGCCGAGGGCCGCGCGGTGTGGGGGTGCGTGGTGCAGGCGCCCACGGCGCTGCTGGAGCCGGGCCGGCGCGACCTGCCCGCCGTGGTCGTCTACAGCACCGACCCGGCGTTCGACGACATGCCGGGCGAGCTCCAGGAGATCGCCGCGCGGCTGTTCGCGGTGCGCGGCACCGAGCAGCCGGACCCCGGGCTGCGCGGCCTCGCCGAGATGCTCGCCGGCCGGGCGCCCGCCGCGACGCGGACGCCGCTGCCGCGCGTGCTCGTCGGCAGCCTGCCCGTCTTCGCCACGACGGTGCTGGTCGCCCGGCGGCACCTGCCCGGCGGGACGCTGGCCGCCGGGACGTTCCCGCTGCTCGTCCACCCCGGCACCGACGCCACGATGATCGTGCCGGGCCGGTTCTGGCCCGGCCGGCTGCTCCGGCTGTGGCGGGAGGCGGCGGGCCGGCCGGACTAGGGCGGGTCAGACCGAGCTGACGGCGTTGCGGCGGCGGCGGCCGACGTAGGCGGCGTCCGGCGCGGCGGACGCGGGCGGCTTGGGCTTTCGGGTCTTGCGCTCGTAGCGCGGGAACACCAGCACCGCCAGCACCGCGACCAGCACCGCCCCGGCGCGCAGCCCGAACACGACCGGGTCGCGCGGCCACGGCTCCCCGTACAGCAGCGTCGCCGACAGCAGCAGGTGGATCTTGGCGGTGACGGTGAGGACGGTGACCAGGACCGTCAGCCGGCAGCGCTGCAGGCCGATCGACAGCAGCCCGATGCCGAGCAGCCCCGAGACCAGGAAGAGCGGCGGCAGCGGGCCGGTGAGCAGCTCGCGGGCGTGCCCGCCGCGGATCCGCAGCGCCAGGCCGAGGCCGAACACCTCCGAGGTGCCGAGCATGGCGCCCGCGCCGATCCCGTAGGCGACGCCGGTCAGCCGCCGCGCGTGCCGGGCGGGCACCAGCCGGTCGCGGGCGGCGAACATCCACACCGGGATCAGCAGCGAGGGCACCACCACCGCCGCCATCTTCCACAGCGGCGGCACGGCCGGGTCGGCGGGCCGGCCGGTGACGGTGAGCGGCCCCTCGGGGACCAGCAGCACCGACAGCGCGGCGAGCACCATCGCGGCGACGGTGAGCAGCAGGGCGGCGGCCTCGCGGCGGGTCAGCCGGTCCCCGAACCGCCAGATGCCGAGCATGAGCAGGAGCGGCAGCGTGCCCGAGTACGCCGGGAGCGCGGACGCGATCGGCAGCGTGAGCAGGGCGAGGTCGGCCATCGCGAAACCCGCCATCAGCACCACGAGGCCGAGCAGCCAGCGGCGCTCGTGCAGGATGCTCCCCACGGCGATCAGCGGGCGGCGGCCGGTCAGCGGCCGCATCCGCGCGGCGGCCGACTTGAACATGACATAGGCGGCGAAGAACAGCAGTTGCGCACAGCAGGCGAGGATCACGGCGTTCACGGCACACCCCCGGGGTGGGAAGGAGCTGTGAATCGGATGTTCGCATAATGGGACGCATAGGAAATCGCCGCCAACTACGGATAATGTCGCCGATCTGTGGGTCGGACTGAGTAGCAGCCCGCCAGGGCGGATCTTGCGCACCGGAGTGAACATCGCGCGCGCCGCTTTTGCATTTCGGACAGTATGGCGTTCGGTGCGCGACGGGTAATCTGCGGGACGCCACTTCCACCCGGGCCGCGCCAGCACGCCATCTGGTCCAGGTTGGGCACACGGGGCCTCGTTTCGGCCTATCTTGGAGCGATCCCGGCCCGGCACCACCCTCGCCCGCGCCGGCGGGGGCCGCCGCCCCGTCCACAAAAGGTCAAGACCGGCCTGCACAGTTCGTTGCCCGATCACGCAGCGCAGGGAGATGATTGCGCTGCGTTCCCGATCTCAGTGTGGTGATCAAGTGACTCTCGGCCAGCCAGACCCCGCCCCGGCCGCCCGCCCGGGCCGCTCCCGCCGCGCCACCGCGCCGGCCGCGCCGGCCGTCCGGCCGTGACCGCCGCGATGGACCCGATCGGCGACCCGCTGCTGGTGGCGGGCGACCGGCGCGCCGGGCAGGCGGCCCGCCGCACCGTCCGGGACCGCGCCGCCAAGGTCGTCACCGCCGAGGAGACGCTGGACGACGTCGAGCTGATGACCGCCGAGGCCATCGCCAACGCGGTGCTGCACGGCAGCGGGCTGATCCGGATCACGGTGCGGGGCGACGACCGGCGCGTCCGGGTGGAGGTGCGCGACGAGGGCCCCGCGCCGCGCGACACCTCGGCCGGCCACCGCATCGACCACGGCCGGGGGCTCGCCGTCATCGACGCGCTGGCGGCGGAGTGGGGGCTGGAGCAGTCCCCCGAGGAGACCCACCTGTGGTTCACCGTCGAGGCGCCCGGGCCTTAGTCAGCGCAGCCGCACCGGCAGGGCGGTCAGCCCGCGGAAGCGGACGTTGGGCTGCCAGGCGGGCTCTGTGCCCGGCTCGGCCTCCCGCAGGCCCGGGAAGCGCGCGAGCAGCAGGGTGAAGGCGACCTCGGCCTCCAGCCGGGCCAGCGGGGCGCCCAGGCAGTGGTGGACGCCGTGGCCGAACGCCAGGTGGGCCGCGGCGTCCGCGCGGGTGATGTCCAGCCGGTCCGGTTCGGCGAACACCGCGGGGTCGCGGTTCGCGCCGGGCAGGGCGACGTGCACGAACTCGCCCTCGGGGATCTCGGTGCCGCCGATCGTCACGGGCTCGCCGGTGTAGCGCAGGGTGGCGATGTTGACGGGGCTCTCGTAGCGCAGGAACTCCTCGATCGCGCCGGGCAGCAGCGCGGGGTCGGCGCGCAGCGCCGCCAGCTGATCGGGGTGGCGCAGCAGCGCCTGCACGCCGCCCGCGATCAGGTTCACGGTGGTCTCGTGGCCGGCGACCATCAGCAGGAACACCATCGCGATGACCTCCTGCTCGGACAGGGCGTCGCCGTCGTCGCGGGCCTGCACCAGGGCCGACAGCAGGTCGCCCGCGGGCTCGGCGCGCTTGGCCGCCACCAGTCCCTTCAGGTAGTCGGCGGACTCCTTGAGCGCGGCGAAGAACTCCTCGCGCGAGCCCTCGCCCGCGAGCATCTTCCGGCTGCGCGACTCGAAGTGCGCCCGGTCGGCGAGCGGGACGCCGAGCAGCTCGCAGATGACCGTCATCGGGAGCGGCAGCGCGTAGGACTCGACGAGGTCGGCCTCGTCGCGCCCGTCCATCTCGTCCAGCAGCGCGGTGGCGATCTCCTCGACGCGGGGGCGCAGCTGCTGCACCCGGCGGGCGGTGAACCCCTTCTGCACCAGCTTGCGCAGCCGGGTGTGGTCGGGCGGGTCGGAGTTGAGCATGTGCGCGGACAGCCCGCCGCCGGGGGCGGGCATCTCCGCGCCGAGCCGGCGCAGGTAGCGCTGGTTCGCGCCGTCCTTGCGCAGGCGCGGGTCGGCGAGCGCGGCCCTGGCCTCGGCGTGGCCGGTGACCACCCAGCCCGCGAGGCCGCCGGGCAGGGTGACGCGGTACGCGCCGCCCGCCTCGCGCCAGCTCGCGTAAAAGGCGTAGGGGTCGGCGAAGAAGGCGTCGGCGTCGGGTGTCATCGGCGGGCTCCGTCCATACAGCTCGTATCTCGCATACAACATGTATGTGATATTCCTGATGCATGGACGCCGTCAAGCCCCGCCGGGAGATCTACGCCGAGACCACCCGCCGCGCGCTGCTGGAGACCGGCCGGCACCACTTCCTGGAGCGCGGCTACGCGTCGGTGTCGGCCGAGGAGCTCGTCCGGGCCGCCGGGCTCAGCCGCGGCGCGCTCTACCACCACTTCGACGGCAAGCAGGGCCTGTTCGAGGCCGTCTTCGAGGAGGTGCAGGAGGAGACCGCGCACCGCGTCGGGCGCGCCATGGCCGCCGCCTCAGGCCCGGCGGACCGGCAGATCATCGCCGGCCTGGAGGGCTGCCTGGACGCCTGCGCCGACCCCGCCTACCGGCGGATCGTCCTCGTCGAGGGGCCGGTCGCGCTCGGCCACGCGCGCTGGCAGGAGCTCGACCGCGCCCACCTGCGCTCGCTGCTCGCCTACTTCGTGCGGACCCTCACCGAGCACGGCGTGCTGCGGGAGCGCCCGACCGAGCTGCTCACCGCCGTGCTCCACGGCGCGCTGACCGAGCTCTCGCAGGCGGTCGCGGAGGCCGACGACCGGGCCGAGGCGCGCGAATCCGCCATCGGCATCGTGCACGCCCTGCTCAAGGGCCTGGCGTAAAAAACAACCGGCCCCTCCCCCGGCGCGGGGAGGGACCGGTTGGTCAGGCGCCGATCAGCAGGCCCCGCGACTGCAGGGCCGCCGTCAGCAAGTTCTGCACGGCGTCGAGCTTCTTGCGCACCTTGGCGACACCGACCATCCCGCCGGAGAAGCCGGAGTTGCCCAGGTGGAGCTCGATCAGCGCGGTGCCCTCCGGAGCGGAGTACACCTGCACCTTGTACTTGTAGTGCGTGGCGAGGACGCCGAGCAGCATCGCCTTGGTGCGGGTGCCCTTCTCGGCCAGTCCCACGCCCGGCGCCTCCCAGGTGAACCGGAAGCCTTCGGGCTGAAGGGTCTGCTCGAGCAGCTGGACGGCCTGGTCGGGGGTGCCGTTCAGGTGGAGCCGGACGGAATCGGTCATCGCACTTCCCAGAGGGCGTGGCGCGCCGCGGCCCGGCGGGATCGCCGGGGCGGCCGCGCCGGGGGGTGCGAGGATCATACGGTCGGCGGCTCGGTCGGCAGCAGCCGCCGCATGATCTTGCCGGTGGCGTTGCGGGGCAGCGACTCGGCGAAGTGCACGTCGCGCGGGACGGCGAAGCGGGCCAGGTGGTCGCGCACGTGCGCGCGCACCTCGTCGGCCTCCAGCTTCGTCCCCGGCTCCAGCACCAGGTGCGCCGCCAGCCGCTGCCCGAACTCCTCGTCGGGCACGCCGACCACGACCGCCTCGCGCACCTCGGGCATCCGCAGCAGGACCTCCTCGACCGCGCCGGGGAAGATGTTCTCGCCGCCCGACACCACCATGTCGTCGTCGCGGCCGTCCACGAAGAGCCGGCCCGCCGCGTCCAGGTGGCCGAGGTCGCCGAGGCTCATCATGCCGTCGAGCATCTCCTTGGTGCCGCCGTTGGTGTAGCCGGCGAACAGCAGGTCGTTGGCGGCGAAGATGCGGCCGGTGGTGCCCACCGGGACCGGCTCGCCGTCGGCGTCCAGGATCGCCACCCGGGTGCCCGGCGGGGGCGTGCCCGCGGTGTCGGGGCTGACGCGCAGGTCCTCGGGGGTGGCGATGGTGACCCAGGACGCCTCCGTCGACCCGTACAGGTTGTACAGCACGTCCCCGAACGCGTCCATGAACGCGGTGGCGAGCGCGCCGGGCAGCGCCGAGCCGCTGACCGCGGTGATCCGCAGGTCCACCGGGCGCGGCCGGGCCGCCGGCGGCAGCTCCATCACGCGCTGCAGCATCACCGGCACGGCGACCAGCGCGGTGCAGCCGTGCGTGCGCAGCGCGCGGACGGTGCCCTCGGGATCGAACTTGCGCTGCAGCACGATCGTGGCGCGCAGCGAGATCGCCGTCTGCAGCATCGCGTAGCCCCAGGTGTGGAACAGGGGCGCCTCGATCATGACCCGCTCGTGCACCCGGAACGGGATGCGCGACAGGATCGAGGCGAGCGGGGTCAGGCCGGGCTTGGAGTGCCGGTCGGCGCCCTTCGGCGTACCGGTGGTGCCCGAGCTCAGCATGATGGTGCGGCCGGCCAGCGCGGGCGGGACGACGGTGGCGTCCGGCGCCCCGGCGATCACCGACTCCAGCTGGGCGCCGGAGGTGATGACGCGCACCTTCTCCGGCACCGCCTCCAGGAAGTCGGCGAACTCGGGGTCGGCGATCACGACCTCGACGTGCTGGCGCTCCAGCACCGCCAGCAGCTGCTCGGCGCTCATCCCGGTGTTGAGCAGGACCAGGTCGGCGCCGCGCTTGCTGCAGGCGACGAGCGTCTCGATCATCCAGCGGTGGTTGCGGCACAGCACCGCGATCCGCGACGGCTCGCCGTAGCGGCCGAGCGCGAGGGCGAGCCGGTCGGTGCGCCGGTCGACCTCGGCGTAGGTCAGCGCGCCCTCGTCGTCGATGATCGCGACACGGCCGGGGTCGCGGGCCGCCGCCGAGGCCCAGGTGCCGCCGAGCAGGGTGCCCCAGCGGCGCAGCGCGCCGAGCTGGCGGGCCACCCGGGCCGGCGGGCCGGGGCGCCACAGCCCGCTGCGCGCGAACATGCCACCCGTGCGGGCGACCGTCCGTGTCCGGTCGCCGATCCGCGCTGGTCCGATCATGATCCGTCACCGTCCCGCTTGGTCGTTTCCGCGACGCTATGGGGTGGTGCGGCTCCGGCACTTCACCGCGCACCCAGGGCTTTGGGGCGTTATTTATCAGGCATCTCACAATTGCCCGATATCTTCCGCTTTTGCGCCGGAAACACCGCCGTATTGAAATGCGGCGCGGCGGCGTTAGGGTGACGGGCATGACGGGCGCGCAGACCGGGCGGCGGCGATTCCGCCGGCTCCCCTCCGGGCGCCGGCGCGAGGAGATCATCAGCGCGGCCGCGGCGATGTTCGGCGCCCGCCCCGAGCACGAGGTGACGATCGACGACGTCGCCGCCGCCGCGGGCACGTCCCGCTCGTCGGTCTACCGCTTCTTCGACGGCCGCCAGGAGCTGTACGGGGCCGTCGCGCGCCGCGTCGGCGACGAGCTGCTCGAGCGCATGCACCGGGTCACCGACGGGCCGCCGTCCCTGCTGCTGCGGGCCCGCCTGGGGATCTACTTCGACTTCGTCGCCGAGAACGCCGGCGGCTGGGGCGGCGTGCTCGGCTCGGGCGCCGCGCACGCCGCCGAGGCCGCGCAGACCGTGCTGCAGGAGGTCCGCGACCGGGCCTGCGCGCTGACGCTGGCCACGCTCGGCGCGGAGGAGGCCTCACCGGTGCTGCGCGGCACCGTGCAGGCGTGGATCACCGGGGTGGAGTGGGCGAGCGCCGAGTGGGCGCGCACCGGCCGGCCCGAGCGCGCCGAGCTGGAGCGGCTGCTGGCCGCACACCTGGCCGGCATGCTCGTCGGCGCCGCCGCCCTGGACCCCGGCGCCGCCGAGCGGCTGGCGTGGCTGGCGCACCAGGAGCCGGCCGACTCCTCGTTCGGGACGCTGGTGCGGCTCATCGGCCACCGGGTCGGCGGGCGCGAGCTGACCAACCTCGCCCGCTTCCTCGGGCACGGCTAGCCGGCCGGCACCTCCCGGCGGGCGCGCAGGATCATCTCCAGCTCCAGGCAGCGGCGCGGATCCTGCAGGTCGTCGCCGAACAGCTCCTCCAGGTGCCGCAGCCGGTACCGGACCGTCTGCGGGTGGACGTGCAGCCGGTTGCCCGCCTCGGTCGCGTTGAAGTTGTTCTCCAGCAGCGACAGCAGCGTCTCGGCCAGCCGGTCGGCCTGCACCGGCGACAGGCCGCGCAGCGGCGCCAGCCGGGAGTCGGCGGCGTGCTCGATGAGGTCCTCGGCCATGAAGATGACCAGCGTCGGGACATGGTCCATGGTGCGGATCACCTCCTCGTCGCCGATCCGGCCGCGGCGGGCCAGCGCCAGCGCCTCCCGGGCCCAGCGCAGCGACTCGGCGGCGCGCCCGACCGGCACGGTCGGGCCGACCACGACGGTCCACTCGCGCAGCAGCGACTCCAGCAGCCGGTCCCGGCCGGGCCCCTCGGGATCGGGCAGCAGCAGGCACGGCTCGGCGCGGGCGAAGTCGACCAGCACCTCGCGGGGCAGCGCGGGCGGGCGGACGCCGGCGTCCTCGCGCGGGTGCAGCGCGACGGCCGCGACGGTGCGCGGCACCGGCCAGCCGGCGTCCTTGGCGGCGGCCGCGACCTCGGCGGCGTCGCCGTCGCCGAGCAGCGTGCGCAGCAGCCGGACCCGGTGCCGGTGCACCGCCTCCTCGCTGCCGGCCGCCTCGGTCTCGTAGCCGTGCCCGACCTCGGCGGCGACGGCGTCCATGTAGGCGAACTGGGCGTCGGCGATCAGGCCGAGCGTGCGCCGGTCGACCTCCAGGGTCTCGGCGAGCGCGGTGAGGGTGCGCCACGTCGCGCGCGCCGCGCGGCGCATCGCCCGGTGCATCTCCTCCAGGTCGCGGCCCCGGATCGCCATCTCCCGGCCGACCTCACGGTACAGCTCGGCGATGCGCGGCCACGCCCGGGCCGGGTCCTCCAGCAGGTCGTAGAAGTGCTTCAGCCCCTCCACGATGCCGGTGCGCAACTGCACCGCATCCGCCTCGTCCGGTTCGGTGACCAGGTCGGCGAGCAGGTCGTCGGCCGCGGCGCCGACCCACGGGCGCATCCGCGCGACCAGGTCGCGCGGGATCGCCGCGAAGGGCCGGGTGTCGAGCTCAGGACGTGTCATCGGACGGCTCCCCTGTGCCAGCGGACCACTGTGAAACCCCGGGTCTCACAAGAATGCCGCAACCGCCGCCGCCCTTGATTGTCAATGAAGCGCACACCTTTCCCGGCGGATCGCAACCAAGGTTGATAACCGCCTTACGGAACGCGCTGTCCCAGTACCTCGGCATCGTCGGTCATCCGGTCGCCGTTCGCCCCGTGCCGGGCGTGCAGGATCAGCTCCATCTCCAGGCAGCGGCGCGGATCGCGCAGGTCGTCGCCGAACAGGCCCTCCAGCTGCCGCAGCCGGTACCGGACGGTCTGCGGGTGCACGCGCAGCCGCTTGCTCGCCCGCGCCGCGTTGAAGTTGTTCTCCAGCAGCGCCAGCAGCGTCCTGGTCAGCCGGTCGCGCTGCGCGGGCGCCAGGCCGCGCAGCGGCGCGAGCCGGGTGACGGCGGCGTCGGCGATCAGCTCCCCGGCCCGGAACACCACCAGCGCGGGCAGGTTCTCGGCGCTGCGCACCACGCCGGCGTCGGGGATGGCGCCGCGCTGCGCGAGCGTCAGGGTGTCGCGCGCCCAGCGCAGCGACTCGCACGCGCGGACCAGCGGGACGGCCGGTCCCATGGCGACGACCCAGTCCTCGGTGAGCGGCTCCAGCAGCGCGGCGCGGCCGTCGGGATCGGGCAGCAGCATGTGCGGCTCGGGCCGCCCGAAGTCGACGAGCAGATCATCGGGGACGGGCAGCCGCGCCGCGCTCCCGCGCCGCCGCCGCACCGCGACCGCCGCGACCGTGCGCGGCAGCGGCCACCGCGCCTGCCGCGCCAGCGCGCCGATGACGCGCGGGTCGGCGGGCGGGTCGGCCAGGAGCAGCGCGAGCAGCCGGGCCCGGCGCAGCCGCGCCGTCTCGACGGCGTCGCGCGCCTCGGCCTGGTAGCCGGCGGTGACCACGGACGTCACCGCGTCCAGATAGCTGAACTGCGCCTCGACCAGCAGGCTCAGCAGGTTCGTGGCGGAGGGGGCCTGCGTCCCCTCTCCCTTCTCCAGCAGATCGCTGAAGGCGGTGATGCCGCGCCAGGCCGCGAGCGTCGACCGGCGCAGCGCCTGGTGGGTCTCGGCCGGGTCGCGGCCGTCGCGCGCCATCCGCCGGCCGATGGCGCGGTAGAAGGTGGCGACCCGGTCCCAGCCGGTGCCGGGGTCCTCCAGCAGGTCGCAGAAGTGCCCGAGGCCGGTCTCGATCGCCGCGCGCAGGTCGCCCGCGTCGACGCCGGGCGCCGTCCGCCCGTCGTCCAGCATCTCGTGCAGCAGCTCGTCCGCCACGGTGCCGATCGCTCCGCGCAGCCGGGTGCCCACCCAGTCGGGAATGGCGGCGAACGGCCGGGCGTCCAAAGGCGTCGTGGTCACTTCGACACTCCCCCCAAATAAGGCGTGATCTGCAACGTAGACAAGGATCACGTAACAGGGGCCCGGCCGATTGTGCTGAGGGGAATACCTTTGGGCCGTCAGTCTCCATCTCGCTGACAAGACCAGGCGGTCACTGACAAAAAGCGCCGTAAACCTCCCACGACCGAAAAAACGCCGACACCCGCCCGCCTTCCGGCGAACGGGTGCCTGCGTCCGCCAGGGTGACGGATCCGTTTCATTCCGTAGTGTCACGGCAGTTCATTGACGCCGCCGGATGCGGTCCGCCGCGCAGGCCGCACGAGGCCCGGCAGGCGGTCGATGTGACGAGAGTCACCCGTGAGCTGCGGCGTCTCCGGCGGACCAGGCAGCGGCCGGCCTATCAGCGGCAGAGATCGAAAACCGCCCGCCGCCTTTCCTTGAAGATCGCCCCGGCGTACTCGGCCGGCTCCATAGCCCAACCGACAATGGCGTCGAAGCGCTGGCAGGAACGTTCCCGGACTTCACCGGCCCCGGAAATGCCGGAGCACCCGCCCGCCGGAGGAGAGGCGCGTTCTCCTGCGACGGACGGGTGCTCCGTTTCGGCGCGGTGGACGACCCGCGCCGAGCCTGGGGGCTCCTGCTAGGACTTGGTGGTCTTGCAGGAGGCGGCGTCGTTGAACGCCGCGCCGAGCTTGGGGTTGCTGGCCTTCAGGTCGTCGGCCGGCCCGTGGTAGGTGGCCGACTTGGCCATCACCTTGGACAGCTTCTGCATCTCGGCCTGCAGCGCGCCCTTGTTCTCGACCTTGACCTTCGCCAGCCTGACGCGGGCCTGCTCCAGCGAGGTGCGGGTGGCGCGCAGGTTGGCCAGGGCCTTGTCGACCGACGCCTGCCCGCCCTCGACCGGCGGCGAGCCGACGCCCTGCAGGTTCGCCTCCATCGACTTCAGCCGGGACGCCACGTCGTCCAGGAACGTCACGATGTTCTTCCGGTAGACCTTGACGTCGGAGCTGACCGCCGGCAGCGCCAGCTTGGCCGTGCTCTGGTTCACGGTGTCGCAGACCTTCGCGGCCCAGGCGACCTCGGGACCCTTGGGCGCGGCCTTCTTGTCGTCCGAGCCGCAGCCGGCGACCGACGCGACGGCGGTGGCCGCCAGCGTGAGGGTGATGATGAGGCGCTTCATCGGGTGCTCCTTCAGCAATTCGGGGTGGGTGCCTTGCCGGCGAATCTGTCGGCGATGAAGGTCAGTGCGTCGGCGTTGCCGCGCGCGACGCCGGTGATGTGGTCGACGTCGTAGGTCTGCCAGGTGTCCTGGACGCCGAGCGCGCAGTACTTGTCACGCAGCTTCTTGTCCTGGTCGAAGTCGACGATGTCGTCCTTGGTGCCGTGGTAGTGGAACACCGGCGCCTTGATCGGCGCGCTGCCGAGCCTGTTCTCGACGACCCGCGACTGCCAGGGCTTGTCGGAGAAGGGCGACTTGGTCATGTACTTCGACATCTGCTTGTTCTTGTAGTCGGTGAGCAGCTCCAGCGTGCAGGCGTCCTTGTTCAAGGAGGCGAACAAGGCGCGCCCGTCCTCATTGAGGTAGGAGTCGAGCTTCAGCTCGGGGTAGGCGTTGTCCAGGCCGATCATGGCGTCGAACAGGAAGCCCGAGCCGCGCAGGCCGTTCAGCGGCAACGCGACCTGCACCAGGTCGGCCGGCACGCCGCCGCCGACGACGCCGACGAGCTTCAGCTCGGGCGCGTAGGTCGGCTGGAGCTGCCCGGCCCACATCGAGGCGCCGCCGCCCTGGGAGTAGCCGCGGAACACCACCGGCGCGTTCGCCGACAGGCCCGTGGCGGACAGCCGCTGCGCGGCGCGCACGCCGTCCATCAGCGCGGGGCCCATCGACCGGCCCGTCATGTAGGTGGTCTTGGGGTCGGTGTGGTAGCCCTCGTAGTCGGTGACGGCGACGGCGTAGCCGGCCTTCAGCATCCCGTTCAGCGCGGCCTGCTCGTAGAAGGCGCCCTGGTCGATGAACTTCGACGGCGCGCAGCGGAACGCCGGGCCGCTGGTGCCGGGCCCGAAGCCGACGATCGGCGTGGTGGCGGGGTCGCCGTCCTTGGGCACCAGGACCGTGCCGGTCACCACGTTGGGCTTGCCGAGGCCGTCGGTGGACAGGTACATGACCTGCCAGGCGTTGGCGAGCGAGCGGGCGGCCGGCGGGCCGGCCTTGGACGGGCGCCAGCGGATGATGTCGCCGGGCTTGCCCTCGGGCAGCGGGCTCGGCGGCGTGTAGAACTCGTCCCCGGCGGGTGCCGGGTCGCCCGGCGCGGCGGCCTGGTAGGGCGACCGGACGGGCGCCGCGACGGCGGCCGTCACCGAGCCGGCGCACAGCGACACCGCGAGCGCCAGTGGCGCGAGGACCCGGCCGGACCGGGAGAGCATTCCGTTCATCGGTCGAACCTCCTTCACTTGGCCTTGGGGGTGAGCTGCAGGTCCAGGGTGTTGCCCGGACCGGTGATCGAGGAGCCGAGCAGCCCGGTCAGCGGGCCGCAGTCCTTGAGCGCGGCCAGGTCGTAGCCGCCCTTGATGCGGCCCCCGGCGGCGGCGTCGAACGCCCCCTCCGAGGTGAGCGTCACCTCGGACGGGGTGGTGGTCTGGCACTTGTCCCCGCCGCCGAGCGGGAGGCCGAACAGGGTGAACGACGACAGCCTGGTCAGGATGGAGACCCTGCCGGTGAGAGCGCCGCCCTTGAGCGTTCCGGTGGCCTTGTCCTGCGCCTCCGGCCGGACGGTCGCCTCGACCGGCAGGAAGCCGAACACCTTGAAGGTGCCCTTGGTCTGGTCGAGGGCGAGCGCCGCGGTGAAGGCGCCCGCGGCGTCCAGGTCGGCCTGCGCGGCGCCGGTGATCGGCAGGTTCCCGCCGGCCGCCTTGATCAGGCTGGTGCCCTTGACGTCGTAGTCGTGGTGCGAGCCGGTCCCGCCACCGCCGCCACCGATCTGGACGGTCGCCAGCGTGGGGTCCTGGCCGGGCTCGACGGTGCACTCGGACTCGAAGGTGTCCAGCCCGCTCAGGGTGCCGTCGGACAGCCGCGGCGTCAGCGTCAGCAGCAGGTCACCGACGTTGATCTTGGCGGTGCCGGGCTTGCTGAACTTGATCGCCGGGGACTTGCCGTGCGCGTTCACGGCGAACCCGCCGGAGGCGGGCAGCTCGGTCTTCTCCAGGGTGGTGGGCACCTTGACCTCGACGTCGCCCTGCGGCGCCGCCACCGTCGCCTTCGCGCCGGCGGTGCCCTCCAGGGTGACCGTGCCGACCTCGCGCAGGCCCTGGGCCGACTTGGCGCCGACCTGGGCGACCGCGTCCACCACGATCGGCGGGAGGAAGGAGCCGACCTCGGCCTGCTTGGGGACGTCGGACTTCATCGACACGGTGACCAGCTGCGGACCCAGCAAGGGGAACTGGCACTGGTACCGCAGTGTCAGCGACACCGGGTCCGCTGATGCCGGGCCGCCGCACACGGTCAGGCCCGCCAGGGCCAGACCGGTGGCGGCCAGGATGGACTTGACTCTCACGTGCTACCTCTCGCTGGGTTCGTTTCCGCTACGCCGGGGGCGGCGCCGGGGGACTAGCTCTTGGGGGACAGGGTCAGGTCGATGGTGTTGCCGGCGCCCTTGGTGAAGGCGCTGAGCAAGGGGGTGAGCGCGCCGCAGTCCTTGATCTCGGACAGGTCGTAGGTGCCCTTGATCCGACCGCCCTTCAGTGGCTCGAACCCGCCGGGCTCGGAGGTCAGCGTGATGTCGGACGGGGCGGCGGTCCGGCAGTTCTCACCGCCACCGATCGAGATACCGAACAGGGAGAAAGCCGGCAGCTTTGCGGTCACCCTGGAGTGCGCGGTGAGCGTGCCGGACTTCAACGTGCCGGTCGTCTCACCCTCGGGCACCAGCACGATGCCGGCCTGCACCGGCAGGAAACCGAAGATCTTGAAGTCGCCCTTGGTCGGCTGGAGCGCCAGGTCCGCGGTGAACTCGCCCGTCAACGGCTTCAGCTTCGCCTCCACGGTGCCGTCCAGCGCCGCGGTCCCGTTCGGGGCCTTGACGAACGTCGACCCCTTCAGCGTGTACCGGTAGTCCATGGGCGCACTGGTGCTCGACTGGGTGTGCACGGTGATCGCCAGCGGGGTGGACTTGCGGTCGTTCTCCCCTGTGGCCCGCACCGTGAAGGTGTAGCCGGTGTCCGGGGACAGCCCGGTGATCGTGGCCGTGGTGGTCTTGGCATCGGTGCTCGCCACGACCTTGCCCGCGGCGTCATAGACCTCGTAGCCGGCCAGATCGCCGTTGAGGTAACCCACCAGCTCGGGGTCGACCATCGCCTGCCAGGTCAGGGTCGCCGTGGTGTCGGTGGTGACACCGGCTCCGTTGACCGGCGGCGACAGTTCGCCATGGTGGATGCCGCCGGGATTGGGATCGGGGACGGGGTCGGCCGGCGCGATCTCGGGCAGGGTGAAGGAGGTGTTCTGGCCGGGCAGCACTGTGCATCTGATTTTGCCGAAAGCTTCAGGAAGCGGGACCTCCGGAGCGGTCCGCACGCTGTTCGCCAGGTTCAGCACCAGATCGCCCAGGTCGAACTTGGCGGGCCCGGGCTCGGCCAACCTGACAGGAGGGATGAAGCCCGTCCCCTTCAGGCCGGACGGCGTCTCCTCCAGCGCGAGCGGCACCCCGAAGGACACCTCACCTTGCGGCGCGGAAAGCATGGCCTCCAGCCTCGCCGTTCCCCGCAGTTGCTCGATGCCGGCCTGCTCGAAAGCTGCCTGCGTCGTCTCGTTCACTGCGGCCAGCATGTCGACCCGGATCTTGGGGGTGGGGACGCCCACCTGGATCGATCGGGGGAAGTCCACGTTGAACTTGGCGACCATGGTCTGCTCGGGTACCAGCGGGAACGCACAGCTGTACTTCAGAGTCATCGACGCGGGGTCCGCCGACGCGGGGCCTGCGGTCACGACACCGAGCGCACCGGCGGCCAGGCTGCAGGCGACGGCTGCCACCCGCAGTCCGGTCGTTCCTGGCCTGTTTCTCACCGGGTCGCCTTTCGGAGGGGAGCTTCGCTCGGTCGCTTCATCGGCACGGGATCGCATGGGCTACTTCCCGAGGGTCAGGACAGCGTCGACGGTGTTGCCGGCGCCCTTGGTGAAGGCGCTGAGCAAGGGGGTGAGCGCGCCGCAGTCCTTGATCTCGGACAGGTCGTAGGTGCCCTTGATCCGACCGCCCTTCAGTGGCTCGAACCCGCCGGGCTCGGAGGTCAGCGTGATGTCGGACGGGGCGGCGGTCCGGCAGTTCTCACCGCCGCCGATCGAGATACCGAACAGGGAGAAAGCCGGCAGCTTGGCGGTCACCCTGGAGTGCGCGGTGAGCGTGCCGATCTTCAACGTGCCGGTCGTCTCACCCTCGGGCACCAGCACGATGCCGGCCTGCACCGGCAGGAAACCGAAGATCTTGAAGTCGCCCCTGGTCGGCTGGAACGCCAGGTCCGCGGTGAACTCGCCCGTCAACGGCTTCAGCTTCGCCTCCACGGTGCCGTCCAGCACCGCGGTCCCGTTCGGAGCCTTGACGAACGTCGAACCCTTCAACGTGTATCCGTACTTCACCGTGCCGGAGGTCATGCTGATCGTCAGGGGGTCGGACCTGTTGCCCCTGGCGTCCTTGGCCCGCACCGTGAAGACGTAGTCCCGGCCGGGCTCCACCCCGGTGATCGTGGTCGTGGTGGTCTTGGCGTCGGTGACCGCCACGACCTTGCCGGTGGCGGCGTCGTAGACCTCGTAGCCCGCCAGGTCGCCGTCGATGTCGGTGGCCGCGTCCCACGACAGGATCACCGAGTCCGCGGAGGCGGTGATGGTCCCGTTGGCGGGGGCGGAGGGGGCGTGGTTCCCCAGCGGGGACGGCTGGGTGGTCACGTTGACGGCTTCGGAGGCCGCGGAGAAGTTGCCCGCCTTGTCCCTGGCCCGCACCGTGAAGGTGTAGCCGGTGTCCGGGGACAGCCCGGTGATCGTGGCCGTGGTGGTCGCGGCGTCGGTGGACACCAGGACCTTGCCGTCGGCGCCGAGGACGTCGTAGCCCGCCAGATCGCCGTCGGCATCGGTCGACGCACCCCACGTCAGCGTCGCCGACTCCGAGGTGGTGGTGCCCGACGGCCGGCCCGGCGTGGTCGGCGGGATGCCGAAGCCGTAGCCGACCTGGAACTCGGCGAAGACGATGCTCTGGCCCGGCTGGACCGTGCACGCGATGGCGTGGACGTCGGCGGCCGGGTCGTCGATCTTCACTTCGTTGCCGGCGGTGTCGCGCGGGGTGATGTCCAGCGTCATGTCGCCCAGGACGATCCTGCCGGGGCCGGGCTTACGGAGCGCGATCATCGGCTTGAAGACCTGCGGCGGGGCGTCGCCCACCGTGACCGGCACCCCGAGCGTCACGGTGCCGCTCGGCGCCTCCAGCTTGGCCGCCAGCTTTCCGGTGCCGTTCGCCGTCTTGGCCCCCACCCGCTCCAGCGCGGACCAGAACGCCGCGTTGAGGGTGGCCACGGCCTCGAACTCGGGCTTGAAGGAGGCCGTGGTCGAGACCACCTTGGGAACGTCCCCCTTCACCTTGACGACGATGTCCTGCTCCCCGACCAGCGGGAGGAGGCACCGGTACTTCAGGGTCATCGACACGGGGTCCGCCGACGCGGGGCCTGCGGTCACGACACCGAGCGCACCGGCGGTGAGGACGCCGGCCACGCTCACGGCCAGGGACGACCTGAGCATTCCTGAGATGTCTCTCATGTTTCACCTCTCGCGGGGCTACACAGGAGCTGCTTCATCGGAGCCGAGGCGCCGGCGGGGACGACGTGTCAGCGAGCGGGGACGGCCCCGGGCTCGGGGAGAGCCCGGGGCCGCGAGGGGTTACTTCTTGGGCTTCGGCGTCAGGGTGACGTCGATGGTGTTGCCCTTGCCCTGAGTGAAGACGCTCAGGATCGGGGTGAGCAGGTTGCAGTCCTTGATCGCGGACAGCTCGTACTCGCCCTTGATCTGGCCGCCCTTGAGCGCCTGGAACCCGCCGGCCGCCGAGGACAGCTTGATGTCGGACGGCTTGACCGTCTGGCACTTCTCACCGCCGCCCAGCGGGATGCCGAACAGCGTGAACGACGGCAGCTTGACGTTCACCTTGGAGTTGGTGGTGAGCGTGTTGCTCTTCAGCGTGCCGGTCGTCTTGCCCAGCGGCTCCAGCACGATCCCGGCCTGCACCGGCAGGAACCCGAGGATCTTGAAGTCGCCCTTGGTGGGCTGGAACGCCAGGTCCGCGGTGAAGTTACCGGTCAGCGCGTCGAGGCTGGCGTCCACGGTGCCGTTCAGCGGCGCGGTCCCGTTCGGGGCCTTGACGAACGTCGAGCCCTTCAGGGTGTACCCGTAGTTGATGGGACCGCCGTCGCCGCCCTTCTGGGTGTGCGCCGTGATCGACAGGGCCTCGGACTTGTTGCCCTTGGCGTCCTTGGCCTTCACCGTGAAGGTGTAGTCCTTGTCCGCGTCCAGGCCGGTCACCGTCGCCGTGGTGGTCTTGGCGTCGGTGGACGCCACGACCTTGCCGGCGGCGTCGTAGACGTCGTAGCCGGCCAGGTCACCGTCCTCGTCGGTCGACGCGTCCCACTTCAGGGTCGCCGAGTCCTTGGTGGTGGTGCTGGACCCGTTGGCCGGCGTGGTCGGCGCGTGGTCGGCGGGAGCCTTCGGCTTGGTGTGCACGGTGCCGGCGTCGGAGGCGTCGGAGACGTGCCCCTCCTTGTCCTTGGCCTTCACCGTGAAGGTGTAGTCCTTGTCCGCGTCCAGGCCGCTGATCGTGGCCGTGGTGGTCTTGGCGTCGGTGGACGCCACCACCTTGCCGGCCGCGTCGTAGACGTCGTAACCGGCCAGGTCACCGTCGGCGTCGGTCGACGCGCCCCAGGTGAGCGTCGCCGAGTCCTCCGTGGTGGTACCGCTCGGCTTGCCCGGCTTGGTCGGCGCGGTGCCCTCCGGCTTGCCCGGCTTGGTGTGCACCGTGACGGGCGCGGAGGCGTCGGAGGTGTTGCCCTTGGCGTCCTTGGCCTTCACCGTGAAGGTGTAGTCCTTGTCCGCGTCCAGACCGGGGATCGTCGCCGTGGTGGTCTTGGCGTCGGTGGACGCCACGACCTTGCCCGAGGCGTCGAGGACGTCGTAACCGGCCAGGTCACCATCGGGGTCGGTCGACGCGCCCCAGGTGAGCGTCGCCGCGTTCTCGGTGGTGGTGCCGGACGGCGTGCCCGGCTTGGTCGGCGGGTGGTCGACCGGGGCCTTCGGCTTGGTGTGCACCGTGACCGCGTCGGAGGCGTCGGAGACGTGCGCGGCCTTGTCCTTGGCCTTCACCGTGTAGGTGTAGTCCTTGTCCGCGTCCAGGCCGCTGATCGTGGCCGTGGTGGTCTTGGCGTCGGTGGACGCCACCACCTTGCCGGCGGCGTCGTAGACGTCGTAACCGGCCAGGTCACCGTCGGCGTCGGTCGACGCGCCCCAGGTGAGCGTCGCCGAGTCCTCCGTGGTGGTACCGCTCGGCTTGCCCGGCTTGGTCGGCGCGGTGCCCTCCGGCTTGCCCGGCTTGGTGTGCACCGTGACGGCCTCGGACGCCGGGGAGACGTGCGCGGCCTTGTCCTTGGCCTTCACCGTGTAGGTGTAGTCCTTGTCGGGCGACAGGCCGGCGATCGTGGCCGTGGTGGTCTTGTCGTCGGTCGACGCCACCACCTTGCCCGCGGCGTCGTAGACGTCGTAACCGGCCAGGTCGCCATCGGGGTCGACCGACGGACCCCAGGTCAGCGTCGCCGAGTTCTCGGTGGTGGTGCCGCTCGGCTTGCCGGGCGCGGGCGGCGCGACGCCGCCGCCGCCCGGCGGAGTGATGTCGAACTCGGCCAGGGTGACGTTCTGACCCGGCTGGATCTTGCACGCCACCTTGTGGATGTCATAGTCCGGGTCGTCGAGGGTGACCTCGGCGCCGTCGGAGTCACGCGGGGTGATGTTCAGCATCAGCGCGCCCACGTTGATCTTGGCGTGGCCGGCCTTGCTGAACTTCAGCGACGGCGCGGTGCCCGAGCCGTGCATGTCGAACGGAATCGGGGTGTCGCTGGGCGGCAGCGCGGTCTTGTCCAGCTTGACCGGAACGCCGACCGCCACGTCACCCTGCGGCGCGAGCACGGTCGCGTCCGCGCGGGCGCTACCTTCCAGCGTCGCAACACCGGCGATGTTCAGGGCCGAGTAGGTCTTGGCGGTCTGCGTGGACACCACGTCGACCACGATCTTGGGCGTGGCGGTGTTCACCGGGATCGTCGTGGGGACATCAGACTTGATCTTGGCGACCACGGTCTCGTCCCCCAGCAGGGGGAAGCCACAGGTGTACTTCAGCGTCAGGTTCACCGGGTCCGCCGACGCGGGACCGGCGACCGCTCCCAGCATTCCGGCGACCATGCCGCCGGCGGCGGCCGTCGCCAGAGCCAGCCGGATCTTGCCCGATTTGCTCTTGATATTCAACGTCTCACCTCTCGGAAGCGGTCCCGGGCTCGCGATGAGCCCGGGACCGCACTAGCTAGGGGGGACTAGCTCTTCGGCTTGGGGGTCAGGGTGAGGTCGATGGTGTTGCCCTTGCCCTGGGTGAAGACGCTCAGGATCGGGGTGAGCAGGTTGCAGTCCTTGATCTCGGACAGGTCGTAGGTGCCCTTGATCGTGCCGCCCTTGAGCGCCGGGAACCCGCCGGGCTCGGAGGCCAGCTTGATGTCCGACGGGGTGGTGGTCTTGCAGTTCTCACCGCCGCCGATCGGGATGATGCCGAACACCCGGAACTGCGGCAGCTTGGTGATCACCTTGGAGTTGGTGGTCAGGGTGTTGCTCTTCAGCGTGCCGGTCGTCTTGCCCTGGAAGTCCAGGACGATGTCGGCCTGCACCGGCAGGAAGCCCAGGATCTTGAAGTCGCCCTTGGTGGGCTGGAGCGCCAGGTCGGCGGTGAAGTTACCGGTGAGCGCGTCGAGGTTGGCGTCCACGGTGCCGGTCAGCGGCGCGGTGCCGTTCGGGGCCTTGACGAACGTCGAGCCCTTGATCGTGTACCCGTACTTGATGCCGCCGTCGCCGGGGGGCGTGGTCTGCGGCGTGGTCGCCGGAGTGGTCTCCGGAGTGGTCTGCGGGGTCGTCTCCGGCGTGGTCTGCGGAGTCGTCTGCGGGGTCGTCTCCGGCGTGGTCTGCGAGCCGGTGCCGTCGGTGATGTCGAACTCGGCCAGGGTGGCGTTCTGACCCGGCTGGATCTTGCACGCCACCTTGTGGATGTCGTAGTCCGGGTCGTCGAGGGTGACCTCGGCGCCCTCGGAGTCACGCGGGGTGATGTTCAGCATCAGCGCGCCCACGTTGATCTTGGCGTGGCCGGCCTTGCTGAACTTCAGCGACGGCGCGGTGCCCGAGCCGTGCATGTCGAACGGAATCGGGGTCTCGCTGGCCGGCAGCGCGGTCTTGTCCAGCTTGACCGGCACGCCGACCGCCACGTCGCCCTGCGGCGCGAGCACGGTCGCGTCCGCACGGGCGCTGCCTTCCAGCGACGCGACACCGGCGATGTTCAGGGCCGAGTAGGTCTTGGCGGTCTGCGTGGACACCACGTCGACCACGATCTTGGGCGTGGCGGTGTTCACCGCGATCGTCTTGGGGACGTCAGACTTGATCTTGGCGACCACGGTCTCCTCCCCCAGCAGGGGGAAGCCACAGGTGTACTTCAGCGTCAGGTTCACCGGGTCCGCCGACGCGGGACCGGTGGCCAGCACGGCGAAGGTGCCGGCGACCATGCCGCCGACGGCGGCGGTGGACAGGGCCAGCCGGATCTTCTGGGACTTGCTCTTGACGTTCACGTATTGCCTCTCGTGTAACGATTTGACTGGAGCATCTCGCCGGCCCCCGAGGGGTTGTCTTCTCCTCCCAAAGGCGGCTGTCGACGGGGTGGGAAATGCCTGGAGCTGGGTGATGCCGGACAGTGAGTCGACGGCCACGGAAGACCGGCTCAGCCGGATCGTCCCTGCTCGTCGGGCTAGAGTCGGGTTCTCGACTCCGCTCCGCCGGATCGTTCGGGGGCTATGAACGCGCAAACTATCCGGCGGTTCCCGGCAAGTCCATACATTTGCGATTGGGCCTAAAAATTTCATAAGTAGTGAGCGACGCCACACTTCCTCCTATCAAGGAGAGGCAAGCGACAGGAGAAACCGCGGGCGCGGACGCCAATCTCATAAAGCCGGTTTTCGGCGTCAACCCAACTTTTCCCGGGGCGGTTGCTCACTCAGGTGCAGGTTTGCGGGACGGCGGCGCGCGGTTGTCAGCCGGTGAGCAGAAGTACTCACGCGTTTGTGTCCCGGTCGTACGGAACACCAGGCAAGTCACCGGTTACCGTCGCGGTGTCCTGGATCACGTCAGGTCCGGCGCGCAGGGGTTTCGTTCGACGCGCGTCCCACCCCCCGGCGTGATCTGAGCGCTACCGCCGGCCGCCCCGGCCAGGCCGGACACGGAGCCGCCCCGCCCCGTCCGGACCGCCTGGCCGTTGCGACCACGGTGATGGAAGGTGACCCGATGACCCGCACCCTCGACCTCGGAACGCCGGCCGAGCCCACGTCCCCGCTCCCGCCGCGGCTCGCCCGGCTGATGCGGCCCGAACTGCCCACCCTCGCCGACGAGATCATCGCCGAGATCCGCCGCGCCGTCCCCGAGTACGCCGGGCCGCTGGACGGCCCGTACGGGCAGGTGCTGCGCGCCGCGGTGCGGCAGAACCTCGCCTCCTTCGTCGACCAGGTCGCGGGCGGCCCCCGCGCGGTGCACGCCGACGGCGCCCGCCGGCTCGGCCGCTACGAGGCGCGCGAGGGCCGCAGCCTGGACTGCCTGCAGGCCGCCTACCGGATCGGCGGGCAGGTCGCCTGGCGGCGCATCATGAAGGTCGCGCCGCGGCACGACATCTCCTCGGCGGTGATGTCCCGCCTCGCCGACGCGCTGTTCGTCTACCTCGACGAGCTGGCCGCGCTGTCGCTGGACGGCTACCTGGAGGCGCGCACGCACCCGGTCGCGGCGCTGGACGAGCGGCGCCGCCGGCTGCTGCGCACGCTGCTGGACGGCCCGGCGGTGCCCGGCCCGGTGCTGGAGGAGCAGGCCGAGGCGGCCGCCTGGCCGATCCCGGCGCAGGTCACCGTGGTGGCGCTGCGGCCCGGCGGCCGGTGCGCGCGCCCGGCCCTGGACGCCGACCTGCTGATGGACCTGGACGGCCCCGAGCCGCGGCTGCTGTTCCCCGGGCCGCTCACCGCGGGCCGCGCGGCGATGCTGGAGGCGGCCTTCCCCGGCCGCCGCATCGCGGCGGGCCCGGCGGTCGCGCCCGCCAAGGCCGCCGACGGGCTGCGCTGGGCGCGGCAGGCGCTCACCCTGGCCGCCGAGGGCGTGATCACCGGCGGCCCGCTGATCCGCTGCGACGACCACCTCGTCACGCTGTGGCTGATGGCCGATCCGGGCCTGCTGGAGCAGCTGGCCGGGCGGCTGCTCGGCGTGCTGGAGCCGATGACGCCGGGCCAGCGCGACCGGCTGACCGAGACGCTGCGGACCTGGCTGGTGACGCGCGGCACCGCCGCCGAGATCGCCGGGCACCTGCACATCCACCCGCAGACCGTGCGGTACCGGATGCGGCGGATCGAGCAGACGCTCGGCGACCGGCTGAGCGACCCCGAGGCCCGGTTCGGCATCGAGGCCGTGCTGCGCGCGATGGAGCTGCGCGGCACCGGCTGACCCCTTGCGGGACCGGTCCGTCCCGGGCCGGTCCCGTCAGGGGCGGGGGATGTTGCGCAGGTTGCTGCGGGCCATCTCGGCCATGCGGCCGACGCCGCCGGTGAGCACGGTCTTGCCGGCGGCGAGCGCGAACCCCTTCAGCTGGTCGGCGGTGATGTGCGGCGGGATGGACAGCGCGTTCGGGTCGGTGACGAAGTCGACCAGGAACGGGCCGTCGGTCTCGAACGCCTTGGTGAGGGCGGCGCGCACCTGCTTGGGCTTCTCCACCCGGACCGACGGGATGCCCGCGGCGGCGGCGATCGCGGCGAAGTTCACCGGCGCGTGGTCGGTCTCGTAGTCGGGCATGCCGTCGACCAGCATCTCCAGTTTCACCATGCCGAGCGAGGCGTTGTTGAACACCAGGGTCTTCACCGGCAGGTCGTGCAGTTTCACGGTGAGCAGCTCGCCCATGAGCATGCCGAGGCCGCCGTCGCCCGACATCGACACGACCTGCCGGTGCGGCTCGGCGAGCTGCGCGCCGATCGCGTGCGGGAGCGCGTTGGCCATCGAGCCGTGCACGAACGAGCCCATCACGCGCCGCCGCCCGTTCGGGGTGAGGTAGCGGGCGGCCCACACGTTGCACATGCCGGTGTCGACGGTGAACACCGCGTCGTCGTCGGCGACCTCGTCCAGGATGCCGGCGATGTACTCGGGGTGGATCGGGGTGTGCTTCTCGATCTTGCGGGTGTAGGCGTCGACGACCTTGTCCAGCGACTTGGTGTGCCGCTGCAGCATCGTCTTCAGGAACTTGGCGTTGGTCTTCTGCCGCAGCTTCGGCAGGACGGCGCGGATCGTCTCGCCGATGTCGCCGTGCACGGCGAGGTCGAGCGGAGTGCGGCGGCCGAGGCGGGTCGCGTCGGCGTCGACCTGGATGGTGTTGCGGCCCGGCAGGAACGGGTTGTAGGGGAAGTCGGTGCCGAGCAGCAGCAGCAGGTCGGCCTCGTGCATCGCTTCGTAGCAGGCGCCGTAGCCCAGCAGGCCGCTCATTCCCACGTCGAAGGGGTTGTCGTACTGGATCCACTCCTTGCCGCGCAGGGAGTGCCCGATCGGCGACAGCACCCGGTGCGCCAGCTCGATCACCTCGTCGTGCGCGTCGCGGACTCCCGCGCCGCAGAACAGCGTGACGGTCTTGGCCTCGTTGAGCGCGCGCGCGAGCTGGTCGACCTGCTCGGCCGGCGGGCGGACGGTCCCGAATCGGGTGAGCAGGTCGTGCTCACCGGCCGGTTCGGCCACGTCCTGCTGCGCGACGTCGCCGGGCAGCACCACGACCGCCACCCCGCCGCCGCCGACGGCGTGCTGGACGGCGGTGCGCACCACCCGCGGCATCTGCGCGGCCCCGTTGACGACCTCGCAGTAGTTGCTGCACTCGGTGAACAGCCGCTCGGGGTGGGTCTCCTGGAAGTAGCCGGTGCCGATCTGCACGCTCGGGATCTGTGAGGCGATCGCGAGGACGGGCGCGCCGGAGCGGTGCGCGTCGAACAGGCCGTTGATCAGGTGGGTGTTGCCGGGGCCGCAGCTGCCCGCGCAGACGGCGAGGTTCCCGGTGAGCTGGGCCTCGGCGGCGGCGGCGAACGCGCCGGCCTCCTCGTTGCGCACGTAGATCCATTCCATGTCGCCGTCGCGGCGGATCGCGTCCACGACGGGGTTCAGGCTGTCGCCCACCACCCCGTAGATCCGCCGGACTCCGGCCTGCTTGAGCATCCGGACGAGCTGGTCGGCGAGCGTGGCCATGGTCTCCCCTTGTCACTGCGGCTACGACCTGGGGAAATGCCCGGAGATCACTGTTCTAATCCCGCAGCCGCAGCATCCACAGGCCCCGCTCGGCGGCCGCGACGGTGTAGGACGCGTCCGGGTGGAGCCGCCGGGCGTACTCCAGCATCGACTCGCGGGTCTGCCCGGGATCGAAGGAGACGATGTACCGCGGCGTGATCCCGTCGGTGCCGCCGATCCAGAAGACCCGGCAGCGGTTCGTCAGATACGCGGCGGGGCGTGAGTCGCTCTCCACCGTCGCGCCGTCGGGGATCCCCGCCAGGACGCGCGCGGCGGCTTCGCCGACCGGGCCGCGCCGGTAGGCCGAGGTGTGGGTCAGCGACGCCAGCGGCATCGTGGTGGACAGCGTGAGCGCCGCACCGAGCGTCAGGGCGGGCAGGTGGTGGGCGTAGATGCGCAGCCAGGGGCGCTCACTGGCGCGCGCGCGGACGATGGCGTCCACCAGCGCGAGCATCACGATCGGCATGAGCACCGCGCTGTAGTGCCAGTCGGTGCCCCAGTAGTGCTCGTCGCGCGCCGTCAGCCGCCAGGCGAGCGTGGGGACGGCGGCGAGCAGTAGCGGCGAGCGCAGCGCCAGCAGCCCGGTGGTCGGCGCCAGCAGCCACAGCAGCGTGCGGATCTTCAGGTCCCAGCCGCCGGTGCCCGGGACGCCGCCCTCGCCGATCTTCTCCCAGTAGGCGTAGCCGCCACTGTCGTTGAACGCGGGGATCAGCACGGTCAGCGTGAGCGCCGACATCACCGCCCCGAACACCGCGACGCCGGTCCCGAGCACCGCGGCGCGCGGCGCGGCCCGGTACGACCGCAGCACCACGACCGCCGCGATCGCCGCCACGGTGACGCCGAGGTCCTCCTTCACCGCGACGAGCGGCACCGCCCAGCCGAGCGCGGCCGTCCACCGCTCCTCCAGCAGCGCCTCCAGCGCGAACGCGATCAGCGGCACGGCGAAGCAGATCTCGTGGAAGTCGAACTCCACCGCGCGCTGAACGCCCCACGACAGGCCGTAGGCGGCGCCGACCGCCGCGCCGGAGTGGTCGCCGAGCAGACGCCGCGCGGCGCGGGCCACCGGGACGACCGACAGCGCCATCAGCGCGGCCTGCGCGACCAGCAGCGTCACCGGCGTCGAGAAGACCGCATAGAGAGGAGCGAGCAGCATCAGCACGGGGCTGAAGTGGTCGCCGAGGATGACGAACCCGGGGCCCTTCAGGTCGGCGACCGGCATCCGCAGGCGCGCGTAGGAGCCGACGACCTGGTCAAAGATCCCCAGATCCCAGGACATCGTCTCGAACCGGCGGAAACGGGTGACCGACAGGGTCGCGTACCCGGCGAAGAACAGCGCCGCCAGCAGCCAGGGGACACGGCGGGAGGAGCCTCGGGGGGCGGGCGGCACGTCCTGGCGGTCCGGGGCGTGGGCGAGCGCCGTCACCCGCCGCTCCCCGGCGCCGACGGCGAAGAGACACTGGCCGACGGGGTCACGTCGGTCGGGGTCGGCGTGACACCCGTCGGTGTCGGGGTCGGCGTGACATCCGTCGGGGTCGGGGACGCGCCGGGCGGGCTCGGCGTGACCGGGTCCGCGGGCACCTTGGCCGGCGTCGCCGGCGAGGAGGCAGCGGGCGGCGCGGCGGGCCGCACCGGGGTGGGGGCGCCCGGCAGCAGCGCCGCGCCCGCCCCCGCGCAGCCGACCACGGCCGCCATGATCGCCACGCTCGCGGCGGCGGCGCGGATCCGCTGCCGCCGGACGCCGCGCGCGATGATCCGCCCGCCGTCCGGGGGCGCCGCCGCGCGGCCGCCCGCGGCGGCCGCCGCGTGCAGGGCGTGGCGCAGCCGCCGGTCCTGGTCCGCCATGGCCGAGACATGCTGGTCAGACACCGGGCTCCCCCACGTTGACGGAATCGTCCAGGTGCGGGGCGAGCGCGGCGCGCCCCCGCGACAGGTGGGTCTTGACGGTCCCCACCGACATCCCGGCCTCGGCGGCGATCTGCGCGACCGGCAGGTCGAACACGTAGAACAGGACGACGGCGAGCCGCTGCCGCTCGGGCAGCCGCCGCAGCGCGGCGGCGAGCAGCACCGCGTCCGGCTCGGGCTCGGCCACGACCGGGCGCTGCTGGCCGCCGAGCCGGCGCCAGGCCTCCAGGCTGCGGCCCTGCCGCCGCCACCGGCTCGCCGCGAGCCGCAGCGCCGCGGTGCGCACCCACGCCTCGGGGCCGCCGTCGCGCTCCAGGCGGCGCCGGTGCCGCCAGGCGCGCACGAACGCCTCCTGCACCACGTCCTGCGCCTCGTGCAGGTCACCGGTGACGAGGTAGAGCCGCCCCGTCAGGCGCCGGACGCTGTGCGCGTAGAACTCTTCGAACTCCTCGACGGTCAATGCAGGCGCCCCCGGGCCGGTGGATGTCGCTGGTGATACCTCCGGGACGACCGGTCCGGTTGACAGAGGATCTGGATATTTACGCTATGTAGCGCTATGCAGCGGTAGCGGTGCGGCGGGCCGCCGACAGCGCCCAGAGGCCGCCGCCGAGCAGCAGCGCGCCCGGCGCGACCCCGGCGAGCGAGGCGACGACCGCGTGCGCGGCGCCCGCGAACGCCGCGGCGAGCCCGGCGAGGCCGAGCGCCGCCAGGCCGCCGCCGATCCAGGCCAGCGACCGCGCCCGCCACACCACGGCCAGGCCGAAGAAGTGCACGCCGACGACGAAGGTGATCCACCCGAGCACGGCCGACGGCCGGTCCAGCGGCCCGTTCAGCAGGAGGTTGCCGCCGAGGAACGCCGCCACCTCGGCCGCCACGATCAGCCAGTAGCCGCGGGTGAAGCCCCGGCGCGGCCCGCCGTCGTCCGGCGCGGCCGAGCCGCGGGCGCGCACCAGCAGGACGAGGACGGCGGCGTAGGCGAGCGCGCCGAGGATCCGGGCGGTCAGCGCGGCGGCCGCGGGCAGCGCGCCGGCGTTCACCTCCACGTAGATCAGGCCGAAGGTGGCGCCGATGAGCGCGCCGAGGCGGTCTGGTGTCACGTTGTTCATCCTTTGCGGGGGTTCATCCCTTTACGGGAGAACAGCCCACAATGCCAGCTCCGGACGCTGGAATGATCAACTGAGCTCGAAGGTGCGGCGCAGCACCCACACGCCCCGCTCGTAGGCCTCGACGTCGTAGGCCGCCCCGGGGTGACGCGACCGGGCGTCGTCCAGGATCGCGTCGCGCTGCTTGTCAGGCTCGAAGAGGGCGACGTACTGCGGGGCGTGGCCGCCCGTGTCGCCGACCCAGAAGACCCGGCAGCGGTTCGTCAGATACGCGATGGGGCGGATGTTGCTCTCCACCGTCGCGCCGTCGGGGATCTTCGCCAGGGCGCGCACGGCGGCCTCGGCGACAGGGCCGCGCTCGTACCTCTCCGGACGGGCGAGCTGCTCCAGCGGCAGGGGGAGCATCACGGTCGTCGACAGCGCCACCAGCAGCGCCCCGGCCGGCAGGTGGCCGGCGCAGGCGCGCAGCCAGCCGGAGCGCGCGCGGGCGGCGGCGTCCACCAGCGCGAGCATCACGATCGGCATGAGCACCGCGCTGTAGTGCCAGCCGGTGCCCCAGTAGTGCTCCTCCTGCGTCAGCAGCCGCCAGGCGAGCGTGGGGACGGCGACGAGCAGCAGCGGCGAGCGCAGCGCCAGCAGCCCGGTCGTCGGCACCATCACCCAGAACAGCGTGCGGATCTTCACGTCCCAGCCGCCCGCGCCCGGGGTGCCGCCCTTGTCGACCTTGTCCCAGTAGGCGTAGTCGCCGGCGTGGTTGAAGGCCGGGATCAGCACGGTCAGCGTGAGCGCCGACATCGCCACGCCGAAGATCCCGACGCAGACGGCGGCCACCGCGACGCGCCGCGATCCGCGCCAGGTCCGCAGCAGCACGACCAGCGCGATCGCCGACGCCGTCACGCCGAGGTCCTCCTTCACGGTGACCAGCGGCGCCGCCCAGCACAGCGCGGCCACCCAGCGCTCCCGCAGCAGCGCCTCCAGCGCGAACGCGATCAGCGGCACGGCGAAGCAGATCTCGTGGAAGTCGAACTCCACCGCGCGCTGGATCCCCCACGACAGCCCGTAGGCGATGCCGATCGCCACGCCGGCGTGGTCGCCGAGCAGACGGCGGGCGGCGCGCGTCACCGGGACGACCGACAGCGCCATCAGCGCGGCCTGCGCGACCAGCAGCGTCACCGGCGTCGGGAAGAGCGCGCGGAAGGGCGCGAGCAGCGCCAGCACCGGGCTGAAGTGGTCGCCGAGGATGTTGAAGCCGGGACCCTTCAGGTCGGCGACCGGGGCGCGCAGGTGCGCGTAGGAGTCGACGACCTGGTCGAAGATCCCCAGGTCCCAGGACATCATCTCGAACCGGCGGAAACGAAGGACCGACAGGGTCGCGTAGCCGGCGAAGAACACCGCGGCCAGCAGCCAGGGCACGAAACGGGCGGGGTGCCGGGGCGCGGCCGGCGCCTCCTGGATCTCCTCGGCGGGAGCGGTCACCGTCATTCGCCGCGCTCCGTTCCAAGCGGATGGGCCGTCCCCGACGATCCTTCCGGGAACTCCCCCGTTATCCACCGCAAACCAGGAGATTTACTTCTTTGTGCGTATAAATGCCTCATTGCTCGGCAGAATACTGCTCAGCGGGCAAAAGCATCCCGGCGCGAAAAACTGCGTTATGCGCACTCTTGTAGGGTGAAGGCCATCATGGTCGGACTCCGCGAACGCAAGAAGGCCGCCACCAGGCAGGCGCTGCACGAGGCCGCGCTGCGGCTGGCGGTGGAGCACGGTCTCGGCAACGTCACCGTGGAGGCCATCGCCGACGAGGTCGGCGTCTCCCGCCGCACGTTCTCCAACTACTTCGAGGGCAAGGAGGACGCCCTCCTGTACGGCGACCGGGAGCGGATGTGGCTGCTGCTGGACGCCTTCGCCGCCCGCCCGCCGGGCGAGCCGTCCTGGACCGCGCTGAAGCACGCCGTCCACGACGCGTTCGGCGACGCCCCCGAGTCCGACCCGCGCTGGGCCGTGCGCGGCGCCCTCGTCCGCGACCACCCCGCGCTGCTGGCCCGCCAGCTCGGGCACTACGCGGCGCTGGAGCAGCGGCTCGCCGAGCTGGTCGCCGAACGCGACGGGACGGCCGCCGGGTCCGCCGCGTCGCGGGTGCGGGCCGCGGCGTTCCTGGCCTCGCTCCGCATCGGCCTGCACCGGTGGCTGGAGGACCAGTCCCGGCCCCGGACTGACGTCGTCGACGAGGCCCTGACCGAGATGGCCCGGCCCTTCGCCTGATCAGCCCGCGGCGCTCTCGGTGCGCTGCCGGGTGAGCCACAGCGTCAGCAGCATGTGCAGCTCCAGGTGGCAGGACGGGTCCTCGAGCTGCTCCCCGAACAGGGCCTCCAGGTTGCGGATGCGGTAGCGGATCGTCTGCGGGTGCAGGTGCATCCGGCGGCCGACCTCGGTGGCGTTGAAGCGGAGCTCGAAGCAGGCGTTCAGCGTCTCGGCCAGGGGCAGCCGGATCGACTCGCGGACGTCCAGCAGCGGCTTCAGCCTGCGCTCGATGGCGTGCTCGACCAGGTCGGGGTCCTGCATGAGCATCAGCAGGGCCAGGTGGTCGGCGGCGAACACCGGCCCGTCGCCGGGCAGGACGCGCCCGGCGGCCAGGCTGAGCGCGCGGCGGCTCCAGCGCAGCGACTTGGCGGTCTCGGCGGGGTCGACCTGGATGCCGACGGCGCAGGTCCGGCCCGCCAGCAGCTCGGTCAGCAGCGCGCGGCGGCCGGGCCCCTCGGGGTCGGGGACGATCAGGCACGGGCCGTCGGCCAGGTGGTAGCCGGTGAGGATGTCGGGCGGGAACCCGCGGTCGGGGACCCGGTCGAGGGCGACCGCCGCGACCTTGCCGGGCACCGGCCAGCCGAGGGGGCGCGCGAGCCGGGCGATCTCGTCCGGGCCGGCCGCGCCGGACACCAGCAGGTCGACCAGCCGCCGCCGCCCGAGCTCGAACCTGCTCCGGTCGCCGCTCGACGCCTTGGCGTGCCCTTCGGCCGCGCTCGCCATCAGGTGGTTGTGGTAGACGAACAGCGCGTCGGCGATCTGGGCCATGGTCCGGGCCGTGGTGTCCATGCCGAGCAGGTCGGCCTCCTCGGTCAGCCGGCGGACCGCCACGCCCGCGCCGATGCGCAGGCTCTCCGACAGGGGCACCAGGCTGCGGCCCTCCCGCGCCTCGCCGGCGCCGAGGTCGTACCAGAAGCGCAGCAGGTCCTCCGACGACAGGGACGGGTCCGCCATCAGCGCGAGGAAGTGGTCGATGACCCAGAAGGTCACCTGCCGCATCACCTCGGCGTAGCGCGGGTCGTAGGGCCGGTCGTAGTCGGGCAGCCGCCGCAGGCTCGCCTCCACGGCCTCCTCGGCGATGCCCTCGGCGTAGGCCCGCAGGATCACGCAGCGCCGGGCCAGGTCCTTGCCCTCGACGTTCAACTCGATGCGCGCCGTGTCCACCATGCTCGTTCCGTCCCGCCTGGATGCCGTCCGCGGAGATCAGAGGTTACTTACCGCGGAACACGATTGACCAGCGCGTACCCCCTAAGACTCACATACCGCCATAAGTGAGCACTTACATTCCGGGGCTTTCTTGTCGGTGTGCACACCCGCGTCCCGGTCTGCTTTACCTGTGCTGCGTAGTGCCGCGGCGGCGCCCGTCGCGACCATGGGCCTCCCTCGCCGCCCCTTGAGCGGGGCGCTTTCCCCCTGGAGCCCCCATGCGCCGTCTCTCCTTCGCCGCCGCCGCGATCGCCGCCGCGGCCACCTGTCTCGGCACCGCCTCCGCCGCCCGGGCCGCGACCCCCGACCCGGTGGTGTTCGTGCACGGCTTCTCCGGCAGCGGCGCGAACTGGACGACCGCGCACTCGGTGTTCCAGGAGGCCGGGTACTCCGCCGACCGGCTGTTCGACTACGAGTACAACTCCTACGGCGACAACATCAAGAACGCCGAGGGCCTCGCCTCCTACGTCGCGGAGGTGAAGGCCAAGACCGGCGCCCGCAAGGTCGACATCGTCAACCACTCCATGGGCGGCCTGGTCAGCCTCTGGTACCTCAAGAACCTCGGCGGCACCGCCGACGTCGGCAAGCTGGCCTCCCTGGCCGGCGCCAACCACGGCACCTACGCCGCCTACAACTGCTTCTGGCTCACCACCTGCCAGCAGATGATGCCGGGCTCGAAGTACATCAAGAACATCACCACCGGCGACGAGACGCCCGGGGACACCTCCTACGCGACCTGGTACTCCTCCTGCGACGGCGTCATCAACCCCTACAAGAGCACCGTCCTCGCCGGCGCGGACAACCACCTCACCGGCTGCGTGAAGCACCTGAAGTTCCTCACCGACACGGACGTGCTCAAGCAGGTCGCCGGCTTCCTGAAGTCCTAGTCGTCCGGCGGCGGGACCGACTCGGTGAGCTCGGCGGGGACGGCCGGCAGCACCGTGCGGTAGTAGTCGCGGGCCGCCGCCGTCGTCCCGACGTCGCGGCCGGAGCGCTCCGACAGGAACCAGCGGTGCTCCAGCACCTGGTGGAAGATCTCGACCTCGTCCAGCCGGCCCCGCAGCCCGGCCGGGATCGCGCGCACCACCGGCTCGTACACCTCCTCCAGCCAGCGCCCGGCCGCCACGACCTCCGGGACCGGGCGGCCGGTGCCGCGCTCCAGCCAGCCCCGGTAGGAGGCGATGTCGTTGAGCAGCCGGCGGGCCTGGTTCTCCTCGGCGGCCAGGCCGGTGCGGGCGTGCAGGGTGCGGCGGTGGTGGCCCGGCTCGGCCACGCGGGTGCGCACCCGCAGCCGGACGCCCTCGCCCGTGCCGGAGGACGCCGCGTCCAGCAGTTCGACCTCGTCCACGTCGAAGCCGAGGTCGTTGATGCGGCGGACCCGGTCGGCGACGCGGTAGCGCAGCTCACCGGGCCGCAGCACCTCCTCGCGGGTCAGCTCGTCCCAGAGGGCGTCGTAGCGGCGGACGGTGTCGTCGGCGACGCCGACCGGGTCCACGTCCGGCGGCAGCGTCCCGGCGGCGGCGAGGTCGAACAGCTCCCCGGCGATGCGCTCGCGCGCCAGGTCGACGTCGTAGCGGCGCTGCCCTTCGGACAGGGACGGGTGCAGCTCGGCGGTCTCGGCGTCGACGAGGTAGGCGGCGAACGCGCCCGCGTCGAAGCGGAACAGCACGTTCGACAACGAGCAGTCGCCCCACATGAACCCGGCCAGGTGCAGCCGGGCCAGCAGCTCCACCAGGGCGTCCAGCAGCCGGTCGGCGGGCTCGGCGCGGGGCGCGGTGAACAGCGACCGGTAGGAGCTGGAGTGGTCCAGGAAGCGGGTCACCAGGATCGCGTCGACGTCGCCGGGCCGGTCCACCACGACCCCGACCGCCTCGACCGCGGGCAGGCCGAGCTCGCGCAGCCGCCGCAGCAGCCGGTGCTCGCGGCGGGCCAGCCGGTCCGCCAGCTCCTTCAGCGCGTAGACCCGGCCGCCCTCGGAGACGAACCGCACCACGTGCCGCGACAGGCCGCGCCGGCGGATCTCCACCAGCCGGTCGTCGGCCCACTCCGCCAGCGGCTCCCGCCACGGCAGGTCCAGCAGGCCGGCCGCGGCCTCGGCCGGCGGGCTGAAGACGAAGTGCATCGCTACCCGGGCGCGTCCTGCCGGGCGCCGCGCTGGGAGAGCCGGACGCGTTCGGCGTGCCGGCCGAGCTCGGCGACGCGCTCCTCGTCGCGGGTCAGGTTCTCGCCCGTCGCCGGGTCGAAGATGTGCAGCCTGCCGGTGTCGACCCACAGCTCGGCCTCGTCGCCGGCGGCGATGAGGCTGGCGGCGTCCAGCGCGACCACGGCCTGGGTGCGCAGCTGGTCGCCGTCCAGCTCCCGCGACAGCTCGCGCAGCTGCGCGGCGAGGTCGGCGGGCGCCTCGTAGGGGACGTAGGCGAACTGCTCGTTGCCGAGCCACTCGGTGACGTCCACCCGGGCCCGCACCGTCTGGCCCGTCGCGCGCTTGTCGGCGCCGACCAGGGAGGCGTCCTCGAAGGCCTCGGGGCGGATGCCGACCAGCACCACCTCGCGCCCGGCGGCCGCCGCCGCCTTGGCCGGGTCGCGCAGGTCCAGCCGGCCGAGCGGCGTCACCAGCTGCGTCCCCTCCACCGACGCGGGCAGGAAGTTCATCGACGGCGAGCCGATGAACCCGGCCACGAACAGGTTGACGGGCTGCTCGTACAGCTCGCGCGGGCTGCCGACCTGCTGCAGCACGCCCTTGCGCAGCACCGCGACGCGGTCGCCGAGCGTCATCGCCTCGGTCTGGTCGTGCGTGACGTACACGGTGGTGACGCCGAGGCGGCGCTGCAGCCGGGCGATCTCGGTGCGCATCTGGCCGCGCAGCTTGGCGTCCAGGTTCGACAAAGGCTCGTCGAACAGGAACGCGTCGGCCTGCCGGACGATCGCGCGGCCCATCGCGACGCGCTGCCGCTGCCCGCCCGACAGGTTCGCGGGCTTGCGCTCCAGGTGCTCGGTCAGCTCCAGCAGCCCGGCGGTCTCGGTGACGCGGCGGCGCACCTCCTCGTCGGGCGTCTTGGCGAGCCGCAGCGGGAACGCGATGTTCTCGAAGACGGTGAGGTGCGGGTAGAGCGCGTAGTTCTGGAAGACCATCGACAGGTTGCGCTGCCGCGGCGCGACGGTGTTGACGACCTTGTCGCCGATGCGCATCTCGCCGGAGGTGATGTCCTCCAGCCCGACGATCATCCGCAGCAGGGTGGACTTGCCGCAGCCCGACGGCCCGACCAGGATCATGAACTCGCCGTCCTGCACGTCCAGGGAGACGTCGTTCACGGCCGGGAAGCCGTCGCCGTACTTCTTGACGATGTTGCTCATGGTGATGGCGGCCATGCCGGCTCCCCTATCCCTTGACGGCGCCGGACGTCAGCCCGGCGACGATGCGGCGCTGGAACAGCAGGACGATGACGACGACCGGGACGGTGACCACCACGGCCGCCGCGCAGATCGCCGTCGTGGGCTGCTCGAACTGCGACTCGCCGCTGAAGAACGCCAGCGCCGCCGGGACGGGCCGGGCGTTGCCGGTGGAGGTCAGCGAGATGCCGAACACGAAGTCGTTCCAGCAGAAGAAGAAGGTGAGGATCGCGGCGGTGAACACCCCGGGCGCCGCCAGCGGCACGATGACCTTGCGGAACGCCTGCCAGCTGGTGGCGCCGTCGACCTGCGCGGCCTGCTCCATCTCCCAGGGGATCTCGCGGAAGAACGCCGACAGCGTCCAGATCGCCAGCGGCAGCGCGAACGAGATGTAGGGGATGATCAGGCCCGGCCAGGTGTCGTAGAGGCCGATGTCGCGCCACAGGTTGAACAGCGGCCCGACCAGCGACACCACCGGGAACATCGCGATGGCGAGCGCGAACGACAGGATGATCTTCTTGCCGGGGAAGTCCAGCCGGGCGATGGCGTAGGCGACCAGCGTCGCGAACACCACCCCGACGAAGGTCGCGATCAGCGAGATGCCGATCGAGTTGATCAGGGCCGAGGTGAACAGGTCGGTCGCGAAGACCGTGTGGTAGTTCTCCCAGGTCCACTTCTTCGGCAGGAACCGGTGCACGTTGCCGATCTCGCCGGGCTGCTTGAACGACAGCATCACGATCCACAGCACCGGGAACAGCGCCCACACCAGGATGACCGCCGAGACGGCGATCCACAGCGCCTTCGAGCGGGCCGACTCCATCAGCGGTCACTCCTCACCTGGGACAGGTCCACCCGGAACCCCTTGATGAAGACCGCGGCGATCAGCACCACCGACAGGAACAGCAGCACCCCGACCGCGTCGCCGAGCCCGATCGCGGTGCGGCTGATGGTCTGCCGGTAGGTCAGGAACGACAGGGTCTCGGTCTTCTGCTGGCCGGCCGTCATCACGAACACGTTGTCGAAGATGCGCCAGGCGTCCAGGGTGCGGAACAGCACCGCCACCATGATCGCCGCGCGCATGTTGGGGATCGTCACCTTCCACAGCCGCTGCCAGGCGGTCGCGCCGTCCACCGTCGCGGCCTCGCCGAGGTCGCCGGGCACCTGGGCCAGGCCCGCCAGGAGCAGCAGCGACACGAACGGGGTCGTCTTCCAGATCTCCGACACGATGATGACGAACAGCGACGACCAGCGGCCGGAGAACCAGGCGTAGTCGCCGAGGCCGAACCAGGAGTTGACGAACCCCGACTGCAGGTCGAAGGCGTACTTCCAGGCGAACGCCGAGATCACCGTGACGATGCCGTAGGGCAGCAGGATCGCGGTGCGCACGGTGCGCCGGCCGAAGATCGCCTTGTGCATGACCAGCGCCAGCCCGAAGCCGATCACGATCTCCACCGCGACCGTGCAGAAGGTGATGATGAACGTGGTGAACACGTCCTGCCAGAACAGGCCGTCGGTCAGCGCGGTGACGTAGTTGCCGAACCAGACGAAGCGCTTGTCGTCGGGCGCGGTGAGCCGGTAGCTGAACAGCGACAGGTACAGGGCGTTGCACAGCGGGTAGGCGGTGACCAGCAGCATCACCAGCACGGCGGGCGCCGACAGCAGCAGCCCGAGCCGCCGCTCGGCGCGGCTGCGGTCGGTGGTCGCGGCGGGCGCCGGCGGCGCCGCCTGCACAGCGGTCATGTCCCCTGCCTCCTCACAGCAGCGCCTCGTCGCGCAGGACCTGGCGGATGAAGGTGGCCGACCGGCCCGGCGTGGTGTTCGGGTCCACCGACGCCGGCGGGTGCCAGCGGCTCTGCACGGCGCCCGACACGTCGGTGTAGTACGGCGTGATGGGACGCGGCGCGGCACTGTTGATCGAGTCGCGGATCAGCGCCGCCATCGGGAACTCCCTGACCACCTCGGGGTCGTCGAAGACCTCGGGGCGCGCGGCCGGGTTGCCCGAGTCGAGCATGTACTTCTTCATGTTCTCGGTGGAGGTGATGCACTTGACCGCCTCGACCGCGAAGGTGTTCCTGTACTTGCCGTAGGCGCCGATGCCGAGCTCGATGCCGCCGAACGGCGGCCTGCTCTCCTGGCCGGGGACGGCCCGCGGGTAGCGGGCCCAGCCGAGGTCGCCCGGAATGCTCTTGCTGATCACGCCGTCCTTGGCGTCGCCGTTCTCGGCGCGCCAGATGTAGCCCCAGTTGACCATGAAGCCGCCGCGCGGGCCGTTCAGCAGCGCGCGGGTCTGCTCCTCGATGTCGGTGGACAGCGTCGGGCTGGCCGCCTTGGAGTGCGCCAGCCTTGAGATGATCGCCGCGGCCTGCCGGCCCGCTGGGGAGCCGATCTCGATGGAGGCGTCGTCGCCCTTCTCGGCGTTGCCGATGATCCGCCCGCCGGACGAGGCGATCAGGGCGTTCACCCAGACCATGTAGCCCTCGTACTTGTTGCCCTGGGCGCCGACGGTGGTGCCGGTCCGCACCGCCGCGTCGATCATCTTGTCCCAGGTGAAGTCGGGCGCCGCCGGGTCGACACCGGCCCTCTTGGCGACCGACTTGCGGTACCACAGGACCTGGGTGTTGGCCCAGAACGGGGCGGCGTAGAGCCTGCCCTCCCAGGTGGAGTTCTGCACCGCCGCCGGGAACACGCCCTGGGTGAACTGCCGGCTCTCCTCCGGCGCGAACGGGCGCAGGAACCTGGCGTTCGCGGCCTCGGCGACGAACACCGGGTCCAGGCTCATGATGTCCAGGCCCGAGTCCTTGGCGGCGAGCCGCCGGATGAGCTGCTCGCGCTGCGCCGTCGCGTCGTTCGGCAGCACCGACGTGCCGATCCGGTACCGGCCGCCCGCCTTCTGGGTGCAGGCCGCGGCGAGCCGCGCCTGGCCGCCGTCGTCGGGGTTGGTGTACCACCGCAGGGTGGGGGCGCCGCCGCCGCTGGAGCACGCGGCCAGGCCGCCCGCCGTCAGGGCCAGTGCCAGCGCGCCGCGGATGCGGCGGCCGGGGCCGCGGTACCTCGCTCGCTCGACCATCGGGCCTCCCGAAGCGTCCTGCCACCTGCGGACACTTCGCCGGACCGCATGCGTGGCGGGGCCGGTTTCCATCAGAACACCGGACAACGACGCTGTCGAGGGTCGATACCCGGCGTGCGTGGAACGCAACACAGTCGAAACACGAAACACGCCGGAAACAGAACGGCATACGCCCCGAAACGGGCACCGGTGATTCTCGGGCGAACGCCGACCCCCGAAGGAGCCGACGTGCCCTCCACGATCGACGCCGGTGCCACCGCCTGGCTGCTGGCCAGCACCGCCCTGGTCCTGCTGATGACCCCCGGGCTCGCCCTGTTCTACGGCGGCATGGTGCGCGCCAAGAGCACCCTCAACATGATCATGATGAGCCTGGTCGCGATCGCGCTCGTCACCGTCGTCTGGCTCGCCGCCGGCTACAGCCTGGTCTTCGGCGCCGACCTCGGCGGCCTCGGCCTGCTCGGCGGCCTAGACCACCTCGGCCTCGCCGGCATCACCCCCGGCACCGCGCACGGCAAGGTGCCCGAGCTGCTGTTCGCCACCTTCCAGCTCACCTTCGCGATCCTGACGGCCGCGCTCATCAGCGGCGCCATCGCCGACCGGGCGAAGTTCTCCGCCTGGATGGTCTTCGTGCCGGCGTGGGCGCTGCTGGTCTACGTCCCGATCGCGCACTGGGTGTGGGGGCCGGGCGGCTGGATCGCCGGCCTCGGCGCGCTGGACTACGCGGGCGGCCTCGTCGTGGAGATCGCCTCGGGCGCGTCCGGCCTCGCCATGGCCCTGGTCCTCGGCCCGCGCATCGGGTTCCGCAAGGAGGCCATGCGGCCGCACAACCTGCCGATGGTGCTGCTCGGCGTCGGGCTGCTCTGGTTCGGCTGGTTCGGGTTCAACGCCGGCTCCGCCCTCGACGCCAACGGCACCGCCGCCGCGGTCTTCCTCAACACCCTGGTCGCCGGCTGCACCGGCCTGCTCGGCTGGCTGCTGGTCGAGCAGCGCCGCGACGGCCACCCCACCACGTTCGGCGCCGCCTCCGGCGTCGTCGCCGGCCTCGTCGCGATCACCCCGTCGTGCGGCTCGGTCAACGTGCTCGGCGCGCTGGCCGTCGGGCTCGTCGCGGGCGTCGTCTGCTCGTTCGCGGTCGGCTGGAAGCTGCGCTTCGGCTACGACGACTCGCTCGACGTCGTCGGCGTGCACCTGGTCGGCGGCATCGTCGGCACCGTGCTGATCGGCCTGCTCGCCGCGCACGTCATGACCGGCGGCGCGCAGGGCCTGCTGTTCGGCGGCGGCCTCGGCCAGCTCGGCAAGCAGGCCGTCGCGGCCCTGGCCGTCGGCGCCTACGCCTTCACCGTCACCTACGGGCTCGGCAAGCTGCTGGACCGCCTCATGGGCTTCCGGGTGTCGGCCGAGGACGAGAACACCGGCGTCGACCTCGCCCTGCACGCCGAGACGGCCTACGAGCACGGCGTCCTCGGCCACGCGTCGCCGATCGGCGGCGCCGTGCCGCTCGGCCGGCCGATGCCCGCGCCGGGCGTCCCCGGCGCGGGCGGCTGATCAGTAACCCCCGCCGTAGCCGCCATTGTCACCGGAGGAGGTCCCCGCGGCCTTCTTGCCTTCGGGAGTGCTGGCGAACCAGACGCCGCCGACGCCCTGCCCCTTGGCGTCGCCGGGGGCGGCGTCCTTGGCGTAGTAGTACATGGGCCAGCCGTTCACGGTGAGCTGGCACTTGCCGTCGTCCTTGCGCTCGATGAAGTCCACCAGCTTGCGGTCGACGCCTTCGAGCTTCAGGTGCTTCCAGCCGTTGAACACCACCGGCGGCCAGAGCGCCTTGCAGGCACCGAAGCAGGTGGTGGTGGGCGGCTTGGCCTTGTCCTTGTCGAACCGGTAGATCGTGCGGCCTTTGCCGTCGGTGAGGATCAGGCCGAGCTTGGGGTCCTGCTTGGCCTTCAGGACCGTCCAGCCGCTCCAGCGCCGACCGCCCGGCGGCGGCGGTGCCGCAGCCGGCGCGGCGCCGCCGCCCGCCTTCTTGCCGTCGGGCGCACTGGCGTACCAGGTGCCGCCGACGCCCTGCCCCTTGGCGTCGCCGGGGCTGACGTCCTTGGCGAACCGGTACAGCGGCCAGCCGCCGAGGGTGACCTGCCACTTGCCGTCCGGCCGCCGGACCTTGCCGACCAGGGCCTTGTCGACGCCCTTGACCTCGACGTCGTCCTTGCCGGCCCACACCGGCGGCCACTTCCTGGCGCACGCGTCCTCGCAGGTGGAGGCGGGCGGCCGGGCGGTGTCGTTGTCGAACCGGTAGAGCGTGCGCCCGTCCCCGTCGGTGACCACCCTGCCGATCCTGGTCACGCTGGCCACCTCCAGCGTCGTGGCCTGCGGGGCCGGATCGTCCGCAGGCTCCTCGGAGGGCCCGGGCGTCACCTTCGACCCGGCGGCGGCGTTACGCTGCTTGCCGGCCTCCTGCCCGCACGCGGTGAGGGTGATGCCGGTCGCGGTCAGGACGGCCACGGCGGGGATCGCCCAGCGTCGGATTTCCATGTCGTGTCCTCTCTCGCTGTCGGTCGATCGAGGCGGAGCGGCCGCACCGCCCTCCCGGATCGAGGGGCAGTACGGCGCGACGGCGGGACAGGGTTCACCCCCGCGGGAACCTCCAGGCCGCCCGCCCCCTCTTACAAGGGGACGGCGAACACCGACAGGAGCACGTGAGCATGGCGAACGACCAGTACCGGGCCGAGGCACCGGGATGCATCCTCTGGCCGCTGCGCGCCATAGCCCTGGTGATCATGGTCCCGCTGCGGCTGCTGTGGGAGCTGCTGAAACTGGTGGGGCGCGGCGTCGGCTGGGTGCTCGCCCAGTTCTCCCGGTACGTGCTGTACCCGCTGGCGGTCGCGCTGGCCTGGCTCTGGAAGACGCTGATCGTCGCGCCGGTCCGCTTCGTCGCGACCCAGATCTACCGCTGGATACTGCGCCCCATCGGCCTGGCACTCGCCTGGCTGTTCACAGCCCTCATAGTGCCGCCGCTGAAGCTGCTCTACCGCTACGTCCTGGCTCCGCTGGGCCGAGCGATCGCCTGGCTCCTGTACACCTTCGTCGTCGTACCGCTGGTAGCCCTGTACCGCTACGTCCTGGCCCCGATCGGCCGCTTCCTCGCCGCCACCTGGGCCCTCGCCGGCCGCATCCTGGCCTGGACCGGCCGGGTCTTCATCGTGACCCCGTTCCGCTGGCTGTACCGAACGATCCTGACCCCCGTCGGCCACGCCATCCGGGCAGTGTGGCGGGTCACGGTCGTCGCCCCGTCCCGCTGGGTCGGCCGCAACATCCTCGCCCCGGTGGGCCAGGCCTGCCGAGCCCTCCTCGGCTGAACATACTCACCCCACCCTGAGTACCAGCACGGATACCGTCCACCCACCGCACCCGGAAAGCTGTGACCTGCGCGGGTACCGAACGGGGGCACCCGCGCCCCACAGCAGGACGGAGCCCATGCCCTTCAGAGTGCGTCACCTGGCCACCGCGACGGCCCTGGCCTACGCGGCGGCGCCCCTGACCATCTACGGGCTGAGCTTCACGGACATGTTCGACGACGGCAGCCCGCAGAGCGCCGTCCGCGCCCTGACCTACCCGGCGTCCCTGGCGGCGCCACCGGGCAACATGCTCGCCTGCGCCCTCGCCGGCCTGCTCCAGGCCACCGCCGTCCTGACCCTCCTGCGCCGGCGGTCAGGCACCTGGGCCGAGCCGATCAACGCCTTCACCCACCACTACCGCCGCGGCCCCCTCATCTTCTGGTGGGCCTACGGCTACGCCGCCGTGTACTTCACCGTCGCGTTCTGGGCCCTGTTCACCACAGCGCAGAACAGCGAAAGCATGGCGGCCATCTGGCTGATGCCACTGATGGGCCCGGCCCTGCTCCTGATGGCGCTGCCGTTCAGCACCGGCGGCCTGCTGATCCTGGCCGGCCCCGCCCAGGCCTGGCTGCTCTGGCGCCTCCTACGAGGCCGCCACACGGCCACTTCACCAACAGCACCGCCCCGGCCGCAACCGCAGCCCACCGGCCCACCGGCCCACCGGCCCACCGGCCAGCGAACCGCTGGCTAGCAACCCTCCAAAGCCGCAAGGCCAGCGACACCGCACCACCCCACCCGCGCGGGTAGGCCGCGAGGTCGCTGTCATACGAACGCTTCACCAGCAGCGCCGTCCCAGCCGTAGCCGCAGCGCTCCCGGCCGCCAGTCCGGCAAATCACCGACCGGCACCTCCGGAGCGGCGAAGTCGGCGTCGCCACGCTGCCCCACAAGAGCGCATGGCCTGCCCTCATCTGTTTCGCCCGACGTGGGGTCAAGGCGACCACCGTCCAAATGCCCGCATTCTGCGCGGAGTCGCCATCAACGGGCACCTGTGGAACCTGCTCACCAGGCCGTGGATCCGGCCGCGACCAAGACCGGCATCACGCTCCGGCACCGCCCGGGGCAGCGCAGCCGTAGACGCGGAAGCCGGTCCCGCTCGGTGTCCGCGGCGGCTGAACGCACCGTCCCTAAAGACGGACGAAGCGGCGCCCCGACCTTCACCAAGGCCGCGAGGAGCGTTGCCTGCGGCGGCATGCCGGCACCGTGAACTGGCACGAAGAGAAAGATCGAGAACGGCGTGAACTTCCCCATGCCGTCGGCACATCCAGACGCCCCCATCGGCCCGCGGGTTCGGCCCATACCGGGTCGGCTTGATCACGTCCCGGCGCGCCAACTCCGCCGCCCGCGCCCCCATCTCACCCGGTACAGCGTGATCAACAAGGTCGCGCACCGAGGACGGGAGCAGGAACTCATGCGGAAGATCGCGATCACCGGCATGGCGGCGGCACTGGCGTTCGGCCTGACGGCCTGCGGCGGCGGCAACGACAAGACCGCGGCGCCCGCGCCCTCGTCGCCCACCGGCTCCGCGCCCGCGCCGGGCACCGCCACGCCCAACGAGGCGTCCACCCCCAGCGCCGCCCCCGCACCCGGCAACCCGGGCGCTCCGGGCACCCCCACGATCCGGCACACCCCGCCCGCGCCCCAGGCCGGCCAGCAGATCAAGTCCAAGTGGGGACAACTGCGCTACCTGGCGCCGGGCAAGTACCTCGTCGGCGACGTCGCCTTCTTCACCGCCACCGACACCGTCGTGTACGTCGCCGGCGGCACCTGCCCCGACGGCAGCACCCCGCCCGACAACAGCAAGTGCTCCCCCGAGGGGCTCGACGAGTGGGCCAAGGCCGGTCCGCACAACGTCACCGTCCGCTTCTCCGGCCAGACCGCCACCCTCATCCGCGAAACCCAGTGACGGCCGCGCGTCCATGAGGAAGAAACAGGTTCAGGGCGGCGGAACCTTGAAGCCCGCGCGGTGCAAAGCACCGTAGATCTGCACCGCGCGGATGGCACCGATCTTGCGGATGCCGAGCAGCCCGCGCTTACGCGCCACCTTCACCAGCTCCCCAACAGTGCGCAGCCCGGCCCGGTACAACGGCCCGAGAACACATTCGTCCAGCCCCAGGCAGCCGATGGCGCACCCCGCCCGCACACCCCGATGCCCAGGTTCATGCGCGACATCCAGTGACGCGGCGATGGCAGCGGCGGCCCGCTTCAGCGGCGCACGAGAAACGCACCCGCCGGGCCACACGAACAGGTCGTCGAACACCGATACCCGCTGCTGCCCGTAGGCCCACGGTGCGGTGTTGCGCACGACCAGATACGGCGCCCCCGTCGCCGGCGGTGACACCAGCCACGCCTCCACCCCGCGCAGATCCTGCAAGGCCCTGCCCAAGGCAATCAAGGGCAGGGCCTCGGCGACCTCTCGCCCGGCGCTCATGCCACCGGCTCCAGCACGGCGAACACGACCTTCCCGGCCTCGTCGGCGAGCGGTCGCACACCCCACTCACGCACCAGGTTCTCGATCAGAAAGAGCCCGCGCCCCGAAGTCGCATGCAGGCGGTGAGCCGATCCGGAGGGCTTCTGCGACACCGTCTTTCCCCTCCCGGACGGCTCGCACTCCGCCGTCGGCCTCGACGCTCTGCCGGTGCGCCGCACATGGCGTAGCGTGCGGGGCGAAGGTGCGCGATCTGGGGGCGGCTGATGGTTCGGCGTTCACGGCTCACTCTGTGCGGCGATGTCGGGCCGGCCGGCTGGGTCGTCGCGGGCGTCGGGCCGTTCGGGTCCGGGGTGGGCGCTCTGGTGCCGCACGGCTTCGAGGCCTACGCGCGGATCCTGCACCCGGCCTACGCGGCCGACGGGAGCCCGGTGACGTGGGCGCGGGTGGCCGCGTGGTCGGGCGGAGTGGTGCATCCGCGGGTGCAGTTCCAGTCGCTGGCCGGGCCCGTGCCGCGGACGGGCGACGCGCGGCCGTGGGCGCAGGAGCCCGACTCCGGGTCGCTGGACCCGGCGCTCCTGGCGGCGCTGTGCGACGTCCTGGCCCGGCACACCGAGTCGGCCGGCCGCTGCTGGTTCTGCGTCTGGGACGGGTACGGCCCGGCCTCGGCGGGCTCGACCGCCACGTTCACGGCGGACGCGGGCGACGCGTGGGAGCCCGACGTGCTCCCGCCGAAGATCACCGAAGGCCCCCGAGTGGAGCTGCCGGAACGCAGCTATCTCCTGCTCGAGGGCCCTCTCGACGCCGCCGGTGAACTCGCGATGTCACTCGCTCCGCAGTCGCCCAGCCTGTTCTGGCCCGATGACCGGGCGTGGTGCGTCACCACGGAGACCGATCTGGACTCCACCTACCTCGGGGGGACCGCCGCGCTCGTCGCCGAACTGCTGGCGGACGAGCGGCTGGAGGCCGTCCCGGTGCAGGTGACCGACCCGGTGTGGGCGGACAGCGACGAGATCAACCGCTGATCCGGATCAGCAGTGGATGGAGACCGTGCGGGTCTTCTTGCCGACGGTGGCGACCGGGGGCGTGTATCCGGGAGGCGCGTAGAGGGTGGCGGCCACCTCGCCGTGGTAGCGGCCGGTCCGGCAGACGAGCGCCGCGTTGCCCTTGGCCGTGCGCGACCCGGTGCTGCCGAACGCCTTGATCTTGGTGCCGCGGTTGCTGAAGAGGCCGACCTTCCCGCGGATCATCCGGAGCGGCTGGGTACAGGTCACCCCGGTGCGGACGTTGATGGTGCCGTGCACGTGACCGGACTTGTGCGGGATACCGCCGTGGTCGCCGATGAAGCGGACCTCGCAGTGGATGACCCGGACCCTCTGGGCCGCGGCACCGGTCGTGGCACCGGTCGTGAAGTCGACGTTGTACTTGGCCAGGACCGTGGGGCCGGCGGGCGTCGCCGCCTCCGCCGCCCCCATGGTGCCGACGACGCCCATGGCGGCCACGGCCCCCACCACGGCCAGCTTCCGCTTCAGACCCTGCGTGGAACCTCGACGCTGCTGTTCCATGCGCTGCCTCCCGTGCGATTGCCGAATCATGATCCCCAACGGGGATTTGTGACTTTGCAGCACACCTGAATAGGTGTCAACGAAATTCCCCGGGTTCCCGAATGGCCGAGATCGGCCATTGGCCTGACTGTTCCTGCACCCATGAAACGGAAGCAAGATCGGTATTAGACTTCCGGAGTAACGGGTATATCGACAGCAGGTCGGTTGTATCGTCTGGCGAAATATCATGTGACATAGATCTCGCGCCATCACTCCCGGAAACACGCCGATGGTCTTCCAGGGAAGTTGAGACCACCACATCCCAGCCATTCGCGTTTTTTATCCCTAAAGTGCGTGAAGCACCCCGAACAGCGACATCAACCCCGTCTCCGTCGCGACCGGGGCAGCCCGGCACGGACGCCCCGGACTTGACGACCGCTGCGGCCTCGTCCACGATCGGCCCCCATGGCGTCATGGATCAGCCGGTACCGGGACGGCGAGCTCTATCCCGTGTGGCAGGAGATGCGCGCGGGCGTCCCCGGCGCGCTGCGGGAGGACGCCGAGGAGGTCGTCCGGGAGACCATGACGCGGGTAGCCCTGAACTGCGATGTCATCGTGGAGCGCCTGAACGAGGCCGGGTTCGTGTTCGCGATGCCGGATGACACCCGGGTTCGGCCGACGGCGGCGGATACACGGGCCATCGCCCAGCTGGAACGGTCCTTCGGAGAACTGCCGTTGGCGCTGCGGGGCTGCTTCGAGCACGTGGGATCGGTGGATCTGCTCGGCGACGGTGGCGCGGCCCTGCCGCACGTCTCCTACCACCAGGACCCGCACGAGGAGTCGGGCCTGCTGCCCGATCCGCTGTGCCTCCCCTCGGCCGCGGACTTCCTGTCGCTCGCCGAGAGTTTCAGGGACGGCGGAACCGTGCCCTTCGCGCCGGACGACCTCCACAAGGCCAACATCAGCGGCAGCTCGCACTCGCTGGAACTGCCCGGCAGTCCGGTGGACCCCGTGCTGGACGGGGTGCCGCGCCGCCCCGGCATCACCCTGGTGGAGTACCTGCGGCTGTCGCTCGCCTGGGGCGGCTTCCCCGGATACGACGCCCTGCCGCTGGATCGTCCCCTGCCGCCCATGCTGGAGGTCCTGCGCCGCGATCTGCGCATGTTCTGACGTCAGGCGCCCTGGGAGCTGTGCCAGGCGGCGATGTGGGCGCGGTTGTTGACGCCCAGCTTGTCGAGGATGTGCGAGATGTGGTTCTCGACGGTGCGTTCCGACAGGTGCAGCCGGGTCGCGATCTGCCGGTTGGTGAACCCCTCGGCGATCAGCGCGGCGACCTGGGCCTCCCGGTTCGAGAGCGGGCTGCCGTCCGCGCCGCGCAGGGCGCCGGCGCGGGCGGCCAGGGAGGGCATGCCGAGCCGTTCGGCCTCCTGGTGGGCGTGTTCGCGGTGCGCGGCGGCGGCCCGCAGGTCGCCCGGGGCGCGGCGGCGCAGCCCGAGGACGGCCAGCTCCAGGTGGGTGAGCGCCTGGTAGGGCGGGGAGCCGATGGCGCGGCTTTCGGCGAGGGCGTTCCGCAGGTGGGTCTCGGCCGCGGGCCAGTCCTCCAGCAGGAGCGCGAGCCGGCCGAGCGACAGCGAGACGGGCCCGCCCCACGGGGTGGCGGACGGGGCCTTCACCTGGCCGCCCGCGAAGGGCAGCAGGGTGGCGTAGAGGGCGGGCGCGCCGGTCGTCTCGCCGAGCAGGGCGAGCAGCTCGGCGTTGCCGACCGCGATGATCAGCCATTCGTTGGTGTGCTCGGGCACCTCGGTCAGGTGCGGGGCGAGCTCGTGCCAGATCCGGGACGCCTCGTCGCGGCGGCCGAGGTGGGCGAGGACCAGGGCGAGCCAGGCGCGGGCGAAGTAGGGGCCCTGCTCGGTGAAGCGGCGGACGCGCGGCTCGACCTCGGCCAGCCCTTCGCCGGTGAGCACCGCGTCGTGGGCGACGAAGACCAGGTCGATGAACTCCGCGCCCTCGTGCCCGCAGCGCCGCCCGATGGTCAGGGCCTCGGCCGTCCGGGCGCGGCCCTCGGCGAAGCGGCCCTCCAGGTGGGCCAGGCCGGCCAGGGTCAGCGTCCGGTGCCAGCGCCACAGCGGCTCGCCGGACCGCTCGACCAGGTGGGTGAAGGCGGCCAGCTCGGCGTCGAACTCCACGCGCCGGCCCAGCTCGGCGAAGGCGTCCAGGCGCCAGCTGTGCCCCCACAGCGCGCATTCGGGCGGGCCGAGGCGGATCGCCCGCTCGCCGAGGGCCAGCCGCTCGTGCACGTGCCGCCGGTTGGCCAGCTCGGTGTGCCGGGCCTGCAGCGCCAGCAGCTGCGCCTCGGCGTCGCCGGTGCCCTCGGCCGTGGCGAGGGCCTGTTCGCCGAGGTCGCTTCCGCCGCTGGTGGCCCACGGGTCGGCGGTGATGGCGAGCTGGGCGAGCAGCCGTGCCCGGCGCACCGGGTCGGCGTCGCCCAGCAGGTCCAGCGCCTCCCGGCAGAGGGTGTGGACCTGCGCGGCCAGCGGGGAGAAGTGCTGGATGCCGCGCGGCACGGTGGCGGCGTCGGCGACGGTCCGCGCGTCGCCGGCCGCCCGGCTAAGGTCGGCGGCCTGCCGGCAGTGCCGCCACGCCTCCTCGACGTCGCCGCTGCGGAACTCGCAGCGGGCCAGCTCGACGAGCAGCCCGGCGCGGCGGGGTGCGGCGCCGGGCAGGGTGAGCGCCGCGCGGTACTGGACGGCGGCGTGCTCGTAGGCGAGGCGGGCGGCGGCCTGCCGGGCCGCTTCGAGGGTCGCCTCCAGCGCGCGCTCGCGCTCGCCGGCCTGCCGTAGGTGGTGGGCGAGCGACTCGATCGGGCCGTCTTGCAGCGCGCGCGCTGCCAGCGTGTGCAGGCGGCTGCGTTCGTCCGCGCCGAGGCGCGCGTAGAGGGCCTCCTGGACGAGGGCGTGCGCGAACCGGATCGCGCCGTCGTCGTCCAGCCGGACCAGCCCGGCCGCCACCGCCTCGTCCAGGACCTCGGGCGGTTCCCCGGTGACGGCGCCGAACAGTTCGGGCGAGAACTCCCGGCCCAGCACCGCGGCCTGCCGCAGCGCGCGCGCAGCCGGTGCGCCGAGCCGGCCGGTGCGCTCCTCGATCACCTCGCGGACGCCCTGCGGCAGGCCGCCCCCGGCGCGGCCGGTGACCCGGATCAGCTTCAGCAGTTCCAGGACGAACAGCGGGTTGCCGCCCGACCTGTCGCGCAGGCCCGCCAGCGCCCGCTCGTCCAGATCGCGGCCGAGCGTCCACGCCGCCAGCCGCCCGACCTCGCCGGGGCTGAGGCCGCCGAGCGCGATGTGCGAGCAGGCCCGCTCGCGCAGCACCGCGCGCAGCTCCGGCGGCTCGGGGCCGCGGTAGAGGCCGACCAGCAGCAGCGGCATGTCGGCGGCCTCGGCCGCCACCACCCGCAGCAGCGCGAGCGAGGACGGATCGGCCCAGTGCAGGTCGTCCAGCACCAGCAGCAGCCCGGAACCGGCGGCGTCCCGGACGGCCTCGGCGACCTGGTCGAACAGCCGCGGCCGGCTGCCGCCCGCCAGGTCCAGGCCGGGCAGCCGGAGCGTGCGGACGATCTGCGCCCACGGCCGGTACGGCGCGGCCCCCTCCCCCTCCAGGCAGGTGCCCCACGCGGTGCGGACGCCGCCGGCGCGGGCGCGGCGGCCGAGGACGTGCGCGAGCGCGGTCTTGCCCGCCCCCGCGTCGCCCTCGACGAGCACGACGCCGCCCTCCCCCGCGAGCGCCTCGGCCAGGCGCTCCTCCAGGAAGGCCAGCTCGCGTTCCCGCCCTACGAACATCGCGTTGAGTACCCCGCTGAGTGGAACCACCGATGCCCGTAGCCTGCCCGATTCCTAGCGTTGGCGGCAGGTCAAGGAGAAAGGAAACCCCCATGAACCGCTTCCACCTCGGGCTCCTGCTGTGCGCCCTGTCGGCCGCCTGCAACGTCGACGGGCTCATCGCGATCGCCCTGCCCGACCCGCCGCCGGTGTTCGTCGGCGTCGCCTCCGGCGTCCTCGCCCTCGCCACCCTCGCCGGGGTGCTGCTGGCCTGGAGCGAGCGCAGGGGCGGCACCGCCCTGGTGATCGTCTCCCGGCTGGTCTGGGCCGCGGTCATCGCCCTGCCGTCGTACTTCCTGGACGCGCCGCCCTGGGTCCTGGCCACGGTGAGCGCCGGGCTGGCCCTCGCCGCCGCCGGGATCGGGCTCGCGTGGACCGGCCGCCAGGCGCGGGCGACGGGGTGAACCCCGTGCCCGCCCTCGCCGCCACCGGCATCGGCAAGCGCTACGGCCGCCGCGTCGTGCTGGAGCGGGCGGAGCTGACCGCGCGGCCGGGCGAGGTGACGGCCGTCGTCGGCGAGAACGGCTCGGGCAAGACCACGCTGCTGCGCATCTGCGCGGGCGTCCTGCGGCCCGACACCGGCCACGTCACCCGCCTCGGGCGGACCGGCTACTGCCCGCAGGAGCCCGCGCTGCTGGAGCGGCTCACCGCCCGCGACCACCTGGTGCTGTTCGGCCGCGCCGCCGGCTGGGACCGGGCCCGCTCGCTGGCCGACGGCACCCGCGTCCTGCGCGCGTTCGGCTTCGACGGGCAGGACCGCACGCCCGTGCGGCACCTGTCCGGCGGCGGCCGCCAGAAACTGAACCTCGCCCTGTCCCTGCTCGGCGACCCCGACATCCTGCTGCTGGACGAGCCCTACCAGGGCTTCGACCACGGCGCCTACGTGGACTTCTGGGACTGCGTGGCGGCCTGGCGCGACCAGCGCAAGACGGTGGTCGTGGTCACCCACCTGCTGGCCGAGCTGTGGCGGGCCGACCAGGTGATCGAGGTGCCGGCATGCTCCGCGCGCTGACCGTCGCCGAGATGCAGGCCCGCGACCTGGCCCGCCGCTGGGTCACCCTCGGGCTGCTGTTCGGCCTGCCCGCCACCTGGTACCTGGCCGAGCGCGCGTCCGGTGCGCCCTGGGCGATCGGCGCGGGGGCGCTCGCCATGGGCTGGACGAGCGGCGCCGCGGCGCTGTTCGCGGTGCTCGGCAGCCGCCGGGTCGACCCGCGCCTGGTCCAGGCCGGCTACCGGCCGCTGGACATCCTGGCGGGGCGGATCGCGGTGCTGCTCGGCCTCGCCCTGCTGACCGCGACCGCGTTCGTCCTGCTCATCCTCGTCGGCTCGCACCCGGACCGCATCGGCGACCTGCTGCTCGGCCTCGGCTTCGGCGGCCTGGTCGCGGTGACCCTCGGCTGGGCCGTCGCCGCGCTCGTCCCGCACGAGCTGGAGGCCACCCTGGTGCTGATCGGCCTGGCCGGCATCGCGCCCACGGCGCCGGGGGCGGTCGGCCGGTACCTGCCCTTCTACCCGCTGCTGCGGTTCACCGACGTCACCCTGCCGCCGCCCGCCGCGCTGCCGCTCGTCCTGCACGCCCTCGCCTACACCGCCGCGCTGCTGACGGTGGCGCTCCTGCTCTGGCGCCGCCACGTGCGCGTCATCCGCTGAGGAACGGGCGGACGAGGGCGGCGAACGCCCCGGCCGTCGTGTAGGTGACGCCGTGCGGGGCGCCGGGGAGGGTCACCGCCGTGCCGTCCGGCAGCAGCCGGGCCACCTCCTCCGCCCAGGCGCGGGTCACCACCGGGTCCCGGCCGCCCCGCACCACGAGGGTGCGGTGCGGGACCCGGCGCAGCTGCGCCGGCAGGTCCAGGCCCGACGACAGGCGCAGCGTCCGCCACATGCGCCACGGCCCCGAGCACAGGTAGTCGCGGACGGCGAGCGGGACCAGCGACGGCGCCTCGCGCGGCGCGTCCAGCAGCAGGCGGCCGGCCTGCGCCGGCGGCGTCCGGGCCCGCGGGTCGCCGTTCGGGCCGGCCAGGACCAGCCGGCTCACCCGGCCGGGATGCCGCCCGGCCGCGACCGCGACGACCTGCGCCCCCAGGGAGTGGCCGACCAGGGCGGCGCGGGGCAGGCCGACGGCGTCCATCCACGCGATCAGGGCGTCGGCGAGGCCGGTGACGCCGAGGGGCTCGTCCGGGCGGTCGCTCGCGCCGATGCCCGGCAGGTCGGGGGCGAGCACGCGGTGGCCGGCCAGCCGCCGCATCAGCGGCACCATGGCGGCGCCGGACAGGCCGAGGCCGGGCACGAGCACCACGGCGGGCGCGGACGGATCGCCGAGCGTCCGCGTCCGCACCCTGAAGGGGCCCGCCCGGTCCCAGCGGCGGGTGACCTCAGCCGCCGCCACCGCCCCCTCGGTAGCGGCGCACGCCGACGAGCAGGGTGAACTCCACGATGGCCGAGGTCGCCGCGGCGAACTGCTCCGAGTAGAAGACCAGCAGGTCCACCACGCACACCATGAACAGCAGGGAGTACTGGGCGAGGGCCAGGCCGGCGTCCCGCGCGAACAACAGGAACGCCGCGAAGAGCAGCAGCGCGCCCGCCACGCCGTCCAGCAGGGCGCGGACTAGCACCAGCACGACGCCGCCGCTCCCCTTGAGGTCGATGCCCGCGACCCGCTGCAACCGGGCGGTCAGCGAGCCGGTCCGGCCGTCCCAGGAGTCCAGCAGGACATAGGCGACGGCCGCCAGGTCCGCGAGCGCCGCCGCGCCCGACAGCGCCAGGCCCGCGATCAGCAGGACGCGCAGCCGGGGCCGGGTGAACACCCGGCCCGCCAGGTCCGACAGGCGCCGGCCCCAGCGCCGCAGCCGGCCCGGCTCCGACACCGCGACGTCGGGGACGTAGTCCTGGAGCAGCCCGGCCAGGCGGTGCAGGTGGGGCGGGGCGTCCTTGTCGCCGGCGGCCACGCGCAGCCGCCGGTCCAGGTCGTCCTTACCCTTCTGGTCGAGGTCGCCGTCGAGCATGGCGCCGAGGTCGCCGAAGGCGCGGTGCAGCTCGTCCCGGGCCGACCGCTTCCGCCCCGAGCGCACCTGGACGTAGGCGAGCACGGCGAGCAGGAAGACCGCGTACACGATCGGGGCGGCGGCGGGGAAGAAGTAGTCGTTGTCCTGGGTGATGAGCTTGCCGACCTCGTCGATGAACAGGCCCGCCCCGACGCCCGCCAGCACGGCCGCCACCCGGGACACGCGCCGCCCGGACAGGACCAGCGGCAGCAGCGCGGCGACGAACAGCAGCAGCCCGCCCCACAGCGCGTGCGAGATGTGCAGCCCGCCGCCGCCCACCTGCGGGTACCCGGTGGCCGCCAGGTAGGCCCGGGTGGCCAGGACCGAGACGGCGAACCCGGCGAGCATCCACCGCAGGTACACCACGGCGTCGCCGCGCTGGACCAGCCGCCGCCGCAGCCCCTCGAACACCGCCGGCTCAGCCCTCGTCCAGCTCCTGCTCGATCGGCGAGGGGGCGGCGTCGCGCTCGTACTCGGCGAGACCGGCGGGGCCCTGCCCGTGCGCGCGGCGCTGCTCGGCGGCCTCGGTGCCGGTGCGGTCGGGCGCCGGGTCGACCGGCACCGACCGCAGCACCTCGGCCAGGTTGTCGTAGTCGGCCCGGGGCATCGCCCGCAGCGCCCGCAGCTGGGTCTCGTCGGCGCCGCGGTGCCGCGCGTGCTCGACGATCGCGTCCTTGCCGGCGGGGAAGTCCATGTCGTTCAGCACGCCTTTGACCTGGTCGGCATCGTGAAGTCTCATGACATGTCGCTACCCACGGCGACAGCTGGTGACTCTCCGGACCGAGCCCCGGAATGACACGAGCCGGTCCCGTCCAGGACGGGACCGGCTCGATCGGTCATTCGGCCGCGTCGGTGCGCCGGGCCAGGCGCTCCTGCATCCTGCGGGCCAGCTCGCGCTTCAGCGCCTTCGGGTCGCCGCCGGCGCGCTCGCCGGACGACTCGCCGCGCAGCGCCCTGCGCGAGATGTTCCTGCGCTGGCCGCCCACGCCCAGCAGGCCGTTGCGGTTCTTGGACATGCTCGTGCTCCCGTTCGGCAGGTGGTCGGAGAAGTCCTCGTCCGGCCTGCTCAGGAGCGCGCGGTTCAGAAGGTGATCGCGCTCCGGCCGGACCCGGCCGCCGGGCGATCGCGGTACACGCGCTGCGGAACGGGCCACCACGCGGTGGCCCGGGCGTTGATCAGCATGTCCGCCACGCTAGGCGCGGGCGGCCTGCGGCTCAACCGGTTTTCCGCCGAACGGGCTGTCGATGACGTAGCGCCAGCGCCCGTCGGGGCCGCGGCGCGCGACGTCGGTGGCGGTCCCGGTGATCCCCGCGTCCTCGATGGCCCAGTCGACGACCAGCAGGGCGACGTCGCCGGCGGTGTAGACGTGCCGGGGCCGCACGGTGATCGGCAGCCCGAGCCCGAGGAAGCGGGCGTTGGCCTCGTGCAGCGCGGCGCCGGTCACCGGCGCGCCCGGCTCGGGGACGAACACCGCGCCGTCCTCGTAGATCTCCGCCAGCGCCGCGGCGTCGCCCGCGTTGAAGCGCTCGGCGAAGACGGCGGGAACATTCTCGGGACGTTCGGCGAGCTCGCGCATCGGCGATCCTTTCGGGGAGGGATGCCGCACAAGCTAGGAGGCGTTTTCGTGGCTCACCAAACGGTTCGTCACCCAGGGCTGCCCGACGATCCGCGGGCGCGGGTCACCGAGCCGGCGCCCGACTGCCCGGTGGAGATCGCCCTGGCCGCCCTGCACGGCCGCTGGACGACGCTGGTGGTCCGCGAGCTCCTTCAGGGTGACCGCAGCTTCAGCGAACTGCGCGCCGCGCTGCCCGTCCTGTCGGACAAGGTGCTCACCGACCGGCTGGCGCGGCTGGCCGAGGCCGGGGTGGTCGCCCGGGAGCGGACGCCCGGCTGGCCGCCGCGGGTGCGCTACTCGCTCACCCCGCGCGGCCGGGGCCTCGGCCCGGTCCTTCAGGCCCTCTGGGACTGGGGCGCCCAGGCCGCCAGCAGCTGAAGCGCGGTGTGCGACGGGCTGCCCTCCTCGACGGTGTGCGCGATGAGCGCCTGGTCGGGGTCGTCGGGCATGCGCAGGGTCTCGTAGCGCAGGTCCAGCTCGCCGACGACCGGGTGCCGGTAGAGGTAGCGGCCGTGCGTCTTGTCGCTGACGCGCTGCTCGGCCCACGCCTCCCGGAACTCCGGGACGGCCGACAGGTCCGCGAGCAGCCGCTCGGTGCGCGGGTCGCCGGGGTGGCGGGCCGAGTCGTAGCGCAGGTAGGCGACGACGTCGGACGCCTTGCCGGGCCAGTCGGCGTACAGCTCGCGCATCCCCTCGTCCTGGAAGACCAGGCGGGCGAGGTTGCGCTGCTCGGGCGGCAGCGCGCCGAAGTCGGTGATGAGGGCGGCGGCGAGGGCGTTCCAGGCCAGCACGTCGGTGTTGCGGCCGACGATGTAGGCGGGCACGTCGCCGGCCGAGTCCAGCAGGCGCTGCAGGCCCGGCCGGACCCGCTGCGGCTCGGCCTCGGCCTGCCCGGTCCAGGGGCGCGCGAGCCGGTGCAGGTGGGTGCGTTCGGCGTCGTCCAGGCGCAGCGCGCGCGCCACGGCGTCCAGGACGGCCTCGGAGAAGTGCAGCGTGCGTCCCTGCTCCAGCCGGACGTAGTGGTCCACGCTCACCCCGGCGAGCTGCGCCAGCTCCTCGCGGCGCAGGCCGGGGACGCGGCGGCGGCCGCCGTAGTCGGGCAGCCCGAGTTCTTCGGGCCGGAGCCGGGCCCGGCGGGAGCGGAGGAATTCACCGAGTTCTGCGCGCCTGTCCATGACGTCAGTATTCCGGGTGATCTTCGGGGCGAGCCTGGTCATGCCGTGCCCAGGCACGGGAGGCCACTGGGTAGGGCTTTTCCGGGCGGCCAGAGTGATGGCCATGGAGAACGAGCACACCATCGCAGACATGAAGATCAGCCGCCTCGGGTTCGGTTCCTGGGCGGTCGCCGGCGCCGGCTGGCGGTTCGCCTGGGGCGCCACCGACGACGCCGAGTCGATCGCCGCGATCCGGCACGCCGTCGAGTCCGGCGTCAACTGGATCGACACCGCCGCCGTCTACGGGCTCGGGCACTCCGAGGAGCTGGTCGGCAAGGCCATCGCCGGCCTGGCCGACAAGCCGTACGTCTTCACCAAGGCCGGGCTCGTCTGGGACCCCGCGGACCCGCAGGCCGCGCCGCGCCGGATCATGAAGCCGGCCAGCGTGCGGCGCGAGGTGGAGGACTCGCTGCGGCGCCTCGGCGTGGACCGCATCGACCTGTACCAGGTGCACTACCCCGACACCGGCGAGTCGCTGGAGTACGCCGGCGGCGGCTTCGGCGCGGTGTCGCCCAACGCCACCCCGCTGGAGGAGTACTGGCAGGTCATGGCCGACCTGAAGGCCGAGGGCAAGGTCCGCGCGATCGGCCTGTCCAACCACGGCGTGGAGCTGCTGGAGGCCGCCGAGAAGATCGCGCACGTGGACGCGGTCCAGCCGCCGTTCTCGGCGCTCAACCGGTCGGCCGCGGCGGAGATCGCCTGGGCGCGCGAGCACGGCACCGGCGTGATCGTCTACTCGCCGATGCAGTCCGGGCTGCTCACCGGCGCGTTCACCGCCGAGCGCGCCGCGGCGCTGCCCGCGGGCGACTGGCGCGCCGCGCACCACGACTTCACCACCGGCCTCGCCGCGAACCTTCAGGTCGCCGAGGCGCTGCGGCCGGTCGCGGCGCGGCACGGCGCGACCGTCGCCGAGGTCGCCGTCGCCTGGGCGCTGGCCTGGCCCGGCGTCACCGGCGCGATCGTCGGCGCCCGCAGCGCCGCGCAGGTCGACGGCTGGATCGGCGCCGCGGGCCTCACCCTGACGCCGGCCGACCTCGAGGAGATCGCCGCCGCCATCACCGCCTCCGGAGCGGGCACCGGCCCCGCCCGCGCCGTCTGAACGGGAGCACCGCCATGCCACTGACCGTCATCGCCGAATGCGTCGCCTCCCCCGGCCAGGAGGACCGGCTGCGCACCGCGCTGGAAGCCATGATCGAGCCGTCGCTGGACGAGCCCGGCTGCCTGGCCTACCGGCCCTACACCGACCCCAACGACGCCGCCCGGATGGTCATCGTCGAGGAGTGGACCGGCCCGCAGGCCCTGGAGGAGCACTTCGCCACCGACCACTTCCGGCACGTCGAGCGGGTCCTCGCCCGGATCCTGGCCGAGCCCCTGGTCGTCCGGCGGCTGGTCGAGGCCGGGTGACGCGCCCCGCGGTACGGGCCCGCCGGGCCGGGCCCGTACCGTAGGAGGGGCTTTTTGGAGGGGAATCGCTTGTATCGACTTCTGTTCTCGCTGGTCATCACGCGGGTGCCGGCCGAGACCGCGCACCACTGGACGATGCGGGGGCTGCGCCTGGTGCAGGCCGTCCCCGGCGCGGCGCCCGCGCTGCGCCGGGTGCTCGCGCCGCGCGACCCGGCCCTGGCGGTGCGCGCGCTCGGCCTGGAGTTCCCCGGCCCGCTCGGCCTCGCCGCCGGGTTCGACAAGGACGCCGTCGCCTACGACGCGCTCGGCGCCTTCGGGTTCGGGCACGTGGAGATCGGCACGCTGACCGGGCAGGCGCAGCCGGGCAACCCCGCGCCGCGGCTGTTCCGGCTGACCGCCGACCGCGCCGTCATCAACCGGATGGGCTTCAACAACCACGGGTCGGCCGACGCGGCGCGGCGGCTGAGGAACCGCAAGGCCGGGACCGTGGTCGGCGTGAACATCGGCAAGACCAAGGTCGTGCCGGAGGCCGAGGCCGCCGCCGACTACGTCGCGAGCACCGAGCGCCTCGCCCCCTACGCCGACTACCTGGTGGTGAACGTCAGCTCGCCGAACACGCCGGGGCTGCGGAACCTGCAGGCCGTGGAGCACCTGCGGCCGCTGCTCACCGCCGTCAAGGACGCCGCCGGCGGGGTGCCGCTGCTGGTGAAGATCGCCCCCGACCTGGCCGACGACGACGTCGACGCCGTCGCCGACCTGGCCCTGGAGCTCGGCCTGGACGGCATCATCGCGACCAACACCACGATCGCGCGTGAGGGCCTGCGCAGCCCCGCCGGGCTGGTCAAGGAGACCGGCGGGCTGTCGGGCGCGCCGCTGAAGGAGCGGTCGCTGGAAGTGCTGCGGCGGCTGCGCGCGCGCACCGGCGACCGGCTGGTGCTCATCTCCGTCGGCGGCGTGGAGAACGCCGACGACGTGTGGGAGCGCATCCGGGCCGGGGCGACGCTCGTCCAGGGCTACACCGGCATGATCTACGGCGGGCCGCTGTGGGCGTACCGCATCCACCGGGAGCTGCGGCGGCGGCTGCGCGGCAGCGCGTTCGCGACGCTCGCCGACGCCCGGCGCTGAACTTTGCCGTAGCGCGGGTTGCCGCCGACCCCATCGGCGGCACCAGCAGGGTATGCCCCGGCATGCCAAGACGATGGCGCACCGCAGTGTCGCGGTGCGGGTCGCGCTGACGCTCTGCGTCGCGCTGCCCGCGCTGGTCCTGCGGCTGTCGGGCGCGCATCCGGCGCCGATCGCCGGGATGGCGGTGTACGGGGCGGGCGTGCTCGCCGCCGCCATCGTGCTGATGTGGGCGGCCGAGACCGCGCGGGCCGACATGTCGGGCGCGCTGGCGCTGGCGCTGCTCGCCCTGATCGCGGTGCTGCCCGAGTACGCCGTCGACCTGTACTACGCGTACGCGGCGGGCTCCAAGCCCGAGTACGCGGCGTACGCGGCGGCCAACATGACGGGCGCGAACCGGCTGCTGGTCGGCGTCGGGTGGTCGCTGGTGGTGGTCGCGTTCGCGCTCGGGCTGCGCCGCCGCAGGCTCCCGGCGCGCGAGGTGCGGCTGACCCGCGGGCACCGGATCGAGCTGGGGTTCCTGGCGCTCGCCGCGGTGATCGCGTTCGTGCCGCCCATGGCCGGCGAGATCGGGTGGTACGTCTCGGCCGTCCTGATCGCGCTCTACCTCGCCTACATCGTGCGGATCGCCCGGTCCGGCGGCGGGGGCGAGGAGGAGCTGACCGGCGTCCCGGCCTGGTTCGCCGCGCTGCCCGCCCGGCCGCGCCGGATCGCGACCTGGGGCGGGTTCGCGCTCGGCGCGCTGATCGTGTTCGCGTCGGCCGAGCCGTTCGCCGAGTCGCTGGTGCACGCCGGCTCGTCCCTCGGCATCGACGAGTTCCTGCTGGTGCAGTGGCTGGCGCCGCTCGCCTCCGAGGCGCCCGAGCTGATCGTGGCGGTGGTGTTCGCCTGGCGGCTGCGCGACTCCGACGCGATCGGCGCGCTGCTGTCCAGCAAGGTCAACCAGTGGACGCTGCTGATCGGCACGCTGCCGCTCGCCTACAAGGCGGGCGGCGGCGCCTGGTCGCTGCCGCTGGACGACCGCCAGATGGAGGAGGTGCTGCTCACCGCCGCGCAGACCGTCCTCGGCCTGGCCTTCCTGGTCGACCTGCGCTTCCGCCGCTGGGAGGCGGCGCTGCTGTTCGCGCTGTTCGCGGTGCAGTTCGCGCTGCCCGGTCAGCATGCCCGGCTGCTGCTGTCGGGCGTCTACCTGGCGATCGGCTTCTCGGTGCTGATCGCCAGGTGGCGGCTGCTCGCCCGCGCGATGGCCGCGACGATCCGCTAGACCTCGAAGAAGCCGTCGGCGATCAGCTCGGGCAGCACCGCGTCGGCGTGCGCCCGGACCTGGTCGGAGTCCAGGTCCATCAGCTGGGCGATGGCGTCCAGCAGCCGGTCCAGCGGCAGCGAGCCGTCGCAGACGCCGGCGAGGGCCGCCTCGACGGTGCCGACCCCGGCCGCGCGGCGCAGCCCGCCGGACTGGCGGAGCAGGATCCGCTCGGGGTCCTCGGCGCCGGGCGGGCCGATCTGCTCCTGGACGATCCCGGCGGCCGCGCGCACAACCTTTCCACAGCCTGTGGAAAAACTTTGGGATGCGGCCAGGCCGTCCAGCACCCGGTCCACATAGGCGCCGACGGGCTGCTCGACCGCGTGCCGCAGCTCCTCGACCCGGATCGCCGGATCGGCCGCCCCCGAGCGCCGCAGCGTGATCCAGCCGAACCCGATCCCGGCCACCCGCTGCGCCTGGAACGCCTCCAGCCACGCCTCGTACCGGCGCCGGTACCCGGGGGTGCCGGCCTCCGCCGAGTCGCGCAGCCACAGCTCGGCGTACTCGGCCGGGTCCTGGACGTCGCGCTGCACGATCCACGCCTCGCAGCCCGACTCCGCCGCCCACGCCCCGACGCGCTCCTCCCAGGGCTCGCCCTCCACATGCAGCCAGTTCGCCAGCATGTGCAGGTGCCCGCCGTCGGTCAGCAGCGCGGGCCCCTCGGTCACCAGGCGGCGGCAGAACTCGTCGCCCGGCATGCCCGTCTCGCGGTAGCTGTGGCGGGACTCGCCGGGCGGCGTGACGACGAACGGCGGATTCGACACGATCAGGTCGAACCGCCATCCCCGCACCGGCTCCAGCAGCGACCCCTCCAGCAGCTCCACGTCGCCGATGCCCGACAGCGCGAAGCTCATCGCGGCCAGCTCCAGGGCGCGCGGATTGACGTCGGTCGCGGTGATGCGGACCGGCCGGGGCCGCACCTTCGGGTCGGCCAGATGCAGCGCCTGCACGCCGCAGCCGGTGCCGAGGTCCAGCGCGTTGTCCACAGGGCTGTGGACAACGAGGCGGGCCAGGTTCGCCGACGCGCCGCCCGCTCCGACGACATGGTCGGGCCGCAGCGCGTCCCCCGAACCGGGCCGCACCTTCAGGTCCGACACCGCCCAGCCGGCATGGCCCGAGCCGGTGACCGACTCCAGCGGCTCGACGTGCAGCAGCGGCCGCAGCTCGTCCCCGGACCCGGCGGCCAGGCCCGCCGCGACGAGCGGCTCCGCGAGCTCGGGAGCCGCAGCCACCGGGACCTGGAGCCAGAACAGGCGGGTCAGCGTCTCCAGTGGCGAACCGCCGCCGGTCGCGCGCAGCGCCGGGACGATCTCGTCGCGGGCCAGCGCCCCGCCCGCCACCGGGCCGAGCAGGCGCCGCACGCCGTCCACGGTGTAGTCCGCGCCCTCCAGCAGGTCGCGGACGGGTTCGAGAAGTGCGAGGTGATCGGGCATCCGCCCATCCTGCCCTCTCAGGAGGCCGCCTCAGCCCAGGTAGTCGCCGATGCCCTTGGCCAGCGAGTCGGCGATCCGCTGCCGGAACGCCGCGTCCGACAGCTTGGCGGCGTCGCCCGCGTTGCCCATGTTGCCGCACTCGATGAAGATCTTCGGCACCGTGGACAGGTTCAGCCCGCCCAGGTCGTCGCGCCGGTCCAGCGCCTTGGTGCCGATATAGGTGGAGTAGGGGACGCCGGTCCCGGCGTGGTAGGCGTCGCGGACCGCCAGGCCCAGCTTCTGCGACGGCACGACGATCTTGGCGTTGTGCCCGGCGACCAGGGCCGGCTCGATGATGTGGAAGCCGTGCCCGGACGCGGGCGCGCCGTCGGCGTGGACGGAGATCGCCGCGTCGGCCCTGGCCTTGTTGCCGATCGCGGCCCGCTCGGTGATGCACGGCCCGACACCGGAGTTGCTGTCGCGGGTCATCACCACCTTCGCGCCCTGCGCGGTCAGCAGCTTGCGCAGCCGCAGCGAGACGTCCCAGGTGAAGGCCGCCTCGGTGTACCCGGCCTTGGTCTCGGTGCCGGTGGTGTCGCACTCCTTGTGCCCGTTGCCGACGTCGACCTGCTTGGCGATCTCGGACGGGTGCGACGCGTTGCCCCCGTTGTGCCCCGGGTCGACCAGGATCGTCTTGCCGCGCAGGCCGCCGCCCTTCGGCTGCGGGCTCGGCGGCGCGGCGGTGTCGTCCACGCTCGCCCTGGTCGTCGAACCGGCCGTCGGCGGCGCGGCACTCTGCGCGCCGGGCTTGGCGCCGTCGTCCGAACCGCCGCAGGCGGCCAGGGCGCCGAGGCAGAGCGCCAGTCCGGCGGCCGCGCGGCCGCCCCGGTGAATCAGCACAGACTCGTCTCCCGATATGAGTTCGTTACAAACCAATCATGTCAGTCTGCACACCGGCGGGTCTTCCTCAAAACCAGGGCGGGTAAAACGACGGCCGTGATCCCCGCCCCCTGCCCGGGGCGCCGGATCACGGCCGTCTCACTTCGCGTCGCTCAGCGCACCGGGTCCTCCCTGCCGAGGAGCGCGGCGAGCGCGCGCGCCTCGTCCGCGTCCAGGCCGAGCACCACGCGGGGCCGCCCCCACGGATGGTCGATCGAGTGCGCCACATAACTGGCGACCGACTCCGAGACCTGCCCGGCCAGGCCGCGCGCGTGCCGCCACTCCGACCAGGCACGCTCCAGCTCGCTCGCCGCATGCTGCGCGCACGACACCAATTCCGGATCACGCACGGTTGTAACCCCCTTGGGTGACACGCCAGGCGGCCTCCCTGCGAGGCCGGCCGGGCGCGCGGTTCCCCCCACTCGCCGAACGGTGTGCCCATTAACCCTCCGCGGGTTGCGCGCCGACCCGCGGAATGCAGGATTCTTGATCGAGCTCTTACCGTTCCGTGTGGAGGTCCGGCCCCGGGGCGGACCGGCGCGGCCCCCGCCCGGGAGCGGGGGCCGCGCGTCCTCGGGTCAGGCGGTCCAGACGGTCTTGACCGGGCTGCAGATCTCCCAGGTCCAGGTGTTGTCGACGCACTCCTGGACGGTGACCTTCCGCAGGCCGGCGCCGCCCATGTTCGTCCAGGTGTGGTAGCGGTTGTCGGCCGCCACGTTCAGCTTCACCTTGGTGATGCTGCCGGCCACGGTGCCGTACTTGACGACCCAGACGTAGGCGCCCTTGCGGTCGGCGGCGGTGTCCTTGGCGGTGACGTGCACCTCGGCCTTGTTCCGGCTGATGGTGCGGCTCTTGCCGGAGGTCGCCACTCCGGCGGCGCCCGGCTGCAGGGTCCAGGACTTCCAGGCCCCCACGGCGGCCGCCCGGGCCTGCTCGGCCGGCGCGGCCTGGGCGGGCGCGGCCAGGCCGGCGACGGCGGCGGCGGTGGCCGCGCCGAGGGAGAGGGTGAGCATCGCGCGGGCCGTCTTGTGCGAACGCATCGAACGCCTTTCGTCGGAGGGCGGTCACGGCCTCCCCGTTCTGCCGTGCGGAGCACGGCCCGGCCGGACCAAGATCATTATTAGCACGGATCACGTGAATCACGGAAGTCGTAATATTCGGATTCGATAAGATTCGCGCTCATGACGTCCGGTGACATCGAAGAACCGCCCGGCAGGGACGAGGTGCTCGCCCAGCTGGCGGTGCAGGGCCGGCTGCTGCACCTGGCGATGACAGGTCTGACGACGGCCGCGGCCGCCAGGTTCGGACTGCAGGTGATCGACCACCAGTGCGCCGGGCTGCTGCACCACACCGGCCCGATGAGCGTGGGCCGGCTGGCCGAGCTGGCCGGGCTCACCCCCAGCTCGGTCACCGGCGTCGTCGACCGGCTGGAGCGCACCGGCCGGCTGCGCCGCGAACCCGACCCGAACGACCGCCGCAAGGTCATCCTCATCCCGCTGCGGCCGGTCGAGGTCGACGAGGCCTTCCGCGGCCTCGCCGAGCAGTTCCAGGCCATGTACGCCCGCTACAACGACCAGGAGCTGATCCTGCTGAACGACTGCCTACGGCAGATGACCGACCACATCCGGGGCCACATCACCACCCTGCGCGAGCAGCGTTAACTCCAACTTTGTGAGGGGATGCCCCCGCGGTCGGGCCCGGGCGCGCCCGGCGCTCGCACCGGACACGCCCGAACCCGAGCAGGGGACTCCGTCCCCCGCACCCCCGGACCCCTTCGGGGCGCATCGCGAACCCGGGGGCTTTCGTGGGTTATTCGGGGGCTCTGCCCGTGCTGGATCTGATGACCAGGTGGGGGACCACCAGGTTCTGCCTCGCCACGCAGGACGGGTCGGCTATCCGGGAGGTCAGCATCTCGGCCGCCACCTTGCCCATGTCGCGGCGGGGCTGGTCCACGCTGGTCAGGGAGATGTGCCGGATCGCGGCCAGATGGGTGTTGTCGTAGCCGACGATCGACACCTGCCCCGGGACCGGGAGCTCCAGCTCGTCGGCGGCCGACAGGGCGCCCGTGGCGACCAGGTCGTTCGGGGCGAAGATGGCGGTCGGGCGGCCGGGGCGGGACAGCAGGGCGCGGGCCGCGCGGTAGCCGCCCTCCTCGGTGAAGTCGCCCGGTTCGACGACGATCTCGTCGGCCAGGCCGTGCCGCCGCATCGCCTTCTCGTAGCCGGCCCGGCGGTAGCGGGCCGTGGTGGAGGGGGCGCCCTCGATGTGCGCGATCCGCCGGTGGCCGAGTCCCACCAGGTGGTCGACGGCGAGGCTGGCGCCGAGCTCGTCGTCGTCGACGACGATGTCCACGCCCACCACGTCGCGTTCGCCGACCACGACCACCGGGACGCTGGCGGCCGCCTCGCGCAGGGAGGCGGGGACGACGCTGAGCAGCACCAGGCCGTCCACCCGCATCTCCAGGAAGGACTCGACGGCCTCGGCCTCGAAGAGGGGGTCCCAGCGGCCGCTGCCGACCAGCATGCGCAGGCCCGCGCCGTGCAGGCTCTCCTGCAGGCCGTCCAGGAACTCGGCGAAGAAGGGGTTGTGCAGGTCGGCGACGATCGCGCCGATCAGCCGGGTGCGGCCCTCCACCAGGCTGCGGGCGACCGCGTTCGGGCGGTAGCCGAGCTCGCGGGCGGCCTGCAGGACGGCCTGCCGGCGCCGCTCGCTGACGTGGGGCGAACCGCGCATCACCAGCGACACCAGGGACTTGGACACGCCCGCGCGTTCGGCGACGTTGCGGATCGTGGGCTTTTGGGCCGGGACCGGCCTGCCCTCCGGGCCGCGCGGCGCGGGGACCGCGTCCTCGCGCGTGGGACTGTCTTCACCAGCTGACATGGCACTCCGTCCAGGGGGCCTGCGGGTCCTGCCACAAAGGCGCGGCCGGTCCCGCGAAGGGGGCCGGCGCGCCTTCCTCACTCGGGAGGAGTTGCCATGATGCACCGCCTTCTCCCCAAATGGTCGCAACAGGGAGTAACGGACGGCCGTCAATGCCGGTTCGGGTCTGGGGTGTTACGGGGCACCACGGCGTTCCCATAGATGGCGAATCGCCCCTTTCGGGAGAAAAGTCCTGGTGTCAAGGCCGCTCGGCGGCGATCGCCGGCCCCCGCCGCTCGGATACCCTGCCGAGGTGGCAGATCGTGCAGCGGCCGGCGACCAGGCGGGCAACAAGCAGAGCGCCCCGTCCGCGCGCGCCCGGCAGGGCGGCGCCGGGCGCGGCAGGCGCAGGCTCAGCGTCGACGAGCGCCGCGACGAGCTGATCGAGGCCGCGCTGGAGCTGTTCAGCACCCGCCCGCCCGAGGACATCTCCATCGACGACGTCGCCGCCGCCGCCGGGGCGTCGCGCGCGCTGGTCTACCACTACTTCGGCGGCAAGTACGAGCTGTACATCGCCGCGCTCGGCAGCGCCGCCAAGCAGCTGTCGGTGCTGCTGGAGCCGCCGACCGAGGGCACCCCGCTGGAGCGGCTGCGCATCTCGCTGAAGCGCTACTTCGACTTCGTGGAGAGCCACGCCGCGGGCTTCACCGCGCTGCTGCGCGGCGGCCCCGCCGACCGCTCCGGCGAGGTCGGCGAGATCGTGGAGAGCATCCGCGAGCTGCTGCTCGGCCGGATCCTGCACGCGCTCTGCATCGAGGTGCCGCCGCCGGTGCTGCGCATCACGCTGCGCTCGTGGATGGCGTCGGTGGAGACCGCCGGGCTGGACTGGCTGGAGAACCGCGACCTCACCCGGGCGGAGCTGGAGGGCCTGCTGGTGGACCAGCTGATCGTGCTGCTGCACGTGGCCGGCAACCACGAGCCGTCCATCGCCGAGCTGTTCGAGCAGCTGGTGCGGGAGGAGTTCGGCGCCGGGGACACCGCGTCCTGACCGCCGCCGGGCATGCGAACGTCCCGCTCGCGGGAGCACCCGTCCCGTCACCGGAACGCGTGATCGCGAACGGGACCCCCGTTCGACGTTGAGCGGCCCAGGACCGCGATTCTCGGATGATCGTGGTCCTGGACCCTTCGTTCAGGAGACCTCTGCCGCCTCCTCGCGCGCACCTGGCAGGCGAGGTCGTGCAGCGGCCCCCTGACCGCCCCCCGTTGCGGTGTCGGGTACGTCCGGCGGGCCCGCTGGGGCGCCCGCCGGCCGGAGTGCGTTACTCCGAACGCTGCTGCGGGATCCCCGCCAGCAGCGCCCGCACCTCGGCCTCGCGGTAACGCCGGTGTCCCCCCAGGGTGCGGATGGACGTGAGCTTGCCGGCCTTCGCCCACCGCGTGACGGTCTTGGGGTCGACGCGGAACATCGTCGCCACCTCCGCCGGCGTCAACAGGGGCTCGGCCTCTGGCGTACGTGCTGACATGATGTGCGGCCTCTCCTCCGTGGACCGATGACAGCGATCCTGCGATTGATCCTCGCGCGGACTTAGATGTCCCCTATGGCCCAAAAGAGCCACAATGACATCACAACGTGTAACCTTGCCACCACTGAACGCAACAAGCAAGTACCTGACGGTACGCCGTCAACGGTGCGACCGCTTCGCGGTCGTTCCCGCCGGACTGCATGCTCCGTGGTCACTGGGTCACGCTGCGTGATTCTAGCTACACGTATAGTCGTATGGCACAGGGATTCGGGAAATTTGTTTCAGTTCGCCGATTCGAGGGCGCGCACCGGCCGCCACCGGTCGACCAGCCGCTGGTACATCGCCACGGCCAGCTCACCCTCGCCGCGCGCCATCGCGGCGAGCGCCACGCCGGTCTCGGCGACCGACTCGTCGGCGCGCAGCGCGGCGTCGTCCAGCAGGTGCACCAGGCCGCCGTAGTCCAGCTCCACCAGCGCCCGCGGATGGAACCCCGCCAGCCAGTGGCCGAGCGTTTCCAGCCGCCCCGCGGTGAGCGAACCCTCCCCCGGACCGTCGCCAAGAGTGTCGCGGACGACAGGGAGCGCGGCCGCGACCCGGCGGCGCGCCTCGGGCATGGCGGTGACGTAGACGAGGGTGCGCGCCGGGACCGCCGTGGCGGGGACGCGGCCGGCCGGGCCCTCCTCCTGCGCCGCGGGCGCCTCCCGGTCACCGGGCGGGCCGCCCAGCACCAGGCACCGCTCGTCCGCCGCGAACGGCACGAACCACGTCAGCGGAACGTGCCAGGTGCTGGACAGGATGTGCGGCTGCAGCGGCCGCCCGGCCCGCTTCCAGCGCTCGAACTCCCGCGCCGCCCGCTCGGCGACGACCGGCGGCACGAACGCCGCCGCCAGCGCCAGCGAGTGCTCGGCGCGGAACCGGTCGAAGGCGAGCCAGGAGCGCAGCCGCGTCTCCCACGGGCAGACGTGCACGGTGTCGCCGACGCGCCGGACATAGGCGTCGCGGCTCTCCCGCTCGGGCGCCACCTCGGGCGGGACCGCGACGAGGCGCCGCGCGGCCTCGGCGTGCTCGGCGCCGAGCGCGCCGGCCCGGCGGGGGCGCCGCCGCGAGTCGGCGTAGACCGTCCACAGGGTCCGCGCGGGCTCGGGAAAGGCGGTCACCGGCTCGTATACCCGTAGGTAGGCGGCGTACGGAAACACCATCGCATCGTGACACGAGTCCGGCCGCAGGGCCGGGACCTCGGCCGTGTCCGAGACCGTAGTGTCACCTCGGATCCACCGCACCTGGGGGGCCATGCACGCGGGAGCGCGCTCGACGCCGCCTCCGTGAGTTCCGCCGCACCGGTGCCCGCGGTAGTGATGGCCGTCACTCTTGGCCTTAGCATGACCATGACGCTCGTTTCCGCCCCACCACCCCCAGGGGCGGGAGCACCTGCATACCCGCAGGTCACGATAGGAAAGGTACCCATACCGTGCCTAATGTCTTCGGGTCGCCCCACAAGGGCAACGACTCCCGACACGAGCAGGTCGTCTTCTGCCAGGACGAGGCCAGCGGCCTGCGGGCGATCATCGCCATCTACTCCACCGCGCTCGGGCCCGCGCTCGGCGGCACCCGCTTCTACCCCTACGGGACGGAAGAGGAGGCGCTCGCCGACGTGCTGAACCTGTCCAAGGGGATGGCCTACAAGAACGCCATCGCCGGGCTGGACCTCGGCGGCGGCAAGGCCGTGATCATCGGCGACCCGGCGACCGACAAGTCCGAGGCGCTGCTGCGCGCCTACGGCCGGTTCGTGCAGTCGCTGAACGGCCGCTACTACACCGCCTGCGACGTCGGCACCTTCAGCGAGGACATGGACCTGGTCGCCCGCGAGTCGCGGTTCGTGACCGGCCGCACCGTCGCCAACGGCGGCGCCGGCGACTCCTCGATCCTCACCGCGTTCGGCGTGTTCCAGGGCATGCGCGCGGCCGCCGAGACCGTCTGGGGGACGCCGTCGCTGCGCGGCCGCCGGGTCGGCGTGGAGGGCGCGGGCAAGGTCGGCCACCGCCTCGTGGAGCACCTGCGCGACGACGGCGCCGAGGTGGTGCTCTGCGACGTCAGCGAGGCCGCGATCGAGCGGGTGCGCACCCGCCACCCCGACGTCGAGGTCGTCGCCGACAACGCCGCGCTGATCGCCGCCGGCCTGGACGTGTACGCCCCCTGCGCGCTCGGCGGCTCGCTGAACGACGAGACCGTGCCGGTGCTCACCGCAAAGATCGTCTGCGGGGCGGCCAACAACCAGCTCGCGCACGCCGGCATCGAGAAGCAGCTCGCCGACCGCGGCGTGCTGTACGCCCCCGACTACGTGGTCAACTCCGGCGGCGTGATCCAGGTCGCCGACGAGATCGGCGGCTTCGACTTCGAGCGGGCCAAGGCGCGCGCCACCGGGATCTACGACACCTCGCTGAAGATCTTCGGGCTGGCCGCCGACGAGGGCGTGCCGCCGGCGGCCGCCGCCGACCGGCTCGCCGAGCGGCGGATGGCCGACGTCGGGCGGCTGCGGGGCATCCTGCTCTGACGCCCGGCTGCGGGGCCCGCACGCGCCCGTGTCGCCCTGAGTCAGTGAACTCGCCAACACCCGATACACTGGGCATCTCCGCAACGAGCGTGCCGCCACGTACTGACGATGTACCGAGCCGGGCGCAAAACGGGTACGGTTGTACTCGTGACTGACGCATGGCTCATCAGGCACCGGTTCGTGTGGTACACGCGCGCGTTGATGGGCCCACGAAAGCCCTGACCATCGAGGGGGTCGAGCCAATGGGTCGCGGCCGAGCCAAGGCCAAGCAGGTAAAGGTTGCCCGCCAGCTCAAGTACAACAGCGGCGGCACAGACCTCGACCGCCTGAAGAACGAGCTGGGGGTCAACGACTCCCCCGTCGATGACTACGACGAGCTCGTCGAGAAGTACGCCGACTACGCCGACGACTACGGTTCCGAGGACCGCAAGGACGGCACCACGGGCCGGTAGAGCGCTCGACAACACGCCGCCGCCCGGTCGCAGCACCGGGCGGCGGCGTTTTTTCGCGCCGGATGTCCCTCAGGGCGAGGCCAGGGCCCGGCGCACGCCGTCCTCGGAGCCGCCGAGCAGATGCGGGTCCGGGCGGAATGTGACGCTCGTCACCGCCTTCAGCATCGCCAGCGGTTCGCGGGTGTAGCCGGTGACGGTCGCGCCGGTGCGGCCGCCGCCCATGCTGTCGTCGCCGACGCCCCAGGCGTCCAGCCCGGCGGCCCGGCAGAGCGCGACCGCGCGCGGCAGGTGGAACTCCTGGGTGACCACGGTCAGCCGGGTCACCCCGAAGATCCTCTTGGCGCGGGTGCAGGAGTCCCAGGTGTCCAGCCCGGCGAAGTCGCGGACGACCTTGCCCTCGGGCACCCCGTGCGCGACGAGGTAGGCGCGCATCACGGTCGGCTCGTCGTAGCCCTTGGTCCGGTTGTCGCCGGAGACCAGCAGCACCTTGACCTTGCCGCGCCGGTACAGGTCGGCGGCCAGGTCCAGGCGGCGGGCCAGCAGCGGCGACGGCGTGTCCCCCCAGATCCCGGCGCCGAGCACCAGCGCGACCGGCGTGGCCGGCACCGCCTCGGCCGACCGCCGGTATCCGGCGGTGTCGGCGTACGCCCAGCCGAGCGGGGCGAGGACGGCGTAGGCGCCGAGTCCCGCCGCCACCGACAGCGGCGCGGCCCAGCGCCGCAGCCCCGTCCAGAGGTTCCTGATGATCACGTGGGTTGTGACGCTCGGGCGCCGGTTCGGGTTCAGCGCAGCACGGCCTTGCCGGTGCCTTCGACGGTCTCGCCGAGCACCCACGCCGGCACGCCGCGCCCCGCCAGGATCCGCAGCGCCTCGTCGGCCGCCTCCGGCGCGACGATCGCGGCCATCCCGACGCCGAGGTTGAAGGTCTTGTCCAGCTCGGCCTGCGGGACGTCGCCGTGCTCGCCCAGCAGCGTGAACAGCGCCGGGACCGTCCAGGACGACCGCGCCAGCACCGCGTCCACCGTGGCGGGCAGCGAGCGGGCCAGGTTGGCCGCCAGGCCGCCGCCGGTGATGTGCGCGAACGCCCGCACGCCGCCGGACCTCTTCAGCGCCAGGCAGTCCTGGGCGTAGATGCGGGTCGGGGTGAGCAGCTCCTCGCCGAGCGTGCGGCCGAGCTCGGCCGGCGTCGACTCCAGCGTCAGGTCCGTGGTGGCCAGGATGTGGCGGACCAGGGAGTAGCCGTTGGAGTGGATGCCCGACGAGGCCATCGCGATGACGGCGTCGCCGGCCCGCACCCGCTCCGGGCCGAGCAGCTCGTCGGCCTCCACCACGCCGGTGCCGGCGCCGGCGATGTCGAACTCGTCGGGGGCGAGCAGGCCCGGGTGCTCGGCGGTCTCGCCGCCGACCAGCGCCGCGCCCGCGATCGCGCACCCGTCGGCGATGCCGCCGACGATGTCGGCGATCCGCTCGGGCACCACCTTGCCGCAGGCGATGTAGTCGGTCATGAACAGCGGCTCGGCGCCGCACACCGCCAGGTCGTCCAGGACCATGCCGACCAGGTCGTGCCCGACGGTGTCGTAGATCCCGAGGCGGCGGGCCAGGTCGACCTTGGTGCCGACGCCGTCGGTGGAGGTCGCCAGCAGCGGGCGGCGGTACCGCAGGAACGCCGAGGCGTCGAACAGCCCGGCGAAGCCGCTGGCGTCGTCCACCACCTCGGGCCGCCGCGACTTCGCCACGCGGGCCTTCATCAGCTCGACGGCGCGCTCACCGGCGGCGATGTCGACGCCGGCGGCCTCGTAGGAGGTGCTCAATGGTGTTCCCTCGGCTCGACCCGCTAGCGGGTGGGCTCCAACAGGTGCTTGCCGCGCGCGTCCTCCTCGACCGGGATCGGGTAGACCCCGTCGAAGCAGGCCCGGCAGAGCCGGTCCTTGTCGATGCGCGAGGCGGCGATCAGTTCGTCCAGGGAGATGAACCCCAGCGAGTCCGCGCCGATCCAGGAGCGGATGCCCTCGACGTCCAGCCGCCCGGCGATCAGCTCGGCGCGGGTGGCGAAGTCGATGCCGTAGAAGCACGGCCACGACACCGGCGGGCTGGAGATCCGCACGTGCACCTCGGCGGCGCCCGCGTCGCGCAGCAGCGAGACGACCTGGCGCTGGGTGTTGCCGCGCACGATCGAGTCGTCCACCACCACCAGGCGCTTGCCCTCGATGGCCTCGCGCAGCGGGTTCAGCTTGAGCCGGATGCCGAGCTGGCGGATGGTCTGGGACGGCTGGATGAACGTCCGGCCGACGTAGGAGTTCTTGACCAGGCCCTGCCCGTAGGGGATGCCGGACGCCTCGGCGTAGCCGATCGCGGCCGGGGTGCCCGACTCGGGCGTCGGGATGACCATGTCGGCCTCGACCGGGTGCTCCATGGCGAGCCGGCGGCCGACCTCGACGCGGGTGGCCTGCACGCTGCGGCCCGCGATGGTGGTGTCGGGGCGGGCCAGGTAGACGTACTCGAACAGGCAGCCCTTCGGCCGCGCCTCGGCGAACCGCTCCGAGCGCACGCCGTCGGCGTCGATCGCCACCATCTCGCCCGGCTCGATCTCCCGGACGAAGCGGGCGCCGACGATGTCCAGCGCGGCGGTCTCGGAGGCGACGACCCAGCCGCTGTCCTCCCACTGCCCGAGCACCAGGGGCCGGATGCCCTCGGGGTCGCGGGCGGCGTACAGGACGTTCTCGTCCATGAACACCAGCGAGTACGCGCCCCGGGTGACCGGCAGGATCTCCCGGGCCGCGGCCAGCGGGCCGCCCTCGCGGGTGGCCAGCAGCGCCGTCAGCACCTCGGTGTCGGTGGTGGCGGTGAGCTCGCCGCGGTCCAGCTTCCGGGCCAGCTCGGGGGTGTTGATCAGGTTGCCGTTGTGGGTGAGGGCGAGGCCGCCGTGCCCGGTCGAGCGGAACGTCGGCTGGGCGTTCTCCCAGGTCGGCGAGCCGGTCGTGGAGTAGCGGCAGTGCCCGACGGCCAGGTGGCCGCGCAGGGTGTTCAGCACCGACTCGTCGAAGACCTGGGCCACCAGGCCCATGTCCTTGAAGACGACGATGCGCGATCCATCCGACACCGCGATGCCGGCCGATTCCTGGCCGCGGTGCTGGAGCGCGTACAGGCCGTAGTAGGTCAGCTTGGCGACCTCGGCCCGGCTTGCTTCGGTTGGGGGGACCCACACGCCGAAGACCCCGCAGGCGTCCTGTGGGGCGCGGTCGGAGGGGTCGATGTCGTGGCTCAGTCGTCCGTCACGGAGAGGCACGCCCGCCAGTGTAGAGGCCACCTCTACCTGCTCCGATCGGCGCGGCTCCCTTAAGCGACCTTTACCCGCGGCTTCCCCGGGGCGGAGGCGGGGCGCGCCAGTCTGGGGGCCGACAGGGGGAGGACGCATGACGATGCCCGGCTACCGGGCCTACGCACCGCCCGCGGCGCCGCGCCGCGACGGGCCGGCGAAGGCCTCCCTGGCGCTCGGCGTCGCCGGCCTGCTCGGGCTCGCGTTCTGCCTGCTCGGGATGCTGCCGGCCCTGGCGGGGCTGGTGCTCGGCGTCCTGGCGGTGTCGCGCGGCACGTCGGCGGGGCGGACGGCGGTCGCCGGGATCGTCTGCTCGGCGCTCGCGCTGCTGCTCGGCACCATGGCGCTGTACTGGCTGCTCAGCAAGGCCGCCGGCTGCGCCGACGAGGGGCGCTATCCCGACGGGGACGCGCGGGCGCGGTGCGTGGAGCGCGAGTTCCCGTTCGCCCGTGCCTCCGCCGCGCGCTAGACCGCGCGCGATGAGACGAAGCTCACCCGCGGGTCAGCCCGGTTCGGCGAGGACGCGGACGGCCTCCTCGTCCAGCGCGGACGCGTAGACGCGCACGTCGGCCAGCAGGCCGGTCAGTCCCGGCCGGCCCGGTTCGGCGCCGAGGTGGATCGGCCCGGCCGGGGTCACCACCGGGTGCTCCAGCGGGACGGCCACGTCCAGCTCACCGTCGAGGTACAGGAACATGCCGCCGGTGTCGACGACGAGCGCCACGTGCGCCCACTCCCCCGGGGTCAGCCGGCGGTGGCTGTCGACGAACGCCGGGCCGCGCGAGGTGAACAGCTGCACCCGCAGCCGCGGTTCGTCGGGGTAGAGCCAGATGCCGATGCCGCGCGCGTCGTGCTCGGCGACCTGCTTGTAGAACAGGCCGCGCCACTCCCCGCCTGGCCCGGCGGTGAGGTCGACCGAGAACGCCACCGCGAACCCGAAGAGCTGGCTGAGCACCAGGCGCGGCGCGGCGGCGACCACGGCGCGGCCGGTGCCGTCCAGGCGGAGCGCGCCGCCGGCGGGCCCGGGCACCACCTCGGCGTGCCCGTCCAGCACGGCGGGCGGGCCGCCGCCGATGACGTCGCCGACCGTGCGGCCGTCCACCTGCGCCACCTCGAAGGTCCAGTGCGCGACGAGCATGAGGGGTCACCTCCGTGTGCCCCCGATCGGCGGTCGTTGGGCACCACGGTTTCAGCGCGGCCGCACCGGCACAAGGCCGCGGCCACACTATCCGGCTAATCCAGCGGAATCGGGAGATATGCCGAAAGGTCGGCACGAGCGCCGCTGGCCCGCACCCGGCCGGTTTCCAGCGCCTCCGCCCAGGTCAGGCGGCCGGCGGCGAGCGCGATCCAGGTCTCGCCGTCCATCTCCACCACATTCGGCGGGGTTCCCCGGGTATGGTGCGGGCCGTCGACGCACTGCACCGCCGCGTGCGGCGGGACCCGGACCTCGACCGAGCGCCCGGGGGCCAGCTCGGCCAGCCGGTCGAGCAGGAACCGCACCGCCCCCTTCACCACGGGGCGGGCCGCGCCGGCACCGGAGCCGGGCGCCGCCAGCACGGTCTCCAGTGCGGCCCGGCGCAGGTCGGCGGGCTCGTCGCCGCCGCGGTGCGGCGGCAGGCCGAGGGCGGCCCGCTGCTCGTCCAGGACGGCGCGGGTGAGCGGTGATCGGGACATCGGCGCCCACGCTACCGGGTGGCCGGGACACCGTGTTCGGCATCACAACCCGCGCTGAACCGGTAAAAAGGGACGGGTGTGAACGAGGGGGCGCACGGTCCGGAAAGCGGCGGCCACCCCCGGGACGGGCGAGGATCGCAGCGGGGGACAGGGTTCGGAGGACGCCGGGGGGCGCCCGCCGGCGGAACACGGAGGTTCTTCAGATGACCGAGGCGCTGCCTCTGCAGCCCGGTGATCCGCGCCGGCTCGGCGCGTACGAGATCACCGGCCGGCTCGGCGTCGGCGAGCAGGGCGCCGTCTTCCTCGGCCGCCCCGCCGGACCGGCCGGCCGCCCGCCGGTCGCGGTCAAGCTGCTGCACCGCCGGCTGAGCGGCGAGCCCGCCGCGCGCGACCGGTTCGTCCAGGCGTTCCGGCGCGCCCGCGCGGTGTCGGGCTTTTGCACCGCGGCGATCCTGGACGCCGAGGTCGACGGCGAGCGCGCCTACGTCGTCAGCGAGTACGTGGACGGCCCCTCGCTCCAGCAGCTCGTCACCGAGGAGGGCCCGCGCGGCGCGGCCGTGGTGGAGCGCCTGGCGGTCGGCACCGCCATCGCGCTCGCCGCGGTGCACCGCGCCGGCGCCGTGCACCACGACTTCAAGCCCGGCAACGTGCTGCTCGGCGCGGTCGGCCCGCAGGTCACCGACTTCGCCATCGTGGCGGCGCTGGAGGCCGTCAACGCGGCCGCCGGCCACCTGGCCGAGGACCCCGGCTACCGGGCGCCCGAGCAGCTGAGCGGCGCGGGCATCGGCCCGGCCGCCGACGTGTTCGCCTGGGCGGGCACGATGCTGTTCGCCGCGACCGGCGCGCCGCCGTTCGGCGACGACTCCACCTCCGAGGTCATGCAGCGGATCGTCTACGACGACCCGGACCTGTCGGCGCTGCCGGAGTCGCTGCGCGAGATCGTCGCCGACGCGCTCGCCAAGGAGCCCGCCGAGCGGCCGACCGCGCGGGTGCTGCTCCGCCGGCTGCTGGCCGAGGACGGCCCGCTCGCCGCCCGCATCCCCGCCCCGCTGGTCGCCGAGGGCCGCGCGCTGGCCACCGGGCCGGTCACCGCGCAGCCCGCGCCCGAGCCGGTGCCCGCAGCCGCGCCGGTCCCCGGGCCGGCGCGGGAGGAGGCGGACGTCCCGACGCAGGCGATGGCGGCGCTGCCCGCGGCGGTGCCCGCGCCGGCGCTGGCGGCCGCGCCGCACCGGGCGGGGGACGACCCGGGCGACCGGGCGACCGCGATGCTGGAGCGGCCCGTCCCGCCGCCTTCCGCGGACGACGGCACCACGGTCATCCCGGGCATCGGCGCCGAGCCGCCCCGCGGCGAGACCATCGTCTTCGGCCGGCTGAACAAGCCGCGCCGCGGCAACCACGTGCTCGGCGTCGCGCTGTCGCTGGTCATCGGCGTGGTGGTCGGCATCGCGATCATCACGCTGGTGCTGCTGCCGCAGCTGAAGGGCGACGACGACCCGCGCCCGGCCCCCGCCGGCGCCGGCGGCGACCGGCCGGTGACCTCGATCCCGCAGTCGTTCGCGGGCACCTGGAAGGGCACCGCGACCAACCGGCGCAGCGGGGTGTCCTTCCCCGTCGAGGTGACGTTCGAGGCGGGCGCCCGGACCGCGCGGGCCTTCTACCCCAAGGAGCGCTGCACCGGCACGCTGGCGCTGACCCGCGGCACCGGCAGCAGCCTGGAGATGGCGCTGCAGATCGGCAAGCCGTGCAGCAGCGGCGCCGTCCAGGTGGCGCGGCGGCCCGACGGGACGCTGGATTACACCTGGAGCAAGAGCCTGCCGGGGACGCCCGGCTACCAGGGCCGGCTCAGCCGGAGCTGAGCCGATTTATGTCCACATAGACCGCAATGCCAGTTTGAATCCACTAAGGTGCCTCGGACGATGCCCTAGATCTTCGACGCGGGCGCCGGACCGGCCCGCGCGCACCTAAGGAGAACCCCCCTTGCGGGCTGCCTACCGGAGGGCGCTGCTGGTCGGCGCCGTCGCCACCGCCGTCGGCACCGCCGCCGCGCTCCCCGTCCTCGCCGCCGACCCCGACGACTCCCTCGTCAAGGTGACCGCCGCCGCCGGCGGCACCCCGATCGCCGGCCAGTACATCGTGACGATGAAGGACGGCGCGTCCCCCCAGACCGCCGCCGACCAGGCCCGCGCGGCCGCCGTCAAGAAGTTCGACGGGGTCCTCAACGGCTTCGTCGCCAAGCTCGACCGCACCCAGCTGGACCGGCTGCGCCACGACACCAAGGTCGCCGCGATCGAGCAGGACCAGGTCATCAAGGCCTCCGACGTGCAGAAGGCGCCGCTGCCGTGGGGCCTGGACCGCATCGACCAGCGCAGGACGCCGCTGAACAAGGCCTACTCCTACAAGGCCAAGGCGGCCAACGTCACCGCCTACGTCATCGACACCGGCCTGGACGTCAAGCACCGCGAGTTCGGCGGGCGCGCCGCGATCTCCTGGACCGCGCCGGAGTTCAACGGCGACGGCCGCGACTGCAACGGGCACGGCACCCACGTCGCGGGCATCCTCGGCTCCAAGACCTACGGCGCCGCCAAGAGCGTCAAGCTGCGCGCCCTGCGCGTCCTGGACTGCAACGGCGAGGGCGCCATGTCCAGCCTCGTCCTCGCCGCGCAGTGGCTGCGCACGCACGCCGCCAAGCCCGCCGTGGCGAACATGTCGGTCGGCGGCCCCCGCTCCAAGGCGCTGAACACCGCCGTGGAGAACCTGTCCCGGTCCGGGGTGTTCGTCTCGGTCGCGGCCGGCAACGACCGCGTCGACGCCTGCAAGGTCTCCCCGGCCGGCGCGGGCTGGGTCGAGGCGGTCGGCGCCACCTCCTCCCACGACAACCGGCCGAGCTGGTCCAACTACGGCAAGTGCGTCGACATCCACGCGCCGGGCGTCCACATCACCTCCACCTGGCCGAACAACGGCAAGAAGATGCTGGACGGCACCTCGATGGCGACCCCGTACGTCAGCGGCGTCGCGGCGCTCTACCTGTCGGCCCACCCGAAGGCCTCCTTCCCGGAGGTGCAGAAGTGGCTGCGCGACAACTCCACCAAGAACCGCGTCGGCGGCCTGCCCCGCTACACGCCGAACCGGCTGCTCTACAAGGGCGGCCTGTAACACCCATCACGTAGGATGAGCCGGCCCCCTGGCCAGGGGGCCGGCTTCGTGAACCTCACGCCGCCCCACCCTCCCCAGGGTTTAACCTTGGCGAGGTGCCGGACGGTTCCTTACAGTTCATTGGCATTCGGTCGGTGACTCGCCCCGCCCAGCGGGGCAGGCTGGCCGCACAGCCGAGTCCCGCGGCGTCCAGCCCGGGAACCGGGGACCCATCGCCGGGCCGCCACGCGCGCCCGGCCGGGGTGAATTCGCGTCGGCAGCCAGCCGGCGGCGATAGGGCGGCCTCCGCGCCCGAACCCGTCAGCTAACCCGGTAGGCGATCGAGGAGAGGAGACGACCGTTGGAGACCCCCAGCTCCACCGGCCGGCGCCGCCGCCGCGCGGCCCTGGCCCTCACGGCCCTGACGCTGACGACCGCGAGCCTCGTCCCGACGGCCGCCGCCGCACCGGCCACCGCACCGGCCGCCGCCGCCGACCCGGGTGACAACGGGCGCCTCCGCAGGCTGAACGCGCAGGCCGACAAGCTGGAGAAGGCCTACGGCGGCGACCTGGCCAAGCTGCAGGACGCCCAGTTCGGCGTGAAGAAGGCGCTGGCCAACTCCAAGAAGCTGAAGCAGGACCTGGACGCCGCGCAGGCCCTCGTCGCGCAGATGGCCGCCTCCCAGTACATGACGGGCGGCGCCGACCCCTCGGTGCAGGTGCTCGCCGCCGGCGACCCCTCCGGCGTGCTCAGCTCCGCCAGCCTGGCCAGCCACGTCGCGCAGAACCAGGCCAACAAGGTCGCCCAGATCCAGCAGCTGATCACCGCCCAGGAGCAGGCCCGCGCGCAGACCCAGCAGAAGATCGCGGCGCTGCAGAAGGAGATCGACGACCTCGTCGCCCAGAAGGGCCGCATCAAGGCGCTGCTGAAGAAGTACAAGCCCGAGTCCCCCACCTCGGGCATGGGCGGCGTCACCCCCCGCATGCTCAAGGTCAAGAACGTCATCGACACCGAGTTCGGACCGTTCCCGATCATCGGCTGCTACCGCGGCGGCGCCGACGCCCAGGACCACGCGCTCGGCCGCGCCTGCGACTTCATGGAGAGCAGCGGCGGCTCGATGCCGACGGCGGCCCGCCAGCAGAACGGCGACCAGGTCGCCGCCTACGCGATCGCCCACGCCGACGAGCTCGGCATCAAGTACGTCATCTGGAAGCAGCGGATCTACACCATGCACAGCCCCGGCTGGCGCAGCATGGAAGACCGCGGCGGCATCACCGCCAACCACTACGACCACGTCCACATCTCGGTCTTCTGATCCCGCGCCCCCGCCCGACTTCAGATAAACACGGTTGTACATTCGATCTATCGGCTGATAGCTTCGCGCCGTGATAGAGCCGGCCTTTTCGAGATCCGAAACATATCCCCGGCCGGCTCCGCGGGTTCGTTCATCAGAGCGCGAATGGCAGGTGCAGTTCGGTGTACTCGGCAGAGGCACGCATCGACGACGCGGGCAACATCCTGGTCGCGCCTTCGGCGATGCAGGACGACGACCGGGTCAGGGACTTCTTCGGATCCGTGATCACGCCGGAGGAGTTCGCCTCCGATTCGTCCGACCTCGCGCGCAAGACCGTCTACCTGGGCGGTGACGTATCCGGGATCAGCGGCGGCCGGCTGAAGGAAGCGGCCCGGGTTCTCGTCATCCGGGAACTGTCACACGGCGACGGGCCATGGCCCCTGGTCGGCCTCGGCCAGGTCCCCATCCGCGTCCACGGTGCCGGCGTGTATTACCGCCGCTTCTTCGACCCCGGTGCCGATCACTTCAAGCGGATCAGTGCCGAGCACGAGTTCCAGTCGCTGACGGAGTCCACCAAGCCGGGGTCGGCCCATCGCAGCGGGATCTACCTGACGCCCGTCACGCAGGACGGTGACGAACTGCATTTCCGCCTGCTCCGGTGCTCGACGAACCTCTCGGGGCCGACCGAGGGTTTCCGCCCGACCGACACGCACATCGTCGAGGCCCTGAACCGCGAGGCCGCCGCCGTCTTCCGCGGCCATGCGCCGCTGAACCACGTCCTCGCGCAGATCTACCACAACACCCCTGCCACGGCCGAGCGCAAGCAGTCCAAGGCCAAGATCTCGTCCCATGCCGACAAGACCAAGGACATGCCCGTCAACGGCATCATGGCCTTCTGCACCTTCTATGACGGGCTCGACAGGCTGCAGCCGCTGGCCGGCGACCCCTTCGACCATGGCGTGAAGGGCGTCAGCGGGCTGACCAGGCTCAGTTTCCGGCTCAAGGAGCCGGCCGCGGAACCCGACGGGGTCGCGCTCCCCGCGCAGTTCACGCTGACCCTCTATCCCGGCTCGGTGTTCTTCATGCCGCTGTCCACCAACCGCCTGTACACGCACGAAATCCGGCCTGCGGCACTGGACGCCGGGTCGCTCCCGGTCCGCCTGGGATACGTGGTGCGCTGTTCGAACACCGAAGCCGTTCACAAGGACGGCCACACGTTCCTCAAGAAGGACGAAGGCCTGGTGGAGCTGGAGCCGCCCACGCAGGAGGGCATGGACGAGCTGCGCAGGCTGTACGCCGAGGAGAACAAGTCCTCGTCCTTCATCGACTACGGCGACAGGTTCCGCTTCAGCATGAACACGGGAGACTACGCTGCCCCCCGAGCCTAGGATCTCGGATGAGGTCCTTTCGTACACCTTGCCGGTCGAGGAGAACCTCTTCGCGGAACTGTCCGCGTCGGTTCTCCTGGAAGACCTAGGAAAAGGCCGGCAAGGTGCGGTGCTCACCAAGCCCGACGAGACGGGTGGTGTGCCTCTCGTACGCACGACCACGCGCTACAACAACCCGGCGCAGCGTTTCCGGGAGATACACGAACGGCTGGCGCAGCAGATCCAGGAACATGCGGCACTTCCGGTCGGCTTCAACAATGCCCTCTTCGAGATCTACACGAACGCCTACCGGACCATGGGCGCCCATTCCGACCAGGCCCTCGATCTGGCCGGCGGGTCGCACATCGCCGTCTTCTCCTGCTATCGAAACGCTGAAGCGGGCCCGCCGAGAAAGCTGATCTTCGAGCCGAAGGCGGCCGGCGGCGAGAAGTTCGAAGTCCCCCTCACGCACAACAGCGTCGTCGTCTTCTCCGTCGGCTCGAACCGGCGCCTCAAGCACAGGATCGTGCTGGACGCGCCCGCCCCGGCAACGGACGACCAATGGCTGGGCGTGACCTTCCGGACGTCGAAGACCCTCATCCGGTTTCGCGATGGACACGCATACCTCCCGCAGGGAGCCCGCCTCACACCGGCCGACGAAGAGCAGCGGCTCGAGTTCTACCGGCTACGGCGCCGCGAGAACAACGAAACGGACTTCAGCTATCCCCCGCTGACGTACACCGTCAGCGACAGCGACCTGCTGCCGCCCACCTGACCTCGGAGGGCATGGGTCAGCCCTCTGCGGCCTCGTCCTCGTAGGCGAACGGCTCGATGCTCCAGGGCTGCCCCGGCCCGTCCCGGTAGGCGGCGAACCCGGGGCGCAGCCCGGCGGTCTCATGGAGCGTCGGGTCGTCCTCGGCGATGTGGACGATGCCGTAGACCGCGCAGGCCCCGGGTTCGTTGGGGTCGTTGACGCCGTCCCCGATCAGCCAGCAGCCCTCGCTGTCGTGCGCGACCACCAGTGCGGGCAGCGCCCCCTCGGCGACGGTCCGCTGCACCACCGCGCCGAGCGAGCGGGGAAAACGCCCGTCCGGAAAGGGAAAGGGCAGCGTACGGAACACTTCATGATCGTGAGCCACGGCACAAGCATGCCATCCGGAGCGACGCCGCCCGTCGGCACAGGTGAGCGCCGAGGAACCCCTGGCCCTCAAGAAGCCGGCGTCCTGAGCAGCACCGCACGCCTGGGTCAGGGCAGGACGTCGGCGACGATCTCGGCGGTGCCCTTGCGGCAGGTACTGAAGCGGCCCGACGTGGTCGTCTCGGCGAGGGTGTTGCTGATGCAGAGCCAGCCGCTGACGGTCGCGACGCCCGCGGACCCCTGCTTGGGCGTGCTCGTGCGGTAATAGGTCCGGAAGATCTGGACGGCCTTCGCGCAGTTGGCCCGGCCCTTCCAGACCGCCACCACGGCCATCGGCCCGCTCTTCGGCGGCGGCTGGATGAACCCGCAGTTCGTGCCCGGCCCGGCGAGCGCCGGCTTGCGCGTCGGCGCCGGCCTGCGCGAGGGCGCCTTCGTGCGGGCGGGCGTCGCCTTGGCGCGCGGCTCGGCCGACGTCGGCGCCGGGGCGGCCGTGGGCGTGCCGGGCGCCGTGGTCGGGGCCGTGGTGGCGGCGAGCGGCCCGGGGGCGGGTTCCTGGCCGCAGGCGCCCATGGCCAGGACCAGCGCGGGAACAACGAGCGCGAGGGAGCGCGTGCGCACGATCGTGTCTCCGTGGATCAGGGGCTACAAGATCGACTCAGTGTGCCACGCTCACGCCGTCCGTTCTCCTGGCCGCGACGCGGCCAGGGGTCCCGGAGCATCCGTGGACGTGGCGCGGCGGGCCCGGCGGAGGCGGCCGGCCCTCGTGGCCTCAGGCCGTCCTGGGGGCGGGGTTCTTGTAGGCGAGGACGAGCGCGATCACCCAGCCGATCAACGTTCCGCCGAAGAAGATGTCGATCGCCAGCACGATCCAGCGCAGCTCGCTGCGGCGCCGGAACGCGATCACGGCCGGAAGGACGTAAACAAAAAGAGCGACGGCGGCCACGACGGCCGTCATCAGAAAGTCATTGCCCATCGTCGCACCTCGTCAGTTCGGATCTTCAGCGGAGATCGGACGCGGTGCAAGCGCCGTCCGTTCCTGGGATCAGCAGTGGCAGTCGATCGTCACGGCCACCGTGTCCGGGTGCGCCGCGATCAGCCTACGGAACTCGGCCTGCCAGCCGCCCTCCTCCTGGTCGGCGCCTCGTTCGTGCCAGGCGCCGTCCGGCGTCACCACGGCGAACGGCAGCACCGGCTCGGGCAGGGCCGTCACCGGCACGATGTTGTCCTCCGGGCGCACCACGTCCAGCCCGTAGCGCCGCTGGAAGTCGGCGGGCGGCAGGCTGAATTGTTGTTCCTGTCCGCGGACCACCCCGTCGTAGCGGCCCCCGATGACGTAGCCGTCGGTCTTGCCGTTCTCCCCGAAATAGGGCGTCATCATCTCTTCGGCCGCCGTCGCGGGGTCTGCCGCGTCCTTGTCGACGAGTACCAGGACCATGAAATGCGCCATGACTCCCCCTGAATCTCGCCCCGGAAGATCATAGACCGAAGGAGACGGCCCCGGTCGGGGGCCGTCTCCTTCGCGGTGACGCGGGCTCACGCGTTGCCGGGGGCCTTGGTGAAGGGGAGCAGCAGGAGGGTGATGGCGAGGGCGGCGGCCGCGAAGGCCGCGCCGGTGAGGAAGGCGTCGTGGAAGACCATGGTGCGGGCCTGCAGGACGCGCTCGGGGTCGCCGCCGGCCCAGGAGGTGAGGTCGGCGACGCGGCGGAAGGCGACGGTGGCGGCGACGGCCAGGCCGAGGGCGCCGCCGACCTCCTGCGCGGTGTTGATCATTCCGGCCGCCAGGCCCGACTCCTCGGGGCGGGAGCCGGCGAAGGCGGCGATCTGCACCGGCACGAAGGAGGTGCCGAGGCCGAGGCCGGTGATCAGGAAGGCGGGCAGCAGGTCGGTGAGGTAGGAGGCGTGGGCGGGGGCCTGCCAGAGCAGGGCCATGCCGGTGGCGGTGAGCGCGAGGCCGGCCAGCAGGACCGGCTTGGCGGCGACCTTGGTGACGAGCTGGGAGGAGATCCCGGCGCCGACCGCGACGATGACGGCGAGCGGGACGTAGGCCAGGCCGGTCTTCAGCGGCGAGTAGTCCAGCACCTGCTGCATGAACAGGCTGGCGAAGAAGAACAGCGTGACGCAGGTGCCCAGCAGCAGGACCGCGGCCAGGTTGGCGGCGCTCAGCGACCTGCGCTTGAACATCCCCAGCGGGACCAGCGGGTCCTTGGCGCGCAGCTCGATGACCACGAAGGCGGCCAGGAACGCCGCCGCCAGGGCGAAGCCGCCGTACAGCCGGACCGCGGGGACCGCGGAGTCGTCGACGGTCTGGCCGAGGCTGAAGATCAGGGCGATCAGGCCGGCGGTGAGGGTCACCGCGCCGGCGACGTCGAAGGAGCGGCGGCTCTCGGCGGCGCGGCTCTCGGCGACGATCCGGGGCGCCACCAGGGCGCCCAGCAGCCCGATGGGCACGTTGACGAAGAAGATCCAGCGCCAGCCCGGGCCGTCGGTGAGCAGGCCGCCCAGGGTGACGCCGGCGACGGCGGCGATGCCGCTGAGCGCGCCCCAGGCGCCGAGGGCCTTGTTGCGGGCGGGTCCCTCGGCGAAGTTGGCGGTCAGCAGCGACAGGGCGGCGGTGGCGATGAAGGCGGCGCCGAGGCCCTGGGCGCCGCGGGCGGTGATCAGCAGCGCGGCGTTGTGGGCGAGCCCGGCGGCCAGGGACGCGGCGGCGAACAGCAGCAGGCCGGTCTGCAGCATGCGGCGGCGGCCGAAGGTGTCGGCCAGCCGGCCGGCCAGCACCAGGAAACCGCCCAGCAGCATCCCGTAGGTGGTGACCAGGTACTGCAGCGAGGTCTGGGAGATGTGCAGCTGCTCCTCGATGGTGGGCAGCGCGACGTTGACGATCGACACGTCCAGGAAGGTCATGAATCCGGCCAGGCAGAGGAAGGCCAGGATCAGTCCGGGACGGTGGGCGGACGCCGGCTCGGTGCGGACGGCGGGCGGAGCTTGCTGGACGGTCATGCTGCTTCCTTAGGAAGGGGCGGCCGCCGGGGATCGCCCGGCGGCCGCGGAGGGGTTAGCGGAAGGCCGGGGCGTTGCGCCGGGCCCAGTCGGCGAAGGGGGTGGCGGAGCGGCCGAGCAGGTCGGCCAGGTGCGGGCTGACGCGCCGTTCCTCGTCGGTGGGTTCGCCGAGGATCGACAGGGTCCCCTCGACCACCGGCAGCGGCATGAACTGCGCCATCTGGTCGTGGGCCTCCTGCCGGGTCTGCTCGACGAAGGCGACCGGCTCGCCGATGGCGTCGGCGATGGCCGCCGCCCGCTCGCGCGGGGTGGTGGCCACCGGGCCGTTCAGGACGTAGGTGGCGCCCTTGTGGCCGTCCTCGCGCAGGACGACGGCGGCGGCCGCGGCCACGTCGTCGGGGTCGACGAACGGCAGGGCGACGTCGGCGAAGGGGGCCGCCGCGGTCCGGTGCGCCCGGATCGGCTCGGCCCAGGCGAAGGCGTTGGAGGCCAGGCCGCCCGAGCGCAGCACCGTCCAGTCCAGCCCGCTGCCGGCGACGGCGGCCTCGAAGCGGGCCGGGTGCCGGTAGGCCTCGGGGCGGGTGCCCACGCCCTGCGAGGACAGCAGCACCACCTTGGTCACCCCGCTCTCGCGGGCCGCGGCGACGATGCCCTCGGGGTCCTCGCCGGCGACCAGCAGGAACAGGGCGCGGGCCCCGTCCAGGGCGGGCCGCAGGCCGGCCGGGTCGGCCAGGTCGGCGGCCACCGCCCGCACCCCGGCCGGCACGTCGTCCTGGGTGATCCGCCGGGCCACCGCCGTCACCTGCTCGCCCGCCTCGGCCAGCGTCCGCACCAGCGTCCGTCCGACGTTCCCGGTCGCACCCGTTACCACGATCATGTTCCGCTCCAGTTAGTTAGTTGACTGACTTGATGAGAGGACAGTAGCACGCCGACCGGGGCGGCTGTCTATAGCGAGTTGGATGACCAACTAAAAAGGGGGCGGTGTGTCCGCCCCGCAGACGCCGAGAGGGCCCCGGACGGTCGTCCGGGGCCCTCTCGGGTCGTTCGTCAGCTGGTGTAGCTGGGGAGGGTGCTCTCGTGCGTCTCGCGGAGTTCGGCCAGCGGGATGGAGAACAGCTCCTGCTCCCCCTCCGCCGTGCGGCCCGACACCTGGAGCGAGTCGCCGCCGATGACGCCGAGCTGGCTGACCGGCACGCCGGCCTGCTCGCAGAGGGCCGCCAGGCGGCCCTCGCTGCCCGGGCGGACGGCGACCATGCAGCGCGCCACCGACTCGCTGAACAGCGCCACGAAGCCGTCGCCGGGCACCGTCACCCGCGCGCCGAGGCCGCCGCGCAGGCAGGACTCGACCAGGGCCTGCGACAGGCCGCCGTCCGACAGGTCGTGCGAGGCCGACAGCAGGCCCTCGCGGGCCGCCGCCACCAGCACCCCGGCGAGCGCGCGCTCGGCCGCCAGGTCGACCTTCGGCGGCAGGCCGCCCAGGTGGCCGTAGACGACGTGCGCCCATTCGGAGCCGCCGAACTCCTCGCGGGTCTCGCCGAGCAGCGCCAGCGTCGCGCCCTCGGAGATGAACGCCATGTTCACCCGGCGGCGGACGTCGTCGTGCACGCCGAGCACGCCGATGACCGGCGTCGGGTTGATCGGCGTGCTGCCGGTCTGGTTGTAGAACGACACGTTGCCGCCGGTCACCGGCACGCCCAGGTACTGGCACGCGTCGGCCAGGCCGGTGACGGCCTGGGAGAACTGCCACATCACGCCCGGGTCCTCGGGGGAGCCGAAGTTCAGGCAGTTGGTGACGGCCAGCGGGCGGGCGCCGGTCGCGGCGACGTTGCGGTAGGCCTCCGACAGCGCCAGCTGGGCGCCGGCGTAGGGGTCCAGGCGGGTGTAGCGGCCGTTGCCGTCCAGCGACAGCGCGATGCCGAGCCCGGACTCGTCGTCGATGCGGACGATGCCGGCGTCCTCCGGCATGGCCTGCACGGTGTTGCCGAGGACGTACCGGTCGTACTGGGAGGTCACCCAGGTCTTGGACGCCAGGTTCGGCGAGCCGGCCAGCCACAGCACGGTGCGGCGCAGCTCGTCGCCGGTGGACGGGCGGGTGAGCCGGCCGGGCGTGTCGGACTGCAGGCCGCCGAGGTCGGCCGGCGGCGCGAGCGGGCGCTCGTAGACCGGGCCCTCGTCGGCGGCGGTGCCGGGCGGGATGTCGACGATCGTCTCGCCGCGCCAGGTCATGACCAGGCGGCCGGTGTCGGTGACCTCGCCGATGACGGTGGCCGGGATCTCCCACTTGGCGCAGATGTCGAGGAACGCCGCGACCTTGGCGGGCTCGACGACCGCCATCATGCGCTCCTGCGACTCGCTCATGAGGATCTCCTCAGGCAGCAGCGTCGCGTCGCGCAGCGGGACGGCGTCCAGCTCGACCCGCATGCCGCCGGTGCCGGCGGCGGCGAGCTCGGTGGTGGCGCAGGAGACGCCGGCCGCGCCGAGGTCCTGGATGCCGACGACCAGGTCGGCGTGGAACAGCTCCAGGCAGCACTCGATGAGCAGCTTCTCCATGAAGGGGTCGCCGACCTGCACGCTCGGCCGCTTGGCCTGCGACTCCTCGTCGAAGGTGGCGCTGGCCAGCACCGACGCGCCGCCGATGCCGTCGGGGCCGGTGCCGGCGCCGAACAGGATCACCTTGTTGCCGGGGCCGGGGGCCACCGCGCGCTTGATGTCGCCGTGCTTCATCACGCCCACGCACAGGGCGTTGACCAGCGGGTTCTGCGCGTAGCAGGCGTCGAAGACGGTCTCGCCGCCGATGTTGGGCAGGCCGAGGGAGTTGCCGTAGCCGCCGACGCCGGCGACGACGCCGGGCAGCACCCGCTGGGTGTCGGGGGCGTCGGCCGGGCCGAACCGCAGCGAGTCCATGACGGCGACGGGGCGAGCGCCCATCGACATGATGTCGCGGACGATGCCGCCGACGCCGGTCGCCGCGCCCTGGTAGGGCTCGACGTAGGAGGGGTGGTTGTGCGACTCGACCTTGAAGGTCACCGCCCAGCCCTGGCCGACGTCGACGACGCCGGCGTTCTCCCCCATGCCGACCAGCAGCGCGTCGGTCTGCGGGACCTTGTCGCCGAACTGGCGCAGGTGCACCTTGGAGGACTTGTAGGAGCAGTGCTCGCTCCACATCACCGAGTAGATCGCCAGCTCGGCGGAGGTGGGGCGGCGGCCGAGGATGGCGCGGACGCGCTGGTACTCCTCGTCCTTCATGCCGAGCTCGGCGAAGGGCTGCGGCCGCTCGGGCGTCTTCGCGGCGATCGCGACGGTGTCGGTCCCGGCCGGCGCGGGCACGGGCGCGGGCGCCGGGGCCTGGACGTCCGGGGACGTCACGGTCGGGTCGGTCTCGGCGGCGAGGGCCTTGACGAAGTCGCGCGCGGGGTCGCCGGCCGGCTCGGGCTCGGCCGGCACGACCGGCTGCGGGCCGGTGCCGGGGCCGGCGACGGGGCGGTCGCCGAGGACCGGCTGGGGGCCGGTGCCGGGGCGCTCCTCGGCGGCCGGGACGACCGGCTGCGGCCCGGTGCCGGGACCGGCGACCGGCCGGTCGCCGACGACCGGCTGCGGGCCGGTGCCGAACACCGGCTGCGGGCCGGTTCCGACGACGGGCTGCGGGCCCGTGCCGAAGCCGCCCAGCGGGTGCTCGCCGGAGGTCTGCTGCTGCGCGGGCTCCTGGCCGGGCTCGAAGCGGACCAGCGGCTGCGGGCCGGACTCGGCGGCCGGGACGGCCGGCTGCGGGCCGGTGCCGCTCTCGGCGGCGGGCCCGGCGGCCTCGTCCTCCTCCAGGATCGCCCCGTAGGCCTGCGACACGGCCGGGTCCACGGCGTGCAGCTCGGGGTCGTCGGCGTCGTCCTTGAGGTCGCGGATCCACTCCATCGACGGCTCGTCGGCGCGGGGCCTGCGGGCGTCCTCCGGCTCGCCGGGGACGTTCGGGCGCTGCTCGCTCATGCGTTGACCAGTCTCTTGACGATCGAGGTGAAGAAGCCGAGGCCGTCGGTGGACGGCCCGGTGAGGGACTCCACGGCGTGCTCGGGGTGCGGCATGAGGCCGACCACGTTGCCGGCCTCGTTACGGACCCCCGCGATGTCGTTGAGGGAGCCGTTGGGGTTCAGGTCCAGGTAGCGCGCCACGACCAGGCCCTCGCCCTCGATCCGGGCGAGCGTCTCGGCGTCGGCGCTGTAGCGGCCGTCGGCGTTCTTGACCGGGATCACGATCTCCTGGCCGGTGCTGTACTCGGCCGTCCAGGCGGTGTCGGCGCTGTCGATCCGCAGCCGCTGGTCGCGGCAGACGAAGTGCAGGCCCGCGTTCGGCAGCAGCGCGCCCGGCAGCAGGTGCGACTCGCACAGCACCTGGAAGCCGTTGCAGATGCCGAGCACGGGCAGGCCGCGCCCGGCCGCGGCGACCAGCTCCGTCATGATGGGGGCGAACCGGGCGATCGCGCCGGCCCGCAGGTAGTCGCCGTAGGAGAAACCGCCGGGCAGCACCACCGCGTCCACGCCCTGCAGGTCGTGGTCGGCGTGCCAGAGGGCGACCGGTTCGGCGCCGGCGAGCCGGACGGCCCGTGCGGCGTCCCTGTCGTCCAGCGAACCTGGGAAGGTGATGACCCCAACCCGGGCAGCGTTCATCGCTTCAGTTCCTTCGGTGCGATCTTCGCCCGCCGGGGCAGGCGAGCGCCATGCTGTGAGGGGGACCGGAAGAGGGCCGGGTTACACGCCCGCCATCCCCGATGGAGGCGCCGTTATCCCCCCGCGCGGGTCCTAATCTACCCGGCGCTGTGCATGAGCTCGCGTTCGAGGCGGCGGATCAGCGCCTCGTCCCGCCAGGTCAGCCGCTTCCGCAGGTGAACGACGGTGCCGCGGCCGTCGCCGGTGTCGATGTCCAGTTCGTCCACCAGCGCGCGCATGATGCGGATGCCGCGTCCGGACTCGGCCATGTCCCCCGGGTCGTCGTCCGGCGCCTGCCGCAGCCCGCGGCCCCAGTCCATGATCCGCAGCCGGCAGCCCTCGTCGTCGACCTGGCCGGTCACCTCGTAGGTGCCGGTGGCGCGGGCGTGCTGGACCACGTTGGTGCAGGCCTCCGAGACGGCGACGAGCAGATCGGCGACGCAGTCCTCGGCGACGCCGAGGCCGCGCAGCGCGTCGCCCACGACCCGGCGGACGACCGGGATGCTCAGTGCCTCGCGGGGCAATGCCAGCGAGAACTTCATGTCCACCGGTCACCTCGTGTCATTCCCAGGCCCCCCTGGTCGGACTCCGGGTCCGAAGACTCGACGAAGCTAAAGCTTCCCCGGCGGAATCTTCCGTAATCGCTACAGTGACCGGACTTTTCGTGAACCCGGGGTGACGTCGGGCACACGATTTCCGGGGATCAGAGGACGCGCACCTCGAAGTCCTCGATCACCGGGTTGGCCAGCAGCGTCTCGGCGATCTTGCGGACCCGCTCGAGCGCCGCCTCGTCGGCCTCCCCGTCGATCTCCACCTCGAACCGCTTGCCCTGCCGGACGGCGGTGACGCCCTCGTAGCCCAGCTGCGGCAGCTTCCGGGCGATCGCCTGGCCCTGCGGGTCCAGGATCTCCGGCTTGAGCATGACGTCGACGACGACGCGCGACACGATCGCCCCCTCTTGATCAGCGCTTTTCCTTATCGCCTGAAGCGTACGGCACCATGACAGGGCACGGCCCACCCGTCCCCACGGAACTCTCACCACGGAGCATCCCGATGAACGTCGACGACCTGACCCCGCCGGAGCGCCTGCTCTGGGAGGCGTTCCCGCGCGGCGAGGCGGTCGACCTGGCGGGCCCGGACACGGCGCTGAACGACGTCGCCTACGCGGCCCGCTGGGGGCCCGAGCGGATCGTGCGGGCCGAGGTGCTGGTGGCGCTGCTGGCGGGCGCCGCCGAGCCCGAGCCGGGGCAGGTCGCGGCGGTGCGGCTGTCGGGCGCGCGGATCACCGGCTCGCTGAACCTCGGGCACGCCCAGGTGGGCGTGCCGCTGGCGCTGACCCGGTGCGCGTTCGACGAGGCGCCGCACCTGTACTGGGCGTCGATGAGCAGCATCCACCTGATGCGCTGCCGGCTGCCGGGCCTGGTCGCGTCCGGCACCCGGGTGGACGGGCACCTGTGGCTGGAGGGCAGCCGGATCGACGGCGGCCTCTGGCTGGACGGCGCCCACATCACCGGCATCTTGAACATGTCGGGCGTGCAGCTGGCCAACCCCGGCGGCGACGCGCTGCTCGCCGACCGGCTCACCGTGGACGCCAACGTCTACTGCGACCGGGGCTTCACCGCCAACGGCGAGGTGCGGCTGCCCGGCGCCCGCGTCGGCGGCCAGCTGATCTTCCGCGAGGCGCACCTGCACAACGAGGGCGGCGCGGCCCTGTACGCCAGCCGGCTGGACGTGGCCGCCAACGTGTTCTGCGACGGCGGCTTCACCGCCAACGGCGCGGTCCGGCTGCGCGGCGCCCGCGTCGGCGGCTACCTGTCGTTCGTCGGCGCGCGGATCACCCATCCCGGGCAGACCGCGCTGAACGCCGACGACCTCACCGTGGAGACCGACGTCTACTGCTCCGACGGCTTCGCCGTCGAGGGCGAGGTGAGCTTCGCCGGCGCCCGGGTGACCGGCCAGCTCAACCTGCGCGGCGCCGTCCTGTCGCACGAGGCGGGCACCGCGCTCAGCCTGCAGCGGCTGCAGGCCGAGGAGGTGCTGCTGCGGCCGGCCGAGGCGCCGCGCGGCACCGTCGACCTGTCCTACGCCAAGATCAGCGTGCTCCGGGACGAGGCCGCGACCTGGCCGGGCCGCCTGCAGCTGGACGGCCTGCAGTACGAGAACCTCGAACCGCCCATGTCGGCCCGCGAGCGGCTGGCCTGGCTGCGCCGCGACACCGACGGCTACCAGCCGCAGCCCTACGAGCGGCTCGCGCAGACCTACCGCGTCCTCGGCCTGGACGCCGACGGCCGCTCGGTGCTGCTGGCCAAGGCCCGCGACCGGCGGCAGACGCAGGGGCTGCCGCGCAAGGTCGTCGGCTGGTTCCAGGACGTCCTGGTCGGCTACGGCTACCGCCCGTTCCGCGCCGCGAGCTGGCTGGCGGGCCTGCTGGCGTTCGGCACGATCGTGTTCACCCTGCACAAGCCGGACGTCCTGGACGACGGCCACCACCCGCATTTCAATGCGTTCCTGTACACCCTGGACCTGCTGCTGCCGATCGGCACCCTCGGCCAGGAGGTCGAGTACGCCCCGAAGGGCGTCTACCAGTGGATCGCCGACTTCCTGGTCGTCGCGGGCCTCCTGCTCGGCCTGACCGTGGCCGCCGGCGCCACCCGCGCCCTGTCGCGGGAGTGATGGTGCAACGGCGGGACCGGGGGTAGAGATCGGAGTAATCGGGGGCTTGCGCCTCCGGGTGTGATGTCTGCCACGATGGCTTTGGTGGCGTTCGTCCCCTTATCCGGGGGCGGGGGCCGCTGACATCGGCCGGCAGCGGCGATCCCGTGGGCCGGCCCCGACCGAGGAGTGTCTTCGATGACGATCGACTCCGTACGCGGCGCGCCCGAACCCGAGCTCGTCCAGCTGCTGACCCCCGAGGGGGAGCGCGTCGAGCATCCCGACTACCCGCTGGACGTGACGGCCGAGGAACTGCGCGCCCTGTACCGCGACCTGGTCGTGGTGCGGCGCATCGACCTGGAGGCCGTGGCGCTGACCCGGCAGGGCGAGCTCGGCATCTGGGCCTCGCTGCTCGGCCAGGAGGCCGCGCAGATCGGCTCCGGGCGCGCGCTCGGCGAGCACGACATGGTCTTCCCCACCTACCGCGAGCACGGCGTGGCCTGGTGCCGCCAGGTCGAGCCGCTCAACCTGCTCGGGCTGTTCCGCGGCGTCAACCACGGCGGCTGGGACCCGGCCGAGCACGGCTTCCACCTGTACACCATCGTGATCGGCAGCCAGACGCTGCACGCGACCGGGTACGCGATGGGCATGCAGCGCGACGGCGTCCTCGGCACCGACCGGGCCGGCGCGACCATCGCCTACTTCGGGGACGGCGCCACCTCCCAGGGCGACGTCAACGAGGCGTTCGTGTTCGCGTCGGTGTTCAACGCCCCCATCGTGTTCTTCTGCCAGAACAACCAGTGGGCGATCTCCGAGCCGCTGGAGCGGCAGACCCGGATCCCGCTGTACAAGCGCGCCCAGGGGTACGGCTTCCCCGGTGTCCGCGTCGACGGCAACGACGTGCTGGCCTGCCTCGCCGTCACCCGCAAGGCCCTCAAGGACGCCCGGGAGGGGCAGGGGCCGACGCTGGTCGAGGCGTTCACCTACCGGATGGGCGCCCACACCACCACCGACGACCCGACCCGGTACCGACTGAAGGCCGAAGAGGAGTCCTGGAAGCTGAAGGACCCGATCGAGCGGGTGAAGGCGTACCTGGTCCGCAACCAGCTTGCCGACACCTCTTTCCTGGACGAGGTGGACGCCGAGGCCAAGCAGGTCGCGACCGCGCTGCGCAAGGCCTGCCTGGACCTGCCCGACCCGCGGCCACTGGCGATGTTCGAGCACGTCTACGCCGAACCGCACCCGCTGATGACCGAAGAGCAGGAGCGGTTCGCCGCCTACCTGGCCTCGTTCGAGGAGGCGTCCGCATGACCGAGACCCCTGCCACCGAGACACTGACGCTGGCCAAGGCGCTGAACGAGGGCATGCGCAAGGCCATGGAGAAGGACCCCAAGGTCCTGGTCATGGGCGAGGACGTCGGCCGGCTCGGCGGAGTGTTCCGCGTCACCGACGGGCTGCAGAAGGACTTCGGCGAGGAGCGGGTGATCGACACCCCGCTGGCCGAGTCGGGCATCGTGGGCACCGCGATCGGGCTGGCCTTGCGCGGCTACCGGCCGGTCTGCGAGATCCAGTTCGACGGGTTCGTGTTCCCGGCCGCCGACCAGATCATCACCCAGCTCGCCAAGATGCGGATGCGCTCGCTCGGCAAGCTGGAGCTGCCGGTGGTCGTGCGCATCCCGTGCGGCGGCGGGATCGGCGCGGTGGAGCACCACTCGGAGTCGCCCGAGGCGTACTTCACCCACACCGCGGGGCTGCGGGTCGTCGCCTGCTCCAACCCGGCCGACGCCTACGCGATGATCCAGCAGTCGATCGCCTCGCCGGACCCGGTGATCTTCTTCGAGCCCAAGCGCCGCTACTGGGAGAAGGGTCCGGTGGACACCGGCGCCGAGGACTTCGCGCCGCTGCACGCGGCGCGGGTGGTCAACCCCGGCGAGGACGTGACGGTCCTCGCCTACGGGCCGGCGGTGAAGACGTGCCTGGAGGCCGCGGCGGCCGACGACCGGTCGCTGGAGGTCATCGACCTGCGCTCGCTGAACCCGCTGGACATGGACACCGTGGTGCGGTCGGTGGAGCGGACCGGGCGGTGCGTGGTGGTGCACGAGGCGCCGGTCTTCAACGGGTACGGCGCCGAGCTGGCCGCGCGGATCACCGAGCGGTGCTTCTACCGGCTGGAGGCGCCGGTGCTGCGCGTCGGCGGGTTCTCCACGCCGTACCCGCCGTCCCGGCTGGAGGACCACTATCTGCCCGACCTCGACCGCATCCTGGACGCGGTCGACCGGACCCTCGCGTGGTAGGGGCGATGAGCGAGCTGAAGCGGTTCAAGCTGCCCGACGTGGGCGAGGGCCTCACCGAGGCCGAGATCGTCAAGTGGCACGTGGCCGTCGGCGACGCCGTCGAGGTCAACCAGACGATCGTGGAGATCGAGACGGCCAAGGCGATCGTGGAGCTGCCGTGCCCGTTCGAGGGCACGGTCACCGAGCTGCTGGCGGCCGAGGGCGAGACGGTGGACGTCGGCGTGCCGATCATCACGGTCGACGTCGGCGGCGGCGAGGCGCCCGCCGAGCCCGTGCGGGAGGAGGCGCTGAAGGACGACCTCGTCCCCACCCCGGAGGAGCCGGGCATGACGGCGCCCGAGCAGCCGAAGCGGCAGCCCGTCCTGGTCGGCTACGGGGTGAAGCCGGGGGCGACCCAGCGCCGCCCGCGCAAGTCTGCGGCGCCGCCGCCGGCCCGTCCACAGCCTGTGGACAGCGGGCGCGTCCTGGCCAAGCCGCCGGTCCGCAAGATGGCCAAGGACCTGGGCGTGGACCTGTCCACGATCACCGGCACCGGGCCGCAGGGCTCCATCACCCGCGACGACATCCGCGCCGCCCGGCAGGCCCCGGCGGCGCCGCAGCGCCCTGCCGTCGAGGGGGACGAGGAGCGCATCCCGGTCAAGGGCGTCCGCAAGGCCACCGCGAACGCGATGGTCGCCTCGGCCTTCACCGCGCCGCACGTCACCGAGTTCCTCCAGGTCGACGTGACCCGCACGATGGAGACCGTGCGGCGGCTGCGCGACCTGCCGGAGTTCGCGCAGGTCAAGGTGTCGCCGCTGCTGCTCGTCGCCAAGGCGCTGCTGACGGCGGTGGCGCGGCACCCGATGGCCAACGCGACCTGGGACGGCGAGGAGATCGTCGTCAAGCGGCGGGTGAACCTCGGCATCGCCGCCGCCACCGAGCGGGGCCTGATCGTCCCCAACATCAAGGACGCGCACGCCAAGCCGCTGCCCGAGCTCGCCGAGGCCCTGGCGGCGCTCACCGAGACGGCCCGCTCGGGCAGGGCCCGGCCGGCCGACCTGTCCGGCGGGACGATCACCATCACCAACGTCGGCGTGTTCGGGGTGGACACCGGCACCCCGATCATCACCCCCGGCGAGGCCGCGATCCTGGCGTTCGGCCAGGTCCGCGACATGCCGTGGGTGCACGAGGGCGAGCTGGCGATCCGCAAGGTGACCACGCTCGCCTTGTCGTTCGACCACCGGATCATCGACGGCGAGCTCGGCTCCAAGGTGCTGCGCGACGTCGGCGCGATGCTGGAGGACCCGATCCGGATGCTCGCCTGGAACTGATGCGCGAAGGGGGCGCCGCGCGGCGCCCCTTTCCGCTCAGAACCGGCGCAGTGTGCAGGAATCGGCCAGCGTTCCCGCGCACAGCAGGCCCAGGCGGCCGCTCAGGGCGTACATGCGGCGCCGGGGCCGGTCGTGGCGGTTTAAGTGTCCGGCATCGGGCCAGGAGCGCTCACGGACGCACGCGGCCCCCGCCACCTTCCGGTGACGGGGGCCGTCGCTACCTAACCGCGGGAGACGGTTGGTCAGAACGCCTCTTCCGGCAGCTCCATGATGTCGAGGTTGGTGCCCTCGGTGATGGCGCGGTCGGCGGCGAGGCGCGGCAGCACGGTCTGCACGAAGAACTGCGCGGCGGCCACCTTGCCGGTGTAGAAGTTCTTGTCCGAGTCGGAGACGTCGCCGCCGCCGAGCCTGGTCAGCGCGACCTCGGCCTGGCGCAGCAGCAGCCAGCCGACGATCAGGTCGCCGAGGGCCAGCAGGAACCGGCTGGAGGCGAGCCCGACCTTGTAGATCTCCTTCGGGTCCTCCATCGAGCCGAGCGCCCACCCGATCATCGGGTTCAGGATGCCCTGCACGTCGTCCAGCGCCTTGCCGAGCATGGCGCGCTCGTTCTTCAGACGGCCGTTGCCGGCCTCGCTCTCGGCGAAGGCCTTGATCTCGCCGGCCAGCACCTTCAGGGCCTCGCCGTTGTCCCGCAGGATCTTGCGGAAGAACAGGTCCATGCCCTGGATGGCGGTGGTGCCCTCGTACAGGGTGTCGATCTTGGAGTCCCGGATGTACTGCTCGATCGGGTACTCCTGCAGGAAGCCCGAGCCGCCCAGGGTCTGCAGCGACTCGGCGCCGAGCAGGGCGTAGGCGCGCTCGGAGCCGAAGCCCTTGACGATCGGCAGCAGCAGGTCGTTGATCTTCTCGGCGAGCTCGTCCTTGCGGCCCTCGTGCTCGGCCAGCTGCACCGCGTCCTGGTAGGAGGCGGTCAGCAGGACCAGCGCGCGCATGCCCTCGGCGTAGGCCTTCTGGGTGAGCAGGCTGCGGCGGACGTCCGGGTGGTGCGTGATGGTCACGCGCGGCGCGGTCTTGTCCGTCATCTTGGTGAGGTCGGCGCCCTGCACCCGCTCCTTGGCGTACTCGAGCGCGTTCAGGTAGCCGGTGGACAGCGTCGCGATGGCCTTGGTGCCGACCATCATCCGGGCGTACTCGATGACCAGGAACATCTGCTTGATGCCCTCGTGCACGTCGCCGACCAGGTAGCCGATGGCGGGGTGCTTCTCGCCGAGGGTGAGCTCGCAGGTCGTGGAGACCTTCAGGCCCATCTTCTTCTCGACGTTGGTGACGTAGGCGCCGTTGCGCTCGCCGAGCTCACCGGTCTCCACGTCCACCAGGTACTTGGGCACCAGGAACATCGACAGGCCCTTGGTGCCGGGGCCGGCGCCCTCGGGGCGGGCCAGCACCAGGTGGAAGATGTTCTCGGACATGTCGTGCTCGGCCGAGGTGATGAAGCGCTTCACGCCCTCGATGTGCCAGGTGCCGTCGGGCTGCTGGACGGCCTTGGTGCGGCCGGCGCCGACGTCGGAGCCGGCGTCCGGCTCGGTCAGCACCATGGTCGCGCCCCACTGGCGCTCCAGCGCGAGCTCGGCGAACTTCTTCTGCTCGGGGGTGCCGATGTGCCACAGGATCTGGGCGAAGCCCGGGCCCGAGGAGAACATGTAGATGGCCGGGTTGGCGCCCAGCACCTGCTCGGCGATCGCCCAGGTCAGGCTGCGCGGCGCACCGGTGCCGCCGAACTCGGGGGCCAGGTCGACGCGGTACCACTCGGCGTCCATCCAGGCCTTGTAGGACTTCTTGAAGCTCTCCGGCATGGCGACGGAGCCGGTCGCCGGGTCGAACTTCGGCGGGTTGCGGTCGGCGTCCTCGAAGGAGTCGGCGAGCACGCCCTCGGCGAGGCGGTTGACCTCGCCGAGGATGCTGCGGACGGTCTCCTCGTCAAGGTCGGCGTACGGGCCGCTGCCGAGGAGGTCCTGGCGGTTGAACACCTCGAAGAGGTTGAACTCCAGGTCCCGGAGGTTGCTCTTGTAGTGCCCCATGGAACACTCCGTTGGTCCGGCGGCGGCTCATGGGCCCCGCGTAACGTACTGGTCGGTAACTCGTCATCATGCTACCCGCTGGTAACCCATGACAACCCACGCGGACGGCGGCTTTCGGGATGTCGCGCCCACAATCGGGCGATCATCCCGGGGAAAGGTGACGTGGGTCACAGGACTCCGTCACGGAAGGCCGAAAGAAGGGCCGGAAAACGGTCATGGGTGCCTTGAGGTGACCGGCATGGGAAAACCCCGGCCGGTCCGTGCCGAACCCTTGACGCTAACGTCCCGCGACCGATAGCACAGTGATTTCTGTTGCAAATGCGGCCGAGTCCGGCAAATCCCGCCGACGCACCGCCCGGCGCGCACGGCGGGCGGACGGCCCCGCCGCGGACGGCCCCGGGAGCACCGGGCCCCGAGACGAAGGTCACCCGAACATGGACGCTCCGCGGCTCACCGTCATCGGCACCGGCTACCTCGGCGCCACCCACGCGATCTGCATGGCCGTGCTCGGCTACGAAGTCCTCGGGCTCGACACCGACGCGGCCAAGGTGGCCCGGCTCGCGGCCGGCGAGGTCCCCTTCTTCGAGCCCGGGCTGCCCGAGCTGCTCGCCAAGGCCCTGGAGTCGGGGCGGCTGCGCTTCACCACCTCCTACGCCGAGGCCGCCGCCTTCGGCGACGTGCACTTCCTGTGCGTCGGCACCCCGCAGCAGCCCGGCTCGGACGCCTGCGACCTCACCTACGTGGACGCCGCCGTGCGCGCGCTCGCCCCGCACCTGGACCGGCGCGCCCTGGTCGTCGGCAAGTCCACCGTCCCGGTCGGCACCGCCGAGCGCCTCACCGGCCTGCTCCAGGGGCTGGCGCCCGCCGGGACCGGCGTCGAGCTTGCCTGGAACCCCGAGTTCCTGCGCGAGGGCTTCGCCGTCGACGACACCCTGCACCCCGACCGGCTGGTCTTCGGCGTCCGCTCCGCTTGGGCGGACACACAGCTGAGCGCGGCGTTCCGGCCGATCCTGGAGCAGGGCACCCCGGTGATCCGCACCGACCTGGCCACCGCCGAGCTGGTCAAGGTCGCCGCGAACAGCTTCCTCGCCACCAAGATCTCCTACATCAACGCGATGGCCGAGGTCTGCGAGGCCGTCGGCGCCGACGTCAAGGACCTCGCCGACTCCCTCGCCTTAGACGACCGGATCGGCGGCAAGTTCCTCAAGCCCGGCCTCGGCTTCGGCGGCGGCTGCCTGCCGAAGGACATCCGCGCGTTCGCGCACCGCGCCGAGGAGATCGGCGTCGGGCAGGCGGTGTCGTTCCTGCGCGAGGTCGACGCCATCAACCGGCGGCGGCGGGCCCGCACCGTCGACCTGGTCCGCGAGCTGCTGGACGGCCGGATCGGCGGCGCCCGCATCGCCGCCTGGGGCGCGGCGTTCAAGCCCAACTCCGACGACATCCGCGACGCGCCCGCCCTCGACGTCGCCCGCACCATGCACGGCCTCGGCGGGCAGGTGCGCGTCTACGACCCGGCCGCGCTGGACAACGCCCGCCGCGCCTTCCCCGAGCTGCGCTACGGCACCAGCGCCCTGGACGTCGCCCGCGACGCCGACGTGGTCGTGCTGCTCACCGAGTGGGCCGAGTTCCGCGAGATCGAACCGGACGCGCTCGCCGGGGTCGTCCGGCACAAGCGCATCGTGGACGGCCGGCACGCCCTGGACGCCGCCCGCTGGCGCGCCGCCGGCTGGGAGTACCGCGCCCTCGGCCGTTCCTGACGGCCCGGGGAACAGCGGGCGGGCGCCGGCCGTTGGCGGTGATGAGGGCCCTTTCGCGGCCTTCCCGGACGAGGTGCGCGCCGTACCCGGCAAGCGAAGACGACGCGCGGGAAACCGTCGTCTCACCTGCCCGGGAGTCCGTCATGGCCTGGTTCCTCGTCGTCGTCGCCGGTCTGTTCGAGGTCGCGATGGCCGCCTCGCTGAAGCTCAGCAAGGGCTTCTCCCAGCCCCTCCCCTCGGTCTCGTTCCTGGTGTTCGCCGTGGCGAGCTTCGGCCTGCTCAACCTCGCGCTGCGGACCCTGGAGGTCGGCACCGCCTACGCGGTGTGGGTCGGCATCGGCGCGGTCGGCACCGCCGTGCTCGGCATGGTCGCGCTCGGCGACCAGGTGTCGCCGCTGAAGCTCGGCGCGCTGGCGCTGATCGTCGCCGGGGTGGTCGGGCTCAACCTGGCCGGCGGCCACTGACTCCCCTGCCTGGTCATGGGAACGTAATCCGCGATGGAGGCGTCCTATCCACGAGGGCGTCGGCGCCCCGCAACGGGAGGAACGAAGTGGTCTTCAAGAAGCTCATGCAGGCGGTCGGGGTCGGGGGGCCCGAGGTCGAGACCGTGCTGCACAACCCGCACACCACGCCCGGCGGCGTCGTCACCGGCGAGATCACGGTGCAGGGCGGCAAGCACGACTCCGAGATCCTCGGCGTCAACCTGGCCCTGAAGACGCGGGTCGAGATCGAGTCGGGCGACAACGAGTACAAGACGGACATGGAGTACGCCAAGCTGCCCGTCGCCGGCCGGTTCACGCTGGCCGAGGGCGCCCGGCACACCATCGCCTTCCAGCTCCCGATCCCGTGGGAGGCGCCGCTCACCCACCTGTACGGGCACCCGCTGCACGGCACCACGGTCGGCGTCGCCACCGAGCTGGAGGTCGCGCGCGCCATCGACGCCACCGACCTCGACCCGGTCGCGGTGCACCCGCTGCCCGCGCAGGAGCGGCTGCTCGCCGCGTTCGCCAACCTGGGCTTCCAGTTCCGCCACGCCGACTGCGAGAAGGGCCGCATCTGGGGCGTGCACCAGGAGCTGCCGTTCTACCAGGAGATCGAGTTCCACCCGCCGGCGCAGTACGCGCGCGGCATCAGCCAGCTGGAGGTGACCTTCGTCTCCTACCCGCAGTCGATGGAGGTCGTGCTGGAGCTGGACAAGCGCGGCGGCCTGTTCACCGAGGGCCACGACGCGTTCAGCCGCTTCACCGTGGACTACGCCACCGCCGACCACACCGACTGGGAGACCCAGCTGGACGGCTTCCTGCAGCAGGCGGGCCGCCGCCGGGGGCTGTTCTAGAACCGGCGGCCCCTTGATCGCGGGGGGACGGACCCGTAGAAAGGTCGACCGTGGCCGAACCCCCTGGGCTGAGTGACGCCGAACGCCGCCTCTGGCACGCCTTCCCGACGGGAGCGACCGTCGTCCTCGGCGAGGACCTGCCCGCCGGGCCGCTGCCGGACCGGATCGTCCGCGCCGAGATCATCACGATGCTGCTGCTCGGCGCGGGCGAGACCCGCGCCGGCTGCATCGCGGCGGTCCGGCTGACCGGCGCCTACGTCGTCGGCGCGCTGGACGTCTCCGGCGGCACCGTCGAGCACGAGCTGTCGCTGGAGAGCTGCCGGCTGGTGGAGACGCCGGTGTTCACCGACGCGCACACCCGGCAGCTGCGCCTGTCGGGCTGCCGGCTGCCCGGTCTCGCCGCCAACGGGGCGAACGTGACCGGCTACCTCAACCTGTCCCGCTCGGTGGTCGAGGGCTCGGTGCGCCTGTCGGGCGCGCACCTGTCCGGACAGCTGCGGATGAACCAGGTCACGATCACCGAGTCCGAGCCCGAGCGCTGGGCGCTGTTCGGCGGCGGCCTGATCGTCGACGGCGGCTGCTTCATCCGCGGCGCCGAGATCACCGGCGGGACGCGGCTCACCGGCGCGCGGATGAACAGCGGGCTGTTCCTGGAGAACACCGTCCTGCGCAACACCGGCCGCATCGCGCTGGAGGCGCAGAGCATGGTGGTCGAGGACGTCGCCGAGCTGAGCAACGGCTTCTCCGCTTACGGCACCGTCCGGCTGCGCAGCGCCCGCTTCAACGGCCTGCTGTCGTTCTCCATGGCCAGGCTGGACTCGACCGACCCGGGGCGGATGGCGCTGCACGCCAGCCACATCCAGGCCGACGAGCTGCTGCTGCTGCCCGCCGAGAAGATCCGCGGCCGGGTGTCGCTGTCGTACTCGCGGATCTCGCTGCTGCGGGACCTGCCCGAGATGTGGCCGGACGAGCTGTTCCTGAACGGCCTGGTCTACGAGACGCTGGAGGGCGCCGAGTTCAAGGACCGGCGCCACTGGGTGGAACGCGACCGGCAGTTCCACCTGCAGCCCTACGAGCAGCTCGCGTCCTGGTACCACGGGATCGGCCACGACGACCTGGCGCGCAAGATCCAGCTGGCCAAGCTGCGCGCGCGCCGCCGCCGCCTCAACCCGGTCGCGCGCGGCTGGAACCTGATGCTGGACTGGACCGTGGGCTACGGCTACCGGCCGTGGCTGGCGTTCGCCTGGTTCGGCGTGCTGGTCGCCATCGGCACGACGGTGTTCAGCATCGACCGGCCCAAGCCGATCAAGCCGCCGGAGGAGCTCCCCAAGTTCCACGCCCTCGTCTACACCCTGGACCTGCTGATCCCGATCGACACCTTCGGGCAGCAGCAGGCGTTCGACCCGGCGACCTGGTCGCGCTGGGTCGCCTACGCGCTGGTCGCGACGGGCTGGGTGCTGGCCACCGCCCTGATCGCCGGGACCGCGCGGGTGCTGCGCCCGAACTGACCGCCCGCGCGCCGCGTCTTCTTTCGTGCGGGGCGGGCCTATCGACCAGAATGGAGCGCCATGGGCACCTATCTCATCACGGGGGCGACCGGCGGCATCGGCAAGGCCGTCGCCGAGCTGCTGCGCGACCGCGGCCACGACCTGATCCTCACCGGCCGCTCCGCCGAGCGGCTGAACGAGCTCGGGAAGGGGCTGCGCACCGGCGCGCACGCGCCGACGCAGGTCATCAGGCAGGTGCAGAACGGATCGCCGGGCGGCGCCGGCACCGCCACCGAGGAGCCCTCGGTGCACGGGCTGGTGCTGGACCTCACCGAGCCGCGCCGGCTGGAGGCGCGGCTCGCCGACGCCGACCTGCCCGACCGGCTGGACGGCGTGGTGCACGCCGCCGGGGTGGTCCACCTGGGGCCGGTCGCCGAACTGGAGGCCGACGACTGGATCGACCACCTGTCGGTGAACCTGGTGGCGGCGGCGGAGCTGACCCGGCTGCTGCTGCCCGCGCTGCGCGCGGCGGAGGGCCACGTGGTGTTCGTGAACTCCACCGCAGGGCTGCGCGCCAACCCGAACTGGTCGGCGTACGCGGCGAGCAAGTTCGGGCTGCGCGCGCTCGCCGACTCGCTGCGCGCCGAAGAACCGGGCATCCGGGTCACCACCGTCTACCCGGGCCGGACGGCGACCGAGATGCAGCGCCGTGTGCGCGCGCAGGAGGACGGCGCGTACGACGCGGCCGACTACGCCGACCCCGCGACCGTCGCGCGGGTGCTGGTGGGGGCGCTGGAGACGCCGCGCGACGCGGTCGTCGCCGACGTGTCGGTCCGCCCCCACTGACCCCCCGCCGGTGGGCCGTCAGTCCGCGGCGGCCCGCCGGTGGCGCAGCACCCAGGCCGACAGGACGCCGCCGATCAGCCCGAACAGGTGGCCCTGCCAGGAGATCCGCGGGTCCTGCGGCAGCACCCCGAAGATCAGCGTGCCGTAGACCGCGACCACGCCGGCCGCGATGACGACGTCGGCGATCCGCAGCTCGAACACGCCCCGGCCGAGCAGGTACCCGAAGAACCCGAAGACCAGCACGCTGGAGCCGAGGGTGTTGCCGGTGCTGAGCGTCCACACGCCGAGCCCGGCGACCACGATGACGATCAGCATCATTACCAGGAACTTGCCGATCCCGCGCATCGCGGCCAGGAAGCCGAGGATGACGAACGGCAGCGTGTTGCCCATCAGGTGCCCGATCGAGCCGTGCATGAACGGCGCGGTGAAGATGTCGGGCAGGTCGTTGACGTCGTGGGCGTGGATGCCGAACTGGTCGAGCGTGCCGCCGAGCGCGTAGTCGGCGAGCTCCAGCACCCACATGACCGCGGTGATGCCGAGCACCAGCGCGGCCGCCGAGACCGCCCGGGCGCCGTGCGCGGCGAGCCCGTCGGACCGGTGCTTCTCCGGGACCTGGGGAAAGCTCATAGCCTCCACCGTAGATCGGGACGATTCCGCAGTCATCAGGGCAACGTGCGGTAAGCCTCCGCCGTTCCCTGGTGAACCAGATTCGGTTTCGGCATAGTGGGCGGATGCGCGCCGTCGTGTGTACCGAGCCCGGTTCCCTCACCCTGACCGAAACGCCCGATCCCACGGCCGGTCCCGGACAGGTCGTCATCGCCGTCGAGGCGGCCGGCGTGAACTTCGTGGACGGCCTTTTCGTCCGGGGCGAGTACCAGATCAAGCCGCCGCCGCCGTTCGTGCCGGGCGGCGAGGTCGCCGGGACCGTGCTGGCCACCGGCCCGGACGTGGACGACCCGCCTCCCGGCACCCGCGTCCTCGCCATGTGCGGCCTCGGCGGGTTCGCCGAGCGGGTCGCGGTGCCCGCGGCGGCGGCCGTCCCGATCCCGGCGAGGCTGGACGCCGCCCGCGCCGCGACCTTCGTCCAGAGCCACTGCACGGCCCTGTTCGCCCTGCGCGACCGCGCCGGCCTCACCGCAGGCGAGACGGTCCTGGTGCTGGGCGCGGGCGGCGGCGTCGGCCTGGCGGCGATCCAGGTCGCGCGGGCCCTCGGCGCCCGGGTGCTGGCGGCCGCGTCGACGCCGGAGAAGCGGGCGGCGGCGCTCGACGCCGGCGCCGAAGAGGCCGTGGACCCGGCCGAAGATGTCAAGACCGCCGCCCGCGGCTGGTCGGACGGCGGTGTGGACGTGGTCTACGACCCGGTCGGCGGCGCCCTGGCCGGCCCGGCGCTGCGCGCCCTGCGCGAGCGGGGCCGCTACGCCGTGATCGGCTTCGCGTCGGGGACGATCCCGTCCCTGCCGCTCAACCAGGTGCTGCTGCGCAACCGGTCCGTCGTCGGCGTCGACTGGGGCGCCTGGGCGATGTCCCGCCCGCTGGAGCAGCGCGCCCTCCTCGGCGAGCTGCTCCGGCTGGTCGAGGACGGCGCGCTGGACCCGGTCGCGCCCGCCGTCAGGCCGCTGGCCGGCGCGGAGAAGGTCCTGGCCGACCTGCGCGAACGGCGTGTTGTGGGAAAGATCGCACTGGTCCCCTGATCAGGCGGCGGAGGCGGTCTCCTCGACGTCCCCGCGGACCGAGATCACGGGCAGCCGGCGGCGGGCGGGGGCCTCGGCGGCGCGGCGCAGCTCGCGCCGCTCCTCGGGGGTCGTCCCGCCCCAGATGCCATCGGGCTCGCCCACGCGCAGCGCCCAGCCGAGGCACTCGGCGGTCACCGGGCAGTGCCCGCAGATCGCCTTGGCCCGGCGCTCCTGCTCCCGCAGGATCGGCGCGGCGTACCCGATGGGGAAGAAGAGGTCGGGATCGGCACCACGGCAGATGGCGTGGTCGCTCCAGTGTTCCTCGGTGCTCGGCTTCGACATGGCATCTCCCTGCGGCGGATCGCGCCGGCAGTGCTGGGGTGGGGTACCTGTTAAACCCAACGTAGTACTACAACACGTAGTACTACAAGTCATGGTGAACAATGTGGCGGGACGTCCGGATAGCCTGGTCAGCGTGCGGCGTGACCACGAAGTGACCTTCCGCGAAGCGACGCGGGACGACCTGCCCCAGATCGTCCGGCTGCTCGCCGACGACCCCCTCGGCATGACCCGGGAGACCCCCGGCGAGGTCATCCCCGAGGCCTACTTCGCGGCGTTCGCCGCCATCGAGCGCGACCCCAACAACGCGGTCATCGTGGCCGAGTCCGGCGGGGCCGTCGCTGGAACGATGCAGATCACCTACATCCCCGGCCTGACCTACACCGGCGGCGAGCGCGCCCAGATCGAGGGCGTGCGGGTGGCCGCCGAGCAGCGCGGCCGCGGCATCGGCCAGATCATGATCGGCTGGGCGATCGAGCAGGCCCGCGCCCGCGGCTGCCGGGTGGTGCAGCTCACCACCGACCGGCAGCGCCCCGACTCGATCCGCTTCTACCAGAAGATCGGCTTCCGCCCCTCGCACATGGGGATGAAGTACCACCTCAAGGACGACTAGAGCAGGCCCTGCTCCAGCGCCACCACCACCGCGCGGGTGCGGTCGCCCACGTCCAGCTTGGCGAAGATGCGCAGCAGGTGCGTCTTCACCGTCGCCTCGGCGATGACCAGGCGGCGGCCGATGTCGGCGTTGGACAGCCCGTCGGCCACCGCGCGCAGCACCTCGGCCTCCCGGGCGGTCAGCGCCGCCGGGGCCGGGCGGCGCATCCGGTTCACCAGCCGCCGCGCCACCTGCGGGGCGAGGACGGTCTCGCCGCGCGCCGCCGCGTGCAGGGCGGCCACCAGCTCCTCGCGGGTGGCGTCCTTCAGCAGGTAGCCGACGGCGCCCGCCTCGACCGCGCGCTCGATGTCGGCGTCGGTGTCGTAGGTGGTGAGGATCAGCACCCGGGTGCGGGCGGCGATGCGGGCGGTGGCGGCGACGCCGTCCAGGACGGGCATCCGCAGGTCCAGCAGCGCCACGTCCGGCTCGGTGCGCTCGGCCAGCTCGACCGCCTCGCGCCCGTCGGCGGCCTCGCCGACGACGGTGATGGCGGGGTCGGCCGACAGCAGCGCGACGACGCCGGCGCGCATCGCCGGGTGGTCGTCGGCCACGAGCACGCGCAGTCCGGTCATGTCACGTCCGTCCGTTCAGGGGCAGGGCGGCGAGCACGCGGGTGCCGTCGCCCACGGAGCTGGTCACGGTGAGCTCGCCGCCGAGTTCGGCGAGGCGGCGGCGCATCCCGGCCAGGCCGAACCCGCCGGCCCGCCCGGGCGCGAAGCCGCGGCCGTCGTCGGTGATCTCCAGCTCGACGCCGTGCGGGTACCGGGCGAGCACGACGCCGACGGTGGTGGCGCCCGCGTGCTTGCGGATGTTGGCCAGGGACTCCTGGGTGCAGCGCAGCAGCGCGATCCGGGCCGGCCGGTCGCACTCCACGTCGGGCAGGTCGGCGCTGACGGCCAGGCCGGTGTCCTCGGCGAAGCGGTCCAGGGTGCGGCGCAGCGTGGCGGCGATGGAGCCGGCGGGCGCGGCGCCCTCGACCAGGGTGCGCGCCTCGGCGAGGTTGTCCCGCGCGGTCCGCTCGATCGAGCGCAGCCGCGGGCCGCTCGCGGCGGGGTCGGCGCGGGCGGCCTCGGCGAGCGCGACGATCGCCGCGAAGCCCTGGGCGAGGGTGTCGTGGATCTCGCGGGCGAGCCGGTCGCGCTCGGCGGCTGCCCCCTCCCGCCGGTGCGCCTCGGCCAGCTGCGCGCGGGCCTCGGCCAGCTCGGCGTCCAGCCGCCGGGCCCGCTCCTCGCCCCGCCTGACCCGGCGGTGCACCGACAGGCCGAGCAGCACGGCCGCCGCGAAGGCGGCGACGGTGACGACGGCGTTGCCGGCGAAGGGGTCGCCGGTCCGGATCGTCCAGCCCGCCACGGTGGCGAGGGCGGCGGCGCCGCTGAACGCGACCGACCGGCGCGGGGTGGCCGCGAACAGCCAGAACATCGGCAGCGAGACGACGTACAGCGCCGCGCCGCCGCGCAGGTACGCCAGCGCGCCCAGCCCGGCGACGAGCACGCACAGGAACCATTCGCGGCGGGGGGCCGAGGCGCCCGGAGCTTGCGACGCGCCTCGGCGTTGGGGGTGTCCCCCATGGGGGCGGGGGAACCGCCAGGCGAGGCCGTAGGCCACGGCGAGCGCGACCGGCAGCGCCGACGACCAGTACCGCATCGCGCCCTGGTCGCCCTGCGCGGCGACGATGTCGGGCGCCAGGCCCAGCAGCAGCCAGGACAGGCTGTTCCAAAGGTGGATCCGGTACGGATCGTCGTCCCGCCGCATGTTGATCACCTTATGTTCCGCCAGGCGGCGTCGCCGAGGAGCAGCAGGGCCGCCGGCAGGATCACCAGCCGGATCACGAAGGCGTCCAGCAGCACCGCCGCCGCCAGGCTGAACCCGATCTGCTTCATCTCGATCAGGTGCAGCGGGACGAAGCTGGCGAACACCGTCACCATCACCACGGCGGCGCCCGTCACCACCCTGGCCGAGCCGCCGATGCCCTCCAGCACCGCGCGGCGGGCGGGGACGCCGCCGCGCACCAGCTCCTGGACGCGGCTAAGCACGAACATCTGGTAGTCCATCGACAGCCCGAACAAGATCACGAACAGGAACAGCGGGACGCGCGAGCCGATCGAGCCCATCGAGGTGAAGCCGAGCAGGCCCTCGGCCCAGGTGCCCTGGAACACCAGCGTCAGCAGGCCGAGCGACGCCGCGGCCGACAGCAGGTTGAGCAGCACCCCGACCACGCCGAGGACCACCGACCGGAACGCCCGCACCGTGATGACGAAGGTGACCAGCAGCAGCGCGCCCAGGATCAGCGGCATCCTGCCCTTCTGATGTTCGGGGTAGTCGGCGTAGCGGGCGACGTCCCCGGTCACCGCGGCCTGGACGCCCGGCAGCGCGCGCGCTGCGGCACGCAGGTCCCGCAGCGACTCCTGCGCCTGCGGTGTGCTCGGGTAGTGCGGGAACGGCACCTCCAGCACGGTGACGCGGCGGTCGGCCGAGGTGAGCAGCCGGGGCGTGCCGGTGAGGGTGCGCAGGGCGGCGGCGACCTCGTCCGCCCGGCCCGGGTCGGCCTCCACCACGACCCGGTGGGTCGAGCGCAGCTCGGGGAAGGCGTCGTTGACGCGGTGGAAGGCGGCCATGGCGGGCAGGTCGCGCGAGTAGGTCTCGCGGCCCACGTCGGTCAGCCTGATGCCGAGCAGCGGGGCGGCCAGGGCGAGCATGGCGGCCAGCGCCACGGCCAGGGTGAGGACGGGCCGCCGCGCGGTGGCCCGCAGCACGCGCCCCGTCCCCCGCTGCGGCGTCCGGCCCCCGCCGCGCCGCCCCAGCTTGACCAGCAGCGCCGGCAGCACCGTCAGCGAGCTGACCACCGCGGCCAGCGTCACCACGATCGCGCCGGTGGCCAGCGATCCGAAGATGACGTCGCCGGCCAGGTACAGCGTCGCGCTGGACGCCGCGACCGCCAGCCCGGAGATCACCACGGCCCGCCCGGAGGTGGCCGCGGCCAGCTCCACCAGGGCCTCGGCGCTCAGCCGCCCCTGCGCGCGGGCCCGCTCTTCCCGCTCGCGCTTGAGGTAGAACAGCGTGTAGTCGACGCCGACGGCCATGCCGATGAGCAGGATGACGTTGGTGCCGACCCCGGCGTCGGGGAAGACGTGCGAGGCCAGCATCGACAGCCCGACACCGGCCGCGATCGAGGAGACCGCCAGCAGCAGCGGCACGGCCGCCAGCACCACCGACCGGAACACCAGCAGCAGCACGATCAGCGTGACGGGCAGGGCGAGCATCTCGGTGCGCGACAGGTCCTCGCCCCGCTGCGCCTGGACGTCCTTGCTGATGGACGGGCTGCCGGACTCCTCCACCCGCAGCCCCGGATGGGCCTTCTGGACGGCGGCGGTCTGGGCGAGCAGCGGCCCGACGTGCTTCCTGCCGTCCAGCTCGGGCCCCCGCATGGTCACGTCGACCCGCAGGGCCCGCCCGTCGGCGGACCGCACCGGCGCCGCCACCTCCGCCACCTCCGGAAGCCGGCGCATCCGATCGCCGACCTCCCGGGCGGCGGCGTCGACATCGCCCCCGCCGTGCGAGGAGATCAGGACCCGCTCCAGCGGCCGCTGCTGCAGCCCGCCGCGCTCGGCCATCGCCTCGGCGCGTCCCGCCTCACCGACCCGGAAGTCCGCCGACGTGGCGGCGTTCCCGCCGACCAGAAGACCGGCCCCCAGACATACCGCCACGAACAACAACCACCCGGCTATGGCCCGCCACGGATGATGGGCACTCCACCGCGCCACCCGCACCACAAGATCACTCATGCCGTCAATGCTGGTGAAAGCGCCATATCCAGCGACAGCATCGACCGGCTGAACCCGTTGTCCACCGACCGGTGGACAGGCGGCCCGCCCTCAGGGCCTCCGCTGGAGGGCCACGGTCGCCGCATCGGTCGGCACCTGTCCCGGTAAGGTGGCGGTGTTCGTATCGCTGCGGCCGAGGAGGTGAGTCCCGCTCATGCCCGAGCAGAACGGGTGCTCCCGCCTGGCCGACCTGGCGTAACAGGTGGCCCGGGGAGCCCCGTAGGTATCCCGGAAGGCAACACCTGTGTCACCTCTCACCGAATCCGCCGTCGTCTCCACGCTGCGCACCGCCGGGTGCGTCTTCGCCGAGGACGAGGCGCGGATGATCCTCTCCACCGCGACGACGCCCGCCGAACTGGCCTCGATGGTGGAGCGCCGCGCCGCCGGGCTCCCCCTTGAGCACGTTCTCGGCTGGGCCGAGTTCTGCGGGCTGCGGTTCGCCGTGGACGCCGGGGTCTTCGTCCCCAGACGGCGCACCGAGTTCCTCGTGCGGCAGGCCATCGGCCTGACGGGGGCCGGGGACGTCGCCGTCGACCTGTGCTGCGGCTCCGGGGCCCTCGGCGCGGCCCTGGCCGCTTCGGTGGACGTCGAGCTGTATTCGGCCGATGTCGACCCGGCGGCGGTGCGGTGCGCCCGGCGCAACGTCGGCCGCGTCTACGAGGGCGATCTGTTCGAGCCGCTGCCGCAGGAGCTGCGGGGACGGGTCGGCGTCCTGCTGGCCAACGTCCCCTACGTCCCCACGGGCGAGGTCTCCCTGCTCCCCGCCGAAGCACGGGTGCACGAGGCCCGGGTCGCCCTGGACGGCGGCTCCGACGGCCTGGAGGTGCTGCGGCGCGTCACCGGCGAGGCGGCCTCCTGGCTGGCGCCCGGCGGGCACCTGCTGTTCGAGACCAGCGAGCGCCAGGTCCCCGCGGCCGTGGCGGCGGTGGAGGCCGGCGGGCTGGTCCCGCGGGTCGTCGCCTCGGACGAGTGGTACGCCACCGTAGTCATCGGCCGCAGCGTGTCTGAACTGTGACTTTCCGGCGGCATGGAGCCGGTTCCCCCGGGGACAACGCCGCCAAGGAGGAAGTGTCATGCTCTGGTTGATCCTCGTTCTGCTGCTGGTGCTGGTCCTGGCGGGCGCCGGCTTCGCCCTCAAGATCCTCTGGTACGTCGCCGTGATCGTGCTGGTCCTGTGGCTGCTCGGCTTCGTCGTCCGCAGCGCGGACTCCACCGGCAAGCGGGGCCGCTGGTACCGCTGGTGAACCGGGGCCGGGAACATATCCCGGCGCCGGCCGGTTACACATGATGGTCGGTGTGCCTGGTGTCCCCGGGCCTCATCTATCGCCTTCGCGGAATACCGTCCGGCTGGAGCCGCGTTGTGCATCTCGCCGAGAGGCGACCCGGCACATCGGCCCTGACGTGCGACGACCCCGCTGGATGATCCGGCGGGGTCGTCGTCTTTCTCAGAGGCGCGCGCGGGCCAGCAGGCGCATCGCCGCCGGCGACACCCGCGAAACCAGCCGCGCCAGGTGCGCCTCGGGCGTGACCGGGACGACGGCGCTGTCCTTGCGGACGGCTGCGACGATCCGCTCCGCCACCTGCTCGGGCCCGTAGTTGCGCAGCCCGTAGGCGCGCACGGCGCGCTTGCGCTGCTCGGCCTGCCCGTCCGCGGACAGGCCGACGAACGCGGTGGTGCGGGTGATCGCGGTGTTGACGATCCCCGGGCAGATCGCCGAGACGCCGATGCCCTCGCCCGCCAGCTCGGCGCGCAGGCACTCGGTGAGCATCAGCACGGCCGCCTTGCTGGTGCTGTAGGCGGGCAGCGACCGGGACGGGGTGAACGCCGCCATCGAGGCGGTGTTGACGATGTGCCCGCCCTCGCCGCGCTCGACCATGAGCCGCCCGAACAGCCGGGCGCCGTGGATGACGCCCCACAGGTTGACGCCGAGCAGGCGCTCCCAGTCCTCGGTGGTGTGGTCCAGGAACGAGCCGGACATGCCGATGCCCGCGTTGTTGACCAGGATGTCGGGGGCGCCGATCTCGGCGGCGAACTTCTCCATCGCGACGCCGTCGGAGACGTCCACCGCGTAGGCGCGGGCGGACGGCCCGGCCAGCGCGGCGGTCTCCTCGGCGGCGGCCGCGTCCAGGTCCGCGGCGACGATCCGCGCGCCGAGCCGGGCGAACGCCAGCGCGGTCGCGCGGCCGATCCCGCTGCCGGCCCCCGTGACGACGACGAGGCGGTCCTCGAACTCGCTGTCCAGAGCGCGGCGCGCGGCGGGGGCCTGGTCGATGTGCTCGGTGACCAGGCGGGCGATGACGTCGGGCCGGGAGACCGGCACCCAGTGCTTGCCCTTGATCCGCCGGATCCACAGGTTCGGCGCGTACGGGCGCGCCGCCTCGGCCAGCGCGGGCGTGACGAACGCGTCGTCCTCGGGCACGACGAGCTGGACCGGCACGTCGGTGCGCCGCTCGCGGGGCCGCAGCAGCCGCTCGGGCATGTTCGCGCGGTACAGGGCGACGCCCGCGGCGCCGTCGGCGGACAGGGTCGGCCCGAAGTGCGCGTGCCCCTCCAGCCGCTCCAGCAGCCGGGCGCCGACGCCGGTGCGCCAGGACAGCTCGGGCAGGGCGGGTGACTGGAAGAAGCCGATGTACCAGGAGTGCAGGCCCTGCCGCAGCGCGCTGCGCGGGTGGAAGCGGCGCATCCAGTGGCCGACGTGGTCCAGCGACGGCCCGGAGATCGAGGTGAACGAGGCGAACCGCTCGGGCATCGTGCACACCGCCTCCCACGACTGGATGGAGCCCCAGTCGTGGCCGACGAGGTGGACCGGCTCGCCGGGGCTGACCGCGTCGAGCACGGCGCGCATGTCGGCCATCAGCCGGTCCAGCCGGTAGGCGGCGCGGCCGGCGGGCCGCGAGGACGCGCCCGCGCCCCGCACGTCGTAGGTGATGACGCGGAACCGCTCGGCGAGGCGCGCGGCGACGCCGTCCCAGACGGCGTGGGTGTCGGGGTACCCGTGCACCAGCAGGACGGCGGGGCCGGACCCGCGCTCGTGGACGGCGAGGTCGACGCCGTCGCCGCGGACAGTATTGGACATGAAGTCATTAAGGGCCGCGGCGGCCGCCCCGGTCAATCGACAGTGACCGACGTTACAGCGCTGTTGATCCGCTCTGTCCTGGGCAGAGATCCCGTGTAAGGCTGAGCCGAGGATCCGTTCGTGGGGAGCGCAACGTGACCGAGCAGCATGTGGAGATCGAGCACAAGTACGACGCCGACCCCGATTTCACCGTCCCGGATCTGTCCGGTCTGCCGGGCGTCGCCTCCGCCCCGATGCCCCAGCGCCACCTCCTGCACGCCACCTACTTCGACACCGAGGACCTCCGGCTCGCCCGCGGCGGGATCACGCTGCGCCGCCGCCGGGGCGGCAAGGACGCCGGCTGGCACCTGAAGATGCCCGCCGCCGAGGGCAAGGTCGAGGTGCACGCGCCGCTCGGCCGCGCCCAGACGCCGCCGGCGAAGCTGGCCGGGCTGGTCGCCGCGCACAGCCGGGGCGCGCCGCTGCGGCCCGTCGCCACGGTGGAGACCGAGCGGACCGCGACGATGCTGCTGGACGCCGAGGGCCGCATGCTCGCCGAGGTCGCCGACGACGCCGTCACCGGCCGCGACCTGCGCGACGGCGGCACGGCCGTCGAACTGGCCCCCGGCGCGCCCGCCGAGACCAGGGCGGGGGCCGGGGACACCGCCCGGCACTGGCGGGAGATCGAGGTCGAGCTCGGCGACGCCGGCTCCCCCGACCTGCTGAAGGCGGCCGGCAAGCGGCTGAAGAAGGCCGGGGCCACCCGGTCGGGGGCGGCGTCCAAGCTCGCCCGGGTGCTGCACGCCGAGCGCGACACCGCCCGGGCCGACGCGGCCGCGCGGGCGGGCACCGCGGGCGAGGTCGTGATCGCCTACATCGCGGCGCGGACCGAGGTGCTGGTCGGGCAGGACCCGCGCGCCCGGCAGGCCGGGCCCGACGCCGTCCACCAGATGCGCACCTCCGCCCGCCGCATCCGCAGCGCGCTGCAGAACTACAAGCCGCTGTTCGACGCCGAGCGGATCAAGCCGGTCATCGGCGAGCTGAAGTGGCTCGGCGAGGTCCTGGCCGAGGTCCGCGACCTGGAGGTGCTGCGCGAGCGCTTCGCGGGCCGCCTCGCCCTCCTCGGCGACCTCGCCGAGCCCGCCTGGCTGGCCGGTGTCCCCCACCAGGAGCGGGCGGCCTACCGGCGGCTGAACAAGGCACTGTCGGAGCCGCGCTACTTCGCCCTGCTGGACGCCCTGGACGCGCTGGTCGCCGACCCGCCGTTCCAGGGCAAGGCCGCCGGCCGCAAGCCCGCCAAGGAGCTGCCGGGCCTGATCCAGAAGTCGTGGTGGCGGATGGAGCGCAAGTACGCCGCGATCACCGGCGCCGAGGACGGCGACGTCGCCCGGCACGAGGCCCGCAAGGCCGCCAAGCGCGCCCGCTACGCCGCCGAGCTCGCCCGGCCCGCGCTGGGCGACGCCGCCAAGGCGGCGGCCAAGGACGCCAAGCGGATCCAGCGGGTGCTCGGCGACCACCAGGACGCCGTGGTGGCGATGGAGCGGCTGCGCGCCGCCCCCGCCCGCACGCCGGCCGAGGCGTTCACCCTCGGCGTGCTCTACGGCGCCGAGCACCACGAGGCCGAGACGACCCGCCGCCTGCTGGAGAGCGCCTGGGCCGCGATCTCGACCCCGGAGTTCTGATGCCTGTTCTCAGGAACGTGCGTTATGGCGTTCCAGGGAGGCGATGGCGTCCCCGGCCAGGTGCGCCACCCAGAACGCCCCCTTGTCCAGCGCCGGCTCCTCTGGGGGCTTCTCCCCGAAGCGCCGGCACAGGCCGGTGACCAGGTCCGCGACGATCTCGCCGTGCGTGCACACCAACAGCGGCGCCTCGTCCTGCAGCAGCTCGAACAGCCGCCGGCAGGCCTGGTCCGGGCCGCTCTCGCCGACCGTGAACGCGCGCTCGGTGACGACGTCCGCGCCGGTCAGCCGCACGTACGGCAGCACGGTCTCCACGCAGCGCGCGGTGGCCGACGCCATCGGCCGCGCGGGCCCGAACGCCCGCAGCACAGGGGCCAGCGCGGCGGCGTCGGCGCGGCCGCCGGCGTCCAGCGGGCGCAGCTCGTCGGGCTCGCGCCACGCGCGCTTCTCGCCGGCGTCGGCGTGCCGCAGGATGACCAGCGGCCGGGTCCGCAGCGGCCCGGCGGCGAACGCGTGCAGCAGGTCCACGTCGCCCGAGTGCGTCAGCCGCCGCTCGGCGTCCTCATGCGACAGCCACTCCAGCCGGTCGACCTCGTCGTTCGGCACGAACTCCGGGACGGCCGCGGCGGCGGCGCGCGCCGCCCAGTAGTCGACGCGCTTGGCCCGGCCGCCCTTCAGGTAGGTGCTGGTGGGCAGCCGCCGCCCGAGCCGCGGCACGATGCCGGTCTCCTCGGTCACCTCGCGGACGGCGGCGCGCAGCACGTGCTCGCCCTTGTCCAGCTTGCCCTTCGGGAACGACCAGTCGTCGTAGCGGGGCCGGTGCACGAGCGCGACCTGCAGGCCGTACTCGCCGTCGCGCCACAGCACCGCGCCGGCCGCGCGGACGGGCTCATCCATCGACGGTCCTCCAGCGCCTGCTCTTGACCAGGTGGGTCTGGATGTCCAGCAGCGGCTCGCCGTCCGGCGCGGTCCGCCGCGTCCAGGTGCCGTCGCCCTCCAGCCACCAGGAGCAGGTGCCGTCGTCCATGGCCAGGTCCATCAGGCCGAGCAGGGAGTCGCGCTGGACCCGGTCGGCGATGGTGACGAGCGCCTCCACCCGCCGGTCCAGGTTGCGGTGCATCAGGTCGGCGCTGCCGATCCACACCTCGGCCTCGCCGCCGTTGTCGTAGGCGAACACCCGCGAGTGCTCCAGGAACCGGCCGAGGACGCTGCGCACCCGGATCGTCTCCGACAGGCCCGGCACGCCCGGCCGCAGCGCGCAGATCCCGCGCACCCAGATGTCGACCGGCACGCCCTCCTGCGACGCCCGGTACAGCGCGTCGATGACGACCTCGTCGACCAGCGAGTTGCACTTGATGCGGATGCGCGCCGGGCGGCCCTCCCGGTGGTGCTCGACCTCCCGCTCGATCCGCTGCACCAGCCCCGAGCGCAGGCTCTGCGGCGCGACCAGCAGCCGCTTGTAGCCCGACTGGCGGGAGTAGCCGGTGAGGTGGTTGAACAGCGCGCTGACGTCCTCGCCGACCGCGGGGTCGACGGTGAGCAGCCCGATGTCCTCGTACAGCCGCGCGGTCTTGGGGTGGTAGTTGCCGGTGCCGATGTGGCAGTAGCGGCGCAGCACCCCGTCGGTGTCCTGGCGGACGACCATGGCGAGCTTGCAGTGCGTCTTCAGCCCGACGAACCCGTACACCACGTGGCAGCCGGCCTGCTCCAGCTTGCGCGCCCAGGCGATGTTGGCGCGCTCGTCGAAGCGGGCCTTCAGCTCCACCACGACCACGACCTGCTTGCCGGCCTCGGCGGCGTCGATCAGCGCGTCCACGATCGGGGAGTCGCCGCTGGTCCGGTAGAGCGTCTGCTTGATCGCCAGCACGTGCGGGTCGGCGGCGGCGTCCTCGATGAGCCGCTGCACCGTGGTGGTGAAGGAGTCGTAGGGGTGGTGCAGGAACACGTCCCGGTTGCGGATCGCGGCGAAGATGCTGCCGTCGGTCGGGACCGCCTCCTTGGACGGCACGAACGGCGGGTACTTCAGCTCCGGCCGGTCCAGGTCGGCGATCGCGGCCAGTCCGGCCAGGTCCAGCGGGCCCGGCACCCGGTAGATCTGCCCCTCGTCGATGGCCAGCTCGGCGGTGAGCAGCTCCAGCACCGCCGGGGAGATCGACTCCTCCACCTCCAGGCGGACGACGGGGCCGAACCGGCGGCGCAGCAGCTCGCGCTCCAGCGCCTGCAGCAGGCCCTCGCTGATGTCGTCGTCGATCTCCAGGTCCTGGTTGCGGGTGACCCGGAACGCGTGGTGCTCGACGACCTCCATGCCGACGAACAGCTGGCCGAGGTGCGCGGCGATGACGTCCTCGAGCGGGGTGAACCGGTCCGGGGAGGCCTCGAAGAAGCGCGGCAGCACCGGCGGGACCTTGACCCGGGCGAACATGGTCGCCTCGGTCTCGGGGTCGCGCACGATCACCGCCAGGTTCAGCGACAGCCCGGAGATGTAGGGGAAGGGGTGCGCCGAGTCGACGACCAGCGGCGTGAGCACGGGGTATATCCGCTCGCGGAACACCCGGCGCAGCCGCTCGCGCTCGGTCTCGGCCAGGTCCTCCCAGCGCAGGATGTGCACGCCCTCCTTGCCGAGGGCGGGGCAGACCTCGTCGCGGAAGCACGCGGCGTGCCGCAGCATCAGCTCGTGCGCGACGGCCGCGGTGCGCTCCAGCACCTCGCGGGGCTGGCGGCCGCTCGCGGACTGGACGGCGAGGCCGGTGGCCATCCGGCGGGCCAGGCCCGCCACCCGGACCATGAAGAACTCGTCCAGGTTGCTGGCGAAGATCGACAGGAACCTGGCCCGTTCCAGCAGCGGCAGGCCGGGGTCCTCGGCCAGTTCCAGGACACGCTGGTTGAAGCGGAGCCAGCTCTCCTCGCGGTCGAGGAAGCGGTCTTCGGGCAGCGGCTCCGCATCGTGAGTGAAATGTCCTGGATTGACGGTCATAAGGCAATCTTTCCCGCGCAAGGTGAACAGCAGTCGAACGGGCATGTTCCGGCCAGGTATCCGATGCTCCGATCATGCCCCCGGTTCCCGGAGATCACTCGGGAAAACGGACCTTCCCGCACCGTGCGCCACGTGACGTACCCCTCATAACGGACCAGCGCGCGCTGGCCGTACCCATAACCGAACGGGCTGTTAGCAAGCCCCATCCGGGGGTAGATCCTGCGTCCAGCACAGGGAGGACGCGATGACCGAACGACATCAAGCAGACCTTGCCGGACTGCCGACGTCCGAGCTCGTCAAGACGCTCAGCGAGCAGAGCGCGACCCTCGTGCGCGAGGAGCTGCGGCTCGCCCAGCTGGAACTGAAGGCCAAGGGCAACCGCGCCGCGCAGGGCGCCAAGATGTTCGGCGGCGCCGGCGTCACCGCCCTGTACGGCGGCGGCGCCCTGGTCGCCACGATCATCCTGGCACTGGCGGTGGTGCTGCCCGGCTGGGCCGCCGCGCTCATCGTGACGGTCGTGCTGTTCGCGATCGCGGGCCTGCTGGCCCAGCGCGGCAAGAAGCAGATGGGCATGGCCACCCCGGCCAAGCCCGAGCACACCACCGAGAGCGTCCGGGCGGACGTCCAGGAGATCAAGAACAGGGGGCACCGGTGAGCGACGACGCCGAGCAGGAGCTGCGCGCGCAGCAGGCGCGGATCGAGCAGGCGCGGGAGGAGCTCGGCGAGACCGTCGAGGAGCTGACGGCGCGTGCCGACGTCAAGGGGCGCGCCAAGGACAAGGCCGAGGAGGTGAAGGCGCAGGCGCAGGAGAAGGCCGGGGAGGTCAAGGCCCAGGCCCAGGAGAAGGCCGAGGAGGTCAAGGCCCAGGCCCAGGAGAAGGCCGGCGCGCTGAAGGACAAGGCGGGCGAGCTGAAGGACCGGGCGCGCGAGAAGGCCCCCGACCCGGTCGTGCACGCCGCCGAGGAGGCGGGCCGCCGGCCGAAGCCGGTCGCGGCCGCGATGGCGGGCGCCGTCGTGGCGATCGTGCTGATCCGCACCTGGCGGAACCGCCGCGCGAACCGCTCCCCGGGGGCCAAGGCCGCCGACTACGGCCGCGCCGCGGGCCGCCGCGCCCGCGTCAAGGCCGCCAAGGCGAGCCGGAAGGCCCACCGCAAGGCCGGCGACCAGGCGGCCAAGGCGAGCCTGCTGGCCGGGCGCAAGGCCGACCAGATGAGCCGGCGGGCAGGCCGCAAGGCCCGCCGCACCGCCCTGAAGACCGCCGCCAAGGCCAAGATCGAGTCCAGGTGATCCGCTAAGCCCCGCAACCGCACGAGCACCCGGTCCGCCCGCCGCACCGCCGGACGGCGGTGCGGCCGTGCCGCCCTCCCCCGGCGCCGCCAAGGGCGGGCCGCCGACCTGTCCGCGTGGACAGATTCCTCCGTCGCGGGACAACGGATGGAATCTGGGCATTCCCTCGCCCTGCGCAGGCGGGTAAACCGGAGCCGTGACCTCTCATGAGTCTCTTCGGGTCCCGCCCGCTGCGGTGGGACGGCCACTTTGTGCGGCTGTGTACGGGTGCAGCGGTCGTGCCGCCGATCCGTTCGAGGCCTGTGCCGCGCATCTGACGCCGCTGCAGCTGCGGCGGTTCGCCGCGGGGCTGGGGCCGGGCGCGGATCTGGATCTGCGGGGCGTGACCGTCGCGCCCGGCCTGCTGGCCTCGCTCTTGGAGGCCGTCACCGGCCCCGACGGGCGGGCGCGGCTCGGGCGGTGCCGGTTCGAGGGAGCGCTGCTGCCCGCGCAGGTGTCGTTCGCCAGGACCTGTTTCGAGCGCGACTGCTCCTTCGACGGGGCGGCCTTCGTCGGTGGCGTCTCCTTCTTCGACGCCCGGTTCGGCGGGCACGTCTCGTTCCGGGGCACCCGGTTCGCGGGCAACGCCACCTTCCATGGCGCCTCCTTCGGGCGGCACGCCTCGTTCGAGGAGGCGGTGTTCGGCGGCGACGCGCTGTTCGGCGAGACCGCCTGGGGAGCGGGCGCGGTGTTCGACCGCGCGGTGTTCCTGGAGGCGGTGGCCTTCGACAAGGCCCGGTTCGGCCAGGACGCGATGATGCGGGCGGCCTGCTTCGGCGGCGCCTACTCCTTCCGGCGGGTGCAGGTGGGGCGGCACGCCCGCTTCGAGCGCGCGCGCTTCCGGCATGGCCTGCGGCTCGGGCCGATGGCCGCGGCCGGGCGGATCGACCTGGCCGACGTCACCGTCCACGGCGACCTGCACGTGCACGCCGCCGTCCGGCGGATCACCGCGCGGGGCCTCACCGTGCACGGGTCCGGCGAGTTCCGGCTCCGGCACACCGAACTCGACCTGGAGGGCGCGGCGTTCGAGGGGGAGCTGGCCGTCCGGTCGCTGGCGCAGCCGCTGACCGGGGTCACCGAACCCGACGACCCGGACGGGCCGCGGGCCCGGCTCGCCTCGCTGCGCGGGGTGTCGGCCCGCGACGTCGTGCTCACCGACGTCGATCTCACCCGCTGCCGCTTCGCCGGCCTGCGCGGCCCGGACGACCCCGCGTCCGGTGGCCTGCGTCTCAGCGGGCACTGCGCGTTCGGCACCGTCCGGCCGCGCTGGCACCGGCACGGCCACGCCGTGCTCGCCGAGGACCCGGCGGCGGCCGGCGGGCTGAGCGACGAGCGGCTCGCCGTCCTGTACGGGCGGCTCGCCCGCGCGGCGGCGGGCTCCGACGGCCGGCTGGCCCGTGACTTCCGCTACAGCGCGCTGGAGATGCGCCGCCGCACCGAGCCCGGCAGGTGGCGCCGCTGGCTGCTGCACGCACTCTGGCTGACCTGCGGTTATGGGCTGCGGGCCGGGCGCGGCGTCGTCGTGGTGGGCGTGCTCGTGGCGCTGGCGTGCTGCGTGGTGTCGCTGGCGCGGCACGGCGGCCACCAGACCTCGGCGCACTCGCGCCCGGCCGCGCCTTCTACGCTGCCCGTCCATGAGCGATGACGATGGCCTGTTCGTCTACGGGACCCTGCGGTTCCCCGAGGTCCTGCACGTCCTGCTCGGCCGCGTCCCGGACCTGGCGCCCGCCCGCGCGGCCGGGTGGCGGGTGCGGGCGCTGCCCGGCGTCGTCTACCCGGGCCTGGTCGCCGATCCCGCCGCCACCGCCGACGGAATGCTGATCACCGGTCTGGACGAAGCGGAAAAGCGGCTGCTCGACGCCTATGAAGACGATCTTTATGAGATCGCGGTGCTGCCCCTGGACGGCGGCCGGCGCGGCCGCGCCTATATCTGGAAGGGCACGGCCGAAGACACCGACTGGGACCCGGTCCGGTTCGCCGATCACGAACTGATCTCCTACGTCGAGACCTGCCGCGGCTGGCGCCTCGGCCACCGCTGAGACTTTTTTGTCAGACCCCCGGGTAATGATGAGGGCATGAGCAGAGAAACCCATTCCGGGTTGCAGTGCCCGCACTGCCGAACGCATCTCGCGCTCGTCCCCGCGCCCGGAAGCCCGGACCCGGCGGCGCCACCGCCGGCGGGCATCGTCATCCCTCCGCCCATCCTCGTCCGCGAGGAATACACGCCGCCGCCCGTCGCCGAGGTCCTGGCCGTCTACGCAGGGCGTTCGGTCGACAGCACCACCGCCGCGCGCGGCGCCGCGCGCGTCCGGGAAAGCATGAACCGCGCCCGCAATGCCGCCACCCAGCGCCGCTCCGCCCAAAAGGCGGCGCGCCGGACTTCCAAGAGCGCCTAGTGCCGATCACCGTTTGATCAATCCGGCCGGGCCGCGGGCCGCGCCCGGCATCGTTCGACCGTCCGATCAACAGAACCGATCAACGGCGAGCGGCTCCCGCCCAAAGGGCCGGGAGCCGCCGGTTCCATCGCCATTGCCGCCCGGCGAATGCCGCGCCGGTTATCCGCGCGGCACGCTGTTCGTCCATTCCGTCGTGACCAGAGCCACCGAACTCAGCACGGTGCCCGGCGCCAGGCCCGGATAGGCCTTGGACGCCCTGACCAGCACGGTCTGCGAACCGAGCGCGTTCCCGCTCGCCGGATCGAGGATCAGGCGCCGCTGGGTGGCGCCGCCGTTCTCGTCGGCCATCGCCACCGCGGTGCCGCGCCGCCCCTGCGCGTCGGTGACCTGAGGGATCGCCCGCACGCCGGGCAGGCCCGCCAGCAGCCGGAACGCCGCGCCGCGCGTCTTCGCCCGCACCGGCAGGTCGGTGACCAGGCTCCCGGCGACCGTGAACAGCCACCGCTCGGCCGACATCGGCACGCCCGCCGCCTCGGTGTCGTGCCCCTTGTAGTCGCGCAGCAGCACGGCCTTCAGCCGCCCGGCGTCGGCGGGCAGCGCGAGCAGCTCCTTCACCGTGACGTTGCGGCCGATCCAGAACAGCTTGCCGCCCTTGGCCGGCGGAACGCGCTGCGACTCGGCGGGGCTCGGCCCGGTGGGCAGCTCCGCCTTCTTCACGTTCGGGTTACCAGGGGCGACGGGGAAGCGCACCTCGACCTTGCGGGGCGCGCCCGCCTGCTTCCAGGCGTCGGCGGCGGCCGGGGTCGCGGGCTGCACGCCGAGGTCCTGGCTCCGGCTCCAGCCCGGTTCGGTCGGCGAGACCGGGACCCAGCCCTCGTCGGTGTCACGGACCACGACGACGAAGTCCTGCCCGTTCGTGGACGCCTGCACCCGGCCGGCGCTGACCGTCTTGGTGTGCCAGTAGGCGCCGCGCTCGTCGGGCCGCGTCTCCAGCTTGTGCGCCGCCGCGAGCAGCAGGGACGGCGCGTTGAGCGCCGGCCCGCCGGGCTCGGGGGTCCGCTGCGGGCCGTCGCCGCCGCCGGCCAGCGTCGCCGCGCCCACGGCCACGGCCGCCGCGGCGGCCACCGCGCCGAGCCCCCAGGCCGGACGGATCCGGCGCCGCTCCGCCTTCGCCGGCTCGTGCGTGGCCAGCATGGCCCGCGCCAGCTCGGCCTGCCGGGTGCCGGCGTCCACCGGCGCGGCCGGGTCCAGCCCCGCCGGCCGGGCCTCGGCCAGCGTCCTCAGCACGTCCTTCATGACAGCTCCTCTCTGATGGTCGTGACCTGTGCGCGGGCCCGTCCCGGCGGCCGTGCCGGGTCCGGGCGCGGCGCGTCGTCCAGGGCGCGCTGCAGGCGGCGGCGCGCCCGGTGCAGCCGGACGCGCAGCGTCGCGGGCGAGCAGCCGACGACGCGGGCGGCGTCGCGCGGCCCGAGCCCCTGCCAGGCGACCAGGATCAAGATCTCCCGGTCGGCCTCCGGCAGCCCCGCCAGCGCGCGCAGCACCGCGTGCCGCTCGGCGACCTGCTCGGCGACGTCGCCGTCCGCCGCCGGGATCCAGTGCCGCAGCTCTGCCTGGAAGGACTCGCGCCGGACCTCGCTGCGGTACCGGTCGCGCAGGACGTTGCGGGCGACGCCGAGCAGCCACGGCAGCGGCGGCTCGGGCACCGCGTCCAGCCGCCGCCACGCGACCATGAAGGTCTCGCTCACCACCTCGTCGGCGAGCTGCCGGCCGCCGCGCGCGGCCGCGTAGGACCACACGCTCTGCCGGCACTCGTCGTAGATGGTGGTGAAGCGTCTTTCGTCGGGGGCCTGGTCTGCCACCGTGTGCTCCTCCGTCCCCGCTGGTGTGTTCCGTCACCAGGAAGTGGCGCGGCCGGGCGCATCGTTACCGGGGCCGGAAAAACCCGCCGGCACCCGTCCATCAGCTTCCCTGAACTAATCTTTGCTCTATGACAAGTTGCTGGAGCCCGTTCGCCCGGTGGCGGCGACCATGAGAGCGTGTCGGGTATGACCGCGACTCAAAGCCGCGGCCGCGAAGGGCTCCTGGAGGCCGGGGACTGCCTGCGCCTCCTCCTCGTCGAGGACGATCCGGGGGACGCGTTCCTCTTCGAGGAGTTGCTCACCGAGTCCGAACCCGACGTCGAGATCGCGGTCGCGCGCACCCTGGCCGAGGCGCTCGGCGCGCTGACCCCCGCCGTCCAGTGCGTCATCGTCGACCTTTCGCTGCCCGACGCGCACGGCCTGGCCGCGCTGCGCCAGGTGATCGCGCACGCCCCCGACACCGCGGTGCTGGTGCTGACCGGCCTGAACGACGCGCACGTCGGCGTCGCGTCGGTCGCCGCCGGCGCCCAGGACTACCTGGTCAAGCAGGACGTCGACGGCGCGCTGCTCACCCGCGCCATCCGCTACGCCATCGAGCGCAAACGCGCCGACGAGTCGGAGAAGCAGCTGGTCGAGGCCCGCGCGGTGAGCCGGGAGAACGCCCGGATGGAACGCGGCCTGCTGCCCGTCCCGATCCTGCGCGACCCCTCCCTCGGCCATCTCGCCCGCTACCGGCCGGGCCGGGCGCGCGCGCTGCTCGGCGGCGACTTCTACGACACGGTGCAGACCGATGACGGCGTCGTGCACGGCGTCATCGGCGACGTCAGCGGGCACGGCGCCGACGAGGCGTCGCTCGGCGTGCGGCTGCGCATGGCGTGGCGGACGCTGGTGCTGGCCGGGCGCACCGGCGGCCGGCTGCTGGAGACGCTCGACACCGTGCTGCACCACGAACGCTGGAGCGAAGAGATCTTCACCACCCTGTGCATGTTCGAACTGCCACCGGACCGCCGCAGCGCGCGCGTCTGGCGGGCCGGGCACCCCCGGCCGCTGCTGTTCGACCGCGACGGCGTCACCGCCATCCCCGACGACGCGTGCGGGCCCGCGCTCGGCCTGCTGCCGGGCCTGGAGTGGCCCGCCACCGACCTGGAGCTCGGCGACGACTGGGCGCTGATGCTCTACACCGACGGCCTCATCGAGGGGCAGATCGGCGAGGGCAACGAGCGGCTGGACCTGTCGGGCCTGCTGGTGCTGGCCAAGGAGGCCTGGCAGCGCGGCGAGCACGGCGCCCCGCTGGTCGACGGGCTCATGGCCGAGGCCGAGCGGCTGAACGGCGACGTGCTCTCCGACGACCTCGCCGTCCTGCTGCTGAGCCGAGGAGACCTGCGATGAGCATCGACCAGCACGAGACCACCGGCGCGCCCGAGCAGGACGCGCCGGGCCCCCTCACCGCTCCCCCCGTGGTGCTGCGCGCGGACGAGGTGCCGCCCGCCCGCGGCATGGCCCGGGTGCGGCTGCGCACGCTCTACCGGATCGGCGGCCTGCTGCTCGGACTGCTGGTCCTGATCAGCGCCCTGCAGGCCGGCGTCGCGCTGCACGGCAGCGACGCCGCCCGGCGGGAGCTGATCGAGCACGTCGACCCGGCGGCGCTCGGGCAGTACCAGCTGAGCACCGCCGTCGGCCGCCAGGACAGCGCGGTCCGCGGCTACGCCACCTCCGGCGGGGGCGGGCTGCTGGACGACTACCGGCGGGCGATCGCCGACGAGGCCGCCGCCGAGGCGACGATGCGGCGGCGGCTGGCCGGTGTGCACGGCGCCGGCCCGACCCTGCAGCGCCTGGAGGAGGTGCGCCGCGCCAGCGCCGCCTGGCGGGCCGGGTTCGCCGACCCGATCGCCTCAGGGGCGGCCGACAAGGGCGTCTCGAACTCCGCCGAGACCAACGCGCACGACCTGTTCGTCAAGTTCCGCGCCGCCGTCGCCGCGCTGCAGGCCGAACTGACCGCCCTGCACGGCAAGGTCGCCGGGCACCTGAAGGAGCGCGCGACCATCACCACCTGGTCGGTCGGCATCGCGCTCGCCACGGTGCTGCTGGCCGCGCTGCTGCTCGCGCTGCTGATCAGCCGGACCGTGCTGCGGCCGGTGTCGTCGCTGACCGCCAACGTCCGCGCCGTGTCGCAGGGCGACTTCACGCACCCGCTGGACATCAGCGGCCCCGAGGAGATCGCCGAACTGGCCGTCATCATCGACGCGATGCGGCACCGCATCCTGGACGAGTGGCGCGTGTCCTCCGAAGCGCGCGCGCTGCTGGACGAGCAGACCGCCGAGCTGCGCCGCTCCAACGCCGAACTGGAGCAGTTCGCCTACGTCGCCAGCCACGACCTGCAAGAGCCGCTGCGCAAGGTCGCCTCGTTCTGCCAGATGATCGAGCGCCGCTACGGCGACCAGCTCGATGAGCGGGGCCGCCAGTACATCCAGTTCGCGGTGGACGGCGCCAAGCGCATGCAGTCGCTCATCAACGACCTGCTCAGCTTCTCCCGCGTCGGCCGGATGACCAGCCCCGAGCCCGCCGTCGACCTCGGCGCCGTCGCCGAGCGGGCGGTGGACAACCTGTCGGCGCTGCGCGAGGAGACCGGCGCCGAGGTGACCGTCGGGGACCTGCCGACGCTGCCGGGCGACCGCACCCAGCTCGGCCAGCTCTTCCAGAACCTGGTCGGCAACGCGATCAAGTTCCGCCGCCCGGGCGTGCCGCCCGAGGTGCGCGTCACCGCCGAGCTCCGCGACGACGGGATGTGGGAGTTCGCCTGCGCCGACAACGGCATCGGCATCGAGCCGCGCTACGCCGACCGGATCTTCCTGATCTTCCAGCGGCTGCACCCGCGCGAGGAGTACACCGGGACCGGGATCGGGCTGGCGCTCTGCAAGAAGATCGTGGAGTATCACGGCGGCGAGATCTGGCTGGGCGAGGGGGACCCGGACCGGCCGGGCACGACCATCCGATGGACCATGCCCGCGGGGGCGAAGGAGACGAACGACGATGAGTGACCCACTGCAGTCCGGCCGCCCGATCGAGGTCCTGCTGGTCGAGGACGACCCCGGCGACGTGCTGCTCACCACCGAGGCGTTCGAGCACAACAAGGTCAAGAACAACCTGCACGTGGTCAACGACGGCGAGCAGGCGATCGCGTTCCTGCGGCACGAGGAGCCCTACGCCGGCTCGCCGCGGCCGGACCTGATCCTGCTCGACCTCAACCTGCCCCGCAAGGACGGCCGGGAGGTGCTGGAGGAGGTCAAGGCCGACGCCGGGCTGCGCAGCATCCCGGTCGTGGTGCTGACCACCTCCGAGGCCGACGAGGACATACTGCGCAGCTACCACCTGCACGCCAACGCCTACGTGACCAAGCCGGTCGACTTCGACCAGTTCATCAGGGTGGTCCGGCAGATCGACGACTTCTTCGTCACGGTCGTCAAGCTGCCCCGCTGATCCCCGGGCCTCCCGGCGGGGCCCCTCAGCCGGCGGACGTCTTGCCCGTCCAGTCCAGGCAGACGACCACCGCGTCGTCGGCCGGCTCGGCGCCGCCGTGGTACTCCAGGAAGTGCCGGATGAACGTGCGCACCGCCTCGGGCGGGTTCTGCAGCCGGGTCTCGCGGATCGCCTGCATCAGCGCCACCGTCCCGTACAGCTCGCCGGAGTCCGACGCGGCGGCGTGCACGCCGTCGCTGACGATGATCAGCCGGTCGCCGGGCTCCACCGCGAACTCCTCGGCGCTGTAGTGCGAGTCGCCGAACATGCCGAGCGGCAGCTGCGCGTCGAAGTCCAGCGCCTCGGTGGTGTTGCCGCGCAGCCGGAAGGCCTTCGGCGACCCGGCGTCCACGACCCGCGCCCGGCCGGTGACCAGGTCGAAGTCGAGCAGCAGCGTGGACAGGTACCGGTCGCCGCGGTGGTGGGCGTACAGCGTCTGGTCGGCCAGCGCGGCCTGCTCGGCCAGGCCCGCGCCCGAGCGGCGGGCGTTGCGCAGCGCGCTGATCGCCAGGTGGGTGAGCGCGGCGGCCGCGGTGCCCGACCCCATCCCGTTGGTGATCGTCAGCGTGAGGTGGCGCTCGGACACCGACCAGTCGAAGTTGTCGCCCCACACCGCGTAGGCCGGCTCCAGGTGCCCGGCCAGGTGGAACTCGCCGGTGCTGCAGGCCCGGCCGGGCAGCAGCTCCCACTGCATCTCGGCGGCCAGCGTCAGCCGGGACCGCCGCCGGATCCGGCGGTACAGGTCGGTGTGGGCGTCGGCGAGCTTCAGCGCGCGCGCCAGCACCGTCGCGATCAGCGCGAGCCGGGTCCGCGGCTCCCCGGCGGCGTCCCCGGGCAGCGTGACCGACAGCACCCCGAGCCGGTCGCCGTGCACGCTCAGCGGCAGGTGCAGCGTGTGCTCGTCCTCGGGGTCGGCGATGATCTGCTGCGCGGCGAACGCGTGGCCGGGCGCGGTGTTGTCGACGGCGACGTCGGGCTCGTCCTCCCGGACCGGGATCAGCCGCGACTGCCGGTAGTCGGCGAGCAGGATCCGCACCGCGGTCGCACCGGTGCACGCCTTGACGGCGTTGACGGCGACGTCCGGCAGCTCGTGCGGCTGCGCGCTCCAGATGGCATGCTCAAGGTCATGCGCTCCCGTGTCCTGCATGATTCCTCGTCATAGTGGTAGTGCCGCCCGGGACCGCCCCGGCCGAGCCGGGGTGGGTGAGATGCCAGGGCCGACGCAGTATGTAACAGTGGGGGGCATGGTCGCTATGCCGGGTGAGGACGCCGCGGAACAGGCGGCCGCCCTCGATCGGGCCGCGAACAGCCTGATGAACGTGTGGTCGCGGGCGCACAACGCGCCCGACGTGCCGGTTCCGGCCACCCAGCTGCGGGCCCTGCTCGTGCTGGAACGCGGCCCCGTCAACGTCAGCGCGCTCGCCGCCGAGCTCGGCGCCCTGGTGTCGTCGGCGAGCCGGCTCTGCGACCGGCTGGAGGCGGCCGGGCTGCTGCTCCGCGACAGCGGCGGCGGCGACCGGCGCGAGGTGACCGTCCGGCTCACCGCCGAGGGGCGCGGGCTGCTGGAGCGGATCCGGCTGCGGCGGCGCGAGGAGCTGTCGCGGGTGCTGGCGGCCATGTCGGCCCCGGCCCTGCAGGCGCTGCTGTGGGGGCTGGCGCAGTTCCAGGAGGCCGCGTCGGCCAAGCCCGTGGAACCGGACGACTCGTTCTCGCTGCCCGCCTGATCCCGCCCGCGGCCGGTCGCTCGGCCCCATCACCGGCTCCTGTCCGCGCGGTCGTGCGCTGAGCGGAGAATACAGCGGCGGCGGCGCACTCTGAACGCCCGAATCCATAACGAACGCGCAGCATTCCCTGGAAAACCGGCCGACGGTCCCCATGGAACGCTCCACGCGGCAGTAGTGGCCGACAATTCGGGAATTGCCCGACCTATCCGCTGATCATTTTCGTGCGGGCCGGGTAAATTCCCTTCCCGCTTTTCAGAGCCTTGAACATGCCTGAGCGGATACGGCTAGCATCCGGCGAGATGGCGACCACGACCACCTTTCCCGAAGTCGCCAGGAAATGGACCCGACGCCTCCTGGAGGCCCTCGAATGATCGAACGCCGTACCCTGCTCGGCGGCGCGCTGCTGCCGGCGGCCGCCGCGCTCCTGCTCGGCGGCTGCGGCGGCGGCGACCCCGCCGGCCGCGGCGCGGCCGGCGGGGCCCCGGCGGACAACGGCGGGGCGTTCCAGGCGACCGAGAGCACCACCTACACCCGGGTGCCCGCCGCCCCGGCCGACACCCGGACCGGCGGCGACACCAAGGGCATGGTGGTGCACCCGGACACGCCGGTGCCGGTCCTGGACCGTCCCGGCGGCAAGCCGGTCGCCACGCTGCCCGCCCGCCAGCTCGGCGGGCCGACCTGGGTGCCGGTGGTGGAGACCTCGGGCGACTGGCTGCGCGTGCTGCTGCCGAGCCGGCCGAACGGGTCGAGCGGCTGGATCTCCGGCCGCGGCCAGGGGCTGCGCACCGCGCGCTCCCCCTACGCCGTCCGGGTCGACCTGTCCGAACGGCGCCTCACCCTGCTGAAGTCCGGGCGCAAGACCGGCTCCTGGACGGTGGCGGTGGGCGCGCCGAAGACCCCGACGCCGAGCGGCCGCACGTTCGTGCTGGCGGTGCTGGAACCGGCCAAGCGCACCCCCAGCCCGCTGGTGCTGCCGCTCGGTGCGCACTCGGCGTCGCTGGACTCCTTCGGCGGCGGGCCGGGCACCGTGGCCTTCCACGCGTGGCCGGACCGCTCGGTCTTCGGCAAGGCCGTCACGCACGGCTGCGTGCGGGTCCCGGACAAGGCGCTGCGCGCGCTGTCGGCCGTCCCGCTCGGAACCCTCGTAAACATCACCGGCTGATCTCCACGTCGGCCGTCCTGAACGTGAATCGGAGACGATCCATGCGCCATATCAAGTTCGCCCAGACGGGCCTGCTCGCCGTCGCGCTCGGCCTGACCATGGCCGCGCCCGCCGCCGCCTCGCCCGCCGCGGGCTCGGACGCGGGCAGCGGCTCGGCGTTCGGTCTCGCCGGCGCCGGCCCGGTGCCGGTCGCGCCGCTGCCCGCGGTGTCGTCCGCCGGCGACGTGGTCAGCCGCACCCTGCTGCGCGAGAACCGCACCCAGTACGTCAACGCCGGGGCGCTGGACGTCAAGGCCGCCCGGGAGCAGGCGCACTCTCATGTCGCCGACCTCACCGTCCCCCTCGCCGGGCTGCAGGCCGAGTCCGTCAGCGCGACCTGCCGGCAGGGGCAGGGCGCGGCGCACCTGACGCAGGCCGTCGTCGCGGGCAAGCGGCTGGACTCCTCCCCGCCGCCGAACACCACCATCCCGGTCAAGGTGGACGGCGTCGGCAACGCCGACCTGGTGCTGAACAAGCAGGAGCGGATGCGCGACGGGCGGCTGAACGTCACCGCCGTCGCGCTGGACCTGCCGGTCAACGGCAAGACCGAGTCGCTGCGCGTCGCGTCGGCGACCTGCGGGAAGCGGCGGCCGGCGCACCACGCCAAGCCGCCCGCGCACCACGCCAAGCCGCCGGTGCGGCCGGCCGGCGAGGCGCCGAAGCCGACTCCGGTGAAGGGCGACCTGCCCGTCACGGGCTGACCGCGGCGCAGGCCCGGGCCCCTCGACCGCGGAGGGGCCCGGGCCTGCGGCGTGTCACGGCTCCAGCACGCCCTCGCCGGCCGGCCGCACCGCGTCCTCCACCGTCTCGTGCAGAGGGAAGATCCTGGTCAGCTGGGTGACGTGGAAGACCTCGCGGACGCGCGGGGCGCCGCCGGCGATGGCCAGCGTCCCGTTCCCGGCGCGCAGCCGGTGGAAGATCCCGACGAAGACGCCGAGGCCGGTGGAGTCCAGGAAGGTCACCTGGTCCAGGTCGACCACCAGGCGGCGGGACCCGGCCCCGACCAGCTCGATGAGGAGCTCGCGCAGCCGCTGGCTCGAATGGACGTCGATGTCGCCCGTGAGCGCGACGATGGTGTGCTCGCCGTAACGGCGGTGGCCGGCGCTGAACTCCACGGTCTCTCCTGGCGGGTGATCGGCGTGAAACGTGGATATGTGCGCCGAGCCTAGCGAATCAGGCCGATCGATTGGCGCCGATCCGCCGACCCTTTCCGCTTTCCCGGATCAGCCCGCCAGTGATTTCTCGAAATGCACGATCGCGCCGTTTTTGTGGGCTCGATCCTTGATGTGCAGTTCCTCCGTGAACGCTTGGATCAGCTGGAGGCCGCGGCCGTGCTCGGCGTTCAGCGGCGCCCCGGTGCCGTCCCAGGCCACCGGGTCGGTGTCCCGCCCGCCGTCGATCACGTCGATGACGCAGCGCCGGTCGTCCACATGGGCGCGGACCTCGTACTCGCGGCTGGCCCGGGCGTGCTGGATCACGTTCGCGCACGCCTCGCCCAGCGCGAGCGCTATGTCGGCCCGGATGTCGAAGGTGACGCCGAGCCCCCGCAGCGAGGCGTCGAGCGTGTGCCTGGCGAGGGGCGCGCTGCCGGCGTCCCTCGGCAAGGTCATCTCGAGCACGACCTTCATGACCCCTCCGTATCCCTCGATAGAGGCAGACTGCCCGGAAGTGACCGAGGGAAACGCAAGGTGCGATGAATGTGACGACCGCCCCAAGGAAAAGGTTATGCAACAGAAGCTAGTCGGCTATGGCGGCCATCGCCGCGGCGGCCTCGTCGGCGACCTGCGCCACGGGCGAATGGGCCAGGCCGTGATCGAGCACGGTCCCCGCGGCGTCCAGGGCGGCCCGGGCCGTGACGAGGCAGGTCCGGGCACGTTCGACCTCGCCCAGCCCGATGCAGTCGAAGGCGACCCGCGCGTCGTGGATCGCCAGCTGCAACTGGCGGACGACTTCTTCCATGCCCATCTCTCTGCCCCCCGATGGCAATGACCTGTGCCGCGCTTTGTTCGCCCCGCCGTGCAAGGGCGCTCACTTCCCGGCAATCTTCCACTCCCATAGGGGCCGAACACCCTGCTTTACCCGGCCGCTCCCGTCAATCCTTTTATAAAAATACCCGTTCCGTTACCACCCCATTACCCGGCGCGCTCTAACGGCCGCGCCGCCGGAGGCGGTCAGACCTCCAGCGACACGGCGTGGATCTCGTCCGCGGGATGGCCGGCGCGCTGGTGGATCCGCTGGACGGCGTCCGCGGTCGGCGCCTCCGACAGGCAGTAGACGACGCCCGTCTCAGGGTCGGCCCAGGCGTGCTCGAAGACGACGCCCTCCTCGTCCTGGATCTGGAGATCGGCCTGATGCGCCTGGTTCAGATCCTCGGCGCTGATCCCGCTCATGCCCCTGTGGACGTCCATGAACTTCGACATCGTCTTCCCCCCTGTTCGAACGCGTGTCCTCCTCCAATGCTGCGCCTCCGTCACGCAAGAGCACCAGCCCGGGCGGCGCCGCACCCCGGGGTTTCCGCTGCTCAGAGACGGTTCTGTCGCGGCCTGAAAAACTTCGGCCGGGATGTCGATCCAGGGCGGGCCCGCTCGACGCGTCAGCGAAGACCGAGCGAGAGGGAGCACGACATGGCGAAGCCCAGCACCGTCCAGGAGTACATCGAGGCCGTCCCCGCGCCGCTGCGGGAGGTCGCGGAGAAGGCCCGGCAGATCATCGACGCCGCGCTGCCGGACGCCGGGGCCCTCTGGCACGGGCACCCGACGTGGAGCCTCGGCGGCGCCCCCGGCCGCGAGCCGGTCGCGCTGCTGAAGGCCTACAAGGACTACGTGACGTTCGGGCTGTGGCAGGGGCAGGAGGTCGACGACCCGTCCGGGCGGCTGGAGGCCGGCGCGCGGCGGATGGCGAGCGTCAGGCTCCGCGGCCTGGACGACATCGACCCCGGCCTGTTCGCGGACTGGCTGCGGCAGGCGTCGCAGGGGTGAGGCCCGGTCAGCCGGACTGCCACAGCTCGATCCGGTTGCCCTCGGGGTCGGTGACCCAGCCGAACCGGCCGACGCCTGCCATGTCCTGGGTCTCCTCGGCCACGTCCGCGCCCTTGGCGCGCAACTGCGCGAGCATCGCGTCCAGGTCGCGGACACGGAAGTTGAGCATCGTCTGCTGGGCGCGGGAGCCGAAGTACTCGGTCCCGGACTCGAAAGGCGCGAACACCGTCGGCCCGGCCTCCTGGAGCCACAGGCCGTTCTCGTCGGCGTCCAGGCCCAGGAAATCGCGGTACCAGGCCGCGAGGGCCGCCGGGTCGGCGGCCCTCATGAAGTATCCGCCGATTCCAAGCACGCGTTCCATGCGGCCATCCTGTCAGTGCCGCGGGATGCCTTCGCGCACAACGGGTACGCCTGTGCGGAGGAGGCGTCATGAGACTCAGCCGGACCGCCGACCTGTGGTGGAAGAACGCCGTCGTCTACTGCCTCGACGCCGAGACCTACCAGGACGGCGACGGCGACGGGTGCGGCGACTTCCACGGCCTCACCCAGCGGATCGACCACCTGCACCGGCTCGGCGTCACCTGCATCTGGCTGATGCCGTTCTACCCGACGCCCGACCGCGACGACGGATACGACATCACCGACTTCTACGGCGTCGACCCGCGGCTCGGCACCCACGGCGACCTGGTGGAGTTCCTGCGCACCGCCCGCGACCGCGGCATCCGGGTGATCGCCGACCTGGTCGTCAACCACACCTCCGACCGCCACCCCTGGTTCCAGGACGCCCGCGGTTCCCGCGACGCGCGCCACCGCGACTGGTACGTCTGGGCGGACGAGCCGCCCGCCGACGGCCCGAAGGGCGTGGTCTTCCCCGACAAGGAGAAGGGGCTGTGGACCTATGACCGCAGGACCCGCCAGTACTACCTGCACCGCTTCTACCGGCACCAGCCCGACCTGAACATCGCCAACCCCGAGGTCCGCGACGAGATCGCCCGGATCATGGGGTTCTGGATGGAGCTCGGCCTGTCGGGGTTCCGGGTGGACGCGGTCCCGTTCATGCTGGAGACGGCCGGCCAGGCCGACGCGGCGCGACTGCCCGACCCGCACGACTACCTCGCCGACCTGCGCTCCTTCCTGGACCGCCGGGACGGCCAGGCCGTCCTGCTGGGCGAGGTGAACCTGCCGTACAAGGACACGATGGCCTTCTACGGCGAGGAGGCGTCGGAGCTGACGATGTGCTTCGACTTCATCGGCATGCAGCAGATGTATCTTGCGCTGGCGCGGGGTGATGCGCGTCCGCTCGTCGATGCGCTGCGCGCGCGCCCGCTGCCCCCTCCGGACGGGCACTGGGCCACTTTCGTCCGCAACCACGACGAGCTGACCCTGGACAAGCTGTCCGACGCCGAACGCCAGGAGGTCTTCGACGCGTTCGGCCCCGACAAGGGCATGCAGCTGTACGACCGGGGTCTGCGCCGTCGTCTTCCGCCGATGCTGAACGGCGACCTGCCCCGCATCAAGCTGGTCTACAGCCTGATGTTCTCCCTGCCGGGCACGCCCGTGCTCTTCTACGGGGAGGAGATAGGGATGGGCGAGAACCTGGAGGAGGAGGGGCGTAACGCTGTTCGCACGCCGATGCAGTGGCGTCCCGGGCCTGGAGCGGGGTTCTCTACGGCCGACCCGTCCCGCTTCCCCGCGCAGCTGGTCGAGGGCGAATACGGGCCCGATCGCGTCAATGTGGCGTCCCAGCGCCGCGACCCGGCGTCGCTGCTGTCCTGGATACAGCTCCTCATCGGGCGCTACCGGGAGACGCCGGAAATGGCCTGGGGCGATTTCGCCCTGCTGGAGTCGGGTTCCGACGCGGTCATGGCGCACTGCTACACGATCGACGGCGGCACCATCGTCGCCGTCCACAACCTCGGGGACACCGAGACCGGCGTAGAGCTGCACCTTGAAGGGCTGGACGATTCCTGCGTGCTGAGCGACCTGCTGGTGGACGGCGACACCGCCGTCTCCGCCGAAGGGCGCGTCACGCTGCACCTACCGGCCTACGGCTGCCGGTGGCTGCGCGCCGTCCGCCCGGACGAGACCCCTGTCTGACGGAATCCTTTCCGATCACCTGGGTAAAGCCTCCGCGTGCACCCATATCGTCGGAACACCGCCATCGTCACGCTCGGATTGACGGCCGCGCTCACCTGTGCGGGATGTGATCGCGCCGGTGACGACACCGACGTCCGCCGGGCCGCGCTGTCGTTCCTGGAGGCCGCCCAGCGCCATGACGGCGCCGCGGCGTGCGCGGCACTGGCGCCGAAGGCCCGGTCCGGCCTGGAGTCGGGCGGCGACGAGTGCGCCAAGGAGATCGTCGGCCGCGGCCTGCGCACCGGCGCGGTCACCGGCGTCCAGGTGTGGGGCGAACGCGCCCAGGTCCGGCTCGCCGGCGACACCGTCTTCCTCGCCCGCTTCCCCGGCGGCTGGAAGGTCACCGCCGCCGCCTGCGAGAGCAGGCCGAAGGGCCCCTACGACTGCCAGGTGGAGGCCTGACATGCGCACGGTCTTCGCGCTGACGCTGTTCATCATCGTGGGCGGGCTCGCCTACGTCATCACCATCGGCCTGCTGGGGAGGTGACCGCGATGCGCCGTTTCCTCCGCGACAACGCGCTCACCCTGTTCTTCCTCGCCATCCTGCTCCTGGCGCTCGCCGGCCAGGCGGTCTCGGGCTGGTACGGGTACAACGACGACCAGCTCGCGCAGGCGGGCGCCGAGATCTCGTTCGGCCGCTACCTCACCTCGTCCCAGTTCGCGGTGGACGTCGCGGAGAACTGGCAGTCCGAGTACCTGCAGTTCTTCCTCTACATCTTCGTGACCGTCTGGCTCGTCCAGCGCGGCTCGCCCGAGTCCAAGAAGCCCGGCGAGGAGGGCGAGGAGTCCGACCGCGAGCAGAAGACCGGCCGGCACGCCGACGCCGGCTCCCCGCACTGGGCCGCGGCCGGGGGCCTGCGCGGCGCGCTGTTCGCGCGCTCGCTCGGCCTGGTGATGGGCGCGATCTTCCTGGTGTCCTGGCTGGCCCAGTCGATCGCGGGCCGCGTCGCCTACAACGCCGAGCAGCTCGCCGACTACGAGGACCCGGTGACCTGGTCCGGCTACGTCACCTCGGCCGACTTCTGGAACCGGACGCTGCAGAACTGGCAGTCGGAGTTCCTGGCCGTCGCGTCGATGGCCGCGCTCAGCATCTACCTGCGGCAGCGCGGCTCGTCCCAGTCCAAGCCGGTCGGCACCTCCGACGAGGCCACCGGCGTCGAGGGCTGACCCGCGCGTGCACGACGAGAGGACCGCCATGCGCATCGACCCGGCCAACGCCGACCAGGCGCGCTCCTGGGACGGGGACGCGGGCGAGTACTGGGCCCGGCACGCCGACCGGTTCGACCGCAACCTGGCCGGCTACCGGGCCCCGCTCCAGGAGGCCGCCGCCGTCGGCCCCGCCGACCAGGTGCTGGACATCGGCTGCGGCGCCGGCCGGACCGCGCTGGACGCCGCCCGCCGCGCCGTCCGCGGGGGTGTTCTCGGCGTGGACCTGTCGGCGCGGATGCTGCAGGTCGCGCGCGACCGGGCCGCCGCCGAAGGGATCTCCAACGCCGTCTTCGAGCAGGCCGACGCCCAGGTGCACCCCTTCCCCGACGCGCACTTCGACGTGGCCGTCAGCCGCACCGGCACGATGTTCTTCGCCGACCCCGCCGCCGCGTTCGCCAACGTGGCCCGCACCCTGCGCCCCGGCGGCCGCCTCGTGCAGCTGGTCTGGCAACCGTTGCAGGCCAACGAGTGGTTCCTGTCCCTGGCCGGCGCCCTCGCCGCCGGCCGCCCGCTGCCCCCGCCGCAGCCCGGCGCGCCCGGCCCCTTCGCCCTGGCCGACCCCGGGCGGGTCCGCGGCCTGCTCACCGGCGCCGGGTTCACCGATCCGGACATACGCCCGTTGCAGAAGTCCATGTGCTTCGGCGCCGACCCCGACGAGGCCTACGACTTCCTCGCCGGCCTGCTCGGCTGGATGCTCGAAGGGCTGGACGACGACCGGCGCCGCCAGGCCCTCGGCGCCCTGCGGGCCACGCTGGAGGAGCACCACGGCCCGGACGGCGTCCGCTACGCCTCGGCGGCCTGGCTGATCACCACGACCCGCTCTTAGGACACGCGGACCGCTCGCGGCCGGAACGGGCATCCGGGGTTGCCTTCGATCAGGATCCTCCGCAACGGTGAGGACCGTGCGCATCCCAGCGGTGACCGAAAGCATCATGACCGCCGTGATCTCCGCCTGCCTTTTGACGGCTTGCTCCGGCTCGGACACCCCGCCCGCCCAGGGACGGACGAGGCCGTCTGCGAGCGGCTCACCGCAAACCGGGGCCATGGAAGAGGGCTGGAAGCGCAACCGTGCGTGCGCCGCTTCCAAGGCGTTCACCGGTCAAGCCGCGACATACCGGCGCAGTGGCCCCAACCTGTTCACCCAGGAATGGTTCAACGGCGGTTACACGGCGGTTCCCACACCCGAGTTCCCGCGCGATGACGATGCGTTGCTCGCGAAAGTGTTCCTCCCCGACGGGTGGGAGCCCGGCCCTCGCGAGGGTTACCAGGTGACCGCCGCGGCGCTGGTGCTCTGCCATACCGCCACGCCGTCCGGGAAGCGCCGGGTCGCGACGTGCGAGTTCAGGGACATCGGGGGGCCGGGCTCGCACACGAGCACGGTCCCGGTCGTGCCGGCGACGCATCACTTCGAGGTCTACGCGTCCAAGTCCGGCCGGCTCGTCACGTCGTTCGACCTCAGCGGAACCGATCGGGACCAAGCGGCGCCGTGCCCCGACAGCGCCCACTGGGTCAGCCGTCTGGACGTGATCGCCCAGCCGCCGTCGAGGCGGGCCCTGGTGGACAGGCTCCAGCCGCTCCGCGACGGTGTGACCCCGTGATCCCCTGAGGAATCCCGAACCTGGCACCGGGCTACCGGCGGCGTTGACAGAATATGTAGATCGGTCTACTTTTCGACCATGGGACGGAAGGGCGCCGAGACGCGGGACCGCTTGCTGGACGCGACCCAGGAGCTCATCGAGTCCGGGGGCTACTACGGCGCCGGCCTCAACCAGGTCATCGCTGCCAGCGGCGCGCCGCGCGGCTCGCTCTACTTCCACTTCCCCGGCGGTAAGGACGAACTGGTCGGCGCGTCCCTGCGCAGGGCGGGCCAGGAGATCGCCGCCACCCTGGACGGACCGGCCGCCCCCTCGGCGGCGGAACTCGTCGAGGCGATCCTGCGGGCCCTGGGCGCCCGCATGGAGGAATCGGACTGGCGCAAGGGATGCCCGATCGCGACCGTGGCCCTGGAAATGGCCGCCGGCAACGATCCGCTGCAAAAAGCGTGCTCGGAAATCTACACCTCATGGGAGGAGGCACTGCGCGCGCGCTTGGCCGACCGCCCGGACGCCGACGACCTGGCCGTCACGATCCTGGCCCTGATCGAAGGGGCGCTCCTGCTGGCCCGGGCGCACCGCAGCAGAGAGCCGCTGACCCGCGTCACCCGCCAGATCACCGCACTCCTGCACTGAACCGGCCCGCCGTGACCGGCGGGCTTTTTCCTGCTCCAAAAATATGTAGACCGATCTATTTCAGGAGTCCGCATGGACGCGCTCGTCTTCGGTGCGACCGGCTTCATCGGCCGCCACCTGGTCGCTGAACTCCTCAGCCAGGGACAACAGGTGGCCGCAGTGGTCCGCGACGACACCCGTACCCCCTGGCCGACCGACACCAGCGGGCTGACCGTCATCGCCGCCGACATCGCCCAGCCCCTCTCCGGTCTGCCCGCTGCGCGTGACGTCTACAACGCCGCCGCCCGCTATGCCTTCGGCCTCGGCGTGGAAGAGGCGCGGGCGGTCAACGTGACCGGGGCCGTCAACGTGCTCGAATGGGCCGCCACGCTGCCCGCTTTGCGGCGGCTCGTACACATCAGCGGGTATCGGGTGAGCGCGCCCGACGGACGTCCCGACTACGCCGCCCTGGGCGCGTACGAGGCGTCCAAGTTCGAGGGCGACCTCGCGGTACGCCGCCGGGCGCGCGAACTGGACGTCCCGCTGACCATCGCCAACCCCAGCACCGTGATCGGGCCGGGCCAGTACATCGGCCTGGCCGGCCTCGTCGCGGACCTGTGGCACCGGCGGCTCCCGGCGCTTCCGGGCGGCCCTGACACCTTCGTGCCGATCGTCACGATCGACTACTTCACCCGCTTCCTAGCAAAGATCCCGGAAGCACCAGCCGGAGAACACCACTGGGTGCTCGACGACGACACACCCCTCTTACCGGAACTGGTCAGCACGCTCGCCGCCCACCTGGGCGTGCCGACACCCCGCCGCGCCATACCCGTCGCCCTGCTGCGACGGCTGCCGCGCAGGCTCACCGGCGCCGACCCGGAGACGCTGTCGTTCCTGTCGCCCGACCGCTACCCGACAGCCTCCGCCCGCGCCCTCGCCGAGGCCGCCGGCCTGGAGATGCCCCCGGCCGCCGAAGCCCTGCGCACCTGGGCCGACGACCTGGTGGGCGCACGCTTCGGCACCACGACACCCTGGCTGGAGCCCTATGGCTTCCACGACCGCACCTGGATCATGGGCGAGCGGCACCGTCCCGGCCACGTCCTGCTGCACGGGGCACCGATGAACGCCGACCTCTGGGCACCCCTCGCCGCCCACCTGCCCGGCCCGATCCTGGCGCCCGACCTACCGGGACTCGGCCGCTCGGCCTCCGCCCACTCAACGGACGCGTGGCTAGCCGACCTGATGGCTCCAGTGCAGACCCGCCCGGTCCTGGTGGCGCACTCACTGGCCTGCGGCCCCGTACTTCGGTACGCCGCCGCACATCCCGAAAGAATCGACGGGCTCGTCCTCATCGCCCCGTCATTCCTGCAGGCCGCCAGCCCGCGCTTCACCCGCTCACTCCTGGCCCCACCACTCCTACGCCGCCTGTCCCCCGCCCGCCTCGCCAAGACGCTAGGGCTCCCAGAGGGCGCCGAAATCAAAAGCGCAGCCATCGACCTGCACCGCCCCGGCGTCGCCCACCGGACGATCCAGGCTCTGCGCAAGGACCACGCCGAACGCGAGGAATCAAGAGCCCTCCTGGCCCGGCTGACCGTCCCCACCCACATCATCACCGGCTCGGCCGACCCGCTGACCGCACCCACCATCCACCCGGTAACCGAGATCGCCGGCGCTGGCCACTACCCCCAACTCACCCACCCGGCCCAGATCGCCGGCCTTCGGCTCGTCAGATCGCGCGGTGCATGATGTGCAGCCCGACATAGCCCTCTGTCGGGTGACGGAAGCCCTCCGGCAACGTGCCCAGCACCTCGAAGCCCAGCGACTCGTACAGCTTCACCGCCCGCACGTTCGTCTCCACGACCGCGTTGAACTGCATCGCTCGGTAACCAGCCGCACGCGCCCATTCCAGCGTGTACTCGCACAACGCACGCCCCACGCCCCGCCCGGCATGCGCGGGATCGACCATGTAGCTGGCGCTTGCGATATGCGATGCGTTCCCCATGTGGTTGCGGTTCATCTTCGCCGTGCCCAGGACAACGCCCGCATCGTCCACCGCCACAACCGTCCGGTCGGGAGCGGGCAGGAGCCACCAGTCACGTCCCTGCTCCTCACCGAGGTCCGTCGGGTAGGTGAAGCTCTCACCTGCGGCAACGATCGAGTGGAAGAAAGGCCAGATGGCAGGCCAGTCATCCGCGGTGGCTTCCCTGATCAGCATCCGGCCAGGATGCCCGCACGGCCACGGCTTCTCCACCCCTTATCGACGCATGATGCGAGGCTGCGCCGATGGTGAGAAGCAGTGGCTAACGCCAGAGGTAGTCATATCGCTCTGGCGCTCGGCCGATGACGAGAAAGAGCCCGCAGACACGGTCGTCGTCCTCGTCAGCGGCGGGAAGTGCAGCGATCTTCCGGATCAGGTCGAGAACCTCGTGCTCGGAGCGAACCGCCCGGGCGTAGCACGCAGCGTCGAGCCAGCCGCCTTGCGGGAAGGTCCACCCCTCGGCATCTCCGTCGCGGATAATGCGCTCGGCGTCGGCTTTCTGCTCATAGAACTCCAGCCAGCCGCGTATGTAGACCCAGATGGCTGCCGCGCACGTCTTCGCCGAAAAGACGGACCTGGCGGCACATGGCCAGAGATCGACCTGAGCGAGGACCTCCGGAAGGCAGAGGGGACCAGAGAACGGCGTCGCCAACAGGATGGCGGCACGCCCTCGTGGCCACCGTTCGGACGGAAGTTGCGAGAGGCGCCCGCCAGCCATCACTACTCCATGAGCAAGCCCGCGCCCACCTTGAACTGCGGCGGCCTGAAGGCTGTCCCATACTGGCTGTCGAGGCGTGCGATGGGCCTGCGCGATCTTGCACTGGATCAGCTGGCTTCGCTCCACGGCGAAGACGTCCTGCCCATCCGGCGTCTCCACCGCATCCGGTGAAGCCGTGGAGATCTCAACGATCGCGTTCTCGGCCGCAGCCGCGTCTCCGCGGACCTCGCACCTCAACCGGAAAGACCACATCAGGGGTCAGTACATCGAGTCGGCCAAAGATCACGCACTGTCAATCAGGGACCAGCGCCGACCTGCCGCATCGACGACCTGAACCTCGACGACGCACGGCCACGACTCATCGTCGATCCAGCGAACCGCTTCACAACGCAACTCCGGCACCTAACGACGCTGGACGCCAGTACGTCCCGGGAGGATCCCGGACTTAGGGACGCCATTCCTGGCGGTAGTCAGGGTGTTCGGCATACGACTGCGCAAGAACACGAAGCGCGTGGGCAAGACCGGCCGAGCGAGGGTCGTCGGGCCCCATGGCTGTGTAGTCCCTGGCCAGACTGTCGATCAGATCAAGCATGGGCAGGTGGCTGTCGAGGAGGGCCTCACCGCCGAAGACCTGAGCCACGTAGGCAAAGGCGTGACAGTCCGCCTCATAGCGAGCGTGGATAAACCTCACGAGATTATCCATGCCCTCATCCTCCAGCACCCAGGCCGACGGCCCCCAACGTAACCACATTGAGCGGCGCAGCCCCTGATTCGAGCTCGTTCAGCCAGCGAGCCGGCAGTAGGCTTCAGGCATGACGATCAACCGAAAGGATCGTGCCGCGTAAGCGGCCCGGCCGGCTGCGGACCGACGTGCTTCCTCGTCGGCTACCGCGGCCCAGCCGTCGAACTTCCCATCTGCCTGGGCTTTCTCCCCACGGCCTACATGTAGTCGCTTTGCTGGAGAGCCACAGGTTTTGGCCTGGCATCACCGCTGAAGCGTTGCGACTCTGGTCGGGTCACATCCACAATCCTGCTCACCGCGTCCACGATGACGCCAGCGGTTGCGGCAAATGGGGATGCTGTACGCCCATGACAGACGTGCGCCATGTTCTTGAAGTCGTTGCCCATAACCTGTTAGGCCGCGACGGCCGCAAGTTCCGGGCCCATCTGGCCGAACTTGATGAGCGTTGGTGAGCACGCCAGCCGCGCAGCGACGCGAACACCGCCTCCCCATGATCCCAACATCCAAGGCTCAATAAGCCCTGGTCACAGGGCATGCGCACTCCGCTGGCGCCACCAGTAGAGGACGGTGTAGTCGTCTGGCCGGAGAGCCAAAGGGGCAGCGCGAGGTTCGAAGCGGTCCCGACGAGGGTCGATGGGGCGCCAGCCCTGGTCTATCGGTTCGTCGTCTCGGGCCGGCCGGACGTGCTTCGCCATCCGCTCCTCACAGGCACCGAGCGTCTTGTAGTTCTGCTGTGCCTGGATCAGGGAGACCCGGTTGGGAGGTGCCGCCCAGTCCGGCCACCGCAACTGATCCGCATCGTCCTCCTAAAGCACACAGGACAGATCTGGTAAGAATCCGGCGACGCCTCCATCGTCAGATGGCCGCAGCACACGCAGGGGTACCTCAAGTCCGTGCGGCCATCCTGGTAGACGCCGCATGGTCTCACTGACATGGCTCTTTGCACCGATCTATCCGGTCGATGTTTCTACAGCCTCCGATCTAGGCTGCATGGGTGAGTCGACGCAGCCCCCAGGACAAGAAGCGCCTGAGCTATGCCCGCGACCGCCGCGACGACTACGGCGAGAACAACAAAAGTTCGCGAACCGCCATCCGCTTGAACAAGCGGTTCCCTCACAGAGCCAACCGGCACCGCGCCCGCCAGACCCTGCACGCAGCCACCGGCACTCCCGATCTCGAACGCGCGGACCTCGCTGAGAACACCCTCGGATCCCGGCGCTCGAAGGTATGGCGCAAGGTTCCCGACAGGGCACTCGGCGACCATGTCGAAGCGATCCTGATGCGTCGGATCCGCACAGACTCCAACGACACGACCTCTGTTCCCCGCCTGGCGAGCGTCCGCGCACACCGCTCCAACCCGAGCGACTGGACCTATCCGGGATCACCACTCAGCACTGGTGAGACCTGACTAGAGCCGCTGTTCACAAGTGAGATCAACACCGTCCAGATCACCCACGCGCGCATGGTCAGCTACCTCTCCCAACCTGCGGTCGCGGTGCGACGGCGGACGGGAGCGGTGGGCGTCGGCATACGTGGTGAGCGATGACCGACGCTTGTTCGCCTGATGGCGGGCCGGTGGCCGATGTGCCAGGGGCGGCGCTGCGGCTGGAACGACGAAGGCCCAGGTTCAGGAGTTGTCCCCGGCCTGGGCCTTGTGTGGAGCGGATGACGGGAATCGAACCCGCGCTATCAGCTTGGGAAGCTGAAGTTCTGCCATTGAACTACATCCGCGTCGACGGGGGTGCCGTCGTTCGGACATGGTACCGGATAGTCGGGGGGCTGCGGGAACCGTGGCGGGTGGGCGGACTCCCCGCTGGAGCCGGTACCGTTCTGACGTGCTGCTCTCCGATCGCGATATCAGGGCCGAAGTCGAGTCCGGGCGGGTCAGGATCGACCCGTTCGAGCCGGACATGGTCCAGCCGTCCAGTGTGGACTGCCGGCTCGACCGGTACTTCCGGGTGTTCGAGAACCACAAGTACCCGCACATCGACCCCGCCATCGAGCAGAGCGATCTGACGCGGCTGGTGGAGGTCGAGCCCGACGAGGCGTTCGTGCTTCATCCGGGCGAGTTCGTGCTGGCCTCGACGTATGAGGTGTTCGCGCTGCCCGATGATCTGGCTGCCAGGTTGGAGGGCAAGAGCTCCCTCGGGCGGCTCGGGTTGCTGACGCACTCGACGGCCGGGTGGATCGACCCCGGGTTCACCGGGCACGTGACGTTGGAGCTGTCCAATGTGGCGACGCTGCCGATCAAGTTGTGGCCCGGGATGAAGATCGGGCAGATGTGCCTGTTCCGGACGAGTTCGCCGGCGGAGTACCCGTACGGGTCGGAGAAGTATGGTTCGCGCTATCAGAACCAGCGGGGGCCGACGCCGTCGCGGTCGTATCTGAACTTCCACCAGAGCAAGGTCTGACGTCCGGTCGATGCGCCCCCCGCCACTGGTGGGGGGCGTTTTCTGTGGCCGGGATCACTCAAAGATGAAATATCTGCTCTTTACAGGTACTTTCGCTTGACGCACAGTCAGGGTGCCTGTTTTGCCTGCGGTTTACTCACGTGCGGCATCGGGCGCCGGAGAGCTCTGAACCGGTCTCCACGTGCCTCCGCCCAGGGGACGGCGCCCGTGCGGCGTCGCGCCCTGGGCCGACGCGCGCAGGGGACCTCCGGGAGGAGAACATGTCCACACTGCGCGCCGAGGGCGTCACCAAGATCTTCGGCCGGAAGGCCGCCGAAGCGCAACGCAGGCTGAGGGACGGCGCGGACATCGCCGGGCTGGGCGTCACGCCCGCCGTGCTCGACGTGTCGTTCGAGGTACGGCCCGGAGAGATCTTCGTGGTCATGGGCCTGTCGGGGTCGGGCAAGTCGACCCTGATCCGCATGCTGAACGGGCTGCTGGAGCCGACGGCGGGGCGGGTGCTGATCGACGGCACCGACCTGACCCGCCTTTCGCCGAAGGGCCTGCGCGAGGTGCGGCAGAAGAAGATCAGCATGGTCTTCCAGCACTTCGCGCTGTTCCCGCACCGCACGGTGCTGGAGAACGCCGCCTATGCCCTTGAAGTTCAGAACGTCCCGAAGGAGGAACGGCTGGGCAAGGCCCGTGAGTTCCTGCGGGTCGTCGGCCTGGAGGGCTGGGAGGACAAGCTGCCGGGCGAGCTGTCGGGCGGCATGCAGCAGCGCGTCGGGATCGCGCGGGCCCTCACGGCCGGCACCGACATCATGCTGATGGACGAGGCGTTCAGCGCCCTCGACCCGCTGATCCGGCGGGAGATGCAGGAGCTGCTGCTGGAGCTGCAGTCCGGGCTGGGCAAGACGATCGTGTTCATCACCCACGACCTGAACGAGGCGATGCGGCTCGGCGACCGGGTCGCGATGATGCGCGGCGGCCGGGTCATGCAGATCGGCACCGCCGAGGAGATCCTGACCGACCCCGCCAACGACTACGTGGCCCAGTTCGTGGCCGACGTGGACCGGGCGCGGGTGCTCACCGCCGACTCGGTGATGGAGAAGCCGCTGGCGATCGTGGACGCCGGGAACGGCCCGCGGGCGGCGGTGCGGGCGATGCGCGAGACCCAGTCCGCGGGCGCCTTCGTCGTCGGCCGGGACCGCCGGCTGATCGGCGTCGTGCACGCCGAGCCCGCCGCGCGGGCCGTCCGCGACGGCGTCTCGTCGCTGGAGGGGCTGATCGACCGCGAGGTGGCGCCGGTGAGCCCCGACACCGCGCTCGCCGACCTGTTCGGCCGGTGCGCCGAGAGCCCGGTGCCGGTGCCGGTGGCCGACGGGGCCGGGCGGCTGCTCGGCGTCATCCCGCGCGTCACGCTGCTGGCCGCGCTCGGCAACGCCGGGGAGGTGGCCGCGCATGCGTAAGCTCCCGATCGGGGACCGCGTCGACGACGCCGTCTCCTTCCTCACCGAGCACGGCCGGCCCGTCTTCGACGTGGTCAAGGACGCCGTGTCCGGCCTGGTCGACGGGGTGGAGGCGGTGCTGTCCGGCCCGCCCGCGCTCGTCATGGCGCTGATCGTGGCGCTGCTCGGCTGGTGGCTGCGCGGCCCGCTGTTCGCGCTGTTCGGCCTCGCCGGGATGCTGCTCATCGACAACCTCGGCGAGTGGGACTCGGCGATGAAGACGCTGGCCCTGGTGCTGGTGTCGAGCGTGGTGGCGCTGGCGGTGGGCGTCCCGCTCGGCGTCTGGTCGGCGCGCCGCCCGCGGGTGGCGGCGGTGGTCCAGCCGCTGCTGGACTTCATGCAGACGATGCCGGCGTTCGTCTACCTGATCCCGGCGATCTTCTTCTTCGGGGTCGGCCAGGTGCCCGGCGTCATCGCCACGATGATCTTCGCGCTGCCGCCGGGGGTGCGGCTGACCCGGCTCGGCATCGCCCAGGTCGACACCGAGACGGTGGAGGCCGCGCAGGCGTTCGGCAGCCCGCCCGCGCGCATCCTGACCCGGGTGCAGCTGCCGCTGGCGCTCGGCACCATCATGACCGGCGTGAACCAGGTGATCATGCTGTCGCTGTCGATGGTGGTCACCGCCGGCATGGTCGGCGCGGGCGGCCTCGGCGCCGAGGTGTTCGGCGCGATCACCCAGCTGGACGTCGGCAAGGGCTTCGAGGCGGGCCTGGCGGTCGTCGTCCTCGCCATCACCCTGGACCGGCTGACCGGCGCGCTCGGCTCCCGGCTCAGCCCGGCCGGGCGCACGCGCACCGCCGAGGCGGGCCGCCGCGCCGTGCTGGCCTACCGGCCGCGCCCGGCGTTCGCGCTCGGCGGCGTGCTGGTGCTGGCGCTGGTGTCGGCGGGGTTCGGGCTGACCGGCGCGGACGGCGTCAAGGGGAAGAAGCTGACCATCGGCTACATCCCCTGGGACGAGGACGTCGCGATCAGTCACCTGTGGAAGCGGGAGCTGGAGAAGAAGGGTTACGACGTCAAGCTGCAGCAGGTCGACGCGGGCCCGCTGTACTCGGGCCTGGCCTCCGGCGACGTCGACCTGTTCCTGGACTCGTGGCTGCCCGCCACGCACGCCGACTACTACACCCGGTACAAGGACAAGATCGAGACGATCGGGCCCTGGTACGGCGACGCGAGCATGCAGCTGGCGGTGCTGAAGGACGACCCGGCGAACAGCGTCGCCGACCTGGCGAAGAACCCGGGCCGCTACAAGAGGCGGATCGTCGGCATCGAGCCGAGCGCCGGCGAGATGAAGATCGTCAAGGGCAAGGTGATCCCGGGCTACGGGCTGGCCGGCAAGTACGAGCTGGTGCAGGGCTCCACGCCCGCGATGCTGGCCGAGCTCAGCCGGTCGGCGGCGGCGAAGCAGCCGATCGTGGTGACGCTGTGGAAGCCGCACTGGGCCTACAGCAAGTTCCCGATCAAGCCGCTGGCCGACCCGAAGAAGGCGTTCGGCGACGCCGAGAAGGCCACCATGCTGGCCCGCCAGGGCTTCGCGAAGGACTTCCCCGAGCTGAACGGGTGGCTGAAGAGGTTCACCATGACCGACGACAAGCTCTTCCCGCTGGAAGATCTCGTGATCAACCAGCACAAGGGCGACCCGGCGGCCGGGGTGGACGCCTGGACCAAGGCCAACCCGGACTTCATGTCCAAGATCATGAGCTGAGCCGGCGCCGGGACCGGCCCGCCCGCCAAGGGGCCGGTCCCGGGACCGCCGCTCATGCATGATGGGCCCATGAGCAGCGAGGGACCGCCGGTCGACCCCGGCACCGCCCACAACGCCCGGGTCTGGAACCACTGGCTCGGCGGCAAGGACAACTTCCCCGCCGACCGCGCCGTCGGCGACCGGGTCTTCCAGATGTATCCGAGCATCGTGCGGGTGGCCCGCGCCGACCGGGCCTTCCTCGGCCGCGCGGTGCGGTTCCTGGCGGGCGAGGCCGGCATCCGGCAGTTCCTGGACATCGGCACCGGCCTGCCCACCGCCGACAACGTCCACGAGGTCGCCCAGCGCATCGCCCCGGACGTGCGGGTGGTCTACGTCGACCACGACCCGCTGGTGCTGCGGCAGGCGCGCGCCCTGCTGACCAGCACCCCCGAGGGCGCCACCGCCTACGTGCAGGCCGACGCCCGCGACCCCGGCACGATCCTGCGCGAGGCGGCCCGCACCCTGGACTTCGCGCGGCCGATCGCGATCATGATGCTCGGCATCGTCAACTTCCTGCTGGACGACGCCGAGGCCCACCGCGTCGTGGACCGCCTGGTCGAGGCGGTGCCGTCCGGCTCCTACCTGGTGCTCACCCACCCGACGCTGGAGCTCGGCGGCGAGCACAACGTCCAGGCGATGGACTTCTGGAACCGCAACGCCGAGCCGCCGATCCGGGCCCGCACCGGCGCGCAGATCGCCGGGCTGCTGCACGGCGTCGAGCTGGTCGAGCCGGGGCTGGTGTCGTGCTCGCGGTGGCGGCCCGAGGGCGGCGTCCCGGACGAGGTGGCGCAGTACGGCGCGGTGGGCCGCAAACCCTGACCGCTCAGTGCGAGAGGGCGACGACGGCGAAGACCGTCAGCAGCCCGGCCCCCGTCAGGCACAGCGTGAGGACGCGCGGGTGCGGGCTGTGCGCCTCCGGCAGGATCTCGGCGGCCGCCAGGTAGAGCAGGACGCCCGCGAAGAACCCCAGGTAGGGGCCGAGGACGGCCTTCGGCACCGGCACCAGCAGCGCGATCCCCGCGCCCGCGATCGGGGCGAGCGCGTCCAGCAGCAGCAGGATCCGCGCGGGCCGCTGGTCGCTGCGGTTCAGCGACGCGGCGGTGAAGGTGTTGAACCCGTCGGCGAGGTCGTGCACGATCACCGCCATCGCCACGACGATCCCGGACCGGGCGTCGGCCTGGAAGCCCAGGCCGATGCTGAGGCCGTCCACGAGGCTGTGCCCGACCAGCGCGCACGCCGCCAGGATGCCGACCCGCCCCCCGGCCGAGCCGTGCGCGTGGGTGTGCGGCGCGTACTCGCCCTCGTGCCCCTGGTGCAGCGCCGCCGCCTGCTCCACCAGGTGCAGCAGCAGGAACCCGGCGGCGAACCCGATCATCGGCAGCGGGACGTGCAGCAGCTCGGTATCGGAGATCTCCAGCGACTCCGGCAGCAGGTCGAACGCGACGACGCCGAGGATCAGCCCGCCGGCCAGGCCGAGCACCAGGTGCCGGCGGTCGCGCACGCGCATGGCGAGCAGGCCGCCGGTCAGCGTCATCAGGAAGGCCACGACGGCCAGGAGCAGCGCCATTCCCCGGTCCTACCAGCGCGCCGGGCCGCCGCGCCGGGAAAGCGCGATCAGCGGCGGGCCATGAGGGCCTAGAGATCCCTTGACCCGCCGGGGACGGCGAACGGCCCCGCTCCGTCGGGAGCGGGGCCGTCCACAGGGTGTTGCTACTCGGCGGCGACGGGCTCCTTCGGCGCCTCACCCTTGACCGAGCGGATGAGGAGCTGGGAGACGTCGACGACCTCGAGGGTCTCCTTGGCGGCGCCCTCGTTCTTCTTCTCGTTGATGGCGTCGCCCAGCATCACCAGGCAGAACGGGCAGGCGGTGGAGACGGTGTCGGGGTTGGTCTCCAGCGCCTCGTCCACGCGCTCGGTGTTGATGCGCTTGCCGATGCGCTCTTCCATCCACATGCGCGCGCCGCCGGCGCCGCAGCAGAAGCCGCGGTCCTTGTGGCGGTGCATCTCCTGGGTCTTGACGCCCGGGACGGTGGCCATGATGTCGCGCGGCTGCTTGTAGACCTTGTTGTGGCGGCCGAGGAAGCAGGGGTCGTGGTAGGTGATGTTCTCCTCGATCGGGGTGACCGGGGTGAGCTTGCCCTCCTCGACCAGGTGCGCCAGCAGCTGGGTGTGGTGCACGACCTCGTACTCGCCGCCGATCTGCGGGTACTCGTTGGCCAGGGTGTTGAAGCAGTGCGGGCAGGTCGCCACGATCTTCTTGGCGCCGACCTCGTTCAGCGTCTCCACGTTCTGCTGGCCGAGCATCTGGAAGACGAACTCCATGCCCAGGCGGCGGGCCGGGTCACCGGTGCAGGCCTCCATGCCGCCCAGCACCGCGAACTTCACGCCCGCGATGTGCAGCAGCTCGGCGACGGCCTTGGTGGTCTTCTTGGCCCGGTCCTCCAGCGCGCCGGCGCAGCCGACCCAGAACAGGTACTCGGTGCCCTCGGGCAGGGAGTCCTCGACGACGGGGACCTCGAAGTCCACTTCCTCGACCCACTCGAGGCGCTTGGACTCCGACATGCCCCACGGGTTGCCCTTGTTCTCCAGGTTCTTCAGCATGACGCCGGCCTCGGAGGGGAACGAGGACTCGATCATGACCTGGAAGCGGCGCATGTCCAGGATGTGGTCGATGTGCTCGATGTCGACCGGGCACTGCTCGACGCAGGCGCCGCAGTTGGTGCAGGACCACAGGACGTCGGGGTGGATGACGCCGTTCTCGCCGACCAGCTCCTTGTCCACCTGCATCTCGAGCTTCTGCTCGTCGGTGAACTTCTCGCGCTCCTCCTCGGAGGCGATCAGGTAGGGGGCCTTGGCGAAGGCGTGGTCGCGCAGCTCCAGGATGACCATCTTGGGCGACAGCGGCTTGCCGGTGTTCCACGCCGGGCACTGGGACTGGCAGCGACCGCACTCGGTGCAGGTCGCCATGTCCAGCAGGCCCTTCCAGGTGAAGTCCTCGATCTTGCCGCGGCCGAAGGTGTCCTCGTCGGGGTCGGCCTCCTCGAAGTCGAGGGGCTTGCCCTTGCTCATCATCGGCTGCGCGGCGCCCAGGCCGTTCGGGCGGCGCTTGAACATGACGTTCAGCGGCGCGATGAAGATGTGCAGGTGCTTGGAGTTCACCACGATGACCAGGAACACCAGCGCGACGCCGATGTGGGCCAGCAGGCCGACCGACTCCAGGATCTCCAGCGTGTGGTGGCTGAGGCCCTCGAAGGGGGTGCCCGACAGGTAGGAGAAGTAGGCCGCCTTGCCGTAGGCCAGGTTGCCGTTGGCCCGCTCGACGCCGCGGAAGAAGAACATCGTCCACACGACGTTGAAGATCATGAAGAGGATGACCCAGGCGCCGCCGGTGTGCGAGCCCTTGAAGCGGGACTTGCGGTCCAGCCGCTTGGGCGAGTCCTTGAACCGGATGATCGCGAACACGATCAGGCCGAGCGCGCACAGCAGCGCGATGGTGTCCTGGACGAAGCCGATCGGGCCCCAGGTCTGCAGGAACGGGATGTGCTTGTCCAGCCCGAACAGCAGCGCGACGCCGGCCTCGAGGTAGACGGTGGCCAGCAGGAAGAACGCCCACATCACCGCGGCGTGCGCGAGACCGGCAACGGTCCATTTCAGCAGCTTGCGCTGCCCGAGGACCTCGGTCACCTGTCCTTCGACGTCACCCTTGGGGTCGCGCTTGACCTGCAGCACGCGCTCGGGATCGGGCTGTCCGCTCTTGAAGAGCTTCCATAGGAACAACACGCGCTTGCCGGCGAGCGCCAACGCGACCGCCGTTCCGGCAAGGCCGATCAGCAAAGTGGCCAGGAACACTGTTCCGTCCTCCTGAGGTACGGGCGTTGGCTGTCAGCGTAGGGCGCGCGACAGACTGCTCTTCATCCGGGGGCCGAATACTACTCGTCAGTAGCTTATGCCGTCACCGGTGCGGTACCGGACGTTACCGAACCGAGGTATGTGCGCTTGCTCACGTATTGCCTAACCCTGCGGCGATGACTTTCCCGCGCCGGACCGGTCTACCCCCGTATGGAACCCGAATTCGATCTGGGCCCGGCGGCGCGCGCCGTGGCCGGCCTGCTCGCGGACGTCACCGACGAGCAGCTCAAAGGCCCCACCCCCTGTCCCGGCTACACCCTCGGCGACCTGATCGACCACGTCGGCGGGCTGAGCCAGGCACTCGTTCACTCCGCCCGCAAGGAGCCCAAGGAGGAGAGGCCCGGCGACGCGTCCCGGCTCCCCGCCGGCTGGCGCGAGGAGTTCGCCGGGCGGCTGGACGGCCTCGCCGAGGCGTGGCGCGACCCGGCCGCCTGGGACGGCATGACGCAGGCGGGCGGTCTGGACCTGCCCGGCGCCGTCGTCGCCACCGTCGCGCTGAACGAGCTGGTCGTGCACGGCTGGGACGTCGCCCGCGCCACCGGCCGCCCCTGGACGGCCGAGCCCGCCCACATCGAAGCCTGCATGAAGCTTTACGCGGGGCTGCCCGACGAGGCGCGGGAACCCGGCGGCCCGTTCGGCCCGCGGGCGGAGGTCCCGGCGGACGCCACGCCCCTGGACGAACTGGTCGCCTTGTCCGGCCGCGACCCGTCCTGGCGCCCCTAGACCCGCTCGAAGACCGCCGCGAGGCCCTGGCCGCCGCCGATGCACATCGTCTCCAGGCCGTAGCGGGCCTCGCGGCGGTGCATCTCGCGCGCGAGCGTGGCGAGGATGCGGGCGCCGGTGGCGCCGACGGGGTGGCCGAGGGAGATGCCGGAGCCGTTGACGTTGGTGCGGTCCCAGTCGGCGTCCTTGAAGTCCCACTCGCGGGTGACGGCCAGGACCTGCGCGGCGAACGCCTCGTTCAGCTCGATCAGGTCGATGTCGGCCAGGGACAGGCCCGCCGCCGCCAGGGCCCTGGCCGTCGCGGGGACGGGGCCGATGCCCATCGTGCGCGGCGGCACGCCCGCGTGCGCCCAGGAGACCAGCCGGACCAGCGGGTTCAGGCCGAGCTCGGCGGCGCGCTCGGGGGTGGTGACGACGCAGACCGCGGCGGCGTCGTTCTGGCCGCTGGCGTTCCCGGCGGTGACGGTCGCCTCGGGGTCGGCCTTGCCGAGGATCGGGCGCAGCCCGGCGAGGGTCTCCACGGTGGTGCCGGGGCGCGGGTGCTCGTCGGTGTCCACGACCGTGTCGCCCTTGCGGGACGCGATGGTGACGGGGACGATCTCGTCCGCGAACCGGCCCGCCTGCTGCGCGGCGACGGCGCGCTCGTGCGAGCGGGCGGCGACCTCGTCCTGCTCCACCCGGCCGATGCCGTACTCGCGGCGCAGGTTCTCGGCGGTCTCCAGCATCCCGCCGGGCACGGGGTGGTGGTCGCCGCCGGCGGTGACGCGGCCCCGGGCGAGGGCGTCGTGCAGTTCCAGGCTCGGGCCGCGGACGCCCCAGCGGGCGTCGGTCGTGTAGAAGGGCGCGTTGCTCATGCTCTCCACGCCGCCCGCGATGATCAGGTCGTCGACGCCGGTCTGGACCTGCATGGCCGCGTTGATCACGGCCTGCAGCCCCGAGCCGCAGCGGCGGTCCAGCTGGACGCCGCCGACGGTGACCGGCAGGCCCGCGTCGAGGGCGGCGACCCGGCCGATGGCGGGCGCGTCGGAGCTGGGGTTGCACTGACCGAGGATCACCTCGCCGACCGCGTCGCCGGGCAGGCCGGTGCGGGCCAGCAGCTCGCGGATCACGGTGGCGGCGAGCGCGGCCGGGGTGACGGCCTTCAGCGCGCCGCCGAACCGGCCGATGGGGGTACGCAGGGGTTCGCAGATCACCACGTCGCGCATCGTGCTCCTCCGGGGTCGGGCGTCGCCCGCAGGGTATGCCCCCTCGGTCCGGGCGGTTGAATGAGGGGCGTGGAGACGATGCGGCAGTGGGCGGAACAGGTGGCGGCGGTCCGGGTGATCGGGACCGGGGTGATGGGGCGCGGGATCGCGCAGCTGGCGGCGGCGGGCGGGCTGCGGGTGGAGCTCGCCGACGCCCGGATGGACGCGGTCGTCCAGGCGGTGGAGCAGATCGGCGCGATGTTCGACCGGCTGGCGGCCAAGGGGCGGATGTCGCCGGCCGACGCGGCGGACGCCAAGACGCGCCTGGTCCCGGTCGGTGATCCGCTGACGCCGCTGCAGGACTGCGACCTGGTGATCGAGGCCGTCCGGGAGGACTTGGCCGTCAAGCAGGAGCTGTTCGCGGCGCTGGAGAAGGCCGCGCCCGCGCACACCGTGCTGGCCACCAACACCAGCTCGCTGTCGGTCACCGCGATCGGCGCGGCGCTGCGCGACCCGTCCCGGCTCGCGGGCCTGCACTTCTTCAACCCGGTGCCGCTGATGCGGCTGGTGGAGGTCGTGCCGGGGGCGCGGACGGCGCCGTGGCTGCAGGGCGCGCTCGCGGACCTGGTGCGGCGGCTCGGGCACGAGCCGGTGCTGGCCGCGGACACGCCGGGTTTCCTGGTCAACCACGCCGGGCGCGGCCTGGTCACCGAGGCGCTGCAGCTGCTGGCGGAGGGCGTGGCCGAGCCGGTGGACGTGGACCGCGTCGCGCGCGACGTCCTCGGGCTGAAGATGGGCCCGTTCGAGCTGATGGACCTGACCGGGCTGGACGTGTCGCACCCGGTGCTGGAGAGCATCTGGGCCGGGTTCTACGACGAGCCGCGCCTTCGCCCGTCGCGGATCACGCGGGCGCGGATGGAGGCGGGGCTGCTCGGCCGCAAGACCGGCGAGGGCTTCTACCGCTATGCGGACGGCGCTCAGGAGGTGCCGCCCGAGCCGGCCGCGCCGCAGGTGGAGGCGCGCCCGGTGTGGATCGCCGAGGACGTGCGGGAGACGCTCGGCGCGCTGCTCGGCACGAACGGCGTCCAGGTGGAGTCGGGCGAGCGGCCCTCGGCGGAGGCCGTCGCGCTGGTCGCGCCGTGGGGGCGCAGCGCGCTGGACGCGGCGCGCGACGCGGGGCTGCCGGTGGAGCGGACCCTCGGCGTCGACCCGTTCGGCGGCTTCTTCACCCGGCTGACGCTGGCCGTCCACCCCGGCGTGGACCCGGCGGCGGGGCGGGCGGCGTGGGCGGCGCTCGCCGCGTCCGGCCGCGCGGTGACGGTCGTGCGGGACGCGCCGGGGACGGTCGCGCAGCGGCTGCTCGCCTCGATCGTCAACGTCGGCTGCGAGATCGCGGCGCAGCGGCTGGCGTCCCCGGCCGACATCGACACCGCGGTGCGGCTCGGCCTCGGCTACCCGCGCGGGCCGCTGGAGTGGGGCGACCAGGCGGGCGCCGGGAACGTGCTCGGCGTGCTGCGCGGCCTGCAGGAGGCGACCGGCGACCCCCGCTACCGGCCGAGCCGGTGGCTGGTGGAGCGGGCCGGGCTCGGTCTCTCCCTGTCCGAGCCCGGCACGTCCCCGGCGGACCTGCTCGGCTAGCCCCCGGAACGGCTCATCCGCGGACAAAGAACCCGGGACGCCGCACTGCACAAGCGCGCATGCTGTGGCGGAAGGCGCGCTATATGGGCACTGCACCCTTAAGATCCGGAATGTGATTCTTCTGGTGGTGGGCGGGGCCCTGCTCGCGGGCGCCGTGCTCGCCTGGAAGACGGCCGGGTCCCGGCCGCGCGCCGGCGTCGGCGTGCTGGCCGCCACCGCGCTCGTCCCGCTCGCCGCCGCGGCGGCGGGCGGCACGGGCTGGACCGCCGCGCTCGTCACCGCGGCGGCCTTCCTCATCGCGATGAGCCTGCCGGTGATCCTGCTCGCCGTGAAGCACGACGACGGCGCGCTGTACCTCTCCATGATCGCCCTCTTCGCCGCCGGCGCGGTCGCCTTCTTCTCCGGCGTCGCGGTCCACATGGCGGCACCGGAGCGGCCGGCGGGCACCAGGGACCGGCTGGTCTTCACCACCGAGCCGGTGACGCCGGTGAACCCGCGCGGCGCGGACCGGGTGCGCGCCGCCGCCACCGCGCTGCTGAAGGCCGACGCGGCGGGCGACGCCGCCGGGGTCTGGAACCTGTGGACCACCGCAGGTCAGCGCCTCATGTCCCAGAAGGCCTACACGCGGCTGCTGAAGCGGTGCCGTCCCCTCCACCAGGGCGCCCCCTACACGATCACGAGCGTGCGGGTGAAGGGCGACACCGCGACCGTCCGCACCGTCCAGGCCGGTACCCGCAGGTTGCGGCGGTTCGCCCTGGAGCAGGGGGAATGGCGGCTCGTCCTCGCCAAGAAGGACGCCCGCGACTACCGGCTCGGCGTCAAGCGCCTGGTCGCCAAGCGGAAAAACCTGGGGCTCTGCGCCGCCTAGCGGCGTACAACAGAGGGCATGGAAGAACAGCGCCTGCCGGGAGGCAGGCATGTGGGCGGCGTCCGCGTCGGCGACACCGTCCACCGGCCCGCCCATCCCTGGACGCCCGCCGTCCACGACGTGCTGCGCCACCTGGAGGCGGCCGGGTTCCAGGGCGCGCCCCGCGTGCTCGGCTTCGACGAGCAGGGCCGCGAGGTCCTGACCTACCTGCACGGCGACACGATCGGGGAGCGCCGCCCGTGGCCGGGCTGGGCGCACGCCGACGAGGCGCTGGAGCAGGCCGGGGCGTGGCTGCGGCGGCTGCACGACACGACCGCCGGGTACGTCCCGCCGGACGGCGCGGTCTGGCTGTCGGGACGCCCGTGGCGGCCCGGCCTGGTCATCGGCCACCACGACGCCTCGCCGTACAACGCGGTGTGGGACGACGGCCTGGTCGGCTTCGTCGACTGGGACACCGCGGGCCCCTCCTCACGCGAGCTCGACCTGGCGTTCACCGCGCTGACCTGGGTGCCGCTGCACGCCCGCCGGGTCGTCCGGGCGACCGGGTTCACCGCCTTCGACGAGCGCTCCCGCCGCCTCGCCCTGCTGCTGGACGCCTACGGGTACGAGGGCGACCGGGCCGCGTTCGGGGCCACGGTCGCCGCCCGCGCCCGGCTGAACGCCGCGATCATCCGCGGCATGGGCGGTGCGGTGCCGATGTCGGTCGCCGCCGACTTCGAGCAGGCCGCGGTCGAGATCGAGGCGCTGCCCGCGTCGTTCTGGACCTGACCCGGTCAGGACCCGTACCGCTTGCAGGCCTCCTTGACCGGGACGCCGTCCTTGGTGAGGTTGCGGCGCTCGGCGGGCAGGGCGGGCCGCCGGGCGGTCCAGCGCGCCTCCTGGATCAGCTCGTACCGAAGGAGCTGGCCCTTGCGCCGCTCGATGCCCGGGTACAGGGCGACCTCCTCGGTCGACAGCAGGCGGCCCGTCGCCGGGTCCACCACGATCCGGGTCTCCACGGCGTTGCGGCTCATCGCGATCGCCTGCCCCGTCCGGCCGAGCGCGTCGGTGACCCGGCCCCGCCCGGCCACTCCGGGCAGCGCGGCCAGCATGCGGTAGACGGCGGCGCGGAGGGCGGACGGCGCGGGCCGGTCGACCAGCAGCCTGATGCCGAGATCGAAGATCCACGCGTCGAGGTCCCTGGCCGTCATGCCGTCGCCGAAGCGCTTCATGTCCTTCAGCAGCCGGACCTTGAGCGCGCCGGGATCGACCGGCATCGCGGCCAGCTGGGCCACGGAGTAGCTGTGGCCGGCGTATCCCGACCAGCCCGGCTGCGCACCCCAGGGGAGGGCGTACCGCTCCCCCGGTGACGCCGTGACGGTCAGGGACCTGTTCATGCCTTCACCGAGGGGCCCGATGCAGCCGGCCCTCCCGGCCGGGAAGTCGCCGTCGCCCCGCACCTTCCATTCGCGGGGCGAGCCGTCGCGCTTCCACGCGGCCTCGTCGACCGGCTTGATGCCGAGGAGCCGCTCGATGCCCCAGGAGTACTCCTTCGGGGAGGAGGGGGCCCAGACCTCCCGTTCGACCCGGCGGTCGAGGAGGTAGTCCTTGCCGAGCGGGAACCTCTGCATGCCGTCGATGCGCTTGGTGTACCAGTACGCGCCCTTCGACGGTTCCTTCTCCGCCTTCGTCGCGGCGGCCAGCAGGAGGGCCTGAGGAGACAGCACCGTTCCGGGCGGCTTCGGGGTGCCACCGGACGGGAGCAGGGTGAGCGCGGCGGCCCCGGCCGTGGCGGCGGCGACCAGGCCGAGGCCGGCCTTCAGCCGCCACCGGCGGCGGGGCGGCGGCGCTGCGGCGGTCATCCGCAGCCGGGCGGCGGCGACGGTGTGCGCGGACGGCGCGGGCGGGTCCTCCGGGTACAGCGCGCGGACGGCGTCGAGGTCGTTCATCGGGAGGCCCCTTCCTGGTCGTCGAGCAGCGGATCGGTGTCGCCGAGGGCCTTGCGCAGCTTCTTGCGGGCCCGGTTCAGCCGCGAGGAGACGGTGCCGAACGGGACGTCCAGCGCCACCGCGACCTCCTCGTAGGACAGTCCGCCGAGCACGACGAGCAGCAGCACGTCGCGCTGGCCCGCGGGCAGCGCGGCGACGGCGCGGGCGAGCGGGCCGCGCACGCCCTCGGCGGTGACGCGGGCGGCCACGGCGTCCTCGTGGCCGGCCGCGGCGGCGCCGGGGCCGACCCGGGCGAGCGCGGTCAGCTTGCGCCGCTCGTCGCGGCGGTGCCGGCCCGCCAGGTTGGTGGCGATCCCGTACAGCCAGGGCCGCGCGTTCGGGCGGGACAGGTCGTAGCGGTCGCGGCCGCGGAAGGCCACCGCGAACGTCTCGGCCGCCAGGTCGTCGGCGGTGTGCGCGTCCAGGCGGCGGGCCAGGTAGCGGTGGATCTCGGCGAAATAGGCGTCGAAGATCGCACCGAACAGCTCCGGCTCGTCCCGCGACCGCCCGATCACCCCGGCGTCGCCGGGCGGGGCCTCGGGGGGAGCGATCATGCGCGGCTCCTTGTGGTGACGGTGCTGTGCTGGGCGATGGTCACCCCTTGTTGTCCGCTCGCGCGATCGCCTTCCCCGGAAATGGAGGAAGCGGGCCGCCCGCGAAGGACGGCCCGCTCAAGGATGGATCAGAACGGCAGCCTGGCCGGCGGCTTCGGCTGGCTTTCGGCCCAGCCGAGCCCGCGCACCAGCACGTAGTTGATGACGAACCCGGGCCGCTGGGCGCGGTACGGGCCGCCCGGCTCGACCAGCTCCTCGTGCTGCCCGAGCAGCGCCCCGGTCTTCTGGTCGAAGACGATGACCGCGCGGCTGGAGAAGGTGCCCTGCTCGGCCTTCGGCGCGCCGAACTCGCCGGTGGCGGTATTGCGGACCGGGTCGGAGGCGAGCGCGACGCCGGTCCGGCCGAGCAGGTCGGTGACCTTGCCGATGGGGTGGATCCCCGGCTGCCTGGCGAGGGCCCGCATCAGGCCGGCCCGGACGGCGGGCGACACCGGCAGCTCCTCCAGCAGCGTCCCGACGGTGAGGACCTTGAGGCGCGGGGTGTTCAAGGCGAGCCCCTTGGCATCCCCCGGCTTCGGCTTCAGGAACCTGGCGGCGAGGGCGGCGGGATCTGACGGCAGGTCATGGACCTGCCGGGTGGTGAGCCGGCCGAAGGTGCCGCCTCCGATCGCGGACGGGCGGTCCACCTTCCAGTCCGTCGCCGCGGCCGTGTAGGTGTAGTAGTGGTCGTTGGACCAGACGCGGAAGGACTTCGGGGAGCCGTCGCGCTTCCAGACCGCCTCGTCCGCGGCGGTGAGCGGCCGGGCGGGCAGGTCACGGCCCCAGAACCCCTCGCCCATGCCCTTGCGGGCGCCGGCCCAGCGGAAGAACTCGGTATGCGCGCCGGCGATCGCGTACGTGCCGGCCTTGGTCCGCATGATGTAGGACTGCCCGGTGATGTGGTCGGAGTACCAGTACTTGCCGGCGGGCACCTGCTCGGCCTTGGACGCCGCCGCCAGCACGGCCTCGCGGTCCAGGTCGACCTGGGCGTGCGGGGCACCGGGCGTCCCTCCGCCGCCGCCGGGGCCGGTGAGCGCGATGGCGACGGACGCCGCCGCTCCTACCGCGACCAGGCCGATCCCGGCCTTCAGCCGCCACCGCCTCCGGCGCGGGGGCGCCTCATCGGTGAACAGCGCGCGCGCACGGGTCATCTCCCGCAGGGTCGGCGGGGCGGGCTCGCCATAGGCCTCGCGGACCATCCGGATCTCATCCATCGTCTTCCTCCAGGTCGAGCATCGGGTTGGTCCCGCCGAGCGCCTTACGCAGCCTTTTCCTGGCCCGGCTCAACCGGGACCCCACCGTGCCGTAGGGGATGGCCAGGGCGGCCGCCACCTCCTCGTGGCTGAGGTCGGCGAGCGCGACGAGCAGCAGCACGTCGCGCTCGCCGTCCGGCAGCGCGGCGATCGCGCCCGCGAGCGCGCCGCGCAGGCCCTGCGCGCTCACCCGCGCGTTCACCCGGTCGGCGTGGCCCTCGGCGGGCGGCGCGGCGCCGAGGCGGGCGCGGGCCCGGAGCGCGCGCTGCTCGGTGCGGCGGTGCTTGCCGATGAGGTTGGTGGCGATGCCGTACAGCCAGCTGCGCACCGTCCCGCGCGACCCGTCGAAGCGGTGCCGGCCCCGGAACGCCTCCAGGAACGTCTGGGACGCGACGTCGTAGGCGGCGTCGCGGTCCTCCAGGCGCCGGGCGGCGTAGCGGTGGATCTCGGCGAAGTGCCCGTCGAAGATCTCGGCGAACCGCTCCGGGTCGTGCAGGGACGGTGCCGGCACGGGCTTCTCCAGCACGGGTGAGTCGCCGTTGAGTGGCTCCCCTGTCATTGGCGGCCTTTCGTGGCGCGGACGGCGGTCACCCCGGTATCACCCGGTACCGCCGATCGCTTTCGCGGGTCGTCCGCGCGGCGGAGCCGCCCTCATCCCCGCAGCCGATTCTGCGGCGCACGGCGCGGTTCGGGGAACCGGAATAGGGCACTCACACGTCCTGTTGTAGAGGACATCAGCAAAGTTGAGCCGGGTGGACTCAAGTCATTTGACAACCGGAACCGCCCACGGCACCCTGTACTGCAGAGAGAGCTACGACCGGGCGCGCCTTCGGGGGCATCGCGGCCGGACCTGAACAGGCAAGAGCAACGACGGAGGACGAGAGACATGGCACGTGCGGTCGGCATCGACCTCGGGACGACCAACTCGGTCGTCGCGATCCTGGAGGGCGGCGAGCCCACCGTCATCGCCAACGCGGAGGGGTCGCGGACCACGCCGTCCGTCGTCGCCTTCGCCAAGAACGGCGAGGTCCTGGTGGGCGAGGTCGCCAAGCGCCAGGCGGTGACCAACGTGGACCGGACGATCCGTTCGGTCAAGCGCGAGATGGGCACCGACTGGAAGACCACCGTCGACGGCAAGGACTTCACGCCGCAGCAGATCAGCGCGTTCGTGCTGCAGAAGCTCAAGCGCGACGCCGAGGCCTACCTGGGCGAGAAGGTCACCGACGCGGTCATCACCGTCCCGGCCTACTTCTCCGACCACCAGCGCCAGGCCACCAAGGAGGCCGGCCAGATCGCGGGCCTGAACGTCCTGCGCATCATCAACGAGCCCACCTCCGCCGCGCTGGCGTACCACCTGGAGAAGGAGAACGAGGCCACCATCCTGGTGTTCGACCTCGGCGGCGGCACGTTCGACGTGTCCCTCCTGGAGGTCGGCGACGGCGTGGTCGAGGTCAAGGCCACCTCCGGCGACAACCACCTGGGCGGCGACGACTGGGACGACGCCGTCGTCAAGTGGCTGGTGGAGAAGTTCAAGAACGCCAACGGCGTCGACCTGTCCAAGGACAAGATGGCGCTGCAGCGGCTGCGCGAGGCGGCCGAGAAGGCCAAGATCGAGCTGTCCAGCTCGACCGAGACCCAGATCAACCTGCCCTACATCACCGCCTCGGCCGAGGGCCCGCTGCACCTGGACGAGAAGCTGTCGCGGGCGGAGTTCCAGCGCCTGACCGCCGACCTGCTCGAGCGCACCAAGGCGCCGTTCAACAACGTCCTGAAGGACGCCGGCATCTCGGTCTCGGGCATCGACCAGGTCGTCCTGGTCGGCGGCTCGACCCGCATGCCCGCGGTGTCGGAGCTGGTCAAGGAGCTGACCGGCGGCAAGGAGCCCAACAAGGGCGTCAACCCCGACGAGGTCGTCGCGATCGGCGCCTCGCTGCAGGCCGGCGTGCTGAAGGGCGAGGTCAAGGACGTCCTGCTGCTGGACGTGACCCCGCTGTCGCTCGGCATCGAGACCAAGGGCGGCATCTTCACCAAGATCATCGAGCGGAACACCACGATCCCGACCAAGCGCTCGGAGACCTTCACCACCGCCGACGACAACCAGCCCTCGGTGGAGATCCAGGTCTACCAGGGCGAGCGCGAGATCGCCGCCTACAACAAGAAGCTCGGCACCTTCCAGCTGACCGGCCTGCCGCCGGCGCCGCGCGGCGTCCCGCAGATCGAGGTCACCTTCGACATCGACGCCAACGGCATCGTCAACGTCTCGGCCAAGGACCAGGGCACCGGCCGCGAGCAGTCGATGGTCATCACCGGCGGCTCGGCGCTGCCCAAGGACGACATCGAGAAGATGATGCGCGACGCCGAGGAGTACGCCGAGGAGGACCGCCGGCGCAAGGAGGAGGCCGAGGTCCGCAACCAGGCCGACACCCTGGCCTACTCGACCGAGAAGTTCCTGCGCGAGAACGACGAGAAGGTCCCCGCGGAGCTGAAGTCCGAGGTCGAGGGCGCCGTCGCCGAGGTGAAGCAGGCCCTGGAGGGCACCGACACCGACGCGATCAAGGCCTCCGCCGAGAAGCTCGCCCAGGTCAGCCAGAAGATGGGCGCGGCGATGTACGCGCAGAACCCCGAGGGCGCGGCCGCGGCCGGCGACCAGGGCCCGACCGCCGACGCGCAGGGCCCGCAGAACGACGACGAGGTCGTCGACGCCGAGATCGTGGACGACGAGAAGCCGAAGGGCGGTGCCTGACCCGTGAGCGAAGCGAACAAAATGATGGAGCACCCGAGGACACGCGGCTCCGAGCCGCTAGGCGAGGAGGCGCCGTGACCTCCCCCGGTAAGGGCGAGGAGCAGGACGGTCCCGTGATCCGCGACAGGCGGCGCATCGACCCCGAGACCGGCGAGGTGCGGGAGGCGGCGGCGACGCCGTCCCCCGAGGCCCCGGCCGCCGGGCCGGCGCCCGCCGCGGACGGCGAGGCCGCCGCGCTCAAGGAGCAGCTCGCCGAGCGCACCGCCGACCTGCAGCGGCTGCAGGCCGAGTACGCCAACTACCGCAAGCGCGTCGACCGCGACAAGGGTCAGCTGCGCGAGCACGTGGTCGGCAACGTGCTGGGCGACCTGCTCCCGATCCTGGACGACATCGGCCGGGCCCGCGAGCACAACGAGCTGACCGGCGGGTTCAAGTCGGTCGCCGAGGCCCTGGAGGCCACCACCGGCAAGCTCGGCCTGGAGCGCTTCGGCGAGCCCGGCGAGGCGTTCGACCCGAACGTGCACGAGGCGCTCATGCACTCGTACTCGCCGGACGTGACCGAGACGAGCGTGGTGAACGTCCTGCAGCCCGGTTACCGCATCGGTGAGCGGATCCTGCGGCCCGCGCGCGTCGCGGTCGCCGAGCCCGAGGCGGGCGGCGACGCCGCCGGCGCGGGCGAGTAGCACCAAACCCGGAAGGCCCCGTCCCGCACGGGGCGGGGCCGCCCGGGGCATGAACGACATGAGGTTTCGGCAGTAGCGGAGAGCGGGGCGTTGTGAGCACCAAGGACTACCTGGACAAGGACTACTACAAGGTCCTCGGTGTCTCGAAGACCGCCACGACCGACGAGATCAAGAAGTCGTACCGCAAGCTGGCCCGCAAGTACCACCCCGACACCAACAAGGGCGACGCCGAGGCCGAGGAGCGCTTCAAGGAGATCTCCGAGGCGCACTCGGTGCTGTCGGACGACAAGCGCCGCAAGGAGTACGACGCGGTCCGCTCCATGCCGAGCGGGTTCCGCGGCGGCGGCCAGCCGGGCGGCGGCTTCGGGTTCGACCTCGGCGACCTGTTCGGGCAGCAGGGCGGCGGCGCCGGCACCGGGGAACGCATCGGCGACCTGTTCGGCGGGCTGTTCAACCGGGGCGGGGCGACCCGTCCGGGCACCGGCGCCCGGCGGGCCCGTCGTGGCGCCGACATCGAGACCGAGGTGACGCTGTCGTTCGGCCGCGCCATGAACGGCGTGACCGTCCCCCTGAAGCTGACCAGCGAGGCGGCCTGCCCGACCTGCCACGGCACCGGCGCCAAGTCCGGCACCGTGCCGCGGGTCTGCGCGAACTGCGAGGGCACCGGCCAGGAGACCCGCAACCTCGGCAAGTTCGGCTTCCAGGAGCCCTGCCATGTCTGCCACGGCCGCGGCCTGGTCGTCGACGACCCGTGCCCCACCTGCAGCGGCAGCGGCCGCGCCACCGGCACCCGCACCATCCAGGCCCGCATCCCCGCGGGCGTCGCCGACGGCCAGAAGATCCGGCTGAAGGGCAAGGGCGCCCCCGGCGAGAACGGCGGCCCGCACGGCGACCTGTACGTCAACATCAAGGTGCTGCCGCACGCGGTGTTCGGGCGCAGCGGCGACAACCTGACGCTGGAGGTCCCGGTGATGTTCGCCGAGGCCGCGCTCGGCGGCGAGATCAAGGTGCCCACGTTCCAGGGCCAGCCGGTGACGCTGCGGCTGCCCGAGGGCACCCCCAACGGCCGGGTGCTGCGGGTCAAGGGCCGCGGCGCGACCCGGCGCGACGGCACCAAGGGCGATCTGCTGGTCACCGTCGCCGTGCAGATCCCGCAGAAGATCGACGACGACACCCGCGCGGCGCTGGAGCGGCTGCGCGCGGCGGGCGGCGGCGAGGACCTGCGCGCCGAGCTGCTGCAGCAGGCCAAGGAGGAGTAGGCGCCATGAGCACCGCCCCGTTCGGCGACGACACCCCCGTCTACGTGATCTCGGTGGCGGCGCAGCTGTCCGGGCTGCACCCGCAGACGCTGCGGACCTACGACCGGCTCGGCCTGGTCTCCCCCGGCCGCACGGCCGGGCGGGGCCGCCGCTACTCGATGCGCGACATCGTGATGCTCCGCGAGATCCAGCGGCTCTCCCAGGAGGAGGGCATCAACCTGACGGGCATCAAGCACATCCTCGAACTCCAGCGCGACAACGCCCGCCTGCACGACGAGCTGGCGCTGGCGCGCCGCGCGCTGGAGGAACTCAGCAACGAACTCGAATCGACCCGTGCCGTCGCCGCGCGCCTCGCGCAGCAGCAGCGGCGGGGCGGGGCCTCCGGTGGCACTCCAGGATCCGACCTGGTGCCGATCCGCCGCACCGGCGTCGTGGTGTGGCACGAGCGCAACCGGGACTAGGACCTTCCACGGGGAGCCGTAGATGAGCAGCAACCTGACCCTGAAGAGCCGCGAGGCGATGACGGTCGCGATCCGGCGGGCCGCGACCGAGGGGAACCCCCAGATCGAGCCCGTCCACCTGCTGGCGGCGCTGCTGGCGCAGCCCGAGGGCACCACCGCGCCGCTGCTGGAGGCCGTCGGCGCCGACCCCGCCGCCATCCGCCGCCTCGCCGAGGAGCAGCTGGCGCGGCTGCCGAAGGCCAGCGGCGCCACCGTGCCCGAGCCGCGCATCGGCGGGCAGCTCCAGCGGGTGCTGGCGACCGCCGAGCACCGCGCCGAGGAACTGCAGGACCAGTACGTCTCCACCGAGCACCTGCTCGTCGGCCTCGCCGCCGACGGCGGCCCCGCCGCCGCGCTGCTGAAGGACGCCGGCGCGACCCCGCAGGCGCTGCTGGACGCGTTCGAGAAGGTCCGCGGGCACGCCCGCGTCACCTCCGAGAACCCCGAGGAGACCTACCAGGCGCTGGAGAAGTACGGCGTCGACCTCACCGCCGCCGCCCGCGACGGCAAGCTCGACCCCGTCATCGGCCGCGACACCGAGATCCGCCGCGTGGTGCAGGTGCTGTCGCGGCGCACCAAGAACAACCCGGTGCTGATCGGCGAGCCGGGCGTCGGCAAGACCGCCGTCGTGGAGGGCCTCGCCCAGCGGATCGTCGCCGGCGACGTGCCCGAGTCGCTGCGCGGCAAGCGCCTGGTCTCCCTGGACCTGTCGGCGATGGTCGCCGGCGCCAAGTACCGCGGCGAGTTCGAGGAGCGGCTGAAGGCCGTCCTCGGCGAGATCAAGGAGAGCGACGGGCAGGTCGTCACGTTCATCGACGAGCTGCACACCATGGTCGGCGCCGGCGCCGCCGAGGGCGCGATGGACGCCGGCAACATGCTGAAGCCGATGCTGGCCCGCGGCGAGCTGCGCATGATCGGCGCGACCACGCTGGACGAGTACCGCGAGCGCATCGAGAAGGACCCGGCGCTGGAGCGCCGCTTCCAGCAGGTCTTCGTCGGCGAGCCGACCGTCGAGGACACCATCGCGATCCTGCGCGGGCTGAAGGGCCGCTACGAGGCGCACCACAAGGTGCAGATCAACGACTCGGCGCTCGTCGCCGCGGCGACGCTGTCGGACCGCTACATCACCGCCCGGTTCCTGCCCGACAAGGCCATCGACCTGGTCGACGAGGCCGCGTCCCGGCTCCGCATGGAGATCGACTCGCGGCCCGTCGAGGTCGACGAGCTGCAGCGCGCGGTGGACCGGCTGAAGATGGAGGAGCTGAACCTCGCCAAGGAGACCGACGAGGCGTCCAAGGCGCGGCTGGAGCGGCTGCGCCGCGACCTGGCCGACAAGCAGGAGTCGCTGAACGCCCTGGTCGCCCGCTGGGAGCGGGAGAAGGCCGGGCTGAACCGCGTCGGCGAGATCAAGGAGCGCATCGACGCCGCCCGCGGCGAGGCCGAGCGGGCCCAGCGCGACGGCGACCTGGAGACCTCCGCGCGGCTCACCTACGGCGAGATCCCCGAGCTGGAGAAGCAGCTGGCGCAGGCCGCCGAGGCCGCCGACGACCGCGACGCCATGGTCAAGGAGGAGGTCGGCCCCGACGACGTCGCCGACGTGGTGGGGTCGTGGACCGGCATCCCCTCCGGCCGGCTCCTGGAGGGCGAGACCGAGAAGCTGCTGCGGATGGAGGACGAGCTCGGCCGCCGCCTCATCGGCCAGTCCGCCGCGGTGCGCGCGGTGTCGGACGCGGTCCGGCGCGCCCGCGCCGGCGTCGCCGACCCCGACCGCCCCACCGGCTCGTTCCTGTTCCTCGGCCCGACCGGCGTCGGCAAGACCGAGCTGGCCAAGGCCCTCGCGGAGTTCCTGTTCGACGACGAGCGGGCGATGACCCGCATCGACATGAGCGAGTACGCCGAGAAGCACTCGGTGGCCCGCCTGGTCGGCGCGCCGCCCGGATACGTCGGCTACGAGGAGGGCGGCCAGCTCACCGAGGCCGTCCGGCGCCGCCCCTACTCGGTGGTGCTGCTCGACGAGGTGGAGAAGGCCCACCCCGAGGTCTTCGACGTCCTGCTGCAGGTCCTGGACGACGGGCGGCTCACCGACGGGCAGGGCCGCACGGTCGACTTCCGCAACACGATCCTGATCCTGACCTCCAACCTGGGGTCGCAGTTCCTGGTCGACCCGACGATGGAGAACGGCGCCAAGCGCGAGGCCGTCATGACGGCGGTGCGGACGGCGTTCAAGCCCGAGTTCCTGAACCGGCTCGACGACGTGATCCTGTTCGACGCCCTGTCCACCGAGGAGCTGACCCGGATCGTCGACCTGCAGGTCGACCGCCTGGCCCGCCGCCTGGCCGACCGGCAGCTGCGGCTGAAGGTCACCGACGCGGCCCGCGAGTGGCTCGCGCTCACCGGCTACGACCCGCTGTACGGGGCGCGGCCGCTGCGCCGGCTGGTGCAGACCGCGATCGGCGACAAGCTCGCCCGCGAGCTGCTGAGCGGCGAGATCCGCGACGGCGACGAGGTGCTGGTCGACCTGGACGAGGCCGCCGACACCCTCACCGTCGGCCCCGCCCGCGGGCTCACGGTCGTCAAATAGAGGGACGCGAACGGCTCCGCCTGAGGGCACAATGACGTGAACGCGGATCATTTGCCCGGGCGGAGCCGACCAGCGTGGAACTCGATCTGACCGACGGCGCCAAACGGACGCTGACGGACGCGGTGGCCCTCGCCACCGCGTCCGAGCATGTCCGGACCGAGCCGCCGCACCTGCTGCTGGCGCTGCTGGACCGGGCCGCCGCGCTGCTGCGGGCGGTGCGCGCCGACCCGGCGGACCTGCGCGCGGAGGCCGCCGCGCTGGCCGGGCGGCCGTCCGCGACGGTGTCGCTGGTGCGGTCCGGCCCGACGCCGCCGCTGTCGCGGGCGGGCGTCGCGGTGATGCGGGCCGCCGCCCGGCACGCGCGGGAACTGGGCGACCCGGCCATCTCGGCGGGCCACATGCTGATCGCGCTGGCGGAGGAGGGCGACGGCTGCGGCGCCCTGCTGGCCCGCCACGGCGCGGACGTGCCGTCCTTGCGTGAGGCGTTCGTCCGTTTCCAGGCCGCCGCCGCCCAGGCCGCATCCGGCCACTCCCGGCCCCCGCACCCCTCCGAACCGGCACCAGGCCCAGCGCACTCTCCGACCCCACAAGCCCCCGGACCCGCACAACCCCGGGACCCGCAGCCCTCTCGACCGGCATCTGATCCCGCCCAGTCTTCGGAACAACAACCGTCCCGATCGGCGACAGGTCCCGCGTCACCTCCGCAACCGCGCCCCCAAGCGGCGCCGCGACCCGTGCACCCCTCCAACCAGCAACCGCCCAGGCCTGCAGCAGGTCACGCATCACCTCCCCAACCACGCCCTGAACCGGCGCTGGGACCTGCGCACCCTTCGAACCAGCAACCGCCCAGATCGGCGACAGGCCACACGTCACCTCCGCAACCGCGCCCTGAAATGGCGCCGGGACCCGCGCACCCCCCGAACCAACAACCGTCCAGGCCTGCGGCAGGCCCCGCTTCGTCTTCTCAGCCGGGTCCTGCCCGTGCGCTGCCGTCGTATCTGGCGGATCTGGCGGCGGGGCGGGAGCCGGTGCTGGGGCGGGACGAGGTGATCCGGCGGCTGGTCGGGGTCCTCGGGCGCCGGGACCGGGGCAATCCGCTGCTGGTCGGGGAGTCCGGCGTCGGCAAGTCGGCCGTGCTCGGCGGGCTCGCGCATGCGCTCGCCCCCGTCCGGCTGCTGGCGCTGACCGGGCCGGTGGCGGATCGGGCCGCGTTCCGCGCGGCGCTGGCGGACGGCGCGGTGGTCGCGCTGGACGACCTGCACACCGCCGTGGCGTCCGACGGCTCCCTGCCCGATCTGCTGGCGTGGCTGCTGGCGGACGCCGGGGTCCGGGTCGTCGCGACCGTCACGCCCGCCGGGCACCGCGCGTGGGCCGAGCGGCTGCCCGGGTTGTTCCGGCATTTCCGGCCGGTCCCGCTGGACGAGCCGGACCTCGACGCCACCGTGGCGATCCTGCGCGGCCTGCGGCCCCGGTACGAGGAGCACCACCGGCTGGCGATCGGCGACGACGCGCTGGTGGCGGCCGCCGCGCTCGCGGGCCGGCACGTCACCGCCGGGTTCCAGCCGGAGAAGGCCATCGACCTGCTCGACGAGGCCGCCGCGCGGCACCGGCTGGGCGGCGGCGCGCGTCCCGGCGCCGAGGCGCCCCCGGACCTGGTGGCCGAGGCCCTCGCCGGGCACGCCGGGCTGCTGCGCGTCCTGGCGGAGGCGCGGCAGCGGCGGCAGGCGGAGGCGGCCAAGCTGGCGGGGCTCGTCGAGCGGCGGCGGGCGCAGGCCGAGCAGGCCCGGCGGGCCGGTGACCGGGCGGAGGAGGAGCGCCTCACCGGCACCGTGCTGCCCGCCCTGGAGCGGCGGCTCGCCGCCACCGTCCAGCTGACCGCCGGGGACGTCGCCGAGGTCGTCCCCGCGCCGCCCACCTCGACGCTGCTGCTGCCGGGCGCCGACGAGCTGGAGCCCGGCGACCCGCGCGCGCTCGGCCGGTACCGGATCGTGCGGCGGATCGGCGCGGGCGGGCAGGGCGTGGTCTACCTGGGCGAGGACGCGTCCGGCGGGCAGGTCGCGATCAAGGTGCTGCGCGCGGAGGTCACCCGGAGCCCGCAGGCGCACGACCGGTTCCAGCGGGAGGTCGCGGCGGCCCGCCGGGTCGCCTCGTTCTGCACCGCGCAGGTGCTGGAGTCCGGCTTCGAGGGACGGCGGCCCTACGTGGTCAGCGAGTTCGTGGACGGCCCGTCGCTGCGCGAGGCGATCGCGGTGCGCGGCACCCGCTCGGGCGCGGCGCTGGACCGGCTCGCGATCGGCACGATCACCGCGCTGGCCGCGATCGCCGAGGCCGGCATCGTGCACCGCGACTTCAAGCCCGACAACGTGCTGCTCGCCCCGGACGGGCCGCGGGTGATCGACTTCGGGGTGGCCCGCGCGCTGGACGCGGCGTCGCTGACCGGCCAGGCGATCGGCACGCCCGCCTACATGGCGCCCGAACAGGTGCGCGGCGGCGCGGTCGGCCCGGCCGCCGACGTGTACGCGTGGGCGTGCACGCTCGTCTACGCCGCGCTCGGCCGCCCGCCGCACGGCGCCGACGGGGTGCAGCAGGTCATGCACCGCAAGCTGTACGGCGAGCCCGACCTGGCGGGGTTCGCCGAGGCGGCGTCGGCTCCGCTCGCCGACCTGGTCGTGCGGTCGCTGGCGCGCGACCCGGCCGCCCGGCCGACCGCCGAGCGCATCCTGTTCCGGCTGCTCGGCCGGGACGACCCGGCGGACGGCGGGCTGCTCGCCGAGGGCGCCGCCGTCGCCACCCGCGTCAACGAGTGACGGCGAGGTCGAGGGCGCGCTCGACGTGGACGCGGGTGGAGTCGAACACCGGGAGCGGAACGTCCCGCGGGCCGATCAGCAGGGTGATCTCGGTGCAGCCGAGGACGACGCCCTGCGCGCCGCGCCCGGCCAGCTCCCCGATGATGCGCTGGTAGTCCTTGCGGGAGGAGTCCTCGACGCGGCCCTGGGTGAGCTCCTGGTAGATGACGTCGTGCACGAGCGTGCGGTCCGGTTCGTCCGGCACCATCACCTGGACGCCGTGGTCGAGCATCCGGCGCCGGTAGAACTCCATCTCCATGGTGAACCGGGTGCCCAGCAGCGCGACGGTGGTCAGCCCCGCCGCGGCGATCCGCTCCGCGGTGGCGTCGACGATGTGCACGAACGGCACGCGGGTCGCGGCCTCGATGGCGTCCGCGACGTGGTGCATGGTGTTGGTGCACAGCATGATCAGGTCCGCGCCGGCCCGTTCGAGGGTCGCCGCGGCCTCGGCGAGGCGCCGCCCGGCCTCGTCCCACTCGCCCGCGCGCTGCATGGCCTCGATCTCGGCGAAGTCCACGGTGAGCATGAGGCTGGGCGCGCAGTGGTGCCCGCCGAGCCGCCGCCGGGTCCCCTCGTTGAGCAGCCGGTAGTACTCGGCCGACGATTCCCAGCTCATGCCGCCGATGAGTCCGATGGTCCGCATCATGCGCGCCATCCTCACCCACCCGCGTCCTCATAGGTAGACCTGGGTTTCCTGGATGACATCCAAAGAGAACTTATGGCTTGGCCACGATGCCGTGGAAGAGCGTGCCGGCTCCGGTGTGCGCGGGCGGCGGGGTCACCGAGCCCATCGCCCCCGCCGCGACGAGCGCGACGGCCACGAGCGCCCGCCGCCGCAGCCTGCCGCCCTTCCGCGGTCCGGTGGTGTGATGCGCGTCCATGATGTTCCCCCTGTCGTGCGTTGCCTGCACTTTCGAACCTAGGCCGCCGCCGCCCGCCACCACATCCGTGTAGCCCCCCTGATCGAGGGTGGGGTCAACCCCACCCCGCCCTGAGCACCCGTACTCACCCGGCTCTGTTTGAGCGACTGCTCAAGGGAGCGCTACGCTTCCGTTGAGCAGTCGCTCAAACGAGCATCGGGGAAGCATGGAAACACGCGTCAAGCTGCTGGAAGGAGCGCTGGAGGTCCTGCGCACGCGCGGGATCGCCGGTGCTTCGGCCCGGGTCATCGCGGCCGCCGCCGGGGTCAACCAGGCGCTGGTCTTCTACCATTTCGGGACCGTCGACGATCTGCTCGTCGCGGCCCTCGGGCACGGCGCGGAGAGCCGGGTGGCGCGCTACCGGGAGCGGTTCGCCGGGATCGACTCGATCGGCGGGCTCGTCGAGCTGGGCCGCGCCGTCCGCGAGGAGGAGCAGGCGGCCGGCAACTTCACGGTGCTCGCGCAGCTCCTGGCGGGCGGGCAGGCCAACCCCAAGCTGGCCGAGGCGACGGCGGCGGGCCTGGCGCTGTGGACGCGCGAGGTCGAGGCCGTGCTGGCGCGCGTCCTGGCCGGCACCCCGCTCGCGGAGTTCGTGCACGTCGGCGGCCTCGCCCGGGCGCTCGCGTCGTCGTTCATCGGGCTGGAGCTGTACGCGGGCGTCGACGCGGACGCGGCCCGCCAGGCGACCGGGGCGCTGGACGAGCTGGCGATGCTCATGTCGGTGCTGGACGATCTCGGCCCGGTCGTGCGCCGCGCCGTCCGCGCCCGCCTCCGCCGGACCGCCCGGTGAACGGCGAACCGGCTCTCCGGCCGGTGTGGCGTCTGCTGGCGCTGTGCTTGATGGCGGGCCTGATCGGCACGTTCGTGCTGCCCGTCTGGGCGTTCCTCGCCGTGTGGATCGGCAGCGACCTGATCGGCGGCGGCGTGGGCTCGCTGCGCCACAGCTGGCCCGGTGCGGTGACCGTCGTCGCCGCGCCGTTCCTGGTCTTCGCGCTCATCCGCGCGATGGCGCGGGCGTGCTAGGTGCGCATGGCCGAGGAAGCCGACGCCGGACGCATGCGCCGGGTCCACCCGTTGCGAACGCTCGCCAGGAAGCCGGTGTGGCGGCTGGTGTCGCTGTTCCTGGTGCTGGGATCGCTGGGCACCTTCGTGATGCCCGTCTGGGACTTCGCCACGTTGCTGACCATTGTTTATCTGGTCGCGAACGGGCCGGGCCTGTTGCTGATCGCATGGCCGGTCGCGCTGGGGCTCGTCGTCGTGGCGATCTTGATCCTCGCGTTGACCGGTGCGCTGGTCCAGAACGTCCCCCAGGTCTCCATGGGGCCACTGCGGTGGAGCATGGTGCTGTATGCGGCTTCCTCCGTTTTCTGGTTCCTGGGATTCAGCTATCCCTGGCCTATCTTTGGGATCTTCTTCTTCGTGAAAGGCGGCGCGGCGACCGTGCTGACCGCCGCCGCGCTCACCCGTGTTCGCCGGCTCGCGTGGCCCGCGCGGCTGCTGCTGGCCGTGCATACCGTCACGGCGGTCTGCCTCTGGTTCATCCGCTGAGGATGTCCAGGAGAGCGTCGGCCAGGCGGTCGGGGGCCTCGATGGACGGCCAGTGGCCCACGTCGGGCCACAGGACCAGTTCGGTCCCCGCGCGGAGGACGGCCAGGCGGCGGGGCATGTCGGCCACGGCGATCGGGTCGAGTTCGCCCCAGATCGCGGTGAGCGGGCCGGCGTAGTCCACGAGGGCGGCGGTCCAGCGGTCCTGGTGGCGGCGGCGCTCCTCGATGTAGCGGATGAGGCGCGGCAGCAGGCGGTCGCCGTCGTCGTGGAGCACCAGGGCGACCAGGGCGTCCACCTCGGGAGAGTCGGCCCAGCCCGGCGGGAACGAGTCGGCGATGCTGCGGCGGAGCAGGTCGCGGGGCAGCGGATCGGCCAGGGTCTCGTCGGGCAGGGACAGCAGGAGTTGCTGGCCGTCGCTGAGCCGCGCCATGTCGATGAAGATCGAGCCGTTGGTGAGGACGGTGCGCTCGATCGTGAACGGCAGCTCGCCCGCGTTCTGGCGGGCCAGCAGCTCGGCCGCGACGGTGTCGCCCATGTCGTGCGCGACCACGACGCACCGTTCCACACCGTGCGCGACGGCGACGAGGGTGGCCAGGTCGGCCTGGTCGAACAGGGAGTAGGAGGCGCCCGCGGGCTTGTCCGACAGGCCGTGGCCGAGGAAGTCGAAGGCGATCACGCAGTGCTCGGCGGCGAGCCGGGCCTGCACGGCGCGCCAGTCGCAGGACGAGCCGGGGAAGCCGTGCAGCAGCAGCACCGGCAGGTCCCCGGCGCCTTGGTCGGTGACGAAGATGTCGTAGCCGCCGAGCGTCATCGTGCGCCCGGCGTCGCGGTGGCGGCGTGCCTCTTCGGGCAGTTCGTCGGACATGATCAGTATTGTGACCCGGGACTCGGACGTTCCGAAGCGTGCGCGGTGAGCCAGCGGACCGCGCCGATGCCGGCGACCAGCGCGCCGGCGGCCAGGACCAGCCCCAGCGACGGCCCGAGGTGGTGCACGCCCGCGAGCATGCTCGACTCGGCCTGGCCGTTGTCGAGCTGCGCCGCGGCGAGCGCGCCCTGGCCGCCCGCGACGAGCGCGGCGAGGACCGGGCCGAGCACCGCGGGCGTCCCGCCGCGCCGGGTGGTGACCCGGGCGGCGGCCGCGACGGTGCAGGTCGCCGTGGCCACCAGCAGGGCGAGCAGCAGGGCGGCGGGGATCCACCGGCCCTGCGCGACGATCTTCTCCGGGGCGCCGCCGGTCGCGGCCACCGCGATCAGCAGGACCAGCGCGCACAGCACCGTGCCGCCGGCCGCGACGGGCGTCCGCCACTTCGTCCGGGCCAGGACGGCGCCCGCGACGAGGCCGGTCAGCGCGGCGGCGAGCCCGGCCGTCCGGTGGAAGGCCACGCCGTAGGAGCCGAGCAGCAGCGGCGCGGCGACGCCGGCCTGCACGGTCGCCGCCGCCGCGACGCCCGCCAGGCCCCACACCCCCGCCAGCGTCGCGATCAGCACCGCGCACCCCAGGATCACCAGGCCGGTCAGCGCGGACTGCGCGGCGTCGCGGCGCGCCAGCGAGTCCGCCGAGACCTCCAGGATGCGGGCGGCGCGGGAGGTGGTCAGCACCGGCGTGACGAACACCAGGGCCGCCGCCAGCCCGCCCGCGATCACCGGCAGCGCGTGCGGGCGCGGCCCGGCCGCGCCGCGCAGCCGTGCCACGGCCACCGCCCCACCGGCGGCGCCCGCGAGGGCGAGCAGCAGGTGCGCCGCGTTCACGCCGGCCGGAAGGCTCAGCCAGGCGGCGCCGACGAACGCCGCCCCGGTGAGGAGGGCGCCCGCCGTGCAGCCGCAGAGGGCGGCCCCGGCGCCGGTCGCGCTGGCCTCCATGAGCTCCTGCGCGGCGGCGAGGACGGCGATCAGCACCAGCCACGTCCCGGCGTAGCCGAGGGTGCGCAGGGAGGGGTGCGCGCCGAACTGCGTGATGTAGGGCGTCAGCACGGCGGGGAGGGTGAGCAGGGAGCCGCCGAGCAGCAGCCACGGCCAGCGGCGGATCAGCAGCAGGCCGGCGACGACGGCGGCGACGGGCATCGCCGTGTGCACGTGCACCTCGGCGGACAGCGCGGTCACCCCCGGCCAGCCGCCGATCAGCTGGGACGGCGCGCCGAGCCCGGACGCGGCGTTGACCAGCACACCGAGGCCGCTCGCGGCGGTGGCCAGCACCACCGTGGGGTTACGTCCGGCTTTGTCCATGGGCAGGAGCGTGCCATGGATGATCAGCGCCGTCTTGAGCGAAAGTGCTCAGATCCGACCTGAGTCCCTCATCGAAGTAGCGGCCGAACCCCGCCCCGCCGAGGGCGGCGCGGGCCGCGGCGGTGACGCGGCCGACGTCGCCGCGTTCGGCATCGAAGATGCGACGGTCCGCTTCCTCTACGGCTCCCTCGGGAAAAACTTCTCCGGCGATGTCGAGAACCCGGCCGCCGCTCCGACCAGTGGGCAAGAGGCACCCGGAAAGGGCGCCGGCGCAGCAAGGAGACGGACGATGAGCAAGGTCACCTGTGACATCGCGATGTCGGTGGACGGTTTCGTGGCGGGCCCGGCCCAGAGCCTGGACACGCCGCTCGGCGAGAACGGCGAGCTGCTGCACCGCTGGATGTTCGAGCAGGCCGAGGCCAACACGGCGGAGATCGAGGCCATCACGGAGGCGGGCGCCTACATCATGGGCCGCAACATGTTCGGCCCCGTGCGCGGCGACTGGGACCAGGACTGGAACGGCTGGTGGGGTGAGAACCCGCCCTACCACGCGCCGGTGTTCGTCCTCACCCACCACTCGCGCGAGCCGGTCACCATGGAGGGTGGCACCGTCTTCAACTTCGTCACCGGCGGCATCACCGAGGCGATGGACCTGGCCCGCGCCGCCGCCGGCGACCGCACCGTGTCGGTCGCCGGCGGCGCCAGCACCGTGAACCAGTACCTGTCCGCCGGGCTGATCGACGAGCTGCGGCTGCACATCGCCCCCGTGCTGCTGGGCGCCGGGGAGCGCCTGTTCGCCGGCGTCGCCGACCTCGGCCTGCAGCCCGTCCGGACGACGGGCACCGACATGGTCACCCACGTCACCTACCGCAAGCCCTGATCAGGCGGCGGAAGTTGTCCGCGGCCACAAGCCGGGCCGGACAACTTGCGTGAGAACTCCATAGAGCGGGATTCGGGCGCACTGGTTCCATGAGCACCGCGTGTGGCGCCCGCCACACGCAGCCGGAGGAGCCCCCCATGCCCCGTACATCCCGCAGGTCCTGGCGCCGTATCGCGATCCTCGGCCCGGCACTCGCCGCCCTGGCGGCGTTCTCAGTGCCGGGCCCGGCCAGTGCCGACACCCCGCTGCCGGTGGTCTACAACTCGCTGGCCGGCCTCCCGGGGCAGTTCTCCAGCGCGCCGCCGCCCGGCGCCAACGACTTCTCCTGCAAGCCGAGCGCCGCCCACCCGCGCCCGGTGGTGCTGGTCGAGGGGACGAGCGCCACGATGGCGCTCAACTTCAACGCCATCTCGCCGCTGCTGAAGAACAACGGCTACTGCGTCTTCGCCCTGAACTACGGCGGCTACGGCGTCCTGACCGCGACCGGCGACATCCCCACCTCCGCCGGCCAGCTCGCCGCGTTCGTCGACAAGGTCCTCGCCGCGACCGGCAGCGACAAGGTCGACCTCGTCGGCCACTCGCAGGGCGGCGGGGTGACGCCGCGCTGGTACCTGAAGTTCCTCGGCGGCGCCGCCAAGGTCGCCAACCTGGTCGGCCTGGCCCCCAGCAACCACGGCGCCAGCGTGAGCGGCTTCGCCGACCTGCTGAAGACCTTCCCCTTCCTGCAGGTCCCCCTGGACGCCCTCGCCGGCCCCGCCTGGGCCCAGCAGGCCCCCGGATCCGCCGTCCTCACCAAGCTCAACACCGGCGGCGACACCATGCCCGGCGTGCGCTACACCGTGATCGCCACCAAGTACGACCAGGTCGTCACCCCCTACCGGTCGACCTACCTGACCGGCCCGGACGTCACCAACATCACCGTCCAGGACCTCTGCGAGCAGGACTACACCGAGCACCTGGCGATCGCCTACGACCACGTCGCGCTCCGCGTCATGCTCAACTCCCTCGACCCGGCGCACGCGGTCCAGCCGGTCTGCAGCCAGGTGCTCCCCCTCATCGGCGGCTGAGCCTTCCCGGCCCGCCGAGCCGCGGAAAGAATGGACGAAAGCCCCCTCGGTCGGCTAGAGAGGCCAGATGACGGCTTTGGTACTGGGCCCGCTGCTGCGGCATGTCGGTGAGCACACCGCGACGATCTGGGTCGAGACCGCCCACCCCTGCGAGGTGCGCGTCTTCGACGACGAGCACGGGCTCGACGCGCGGGCCTCGACGTTCACGGTGCACGGGCACCACTACGCGCTCGTGGAGGTCGACGGCCTGGAGGCGGGCGCGCGCGTCCCCTACCAGGTGGCGCTCGACGGGAAGACGGTGTGGCCGGCCCGGGAGACGCGGTTCCCGGCCAGCCAGATCAGGACGATGGACGCGCGGGAGACGCTGCGCATCTCGTTCGGGTCGTGCCGCCGGGCCCCCGACACCGCCAAGGTGTTCGGGGTCGACGCGCTCGCCGCGCTCGCGCACCGGCTGACCGACGACCCGGACGCGGCCTGGCCGAGCGTGCTGCTGATGGTCGGCGACCAGGTGTACGCCGACGAGCTCAGCGAGGAGATGCGCACGTTCATCCGCGCGCGGCGCGAGCCCGGCACCGAGCCCGAGGACGAGCTGGCCGACTACGAGGACTACACCCACCTGTACGCGCTGGCGTGGCGGGAGGACCCGGCGGTGCAGTGGCTGCTGTCCACCGTGCCGACGCTGGTGATCTTCGATGACCACGACATCCGCGACGACTGGAACACCTCCTTCACGTGGCGGCAGCAGATGTGGGCCAAGCCGTGGTGGCGGGACCGGATCGTCGGCGGCATCGCCTCGTACTGGGTGTACCAGCACCTGGGCAACCTCGCGCCGGGCGAGCGGGCCGCCGACCCGGTCTACCGGGCGGTGCTGGAGGCGGCGGCGAAGGGCGAGGACGCCGGGCCGCTGCTGGACGAGTTCGCCGAGAAGGCCGACAAGGAGCCCGCGTCCACCCGGTGGAGCTACTCGCACGACTGGGGCGGCACCCGCTTGGTGGTGGTGGACAGCCGCTGCTCGCGGCTGCTGACCGAGGACCGCCGGGGCATGCTCGACGACGACGAGTTCCAGTGGCTGGACGGCCGGCTGCAGGGCGGCATGGACCATCTGCTCATCGCCAGCTCACTGCCGTATCTGCTCGCCCCCGCCATCCACCATGCGGAGGCGTGGAACGAGGCCGTCGCCGCGGGCGCCTGGGGCGCGCGCGCGGGCCGGTTCGGGGAGAAGGTCCGCCAGGCCGCCGACCTGGAGCACTGGGGCGCGTTCGAGAAGTCGTTCAACGAGGTCGCCAAGGACATCGTCGCGGTCGGGCGGGGCGAGCGGGGCGCGCCCCCCGCGACCATCGCGTTCCTGTCCGGCGACGTGCACTACTCGTATGTGGCGCGGGTGACGTCGCCCGAGACGACGTCGCAGATCGCGCAGCTGGTGTGCTCGCCGTTCCGCAACCCGCTGCCGGCGCACTTCCGGTTCGCGCAGCGGCTCGGCGTCACCCGGCCGATGGCGGGGATCACCCGGCTGCTGGCCCGGCGGGCGAAGGTGCCGCTGCCGCCGCTGCGGTGGCGGCTGACCGACGGCCCCTGGTTCGACAACGCGGTCGCGACCGTGGAGCTGACGGGGCGGACCAGCCGGGTCCGCTGGGACACCCCGGCGTCGGAGACCGACATGAGGCAGCTGGCGGGCGTGCGGATCGCCGGCTGAGCGGGCCCGCCGCGCCCCCTCGCCGCGGCGGGCCCGCGGCTCACCCGCCCGCCGGCAGTTCCAGCAGCGCCAGCGCCACGGTGAGGTCGCACGGCAGGCGCTCCACCCACACCTCCAGGTCCTCGCCCTCCAGGGTGCGCGCGAGCAGCTCGCGCGCACCGGCCACCGCGCGGCCGAGGCCGGGCCCGGCCGGGGCGAGGGCCACGACGCGGCCGGTGCCGACCAGCGACAGCGTCTCGCCGCCGGTGAACACCGTCCGCAGGTCGTGCCCGACGACGACGGCGCGGGCCAGCCGCTGCCACGGCTCGGTGTTCTCGGGCAGGTCGACCATGACCAGGACGTGGCCGCCGGGCGCGGCGGCCGTCCGGTACAGCTCGGCCAGCCTGCTGCGCAGGTAGGCCGGGGTCATCAGGCCGGTGAGCGGGTCCTCGCAGGTCCCCGCGGGCGGCAGCAGGCCCGACTCGGCCCAGCCCTCGGCGGTGCAACGCACCAGCGCCAGCGGCGGGTGCGGCCAGCGCAGCTCGGTGAACAGCGCGCCGAGGTCGCCCAGGGTCTCGGCGATCCCGACGCCGGCGCGGCCGCGCGCCTGGCCGAGCCGGGCGCAGGCGGCGGCGAGGCCGTGGCCGTCGCAGGCCGCCGCCAGCACGAACTCGACGGCGGGCGCCCACCAGTCGGCGGGCATCACCCAGCCGGTCTCCGCGCTGCGCGCCCGCCACCGCTCGCGCAGTTCGTCCGGGCCCGGGGCGAGCCGGCCGCCGGCCTGGGTCCCGCTCCACAGGTACGCCATCACGCCACTCCTCAGCTGGTCGTCGGTTCGTGTTCCGCCCCTCCCACGGGGGTCCGGCCGGGTCATGACGCGAGATGCGCGACCAATTCCGCGACACTGGGTGTGCGGCCGGTCACCTTGTGCGATCATCGGGTCCGCCGTCCAGTAAGCGACCCCCGCGCCGCCGCCGCGGGCCACCGGCGAGGAGGCTCCTGTGAGCGAGAGCGTGACGGACACCGCCGTGGCCGAGGCCAGCGACGCGGCGCTCATCGCCCGCATCCGGGCCGGTGAGCACGCCGCCTACGGCACGTTGTACGAACGCCATCTGGACGCGGCGCGCGGCCTGGCCCGGCACCTGATCGGCGGGGACGCCGCCGAGGACGCGGTGCAGGAGACCTTCGCCAAGATCCTGGACGTGCTGCAGCGCGGCGGCGGCCCGCAGGAGGGGTTCCGCCCCTACCTGCTGACGTCGGTCCGGCGCACCGTCTACGACCGGTACCGGGGCGAGAAGCGGCTGCACACCACCGACGAGATCGAGGTGTTCGACCCCGGGGTGCCGTTCGAGGACCCGGCGCTGGCGGGCCTGGAGCGGTCGATGATCGTGCGGGCGTTCCGGGCGCTGCCCGAGCGCTGGCAGGCGGTGCTGTGGCACACCGAGATCGAGGGCGCCCGGCCCGCCGAGGTGGCGCCGCTGCTCGGCCTCACCGCCAACGGCGTCGCGGCGCTGGCCTACCGGGCCCGCGAGGGGCTGCGGCAGGCGTACCTGCAGATGCACCTGGCCGAGCCGGACGCGCCGATCGGCTCCGGCGCGGCCGTCCCGCCCGCGACCGACCGCTGCCGCCCGGTGCTGGACAAGCTCGGCGCGTACGTGCGCGACGGCCTGGCCCGCCGCGACGCGCGGTCCGTCGAGCGGCACCTGGACGACTGCGCCCGCTGCAAGGCCATCTACGCCGAGATCGCCGACGTCAACGGCACGCTGCGCGAGGGTCTCGGCCCGCTGGTGCTCGGCGCCGCGGCCGCCGCCTACCTGGCGGCGGCCAAGGGCGGCGGCCTGGCCGCCGGCGGCGGCGTCCTCGGCTGGTTCCGGCACCTGCCGAAGCGGCAGCAGCAGGCGACGGCCGGTGCCGCGGCGGCGGTGCTGGTGGGCCTGCTCGCGGGCGGGATGGTGCTGGCCTCGACCGGCGAGCCGCTCAAGCCGCGGCCGAAGCCGCCCGCGGCAGCCCCGGCCGCACCCGCGCCCGCGCCGCCGGCCAAGCCGGGGGCGCCCGGCGGCAAGCCGAAACCGAAGCCGCCGGCCAAGGCCGCGCCCAAGCCCAAGCCCAAGCCCGCGCCGGGCGCGAGCACGCCGAAGCCCGCCGCGGCACCGGCCGCGCAGCCTCCCGCGAAGATGACCGCCCGCATCGGCACCGTCGGGACGCTGCTGCGGCAGCAGCCCGGCATCGTCGCGATGACCGTGCGCAACGACGGCGGGAGCCCGTCCAAGGACGTCCTCGCCATCGTGGACCTGCCGCCCGACGTCGCCTACGCGGGCGGCGCGACCGGCCGCAACTCGGTGATGTTCACGCCGCTGCGGCCGCCGGGCGACGGCTGGGCGTGCCGTCCGGGCGCGGGCGGGACGGTGCGCTGCACGCACGCGCCGCTGCCGGCCCGCTCGGCCACCTCCGCCTACCTGGACGTGCGGGTGGGCGCCGCCGCGCCCTACGACACCCCGCCGGCCGTCACGCTGCGCGCGGGCGGCGCGCCGCTCACCGCCCGCGCCGAGGAGGGCGTCGCCGCCGACGGGATGCCCGCGCGGTTCGCCGCCGACGGCCACGTCCGCGCCGTCCAGACCGGCAACGCGCTGCTCGGCTGCGACACCGCCGACGCGGGCTGCCGCCGGGCGATGGACCGCGAGGGCGACGAGCGCGACGACGACTTCTGGGACATGACCCCGATCGACCGCGACGACGACAAGGGCACCTCCTCCTCCAGCGCCGCCACCCTGGACGTCCCGGCGGGCGGCAAGGTGCTGTGGGCCGGCCTGTACTGGTCGGGCGTGGCCGACGGCGACGTCCCGGCGACCGCGAAGCTGCGCGGCCCCGGCGGCGCGTACCAGGCGGTGAAGGCCGCCGAGACGCGGCGCGGGCGGTTGCCCGACTTCGGCGTCTACCAGGCGTTCGCCGACGTCACCGAGCAGGTGCGGGCGGCGGGCGGCGGCACCTGGTGGGGCGCGGACGTGCCGACCGTCCCGGGCACCGCGCACTACGCGGGCTGGGCGCTGGTCGCGGTCGTGGAGGACCCGAAGGCGCCGTTCCAGCAGGCGATGGTGCTGGACGACGCCCGCGCGCTCGGCCCGCAGGCCGGCGACCGGCTGGAGGCGCGGGTGAACGGCCTGCTCACCGCCGCCCGCCCGGCCCGGATCGGGCTGGTGGCCTGGGAGGGCGACGCCGGGCTCACCGGCGACCGGTTCAGCCTGGACGGCCGGGCGCTCACGCCCGAGACCGGCGACCGCTCCGCCGACAACGTGCTGGACTCGGCGGCGGACGGCGCGATCGGCCCCAAGCTCACTTTCGGGATAGATGTCGATTACTTCTCAGTAACCCTGGGGCGGCATCCCGTCCTCTCCCTGTCCACCGGGCGGGACGCCCTGTTCGCGGGGGTCGTCACGGTCACCGCGCCCATGCGCAGTTGAAATCCGCCCGGGCACCGAACCCCGCCCCGGCCCTTTCCGTAAAGATCATGAAGCGGGTATTTCGGACAGAAAGGATGTGCTGGTAGCGTCCGCGCTACATCCGAGGGGCCGATCCCGTACCCGCCCGGAGCGGGCGGCGTGCGGGCGTTCCGCGGCGGCTCGCCGGATCGGCCTACGCGACCTTCGGGCTTCACTAGGCTAGGGATTCCCGGGTCTCTCCGGCCCATGTCCCGACATCCGGAAAGGCGGTGTCGCATGGATCGCTGCGCGCTGTTCGTAGACGCCGGCTATCTGCTGGCGGACGGCGCCATGGCGGTGCACGGCACCCGCCACCGCGAGACCGTCTCCTGGGATTTCGGCGGCCTGCTGCAACTGCTCGGCAACCTCGCCCGCGAGCGCACCGGCCTGCCGCTGCTGCGCTGCTACTGGTACGAGGCCACCGTCGAGGGCCGCCGCGCGCCCGAGCACGAGGCGCTCGCCGACCTGCCCGGGCTGAAGCTGCGCCTCGGCCGGATCCGCCCGGGCCGCCGCGAGGGCGTCGACACCGAGATCCACCGCGACCTGATGACGCTCGCCCGCGGCGGCGCGCTCGCCGACGCCGTCCTGGTCAGCGGCGACGAGGACCTGGCGCAGGTCGTCGCCGACGCGCAGGACCTCGGCGTGCGGGTGACGGTCGTGCACGTCGCCGCCGACGGCAACTGGACGATCTCGCGGGCGCTGCGCCAGGAGTGCGACGACCTGATCGAGATCGGCGCCGGCCACCTGCGCCCCTACGTCAACCTGCTCTCGGGCATCGACAGCGGCGCGGGCAGCGGCACGGGCTCCACACCCGCGCTGTCGGCGGCGCCGCTGTCCAACGGGCACGGCAGCGCCTCGTCCCTCGGCTCGCTGTCGGCGACGGTGCAGAACAGCCCGCCGCCCGCCACGCCGCTCACCGCGCAGCCGTCCTCCGCCTCCACCTCCTCCTCCGCCGGACGCGGCGGTTCGAGCAGCAGTGGGTACGGCACGGGCGAGTACGGCACGGGCGAGTACAAGACCGGCGAGTACAGCACGGGCGAGTACAGCACCGGTGAGTACAAGACGGGCGGGTACGTGCCGAGCCAGTCGTCCTCCTCCTCCGGGAGCGGGTCGAACTACGGCTCCGGGCTCGGATCGACCTCCAGCGGCCCGCAGCCGCTTCCGGTGAACCCGCTGCAGCAGGCCCCCTCCTCGGCGTCCGCCTCCCAGGCACCGCCCAGCAGCAGCACGCAGTACACGCCGCCGTCCCCGCCTCCCGCCATGCCGCCTTCCAGCATGCCGCCGCCCAGCATGCCGCCCGTTTCGCAGCACGGCCCCTACACCGGGCCGCAGCAGATCTCCCCGCTGCCGGTGCAGCAGAACACCCCGTCGCTGGCGGACGCGGTGAAGGCCGCGCACAAGGAGGGCCAGGACTTCGGCGAATCGGTCGCCCGCGACGCGCCCGCGCTCTGGCTGGAGGCGGTGCTCGCCCGCAAGCCGCGGATGCCGTCCGATCTGGAGGCGCGGCTGCTGCAGGGCTCCTCGCTGCCCATCGACTTCCTGCTGCACGACGAGGTCCGGCACGCGCTGCGCCGCGGCTTCTGGGACGCCCTCGAACGTTCCCGCAGGTAGCGGCGGCGCCGCGGGTCATCCCGCGACCACGTACGCGTAGAAGATTCACGATCATCCGCGATTCGCCCGCTTCGGCCGCCGGGCGCCGGGTAGCGTTGAGGCGTGACGCATGTGACGGAAGACGATCTCGACGACCTGGAGTTCGCCACCCTGCGCACCGGCGATCACGTCACGGCGGCCCGGCGGCTCGGGGAGCTGGCCGAGGCGGTGTCCGGCGGGGTGTCGCGGGCCAACGTGCTGCTGCGCGCCGGCGAGCAGTGGCAGCACGCCGGCGACCACGGCAGGGCCGCGGAGTTCTACGAGAAGGCCGTGCAGGACGGTGGCGAGACCTACGGCGACCCGCGCGCCTACCTGGCCGACGCGCTGTTCGAGCTGCAGCGCCCCGCCGAAGCGCGCGCGCTGCTCGACCAGATCCGCGCCGACTCCCCGCGCGACCCCGAGGTCTACCGGGCGGTCGCCGAGGTGCTGTACGCCCAGGGCGACGCGGCGGGCGCGCACGAGTGGGCGACCAGCGGCGCCGACCTCGTCCTCGCGCTGCGCGACCGCGCGACCGGCACCGGCCTGGCCGGGGTGCCCGACGCGGCGGCCGACGACGATGTGGCGCTCGCCGAGGACAGCCTGGAGGCGCTGCTGCGGCTGCGCTACCGCGCCCGCGTCGACCTCGGCAAGCCCGAGGACGACTACGACGCCCTGCTGGACGACCTGCTGAAGAACGCCTGACCCCCGCCCCCGCACTCCTCGTACGGGCCGCTCAGGGCGCCGCCTTCACCTCGCGGCACTCAGCACGGTGGTCACCGCGCTGTCCTCAACATGCGGCGTTCTCGGCATGGCCGCCTTCGGCGCGCGCCCTAGAGCACGGTCGTCACCGCGATGCCCTTGGCACGCGGAGCTTTCAGCACGGGCACCTTCGGCGCACGGCCCGCAGAGCGGTGCCCTCGGCTCAGGCCGTGCGGCCTCTCAGCACGGGCCCTGAGCGCAGCCCCTCAGCGCGGCCCGTCAACACGTGTCCTCAGAGCGCGGCGAGCAGGTCGCCGAGGGCCTGCCCGGCGGTCACGGGCGGTTCCTGCTCCACGACCGGCCAGCCCCGCAGCCGGGCCTCCCGGACGGCCTGCTCGTGCCCGGCCGCGGCGCCGGTGGCCGCGAACGCCGTCCGGTCGGCGTGGGTGCGCAGGTAGCCGCAGGGCGCCTCGGGCCAGTCCGCCGGGACGGCGGGGGCCGCCCCGCCCTCGGGCCCGTGCCCGTGCCCGTGCTCATGTTCGTGCTCGCGGCGCGGGCGGGGCAGCAGCGCGTCCACGAAGACGTAGCCGCCGACCTTGCGGTGCGCGGCGCGCTGCGCCAGCGCGACGGCCGGCAGCAGCGGCCCGGCCGTGCCGTGCCCGACCAGCACCAGCGGCGCCACCGGATCGGTCGCCGCGATGATCAGCGAGGCGCGGGCCACGTACCGGGCGCCGCCGCCCTCGGCCACGGTCGGCGCGACCACGTCGTGGCCGCGCGAGCGCAGCAGTTCGGGCAGGTCGCCCCATGCGGCGGCGGTGTCCAGCGGGGCGTGCAGCAGCACCAGGGTGCCAGGCGTCAACGTCGACCTCCGGGGTAGCCGGGCGCGGCCACCGGCCCCGGGCCACCGTACAGCGCCCGCCTCGGGCGGGCTCGGGTCCCCGGACACGGGGCGCGACGCGTAGGGTTCTCAGTGTGAGCGATCGTGATGACCTGCTGCAAGAGATCAAGGACAAGGCCGTCGTGCACGGCGATTTCGTGCTGTCCTCGGGGCGGCGCGCGTCCTGGTACGTGGACCTGCGCCGGGTCACGCTGGACGGCGCGGTGGCGCCCCTCGTCGGCCGGGTGATGCTGGACGAGACCGCCGACCTGGACTACGACGCCGTCGGCGGCCTGACGCTCGGCGCCGACCCGGTGGCCACCGCGATGCTGCACGCCGCGGCCGCGCGCGGCCGCAGGCTGGACGCGTTCGTGGTGCGCAAGTCCGACAAGGCGCACGGCCTGCAGCGCCGCATCGAGGGCCCGGACGTGGCGGGCCGGCGGGTGCTGGCGGTGGAGGACACCTCCACCACCGGCGGCTCGGTGCTGACCGCGGTGCAGGCGCTGCGCGCCGCGGGCGCCGAGGTCGTCGCCGTCGCGACGATCCTGGAGCGCGGCGCCGCCCCGCGGATCGCCGAAGAGGGCCTGGAGTACCGCCACCCCTACAGCGTCGCCGACCTCGGCATGGAGTGACCCTGCGCGACGGCCGGCGTCCCCCGCGCGGGGGGCGCCGGCCGTCGCGTGTGCGTCAGCGTTTGGGGACCGACCACTCGCCGCGCTGCCCGGCGGCCTTCGGCTGCTCCGTGCCGTAGACGAACACCTGGACCAGTCCGGCGTCGGTCGCCACCACGCTGAGCGGCGTGTCGTCGAACTGGCGCCCCTCGCCCGGGTTCAGCCGCCCCCGGAAGAGCACCTGGCGGTCGTTGCCGCCGGTGATGGTGACGACCGTCGGCATGTCCCCGATGTTCTTGATGAGCAGCGCGGGCTGCCCCGTCGAGGAGGGGTGGGCCGGCGCGGAGGCGCGGGTCCCCGGCGGGCCGGAGGCGCCCGGGGGGGCGGCCTCCTTGTTGGAGGTCAGCGCGTTCACCAACGCCATACCGCCGACGACGAGCAGCGCTATGACGAAAGCGACGGCGAGCACCGCGATCGCTATGCGCGCTAGACCCCTAGGGTCCGACCGATGACGTCCCACATGGGGAGGTTAGCGATAACTGTCACCGCTGAGCGACGGCCGTGACTCTTCAGGGGCATTCTTATTCGGACCGTTGCCCTTGCCGCCCCGGCCCTTGAGCACCTCGCGGATGATGGGGATCAGCGACAGGATGAGGATGACGGCCACGCCGGGCAGGATGTAGCGCTCGATGTTGGGCACCCGGGTGCCCAGGAAGTGGCCGAGCAGGAACAGCGCGTCGGTCCACAGGACCGCGCCGACGACGTTCCAGACGAAGAACTTGCGGCTGTCCATGCCGAGCATCCCGGCGAGCGGGTTCAGGAACGTCCGCACGATCGGGATGAAGCGGGCCAGCACCACGGCGCGGGCCGGGCCGAACCGGTTGAAGTAGTGCTCGGCCTTCTCCACCCACTCCTGCTTGAAGATGCGCGAGTCGGGGCGGTCGAACAGCTTGCGCCCGTACCGGGCGCCGAGCCAGTGCCCGAGCTGGGCGCCGGCGATCGCGGCGACCGGGCCGCCGATCAGCAGCCACGGCAGCGACAGCGGCTCGAACTTCTGCCCCTGGACCTCGTCCACGGCCGTCAGGATGCCCGCGGTGAACAGCAGCGAGTCGCCCGGCAGGATGCAGCCGAACAGCAGGCCGGTCTCGGCGAAGATGATGGCGAGCACGCCGATCGTCGCGAACGTGCCGAACAGCGCCAACCATGCGGTCGGATGCAGCCATTCGGTGATGTCAAGGGGAATGAGGGCGAGGTCCACGACACGAGCGTACCCGTGATGCGAAGGCGATTCCGAGAGTCCGGCCGGTCCGCTGACACCCCGAGCGGCACCCCCCGCTGGCCTGTGGCGGGAAAAACGAGATACTGGCGGAGGACGGCATGCCAGTCCCGTCCCGTGCGCCCGGGAGCCCTGACCTGGAGCAGTACGGACGGGATCGACCGCCCGGCCGGACGCCCGGCGGCACCACTGCGTACGAAAGGACTGCTCCATGCCCATCGCGACCCCTGAGGTCTACGCGGAGATGCTCGACCGTGCCAAGCGCGACGGCTTCGCCTACCCGGCGATCAACGTGACGTCCAGCCAGACGCTGAACGCCGCGCTGCGCGGGTTCGCCGAGGCCGAGAGCGACGGCATCGTGCAGGTGTCCACCGGCGGCGCCGAGTACCTGTCCGGCCAGTCGGTGAAGAACATGGTGGTCGGCTCGGTCGCGCTCGCCGAGTACGCCCGCGTGGTGGCGGCCGAGTACGACGTCAACATCGCGCTGCACACCGACCACTGCCCGAAGGACAAGCTGGACGGCTTCATGCGTCCGCTGATCAAGATCTCCCAGGAGCGGGTGGCGCGCGGCGAGCAGCCGCTGTTCCAGTCGCACATGTGGGACGGCTCGGCCGTGCCGCTGGAGGAGAACCTGCAGATCGCGGCCGAGCTGCTGGAGCAGTGCGCCAAGGCCAACATCATCATGGAGATGGAGATCGGCGTCGTCGGCGGCGAGGAGGACGGCGTCGCCAACGAGATCAACGAGAAGCTCTACACCACCATCGGCGACGCGCTGGACACCGCCAAGGCCGTCGGCGTCGGCGACAAGGGCCGCTACATCCTGGCCGCGACGTTCGGCAACGTGCACGGCGTGTACAAGCCGGGCGCGGTCAAGCTGCGGCCGGAGGTGCTGAAGGAGATCCAGGACGCGGTCGGCGCCGAGTACGGCAAGGACAAGCCGTTCGACCTGGTCTTCCACGGCGGCTCGGGCTCGTCGCTGGAGGAGATCCGCGAGGCGGTGTCCTACGGCGTGGTCAAGATGAACATCGACACCGACACCCAGTACGCCTTCACCCGCCCGGTCGCGGACCACATGCTCCGCAACTACGACGGCGTGCTGAAGATCGACGGCGAGGTCGGCAACAAGAAGCAGTACGACCCGCGGTCCTACGGCAAGGCCGCCGAGAACGGCATGGCCGCGCGCATCACCGAGGCGTGCGAGAGCCTGCAGTCGGCCGGCAAGCGCCTGAAGTAGCCCGGCACGGGAGGGCCGGGGCGGCCACCGCCCCGGCCTTTTCTGCGTTCTTGCCCCGGTACGGGGTATTTTCCGGGTGTGGCGCTACCCCGCACCTACGACTCGCAGAACTGCTCGATCGCCCGCTCCCTGGAGGTCGTCGGCGACCGCTGGACCCTGCTGGTGATCCGCTCGGCGCTGGAGGGCGTGCGCCGGTTCGACGACTACCAGGACGCGCTCGGCGTCGCCCGCAACATCCTGGCCGACCGGCTGACCCGGCTGTGCGACGAGGGCGTGCTGCGCCGCGTCCCCTACCAGGAGCGGCCGGTCCGCTACGAGTACCGGCTGACCCGCAAGGGCCTGGAGCTGTGGCCGGCGATGATGGTGCTGCTGCTGTGGGGCGACCGGCACTACGCCCCGGACGGGCCGCCGCTGATCGTCGGGCACCGCGGCTGCGCCGGCTCGCTCACCCCCGCCCTGACCTGCTCTTCCTGCGGCGCCGCCCTCGGGCCCGGCGAGGTGGAGTCGCGCCCGGGGCCGGGCGGCCGTTCCTAGAGCCCGGTTGATGCGCACGGCCCGTCCCGACTTACGATGACCCGCATGACCCAGAACCTGCTCGGCGGCCCGGCCCCGACCGAACTCCCGGACGTACCCGAGGCGCGCGAGGCGCTGGAGAACGGGGTCGACCCCGTCGAGGTCGCGGCGCGCCATCCCGAGTACCCCGGCGCGTGGGCGGCGCTGGCCGACCGCGCCTTCGCCGCGGGCAGCGTGATCGAGTCCTACGCCTACGCGCGCACCGGCTACCACCGCGGCCTGGACGCGCTGCGCCGGGCCGGCTGGAAGGGCCACGGCCCGGTGCCGTGGGAGCACGCGGCCAACCAGGGCTTCCTGCGGGCCCTGCACGCCCTCGGGCGGGCCGCGGCGGCGATCGGCGAGGACGCCGAGGCGGCGCGCTGCAAGACGTTCCTGCGCGACTCCAGCGCCACCGCGGCCGAGGTGCTCGGCTGACCTTTGCGACAACGGGTTCCAACGGCCCCACCAGCCGCTTTCGACCCGCCGAGAACGACGTGCGGTTTCTTCGGCACCCGGAGCCGGGTACGATTTGATCGCAAGAGGCCCCTTCGCGCTTGCGATCAGGGGCCTTCGTCGTGGGAAGGGAAAGTGGCATGCCTGCCATCGTTCTTGTCGGTGCCCAATGGGGAGATGAGGGCAAGGGCAAGGCCACCGACCTGCTCGGCGGCGACGTCGACTACGTCGTCCGCTACCAGGGTGGCAACAACGCCGGCCACACCGTGGTCATCGGCGACAAGTCCTACGCCCTGCACCTGCTGCCGTCGGGCATCCTGTCCGACGACGTGGTGCCGGTGATCGGCAACGGCGTGGTGATCGACCCCGCGGTGCTGCTGCAGGAGATCGACGGGCTGAACGAGCGCGGCATCGACACCGGCAAGCTGCTGATCTCGGCGAACGCGCACCTGATCATGCCCCAGCACCGGACCCTGGACAAGGTCACCGAGCGCTACCTGGGCAAGGCCCGGATCGGCACCACCGGCCGCGGCATCGGCCCGGCCTACGCCGACAAGATCAACCGGATGGGCGTGCGGGTGCAGGACCTGTTCGACCCCAACATCCTGACCCAAAAGCTGGACCTGTCGCTGCGCGAGAAGAACCAGGTCCTGACCAAGGTCTACAACCGGCGCCGGATCGAGACCGGCCCGATCGTCCAGGAGTACCTGGCCTACGGCGAGCGGCTGAAGCCCTACGTCGCCGACACCACGCTGGTGCTGAACAACGCCCTGGACGAGGGCAAGGTCGTCCTGCTGGAGGGCGCGCAGGGCACGCTGCTGGACATCGACCACGGCACCTACCCGTTCGTCACCTCCTCCAGCCCGACCGCGGGCGGCGCCTGCGCCGGCTCCGGCGTCGGCCCCACCAAGATCACCCGGGTGATCGGCATCCTGAAGGCCTACACCACCCGCGTCGGCTCGGGCCCGTTCCCGACCGAGCTGCTGGACGAGCAGGGCGAGTTCCTGCGCAAGACCGGCGGCGAGTACGGCGTCACCACCGGCCGCGACCGCCGCTGCGGCTGGTTCGACGCGGTCATCGCCCGCTACGCCAGCCGCGTCAACGGCATCACCGACTACTTCCTCACCAAGCTCGACGTCCTGTCGGGCCTGGAGCGGATCCCGGTGTGCGTCGCCTACGAGATCGACGGCGTCCGGCACGAGGAGATGCCCGCCTCGCAGACCGGGTTCCACCACGCCCAGCCCGTCCTGGAGTACCTGGACGGCTGGCAGGAGGACATCACCGGCGCCAAGACCTTCGACGACCTGCCGAAGAACGCGCAGGCGTACGTGCGGGCGCTGGAGGAGATGTCGGGCGCGCAGATCTCGGCGATCGGCGTCGGCCCGGGCCGCGACCAGACGCTGTCGCTGCGCCCGCTCGTCTGACCCCGCGCGCTTGAGGTGACGTTCTCTGCGACATCACCGGTAGTCCACCGGTGATTCGGCCGCAGCCGATAGCGTGCCCGTCGTGACTTCCTTCGGGGGGACCGTCGAACTGCACGGTCATCGGGGGGCGCGCGGGCTGCGGCCCGAGAACACGCTGCCCGGATTCGCGCACGCCGTGGAGATCGGCGTGCACGCGGTCGAGCTGGACGTGGGCCTGACCGCCGACGGCGTCGTGGTCCTCAACCACGACCAGGTGCTGTCGGCGGCCAACCTCGCCGACACCGGCCCGGCAACGCCGGACGACCCGCTCTACCCCTACGTGGGGCGGGCGATCGGCGAGCTGACGCTGGCGCAGGTCCGCACGGTGGACGCCGGGTCGCGTCCGCCGGCGGCGTTCGCGGCGACGCAGCGGCCCGCGCCGGGCACGCCGCCGCCGACGCTGGCCGAGGCGTGCGCGCTGCTCGGGGCGGCGGGCGTCGACCTGGCCGTGGAGCTGAAGACCGACCCGGGCTGGCCGGTCGCCGCCGTCGCGGAGTTCACCGCCGCCGTCGCCGGCGTGCTGGACGGCGCGGGCCTCACCGGCCGGGCGCGGCTGCTGGCGTTCGACTGGCGGGTGCTGGTCGCGGCCCGCGCGTGCGCGCCGGGCCTCGGCCGGGTCGCGCTGGCCGAGCGCAAGACGCTCGCCCCGGGCACCGCCTGGCTCGCCGGCCTGCCGCCGGAGGCGCCCGCCGAGGCCGCCCTGGCGATCGGCGCGACCGCGCTGTCCCCCGAACGCCACCTGGTGACGCCCGAGCTGGTGCTGACGGCGCAGGCGCTCGGCCTGCCCGTCGCGGTGTGGACGGTCAACGACCCCGGCGAGATGGCCGCCCTGGTCGACCTCGGGGTCGACGCGATCGTCACCGACTACCCGGACCGCCTGCGCGCGGTGCTGTCGGAGTACGGCCTGCCGCTCCCCGCGCCCGTCCGCGTCCCGGCCTTCAGCTGATCACAGCCAGCCGTTGCGGCGGAAGCCGCGGTGCAGGGCCAGGCAGGAGAGCGCGATGATCACCAGGACCATCGGGTAGCCGTAGTCCCAGCGCAGCTCGGGCATCTTGTCGAAGTTCATCCCGTAGATCCCGGCGATCGCGGTCGGCACCATGAAGATGGCGCCCCAGGCCGAGATCTTGCGCATGTCCTGGTTGTCGGCGACGGTCACCTGCGTCATGTGCGCCTGCAGGATCGGGTTCAGCAGCTCGTCGTAGGACTCCACCTGCTCGCGGACGCGGGTCAGGTGGTCCTCCACGTCGCGCAGGTACTCCTTGATGTCGTCGGGGACGAACCGGCGGCCGGTCAGGTTGCGCAGTGGCCCGGCGAGCGGCCCGACGGCCCGCTTCAGCTGGATGACCTCGCGCTTCAGCCGGTAGATGCGGCGGGCCTCGTCGGTGCGCTCGGGCGAGAACACCGCCTCCTCGACCTCGTCGATGTCCTCCTGGACGGCGTCGGCGACGCACACGTACCCGTCCACCACCCGGTCGGCGATGGCGTGCAGCACCGCGGTCGGGCCGAGGGCGAGGCGCTCGGGGTGGCGCTCCAGCTGGCCGCGGACCGAGCCGAGCTCGCCGTGCGCGCCGTGCCGGACCGTCACCACGAAGTCGGGGCCGCAGAACACCATGATCTCGCCGGTCTCCACCACCTCGGACTCGGCCGGGTCGTGCGCCACGTAGCCGACGGTCTTCATCACGAAGAAGTTGACGTCGTCGTAGCGTTCCAGCTTGGGCCGCTGGTGGGCGTGGATGGCGTCCTCCACGGCCAGCTCGTGCAGGCCGAACACCTCGGCCAGCTCGTGCAGCTCGGCGGCGGACGGCTCGTGCAGCCCGACCCAGACGAAGCCGGCGCTCTCCTCGGCCGACGGGGCGAGCCGCCCGTCGCGGACGAGGCGGACGGCGTCGGCGACCGAGTCGGTACAGACCCGGTGGCCGTCGATGTAGGCGGCCCAGTCGATCACCGCGGTGCTGCGCCGCGCCGCCTGCACGGGGACCGGGTGCAGCCGGTTGCGCGTCTTGAACAGGGACATCGTCGCGCGGCCCGGGAGGACTCGGGTCATGGCCATGAGGTGCTCCTAACCTCCGGCCGTCAACGCGCGTCAGCGCGCTCGACCCCGGCGGCTAGCGAGGGGAGCGCGCGAAGCGGGAGGAGGCCGGACGCCGTCGAAGGGCGGTCGGTCGTACAGTCCGGCTCGGACTGTGAGGGTTCTCCGGCGAACAGCACGTATCGCCAGGACTCATCCCGACCACCTCCCTTCGCGTCAGGGCACGGGGCATCGCCTGCGGCGAGCGTTCCGCAGCCTACCAGCCGACATATAAGACGCCCGGGACATCGCCGAAGTTCACCCGGGCGCGCTGTGAGCCGCGCCGCATCCGCGCGGGCACTCCCCGCGTGGCGCCGGCGGCGGGCCCACTAAGCTCCCTCTACGTGCGAGTACTCGTCCTTGGATCGGGTGGCCGCGAGCATGCGCTCGCCCGCGCCCTGCACCGTGACCCTGCCGTCTCCGCGCTCCACTGCGGGCCCGGCAACCCCGGCACCGCCCAGATCGCGGTCAACCACCAGATCGACCCGGCCGACCCGACGGCGGTGGTGGAGCTGGCCGAGCGGCTCGCGATCGACCTCGTCGTCGTCGGGCCCGAGGTGGTGCTGATGGCGGGCGCCGGGGACGCGCTGCGCGCCGCCGGGATCGCCTGCTTCGGTCCCGACCGCGAGGCCGCCCGGATCGAGGGCTCCAAGGCGTTCGCCAAGGAGATCATGCAGGCGGCGGGCGTGCCGACCGCGACCGCGCGCGTCTGCGAGACGCCCGAGCAGGTCGACGCGGCACTGGAGGAGTTCGGCGCCCCCTACGTGGTCAAGGACGACGGCCTGGCCGCCGGCAAGGGCGTCGTGGTGACCGACGACCGCGCCGAGGCCGCCGCGCACGCCGCGGCCTGCGGGCGCGTGGTGATCGAGGAGTACCTGGACGGCCCCGAGGTGTCGCTGTTCGCGCTCTGCGACGGCGAGCACGCGGTGCCGCTGCTGCCCGCGCAGGACTTCAAGCGCGCCTACGACGGCGACGAGGGCCCCAACACCGGCGGCATGGGCGCCTACACGCCGCTGCGGTGGGCCCCGCCCGGCCTGGTCGAGGAGGTCATGGCGAGCGTCGTGCAGCCCGCCGTGGACGAGCTGCGCCGCCGCGAGCTGCCGTACGTGGGCGTGCTGTACGCCGGGCTCGCGCTGACGTCGCGGGGCGTGCGGGTGGTGGAGTTCAACGCCCGCTTCGGCGACCCCGAGACGCAGGTCGTGCTGGACCGCCTCGCCACGCCGCTCGCCGGGCTGCTGCACGCGTGCGCCGTCGGCGGCCTGGACCCGGCGTTCCGGCCGGCCTGGCACGACGGCGCGGCGGTGACCGTGGTCGTGGCGGCGGAGGGCTACCCGGCGGCGCCGGTGAAGGGCGACGTCATCGAGGGCCTGGACGAGGCGGCGCAGGTGCCGGACGCGTACGTGCTGCACGCCGGGACCGCGCTCGACGCCGAGGGGCGCCTGGTCTCCAGCGGCGGCCGGGTGCTGAGCGTGGTCGGCACCGGCGCGGACCTGGCGGCGGCGCGGACGGCGGCGTACGAGGCCGCCGGCCGGATCAGGCTGCGCGGCTCGCACCACCGCTCCGACATCGCGCTGAAGGCGGCCACCCGGTAGAGGTCTTGGCAGGCGGGGGGCGTTGATTACATAATTACCCGCCATGACCGCCCCCCGTGGGGCCGAAGAGGTCTACGGCGTCACCACGCTGGAGCTGTTCTTCGACCTCGTCTTCGTCTTCGCCATCACCCAGCTGACCGCCGTGCTCGTGCACGACCTCGGCCCCCGCTCGCTGCTGCAGGTCGTGCTGATGTTCGGCGTGCTGTGGTGGATGTACGGCGGGTACGCCTGGCTCACCAACACCCTGGCCCCGACGACGACGGCCCGGCGCCTGATCATCCTGACCGGGATGGCCGGGTTCTTCCTCGTCGCGCTGGCCACGCCGACCGCCTTCTCCGGCGGCGGCGTGCTGTGGGGCCTCGGCTACCTGCTCCTGGTCCTCGCGCACGCCGCGCTGTACGTGCGGAGCAACCCGCAGATCCTGCGGGTGCTGCCGGGCAACCTGCTCGCCGCGGTCCTGATCATCGCGGCCGGGGTGCTGGACCACGGCACGCCCGTCTACGTCCTCTGGGCGCTCGCGCTGGTGGTGCCGATCGCGCAGCCCTACCTCGTCCCGGCGGGCGGCCGGTTCCGCATCCAGGCCGCGCACATCGTCGAGCGGCACGGGCTGCTGGTGATGATCACCCTGGGCGAGTCGATCATCGCGGTGGGGGCGGGCGCCGGCGGCGCGGACCTGGACGCCGGGCTGGTCGCGGCGGTGCTGCTCGGCCTCGCCCTCGCCGCCGGGGTGTGGTGGACCTACTTCACCGGCGACGACGAGCGCGCCGAGGAGGCGCTGACCGGCGCGGACGAGACCGCCCGGACGCAGATGACCATGTTCGGGTACTTCTACGCGCACATCCCGCTGCTCGTCGGGATCATCGTGCTGGCGGCCGGGCTGAAGAAGGCCGTCGGGCACGCCTGGGGCCACCTGACCGCCGCGCAGGCCCTCGCGCTCGGCGGCGGCCTCGCGCTCTACCTGCTCGGCGACGCGCTGTTCCGGCGCACCGTGCGCATCGGCCCGTCCAGGATCAGGATCGCCGCCGCCGCGGCCGCGCTCGCCGCCGTCCCGGCCGGCCTGTGGCTGGCCGCCGCCGAGCTCGCGCTGCTCCTCGCGGTGATCGTCGCGGCCCTGGTCGCCGAGCACGGCCGGCGGCCTGGGAGAATCGAGGCGTGATCGAACGCTACACACTCCCGGAGATGGGCCGCGTCTGGTCCGACGCGCACAAATACGAGCTGTGGTGCCAGGTGGAGACCCTGGTGGTCGAGGCCCACGCCGAGGCGGGCACCATCCCGGCCGAGGTCGTGGAGCCCGTCCGCAAGGCCCCGCCGCCCACGCCCGAGGCGGTGCACGCGATCGAGGCGGTCACCCAGCACGACGTGATCGCGTTCCTGTCGGCCTGGGCCGACAACACCGAGCCCCGCGAGGCGGCCCGGTACGTGCACTTCGGCATGACCTCCTCGGACCTGCTGGACACCGCGCTCGCCCTGCAGCTGGTCGAGGCCACCGACATCCTGCTCGCCAAGGCCGACGCCCTCGTGGCGACGCTGCGCGACCACGCCCTGGAGCACAGCGCCACCCTGCGCGTCGGCCGCACCCACGGCATCCACGGCGAACCCGACGTGTGGGGGCACCGCGTCGCCGACTTCGCGTTCGCGATGGCCCGCTCCCGCGACCGGCTGCGCCGCGCCCGCGAGGCCGTCGGCGTCATGGCCATCTCCGGCGCCGTCGGCACCTACTCCAACATCGACCCCGCGATCGAGGCGCACGTCGCCCGCCGGCTCGGCCTGAAGACCGCCGAGGTGTCCACCCAGGTCGTCATCCGCGACGGCATCAGCGAGTGGACGTCCGCCCTGGCCATCATGGCGACGGTGTGCGAGGCGATCGCGCTGGAGGTCCGGCACGGCCAGCGCACCGAGGTCCGCGAGCTGTGGGAGCCGTTCGGCAAGGGCCAGAAGGGCTCCTCGGCCATGCCGCACAAGAAGAACCCCATCATCTCCGAGCGGCTCGCCGGGATGGCGCGGATCGTGCGGGCGCAGATCGTCCCGGTCATGGAGGGCATCCCGCTCTGGCACGAGCGCGACATCTCCCACTCCTCCACCGAGCGGATCGCGCTGCCGGACGCCTCCATCGCGCTCGACTACATGCTGAACCTGACCGGCCGCCTCATGTCGGGCCTGGTGGTGGACACCGACCGGATGACCGCCAACCTGGAGTCCACCGGCGGCCTCATCTACACCTCCACCGTGCTGCTGGAACTGGTCGAGGCCGGCATGTCCCGCGACGACGAGGCCTACCCGCTGGTCCAGAAGGCCGCCATGGACACCTGGGAGACCGGCGTCCCCTTCCGCGAGACGCTGCGCAAGCACGCGGGCGAGGCGGGGCTGACGCTGGACGAGGCGCGGCTGGACGAGGTCTGCCGGCCGGAGCGGTTCGTGGTGCGGCTGGCGCCGATGTTCCAGAAGCTGGCTGCGCTCGTGTGACCTGTGGGGCGCCCCCCGCACCCCGGACCCCTTCGGGGTGAACCGCGGGCCCGGAGTCTTTCGTCAGGGGCTCTCGGGCTCTTTAAGGTGGGGGTCTGTGGTTTCTGGTTGGTGGGGAGTGTCCCAGTATGGCGATCTTGACCGCGTTGAACGTCTATCCGCTCAAGAGCGCCGGGGGCACTCCCCTGCTCGGTGCCGAGCTCGGCCCGGCCGGGCTCCGGTTCGACCGGGAGTTCATGCTCGTCACGCCGAAGGGGCGGTTCCTGTCCCAGCGGGAGATCGCGGCGATGGCGCTGCTGCGGCCCTCCTACGACGGCGCGGCGCTGACCGTCGGGTTCGGCGGCGCTGAGCCGCTCGTGCACGCCCCCGTCGCGGGCGGGCCGGTACTGGAGGTGTCGGTGCACCGGAACCCCTGTCAGGGGGTCGATCAGGGCGATGCGGCCGCAGCGTGGTTCGGGCGGATGCTGGACACCGAGTGCCGGCTGGTGCGCTTCACCGGGCACCGGGCGACGTCGCGGGGCGGCGGCGAGGTGAGGTTCGCCGACGGGTACCCGCTGCTGGTGATCTCCGAGGAGTCGCTGGAGGACCTGAACGGGCGGCTGGAGGACCCGCTGCCGATGGACCGGTTCCGGCCGAGCCTGGTCGTGCGCGGCCTCGGCCCGTTCGGGGAGGACAAGGTGCGGCGGCTGCGCGTCGGCGCGGCCGAGATCGAGCTGGTCAAGGCGTGCGCCCGGTGCGTGATCACCACGACCGACCAGGCCACCGCCGCGCGCGGCCGCGAGCCGCTGCGCACGCTCGCGACCTACCGCACCATCGACAAGGGCATCATGTTCGGGCAGAACGCGGTGCCGCGGGTGACCGGCACGCTGCGCGCCGGCGACGACGTCGAGGTGCTGGAGTACGCCTGACGGCCGGGCGGTTTGCCCTTTGTTGACCCAGTCCGGACCCGGCACCACTGGACTGGGGCGAATCCGGCGGGCAACCTCGTTTCCGGCGGGGAAGTGCGAACTTTTCCCGCCGTGCCGCCATCAAAATGATCAGACTGTTCCGGACAGCGCGCGCCGGACACCCCATCGCCCACCCGATGGTTTACTGGGGACGCGTTCGGCTCGCCGGGATCATCCGGTGCGTTCGCGGCCCTGGTCACCGCCGTTTCCGGCCGGACGGGCACTCGCGTACCCGCATCACACATCCGCAGCTTCGAAGGAGTCAGACGGCATGAGCATGGGCCACGATGTCCGCTATCGCGTGCGAGGCGGACGGCGGCTGCACGGCACCGTCTTCATCCAGGGCGCCAAGAACGCCGTCCTGCCCATGATCGGCGCCTCGCTGATGGCGAGCAAGGGCCGCACGGTGCTGCGCAACGTCCCGATCATCGAGGACGTGCGCCGCGCGGTGGAGCTCGCCCGGGCCATCGGCGCCAAGGCCGAGCTGCACGAGGCCGAGCGCACCCTGGTGATCGACGCCTCCAGCCTGTCCAGCCCGGTGCTGCCCGCCGAGATCGCCGCCCGCTTCCGCGGCTCGTTCCTGTTCGTGCCGGCGCTGCTGCACCGGCTCGGCGAGGCCGTCATCGAGGGCGTCGGCGGCTGCAACCTCGGCAGCCGCAACCTGGACTTCCACTACAACGGCTTCAAGCGGATGGGCGCCACCGTCACCGAGCAGGTGGCCGACAACGGCGACGGCACGATCCACATCAAGGCCGGCGACCTGCGCGGCGGCACGCTGTACTGCGACACCCCCTCGCACACCGGCACCGAGAACCTGATCATGGCGGCGGCGCTGGCCCAGGGCACCACGCTGATCAAGAACGCGGCGCTGGAGCCCGAGGTGCTGGACAACATCGCGTTCCTGCAGGCGATGGGCGCCCGGATCAGCGGCGGCGGCACCGGGTTCGTCACCGTCGAGGGCGTGGACGAGCTGACCGCCGTCGAGCACACCGTGATGCCCGACCGGATCGACGCGGGCGTGTTCGTCATGGCCGCCGCGATCACCGGCGGCGAGCTCAGCCTGGTCGGCGCCAACCTCGAGCACCTCGGCGTGGCCGCCGACAAGCTGGAGCAGATGGGCGTGGAGTTCCACCAGCAGGGCGCGGTGCTGCAGGTCCGGCGGGACCGCCCGCTGCGGCCGATCAACGTCATCACCGACGAGTACCCCGGCTTCGCCACCGACCTGCAGTCGCCGATCATGGCGCTGTCGTGCCTGGCCGACGGCCCGTCCTACATCTACGAGCGGATCTTCGACGGCCGGTTCAAGCTGGCCGACGAGCTCGGCAAGATGGGCGCCGACATCGAGGTCGACGGCAACCGCGCCAAGGTCAACGGCGCCGTCCGGCTGACCGGCGCCGAGGTGGAGGCGCACGACCTGCGCTGCGGCAGCGCGCTGGTGCTGGCCGGCCTGGCCGCCGAGGGCGAGACGACGATCACCTCGGCGTACTACCTGGACCGCGGCCACGCGCACACCGCCGAGCGGCTCTCCCAGCTCGGCGCCGACATCGTGCGCGAGGCCGACTAGGCCCGGTGACCGAACGCCCTTCACACCGCCGCTGACAGAAGCGGTCAAGGTGAAAAATCACCGGCCGGGGGCGCCGGCCGCGCCGCCGCGCCGGATCCCTCGTTCTGCTTGCCGCTTCTGATCGTTTCGGTCCGGTTCCGGCCGCCGTGTGAACCGAACGCCCGTCCCGGGGGTCTTCTGAGAGCGCAACCGCGCCACAGGAGGCCCCTTCCGGTGTTTTCGGGTCTTGTTTTTCAACTTCGGACGACCCAAGATGCAGGATCAAGGCTGGCCGAATGGTGACAAATTACTGACCAAGGGGTCGCGTAGGTTACTTTTTCGCCGCACTCTTGATTCGATTTCGCGTCTGGGCGTCACACGCGGTCGCCCCGACCCGATCTGCCCACTGAGGAACGAATCGCACGGGAACTGCGGTGCTGGGTCAGAAGGCAGGGGCGACAAGCCATGAGTCAACCGTTGGGCGGAGCGTGGGCGAACGCATGGCCGGACCGGGGCCACCGAACCGGACCGGATCGGCTCCCCTCGCGCGCGGGGAAATGCCCCGGGCGGGAAGCGAGCGATCGACGATGACGGTGCCCAGAGCGGGGGCGGTGACACCCGACCTCACGATCGGCGTCGTGGGCCCGCATGACCTGGTGGAACGGGTCATGCTGATGGGCCACGGCCCGACGCCGGTGCCGAGCCGGCTGGTGGCCGCCGCATACCGAGACGAACAGGAGGCCGCAGACAAGGTCGTACGGCTGGGCGGCGGGGTGGACGTGTGCCTGTTCGCCAGCCCGGTCCCCTACGACTTCGCCCGCAAGGCCGGCGTGCTCACCATGCCCGCCACCTATGTGCCGCTGAACGGCGCCGCCCTGCAGGGCGCGCTGCTGCGGGCGTCGCTGGACGAGCGCTTCGACCCGGGCCGGGTCAGCATCGACGTGCTCGGGCGGGCCGAGGTCGAGGAGGCCTACTCCGAGATCAACCTCGGCACCGAGCAGGTGCACCTGCGCGAGGAGGCGGCCGGTCCCGGCACGCTCGCGGCCTTCCACGAGCGGCTGTGGCGGCGCGGCGCGACCACGGTCGCGATGACGTGCGTGCACGCCACCGCCGAGCGGATGGAGCTGGCCGGCGTGCCGACCATCCGGGTGCGCCCGACCGGCGCCGCGATCCGCAGCTCGCTGCAGACCGCGGCCCTGCTCGGCGCCCACCACCGGCTGGAGGAGTCCCAGCTCGTCGTGGTGCTGGTGGACGTGCCGACGCTGCGGGAGACCCCGCGGCGCGTCACCCCCCGCTACTGGCGCGACGAGCTGAAGCTGGCGCTGCACCGGGTGCTGCTGCAGGAGGCGCACCGGATGAACGCCTCGGTGTGGCCGCTGGACGACCACAGCTACCTGGTCATCGCGACCCGGGGCTCGGTCACCGGCGTCACCGAGGGGTTCCGCACGCCGCCGTTCGTGGAGCGGGTCCGCGAGGAGCTCGGGCTGGCCATCGAGGTCGGCATCGGCATGGGCCGCACCGCGCACGAGGCCGAGTCGCACGCGCGCGCGGCGCTCGCCCGCTCGCAGAGCTCGCAGCGGGCGCAGGGCTTCGCGCTGGACCGCGATGGCCGGGCGCTGGTGCCCGCGCCGCGCCAGCCGCCGCGGGCGCAGCCGCCGACCAAGCCGAAGGGCCTGGAGATCCTGGCGCGCCTGGCCGACAAGCTCGGCGACCAGGACCAGCCGCTGATCGTGGACGCGGAGAACGCGGGCAAGATGCTCGGCGTCACCCCGCGCACCGCGCGGCGGCTGCTGCGCACGCTGGTGGAGGAGGGGCTGGCCTGGCCGCTGCCCCCGAACCGGACGCCGCAGCCGGGCCGGCCGCGGCAGCTGTACCGGCTGATCGTGGAGAAGCTCGGCCCGAAGGCGGGCGCCTGATCGCGGGTGGCCGGGGGCGCGTCCCCCGGCCCCCGCGCTCGCCGGCCGGGCGCCGGCGCTAGCCGCGGTGCGGGAACGCCTGCGCGACGGCCAGGAAGGCGTCGTTCTCCTCGGGCGTGCCGATCGACACCCGCGCGCCCTCGCCCGGGAACGGCCGGACGCTGACGCCCTCGGCCTCGCACGCGGCGGCGAACTGCGCGGTCCGCTCGCCGAGCCGCAGCCAGACGAAGTTGGCCTCGGTCGGCGGGACCGTCCAGCCGTCCGCGAGCAGCGCGCCGCGGACCCGGTCGCGCTCCTTGACGGTGCCCTCGACGCGCTCCAGCAGCTCCCCGGCGGCGGCGAGCGAGGCCACCCCGGCGGCCTGCGCGATCGAGTTGACGCTGAACGGCAGGTAGGTCTTGCGGATCGCCCCGGCGACCTCGGGGTGCCCGACCAGGAACCCGACGCGCAGGCCGGCCAGGCCGTAGGCCTTGGAGAACGTCCGCAGCACCACCAGGTTCGGGCGGCCCTCCAGCAGCTCCAGGCCGTTGACGACGTCGGCGTCGCGCACGTACTCGCGGTACGCCTCGTCCAGCACCACCAGGCAGTCGGCGGGCACCCGGTCCAGGAACGCCTCCAGCTCGGCGCGCCGGACGACCGTGCCGGTCGGGTTGTTGGGGTTGCACACGAAGATCAGCCGGGTGTTCGCGGTGATCGCGTCCGCCATCGCGGCCAGGTCGTGCGCCTCGTCCACCAGCGGCACCTGCACCGAGGCGGCCCCCGACAGCGCCACCAGCAGCGGGTAGGCCTCGAACGAGCGCCAGGCGTACAGGATCTCGGCGTCCGGCTCGGCGACGGCCTCCAGCAGCATCTGGGAGACCCCGACCGACCCGCAGCCGACCGCGACCTGCTCCGGCGCCACCCCGAACTCGGCGGCGATCGCCTCGGTCAGCGCGGTCGCGTTGTTGTCGGGGTAGCGGTTGATGTTCCGCGCCGCCTCGTTGATCGCCTCCTGCACCGAGGGCAGCGGCCCGTGCGGCGACTCGTTGGACGACAGCTTGAACGAGCGGCCCGCGGGCGACATCACGGCCCTGCCGGGCTTGTAGGCCGCGAACCGGTCGAGCACGGAGCGGAAGCGGGGGGTGGTTGCCTCGGACACCGTTGTCCTCCAAATATGACGAGGTGGTGAGCCGTAGCCTACTGAGCGGCGCCCTGCCGCATCATCCAGCAGACCGCCACGATCCGGACGAACTCCCAGTCCCGGGTGCTGTCCGGCCACCAGCCGCGCTGGAAGGCCTCCTCGGCGAAGCCGTGCAGGTAGCCCATCAGCGCCTCGGTGCCGGGCTCGGGGAACAGGTCGCGCAGCGCGGCCACGTGCTGGTCCACCGCCGCCGCGAGGCCGGGCGTGGTCGCCATCTCGGCGACGCCGGCGTCGCCGATGTCGCGCACCAGCAGCCCCAGCTCTTCGGACAAATCACCACTCATAGGACAAAAAACTAGCAACGCCCCGGCCATGCCCTCTTCACCGGAACCCCCGGCCCGGACCCGGCCGATTCCGCCGCAGCCCCGTCCCGCGCGCCGATCCGGGGCACCGGGGCGGCCCTCAAGTCTTTACCTGGAATTCCGCGTCGCCGGGCCTGTCACCGGTACCGGCGGGTGAGGCCGAGGTAGGCGAGGCTGAGCACCGCCAGCCCGGCGCAGGCCGCCAGGGCCGCCGGCACGCCGACGGGCAGGAGGAGCCCGCCGAGACCGGTGCCGAGGGCGATGCCGAGGTAGAGGGCCGAGGCGTTCAGGCCGACGACCACCGGCGTCTCCCGCGGGGCCGCGGAGATCAGCCGGACCTGCTGGGCGGGCGTCTGGAACCACGTGCCGGCGCCCCAGGCCACCATCAGCAGACCGGCCAGCGGCAACCGGTGCACGTGCGCGCCGGCCGCCCAGGCGGTCGCGGCGAGCGTCACGGCGAGCGCCGTGTACCCGGCCGCCAGGACGCGGACGGGCCCGTACCGGTCGACCGCGGCGCCGGCCGCCAGGTTGCCGGCCACCGCGCCCGCGCCGTACAGGAAGAGCAGCCACATCTCCGCGCCGCCTTCGGCACCGAGCGCGTGCAGGATGGGGACGGCGTAGGCGTACAGCCCGTAGCTGGCGGCCAGGCCGAGCACGGTCAGCGGCAGCACCGCCACCACGCCGGGGAGGCGGAGGGCGTTCAGCCGCGCGCGCAGGGGGACGCGGGGGCCGCCGGGGAGCACCGGCATGACGGCGAACACGCCCGCCGCGCAGAGCGCGCAGAGCGCCGCGACCAGGCCGAGCGCGGCCCGCCAGTCCAGCAGCCGGCCGGCCAGGTTGCCGAGCGGCACCCCGAGCGCCGTCGCGACGGTCAGGCCGCCGATGACCACGGCGAGCGCGCGGCCCCGCTGCGCAGGCGCGACCAGCGAGGCGGCGACGGCGCCCGCGCTCGGGGTGAAGGCGGCGGCGCCGAACGCGGCCAGGACCCGGGTGGCCATCAGCACCGGGAAGCTCGGTGCCAGCGCCGAGCCCAGGTTCGCGGCCGCGAGCAGCACCAGCGCGCCCACCAGCAGGGCCCGGCGCGGAATCCGGGTGGTGGCGGTGGCGAGGACGGGCGCGAGCACGGCGTAGGCGACGGCGAAGGCCGTCGCGCTCTGCCCCGCCGCCCCCTCCGACACCCGCAGCGAGTCCGCCATGGCGGGCAGGAATCCGGCCACCACGTAGGCGTCGGTGCCGACGGCGAAGGTGCCGAGCGCCAGCACGGCGGTCGAGCCGAGGCCGCGCGCCGCGGGCGCGGCGGGGGCCGCGGCCGTCTTGACCGGGATATTGGACATCCCCATTTCCTTCCTGACTGGGCCCGCACGCGGGCCGGCCTGTTTCAGCCGCCCAGGCGGGCGTAGTTGCGGCGGGCGCGTTCGGCCGACGCCGGGGAGCCGGCCATCAGGTCGGCGACGGTCTGCGCGGCCAGTTCACGCCGCCAGGCCAGTTCGGCCCGGCGCATCGCGGCGGCGATCCCGCACGGGCCGTCGAAGCGGGCCCCGACGGCCCCGGCGCCGCGCTGCCGGATCTCCTCGCAGCGGAAGAACTCCTCGCCGCCCTCCAGCGCGGCCACGACGTCCATCAGGGTGATCCGCTCCGGCGGCCGCGCCAGGGCGAAGCCGCCCCGCGCGCCGGGCGTGGAGGTCAGGATCCCGGCCCGGGCCAGCGCCTGCAGGCGCTTCTTCAGGTACTCCTGTGGCAGGTCGAACCAGGCGGCGAGCCTGCGGATCGACACCGGGCCCTCGCCCTCCAGCCAGCCGAGCGTGACGCAGCAGTGCAGCCCCCACTCGACCCCTTCACCCAGTCGCATGAACAGGGATCTTAGATATCCCCTTTCCCGGCCGCAACCCGACCCGCGGGGGCGGGGCGCACGGCCGCGGCGGGCCGGAGAATTTTTTTTCCGCACCCTCCGGCCCCTTTCTCGCGCGTTTATGCAGGTGAGCGAAATACATGAACATCGCATTCACGTTTGCCTTCGCCGCACGCTCGGCACAGAATGCGGGCTCACCAATTCAAGGAGGACGTGATGACCATTCTGGTGACCGGGGCCACCGGGAACATCGGACGGCTCGTCGTCGAGGGGCTCCTGGAGGCCGGCGCATCGGTGCGGGCCGTGACCCGCTTCCCGGAGACGGCCGGACTGCCCGCGAAAGCCGAGGTCGTGCACGGTGACCTGACCCGGCCGGACACGCTGGCGGAGGCGCTGCGGGGGGTCGAGGCGGTCTATCTGTTCCCCGTCGCCGCGACGGCCGGGGAAGTGGTCGGGCTCATCGAGGCGGCCGGCGCGGAACGCGTGGTCACCCTGTCGTCGGGGGCCGTGGAGGGAGGTTACGACACCGATTTCCATTTGCCCGTCGAGCAGGCCGTGGAGGCGTCCGGAATGGCGTGGACGCATGTGCGGCCGGGTGAATTCATGCTGAACAAGCTGTGGCTGTGGGGGCCGTCCATCCGGGCCGAGCGGACGGTCCGCGAGCCGTCGCCGGACGCGCTCTGGTGCCCCGTGCACGAGCGCGACATCGCCGAGGTGGCCGTCGCGGCGCTCACCGAGGACGGCCACGCGGGCGCCGCGTACCCGCTGAACGGCCCGCAGGCGCTCTCCCTGCGCGACCAGGCGCGGGAGATCGCCGCCGCGCTCGGCGAGGACGTCCGGTTCGAGCGGGTCACCCCGCAGGAGGCGCGCGAGCTGTACCGGCGGCAGGGCGGGTTCGCGGCGGCCAACGCCGACTTCCTGCTGGGCTTCACCGACTACGGCGGGGCGGAGACGACCCCCGGCGAGGCGGACGGGCTGGACGCGTCGATGCTCGCCGACCTGCCGACCGCCGCGGCGGTGACCGGCCGGCCCGCCCGGACCTTCGCCGCCTGGGCCCGGGAGCACGCCGGCGATTTCCGCTGACCCGCTCTTAAAGTTCGTACCACGAACAAGTATTGTTCGTGGTACGAACCATTAGGGACGGGAGGGCGGGGGCATGACCTGCACGGCCGCGGTCACCGGTCCGGCGCCTACTCGAACACCTCGGGCACCTTGTTCTCCAGCACCACCCGGCCGAGCAGGGCGGCGAGGGCCGCCCGGTCCGCCTCGCCGAGGCCCGCGGTCAGGTCCTCGATCCGGCGGCAGGTCTCGGCGTAGAACCGCTCGGCCACCCCGGCGCCCGCGGGGGTGAGCGCGATCCGGACGGCGCGCCCGTCCGCCGGGTCGGGCTCGCGCCGCACCAGGCCGCGCCGGGCGGTGCGGTCCACCAGGCCGGTGAGGCTCGACTTGGCCAGCCGGAGCATCCCGCCGAGCTCGCCCATGCCGTACGGCTGCGCCATCAGCACGCAGAGCAGCTGGCCCTGCTGCGGGGTGATCCCGTGCTCGCGGCCCGACTCGGCGTACACCGCGTCCACCAGGAACGAGGAGCGCACCAGCGCGGCGACGACCCCCATCGGCCCGTTCTCGGCTCTTCCCATGCGGCCACAGTACATTCGCAGTACGAACTAAGAAGGTGCGGAAATGAACCAGCCCCTGTTCGGCGTGAGCGTCAGCACCGCGGTCGAGGCGGCACGGGAGTCGCTGCGGCTCGCGACCCTGGCGGACCGGGACGGGCTCGACCTCGTCACCGTCTCCGACCACCCCTACTACGGCGGCCGGCTGGACGCCTACTCCATCCTCGGCGTCGTCCTCGGCGCGACCTCCTCCATCACCGGCGTCGTGAGCGTCTCCAACCTGCCGACCCGCCCCGCGCCCATGCTGGCGCGCGCGGTCACCTCGCTGTCGGCGCTGTCCGGCGGCCGGATCGTACTCGGGCTCGGCGTCGGCGGCCTGTGGGACGACATCGCCCGGATGGGCGTGGAGAGGCTCGGCCCCGGCGCCGCGGTCCGCGCGTTCGAGGAGGCGATCACCCTGGTCCGGGAGCTGTCCGGCGGCGGCGGGCCGATGACCTTCGACGGCGAGTTCTACCAGGTGGACGCCCTGGAGCCGGCGCCGGTCCCGGCGGCGCCGGTCTGGACGGGCTCGGTCGGCCCGAAGTCGCTGGCCGTCACCGGCCGGCTCGCCGACGGCTGGTTCCCCGGGCACGCCGCGGACTGGCTGAGCGAGCGGTACCGCACGTCCCGCCCGGTCATCGACGAGGCCGCGCTGGCCGCGGGCCGCGACCCCGCGGACGTCGCCACCGTCTACAACCTGCCCGGGGAGATCACCGAAGCGCCGCTCGCCGCGCCCCGGGACCGGGAGGGCCGGTGGCGGGGCGGCTCGGTGGAGCAGTGGACCGAGGAGCTCACCGGCGCGGTGCTGGAGCACGGCGCGTCCGGCTTCGTGTACTTCGCCCCGGGCGGGCGGGCGCCGGACGAGGCCGCCCTCGGCCGCTGGGCGCGGGAGATCGTCCCGGCCGTCCGCGCGGCCGTCGCCGCGGGCTGAGGTCAGCGGGCGCCGGACCGCCGGGCGATCTCGGTGATCTGCTCGCTGGTGCGGGCCTGGATCTCGGCCTGCATGGCGCGGGCCAGGAGCGCCCGCACCGCCGCCTCGCTGAGCGGGCGGAGCCGCCGGATCAGCCCGGCGACCTCGGGCAGGTCCTGCCGGACCGCGTTGTGCGAGGAGTCGTCCAGCTTGCCCTGGTCGACGGCGAGCTGGACGAAGCGCCCGGCGATGTCCCGGCAGCCGGCGTCGGTCTTCTCGGCGATCTCGAACACGGTCGTCAGCGGGACGCCGGCGGCCACCAGCTCGGCGCCGACCTGCAGCAGGGCCGGGCTGGGGACCGTGTAGTGGTCGCCGTCGCGCTCGACGAAGCCGAGCTCCTCGGCGCGCCGCAGCGTCCACCGCAGGTAGCCGGCGGGCAGCGCGTCCAGCTCCCGCGGCGTCATGCCGGGGAAGAACATCGCGGTCAGCCGGGGGCCGTCGATCCGCCCGGGCGCCTCCTGCGACCACGGGTCGGTGAGGGCCTTCTCCACGCCGAGCAGGTCGGCCAGGTCGTGCCCGCTCTCCCAGGCGGTGATCAGCTCGGCGATCGTGGCGATGGTGTGGCCGCGCTCCTGGAGCTGGTGGATCAGCCGCAGCCGGGCCAGGTGGGTCTCGTCGTAGAGGGAGACCCGGCCCTCGCGCCGCGGCGGGTGCAGCACCCCGCGCTCCCGGAAAGCCCGCACGTGCCGGGAGGTGGTCCCCGCGGCGTGCGCCAGCTCGTCGATGCGGTAGGTCGCCATGCCCGTCTTTTTATCACCGGGCGCTCTTGACGGTGCCGCGACGACGCCCGCAAACTGTGGCCCTCAAGTCAATGTGCCATAGATTTACGGCACAGTCGCGGATGGAGAACCCGATGACCGATCCGACCGTCCTGCGGGAGACCGACGACCTGCCGACACTGCTCGCCCACCTGAAGGGCGTGGACATGACGAGCCTCCTGGAGCAGGCCGACCCGGCCGACCTGCGGCGGCTCACCACGTCCATCAGCACCCCCGGCGAGCTGCGCGACCTGCTCGCCCTCGCCGGCGACGACGCCACGATCACCGCGTTCATCGCCAAGGGCGGCGTCGAGGCGATGCTGGACCAGGTGTTCGGCCTGATGCCCACCCGGCTGCTGCCCGAGAAGATCGGCGCCGACGGCGGCACGGTGGAGTGGCACATCGGCACCCCCGACGGCGAGAAGACCTACCACCTCACCATCGCCGACGGCACCGCGACCGGCACCCGGGGCGCCGCCGACCGGGCCCGCACCACGCTGACGATGTCGGCGCCCGACCTGCTCCGCCTCTGCGCGGGCACCCTGGACGGCGTCGCCGCCTTCATGACCCAGAAGATCAAGCTGTCCGGCGACATGCTGTTCGGCGCCAAGCTCGCCTCCGCCTTCGACACCACCGCCTGAGCCACCCCCTGGCGCGGGGGAACGCGTTTCCCCCGCGCCGGCTCCGGCGGCCGAGGTGTTTTTCCCGGCTGTGCCGGCCGCCGGGATCTTCTAGGGTGCGATGGACGAATGATCTACATGGGAGGTCCACCGTGCGCCGGTTCGCGACCGTGTCCGCCATGGCCCTGCTCGCCGGGGCCGTCCCGCTGATGTCCGCCCCCGCCGAGGCGGCGGTCTGGCACTCCTTCAAGGCCTCCCCGGTGAAGGGCGGCGCGGCCGGCGGGAAATGGGCGCGGGACAGGTCCAAGATCACCGTGCGGATCTGCGCCAAGGACACCGGGCGCGACGGGCTCGCCGCGATCGCCGTCCTGCGGGTCGCCGAGAAGAAGCGCACGAAGGAGCTGTTCGGCGCCTCCGCCGGCGGCTACGGCAAGGTGCGGTGCCGCACGGTGACCTCGAAGATGAACGACCACCTGTGGGTGCGGGTCCTGACCGGCAACGAGGGAGGCCCGGCCCGCATCGGCACGTGGCAGAAGCTCGCCTGACCCGTCAGGGGTTCTCCCGCAAGGTGAGGCCGAAGAAGTCGACGTGGTAGCCGTCGATGGACTGGGCGTGGTCGACCAGGCTGAGGCCCTGCGGGGACTCGATGCCGAAGGCCTTGGCCGTCTCGACCAGCAGCCCGGCCAAGCGGAGGCCGTCCACCTCGCCCAGGCGGTGCGGGCCCGAGTGGTAGGCGACGCGCGTGAACTCGTCGTGCTCGTGGGACGGCGGCGCGTCGGCGGTCGCCGTCCAGCCGAGCGAGGGCAGGTCGTACTTCGCCAGGTCCACGTCCTCCTGCTCGAAGACCGCCAGCTCCAGCGTGTCGGCGTCGCAGGCCAGGTGGAACACCCAGGGGCCGTACGTGCCCGGGATGAGGGCGTGCATCGCGAGCGACAGCTCGATGCCGAGGGCCCGGACCTCCGCCGGAAGGCTCCGCAGGAAGCAGGTCAGCGTGGTGTGGAAGACCTCCCAGTCGTCGGTCCGCCACATGCCGGGGATGCTGAGGCCGCCGTTCGCGGCGCTGCGGTCGGTGCCGAAGAAGCCGTCCAGGGCGTAGGCCTCACCGTGGCGCTGGCGCCAGAACCAGTTCTCGGTCGGATCGGTCGGGAACAGCACCAGTTCCGGGCCGGCCTCGCCCGCCTGCAGTTCCAGCGAGTCGGGGTGGCCGCGCCAGCGCCGGAACGGGGCGCCCCACCGGGGCGTGCTGTCATAGAACGTGCTGAGACCGCCGTACGAGCCCATGATCGGGGAGGGGCCGAGGGCCGCGGTCAGCTCGTGGGCGGCGCGCCGGAAGGCGTCGGCCTTGACGGCCGGGTCCGCCGCCACGGCGATCGGCACGTAGAGGCCGACGTACTCCTCGCCGCGGACGTGGTCGCTCTCGTACTTGCCGACGGGCCGGAGCCGGGCGTCACCGGAGGGCAGGCCCGTGCGCACGACGTCGCCCGCCCGCTCCCAGCCGAGGCCGGCCACGAGCCGCCCCACCCCGTCCTCGCGCCACCCGCCCGTGTCGGCCGCCCGCAGCCGCCGCGCCAGGTCCACCAGATCGTCTCCGCCGAGCACCGGCATCCCGCCCTTTCATGATCGAGTGGGACAAGCCTGCCACGCGCCACCGACGAAATCGCCGTGGCCGCCCCCGGTCGTCCACGGAGCGGCCACGTGCGCTGCGGAACGTTCCTACCGCGTGGTGCACACCCAGGAGATCCAGCGGCCGCCGCCCGCGTTGGAGATCGCGTTCCGCTGGGCCGCCTCCTTCGTCGCGCCGCTGCCGCCCCAGTACCGGTTGGTCCTGGAGTTGAACGCGACCGCGCCGCAGCCGTTGACGAACGTGGTGAGGACCTTGCACCCGGAGGCGGGGCACTCGTTCAGCGCCCGCCGCTTGGCGCCGGCCTCGGTGTCGTAGTCCCAGGCCTTGCCGACGGCGCCGTTGCTCGCCACGGCGATCGCCCCGTAGTTGCGCGGCGGCGGCGAGTACGTGCTGTCCGGGGTGGACGGCGTCGAACTGGGCAGCGTCGGCGGGCTGTACGTGGGCGGGCTGTAGGTCGGGACGTCCGGGATCGTGGGCCGCGTGATCGCCGTCGGCCGCGACGAGCCGCTGGAGCCGAGCAGCAGCACCGCGAGGACGCCGCCGCCGATCAGTACCACGAAGACCGCGACGAGCACGATGATGAGGGCCGCCGGGTTGCCGTTCGGCGGCCGCGGGGGGCCGGGCGGCCCCCAGCCGGGCGGGCCGGGCGGACCGGGCGGCGGCCCGTACGAAGGTGGTGGGCCACCATGCGGCGGCTGCGGAGGTTGCACTGTGACCGCTCCCGGGATGCGTCGATTTCCGGAAGATCATAGCGACCCCGGCTGACGAGAAATGGCGACAATCTACTACTTTTCACCCCCACTTGCCGCATCCGCCACTCCACCCCCTGAAGCCCGCCTCAATCAACGCCCGCACCACCGGACCCGCCCCGCCGGACGGCACACCGAAGCCACGCCGCCGCACATCGCCAGGAGTAGCGCATCCGGGGCCTGAAGCGGCTTGGGTTCCGGGAGGGGTCAGCGGCCGGGGCGGAGCATGGGGGGGCGGAGCTGCTCGGCGTCGCCGCGGGTGTACAGGCGGGCGGGGCGGCCGCCGTCGCGGGTCGTGGTGCGGCCCGTCGGGATCAGGAAGCGGTCGGCGCCGGTGACCTTGCGGTGGAAGTTGCGGGGGTCCAGCGCGGTGCCCCAGACGATCTCGTAGACGCGGCGCAGCTCGGCGACGGTGAACTCGGGCGGGCAGAACGCGGCGGCGAGGGAGGTGTACTCCAGCTTCGCGCGGGCCCGCTCCACGCCGTCGCAGAGGATGCGGCGGTGGTCGAAGGCGGCGCGGTCGCGGTGGATGAGGTCGTCCACCGCGGCCCACAGGACCTGGGCGCGGCTGGAGGCGGGCAGGTCCGGGGCCAGGCCGAGGTAGGCGACGCTGACGACGCGCTGGCGCGGGTCGCGGTCGGGGTAGCCGTAGGTGGCCAGCTGCTCCAGGTGGATGCGCACGTCGGCGAGGCCGGCCCGCTCGGCCATCAGCCGGGACGCGGCGGCGGGCAGGTCCTCGTCGAGCTGGATGAAGCCGCCCGGCAGCGACCAGGCGCCGTCGTAGGGGGCCCGGTCGCGCCGCCACATCAGGGCGGAAAGGCGCTGCTCCCGCACGGTGAGGACGACCAGGTCGACGGTGACGGCGAGGCGGGGCACGGGCATGGCATGAACGTTAATCGTTCCCGGGACCCGCGCGGGCCGTTCCGCCCGCGCGGGCCCCGCCGGTTCACTCGGGCCTCGGCTCCGCGGCCGGGACGGCGGCCGGGGCGGGGGCGGCGCCGTTGCCGCCGTTGCCGTTCATGCCGGCCAGCAGCGAGCGCGCCACGCCGAGCCCGGTGCCGCCGAGGGTGAGGGCCTTGGCGAGCATGTCCTCCACGCCGTCGGCGCCGTTCAGCACCACCATGTTGTCGACGTTGCCGAACACCTTCGCGCCGGCCTCGACGATCTGCGGCCACTGCTCGGCGAGCTGCTGGGCGATGACCGCCTCCTGGTTGTGCGCCAGGGCCTCGGCGCGGGCCTTGATCGCCTCGGCCTCGGCCAGGCCCTTCTGCCGGATCGCGTCGGCCTTGGCCTCGCCGATCAGCCGGGTCGCCTCGGCCTCGCGGGTGGCCTTCAGCTGGACCTCCTGCGCGGCGGCCTGGGCGTAGGCGATGCGCTCCTCGCGCTCGGCCTCGGCCAGCTTGACCTGCTCGTACGCGCGCGCGTCGGCGGGCTTGCGGATCTCGCTCTCCAGCCGCTTCTCGGTGCGCTCGGCCTCCAGCTCGGCGTTGCGGGTCTCGCGCAGGATGACCTCCTGGCGGGCGAGCGCGGCGGCCTGGTCGACCTGGCCCTTGTACTCGGCCCGCTTGATCTGGGTGTCGCGGATGACGGCGGCGTTCTCGCGCTCGGCGTGCTGCTCGGCGACGGTCGCCTCCTGGTTGCGGGCGGCCTCGGCGATGCGGGCGGCGGCCGCGACGGCGGCGGCGTCGGGCCGGCCGAGCGCGTCGATGTAGCCGCTGTCGTCCTCGATCTCCTGGATCTGCAGCGAGTCGACGATCAGGCCGAGCTTGCCCATCTCGTCGGCCGAGGAGGTGCGCACCTGGTTGGTGAGCTCCTCGCGGTTGTGGATGAGGTCCTCGACGGTCAGGTGGCCGATGATCGAGCGCAGGTGCCCGGCGAACAGCTGGTGGGTCTTGTCGTCCATCAGCTTCTGCTGGTCCAGGAAGCGGCGGGCGGCGTTGGCGATGGAGGTGAAGTCGTCCCCGACCTTGTAGATCACCACGCCGCGCACGTGCACCTTGATGCCCTGCCGGGTGACGCAGTTGACGTCCAGGTCGGAGGCGCGGGTGTCCAGGGACAGCCGGCGGCAGGTCTGGAAGCCCGGCAGCACCGAGACGCCCTTGCCGGTGACGATCTTGAAGCCGAGGGACTCGGCGGTGTCGCGGTTGTGCGCCTTGGCGCCCAGCCCGGAGATGATCAGTGCTTCGTTCGGTTCGGCGACGCGCCAGATCATCTTGAAGATGATCACCAGCGCGATCACGGCGGCGACGGCGATGATCGCCACGGTGGCGGTGAGCGGCATCGCGCTCCTCCCAGGGACGGCGGATCCGGTACCGGATAGACGCCCTGGAGCGGCGAACGGTTCGCCGCGCGGTCAGGCCAGTGCGGGCGCCACGTAGACGGTGCGCGGCGGGTGGTACTCGACCACCACGATGATGGCGCCGACCTGGATCTCCTCGCGCGGGTCGACCGGGTGCGCGTAGAAGGCCTCGGTGCCGCCGCGGACCGCGATGATGACCTCGCCGGTGCGGCCCGGGCCGATCCTGCCGGTGACCCGGCCCTCCTTGCCGATCAAGCCGACCCCCTGCCGTCCCCTGCCGTGGAGGCCACGCTATCTCGCCGCGCGGCCGTCCGGCGAGCGCCGGTCAGGGCAGGATGCGGCGGGCCTGCTCGATGGCCTGGCCGGCGAGGCCCTCGGCCTCCTCGCGGGTGGCGTTCGGCCCGTACAGGCTGATCGTCACCAGGTGGCGGCGGCCGCGCGCCACCACGTACCAGGTCTTGGTGTTGGACCCGCCGGTGGTGCTGACCACGCCGACGGTGCGCGACCCCTCGCCGAGGGTGCCCGGCGGCGGCTCCATCACCTCGTGCTCGGACCAGGTCGCGCCGACCAGGGTGCGGAAGGTCTGGCAGCCGGCCGGGACGCGCGCCTTGACCTGCCGTTCGGCGGCGTCGTCGGGCAGCGCCAGCAGCGTCTCGGTGAGGCTGCTGCCGCCCTTCTTGGCGAAGGTGGCGATCGCGGCGGGCACGGAGCGGTCCAGGGCGCCGCCGGGACGGGCCGCCGCGCAGCGCGGCTTGTCCAGCTTCACCTGCCGCTGGAGCTGGTCGAAGTTCTGGATGGCGGCGAGCGTCCCGTACTCGCCCGAGTCGGGGTCGCCGGCGCGCCGGTAGCCGGAGGGTTCGGTGAGCAGCGCCTGCTCGAGCTGGTCGGAGGTGTAGCCGGCGCCGGCGAGCGCGGCGCGGCCGGCCGCCTGTGCGGGCGGGCCCTGGTCCGCGCCGCCGCCGCACCCGGCCGTGGTCGCGGCCGCCGCGGCGAGCAGCGCGATCGGGAGGAGCCTGTGCGTCATGCCGCGAGCCTATGGCGGGCCGGTGCCACGGCGGGCAAGGGGACACGCCGCCGGCCCGTGTGTTCAGCCCGCGTGTTCAGCCGGTGTGGTCGGCGCGCTCGTTGTAGGAGCCGGCGTACTCCTGGCCCGACAGCTTGCCGATCGCCGTCACGATCTCGTCGGTGATCGCGCGCCGGGCCTTGGCCGCGGGCAGGTCGCGGTACTGCGCGAAGTCCAGCGGCGCGCCGATCCGCACGGCCGGGCGGGGCGCGAACGGCCGCGGCCAGCCGGCGCCGATCGGCTGGATCTTCTCGGTGCCGGCCAGGCCGACCGGCAGCACCCGGGCGCCGGAGGCGAGCACCAGCCAGCCGACGCCGGTGCGGCCGCGGTAGAGCCGGCCGTCGCGGGAGCGGGTGCCCTCGGGGTAGATCGCGAAGGCGCCGCCGTCGTCCAGGATGCCGACGGCCTGCTCCAACGCGCCCATCGCGGCGCGCTGCGCGCCGCGCTGCACCGGGACGTGGCCGAGCGAGGTCATGAACCAGCGGACGAACCGGCCCTTCAGCCCGCCGCCCTCGAAGTAGTCGGCCTTGGCGATGTAGGTGACGGGCCGCGGGATCGACAGCGGGATGATGAAGCTGTCGATGAACGACAGGTGGTTGCTGGCCACGATGAGCGGTCCGTCCGGCGGGACGTTCTCGGCGCCCTCCACCCGGGGACGGAAGAGCACCCGCAGGATCGGCGCGACCACCCGGGACATGAACGTGTAGAGCACCCAGCCCTCCAGAATTCGGCACCGCCGACTGTAGCGGCTTTACTCGGACGCGCCGGAATCAGCGCCCCGATTTTCCCCTGCGGGAATGTATCACCGCTGCTCAGTGGCATGGTATGCGCGGCATTCCAGTGAACCGGGCGGGCCGTCGGAAACCCGGCAATTGGACGGACGATCCAATCCGCCCGCCCTTTTCTACTGTTTAGTAAGTTTCCCGGGAGTAGCTTTTCCCGCCGTTCCCCGCCCGGGCCGCCGGGCGCGAACGGGACGGGCCGGCCGGATCGCCGTCGTGGGACGGCGGATCCGGCCGGCCCGTCTCTCCTGCCGGTCAGCGGGTTCGCGCGGTGGCCCCGCGCGCCGTTCAGCGTGCGCCGAGCGCGCGCCGCAGGGTGCGGAACAGGTCGGTCTGGTCGGTCACGCCGACCACGTTGGCCGCCTGCGGGCCGCGCGCGGCGATCCGCACCTCGGTGCCGGTGTGCTCCTGCGACTCGCCGGCCGGGTTGGTGGCGTAGTTGATCTTCATCTGGGCGTTGTCGGCCGTGACCAGCGTGGCGGTCTGGCCGGGGCTCTTGGCGTCCAGCGGGATGATCTGGCTGGTGTGGCCGTGGTCGGCGGTGGTCACCACCAGGGTGCCGGGGTGCCGGCGGGCGTACTCCTGCGCGACGCGGACGGCGTTGTCGAACTCGACGGTCTCGCCGATCTGGCCGCACGGGTCGGCGGCGTGGTCGCGCTTGTCGATCGAGGCGCCCTCGATCTGCAGGAAGAAGCCCTTGCGCTTGGACCGGGTCTGCGCGTCCAGCGCGTCGATGGCCTTGGTGGCCATCTGGGACAGGTGCGGGCCGCTGAACTGGGTGTTCGGGGCGCACTTGGCCGGGTCGGTGCCGCCGACCTTGGCGGCCGGACCGGTCCACTCCTGCGGCATGTTGCCGTCGGCGAACAGCCCGAGCAGCCGCTGACCCGGCTTGGCCGCGGCCAGCCCGGCCGCGTCGGTGACGACGTTGTAGCCGGCCGCCTTGGCCTGGTCCACGACCGTCTTGCCCTGGAACGGCCCGGCCTTGACGGTCTGGGCGAACCGGGCCCGGCCGCCGCCGAGGTACAGGTCGGCGCCGGTCTGGATCTGCTGCTCGGCGATCGACCCCTGGCCGCCGTTCTCCTTGGCGTTGGCGGGGCAGTTCTTCATGTCGGCCGGGCCCTGGCAGCCGCGGTCGGTCACGTGCGCGGCGAGCACGGCCGGGGTGGCGTCGGTCAGCTCGGCCGTGGTCACGTCGCCGGTGCGGAAGCCGGCCTGCTTGGCCAGCTCCAGGATGGTGCGCTGCGGCTTGCCGTCCGGGGTGACCGAGATGGCGCCGTTGTAGGTCTTGTGGCCGGTCGCCCAGCCCGAGCCGCTGGCGGCCGAGTCGGTCACGTACTCCGGCAGCGACGGGTTCGCCTTCTGCACGGCGTAGGTGGTGTACGCGCCGGTCAGCGGCAGCGTGTCCATGTTCAGCCGGCCCGCCGCGCCCTTGGCGTAGTTGCGCGCGATGGTGATCTCCGAGTCGCCCATGCCGTCCCCGATGAGCAGGATGACGTTGCGCGCCTTGCCTCCGTGGATCGCCTCCCGCACCTGGTGCGTGCGGTCGCCGTCGCCGGCGCCGGCCAGGCCGGTGCCGAGGACCGAGACGGCCACCCCGGCGGTGAGCGTGATAGCGGCGAGGCGCCGCGTCCGTGCAGCCGAAGTCACCGGCTGACCTCCCCATTCAGGTCGTTCGTGAGCAGGGATAGATAACAGGGGCAAAATGGCCTATACCCCCGCACCGGATGGCGTCCCGGTGAACACCGCCCCACCCGCGGGACACCTCCCGCTCCCGGCGGGCGCTTGGCAGGCGGCGGCCGGTGGGCGATGCTGAGGACTCGGTGACCGAGCCGGGGGGCAAGGTGGACCCATGGACTTCGACATCAGCCTGCTGCACCACGACAGCTGCACCCTGCTGCGCATCCAGGGGGAGATCGACGTGGTCTCCCGGGCGCGGTTCGAGGAGTCGATGCTCGGCGTGCTGGACGCCGGGCAGGCGATGATCGTGGACATGCGGCAGGTGACGTTCTGCGACTCGACCGGCCTGAACGCCATCGTGTCGGCCAACCGGCGGGCGGCCGAGCGGGACGTGCCGATCGCGCTCGTCGCGCCGCCGCCGCGGGTGGAGCGCGTCTTCCACATCACCGGGATCGACCAGTACGTCCCGGTCTACGGGTCGGTGCGCGAGGCGATCGGCTCCTTCGGCACCCCGCCTTAGGAGCAGCCCTCGAACTGCGGGACGCTGGTCGTCACCTCCAGCCCGGCCTTGGCGAACCACTTGTTCAGCAGCGCCGCGGCCGTGCCGTCCTGGTACATCTCGGTGAGCGCGCGGTTGACGGCCTCGCAGCCCGCCAGGTCGCCCTTGCGCAGGCCGACGCCGTACTTCTCGTCGGTGAACGGGGCGTTGACGATCTTGGCGCCGCCGCGCGCGGCCAGGCCGGCCAGGATCAGGTCGTCGGTGGAGATCGCGTCGACCTGCCCGGACGTCAGCCGGTCCATGCAGGCGCCGTAGGTCGGGGTGTCGACCGGGACGGCGGCGACCTTGCGCTCCTCGGTGACCCGCTTCCAGGAGTTGGACCCGGTGACCGCGCAGATCCGGCGGCCCTTCAGGTCGCGCACGTTGCGGATGCCGGTCTCGTCGTCGCGGACCAGGATGGCCTGGTGCGCGACGTAGTACGGGCCGCCGTAGGTGACCTGCGTCTTGCGCTTCGCGGTGATCGAGTAGGTCGCGAAGACCAGGTCGACGGCGCCCGACTGCAGCGCCTGCTCGCGCGCCGACGACGGGGTGGTGCGGAACCTCAGCCGGGACGGCGGCACCCCCAGCCGGCCGGCCACATAGGTCGCCACGTCCACGTCGAAGCCCTGGTAGCGGCCGTCGGGCCCCTTCAGGCCGAGGCCGGGCTGGTCGGCCTTCACCCCGATCACCAGCGAGCGTTTGTGCACGACCGACCCGGCGTCGGCGCTCTCCAGGGCGCAGCCCGCGCTGGAGAGCGCGAGCAGCAGCGCGGCGGCGGCGCGGGAGAGGCGCATGGTCACTCCTTGGGTCAGCGGAACTCGGCGAGCCGGGGGCGGACGCCGGCCAGGATCAGGGCGGCGATGACGAGCGCGGCGCCGAGCGGCAGCCACTTCCAGCCGCGCAGCCCGCCGTCGCCGGCCGCGATGGCGGCGTCGAAGCCGCGCCGGTGCGTCTCGCTCAGCGAGACCAGCGCCCGGTCGTAGTCGTCGAACGCGCGGATCGCGCCGCCCGGCCCGGTGCCCATCCGCAGCCGGATCGCGCCGGCCCGGTCGCCGCGGCCGGCCAGCTCGCGCATCCGCCGGTCGTTCTGCTGGACGGCCAGGTAGGCGCGCAGCGTCTGCCCGAGCGCGTCGGACGCCGCGCCCGCCGGCCTGACCTGGTGCGCCTCGTCGCCGAAGAAGCCGAGGAAGCGGGCCCGGCCGGGCGTGAACCCGCGCACGTCCCGGTCCAGCGTGGCGTAGTAGGTCTCCAGGTTGACCGGCTTGCCCTGCCCGGGGTCGACGTACAGGACCGCCAGGGCCTTGTCGAGGTAGGTCTGCTCGTAGGTGTCGGCCCGGTCGGGGTCCAGCAGGTAGCGGCTTTCGTCGGCGAACGCGCTGTGGCTGATCGCGCGGGCCCGCGACAGCGACAGCACCGAGTCGAACCCGTCCCGCTTGGCCACCCGCAGGTGCTCGGCCTGCGCCGACAGCTGGGCGAACGCCGCGACGGCCAGCACCAGCGTCAGCAGCGTCGCGAGCGCGAGGCCGGGGTTCACCGTCCGCCGGAAGCCGCGCGCCAGGTACAGCTGCGCGACGGCGAGCGCGGCCAGCACGAGCACCGCGGTGAGCACCACCCACGCGCGGCCGGACAGGACCGCCGCGCGCTTGCTCTCGTAGGACTGGCGGACGGTCGCGCCGCTGTCCAGCGTCAGGTTGTAGGCCTTCGGCAGCAGCTCCAGCTTCATCAGGTCGGTGGCCTGCCGGTAGACCCTCAGCACGTTGCCGGGCGGCGGCCCGGCGGCGTGCCCGGACTGGTCGTTCAGCAGCATCGCCTCGCCGGCGAGCTGCTCGTACCGGCCGAGCCCGTTCAGCACGTCGCGCACGTTCTGCTGCCGCTTGGCGTCCTGCCCGGCCAGCTGCGCGGCCTGCACCGCGGCCTGCGCGGCGGCGTCGCGGCGCTGCTCGTAGCGGCGCAGCGACTCGTCGTGGCCGATGCCGAGGCCGTGGTCGCGGCCGATCAGCAGCACGTCGGCGACCTGGGCGTCCATGTCGCTGAGCGCGAAGTACAGCGCGCCGGTCGCCACGACCTGCGGGCCGGCGTCGTGGCCCATCGTCTGCACGCCCTGGCGGGCGTTGCCGACCGCCACGGTGAGCACGATGCCCATCAGCGCCAGCAGCGCGAGCAGCAGCGCGACGGACGCGCGGATGCGGCCGGGGATCGTCTTCAGCCAGCGGCCGCGCGCGAACGTGCGCAGCCGGCCGCGGCGCCGCGCGGGCGGGCCGGGCCGCGCGGCGGGCACCGGCGGCTGCCGCGTCGTCGTCATGAGGAGCCCTCCCCGTGGTGGTGCAGCGTGATGGTGGTCCAGGCGCCGACGTGCACGCGGTCGCCGGGGGCGAGGGGGACCGGGGTGTTCGGCGGGATCGGCGCCGGGTCGTCGTTGACGGTGGTGCCGTTGACCGACCCGGCGTCCACGATGGTCCAGCCGCCGCCGGGGACGGCGACCAGCGCGGCGTGGGTGTGCGAGACGCCGGGGTCGCCGGGCGGGACGGCCAGGTCGATCTCGGGCAGCAGCCCGCGCGCGACGCTGCGGCGGCCGATGCGGACCTTGTCGCCGAGCAGCGGGACGCGGCGGTCGGGGCAGTTCTCGGGGAAGGCCAGGGTGGCGGCGTCGGGGCCCTCCTGCGCCAGCACCGCCGCGTGGTAGGCGCGGTCGGCGGTGATCAGCACGGACCAGCCGGTGAGCGCCGGGGGCGGGCCGGGCGGCGCCTCCGCGGGCTCGGGCGCGGGCGCCGTGCCGAGCTCGAAGTCGTACCCGTCCTCCTCGCAGAACCGGCCCGAGCGCGCCGCGCCGCACGTCGGGCAGGTCTCGGCCCGCTCCGGCGCGGCGGGCGCGGGCGCGGCACGGGGGGCGTCCAGGTCGGCGCGCGCCGCGCCGTCCATCAGGTCGCCGCACACGTCGCAGTAGTCGGGGTCGTCGGACGGATGGCCGTTCGGGCAGGTCGCCATGGCCTCAGCTCCCGGGTTCGGGCGCGGCGCCGCCGGGGCGGGTCCGCACGGTCCGGACCGACCGGGTGTCCAGCGACATCTCGTCGGCCTTGCTCACGTCCTTCTTCAGCCGGACGGTGCCGGACTCCTCGTCGATCACGTCGACGACCTTGTGCAGCAGCCCGGCGATCTGCGCGTTGCCGACCTGGCGGGCGAGCGCGACGGCGCGGCCGAGGCGGGCGGTGGCGGCGTCCTCGTCGCCGCCGCGGCGGGCCGCCAGGCCCTCCTGGATCGCCTCGGCCAGCTCCGACTGGCCGGTGTGGTGCGCGACACGGGCGTTGATGCGGGTGGACTTGTCCTCGTCCTCGGTCCACTCGGCCAGGACGTTGCCGCCGGCGAGCACCGCGTCGCCGGGCCCGAGCAGCCTCACCCAGGAGGCGCGCATCTGCCGGCCGACGTCGCCGGGCGGCACCTGCACGCACAGGTGGTACTCGCGGGCCTCCTCGCCCCACGCGCCGAGCGGGTAGTCGCCGGTCTGCGCGCCGGAGGCCACGCGCTTGCCGGTGAGGTCGTCCACGGCCGGCACCATCTGCTTGAGGAACCGCAGCCTGGCGTGCTGCGGCGTCCACACCCGCAGCCGGACGTCGGCGACCTCCTTGCCCATCGCGTGCTCGGCCAGGCCGCGCAGGTGCCCCTCCAGCCGGGCCGGCTCGGGCACGTCCCAGAACCCGCCGAGCAGCGCCGTGGTGATCTTGCGCAGCTCGGCGACCTCCCAGTCGGTGCCGACGCCGAGCGCGTCGCAGGTGAACGCGCCCTCGCAGCGGGCCAGCGCGGCGTCCAGCTCGGCGGGCTCCTCGTGCTGGTTCTTGCCGTCGGTGAGCAGGATCGCGTGCCGGACGGCGCCGCGCCGCTCCTCGGCGAGCCGGGCCGCGAGCCGCAGCCACGACCCGATCGCGGTGCCGCCGGCCGCCTCCAGGGCGCCGATCGCCTTGCGCGCGGCGCGGCGCGTCCGGTCGTTCATCACGACGAGCCGCTCGCCCTGCGGGTAGACCATGCGCGGCTGGTTGGCGCCCGACACGACCGCGAAGTGCACGCCGTCGCGCAGCACGTCGACCGCGGCCTTGGCGGCGCGGATCGCCGCCGCCATCTTCCCCGAGTAGGCCATCGAGCCCGAGGTGTCGATGACGATGATCTCAGCGGCGTCCGTGGTGCGAGCGCCGCCGGTGGCGCCGCCGGTCGCGCGGACGGTCACGATCGCGTGCATCTCCTGCCCGCCGGCCGGCAGGTAGGGGTTCTGGTCGATGTCGACGGTGAACTCGGGCAGGTCGCTCATCTGCGGGTCTCCCTGCGGGTCAGAACAGCGTGCGCGGCCGGACGGCGTTGGCCCGTTTGACCATCGCGTGCCGGTCGCCCGGGGTGTCGGCGAGCTTGGCGAGCGTCCGGTAGGTCTCCTCCAGCCGGCGCCGCAGCGCCGGTTCGGTCAGCGGGACGCCGAGCAGCCGCCCGCGCGCCCGGCGCCCGGTGCGCACCCAGGCCAGCGCGGCCTCCAGCAGCTCGGCGGCGAACCGGGCGCGCCGCTCGGTGCCGAGCCGCAGCGCCTCCAGCCGGCGGCCGGTGCCGGTGAGCAGCGCCTCGTCGAACTCCTGCGGGCGGCGGTTGCGCACGACGGTGGCGACGGCGGCCAGCTGCGCGGCGACGTAGTGCGCCGAGATGCGCGGGACCGAGTCCAGCACCCGTTCGGCCGCCGCCGGGTCGCCCGCGGCGAGCCGCGCCCGCGCCACCCCGAACGCGGCGCTGACGAACGTCTCGTCGGTGCGCCAGACGGCCTCGTAGTAGTGCTCGGCCTCGGCGCCCTCGCCGCGGCCCTCGTGCGCGAAGGCGAGCGCGAGCTTGGGCGCGGTCTCGCCCGGCATCAGGTCGTACAGGTCGTCGAAGATCTTGGCGGCGTCGGCGCTCCGCCCGGCGGCCAGCGCGCGCACGCCCCGGTACCAGTCGACGCGCCAGTCCTGCGGGCAGTCGGCGGCGAGCTCGTCCAGCAGGCGGGCGGCCTGCGTGAAGTCGCCGATCTCGATCTGCGCGCGGACGAGCGCGAGCCGCACCTCGGTCGACGACACCGGCGCGGCGGCCAGCGCGGCGGCAAGGTCGCCGGGGTCGCGGGCCGACAGGCCGCGCAGGAACGCCGCCGCCGGGTCGCCGCCGTAGACGAGCGGGACGGGCAGCGCGGCGGCGGCCGCCGCCGGGTCGAGCGGGACCAGCACCCGGCCGTCGGCGCCGTCGTCGAGGGTGTCGGTGCCGGCCGAGGAGCGCTCGGGGCCGAACAGCGGCGACGGCGCGGGCCGCGGCTGCCCGTCCTCGGCCGACAGCACCTCGCGCAGCACCCCGGTGAGCTGCTCGGCCATCTCCCCCGCCGACTGGAACCGGCGTGCCGGGTCGGGATGCGTGGCGCGCCGCAGCAGCCGGTAGTACGACTCGTAGCGCTGCAGCAGCGGCACCTCCTCGCGCGGGGGGAGGCTGCGCAGGTGGCGGCCGGTGTAGCCGCGGAAGGGGAAGCTCAGCACGGCCAGCGTGCGGCCCACGGTGTACAGGTCCGAGGCGATCGTCGGGCCGCCGGTGCCGATCTCGGGCGCCTGGTAGCCGGGCGTGCCGAAGATCGGGCTGTTGGCGTCGAACGCGCGCCGCACCCCGCCGAGGTCGATCAGCTTCAGCTGCTCCTCGGACTGGATCGCGTTGTCGGGCTTGAAGTCGCAGTACAGCAGGCCGACGCCGTGCAGGTAGCCGAGCGCCTCCAGCACCTCCAGGCCGTAGGCGATGACCTGGCCGAGCGGCAGCGCGGCGTCCTCGCCCTCCTCGGCGCGGCGCCGCAGCAGGATGTCCTTCAGCGACTCGCCGCCGACGTACTCCATCACGATGTAGCCCGAGCCGCCGTGCCGCACGAAGTTGTAGATCTTGACGATGTTGGGGTGCTCGACCTCGGCGAGGAAGGCGCGCTCGGCGGTCGCGGCGGCCATCGAGTCGGCGTCGCCGGTGTCCAGCAGCCCCTTCAGCACCACCCAGCGGTCGCTGACGTTGGCGTCGCGGGCCAGGTAGACCCAGCCGAGGCCGCCGTGCGCCAGGCAGCCGAGCACCTCGTACTGGTCGGCGACCCGCTCGCCGGCGACCAGCTTCGGCGCGAAGGAGAACCGGTGCCCGCAGTTGCGGCAGAACCCCTCGGTGCGGCCCGGCCTGCCCTCGCGGCTGCGCCCCACCGGATCGCCGCAGCGGCTGCAGTACCGCCGGTTCTCGGGCACCTCGGGCTTGGCCATGACCTCCAGCGAGGGGTCGCGGTAGGGCACCGAGGGCACCTCCACCAGCCCGGCGCCGAGCTTGCCGCGCCGATGCGAGCCGGTGGAGCCCGACCCGCCGGTGCCGCGCGAGGCCGTCCGGCCCGCCGTCACCGCCGACCCGGCGGCGCTCACCGGGGTGGCGGGCGTGGTCGGCGCGACCCCGACCATCGCCATCGACTCCACCGGCCGGGCGAGCTGGGACGGCTCGCGCGGCGCGACGACCAGCGGCGGCGCGACCGGCAGCGGCGGGGGCGGCGCCATCCCGCACACCTCGCAGAACCCGTCCTCGACGGTGCCCGCGCAGCCGGGCTGGGTGCATGCCGTCATCGCCGCGCCGCCTCGCTCTCGCTCGCCCTGATCGCACGCTGGTAGTCGGCCACGGCGGCGGTCGCCGCCCGCAGGTCGCACGGCGCCGTCCACAGCAGGTCGCGGGCACGGGCGTGCAGCCGGGCGAGCGTCTCGTCCTCGGCGAGTCCGAGCCGCGCCGCCTTGGCCTGGTAGGCGCCGAGCCGCCCCCGCAGCTCGGCGCGCCGGTCGAGGAGTCCGCTGCTGAGACGCAGATGCTCGGCGGCGCGTTCCCGCGCGTCCGCGATGGCCGCCTCCAGCGCCTGGGCGCGGCCCGCCAGATCGGTCCAGCGGCCCGCCTCGCGCAGCGCGCCGAGCGCGGCGAACCGGTGGCGCAGGCCGGCGGCGCGCGGCTTCAGCGCGGGCGGCCCCGCCGCCTCGATCTTGCGGGCGGCCGTCTCCGCCGCCTCCAGTGCGGCCCGCTCGGCCTCCTCGACCTCGCCGACCGCCGCCTCCAGCGCGGCCGCGCGCTCCTCGTAGGAGTCGCGCAGCGCGACCGCCGCGGCGAGCTCGTCGTGCAGCGCGGCGATCGCCGTGCGCAGCCGGTCCAGGCGGCCGGCGTCGGCGGCGAGGCCGAGCGGGTCGCCGCGCACCTCGCGGCGCAGCGCGGTCAGCTCCCGGCCGAGCCGGTCCAGGTCGGGCCGGCGCGCGCCCGACAGCGCGTGCGCGAACCGCGCCGCCGCGCGCCAGCCCTCCTCGGCCTCGCCGAGCGGGCCGGCCAGCTCGCCCCACGCGGCGTCGGCGGCCGCGACCATCTCGGCCGACCGCTCGAACGCCTCCGCCATCAGCGCGACGGCCTCGTCCAGCGTGACGCGCTCCTTCGGCGGGCCGAGCAGCGTGCGGCGGTCCAGCGGGATCTCCCCGCCGGGCAGCTCCACCGAGTCGCCGGTGAGCAGCCGGGTCAGCTCCGCGCGGACGGCGCCATCGGGGCGGGCGTGCGCGGCGCGCAGCGCGGCGGCCCCGTCCAGCACCTGCCGGTAGGCGTCGTACAGGCGCCACAGCAGCGCCATCCGCGCCTTGGTCTCCTCCCAGCGGCGGCCGGTCTCGCCGGTGAGGCTCGCGCCGCCGAGCAGCCGCAGGCCGTCGTGGGCGTCCAGGTCCAGCAGGGAGGCGGCAATGCGCTCCTGGTCGGCGCGCAGGGACGTCAGGGCACGGTCGATGGCCTCGTCGCCCATGGGCGCGGCGGCCCCGGCCCCGCTCTCCGTCACATCGGCCCCGCGTTCGGTCTCCAGCGCTGCGCCAGTACGGCCATGATCCTGCGGTTTCCCTGCACACAGTGTGTTCGGTGACACTTTTCGAGACAAGCGCTCTGGTGCACCGAAGAATTCACCAGCCCCAGGAGCAAAGGCCACAAAGCACACACCGCGATGTGGCCGATGGCCGCCATCGGCCATCCGGGACGCTCCATGATGAGGCGTTCGTCACGCGCGTGTCGCTTGTGCTCCGGGAACCACCTGGTGTGGAGTGACGTTCCGTAAGGTGAACCGGTTGCGAAAGGAGTGGTGAGTCCGCAGTGTCGGACCCTAGTCATAGACCTGGTGTCCCATGGTGAGCGCGATCCTCGGCGTCCTCGCCGTCATCCTGCTCACCGCCGCGACGGGCTACTTCGTCGCCCAGGAGTTCGCCTACGTCGCCGCCGACCGCGTCCGGCTGGCCCAGGCCGCCGACCAGGGGGACGCCGCCGCGCGGCGCGCCCTGAAGGTCGTCGGGCGGCTCTCGTTCATGCTGTCGGGCGCGCAGCTCGGCATCACCATGACGACCCTGGTGGTCGGCTTCATCGCCAAACCCGCCCTCGCCGGGATCATCGCGCCGCTGCTGCGGGCCGCGGGCGTCCCGGACGGCGCGACCGGCGCGATCGCCCTCGCCACCGGCTTCGTCCTCGCCACCCTGATCCAGATGGTCCTCGGCGAGCTGTTCCCCAAGAACCTCGCGCTCGCCAAGGCCGAGACGCTCGCCCGCGCGCTCGCCGCGTCCACGCTCGTCTACCTGACGGTCGCGGGCCCGCTCATCCGGCTGTTCGACAAGGCCGCCGACAGGCTGCTGCGCTCGGTCGGCGTCGAGCCGGTCGAGGAGCTGCACAGCGGCGCGACGCTGGAGGAGCTCGGCGACATCATCGGCCGCTCGCACGACGCCGGCCATCTGCCCGCCGACCTGTCGGGCCTGCTGGAGCGCGCGCTGTCGTTCGGCGACCGCACCGCCGACGAGGTCATGGTGCCGCGCCCGCAGGTGAGCGCGCTGGCCGGCGACGCGACCGTCGCCGACCTGGTCGCGGCGATCCGCGACACCGGCCACACCGACCACCCCGTCTACGGCCTGGAGGTCGACGACGTCATCGGCGTCGCCGGCGTCCGCGAGGTCGCCGACGACGCGCTGCCGCGCGACACCCCGCTGCGCGAGGTGGCCCGCCCGGCGCTGCTGGTGCCCGGCAGCCAGCCCCTCTACGGCGTGATCGACCGGATGCGCGACTCGGGCGAGGAGTTCGCCTGCGTGGTCGACGAGTACGGCGGCCTGGCCGGCATCCTCACCTTCGAGGACGTCGCCGAGGAGCTCGTCGGCGAGATCGACGACGAGACCGACGTGCGCGCCGACCTGCCCTGCGTCACCGCCGACGGCGGCTGGCTCGCCGACGCGGGCCTGCGCGTGGACGAGGTCACCCGCTTCACCGGGCTGCCGCTGCCCGAGGGCGACTCCTACGACACCCTCGGCGGGCTGATCATGGCCGAGCTGCGCCGGCTGCCGAGCCCGGGCGACCGGCTCACCGTGGCGCCGGTCGAGCTGGAGGTGGTGTCGGTGCGCCGCCGCGTCCCGCACCGGGTCCGGCTGCGCGCCGTCTCCCCCGAGCCCGTCGCGACGGGGGCTTAGGGCGTGCCTCCCAGGCCCACGTCCTACCGCGCGAAGCCCGGGCGGCCCCTGGCGGCGTCGCCGCCGGTCGCCGGCCGACACGACCCCCTCCTCCGCCTTGCCAGGAACCACCTGGACGCCGCTCGCCACGAACAGGACCTAGGAAACACGCCCGCATGGACCCGCTGACCTCACTGGCGATCACCGTCCTGCTGCTGCTCGGCAACGGCTTCTTCGTCGCGGCCGAGTTCGCGCTGGTCGCGGCCAACCGCGGCCAGCTGGAGCGCGCCGCCGCGACCGGCAGCCGCCCGGCGCTGGCCGCCGTCGCGGGCGTCCGGGAGCTGTCGCTGATGCTCGCCGGCGCCCAGTTCGGCATCACCATGTGCTCGCTCGGCCTCGCCATCGTCACCGAACCGGCCGTCGAGCACCTGCTGGAGCCGCCGCTGCACGCGCTCGGCGTGCCCGAGGCGGGGGCGAAGGCGGTCGCGCTCGCCGTCACCCTCGCGCTGATCACCTTCCTGCACATGGTGATCGGCGAGATGGCGCCGAAGTCGTGGGCGATCGCGCACCCCGAGCGGTCGGCGCTGCTGCTGGCGCTGCCGTTCCGCGCGTTCGCCAAGGTGTCGCGGCCGATCCTGGCCGCGCTGAACACCGTCACCAACGGGCTGCTGCGGCTGCTCGGCGTCACCCCGCGCGACGAGCTGGAGAGCCACACCGACCCGCAGGGGCTCAGCCACCTGGTCGGCGAGTCGCGGCGGCTCGGCCTGATCGGGCGCAACGACCACGAGCTGCTGCGCCGCGCCATCTCGGCGCGGGAGGCGACGGTCGGGCCGCTGGTCGTCCCGGCGGCGTCGGTCACCACGATCGACGCGGCGGCGACGCCGGCGCAGATCCGGCGCACCGCGACCGCCAGCGGGCACAGCCGGCTGCTGGTGCGCGACGGCGCGGCGACGGTCGGCATCGTGCACGTGCGCGCCGCCGTCACCGAGCCGGACGGCGACCGCCGCGCGGCCGGGCTGGCGCACCCGGCGCCGTCGCTCACCGCCGGCACGACGGTGCTGGACGCGGTGTCGCGGATGCGCCGGGCGCGCGCGCAGCTGGCCGTGGTGCAGGACGCGGACGGCGGTTTCGCCGGCATCGTCACGCTCGACGACCTGCTGGCCGAGCTGCTGGCCGTGAACCCGCGCTGAGCCCCCTCTCAAGATCAATGGGCTGTGAGACGTTAGTCGGGGGCAGTCGGGGAGACATATCGCCCGAAGCAACCGGGAGCGGGATGGCAGTGGAACTGCACGACGAGGTCGAGAAGAACTACGGGCCGCTGGCCGCTTTCTACGAGCGCCTGCATGCCGAGCACGGCACGAACGCGATCGGCTGGGCCCCGCACGTGGCGGCGCTGCGCGCGCTGCTGGCCGGGGAGCGGCCCGACCTGGCGGCCCTGCTGCTGTCCCCGGCGGACTCGGGCGCGCAGTTCGTCGAGTCCGCCGACCAGGCCGGCGCGGCGCTGGAGGCGGCCCGCGAACTGGTGGACGCCGGGGAGCGGGTGCTGCTGATGGCGCCGCCGGAGCGGCTCGCCGAGATCGTCCAGGCCCTGGAGGCCGCCGGGTCGCCGCTCGCGGTGCGGCTGGCCGAGGAACCGGCCGAGCCCGGGCCGGCCCGGCCGGCCCCGGCCATCGCGGGGCGGGGCGAACCGGGCTCCAACGGGACGATCGAGTTCCGGCCGGTGACGAGCCCGGCGGAGGCCGCGCAGATCATCGAGGCCGTCGAGGCGGCCTCCCGCCCGGACCGGCCGTCCAACGGGACGATCGAGTTCCAGGCGGTGCGGCCCGCACAGGAGCCGCCGTCTGTCCGGACGATGCCGCTGGAAGAACTCCCGCCGGCCGCCGGCACGGCCTCACTGCAGGAAACGCCGACCGAGGCGCTCTCGCCGGTGACCGCCCCTACCGACGAGCTGGGGACACCGCCCGAAGCGGCCTCCCCAGCGGAGCCGCCGGCCAACGCGCCAACACCCGACGAAACACTGCGGGCAGAGCTCTCACCCGGCACGCCCCCGCACAGCGGGGCACTGCCCGAAACGCCCTCGCCCAACGAGACACTGCGGGCAGAACCGTCGGTCGAAACGCCCTCGCCCGGCGGAGCACTGTCAGTTGAAGCGGCCTCCGCAACGCCCTCGGCCACCGAGACGGTGCCGGCAGAGGCGCCGGCCAACACCCCTCCGGTCAGCGGGTCGCTGCCAGTAGCGGCGGCGGGCGAAACGCCCTCGCCCAGCGGGACACCGCCGGTTGAAGCAGCCTCCGCAACGCCTCCGACCAGCGGGACGCTGCCGGTAGCGGCGCCAGCCGAGACGTCCTCGCCCGGCGGAGTACCGCCGGTTGAGGCGGCCTCCGCAACACCCCCGGCCACCGAGACGGTGCCGGCAGAGGCAGCGGCCGACACACCCTCGCCCAGCGGGACGCCGCCCGTAGCGGCGTCGGCCGACGCGCCCTCTCCGAACGAGACGTTGCCGGTGGAGGCGTCCTCCGAAGGTTCCCAGGCCGGTGGGACACTGCCGATCGAAGCCTTGTCCGAAACGCCCCCGGCCAGTGGGGCACCGCCGGTGGAGGCGACACCCGGAACGTCCCCGGCCGGCGCGACGCTGCCGGTTGAGATGTCAGCCGACGCGCTCTCGCCCAACGGGATACCGCTGGTGGAGGAGCCGCCCGGAACGCCCCCGGCCGACGCGACGCTGCCGGTGGAGCCGTTGCCGGTGGGCGCGCTCGCCGCCGAGGCGGCGCCGCGGGCGCCTGAGACGTGGGTGCGGGACGTCGTCGTCCGGCCCGTCGGGGACGCGTGGCAGCAGGCGTGGGACGCCGAGGAGCGGCTGCTGCGGCGAGGCCTGCTCTGGCTGGAGCAGTGGCCCCGCGACCTGGCGAACCAGGAGACGCGGCAGGCCGATCACGCACGGCACCGCGAAGAGCTGAACGCCGAGCTGGAGACGCTGGAGCAGCGCCTCCAGGGGCTGCGCGGCGAGCTGGAGACGGCCGAGCGGTCCATCGCCGAGGCCACCGTCGAGTGCGAGCGGCTGGAGGCCGAGCGCGCCGCCGCCGCCGAGGCCGTCGCCGGGCCGCGCGAAGAGGCGCAGCGGCTCCAGCAGGACGCCGACGCGGCGTCGAACCAGGCCAAGCAGCTGTCCGCCGTCGCCGAAGAGGCCTACACGCTCTGCACCAGCATCGACGAGCGTTCCGCGCGCGCCCATGCCGAGCTCCAGGCCGCGCGGGAGCAGGAAAGCTCGCTGACCGAGCAGCTCGCCCGCGCGCGCGCCGAACTGCCCGTCGTCGCCGAGGAGGCCGAGCGGCTCGCCGCGCAGGACGCCGACGCCGTGGCCGAAGGGCATGCCAGCTACTACCGGCTCGCCGCCGCCGAGTCGGCGCTCAGCGCGATCCGGCAGAAGCTGACGCTCGGCCAGCGCCTGCACGTCGCCGCGCCGCCGGAGGATCTGAAGCGGCTGCGCGAAGAGGTGCGGACGCAGACCCGCAAGGCCGACGAGGCCGCCACGCGGGCCCGCGGGATCAAGGAGGCCGCCGAGCGGGCCGAGCACCGGCGCGGCCAGATCGACCGGTTCCTGGCCGAGGGCGGCGCCGCGCTCACCGCCGCGCAGGAGGCGCAGGTGCGGCTGGACGCCGAGCTCACCCGGCTGACGGCCGACCGAGAGACGGCCGCCGCCGCCCACCGCGAGCGGGCCCGGCAGGCGGCCGAGGCGGTGGATCGTGCCACCCAGTCCAGCGCGTCGGCCCGCTACGCCGAGCAGGCCGCGCGGGCGCTGGAGGAGCGGCTCGCCGCCGCCACCACCGCGCACGAGGTGGCGCAGGCCGCCGCCGAACGCGCCCGCCAGGACGCCGAGGCCGCCGCCGGGCGGCTCGCCGAGGCCGAGGCGGCGCTGGAGGCCCGGCGCGGCGAGGTCGCCGGGCTGCTGGCGGCCGACGACGCCGAGGCCGAGACGATGCGCGCGGCCGCGGAGGAGTCGCGTGCCAACGTCCGTGAGTTCTGCGGCGAGGAGCCCGACCCGGCGCGGCTGGCCGACCACCAGCGGCGGGCGATGGAGCGCATCGAGCGGCTCGCCGCGCTGCGCGCCGACCCCGCCGGCCTGCTGCCCGCCGCCGGCCTGGTCTGCGGGACGCCGGTCACGATCGGCGCGGCCGCCCCGGCCGGCTTCGACGCCCTGGTCGTCGCGGGCGCGGGCGCGCTCACCGAGGCCGAGGTGCTCGTCGGCGCCGCCCGCGCCCGGCACTGGGTGCTGACCGGCTCGGACGCCGACCACCCGCCCGCGTACGCCGAGTACGGGGGCGAGCGGCCGGGCTCGCTGTTCGCGCGGCGCGGGCAGGGGTCAGTCGTCGTCCCCGCCGAGGAGCAGGTCCAGGATCCAGCCGACGACGCCCACGACGATGGCGCCCCAGAAGGCGGCCCAGAATCCGGACACGTGGAAGGGCAGGTCGAGCCGGTCGGCCAGGAAGCTGGTGAGCAGCAGCAGGAGGGCGTTCACCACGAGGCCGAACAGGCCGAGGGTGAGCACGTAGAAGGCGCAGCCGAGCGTCTTGACGATCGGCTTGACGACGGCGTTGACCAGCCCGAAGACGATCGCCACGCCGACCAGCGTCAGCACGCGGCGCCCGGCGGTGTCGCCGTGGACCGCGATGCCTGAGACCAGTTCCGTCGCCGCCCACAGCGCGGCGGCGGTGATGCCTATCTTGAGAAGAATGCGCACACCCCGATCATGGGCCGGGGCGGCCTGATCCGGCATCCCTCCCCGAAACGATTTCCGCGCCCGCGGGGTCATCACCCGGGACGAGCCGCATATCGTCCCCGGCGGCTCGTACTATGGCCCGATGACTTCCCCCGACGTGGACGAGACCCTGCGGACGCTCCAGCGCGTGTTCGGCTACGACGCGTTCCGGGGCGAGCAGCAGGAGGTCATCGACCACGTCGTCAACGGCGGTGACGCGCTCGTCCTGATGCCGACCGGCGGCGGCAAGTCGCTGTGCTACCAGATCCCCGCGCTGGTCCGGCCGGGCACCGGCGTGGTCATCTCCCCGCTGATCGCGCTGATGCAGGACCAGGTCGACGCGCTGCAGGCGCTCGGCGTCCGCGCCGGGTTCCTCAACTCCACCCAGGACCTGGACGAGCGCCGCGTCATGGAGGCGCGGTTCGCCGCCGGCGAGCTCGACCTGCTCTACCTGGCGCCCGAGCGGCTGCGCGTCCCGGCGACCGCCGCGCTGCTCGACCGCGCCAAGATCTCGCTGTTCGCCATCGACGAGGCGCACTGCGTGTCCCAGTGGGGGCACGACTTCCGGCCCGACTACCTCATGCTGTCGGGCCTGCACGAGCGCTGGCCGGAGGTGCCGCGCATCGCGCTCACCGCGACCGCCACCCCGGCCACCCGCGAGGAGATCGCCACCCGGCTGAACCTGACCGGCGCGCGGCACTTCGTGGCCAGCTTCGACCGGCCCAACATCCAGTACCGGATCGAGCCGAAGACCGACGCCAAGCGCCAGCTGCTGCAGCTGCTGCGCACCGAGCACGAGGGCGACGCGGGCATCGTGTACTGCCTGTCGCGCAGCTCGGTGGAGAAGCACGCGCAGTTCCTGTCCGACAACGGCATCGAGGCCGTCCCCTACCACGCGGGGCTCGACGCGCGGGTGCGCGCCGAGAACCAGTCCCGGTTCCTGCGCGAGGACGGCCTGGTCGTCGTCGCGACGATCGCGTTCGGGATGGGCATCGACAAGCCCGACGTCCGGTTCGTCGCGCACCTGGACCTGCCCAAGTCGGTCGAGGGCTACTACCAGGAGACCGGCCGCGCGGGCCGCGACGGCCTGCCGTCCACCGCGTGGCTGGCCTACGGGCTGAACGACGTCGTCAGCCTGCGCAAGATGATCGACGGCTCGGAGGGCGACGCCGACCACCGCCGCCGCCTCAGCCAGCACCTGGACTCGATGCTCGCGCTCTGCGAGACCGTGGAGTGCCGCCGCGTCCAGCTGCTGAACTACTTCGGGCAGGACGCCGCGCCGTGCGGCAACTGCGACACCTGCCTGACGCCGCCCGAGACCTGGGACGGCACCGTCCCGGCGCAGAAGGCGCTGTCCACGGTGGTGCGGCTGAAGCGCGAGCGGCGCCAGCAGTTCGGCGCCGGGCACATCATCGACATCCTGCGCGGCAAGAAGAACGCCAAGATCATCCAGTTCGACCACGACGCGCTCAGCACCTTCGGCATCGGCGCCGACCTCAGCGACGCCGAGTGGCGCGGCGTGATCCGCCAGCTGCTCGCGCAGGGCCTGGTCGCCGTCGAGAGCAACTACGGCTCGCTGGTGGAGACCGAGGCCAGCGCCGGGGTGCTGCGCGGCGAGCGCAAGGTCATGATGCGCCGCGAGTCCGAGCGCACCAGGGCCGCCGCCGCGAAGACCAGGACGGCCAAGGAGCGCAAGGCCCCGGTCGACCTGCCCGCCGAGGCCGCGCCGGTCTTCGAGCGGCTGCGCGCCTGGCGCGGCGCGGCGGCCAAGGAGCAGGGCGTCCCCGCCTACGTGATCTTCCACGACGCCACGCTGCGCGAGATCGCGACGGCGCGCCCGGCGTCGCTGTCGGCGCTCGGCGGGATCAGCGGGGTGGGCGAGAACAAGCTGGCCAAGTACGGCGAGCAGGTCCTGGAGGCCCTCGCCGAGTTCGGCGACGCCCCGCCCGCCCCGGCCCCGGCGCCTGCACCGGCGCCCGTCCAGGCCGCGGTGCCCGCCCCGGCACCGCCCGCCGACCCGCCCTACTACGACGACCTGCCGCCCGAGCCCGACTTCTACGAGTACGAGTAGCCGCGCACCGCCCGTACCGCGAGGGTGACGATGGGCAGGTCGAACTCGCCCTCGGCGGTCTCGGGCGTGGCGCGCAGGTAGGCGAGCACGCGGTCCAGGAGCGCGGCGCGTTCGCCCTCCTCCAGGACCAGCGCGTGCGAGTGGGTGCCGACGGTCGCGGTCAGCGACTCGGCGGTGCGGCGCTGCGCGTGCGGGAACTCGGCCCGCTCGACCTCGGGGAACCAGCGGGTCGGCGGGAGCCGCTTCGGCCGCCACCGCTCGAACGAGACGCCGCTGCGCGCGGCCTCCTTGAAACCCGCGACCCACGGCACCCGGTCGTCGTCGAGGTTCCACAGCCCGGCGAGGACGCCGCCGGGGGCGAGCACCCGGTGGATCTCCGGCAGCGCGCGGTCCAGGTCGAACCAGTGCATGGCCTGCCCGACCAGGACGGCGTCCACCGACCCGTCCGGCAGCGGGATGTCCTCGGCGCCGCCCTGCTCGGCCCGCACGCCCGGCAACCGCCGGCGCAGCTCGGCGAGCATCTCGGGATCGGGCTCGACGGCGATGACGTCCCGGTCCAGCAGCGCCTCGGTCAGCTTCCCGGTACCCGCGCCGAGGTCCAGGACGCGCCGTCCGGGCGCCGCCTCCAGCGCCCACCGCACGGCCGCCTCCGGGTATCCGGGGCGTTCGGTGGCGTAGGCGGCGGCGTTCCCCCCGAACGACGCGGCCCGGCGCGCGACGAGATCCCGGTCGGCGCCGGGAAAAGCGTTCTCCATATCCCCAAAACTACGGGTCTGGGGCACCCTGGATGCGTCGCCGGCCCCCGGAAGCGAAGTGATCATGGCTCCTGAGGACATGCCCACCGAAGGTCCGCCGAAGCGGCTGCTGCGCTGGTGGCACCACGTCGCCTCCCTGGCCGTCGCGGTCGTCATCCTCGTGTGGGGGCCGTGGGAGCCGTGGTTCCGCATCGTGGCCGCGGTCACCACCGTCGTGCTCCCGCTGCTGTGGGAGCAGGCCGCGCTGTGGGACGCCAGGCGCCGGCGGCGGTCCGGCGACCGCCGCTGACACCTCAGGCCGGGACCAGGGCCTTAGGGTCCTCGACGGCGACCGGTGCCGCCGCGCGGCGGCCCCAGAACGTGCCGGCCAGCACCAGGCAGGCACCCACGTAGCCGAGCGCGCCCAGGTCGTCGCCGCCGACCGCAACGCCCACGACGGCCGCCCAGAGCGGCTCGGTGCCGAGCAGCAGGCTCACCCGCGACGGCGAGGTGCGGCGCACCGCCCACATCTGCACGAGGAACGCGAACAGGGTGCAGCCGAGCGCCAGGTAGACCAGGTCCAGCCAACCCAGCGCGCCCAGGGAGGCGGCGGCCTCCCACGGCGGCGTCCCGGCCCAGGGAGCCAGCAGCGCGAAGATCCCCACGCACGTGCCGAGCTGCACGAAGGTGAGGGCGCCGTCATCGGTGTCGCGGACGGCGGGCAGCCGGTGCATCAGCAGCACGTTCGCGGTCCGCACGCCGGCCGCCAGCAGCATCAGCACGTCGCCCGCCGAGGGCGCGGTGAAGCCGGCGCCCTGGGTGAGCAGGCCGACGCCGACGACCGACAGCGCCGCCGCCGCGACGAAGGACCCGGTCGGCCGGGTCCGGTTCAGCGCCGCCTCGGCCAGCGGCGTGAAGATCATGGTGAGGCTGATGATGAGCCCGGCGTTGGTCGCCGAGGTGTGCACCACCCCGTAGGTCTCCAGCAGGAAGATCAGCGCCAGCACCAGGCCGAGCAGCACCCCGCCGCCGATCTCCGGCCGGGTCAGCCGCCGCAGCCTGCGCCGCGCCGCGACCGCGAGCGGCGGCAGCGAGATGGCGAACCGCAGCAGCAGGATCGCGATGACGTTGGCGCCGTCGGTGATCTGCTTGGTCGCCAGGTAGCTGGAACCCCACACCACCGCGACGAGCAGGACCGGGACATCGACCAGCAGCGCACGGCGGCCGGCAAGGGGGGACGGCATAGGGGAGCTTCCTCAAAACGTGGGAACAGCGGCGGAACGAACCGTCAGCGCGCCACGTTGAGCGCCCACGCCCTCAGCACACCGAGGACGTGCAAGAACATACCGTGCCCCGGTCGCCGATCACCTGCCCGCTCAGGACGCCAGGCCGATGCACCACTGCAGATCACCTCCCAGAACCTGCGGGCAGGTGCCGCGCCGGAGCCGCACGGTGACCTGCTTGCGCGAGTAGTCGCCGGTCACGGAGACGAGCGGCAGGCCCTCCCGGCGCAGCCCGGCGTAAGCCAAGTGACGCATCGAGCAAGCCCTTTGTCCCGCCGCGTGCCGCAGGAACGACAAACGCCTCTCACCCCTGGACGCGAACCTGCCAAAGGACCGGTCCAGCCGATAGGGAACCATCCGAAGAAAAGGAATGGCGGTGAACGCGGAATCAGCGTGATACGGCCAGGGTCCACTCTTCGTGATCCGCGAGGACCTGCAGGAGTGCGCCGTGCCGCAGCCGCACTGAGCCGCGCTGCGGCCGTACCGAAGTCCGCCGTCGCGGTACGGAGGCGATCAGTTCGCTCTCCCGATGGAATTCGCCGTCCAGCCGGTGCAGCTCGAACCACTGCCCCGCCCACGAGGCGTCGATCATCGCGTCGGGGCCCGTGTAGCGGACGACCTCGTCCCCGCGCCCCTTGATGTCGGTGTCGAAGTCGCGGATCTCGGCGGCCTCCGTGACGACGATCCGCCACTTCCCCTTGGCCTGAATCGACATCAGCGCCGGACCGCCCAGCGCCACACATCCGTGATGCGAGCTTGCAATCTGTTCCAGCCAGCCCAGATCGCGCGCGAGACCGACCACCTCGAACCCCGGTTCGGCCTCGATGAAGGCGATGCCCTTCGGGCCGCGGTAGAAGAGGACGTCGTCTCCCTCTCCTTCGGCCTGGGAGGTGAACCGCGGCACCCCGCCGGCGTCGTGCAGCGAAATCGCCCAGGCGCCTTCGGCCTCGATCCTGAGGTGACGCACCTCCCACAGGCCGACGACCTTCCGACCGCCGGTGAAGACGGTCTCTTCGGCCTCCCCTTTTCGGTGGCGCAGCAGTTCGACCCGGATCGCGCCGTGGTCTCCGGCCGTCATGAGGACGTGGTCTGGCAGCCCTTCCGGCAGAGGGACGACCGCGTTCCCGGCGCCGTTCAGCACGTGCAGCGGCGGCCCGGGGTCGTCGATCCGTGCCAGCCGCTCACGCTCTCTGGCCCGCCAGGAGTCGCTCCTGTCGATCCGCGAGTCTCCGTAGAGCCTCATCTCCAGGCGCCGCAGCGCGGCCAGCGCGTCGCCGGTCGCATCGAGCGCCTGCGAGCCGTGCCGCAGCCGCGCCGCGTCGGCCCGCCGTTGCAGGGCCTCCCGATGATCCTGCACCGCGTCCGGGGCCACGCCTTCCCGCTGCGGATCGAAGTCGAGCCCGCCGAGAACCTGGTCGAATTCGACCATCTCTTCTTTGGCCAGCGAGATCAGGGAAAGCCGCTTGTCCGCTCTCTTGAATGCCAGCCTGGTGGCGATGAAAAGACCTGCGTTCACGATAGCGAGGAGGCCCGTCCACCAGATGCCAAGTCCGCCCATGAGGACGAACACGAGAACGACGGAGAGGAGGCCGAGGACCGTCCAGTAGAGTTCCCGCAGCGGGCTCCGGTAGAACGGGTTCAGCCAATCGGGAAAATCCTCCATAAACTCGCACCTCTTTACCTGATATAAGTCGATTGCGTTCGTCGCGGAAGGCACGAGCTGAGGTCGCAACAAAACCCCCAAAGTACCCGTAGGCTACATCGGGGGATCAGGCACGCCTGCTTCACCCGGCCGCGCAAGAGGCCGTCGCCCCTGCCGGCACCACGGGCCTGCACAGAATCGGCCTGTACGCCATCGCGTCCTCCTGGACTTGTTGAACGGCAAGGCCCGGCACCACGTTTTGAAACACCCTGGAAGCCGCGAATATCCGGCTGAACGAGATCATCTAACGAGCGTTGAGAAACGATCGTTTTACGACAGGTGATCGGCCATGCCGTCCGGCAACCCTTCCGGCCGCCGGCCGACGGCATCCGTGAAGTCGATCGTGCCTCCATCGAACCCCGCGTCAGTGAAGTCGACCCTGCCGCCCACGAACCCCACGCCCCTGAAGTCGACCCTGCCGTCCCCGAATCCCACGCGCCCGAAGTCGACCTTGCCGTCCCGGAACCTCGCGTCCCTGAAGTCGACCGTGCCGCCCTCCAAGCTCGCGCTCCTGAAGTCGACCGTGCCATCCTCCAAGCTCACACACCTAAAGTTGACCGCGCCGCCCACGAACCGCGCACTCCCGAAGCCGACCGCGCCGTCCCTGAACAGCGCGTCCCCGAAGTCGACCATGCCGTCCTTAAGCCGCACACGCCCAAAGGCGACCGTGCCGCCCTCGAGCCGCGCATTGGTGAAGTCGACCGTGCCGCCCAGGAATCCCGCGCTCTCGAAGTCGACTGTGCCGCCCTTGAACCGTGCACCGGTGAAGTCGACCGTGCCGCCCCTGAACCGCGCACCGGTGAAGTCGACCGTGCCGCCCTCGAACTGTGCATTGGTGAAGGTGAGGGTGCCGCTGGTGATGTGGATATTGCGCAGGTCGCCGCCGTCGAAGGCCACGTCGGTGAAGTCGAAGTCGTGGCCGTCCCAGGAGACGGTGGCTTCGGGGCGCAGGTGGTTGCCGATGATGCGGATGATGGTGTGGCGGACCTCGCGGATCGCCCGGTACCGCTGGCGCGCCTGGAGGTGCTCGGGGGCGTCGCCGGGGTCGGGGTCATACGGCAGGCGCAGGTAGGCGCACAGGACGTCGATGCAGGTCTGGCGCAAGGCGCGGGTGGGGGCGTCGTCGGCCAGGCCGGCCAGGGCGTGCACCCCGCCAAGCTGCACCGCGGGTGAGGCGTCGCCGAGCTGGGCGACGGCGGCGGTGAAGCGGTCGCTGTGCAACTTGGTGTTCTCGCGCAGCGCGGCGTTCTCCTCGGTGCGCTGCTTGCGGTAGGCCACCACCAACGCAACCAGACCACCCAGACCGGCCACGACCGCGAACGACAACTTCACCAGATCGAACAGCACCGATGAGGAGATCTGCTTCTCGCGCTTGACGCCGTGCACGTCCAGCAGGTCCAGCCCCAGCCACAACGCGCCCGCCGCGACCGCGACCGCGGTGACGAACGTCCCCGACAGCGCCACCCACACCGGCACCAGCCGCGCCGGCCGCCGCCATCCGTCGCCGTCGCCGTGCCGGCGAAGCCACCCTTTCCGCTGTCTGGCCATGGTGCGGCGCCCTTCCGGTCAGGGCCCGCAGCACCGGGCCGCCCGCTGTTTCGACGCGCCCCTCCAGCATCGCGTTCACGCCCTGGTGGAGGCGGATACTCAGATCCCAACCGCCCACAGGGGCGTTCGTCTCCATGAGGCGGGTTCCGGTGGGGACGCGCCGCTGATCGAACGGCTGGGCGAGCGCGTGATGTGGAATGCCGAGGGGTCGCTGCTTAGGGCTGATGGTGCAGAACCGTGGTGAAGCCCTCGCTGCCGTAGAGCGACTCGTAGCCGATCTGTAGCTGTAGTCGGTTGTCGATCAGCTCGGAGAACCACGCGTGCTCGGCGCGGTCCCAGTCCTGCAGTTTCAGCAGGAACGTCTCGTAGCCGGCCGGGATCGCCCTGCCGGGGCGGAAGGTGGCGGCCTCAGGCCGGACCGGCAGCGTGCTGCGGAGCCGGTCAAGGCTGGGGCGGTCCCAGTCGCCGAACGGCCGTCCGTCCAGCACCAGCTCGATGCGGGTGATGATCGCCGGGCCCATGCCGCGGTTGACCAGGACGATCCCGGCCGGTCCGCCGTCGGTCTTGGTGAACCACAGCTCCAGCAACGGCCGCACGGCGTACCGGTTGTGCCGGCGGGTGGCCCGGGCCTCCAGGAAGGACACCCCCAGAGACAGCACGGCGATGAAGGTCGCACACGTGGCGATCACGGTATTGGCGTCCACCGGCACTCCTGCCCTCGACACCGCTGTTCGGCGTTCAAGTTCGACCACGCAGGACCACGCCGGGTTCCACACGTCCCGGTGCTGCACCGCATCTGGCTCATAGACGGGGCTTGAGCAGCAACCGAACGGCCAGTCACGTTAAGGAGCCCGGGGCCCGTCTTAGCGTGACTGGCCGTTCCGATGCAGGCGGTGGTCTCGTAAGGGGCCTTCGGGGAGGCTAGGTGCAGCGCTTAGTGGTAGGTCGTGGTGTTTGTCTGAATTACATGACCTTGCCTCTTGCCGCGGCGGGACGTGCGGCTCGCCATCGCGACGGCACGGCAACAGCCGCGGCAGAATGGTGCGGTGGCGGATTCGAATCGACGTGACCTCGGCCGCGTGTTCAACGAGGTGCCAGAGCTCTACGATCGGGTTCGGCCGACATACCCCGACGAAATGTTCTCTGACCTCGTCTCCATCACGGGCATGGACGAGTGGTCGTCGGTGCTTGAGGTGGGCTGCGGTACCGGTCAGGCGACGCGCTCGCTGGCTGCGCTCCGATGCTCGGTGACCGCGATCGAGCCGGGTGCGGAAATGGCCGTACTCGCTCGCCAACGGCTCGCCGCCTTCCCCAGCGTCGAAGTCGAGACGTCGACGTTCGAGGAGTGGAACGACCGCGGTAGACGCTTCGATGTCCTCGTGGCCGCGTCAGCATGGCATTGGGTGGATCCATCGATTGGCTGGCAGCGAGCGCACGACATGCTCCGTCCCGGAGGTTGGATGGCGCTGCTCGGCAACATCGTTGTCCGCCGGCCAGGAGAGCCGGAGGTGTACGCCGAGACCGCCGATCTCTATGAGCGGTACTCCCCGGGGAACCCCGACTGGGGTCATCCGCCACTCGAGGATGACGTGCGCACCACCGACGAGGGTTGGGGACCGGTTGAGGATCCCGGCGACTTGTTCGGCCCAACGATCGTCCGCTGGTATCCGACCGTTCAGGCGTTCGACGGGAACGGTTTCGCCGATCTCCTTCGCTCGACGTCGCCGTTCCGAAGGCTTGACCACGACGTCCGCGAGCCCCTGCTCGACGCCATCGCCGAGCGCATCCGCACACGGATGGGCGACCGAGCATCCCGCCGTTACCTGAGCGTTCTCCGTATCGGACAGCGCGCCGGGCGGTAATGACCGGTCGGCGGGTCCGTGGACGCGGCCGAGCGGTACCTGGACTGATCGGCGGGCGGCGTCCCGCAAGTCGCCGGCCGGGCCGCCGCCGCCGGCGCGATCAGGTCGTCCAGCGCCTGGTGCAGCGGCTCGGCGCACATCACCGGCACCGGGACGCCCAGGGCGGCCGTCGCGTCCACGACGTCCTCCACCACGTCGAACAACTCGTCGGTGTCCGCCTCGGCCGTGCCGTCGTCGGCAGGCCCGTTCAGGGTTCGCGAGAGGCGGCCGAAGACCGGCGGCGCCTCGGCCGGCAGGGCCTTGGAAGGGAAGTAGGCCAGCAGGTCACGGGCGACCTCGATCAGCAGCACGGGCGCGTCGCCGGTCGCGATCTCCCGTGCCGCCTGCAGCCGCTCCAGGGCGGGCCAGAGCGGATGCAGCCGGCCGGCAGCATCCGGGCGGCGTGCTCGCCCAGGACGGCGTCGGCCGTGGCGAACACCTCGCCGACGTCCAGGCCGCGCTCCTCGCCTCGGGGCTTGAGCAGCAACCGGACGGCCAGTCGCGTTAAGGAGCCCGGCGGGACACGCCTCGGGACAGGTGCGCTCCCTGACGTCGGCCTTGCCCACACCCAGAGAACCGTGCCTTGCAGGATGTCCGGCCTTCCGCTTTCCCGTGGCGGGAAGATCTCTCATCCTTAAGCCATGGCCGCAGTCATGAGTCTGATCGGCGCGCTTGTGGGCGCCTTCATCGCCACTACCGGGCAACTCGCCATCACCCGTGCCACCCGACGCGACCGATGGGCCGACAAGTTCCACCAGCGCTGCGCACAGATCTATGCGCTGGAACGCGAGTGTGACCTGGCCGTTGCCCACATCCTGAACGGCGAGGGCGCCGATCGTCTCGACGCGTGGGACTTCGCCACCCGGCGCATCGCCGAGGCCGAGATCCTTCTGCTGACCGGCGACGTGGAGCTGACCCGCGCCTTGACCGACCTCACCACCGCCGGGGTCCGCCTCTCGGCGCAAGCCCGCGCAATGGCCGCCGGAGGCGGAGATCAGGACCAGGTCCAGGCACGGCGCGCCGAACACGCCCAAGCATTGATCCGCTTTGCTGAAGCCAGCCGTCGGGGGCTGGGAGTGGATTCCGTCCTGACCCGCAGACGCGCCAGGCGTCTGCTGCCGCCCACCCGCGAGAACGGTTCCTTGCCTCCTGCAGGATGGCCGATCGGGCCCACCGGAGGCAGCGGAGCCTTCCTTCCGGACCGCGCCCAAGGCGACCAGCAGGTCCGGTGACCGTCAACGCGCTGCGGCCGGCCGCGTCCGTCGACAGCGCATAGATCCGGTAAGGCGTTCAAAGTACTGCGAACTCCACGCCGAACGCCCTCTCAGGGTTCTCCCAGCCTTAGCCGGGGGCTGTTGCCAGCCCGGCCGGGTTCACTGAGGAGCATGAGAGCCAACAAGAAGATCGTCGCCGCCGGTGCCGCGGGGCTGCTCGGGCTCGGCCTGGCCACCGCCGTTCCCGCCCTCGCCGACCCGTCGCCGTCCCCCTCCGCGTCCGCCAAGGACCACCGCGAGCACCGCCGCCACCCCGGCATGCGCGCGATGCACGGCCTGCGCGGTGTGCACGGCGAGGCGACCGTGAAGCGCAAGGACGGCTTCCACGTCGTCGGCTGGCAGCGCGGCCAGATCACCGCCCTGTCCGGCGGCACGCTGACCGTGCACAGCGAGGACGGCACCGACTGGCAGTGGGCGGCCAACGCCCAGACCCGCGTCCGCAAGGACAAGGCGAAGGCGGACATGTCCGCGCTGGCCAAGGGTGACAAGGTGGTGGTATTCGGGGAGAACAACGGCGGTACCCGCACGGCGAAGGTCGTCCGGGTGACGCAGAAGTAGCGGAGGCGCATGAACGACGACCACCGGGTGCTCGTCGTGGACGACGAGGCCGGCATCCGGGACCTGATGTGCACGGCGCTGCGGTTCCACGGCTTCCGGCCGGTCACCGCGGGCACCGGCGCCGAGGCGCTGCGCGAGGCGGCGGCGCGGCGGCCCGACCTGGTGCTGCTCGATGTCATGCTGCCCGACATCGACGGGTTCGAGGTCTGCCGCCGGCTGCGCGCCGCCGGCGACGACGTCCCGGTGATCTTCCTGACGGCGCGGGACACCCCCTCCGACACCGTCACCGGCCTCACCCTCGGCGGCGACGACTACGTCACCAAGCCGTTCTCCATCGAGGCGCTGATCGCCCGCGTCCGCGCGGTGCTGCGCCGCACCGCCCCGGCGGGCGGCGCGGCGCCGGCCGCGGGCGAGGTGCTGCGCAGCGGCGACCTGGAGCTGAACGAGGCCGACTGGACCGTGCGCCGGGCGGGCACCGAGGTGGACCTGTCCCCGACCGAGTTCCGCCTGCTGGCCCACCTGATGCGCAACGCCGGCCGGGTGCTCAGCCGGGCCCAGCTGCTGGAGGCGGTGTGGGGCTGGGACCAGCACGGCAGCCCGCAGGTGGTGGAGACCTACATCAGCTACCTGCGCCGCAAGCTCGACCCGCTCGGGCCGCCGCTGATCCACACCCGCCGCGGCATCGGCTACATCCTGCGGCCATGACGCTCAACGCCCGGCTGCTCACCGGCCTGCTGTCGGTCACCCTCGCCGGCCTCCTGGTGATGGGCGCGGTGAGCGGCCTGGTGCTGCACGGCTACCTGATGCACCGGGTGGACGGCCAGCTCCAGGCCACCCGCGACCGCGCCGTGCCGCGGCTGCTGCGGCCCGGCCTGCCCGAGCAGGGCGTGGCGCCGGCGCGGTTCGTCGTCGCGCACGTCACGGCGGCGGGGCAGGTCCGCATCCTCAGCGGCCCCGACCCGGACCCGTCGCGGGCCGCGGCCGAGCTGCGGGAGCTCGGGCCGGGCGCGCTGGCCGAACGCGCGGCGAGCCTGGAGCCGTTCTCGCTGCCGGGCCTGCGCGCCGTCGCCCGCGCGGGCCGCAACGGCAACACCATCGTGGTGGCGGCGCCGCTGGACGAGGTCCGCGCCGCCGTCCGCAACCTGGTCCTCACCGAGCTGATCACCGCGCTGGTGCTGCTCGCCGTCCTCGCCCTGGTCGGCCGGCACCTGATCCGGCGCGGCCTGCTGCCGCTGGACCGGATGGCGGCGACCGCGCACGCCATCACCGCGGGCGGCGACCTGCGCGCCCGCATGCCGTCCGGTCCCGGCGCGCGCACCGAGACGGGCCGGCTCGCCGCCGCCATCAACGTCATGCTGGACCGGATCGAGCAGGCGTTCTGGGCGCGCAGCCGCTCGGAGGCGCGGGTCCGCGAGTTCGCCGCCGACGCCTCGCACGAGCTGCGCACGCCGCTGACGACCATCCAGGGCTACGCCGAGCTGTACCGGCACGGCGCGCTCGGCCCGGCCGAGCTGCCCGCGGCGATGGCCCGCATCGAGGCCGAGGCGCAGCGGATGAACAGCCTGGTCACCGACCTTCTGGAGCTGGCCCGGCTGGACCGCGAGGCGACCTTGGACCCCGCCGCCGTCGACCTGGTCGCGCTGGCCCGCGAGGCCGTCCGGGACGCCGGGGCGGCCGGTCCGGCGCCGTTCGCCCTGGACGCCCCGGACGCGCTGGTCGCCACCGTCGACGAGGCGCGCGTCCGGCAGGTCCTGGCGAACCTGCTGGCCAACGTGCGGACGCACACGCCGCCCGGCACGCCCGCGACCGTCCGGCTGTACCGCGCGCCGGACGCGGTCGTCATCGAGGTGGCCGACGAGGGTCCCGGCATGCCGCCGGACGACGCCGCCCGCGCGTTCGAGCGGTTCCACCGCGCCGGCCGGGCCTCCGGATCGCCGGGCGCGGGTCTCGGGCTGCCCATCGTCGCCGCGATCGCCGCGGCCCACAACGGGCGTGCCGAGCTGCTGTCCGCGCCGGGCAAGGGCACGACGGTCCGGGTCACGCTTCCTCAGGCGACGTCGTAGACGGTCACCTGGACGTCGCGCGCGGTCAGGTTCCGTTCGACGAGCGGTTCGACCAGCTCCCACCGGCCGCCCGCCAGCCCGCACCCGATGCGCGGCATGTGCACGCTCGCCCCGAGTTCGAGGGCCTTGTCACCGAGCGCGGCCAGGCACGTGTCGAGGGCGTCGTAGCGGATCGGCACGCCCTTGCTGCCGCGTTTGGTGCCCCGCTGCCCGATCATGTTCGCGACCCAGGTGTACCGGTCGACCTGCACGAACTGCACCGCGCCGAGCGCGAAGCCGTCGCGGGAGCGCCGCCAGGCCCGGTAGGCGCGCTCGGGCTCGTCCCAGCGCCGTGACAGCGCCAGGACGAAGCCCTTGCCCCAGCCGCCCAGGTCGTTGCAGACATGGGCGATGATCTTCACGCCCTTCGCCTGCGGGCTGGTGGCGTCGCCCTGGATGTAGCGGATGCTCCCCATGGCGCCGACCTTAAAGATCGACTCGGACATCCGCCACGGATTAACCGAGGGCCCGGCCGAGGAAGTCGCGGATCAGCGCGGCGATCTCGGGGCCGTGGGTCTCCAGGGCGAAGTGCCCGGCGTCCAGCAGGTGGATCTCGGCGTCGGGCAGGTCGCGGGCGAACGCGCGCGCCCCGGCCGGGCCGAAGATCTCGTCGTGCTCGCCCCAGGCGACCAGCACCGGCGGCCGGTGCGTGCGGAAGTACTCCTGGAACGCGGGGTAGCCGTCCAGGTTGAACTGGTAGTCCCAGAAGAGCTGGAGCTGGGCCTCCTTGGAGCCGGGGCGGTCCAGGTAGGCCTGGTCGAGCGTCCAGGTGTCGGGGTTCAGCCGGTCCAGGCGGTCCTTGGGGACGCCGTGCTCGTACTGCCAGCGGGTGGCCGCGGGCTCCAGCAGCCCGCGGACGTCCGCCTCGTTGGCGGCGCGGTCCTTGGCGTGCGCGAACAGCACGTCCCAGAACGGGGTGAACCCCTCCAGGTAGGCGTTGCCGCTCTGGCTGATGATCGCCGTCACCCGGTCGGGGTGGCGGGAGGCGATGCGCAGCCCGATCGGCGCCCCGTAGTCCTGGACGTAGAGCGCGAAGCGGTCCAGGCCGAGGGCGTCCAGCAGGCCGAGCGTGATCTCGGTGAGGCGCTCGAAGGAGTAGTCGAAGTCGGCCACCGAGGGGGCCGCCGACTGCCCGAAGCCGATGTGGTCGGGGGCGATCAGGTGGTACTCGCCGCCGAGGTCGGCCAGCAGGCCGCGGAACATCGCCGAGCTGGTGGGGAAGCCGTGCAGCAGGACCAGCGTGGGGCGGGCGGGGTCGCCGGCCTCCCGGTAGAAGACGCGCTGCCCCTGGATCCCGATGGTGCGGTGGTGGACGACGGCGGTCATGGCGGACCTTCTCTCTAACCGATGAATCTCGCTTGAATGGTTAGAACATAGATCAACGCGACCTAACCCGTCAAAGGTTGTTCATCAGTTAGACTGTGCCGGTGATCACAAGACCGCTCACCGGCGAGCCGCTCCCGTTGGACCTGGTGAACACCCGCTGGCCCGCCCAGGGCGGCTGGATCGACGCGCTGGAGGACTGGCACGCCGAGCACGCGGCGGCGCTCGGCGGCACGACCGGACTGGAGCAGCTGCGCGCCGCGCGGCAGGCGATCCGGCGCGCGTTGGAGGAGAAGGAGTACGACGAGCTCAACGCCGTGCTCGCGCACGGCCGCGTCCGGCTGGAAATGACCGGCGACGGGCCGGTCGAGACGCCCGAGGTCGACGACGAGGCGTGGCGCGGCGCGTGGCTCGCCGCGCGCGCGTTCGCCGAGCTCGTGCGGGATGCGCCGCCCGGCCGGATCCGCGACTGCGAGGCGCCGGACTGCATCCTGTGGTTCCTCGACGTCTCGCGGAACGGCCGGCGGCGCTGGTGCTCGATGAGCGGCTGCGGCAACCGCGCCAAGGCCCGCGCGCACTACGCGCGGGCCCTGGGCGGCCAGGCGCCGTGACTACCCGGGCACGGCCTCGCCCGGCAGCACGGTCGGCGCGGCCGACGGCACCGTCCGCAGCGATCTGACCTGCGCCGACGACCCGTCGGCGACGAGGATCGAGCGGTCGGGGACGGTGGTCCAGTCGTCGGCGTCGTCCTGCGGCTCGCTCGCGACCATCACCCCGTCGCTCTCCTGGCGGTAGCAGAGGGTCTCCGCCCAGGTCGTCGCGACGGCCTGCGTCCCGTCGGTGGCCAGCATGTTCAGGCACGCGTTCGGGTCGAGCCCGACGACGTCGTACAGCAGCCCCTCGACCGTCTCGGCGAGCGGGCGGCCCTGCTCCAGCCGCTGCCAGAGCAGCGCCGCCAGGAACGCCGAGTCGCACGTCGACTCGGGCTCGCGGCCCGCCTCCAGCAGCACGCCGGTCTTGCCGACGTTCAGGTGCCCGTTCAGGCTGAGCAGGATCTCGCCGTCGGTGAACGGCGCGTTCGCGGTCTCCTCGATCGGCATGCCGGGGCTGGCCGCGCGGGCCGCGCCGAGGACGCAGCCCGCGGAGACCTCACGGGCGAACGCCGGGAACTCCGCGTCCTCCCAGATCGGCGTGGTGGTGCGGAACACCCTGGTCCCGCCCCCGGGCGGATGCCACCCGGCGCCGAAACCGTCCTTGTTGACCAGGCCGATCTGCTGCCAGCGCGGCAGCCTGGCCTGTTCGGGCAGTCCGTAGCTCGGCTCGAAGAACAGGGCGTGCAGCGTCCTGGGCGCGCCGACCCAGGCGAAATGACGGCACATCTAGGCAGGGCTCCCCTTCGTTGCGGTCTGGACGTCGCCGAGGTCGTTCCCGGCGTTCGTCCCACTCACACGCCATGCCCCTGCAACCACAGTTCCAACAACGCGATCTGCCACAGCTGGCTCGCGCCGAGCGTGGTCCGGTGGTCGCTCGGCGCCGCCAGCAGCCGCTCGACGTAGTCGGCCCGGAACAGCCCGCGCTCCTTGGCGGCCGGCGACATCAGCGCCTCGCGCACCAGCTCCAGGTAGGGGCCCGACAGGTGGCGGATGGCCGGGACGGGGAAGTAGCCCTTGGTCCGGTCGATGACCTCGTCGGGGACGATGCCGCGCGCCGCGTCCTTCAGCACGCCCTTGCCGCCCTGGGCGAGCTTCAGCTCGGGCGGGCAGGCCGCCGCGAGCTCCACCAGGTCGTGGTCCAGGAACGGGGTGCGGGCCTCCAGGCCCCACGCCATCGTCATGTTGTCGACGCGCTTGACCGGGTCGTCCACCAGCATGACGGTCGAGTCGATGCGCAGCGCCGCGTCGACCGCCGTCTCCGCGCCGGGCGCGCCGAAGTGGGCGCGCACGAAGTCGGAGGCGGCGTCGTGGTCGAGCAGGTAGGACGGGTTGAGGATGCCCTCCAGCTCCGGGTACGGGCGGTCGAAGAACACCCCGGCGTAGGCGTCGGCGGCCTGCTCGCGCGGGACGCCCGCGAGCGGCGGATACCAGTCGTACCCGGCGAACACCTCGTCGGCGCCCTGCCCCGACTGGACGACCTTGACGTGCTGGGACACCTCCTGCGACAGCAGGTAGAACGCGACGACGTCGTGGCTGACCATCGGCTCGCTCATCGCGCCGATCGCGCCCGTCAGCGCGGGCAGCAGCCGCGCGTCGTCGATGCGGATCTGGTGGTGGTCGGTGCCGAACCGCTCGGCGACCAGGTCGGAGTAGACGAACTCGTCGCCCGACTCCCCGCCCGCCGCCTGGAAGCCGATGCTGAACGTGCTGAGGTCGCGCTGCCCCGCCTCGGCGAGCAGCGCGACGATGAGGCTGGAGTCCAGGCCGCCCGACAGCAGCACGCCGACCGGGACGTCGGCGACCATCCGCCGGTCCACCGCCGTGCGCAGCGCCGCCAGCACCTCGCCGGTCCACTCCTCGCGGCTCATCGGCAGGCCCCGGGTGAAGCCGGGGCTCCAGTACAGCCGGTCCTCGATCCGCCCGTCGCGCTCCACGGTCCGCACGGTCGCGGGCGGCAGCTTCTGCACGCCCGCCAGGATCGTGCGCGGCGGCGGGACGACCGCGTGGAACGTCATGTAGTGGTGCAGCGCGACCAGGTCCAGCCCGGTGTCCACGCCGCCGCCGGCCAGCAGCGCGGGCAGCGTCGAGGCGAACCGGAGCCGGTCGGCGTCCTGCGTCATGTAGAGCGGCTTGATGCCGAGCCGGTCGCGGCCGAGGACGACCCGCCCGGAGTCGCGCTCCACGATCGCGAACGCGAACATGCCCTTGAAGTGGTCGACGCAGCCGGTGCCCCAGTGGTGGTACGCCTTGACCAGCACCTCGGTGTCGGAGGTGGAGAAGAACCGGTAGCCCGCGGCGAGCAGCTCGTCGCGCAGCTCGCGGTAGTTGTAGAGGCAGCCGTTGAAGACGCCGGTGAGGCCGAGCTCGGCGTCGGCCATCGGCTGCGCGCCCCGCTCCGACAGGTCGATGATCTTCAACCGGCGGTGCCCGAGCGCGACCGGCCCGGCCGACCACACCCCGGCGCCGTCCGGGCCCCGCGGCTCCATCGCGGCCGTCATCCGCGCCACCGCCGCGACGTCGGCGCCCATGCCGTCCAGGCGCACCTCACCGCTCAACCCGCACATTCGGATGTCTCCCTTCCGTTCACTGCATCAGCCAGGTGTCCTTGGAGCCGCCGCCCTGCGAGGAGTTGACGATCCGGCTGCCCTCGGGCGCCACCCGCGTCAGCGCGACCGGGACGACCTCGGCCCGGTCGCCCTGGCACACGAACGCCCGCAGGTCCACCGCGCGCGGCCGCAGCCGGCCGCCGTCCAGCACCGGGTGCGTGGACAGCCCGACGGTCTCCTGCGCGATCCAGCCCGCCGGGTTCTCCAGCAGCCGGTCGCGGGCCTCGGCCAGCTCGGCGCGGGAGGCGTCCGGGCCGATCAGCACGCCGGCGCCGCCGTAGCCGTCGACCGGCTTGAGCACCAGCTCCGGCAGCCGGTCCAGGACCTGCTCGCGCTGCTCCTCGTCGCGGCACAGGTAGGTCGCGACGTTGTCCAGCAGCGGCTGCTCGCCGAGGTAGTACTCGATGAGGCGGGGGACGAACGCGTACAGCGCCTTGTCGTCGCCGACGCCGTTGCCCGGCGCGTTGGCCAGCCTCAGCTGCCCGCGCCGCACGGCGTCCAGCAGCTCGCGGGGCAGTTCGTCCTCGTCGATCCGGCGGTAGAGGACCTCCACGTGCTGCCCGTCCGCCCGGACGCCGTGCTCGTCCACCTCGATCTGGTCGGGCGTGACGAGCGGGATGCCCATCTCCTGCGCGAGCAGCCTGTGCTCGAAGAACGCCGAGTCGGATTCACCGGACGTCACCAACGCGAGCGCGTCCGATTCGTTCGACAGCGCCGCACGCAGCACCTTCAGCGCGCGCGCTGGGCTGGGCGTGGACGACGCGCGCAGCATCTCCGGCAGCACCCGCGCCATCAGCCAGCGGTTCGCGAGCGCGTACCCGATGCCGGACGGAACCCGCAGGTTGTCCTCCAGGACGGCCCAGCGGCCCGCCCCGTCGCGCACCAGGTCGATGCCCGCCACCGCGCACCGCACCGAATCCTTCGGGACCAGCCGCCCGTCGTCCCGCAGGCCGGGCGAATCGTCGACCGCCCAGGCGGGCAGCACACCGTCGCGCACCGCCTCGCGATCGCCGTAGGCGTCGCGCAGGAACGCCTCCAGGGCGCGCACCCGCTGCACCAGGCCGACCTGCAGCAGCGTCCAGTCCTCGGCGGCGATGATGCGCGGCACCAGGTCGACCGGGAACAGCCGGTCCTCCTCCTCGCCCTCCACGTGGAAGGTCATGCCGAGCTGCCGCTGCACCTCGTCGCGCTTGCGCTCCCGCTCGGCCAGGCCGTCCGCGCCGAGCCGGTCGAGCGCGTTCATCAGCAGCCCGTAGGGGCCGCGCGCGCTGCCGTCGAACACCACGGCCTCGTCGGCGGAGGTGTCGTAACCGGCCAGCATCGGCGCGACCCGCGTCCGGGCCGGCCCCGCGCCGGGCGCCCACTCGGTGTTCGCGCGGGTCTCGGCGAGCAGCAGGTCCACCACCCGCCCGACACCGCCCTCGGCGAACGCGGCGCGCTGCCGGGCCGCCGACCCGCCGCCCGCCAGGACCGCGTCGGCCAGCTCCGACACCAGCTCCCAGTCGCCCAGCCGCTCCAGCGCCGGCCGCAGCCCCGCCACCGTCCGGCGGATGAACAGCGGCGCCGGCACCGGCACGCCGTCCACCGGATCGACCAGCTCGCTCTCCAGCCCGGCGCGGGCGGCGCGCCACGACATCGCCCGGGTCAGCTCGGTGCGCACCGGCAGCGGCGGGCGGCCCGCGACGGCCGCCTCCATCTCCTCGATCACCATCGCCCGGAACAGCCCGGCCAGCAGCACGACGTCCTCCACCCGCGGGCAGGCGTCGCACACGCGCAGCTCGATCGTCGGCAGGTGCGCCGACGGCCGCACATCGAAATAGATCATGCCGCGGTCGCTGATGACGCCGGACCGCACCAGGTCGTCGACCATCCGGTCGTACTCCTCGGCCGACCCGAACTCCCCGAGCGGCCCGGTCGTCGGCCAGCGCGACCACAGCAGCGTCCGGTAGCTGGCGTAGCCGGTGTCGGAGCCGAGCCAGTACGGCGAGCTCGCCGAGATCGCCAGCAGGGCCGGCAGCCGCGGCGCGATCCGGTGCGCGATCGCCACCGCCAGATCGCGGTCGCCCACGTCCACGTGGACCTGCGCGCCGCAGATCAGCTGCTCGCGGGCCAGCGCCTGGTACTCCTCCAGCATGTTCTCGTAGCGGGGGTCCGGCGTGACCTTCAGCGCGTCCACGTCGGCGACGGGCACGGTGCCCGACGCGACGATGCCGAGCCCGAGCGGCTCGGCCGCGGCCACCACGCCGCGTCTCAGCGCGGCCAGGTCCTCGGCCAGGTCGATCAGCCGCAGAAAGGGTCTGCTGTTGGTCTCCACGACCGAACGCTGCAGCTCAGCACTGAAACGCTCGGCCGGTAGTTGCTGCAGGAGGCTGTCCGCCCGCGGCAGCAAACGATGCGTTTCCAGGTCCACGGTGTGGAACTCCTCCTCCACACCGACGGCCATCACTTCCGCGCGGTCGCCCATCACGCGACCGTAGGTGCCCTTTGTTTCGCCGAAATATCATGAACATGGCGAACGGGTTCGCTTACCTGGCTCTCACCAGCCGGAATCATCCGTGAAACACGCCCGGCCGACCCTGCGGACATGCTCTGTTTCCAGGACATCCACGGTTACCGCCGCGCCTACCGCGTCCTCGGCGACGGCCCCCCGCTCCTGCTCGTCCACGGCATCGGCGACAGCTCGCTGACCTGGGACCGGGTGCTGGCCGGCCTCGCCGAACGCCACACCGTCATCGCCCCCGACCTGCTCGGCCACGGCGACTCGGCCCGGCCCCGCGCCGACTACGCCATCGGCGCCTACGCCTGCGGCATGCGCGACCTGCTGACCGTCCTCGGCGTCGACCGGGTCAGCGTCGCCGGGCACTCCCTCGGCGGCGGCATCGCGATGCAGTTCGCCTACCAGTTCCCCGAGCGCGTCGAGCGCCTCGCCCTCGTCGGCAGCGCCGGCCTCGGCCGCGCCGTGCACCCGGCGTTCCGGCTCGCCGCCGGCCCCGGCGCGTCCCTCGGCATGCGGCTGCTCACCACCCCGCCCACCCGCGCCGCGGTCCGGGCCGCCACCCCCGTCCTGCGCGCCCTCGGCGGCGCCGGCCTCGGCCACGACCTGGACTACGTCCTCGGCCGCTACCGGAACTTCGCCGACCCGTCCGCCCGCCGCGCGTTCCTGCGCACCATCCGCGCCGGCGTGGACCTGCGCGGCCAGGCCATCACGATGCTCGACCGCGGCTACCTCGCCCGCGACCTGCCCACCCTCATCGTCTGGGGGCGCCGCGACGGCATCATCCCGGTCCGCCACGCCTACGTCGCGCACACCGTCATGCCCCGCAGCCGCCTGGAGGTCTTCGAGGACGCCGGCCACTTCCCGCACCGCGACGAGCCCGAGCGCTTCGTCGAGGTGATGGACGACTTCCTGAAGACCGAACCGGCCCGGCACGACCGCGCCGACTGGCGCGACCTCCTGCTCGCCGGCCGCCCGACCACGCCCCCGGAACCCTCCAGCGGCACCTGAGGCCCGCCATACTCGGCGCATGCTGGACTTCCTGGTGCGCTTCGCCCTGACCGGAAGCGCCGGCCTGCTCCGCCTCGGCGCCCCGCTCCGCGACCTGGTCGCGGAATACGGCGGGCCGTGGGACATCGGACGCGTCGGCAAGCACGACAGGTGGCCGCACCTGTACTCCTACGGCGACGTCGAGTTCACGGTCTGCCGCTGCCGCATGGTCACGCACATCTCGGTGCCGACCTGGCGCGAGACCGTCGAACTGCCCCCTGGCCTGGGCACCGTCCCCGCAACGGTCACCTACCGGCAACTGACCGAGGCCCTGTCCGCGGCCGGCTGCGCCTGGGAACCTCTCCCGCCCATCCCGGGCCAGTGCGGCATACGCGCCATGCCGGAACGCATCGAGTTCGTCTTCGTCACGGAAGAGGAACCCGAACCGCTGCTGCACGGCGCCCACAGCTGGTTCCTCCCCCACGACTGCATCGACACCGCCACAGCCGCGGCCCGTTTCCCGGACGACCTCCCACCAGAGTGACGGAGCGGTCAGGGGCGCTTGGGCTCGTAGTGCATCGCGGTGATGCCGCAGTCGAACGGGTGGGCGCCGACGAGGCGCAGCCCCTGGTAGGCGCCTTCAGGGAAGACCGGCATGCCGGAGCCGATCGCGGTGGGGTTGACGAACAGGTGCAGCTCGTCCAGCAGGCCCTCGGCGATCAGGCTCTGGGCCAGCGTGCTGCCGCCGTAGGCGATGATGTCGCCGCCCTCCTGCGCCTTCAGCTTCGCGATCGTCCCGGCCAGGTCGCCGGACACGGTGGTGTTGTCCCAGGGCGACTCGGTGAGGCTGCTGGAGATCACGACCTTGGGCGTGCCGTTCATCTTGTCGATCGCCTCCTGCGGCTCGCCCTCCGGACCGGCCGCCCACGTCGGGATGAACCCCTCCGCGAGGTTGCGGCCCAGCACGATGCAGTCGACCGGCTCGGTCAGCGCACCGATGTAGGCGCCGATGTCCTCGGTCCAGGGGAACGTCATCCAGTCCATCTCGCCGTTCGGGCCGGCCATGAAGCCGTCGGCGGTGACCTGGACCTGCAGCTTGAACCTGCGCATGGGGTGCTCTCTCTCAGCCGTGGAACCGTCGTCCTTCTCGATGGCTCCACACTGCCGGACCCCGCTTACGGCATCTTTACGGCTTCTCTTCGATGACGCCCGGCTTCATCAGCAGGTCGGCCTTGACGCCAGGATCAGCACCGGGAGACTGGCCTGGTGATGGTCAAGACGCTGCGTCCCCGCGACTACAACGAGGCCCTGCACGTGGGGCACTTCTTCCGCAACAAGCGCATCCCGGTCGTGATGGACCTGACGGCGCTGAACGACGACGTGGCGCGGCAGTTCGTCGACTTCGCCGCGGGCCTGGTCTTCGGCCGGGGCGGCGACATGGACCGGCTGGGTCCCAAGCTCTTCCTGCTGATCCCCTCCGGCCTGTCCCGGCCGGCCGTCCTCCCGCCGGCTACCGGGACGGACACGGCCACCGCCTGACCGGCCGTCACGGCGTGCCGGTGACCACCGCCGTGCCGACGAGGACATAGCGGGGCTCGTGCCATCGGGAGGGACCCTCGCCCGGCGATATCGTCGTCACCTGCAACCCCACGATGGCGTGGGCGCCGCGGTAGACCGCCGCGTGCGCGAGCTGATCGAGTCCGAGACCGATGTCGGCGGCGTCGGTCCAGACCGGCCACGCCTGCTCGACGGGTCCCGCGCCGGCGATCGGTATGTGGTCGGTCGTGTAGATCGGGATCATCCGGCCACCCTCTCCTACCACCGGGCGCGTTTTCGACCCCCTATCCGTGACGCCACATTCCGCTGGACGGCGCGTGCGGCTTCTGTAGTGAACGGCCCCCTTTCCGGCCTGCGAAGGGCGCGACTAACGTCACTTTCCGTAGCCGATTGACTTTACTGCGTATCCATTTTGCCCGTTCTGGCCGTTCCGCCAGAGGACGCTCCGCCTTTCCCCCGAGAGGAGCCCGTCATGACCAGCGAGGCGACCGGCGAAAGGCTCAGTCTCAGCACCCGCGCGGCACGGAACCTGGCCACCACCACCAAGACCGTGCCGCAGATGCAGGGCATCACCCCGCGGTGGCTGCTGCGCAGGCTGCCCTGGGTCGAGGTCCCCGGCGGCACCTACCGGGTGAACCGGCGGCTCAGGCTCGCCGTGGGCAGCGGCCGGGTCGGGGTCGTCCAGGCGGGCGCCGACGACGTCCGGATCATCCCCGAGACGCTCGTCGAACTCCCCCCGCTGCGCGGGTACGGCGACGCGGCGGTGCTCGCCGGGCTGGCCCGCCGCTTCACCCCCCGCCACGTGCAGCCCGGCGAGGTGCTGGCCGCGGCCGGCGCGCCGGTGACCGAGGTGCTCGTCATCGCGCACGGCAAGGTCGAGCGGATCGGGACGGGCGAGTACGGCGACCCGCAGACCCTCGGCGTGGTCGCGGACGGCACGCACCTGGGCGAACAGGCCCTGCACCAGGACGAACCGGTATGGGCGCACACCTACAAGGCCGCCACCGCCGGCACCCTCCTGGCGCTGCCCCGGCGGGAGCTGCAGCGGATCCTGGACGAGACGCCGCGGCTGCGCGCGCACATCGCCGACCGCCTGGCGGCCGGCGACCGCCCCGCCAACCGCAAGGGCGAGGCCGAGATCGCGGTGGCCTCCGGGCACCACGGCGAACCCGTGCTGCCGGGCACGTTCGCCGACTACGATCCCGGCCCGCGCGAGTACGGGCTGTCGCCCGTGCAGTCCGTCGTGCGCGTGCACACCCGCGTCCAGGACCTCTACAGCGACCCGATGGACCAGACCGAGCAGCAGCTGCGGCTGGTGATCGAGGAGGCCCTGGAAACCCAGGAGCGGGAGCTGCTCACCAACCGCGGGTTCGGGCTGCTGCACAACACCGAGTACGACCAGCGCATCAGCACCCGCGGCGGCCCGCCGACCCCCGACGACATGGACGACCTGCTCACCCGCCGCCGCGGCACCAGGCTGTTCCTGGCCCACCCCAAGGCCATCGCCGCGTTCATGCGCCAGTGCAGCCGGCGCGGCCTGTACCCCGCCCCCGTCACCGAGGACGGGCGCCCCGTCCCCGCCTGGCGCGGCGTCCCGATCTTCCCCTGCGACAAGATCCCCATCAGCCGCGGCCACACGACCTCGATCGTCGCGATGCGGCTCGGCGAGTCCGCGCAGGGCGTGGTCGGCCTGCGCCCCGCGGAGCTCGCCGACCAGGTCGCACCGGGCGTGAGCGTCCGCCGCATGGGCGTCGACGAGCGCGCGCTGACCGCCTACCTGGTGTCGGCCTACGCCTCGGCCGCCGCCCTCGTACCCGACGCGATCGGCGTCCTGGAGAACGTCGACATCGCCGCCGGCCACTGAAGCAACCCGCCCCCGAAAGGAACCTTCCATGGTCATCGCCAGCGTCTACCAGAACGACGTCGCCGACTACTGGAACGCCGAACGCAACCCCGTCAACCTGCGGCTGGGCGAGGTGTCGGGGATCTACCACCACCACTACGGCATCGGCGAGGTCGATTGGACCGTCCTGGACGCCGACGACGACGACGCCCGCGAGAAGGCCGTCATCGCCGAACTGCACCGGCTGGAGAACGAGCAGGCCCGGCTGCTGCTCGGCCACCTCGGCGACATCAGGCCCGAGCACCGCCTGCTCGACGCCGGCTCGGGCCGCGGCGGCTCCAGCATCATGGCCAACGCCGCCTTCGGCTGCCGGGTCGACGGCGTGTCCATCTCCCAGGCCCAGGTCGACTTCGCCAACGCCCAGGCGGCCGAGCGCGGCGTGGCCGACAAGGTCCGCTTCCACTTCAAGAACATGCTCGACACCGGCTTCGAGGCGGGCGCCTTCCAGGCGATCTGGAACAACGAGTCGACCATGTACGTCGACCTGAACGACCTGTTCGCCGCGCACTCGCGGCTGCTGGCGCGCGGCGGCCGGTACGTCACCATCACCGGCTGCTACAACGACGTGTACGGGCTGCCGTCCAAGGCGGTGTCCACCATCAACGCCCACTACGTGTGCGACATCCACCCCCGCAGCGCCTACTTCCGCGCGATGGCGGCCAACCGGCTGGTGCCCACCACCGTCGTCGACCTGACCGCCGCCACCATCCCGTACTGGGAACTGCGCCAGCGCTCCTCGGTCGCCACCGGCATCGAGGACGCCTTCCTGACGGCCTACCGCGACGGCAGCTTCCAGTACCTGCTCATCGCCGCCGACCGCGTCTGAGGGCGAGATGACCACGCACGCACCGGGCAGGCCGACCGGTCTCGGCACCACCGCGGCCCTGCTCCCCGCCCTGCTGGCCGCCGCGCGCCCCAGCCGCGACTCCCCGGCGGCCGGCCCCGGCTACGCCGAAATGCCCTGGGGCGACGGAACGCACTCGCCGCTCTACTGCCCCCTGCCCGAACGCCTCGACCAGGCCCTGTCCGACGAGGTCGACGCCCGCCTCCTGGCCTGGGCGCAGGACCGCGGCTTCCAGGAACACGAGCTGGCGGGCCTGGCCAAGGCCGCGTTCGGCCACCTGGTCACCCTCGCCCACCCCGACGTCGACGACCCCGACGCGCTGCTCGTCGCCGCCCAGATGAACGCCAGCTGGTGGGCGGCCGACGACTACTACGCCGACGACACCGCCCTCGGCGCCGAACCCGTCCGGCTCCCCGAACGCCTCACCCTGGTGATGGCCGCCATGGACCCGGTCGCGCCCGCCGGGGACCTCACCCCGCCGCTGGAGGCGGCCTTCCAGGACGACCTCGTCCTGCGCATGTTCGACTCGGCGGTGGCCCACCTGCGCCGCCACGCCACCCCGGCGCAGGTCCAGCGGATCTGCTACGCCACCTTCTCCATGTTCGTGAGCTGGACCGCCTACGCCGCCTGGCGCGAGACCGGCGACGACCCCACGGCCTGGGAGTACCTGGCGGCGCGCCAGCACGACAGCTTCTACACGTCCATGACCCTCATCGACGCCATCGCCGGCTACCAGGTCCCCGCCGACCTGTTCTGCCACCCGCACGTCCGCCGCGCGGCCATGCGGGCCGGCACCGCCAGCGTGATCGTCAACGACCTGCACTCGGTGGCCAAGGACGCCGCCGACGAGAAACCCGTCTGCAACCTGGTCCTGCTGACCGCCGCCGACCGGGACTGCTCGCTCGACGAGGCCACCGAGGTCACCGTGGCCCTGCACAACGACCTGGTGCGCGGCTTCGAGAACGACCACCGCCAGTTGGCCGCCGTCCCGTCCCCCGAACTGCAGCGCTTCCTGCGCGGCCTGCGGGCCTGGATGGGCGGCGGCTTCCACTGGCACGCCACCAACCCCCGCTACGCCACCCGTCCCTGACCGGACCCCGGAGAGGCCCCTCGCGACGTTCGCGAGGGGCCTTTCTTCGTGGCCGCGCCCTAGGAGAGGACGAGCTTGAACTCGGCGTCGAAGGTGATCGTCTCGTTGGCCTTCACCCCGGGACAGCCGATGGAGCCGTCGTTGTTGGCGGTGGTGTAGGGCCGCGCGGTCGCGCTGATGTACTTCAGGGACTTGGTGCCGACGGTGTAGGTCGCGATGATCTTGTCGAAGTCGAACCGGCAGCCGTCGGAGAGGTAGGAGATCCCGTAGGGGGTGCTCTTGTTGCCGATGAGGCTGACGACGCCGGTGGCCGGGTTGTAGGCGGTCTGGGTGTAGTAGACGATGCCGATGCTCGCGATGTCCCCGCCGATGAGCATGCCCTGCTCTCCGTTGGGACGCTGGCACGTGCTCCCGTTCCGGACGGCGGCGGTGTAGTCGGCCTTCCTCGGCAGCTGACCGGCGGTGGCGGAGACGGTGGTCCCCTGCTGGTAGAGCGAGGTGCAGGTGAAGATCGTCTGGCCGGCGGAGTTGCGCACGGTCACCACGCCGGTGGTGTCGGAGGTGTAGCGGCCGTCGGCGGCGTGCGCGGGCGCGGGGGCCAGCGCCAGCAGCGCCGCGGCCGGCGCGAGGACGCCCACCAGGGCGCGGGTCAGGGCACGGGGACGCGAGGGGGTGGGGAGCATGGGGCGATGCCTCCTTGTACCCGCCGGGGCGGGAAGTTCCACTGAACGAACACCGCCAACACTATTTACGCCCCCTACAAGATCAATGCACTCTGCGCAGACGCAACCGAACCGGTGAATGAGCTGCCGGAAGCCGCCCCCAGAAGCCGTTTCCGCAACGACCACGGCCTTGAACCAGCCGAATCGTTCTCGCCGAAGGGCCTTCACTCAACGTCCTTCACCCGCCGTCGAAGGCCGCCACCCGGCTCGAATCCCAGCAGCCTCAGCACGCGCCGCCGCAGCCTCGGCGGCGGCGAGCTGCCGGTCCTCCTCATAGAGAAGCCGTTGGGACAACTCATCAAGAAAATCCGCCATGCGCTCACGCCAGTCAGCGAAGTCCAGCGAATCGACGTCCCCGGCCGGCCGCTGAGAATGCACCTCACGCAACCGCCGCAGAGAACGCTTCAGATCATCGGGGACGGTCAAGCCCGCCTTCGTCCGTACGCGCTACAGCAATTCCAAGCGCCGCCATACTCCAGCCGCACCGGACAACGTCAGAGGATCTGCGCGAGCTCCGAAAGCTCGGCACGCAGCCGTGGCGCCAGGGGCCTGTCCGCCGGATCCTTCGCGAGCAGCCTCATCAGCAGCGGCCCCAGTGGCTCCCCCGCGCGCCGCGGCGGGAGAGGCGGATCGGTCAGAACGGCGGCCATCGCCGCCGTCGGGCTCGGCCCGCCGAAAGCGGGCAGCCCTTCGACAGCGTAGAAGAGCGTGGCGCCGAGCCCCCACACATCGGTGGCGGGCGAGCTCTCCAGCCCTCGGATCTGCTCTGGAGCCATGTAGGCCGGAGTGCCGATGATGGCACCCGCTTCGGTGAGCGTCGGTTCACCTTGGAACCGGGCGATACCGAAATCGGCGAGCTTGATGGATCCATCGCTTTGAACGAGGACGTTCGCGGGCTTGACGTCCCGATGGACGATCCCGAGTTCATGCGCCGCCGTGAGCACATCGAGCAGGTCGAGGGCCATCGCGGCGACCCGCGCGGGAGGCAGCGGCCCCTCGGACTCCACCATCGCGCCGAGCGTGACCGCCTGGACCAGTTCCATCACGATGAGAACCGAACCCTGGTCCTGGAGGACGTCGTGGACGGTGACGGCGTTCTTGTGGGCGAGCTGCGCGGCGGCCCTGGCCTCGCGCAGCATGCGGGCCCGCATGGCCTCCTGCGCGCCGGGGGCGGCCCCAGAGGGCGGGAGGAGCTGCTTGATCGCCACCTGGCGGCCCAGCACGCCGTCCCTGGCCCGCCAGACCACCCCCATGCCGCCGCGGCCGAGTTCTTCCAGCAGCGTGAACCGGCTCCAGGCGGCGGCACCGGCCTCCTGCACGCTCACGGCCGGTGGCTGCGAGGAGCCCCCGCTGAAGACCTCCGTAGCCCGCTGCGCCGAGCCCGCCCGCACATGCCGCCGTCGGCGGCGTTGCAGCCCAAGAAAGATCCCGAACAGGACGAACAGAACAAACAGCACTATGCCAGTGATGACAAAGGAATTGGTGTACCAGGGCGATGCCGCCTCCGCGGCCCCAGGCGGCGACAGTTCCACCGGAAACCCTCTCTGCCCAGTTCAGCACGGTCGGCCTGATCAGGACTCAGCACAGACCATCGTCCACCGATCCCTGGGACAGTAACCTCGCCTACGAGCGAGGCGGCGTCAAGGGGAACAGATCACCGAAGGCGCTCATTCATCCTCCCCATAAAGTCCACGGCCTGGTGGCCGGAGACCACGCGGCATGGTCGCCAAGCGAGCCCATCGAAGACGCGGAAACCGGTCCAGGGCGCGCGACCATGTGCACTCACGGGCAGGAACAAGGGACCCCGACTTGGCGATGACAGATAAATTCGGTAACGCGGATGCACACCTATCGGACGGCCCGCGCCGCACCGACTCGTCCATATCGCCTGCACCGTTTCCCGGCACGCACGGGCTGCCCTGCAGGCCGCTCTGGACACCCCGCCCAAGATCACCCAGCTCTGCCGCCGTTGGCGTCCGGGGCAGGAAACCGGGCGATGTACCGCAGAGCCCGCTCCCATGGATCGAAGGCGAAGCACTGCCGGGGCCGGTGATGGTGGCGCGCGCAGAACGCGTCGAGCCCCATGCGGATCGGGCGCGGCCGGAGATCGCTCAGCGGCTCGGCGGCGCGGGCGCCCCTCAGGAGTTCGGACTGCAAGGTCCACCCGTCGTGATCGAACGCCCAGACGCCGTCCGTGACGTAGACATGACAAGCGTCCCTCGCCCCGCGCGGCCAGAGCCCGACGGGGCCGAACCCGGCATCCGGATAGGTCGCGATGAACGCGTACGCGAGGATGTGGCAAGCGCCGGCAGCGAAGAACGCCACGTCATCCCGGTTCCACGAGAGCAGCTGATCCTGCCGCTCGGCGCCAGTACGTCTGAAGCGTCCACTCGGACGGTACATACCTGGAAACCCTACGAGCCAAGCGGAGAAGGGGCGCGGTCAAAAGCCGCCGGGTACGGGGCCTTCGGGGCGCCAGACGATGCCGCGGCGCTCATGGGCGAACAGCTCTTCGACGGCGTGGGCGATCTGGGGCCCCACCTCGCGCTCCAGCAGGTACAGGCCGAGGTCCAGGCCGGAGGTGACGCCGGCCCCGGTGACGAGGTCGCCGTCGTCGACGACGCGGGCGCGCACCGCGTGGACGCCGGCGGCGTCGAGTGCGTCCAGGCCCGCGTGGTGCGTGGTGGCGTGGCGCCCCTTCAGCAGACCGGCCATGGCCAGGACGAGCGAGCCGCCGCACACCGCGCTGAGCGTCACCTCCGGATTGTCCCTCGCCGCCTTCAGCAGGGCGGGCAGTTCCGTCGCCAGGGCGCGGCCGAGCAGGACGGTGACGGGTTCCTCCTTCCGGCCCCCCGCTCCCGCGTCCTCGCCGGGCTCGCCCAGGCGTCCCGCGGCGCCGGGGACCAGGACCAGGCCCGCGCGGGCGGGGTCCAGGGCGGCCGTGGCCCGCAGCGCCAGGCCCCCGAGGCCGCCGGCCACTTCACGCGGCCCCTCCGCGGAGACCAGTTCCACGCTCACCGCGCCGCCGGAGGCGGTGCCGCCGGCGTACAGCACTTCGTAGGGGGCGACGACGTCGAGCGGATCGAAACCATCGAACAAGACGATCTGGGCGTGCATGGAGAAACCCCTTCGCGAGCGCTGCCTCCGACCTCCCGCCGGAGCCGCTCCCGACGCTAACCGGCCACCGGCCCGCCCCCCAGTGGCGTTAATGCCACCTTCCACCGGAATAATGCCAACATCCTGGATGAGGTCCTGAGCTGCCCAAAGTGGGCGTTCAGCGGCCCGCAGCCCGGATCCGGGCGCCCGGCGGGCGGATATCTTCTGGCCATGCACACCGTCGCCGTCCTCGCCCTGGACGGGGTGATCCCCTTCGACCTGTCCACCCCGATCGAGGTCTTCTCCCGCACTCGCCTGCCGGACGGGCGGCCCGGTTACCGGATCCGCGTCTGCGGCGAGCGGCCGGAGATCGACGCCGGCGCCTTCACCCTGCGCGCGCCCTGGGGGCTGGACGGGCTCGGGACCGCGGACACGATCATCGTTCCCGGCACCGCCGACCCCACGGCGCCGCTCGCCCCCGCCGTCCGTGACGCGCTGTGCGCGGCCGCCGCCAACGGCACGCGCATCGCCTCCATCTGCACGGGCGCCTTCCCCCTGGCCGCCGCCGGACTTCTGGACGGCCTGCGGGCCACCACCCACTGGGCCGCGGCCGATCTCCTGGCCGCCGCCCACCCGGACATCGACGTGGACCCGGACGTCCTGTACGTCGACAACGGCCGGATCCTCACCTCCGCCGGCGCCGCAGCGGGCCTGGACCTGTGCCTGCACCTGATCCGCCAGGACCATGGATCGGCCGTCGCCGCGGACGCCGCCCGGCTGTCGGTCATGCCGCTGGAGCGCGAGGGCGGGCAGGCGCAGTTCATCGTCCATGACCGTCCGCCCGCTCCCCAGGGGGCGACGCTCGAACCGCTGCTGGCCTGGTTGCAGGACAACCTCGGCTCCGACCTCACCCTCGCCGATATCGCCGCCCGGGCCGGGATCAGCACCCGCACCCTGATCCGGCGCTTCCGCGAGCAGACCGGCACCACCCCGCTCCAGTGGCTCCACCGCGCACGCGTCCGCCAGGCCCAGCACCTCCTGGAGGCCACGCACCACTCCGTCGAACGCATCGGCGCCCAGGTCGGGTTCGGTTCGCCCACCGCCTTCCGCGACCGGTTCAAGAAGACCACCGGCGTCAGCCCCAACGCCTACCGCCGCGCCTTCGGCTGACGACGTCCGCGCCGTTCGTCCCGCCCTCACTTTCCGGGGCTGAGCCCCTGAACGGTCAGGCCGAGCAGCCGGTGCGCTTCGGCGGCGGGGGCGGGGAGGTGCTCGGTGGCCAGGGCGATGCCGGTGACCAACGTGATCAGGTCGGCGGCGGTCACGGCCGGCGCCAGCGCGCCGGCCCGTACGGCGGCGCGGACCAGCGGACCGGCCGCCTCGGCGAGCTTGGCCGAGCAGGCATCGGCGTGCCCCGGGCCGCTCCCGCCGTCCTGGACCAGCGCACCGGCCATGCCCCGCGCGGAGGCGGCGTAGTCGGTGAGCGCCCCCAGCCAGTCCAGCAGCGCGGCGCGCGCGTCGGCTGCGCCGGCCGATTCCGCGGCGCGGGCGCACAGGACTTCGATCCGCTCGCGGAACACCGCCGCCAGCAGCGCGCGCCGGTCGGGGAAGTGCCGGCGCACGGTGGCCGAGCCGACCCCGGCGACGCGGGCGATCTGCTCCAGGGACGCGCCGGCGCCGTGCGCGGCGACCTCCTGCTCGGCGACGGCGAGGATCCGCGCGTGGTTGCGCCGGGCGTCCGCGCGCTGTACGGCCATGGCGTCACCTCCGGTCTTGCCAAGTGGCGGGGCCCTCCGTATGGTACGGAACCATAAGTGGCGGGCCCCGCCACTTAGCCGTTCGCAGAGGAGCGCCATGCCGGCAGCGTCCGCCCCCGTCCTGGTCACCGGCGCCACCGGCCGCCAAGGCGGCGCCGCCGCCCGCGCCCTGCTGGCCGCGGGCACCCCGGTCCGGGCGCTGGTCCGCGACCCCGCGACCGGCCGGGCGAGGGCCGTTGAGGCCCTCGGCGCCGAACTGGTGACCGGCGACCTGGACGACCGCGATTCCGTGACCGCGGCCGCCCGGGGCGCCCGCGCCGTCTTCTCCGTCCAGATGCCCGACACGGACCGGCGCGCCTTCGAGGGCGAGGTCGCCCAGGGCGTCAACCTGATCGAGGCCGCCAAGGCCGCCGGTGTCCCGCAGTTCGTGCACACCTCCGTCTCCGGCGCCGGACGGCATGTCGACTGGGTCAAGGGCCGCTGGGCCTGGATGGAGCCCTACTACGCGGCCAAGACCGAACTCCAGGACCGGGTCCGCGCGGCGGGGTTCGCGCACTGGACGCTCATCAAGCCGGGCTTCTTCATGGAGAACTTCCTGCCCACCGAGCGGATCATGTTCCCCCGCGGGGTCGGCGGCGGGCTGGTGAGCCTCCTCAAGCCGGCCACCCGGCTGTCCCTGGTCGCGGTCGCCGACATCGGCGGCGCGGTCGCCGCGGCCATCGCGGAACCGGCACGGTTCGACGGGGTCGAGCTGGAGCTGGCGAGCGACCACCTGACGATGGCCGAGATCGCCGAGACCCTCTCCCGCGCCCTGGGCGTCCGGCTGACCGCACCCGACATGACCGAGCAGGAGGCGACCGCCGCCGGCATGCCCGGCATGGGCCTCGCGCAGGCGCGTATCAACGAGTTCCCCCAACCCGCCCGTCCCGAATTCGCCCGAGCCCTCGGCCTTTCCCTCACCGCCTTCGAGACATGGGCGAAAACCCACCTGCGCCCCGCCCCCTGACCGGCCGCGCCCTTCTCCGCACCAGCGACCAGCCCTGCGGCAGGCCTGCCGTTCAGAACACCACCTAGGCGGGGGTGCGGGCGCGGTCGGCGAGCAGGGCTGCGTACCGGCCGCCGCGTGCGGCCAGGTCGTCGTGGGTGCCCTGTTCGACCAGGCGGCCCTCGTCCAGGACGAAGATGACGTGGATGTCGCGGACCGTCTCCAGCCGGTGGGTGATGGCGATCGTCGTGCGGCCGGGCAGGAGCGGGGCCAGGGCGTCCTGGACGTGGTGGGTGTTCTCGGTGTCGACGCAGACGAGGGCTCCGGTCGCCGAGGCCCGGGAGAAGGAGGTGCGGGAGGGATCGCGGCGGCGCCGCGCGTGGGCGCGGAACATCCGGGCGCTGACGGCGGTGATGGCGTGCCCGGAGACGAACCGGGCGAGGTCGCACCAGTGGGAGCCGATGTCGCCGAACGCGCGGGACGCGCCGCCGAGGGCCGTGTCGACCCGCCGGTTGTCGTCGCCCTCCTCCAGCAGCCAGTCCTGGAGATAGGCGCCGTGGATCAGGCGCAGGTCACCGGACGTGCCGTCCAGCAGCCGCGCCCGGGCCTGCCGGACGAGGGCGTAGTAGGGCCGACCGCTCGGGGGTGGAGGTCGTAGGTGTGACCCATCGTGCCGGTGGGCGAGGTGATCGTGGTGGTGCGGTCGCGGGTGTCGTAGCCGAAGGCGGTGGGGCCGCCCCCGGTCCCGCCAACCGTCACATTCCTGTCGCCTGTGGCACGTCACCCCGCCCCGGCTTTGAAATCGCCCCGCCCCGGGAATAACGCCTCCGGCAATTCTCGCCTCGGGCTTTAAATCCCACCAATAAGCCTTTCGGCCATTACCGAACAGGGTCGGTCAGGTCCTGTCGGTGGCTGTGGCGGCGTCCGGGGCGCCGGTGGCGTCCGCCGGTGCGGCGCGCGCCGGTTCACGGAGCAGGAACGCGCAGCAGAACGCGACCGCGAGCGCGGCGGCGCAGGTAAGCAGCGCAGGTTGCAGCGCGGTCGTGAAGGCGCGTTCGAAGGCATGCTGGCGCGCGAGCTCGACGACGCGGGCCGCCTGGGGTGCGAGGTGTGCAGTGCCGGTTCCGCCGCCCGCGTTGGAGATGGTGATGCCGTGTTCGGCCGTGCCGCGGATCGCGTCGGCGAAGGGCTTCACGAGATTCGCGGGAAGCGTGCTCGCGGTGGTGGCCGCCTCGTGGTGCAGGGAGGCCGACAGCCGGTTCTGCAGGACGGCGCCGACCAGCGCCCCGCCGAGGATGTTGCCGAACTGGCGGGTGGTGTTCAGCACCCCCGAAGCGGCGCCCGCGAGTTCGAGGGGCAGGCCTCGCATGGCGACGCTCGTCATGGGCGCCCAGAGCTGCCCGGAGCCGAAGCCGGTGACGACCAGGCCCGCCTGGAGCGCCCAGGTGTTCTGGTCCGCCCGGATGGCGAGGGTCGTCATCAGGATGCCGAGGCCGAACATGAGGGAGCCGGACAGCAGCACGCGGCGGCTTCCGACCTTGTCGGCGAGGCGGCCCGCGAACGGCGAGGTGACCGCGGCGAGGATGGGGAGGGCGATGAGCGACACCCCGGCTTCGAGGGGCGAGAGGCCGACGACCTCCTGGAAGTAGATGGTCAGCGGCAGGTAGAGGCCGAACAGGGCGAACTGGCACGCCGCCGTCATGACGTTCATCAGCGAGTGGTCGCGGTGCCGGAACAGCGCGAGCGGCATGAGCGCGTTCGGGCGGCGCTGGGAGACCACGAAGACCGCGAGCAGCACGACGCCCCCGACCAGCAGCAGCGGGATCGAGACGAACGACCAGACCACGCCCCAGTCGTAGCGCTGGGCCTCGATCAGGCCGTAGGTGAGGGCCAGCAGCGCCGTGCTCCCCAGGAGCATGCCGCGGAGGTCGAAACGGGCGCTCCGGCTCGCCGGAAGCGGCGGCAGGACGACGCGCGCCAGAACGATCGTCGCAAGGCCGATGGGGACGTTGACGAGGAAGATCCAGCGCCAGCCGAGGCTCTCGACCAGCAGGCCGCCGAGGGTCGGCCCGGCGACGGCCGCGCTGCCCGCGACACCGCCGTAGACGCCGAACGCGACGCCGAGCTTCGTCCAGGGGAACACCGCGACGATGAAACCGATGGTCGGCGGGGTGAGCAGCGCGGCCCCCACGCCCTGGAATGCGCGCGCGGCGATGAGCTGCCCCGGGCTCATCGTCATGCCGCAGACCGCCGACGCCAGGGTGAAGACGGTCACGCCCACGATGTACACGGTCCGCGGGCCGAGGATGTCCCCCAGCCGCCCGCCGGTGATGTACAGGACGGCGATGACAAGGATGTAGACGTTCATCACCCACAGCATCTGGTCGAGCGAGGCGCCGAGGTCCATGGCGATCGCCGGCAGCGAGATGCTGACGATCGTCGCGTCCAGCATCGCCATGAAGAAGCCGAGGCAGAGCACGAACAGAATGAGCCACGGCCCTTTTCGGGCAGTTTCATCCATGCCATTCTCCCATTTTAGAGAATTGCTGTCGAATGCGGCACTGCTATTGATTTGCCTGATGTCTGTAATTAGTCTCCCTGAAGATAACCGTTCCGGAAAGGGGTGATCTGATGCGGTGCGATGTGCTCGTCATCGGCGGCGGGGCGGCCGGGCTGGCGGCCGCGGCCAGGCTCCGGCGCCACGCGCCGGAACTCGCGGTGACCGTGGCGGACGCGAGTCCCGATCACGTGTACCGGCCCTGGCTGGTGTTCCTCCCCTGGGAGCGCGTACCGGCGGCGTCGCTGCGCGTCGGGCTCGCCGACTTCGCGCGCGAGCACGGGTTCACCTTCCGGAACGGGAAGGTGGAGGCGGTCGACGTCGCGGCCCGGACGGCGCGGATCGCGGGCGAGGACGTGGAGTTCCGCGCCGTGGTGGTCGCCACGGGCGCTCCGGCCGACCGGGACGCGGTGCCCGGCGCGCGTGAGCACGCGCTGTTCCCCTGCGACCCGTCCGACGCCGAGACGCTCGCCGCGCGCCTGGCGGACGGCCGCCGCGACCTCGTGCTCATCCTCACCGGCGAGCGCGTCGGGCCGGGCGTGGAGTATGCCGCGTGGATCGCCGAAGGGGCCGTGCGGGCCGGGAAGGAGCTTCGGGTCACCGTCGTCGGCGACGAGACGGCCATGAGCTCCTACCTCGGTGCCCGCGCCACCCGGGTGTTCGCGGCCAAGCTCGCGAAGTGGCGGGGCGGCTACCGTCCCGGAACGGTGAAACAGATCGACGCGACCGGGGTATGGCTGACCGAGGGCGACTTCCTCCCCGCGGACCAGATCGCGGTCGTGGGCCCGCTGGCCGCCCCGGACACGGGACTGCCGGACGAGACGCTGGACCCCGCGGGGTTCCTCGTGGTCGACGACACGTTCCGCAGCCCCCGGCACGAGTGCCTCTTCGGGGCGGGGGACACGATCACGGTGCCCGGGCAGAAGTGGCGGCGCAGCTGGCTGCTCAGCGTCAGCCAGGCGGAAAGGGCCGCCGACAACGTGGTGGCGGCCCTGCGGGGCGGAGACCTCCAGCCGTTCGATCCGGCGATCGGACGGCGCCTTGCGCGCACGTCGGTGCCGGACCTGGCGGGGTCTGCGCTGCTGATCGTGAACCAGCGGCTCCTGGCCTCGGGCCGCTGGGTGCACTGGCTGCGGGTCAGGATGGATCGGCTGCATTTCGCTCGCTATGGCGTGCCGGGGCGGCCGGCGGTGCGCCGTCCAGGACGGGTGCGCGGCGCGCGGTGAGCACCCGGACGTGCGGAAACGGGAGGTAGCGCAGGCCGGAGACCTCGACGTCGAGGCATCCCGCCGCGCGCAGGGGCTCGAGGTAGGTGTGGGTCCGCCAGAAGTCGACGAGCATGAGCCGTCCGCCGGGCCGCAGCACCCGGACCATCTCGCGCAGTGCCGTGGCGCGGTCGGCCGGATCGGGCAGGTTGTGCACGACGAGGGTCGAGATGACGATGTCGAACCGGCCGTCGGAGAACGGCAGGTCGCGCATGTCGCCGTGCGTGAGCGTCGTCCGGTCCGCGACCCCCTCCGCCCGCATGTTGGCCAGGGCTCGCTCGCGTGAGTTGCCGGAGTGGTCCCAGGCCCGCCAGATGTCGACGCCGGTGGCGTGGCCTCCCGAGGTGAGGTGCCGGGCGACGGCGGCGAGCTGCTGCCCCGAGCCCGTCCCGACGTCGAGGATCTGCTCGTCGCCGCGCAGCGCCAGGTCCTCGATCAGGCCGCGCCACAGCCGCCGCTTCCCGTACCGTCCGCTGATGACGATGCCGGTGCACTCGGCGAGCGTCACGACGGCGAACAGCACCAGCAGGACCGCCAGGACCCGCCAGACCACGCCGCCGGCCATGGCGAGCCACACCGCTCCCCCGGCGAGCGCGGTCGTCCCGACCGCGTAGTGCGCGATGACGATGAACGGGCTGTCCACTCCGTAACGTGCGCGGGTCATGGTCTGCCTTCCGGTCGGCGGTGGGATGCCGGGGGTTCGGGCGCGAGGACCGGCTCGCCGAGCCGCACGATGTCGCCGACGGCGGGGCCGGTGGAGACCAGGCTCACCGGGACGCCGAGGTCGTCCTCGGCCTGGTCGATCCAGGAGCGGATGCCCGCGGTGAGCCCGGCCGTGTCGCGCGCGCCCGCGCAGTCCGGGTCGTAGAGGTCGGCCCTGCCGAGCGCGAGCGAGCTGGGCCGTTCGGTGCGGACGAACCGCCGCAGCATGTCGAGGTCCGGCCGGGCGGCGACGCGACGGCGTACACCGGAGACGGCGCCGTGGCTCTCCAGTCCCCTACGGCGGATCTCCGTGAGCGTCAGCTCGTGCGCGAGCGGCACGGGCGAGGTGACGGTGGGCGTCATGTTGACGACGGCGACGACCTCGCGCAGGTAACGCCACGCGAGGCCGGTCCGGCTCAGCGTCGCGGCGGCGGAGCAGTTGTCCGAGGTCGTGATCGGGTAGTGCGACCCGGTGTAGAGGCTGTAGTCGGCACCATGGGCGCCGAGGACCAGCACGTCCTCATCGACGGCGACGGCGTTGAGGGCGGCCACGACGTCCCCCGAGGGGCAGGGCGGGTCGACGAGCTCGCCGTAGAGCCGGGCCCTGCGCCAGAGATAGTCCACCCGGGCGGCGGTGGTCCCGGCCTCCCAGGAGAGCCCCAGGTCGTGCAGTCCCTGCTCGCGCTCGCGGGCGTGGGCGTCGTCCGGGATGAGGCCGCAGCGGCGGTCCACGAGCAGGCGGGAGGCGGCGTCGTGGGCGGCGAGCCCGGCGAGCTCGGCGCGCAGGACGCGCTCGCTCACCAGCGTGCCCGGGCCGATGTAGAGGCGGGCGTCCGGGACGGCGAAGCCGACCGGCACCTGGCTGACGGTGTGGGCCGGCCCGTCCGGCAGCGGGAGGACATGCCCGGCGCTCGGGCCCGTCCCGCCGTCCACGACGTGGCGGACGCCCCGGCTGAGGGCGAGGAACGCGGCGATCTTGCCCTTGCCGCTGTCGCCGAGCCCGGCGTCCAGCACGACGGTGGCGGGCATCAGACGACGTCTCCCGCCAGAGCCGTGGTCCAGTGCCGCAGGAGGGGGCCGCGCTCGCCGGGGTCGCGGGGCCGGAGGGGCGCGGCGGCGTCGAGACCGGTCAGGGCCGCGTGCACGGCGGCGGTGGTCGCCTCGTCCTCGTCCTGGGCCGTCCGTACGTGCAGGCGCTCGCGGTGGATGGCCAGGGTGGACGCACGGTGCCCGTGGATGTAGCGCAGCTGCTCGGAGATCGTGTCCCAGTAGGCGGTGAGCTCCGGATGAGCGGCACGGACGGCGCGCGCGGTGTCCACCTGCTCCTCCCAGGTCCGGGTGAGGAAGCGCAGGTGGGAGAGATACCGCGTGGTGCTGCCGGAGAGGACGATCCCGCTCCGGTCGGGCCGCAGGGCCTTCCGTCCTGACCGCCATCCCGGCGCGGTGTCCTCGTCCACGCCGATCTCGTTGACCAGCACGGCGAAGGCGTAGTCGGGGGCGCGGCCGAGCCAGTCCGTGCAGAGCTCGCGGAACAGCAGCGCGTCGCGTCCGGTGGCGGAGTTGCTGTCGGCGAAGATCACGCGAGTGGAACGGCCGGTGAGGCGGCGCAGTACGGCGGGGAGGTCGCTCAGGCCGGCGGAGGAACGCGCGTAGTCGGTGCAGGCGGCCTGGAGCGCCTCGGGCGGGTCGGCGCTCAACGTCACGAACGGGTGCTTGGACATCGGCAGCAACAGGAGATGGGCCCCGGCCTCGTCGCACAGCCGGCGGAGGACCGGCAGCAGAAGGGCGCCGCTCATCAAGGGGGCGACCACGACGTCGCCTGGCCGGATGACCGGAGCGAGCGTCTCGGCGGTGAGCCCGGCCAGCTCGGTGTGGCCGAGCACGTGGGGATACCAGCCGCCCAGCAAGCCGCGGACGCGGTCCTCATAACGCGGTGGCGCCTCGTACCAGGGGTGGTGGTCCAGGACCAGCAGCCGTTCGTGGCAGGCCCGTGGCGTCGTCTCGGTGGACAGGGTCGGCTGGTTCATCGCAAGGCTTCCTCGCCTTCGGGATCGGCGGAACCGGCCAGCCGCCGGGCGGCCAGCGCGAAGGTCAGCGCCCGGACGACGGATCCGTGGTCGCCGGGCAGGGTGGCGGCCTCGCCCGCCAGGCAGGCGTCCCGGAACCGCGTCAGCAGCCCGGCGAAGCCCGCGTCGTCGTCGTCGCCTCGGTGCACGGTGTTCCCGGCGCTGCTCTGGACGCGCAGGGTGTGCCGCCGCCGGTCGTCGAGGCCACGGTCGAAGGAGACCGAGCCCTCGGTCCCGGCGACGTCGAAGAAGCCGGACCTCATGGCGTTGGTTCCCAGCCAGGTGGTCTCCAGGACGGTGACGCAGCCTCCGGTGTGGCGAAGCGTGGCGGTCCCTCCGACGACCGCCTCGCCGTCGCGGTACTCGGCGGCCGACAGCACGGTCTCGGCGGGCCCGAGCAGGGTCTCCATCAGGTGGAAGCCGTGCACGAGCGTCTCGACGAACGGCCCTCCGCTGGTCTCGGGCGAGCGGAGCCAGGCGGGCGCCGGGCGGGTCCGTGGGACGAACATGCGGAAGGTCGCGTGGACGGGCCGGCCGATGGCACCGCCGGCGATGGCCTCGGCGGCGCGTTCGATGAGCGGGTTGTAGAGCCAGTGGTAAGGAACCGCGAGGACGAGTCCCCGGTCGCGGGCGGCCTTGACGAGCGCGGCGGCTCCGGCCGGGTCCAGGCCCACGGGCTTCTCGACGAGGACGTGGTGTCCGGCGAGCAGGGCCGCCTCGGCGAGCGCGACCTGTGCGGCCGGTGGCGTGCAGATCAGCACGGCGCTCAGGCCGGGCCGTGCCAGGACCTCGGGGTAGGCGTCGCGGGCCAGCACCTCGTAGGTGCATCCGGAGAGGCTCAGTTCACCGGGACCGCGCCCGACCACCGCCTCGACGCGGTAGCCCGGCAGCCGGGTGAGCGCGCGCAGCAGCCGGCGGCCGCTCCAGCCGGGGCCGACCAGCGCCACGGGCAGGACGGGGGCGCTCATGCGCCGGTCGGGGGCACGATCCGAACGGTGTCGCCGGGTGCCAGCCCGCGCTCCGCACCTGTCTTCAGCACCGGCGAGGTGAACACCACGTTCATGTGGTCGGGCAGGTGGGCGTCGTCGAATCCGGCGAGGACGCCGATGGTCTCGTCGCCGACGCGCAGCTCGTCCCCGACTGCGAGGATCCCGGCGTCGAACCTGGCGAAGCCCAGATAGCGGACGTGGTCGGCGCTGCCCGTCGCCAGCTCGTCGGCGTCGCAGACGAGCAGCTCGTGGACCTGCCCGGCGGCCACGGCCCTGGTGTTCCACCGGGCGAGCGTGAGACCGCGGTCCTCGCGGACATGGTGCATGACGCACACGAGGTCGGCGTCCAATACGGGCCGGGCCCACGTCCGCGGGTCGGGCGAGGGCGGGGCGTCCGGCCAGTAGCGCCGGGTCACCAGGTCGGACATGGCGTCGGCGGTCCCGGTGACGGCCAGTTGCGGAGCGGCGGCCGTCTGCCTGATCGTGCGGACCATCTCTTCGGTCCGGTGGTTGATCCCGCCGAGCAGCTCGCGCAGCCAGCCCGAGCCGTCGGGGTCGGGGACCAGGGCGACCTCCTCCAGGTAGGCGCAGATCTTGTCCTCGGTGGGCACCGACGTCTCGGCCGGCCCGCCGCCCGCCTTGCCCGTCTGGAGGGAGGGCCAGACAACCGCCTGGAGCCGCGCCGTGGGGCAGAACGGCACCCCGAGGATCCGGGTGAGCTCACCTGGGCTGAGTTCGAGCTTGTCCTGGTGGATGAACTGGTCTTCCAGCGGCAGGATCGCGGCGTGGAAGTGGTCGAACGCGTGCAGGTGGCTGCGGAGCACCGGGTGGTGCTGGAGGGTGCCGCCCCCGATGCGCGCCGACATGGCGTACGGAAGGACGTCGAGGCCGCCGTCCGGCCCGGGGCCGACCAGGACCCGGTCATTGCCGAGGTACTCCGCGCGCGGCGCCTCCAGTTGCTTCAGGCTGAGGGTCGTCTTCCCGGCACCCTTGTTCCCGGCGAACAGCACGGCCTCGCCGTCATGCGCGACCGCCGCGGCGTGCAGCGTGATGTAGCCCCGCGCGAGCATCGCCGTGAGCAGCAGTTCCCGTGCCTGCCTGGCCAGGTCCCGGATGTCGTTGGCCCGCTCGGTCGTGACGTTCAGCACCGAGCGCGACTCGCGGTCCACCAGGTAGACCGAGGGGCCGTCGGGGTCGACGACGGCCAGCCTCCCGGCGCCCAGCGGGTGGACGGTGGCGGTGCGGCGCAGATGGACGGGCAGCGGCGTGCCCGCCTCGGCGGCGACGGCGGCCGCGAACCCCGTGGTGTCGGGGACGATGAACGACCAGTAGGCCGTGGTGGTGGCCGCCCCCTCCGCCACCGTGACGATGGGCTCGAGGTAGCGGCGGGCCCACGTGAGCACGGCCGGGACGTTGGTGGCGACGTCGAGCGTCTCCCCCGCGTACGTGAGGCGTGCGGTGTGGGGGGCTCCGCCCAGCCGCTCGGCGAGCGTCGCGAGCGGGGCCGTGGCCAGCAGGTCGGACGTGAGGTGCGGCGTCATGGGTTCGCTCCTTGGAGGACGTCGAGCAGTCCGGCGAGCGCGGGGACACGGCGCAGGCCGGGCGGGGCGGATTCCGCGGGGTCGTGGCCGCCGACGAGGACGGTGTCCATTCCGAGCCGGGCCGCGGCGCTGAGGTCGGGATCGACGCGGTCGGAGATGACCAGGTAGGGGGCGCCCGGTTCGTACAGGCGGCCGAGGAACCTCGGCCAGTCGGCCTTGGTGGCGCCGACCTCGCCGGAGATCAGCACGGCGGTGAACGCCCCGGCGATTCCCGCGCGGTCCAGCCGTGCGCGCTGCCGTGCCCCGATCCCGTGCGTGCACAGCACAGGCCCCTCGTACCGTCCGGCGAGAAAGGAAAGAACGTCGGTGGCCTGGGGCAGGAGCCGTACAGAGTCATAGCGGGTCTCCCAGTAGCGGTCCACCGCGCGGTCGAGGAAACGGTCGTCGGGCCGGTGACCGACAGTGGTGAAGGCAAGGGTGAGCCTGGTCCGGTACTGCTCCTCGTCCGCGACCGGTCTGAGCAGGCGGGCCCGGTCCTTGGCCTGGCGGTAGGCGGCGGACCAGCGGGAGGCGTCGGCGCCCGGAGGGAGCAGGTCGCGCAGGGCCGCCGCTGCCGCCTGTTCCTCGTACCGGTAGTCCAGGAGCGTGTCGTCCAGGTCGATGAGGCAACGCACTCGCACCGTCACACTGCCGAATCCGGTCGCAGTACGCTCCGAACGCGTTCCACCGCTCGCGGTCCGGCCAGCCCGCACTCGTTGAGCAGGTCCATGTACGTGCCGCTGCCGGGGCTCGCAGCGACCGCCATCTCGTGGACCGGGACGTCCCCGAGGGCCTCGCGGAGCCGGTCGGCGAGGCCGCCTCCGGCGCGATGTTCCTCAAGGACGACGATCTGGTCCGTGCCCCCCAAGGCGCCCCGCAGGGCGGACGCGTCAAGGGGCTGGCATCGCCGGAACTCCAGAACGCCCACGCCCAGCCCGGCTTCCCCGAAGGCACCCGCAGCCGCCAGGAGGCTGGGGCCGTATCCGCACACCACAGGGCCGTTCGTGCGTGGCGTGAGCCAGCGCAGGGGCCCATCGGTGTCCTGCCCCGGCCATGAGGGCACAGGCACGCGGGCGAGCCGCACGTAGGCGGGGCCGGGCTGGGAGAGGAGGTCGGCGACCACCCAGCGGCACGCGGCGGCGTCGGACGGGGTGTACACGCGAGTGGAATCCAGTGGCCGGAAGAAGGCCAGATCCTCCAGCGCATGGTGGCTGACACCGTCCGGGCCGGCCGACAGACCGGCCATTCCGCCGAGCAGCACGACGTCGGCCTTCTCACCGTCGATCAGGGTGCGGAGCGGCTCCGCACCGCGCAGGGTGCCGAAGGCGGCGAACGCCGCGACGAAGGCGGTCCGGCCCTCGGCGGCGAGCCCTGCCGCAAGGCCCAGCCCGAGGGCCTCGCTGATCCCCACGTCGATGTGCGGGAGGCCGTGCCGTTCGAGCAGGGCGGGGAGCCGGAACGTCGAAGCCGAGTCGCAGGTGACGAAGCACGGGCGGCGGGAATCGTCGCACACGAGTTCCTCGCACAGCAGGCCGAGGAACTCCTCCAGCTGCGTCGGGGCGGTCATGGCAGGCTCTCCGCGCGCAGCCGGGCGACGGCCGTTCCGACCGCGGCCGGTTCCGGCAGGTAGCTCATGGGACGGCCGTGCCCCAGACCGAGCTCGGGTGCCCCGGCCGCACGGCTGGTACGGGCGAACACGACGGTGAGCAAGTCCTCGGGCGCGCACTCGCGAAGGACGCGGGTGAGCACGAGCAGGTCGTGGCCGTCCACCTCGACGAAGCGGTCGGCCACCGCCGCCAGCTGGGCGGCGAGCCGGGACGCGGCGAGCACGGCGCCGAACGACTGCTCGCCGTTCGCATCGACGATCACGACGACGCCCCGCGTGCGGCGGCGGGACGCGAACATCAGCGCTTCCCAGGCCAGCCCGGTCTGCAGTTCCCCGTCACCGGTGACCAGGGCCAGCCGTCCGCTCCCCCGGGCCAGGTGCACACCGAGCGCATGCGCCAGGCCAAGGCCGAGCGAGCCGGTGGTGCTCGGGGTCGCAGGCCAGCGCAGCCTGTTCGGATGCCCCTGGAGAGGGGACCCCAGAGCGGCGTAACGGCCGTGCTCCCGCCAGTCCCAGCCGTACGCCAGCGCATAGAGGGCCGGGGCGGCGTGCCCCTTGGAGAGCAGGACGATGTCACGCCCGCGCAGGTCCGGCCGGGGCAGGTCCCAGGAGACGTGGAGCGCGGCGAGGATGTCGGCGACCGACATGCACGACCCGGCGAATCCAAAGCCGCCCTGCGCGATCATCTCCAGGGCGGCGCCACGGACCTCGGCGGCGAGCCGCCGGCCGGTGTCCACGGGCGCCATCGTCATCAGGCGTCCTCGCGCTGGCTGCCGGTGAGGTTCGCGAGGACGGTCTCCTCCGGGCCGATCCGCCCGGCGTCACGGCCGCGGATGATCGCGGCGATCGTGGCGGCGGAGGCGTAGCAGGCGTCCACGCCCTCGGTCTCGCGCAGCAGCTCGCGGGCCCGGCGGAGCTCCTCGGTGGCGACCATGGCGATCTCGCCGCCGCTCAGCTCGGCCAGGCGGTACAGGTAGGGGTAGCTGGCGGTGCCGTTGCCGCGGAGGATGGCCGTGGCCAGCCCGGACGGCTTGGCGATGATGTCCTCGGCGCCCAGTTTCTTCTTGCCGCTCTGCCAGCCCCGGGCCATCGGGGCGCAGGTCTCCTGCTGCACCATGACCAGCCGTGGCTGGTGGGTGAGCCTGCCCAGCGCCAGGTACTCCTCGACGCCCTTCTGCGCGCCGAGCATCCCCATGCCGCTGCTGACGGCCTGGACCACGATGTCGGGCGTCCGGTCCATCTGGTCGAACGCCTCCAGGTACGCCGTCTTGAGCCCCTCGCGGCGGCCCCAGTTGAAGAATCCGCCCTCCCAGACCAGGCCGTGCGCGGAGCTGTAAGCGCGGGCGGCCTTCTCCGCCGCGACGAAGTCACCCTCGACGACGTGCAGTTGCGCACGCGAGTGGTCGAAGTGGGAGTGGCGGCCGGCGAAGTCGGTCGCGCAGAAGAAGTCGCCCCGCACACCGTCGTAGAGGCCGAGGGCGCGAGCCATGGCCGACGAGCTGTTGCCCGTGCTGCTGGTGACGAAGCGTTCGATGCCGAACTCGCGCAGCATCGGAACGACGACGGCGGCCATGCGGTCCTTGGTGCTGCCCGTCGGCTGGGCGAACTCGCCCTTGAGCCACAGATCGGGCACCCCGATCCGGTCCCCGAGGCCGGTGGCGCGCCAGCAGGGCGTGGTGACGCAGATGCCGGGCACGAGGCGCCCGGGTTCGCGCATCGGCAGCAGCGCACCGTAGCGCTCGACCGGGTCGGCGCTCTCGGGGAACGTGACGGCCCCGAGGTCGTACCGCGAATCGAGCAGCCCGCCGCACTCGCCGCACTTGTGGGTGAAGCTCCACTCAGTGACGGCGCCGCACGACCCGCAGGCGAGGTCGGCCGGCGCGGTTCCGGCCGTCTGGTCTCGGGGGGATTGAAGCGCGGTCATGAAGGACAGAACAGCAGGGGCCCTCCGCAGGCCACATCCGGAAACACACGGAACAAACCAGCGCCGCCCCATCGCAGCGAACGGCATCACGGGCCCGTCATCTCCGTAGTCCGGCCTCCTGCGGCCAGACCAGAAATCTCCGTGTGTTTCCGGATGTCGGCCCGTGCGCGCCCGTGGTCCGGTGGAAGACGTCCGACACACGAGCGAAGGGGCGGACGGTGGACGAACCCACAGACGAGCATGGCCCCGCCGGCGGATGGGACCGCTCTCTCCTCCTGGGGGAAGACCGGGTCCGGCGGCTGCTGGAGAGCGCGCTTGAACGCGTCACGGTGCCGGACAGCGCCGCGATCGTGCTGGAGGGCAGCATCGCCGAGGGCTTCGGCAACGCCACCTCCGATGTGGACTTCCTGGTCATCGTGCCGGGCTCCCGGGAGTACCTCACGATGCCGACGGTCCTGTTCGTCGACGACCGGCGCGTCGAGGTGCGGATCCGGTCCGCCGCGCAGATCGAGGCGCAGAACGAGCGGCTGCGCGCGATGACGCGGCGCGGCGCCCGCCCGTCGGCCACCGAGTTCGAGGACCTGCTGAACCGGGCCCAGCGGCTGTCGCGGGCCGTCCCGCTGCGGAACCGGCCGCTGGTCGAGTCGACCCGCGCGCTGATGCCCTACGATGAGATCATCGCGATGGTGCGCGGCTGGTACGGCCAGTTCGCGCGGCGCGCCGCCCGCCGCGCCGTCGCGCTCGCCGCGCTGGGCCGGGACGAGCTGGCGATGCCGTGGGCGCGCACCTCGCTCACCTACGGCGCCAAGCACTGGGCCGCCGGGCGCGGCGAGACGTACCTGGGCATCAAGTGGACCACCGCCCAGTTCCAGCGCGCCGATCCACCGCCCGGCATGCTGGAGCGGCACACCGCACTGACCACTCCCGGGCCGCTGGCGCTGTCCCCGGCCGACTATGTGAAGGCCGCCGTCGACCTGCTCGGCGACCTCGGTGTCACCGACGTCAGCGCCGACCCCGGCCAGATCTACCTGCGCCGCCGCCGGGACGTCACCACGTGGCAGATAGGCAGCCGCCTCCATGTGATCCGGCGCCGTCGCCAGGTGTACGCGTTCGGGGACGAGGCCGAGCGCATGTGGCGGTCCCTGTCGTTCCACCACCCGGTCCCGCGGCTGCTGGCGGACGCGCCGCTTCCCCGCGAGCGGGCAGGCGGGCTGCTCGCCGAGTTCCACCGCCTCGGCCTGATCCAGGTGTGCTGGGGCGGGCCGGACGGTTCGATCATCCCGGCGCCGGTGTCCGCTCCGCTGCCGGTCGTCCGGTCGCCGCTGCTCGGGATCGACGGCCTCGCCCTTCCCCCCGGCACGCAGATCGGGCTGGCCCCCCTGACCGCCGAGCGTTTCGCCGCGGCGGGCATGGCGCAGGCGTGGGCGAACGTCGAGGTGGAGAACGCCCGGGAGGACCTGCTCGGCGCGATCAAGAACGCGCAGTGGCCGGTCGCCCTGTCGTCGGCGCACCGGATGCTGCGGTACACCGCCGCCGTGCTGCTCAACGCCTACGGGACGTTCCCGCACCCGGCCGTCGAGGAGGCCGTCTACCATGTGCGCGAGCTGGCGGGGCCGCCCGCCGAGCTCGTGGCCGGGATGGAGCGCCTGGAGCGCCTGTTCATCGGCGATCCGAGCTGGCCCGAGCACGCCGAGACCCGCCAGGACGAGCTCGCCGATCTCGTCGACCGCGTCCGTGCCCACCTGAACACCGCGCACAGCCGGTCGTTCCCGCTGTCGTTCGACTCCGCGGACGGCTGGCACGACACCTTGGAGATCGGCTACGACTGGGTGCGGCTCGGTGCCCACCTCGATGCGACGCTGCCCATCGAGGAGGCCCGCGACCTGATCGCCTCGGGCGGGCAGCAGCCCCACGTGGCGGCCGAGGCCGAATCGGCGGCCGCCGGCGACGACCGTGTCGCGTCCGGTCGCTGAGGGCCGCGCCCAGGCGGCGGCCTCGTACCTGCTCGCCCGCTTCCCGCCGCAGTCGCTGGGCCTGGCGATCGTGGTCTGCGCGCTCAGCGCCACGCTGCTGTGCGCGCTGAGCGCGCCCCGGATGTCCGTTCCCGCGGTGGCCACCACGGTCTCGACCGTGACCCTGGTGCTGCTGTTCCTGCTGATGCGGCTCGCCGACGACCTGAACGACCTGCCGCACGATCGGCCTCCGGGGCCGGAGCGCGAGCGGGCGCGCGGCGCGCTGATCCGCGCGATCGTCGCGGTCATCGGCGTGGCCGCCCTGCTCAACGTGACCCGGCCGCGTGCCGCCGGGGTCGTGCTGGCCACGTCCGCGCTGGTGCTGCTCACCCCGTTCGTGCTGAAGCACCTGCTGCGCGAGAACCGCCTGCTCCTGCTGCCGTGTTATGAGGGCGGCCCCGCGCTGGCGCTGCTGTACGTCCCGCTCGCGTGGAGCGACGCGTCCGGTATCGCGCTGTCCGTACCGCTGACGCTGGGCATCACCGGGGCGTTCTGGGCGAGCTACGAGTTCTGGAAGTTCTCCCGCAAGGCCGGGCAGGACGTCTACCAGCCCTACGACCTGTCCGATCCGGGCCTGCGCCTGGTCCTGCTGGGCCTCGCGGCGCTGCTGGCCACGTGCGTCCTGGCGGTGTGGCGGCTGGGCGGGCTGTCCCCGCTCTTCCCCTTGCTCGGCCTGCCCGGTCCCGCGCTTCTGGCCGCCGCCGTCGTCCGCCGGTGGCCGCGCCGCGGCGTGGACGCCACCCCTGGGTGGGCGGGACTCCCCATCGTCGTCGCACTGGTCGGCGCGGTCGCCGCCGAAGGCCTCTGGACCGCGCTGCGATGACCGCCGACCTCCGTACTGAAAGGTAGGACGACCATGAAGGTCCTCACTCAGGACTCGCCGGCGGCCGAACTCGCCGCACTGGGCGGCGGCAAGGCCCGCGGCCTGCACGCACTCGCCCGGACGGGCGCGAGCGTCCCCGCCTGGGCGGTCGTCGGCACCGACGTGTTCGAGCGGTACCTGGCCGACAACGACCTCACGGGCAAGCTCGCCGACCTCGTGGCGCGAACCGGCGAGCTCGGCACCGAGACCGTCGCCGCCCGCGCCGAGAAGCTGCTCCTCGGCGGGGACCTCGGCGACGAGGTGGCGGGCATGGTCGGCGAGGCGTACCGGACGGTCGGCCAGGGCGCGGTCGCGGTGCGGTCCTCGTCCGCCGAGGAGGACTCCGCCGACCTCTCGTTCGCCGGTCAGTTCGCCACCTTCCTCAACGTCCGCGGCGAGGAGGCGGTCGCGGAGCACGTGCGGCGCTGCTGGGCCTCGGCCTACTCGGCGCGGGCGCTGGCCTACCGGGCCCAGCACCCGGAGGCGGGCGGGCTCGCCCCGATGGCCGTGATCGTCCAGCGGATGGTCCGCGCGGACACCAGCGGGGTGCTCTTCACCGCCAACCCCACCACGGGCGACCGCGGCGAGCTGATCGTCAGCGCCGTGTACGGCCTCGGGGAGGCGCTGGTCAGCGGCACGGTGGACGCCGACACCATCGTGGTCGACCGCGTGACCGGGGCCGTGACGAGCACGGTCGTCGGCGACAAGGCCGAGCGCTACGACGCGGACGAGGAGCTCGGCTACCGGGTCAGCGAGGTCGATCCCGCCAAGCGCGGCGCCTGCTGCCTCACCTCGGAGCAGATCGGCGAGCTCACCGCGCTCGGCGCCCGGCTGGAGGAGGCCTTCGGCGCGCCCCAGGACGTCGAATGGGCCATCAGCGAGGGACGGCTGCTGGTCCTGCAGAGCAGGCCGATCACCACCGAACTCGGCCCGCCCCCGGACGAGCCCGTCCTCATCTGGGACAACTCCAACATCGTGGAGAACTTCGGCGGCATCACCAAGCCGCTCACGTTCAGCTTCGCGCAGCACGTCTACCACCTCAGCCACCAGGAGTACTGCCGCATGCTCGGCGTCCCGGAGCGGCGGCTCGCGGAAATGGACGACTGGCAGCGCGGCAGGCTCGGCTACTTCCACGGCCGCGTCTACTACAACCTGCTCACCTGGTACCGCATGCAGCGGCTGCTGCCGTTCGCGCGGATGAAGCGGCGCGTCATGGAGCTGTCGATGGGGGTACGCGAGCCCATCCCGCACGCCACGGTGGAGGCACTGCAACCGTTCACCACCGACTCCCAGTTGGAGTCCGCCCTGATCCGCGCCCGTGCCGGGGCCGTCTTCTCCTGGCATCTGCTGGCCACCGAACGCTACGTCCGGCGCTTCCTGCGCGACTTCCGGACGGAGTTCCGCCGGTTCGACGAGCTCGACTACGAGGCGATGCCGGGCGAGGAGGTCTACCGCCGTTTCGTCGACCTGGACCGCACGCTCCTGCCCAAGTGGGCCCCGATGATCGGGCTGGAGGCCGTGATCCTCACGACGTACGGCGCGCTGTTCGGCCTGACCCGCCGGTGGCTGCCGGACGCACCCGGCTGGTTCTACTGGAAGGTGGCCAACCCGGGCGGCGGGGTCGAGTCCGCCGAGCCCGCGCACGAGCTCACCGAGCTCGCCGCCACCGTGCGCGCCGACCCCGGCCTCGGGAAGCTGCTGGACTCGACGCCGGCGGACGAGGTCCTGGAGGCGCTGGACCGCGATGGCCACGACGACTTCGCGCGGCGGGTGCGGCGGTACATCGACCGCTACGGGTACCGCAGCCTGAACGAGCTCAAGCTGGAGGAGCCGGACCTGCGGCAGAACCCGGCGTCGCTCTTCATAATGCTCCGCAGCGCGCTCGCCGCCACGGCCGTCCCCGCCGAGCCGGGGCGTGTCGACGACGTCGAGGCATACCTGAACGAGCACCTCGATCCGGCGCGCGGACGGCTCTACGGCGTCGTGCGCCGCAAGGTGCGGGGGTCGCTGGACGCCCGCGAGCGCGTCCGCTTCTGCCGCACCCGCGCGTTCGGGCTGGCCCGGCGCATGTTCCGCGGCATGGGCCGCTCGCTGGCCGAGATGGGGGCGCTCGAACACCGGGACGACATCTTCTACCTGCGCATGGAGGAGATCCGCGACTGCTTCGAGGGCGCGCTGGGCCACGGCGATCTGACCGGCCTGGTCGAGCTGCGCAAGCGGCAGGAGGCGAGGGACGCCGAGCTCACTCCGCCCGAGCGGTTCGTGACCCGCGGTCCGGTGTACTGGCGCGGCAACCTCGACCGGGCCGGCTGGTCCACCGCCGCGGACGACACCTCCTCGGGCCGCACGCGGTTCCAGGGGACGCCCTGCGGGCCGGGCGTCGTGGAGGACGTCGCCCAGGTGGTCACCGAGCCGACCGAGGTCACGGGCGGCGTGCTGGTCACCTACCGGACCGACCCCGGCTGGGTCGGCGTCCTGCCGTCGCTGTCGGGGCTGCTCATCGAGCGCGGCAGCCCGCTCACCCACCTGGCGATCGTCGCGCGCGAGCTGGGCATCCCGACCGTCGTGCAGATCAAGAACATCACCCGTGAGGTGAAGACCGGAACGCGCCTGCGGGTGGACGGCGGAACGGGCGAGGTCACCGTCGTGGAGTGACGGGGGCGCTCACCAGGCGGGCGGGGTCCGCCAGACGCAGGGCAGGCCGTGATCCTCGCTGTCGGCGGCCACGTCCCGCCCGCCACCGGGCCACCGCTGCAGCTCCAGCCGGTACCGGGCCTGCGTGTCCGGCTCCAGCGTCATCCTGACCAGCGGGGCGCCGCCGGTCGCCCTGGCCCCCGCCGCCTCCAGCAGCTTCTCGACCTCCACCTGCTCGGACGCGGGGATGTACTGCCACACCAGCGAGTGCCACACCACCGTGGTGACGCCGGGCTGGGCCGGCTCGGCGAGCCTGTCCGCCAGCCAGTCCGCCGCGCCCGACCGCGTCACCGCGAAGGGCAGGTCCCGGGCGAGGTCCACGGCCCGCCGCGCACGCTCCCAGCGTTCCCGCTGGTCGGGCCAGATGCACGACAGGAGAGCCAGGCCCCCGTCCGCCGACCGCGGGTCGAGCGGATGCGGATCGCAACCCGCCCTGGCCACGATCACCGGGGTCGCGGAGGTGCCGGCCGGAAGCCCCTCCCAGGGTTCGCGCAGCCGGACGGGCGAGCCGGGATCACCCAGCACCCGCCGTCCCACCTCATAGGCGTACCGGTCGGGCCACAGGTTGAGCCCGGCGCTCGCGCCGATCTCCAGCAGCCGCACCTCGGCGGACGGCCCGCGGTCCACGGCCCGGATCAGCCCGCCGTACAGGGCGGCGCTCCGGCCGACCTCGTTCGTCTGGAGCGGCAGGCCGGTCAGCTCCGCCACCTCGGCCGGGCGTTCGGCGAGCAGCCGCCGCATCGCGGGCCACGCGCCCGCCGGCCCTTCGGCACCGCCCGCGCTCGGGAAGTACGGCGCCAGCTTCGGCGCCCGCCCGGCCAGCACCAGCCAGTGCACCGCCCGCATCATGCGCAGTGCGGGAACACTGCTCAGCTCGGGTTCGGGCCCTTCGAACAGCGCGGCGACCGGCCCGCCCGCTTCCACGTCGTCGGCCGCCGCCGCCAGCAGCTCCGCGTAGAGCGGCGAGCCCAGCCGGCCGCATTCGTGGGCGTGGTAGCGCATCCCCAGCGCCAGCAATTCGGTCACACGAACCACTCCTCCGCAAGTTCCACGCCGAAGCCCGGCTCCGTCCACGGTACGAGCCGCCCGTCCTTGACCGTGTAGCCGCCGTCCGGCACCGGCTCGTCCAGGACGACCAGCGAGAAGTAGTAGTCACTGCCGTCGACGATCGGATCGAGGGTGACCATCAGCTGGAGCGCGGCGCTGGTCGCCAGCCGGGTCTCGGAGAAGGCCCCCGCGTATCCGCGGATCCCGAACGTCGCGGCGGTCCGGGCCGCGGCGGCGGTCGCGCGCAGGCCGCCGAGCTTGCCGACCTTGAGGCTCACGACCTCGAACGTCCCGTCGGCCACGATCCGCTGCAGGTCGGCGGTGCCGCGGAACGACTCGTCGGCGCAGAACGCGACCGGGACGGCCTGGCGGAGCCACCGCAGGGCCTGGGTGTCCCCGGGCGCGAACGGCTGCTCCACGAACTCCAGCGGAAGGCCGGCGGCGGCCCGCAGGAACATCCCGATCTCGGGCACCGTGCCCGTGCCGTTGAAGTCGAGCCGGACCGAGATGTCGTCGGCGAACCCGCACAGGGCCTCCAGCCGCGCGAGGTCCTCGCGCCACGGCCGCACGCCCGTCTTCAGCTTGAAGATCCGATAGCCCTCGGCGTAGCGGGCCGCCACCAGGTCGGCCTCGGCCGCGCGGTCCTGGGCGGACACCGAGTAGGACAGCCCGAGCGAGTCCCTGACCGGCCCGCCGAACAGCGTCATCGCCGGGACGCCCAGGCGCCGCGCGGCGAGGTCCACCAGCGCCATCTCCACCGAGCTCTTGGCGGCGGGATTGGCGAGGATCGCCGACTCGATCGCCCCCGTGCAGGCGTTCAGGTCGAGCGCCGACCGCCCGATGAGGAGCGGCGCGAACAGCTCTTCCACCAGGTCACGGATTCCGCTGGGCGTCTCGGCGGCGAACAGCGCCCAGGTCGCGGCCTCGCCATAGCCGCAGACCCCGTCCTCGTCGCGGACGCGGACGAACACGTTGTCGGTGTGACCGGCGAGGTCGCCCGCGCCCATCACCTGGTGCTCGCGCATGCGCAAGCTCCGCACCACCGCGCGGACCTCGGCGATCCGCCCGGTCACCAGCCCTCCTCCGGTTCGCAGGTCCGGACGAACGCGTCCAGCCGGAGCTCGGCGGCGTGCGCCCCGGCCTCGGCCATCAGCGCCGCCCTGGACGCGACGCCGAGCTTGGCATAGATGTGCGACACGTGGCTCTCCACAGTTCTCGGGGAGATGAACAGGCGTGCGGCCGCCTCGCGGTTGGTCAGCCCCTCCGACAGGAGCCGCAGCACGTCCAACTCGGTGGCGGTCAGGCTTCCCCAGCCGCGCGAGCGGCGGCGCGGTCGTGCCGCCGAGCGGCGGTGCACGCCGAGCGCGCGCAGCGCCGAGCGGACCTTGGCCGCGCTGCGTGCGGCGCCCATTTGCTCGTACGCCGCCAGGGCCTCTTCCAGCCGGTGCACGGACTCCTCGGCCCGGCGGGCGCCGACCAGTGCGGCGCCCGCGTCCGCGAGGGCGTCCGCCCGTGCCAGCGGCGCGGGATGCTCGCGCATCGCCCACGCCGCCGACAGCAGCGTCTCGGGGTCCCGGCTCACCAGGCCCGCGCACCGCTGTGCGACGTGCCCGGCCGCCGGCCCGCAGGCCGGGTCGGCGGCGAAGTCCGCGACCCGGCGGGAGATGCGCGAGGCGAGCCGTTCGTCGCCGCAGGCCACGCAGAGCCGGACCAGGTCGACCATCTGGTCCAGGTACGGGAACGGCGGGGCCACGGACCCGGGCGGCTCCCACAGCCTCGCCACCGACGCCAGCGCGCGGCCGGGTTCGCCGTTCGCCTCGGCGACCAGTGCCCGCACCCGCCAGAGCGGCGCCCACACCGGCCATATCTCCAGGTCCTCGGCGATCTCTTCGGCGCGGGCCAGCGCCGCCCCCGCGCCCCGCAGGTCGTTGCGCTGCACGGCCAGCTCGGCCGCCAGCGTGTCCGCCCAGGCGGCCACCATCGGCGTGCCCACCTCACCGGCCAGCGCCCGCGCCTCCCCCGCCGCTGCCATGGCCTCGTCCCAGCGGCCCCGGCGGTAGGACGCGGCCGCGTGCGCCCAGCGGTAGAACGGCGCGTGCAGGAGCGCACCGGACACCTCGGCCCGCCGCTGCCCTTCGGCCACGGCCGTCTCCGCCTCGTCCAGCCGGTCAAGCTGCAACAGCGCGAGGGCCGCCGGGAGATGGCCGGGCCACAGTGCCAGGTCGTGGCGCGCCTGCAACGCCAGTGCCCGTTCGGCCGCGTCCAGCGCCTCCTGCCCGTGGCCGGCGGCCAGGAGGGCGAGGGTCTGCGCGCCGAGCTCGGCACAGGCGGCGAGAGGCGTGATGTCCGGACGATCCCTGTCTGCGGCGGTGCCCTTCAGCGGCTGGCCGGGACGGTCCGCCAGGACGAGATCCCAGGCGAGCTCGGCCGGCCCCGCCGGTGCCGGGTCCGGTTCATCGGCCTGGCTTCCGCGCACTCGCCACAGGTTGGCGAGCAGTCCGCTCAGCCGCCGGGCGGACGCCTGGCCGGGACGGCGGGCGAGCTGTTTGCGCGCCAGCTCTCCGGCTTCGCGGAGCCGCCCGGACCATGCGAGCGACTCGGCGAGGTCGGCCATCAGGTCGCCGTGCAGCGGCTCCTCCGGCAAGGCGAGCGCGAGCGCCTGCTCCAGCAGCCGCGCCGAGGTCGCCGGGGCCGTGTCACGCACCCCGCGGGCGGCGGTGCGCAGCCAGGTCAGCGCCTCTTTGTCCCCGGGCAGCGCGCCGAGGGCCAGATGGCGCCCGACCTCGGTCGGCGGGGCGCCCGTCTCCGACAGGGCCCGTCCCACGTCGAGATGGAGGCTGGCCCTGACCGCGGCGGGGATGTCGTCGTACAGCGCCTTGTGCACCAGCCGGTGCCGGAACACGAGCCGGTCGTCGTCCGCCGCGAACAGGCCCGCGTCGATCAGCTCGTCGAGCACCGGCAGCAGATCGACGGTCGAACGCCCGCTGGCCAACGCCAGATGCGACACGCAGAAGCCGGTTCCCAGCACGCAGCCCACGGACAGTGTCGTCTGCGCGGCGGGTGACAGCTCCCGCGCTGAACGCAGCAGGATCTCGCGGGCGGCCGGAGGCAGTTCGGGGTGGGACATCTCGGCGTGCCCGCCCGCCGACTCCAGCATGCCCTCGGCGTCCAGCGCGGCGACCAGCTCGACCGCGAGGCCGGGGTTGCCGGCCACCCCGTCGAGGAGCCCGCGGAGTTCCCGGCCCGGCATCCGTTCCAGCATCGCGACGACCAGCTCGTCGAGGGTGTCGCCCGGCAGGCCGGGAAGGCCGATCCGCTGCGCCCCGCATTGCCGGAAACCGGGGGCCGCCGTGCGCAGGCCGGGCACAGGGCGGTAGACCACCAGCATGGCCAGCGCCAGGTCCTCCGTCCGCCGCGCCAGCGACCCGAGCAGGTGCAGGCTCGCCGGATCCGCCAAGTGCGCGTCGTCGATCGCGAGCAGCAGCGGCTCGCCGACCGCGTCCGAGCGCACCGCGTCGACCAGCTCGGCGACATCCCGTGCCGGGGTGCCGAACAGGTCCGTGGCCACCGAGAACGGCTGGTAGGCGGCGACGACGTCGGCCTCGACCCGGCGCACCTTCCAGCCGTCGCGGACGGCGCGTCCGCACACCTCCGCGAGCAGGCGGCTCTTGCCGATGCCCGCCTCGCCCTCGACCAGGACGACCTGGCCGGCGCCGCCCGCCGCCCGCCGCAGCACTCCCTCCAGCCACCCCAGTTCGGCCGAACGGCCGAGCAGTGGGGTCCGGCGCGCCGTGTCCACTCCGCACTCGCCCTCCACGACCGGTGTCACCACGCGGCGGCGCTTCCCGCCTTGAACATTTCGAAGTCAGGCGAGGACTCGGCGGCCGTGACGAGCGCGTCCAGGACGAGGACGCCCCCGTTCGCGCCCCATCGGTCCAGTTCGCTCTCCAGGCCCCGCAGCGAGTCGACGCGTTCGGCGCGGCAGCCGTAGCCGCGGGCGACGGCCGTCCAGTCCGCGCTCGGCGCGCCGGGCAGGGTGAAGTCGGGCCGGAGCTTGTGCCTGCCGACCTGTTCCAGCAGGCCGAGCGACCGGTTGTCCAGGATGACCACGGCGAGGTCGAGTCCCGCCGTCACCGCGATCTCCAGTTCGTGGCAGGACATGGCGAACCCGCCGTCGCCCGTCACCGCCACGATCTTGCTCCCGGGCGCCGCGAAGGCCGCTCCGATCGCCGCGGGAACGGCATACCCGATGCTGCCGCTGCCGCGTGGTGCCAGCACCGAACGCCCTGGGCGGCCCACCCGGTGGTGCACGCCGACCCAGCTGGACGCCTTGCTCGCGTCCGCCACGACGACCGGCGGATCGGGAAGGCGGGCGCGTAACGCGCTGACGATGACTTGCGACGACCACTCCGGCGCCGCCTGTCCGTTCGGCGGCGACCCGTCGTCCACCGCCGGCTCGGTGGTGGACCATGCGGGCGCCCGCCAGCCGGGGGCGCGGGACGACAGTTCGGTGGTGAGGTCTTCCAGGAACGCGGCGGCGTCCGCCGCCAGGCCGACTTCCAGGGGGAAGGTACGGCCCAGGGCCTCGGGGTCGATGTCGACATGGACGACTGCGGCCCCGGCCGGCGGCAGCTTGCCGTAGAGGGTGGACTTGTCGCCCGCCTTGCTCCCCAGCCAGACGACGGTGGTCGCCCGGGCGGCCTCGGCGTTCGCCCGCGGATGTCCCTTGGCCCCCACGACCCCGAGCCAGTGCGGCCCCTCTTCGGCGACCGCGCCCTTTCCGTTGAAGGTGGTCGCCACCGGCAGGCCGTGCGCGCGCACCAGCTTCTCCAGCGCGTCATAACCGCTGCTGGCGTGGATGCCGCCGCCGACCACCAGGAGGGGCCTTTCGGCCTCGGTCAGGAGCCGGGCGGTCTCGGCCAGACCGGCCCGGTCAGGGCGGGGACGCCCGGCGGGGCAGACGACACGGCCCGCCGCCGTCCTCGGTCCGTCCTCGCCCGCCGGTTCGGACAGCAGGCCCGGATCGATGTCCAGGACCACCGGCCCCGGCCGCCCCGACACCGTCAGTGTCAGCGCCCGGTCGACCAGCTCGCCGATCCGGTCGGGGCGGGTGAGCCGCAGCACCTGCTTGGCGACGCTCTCGAAGAGGCGGTCGTTCTCGCAGTGCGTGGTCGGCCACCGGCCCGCGTCCCGCGCGGGCGGGGCCGTGGTGATCGCGAGCAGCGGGATCGCGCTCGTCCAGGCCTCGTGCAGGGCGGGCACGAGCCACGGGGTGCCGACGCCGCCCGGGGAGTCGCAGATCCCGGCCGTGCCCGACAGCCGTGCATACCCGTCGGCCATGTACCCGGCGCACCGCTCGCAGACCGCCATCACGTGGCGCAGCTCGGGTCTCCCCTGGGTCGCCGCGTACAGCGGCAGGCTCGATTCGCCGGGGAATCCGAACACGTGGCCCACCCCGGCCCGGACCAGCCGGTCCACGATCCTTACGGCGCCCTCGTCCGTGGTGTGCATGGTCCTCCCTCGTGAACGGTCTGCGGACGGCCCGCGCCGTCAGCCGGCGGCCGGGCCTGGTTCGCGGACGGCGACCGCGGTGCCGCCCAGCCGGCCGGCCTGCAACGCGTTCCACATCCGGCGGCGCCGCGGCTTGCCGCTGGAGGTGCGCTCGATCAGCCCGGCGGAGCCCGTGACGACCCGTACGGCGCACTCGTCGCCCAGCTCGCGCGTCAGCACGCGCAGCACCTGCTCGACCCACGGGCCGGGCCTGCTCTCGGCGATGACGGCGACCCCGCTCCGCCCTTCGCTCGCAGCGCCGACGACCGCGACGCGGCCGCGTTTCAGCCCCCCGGCGTCGGCGATCTTCTCCTCCAGGTCCTCCAGGTAGACACTGCGGCCGCGCACCTTGAGGCTGTCGCCCATGCGGCCGACGACGTACAACTGGCCGTCGTGCAGGAAGCCGGCGTCGCCCGTCCGCAGCACCGGCCCGTCGAAGCGGGTCGATCCCTGTGTGTTCCCGCCCTGGTATCCGGCCGCCACCGAGGTGCCGGTGACGGTGAGCTCGCCGAGGTGCCGGTCGGGCAGGACGGCCCCGGACTCGTCGCGCACGTCCAGCGACATCCCGTCCAGCGTGCCTCCGCAGCCGACCAGCCAGCCCGGCTCGTCCGCGGCGGACGGATGGTCCAGGGCTCCTTCGTCCGTCAGCCGTACCGGCTCGCCGAACCGCAGCTCGGCCCAATCCGGCCGGACGACCCACGGCGTCTCCCCCGATCGCAGCCCCGTAACGGCCAGGGTGGCCTCCGCCATGCCGTAGGCGGGAGCGAAGACGCCGCGGGAGAAGCCCCGGGGTGCGAGGCGCCGGGCGAAGGTCTCCAGGACCCGCGGGTTGACCGGTTCCGCGCCCACGATCGCCGTCCGCCAGCCGCTGAAGTCCAGGTCGGCCAGCTTGTCGTCGGTCACCCGCCGCGCGGCGTACGCGAGACCGAACGTCGGCGTCGCCGTGTGGTGGGCCCGGCCCTCGCCGAAGCACCGGAGCCAGCGGGCGGGGTCGCGGACGAACTGGTCGGGGCGCATCAGCCACAGGTCGCCTTGCGCGGTGACCGTGGAGAGGAAGCAGCCGATCAGCCCCATGTCGTGGTAGAGCGGCAGCCACGAGGCCGTCGCGTCGCCGTCCCGCCAGCCGACCCAGTCCAGGATCGAGTCGATGTTGGCCTCCAGGCAGGAGCGCAACACCCGGACGCCGCGCGGATTGCTCGTCGAGCCGGACGTGAACTGGAGCAGGCCCACGTCCGCCGCCGGTCCCGGCCCGGAGTCCTCGTCCGCCTCGCGCACCAGCCAGGGCCGGCCGTCGTGGCCCGCGTCCGACAGGCCGCGCCTGACCAGCGCCTCGTACGCCTCGGTGGTCACGGTCAGCGTGGGACGCGCCACCGCGAAGATGCTCGACACGTGCGCGGCGTACTCGTCCTCCTTCTGGAAGGCGGGCGGGACGACCGGGCAGACCGTCGCACCGGTGTACCAGACCCCGTACAGCGCGGCCACGCACCGGTGATCGGTCGGCAGCACCACGCACACGACGTCGCCCGGGCGGACGCCGTCCTCCCGCAGCGCGGCGGCTATCCGGCGCGCCATGGCGGCCAGCTCGGTGTACTCCTGAAACTGCCAGCCGGTGTCTCCCGCAAGGTGCACCCCGCGTCCCGGCCTGGGTCGCTCCAGCCAGTCGGTCAGCCCTCTCACGCGCGGGCCTCCGCGGGCGTGAAGGTGCAGGGAAGGTGCTTGACCCCGTTGATGAAGGCGCTGCCGATGAGCCGGTCCGGCTCGCCCGCGCGGATGTCGGGGAGGCGGGTCAGCAGCTCGCGGAACGTGGCGCTGATCTCGGCCCGCGCCAGATGGGCGCCGAGGCAGAAGTGCGGTCCCGGCGCGCCGAACGCCACGTGGTCGTTCGGCGTGCGGGTGATGTCGAACCTCTCGGGGTCGGGGAAGACGTCCTCGTCCCGGTTGGCCGACCAGTAGAAGAGCAGCGCCTTCTCGCCCTCGCGGTACCGGCGGCCGTTGACCTCGCAGTCCTCGACCACCGTGCGGCGCATGAAGATGATGGGCGAGGCGAGCCGCACGATCTCCTCGACCGCGCCCGGGCCGTACCGGTCGAGGTCGCTCGCGAGCAGCTCGCGCTGCTCGGGGTGGTCGGTGAGCAGCATGAGCCCGTGGGTGATCGCGTTGCGGGTCGTCTCGTTGCCGGCCACCGCGAGCAGCAGGAAGAACGACCCGACCTCCTGGTCGGTGAGGGACTCGCCGTCGACGTTCGCCTGGACCAGGTGGGAGATCAGGTCGTCGGCGGGACGCTCGCGCCGCCGGGCCGCCAGGTCTCCGACCAGATCCACGATCTCCGAGCCCGCGGTCAGCAGCTGCTCGGCGATCTTCTCGGGGGCGGGCAGGAACTCGGGATCGAACCCGCACAGGATCCGGTTCGATCTCTCGAAGACGAAATCGTGGTGTTCCGGCGGTACCCCGAGCATTTCGCAAATGATCGCCAGGGGCACCCGCGCCGCCACTTCGACCGCGAAATCGCAGGAACCGCGGGCGGCGACGGCGTCGACCGTCCGTGCGGCGACCGCGTCGATCTGACGGGACAGGTCGGCCATCGACCGCCGGGTGAACGCCCGGGACACGATCCGCCGCAGCCGCGCGTGCCGCGGGTCGTCCATATTGATCATCGACCCGAAGTACTCCGCGTACTCGTCGGGCATGTCCAGGATGTTGGTCGCCCCGCCGCGCCCGGAGCAGAACAGCTCGGGCCGACGGCTCACCGCGAGGATGTCGGCATGCCTGACCAGGGCGTGGTAGCCGGTGCCCCGCTCGAAACCGATGTCGGTGTAATCCGGGTCGGCGAACCAGATCGGGCCCGCCTGGCGGCGCAGCACCGCGAAGGCGGCCGACCGCTCGGCCGGGGGCCGGTCCCAGAACCCGGCGTCGGACAGATCGATCTCGCCCAGCGCGGGGAGGGTTGCGGACTCGCCCATGCGTCTCCCGTCGTGACGTGTGTGCTGCCCCGTGCTGCCACGGGCGGTCGTTGTCAAAAAATTGACATCTAAGATACCAATGTCAATCAGCATTTAAAGTTTGTCAAGCTTGACCGGTCTGCTGGCGATTGGTTAGATTTTCAGGGAATAGCCCGTCCCCGCCACCGAGAAGGTTCTCCCGCCGCATGCGCGGAATCCGCAGGAAGGACGATCTATGTCGACGGAGTCAGCGGAGCACATACGCAGCGAGACCTATGCGGTGATCCAGGCCATGGCGCGCGAGGACCCCGGCGAGATGCGCGGCGACCTGAGCCTCGTCGAGCAGCTCGGCTTCGACTCGCTGCGGTTGATCGAGCTGGCGATCGCCGCCGAGCAGCATTTCGGTCTGCCCCCGGTCGACCTGGAGAACGCGGTGACCGTCGCGACCGTCGAGGACGTCGTCCAGCTCGTCGCCGGCCTGCGCGAGGTGAACCGGTGATCGTCCTTCTGACCGGCGCGGCTGGGCTCATCGGCGCCGAGGTCGCGGCCCGCCTGGCCGCCAAGGGCGCCGCCGTGATCGGGCTCGTCCACCGCAACCCGAACCTCACCCGCAACAACGGCCGCCCCATCCGGACCGTCCCCTGGAACGGCGCGCCCCGCCCCGGCACCGTCACCACGGTCACCGGGGACGTCACCCAGCCGCGGCTCGGGCTGGAGCAGTACAACGCCATACGCGAGGCCGCCGACATCGTCGTGCACTGCGCCGCCATCACCGACTTCGGCCGCGCCCAGCACGTCTACGACGGCGTCAACGTCAACGGCACCGACCACGTCCTCCGGCTCGTCCGCCCGCGCGACGCCCGGCCCGTCCCGCTCGTCCACGTCAGCACGGCGTACGTGTGCGGCGAGCACGAGGGCACGTTCCGCGAGGCGGACCTGGACACCGGCCAGAGCTTCGGCACCGCGTACGAGCAGAGCAAGTTCCGCGCCGAGACGATGGTCCGCGAGGCCCAGGAGGGCGGGCTGCCCGCGGCGGTCGTCCGGCCGAGCATCGTGGTGGGCGCCGAGCGCACCGGAGTGGTGCGCGAGTTCCAGAACATGTACGTGGTCCTCAAGGCCCTCACCGAGGGCCGGGTGCGCTCGATCCCCGGCTACTACGACGCCCACCTCGACCTTGTGCCCGTGGACTACGTGGCCGACGTGGTGGTCGAGGCGACGCTGCGCTTCGCGGCGGCCGAGGGCCGCACGTTCCACGCCCTGGGCGCCGCCCCGCACACGCTGCGCGACTTCAGCGACGTCCTCGCCGAGTACCCGACCTTCCACGTTCCCCGCTACATCCCGCCCTCCAGCTTCTCGGCCGAGAAGCTGCCCGCCACCGAGCGGATCTACTACGAGCGCATCGTCGGCCTGTACGAGACCTACTTCCGGCGCACCGTCGTCCACGAGAACGTCAACGCGGCCGAGCTGCTCGGCCGCAAGCCCGGCGCCCAGGGCCTGCCCTACCTGCGTCGCCTGCTCGACCACGCGCTCAAGGTCGGCTACCTGGGCACCCCTCTCCCGTCCGTGGACGAGGCGCTCGCCGGCTTGGCGAAGGAGGGCCGGTGACCACTACGGCCAGTGGCCCCACCACCGGGGTCGAGGCACCCGGCGACGTCCCCGACCTCGGCGTCGAGCTGGCGCTGGACCGCGCGAGCGCCGCGGTGTCGGAGCACCGCGCGCGGCTGCGGGAGCTCATCGACGCACAGGTGGCGCCGCTGATCGAGGCGGCCGAGCGCGACCGCCGGTTCCCCCGGCGGGCGCTCGCCGCGCTCGGCGCGGCCGGGGTGCTGCGCGAGCGGTGGAACGGCGGCCCGCACGGCGATCTCGGCCGGTGCGTGCTGCTGTCGGAGGAGCTCGGCAGGGCCGCGCTCGGCGGCGTCGGCGTCGGGATCAGCCTCCATCTCGACGCCGCCGCGCCGCTGCTGCGCCGGTTCGCCCGGACCGACCTCACCCGGGACATCCTCGACCGGGCGCTGGACGGCACCGCCGTGTGCTGCGTCGCCACGTCCGAACAGCTCGTCGGCTCGGACCTGTCCTCGGTCGGCACCCGGATGCAGCGCGACGGCGACGGCTGGCGGATCGAGGGCACCAAGTGGTTCGTGTCGCCGGGCGCGGCGGCCGACTTCGCGCTGGTGCTGTGCGCCGCCGAAGAGGGGCCCGCGGTCGTGGCGGTGCCCCGCGAGGGCCTGACCGTCGTCAAGCGGCTGGAGACCGCCGGGATGCGCGGCCTGGAGACCGTGCGCCTCACGGTGGACGCGCGAGTCGGCAAGGACGCCGTCCTGGCCCCGCCGCGGACGGGCCTCGCCGCCGTGATGACCAGCCTCACCTACGAGCGGCTGGCGATCGCCGCCCAGACCCTGGGCGCACTCGACCTGGCCGTCACCCTCGCGGCGACCCACCTGCGCCGCCGCCGCCAGTTCGGCGTCCCTCTGCACGAGCACCAAGCGCTCCGGCTGCGGATGGCGGACCTGTCGGCCCGCACCACGGCCGCCCGCCGCGCGTTGTACGCGACCGTCACCGAGCTGGCGGCGGGCGGGCCGACCAACCTCACCGACATCGCGGGGCTGAAGGTCTCCTCGGCCAGGCTCGCCGAACGGGTCGCCAGCGAGTGCATGCACATGTTCGGCGGGCGTGGTTATCTTGAGGACGCCACGCCCATGAGCCGCCTCTGGCGCGACCTGCGGGTCGGGAGGGTCGGCGGCGGCACCGACGAGATGATGTGGGAGCTCGTGGCGAGCGGCATCCGCACCGACGACGCCCTCTACGAGAGGTGGATCAGCGAGTGACCCCGACTGACGGCCTGGCCGCCGACACCGCGCTGGAACAGATCGGCGAGCATCTCCACCAGGCCGTCCTGCCGCCGGACTGGGCCGTCTGGGGACCGCACGGCGGCTTCCTCGCCGCGCTCGCGCTGTGCGCGGCCGGCGCCCACGCCCCGGACGCGCGGCCGCTCAGCATCGGCTGCGACTTCCTCGCGCCCGCCGAGTTCGACAAGGTCGAGCTGGAGACGGTCCCCTTCCACACGGCTCGGACGAGCCGGGCGCTGCGCGTCACGATGACCCAGCGCGGCCGTCCCGTCATGGCCGCGAGCGTGTGGACGGCCGGAACCCACCTCACCAGTCCCGAGCGCGCCTGGCGCCCCGCCCCCGACCTGCCGCCGCCGGAGGAACTGCCGGGTTTCGACCGGCTGATGCGCGAGGCCGGCCAGGAGCCGCCGCCGATCTTCAAGCACACCGACCAGCGTCCGGTCGCCTGGCCCGACGACTACTTCACCCGCTCCGGCGGCGACGCGGCGATCACGACCTGGGCCCGGTTCCTCCCGCAGGGCACCTTCCCTGGTGACCCCTGGCTCGACGCCGCGCGCAGCGTCATCCTCACCGACCTCGGCCTCTTCCCGGCCGTGGCCGCCGGGCTCGCCGCCTCGGAGATGGTCTTCACCGCGCCGAACGTCAACCTGCACGTGGCCTTCCACCAGCGCCGCCCCGACCATGAGTGGCTGCTCTTCGAGGGCGAGGGCCTGGCCATCTGCGACGGCACCCTGGCCGCGCGCTCCATCATCTCGACCGCCGACGGCGCCGTCGTCGCCACCGGTGTCGGTCAGATGCTCTACCGTCCGTTCGCCTGAGCCCCGACGCCCGTCACCGTCACCGTCACCGTGGGATCGTGGGGCCTGCGTTGAGACCCAGCTCGGCCGCGGTCCGGTAGGCCGACAGCGCCGTCGCGGTGTCGCCCGCGTCCTCGGTCAGGCGCGCCAGCTCCAGATAGGCCTCGGCGCTCAGGCGGACGGCGCCGAAGGACGCCAGCGCCGCGGCGGCGCGGTCCAGTTCCTTGTGGGCATGGCCGGTCGCGCCGGCGCCCCAGTGGGCACGGCCGCAGATCAGGCGGGCGCGCTCCTCCAGGAGGGCGCCCCGTCCCGTCCACTCGGACATGACCTGCTCGACCTCGCCGAGCGCGGCCTGCGGCTGGCCCGCGCGGACCTGCTGTTCGGCGTAGTCCAGGCGCCAGCGCGCGGCGATGGTGCCGGGGTCGCGGGCCAGCGCGGCCAGGGCCGCGGCAAGGTCGTCGGGCGTGGGGGCCGGGGTCGTGCACCGCTCGTGGGCAAGGGCGGCGGCGATGGTCCAGCGGGCCAGATAGCCGGTGTCGCGGTCGCCGGCGTGGGCGGCGAGGGCGCGCCGCGTCAGGACGGCGGCGGCGTGCGCGTCGCCCGAGGTCTCGGCCATGGAGGCGGCGGCCAGGTAGCTCTCCACCCGGCGCCCGCGGCGGGCGAGGCCGGTGACGACCGGCGCCCAGGTCCCGACAAGCTCGGCGGCCCGCTCCGACAGGCCCCGGTCCAGGCACTGCCGGACGAGACCGGCGGCGGCCGCGACGGCGAGCGGGCTGCCGTCCAGGCCGTGGTCGGCGAGGTTCCGGGCGGCCTCCTCCAGCCGGTCCATCGACTCTTCGGCGCGTCCCAGGTCGGCCAGGCAGCCGGCCAGCGACAGCGCGGTGTCCAGCCGGACGTCCCAGTCGTCGTACCGTTTCGACAGCGCCTCGCCGTAGAGCGACACCGCCTCCTCGAGCCGGCCGAGCCGCTCGTTCGCCAGAGCCAGTCCGCGCAGCGCCATGGGCGGCGGGGTCCCCCCGGACGAGCGCAGCGCCTGCGCGAAGAGGTCGCGAGCGGTCTCGGTGCCGCCCTCGGCCAGGGCCAGCTCGCCCCGGGCGAGGAGGAGCTCGCGCTCGGCCGTCATGTGCCCGGACGGCGCCGGGGCGCTCTCGGGCTCGCCGGAGTTCAGCAGCACCTCGGGCGCCACGTTGAGGCGGGCGGCGAGCTTCAGCGCGATCTCGACCGTGGGCCGTCGCTTGCCGCTCTCCAGAAGGCTGACGTAGCTGGTCGACAGCTCGTCTCCCGCGAGCTCGGTCTGCGTGATCCCCTGCTGTCGCCGCAGCGCCCGAAGCCTTCGCCCGAAACTGTCCGCACTGGTCACCGAGCACAGTCCTTCGTCGTTCAAGCCCGCGTCAGACCCGCGCGGCACGCCGATAGAGAATATCATTTCAGCGTCCGAAACGCCGGAGTGGGCCCCACCGATTACCATCGGGCGCTCTCCTTGCCAAAACCACGGAATGACGGTTGGCCGGGCGCACCCGGACGAAGCCGGATGTCACCCGCGAGGAGAGAGCTGGTCACGCCGAAGGGGCCTGAGAGGCATCTGCTGTCAGGGAGCCGTCCGATTGTCGCCCGCGCGACGCCCAGAAAATCGGACGATCAACGCGTTGTGACGATACTGACACGGAGCCCGTCACATTGCAAGAGTGTAGTCAAATTTATTTATGGAAAATGGTTAAAGCGGTCAATATCATCAGGCCTCGTCGAGCAGCAGGTCCGCCTGGGGGCGGGAGCCGAGATGCCCGATGACTTCGGCCGCCGCGGCCGAGCCCGTCCGCGCGCAGGAGGGCAGGTCGAGGCCGCGGGCGAGGCCGTGCAGGAACCCGGCCGCGTAGGCGTCACCCGCGCCCGTGGTGTCCACGATGCGCGCGACCGTTTCGGCGGGCACCTCCACCGCCCGGCCCGACTCCAGGACGACCGAGCCGTGCGCCCCACGGGTGACCGCCGCGATCAGGTCGCGTTCGGCCAGCGCGGACAGCGCGGCCGGCAGCCCGTCCGTCTCACAGAGGGAGACGACCTCGGCCTCGTTGCCGAACACCAGGTCGACGTGCTCCTCGATGAAGTCGCGAAACTCCTCGCGGTGCCGTTCCACGCAGTAGGAGTCCGACAGGGTCAGCGCGACCCGGTGCCCCGCGGCGCGGGCCGTGCGCGCCGCGAGCAGCACCGCCTCCTTCGCGGGCGGGGAGTCGAAGAGATAGCCCTCGACGCAGGTCACCCGGGCGCGGCTCACGAGTTCGGTGTCCACGTCGGCGGCCGTGAGCTCCACGCACGCGCCGAGGTAGGTGTTCATCGTCCGGTGCCCGTCCGGAGTGACCACGATCAGGCTGCACGCCGTGCCGGTCAGGCCCGACGACACCTCAGCCCCGAAGTCCACCCCCGCCGCCCGGAGGTCGGCGGTGAAGGCGATGCCGAACTCGTCGGCGGCCACCTTCCCCACGAAGGCCGCCGCGCTGCCCAGCCCGGCGGCACAGACGACCGTGTTGGCGACCGACCCGCCGGACATCTTGGCGACCGGCCGCATGCTCCCGTACAGGAAGGCCGACCGCTCGGCGTCGACCAGCGTCATGCTGTTCTTCGGCATGCCGTGCAAAGCGAGGAACTCATCGTCCTCGTGAGCGAAGATGTCCACGATCGCATTACCGATTCCGAGAACATCGAAGCCATTCTCCGACGCCATGATGCTTCCTCCGGGCTTGCGGGCAAAGTCCCGAGGCTAGGCCATCCGCGCGGATCGAACATGCGGTTTGACCAAAATCGGTCAGCGCCTCCGACGGGCCACGCCGCAGCCCTGGTGCGCCGCGGATGGCCGTTATCGGACAGATCGTCTCGTAACCACCGTTCCACGCCCCCGCACGGGGGGGCGGGACCGCCCGCACGGCGCGGGGGACCGGGTGTCCTTCACCTCGTGATTTACACCAGCGAAACATCATGACAAAACGCGGTACCACCCTTCGCATCGAAAGGCTCACTGCAGAGAACCGTTTCGGCTGTCGACCGCATGATCATCGCATGGTGTCGCGAGTTACACTTCGCTGGTCCGGACCAGTCACGTTCCAACCCACCAAGGCAGGCAAGGGCACGAAGGCAGGGGAACTGCATGAGCCCAGTCACCATCGTGAACGACTCACCGCAACTCATTCTCGTCGTCGTCGACGACACGAGCAGCCCCACAGAGTCTCTGATCCGCACGATAATGCGCGCCGCACCGACCTCGAAGATCCTGGTTCTCGATGCGGACGACTGCTCCCGCGCCCAGGACCGGCTGGCGGCCGCCGGAGCGCACGCCTTCCTGACCAAGGACGCGATGATCGGGGGCTTCGTTCACACCGCCACGGACACGCCGAGCCGCGCACCGGCCATGCCGGATCAGGAGAAGGTGCCCCCGCCCGACGAGTTCCCCCTCTCACCGCGGGAGGAGGAGGTCCTCGGGCTGGTGTCCACCGGGCTCCGGAACGCGGAGATCGCACAGCGCCTCCGCATCGCCGAGGGGACCGTCAAGCGCCACCTGACGAGCATCTACATGAAGCTGCACGCGACGTCACGGCTGGACGCCGTCAACAAGGCGGCGGCCCTCAGGGTCGCGCTCGGGCGGTAGCCGCCTCCCCGCGCCGGATACCGGCGATCGGCCGGTCTCCGCCCGGCCGGCGGCGACGGCCCGGTCCGCGTCAGATGCCGGCGATGAGCCGGTCCACACGTTCGTCCACGGACCGGAAGGGGTCCTTGCACAGCACCGTCCGCTGGGCCTGGTCGTTGAGCTTCAGGTGCACCCAGTCCACGGTGAAGTCGCGGCGCTTCGCCTGGGCCTTGCGGATGAACTCCCCGCGCAGCTTCGCGCGGGTGGTCTGCGGTGGCACCGACTTGGCCTCGAAGATCTCCAGATCGCTGGTGACACGCTTCATCAAGCCGCGCTTCTCGAGCATGTAGTAGAGCCCGCGGTCGCGCTGCACGTCGTGGTAGGCCAGATCCAGCTGCGCCGCGCGGGGAGAGCTCAGGGGCAGATCGTGCTTGCGCCGGTAGCGCTCGATCAGCTGGTACTTGGCCACCCAGTCGATCTCGCGGGAGACCAGGTCGAGATCGCCGGTCTCCACGGCCCGCAGCGTGCGCTCCCACAGTTCGAGGACCCGGTGCGCGCTCTCGTCGCCGCCGCGGCGGTCGACGAAGTCCTTGGCCTTGCCGAAGTACTCCTTCTGGATCTCCAGCGAGCTGGCCTCGCGGCCGTTGGCCAGCCGCACCTTGCGGCGGCCGGTCATGTCGTGGCTGACCTCGCGGATCGCCCGGATCGGGTTCTCCAGCGTCAGGTCGCGCATGACCACGCCCGCCTCGATCATCCGGAGGAGCAGGTCGGTCGCGCCGACCTTCAGGAGCATGGTCGTCTCGGACATGTTGGAGTCGCCGACGATGACGTGCAGGCGGCGGAACCGCTCGGCGTCGGCGTGCGGCTCGTCCCGCGTGTTGATGATCGGCCGGGAGCGCGTGGTGGCCGAGGAGACGCCCTCCCAGATGTGCTCGGCCCGCTGCGACACGCAGTAGACCGCGCCGCGCGGCGTCTGCAGCACCTTGCCGGCCCCGCAGATGATCTGCCGGGTGACCAGGAAGGGGATCAGCACGTCGGCCATCCGGCCGAACTCGCTGCGCCGTTCCACCAGGTAGTTCTCGTGGCAGCCGTAGGAGTTGCCGGCGGAGTCGGTGTTGTTCTTGAACAGGTAGATGTCGCCGGCGATGCCCTCCTCGCGCAGCCGCTGCTCGGCGTCCACGAGCAGGCCTTCGAGGATCCGTTCGCCGGCCTTGTCGTGCGTCACCAGGTCGACGACGTTGTCACATTCGGGTGAGGCGTACTCGGGGTGGCTTCCGACGTCCAGGTAGAGCCGCGCGCCGTTGCGCATGAACACGTTGCTGGAACGGCCCCACGACACCACTCGGCGGAACAGGTAACGGGCCACCTCGTCAGGTGACAACCGCCGCTGACCGCGGAAGGTGCAAGTGACGCCGTATTCGCTCTCGATTCCGAAGATGCGCCTGTCCATGACGGTCAACGTTACGCGCCGAAGCGATGGTTTTACAGTATTGACTTCAGCTGCCGCCGCCCCGGCAACCCGTCTGTCACCGCCACGCCCGGTCCACGTCCGCCCGCGAGCCGCGCGCGGGCGCATCCGGGACCCGCTCCCTCCGGCCGCCCCCTCTGTCAAATCCTTGTCACATGCGCGACCCGGTCGCTACGCTGATCGCAGTCAAAACTGTAAACCCGCGTTTGCTGGTCCTTCGGCGTCTGACATTGATCACCCGATCGGGGTCCATCGTGCCGACTCTGCTCATCGACAACTACGACTCCTACACCTACAACCTCTTCCAGCTTCTCGCCGCGGTGAACGGGATCCCGCCCGTCGTGTTCCACAACGACGACCCCCGTCTGCCCGAACTCGAACTACGGGATTTCGACTCGATCGTGATCTCGCCGGGCCCGGGACGTCCCCAGGCCGGGCGCGATCTCGGCCACGTGACCCGGTTGCTGGAGGAGGCCCGCGCACCGGTGCTGGGGGTCTGCCTGGGGCACCAGGCCCTCGCCCATATGGAAGGCGGGGACGTCGTTCCCGCACTGCTGCCCCGCCATGGGCACCTCACGGTCGTCCGGCACGACGGCGACGGCCTGTTCGAGGGCATTCCCCAGAATTTTCGGGCCGTCCGCTACCACTCGCTCGTCGTCGCCGAGCCTCTGCCCGACTCCCTCGTGGCGACGGCCTGGGCCGAGGACGGCATGGTCATGGGGCTGCGGCATAAGCACCTGCCGCGCTGGGGAGTGCAGTTCCACCCGGAGTCGATCGCGACCGAGCATGGGGAACGCCTGCTCGCCAACTTCCGCGACCTGGCCGCCGCCGTTCGCGAGAGCAACGGGCACCGCCGCCCGCGAACGCTCTCCGTCCACGAGGCCATGACCCCGGGCCCACTCGCCGACCCGAGCACGGTCGCCGCCGCGGACGAGGAGCCGATGGGACTTGCCGTCGAGGTGCGCGCGCTTCCCGGCGCCGTGCCGACGGAGCGTGCCTTCGAGGCGCTTTACCGCGACGGCGAGCAGGCCTTCTGGCTCGACAGCAGCCGGGTGGAGCCGGGCCTGTCGCGCTTCTCGTTCATGGGCGACTTCTCGGGCCCGTTGAGCGAGGTCCTCACCTACCGCGTTCCGGACGACAAGGTGACCGTGACCAGTCCGGACGGCACCACGCGGCTGGAACCGGGCGACATCTTCGAGGTCCTGGAGCGCCGGCTGGCCACCCACGCCGTGGACTCCCCCGACGGGCTGCCCTTCGACTTCAGCTGCGGATACGTCGGCTACTTCGGCTACGAGCTCAAGGCGAACTGCGGCGGCGACTACCGCCACGCGTCCGCGACCCCGGACGCCACGTGGATGCTCGCCGACCGCCTGGTGGCAGTGGACCACCAGGAAGACCAGACCTATGTGCTGACGCTGAACGACGGCTCCAACAAGGTTCGCCGCGCCAACGCCGCCTGGACGGAACGGATGCTGGCCGCGCTGTCGAACCTCCTCACCGAGAGCGAAGGCGAGGATCCGCGGGCGGATCCGGCCCCACCGGCGGCCGGTGGCTCCGAGGCCGATCCGCTCAATACCCGTGGCCGTCCCCGGTATCTGGAGGACGTGGCCGAGTGCAGGCGGCTGCTCGCGGCGGGCGAGAGCTATGAGATCTGCCTGACCGACAAGATCCGCACCACCTTCGACGGTGACCGGCTCGCCTTCTACCACCGGCTGCGCTCGGTCAACCCGGCCCCCTACGGCGCGCTGCTGCGGTTCGGCGATCTGACGGTCTTCTGCTCTTCGCCGGAGCGCTTCCTGCGCATCGACACCGACCGGCTGGTGGAGACCAAGCCCATCAAGGGCACCGCCCCGCGTTCGGACGACCCGCTGGAAGACGCGCGGCTGCACAACGGGCTCGCCACCAGCGCCAAGGCGCAGGCCGAGAACCTCATGATCGTGGACCTGCTGCGCAACGATCTCGGCCGCACCTGCGAGATCGGGAGCGTCCAGGTGCCCTCGTACATGGCGGTCGAGTCGTACGCGACGGTCCACCAGCTCGTCTCCACGATCACCGGCCGGCTCCGCCGCGAGGTCTCCCCCGTCGCCTGCGTCCGGGCGTGCTTTCCGGGCGGCTCGATGACCGGCGCCCCCAAGCTCCGCACGATGGAGATCATCGACCGGCTGGAGCACGAGGCGCGCGGCGTCTACTCCGGCGCCCTCGGCTACTTCGGCCTGAACGGCACGGCGGACCTCAGCATCGTGATCCGGACCGCCGTGCTGTGGAAGGACGATCTCACCGTCGGCGCGGGCGGGGCCGTGGTCTACGGCTCCACCCCGGTGGAGGAGTACGACGAGATGGTCCTCAAGGCCTCGGCGACACTGCGCGCCCTCGCCTCTCTGCAGAGCACCACCACCGCCCCATGACCACCAGGGCGCGGCGGCTCGTGTGGCGTGGGGACACGGGCGCCTTCGCCACGGCGTCCGCCGGCGGTCCCGCGCTCGTCGTGGACTCGTGGCTGGTGTCGGACGGCCTGGTCCGCGGCCTGGACCTGCACAGGGAGCGCTTCGTCCGCGCCTGCGCCGCACTCGCCGGCGTGCGGACGGAGACCACCGGCGCCTTCTTCACCGCCGCCGTCGAGGAGCTGCCGCGCTCGGGCGACTGGTTCCCCAGGGTCGAATACGCGCCGGCCGGCACGACCGGTGACGCGGCCGCCGGGGCGTTCCGGCTGTGGATCAGACCGGCGCCGCAGCGGGGCTCCTTCGTGCGGATGTGGGTGCCGGAGGAGGCCGATCAACGTCGTCATCCCGCCGTGAAGGGCCCCGACCTGCCCTATCTCCTCGCGCTGCGCGACAGGGCCCTCGCCGCGGGCGCGGACGAGGCGCTCCTGCTCGGTCCCGGGGGGCAGGTGCTCGAAGGGACGACCACCAGCCTGCTGTGGTGGCGCGGCGACAAGCTGTGCATGCCGCCGGACGAGGCGCCGGCGCTGCACGGCGTGACCCGCAGGCTGATCCGGGCCATCGCCGGGAACCTCTGGTGCCCGGTCGGGTTCGAGTACGTCACGCTCGCCGACCTGGATGGCGTCGAGGTGTGGACGGTCAACGCGCTGCACGGCATCCGGCCGGTGTCCGCCTGGGCGCAGACCGCACTCCGGGCCCCCGCGCCGACGGACCGCCTGCACCACTGGCGGCGGCTGCTGACGGCCACCTCGGCACCGATTTGACTAATTCGTTGTCAAATTTTACACCCTATGCCACGATCATTGACTGATCTCTGGTCGGAGAAGAGGAACGATGCCACGTCCCGGACTCACGCTCTATCCGGAGGAGTTCGCCGACCACTACGTCCGCGCCGGATACTGGCGCGGTGTGCCGCTCGGTTCCTGGCCCTGGGACTGGGCCTCCCGGTACGGCGACCGGACGGCGCTGGTCGACGACGACCGGAGCCTCGGCTTCCGTGACCTCGCCGAGCACACCGATGCGCTCGCCGGGCGCCTGCTCGCGCTGGGACTGCGCCCCGGCGACAACATCGTCGTGCAGCTCCCCAACCGCTGGGAGTTCGTCGTCCTGTTCCTGGCCTGCCAGCGGATCAACGTGGTGCCCGTGCTCGCGCTGCCGGCCGACCGGGACCACGAGATCGGCGTCCTCGTCGAGCGGGTGCGGGCGACGGCGCTCGCGGTCCCGGCGACCTGGCGCGGCTACGACCACCTCGCCCTGGCCGGGCGCGTCCGGGAGCAGGCCGGGCGCGACCTGCACATTCTGGTCGCCGGCGGCGACGGGGGCCGCCCGGGCGCGGACCTGCGCGCCATGGCCAGGCCCGGGCCGGAGCCCGCGGTGCAGCGCGCGCTTCTCGACGCGCTCCCCGTCGATCCGCGGGACGCGGCGCTCATCCTGCTGACCGGCGGGACGACGGCGACGCCCAAGCTCATCGCCCGGACGCACGAGGACTACCACTACGCGGTGCGCACCAGCGCCGAGGTCTGCGGCGTGGACGACCGGTCCGTGTACCTCGCCGCGCTGCCCATCTCGCACGGCTTCGCGCTCGGGGCGCCGGGGGTCCTCGGGACGTTGTCGTGCGGCGGCCGGGTGGTCCTGTCCCCCTCGCCCAACCCCGAGACGGTGTTCGCGCTGATCGAGCGGCACCGCGTCACGCGCACGTCGGCCACCCCCGCCGTCGCGCAGCGCTGGATGGAGGAGGCGGGCCGGACCCCGCACGACATCTCCAGCCTCGACGTCCTGCTCATCGGCGGCGCGGCGCTCCCGCCCGAGGTGGCCGAGCAGATCACGCCCACCCTCGGCTGCCGGCTCCAGCAGGTCCTCGGCATGTCCGAGGGGCTGATCTGCTACACCCGGCTCGACGACCCGCCCGAGGTGGTCCACCGGACGCAGGGCCGCCCGATGAGCCCGGGCGACGAGCTGATGGTCGTCGGCCCGGACGGCGCGCCGGTGCCGGACGGCGAGGAGGGCGAGCTGCTCACCCGCGGGCCGTACACGATCCGCGGCTACTTCGCCGATCCGGCCGGCAACGCGCGCTCGTTCACGCCCGACGGCTGGTACCGCTCTGGCGACCTCGTCCGCCGGGACGCGGACGGAAACGTCGTCGTGCGCGGCCGGATCAAGGACATCATCAATCGCGGCGGCGAGAAGATCTCTGCGGAGGAGGTCGAGGTCGCCCTGCTCGCGCACCCGGACATCGAGCAGCTGAGCGTCATCCCCGTCCCCGACCCCGGGCTGGGTGAGCGCGTCTGCCTCTGCGCCGTTCCACGCGCCGGGCGGGAGATCGGCCTCGGTGACATCCAGCGGATCTGCGCGGAGGTCGGCCTCGCCCGCTACAAGATCCCCGAGCAGCTGGTGCTCCTGGACTCCCTCCCGCTGACCCCCATCGGCAAGATCGACAAGAAGGCCCTCGCCGCCCGGGTCGCGCAGCCCTCCAGTCCGCTTTCCCTCCGATCCTGAGAGCGAGTCATGCGCTTCGACGACATCTATGTGCTGGGGCTCGGCACCGAGCTGGGCCAGACCGAGACGGTGCAGGCCGCCCTGGACCGGGGCGCCTACCAGCGGAAGTGGGCCGACCTCACCGGGCAGCTCGCCACGTCGGTGTCGGACGCCGCCGCGCCGGAGCTGGCCGTGGGCGCGGGCCGCAAGGCGCTCGCCGCGGCGGGCCTTGGCACCTCCGGCCTCGTCCGTGACGCTGTGGGCCTGCACCTGCACGTCTGCACCAACTTCCAAGGCCTGGACATGTGGCCCGCCCAGTGCTTCGTGCTCGATCAGCTGGGCGGCGGCGGCTCGGTGCTGACCGGCCAGCTCGGCGCGCTCTCGAACGGGTTCATGGCGGCCATCGAGATCGCCGCGGGCATGCTCAACGGCAGGCCGGACCTCACCGCCGCCCTGCTCACCTCCGGCGACCGGTTCTGCGAGCCCGGCTTCCTGCGCTGGTCCACGCAGAGCAACGTCGTCTTCGGCGACGGCGGCGCGGCCATGGTCCTCGGCCGGCGGCCCGGCCCGGCGCAGCTGGTGTCGGTGGTCTCGCAGACCGATCCGGGCCTGGAGGGCCTGCTGCGCGGCGACAAGCCGTTCGACCAGGTGAGCCGGCTGGCGTTCGGCGCACCCGACATCACCGACCGGATGCGCTGGTTCGTCGAGCGCAACGGCGGCCTGGACGCGATCAATGAGCGCAAGAACGAGGGCCTGCGCGCGGCCGTCCGGCAGGCGCTGGCGGAGGCCGGGCTGGAGCTGGCGGACGTGCGCTGGGCGGCGGCGCCGTTCTTCGGCCAGAACTACGTGCACTCGCAGGTCATCGAGCCGCTGGGCCTGCGCGCCGAGCAGGTGGACATCGAGTTCGGGCTGCGCACCGGGCATCTGGGCGCCAGCGACCCGGTCGTCGGGCTCGACCACCTGATCTCCTCCGGGCAGGCCCGGCCGGGCGACGCGGTGCTGCTGCTCGGCATCGCGACCGGCTACATGTGGAGCGCGGCCGTCGTCCGCGTGCTCGGCTGACACGAGACCCATCCGACGGCAAAGAACGGAACAGGCGGAAGAGATGGCACCACAGGGCCCCTCCGGGGCGATGGAACGCGATCTGCTCGGACGGCTCTCCGACCGGTGGGGCAAGCAGGTGGCGGTCAAGAAGGACGAGCTCGATCTGGACGGCCACTTCGACCCCGCGCTGCCGGACTTCCCGGCACGGCTGGTACCCCTCTTCGGGATCCCGCGCGTGGCGGCGGCCGACCAGGAGACGCGGCACCGCGTCCTCGCGGGCGCGTGGATCTCCTACAACGCGCGGACGAGCGCGGTGGAGCAGGAGGTGATCCTCCCCGCATGCAGGCTCATGCTCACCGACCGCCTGCCGGGGCGGCGGGACAGCCGCGCCAAGGAGGTCCTCCATCAGACCATCATCGACGAGCACTACCACATCCTCATGTGTATGAACGCCGCGGGCGTGACCGCGCGGCGCCGCGAGCTGACCGGCCTGGACTTCGACGACCGCCGGTGGCGGGTGGTGGAGATCCTCAACGCGCGGCGGGACGCGGCGCTCACCGAGCGCGCGAAGGACCTGGTGACGCTGGCGTTCTCGGTCGCGGCCGAGACCGTCATCGGCGCGTACCTGCTCACGGTCTCCAGCGACATGGGGATCCAGCCGATGAACCGGCTGAGCGTCCACCTGCACCGCCAGGACGAGACCGGGCACGCGGTCGTCTTCCGCGAGTTGGTCGCCTCGGTCTACCGCGCCCTCGGCACCGAGGAGCAGGCGTTCTTCCGCCAGGCCCTGCGGGACGGCCTGGCGGCCTTCCCTTCGCCCGACCACCGGCCGTGGGTCGCGATCGCGGGCGCGGCGGGCCTCGACGTGTCCGAGGACGACGTCGCCGCGGCGTTCGGCTCGCTTCCGCCGCTGCCCCGCGACACCGGCCCGCTCCGGCGGCTGCTCGCCGAACTGGACATCACCGAGAGCTTCGGGCTGTGACCCGCATCCCTCCCCGCGCCGATCTGAAGAAAGAGAGACAGCATGTCCCCTCAAGTCGCGCACGCCGGTCTGGAGATCGCTCTGGTCGTCCGGGACGAGGTACGCCGGTACGGCATCGAGGGCATCGCCCGCTCTCTCGGCACGGCCACGGCCACCCACCGCTTCGACACGGCCGAGCAGGCCTTCACCGCGGCCGAACGACGGGACTTCGATGTGCTCCTCATCGGTTACGCCGACCTCGCGGCGAGCATCGCACCCACCCCGCCCGACGGCTTCCATGCCGGGAACGCGCCGGTGCTGGTGCTGGTCGACGACGAGGACCCCGTGCCGCCCGCGTGGGTCACCGAGGTCCAGGGCTTCCTCGCCTGGTCGGAGCTGGGCCCACAGCCCCTAAAGGCCGCGGTCACCGACGCGGTCGCGGGCCGGTTCCACGTCTCGCCCGCGCTGGCCCGCCGGCTGCTGTCGGCCACCCACGCAAGGCCCGTGGAGCCGGTCAGGGCGGATGCGCCCGTCCTGACGGCCCGTGAGCTGCAAGTGCTCCGGCTGGTCGCCGAGGGCCTCAGCAACAAGCAGGTCGCGCGCGCGCTCCAGCTTTCGGAGAACGGGGTCAAGCGCGTCGTGGGCAACGTGCTCGCGAAGCTGAACAGCCCCAACCGCACCCTCGCCGTCGTCCGCGCGGTCGAGGTCGGCCTGCTGACGCTGTGAGGCCCGGGCCGCCCCGGCCCGTCAGCCGCGCGCAACCCAGGTCACCAGCTCCCGTTTGAGCACCTTCCCGCTCGGCCCGAGCGGGAAGGCGTCCACGAACTCCACGCGCCGCGGGTATTTGTAGGCCGCCACGCGCTCCCGGCACCACTGGATGATCTCGTTCGCGAGCGCGGCACCCGGCTCGGCCTCCGAACGGGCCACCACCACCGCGCACACCTCTTCGCCCAAGCGGTCGTGCGGAACGCCGACCACCGCGACCCGCGCGATGGCGGGATGCCCCACCAGCACCTCTTCGACCTCGCGCGGGTAGACGTTGTAGCCCCCGCGGACCACCATGTCCTTCTTCCTGTCCACGATGGTCAGGTAGCCGTCGGCGTCCTTCACGCCGAGATCACCCGAACGGAACCAGCCGTCCACGATCGCCTCGGCGGTGGCGTCGGGCCGGTTGAGGTACCCCGCCATCACGTTGTGGCCCCGGACGACCACCTCGCCGACCTCGCCGGGCGGCACCGGCTCGATCCGGCCGGCCAGGTCCGCGCGGGCGATCCCGACCTCGACGCCCCAGATCGGCAGCCCCACCGTCCCCGGGCGGCACGGCCAGGCGCGCTGGTTGTACGCGACGACCGGCGAGGTCTCGGTCAGGCCGTACCCCTCGTAGATGCGGCAGCCGTACACGTCCTCGAACTCCCGCAGCACGCGCACCGGCAGCGCCGAGCCACCGGAGAAGGCGCGGTCGAGCGGCGGCCGCCGCGGGTCGGACGCCGCCAGGTCGAGCAGTTCCATGTACATCGTCGGCACGCCCATGAAGACCGTGCATTCCCGCGCGACCATGAGGTCGAGCGCGGCGGCGGCCTCGAACCTGCGCATCAGGGCCATCGTGCCGCCCGCCCGGAAACACGTCAGCATCCCGCAGATCTGGCCGAACGTATGGAACAGCGGCAGGCAACCGAGCAGGACGTCGCCGGCCCCGAAGTCGAACGGCGACAGCATCGTCACCGCGACGTTCATCGTGATGTTCAGGTGCGTCAGCATCGCCCCCTTCGGCCGCCCGGTCGTCCCGGACGTGTAAAGGACGATCGCGAGATCGGCGGGGTCGCGGGGCACGTGACCGTCGATCGGCCGGGCCTGCTCGGCGAGCCGGTCCAGGCGGGGCGCCCCCGCGCCTGCGGGGCGGGACGGATCCTCGTCCAGCACGGTCAGCATCGGCACCCCGGCCGCTTCGGCGGCCTTGCCGCCCTCCTCCAGCAGCGGCCCGGCGCAGACCAGGACCTTCGCCGCCGAGTCACGCAGCACGTACTCGATCTCGTTGGCCCTGAGCAGCGCGTGCACCGGGACCACGACCGCGCCGAGCGCCAGCGCGCCGAAGTACGCCATCGGGAACTCAAGGGAGTTCGGCACGAGCAACGCCACAGTGTCGCCGGGGCCGATGCCCTGCTCCCGCAGCACGGCGGCGTACCGGCGGGCCGCGTCCCACAGCTCGCCGTAGGTCACCTCGTCCGCGTCCAGCACGAGGGCGGGGTGGCCGGGGCGCCGGGCCGCCGACTCCGCGAGTACGGCGGCCACCGAAAGGGACAGGGCGGCCTCAGACACGCCCGATGCCCAGTTCTCCCCAGATGCCGTCGAGCGCCTCGACGAACTTCACGACGTCGTCGGTGGTGTGGGTGGCCGACGGCGCCACGCGCAGGATCTCCTCCCCCGCCTTGACGCTGGGGGCGTTGATCGCCTGGACGTAGATGCCGTGCCTCTGCAGCAGCAGGGCGGACGCCTTCTTGCAGAGCCCCTCGTCGCCGACGAACACCGAGACGATGTGCGTCATCGGGGAGAGGTAGGGGATGCGGCGCTGGTCGAGCTGCTCGTGCAGCGCCCGCGCGTTCGCCGCCAGCCGGTCGCGGTCCTCGTCGGTGGCGCGCAGGTGCCGGACCGCGGCGAGAGCGCCGGCGGCGATCGACGGCGGCAGCGAGGTGGTGAAGATGAACGACCGGGAGAAGCTGCGCACCGCGTCCACCAGCGGAGCCGGGCCCGCGATGTACCCGCCCGCGGTCCCGTAGCCCTTGGCGAGCGTGCCCATGATGACGGTGAACTCGTCCGCGATCCCCTCGCGGGCGGCGATCCCCGCACCCTCGGGCCCGTACATCCCGACGGCGTGCACCTCGTCGAGGAACGTCGTCGCGCCGTACCGCCGGGCGAGCTCCGCCACTTCGGCCAGCGGCGCGATGTCGCCGGACATCGAATACACCGACTCCAGGGCGATCAGCTTCGGGCGGTCGGGATCGGCGGCCGCCAGGAGCTCCTCCAGGTGGGCCGTGTCGTTGTGGCGGAAGATCTGCTTCTCGGCCTTGCTGTGCCGGAGACCGTCGATGATCGAGGCGTGGTTGAGCGCGTCGGAGAACACCACCGTGTCCGGCACCCGCCCGGCGAGGATGGAGAGGGCCCCGTCGTTGGCGGTGTACCCGGAGGTGAACAGCAGGCCCTCCTCCTTGCCGTGGAGGGCGGCCAGCTCCTTTTCCAGAAGGACGTGGTAGTGGTTCGTCCCGCCGATGTTGCGGGACCCGCCGGAACCCGCGCCATATTCATCGACCGCCTTTTTCATGGCCTCCAGAACACGCGGGTGCTGTCCCATTCCGAGATAGTCGTTGCTGCACCAGACGCTGATCTCGGTGTCCGCGCCGTCCGTGCGTGCGATCGCACTGGGGAACCTGCCCGCGCGCCGTCCAAGCTCCAGGAACTCGCGCCGGTGCTCCGCGAACCTCGCCGTCTCGCGCGAGAAGAACTCAACATGCCGGTTCATGGGTCCAGCGTGCCGACGGGAGGGGGCGAGACCTATGCCCGATCGGGGCCCTCGAACGGGCTGCCCGAACGGGCCGCCCCTACCGGGTGGGGGTGCCTCCGGGACGGGCGGCCGTCAGGTCAGCGAGTAGACGCCCGCGCCGACGACCAGGCGCACCATGTAGCGCCGCACCTCCTCGCGCTCGGCCGGGGAGAAGCCGCCGAGGATCTCGGTCTCGATGGACTCCAGCAGTTCCTGGGCACGCTCGGCGAGGGCCACGCCCGACGAGGTGATCCAGAGCCCGATGATCCGGCGGCTGCCGGGCCGGGGGCTGCGCTCGACCAGGCCGCGTTTGACCAGGCCGTCGACCGCCCGGCCCATCGCCGGCGCGGTGACCGCGCAGCGGCGGGCGAGCTCGGCGCCGGAGGCGCCGGGGTGGGCGCTCAACACCATGAGGGCGCTGTTCTGCGCCAGAGTCAGATCCAGCGGCGCGAGCGCGTGCTCGGCCCTGATGTTGAACGCCTGGGAGAGATGCCAGAGCAAGAAGCCGAGTCTCTCGGCGGGGTCCTGAACGCCTACCACGAGCACCATCCTCTCAGGCTTGACAAATAACTCAAGTTACTTGCAGGCTTATAATCTGAGTTATCTACCACCCTGAATTGCACTCTCTGTGCACGCCATTCCGACACGGGGTGACGGCGCACACCCGGATCAATGACTGTCAGCGGTACACACGCTAACGGATGCCGCCGAGGCACGAGGTCACGCCACCGGCCGCCACCGCGCCGAGGACCACGGCACTAGGGGGATCGCTCATCTGATGTCCACCACCACCCGAGATCCTGCCGGCACGCCTCCCAAGCCGGCCCAGGGCTCGCGGCAGCTGCTGATGCTGCTCTGCGGGGCCCAGTTCATGATCTTGCTCGACGCCTCCATCGTGAACGTCGCACTCCCGGCCATCAGTCGAGACCTCGGGTTCGGTCACGGGAACCTGCAGTGGATCGTGAACGCCTACACCCTCGCGTTCGCGGGGTTCCTGCTCCTCGGCGGGCGGCTCGCCGACATCCTCGGCCGCAAGTTCCTGTTCCAGTCCGGCATCATCCTGTTCACCATCGCCAGCCTCGCCGGCGGCGTCGCCCAGGACGAGGGCACGCTGCTGGCGGCCCGCGCCCTGCAGGGGCTCGGCGCGGCGCTGCTGGCCCCGTCGATCCTCACCATCCTCACCACGACCTACTCCGAGGGACAGGCCAGGGCCAAGGCGATGGGCGCCTGGACCGCCTCGAGCGGCGTCGGCTTCGCGGCCGGTGCGCTGTTCGGCGGGGTGCTGGTCGAGGTCGCCAACTGGCGCTGGACGCTGCTCATCAACATCCCGTTCGGCATCGCCGGGCTGGCCGTCGCGCAGAAGGCCATCCCGGCCACGCCGCGCCCGCCGCGCCGGGCGCGCCTGGACGTGCTCGGCGTCCTGCTGTCCACCGCCGGCCTGCTGTCGCTGACCTACGGGGCGGTCAGCAGCGGGGAGCGGGGCTGGAGCTCGCCCGTCACCTGGGGGACGCTGCTCGCCGGCGTCGTCCTGCTCGGCTGGTTCGTCGTGCACGAGACCGCGGTCGCCCGTGAGCCGATCATGCCGCTGCGCCTGCTGACCGTGCGCAGCGTCGCCGCCGCCAACCTCACCATGTTCTGGATCTCGGCGGCCGTCTATCCCAGCCTGTTCGTGCTGTCGCTGTACGTGCAGAACGTCCTCGGCTACTCGGCGCTCAAGGCGGGGCTCGCCTTCCTCGCTCCCACCATCGCCATGGCCGCGACCTCCCAGTTCGCCGCCCGGCTGAACATGCGCGTGGGGCCGCGCACGCTGCTGCTCATCGCCGCGGCCCTCGGGAGCACGGGACTGGCCTGGCTGACCCAGGTGAGCGCCGGGGGCTCGTTCCTGAGCGACGTCCTGGCACCGAGCGTCCTGACCTTCCTCGGGCTCGGGCTCGCCAACGCACCGCTCGCCATGGCGGCCATGTCCGGCGTCGCGCCGAACGAGGCAGGGCTGGCATCCGGGATCCTGAACACCACCCGCCAGGTCGGCATCTCCCTGGGACTGGCGGTCATCGCGACCGTCGCCGCCGACACGACCCGCAACTCACATGCGAGCGACCCCCTGCACAACCTGACGGCCGGGTACGGCGCGGCCTTCGGGGTCGCCGCCGGGCTCGCGGTCCTCGCCCTGCTCTGCGCCTTCTTCCTGCCGGGCGCCACCCGTGCGGCGCCCCGCCCCGCGCCGGCCCCGGCCACCGAGCCCACTCCCTGAGCGACGACCCGGGGGGTCGCGCGCCGCAATCGAATCCGCGCTGTTGACAAGCGGCTTGATGCACATTAAGGCATCGGTCGACAACAGAAAGTCAATGAGACTTTCTGGACATACATATGTCCTCATACGGGGGTAATAATGTGGATATTCCAAACAGCAGGCTTGCTATCCGTGGTCGCGGGGAGGGTGACAGCACCTTGGTGACTATGATGCCGGAATCGAGCGATACGGATTTGCCTCTCGATCCGCACTCACTTCATGTCCTCTCATTGAACGAGAACCCCTTTCCGCCTCTGGCCGACGTCCGGCGCGCCCTGGAGTTCGCGATCGGGAACGTCAACCGCTACCCGGACCCCACCTGCCTCGGCCTGGTCAGCGAGCTGTCCCGCCACCACTGCGTGCCCGAGGACGACATCGTGGTGGGCGCCGACACCCTGCAGATCGCCCTCCAGCTCGTGCGGGCGGCGTCGTTCGAGCCGGGCACGCAGATCATGTACCCGACGCCGTCGTTCGAGGCGTACGACATCATCAGCCGGATGGCGCACGTGCCGCCGATCCGGGTGCCGCTCACCCGCGAGAGCGCGCACGACCTGCCGGGGATGGCCGCGGCGCTGGGCCCGGCGGTGAAGATCGTCCTGCTCAGCAACCCGCACAACCTGACCGGCGTGCCGATCAACGACGTCGACCTGCGCAAGTTCATCAACGCACTGCCGGCGGACACCATCGTCGTGCTCGACGAGGCGTTCCAGGAGTTCGTCCGCGACCCGGCGGCGGCCAACGGCATCGACATCTACCGCGATTACCAGCAGGTCGTGGTGCTGCGCAGCTTCTCCAACGCGCACGGGCTCGCGGACCTGCGGGTCGGCTACGCCGTCGCCCACAGCCCGATCATCGACATGCTGCACGAGCAGATCCCGCCCTTCACCATCAGCGCGCTGGGCCAGGCCGCGGCCGTAGCATCGCTGCGCAGTTTCAGCAAGGTCGAGGAGCGGGTCGAGTCCCTCATCCGCGAGCGGAAGCGCCTGTGGAGCGCGCTCACCGAGTACGGCTTCAGGCCGCCGCGCAGCGAGGCCTCGTTCATCTGGCTCCCGCCCGAGGACCGCTGCTTCGACTTCGCGCTGCGCTGCCACCAGGAGGGCATCGCCGTACGGCTGTACTCCAACGGCGGGCTGCGCATCAGCATCGGCACCCCCGCGGCCAATTCCAGCCTGATTCGCGTCGCGCAGCTCCTGCACGACGAGAGCTCCGCGTCCTGATCGCTCACGTTCCATACACGGGGATATCAAACACTTTACAAATAAGGGCGGGGGAGCATCAGGTGCGGCTCGCATCGCAGCACTATGTGCAAAGAATTGTCGACGCACTGGGCGACGACCAGGACCGCCCGCTGCTCTGGTGGCGGGACACCGCTCTTTCGGCGGGCGGGCTGCGGCGGATGATCCTCTCGGCCGCCCAGGCGATGCTCGACCTGGGCGTGGACCGGGACTGGACCGTCGCGCTGCTCACCGCGTCCAACAGCCCCGACCTTCTGGTGGGGCGCTACGCGGCGAACCTGCTGGGCGCCACCGTCATCCATCTGCGGTCGACCAACGCCGCCTCCTCGCAAGACGCGCTGCCCGTCGAACCGCAGCTCGCCATGGTGGAGGAGACGTCCACCAGGTTGCTGGTGACCGACGCCTGGAACCACGCGCGCGCGATGCAGATCCGCGAGCGCGCGACGAATCCCCTCGTCCTCGCGGCCGCCGGTGATCTCGGCCCCGGCGTCCACGATCTGCACGGGCCCGTCACCGCGACCGCCTCCGACGTCGCCCGGGCCTGCGCGGCGGTACGGCCGGAGGACCTGGCGATCATCACCTACACCAGCGGCTCGACCGGCACGCCCAAGGGCATTTGCCGTTCGTTCCGCGCGTGGAGCCACGCGGTCTCCACCACCTTCGCGCCCGGCGAGCGCCCGCGGATGCTCGTCACCACGCCGCTCAGCCACACCGTCGGCCCGATGGTGGACGCGGCGCTGACCTCCGGCGGAACGCTCGTCCTGCACGAGGGCTTCGACCCCGGCCGGGTCCTGCGCGCGTTCGCCGAGGACCGCGTTACGCAGGCGTTCCTGGCCGCGCCCCAGGTCTACCGGCTCCTCGACCACCCGGACCTGCCCGCCACCGATACCTCGTCGCTCACCCGGCTCCTCTACGGCGGCACGCCCGCGTCGCCGACGCGGATGGCGCAGGCGGTCGAAACCTTCGGCCCGGTGCTGGTCCAGACGTACGGGACGACCGAGACCTGGGAGATCTGCGGACTGCCCGGCCCCGACCACCTGGCCTTCGAACGGCTGGGCACCGCGGGACGCCCCTCCCCCGGCATCGACGTCGAGCTGCGCGATCCCGAGTCGGGCGAGCCGGCTCCCGCGGGCGGGATCGGCGAGGTCTGCGTGCGGTCCCCCGGAATGCTGAACGGTTACTGGAACGATCCCCGGCTCACCGAGAAGGCGCTGCGGGACGGCTGGTTCCACACCGGCGACCTCGGCTACTTCGACACCGGCGGCTACCTGCACCTGGTCGACCGCCTCGCCCACGTCATCAAGCACAGCGGGATCAAGATCTATCCCGTGGAGGTCGAGAACGTCCTGCTGCGCCACCCGGCTGTGGCGCAGGCGGCGGTCTTCGGCGTCCGCGACCGCGACGAGGTCGAGCACGTGCACGCGGCCGTCGTGCTCGTCCCCGGCCGTCACGTCACGGTCGGCGACCTCCAGGAGCACGTGCGCGGGCGGCTGTCGGACCTGCACGTGCCGACCACACTGACGCTGCGCTCCGCGCTCCCGGTGATCAGCTCCGGAAAGCTCGACAAACAGCGACTCAAGCGGGAGGCCGCCGAGCAACTCGCCTGAGCCCCCTCCCCCCGCACTGCCTCCCGGGCGGAAGCCCGGTCCACCTGGAAGGAAACGCCGTGGTAAAGCACAGCCTGCGCGACGTCCTCGCTTCGGCGCGGCACAAGAAGCGCCCCGCACTGATCGTCGACGTCAAACTCCGATCGCCGCGCGACGGCGAGCTGATCTCCGGCGAACGCCTCGAGCCGTACGTGCGGGCCCTGGAGGAGGCCGACGTGGACGCCCTGGCGACGCCCACCGACGGGCAGCACTTCGGCGGCAGCCTGGACGCCGCGCGGCGCATCCGCAAGAACGCGACCGTCCCGCTCATGCGCAAGGAGTTCTTCGCGTCCGTCGCCCAGATGGACGAGTCCCTCGACACCGGGTTCGACGCCGTCCAGCTCACCCTGAGCACCATCCCCGACCTCGGGCTCGTGCGGGAGATGAAAGCGCGCGCGGAGGTGATCGGGCTGGAGGTCGTCGTCTGCGTGCGCACGGCGCGGCAGCTGGAGACGGCGATCGACCTGGGCGCGGCGATGGTGGGCATCGCCAACCGCGACATCACCGCGCTGGAGATGGACGATGGCACTGTGCAGACCACCGAGGAACTGGTCTCGCTGGTGCCCGCCGACGTCTACTCGATCTCCGAGAGCGCGCTGCTGTCGGCCGCCGACGTCGACCGGGTCGCGGCCGCCGGCGCGGACGCCATGGTCATCGGCACCGCCATCGCCAAGAGCGACGACCCGGCCTCGATGGTCCGGGCCCTGCGCGGCGGGGCCTGACCGGCCATGACCGACACCGCCGCCACCGAGGCCGGGCTGGAGGCCGAGTTCGAGGCCAGGATCGCCGCCGACGAGCGGATCGAGCCCCGCGACTGGATGCCCGAGGGGTACCGCAGGACGCTCGTCCGGCAGATGTCGCAGCACGCGCACTCGGAGATCATCGGGATGCAGCCCGAGGCCGAGTGGATCGGCTGCGCCCCCTCGCTGCGCCGCAAGGCGATCCTGCTCGCCAAGGTCCAGGACGAGGCCGGGCACGGCCTCTACGTCTACTCCGCCATCGAGACGCTCGGCGTGGACCGCGCCGAGCTCACCGAGCGCCTGCTGGCGGGCGAGCAGCGCTACTCGGCCCTGTTCGACCACCCCGTGCGCACCTACGCCGACGTGGGCACGATCGCCTGGCTCGGCGACGGCGCCGCTATCTGCCTCCAGGTCCCGGCGTGCCGCGCGTCCTACGGGCCGTACGCCCGCGCGATGTTCCGCATCTGCAAGGAGGAGAGCTTCCACCACCGGCAGGGCTACGAGCTGCTCACGGCGATGATGCGCGGGACCGCGGAACAGCGGGCCATGGTACAGGAGTCGCTGGAGCGCTGGTGGTGGCCGACCATGATGATGTTCGGTCCGCCGAACGCGCGGTCCACGCACACCGAGCGCTCGATGCGGTGGCGGATCAAGCGCGTCACCAACGACGAGATGCGCCAGCAGTTCGTCGACATGGCGGCGCCGCAGGCCGAGGCGCTCGGCGTCCGGCCGCCCGATCCGGCGCTCCGCTGGAACCCCGAGCGCGAGCACTACGACTACACCGATCCGGACTGGGCGGACTTCGAGCGCCTGATCTCGGGTGACGGCCCGCTCCGGGCGCAGCGGATCGCCCACCGGGAGCGGGTCCACCGGGAGGGCGCCTGGGTGCGCGAGGCCGCCCTCGCCTACGCGCGGCGCAACGAGGGCGCGGAGGTGGGCGCGTGAGCGACTCATGGCCGCTGTGGGAGGTGTTCATCCGCGGCAAGCGGGGCCTGAACCACGTGCACGTCGGCTCTCTGCACTCGCCGGACGCCGAGATGGCGCTGCGCAACGCCCGCGACGTCTACACCCGGCGCAACGAGGGGACCAGCATCTGGGTGGTCCCGTCCGCCCAGATCACCGCGTCCAGCCCCGAGGAGAAGGACTCCTTCTTCACCTCGTCGGCCGACAAGGTCTACCGGCACCCGACGTTCTATGTCGTGGCCGAGGAAATTCCCCACATCTAGGACACCCATGCCGACTGAAAACCTCTTCAAGGCCCTCGTACGCGAGGACGACAACGGCCAGTGGGCGTTCGGCACCGGCTTCACCGACGGTCTCGCCCGCGTCGACCGCGGCGTCCCCGAGGGCGTCGACCGCGCCGATCTCGCCGAGTACTGCCTGATGCTCGGCGACGACGCGCTGATCTACGCGCAGCGCCTCAGCGAGTGGTGTTCGAAGGCCCCCGAGATCGAGGAGGACATCGCCCTCGCCAACATCGCGCTCGACCTGCTGGGGCACGCCCGGGTCCTGCTGGCCCGGGTGGCCGAGGTGCGCGAGGAGGGCGACGAGGACGCACTGGCGTACTGGCGGGACGCGCCGCAGTTCCGGAACGTGCGGCTCGCCGAGCTCGACCTGGGGCCGGGTCCGGGCGGCGACTTCGCCGCCACGATGGCCAGGCTCCTGCTGTTCAGCAGCTGGCGCCTGGCGATCTTCACCCGGCTCGCCGGATCTCGGGACCGGCTGCTCGCCGCGCTCGCGGCCAAGGGCGCGAAAGAGATCACCTACCACCGTGACCATGCGACCCAGTGGGTGATCCGGCTGGGCGCCGGCACCTCGTACTCCCGCGCCCGGATGACCGCCGGCCTGGACGCCGTGTGGCCGTACGCCGAGGAACTCTTCGCGCCCCACCCGGTCGAGACCCGGCTGGCCGCGCAGGGCGTCGCGGTCGATCCCGCCACGGTCCGCACCGAGGTCCTCGGCGTTCTGACCGAGGTCCTCGCCCACGCCGAACTGCCTCCGCCCGCGTTCGTCCCGGACGGCGAACCCCATCCCGGCCGCGACGGCGAGCACACCGAGGAGCTCGGCCCGCTCCTCGACGAGATGCAGTCGCTGGTCCGCGCCATGCCGGGGGCGACCTGGTGACCGGCGTGGCACGGGCACGGCAGGCGGTCGAATCGGTCCTGGACCCGGAGCTGCCGGTGGTGACGCTGGCGGAGCTCGGGGTGATCCGCGGGGTCGAACTGAACGGCGACAGGGTCGAGGTGGCCCTGACCCCGACCTACACCGGATGCCCCGCGCTGGCGCAGATGCGCGCGGACATCCAGGCGGCGCTGGCCCGGGCGGGCTTCCCGCGCTGCGAGATCACCACCGTTCTCGCTCCGGCGTGGACGACCGACTGGATCAGCGAGAGCGGCCGCCGGAAGCTGGCCGACCACGCGATCACCCCGCCCGGGCCCGCGCCGCGGCACCAGGGGCCGGTGCCGTTGACGCTGGCGCCGAGGCCGCCGGAGACGTGTCCGCGCTGCGGGAGCGGCGGCACGGTGGAGCTCTCCCGGTTCTCGGGCACGGCATGCAGGTCGCTGCACTCCTGCACGGCCTGCGGCGAGCCCTTCGAGCACATGAAGGCGATCTGATGCGCGCCCCCGTCGAGTTCCACAAGCTTCGTGTCACCCGCGTGGAGCGGATCTGCGCCGACGCGCTCACGGTCACCTTCGAGCCGCCGGGCGGGCGGTCCTACGCGCATGCCCCAGGGCAGTTCCTGACGTTCCGATTCGCCAGGGACGGGGTGGAGGAGCGCCGCTCATACTCGATCTGCTCCCCCGCCGGCGGCGAGCTGCGCATCGGGGTGCGGCGGGTACGCGGCGGGCTGTTCTCCGATGGGATCCTCCCGTCGCTCTCCCCCGGTGACGAGCTGGAGGCGATGGCGCCCCAGGGGCTCTTCACGCCTCCACCCGAGTCCCGCGACGGCCACCACGGGTTCATCGCGGCCGGGTCCGGGATCACTCCGGTGCTGTCGATCATCGGCACCCTGCTCGCCGGGAGCCCCGAGGCGCGCGTCAGCCTGATCTACGGCAACCGCACCACGCGCTCGGTGATGCTCGCCGACGAGCTGGCGGACCTGAAGGACCGCTATCGCGACCGCCTGCACGTCGTGCACGTCCTGTCGCGGGAGTCGGGTGCGGCCCCGCTGCTGTCGGGCAGGCTGGACGCCGGCCGGCTCGGCGACCTGCTCGACCGGGTCGTGGACGCGGCGTCGGTCGGGCACTGGTGGCTCTGCGGCCCCGAAGGCATGCTCGCCGCCGCCGGCAGGACGCTGCTCGATCGCGGAGTCCCACCCGAGGCGGTGCACGTCGAGCTGTTCTACAGCGAGGGCCCCCCTCCTCCGCCGCCCGAGGACGAGCCCGAGATCATCGGTGCGAAGGCCACGCTCATCCTGGCCGGCCGGGCGTCCACGGTCGGTCTCCCGCCCGGCGTCTCGATCCTGGAAGGGGCCCTCCGATCCCGGACCGACCTCCCGTTCGCCTGCCGCAGCGGTGTGTGCGGGACGTGCCGGGCCAAGCTCGTCGACGGCGGCACGCGCCAGCTCACCAGCTTCGCCCTCAGCCGGCCTGACCTCGCGGAGGGATTCGTGCTCACCTGCCAGGCGGTGCCGACCAGCGACGAGGTCACCGTCGACTTCGACGCGTAGCGTGCCGCCATGAACCCGTCTGGAGAAGGCATGAACCGGTTCGGCGACCGCCTGGCCGCGCGGCGGTCCTCGCTGCTCATCGTTTACCTCACGCTCGGCGACCCGCTGACGACGGCGGGCCTGGACCTCCCCCTGGCCGCCGTGGAAGCGGGCGCGGACGTCATCGAGGTCGGCATCCCCACACCGTCCACCGCGCCGAAGGGCGCCATCGTGGCCGAGTCGTTCCAGCGCGCGGGCGGCCTCCCGCCCGAGCGGGCGTTCGCGCTGCTGGGCGAGATCCGGGCCGCCCTTCCCGGCACGCCGATCCTTTCCCTGATCTATCCGGAGACGGTCGCCGACCTCGGCCGGGAACGGCTGATCACCGAATCGGTGCGGTCCGGCACGGACGGCCTGGTGCTGACCGCCCCGGACCCGGGAGAGCTGCGGGACGTCGCCGCCGGCGGGCTGGCCGCGATCCCGGTGATCCGGGCGGTGGACGACCCGGCGGCGGACGCCCTGGAGTCCGCCGCGGCCCCCGCGACCTATCGCACCATGTCACCGGCCACCGGCTCGGAACTCGACGCCCCGTCGGCCGGGGCACTCGCCGAGACCCTGGCCGCGACCGCGCGGAAGCCGTTCCTCGCCGGTTTCGGCATCTCGCGCCCGTCCGAGATCGGCCTGATCGCCCCGCACGCCGCGGGCATCGTCATCGGCAGCGAGCTGCACCGGGTCCTGCTCCGCTCGGCGCCCGGGAAGCGGCTCGACGCGGCGCGCTCGGCCATCAGGGAATGGAAGGCCGCGACCGTCGTCACCAGCTGACCGGCAGCGCGACCAGGCCGTAGACGTTCGCGTCCTCCTTGAACCGCAGCCGCTCCACCTCCACCGCGAGGCGCAGGCCGGGAATGCGCCGCAGCAGCGCCTGCAGTGCGATCCGTAGTTCGAGCCTCGCCAGGTTCGCGCCGAGGCACTGGTGGGGGCCGTAGCCGAACGCCAGGTGATCGCGCCGCCCGCGCGTGAGGTTCAGCGTGTCCGGGTCCTCGAACACCTCCGGGTCCCGGTTCGCGGTGGAACCCAGCCCGATCACGCCTTCCCCGGCGCGGATGGTCACTCCGCCGATCACGACGTCCTCGAGCGCGGTGCGGGAGGTGGTGACCTCGGCGATGGTGAAGTAGCGCAGCCATTCCTCAACCGCGTCATCGACCAGCGCGGGGTCACGGGCCATGGCCGCCCGCCGTTCCGGGCCCTCCATCAGGAGGGCCATGGTGCTCAGCGAGATCATGCTGGCGGTCGTCTCATGCCCGGCGATCAGCAGCGTCCAGGCCAGGTTGACCAGTCCGTCGTGGTCGTAGACCGGATCCGGCTCGGCGCGCTGCCCGGCGACCAGCCTGCTGATCAGGTCGTCCCCGGGGTCGCCCTCCTTGGCGCGGACCAGCCCGTCGAGGTACTGCCGGATCTCGGTGACCGCCCGGACCCACGTCTCCCGATCCGTGCCCCGGTCGACGTAGAGGTCGGTGCGGGCCTGGAAGTACTCGTGGTCGTCGTACGGGACGCCGAGCAGCTCGCAGATCACCAGCGACGCGACCGGGAGCGAGAAAGCGGACACCAGGTCCACGGGACGCTCGCGGGAGCTCAGCAGGTCGTCCAGCCTGTCCTCGACGATGCGCTCGGCCCGGGGCCGCAGCCCGGCCACGCGCCGCACGGTGAACTCGCCGGCCACGGCGCGGCGGGCGCGGGCGTGCGCCGCGCCGTCGAGGCTGCCGATGCTCTGCGGGAACGCCTTGACGGCCTGCGCCTGGCCCGGCGTGAACAGGGGGAACCCGGGATGAGCCCGGTCGGAGCCGAACCGGGGGTCGGACAGCATCGACCGCACGTCGGCGTAGCGGGTCAGGAGCCAGGCGGTGTTGCCGCCCGCCATCCTCACCCGGGAGACCGGCTGCTCCCCGCGCAGCCGCGTGTACTCCTCACGCGGCGCGAACGGGCAGGTCCGGGCCAGCGGGACGGGAGGGATGTCCGCCGCCGGGACGGGAGGGGTGCCCGCCGTCATCAGAACGGGCCCGGCCTGTGGGCGACCGCGATCAGGCATCCGATGTCGGCGACGTCCATATCGGAGGAGATCGTCGCGTTGTGGATGTCGTCGACGTTGACCCCGTGCACCCGCTCGAACTCGTCCCGGTGGCGCTGGAGGTTCTCGGTGATGCGCGGCACGGTGTACCTGGTGTGGTCGGTCACGTCGACCAGCTCATCCAGGACGAACCCGGCATCCGCGATGACCTGCGGATACTCGTCGAGGCTCGTCAGCGAGCTGAGCTTCCCCGCGCCGCCCGCGGAGCGCTCCAAGCCCTTGGGGACGGTGAGGTCCGTCAGGACGAGCCGCCCGCCGGGAACAAGGACGCGCCTGATCTCCCGCAGCGCCTTCGCCCGGTCCATGTGCACCAGGGACTCGAACGCCAGCACCGCGTCGAAGGACGCGTCGTCGAACCCCGTCTCCATCGCATCGGCCTTCTGGAAGGTCACCCGCTCCACCAGCCCCCGAGCCTCCGCACGCTCGCCCGCCTTGCTGATCTGCAGGGCGTTGGTCGAGATCCCCACCACGGCCGCCCCGGTGGCCTCGGCGAGCCGCACCGCCGGCTTGCCCACGCCGCAGCCGACGTCGAGCACGCGGTCGTTCCCGCCGACGCCGAGCCTGCCGATGAGGACGTCGGTGAAGCGGTCGGTCGCGACCTCGATCGAGCTGTCGTCGGCCGCGTCCTCCCAGTATCCGAAGTGGTAGTTGTCGTCCCAGATCATGCTCAGCAACGGCCCGAACGAGTCGTACAGGTCCGACACCTGGTCGGTGCCGGTCGCCGCGGATCGAGAGGTCATGATGTTCCCTTCGGCGTTGGGGGCGAGGGGTCCTCCACCAGGCTAGGAGCCCGGATCGGAGGCGACCATGGGACCTTGGTGCCGTGGCCCGGGGGCTAGCCGCCCATGGCGGGCACGACGTAGGCGACGAGCCGCTGGTCCCCCGGCCGGTCCTCGCGCAGGGTCACCGCGCACCGCGAGACCCCCTCGCACCGGGCCAGCACGGACTCGATCTCGCCGAGCTCGATGCGGAAGCCGCGCACCTTGACCTGGTTGTCGACCCGGCCGATGAACTCCAGGTCGCCGTTCTGGTTCCAGCGCACGCGGTCGCCGGAGCGGTACATCCGGGAACCCGGCGAGCCGAAGGGGTCGGCCACGAACCGCTGCGAGGTCAGGTCGGGACGGTTGAGGTAGTCCCGGGCGAGGCCCGGGCCGGACACATACAGCTCGCCGGTCACGCCCACCGGGACCGGGCGCAGCGCGTCGTCCAGCACGTAGAGGCACAGGTCGGGCATCGCGACGCCGACGACGCTCGCCGGTTCTCCCTCGGTGTCCGACCTGGACAGCAGGCGATAGGTGACGTGCACGGTCGTCTCGGTGATCCCGTACATGTTCACCAAGGCCGGGCTCTCGTCACCGTGGCGCGCGTACCAGTCCTTCAGCTTGCCGAGGTCGAGCGTCTCGCCCCCGAACACGACGATCCGCAGCGACAATGGCCGCTCTCCGCCGTCGTCGCGTTGCAGATGCGCCTCCATCAGCGGATAGAAGGCCGACGGTGTCTGGTTCAGCACGGTGACGCCCTCGTCGATCAGGAGCCGCAGGAGATCCTGGGGGGACCGGCTCACCGCGTGGGGCACGATGACGAGCCGGCCGCCGTGCAGCAGCGCGCCCCACATCTCCCAGGCCGAGAAGTCGAAGGCGTGGGAGAAGAACAGCGCCCAGACGTCGTCCGGCCCGAAGCCGAACCAGTGGTCGGTGGCCGAGAACAGGCGGATCACGGCCTCGTGGGAGACCTCGACACCCTTGGGCACCCCGGTGGAGCCCGACGTGTAGACCACATACGCGATGTTCGACAGGCTCAGCGCGTGCGTGCGGTCGGCGTCGACCGGGTCCGGCGCGTCGGCGGCGGACGTCAGCGCGTCGATGTCGACCACCGGCGCGGCCGACTCGGGCAGGGTTTCGAGCACCGGCCTGCTGCTCAGCACGAGCGCCGGATCGCAGTCGCCGAACAGGAAGGCGATCCGTTCGGCGGGATAGGCGGGATCGACCGGCACGTAGGCCGCGCCCGCCTTGAGCACCGCCAGGATCGCCACCACCAGTTCCGCGGACTTGTCGAAGGCGACGACGACGCGCCGTTCCGGCCCGGCGCCCCTGGCGATCAGCTCGTGCGCGAGGCGGTTGGCCCGCGCGTTCAGCTCGCCGTAGGACATCGAGACGTCGCCATGGACGACGGCCACGGCATCGGGGGCGCGACGCGCCTGGACCTCGAACAACTCCGCGATCACGCAGGCTCCCCTCGTCGGCATCGGCGGTCGAGCTCCGCGAGCAGGTCGCCCACCGAGTGCTCCGGCCGCTCCGCGGCGATCCGCAGGAGCAGGTCGAGCCGGTCCAGGTACTCGGCGACCCTTCCCTCGGGGAAGCGGTCGGCGTAGTGGTTCATGTTGATCATCAGGCTGTCGTCGAGGAACGCGAACTCGATGCGCAGCGGGTGGTCGGTCTGGTTGACGAACTCGATCGGCGTCGCGGCGAGCACGTTCCCGAAGCGCTCGAAGTTGCCCGCCAGCTCGGGGAACGTCTCGTTGACGATGTAGCTCTCGAAGAGGAACCCGCTCTGCGGCACCCCGGCCAGCTCGTACAGCCGCTCCGGCGGCATGTACTCGTACCGGGCGATCTCCGAGACCTTCCGCTGCAGCCCGGCCAGCATCACCGGCAGCGGCAGCTCGGGGCGGACCGCGAAGCGGACCGGGAGGATGTTGAAGAACTGGCCGATCGCGCTCTCCACGTCCCCGGTGAGGGTTCCGTCGTCGGCCGTGGCCCGTCCGGAGAACACGGTCCCGAACACCGGCTCCGGGCTTGCGGTCATCGAGCTCAGCAGCGCCGCCCACATGCCCTGGAAGAGGGTGTAGGCGGTGAGGTTGTTCCGGCGGGCCAGCTCGGTCAGCTTCGTCGTGACCTCCGGTGGCACCACCGTGCTCTCCTGCAGGTACGGCAGCGCCGAGCGCGCGCCGTCCTCCGGCGCCGACGTGATGACCGGCGACGGGAGGGAGAGGCCGTCGAGCTCGGCGCGCCAGAAGTCCTCGGCGGCGGTCATGTCCCGGGTCCGCTGGGCCGCGCAGAACTCCCCGTACGCCGGGGAGTCCGGGACCGGGACGGGGTCGCGTCCGGCGAGGACCGCCTCGTAGGCGTCCAGGAGCGCCCGCAAGATGATCATGTAGCTCCAGCCGTCGTGCTCGGCGAGGTTGAACATGTACAGGTACTCGTAGGCCTGGTCGCCGAGCCGGAAGAGCGCGACCCGCATCTGCGGCGTGGACTCGGGATCGAAACCCTCCTCGCGTTGCCGGACGATGTGCGCGTGCAGCCGCCGCTGCTGCTCGGCCGGGGGCACCGGGCGCCAGTCGAACTCCTCGAACACCAGCGGCGCCGAGGCGCGGACGACCTGGACCGGATCGCCGTCGTTCCACACGTACGACGTGCGCAGCGCCCCGAACTGGTCGATCGCGTGCTGCCACGCCTTGCGGAGCGCCTCCGGGGAGAAGTCGGGCGCCTCGATCCGGAAGCGGTGGTGCACGACGTTGGCGCCGGACTCTCCGGTGGTGCGCGCCCGGTACAGGATGTGCTGCTGCGTTCCGGTGGCCGGGTAGGCCCGCTCGGCGTCGGCGTACAGCTGCCGCATGCGTTCCAGCAGTTCCTCGTCGACGAACCTCTCGGCCATGCGGGCGGTGGTTCCGCCCTCGGCCACGCGGGTGGCGGCGAGCTCGGCCAGGTCCGCGATCGTCTTGTTCTGGAAGACATCCTGCGGGGTGAGCTCGATGCCCTTCGAGGCGGCCCTGGTGACCATCCGGATCACCAGCAGCGAGTCCCCGCCCAGCGCGAAGAACGTGCTGGTCACGCCCACCCGCTCGACCCCGAGGACCTCGGCCCAGATCGCGGCGAGATCGTGCTCGACCTGCGTTCGCGGAGCGACGTAGCCGTCCGCGGTCTCCATGCGGGCGACATCGGAAGGCGGGGGCAGCGCGGCCCGGGCGAGCTTGCCGTTGCCGTCCACCGGCAGCTCGGGCAGCACGACCAGCGCGGAGGGGATCATGTACTCGGGGAGCCGCTCCCGCAGGAAGACGGCGATCTCGGCGGTGAGCCTCCGGCTTGCCTGCGCCAGCAGCGGATGGTTCGCAAGGCCGCGGATCGAGTCGCCCGTCCCTTCGGCCGGAGGCTCCAGCCAGTCGGGTCGCCAGGCCGAGCCGGGGCGGCGGAAGACGACCCGGTAGTCACCCCTCTCGTAGGGTTCGGTCCAGCCGACGCCGGCCTGGTAGCCGAGTTCCTCGGCGAGCTGCCACCACTGGTCCGGCTCGATGCCGCCGCCGTCCTCCTCCGGCTGCGGAAGCGTCTCCGCGCCGTCGGCGGCCCCGATCGCCTCACGCCAGGCGTTGACCGAGGCCAGCCGGGCGTTGGGGACGCGGTCGACGACCAGGGCGTCCGGGGATTCGGCGAGCAGTGACCTGACGCCGTCGAGGGTGATGTCACCCGCCGCCCAGTCCAGCCACCGGGGATCAGGGGCCGCCACCGGATCACCGCCGACATGCAGCGCGACGTCGTAGCGGTACCGGGTGAGCTCGTTGTGCCGCCACCCGCGCCTGAGCATGACCTCGCCGCGCGAGACAGCGGGCATCTCCTGGCGCAGCACCGCGAAGAAGCGCGGGTCGACGACCAGTTCCTGCTCCTGGTCGATCCTCCGGCGGACCCTCGTGCCGAGGTCCGCGACCGTCGCCGGACGGTCGGCGCGGCGCAGCTCGGCCTCGGTGTGGAAGGTCTCCAGCAGCGGCAGGCTGCGCAGGTCACCGAGGAACACGGTGCCGCCGGGTGTCCGCACCCGTGCCACCGCCCCGGCGACGACCTCCCGCAGGTAGCCCGCATCCGGGAAGTACTGCGCCACCGAGTTGATCACGACGAGGTCGAACGGTTCCTCGCCCTCGACGGCCCGGTCGAGCGCCTCGAAGTCATTGCCCTGGCAGTGCACGAGCTTGACGCGGGTGGAGTCCGGCAGGTCGCCCAGGATGCGGTCCTCGACGTAGGACAGGGCGGCGTCGGACACGTCGGTGCCGCAGTAGTACTCGGTGCCCGGCGCGACCCGGGACAGCAGGAGCCCGGTGCCGCAGCCGATCTCCAGCACCCGCCGCGGCCGGTACCCGAGGAGCCGCCGGACGGTCCCCTCGACCCACACCCGCATTTCCTCGGCGGGGATGGGTTCGCCGGTGTAACTGCTGTCCCAGCCGACGATGTTGAAGTCGTCGCCGTGGGCGGCGGGTGTGCCGGAGTAGGTGGTGTCGAAGACCTCCTGCCATTCGGCGACGCGGTCGGCGGTCAGCCGCGCGTCGTCGCGGGGTTCCTGCGCGGCCGCGGCCGGAGCGGCGGCGAACGCCTGGACGCGGGTGCCGGACGCGGCCTGCTCGCGTTCGGCGTCGCCGTCGCCGGCCGGGATCTGCGCCCGCCCCTCGTGGACGAGCGTGCCGTCCGGCAGGTAGCGCGCCAGGTCTCCCGTTCTGATCAGGTGGGACCCGGCGTGCGGGCCACCGAGGTACAGCTCCCCGACGGCTCCGACGGGCACGGGGTTGCGGTGCTCGTCGAGGACGTAGCCGCAGGTGTTGGCGATCGGCTGTCCGAGCGGAACGACCGTGGTGTCCTCGTCGTCCTGGCACGGCCTGTGCAACGCGATGCCGACGCCCCGCACCGGTGTGTAGAGGGCGTGCAGTTCGACGTCCGGGAACAGGGCCCGGAACCGCCGGCTCTCCGAGTGCGGGAGCCGCTCCCCGCTGACCAGCACGCGGCGCAGCGGGGTCGGCGCCCCGGCCTCCGCGCGGTCGAGGAACAGCCGCAGCATCGAGGGGACGAAATGCATCGTGGTGATCTCGCGGTCCCGCACCAGCGAGGCGAGGAGGGGAACCGCGTGCACCGCACCGGGCTTCGCGAGGACCGTCGGAACTCCGGCCAGCAGCGGCCAGAAGATCTCCCACACGGACGCGTCGGAGCCGACGGGCGATTGCTGCAGCACGCGGTCGCCGGCTCCGAGCCGGAACCGGTCCTGCATCCAGAGCAGCCGGTTCACGGCGTCACGATGGGCGACCGGGACCGCCTCGGGCCGCACGCAGGGATCGGGCGAGTAGATCAGGTAGGCGGGGTGGTCTCCGTCCGTCGCGCAGTCCGGCCGGGTGGCCGGTTCTGACGCCGCCTCCGCCAGGACCTCCCGTGTCACGACGGCGGGTGCGCAGGCGTGCGCGACGATGGCCGTCACGCGTTCCGGCGGGCAGGCCGCGTCGATCGGCACGTACGTCCCGCCGGCTTTGAGGACGGCCAGGGCGGCGACCACCAGTTCCCAGGACCGTTCGAGATGAACCGCCACCGGGGTTCCGGCGGCCACGCCCATGCCGCGCAGCCGGTGGGCGAGCCTGTTCGCGCGGCGGTCGAGGTCACCGAAGGTCAGCTCGACCGCGTCGGCCGCCAGCACCGCGACGGCGTCCGGCGCGGCGTCCGCCTGGTCCTCGACCAGCCGGTGCAGGGCACGTCCGGCCGCGGCGCCGAAGTCGCGCTCGGTGCGGTTCCATTCGACCAGCACCAGCTCCGAGTCGGCCGGGGCGAGCACCGGCAGGGCCGACACCGGATGGTCCGCCGCGTCGACGACCGCCCGCAGCACGGTCTCGTAGGAGCGGACGATCCGTTCCGCCGTGCGGCGTTCGAAGATGTCGGTGTTGTACTCGACCTCGCCGCCGAAGCCGCCGTCCGCGCGCTCGGTGAGCGAGATCCACAGGTCGAACTTGGCCGTGCCGTTCCGGACCTCCCGCGCGTGCCCGAGCATGGGCTCGTCGCGCAGCAGCTCGCCCATGACCGGCTGCATCGCGAAGCAGACCTGGAACAGCGGGTTCATGCTCATCCCGCGGTCCGGCAGCAGTTCCGACACCAGCAGCTCGAACGGGAAGTCCTGGTTGGCGTAGGCGCCCCGGGCGATCTCGCCGACGCGGCCGACGAGCTCGGCGAACGTCGGGTCGTCGCCCAGCTCGGTCTTCAGCACGACCGTGTTCACGAAGAACCCGACCAGGTTCTCGATCGCGGTGTGGTGCCTGCTCGCGGCGGGCGTGCCGATCACCACGTCGTCGCTGCCGGTGTAGCGCCGCAGGACGACGTTCAGCGCCGCGACACAGGTCATGAACAGGGTCGCGCCGTGCTCGGTGCCGAGCGAGCGCAGGTCCGCGACCAGGTCGCCGGGAAGCTCGAACCGCAGGCTACCGCCTTGGAAGGTCTGCACCGGGGGGCGCTCGCGGTCGGCGGGCAGCTCCAGACCGGACTGGTTCATGCCGAGGCGGCCGCGCCAGTAGGCCAGCTTCTCGTCGTACACGGCGCCACTGAGGCGTTCCCGCTCCCACAGCGTGAAGTCGCCGTACTGCACGGGCGGCTCCGGCAGTTCCGGCTCCTCGCCGGCGTCCAGCGCGCGGTAGATCCGCAGCGCCTCCTTCACGATGATGTTGCCGGACCACGCGTCGGTGATGATGTGGTGCATGTTCAGCACGAGCTCGTGCCGGTCGGGGCCCATGCGCACCAGCTTCACGCGCAGCAGCGGACCGCTTTCGAGGTCGAAGAGGCGCCGCGCCTCGTTCTGGGCCAGCCGGTCGAGCCCGGCCTCCCGTGCCGCCGCGTCGAGGCCCTCCAGGTCGACGACGGGCAGCGGGATCTCCAGCGACTCCAGCACCGCCTGCCAGGGCTCGCCGGCCTCGCTCGGGAAAACCGTGCGCAGCGCGTCGTGCCTGCGCACGACCTCGTTGATCGCGGTGTGCAGCAGGTCGGCCCGCAGGGCGCCGCGCAGTTCCAGGATCAGCGCGACGTTGTAGGCGGGGCTGTCCGGCGCCATCCGGCTGAGCGCCCAGAGCCGCTGCTGGTGGAACGACAGCGGCACCCGCCCATGGTCGCCGCTCTCGCGGCGGTCGGCCGCGACGTCGAGCAGGTCGCGGCAGTGGGCCTCGCTCCGGCCGTCCTCGCACGCCGCCTCCCCCGACAACTCGGCGGTCACCCGCTCGGCGAGCTCGGCGACGGTCGGGTGGTCGAAGGCCGCCGTGGTGGGAAGCGCGGTCGCCAGGGCGGTGTTGATCCGGTTGCGCAGCTCCAGCGCCGTCATGGATTCGAGGCCGAGATCGAGCAGCGCCGACCGCGTGCCGACCGGCTCGGGCGTCGCGTACCCGAGCACGCTCACCACCGCCGAACGGACCAGTTCCAGGACCCGGGCGGCACGCTCGTCCGGCGCCATCGCCAGCAGGTCGCGCCGGAGCGACCCGTCCTCGTCGCCGTCCGGTTCCACGGAGGTGAGCGGTTCCGGCGCCGCGCCGAGGTCGGGCGCGTTCAGCCAGAAGCGGCGCCGCTGGAACGCGTAGGTGGGCAGCTCGATCCGGCGCGCCCCGGTCCCGGCGAACATCGCCGGCCAGTCGACGGGCACACCCCGCACGTGCGCCTCGGCGAGGCTCGTGAGAAACCGGCGCGGGCCGCCCTGGTCGCGGCGCAGCGAACCGAGGACGGCGGCGGCACGCCCGTCGCCTTCCAGGGTCTCCTGGATCGAGGGCGCGAGGACGGGATGGGGGCTGACCTCGATGAAGGCGTCGACTCCCCGCTCGGCGAGCGCTCGCGTGCCCTCGTGGAAGTGCGCGGTCTCCCGGAGGTTGCGGTACCAGTAGCCGGCGTCGAACGACGTGCCGTCCACCCACCGCGACTCCACCGTCGAGTAGAACGGGACGGCCGCCTCCTCTGGGCGTACGGCGGCGAGCAGGTCGTGCAGTTCGTCGCGGATGCCTTCGACGTGCGCGGAGTGCGAGGCGTAGTCCACGGGTATCCGGCGCACGCGGACGTTCTCCCGCACGTAGCGCGCGGACAGCTCGTCGAGGGCGCCGGGCTCCCCCGACACCACCACCGACGACGGCCCGTTCACCGCCGCGATGCCCAGCCGCCCGTTCCACGCGCGGCCGTGCTCGGCGACGATGTCCGCGGGAAGCCCGACCGAGAGCATCCCGCCCCTGCCCGCCAGCGCGCGCAGGGCTTTGCTCCGCAGCGCGACAACCCGGACGGCGTCCGGGAGCGAGAGGATGCCCGCGACGTGGGCGGCAGCGATCTCCCCCTGGGAGTGGCCGATGACGGCGGCCGGCGCGACGCCGCACGAGCGCCACAGTGCCGCCAGCGAGACCATCATCGCGAACAGCGCGGGCTGGACGACGTCCACGTGGTCAAGGCCCGGGGCGTCCTCGGGCGCCGCGAGCACCTCCAGCAGCGACCAGTCGACGAACCGCTCCAGCTCGGCGGAGACCTCGCGCATCGACTCGGCGAAGACCGGCGAGGACTCCAGCAGGCCGAGGCCCATTCCGGGCCACTGCGCCCCCTGCCCGGGGAAGACGAACGCCGCGCGGCCGCCGAGGTCGGCGCGGCCGCGCACCACCCCCGGCACGGGATCGTCCGCGGCGAGCCCCGCGAGCTGCTCCTTCAGCTCCGTGCCCGTCCCGCCGAACACCACGGCGCGGTGATCCAGCGTGGCACGGGTCGTCGCGAGGGACCGGCCGATGTCCAAGGGCGAGCCCTCGGGCCCCTCCTCGACGAAGGACAGCAGCCGGGCGGCTTGGCCGCGCAGAGCGCCGGAGGTCTTGGCCGACAGCACCCAGGGCAACGCGCCGTCGAACACCCGCCCGCGGGCGGGGTCGTCCGGGGCCGCGGCCTCGCCCGCCACGGCGGACGGTTCTTCGACGATGACGTGGGCGTTGGTGCCGCTGACGCCGAACGACGACACCGCGGCGCGCCGCGGACCGTTCCGCCGGGGCCACGCGGCCGGCTCGGTCACCACCCGCACTCCGCCGTCCGCCCACCGGACCTGCGGTGTCGGCTCGTCCACGTGCAGGGTCGGCGGGACGACACCGTGCCGCATCGCCAGGACCATCTTCATGATCCCCGCGATGCCGGCCGCGGCCTGCGTATGCCCGAGGTTCGACTTGACGGAGCCGAGCAGGACGGGCGCCTGCGCGGGCCGGTCCCGGCCGTAGGTCGCCAGGACGGCCTGCGCCTCGATCGGGTCGCCGAGCGGGGTCCCGGTGCCGTGCGCCTCGACGACGTCGACGTCTCCGGCGGAGAGCCCGGCGTTCGCGAGCGCCTCCCGGATCACCCGCTGCTGCGCGGGTCCCTTCGGTGCGGTCAGGCCGCTGCTCGCGCCGTCCTGGTTCACCGCCGAGCCCCGCACCACGGCGAGCACCGGGTGGCCGAGCCGCCGGGCGTCCGACAGCCTCTCCAGCAGCACCAGCCCGACGCCCTCGGCCCAGCCGACACCGTCCGCGCTTGCGGCGAACGACTTGCAGCGCCCGTCGGGGGCCAGCCCGCGCTGCCGCGAGAACTCCACGAAGACGTCCGGTGACGACAGGAACGTCGCGCCCCCGACGAGGGCCATCGAGCATTCGCCGTCGCGCAGCGACCGAGCCGCCCAGTGCAGGGCGACCAGCGACGAGGAGCAGGCGGTGTCGACCGTCACCGCGGGCCCTTCCAGGCCGAAGGCGTAGGCGACGCGTCCCGACGCGACGCTGCCCGCGTTCCCGCTGCCCACGTAGCCCGCCAGCTCGTCGGGGACCGACCGCAGGCGCGGGACGTAGTCGTGGTACATCAGGCCGACGAAGGTGCCGGTCCTGCTTCCGCGCACCTGCGACGGCGGGAGCCCGGCCCGCTCGAACGCCTCCCAAGCGCACTCCAGGAGGAGGCGCTGCTGCGGGTCCATGGCCAACGCCTCACGCGGCGAGATCCCGAACGGCGCCGGATCGAACTCCGTGCCGCCGCGCAAGAAGCCGCCCTGGCGGGTGTAGGACCGGCCGGGACGGCCGGGCTCGGGATCGTACAGATCCCCCAGCGGCCAGCCGCGATCCTCGGGGAAGCCGGAGATCGCCTCCTCGCCACGGGACACGAGCCGCCACAGATCGCCCGGGGTCTCGACGCCGCCGGGGAGGCGGCAGGCCATCGACACGATCGCCAGCGGCTCGTCCGTCCGCGGCCCGCCGGACGGCCGTCCGGCGGCCGGGCCCGCGAGCCGCTCGTTCGCCTCCCGCAACCGCTCGTTCTCGAGGAGGGCCGCCCGGAGCGCCTCGACGACCGACTCAGCTGAGATCGCCACCGCTACCTCGCATCCGCCCGTTCACCAGGCCACCGGAAGTTCCCAGGGCCCGCGGATGAGCATCGCCGAGCGCCACCGCACCTCCTCGGGCGGGACGGCCAGCCGCAGGTCCGGGAACGCGGCCAGCAGCGACCGCACCGCGATCTGCAGCTCCATCCGGCCGAGCTGCGCCCCGAGGCAGTGGTGGGCCCCGTGGCCGAACGTCAGGTGCGGGGTGTCGCGGCCGGAGAAGTCCAGCGTGTCGGGGTCGGCGAAGACCCCGGCGTCGCGGTTCGCCGATGCCATCGCCGGCAGGACCGCCTCTCCGGCCCGCACGGTGACGTCACCGACCTGGACGTCCTCGGTCGCCACCCGGGCCATGAAGGCGTTGGCGCCGAGCGGGGTCATGCGCAGCAGCTCCTCGACGGCCTGGGGCACGCGCCCGGGGTCGTCGCGAAGCTCGGCGAGCCTGTCGGGGTTGGTCAGCAGCAGGTGGCAGAAGTTGCTGATGAAGTTGCCGGTCGACTCGTGGCCCGCGATGAGCACGTCCACGCCGATGCCGATGATCTCCTCGTCGGAGAGGTCCTCCGCCTTCTCCTGGGCGAGGACGGTCAGCAGATCGTCGGCGGGCTCGGCCCGCTTCGCGGCGACGAGACGGCCGAGATAGGCGTGCAGGTCCGTGTGCGCCTGGATGATCTGGTCCAGGGACACGCCCAGGCCGGGGTCGTTCACGGTGATGATGTCGGCGAACCCGCGGAATGTCGGCCGGTCCTCGTAGGGGACGCCGAGCAGGTTGCAGATCACCATGATGGACAGCGGCAGCGAGAAGCCCTGCACCAGGTCGGCGGGAGGACCCTGCCGCCGCATGTCGTCGAGCAGCCCGTCGGCGAGCTTTTGCACACCGGGCCGCAGCGACTCGACGCGGCGCATGGTGAACGCCTTGGCCACGGCCCGGCGCAGCCGGGTGTGGTCGGGCGGGTCCATGGCGAACAGGCTCGTCGGCAGGGAGGCGAAGGGCAGCTTGCGCGGCTCGTCGTCGCCGACGGCCCGCGCCCTGCTGAAGCGCGGGTCGCCGAGCACGGTCCGGACGTCCTGGTAGCGGGTCGCCAGCCAGGCGGGCCGACCGTAGGCCATCTGCACGCGCGCCATCCCCGGCTGTTCCCGCAGTTCCCGGTACCGCGGGTGGAGGTCGAGCGCTTCCGGATCATCGAACGGATAGGGGCAGGTCTCGGATTCAGAAGACATGGCGACCTCGCTTGCTCATGAGAGAAAACGGTGGCGAATTGCCAAGTAATATCTGATATTACAACGCTGTCAAATCATCGACAAGTGCTTGACAGTAGTATTCAGATCATCACTCTTGGTGTCGATGAATTGCGCACAGGGGTCCACTACCGGCCACACCGCGCCCCAGAGGAGAGCCGTTATCTCGCCGGTCTCTCCGCGTCCAGCGCGAGCCGGACGAGCTCCTCGGCGTTCATATTCCTGATCGAATCCGTGCGGTTGCCCGCGTCATTCCTCGTCTCATTCTCGGTCGCCTCCTCAGGGGCCAGGCTTTCGAGCAGATGCCGCACCAGGTCGGCGACGTTCGGGTAGTCGAAGATCAATGTGGCGGAAAGGTCGAGGCCCGTCGCCGCGGCGAGCCGGTTGCGCAGTTCGACCGCTCCCAGCGAGTCGAAGCCCTGGTCGGTGAAGCCCCGTACGGCATCCACCTCTCCGACGTGGTCGTGGCCGAGCACCGCGGCCACCTGTTCGAGCACGGCGATCCGCACCGCGTCCAGGCGCCGTTCGGGCGCCACGGCCGCCAGCCGCCGGCGGTCGAGGCGCCGGTCGCCATCGGCGCGCCCGGGGCGCGGATCTCGCAGGACGGCCAGGGCGGCGAGGTCGATTCGGGCGGGAACGAGCACCGGTCCGGGGGCGGTCATCCCGAGGTCGAACAGCGCCAGGCCGTCCTCCCACGAGAGCCCGGCCATGCCGGACCGCGCCGCGCGCCGCGCCGTCTGCCCGTCGGCCTGGTCCCCGGCCATGCCGCCCGGGACCGACCACAGGCCCCACGCCAGTGACACCGCGGGCAGGCCCGCGGCGTGCCGGTGCGCGGCGAGCGCGTCCAGGAAGTGGCTGGCGGCGGCGTAGTTGCCCTGGCCCGGACTGCCCAGCGTCCCGGCGGCGGAAGAGAACAGCACGAACGACGACAGGTCCGCGTCTCGCGTGAGTTCGTGGAGGTTCCAGGCGCCGTCCGCCTTGGGACGGAGGACGGCGGCGACCTTCTCGGGGGTCAGGTTCCTCGCGGTGCCGTCGGCGATGACCCCGGCGGCGTGCACGACCGCCGTCAAGGGATGCTCGTCCGGGATGCGCTCCAGCACCCGCGCGAGCGCGGCCCGGTCGGCCACGTCGCAGGCGGCCACGGTGACCTGTGCCCCCAATGCGGTCAGCTCGGCCTCGATTTCCGCGGCCCCCTCGGACGCGCCGCCCTTGCGGCTGAGGAGCAGGAGGCGCCGCGCCCCGTGCGCCGTGACCAGGTGCCGCGCGACGCCGCGCCCCAGCGCACCGGTACCGCCCGTGATCAGGACGGTGCCGTCCGGGTGCGGGAGGACGGCCGGTGCATCCGCCGCCGCCGGCTTCCTGCGGCGCAGCCTCGGGACGGTCGGCCGACCCTGGCGCAGCGCGAGCTGGGGCTCGTCCGGCAGCGGCGGCGGGTCCGAGAGGATGCCGGGATCGTCCACATCCAGGAGGGTGAACCGGCCAGGGTGCTCGCTCTGCGCCGACCGCACCAGCCCCCAAACGGCCGCTCCGGCGAGGTCCGTCACCGTGTCGCCGTCCACCGCCGCCACCGCGCCCGAGGTCACCACCACCAGGCGGTCCGACGCATGCCGGGGGTCGGCGAGCCGGTCGCGGATCAGCGACACCGCACGGTTCACCTCCGCTTCCGCGGCCTCCGGTGGCGCGGCGCCGGAGCCGGTGCCTCCGAACGGGACGAACACGGCAGGGCGGTCGTCCGGCCTCTGCCGGTGGTCAGGCGCGGGCACCCAGTCGATCCCGAACAGGGCGTCGCGGGCCGCGGCCCGGCCACCGATCTCGCCCAGCGGCACCGGGCGGAGCCCGATCGTCTCCACCGAGAGTACGGCGGCGCCCGAGGAGTCGGCGGCGGCCAGCGAGATCCCGCCGCCCTCGGCGCGTGTCAGGCGGACGCGCAGCGCGTCGGGCCTGGTGGCGTGGACGGTCACCCCACGCCAGGAGAACGGCAGCCGCACCTCGCCCGGCGCGGTATCGCGGGTGCCCTCCAGCACGAACAGGGCGTGCAGTGCGCCGTCCCAGAGCACCGGGTGCACGTCGAAGGCGGCGGCGCCCTCTCGCGCCGCCGTGCCGAGGGCGACCTCGGCGAACACCTCGTCCCCGCACCGCCACACACCGCGCAGGTTCCGGAAGGCAGGCCCGTAACCGGTGCCGCGATCGGCCAGGGCCGCGTAGAGATCGTCGATGTCCTCGGCGACTCCGCCGGGCGGTGGCCAGGCGGTGAAGGGGCCGCTCGGCGGGCCGGGCTCGTTCAGCGGCGCCAGCACGCCCGATGCGTGGCATTCCCACGGCGCTTCGGCATCCGGCTGGGAGTAGATGCTGAGCGGCCGCCGTCCGGAGCCGTCCGGTGCGTCCGCGACCAGGCGCAACCACGCATCCTGCCCGCCGGGAAAGAGGAGGGGCGCCCGCAGCACGAGCTCGTCGAGCCGGTCGAGGCCGAGGAGGCGTCCCACGCGCGTCGCCAGCTCCACGAACGCCGTCGCAGGCAGCAGCCGCACGCCGCCGATCACATGATCGGCCAGCCAGGGATGGGCGTCCGGGGACAGCAGCCCGGTCAGGACCACGCTCTCGGAGCCCGGCACCTCGGCGGCGGCGCCCAGGAACGGGTGGCGGACGGGTTCCAGGCCGAGCCGGGCCGCGTCGCCCGACGAGGGCGGCGGGCTCACCCAGTACCGGCGCCGGTCGAAGGCGTAGGTCGGCAGGTCGACGCGTCGGCCGCTGCCGTGACCGGACAGGACCTCGCCCCAGTCCACCGCGACGCCGTCGACGTGCAGGTGGGCGAGCGCGGTCAGGCAGGAGGAGGTCTCGGATCGGCTTTCGCGCCGCAGCGGCACGCACAGGCTCCGGGCCTGCGGAGGGAGGCATTCCTGCGCGGCGACGGTGAGAGCCGTGCCCGGGCCGATCTCCACGCATCTCGTCACCCCGCGATCAGCGAGCCACGCCATGCCGTCGGCGAACCGCACCGCCTCGCGGACATGGGACGCCCAGTACGCGGGGGAACGCGCCTGTTCGGCGGAGAGCGTGCCGCCCGTGACGTTCGACACCACGGGGATCCGCGGCTCGTGAAAGGTCAGCGATGCGGCGATGTCCGTGAACCCGGTCAGCATCGGTTCCATGCGAGGGGAGTGGAAGGCGTGCGAGACCGGCAGCCGCTTCGTACGCGCGCCGCGCTCCTTCCAGGTGCGCGCCACCGTGAGGACCTCGTCCTCGTCACCCGAGATCACGACGGCGGACGGCCCGTTCACCGCCGCGACGACCGCTTCCGCGCCGGTCTCGGCGAGATGGTCGCGCATCGCCGCCTCGGGGACCCCGACGGCGACCATCGCGCCGCCCTCCGGGAGCGCCTGCATCAGCCGACCCCGCGCCGTGACCAGCCGGGCCGCGTCCCCGGGGGAGAGGACGCCCGCGACGTGGGCGGCCGCCAGCTCGCCGACGGAATGGCCGATCAGGTGGTCCGGCCGCAGGCCCCACGCCGTCAGCAGGTGGAACGCGGCGACCTCGAAGGCGAACAACGCGGGCTGGGCGTACTCGGTCCGGTCCAGCGCCCCGGCCTCGGCGGTGCCCTGCTCGGCGAACATCACCGGCTTGATCGGGCGCTCCAGGTGGACGTCCAGTTCCGCGCACACGGCGTCGAGCGCTCGCGCGAACTCCGGGAAGGCCGCGTAGAGGGCCCGTCCCATTTCGGGGGCCTGGGAACCTTGGCCGGAGAACAGGAACGCGAGCGCGCCGTCGTGCCTGGCCCTGGCGACCACCAGGTCGGCGCGGACCTCTCCGGCGGCCAGCGCATCCAGGCCGCGGAGCAGCCCGGACCGGTCGCTGCCCAGCACCACGGCACGGTGTTCCAGCGCGGACCGGGTGGTCGCCAGCGAGACCGCCACGTCGGCCGCGGCGCGGCCGCCGTGGCTCCGCACATGCGCGGCCAGCCGCTCGGCCTGCCGCCGTAGTCCGCGCCCGTCCCGGGCGCCGATGATCCACGGCAGCACGTCGAGCCGGGGCCGGCCCGGCGTTTCCTCGCGCGTCTCCTGCTCCGGGGCGTGTTCGAGGACGATGTGGGCGTTGGTGCCGCTCACGCCGAACGAGGAGACCGCCGACCGGCGCGGGGCACCGGTGTCCGGCCAGTCCACGGGTTCGGACAGCAGCTCCACCGCTCCCGCCGCCCAGTCCACCTTCGGCGTCGGCACCCCGGCATGGAGTGTCTTGGGCAGGCGTCCGTGCCGCATGGCGAGGACCATCTTGATGACGCCCGCCATCCCGGCGGCGGCCTGGGCGTGACCGATGTTGGACTTGATCGACCCCAGCCGCAGCGGCCGTCCGGACGGCCGGTCGCGGCCGTAGGTCGCCAGCAGCGCCTGCGCCTCGATGGGATCGCCGAGGACCGTGCCCGTCCCGTGCGCCTCGACCGCGTCCACCTCCGCCGCCGACAGCCGCGCTCCGGCCAGGGCCTCGCGGATCACGCTCTCCTGCGCGGGGCCGTTCGGCGCGGCCAGGCCGTTGGACGCGCCGTCCTGGGCGACCGCCGAGCCGCGCACGACCGCGAGGACCGGGTGGCCGAGCCGGCGGGCCTCCGACAGCCGTTCCGCGAGCAGCACCCCGGCGCCCTCGGCGAAGCCCGTGCCGTCGGCGTCCGCCGAGAACGACCGGCAGCGGCCGTCCGGTGACAGGCCGCCCTGGCGCTCGAACTCCGCGAACCACTCCGGCGTGGACATCACGGTCACCCCGCCGACCAGGGCGAGGCCGCACTCGCCCAGGCGGAGCGACCGGCAGGCCAGGTGGAGGGCGACCAGCGATGACGAACAGGCGGTGTCGATCGTGACGGCGGGTCCCTGGAGGCCGAAGGTGTAGGCCAGCCGCCCGGAGACGATGCTGCCCGCGCTCCCGTTGATGAGGTAGCCGCGGTAGGTGTCCAGTTCCGGTACGCCGAGGAGGCGGGAGGTGTAGTCGTTGTACATCACGCCGGTGAACACGCCCGTCCTGCTTCCAGCGACGGAGTCAGGGGCGATTCCGGCCCGCTCGAACGCCTCCCACGAGCACTCCAGCAGCAGGCGCTGCTGCGGGTCCATCGCGGAGGCCTCGCGCGGCCCGATGCCGAAGAAGGCGGCGTCGAACTCGGCGGCGTCGTGCAGGAAGCCGCCCGCCCCGGCGAAACCGTCGCCCGGGCCGGCCGGCCAGCCCCGGTCGGCGGGGAAACCGGAGATCGCGTCCCGGCCGGAGTCGACCAGTTCCCACAGCTCGTCGGGCGAGGACACCCCGCCGGGAAAGCGGCAGGCCATGCCGACCAGGGCGATCGGCTCGCGGTCTCGCTCCTCGGTCTCCCGCAGGCGCCGCCGCACGTCGCGCAGTTCCGTGGTGGCGCGCTTGAGGTAGGCGAGCAGCTTCTCCTCGTTCGCCGTCATGACCGTCCCAGCTCCTCGTCGAGCAGATCGAACATCTCCTGCGCCGTCGCGTCCTCGATCGGCTGGGCGCCGTCGTCCGGGGCCTCGGTCCCGGACCATGTGTGCAGGAGTTCGCGGAGGCGGGCGGTGACCTCCGAACGGACGGTCTCGTCCGCCTCGACCGCCGCCAGTTCCGTACGCAGCAGGTCGAGCCGGTCGAGCACACCGGAGGCGGCCCCGGCGCGTTCCTCCTCGGCCAGGCGGTCGCCGAGGCGGGCGGCCAGCACGGCCGGGGTGGGGTAGTCGAACGCGAGGGTGACCGGGAGGCGCAGCCCGGTCGCCGCGCCGAGCCGGTTCCGCAGCTCCACGGCGATCAGAGAGTCGAAGCCCAGTTCCTTGAACGGCTGGTCGGGCTGCACGGCCTCCGGGCCTGGATGGCCGAGAACGGTCGCGACGTTCGTCCGGACCAGGTCCATGACCAGGCGTTGTCGCTCTGGCGCCGGGAGGTCCGCCAGCCTGCGCCGGAAGGCCCGGCCGTCCATGAGGTGGTCGGCCCGTGGCGCGGTGGCCGCACGCCGCCGGACGAGTCCGCGCAAGAGGACGGACGTCCCGCCGGGCGCCGCGCCGGCGTTCACGCGCACCGGGGCGAGCAACGCCTCGTCCATCGCGGAGGCCGCGTCGAACAGCGCCAGCCCTTCGTCCGGCGCGAAGGGCACGATCCCGAGCCGCGCCATCCGCGCCCGGTCCGCCTCGGTCAGATGACCGGTCAGCTCGCTGGGCCGGTCCCAGTACCCCCAGGCGAGCGACTGTGCCGGAAGACCCTGCGCGCGGCGCGATCGGGCGAGGGCGTCGAGGAAGGCGTTCGCGGCAGCGTAGTTGGCCTGTGCCGGGCCGCCCAGCAGCGCCGAGGCCGACGAGAACAGCACGAACTCCGACAGGTCGAGGTGCTGTGTGAGCTCGTGCAGATTCCAGGCCGCGTCCACCTTCGGGCGCAGCACCCGCTCGAACCGCCCGGGCGTCAGTGCCTGGACGAGACCGTCGTCGAGAGCTCCGGCCGCGTGCACCACACCGGTGAGGGGATGCTCGGGAGGGACCCCGGCCAGCGTCCGCTCCAGGGCCGGGCGATCGGCGACATCGCAGGCCGTGAGGGTGACGGCCGCACCCGCTTTGGTCAGGTCGTCCACGAACTCCGCGGCGCCCGGGGTCTGGTCGCCGCGGCGGCTCACCAGCAGCAGCCGGCGCGCCCGGCCCGTATCCACCAGGTGGCGCGCGACCAGCCTCCCCAGGACGCCGAGCGCCCCGGTGATCAGTACCGTGCCGTCGTGGGCCGGGGGCGGGGCGGTGGGCTGCTCCGCCCTGGTCAGCCGGGGGACGAGGACGGCTCCCTCCCTGATGGCGACCTGCGGCTCCCCGGTGGCCAGGACCATCGGGAGGGCGGCGGCCGATTCCTCGTTGTCGTCGATGTCGACGAGGAGGAAGCGGTCCGGGTACTCGGCCTGGGCCGCGCGGAGCAGACCCCAGACAGGCGCGTTGACCAGGTCCGCCGGCTCGTCGTCCGTGACGGTGAACGCCCGGCGCGTCACCACCGCCAGCCGGGTGGAGCCGAAGCGCTCGTCGGCCAGCCATGTCTTGACCGATCCCAGCACGTCCGCCAGCACCGCCCGCACGGCGGCGGGAACCGGCGCCTCCGGACGGTCCGCGCACGGCAGGACGACCACGTCCGAAACGTCGTCGATCTGCGCGAGGGCGGCGAAGCTGCGGGGGCCCGCGAGAGTGCTGAGCAGTCCTGACCGATCGCCGACCACGGCCAGGGACGGCGTTTTCCAGCGTTCTGCCGGGGCCGCACGGGTCCAGTCGAGCCGGAGCAGCGCCCCGGCGCGCGCGAACCGGTCAAGGGAGGTCTCGGCCAGCCGCAGGCTGCCGATCGACACGACGGGTTCACCGGACGGGTCGGTGAGGAGCATCCGATAGCCGTCGCCGTCGCCGTGGGCCGTCAGGCGGGCGTGGACGGCGTGGGCGTGGGGCTTGTGCACGGTCACGCCCTGCCAGTCGAACGGCAACCGGACCGCGTCGGTGTCCTCCAGCGCGGCGAGCGGATGCAGCGCGGCGTCCAGCAGCGCCGGATGAACGGCGAATCCACGCCCGGTGACCGCCTCGTCGGGTAGCGAGATCTCGGCTAGGAGCTCGTCGTCGTGGCGTTTCCAGAGACGCCTGAGCCCCTGGAAGAGCGGGCCGTGCTGGAAGCCGCGACGGGCCAGGCTCTCGTACCAGCCGTCCAGGGAGGCCTCGGCGGCATCAGCGGGCGGCCAGGCCTCCGGTGGATCGAGTGGACGTTGCTCCCGCCGCCCCAGCAGGCCGGTGGCGTGCCGGACCCATTCGGCGTCCGCGCGCGCGTGAATGGTCACGGTCCGCCGGTCGTCCTGCTGTGGAGGGCCTATGACGACCTGCAGGTCGACGGCGTGGTGGTCGGGGACGAGAAGCGGAGCCTCCACCGCCAGCTCCAGGACGGGAAGCCCGGTGCTCAGGGCCAGGTCGACGAACCCGGTCCCGGGGAAGACGACCTGGCCGGCGATCTGGTGGTCGGCGAGCCATGGGTGGTCGTTCAGGGAGATCCGGCCGGTGTACACGACCCCGGCGCCATCGGCCAGTTCGACCTTGGTCTCCAGGAACGGATGCCCGATGTCGCCGGCGGCGCGGCGTGGGGAGAGCCAGTACCGTTTGCGTTGGAAGGGGTAGGTGGGCAGGTCGACGAGCCGGCCGGTGCGGCCGGTGAACCAGTTCACACCGACACCGTGCACGAACGCCTCGGCGGCGCTGGCCAGCATCCGCGCCATGCCGCCCTCACCGCGGCGCAGCGTTCCCAGCGCGGCCACCGAGTCCATGCCGACGGTGAGCGTGGGATGAGGGCCGACCTCGATGAACGGCCCGAACCCGGCCTCGTCCAACGCCCTCACCGCCGCGTCGAACCCCACCGGCTCCCGCAGATTCCGATACCAATACCCGCCATCCAAGACAGCGGTATCGACCCAGTCACCGGTCACCGTGGAAAAGAACGGCACCTTGGCCGGGCGCGGCTCCAGACCGGCCAACGCCTGGACCAGCTCGGACTCGATCACCTCCACGTGCTCGGAATGCGAAGCGTAATCCACCGGAATCCACCGAACCCCGATCCCTTGGGACTCGCAGTCGGCCACCACCGCCTCCAGCGCTTGGACCCGGCCGGAGACCACGGTGGAGGCCGGGCCGTTGACCGCTGCGATCGCAACGTCCCAGCGCCCCCGCAGCCACTCGGCCGGCGCCGCGACCGACACCATCGCGCCCGAGCCCGCCAAACGTGCCGCGATCAGACGACTGCGCACCGCCACCACCCGCGCCGCGTCCCCAAGACTCAAAGCACCCGCCACACACGCCGCGGCGATCTCCCCTTGCGAATGCCCCACCACCGCAGCCGGCACCACGCCCAACGACTCCCACAACCGCGCCAGCGCCACCGCCACCGCGAACAACACCGGCTGAACGACATCCACCCGATCCAGCCCCGCCGAAACCACCCGATCCAGCCCCGCCGACCCAAGAGCCTCCAGCAACGACCAGCCGGTATGAGGGTCCAGCACCTCAGCGCACTCCCTGATCGCCTCGGCGAACACCGGCGACGACCCCAGCAACTCCACCGCCATCCCCGGCCACTGACCACCCTGACCCGAAAACACCAACACCGGACGAGACACAACACCCCGCCCCACCACCGGCGCACGCAAACCCGCCAGCAACTCATCGCGATCCGAAGCGATCACCGCGCTTCGATAGGGGAGCACCGCTCGTCCGGTCGCCAAAGAGAAGGCCACATCCGCCAACCGCGCTTCGGGATGGGCCTTCACCCATTCAGCCAACCGCGCCATCTGCTCCCGCAACGCCGCCTCACAACGAGCCGACACCACGAACGGCAAAGGACCAGACACCGCCCCGACCCCGGCCCCGGCCTCGGCCCCGACCCCGGCCTCAGCCCCGGTCTCGGCCCCGGCCCCTGCCCCGGTCTCGGCCCCGACCCCGGCCTCAGCCCCGGTCTCGGCCCCGGCCCCTGCCCCGGTCTCGGTCTCGGTCTCGGTCTCGGCCTGCGGAGCCTCCTCCAAGATCACGTGGGCATTGGTGCCGCTGATGCCGAACGAAGAGACCCCGGCACGCCGCACATCCGCGGTCCGCTCCGTGGTCCGCTCCGTGGTCCGCTCCGCGGTCGGCTCCGCGGTCGGCTCCGTGGTCGGCTCCGTGGTCCACTCGACCGGTTCGGTCAGCACCCGCACCTTGCCCGAAGACCAGTCGATCCGCGACGACGGCTCCTGGGCATGCAGAGTCCGCGGCAACACCCCATGCCGCATCGCCATCACCATCTTGATCACACCCGCAAGCCCCGCCGCCGCCTGCGTATGACCGATATTCGACTTCACCGACCCCAGCCACAACGGCCGGACACGACCCCGCCCATAAACCGACAACAACGCCTGCGCCTCGATCGGATCACCCAAACGAGTGCCCGTCCCATGCGCCTCCACCACATCCACCTGATCCGGCGACAACCCGGCATTCACCAACGCCTGACCGATCAACCGCTCCTGCGACGGACCATTCGGCGCAGTCAAACCATTCGAAGCACCATCCTGATTAACCGCAGAACCCCGCACCACACCCAAAACACGACGACCATGACGACGAGCATCCGACAACCGCTCCAAAAGAACCACCGCCACACCCTCGGCCAACCCGAAGCCATTCGCCGACTCGGCGAACGCACGACAACGCCCATCCGGCGACAACGCCCCCTGACGACCGAACTCAGCAAACACCCCCAACGACGACATCACCGTCACCCCGGCCGCGACCGCCAGATCACACTCCCCCAACCGCAACGACTGCGACGCCGAATGCAAAGCCACAAGCGACGACGAACACGCCGTATCAACCGTCACCGCCGGACCCTCGAACCCGAACACATACGCCACCCGCCCCGACACCACACTCCCGGTGTCGCCGGTGAACGCGTATCCGGCGGCGGGTCCCTCGGTCTCCTGCCAGCGAGGTCCGTACTCCTGGGTGATCGCTCCCACGAACACGCCCGTCCGGCTTCCCCGCAACCCCAACGGATCAAGCCCCGCCCGCTCCAACACCTCCCACGAACACTCCAACAACAACCGCTGCTGCGGATCCATCGCCAACGCCTCACGCGGCGAAATCCCAAAAAACCCCGCATCAAAATCCGCAACACCGTCCAACAGCCCTGCCTCTCGCTGCACAAGGCCGTCGGTTTCCCAGCCGCGGTCGCCGGGGAAGCCCGTGACCACGTCCCGCTCGCTGAGGACCACCTCCCAGAGGTCCTCCGGCGAGCGCACGCCGCCCGGCAGGCGGCATGCCATCCCCACGATCGCCAACGGCTCGTCCGCGCGGGTCACAGAGGGGACGGCGGTGTCGTCGCTCACGGCGCCGGTGATCTCGGCTCGCAGGCGGGCGACGAGTTCGGCGGGCGTGGGGTGATCGAAGATGGCGGTGGCCGGCAGCCGCAGCCCCGTGACCGCGCTGAGGCTGCGGCTCAGCCGCAGCGCGCCCAGGGAGTCGAAACCCATGTCGGCGAAGGACCCCTGCGGGAGGAAGGCGTCCGGCTCCTCCATGACGAGCGCGACGCTGGAGCGCAGCAGGTCCATCAGGACGCGCCGGGCCTCGGCCTCCGAGGCGGTCGCCAGGCGTTGCCTCAGCGACGGTTCCGCCGGCCCGTCATCCGCCTCGGTCGGTGCTTCCGGAAGGGCGACCTCGCCGTCGTCTCCGTCCCGGGGCCCGAACACCGCGTCCCAGTTCACCGTCGCGCCGTTGGCATGAAGCTCCGCCAGTGACCTGACCAGTTCCTCCCTGTCGCTGCGCTGTCTCTGGAGGGTGGCGACGACGACGGCGGTCCGGTCCTCGGCGTCGAAGGTCTCCTGCATGCCCTGGGCGAGCAGCGGATGCGGGCTGATCTCCAGAAAGAGCTCGTGTCCGCTGCGCAGCAAGGCCCGGGTCGCGCGGTCGAACCGGACGGTGCTGCGCAGGTTCCGGTACCAGTAGCGAGCGCCCAGGTCCCCGGTGTCCATGAGTTCCCCGGTCACCGTCGAGAAGAACGGGATCTCCGCGGGCACGGGCGCGACGGGAGCGAGGTCGGCGAGCAGGCGCTCCCGCAACCGTTCGATGTGCGGGGAGTGGGCAGCGACGTCCACGGGGATGCGGCGCGGCCGGTGGCCGGCTTCGCCGAGTTCGGCCATCAGGGCGTCGACGGCGGCGCGGTCGCCGGAGACCACGACCGACCGGGTCCCGTTGACGGCCGCGAGGGCGAGCCGTCCTTCCCAGGGGGACAGCCACTCCGAGACGGCGTCCTCGGTCAGCGCCACGGTGAACATGGCGCCGTCACCGGCGAGCGTGGCCTGGGCACGGCTCCACAGCGCCACCACCCGGGCGCCGTCGGCCAGGGACAGCGCTCCGGCCACACAGGCCGCGGCGATCTCCCCGTTGCTGTGCCCGACGACGGCGGACGGCTCGACGCCGTGCGTGCGCCAGACCTCGGCCAGCGCGACCATCACGGCCCACAGCGCGGGCTGGACGACGTCGTCGCGCTGGAGCCATCCCTCTCCGTGCTCACCCCGCAGTGTCGCGAGAAGCGGCCATTCCACGAACGGCGAGAGCGCCTCGTCGCACCGCCGGAGTACGTCATCGAAGACCGGGGAGGAACGCAGCAGTCCCCCGGCCATGCCTGCCCACTGCGCGCCCTGGCCGGGAAAGACGAAGACGGCCCCGCGTCCGCCCCGGAGGTCCGGGAGGCCGCGGGTGGGGCGGATCAGGCCGATCTCCTCACCGCCGTGTGCCAGCGCGTCCAGGCCCCGGACGAAATCGGAACGGTCCCGGCCCAGCACGACGGCCCGGTGGGCGGCCGGGCCGGTCCTGTCGCCGCCGAGGAGGCGGCCGACCGCGGAGGGCCGCAGGTCCAGGTGCTGCCCGGCGTACTCGTGCAGCCGTGCGGCCCATGCGCGCAGCAGGCCCTCGTCCGGTTGCGAGAGCGGCCAGGGGACGAGCGGTGGACGATCCGGGTCGGTGCCCGTGGAGATCCCGTGAGGTGCGTTCGTCATCGGCGACCGGGCGACCGCGGCCCGTCGTGTTCGCGGTTCCCTGTCCTCCCTCGCGTGTCTGGACTGTGCGGGGCTTTCTGGTTCGGCCGGTCGACGCCGGGTCCAGGCCTCGCCTGCCCCGGGCGGACGTTCGCACGGAGTACGCGCAGGAGAATGGGCGGTGAGAACAGCCGGTGGGGCGGGTCCAGGAGGTTGGCGACGCGCAGCATCGTGCGGCCGACGGCCGGATCCCGTTCGAGGGCATTCCCGAGCGAGCCGAGGTAGGCGTTGGCCAGCCGCAGCACGGGCGACCGGCGGCCCTCGACCCCGTCGAAGCGCAGGTCGCCTCCGGTGGCCATGAGCCACGGCACGTCGATCACGCGCTTGATCTCCTGGAAGAACCGGCAGGCGAGGTCACGGTCGCCCTTGAGCAGGCAGGTCCGCAGCACCCGCGCCTCCTCCGCGGCGACGGTCATTCCCTGGCTGTAGACGGGGTTGAAGCTGCACACCGCGTCACCCATGACGAGATAACCGTCCGGGAACCGCTCCAGGTGCTCGTAGCGGCGCCGGACGCTCGCGGGGAACCGGGCACGCACCGCCTTCTCCAGGGGTTTGGCCGTGGCGATGAGCCCGGCGATCCGCGGGTCGTGGAGGGTCGCCGCGAAGGCGTGGAACCCGGCGTCGTCCAGCGGGGGCTCGTCCCCGAGGATCCCGGCGAGCGTGACAATCCAGCGGTCGCCCTCCTCCCGCGCCAGCGCGCCGCCCCGCGGATTGTCCACGGACAGTGACACGACGGCGCCCTTGCCCTCGGGCAGGTGGTGCGGCTCCCGGTGGAAGTGGCGGGTGGCGTAGGTCATGCCGATCCGCACGGCCTCCTCGGCGGGACGTTCGTAGCCGAGTTCCTCCAGCCACACGGGAGACCGGCTGCCCCGCCCGGAGGCGTCGACGACGAGGTCGGCGCCGATCTCCTCACGGAGGTTGTCCTCGTCCAGGCGGACGACCCGGACCTCGGTGACCCGCCCGGCGTGCGCGGTCAGCCCCTCGACCTCCCGGCGTTCCTGGATCCGCACCTTCGGGAGCGCCGCCACCCGCGCACGGACGCGGTTCTCCAGCAAGGCCCGGCTCATGGACAGGCCCTCCAGCCCGGACCTGGCCCGGTGCATCGGATGGCCGTCCAGGGTCCAGCAGATGTCGTGCTGGAGGTCGGCGCTGGTCGCGCCGAGGCTCAGCAGTTCCGCCGAGAGTCCGGGGAACATCTCCTCCAGGAGGTCGCGGCCGCGGGCGAGCAGCCCGTGCAGATGGCGGGCCTGGGGCGTTCCGGTCCGCGGCACCGCGTCGCCGGGCAGGCTGTCGCGGTCGAGCACGACCACCTCGTCGTGCGTCTCGCTGAGCGCTCTGGCCGCGACGAGTCCCGTCATCGCGGCGCCGATCACCACCGCCCGTTTCACGTGCGGCACCCGCCTGAGACTTCGGTCAACTTCCAGCACGCCAGACTTCTGTCTCTGACCACGAACACGAGCCCCCAGCACAATCCGAGAAGGATGAGGATGAGTGGAACCTGTGGAATGGAAGGCCCATGCGGCGCCGGCATGGACCTCTCGTGTTCTTCAGACTCACCCGAGCCCGGACAGGGGTCAATGGAACTTTCGTCCGACCAGGCACAGGTTGACAGCGAACACCAGGTCAGCAGCATGCCTCGCGGCCCGGCGCGGGCCACCCGGACGGCACGGGAAGGCGCCGTTGATGTCATGTTTCCCGGGCCCGATCGCGTCCGCGTCCTCGTGGTAGCCGATCACCCACAGTTCCATATCGGACGGAAACCATTCCCGCCCCGCCGCGTACGCGTTCGGATGGGGTTTCCCGAATCCGGTCCGCGCGGACGTGATGACCGCGTGGAAATACTGAGCCTTTTCAGCAGGTGGTCTGAAGTCCGCGGTTGTGGAGTACCAGGATGGCTTCGGCCAGGTGACCAGGGCTCAGCCCGGTGCTGCGCAAAAGCCGGGGCATGCCCCAGATCCGGACGGCGATCAGGTCGTGCACGCTGCCGGGCAACGCCCCCGACACCCACAACAGCCGCCCGTCAGTCGCTGCCGGCACCCTGCAGGTTCATGCCGTGTTCCTTGTGCTTTCCCGAGTAGTAGGGGCCGTCGGCACCAGGGCGCCGTCCAGCACCGGATACAGCAGCCCGTCGCCGGCCGCCCGGCGCAGCGCGGGGGTGCGGGCGGCCAGCAGGCCCACGGTGCGGTGCACATACCGCCAGGCGGTCGCGGTCGAAACACCGAACCCACCAGCCAGTGCGGTGAAGGTCTCGCCCTTGCGCAGGTAGACCGGCGTCATCAGGGCTTGCCGGCCGGGTGGCAACGCCCGGTGCCGGCGGGCGCCTCGGGCAGCACGGTCACGGCGAACCACGCCGGTCGCACAGGCCAGGGTCGAACGCGACAACGACCGCCTCCGACGCCCACCCGGCACACCACCAATTTCCCGAGATCATCGGTTATAGGGCATGCCGCTCCGGTGACATCATTCCGCAGGTCACCGGGCCGGGGAAGGCCTCCCCAGTTCCCGCCGCCACTATCGTTACGTTCCGCGCCCATACGCCGGAGAGTCCTTCACGGCTGTACCTCCAGGCTCTTCACCGCTCCCATGGCCTTCACTCCGGTTTCGAAGGGCTCGGCACTCTCTTGTCCCGCCTCGAAAGACGGCTGAGTAATAACGCTGCAGGCTTCGCTTTATGTTACGGACCGCATCTTCGCTTCCCTCTAACAGGGTTTTCGATGCCGGGCTTCGACCCCGCCCGTTTCCAGGCGAGGCCGCCAGCCTGCCACCGGGCTTCCTGGCAACTACCCGGACCGGACTTCCACCGGCAAGCGACGACGAGCTTGCGAACGAAAAGATCAGCCGCTCATCGCGGCATCATCTCCGATCTTCTGGGCGCACGAAAAAAGCTCGATCAATGACCCGCGGGAAACAGGCCAGGGCGTTCACGGAGGACCGACCTCGTACTCAAATTCTTCACGATCAATTCTGTGGGAAGTCCAGGCCGGAAGCGTGCGACATAAGCCATGCGGGACCACTCGGCATTGAAAGGCACAGGGATTCCGGCCCGCTCTAGGACGACAGCCGCCTTCCCATAGAAGCCCGCCCGTTCCAAGGACGATCTTTTCGCGCACAGAGGTGACGCCGCCCAGGCCCGGGATAATGCGAAAGAAACAAATACTGCCGGACAAGGGGTGGGCGGACTTGCTCTTGCCTCGGCGAACGAATTATTCCGATTCGATGTCCGTCAGGAATTTGCCGACGATGGCCATCGTCCGTTCCTCCCGCGCCACCGATTTCGGATGACCCGCACGCGCCTCAGCGACAGCCATCATCAATGGCGCCTTCGTTCAGGAGGCGGTGCAGAACGGAGACCAGCCCCGCCTGCAGCCTGGAATCCACACCGAGTTTGCTCATGATCTGGGCGACATGAGTCTTCACCGTGCGCTCGGCAATGCCGAACTGTCGGGCGATCAGCCGGTTCGAATAGCCCTCACCGAGCTTGGTGAACACTTGCACCTCACGCGTCGAGAGCAGATGGACCCGGCCGACGTGTTCGGTCCAGATCGCCTGGCTGCCCGGCAGGCTCACCGAATCCGATCGAGTTCTTACCGTTTCTCCAACCGACGACATGACCCGAGGCCTTCCTGTCAGAATTTATGAATTGTCGGGTGGTGGCACGTACGCACAGCGCCCCACGTAAGTCCTGGCACAGGTGCCCACCTGGGGAGACTCGGACCGTGGCCGCCTACTACAGGCGATCTCATTCAGGCTAAGCAGCTGTCAAATCGCCCGTCAATAGCCCCGAAGCCGTCAGCCCCGGCAGCCCTACGGCCCTCCACGCCGGGCCGGCGCCGCGGCCCTCCGACTGAAGTGGAGTCATGACCGACTGTCAAGGAGCATGTACCGAGAACCGGGCCGAACGCGATCATCGACTCGCGTCATTTCGGTCTTCATAACCATCGGTTTATGTATCGTCCGATGGTCACATCTGACGACACAGGGGACCCCCAAGACCCCATGGTCGCGAACGAGACGACGACCTGGCCCCTGGGCCGGCCCTCATCTCCGCCGCCGCCTTTCAGCATGAGAGGACGCGGGCATGGATTTTCACGCCTGGCACCAGGAGTAGATCGGCCGGATTCACCTCTCGGGCGGCTCCTGCGCGTGGTTCAGGGACGCATCCACGTGATTCTGGACGGCAGCCCGCCCGGCTCTCTGCCCGTTATCACTCCAGCCGCGCTTGGAGATATCGGTCTGGTCGAGGCCGGGACGTGAGACGGTCACCGCCGTGATCCAGTGAGATCACGAGCTTCGCGACTTCGACAATGCTCTGACCTGCAAAACCAGGCGCGTCAAAGTCTTTAAATCCATGATCTATTTAGATCATGTGGGTGTGTTGGAACCCTATGATCGGCGGTGGCCGTGCCGCCTGCTGTAGAAGGTGTCGACCCGGCCGGGTGGGTTGATGGGTTCGATGCGTTGTTCGCGCAGGTGGTGGCGCCGTTCTTCGGGCGCAGGGAGCCCCGATTGCGGGCCAGGCGGTATCTGCTGGGCCTGTTGAGCGGGCTGGTCGCCGGCGGAGTTCGCCGGGGATGCCCGGCCGGACGGGATGCAGCGGTTGCTCAACCAAGCACGATGGGACGCCGGCCAGGTGCGCGACGCGCTGCGGTGGCAGATGACCGACGACACCGGGTTCGAGAAGAAGGGCCGCCGCTCAGCGCCAGTACACCGGCACCGCGAGGAAGATCACCCATTGCCGTTCGCCTCGTATGCCAACCCCGGCGATCAGCGGGTGCTCATCGACCGGCAGCTGTATCTACCCAGGTCCTGGTTCGCAGGCCCTGACCGGCTGGCCGACGGCTGAGCCGTTCTGCATGGGCGCTGGCCCTCCGGTCGATCAGCGACCCACCCGAACTGGTCCGGGCCGCGGGATGCCGATGGAGCGCCGAGGAATGCTTCCAGGCGACCACGAACCAGGTCGGTCTCGATCACTACCAGGTTCGCCGGCACGTCACGCTGGCCATGGTCGCCCACGCCCACCTGGCCTTCCTGGCCACCGGGCGCCTCCAGGCTTCGATGACGACAGTGGCGGGGCCGACGCCCCCGCCACACGGGGGCCCGGGCCCGCAGGGACGACCCCGGCGAACTGGTCCCGCTCACCGTCAACGAGATCCGCCGCCTGCACGCCCATCTCCACCACCCCAGACACCCACCCGAAACCGACGGCGCCACCAAGCCCGCGCCCACCGCTGCCGCCACCAACGCTGGCTCACCGATCGCTGCAGGCGGTTCGGCCGGCGCAGGTGATCAAGCTCTACCGCGACCTCGTGACGAGCGGCGGGCGGGATGGCAAGGGCCTCTCCCCGCGCACCGTGGCCTACGTGCACGCGGTCCTCCGCAAGGCGTCCGAGGACGCCGTGCTCGTTGACCAGCTCATCCCGTCCAACCCGGTGGAGCGGGCGAAGCGGTCCCGCACGCCGCACCCGGAGCCCGGAAAGATCTGGACGCCCGAGCAGCTCGGCGCCTTCCTCCGCACGGCTCAGAAGCACCGGCTGTCGGCCTTCTTCCACCTGGCGGCCTACATGGGGGCGTGGCGCGGGGAGCTGCTCAACCTGCGGTGGCGTGACGTCGACCTGGACAGCCGAACGATCCAGATCAGGGGGTCGTCTCGTTCATCGCCGGTGAGCGCATCGAGGGGACGACCAAGAGCGGACGGTCCCGGGTGGTGAGCATCGACGCCGGGACGGTGCGTGTGCTGCTCGCGCATCGCAAGCGGCAGGCTGCCGAGAAGCTCGAAGCCGGGGAGAGCCGGCGGGGTGCGGGCAAGATCGAGGACGGACACGTCTTCGTGAGCGGCCGCGTCCTGCCGATCCCCCCGACACGGCCTCATCCCTCATGAAGCAACTGATCAAGAGCCACAACGCCACCGTGGGCGAGGGAGACACGTTGCCGCACGCTCGCCTTCACGATCCGCGGCACGTCCATGCGACCACGCTGCTGCTGGTCGGCGTCGTCGCCGCGCGGCTGGGGCACGCCGATCCGGCGATCACGCTCCGGGTCTACGCGCACGTGATCAACGAGCAGCTCGCCGAGGCGGCGGCCATCTTCACCAAGCAGGTGGAGGGAGCCGCGTAACCGGCTCCTGTCAGCAAACCCGTTAGCACAAAGGCCCCTTGCGATGATCGCAAGGGGCCTCTGGCCTGCTGTGCACCCGAAGGGATTCGAACCCCTAACCTTCTGATCCGTAGTCAGATGCTCTATCCATTGAGCTACGGGTGCGCGCTGCTGGAGATAACTGTACCGGGTGTTCGGAGCTCTTGCGACTCGGGGTGGAGGCACGCCGCCGGGGGCGGCGGGGTGGAACCGATCGGGGCGCTGCGCACTCGAAGTGGTGATCGAGGCGGGTGTGTCACATGAGGTCTACGCTCGCCCCGTGTTCCCAGCCCCCCGCTTGAAGGAGAAATCCCCTATGCGCATGTCTGCCGCCAAGATCGTCGGTGCCCTCGCCATCGGTGGCGCGGTGCTCGGCTCGACGGCCTGCGGTCCGCTCGACGCCGTCGCCGGCGGGGACAAGAAGACCGCCTGCAACAACATCAAGACCGAGCTGACCGCCCTCGGCGATTCGGGTTCGGCGACCGGGCTCGGCGGCGCGGGCGCCAACGCCGCGGCCAAGGCGGACAAGTTCGCCGCCGCCGCCTCCAAGATCCGCAGTGAGGGGCAGAAGGCCGGCGGTGACGTCGAGACGTCCGCCACCGCACTGGCCGGCGACCTGGACAAGACGGCCGACACCCTGCGCAGCCTGTCCTCGGGGCGGCCCTCGGCGGGCGGGATGAACTCCCTCACGCAGATGGCCCAGCACGGCCAGGAGCTCGGCAAGGCGTGCGGCTACCAGTCCAACTTCCGCTTCGGCAGCTGACGACGAGGCCGGGCCCGGCCCGCCGCCGGGCCCGGCCTCGTACGGTCCACGCTCGTTTCCCACTATGCTTGGGCGTCGGCTCCCGGGTAACGCTTTGCTGCTCGGCACGCCGACCGGTAGCCTGTGCTGAGCCTCAGGGCTACATGGAGGATTCGCCTAGTCCGGTCTATGGCGCCGCACTGCTAATGCGGTTTGGGTTTACCGCCCATCCGGGGTTCAAATCCCCGATCCTCCGCTCGTGAGCAGGGGCTTCGTCGAAGGCGACCATCTTCGACGAAGCCCCTTCTGCGTTCCTGGTGCCCGTTTGGGCTGCTGGAGAGCACAAGACACCGTGACGGCATCATCCGCGCCGGTCCAGCGTCCTGTTCTGGATCATTGACGTGATCACCCCGCGGGCTCGGTGCGGGCCGCGAGGGAGATCGCATTCCGTGCGGCCGCAGGGGTCTCCGGCTCCGGCGGTTCATGTTCCCCCTATTCGGCGAGCTTGCCGGTGGAGGAGACCTCCCGCATCAGGGGGGCGATCTCCGGGGGGATGGGCGGGATGCCTTCCCGTTCGACCTTGCCGGGGCCCGACCACACCAGGTTGACCTGGAGCGATGCGTCGATTTCGGGATGGTCCGAGCGGTTGTGACAGCCGCGGGTCTCGCGCCGTTCGAGCGCCGCGTCCAGCGTCGCCCGCGCGGCCAGGACGGTGGACTTCAGGTCGAAGGCGTGCGCGAGGTCCTGATAGCCGGCGTTGTCGGGGTGGACACCGATGGCGCCGATCCGCGCTTCGATGGCGTCCAGCTCGGTGAGGCCGGTGCGCAGGCCCTTCTCGTCGCGGACGACTCCGCCGTACTCGGTCATGACGTCGCGGACCGCGCGCTGCAGGGCCCGGACGTTCTCCGGTCCGTCGCAGGACAGCAGCCCGTCGATCTCGTGGCGTGCCGCGGCGAGCGCGTCCGGGCACCGGCGCCGCCCTTGGAGGCCGGCCGAGTAGGCGGCCGTCGCTTCGCCGACGATCCGGCCGTAGACCAGTAGTTCGATGAGGGAGTTGCCGCCGAGCCGGTTGGCCCCGTGCAGACCGCTGGCGGCCTCGCCGATCGCGTACAGGCCGTCCACATCGGTGCTGTGGTCCTCGGGACGGACCCATACGCCGCCCATCGAGTAGTGCGCGGTCGGGGCGATCTCGATCGGGTCCCTGGTGATGTCGAGCATCTGCAGCTCCAGCAGGGTCTGGTACACCCGCGGCAGGCGCTCCATGATCGTTTTTCGGGGCAGGTGCGAAACGTCCAGCCAGACTCCGCCGTTCGGGGTGCCGCGCCCCTGTTTGATCTCGGTGTAGGCGGCCAGTGCCACCCTGTCGCGGGTCGACAGCTCCATGCGCTCGGGGTCGTAGCGCGCCATGAACCGCTCGCCGAGGTCGTTGAGCAGCCTCCCGCCTTCGCCGCGCGCCGCCTCCGACACCAGCGTCCCGGCGGCGTCCTCGGGCGACAGGAGCCCGGAGGGATGGAACTGCACCAGCTCGGGGTCGCGGACACGGCCACCGGCCAGCACCGCCAGGCGGAAGGAGTCGCCGGTGTTCTCGTCACGGCGGGAGGAGGTGCGCCGCCAGATCCGGGTGTGCCCGCCGGTCGCCAGGATCACCGCGTCGGCGTGGATGACGTAGCGGGTTCCGTCGTTCACATCGAACCCGTAGGCGCCGAAGACCGCGTTGTCGCACACCAGGAGGCGGGTGATGTAGAGGGTGTCCAGGATCGGGACGTCCAGCTCGGCCGTCCGCCGCACGAGGGCGCGCTGGATCTCCAGGCCGGTGTAGTCGCCGCTGAACGCGGTCCGCCGCCAGGTGTGGGCGCCGAAGAAGCGCTGCGAGATCCGTCCGTCGGCCTCCCTCGCGAACGGCATCCCGTAGCGGACGAGGTCGTCGATGCCGCGCGCGGCGCCCTCGGTCACGATCCGCACCGTCTCCGGGTCGGCCAGCAGGTAGCTCTCCTGCAGAGTGTCGGCGGCGTGCTGCTGCCAGCTGTCGTGCGGGTCCATCGTCGCCAGCGCCGCGTTGACGCCGCCGGCGGCCAGCGTGGTGTGAGCGTCGGCTTTAGGGCGTTTGCCGACGGCCAGGACCCCCACGCCCCGCTCGGCGAGTTCGATCGCGGCCCGCAGTCCCGATCCTCCGGTGCCGATCACCAGTACCGGCGCCGCGAGCCGCCGCTCAGAACCATTCATGGTCGTGCCTTCCAGATGTCGGGTTCGGTGTTCGGCCCGCGCGGGTCCGTCGTCGTCCGGCGGGTCCGATCACCCTGGCCGGACCGGGCACCGGGAGGGACCAGGGGACTGCACGGGCCGACTCCCTGGGAGGGCGCCGCATCCCCGGGGAACCGGCGGCCGTCACGGACGCAGGGGCTGTCCGGTCTTCATGGGCGACACAGGGATACGGGCTGATCGAACGGCGGTGCTGTCAGGTGTTGCGAGGGCGAGACGACGAGTTTGCGCGGCTCGACGGCCTCCTTGAGGCCGTGCGGAGCGGTGAGGGGCGAGTGTTGCTGCTGCACGGCGAGCCGGGGGTGGGAAAGACGGCGCTGCTGGACTATCTGGCGGGGCGGGCGCGCGGGTTCCGGGTCCTGCGCATCACGGGGGTCCAGTCAGAGGTGGAACTGGTCTTCGCGGGCCTGCACCAGCTCTGCGCGCCGATGAACGACCGTTTCGGCCGCCTCCCCGCTCCTCAGCGTGAAGCCCTGCGCACGGCGCTCGGGCTCAGCTCCGGACCCGTTCCCGACCGCTTCCTGGTCGGCCTGGCCGCCCTCGGTCTGCTGGCCGAGGCCGCCGAGGAGCGTCCGCTGCTCTGCCTGGTGGACGACGCGCAGTGGCTCGACCATGCCTCGATGCAGGCGTTGGCCTTCGCCGCCCGCCGCCTGCTGGCCGAGTCGGTGGCGATCGTCTTCGCCGCCCGGGATTCGGTCGCGGAACAGGCCGGCCTGCCGGAACTGGAGATCACCGGGCTGCCCGACGGGGACGCGCGGAACCTGCTGCGCGCCGCGCTTCCCGCCTTGCAGGACCAGCAGGTGCTGGACCGGGTCGTCGCGGAGGCGCGGGGGAATCCGCTGGCACTGGTGGAGCTGGCGAAGGAGTCGAACCCGGCCGAGCTGGCGGGCGGGTTCGGGCTTCCGGGTCCCCAGGCCCTGACCGGCCGGATCCGGGAGATCTACGAGCGCCGGGCCGTCCGGCTTCCGGCGAGGACGCGCCTTCTGCTGCTGGCCGCAGCAGCGGAGCCCGGCGGGACGGCCGCTGTGCTGTGGCGCGCGGCCGAGCGGCTGGCCGTCGGCATCGGCGCGGCGGCGCCCGCGGTCGCCGCCGGGCTGGTCCAGATCGACGACCGGGTGAGCTTTCGTCATCCGCTGGCCCGATCGGCGGTCTACTGGGCCGCCTCGCCGGACGAGCGGCGCCGTGTCCACCGGGTGCTCGCCGAGGTGATCGATCCGCGGACCGATCCGGACCGCCGCGTCTGGCACGCGGCGCACGGCACGCAGGGGCCCTCCGAGGACGTCGCGGCGGAGCTGGCGAGCTCGGCCGCACGGGCCCGGGCGCGGGGAGGGCTCTCCGCGGCGGCGGCGTTCCTGGCGAGGGCGGTCGAGCTGACTCCAGACCCCGCCCGCCGCCAAGAGCGGGCCATGGCCGCCGCGCGGGCCGCCTATCAGGCCGGAACGCTGGAAACCGCCCTGCGGATGCTGTCCATCGCGGAGGCGGACTCGCTCGATCCGCTCCGGCACGGCCAGGTGAGCCTCATGCGCGCGCAGATCGCCTTCGCCGCCGACCGCGGGAGCGACGCGCCCGGGATGCTGCTCGAGGCCGCCGGGCGGCTCCAGCCGCACGACGCGCCACTCGCCCGCGAGACGTACCTGGAGGCGATCAGCGCGGCATTGTTCGCCGGGCCGCTGGCCACCGGCGGCGGCCAGCTCGAAGCGGCCGAGGCCGCGCGGTCCGCGCCTTCGCCGGGAGGACCCGCCCGTCCCGCCGACCTGCTGCTCGACGGGCTGACGACCCTCATCATCGACGGCCACGCCGCGGGCGCGACGGCCCTGGAACCGGCGCTGAGAGCGTTCACGGACCCGGAACTCCCGCCGGAGGACGGGCTGCGCTGGCTGTGGCTCGCCGGTATTTCGGCCGCGACGATGTGGGACCACGAGACCTGGAACGCCTGCGCGACCCGGCACCTGCGGCTGGCCAGGGAGAGCCGGCGGACCACCGCGTTTCCGCTGGCGCTGACCGGGAGCATCGCCGTGAAGATGGTCGCGGGCGAGCTGAACACGGCCTCCGCGCTGATCGAGGAGGTGCGGACGATCGCCGAGGCGGTCGGGACCGTTCACCCGCCCTACGGCGCGCTGCACGCCGCCGCGTGGCTGGGCAGGGAGGCCGAGCACGATGAGCTGATGAGAACGATCGTCGCGGACGCGATCCGGCGGGGCGAGGGGAGCGCCCTGCTCACCGGCGGGTGGACGACGGCGCTGCTGTACAACAGCCTCGGCCGGTACGAGGAGGCGCTCGCCGCGGCGAGCGAGGTCACCGGCCTTCCGCAGCGGGAGACGAGCGCCGTGGTGGGCTGGGCGCTGGTCGAGTACGTCGAGGCCGCCGTCCGGAGCGGCGCCCCCGATCGCGCCGCCGGCGCGTTCCGGCGGTTGAGCGAGCGCACCAGCGCCAGCGGGACGGACTGGGCGCTGAGCGTCGAGGCGCGTTGCCGTGCGCTGCTGAGCAGCGGCGCGGCCGCGGAGGAGTGCTACCGCGAGGCGATCGGCCGTATCGACCGCACGGCCGTACGTCCCGAAACGGCCCGCGTCCGTCTCCTCTACGGTGAATGGCTGCGCCGCGAGCGCCGCCAGCGCGACGCCCGCGAGCATCTGCGGACGGCGCACGAGTCGTTCACGGCGATGGGCATGCGGGCCTTCGCCCGGCGGGCCGAGCGGGAGCTGCTGGCCACCGCGCAGCAGCCGCGCAAGCGTGCGCTGGAGACGGCCGGCGAGCTCACCGCGCAGGAGTTCCAGATCGTGCGGCTGGTGCGGGAGGGGCTGAGCAACCCCGAGATAGGGGCCCGGTTGTTCATCAGCCCCCGCACCGTCGAATGGCACCTGCGGAAGACCTTCATCAAGCTCGGCATCACCTCGCGCAGGCAACTCCAGCGCGCCGGCACGAACGGAGCCCGGCCGCGGCCGGACCCGATCGCCTGACCGGATGCCGGAAGACCGTCAGCGCGCAAGACGGATCGTGGCCGGGGCCCCCGCGCGGCTCATCTTCACGTAAGGGCAGGCTTCGGCCGCCTCGGCCAGCAGTTCGGCGGCGGTCGAACGGGCGGCTCCCGGCCAGTTCACCAGCACGTCGGTGCGCAGCAGAAACCCGCCGCCGGCGGGATCGCGGCCGACGGCCACCGCCGCGCCGATCGTGATCGGTGCGGGGTCGAGTGAGTGTCGCCGGGCCAGCAGGCTGAGCACGGCGTGGAGAGAGGCGGCGAGGGCCGCGGCGAAGAGCTGTTCGGGATTGGCGCCGGTGGCGTCACCGCCCAGTTCCCGGGGTGCTCGCAGTTCCAGGTCGAGAGCGCCGTCATGGGAGCGGGCCCTGCCGGTCGCGCGACCGTGGGCGGAGCCGCCTCCGCCCACGGCGACATGGGCGGTGTAGATCGGTGTGAACGCGGCGCCGTCGTAGTCGTCGTCCGTGGACGGGATCGGGTCGTTCAACGACTCCGCCTTTCCCCGCCGTGATGCGAGGGGCCCGCGGGCGTGCCGTGCTCAGGACGATGCCAGCGCCGCAGCTTGTCGGGGTTCAACGTGATCCAGACGGCGGTGACCTCGGTGCCGGCGGTGCTCACGCTCACCACCGCCACGGCCTGGCCCGCCTGGTACAGGACGAGGCCCGTGCGGCCGTTGACGGACCGGACGGTCACGGTGAGCCGGAGCCGCCCGGACAGCAGGGCCGCCATGAAACGGGCGGCCGCGTCCGCACCGTGCGCCGGGCGGGCCGCGGCGCGCACTTTGCCGCCGCCGTCGCTGACCACGATCGCGTCGCCGGCCAGGAGGGTCTTCAGGGCCGCCGTGTCGTGGGCGCCGCATGCCGCCGCGAACCGGTGCACCACGTGATCGTGTCTTGCGAGCAGGGCTTGGTCGGAAGGGTCCTGCCGTGGCTGGCGTCGCAGCCTGCCGATGACGGGATCGAGTGTGCGGCGGGGCTCGGGCAGGCCGCCCGTGTCCGCGCGGGCGGTCCTGCCGCCGGGGCCGCCGAACTCACCGCCGGCGAGCAGCCCCAGGCAGATACCGCCCGCCACACGTGTCAGCCATGCCCTGGGCGCCGCGATGCCCGCGCGTTTCCCCTCATCGAGGGAGTACCAGCGGCGATAGGTCTCCTGGACGATCCGGTCGGCGGCGTCCGCGCCGAACATCCACTCGGTGACATCCAGCAGGTGCCTCCGCTCGTCGAGCATCTCCGCCAGCGACACGGTGGCCCCGGTCATGACCGGACGTCCTCGTCGCGAGGAGGGAGCGCCCGGCAGCGGGGAACGCCGTTCTCGCATGCGCGGCCGTCGGCCGCCGAGATCGTCGGCACATCGTCCTCACTTCGGTCGGGTCGCCAGGTAAGACAGGGCAGCGCCTCCGGTTGTGACCGCCCCCGGCATCGTGGGGGGGCAGGTCGGGCGGCGGCGAAGGCGGGGACGTAGACCAGGGACCGCATGGCGAAACGCCCGATGAGACCGGCACCCCATCTGGGCTGTGACGGCCCTATCGAAAAGCGCGCCCGCCCTCGTCTGCGCGGGACCTGTCACAGATCAGCGGGCTGTCCTGTCTTTCCAGGAGACCGATCCGGCCATTCCATGAACGGAGCACAGGACATGCCGTTCCCCGTCGAAAGCCACGAACTCAGCTTCGAGCAGGACATCAAGCCCCTGTTTCGGACGAAGGACCGCGCCGCGATGCTGACCCGTTTCGACCTGTTCGATCACGCCGACGTCGCCGAGCACGCCGACGCCATCCTCGGTTCCCTGCTGAGCGGGCGAATGCCATGCGACGGCGCGTGGCCCGAGGCGGACCTGGAGAAGCTCCAGCGATGGATCGACATGGGCAAGCCCGCTTGACGGATGGTCCGCCTCCGTACGCCGTACCCGCGTACGGGGGCGGTCAGGCGGCGCCGGGCAACGCTGTGATCTTGGCGGGGTTCATCATCCACAGCACTTCGCCGATGCCCTGGTCGCTGCCATCGACGGTCAGAACGGCGAAGGTACGGCCGTCGCGCTGAAGCAGGGCGGCGCACCGGCCGTTCACGGCGGCCCACTCCACGTCGACCCCGTCCCAGAACCGGTCCGCGAACGCCCGGACGTACTTGGCGACGCGAATCGCGCCCACCACGGGGAAACGGGACGCCCGAACGGCGCCGCCACCGTCGGAGTAGCTGACCGCGTCCGCGGCGAGCAACTCCTCCAAAGCGGCCAGGTCGCCGGCACGGGCGGCGACGACGAAGGCGGTCAACAGCCTGCGCTGCTCAGCGCCGGTCACCGGCGTCCGCCGCTCGGACCGCAGGTGCTCGCGGGCCCTGCTGACCAGCTTCCGGACCGCCGCCTCCCCGGCCTGGAGGATCTCCGCGATCTGCGGATAGGGGTAGTCGAACGCCTCGCGCAGGACATAGGCGGCGCGTTCGGTGGGTGACAGCCGTTCCAGGAGCATCAGGACCGCGAGGTTGAGCGCCTCACCGCGTTCGGCGCCCAGGTACGGATCGGCGGCGGTGTCGACGGGTTCGGGCAGCCAGGGACCGATGTAGCTCTCCCGGCGGACCCGGGCGGACTGCAGGACGTTGATCGCCAGCCGCGTGGTGGTCGTCGCCAGGAACGCGGCGGGGTTGGCCACGGCGGCGCGGTCGTAGGTCTGCCACCGCAGCCAGACGTCCTGCATCAGGTCCTCGGCCTCGGTGGCGCTGCCCAGCATCCGGTAGGCGATGCCGAACAGCCGCGGCCGCACCTCGGCGAAGACCGCGGTGGCGTGATCGAGGTCGACCGCCGCCTCCGGGATGCCGGTGACCGGCCCATCCGTCGCCGGTTCGCCGCCCGGTCCGCCGTCCGCCACCATGATCGCCTCCGCTCGGATCGTCGGGCCGCTCCGGCTTCACCCGCCCTCGACCAGCTCAGACAAGACAGCCCCCTCTTCTGTGACGGAACCAGCCGCCGGTTCGAGATGGCCGAGCGCGTACGAGGGTGCGCACGGTGTGCGCGGCACCGCCGCGCACGTCGTGCGCTCAGATGGTCTCACCCCGCTTCGCCGCGCCGCCGCCGGCCGGGCCGGACGCCTCCTCACGGAAGGCGATCTTTCGGTGGGTGCCGTCGCACAGCGGCTTGCCGGCCGACTGCCCGCAGCGGCACAGCGTCACCCTGTTGCGGGTCTCCAGCGGCCGCCCGTCCGCGCGGTACACGGGGACGCCGCCGGTGATCCACAGCGCGCTGGCCAGCCCGCCCTCCTCTTCGAGGACGGAGACGGCGGGCGGGAGGTCGGGCTCGATGGTCTCCCCGCCGCGCCGCAGGGCGTAGCTGTAGGAGCCGGAGGGGCAGTGCTCGATCCGCCCCATGATGTTGGAACGCACGTCGCCGTCCCCGGTCTCGGCGAGCATCTCCGCGATCGGCCGGGTGCGCCCGATGCAGAACGCGGCGTGGATGCACAGCTCGCCGACCCGCTGTGCCGAGATGTCCACCCCGTCGTGCACGTGCTGCAGTTCCCTGTAGGGCCGGACGTCGGCGTTCTCGGTGCCGTCGAATCCGATCAGCGCGTGCGTCCCGTCGCAGAACGGCTTGGACCGCGAACGGCCGCAGCGGCACAGCGCATAGACGGGCTCGGCCGGCAGGGCGTCGCCGGTCTGCCAGGTGAGCGCGTCGTCCCCAGACGAGACGATCTTCCGTTTGCGCCGGAGCGGGACCTCGCCGCGCACGAGGTACGGGCCGTGGGGGAGCACGTTGACGCGCTGCGGCTCGTCGCCGGCGAACCCGGCGCGCTCCTCCGGCGGGACGTATTCGAACGTGGGTCCGGCCGTGGTGCCGTCGCCGTCAGGCGTCCGCATCAGCGCTTGGGCCTGCGCCTTGAGCCGGTACATGGTGGCGACGGCGACCGCGAGCAGCCGCGGGCTGCCGTTGAACGCCTGCTCCAGCAGGTGGAGGAGGGTGCAGTACGTCCGGTTGAACTCCTCCTGGGCCGCGCGGATCGCGTGGCCCGGGGCGTGGTCGGCGACCTTGGGGTCGGGCCGCATCGGCAGGACATCGGCGAAGTCCACGTCGAGCGGCTCGCCGGTCGGCCCCGACCGAGGGGTGTCGCCGCGGCGGTAGCGGCGGCCGGCCCTGAGCTCCTGGAAGCGGTAGTAGTGCGCGACCTCGTCCCGGTCGGGGTGGTGGACGTCCGGGTCGCCGTCCCAGACCGCGCCGCGGGACGTGCCCTCGCCCTCCTCGACGATCTCCTCCAGCGCGGCCAGCGCCGAGACCAGATCGGTGACCGCGACCATCCGTCCGGCGGTGTGCTGGAAATGCCCGGCATGGAGCTGGCGAGACGGATCGCCGGAGAAGACCTCCTCCTCGCCGAGCCGGCCGCACAGATCGCGCAGACCCGCCTCGATCGCGGCATAGAACTGCCCGATCGTCTCGTAGTGGTCGCCTTCGGCGGGGGCGCCCGGCGGTGCCGGCCGCTCCAGGCGCAGGAACATGTCGAGCGCCGCGTCGCCGAACGGGAGCAGCGACAGCTCCAGCGACGGGTCGGCGTGCGGCAGCCGCCGGGGGTGCGGCGGCAGCAGCTCCGGCGCGTCCAGCCGCGGGCTCCCGCCGACGGCGTTGAGCAGGTTCGCCGCCAGCGCCAGGTGCAGCATCTCCTCGATGAAGACGCCCGCCACCGCCTCGACGGCGTCGGGATTGCGCTCCGGATCGAGCGAGTACAGCGCGCACAGGTACGGCGGCAGGGTCGCGTGCTCCAGCTCGATCGCCCACTGCAGGTGCTCGCGGAGATCGTCGAGCGTGGCGATTCCGGTCGATGGGCCGGGAAGGGGGGCATGCTGCCGCCCGGTCGGATGGTTCATGGGCGTCTCGTTTCGGATGTCATGGAATGGGCGGGTCAGGCGCCTTCGCCGGAGCGGCGCCCGTGCGACCGGGGGGCGGACTCCAGCTCCCTGGCCGCGCCGAGGAGGTCGCGGAGCCTGACCTCCTCGGCCTCGACCTCAGCCGGGTCGAACAGCCACTCGGAGACCGGTCGCGCCGCGGCCCGCGCCGGGTCGCTCGCCTCGGCCGATTCCAGTTCGGCCTCGACCTCCGCCTCGAACTCGATGGCGAACTCGTCGCCGTTCGGGGTGCTCATCGGCCCTCCACACATAGATCGTTCGGATGACCGCCCGTCCGGACGTCTGGTCGCGTGGACCAGCTGCACGGAGATCTGCCCGGAAGCGAACAGGCGGGTGAAGCTCTCGTTCTGGCGGACCGCCGGCGCGTGGGCGCGGTCGGCCCGGTGCCGGCCCGCAAGGGGATCCGGCCGCCGTCCGCCGTGACGACCGGCAGCCTGGCCGCGGCGCGGCACGCGGTCGGCATCGGCTCCAGCGGGATCGGCCGGGCCCCGAACCGTTCCGGTGCCGGTGGTCAGGAAGCCCTGGGGACCCGCAGATGCGCGCGCTCGGCGAGCTCGGCATCGTCCACGAGGGTCAGCATCGGCTTGCCCGGCTCGCAGAGCATCGTGACGACGAACCGGACCGGCATGTCGTCGCGGTTGTTGCCGTCCTGGTAGTGGACGACGTCGCCGCCGGGTTCCCAGAACGCCTCGCCCGCCGCGACGGGCCGGGGCGGCTGCCCCTCGAGTTCCAGCAGCATCTCGCCCTCCAGCACGTAGCCGAACGCCGGGCCGGGGTGCCGGTGCGGCGGCGCGCCGGGGTCGCCGGGCGGGTACTCGATGACCACGGTCGCGGCGTGCGCGCCGGGCGGGATGAAGGGCGGCTCGGCCTCCTGGACGGTGGTGAGCGCGGTCTGCCACGCGGACGACCCGCGCTTCGGCTCGGCGGCGGGGGAATCAGGGCCGGACATGGTGGCGCCTCCTCGGCTCGTCGGTGCGGACGGCGGTCACTTGACGTCGTTCGCGGCCAGCCAGGCGGCATACGTGATCTCGCCGAGGGTCGCGGTGCCCTCGTCGGGGACGAGATCGCGCTCGTGCATCTCGGCGCCGAAGTAGTGCGCGTGCGAGTCGGTGACCACCTCGCGCGGGTCGCCCCATGCGGCCAGCGCCTTGCGGAAGAACTCGTCCATCCGGGACACCTCCGGTCCGGCGATCCGGAGCCGGCCGTTCAGCGGCGTGCCCGCCGCGGTTCGCGCGACCGTTCGGGACACCTCCTCGCCCGCGATGGGCTGGAACAGCACCGGCGGCATCGGGACCTTGCCGCCGGCGGCGGCCTCGTCGGCGATCCTGCGCCCGAACTCGAAGAACTGCGTCGCGTGGATCAGCGAGAACGGGATCGGCGACTCCTCGATCAGCTTCTCCTGCGCGAGCTTCGCCCGGAAGTAGCCGATGTCGGGCCGCCGGTCGGTGTTCACGATCGTCAGCGCGACGTGGTGGCCCACACCCGCCTTCTTCTCCGCCGCCAGCAGGTTGCCGGTCGAGGTCGTGAAGAAGTCCAGCACCGCCGCGTCCTCGAAGGACGGCGAGTTGGCCACGTCGACCACCGCGGAAGCGCCCTCCAGCACCTCGGCCAGCCCCTCGCCCGTGAGCGCGTTCACGCCCGTGTTCGGCGCGGCCGGCACCGCCTCGTGTCCGTGCTGCCGGAGCATCTGCACCGTCTTCGAACCGATCAGGCCGGTGCCGCCGATGACCACGATCTTCATGGGTGCCCCTCTCGTCCGCCGGGCGGTCGGTCACCGCCCGGTCGCCAGCTAAGACAGGGCACCCGTCCAGGCTGTGACAGCTTCCGCGAAAGATTCCCGGACGCCGCCCGATTCGGCTGCGGCCGTCACGAATCCGGGCGCTGGCTTGTCTTCGCAGACTGACGAGCCCATGTGACGACGGGAGTGAGACCGTGCCGCCGACAGGTGCCGCATGCCGTATCCGGATCCGGATGACCGCGCGCGCGATCGACGAGACGCACCGCGCCTCGAGCCAGCTGGAGCTGCTGTTCGACCTCACCTTCGTGGTGGCGGTCGCGGCCGTCACCAGCCGGTTCGCGCACCACATCGCCGACGGGCACGTCCTGTCCGGGCTCGTTCCGTTTCTGCAGGTCTTCTTCGCCGTGTGGTGGGCGTGGATGAACTTCACCTGGTTCGCGTCCTCGTACGACACCGACGACATCCCCTACCGGCTGCTGACCATGGTGCAGATGGCGGGCGTCCTGGTCCTCGCCGCGGGCGTGCCGGCGGCCGCCGACCGCTCCGACTACCGCGCCGTCGCGATCGGCTACCTCGTCATGCGGGCCGCCCTCGTCGCGCAGTGGCTGCGGGCGGGCGCCGAAGACCCGGCGGGCCGCCGCACCGCGCTGCGCTACGCCTTCGGCATCACGGTCGCCCAGGCGGGCTGGATCCTCTGGCTCGCCGCGGCGGAGGCCGGCGCCCTGCCGTCACCCGCCCGGATCCCCTGCTTCGCCGCCCTGGCCGCCCTGGAACTGGCCGTGCCGCGGTGGGCGGAACGGGCCGACCCCACCACCTGGCACCCCCATCACATCGCCGAACGCTACGGCCTGTTCACGATCATCCTCTTCGGGGAGAGCGTCCTCGCCGCGTCCGACGCGGTCGCCGGAGCACTCGAAGGAACCGAGGTCGGCCGACGGCTCCTCATCATCGCCGGCTCCGGCCTCGTCCTGCTGTTCGCCCTGTGGTGGCTCTACTTCCTCGCCCCCGCGGGCGAGGGCCTCAACGACCGCCGCCACCGCTCCTACCGGTGGGGCTACGGCCATTACGGCATCTTCGCAAGCCTCGCGGCCCTCGGCGCCGGGCTCGAGGTGGCGGTCGCGCAGACCGGACACGACCTCGAAGCGTCACCTCTCGTGATCTGCTACGCCGTGGCGGTCCCGGCCGCCCTGTTCGTCACGCTGCTCTGGACGGTCCACACGCCCATCCTGGCCGTACCCGTCCTGCGCCCCGCGGTGGTGTTGCCCGGGGCCGCCGCCGTCCTGCTCCTGCCGTTGGCGGCCACGCGCGTCGGAGTGGCCACGATCACCGCGGCGATCGCCGCCGTATGCGTCACGATCACCGCCCTCACGATCGCGCTCGGCAAAGACGCCGCACGGCGGTGACCGCACCACAGGGGTCCACATTCCTCACCCCGAAACCGACGATCTTCCTTCAGCCGGCAGACGAAAGAACGCGTCCAGGGCTGCTGGCCTTCGCCCGGTTACCGCCGCGCTTTCACGCCCGCCACATGTGCTTGGCCTTGCCCACGAAGGACGCCGAGCCGGGGTTCATCGTCTGTGCCCGCGCAACGGTCCTCTCCACGTCCTCCCAGGACCGCGCTGACATCTACGCCTGGACCGGTCAATCGCAGGTGCTTCACACTCTGCGGCCAGCCGGGGCGGCGGTCACGTGTTCCAACGGCATCGGCGCATAGGGCTCGTCGTAGCCACCGCGTGGGCCAGGGCTTGTGGGCTCCCGGCCCAGCGCGGCCTTGGTCATCGGTTCGGGTCCTGCTCGGCGTCGTCGGCCGGTTCCGTGGATGCCTGGCCCGCTTCGATGGCGACGTGGCCGCGCTGCCGGAGCTCGTCGCGTTCGGCGTCCGGGATCGTCATCGCTTCGGCGAGGACGGCGGCGAGCGCGTCCACCTGGACATCGTCGACGCCGGCCGGGAAAAGCCACCGGATGTTCTCGTCGCGCGTGATGAGGTCGATCGCCAAGCGGCCGCCTCCGTCCTGCGTGGTCGCCGCGCGGACGTAGCGCACCAGGTCGAGCGGGATGTCCCGCCCGATCTCGCCCTGCTCGAGGAACGTGTTCGTCCTGGCCGTGATGATGCGGCGGTCCGTGACGGCGACCAGTGTCTTCGCCGCCGACCTGTCGATCACCGCCGTCAGCTTCTCCTTCGCCACGCTGAAGATCGCGGAAAGCGGGCCGAGGGCGTCGAGCTGGTCGGGGAAGGCGAGGACGCGGAGGGTCTCGCCGTCCTCCAGGAACCAGCGCAGGATGCGGAGGTAGGGGTCGAGGTCCATCGATTCGAGTGCGCAGACGGCCTCCGGAGCCTCGAGCGGAGGGACCGGCGGGTGGAGGGCGTCGGCGAGGGGCTCGATCGCCTCCAGCAGACGGGCGGAGGTCTGCCGGGCCGCCTTCGCGTCCTTGCGCTTCCGCGTCAACGACTGCGCGTCGCGCCCGGGGAGCTCGGCGATGATGCGCAGTTCCCGCGTCAGCGCGTCGACGAGGGCCTTCATCTCGGGAAGCGCGGATTCGAGCTCCGCGCGGGTGTCGCGCGCGATGGTGTCGACGAGCCGCGCCTCGCCTTCGTCGTCGGGGGCGGCGGTTCTCGCCCGCGCGGCGTGGAGCGCCTGATATCCGGTCCAGGCCTTGAGGGAGGACAGAAGGGCGTTGGCATCGAAGACGATCGCCTCGGCGTTCGTCTCGAGATACTCACGGCGGCCATGCGAGTCGAGACCGTGGATCTGCTGGACATGCCTGCCGACGTTCAGCCGGTACAGCTCGTGCTGCTTACGCAGGTCCGCCTCTTTGCCCGCGACGGTGTCCCACAGGGAACCCGGGACCGATTCGATCTCTCGCGCCTTGTCGATCGCGCGATCGATGGCGGTGCCGAGCCCCGTCACCTCCGCCCACTGCTCGTGACGGATGTCCGTGAGCACCTGGCCGGTCAGCGCGATGTTGGTCCTGGCCAGACCCGTGATCTCGCTCAACTGCATCTGCAGGGCGACCATGGCCAGCGCCGGCCCGATCGCGGCCGCGGTCTGCGCCAGGCTCAACGAAGACACGGGGATGAGGCGGGCCTGGCCGACAATGCGACCGTTGGCCATCACTGTACCGAGGTTCGCGCCGTCCTTGACGACGAGCGTTCCGCCCGCCTTCAGCAGGGCCTGTGTCGCGTCACTGAGCTTGTAAAGTCCCTGCGCACTGGCGAATGCGCTCCCAATATTGCCGGCCGCGGTTGCGGTGTTACCGAGCGAGGCGATCGCCGTGGAGATCTGCGAGCGGTCGGCGGCCGGGACGAGCCCGAAGCCGAACAGGTCGTGCTTGAGTTCGGCCGGGACCTCGCCGAAAACGACGCCGATCCCCGGGAGCACCTCCGCGATGACCGTCGAATCGCTTGCCACGGGCAAGTCGGCGGTATTGCTCTCGTCGTTCTCCGCCGAGTCCGAGGGGTCCTGCATGTGCTCTCCTCCACCCGAGGGATCAATGTCGGCCGACTCTATCGACCGGTCATTGTTTCCGCGCGGGTCCTGAGAAGTGTCATTTCGGTGTGCCGTAGGTCTTCAGGAACATGTCGACGCCGTTGTCGATGAGGCGGGCCGTGCGGTCTTCGGGGAGGGACGTGCCGAAGGAGCCTGTGATCAGGTGCGGGTAGACGGTCAAACCGAAGAACTGAATGACGGCCATTTCGGTGTCGGCGATGGGCAGCCGGCGACGGGCGCGGAGGTCGCCGAGGACTTCGGCCAGGAGGCCGTGGGCACGCTGGTGAAGCCGATGGAGGACCACCGCGACGACATCGTGGTCATCGTCGCTTGTCCCCTGACCGCGCCCGGCCACGCCGACCGTTTTTGGTCCTCTCGGGCAGGCCTTCATTGGCCCTGTCCGCCAGGCCATTGCGGCGGCAGAGTGCTGGTCAGGAGAACGCCGCCGATCCCATGACGGAGCCGACCATGTACTTTCAGCACTCGGACGAGATCTGGTCCGCTCACCCCGGTCTCGTCGCCGGCGTGCTCGCCGCCACGGGGATCACCGCCGACGCGGCCGTCGAGCCCCTGGTCGAGGAGTTCAGCGCGCGCGCCAAGGCGCGGCTCGCGGCGGGCACGGAGGCCGACCTGCCCGAGATCCAGGCGTGGCGGCGCACCTTCTCGGCGATGGGGCTGAAGCCCACGCGGTACCGATGCGCCTCGGAGTCGCTGCTGCGGCGCTTCCGCAAAGAGGGCGCCCTGCCGCGGATCCATCCGCTGGTCGACCTGTGCAACGCCGTCTCGCTCGCCTACGCGATCCCGGTGGCCGCGCTGGACGTCGCCAGGATCTCCGGGGATCTGGAGGTGCGGCACGCGACCGGCGACGAGGAGTACCGGACGCTCGCGGGAGAGCCCGAGCATCCCGAACCGGGCGAGGTGACCTTCGTCGACGCCGCCGGGCACGCGCACGCCCGGCGGTGGACGAACCGGCAGAGCGGCCACTCGGCCGTCCGCGACACGACCCGCACGGTCCTGATCGTCGTGGAGGCGTTGCACGCCTCGGCGGCCACCGACGTCCCGGATCTGCTCGCCGCGCTGTCGGACGCGCTCGGCGATGTCTGGCCGGCTACGGTGCGGACCACGATGGTGAGCCGCTCCGCGCCGTGTTTCGACTTTCAGCCGCCGGTCGTGCCGTAGCTGCGCAGGAACATGTCCACGCCGTCGTCGATGAGGCGGTCCGCGCGGTCCTGCGCCGGAACCGCGCCCGGTGATCCTCGCCGAAGCTGAAGGAAACCTGAACGGCTTCGTGCGCACATGGGCGATTGACCAGGGAAAAGTCGGGTATCTTGGCCGCTGGCAAGATCTTTTTCGTCTGTTCGCCGCCCACCGTGCCCGGCAGACATCCACGACCAGGAGGCGCCTTGGACAGCCCGGCGCAGCGGGCCCCGGCCGGCCCGCCCGCGGGAACGGCCCGGTAGCGGTCCATGGACCACGCGTTCGTCATCGCCCTCCTGCTCGTCGGCGCGGCCGGCCTGGCCGCCTGGGCGCAGTGGCGGGGGCTGCGCCCGCCGCTGTGGGCCGCGCTGGCCGTCGGGATCGCGCTGCGCGGCGCGCTGCTCGCGCTCGCCGCGACCAGCGACTGGCAGCCAGCCGACTTCATCCTGGGCTTCCAGAAGGCCGGCCAGGCGGTGCAGGCCGGGCAGGACCCGGTGCTGGCCTCGGAGGGGTCCTGGCACTTCCTGCCGATGATCCCCTACTTCTACGGCGCCGCGCTGTCGGCCGGGCTGCCCTGGGTGGTCGCCGGGCGGCTGTGCACGATCCTGGCCGACGTCGCCCTGATCGTCCTGGTCGGCCGGCTGGCCCGGCCGGAATGGCGGGCCCAGGCCGCGTTCTGGTACGCCTGCAGCCCGCTGGCGCTGATGGTGTCGGTGCTGCACGGCCAGATCCAGGCGGTCGCGCTCGCCTTCCTGGCCGGGGCGTTCCTGGCCGCCCGCGCGGGGCGGTCGGTCTCCGCCGGGGCGCTGTTCGGCCTGGCGCTGTCGTCGGGGAGCTGGCCGGTCATCCTGCTGCCGGTGGTGCTGTCGATGCTGCCCACCTGGCGCCGCCGCCTGTACGGGCTGGTCGCCGCCGGCGCCGTGCCGCTGCTGTTCCTGATCAGCACCCCGCTGCTGCTGCACACCTCCTGGCGGAACCTGGTGCACGTCAGTTCGTATCTGGGCGGTGTGCGGCCCATCGTCGGCGGGTGGGGCTGGACGGCGGTGCTGACCGGCGGCCAGCCGATGCTGAACTCCGACTACGCCAGGATCGGGCAGCTCGTCCTGTACGCCACCCTGGCCGTCGTGGCGTACCTGTGGCGGCGCGCCGACCCGCTCGACCTGGCCCTGGCCATGCTGCTGGCCTTCCTGGTCGTGACGCCGCGCATGGGCTCCCAGTACCTGCTGTTCTTCACGCCGTTCCTGTGCGCCCGCCCCACCCGCTGGGCGCGGCCGGCGCTGGCGGCGTGCGGGGTGTGGGCCGCCGTCGGCTACCTCTACCTGACCCAGTACGACGACGCGGGCTGGTGGGCGCGGCACATCTGGTGGTCGCAGCTGTCCCTGCCGGTCATCGCGCTGCTCGTGCTGGCCATGCCGGACCGCGGCGTCGCCGACCGCGAGTCGGCCCGACCGCGGATCCCGGTGAAGCGCCCGGTGCGCACCTCCTGACAAGGCACTTCCACACCCGCGTATTTCACGTTAAAGTGATCAGCGGTGTGCCGGGAAGTCTGGTCGGCGAGACAGGATATGTCTCTCTACCAGGAGGAATGATGGATTTCCGGCCCACACCATTCGCACCACGTCCGGTGACGGCGCCGCACCCCCCGCAGGCGGACGCCGGACGCTCCGTCTCCCAGGCCTTCAGGTCGAGCGTCGCACCGCTTTCCTGCCTGCTGTGACAGCACGAACGTCACTGCCCCCGAGCGGAGTTACGAATACGGATGGGCGAGCTTCTCGCTACGGCGTTCGATTTCCCGACCGCGCTTTTCACCTTCGCCCTCGCGGTGGTCGTCCTTTACTGGGTCCTGGTCCTGCTGGGCGCGCTCGGCGTGGACACCCTGGACTCGGGCGACGGCGACCTGGCGGCCGGGCTCGGGCTGGGCGGGGTGCCGGCGAGCGTGGCGCTGTCGCTGCTGATCGCGCTGGCCTGGTTCGGCAGCCTGGCCGGGACCGTGCTCACCGACGGCATGCCGGGCTTCGTGCGCTTCGCCGTGCTCGCCGGTGCGCTCGTCCTCGGCTGGCTGGGCACCCGGCTGCTGGTGTTCCCGCTGCGCCGGATCCTGCACGACGAGGCGGTGCCCTCGCGCGCCGACTTCGTCGGCCGGATGTGCGTGATCCGCACCGGCTCGGTGCGGGCCGACTTCGGGCAGGCCGAGGTCACCGCGTCCGACGGCTCGTCGGCGCTGGTGCAGGTGCGCCGGCCCGAGTCCGACGTGGACGCCGGCGCGCTGCCGCTCACCCACGGCAGCACCGCACTGATCTTCGACTACGACCAGGCCGGCGAGTTCTTCTGGGTCATGCCGTACGACGCGGCGCTGGACCCCGGCGACCCCGCCCGCTGATCACCCCGCGTCCCCTTCCCCTCCAGTAGACAGGGTCTTTCGATGGATGCCATCACCCTCGGGATCGGCGTGCTCGCCGCCGTCGTCCTGCTCGTGGTCATCGGCCTGGCGCTGACGGTCACCCGGCTGTTCCGCAAGGTCGAGCAGGGCCGGGCGCTGATCATCTCCAAGGTCAAGAAGGTGGACGTCACCTTCACCGGCGCGGTCGTGCTGCCCGTCCTGCACAAGGCCGAGCTGATGGACATCTCGGTGAAGACCATCGAGATCGAGCGGTCCGGCCGGGACGGGCTGATCTGCCAGGACAACATCCGCGCCGACATCCGGATCACCTTCTTCGTGCGCGTCAACAAGACCGCCGAGGACGTCATCAAGGTGGCGCAGGCGATCGGCACCGCCCGCGCCAGCCACCAGGAGACGCTGCAGGAGCTGTTCGCGGCCAAGTTCTCCGAGGCGCTGAAGACCGTCGGCAAGCACCTGGACTTCGAGGACCTCTACACCCGCCGCAACGAGTTCCGCGACCACATCATCCAGGTGATCGGCACCGACCTGAACGGCTACAGCCTGGAGGACGCGGCGATCGACTACCTGGAGCAGACGCCGCTGACCTCGCTCGACAAGAGCAACATCCTGGACGCGCAGGGCATCCGCAAGATCACCGAGCTGACCGCGATCCAGCACGTGCGCACCAACGAGCACGCCCGCAACGAGGAGAAGGAGATCACCCGCCAGAACGTGGAGGCGCGCGAGGCGATCCTGGAGCTGGAGCGGCGGCAGGCCGACGCCGAGCTGAAGCAGCAGCGCGAGATCGAGACGGTGCGGGCCCGCGAGGAGGCCGAGACCTCCCGGGTGCAGGCCGAGGAGCGGCTGCGCGCGCAGACCGCGCACATCCGCACCGACGAGCAGCTCGGCGTGCAGACCGAGAACAAGAACCGGGAGATCGCGGTCGCGGAGAAGAACCGCGAGCGGGTCATCGCGGTGGAGAACGAGCGGATCGAGAAGGACCGGATGCTGGAGGTCATCGCGCGCGAGCGCGAGACCGAGCTGACCCGGATCGCGGCGAACAAGGAGGTCGAGGCCGAGAAGCGCGACATCGCCGAGGTGGTCCGGGAGCGGATCGCGGTGGAGCGCACCGTCGCCGAGCAGGAGGAGAACATCAAGCGGCTGCGCGCGGTCGAGGAGGCCGAGCGCGAGCGCCAGGCGATCGTCATCCGGGCCGAGGCCGACGCGCAGGAGGGCCTGGTCAAGGACATCAAGGCGGCCGAGGCCGCCGAGGCCGCGGCCGAGCACAAGGCGCGCGAGGAGCTGACGCTGGCGCAGGCGCGGCAGCAGGCCGCCGAGCTGGACGCCGCCGCCAAGATCCGGCTGGCCGAGGGATTGCAGGCCGAGGCGGCCGCGGCCGGGCTCGCCGAGGTCCAGGTCCGCGAGCGCGACGCGGCCGCGATCGAGAAGGTCGGCCGGGCGCAGGCCGTGGCGGCCGAGCAGGCCGCGCTGGCCGAGGCGACGTCGATCCGGGAGAAGCTGAAGGCCGAGGCCGAGGGCCTGAACGACAAGGCCGGCGCGATGGCGGCGCTGGACGACGCCACCCGCAAGCACGAGGAGTACCGGCTGCGCCTCGGCATCGAGAAGGACATCCGGCTGGCCGGCCTGGACGCGCAGCGGCAGATCGCCGAGGCGCAGGCGACGGTGCTGGCCACCGGGCTGGAGCAGGCCGACATCAACATCATCGGCGGCGAGAGCGTGTTCTTCGACCGGCTCGTCGGCTCGATGACGCTCGGCAAGAGCGTGGACGGGTTCGTGCAGAACTCCGAGGTCGCCAAGTCGCTGGCGGGGCCGTGGCTGGACGGTTCGGCCAGCTTCACCGACGACGTCTCCCGGCTGCTCGGGTCGCTGGACACCTCGGGCGTCCGCGACCTGACGCTGTCGGCGCTGCTGCTCCGGCTCATCAAGTCGGGCGGCCCCGAGACCGGCAAGCTGCGCGAGCTGCTGGACACCGCGAAGCGGCTCGGCGTCGCCGACGCGCCGCTGCCGCTGCCGGCCGGCGCCGTGAACGGCGCCGAGGCCGTCCAGCACTAGCAGGGGCCTGCGGCCGCGCCACCGGGACGGCGCGGCCGCGGCGCGTTGCCGTCCCTCACACGCCACGAAGGAGAGCCAGTGAGCGAGACCGTGACCCCCGATGCCGAGGCCGGGCTCGACCACGGCACCTACGAAGTGCTGCGCGCCCGGCTCGCCGGGCAGGCCGCCGAGCTGGCCGGGCGCGCCGAGCGGCTGAACGCGCGCCGCCTCGAGGTGTTCGGGGGGACCGAGCTGCGGCTGCTCGGCACCGAGCGGATCCGCACCGAGCAGAACTGCGTGCCGCGCGACGTGGTGTCGGTCGGCGGGCTGATGCTGTTCGGCTACAACGTGTTCCTCGGGCTGAAGCCCGAGACCGAGGTCGGCGACGTCTTCTCGCTGCACCGCTTCACCGGCGGCGACGACGGCTTCGCCTTCGAGACCGCCCGCCTGGACGCGGTGCCCGGCCTGCTCGACGACCCGCGCTTCACCCGCGACTTCACCGAGATGTACCGGTACTACCGGCAGGCGCGGCTGCTCCAGCTGCGGCGGGTCGAGGGCCGCCTCCTCGCGGTGTTCCAGACCGGTCCGCGCCTGGCGGACGTGCGGGTGCTGCGCTGGCGGATCGGCGCCGACGACAGCGTGGCGTACGAGGACAACCGCGGCGAGCGCGACCACGTCTTCCCGCCGGCGCACGACTTCGCGTGGACCGCGACGACCCGCGACGACCACGTCCTCGGCCGGCACCCGCACATCTCCATCGGCGGCGAGGTGTTCGTCGAGACGGTCGGCGGCGACCTCACCGTCAAGATCGAGGACAACACCGAGACCGGCGCGGGCATCTACAGCGAGCCGGTCGACGAGCCGCTGCAGAGCCTCGCCGACGCCGACGTGCGGTACGCCCGCGTCGGCGCGCTCATCCTGCTGCGGATCCGGCCCTACAACGAGGCCGCGTGCCGCTACCTGGTGTTCAACACCCGCACCAAGGACGTGGTGCGGCTCGACGGCATCGAGCAGGCGTGCCGGCGGCTGCCCGACGACCACGGGATCATCTTCCCGGGCGGGTACTACCTGGACACCGGCGTCGCCAAGACCTTCGACGGCGACGTCACCGGCCTGGAGTACGAGCGCGCCGTGCGCTCGCCCAACGGCGAGGACGTGCTGTACGTCTTCCACTCCCGCGAGGACGGCCGCTCGCTGCTGCTGCCCTACAACGTGATCCGCAAGGCCGTCGCCACCCCGGTCACCTGCCACGGCTTCTCGCTGTTCGACGACGGCACGCTGGTGGCGCTGCGGGCGTTCTCCGACGAGGCGGGCCGGGTGCACCCGGTGCAGGTGTGGCGCACCCCGCTGGTGTCGGACGCGCACGCCGCCGCGCAGCCCGCCGGCACCGGCCCGCTGGAGCGGGTGGGCAACGCCGACCTGGTGCGCGGCATCTCCGACTGCCTGTCGATCAACCGGATGACGACGGAGATGTCGCCGTCGACCGAGGTGTTCGAGGCGCTCATCGCGGCCTGCGAGCGGACCGCCGACCGGTTCCACTGGCTCGGCGACGCCGAGCTGGAGGACCTGGCGGCGCCGCTCGCGGAGGTCCGCACCACCGCCGGGCAGGCGCTGGCCGAGTACGAGAACGTCCGCGCCCTCACCGCGCAGGCCGCCGCGGCCGTCGCCGAGGCCGCCGAGCAGGCCGGCGGGCTGGTGCGGCGCGCGCAGGTCGAGACGCCCGGCACCGCCGGCGGGTGGGCCGAGCAGCTCGCCGGGCTGCGCCGCGCGCAGGGCCGGGTGGAGACGCTGCGGGAGCTGCGCTACGCCGACACCGCGCGGATCGACGCGCTGGCGGCGGAGCTGGAGTCCGGGCTGGACACCGCCGGGCAGCGCGCGGTCGGGTTCCTGCAGCGCGCGGACGCCTTCACCGGCTACCACGCCGAGGTCGACGGGCTGGCCACCGAGGCGGGCGCCATCGCGACCGTCGCCGAGGCCGGCCCGCTCACCGAGCGGCTGACCGCGCAGGCCGAGGGGCTGGAGGTCGTCACCGAGGTCGTCGGCGCACTCGACATCGCCGACGCCACGGTCCGCACCGCGATCCTGGAGCGGGTCGGGGAGGTGCTGGCCGGGCTCAACCGGGCCCGCGCCGTCCTGGAGAACCGGCGGCGGGAGCTGCTGGACGCCGAGGGCCGCACCGCGTTCGCCGCCGAGTTCGCGCTGCTCGACCAGGCCATCGCCGGTGCCCTGTCTACAGCCGCCACCCCGGAACGGTGCGACGAGCAACTGGGGCGGCTGCTGCTGCAGCTGGAGACGCTGGAGTCGCGATTCGCCGACTTCGACGATTTTCTCGCCGACCTGGAAAGCAAGCGCACCGACGTCTACGAGGCGTTCTCCACACGCAAGCAGTCGCTGCTGGACGAGCGCGCGCGCCGCGCCGGCCGTCTCGCCGAATCCGCGGACCGCATCCTGGCGGGCGTCCGCCGCCGCGCCGCCGGGCTGGCCTCCCTGGAGGAGGTCAACACCTACTTCACCACCGACGCCATGGTGGCCCGGCTGCGCACGGTGGCGGGCGAGCTGCGCGAGCTCGGCGACCAGGTGCGGGCCGAGGAGCTGGAGGGCCGGGTCAAGGCGGCCCGGCAGGAGGCCGGGCGGGCGCTGCGCGACCGGCTCGACCTGTACGGCGACGACGGCACCACCGTCCGGCTCGGCCGGCACCGCTTCGCGGTCAACACCCAGCCGGTCGAGCTGACGCTCGTCCCGCACGAGGACACGATGGCGTTCGCCGTCACCGCGACCGACTACCGCGACCCCGTCACCGACGAGGGCTTCGCCGCGACCCGGCCGTTCTGGCGGCAGGCGCTGGTCTCCGAGACCGAGGAGGTGTACCGCGCCGAGTACCTCGCCGCCTCCCTCCTGTCCGACGAGGGACCCCGGCTGCAGGAGGCCGCCGCCACCCCCGGCGCGCTGCTCGACCTGGTCCGGGCCGCGGCCGCCGACCGCTACGACGAGGGCTACGAGCGCGGCGTCCACGACCACGACGCCGCCGCGATCCTCACCGCCGCGCTGAACCTGCACGCCAAGGCCGGGCTGCTGCGCTACCCGGTGGACGCGCGGGCCGCCGCCCAGTGGTTCTGGGCATACGGGACCGAGGAGCACGAGCGGACGGGCTGGGCCGTCCGGGCCGCGTCCCTGGCGCGGGCGCGCGCGACGTTCGGCGCCGCCGGGGCCGTCGGCGAGCTGGCGGCCGAGCTGGCCGGCGCCGTCGCCGCGTTCGCCGAGCGCGCCGAACTCGCCGCCGACGCCGCCCTGGCCGCCGAGTACCTGGCCGAGGAGCTGGCCGGCACGCCCGCCGGGTTCGTGACCGGCCCCGGCGCGCGCACCCTGCTGGACGACTTCCGCCGCGCGCTCGGCGCCGGCCTCGCCGACTTCGAGCACGACCTGAAGGCGCTCGGCGACGGCCCCTTCACCGCCCGCCGCCGGCTCGCCGAGGCGTGGCTGCGGTCCTTCGCCGCCTCCCCGGACCTGCCCGAGGCCGCCGCCGTCCTGGTCACCGGGTCCGCCCTGGAGCGCTACGACTCCGCCGCCCCGCTGACCGAGACCGTCGACGGGCTGCTCGGCACCCACCCGCGCCTCACCGGCCGCGCCCTGGAGGTGCGGCTGGACGAGCTGCTCACCCGGACCCGGCGCTTCCGCACCGAGCGCGTCCCGGCCTACCGCGCCTACCAGCGGCGCCGCAACGAGCTCGTCGCCGCCGAGCAGCGCCGGCTCCGGCTGGAGGAGTACCGGCCGCGGGTGATGAGCACCTTCGTCCGCAACCGGCTGGTCGACGAGGCGTACCTGCCGCTGATCGGCGACAACCTCGCCAAGCAGCTCGGCGCGGCCGGCGACGGCAAGCGCACCGACCAGATGGGGATGCTGCTGCTCATCTCGCCGCCCGGCTACGGCAAGACGACCCTGATGGAGTACGTCGCCGAACGGCTCGGGCTGGTGCTGGTGAAGGTCAACGGGCCCGCGCTCGGCCACGCCGTCACCTCGCTGGACCCGGCCGAGGCGCCGAACGCCACCGCCCGCCAGGAGGTGGAGAAGATCTCGTTCGCGCTGGAGATGGGCAACAACGTGCTGCTCTACCTCGACGACATCCAGCACACCTCGCCCGAGCTGCTGCAGAAGTTCATCTCGCTCTGCGACGCCCAGCGCCGCATCGAGGGCGTCTGGGAGGGCGCGACCCGCACCTACGACCTGCGCGGCAAGCGCTTCGCCGTCTGCATGGCCGGCAACCCCTACACCGAGTCCGGGCAGCGGTTCCGCATCCCCGACATGCTCGCCAACCGCGCCGACGTGTGGAACCTCGGCGACGTCCTGTCGGGCAAGGAGGACCTGTTCGCGCTCAGCTACATCGAGAACGCGCTCACCTCCAACGCCGTGCTGGCGCCGCTGTCGACCGGCGACCGCGGCGACGTGGAGCTGCTGGCCCGCCTCGCCGCGGGCGACACCTCGGTGCGGCCCGACCGGCTCACCCGCCCCTACTCCCAGGCCGAGCTGGACCAGATCCTGGCCGTGCTGGGCAAGCTGCTGCGCGTCCGCGAGGTCGTCCTCGCCGTCAACCGCGCCTACATCGACTCGGCCGCCCGGTCCGACGCCTCCCGCACCGAGCCGCCGTTCCGGCTGCAGGGCTCCTACCGCGACATGAACAAGCTCGCCGAGCGCATCGTCCCGGTCATGAACGACGCCGAGCTCGAGGCCGCGATCGACGACCACTACCGCGCGGAGGCACAGACCCTGACCTCGGGCGCGGAGGCGAACATGCTGAAGCTCGCCGAACTCCGCGGCACCCTCACCCCGGAGAAGTCCGCCCGCTGGGCCGAGGTCAAGTCCGCCTACCTGCGCGACCGCGCCCTGGGCGGCGACACCGACGACCCGATGACCCGCGCGGTCGGTGCCCTGGGCCTCCTGGCCGACCGGGCCGCCGCCATCGAGACCGCCATCCGGGAGCGGCAGTTGTAAAAACGAAAACCGTTGTCGGTGGTAGGTTCGTCGCGGCCGGATGAGGGAGGGCCCGTGACGAGACCGGCGGACGTGCTGGACGACTCCACGCTGCCACCGCCCGAATGGGCGCCCCGGCGCGGGTCCGGGGTGCCGTGGGTGTTCGGCGGGCTCCTCGTGGTGCTGGTCGCCGGGCGGCTTTGGGTGGCGCCGCGGCTCGACGCCGCCGCGCTGGACGCCTGGACCACGGTCTTCGTGGCGATCTGCGTGCAGGCGCTGCCGTTCCTGGTGTTCGGCGTGGCCCTGTCGGCGGCGATCACGGCGTTCGTGCCCGCGCGGGTGTGGACACGGGTGCTGCCCGCGCGGCCTGCGGCGGCCGTGCCGGTGGCGGGCGCGCTCGGCGCCGTGCTGCCCGGGTGCGAGTGCGCCTCGGTACCGGTCGCGGGCGGGCTGATGGCGCGCGGGGTCACGCCGGCGGCCGCGCTGACGTTCCTGCTGGCCGCCCCCGCGATCAACCCGGTCGTGCTGGTCGCGACGGCGATCGCGTTCCCCGGGTCGCCGTCGATGGTGGCCGCCCGGTTCGGCGCGTCGCTGCTGGTGGCGGTGCTGGCCGGGTGGACGTGGGCGCTGTTCGGGCGGGGGCTGCGGGTGCCGCCGCGGCCCGAGGCGCACGGCGGCGCGGCGCGCTGGGACGCGTTCCGGCAGGCCATGCGGCACGACCTGATGCACGCGGGCGGCTTCCTGGTGGTCGGCGGGATCGCCGCGGCGACCATCAACGTGGTCGTGCCGGCCGGGTGGGTGGCCGGGGTCGCCGGGGTGCCGGTCGTGTCGGTGCTGACGCTGGCGGTGCTGGCCGTCCTGATGAGCATCTGCTCCGAGGCCGACGCCTTCGTCGCCGCGAGCCTGACCCAGTTCTCGCCGACCGCCAAGCTGGCGTTCCTGGTGGTGGGGCCGATGGTGGACCTGAAGCTGATCGCGCTGCAGGCGGGGTTCTTCGGGCGGCGGTTCGCGCTGCGGTTCGTGCCGCTCACCTTCGTGCTCGCGGTGACGGTCAGCCTGGTCGTGGGCGAGGTGTTCCTGTGAAGCGGGCGGCGCAGGACCTGCTGATGATCCTGCTCGGCGGGACGGCGCTGTGGCTGGTCTTCAGCGGCGAGTACACCGACTACGTCAAGCCCGGGCTGCGGATCCCGCTGGTCGCGGCGGCCGTGGTGCTCGTCCTGCTGGGCGCCGCCGGGCTGCTGCGCGACTCGGGCGAGGGCCACCACCACGCGCCCCGGGTGGCGTGGCTGCTCTGCCTGCCGGTGCTGGCCGTGTTCGTGATCGCGCCGCCCGCGCTCGGCGCGTTCACCGCCGGGCGGGCCGTCGCGCGCCCCGCCCCGCCTCCCGCCGGCGACGCGGGTGCGCTGGACGCCGGCGCGGGGCCGGTCACGTTGACGCTGGGGGAGTTCATCTGGCGGGCCTACGAGGCGCAGACCGGCCAGCCCTCCAACATCGCCAACGTGCCGGTGCGGCTGGTCGGGTTCGTCAGGCCCGCCAAGGACGGCTGGTACCTGACGCGGCTGAAGATGAACTGCTGCGCGGGCGACGCTATCCCGTTCCAGGTGCGGGTCCGGGGGCTCCCCCGGCCGCGGGCCGGTTCGTGGGTCGAGGTCGTCGGCGTCTGGGCGCCCCGCAAGGACGGGCAGGCCGACGCGCAGGACATCGGCGGGCGGGAAGTGCAACCGGTGAAGAAGCCGGAGAACCCCTACGAGTGAAGCCCGACTCCCCCGTACATGAGGGAGCGGGCCGGGTTGGCGGACCGCGCGCGCCATTGGGCGGTGAGGACGACGCCCGGTGGGAGGAGGGTCAGGCCGTCGAAGTAGGCGGTGATCTGGCGGCGGGTGCGGGGGGTGAGGACGGTGCCGCAGCCCTTGCCGTAGCGGGCGGCGGCCGCGGCCGTGCGGGTGGGGAGGACGTCGGCGGTCGCGTGGGTGAGGACCAGCGCGCCGCCCGGCGGGAGGGCGGCACGGAGCTCGGCGACGACGCCCGCCGGGTCGTCGGCGCCCGGCAGGTGGTGCACGACGGCGCCGAGCAGCACCGCGACCGGGCGGTCCCAGTCGAGGGTGGCGGCGGCGAGGCCGAGCAGCTCGGCGGGCTTGCGCAGGTCGGCCTGGAAGGCGGTGACGTCGCTGTCGTCGGCCATGATGGCGCGCGCATGGGTGATCACGATGGGGTCGTGGTCGACGTAGACGGTGCGCGCGCCCGGGGCGTGCCGGGCCGCGATCTGGTGCACGTTGTCGCCGGTCGGCAGGCCGCAGCCGATGTCGAGGAACTGGCGCACGCCGAGGCCGCCGAGGACGGCGACGGCGCGCGCGAGGAAGGCGCGGTTCTCGCGCGCGGCCGTCTCCAGGTGCGGCTGGAGCTCCAGCAGCTCACCGGCGAGCGTGCGGTCGGGCAGGTAGTTGTCCTTGCCGCCGAGCAGGCGGTCGTAGACGCGGGCCTCGCAGGCGTGACGGCTGACCGGTGGCTTCATGACCGACCTCCCAGAAAGAATCTAAGGAGGAAGACCGACCGGAAGTATGGCCGGAAAAGACCGTTTAAACCGGAAATCCTGCATGGGCTGCAACGATGACCATGACTCGGGTTGACTCATGGCCACATGCGGTCAGCGGGTCAGCCAGGCGGCCAGGTCGGCCTCCACCTCGTCCCGGTTGGTCTCGTTGAGGATCTCGTGGCGGGCGCCGGCGTAGGTCCGGTAGGTGACGTCGGTGAGCCCGGCGTCCCGGTAGCGCTGGACGAGCAGGTCCGACAGGGCGAGCCCGCCGTTCAGCGGGTCGCGGTCGCCGACGGCGACGTAGAGCGGCAGGTCCTTGGGGACCGCGGCCGGGTCCACCAGGCGGGCGGTGGCGTTGATCAGGTCGCCCATGCCCTGGTCGTCGAGCTCGAACCCGCACCAGGGGTCGGCGACGTAGGCGTCGACCTGCGCCTCGTCGCGGCTCAGCCAGTCGGCGGGGGTGCGGGCGGGCTGGAACGGGGCGTTGAACGCGGCGAGGACGTCGCCGCCGGCCTCGGCGAGCGCGCCGAACAGGCCGTCCAGCGCGGTGGTGCCGGTCATCGCGACGCCGTCCAGCAGGTCGGCGTGGTCGAGGATGTACTGCTGGGCGGCGAACGAGCCGAGGCTGTGCCCGAGCAGCACGACGGGCAGGCCCGGGTGGCGGTCGCGGACCAGGCGGGTGAGCGCCACCATGTCGGCGACCAGCAGGTTCCAGCCGTCCTCACCCAGGTGGCCGGGCTTGCCCTGCATCGTCCGGCCGTGACCGCGGTGGTCGTCGGCGTAGACGGTGTAGCCGAGCCCGTTGAGCGTCCCGGCCAGGTGGGCGTAGCGGGCGGCGTGCTCGCCCATGCCGTGGGAGAGCTGCACGATCCCGCGCGGCTCGCCCGGCGCGGGCCACTCGTGGACGTGGATCTCCAGGCCGTCGGTGCTGGTGAAGGTGAACATCTAGCGGCTCCTCAGCATCGCCGAGACCCGGGCGTGGATCTCGGGGGTGTCCAGCCCGCGCAGGGTGAGGGTGGTGCGGCGGCGCAGGACGTCATCGGGGGTGGCGGCCCACTCGTGGTCGCGGGCGTAGACGGCCTGCGCCCAGATGTCGGGCCCGCCGGGGTGGATCGGCTCGCCGAGGGCGGGGTCGCGGCGGACCAGGTCGGCCAGGTCGAAGGCGAGCGTGCCGTAGTGGGTGGACAGGTGCGCGGCGACCGCCGGGTCCATCGGCGCGGCGGCGAGGCGGTGCGCGACGGCGGCGGGCGCGGCGAGGCCCGGCAGCGGGACGGTCTTCAGCACGTCGGCGCCGACGCCGAGGCGGTCCAGGACGACCTTGCCGATGTGCCGGTAGGTGGTCCACTTGCCGCCCGCGATCGACAGCATCCCGCCGCGGCCCTCGGTGATGACGGTCTCGCGCTTGGCGGTGGCGACGTCGCCGGGGCCGCCCGGCAGCACCCGCAGCCCGGCGAAGGCGTAGGTGACGTCGGCGGGGTCGAGGCGGTCGGCCTGGACGGCGTGCCCGGCCTCGTCCAGGATCTGCGCGATGTCGGCGCCCGTGGCGCGGACGTCGCCGGGCTCGCCCTCGTACGGCTCGTCGGTGGTGCCGAGCAGGAGGTGGTCCTCCCACGGGATCGCGAACGACACCCGGTACTTGTCGATGGGGATGGTGAGGCCGGCCCGCCACTCGTCGCGGCGCTTGAGGATCAGGTGGGCGCCCTTGGACAGGCGGACGCTGGGGGCGGCGCCAGGGTCCTCCAGCGCGCGCAGCCGGTCCACCCAGGGGCCGGTCGCGTTGAGGACGAGCCGGGCGGAGATCCCGAACTCGGTGCCGTCCAGGGAGTCGCGCAGCTCGGCGCCGACCACGCGGCCCTCCGACATGCGCAGCCCCTGCACCGCGGCGTGGTTCAGCACCACGGCCCCGGCCGCGACGGCCGCCCGCACCGTCATGATGGCCACGCGGCTGTCGTTCATCTGGTGGTCGGTGTAGACGGCCGCCGCGCGCAGGCCCTCGGCGCGCAGCGCGGGCACCTGCTCCAGCGCGTGCGCCTTGCCGATCACCCGGCCGAGGCCGTCGCCGAACGCCGACAGCGCCGAGTACAGCAGGACGCCCGCGCCGAGCTTGGCCGCGCCGTGCGGGCCGTCGCTGTAGACCGGGACGACGAACCGGCGCGGGCTGACCAGGTGCGGCGCGACGTCGGCGGCCAGGCTGCGGCGCTCGCGGTGGTTCTCGGCGACCAGCCGCACGTTGCCGGTCTGCAGGTAGCGCAGCCCGCCGTGGACCAGCTTGGTGGAGGCGCTGGAGGTGGCGCCGGCGAAGTCGCCGCCGTCCACCAGCGCGACCCGCAGGCCCGCCTGCGCGGCCGTCCAGGCCGCCGCGATGCCGACGGCGCCGCCGCCGACCACGAGCAGGTCGAAGGTGCCGCGGGCCAGTTCCGCGCGGGCGCGGGCCCGGCCGTCGTGCACGGTGAGGGTGTCCATGCTTCTACTCCAGGTCGTCGTCTTGGTCGACCCAGCCCTTGGCCAGCTCGACGGCCTTGCCGTACTTGCGCATCATCCGGTCGCGGACCCGCGCGTCCAGGCGCGGCGTCCACTCGGCGGCGCGGCGCCACTCGGCGCGCAGCGCGTCCAGGTCGGGCCACACGCCGGTGACCAGCCCGGCCGCGTGCGCGGCGCCGAGGCAGGTGGTCTCCGACACGAACGGCCGCATGACGGGGGCGTCCAGCATGTCGGCGATGGTCTGCATGAGCAGGTTGTTGGCGGTCATCCCGCCGTCCACCTTGAGGGACTTCAGCGCCACGCCCGAGTCCAGCACCATCGCGTCCACCACCTCGCGGGTCTGGAACGCGGTGGCCTCCAGCACCGCGCGGGCCAGGTGGCCCTTGCCGGCGAAGCCGGTGAGGCCGACCACGACGCCGCGCGCGTCCGGCCGCCAGTGCGGCGCGAACAGGCCGGAGAACGCCGGGACCAGGTACAGGCCGCCGTTGTCGGGCTCCGACAGGGCGAGGGTCTCGATCTCGGCGGCGGTGGAGATCAGGCCGAGCTTGTCGCGCAGCCACTGGGTCAGCGACCCGGTGTTGGCGATCGAGCCCTCCAGCGCGTAGACGGGGGCGTCGGCGCCGAGCCGGTAGCCGACGGTGGTGAGCAGCCCGTGGCGGGAGCGGACCGGCTCGCCGCCGGTGTTCAGCAGCAGGAAGCTGCCGGTGCCGTAGGTGGACTTGGCGTCGCCGGCCGCGAAGCAGGTCTGGCCGAACAGCGCGGCCTGCTGGTCGCCGAGCGCGGCGGCGATCGGCACGCCGTCCAGGACGCCGGTCGCGGTGCCGTACACCTCGGCCGACGAGCGGATCTCCGGCAGCAGCGAGCAGGGGATGCCGAACGCGGCCAGGATCGTCTCGTCCCAGTCCAGCGTGCGCAGGTCCATCAGCATGGTGCGGCTGGCGTTGGTGACGTCGGTGACGTGCACCGCGCCGCCGGTCAGGTTCCAGATGACCCAGGTGTCCATGGTGCCGAACAGCAGCTCGCCGCGCTCGGCCCGCTCGCGCACGCCCGGCACGTGGTCCAGCAGCCAGCGGATCTTGGGGCCGGAGAAGTAGGACGCCAGCGGCAGGCCGGTCGCCGCGGCGAACCGGTCCCGGCCGTGCTCGCGGGCCAGCTCGGCGCACAGGTGCTCGGTGCGGGTGTCCTGCCAGACCAGGGCGTGGTGGACGGGCCGGCCGGTCGCCCGGTCCCACAGCACCGTCGTCTCGCGCTGGTTGGTGATGCCGACGGCGGCGAGGTCGGCGGCGCGCAGCCCGGCCTGGGCGAGGGCGCCCGCGACGACCTGCTGGACCCGCTCCCAGATCTGCCCGGCGTCGTGCTCGACCCAGCCGGGGCGGGGGAAGATCTGCCGGTGTTCCCGCTGCTCGACGGCGCGGATGCGGCTGTCCGCGTCGAAGACGATGCAGCGGGTCGACGTGGTGCCCTGGTCGATCGCCGCGACGAACCGGTCGGTCATGATCCCTCTCCGGAGGCCGGGGCCGGGTGGTCCACGTCACCGTACCGGATTCGACAATGTCGAACAATGCTCAGAAGAGAGCGGCCCCGAGGTCGCGGCTGATCGAGCGGGACGCCTCCCGGACCGCGGCGACCAGCCGGGCCGGGAACTCCCCCCGCTCGGTGAGCCGCTCCACCGCGCCGCCGATGCCGACCGCGCCCATCGGGGTGCCGCGCCGGTCCCGGATCGGCGCGGCGAGGCCGGCGACGCCCTCCACCGCCTCCTCCCGCTCGCCGGCCCAGCCCCGCTCGCGGATCAGCCCGCACTCGCGCTCCAGCGCGGCCCGGTCGGTGAGGGTGCGCCGGGTGAAGGACTTCAGCTCCTCGTCCAGCTCGCCGTGCGCGACCGGGTCGAAGGCCAGCAGCACCTTGCCGAGGGCGGTGGCGTGCAGCGGGCGCATCGCGCCGACCTCCAGCACCTGGCGGCTGTCGTCGGGCCGGAACACGTGGTGGACGACCAGGACGCCGCCCTGATGCAGCACCCCGATCCGCACGCTCTCGCCGGAGACCCGGGCCAGATCGTCGGCCCACATCAGCGAGCGCGCGCGCAGCTCGTGCACGTCCAGGTAGCTGTTGCCGAGCCGCAGCAGCTCCGCGCCCAGCTGGTAGCGGCCGGTCTCGGGGTCCTGCTCGACGAAGCCCTCCTGCTGCAGCGTGCGCAGGATCCCGTGCACCGTCCCCTTCGCCAGGCCCAGCGTCACCGCCACATCCGACAGCGCGAGCTGCCGTTCGCCGCCCGCCAGCAGCCGCAGGATCGCCGCGGCGCGCTCGAGCGACTGGATAGAGCCCGGCATGCACCCCTCCAAACCAAGTATTCGACAATGTCGAATCTATCGCGGCTGGAGGCCGCTGCCCAGCTACTCGCCGCAGAGGGCCTTTTCGGTCAGGGCCGCCAGGTCCTTCTGGAAGCGGGGGTCGGCGTCGACGGCGTTCTCGTTGTAGGTGACGACGGCCTGCCGGCCCGGCCGGGTGTAGGTCCAGGTGCGGTAGCCGGGCCAGCCGCCGTCGTGGCCCCAGGCGTCGCCGCACGAGAGCCGCACCTTGTAGACGCCGAGGCCGTAGTCCTCCGCGCGGCCCTCGTCGACGACCGGGATGGTCGCGGTGAGCTGCCGCTGCTGCGCGCGGGGCAGCAGGCGGCCCGCGAACAGGGCCCGGTGGAAGCGCGCGACGTCGTCCACCGTGGAGATCATCCCGCCGGACGTCCAGCCGCTGGACGGGCTCACCACCGTGCTGACGTCGCCGTACCCGCCCCAGTAGCCGTGCACGTAAGGGCCGGGGAACGCGCTGGTCGCAGGCATGGAGGTGTGGCGCAGGCCGAGCGGCCCGATGAGGCGTCGGTTCAGCTCGGCCGTGTAGGAACGGCCCGTCGCCTTCTCCACGATCATGCCGAGGAGGATGTAGTTGGCGTTGGAGTAGTGCCAGCCGCCGTCGGTGAAGCGCGGCTGCTCCAGCGCGATGCCGACCAGCTCACGGGGCGTCCAGTCGCGCTGCGGCTGCGTCTGGATCCGCTCGTCCAGCGCGTACTCGCCCAGGCCGCTGGTGTGCTGGAGCAGCCGGCGCACCGTGATCCGGCCCGGCACCAGACCCGGCAGCCAGCGGTCGACGGTGTCGTCCAGCGAGAGCCGGTGCTCGGCGACGAGCTGGAGCACCACGGTCGCGGTGAAGGTCTTGCTGACCGACGCGATGCGGAACCGCAGCCGCGCGTCCATGGGCCGGCCCGTCGCCTTGTCCGCGACGCCCGCGGTGACGTGCGAGACATGCCTGCCGCGCCGGGACAGCACGATGACGCCTGGCGCGCCGTCGGCGACCAGCTTGTCCGCGGCCTGCTGCAGCCCGGCCGGACGGGCCTCCGCGCGTGCGGCGGGGGCGAGACCGACGGCGAGCGCGGCAGCGGCGGTGAAGGCCGACAACGTGCGGATCATGAGGGCTCCTCAGGGGGTCGATCGCTTACGTGATCAACCCTGCCGGGAGGCCGCAGCGCTGGTGAGGGGCATGGGCACCGGATGGGGGGTGTACTTAACGACACCTTGGTGCTTTCACCCCCCCGGCGGGAGGGCTTCGTCAGGCTCGTCTGAGGACCCTTGGGCGGACCCGGCCCAGGCCCTGGAGGGAGCGGGGGCGGGTGCTGGTGAGGTCGTAGGCGTCCCGGTCCTTCAGGGCGGTGGCCAGGTCCGGGTCGATCAGGACGGCGCCGGGGTGGGCGGTGGCGGTGAGCCGCGCGGCCATGTTGACCGGGGTGCCGAACACGTCGCCGTGCCGCTGGATGACCTCGCCGTAGGCGAGGCCGACCCGCACCTTGGGGAAGTCGGGGTCGGTGTCGCCGAGCTCGGCGATGGACAGCCCGATCTCGGCGGCGGCGACCGGGTCGGACGCCGCGAACAGGATCTCGTCGCCGAGGGTCTTGACCACCCGGCCGCCGAGGTCGGCGACGACCTCGGTGGCGATGCGCTCGAAGTGCTCCACGAACGCGGCGAGCTCGTCGCCGTCCATCCGGCGGCTCATCCGGGTGAAGGACACCACGTCGGCGAAGCCGGTCGCCAGGCGGGCCACGCCCGCCGACGGGTCGGCGGTGGCGGCGGCGGTGGTCGCGGCGGCGCGCAGGCCCGCCTCGGCGAGCTGGCGGCGCCAGCCGTGCAGCATCAGCCGCTCGAACGCCGGCAGCAGCTCGCCGGTGGCGGTCAGGGCGGCGCCGACGACGTCGGGGGAGACCGGTTCGTCCTCGGGGAGGAGCGTGCTGAGGCGGCGCAGCCACACGTCGCCGAGCCAGCTGGCGAGGCGGCCCATCGTCTGGCCGACCGCGCGCGACAGCTGCAGCACCATCTCCTCGTCGACCAGGGCGCTCTCCTGCAGCGCCCGGATCTCGCGGAGCGCCTGCACGTCACCGTCGGTGAAGGCGACCTCGTCGTCGGGCGGCGCGGGGAAGCCGAGCGCCTGCCAGATGCGGCGGGCGTGCTCCTCGTCCACTCCGGCGAGCCCCTCGACCTCCTTGCGCGTATAGCGGAGCGGGCCGCCGAGCAGCGTCTCCTCGATCTGATGCGACGACCACGGGTCCGACATGAGACATCCTCAAATGTGCCATTGTTTGATGTGACAATCTAACCGAAGTAGGATCCGGGTGGTCAACGACACGAGTCCGGCGGGCGGGGCATGGCCGAGTACCGAATCGACGAGCTGGCCCACGCGGCCGGCACCACCGTGCGCAACATCCGCGCCTACCAGGACCGCGGCCTGCTGCCGCCGCCCCGGCTGGAGGGACGGGTCGGCTACTACGACGACTCGCACCTGGCCCGGCTCCGGCTGATCGGCAAGCTGCTGGCGCGCAACTACAACGCCGCGGTCATCAAGGACCTGCTCGCGGCCTGGGAGACCGGCAAGGACGTCAGCGAGGTCCTCGGCCTGGAGAAGGTGCTCACCGACCCCTGGTCCGACGAGCTGCCCGGGACCGCGACGATCGAGGAGCTGGTCGAGCGGTTCGGCACCGGCCAGGGCGAGGCCGAGGTCGCCCGGATCGTGCAGCGCACCATCGACCTCGGCCTGATCGAGCCCGAGGGCGACCACTTCCGGGTGCCGAGCCCGCGGCTGCTGCACGTCGGCGCCGAGCTCGTCGCGGCCGGCATCCCGCTGGAGTCGGTGCTGGACATCGCCACGCAGATCCGCGACGACTGCGACGTCATCGCCGGCCGGTTCGTCAACCTGGTGCAGGAGCACGTCTTCACCCGGCTGGAGGCCGAGCCCGACCTGTCCGGCGAGCCGCTCGGCGAGATCGCCGAGGTGGTGCGGCGGATGCGGCCGCTGGTGAAGATGGTCGTCGACCCGTTCGTCGCGCGGGCCATGGAGGTCCGGGTGCAGGCGGCGCTCGGCGACCAGCTGGAGGCGATCCGCGACCATCTGGCGACCGCGGTCAGGGCCGACGGCTGACCTCATTCCCCGATCCCATCACGTCCGCGCTCACAATAGCGACACGCCCCACTCCACCGGAACCTGCTTGAGCGCCCCGTCGGCGTCGGCGATGGTGAGCGTCGCGCGGCCGGGCAGGCCGATCAGCGCGCTGCTCAGCCGGACGGTCAGCTCGCCCGAGCCGTCCTCGGTCAGCGCGCCGGTCGCCGGCGTGAGCGTCAGCCGCTCGTCGGACGCGACGGCCTTCCAGCGCACCGGCCCGCCGGCGGCGCGCAGCCGGACCCGCGCGGTCTTGGTCCCGTACATGGTCACCTTCGCCGTCAGCACCTCCAGGCGGCCCGTGCGCGCCGGCCGCATCGACGGCGAAGGCGACGGCGACGTGGCGGGCGTGTGGGGCACCCGGGCCGGCGGCGTGGTCTGCGGCCGGCGCCCGTCCAGCTGCGGCGAGACCGGCGCGCCGCCGGAACGGCCGCCGGGCGGCTGGTCCGCACCGGGGCGGGTGCCGGGGCGGGCGCCGGGCTGCGCCGGGCCCGCCGGCCCCGGCTGCCGCTCGTTGTGCCCCGGCGGCCACAGCAGCAGGGTGGGGGCCGGCTCCAGGCCCATGAGCTGCGCGACGACGAGCGCGGTGACGAGCGCGCCCGCCATCCCGCCCCCGGCGAACAGCCAGCGGCGGGTGATCGGCGAGGGCACGCCGGGCTGGTTCGGCAGGCCGGCCGGCGTCAGCCCCCCGCCGCGCGCCACGATGTCGGCGCGGTAGCCGGCCAGCTCGGGGTCGGTCGCGGTGTGCACGACGCGGTGCCGCAGCGCGGCGGGCAGCACGGCGGCGGGCACGTCGGCCAGCGCCGTCGCCGGCCCGGCGGGCGCGGGCCGCGGCCGGCAGCGCGGGCGGACGGCGAAGGGGCTGCGGGCGGCGAGCACCACGACGGGGGCGGGGACGGTGTCGTCGGACGGCCCGCTCATCCGGCCGCGGGCCCGGTCGGCGCGGGCCGCGGCGCGGCGCGGCGGCACGCCGAGGAGCGCGCCGAGGTCGGCGGGGGACAGGCCGTGCCGGTCGGTCAGCAGCAGCAGCTCCTGGTCGTCGGGGTCCAGCTCGGCGAGCGCGGCCTGGAGCGGTTCCAGCGCGGCCCGCTCCTCCTCGGGGACGTCCCAGTACGGCTCGTGGGCGCGGCCGCGCTGCAGGCAGCGGCGGCGCGCGGCGCCGTACAGCCAGGCGCGCAGGTGCAGGTGGTCGCGCATGCGCGGGGCGCGGCGGCCCGCGTCGACGAACACGTCGTGCACGATGTCGGCGGCGACCCGGGGGTCGGCGGTCATCGTCAGCGCGTAGTCGTACAGCCGCTCGGCGTAGGAGTCGTAGAGGGCGCCGAGCGCCCGGACGCCCTCTTCCCGCAACTCCTGGACCAGCGTGCGGTCGACCGCGGGGTCATAGGGGGACCACCTGGTCATCAACGCTCCCCCGCCAACGGCATGGTGTGCGCCCCCGGCGGGGGCCGTCCGGACAAAGTGTCCATCCTGCATACACCCGTGCGCCCTGTCCACACCACCGGGTCGGCCAAATGACACTGGAGGTCAGCGCCAGAACAGCAGCTTGGCGGTGCCGCCGGCCACGACGCCCGGTCCGTCCCCGAACTGGATGACCTGGATCCGCAGCCGCCGCCCGGCCTCGACCCGGTCGGCCGGCAGCGCGTACAGCAGCGCGGTGTCGCCGCCGGTCGCGGTGAACTCCAGCGGCGGGCCCGCGTCGAACCGGGCGGTGTCGTCGGCGACCACCTCGATCGAGCGGACCTGCCCGCGGGTCCCGGCGGGCAGGCCCCGCACGGTGACCGCGGCGGTGAGGGAGAAGTACGCCGGGCCGTTCAGCACGCTCGGGCCGCCCTGGTCGACGTGCTGGCCGGCGGCGTCGGAGTACTCGTGCCGCCAGTCGAGCGTCACCCACTCGCCGGGCGGCAGCGGCTGCTCCGGCGCGCCGACCGAGACGTAGTCCGGCACGGCTCAGTCCACCCGCTCGACGGACAGCTCGCCCTTGCCGTACTGCTCGCGGATGGTCTTCTTGGAGAACTTGCCGACGCTGGTCTTCGGCACCGCCTCCACGAACGCCCACCGCTCGGGCAGCTGCCAGCGCGCCACGTGCCCGGCCAGGAACTCCTTCAGCTGCGCGGCGGTGACCTTCGCGCCCGCGCGGACCACGACCGAGGCGAGCGGCCGCTCCTGCCAGCGGTCGTCGGGCACGCCGACGACGGCGGCCTCGATCACGTCGGGGTGGCCCATCAGGTGGTTCTCCAGCTCCACCGAGGAGATCCACTCGCCGCCGGACTTGATGACGTCCTTGGCCCGGTCGGTGAGGACCAGGTAGCCGTCCGGGGACAGCGTGCCGACGTCGCCGGTGCGCAGCCAGCCGTCGTGGAAGCGGCCCGGGTCCTCGTCGCGGTGGTAGGAGGCGGTGATCCAGGGCCCGCGGATCTCCACCTCGCCGACGGCGGCGCCGTCGGCCGGCAGCACCGTGTCGTCGTCGCCGGTGAGCCGGGCCTCCAGGCCCGCCATGATCCGGCCCTGGGAGACCCGGTAGGGCAGGGCGTCCTCGCCGGTCACCCCGGCGGGCGGGTGCGCGACGGTGGCCAGCGGCGAGGTCTCGGTCATCCCCCACGCCTGCACGATCCGCACGCCGAGGCCGTCGAAGCCGCGCATCAGCGACTCGGGGACGGCCGACCCGCCGCACGGCACCAGGCGCAGCGACGTCAGGTCCGCGCCGTGCTCGCCGGCGTACCGCAGCACGTCGCCCCAGATCGTCGGCACCGCGCCCGCGACCGTCGGCCGCTCGGTCTCGATCAGCCGCACCAGCGGCCCGGCCTGCAGGAACCGGTCCGGCATGATCAGCGACGCGCCCGCCATCAGCGCCGCGTACGGCAGGCCCCAGGCGTTGGCGTGGAACATCGGCACGACCGGCAGGATGCGGTCCCCGGCGTCCAGGCCGAAGGCGTTGCCGGTGCAGGTCGCCATCGAGTGCAGGTAGGCCGAGCGGTGCGAGTAGACGACGCCCTTGGGGTTGCCGGTGGTGCCGCTGGTGTAGCACATGGCCGCCGCGGAGCGCTCGTCGAGCTCGGGCCAGTCGAACTCCGCGGGCGCGGCGGCCAGCAGCTCCTCGTAGGAGTGCAGCTCCTTGCCGGCGCCGGCCAGCGGGGCGGTGTCGCCGTCGCCGACCACCACGACGTGCCGGACGGTGGAGAACCGCGGCAGCACCGGCGCCAGCAGCGGGATCAGCGAGGCGTCGACGAGGACGACGTGGTCCTCGGCGTGGTCGGCGATGTAGACCAGCTGCTCGGGGAACAGCCGCAGGTTCAGGGTGTGCAGCACCGCGCCCATCGACGGGACCGCCAGGTAGGCCTCCAGGTGCTCGGCGTTGTTCCACATGAACGTGGCGACGCGCTGGTCGCCGTCCACGCCGAGCCCGCGCAGCGCGCCCGCGAGCCGCGCGGCGCGCGCGCCGACCTCGGCGTAACTGCGGCTGCGGGTCCCCTCGCCGGTCCAGGTGCGGACCTCGGCGGACCCGAAGACCGACGCGCCGTGGCGCAGGATCGAGGTGATGGTCAGCGGAAAGTCCTGCATGGTGCTCAGCACGGCGCGCCTCCAGCTCAGCGAAGTCCAGAAACGGATTCTTGCCGCTCGCCACCCCATTTGTCAGTACCCGTCCGAATGCCAGGATCCCACCCGATAAACCCGGACAAGTGCGGCATCGCCGCGTGGACAGGCGGGCGGGTCGGGCCGCACGGGCGGCCCGCGGCGCGGGTCAGGCGAAGTCGTCGACCAGGACGGCGTCGTCGCGGAGGCGGGCCATCGCGCGCGAGACGGTGCTCTTGACGGTGCCGACGCTGACGCCGAGCACCTCGGCGACCTCCGCCTCGGGCATGTCCTCGTAGTAGCGCAGGATCACCGCCAGGCGCTGGCGCTCGGGCAGCCGGCGCAGCGCGCGGCCGAGCGCGTCGTGCATCTCGCTGCGCCGGGTGTGGTCGTCGACCGGCAGCTCGGGCAGCTGGTCGGTCGGGTAGATCTCCAGCTTGCGGCGCCGCCACCAGGAGATCTGGGTGTTGACCATGGCGCGGCGCACGTAGCCGTCGAGGGCGGCGCGGTCGCCGATGCGGTCCCAGGCCAGGTAGGTCTTGGCGAGCGCGGCCTGCAGCAGGTCCTCGGCCTCGGCCCGGTCGCCGGCCAGCCGGACGGCGGCGCGCAGCAGCGCCGGCCCGCGGGCCGAGACGTACTCGCGGAACTGCTCGTGCCGCGTGCTGTTCACGTCACCACCGGGTCAGGGGTTGCGGGACGCTTTCAGGCTGTCATGGCCAGCGTAATTCGGGACCAACGCAAACGACATATTCGGGTCAACCGGTGGAGGATGCTTCTGCGCGGTACATCGTTTCTCTACCGGCTCGACACGGAGCGCCCCGGGCATCTGACTTATTGCGACAAATCCGTCGACAGTCGGGTGTCGTCGAGTGAGTCTTGACTGACCTTCCTTACACCAGTGCCGGAGACCGCCATGCAGCTCCCACGCTCCCGAGGTGCCCGACGCCGCCGTGATCGCGCGGCCGTGCTGGGCCTTTCCCCCGTCCCCCTCGTCACGCCGACCGCCGACCGCCGGCCACCACGGCGGGTCCTGACCGGAACGGTGCTGGACGCCAGTCCGCATCTGCTCGTCCTGCGCACCCCGGCCGGTGAGCGCCGGGTCGCGATGTCGGGGACCACCTCGGTCTGGCACGGGGGGCGCGCCGACCTCGCCGCGCTGCGGCCGGGCCGCTCGGCGATCGCGCGGCTGGCCGCCGACGGCCTGGCCGCCGACCGGGTCTGGGTGGAGGCGGCGCGGGTGACCGGCACCATCCTGGCGCGCGGACGCGACGCGCTGGAGATCGACATGGGCCCGCACAGGGGCCGGGCCCATGTCGATCTCCCGCCCGCCGCGCTCGGGCAGGTGCTGGTGCGCCATCCGAAACTGGAGCCGGGCTACCTCGCCGACGTCATCTGCGTGCGCACGCCGGACGGGCCGCGCGCGGTGCGGCCCGGCACCTCCCAGCCCGGCCACCGCGCCGCGCACCCGCCGGGGCCGGCGCGGGGCGCGGCGATCGCCGATCCGGTGCACGGGACGGCCACCTGGTTCGGGGACGCGGTGGCCACGCCGGGTCTCGGCGCCGCCTACCCGGCCGTCGACGCCGAGGGCGACGCGGGCGGCTGCGCGGACGCCCCGGACGGCTGCGCGGCGCTGCCGCTGCTGTCCCTCGGCAGCGAGATCAGGGTGCTCAACCAGTGCACCGGGCATCTGGGGGCGGTGCCGGTCACCGAGTGCGGCTGCGTCGCGGCCCGCTACTGCGACCGCTGCGTCGAGTGCGGGACGTCCCCGCGCGGCCGGGTCGCCGAGCTGACGCCCGCCGCGTTCGTCGGCCTCGGCGGGGAGCTGGAGACCGGCTGCTTCAACGCCTTCCTGTTCCACGGGGCGGGCGGCGGGCAGGAGGCGCGGCCATGGTGACCGTCCTGCAGAACACCCAGGTCCTGCTGCTGTCGGCGGTGCTGCTGTCGGCGGGGCTGGCCAAGCTGACGATCCGCGAGCGCGCCGCGGCGACGCTGCGGCACGGCCGCCGCACCGGCGTCGGGCTCGGCCTGGCCGAGGGCGCGCTCGGCGCGGCGCTGCTGGTCAGCTCGCACTCGGCGGTCCGGATCGGCACCACGATGGTGTTCGCCTCCGCGACCTGGGTGGTCGGCGAGCTGCGGTCGCGCCGCGCCGACGTCGGGTGCGGCTGTTTCGGCGGGCTCAGCGACAGGCCGGTCGACCGCCGCGGCGTGCTGCGCGCGACGCTGCTCACCGGCGCCGCGCTGGTGTCGATCGGCGCCCCGCACGCCGGGCTGGAGGTGCTGCGGCGGACCCCGGTGCAGGTCGCGGTGCTGCTGGCGGTGGAGCTGGCGCTGTTCGCCGCGCTGTCGCCGGAGCTCGCGGCGCTGCGCGAGCGGCTGGCCGGCGGGCCCGTCCGCCCGTCCTGCGCGCGGCGCCGCAGCACGCTCGGCGAGTCGCTGGCGAGGCTGCGCGCGAGCGACGCCTGGCTGGCGTACGAGAACGCCATCGCCAGCGCGGCGCCGCTCGACGTGTGGCGGGAGGGCTGCTGGCGGTTCCTGCTCTACCCGGCGCGGGTGGAGGGGCGCCCGGCCGGCCTGGTGTTCGCGGTGTCCACCGCCGAACGCGACCGGACGGTGCGGTCCGCGCTGGTCACGGCCGTTCCGGCCGCCGGGGAGGCGCGGGCCATCGCGAAATCTACCGCTCTCTAGCCTCGACGCTAGAGAGCGGTATATCCGGCCAGAGCGCGGCGGTCATGGCTCTTTCTACGCCTCTCTATGGTTCGCCGTAGAGAGGCGTAGATTTTCGCATCGACGGTCGATGCGCCGCTGTGCGCTCCTCGGCTCAGGCGGGCTGGGAGCGCAGGAACGTGCCGAAGTGCGGCACGGTGAAGGCCACCAGGCCGCGCTCGGCGCTGTAGACGAGCCCCTTCTTGATCAGTCCGTCACGGGCGGGCGAGAGGCTGGAGGGCTTGCGGCCGAGCTCCTCGGCGACCGCGGCGGTCGGCACCGGGTCGTCGCCGAGCGCCGCCATCGCCCGCATGTAGTCGCGCTCGGCGGGGGTGGCGCGCTCGTAGCGGCTGCCGAAGAAGCCGACCGCCAGCTCGCTCTCGGCCTCGGGCGCGGCGACCTTGATGTCCTCGGCGGTGATCGGGGTGTCGGGCGCCACGTCCCACACGACCTTGGCGTAGGCCTGGACGAAGTAGGGGTAGCCGTCGGCCGCGGCGTAGAGGGCGTCCAGGGCCTCGGCGGTGAAGGTGACGCCCTCGCGCTCGGCCGGCGCGAGCAGCGCCAGGTCGGCCGACTCCCGGTCGAGCCGGTCGATGCGGGCGTAGCGGAACAGCCGCTCGGAGTAGGACTTGCTGGCCGACAGCACCGCGGGCAGGTGCGGCAGCCCGGCGCCGACGACGATCAGCGGGCCGCCGCTCTGCGACAGCTCGTGGCAGGCGGCGCAGAGGGCCGAGACGTCGTCGGCGGGGATGTCCTGCATCTCGTCGACGAACAGCGCGATGCCGGCGCCGACGTCGGTGGCGACCGAGGCGGCGTCGCTCAGCAGCTCGGTGAGGTCGATCTCCAGGTCGCCCGAGTCGGCGCGGCCGCGCGCGGCGGGCACGTCGATGCCGGGCTGCCAGCGGTGCACCCGCGCCTTGCCCTTGGCGTCCTCTTCGGGGCCGGCCTGCGCGAACGCCTTCAGCACGCCGAGGAACTGCTCGATGCGGTCGGGGGCGCGGTGCCGCGGCGCCAGCTCGCGCACGGCCATGTGCAGCGCGGCGGCGATCGGGCGGCGGATCGACTGGTCCGGCCGGGCCTCGATCTTGCCGGTGCCCCACAGCCGCTGGATGGCCATCGAGCGGAAGGTGTTGAGCAGCACGGTCTTGCCGACGCCGCGCAGCCCGGTGATGATCATGCTGCGCTCGGGACGGCCGCGGGCCACCCGTTCGAGGACGACCTCGAACTGCTTCAGCTCGCGGTCGCGGCCGGCCAGCTCCGGGGGGCGCTGCCCGGCGCCCGGGGCGTAGGGGTTGCGCACGGGGTCCACGGTCTCGGACTCTATGAGGCGATATAGCTGCGGCCGTAGATTTGCATAGAAAGTCCTGCGGCGTGTCGCGTACGGGCTCCGCGCGCGGCAGGGCGCCGCCTCCCGGCCCTGCGCGCCCCCGCGCGCCACCCCGTGCGGGGTGCCCGTCGCCACCATGCCGCCTCCCCAGGCGCACACGTCGAACCTGTGTTCGACTATTCGAACACAGTAGCGCATGCCCCCGCGCCCGTCACCCGGATCCCGTAAAGAACCGGCCATGGCGCGGGCCATGGCCGGTTCGCGGCGAACGTGCAGGTCAGAGCGTTTCGCCGGGGTGCACGTGCGGGACGCGCTCGGCGGGGACGACGCCCATCCGGCCCGCCTGGAAGTCCTCGAACGCCTGCTGGAGCTCGGCGCGGCTGTTCATCACGAACGGCCCGTAGTGCGCCATCGGCTCGCGGATCGGCCGCCCGCCCAGCAGGACCACCTCGAAGTTCTCACTGCGGGAGTCCTGGCTCTCGGCGGCGCGAATGGTGAGCGCGTCGCCGTCGCCGAAGACGACCGACTGCCCCATGCCGAACGGCCGCCGCTCCTCGCCGGCGAAGCCCTGTCCCGCCAGGCCGTAGGCGAGCGCGTTGAAGTCCGCCCGCCAGGGCAGCGTGATCTCGGCGCCGGGGCTCACCGAGGCGTGGATCATCGTGATCGGGGTGTAGGTGGCGCCCGGCCCCTCGTGGCCGTCCAGCTCACCGGCGATGACCCGCAGGAGCGCGCCGCCGTCACCGGTCGTCAGCAGCTTGACGCCGCTGCCGCGGATGTCCTGGTAGCGCGGGTCGGCCATCTTGTCCTTGGCGGGCAGGTTGACCCACAGCTGCAGGCCGTGGAAGAGGCCGCCGGACATGACCAGCTCCTCGGGCGGGGTCTCGATGTGCAGAAGGCCCGAGCCCGCGGTCATCCACTGGGTGTCGCCGTTGGTGATGACGCCGCCGCCGCCGTGGGAGTCCTGGTGCACGAAGGTGCCGTCGATGATGTAGGTCACGGTCTCGAAGCCGCGGTGCGGGTGCCAGGGGGTGCCCTTCGGCTCCCCGGCTCGATAATCCACCTCGCCCATCTGGTCCATCATGATGAACGGGTCCAGGTCGCGGTAGTTGAGGCCGGCGAACGCGCGCCGCACCGGGAAGCCCTCGCCCTCGAAGCCGGCGGGGGCCGTCACCACGCGCAGGGCGCGGCGGGCCCGAGCGGTCACCGAAGCGGTGACCCGGGGAAGGACGAGCGGGTTCGCCACCGTCACGGCAGGCATGGGATCTCCTCACATCGGTGCCGCTCCGCCCTGGGTGGTGGAGCGCGGCACCCGGCACAACCTGATTGAAATTTAAACTATTCCCGGGGGCGGCGGCGGATCCGGCGGGATGTCCCTCTTGGTAGTTGAAAGTTCAACTTTCGCTTATACTGGCGGACATGAGCGAACCGCGCTGGCTAGACGCCGCCCAGCAACGCGACTGGCGCTCCTTCGTCGACGGCAGCCTCCGCCTCACCGAGGTCATGGAGCGCGACCTGAAGTCCCGGCACGGCCTGTCGATGTCGGAGTACGAGATCCTCGTCCGGCTGTCGGAGGCGCCCGAGCGGCGGCTGCGCATGGCCGAGCTGGCCGAGCACGCCAGCCAGTCGCGCAGCCGGCTGTCGCACACCTGCTCGCGGCTGGAGTCCAAGGGCCTGGTCTTCCGCGGCGGCTGCCCCAAGGACAAGCGCGGCGTGTACGCCCACCTCACCGACGAGGGCTTCGCCGCGCTGGACCGGGCCGCCCGCGACCACGTGGAGACCGTCCGCGACTTCTTCATCGACCTGATCGACCCCGCCGACCTGGCCGCCGTCGGCCGCGCCTTCCGCGCCGTCGCCGAGCGCATCGACGCGGCGGGCCGGGACGCCTCCTGCTGACCCGCGCGGGCCGCGGGCGGGCGGATCACGGGCCGAGCCCGGTGAGGAACCCGACCGAGACCAGCGTCAGGAACAGCCAGCAGGCCATCATCCCGTAGCCGAACGGCCGCCACCTCCCGCCGACCTTCCCGGCGAGCAGGCCGCCGAGGCCGAACGCCAGCACCAGCAGCGTCACCATCTGCGGCGTCGTGCTCGGGCGGCTGCTCATCATCAGCGGCGCCCACATCATCACCGCGTCCACGAACAGGAACGTCGCGAAGCCCGCCGCGCCCGCGGACAGGTCCCGGGCGGCCGGCAGGCGGACCGGCTCCCGGGGGAGCCGCAGCCGCGGGCCCGCCTCGGGCGCCTCGCGCTCGACCCGGGCGGCCACCGCGAAGATCTCGTCCTCGAGGCTGTGGCCGTCCTGTCCCTGGCGGTCCTTCCCCTGCGGGTCGGCCATGCCGGCTCCCTCTGACCGGGGTCGCTGATCGGCGCGTCCCGCGGGACGCGCCCCCCAACGCACCGTAGCGAATACCCGGTCCGACGCGAAGCCGGACGGGCGTGTCATCCTGCTGGTATGCCTGTCGACATGCTGGTCAGCCGCTCGCTGGGGGTCGCGGCGATCGGCGTCGCGCTGTCGCTCGCGGCCGGATGCGGCCAGGGCGGCGACGACGGCGGCGCGAAGAGGACCGCGACCCCGCCGACCGTCGCCTCGTCCACCGCCACGCCCGTCCCGACCGCGCCGCCGCGCTTCCAGGCGCAGGTGAAGCCCGTGACCGCGCAGCTGCTGAAGCACTCCTGGCGCAAGGGCTGCCCCGTCCCGCTGGCGGATCTGCGGGTGATCGAGATGCCGTACTGGGGCATGGACGGCAAGGCGCACACGGGCGGGCGGCTCGTGGTGAACGCCGAGGCCACCGGCCCGCTGACCAAGGTCTTCGGCAAGCTCTACGCCCTGCGCTACCCGATCCGCCGGATGGAGCCGGTCGACGCCTACAAGGGCAGCGACTACGACTCGATCGAGGCCGACAACACCTCGGCCTTCAACTGCCGCGCGGTGACCGGCGGGACCGGCTGGTCGCGGCACTCCTACGGCCTGGCCGTCGACGTCAACCCGTGCGAGAACCCCTACGTCGACTCCGACGGCCACATCGACCACAAGGACTGCGTGAAGTTCGGCGACCGCAAGCGCCGCGATCCCGGGGTGATCCACGCGGGGGACAAGGTCGTCAAGGCGTTCGCCGGCATCGGCTGGGGCTGGGGCGGCGACTGGAACGGCATCAAGGACTATCAGCACTTCTCCAGCTCAGGCCGCTGAGGCCACGGGTCAGAGCATCATCAGCACGACGGCCGCCACGACCGCGACGAGGGCGACGGCGGCGATCACGCCGACGATGAGGCCGGTGTTGGCGCCGCCGGTCTTCTCCGGCTGGCCCTGGTTGGCGAACGCCCGGAACTGGTGGGTGGTACCGGCCGGATCCTGGGGAGTCTCAGACATGCCGATGACTGTAACGGACAACTTCGCCGTGGATAGTGCCGTTTCTGCCGGAAATGTGAAGATCATTCGACGGTGACGGTCACACGGAGTGACCGTTACCCGTTCGCAAACCCGGGTTCCATTGCCCGTCCCCGGCCCGTTGTGCTCCTATGGCGGTCCTCAGGCGACACCCCTCAACCACCGGTGGAGCGGCCATGGCCAACACCGTCCTCGTCCGACGCGCGTGCACCGTCCTGGTCTCCGGTGCCGCCGTCCTCGCCCTGTCCGCCGCGCCCGGCACCGCCGCCCCCGGCGAGGGCTACGTGCGGCTGGCGCACCTGTCCCCGGACACCCCGGCCGTGGACGTGTACCTGTACACCGCGGGCAAGAAGACGCCCCGGCTCGTCCTGCGGCACGTGGGCTACGGGGTGCTCTCCCCCTACCAGCGGCTCGGCGGCGGCAGGTACACCGTCGCGATGCGCCCGGCGGACGCGCCCGCCTCGTCCAAGCCCGTGCTGTCCACGAACGTGCGGGTACGCGGCGGCGCCTCCTACACCGTCGCGGGGATGGGGCCCTACAAGGGCATCAAGCTGGACGTCCTCGACGACACCGTCGACCTGCCCGCCGGGCGGGCCGGCCTGCGGCTCATCGCGGCGTCGCTGAAGCAGCCCGGCCTGAAGGTGACGGCGGGCGGCACGGACATCGCCCCCGGGCTGCGTTTCGGCACCGCCACGCCGTACCGGGAGATGGCGCCGGGCGCGCTGAAGGTCCGCGCCACGGGCGCGAAGGACGCCGCGGTGTCCGCCAAGGTCGCGCTGACGGCCGGTTCGGCGCACACGGTCATCGTGCTGGACGGCCCGAAGGGGCTGCGGCTGCTCGACCTGCGCGACGTCGGGCGCGGCGCCGTCCCGCCGCCGCGCGGGGGCGTGGACACCGGTCTCGGCGGCATGGCCGGGAACGGCTCTCCCTCCCCATGGTGGCCGGCCGCTCTGGCGGCGCCGTTCGCCCTCGCGGCCGTTGCTCTGCTCCGCCGCCGCCGCACGAGGTGACCCACCATCCGCAGAAAGCCGTCCTCGCCGTGTGCGCGCTCGTCCTGAGCGCATGCACCTCCCAGGCCGGGCCCGCTGTGACGCCTTCCAACTGGAAAGCGGCGCCTGGCCAGGTCGCGGTGCCGTCGAGCGCGCGCGCTGCGGCACGGCTGGACGAGCCGGTACGGCTGAGCATTCCCTCACTCGACGTCCAGACCGAACTGGAGCGCCTGGCCACCGGCGCGGACGGCGTGCTCGGCACACCGCGCGACCCCGCCAAGGCGGGCTGGTACGCGGCCGGGGTGCGGCCCGGCGACCAGGGCCCCGCGGTGATCGCCGGGCACGTGGACTCGCGGACCGGCCCCGCCGTCTTCGCCCGGCTGCGCGAGCTGCGGCGCGGCGCCGAGGTGCTCGTCGCCGACGCGCGGGGCCGGACCGCCCGGTTCACCGTGGACGAGGTGCGCGTGCACGCCAAGGCGGCCTTCCCCACCGCCGAGGTCTACGGGCCGACGCCCGACGCCCAGCTCCGGCTGATCACCTGCGGCGGGGCCTTCGACCGGGCCCGCGGCCACTACCGCGACAACGTCATCGTCTATGCCACCAGGACCTGACCGGTGCCCTCGCGAGCCCTCTTTTCCCTCATAACTAACCGATACTGTTAAATCATGGCGGATGGCCGGGAACGGGTCATCGCCGGCCAGTACCGGCTGGCGGACGAGATCGGCAGAGGCGGCTTCGGCGTCGTCTGGCGCGCCTGGGACGAGCGCCTGCGCCGCCCGGTGGCCGTGAAGGAACTGTTCCTGCCCACCTACCTGGCCGCCGACCAGCTCGAGGAGCGCCGCCGCCGCAGCCTGCGCGAGGCCCGCGCCGCCGCCCGGATCGTGCACCCGAACGCGGTCACCGTCTACGAGGTCGTCGAGCACGACGAGTCCCTGTGGATCGTCATGGAGCTGGTCGACGGGCGCGCGCTGAACACCATCGTGCGCCGCGACGGCCCGCTGCCGCCGCGCCGCGCCGCCGCGATCGGCCTCGCCCTGCTCGGCGCGCTGCGCGCCGCGCACGCCGCCGGGGTCGTGCACCGCGACGTCAAACCGGGCAACGTGCTGATCAGCGAGGACCGGGTGGTGCTCACCGACTTCGGGATCGCCACCATCGAGGGCGACCCGTCCCTCACCAACTCCGGCTTCGTCATGGGCGCGCCCGCCTACACCGCCCCGGAGCGCGCGCGCGGCGAACCCGCCGTACCCGCCTCCGACCTGTGGTCGCTGGGCGCGACCCTGTTCTACGCGGTGGAAGGCCGCCGCCCCTACCCCGGCGCCAACGCCAACGCCGTCTTCAACGCCATCCTGAACGGCCGGCCCGCCAAGCCGCAGCTCGCCGGGCCGCTCGGGCCGGTCATCCAGGGCCTGCTGCGCCAGGAGCCCGCCGACCGGCTCACCCCCGACCAGGCCGCGAGCCTGCTGACCGACGTCCTGGAAGACCGGGTGCCGCGGCTGCGCTCGCTGCCGGCGGGGGGCCGGGACGCCGACGCCGTGATGCCGGCCCGCCCCCGCCGCACCTGGCTGGTCGCGGCCGCCGCGCTGCTGCCGGTCGCCGCGGCCGGGGTCGTCGTCGGCCCGCTGTGGCCGCGCGACCACCCCGCGCGGCGCCCGCCCCCGCCCGCCTCCTCGCCCGGCCCGCACCTGCTGGCCACGCTCCCCGCCGGCGACAGCGTCTACACCGTCGCGGTCAGCCCCGACGGCCGCACGGTCGCCGCCGGTGGCGAGGACCGCACCGTCCGGATGTGGAACCTCGCCGACCGGCGGCCCGCCGCCACCCTGAAGGGCCACGGCAACGCCGTCTTCACCGCCGCGTTCGCGCCCGACTCGCACACCCTCGCCACCGCCGGATATGACGGCGACGTCCTGCTGTGGGACATCGCCGGGCACCGCCGGTCCGCGCGGCTCTCCCCCGGCCAGGGCACGATCGGCGCGGTCGCGTTCAGCCCCGACGGCCGCCGCCTCGCCACCGCCGGCACCACCGACGTGCAGGTGTGGGACGTGGCGTCGCGGACCCGCGTCCGCACCCTGCGCCCCGGCGCCGAGAGCCAGTTCAGCCTCGCCTACTCCAGGCGCGGCTGGCTCGCCTACGCCAGCACCGACCGGCTGCGGATGCTGCGCCCCAAAGGCGGCAGCGCCCTCGGGCCGGTCACCGCGCTGGTGCGCGCCATGGCGTTCGACCCCGGCGGCGCGACCGTCGCGGTCGGCGACGACAACGGCGAGGTCGCCCTGTGGGACTGCGCCGCGGCCCGCCGGCTCGGCACCCTGCACCACGACCGGGCCGTCTACGCCGTCGCGTTCAGCCCCGACGGCCGCACCCTCGCCACCGCCGCCGGGCGGACCATCACCCTGTGGAACGCGGCGACCCGCAGCCGCGTCACCTCCTTCTCCGGAGGCCGCGGGCTGGTCAGCGCGCTGGCCTTCGCGCCCGGCACGCTGGTCAGCGGCGGCTACGACGGGACGGTGCGGCTCTGGCGGCTATGACACCTCGGTCCGCACGACCGGTCCGGCGTCGCCCGGCTCCATCGACACCCGCACCGCGCCGAGCTCGCCGAGCCGGGACAGGTGCGTGCCGCCGCAGGGGATCTCGACCGTCCCCTCGGGCAGCGCGCAGCGCCACCGCCGCGGCGCGGTCAGGCCCGGCCCGGGCGCCTCGATCGCGACGGGCGCGTCGGCGGCGATCCAGCGGGCCATCCTCGCCTCCACGACCTCGGCCAGCTTCGGCAGGTCGCCGGCCAGGCCCTCGGCGGTGAAGCCCTTCTTGCGCAGCGACGTGCCGATCCGGTAGGTGTCCAGGCTGCCGCCGGGCACGATCCGCGACGAGGCGATGGCGAGCGCGTCGAAGTCGGGGTGGCCGAGGCCGTCCGGCCGGACCTCCTTGCGCCAGCGCGGCGCGAGCGCCTCGTTCAGCGCGAGCGCCATCAGATGGCAGGCGGTGTGGCCGGCCGACAGGGCGCGCCGCCGCTCCTCGTCGACGGCGAGCCGCACCGTCACGCCCACCGGGACGTCGCGCTCCACCACGTGCACGACCAGCCAGGACCAGTCCGGATCGCCGCGGCGGACCGGGATGTCGGCGCCGACGAGCAGCTCGCCGCCCCGCATCGCCCCGGTCAGGCAGTCCACCACCCGCGTCTCCAGGCCGTCGGCGCCGAGCACGCCGGTGTCGGCGGGCTGGTCCGGCCAGGAGGGGTCCAGCGGGTGGAACGGGGTCTCCTCGACCACCACCCCGTGGCCGCCGTCCAGCGGCACCGACATGATCACGCGTGACTCCCCGGCGGTCCCGCCCGCCGGGAACGTCACCTGGGTCGATCCCCTGATTTCCCCCATGTCACGACGCTAACAGCCGTTATCGGGGCGCTCCCTCGGCCCCCGACCCGCTATCGTGGGATCGCTCTCGGGAGGCTTCGCATAGTGGACGAGTGCACCAGTCTTGAAAACTGGAGAGTCGGTATCCCCGGCTCCGTGGGTTCGAATCCCACAGCCTCCGCGAGCCGGGCCACCGTGTCCGGCGCCGCCGCGCCGGACACGGTGGCCCGCTGCTTTTCCTAGCCGAGCGCGGTCAGCTCCGCGACCTCGTCCTCGCTCAGCTCGATCCCGGCCCCGGCCAGGTTCTCCTCCAGGTGCGCGACCTTGGAGGTGCCCGGGATCGGCAGCATCACCGGCGACCGGCGCAGCAGCCAGGCCAGCGCGAGCTGCGCGGGCGTCGCGCCGTGCCGCTCGGCCGCCGCGGCCAGCACCCCGCCGGGCGCGGCGAGCTGCCCGGTCGCCAGCGGGAACCACGGGATGAAGCCGATGCCCTCGCGCTCGCAGTACTCCAGGACGTCCTGCGACTTGCGCTCGGTCAGGTTGTACAGGTTCTGCACCGTGGCGATCTCCACGATCGCGCGGGCCCTGCCGATCTCCTCGACCGAGACCTCCGACAGCCCGATGTGCCGGATCTTGCCCTCGTCGCGCATGTCCCGCAGCACGCCGAGCTGCTCCTCCAGCGGGACCTTCGGGTCGATGCGGTGCAGCTGGTACAGGTCGATGCGCTCCAGCTTCAGCCGCCGCAGGCTCATCTCCACGCACTGGCGCAGGTACTCGGGCCGGCCGACCGGCAGCCACACGTTCGGGCCGGTGCGGGTGAGGCCGCCCTTGGTCGCGACGACCAGGTCCTCCGCGTAGGGGTGCAGCGCCTCGGCGATCAGCTCCTCGCTGACGAAGGGGCCGTAGGAGTCGGCGGTGTCGACGAACGTCACGCCGAGCTCCACCGCGCGGCGCAGGACGCGCAGCGCCTCGTCCCGGTCGGCGGGCTCGCCCCACACGCCGGGCCCGGTCAGCTGCATGGCGCCGAAGCCGAGCCGGCGCACCGGCAGGTCGCCACCGATCTCGAAGGTGCCACTAGCGGAAATGTCGGTCATGTGTCCCCCATCCGATGATCAGCTGACAAGCACGATAATCCCCTCAGCGCTTGCCGCGCTGTCCCGCGGCCAGCCCCCGCGTGATCCGGTCGCCGCCGGCCCGCCGCTGCACGGCCGCCGCCAGCCCCGGCGCGGCCCCGCCGAGCAGCGCGCCGAGCCGCAGCCCGAGCGGCGCCACGTCGACCTCGGCGAGGTTCTGCTCCACCGCCCGCAGCGTCGCCCGCGCGACGTCCTGCGGCGACCGCGTCCCGACGCCCCTCGGCAGCGTCACACCGGCATCGGCGAACATCCCGGCGTCCCTGATGAAACCCGGGAAAACCGTCGAAACCCCGACGCCCATCGGCCGCATGTCCTCGCGCAACGCCAGGGCGAAGCCGCGCAGGCCGAACTTTGTCGCGTTGTACAGGGAAGCTTGACCGGAGGCGGTCTTGCCCGCCAGCGAGGAGACGAACACCAGATGGCCCCGGCCCCGCGCGGCCATCCGCTCCCCGGCCAGCCTCGCCATCACGATCGGCGCCCGCAGGTTGACGTCCAGCGCCCGGTCGATCTCCCCGACCGAGAAGTCGCCGAGCGGCCCGGACGCCGGCAGCGCCGCGTTCGCGACCAGCACGTCGATCTCCCCGGCGGCGTCCAGCAGCCGCTCGGCCTCCCCCGGCTCGGCCAGGTCGGCGGCCACCGCCTTCCCGCCGAGCTCGTCGGCGAGCGGCTCCAGCACATCCACGCGGCGCCCGCTCAGCACCACGTGGCCGCCCCGCGCCGCCACCGCGACGGCGAGCGCCCGCCCGATCCCGCCGCTCGCCCCCGTCACCAGAACCTTCGCGCCCCGCACGTCCATGCGGGGATCATCCCGCCTCAGAACCCGATGCGCCACAGCACCAGGATCAACACCGCCGCCGCCAGCCCGGCCAGGCCGATCCGCACGTCCCCGACCAGCATCAACGCGGTGAAGCCGGCCGCCGTGAGGGCGGCGGCGACCAGCACCGGCCGCCCCTCGTCCTCCTCCTCTTCGGGCCGCAGCTCCCGTTCCCACAAACCGAAGTCGTCCTGTCCGCCCATGACCGGAGTATGCGCCCCCGATGACCTGACCGGGCCGCCACACCCCTGTCCGGATTGGACGTTCGGTCCGATAACCCCGTCGGGGTGCGGACCGTCGGTGAACCGTTGCTAGGCTGCGGAGGGCCTGGGGGAGGACTCGTCATTCCAACCATCTCCCTCGGGGTTGGCTTCATAGTCGAGGTGAAGGGGTCCCCACCGTGAAGAAGCTTCTCGTTCTCGCCGTTGTCGCTCTCGGCGGTTTCGCTGTCTGGCGCCGCCTGCAGCAGGACCGCGCCGAGCTGGACCTGTGGACCGAGGCCACGTCCTCCGACAGCTGAGCCGCCTCCACGGAGGCCCCCGGCGCGACCGGGGCGGATCGACATCTGCCCCGATCCGCCGGGCCGCGCCCTGCCCTGCGCCGCGGACCACGGGCCCCCGGTAGGATGGTCGCGCCCAAGGGGCCATAGCTCAGTTGGCAGAGCACCGGCTTTGCAAGCCGGGTGTCCGGGGTTCGAATCCCCGTGGCTCCACCTGGGGCCGTCCTTGCGACGGCCTGGAAGCGTTGCCGAGATCCCGTCCGATCACGTCGATCGGGCGGGATCTTGCGTTCCCCGGGCGGTCAGGCGCTCTGCCTGCGGTAGCGGCCGGGTGCCGTGCCGTACTCCCGTTTGAAGGCGTTGGCGAAGGCGAACTCCGAGCGGTAGCCGACCCGCGCCGCGACCTCGCTCAGCAGCGCGTCGGTCTCACGGAGCGCGCGGGCGGCGAGGGTCAGCCGCCACCAGGTGAGGTAGCCGAGCGGCGGCCGGCCGACCAGGGCGGTGAAGCGGTGCGCGAAGGCGGCGCGCGACAACCCCGCCCGGTCGGCCAGGCTCTGGACGGTCCAGGGGTGCGCCGGCTCCTGGTGCATGGCCTGCAAGGCCGCGGCGACCACCGGGTCGGCCAGCGCCGCGGCCCACCGTCCGCCCTGCTCGGGACGCTCGGTGAACCAGGCGCGCAGGATGTAGATCAGCAGCGTGTCCAGCAGGGCGGGCACGACCGTCGCGGCGCCCAGGCCCGGCTGCTCCACCTCGCGGCCGAGGAGCTCGACGGCGGCGCGCAGCCCGCTGTGCCGTTCGGCGCGGGCGGGCAGGTGGACGACGCCGGGCAGGTCGCGCAGCAGCGGATGGGCGCGCCCCGGGTCCAGCCGGAAGCCGCCGCAGAGCGTCACGGTGGCCGGCCCGCTGTTGCCGACGAAACCGGAGACGAACAGCTCCGCGTCGGCCGTCGGGTCGCAGACCGGCTCCGCCAGCGGGGTCGCGGGGGCGTCGGCCAGGCCGTAGCCGTCGCCGTGGGGGAAGAAGAGCACGTCGCCGGCGCCCAGCTCGACCGGGCCGGCGCCGGAGGTGATCAGCCGGCACGACCCGCGCAGGATCACCTGGAAGCCCGCCGAGCCGCGCACCTCGGGGAAGCGCTGGCCCCAGGGGGCGTGCCAGACGACGCGGGCCGAGGTCGGCCGCCCGGAGCGCATGATGGCGACCACATCGCTGAGCACATCCACCGGGCAAGACTCCCACGTATGAAAGACGGACGATAAATTATTCACCGTCTCGCCGGGCTTCTCTAGCGTTGCCGGCATGTGGACAACGCATATTCATTCGTACGGCGGGCCGGACGTGATCAGGTACGAGCAGGTCCCGGACCCGGAGCCGGGCCCCGGCCAGGTGCTCGTCCAGGTGGCCGCCACCTCCATGAACCCCTCCGAGACCGCGCTGCGCGCGGGGATGCTGCGGACGGTGCTGCCGCTCACCCTGCCGTACCGGCTGGGCTGGGACGTCTCCGGCACGGTCGTGGCCGTGGGCGACGGGGTGACCTCATGGTCGGACGGCGACCGCGTCATCGGCCGCCTCGACGCGGGCGGGGCGGCCGCCTCGCTGGTGGCGGCCCCGGCCGGGAGCCTCGCCGCCGCGCCCGCCTCCATCCCGCTCCCGCACGCGGCCGCCATCCCGGTCGCCGGGCTCGCCGCGTGGCAGGCCGTCGACGGCCGGGTGCGCGCCGGGCAGCGGGTGCTGGTCAACGGCGCGGGCGGCGGGGTCGGGGGCTTCGCGGTCCAGCTCGCCAAGCGGGCCGGGGCGACGGTGATCGCCACCGCGAGCCCGCGCAGCGCGGAGGCCGTCGCCGCGCTGGGGGCCGACGAGGTCGTCGACCACACCGCCGGGCCGCTGCCCGGCGGGATGGACGTGGTGATCAACCTCGCCCCGGTCAGCGCGGAGGCCGCCGGCGGGCTGGCCGCCCTGGTGCGGCCGGGCGGGACCGCGGTGTCGATCGCCACTCCCATCCCCGGGCACGAGCACTTCGTGGCCCGCAACGATCCCGGGCAGCTCGCCCGGCTCGTCGCGCTCGTGGACGCCGGCGAGCTCGCGGTCCACATCGCGGGCACCGTGCCGCTCGCCGAGATGGCCGAGACGCACCGCCTGAGCGGGGCGGGCCTGCTGCGCGGCAAGACGATCCTCGTCCCTTCCTGATCGCGGCCGCTTGACGGGACGCGCGTGCGGTCAGCACAGTCTCGCGGTGGAGGTGATGGCGTGCTGCCGTACGTCTACCGGATCACCAAGTACGACCCCGCCGACCGGAACGCGCACGGCCACTACACCGGCGACCAGGAGCCGGTGAGCGACCACGGGCCCGTCGAGGCCGCCTACCTGGCGGCCGTCGCCGCCTTCGCGCGGGACTCCGAGGTCGACCTGCTGGAGATCCGCGAACCGCAGGTGGCCGGTTTCGTGAACTTCGAACTGGAAGCCCCGGTCGACGGGTACGGCCTGGCCGGGCTGTTCCCGTCCGGTCTGGCGGATTACCACGACGGCGCGCGGGTGCCGGTGGCCGTGGGCCTGGAGCTGGTGCGGGCCATGCTGCGCGGCAACGGCGCCTGGTGCCGGCTGGAGGCCCCGGGCCGGTTCTTCGTGCATGTCGGATACGACCAGTACGTCTATATGGGCAGCACCGTCCCTTGCGAACGGGCGATGGCCGGGGTGTTCGTCGAGCGCCTGGACGCCTCCCCCTACGAACCGGAGCCCGAGCCCGGCGAGCAGCGCCCCGCCGACGACGACTTCTGGGCGGCGGTGGACCTGAGGATCCCCCGGGACGGGGCGCTCCTTCTGGAGGAGCGCCCCGTCGGGAACCTCTCCCGGTGGCATCGCCTCACCCGCGACGGGATCGGCCAGGTGCGCGCCGGCCTCGCCCCGCGCGCCTGCCTGACGGTGTGGCCGGGCCTGTCCGCCGACCTGGACGCGGTCCGCCGGGCGTTCCCCGAATACGGCCTGGTCGAGCTCGTCTGGCAGGACCAGGCGGGACGGATCACCAGCCGCATCGGCGACGAGGAGCAGTACGGGGATCTGGCCGCGCTCCTGACCGGGGCGCGTGCCGCAGCGGTGCTGCCCTTGAGCACAGACGAGCGCTGTCCGCTGTTCACCGCGGTCCTCCCCGACGACGACGGCGTCCTGCGCGCCCGCTGGCGGACCGACCCGGCCCCCAGCGATCTGCGGTGGCGCCTCCTCAAGGACTTCCGGCCCGGGCAGATCCGCACCGGCACCGTCACCTCGATCCAGAACTTCGGCGTGTTCGTGGACCTGGGCGGCATCGACGGGATGATCAACGTCGCCGAACTGTCCTGGGGCCACTACGACCACCCCGGCCAGATCGTGCGGGTGGGGCAGCAGGTCACCGTCGAGGTCCTCGACGTGGACATGCCGCGCGAACGGATGTCCCTGTCCTTGAAGGCGCTGCAGGAGGACCCCTGGCAGGGGTTCCAGCAGAGCCACCGCAGCGGCCAGGTCGTCTCCGGCGAGGTCACCAAGCTGGTCCCCTTCGGCTACTTCGTCCGCGTATCGAGGGAGATCGAGGGCCTGGTCCACGAGAAGGACCCGGCGGACGTCCGGGTCGGCGACGAGGTCCGCGTGACGATCGTGGAGATCGACCCCGCCAGGCGGCGCGTCGCCCTCTCCCGCGAAGCCCCCGCCTAGCGGCTCAGCCCTGCCAGGGATGCGCGGGGCCCCAGGGCAGGGGCGGGGCCTGGCGGGTGCGGACGGCGAGGACGCGCAGCCAGACCAGGGCGGCCGCCGAGATCAGCGCGAGGCCGCCCCACTCCAGGACGGTGACGAACCGGCTCTGCCCGGCCGTGGCCTCCGGCAGGTGGCCGTGCTCGATCAGGTCGTGCTGCCAGGGCGCGCCGGCGAGGAGCACGGCGAGGCCGATGGCGATGCCGTGCATGGAGTCCCACAGCGCGTGCAGGAGCGAGACGCCGAGGTAGGCGAGCAGGACCGTGCCGTCCAGCCGCCAGCGGCCGTGCCGGCGGGCCGCGGTGAACAGGACGCAGCCGAGGATCGCCGTCCACAGGCCATGGCCGAGCGGGGTCAGCACGCCGCGCAGGACCTCGGTCGCGACCAGCGAGCGCAGGCTGACGCCGTGCGCGTCGAACATGGCGTTGAAGGCGTAGCCGGCGCTCTCGAAGGCGGCGAACCCGAAGCCGACCGCGGCGCCGAGGACGAGCCCGTCGCGCGAGGAGCGCAGGGACAGCCCGCGCGCGACGATCATCAGGGCGACGAGCTTGACCGCCTCCTCGATCAGGCCGACGCCGGCGTACATCCACGGCGACGGGTGCAGCAGGTAGGACTCCAGCAGGGAGGCGCCGAGGATGCCGAGCACGCCGCCGTTGACGAAGCCCCGGAACAGCAGCGGGACGGTGAGCTCGCCCGCCCGGCCGTGCTCGTAGGCCCACACGACGAAGGTGACCGGGACCAGGAAGCTGCCGAGCAGCACGATCGTGGGCAGCAGGTTGGGGTTGTCGGTGAGGAACGTGACCAGCACGGTGAGCGCCCACAGGATGAGCCCGATCATGAAGACCCTCACCCAGCTGCGGCGCATGCCCCTCCCTCGCTCCGACCTGGGCCTACCCGGTGGCGCGGCGCGGCGAACCCGGGGCGCGGAAGGTGCGGCGGTAGGCCGACGGGGAGGTGCGCATCGCGCGGGTGAAGTGGTGCCGGAAGGTGACCGGGCTCTCGAAGCCGACCGCGGCGCCGATCTCCTCGACCGGCAGCGCGCCGTCCTCCAGCAGCGGCAGGCTCGCCATGATCCGCTGGGTGATGACCCAGCGCAGCGGGCTGGTGCCGGTCTGGCGGTTGAAGTGCCGGATGAAGGTGCGGGGCGCCAGGCGGGCGGCGCGGGCCAGGTCGGCGACGGTGACGGGCTCGGCCAGGTGGGCGAGGGCCCAGTCCATGGCGCGGGCGACGGCGTCGTCGGCGGCCGGGACGGTGACGGCGGCCTCGACGAACTGGGCCTGCCCGCCCTCGCGGTGCGGCGGGACGACCAGGCGTCGGGCGACGGAGTTGGCGACGCGGGCGCCGTGGTCCTTGCGGACCAGGTGCAGGCACATGTCCAGGCCGGCGGCGCTGCCCGCGCCGGTGAGGACGTCGTCGGCGTCGACGTAGAGGACGTCGGGCGTCACCTTGATCCGCGGGTGGCGCTGCTGCAGCAGGCCGGCGTAGCGCCAGTGCGTGGTGGCCTCGCGGCCGTCGAGCAGGCCGGCGGCGGCGAGCGCGAACGCGCCCGAGCAGATCGACACGATGCGCGCGCCGCGTGCGTGCGCGGCGCGCAGGGCCGCGACGACGTCGGGGTGGACCTCGGCGCGCACGTCGGGGACGGCGACGACCATCACGGTGTCGGCGGCGGCGAAGGCGTCCAGGCCGTGCCCGGCGGTCATGGTGAAGCCGCCGACGGCGCGCAGCGGGCCGCGCTCGCGCGAGCAGACCCGCAGGTCGTACCAGGGGACGCCGAGTTCGGGGCGGGGCAGGCCGAAGACCTCCACGACGGTGCCGAGCTCGAAGGGGGCCATGCCGTCGAAGACCAGGACCGAGACGGTGTGGGCCGGCTGCATGGCGGGATCTTAGCGGTATCGGGCGTTCGTGCCACTGCCGGGACGGCGGGCCGACCGCCAGGATCGAGGTGTCCGCAGCAAGCAGCCAAGGAGCACAGATGCCCGCCACCACCGTCGCCGCCACCACCGTCGTCCCCGCCGCCCCGAGCGCCGACGCCGTCGCGCACTTCGCCGCCCGCCTCGCCTTCGAGACCGACGTGTCCGACGTCGCCGCCGACCTCGCCGCCGGCGCCGCCGGCGTGGTGGTCGTCGACTCGCGCAGCGCCGTCTGCTGGAACCAGGGGCACGTGCGGGGCGCGATCCACCTGCCGACCGCGCAGATCGCCGAGCGCGCCGGGGAACTGGTGAGCCGGGACGCCACGGTCGTCGTCTACTGCTGGGGCCCCGGCTGCAACGGCGCGCAGAAGGCGGCGCTGGAGTTCGCCAGGCTCGGCTACCCGGTCAAGGAGATGATCGGCGGCTTCGAGTACTGGGCGCGCGAGGGCTTCCCGGTCGAGGACGGCGCCGGGAACGTCACCCGGCAGGCCCCCGACCCCCTCACCGCGCCGGTGTCGGGGATCACCTGTGCCTGCTGAGAACGTGGGCAGGATCACTCGGCCGGGCCTGCGACACGCGGAAACGCGCGGGCGGCGGGGAAACAACGCGGTGGAATCACCGCGCGGCGCCGTCCGAAAAGCCGGAGCAGCGTCCGGGGGCGCGTAGCATCGGCGTGGCGGCACCGCGCTTGCAGGTGAAGACGGTGTCCCCCGACTTCCTCCGGACGTTCGGTTCGTCTGCCCGGGCGCCGCGCACGGCGCCGCAGACGCGGGATCCGGCCCTCTTTTCCACCCCGCACAATGCGACAAAAGCAGCCAAAGCGGGACATGTGGCGCAGGGCATACTCCGGTACGGGGCATAAGGAGGTAGGTCGGCGACGTTAGACTGAACAAATCACTCTTACGACGCTGAACGCGTCCGGCTCGTCCTTGACGCCCACTGACCTGATCCGTGGTGCCTCCCGAGACGTGCCCCCCTCTCGGAAGGTATTGCGTGACCAACGTTCCTGCTGCCCATGACCTGACCCCGTCCACCGAGGACGAGACGACGGTTCCCAGCTTCGCCGAGCTCGGCCTGCCCGCCGAGCTCGTCGCCGCCCTGGCCCGCCAGGGCATCGACGCCCCGTTCCCGATCCAGGCCGCCGCCATCCCCGACGTGATGGCCGGCCACGACGTCCTCGGGCGCGGCAAGACGGGCTCGGGCAAGACCCTGGCGTTCGGCCTGCCGCTGCTGGCCCGCCTGGCCGGCCGCCGCGCCGCGCCGAAGCGCCCCCTCGGCCTCATCCTCGTCCCGACCCGCGAGCTCGCCCAGCAGGTCCAGACGAACCTGGAGCCGCTCGGCCGCAGCCTCGGGCTGCACTTCAAGACCGTCATCGGGCAGACCTCGATGTTCAAGCAGATCGACGCGCTGCGCCGCGGCGTGGAGATCCTGGTCGCCACCCCCGGCCGGCTGAAGGACCTGATGCGGCAGGGCGCCTGCGACCTGTCCGACGTCGAGATCGTCATCCTCGACGAGGCCGACCACATGGCCGACATGGGCTTCCTGCCCGACGTCACCGACATCCTGGACCAGGCCCGCGTCGGCGGCCAGCGGATGCTGTTCTCGGCGACGCTGGACCGCGACGTCGACGTCCTGGTCAAGCGCTACCTGAACGACCCGGTGACGCACGCCATCGGCTCGGTCGACGAGTCGGTCGACACGATGGACCACCACCTGCTGCTGGTCGCGCCCAAGGAGAAGGGCCTGATCACCGCCGAGATCGCCAACCGCGAGGGCCGGACGATCCTGTTCGCCCGCACCAAGCACGGCGTGGACCGGCTGGCGCAGCAGCTCACCGACGTCGGCGTGCGGGCCGCGGGCCTGCACGGCGGCAAGAGCCAGGGCCTGCGCACCCGCACCCTGCACGAGTTCCGCGAGGGCACCATCAGCGTGCTCGTCGCCACCGACGTCGCCGCGCGCGGCATCCACGTGGACGACGTCAGCCTGGTCATGCACGTCGACCCGCCGGCCGACTCCAAGGACTACATGCACCGCGCCGGCCGCACGGCGCGCGCGGGCGAGAAGGGCACCGTGGTCACCCTGGTGCTGCCGCACCAGGTCCGGTCGACCTCGGCCATGACCCGGCGCGCCGGCATCGAGGCGCCGCGCACCCGCGTCGCGTCCGGCGGCGACGCCGAGCTGATCAAGCTGACCGGCGCGCGGATCCCGTCCGGCATCCCGATCACCGAGCCGCTGATCCCCGAGCGCCCGCGCCGCGGCGAGGGCGGCCGCGGCGGACGTCCCGGCGGCGGTGGCCGTCGCGGTGGCGGCGGCCGCGGCTACGGCGGCGGTGGCGGCTACAACGGCGGCGGCGGCCGTGGCGGGCCGCGCCGTGAGGGCGGCGGCTACAACGGTGGCGGCGGCTACAACGGCGGCCGTGAAGGTGGCGGCGGCTACAACGGCGGCGGCGAGCGTCGCGAGGGTGGCTACAACGGTGGCGAGCGTCGCGAGGGCGGCGGCTACAACGGCGGTGGCGGCGGTTACGGCGCCCCCCGCGGTGGCGGCGGCTACAACGGCGGCGGCGAGCGTCGTGGCGGCGGTTACGGTGAGCGCCGCTCCGGCGGCGCCCCGCACGGCAACCACCGCGGTGGCGACCGCCGCCCGGCCAGCCCGACGTCCTACTCCGGCTGATCCAGCCTGAAGACCGCGCCCCCGCTCAGCACCGCTGAGCGGGGGCGCGGTCTTTTCGCCGTCCGGAGGCCGATCGCGCCGATCGCGCTGTACGGTGCGAGGAGGAGATCGACTCGGGCGGAGGTGGGCGGGGCGTGAACGAGCACGTCTGCCGCCACCAACGGCTCCTCGCGGTACTGGCCGGCCTCTTCGGCTTCGCGGTGACCGCGACGCTGTCGGCCGTCCCCGGCAGCGGCGTCGCGGAAGTGATCCGCGCGGGCACCGCAGCGGCGGCGGCCACCGCGGTGAACGGCCGCGCCCAGGCCGCCGAGGCCGTCGCCGTCCGGTACGCGCCGGACGACCACCGGCGGTCCGGCCCCTCCGGCGGCTACGCCGCCATCGCCGGGCACGGCCCCGCCGCGCCCGGACCGGCGCGCACCGGCGCACGGGCCGGCGCCGCGGCGGACGGCCTCCCGCCGTCCGTCCCCTCCTCCGCCGTCAAGGTGCGAGGACCGCCCTCCAGCACGGGTTCCTGACGCTCACCGTCATCTGCCGCAGCGTCCCTGCGGATGCTGCGGCGTTCCCGTATGGAGGCAAGTCATCTTCCGCACCACCGTGCGGCGAGCGTTCCCCGCGCTCGCCGGTACCACCACGCCCGGACACCGTCCCCTCCGGAGGCGGCCGTGCTGACCGTCTTCGCCCGCGCGTTCCGCATCCCGGAGCTGCGCCGGAAGCTGCTGTTCACCCTGCTGATCATCGTGCTGTTCCGGATCGGGCAGACGCTGCCCACGCCCAACGTCAACGTCAAGGTGCTCGCCGAGACCGCCGTCGCGGGCCGCAAGAACAACCCGCTGTACGGCCTGGTCGACCTGTTCAGCGGCGGCGCGCTGCTCAAGCTGTCGGTGTTCGCGCTCGGCATCTACCCCTACATCACCGCCAGCATCATCCTGCAGCTGCTGACGGTGGTGATCCCGCGGCTGGAGGCCCTGAAGAAAGAAGGACAGGCCGGCACCACCAAGATCACCCAGTACACCCGGTACCTGACGGTCGCGCTGGCGGTCCTGCAGGGCACCACCGTCGTGGCGATGGCCGCCACCGGCCGGCTGCTCGGCGGCGTCCCCGGCAGCGCCGACATCCTCTACGACCGCGGCCTCGCCGCGGTGACCACCATGGTGATCGTCATGACCGCCGGCACCGCGGTGGTCATGTGGCTGGGCGAGCTGGTCACCGACCGCGGCGTCGGCAACGGCATGTCCATCCTGATCTTCACCCAGATCGCCGCGGTCTTCCCGGCGCAGTTCTGGGGGATCTACAAGGCGAAGGGCCCGTTCGTCTTCACCCTGGTGATCATCGTGGGGCTGGCCATCATGGCGGGCGTGGTCTTCGTCGAGCAGGCGCAGCGCCGCATCCCGGTGCAGTACGCCAAGCGGATGGTCGGCCGCCGCATGTACGGCGGCTCGTCCACCTACATCCCGCTGAAGGTCAACCAGGCCGGCATCATCCCGGTGATCTTCGCCTCGTCGCTGCTGTACCTGCCCTCGCTCGCGGCCCAGTTCTGGCCGCACGCGGGCTGGCTGGGGTGGGTCCGGCCCCATCTGCAGCAGAGCGACCCCTGGCACATGGCCGCGTTCTTCGTGCTCATCATCTTCTTCACCTACTTCTATGTGGCGATCACCTTCAACCCCACTGAGGTGGCCGACAACATGAAGAAGTACGGGGGATTCGTCCCGGGCATCCGCCCGGGCCGGCCGACCGCCGGGTACCTGGACCACGTGCTGTCCCGCATCACCGCCCCGGGCGCGCTCTACCTGGGCTTCGTCGCGCTGGTCCCGATGCTGTCCCTGGCCCTGCTCAAGCTCGGGGACGAGTTCCCCTTCGGCGGCACGAGCATCCTGATCGTGGTGGGCGTCGGGCTGGACACGGTGAAGCAGATCGAGGCCCGGCTGCAGCAGCGCAACTACGAGGGCTTCCTCAGCTGACCGCCGGCCCCATGGGCCGGCGGGCCTTTGCGGGGGAGGGTACGACCCCGCCTTCCCCCCAAAGGCGGTCCCGCCTCCGCGAGGCAGACTTCTCCGACGCCGGCAAAGGCAGTCCCCGCCCGGGGGCGGACCGTACTTCCACCAGTGTCATCCGTCCCACCCCGCCCGGGGGAGTGGAACACCCGGGAACCATAGGGCCGTTCACCGTCCTGGGCTTACCAGGCCCTGACGTCGACGTCGTCTACATGGAGACGATCAACGGGAATCTGTGGGTGGACAAGTCGGGAGAAGTGGTGCTGGTTCGCCCTTTATCTGTCGGCCCGGCCACGAGGATCGCAGACGCCGTGGCGGTCAGCGCGGGGTCACCCAGCGGGGTGTCCAGGTCCCGTCGGCGTCGTGGCCGGTCGTTGTGGCGGAGAGGTGGGCGCGGAGGGTGGCCAGCGCCGGGTGGGGGTTGTCGCGGCGCCACAGGAGCGAGTGCGGGTAGACGGGCGTGGGGTCGATGATCGGGATGCGGCGCAGGCCGTGGTCGGCGGGCCAGACAAGGCGGGTCTGCTCGCCCATGAAGGTGGCCAGGGCCGGGGTGTCGGCGATGGTGTCGAGGAGCGCGTCGGAGCCGAAGTTGGGGCCGGTCGCCTCGACGGTGAGGCCGAACTCGGCGACGAGGTCGTCGTAGTAGGCGGCCCATTCGGTGCCGGGAACGATGCCGGGCATCCAGATCCGGTGCCCGGCGAGCTGGGCGAGGGTCACCGACCGGGCACCCGCCAGCGCATGGGCGGGGCCGGTGAGGAGCTGGAGCGCCTCGTCGAGCACCCGGACGGACGCGATGTCCGCGCCGAGGGGCCGGCCGGGCACGGTGACGGCGCGGAAGGACGCGTCGATCGTGCCGGACCTGAGCGCGGCGACGGCCGTCTCGCCGTCGAACAGCATCACCACGTCGAGCTCGATGTCGGGGTGCGCGCGGTGGAAGGCGCGCATCAGGCCCGCTTGCGCGCTGCGCGAGGCGAGCACGTCGACGCGCAGCGGACGGCTGCCGGCGCGCACGGACGCGACCGCGCGCTCGGCGACGCGCAGCAGCTCGCGCGCGTGGGGCAGGAACGCCTGCCCGTCGATGGTGAGCCGGGCCCCGTGCGCGGTGCGGGTGAACAACTGCACGTCGAGGTTGCGCTCCAGCGCGGCGATGCGCTTGGAGACGGCCTGCTGGGTGACGGCCAGCTCGGCGGCGGCCTCCTGGAACTGCCCCGCGTCGGCGGCCGCGACGAAGGTCCGGATGGTGTCGAGATCCATGTCGATACCCTATGGGTACAACTAACCGTTGTGACGATGGCCGCCAGAGTTGTTTGATCCCTGGCTGTGACGCGCGCTTGGATGAATCCGATCACGGATCGGTTGTGCAGATGAGCGGCAAGGGGCGTCGGGCATGCGGAGCGGGCACCGTCTGGGACGGCAGTTCGGCTGGCTGTGGGGAGCGTACGGGACCAGCGCGCTCGGTACCTGGCTCGCCTTCGGCGCGTTCCCGCTGATCGCCATCCAGGTGCTGCACGCCGGACCGGCCGAGGTCGCCGCGCTCTCCTGCGTGGGTGCCGCGGTGGGCGCCGCCGTGGCGGTACCGCTCGGCCCGTGGGTGGAGTTCCGCCGCAAGCGTCCTGTGCTGATCGCGATGGACCTGGTGCGGTTCGCGGCGCTGCTGACGATCCCCGTCGCGTTCGCGTTCGGCGTGCTCACCTTCCTTCAGCTCCTGCTGGTCTCGGCCGTCGTCGCGGCGGCCGACATCGCCTTCCGCTCCGCCTCCGGCGCGTACCTGAAGACCCTGCTGCGGGCCGAGGACCTGCTCGTCGCCAACGCCCGGTTCGAGTCCACGGCCTGGACGACCACGATCATCGGACCGCCGCTGGGCGGCGCGGCGATCGGGCTCCTCGGCCCGGTGGCGACGGTGGTGGCCGACGCGGTCAGCTACCTGCTCTCGGCCCTGGGCATCCGCGCGATGGGCGGACACGAGCCGCGGCCCGAGCGCCCGGACGCCGCACGCATGCGGGCCACGGACTTGCTCGACGGCTGGCGGTACATCCTCGCCGACGCGACGTTGCGCCGGCTGTTCTTCAACACCGCCTTGTTCAACGGCCTGGTGATGGCCACTCAGCCGCTGCTGGCCGTCCTGATGCTCGACCGGCTCGGATTCGCACCGTGGCAGTACGGCCTGGCCTTCGCCGCGCCCTCGATCGGCGGGCTGCTCGGCTCGCGGCTGGCCCGGCCGCTCGTCACCCGGTTCGGGCCGCACCAGGTCCTGGTCGCGACCGGGGTGCTGCGCGCGATCTGGCCCATCGGCCTGGCCTTCCTGGGGCCGGGCACCGCAGGGCTGCTGCTGGTGATCGGCGTCGAACTGGGGCTCATCTTCTGCTGCGGCGTCTTCAACCCCGTCTCCGCCACCTGCCGCCTCGAGCGCACCCCGGCCGGCCGGGCCGCGCGCACCCTGTCCGCCTGGGCGGTGACGACCAAGGCCTCGGCCGCGCTCCTGACGGCCGTCTGGGGTGTGCTGGGCAGCCTGCTCGGCCCGCGTACGGCCATCGGCCTGGCCGGCGTGCTCCTGCTGGCGACCCCGCTGCTGCTCCCCCGACGCGACCACACCTCACAGCCCGAGCCGGAACCGGCCCGTAGCCGCACATAAGGAGAACACTCGCGTGAGCACCGCCCCCGCTTTCGACCCCGCGCACACCGCTCTTCTCGTCATGGACTACCAGCCGGCGATCCTGGCCTCTCTGCCCGCCGACGGGGACCGCGAAGCCTTGCTCGGCCGCGTGGAGAAGGCCATCGCCGACGTCCGCGCCAACGGCGGCACCATCGCCTACATCTGTGTCGGCTTCACCGATGCCGACTGGGACGCGATCCCGGACACCAACAAGTCTTTCGCCCCGGTGGCACGGCATCGCGTCATGCACCACCAAGACCCTGCCGCCGCCATTCATGAACGGCTGGCACCCCAGGCCGGCGACATCATCGTGCGCAAGGTCCGCTACGGCGGCATGTCCACTACCGACCTCGACCAGCGGCTACGCGAGCGCGGCATCACCACTCTGGTCATCTCCGGCATCACTACCAGCGGCGTCGTCCTGTCCACCCTCGTCGACGCGGCCGACCGCGACTACCGGCTCTATGTCCTGTCCGACGGCGTCGCCGACCCCGACAGCGAAGTCCACAACGTCCTGCTCCACCGGGTCTTCCCCTCGCGGGCCCACATCATCGACACCGCCGGCCTGCACACCCTGCTCCGGACCGGCTGACCCGAACCGCCGAGCCGGTCCCACCCCCGACCGCGACCGGTGGACGACCCGGGAGGACGGGTCAGCTGGCCTCTTCGCTGAGACGGGCGTCCGGGCGGTCGCCGAGGCGTTCTTCGAGGCGGGCCGTGCTCTCCTCGCGGAGCCGGTCCTGCAGCACCTGCAGGCCCTCCATGCCGCTCAGGGACAGGCCGATGAGCTCGTCCGCCGAGATCAGCGAGCCGGCCGAGCGGAGCGGCGGGTCCCAGCCGCGCGCCTCGTCGTAGCTGCGCAGCACCTTCGCGGGCACGCCGCCGATGACCGAGTGGTCGGGGAACTCGCCGCGGACGACCGCGCCGCCGGCGACCGCGACGTTACGGCCGAGCCGGGTACCCGGCAGGATGATCGCGCCGGTGCCGATCCAGCAGCCGTCGCCGATGACGACCGGGTTGTTCTCCGGCCACTGCCGCCCGATCGGCATGTCCAGGTCGCCGTAGGTGTGGTTCTGGTCGGTGATGTAGACGTTCGGGCCGGTGAAGACGTCGTCGCCGATCTCGATGGACTGGTGGCCGACGATGTGGGTGCCACGCCCGAGCGAGCAGCTTGACCCGATTTTTACGATCACGTCCGGGCCGAGGTCCAGCCCGGGGACGAAGCCCGCCGAGATCGTCACGTGCGTGCCGACCAGCGTGTGGTCGCCGATGGAGATCCACGGCTCGCCGTAGATCGCTCCGACCGGGAAGCCGATGCACGCGCCCTCGCCCAGATGGGCGAACCGGCGGCGGCCCGGCGTGTGCGGGGTGATCTCCCCCTGCCGCTGGATCCACTCCCAGCCGCGATGGACGGCCAGGTGCATGCCCCGGCGCGCCCGGTCCTTGATCCGGGCGGGCACGAGCTGCCGCAGCGGGCTGGCTTTCGACGACATGGCGCCCACCGTACCGGGTGGGGGGAAATGGCCGGTATAACGCGTGCGCCCTACCATCTGCCGGAGCGCGCGAAGGGCCCGGCTCGGCGAGCCGGGTCCCCTCACGTCGCCTCAAGCCTTGGGCTGCTGCACCTTGCCGTCGGACTCGGCGGCGGTCTTCTCGGGCAGCGGCTCGTCGAAGAACGGGTCGGTCTTGCCCGAACGCCGCGTCATCACCACGCCGGCCACCCCGAGGGCGGCCACCGCGGCCAGCATCATCATGACGCCCTTGCGGCTGCGGCGGCTCGTCTGCGGCGGTTCGACGCGGTGCGCCGTCTCGTCCAGGAACGAGCTCACCCGGGGAGCCAGATCCGACTCCACGTACCTGGCGGCCTGCTCCAGCCGCGGCGCGCTCCACTCGCGCGCCTGCAGCATGCGTTCCATGGCCGCCTCACGCGTCTGCTGCGCCGTCGGGCCCATCCGTTCGGCCGCGGTGGACGCGCCCTGCCTGGCGTACTCGGCGCCGTGGCGGCACGCCTCCTGCATCCGGCCGACCTTGCTGATCATTTCGTCCTGCGGCTTGCGACGGGTCCTGAACATTAGCGACACGCTAACCTCCCTGTTTGCGAGGCCCTGTGCAAGCAGCCTTCCCATCGAGCGGGGGGTAAACCATGCGGGTGCGCCCGAGCGGTCACGCATGGTAGGCAGAAGGTCGCGAGCACACACGATTCGACGAGGAGGCGGCCCACCGTGGCTGAGGAAATCTTCGCGACGTTCAACACGTCGCTCGGCAAGATCGTCATCCAGCTCTTCCCGAACGAGGCCCCCGAGACGGTGGCCAACTTCGTGGGGCTGGCCGAGGGCACCCGCGAGTGGCTGGACCCCGCCACCGGCGAGAGGACCACCCGGCCGCTGTACAACGGGACGGTCTTCCACCGCATCATCCCCGACTTCATGATCCAGGGCGGCGACCCGCTCGGCAACGGCACCGGCGGCCCCGGCTACCAGTTCAAGGACGAGTTCCACCCGTCGCTGAAGTTCGACCGGCCCTACCTGCTGGCCATGGCCAACGCCGGGCCCGGCACCAACGGCTCGCAGTTCTTCATCACCACCAACGTGGCCAACACCCGCCACCTGACCAACCGGCACACCATCTTCGGCAAGGTCATCGAGGGCACCAACGTGGTGGACCAGCTGTCCGCCGTGGAGACCGGCCGGCAGGACCGTCCCGTGAAGGACGTCACCATCGACTCGGTGACGATCGAGCGCCGCCAGTCGTAGTACAGGGTGTGACCCCGCGTACCGGCCACGACGGAGCCGTCCGATGACCCCTGAGCGTCCTTCCGTGCCCGAGGCCCCGGCGCCGGTCTGCTACCGGCACCCGGGCCGCGAGACCCATGTGCGCTGCACCCGGTGCGATCGGCCGATCTGCCCCGAGTGCATGCGGGAGGCCGCCGTCGGGCACCAGTGCGTCGAGTGCGTGGCCGAGGGCCGCCGGTCCGTCCGGCGGCCCCGCACGGTCCTCGGCGCCCCGGCCCGCGCCGGGGCCCGGCCCGTCGTCACCTACACGCTGATCGGCCTGTGCGTGCTGGCCTACCTGGGCGAGCTCGCCACCGACCGGGTGTTCGACGAGCTGGCGATGATCGGGCTGTACCGGTTCGACGGCGGCGCGACGATCGGCGTGGCCGAGGGCGAGTGGTACCGCCTGCTCAGCTCGATGTTCCTGCACCAGCCGCCGGACGGCGGCTCGTTCTGGATCACCCACATCCTGTTCAACATGTACGCGCTGTGGGCGCTCGGGCCGCAGCTGGAGCAGGTGCTCGGGCGGGGCCGCTTCCTGGCGCTGTACCTGCTGTCGGGGCTCGGCGGTTCGGTGCTGGCCTACCTGCTCGCGCCGGGGACGCCGGTGGTGGGCGCGTCCGGCGCGATCTTCGGCCTGTTCGGGGCCTACTTCGTCATCGCGCGCCGGCTGGGGACGCCGCCCGGGCCGATCGTGTTCCTGCTGGTGCTGAACCTGGTGATCACGTTCTCGGTGCCGGGGATCTCCTGGCAGGGCCACGTGGGCGGGCTGGTGACCGGCACCGTGCTGGCCGCCGCCTACGCGTACGCACCGGCCCGGCACCGGCAGGCGGTGCAGATCGCGGCGACCGCGGCGGTGCTGGTCCTGCTGGTGGTGCTGACGGCGGTCAAGACCACCGAGCTGGTCTGAACCCCGGGCACGGCGAAACGCCGCCACGTCCCCGTGACGGGGAGGTGGCGGCGTCTTTGCCGAGCGGCCGCGGCACGGCACCGAAGTCGTCCCCAGGCTGTGGACAACCTTGGTGGATTGCGCCGCCGCGAAACGGGGTAGGAGTCAGCGCCAGCGCGTCGCCAGCACCACGCCCAGGATGATCGCGACGAAGCCGATCCCCAGGTTCCAGTTGCCGAGGTCGCTCATCAGCGGCACCTTGGTGCCGGTGCTGGCCGTCACGTAGAACGTCGCGATCCAGGCCAGCCCGATCAGCCACAGCACGACCATGGCGGGGGCCAGCCAGCGCGGGCTGACCTCGGGTGCCTTGGACTTCTGCGGCGGCGTGTAGACGGCCTTCTTGCGCACTTTGGACTTGGCCACGGTGGGATCGATCTCCTCGGGCGGCTGGCGGCCGGAGCGCCGGTCCGCGCATGGTCGTTTTGTCGGTTAGCGTAGTCGCTGGTGAGCAGCGTACGGCGTCGAACGTGGGGAAGCATCATCCCAGCACTCACGCTGGCGGCGGGAACCCTGTTCGCGGCGAGCGCGAGCACGGCCCGCGGTACCGACCTGCGCGAGGAGGGCCGCACCCGGATCACCGAGCTGATCACCGCCGAGCAGCGCCGCACCCGCCGTGAGCTGGGCGACTACCAGCGGCTGCGCCGCGAGGTCGACGCCGTCTCCCGCGCCGCCGGCCGGCACGACGCGCGCGCCCGCGCCGCCCAGGAGCGCGCCGACCGGCTCGCCGCCCGCGCCGGATTCACCCCGCTGGCCGGCCCGGGCGTCCGGGTCCGGCTGGACGACGCGCCCCGCTCCGGCGGCGCGCCCCCGCGCGGCGCCGCCCCCGACGACCTGGTCGTGCACCAGGCCGACGTGCAGGCGGTGGTGAACGCGCTCTGGGCGGGCGGCGCCACCGGCCTGAAGATCATGGACCAGCGGGTGATCGCGACCAGCGCGGTCCGCTGCGTCGGCAACACCCTGATCCTGCAGGGGGTCGTCTACTCGCCTCCGTTCCGCATCACCGCGGTGGGAGATCCGCGCCGGCTGCGCGCCGCGCTTGACTCCTCCCCCGAGGTTTCGATTTACAAGAGGTACGTACGCGCCTACGGGCTCGGATACTCGGTGCGGACCCTGGACCGGGTGTCCCTGCCCGCCTACACCGGAAACGTGACGATGAACCACGCGAAGGTGGCGGACGACCCGGACGGGGACGGCGCCTAGGCGACATGCCGGGGCGGGCTTTTCTATGCCGAGAGGGGACGCGCGGTGCGGATGCTCATCCGTGGGCTGGGCGAACTGTGCATCACGGCGGGCCTGGTGCTGCTGCTGTTCGTCACCTACGAGCTGTGGGGGACGGGCCGCTACACCCAGCAGCAGCAGGACTCCCTCGGCAAGGAGATGATCAAGGAGTGGCGGGCGCCCCGGGTGACCACCGAGAAGGTGCGGATCGGCAAGGGCCTGGCGATGATCCGCATCCCCAGGTTCGGGGCGTCCTACCGCTTCGTCGTCATCGAGGGCGTGGAGCTGGCGGACCTGCGCAAGGGGCCGGGCCACTACCCCGGCAGCGCGCTGCCGGGGCAGATCGGCAACTTCGTGGTCTCGGGGCACCGCACCACCTACTCGGCGCCCTTCAACCGGCTCGGCGAGCTGCGCGCCGGCGACAAGATCCTGATCGACACCCGGCAGCGGCAGTACGTCTACAAGGTCACCGACCGCCGGATCGTGAAGCCGACGGACGTGGACGTCACCGCGCCGGTGCCCTTCCATCCGGGCCGCACGCCGACCCGGCGGATGATCACGCTGACCACCTGCCACCCCAAGTACTCGGCCGCCGAACGGATGATCGTCTTCGGTGAGCTGAGCGAGGAGCTGCCGCGCGCGGCCACCCCCGCCGCGGCGCAGCACTGACCCCGGCAGGCCCGCAGGACAGGAGGAGGAACGCCGTGTACGGCTGGATCTGGCGCAACCTGCCCGGCACGTGGCAGGTCAGGACCGCCATCGCGCTGGCGCTCGTCGTGGCGCTCTGCGCGGTGCTGTGGTACCTGGTGTTCCCCTGGCTGGAGCCGAAGGTGCAGTTCGACCCGGGCGTGGTCGACAGCACCCCCACGGCGCCCGCCAGGCCCGGCGCGGGCTGACCGGCCGGGGCACCGCGCGCGGGCGGCGACAATGGCGGGGTGCGTGTTCTGGTCGTGGACAATCACGACAGCTTCGTCTTCAACATCGTGCAGTACCTGCGCGAGCTCGGCGCCGACTGCCTGGTCAAGGACCGCTCGGACGTCCGCCTCGCCGACGCCGCGTCCGTCCACGGCGTGCTGGTCAGCCCCGGGCCCGGCCATCCCGCGGACGCCGGCGTCTGCCTGGACCTGGTGCACGACGCCGGGGAGCGCGGCCTGCCGCTGCTCGGCGTCTGCCTCGGCCACCAGGTGATCGCCCACGTGCACGGCGCCGTCGTCGGGCCGGCGCCGCGGATCGTGCACGGCGGCACCAGCCGGATCCACCACGACGGCCGTGGCGTCTTCGCGGGCCTGCCGGGCGGTTTCCCCGCCACCCGCTACCATTCGCTCGCCGTCGACCCGCTGAGCGTCCCCGGCGGCGTCCTGGACATCACCGCGCGGACCGAGGAGGGCGTCGTGATGGGGCTGCGGCACCGCGACGCCCCGGTCGAGGGGGTCCAGTTCCATCCGGAATCGGTGCTGTCGGCCTGCGGCCACGACCTGTTCCGCAACTGGCTGGCCGGCTGCGCCGCCCCCGTGTAGACCGCACCGTTCGGGCGGCGCCGTCCGGCTCCGGCGGGACTTGTCGGTTTGCTATGAAAAATTCTCCCGTGCCCTGTAACGCCGACATGGGTTACTCCGAAGTACGTACCGAGGGCTTCCGCCATTGCCCCCGAGTGGCGGAAGCCCTCTTCGCGTCCGCGCCGTCCTCACACGGCGCGCAACGCCGAAGGGCCCGGACCCCCCTCACGGGGTCCGGGCCCTTCGGCGTTGCGGCCGGATCAGTTACCGGTGCCGGGGACCGTGATCGACGGCGTCGGCGTCGTCTTCGGCACCACCGAGATGACCACGGTCTCGCCCGCCGCCAGCGTCGAGTCCTTCGGCACGCTCTGCTGGTAGACCAGGCCGGGCGCCATCGGCGGGGTGCCCGGGGGCGGCGGCGTCTGGTCCACCTTGCACTTCAGGCCGAGCGAGACCAGCTGCCCGCAGGCCGCCCGGGCGCTCTGGTTGGTCAGGTCCGGGACCTTGACGTTCTCGGCGCCCGAGGAGATGTACAGCGTGACCAGCGAGTTCTTCTTCGCCGACGTCCCGGCGGGCGGGTCGGTGCGGGTGGCGTTGCCCTGCTCGACGGTGCTGGACTTCTCCTGCTTGGTGACGACGCGGAAGCCCGCCGAGATCAGCGCCTGCTGCGCCTGGGCGGAGCTCTGGTCCTTCACCGAGGGGACGTCGACCTTGGCGATCGGCTTGCGCCCCTTGGAGACCTCCAGGTTCACCGCGCTGCCCTTGGCGACCGAGGCGCCGCTCTCGGGGTCGGTGCTGATGACGTTGCCCTCGTCGACGTCGTTGTCGTAGACCTCCTTGACCTCGCCGACCTTCAGCCCCGCGTCGGTGAGCGCCTTCTCGGCGTCCTCCCGCGAGTGCCCGGTCAGCCCCGCCGGCACGGTGATCGAGACCGGCTTCGTCGGCTTCTCCCCGCCTCCGCCGCCGCCGCTCGACAGCATCCAGCCGATGAGCGCCGCGCCGCCGATGAACAGCACCGCGAGGCCGACCCACAGCGCGACCTTCTTGCCGGTGCCGTCGTGCTCGGGGCGCTGGTCGTCGTACTGCACCGGCGGCAGGTCGTAGCCGTTGCGGCCGGCCTGCGTCTGCTGCATGTGGGTCTGGCCGGGGACCGCCCCGAGCACCTGCGTGCCCTGCGGCTGCTGCTGGCCGCCCATCAGCATCGTGGACGCCGCGGTGGAGGAGACCGGCTGCCCGTGCAGCACCCGCTGGATCTCCTGCCGGAACTCGTTCGCCGACTGATAGCGGTGCGCGGGGTCCTTCGCCATGGCCTTCAGCACCATGGCGTCGGCCCACTGCGGGATGTCGGGGTCCACCTGGGACGGCGGGACCGGCTCCTCCCGCACGTGCTGGTAGGCGATCGCGACGGGCGAGTCGCCGGTGAACGGCGGCCGGCCCGTCAGCAGCTCGTACAGCACGCAGCCGGTGGAGTAGATGTCGCTGCGGGCGTCGACGCGCTCGCCGCGCGCCTGCTCGGGCGACAGGTACTGGGCGGTGCCGATGACCTGGGCGGTCTGCGTCATGGTGGACGCCGCGTCGTGCATGGCCCGGGCGATGCCGAAGTCCATGACCTTGACCTCGTGGCCGCGGGTCAGCATCACGTTCGCGGGCTTGATGTCGCGGTGCACGATGCCGCCGCGGTGGCTGTAGTCCAGCGCCCGCAGGATGCCGTCGGTGATCTCCAGGGCCTTCTCGGGGAGCAGCGCCCGGTTCTCCCGCAGCAGGTCGCGCAGCGTGCTGCCGTCGACGTACTCCATCACGATGTAGGGGATGGAGTTGTCGCCGATCATGTCCTCGCCGGTGTCGTACACCGCGATGACCGAGGGGTGGTTGAGCGAGGCCGCGGACTGCGCCTCGCGCCGGAACCGCTCCTGGAAGATCGGGTCGCGGGCGAGGTCGGAGCGCAGCGTCTTGATGGCGACGATGCGATCGAGACGCCGGTCCCGGGCACGGTAGACCTCGGCCATGCCACCGCGCCCGATGACGGCGTCGAGCTCGTAGCGGCCGCCTAGCAGCCGAGGTTGACTCATATGTGCACTTTCCCTCGTACCTCTACACCTTGTCCTCCGAACCTAGCCGCCTGCCCTGCACGGGCACGGGAGCCGGGCTCGGAGTTGACGGAGTCGTGGCGGTCTCCGCCGGAGCGGGTGCTGGTTCTTGGGCGTTGGAGGCCGCCCTGGCCGGTTGCCTGTTTCGCTTCTGTCTGGGTGACGCGCCGGGCCGCTCGGCCGTTGACTTCCGCTTCTTGACGGTGCGACGCCGGTCCTTGCGATCCTTGCGGTCCTTGCCCGGATGCCGTCGTCCGGTGGCGGGCGGGTGGCGGCGGACGTCCGGGGACGCCTGCCCGGTGCCGGGGACGGCCGCCGGCGGGGTGGACGGCGCCGGCCGGGCCGGCTGGGAGTGTTCGTCCCGGACCAGGCCCGCGCTGCCGTCGTCGCGCCACAGCGCGCCGGCGGTGAGCGCGGCGAGCGCCACCAGCGCGGCCACCGAGCCGTAGATCAGCGCCGGGCGTCGTTGCCCGGCCGCCTTCACCTTGGTGAGGGTATCCGGCCGATCCGCGGCGTCAAACTTCGCCGTCTCCTGCCCGTCGCGGCCCGGCAGGAGCGCGCGGGCCCGCGCGGCGACCTCGGCGGCGCCGGCGGGCCGGTCCGCGGGCTTCTTGGCGAGCAGCTCGGCGACCAGGTCGCGCACCGGCCCCGGCACGCGCGGGGGCAGCGGCGGCGGGACGTCGCGGACGTGCTGCAGCGCGATGTCGACGGGCGTGCGGCCGTCGAACGGCGGGGACCCGGCGAGGCACTCGTAGGCGACGACGCCGAGCGAGTACAGGTCGGCCGCCGGCGTCAGCTGCTGCCCGGACGCCTGCTCGGGCGAGATGTAGTGCGCGCTGCCCATGACCATGCCGGTCTGGGTCTGCGAGGCCGCCTTCAGCCCGCGCGCGATGCCGAAGTCGGTGATCTTGACGGTGCCGTCGGTGGTCACCATCAGGTTCGGCGGCTTGATGTCGCGGTGCACGATCCCGGCGGCGTGCGCGGCGGCCAGGCCCGCCGCGGTCTGCGCGACCAGCTCCAGGGTGCGCTCCACCGGCAGGCCGCCGGTGCGGGCGAGCAGCCGCGACAGCGGCTCGCCCGGCACCAGCTCCATGACCAGGTAGGCGCGGCCCTCGTGCTCGCGGGCGTCGTACACCTGCGCGATGCCGCCGTGCCGCAGCGACGCCGCGTAGCGGGCCTCGGCGGCGAAGCGGCGGCCCGCGGAGTCGTCGCCGATCAGCTCCTCGCGCAGCAGCTTGACCGCGATCTCCCGGTCCAGCGCCTCGTCGGTGGCCCGCCAGACCTCGCCCATCCCGCCGGTCGCCAGCAGCTCGTGCAGGCGGTACCGGCCGTTCAGGACGAGGTCCTCGGTCACTTCTTCAGCACCTGGGCCATGATGGACGCGGCGAGCGGGCCCGCGCCGTGCGCGCCGTCGCCGCTGCCCTCGGTGATGACGGCGAAGGCGTAGCGCGGGTTCTCGATCGGGCCGAACCCGACGAACCAGCGGGCGTTGGGGTTGCCCCCGCCCTGCTCGGCGGTGCCGGTCTTGCCGGCGATGTTCTGGCCCTGCAGGTTGGTCGCGGTGCCCTTGGAGACCACCTGGCGCATCATGTCGCGCAGCTGGCTCGCCGTGCCCGGCTTGATCGCCTGCCCGAACTCCTTCGGCTGCGCGCTGTACAGCTCGCTCTGGTCCTTGGCGCGGACCCGCTGCACCAGGTACGGCTGCATGATCTTGCCGTTGTTGGCGACGGCGGAGGCGACCATGGCCATCTGCAGCGGGGTGGCGCGGACGTTCTCCTGGCCGATGCCCGAGCGGGCGGTGCCGTCCTGGCCGGTCGGGGTCACCTTGCCCGACAGGTCGCGGGTCTCCTTCGGCACGTCGCTGGTCGCGGCGTACAGGTCGGGCTCCAGCCGCACCTTGCGGCCGAACCCGAACCGCTTGGCGCCCTCGCTCAGCCGGTCGATGCCGAGCTCCAGGCCGAGCCGGCCGAAGGAGGTGTTGCAGGACTCGGCGAACGCGTCGATGAGCGAGGCGCTGCCGGCGCAGCTGCCGCCGTCGTGGGAGTTGGGCAGCGGCTGGTGGGACTCGGGCAGCAGCAGCGGGCCGGTGTTCTGGTTGCTGCTGGAGTCCAGGCCGAGGTCCTCCATGCCCAGCGCCGCCGTGACGATCTTGAAGGAGGAGCCGGGCGGGAACGTCTGGCTCATCGCGTTGTCGATCAGCGGCTTGATGGTGCCCTTGGCCTTGTCCAGCTCCACCAGCCGCTTGCCGCCCTCGGTGCCCTTCTGCGGCGCGACCTCGTTCGGGTCGAAGTCGGTGCCGGTGGACGCCGACGCCAGCACCACGACCGCGCCGGTCTTGATGTCGATGACGGCGGCGCCGGCCCGGCGCGAGGTGCCGCCCTTCAGCACCCGGTAGGCGGTCCGCTGCGCCTGGGTGTTGAGGGCGAGCTCGACGTTGGCCCCCTCGGGCTTCTTGCCGATGAAGGCGTCGAACCAGCGCTGGTGGGTGATCCGCTTGTCGGTGCCGCCGAGCAGCGAGTTGTAGGCCAGCTCGACCTTGCCCGCGCCGCCGTTGAAGAACCCGACGACCGGGGAGAAGACCACGCCCTCCTTGTAGGTGCGGCCGTACTTGGGGTTGTCCTTGTGGGTCGGCTGGGACTCGGCGAGCACCTGGCCGCCGGCGATGATCTGCCCGCGCGGCGAGTTGAACACGTCGGCGAACCGGCGCGTGTTGTTGGGGTCGTTGCGCAGCTTGTCGGCCTGGCTGCCCTGGACGTAGTTGACCTGGGCCATCAGGGCGAAGAACAGCAGCAGACCGAAGATCGCCACCCGGCGGACCGGCTTGTCCATGTTCATGACGAAAGGCTCATCTCGTGCTCACGATCTGGGTCATGCCCTCGTCCTGGATCGCCTGGGGGGCGGGCTTGCGGGCGTCGTGGCTCATCCGGACCAGGATCGCGATGAGGATCCAGTTGGCCATGAGCGAGGAACCGCCCTGGGAGAGGAACGGAGTGGTCAGACCGGTCAGCGGGATCATTCTGGTGACGCCGCCGACGATCACGAAGACCTGGAGCGCCAGGACGAACGACACACCGCCGGCGAACAGTTTCAGGAACGGGTCGCGGGCCGCGACCGCCGTCTTCATCCCGCGCTGGACGATCAGGGCGTAGACCAGCAGGATCACCATCAGCCCGGTCAGCCCGAGCTCCTCGCCCATCGAGTCGAAGATGAAGTCGCTGAACGACAGCGGCGTGCGCCACGGCTGCCCCTGGCCGAGCCCGGTGCCGAGGACGCCGCCCTGCCCGAGCGCGAACAGGCCCTTCATCAGCTGGGCGCTGTCGGAGTAGTCGCCCTTCAGCTGGTTGGTGCAGGCGTAGTAGCCGGGCTCGATCAGGCGGGTCGACTTGGCCTTCGCCGCCTGGCCCTGCGCCTCGTACTGGGCGGCCCTGGTCTCGAGCGCCTCCTTGGTCTGCTTGTAGATGTCGGTGTTGGGGTTGACCGGGACGACCTTCTCGTTCACCAGGCAGCCGCCGTCGAAGTACGGCCCGGGGTCGCGCCAGATGTCGATGCGCTGGTTCACGTGCCCCATGAACGGCAGCATCGTGGCGATGAAGACGCCGACCGCGAGCAGCCCGACGCCGATCATCACCCAGGAGACGCGCTGGGTGGCGATGTAGATCATCGACACGAACAGGCCGAAGTACAGCAGCGCGGTGCCGAGGTCCTTCTGCATGAACAGCACGCCGAGGCACAGGAACCAGATGACCAGGATCGGGCCGAGGTCGCGGGCGCGCGGCAGGCTGATCGGGCCGACCTTCTTGCCGATCAGCGACATCGCCTGGCGCTTGTTGACCAGGTAGCCGGCGAAGAACACCACCAGCAGCAGCTTGGCGAACTCGCCGGGCTGCACCGAGAACGGGCCGATGTGGATCCACACCCGGGCGCCGTTGATCTCCGAGCCGATGCCCGGCACCACCGGCAGCAGCAGCAGGATGATCGCGCTGAGACCGATCAGGTAGGTGTAGCGCTGCGCGGTCTTGGGGGTGAACGACAGCTTGGCGTCGCTCTTGTCGGTGTCGCGCATGATCGCCACGGCGGCGACGAACAGCGCGATGCCGACGAACGTCCACATCAGCTGGCCGGGCGCGTCCGCGGCGTCCTTGAGGAACTTCTTGCCGGCCTGGGCGGCGGTGATGCGGTCCTTGCTGGTGTCCAGGTCCAGCCGGTAGATCATCGCCAGGCCGAGGCCGTTCAGCGCGACCGCCAGCGGCAGCAGCAGCGGGTCGGCGTACGGCGCGAACTTCGACTGCACCAGGAACGCGATGATGGCCAGCACGACCAGGCCGCCGCCGTACAGGAACAGCCCGCTGGGGATCTTGCCGTCGCGGGCCAGGCCGACCTCGGCGAACGCCGACAGCGTCAGCACCATCGCGAAGATCAGCAGCGCGGCGGTCGCGGCGTTGCGGCGCTGGTAGGGCAGGTGGGCGCGGATCTGCTCACCGAGTGAGGTCACCATCTACGCCCCGCCCCCCTTGCCCGCCGGGCAGTCCTTGACCGCGGGGTCGTTCGCCCGGCACTTGTTGCGGCGCTCGACCAGCGTGCGCAGCGCCTCGGTGGCCTTGGCATGGCCGATGACCGGCTGGAACTTGCGGACCCGGTCGGCGTCGGCCGGCGGCAGTTCGCTCAGCTTGACGTCGCTGGTCTCGAACTTCTTCTCCTGGCAGTCCTGCGTCTGGCCGCGGCCGCGCACGATCGCGACCTTGTCCTGGTCCTCGACCAGGGAGTAGCGGCAGACCATGGTCTCCAGCTTGGCGATGATGGAGGCGTCCTTGACGGTCTGCTTCTTGCGGACCGCGTCCTGCTGCGCCGGCGGCAGGTCCGCCACCGGGAGCGGCTCCTTCGGCTGCTGGGACGCGGCCGCCTTGTACGACAGCGGCAGCAGCGGGACCTGGTCGGGGATGCCCCGGTAGAGCACGACCTGGCCCTTCTCCTCGCCGATGTAGTAGCCGGTGCGGATGTCCTGGATCACGAAGAAGCCGGCCGCCGCGATGCCGATGACCGCGACGCCGGCCGCCACGATCAGCCAGGTCCACCGCCGCAGCCCGGCGCCGCGCCGGGCCGGCGCCATCGCGGGGGCCCGGCCGCCCATCGCCTCGTGCTGGGGGGCGGGCGCCGGCGGCGGCATCTCGTCGACCGCGACCGGCGGCTGCGGCGAGGTGTCGCGCAGCTGCGCGGCGCGCCCCGCGGGGGTGTCCTGCGCGGTGACCTGCGCCATGCCGGGGCCGGCGGGCGGGCCCGCGTTGGCGGCCGCGCCGACCGCGCGGCCGGGCGGGGCCTGCTGCTGCTGGCCGCCGAGCTCGACGACGTCGGCGACCACGCAGGTGATGTTGTCGGGGCCGCCGCCCCGGTTGGCCAGGTCGATCAGCTGCCGGACGGCCTGCTCGGGGTCGTCGACGTCGGTCAGCACCTGGAAGATCGTCTCGGCGGTGATCACGCCGGACAGGCCGTCGGAGCACAGCAGGTACCGGTCGCCGACCTTGGCCTCGCGCAGCGACAGGTCCGGGTCGACCTCGCCGCGGCCGTCCAGGGCGCGCAGCAGCAGCGACCGCTGCGGGTGCGAGGCGGCCTCGTCGGGGCTGATCCGGCCCTCGTCCACCAGCGACTGCACCAGCGTGTGGTCGTGGGTGATCTGGAACAGGCTGCCGTCGCGCAGCAGGTAGGCGCGCGAGTCGCCGATGTGCACCAGCGCGACCTGGTTGCCCGCCCACAGCATCGCGGTCAGCGTCGTGCCCATGCCCTGCAGGGCCGGGTCGGACTCCACGATGCGGTGCAGGTTGTCGTTGGCCGTGCGGACCGTGTGCTCCAGCGCCGCGAGCAGCTCGTTGGCCGGCAGGTCCTTGTCGAGCTTGCGCAGCGCCTCGATCGCGGCGGCGCTGGCGATCTCGCCGCCGACGTGCCCGCCCATGCCGTCGGCGACCGCGAGCAGGTGCGCGCCCGCGTAGGCCGAGTCCTCGTTGCCCTCGCGCAGCATGCCGACGTCGGAGCGCGCGGCGTAGCGGATTCCCAGAGTCATTTGCGCAGCTCGATCACGGTCTTGCCGATGCGGACCGGGACGCCCGGCGGGATCGGCATGGGCCTGGTCACCTTCGTGCGTCCCAGGTAGGTCCCGTTGGTGGAACCCAGGTCCTCCACGATCCACTGGCCGTCCTGCGCGTAGATCCGGGCGTGCCGGCTCGAGGCGTAGTCGTCGGTCACCACGAGCGTGGCGTCGCCGGCGCGGCCGATGGTGATGGGCACGCCGGTGAGGTCGATGACGGTACCGGCCCGCTCGCCCTGGACGACGACCAGTTTGGAGGGGCCGCCGCCGCCCCCGCCGCCGCCTCCGGCGCGCGGCGCCCGGGGCTGCTTGGGTTGTTTGGCGGGCCGGGACGCGCGCGGCTGCGCCGCCCGCCCGGCGGCCTTCGCGGCGGCCTTGGAGCCGAACAGGTCGGCCCGGATCACGCCGACGGCCGCGATGACGAAGAGCCAGAGCACCGCGAGGAACGCCAGCTTGATCAGCGTAAGGGTGAATTCGGACATCGGAGTCGGGGTTACTCCCTATCGCGGCGGAAGACCAGGGTTGTCCGGCCCATCGTGACCCGGGACCCGTCGACCAGCGTCACACGCCTGATCGGCTGCCCGTTCACGAAGGAGCCGTTGGTCGACCCTAGATCCACGAGGACGATTTCGGGACCTTCTACACGAATCTCGGCATGGTGCCGGGACACGCCCGGGTCGACGAGCCGCAGGTCGCAGTCGGTACCGCGACCAAGCAGCGTCACCGGAGTATTGATCTCGTACGTGCGCTGGGTCGTGTCGGAGCCCTCCACGGCCGTGGTGACCAGCAGCCGGGGGTGACCGCCGAACGCACCGCCCCGGCCGCCCTGCGGGACGTCGCTCACCGGGCGGCGGATCTCCCCGCCCTCGACCGTCGACCCGCGGATCACGCCGGACCGGATGCGGAACATGCCCGTCGTCAGGTCGCCGGCGTTCTCGAACCGGACCCGGACCGGACCCACGAAGGAGTACCCCTGCTCCTTCGCGTACTCGCGCGCCAGATTCGCCAGCTCCTGGCTCAGGCTGTCGGCGTACACCTGCAGCCGCTGCCCGTCCTGCTGAGAGATCTCGACGACGAAGTCGTTCGGCACCAACGTCCGGCCCGGTGCGACGATCGCGGCCCGGTCGTCCATCTCGCGCTGCACAGCACTGGCCACCTCGACCGGCTGGAGCTCGGACTTGAAGGCCCGGGCGAAGGCTCCTTCGACCATGCCCTCGAGCCTTCGCTCGAAGCGCTGAATGACGCCCACGGGCACCTCCCTTCCCCAGTGATAGACGATCGTATCGGTGCGATGGTTCGCTCGAAGTATCTGGATACCTAACCACCCCCGCGACCGTGCTAATCTCTTTCTCGCACCCGGAAACGGGGGCGACACCCAGGGCGGGTGGCGGAACGGCAGACGCGCACGGTTCAGGTCCGTGTGTCCGAAAGGACGTGAGGGTTCAAATCCCTCCTCGCCCACGTAAGTGACAGGGGCGGTGTGCTCGCGGAAAGCGCGAGCCGCCGCCCCTTTCGTTATGCCCGCCCAGGGGGACGACCCCCTGGAACCCCCGGGGCGGGGGCTCCGCCCCCGCACCCCCGGCCGCACACGGGGTTCGGCTCTTTCGTCGCTCCTTCGCCGAAGCTGATCTTTTCTGCACCATGGCGAGTGGGCGTCACCTTCACGGGACCATCCCTCACCAGGTTCGCCTCTCACATGGCGAAGATCCTGGGGCCGGCACTCCGTGCACCCTGGCGAGTGGGCGTCATCTTCATATCTCTGCCGCTCACAGGGTTCCGCTCTCACGTGACGACCGGCCCCGGACCGGCCTCCGCAGGCCGACGGGTGGGCGGCTCCCTCGCGCTCTCGCCTCGTTCGGGTCGTTCCTCTTACCTCCAGGAGATCCGGGGACCGGTCTTCTTCGGGCGCGGGGGCGCCGTCTTCGCGCTCCCGCGATTTTCCGGGGGCGGCTCTTTGGGCAGGTGGCCGCGGCATGTTTCTACTTTCCTCGCCCCGGCGCGCTCTGACCAGGGATCGGACAAGGTCATGACGCGTCCGGGGCGAGGAGGGTGTCAGCGGGCCGTCCAGGTGAAGGCGACGGTGGTGGGGGCGTGGTCGGAGAGGGGCTTGCCGTCGTCGCGCAGGAACTCGGACGCGGGGGTGGCGTAGGTGGCGGGGGTCAGGGCGAGGGTGGGCGAGCCGCGGTAGAGGATCTTGTCGATGGACTCGCAGCGGTCGGGGGCGGTGGGCGCGCAGCCGGCCGGCGGGGTGGTCGGGGTCGGCTCGGCGCCGCCCTGCTTCAGGGCGACCCAGGAGTCGGTGAGGCCGTTGTCCCTGATGAAGGCGCTCAGGTTCTCGCCGGGTCGGGTGTAGCGGGCGTTGGTGTCGCCCATGATGACGACGGCGCGGCCGGCGGAGTGCTCGGCGATGTAGGCGGTGAGCTGGGCCAGGCCGGCGTTGCGGGCCTTGATGTCGCCCTCCTGGTCGCCCGCGTCGGCGTGCAGGTTGTACAGGTCGAAGGAGACGCCGTCCGCCAGCTTGACGCGGCTGTAGGTGAAGCCCTTCGGGGTCAGGCAGTCGGCCTGGTTGATGTAGCACGTGGCCCACGTGACGCGCTTCAGGTCGGTGACGGGGTGGCGCGCCATCGTGTTGAGGCCGCTGCCGAAGGGCACCGGGCCGCTGCTCCACGTCCGGTACGGGTGGGTGTCCGTCCAGTAGAGGGCCCAGTGGTAGTTGAAGTCCTCCTGGACGTTGACGACGTCGTAGGGGGCGAGCCTGGCGCCGATCGCCAGATGGGCCTCCAGGCGCGGGTACGGGGCGCTGGACAGGGGTTCGGGAAGTCCCGCGACGTTGTAGGTGATGGCCGAGAACGTGCCCGCGGGAGCGGCGGAGGCGGTGGACGGGACGAGGGTGACGGCGGTGGTCAGGCAGAGGGCCATTGCTGCACGGGATGCGCGCATACGACTCCAAAGTCGAAGGATCCTCACATCACACCGAGATCCTCGTACAGCGCGGGGGCGCCGTCCATGGGGCCGGTTCAGTAATCGGCGGGGGCCGCCTCCGCTCCGCCGTTCACGGTGGACAGGAACGCGGCGGCGGCCGGCGAGGACGGGAAGCCGCTCCAGATGAGGTGCTCCATGCGGGCCGGGGCGTCGCGGACGCGGAGGACGGACAGGCCGGGGAGTTCGGGCGCGAAGGCGGCCGGCAGCATCCCGACGCCGAGGCCCTGGCGGATCAGGCCGGCCATGAAGTCCACCGTCGTGATCTCGAAGGCGACCTCGCGGCGGGCGCCGGCGGCGGCGAACGCCTCGTCGGTCTGGGCGCGGGCGGCGGTGCCCGGGGGGAAGTCGACGAACGGCTCGTCCGCCAGCCGGTGCAGGTCCACGTCCCTCCCGGTCGCCAGCGGGTGGGCGGGGGCCACCACCGCGACGAGTTCGCCGCGCGCCAGTTCGCGGCCGCGGACGCCCTTGGGGCGCGCGCCCACCGGCAGCCCGAGGAACGCGACGTCCAGGGCGCCCTGCCGCACCTGTTCGGCCAGCCACTCGCTGGCACCCGAGCGGAGGGTGATCCGCACCCGGGGATGGCGCAGGTGGAACTCCTTCAGCGCGGCCGGCAGGTCGACCGCCACGACGGTGGGGATGGCGCCGATGGCCAGGCGGCCGCGGATCTCGCCGGCGGCCGCCGCCACCTCGTCGCGGGCCCGCTCGGCGGCGTCGAGGGCCTGGCGGGCGGCGGGCAGGAACGCCTCGCCGGCCGGGGTCAGCCGGACGCGGCGGCTGGTGCGGTCGAACAGCCTGGCGCCCAGCTCGCGCTCCAGCCGGGCGATCTGGTGGCTCAGCGCGGACTGGACGACCAGGCACCGCTCGGCGGCGCGGGTGAAGTTGCTCGTCTCGGCGACGGCGACGACGTAACGCATCTGCTGGAGTTCCACGAAGCGATCGTGGATCACGATCGGCGTCCATGACAAGCATGTGTTGGACTCATTGATCGTTCACCGGTGAGGCTGAGGCCATGACTGGACATGGTTCGGGCGGTTTGCCGCGCGGGTTGCTTCTGCTCATGTCGGTGGCCACCGGGGCGGCGGTCGCGGGCAACTACTTCGCCCAGCCGCTGCTCGACCTGATCGGCCGGGAGCTCGGGCTCGGCCCCTCGCTGGCCGCGCTCACGGTGACGGCCGCACAAGTGGGGTACGCGCTGGGGCTGATCCTGCTGGTGCCGCTCGGCGATCTGGTGGAGCGGCGGCGGCTCGCCGTCTCTCTTTATGCGCTGACCGCGGTGTTCCTGCTGGTGACGGCGACCGCGGTCAACGGGACGGTGCTTCTGATCGGCACGGCCCTGACCGCGCTGACCTCGGTGGGGGCGCAGGTCGTGGTGCCGTTCGCGGCGTCGCTGGCGGACCCGGCCGAACGCGGACGGGTCGTCGGCACGGTGATGACGGGGCTGATGCTCGGCCTGCTGCTGGCGCGCACCGCGTCCGGGACGCTGTCGGAGCTGGGCGGCTGGCGGACGGTCTACTGGGTGAATGCCGTCCTGATGGTGGTGGTGGCCGTGCTGCTGCGCGTCTTCCTGCCGCGGCTCGGGGGCGGCGACCGGCGTTTCTCCTATCCCGGGCTGCTGCGCTCGACGCTGGCGATGTTCCGCCACGAGCCGCTGCTGCGGTGGCGGGCCGGCATCGGCGCCCTGAGCATGGCCTCGTTCAGCGTGCTGTGGACGGCGCTGACGTTCCTGCTGGCGCGCCCGCCCTACGGCTGGTCGGAGTCGGCCATCGGCCTGTTCGGGCTGGCCGGCGTCGTCGGCGCGCTCACCGCCACGGTGGCGGGCCGGCTCGCCGACCGCGGGCTCGTCCAGGTCGTGTCCGGCGCGGGGGCGGTCCTGCTGGTGGCGTCCTGGGCGGCGGCCGCCGCCGGGGCGCGGTCGCTGTTCTGGCTGCTCATCGGCGTGGTCGTGCTGGACCTGGCGCACCAGGCGGTGCTCAACAGCACGCAGAACGTCCTTTACGCGCTCCGGCCGGAGGCCCGCAACCGGATCAACTCCGCCTTCATGACCTCGCTGTTCCTCGGCGGCGCGGCGGGTTCCGCGCTGACGTCGGTGGTCTGGGCGAGAGGCGGGTGGGGCGGTGTGTGCGTCCTCGGCGCCCTCTTCTCCGCCGGGACCCTCGTGCTCTGGGCCCTGGAGCGCGTCACTACGAAGGCCCCTTCGGTCCCTGATGCGGCGCCGGTCGTCGCCTCAAGCCGCGCATCGCACTAGGAAGGACTTTCATCATGTTTCGGAAAATGCTCGCCGCGTTCGGGCTGGTCGTCGCGTCAGCCTCCCCCGTCCAGGCGGCGGAGTTCCCGGACACGATCCGGCTGCCGCGTGGGTTCCGTCCCGAGGGCGTCGCGACCGGCGCCGGCCCGTTCGCCTTCTTCGGCTCGATGGCGGACGGCTCCATCTACCGCGCCGACCTGCGCACCGGGCGAGGCGCGATCTTCAGCCGCGGGCCCGGCACGCCGTCCCTCGGCATGAAGGTCGGCCCGGGCGGGCGGCTCTTCGTGGCGGGCGGCACGGGCGGTGACGCGCGGGTCCTCGACGTCCGCACGGGCCGGGTGCTGGCGTCCTACCGCCTGACCGGCGGCCCGGCCTTCGTCAACGACGTCGTGCTCACCCAGGGCGCCGCGTGGTTCACCGACTCCACCAACCCGGTGCTGTACAAGCTGCCGCTGCGCGGGGGGCGGCTGCCCGCCGCCGCAGAGCGGATCCCGCTCACCGGCGACCTGGTCTACCGCGCCGGGTTCAACGCCAACGGCGTCACGCCGACCCCGGACGGCCGGGGGCTGATCGTCGTGCAGTCCAACACCGGCGGCCTGTTCCGGGTGGACCGGTCCGGCGTGACCCGCCGGGTGGACCTGCACGGCGAGTCGCTGCCGGAGGGCGACGGCCTGCTGCTGCGCGGCCGGACGTTGTACGCGGTGCAGAACCGGCTCAACGTCGTGACCGTCCTGCGGCTGAACGCGGCGGGGACCGAGGGCCGCGTCATGCGGCGGGTGGGCGATCCCCGGTTCGACGTGCCGGCGACCATGGCCGTCTACGGGCACCGGCTGTATCTCCCCAACGCCCGCTTCGACACGCCGCCCACCTCGGACACCCCGTACGACGCCGTCGCCGTCCCGCTGCCGTCAGCGGTCGACGGTGTAGGTGGTCTGGACGATGCCGGCGCCCATGTCCGCCGTCCGCTGGAGGGTCAGGGGGACGTCGGCGTCCAGCTCGCCGAATAGCGGGAAGCCGGCGCCGATCAGGACCGGGACCGTCGACACGGTGATCTCGTGGATGTGGCCGGCCCGCAGGAAGGCCTGGACGACGCGGCCGCCGTCCACGTACACGCCGCCCTCCAGGGACGCGACGAGGTCGTCCATCGAGCGGTGCACGGTGACGCGCGGGTCGTCGTCGGCCAGGGTCGTGCTCAGCACCGCGACCCGCTTGCCCTCGTACGGCCACATGTCCGCGCCGAACCCGAGGACCTTCTCGTAGGTGACGCGGCCGAGGACGACGGTGCCGACGCCGTCCATGAACTCCTTGTAGCCGAGGTCGTGCCCGGCCTTCTCGCCGCGGCTCGTCAGCCAGCCGATGTCGCCGTCGGGGCGGGCGATGTAGCCGTCGAGGCTGGTGCCGATGAAGACCTTGCCGGTGAACGTCATGCCGTTCGCTCCTTCTTGAGCAGGTGGTCGAGGTCGGCGCGCAGGGCGGTGGCCAGGTCGCCCTCGCCGGTGAGCGCCCAGGTGATGAGCGCGCCGTTGTAGGTGACCTGGACGGCGCGGGCCAGCCGGCCGACGGCCGCGTCCGGCCCGAGCTCGCCCGCGCTCACGGCGTCGGCGAGCAGCGCGGCGATCTCCTCGCGCATCCGCGTCGTCGCCCGGGTGGCGTGCTCGCGGAACTGCGGGTCGGTGAGGTCGAGCTGGAGGAAGCCGAGGTGCCCGGCCAGCTCTTCGGGGGAGCGGACCGGCTCGGCCATGGCGGCGAGCGCGGCGGTCAGCGCGGCCAAGGGCGAGCGGTGCGCGCGGCGGGCCTCGTCGAAGGGGGCGGCGGTGTCGCGCGCGGCCCGCTCGGCGACCGCCAGGAGCAGGCCGCGCTTGGAGCCGAACCGCTGGACGAGGGTGGCCGGGGACACCCCGGCCTCGGCGGCGACGGCGGCGAGGGTCAGGCCGGCCGGGCCGTGCCGCCCGATCGCCCGGCCCGCCGCCGTCAGGAGCGCCTCGTCGGTGGTGGTGCGTGGTCGTGCCATGGCAGAGATAATAAACGAATGTTCATTTACTTACAACGGGGTGGTTGGCGCGGATGATCTCCCGGCCCTCCTTGAGCTTGCGGAGCCGGTCCAGGGTGTCCGGGGCGAAGGCGAGGGCGGCCGGCTCGTGCGGGGCGAGGAAGTTGTACGGCTTGCGGCCGGTGACCGCGTCGCCGAGCGCGTCCGCCATCTCCCGCTGCCGCGCCGCGATGTCGCCGGCGGACGGGATCCCGAACATGTAGAGGGCGTAGGGCTCGGCGATCGGGCCGGCGGCGCTGTCGGACGGCCGGGCCAGCGCCCCGCCCAGGTGCCGGATCTGGACGCTGAGCAGCGGGGCGATCGGCGCGGACAGCAGCGCTTCGGCGTCCAGCCGGGACAGCAGCTCGCCGCGCGAGACGCCGGGCGAGGGGTCGGTCGGCTCGGCGGTGATGGTGCCGAGGTCGGCGATCCGCATCCGGGCGCGACTGTCGGAGATGAGGCCGGGGATGCCGTCCAGCGGGCGCAGCAGCGCGCGCGCTGCGGCCTCCTCCCCCAGGTAGGTGGCATCGATGGCGACCATCGGCGGGGCGCCGGGGAAGTGCAGCAGCTCGAGCCAGAGGGTCAGTTCCTCTGGGGCGTCCGCGGTGATCTCCTGGAAGGCGGCCAGCACCTCAGGCGTGCGGTCGCCGGACCAGAGCATCCGGCCGCCGAACAGGTGCGGCGCGGGGAACAGCTCGAACTCGATCGCGGTGACCAGCGCGAAGTCGCCGCCGCCGCCGCGCAGCGCCCAGAACAGGTCCGGGTCGCTGTCGGCGGTGATGCGGGCCTCGGCGCCGTCGGCGGTGACGACGTCGAACGCGCGGACGGCGTCGCAGGCGTTGCCGTGCTTGCGCGAGAACCAGCTGAGGCCGCCGCCGAGGGTGTAGCCGGTGACGGAGACGACGGGGGAGCTGCCCGCCAGGCCGATCAGGCCGTGTTCGCCCGCCGCCGCCAGCACCTGTCCCCACTGGATGCCCGCGCCGACGCGGGCGATCCGCTCGTCGGGCCGGATCTCCAGCTCGTCCAGGCCGGCGGTGCGCAGCAGCAGCACGCCGTCGACGTCGCCGGACGCGCCGTGCCCGCTCGGCTGGGCCGTCACCGCCAGCCCGTTCGCGCGGGCGTAGGCGAGCGCGGCGGCGACGTCGGCGGCGTCGGCCGCCTCGGCGACGGCCTGGACGGGCTGGTCGACGGCGAGGTTCCAGGGGCGTCGGGCCTGGTCGAATCCGGGGTCCGCGGGGGTCAGGATGCGCATGGGTTCTGCCTTTCTCGGAGTCTTGATATCCAGAATGAGATCAGGAGGCGACGGGGCGCCGGGTGGTGGCGTTGATGCGGTTCCAGGCGTTGATCGAGGCGATGGCCATGACCAGCACGGCCAGGTCCTCCTCGGAGTAGTGGTCGGCGGCCTCGTCCCAGACCGCGTCGGAGACGCCCTCGGGATGGTCGGCCAGCCGGGTGGCGGCCTCGGCGAGGGCGAACGCGGCCCGCTCCTCGTCGCTGTAGTACGGGGTCTCGCGCCAGGCGGCGATCGACCAGATGCGCTCGTCGGTCTCGCCGGCCTTCTTGGCGTCGCGGGCGTGCATGTCGACGCAGACGGCGCAGCCGTTGATCTGGCTGACGCGCAGCCGCACCAGGTCCAGGGTGCTCCGCGGCACGCCGCCGCGCCCGATGAACGCCTCCAGGGCGATCATCGCCTGGTAGCCGTCGGCGGCGAGGGAGTAGATGCCGGGCATACGGGACTGCATGGTGGATCCTTTCGAGTGTTCTTGGATGCTGGATATCCAGAATCAGCGCATGGGGGTCAGGCCCGCGCGTTCGCGAACCCGTTGCGGGTGTTCTCGGGCGTGTGCGGGAAGCGCTGCTCGACCGTCGCCTTGAGGTCGGCGAGCGTCCGCCCGGCCAGGTGACCGCGCCAGGCCAGCTCGGCCTCCGCCATCGTCTGGGAGATGACGCAGTGCGCCCGGTAGTCGACGTCCGTGCGGCCGCCCGGCCCCGCGGCCAGGATGCCGGTGCAGCGGAACGCCTCCTCCGGACCCTCGATCGCGGTCACCACGTCCATCACCGTGATCTTCTCGGGGGGCCGGGCCAGCCGGAACCCGCCCCGGGGCCCCGACGTGGATGCCAGGATCCCGGCGCGGGCGAGGGCCTGAAGGTGCTTGTTCAGGTACGCGGCGGGCAGGCTGTAGAAGGCCGCCAGCTTCGCCGCCGTCACCGCCTCACCGGGGGGCGCCCAGGTGAGGTTGAGGCAGCTGTGCAGCGCCCACTCCACGCCCTCGCTCATTCGCATATCCTGGATATTACATGTCCAGGATGCGCCGCGCAACACAGATCCGGTACAGCGCGGCGAGCGCGGCGGGCACCAGCAGGAACAGCCCGCACGACAGGACGACCACGGCGGTGAACGCGGTCGCCACGCGGGCGGCCAGGCGGCCCCGGCCGTGCAGCAGCCGGGTCGCCGCCGCGACCCCGGCGAGCGTGACGGCGGCCAGGCAGGCGGCGGTGGCGCGCATCAGGCCGTCCAGCCCGAGGCCGGTCGCGAGCACCACGGCGAAGACCGGCACGGTGAGGCCCTCCAGCAGCAGCAGGCTGCGGTGGCGGCCGCGCGCGAACAGGCCGGGCAGCGCGCCGTCGCGGGCGAGCGCGGCGCCGAGGCGGGCGCCGCCCGCGATGTAGGTGTTCATCGCCACGAAGCTCAGCACCAGCGCGGCCACGGCGGAGGCGGCCCCGGCCGCGCCGCCGATCCCCCGCTCCATCAGCAGCCCGATCGGCACCGGCGAGGTCGCCGCCTCGCCGCCGAGCGCGCCGATGACCGTCACCGCGAGACCGAGGTGCAGGACGGCGACGATGACCAGCGTCAGGCCCGTGGCCCGCGGCAGCAGCCGTTCCGGGTCCTCGAAATCGCCGGACAGGTGGCTGGCGGCCTCCCAGCCGGCGAAGGCGAAGAACAGCACGCCCGCCGCCTGGGCGATGCCCGCGACGCCGTGCGGCGCGAACGGGGTGAAGTTGCTCCCCCGCACGTCCGGCGCGGCGGCGGCGACCGCGACCACCAGCAGCACGGTGAGAGCGGCGACCAGGGCGAGCTGGACCCGGCCCGACATGCGCAGGCCGCCGTGGTTGGCGGCGAACGCGGCGGCCAGCAGGCCGAGCGCGACCAGCGCGCCGCCCGCCCGGCCGAGCCCGAGGGACGCCGCCACGTACTCGCCGCCGATCATGGCGCCGGCGAGCGTGCCGACCGGGACCGCGGCGAAGAACCACCAGCCGACGGTCCCGGCCGCGCGCGGCCCGAACGCGCGGCCCGCGAACGTCGCGACGCCGCCGCCGTCGGGGAAGCGGGCGCCGAGCGCGGCGAAGGTGAACGCGACCGGCACGCTGAGCAGCAGCAGCGCCGCCCAGGCGACGAGCGCGGCCGGCCCTGCGGCGGCGACGGCCAGGTGCGGGAGGGCCAGGATGCCGGGGCCGAGCAGGGCGCCGACGAACAGCGCCGTGCCCTGGCCGAGGCCGAGCCGGTGCGGGGCCGGTGCGGAGAGGGGGGCGGGAGGGGCCGCCGGCTGAACGGACACGTCATTCCTTCCAAGGAGACGGGCGAACGGCTCGAAAGTAGGCAACCAGGCGGGGAAAGCGTCATCTCGCCGAACGTTCAGCCGGAAATAGCGCTGATAATCCGGGTATGGACGAACTTGATACGGAGCTCGTGCGGCTCCTCCAAACGGATGCCCGGCTGTCCAACCGGGAGCTCGCCCGGCGGCTCGGCATCGCCCCCTCCACCTGCCTGGAGCGGGTCCGCGCGCTCACCCGGCGCGGGGTGATCCGCGGCTACCACGCCGACATCGACCTGGCCGCGCTGAACCGGGGCGTGCAGGCCCTGGTGTCGCTGCAGGTCCGGCCGCTCAGCCGGGCGGTGATCGACCGGATCCAGGGGGACGTGGCGCGGATGCCGGAGGTGGTCAGCGTGTTCGTGGTCGCGGGCGGCGACGACCTGGTGCTGCACGTGGCCGTCCCCGACCTGGACGGGCTGCACGCGTTCCTGCTGGAGCGGCTCAGCCGGCGGCCCGAGATCGCCGGTTTCCGCACGTCGGTGATGTTCCAGCACGTGCACAACACGGTGCTGGACCGGCTGGAGTGAAGAACGCCGCAACCGATCGGGGCGGGGCGGGGTTCCTCCCCCCGTAACGATCGCCTTCGGAAGGAACCCCATGGACCTGCAGCTCGCCGGCCGCGTCGCGCTCGTCACCGGCGCGTCCAAGGGCATCGGCCTCGCCGTCGTCCGCACCCTGCTGGAGGAGGGCGCCAAGGTCGTCGCCGCGTCCCGCAAGACCTCCCCGGAGCTGGACGCGCTCGCCGGCCCGAACCTGTCGCACGTCGCGGTGGACCTGACCGACCCGGCCGCCCCCGCGCAGGCCGTCGAGCACGCGGTGCGCACGTTCGGCGCGCTCGACATCCTGGTCAACAACGCGGGCGGCCCGCCGCCCGGCGTCACCCTGCCGCGGTTCGGGTTCCTCACCCCCGACGACGAGGACTGGGCGCGGATGTTCGACTTCAACCTGTTCGCGGTCGTCCGCGCCATCCGGGCGGCGCTCCCGCACCTGCTGGCCAGTGACGCGGCGGCGATCGTGAACGTCTCGACCGGCATGGCCCACGTGCCCGCCCCGATGAACGTGGACTACAGCGCCGCCAAGGCCGCACTGAACAACCTGACGCTGGCGCTGTCGGAGGAGTATGGGCCGCAGGGCGTGCGGGTCAACGTCGTCTCGCCCGGCGCGGTGCGGACCGCGTGGTGGACCGAGGAGGGCGGCGCCGCCGACGTCATGGCGGCCGCGTTCGGCACCGACCGCGACACCGTGATGGACAGCGCCGCCCCCGAGATGATGAAGATGGTGACGGGCCGTCTGGTCGAGCCGCAGGAGGTCGCCGACACCGTCGTGCAGCTCGTCTCGCCGCGCGCCGCCAGCACCACCGGCGCCGAGTTCGCGGTGGACGGCGGCTTCACCAAGCACATCTGACCCCGGACACGGCGAAGGCCCCTGGCCACGCGGGCCGGGGGCCTTTCGTCGAGTGTGCGCGGCCGTCGGGTGAGCTCAGCGGCGCGGCAGCAGCAGCGCCGGGACGAGCGCCAGCGCGATCAGGCCGATGGCCATCAGGTAGCCGTGCTGAAACGCCTCCGCCAGGTCGGCCGCGATCGCGTCGTGCGCCTGCGGGGACAGCCGGTGCAGCGCCTGCAGGCCGCCGTCCACCGGCAGCAGCGCCGACAGCAGCACCGAGGCGACCGCGATCCCGACCGCCGACATCGTCGTGGTGATCAGGTTGACGGTGGTGCTGGCGGCCGGTCCCCGGTCGCCGGTCATGCCCCGGCTCGCCGCCGTCATCGCCGGCATCATCGTCGCGCCGCCGCCCGCGCCCATCAGCAGCATCGCCGCACCGAGCCCCCAATAGGACGCGTCCGCGCTGAGCTGGAGGGCGAACAGCACGTAGCCGGTCAGCGAGGTCGCGATCGCGACCGGGACGAGGCGGCCCGGCGGGACCCGGTCAATGATCCGGCCCGCGACCTGCATCGCCACGCCCGAGGCCAGCGCGAACGGGATGCCGAGCAGCCCCGCCTTCGTGGCGCTCTCCCCCCGGACGACCTGCAAGTACAGCGGCAGCAGCAGCATCGAGCTGAAGTAGCCGGCGGAGAACAGCGCCAGCGTGCCCGCCGCCGCCGAGAACGTCCGCTCGCGGAACAGGCCGAGGTCGATCAGCGGGTGCTCGGCCTTCAGCGCCCGCACCACGAACAGCGCGATCAGCAGCACGCCCGCCAGCAGCGGCACGAGCGCGCCGGGTGCGGCGAAGTCGCCGCGCTCGCCGCCCGCCGTCACGCCGTAGACGAGCGCGGCGAGGCCGGGGGACAGCAGGGCCAGCCCGGCGAAGTCCAGCGGGCGGCGCCGCGCCGGGCCGTCGGCCGGGAAGAGCCGCCAGGCCAGCGGCACGACCAGCGCGCCGATCGGCAAGTTGATGAAGAACATCCAGCGCCACGACACCTCGTCGATCAGCCAGCCGCCGAGGACGGGCCCGGCCAGCGGGCCGACCAGGATCGCCAGGCCGAGGGTGCTCATCAGCCGGCCGAGCCGCTCCGGCCCGGCGGCGCGCATCAGGATCGTCATGCCGACCGGCATCACCAGGCCGCCGCCGACGCCCTGCAGGACGCGGAACGCGATCAGCGACTGGACGTTCCAGGCCAGCCCGGCCAGCAGCGACCCGGCGGCGAACAGCGTGATCGCGGTGACGTAGAGGCGGCGGGCGCCGAACCGGCCGATCGCCCAGGCGCCGCTCGGGATGATCGCGGCGAGCGCCAGCGAGTAGCCGGTGGCGATCCACTGGACGGTCGCCAGCGGGGCGTCGAAGTCGCGCGACAGCCGGTCCAGCGCGACGTTCACCACGGTGGTGTCGAGCGACACCATGATCGCGCCGAGTACCAGGACCAGCGCGATCGTCATGGGCTTCGGGCCGGCCGGGGCCGGCGCGGTGCGGGGTGCGGTCAGGGTGGTCATGGCGGTCAGGCTCCGTAGGGACGGGCGGCGCGGGCCTCGCGCAGCGCGGTGCCCCACCAGGCCAGCTGGTCGAGCATGGTCTTGGCGGCGGCCTCGCAGCCGTCGGGGCCGCCGCCGCTCGCCAGGCCCCAGGCGTTGTGGAAGCTCACGGTGTCGCGCACGGTGACCGTGTGCAGCTCGGCGAAGACGCCGCGCAGGTGCTCCACCGCGCGCAGGCCGCCCGACATCCCGCCGTAGGAGACGAACGCGACCGGCTTGGCCTGCCACTCCGCGCGGTGCAGGTCGATCAGGTTCTTCAGGCCGCCGGGGTAGCTGTGGTTGTACTCGGGGGTGATGACCACGAAGGCGTCGGCCGCGGCCAGCCGCGCCGTCATCTCGCCGGGCGCCGGGGCGCTGCCGAAGGCGTGCGGCAGCGCCGCCTCGGCGGCGTCGACCATGTCGAAGGTCATGTCCGCGCGCTGCCGGGCCTGCGCGCCGAACCAGTCCGCCACGGTCGTGCCGTACCGGCCGTCGCGGGTGCTGCCGATGATGACCGCCACCTTGAGCGTCATGGTCGTCCTCCGCATTCGTGCTGTTCAGGGGGTTCCTGCTGACACTGAGGACGCTACGGAGCGGCCCGGCCGGCGGGCATCTGTCGAATGACCGGGCCCGCTATTTGTATCGACCGCTATACAATGCGGGCATGACCAAGCCCGCCGGCCGCCCGCGCGCCTTCGACCGGGACGCCGCCTTGGAGAAGGCCCTGGCGGAGTTCTGGCGGCACGGGTACGAGGCCACGTCCATCGCGGGGCTCACCGGCGCCATGGGGATCCGGCCGCCGAGCCTGTACGCGGCCTTCGGCGACAAGCGCAGGCTGTTCTCGGAGTGCGTGCAGCGGTACCAGGAGACCTACGGGGCCGCCACAGCGCGCGCGCTGCAGGACGCGCCGACCGCTCGCGAAGGCATCGCCGCCATGCTGCGCACGGCCGCCGCTGACTACAGCGACCCGTCCCATCCGCCGGGCTGCCTCGTCATCACCGCCGCCGCCAACCACGGCCCGGAGAACGCCGACGTCGAGGCCGAACTACGCGCCCAGCGCGAGGCCACGAAGGCCCTCATCGCCGACCGCATCAAGGCAGATGTCCGGGCAGGCCGGCTCCCTCCCGGAACCGACGCCGACGCGCTCGCCCGCTTCTACGCCGCGACCGTCCAGGGCATGTCGCGCCAGGCCCAGGACGGCGCCACCCGCGCCGAACTGGAGGAGATCGCCGTCCTGGCGCTGCGGGCCTGGCCCTAGAGCTTGCGCGCGACGGTGAGGCCGTCGCCGATGGGGACGATGACCTGCTGGACGCGGCCGTCCCGCGCGACCCGGTCGTTGAAGTCGCGGATGGCCCGTGTCTCCTCGTCATCGGACCCGTCCACGACCCGCCCCTCCCACAGGGTGTTGTCGGCCAGCAGCAGGCCGCCCGGCCGGATCATCGGCACGAGCTCCTCCCAGTAGGCGCCGTAGGAGGGCTTGTCGGCGTCCACGAAGGCCAGGTCGAACGCGGTGCCCGGCGGCAGCGCGCGCAGGGTGTCCAGGGCGGGGGCGAGACGCAGGTCGATACGGTCGTCCAGGCCGGCCCGCGCCCAGTAGCGGCGGGCGACCGACGTCCACTCCTCGCTGACGTCGCAGCAGAGCAGCCGCCCGCTGATCCCCCGCGCGAGGCAGATCGAGGAGTAGCCGGTGAAGGTGCCGACCTCCACGGCGTCCCGCGCGCCGGTCACGCGGGCGAGCAGCGTCATGAGGGCGCCCTGGTCGGCGCCGATCTGCATGCCGGCGCTGTCGCCGAACCGCCCGGCCGTCTCGGCGGCCAGCTCCTCCAGCAGCGGATCGGTGCCGCCGCTGTGCGCGACGATGTAGTCCTGGAGCTCCGGGGTGACCCGCACAGTGCGAAGAGACATGGGGCCAACGCTCCAGCACCGGCGCCCCGAGGTCCACGACCGCGCCCGGTCGGCGTTGCCGCGCCGCGCGGGGCCCGGCGCGTGATCTGCTGGGCGCATGGCCATGACCACGCCGGCGCGGTTCGTCCACTCGCTCGGTCCGGACGCCGCCCTCCTGCTGCGCACGCCCGCGATCGCCGAGGCCTTCCACGAGCTGCTGGCGGCCAACCAGGAGCGGCTGGCCCGCTGGGATCCGGGGGCCTGCCCCGTCCCGCTCACCCTGGAGAACACGCGGGCGCGGCTGGAGACCAACCTCAGGGCCGCCCTGGACGGCACCCAGGTCCCGGTGGCCATCGCGACGCCCCGCCCGGGCGGCTGGCGGCTGGTCGGCGCGGCCAACCTGCGCGTCTCCGGCCGGTCCGGCGAGGTCGGTTACTGGATCGACGCCGGGCACGAGGGCCGCGGGCTGGTCACCAGGACGGTGGCGGTGCTGCTCGACCACGGGTTCGGCACGCTCGGCCTGCAGCGCGTCATCCTGAGCACCGCCGCCGCCAACCACCGCAGCCGCGCCGTGGCCGACCGCCTCGGCTTCACGCTGATCGCCGGCCCCGACCGGCCTCCCGCCGAGGTCGTCTACCGCCTCCTCGCCGGCGAGTGGACCGGCGCCCTCTCCGGCTGATCGCCCCGCACCGGCGCGCGCTGTGATCCACATCACGGGAACCCGGCGCCGGCCTCCGGACAGGACAGGACGTGGAGTCGTCATTACGGGCCCGGATACGGGCCGGGGACCAGGCCGCGTTCGCGCAGATCTTCGACGAGGACGCGGGCGTGGTCTACCGCCACGCGCTCCGGGTGCTCGGCGACCGGGCGGCGGCCGAGGACATCGTGTCGCTGACCTTCCTGGAGGCCTGGCGGCTGCGGGAACGGATCCGCCCGGACGGTGAGAGCCTGCGGCCGTGGCTGCTCGGCATCGCGACCAACGTGCTGCGCAACACCGGCCGGGCGGCCCGCCGGCACCGGGCCGCGCTCGCCCGGCTGCCGCGCGGCGACGCGCTGCCCGACTTCGCCGACGACCTGGTCGGGCGGATGGCCGACGCGGACCGGCTCGCCGCCGCCCAGGCCGCCCTCGGCCGGCTGCGGAAGGCCGACCGCGAGGTGTTCCTGCTCGTGGTGTGGTCGGGGCTCGGCTACGCCGAGACGGCCGAGGCGCTCGGCGTCTCCGTCGGCACGGTCCGCTCGCGGCTGTCGCGGGCCCGCAAGCGCCTGCGCGAGCTCACCGACGCCGAGCTGCGTGCCCAGAAGGGCGGCGGAGAACGGGAACCGGGCGTCCCGCTCGGACAGCTGGATGGTGACCGCGCCGAAGCGGTCCGGCTTACACAGGAGAGGTACCGATGAGCGTCACCCCGCCACAGGGCCCGAACCCCGCCGAGCGCGCGGAACTGGCCGGGCTGCTGCCCGCTCCGGGGGACCCCGACCTCTCCGGCAGCCGCCACCGCCTCCTCAAGGAGCACCTCATGCTGGAGATCCAGGAGCCCGCCCCCACGCGCAGACCCCGGCGCCGCCTCGCCGTCGCCGCCCTCGCGGTCCCGCTCGCGGCGGCGGCCGTGGCCGGCGCGGTGGCCGTCGGCACGGACGGCGGCGGCCGCCCGCGACCGGTCGCCGTCGACGGTCCCGCGCCCAGGAACGCCGCCATGCTCCTCGACCGCATCTCGCTGGTCGCCGCGAACAAACCCGCCGTGACCGTGCGCGACGACCAGTTCATCTACACCAAGACCAAGCAGATCTACACCGAGATCGTGACCGGCAGGGACAGGAAGCGGACGGTGACACACGGCAAGCATGCGGTCCGAGAGGCCTGGGTGTCGCCGCTGCCGACCGGCGTCGACGGGATGATGCGCGAGAACGGGGGGCCGCTCGACGGGGTCACCGGGGAGAACGTCTACAGCTACAAGAGGGTGTCGGCGTTCCCCACCGACCCGGACGCGATCCTGCGGCGCATCTACCGGGAGCGCAAGAACCGGAAGGGCGACGACCAGAGCAAGGAGGGCCTCGCCTTCGACGAGATCGGCAAGCTGGTCAACGAGAGCATCCTGCCGCCGGGCGTCACGGCCGCCCTGTACCGCGCCGCCGCCCGCATCCCGGGCGTGGTGATGGTGCCCGACGCCGTCGACGCGGCGGGCCGGCACGGGGTGGCCGTCTCCCGGGTGACGGGCGCCGGCCGAACCGAGTGGATCTTCGACCGGAAGACCTTCGCCTACCTCGGGTCGCGCACCGTCCTGGTCAAGGACACCGACGAGGGCAGGAAGGGGACCCTGATCGGCCACAGCGCGCTGCTGGCCAGCGGCGTCGTCGACAAGCCCGGCCAGCTCCCGCGCTGACCGCCGAGAGCACGTGGGAAGGCCCGGCCGCCTTCCGCGCGACGCCACCTAAGCCGGCGTCGCGCGGAAGGTGAGTATCGGACGACGCCGCTCCGGCAAAGGTAACGCGCTAAGCCGTAAGGGGCCTGCCGGTCAAGGTCGAGGCGTGGGATGTTGTTCCGCCGCACCGAACTGTTCGTGCCCCAGCCGCGAGTCTGGATCCGCTCGAGAGGGCGTCGCACACACCAATCCCGTGGGGGGTTGCCACGACCATGAAGTTCTCCGTGCGGTGTGGGGAAGCCCGACCTCTCCACTCCATAGCCCTTGGTCGGTCATCAGGTATCAGCGGATCGCTTCATCCGAATCACTCTCATCCTTCAGCAGGTCAGATGGGAGAGAAACGTACGCAATGTCCAGTTCACTTGTCCGTGACGGACGATACCGGCCCCGCTGATCATCGGCTCCCTCTCTTGCAGCCGAAATGGCCAGGGTCGTACCGTGGCCTGGTGGACGAATGCGTCAACTAGGTCAGCAAGTCGACCGCCATGTTTCTCGCGACTCATATGACCAAGCGTGACCACTTGCCTCCAGGCGGCGTCACACTGTCGCTACCATCTGCAACGCAGGCGAACGGTCCAACAAATCAAAGGCCGCCCTCACCTTCCACATACTACTGGATATTTCATCATAGGGGAGAGAATGTTCATAGCAGACACTTCAGGCAAAGAAGTAAATAATCGTTGGCGGCTGCCCGGGAGCCGCTACCTGGGGCGTCGTCGACAGATTCAAAACAAATCACTCCCCCAGTCCCATGTCGGCCATAGCGACTGCATCTTTTGTCACCCAGAAGACTCGACCCTCAATACGATCATGTGCGAGAACGAGGCATTCTATGCCCGGTACGATAATTTCCCAGCCAACCCCGGCCATATCGAGATCGTCCCCAAGAGACATATCGAGTCATTTTTCGAGCTTAACGAGAGTGAGATACTCAGTGCCTATGAGCTGATACACGAGGCCAAGGACATACTCGACGAGAAGTACTTGCCCGAGGCGTACACGATCGGCATCAACGATGGAAAGGCCGCCGGCAGAACCATCGACCACCTGCATATTCACATCATCCCTCGACACCAAGGCGATGTCGCCGATCCCAGAGGAGGAATACGCAGGGCTGCTCCCAACTGCGACCCCGATACGTGGAAATAACGGGCTCAGCGCACACCGAATGCGACATACCACCCCGGGCGCCCCGAAAATCGCGTCTGCACATTGGCAAAACCCGCCGATCTCAGATGTTCCGCGAAGACTTCCGGACTAACGAACGTGAACCACCGCTCACCTTCAAGCGACCCGCCGCTCTTCCAGCCTTCACCCTCACCGCTGCGCATACTGATTTTGGTTATGCCGCCCGGGACGAGGACTCGGTAAACCTCCCTCAGTGCTTGTTCCATTCGAGCCAGTGGAACGTGCAGCAGGCTGCCCGATGCCCACACACCCGCGATGGAAAATTCACAAAAGGGCAACTCGAGGGCGTTCAGCCGCAGAAAACGCAAGGAGTCACCCTCTTCGAGAGACCGGTCGCGCGCCCATACCAGCATCGCCGGAGCATAGTCACCCGCAACCACCCGACGGCCAAGCGAAGCCAGGAAACGGCCATCCCGGCCGCTACCGCATCCCAGGTCCAGCAAGGGCAGACCTCCTGGTGCACGCTCCGCAAAATCGACTACTTCCTCCAGCAACCCGGGAAACCGGCCATACTCTTCCGATATATCACCATAGAGATCTGAATTGGCATCATAGACGGCGCAAGTTGCACGTGTAATCTCAAGCACAGAATCAGGCATCTTCGAATCCATCCTGTCCGAGAACGAAGCTCAATGAATTCAGCACGTGCCAAACGCGCTGCACATCCATGTCATCATAACCACGGGACACATCGAAGCTCACGCATCCCACGAATCTTGAGCGAGCGTTTCGCACCGGACTGGCGAAGACAGCACCGCGGTGGCTGTAGCGCTGGAACTCCTCCCAGGTGAATCCCATGACAGCATCCACCCCTTTCTGATCGCGAAAGGATTCGAAGGTGTCCCTGTCCACGAGGGAGCGCGCGACTTCTTCTACGTTGACCCCGGTCTCCTGATCATATTTCCAGCAGAGACCCACCACTCCGACACCCAACCGGGGTCGCAGCTTCCGGGTGGCCGGAGCCGCCCCAAGGCGATAAGTGGAAATTCTGACCAACTCTCCGTTCAGCGGATGCCGAACGGTGCGCTTCTTCTGCCAGAAATGCAACCCAAGATCGCTCGTACTGTTAGGCGGATTGATGGCCTTGCAGATCTCCAGAAGCTGGCCGAACGCAGTAAGTATATGCCTACGCATCACTACGCGCCGCTCAATGCGGAGACGTTGCGTAAAAGATTCAAAGGGAGAAGCCAGCCCAAAGAATCCGGCAATGACGATCAAGCCGATCAGGACAAAGGAATATTTCCCGTTGAAGCTGTCCCAAGTGCGTTCGGAAGGAAAACCATACTGCTTGCACGCGAGCATCACCGTCGCAGCGAATATGACTCCGCGGTCTACGGCGCGAGCCACCGACACCTTCATCGGTCAACCACCCCACCTGGAACGACGCAATATGCTGCGCAGGGCTTGCCAGCCTACCCAAAGAGTGGATAATCGCCTAACGATCAGGTTGACAAGGCAAGTTTCGGTCGCTCACCAGGATGTTAATAGTGTTGACCACATTACCGTCGAGGTAGGCAATGCCCGAGCCAGAAGGCTTCTGCGTCGGATCCGACTTCTGCCAAGAGCTGGCCGGGGCCGGGGAGACCGTCTTCCAGCGCGTCTATGACGGCAGGCCCTCCAGCCGGATCATCAGCCACGGGTCGACGATCAGCCTGCTCGCTGACATGTCCCCTCTGACGCGAGGGCACCTGCTGATGGTGTCCAACAGGCACTACGTCAGCTTCGGTCAATTAATGATCGACCATGCCGATGCCGCGAAAACGGCCCTGGCCGATGTACTCCCACAGTACAAGGCGAGCTTCGGCGAACCGGTCATCATGGAACATGGATCAACGAACAGCATGGACGGATCCGCCTGCATCACCCATGCCCATCTTCATCTGCTGCCACTGCAGCTCGATCAAGTACATGCACTGATGACGCTGGACGGGCTGTCGTCCACTGCCCTCGGGAGCATTTCTGATCTAGCAGAACTCGGGCACGCGGACCTGCCTTATTTCTATTGCTCAGACGCCAGCACGCATCGGGTGTACGGTGTTGCGCAACCAATGCCTCGCCAGTATCTCCGCTCAGTGGCCGGCAGGCTGCTCGGCCTGGATGATCCCGAATGGGATTACGCAGTCATCGTTCGAAAGCAACTGCTCAGAGCGACCGTGGAAGAGGCGATGGACTGGCGGGTTCCACTGCCGTGACAGATCGACCGAATCCTTGAAGGATGGTTCCATGCAGAACTTCGGCCCTGCCTCGGACGAACCGACGCGACTGGCCAACATCGTCAGCCCCATGTTCCTGGGCCAAACAGGATGGGTTCAGGAGCTGCAGGACGGGGCCAAAGCCGAACTCCTTGCGGGGGCCGACGCTCAAGACGACTGCGCGGTCTTCCGGGTGGACGGCCCCATGGAAGTCGTGCTCGGCTCGGACTATGTCCGTGGGCCGAAGTTCCGGCTCTACGAGCTTGGTTACCTGTCAAATTATGACATCGGCTACTACTTGGCGATGGCCAATCTCAGTGACATTGCCGCCATGGGCGCCCTCCCGATCGCGCTCCTATCGGTCATCAGGTATCCCAAGTCGCTCCCAGACACAGATTTCACCACCGTCATAGAAGGGATTCGCGATGCCTGCCGTGAGGTCAACACCCTGAATGTGGGGGGCGACATCGGCAGCGCAGAAAGGATCATCCTCTCCGCCTCGGCCATGGGGATCGTCGAGCAGGGCAGGTCCTTGCTACGCGGGGGAGCCCGTCCAGGAGACCGGCTCTGCGTTACCGGACCAACCGGAATCGCGGCTTCGGCACAGCGCTATTTCGGCATTTTCGACTCCGGCTCGACAAAGTTGCCGGATGAGAGAGAAGAACTGCTGATCTCCGCATGGCGACGGCCCCGGGCGCTGGTGCGTCAAGGGCGCTGCCTCAGCACGAGTGGAGTGGTGACGAGCTGCCAGGACACCTCCGACGGCCTGAAGGCAGGAATCCAGTCACTCGCTGTGGCCAGCAGCGTAGGTTTCATGGTGGATGAAAGTGCGCTTCCCATCGCTGACATCGTGACCGAGGTGGCCGTACTCACTGATTGCGAGATCACTTCTCTGATCATGGGCGACTCCGTGGACTTCCAGCTCGTCTTCACCGTCGCAGAAGAGGACGTGCCACAGCTCTCCAAAATATTCGCCGATGCCGGGCTTCAGTTCTTCAGCATCGGCCATGCCACCGAGGCGCATGAGGTAAGTTTGCGGCGTGCCGACGGTACGGTCGAGGCGCTTCCCGGGACTCCCTGGCGTCATGCCACCTGACCATGACGGGCAGGAACTATCGCTTCTTCCTTGGCGTTTGTGAGACTCTGCGGCCGATCTGGGAACGGACCACCGGTCTACTCTGGAGGCATCGCCGCATCGGCCTTGAGCAGGCGGCGCTGCAGGCCGAGTCGGTCTGCTCCAGACAGGTGATTCGAGCGCGCACCGCAGACCTGCTGACGGCGGGTTCCACACTCCGCTAGTGGATGGTGCAGTTCTTTTCAGAATAGGCCGGCGAGTAATCGACTAGCAGTGCCGTCTGATCGCGCAGCTTGTGCCGGGACTGCGCTGCCACGCGGCACGGGCAGGTAGCGCCGGCGCTGAAGCAGCACACACGATGAAGTCCGCGAAAGCCTTGGGCGGTGCGCCGCTCGACCGACGGCTTCCACTCCTTCTTGTCCTACTGCCCATACTCCAGTAGCCACTATGCATGATGACCGGGCCCGCCTGCGCGCCTCTTCCGACTCGTCCCGGTAGGTGTCCAGCACCTGCTGAGAACGCGTCCGGGAGGAGCAAGCCCTGGTAGGCCCCATAGCCCCGCAGGAGAAGGCAGCGGGCACCGGCTAAAAAAAGAACAACCGTCTTTGCTCACTTGTTCATGGGGCCTTGCATTACGAGGGCTGCTCGTTCGAGTGATCAAGAGCTAGAGAAGTGATGGGCCAGGGCCGGTGTACGCGTGCATAGGGGGCCTGGTTCCGCTTCGGCCGTCAGGTGTTGGGGAGGCCGAAGCGCTCGGCGAAGGCGGACATCTCGTCGCGCTGCTCCACCGGGTCGGCGGAGGTCGCTCCGACGACGATGCGGGTCACGCCCTGCGCGGCGAACGCCTCGGCCCGCTCGACCGGCATGTCCATCGAGCCCCAGCGGGTGTACTCCAGCGCGGCCGGGTCGCGGCCGGCCTCGGCGGCGGTCGACCGGGCGAGGTCCAACTGCTCCCCCCGCACGTGCGGGGGGAGCGCGCCGCCGGGGAAGTAGCCGTCGCCGCGCAGCCCGACGCGGCGCGCGGCCGCCGGGCTCGAACCGCCGATGTGGACGGGCAGGGAGCCGCCGGCCGGCTGGGGGAAGCTGCACAGGTTCTCGAAGGAGAAGAACTCCCCCTTGAAGCTCACGCCTTCCTCGCCGCCGGACCAGAGCAGGCGCATCACGTCGATCGCCTCGTCGGCGCGGCGGCCGCGGGTGCGGAAGTCGACGCCCACGGCCGCCGCCTCGCCCGGCAGCGCGCCGACGCCGACCGTCAGCAGCCGCATCCTGCCCTTGGACAGCACGTCGATGGTGGCCAGGCGCTTGGCCAGGATCACCGGGTGGTGGTACGGCAGCAGCAGCACGCCCGTCCCCAGCAGGATCCGTTCCGTTGCCGCGGCGACGAAGCTCAGGGAGTCGAGCGGGTCGGCGTAGGGCAGCGCGGGTGGGAGTTCCACCGGCCCGACCATCGCGCCGGGGTACAGCGCGATGTGCTCCGGCATGTACAGCGCCTCGAAACCGCACGCCTCGGCATGCCGCGCATAGGCGATGAGCCGGTCGGGATCGACGCCGTAGTAGGGGGTGCTGTAGCTGACTGCGAACTTCATGTCTTCCTCTCAGGCCGTCCGTGATCCGGGGCAGGCCCGCGCCAGCTGGTCGGTGATCTCGGCGCGGCGCCGCAGCAGGACGCGGATCTCCCGGTCGATCTCGGCGAGCCTGCGCCGGGAGACCAGGACCGACTCCGGGCACGCGCCGCCGGACTCGTGGCCCGCGCGCAGGCACTCCACGAACGGCCGGGCGTCCTCCAGCGTGAAACCCGACGCCAGCAGCGTGCGGATCTCCGCGACCAGCCGCAGGTCGGACTCGTCGAACTCCCGGTAGTCGTTGGCCGCGCGCCGGGCCGTGAGCAGCCCCTGCTTCTCGTAGTAGCGCAGCGCACGCGCGCTCACACCGGCCCGCTCGGCCAGCTCCCCGATCCGCATCCGTCCTCCTGGTCCCTGGTCGAAGGACGCTATCCCCTGACACCGGCGTCAAGGTCAACCCCGGACGGCGCACTAGGTTGATCTTGTGAGCGAGCACCTGCGCAGCGGCACCGACATCCGCCAGTACACCCCCGCCGGGCTGCCGCCCGGCCCCGGCTACAGCCACGCGGTCGCGGTCGACGTCCCCGGCCGCCTGGTCGTGATCAGCGGCCAGGTGGCGGTGGACGCGGGCGGCGCCCTGGTGGGCCGGGGCGACCTGCGCGCGCAGCTGCACCAGATCTTCACCAACCTCGGCACGGCGCTGGCGGCGGCGGGCGCGGGCTGGGAGCACGTGGTCAAGCTCGGCTACTTCCTGCGCGACGCCGGCCAGGTCGCCGTCGTGCGCGAGGTGCGCGCCGCGCACCTGCCGGCCGGCGTCGAGCCCGCCGCCACGCTGGTGGAGGTGTCGCGGCTGGTCCACGAGGACATGCTGGCCGAGATCGAGGCGTGGGCCGTCGTCCCGCTGCGCTGACCCGGCCTCAGCAGCAGGCCGACGCCTTCTCGGCGGTGCCGCAGCACGCCGAGTCCTCGCCCTTGGACAGGGTGTCGGCGTCGCCCTTGACCACGTAGACCTCCCACGGCTCCTGGCCGGGGCCGTGCACCCAGACCTTGTCCTGGACGGCGTAGCAGCAGGAGGTGTCCTTCTCCTCCAGGGTGATCAGCCCGGCCGCGGCGAGGCGGTCGGTGGCGGCGGTGACCTCGCCGGTGGACTCGACCTCGACGCCGAGGTGGTCCAGGCGGGTGGCCTCCCCGTCCTCGCCCTCGATCAGGACGAGCTTGAGCGGCGGCTCGGCGACGGCGAAGCCGGCGTAACCGGGGCGGACCTTGGCGGGCTCGGTGCCGAACAGCCTGCTGTAGAAGGCGATCGAGGCGTCGAGGTCGGCGACGCGCAGGGCGAGCTGGACACGGGACATGGTCTTCTCCTCGTGGTGCGGCGGACCCTTGATTAGATAGATGTCTAATCAAGCGGACGGCCCGAGTTTGCGCCTCTGTATAGATGGATGTCAAATTAGATGCATGTCGAAGCAAGAGCTCCCCCTGGTGGACGCGGGCCAGGCCTGCTGCGCGCCGCTCGTCTGCGCACCGCTCACCGAGGCCGAGGCGGGTGAACTGGCGCCGCTGTTCAAGGCGATCGGCGACCCCGTCCGGCTGCGTCTGCTGTCGCTCATCGCCTGCCACGAGGGCGGCGAGGCGTGCGTGTGCGATCTGACGGACGCGTTCGAGCTGACCCCGCCGACGATCTCCCACCACCTGAAGGTGCTGAAGCAGGCCGGGCTGATCGACTCGCAGCGCCGCGGCACGTGGGTCTACTACTGGCTGAACCCGGGCGTGCTGGAGCGGCTGTCGGCGGTCCTCGGCCCGCGCGCGCTGGTGAGCGCGTGACCGCGACCGCCGTCCAGGACGAACGGGCCGTCGGAGTGCGCCTGTCGCGCCTGGACCGCTTCCTGCCGGTATGGATCGGCGCCGCGATGGCGATCGGCCTGCTGGCCGGCCGCGCGATCCCCGGCCTCGGCCCGGCGCTGGACACGGTTCAGGTGGACGGCATCTCGCTGCCCATCGCGCTCGGCCTGCTGGTGATGATGTACCCGGTGCTGGCCAAGGTCCGCTACGACCGGCTGGACGCCGTCACCGGCGACCGGCGGCTGCTGCTCTCGTCGCTGCTGCTGAACTGGGTGCTCGGCCCGGCGGTGATGTTCGCCCTCGGCTGGCTGCTCCTGCCGGACCTGCCCGAATACCGGACGGGCCTGATCATCGTGGGCCTGGCCCGCTGCATCGCCATGGTCGTCATCTGGAACGACCTGGCGTGCGGCGACCGGGAGGCCGCTGCGGTGCTGGTCGCGCTGAACTCGGTCTTCCAGGTGGTCGCGTTCGCCGCCCTCGGCTGGTTCTACCTGTCAGCGCTGCCGGGATGGCTCGGCCTGGAGCAGGCGCGGCTGGACGTCTCCGCCTGGGACATCGCCCGCAGCGTGCTGGTCTTCCTCGGCGTGCCGCTGGCCGCCGGGTACCTGACGCGCCGGCTGGGCGAGCGCGCCAAGGGCCGCGCCTGGTACGAGGAGCGGCTCCTGCCGCGGATCGGCCCGGCCGCCCTGTACGGGCTGCTGTTCACCATCGTCGTCCTGTTCGCCCTGCAGGGCGACGCCATCACCTCCCGGCCGCTGGACGTGGCCCGGATCGCGGTCCCGCTGCTGGTCTACTTCGCCGTCATGTGGGCCGGTTCGTTCGCCCTCGGCCGGGCGATCGGGCTCGGCTACCCGCGCACGGCGACGCTCGCGTTCACCGCGGCGGGCAACAACTTCGAGCTCGCCATCGCGGTCGCCATCGCCACCTTCGGCGTCACCTCGGGCCAGGCCCTCGCCGGGGTCGTCGGCCCGCTCATCGAGGTGCCCGTCCTGGTCGGCCTGGTCTACGTGTCGCTGGCGCTGCGCCGCCGGTTCCCGGGGAGCCGTGATGTCTGAGATCCCGGAAGTGCTGTTCGTCTGCGTCCACAACGCGGGCCGCTCGCAGATGGCCGCCGCGCTGCTGGACCACCACGCCGCCGGACGCGTCCGGGTCCGCTCGGCCGGGTCGGCGCCGGTGGAGTCCATCAATCCGGCGGTCGCGGCCGCCATGGCCGAGGCCGGGCTGGACCTGTCGCGGGAGTTCCCCAAGCCGCTGACCGACGGCGCCGTCCGCGCCGCCGACGTGGTCGTCACCATGGGCTGCGGCGACGTGTGCCCGGTCTTCCCCGGCAAGCGCTACCTGGACTGGCGGCTCCCCGACCCGGCGGGCAAGCCGGTCGCCGAGGTCCGGCCGATCCGCGATCAGATCGACGCGCTGGTGCGGGACTTGCTGGGCGAGCTCTTGCCGCCGGATATTTAATCGTTTATCGTCGATGAACGATGGAAGCTGACAAGGGCCCGCTCGACCGGCCCACCGCCGCCGAGTACGCCACCTGGTTCAAGGCCCTCGCCGATCCCACCCGGATCCAGATCGTGTCGCTGCTGGCGCGGCAGGGCCGGCCGCTGAACGTCGGGGAGATCGTCGAGGCCGTCGCGGTCGGACAGTCGACCGTCTCGGCCCACCTGAAGGTCCTGGCCGAGGTGCGGTTCGTGCTGGCCGAGCGGCGCGGCACCGCCCGCTACTACCGGATCAACGAGGCCTGCATCGCCTGCTTCCCCACCGCCGCGGACGTCGTGATGGGTCGTCCCGCCCCCGAAGGAGCCCGCTGATGTCCGATGCCATCGTCGACCGGTACTCCGGCCTCGCCCGCCTCGCCATGGACGGCGGGACGCCACTGGACGGCGAGGAGGAGGGCTGCTTCGGCGCCGCCGCCTACACCGGCGGCGACGCGGTACCCGAGGCCGCGCTGCGCGCCAGCCTCGGCTGCGGCAATCCCCTCGCCGTCGCGGACCTGCGGCCCGGCGAGACCGTGCTGGACCTCGGCTCGGGCGGCGGGCTGGACGTGCTGCTCTCGGCCCGCCGCGTCGGCCCGGCGGGTACCGCCTACGGCCTGGACGCCAGCGCGGACATGCTCGCCCTCGCCCGCGCGAACGCCGAGCAGGCCGGCGCCGCCAACGTCCGCTTCCTGCACGGCCGCATCGAGGACGTCCCGCTGCCGGACGCGTCGGTCGACGTCGTCATCTCCAACTGCGTCATCAACCTGTCGGCCGACAAGCCGCGCGTGTTCGCCGAGATCCTCCGCGTGCTGCGGCCCGGCGGGCGCCTCGGCATCAGCGACGTGATCGCCGATGAGGGGCTGGACACGGCGCGGCGGGCCGCCGCCGAGCAGCGCGTCGGCTGCGCCCGGGGCACGCTCACCGCCGGGGAGTACCGGCGGCTGCTGGACGAGGTCGGGTTCGCTGAGGCCCGCGTCACCGTGACGGGCGACGCGGGGGACGGGCTGCGCACGGCGATCGTCCAGGCGGTCAGCGGACCTCGCCGGTGCGGGTGTCGGCGGCCCAGGCGGTGATGCGGTCGTCGACCGGGCCGGTGCCGTCGAGGACGTGGCGGGCGAAGGCGTCGCGTTCGTGGGCGAGGATCGCCGCCTCCCACAGGCACGGGCCGAGGCCCGCGCGGCCCGGCCGCAGCAGGTCGGGCCGGTCCGCGGGGCCCACGAAGATCGCCAGGTCCGACATGTAGCCCTCGATCCAGGTGGAGAGCACCACGTAGTCGCCGTCGCCGCCCGCGTGCACGATCAGGACGGCGAGGCCGAGCGAGCCGCGCGCGTAGCCGAGCGCCAGATGCCCCTCGGCGACCTCCAGCGCCGCCTCGTCCTTGACCGTGCGGCCCGGCGCCTCCAGGGCGTAGACCTTCACCTGGTGCCCGGCGAGGTCGCGGACGCCGAGGGGGCGCGCGGTGCGCGCGTGGTAGCCGCCGGCCAGGCCGAGCAGCGAGTCGGACGGTTCGCTCATCCCGCCATCATGCCGGGCGGCCGGGCCCGCCGGAATATCATCGCGGGCATGACCGCCGTCGATTCGCCCGTGACCGTGGCGCGGAAACCGCGCCTGCCACGGACGAGCCGGCATTTCCCGGCCGTTCTTCTCATGTCCGTGGTCGCGGCCGCGGTGTATTCCGCGCACTCGCTGCTGCGTTATGCGACGTTCCGGGCCGGCACCTACGATCTGGTGATCTTCGATCAGGCCGTCCGGTCCTACAGCCGGTTCCGGCTGCCGGTGGCGATCGTGAAGGGCGTGCACAACGGTTTCGGCCCGGACTTCAGCGTGCTGGGCGACCACTGGTCGCCGATCCTGGCCGTCCTGGCGCCGCTCTACTGGGTCCACGACGGCCCGGAGACGCTGCTGGTGGCGCAGGCGGTGCTGCTCGCCGCGGCGGTCCCGTTCCTGTGGCTGTTCACCGCCCGCACGCTCGGCAGGCGCGCCGCCTACTGCGTTTCGGCCGGGTACGCGCTGTCGTGGCCGGTCGCCGAGGCCGTCGGGTTCGACTTCCACGAGGCCGCCTTCGCACCGGTGCTGACGGCGGTGACGTTCGAGCGGCTTTCCGCGCTACGGGCCGGTTCCGGGCGGTGGTGGCAGGTCGTCCTGCCCGCGCTGCTGCTGCTCGGCGTCAAAGAGGACATGGGCTTGCTGGTGGCGGGTTTCGGCCTTTTCATGATGGTGCGAAGGCAGGGCGAAGGCCGTTTTGGAATTGCTTTCTTCGTGGGCGGGCTGGCGGCTGCCGCGGTTTCCACGAAGGTGCTCATTCCCTATTTCGGCGGGCGCGGCGATTACTACTGGGCCTACAACAACTTCGGGCCGACGATGCCCGCCGCCGCGCGGTACGCGATCACTCATCCGTGGGAGGTCGCCCGCACCTTCGTGTCGCCCGGCGTGAAGCTTCAGACGCTGCTGTGGCTGCTCGCGCCGGCCGCGTTCGCGTCGCTGGCCTCCCCTTACGCGCTGTCGGTGCTTCCGCTGCTGGCGGTCCGGATGCTCTCCGACGGCACGTTCCCGGCCTGGTGGGGGCTCAGCGCGCACTACAACGTCTTCCTCGTCGTCCCGCTGCTGTGCGCGGGGGTCGACGGGGTCGCGCGGCTGGCGAAGAGGCGGCACCGGGTCGTCCACCTGTGGGCCGGCGCCGTGGTCGCGATCGGCGTCGCCGCCCTGCCCTTCTTCTCGTTCAAGTCGCTGGTCTCCGAGCGCTACTGGGCGGGCGCGGGCCGGATGGACGCGGCCGCCGCGGCCGCCGCGCAGATCCCCGACGGCGCCCTGGTGGAGTCGTCGTCGAACATCGGCGCCCGGCTGACGGGCCGCACCCGCGTCCTGCTCCTGGACCGGGTGCCGCGCTGGGCGCCGTGGGTGGTCGCCGACGTCCGGGAGCAGCGGTTCCAGTTCTGCGACGTGCGGGAGCAGCAGGCCAGGGTCGAGTACCTGCTGAAGAACGGCTACCGCACCACGTTCGAGCGCGACGGCTACCTGGTGCTGCACCGGCCAGGCCCCGAACTCCGGCCGGCCGCCGTCGCGTCCCCGCACTGCTGACCGGGATCGGCCAGGGGCCGCAGCATCGCCAGCAGGGCGGCGGGGTCGCCGGCCGGCTCGAAGAAGGCCGCGTCGACCGCCTCGACGGCGGCGACGGCCTCCCGCGCCAGCGCGGCGCCCCGGCCGGTGACCTTCAGCAGCCGGGCGCGGGTGTCGGCCGGGTCGACCTCGCGCCGCAGCAGCTCCTTGTCCTCCAGCCGCCGCAGCACCTGGGACGTCATCTTCACGTCGGTGCCCGCGCGCCGGGCCAGCGCGAGCTGGTTGGGGTCCTCGCCGTGCTCGTTCATCCACCAGGCCGTCGCCAGCAGCACGAACTGCACGTGGGTGAGGTCCAGCGGGGCGAGGGCGCGGGCGATGTCGCGCTGCCAGCGCAGCGTGGCGTGCCAGAGCAGGAACCCCGGGCTGGCCTCCGGATCCAGCGGCACCGGTCAGCCTTCCGCGGTCTTGATCAGCGCGGCGACCACGTCGGGGAAGTCGCCGGTGATGGCCGGGCCGAGCTCGGGGCCGACCCGGTCGGCGGCCGGGCCGGTGATCTCGGTGCGGTAGACGACGCGGGTGCCGCCCGCCGGCAGCGGCTCCAGCCGGTGCACGGTGGTCACCTGGAAGTCGCCGGCGTCCATCACGTCGGTGAACAGCGTGCCGGGGACGATCTCGGTGAGGGTCATGGTGACCGGGTCGTCGCCGGGCGGGGTCATGGTGAAGCGGGTGCCGGGCGCGAACGGGCCGTCGGCCTCGATCCGCTCGATGCCGGCGTTCCAGGCCGGCCAGGCCGCCATGTCGGACCAGCACCGCCACAGCGCCCCGGGCGCGGCGGAGGTCTCGGCGGTGTGCTCGTACTCCCACATGAGGGCTTCCCTTCGTCGATTGATCTACGCAGAGATTATCTCTGCGTAGATCAATCGTCAACGGGTCCCCGGAATACGCCCGGGACCGGCGGGAAAGGATGGGATCATGGAATCCCCCGACCGGACGCCGCCCCCGCTGAGCGGCGACGAACGCACCATGCTGGCCGCCTACCTGCAGTACCAGCGCGAGACCCTCGCCTGGAAGTGCTCGGGCCTCGGCGCCGACCAGTTGCGGGAGCAGGCCGTCCCGCCGTCGCAGATCTCGCTGCTCGGGCTCGTCCGGCACATGGCCGACGTCGAGCGCGGCTGGTTCCGCAACGTGGTGAACGGCGAGGACACCGCGGACCTGTGGGCCGGCACCACCGGCCACTACCGCGACTTCGAGGTGGCGGACGCCGATGTGGACGAGGCGTTCGACGCCTGGCACCGCGCGTGCGCCCGGTCCCGGGAGATCGTCGCCGCCGCCCCGTCCCTCGACGTCACCGGCCGGGCCGACGACGGCAAGGACTACTCGCTGCGCAACGTCCTGCTGCACATGATCGAGGAGTACGCCCGGCACAACGGGCACGCCGACCTGATCCGCGAGCGCATCGACGGCGCCACCGGCGAGTGAGCCTCAGACGGTAAGGACGATCTTGCCGGTGGTGCGGCCCGTCTCGCCCAGCTCGTGCGCCTTGGCGGCCTCCTCCAGCGGCAGCTCGGCCTCGATCGCGGCGTGCAGCAGGCCCGCCCCGGCGAGCGCGGCGATCTCCTTCATCCCGGCGTGGTCCGCCTCGACGATCATGAAGCCGGCGCGCCGCCCCTGGGCGCGCGCCGCCTCGGCCAGCGCGGCCTCCGCCGGGGAGGCGAGCGACACCACCAGGCCGCCGGGCCGCAGCGTGCGCAGGGAGCGCGGGCCGTACTCGCCGCCGATGGTGTCCAGGACGACGTCGGCGCCCTGGACGGCCTCGGCGAAGTCGGCGGCGGTGTAGTCGATCACCTCGTCGGCGCCAAGGTCGCGGACGAAGCCGTGCTTGGCGGCGCGGGCGGTGCCGATCACGTACGCGCCGCGGGCCTTGGCGATCTGCACGGCCAGGTGCCCGACGCCGCCGGCGGCCGCGTGGATCAGCACCCGCTGCCCCGCCTGCACGTCCGCCATGTCCACCAGTCCCTGCCAGGCGGTGAGCGCGGCGAGCGGTAGCGCGGCGGCCTGCACGTGGTCGATGTTGGCGGGCTTGCGGGCCAGGTGCCGCGCCGGGGAGGTCACGTACTCGGCGTAGGTCCCGGCCGGCGCCGGGTGGCGGGGCAGGCCGAACACCTCGTCGCCGGGCTGGAACAGCGTCACGCCGATCCCGACCTCCTCCACCACGCCCGACACGTCCCAGCCGAGCCGGACCGGCCGGCCGGCCAGGCCGCCGCTGGCGCGGTGCCAGCGGTCGGTCGGGTTCACCCCGGCCGCGTGCACCCGGACCAGCACCTCGGCGGGGCCGGGCTCGGGGCGGTCCACCTCGACGACCTTGAGGACCTCGGGTCCGCCGAACGTGTCCTGGGCGATGGCGCGCATTGCTTGCTCCTTCGAACTCGGTGTGCCCCCAGCCTGCCGGGCCGTCCCGAAGCGGACGAGTGGCCAGATGGCCATGATGTGAAAGAATCCGGCCATGCATCGCGTCGTCGTCCTCGCCCTCGAAGGCGTCTATCCGTTCGAGCTGAGCATCCCCGTCCGCATCTTCGGCACCGCCGTATCGGCGGACGGCTCCCCCCTCTACGACGTCGTCACCTGCGGCCTGGAGGCGGGACCGGTGCGCACCGGCGCCGACTTCTCCATCGCCGTCGAGCACGGCGCGGAGGCGCTGGAGACCGCCGACACCCTGGTCATCCCGCCGTTCGGCTGCGGCGCCGACCAGGACACCGAGTGGCTGCCCGCGCCGCTGGCGGACGCGCTGCGGCGGCTGCGCCCCGGCGCCCGCATCGTGTCGGTCTGCACCGCGTCCTACGTGCTCGCCGCCGCCGGGCTGCTCGACGGCCGCCGCGCCACCACCCACTGGAACGAGGCCGCGCACTTCCAGCGGACGTTCCCGCAGGTCGAGGTGGACGCCGACGTGCTGTTCATCGACGACGGCGACGTGCTCACCGCCGCCGGCGTCGCGGCCGGCATCGACCTGTGCATGCACCTGGTGCGCCGCGACCACGGCAGCGAGATCGCCAACCAGGTGGCGCGGCGCTGCGTCGTCCCGCCGTGGCGCGACGGCGGCCAGGCCCAGTTCATCGAGCGGCCGGTGCCGCCGCCCTCGGCCACCGCGACGGCGGCGACCCGCGAGTGGGCGCTCGGGCAGCTGCACCGCCCGCTGTCGCTGTCGGAACTGGCCCGGCACGCGCGGATGAGCGTGCGCACCTTCTCCCGGCGGTTCCGCGAGGAGACCGGGATGACGCCGGGGCAGTGGCTGACGCGCCAGCGCGTCGAGCACGCGCGGCGGCTGCTGGAGACCACCGACCTGCCGGTCGACCGGGTCGCCGAGCAGGCCGGGTTCGGCACGGCCGCGTCCATGCGCCAGCACCTGGTCGCCGCGATCGGCGTCCCGCCGACGGCCTACCGCGCCACCTTCCGCGGCGAGGACGCCCTCGCCTGAGGGCGGGTCAGGCGTCCTCGGGCAGCGCGGCGGCGCGCTCCCAGGCCGGGCCCCGGACGGTGATCACGGCGCGGTCGGGCAGCGTCTCGCGCAGGCTGAGCATCTTGTCCAGGCCCATCCAGCTCATCCGCTCCCGCAGCGGCCCGGGCACGTGCAGCAGGACCAGCTGGCCGTGCAGCGCGCGCAGCCGCTTCCACGCCCGCACCAGCACGTTCACGCCGGTGGAGTCGCAGAACTCCAGGCCGGCCGCGTCGACCGCGACATGGGTGCGGCCGCCGGGCAGCTCGGGGACGTCCAGCGCGGCCTCCAGCCGGGGGGCCGTCGCCAGGTCGAGCTCACCGGACACCGTCACGATCAGCCAGCGGCCGTCGATCCGCTGCCGCAGCTCCATCGCCTCGGCAGGGGGCGTCTCGTATGTCACTGTCGTCACCCCCCGATGCTGGGCCGGTTCCCTTCGGGGGCCCTGTACCCAGCATCGGCGCGACTATTGCCAAGCCCGCGGAGTATCCCCGGTCAGTTCGGGGCGGGCGTCTGCGTGATGAACTTCACGCAGGCCAGCGTGGCGGCCTTCAGCTTGTCCTTGGGGACGTTCGGCGGGGCGGTCTGGCCGATCTTCACGTCGACGCCCTGCTCGTGCATGCACTTGATGAAGGCGTTGACGGCCGGCGGCGTCGTGCGCAGGCCGCCCCCGGGGCCGGTGCCGGGACCGGTGCCGTTGGTCGGCCCGCCCGCACCCGGGGTCCGCTCGCCGGGGGCGACCGGCGGCGTGCTGCCGCCAGGCGGGACGGACGCGCCGGGCGCCGGGGCCGGCCCGGTGGCGGGGGAGGTGGTGACGGTCGGGGCCTGGCTCGTGTTCTTGTCCTTGTCGCCGCCGCCGCAGGCGGTGAGGGCGAGGGACGGGACGAGCACCAGCGCGGCCAGACGGATCGGCTTCATCGAGGAGATCCTTTCGGAGGTGGGCGCCACGGTAGAGGGTGGCGCCCGCCCGCCGCTAGGCGACCACGTGCTTGAAATAGAGCTCGGGGGCCAGTTCCCGGATCTCCACGGTGGTCTGGACGGTGTACCCGGTGCCGTCCTTCAGGTGGGCGCGGACGAGGTCCAGGACGTCGCCGGCCAGCCGGTCGCGGGTGGCGGCGTCCCGCCCGGCCATGATCGCCAGATCCACGTGGATCATGGCGTGCGCGGGGTCGCCGTCCCCGATGACCACCTGGTCAAGCGGAACGAACCGGGTCTTGTGGGCGTCCAGCGCGCTGCCGATCAGCTCGGCGGACCGGGCGTGCAGGGCGAGGGCGAAGGGGCGGCGGTCGAAGGCCTCCGCGAGCGGGGCGGAGTATTCGACGGTGATCTGCGGCATGAGGCCTCATTCTGGCGGGCGGGACGGAGCGCGGCGCGGGCGGGTGGCCGGGACCGGTCAGCCGGCCGCCTCGGCGAGGAAGCCGTTGGTCAGCTCCGCCCATTCGGCCGGGCGCTCGGCGAAGGGAAGGTGCCCCGAGTCCAGCTCGGCGAGGCGGGCGCCGGGGATGCCGGCGGCCAGCTCGCGGTGCAGGGCGGGCGGCACCAGCCGGTCGGCCGTCGTGGAGACCACCAGGGTCGGCGCCGTGATCGCGGCGAGGTCGGCGCGGACGTCGGCGCGGCCGGCGAGGTCGGCGTGCTCGGCGGTGCCGGGCGGGATCGTCGCCGCGGTGCCGGCCACGACCCGCTCCAGCCGCTCGGGGGTGAGGGCGGCCAGCGCGTCCGGGCCGAGCGCGAGCGGCACGAGGAACCGGGCGAGCGCGTCGGGGTCGCCCGCGCGGTGCAGGCGGGCCCAGACCTCGGTGATGAGGCGGAGCCGGTTGTCCGCCGCCGCCATGGAGGCGCTCAGCACCAGGGCCGACACGCGCCCGGGGTGGCGGGCGGCGGCGCGGACGGCGACCATGCCGCCGAGGGAGTAGCCCGCGACCGCGAACCTCTCCAGGCCCGTCTCGACGGCGGCCGCGACGAGTTCGTCGGCCAGGTCGTCCAGGTCGAGCGGGCCGTCCGCGCGGGGCGTCGCGCCGGTGCCGGGGTAGTCGACGCCGACGACGGTGTGCCGGGCGGCGAGGGTGTCCAGGATCGGGCCGAAGTTGGCCTGGAAGCCGCCGCCCGCGCCGTGCGCGACGGCGAGGCCGGGGCCGGAGCCGGTGACGGTGCGGGCGAGGCGGACGGAGGTCGCGGGCATGGGGTCCCCCTGTTCTGTAGCGAGTGATACAGATCTAACATAGCGATCGCTACAGAATCAAGTCCGCGGCTTTTGGCAGGATTGCGGGATGAGTCTCGCGGCACACCTGGAAGAGCTCGGCCGTCCCCTGGTGGAAGAGCAGCTGGCCCACCCGACCGTGGCGGGCATCGCCCGCGGCGACCTGGACGAGGCGGTGTTCCGCTCCTGGCTGGAGCAGGACTACCTGTTCCTGCACGACTACGTGCGCGTCTTCGCCCGGCTCGCCTGGCAGGCGCCCGCCGGGCACCTCGGCGACCTGGTCGACCTGGCGCACGCCACCTTCCACGACGAGCTGGACCTGCACCGCTCCCTGTCCGCGGAGTTCGGCGCCGACCTGGACGGCGCGCGCAAGGGCCCGGCCTGCGCCGCCTACACCGCGTTCCTGCTGGACAGCGCCGCCTCCTATGCCGAAGGCCTGGCCGCCCTCTACCCCTGCATGTGGGGCTATTCCGCGCTCGGCGCGCGGCTGGCGCGGAATCCGCCGGCCGAGCCCCGCTACCGCCGCTGGGTCGACACCTACGCCGACCCCGGCTTCGCCGAGCTGACCCGCCGCTGCGCCCAGATGATCGACGAGGCGGCGCCCGAGCGGGGCCGCGCCGAGCGGCTCTTCCTGGAGGGCATGCGGCACGAGATCGCCTTCTGGGACGTCCCGCTCGGGGGTTAGCCGGTCCGCGCCCGCGCGGCTCGCGCGGGCGCGGACCGGCGCGTCACCGCGTGACCCGCAGGTCGGCGAGGGCGGGGTAGTCGACGTAGCCGACGGCGTGGTCCCCCTCGGGGAAGCCGTAGACGACCTCCTCGCGCAGCTCGTTCAGCGGGGCGCCGGTGGCGAACCGCGCGGGCAGGTCGGGGTTGGCGATGAACAGCCGCCCGAAGGAGAAGACGTCGGCCAGGCCCTTGGCGAGGACCTCCTCGGCGGCCTCCCGCGAGCTGGGCGCGGTCCCGTTGTAGTTGGCGATCAGCGTGCCGGGCCAGTGGGGCCGCAGGCCGGCGATCGCCCCGTACTCACCGCGCTCCAGGACGTGCAGGTAGGCCAGGCCGAGCGGGGCCAGTTCGGCGAGCAGCGCCTGGTAGGTCCCCTGCGGGTCGTGCTCGACCAGCTCGTTCTCGGGGTTGCCGGGGGAGACGCGCAGGCCGACGCGCTCGGCGCCGACCGCCGCCGCCACGGCCTGGACGGCCTCGGCGGCGAACCGGATCCGCTCGCCGAAGCGGTCGGTGCGCCGGTTGGTGTTGTCGGCGAGGAACTGGTGGATCAGATAGCCGTTCCCGCCGTGCAGCTCCACGCCGTCGAACCCGGCGCGGATCGCGTTGCGGGCCTCGGCGGCGAACGCGGCGACGATCCCCTCCGCCTCGGCGGTCGTCAGCTCGCGCGGCGTGACGTGCTCGGCCATGCCGTCGTCGGTGAAGATCCGCTCGTGCTCGATCCGGACGGGGGAGGGCGCGACCGGCGTCGCTCCCCCGATGTTGCGCGGATGCGTCATCCGGCCGACGTGCCACAGCTGCGCGTAGATCCGGCCGCCGGCCGCGTGCACGGCGTCCGTCACCGCCCGCCAGCCCGCCACCTGCTCCTCGGTGACCAGGCCGGGGATGCGGGGGCCGCCCTTGCCGAGGGGATCGGGCCAGATCCCCTCGGTGATGATCAGGCCGGCGCCGGCGCGCTGGGCGTAGTACTCGGCGGCGTGCGGGCCCGGGACGCCGGTGGCGTCGTCGGCCCGGTTGCGGGTCATCGGCGCCATCGCGACGCGGTTCGGCAGCCGCAGGGCGCCGCTCTCGTAGGGCTGGAGCAGGGGGCTGGTCATCGGCGTGGTCCTTTCCTGGTCAGCGGGCGACGGCGGTGGCCTCGACCTCGATCAGCCAGTCCGGCTGGGCGAGCGAGGAGACCTCCAGCAGGGTGTCGGCGGGGTAGGGCTCGGCGAGGAACTCCTCGCGCAGCTTGATCACCTCGTCCAGGTGCGCGGCCATGTCCCGCACGAAGATGCCGATCTTCACCACGTCGGTGAGGTCGGCGCCGGCCTCGTTCAGCACCCGGCGCAGGTTGGCGAACGCCTGGCGGCCCTGTTCCAGGAAGCCGCCGGGGACGGTGCGGCCCCGCTCGTCGAAGCCGGCCTGGCCGGAGACGAAGATCAGGCCGTTCGCGCGGACCGCCTGCGAGATCCGGTAGGGCGCGTACCAGTCCGGGGTGGTGGCGATCTTCTCGATGGTGCTCATCTCGGCTCCCTCAATTGCATGCATGTACATGCACATATTGAGTCTGCATGTACGCTGCTGTCAAGCACGAGATTCGGGATGGACGCGCGATGGACAACGAAGCCTGGAACCGGGTCGTCACGCTGCACGGCCGCGTCGAGCAGGCCCTCGCCAAGGCGCTCCAGCGCGGGCACGGCCTCGGCCTGTCGGAGTACCGCGCGCTGTGCAACCTGGCCCGGGCCGAGGACGGCGAGCTGCGCATGCAGGAGCTCGCCGACGCCATCGGCCTCAACCAGAGCTCGGTCAGCCGGCTGGTCGCCCGGCTCGAGGACGCCGGGCTCACCCGCCGCGACCTGTGCCCGCGCGACCGGCGCGGCGTCTACACCGTGATCACCGAGGAGGGCCGCGCCCTCCAGGCCAAGGCGGCGCCCACCTACGACGAGGTGCTCACCGCCACCCTGGACGCCGCCGCCTCCGACCCCGCGGTGTCGGCGCTGGTCGGCGCCCTGCGCGACCGGTACTGAGGCCTCAGGCCACGACGGCGGTGAAGGCGGCGGTGCGGACGACGTCGCCGTGCTTGAAGTCCAGGAACAGCCGGTAGGCGCCCGGGCCGGGGACGGCGGCGTGGAAGGCGATCTCCGGGCCGGCCGGGGTCACCCCGTCGCCCGGCGCGCCGCCCGGGTGGACGTGCACGTACGCCAGGTCGCCTGCGCGCAGCACCACCAGGTGGCCGTAGGCCTCCAGGTAGGGCTGCAGGTCGGTGACCGGGACGCCGTCCTTGCGCACGGTGAGGGTGAGGCCGCCGTCGCCGGGTTCGCCGTCCAGGGCGACCTCGTAGCCGTCCACGGCGAACGTGCGCGCGGGCGCCGGCAGCGGGCGCGGGTCGTAGTCCCCGGCGAGGGCGAGGTCGGCGCCGAGCGTGATCCCCCGGCCGAGGGCGCTCGGGACGATGTCGGCGAGGACGCGGTAGGCGCCCGCGGCGGGCAGGTCGATCGCGACGGTCCAGGTGCCCTCGGCGTCGCGCACCGGGTGCACGTGCCAGAAGCCGGTCAGCTCCCGGTTCGCGATGATCAGGTGCAGTTCCTTGCCGTGGGCGGCGGCGTACTCGGTGACCGGCCGCCCGTCCGGGCCGAGGACGCGGAACCGCAGCTCGCCCGCGCCGGGACGGGCGATCGGGGTCTCCAGGGCGAGGGTGTAGCCGTCCTGGGCGACCAGCAGGCCGCCGGGGAGGGCGGGGGCCGCGTGCTGGGCGTGCCCGTGGTGGGCGTGGCCCGTGGTGGCGGGCACCGTGGCGGCGGGAGCGGCGTGGTGGGCGGCGTGGTGGTCGTGGGCGGTGCTCATGATCTGTCCCCGTTCGGATCGCTGCGGTTCCAACGAGCCTCAATCTATACCCCCTGGGGGTATCTGTCACGGTGATGTGGATCACGCACGGCGCCCCACGCCGGTCACCAGCGGTCGATGTGCAGCACCTCGTCGAGCGGCTGACGCGCCGCGGGCTTGAACGTCTCGCCCGTGTAGTACGCGGTCGGGACCAGCGCGGCCTGCCGGACGTCATCGGGCAGCCCGAGCAGCTCGGCCGCCTCCTGCTCGTACATCAGGTGCAGCGTCGTCCACGCCGTGCCGAGCCCGCGCGCGCGTGCGGCCAGCATGTAGTTCCAGACGGCGGGCAGCAGCGAGCCCCACACCCCCGCCTGGTTGCCGGCGGCGAGGTTGCGCTCGGGGACGCGCAGGCACGGGATCATCAGCACGGGCACGTCGCCCATGTGCTCGCCCAGGTGGGCGACGCTGCCGCCGACGCGCTGCTGCACCTTGGCGCGCTCGGGGTCGTCGGCGAACAGCCTGCCCGCCGCGCCCTCGGACGCCAGGTACCGGTCCACGGCGCGCCGGTAGATGTCGCCGAGCGCGGCCCGGGTGCCGGGGTCGGTGACGACGATCCACTGCCAGTCCTGCCGGTTGCTGCCGCTCGGCGCCTGCAACGCGATCTCCAGGCACTCGCGGACCAGCTCCATCGGCACCGGCCGCGTCAGGTCCAGGCGCTTGCGGACGGTGCGGGTCGTGGTGAGCAGCTCGTCTGGCGTCAGCGGCAGAGTCGTCATGGCCTCCATGCTGCCAGGACGCCGAAAAGGCCCGGCCCCCGAGTGGGGGCCGGGCCGGGGGTCTCCGGTCAGCCGACCGGGACCTCGGAGCGGGCCGGAGCCGTCGTGGCCGCCGGGACCGTGTCGCCGCTGAGCGGTTTGAAGCCGCGCAGCCGCAGGCTGTTGCTCACCACGAAGACCGAGGAGAACGCCATCGCGCCACCGGCGATCATCGGGTTGAGCAGGCCGGCCGCGGCCAGCGGCAGGGCGCCCACGTTGTAGGCGAACGCCCAGAACAGGTTGCCCTTGATGGTGCGCAGCGTCCGCCGCGACAGCCGGATGGCGTCGGCGGCGGCGCGCAGGTCGCCCCGCACCAGGGTGAGGTCGGACGCCTCGATCGCCACGTCGGTGCCGGTGCCCATGGCCAGGCCGAGGTCGGCCTGGGCGAGCGCGGCGGCGTCGTTCACGCCGTCGCCGACCATCGCGACCGTGCGGCCCTCGCCCTGCAGCCGCTTGACCACGTCGACCTTGTCCTGCGGCAGCACGTCGGCGATGACCTCGTCGATGCCCACCGCGTCCGCGACCGTGCGGGCCACCGCCTCGTTGTCGCCGGTCAGCAGCACCGGCCGCAGCCCGAGGGCGCGCAGCCGGGTGATCGCCTCGGCGGAGGTCGGCTTCACCTGGTCCGCGACGGTGATCACGGCGCGGGCGGCGCCGTCCCAGCCGACCGCGACGGCGGTGTGGCCGAGCGCCTGGGCCTGCGCCATGGCGCGCTCCAGCTCGGGCGTCAGGTGCTGCGACCACTCGGCCAGCAGCTTGGGACGGCCCACCAGCACGCCGTGCCCGTCCACGACGCCCTGCACGCCGAGGCCCTCGATGTTGGCGAAGTCCGCCACCGTGCCGAGCTCGCCGACGCGGTCGGCCGCGCCCTTGGCGATGGCCTGGGCGATCGGGTGCTCGGAGGCGTTCTCCAGCGCGCCGGCCAGGCGCAGCGCCTCGGCCTCGTCCACGCCGCCCGCGGTGACGACCTCGACCAGCGCCATCCTGCCGGTGGTGACGGTGCCGGTCTTGTCCAGCACGACGGTGTCGATGGCGCGGGTGGACTCCAGCACCTCCGGCCCCTTGATCAGGATGCCGAGCTGGGCGCCGCGGCCGGTGCCGACCATGAGGGCGGTCGGGGTGGCCAGGCCGAGGGCGCAGGGGCAGGCGATGATCAGGACGGCGACGGCGGCGGTGAACGCGGCGGCCAGGCCGGCGCCGGTGCCGATCCAGAAGCCCAGCGTGGCGACCGCGATGGCGATGACCACCGGGACGAAGATCCCCGAGATCCGGTCGGCCAGGCGCTGCACCTGCGCCTTGCCGGTCTGGGCGTCCTCCACCAGCCGCGCCATCTGCGCGAGCTGGGTGTCGGCGCCGACCCGGGTGGCGCGGACCAGCAGCCGCCCGCCGGCGTTGACGGTCGCGCCGGTCACCGCGTCGCCGGGACCGACCTCGACCGGTACCGACTCGCCGGTGAGCAGGGAGGCGTCCACCGCGGACGAGCCCTCCTCCACCACGCCGTCGGTGGCGATCTTCTCGCCGGGGCGCACGACGAACACGTCGCCGGCGGCGAGCTGGTCGACCGGGATGCGCTCCTCGCGGCCGTTGCGCACGACCGCGACGTCCTTGGCGCCCAGTTCCAGCAGCGCCTTCAGCGCGGCGCCGGCGCGGCGCTTGGAGCGGGCCTCGAAGTAGCGGCCCGCGAGGATGAACGCGATGACTCCCGCGGCGGCCTCGAGGTAGATGTTGGCCGACCCGTCCGAGCGGGTCATGGACAGCTCGAAGCCGTGCTTCATGCCCGGCTCGCCGGCGCTGCCGAAGAACAGCGCCCACAGCGACCAGCCGAACGCCGCGAGTGTGCCGCCCGAGACCAGGGTGTCCATGGTCGCGGCGCCGTGCCGCAGGTTCGTCCAGGCGGCCTTGTGGAACGGCCAGCCCGCGTAGACCACGACGGGCGCGGCGAGCGTCAGCGACATCCACTGCCAGTTGGTGAACTGCAGCGCGGGCACCATCGCCATCGCGATGACCGGCACGGCCAGCACCAGCGAGGTGATCAGCCGCTGGCGCAGCGGGCGCAGTTCGTCGGCGGGCCCGGCCGCCTCGGGCTCGGCGCCGGCGGGCTTCGGCGGCGGGGGCAGCTCGGCGGTGTAGCCGGCCTTCTCCACCGAGGCGATCAGCTCTTCGGGGGTGACCGTCCCCGCGGCGAACTCGACCTTGGCCTTCTCGGTCGCGTAGTTGACGGACGCGGTGACGCCCTCGATCTTGTTCAGCCGCTTCTCGATGCGGGCGGCGCACGACGCGCAGGTCATCCCGCCGATCGCCAGCTCGATCTGCCCGGACGTGTCGCCGGTGTTCATCGCGTTGCTCCTCTCGGTGGATCGTGCGGGACGTCAGTGGCCGTGGGCGCCGTGGTCGTCGGCGGGCTCGCCCGCCGGCTTCCCGGCCGGGACGGACACGCCGGCGGTCACCGCGGTGAACTCGGCGGTCCGGACCTTGCCCTTGTGCTGGAAGTCCAGGTAGAGCCGGTAGGCGCCGGGACTGGGCACCTCCGCGTAGAAGGTGATACCCGGTCCGGGTTTGGTGCGCCCGTCGCCGGGCTCGCCGTCCGGGTGGACGTGCAGGTAGGCGAGGTCGCCGTCGCGCAGCGCGACGAGATGACCGTACGCCTCAAGGTACGGCTCCAGGTCGGTGACCGGCGAACCGTCCTTGCTGACGGTGAGGGTCAGCTTGCTGGAGCGGCCCGGGACCAGGGCCCCGTCGAGCTTCACCTCGTAGCCGTCCACCTTGGCGACCTGCCCGGCCTGCGGCAGCGCCGCCGGGGTGTAGTCGCCGGGGGCGGTGACGTCGGCGCCGAGCGTGAGCTGCTTCTTCGCGCCGGCGGGCTTGATGTCGGTGAAGAAGCGGTAGGCGCCCGGGTCGCGCAGGGTGAGGGGGATCGTCCAGGTCCCGTCCGCGCCCTCGGCCGGGTGCAGGTGCTGGAACCCCGACAGGTCGCGCCGCGCCACGATCAGGTGCAGCCGCTTGCCGTGCAGCGGCTCGAACCGGGTGACGGGCTTTCCGTCCGGTCCGTTGATCGCGAACCGGAAGTCGGTCGGCTCGCCGGCCTTGACGGTGGTGGTCTTCGGGCTCAGCGTGTAGCCGTCCTGGGAGATCTGCAGGCCGCCCGGGACGGGGGCGCCGCCGGCCTCGGCCTTCGGGGCGGCGCCGTGGGAGGAGTGGCCGCCGCCGCTGTCCGCGGTGGCGCCGACGGGACCGGTCACGTTGCCGATCCCGACGGCGCCGCCGAAGACGACGGCCAGGCCCAGGGCGTACGCCCCCAGCTTGGACGCGGTGTTCATGTCCTATGCCTTCACTTCGTAACCGGCCTCTTCGACGGCGTCCCGGATCAGGGCGTCATCGATCCGGCCGTCGGCGGTCACGGTCACCCGGCCCGTCTTGAGGTCGACCTCGACACCGGTCACCCCGGCGACCTGGCCGACCTCCTGCTGCACGGAGCCGACGCAGTGGCCGCAGGTCATCCCGGTGACGGTGTAGGTGGCGGTGCTCATGTCTTCCTCCGGTTCCTTGTACCCCTGGGGGGTATTGCGTGGTCCTCATGGTGCCACAACGGCACATCGGCTGCAACCCCTACCCCCTAGGGGTTATTTCGTGATTCAGGTCACCTGGCCGGATATATACCCATGGGGGGTAGGGTTCCCGGCATGATCGAGCACATCGTGATCGCCGGCGCCTCGCTCGCCGGCCTGCGCGCCGCCCAGACCCTGCGCGACGAGGGCTTCACCGGCCCCCTCACCCTCGTCGGCGCCGAACCGCACCGCCCCTACAACCGCCCGCCGCTGTCCAAGAGCGTGCTGACCGGAGACGACGACGTCGCGCTGCCCGGCGGCGACGAGCCCGAGGCCGCGTGGCTGACCGGCCGCCGCGCCGTCCGCCTGGACGCCGGCGCGCGCGTGCTGACCTTGGACGACGGCGCCGAGCTGCGCTACGACGGCCTCGTCATCGCCACCGGCGCACAGCCGCGCCGCCTGCCCGGCGACGCACTCGTCCTGCGCACGCTGGACGACGCGCTCGCCCTGCGCGCCGCGCTCGCCCGCGGGCCGGAGCGGGTCGCCATCGTCGGCGGCGGCTTCATCGGCGGCGAGGTCGCCTCCACCGTGCGCGCCCTCGGCATTCCGGTCACCCTCATCGACTCCGGCGAGCTGCCGATGGCGGGCGTCATCGGCGCCACCGCCGCCCGCTGGCTCGCCGATCACCACCGCGCGCACGGCGTCGACCTGGTCACCGGCGCCCGGGTCACCGAGGTGGCCGGCGGGGCGGTGCTGCTGGCCGACGGCCGGCGCGTCGAGGCCGGCCTGGTCGTGGCCGCGATCGGCGTCGTCCCGGCCACCGGCTGGCTGGACGGCAGCGGGGTCAAGATCGACGACGGGGTCGTCACCGATGCCGCGCTGTTCGCCGAGGGCGCGTCCGGGATCGTCGCCGCCGGGGACGTCGCCCGCTGGCCGCACCCGGTATTCGGCGCCTCGGTCCGGGTCGAGCACTGGGCCAACGCCAACGAGCAGGGCGCCCTGGCCGCCCGCAACCTGCTGCACGGCCCGGACGCCGCCGAGCCCTACGCCGAGGTGCCGGGGCTCGGCACCCGGGTGCACGGCGCGCGGGTCCAGTGGGCGGGGCTGCCCGCGCTGGCCGACGCGAGCGAGGTCGCCGCCGGGTCGGTGGAGGAGGACAGGTTCGCGGTCGCGTTCACCAGGAACGGGGTACCGGTCGGCGCCGTGGGCGTGTCCTTCCCCAAGGAGTTCAACCGGCTGCGCCGCGCGATCGTGGGGTAGCGCGGGTCAGGACGTCACCGACAGCTCGTCCTGGTTCTCCGCCGCCCATTCGGCGAGGTGGGCCAGCGGGCCGTCGGCGAAGGACGCGCCCAGCGCCGTGAGCCCGTAGACGGCCGCGTCGCGTCCCGGGCCGCGCGGCGCCCTCGCGACCAGACCGCGCGCGGTCAGGCGCCGGAGCGACTCGGTCAGCACCTTGTCGCTCGCCCCGGCGACGCGGTCCAGCAGAACGCTGCGCCGCGTCGGCCCCATGCGCAGCGCCGAGACCACGACCGGGTCCCACGTGTGGTTGATGAGGTCGACCGCAGCCCGTACGTGACAGTCCGAGACGAAGGTCTCGCAGCCCGCTTCCTTCATCGGCCCAGCCTCTCATCTCGCCCCTACCGATTGGTAGGAGACGCGTGCCTAGCGTCGTGGTGACACCTCGTCGAGACGAAGGAGAGCCACATGAGGATCGGACTGCTGGGAACCGGGAACCTCGCGGTGACGCTGGGGCAGGCGTGGGCGGCCGCCGGGCACTCGATCGTGCTCACCGGCCGTGACCCCGGGCGGGCGAAGGCCGCCGCCGGGCAGATCGGTGCCGCCGCGACGCCGGTGGATCCCGGCCGGCTCGCCGACCAGGCCGACGTCGTCGTTGTCGCGATCGCCTGGAACGGGCTGGAAGAGGCCCTGCGGCTGATCGGCGGGCCCGAGGGGGCGCTGTCCGGGAAGGCCGTCATCGACTGCACCAATCCCGTCGACTACGCGACCGGGCGCCTGCTGCCGGAGACGGGGTCGGCCGCCGAGTTGGTCGCCGAGATCGCGGCCGGTGCCCACGTGGTCAAGGCGCTGCATCTGTTCGCGGGCGCCTCGTGGCCGTTCACCGGCGAGGAGGGCGACTCACCCGTCGTCGCGATCTGCGGCGACGACGCCGGCGCGCTCGACCGGACCGCCGCGCTGATCGGGGACCTCGGCGCGCGGACCGCGGTGCTGGGCGGGCTGGCCGCCGCCCGGCAGGCCGAGGAGGCCGCCGGTTTCGTGATCCGGGTGGTCGCGGCGGGTGCGAACCCGCGCTTCGCGGTCCCCGACGTGGACCCGGCCCTTCTCCGCGCAGGCGCCGCGGACCAGTGACCCTGTCACAGGCATCGGTGGTCCGCCGGTGCCTCCGCGGGCGGGAGACCGAGGCACGGTGCTCCCGCCCACGGGGAACGGCTCACAGGCCGGCGCCGCCCGTCGCGTCGATGACGCGGCCGGTCACCCAGCGCGCGTCGTCGGACGCGAGGAAGGCCACGATGTCGGCCACGTCCTCCGGCTGCCCGACCCGGCCGAGGGCGGCCAGGGACGCCGCGTGCGCCTCGGCCTGCGGGTCGCCTCGCAGCCAGGACGCGTTGACGTCGGTGTCGACGATCCCGGGGGCCACCGAGTTGGCCGTGATGCCCCGCGGCCCCAGCTCCTTGGCGAGGTTGAGGGTGAAGGTGTCCAGGGCGCCCTTGGTGGCGCCATAGGCGATGATCTCCGGTGCGGCCAGGCGGGCCGCACCGCTGGAGATGTTGATGATCCGGCCTCCGTCGCGCAGGCGCGGCAGCCCCTGCTGCACGATGAAGAACGGCGCGCGCACGTTCACGGCGAAGACCTCGTCGAAGCCGTCCTCGGTCAACGAGGCCAGCGGCGCGCTGCGTCCGATGCCGGCGTTGTTGACGATGATGTCGAGCTTCCCGTCGGGAGCGTGGTCCTTGCCCGCGGCGTCGAAGGCGGTCCACAGGCGCGTCGCGTCGCCGTGCCGCCCCAGCTCCGCGTGCAGGGCGAAGGCCCGCCCTCCGTCCTTGCGGATGCGCTCGACGGTCTCGTCCGCCGCCGCCTCGTCGCGGGCGTAGGCGACGCCGACGGCGGCGCCGTCGCGGGCGAGCCGCTCCGCGATGGCCCGGCCGATGCCCCGGCTGCCCCCGGTGACCAGCGCGACCTTGCCCTCAAGTGCTCCTGCCGCCATGACGATCTCCTGCCCCTCATTTATTGAGCGTTTACTCAAGAAGTGACCGTAGCAGAATTCTTGAGTGCTCGCTCTAGAATGGGGGCATGACTGGATCAGGCGCGAAGCGCGGACGGCCGCCGGCGTTCGACCGCACGACGGCCCTGACGGCCGCCACCCGGCTGTTCTGGGAGCACGGCTACGAGGCCACCTCCATCGGCGAGCTGACCCGGGTGATGGGCATCAAGCCCGGCAGCCTGTATGCGGCGTTCGGCGACAAGAAGTCCCTGTTCAAGGAGGTCGTCCGCGCCTACGGGCGCACTCCCGTGGGCGCGTTCGTCGGCACCGCGCTGGCGGAGGAGCCCACCGTCCACGGCGCGTTCCGCCGCGTCTTCCGCGAGGCGGCGGCCGTCTACCCCGACCCCTCCCACCCGGCCGGCTGCCTGACCATGAGCGCCGCCACCAACGTCACCGTCCAGGACGCCGACACCGCGGCGTTCCTTCGCGACCTGCGCAACACCAACCTGGCCGTCTTCGAAGCGCATCTGAAGACCGCGCAGCAGCAGGGCGAACTGTCCGCCGCGGCCGATCCCCGCGCCCTGGCCGCCTACTTCGCCGCGGTCCTCCAGGGCATGTCCCAGCGCGCCCGGGACGGCGCGACGACCGCGGAGCTCACCGAGACGGCGGAACTGGCGCTGTCGGTCTGGCCCCGGCCGCAGGACTGAGCACCGGGCTCCTTGGGCTGGATATTGCGAGAAGTTATCCACAGGCCGTGGGTACGCCTGGGTAGCGATCTACCGAGGTTTTTGCCCCACTTCGCCCTGCTTATCGCCATCGAAGGCCCGAAACGGCGGCGGATCCCGCGGTTGTGCACAGGGTTGTCCACAGGCTTCCACAGGGTTGTGGACAGCGGCTTCGCCGATACTTGGGACATGCCTGAGCTACCCGAGGTGGAGGCGCTCGCCGGAGTCCTGCGCGAGCGCGCCGTGGGCCGCGTGATCGCCCGTACCGACGTTCTCGCGATCTCCGCGCTGAAGACCTACGACCCGCCGGTCACCGGCCTCGGCGGCCTCACCGTCACCGGCGCCGCCCGGCACGGCAAGTTCCTCGACCTGGACGTGGCCGGCCTGCACCTGGTGATCCATCTGGCCCGCGCCGGCTGGCTGCGGTGGCACGACGCGCTGCCCGCCAAGCCGGTGCGGCCCGGCGGCAAGAACCCGCTCGCGCTCCGCGTCCACCTGGACGACGGCTCGGGCTTCGACCTCACCGAGGCCGGCACCAAGAAGGGTCTCGCCGTCTACGTCGTCCGCGACCCGGCGGACGTCCCGGGCATCGCCGCGCTCGGCCCCGACCCCCTCGCCCCGGAATTCACCCCCGAGGCGCTCGCGGAGATCGTGGCCGGGCGGCGCACCCAGATCAAGGGGCTGCTGCGCGACCAGAAGGTGGTCGCCGGGATCGGCAACGCCTACTCCGACGAGGTCCTGCACGTCGCGCGGATGTCCCCTTTCAAGATCGCCTCGACGCTGACCGGGGAGGACGTCGCCGTCCTGCACCGCGCGATCGTGACGACGCTGCGCGACGCGGTCGCCCGCTCGGCGGGGCTCGCCGCGGGCGACCTCAAGGGCGAGAAGCGGGCCGGCCTGCGGGTGCACGGCCGCGCGGGCGAGGCCTGCCCGGTCTGCGGCGACACCGTCCGCGAGGTGTCGTTCGCCGACTCCGCGCTCCAGTACTGCCCGTCCTGCCAGACCGGCGGCAAGCCGCTCGCCGACCGCCGGATGTCCAGGCTGCTGAAGTAGGCGTCAGCGGACCTTCGGCACGTCCCCGAACAGCGGGGCGAGCCCGGTCCAGCGGTGCAGCTGGCAGCCGTCGGCGCGGCCGAAGCTCGCGTCGACCGGCCGCCCCTTCCAGGTGCCGGTGACCGTGGCGGTCTCCGGGCCGCCGTAGATCTTGGTGCAGATCCGGTCCTTCGGCGGCGCCTTGAACGGGTCGGCCGACTTGGCGAGCGCCGCGCAGGCGGCGTCCTTCTTGGGGTGGTCGCCGCCGGCGGGGTCGCAGGTCAGCGTCCACTTCTGGGCGGGGGCCTGGGGCGAGGCCTTGACCTGCACGATCAGCCGGTCGGCGGCCTGGGTGGGCTGGACGGCGGCACTGCCGGAACCCTTCTGGTCCGGTGTCGTCGAGGCCCGTTCGGAACCGCAGGCGGCCGATGCCAGGATCAGGGCCAGCCCGGGTGTGGCGAGAAAGAGCGTCCGATACCGCATGAGGGTTCGACGCAGCGGAGGCGGCGCGGGTTCCCGGACGGCGCGCGGAATATGCCGAGGTCAATATCCTCGGAAGGGCCGCCCCGCTCCGGGACGGCGGATTCACGGAGGTTCGATGTTCTTCGGGGAAGATGTCCCGGCGGTCGACGCGGCCGAGGTCCCGGACGGGGGCTACCTGCTCGACGTGCGCGAGCAGGGCGAGTGGGACGCCGGGCACGCGCCCGAGGCCGTCCACATCCCGATGTACGACCTGAACGAGCGGGCCGGCGAGGTTCCCCGCGACCAGGAGGTCTACGTGATCTGCCGCTCGGGGGTGCGCTCCGCGCAGGTGGCGGCCGCCCTGAACCAGGCGGGCTGGACCGCGAAGAACGTGGACGGCGGGATGAAGCGCTGGGCCGAGGCGGGCCGCCCGATGGAGACCGAGCTGGACGGGCCGCCCCGGGTGGCCTGACCCGGCGCGTCAGCAGGCGGGGCCGATGCAGGAGGTGCGCAGGACCGTCTTCCCCGCGACGGTGCCGGTGAAGGTGCCGCGGACGAAGTCGGCCTTCTTCAGCTCGGCCGACTCGGTGATGGTCCCCTTGAGCGTGACGGGCCTGCCGTCGTCGGTCGCGCCGGTGCAGCTGACGGGGGTGGCGGTCGCGCCCTCCGCCGCCTGGCCGACCGTGCACTCCAGGTCCTTGGAGATGGCGGCGTTCGCCTTGGCGGCGAGGGCCTCCTTGGCCAGCACCTCGATCATGCCCTCGCGCTTGCCCTGCTCGAAGCCCTGCTCGGTGCCCTTCTTGATCTCCCGGGCGGCGCCGCAGCCGGCGGCCGCGGCGGCGAGCACGGACGCGGCGAGCGCGCAGGCCAGGAGACGTGTGTGCTTGGTCACGTGGTGATCATAGAGCTCCTGGTCAACCCGGTTTTGTCCTTGTACGATGCGACTTGACCGTTATCCGCGGGAGCTCGGGCGAGCCGGGCTGAGAGGGCGACCTGTGACCGCGTCGCCGACCGCATGAACCTGTCCGGGTAATGCCGGCGTAGGGAGTGTGTCCCCATGACGCCCGTCGTCAACGAGCGCCCGCTGCGTGAAGCCCCCTACACCCTGGAGGAACCGGCGCCGAAGGTGCTCGGCTTCTGGGACCAGAGCGCCTTCTGGGGCAACCTCGGGGTCAGCCTGTTCGCCTTCTCCGGCGCCTACACGGTGCTGGCCCCCGACGACAAGGGGAACCCGACGCTGTCCATCGCGGCCGGCATCGTCGCGATGATCGTCGGGACCGTGCTCGGCGGGCTGATGCTCGGCCTGGCCGCCGCGCCCGGCGCGATCACCGGCAAGCCCGCGATGGTGCTGCTGCGCGGGCTGTTCGGCGCCCGGCTGTCGATGGTGCCGACGGTGCTGAACATCGCCCAGCTGGTCGGCTGGGGCACCTTCGAGCTGATCGTGATCGCCGACGCCGCGCGCTCGCTGTGGGACGGCGTGCCGCGCTGGGGCTACGTCGTGGCCGCCGGCGTGCTCACCACCGCGCTGACGATCTGGCCGCTCGGCTCGGTGCGGGTGCTGCGCCGCTACGTCACCGCCGCGGTGCTGGTCGCGCTCGTCTACTTCTACGTCCAGCTGCTGCGCGAGCCGCTGCCGGACCTGACGCACGGCTCGTGGGGCGGGTTCTGGATCGGCGCCGACGCGGCGCTGGCGGTGTCGATCTCGTGGGTGCCGGTCGCGGCCGACTACACCCGGCACGCGCGCAGCGCCAAGGGCGCCTACGGCGCCGCCGCGATCGGCTACTCGGTCACCCAGATCTTCGCCTACGTGCTCGGGCTGCTGGCGCTGGCGCTGGTGGCGGGCGACTCCACCAAGGTGTTCGACCCGTTCCTGCACGTCACGCTGGGCGTGGTGTTCTTCGCGGTCTTCGTGCTGCGCGAGGCCGACCAGTCGTTCGCCAACGTGTACTCCACCGCGGTGTCGATCCAGAACCTGGTCCCCAAGGCCGACCGGCGGGTGCTCACGGTCGCGCTCGGCACCGGCATCACCGCGCTGGCGCTGGCGCTGGACATCGGCGACTACGCCGGCTTCCTGTCCCTGATCGGCTCGGTGTTCGTGCCCATGCTGGGCGTGCTGGCCGCCGACTTCTTCCTCGGCGCGGGGCGGCGGGGCTGGGACACCGGGTCCACCGCGCCGTCGCGCTGGGGCATGGTCGCCGCCTGGCTCGCCGGCTTCGCCGTCTACCAGCTGATCTACCCGGGCTCGGTGAGCCGCTGGGCGGACTTCTGGAAGGACGTCCAGCACGCGCTGCACTTCACCCCGCAGAACTGGATGAGCGCGTCGCTGCTGTCGTTCCTGGCGGCCGGGCTGGCCGCGCTGGCCGCCGGACGTCTCCGGCGAAACCGGGCGTGACGTGGCGTTCTTCCGGAGGTGACGGGCCCGCCGTGGAAACCTTTCCACGGCGGTCGCCCGGCGCCGCCCCCTGATCCGGTGGCACGATGTCAGGCGTGCAACCCGCCGCCGACCCGATCGCCCGCGCCGTGCTCCACAGCGCCGCGGACGCGATCATCGCCGTGGACCGGCGCGGCCGGGTCACGGTGTGGAACCCCGCGGCCGAGCGGATGTTCGGCTGGAGCGCCGCCGAGATGGCCGGGCGGGTGCCGCCGATCGTGCCGGCCGAGCTGACCGCCGAGCACCACGCCGTCCAGGAGCGGCTGCTCACCCGGCCGCCCGGCGCGGACGGCCGGATCTCCATCGCCACCCGCCGCCTGCGCCGCGACGGCCGGCTGATCGACGTGCGCGTCGACGCCAGCCTGCTGCGCGACGGCGCGGGCGGCCGGCTCGGCTGGGTCGAGGTGCACCACCCGGTCGCCGAGGACGGCCTCGTCCGGCACCACATGGCCGAGCGGGCCCGGCTGGTGCGGCGGCTGAACGACATCGTCGCCGACCTGAACGCCGAGCGGGACCTGCCCGCCGTGCTGGACCGCATCACCGCCGCGCTGATCGAGCTGACCGGCGCCGACGCCGCCGGGTTCGTCCGCATCGAGGGCGACCGGCTGCGGCTGGTCAGCACGACCGGGCTGCCCGCGCACCTGCGCGGCGCGACCGCCGACCTGCGGTCCAGCCTGGTCGGGGAGCTGCTGCGGTCGGGCCGGTCGGTGAAGCTGGCGAGCGGGGAGCGGCGGCTCGGCGACCTGGTGTGGGCCGAGCTGCCCGGCCTGCACCAGGTTGCGCTCGGGCTGTCGTTCCTGCAGAACCGGCCCTACGGCGCGCTGTACGCGCTGTTCTCGGGCCGCAAGGCCGGGCATGTCGAGCTGGAGCTGCTGGAACTGCTCGCCGGGCACGCCGGCGTCGCGGTCGGCAACGCCGTCGCCTACGCCGAGGTGGTCCGCCAGCGCGCCCACGAGCGGGCCGTCATCGACACCAGCGCCGACGGCATCGCGGTGCTCGGCCGCGACGGCCTGGTCCGCCAGTGGAACCCGGCCGCGCACGCCCTCACCGGGCTCGCGCCGCAGGACGTGATCGGCGCCGGGCTGCCGTTCCAGCCGCCCGAACCGGGCCGGATGCGCACCTTCCAGTACGCCTCGGGCGTCTGGCTGAACGTGCTGGCCGCCGAGATCGAGGAGACCGGCGAGCTGGTCGTGGACTTTCGCGACGTGTCGGAGGCCAAGGCGCTGGAGGGCGCCAAGGACCTGTTCCTGGCCACCACCAGCCACGAGCTGCGCACCCCGATCACCGTGGTGCAGGGCTTCGCGAGCACGCTGGTGAACCGGTGGGAGGAGCTGGACGACGCGGCCCGCCGGGCGGCGGTCGCCACCATCGCCGAGCGCGCCCAGTCGCTCGGCCGGCTGGTGGAGCACCTGCTGCTGGGGTCGCGGGCCGGCGCCGAGGAGCTCGCGGTGACCAACGAGCCGTTCGACCTGCCGCGGGTGCTGGCGGGCGTCGTCGCGGGGTTCGGCTCGCTGTCGGGGCTGCACCGGGTCGAGCTGGACGTGGAGCCGGGCCTGCCGACCGCGTGCGGCGACGCGATGGCCACCGACATCGTGCTCGGGCAGCTGCTGGAGAACGCCTTCAAGTACTCCCCGGACGGCGGGACGGTGCGGGTGAGCGCGCGGGCCGAGGACGACGGCCTGGTCGTCACGGTGCGCGACGAGGGCGTCGGCATCGCGCCGGGCGACCACGAGCGGATCTTCGAGCGGTTCGTGCAGGGCGAGACCGGCGACCGGCGCCGGTTCGGCGGCGTCGGGCTCGGGCTCTACATCGTCAAACGGCTGACCGAGGCGCAGGGCGGGACCGTCACCGCGCTGCCGGCCGACCCGGGCACGTGCATGCGGCTGGTGCTGCCTCGTGCCGGCTGAACCCGTGCCCGCCGGCCACGTCATGTGCATTACGGGCAACCGTCCGGGACGCCGGCCCGTCCAAGGGTTCCGGCCGCTTCCGGCCGCCCCGGCTTCCCCGCGGAGGGCATTGCGATGATCTTGACGGAGCGGTGCCCGCCCGGGCGCGAAAAAGGGAGATATCACCCTAATGTGACGGAAGAAACGTACGCGGGAGGAGTATTCCGTCCTGAGGTGGATAGATCCTTCATGGGTTTCCGTTGAGGATGGGGTTTCGTTGGCCGTGCCGTACGGGGGTGATCGTCGTGACTGGAGGACGGCTCGCAGGCCGTCCCGGCGGCGGCCGGGGGCCCTCATGTTTCCGGAAGTTTGCCACCGGGCATTTCGGTCGTACCGGAACAGCGACGGCGGGCCTCGTCCGAGCGACCGGAACCACGGGGAGGTGAGGGCGATGAGCGTCGTGCTGCTGCCGCACGCACCGTCCAGCGTCGCCGTGGCGCGGCGGCGCCTCAGCTCCGAGCTGGCCGCGTCGGGGGTGTACGAGTCCATCGTCGACGACGCCAGCGTGATCGTCAGCGAGCTGCTCAGCAACGCGCTGCGCCACGCCAGGCCGCTGCCGTCCGGCCAGGTCAGGCTCACCTGGCTGCGCCGCGGCGACCTGCTGGAGCTGGCCGTCAGCGACGGCGGCGCCTCCACCGAGCCGCGCCGCGGCCCCGGGACGCTGTCCTCGCTCGGCGGCCGCGGGCTCGGCATCGTCGAGACGCTCTCGCAGAGCTGGGGGGTCCGGCACGAGGACGGCTCCACCACCGTGTGGGCCGTGCTGGACGCACCGCAGAACGGCGGCGGGCACCACCGGTCGCCGCCGGTCGCCGCGCACGCCGTGCTGCCCGAATTCGCCGAGCTGGCCGACCTGCCGGACGACCCGGACGACCTGGCCACCGGCCCGAGGCATGAAAGCGCGTCAAGCCGGGCATACCCCGGCTAGGCGGTCCCTTGGTTCACCTTGTAGGGTCCTGCTCAAGCTCGGGCGCTGTCGTGCCCCCGTCGACACCGCCCGAGCACCAAAGCACCGCGAGCCCCCGCGCCTGAACCCACCAGGCGGCGGGGGCTCCGCCGTTCTCAGGCCGCCGTTCTCAGGCCGGCGGCTCGTCGCGCAGGATCGGGCAGGACATGCAGCGCGGCCCGCCGCGGCCGCTGCCGAGCTCGCTGCCGCTGATCGCGATGACCTCGATGCCCGACGCCTCCAGCACCGCGTTGGTCTCGGTGTTGCGCTCGTAGGCGACGGCGAGGCGCGGCGCGATGGCCAGGGTGTTGTTGCCGTCGTCCCACTGCTCGCGCTCGGCGGTCACCGGGTCCAGGCCGGTGTCGATGACCTTCAGCCGGTGGTCCAGGCCCATCGCGTCGGCCGCCGCCTCCAGGAACGGCCGCGGCTCGGAGACGCGCAGGTCGCCGTCGTCGGCGGTGACGATGTAGGCGGTCAGCGAGTGCGCGATCGGCGGGTACATCACCACCGTGTCGACGTCGACCATCGTGCAGACGGTGTCCAGGTGCATCGTCGCGCGCTCCTGCGCGATCGGCACCGCCAGCACGGTGTGCGCGACGCCCGCCTCGAACACCCGGCGGGCCAGGCGCTCCACCCCGGCCGGGGTGGTCCGCTCGCCGGTGCCGACGGCCAGCACCCCGGGGCTGAGCAGCAGGATGTCGCCGCCCTCGACGTGCTCCAGCGACGGGTCGTACAGCGGCCGCACGCCCGCGAACCGCGGATGGTGCCGGTAGATCAGCCCGGTGAGGAACGACTCGCTGCGCCGGGCCGGCATGGCGAGGCTGGTCACCGCGACCCGGCCGCCGATCCAGGCGCTGCTGTCGCGGGTGAACAGCAGGCCCGGCAGCGGGTCGATGATGAAGTCCAGCCGGTCCATCAGCCGGTAGACCAGGCCGTGCGCGCCCTTCAGCTCCTCGTGCGCCAGGCCCGCGATCAGCGTGCCCGCCAGGTCCTCGGGGTCCAGGCCGGCCAGATAGCCGGTGACGACGCGGCGCAGCTGGTCGCCCCAGCGCAGGTCGGCCGTCACCTCGGCGATGGCCTGGGCGCGGGCCTCCTCGTACTCCAGCGCGTCCTGCAGCAGCTCGGTCAGGTAGAGGACCTCCACGTCGTGGTCGCGCAGCGCCTGCGCGAACGCGTCGTGCTCCTCCTGCGCGCGCCCGACCCACGGGATCGCGTCGAACAGCAGCTTGTCGCTGTTGCGCGGGGTGAGGCGCTTCAGTTCCGCGCCCGGGCGGTGCAGCAGGACGGTGCGCAGCCGCCCCACCTCGCTGGTGACCCGGTGCTGGTAAGCCGTGGTGTCCGTCACCTGCGCCAGTCTATGCCGCGATGATCTCGGCGCTTCGGCGGGAACGGTCCTATGTCAGGATGCGGTGGTGTCCCGCGCGCTTCCCGTCCATCTGACCGCGGCGACCCTGCTGCGGATCTCGGCCGAGGGCCTGGCGACGGCGCTGGTGCTGACCGTCCAGGCGCGGACCGGGCACGCGGCGACCGCGGGGTTCCTGCAGACCGCGATGACGCTGCCGTACGTGCTGAGCGGCCCGGTGCTCGGGCACGTCCTGGACCGCGCGGCCCGGCCCCGCCGGATCGCGGTCGCCATGGCCGCCGGGTACGCGGTCGCGACCGCGGCGCTGCTCGCCCTGGCGGGCCGGTCGCCGCTGGTGCTCGCGCTGGCGGTGGCCGCGGTGATCGGGCTGACCGAGCCGGTCGTGGTGGCGCTGACCGGGCTGCTGCCGCGGTTCGTCCCGGCGGACCGGCTGCCGCGCGCCTACGGCCTGGAGGCCTCCAGCTACAACGTCGCGGCGATCGCCGGTCCCGGCCTGGCCGCCGCGATCGCGGCGGCGTTCGGCGGCGGGTACGCCGGGGCCGCGATGGTCGGCGCGGCCGTCGCCGGGCTGGTCGCGCTGCCGCTGCTGCCGTTCCGCGGGCCCGCCGCCGACGCGCCCTCGGACGAGCAGCGCCTGCGCGACGTCGTCACCGGCGGATTGTCGGTGCTGGCGCACAACCGGGTGCTGCGGGCCTTGACGGCCGCGACGACGCTCGCCTGGCTCGGCTTCGGCGGCGCCGCCGTCACCGCCGTCCTGCTGGCCGGGCACCTCGGCGCGCCCGCGAGCGGCGGCGGGCAGCTGCTGGTGTGCATGGCGGCCGGATCGCTCGCCGGGTCGCTGGCGGCCAGCCGGTGGCTGACCGCGCGGCACGCCGAGCCCGTCATGCTGGCCGGTCTCGTCGCGTTCGGGACGGCCCTCGCGCTGCTGGCCGTCGTGCCGTCGCTGCCGTGGGCGATGGCGGCGTTCGGCGCGGCGGGCGTCGCCGAGGGGCCGGTGTTCGCCGCGACGCTGCTGCTCCGCCAGCGCGAGTCGCCGCCCGAGCGGCTCGGGCAGGTCAACACCACCGCGGGCAGCCTGAAGATCGGCGCCTCGGCGGTCGGGGCGGCGCTGACCGGCGCGTTCGCCGACGCCGCCGGGCCCATCGGGCTGGTCCTCGGGATCGCCGCCTGCCAGCTCGGCGGCGCCGCGCTCGGCCTGCTGCTGCTGCGCCGAGGCCGCTGAAAAACCCGTCGACACCGCCGCTGCCCGGCGCCTACTCTCAGCGCATGTTCTTCGCGGCCGACACCAGCAAGCTCGCAGGGTCCACCCTGCTGAGCGCGGTGTCGGCCGCCTTCGACCTGTCGAACGGCGTCCGAAGCTGACCCCTCTCCGTCCCGCCTTCCGGAGAACCAGCGGAGGGGGGTGGGGCACGCGGGTTCTCACCCTGCGCAGAGTGAGGACGCACATCATGGCCAAGCAGCTCTACGAGCGCGCCAAGCCGCATCTCAACATCGGCACGATGGGGCACGTCGACCACGGCAAGACCACCCTGACCGCCGCCATCACCAAGGTCCTGGCGGACCGGGGCCTCGCCGCCGCCGTGCCGTTCGAGGGCATCGACCGCGCCCCCGAGGAGCGCGACCGCGGCATCACCATCAACATCGCCCACGTCCAGTACGAGACGGCGACCCGGCACTACGCCCACGTGGACATGCCCGGGCACGCCGACTTCGTCAAGAACATGATCACCGGGGCGGCGCAGCTCGACGGCGCCGTGCTGGTGGTGTCGGCGCAGGACGGCGCGATGCCGCAGACGCGCGAGCACATCGTGCTGGCCCGCCAGGTCGGTGTGCGGCACGTGGTCGTCGCGATCAACAAGGCCGACGCGGCCGCGGACGCCGAGATCCTCGACCTGGTCGAGCTGGAGGTCCGCGAGCTGCTGTCGGAGTACGGCTACCCCGGCGACGAGGTGCCGGTGGTCCGGGTGTCCGGGCTGCGGGCGCTGGAGGGCGACCCGTACTGGACCGCGCGGATCATGGACCTGCTGGACGCGGTCGACGCCTACGTGCCGGTCCCGCCGCGCGTGCTGGACAAGCCGTTCCTGCTGCCGGTGGAGAACGTGTACACCATCACCGGGCGCGGCACCGTCGTCACCGGCGTGGTCGCGCAGGGGTCGGTGGAGCTCGGCGACCGGATCGAGGTCGTCGGGCTCGGCGACACCTTCGCCAGCGTCGTGACCGGGCTGGAGACGTTCGGGCAGACGATGCGGCACGCCGAGGCCGGTGACAACACCGCGATGCTGCTGCGCGGCGTGCAGCGCGGGCAGATCCGGCGCGGGCAGGTGGTGAGCGCGCCCGGGGCGATCGCGCCGCACGTACGGTTCCGCGCCCGGGTGCGGTTGCTGACCGCCGCCGAGGGCGGGCGCGGCAACCCGCTGTTCCACGGCTACCGGCCGCAGTTCCACTTCCGCACGACCGACGTGCCGGGCACGGTGGACCTCGGCGGCGAGGGCGCGATGGCCCTGCCGGGCGACACGGTCGAGATGGCCGTCGAGCTGGGCAAGCCGATCGCGCTGGCCGAGGGGCTCGGCTTCGCGGTCCGCGAGGGCGGGCGGACCGTGGGAGCGGGTACCGTGGTCGCGATCATGCAGTGAGGACGTGATCCGGAGGGGCCGGTCCCCCTCCGGATCACATCCGTCCGGGCGGCGATCGCGAATCGCTGGCACGGAAGATCTTTTATGTGGTGAGATTTCCCGACCCCGCTGATTCATCACTTATGGAGCATGTGTGCGAGCCCCCCGCGCTCTGATCCCCCTGCTCGCCGTGTGCGGCGCCGGCGCCGTCGTGGCGTTCGCCGGCGCCGGCGCCGCCATCGAGAAGGGCTCGGCCTCCGGCCTGTCCGACGAGGCCGCCCCCGAACCCGTCCAGGCCACGATCACCACGATGACCTGGAGCGCCTGCGGCGACACCGCGCCCGGCTGCCCGCTCGGCGCCCGTCCCGCCGACCTGGCCCGGCGGATCGTGCAGGAGTCCGGCGGCAACCTCGTCGGCGGGCGCCGCGTCCGCGCGGACGCGGTCTTCCTGCAGGAGGTCTGCGCGGGACACGTCGGCGCGCTGGAGAAGACCGCCGCGCTGCGCGGCTGGTCCTGGGCGTTCGCCCCCTACGGCCCCGCCCGCAAGTGCGCCAACGGGCAGGGCCGGTCCGGTGTCGCGATCGGCACCCGGGCCAAGCTGGCCGACGTCCGCCGGGAGGCGCTGCCCGCGCCCGCCGGGCAGGGGCGGTCCGTCCTGTGCGGAACGGTCGAACAGTGGCAGACCCGGCTCTGCACCGCCCGGTTCAGCGGCGCCGAGGACCCGCGCGGCGAATGGCGCCGCAAGCAGGCCCGGCGGCTGGGCGAGCTCGCCGGCTCCGGCCGGGTGATCTTCGGCGGCGACCTGGTCGACGAGCCGGCCGGCAAGCCCCTCGACGCGCTCTACGGCGCCTACGACGAGTGCGACCAGGGGCCCGAGGCGCGGGCCGGCGCCAAGACCCGGCAGGACTGGTCCGGCCAGGCCGTGGCCAAGACCGACTACCTGTTCACCACCAGGTCCGCGGGCGTCTCCTGCGGCGTCTCGCCGGACCCGAACCGCGCGTCCGACCACCGGCCGCTGACGGCCGTCGTCCGCTTCGGCTGACCCGGTGACCGGCCCGGGGGACGCCCCCGGGCCGGTTCCGCCCGGTCAGTGCACCGCGCGCTCGTGGCCCTCCCAGTACGGCGCCCGCAGCTCACGCTTGAGGATCTTGCCGGTGGGGTTGCGCGGGATCGCGTCGCGGCGCTCCACCGACGTCGGGCACTTGAAGTGGGCCAGCCGCTCGCGGCAGTGGTCGATGAGCTCCCGCTCGGGGACGTCGGCGGCGAGTACCACGATCGCCTTGGGCGTCTCGCCCCACTTGTCGTCGGGGACGCCGACGACCGCGCAGTCGGTGACCTGCGGGTGGCTCATCAGCACGTTCTCCACCTCCGCGGGGTAGATGTTCTCCCCGCCCGAGATGATCATGTCCTTGACCCGGTCGTGGATGTAGAGGTAGCCGTCCTCGTCCAGGTAGCCGGCGTCGCCGGTGCGGAACCAGCCGTCGGGCAGCAGCGCCGAGGCGGTCGCCTCGGGCATCGCCCAGTAGCCCTTCATGTTCTGCGGGGTGCGGCAGAGGATCTCCCCCACCCGCCCGGGCGGCAGCGCGTCCCCGGTGGCCGGGTCGGCGATGCGCAGCTCGCAGGTGGGGTTGGGGATGCCGGCGCTGCGGATGCGGCCGGCGTGCGGGCCGTCGGGGTCGTGGTCCTCGGCGGGCAGGTAGGTGATCGCGCCGGCCGTCTCGGTCAGCCCGTACACCTGCATGAACCGGGTCCGCGGCAGCATCCGCATCGCGCCGCGCAGCACGTCCTCGCTGATCGGGGACGCGCCGTAGAGCATCAGCTCCAGGCTGGACAGGTCGCACTGCGCGACCTCGGGGATCAGCTGCATGAACTGCAGCAGCACCGGGACCAGGAAGGTGTGGGTGACGCGGTGCCGCTCGATGGTCCGGGCGATCGCGGTCGGGTCGGGCTCGCGCACGATCACGCCGGTGATGCCGTCGAAGACGGTGCAGGCGGCCAGGGCGCAGCCGGCCACGTGGTACATCGGCATCGCGACCATCAGCACGGTGTCGTCGCCGATGCCCCACAGCTCGGTGGTGAGCGGCAGCACCGCCGCGAAGTTGTCGTGGGTGAGCATCACGCCCTTCGGCAGCCCCGTCGTCCCCGACGAGTAGAGCTGCACGAACACGTCGCCGCCGTCCACCCGGTGCGCGGGCGGGACGGCCTCGTGCGCGCCGACCCACGCCGCGTAGTCCTGGTGGGCGTGGCCCTCGCCGCCGATGACGACGAGCAGGCCGGTGTGCTCCAGCTTCGGCGCGACGGCGTCCAGCACCGGGACGAACTCGGGCCCGGCGATGAACACCTTCGCCCGCGCGTTGTTGACGATGTAGGCGACCTCGTCGGGCGCGAGCCGGTAGTTGACCGGCACCTGCACGGCGCCGATCCGGGCCGCGCCGAAGAGCTGCTCGACGTACTCGGCGGAGTTCTTGTCGAGGATCGCGACCCGGTCGCCCGGCCCGACGCCCGCCGCCGCCAGCGCGGCGGCCGCCCGGTCGACGCGCCGGTCGAACTCCCGGTAGGTGATGCTGGACTCGCCCGAGTGGAAGGCGACACGGTCCGGACTGTGCTGCGCGCGCTCGCGCAGCACCTCGGTCAGACCCGGCACGTGGGACCCCTTTCGCCGTGGGACCGGCTGGCTGTCAGGGCATCATCCGGTCCCCGGCATACCGGGGCAAGAGCCGGGTCTCAGCTTTTCGACCCCTTGGCGATCAGCTTCACCGCCAGCACCACGATGACCGCGACGATGGCCACGAAGAAGAAGAACTTCAGCATCGAGAAGATCCAGCCGAGGACCATGAGGCCCAGCCAGATGGCGAGGATGACACCGGCGATACTCAAGATTGTCCGACCCATGCCCCCAACCGTAGGCGGCGGCCGGGGACACCGTCATCACACCCAGGTAGGACCCGGCCCTGAGCCGTCCCCTACTCGGGGGTGGAGCCGGCCTCAGGGTCAGCGCGGCGGCTGGTACCCAGGCGGGCCGTCCTGAGGCGGCGGGAACCCGCCGGGCGCGGGCGGGCCGGGGTAGGGCTGCGGGCCACCGGGCGCGGGCGGGTACCCGCCGGGCGCCCCCTGGCCCGGATAGGGCTGCTGCCCCGGATACGGCTGCTGTCCCGGCTGCGGGGCACCGCCCCAGGGCGCGTACTGCGGCTGCCCGCCGCCGGCCGGGCGCTTGGCACCGAGCGCGGCGAGCACGCCGGCCGCCACCGGCGTCGCCAGCAGGGCCAGCAGCCGGTACGTGTCCAGATGCCCGAAGCTCTCGAGGTAGTCCCCGATGGCCCGCACCGGCCCCTGCCGGCCTTCGATCAGCGACAGCGCGGCGACGCCGAACACGCTGCCGGCCTGGTCGGCGAGCACCGCCGCGACCACCGCTCCGAGCGGCGCGGCCGGCCCCTTGACGCGGCAGACCAGGAAGACGACGCCGATGAGCGCGCCGATGGCCAGGCTCGCCAGCACATCGATGATCTGCAGGGTGAGGATGCCGCCCTCACGGTAGATGTCGGTGAAGGTGTAGTAGACGAACAGGACGTAGCAGAACCCGGCGGCGGTGGCGAGCGCGCCGCCGAGCAGGAACGCCAGCACCGGCGAGCCGGGCCGAGCAGGGGGACGATTCAGGGCCATCGGCCCATTAAAGCCATAAGCATCGCCCCTTACCACCGTCCTCTTGCCTCCCGGTCAGAACGCCGGTGGCGGCCGGTATCCGCCGCCGGCCGGGTGCCCCTTCCTCCCCGCCCCCCGGACCTTACGAGGTGATGACGAGATCGGCGGATCGGCGCAGGCACGCGTAACGTGAGAGCGTGATCGCTGCTTGCCCCGCCGGGTGGTCCCGGTGAACGTGACCGGCCGGGTCCTGGTCGTCGACGACGACCCGACCGTCGCCGAGGTCGTCGCCCGCTACCTGGCCCGCGACGGCCACGAGGTCGAGTGCGTGGCCGACGGGAACCAGGCTCTCGCGCGCGCCCTCGCCCAGCCGCCCGACCTGGTGGTGCTCGACCTGATGCTGCCCGGGATCGACGGCCTGCAGGTGTGCCGGCGGCTGCGCGAGACCTCGGCCGTCCCGATCGTGATGCTGACCGCGCTCGGCGGCGAGACCGACCGGCTCGTCGGGCTGGAGACCGGTGCCGACGACTACGTGACCAAGCCGTTCAGCCCGCGCGAGCTGGCGCTGCGGGTGCGCTCGGTGCTGCGCCGGGCACAGGGCTCGTTCGCCCCGGCGGGCGGCGCGCCGCTGCGCGACGGGGACCTGGTCGTCGACGTGGCCGCGCACGAGGCGGCGCGGGCCGGCGAGCCGCTCGCGCTCACCGCCCGCGAGTTCGACCTGCTGGCCTTCCTGCTGCGCAACCCGCGGCAGGCGTTCACCCGCGACCAGCTGCTCGAGAAGGTGTGGGGCTGGTCGTTCGGCGACTCCTCCACCGTCACGGTGCACGTGCGGCGGCTGCGCGAGAAGATCGAGGACGACCCGACGACCCCTCGCCGGATCATGACGGTGTGGGGCGTCGGCTACCGCTACGAACCGGTGGACGCATGATCTCCGTCGAGGACCTGCTCTGGGTGGCCTGGTACGCGGCGGTCGCGGCGGCCGCGGTCGCGGTGCTCGGCCTCGGCCTGCTGCACGCGCTGCGCGGCCGGTCGGTCGCCACCCAGCTCACCGTGGTGGGCGCGGCGACCGTGCTGGCGACGGTGTCGGGCATCGTGGTGATCTCACTGATGATGCTCATCAACCCCCACGACCTGACCGTGGTGCTGGCGGTGGTGACGGCGGCCGGGCTGGTCGCGATGGCGGTGTCGGTGCTGCTCGGGCGGCGCCTGGTCGCGGCGAACCGGACGCTGGTGGAGGCGGTGCGCGCGGACGCGTTCCGCCCGCCGGACACCCGGCTGCCCGCCGAGCTGGCCGAGCTGTCGCGCGAGCTGGACGCCGCCTACGCGCGGCTGCGCGACTCCGAGGCCAGCCGCCGCGAGCTGGTCGCCTGGGTGAGCCACGACCTGCGCACGCCGCTCGCCGGGCTGCGCGCGATGGCCGAGGCGCTGGAGGACGAGGTCGTCGCCGACGCCGAGACCGTGCACCGCTACCACGGCCGCATCCGCATCGAGGTGGACCGGCTGTCGGAGCTGGTGGACGACCTGTTCGAGCTGTCGCGCATCCACGCCGGGGCGCTGCGGCTGTCGCGGCAGCGCGTCGGCCTGGCCGACCTGGTCGCCGAGGCGGTGGCGGGCGCGGAGGCCCTCGCCCGGGCCAAGGGGGTGCGGGTGCGCGGCGACGTCCAGGAGGGGCTGCCGGTGCAGGTCGACGCCGGCGAGTTCGGCCGCGCGCTGCGCAACCTGGTGGTGAACGCGATCCGGCACACGCCGGGGGACGGCACCGTGGAGATCATCGGCACGGTCGCCGAGGGCACCGCCCGGGTCACGGTCGCCGACGCCTGCGGCGGCATCCCCGAGGACGACCTGCCGCGCGTGTTCGACGTGGCGTTCCGCGGCGAGGCGGCCCGCACCCCGGGCGGCGGCGCGGGCCTCGGCCTGGCCATCGCCCGCGGCATCGTGGAGGCGCACGCGGGCGAGATCGGCGTCGCGAACGAGGGTCCGGGCTGCCGCTTCGAGGTCCGCCTCCCCGTCCCGGCCTGACCGGCACATGCGAGCAGGACCAGGGGACGCCACGCACGACCAGCCAGGCGCATAGAGCCGCGCGGGGCCAGCGCGCACGCCGGTACGGGCGAGCGCGCCTAGGTCGACCCGGATATCGGCACGGGCGGGTGGTGCGTGGGCCGGCGCTGTGTCGCACATGACCAGCGCGACAGGCGGTATCGGCAGGTGGCGTGTGGGACGACGCACACAGGTGGCGAGGACGAGGACGGTGTGTGACCAGGGACGCACGGTGATCTAGATCATCGCGCCGATGGACCTGGGTGGTCATAAGGGACCTGACCAGGCACGATGCGGGTTCTGTGGGCCACGTCACGGCACATAAGGAACTGCTTACGCAGGGTAGCGTTCCGCCTGGTTATTGGACGTGGCGTGCCATAGAAGGCCGCCGTGACCTGGAGGTTCCCTGTGCGGTCGTGGGTTGCCGGCACCCTGGCGTTGAGCGCGACGATCGGCCTGGCCGGTCTCGCCGTCCCGGCCGAGGCGAAGGCGGCGGCGAAGCCCTACGACTTCAACGGCGACGGCCGCCGCGACCTGGCCATCGGCAGCCCCGGCGGGCGGGTCGGCAAGGCCTCCGGCGCCGGGTTCGTCAGCGTCGTCTACGGTTCCGCGTCGGGCATCGGCGGCGCCCGGAAGGTCATCGGCCAGAACAGCGCGGGCGTGCCCGGCGCGGCCGAGGCCGGCGACCGCTTCGGCTCCTCGCTCGCCTCCGCCGACTTCAACCGCGACGGCTACGCCGACCTCGCCGTCGGCGCGCCGGGCGAGAACGCGGGCACGGGCAGCGTCACGATCCTGTGGGGCTCGCGCTCCGGCCTGGCCAAGGCGAGCGTCCACACCGAGGCGCGCGCCGCGAAGGGCCACCGCTTCGGCGAGTCGCTCGCCGCGGGCGACATCCAGGGCGACGGCTCCCCCGAGCTGTTCGTCACCGTCCCGGGCACCAGCACCTACACCTGGCTCTACTTCGGCGGCGCGCGCGCCAAGGCGATGGACGCGCCCGCGCGGATCCGCTCGGCCCGCGACGTCGACCAGTCCTGGGTCGCGGCCGGCGACGTGAACGGCGACGGGCGCGGCGACGTGGCCTACGGCTGGTTCGACCACGACGACCCCGAGGTGGACCACCGGCGCGGCTTCACCGTCTTCTACGGCACCTCCGGCGGCGGCTTCACCCGGGGGACCACCGTCTACAAGGCCGTGTTCTCCCTCGCCATCGCCGACTTCGACGGCGACCGCCGCGGCGACGTCGCGGCGGGCGACATCTACGACTCGCCCTGGGTGGGCGGCAGCGTCCGCGTCTACCGGGGCTCGCCGTTCGGGCTGTCGGGCTCCTACGACATCCACCAGGGCACCCCGGGCGTGCCGGGCATCGGCCGGGTCGAGGACGACTTCGGTTACGCGCTCGCGGCGGGCGACGTGAACGGCGACGGCCGCGCCGACCTGGCCGTCGGGGCGCCCAAGTCCGATGTCGGCGGCGCCTTCGACGCGGGCACCGCGTTCCTGCTGCTCGGCTCGCCGTCCGGCCTGACCGGCCGCGGCGCGCAGGAGTTCTCGCAGGCCAGCCGGGGCGTGCCGGGGACGGCGGTGGCGCACGAGCACTTCGGCCTCCAGGTGTCGCTGCTGGACCACGACCGCGACGGCCGCGCCGACCTGGTCTCGGGGGCGCCCGACGAGGACCGCGGCGACGGCGGCGTCACCTTCCTGCGGGGCGGCGCGTCCGGCCTGGTGGCGCGGGGTGCGTCGGCGCTCTCGGCGACCACGCTCGGCGTGCGCGGCCGGGCCGCCCACGTCGGCGGACGACTCGGGCGTTGACCCGGTAAACCGGCATCCGGCCCCAGGCGTCCCTCCTGTGTCCCGCATCACCTCGATGCGCTCCCCGGAGGTTCCCCACTTGCGTCTTCTCACGCGCGCCCTGGCCTCGACCACGGTCGGCGCCCTCGCGTTCGCCCTGGTCACCCCCACCGCGGACGCCGCCGTCGCGGCCAGGCCCTACGACTTCGACGGCGACGGCCACCGCGACCTGGTCATCGGCAGCCCCGCCGCCACGGTCGGCAAGGTGCGCGGCGCGGGCCTGGTCACGGTCGTCTACGGCTCGGCCTCCGGCCTGAACGGCGGCCGGCGGCAGATCCTGTCGCAGGACACCAAGGGCGTGCCCGGCGGCGCCGAGACCGACGACCACTTCGGTTACGCGGTCGCCTCCGCCGACCTCAACAACGACGGCCGCGCCGACCTGGTCGTCAGCGCGCCCGACGAGGACACCGGCAAGAAGAAGAACGTCGGCTCGATCACCGTCTTCTGGGGTACGAAGTCCGGGCTGTCCACCAACGCCCACGCCGTGCCCGTCGACCCCGAGATGCCGGCCGGGGAGCGGTCCGGGCTGGCCCTCGCCGCGGGCGACTTCAACCGGGCCGGCACCGGCGACATCGCCTACACCACCGTCCACTACTGGGACTGGCACATGGGCGACGGCGGCGGCTACGCGGCGCGCGCCCGCGTACTCTCCTCGCACCTGACGCGGCTGCCCGGCCACCCGGCGGCCGCGCGCGCCGCCGCCGGCGGCGCCTCCACGACGTTCGTGCAGAGCGGCAACGTGACGAGCGGCAAGTACCCGAGCCTGGTCCTGGCCTGGCACGACCCGTCCGCCGCGCCGAAGGACCGCGACGGCGTCGCCCTCTTCGAGCGCGGCAAGAACGCCCGCACCCTCGCGGCGCGCTCCTTCGTCAAGGCCGAGGGCGGCCCGTCGGCGGTCGGCGACTTCAACGGCGACGGCTTCGGCGACGTCGCCGTCGGCCAGCCCGGCGACACCGGCCACCGCGGCGGCCAGATCACCGTCTACAAGGGCTCGGCGACCGGCATCTCGGCCGCCGCGAAGACCGTCGTCACCGCCGACACCCCCGGCGTGCCGGGCACCCGCACGGCGGGCGGCCGGTTCGGCGCCGACCTGTCCGCCGGCGACGTGAACGGCGACGGCAGGACCGACCTCGCCGCCGGCGCCCCCGGCGTCAAGCCCGGCGGCTACGCCTACCTGCTGCTCGGGTCGGCCGCGGGCATCGGCGGGCAGGGCGCGCAGTGGCTGTCGCAGGACACCGCGGGCGTGCCGGGCACCGCCAAGCCGGGCGACCTGTTCGGCGGCCAGGTCACGCTGCTGGACCACGTCCGCGAGCGCCGCGCCGACCTGGTCGCCGGCGCGCCCGGCGAGGGCGGCACCGAGGGCTCGGTCGCCTGGGTGAAGGGCCGCGCCTCGGGCCTGCTGCCCGTCGCGGCCGCCACCGGCCACACCCCGACGTCCTTCGGCCTCGGCGGCCGCGGCGCCCGCTTCGGCCTGGTCCTCGGCGGCTGAGCCGGCCTCACCTCCGGCCGAGGACCTCGTCGATGGCGCGGAAGGTGGGGCAGGGCCAGCGCCACATGCAGGAGCGGCAGCGGCGGATCGGGCGCGTCGGGTCGCTGGTGATGCCGCCCGCGTCCTGCGGGCGGTGCAGGTCCAGCAGCCGGGCGCCGAGCTCGGCGAAGGCGAGCACGTCGTCGCGGGCGCCGGCCAGGAACGTCAGGTCCGCGCGCGTCAGCCGGGTCCGGACGGGGACGTAGCCCGCGCCGTTGACCAGGCCGGACAGGTAGTGGGTGGACGCGCGCCAGGAGCCGGCCCGTTCCGAGCGCACCCGGATCGTCTCCAGGCGGTCGCGCAGGCGGGCCGCGCGCAGGTCGGCGCCGCCGTCGGTGTTCATCGTGCGCACCCCCTGCCTCTGCGCCCGGCGGGACGGCGACCAGCGTAGCCCGCGCCCCGGGGCCGCGGAGGCGATCGGGGAACTCGCCGGAGCCGGTGAACAGGACATGACCGAGCGTAGTACGCAAAGCGTACGGGCGGGTCGCGGCGGCGGCGCGCCTGGACACGCCCGTGCGGCTGGGGACTTGGGCAACCCTCTGGCCCGGCGGCCGTTCGCCCGATAGTGTGCCGGACGTGGAGCTAAACGTCTCGACCACGTCTCAAGGAGGTCACGCCGTCGTCACAGCGACCGGCGAACTCGACCTGTACACCGCACCCCGCCTGCAGACGGCGCTGGCCGCCCTGCTGCGCGACCAGGTCGACCGCATCGTGGTCGACCTCAGCGGCATCGAGTTCTGTGACTCGACCGGCATGAACGTGCTGCTGTCGGCCATGAAGCGGATCGACGAGCGGGGCGGCTCGTTCGAGCTGGCCGCGCCGCGCACCGCGGTGAAGCGGATCCTTCAGGTCACCGGGCTCGACACGGTGTTCACCGTGCGCGACGCGGTGCCCGCGCCGCACGCCGGCTGACCGGCCCGTCCGTCCGGCGGCCCGCGGGGTCCTCCCCGCGGGCCGCCGTCGTTCCGCGATGACACCGGCCGCCGCGCACTACGATCTCAGCCATGCAGGATGTAGCGGTGATCATCCCGGCCAAGGACGAGGCCGACCGCATCGCGGCCACGGTCAAGGCCGCCCTCGAGCTGCCCGGCGCCGGGCTGGTCGTGGTGGTCGACGACGGCTCCGCCGACGGCACCGGCCGGGTGGCCGAGCAGGCCGGCGCGCGCGTGGTGCGGCACGCCCGCAACCGCGGCAAGGGCGCGGCGATGGAGAGCGGCGCCGAGGCGGTGCGGCTGCTGGACGACGGCGAGAGCCCGCGCCACCTGCTGTTCCTGGACGCCGACCTCGCCGGGACCGCGCGCGAGGCGGCGCCGCTGGTCGAGCCGGTCCGGGCCGGCGAGGCCGACATGACGATCGCGGTGTTCTCCACCACGGTGAAGCTCGGCGGGCACGGTTTCGTGGTGCGGCTGTCGCGCGACGGCATCCGCCGCGCCGCCGGCTTCGCCGCGACGCAGCCGCTGAACGGGCAGCGCTGCCTGACCCGCGCGGCGTTCGAGGCGGCCCGGCCGCTCGCGGCCGGGTTCGGTGTGGAGACCGCGCTCACCATCGACCTGGTGCGCCAGGGCTTCCGGGTGCGGGAGGTGGAGGTGCCGCTCGCGCACCGCGCCACCGGCACCGACTGGCGCGCCCAGGTGCACCGCGCCCGGCAGTTCCGGGACGTCGCGCGCGCGCTGGCCACCCGCGAACCCGCCGTCGCACAACTGCAGGACAAACTGCGGAGCCGTCTGCGGTGACCCCTCGCGCGGGGCTGTCCGCGATCGGGGTGAGCCTCGGCTGCCTCCTGCTGACGGCGCTGCTCGGCCCGTCGGCGTTCGAGCCCGCTCTGCCCGGGAAATCGGGCCAGCCGCCGTATTCGCTCGACGCCCACCCGTCGCCGTATCTGGTGGTGGGGCTGGTGGTGGTGGGCGTCCTCGCCGGTATCGCGGGGCTCGCCCTGTGTTTTCGCGCCGTCCGGCGGGGGTGGGAAGCGCGCGCGCTGCCGCTGGTGGTGGCGGGCCTGCTGGCCGCGGTCGCCTTCATGTGCATGCCGCCAATCGGATCCGCCGACCACCTGAACTACGCCTCCTACGGCCGGATGGCGGCGACCGGCCACGACCCGTACGTGACGCGCGCCAACGACGTCCCGGACGACCCGGTGATCGGCGCGGCGGAGGAGTGGCGCGACACCCCGTCGGTGTACGGGCCGGTCACCGTCGCCGGGCAGGCCCTCGCCTCGAAGATCGGCGGTGGTTCGGTCAGGCTGACGGTGTTCGCGCTGTCGGTCATGAACGTCGCCGCGTTCGCGCTCACCGCGCTGCTGCTGCACCGCCTGGCCCGCGACGGCCGCGGCCGCCTGCGCGCCGCGCTGCTGTGGACCTGCAACCCGCTGCTGCTGTTCCACCTGATCGGCGGGGCGCACAACGACGTCCTGGCGATCGCGCCGATGGTCGCCGCCCTCGCCGTCTTCTCCGCCAGGCCCGGCCTGCCGCGCACCCTCGCCACGGGTGCCCTCGTCGGCCTCGGCGCGGTGACCAAACTGCCCGCCGCGCTCGCCGGCGGCGGCCCCGCGTGGGTGCTGCTGCGCCGCCGGGAGTGGCCGCGGCTCGCCGCGCTGTTCGGCGGCGCCGGCGTCGTCGCGGTCGTGGCGTTCGCGCTGGCCGGGCCGCACGCGCTCGACCAGGTCCGCAAGGCCAGCGACATGATCTCGCTGGCCACGCCCTGGCACCTGCTCGCCCTCGTGGTCCGGGTCCGGCCGATCGTGAAGATCGTCGCGTTCGCGGTGCTGCTCGCCCTGGTCTGGCTGCTGCACCGCGCGCTGCCCGGCGACGAGCGCGACGAGCCGCGCCGCGTCGCCGCCGCGCTCGTCCTCGCCTGGCTGTTCGCCGCCCCCTACGAACTGCCCTGGTACGACGGGTTCGGCTGGGCGCTGCTGGCGCTGCTGCCCTGGTCGCGGTTCGACGAGGTGCTGCTCGCGCACACCGGCGCGCTCAGCCTGGCCTACCTGCCCGCCCGCGCCCCGCGGGTCATCGACCTGCCGGGCGGCCTGACCTGGCTCGTCCCGGTGCTGCGCTCGGCCGTCATCCCGCTGGTGCTGACCGGCGTTCTGCTGGCGCTGGCCCGGCTGTGCCTGCGGACGCCTCCTCCGCCTCCAGGGCCCGCAGGCCCACCGCGAGCGTCAGCGGGACGGCCAGGATGAACGCCACCGACAAGATGATCACGCCGGAGTCGTTGACCAGCGTGCCGAGCACGCCCACGGTCAGCGCGCACAGCAGCGCCGCCCGCAGCTGCGGGCTCGCCTCGTAGGAGCGCTCCAGCAGCGCCGGCCGCCACCGCGACGGCGTGGCGAGGACGTGGTAGAGGCCGGCCAGCGCCGCCACCAGCAGCAGCGTCACCGGCCAGAAGCCCAGGCTGCCGATCATCGACTCGAACTTGCGGACGACCACGCCCCACGCGTCGCCGCTCTCCAGGTCCTTCCAGAACCTCCCGAGGTGCGTCGGGTTCGCGCTCTGCGCGTTGACGAACGAGATCGCCAGCACCAGCGCCACACCGGCCAGGCCGGACAGCCCGAGCTTGACCGGCGACACCCGGCGGCCCGTCACCAGCACCCCGAGCATCGCGAACACCGGGACCATCGCGAGCACCCCGCCGAAGTCGGCGCCCCACACCGGCAGGCCGTCCACCGCGACGGCGAACACGCCGACCGCCGCGACCACCCCCGCCGCCTGCCACTTCTTCGCCGGGTACGCCGACAGCCACGCCGCCGTCAGCACCGCCGCCACGGCGAACAGCGCGAACGCCTGGTTCCCGAACCCGTAGAAACGCCCCGCCACCAGCGCGGTGTAGCCCATCAGCGAGTTGAGCTGCAGGGTCGAGCCGGTCAGCACGTCCGCCGCCAGCACCAGCACGGTCGCCCCGGCGACCACCAGGCTCGGCGCCGTCGCCGACCGCCGCCACGGCCCGGCCAGCGCGAGCGCCGCCAGCAGCCCGCTGAACCCGGCCACCGCGCAGACCAGCACCGGCGTCGGGCGCGGCGCCTGCCACCACGGCACCAGGCCCGCCAGGAACGACGCGGCCGGCGCGGCGCCCGCCATCAGCGCCGCCACCCGCGCGGTCCCGAGCACCCGCCGGCGCAGGCCCGGCGCGTCCCGGCGGCGCAGCAGCAGCCACGCCACCCCGTAGACGACGGTCTGCACGACGGCGAGGACCCAGTAGAACGAGCCCTGCACACCCCGGACGGCCTGCGCGGCGACGTCCTCGTCGACCAGCGCGTCGACCTTGCGGCCGATCTTCCACGACGAGGCCTTGGAGCTCCACACCGACCCGACCGCCTGCTCGGGCTGCTCGATCCCCAGCGTGTGCAGCACCGTCGCGGTGAGGTCGGTCAGCGTCACCATCCCGCGCTGGCGCGTCGCGCCCGACGACACGAACCCGCGCGCGAAGCCCGGCCCGTCCGCGATCGCGACCCGCAGGTGCGGCTTGAGACCGGTGTCGGAGATGCCCGCGACCAGCACCGTCGTGCCCTCCGGCAGGCCCGCCAGGACCTGCGCGACGCGCCGGTCGGCGGCGGCCGCCGCGGCGGCGCGGCCCGCGTCGGGCACCGGGTTCGGCTCGCCCTTGCCGTTCACCCCGGCGGCCACGTAGGCGCGGAACAGGTCGTCGACCTCGACGGCGGCGAGCGGGCACGCCGCCCAGTCGCCCGGCGCGACCTTGTCGGTGGACGGCGCGTACCGGTCGACCCGGCCCGACCCGTCGGCCAGCCCGTACACCGCGCCCGGCCCGACCGCGAAGGTGCAGCCGCCCGCGCCGTGCACGGCGTCGCCGAGCAGCCCGGCCCGCGCGTGGTAGGACGTCCCGGCGTTGTCGGCCTTGATCGCCGCCCAGCCCGGCGCGACCGCCCCGGCCCCCGCCGCCTCGGGCGAGGCCGGCAGCACGCAGTCGCCGGGCTCGAGCCGGGACCGCTGCCCGGCCGAGATCGTCAGCCATCCGTCGGTGGGGCAGGTGTTCGGGCGGGTCGTGCGCACGGTCAGCCCGCCCGCGCCGCCGCGCCCGGTGAGCCGCCACAGCGCCGGGGTGCGCGCCGCCGAGACGTCGCTCCACATCATCCCCGGCACCCCGATGACGACGGTGCGCCCGACCGGCGCGGCCTGCGCCGCAGACCCCGTCAGCAGCACCGGAAAGGCCGGCGCGAGCAGGACGATCAGGGCTCTGACCACGACGGACCTCAAGATGTACAGTTCCGTCCCCCGGTGCGCCATGCGACCAGAGTAGTGGGCGCGTTGGGCCAGGATGGAGCCATGCGCAGAGGCAGTGCGGACCCGGGGGCCGCCCCGGGGGCGGTCCGCGCGGACCGGTGGATCGTGGCGCTCGGGGCGCTGATCGCGGTCGCGGCGATCTCCCCGATCGTCTGGAAGTGGCTGAACAACCCGCCCGACCAGCGGCTGGTCGACCTGGAGGTCTACCGCGACGGCGGGCGGGCGATCCTGCGCGGCGCGCCGCTGTACGAGGTGCTCACCCAGCCGCCGCAGCTGCTGCCGTTCACCTACCCGCCGTTCGCCGCCGTCCTCGCCGTGCCGTTCACGCTCATGTCGTGGAAGGGCGCGCAGTGGGCGTGGACGGCCGCGATGTACCTGACGCTGCTGGTCGTCGTGCGGTACGCGTTCCGGGACCTGATCGCGCGGACCGGGCGCTGGTCGCCCGCCGTCACCGGCGCGCTGGTCGGCGCGTCCGCGTGGATGTGGCCCTCGTTCGACCAGATGCGGTTCGGGCAGGTCGGGTTCTTCCTCATGGCGCTCTGCCTCGCCGACTGCTGCGCGCGCACCGCGTACTGGCCGCGCGGCGTGCTCGTCGGCCTGGCGATCGCGATCAAGCTGGTGCCGGGCGTCTTCCTCATCTACTTCTGGATCACCGGGCGGCGCGACGCGGCGGTCAACGCGCTGCTGACGACGGGCGCGGTGTCGCTGTTCACCGTCGCGCTGCTGCCGCAGGACTCGGTGGACTACTGGCTCGGGGCGCTGCTGGAGGGCGGCGAGCGGACCGGCGCGATCGACTTCACCACCAACCAGGCGCTGAACGGGATGGTCGCGCGGCTGATCCCCGAGGGGCCGGTGCGCACGCTGGTGTGGCTGCCGCTGCTGCTGGCCGTCGCCTACGCCGGGTTCCGGCTGGCCCGCCGCGCGACCCGCACCGCCGACGCGCTGGCGGCGCCCGCCGTCATGGCCCGCCCCGGCGGCACCGACCTGATGCGCGCCGCGGACCCGGCCGCCGGTCCGGACGCCTACAGCGCGCTGCTGGCCGGCACCGCGATCACCGGCCTGCTGTCGGTGCTGCTGTCGCCGGTCGGCTGGATGCACCACCTCGTCTGGATGATCGCGGTGGTGGGGGCGCTGCTCGGCGACGGCCGCGACGCGCGCCGCCGCGTCGCGGCGGGCCTGCTGTGGTTCTTCTTCCTGTTCCCGATCCCGTGGTGGGGGTCGGCGATGGCGGGCAAGGAGCACCCGCTGGGCATGCGGATCGTCGGCAAGTTCCTGCAGGACGCGTTCGGCCTGACGGCCATCGCCATGCTCGCCGTGCTCGGGGTATGGCTGGTGAATCGTCTGCGTACGTCCAAGGTTTGTGAAGAGTCTTCGCAGCAGGATGCCGAGGTGGGTACGCTCAGCCCGTGATGCTTGTCGCCGTGGCGGTCGCCGGCTTGGTAACCGGTGTCGCCGGACTGTCCATCGCGGTGGCCGCCCACAGGCGCGTCGGCCAGGTCGCCGAGGAGTGCGCCGGCGGTCTGCGCCGCCAGCTGCAGCTGGCGAGCGGCACGGTGGACGAACGCGCGCTGCGCGACCTGGCCATCGTGCACTACGACGCGCTGAAGGAGATGTCGGGCCACCGCTCGTTCTCCCTGGCGCTGCTGAACGCCTCCGGCGACGGCGTCGTCATCAGCTCCATCAACGGCCGCACCGAGACCCGCACCTACGCCAAGGTGGTGCGGGGCGGCCACCCGCTGGAGGGGCTCTCCCCCGAGGAGGGCCAGGCGCTGCGCGCGGCCCGGCTCGGCAAGGGCCCGGTGGTGACGATGGACGACCCGCTTCCCGACTTCGGCGGCACGTCGGCGCACGCCTGAGGTCCGCAGGGGCCGTAAAATCGGTGCGCCGGAGGCCGCCTCGTCACGGCCCACTACGAACACCGTGCCCACTCCTCGCGGGGGCGGAGGAGCAGAACCCACATGCCAGAGCGCTTCGCCTATCTCGGCCCGCAGGGCACCTTCACCGAGGCGGCCATGCGGGCCTTCCCCGGGTCCGCGCAGGCCGAGCACCTGCCGTACGCGACCGTCCCGGCCGCGCTGGACGCGCTGCGCCGCGGCGACGTCGACCTCGCCGTGGTGGCGCTGGAGAACTCCGTCGAGGGCTCGGTGCCGACCACGCTGGACGAGCTGGCCACCGGCGAGCCGGTGCAGATCGTCGGCGAGGTGCACCTGCCGGTGTCGTTCGCGCTGCTGGTGCGGCCGGGCATGTCGCTGGCCGACGTCAAGACGGTCGCCTCGCACCCGCACGCGCAGCCGCAGTGCCGCCGCTGGCTCGCCGAGCACGTCCCCGACGCCGAGTGGCGCGCGGCGACCTCCAACGCCGAGGCCGCCCAGCACGTCGCCGACGGCCTGTACGACGCGGCGCTCGCCGGGTCGTTCGCCGCGGCCCGCTACGGCCTGGAGGTGCTGGCCGAGGACATCCACGACGTCGCCGACGCCGTCACCCGGTTCATCGCGCTGCGCCGCCCGTGCGAGCCGCCCGCGCCGACCGGCACCGACCGCACCACGGTGGTCGCGTTCATCGGCGAGGACCACCCGGGCGCGCTGCTGGAGATCCTCACCGAGTTCTCGATGCGCGGCATCAACCTGACCCTCATCCAGTCGCGGCCGACCGGGGCGGGCCTCGGCTCGTACCTGTTCTGGATGGACTTCGAGGGGCACGTGGCCGACGCCCGGGTCGGCGAGGCGCTGATGGGGCTGCGCCGGGTCTGCGCGGACGTGCGGTTCGTCGGGTCGTACGCGCGTGCGGACCGGGTGCGGCCGGACATCCGCCGGGGCACCCACGACGCGGACTTCACCGAGGCGGCCGCCTGGCTGGAATCGGTCCGTACCGGGTGTTCCTGACCCGGTTTCGCCCGAACTTTTCTGGACGCGCGGCGTCCTACTCCCTGACGGTGTCCGATGGACCGAGGGAGCGACCCGGGTGCGGAACAAGCTGATCAAAACGGCTTTCACGGGTGCGGCGGGGGCCGCCCTCGTCTTCGGCGCGACGGCCTGCGACGGGAAGGTCAGCATCAACGCCGGATCTTCCTCCGCCCCGTCGGCGGGGGCCACGACGTCCGGCGCCAAGACGGGCACGAAGACCGGCGTCAAGCCGGCGCCGGCGCCCGGCACGAAGACCTCGCCCGCCACCGCCACCGGCAGCCACGTCTACATCGGCCGCATCAGCGTGGTGGCCCCGGGCAGGCTGTCGGTCGCCGGCCACACCGGCGTCCTGGCCAAGGACGCCACCGTCTACGTCGCCTACGGCACCTGCCCCGACGGCTCCGGCACCGAGGGCGACACCGCCGACCCCGCCACGAACCGCGGCACGAAGGCCTGCCCGGTGACGGGCCTGGAGACCTGGCTGAAGAGCAACCCGCTGACCGGCGAGGTGCGCATCACCGACGGCGCCATCGTCAAGATCGTCGAGCACAAGGGCGGCTGACCCGTACCGGGCCCGCTACTTGCTCTGCAGTCTTCCCAGCGCCTGGGGGTCGGCCTCCAGCGCGGCGGCCGCCTCCTTCCAGGCGGTGTCCTCGGAGCAGAGGACACCGCGCAGGTAGGCCAGGCTGAGCCGCTGGACCAGCGCGACGCGCGCGGGGCTCTCGTCCGTCGTCTCCGCGACCTCGTACCCGGGGATGCCGCCGAGGGAGTGCTCCCCGCCCGGCAGCGTGAGCAGGCTCTTGCTGCCGGGGCTGTGGAAGTAGGCGTCGGTGAACCAGTCCGGCCCCCGCGTGGTCAGCGCGGACCGGTCCTGGTCCCCGGCGACGACGAGCGCGGGCGTGGTCATGCCGGCGAAGGACGGTCTCATGAAGGGCAGGTGCTCGGCCGCGAACGGCGACAGGTCGTCGCCCAGCCCGGCCGCGGCGAGCAGCACGCCCGCCTTGACCCGCGGGTCGGACATGTCCGCCCCGGGGACGCCGTCGGCGTCGAGGACGCGCGCGCCCAGCAGCATGCCGGCCGACTGCGCGCCCCAGGAGTGGCCGGCCACGGCGATGCGGCCGTGGTCGACGCGTCCCGCGAGGCCGGGCACGGCGGCCTCCAGGGCGTCGAGCCCGTCGATGGCGCGTTTGAGGTCCTGCACGCGGAGCCGCCAGATCTCCGGCGTGCGGGGGTCGTCGGCGGGAAGGCCCAGCCTCCGCGAGTCGAGGTGGGTGGGCTGCACGACCACGAAGCCGTGGGCGGCCCAGAAGTCCGCCAGCGGGGCGTAACCGTCCATCGACCAGCCGTGCCCGTGCGAGAAGACGATGACGGGCAGGTCGCGTCCGGTGACAGGCGCGGACACGCGCACCCGCAGGTCCTCACCGCGGCCGGGGGCGGGCAGGACGACCGGCTTCACCGAGACGATCGGCGTGCTTGTGTCGTTCACGGGGATTCCTTCGTTCGGTCTCGTGCGCCGGCGGATCGCCGGCGCGGGCTACGATCGCGAGGCGGCCGGGAGCACCGGCAAACGGAACCTCGTTCCGGTAAACATACGGAACAAGGTTCCGCTTAGCAAGGCGGGAGTGGAGGAGACGGCGTGGCGAACGACGGGGACGGGGGCGCCCCGCGCAGGCGGGCCGACGCCCGGCGCAACAAGATGACGCTGCTCGACGCCGCCGCGGCGGCCTTCGTGGCCTCGGGCGTCGACGCGCCGGTGCGCGACATCGCGGCCAGGGCGGGGGTCGGGGTGGCCACGATCTACCGCCACTTCCCGACGCGGGCGGACCTGGTCATCGCCGTCTACCGGCACCAGGTGGAGTCCTGCGCCGAAGCCGGCCCGGCCCTGCTGGCGAGCGGCGTGACCCCGCACGCCGCGCTGGGGCGGTGGATCAACCTGTTCGTCGACTTCCTGGTCACCAAGCACGGGCTCGCGGCCGCGCTGCGATCCGACGACGCGGGCTTCGCCGCGCTGCACACCTATTTCCTCGACCGGCTCGTGCCCGTGTGCGCCGAGCTGCTGGGCGCCGCGGCCGCCGCCGGCGAGATCCGCCCCGGCGTCGACGCCTACGAGCTCATGCGCGGCGTCGGGAACCTGTGCATCGGCGCGGACAGCGACCCGCGCTACGACGCGCGCCGGCTGGTCGGGTTCCTCATCGCAGGGCTGCGCTGACCGCCGACGGAACGCCGTTCAGGACGTTCACCCAGCACTATCGGAACGACGTTCCGTCTAGCGTCCACCCGAGCCGGGCGCCCGTGACAGCACCGAACCCCGTTCCATAAGATCAACTTTCCGCGGACGGAAGGTGGCAGCGTGGCGCATCAGGTCGTCATCCCCAAGGGGGTCTACGGGTTCCCCGACGTCGGGTTCGGCGGGTTCGTGGCGGGGCTGCTCGCCGCCCCGTCCGGGGACGGCGGGCAGCACGTGGACTTCCACCGTCCCGCCCCGCTCGGCGTCATGCTCACGATCACCGAGGCGGACGGGCGGCGGCGGCTCGAGGACGGCGAGGGCCCGATCGCGTCCGCCCGGCCCGCCGAGGTCGCCGTCGACGTCCCGGCGCCGCCCACCTGGGACGAGGCGCTCAGGGCGACGGGCGAGTACGTGACCGAGGCGCCGATCGTCCAGCACGACTGCTACGGCTGCGGGCCGCGGCGCGCCGAGGGCGAGGGGCTGCGGCAGTTCCTCGGGCTGCTGCCGGAGCGCGGCGTCGTCGCGGCGGCCTGGCGCCCGGCGCCCGCGCTGGGCGGCCCGGACGGCGCGCTGCCCGCCGTGCAGGCCTGGGCCGCGCTGGACTGCCCCGCGGGCTGGGCGCGGTTCCGCCGGCCCGACGCCCCCGCCCGCGTCATGACCGCCAACCTCGCGGCGACCCTGCACCGGCCGATCATCGCCGGGGAGCGGCATGTCGCGTTCGGCTGGGTGATCTCCCGGGACGGGCGCAAGACCGTCGCCGGCAGCGCCGTCGCCACGGCGGACGGCGAGCTGTGCGCCGTCGCGCGCTCCCTCTGGATCGACGCGCGCTGAGACGCGGGTCACATCGGGGCGGGACAACCCCGCCGGTTCCTCGCCCGTCTCCTGATCATCCTTGTGCCGATCTTGGAGTCGCCGTGCGCCGCATCATGCCGGTCCTGCTGTCCACAGCCGTCGCCGGCGCCCTGCTGCCGGCGGGCACCGCCGTGGCCGACCCCGGTGTGATCGTCCTGCAGACCTCGATGCTCGACGTCTCCCAGAGCGGCGCGCTGCGGTATCTGCAGGTACGGGCGGCGTCCCCGGCGGGCGTGGCCAAGGTCCACATCGGGCTGCGGGCGAGCGGCGCGGACCGCCCCTACGGGTCCGTCGACGACATGAGGCGGTTCCGGGGCACCGACGCCAACGGCGAGTGGCAGCCCGCGGGCACCGTCACCGTCCGGCCGGGCCGCACCTACCTGGACGTCGAGGTCACCGACCGCGACGGCGACACCGCCGTCAAGCGCGACGCCGCCTTCGTCGACCTGCCGGGCGACCGGCTGACGGTCACCTCGTTCGGCCCCGACGGCTCCCTCGACGGGCCGTTCCACGCCAGGCTGACCGTCGGCCACAGCCGTCCCGTCGACCGCGTCGAGGCCAGGCTGGTCAAGGCCGCCACCGACGTCGCGGTCGCCGACTTCGGCAGGCTCGGCGCCACCGGCGGGACCGGCGGCGTGACGTCCTACCGGTCGCTGCGGCCGGTGGACGTGCCGGTCGGCGACTACGAGATCGTGGCGACCGTCTGGGACGACCGCGGCGACCGCGTCGAGCGCCGCTCCCAGCCCTTCGGCCGGCGGCTGCCCGTGGCGTTCGCCGACCTGAGGCAGGACCGCACCGTGGTCGACGCCGACCACACCGGCGTCGCGGTGACCGGGCGGCTGACCGACCCCGCGACCGGCGGCCCGCTGCCGGGCGTGACGGTCCGCGACGCCGACCACACCGGCGTCGCCACCCGTACCGGCGCGGACGGCCGGTTCGCTCTCACCCTGGACGCCCGCGACCGGGTCCAGCTGCCGATCGTGGCCGAGGGGCACGGCGCTTACGCCGGCAAGTCCGCGCACGTCGAGGTCGTCCACCGGGCGCTGGCGACCCGGCTGAGCGCCGCCGCGTCGCCGGTGACGCGCGTCGGCCGGCAGATCACCCTGTCGGGGAAGCTGGAGCGCCAGGACGCGGCCGGCGCCTGGCGGGTGCTCGCCGGGCAGGACGTCACGCTCCGCCTCGGCGAGGCGGCGGTCACGGCCCGCACCGGCGCCGACGGCCGCTACTCCGCGCGGACGGCCGTGCCCGCGAGCGGCGCCTGGGAGGCGACCTTCGCCGGGAACCGCGACTTCAAGCCGGTGCGCACGCTCACCGGTGCGGTGCACGTCCAGTACACGGCGGGCTTCCAGGACTTCGGCGCGACCTCCGCGAAGGGGGGCGTCACCGCGCGCGGCCGGCTCCTGCGGACGCTCGTGACCGGCGCCAAGGCGCCCGTGGCGAACCGTCCGGTCACCCTGCAGTTCTCCGCCGACGGCCGCACCTGGACCCGCGCCAAGGACGGCCGCACCGACGCCCAGGGCCGCTTCGCGGTCTCGGCCGCCGCCCCCCGGACCGGCTCCTGGCGGGTCTTCTACGACGGCATCGACAGCGGCGTGTCCGACACTCCCGACACCCTCGCCTACAGCCCCGTCGTCCGCGGGACCGCCTTCACCCGCTTCGGCGCCGCACCCGAGCCCGTCCGCAAGGGCCGCACGATCACCGTGTCCGGGCGGCTCGGCCCCGTCGCCGCGGGGACCGCCGTCCAGATCTACTTCAAGGCCGACCACAGCACGAAGTGGACGCTCCTCGCCACCGCCGAGACCGGCGCCAAGGGCCTGTTCAGCAAGGGCTTCAAGGCGTCCAAGGACGGCTCCTGGAAGGCCGTCCACACCGGTGGCGGCCTCTACCTCGGCTCCAGCAGCACCACCGACCACGTCGACGTCCGCTGATACCCGGCTATCGTCCGGGCATGGGCATCGACTTCGACACGTACGAGCGGGAACTGTGGGCCGGGCGGGCGGACGCGTACGAGCGGGGGTTCGCGCTGCTCACCCGGCACGCGGTCGGGCCGCTGCTGGACGCGGCCGGCGTCGGCGCGGGGACGCGGCTGCTGGACGTCGGCACCGGCCCCGGCTTCGTGTCGGCCGAGGCCGTGCGGCGGGGCGCGCGGGTGTCGGCGGTCGACGCCGAGGCCGGGATGATCGAGGCCGCCCGCCGGAACGTGCCCGGCCTGGACGCGCACGTCGCGATCCTGCCGGACCTGCCGTTCCCCGCCGGCACGTTCGACGCCGTCGTGGGCAACTTCGTCATCAACCACGTGAGCGACCCCGGCGTGACGCTCCAGGCCCTCAAGCGCGTGCTCAAGCCGGGTGGGCGCATCGCGCTGACCTGCTGGGTCATGCCCGGCAGCGGCGCGCTCGCGGTGGTGCGCGACGCGCTGGACGAGGCCGGGGTGCCCTGGCCGGACGACATCCCGATGACGCCGTTCATGGAGTACGGGCAGCGCGAGACGTTCGAGCGGCTGGTGGCCGGGGCGGGCTTCGACGCCGTCGCCGAGGAGCTGGACTGGGAGCACGCCGTCGACCCCGAGGAGTGGTGGGAGACCGGCGCGCTGGCCCGGATCGGCTCCAACGGCGTGGTCATCGGACGGCAGGACGCGGCGACCGTCGCGCGGGTCAAGGCCGCCTACGACCGGATCGTCGCCCGGTACGCGGCGGGCGGGCAGGTCGCGCTGCCCGCGCACGCGCTGCTCGCGCACGGGACCGCCCGCTGAAAACCCTTTGCCGGGCCGTGCGCGGCGTTGTCACCCTGACGGGACGTATCCGGCCATAAGGGGGCGCCATGTCGACGCTTCGAGTAACAGCAGAGCAGCTCACGATCCACCCGCACGGCAACGCCGACGCGCTCGAGCTCGCCCAGATCGGGCTCTACCGCGCCGTCGTCGCCAAGGGGCGGTACGTGACCGGCGACTGGGCCCTCTACATCCCCGAAGGCGCCCTCGTCCCCGACGACCTGATCGAGGAGCTCGGCCTCACCGGGCGGCTCGCCGGCAGCGGCAGGAACCGCGTCAAGGCGGTGCGGCTGCGCGGCGAGCTGTCGCAGGGCCTGGTGTGCGTGCCGAAGGCCGTCGCGGACGTGGACCTGGCGGCGGCGCACGCGCAGGGGCGCGACTTCGCGGCCGAGCTCGGCGTCACCAAGTGGGTGCCGCCGATCCCGGTGCACATGAGCGGCGAGGTCGCCGCGGCGCCGGACCTGGTCCCGTGGATCGACATCGAGGACGTCAAGCGCTACCCCGGCATCTTCGAGCCGGGCGAGGAGGTCGTGGCGACCGAGAAGATCCACGGCACCGCGTGCGCGTTCACCTGGGCGGGCGGCGAGCGGTACGTGTCGTCCAAGGGGTTCAGCGCCAAGCGCATGGCGATCGTGCACGACCCGGCGAACCTGTACTGGCGCGCGGTGGAGGCGCACGGCGTCCCGGCGGCGGCGGAGCGCATCGCCGAGCGGTACGGGGTGGACCGCGTCGGCGTCTTCGGCGAGGTGTTCGGCGCCGGCGTGCAGGACCTGGCGTACGGCGCCACCGGCAGGGGCGAGCGCCCCGGCTACGCGGTGTTCGACGTCGCCGTCGGCGAACCCGCGCGCTGGCTGGACGCGGGCGAGGTCGCCGAGGTCCTCGCCGACGTCGGCCTGCCCATGGTGCCGGTCCTGTACCAGGGCCGCTACGACGAGGCGGCGCTGATGGAGCTGGCCACCGGCCGCGAGAGCGTGTCGGGCAACGCCGAGCACCTGCGCGAGGGCCTGGTCGTCCGGACCGCGGCCGAGCGCTACAGCCCCGTCACCGGAAACCGCGCCATCGCCAAGTTCGTCTCGCCCGCCTACCTGACCCGCAAGAACGGCACCGAATACGAGTAGGCGTCGATAACCCGCGCGCGGAAGGCACCACCGGTTCGGTAGCCTCGCCTCTGTGATTGACCTGCGAGCTCTTCGAGAGGATCCCGAGCGGCTGCGCGACTCCCAGCGCGCCCGCGGTGAGGATGACGCCGTCGTCGGCACCCTGCTGGACCTGGACGAACGGCGGCGCTCCGCGCTGACGTCGTTCGAGCAGCTGCGCGCCGAGCAGAAGAGTTTCGGCAAGTCGGTGTCCCGGGCGCAGGGCGACGAGCGGCAGGCGCTGCTGACCCGCGCCAAGGAGCTCGCCCAGCAGGTCAAGGACGCCGAGGCCGAGGCCGACCGGCTCGGCGGCGAGCTGGACGCACTGCTGAAGGGGGTGCCGAACCTCATCGAGGACGGCGCCCCCGCCGGCGGCGAGCAGGACTTCGTCGTGCTGGAGCACGTCGGCGAGCCGACCCGGTTCGGCTTCGAGCCCAAGGACCACCTGGAGCTCGGCGAGTCCCTCGGCGCGATCGACATGGAGCGCGGCGCGAAGGTGTCGGGCGCGCGCTTCTACTACCTGACCGGCGTCGGCGCGCGGCTGCAGTACGCGCTGCTCAACCTGGCGATGGAGCAGGCCGTCGAGGCCGGCTTCGTGCCGATGTACCCGCCGGTGCTGGTCAAGCCCGAGGCGATGGAGGGCACCGGCTTCCTCGGCGCGCACGCCGCCGAGGTGTACCAGCTGCCCGCCGACGAGCTGTACCTGGTCGGCACCTCCGAGGTGCCGCTCGCCGCGTACCACATGAACGAGATCATCGACGCGCTGCCGCGGCGGTACGTGGCGTGGTCGTCGTGCTTCCGCCGCGAGGCCGGCTCCTACGGCAAGGACACCCGCGGCATCATCCGGGTGCACCAGTTCGACAAGGTGGAGATGTTCTCCTACTGCGACCCGGCCGACGCGCACGAGGAGCACCTGCGGCTGCTGGAGTGGGAGAAGCAGATGCTCGCCAAGGTCGAGATCCCCTACCGGGTGATCGACGTGGCGGCCGGCGACCTGGGCAGCAGCGCGGCCCGCAAGTACGACTGCGAGGCGTGGGTGCCGACGCAGCAGGCCTACCGCGAGGTCACCTCGACGTCGAACTGCACCGACTTCCAGGCGCGGCGCCTGTCGGTGCGGCACCGCGACGGCGACGGGAAGACCCGCCCGGTCGCGACGCTGAACGGCACGCTCGCCACGACCCGCTGGATGGTGTCGATCCTGGAGAACCACCAGCAGGCCGACGGTTCGGTGCGGGTGCCGAAGGCCCTGCAGAAGTTCCTGGGCCTGGAGGTCCTGGAACCGGTCAAGCGCTGAGGAGCCGGGAAGGGCCGCCCCCGTCGCGGGGGCGGCCCTTCCCGTTCGACCTGTGTGCGATCAATGACGGAGGTGTCGCCTATGGTGTGTTCCAGCTGCCCTGGAAGGTGACATGTCTGCTCCGAAGCCGCGCCTGATCGCCACCGACCTGGACGGGACCATCGTCCGCAGCGACGGCACGATCTCCGACCGCACCGTGGCCGCGCTGGCCCGGGTCGAGCGCGCCGGCGCGATGCTGGTCATGGTCACCGGCCGGCCGCCGCGCTGGATGACCGAGATCGCCGCCGCCGTCGACCACCACGGCGTGGCCATCTGCGCCAACGGCGCCGTCGTCTACGACCTGCACACCGAGTCGGTGCTGCGCGCCCGCATGATCGAGCCCGACGTCATCGCCGAGGCCGTCGAGCGGCTGCGCGCCGTCGACGCCGAGCTGCGGTTCGCGGTGGAGTACCCGACCGGGTTCGTCTTCGAGGCCCGCTACAACCTCGGCCGCTGGGACGCCGAGGCGCTCGGCGGCCGGCCCGTCGACGGCGAGACCCTGGTCAGCCGCAGCGGCACCAAGCTGCTGGCCTTCCACCCGAGCGCCGACCCCGACGCGCTCGCCGAGAAGGCCGAGAAGGCCGTCGGCGAGCTGGTCACCGTCACCCACTCCTCGGGGCGCGGGCTGCTGGAGATGAGCGCGCAGGGCGTCACCAAGGCCAGCGCCCTGGCCGAGCTGTGCGCCGAGCACCGGATCACCGCCGCCGACGTCGTCGCGTTCGGCGACATGCCGAACGACCTGCCGATGCTGACCTGGGCGGGCACCTCGTACGGCGTGGCGAACGCGCACCCGCTGGTGCTGGCGGCCGTCACCGGCACCACTTCCCGCAACGACGACGACGGTGTCGCCCAGGTCCTGGAGCGCCTGTTCCCTTAGAGATAGGGCCCGGAGGTGTGCCGCGGCGACTGCGGCCCCTCCTCCTCGGCGCCCGGCGGGATGGCACCGGCGGGCAGCGCGCGGCGCATCTGCTCCAGCTGGGCCCGCGCCGCCATCTGCTGCGCGAACAGCGTGGTCTGGATGCCGTGGAACAGGCCCTCCAGCCAGCCGACCAGCTGGGCCTGCGCGATGCGCAGCTCGGCCTCGCTCGGCACCTGGTCCTCGGCGAACGGCAGCGACAGCCGCTCCAGCTCCTCGACCAGTTCCGGCGCGAGCCCGTCCTCCAGCTCCTTGATCGACGACTGGTGGATCTCGCGCAGCCGGGCCCGGCTCGCCTCGTCCAGCGGGGCGGCCTTCACCTCGTCCAGCAGCTGGCGGATCATGCCGCCGATCCGCATCACCTTCGCGGGCTGCTCGACCATCTCGGCCACCGACTTCTCTTCCCGGCCGGGGTCGCCGCCGCCCTCCATCGCCATCCCGTTCGGGCCGACCACCAGGACGTGCGGCTGCTTGTCAGAGGATTCCGTCATAGTCCCTCGATTCTCACACGGTCAGAAGGATCTTGCCGATGTGCGCGCCGTCCTCCATCAGCCGGTGCGCGTCCGCCGCCCCGGCCAGCGGGACCCGCGCGTGGACGACGGGCCGGACGTCCCCCGCCTCGATCAGCGGCCACACGTGCTCGCGGACCGCCGCCACGATCGCGGCCTTCTCCTCCAGCGGACGGGCGCGCAGCCCGGTCGCGTGCACCGTGCCCCGCTTCACCAGCAGCCTGCCGAGGTCCAGTTCGCCGGTGCGGCCGCCCTGCGTGCCGATCACCACCAGCCGGCCCCCGGTCGCCAGCGCCTCCACGTTGCGCGGCAGGTAGGAGCCGCCCAGATGGTCCAGGACCACGTCGAACGGGCCGTGCCCGACGAAGTCCTCCGTCCGGTAGTTGACCACGGTGCCCGCGCCGAGCTCCCGGCACACGCGCGCCTTCTCCTCGCTGCCCACGGTGCAGGTGACCTTGGCCCCGTAGGCGCGGGCGAGCTGGATCGCCATCGTGCCGATGCCGCTGCCGCCGCCGTGCACCAGGAACGACTCCCCGGCACCGAGCCGCGCCAGCATGAACACGTTGGACCACACGGTGCACGCCACTTCGGGCAGCCCCGCCGCCTCGGCCAGGCCGACGCCGTGCGGGACGGGCAGCACCTGCCCGGCGGGGACCGCGACGCGCTCGGCGTAACCGCCGCCGGCCAGCAGCGCGCAGACCTCGTCGCCCTCGCGCCATCCCTGCACCCCGTCGCCCACCGCGGCGATCCGGCCCGAGACCTCCAGCCCCGGATACTCGGACGCGCCCGGCGGCGGGGGATACAGGCCGCGGCGCTGCATGACGTCCGCCCGGTTCACCGCGCTCGCGGCGACCTCGATGACGACCTCGCCGGATTTCGGCTCGGGATCGGGAACCTCGGTCCATTCAAGGACATCGGCGTCCCCCGGCTCACGGATCACGATCGCATGCATGCCGACCACCCTAGTTAATCCGCTCGGCGGCTCGCCCTCTGGCCGTGCCCGGGCGGGTGCGGCGCCGCTTGGTGATCGGCAACGGACGACCCGGCCCGGGGCCCCCCGGCCGGGTCTCGTCCTGGAGAGCGGTCAGGAGGCGTCCTCGAGCCGCTGCGCCAGCCAGTCCGCCAGCACGGTGGTCGCGGGACGGCCGGTGCCGTCCACGGGGGCGCTGCCGTAGGAGGTGTGCACGCCGGAGCCGTAGAAGGTCGCGACCACGACGCCTTCCTTGATGACCTGCTTGGGGGTCAGGTCGCTGGTCAGCAGCTGCGTGAGGGTGCCGTTGGGCAGGCGGATCCCGGCGACGGTCAGGCCGTGCTCGGCCAGGTCGGTGATCGGCTGGACCAGCCCGAGGACGTCGACGCCGAAGACGCCGGTCAGGGAGCGGGCCGGGTGCGCCGGGTCGATCTTCGGCGGCTTGCTCGGGTCGAACTTGGCCAGCTTGTCCTGGAGTATCCGCAGGTCACGGGTGATGCGGCTCCAGTTGACGCGGTCGAGCACGACCAGCGCGTTGCCGACGATCCGCTCGTTGCTCCCCGCGGGCCACATCGAGAGCAGCGCGCCGAGCGCCTTGAAGTCGATCTTGTCGGCGGTCTTGGCGAGCGGCATGAGCCGGTCCTCGATGGCCGTCAGGACGCGGTACAGGCCGGCGGTGTCACCCCGCTTGACCAGGGCCGGGATCTTCTCGACGGCCTTCCGCAGACCCGCGTAGTCGACCTTGGTGACGCCCCCGACGATGTTGTCGAGCTGGCCGAGCAGGTTCTCCGGCAGCATCCCCTGGACGACCCAGCTGGCCTTGGACAGCTGGTCCGCCGGGATCCCGGCCAGCGGCCCGAGCGTGAGCGCCGCGTTCATCGCGACCCGCAGCAGGGTGTCCAGGTCGCCCTTGGCCGCCGCCGTGACCGCGGACTGCAGGTCGTTCGCGAGCGAGACCAGGTCGACGCGGGTGAGGATCTGCAGGACCTGGCCGGCGATGTAGGTCTGCGAGCCGGGCGCGGTGTTCAGCAGCGCCTGGATCAGCAGCGGGTTCCCGAGCGTGCGGACGAGGTTCTGCAGCGGCTCGACCATCGTGCCGAGCTTGGCGGCGTTCTGCCGCGCGCCGCCGGCGTCCTTCTTGCGGGCCTGCTCGACCAGCTTCTGCACGGCGGCCGGCAGGGCGCTGATGTCGGCCCGGCGAGCGGGCTTGGAGAGGTCCGCGGGCTTGCTCAGCTCCTGTTCCGCGGACCCCAGGAGGTCGGCCACCCCCGTGTGCGCGAGGACGGTGGTGAGCGCGGCCATGAGCTTGTAGTCCCGAGGGAGCGCGCAGTAGAGGTCGCCCGGCAGGCAGACGTTGGCGACCCGGCCCGACAGCGCGCCGAACCCCTTCGGCCGCCCGCCGACGTCCATGCCCCTGGAGCCGGGCACCTGCTTGCCGAGGTTCACCTCGCCGTCCGTGCCCTTGCCCGGGTCCGACACCAGGCCGCCCGCGATGTAGGACGAGGCGGGGACGGGCCCCTGCCCGTTCCCGATGGCCGCGGCGACGTCGCCGGCGATGTCCGCGCCCTGGCTGTACCCGAGGCCGACGAACCGCGTGCCCGGGCAGCTCTTGGCGATCTCGGCCATGGCGGAGCGGGTGGCGTTCAGCCCGCTCTGCTTGGAGTCGTTGTACGCCACGCCCTGGTCGAAGGCCCTGGCGGTGTACGGGACCCAGTACGAGGAGACCTTCGAGCCGAACCGGCTCTGCAGCCGGTCGGTGATGCCGCGCAGCATCTGCGGGCCGGGCGGGTCGGACGGGTCGGCGCCGGGGGTCGTCTCCCAGGTGCCGGGCACCACCATCAGCTTCACCGGGGTGCATTCGGTGTTCAGCGCGACCGGTCTGATGTCGATCCGCTGCTCTGGGGCCTGGGTGATGGCGACGATGCCGCCGGCCGCCGCCGTCGCGCCGGCGACCGCGACGGCGACCGTGCGCGAGGGCATGCGCCGGCGGCGCTTGATGTCCTTCTCGTCGGGGTTTCGAGGAATGTGGGGGATTTTCACTGCGGTCCGACCTTCTGGTGGAGGGAGTCAATTGCACGCGGTGGCGCAGAAGGCGTCGAAGGCCGCCCCAAGGCCTCGTCGGCCTTGGTCGGGAGCAGGGGTTATTCGTTGCTGGCGGCGATCGCCGGAGACGCTAGCGACGGGCGTTGAAATCCCGGTGAAACCGCAATTTTCCGATGCGGCCCTAAGACAGCCGCCCCGAAGGCCCCGCCACACCGAATATCTCTTCCCAACCCTTGAACGGCTCTTCGACGGGAATCTCGCAGTCGTCCGCCCATTGCCTGGCGGCCGGCTGGAACCGGAACACGCCCGCCCGGGCCTGGGCGACCGGCGCGGGCTCCTGCCCGGCCAGCCGCCGCGCGTACACCCGGACCAGGTCGTGCAGCCCGTACCGGCCCGGCGCCGGCTGCTGGAGCAGGCTCGCGTCGACGAGGTTCTCCAGGGACCGCTCGGCGGCCTGGGGCGAGCAGCCCGCCAGCGCCGCGACCGCCTGCGGGTCGGTCTCCACCACCGGCGACAGGCCGAGGATGCGGAAGACCCGCTGCTCGGTGCCCGGAAGCCGGTCGTACGACTGGTGGAACGCCGCCTCCACGCTGCGGTCCCCGGCGGTCAGCTCCCCGAGCCGCCGGTCGTCGTCCGCCAGCCTGCCGACCAGGTACTCGACCGTCCACGACGGGCGGTTCTGCAGGCGGGCCCCGGCGATGCGCAGCGCCAGCGGCAGCCGTCCGCACAGTCTCGCCAGGGCGCGCACCGCGCCCCTCTCGCGCGCGGCGCGCGGCTCCCCGACGATGCGGCGGAGCACCCCCTCCGCCGCGTCGAGGTCGAGCAATCCCAGCGGCACACGCCGGTCCACGTCCAGGCCGGTGAGCCGGCGCCGGCTCGTCACCAGCACCCGGCTCCCGCCGCCGCCGGGCAGGAGCGGCCGCACCTGCTCCGCGCTGTCCGCGTCGTCGAGGACGACCAGCAGCCGCAGGGAGGCCGTGGCCGTCCGCCACAGCGCGGCCAGCTCGTCCACGTCGTCGGCGTCCCGGGCGTCGACGCCCACCGAGCGGAGCAGCCGCCGCAGCGCCGCCCGCGTGCCCAGCGGATCGCGGCCTTCGGAATGCCCGTGCAGGTCCACGAACAGGCAGCCGTCCGGATGGTCCGCCCGCAGCAGGTGCCCGGCCCGTACCGCCAGCGCGGTCTTCCCGGCTCCCGCGACGCCGTCCACCGAGATCACGCGGGCCTCGCCGGCGCGGGTCAGCAGGGCGAGCTCCCGGTCGCGGCCGGCCAGGGTTCCGGGGTCGGCGGGCAGCTCGTCCCTCGCCCGGACGGCCGCTGCCTTGCGGAAGTCCGCGCTTTTCCCGCGGCCGGCGTCCGCGCCCCCGAGGAGGACGCCCTTCGCGGCCGCCGGTGCCGGGACGATCCCGAGCCGCCCGTCGTCTTCGCGGAGTACCGCCTGGTGCACGCGGCGGAGTTCTTCGCCGGGCTCCAGGCCGAGGTCGTCGACCAGGCGGCGCCGCAGGCGGGCGAAGACCGCCAGGGCGTCCGCGCGCCGGCCGCAGCCGTAGAGGGCGCGCATCAGGAGTGCGGCGAAAGGCTCACTGTGCGGGTGGACCGGGGCGAGCGCGGACAGCTCGCCGACCGCGTCGGCGTGCCGGCCGAGACGCAGCTGCCACTCCAGCTTCTCCTGGAGGAGCGCGATCCTGCGTTCGGAGAGGCGGAAGCGTTCCCCCGCGGCGAACGGCCCGGGGAGCCCGGCCAGCGGCTCGCCCTGGAACAGCTCCAGGGCGCGGGCGTGCAGGCCGATGGCGGACGCCAGGTCACCGGCCGCCGCCGCCTCGGCGGAGCCCGCCGTGATCTCCTCCAGCCGGGCGGTGTCCACGGCGGCCCCGGCGCTGGAGAAGCGGTAGCCGCCGCGGTCGTGCAGGATCACCGGGTCGGCGGGCCCGTCCTGCGGATACAGGCACTTGCGGAGCCGGTAGACGTAGACCGGCACCACCTTGTCGCCGGTGCCGGGGGGCTCCAGGCCCCAGACCCCGTCGAGCAGCTCGCGCCGGCTGACCGTGGTGTCCGGGCGCAGGGCGAGCGCGGCCAGGAGGGCACGCTGGCGGACCGGCCCCAGATCCAGCGCCGCGTCGCCGCGCCATGCCTGGAGAGGACCGAGCACGGCGATCCGCAGTTGCGTTCGAACGTCCGACATCACGTTGCTCCCGGCCGGTGCTTACCGTCACCAGGGGCCGCCCCGCTCGAGGCCCCCTTACCGTCCTGCGACAGCGACAGTAGCCCGCACCCGACCTAAAAGACAGTGATGTCTGTTAGGTCGTGGGGTGCTTCGGGTCACGTTCCGTTCGGCAGGCCGGGAAAAGGGGCCGGGCCGGCGCGGTGTGGCGCCGGCCCGGGAGCGCGTGCGTGGAGGGGACGCCGCCGGTCAGCCGCAGAGGGCCTTGTCGACCATGCGCTGCTCGGCGTCGTTCGGGGCGGCGATGACCGCGGTGTTGTTCATGCCGATGGAAATGGAGCGGGAGCCGTTGCTGACGGTCCGCGTGGTGTACCCGGCCACCGAACCCGTGTGCCCCCAGGCCGTACCGCACGCCGTGGGGAACGCGGCCAGCCCGAGGCCGTAGTCGCCGACCCTGACGACGGGGAGGGTGCGCCGCATGTCGGCGAGCCGCGCCGGCGAGAGCACCCGGCCGGAGACCAGGGCGTTCACGAACTTGGTCATGTCGCGACCAGTGGACACCAGCGCGGCGGCCGCCCCCCATACCGCGGGTTCGAAGTTCGTCACGTCGGCGAAGGGCACGCCCGCGACCGAGAGATAGCCCCGCGAGTACGGGGCCGGCAGGCTTTTCTGCCCGGGGCGCGGATAGAACGTCGAGGTCATCCCGACCTTCTTCAGGATGCGCTTCTTGATCGCGGTGGTGAGGTCCGTGCCCGACTTCTTCTCCACCAGCATGCCGAGGATCGTGTAGTTGGTGTTGGAGTAGACGCCCTCGCGGCCCGGCTCGGACTGCTTCCCGTACTTCGTCCCCTCGTTGACCATCTGCTGCTGCGTCGGGGGGACGAGCTGCCACCTGGGGTTCAGCAGAAGCTGCGCCGTCTGGAGGTAGTCGCCGTTGACGAACCCGAGGTTGTCCTTGATGCCCGAGCGGTGCTGCAGCAGCTGCCGCACGGTGATGGCGTTCGGGTTCAGGCCGGAGCCGCGCACCACACCGGGCAGGTAGCGCTCGATGGGGGTGTCCAGCTTCACCTTTCCCTCGTCCACCAGCTGAAGCACGATCGTCGCGACGAACATCTTGGTCTGGCTGCCGACCCGCAAGCGGGTGTCGGCGCCGAGCTTGGCCTGCGGGTGAAGCTGCGTGCTGCCGCTGCCGTAAGCGGTCACCGCGTCGCCGTGCCGCACGGTCGCCACCGCGCCGATGGCCCCGTTGGCGCTCCGGTAGCGGTCCAGCTGCTCCTGGAAAAGGGATTCGCGCGCCGCGACCGGCTGCGTCGCGCCCATCCCGGCGACCAATCCGGTGACGGCCGCGACCACACCGGCCCGCCATCCAGCTCGTGGATTCATGGGCGGGAGATTAACGAGCCGCGATGAAATCCCAATGACAGCAGGCGTTGCGCGCGTCCGCCCGCACTGGGCGGCCGTCTCGATGACGACCCCGCCGGGCCGGGATCACTCAGCCGGCTGCACAGGAGGGGCCAGGTCATACCCGGGTACTCACGGAAACCCCGGCGATGCCCTCATACGTCTGCGATACATGGTATTTGCTGCCAGGTATCCTGCCACTGGGCTGATCCCGACCTGTTCCGCAAATGATCGTCTGCAGCTTGACCGAGGGGAGAGACGGTGGCAAGGAACGATCAGGACGGACGTTCCCTCGAGGAGCGGCTGGCCTCGCTGGACGCGATGAGCGGCGAGACCGGCGGTCGGGCCGAGCCCGAGCAGCAGCGCCCGGACGCCGAGGGCAACCCGTGGCTGGCCGCCCCGCCGCCGCCTCCGACCGACTTCGGAGCGCCTCCCGCCGCCCCCGCCTACGGCCCGCCGTCCGAGCAGGGGCAGCCCCCGGCCGACTTCAACGCCCCGCCGCCCGCGAACTTCGGACCGCCGCCGTACGCCCCTGTCGGCGGCGACTTCGGCCCGCCGCCGCAGGGCCCGGGCCATGCCCCCTACGGCCAGCAGCCCCCCGGGCCGCCGCCGGGACAGCCCGGCCAGCCCCCGGCCAACTTCGGCCCGCCGCCGTACGGCCAGCCCCCGGCCGACTTCAACGCGCCTGGCGGCGTTCCCTTCGGCTCGCCCGGCCAGCAGAACTTCGGCCCGCCGCCCGCCGACTTCAATGCCCCCGGCAACGGCCAGCCCGGTCTCTACGACCCTCCGGCCGACTTCAACGCACCCGGCGCCCCGCCCTTCGGCGCCCCGCAGGGCGGGCAGAATTTCGGCCAGCCGCCTGCCGAGGGCCAGCCCCCCGGCGGTGTTCCCTTCGGCCCGCCCGGCCGGCAGAACTTCGGGCCGCCGCCCGCCGACTTCAACGCCCCCGGCAACGGCCAGCCCGGCCCCTACGGCCCTCCGGCTGATTTCAACGCGCCCGGTGGTGCACCTTTCGGTGCTCCGCAGGAGCAGCCCGGCCCCTACGGCCCCGGCCAGCCGCCTGCCGACTTCAATGCGCCCGGCGCCGCCCCCTTCGGCCCTCCGCAGGGCGAGCAGAACTTCGGCCAGCCCCTGGCCAACTCCAACACGCCCGGCGACCTTGGCGCCCCTGTCGAAGGTCAGCCGTCCTTCGGCCAGCCGCCTGCCGACTTCAACACGCCCAGCGACCCTGGCGCCCCTGAAGGCCAGCACTCGGGTGGCGTGCCCTTCGGCCAGCCCCCGGCCAACTCCAATGCGCCCGGCGGTGTTCCCTTCGGGGCCCCGCAGAGCGAGCAGAACTCCGCCCAGCCGCCCGCCGGTTCCAACGCCCCCGGGGAACCTGCCGAAGGCCAGCACCCCGGCGGTGCGCCCTTCGACCAGTCGTCCGGGCCCTACAGCCCTCCGGCCGATCTCGATGCGCCCGCCGAGGGGCAGGACGAGCCGTCCCAGGAGGCCACCGGCGGGCAGGCAGGTCCGCAGGGGGAGAACGGCGAGCAGGGGCAGGACGACTCCGCCGAGAGCGGGCAGGCCGGGGTGAGCTTCGGCAAGCCGCAGGACGAGTCCGGGCAGCAGGAGAACGCCCCCGACCGTCCGGTCACCGGTGAGGAGCAGGCCGCCGAGGCGCCCGCGGGCGGGCAGCCCGGCGCGGACTTCGGCCCGCCGCCGTACTCGCCCGCCCCCGACCCGCAGGCGGTCCCGTTCGGTTCCACCGGGCAGCCCGGCCCGGACGCCGCCCCGCCCGCGCCCGGCGGTTTCGGTGCGCCCCAGCCCGGTCCCGGCTTCGCGCCGGCCGGGCCGGGGGAGCCCGGGCCCGGTTTCGGGGGTCCGCCGAACCCCGCGCCTTACGGCGACCTGCCCGCGCCTCCCCTGTACACGCCGCCCGCCGAGGGCGGCGCGCCGCCGTATCCGGCGCCGGGCTTCCAGCCGCAGGAGGGCGAGCCCGCTCCCGCGTTCGAGCAGCTCCCGCCCTACCCGGCCGGGCAGTACGGCCCGCCCGCCGCGCAGCCCTACCCGCAGCCGCCCGCCGGCGGCGGCTATGGCGGGCCGCCGCCCGCCTACCCGCCGCAGGGGCAGTCCCAGGGCCAGCCGCCGCAGGCGTACCAGCCGCCGGCGCCGCAGTCCTCCGAGAGCCTCAGCTCGGAGAACCTCCTCGGGGAGCGGCGGCTCGCGCCGTCGTCGGGCTGGCGCCGCGCGGTCTACAAGGCCACCGCCGGCAACATCCACCCGGGCGAGTCGCAGGGCGAACTGCGCCGCAAGGACCTGGTCGAGCGCGCGCGCACCGCGGTGAACGGCGGCCACCACCGGGTGGCCGTCATGTCGCTCAAGGGCGGCGTCGGCAAGACCACCACGACGACCGGCCTCGGCTCGATGCTGGCGTCGCTGCGCGGCGACCGCGTCATCGCGGTGGACGCCAACCCCGACCGCGGCACCCTGTCGGACAAGGTGCGGCTGGAGACCGCCGCGACCGTCCGGGACCTGCTCAACAACCGCGACCAGATCACCCGGTACGCCGACGTGCGCTCCTTCACCTCGCAGAACGCCGCCCGGCTGGAGGTCCTGGCCTCCGACCGCGACCCGGCGGTGAGCGAGGCGTTCAGCGCCGAGGACTACTCCGCGGTCGCGGTGGTGCTGGAGCAGTACTACTCGATCTGCATCACCGACTGCGGGACCGGCCTGCTGCACTCGGCGATGGCCGGCGTGCTCGCGCTCGCCGACCAGCTCGTCCTGGTCAGCTCGCCGTCGGTGGACGGCGCCCGCTCGGCCAGCGCCACCCTGGACTGGCTGGAGGCGCACGACCACGGCCACCTGGTCCGCAACGGCGTGGTGGTGCTGTCGATGGTGCGCAACCGCACCCGCAGCCAGGTCGACCTGGACAAGCTGCAGGCGCACTTCGAGAGCCGCTGCCGCGCCGTCGTGCGGATCCCCTACGACGACCACCTGGAGGAGGGCGCCGAGGTCGAGCTGGAGGCGCTGTCCCCGCAGACCCGCGAGGCGTATCTGAACCTGGCGGCGGTCGTCGGCGACGGCTTCGTCTACCAGCGGCCGTCCTGACGGCCGTTAGTGTCGTCGTCCATGCCGGAGAACGTGTATGTGGGCAAGGCTGCGGCCGACGGGGCGCAGGACCGCGGCTGGCTGCTCGGGCACTTCAAGCCGCCCGGCGACCCGCGCCACAGCGAGGACGTCGAGATCAAGTGGGGCGTGCACCCCAAGGGGGAGCGCCGGGCGCAGTGGGCGGTCGGGGAGAAGCGCACCGCGCTGCTGGTGCTGATCAGCGGCCGGTTCCGCATGGAGTTCCCGGACGGTGACGTCGTGCTGGCCGAGCAGGGCGACTACGTGCTGTGGGAGCGCGGCGTCGACCACTCGTGGGAGGCCGAGGAGGCGTCGGTCGTCATGACGGTCCGCTGGCCGTCGATCCCCGGATACGCCGTCCCCGACCGCCGGTAGTACGAGATCACCACGGCGGTCCAGCTCACCACCTGGGCGACGCCGACCGGGATCTCCAGCGCGGCGAGCGGCGACCCGTAGTCCACCCGCCACAGGGTGACCAGCGCGCCCGTCTCCAGCATGACCGCGGCGACGGCCAGGGTGCCGAGCATCGCCCAGCGGGGGAGCAGGCCGCCCCGGCGGGTGACGGTCGCGAGCGCCAGCAGCGCCGCCGCGACGCCGAGCCCGGCGTTGGCGGCCTGGGCGAGCCCGGCGTGCTCGAACCGGGCCTGCACCGCGGCGGACGCCACATGCCCCGGCATGCCGATCTTGCCTTCGGCGGCCATGTAGGCCTTCTGCGCCGCGTACACCAGCATGGTCATGGCCGCTGCCGCCGCCGCGGCGATGTCCGCGCGGCCCGGCCTGGTGAGGATCATGCCTTCATGGTGCGCGCCGGGGCCGGGCCGGCGCCTCCCGCCCGCGGGTCGTCGTCCTCCCCCGCCGGGGTGATCCCCCGCGTCCGCACGGTGGCCAGCACCGAACCGCCCAGGATCAGCGCGAACGCCACCACGATCGGCGTGCTCAGCGGCTCGTCGAGCAGCAGCACGCCGCCGGCGACGGCCACCGCCGGGTTGACGTAGGTGAACACCATGGCGCGGGAGGTCCCGGCCTCGCGCAGCAGCTCGAAGAAGACCAGGAAGGCCAGCGCGGTGCACACCACGCCGAGCGCGCCCAGCGCCACCAGCACCTTGGCGGGCGGCGGCGCGGACGGCAGCGTCAGCGCCGCCGGGACGGCGTAGACCAGCGCGGCCAGGCCGAGGCAGGCCGCGGTCAGCGCCAGGCTCGGCACCTCCTGCAGCCGCCGCGCCATGATGATCGGCGCGACGGCGTAGCCGATCACCACGAGCAGCATCTCGGCGAGCGCCCGGCCGCTCCCGCCCGACAGGTGCGGCGCGGCCAGCACCGCGACGCCGCCGAGGCCCGTCAGCAGGCCGGCCCAGCGGAGCGGGCCGAGCCGCTCGGCGTCGCCGGTCAGCCGGCCGATCAGCACCGCCACGATCGGCACGGCCGCGATGAGCAGCCCCGACATCGAGCTGGACAGGGTGCGCTCGGCGTCCGACAGCAGCGCCCACGGGCCGAGGATCTCCAGCGCGGCGAACGCCAGCAGCGGCCGCCAGTGCCGCCGGGCCGCCGCCAGGCCGCCCGACCGCAGCGCGAACGGCAGCAGCAGGAGCGCGCCGATCCCGGTGCGGGCGAAGACCACCACCGGCACCGAGACCTCGCCCACCGCCACCTTGATCAACAGATAGGGGATGCCCCAGACCACGCACATCAGCGCGAACAGCATCCAGCCCCGCCGGCTCACTCACGACCTCCGTCCATCCGCCCCGGTGCGGGCGGCCCGGGTCATGCTGCCGGGCGCGGCGCGCCGCCGTCTTGAACGCTGTTGCGGTACGCGCCGGGCGTCACGCCCAGCACCCGCCGGAACCAGCGCGTCAGGTGGGCCTGGTCGGCGAACCCGACCAGCGACGCGGCCTCCGCCGGCCGGAGCCCGGCGTCCAGCAGCGCGCGCGCTCGGGCGACCCGGTGCTGGGCCAGCCACGCGTACGGCGGCATGCCGGTGGCCGAGCGGAACGCGCGCAGCAGCTGGTAGCGCGACAGGCCGAGGTCGCCGGCGAGGACGGCGAGCGTCGGCGGCGCGGTCAGCTCGTCCGCGAGCCGCTCGCTGACCAGCCGGGCGACCCGGCTGCCCGGCGGCGCGGCGGGCTCCCCCGCCGGCTCGGCGTGGCGCCGGACGAGCTCGCCGAGCAGCCACAGCAGCCGGGACTCGCCCTCCAGCGGGTCGCCGCCGCGGCGCAGCTCCCGGTGGGTCAGCCGCATCGCCGTGGCCAGCTCCGGGTCGTCGATGACCGGCCGGCCGAAGTGCGGGACGCCGCCCCCGCCGACGGCGCGCAGCGTCGCCGCGCCCGGGTAGAGCGCCAGGTAGGCGTACCCGTCGGGACCCGCCGGTCCGCCGGTGTGCGTCTCGCCGGGCTCGACGACCAGGATCGACCCGGCGGCCGAGAAGATGCGCTCGCCCCGGTAGCGCATCGTCTCCAGGCCGTCGACGCACACGCCGATCGCGTACTCGTCATGGACGTGCGGGGCGTAGTGCTGCCGGCCGAACCGGGCGGTCAGCAGATCCAGCGGTGCGCCCTCCTGGACGTCCGGGACCCGCGTCCAGACGGCCCGGTCAGGCGGAGAAGAGATGGCGGAGCCGCCAGCGGTCCTCGTCACGGCCGAGCTCCGCGACGGCGCGGCCGTCCGCGCCGGTCACCCGGACGCGGTAGATCCGGGTGCCGTAGGACTTCAGGACCTCGTCCACGGTGTAGCGCGCGCCTCGCCACCGGTACGCGGTGAGCCGCCCCGCCTGGTCGTGCTCGGCGATGACCGGCTCGTTCAGAAGGTGCCCCATGGACCCGCGAGCCTAGCACCGGGTCGAACGGGTGTTCGTGAGGCCGCGCGGACGCCTTCCGCCTGCTCGGCACGGCTTGGAGACGCTCCCGCATGGAGTCATTAAGCCGCGGGCCGCCGCGCGTGCCCACCCCTGCGGATCCGGGTTATCCACAGGCTGGGGGTAACTTTCCCCACAGCCTCCGACCTGCGCGGGCAGCGCCGGAGCACCCTTCGATCCACAGTGAAATCCCCAGCTGATCAGAGTTTTCACCAGTCCGGCGGCGCCTTGGGAGGGCCTGTGGAAGCCGCATCCGCCCGACCCTGCTGTCCACAGCCTGTGGACAACCTCTGTGCACAGACTGTGGGCGGCCGGCCACGGCGTCGTCCACCGGCCGTCCCCAAAAGGATCACCAGCCCTGCGATGCCCGTCCACAGGGTGGATAACCCTGTCACCTGCAGCTGAACCCGCTGTGCACGCGACTGCGTACACTCTGTGCACAGGGTGTGGGAAACCACGTCCACAGCCGGCGCCGGCCGGTGGAAAGAGTTGCCCACCGGAAATCCCCAGCGCCGTCCCCAGGGACGGGCACCTGTGCATGTTCACGATCGCGGCCCGCACGCCGTCTCACCAGCCGACACACCGTGGGCAATCCGGCGCTTGCCCCCAGACTCAGGCAAGCGGGAACGGCCTCCCGGACGCGTCCCGCCCCTTTACAATGGCGCCGCGCGAGGCTTTACACACAGGAATTCTCCACATCCTGTGGATAACGAATAACCGCAGCACAATGGCGGTGAAGAGGCCGTCCGGCCGCACCTTCGTCCTCAGGTTCAGCGGACCGGCGGAGCCATGGCGGCCATCGACCGCGCCTGCGCCACCGCGCTCGCCGCCCACGCGCCGCTCTGCGGGCCGGCCGGGAACTGCATGGTGTGGTGGAACCCCTCGCCGGTCACCGAGATGGTGACGAAGCCCGTGTAGCGCCGCTCCTTCATCAGCAGGAACAGCAGACCGAAGAGGCAGAACCACACGAAGATGATGGTCAGCACGATCGCGACCACCGGAATCCCCTCGGTCACCTGCGTGGAGTCCTGCACATTCCACATGCTGCCGCGCAATGGAAAACGGCCGTGCGGCAGGATCACATGCGTCCTGGTGAGAGCGGTATCGCCGATCTGCAGAAGAACGGGCTCATGCCCGGGATGGGCGAGCTCCCCGCCCGGCCGCGGCGACGGCGGCGGATATCCCCATTGCTGGTTCTGCGGATTGCCCTGCTGGTACGGGTCCACGAAGTCCCCACCTTCGTTCGGGAGCGCCCGGTGCGTCATCACCACGCATGATGCCGGTAAAGATCGCCCTCTGCCCAGCCCCTGCGGGCAAGGCCGGCGAAAGGTGTGACGGTCCCGATACCTGACGACCCGCCCACAACCCCTGTGGACAACCTCCGTCCCCAGGCGCGCCGCCCTGTGCATGCGAAGTTATCCACCGTCCGCCCCCGGAACAGCGTTCGGCCCACAGGTTATCCACCGCGAGAAACCCCAGGTCAGCAAGGACTTTCGGACCATCGCACCCCACTGTCCACACCCTGTGGACAACCTGCCTCCACAGAGCGCCGTTCCAGTGGACAACAGTTGTCCACCGGTTGTCCGCAGGATGTCCCCAGATCACCGCGGTCGTCCACACCACGATCGCGCAGACACCCGGCCCGCGGCCACCCGCCACTCCACACGACATAAACCGCAAAAGCACCAAACAGCCGCCTACTGGGTTGATCACCCCAGGAACGGCAACGACCCCCATGTCCCCAGGGCGGCGAGGTGATCCGGCACCGACTCGCCGCCGAGGACTAGCCGGCGACATATGAGCTCCCGCTCTATGAAGGCACGTGCTGCGGCGTGAGCATCGATTCCCCCAACGAGGATGGTCCGCAGTTAGAGGTGGTCGTCAGCGGCGAAACCGCGTACGTACGGTTTCTGAACCCGTGGGACATCGACTGCGCGCACGCGGCCTCTCGCCGAGGAGGCCGTAGAAGCCCTGCCAAAGCCCCCGAAACCCCAACGTTGGTGGCGACGCATCCGCATCTGAACGCCGCAGCACGCTGCGCAGAATCGATTCCGGCATGAACGCTCGGCACCGGCACACGTGGACTTCCTGCGGCTGCCGGTGGGCCGTCCGGCACCGGGCCACCAGCGCATCGGTCCGGTCTCCGCACACGACACAGCGCGCAGCCACGGATATCACCGGGATTGCCGTCCATGACCGATCCACAGGCACTGAGGGCATCGCTCACGAGGGACGGCGAGGTCCGCCGCCGCCGGATTCCCCGATGGAACGTCAGCGGCTGAGAACCGGCGCCTGCCTGTCGATCTCCCGGCAGATGACGGTCACCATGTCCTCGAAGGCGTCGCCGCCGTGCTTGCGGATGAGGGCCCCGTAGAGGTCCTTGCGGCAGGCCTCCCGGATCATCCAGGTGAGGGCGCTGTGATGGACCGGCCGATCGGCGGCCAGTTCGTCATAGGCCCCCTGAGAGACCCTCGCCAGCTCAGGGAAGGGCGCGGACTCCGCCATGATCATGCGGGCGGCATCGGTGAGCTCCATGCCGGGAGTCTAGGTCAGCCGAAGTCGCCCAGCCCGGCATCCGCCCCGGCCCTACGACCAGGAGATACGCGTGCTTCCGCCGCGAGGGCTGTCCCATCGGCATTTCGGCTGACAAACTCTCCGATCATGGCGAACAGCGCACTGTGGGTCGGTGTCCTCACCGCGTTGACCGCTCTCGGGGCCAGTTACATCACGTCGCGGGCGACCCTGCGCGCAGCGCTGACCCAGGCCCGCACGTCCGCACGGGCGCAGGCCCTCCGCGAACAGCACGAGCGCCGCCGGTCCACCTACCGGGAAATGATGAGCTGCACGCACGCGTTCAACGAGGTCACATGGCAGATCGACGACGTCGACGCGGCGCCCGACCGTGAGACCAAGGACCGGCTCCTGACGCAGATGGCCGAGCACATCGCCCCGGCCATCAGGGGTATGAACCGGGCGATCCACGAGGTCCGGCTCGACGGCCCCGCCGAGGTCTCCGCCGCAGCGGATCACGCACGTGACATGGCGCGGCGCGTGCAGGCGATGCTCAAGGCCCTCATCGGCGACGACGCCCCCGAGCGGCGGGCCGCCTACGACGCCGCCTACCGGGATTTCCGAGCGGCCTACGTCACGTTTATCGGCCTGGCACGAGAAACGCTGGACATCAAGGACGAGGACGATTAGCCCCAGCAAGCCCCCGGCGTGTCCGGACTGCGGCGGCGCACTGACCTGGCGGGCTTCGTCCTGAAGCTGTGCGGAGCGCCACCAATGGTGGATGTGGGCAGACCGGCCTACCAGCGCACTGGAACGCTGTCCCCAGAGCTGTTCGCCTCCTGACCGCATACGCCGGATGGCGTGATCCGGCGGTCAGCAGACGCGTTCCTGATAGACGAAGCTGTCCACTGGCTGAAGCGCCGTGATGACCGGCCACTCCGGCCGGTGCTCGATTTCGTTCAGGAAGGCTGTAAACGCCGGCTCCCTGCCCTCGTCGACGTCGGCCTGACGGCAGAAGGACAGGCAGAAACGCCGAGGGCCGCGGAAGGAGTACGTGCCGAACTCGTAGAGCAAGGCGTCTTCCACAGCCTCGATCGGCCTGTGCATGAAGCGGCTGAACGCACGCCATGCCGGCAGCGGGGAAAGCCGGCCGGGCTCTTGCCCCTCCTCGCGCAGGAGGGCGAGCAAGTGGTCCTGCGCTTCCCCGATCCGCATGGGAGCCCCTGGAAGCGCCTGAGGAGCATCAGGGCGCTGTTTCACAGCCGGCCACAGTAAGGCCCCTCAGGTTCGAGGCCTGTGCACATCGGAGACCGGCTGTGGAAAGCGGCACCGCATCAGCCGTCCGATCGACGGGCCGGGGCGGACAGCTGGATCGCGGCGAGCTTGGCCGGGTCCACAACGATGTGGATAGCGGTGATCCGACCTCCGGCGACGGTGAAGGCGATGGCGGAGAGCCGAGTCCCGTCGGGACGCCAGGTCATGTGGCCGGGGATGCCGTTGACCAGCACGGGTCGCTGACGGGCGACCTCGCCGGAGAACATGCGGGCGCCGGCGGCGACCTCGGTGGCGCCGAGGGTGACGACCACGCCGCCGGGGGTGTCGACGGTCAGCTTCACGTCCGGGTCGAGGACGCGCAGGAGCGCCGCGAAGTCGCCGTCGAGGGCGGCGGCGCGGAACGCCTGGACGGCCTGGTGGTGCTCGCGGCCCGGGGCCGCCGGCCGGTCCGTGGCCCGGACCTTCCGGCGGGCCCGGCTGGCGGTCATCTTGGCGGCGTCGGCGGATTTGCCCAGGATCTGGCCGATCTCGTGGAACGGGACCCCGAACATGTCGTGCAGGACGAACGCCAGCCGCTCGCTCGGGGTGAGCGAGTCGAGCACGACGAGCAGGGCGAGGCCGACCGAATCGGCCAGCACCACCTGCTCGTCCGGCGCGGGGCCGTCGGCGGGCGTCACCACGAGATCCGCGGATTCGTGCTCGGGATGGGCGTGCCGGGATCTCAGCAGGTCCAGGCTGATCCGGCCGACCACGGTGGTCAGCCAGCCCGCCAGGTTGGCGATGTCCGCCTCGTCCTGGCGGACCAGGCGCATCCAGGCCTCCTGGACCACGTCCTCGGCGTCGGCGTGCGAGCCCAGCATGCGGTACGCGACGCCGCGCAGCCGGTCACGCTGGGCATCGAACACCTCGGCCAGCCGGACGGTCACGGCTTGCGCTGCTGCCGGAGCGAGACCCGGTTGCCGTCCGGGTCCACCGCCTCGATGCGGACCCCGAACGGGTAGTCCTCCGGCTCGTCCTGTGCGAAGGTGACGCCGCGCCGGCGCATGGCCTCGAAGTCCTTCCGCAGATCGTCGGATTCAAGGAGCAGCGGGCCGGGCGCGCCGTCCTGGCCCATCCCCGCACCCGCCGCGTGCGGCCACAGGATGATCTGCACCGCGCTGTCGGGGACCCCGACGGTGAGAAAACGCCCGTCCGGCCCTGCGAAGTCGATCCGCTTCTCCAGGCCGAGCCCCTCGGTGTAGAACTCCAGCGCACGGTCCTGGTCGGTGACATAGACCGTCACGTACATGATGTTGGTCAGCATCCTGCCCTCGCTTCACTCGTCGGTACGACAACCGTTCGTTGCCCCTATGACGAGTGCCGGCGGGAGAAGGTAACAGGACCCCCGCCAGGTCACTCCCTGAAGCAGGTGAGGGGCCCGTCCAGGCGTGGGAGCAAGCGCGGATAGGTGATCGGGGTGGTGAGCCGGCCGCACAGGAACCGCGTCATCGGAACGGTGTCGATGACGCCGTCGGGCACCTGGCGGCCCTGCACCGCAGTCGGCCGGCTTTCGGGTTTCCCTTCGGTAAGCCAACTCAGCTGGTCGCCGTTGACGTCGCCACCCCAGCTCAGGAATCCGCCCGGTTCGGGCCATGCGGCGAGCGGATGGAACTGATTGCCGTAGATCTCGATGAAAGCCACGAAGTCAGTCGGCAGGCGCGCCCCCAGTTCGTCGAAGACCGCCTCCCAGGGGCGCAGCGGTGGCGGTGGGAGGGTCTCCAGCGCGTCGAAGGCCGCCGTTCCCAGTCGACCGGCCCCAGCGGGGGCCTCCGCTACCGCCTGCTCCGGCTGCGCATACGCCCCACAGACGGCGCGCCACCGATGAGCGGTCTGTGGATCGTTGTGGACGGAACATCTCTGTCGTTCAAATGCCGGTTCAACACCCTGAGCCGCCGGCGGTTCCGCCGCTCACGCACCTAGCCCGGCCACGCGCATGGGGGTGTGGGGGCGAAGCCCCCACCCGGGGGTTCCAGGGGGTCGCCCCCTGGGCGAAACGACGAAGGAGCGGCGGCTCACGTTTTCCGTGAGCACACCGCTCCTCGCGATCGAGTGGGCGTACCAGGACTTGAACCTGGGGCCTCATCCTTATCAGGGATGCGCTCTAACCGACTGAGCTATACGCCCGCACCTCGCCGCCGCGCTCCGGCGGCAGCAAGGAGAGATTACCGCATCTCAGGAGACGACCGGTAATCCATTAATCGGCCTCCTTGAGGGTCACCTCGACGCCGCCCACCAGGTCGGCGGCCAGGTTGTAGATGACCGAGCCGACGGTGGACAGGGCGGTGATGAGCAGCACGTTCAGCGCCCCCACCAGGACGGTGTAACCGAAGACGCGGGCGAAGGAGAACCAGCTGCCGGCGTCGACGCCGCCGCCGGACTCGCCCGGCCGCTTGGTGAGGCTGTTGACGGTGTCGCCGATGGCGTCGAAGACGCCGAGGCCGGCCAGGATCATGTAGAGGACGACCACGGCGACCAGCAGGACGACGAAGCAGACCAGCGACATCACGAAGCTGAACTTCATCACCGACCAGGGCTCCAGCCGGGCGAGCTGGAGCTGGGCCTTGCGGGCGGGCTTGCCGCTCGCCGCGGGCTTGGACTTGTCGGCGTCGGCGGCCGGGGTGGCCACCGGGCGGTCCTTCAGGACCGTGCTGGCGAACCCGCGCGATCCCGAGGACGACGACGGGGACGAGCCCGACGACGGCGGGGACGACAGCGGCGGCGGCGAGCCGAGCGGCTTGTCGGTGCGGTCGCGCGAGACCGAGCCGGCGGGCTCGGCGGGCTTGGTCCACGACGGCTCCGCGGCGTCCTTCACCGGCGCGACGGGCACGTCGGTCAGGGTGGGCTCGGCCACCGCGTCCTTCGCCGTGTCCTTGACCACCGGCTCCTTGGCCTTGGCCGGCTTCTTGGCCGCCGCGTCCTTGACGGTGCCGAGGTCGGGCGTGGTCTCGTCCAGCGCGGGGAGCTTGGCGGTCGCCTCGTCCCGGCCGGGCTTGGCGGACGCGGCCACGGTCTTCTTGGGCTCGTCTCCCGAGCCCTCCTTGACGGGGTCGTCCGTCCGGCCCTTGTTCTTGCCGGGCTGGGTGCTCACGTGTCCTCCTGGCCTAGCGCGGGCGCAGGGGCCTTACTCACTTGCGGCCCCTTCGTCCTCGACGTCGTCCGAGTCCTCCATGGACTCTACGTTCCTCGCGATGGCGACGATGCCGGCCTTGTCCGCGAGGCTCATCAACCGGACGCCCATGGTCTGCCGGCCGGACTGCTTGATTTCGGCCGCGCTGGTACGGATGACGCCGCCGTTCGAGGTCATTGCGAACACCTCGTCGTCGGTGCCCACCATGAGCGCCCCCACCAGCCTGCCGCGAGATTCCACGATCTTAGCGGTGAGCACGCCCTTGCCCCCCCGCCCCTGCCGAGGGTACTGGGAGACCGGAGTGCGCTTGGCATAGCCGCCGACGGTCGCGACCAGGACGTTCTGCGTCTCGTCCTGGACCACCAGCATGTTGAGGACCTCCTGGTCCCCCTCGAAACGCATGCCGATGACGCCGGAGGTGGCGCGGCCCATGGGGCGCAGCGAGTCGTCGTCGGCGCTGAACCGGATGGACTGCGCGCCGGTGGAGACCATCAGCAGGTCGTCGTCGGGCGAGACCAGCCGGGCCGAGATGACCTCGTCCTCGTCGAGCAGGTTGATCGCGATGATGCCGCCCGAGCGCGGCGAGTCGAAGTCGCGCAGCGCGGTCTTCTTGACCTTGCCCTTCTTGGTGGCGAGCACCAGGTAGGGCGCGACGTCGTAGTCGCGCAGGTCCATGACCTGGGCGATGTGCTCGTCGGGCTGGAAGGCCAGCAGGTTGGCCACGTGCTGGCCGCGCGAGTCGCGGGCGGCGTCGGGCAGCTCGTAGGCCTTGGCCCGGTAGACGCGGCCCTTGTTGGTGAAGAACAGGATCCAGTGGTGCGTGGTCGTCACGAAGAACTGGTCGACGATGTCGTCCTGCTTCAGCTGCGCGCCGCGCACGCCCTTGCCGCCGCGCCGCTGTGCCCGGTACAGGTCGGTCTTGGTGCGCTTGGCGTAGCCGCCGCGGGTGATGGTGACGACGACGTCCTCCTCGGCGATGAGGTCCTCGTAGGACACGTCGCCGTCGAAGGGGATGATCTGGGTGCGGCGGTCGTCGCCGTACTTGTCCAGGATCGGGGTGAGCTCGTCGCCGACGATCCGCCGCTGCCGCTCGGGCGAGGCCAGGATGTCGTTGTAGTCGGCGATCTCGGCCATCAGCTTGTCGTGCTCGTCGGTGATCGCCTGGCGCTCCAGGGCGGCGAGCTTGCGCAGCTGCATGTCCAAGATGGCCTGCGCCTGGATCTCGTCGATCTCCAGCAGGCCCATCAGGCCGCGCTGGGCCTCCTGCGCCGAGGGGGACCGCCGGATGAGGGCGATGACCTCCTCGATGCGGTCCAGGGCCTTCAGCAGCGCGCGCAGGATGTGGGCGCGCTCCTCGGCCTTGCGCAGCAGGAAGCGGGTGCGGCGGACGATGACGTCGACCTGGTGCGTCACCCAGTGCCGGATGAACTGGTCCAGGCGCAGCGTGCGCGGCACGCCGTCGACCAGCGCGAGCATGTTCGCGCCGAAGGTCTCCTGCAGCTGGGTGTGCTTGTACAGGTTGTTGAGGACGACCTTGGCGACCGCGTCCCGCTTGAGCACGATGACCAGGCGCTGGCCGGTGCGGCCGGAGGTCTCGTCGCGGACGTCGGCGATGCCGTCGAGCTTGCCGTCCTTGACCAGCTCGGCGATCTTCAGCGCGAGGTTGTCCGGGTTGACCTGGTAGGGCAGCTCGGTGACGACCAGGCAGGTGCGGTTCTGGATCTCCTCGACCTCGACCACGGCGCGCATGGTGATCGAGCCGCGCCCGGTCCGGTAGGCCTCCTCGATGCCCTTGCGGCCGACGATGAGGCCGGCGGTCGGGAAGTCGGGGCCCTTGATCCGCTCGATCAGCGCGTCGAGCAGCTCCTCGTCGGAGGCGCCGTAGTTCTCCAGGTACCAGCGGACGCCCTCGCCGACCTCGCGCAGGTTGTGCGAGGGGATGTTGGTGGCCATCCCGACCGCGATGCCCGACGCCCCGTTGACCAGCAGGTTGGGGTACCGCGACGGCATGACGTCGGGTTCCTGCGAGCGGCCGTCGTAGTTGGGGGAGAAGTCGACGGTCTCCTTGTCGATGTCGCGCAGCAGCTCCATCGCCAGGGGCGCCATGCGGCACTCGGTGTAGCGCATGGCGGCCGCGGGGTCGTTGCCGCGCGAGCCGAAGTTGCCGTTGCCGTCGACCAGGGGGTAGCGCAGCGACCAGGGCTGCGCGAGGCGGACCAGCGCGTCGTAGATGGCCGAGTCGCCGTGCGGGTGGTAGTTGCCCATGACGTCGCCGACGACGCGGGCGCACTTGAAGTAGCCGCGGTCGGGGCGGTAGCCGCCGTCGTACATCGCGTACAGGACGCGCCGGTGCACCGGCTTCAGGCCGTCGCGGACCTCGGGCAGCGCGCGCGCGACGATGACCGACATCGCGTAGTCCAGGTAGGACTTCTGCATCGACGCCTGGAGATCGACCGGCTCGATCCGCTCTCCCGGAACGCCGCCCTCGGTGGTCACATCCGTCACTGTGAAAGACCTCTTCTACGTCGGGGAAGGGAAGCTCGTGGCCGCCGGGGCTCAGATGTCGAGGAAGCGCACGTCCTTGGCGTTGCGCTGGATGAAGTCACGGCGGGGTTCGACCTCCTCGCCCATGAGGACGCTGAACAGCTCGTCGGCCTGCGCGGCGTCGTCGAGCTGCACCTGGAGCAGGAGCCGCTTGGCCGGGTCCATCGTGGTGTCCCACAGCTCGTTGGCGTTCATCTCGCCGAGGCCCTTGAAGCGCTGGACCTGGTCGCGCGGGCGCGGGTCGCGCTTGCCGGCGGCGATGCCGGCCTCGATGACCTGGTCGCGCTCGGCGTCGGAGTAGACGTAGTCGGCCTCGTTGCCGCGCGCGTCCCACTTGATCTTGTACAGCGGCGGCTGGGACAGGTACACGTGGCCGGCCTCGATCAGCGGCTTCATGAACCGGAACAGCAGCGTGAGCAGCAGCGTGTTGATGTGGTGGCCGTCGACGTCGGCGTCCGACATCAAGATGATCTTGTGGTAGCGCAGCTTCTCGATGTCGAACTCGTCGTGCACCCCGGTGCCGAGGGCGGTGATGATCGCCTGCACCTCGTTGTTCTTCAGGATGCGGTCGATCCGCGCCTTCTCCACGTTCAGGATCTTGCCGCGGATGGGCAGGATCGCCTGGGTGATGGAGTCGCGGCCGCCCTTGGCCGAGCCGCCCGCCGAGTCGCCCTCGACGATGTACAGCTCGGACTTGGCCGGGTCGGTCGACTGGCAGTCCGACAGCTTGCCCGGCAGCGAGGTCGACTCCAGCAGGCTCTTGCGCCGGGTCAGGTCGCGCGCCGCCCGCGCCGCCACCCGCGCCCGCGCGGCCTGCGTGGCCTTGTTGATGATCTCCTTGGCCTCGCCGGGGTTCTCCTCGAACCAGTCGCGCAGGTGCTCGTTGCACGCCTTCTGCACGAACGACTTGGCCTCGGTGTTGCCGAGCTTGGTCTTGGTCTGGCCCTCGAACTGCGGGTCGGCCAGCTTGATCGAGATGATCGCGGTGAGGCCCTCGCGGACGTCCTCGCCGGTCAGGTTGTCGTCCTTGTCGCGCAGCAGGCCCTTGTCGCGGGCGTACCGGTTGACGATCGTGGTGAGCGCCGCCCGGAAGCCCTCCTCGTGCGTGCCGCCCTCGGCCGTGTTGATGGTGTTGGCGAAGGTGTGCACGGACTCGGCGTAGGACGAGTTCCACTGCATGGCGATCTCGACCGACATGCCCTCGGTCTCGTCCGACAGGTAGATCACCGACTCGTGGACGGCGTCCTTGCGCGCGTTGAGGTAGCGGACGAAGTCCTCGATGCCGCCCTCGTAGTGGTAGACCACCACGCGCGGCTCGCCCTCGTCGGTGAGGTGGTCGGCGCGCTCGTCGCACAGCGTGATGGACAGCCCGCGGTTGAGGAAGGCCATCTCCTGCATGCGGCGCGAGAGCGTCTCGAAGTTCCACTCGAGGGTCTCGAAGATGTCGCCGTCGGGCCAGAAGGTGATCTGGGTGCCGGTCTCGTCGGTCGGCTCACCCTGCTCCAGCGGCCCCTTGGCGCCCTTCCAGTCGTAGGACTGGCGCCAGTAGTGGCCGTCGGTGCGCACCTCGGCGTCCAGCCGGGTCGACAGGGCGTTGACCACCGCCGAGCCGACGCCGTGCAGGCCGCCCGACACCGCGTAGGACTTGCCGTCGAACTTGCCGCCCGCGTGCAGCGTGGTCAGCACCAGCTCGATGGCCGGGCGCTTCTCCACCGGGTGCTCGCCCACCGGGATGCCCCGGCCGTTGTCCTTGACGCGGACGCCGCCGTCCGCCAGGAGGGTCACCTCGATGGTGTCGGCATAGCCGGCCAGGGCCTCGTCGACGGAGTTGTCGACGATCTCGTAGACGAGGTGGTGCAGCCCGCGTTCCCCGGTGGAGCCGATGTACATGCCCGGGCGCTTGCGCACCGCCTCGAGCCCTTCGAGGACAGTGATGGAACTAGCGTCGTACGCCAAAGGAGATCCTCCTGCCGGGGAAGCGTGCCGCCCCCGCGCCACGCGGACGCGGTGTGCCCCGTAACACACGAAGGGCGCCCAGTGCTCTGTCCGTGTCGGCCAGAGAACCCCGCGGCGACCCATGGCGGCCCAGCATCCTGAACCCGAATTCATTCTACCGGGTGATGCGCCGAAAAGTGGCACTGACGGACGCTGTGTGCACGTGTGGCGGCCGAGCGGATGAGGAGGTACATCCCCCCATTCACCCTGGGGTGTTCACTGGCCTGTGAGGCCCTCGCAGCGGAAAACCGCTCCGCGAGCCACCCTTGGATGGTCGCACCCGGCACTGACATTTTGCGGCACGTCGCCGACCTGCGGGTTCGCGGCGTCGTCGCTGATCAGGACGGCGGCCGGCTCAGCGGGCGCGCCAGGCGCCGGTGCGCCGCGGTCCCGACGACGGGCCGACCACCTTGACCTGCTTGACGGTCCCCTGCCCGAGCTCCTCGTTCAGCCGGCGCATCAGCTGGGTGCGCAGCAGCCGCAGCTGGGTCGCCCAGGTGGTGGAGTCGGCGACGACGGTGAGCTCGCCGTCCTCGAACCTGTCGGGCTTGGTGTGCTCGGCGAGCTCGGGGCCGACGATCCCGGGCCAGTTGCCGAACACGCCGCCGACGGCCGCCCGCTGCTCCCAGCCGCGCGCGGCCATCAGCTCGCGGATCGCGCTGCCGAACGCCTGGGGGTCGCCGCCGCGCCCGGACTGGCGGACCGGCGCGGGCCGCGGCCCCTTGCGCTTGCCCTGGCCGGGCAGGGTGCCGCGTTTGCGGGCGTCGGCCTTGGCCTGGGCGAGGGCCTCGCGGGCCAGCTCGATGCCCGACTTCGCCGGCGCGGCGGGCGGCGGCGCGGCGGGGGAACCGTCCACAGGCTGTGGATCCTCGTCGGCCACGGCTACTCCTTCCGGATCCGTCCGTCCGCGACGGCGTAGGTGACGCCGGTCAGCTCCTTGGGCACGTCCTCGGGCACCGCCGCGGTGATCAGGACCTGCTCGGCGGGCGCGACCATCTCGGCGAGGCGGGCGCGGCGGCCGGCGTCCAGCTCTGCGAACACGTCGTCCAGGATCAGCACCGGGTCGTCGCCGTCGGCGCGCAGCAGCTCGAACGCCGCCAGCCGCAGGCCGAGCGCGAACGACCACGACTCGCCGTGGCTGGCGTAGCCGCGGGCCGGCAGCTCCCCCAGCTGCAGCAGCAGCTCGTCGCGGTGCGGGCCGACCAGGCTGACGCCGCGTTCCAGCTCCTGCTTGCGGGCCTCGGCGACGGCGCCGAGCAGCTGCTCGGCCAGTTGTGCACGGTCTGTGGACAACTCCGCGGCGCCGATCGAGCTCTTGTACATCAGGTCGGCGGCGCCGCTGTGCGGGGCGAGCTCGGCGTACGCGCGCGCGACGAGCGGGCGCAGCGCCTCGACGAGCTCCAGCCGCGCGGACAGCAGTTCCGCGCCGGCGCGGGCCAGATGCGAATCCCACACGTCCAGCGTCGCCAGCACCTCGGCGCTGGGCGAGCGACGGTGCGCGGCCCCCGAGCGCAAAAGCGCGTTGCGCTGCTTCAGGACACGCTCGTAGTCGGAGCGCACTCCGGCGAAGCGCGGCGCGCGCGCGGTGAGCAGCTCGTCCAGGAAGCGGCGGCGCTCCCCCGGGTCGCCCTTCACCAGCGCCAGGTCCTCCGGCGCGAACAGCACCGTCCGCAGCATCCCCAGGATCTCGCGCGGCCTGGGGACGGGGGAGCGGTTCAGCCGTGCCCGGTTCGCCTTACCCGGGTTGATCTCCAGCTCGATCAGCGCGCGCCGGTCGTCGCGGACCACGCCGGCCCGCACGATGGCGCGCGCCGCGCCCTGCCGGACCAGCGGCGCGTCGGTGGCCGCGCGGTGGCTGCCGTGCGCGGCGACGTACCCGACGGCCTCGACCAGGTTGGTCTTGCCCTGCCCGTTCGGGCCCACGAACGCGGTGACGCCCGGCTCCAGCGCCACCTCGGCGGTGGCGTAGGAGCGGAAGTCCTGGAGCGAGAGATGGGCGACGTGCACGAGCAACGAGAGTAGAGCCTCCGGGCCGCCCCTGGGTCGGGGCGGCCCGCGAGCGGCTCGTCGACAGGCTGTGGACGGCGGCTCAGAGCTGCGGCGGCTTGACGTCCGCGCCCGGGGAGTCGGCGCCCTTGGCGGACTCGACGGCGTGCCCGCCGAACTGGTTGCGCAGCGCCGCGACGACCTTCATCGCGGGCGAGTCGTCCTGCCGGGAGGCGAACCGCGCGAACAGCGAGGCGGTGATCGCCGGGAGCGGCACCGCGTGGTCGACGGCGGCCTGCACCGTCCACCGGCCCTCGCCCGAGTCGTTGGCGTAGCCGCGGATCTCGTCCAGCGTGGCGTCCTCGGCGAGCGCCCGGTTCATCAGGTCCAGCAGCCAGGACCGGATGACCGTGCCCTCCTGCCAGCTGTGGAAGACCGCGGGCACGTCGGTGACGACGTCGCTGGCCTCCAGCAGCTCGTAGCCCTCGCCGAACGCCTGCATCATCGCGTACTCCACACCGTTGTGGACCATCTTCGCGAAGTGCCCGGCGCCGATCTTGCCGGCGTGCACGAACCCGAACTCGCCCTCGGGCTTCAGCGTCTCGAAGATCGGCATGAGCCGCTTGACGTTGTCCTCGTCGCCGCCGACCATCAGCGCGTAGCCGTTCTGCAGGCCCCACACGCCGCCGCTGACGCCGCAGTCGACGAAGCCGATGTCCTTGGCCGCCAGCTGCTCGCCGTGCTTCTGGTCGTCCACATAGTGTGAATTGCCGCCGTCGATGACGACGTCGCCGGGCTCCAGGAGTTCCCCCAGCCGGTTGACGGTCTCCTGCGTCGGCCCGCCCGCCGGCACCATCACCCACACCGCGCGCGGCGCCGCGAGCCGCTGCACGAGCTCCTCGACGGTGGCGACGTCGCTGACGTCGGGGTTGCGGTCGTAGCCCACCACGGTGTGGCCGCCCCGGCGCAGACGTTCGGCCATGTTGCCGCCCATCTTGCCGAGGCCGATGATCCCAAGCTCCATCTCGACTCCCCTGTCGTGTGGGCGGACGCCCCGCCCACGGCCGGTCTTCCCTGGTATGCCCCGGAGACGAGGTTTACCCCGACAGCCGGACCGGCATGATCAGGTAACGGTAGTTCGGGTTCTCGCCTTCCTGCGGCGGCTTGCCGGTGAGCACGGCGGGCTTGGTCGGGGTGGTGAACGACAGCCGCGCGGTGTCGGAGCCGATCGCCGACAGCCCGTCCAGCAGGAACCCGGGGTTGAAGGCGATGTCGATGTCGTCGCCCTCCAGCTCGGCCTCCAGCGCCTCCACGGCCTGCGCCTCGTCGCCGGTGCCGGCCTCCAGCACGACCTCGCCCTTGCGGAACGACAGCCGCACCGGGGTGTTGCGCTCGGCGACCAGCGACACGCGCTTGACCGCCTCGATGAACGCGCCGGTCTGGACGTCGGCGAGGCCGGCGTACTCGCTCGGCAGCAGCGAGCGGTACTTGACGAAGTCGCCGTCCAGCAGCCGCGAGGTGGTGCGACGGCCGCCGCCCGCGAAACCGATCATGCCCTCGCCCGCGCCGCCGCCCTGCGCGGCCAGCGCGATCGACACCTCGGCGCCGGCGGTCAGCGACTTGGCGGTGTCGGCGAGGGTCTTGGCGGGCACCAGGGCGACCGCGGTGAAGTCGGGGCGCTCGGGCTTCCAGTGCAGCTCGCGGACGGCCAGCCGGTAGCGGTCGGTGGAGGCGAGCGTGACGGTCTCGCCCTCGATCTCCACCCGCACGCCGGTGAGCATGGGGATGGTGTCGTCGCGGCCGGCCGCGATGGCGACCTGGGCGACGGCGGCGGCGAACTCGTCGCTGCCGACCGACCCGGCGGCCGGCGGCATCTCCGGCAGCGTCGGGTAGTCCTCCACAGGCATGGTGAGGAGTGTGAACTTCGCGCTGCCGCAGCGCAGCATCACCTTGGCGCCGTCGGTGGTCACCTCCACAGGGTGTGGAGGAAGGCTGCGCGAGATCTCGGCGAGCAGCCGGCCCGAGACCAGGGCGCTGCCCGGCTCCTCGGTGTCGATGTCGGCCGACACCTGGGCCGACACCTCGTAGTCGAACGCCGACAGCTTCAGCCGGTCGCTCGCCTCGAGGTGCATGCCCGCCAGGACGGGCACCGGGGGGCGCACCGGGAGGGTGCGCGCCGTCCAGGCCACGGCGTCGGCCAGGGCGTCTCTGTCGATGCGGAACTTCAAGGGGACCCGCCTCCTGCAGGTGTCGGACAACGGTGAGGTCGATCAGGCCCGGGGAGCGCGCTCGGGGCGCTTATCCCCAGGCCCTAAGTTGATCTTGTTTTTCTTTCTAGGTAGAGACAAGGGGTAGTACTCGTAATAGGGGCTGTGGATACTGTGCACAAGTACCGTTTTCGCAGGTCAGACCGGGTTTCTCTGTCCACCGGCCCTGTGCATGGGCGGTGGACGGGCGAAAACGATCTGGGGACGGGGAAACCGTCCCCACAGCTCGTCCCCAAGCTATCCCCCGGTTGTCCACTGGTTTTCCGCAGGTTTCCCACGCCCGCCGCCGGGTAGGTCTGTCGGACGGAGCCGACGCGGCGGTTGTCCCCAGGCCGTCCCCAGGTCGTGCACAGGTTCGTCCCCATGATGCCGGGTGGCCGTGCACAGGCGGTCCACAATCGCTCCACAGGTCGTCCACAGTCATCCTCTGGTTATCCCCTGGGTCGTCCACGGATTACGCAGAGTTATCCACAGGTTGTGCGTGGCTTGGGGGTGCCCGGGGAAGGCGCTCAGCGCTTGCGGGCCTGGTGCTTGATGCGCCCGGTGAGCTCGGTGACCTGGTTGTAGATCGCCCGCCGTTCGGCCATCAAGCTGCGGATCTTACGTTCCGCGTGCATCACCGTGGTGTGGTCGCGGCCGCCGAACTGGGCCCCGATCTTGGGCAGCGAGAGGTCCGTGAGCTCCCGGCACAGGTACATGGCGATCTGCCGCGCGGTGACGAGCATCCGCGACCGCGACGGTCCACAGAGGTCCTCGATCGTCGTGCCGAAGTACTCCACGGTCTGGGCCATGATCATCGCGGCGGTGATCTCGGGACCGGAGTCGTTGGGGATGAGGTCCTTCAGCACGATCTCGGCGAGCTTCATGTCCACCGACTGCCGGTTCAGGCTCGCGAACGCCGTCACCCGGATCAGCGCGCCCTCCAGCTCGCGGATGTTGGTCGCGATCTGCGAGGCGATGAACTCCAGCACGTCCGGCGGCGCGGCCAGTCCCTCCTGGCGGGCCTTCTTCTGCAGGATCGCGATCCGGGTCTCCAGCTCGGGCGGCTGGACGTCGGTGGTGAGGCCCCACTCGAACCGGTTGCGCAGCCGGTCCTCCAGCGTCACCAGCTCTTTGGGCGGCCGATCACTGGAGATCACGATCTGCTTGCTCGCGTTGTGCAGGGTGTTGAAGGTGTGGAAGAACTCCTCCTGCGTCTGCTCCTTGCCCTCCAGGAACTGGATGTCGTCGACCAGGAGGATGTCCACGTCCCGGTACCGCCGGCGGAACCCGTCGGCCTTGCCGTCGCGGATCGAGTTGATGAAGTCGTTGGTGAACTCCTCCGAGCTCACGTAACGCACCCGCGCGCCGTTGAACAGGCTCTGCGCGTAGTGGCCGATGGCGTGCAGCAGGTGGGTCTTGCCGAGGCCGGAGTCGCCGTAGATGAACAGCGGGTTGTAGGCCTTGGCGGGCTGCTCGGCGACGGCCACCGCGGCCGCGTGCGCGAACCGGTTGGACGAGCCGATGACGAACGTCTCGAACGTGTACTTGGGGTTCAGACGTGCGTGCTCCCCCGCCGACGCGCCCGCCGAGCTGCCGCCGGAGGAGGAGGGGGCGCCCCCGGCCGGACGCGCGTCGGAGCCCTCTTCCTCACGGAACGGGCCCTCGCCCCGGTACTGCTCACCGCCGCCTGAGAAAGAGTCGTTCTTATAGGAGTCGTCGGAACGGCTCAGCGGCTCGCCCTGCCCGCGCTGGCCCTCGCCTCCGCGCGCGCCCTGCGGCTCGCCCCGTCCGCCCTGGCGGGGGGCCGCCAGCGTGCGGTCGTTCAGGTGCGAGGGGGCATGCCCGCCGCCGGAGGACGACTGCGGGCCCTGCTGACGTCCTCCGGGGCCCTCGGCGCCATGGCCGAACCCCTCGGAGCCGCCCGGGCCGGTACGGCCTCGTCCACCGAAGCCGCCCTGCTGCTGCTGGCCGCGCCCCTCGAACGGGGAAGGACCGCCGCGTCCGCCACCGGGACCGGCTCCATAAGCAGGAGGACGGGGAGCGGCGGGGAAGGCACCGCCGTGCTCGTTGTCGCGCTGTGGCCAGCCGCGGTCCTCTTCCTGAGAGGGATATCCACTGGAGGAGGAGGGGCTGTGGGTAACTCCCGGCTGAGGACGCCCGCCGAAGCCTTTGTCCCCATATCCCTGCTCAGGATAGGAACGGTCTCCGTAGGACGGTTCGCCGGAGTACTGCTGCTCTCCGTAGGAGCGGTCCTCGTACGACTCATAAGGACGGTCCTCGTAGGACTCGTACGGCCGCTCGCCATAAGAGGAGGACTCCGAACCGCGATCATGCATGCCGGGACCAGGGTCGCCGGGCTGGGCGGTCGGCTCGGGCTGAACGGTCACCGCGACGCGGATCTCCCGGCCCAGTTCATGCGAAAGCGCCTGCGTGATGAGGTTGCGCAGCCGCGTTTCCAGCGCGTCCTTGGCGAATTCGTTCGGCGCGGCCAGCAGCGCGGTGCCCTCGACGAGCGCGAGCGGACGGACCATCGGAAGCCAGGCGCGGTAGCTCGGGGCAAGATCGCTCTCGCCGAGTGCCGTGAGGGTGCGGGCCCAGACCGATCCGAGATCCTGTCCGTCCATGCGCAAGGTCCCTCCCCAAATCCCCGTCACCGGAGTATCCGGCCACCCAGCTGTTCCGCAGGTGTGAACCGCCTCAAAGAGCACGATGGCGCCGCGGAAGGCTTACTCTCTCACGAGTTGTCCACAGAGTTGTCCACACGCTGTGCATGAGCATGGGTATGCCTGTGCAAAAGCCCACAGCGCGTGTCGGCAAGCGTGATTCGGGGGGAACAACGGGCCCCGGCGGGACAATGCGGGGCCGGAAGGGGAGGCGGGTGATCGGCGTCAAGCCGGACCGGCTCGCCGCAAGACTGTAGCGGTTTCTTTCGCATGGTCGCAACATGAACACCACGTGCCGCGCGCCTTTTTCCACAGGCCGGCGAGCCGATGTGAGATCGGCCGCCCGGCCACCGCGAAACCCGCGCCGACAAGGGGAAACAAGGTCCGCCGGAGAGGTCTCCGTTTGACCTGGCGCCCCCGTAGCCCGTAACGTTCTGAGGTCGAGTCGCATCGATGGAGATGACGCGTGCCCGCCGGCCCGCCTCGCGAGTACGGATGGGCCCCCGCTGCGGGGGACCGGACGCGGCCCTCGATGCGAGCTATCGCGCCTCAGACCCAACCGACCGCAGCACTGGAGCCTCTCGTGAGCAAGCGTACTTTCCAGCCGAACAACCGTCGTCGCCACAAGAAGCACGGCTTCCGGCTTCGGATGCGCACCCGCGCCGGCCGCGCGATCCTGTCGTCGCGCCGCGGCAAGGGCCGCGCCCGCATCGCGGTCTGATCCACCCCCCACATGCTGCCGTCCGGTAACCGGATGCGGCGGCGGGACGAGTTCACGCTGGCCGTCCGGCGCGGTCGCCGCGCCGGACGGCCGACTGTCGTGGTGCACCTTCTCCCCAGGGATCAGGAGCCCGGGGCCGGTCCCGTGCCGCCGCTGGCCGGGTTCATCGTGTCGCGCGCCGTCGGCAACGCCGTCGTCCGCAACGTGGTGCGCCGCCGCCTGCGCCACCTGGTGCGCGGGCACCTGGACCGGATTCCGGAAGGTAGCCTGCTCGTAGTGCGCGCCAACCCCGCCGCGGGGTCGGCGGGCCATGACGAACTGGCCGCGGATCTGGAGTCGGCACTGGGCCGGCTGTTGCGGCCCGCGTCCAAGGGGCGGAAATGACCAGTCGGCCGGGTGAGCCCGCGCCAGGACCGGCCGCGGGGATCGGTCCCGCGGCGCGGGTCCTGATCCTGCTCGTCCGCGGCTACCGCCGCTTCCTCAGCCCGCTGCTCGGCCAGCAGTGCCGGTTCCAGCCGTCCTGCAGCGCCTACGGCCTGGAGGCCCTCCAGGTGCACGGCGCGCTGCGCGGAAGCTGGCTGACGGCCCGGCGCATCGGCCGCTGCCACCCCTTCAACCGCGGCGGGCTCGACCCCGTCCCGCCGCGCCGGGCCGCACCGGCGGCGCCCGACACCTCCGGTGGCCGCCAGGCGGGCGGCCCCGCCCCAGCAGAGCCCAAGGAGCTGCCCGGTGCTTGATTGGCTGTACTCGATCGTCGCCCAGCTGATCGTCTGGATTCACAGCGGTCTCAGCCTGGTCGTCCCCAAGGACAGCGGCTGGGCCTGGGGCGGTGCGATCATCCTGCTGACCGTGCTGCTCCGGTTGCTGCTCGTGCCGCTGTTCGTCAAGCAGATCCACGCGTCCCGCAAGATGCAGGAGCTGAACCCCAAGGTCCAGGCGCTGCGCAAGAAGTACAAGAACGACAAGCAGCGCATGAACCAGGAGGTCATGAAGCTCTACCAGGAGAACGGCGCCAACCCGCTGTCGGGCTGCCTGCCGATCCTGGTGCAGATGCCGGTGTTCATCGGCCTCTTCCAGACGCTCAAGCGGGTCTCCGACGCCAAGGACGGCCAGGGCGTCTTCGCCATCACGCCGGACCTGGTCAAGAGCGCCCAGCACGCCAACATCTTCGGCGCGCACATCCCCGACACCTTCCTGAAGGCGTTCGGCGCGGACCCCAAGCCGTGGAGCGCGATCGTCATCACCGGCATCGCGGTGGTCATCAGCTCCATCACCACCTTCTTCACCGTCCGCTCCAGCATGAAGCGGCAGCCGGTCACCGACGACGCCAACCCGATGGCGCAGGCGCAGAAGATGATGGTCTTCCTGGCCCCGCTGTTCGGCCTGTTCGGCCTCGGCTTCCCGCTGGGCGTCCTGATGTACTGGGTGACCTCCAACAGCTGGACGCTGGTGCAGCAGCACTACATCTACTCCAAGTACCCCCCGCTCGGCGCCGACGGCAACGGCGCGGCCGGCAAGGACACGCCGCCCGGCAAGGGGTCCCCTGGCGGCGGCCTGAAGGGCAAGCTCAAGAAGGAGCCGGAGCCGGCCCCCGAGCCCGAGGCCAAGCCGCAGGTCGTCCGCAACCAGCCGACGCGCAAGCCGCGCAGCAAGCGCAGCGGCACCCCGAAGCGCTAGTTTGAGTACCGGCCTGTCGAAGAAGGAGATCCCCGTTGAGCCAGACCGACACCACTGAGGTCGACGTCCAGGCGCTCGAGCAGGAAGGCGAGATCGCCGCCGACTACATCGAGGGCCTGCTGGACATCGGTGACTACGACGGCGACATCGACATGGACGTCGAGGGCGAGCGCGCGATGGTCGCGGTCGTCGGCGCCTCCCTGGACGAGCTGGTCGGCAAGCGCGGCGAGGTGCTGGAGGCGCTGCAGGAGCTCACCCGCCTGGCGGTGCACCGGCAGACCGGCCAGCGCTCCCGGCTGATGCTCGACATCGGCGGCTACCGCGAGCGCCGCCGCGCCGAGCTGTCCAAGCTCGGCGCCGACGTCGCGGCCGAGGTGCGCCAGAGCGGCACGGCCAAGCCGCTCGCGCCGATGACCCCGTTCGAGCGCAAGATCGTGCACGACGCGATCGCGGCGGCCGGGCTGCGCAGCGAGTCCGAGGGCGAGGAGCCCGAGCGCTACGTCGTGGTCCACCCGGCGTCCTGAGCACGAACGCAGCCGGCCCCCGCACCCTTTCGGTGCGGGGGCCGTCGTGTTCCCGGCGCAGGCCGGTCCCGGTGAGCACCGCCCGGCGGAGCCTTGCGGCGTCAGCGCTGCCCGAGGGCTCGGGCGCTCAGGACTGGCGGTTCTGCCGGGCGGGATCCTGCGCGATCGAGGGGTCCATGGCGACGGCCGGGTCCTGCCCGGCGTGGCCGCGCGGCTCCGGCCGGACCGGCCGCTCGATGATCCGCTCCACCGGCTCGGCCGAGCCCTCCACCGGCCGCTCGATGATCCGCTCGACCGGCGCCTCGCCGACCGGACGTTCCACGATCCGCTCCTGCACGAGCGAGCCGCCGGCGTCGTCGCCGAACGCGGCGGGCTGGCCGCCGACCAGGCCGGCGGCGCGGCGGCGGGTGTAGGCGAGGGTGAAGACCATGCTGATGACGCCGACCAGGATCAGGATCCAGCCGACGAGATGAATGTCCACTCCGGCGAGATCGACTCGCAGGGCGAACGCCAGAATCGCACCGATGGCGATGAAAGCCAGACTGACTCCGATACCCATGTCTCGGAGCCTCCTTCCGTGACGGTCGGGCAGCACTGGTGTCTCCTGTACCCGATCGGCGGCGAATAAGCCCGGCCCCCCTGTCGCCGGGGCCACACTCACGTGCGCGCGACGCGCTGTACTGGGCGCATGCCTGTGTGCGCCGCCCCGAGCTTTTGTGGAACGATTCGCCGGTGGGGATAGCAAGCGAGGTCTTCGGGGACGCACTGCCGGTCGCGGAACGCTACGCGGAATTTCTGGCCGGGCCCGGTGTCGAGCGCGGCCTGATCGGGCCGCGCGAGGTCGACCGGCTCTGGGAGCGCCATCTCATCAACTGCGCCGTCGTGGCGGAGGCGATCCCGGCGGACGCCCGCGTCGTCGACATCGGCTCGGGCGCGGGGCTGCCGGGGCTGGTGCTGGCGATCGTCCGGCCCGACCTGAAGATCACCCTGCTCGAACCGCTGCTGCGGCGCACCACCTTCCTCACCGAGGCCGTCGGCCTGCTGGAGCTCGGCAACGTCGAGGTCCGGCGGGGCCGCGCCGAGGACGCCGCCGCCGACCTGTCGGTCGACGTGGCCACCGCGCGTGCCGTCGCCCCGCTGGAGCGGCTGGCCGGGTGGGCGCTGCCGCTGCTGCGGCCGGGCGGGGAACTGCTGGCGCTGAAGGGGGAGCGGGCCGCCACCGAGCTGGAGGAGGCCCGCCCGGTGCTGGCCCGATTCGGCGTGCGAACGGCGGAACTGCTGCAAGTCGGGCAAGGTAAGGTCGACCCGCCGACAACGCTCGTCCGTGTGGTGGCCGAGCGTGCCGCCGCACGCGCGCCCCGGCGCGCGAAAGGGTCGAGGAAGAGGTCTTCATGAGCACGGGACCAGGACTGGGCCGGCCTGACCGCGCCGGCGAATCCCCCGACGAGCAGCAGCCGGGCGCCGACGAGGCGGCGGGGGAGACCGCGCCGGAGGCCACGCCCTCCGGGCACGCCATGTGGGGAAGTACGACGTCCGGAACGGCGGACAACGTCGGCTATGTGCCGACCGGCGGGGCGGGCGCCGCGCCCGCACCGCGCGCCGGACGGCCAACTCAGGGGGAGTCGGAACTGGTGCGCGAGGCGCTCAAGGACGCCAAGGTTTCACATGAAACCACGGCGGCCGCAGGCAAGGGACAGGCCGCCGCGGCCCGCCGCGACCGGCAGTGGCCGCGGCCCGGCAGCTGCCGGATCATCACGATCGCCAACCAGAAGGGCGGCGTCGGCAAGACCACCAGCTCGGTGAACCTGGCCGCCTCGCTGGCCCAGCACGGCGCGCAGGTCCTGGTCGTCGACCTGGACCCGCAGGGCAACGCCTCCACCGCGCTCGGCATCGACCACCACGCGGACGTGCCGTCGATCTACGACGTGCTCATCGAGGACACCCCGCTCGCCGACATCGTCGTGCAGGCCCCCGAGATCCCCAACCTGTTCTGCGCCCCCGCCACGCTGAACCTGGCCGGCGCGGAGATCGAGCTGGTCTCCAAGGTGGCCCGCGAGTCCCGGCTGCAGCGCGCGCTGGAGGCCTACGACACCGACAAGTACGACTACGTGCTGATCGACTGCCCGCCGTCGCTCGGCCTGCTCACCGTCAACGCCCTGGTCGGCGGCAACGAGCTGCTCATCCCGATCCAGTGCGAGTACTACGCGCTGGAGGGCCTCGGCCAGCTGATCCGCACGGTGGAACTGGTCCGCTCGCACCTGAACCCGACGCTCAGCGTCTCCACGATCCTGCTGACGATGTACGACGCGCGCACCCGGCTCGCCGCGCAGGTCGCCGAGGACGTGCGCAACCACTTCGGCGACGTGGTGCTGAAGACGGTGATCCCGCGCAGCGTCCGGGTGTCGGAGGCCCCCAGCTACGGCCAGTCCGTCATCACCTACGACCCGGGCTCCAGCGGCGCCCTCGCCTACAGCGAGGCCGCCTCCGAGATCGCCCACCGCAACACTGGAGCAGCCGAGTGAGCCTGCCACGGCGCGGCCTGGGCAAGGGCCTGGAGTCGCTGATCCCCACCGCCCCGCCGCCTCCCCCGGCCACCGGCCACGACATCTGGCACGGCACGGACGGCGGCTCCGACGGCGCGGCCACCGGCGCCGGCCCGGGCTCGCAGCCGGTCGCGGGCGCCTACTTCGCCGAGCTGCCGCCCAAGTCGATCCGGCGCAACCCGCGCCAGCCGCGCACCCACTTCGACGAGGAGGCGCTGCAGGAGCTGGCCGAGTCGATCTCCATCGTGGGGCTGCTGCAGCCGATCGTGGTCCGCCGGATCGACTCGGCCGAGCACGACTACGAGCTGATCATGGGCGAGCGGCGCTGGCGGGCGTCCCAGGAGGCGGGCCTCACCGCCGTCCCGGCCATCATCCGCGCCACCGCGGACGACGACATGCTCCGCGACGCGCTCATGGAGAACCTGCACCGCCAGCAGCTCAACGCGCTGGAGGAGGCGGCGGCGTACGCGCAGCTGCTGGAGGACTTCGGCGTCACCCACGAGCAGCTCGCGGTGCGCATCGGCCGGTCCCGCCCGCACATCAGCAACACGCTGCGGCTGCTGAACCTGCCGCCGGCGGTGCAGCGGCGCCTCGCCGCGGGCGTCATCTCCGCGGGCCACGCCCGGGCGCTGCTGTCGCTGGACAGCGTCGAGGCGCAGGAGCACCTGGCCCAGCGCATCGTGGCCGAGGGACTGTCGGTCCGCGCCGTCGAGGAGATCATCACGCTGCGCGAGGCCGAGGAGCCGGTCGAGCCGCGCCGCGGCCGCGGCAAGAAGACGGTCGCGCCGGAGCTGCGGCAGCTCGCCGACCGGCTGTCGGACCGCTACGAGACCAAGGTCCGGGTCGACATGGGCCGCAGCAAGGGCAAGATCGTCGTAGAGTTCGCGACGCTGGAGGACCTGGACCGGATCATCAAGTCCATGGCCCCCGACGACGCGGGCGTCGGCGGCTCCGAGGACTTCTGACCGCCACGTGCGACGCCCCGGTGCCCCGGTGCCGGGGCGTTCGCTTTCCCGCCCCCTAGGCGGACCGTGCGGGCGCCGGGCAGGGTATCTCGGTGAGCGCCAGAGCAGCCTCCTCACGGACACCCGGGTCGGGATGGTCCAGGAAGGGCCGGACCAGCGGGCAGGCCCGGGGATCATGGGTCGCGCTGAGGATGTAGAGGACGTATCCCAGCAGTACCGGCTCGATGCCTGCGCGGCCGGTCGCCAGAGGCGCCACGACCTCCAGCGGGAACTCGTACCGGCCGAACGCCTCGGTGATCGCGTGCAGGGCCGACTCGCGGGCCAGGAAGTCCTGCTCACCGAGCGCGGACTCCACCAGCCGGGCCACCGCCGCCGTAGCGGCGGCGAAGCCGAGCCCGCCCCCGCGCAGCAGGTCACCGATCTCGGCCGCGGCGACGTCCCGCCGCCGGGGGTCGGGGTCGCCCAACCGCGCCAGCGACTCGTCCAGAGGCTCCATGCCCGCCCTCCCATTCACAGGGAGGATTCTCCCCCTGGCAGGCCACCGCGATGATGGACGGTGGAACTGCCCGCGCTACGGATACCCGTGGCCCGCTCTGGCCGGTCCATGGACGACCGGTGACCATCACCGCTCGACTTCTCCACGGCCATCCAGTGCGACTGGAGCACGTAGTCCCCGACCAGACGCGCAAGCATCGCCTCGGCCGCGACATCACACCAACACCGACCGGCCGGCGCAGCGAAGCTCAGGTGGCTTCGCCGGTCCTGATCGGCCGGAGTTCCAGGCAGGTCGGGCACAGCCTGAAGCCTTCAGGAAGCGGTGCACCCCACGGTTCGTGGTAGCTGCACGGGAGCGGCGGACCGCCGCACACCGGCAGATCGGAGCCCTCAGGGACCGCATGCGCCACACAGATCCCAGTCCCGACGGATCGCAGGTTCGCGTAGCCAGGCGGTAGATCCGGGTCCTTGGGCACGAAGCGAAAATCGCAGCCCCACCACAGCTCAAATCCCACCAAGCGACCCTATTCCAGCGGAGTTGAGCAGATGCGCTACCGCCTGTGTTCCGGCAGGGATCCGGCCCCTCAGCTCGTAGCGGAGCCAGAGCGCGCCATTCGAACTCCGGCATCAGGGTCCAGGACCTGTCGGCTCTCGGGACCGGAGTTCCCCAGAAGGACTCCACAACCTCGCCCAGTCGCGCCGTGGCGACACCCTACGGAGCCGATGCGGTTCAGCGGGGCCTTCCGTACTTCCCAAGCCATCAGAAGCCCCTACACGCCCAAGGAGGTCATCCCCACGACCAGCCTGCTGCCAATCCGCCGCCCGCAGGCGATCGGTGAGACGCCCCACGCGTGCGAGGAGCCGCTCTACGGCTTTCCCTCAGTTCGCTGAGCGCAGGCGGTCCAGTTCGTTCCCGATCTCCTTGCGCAGGGGGTCGTGCTGCGGGCCGAGAGCGTACTGCTCGTCGGACCATCTGCTGCGGGGATAGAGCCACACTGGCCTGCCCACCAGGTCGGGCGGCTCCCATTCGAACCGGGGCCAGACGTGCGCATGCAAGAAATGGTCGGTGTTGCCGAGGATCTCCAGATTGACCCGGCGGAAAGCCGCGTCCAAGCGCCGGGACGCCCGCTCGACCGCCTCTCCAAGGAGGTCCATGTCGGACAGGAACGCCATCCGCCTGCTCCGAGGGAGATCCGACAGTCTCTCCACCTTGGGGTCGTCCGCCAGCAGCACCGAGTAACCGGGCAGGAACTGCACATCGCCGATCACCGCGAAGCCTGCGTCCAGATGCCTGAGCACGGTGGGGTTCTCACCACGCAGCGCACTTCCGATCCGGTCCAGCCGCCAGTCGCCGGTCATGGCCTCGAACCTACCTGGACACGGTCGCCCGCTCCCGGACGGCTGGCCGGGAAACAGCGGCAAAGCCTTTTCGGCGGCATAGGCGCCATACCGTCCCCAGCGTGGAAAAACAAGATCCGATAGGCCAATGGATGACCGGAACGGCCAATATTGGTCGCAAATCCCTGTGCCGGTGGCGGCGGTACTATCTTGCGCCCATGATCAAAGACCACAGGGGCCGACGGGCCGGGCGGCGCCTCCTCGCGTTGTGGGCGGCGTTCGCCGTCGCGCTGACGCTGCCGGTGGCCGCATCGGCGAGCACGCCCGGGGTGTCGATCCCCAAGGACGAATCCCCGCATAACACCGCGCGTGAGTGGTGGTACTACACCGGCCACCTCGACGGGGTGGACTCGCGCGGCAAGCGCCGTTCCTACGGCTTCGAGCAGGTCTTCTTCCGCAACCGCATCCAGTACCCGACCCTGGAGGGCTACGCGGCCAACCTCGCCGTCACCGACCTCACCGGCGACGGCTTCAAGTGGGAGACGCGGACGGCCGGCCAGCCCGACAACCTGCCGGCGGGCGGCGGCTACGACATCGCCGTCCAGGACTGGAACATGGCCGGCAAGAGCGGCCAGTACCGGCTCGGCGGCGGCTTCCAGGACGGGTCCTACAAGCTCGCCCTCAACCTGGAGCAGCGGACGCCGCCCGCCCTGCACGGCGAGTACAAGGACGTGAAGGGCCTGATCGACTACGCGCAGTGGGGCGAGTCGTTCTACTACTCCTACACCAACCTCAAGACGACCGGGACGATCTGGGACCACGGCGAGCCCATCAAGGTCACCGGTACCTCCTGGTTCGACCACCAGTACGGCGACTTCACGCGGGGCTACGGGAGCTGGGACTGGTTCAGCGTCCAGCTCACGAACGGCACCCAGTACATGGTCTACCTGATCAAGGACCGGACGGGCGTCGTGCGCCGGACCGGAACGCTCGTCCGCAAGGACGGCTCGACGGTGAACCTCCCGGCGAAGTCGCTGTACGCCGAGGCGCTCGGCACGTGGAAGAGCCCGGTGACGGGACTCAGCTACTCCAGCGGCTGGAAGGTGCACGTCCCCGGCGGATGCCTCACCATCAAGCCGCGCCGCCTCGACCAGGAGGTCGCCTGGGAGGACGCTCCCGGCGGCGGCTACTGGGAGGGCGACTCGTCCGTCACCGGCACCATCGACGGCGACTCCGTCACCGGCCGGAGCTACGTGGAGATCACCACCCCGGACGACACCTTCTGATTCACGGGCGATACCGGAGGAAACGCCCTCCGATATCGCCCGTGAATCCGCTGCACGCCCACAGCGCCTCCCCTGGCCCTCCCGTTTCACGGGAAACCGAACGCCGATGACCACTCATCACCGGCCGGGCCACCGGGAGGCGCTGCGGCATTCCCGGCGAAAACAGTCGCCCGCTGCGCGCCTTCACCCACTCGCCCAACTAGAGGAGCCCCATGTTTCCCGTGAAACGTAGAGCGACTCAGGCCCAGCGAGGCCATATGAAGCACAGCAGGCCCTTCGAGTGAGGTGCCGCTGCCCTCCCTGGCCTCCTGGCGAGCCCGCCCGTCGCAGCCGGCTACCAGGATTCTTCTGCGGCGGAGGCTGAGGCGCCTCCCTGTTCCCCACAGCCATAACAGCCGCCATCGTGACTAGGCGCGGGCATCGTTGAAGGCCTGCCGGACGTCTCGGATTGCCTTGACCGCAGACTTAGGTGAGCGCCGTGGTCATGGTGCCGCCTTCGTGATCAGGTGCGAGCATCGTTGCACCACCGGATGGGTTGGCTTACCTGGCCACAGCCTCAGATGGGCGCCACCATCTGTCCACTTGTCTCGGGAGACGTCGACCGCTGGGCCTCCCCTGGTACGCAGCCGAACTCGCGTCCACCCACAGGGCATATGACCACGGAGCCTCCCCCTTGCCTCCATCCTGTTTCACGGGAAACCAACCCTGGCACTCAGTCGCCAGCTACAGCACTCGGCATGCCTCCTGAAACCAGCCATGGATGCACACCCCAGCCACCTGCACAGCAAGAAGGAAGCCATGTTTCCCGTGAAACACGCACCTCACGGTGCTTGGACCGTTGACTCTCTGGCGTCGCAACCTCCTCACGGACGACTCATTCGGGCGGGCCGCGCTGCGGAAGCAGGAGTAGTGGGATGAGGCCTGGGCGTGGAATGCCCGCTAGGTGACCGATCGGCGACGCGTGTTTCCCGTGAAACATGCGCATGGGGAGGTCTGGAGCGTTGGCTTCCTGCTGGCACGGCGCCCTCGTGGACGTCTCGCACGGGACGGGTCGTACTGCTGATGTAGGTCTGCCGGGGGACCTGGTCTTTTGTAGAGCGATCGCGCAGCGGACTTTCGTTTCGGATGCTGCGGGCGAGGCTCGCCTGGCCGCCCTGCCGGTGCTGGCGCATGAGCCGCAGAAGTGGGCGGTGCGCAGCGCCGCCCGACTGAGAACGACGCAGAGGCGGTTGCTGCGGATGGGGCAGGCACTCGCTGGCGTTCTCTCGAAGAGAAGTGCAGCGCGTCAGAGCGTTCCTAAGGTCTGTCCGGTGGAACTTCGGTGGTGCCTCTGGACTGCCGGGTCGGCGGTTGCATCTGTCGGGCGTGGCCATTTCGTCTGACGGTGGATGGGATCCGAGGGTGGCCCAGTGCGTTGCCGGGCCCGTCGCGCAGAAGTCGCTGGTTCGTTCTTCCGTAGCCGTAGCCGTAGCCGTAGCGAGTAAGCGGGCTGGCGGCCCGGTGATGCTGGGCGTCCGGGTTCACGGTTGACGCGGTCAGCACCCCCCTGGGGCCCACTGGACGGTCTGAAGGCGCCCAACGCGTGCCAGGAGGCTTGGTGAACTGCTCGCGGAACGCGGAGCTCCGGGGCCGGTGAAGGGGAGGAAGGCAGCCGGGGCGGCGGCAACCGGCCCGGTACGTGGCCGGCCCACTTACGCCCTCACACCGGAGGATGTGGAGATCTGGCGTGAGGAAGCCGAGCAGATCCAGGCAGTGCTTCGTGGAAGAGCGCCGGCCGGGCAGTAGGGGCGGCATTGGCCTGGTATGCACGGGCGCGAATTCGATCTGCAGGCTCAGGAAGAACGTTGGCTGCCACATTTCCCGAGCCGAGAGGGCAGTGGTGGTGCTCCTCTGCGGCTTTGGCCGGGGTGGGCTCAGTCGGCGAGCACGCCGGTCACGTCGCTGATGCTGGTGAGTTCGGGGAACTGGACGAGCCACCAGTTGGCGCCGGCCTCCCGGTAGGGGGCCGGGTCCTCGTCAGGGGCGCCGCCCACCGCCACCGCGAAGTCCTGGAGATCCCCGCGCTGCTGTTCGATCTGGTCGAGCATCTGGCGCAGGCCGTCCGGGGTGGTTTCCGGGCAGAGGCCGTCGAAGCGGGCGGCCCGTCGCAGGGGAGCGGGCTTGACCGACTGCGCAGCGACCCAGATCGGTATGCGCGGACGCTGTACCGGGCGCGGCAGGAACCGAAGTCCGTCGACGCGGTAGTGGCGGCCCCGGTGGGTGACCGGCTCACCGGACCACATGCGGCAGACGACGTCCAGGCCTTCGTCGAGCATCTCGGCCCGCGTGCGCGCGTCGTCGACTTCACCCAGTTTGGAGAGTTCGCCGCCGTTGTCCGCGCCGAGCCCGACGCCGAGGACGAGGCGCCCCGCGCTGAGCCGGTCGATGGCGACCGCCTGCCGGGCCACGTCCTGGGGCCGGCGGCGGGACAGCGGGGTGATCCGGGTGCCGATCGTGATCCGTTCCGTGCGCATGGCGATGGCCGCCAGGGCGATCCACGCATCGCAGACGGGGAGGTCGGGCTGGTTCGGGCGTACGACGTGGTCCCAGAGGAACACGCCGTCGAACCCGGCAGCCTCCGCCCGGGCTGAGAGATCGGCGAGCACGGCGGGGTCGGCCAGCTCGCCGAAGGGCGGAAGGTACAACGCATGGCGCACCCGGCCGATCCGAACACGTGCCGGCACAGGGATGCCCGGCGACACTCCGGTCTTGGCCCAAAGGTCGCACGAGAGGGACCGTGCGGTGGCTTGATGGGCAGGACGGCGCAGAAGCATGTGGAGCCCGCGCGGCGTGCCCTACACGTTTGCGGCCCGCCGAGCGCCGATCCTCTGCACGAGCCATGACCTGACACGCGACGGAAGCCGAGCGGTGGAGAGCATCGCAGCCCACCCTGACTGGGTGTGTGCGGTCGACGTATCTCAAGGCGGCTCCTGGGAAGAGCGGCAGGGATCCGCACGTGCCGATGCCGGATGGGCGTAGCGGCAGCCGGGTGTTGGTGCGGCATGGATGTGGCTCGTCCGCTAGCCGGTGTGCGGTAACGCGCCCCGTACCGGGATGCCTGGGGAAAGTGGCAGGGATCCGCACGCGCCGCGACTTCAGCGCGCAGCGGATGCTGGATGGGCGTAGCGGTAGCCGGGTGCTAGTGCGGTACGGATGTAGCTCGCCCGCTAGTCCGGTGCGCGGCAACGCGCCCGCCCCGTACCGGATTCCTGGAGAGGGCGGCAGGGATCCGCACGTGCCGAGACCTGAGCGCGCAGCAGATGCTGGATGGGCGTAGCGGCAGCCGGGTGTTGGTGCGGCATGGATGTGGCTCGTCCGCTAGCCGGTGTGCGGTAATGCGCCCCGTATCGGGATTCCTGGAGAGGGCGGCAGGGATCCGCACGTGCCGCGAGCTGAGCGCGCAGCGGATGCTGCCTGGGTGTAGGGCAGCCGGGTGCTGGTAGCCGGTGTGCGGTTGACGCGTCTCACGCGCGGCGTACCGAGTTCTTGGGGAGAGCGGCAGGAATCGCGGATGCCGATGCCGCATGAGCGTAACGGTGGTCAGGCGCTGGTGCGGTACGGGTGTAGTCCGTCGCTAGGGGGGTTTGCGGTTGGTGGCGGCTCACGAGCGGCGCACTGGAGCTCTTGGAGAAAACAGCAAGCATCGTGTGCTGCACCTTGCATGGCGTTGAGGTCGGGGTGAGGTGCGCGGCAGGTGCCGCCGCCTGGGCGCAGGGGCAGCCAAGCGTGGGGAGCGGCGTGGATACAGTCCGTCCGCTGGGGTCGGGTGTGCGCGGCTGTCGCGGCTCAAGTGCGGCGCACTGGGGCTCTGGGAGAGCAGCAGCGACCGTGTGTGCCGCGCTTGTCGTCGGCGCTTGGATTGAGTGCGCTGTAGGTGCCGCACGGACGTAGGGGCGGGCGGGTGCTGCTGGCCGGTACGGGCGTAGCTCGCCCCCTCCCAGCTGAGTGTGCGGTTGAAGCGCCATACGCGGGCGCACCAGGCTCCGGTGCAGAGCGACAGGCACCGCGCGTGCCATGTCTTGAGCACACCGATGCCGCCCAGGGGCAGCAGGCAGCCAGGTGAAGTGGCGGCGCGGATGCACCCCGTTCGCTGGCCGGGGGCGCGGTTGGGGAGAACGGCAGGAACCGTTTGCCATGCATGGCGCTGGCGGTGGTGCTGGGTGCGCGGCAGATACCACGTGGGTGCAAGCGAGGCGGCTCGCATGCGGTGCGCCGGAGGCTGAGAAGTGCATCAGGTGGCTGCGCCTGCCACACGTTAGGTGGTGTGGCTGCGCTCAAATTCTGGAAGTGGCCCCAGGCGATGCTGCGCGGCGGCCCGAGTCATGCTGCTCGTTCGCCGGGCCGCTGGCGGGATGTTTCACGGGAAACGGCGGAGCAGGAGGTCGTGGCAGACCGTGCCGAGGTCGAGGCCCGCGGCCTTCACCGCGCGGGGCAGCAGGCTCGTCTCGGTCATCCCCGGGGCGACGTTGACCTCCAGGAAGTGGACCTCGCCGTCGGCGTCGACGATGAGGTCGGTGCGGGACAGGTCGCGCAGGCCGAGCGCGCGGTGCGCGGTGACGGCGGCCTCGGTGGCGCGGGCGGCGGCCGCGGGGGACAGCCGGGCCGGGGTGACGAACTCGGTGTCCCCCGCGTCGTAGCGGGCCGTGTAGTCGTACCGGCTGTCCGGCGCGACGATCTCGACGGCGGGCAGGGCGTGCGGCCCGTCGGCCAGCTCGATGACGCTGACCGCGACCTCGGTGCCCTCGACGTGGCGTTCGATGAGGGCCGCGTCGCCGTAGGCGAAGCAGCCGACCATGGCGGCCGGCAGGTCCTGGGCGCGCCGGACGACGGAGGTGCCGAGCGCCGAACCGCCCCGGGTGGGCTTGACGAACAGCGGGAGGCCGAGGACGCCGATCACGCGGTCCAGGACGGCGCCCGCGCCGAGGTCGTGGAAGACCTCCTTCGGCAGCGCGATGGAGTCGGGCGTGCAGAGGCCCGCGCGGCGGACGACGGTCTTGGCGGCCGGCTTGTCCCAGGCGATGCGGCAGGCGTCCGGGCGGGCGCCGACGTAGGGGAGGCCCAGCAGCTCCAGGACGCCGCGGACCGAGCCGTCCTCCCCCGTCGCGCCGTGCAGGACGGGGAAGACCACGTCCGGAGGGTCGTTCGTCAGCCGGTCCAGGAGGGAGGCGTCGGTGTCGTACAGCACCACCGGGATGTCCAGCGCCCGCAGGGCAGCGGTGACGCGCCGCCCGGACCGCAGCGACACCTCCCGCTCGAACGACATACCCCCGGCGAGGACGACGACGTGCCCGAGTTCCAAGACGTGCCTTTCACAGGAGACGAAAGAACGCCGGTCCCCCGCGTCGGGGGACCGGCGTCGTCGGAGATGCCTCAGACTACGTCGGGGCCGGGCGTGTGGACGCCGCGGGGTTCGGCCGGGAGGGCGCCCCCGAAGGTGTCGCGCATCACGATCTCCTGCTCCACGACGCCGGCGAGGCGGCGGACGCCCTCGCGGATGCGGTGCGGCTCGGGGAAGCAGTAGGACAGGCGCATGTGCCGGTGGCCGCCGCCGTCGGCGTAGAAGCCGGTCCCGGGTACGTAGGCGACGCGTTCGGCCAGCGCGCGGGGCGCCATCGCCTTGGCGTCCAGCCCCTCGGGGAGCGTCAGCCAGACGAAGAAGCCGCCGGCGGGCCGGGTCCAGGTGCAGCCGGCGGGCATCAGCTCGGCGAGCGCGTCCAGCATGGTGTCGCGGCGCTCGCGGTACAGCTCGCGGAAGCCCTTGATCTGCTCGCGCCACGGCTGGGTGTTCAGGTACTCGCGGACGGCCAGCTGGGAGAAGTTCGACGGGCACAGGATCGCCGACTCGGCGGCCAGGACGAGCTTGGCGCGCACCGCGTGCGGGGCGAGGACCCAGCCGACGCGCAGCCCCGACGCGATCGTCTTGGAGAACGAGCCGAGGTAGATGACGCGCTCGGCGTCGTCCGCGCGCAGCGCCCGCATCGGCTCGCCGTCGAAGCCGATCAGCCCGTAGGGGTTGTCCTCGACGATCAGCACGTCGTACTCGGCGCAGATCTCCAGCACCTCGGCGCGGCGGGCGGCGCTGAGCGTGACGCCGGCGGGGTTCTGGAACGTCGGGACGGTGTAGAGGAACTTGACCCGCCGGTTCTCGCGGCGCAGCCGCTCCAGCGTCTCGCGGAGCGCGGACGGGACGAGGCCGGCGTCGTCGAGCGGGACGTGCACCACGTCGGCCTGGTAGGAGGCGAACGTGCCGAGCGCGCCGACGTAGGACGGCGCCTCGGCGAGCACCACGTCGCCCGGGTCCACGAAGATCTTGGTGATGAGGTCCAGGGCCTGCTGCGCGCCGACGGTGACGACGATCTCGTCGGCGCCGGCCTGGACGCCCTCCAGCGCCATCACCTCGCAGATGCGCTCGCGCAGCCCCTCGTCGCCCTGCGCGGAGCCGTACTGCAGCACCTCCGCGCCGCGGCTCGCCACCAGCTCGCCGATCATGCCGCCGACGGCGTCCAGGGGCAGCGCCGACACGTACGGCGCGCCGCCGGCTAGGGAGACCACCTCGGGGCGGGACACCACGGCGAACAGGGCGCGGATCTCCGACGGCACCATCCCGGCGGCGCGGGCGGCGTAGCGGTCGACGTAGGCATCTGTACGCGCGTGCTGTTCCACGAGGCACCTCCACGGGTGATTCGGATGTCTGAGCAAACTACGGCATGGCCTGTGGGAGCGGGTGTGCTGCCCCCGGTGGCGGCGGGCCGGAGCTCCAGGGTGGACGGTCCCCCTGTCGGATACGATGCCCGAGGGTCCCGGAGTGTTGCCGGGGATTTCCGCGAATTGGCGCTCCGACGGTGCACGCGCCACGCACTCACGAGCCCTCAGGGGGTGCCTTTCCGGTGTCGCGTCGTCTCGTCAACATCACGCTGGACAACCTGGACGATCTCCCGCATCGCTGTCGCCGCTGCGTGTTCTGGGAGCTGGACCCGGTGAGCGGGGAGCGCGCGGTGAAGACCGGCGACCCCGCGCTGGAGAAGGAGGCGTGGATCTCGGCCACGCTGCTGGAGTGGGGCGGCTGCGGGAAGATCGCCTATGTGGACGACGTCCCGGCCGGTTTCGTGATGTTCGCCCCGCCGCTGTACGTGCCGCGCTCGGTGGCGTTCCCGACGAGCCCGGTGAGCGCCGACGCGGTGCTGCTGATGACGGGCCACATCCTGGCGGAGTTCACCGGCGGCGGCCTCGGCCGGATGCTCGTGCAGGGCGTCGCCAAGGACCTGACGCGGCGCGGGGTGAAGGCCATCGAGGCGTTCGGCGACCTGAAGGGCGAGTCCGGCGGCTGCATGGTCCCCGCCGACTACCTGCTGTCGGTGGGGTTCAAGACGATCCGCCCGCACCACCGGTACCCGCGGCTGCGGCTGGAGCTGAAGTCGGCCCTGTCGTGGCGTGAGGACGTCGAGGTGGCGCTGGAGCGGCTGCTGGGCTCCATGACCCCCGAGGGCGCGCTGCGTCCCGTCTGAGGCGATCTCAGCGCACGCGAAAGGCCCCGTTCCGGGCGGAACGGGGCCTTTCGGCTGCTCGGGGTCAGATGAACTCGGCGAGATCGCGGATCAGCGCGGCCTTCGGCTTGGCGCCGAGGATCTGCTTGACGACCTCGCCGTTCTTGAAGATCAGCAGGTTCGGGATCTGCATGATCTGGTACTTGGCGGCGGTGGCGGGGTTCTCGTCGGTGTTCAGCTTGACGATCTCCAGCTTGTCGCCGTGCTCACCGGAGATCTCCTCCAGGATGGGGGCGACCATGCGGCACGGGCCGCACCACTCGGCCCAGAAGTCGACGAGCACGGGCTTGTCGTTCTTCAGGACGGCGGTGTCGAAGTCGGCGTCGGTCACGGCCTTCATCGGTTCTCCTTCGCTTCGCCGCGGCGGAACCCCCGCCGCCGCGTCCGGCCGGCCCTGGCGGGCCGTTCCCCTGGGGCCCGGGGGACCGGGCCCGTGATCCACCCTCGGCTCAGGCCTGGTGCGTCAGCTCGGCGGCGCCCTGGTCGGCCAGCCAGCGCTCGGCGTCGATGGCGGCGGCGCAGCCGCTGCCGGCCGCGGTGATGGCCTGGCGGTAGGTGTGGTCGACGACGTCGCCGCAGGCGAACACGCCGGGGATCTTGGTCTTGGTGGAGGGGGACTCCACGGTCAGGTAACCGTCGGCGTCGGTGTCCAGCTGGCCCTGGAACAGCTCGCTGCGCGGGTCGTGGCCGATCGCGATGAACAGGCCGGTGACCTCCAGGTCGCGCTCGGCGCCGGTGTTGACGTCGCGCAGCCGCACGCCCTGCACCCGGTCCTCGCCGAGGACCTCGGTCACCTCGCTGTCCCAGGCGAACTTGATCTTCTCGTTGGCGAACGCGCGGTCCTGCATGATCTTGCTGGCGCGCAGCTCGCTCCGGCGGTGCACCACGGTGACCGAGCGGGCGAACTTGGTGAGGAAGGTCGCCTCCTCCATCGCGGTGTCGCCGCCGCCGACCACGGCGATGTCCTGGTCGCGGAAGAAGAAGCCGTCGCAGGTCGCGCACCAGGAGACGCCGCGGCCCGACAGCCGCTTCTCGTTCTCCAGCCCGAGCTCGCGGTAGCCCGACCCGGTCGCCACGATGACGGCGCGCGCCCGGTAGACGTCCTCGCCCACCTTCACGATCTTGGGGTCGGCGGCCAGGTCGACCTCGGTGACGTCGTCGGTGATGAGCTCGGCGCCGAACCGCTCGGCCTGCTTGCGCAGGTTGTCCATCAGGTCCGGGCCCATGACGCCGTCGGGGAAGCCGGGGAAGTTCTCCACGTCGGTGGTGTTCATCAGCGCCCCGCCGGCGGTCACCGACCCCTCGAACACCAGCGGCTTGAGGTCGCCGCGCGCCGCGTAGATCGCGGCCGTGTACCCCGCGGGGCCCGAGCCGATGACGATGACGTTGCGGACGTCGCTCACTGTTCTGTGCCTCTCCTCGTTGGCCTGCGGTGCCACGGCGGTTCCGTGCGAGACCGCCTCTCGGCGCCTCTCGCGGCTGCTGTGCGCCTCCGGCACGGCCCGGCCTGACAGTCGCGTCAACCGATCCTAGGCCCCGGTGATTCCCGCCCGGTCCCGGCCTCGTGCGAGCGCGACCCTAAGCTTTCCCCATGGCGTCGATTCTTCTCCTGCACTCCATGTACGGGCTGCGGCCCGCGGTCCACCAGGCCGCCGAGCGGCTGCGCGCCGCCGGGCACGAGGTGCACGTCCCCGACCTGTACGACGGGCGCGTCGTGGACACCCCCGAGGAGGGCATCGCGATCAAGGAGGAGATCGGGCGGGACGAGCTGCTGCGGCGCGCCGTCGCGGCCGCCGCGCCGATCTCGGGCCGCGGCCTGGTCTACGCCGGCTTCTCGCTCGGCGGCGCGCTCGCCCAGAACCTGGCCCTGGCCGACGACAGGGCCGGCGGGCTGCTGCTGATGCACGGCACGTCCGACCTGGCCGACGACGCCTCCACCGAGATCCCCGTCCAACTGCACGTCGCCGACCCCGACACCGCCGAGCCCGTCGACTGGCTGAACGCCTGGTACCTGCGGATGCGGCGCGCGGGCGCCGACGCCGAGGTGTTCCGCTACCGGGGCGCCGGGCACCTGTTCACCGACCCCGGCCTGCCCGACTACGACGCCGAGGCCGCCGGGCGCGCGTGGGCGATCGCGCTGGACTTCCTGGCCGACCTGTAGCGAACGCCAGGACCCGCGCACACCGTGTGCGCGGGTCCTGGCATGCGTCATCCCCGGCCGGCGGGCCGGGGCCGTTGTCAGTGGGCGGCGGCGGTGCTCTGCTCCAGGACCGGGTGGTCCTGCGCGGTGCAGTTCGCCCCGACGACCATGAGGTCGAGCGTGCCGGACTTCGTCCCGGGCAGCGCGACCACCAGGGCCGGGGCGCCCTTGTAGCGGGCCCGGTCGACCAGTTCGGGGCGCCTGCCGTTCGCGAGCGCGTCGACGCAGCCGCGCAGCACCGCCGAGGGCTGGTCGCCCTGCGTCCGCAGCTCCTGGCCCTTGCCGAGCAGCGACCTGACCTGCGCGCCGACCTGGCCGGGCCGGTAGTCGGTGCCGCTGTGCGCGACCGTGAACGGCGGCGCGGCGCCCATCAGCCTCTGGGTGGGCGCGGCGTTGGAGCCCGGATCGGTCGCGGGCATCTTCGCCGCGCTGTCGCCGCTGTTGTCGCCGTCCAGGACGGCCGTGCCGACCATCGCTCCGCCGCCGAGCACCACGACCGTCGCGGCCGCCGCCGACAGGATCCGCCAAGGGCGCCTACCGCGTCGCTGCTCCAGGCTCACCACGGTGGCGCTGTGCAGCGACTCGGCCGCGATGGCGGAGTCGATGCGCGACGCCAGTTCGGCGGGCATGGCCGGGACCGGTGCCTCCGCCAGGAGCCGGGAGACGTCCGCAAGGTCGGCGGATCGGTCCCGGCACTCGGCGCAGGTTTCCAGGTGCGCGTTGACGGAGGCGGCCTGGTCGTCCTCGAGCAGCCCCTCGGCCAGGTCGGCCAGGGTGTCGTAGTCAAAATGTGCGGGGTTCGTCAAGATGTGCCACCTCCTTCCATACCTCGGACGTTCCGCGGGTCCCGACGGTTCCGATGGTGGCCCAGAAGCGGCGCGAGCCGCGCCCGGCCCCGCGCGCACCGGCTCTTGATCGTTCCGGCCGGGACCTCCAGGACACGGGCGGCGTCGTCGACGGAGTAGCCCATCATGTCGACCAGCACCAGCGCCGCGCGCTGCTCGAACGGCAGCGCGGCGAGGGCGGCCTGCACGTCCAGCGACACCCCGTGCGCGTCGGTCGGGTCGGGCATCTTGGGGGCGACGGCGTCGAACGTCGCGTCGTCGCCCATCGGGGTGGCGGGACGCACCGACTTGCGGCGGATGCGGTCCAGGCACGCGTTGACGACGATGCGGTGCAGCCATGTCGTCACGGCGGCGTCGCCGCGGAACCGGCCGGCGGCGCGGAACGCCGACAGGCAGGCGTCCTGCAGCGCGTCGGCGGCCTCCTCGGGGTCGCCGAGCGTGCGCAGCGCGACGGCCCACATCCGGTCGCGGTGCCGGTTCACCAGCTCGGCGAACGCGTGCGGATCCCCTTGCGCGTGCCGCGCGAGCAGCTCCTTGTCCGGTACCTCGTCAACGCGCCGCATGCTCACCGACGCCATGGACGCCCGCTCTCACGTGCGGCAGGACCGATCGGCGCCGGGTGACAACGCCCGGACGCACCTGCTGGGTTGCACACCACGGATTCCTGGGGGGAGGGGACATTCTGCTCACAGGCACGATACCGACTGCCGACCCCCCACGTCACAGCCCCGGTATCGCCCACCTTGATCGCCGTGCACTCGTGACCTCGGCATCCCTCGACGCGGGAGGGGACACACCCGCCCGTCGGCTGCATACGGCGTCGGCGCTGCGACAGCAGACGGCGCCGGGAGGCCGGCGGGTCGATGCTGGAACGCCACGAGGACAAGCCATGCGCCGGGCCGGCGGATCAGGGACACCGGCTCGAAGAAGGCAACACCGCACATGATCCGGCCAGATCGATCGATCCGGAGTTCGTCGAAGCTGCAGAAGGCCAGCGATCTCCCTTGATGGCGCCGGTTATCCGAAAGTCAATGAACACCACGTCCTCAGTACCGGCCCCGTCCAGCATCTCGCCCTGTCGGCGTCCCGCCACCGCTTCAGGTGAAAGCCCTGCAGAGCAGAGGCCGAAAGACCCCACCTCGCACAGTACCTAGGCCCACTTGACGGGGCGGCGACGGCCTGCCCGACGGAGCGGAGCCCGACCTCAACGCTCGACGAGGGCTCAGCAGGCTCGGGCACCGACGGACACCTGCCCGGCGGACCGCGCGAGGATTGTGGTGAGCGGGTTGCTCGATTCACGCCATGCAGGTGTCCGAATGCGGCCAAAGCATTCTTTGACTTGACGTGAACGGAAAGATCATGAATCTTGTCAACATCCAATGCCGTTGCTCGTCGGGCAGAACGGTCAGATTCGGGGAGTCGGATGAAAAAGATTATCGCGGGATTTTCGATAGCCGCCCTGGCCGGTGCTGTGGTGGTCGTACCGGCCAGTCCCGCATCGGCTCAGGTGTACTACGGAAAGAAGTCGATATGGAAATTCGGCTGTAATGGAAAGCTGGACATCGACCACCGGGGCAAGGGGAAGTGGTACGCGCGAGGGCGCTTCTATACGTCGAATGACTGGGCGACGCGCTGCCGAGTCAAGATTCAGCGCAAAAAGGGGAACGGTTCATGGAAGACCGTCTCGAGGGTCGGTCTCCTGGATGCCGGTGGCTCCAGTGTGGCCCGCTACAACACGGCTTGGTACTGGGACAGCGACCCCTATAAGGCGCGGGTTTGCATAGAGTACTTCGATCAGGACAAGTGGTATTGCAGCGGTTCCTACTGACGCTGTAGGGAGTTTCGCCACCACCTGCTCGTGCACCGCTGGCCCACTCGATCTTCCAGTCTCCCTTTGTGGCGCTTGCGCCGTTGGCGACGATAACCCTGTCGATCGGTTACCGGGCCGCCATCAGATCGGGACAGAAGCCTTGAGTGCGCAGCTTGGGGCAGAGTGGGAGCGGACGAACGGCGGGTTGTGGATAAGCGCATCTGGCGCTTATCCACAACCCGCCGTTCTGCTTCCCTGCGGTGACCTGGGCGTTTGACAATGGGAGTACGCGGTCCGCCCCCGGGCGGGAGGGGACTGCTCTTGTAGGAGCGATCGATCTCGGCGACGCGATGGGCGGAGGCGCCCAGGCAGGTCTGGGCGCCGGCTAGGACGCCGGGGTGCCGTAGATGGTGATCTCGCCGATCCGGCCCTTCAGAGAAGGCGGCAGCTTGGTGAACCAGACCAGGACGTAACGGCCACCAGAAGTGCCCTCGGCCTCGATCGTGGTCTCTCCAGAGTCGCTGGCCTTCTTGCCGATGGGAGTGAGGGACGTCGGGGACGTGGTGTCGCCGACGCGCACCTGCAGCGTGCCGCCGCCTTCGACCCCGCTGACCTGGACCTTGGCCACCTTGACCGGGCGGCCCATGTCCAGCAGGACGCCGAGGCCTCGCGAGTAGTTGCCGAAGTTGGTGCTGGCGTAGGACTGCGTTTCCCACACCGCGGCGTCTTTGCCGTCGATCACGGCGTCCGGGCGCTTGGTGATCGTGTGGTCGTAGTGGCCGTTGATGGGATCTTCGGCCGCGGTCGCGTTCTGCGCCTGCAGCTTGACCGGGGTGGGCTTAGGCGGCTGGGACTGCTTGGTCTTGTTGTCGGTGATGCCCGTGGTGGCGCGCGGCTTGGGGTCCTCGCCGCCGTTGCTCACCGCCCAGGCGCCGAGGCCGGCGATGACGGTCAGCGCCGCGGCGGCCACGCCGATGAGGGCGCGGTTGGGGCTCTTGCGCGGTGCACCGCCGGTGTTGTGCGGCGGGTGGGCCGACGGGGCGGTGGGCGCCGACGCGGGGGGCGGGCCCTGCTGGAAGCTCTGCGCGGGCTCGCGGTGCTGCGACCGCGCCGACGGCGGCTGCGGGGTGGGCGTGGTGGGGGCCGGAGCCGGGCGCGGCACGCGCGGCGATGTCTGGACGTTGCCGAGCCCCGCGAACAGCGGCAGCGGCGTGCGCGGCACCCCGCGCAGCGCCTTGACGAAATCGGCGGGCCTGGCCAGCGGCTCGTACCCCGGCACCTCGACGCCGAGGCAGCGGCACACGATGTCGTTGATGCCCTGCGCGATGCCCGCCTGGACCTGGCGCGGCGCCTCGGGCAGGCCGTCCACCAGGGGCGCGGCGGGCAGCGCGGAGCAGTCGGGGTCGCCCGGCCAGCGGGCGGTGAGGGCGGCGTACAGCATCGCGCCGAGGCCGCGGACGTCGTCGGCGGCCGGGTCGTCGCCGTAGCGGTCGCCGAGGACGGCGTCGGTGGCGACGCCGAGGACCTTGACGGTGCCGCCGGTCGTCCAGACCAGCTCGCGCGGGGACAGGCACAGGTGGGCCAGCCCCGCGGCGTGCGCGGCGGCGACGGCCTCGGCGGCCTCGTACAGCAGGGTGGCGGCGCGGCCGGGCTCCAGCGGGGCCTTGGCCAGCATCTGCTCCAGCGTCTCGCCGACGACCCACTCGCTGACGACGTAGGCGCTCTCGCCCGAGTCGTCGGCGTCGAAGACCTGGGTCAGCCGCGGGTCGGTGAGGCGGCTCGCGGCGCGGGCGGCCGTGACGACCTCGGCGATGCGGGGGAACTCAGGGTCGAAGGTGCGGACGGCGACGGCACGGGCCAGGATCTCGTCGATGGCCTTCCAGAGGCAGGAGCCACCGGTGTCGCTGATGCGTTCCTCGAGGCGGTAGCGTCCGGCCAGCCGAGTGCCGGGCTCGATCACAGACGTGCTCACGGCACCATCCAGCGCAGGTGGTCAGATCCCATGTTCGTGGCGTGGCAGCTTACGCCTCCGACCCTCCTCTTTGCGTTTCCCAGGGTGTCGCCCCGCAAGCCGTAGTCCCTGACATGGTAGTGGTTACCGCGGTGGGCGGCTGACTTATCGCGGCGCGTCCGGCCCACTTTGCCGCGTGTCACCCCCGCCGGCCTCCGGGAAGACGCGCCGAGACGGTGGAGACCATGGTCTGCACCTCGGGGACGCGAAGCAGTTTCGCGAACACCAGGTAGAGGGCGCCGCCGCCCGCGCTGCCGACGGCCAGGGCGAGGATCCCGGGCAGCAGGCCCGCGCCGAGCCCGGCCTCGACCACCGCGTGCACCGCGTAGCCGAACCCGATCAGCGGCCACAGCGCGATGATCAGCTTGAGGTAGGTGACCGCGATGCGGCGGCCGTCCATGCCGCCGAGGCGGCGCCGCAGGATCGCCCAGCCGACGAGGGCGCCGACGGTCTGGGCGAGCGCGAACCCGCCGGCGATGCCGACGATGATGTGCTGCGGCGCCAGGGTGTTGTAGACGATCAGCGCGGCGGTGATGCTGGTGGCCACGACCGCGACGCTGATGAACGTCGGGGTGCGGGTGTCCTGCATCGCGTAGAAGACGCGCAGCATCAGCTGGTAGGCCGCGAACGGCACCAGCGCGACCGCGAACATCTGCAGCACCTGCGCGATGACCTGCGCGTTGGCGACGCTGGTCTGGCCGTGCGCGAACAGCACGGTGGTGATGTCGGAGGCCAGCACCCCCATCAGCCCGGCGGCGGGCAGGATGACGACCGAGCAGAGCCGCAGCCCGGCCGAGAAGTCGTCGCGGACCTCGGCCATCCGGCCGGCCGCGGCGTGCTCGCTCATCCGCGGCAGCAGCGCGGTGATCACCGAGACGCCGATGATCGCGTAGGGCAGCTGGAAGAGCTGGTAGGCGTTGAAGTAGGGGGTGTAGCCGACGTCGCCGAGGTGCTGGGCGCGGCCGCGCACGCCGGCGGAGTTGGCCAGCCGGGTGGTGACCGCGAACCCGACCTGGGTGATCACCACGTAGGCCAGCGTCCACACCGCCATCCGGCCCATCTGGCCGAGCTCGCCCTTGCGGAAGTCCAGCCGGGGCCGCCAGCGGAAGCCCGAGCCGCGCAGCGACGGCCAGAGCGCCAGCGTCTGCAGCGCCATGCCGCCGATGGTGCCGCCCGCCAGCAGCGCCACCTCGAACGTGGTGATCGTTTCGGGGGTGACCTTGCCGGTGCTGACCAGCAGGAACACGGCGGCGGTGAGGCAGATGACGATGTTGTTGAGCACCGGCGCCCACATCGGCGCCGCGAACCGCTTGCGGGTGTTGAGGATGGCGCCGGAGAACGCGCTGACGCCGAGGAAGAAGATCTGCACCGCGAACAGCCGGGCGAACAGCACCGCCAGGTCGCGCTGCGCGCCGCGCATCGATCCGCCGTAGATGCCGATGAACACCGGCCCGAGCAGCACCGCGATCGCGGTGATGACGGCGAGGCCGAGCACGGCGAGGGTGAACAGCCGCTGCTCGTAGCGGGCGCCGTACTCGGGGTCGCGTTCGCGGGCGCGCACGATCAGCGGCACCACGACGGCGGTCAGGACGCCGCCGAGCAGCAGGTCGTAGACGATGAACGGGACGGTGTTGGCGGTGTTGTAGGCGTCGGCGAGCGCGCCGACGCCGAGCGCGGCGACCAGCATCGCGGTGCGCAGGAAGCCGGTGACGCGCGACGCCAGGGTGCCGACCGCCATGATGGCGCCCGAGCGCATGATGCCGCCGCCGCCCCCCGAGGGCGGGGGCGGGGGCGGGGTCTCCTGCGGGAGCGGGAGGTCAACCGCCGTTTCCGCCGCCGTGCCGGCCGCCGGGGGCAGTCCCGTCGCCGGTGGCGGCGGGCCACCCGTCGCCGGACGGCCCATCGGCGGGCCCGGGTGGCCCTGGTTCGCCGGGTAGCCCTGGTTCGCCGGGTAGCCCGGGCCCGGCGGCCGGCCAGACCCCGTCGCCGGGGAACCCGGTCCCGGCCGGCCCGATGCCGGGGAGCCCTGCTCCCATGGCTGCGGCCTCCGCTGGTTCCATTCCTCCGGTCGACCCGTCACGGGCTGCCTCCGCTTTCCGGCGCCGTCTCGCTCGTGTGGCGCGCACTCCGACGCCCACGAAGAGTACGGCAAGTCCTCCACCGATGATGAGCAGCGAGGTCTGGCCGAGGGCGGTGGTCTGGACGTTGATGTCGCGTCCGTCGTTGAAGGGCTCGCCCCCCTGCACCGAGACCAGGTCCACGTGCACGATGAACTTGCCGTTGCCGGAGGCCTCGAGGGGGACGTTGGTGGACTTCTTCTGCTTGGCGTCGAGTTCGACCAGCAGGTCCTGTTCGTCGTCGATCCGGCCGATCTGCAGCTTGGCGCGGTTCTGCGAGACGATCTTGAGCCTGACCTTGATCTTCTGGTGCGGCAGATCGTTGACGACGGTGACCGGGATGCGGCCGGTCCGGCCGGCCAGCGCCGCCCGCCTGGTGATCACCTGGACCAGCTTCATGTCGTCGCCGAGCAGGCGGCCCAGCTCGTTGCGCGCGCGCAGCGCCCGCTCCGGCCGGCCCCGCCAGGCGACCGACTCCGCGCGCAGCAGGGCGCGCTTGTAGCTGACGGTGACCGGCGGCACCATGACCGCGGTGAACGCGTCGGCGCGGCGGCCGATGGACCGCACCGCCGACAGGTACGAGCCGCCGAGCTCGTAGCGCTCGTAGGAGTCGGGGTAGCCGGCGTAGTCGCGCTGCTCCGGCCGGGTCTTCATGATCGTCTCAAGCGGGGTGGCCTTCAGCCACGGCGCGGACGCCGTCGCGTTCAGCAGCGAGCGGGCGAACTCCTCGGTGGGCGCCCAGTGCCGGTTCGGCGCGACCACCAGGGTGCGCGCGGTGCCCGGCGCCTCCGCGGTGATCATCGCGGTCTCGGCCAGGAACCGCTGCCCGGCCAGCACCGCCGCGCCCGGCGCCCGCACGTCGGCGCTGACGATCTCGTTCAGCTTGTCGTCGTAGGCGATCGCCTGCCGGACGCCCTTGCTGGTCTGCACCGAGGTCATCGCGCCGGTGGTGTAGCCGGGGTCGGGGTTCTGGGTGAACATCTCGCGGCTCAGCAGGAACGCGCCGTCCTTCGGGCCGAACTGGGACAGCGTGGCGAGCTGGTTCAGCGTGCCGGGCCCGGCCATCCCGGCCGGCGGCCAGGCGAACTTGGCCGGGCGGCGGCCGAGGACCTGCTCGGCGATGCCGGCGGTGTCGGTGTCGTAGGCCGCCTTGAGGTGGTCGTACATGCGGCTGCGGGTGAGCGCGACCACGTCGGGGTCGGCGTAGGGGAGCGCGAAGTACGGTGATTTCTCGGAGACGTTCTTCAGCCGGCTCAGCCAGTCCTCCGCGATCTGGCTCTTCGGCCGGGTGACGTGCTTGTCGGCCTTCGGCGCCCGCACCCTGTAGGGGCCGGTGGCCATGGCCCGGGCGTCGTCGAGCAGCGCCGGGTCGACGGCCCAGGTGAGCGGGACGCGGGTGCCCTGCACCGCCTGGACCAGGTCGTCCAGCCGCCCGTTCGCGCCCATCTCCTTGCCGAGCTGGTCGTCGAGGAAGGTCTGGTCGTTGCCGCGGTGCATCCGGTCGGCCAGCGGCCACACCCAGCCGATCCGCAGGGGGGTGAACTCCTTGCGCTGCGGCACCTGGTAGGTGATGAAGGAGGTGACGCCGGCGACCTGCTGCTGCGCGGCGTTCACCGCCTCGACGCCCACCGGGTACACACCGAAGCCGCGCAGCCCCATCGCGGGCGCCTTCAGCTGCAGCGTGAAGTTCTGCTTGCCGCCGGGGGCGGCGGCGGTGGCCAGCGGGACGGCGGGGCCGAGCCGCGGCCCGGCCGGCGGGGCGCCGGCGACCTGGTCGAGCTGCGCCCGGCTGGTCATCCGCTGGGCGCTGTAGCGCAGCCGGACCGCAAGGCCGGGGATGTCGTGGCCGGTCCGGTTCTCGATGGTGCCCGTCACCACCATCCGGGCGGTCTTGCCGGTGGGGGTGAGCCGCGGCGACATCTTCGTCAGCGTGACGACGACCTGGGCGCGGCCCTGCGCCGCCCGGCCCGCGGGCCCGGGGGCCTGCGGGCTCGCCGCGTGGACCGGCATCACCGGGGCCGTGATGCAGGGGAGGAGGGCGGCCAGCAGCGCGGCCGCGCGTTGGAGCCTTCTCACGCCATGGCCGCCCGGGGGGCCCCTACGCGCGGGGCCGTACGCGGGCGGCGGGCGTCGTTATCCCGCACCACGCGCTCGATGGTAGCCGCGCCTCAGGTCCCATCAGACCTCCTGATCGTCATCTCGGGTGCAAGCGGGGCCCGCGGCGGCGCGTCAGCCCACCGGATGGCGGGGTTCGGCGCGCATCCGCCGGGCCGGCGGGCGCGGCCCGGGGCCGAACAGGTGCACCGGCTTGGCGCCGCTCAGCGCGTACAGGTCCAGGGCGCGGATGCCGAGCGCGGTGGACGGCTCGCCGGTCGCGGTGTAGACGACGTCGTCGATGGCGAGCCCGTCGATGATCCGCTGGTCCATCAGCAGCGGCATCGCGGGCGGCAGCAGCAGCGGGCAGACCAGCCCGGCGGCGTACTCGGTGGCGGCGTTGACCAGGTCGGCGCGGGCGGGGCGGACCGTGCGGGCGCCGACGCCGAGGCGGACCACGTCGGTGCGCGGCCGTTCCCCGGCGGCCACGACCACCCCCGTCAGGAAGCCGCGGCCGCGATGGACGTCGTCGCAGGCGTAGACGCGCGTCACCAGGCACCGGTCCGCCGGCAGGCCGAGCGCCCGGGGCAGCTCGTCGGCGTGCGCGACGGCACGGGGCAACCGCACGATCTCGTGCTGGGTCTCCCGCTCCAGGAGCGCGCGGTGGATGGTGAGGGCGTCCTTCATGTTCGGCTCCGTCCTGCGGGGGTCACCCGCGAACATCCCGGTGGGCCCGATCGAGGGGCGGTGTCCCGACATACCCTTTTTGGCAGTCTTAATCCGTGCCGGTCTGCCGGTGCAGCCTCCGCGTACGGGCGCACACGGGCGCGCGGTGGCCCGTGCCCCCGGTCGTCCCGCTACCTTTGGTCGTACGGGAGGCTCATCGGCGGTCGCGCGGGCGTCGTCCGGGGTGTCCAGAACGTAACCCGGGGATCGCTTGTTGTGAAGAGCCCGCCCGCGCCCGGGACCCGCGGGAACCCTTTTGCCAGCCGCCTATCAAGGAAATACGCTCGATGTCCGTGCCTGAACAGAACGTGACCACCGCGCCGGCCGCCCAGCAGCGGGCCGCCATCGCCGACCTCCTGCACGGCGTCGCGCCCGTCGCCGACGAGCTCGGCGCCCGGTTCGCCGCCGCGGGGCACGAGCTGGCGCTGGTCGGCGGGCCGGTCCGGGACGCGCTGCTGCGCCGCCCCACCAAGGACGTCGACCTGACCACCGACGCGCCGCCCGAGCGCATCCTGGAGCTCATCGACGGCTGGGCGGACGCGGTCTGGACGATCGGCATCGAGTTCGGCACGGTCGGACTGCGCAAGAACGGCCACGAGCTGGAGATCACCACCTACCGCAGCGAGTCCTACGACCCCAGGTCGCGCAAGCCCGAGGTGTCCTACGGCACCTCGCTGGTGGAGGACCTGCGGCGCCGCGACTTCGCGGTGAACGCGATGGCCGCCCGGCTGCCCGGCTACGAGTTCGTCGACCCGTTCGGCGGCCTGGCCGACCTCGGGCGCAAGGCGCTGCGCACCCCGGGCCGCCCCGAGGACTCCTTCGGCGACGACCCGCTGCGGATGCTGCGCGCCGCCCGGTTCGCCTCCCAGCTCGGCTTCACCGTCGCCCCCGACGTCGTCGAGGCGATGACCGCGATGGCCGGCCGGATCGAGATCGTGTCGGCCGAGCGGGTCCGCGACGAGCTGTCCAAGCTCGTCAGCGGCCCGCACCCGCGCGAGGGGCTGGCGCTGCTGGTCGACACCGGCCTGGCCGCGCACGTGCTGCCCGAGCTGCCCAAGCTGCGGCTGGAGATCGACGAGCACCACCGGCACAAGGACGTCTACGAGCACTCGCTGATCGTGCTGGAGCAGGCCATCGCGCAGGAGGAGGACGGCCCGGACCTGGTGCTGCGCCTGGCCGCGCTGCTGCACGACATCGGCAAGCCCCGCACCCGCCGGTTCGAGGAGGGCGGCCGGGTCTCCTTCCACCACCACGAGATGGTCGGCGCGAAGATGACCCGCAAGCGGCTGACGGCGCTGCGCTACCCCAAGGACGTCGTGGCCGACGTGTCGCGGCTGGTGGAGCTGCACCTGCGCTTCCACGGCTACGGCAGCGGCGAGTGGACCGACTCGGCGGTGCGCCGCTACGTCCGCGACGCCGGGCCGCTGCTGTCGCGCCTGCACAAGCTGACCCGCGCCGACTGCACCACCCGCAACAAGCGCAAGGCCGACCGGCTGCGCCGCACCTACGACGAGCTGGAGGCGCGGATCGACCGGCTCGCCGAGGAGGAGGAGCTGGCCGCGATGCGGCCCGAGCTGGACGGCAACCAGATCCAGGAGATCCTCGGCATCGCGCCGGGACCGGCCGTCGGCAAGGCCTACAAGTTCCTGCTGGAGCTGCGGCTGGACCGCGGCATCATCGGCCCCGAGGCCGCCGCCGAGGAACTGCGCCGCTGGGCCGGCGAGCAGGGGATCGGCGCATGATCGACCTGAAGCTGGGGCGGCTCAGCCCCGCCGAGACCGAGCGGCTGCTGGCCTTCGACCGCGAGCACGTCTGGCACCCCTACGCGCCGATGCCGGCGGCCGGCCCGGTGCACCCGGTGGTGTCGGCGTCGGGGGTGCGGCTCACCCTCGCCGACGGCAGCGAGCTGATCGACGGCATGTCGTCGTGGTGGGCCGCGATCCACGGCTACGACCACCCCAGGCTGAACGCGGCCGTCACCGGGCAGCTCGGCAAGATGGCGCACGTGATGTTCGGCGGGCTCACCCACCCGCCGGCGGTCCGCCTGGCCGAGCGGCTCGTCGCGCTGTCCCCGGCGCCGCTGACGAAGGTGTTCTTCGCCGACTCGGGGTCGGTGGCGGTCGAGGTCGCGATCAAGATGGCGATCCAGTACCAGCGCTCGCAGGGCCGGGCGGAGCGGCGGCGGCTGCTGACGGTGCGCGGCGGCTACCACGGCGACACCTTCGGCGACATGGCCGTCTGCGACCCGGTCAACGGGATGCACCACCTGTTCGGCGACGTCCTCGCCCGGCACGTGTTCGCGCCGGTCCCGCCCGGCGGCTACGACGCCGAGCCCGACGAGGCCTACCTGGCCGAGCTGGCGAAGCTGGCCGCCGAGCACGCCGGGGAGCTCGCCGGGATCATCGTCGAGCCGATCGTGCAGGGCGCCGGCGGGATGCGCTTCTACGCGCCCGAGTACCTGCAGGCGCTGCGCGCCCTCGCCGACGAGCACGGGCTGCTGCTGATCCTGGACGAGATCGCCACCGGGTTCGGCCGCACCGGCGAGCTGTGGGGCTGCGACCACGCCGAGGTCGCGCCCGACATCATGTGCGTCGGCAAGGCGCTGACCGGCGGATACCTGTCGATGGCCGCGACGCTGTGCACCGACGAGGTCGCCCGGGGGATCTCTACCGGTGAGGCGCAGGTGCTGATGCACGGGCCGACGTTCATGGGCAACCCGCTCGCCGCCGCCGTCGCGTCCGCGTCGATCGACCTGCTGCTGTCGCGCGACTGGCGCGACGAGGTCGACACCATCGAGGCGGTCCTGACGGCCGGGCTGGAGCCTGCGCGCGCCCTGCCGGGCGTCGCCGACGTGCGGGTGCTCGGCGCGATCGGCGTCATCGAGGCCCATGAGCCGGTCGACGTCGCCGCCGCGCAGGCCGTCGCGATGGACCATGGCGTGTGGCTGCGGCCGTTCGGCAAGCTCGTCTACACGATGCCGCCGTACGTGAGCACCGAGGACGACCTGGAGCACATCGCCGACGCCATGTACGCGGTGGCGGAGTCGCTCAGCTGACGGGTACGGGCCGCCGTGACGTGGCGGCCCGGTAGCCCGCCGCCCCGGCCACGTAGACGGCGACGAGGGCGGCCAGGGTCGGGTAGGACGCCCCGTCCGCCGGCAGCCACGTCGCGGCCGCCGCGGCGGCGGCGGCGAACGTGGCGTTGAACAGCATGTCGTAGACGGCGAACACCCGCCCCCGGTAGGCGTCCTCGATCGTCTCTTGCAGGATCGTGTCGACGCACAGCTTCACGCCCTGCGACACCACGCCGAGCGCGAACGACGCCACCGCCCACGGCGCCTGCGCGAACGGCGTGCCGAGCGCCAGCAGCGTCACGGCCGCGGCGGCCAGCAGCGCCGCGATCCACGCCTGCTTGCTGATGCGGTGCACCACCGGCGGCGTGACGAGGGCGGCGGCGAAGTAGCCCGCCCCCGACGTCCCGAGCATCAGCGCGAACGACGCCAGGCCCGCCTCGGCGTCCCCGGCGGCGAACCGGCCGCGGCAGAGCAGCAGCGTCATGATCAGCACGATCCCGTACAGGAACCGGTGGAAGGAGATCGCCGCCAGCGCGAGCGCGGCGGGCCGCCGCGTCCGGATGTGCCGGGCGCCGTCGACCAGGCCGTTCAGCACGCCGCCGAGGGCCCGGCGGGTCTGCGCCGGCGCCTCCTCCAGGTGCGGGCCGAGCAGCCGGCGCGGCAGCCGCGCCGCGAGCAGCCCCGCCGCCAGGAACAGCGCGGCGGCGCACACCAGGATGAGCGCGGTGCCGTCCGCGCCCGCCCCGAACACCCGCCGCAGCAGGTACCCGGCGCCGCCGCCGACGAAGGCGGCCACGGTGCCGGAGGTGACGGTGAACGCGTTGGCCGTCACCAGCTGCCCGCGCTCCACCACGTGCGGCAGACCCGCAGACAGCGCGGCCAGGAAGAACCGGTTCACGCCGAGGACGAGCAGCACCCCGAGGAAGAACCCCGGGCCGTCGCGCCCGGCCGCGACCAGGGCGGCGACGGCCAGCACCAGCACGGCCCGCAGCGCGGGCGTCCACAGCAGGATCTGCCGCCGCTGCCAGCGGTCGATGAGCACCCCGGCGAACGGGCCGAGCACCGAGTAGGGCAGCAGCGTCACCGCGAACGCCGCCGCCGCGCGGCCCGCCGACGTCTGCCGCTCAGGGGAGAAGAACACGAAACCGGCGAGCGCGACCTGGAACAGGCCGTCGGTGAACTGGGAGGTCAGGCGGGTCGCGTACAGCCGCCGGAAGTCCCGGCGCCGCACGATCCCCCGCAGCTCCCCCGTTCGCATCCGATCACCCTATGCGTCCGCCGGACTGCGGGCGCCGCGGCCTACAGGCCGGGAGAACAGCAGGCCCCGGCAGCGTTCACCGCTGCCGGGGCCTGCTGGAAGTGCCGTGCGCTCAGGCGCTCAGCGCCGGGTCGTTCAGCGCTCCACGTCGCCGCGGATGAACGCCTCGACGGCCTCGCGGGCCTGGTCGTCGTTGTACTGCTCCGGCGGCGACTTCATGAAGTAGGAGCTGGCCGACAGGATCGGGCCGCCGACGCCGCGGTCCTTGGCGATCTTGGCGGCGCGCACCGCGTCGATGATGACGCCGGCCGAGTTCGGCGAGTCCCACACCTCGAGCTTGTACTCCAGGTTCAGCGGGGTGTCGCCGAAGGAGCGGCCCTCCAGGCGGACGTAGGCCCACTTGCGGTCGTCCAGCCACGGCACGTGGTCCGACGGGCCGATGTGCACGTCGGCCTTGGCCATCTCGTGCGGGATCTGGGAGGTGACCGACTGGGTCTTGGAGATCTTCTTGGACTGCAGGCGCTTGCGCTCCAGCATGTTCATGAAGTCCATGTTGCCGCCGAAGTTGAGCTGGTACGTGCGCAGCAGCTCCACGCCGCGGTCCTCGAACAGCTTGGCCATCACGCGGTGCGTGATGGTCGCGCCGACCTGGGACTTGATGTCGTCGCCGACGATCGGCACGCCCGCGTCGGTGAACTTCTGCGCCCACTCGGGGTCGGAGGCGATGAACACCGGCAGCGCGTTGACGAACGCGACCTTGGCGTCGATGGCGCACTGGGCGTAGAAGCGGTCGGCCTCCTCCGAGCCCACCGGCAGGTACGACACCAGGACGTCGACCTCGGCGTCCTTCAGGGCCTGCACCACGTCGACCGGCTGGGCGTCGGACTCCTCGACCATGTCGAGGTAGTACTCGCCGAGGCCGTCCAGGGTGTGGCCGCGCTGGACGATGACACCGCTCGGCGGGACGTCCGCGAACTTGATGGTGTTGTTCTCGCTGGCGTGGATGGCCTCGGACAGGTCCATCCCGACCTTCTTGGCGTCCACGTCGAAGGCCGCGACGAACTCCACGTCACCGACGTGGTACTCGCCGAACTGGACGTGCATGAGGCCAGGGACGCGCGTCTCGGGGGCCGCGTCCTTGTAGAACTCGACACCCTGGACGAGTGAAGAGGCGCAGTTGCCCACACCAACGATGGCTACGCGCACCGAACCCATCCGGTTGCTCCTTTTCTCTTACGGAACATGTGGTGTTTCTTCACCCGCCCCCGAGGGGGGGAGGCCGCGATCAGCGGCCCGTCTCCCGAGGCATGTCCTGATTCGTGTTCTGTGAAGTCTTGGCTTGCAGTTCCTGCTCCGCCCGCTCGCGCCCGATGAGCTCGTTGAGCCACCGGACCTCGCGTTCGACGGACTCGAGCCCGTGGTTCTGCAGCTCGAGGGTGTAGGTGTCGACCCGCTCGCGGGTCCGCGCCAGCGCGGCGCGCACGCCCTCCAGCCGTTCCTCCAGCCGGCTGCGCCGGCCTTCCAGAATGCGCAGCCGCACGTCGGCGCGGGTGTGCGAGAAGAAGGCGAAGTGCACGCCGAACCCCTCGTCCTCCCACGACGCCGGGCCGGCCTCGGTGAGGAGCTGCTGGAGGCGCTCCTTGCCGTCGGCGGTGAGCTTGTAGACGATCTTCGAGCGGCGGCTCTGCAGCGCCAGCGGCGCCCCCGGCTCCTCCGGCCGGTCCTCCACGATCAGCCCCTTGGCGAGGAGCTGCTTGAGGCACGGGTAGAGCGAGCCGTAGGAGAAGGCGCGGAACATCCCGAGCAGGGTGTTGAGCCGCTTGCGCAGCTCGTACCCGTGCATCGGGGACTCGTGGAGGAGACCGAGCACGGCGAGCTCCAGCACGCCCGCGCCCTTCTTCCCCGCCATGCCGCGTCCCACTTCCGCAGAGCCGATGTCTCAACCTGATGTATCGAGCGAATGTATCGCTTCGATACATCGCAAAGATACGTACCGCCATGGATCCTGGCAAGTCCACTCAAAAATGATCAAGATCCTGGCGCCTGGTGCGCGGCCTTCTCAGCGCGGCGGGCCCGGCCTACCCTGCTGGCATGCGGGGTCGAAGGGACCGCCCATGAGACCGAGGCTGGTGGTGGACTACGGCCTCGCGAAGCGGGCCGCCCTGGCCGGGCTGCGCGGCGGCCGGCTGACCAGGGACGACGCGTGTGACGCTCATCCCTATCTGCTGCGCGCGGCCCGCCACCACGGCGAGCCCACCGACCAGGAGTGCCAGGTCTGCGGGCGGGCGCGGCTCACCCATGTGACCTATGTCTACGGGGACGCGCTGGGCCGGTACGCCGGACGGGTGAAGGCGCGGGCGGAACTCGCCGAGATGGACCGCCAGTACCCCGAATTCCGGGTCTATGTGGTGGAAGTGTGCCAAAGTTGCGGTTGGAACCATCTGTCCATGTCGTACGTCCTCGGGCACGGGGACCGGCCACTGGACCGGTGATGGTCGTCCCGGCGCGTGTGCGCCCCTGAAGAGAACGTGCCGTGACCGGCACGCCTGGCCGCGCTGTGCACGGCGCTCCCCCCGCTCGGCGGCCCGCACAGTACCCTTCGGGGCGATGTAGAGACGTTGCCCCCTGTTGATCGAGGTCGCGTGAGTAATCCAAGCCAGCCCCGACCCGAACCCGAGTCGCCGTGGCCGGGCGGGCAGAACTTTCCCCGTCCCGGCAGGCATGACGCCGCGAACGGCCCGCCGAAGCCTGCCCAGGCGCCGGCGCAGGGGCCCGCCGGCTCCTGGTCGGCGGCAGGACCGGGCGGCGGAGCGCGTCACGCGGCCGGCCCCGTGACGCCCGGCGGGACCGGACGGCCGGCCGCCTTCGGCGCGCCGAGCATCCCCGGTGGACCGGGCGGCCCTGGTGGACCGGGCGGACCCGGTGGTCCCGGCGGGCCTCAGGGCCCCGGCGGCCCGGGGCGCCGCGCGGGCAAGCCCCAGCGGCGCGGGCTGTTCGACCATCTGCGGTCGCGCCCGACGGGCTGGCGGCGCTTCCTCCCGTCCTGGAAGGCCGTGATCGGCCTGTTCGTCCTCGGCTTCGGCGGCCTGGCGACGATGATCGGGGTGGCCTACGCGAACACCCCGACGCCCGACGAGCCGACGGTCAAGGGCGTCCAGGACCAGGCGTCGATCTTCTACTACAGCGACGGCAAGACCGAGATCGGCCGGATCGGCAAGAAGCGGCAGAGCGTCGAGCTGAACGAGGTCGCCCGGATCGCGCAGGACGCGGCGCTCGCGGCGGAGAACCGCAACTTCCGCAACGACCCCGGATTCTCGGTGAAGGGCACCGCACGCGCGGTGTGGGTGAACCTGACCGGCGGCCGCGGCGGCGGCTCCACCATCACCCAGCAGCTGGCGAAGAACTACTACTCCGACCCGAACAACCGCACCTACAGCCGTAAGTTCAAAGAGCTCCTCATCTCGCTCAAGCTCGCCGACGACAAGTCCAAGGACGAGATCCTCAAGCTCTACCTGAACACCATCTACTGGGGCCGCGACACCTACGGGATCGAGGCGGCGAGCCGCGAGTACTTCGGAGCCAAGGTCCACGCCAACAACCTGCGCCCCGACCAGGCGGCCTTCCTCGGCGGCATCATCCAGAACCCCAACCGGGACCCCTCCGACAAGGAGAACCAGGCCTGGGTGATGGAGCGCTACCAGTACACCCTCAAGGGCCTGGTCGCGATGAAGGCGCTGTCGCAGGCCGACGCCGACAAGTACATGAACAAGCTGCCCAAGTACAACAAGCCGGGTGCGGCCGGTGACCTGTACGACGGGCAGCGGGGCTACATGCTCATGCGCGCCAAGCTGGAGCTGAAGCGGCAGGGCATCGGGTCCGACGTGCTGACCACCAAGGGTCTGCGCGTCTACACCACCTTCGACCGGCGCAAGATGAAGGCCGCCACCGAGGCCGCCGAGCGCACCGTCCCGCAGGTGCACCCGAAGACGCTCGCCCGCAAGAAGATCCGGGTCGGGCTGGTCTCGGTCGACAGCAAGAACGGCGAGGTCATCGCGTTCTACGGCGGCCCGGGCTACCTGGACCAGGCGTTCGACAACGTCTGGCAGGGGCGCGCGCAGGCCGGATCGGCGATGAAGCCGTACGTGCTGGCCGCCGCGCTGAAGAAGGGCTACAGCCTGGACAGCATGGTCGAGGGCCGCTCCCGGATCCCGATCCGGCGTGACGGCTCCGTTGGGCCGGGCGGTTACCCGGTGCCGAACGGGCACCGTACGCCTGCGGCCATCAACCTCGTCGAGGCCATGAAGCTGTCGATCAACACCGCCTTCGTGCAGCTCGGCGGCAAGGTCGGGGCCGACGACGTCATCCGGCTGGCGACCGACGCGGGCATCTCCTCGGAGCTGCTGGCGCCGCACAAGGACAGCCAGGCGCTGTTCCTCGGCGTCAACGACATCCGCCCGATCGAGCAGGCCGCCGGCTACGCGATGTTCGCCAACGGCGGCACCTACCACCAGCCGCACGTCATCCGGGAAGTGCGGAAGACCGACGACAAGACGCGGATCAAGCTCAAGAACCGCTGGGAGAGCAAGTCCGTCCTCAGCGAGAACCAGGCGGCGAACGCCACCAAGGCGATGCGCGCGGTCGTCACCGGCGGTACGGCGACGGCGGCGGCGCTGCCCGACCGCGAGGTGGCCGGCAAGACCGGTACCACCGACCGCAACGTCGCCACCTGGTTCGTCGGCTACATCCCGCAGGTGTCCACGGCGGTCACGCTCTACAACGACGACATCGACAAGCAGACCAAGCTGAAGAAGTCGCTGATCCTGCCCGGCATCGGCGAGGTCCAGGGCGGCACGATCCCGGCCCGGATCTGGCGCCAGTACATGCTGGAGGCCACCCGGGGCATGACGCCCGAGTCGTTCCCGGTGGCCCAGCCGGAGGGCACCGCGCAGATCTGGGCCAAGCTGCCCAAGAAGAAGGAGAAGGACGACAAGGAGAAGGACAAGGACAAGCGGCCGCCGTGGTGCGACTCCCCGGTCGGTGAGCTGGACCCGCGCTGCAAGGACGGCGGCGACGGCGGGGACAACGGGGACCAGAACCCGAACAAGCCCTGCCAGCTGCCGGGGCAGACCAACTGCAACCCGGACCGGCCGCCGTCCTACCCGCCGCCGCGCTGGTGGTGCATGATGCACCGCGACGAGAAGGCCTGCCGCAAGGTGCGCGGGCAGGACGACGCCCCCTGGCCGAACTCGCGGCGGTCGGTGGAGCTCCCGCTCATATCAGCCAGAACCGAACGCGACTGACCGTCGTCGAACACAGTGAAGGCCGCCTCGCCCGCCCGGTCGGAGGCGGCCTTCGCCATGTCCGGAGGTGCCGTTCCGCATGCCCGTTTTGGCTACATCGCCTACCCTGCGGCATATTCACGCGTAAGTGATGACCGGCGATGGTGATCCACCGTGCACGTGCCCCGAACTTCGTCTCCGGCGTTCGGTGGCCCGTGGCGCACCGGACCGGGGCAGTACTCTCGGACGACGCACAACCCCCGCACCCCAGTTGATGAGGACGCGTGAGTTACCCAAGCCAGTACGGACCGGAATACGGAGAGGGCCCGCGAGGTCAGGGCTCGTACCGCCCCGGCGGGTCAGGCACGCCGGGCGGCCGCGGAGTGCCGGGCGCGTCGCCCGGCGGCCCGCCGCCGCAGGGCAGGCCCGCGCGTCCGGGCGGCAGGCCCGCCTCCTCCCGTAGCGGAGCCCCTCCGGCGGGCAACCGCCGCCGTGCGGGCGCGCCCCCCAGGCGCCCCGCCCGAGCCGGCGGCGGCCCCGGCGGTCCTCCCCGGGGGCCCGGCGGTCCCGGTGGACCTGGTGGTCCCGGCGGGCCGGGCGGCTCCGGGCCGGGCGGTCCCGGCGGTCCGGGGGACGGGTTCTGGGGCGAGGAGAAGGAAGGGCGCCGCAAGCGCTCGAAGAAGCCGGGCAAGACCGGCTGGCGGCGCTACGTCCCGTCCTGGAAGATCATGCTGGCGATCTTCGCGGTGCTGCTCCTCGGCTTCAGCGTGCTCGTCGCCGTCGCCTACGCCAACACCCCGGTGCCCAAGGGCCGGCAGGCGACGGCGATCGCCCAGGAATCGGTGATCTACTACCGGGACGGCAAGACGCCGCTGGCGCGCATCGGCATGCACCGCGAGGACGTCGAGCTCGATGACGTTCCCAAGCACGTGCAGAACGCGGTGCTCGCGGCCGAGGACCGCAAGTTCTGGGATGAACCCGGCGTCTCGCCGACCGGCGTGGCGCGGGCCCTGTACAAGACCGCAACCGGCGGCGAGGTCCAGGGCGGTTCCACCATCACCCAGCAGCTCGCCCGCAACTACTACGCGGGGCTGAGCCAGAAGCGCAGCGTCGACCGCAAGCTCAAGGAGATCCTCATCTCCATCCGCCTTGGCCAAGAGGTGGACAAGAAGGAGATCCTCAAGCTGTACCTCAACACCGTCTCGTTCGGCCGCCAGGCGTACGGCATCAAGACAGCGGCGCGCGCCTACTTCCGCAAGGAACTCAAGAAGCTCACCGTCTCCGAGGCGGCCATGCTCGCCGCGATGATCCAGCGGCCCAGCTTCTTCGCCACCCGGGGCGACGACAGCAACCCGGCCTATCGGCTGCTGGTCGAGCGCTGGAACTACGTGCTGAACGGCATGGTCACCATGAAGTGGCTGACCCCCGAAGACCGGGCCAGGCAGAAGTTCCCCACGACCGTGAAGCAGTGGAGCGACGTCTCCGACAACGGCCAGACCGGCTACATCAAGCAGCGGGTGCTGGACGAGCTCAAGAGCAAGTTCGGCATCGACGACAAGCGGCTCGAACTGGGCGGTCTGAAGATCACCACCACGTTCGACAAGGACCTCACCGACTACACCGCTCAGATGATCAAGCAGGTGCGGCGGGAGAAGGGCCTGAAGAACGACATCCGGTTCGGGCTGGCGGCCGTCACCCCCGACGGCGAGGTCCGCGCGGCCTATGGCGGTCCCAACTACGTCAAGCAGCCGTTCAACAACTCCTTCCAGGGCAAGATCGCTCCAGGCTCGTCGTTCAAGCCGATCGTGCTGGCGACCGCCCTGAAGAACGGCGTGAGCCTGCAGAACACGCTGGACGGCAGCTACTCGCGCTCGTTCGGCGGCCCGAAGCCGATCACCAACGACTCGCGCAGTGAGAACGGCGTCTACAACCTGGTCCAGATGACCCAGATGTCGATCAACACCGCCTATGTCGACCTCGGCCAGAAGGTCGGTCTGGACAAGGTGGTGGAGACGGCCAAGGAGATGGGCATCCCCGCGGACACCACGGACCTGCGGCCCGGCGTCGTCAGCCTCCCGCTCGGCCCGATCGACGTCAGCCCGGTCAACATGGCGTCGGTCTACTCCACGTTCGCCTCCGGCGGCGACCACACGGACGTGCACGTGATCAGCAAGATCGTCGACGCGGGCGGCAAGAAGCTCAAGCTGCCCTGGAAGACCAAGAACGTCTTCAACAAGCAGGTCGCCGGCGACGCGACCAAGGCCATGCGGGCCGTGGTCACGTCCGGTACGGGCAAGCAGGCCGACCTCGGCGCGCGCCCGGTGGCCGGCAAGACGGGTACCACCGACGAGAACAAGTCGGCGTGGTTCGTCGGCTACGCCCCCGAACAGCTCGCCACCTCGGTGGCGATGTGGCGCCAGGACAAGCACGACACCCGGCTCTCGCTGCAGGGGATCGGCGGCTACTCCCAGATCTACGGTGGCACGATCCCCGCCGACATCTTCAGGCGGTTCATGCTGAAGGCGCTGGAGGGCGAGGAGATCAAGCCGCTGTTCCCGCCCGGCAACGTCGGCGAACTCCAGCCCTGGGCCGTGCCGAAGAAGGAGACCAAGGCGACGCCGACCCCGTCGACGACGCCGACGCCGCCCTGCCGCCCCGGCCAGGAGACCAGCGAGGACAAGCCCTGCCGGCCGAGCGAGCCCCCGACGTCGCCGACGACGCCGACCTCGCCGACGGTCCCGACGTCGCCGACGCCCCCGACCAAGACGCCGTGCCAGGCGCCCGGCTTCCCGCCCGGCTGCGTCGAGCCGACACCGACGCCGAAGCAGCCGGGCAAGCACGACCAGCAACGACAGACCACCGCCTATTAACCCGAACCGGCAGCCTGTGTCCCCAGGGGCACGGGCTGCCGCATGTTCGATGGATGTGACTTGTGGCTCTTGGAGGATCCTCCGGACGGCCAGGTCGACAGCCCGAACATGCCGAGAGTTATCCGTCGCATGAACTGGGTTGGGTAGAGGCTATGGAGCGAGAGACTCGGCTGGTTTTGAACGGCTAAGCCGTCCAGGCGGATCAGCGCCGTGATCGCCTTTTGGCGCACGTCGCAGCGAGCCTCATGAAAGCCAGCAGGGCTGCCGCGGGGCAGACTTGGACATGACAGCCAGCCGGCAGGTGAGCACTCAGTGAGCCTGGATCATGAGTTCTGGAAAAAGATCGTGCCCCTGCCGGTCGGCCGGGTGAACTGATCGCTGCTGGGATGTCGTGCCCGCCCGGTCGTGGACGTGAGCACTGCTTCATTAGGTCGCTGACTTGTTCGGCCGCCGCTGCTGGCCAGCTGGCCCGGCAAGGGGAGCGATGATGCGGCTGTTCATGGGAGATGACTGGGCCGGGGCCCACCACAACGTGGAACTGATGGACGCCGCCGAGCGGAGGCTGGTGCGGGCCCGGCTGCCCGAGGACGTGGCCGGGATGACCTGGCTGCACCAAATGATTGCCGACCGTCTCGGCGACAGCGGCGACGATCAGGTGCAGATGGTGGTCGGGATCGAGACCGACTGCGGGCCGTGGATGCGTGCGCTGGTGGCGGCTGGCTACACGGTGCTGACGGTCAACCCGCTGCAGGCCGCCCGCTACCGCGAACGCCTCAGCGTGTCGGGCACCAAGAGTGACGTCGCCGACGTGCACATGCCGGCCGACACGGTCCGCGGCTGCTGCGCACTACTGGGCTGGCCCAGTTCGCCGCCGCGACCGTGATCGGATGATCATTGCGGACAGTACCTTGTTCCCCTCTGTGAGAGCGGGCAGTGGCGGCCCGCAGCAAGAGCCCCTGAGCCTTTTTCAGCAGGTGGCGGTCTCGCGGTTCTGCAGAATAAGGATGGCCTTGGCGAGTTGGTTGGCCTTCCAGGGGCAGCAGCGCAGCTTGTGCAAGATGCGCCAGGACTTCAACTGCGCGTTGGCGCGCTCACCCGGACCACGCAGCCGGGCGTGGGAGCGGTTGGCGTCCTTTTGGGAATCGGGCTTGCCCCGGCTCTTGTAGGGCGTAAGCGTCTCCGGCTGGCCTTGATGGCCTTTGCCGGCCAGGATCGGTAGCCCAAGCAGCGGGCCCAGGGTGTTCACAACCTGGCGCGAGGCCGAGTGCGAGATCCCGAACAGCGGCCTGACCTGCCGCAAGTCAGGTCGGTGCGCCAATACACCACTGCCAGCAGCACCCGTCCGGCCAGCGGCAACGCCTACAGGCATCTCGGCTGGCCATCGGCGATCTGCAGATCGCTCTGCGCTGTCACCGTCCGCACCAGTTTGCAGAACCGGCGCACCGACAATCCGGTGAACGGACCGATCCACCGCGGTTCATCCGCTGACAACACCTGCACCACACCAGGTCGCCATCCTACTCACGCCGATACGAGACAACCTTAGCAACAAGCTTTGTCCGTCAACTCCACGCGAGAAGAGCTCTTTTAGCAGCTTGCAAAGCCGGCATTCGCCCAAGCAAGGGTGCTCCATTCTCAAAAGAATTGGACATACCGTCTAGCAAATCTGCCAGACTTGCCGCCAACTTGATGACAACGGACCCCATGTGAAGCGAAAACCCAGCCACCTCGCCAAAAGAGTGCCAGGTGGGTGGTTTACGTAGATGACAGCTCCACTATTCATGCAAGCCATTGGAAGTCGATTTTCTATATAAAAGAGTCATGCTCCCTGGGCATTCGATCAACGATGGCGGCATGGGAAGTGAAAGCAGGTTATTTTCTGGAGTCATTGACGGAGTGCTTCCTGTGGTTCAATCCGTGCCGCTCGCAAAGCGGGATACAAGCCAGCCAGCAGGCCGATAAACGCACCGATCAGCGGGGCGGGTAGCACGGTGAATGGCTCCAGGACTGCGGTCCACTGCTGGGCTAAAGCCACAACGACCACGATTCCGATAGCAATGCTGGTACCGATCATTCCGCCGAGTAAGCCAAGCACGGTCGACTCGGTTAGAAACTGGATGGCGATATGGCAGGGACGAGCCCCAAGGGATCGGCGTAGCCCAATTTCGCCAGTACGTTCCAGGACAGAAACAAAGGTGGTGTTGGCGATGCCGACGGCACCAATGACAAGGCAGATTGCTGCCAAGAGAAGGAAGAGGCCGGTCAGGTCACTGGTTACCTGATGGTGCAGTCCTCGAGGGTCAGGCGGAGGGATCGCAGTAAACAAGGCAGGGTTGTCGGGACGCAGGGCGGTAGGAGCCTGGCTGGCAATGAGCCGTGCTGCACCGAGCTGAGTCTTAATGATCATTTGCCCTTGGTTATTCTGCGGCGGAGGCCCGTATACTCGGTCGGCGGTACTGCGTGGAATAAGAACACTGGACAGCAGTTCGGGCATCTGCCGAGTGTCGCCCAGGATTCCGATAACGGTAAAAGCTCGATGGTTGATGAAGACCGCAGGGCGAGAGTCGAGTTGGGTGATACCCAGCCGTTGAGCGGCGGTGGCGCCCAGAATTGCCACTAACTCGCTACGTGCTTCATGGAATGCGTTGTACTGTGTTCCTTGAGTAACGGTGGCCTCTGCGGCCTCAAGCGTTCCCGGTGAGGCGGCGAGCACTGAACTGATCGCGCCGATATCACCATTAGCGCCCGGACGAGTGGCTGGTGAGGCGGTGATGGAGACTGCACCGGGAAAACGGATCCGCCGCCAGGTGCCAGCGTGCACGACCCCATGCAGTCGGGTTATCCGGTGGTCAGCATCGCGGGGGAATGCCTGTGCCTGGGCTCCGTCGCCCTGCCCCGGTTGGTTGGGGCTATTGGCCTCGATAGCGCGATCGGCTGTAGCGGAGACGGTCAACGTGGTAGCGGTCAGAACGTTGAACTGCTGGCTGATCTGACCGGAGGTGGTTGCAGTCAATCCCAGCACAGCCACGAACGCACTGACTCCTAGAATGGTACCTAGCATGGTCAAGGCAGAACGGCCCGGGCGTTGAGTGAGCCCTGCGGTCGCTTCGCTGATCAGGTCTCGCCATGACAAACGAGAAGGGCGGGCTCCGCTTTGCCATGCGCGCGGACTCAGGTCACCATGTAGAACGCGTATCACGAATCGCCTACTTGTGATGCGATCGGTACTCATTATGAATTTTTCTCGAACGGCCGCTGACTATTAGGCCTAGTTTCACGCGGACAGCTATGAGGTACCGAATTGTCGGTCAGTTGCCCGTCATAGATGGTGACTACGCGTTGAGCTCGGTCGGCCACTACCGGGTCATGTGTGATGACCAGGACGGTCTGTCCATCACTGTGCAATTCGTCAAGGAGATCCAAAATGGTGGCAGCGGTGTGTGAATCAAGATTTCCGGTGGGCTCATCACACAGCAGCAGGTAAGGATGGTTGGCCAACGCTCGGGCTATCGCAACGCGCTGGCGCTCACCGCCCGACAAGGTAGTCGGCACTGCGTGCATACGATGCCCAAGCCCCACTCGTTGCAGAGCGATCTGCGCGGTGTTCAGACGTTGGGTGCGCGGGATCGCATCGTAGAGCTGAGCGAGCATCACATTCTCTATCGCAGTCCGGTGGGTGAGCAAGTGAAAAGATTGGAAGACAAAACCGATACGGCGTCCGCGCACCGCTGTCCGTTCTGACTCACTCAGCTGTGCAACATCCACCCCATCAAGCTGATACCGGCCGGTCGTAGGGCGGTCCAGCAATCCGAGCAGATTGAGTAAAGTAGATTTGCCTGAACCTGAAGGGCCGGCGATGGCTATGTATTCCCCGCGATTCACTGTCATGTCAACACGATGTAATGCCGTCACGGGCGGTGGACCGGGGTATGTTCGGCTAACCCCTTCCAGGGCGATGACTGGTCTCACCGCCCCACCACCACCTTGTCACCTTCATGTAGTTGTCCACCCTGAGGACGCACCTCAACGAATCCATCAGCCGACATGCCAGCAATCACCGGGACCCGACGTCGCTCCCCCTTGCCTGTCAGTACGGTCACCGATGCCTGCCCATCGGCTGGCGCAGTGATTGCTCCTTCAGGGACAGCCAGGACTTGGCTCTCGGTGGCGGCTGCAGTCACGGTGATGCGGGCATCCTGATTGTTGAGAACCGGGCTCCATGGTCGGTCACCAACGATGGTTACCGGGATATAGGCAGGATTGCTGTCCTTTTCAGACTCTTTTGGCTTAACTATCTGGCCGACCCGGGTTACCCGAGCCGGGTACTGCTTACCGCTGTCTTCGAGCAAGACTTGTACCTGCTGATTGGTGTTCACCGTGCCCTCGGCCGAGGGATCCAGGTGGCCGATCAACCGCAAACCACCGAGTGTCACCTTCAGCAAGGTACTGCTCGGCCTTGCGCCTACCGCTCCCCCCAGAGCGGTAATCCGCGCCGGAAATGAGGGAAGGAACATTACCTCGGACTTGGGGACCCGAACCAACTTCTTAGCTTTATCTCTAGCCTGGATGCGCAAAGAGGTGGAGCGAGACCGGGTGGACAGAACAGGCTTGGGTGCATCACCTGGCGATTCCTTTGCCACAACCGGTACCGGATATCCCAGTGCTGTATAAAAGCGCCGAACGGCTTGGGCGGTACCGGAACCGAAATGACCCTGTTGGTCGGAGCCCCGCCCATAACCCAAATCGTCCAAGCCGCGCTGTAATTGGGTCACATCTGGCCCCGAGACACCTTGCGTTAGATCACGAATGGCGGGAATCTTGCCATGCAAGGCAAAGACTGGACGATAGGAAATCTCCACTAGCAGCATGCCCGGCTGAACTTGATCACCGGGTTTACGAGGTGTCTTGGTGACTACCATCTCGCCCCCAGCTGAGCCGCTGCCCCCGCTGGGATCCAACGCGGAAGCCGGAGCAAAGTCCACCGATTTTGTAGAGGTGAACGATCCACGGAAGATCACCGTACGCTTCAAGATTTTGTATTCAACCGGAGCCGTTAGAATGCTGGCACGAGGTGGTTTGGCCTGAGCGGCAACCTCAGCAGGTGAATCTACCCAGAACGAGGCGACCATACCCATAGTTGACAAGATCGCTGTCGAACAAGCGATGCCGAGTAGCAGCCTCTGCCGGCGAGCCAGCGGAGAAGAGGACTTAGATGTCCGGTCTGCAGCGACTAGCATTGGCTCCTGATATTCGGTGCCGCCCAACAGGGCATCCGGTTCAGCCACCGTACTGCTTGGTCAATGTTTGCAGACGCTTTTCTTGAGCTTCGATTTGCTTTTTCTCTTTATTCAACGCTTCGGCATTTTTTTCAATTTCGATATTCTGTAGATCAGATTCAACGGCGAACATCACGCCTATTAGGTTCGTTTGGTAAATACAGTCCACAGTAGCGACTGCCGACTTAATCTCAGCTTGGCTCACTTGCACGGGACCATCGCCATCCTGACCGGCGAACTCCGCGCCGGCATGCAATGAATCGCGGTAGTGATATCCCTTAGCTTGCATGCAAAGTACCCATTTAGCGGTGACCACTTGTGCGCGCGCTTCCCTTGCCAGCTGGGCGAAGGACTTACGCTGAAGAGATTTTGCTAGGGTTGGCCCCTCTCCCGCGACGCCTGTTGCTCGGGCCGCCTCCCCCATGCACCCTCCTTGTGGTACTTGCTTGCCCTGGTATTGAACTTTCCCGCCATTAGAGGATGAGCCCTTCAAGACAGTCTGTTGACTTGCAGAAAATTCATCTAGAGACTTCGGCCTTGCACTTCCGATGGTCCAATCGGGCATCCCGTATCCATATCGAGAGGCTGCAGCTCGATCCGAAATTCCATAGCGGCGAGAAGTGCTGAACTTTTCAATTCTAGTACTAGTCTCAATAACTTGGGAAAGGCCCAGCGAAGAAGTCATCTGAAATCCATAACGACGCATGCATTCTTTCATGATGACGGAACGTAGTGCGGCAGTTTGTGCCGTGTCGGAAGCCGACGGCAAATATGCTTCGAGTGGGAGACTGAGTTGTGCCATACTTGTCGGCGTCGGTGTCGCCACAGGGCGCGGTATGGCCGAATTGCCACTATGAGTGGAGCAACCACTTGATGCAGGAATCGCACTTAGCGAGCAAGTGAATGCAATAATTGTAGAAACGTTTTTGAGCATGAAAATTTCCTTCACAAACCTTTTGTCGGAAACAATGGGGTGGTGTGGCGCAATGTCATGTACTGCGCCACACCACCCCCGCGAGCGGCAGTTGAGGTGGTCAGCCCGAACTGATCACTCCAGTTGTTGGTCGCTTCTCACTGCTGCATCCGGCCAATGCGCTGCCGGCTTTCCGATCAGACGCAGTTGTAGGCGCGGATTGATGCGTTGTCATTGTGTAGACCGTTAATGGTCATCTGCCCGTTCCAGAATTCATCGTCGGACAAGTTCCCAGCCCACCCAACGTGCAAGGTGTCGTAGTCGCCCGTGAAGCTAGTCGAGATGTAGGTCGACACGAGGCAGTTCGCGGTATGGTTGCCCATCGAGGCGGAGTTATTTCGTACCACTTGCCCCTTGCCCGCCGAGCCGTATGAGCCGCTGTCGTAGAAGATATTGCCGCCCAAGTCTCGGTCCTGGGTCGACGAGGGGCGCCAACTCGCATTGTTCAGGTTCGTGCTGTAGTAGAGACAGTAATACGTCCCACACGGCGCCCTCCAGCTGCCGTAGGACCACGTGTCCACGCAATGAGGCCTATAGCACTCAGCGAAGGCGGGCGCAGGCTGCGACACAGACAGGGCGACCGAGCCGGCGAGAGCCAGCACCAGTGCCGCAGCAGCAAGGACCATCTTCCTGAATACAGGTGCCCTCAATGCAAATTGAGAAGCCACGTTACACCTTCCGCTTTCCTCCATCACTTTGATGGAATTGGTTAGAGGTAGTTATACATGATTGTGGACGTCATTGCAATAATATAATGTTGCTAAAGACCATCTTTGTCGCCAGACTGACTTTAGTGTCGCAATACCACAGCAACTTTCGACGCGCAATGCCACTCCGGCTTGAAGTATTCAGCTTTCAGTCTCTTGGGCACTGCGGTGTTTGTTCGCCAAGAGCGCGGGTCTGGCGTGGTGTCGGTTGAACAGCTTCTTGTGCTTGTTGGGGATGTTGGCTACTCCACATAGTTGTTGTCGGCATAACAGGCGATCGCCCAGGCCATCGATGTTGAAACGCTCGCGCCTGGCGATCAGTCCGTGGGTGGATTACGGCAAGAGCGATGACGCCTAGATCAACTCACTAGGCGGTTGCGGCCGAGGCCGGCGGACTTGTGCAACGCCATCACCCCGGTAACGGACGTTAGTCCGACTGTGGTCACGACAGCAGACCGTTTCAGGGCACGCAAAAATGCTGCCACCATGTAGACTTCCTTTCGCTCATGTGGTACTGGTCCCGCAGCGAGCCGCCAAGCAAGACTGCGGGACGGACAAAATGTCAGGCAGAGTGTTGCCTATGTCTCCCTGGTGCGCAAACCCCTTATCGACACTCCGCTCAATACGTTCTGTCGCTAATTCTTCGCTCTGGGTATCGGCAAGCAGGGCGGTCGGCTTCCCGGCTGGGACGATTCTCCGGTCCTGCGGCACGCCTGACGGCAAGGCGGGCTTCGCCCTCGCGTTGTATGTGATGTACATCACTTAAATATTTGGAACTTGGCGAGGAAATGTGGGTTTGGCGCTGTCTCTTTCTGTGGTCAAACGGAAACACTCTGTAGTTTTCGGTAGAGACTCTTGAGTGAGGTGCTTTGTCAAAAGTCAGCTTGACTGTACTTTTCAGTAGGTCGTGGTGCTGATGACGAAGATGGCCTTGCGAGCTGGCTGGCGCGATGCAGGTAGTAGCGCAGCCTTGTTCAGAATGTGCCAGGGCTGTACCAGGCGTTGGTGCGTTCGCTTGGCCGTGTAGTCGGACGTGGAACCAGCTGGCGTCCTTCTGGGGATTGGGCTTACCTGCCCTTCGTAAGACGTGGATGCCTTCTGCTGACCCTGATAGCTCTTGTCTGCCAGCACCACAGCCCGCGGTGTGCCACGGTCGCGCATGCCTTGAGCCCTTTTTCAGTTGGTGGTGGCCTCGTGGTTCTGTAGGACGAGGATGGCCTTGGCGAGTTGGCCGGCCTTTCAGGGACGGCAGCGCAGCTTGTGCAGGATGCGCCAGGGTTTCAACTGGGCGTTGGCGCGTTCGCCGGGGCCGCGCAGCTGGGCGTGGGAGCGGTTGGCGTCCTGTTGGGAGTCGGGCTTGCCCCGGCCCTTGTAGGGGGTGAGCGTGTCGGGCTGGCCTTGATAGCCCTTGTCGGCCAGGACCCGGCAACCCGGCGGTGCGCAGCAGCCGGGGCACTCCCCAGACCCGGGCCGCGGTCACATCGTGCACGCTGCCGGGCAGCACGTCCGACACCCACACCACCATCCACCGGGAGCCATCAATACCTGCACGTTCATTCCGCGCACGCGATGCTCGCCCGAGAAGAAAGGGCCGGCCGGCGGGAAGGCGATCGGAGCGGATCCAGGTGCCGTCCAGTACCAGGAACAGGCAGGTGGTGCGGGCCAGGCGCAGGAAGGCGCCCGGCTTGGGAGCACGGGCGGCTGGCAGGGCCACCGCCTTGTGCACGTAGCGCCAGGCCATGGCGATGGAGATACCGCCAGTTCGAAGGTCTCGTTTTTACGCAGGTGGACCAGGACCAGCAGCGCCTGACGGCCGGTGGCAGCCTGCGCCAGGGCGGGCCAAGGGTCGCGCAGTGGCGACGCAGAACTCCGGACAGGTAGGTCAGGGTCGGGCGCGACAAATCCAGCCCGGCGCGGTAGAACAACATCCGATGCCTCTGGTGAAGACTGGTTGTTCTTGGTCGTTCAACCCATCTACCAGGGCTTTGTTGGGCTCAGAGCGAAACCGGCGTGGTGTGCCGGGATCGCGCTATCTGAGGTTCTGGCAGGTACCGACGCTGCCACCCGGCCAACAGGCGTTGACGACGCTGGTGTACTTGTGCATGGGCGGGACCTTTAACACCTTGGCCTGCGGGTTCGGCGTATCGTCCGCTACCACCTGATAGTAAGTGCACTGTGGAACTGCTGCCCCTTCCCCGCACTGACGACCGCGCTACGCCGTGCGTCCCGCGGACTGCTGTACATGTCGCTGAACGCCACCCTGGTGTCGATCGACCGTTCTACTTGGGAAAGCACCAGAGACATGGGATGAACCTGCAGGTGCTGGCTGCCTGCAGCGGGCGGCTGCTGTGGGGGTCGGACGTGCTGCCCGGCAGCGTGCACGATGTGACCGCGGCCCGGGTCTGGGGAGTGCCCCGGCTGCTGCGCACCGCCGGGTTGCCGGGTCCTGGCCGACAAGGGCTATCAAGGCCAGCCCGACACGCTCACCCCCTACAAGGGCCGGGGCAAGCCCGACTCCCAACAGGACGCCAACCGCTCCCACGCCCAGCTGCGCGGCCCCGGCGAACGCGCCAACGCCCAGTTGAAACCCTGGCGCATCCTGCACAAGCTGCGCTGCCGTCCCTGAAAGGCCGGCCAACTCGCCAAGGCCATCCTCGTCCTACAGAACCACGAGGCCACCACCAACTGAAAAGGTTCAGCGTGAAGGACGCTGACGCCGCCGGATAGGACCCTCTCGGGGACGGCCCGGGCAAGAAGTGCAAGGACGCAAGCGGTTCATCGTGACGGACACGCTCGGGCTGCTCATCACGGTGCTCGCCTGTCGCTGCCCAGGACCGTGATGGTGCTAAGGGTGCCCTGGTTATCACCATCCCCAGGTGAGCGGCACCGCATGGGCCTGCTGGCAGCTCCTTTCCGGCGACAATGGATCACGCTCGGGGTGTAGCTTTCTTCAGCGCGTCGATGGTGCCGGACATGATCATGCGGATGTGCTCAGTGAGGTGATCGAGCGGCCAGTCCACCAGGCCAGGGCCAGGAGGCGGTCTATGTCGGCGTCGCTGTAGCGGCGGCGGATGAGCCTGGCGGGGTGCCGCCGGCGATGCCGTAGTCGGGGACGTCGTTGGTGACGACGGAGCCGGACGCGATGATCGCTCCGTGGCCGATGCGGACACCGGGTATCACCATGGTCCGGTAGCCGAGCCAGACGTCGTGGCCGAGGACGGTGTCGCCCCGGCCGGGCAGGCCGGTGATGAGGTCGAAGTTGTCGGACCAGGAACCGCCCATGATCGGGAAGGGGAAGGTCGAGGGGCCGTCCATGCGGTGGTTGGCGCCGTTCATGATGAACCGCACGCCCCCGCCCAGCGCGCAGAACCTCCCGATGATCAGCTTTTCCGGCCGTAGTGGTAGAGGACGTTGCGGGCCTCGAAGGCGGTCGGATCATCCGGGTCGTTGTAGTGGGAGAACGCTCCGACCTCGATCAGCGGCGAGGTGATCAGGGGTTTCAGCAGCACCACCCGCGGCTGCTCGGGCACCGGGTGCACCACGGTCGGGTCGGAGCTTTCATCGGCCGTCCTCCGGGGCGCCGAACCAGGTGGTGAGGGCTTCGCGCAGCGTGGGTGCGGCGGTGCCGGCCGGTTCGTCGGTGGCCGCGGCCCAGGCGATGTGGGCGTCCGGGCGGATCAGGAGGGCGTCGGCCGGCCGGTCGTCGGTCTTGGCGGTGCGGATCTCGACGCGGTCCCGCCAGTCGTGGGCGGCCTCGCGCAGGTCCGCGCGGTCGGCGAGGTCCAGCAGGACGGGCCGGGCGGTGCGCAGGAGTTCGGCGGTGCCGGTGACGCCCTGGTCGGTGTGCAGGACCAGGTCGGGGGCGAAGGTGCCGGCCAGCGGGTGGTGGCCCGTGCCGGGCATCGGGTAGCGGATGTCGGCGCCGGCGATGAACGCCCCCATGCGGCGCAGCGGCTGCTCGTCGAGGAGCAGTTCCTGGAACAGCTCCCGGAGCGCTTCGGCGGCCGGGTCGAGCCCGCGCCGCAGCGCGACCTGGGCCTGGGTGTGCAGCATGGTGCGGGCGCCGGCGAGGCGGCGTTCGTCGTGGTAGGTGTCCAGCAGGCCGTCCGGTGCCCGGCCGTGGACGGCGGCGGCCAGCTTCCAGGCCAGGTTGACCGCGTCCATCATGCCCGCGTTGATCGCCACGCCGGTGGCGGGGAACAGGTGCGCCGCGTCCCCGGCCAGCATGACCCTCCCGAGGCGGTAGCGCTCGGCGTGGCGGGCCTTGAAGGTGAACCGCGACAGCCGGAACGCCTCGTCCACCGGCAGGTCCACGCCGAGCACGCGGCGGAGGCTGTCCTGGAACTCGGCCACGGTCATCGGTGTGTCGTCGTCGTACTCGGTGTCCTCGTCCTCGGTGGTGAAGAGGGAGACGACCTTGGAGTCCGGTGACGCGCCGATCCCGAAGAGGCCGCGGTCGGTGCGGGTGAAGCCCGGGGCGATCGTGCCGAAGCCGGGGACGTCGAGGCCGCCGTCGTCCAGCACGGTCACCGTGCCGGGCAGGGCGACCTGGGCCAGCCGGTTGACCTCCGGGTAGACGGTGCCGGGGAACGCGATGCCGGCCCGGTCCCGGACCCGGCTGCGCGCGCCGTCGCATCCCACCAGGTAGCGGGTGGTCATCCGGGACGGGCCGTCGGGACCGCGCACGTCCACGGTCACCGCGGCGTCGTCCTGGCTCAGCCCGGTCACCTCGTGCCCGCGGCGGATCTCGACACCGAGCTCGGCGACGCGTTCGCCGAGCACCTGCTCGAGCTGCTGCTGCGGGAGCGGCAGGGCGTGCATCGGCGGATCGGCCAGCCGGGTGAGGTCCACGTGCACCCCGCCGAACGGGAACCGGGGCGCCGGGACGGGGCCGGTGCAGGCCGCCTCGAAACGCTCCAGCAGACCCCGGTAGCGCAGCAGCTCCAGGATCTGGCCGCCGAGCCCGCCGGCCTTCGGAGTGTCCCGGCGGTGCGGCTGCCGCTCCAGTACCAGCGGCCGCACCCCGGCCAGGCGCAGCTCGGCCGCCAGCATCAGGCCGGCCGGGCCCGCGCCCACAATGATCACATCGGCGTCCATCAACGTCCTCTTCTCTACGGGGCGCGGCGTTCGTCCGCGCTGTCCGATCCTCGCAGAGCAAGATCGTCTGATGGGCGGGGCTTACGAGAGCCGCTCCCGGAGCCGGACGGTCACGGTGTCCCCCTCCTCCTTGCCGATGGCCTCGCGCACCGCCGCCTTCACCGGCAGCTTGTGCGTGCCGTCCCCCAGGGCCATGAACGAACTCCGGAACGGGTGCCCGTCGATCGTGCCCCGGACCTTCACCAGGCCGCGGGTGCCGAAGTACTCGACGGACCCGGGCCACACCAGGTAGGTCCAGCCGCCCTTGTCCGGGCTCTTGCGCAGGGTCGCGGTGAACTGCTCGTCCATGTCGGTACCGCTCCTCAGGAGGTCTCGATGAGGATGAGGGCGTTGCCGTCCGGGTCGCGCACGCCGAACATCGGCGGCACTCCGGCTCCGAGGCGCAGCACCTCGGCGTCCACGTCGACGCCCCGTTCGCGCAGGCGGGCGTGGTCGGCGCCGGCGTCCCGGGTCGCCAGGCGGATGCCGCCTGGAACCCCGGCGGGGACGAGCGCGATGGTCGTCGCCGCGCCGGGCGGCGCCACCTCGATCCAGCGTCCCTCGCCGAAGGGGACGTCCCGGCGCACTTCGAAGCCGAGTTCGCCGACGTAGAAGTCGAGTGCCTTCTGCTGGTCGGTGACGCCGATCCCGACCGTGGCCACCTGGGTGATACCGGGAGTCCCGCTCATGCCATGCCTCCGCTTCTTCGGTTTCACCAGGACAGACCGGCACCGGCGCCAGGACTCATCGCCGTTCTGGCATGCTGCCGCGGAATCGGCACACAGGAGGCGGCAACCCGTGAACACACCAGCTGAGACGATCCGGATCGGCGCTCTGGTCCCGCTGACCCGGCCCGGCTGGGTCGAGCCGGGCCGGCACCTGCTCGCCGGGCTCGAGCTGGCCGCGCGCGAGGTCAACGACGCCGGCGGGATCGCCGGCAGGCCGCTCGAGCTGGTGGTCCGCGACACCGCGGCCGACCCGGACAAGGCCGAGGCGGCCGTGGCCGAGCTGGCCGGCCTCGGCGTCGCCGCCGTGGCGGGGGAGTACCACAGCGTCGTCGCCCGCGCCGCCGCCACCAGGGCCGACGCCCTCGGCCTGCCGTTCCTCTGCTCGTCGGCGGTCCTCGACGCGCTCACCGAGCAGCCGACGGAGTGGGTCGCGCGCCTGGCCCCGGCGCAGTCCCGCGGCTGGGCGGTCTACGCGGACTTCCTCCTCGGCGCGGGCCGCACGCGCATCGCCGTGGCGGCGGACGCGAGTGTCTACTGGGCCTCGGGGACCCGCATCCTGCGGGACCGCCTCGCGCCACGCGGCGGCACCGTCATCGAACTCGACATGCGCGCCCTCACACCTGAGGCCGTGTGCGACGAACTCGCCGGCGACGGCGCGACGGCCCTCCTCCTTCTGACCGGCTCCCCGGAACCGGCCGTGCCGATCGTCAGGTCCGTCCGCCGCGATCCGCGTCTCGCCGAGGTCATGATCGGTGCTCCGGCCGGGCAGCCGGAGTCGGCCGAATGGGCGCGGCTGCTCGGCGGCGACGGCGCCGGGATCCCGTTCCTGCGCTACCTGCCCGAGCGCCTCGGCCCGCTCGGCGTGCGCGTCGGGGCGGCCCTGCGCGAACGGCTGGCCGAAGCGCCCTCCTTCGTCGCCTTCGAGGGCTACGACACGGTCACCGTCCTCGCCGAGGTGCTGCGCTCCCACGGCACGGACCGGGCGCGCATCGCCGGATCCTGGCCGCATGTCGCGGTCGAGGGCACCCGCGGGCAGATCGGCTTCTCCCGCGCGCCGGGCATCGGCGTCTGGCAGTGGGCGTGGGCGCCGATCCAGGTCGTCGCGCGGGACCGGGCGGACGCCGGCCGCTTCCGGGTCCTTCACACCGGCTGAGCGGGCGCCGGGGGCGACTCCGCCGCGGCGTCCAGCAGCAGGTCGCGCAGCGCCGCGGCGGCGTCCGGCGGCTCGGCGGAGGTGAGGACGACCTGGTCGGCGGTGGTCGAAGGGCCGGTGAGGGGGATGACGCGCAGGCCCGGCGGCCGGTGGTCGAGCGCGGACGCGACGGTGATGCCGATGCCCGTCCCGGCGGCGACGTGCGTGGCGATGGCGTGCACGCTGTCGGCGGTCCTGATGATGCGCAGGTCGGCTCCGCCGATGCGGAAGGCGGCCAGGAGCCGGTCGCAGAGACCGCTGTTGATCTGGTGGGGCCAGGTGAGCAGGGCGGTGGTCGACAGCTCGGACGCGCTCAGCTCGGCGTGCCCGGCGAGCGGATGGGCCGCGGGGACGAGCGCCATGAACCGCTCGGTCGACAGCACCCGCGCCCGCACGCCGGTGAGGCCGCCGGTCGCCCAGCCGATGCCGAGCCCGATCGTCTCCGCCCGCAGCGCGGTGAGCTGCGCCGTGGTCGGCATGGGCTCCGGCACGATCGTCACGCCGGGGAACCGCTCGCGCAGCCGCGGCAGGCAGCGCAGCAGCAGCCGGTGGCCGGTGTACTCGGCGTGGCCGACGACGAGGGCGGTGCCGGCCCGGTCGCCGGCGGCCAAGGCGCGTCCGCGCTGCTGGAAGCGGCGCAGCTGGGCCAGGGCGGCGCGGGCGTCGGGCAGCAGCGCCTCGCCGAGCTCGGTCAGCGACACCCGGCGGCTGGTGCGGTGGAACAGCCGCCCGCCGAGGGTGTGCTCCAGCCGCCGGACGGCGTCGCTGACGGTGGGCTGCCCCCGGTGCAGGCGCGCGGCGGCGCGGCCGAAGTGGAGCTCTTCGGCGACCGCGACGAACGCTTCCAGTTCCATCCTGTCCACCGGGCCAGGCTAACGCGATCGATCGGTGCGGCCGATCGCTGCACGCCGGAGTTCGGCGTTGATGCCGTGACCCGCACCGGATGGGATGGCAGAGCAGGCAGTGATCCCCTCTTGAGTGGAAACGGACGAGCACATGACGATCGATGACATCGCCCCTGAGCACCCGCCGGCGGTCACGGTGACGGTGGTCTACCACTCGGTGCACGGGCACACCCGGCTCCTGGCCGAGCACCTCGCCGGCGGGGCGCGGCTGGTGCCGGGCGCCCGGGTGCACCTGGTCGAGATCCGCGCCGAGGACGTCACCGCGGGCCGCTGGCACGACGCGGAGGTACTGGCGCTGCTGGACCGCTCCGACGCGATCGTCCTCGGCTGCCCGACGCTGATGGGCAGCGTGTCGGCGGTGTTCAAGGCGTTCATGGAGGCGGCGTTCACGCCGTTCACCACGCAGGCCTGGAAGGACAAGCTGGCCGGCGGGTTCACCATGTCCGCCTCGCAGAGCGGCGACAAGCTGGCGGTCCTGGAACAGCTGGCGGTCTTCGGCGCGCAGCTGGGCATGCAGTGGATCGGCGTGGGCGACATGCCGGGCAACAACTGGAGCGGCGGCACCCGCGACGACGTGAACCGGCTGGGCTCGTGGCTCGGGCTGATGAGCCAGAGCCACGCCGACCAGGGCCCGGAACGGGCCGGCTCGCGCGGCGACCTGATCACCGCGGAGCGGTACGGCGAGCGGATCGCCCGGCTGGCCCAGCGCTGGGTCAACGCCGTGCCGTACGAGACCCCCCGGATGACCGAGCACGAGGCGCGCGCCCTGTCGGCCTCCCTCCGGGAGAGGGGCGACGCGCCGGCGGCGCTTTCCGGCAGCTGACCTGCGCGGAACGCCCCGGCGGGGACGTGGGAGCGGCCGCGGCGGTTGACAGCGCGGCCGTTCCAGGACAGCCCCCGGAAAACCCGGCGCAACCCCCGGTTTGCCGTTACACCTGTTATTTCGCTCAATGAGGGGAATTCAGGATGAGGAAGCTTCTCGCGGCGGGGGTCACGGCCGCGGCGGTCGCCGGGATCGGCGCGGTCGCCGCTCCCGCGCAGGCGGCGTCGGCGGTGCAGATCTACCGGGTCTACTACGACAGCCCCGGCCCGGACACCCGCTCCAACGCCAGCCTGAACGGCGAGTGGGTGCAGCTCTACAACACCGGCAGGACCGCGAGGCAGCTCAAGGGCTACAAGCTCAAGGACAGGACGGGCTACACCTACACCTTCGGCAGCTTCGTGCTGGGCGGGAAGAAGACGGTGAAGGTCCGCACCGGCAAGGGCCGCAACACCTCGGCCAACCGCTACTGGGGCCGCGGTTCCTACGTCTGGAACAACACCGGCGACACCGCCTACCTGCGCTACCCGAACGGCAGGGCGGCCGACTCCTGCTCGTGGGGTTCCCAGGGCGACAGCAAGTACTGCTGACGGGCCCGCCGGACGTCAAGAGCGTCCCGGGCCGAATTCGGCCCGGGACGCTTGCGCGTGAGGTAGCAGGACGCGCGGTGCCGACCAAATAGTCTGCTGGGATGTCGTCCTCTCCCGCCGCCGTCCCCGAGCCCGGGCGTTTGAGCAGGTTGGCCCCGGTGCTGACCGGCGTGACGTCCCTGACGTGCCTGCTGGCCTGGCTGCAGAAGCAACCGTGCGCGTCCGCCGGCTTCGACTTCGTCAAGACGACGACGAACGCCTGCTACACCGACATCTACCCGCTCTACTTCGCGCGCGAGCTGAACACCGGCAAGGTGCCCTACTTCGACACGCTCGCGACCGGCGGCGACCTGCACTACGTGGAGTACCCGGTGCTGAGCGGGGTCTTCATGCAGCTGGTGAACCTGCTCGTCCAGCCGTTCGGGGAGGACGCGCGGGGGATGGCGTTCTTCAACGTCACCGCGCTCTGCCTGTCGGTGCTGGCGGTCGTGGCGGTGCTGGCGACCGCGTACGCGGCGGGGCGGCGGTCGCTGCGCGCCGGGCTGATGGTGGCGCTGTCCCCGTCGCTGCTGCTCACCGCGTTCGTCAACTGGGACCTGCTCGCGGTGGCGCTGACGGCGCTGGCGGTGGCGGCCTGGGCGAAGCGGTGGCCCGGGACGGCCGGGGCGCTGCTCGGCCTGGCCATCGCGGCGAAGTTCTACCCCCTGCTGTTCCTCGGCCCCCTGTTCCTGCTGTGCGCGCGCGCCGGGCAGTGGCGGGCCTTCGGGCGGCTGCTCGCGGGGACGGCGGTGGCGTGGCTCGCGGTGAACCTGCCGGTGATGGTGTTCGCCTGGGACGGCTGGGCGGAGTTCTACACCTTCAGCCGGCACCGCGGCATCGACTGGGGATCGATCTTCTTCTACCTGGACCACCACGGCGTCGGCGGGCTGGACGACGTGGACCGGCTGAACCTGTACGGCACCGGCACCTTCCTGGTGCTGGCGGCCGGCATCGCGGTGCTGGCCTGGACGGCGCCGCGGCGGCCCCGGCTGCCGCAGCTGATGCTGCTGGTCATGATCGCGTTCATGCTGCCGAACAAGGTCTGGTCGCCGCAGTACATGCTGTGGCTGCTGCCGCTGGTGGTGCTGGCCCGGCCGAAGCTGCCCGCGTTCGTGCTCTGGCAGGCGGGGGAGATCGTCTACTTCTTCGGCATCTGGTGGTACCTGCTGTCGGTGACGAAGCGGGTTCCAGGCGCGGACCTGGGGGCCACGGTCTCGGCGGTGCTGCACCTGCACGCGCCGGCCGACGGGATCGGCCAGGGCGTCTACGAGGTGACGCTGTTCGCGCGGTTCCTGACGGTGCTGCTGCTCGGCCTGCTGGTGGTCTGGGAGATCCTGCGGCCGTCCGCCGACCTGGTGCGGTCGGACGAGGGGACCGACGACCCGGCGGGCGGGGTGCTGGACGGCGCCGCGGACCGGTTCGCGCTGCGCCGGCCGCGGCGGCGCCGCGAGCCTGTCCTGGAGACCGCTACCTAGGTTGTAATTCTAACTAGGTTGCTCTACCGTTCAGGTACCGGTACCCCTCGCCGAAGGAGTCGTCCATGAACGGGCGGAGCACCCTGATCGTCCTGCTGCCCCTGATGTGCGCGGTCGCGTTCCTCACGCTGCGGGACACCCTGTCCACCGGCGGCACCGCCGACACCGTCGTGGCGGCCGCGTTCGTCGTCATCGAGGTCGTGCTGTGCGCCCTCGCCAGCCGCGAGACCCGCCGGGCCCGCTGACCACCGGGCCCGCGGACCACCGGGCCCGCCGACCGGGGGCATTGACGCCCCGCCCGGCGGGGTAGGCACCCGTCATGCGGATCATGATCGCGGTGGTGCTCGCCGTCCTGGCCTGCGCGCCCGCCGGGCCCGCCCTGGCGGCGGACGGCCCCCGGCGGGTGCACGCCCGCTCGGCCTACCTGGCCGAGGACGGCCGCACCCGGTGGGCGCGGCGCCCCGACACCCGCCGGCCCGTCGCCAGCATCACCAAGGTCATGACGGCCGTGGTCGTCCTGCGGGCGGGCCACCTGGACCGCCGCGTGCGCGTCCAGCGCCGCCACCTGGCCTACTGCGCCGCCCTGCACGGCTCGACCGCCCGGCTGCGCCCCGGCGACCGGATCCCGGTGCGCGAGCTGCTGAACGCGATGCTGCTGCCGTCCGGCTGCGACGCCGCCGTCGCGCTCGCCGAGCGGTACGGCCCCGGGCAGGCCCGCTTCGTCGCGAAGATGAACCGCACGGCCCGCCGGCTCGGCATGCGCCGGACCGGCTACCGCGACGCCACCGGGCTGACGGGCCTCGGCACGTCCACCGCCCGCGACCAGGTCACCCTCGGCCGGTACGCGCTCGGCCTGCCCGAATTCCGGCGGATCGTCGGCCGCCCCGAGCACGTTCTGCGCGCGGGCCGCGGCCACGGCCGGTACGTGTGGCGCAGCACCGACGTATTGCTCGGCTCCTACCCCGGCATGCTCGGCATCAAGAGCGGCCACACCGCCGGCGCCGGCCAGTGCTTCCTGTTCGCCGCCCGCCGGCGCGGCCGCACCCTGGTCGGCATCGTCCTCGGCAGCACGGGAAAACGGCGCGACGCGCGCTTCCAGGACACCATGCGGATGCTCGACTGGGGCTTCCGGCACTGACCTGGCAGCATCGGTCCCGTGATCGACGACGTGACACTCCCCGCGGACTGGGCCGACCGCGTCCGCGCCGCCGTGGCGGACCGGCCCGGCCTCGCCGGCGGCACGCTCACCCTTCTCGGCGCCGGCCTGGACAGCGTGGCGATCCGCCTGGACACCCCCGGTGGAGACGCCCACGTATTGCGCTTCCCGCAGCACGAGGAGGGCGCCGCGGGCATCGCGCGCGAGGCCCGGCTGCTGCCCGAGCTCGCGCCGCGCCTGCCCGTCCCCGTCCCCCGGTTCGCGTTCACCGCGCCCAACCCGCTCGGCCCAGGCGCCTTCTGCTGCTACCCGATGGTCCGGGGCGAGTCGCTGCAGCCGGAGGAGTGGCACGCGCGCGGGCTGCTGGACGAGCCCGAGACGCCCCGCCGGATCGCGGCGATCCTGGACGCCGTCCATATGTTTCCCGTGGAACATGCCCGCGAGCTCGGTGTCCAGGAGTGGGACCTGCGCGCCTCCTACACCGAGGACCTGGTGGCGGTCCGCGCGGAACTCCCCCGCCGGCTGACCGCCCGCGAGACGGCCGCCCTCATCGCGGCCTGGGAGGACCACCTCGCCGACGACGCCAACTTCGTGCACCTGCCGACGCTGATCCACGCCGACTTCAGCCTGGACCACCTGCCGGTCACCGGCACCCGGATCAGCGGCCTGATCGACTTCGGCGACACCGCGATCGGCGACCCCGACTACGACCTGGCCTACCTGTGGGACGAGGCCGGCCCCGGCCTCGTCCGCGCCGTCCAGGCCTGCCGCGGCCTCCCGCTGACCGCCCGGCAGGAGGCCAAACTGCGTTTCTGGGCGCTGTCGGAGCTGGCCAACGACGTGCTGCACGCCATCGAGGAGGACCTGCCGGCCCTTCGCGACCGGTCGCTGGCCGAGCTCCGCGAACACCTCAGCGGCGAGCCCGCAGCGCCTCGATGAACCAGGTGTACACCGGCATCAGGGACGGGAAGGCCGGCCAGCCGTTGATGACGCCGAGCAGCTGCCAGTACCGCTCGGCGCGCGGGTCGCTGCCCACCTCCAGCCGCTCCAGCAGCGACTCCCGGAACCGCGGGCCGTCGGTGCCGTCGACGCTCGCGGCGAACGCGGCGGCGAGCTCGTCCACGACCGGGCCCGCCTCCGGCGACGCCGGGTCCACGCCCGCCTCCAGCGCCGCGCCGGCCTTCGCCCGGACCAGCTCGCCGAGCTCCTGCGGGTTGCGCGGCGTCGTCTCCTCGGCCGCCTGGAACTCGGCCATCCGGCGGACGCTCGCCCGGAAACCGGGGTCGCCGACCAGTTCGGCGAGCTCCACCCACGCCTCCACCTGCTCGGCCGAGGGGTCGTCGGGCAGTTCGGGCATGGCCGTGCGCATCTTCTCGGCGAGGACCGGGTCGACGTCCAGGCCGGCGAAGGTCTCCTCGACGAACCCGGTGATGATGCGCCGGCGCTCCTCGTCGGACAGCCGCGCGAGCTTGTGCATGAGTTCCATCTCCTCGGGGTCGGATCCGCGTGCGGCGACGACCCGCAGCACCGCCCGGCGCAGCCGCAGCGTGCGGATCTGCACGTCCACCGCCTGCGCGTGCGCCGCCGCGACCTCGGCGAGCGTGACCTCGCGGGCCAGCACCCGCCGCACCGTCTCCAGGTCCACGCCCAGGTCGCGCAGGGTGCGCACCAGGTCCAGCCGCGCCGCCGCGGCCAGGTCGTACAGCCGGTAGCCGGCCGCGGTGCGCGCCGCCGGCGGCACCAGGCCGGAGTCGGAGTAGAACCGGATCGTGCGGACGGTGAGCCCGGTCCGCCGCGCCAGCTCCCCGATCGTGTACAGGTCGCCTGCCATGCCCCCACCCTGGGGTCTCCACCCGGTGGAGACTCAAGTCCGTTACCGGAAACGATCGTCGCAGCTCAGCGCGTCACCTGTCCGGCCGTGCGGCCGGTGTGCGACCATCGCGGGCAGTGAGGGGGTGCCGCGATGACGGCGACTGTCGCTACCAGGGCGCTGCGGCTCATGACGGCGTGCGTCCTGGCGCTCGGCCTCGGCGCCTGCGGGGACGGCACCGGCACCGGGACCGCGTCCGGGCCGCGGACGAGCAGCGCCGCACCGCCGGCCGTCCGCGACGGACTGCCGGAGGTCCCGGCGTCGCGGCTGCCCGCCGAGGCCCGCGCGACGCTGCGGCTCATCGAGGCGGGCGGGCCGTTCCCCTACCGCCAGGACGGCACCGTCTTTCGCAACCGTGAGGGCCGCCTTCCCGCCCGGGCAGGCGGCTACTACCTGGAGTACACGGTGCCGACGCCCGGGTCGCGGGACCGCGGCGCCCGGCGCATCATCGCCGGCAAGAGCGGGGAACGCTATTACACCGGCGACCACTACCGGAGCTTCGCGCGGGTCGTCCGCTGACGGCCCGGCCGGAACGGGGGAAGACGTGGAAGCGGATCTGGCACTCGGCGAACTGCTCGCCGGGCGGCTGAGGCCGGGCCTCTACCAGTGGCGGGCGGCCGATCCCGGCGGCGCGCCGGCGCAGGCGGCCGAGGCCGGCCTGCGCGCGTTCGTCCTGGACGGGCGGCGCATCCTGGACAAGGACACCCTGCTGCGGGCCTGCGCCGAGGTCTTCGACTTCCCCGAATGGTTCGGCGCGAACTGGGACGCCCTGGAGGACTGCCTCACCGACCTGTCCTGGGCGCCGGCCCACCGCGGCTACCTGGTCCTGTACGAGGGGTGGACCCGGCTGGCCGGCGACGACGAGGGGTCGTTCCGCACCGCGCTCGATGTGTTCGCCGAGGCCGTCGAGTCGTGGCGGGACACCCCCACCCCGATGAGCGTCCTGCTGCCGGTCCGCGGCGTCGAGGACGCCGGGCTGGACCTGCTGAACCACGCCGACCCGTGCTGACCGAGACCGCGCTGGTCGAACCGCGCTGACCGAGACCGCGCGGCCCAGGTCCTCGCCGCGCTGGTTCCGCCCCGCCTCATGGGGTCGCAGCCGAGGTGCCTCGCCCCGGCCTGTTCCACGGTGCCCGGCTCGCGCGCGAGTGCGCCGCCTGCCCGGTGAGGCGATGCCGGCGGCGAGCCTCAACGGGCAGATCGCGAAGCGATGCGCACAGCCCCTCAGTACGTGCTGGTGCCGCTGGAGTTGTTGATGTTCCAGAGCGCCCAGCCGTAGATGCCGAACACGAAGATCCAGGCGATGAGCACCAGCAGCGTGGTGATGTAGCCCATCACCAGGCCGGCCATCGCCATGCCCGAGCCGCCCTCGCCGGTGCGCTTGATCTGGCTCTGCGCGATATGCCCGAAGATGATGCCGAGGACGCCGAGGACGCCGAAGAAGCCGCAGGTGAACAGCGTCAGCACCACGTTGATGATGCCGATGATCATGGAGGCGGTCGCCATGCCGTTGTTGCTGACCGGCGTGGGCACGCCGCCGCCGTAGTAGTGGTGCTGCACCGGGGGCTGCTGGCCGTACCCGTAGGGGTCGGACGGGTTGTTGTAGCCGTAGGGGTCGGACGAGCCGTAGGGGGGCTGTGCCATGAGGGTTCCCGATCGGGTCGCGCGCCCGCCGTGGAGGAGTCGTTCGCGTGCGCTGAGGGCTGAAGGTCGGATTATGCCAGTGTGGTGGGGACGTGGACTGATCGCCCGATTCAGGGGATCTTTCGGGAGGTTAGATGCCGCACTCCCGGCCCCGGTTCCCGGCGCGGCGGTGGAAACCCGCTGACCGGACCCGGTCAGCCCAGGTTGTCGCGCAGCCAGGAGATGTCGCCGGCCTGCCCGTCGGACGGCGTCTCCACCACCACCGGCGCCCCGGCCGCGCGCACCACCGTCAGGATCAGCTCCGGGTCGATGGTGCCGGCGGCGATGTTGGCGTGCCGGTCGGCCCCCGACCCGAACGCGTCGCGGCTGTTGTTGCAGTGCACCAGGTCGATCCGGCCGGTGATGGCCTTGATGCGGTCGACGGCGTCGACGAGCTCCTCGCCCGCCGCGTGCGCGTGGCAGGTGTCCAGGCAGAAGCCGACCTTGGAGTCCAGGTCGGCGACCTGCGACATGACCTCCCACAGCCGGGCGATCCGGTCGAAGCTGCGGGCCATCGCGTTGCCGCCGCCCGCGGTGTTCTCGATGTAGATGGGGATCGGCGTCTCCAGCCGCTCGAACACCTTGCGCCAGTTCTCGAACCCCTTCTCGGGGTCGTCGTCCTTCAGCACGTGCCCGCCGTGCACGATCAGCGCCTTGGCGCCGATCCCCGCCGCGGCGTCCAGCTGCTGCTGCAGGAGCTTGCGGCTGGGGATGCGGATCCGGTTGTTGGACGTCGCCACGTTGATCACGTAGGGGGCGTGCACGTACACCTCGACGTCGGAGTCCCGGATCTCGGCCATGCCCTCGGGCAGCTCGGGCTTCTTCCACCCCTGCGGGTCGCCGAGGAAGAACTGCACGACCTCGGCGTCCTTGGCGCGGGCACTGGCGAGCGGGTTGGACTGGTCGACGTGGGCTCCGATGCGCATGCCCCGAGCGTAGCCGCGGGGTACGACGGCCGGGGCGAGGCGGCCTCAGAAGGTGAAGCCACCGTGTCGCAGCGCGAACGCGGCGCCGACGAACGAGCCGACCATGCCGATCACGTTCAGCCAGCGCTCCCCGGTGGAGGCCGACACCATCTGGGAGTACAGCGCGAGCGGCAGGCCGATCACGCCGGCCAGCGCGCCGAGGAAGTGGGTGGCGGGGATGAAGCCGAGCACCAGGGCGACCAGCCCGATGACGATCGCGGCGGGCGCCAGGGACCGCTCGACCGTGCCGCGCTCGGCGGCGGTGCCGGCGCCGGCGACCCGGCGTCCGGCCTGACGTTCGCTCCCGGCTGCCTCCTGAGGCATCGGGACTCACCCCTTTCGGTGCGCGCGGCGCCGCGCCGTCGCGGCACCGCGTTGAGCCGTGCGGGCACGGGCCCGCGGGCCCGTGCGTTACAGGGATTCCCGCAACCGGCCCCGATCAACCGGGGGTGCGGGCGCGGAAATGTCGGCGCCGCGGGGTAACGTCGAACACGGATTCGAGGCGAGCGGTCTCGATCCGCCCCGAGGGGAAGCGGGGGCCAGGAGATGGGGAGGTTGCCACGTGAGGGAGAGCGAACTAGCGGTCATCGGTGACGCCGAGCTCGTGGAGGAGCTGTCGATGCTGACGACGCAGGCCGCCCGCATGCGCGCCCGGATGGCCGACATCATGGCCGAGCTGGAACGACGGCGGCACGCCGCCCGGCCCGCGGGCCCGGGCGCCCGGCGCCAGCACGCGCGAACCGGCTCGCCAGCTGCCAACTCTTGGTAGCCTGTACCGGTCTCGCGGCAGGCGCCCCCACCATCGGGCCGGCGCCGCGGCCGCGACGGACGCAAGAGCCCTCCTGTCACGGAGAGACCGTGACCGCCTGAGTCCAGAGGAGGTAGGGACACAGCATGCGTCGTTACGAACTCATGGCCATCCTCGACCCCGCCATCGACGAGCGCACCGCCGGTGCGGCCCTCGACCCGTTCCTGAAGGTCGTCAAGGACGGCGGCGGCAGCGTGGAGAAGGTCGACGTCTGGGGCCGGCGCCGCCTGTCCTACGACATCCTGAAGAAGTCCGAAGGCATCTACGCGGTGGTCGACCTGTCGGCTGAGCCTGCCACGGTCAAGGAGCTCGACCGTCAGCTCAACCTGAGCGAGTCGATCCTCCGCACCAAGGTCATCCGCCCCGAGGTCCACTGAGCCTGACGGCTCAGTCCTCACACCACCCGAAGCGAGCCCCATGGCAGGCGACACCGTAATCACGATCGTCGGGAACCTCGTCGAGGACCCGAATCTGCGCTTCACCCCGAGCGGCCAGGCGGTCGCCTCCTTCCGCATCGCCTCGACCCCGCGGTTCTTCGACCGCCAGTCGAACGAGTGGAAGGACGGGGAGGCGCTCTTCCTGACCTGCAACGTCTGGCGGCAGGCGGCGGAGAACTGCGCCGAGAGCCTGACGCGCGGCATGCGGGTCATCGTGCAGGGCCGGCTGAAGCAGCGGTCGTACGAGACCAAGGAAGGCGAGAAGCGCCAGGTCTACGAGATCGAGGTCGACGAGGTCGGCCCGTCCCTGCGCAGCGCCACCGCCAAGGTCACCAAGGCCCAGCGGCAGGGCGGCGGGGGCTTCGGCGGCGGCGGCGACTTCGGTGGCGGCGGCCAGGGCGGCGGCGGCTTCGGCGGTGGCCAGGGCGGCGGCTTCAACGGCGGCGGCCAGGGCGGCGGCAACCGGGGCGGCGCCCCGGCGGGCGACCCCTGGGCCACCGGCGGCGGCGGCGGGGGCGGCGGATTCTCCGACGACCCGCCGTTCTAACCAGCAAGAAACTCCATATCACGTCCATTCCCGCGAAAGCGGGGCTCTCTCAAGAGGAGCACCACGATGGCGAAGCCACCTCCCCGCAAGCCGAAGAAGAAGGTTTGCGTGTTCTGCCAGGAGAAGATCTCCTACGTCGACTACAAGGACACCGGCCTGCTGCGGAAGTTCATCTCCGACCGCGGCAAGATCCGGGCCCGTCGGGTGACCGGCAACTGCACCCAGCACCAGCGTGACGTCGCCACGGCGATCAAGAACGCTCGTGAGATGGCGCTGCTGCCCTACACCAGCACCGCGCGCTGAGTCGGGGGGAACAGATCATGAAGCTCATCCTGACCCAGCAGGTCTCCGGCCTCGGCGAGCCCGGCGACGTCATCGAGGTCAAGGACGGCTACGGCCGTAACTACCTCGTGCCGCGCGGGTTCGCGATCAAGTGGACCCGGGGCGCCGAGAAGCAGATCGACTCCATCAAGAAGGCGCGTTCGGCCCGCGAGATCGCGACCGTCGAGCACGCCAAGGAGGTCGCCGGCCGGCTGAAGTCGATCAAGGTGACGCTGCGCACCCGCACGGGCAGCAACGGCCGCCTGTTCGGCGCGGTCACCGCGGCCGACATCGCCGACGCGGTCAAGGCCGCCGACGGCCCCGACCTGGACAAGCGCCGCATCGAGATCGGCAACCCGATCAAGACCGTGGGCACCCACCAGGTCAGCGTCCGGCTGCACTCCGACGTCAGCGCCACGATCGACGTCAACGTCGTCGGCGCCTGACACCGGGTCTTACGGCAGGGCCTTCACCGGGCCCGCGCCACCGGCAGCGCACGGCCGGGATCCCCGTTTCCGGGGGTCCCGGCCGTTCCGCATTCTGGTGATCCTCCCGCTTCGCCCTTGAACCGCCCGCTCTTTGGTCCTCCTCGCCCCGGCGGTTACCGTGCGTTAGTGGATCACCGCGGAACGGGAGGTGCGGCATGTGCGAATACCCGGGGGAAGAGCGGAAGGGGGCGCCGCCGACGCGCCGCGCGGTGCTGGGCGTTCTGGCCGCGCTGGGGATCCCGCTGCCGATCGCCTTAGGCATGGACAATGAGGCGATGGCCGCCACCCCCGATCAGCGCCTGCCGGCCCGTCCCGGTCCGGGTCCGCGCCCCCTGGTCCACGCCCGCTCCTCCTGGCACGCCCGCCCGCCGCGCCGCCCGGCCACCGTGCTGCGCCGCGCGCCCGACCGCATCGTGGTCCACCACACCGCCACCCCGAACTCCACCGACTACTCGCTGGAGCACGCCTACGCCCTGTCGCGCGCCATCCAGCGTTTCCACATGGACGGCCGGGGCTGGGACGACTCCGGCCAGCAGCTCACGATCAGCCGCGGCGGCCACATCATGGAGGGCCGCAACACCAGCCTCGCCTCGATCGCCGCGGGCCGGCACACCCTCGGCGCGCACGCCCTGCAGCACAACGAGCACGCCGTCGGCATCGAGAACGAGGGCACCTACATGGAGCAGCGCGTCCCCGGCACCCTGTGGAGGTCGCTGGTGGACGTGTGCGCGTGGCTGTGCGACGAGTACCGGCTGGACCCCTTCCGGGCCATCGTCGGGCACCGCGACTACGGCGAGACCGACTGCCCCGGCGACGTCCTGTACGGGCGGCTGCCCTTCCTGCGCGAGAGCGTCGCGGCCCGGCTGGGCCGGCCCCGCTGGGGGGACGAGGACGACGAGGACGACGGCGACGAGCGCCGTAGCGGCTCCCGCGACCGCTGACCCGGCCTAGCCCTCGGGGGCGCTGTAGCGGCTCCGGCTCTTGGCGATCTCCGGGTCCAGGCCCTCGACCAGCGCCCACAGCCCGGCGACGCGTTCCAGCAGGTCCGCGGGGGGAGGGCCGGCGAGGCTCTCGGCGGCCAGGTCGTCGATCGCCTGGGTCAGCCTGGCCAGCCGCTCGTCATCCCCGGAACACATGTTCGAATAGTAGTGGGTGGGGCACGCGGTGCAGGTGGGATCGCGGTGAAGCTCAGCGGGCCGCGGCGGGTACCCGGGCCGGGCCGAACCAGCGGGCCAGGGCCTCGGCCGGCGTGCCGGGGTCGCCGGTGGCCCACGCGACGACGCCGTCGGGGCGGATCAGCACGGTGCCGGCGTCGATCCCCTCGCACGGGCCGGGCACGGCCGTCACCCGGTCCGCCCACCCGGCGGCGGCCGCCGGGTCATCGGTGACCAGCACGCCGCCTCCCGCGTGGTGCAGGTCCGCGACGCGGCGGCCGCCGGCGGTGAGGTCCGGCGGCTGCACCCGGCCGACCTCGTCGCGCGCCGAGCCGAGGTCGTGGCGGACGCCCGCGCCGGTGATCAGGTCGGTCAGGTACCGGTTGGCGTCGTCGTGGTCCAGCATCCGGGCGAAGATCTCGCGCAGCGCGCCCGTGTGCGGGCCCGGCTGCAGCAGCGCGACCTGCGCGCGGGTGTTGTCCAGCACCTGCGCCGCGACCGGCCGCCGCTCGGCGGTGTAGGTGTCCAGCAGCCGCGCGGGCGCGTCGCCGCGCGCCACCAGCGCGAGCTTCCAGCCGAGGTTGGCCGCGTCGCCGAGCCCGAGGTTGAGGCCCTGGCCGCCGAACGGCGAGTGCACGTGCGCGGCGTCCCCGGCCAGCAGGACGCGCCCGGCGCGGTAGTCGTCCGCGAGGCGGGCGTTGTCGGTGAACCGGGTGAGCGACGACGCGGACTTCAGCGTGACCTCGGTCCCGGTGACGCGGCGGACGGCGGCCTGCACCTCGGCCAGGGTGACCGGGGCGTCGCGGTCGGCGGGCGGGCCGTCGAACTCCACCACCAGGATCCGGCCGGGGACCGGGCCGTTGACCATGAGGCCGCCGGGGCAGCGGTTCCAGCCGCGGGGCACGAAGTCCGGATCGTCGATCTCGACCATGCCCTGGTAGCCGGTGATGATCCCGTCGGTGCCGGGGAAGGCGATCCCGCTGCCCTTGCGGACCGGGCTGCGGCCGCCGTCGGCGCCGACGAGCCAGGGCGTGCGCAGGCCGTAGCGGCCGTCCGGGCCGTCGACGGTGAGGGTGACGCCGTCCGCGTCCTGCTCGAAGGAGGCCAGGGCGTGGCCGCGGCGGACGTCCACGCCGAGCCCGGCGGCGTGCTCGGCGAGCACCTCCTCCAGCCGGTCCTGCGGGATAAGGAACGCCGGGCTCGCGGTGAAGGCGCTCTCGCGCAGCGCGAACAGGCCGGCGAAGTGGCCGCGCGGCTTCGGGCCGCCCCCGGTGGGCCGGGGCATCCCCGCGAACAGCTCCCGCTGGACCTCGGTCAGGCGCCCGGTGAGGCCGCGCCGGTCCAGCAGCTCGGCGGCGCGGCCGTGCATGGCGCCCGCCTTGACGCGCCGGTCCACCTCGGTGTTGCGCTCCAGCACGATCGCGCGGGCGCCGTGCAGCGCCAGCTCCCCGGCCAGCAGCAGCCCGACCGGGCCGGCGCCGATGACCACTACGTCCTTAACGCTGTTAAATTCCATGGCGCCAGCATGCCCTTAACAGCGTTAAGCTGTCAACCGTGAAACTGGAGCGCGACGAGATCGTCCGGACCGCCATCCGCCTGCTCGACGAGGTCGGCCTCGACAAACTGAGCCTGCGCGGCCTCGCCAAGGAGCTGAACGTGCAGGCCCCGGCCCTGTACTGGCACTTCAAGAACAAGCAGGAACTGCTCGACCAGATGGTCTCCACCATGGCCGCCGAGTCCTACGGGCCCGACGCCCCGCTGCCCGGGCAGAGCTGGGACGACTGGCTCGCCGGCCGCGCCCGCGCGCTCGCCACCGCACTGCGCTCCCACCGCGACGCCGTCCGCCTCGCCGCCGGCAGCCGGCCCACCGCCGAGCGCGCGGGCGCCGTCGAAGGCATGATCGGCGCCCTGTGCGACGCCGGGTTCACCCCAGGCGAGGCCCTCAGCAACATCCTGGTCATCACCGACTACGCCGCCGGCACCGTCCTGGAAGAGCAGTCCGGCCGCGACCGCGCCGACGGCGCCCCCACCGGCGGACCCCTCCTCACCGCCGCGGCCGCCGAACTCGGCGACACCTTCGAATACGGCCTCGCGCTGCTCATCGACGGCATGCGCGCCCGCCTCGCCCGCCGCTAGCGGACCGCGCCCATCACCATCCACGCGTCACCGCGCGCCCGCCACCCGAGCGTGACCATCCGCGTCGCCATCCACACGCCGATGGCCAGCCACAACCCGAGCAGCCCCGCGCCCGCCGCGTACAGCGCGAGCGCCGCGGGCAGGAAGACCAGCGTCGCCACCAGCGTCGTCACCGCCAGATAGCCGCCGTCACCCGCACCGATCAAGATGCCGTCCAGGACGAACACCACCCCCGCGACCGGCTGCAGCAGCGCCACCACCAGCAACGACGACAACAGCAGGCCGCGCACATCGCCGTCACCGGTGAACAGCCCCGGCAACCACGGCCGCACCACCAGGATCGACCCGCCGAACACCACCCCGCAGGCCACGCCCCAGCCGACCATCCGGCGCGTCACCGCCCGCGTCCCCACCGTGTCCGACGCGCCCAGATACCGGCCGGTGATCGCCTGCCCCGCGATCGCGATCGCGTCCAGCGCGAACGCCAGCAGCGTCCACACCTGGAACCCCACCTGATACGCGGCGATCTCCGCATCGCCCATCCGCGCCGCGATCGCGGTACCGACGATCAGCACCGCCCGCAGCGCCGCCGTCCGCAACAGCAGCCCCGCCCCCGCCGACGCCGCCGTCCGCACCCCCGCCAGATCCGGCCGCACCGGCGCCCCGTGCCGGCGCGCCGCCCGCAGCACCACCGCCACGTACACCGCCGCGCTCACCGTCTGCGCCAGCACCGTCCCCGCCGCCGAACCGCCGATGCCCCAGCCGAGCCCGATCACCAGCAGCACGTTCAGCGCCAGGTTCACCGAGAACCCGCCGACCGACACCACCAGCGGCGTCCGGGTGTCCTGCAGCCCCCGCAGCACCCCCGTCCCGGCCAGCACGACCAGCATCCCCGGCACACCGAACAGGCTCACCCGCAGATACGTCTCGGCATACGGCGTCACCTCCGCCGACGCGCCGAAGGCCCCCACCAGCCACGGGACGAGCGGCCAGCCCGCGACGATCAGCACCGCGCCGATCGCGAGCGCCAGCCACATCCCGTCGATGCCCTGCCGGACCGCCGCCCGCATGTCCCCGGCCCCGACCCGCCGCGCCACCCCCGCCGTCGTCCCGTACGCCAGGAAGACACAGAGATAGACCAGCGTCGCCAGCGCCTGCCCCGCCACCCCGAGACCGCCCAGCTGCGCCGTCCCCAGATGCCCGACGATCGCCGAGTCCGACAGCAGGAACAGCGGCTCGGCGACGAGCGCGCCGAACGCGGGGACCGCGAGGCGCCAGATCTCCCGGTCGTGCGGCGAAGGACGGATCATGAGGACCGCCACGCTACCAAGCTGTAAGCGACATCAGCACATGGTCCCTTACCGGCCCGGTGAGGCGATCCACACCGACTTTCTTTCCCACACACCCCGTGGACAACATCACCCCAGGTCAGCACCCCTGCGCCCGAACTTCCCCACAGCTCGTCCACAGGGTTGTCCACAGGTAGTGCACAACCTTGACGGCGTGTCTGCACACCCCCGTCCACAGATCCTTTTGGCGTTGCGCCCGTGGTGCTCGCAAAATGTCAGGGGCCTCCGGTAGACGTGAGATGAACACGTGACCGCGGCGGGCCGTGATGAAGGGGGTGGGCGCAAGATGAGTGTGACCGAGCTCGGATCGCACGAACCGGAGTTCGAACGCACCCCACCGCACGACATCGCGGCGGAACAGGGCGTCCTCGGCGGCATGCTCCTGTCCCAGGACGCCATCGCCGAGGTCGTCGAGGAACTGCGCACCGGCGACTTCTACCGCCCCGCCCACCAGATCATCTGGGACGCCATCCTCGACCTGTACGGCCGCGGCGAACCCGCCGACGCCGTCACCATCGTCGGCGAGCTCACCAAACGCGGCGAGATCGCCCGCGTCGGCGGCGCCCCCTACCTGCACACCCTGATCTCCTCGGTCCCCACCGCCGCCAACGCCGGCTACTACGCCAAGATCGTCCGCGAGCGCTCGGTCCTGCGCAAGCTCGTGGAGACCGGCACCCGCATCGTCCAGATGGGCTACGCCGCCGACGGAGCCGACGCCGACGACGTCCTCGACCGCGCCCAGGCCGAGGTCTTCGCCATCGCCGAGAAACGCGCGGGCGAGGACTACGTCCCCCTCAGCGAGATCATGCCGGGGGCGCTGGACGAGATCGAGGCCATCGGCAGCCGCGGCGGCCAGATGACCGGCGTCCCCACCGGCTTCGCCGACCTGGACGCCCTCACCAACGGCCTTCACTCGGGTCAGATGATCGTCGTCGCAGCGCGCCCTGCAATGGGTAAAGCGCTCAAAACGGACACTCCTCTACCAACCCCCACAGGTTGGACAACAATGGGCGAGGTCCAGGTGGGCGACCACCTCATCGGAGCCGACGGCCGCCCCACCCGCGTCGTCGCCGCCACCGAGGTCATGCACGGCCGCCCCTGCTACGAGGTCGAGTTCTCCGACGGCGAGGTCATCACCGCCGACGCCGACCACCAGTGGCGCACCACGACGCGCGAGCCGCGCTCCGATGTAGCCCGGCCCCATACGGTGCCTTGGCATACTGCTATCCAGATCACTTCTTTGTGCGGGTCGAGCAAGTCGATAGCAAGCGCTGCTGTGGCGGTCCGCCTCCTCAAGGAACGTGCCCTCATCGGCAATGGAGGGGCATTCTCCACTGCTTTGGACGGGAGCTCGTTCGTCGTTGACGAAGCGCGCCCCACCCGCTCTCGGCCGATCTGGCCTCAGAACGGCGAACTGGCAACCACCACCCATTCCGTCAGCCTGCCTGTGGCAGGAAAGAGTGGCATCGCAGCGGCGCACACCTTCAGCGCCCCCCACCTGAGCGACGGCGCCGGCCGGCCGTTCCCTGAGGGGAGCACCTCCGGCGGGAAGCGGCCAGGTGCAGTCGGCGCGCACTGTTTCGCCGGTTCTATACCGACAGCCCACCTCGCCTCGGCTCGTGGGCGTTGTGAACTCCCGCAGGCCCTCCGCACCGCCAAGCGCTTCGCACGTCCCGGGAGCTCTGCCCACCCGGCAGGGACCGGCGGGAGCGTCGCCGGTCGGCACCACCTGTCCATGCTGCTCAACGGCGGGCGGATGCCGTCGGGAAGCGCGGCTTCTGCTCGACAGCGTCCCGGCCACCCGGTTGTGAAGTCCTCCTGCCGGCCGAACGGCCACCTCCTGACGCCGTCCCGCGCGGTCAGGACGACGGCGGAGCTCGCGGCGACCCTGCGCCATCACGGCGACGGCCTATCGAACCATGCCGTCGAGGTGGCCGCCCCCTTCGTGTTGCCCGCCGCAGGCCTGCCCGTCGACCCCACGCTGCTCGGTGCATGGCTGGCCGGCACCGAGGTCGACGAGCAGACCGAAGCGGCGATCCGATCCATCACCTCCGGCAAGCGCATCCCGGCGATGTACCTGCGCGCTTCGCAGGTGCAACGTCGGGCGCTGCTCACGGGCATGCAGGATGTCGCCGGCCTCGCCTCAGAGAACGGCCAGGCCCGGCTCACCTTCACCGACCGCGGCCTGGCCGAAGACGTCCGCGAACTGGTCCTCAGCCTCGGCCACCAGGTCACCGCGGCGGAGCAGGGCGAGGAGCACCGGATCGACTTCACCCCGGCCGACACGGCACACGAGGTCCGGTACATCGTGGATGTGCGGCCGGTGGAGAGTGTGCCGGTGCGGTGCGTGCAGGTCGACAACGACGACCACATGTACCTCGCCGGGCGGTCGTGCGTTCCGACGCACAACTCCACGCTGGCGCTGGACTTCGCCCGCGCGGCGTCCATCAAGCACGGGCTGACCTCGGCGTTCTTCAGCCTGGAGATGGGGCGCAACGAGATCACGATGCGTCTGCTGTCGGCCGAGGCGCGGGTGGCGCTGCACGCGATGCGGTCGGGCACCATGCAGGACGAGGACTGGACGCGTCTCGCCCGGCGGATGAGCGAGGTCGCCGAGGCGCCGCTGTTCATCGACGACTCGCCCAACATGTCGATGATGGAGATCCGCGCCAAGTGCCGGCGGCTGAAGCAGCAGCACGACCTGCGGCTCGTGGTCATCGACTATCTGCAGCTGATGACGTCGGGCAAGCGGGTGGAGAGCCGCCAGGTCGAGGTGTCGGAGTTCTCGCGGTCGCTGAAGCTGCTGGCCAAGGAGCTGCAGGTGCCCGTCATCGCGCTGTCGCAGCTGAACCGTGGCCCCGAGCAGCGAACGGACAAAAAGCCCATGGTGTCCGACCTACGCGAATCGGGATCAATCGAGCAGGATGCGGACATGGTGATCCTGCTGCACCGTGAGGACGCCTATGAGAAGGAGTCCCCGCGGGCAGGCGAGGCCGACCTGATCGTGGCCAAGCACCGTAACGGCCCGACCGCGACGGTGACCGTGGCGTTCCAGGGCCACTACAGCCGTTTCGTCGACATGGCCCAATAGGTCCTGCGACGGCCGGGCGTCAGGTTGCCGGTTCGGGGGCCGGGGTGATCGCCGCCGCGGCGGCCAGGACCGCCAGGGCGGACGCGGTCATGGTGGTGGTGGTCAGGGCCGACGCGAAGGCCGCGGGGACGGACGGGTCGCCCCAAGCGAGGGCGGCGGCGTCCGGGACCCGGTGGCCGAGGGAGCGTTCCAGCGACGCGTGGAAGACACCGCCGAGCACCGCGATCCCGAGGGCGCAGCCGAGCTGGCGGACCGCGCCGGCCGCCATCTCGCTCCGTTCCGGTGGGACCGCGGCCATCGCCGCCGCGGTGACGTTGGGCAGCGCGACGCCGAAGCCGGGGACGAGCGCGGCCCAGCCGGAGGATGCGGTGAGGCCGGTCTGGCCCAAGCGCGCCGGCGCCGATGAGCAGCAGTTCGGCCCCGATCGTCCAGCGGGGCCGGACGCGGTGCAGGAAGCGGCCGGTCAGCCAGGAGGACGCGAAGGCCAGGCCGCCGCGGCGACGACCGGGCCGACGAACCTCGCCGTCCAGGTCGCGTGACCTGTACCGCTATCTGACCGAGCGGGTCGCGGCGCTGGAGGCGGTGGGCCATGTCGAGACCGCGCCGATCGTGCGGAACGTCAAGCGGGTCGGGACCCTGCTGGATCCGGCGTTCCGGTGAGCCGGTCCTTCAGGAAGGCCAGGATCTCGTCCCTGGCCTTCAGGGTGGGGTGCCCGGCCTCGTCGACGAGGTGGGCGGTGACGACGCTGTGCGGGGTCTGGACCACGTCGCGGAAGAACGGGGGCGGGTCGGTGGCGGCATCGTCGTCGGTGAGGACGCGTCCGTCGAAGGCGTCGCCGAGGAGTGCCCGGTAGGCGGCGAAGCGTTGCCCGGTGCACCAGCGGTCGCCCTCGAAGCGATAGGCGAGGACCTTCAGCCCGTCGCGGGTGACGCGGTCGCGGACGGCGCGGGCGTCCTCGTCGCTGAGTTCGAGCCCGGCGGGGTCGTCCAGCGGCAGTGACGGGTGGTTGACCACCGGCGCGATGACGGCCGGTTCGAGGGTCATGGTGAGGGCGAAGTTGCCGGTGAAGCAAAGCCCGATCGCGCCGGCCCCCGGGCCGCCGCACTCGGCGTGGGCCTGCCGGGCGAGCCCGCGCAGCCACGCGGTGACGGGGCTGGTGCCGCCGCCGGCGAAGGCGCGGAACTCGGCGCTGACGCAGGCGCGGCGGACGACCTGCGTGCCGTCCTCGGCGGTGGGGTAGGCGCCGTCGGTGCCGAAGAGGGAGGGGACGAAGACGGTGAAGCCGGCGTCCCGGATCCACCGTGCGAGCCGGAGGACGTCGGGGCTGATGCCGGGCATCTCGGGCATGAGGACGACGGCCGGGCCCGTCCCGGCCATGTAGACGGTCTTCACCACCCCGTCCACGTCCACGCGGCGGCGGGTGAAGTCGGTGATCGGGTCGTCGGTGCTCATGGGGACAGCGTGGACGGGCGCGCCCGCGCGGGGCGAGAGGCCGGATCGCCATGTACGGGGGTAATCTCGCCACAGGAGGTGGACGTGGGCGCGTTGCGGGTCGGTGTCCTGGCGTATCCGGGCTGTTTCGCGTCCGAGGTGTTCGGCGTCCCCGACCTGCTGACGATGGCCGCGCACGTCGCCGGCCCGGACCGCGACGGGTATGAGGTTTCGGTTGTTTCGCCCCGTCGGCGGGTCGTCGCGTCGGGCGGTGCGGCGCTGGCCGTATCCGCACCGGGTGAGGCCGATGTCCTGGTCGTGCCGGGGTTCGAGCTTCGGCCGGGCCTTGATGTGGACGCCCGGCTGGCGTCCCTCGCCCCCGAGATCGCGGTGGTCCGCGCGCACGCCGCCGCGGGCGGCGCCGTCGTCTCGATCTGCGTCGGCGCGTTCCTGCTGGCCGAGGCGGGGCTGCTCGCCGGGCGCCGGGCCACGACGGCGTGGCTCTTCGCGGACGAGCTGGCCCGGCGCTGCCCGGACGTCGACGTCCGCCCCGACCGCCTGGTCGTCACCGACCGGGGGGTGACGACGACGGGGGCGTTCAGCGCCATGTACGACTTCGCGCTGGAGCTGATCCGCCGGCACAGCGGCGCCGGCGTGGCGCGGGCGACGGCGCGGGTGGCGCTCGTCGACGACGCGCGGTCGACCCAGACCCCCTACGTCGACGCGGCGCTCCTCCCGCAGCCCGGTCACGGCTTTGCCCGCCGGGTCATGCGGCGCCTCGACCAGGACCTCGCCGCCCCCTACGACCTGGCCGCATTGGCGAAGGCGTTCGACGTCAGCACCCGGACGCTGCTGCGGCGCTTCGCGCAGGAGACGGGTCAGAGCCCGCTCGAACACCTGCAGGCCGCGCGGGTCCGCCGTGCCCGCCACCTTCTGGAGACGACGGACCAGACCGTCGCCGCCGTCTCCGCCGCGGTCGGGTACCGGGATCCGGGGACCTTCGCCGCGCTGTTCGCCAGGCACACCGGGCGGCGCCCGAGGGACTACCGGGCGGCCTTCAGAGCGTCCGGGCGCGGCGGCGCGGCAGGATGACCGTGGCCAGCGTCAGCGCCGCGAGGGTGCCCCAGTAGGAGATCGAGCGCCAGCCCGGGACGAAGGGGTACTCGGCGAGCGGGGCGATCGCGCCGACCAGGTAGAGGGACGAGGCCAGCGCCCAGCGCCCGTCGCGGGTCACCGCGGTCGCGGCGACGGCCAGGCCGAGCAGGGCGACCTCGACGACCGCGCGCAGCAGCGTCCACGGCGGGCCGGTGACGGCGGAGACGTGGGCGTAGCCGAGGACGGCGGCGGTCGCGGCGAGCCACAGCGGGCTGCGCCGGCGCAGCCGGTCGCCGCGCACGGCGAGCACCGCGAGGATCGCGGCCACCGCCCAGAACCCCAGCGGGACCGACCACCCGCTGACGGGGACCCCGTGCCCGACGCCCAGGTCCGACGTGGGGCCGCTGACCTGAAGGGCCGCGAAGAGGGCCACCGGCAGGGCGAGGCGCGCCCGGCCGAACACGACCGGGAGCATGAGCAGCGCCATGACGGCGCCGAACCAGGCGTGGTTGTAGATGGTCCAGAACGCCGCGACGGTATTGGCCAGGATCAGCGGCGGCAGCGCCAGGTGCAGGCCGTCCACCCACCAGGGGCGGGGCCCGGCGGTGGCGGCGCGGGCCCGTTCGGCCAGGCCGCCCCGGACCAGGGCGAACGCCTCGCGGGCCGGGGGTGTGCGGCGGCCGGGCGGGGACGCCTCCAGCAGCGTCGCGGTCAGCTCGCCCCCGTTGGCCTCGCGGTAGCCGCGGGGATAGGCGAGCAGCAGCCTGCGGTAGTGACGTTCCAGCCTGTCGGTCATGCCTGTGCCGTCCTCGGGGAGATCCTGCGGGTCACGGCCCGGGCGGCCTGCCGCATCCGCTCCGCCTCCGCCGTCACGGCCTCGCGGCCGGCGGGGGTGATGCGGTAGTAGCGGCGCGGCCTGCCCTGGACGGTCTCCTCGCGGTCCAGCTCGACCAGGCCGGCGCCGGCCAGGCGGTCCAGCGCCCCGTACAGGGTGCCGACCGCGAGGCGGACGCGGCCGCCGGACTCCTGTTCGGCCAGCTTGATGACGCCGTAGCCGTGGCTGGGGCCGTCCAGGAGCGCGGCGAGGATGAAGTAGGTGGGTTCGCTCATCGTCCGGGCCATGGCCCGACTATATATCGGCAGGCGATGTATCGGCAATCAGGGCATCTCGGGGCGGTCGATGACGCGCACCCAGGTCCCGTCCTCCTGCCGCCGGACGACCTGGACGCGGCCGCCGGTGCCGTCCAGGGCGCGGGTGGAGGTGAGGGCGATGTCGCCGTAGTACAGCGTCGGCAGCGGCTCCTCGGGCCGGAAGGCGGGCCGGGCGGCGATCATCTGCTCGAAGACCTCGCGGATCGCCGCGCGGCCGACCGTCTCGCTGCCGGGCGGGAAGGCCATCAGGGCGTCGGGGGCGTACAGCTCGGCGGCGCCCGCGGCGTCCCCGGCGTTGACGCGCTCGACGAACAGGCGGGTGATGTCCTCGGGGGTCTTCGCGGCCATGTCGTTCTCTTTCCCTAGCGGCTGATACCTCCAGTCTTTCCAGCCGGCGGCCAGAAGTCCAAAATCTGGATCTTCTGGAAACTAGAATCGCCGCTTATGGAACTGCGTCAGCTCAGGTACTTCGTCACCGTGGTGGAGGAGGCGAACTTCACCCGGGCGGCCGAGCGGCTGCTCGTCGCGCAGCCCGGCGTCAGCGCCCAGATCAGGCAGCTGGAGAAGGAGTTCGGGCAGGAGCTGCTGGACCGCTCCGGGCGGCGGGTGCGGCCCACCGAGGCGGGCGCGGTCGTGCTGCCGTTCGCCCGCGCGGCGCTCGCCGCGGTCGAGGGCGCGCGGCTGGCGGTGGACGAGCTGGCCGGGCTGGTCCGCGGCCGGGTTGCGGTCGGGATGGTCACCTCGATGCCGGCCCGCACGCTGCCCGACCTGCTGGCCGGCTTCCACCGCGACCATCCCGGCGTGGAGATCACGCTGGTGGAGGGGCCCTCGGAGGACCTGGTCCGCAGCGTGCTCGCCGGGGAGCTGGACATGGCGTTCGCCGGCCTGGCGGGCGGGCCGCCGCCCGGCCTGGCCGTCCAGGTGCTCACCGACGAGCCGATGGTCGCCGTGGTCGACGGCGACGACCCGCCGGCCGCGTCCGGCCGGATCGCGCTGGCCGCGCTGCGCGACCGGCCGCTCGCCTGCCTGCCGCGCGGCACCGGCCTGCGCGCGGTGCTGGAGCGGGCCTGCGCGGCGGCGGGGTTCACGCCGAGAGTGGCGTTCGAGGCGGCCGACCCGCTGGTGCTGGCGCAGCTCGCGGCGCGCGGGCTCGGCATCGCGATCGTGCCGGAGTCGCTGGCGGCGGCGCACCCGGACGAATTCCACGCCCTGCGCTTCGACGGGGACGCACTGCGCGGGCAGCTCGTGTTCGCTTGGCGGGAGGACCGGCCGGGGAGTCCGGCAGCGCGCGCGCTCATCGGGCGCGCCCGCGCCGCGCTGCCCGACCTGTGGGTCACTTCAGGAAGCCGGTGACCAGCGCGATGAACTCCTCCGGCCGCTCGAACAGCCCGACGTGGCCGGTGTCGAGCTCGGCGTAGGAGGCGCCGGGGATGGCGGTGTGGAACTCGCGGGCGTTCTGCACCGGGATGGTGGCGTCCTGCGTGCAGCCGACGACCAGGGTGGGCGCCTGGATCTGCGGCAGCAGGGGGCGGACGTCCAGCCGCAGGTTGAGGTCGAGCTGGCGCAGCGTGCCGGGGGTGGGCTTCATGTAGGCGGTGTTCTGCTCGACGGCCTCGCGCCCGATGCGGTTCAGGTGGTCGCGGCTGAACGCGGTGAAGGTGCCGAGGCGTCCGAACGCGGCGGGGACGCCCGCGATGTCGCGCCACACCGTCATCAGGTTGCGCAGGTACTCGTCGCCCGCGTGGCTCCACCCGGCGACGGCGACCAGGCGGCGCACCAGGTCGGGCCGGGTGGCGGCGACGGCGGCGGTGACGGCCGCGCCGAGGGAGAACCCGACCACGTCCGCGGGGCCGGCGCCGGCGTCCTCGATGACGGCGGCGACCTGCGCGGCGAGGCCCTCGATGGTCAGCTCTCCGCCGTCGTCCTCGGCGGAGTCGCTGCCCGACAGGTCCGGCAGGATCACGGTGTGGCCGGCGGTGAAGGCGTCCAGCACGCCGAGCCACATGTCCGAGCCTCCGCCGGTGCCGTGCACCAGCACCAGGGCCGGCCCCGAACCCTCGACGCGGTAGCGGATACGCGCGTTCCCAACGGTGATCTCGGGCATGGTCCTCGGTTCCTCTCATCCGGTGATGAGCCGAGGTTTCCACCGCCTGCCGTGCCCTACTAGCGGACCCGTTTCCCTAGGATCGGCGGACCTACGCTGCAGCGAGACGCCAGAGTGAGGTCGTCTCGGCAGCGCGCGCGCTGTAGAGGGCGTCGGTGGTGTCGGCGGCCTTCGGGTGGACGGGTTTGACGTCCATCCGGTCCACCACGCGCAGGCCTGCCGCGTCGAACAGGGCGAGCAGGTCGGCGCGGGGACGCAGGCCGAGGTGCTCGGCGAGGTCGGACAGGATCAGCCAGCCCTCGCCGCCCGGTTCCAGGTGGTCCGGCAGGCCGGCGAGGAAGCCGCGCAGCATCCGCGAGTCCGGGTCGTAGACGGCGTGCTCCAGCGGCGAGCTGGGCTTGGCCGGCACCCACGGCGGATTGCACACGACCAGGGGTGCGCGTCCGGGCGGGAACAGGTCGGTCTGCAGCAGCTCGATGTGGTCGGCGACACCGAGCCGGTCGAAGTTCTCTTGGGCGCAGGCAAGCGCGCGCGGGTCGAGGTCGGTGGCGACCACTTGCGCCACGCCCCGCCGTACCAGGACGGCCGACAGCACACCCGTGCCCGTGCCGATGTCGAAAGCGCGGGTCGTCGCAGGCAATGGCGCCTCCGCGACCAGGTCGACGTACTCGCCACGGACCGGGGAGAACACCCCGTAGTGCGGGTGGACGCGGTCGCCGCCCAGCGCGGGGATCGGCACGCCCTTGGCGCGCCACTCGTGCGCGCCGATGAGGCCGAGCAGCTCGCGCAGCGACGCGACGTACGGCTCGTCGGACGGCCCGTACGCCTCGGTGCACGCCTCCTGCACATCCGGCGCACGCCGCAGTGCCACGACATGCCCCGCGTCGAACGGGATGAGCAGCATGCCGAGCATCCGCGCCCGCTGCGCGCGCGCTTGGCGGTGCAGGTGAAACGCCTGCACGCCCTCCGGAACGGCTTTAGGACGCCGTTTGGGACGGTCCGCCCGCCGCGCCATCGCCTGCAGCAGCTGCCGCGCGTTCTGGAAGTCGCCCCGCCACAGCAGCGCGGTGCCCTCGCTGGCCATCCGGAACGCGGTGTCGGCCTGCATCCGGTCGTCGGCCACCACCACCCGGCGGGGCGGCGCCGCGCCGCTCTCGGACCGCCAGCGGGCCGAACGGTCCGCGTCGTCCTCGTGCCAGTGCAGCAACGGGGGTTCTTCCTGGGGCTTCACCTGCACGATCTTGTCATGGCAGGATCACCGCAAATGATGAGACTTCCCGGACCATTGCACGTGGTCAACGAAGGCCTGGCCTTCCTGCTGGAGGTCTGCGCCCTCGGCCTCCTGTGCTGGTGGGGCTTCTCGACCGGCGGGAACGTGGCCCTGCACGTTCTGCTGGGCATCGGCGCGCCGCTGGCGGCGGCGGTGCTGTGGGGCCTGTTCGCGTCGCCCAAGGCCCGCCACGGCACGTCCCTGCCGGTCGTGCTGACGGTGAAGGCGCTGGTGTTCGGGGCCGCCGCCGTCGCGCTCGTCCCGCTCGGGCATCCGGTGCTCGCGGCCGTGTTCGCGGCCGTCGCGCTGGTCAACACCGTGCTCGCCACGCTGGACCGGGAGGCGGCGTTCCACCAGGCCCGCTCATGAGGCCAGGTCCGCGCTGGACAGGTGCCGCGACGTCGCGGCCAGCTCGTGCAGCGCCTGCTCCGAGGGCGACCCGGGCTCGGCGGCGTAGAGCATCAGCCGGCTGAGGTCGGGGTCGCCGGGCAGGTGCAGCGTCTCGAACGGCAGCACCAGCCGCCCGACGTCCGGATGGTCGATGCGCGCCTCGCCGTGCGTCAGCTCGCCGACGTGGTGCGCCGCCCACATCCGGCCGAACCGCGGGCTGCGCTCGCGCAGCTCGGCGACCAGCGCGGCCAGGTCCCGGTCGTCGGGGTCCTGCCCCGACCGGAACCGCAGGTAGGCGACGTTGCGGCGGGCGACCGTGGCCCAGTTGTCGCCGAGCCGCGCCCGGTAGTCGTCGTTCAGGTGGATCTGGTGCGACCAGGTCCGCTCGCCGGGCGGGACGGCGGCCAGGTCCACGAACACCGCCGCCGTCAGCCGGTTCCACGCCACCACGTTCGTGTGGTGCCCGACGATGTAGGCGGGCGCGTGCGTGATCGAGTCCAGCAGGTGCTGCAGCGGCGCGCGCAGCCGGGGCGGCCCGGCGGGGCGCGGCCGTCGCCGCGGGTGCGCGAGGCGGTGCAGGTGGGCGTGCTCGTCGGGGTCCAGCCGCAGCGCGCGGGAGACCGCGTCCAGGATCTCGGCGGACACGTTGTCGGCGCCGCCCTGCTCCAGCCGGATGTAGTAGGCGACGCTCACCCCGGCGAGCTGCGCCAGCTCCTCGCGGCGCAGCCCGGGGACGCGACGGCGGCCGCCGTAGTCGCGCAACCCGACGTCCGCGGGCTGGAGCCGGGCGCGACGGGACTTCAGGAACTCCCCCAGGTCGGACATGCGGCTTAGCCTGCCACTGCCGGTGGTACGCATGAGCGGGGGCTGGGTACCCGCCGCCCGCCGCGTGATCGTGAAGGCATGACCGCACTCGTTGAAGCCCCGCCACGGCGGGCCGCCGGGATGACCGCCCGGCAGAAGCTCGTCCTGACCCTGCTGCTCGGCGCGCAGTTCATGCTCGCCATCGACTTCTCCATCCTTAACGTCGCGCTGCCCGTCGTCGGCGAGGGCCTCGGCTTCGGCCTCGGCTCGCTGCAATGGATCGCGACCGCGTTCGCGCTGCCCGCCGCCGGGTTCACGCTGCTGTCCGGCCGCGTCGCCGACCTGTTCGGGCGTCGCCGGATGCTGCTGGCCGGCATGGCGCTGCTCGCGCTCGGCTCGCTGGTCGGCGGCCTCGCCACGTCCCCGGCGGTGCTGCTCACCGGCCGCGTCATGCAGGGGCTGGCGACCGCGATCGCGACGCCCGCGGCGCTGTCGCTGCTCACCACCTCGTTCCGTGAAGGGCCGCTGCGCACCCGCGCGCTCGGGCTGAGCGGCGCGCTGATGTCGGCCGGGTTCACCGTCGGCGCGGTGCTCGGCGGCGTGCTGACCGACCTGCTGAGCTGGCGCTGGGCGTTCCTGGTGAACGTGCCGGTCGCGGTGCTGATCCTGGCCGTCACCCCGCTGGTGGTCGCCGAGAGCCGCGCGCCGGGACGGCCCCGGCTGGACGTCCCCGGCGCGGTCACCGTGACCGGCGGGCTGCTCGCCCTCGTCTACGGGATCACCGTGCGGCCGTGGGCGATCGCGCTCGGCGCGGCGCTGCTGGCGGCGTTCGTGCTGATCGAGCGGCGGTCGGCGGCGCCGCTCGTCCCCTTGAAGGTGCTGTCGCGGCGGACGGTCGCCTGGGGCAACCTCGGCGGCTTCATCGCCTTCGCGACCGAGACCTCGCTGGTGTTCCTGATGACCCTCTACCTGCAGCAGGTCCTCGGCTACTCGCCGCTCGCCACCGGCCTCGCGCTCGGCGTCCTCGGCGCCGGCACCTTCGCGGGCGGCCTGGCCGCACCGAGGATCATGGCGCGGTTCGGCGGGCGCGGCGCGCTGGCGTCCGGCCTGGTGCTGCAGGCCGCCGCGACGGCCGCGCTGCTCGGCCTCGGCGCCACCCACGGCGCGCTGCCGCTGCTGCTCGTCGCGACCGCGGTCGGCGGGTTCGGCAACCTCGTCGCGATCGTGGCGTTCATGGGCACCGCCACCTCCGGGCTGCCCGACGCCGAGCAGGGCCTGGCCACCGGCCTGGCCACCCTCACCCAGCAGGTCGCGATCACCCTCGGCATCCCGGTGATGAGCGCGATCGCCACCACGGGAGGAACCGTCCTCGCCGGCGTCCACACCGCGACGCTCGCCAACGCCGCGATCACCCTGGCGGGCGCCGCGCTCGTCGCCGTCCTGCTCCCCCGGAAGTGAGCACCATGGATCTGCGGCTGAAGGACAGGGTCTACATCGTCACCGGGGCGTCCGCCGGGATCGGCGCCGCCACCGCGAGCCTGCTCGCCGATGAGGGGGCGCGCGTCGTCGGCGTCGCCCGCGGCGGGACCGATCTCGCCGAGGACCTCACCGACCCCGGCGCCGCGCAGCGGATCGTGGACGCCGCGCTGGACCGGCACGGCCGCCTGGACGGCCTGGTCAACAACGCCGGCGCGCTGGAGTCGCGGATCGGGTTCCTGGACGTGACCGACGCGCAGTGGCACGCCGCCTTCGAGATCAACTTCCACGCGGCGGTGCGGATGGCGCGCGCCGCGCTGCCCGCCCTGATCGACCAGGGCGGCGGGAGCCTGGTGCACGTGGCCAGCGAGGCGGCCCGCTTCCCCGGCACGCCGCTGGTGGACTACGCCGCCGCCAAGACCGCGCTGCTGTCGGTGTCCAAGACCCTCGCCGGGGAGTTCGGGCGGTGCGCGATCCGCTCCAACGTCGTCCTGCCCGGCCCGACGCGGACCCGGATGTGGGACGGCTCTGGCGGCTTCGCCGAGCAGCTCGCCGACCAGTACGGGCTGCCGGTGGAGGAGGCCGTCGAGCGGTTCGTCACCCGGGAGCGGCGGCTGCCGACCGGGCGGCTCGGCACCGCCGGGGACGTCGCGCACGTCATCGCCTACCTGCTGTCGCCGCTCGCCGGGCAGGTCACCGGCGCCGAATGGGCCGTGGACGGCGGCGCGCTGCGCCAGCTGTGAGGCCGGTCGCGAGGGGCGTCCGGGCCGGACGCCCCTCAAGGCGTGCTTCAGGCGGGGACCTTGTCCAGGAAGCCGTGCACCTTGTCGAACCGGCCGTCCTTGAGGACCGCGACGTCGAACCCGACCACCAGCGCCTCGCCGCCCGCCGGGCCGAGTTCCCAGGTGAAGCGGGCCAGGTCGTGGTGGGCGTCCACGGCGCCCGCCAGCGTGAACTCCAAGCCGGCGAACTGCTGCTGCGCCGCGCCGATGGTCGCGTCGATCGCGTCGCGGCCCTCGGCGACGCCGAGCGGGTCGGTGTAGACGGCCTCCTCGCTCCACAGCTCCTCGATCGCGGCGCGGCGCGCGGCGGGGTCCTGCTCGTTCCAGGTGGCGATGTACCGCTCGACCAGGGTGGTGATGTCGCTCATCTCATTCTCCGTTCAGCGTGTTCCTGCCGATGACCATGACTCTGCCGGGTCCGCCGCCGCAGATCGATTACGTGGGAGGTCATGGTGGAAAGTCCGGATAAGGTCGGCGTCCATGACGGTGTTGGAGGCCCGCCGGACGGGCGGCGCGGGCGCGGCCATCGGGCTCGGCGTGCTCGGGGCGCTGTTCTTCTCCGCCTCCTTCATCGCCAACCGCGTCATGGCCGTGGACGGCGGCGCCTGGGAGTGGAGCGCGTCGCTGCGCTTCCTGTACTCGCTGCCGATCTTCCTGGCGATCGTCGGCGCGCGCCGCGGCGTCCGCCCCGTGCTGGCCGCGCTGCGCGCCGCGCCCGGCCGCTGGGTCCTGTGGAGCACCGTCGGGTTCGGCCTGTTCTACGCGCCGCTCTGCCTGGCCGCCGACCTCGCGCCCGGCTGGATGGTCGCCGCCGCCTGGCAGCTCACCATCGTGTGCGGCATGGTCCTCGCGCCGTTCCTGTACGACGACCACCGGCGCCGGGTCCCCGCGAGCGGCGTCGCGCTGTCCGCGCTGATCCTGGCGGGGGTGTTCCTCACCCAGTTCGGCGGCTCCGGCGAGCTGTCCTGGGGCCTGGCCGGGGGAGTGCTGGCCGTGCTGGTCGCCGCGTTCGCCTACCCGGTCGGCAACCGCCGCACGATGGAGCTGGCCGGCGACGGCCTGGACACCTTCCAGCGGCTGCTGGCGATGTCGCTGGCGAGCCTGCCGTGCTGGCTCGCCGTCGCGCTCGCGGGCGCGGTGCGCGCCGGGCCGCCGACGACCGGGCAGCTCGGCACCACCCTGCTGGTCGCGATCAGCTCCGGCGTGATCGCGACGACGCTGTTCTTCGCCGCCACCCGCCGCGTCCGCGACCACCCGCTGCGGCTGGCCGCGGTGGAGGCCACCCAGGCCGCCGAGGTCGTCTTCGTCGCCCTGCTGGAACCCCTGCTGACCAGCGCCGGAGCGCCCGCCGCGGTCGGCTGGGCGGGCATCGCCGCGATCACCGTCGGCGTGGGCCTCTACGCGTTCGCCGGGCGGCGTTGATGTCGTTTTCCCGCTAGTGAACGGCGCCCACGTCGTCGATGCTGGGTGACATGCACGAAGACGTGGAACGTTGCGTACGGGCCGTCCAGTCCAAGGACGCCCGGTTCGACGGCTGGTTCTTCACCGGCGTGGTCACCACCGGCATCTACTGCCGGCCGAGCTGCCCCGCGGTGCCGCCCAAGCCGTCCAACATGCGGTTCTACCCCAGTGCCGCCGCCGCGCAGCAGGCCGGGTTCCGGGCCTGCAAGCGGTGCCGCCCCGACACCAGCCCCGGCTCCCCCGAATGGAACCACCGGGCCGACGCCGTCGCCCGCGCCATGCGGCTGATCGCCGACGGCGTCGTCGACCGCGACGGCGTCCCCGGCCTCGCCGCCCGCCTCGGCTACAGCACCCGCCAGATCGAGCGGCAGCTGAACGCCGAGCTCGGCGCCGGTCCGCTCGCCCTCGCCCGCGCGCAGCGCGCGCAGACCGCGCGGCTGCTGATCGAGACGACCACGCTGCCGATGAGCGACGTGGCGTTCGCCGCCGGGTTCGCCAGCATCCGCGCGTTCAACGACACCGTCCGCGAGGTCTTCGCCCTCACCCCGACGCAGCTGCGCGACCGCGTCGCGCGCGGCGCCCCCGCCGCCGCGTCCGGGACGCTGTCGCTGCGGCTGCCGTTCCGCGCGCCGCTGACCCCCGACAACCTGTTCGGGCACCTGGCCGCGACCGCCGTCCCCGGCGTCGAGGAATGGCGCGGCGGCGCGTACCGGCGCACGCTGCGGCTCCCGCACGGGCCCGGCATCGCGACGCTGCGGCCCACCCCCGACCACGTCGCGTGCACGCTGCGGCTCGCCGACATGCGCGACCTCACCATCGCGATCAGCCGCTGCCGGCGGCTGCTGGACCTGGACGCCGACCCCGTCGCCGTGGACGACCTGCTGCGCGCCGACCCCGTCCTCGCGCCGCTGGTGGACAAGGCGCCCGGACGGCGCGTGCCGCGCACCGTGGACGCGGCCGAGTTCGCCGTCCGCGCCGTCCTCGGCCAGCAGGTCTCCACCGCCGCCGCCCGCACCCACGCCGCCCGGCTGGTGACCGCGCACGGCGAACCCGCCGACGACCCCGACGGCGGCCTCACCCACCTGTTCCCGACCCCGGACGCCCTCGCCGACCTCGACCCCGAGAAGCTGGCGTTCCCCAAGGCCCGCCGCGCGACCCTCACCGGCCTCGTCCGGGCCCTCGCCGGCGGCGAGATCGACCTCGGCCTCGGCTGCGACCGGGACGCCGCCCGCGCCCGCCTCGCCGGGCTGCCCGGCTTCGGCCCCTGGACCGTCGAGATGATCGCGATGCGGGCGCTCGGCGACCCGGACGCGTTCGTCCCCGGCGACCTCGGCGTCCGCCTCGCCGCCGCCGAGCTCGGGCTGCCCGCCACGCCCGCCGCCCTCACCCGCCGCGCCGCCGCCTGGCGGCCCTGGCGCGCCTACGCGGTGCAGTACCTGTGGGCGACCGGCGACCACCCCATCAACCACCTGCCCGCCTGAAAGGAAGCACCATGCGCCACCACACCGTCCTGGACAGCCCCGTCGGCCCCCTCACCCTCGTCGCCGACGACGACGGCATCACCGGCCTCTACATGGACCTGCAGCGGCACCGCCCACAGCAGGAGACCTTCGGCGGGCGCAACGACGACGACCCGCGCTTCGCCGCCGCCGCCGAGCAGCTCACCGCCTACTTCGCGGGCGAGCTGACCACCTTCGACCTGCCGCTGTCCCTGCACGGCACGCCGTTCCAGCGCACCGTCTGGGAGGCGCTGCAGACCATCCCCTACGGAGAGACCGTCAGCTACGGGCAGCTCGCCCAGGAGATCGGCAAGCCGAGCGCGTCGCGCGCGGTGGGCCTGGCCAACGGCAAGAACCCGGTCGGCGTGATCGTCCCCTGCCACCGCGTCGTCGGGTCCACCGGCGGCCTCACCGGCTACGGCGGCGGGCTGGAGCGCAAGCGCTTCCTGCTGGACTTCGAGAAGGGCGCCGCACTGTTCTGACCGGACTGTCAGTCCCTGTGATTACAGTCGGCGACGAGTACCCGTCCTAGCGAGGAGCACGTCAATGGTCGAGTTCCGCGTCGAGCGCCAGCCGCTCGCCGACGCCGTGGCCTGGGCGGCGCGCACCCTGCCCGCCCGCCCGGCGCTGCCGGTCCTGGCCGGCATGCTCATCGAGGCGGCCGAGGGCGGCCGGCTCGCCGTCGCCGGGTTCGACTACGAGGTGTCGGCCCGCGCGGAGATCGACGCCGAGGTGACCGCGCCGGGCCGCGTCCTGGTGCCGGGCCGGCTGCTGTCGGACATCGTGCGCAGCCTGCCCGCCCACCCGGTGGAGATCGCCGCCAAGGGCTCGGAGGTGGTGCTGCGCTGCGGCAGCGCCGAGTTCGGCCTGCAGATCATGCCGGTGGAGGACTACCCGACGCTGCCCGAGCCGCCCGCCCGCGCCGGCACCGTCTCGGGCGATGAGTTCGCCGCCGCCGTCGCCCAGGTCACCCCGGCCGCCGGCCGCGACGACACGCTGCCGATGCTGACCGGCGTCCGGATGGACTTCGACGGCGGCGTGCTGCGCCTGGCCTGCACCGACCGCTACCGCATCGCCGCCTGCGAGCTGCCCTGGACGCCCGCGCGGGAGGGCTTCACAGCCGGCGTCGTGGTGCCGGCCCGCACCCTGGCCGACACCGCCCGCGCGATCCGGCCGGGCACCGACGTCGCCATCGACCTGACCGGCACCGCCGACACCCTGATCGGCGTCTCGGGCGGCGGCCGCAGCATGACCACCCGGCTGCTGGACGAGCAGTACATCGACTACCGCGCCCGCCTCACCGGCACCTGGACCAGCACCGCCAAGATCCGCCGCGCCCCGTTCGTCGAGGCCATCAAGCGCGTCGCGCTGGTCACCGACCGCGGCACCCCGGTCCGGCTGGCGTTCACCGCGGACCGGCTGCAGATCCGCGCGGCCGCGGGCGACACCGCCCGCGCCAACGAGGCCATGGCCGCCGAGCTGTCCGGCGACGACATCGACATCGCCTTCAGCCCCCAGTACCTGCTGGACGGCCTGGCCGGCCTGGACACCGAGTACGCGCGCCTGGAGTGCACCGGCCCGACCAAGGCCGCCCTGCTCACCGGCGTCCCCGACCCCTCCGGCGACGAGGAGCCGGACGAGGACGGCGACACCGGCTTCCGCTACCTGGCCATGCCCGTCCGCCTGACCGCCTGACCGGTTCAGGAATCGCCGGACCGGGCGGTGATGGCCGGGCTCTCCCCGACCGCGCCGCCGGCGGTGAGCCTGTGGCTCCCCGCCAGCCAGATCCCGTCGCGGGCGGCGGTGGCGGCCAGCCAGACCGCGTCCGGTCCGTAGGGCGGCGGGGACGGGACCGCCGTCCAGCGGCGGCCGTCGAAGCGGGCGAGCTCGCCGTTGCCGCCCGCGACCCACACCTCGCCCGGCCCGGCCGCGGCCACGGTGTTGGCGCCGGTGACCGGGGCCTTCACCCGGCTCCATTTGCGACCGTTCCAACGCAGCACCCGGTCGCGGCCGACGGCCCACGCCTCGCCGGGGGAGACGGCCGCGACGCCGGTCAGCGGGAAGCGGGTGGCCGGGTGCGGCACCCGCCGCCAGGAGCGGCCGTCGCGGTGCAGGATCAGCCCGGCCCGGTCGTCCGCGCCGACCGCCCACACGTCGTCCGGGCCCGTGCCCGCGACCGCCAGCAGCTTGCCCTTGGGGAGCTGCGGCACCTCCTCGGGCAGCCAGCCGCCGTCCGCGCGGCGCAGCACCACCGGGCCGGCGGCGCCGCCCCAGGGGAAGCCGTGGCCGACCGCCCAGGTCTCGCCGCCGGCCGTCGCGACGCCGGTCAGCACCCGGCCGCGCAGCCCGTCGTCCCACGCCGTCCAGGAGGCGCCGTCCCACTCGTGCAGCAGCGGGAGCTCCACCTGGGCGATGCGGTCCAGCGCGCCGCCGACGGCGACGACGCGCCCGTCCGGCCCGGCGGCGATGTCCTGCAAAGACGCGCCGACCAGCGCCGCGCTCAGGGGCGGGCCCGGCGGCAGCGTCCAGGACGTGCCGTCCCAGCGCGCCGCGAGCGGCCGCTGCCCGGCGTTGCCCGCCACCCACACCTCGCCCGCGGGCGTGGCCGCCACGCCCGACAGCAGGTGCGGGCCCTCCACGATCGGGCGTGCGACCGGCCGCCCCGCCGGGGCGTCGCCGGACAGGGCCAGCACCGTGCCCGTGACCCCGGTGTGGCCCTGGGTCTGCTGTCGGTTCACGATCTCGGCCCCCCAGCTCTGGGACGAAGCTCGTCGCCGGGATCCTCGACCGTGACCGGGGTCATCGACAAGCGTCGCTTCCTCCATTCAACCAAGCGAAACGCCGCCTGGTCCCATAATGCCCGCGATGGGCCGGGCGCGCCCGGTTCACGGGTCCAGCACGGCCAGGATGAAGCACACGTCCGCGCCGGTGTCGTTGCCGTAGCCGTGCGGGCGGTCCCCGGTGAAGACGGCGGCGGCGCCGGTCTCCAGCCGCTCGCGGCGCCCGTCCACGTGCAGGGTGAGCGTCCCTTGCTGCACGTAGGCGATCTCCTTGGTGCCGGGGGTGTGCGCGTCGCTCTCGCGCAGCTCGCCGGGCTTCAGCTCCCAGTGCCACAGCTCCACCGAGGGCCGCGGGTCGCTGCCGGCCAGCAGCGTTCCGGTGCCGCCCGCCTCGCCGCGCCACAGCTCCACCTGCCGCCCGGGCGGGAACATCCGCACCGCGGGCTCCTGTTCCACCTGGACGAGCCGGGTGAGCGGCACCCCGAGCGCCTCGGAGATGCGCGTCAGCGTGCTCAGGTTGGGGTTGCCGCGGCCCTGCTCCAGCCCGACCAGCACGCCCTTGCTGACCCCGGCCCGGCCGGCCAGCTCGTCCAGGCTCCAGCCGTGCCCGGCGCGCAGGGCCCGCACGGTCCGCGCGACGGCCTCGCCGATCGCCTCCTGCTCGCTCAAGGTTCCTCCCGCCCGCCAGCGTACGGAACCATCCTCCCGGTCGGTACACTGCTATGCGTAGTTCATTAAAGTGACCGCCATCGAGGATGGAGCCGGGATGCTGGACGCGATCACCGTCGACGAGGCCGTACACGAGCTGCGGCCCGACTTCGCGGTGCTCGTCATGACCGCCGAGGGCCTGGACAACGGCCCGAGCGACGACGAGTCGGCGGCGTGGCTGGCCGAGGCCGCCAAGAACGCCCCCGTGGACGACCCCCACCTGGACGCCTGGCGCGACGCCTACCGGGCCTTCGGCGCCAAGCCGCAGCGCACCCGCCCCTCCGTGGACGCCCTGCTGCGCCGCGTCGACGCGCTGCCCGCCGTCAACAAGGTGGTGGACGCCTACAACGCCGTCAGCGTCGCCTACGCCCTGCCCATCGGCGGCGAGGACCTGGACGCCTACCAGGGACCCGCGCGCCTGGTCCGCGCCACCGGCGACGAGCCGTTCGACACCACCGCCGCCGGCGAGCCCGCCGTGGAGCACCCCGCCGCCGGCGAGGTCGTGTGGCGCGACGACGCCGGCGTCACCTGCCGCCGCTGGAACTGGCGCCAGTGCGTGCGCACCCGCCTCACCGAGGACACCCGCAACGCGCTGTTCCTGCTGGAGACCCTCGCCCCCTACGAGCCCGCGCGCCTGCGGGAGGCGGGCGAGGCGCTCGCCGCGCGGCTGCGCGGGATCACCCCGGGCGTGCGGATCGGGACCCGGCTCGTCGGCGGAGCGTGATGGTCACCGTCCTCGCCCTCGCGGCGGCCCTCGCCTACGGCGTCGCCGACTTCCTCGGCGGCGCCGTCGCGCGCCGCTCGACCGCGCTGAAGGCCGTCGCCCTGTGCGTCCCGGTCGGCCTGGCCGTCCTGCTGGCGGCGGCGCTGCTCACCGGCGGCCGCCCGACCGGCGCGGGCCTGGCGGCCGGCCTGGCCGGCGGCCTGGCGGGCGGCGCCGGCCTGATCACCTTCTACCGGGCGCTCGCCCGCGGCCCGATGAGCGTCGTCGCGCCGGTGTCGGCGCTGGCCGCGGCGCTGCTGCCGGTCCTGGCGGGCGTCGCGCGCGGCGAGCGGCTGGACACCGGGTCGATCGTCGGGGTGCTGCTCTGCCTCGTCGCGATCGGCCTGGTCAGCATGGAGAGCGGCGGCGCCGACCGGCCCGCCGGCCGGAGCCCGCTCGACAACGGCCCCCTCATGGCGGCGGTGTCGGGCGCCTGCTTCGGCGTCTTCTTCATCATGCTGAAGGCCGCCGGGGACGGCGGGGGCCTCTGGCCGCTGGTCGCGGCCCGCGCCGGCAACCTGATCGCGGTCGGGGTGGCGCTGCTGGTCGCGTTCCGGCTGCACGGCGGCCTGCCCGGCCCCCGCCTCACCGGCCGGGCGGTCGTCGGCCTCGCGCTGCTGTCGGGCGCCCTCGACGCCGCCGCCAACACGCTGTACTTCCTGGCCGCGCAGGCCGGGCTGCTCAGCCTGGCCGCCGTGCTGACGTCCCTGTACCCCGCGATCACCGTGCTGCTGGCCCGCGTCGCCTACAGCGAGCGGCTGCGCGCGGTGCAGCGCGTCGGCATGGGCGTCGCGGTCGCGGGCGTCACCCTGGTCACCGTCGGCTGAGCGTACGTGGCGGGCCGCCCGCCGGCGGCCCGCCACGGTCACGCGTCCTTGCCGGTGTCCCGGTCGATCTCGCCGACGCGGGCCGCCGCCGGGTCCAGCACCCGCGACAGGAAGGTGCGGGTGCGCTCGTGCCCGGGGTTCTCGATCACCTGGGCCGGCGGGCCCTGCTCGACGACGACGCCGCCGTCCATGAACACCACCCGGTCGGCGACCTCCCGGGCGAAGCTCATCTCGTGGGTGACCACCATCATCGTCATCCCCTCGCGGGCGAGCCCGCGCATGACGCCGAGGACGTCGCCGACGAGCTCGGGGTCCAGCGCGGAGGTCGGCTCGTCGAACAGCATGACCTGCGGGCCCATCGCCAGCGCCCGGGCGATCGCGACCCGCTGCTGCTGGCCGCCCGACAGCTGCGCCGGGTAGGCGTCCATCTTGTCGTCCAGGCCGACCCGGGCCAGGTTCTGCCGGGCGACCTTCTCGGCCTCCTCCTTGCCCCGCTTCAGCACCTTGCGCTGCGCGATCATGACGTTGCCGAGCGCGGTGAGGTGCGGGAACAGGTTGAACGACTGGAACACCATGCCGATCCGCCGCCGCACCGCGTCGATGTCGACCTCGGGGTCGGTGACCTCGGCGCCGGCGACCCGCACCGTCCCCGCGGTCGGCTCCTCCAGCAGGTTGACGCAGCGCAGCAGCGTCGACTTGCCCGACCCCGACGGGCCGATCACGCAGACGACCTCGCCGCTCTCGACGCGGAGGTCGATGCCGCGCAGCACCTCCAGTGAGCCGAACGACTTGCGCAGCCCGGTGATCTCGATGGCGCTCATCGCTGCCCCCTCTTCTGCCGGGCCTCCAGGCGCCGGGCCAGGTAGCCGAGCGGGATCGTGATGATGAGGTAGCAGAGGCCCGCCACCAGGATCGGCGTGGTGTTGCCGCGCTCGCTGGCCAGGTCGGTCCCGAACTTGGCCAGCTCCCGCTGGTTCAGCGTCACCCCGATGAACAGCGCCAGCGAGGAGTCCTTGAACAGCAGCACCAGCTCGTTGGTCAGCGGCGGGATCACCACCCGGAACGCCTGCGGGACGACGATCGAGCGCATGGCGCGGCCGTGCGACATGCCGAGCGAGCGCGCCGCCTCCAGCTGGCCGCGCGGCACCGCCTCGATGCCCGCGCGGATCGTCTCGGCCATGTAGGCGGCCGACACCAGGCCGAGCGCGAGCGCGACCTGGCCGTAGAAGCCGCCGGGCAGCTCGGTGCCGGGGAAGGCCAGCGGGATGCCCGTCCCGACGAAGATGAAGATCAGCAGGGCGGGCAGGCCGCGGAACACCTCGATGTAGGCGATCGCGAACCACCGGTAGGGCAGCACCGACGACAGCCGCATCAGCGCGATGAGCAGCCCCGCGACCAGCCCGAGGACGAACCCGCTGATCGTGAAGATCACCGTGTTGCGCAGCCCGACGGTGAGGATCTCGGGGAACAGCCGCCCCATCTCGTCGGGGTTGAAGAAGTTGGTCTTCAGCGCCTGCCAGTCGGCCAGCGCCACCACCAGCAGGACCGCGGCGACGAAGACGGCGTACTCGCCGCCGAGGACCAGCTGCCGGCGCCGCCGCCGGGTCAGCCCGCCGCGCGGGGCGGGAGTGTCGACGCCCGCCATGTCACTGCGCCGCCGGCATCGGACCGATCCACTTCTCGTAGATCCGCTTGTAGGTGCCGTCGGCCCTGGCGTCGGCGATGGCCTTGTTGAGGGCCTTCAGCAGCTCGGGGTTCTTGCCCTTGCGGACCGCGAACCCGTACTTCTCGCCGGTGTCGAAGTCGCCCAGCCGGTCGTAGGCGGCGTTCTGCGGGTTCTTCAGCCACCCCTGGATCACCGGGTAGTCCTCGACGATCACGTCGACGCGGCCGGTGCGCAGCCCGTTCAGCAGCCCCGGCGAGTCCTTGAACGACACGCTGTTCAGGCCCTTGCCGCGGGCGTACTCCTCGCCGGTGGTCGACGCCTGGGTGCCGACCTTCAGCCCGGCGGCCTTGACCTCCTCCAGCGAGGCGTACCGCTTGCCGCCCTTCTTGCCCATCAGCGCCTGGGTGGCGTCGAAGTAGGGCTCGGTGAAGTCGATGTACTTCGCCCGGTCGGGCTTGATCGTCATGCCGGCGGCGGCCAGGTCGCACTTGCCGGCGTTCAGCGCCGACCCCGTCTTGATCGTCTCGAACGGGGTGTCGATGATCTTCTGGGTGACGCCCAGCCTCTTGGCCGCCAGGTCGATGACGTCGACGTCGAACCCGACGACCTTGCCGCCCTGCTCGGACTGGAACGGCGGGTAGGGCAGGTGCGTGCAGGTGGTGAGCTGACCCTTCTTGACCAGCTTCACCCCCTGGACCGTCGCGCCGTCGTCGCCGCCGCACGCCGACACCGCGGACAGGGCGAGCGCGGCCACCGCCGCGGCCAGCACCGGGCGCCGCAGGCGTGGTCCGCGCGGGGAGAGGTTCTGTCCGGTCACGGGTCCTCCTGGTCGTTCTTGCTGATCAAGGCACTATGCCACCTCCGCCCCCGGCCACATTCGGCTGGCCCTCCCGTTGTCCCCGGAAGCCCGCCGGTTGGGAGACTTCGCACCTCCACAACAGGAAAAGGGGAGAACGTTCGCTGAAGGACAGCCGCCGTACGAGGCGGAGGACGGCATCGGGCTTTGCCCGGTCGGTGGCAGCGCCGGCCCGCAGGCCGTCCGCACCCGCTGCCAACGCGAAAGGGCCGCCTGATGTCAGGCGGCCCTTTTCGGTGGCGGTGGTGGTGGGATTCGAACCCACGGAAGCTTGCACTTCACACGCTTTCGAGGCGTGCGCCCTCGTCCACTAGGCGACACCACCGCGGGAGAGCCTACCCGACTCTGCGAGTGGTGAAGAACTCGGTTAACAGCGCGCCGCACTCGGGGGCCAGCACCTCGGCGACGACCTCGGGGCGGTGGTTCAGCCGGCGGTCGCGGACGACGTCCCACAGCGACCCGGCCGCGCCGCCCTTCAGGTCGACCGCGCCGTACACGATCCGGCCGATCCGGGCCTGGACGGCGGCGCCCGCGCACATCGTGCAGGGCTCCAGCGTGACCACCAGCGTGCAGCCCGTCAGCCGCCACTCGCCGCGGGCCGCGGCGGCGGCGCGCATCGCGACGATCTCGGCGTGGCCGGTCGGGTCGCCGGTGCGCTCGCGGTCGTTGTGCCCGGTGCCGATGACGGCTCCGGCGGCGTCCAGCACGACGGCGCCGACCGGCACGTCCCCGGCCGCGCCCGCCAGCCGCGCCTCGGCCAGCGCCCGGCGCATCGCGTCCTGGTAGGCGGTGGCCTCGGGCGCTGTGTCGTCAATCACGGAGCCGGTCGAACTCCTCGCCGAACCCCGCCAGCTCGGCGATCCGCGGCAGCGCGTCGCTCGGCAGGGCCCGGTCGCCGAGGTCGCCCAGCTGGGCGCCCGAGACGCCGAGGTCCTCCAGCAGCCCGGGGTCGCCGCCCGCCGCGCCGTCGGGGGCGTCGCCGACGAGCGGGTGCAGCAGGCCGCCGAGCCCGTCGCCGCGGACCGTCGACACGAACGCCCGCGGGTCGTCCTCGCCGTCCAGCCGCAGCACGGCGAACCAGTCGTCGTCCTGCTCGATCAGCAGCACGACCGACTCGCCGTAGGTCTCCACGGCGGCCTCGCGCATCTGGTCGGCGACGTCGTCGACACTGGCGGCCTCGGCGAGTTCCGGCTCGGTCCCGACCCACCCCTCGGCGGTACGGGCGAACACGGCGGCGAAATAGGGCACGGCTTCATTGTGACCCACGGGGCCGGGCCGGTCACATCCCCCGCCGCAGGTCAGCTCAGGTCAGGGTGTCGAGCGCGCGCTCGAAGGCGGGGCCGAAGCCGAGCCGCCCGGCGATGCTGAGCAGCATCTCGTCGGGGTAGAGCTCCAGGTCGCCGGAGATCGCGCCGAGCTCCATCTCGTCCAGCCCGAGATCGGCGAAGATCGACATGTCGCCGACCGGCAGCACCTGGTCCAGCTCCTCGTCCTCGGGGATCGGGATGTCCAGGTAGTCCAGCACCTGGCCGGCGAGCGGCCAGTCGACCGAGGCGGTCACGTCCGACAGGAAGACCATCACCTCGTCGCCGAGCAGCCGGATCGCGACGAAGAAGTCGTCGCCCACCGACACCAGCCCGATGGTGCCGCCGAGGCTCGGCTGCTGGCGCAGCGCATGGATCAGCCCATCGAGGTCCTCGGTCAGCGCGACCGGGAGGATCTCGGCGTCCGGCCGGTCGTCTTCCCGGTACACCACGACAGCGAAATCCGTCGCGTCCACATCCGTCATGTCCACCCCACCGGCGCGTCTCCTGCCAGGGCATGGTCGCAGATGCAGCGCGCCCTCGCGTCCCTCATCGCCGAACTGGCGCCCGGCGGGAGGGCACGGCGCCCTTGGCGGCGCCGCCGGACGAATCTACTCGATGCCGATCAGTTGATACGAAAGGTGCGGTGACGCAGCGCCGCGTGGATCCGGGCCCGCCGCGACCGGTGCGGGGTGACCCGCTCGCGCAGCTCGCGCGCCTCGGCCAGTTCGCGCAGGAAGGCGGCGCGGCGGCGCAGCCGCTCGCGGGTCTCCTCGGGAGTGAGGTCGCCGGCCAGCTCGACGGCCGACTCCTCGCCGGCCTCGGCGTCGCGGTCCTGCCCGGGCGGGTCGGGCGCCGACTCGCGGACCCGCTCGCCGCGCCGGCGCCGCTGCTCTCGATCTCTGCTCATATCGCCATGGTGCCCAGCTCAGCGCGCCTCTACCCTCCCGCCCTTGGCGCCCGGCGGGCCGCCCCCGCGCGGACGACGTGAACGCCGTGCACAGGTACGGTGTGGGCATGCAGACCCTCGCCGTCGATCACCCGCTCGTCGCGCACAAGCTCACCACGCTGCGGGACGTGCGCACCGACTCGCCGACGTTCCGCCGCCTCGCCGACGAGCTGGTGACGCTCCTGGCCTACGAGGCCACCCGGGACGTGCGGGTGGTCGAGGCCACCGTGCAGACCCCCGTCGACTCCGCCCGGGGCGTCCAGCTGGCCAGCCCGAAGCCGCTGGTGGTGCCGATCCTGCGGGCCGGCCTCGGCATGCTGGACGGCATGACGCGGCTGCTGCCGACCGCCGAGGTCGGCTTCCTCGGCATGATCCGCGACGAGGGCTCGCTGCTGGCGCAGACCTACGCGACCCGGCTGCCCGATGACCTGTCGGGCCGCCAGTGCTACGTGCTGGACCCGATGCTGGCCACCGGCGGCACGCTCGCCGCGGCGATCCGGCTGCTGCTGGACCGCGGCGCCGACGACGTGACCGCGATCTGCCTGCTGGCCGCGCCCGAGGGCCTGGCGCACCTGGAGAAGGAGCTGGCCGGCTCCGGCGCGCCGATCCGGGTCGTCACCGCCGCGATCGACTCGCACCTGAACGAGCACGGCTACATCATCCCGGGCCTCGGCGACGCCGGAGATCGCCTGTACGGCGTGGTCTGACCCCCTCCGCCCGGTGCGGGCCCTTCTTTCGAGGTTCGGCCGCCGATCACCGTGGGTAGTACCCGGTCACGGAACGTCAGCGTTCCCCTCCGCCGCCCCGGCACCTCAGGGGACGGTTCCGGACCGGAGCGGCGTGAGCGAGGCTTCGAGGAAGCGTGATGGCCCACGACCTGGACGGCGAACTGCCACGGTACGAAGAGATCGACGCACGGCTCACCGACGAGTTCGCGGGCGTGCACGCGCCGGACACGGTCGCCCGGTGCGTCGCGGCCGCGCTGCACGGCGCGCGGGAGATCATGGGCGGGGCGCCGCCGGAGCTGGTCGAGCGGATCGCCCGCCGGCACCTGGAGGTGCTCGCGCTGGTCGCCGCCGAGAAGCGCCGCCGGGCGCCGCGCCCGGGGTGAGCCGCCGCCGGCGCCCGCGCCGCGCCCGCGTGTCCGCTCAGGTCGCCGCGGGACGCGGCCGGACCGCCGTGGAACATGGCCTGCGCTTGCTTTGCGGGGGTTGGCGGCTGTGCGAGACTGACCTGGGGTCTGTGGGTCATCGCGCTCCGGGAGGCAGTTGTGCCGGCCAAGAAGTACCTCACGTGGGCCGCCGCGGCCTTCGTGGCGTTCTACATGATCAACCAGCCGGAAGGGGCGGCGAAGTCGGTGAACAGCGCCGCGAACGGCCTGGCGTCGGCCGCGGGCTCGCTGACCACCTTCCTCGGCGCGCTGGGCTGAGGGCCGCATGCGGCTGGTGACGCCGGGTGACTCCGCCCCGGCCTCGGTGAACAAGTACCTCCTTCCGCACGAGACGCAGGTCATCACGGTGCGGCGGCATCCGGCCGTGCTGATGGTGCCGGTCGGGCTGGTGCTCGGCGGCCTGATCGTGGCGGGCGTGCTGAGCCAGATCGCGGCCGCGGACGCGGGCGGCGTGATCAGCTGGATCTGGTGGGGCTGGCTGCTGCTGCTCGCCTGGTTCGTCTGGCGGGTGGCCGAGTGGTCGGTCGACTACTTCGTCATCACCAACCAGCGGATGCTGCTGACCACGGGCCTGATCACGCGCAACGTCGCGATGATGCCGCTGGCCAAGGTCACCGACATGAGCTTCAAGCGCTCCATCGCCGGCCGGATGCTCGGGTACGGCGAGTTCGTGCTGGAGTCGGCGGGCCAGGACCAGGCGCTGTCGACGGTCGCCTACCTGCCCTACCCCGAGCAGCTCTACCTCGAGGTCTGCGAAATGATCTTCCCCAACAAGAACGCGACCGCCGACGACTGAGGTCCCCGCGCCGCCGGCGCGCCGGACATCGCCCGTCCTTCCCGGCATGCCGGGCGATTTGCAGGATCTACCGGGTATCGTCCGATAGCGTCACTTTCAGCGCGCTGAGCGGGGCGGACGGACCGTCTCATCTGCGACCGCTTCATTGCTCTGGATGTGCGATAACCAAGCAATGTGCAATTATGTCGGCACCCCAGCCGCCTGATTACTTCCGCTAAGTGAGTTCACATGCCGGGTCCAGGCAACGTCGGCGAACGTGTCCGCAACCTGCGCCTGACCAGGCGCTTGTCACAGGCACAGCTCGCCGGACACGACCTTTCCGACAGCTACATCTCGTTGATCGAGTCCGGTAAACGGACCCCGACGCCCACCGTGCTGCGGATGCTGGCCGAACGGCTCGGCTGCACCCCCGAGTACCTCGCCGAGGGCGTGGAGCCCGAGCAGCGCGCCCATCTGGAGGTCCGCGAGCGGCACGCCCAGCTGGCCCTGCTGGCCGGCGACGCCGCCACCGCCGAGTCCGGCTTCGCCGAGGTGCTGGCGCGCAGCGACGACGCCGACCTGAGCGCCCGCGCGCGCTGGGGCCGGGCCCGCGCGCTGGAGGGCCTCGGCCGCACCGAGGAGGCCATCGCGCTCTTCGAGGAGCTGCGCGAGCAGGCCGAGCGCGACCCGGGGCGGGCCAGCCGGCTGCCCGCGGTGATCGCGCTCGCCCGCTGCTACCACACCGTCGGCGACCTCGGCCAGGCCGTCGCGCTCGGCGAGCGCGCCCTGGACCGGCTGCGGCGCCTGGAGCTCGGCGCGGGCGAGGAGCACACCGAGGTCGGCCGCGTCCTGCTGCTGGCGTACGTGGACCGCTCCGACGCCGCGCGCGCGCACGCCCTCGGCCGCGCCCTCACCCGGCAGGGCGGCGACGACGTCCCGCTCGCCGTCCACTACCGGCGCGCCAGCGTCCGGGCCCTGGAGGAGGGCGCCGTCGGCGACTCGCTGTACTTCGCCGAGCAGGCCCTGGCGACGCACGCGGGCGGCGAGCCCGAGCAGCCCCGCGCCCGGCTGCGGCTCGCCGCCGCCCGCGCGCTGCTGCGCGGCGTGACGCCGTTCTCGGCCGAGCGCACGCCCGCCGCCGAAGGGCCCGGGCAGCCCATGGACGCGCCCACCCCGCAGGCGGCGCGCGAGGCGCTGGAGCTGCTGCGCGGCACCTCCTGCCTGGAGGGCGCCGAGGCGACCGAGGCGGTCATCGAGCGGGCCCGCGCGCTGGTCGCGGCCGGCGAGCCGCGCGAGGCGATCGTGGCGCTGGAGGAGCTGCTGGAGACCGGCATGGCCCTCGCCACGCCGCCCCCGCCGCTCGCCCCCCACCCGGGCGCCGACCTGGCCGCCCGCATCCGCAAGACCGCGCAGGCGCGGCTGGTGCTGGCCCGCGCCCGCATCGCCCAGGACGACCGCAGCGCCGCCCTGCTGGTGCTGCGGGCCGCCGCCGGGCAGCTGGACGGGCTGCCGCAGGGCCGCCCCGCCGCGCACGTGTACCGCGAGCTCGGCGAGCTGTTCGAGGCGGCCGGGGAGACCGCCGGCGCCGTCGCGGCGTTCCGGCAGGCGCTGGAGTCGGCCGGGCTGCGCGCCGCCCGCCCGCACACCGCGACGTTCGACCTCGGCCGCGTCTGACCCGCACCCGGAGCCGGCGCCGCCCCTGACCAGGGGGGCGGCGCCGGCTCCGTCGTGCCGGGGGGAGACGAGGGTCACGTGCGCCCCCGCGTGAAACCAGGGCCCGGGGAGTCCTAACATGGAGACATAGGATGATTGGCTGACCGGAGGAAACACCGGCCGGCTCCGCACACCGCGAGGGGGGAACTTGACGCTGCGCACCGCACGCCGCTCGTCACTGGTCGACCAGGTCATCGACCAGCTCAAGAGCGAGATCGCCACGAACGTGTGGCCGGTCGGCGCCAAGATCCCGCCCGAGCCGGCGCTGGCCGAGTCCCTCGGCGTCGGCCGCAACACCGTCCGCGAGGCGGTCCGCGCGCTCACCCACGCCGGCCTGCTGGAGTGCCGCCAGGGCGACGGCACCTACGTCACCGCGACCAGCGAGCTGTCGGGCGCGGTGCGCCGCCGCCTGGAGACCGCCGAGCTGGTGGAGACCCTGGAGGTCCGGCGCGGCCTGGAGGTCGAGGCGGCCCGCCTCGCCGCCGCGCGCCGCACCCCCGCCGACGTCGCCGCGATCGCCGCGGCCCTCGCGCAGCGCGACGCCGCCTGGACGGCCCGCGACCACGCCGCGTTCGTCGAGGCCGACCTGGCCTTCCACACCGCGGTGGTCGAGGCCACCCACAACCGGGTGCTCACCGACCTGTACCGCGACTTCAGCGCGGTGCTGCGGGCCGGCATCGGCGCGGCGGGCACGCTGCTGAACCACGCCGACGTCCCGCACGAGCCGATCGCCGCCGCGATCGAGGCCGGCGACGCGGACGCCGCCGCCGCGGCCACCCACAGCTGCCTGGACCGGATCCTGCGCTCCACCGAGCGCCCCGCCCCCTCCTGACGCCCGTCCAGGCGTTCCCCACCGCGCCCCGCGCGGTTTTCGCGGGCGACCCCGCCCGATCCCCTCTCCTCACCTTTCCGAGCTCGACCGCGCCCCGGCGCAGACGAAGGCCATGACTGCTTCTCCTCGTGTCTCCCGTGTCACCTCGATCTGGACCCTGGCGGGCCTGATCCTGCTCACCGTCAACCTGCGCGCCGCCATCACCGGCATCTCCCCGCTGCTCAGCGACCTGCAGCGGCAGTTCGGCCTGTCCGGCGTGGCGGTGAGCGTGCTCACCACGCTGCCGGTGCTCTGCCTCGGCGCGTTCGCCTCGCTCGCCCCGGTCGCGGCCCGCCGGCTCGGCACCGAGCCCGCCATCGCCGCCGCGCTGCTGCTGATCACGGTGGGCGTGGTGCTGCGCGTCGCGCCCTCGCAGGCCGCGCTGTTCGCCGGGACGGTGCTGGCCGGCGCCGGCATCGCGATGGGCAACGTGCTGATGCCCTCGGTCATCAAGCGCGCCTTCCCCGGCCGGATCGGCTCGCTCACCGGCCTGGCGATGATGCTGATGGCGTGCAGCGGCGCGATCGCGGCCGGCCTCGCCGTCCCGCTGAGCGACGCCGCCGGATGGCGGCTCGCGCTCGCGGTCTGGGCCGTCCCGTCGCTGGTCGCCGCGCTGGTGTGGGGCCCGCTGGCGCTGCGCGGCCGCCGCGCCGCGGCCCCGGCCGAGGCCGCCCCCGCAGTGCAGGGCACGCTGCTGCGCTCCCCGCTGGCCTGGTACGTGGCGGCCTTCATGGGCCTGGCCTCGCTGATGTTCTACGTGCTGATGTCGTGGCTGCCGGAGATCATGCGCGACCACGGCGTGGCGCCCGCCACCGCCGGGATGATGGTCTCCGCCATGATGATCATCGGTATCCCGCTCGGCTTCGTGGTGCCGGTCGCCGCCGCCCGGATGCGCGACCAGCGCCTCATGGTCTACGGCGTCGGGCTGGCCATGGCCGTCGGCATCGGCGGCCTCATGCTGGCCCCGCAGGCCGGCTGGGTGTGGGCGGTGTTCCTCGGCATCGCCACCGGCAGCGCGTTCCCGCTCGCCTACACCCTGCTCGGGCTGCGCTCGGCGAGCCCCGCCGTCGCCGCCCGCCTGTCGGGCATGGCGCAGACCGGCGGCTACCTGCTGGCCGGCCTCGGCCCGCTCGCGGTCGGGGTGCTGCACAGCGTCACCGGCGGCTGGCAGGTCTCGCTCGGCCTGCTGCTCGCCCTCACCGTGCCCGAGGTCGTCTTCGGCGTGCTCGCCTCGCGCCCGGGCATCGTCCGGCCGAGCAGCACCGCGCCCGAGGGGCGCGCCGAGGCGCTCGTCGAGCCCAAGGACGTCGCCGTGCTGGAGCCCGCGCGGGCCCGCTAGGCCTGGCCCATCTCGAACGCGTCCAGGTCCAGCACCCGGGCGTGCAGGACCAGCCGCTGCTGCAGGGCGGCCCGCAGCGCCCGGTGCAGGCCGTCCTCCAGGTACAGGTCGCCCCGCCACTGCACCACGTGCGGGAACAGGTCGCCGTAGAAAGTGGAGTCCTTGGCCAGCAGCGACTGCAGGTCCAGCTCGCGCTTGGTGCTGATCAGCTGGTCGAGGCGGATCTGGCGCGGCGGGAGCCGGGCCCAGTCCCGGGACGAGAGTCCGTGGTCGGGATAGGGCCTTCCGTCACCCACCGCCTTGAAGATCACTACTGGAGTCTACGTGCTCAGATGCCGCCCGAGAAGGTGTCGCAACGGCGAGGGTCGCCGCTCTGGTAGCCGGTGGTGAACCAGCGTCGCCGCTGCTCGGAGGTGCCGTGGGTGAAGCCGTCGGGGTTCACCCGGCCCTGCGCCCGCTGCTGGATCCGGTCGTCGCCGACGGCCTCGGCGGCGCTCAGCGCCTGCCGGATGTCGGTCTCGGTCAGCTGGGTCAGGAACCCCGTCGCCACGGCGCCGTTCGCCCACGTCCCGGCGTAGCAGTCGGCCTGCAGCTCCAGCCGCACCGACCCGCTCGTGGCGCCCTTGGCGCTGCCCTGCGCCTTGCCCATCACGCCGAGCAGGTCCTGCACGTGGTGCCCGTACTCGTGGCCGACGACGTAGGCCTGCGCGAACGGCCCGCCCTCGGCGCCGAACTTGGTCTTCAGCTCGTCGAAGAACGTCAGGTCGAGGTAGACCCGCTTGTCGCCGGGGCAGTAGAAGGGGCCGACCTCGGAGGTGGCGTAGCCGCAGGCGGTCTGCGTGGCCTGGCTGAACAGGCGCGTCTTGGCGGGTGTGTACCGCTGGCCGCTGTCGGCGAACTGCTTGGTCCAGTACTTCTGGATGCTGTTGACGGTGCCGACGATGCGGCAGTCGTCGGACTGGTCGGCGTCGGAGCCGGTCTTGCACTTGGCCGCCAGGTTGGCGCCGGTGCCGACCGGCTTCGGCGAGCCGCCGCCACCGCCGCCACCGGTCAGATCCAGGCCGAACACCAGCCCGACGATCAGCACCAGGATGCCGGTCACCCCGCCGCCGATCATCATCCCGCCGCCGCCGGGGAACCCGCCGCCGCCACCGCGTGCGTCCTCCACCTGCGAGCTGTCGAGCTCGGCGTCGTCCCTGAAGTCCATCCGGCGTCCCCTTCCCTGCCGCCCGGGGGCGGTTCGCGGCAAGGACTTTCCCCCCTCAGCGCACTTTAACTCCGGATTGACCATCCGTCCCTGTGACCTGGGGAAAGAGCACCGTGGGGGAGCGCGGCCGCCGGGCCGCCGCCCGACCGGAGAGGAAGCATCACCGTGCCCGAGCAGAACACCCTGGCCGGCGTCCGGCGCGTCACCGTGGTCGGCGGCGGCGTCATCGGCGCCTCATGGACCGCGCTGTTCCTGGCCCGCGGCCTCGCCGTCACCCTGAGCGACCCGCAGCCCGATATCGAGCGCTCCGTGCGCGACTACATCGCCCGCGCCGCCCCCGCCCTGGACGGGCTCGGCCTGGACACCGCCGGCCTGACCGACCGGCTGACGTTCGAGGCCGACCTGGCGGCCGCCGTCCGCGACACCGACCTCGTCCAGGAGAACGGCCCCGAGCGCCTGGAGCTGAAGCAGCGGATCTGGCGCACCATCGAGGACAACGCCCCGGCCACCGCGATCTTCGCGACCTCCACCTCCGGCATCCCCGCCACCGACATCGCCGAGGCCCTCGGCGAACCCGGCCGCCTCGTGGTCGGGCACCCCTTCAACCCGCCGCACCTGGTGCCGCTGGTCGAGGTCGTGCCGGGCAGGAAGACCTCGCCCGAGGCCGTCGAGCGCGCGTCGCGGTTCTACACCGCGCTCGGCAAGAAGCCGCAGGTGCTGCGCAAGGAGGTGCCGGGCTTCGTCGCCAACCGGCTGCAGTCGGCGATCTTCCGCGAGTGCGTCCATCTGGTCGCCGACGGCGTCGTCACCGAGCAGCAGCTCGACGACATCGTCACCTCCTCCATCGGCCTGCGCTGGGCGGTGGCCGGCCCCTTCCTCACCTTCCACCTCGGCGGCGGCGAAGGCGGGCTGGCGCACTTCCTGCCGCACCTGGGAGTCGCCATGGAGCACGCGTGGAAGGAGATGGCTGCCGAGCACGTCGCGTTCGACGACGAGACCGTCACGCTGCTGACCGAGCAGGCCGCCGACTTCGGCGGCACCATCGACCAGCTCGCCGAACGCCGCGACCAAGGCCAGATCGCGGTGATGCGCGCCCTCGGCGAGACCTACGCCCCCAAGGACTGACCGGCCCGCCTATCCGCCGGATATTGCACGAAAGTGCCCTTGCCGTGCACCGTGCGCACCAGCCCGCGCTCCCGGAGCTCCCGCACGGCACGGCGGGCGGTGAGCCGTGCGACGCCGTACTCCTCGGCCAGCCGCGTCTCGGCGGGGATGGGGCGGTCATGCACGAGCTCACCCGAGTGGATCTTCGCGGCGACGATGTCGGCCAGCTGCTGATACAGCGGCGTCCCGCTCTCATGATCCAGTGGCTCCACCATGCGCCTAGGTCCCTCCGGAGACGTGTGCGGAACTGACCGGCCCGCCTACTCGCCCTGTTCACCGGCGGGCTGCGGGGCCACGAAAGTGCCCTTGCCGTGGACGGTGAGGATCAGGCCGCGCTCGCGGAGGAGTTCGGCCGCCCGCCGGACCGTCATGTAGGCGACGCCGTACTCGGCCGCCAGATCCCGCTCGGCCGGCAGGCGGGCTCCCGCCCTGAGCTCTCCGGCGGCGATGCGCGCCGCGATGTGATCGGCGAGCGCGACATAGATGAGCTGCGGTCCCTGCGGGGCGAACGCGGGGATGTTCGGCGGACCACTCACATCAGCAACGTAGAACTCCCCGACCTGTATGGAGATGTGGATGGCTCTATTTGCGCCCTGGGTTCCGGGATGCGCCCCGCCGGGCTCGGCCGGCGTCGTCAGGCGCGTCGCGCTGAGCCCCAACGGAGAAGCGGCCTACGTCGCCGGCGACGTGGTGTGGGCCGGATGACAGGCGCGGAGGCCGCCCCACCGGGACTCAGTCCGTGAAGGTGAGGAACTTCGCGTTGCGCTTCCACTGCGACAGCAGTGTGGTGTCGGAGCAGTAGCCGCAGGAGGGTCCGCCGAACATGGCGCGGGCGCCGGCGTCGTCGCGGAGCGTGAAGTACAGCCAGGCGGTGCTCATGCCGCGGAAGTTGCCGCCGTTGCCGGTCGAGGCGAGGTGACCGGCGCCCCGGATCTCGGCGTAGGCCGCGGGCCGGTTCGAGGAGGCGTTGTAGTCGCCCAGGACCCACGCGGGCTTGACGACGTTGTCCTCCTCTCCGGCCATGTACAGGGTCGGCTGGTCGACCTTGCCCGGGGAGGCGAGGGGGCCGGGCTGGATCGGCAGGACCGCGTCCACCCGGGGGTCGGCTGCGGCGTTGAGCGCGCCCGCACCGCCCTGGGAGTGCCCCGCCGATGCCACATGCTCCAGGTCGACCTTCTGGAAGTAGGGGCTGGACGGGGTGGAGTTGCGCTCTTCGAGCAGGTCCAGGCCCTGGCGCATCTGGACGCCGTCGTTGGACGACTTGGTCTTCGCGGCGGCCACGATGAAGCCATGACTGGCCCAGTGCCGCAGCAGCTTGTCGTAAGCCGCCGGTGTCGCACCCGTCCCGTTGCCCCAGATCACCACCGGGCGCTTGGTGCTCTTCTCGCCCAGGTTCGCCGGGCGGTAGATCCGGTGGTCCGGCGCGTCATCCACGGTCACGCGGAGGGGGCCGGTTTGTGCCCAGTTCACGACCGTAGTGGCGGACAGCGCAGCCGTGGGGGCGGTGGCGGCGGGCGCGGAGACGGCGGCCGGGGCTACGGCGAAGGCGCCCGCGGCGACCAGCGGGGCGGCCGCCAAAGCGGCGATTCGGGCACGTCGGGACATGAGCTTCTCCGGAGGTCTGCATGGCGGGGAACAGGCTTCGAAACTATGCGGGGGGCACTCCGGAATCATGATGGGTGCGGTCAAGGTCCCTGCGAAACGTTTGTGAGATTGCCCAAAGCAGACGTTCCTGCGGTCTCGCACCCGCCCGTGTGCCGAACGAAAGCGGTGGCCACATCCGGCACGGGTCACGGCGGAACGCAGGGCCCGGAGGCGTCGTCTCAATCGATCATCGACTGTCTCCCGCATGCCGGAGGGGTTCGTGTCCGAGACATCGCCGCAGGAGTCCGACCGTCCCTGGTGGCGCCGAGGGCCGGTCGTGGCGGGCACGGCGGTCGCCGTGGCCGCCACGGGGGCGTTCGCCTGGTGGCCGGACACCATGGCGCTGGCCGCTCCTAAGCGCGGGGCCGACTCGGTCCCCGCCGGAATGCGGATGGAGAAGGCCAAGGCCCCGGCCCGATGCGGGGTGACGACGCGGACGTTGAAGACGCTCTTGGACAAGGAATGGAGCTCCTCCTTCCCCGACTACCCCGCACCGTCGAAGTCGAAGGAGTGCTCGTGGTACGTGGATCATCGGAGTCTGGAGGTCGATTTCTCGTTCCATGACAGCGAAGCCGAAGCGATGCTCGACTTCATCGGGTCCGGATGGCCGAGCGAGGCCGCGCGCGCCGAGGTGGCGAGCGAACGCGACCCGCGCCGCACCGTGACCGGGCTCGGGGACGAGGCGGGCCTGGTCTCGGCTCCGATGGGCGTTTCCCGCCGCTGGGACGAGGTGCTCGTCTTCTTCCGTGCTGGAAACGTCCTGGTCACGGTCACCTACGGCCACTGGTGGGCCGACCCCGCTCAGCGCTGGAAGGAGCTGTCGGAGAAGGACGCCACCGATGGGGCGCTCAAGGCGGCGGCGGACGTCGCACGCAGCATGGGCATGCCCGCCGAGCCGGTCCGCGCCCCCGTCCCCATGCCGGCCGTCCCCGTGCTCCAGAATGTCCCCCAGGCCTGCGGGGCACTCCCGGCCAAACTCCTGCGGACCCTCGCGCCCGACGCGACCACCGGCCCGTGGAACCTCAACGACACCTTCAGCAGCATCGCCTTCCGGACGCCTCCGCGCGTCTGCAAGTGGTCCGCGTCCAAGTCCGACGGTGGCGATGACCAGGAACAGAAGCTGACAGTGATCATCGCCCCTGTCCCGTCACCACCGGACCGGCCGGGTTTCGGTCCTTGGTCGGCGGCCTACGAGTACACCCGCCTGCATCGGCTCGCCCGCCAGAAGTGGAAGGGGTTCCAGCCTCTGGCCGGTGTGGGCGAGCAGGCGTTCCTGGCTCACCCGGCGTCCTTTTCGCAGCTGGACAACGGCGGCCTGGTGATCCTCCGAAGCCGCAACGTCCTGGCCGCCGTCCACTACTCGACCACCGAGCGCACGTTCGCCAGGCCGTATGACGTGCACGACACGGGCAAAGAGATCCGGGGCGCCTACACCGCCGCACTGGAGGTCGCCAAGAAGCTGAAGAGCTGAGCCCCCCTGCGAGGGTGGTCGGCAGGCCGGCCGGTGACATCGACGGTTCCCGGCCGGCCCGCCGGGTCTCAGCGCGCGAAGGCGAGGAACTTCGCGTTGCGCTTCCACTGCGACAGCAGTGTGGTGTCGGAGCAGTAGCCGCAGGAGGGCCCGCCGAACATGGCGCGGGCGCCTGCGTCGTTGCGGAGCGTGAAGTACAGCCAGGCGGTGGCCATGCCGCGGAAGGCGCCGCCGTTGCCGGCCGAGGCGACGTGCCCGGCGCCCCGGATCTCGGCGTAGGCCGCCGGCCGGTTCCCCGAGACGTTGTAGTCGCCCAGAACCCATCCGGGCTTGACGACCTTGTCCTTCTCCCCAGCCATGTACAGAGTCGGCTGGCGGACCTTGCCCGGCGAGGCGAGGGGACCGGGCTGGATCGGCAGAACCGCGTCCACCCGGCGGTCGGCTGCGGCGTTGAGCGCACCGGCGCCGCCCTGAGAGTGCCCCGCCGCCGCCACGTGCCCGAGGTCGACCCTCCGGTAGTAGGGGCTGGACGGGGTGGAGTTGCGCTTGGCGAGCAGGTCCAGGCCCTGGCGCATCTGGACGCCGTTGTTGGACGACTTGGTCTTGGCGGCGGCCACGATGAAGCCGTGGCTGGCCCAGTGCCGCAGCAGCTTGTCGTAAGCCGCCGGCGTCGCGCCCGTCCCGTTGCCCCAGATCACCACCGCGTGCCGGGTGTTCTTCGCTCCCAGGTTCGCCGGACGGTAGATCCGGTGGTGCGGCGCGTCGTCGACGGTCACGCGGGAGGGGCCCGCCTGTGCCCAGTTCACGGCCGTGGTGGCGGCCAGCGCAGCCGTGGGCACCGGGGCGGCGGGCGCCGGGGCAGCGGCCGGGACGACGGCGAAGGCGCCCGCGGCGATCAGCGGAGCGGCCGCCAGCGCGGCGATTCGGGCACGTCGGGGCATGGGCTTCTCCGGAGGTCTGCATGGCGGGGAACAGGCTTCGAAGCTAGGCGGGCGGCCTTCCGGAGTCATGATGGGCGCGGCCAAGGTCCCTTCGGATCGTTTGTGCGCCTGCCCAAAAGCGGTGGCCACATGCGGCACGGAAGCGACGGAAGACAGAAGCCGGAGGCATCGTCTCAATCGATCATCGACTACGTCCCGCATGCCGGAGGGGTTCGTGTCCGAGACATCGCCGCCGCCCGTCCCTGTGGCGCCGATGGCCGATCGTGACCGGCGCGGCGGTCTTCGCCCGCGTGCCCGGGCGGGTTGCGGCGGCGGATCGTCCGGTGGATCCTCGGCCTAGGCGGACCCGGTGCCCCGATGCAAGTGCGGACGGTGCCATTCGCGCACAAGGACGGTCCCGTTACCGGCGGACAATGATCTGGCAGAAGCCCCTTGTGCGAAGCAGTCGAGGCGGCCGCGGCACAAGAACCTCGGTCGACGTCCAGATCGGCTCGCCCTGCCGGGACTTGAGGCGGTCGCGACGGGGGCTTCTTTCCGCTGTGCTGTCACGGCGCGGGACGAGCCCTCAGGGCAGGAGGATCTGGCCGAAACCGCCATTCGGCCGCTGGGTCAGGCCCAGCTGGGCGGCGCTGATGGTCATGGCGCCCGGCATCCGGCCACCGGGCAGGACGTAGACGCGCCCGCCCGCCGGGGTCGTCCACTCCGGATACCCGATGGTCAGCTCGGGCCTGCCGTCCCCGGTCAGGTCACCGGCCGACAGGCCGCCGCCGACCCAGCCCCGCGGCGCGACGGCGTGTCCCGGCAGGGCGTCGGTGTCGATGACCTCGGCCTGGCCGCGCCGGACACCACCGGGCAGCAGCGCGACCTTGCCGGCTTCGGCGACGACGATGTCCGCGATGCCGTCGCCTGTCACGTCGCCGACGGTGAACCCGGGTGTCGTCGGCACCGCCGGGAGCCCGCCCGGGGGCTGATCCGTCCGCACGGGAGCGGGGAGGGGGACGGTGAACCGCTGCGGGGTCCCGAGCCCGATGGAGGTCCCCGGGACCAGCGACATCGACGGGCCCTCGTCCCACATGACCAGGTCGGGCCGGCCGTCACCGGTGACGTCGCCGGCCATGGCACGGAGCCCGGCCCGGCCCCGGCCGAACACGGTGGCCCGCCCGCTCAGGCCCTGCGGACCGCCGAGCCGCAGCTCGCCCCACTGATGATCCCGCTCGCCCTGGGACCTCCAGACGATCAACACCGCGAGGTCGGAGCGGCCATCGGCGTTGAAATCGGCGACCTGCAGGGATTCATAGGAGTCCTCGGCCCCGCGCCCGTCCTGCGGCCTCTTGATCAAACCGCTCCGCTCGGCGGCGACGGGGCGGTCCACCACGTCGCGGAACACATACAGATCGCCGAACGACCCCTGGGTGGCGGCGATGTCGAGCGCACCGCCGCCGTCGAAGTCCCCGATCGCCACCGTGCCGAAATACCCCTCCACCGCCCCCGCGGCCAACTCCACCGAGCGGCCGGTGAGCCCGTTCGCACTGCCGTAGACGATCGTGACCGTGGCGTGCCCGGCCCCGTTGAAACCCCCGTCCTGCCCTCCTACCACCAGGTCGTCGTAGCCGTCGTGGTCGAAATCGGCCGAGTCCAGCGTCGTGCCGAACACGTGGTTCGGCCTGCCGCGGGTCGGCACGTCCAGGCAGTCATGGGTGATGATCTGCCGCCTGGCCGGGTCCGGCCCCTGCGGGCCGCTGTAGACGACCGCGACGTACGCGCCCGACCACCTTCCCGGAAGGGCCCTGTCCGGGACGTCCGTCATGCGCGAAGGAACGGCGACCACGCTGTCACGGCGGCCGTCGCCGTTGAAGTCGCCGCCGCGACCGGCGGCTCCCCTGCCAGGACGCCCCGCTGTGCTCACCCCGGGCGGGGAGATCCCACCGGCGGATGGCAGCGGGTCACACCCCGCGCCGTGCCTGCCGTTCCGCACGAACAGATCACCCTGGGAGACGTCGCCGGCGGCGACGAGCAAAGCCACCACCGCGACGGCCATCGCGCCCGGCGCGCTCCTTGCCCGCACACCCGTCCCTCGTAACCACTTCATTCGACACCGGCCATTGGCGAGGATCACCGTGAGCGAGATCATCCTGCATCGGCGCAAGTCCCGCCAGAGCACCACCTCGCCCTAAGCCGCGACGCCGCAACAAGGCCGGCTCGGCGATCTCGTGGCCGACACGCGTCACGGTGAACATCTCCACGCTCCCTTGGAGCGGTCGCGCAGGCCGGGCCCCGGATGCCATGTTGTGCTACCTCATCGCCAGGGCCGATCCAGGGATCTCTCCGCGCCCGACGGCCTCGCGCAAGACGGTGGCGAACTCCCGAGGCCGCAGGTCGATCGCGTCGAGCGCCTCGGCGGTAAGGGGGATCTCTTCAAGGAGGTACTCGCCCCGGCCTTCCTGACCGAACTCGGGACCGGTGCGGTCCTCGAAGTTCCACGTGCCGACGGTGGCGAGGTAGAAGTCCTGGCGTTCGCCATCGGCCGCGATGGTGCAGAGAAGACGGCCGATCACGGCCTCGCCGGCGATCTCCTCGCGGACCTCGCGCCGCAGGGCGTCCTCGGGACCGGCATCGGCCGGCTCGATCCCGCCGCCGACGGTGACCCAGTAGGGGGCGACCCCGGCACGGATGCGCTTGATCAGCAATAGGGCGCCGTCCGGAGTGAGGAGGACGGCTCGGACGCAGTGCCGCACGGGGCTGCTCCCTGTCAAGCGGGCGGGCGCTGGACGCGCCCATCCGGCTGAGAACGACGAAGGCCGGCACCCCGTGGGGTACCGGCCTCGTGTTGCCTGGTCAGGCGAGCGGAGGATACGAGATTCGAACTCGTGAGGGCGTGAACCCAACACGCTTTCCAATTCTGAGGATCATGGCCTGCCAGGATCCGGCACCGTCCCTGACGTGCAGAAAGTTCGATGCTCCGCACGCTCCTGAACATCCCTGAACACCCCTGTACAGCCACAACTGAGACGGAAACTGAGACGGAGATTCTGGCGCGGTCCTGGCTTCGTGCAGGGAAGTCGCACCCTCTAGAGGGCTGTGCATCCGCCGTGGAAGCGTGGGTGCGTTTGTCACTGTAGGTAGCGATCGGTGGGTGACTCGGACTGCGAAGAGGATGGTCGGCGCCCACGCCTTGCCTGCGGGCGACCGCGTCTTCCTCCTCGACCGCCTCGCCGCATTCGGAAGCCTGGCCCCGGCTCCCCGCCGACGAACCCTCATGCGTTGTGCACGGAGATGCTTGAGCTGACATTGTCACCGACGAGGAACCATCCCCGCAGGCGCGGGGCCGAGAACCTGCTGGTGAGCTCGCGCGCCAGCTCCGACGAACCATCCCCGCGGGCGCGGGGCCGAGGTCGCGGGCCTGCTCCACCCACGGCGGCGGCGCGAACCATCCCCGCGGCCGCGGGGCCGAGGCGACAGGACGAGAGGGCCAGGGCGCCGGCCGGGAACCATCCCCGCGGGCGCGGGGCCGAGCTCGCGGTGAGCTGAGCCGACATCCGGTAGAGGGAACCATCCCCGCGGGCGCGGGGCCGAGTCAGGCGCCATCCGGATCCGCACCGTGGGCGCGGAACCATCCCCGCAGGCGCGGGGCCGAGTCGAGGGCGAGCTGGATCGAGATGGTCCGCAGGGAACCATCCACGCAGACGCGGGGCCGAGACCCCGGGCCACTGTCACACGAGCGGGGGCGTCGAACCATCCCCGCGGGCGCGGGGCCGAGTGACCGCCATGAGCGCCAATGGCGCGCAGAAGAGAACCATCCCCGCGGGCGCGGGGCCGAGGCGATCAGCGGCCTGGCCTGGGGGGTCCGCGAACCATCCCCGCGGGCGCGGGGCCGAGGCGATCAGCGGCCTGGCCTGGGGGGTCCGCGAACCATCCCCGCGGGCGCGGGGCCGAGCCGGTCTCGCCCTCGTCCTCGTCCCGGTAGAACGAACCATCCCCGCGGGCGCGGGGCCGAGGACGACGTGCTGGTGCGGCAGTCGGACTACCGCGAACCATCCCCGCGGGCGCGGGGCCGAGCAACGCCTGCGCCTGCACCTGCGAAGCCGCACGGAACCATCCCCGCGGGCGCGGGGCCGAGTGCCCGCCGCGGGCGGCGGCGGACTCCACCCGGGAACCATCCCCGTGGGCGCGGGTCCGAGACCAGCCACGGCCGGAGCGTCAACGTGATCAGGGAACCATCCCCGCGGGCGCGGGGCCGAGTCGGACACCGAGGTGACCGAGGCGACGGGCAGCGAACCATCCCCGCGGGCGCGGGGCCGAGGCCGCGTTCGGGTCGTGCTAAGCCACCCGCCCGAACCATCCCCGCAGACGCGGGGCCGAGTACGGCGGGATCGCGGTCCGTGAATCCGCGCTGGGACCATCCCCGCGGGCGCGGGGCTGAGCCGGTCCAGACGCGGGTGCCGGACCCGTCACTCGAACCATCCTCGCGTGCGCAGGGCTGAGGGCGGGCGCCGGCGGCATGCCGGGCTGCAGGAGAAACCATCCCCGCGGGCGCGGGGCCGAGGCCCGGGGTGCCCAGTGCAGCCGCTGGTTCGCGGAACCATCCCCGCGGGCGCGGGGCCGAGGCCGTGGTCGACACATACTTACCCAGCGACTGAGAACCATCCCCGCCGGCGCGGGGCCGAGTACACCGTCACCATCCACGGCACCCGCGTTGAGGAACCATCCCCGCGGGCGCGGGGCCGAGGCCCATTCCGCAGGTCGCGCAGATCCTCGCCGAGAACCATCCCCGCGGGCGCGGGGCCGAGTCTGCGACAGGGACAACGATGACCACGAAACCGGAACCATCCCCGCGGGCGCGGGGCCGAGCCGGCCGCGGGGGCGCTACCGAAGTCGAGGGTCGAACCATCCCCGCGGGCGCGGGGCCGAGGAGGCTCGCCACGATCCCCAGGCCCCGGCCGCAGAACCATCCCCGCGGGCGCGGGGCCGAGGTAAGCACGTGTGATGCCACGGATTAACCACTGGAACCATCCCCGCGGGCGCGGGGCCGAGAGTTTCAGCGTGGGCGGCGCGGCGGCCGCCGACGAACCATCCCCGCGGGCGCGGGGCCGAGCACGACGTCGCCGTGCTCGACTCGGGCACGCAGGAACCATCCCCGCGGGCGCGGGGCCGAGCGTCCTAGGCACGGGTCTCGATGTCCTTTTGGGGAACCATCCCCGCGTGCGCGGGGCCGAGTTCGAAGGGGCCAAGTCGGCCAACCTGCAGGTCGAACCATCCCCGCGGGCGCGGGGCCGAGCGCGAGACCGACCCCTCCCCCATCGAGGGACGGGAACCATCCCCGCGGGCGCGGAGCCGAGCCGCCGCGGTTGCGCAGCGCCAGGGTGGCGTAGGAACCATCCCCGCGGGCGCGGGGCCGAGGCGTACATCCCGCTCCGCCCGGACCTGCGCGGTGAACCATCCCCGCGGGCGCGGGGCCGAGCACGTCCACCACGAGCGTGACCTGGTGCTGGAGGAACCATCCCCGCGGGCGCGGGGCCGAGGGGAACCCCGCGTCACCAGTCGGCCCACTGTGCGAACCATCCCCGCGGGCGCGGGGCCGAGACCTGCGCGGCGGGGGCGGCACCAGTCCAGATGGAACCATCCCCGCGGGCGCGGGGCCGAGCGGCAGGGGCAGGAGCCCCGTCGCTCGAAGTTCGGACCATCCCCGCGGACGCGGGGCCGAGGTGACGCCCTGCAGGTCGGGCCCGAAGGCGCGCGGACCATCCCCGCGGGCGCGGGGCCGAGGCGCTGTTGCTCAGCGACGACGTGACGTTCCGGGGACCATCCCCGCGGGCGCGGGGCCGAGTCGCGGGGATGAGGGCGGCCCGCCCCTGGTGGCGGACCATCCCCGCGGGCGTGGGGCCGAGGTGTCGATCGGCGGCACGCCCTACCTGGGCGCGGGACCATCCCCGCGGGCGCGGGGCCGAGCCACTGAACAGCGCTGAACGGTACTGAACGCCAGGACCATCCCCGCGGGCGCGGGCGCGGGGCCGAGTCGAGGGCGGCGCGGACGTCGTTGGCGGCCAGGGGACCATCCCCGCGGGCGCGGGGCCGAGGGTAGAAGGGCGCCGAACGGGCGTACATGCCCAGGACCATCCCCGCGGGCGCGGGGCCGAGACGAGCATGTCCCACAGGCCGGCGCTCAGCAGGGAACCATCCCCGCGGGCGCAGGGCCGAGCGCCAAGCATCAACGGCGCGGGGGCCTTCTGGCGAACCATCCCCGCCGGCGCGGGGCCGAGAGCAGGTCCACCGCACGCCGCATGAGCGCGTACGAACCATCCCCGCGGGCGCGGGGCCGAGGAGACGATCACGTTCAGCTTCCGCGGACGGCCGGAACCATCCCCGCGGGTGCGGGGCTCAGCGCACAAGGGGGAGTAGGCGAGCGAGCGGGACGGAACCATCCCTGCGGGCGCGGGGCCGAGACCGTGAGGATGTTGGGCAGGTTCTCCAGCGTCGAACCATCCCCGCGGGCGCGGGGCCGAGGCCCGCTACGGCGACCCGGTCAAGGCCTGGTCGGAATCATCCCTGCGGGCGCGGGGCCGAGCGGTCAAGGGAGGCTCACCACCCGTCGCGGGCGTGAACCATTCCCGCGGGCGCATTCCCGCGGGCGCGGGGCCGAGCGGCGCCGGGATCATGCCGTCCGTCCGCCAGATGAACCATCCCCGCGGGCGCGGGGCCGAGGTCCTCCGCGACCTCACCAACAACCGAACTTGAGAACCATCCCCGCGGGCGCGGGGCCAAGGACAGCCGCGGCCGTCCGGCGTGGACGTCCAGGGAACCATCCCCGCGGGCGCGGGGCCGAGGCGGCGCGGGCGTCGAGCGCGTCGGTGATGGCGGAACCATCCCCGCGGGCGCGGGGCCGAGGCGTACAAGATGCCGCTCGTACCGCTCGCAGTCGAACCATCCCCGCGGGCGCGGGGCCGAGCCCGGCCGAGCCGGTGATGCCCAGCGCCATGCCGAACCATCCCCGCGGGCGCGGGGCCGAGCGCGCCTGGTTCTCGGGCTTGGAGGTCCACTCGGAACCATCCCCACGGGCGCGGGGCCGAGGACACGCCTGACGTCTACGTCTACGCCACCCGCGAACCATCCCCGCGGTCGCGGGGCCGAGCGAGGCGACGTCGACCAGCAGGGCCACCAGCGAGAACCATCCCCGCGGGCGCGGGGCCGAGGCGCCCGACCCGGTGGTGGTGATCGTGCCGCCGGAACCATCCCCGCGGGCGCGGGGCCGAGCGTCGGAGGTCTGCGGGCCGGCCTTGAGGCGCAGAACCATCCCCGCGGGCGCGGGGCCGAGCGCGGGTCGCCCACGAAGTGGTACCCGCCGTACGAACCATCCCCGCGGGCGCGGGGCCGAGGGGCTGTGCGCGATCAGCGACGGCCAGAACGGCGAACCATCCCCGCGGGCGCGGGGCCCAGCGCCGATCATGCCGTCCGTCCGCCAGATGCGGAACCATCCCCGCGGGCGCGGGGCCAAGCGGGCGCGGGGCCGAGCGGGCGTGGTGCCAGCTGCAGAGCACGCGGAGGGAACCATCCCGCGGGCGCGGGGCCGAGGCCCGCTACGGCGACCCGGTCAAGGCCTGGTCGGAACCATCCCCGCGGGCGCGGGGCCGAGCTCGCGGTGAGCTGAGCCGACATCCGGTAGAGGGAACCATCCCCGCGGGCGCGGGGCCGAGAGCAGGTCCACCGCGCGCTGCAGGAGCCGGAACGAACCATCCCCGCGGGCGCGAGGCCGAGCAGAAACCGGCGCCCGTCGCGCTGCTACCCGCGGAACCATCCCCGCGGACGCGGGGCCGAGAGTCCGGAAAGGCAAGGCACATGGAACTCACGGGAACCATCCCCATCCTGCCCGCGGGGCCGAGAGGTCGGGCACCGCGACGGTCGACCAGGCCGAGGGACCATCCCCGCGGGCGCGGGGCCGAGGCCGCGAACAAGGTGTCGGCGTCCTGGCAGGTCGAACGATCCCTGCGGGCGGGGCCGAGGCTCGTTGACCTGCGGGCTTATAGCAGAGAAGAAATATCCTAATTAAGTTGGATTTTGCGACTCGCTGGGGCTTGTTCTGTTTGCTGCAGCCTGGCTTCCAGTTTAATTGCGCCCGTCGGGTTTCCGACTGGAGCTATCTGTCGATAGCGGCCATTTTCATATGGTTGATCCTGATGATGCGAATGCGGTACGGCGACTGATTTCTTTGGTCACCGATAACTTTCAGTCCAAGGCGGATCGGCTTGCGATCATGTTGCGAATCCGGCAACTATGCTGCTTTAGATAAAAGGAATCAATGAATAAGGATAAGTCCGCAACTGTAGGCACGAGCGTGGCCAATTCCCTGGGTGAGGGCAGCGACAAAGGCCTTTGGATCGGTGACCGTGAGGGTTCCCTTGATCTCCGCGCGGGTGATGCGCAGCCCCTTATGAGTTGTCGAGCTAGAGACACGTGGAAGGAGGCGGAGCGCGAGCCGTTCGGTGTCGGTGTCGGCGCCGATGCGGGTAATGCCGTCAGGGCCGACCGCGGGTTCACCGATCGGTTGCAGACGGCGCGAGAACCATCTCTTCACGTGTTCAGGGTGGGTGTGAGGAATCCGGATTCCGCGCGTTTTCGGCGGTGAGCCCGGTGCAGGCGGAACATTGCGGACCGGATTGACGACCGTCCGGAAGGTGACACGATCATCGACTCGGAAGGTGCGATCTATGGTGAGGGTCTCTGGTGCTTCTACCAAGGCGCCCCGGGGGATCCTGCTCCAATCTGCGGAGACGGACGACTGAACCACAAGATTGACTTGGGCCTGTCGTAGATCGACGACCCAAGTCGACAAAACGCCCATCTGGGAGCGGGCGTCGCTGCTGCCGTCGTCCACCCAGCCGACGAAGCCGCTCATGACGTTCCGGTGCATGTCTTGTGCGTCGATGAGGGACTTGGCGACAAAGGGGTGCCGGGCGTCCAGGGTCAGCAGAGTCTGGGTGGTGACGAACCTGGCCGCGCCGCCTGGGCCTGACGGTGCGTGCGGGGTGGTGGCCGGTGTATTCACAGAATGATGTCCCATCCACGGGCGTGCGGAGCGATGGTGATGCGGTGCCGCGTCTCCCAGCGCAATCCGTGAACGCCTCCGTCCGCACCGAACCGTACGGGCTGATCCGACAAGGGTCCGACTCCGGGAAGCGGGCGTGGGCTCTCGATCCAGGCCAGCAGGCGTACGCCGGTCACTGGAGGAGACGGGTGATCTTCGTAGTGATGCTCTTCGGGGAGCAGAGCATGCGTCTGGAATACCTCTTTGAGGGTCCCCGGCATGACGCCGAGGGCAAGGTCTCCCGAGGGCGGGCACGCCTTGCGCCCGAGCCAGAGGAGGCGTTTTGGGTGTTCCAGAGCATGCGCGATCCGTTCCAGGAGCGCCACGTCGGAGTGCTCCAGGCCGGCGAGAAAGGCCGCGTCGGCGAGATACCAGCGTTCGGTAATCAGTGCGTGTCGGCGAACCTCCTTAGAGACGAGGGCCCCCGATTCCGGATCTGTGGAGACGTACTTCGGTGAGCCGTACCAGTCGTCCAGCTCCCATCGGCCGAACAGGGTGGAAGCCGGCCCCTGCGGCTCCGGGGCCTGGGCGGCTTTGGCGGCGCGGCGGTAATCGGTGATGAGGTCTCGGGGGCGCAGGGGATAGGTTCCTCCGCCGACCGTGTGGTAGTCGCGCAGCGCGGTGCCCGGTCTGTCGGCACGGACTCCGAACAGGACATTGGCGAGTTCTCCAAGGGGTTCTTCCCGGTCCAGACCAAGAGCTGCAGCGCACAGGCCGATCACGCCGGACTTCGTGGGACGGTTCTGCGTGTCACGGCGGGCGAACCGGCCCGTGATACCCCAGGACTGCAAGGGTCCTGCCAACCGGATGAGCAGGACGTGCGGGTCGCTCACGGGATGAGGTCCTCGATCTGTTCCACCACCGTCAGGGAGTCGGGCAGTCCCAGTTCCCCCAGCAGGGCGTCTATCTCGGGTGCGTAGGTGAGCACCCGCGAGGTCCGCAGATCCGTGCGGCGCCTACTGACGAACGTGTGATGGCGCAGCAGCCGCCGAACCGCCGCGGGGCCGGCCGGCCCTTCCCCTCCCGCAGACACCGGACGTTCGTCCACCGGGTTTTGGAATGCCGACGCATAGTTATAGGGGCGTTCCCCTTCGAATGCGAGAACGAGCGCAGGGAGCGAACCTGTGGACGCGGTGGAGTTCTTCTTCGCCTCCGGGAACGCCTCCACAAAGGCGTTCACGAACTCCTTCTCCGCCTCGGATGCTGCTGTCTCGGCTTCCTGCTCGTCCATTCCGGCGGCCTGCAGGTTGGTGCGCAACTGGCTGCGGTCGAGGACGGCGTGCCGGTAGAAAGTGCCGGAGATCAGGGACTGGTATCCGGTCATCCCGGCGCCTGCATCGTCGGCGGAGTCGAGGAAGCTGAGGGCGTTGCGCTTGCGGTCCAGCTTCGCGTCATCGGCCGCCGCGTAGAAGTCCTCGATCTGCTCTGATTCGTGCACAGTGAAGGCGTGCCCGGTCTGAACCGCCCCGTCGACGTTCGGGGAGTCGGGGATCTCCGCCAGGAAGCGCCCATAGAGGGCGATGTCGATGGCGTCGCGGGGGGCGAGGGCGAGCAGGACCGCGTCGCGGGTGGCCTTGGGCAGCGGCGGCAGAGTCGGTTTCGCCGTGGCCGTCCCTTCCGCGACTTCTGGTGCTTCCGCCTTCTTCTCGGCTCCGCGACGGGGCTTTCGCGCTGCCATCTCAGCCTGGGCCGCAAGGTATTCGTCCCGCCACGCCTTGATCTCTGCCGCATGGTCGGCGATATGGTCCGCGATCCGCGTTGCGGCATCGGCCGGCGCAAAGATGAGCACCTTCGTCAGGTTCGCCACCGTCCGTTTCTTCGGATCGCCGAACTTCAGGCCGCTCGCCTCCATCACCGCGCGGGTCGTGACGAGCGCGTCCTCCTTTTCCCAGCCATGGGCGGACTCCAGTTCACGACCGGCCAGGATCGCCCATTCCCGGGTGCGCACTCCCATGCTGCGCCCGCGGAGCGCCCCTCGGCCGGCGTTGGCGCGGTTGCGGGTGTGAACGCGCTCGGCACGCCGACGAGCCTGGCTGGTGATCATGTGGCGTTCGGCTCCGCCGAAGACAAGGGACTTGGGCTGGGCGTTCTCGTCCCGCACAGGAAGAACCGCCGCCAGAGTCTCGATGAGGTGCAGGGACAGGAACTGGCTCCGAGGTGCCTCGGTCACGAGGTGGTGTCCTTCCGCGTTGTCGGTTTGTTGCGTGCGGCCTTGTCTTGCTCCGGCGGGAGGTGGAACTCGACCGACCACCGGTAGGCGACGCGCGCCTTGCGGTCGTGCCAGGAGATGAGGTCCTCGGCAAGCTCGGTCCAGGACGGGGGCGCCTGTTCGCAGGACCGTAGCCGGGTGATCGCGTGCTGGAGCTGGCGCCAGGGAATGCGGCGGCTGGAGGCGATCCGGGCGAGGAGCCGACGGGCGCCGGGATTGTCCGGCCCGCGCCCCGTCCCGTCTCCGATCCGGCGGGCCGCCGCACCGAGGCTGCCGGTGCCGTACGAGGGGGTGGAACTCCCCTGGTGGTAGATCGCGAACAGGAAGGCGATCCGTTCGAACAGGTCACGATGCTCGTCCCCGCCGTACCAGCCCGCGCGGATGTGCGCATTGGTACCGCCTCTGGCCCGGCGCAGTTCGGCGAGGGTCCCATATTCGCGGTTGCGCACGAGGGTGGTGAGCCAAGTTGTGAGCGCCGCGCTGTCGTGCGGAACGCAAGGCCGCTCCGGATCCGTTCCGGCGGGCGGACGGGGGTCGGTCACGTGTGGTTCTCCCCTCGCAGTTCGGCCGGTGCCCGGGTGTTGGCCATGTCGTCCTCGAAACGCCGCTCAGCGCGGGCCCTTGCTAGGTGATAGAGATCGCCTGGCGGCAGTGCGTCCAGGCGCTGTTGCAGGTGGGTACGGGCCGTCGTCAGCAGGTCGGCTGCGTAGATGAGGAGCGGTTCGGACACTGGATCCCGGCTCTCCAGTCCTCTGTCGACCACCTCGTCGAGCAATTCGTGGAAGGGCTGCTCTGCGGCGGGCCAGAAGGCCCACCGGGCGTCGAGGCGAGCCACCTGTCCCGCCTCGTCCGCAGCCCGCACAGCGGGAAAGGCGGTTTCGGCGGCCACGATCGCCGCGCGCTTCAGACTCAACGCGATGTACTCGGCGATCTTGGATCCCCGCCAGGAGGCCCGGTGCAGATGTTCTGCCATGCCTGGGGCGTACGGGAAGGAGCCGTGCGTCCACGCGACCGGCAGAGCGTGATTGGCCAGCAGCCCCACTGCCCACAGGTGGTACGGGGCTCCCGGCCCCTGCCGCTCGTAGGGCAGCTTGCTGAGCCGCCCGTACAGACCGGTCCGATTCTCCACAACAGCGCTGTAGAGAGCATGGGCATCCTGCCAGAGCGCCCTGCTGGGGGACGGCCACAGCGGTTTCTCCACACCATTTGTGGTCTTGCTGAACACCGCATCTTGGAGGTGAAGGCAGGGATCGAGTTCCAGGAGTTCGCCGGCGCCGATCAGAACCTTGTCGACCAAGATCTGTCCGCGTGGTCCTTGAAGCGGGCTCAGCAGAATCGATCTCCCGAGGGCGCTGTGGAGGTCTGCGGGGCCTCGGGGCACTCTGGGCTTCGTCTGCTTCTCAAACGTCCGGCGTTCGATGTTCGGGGTCTCCCAGGACGTGTTGAGTTCGTCCTTGGAGCGGTCGCCGGGCGGATAGAGGTTCAGGCGCAGGGTCTCGCCGAGGGTCCGGCCCAAGGCGATGACGCGGATCCGTCCCGCGAGCCGACCCGCGGCAAGGTTGGTCAACTTGGCGCCGAGCTTGTCCCCGGATATTCGGGCCCGGCCTGGGAGGCCGTACACGTGTTGCGTGAGCGTGGCCCGGAACGCGTCGGCTGCTGAGAGCGGGCAGTCCGCGTCCAGGTGCTGGTGATTGAAATGCAGGCAGTAGTCCCCGGCGCTCTCAAGGACCAACTGAGCGGTGCCCGTGCCCTTTTCGTCGAAAATCACCCCAAGGAGGGAATTTTGGAGCAGAGGCGATTTCTTGTGAAAGAGGTCCCAAGAATCGTCCGGCTGGCGGTCCAGCCATGCAGCGGCCGGCGCAAGGTCCTTCTCCTCAGTGATCCAGGCACACCACTCCTCGTCCGAGGACGGACAGGTACCCGAGGCAAAACAGATGGCCAGTAGGTGCTCGATGACGGCGACCGTCTCACCCGGCGATACGCAGTCGACCGCGATAAGATCATCGGCCCTCATGAGAAGCCCGCACAGTGAATGGTGCGCGGTTGCTCCATCGAGCGCAATCGTGGGTATGCAAGGCCGGCGACGTGGATCCCAACTAGGACGCCGTCCGGCAACTCCAGGCAGGGAGGTTTCGGTCAACCCCCGACCTCCGCTCTTTCGGCTATGGGCACCAGACATGGCCCTGGCTTCGCCGGACTGTGACTTGACGCGTCCCCGCGCACGCGGGGAAGGGCACGGACAGCGCCCTCGGAGCCGTCGACGGACCATTCCCGACATCGCGGGAAGTACTTCCTTGATCCACATGCAGTCTTCTCGGCATAAAGTACATCCCACGCTCCCCCAAAAGAGGGGGAACGCGGGATTTACACTGGGAGGTCGCCGAGTCATCGGCGGTCCCGGCAGGGCCGCACCGGCAGGCCGGCGAGGTCCTGGAACGGTTCCCGCCCCGTGCGCGCGGGACGGGAACCGTCGAGTGGCCGGGTCAGGCCGCTCTTGGTGCATGGCTCGCACCAAGAGCGGCCGTCACCAGAGGCAGTCGATGATCTTGCCAACCACCGCGGCGACCACGGCAAGCGCCAGCTCCCATCCCACGATGCGAGCCAGCTCCCATCCATGGCGCTCCCGCCACCCGTGTGCTGGCATCCCCATATGACCTCCGCATTTGAACGTCCGCCGAGCGATCTGCACGGCGGGCGTCCCAGCACGGCCGTCAGGGCGCAGCACGCGCTTCGTTGTACCCCGCGGCACCTCCCTTGCGAGGCACAAACACGAGTTTGAGTATCGATCGGAAGCACCGACAGTCGTCTTGGAGCTGTCGACATCGGTTGCCTTGGATGACGCCGGTCGAACGCCGCGCTCGCGACTGCGACCCAGCATGGAAGAGTTGCGCCGTCCTGGGCTCAGCGCGGCCGGCGACGTATGAGGATGCCGAGGGTGGTGCGGGCGTCCTTGCGGCGCTCCGGGGTCGGGGCGAGGACGGAGATGAGGGCTACGACGATCAGGGCGCCCGTGTACAGCAGGCCGACGCAGCCGCTCAGGGCCGTCGTGCAGTAGAGCAACTGCGAGAGCTCGGACATTGATCAACTTCCTTCCAGGAGTCGGATCTCGGCTCATGTGGTGACGGCTCCACGGTCGCGGGACGGCGGGGGACACGCATAGTCGCAAGCACTTCTATTTCTTTATTTGCGCAGGTCAGGGTATGGATTATTGACGGGAGCGACCGGAAGTTCCGCACCGGTCGTAGGCCGCGGGGAGAGGAGGCAGTGATCACCACCGACAGGACCGCGCGCGCCCGGCTGGGCATGATGTTGAAAGAGCTGTGGGAGGCGTCGGGCCTGCGGCTCAGCCAAGCTGCGGAACTCGGGGTCCGCCCTTCGACGCTCCAGGGCTGGCTCTGCGAGACGGCTCCATCCATGGAGAAGACAGAGACCTTCTGGTCTCTTCTGCGGTCCCTGCAGCAGGAGGCGCGCCGTGAGATCCATACGGATAGCAAGTGGGACGCCGCTTTGCGCGCGGCACAGGAGGAGGCTGCCGGGGGGCTGGCGCAGAACCCTCAGAACCGTTTCATTCGGCTGCACGGTCCGGGTGTCAACGTCGTTGCGGTTAGCGACCGGGAGCGCGAGCGCAAGGTGATGGACGCGTTCGTCAGTGGCCCGAGTTCTCCTGGGGGGGCGTACCTGTGCTGGTATGCCGACGCTCCCGTTGGCAAGACCACGTTGCTCGCTGACTACGTCCGACGGCCTCCAGCTGGCGCCGACATCCTGTCTTACTTCGTCTCCCCAGAGCACGGCACCGACACATGTGCCATGTTCAAGAAGGAGATGGCGGACCAGATCAAAGCGTTCCTTGGGCCGGACGGGACTGGAGCTCCCGAGGGGGGCAGGCAACGGAAGCTTCGCTTCGCGGAGGCTGCCGCGGAGAGCACGAAACATGGGCGGAAGCTCCTTCTCGTGGTCGACGGTCTCGACGACGACGCGGCATGGTCGGGGGCCATAGCCGAAGGAACAGCCCACGGAAGCATCGCCGTGCTCCTTCCCGTGTCTCCGCCGCGCGGTATGCGGATCATCGTCTCGCTCAGGCGCCGTGTGCGCCTTCCCGACGACCTCCCTTTCCGGCATCCGCTGCACAAGGGCAAGGGCCTGCGTGAACTCCTTCCTCGCGAAGGCGCCCCGCCGGCCCGGCGGACACCGCTCCGCACCGACCTCAGCGGTTCCGTGATGGGCCTGCTAGCTGCAGCGGGCGGCGGACTTCGCGCAGAGGACCTGGCGGAGTTGACCGGAACTTCGGCCGCCGAGTTCGACCGGCGGTTGGAAGGGCAAGCAGGACGTTCGTTCATCCTGGACGATCCGATACTCCAGACCTACGCCCTGGCCGACACGGGACTCGTCCAGTCGGTCAAGGCCCGGTTGGGGGAGGAGGGACTGGCCCGACACACGCGGGAATTGCTTGATTGGTCGCGGCACTGGTGTGCGGCCGGCTGGCCCGATAGGACTCCTCCGTTTCCGCTGGCGCATCAGCTCCGACTGCTCACCGACCCTACGGAGCGCGCCGCCTACGTCCTCGACTCGGCCCGGCTGAGCCGCCTCGCCGCCATATCAGGCCCGGACGCGGCGCTGGCCCAACTCGACGCTTTCGAAGAGGAGGCCGGTCTCGCAGAGGAATGCTCTCCCGGAAGCCTGGCGTTGCTCGTCCGGCTCGCTGCCGCGCGAACCGTCCTGCGCGGGGAACCGCTCATAGTGCCCTTCGGGGCTCCTGCCCTCCTTGTCCGATTGGGCGAGGTAGAACGCGCCTGCGGTCTCGCGCGCTCTGCACCGACTGCTGCCGCGAAGAGCATGCATCTCGCGGACGTGGCGGTGGAGATGGCCTATTCGGGACGGGACGAGGCCGACGTCGTCGCACGAGAAGCCGCCGTCTGGATTGCTCGCGCCAGCCAGGATTACCCCGGCATCTACCAGGATCCTGCACCGCATTCGCGATTGCTTGGCGCGGCCCACACGCTCGTGGAGCTGGGCCGTTCCGGCGCTGCCCGCCCACTGCTCCGTGCCGTGGTCGGCGATCCGGCGGCCGGAGTTGAAGCGCTCACCGAGGCGGCCGGAGAGCTCACCGCAATCCGTGATCAGGAGATCAATACGGCACTGTGCGCTCGGGCCGAATCCCTGAGCGGGGGCGGTCTACGCGCCCGTGCGGCCGCGGTCGACCTCTGGGGGGCCTTAGGCCATTTCGTGCCTTCACTCAGCCAGTCCGCCGGAGAAAACATTGAGGCCATCTGCAATGAGCTCGATCCCTCAGTCGGACTCGCTGCCGTTGACCTCTTGGCGGTCGGCGCTTCGGCCCTTTCCCAGCTCCGCTACAAACGACACAAAGCGGCCCGCACTTTGGTCCAAAAAGCGCTGGCCCGGATCGCGGCGGCGCTGACCGCCCCGGAGTCGCTATCCGACGATGACCAGGCCCATCTGAGCCGAGAACTGGCCGGAACACTGGCACGGCTCACGCAGGCAATACACAACTCCGATTCCACATTCGGCGCTTCTGTCGAGGTCGAGCACTTGCTGAATTCAATGCCCGATTATCTGCGGATCGGTCTGCTCGGCGACACCATCCCGGAACGGGCGTTGGTGCTTGCCAAAGTCAGCGTGGAACGCAAGGGGCAAGCGGCAAGAAGCTCGGCCGCTGCCGACAAGGAGAAGGATAACGCTTACCGAAGATGGAAGGATTCGGAGCGAATAGCGCTTAGGAACGGGACATGGCCGCAGAGTGTGCGAATTAAGTCCGCGTCGCCGTCCCGGCGCACGAGCGGGCGCCGGCCGCCCGCGGGACTGGAACTTTCCGACGACCCCTGCTCCGATCACCTCAGGCTGTTGCGCGAAGCAGACGGTCACCTGGACGTGGGGGATCTCCTACGCAGCAGGAAGACGCTGGACGAAGTCCTGCGATGCTGCCCCGCCTCGCCTGCACAACCCTTGATTCCGAGGAACTGGACGGTGGACCTGGCGCAGGCCCTAGGCACAGCGGGCGAGTTCGGCATAGCCGAAGCGCTCGTCGAGAACCTGTCCGTTGCACCGAACCGCACACGCCATCTCACGGCGCTCTCTCTTGGATGCTCGTTCGGCGGGCATATGACCGAGGGACGCCGCTATGCCCATGAAGCGGATCGCCTGGCAACCGGCAGTACCGATCCCGCTCTTCTGGGCGAGGTCGCCAGAGCGCTCGCTTGGGCTGGAGAACGGCCTACGATGACAGGGCACCCTGGGAACAACCTCCAAGCGCTGATAGCCATTGCAGCCGGGCTCGTGCGCCACCACCCCAAGGAGGCGGCCGACATCGCCAATCCCCTCGTCAGGAAGCTCGCGGAGCGGATCGCCCCAGGAAGCCCCTTGCGAATCTTCCCTGAACTTGCGGCTCTTCTGCTCGCCTACCCAGACATCCGGCGGCCCGATCCTCGGCTTACGGAAGCACTTCAGGACGCCTCACTTCATCTGGTCCGGGCGACCACATCATGGCACGCGCCCTCGATGACCATCGCGGCCCTGCTGAGACGCCTCGGTCTCCTCTCGGGAGAGGAAAACCATGTCGTCACGGCGATGATCGACAGATGGCGGCACTCTCTCCACCCGGGACAGGAGCCTCGTGGGGAACTCGCCGTGCTCTTCGCTGTGGACGGCGACACCGTTGCGCTCGATCGCCATGTGGAGGCGGCACCCACGCTGGACGCACAGGCGACAGTGCTTGGCGCAGCTGCCATGTACTTCGCAGGATTCCCAGTGACCCTGTCCGTGGACAGCAGAGCCGAGAACAGGGTGGTTCGGATATGCCTTGCGCTTGCCCACGCATCCGGCGGCGGCGCCCCTCCAAGCGAGACGACAGCCCAGACGCTCGTGCGGAGACTTCTGGGAACCGACAGGTGGTTTCACATCATTCCCCTGCTTCCCAGACTCGCTCCCGAAGCCTTGACACACCTCGGCGCACTCGCAAGGGACGACCTTCGACGCAAGCACGGGCCGACTTCCGAGAACGGCCCGCCCCTTCTGTGATCGGACTGTTGAACGCGATCGTGGCACGTCAATGAACTTGGCGTCGCTATCGGGACGTGAGGGAAGAGCTTTATTGGTGACGTCGTGCCGCCAGGTCGCTCTCGGCGATGACGCGGGCGGCGGTCTCCTCGCCCAGGGGCCATCGGGTCTGACGATGGATGCACAAAGTGACGACTATACAACTTTGGGTTAAAAAGTGCTCTTTGACCTGGGATCTTGCCGGTCAACTGAGACGAAAACTGAGACGGAGCACGGCAAAAGGCCGGTGCTCGATCGAGCACCGGCCGTAGTTTTGCCTGGTCAGGCGAGCGGAGGATACGAGATTCGAACTCGTGAGGGCTTGCACCCAACACGCTTTCCAAGCGTGCGCCCTAGGCCACTAGGCGAATCCTCCGCGGGCTAGCCTACCGGGTTCCGGGCAGTGACCTGACCTCAATTACCGCGGCGAGCGGGATCGCGCCGTAGACGTGCGGGAAGACCTCGTCCCCCACGGGCTCGTAGCGGACCGGCGCGTCGAGCTTCGCCACGTCCACGACCAACAGGACCAGGTCCTCGCGGGGCACGTCGCCGTAGAAGCGGGACAGCACGCCGTCCACCTGCTCCTCGTCCAGTGAACAGTGGACGAACCCCTCCTCCTCCAGCGTCCGGCCCAGAGTCGACATGGCGTACGACACACCCGTCTCGCGGGCCGATTCCCAGTGGCTTCGTTCGGCGATGTGCAGCAGCGTTGCGGCATGCGGGGAAGGCATGAGCCGGAGCCTACGGCCGAACGTGCAAATCAAGGGTCGGGGATGTCATAGACTCTGGGGCAGACCCCTCGCATGGCGTCACCCTGTGAACCTCCCCAGGGCCGGAAGGCAGCAAGGATAAGCAGGCTCTGGCGGGTGTGCGGGGGGTCCTTTTCGTCTCTGACGCTCTGCTTCTCGAGGAGGGCGGGCCCCATGAGTCTGGCTCTGTACCGCAAGTACCGGCCAGCGACGTTCGCCGAGCTCAAGGGGCAGGAGCACGTCGCCGAACCGCTGCAGCAGGCCCTGCGCAACGGCCGGATCAACCACGCCTACCTCTTCAGTGGCCCGCGTGGCTGCGGCAAGACCTCCAGCGCCCGCATCCTGGCCCGCTCCCTCAACTGCGAAAAGGGCCCCACCCCCGACCCGTGCGGCGAATGCGACTCCTGCGTCGCGCTCGGCCCCGCCGGCAGCGGCCACATCGACGTCATCGAGATCGACGCCGCCTCCCACGGCGGCGTCGACGACGCCCGCGACCTGCGCGAACGCGCCTTCTTCGCGCCCGTGTCGGCGCGCTTCAAGGTGTACATCATCGACGAGGCGCACATGGTGACCCGCGAGGGCTTCAACGCGCTGCTGAAGCTCGTCGAGGAACCGCCGCCGCACCTGAAGTTCGTCTTCGCCACCACCGAGCCCGAGAAGGTCATCGGGACGATCCGGTCCCGGACCCACCACTACCCCTTCCGGCTCATCCCGCCCGGCGTCCTGCAGCAGCTCGTCGAGGAGATCCTGCAGTCCGAGAACGTCCCCTACGAGGAGGCGGCGCTGCCGCTCGCGGTCCGCGCCGGCGCCGGCTCGGCCCGCGACACCCTGTCGATCCTCGACCAGCTCCTCGCCGGCTCCGACGAGAACGGCATCACCTACGCCCGCGCCGTCTCGCTGCTCGGCTACACCGACTCCACGCTGCTGGACGAGGTCGTCGGCGCGTTCGCCGCACGCGACGGCGGCGCGGTCTTCGCCGCCATCGACCGGGTGATCGAGAGCGGCCAGGACCCGCGCCGCTTCGCCGCCGACCTGCTGGAGCGGCTGCGCGACCTGGTGATCCTGTCGAACGTCCCCGAGGCCGGCGGTTCCGGCCTGTTCAACGTCCCGGCGGACGAGCTGGAGCGGATGCGGCGGCAGGCCGCCTCGATGGGCCCCGGTGAGCTGACCCGCGCCGCGGACCTGCTGCACACCGGTCTCACCGAGATGCGCGGCGCCACCTCCCCGCGGCTACTGCTGGAGCTGGTCGCGGCGCGGATCCTGCTGCCGGCGGCCTACCAGGACGAGGCGGCGCTGCTCGCGCGCCTGGACCGGCTGGAGCGGCAGGGACCGCCGGCCGGGTTCCAGCCTGCTTCTTCCGGGTATCAGGGTCCTGCTCCTTCCGGGGGGCAGGCTCCTGCTGACTCCCAGCCCGCGGCTCCGGTCGTTCATGTCACCGAGCAGCCCCCGCCCGCCCAGGGGGGCGACCCCACTTCCAGTGTCAACCACCCAGGTGCGGCCCCGGTAGATGAACGGCGTTCTGTGGATAACCGCCCCGCAGCCGCCCCGGCCCCGAACAACCCCGGCTACAACGCCCCTGGCAACAACGCCTCCAGCCAGAACGTCCCCGGCCACGACAACCCTGCCCAGAACGCCCCGGCCTCATCGCCCGCGCCCGCATCGTCCCCCGCCCGGCAGGCACCCCCCGCCGCAGCGCCGCCCGCCCCCGCGCAGGCCCCGTCCGCAGCGCCCGCGGCAGCCGCCGGCGCAGGCGACATCACCACCGTGCAGCGTCTCTGGCCCGACATCATCGAGGCGGTCAAGCGCAAGAGCCGCGTCGCCTGGATGGTGATCATGTCCGGCGTGCATCCGATCTCCCTCGACCGCAACCTGCTCACGCTGTCGTTCGACGCCGAGGGCAAGCGGACGAACTTCACCAACGGCGGCCGTGACGTCGTCCTCCGCGAGGTGCTCAAGGAGCGCATGGGCGTCGACTGGCGCATCGACACCGTCCTCGGCGGCGCGGCCCCCGCCACAGGTGGCGGACGGCCGAACAACAACAACGGCGGCTACGGCAACAACGGCGGCCAGAACGGCAACGCCTACGGAAATGGCGGCGGCCAGGCCTCGTCCGGCGGCGGCGGCTTCGCGCCGCAGCCCCGGCCCGCCGAAAGCAGCGGTTACGGCGCAGCGGGCGGTTTCTCCAACGCCCCCGAGCGGACGCCCCCCGCCCCCAACCCGCAGCCCGGCACGCCCCCCGAGCCCCCCGGCGGCTACACCGGCGCCGCGCCGTCGCCCGTTCGGCAGGCGGCCGACCCCGGCCTGCCGCCGCCGCCCGACGAGCCCCCGCCGCCGCCCGAACCGGGCCCGATGGACGAGAGCGACGAGGTCGACCCCCTGGGCGACGCCGACGCCGACGGGACCGAGGCCGAGGCCAGCGGGATGGCGCTCATCCAGCGCGAGCTGGGCGGTCAGATCATCCGCGAGATCGACAACACCTGAGCCCGCCCGCCGCCCACCGGCCGTTTCCGAGGGGCGGGGCAGCGCGGATGAGGGCACGTACCGCATCGCGCCCCGAACCCGTAGTCTCGGGAGAACATACGTCCGGTGGTCGGCGGGTCGCCGAGGAGATGGGCCCCCGACGGGGGCACGACGAAACGGAGTAAGCCGTGGAACCCGGTGGTTTGAACATGCAGGAGCTGCTCCAGCAGGCCCAGGCCATGCAGGAGCGGCTCTTCGCCGCGCAGCAGGAGCTGGCCGAGACCGAGGTGCGGGGCACCGCGGGCGGCGGCCTGGTCACCGCCACGGTCAACGGGCAGGGCGAGGTCACCGGCCTGGTCATCGACCCGAAGGCGGTCGACGCCGGCGACCCGGCCGACACCGCCGAGACGATCGCCGACCTGGTGCTGGCGGCGATCCGGGACGCCGGGCGGGCCGCGCAGGAGCTGCAGGCGGAGAAGATGGGCCCACTCGCGCAGGGCTTCGGCGGCGGCATGCCGGACTTCGGCGGTGGCGGCATCCCCGGCATCCCGGGCGCCTGACCGCAGCGCGGCGGCGCGGCCGGCCGCAGGGCCGGCCGGCGCCGCCGCGTCGACCGCTCCGGCCGGGCACGCCCGCGCCGAACACGAAAGGAAGGGACCGTTGTACGAAGGGGTCGTTCAGAACCTCATCGACGAGCTGGGCAGGCTGCCCGGCGTCGGCCCCAAGAGCGCGCAGCGGATCGCCTTCCACCTGCTGTCCGCCGACCCGGCGGACGTGGAGCGGCTCGGCAGGGCGCTGAAGGAGGTCAAGGACAAGGTCCGCTTCTGCAAGACGTGCGGGAACGTCGCGGAGGAGGAGGAGTGCCGGATCTGCCGGGACCCCCGCCGCGATCCGCAGGTCATCTGCGTGGTCGAGGAGTCCAAGGACGTCGTCGCGATCGAGAAGACGCGCGAGTTCCGCGGCCGGTACCACGTGCTCGGCGGCGCGATCAGCCCGATCGAGGGCGTCGGGCCGGAGGATCTGCGGATCCGCGAGCTGATGCAGCGGCTGGCGGACGGGGCGGTCACCGAGCTGATCCTGGCGACCGACCCGAACCTGGAGGGCGAGGCGACCGCGACCTACCTCGCCCGGCTCGTGAAACCCATGGGCCTGACCGTGACCCGCCTGGCGAGCGGCCTGCCGGTGGGCGGCGACCTCGAGTACGCCGACGAGGTGACGCTGGGCCGCGCATTCGAAGGACGGAGGCTGCTCGATGTCTGACAGCAACACCCCGCAGGACTGGAACACCCTCGCTGAGCGGGTGGCGTGCCACGTCGAGAACTACCTGAGCGGCCTGGAGGCCGTCTCGCGCGGCGACGCCGCCGCGCACACGGTGCCGCTGCTGCTGCTGGAGGTCTCGCAGGTCATCTTGGCGGGGGCGCAGCTGGGCGCCAGCGCCGACGTGATCCTGCCGGACAACTGGGAGCCCGAGATCGGCGACGATCCCGACCTGGACGCGGTCCGCCAGGGTCTGGCCGAGCGGCTGGTGGCGCTGGACGAGTACGTGGAGGTCTTCGACCCCTACAAGGACACCGAGCCGACGTCCTACCGCCTGTCCGACGACCTGGTCGACGTGGCGAGCGACCTGGTGCACGGGCTGCGGCACTACCAGCAGGACCGTCCGCTGGAGGCGCTGTGGTGGTGGCAGTACTCCTACTTCAACCACTGGGGCAACCACGCGGGCGCCGCGCTGCGCGCCCTGCACGCGGTCATCGCGGGTGCGCGGCTGGACGTCGTCACCGAGCCCGCCGCGGCGGGCTGAGCGCGGGGACGCCCGGGCGGGCGCGGGCCTGTCCGGGACGGCCGCGTCCCGCATGGTGGACGCGCCGTCCCACCTAGGTCTTTACCTGCCCGTAATCCACTCCGGGGGCCTCGGTAGACTCGGCGCGGAACGCCTGACCCCGATCCGAGGAGCGCCCACCCGTGGCTCTTATCGTGCAGAAGTACGGTGGCTCCTCCGTCGCCGACGCCGAGTGCGTCAAGCGGGTCGCCCAGCGCATCGTCGCGACGAAGAAGGCGGGCAACGACGTCGTCGTCGTGGTCTCCGCCATGGGCGACACGACGGATGATCTCATCGACAAGGCCGAGCAGGTCAGCCCGCTGCCCCCGGCGCGCGAGCTGGACATGCTGCTCACCGCCGGCGAGCGGATCTCCATGGCGCTGCTCGCCATGGCCATCGCCAACCTGGGCCACGAGGCCCGCTCGTTCACCGGCTCGCAGGCCGGGGTGATCACCGACGGCGCGCACGGCAAAGCCAAGATCATCGATGTGACGCCGGGCCGGATCCGCGCCGCGCTGGACGAGGGGTCGATCTGCATCGTCGCCGGGTTCCAGGGCGTCTCGCAGGGCACCAAGGACATCACCACGCTCGGCCGCGGCGGCTCCGACACCACCGCGGTGGCGCTGGCGGCGGCGCTGAACGCCGACGTGTGCGAGATCTACTCCGATGTCGACGGCGTGTTCACCGCCGACCCGCGCATCGTGCCGGCGGCCCGCAAGATCCCGCGCATCTCCTACGAGGAGATGCTGGAGATGGCCGCCAGCGGCGCCAAGATCCTGCATCTGCGCTGCGTGGAGTACGCGCGCCGGTACAACATCCCGATCCATGTCCGCTCGTCCTTCAGTCAGAAGGAGGGCACGTGGGTCGTCGACAGCAGTGACATCGAAGGGCACGAGATGGAGCAGGCGATCATCTCCGGCGTGGCGCACGACCGGAGCGAGGCCAAGATCACCGTGGTGGGGGTGCCGGACAAGGTCGGCGAGGCCGCCACGATCTTCCGGGTGCTGTCCGAGGCCGAGATCAACATCGACATGATCGTGCAGAACGTGTCGGCGGCGTCGACCGGCCGCACCGACATCTCGTTCACGCTGCCCTCCAGCGACGGGCAGACGGCGCTGTCGGCGCTGAACAAGGTCAAGGAGCGGATCGGGTTCGAGTCGCTGCGCTACGACGACCGGATCGGCAAGATCTCGCTGATCGGCGCCGGGATGCGGTCGCACCCGGGCGTCACCGCGACGTTCTTCGCCGCGATCGCGGGCGCGGGCGTGAACATCGAGATGATCTCCACGTCGGAGATCCGGATCTCGGTGGTGGTGGCGCAGGACGACATCGACACCGCGGTCGCCGCGGCGCACCGCGCGTTCGACCTGGACGCCGACCAGGTCGAGGCCGTCGTCTACGGCGGCACCGGCCGCTGACGTTCGTGAAGGGGCCGGGCGGTGCGTCGCACCGCCCGGCCCCTTCGGCGTTCGGCGGGCGAACATTCGTCGGCACCGGCCTTTAGGCTGGCCTACGTGACCGAGGAGACCAAGGCGGTGAAATCCGAGCAGACGCGCGCCCTCATCGTCGAGACGGCGCTGCGGCTGTTCCGCGAGCGCGGCTACGAGGCGACGACGATGCGGGCCATCGCCAAGGAGGCGGGCGTCTCGGTCGGCAACGCCTACTACTACTTCGGCTCCAAGGAGGAGCTGATCCAGGCGTACTACGACGAGCTGCAGGACGAGCACCTGAAGGCGTGCGAGGCGGTGCTGGCGACCGAGCGCGATTTCGCGCCGCGGCTGCTCGGGGTGCTGAAGGCCCGGGTCGACACGATGGTGCCCTACCACGCGTTCGCCGGGAAGTTCTTCAAGTTCGCCGCCGAGCCGACCAGCCCGCTCAACCCGTTCAGCGCCGAGTCGGGCCCGGCCCGCGACTCGGCGGTGGCGATCTACCGGCAGGTGGTGGACGGCTCCACCCTCAAGATCGACCCGGAGTTCCGGGCGGAGCTGCCCGAGCTGCTGTGGCTGTACTCGATGGGCATCGTCCTGTACTGGGTGCACGACGGCTCGCCGGGCTGCCGCAAGACCTACCTGCTGGTGGAGCGGACCGTGCCGCTGGTGAACCGGATGGTGTCGATGTCGCGGCTGCCGGGGTTCAAGTCGGTGACCCGCGAGCTCGTCTCGATCATCCGCGACGTCCGCGACTGACCCGGCGGCCCGGCGGGCTCAGATGATGGTCCAGAACCGGCCGATGATGCCGAGCAGGGAAGGCTTGGCCAGGAAGAGCGGCAGGACGCCGACGGGGTCGGCGAACAGCAGGTTGCCCTCGGTGTCGCCGATGCGGCCGCCGTCCAGGACCCAGGTCTGGTGGGCGCCGCCGCAGGGGGCGGTGGTGAGGGCGTAGCGGCCGCCGCTCTTGGCGGCGCCGCGGGCGAGGCAGCGCCCGGTGGCGTCGCTCTTCAGGGTGAAGCCGCCGCCCGCGGGGGTCTGCGTCCAGTCGCTCTCCTTGCCGCCGCAGATCGTCTGCCGGATCCCGGTGCCCTGGGGGGCCAGGCAGGTGACGACGGCGAGGCTGCGGATCTTGCGTCCGCTGACGCCCTTCGACGGCGCGGCGCCCCGCTTGCGGGTCGCCGGGCGGCTCGGGCCCCGGCTGGACGGGCGGCCGCCCGGGCCCGCCCCGGACCTCTTGGCGGTGGCGCGCGGGGTGGGGGCGGCGGTGGTGGCGGGGGCGGTGCTGTCGGCGGCCGGGAGCGCGGCGGCCGGCACGGTCGGGCGGGACGGCCGGGAGGGGCCGTCCTCGCCGGGGAAGACGAACAGGCCGCCGGTGATGAGGGTGAGGCCCGCGGCGGCGCCCGCCAGGAGCAGCCACCTGCGGCGGGCGGCGACCGGGCGGGTGAGGAGCGGGGCCGGGTCGGGGTCGGGGCCGCCGAGGACGACCAGGCCGAGCGGCAGGACCCGGCGGAGCCGGCCGTTGAGGTCGGCCATCCGCTCGGCGGCGTCCCGGCAGTCCGCGCAGCCGGCCAGGTGGGCGCGCAGCGCGCGCCCCTTGCGCAGGCCCGGCCGGCGGACCCCGGCGGCGAGCTGGGTGAGGAACGGGGCGCACTCGGGGCGGCTCTCGCAGCTGGCCGCCAGGAACGCCTGGCGCAGCCCCTCCCGCGCGCGGAACGACAGCTGGGTCACCGCGCCCGGCTCGATCCCCAGCACCCGGGAGACCTGCTGGGGCGGCTCGTCCTCGATGACGGTGTGCCAGAGCACCAGCTGCCACCGGCCCGGCAGCGACCGGAACGCCCGCCGCAGCGCGTCCAGCTCGCCGGGGTCGTCCTGCGGCCCCTCCTCGGCGGGCCGGTCGGCCCACGCGGCGACCTCGTCGGTGACCACGGTCCGCCGGCCCGACCTGGCCCAGTCGACCGCGGTGTTGCGGACCACCGCGTACAGGTAGGACCGGCACGAGGTGCCCGGGCCGTTGCCCGCCCGCAGCGCGGCGAAGGTCCGGGCGAAGGCCTCGCTCGCCAGGTCCTCGGCGGTGTGCGCGTCGCGGGCCAGGCCGCGCGCGTAGGCCAGCACCGCCGGATGGTGGCGGGAGAACAGCTCGGCCGAGGCGCTGTCGTCCCCGGCCCGGACTCCTGCGATCAGCTCCCCGTCCGAGAGCACCCCGATGCCCACCGCATGTGCCACCCGCACACTTAACACGCAAACCCGCACGTAACGCAATGCTTATCGGGTCCGTGACCGGCCACGGACCCGGGCGGCGCGGATCAGGCCATGCCGAGGTGCTTGCGGGCGAAGGCCATCTCCGCCGCCATCTGCTTGATCCGCTCCTCCACCACCAGCGAGCCGTGCCCGGCGTCGTAGCGGTACACGTCGTGCGGCAGGCCGAGCTCGGCGAGCCGCGCCAGGTAGTTGTCGATCTGGCGGATCGGGCAGCGCGGGTCGTTCTCCCCGGCCAGCACCAGCACCGGCGCCTGGACCCGCTCGACGTAGGTGATCGGGGACGACTCGCGGTACCGGTCGGGCACCTCGGCCGGGGAGCCGCCGAACAGGGACCGGTCGAACGCCTGCAGCCCCTCCATCTCGTCCTCGTAGGCGGCGACGTAGTCGGCGACCGGGACCGCCGCGACCGCGACCGTCCAGTCGCCCGGCTGCACGCCGATGCCGAGCAGGGTGAGGTAGCCGCCCCAGGACCCGCCGGTCAGGACCAGCCGGTCCGGGTCGGCGAGGCCCGACTCCACCGCCCAGTCGCGGACGGCCTTGATGTCCTCCAGCTCGGTGAGCCCGACGCGGCCCTCGATGGCGTCCCGCCACGCCGACCCGTACCCGGTCGAGCCGCGGTAGTTGACGCGCACGACCGCGAAGCCGTGGTCGACCCACGCCGCCGCCACCGGCGAGAACGAGTCGTCGTCCTGCGCGGTCGGCCCGCCGTGGACGTCGAACACCGCCGGGAACGGGCCCTCGCCCTCGGCGGGGCGGCTGACCAGCGCGTGGATGCGCCCGCCGGGGCCCTCCACCCAGACGTCCTCGACCGGCACCGACGGCGGCGCCGGCGGGCCGGGCGGGGTGAGCACGACCGCGCCGCCGGTGGAGCGGATCACCGGCGGCGCGGCGGCCGACGACCAGCCGAACTCCACGGTGCCGTCGGGGCGGGCGGTGGCGCCGCCGATCACGCCGCGCGGCGTGTCGATCCGGGTGAGCGCGCCGGAGGCCAGGTCGTAGCGGTACAGCTCGTCGCGGCCCTCGTGGGCGTGCGAGACCAGCAGCGCCGACGCGTCGGGGTACCAGTCGGCGCCGATCTCGCCGGGCAGCCCGAAGTCCAGCTCCCGCTCGGTGCCGGCGACCGGGTCCCAGATGAGGACCTCCTCGGTGCCGCGCCGCTCGTGCCCGACCAGCATCCGCGCGTCGCCGGCGACGGGCGCGAAGCCCGACCCGTAGACGCCCTTGCCGGGCCCGTCCCACAGGTCGGCGACGGTGGAGCCGTCCGGCCGCACCACCCGCAGCGCCATGTGGCGGCTGTCGCCGTGCTCGCTGTGCCCGATGGCGATCAGCGTCTCGTCCCGCGACAGGCCCGCGACGTGGGCGTCCTCGGCGTGCTGGTACAGCGTCTCGGGCGCCGCGCCGGGCCGGCACAGGTGGACGGTGTTGCCCTCGGCGGTGGTGCGGCCGATGACGGCCAGGCCGCTGGACCCGCGCGCCAGGCCCGACGGGTAGGACGGCGCGAGATCCGGCACCGCCGGCGCGCTGTCGGCGGTGCCGAACGGCGCGCGCATCCACACGCCGAACTCGTCGCCGTCGGTGTCGGCGAACCACCACACCCACCCGCCCGTGGGGTCGACGCCGCCCATCCAGGTGCCGTTCGGCCGGTCGGTCACCTGCCGCCGCTCGCCGGTCGACCGGTCCCAGGAGTAGATCTCCCAGGTGCCGGTGACGTTCGACTTGTAGGTGCAGCGGTCCGGGGCGTCCAGGGCCCAGCCGGGCAGGCTCACCCGCGCGGCCCGGAACCGCGCCTTCCAGCGATCTTCGTCGACCATGCCCCCAGTATCGCCGGACCGGCCGCCGGATCAGACGTTCGGGGGGACCGAGCCGTCGGAGGTCTCGGGCACCTGCGCCGGCACGGTCTCGGTGGTGGTGACGCGCAGGCCCGGGTTGAGGTCGCGGTGCACCGCGCGCGCCACCCGCTCGATCGTGGTGACGGCGTAGCCCATCGACGGGGTGTCCTGCGTCAGCACGACCATCATGTAGTCGCGGTCGCGGCCGTCGAACGCGCCGATGCTGTGCACCCGCCAGGCCTTGCCGTGCCGGGGCAGCCAGCCGTTCTTGACGTGCCAGGCGACGCCCTGCGGGTGGCCGGCCGGGGTGCCCCACCGCTGGGACGAGACGACCTGGCCCATCAGCTTCAGCTCGTAGCCGCGGGCCTTGTCGCTCAGCACCTTGTTCGGCGCGGTGAGCAGCCGCAGCAGCTTGATCTGGTCGTGCGCGGTGATCTGGGTGAGGCCCCAGTACTTGCCCGGCCCGAGCACGGTGCGGGTCATGCCGGCGTCGTTCAGCAGCCGCTGCAGCCGGGTCCGGCCGACCTCGCGCCACAGCGTGGAGGCGGCGGCGTTGTCCGACTTGGTGATCATCTTGGTGGCGAGGGTCTTCTCCCGCGCCGTCATCGTGCGCTTGGCGTCGGTGACCTTGCGCAGCAGCCCGGCCAGGATGGTGGCCTTGACCACGCTCGCCGAGTCGTAGCGGCGGGTGGAGCCGACCGCGCAGTAGATGCCGCGCCTGCGGTCGTAGACGGCGACCGACTCGGTGCCGCGCCGTCCGGCGAGCGCGGCGGTGACGGCCTTGCCGAGCGCCGCGGCCGTCCGCGGGTTGCGCTCCGACGTGCACGGGTTCGCGGCGGCGGCCCGTGCGGTGACGGGTGCGGCGACGGGTGCGGCCTGCGCGGCGGGCACCACGGGCACCAGCGCGGCGCCGGCGAGCAGCGCGGTGAGCGCGGTACGGGAGTGACGGCGTGGCATGCCGATCACATTAGTGATCATCGGGAGGAGGGCGGGAGGCACCCCGGGTATCGAGTCGGCATCGAGATGACCGGGTCCGGTCAGGACCGGTCGGCCGGGCCGGCCAGCCCGCCGAGCACCTCGCCGATCGCCGCCTGGACCTGCCGGTCCATCGCCCGCGCGAAACCCGCCTCCACCGACACCTGCGCGCCGGGCCGCAGCCGGGCCAGCGTGTCGCCGAAGTCGCGCTCGGCGATCCGCCCCACCAGATGGTCGGTGATCATGCGGACGAACCGGGCGGCCAGCTCGTCCATGCTGTGCTGCAGCTCCCGGCTGACCTCCAGCACCTCGGCGAGCGGCACCCCGGCGCGCACCAGCGCCACCGTGGCCTCCAGCTGCCGCCGGGACCAGTGCGTCACCTCGTCGCCGTGCACCTCCAGGTGCCCCATCTGCACGGCCCGCTCGACCGCGTCGGGCCGCACCTCGCCGGGGAACAGCTCGGCCAGCTCGGCCAGCGTCATCGTCACCGGCGTCTCGGTCGACCACGGCGTGGTGACGGCCTTCTCGATGCCGAGCACCGTGCCGATGTCGCGGCCCTGCTCCCACGCCGACAGCAGCTCGCGGATGCCCTCCAGGGTGTGGCCGCGCTCCAGCAGGCCGGCGATCATGCGCAGCCGGGCCAGGTGCTCGTCGGAGTACAGGCCGATGCGGCCGACGCGCCGCGGCGGCGGCAGCAGCTTGCGCTCCTGGTAGTAGCGCAGGGTCCGCACCGGCACGCCGGCGGCCTCGGCGAGCTCGCCGATCCGGTACTCGCGGCCGCCTGGCCGGCCGTGCTGCTGGGCCACCTCATCGCTCACGGCGCCAGCATAGTTGCGCCGTTCCCGCCGCCGGGCGGCCCACCCTGCCGGTGATCAGCATTTTTGGGTTACCCTCTGGCGGTCTGACACCTGTGTTGTGGAAAAGGGGCCGCTCATGCGGAAGGCACCTCTCACCCTGCTCGCCTCGATCGTCCTGGTGGGCGGTCTCGGCCTGACCGGCTGCGGCGAGAAGCGCTGGTGCGAGCACGACGCCACCGACACCAAGGTCAGCGACCGGTACTGCAAGAACAAGGTCCCGGGCTACGAGTGGGAGCACGGCGACCACAAGAAGAAGAAAAAGAAGAAGAAGTCGTCGTCCAAGCACTGACCCGCGGCGGGTCAGGAGGAACGGCGCACGCGCAGGACCTTGCGCGGCCGCGGTCTGCGGCGCTGCTCCGGTTCCTGTTCCTCCTGGCGCTGCTCCAGCGCGATGAGGCGGCGCAGCGAACGCGGCACGATCTCCTCGGCGAGCCGGCTGTCCATCGGATCCCTCCTCACGCGGCGGGCCCGCCGCCGGTGACGGTCCGCAGCGCCCAGCGCATCCGCTCGGCGTAGCTGTCGGGGTGGTCGCCCGCCTCCTGGGCGACGTAGGCGGCGCATTCGGCGTGGTCCCCGCCGCAGGCGCACAGGCGCTCGTCGATGGCGCGGCGGACCTGCTCCGGCGTGGGCGCCGCGGACGCCTGCAGCCGGGACGCGAAGAGGATCTGTGCCAGGTCGGTGACGGTGAGTCCCGTGGTGGTCTCTGTGGTGGTGAGCCCCGTGGTGGAGAGCCCCGTGGTGGAGAGCACGGTCGACATCGGATGCCTTCTTCCTCCGGATGGGGAGAGCGGCTTCTGCTACTACATACGACTCTGACCCTTCTGCTGACTCATCGCTATCAGGGAAAACCCCGATCAGGGGTGGAATTAGTCCCTTAGCCGCCCCTGGGGAAGGACCCCGGCTCGAGCAGGACGGGCCGGTCCGAACCGGCCGTCCCGCCGCACCGCACCGCCCGCCGCAGCGCGTCCCGGCAGGCCGCGACGGCCGGATGCGCGCCGCCGCCGCGCCGGGCCGCGGTGAAGATCCGGCGCGTCCGCCGCCCCTCGGGCAGCCGGCGCAGCTCCACCTCCGGCGTCCCGCCCGCCCACACCAGGTCGGGCAGCAGCGCGACCGCGTGCCCCTGCCGGGCGAGCCGCAGGTGCAGCAGCACGTCGCTGGACTCGAACCGCACGTCCGGCTCGAACCCGGCCGCGCGGCACAGCGTCGTCGCCCACTGCCGGGCCGCCGAGCCGGCCGGCTCCATCACCCACGGCCGGTCCGCCAGCTCGGCCGGGTGCGCGCCGGGCGGCAGCGCCAGCCGGATCTCGTCCTCGCACAGCTCGGCGTGCTCGATCTCGGCGGGCCGGGGGACGGGCGAGCCGGGGTACTCCTCGGTGACGACCAGGTCGAAGTCGCGGGCCAGCAGCGCGGGCAGCGCGGTCTCCGGCTCGGCCTGCACCACCTGCACCCGCAGCCCCGGATGGGTCCGGCGCAGCTCGGTCAGCGCGTCGGGCAGCAGCGCGAACGCCGCCGTCTGGAACACCGCGACCCGCAGCGTCCCGGTGATCTCCACCAGCGACGCGGCCAGGTCGGCCTCGGCCCGCTCCAGCCGCTCCAGCACCGCCTCGGTGTGCGCGACCAGGATCTCGGCCTGCGGCGTCAGCCGGACCCGGCGGCCGACCGGTTCCAGCAGGGTGAGGCCCACCTCGCGCTCCAGCACCGACAGCTGCTGGGAGATCGCCGACGGGCTGTAGGACAGTGCCTCGGCGACCGCGCCGAGCGTGCCGCGGTGCTTCAGCTCGCGCAGCAGCCGCAGCCGGTGCAGATCGAGCATGCCGACCCCCATTGATGAGTTTTTCTGATGGATACCGCTCGAAAAGATTCGCTGGACCGAACAAGTGATCGTGCGGCAGCGTACTCGGCATGGCCTCCGTCGTCACCGCCCCGCCCGCCGCCTGGTTCGCCCGCCCGGAGGCCCGGGAGTGGCGCTGCCCGCCCGCGCCCGCCGCGGTCGCGGAGTTCCACGCCGCGCTGCCCGGCTACGCGCCGACGCCGCTGGTCGAGATCCCCGCGCTCGCCGCCGGGCTCGGCGTCGCGCGGGTGTTCGTCAAGGACGAGTCGTCGCGCCTCGGGCTGCCCGCCTTCAAGGTCCTCGGCGCGTCCTGGGGCGTGCACCGCGCGCTGCGCGGCCACACGCGGCTCGTCGCCGCGACCGACGGCAACCACGGCCGCGCGGTCGCCGCGATCGCCCGGCTGCGCGGGCTGGCCGCGCGGATCTACGTGCCGGACGGCGTGCACCCCGCCGCCCGCGCCGCGATCGCCGCCGAGGGCGCCGAGGTCGTGGGGGTGCACGGCACCTACGACGAGGCGGTCCGCCGCGCCGCCGCCGACGAATCCCCCGAGACGCTGCTCGTGCAGGACACCTCCTGGCCCGGCTACGAGCAGGTCCCGCGCTGGATCGTGCAGGGCTACGCCACCTTGTTCACCGAGATCGACGCGCAGCTCGCCGCCGCCGGCGCCGCGCCCGCCGGGCTCGTCGCCGTTCCGGTCGGCGTCGGGTCCCTCGCGCAGGCCGCCGTCACCCACTACCGCAGCGGCCCGCACGCCCCGACGGTCCTGTCGGTCGAGCCGGCGGCCGCCGCGTGCGTGCTCGCCGCGCTGCACGCCGGCGTCCCGGGCACCGTCCCGCCCGGCGAGACGATCATGTCGGGGCTGAACTGCGCCACCCCGTCCGCCCTCGCCTGGCCGGTGCTGCGCGCGGGCCTGGACGCGGCCGTCGCGATCGGCGACGACGCGGCCGTGCGCGCCGCCCGCGACCTGGCCGCGCACGGCGTCCCGGCCGGGCCGTGCGGCGCGGCGTCGCTGGCGGGCGCCCGCGCGGCGCTCACCCCCGGCCGCCGGGCCGCGCTCGCCCCGCACCACGCCGGGACGGTCGTCCTGCTGAGCACCGAGGGTGCCGCCGCCAACCCACTGCCCGCTTAAGGGATAGGTTGCTCCAAATTCGTTAGGAGACGACCTTTGAAGTACGTGTCATCCCTTTTGGTGGTCGCCGTCCTGGCCACGGCCTGCTCCGGCGGGGCCGAAAAGCCGCCCGCCAAGCCCGGTGCCGCCCAGGCCGAGGCGGTCGCCGCTCCCGTCAAGGACGGAGCCGCCCCCGGCGAGGTCGTCGGGGCCTACCTGAAGGCGATCAACGCCCACGACCGCAAGGCGGGCCAGGCCCTGACGACCGGCTATTTCGCCGAGCTGCAGAAGCAGGTCGTCCGGCAGGACGACATCTTCAAGGACGCCCGCCTGGCCGGCATCAAGATCGACGCCCCGGTCGTCGAGCGCGGCTACAAGTCCCCCGACGGTCACCGCTATGCGGACGCCGTCAACGTCCCGGTGTCGTTCGACCTGCAGCACGCCCACCTGCAGTCCATGCCGGACGGCCCCACCGACTGGGGCTATCTCCTGGTCCGCACGGCTCCCGGCAAGCCGTGGCGCATTAACGACCAGGGCGTCGGCTGACCGGCGCCTAAGGCGAGGCCACACGCTACCTACCCGGGCGGGGCGACACCGGAGGCAAGCCCTGCCCGGGGCGATCGCGAAGCGATTCGCACTCGTCCGAGCGCGGCCAGAGGTGAGCCGCCAGGCGGCCCTTTGATCCGGGTTGGAAATTCAACACGGCGCACTCGCCCGAACGCGGTCAAGGGGAGCCGCCAGGCGAGCTTTCTGGGCCGGGCTGAAGCGAACACCCCGCTCTAGCCGAACCGCTCGCCCGACAGGCGGGTCTGTTCGAGGCGGCGCAGCGTCCGGAACAGCGCGTCGCCCAGCACCATCCCGATGATCATGGTTTCCAGGGTCTCGTCCCGGCCGGAGCGGGCCTGGAGCGCCGCGATGTCGGCCTCGGCGACCAGCCGGGCCGCCTCGGCGTAGGGGCCGACGAGCGCGGCCAGGTCCTCCTGGCCGAGTTCGCGGAAGGTCTCCAGCAGCCCGGCGAGCGTCTCCAGCTTGGACTCCTGCGCCCTGGTGTCCCACCCCCGCTCGCGGGCGATCCCGTCCGTCTCGCGCCGCGCCTCCGCGCCGGCCCGCCCGTCCTGCGCGGGCGCCTGCTCCAGCGCGCGGGCGACGACGCCGAGGGCGCTGTCCAGCGGCCGTTCGGGCGCGTCGATCCCGGCCAGCACCTCGCGGACCTTGGCGATGGGCAGCCCGCCGATCTCCACCAGGGCCCGCACCAGCCGCAGCCGCCGCTCGTGCCCGGGGCCGTAGCCAGCCTGGTTGGGGCTGGTGCGCGTCCCCGGCGGCAGCAGGCCCTCGCGCACGTAGTACTTGATCGTCGGCGCCGGGACCCCCGTCCGCTCGCTGAGCTCTCCGATCCGCATGCCCCCGTTCTACCGGAACCGGGTCTTGCCGGGCCCTCCCACTATCGATAGCTTCACTATCGATAGTTCTACTTCCAATGGAAGCCGGGTCCCATGACCGACCACGCTCCCGCCGCCCGCCACCGGCCGGCCCTCGCCCTCGTCGCCCTGCTGAGCATCGGCATCGTGCTGTACGCGGTGCCCGCCTACCTCGTCCCCGGCCACGTGCACGCCCGCGTCGGCATCCGCGCGGACGTGCCCTACCACCTGCCCTTCCTGGTCGTGCACGCCGCGACCGGCGGTATCGCGCTGCTGGTGGGGCCGCTGCAGTTCGTCCGGCGGCTGCGCCGCGCGCACCGCCTGATCGGCCGCCTCTACCTGTTCGGCGGCGTGTTCCCCGCCAGCCTCAGCGGCGTCGTCGTGGCGCTGCTGACCACGGCGGGCTGGGCCGCGCGCGTCTCGTTCACCCTGCTGGACCTGGTCTGGGCCGCCACCGCCGTACTCGGCTACCGGGCCGTCCGCGCGCGCCGGTACCGCGACCACGAGCGCTGGATGCGCCGCAACTTCGCCCTCACCTTCGCGGGCGTCACCCTGCGGCTCTGGCTCGGCCTGCTGATCGCCGTGCAACTGCCGTTCCGAGACGGTGACTTCCGGCCGCTGTTCGACACCGCCTACACGGCGGCGGCCCTCCTCAGCTGGCTGCCGAACCTGCTTTACGCCGAGTTCAGATTTCTTCGCCCGCGAGCGCGCCAGGATGTAGAGGAGGCCTCGGCCGGCTTCGACCTAGGGGTGAAAGCAGGCACACGAGGGAGCTGAGGACATGAAGTACATGCTGTTGATGCAGTTCGGCCCGGACAGCGGCATCCCGGCCATGGACACCTGGTCCCAGGACGAGATCAAGGCCCATATCGGCTTCATGCACGAGGCCAACGAGCGGCTCGTCGCGGACGGGGAGTTCGTCGACGCGCAGGGCCTCGCCGATCCCGCCCAGGCCAAGGTGGTGCGGGCGGGCGACGGCGGCGCCCCCGTCGTCACCGACGGGCCGTTCGCCGAGACCAAGGAGTTCCTGGTCGGCTACTGGATCGTCGACGTCGACTCGCCCGGGCGCGCCGTCGAGCTCGCCGCCCGCCACTCCGCCGCGCCCGGTCCCGGCGGCAAACCGCTGAACATGCCGATCGAGGTCCGCCAGGTCATGGCCGGCCCGCCCGACGAGCTGTGACACCAGGAGCGGTCGAGGACCTGCTGCGCGACCTCGCGCCGCAGGTCGTCGGCGTGCTCACCCGCCGGTCCGGGGACTTCGACGCCGCCGAGGACGCCGTCCAGGAGGCCCTGCTCGCCGCCGCCGCGCAGTGGCCGAAAGAGGGCGTCCCGGACAGTCCGCGCGGCTGGCTCGTCCAGGTCGCGCACCGCCGGCTGATCGAGCAGATCCGCAACGAGCAGGCCCGCCGCCGCCGCGAGGAGAAGGCCGCCCGCGCGGACCCCGGGCCCGCCGCGCCCGCCCACGACGACACCCTGGTCACCCTGTTCCTCTGCTGCCACCCGTCCCTGACGCCGGCGTCGGCGATCGCCCTCACCCTCCGCTCGGTCGGCGGCCTCACCACCGCCGAGATCGCCCGCGCGTTCCTGGTGCCCGAGGCGACGATGGCGCAGCGGATCAGCCGGGCCAAGCAGCGCGTCAAGGCGTCCGGCGTGCCGTTCCGGATGCCGGGGCCGGCCGAGCGCGCGGGCCGCCTCGCCGCGGTCCTGCACGTCCTCTACCTGATGTTCAACGAGGGCTACGCGCCGTCGGCGGGCGCGGACCTGCGGCGCGCCGACCTGTCCCGCGAGGCGATCCGGCTGACCCGCACCGCGCACGCCCTGCTCCCCGGCGACCCCGAGGTCGCGGGCCTGCTCGCCCTCATGCTGCTCACCGACGCCCGCCGGGACGCCCGCACCGACGCCCACGGCCTGCCCGTCCCGCTGGCCGAGCAGGACCGCTCCCGCTGGGACGCCGCCGCCATCGCCGAGGGCACCGCCCTGATCACGGCAGCGTTCGCCCGCGGCGCGGCCGGCCCCTACCAGCTCCAGGCGGCGGTCGCCGCCCTGCACGACGAGGCCCCGTCCGCCGCGGACACCGACTGGCCGCAGATCGCGGCCCTGTACGGCCTGCTGGAGCGCATGTCGGACAATCCGCTGGTCACGCTGAACCGCGCCGTCGCGGTGGCCATGGCCGACGGCCCCGCCGCCGGCCTGAGCCTCCTGGAACCCCTCGCCGAACCCCTCGCCGCCCACCACCGCTTCTACGCGGCGCGGGCGCATCTACGCGAGATGGCCGGTGACCGCGAGGCGGCCCTGGCCGACTACCGGGCCGCCGCCGCACGCGCGACGAACGCCCCCGAACGCGACCATCTCACCACCCGCGCGGCCCGCCTCGCTCACGACCGCCAGTGACCGACCAGCTCGGCGTAGAGGGGGCTGTCGCCGAGCAGCGTGTCATGCGTCCCGAGCAGCGGCGCCGGGCCGCCGAGGAGCAGCACCTGCCCGGCCCGCTGGGCGGAGCTGATGCGGTGCGCGATGACGACGAGCGTGCCGCCGCGGTCGGCCAGGGCCCGCTCCGCGCGCGCCTCCGCGGCGGGGTGCAGGTGGCTGGTGGCCTCGTCCAGGATGACGACGGGCGCGGGGGACAGGTACGCGCGGGCCAGCGTGATCAGCTGGCGCTCCCCATGGGACAGCGAGCCGCCGCCGGGCGGTATCTCGGCCTCGTACCCGCCGAGCCGGCCGAGCAGCCCGGTCAGCCCCACCGCTTGGACGGCCTCGTCCAGCTGCGCGGCGGTGGCGTGGGGCCGCAGGTAGGCGAGGTTCTCCCGCACGGTCCCGGCGAAGACGTAGCTCTCCTGCGGGATGAGCGTGACGGCCGTCCGCAGCTGCGCCGGGTCGAGCCGGGGCAGCGGCACCTTGCCGAGCGTGACGCGGCCCCGCTGCGGGTGCGCGAGGCCGGTGAGCACGTTGGCGAGCGTCGACTTGCCGGTGCCGCTCGGCCCGACGACGGCCAGGTGGGTGCCCTCGGGGACGTGCAGGGACAGGCCGGCGAGGACGGGCTCGGCCTCAGGGGAGTAGGCGAACGTGACGTGGTCGGCCTCGATGTCGAAGGAGGAGGCGGTGAGCAGCAGGCCGGCCGGGCGCGTCCCGCCGGGCTCGGCGCAGACCTCGGCGAGCCGGCCGAGGATCACCGCGAGGCTGAGCAGGAGCGTGCCGCCGGCGTCGACCAGCAGGACGATCCCCGGCTGCAGCCCGGTGACCAGGTAGCCGACGCCGCCCGCGATCTCCCCGGCGGTGAGCCGGTGGTGCGCGGTCAGGTAGGGCGACAGCATCAGCAGCGTGAGCAGCGGCAGGTGCACGCCGAGGACGAGCACGGGCAGGCGGACCAGGCGGGACCGGGCGAAAGAGCGCAGCGCGGCGGCCTGGGCGTCGATCGGCTCGGCGACCGTGGCGGCCGCGCGGTCCTCGGCGGCGCAGGCGACGACGTCGCGTACGCCCTGCACGACCGCGCCCGCGGACTCGCCGATGCGCTCGGCGTGCCGGATGACGGCCCGGTAGCGGCGGACCTGCACCCCCAGGAACGCGACGAACACCGCCAGCGCGAGCACGACGGGCAGGCCGATGGCGAGGGCCAGCGGCGGGGAGAGCAGCGCGAGCCCGAGCAGCGCGGCGACACCGGCCGTCAGCAGCTGCCGCACGTTGCGCAGCGCGGTGCCGAGCAGCGCCCGCACGGCCTCGGCCTGCTCGGTGACCTGGGAGACCCCCGCGCCCGCCGCGCCGGTGCTCTCGTTCAGCGTGCGGCGCAGCGCGGCGGCGACGACGTCGGAGACCAGCGAGTCGCGCATCGGCTCGACGGTCGCGGCGAGCCAGGGGTAGACGCGGCCGGTCCCGAAGGCGCCGAGCACGTGCAGGACGGCCAGCGCGGCCAGCCACGCCATGCCGACGGCGGGCCGGTGCGCCAGGAACCCCTGGTCGACGGCCCGGGCGAGCAGCAGGCCGGAGGCGAACACCGGCAGGCTCTCCAGGGCCGACCAGGCGGCGAGGCGGCGCAGCGCCGGGCCCCGCCCGGCGAGGTGGGCGCGCAGCAGCAGGAGCGCGGGCGTCATGCGGCGGTTTCGGCGTCGGCGGAGAAGACCGCCCGGTAGCGGGGGTCGGGCCACAGCTCGGCGTGGGGCGCCAGGGCGCGGATCCGGCCGGCGTCCAGCCAGGCCACCAGGTCCGCGCGGGCGGCCGTGGCCGGGCGGCGCGCCACCACCAGGCTGGTGCGGGAGGTCAGCAGGGCGCGGAGCGCCTGGGTCACCTTCATCTCCGTGGCGGTGTCGAGGCTGCTGGTGGCGTCGTCGAGGACCAGGACGCGGGCGTCGGCCAGGGCGGCGCGGGCGAGGCCGAGGCGCTGCAGCTCCCCGCCGGACATGGGCGCGCGGTCCAGCGGGGTGTCGTAGCCGGCCGGCAGGGCCCGGACGAAGCCGTCGGCGGCCGCCGTCCGGGCCGCCTCCCGCACCTGCGCGCGGGTCGCGTCCGGCCGCGCGTAGGCGATCATGTCGTGGACGGTGGCGCCGAGCAGCGCCGGGCGCTCGAAGGCGTAGGCGACGGCACGGCGCAGCTGTGCGAGCTCGACGCGGTCGACCGGGACGCCGTCGAGCTCGACGCCGCCCTCGTCGGGGTCCAGCAGCCGCCCGATCGTCGCCACCAGCACGCTCTTGCCGGTCCCCGACGCGCCGACGACCGCGACACATGTCCCTGGCGGCACGGTCAGGTCGAGATGGTCGAGCACGGCACGGCCGCCGATCCGGACCGTCACCTGCCGCAGCCGCAGCGCGCCCGGCCCGTCCGGCAGCGGCACCGGGTCCGGGCACGGCCGGACGGCCGGCTCGGCCGCCAGGACCTCCGCCACCCGCCCGGCGCCGACCTGGCAGTTCACCAGGGCGACGAAGGTATCGAACAGCGCCGCCGAGCCGATGGCCAGGGAGGTGTAGGACGCGGCCGCCACCAGCTGCCCGGTGGTGATGCCGCCCGCCGCGAGCCGCGCCCCGGCGACGCCGACCACCAGGATCTGCAGCAGCGGCGCCAGCAGCGCGAGCCGCCGGCTCACCCGTCCCTGCACCGCCCAGGTGCGCTGCCCGGCCTCGCGCAACCGGGGCAGGGGCTGCAGGATCCGCACCGCCTCGCGGCCCGCGGTGCCGCCGGCCCGGATCGTGCGGGCGCCCTGCCGGGCGTCCAGCAGCCGGGTCGCGATCTCGGCCTGGCACCGCTGGTAGTCCGCGAACGGCTCGGTGGCCTGGGCGACGAAGACGCGCAGCACCACCACCACAGGGACCACGCCGAGCACGAACGCCACCGCGAGCGCCCAATCGATCAGGGCGAGGGCCGTCACCGCGCCCGCCGTGGTCACCAGCGCCGCCGCCGCCGACACCAGCAGGACCGGGAAGGCGGCCGGGCCGCCCGCGCTCTCGGTGAGCCGGGAGAGCACGTCCCCGGCGGGAAAGCGCCGCTGGCCGGGCACGCCGAGCTCCAGCACCCGCCCGGTCAGGCGGTGCCGCAGCCAGGCGGTGATGCGGCTGCCGCAGTAGGAGCCCGCCAGCTCCTCGCCGGCGTCGGCGGCGGCGGCGACGGCGAGCACGAGGGCCAGCCCGGCGACGGCGGCGCCGAGGCGCTCACCGGTGCGGACGGCGTCGATCGCCCGGGCCAGCATGACCGGCGTCGCCAGCGTCGCCGCGACGCGGACGGCGGTGCACACCGCCAGCAGGGCCATGAGCGCGCGGGTGCGGCCGGCGGCGGCGCGCAGCAGCCGCCTGCCCGCGGCGCGCTGCGCGGCGGGGGCGGCCTGCGTGCCGGCGAGCGGAGCGGGCTCTTCATCGGTGTCGGCGGGCACGCTCGTCGGCTCCGTTCCCTTTCGGCGCACGTCGGTTACAGTGAAAGTGGGTCCGGACACGGACCGGCCTTCCGGCCGGCCCGTGTCCGGTGTCTGCGGACCGGGGTCACTCACTGTTCCCGGGCCCGCATGTGTGCGGCATCACGCGCAGGAGATGCCGACGCACACGGTGTTCAGCAGGGTCAGCAGGCCGACGCACGCGCACGTGCCGCCGAGCTGGATGCCCTCGATCTCGATCGGGTCGGTCTCGGGGAGCTCCTGCAGAGCCGCCACGAGGTCACCTTCGAAGATGTCCATTTGGTTCACCTCCTCTCCTGTCCGGTCGCCGCGATCCGCTCCGCCGCGAGGCAGAAGCGGACCAGGTTCGTCCGCAGGTCCGAGGGCCATGCCTGGACGACGGCGGTGTGGCCGTCGTCGACCTCGAGGTAGTCGAAGTCGATCCCTTCGGTCCTGCCGAGTTCGAGGAGGCGCTTGCGAAGCGCCCGGGATTGCGCGACGGGGATGAGCTCGTCCCGGGTCCCGTGCGCCAGCAGCAGCGGCGCCGTGAGCGCCGCGCATTCGCGCAGGACGTCGCGCCGTTCGTCGTCGCCCGGCCCGTTCAGCCGCGCCACCCGGTCCCGGACCGGGGCGTCGGCGTCGCGGTGCAGGCCGGCGGGGGACGTGAACGGCGCCAGCGCCACGCATCCCGACCAGGTCCGCGGGCTGCGGCAGGCCGCCAGCAGCGCCAGATAGCCGCCGTAGCTGCCGCCGAGCAGGAGCGGGCCGGGCAGGCCGGCCTCCCGGCGCGGCCCGGCGACGGCGCGCCCGAGGTGGACGACGTCCGCCAGGTCGGGGCCGCCCCAGTCGCCGACGACCGCGCGCATGTGCTGCTCGCCGTAGCCGGTGCTGCCCCGGTAGTTGGGGGCCACCACCGCGACGCCGGCCAGCGCCAGGTGCTGGAAGAGCGGCTCGAACTCGAACCGCCAGGCCGCCAGGGGGCCGCCGTGCAGCGCCAGCACCACGCGGGGGCACTCCCGCCAGCGGGGGCCGCCGTAGACGATCGCCTCGATCGGCCCGTCCGGGCCGGGCAGTTCGACCAGGTCGGCGTCCGCCCAGGCCGTCATGGGGTCCGGCGCCTGCCGGGCCAGCGACCAGCCCGAGCGCGCGCGGCGGTGCACCGTCGCCAGCGTCGGCGGCTGGTGCGGGGCCGAGAAGCGCACGTGGATCCGCTCGCCCGTCCAGGACGCCGGCGGCCACAGCGTGCCGGGCGGGCCGGCCACCGGCTCGACGCGGTCACCCGCCGGGGTGTGCACCAGCAGCCGCGTCGTGGCGCCGCAGACCTCGCTGACCAGCAGGTGCTCGCCGGACTCGTCGAAGGTCAGGGGGGTCCGGGCGAACCCGGACCGGTTGAGGGCCTCGGGGAACCGCACCGGCCCGCCGCCGGGCGACCACAGCCCGATCCGCTGCCCGCCGGGCACGCCGGTGGTCACCGCCAGGACCCGCGCCCGCCTGCTGCAGGCGGCGATCCGGTCCGTCGTGGTGTCGGAGACCGACCAGACGCGGCGCCAGGTGCGCTCGCGCAGGTCGACCACGATGCCGTCGGCGCGGTGCTCCAGGCCGGCGTGGTCGAACGCCAGCAGGTTGCCCTCGTCGAGCCAGACGCCGCCCGACAGCACGCCGGGGATGCGCAGGACGGGCTCCAGGGAGGCGTCGGACAGGGCCCAGATCCGCGAGTGCCGCTCGTCCTCCACGGTCACCAGGACCACCGTCTGCGGCGATCCCGGGCTTGCCAGCAGGTATCCGGCGAGCATGGCGGAGACGGGCCAGGTCCGTGTCCCGTCCGGCAGCGCGACGACCGAGCCGTGCCCGCCGCCGGGCGCGGTGCGCGCCACCAGGACGCGGCCGTCGTTCAGCGGCAGCGGCCGGCTGTCGCGGTCGGCGGCGCCGACCACCCGCCGGGCCGGCACCGCGCCGTCCAGGCTCCAGCGCTCCAGCGCGACCCGGTCGCCGGCGGCGTTCAGGCAGGTGGCCCAGCGGCCGTCGGCCGAGAAGGCGAAGCCGAACCGGACGGGGACCTCGGGAAGGCCGGGCACGGTGTCCCTCAGCACGGGCGCCCTCATGACACCCGCCCCGGGACGGCCGCGACCCGCGCGGCGTCGGCGGTCCACAGCCGCGGCGAGCCGTGCCGCAGCCGCGTCAGGAAGGCCAGCACCCCGCTCACGCCGTCGCCCCAGCTCGCCGAGACGTCGCCCTGCTCGTCGGAGAACACCACCCGGTCGCCGCGGTGCGCGCGGCCGGCCAGGATGATCTCGCCGAGCCGCCAGGCATCGGCCCGGTACCGCTCGTCGCCGGTGAGCGCGGCCATGTCGAGCAGGAAGTCGCCGTTGCCCGCCAGGCCGTGGCACTGGCCCAGCACCGCGCGCCATGACTGGTCGCTCACCGCGCGGGCGGCGAGCGCGGCGGCGTCGAGGAAGCGCGCGTTCCCGGTGTCCGCGCCGAGCCGGGCCAGGAAGCCCCCGATGCCCGACGCGCCGTGGCACCAGTACGGGGCGGTGGGCGCGTCTCCGCTTCCGGCGCCCCACATGGCCGACCGCGGTGTGACGACCGCGACGTCCAGCAGGTCGTCGCCGACCCGGACCGCCAGCTCCCGGCAGTCGTCGCGGCCGGTCGCCAGCAGGAAGTAGCCGACGCCCGCGACGCCGTGCGCGAACCCGTAGTAGGACTTGCCGGCCAGCTTGGAGTCGGCGTCGGCCGGGGTGCTCCAGACCAGCGCGCCCGCCCGCTCCTCGGCCGAGGCCGCCAGCGCGTCGGCGGCGGCGTCGGCGAGCTCGGCGAACCGCGCCCGCCCGGTGCGGGCGTGGAAGTGCAGGGCGGTCAGGCCGATGCCGGCGGTCCCGTGAGTGATGTCGGGGCCGGCGACCGCGGCCGGAAGCCCCTCGGCGACGGCGATGGCGTCGTCGGCCAGCCCGTCGTCGCCGAGCGCCAGGCCCGCCTCCAGCAGCGCCCACGCCGCGCCGGCCGTGCCGAAGTACAGGCCGTGCGGCCGGTGGGCGTCGGCCTCGAGCCGCTTGAGGATCCAGCGGGACGCGACGTCGACCGCGTCCGGCAGCCGCGGGTCCGCGGAGAACCGCATGCACTGCACCAGGGCCCCGAGGACGCCCGCGGCGCCGTGCTGCAGGCAGCACGGGTCGGGAGCGCCGTGCGCGCAGGACATCGGCCAGAGCGCGTGCGCCGAACCGGGGTCCATGGAGGCGAGCAGGTGCTCGGTGATCCCGGCGATGGCCTGGTCGCACGTCTCCACCGGCCGGCGGGCCTCGGCCGGGGCGACGGTTGCCGGCACCGAGGGCGCCAGCACCTCGCGGGCCTGCTCCGGCGTCCACCGCAGCCCGGGATCGTCCGCCATCAGGCCGGTGAGCATCGCCACCAGGCCCTCGGGCAGCTCCAGATCGCGGGTGCGCGCGGCCAGCCACTCGGTGAGGCGCTCGGTCAGGGACCTGCCCTGCGGCCGCTCGTCCAGGAAGTAGGGCGGAGCGCCGGTGAGGACGTAGCACAGCGTCGCGCCGAGGCTGTAGTGGTCGGCCGAGGCGTCGGGCTCCGCGCCCTCCAGCTGCTCGGGCGCGCTGAAGGCGGGGGTGCCCGCCCGCAGCGGGACGTCCTCGGGGTCGCCGGCGACCGCGGCCAGCTCCAGGTCGATCAGGACGGGGGTGCCGTCCGGGCGCACCATGACGTTGTTGGGGTTGAAGTCGCGCAGCACGAGCCCGGCGCCGTGCGCCTCGATCATCAGGCCCGTCAGCCGGCGCGCCATCTCCAGCGCCGGGGCGAGGTGGTCGCCCCAGCCGGCCTCGCCGATGGAACGCGCGACCCATTCGCGCAGCGGCACTCCCTGGATCATCTCCAGCGCGAGGAAAAGGTGCCCGCCCTCGGTGAACAATTCGACGGGACGCGGCGCCAAACCCAGCCCCTGCACCTTTTCCAGCGCCCGCAGCTCGGCCCGCAGCCGGTCCCGGGTGTCCCGCCCCTGCCGGTCGGCGGCGACATGGGGACGCGCCTCCTTGATGACCACCGATTCGCCGGTCCCGGTGTCCTGGGCGCGATAAACTCCGCCCTTGTTGGTGTGCCGGATGGCCTCGCGGACCGCGAAGCGCTTGGCGAGCATGACCTGGCGTGGCCGCGGGGTGACGTCCTTTGCGTTACCGGGGAAGGGGCAGGTCGCCCAAGAGGGAGGCGTATAGGTGCCGGCGCGCCGGTCCTCGACCGGATTGCCGTCCGGATCGAGAATCGTCCAGGCGTAGAAACCGTCATTGGTGATCCGCCGCTCTTCGACGAATGCGCCGTAGCGATAATGGACCAGGCTGCCCTGAGCGTAGGGCCGGTCGGAAAGAATCCGCGGCCCCGCGAGCCCTTCCGTCGCCCGGTGCAGTTCTGCCGCCAGCCGGACGGCCTCGTCGTCGCTCTCGGGATAGACCGTGATGAACTTTCCCGAATGGCCGCGCGAGGTGTTGCGCGCGTTGAGCGCCGCGACGTGGTCGATGGTGGCGGCGAACTTGAACGCCGACCCCGCCGCCAGGAGCACCTCCAGCGAGCGGGCGAGCACCTCCGGCGCGGACGCCGGCGTGGCGGAAACATGCAGCTTCCAGCCCTGTGCGCGCTGCGGCACCCCCTCGGGGGCGAGGGTGTACCAGATGCCCGAGCGCCCGCTCCGCCACCGCTCGGCCCCAGCCGCCCGCTCGAGCACGTCAACGAGAGTGGTGTCTCCAGTATCAGCGGCCGAGGGCGCGCTGAAGATACTGAAATTGAAATCCACCATGAAGGATCTCCACTCCCATTGTGTCCCGAGAGATCCGCTGGAGAGGTGGGCGGGAAGATCAGGACCAGGTCCTTTTCCGCCGGACCCGCCGGCCTCTCTTGCGTCGAACGGTGACACGGTAACCACGGTCCGGGAGGGAAATCCAGAGGCTATTTACCTGGAAGTCCTATCGGCTTGATAGGGAATTCGCGAAAGAACGATCCCGTCTGTTACGCGTGTGACTCGTGGGGCGTATGAGGCGGTCTGGTGTCCACATCAGGACCGCCTACCCCCTTGACGTCAGGTCACATCCAACTCTTTCTTCGGCAAAATAGTGACAAAGAAGTTTCCATCCGGAAACGACCCGCGCGGCTTTCCGGTGGCCGAAGCCGCCGCCCCGCCGGCCACCGCTCCGCGCCGTTCCCGTGCTCTCACCTCAAAGAACGCCACGAAATGTCCTGATTTGCCCGAAAGTGCTAATGAACCGGCAGAGCCGCCCCCGGTCCGGCCCCGCCTTTGATCATTTCTGCCCGAAGAAAGCAGCCGCCCTGCCCCGCAATCCATCGGTCACTTTGCACGATCCAATAACGCCGAAAAAGCGGCCCATGGCATGGCCCGGGAGCTGTTTCGCATCACCCCTGGTACCGAGCCGAACACTCTCAGCCCAAGACGCGTCCAGCCGGCTGCCGCCCGTCAGGAAGACACAGGCCCCGGCGAGCGCAGACCGCCAGAGAAGCGCTCCCCGGAGCCGTCCGGCGGTCACGACCCACAGCCCTGACCGCTGGACCAAGGACCGCTCACCAACGGAGGTCGCGGCCCGAGACCGCCCGCGCTGGAACGGCTCCCTGCGCGGAGCCGCACTCCTGAGGCGAAGCGGCCCCGTCACGGGTGAGGAGCCGGCCCGCGAGGCAGAGGACGAGCGAGAACCCGCAGAAGAGGTAGGTCGAGTTCGCGAGCCCGGCGAGGTCCTCCAGGAACGGGACCGCGATCACGGGGATCGCCGCCCCGGTGTAGACGACGACATAGAAGAAGTTGACGACGCCGACCCGCCTGGCCGCGTCCACCGAACGGGAGACGACCCGGACGACGCGGGACATGGTGAGCCCCTGCCCGAGCCCGATGGTCACGGCCGCGGTCACGTAGACCGGCTCGGACTTCGTGAGCACCCCGAGCGCCAGGATCGCCAGGCCGGCGCAGACCAGCGTGACGCCGGCGCGCATCCCGCGCGGCACCGCGATGTCGCGGAGCAGGAGCTGGGACACCGCCGACGCGGCGAAGGCGCCTCCGACGATCAGCCCGGCGGCCGGCCCGCTCCGGGACGAGTAGATCTGCCCGAGGATGGCCGGTGTCAGCCCGGCGAGCAGCCCGAACGCGGCGAGCCCCGACGACCCGATGAGGGAGAGCCCGAAGAACTCCCGCCGTGCCCGCGAAGGAGGCACGGGCGGGCTCCAGGCGAACGGCACGCGGCGGTCCCGCGGCAGCGGCTCGGCCGATGCCAGCAGCGCCAGGACCGCGGCCGCCGCCACCACGAGGTGGCCGAGGTAGACGTCGCGTTCGGGGTGGGCCGAGACACCGGTGATGATCCCGCTGTACACGGGCCCGAGGCTGAGCCCGAAGACGGTGGCGGCGGTCGCCCACACCGTGGCGTGCTTCTTCATCGGCTCGGGGGCGAGTTCGAGCGCCGCGACCGTCGCGGTCCCCATGAAGACGCCGGCGGCGAGACCCGACAGCACCCGGGCGGCGTACAGGCAGCCGATCGAGCGCACGTCGAGGAACACGATGTCCGAGGCCAGGCAGCACGCCAGGCCGATCAGGAGCAGGGGCCTGCGGCCGAAGGCGCCGGAGAACGAGTTGAACAGCACCAGGGCCGCCACGATGCCGAACGCGTAGATGGCGTAAACCTCGGTGACCTGCAGGTTCGATAATCGCAGTTCGCGGCTGTAGGCGCCGTAGAACGGAGTCGGCATCGTCGTGGAGGCGATGACGGTGGTCAGTGCCGCCATCGTCACGAAGAACGAGAACTTCCTGTTCCGGAGGGTGTGCCGTTCGCTGCGCGGAAGCGCGGCTGTCCGAACCGTCAAGGCGTTCTCCCTGGTTCTCCGGGTTGCCGACCGGCCACCACGTCCTTGGAGCGATCCGCTTTCTAACCGTAACATGGGGTTAGAATCCGGATTCCGGCCCAGGGTCCGGCGACGCGGTGCAAGGACGTGTGATGGCGAAACTGGACTGGTTCCTGGACGGGCACCCGGCGATCGACCTGGTCAACACGGTCCGCCGCCGGAAGATCGAGCCCGTCGACCTGATCGCCACGCCCGGGGAGCTGGCCGGGTGGCTGGCCGCCGCGGGCCTGTGCGCCCGGCCGGCCGAGGTGACGCAGGCGCACCTGCGCAAGATCGCGCGCTTGCGGGAGGCGGTCCACGCGCTCGTCTCGCCGGACGGCCATCCCGAGATCACCGAGGCCGACATCGCGGTGATCAACCGCTGCGCCCGGCAGTACACCGAGCCGGTGCTCGCCCTGGCAGCCGATCGGGTGACGGTGACCGTCCCGACCACGGACACCGCCACGCAGGCGATCGCCACGATCGCCCGGTTGGCGATCGCGCTGGTCGCCGGCCGGGCTCGCGGCCACGTGAAGATCTGCGGCGCGACCGACTGCGGGATCCGGTTCCTGGACACCTCGCCCAAGAGGAACCGGCAGTGGTGCTCGATGGCGGTCTGCGGCAACCGGGCCAAGGCCCAGCGGCACTATTCACGTAACCGCTGAGAGACCCAGCCCGGCACCTCATCACCTGGAAGCCCCGCGTCATACGCACCATGCCCGTTGGCCAGGAACGGCCGACCGAAACGAGCGGATCGGGGAAGACACAGAGGTCAAGGGCCGTGCCCGGACTCCTTGTCACGACCGGCAGGACTCAAGAGGTTCGCACGCTCGTCTTCCGCATAGTGCGGTTCTGCGCCGGTCAATACCTTCCCTGGAATGCAACCCCGTTACGACGAGCGTCATCCCCTGATCAAACCGCGCCGGGTCTCCTTCGACTGGGAGCAGACGTCCGTCCACTGGATCCCCGGCGACCCGCTGGGCGCGCACTTCTTCAACGCGTTCCACACGATCCTGCCCGCGGGTGAGCGCTGGTTCATCCAGGCCCTCAAAGAGGCACTGCCCGCCATCAAGGACGAGCGCCTCCGCGAAGAGGTCAAGGGCTTCATGGGCCAGGAGTCCGTGCACGCCTACTCGCACCAGAACGTGCTGGAGAAGCTCCTGGAGAGCAACGGCATCGACACCCGCAAGATCACCGACGAGATGAACGCCGGCCTGGCCGACCGCGCGGCCAAACGGGCGAAGATGTCGCCGCGCAAGGCCCGCCGCACCCTCCTGTTCGAGCTGGCCGCGATCTGCACCCTGGAGCACTACACCGCGGTCTCGGGCCAGTGGATCCTCACCAACACGGCCCTGGACCGCGCCGGCGCGGACCCGACCATGCTCGACATGTTCCGCTGGCACGGCGCCGAGGAGGTCGAGCACCGCGCGGTCGTCTTCGACGTCTACCAGCAGCTGGGCGGCGGCTACCCCGCCCGCGCCGCCGCCTGGGCGGTCACGGTGCTCTTCCTCTACTGGGCCATGGTCGCCGGCACCCTCTACCTCGTCCGCCAGGACAAAGCGATCACCGGCAGGACCACCAAGCTGCAGCTGTGGAAGCAGTACCGCCGATCGGTCCGGGCCGGCCACGTCCCCCCGATCTTCAGCCTGCTCCTCCGCGAGGCCAAGGTCTACCTCGACCCCCGTCACCACCCGTCCCAAGTCCACGACCTGGGCCTGGCCGCCGACTACCTGTCCAGGTCCCCCGCCGCCCTCAAGTCGGCGTGAGAACCCTGAAAACAACCCCTTTCCAGCAGTGACAACCGCGGTTCAGGCCTTGGGCTCTCGGCGGAGATCAAGGGGAGACGACGACCGACGACCGCGCGGCAATGGTTCGGGTGTGGACGCCGGCGACCGGTGATGCCCGGGTGCCCGCTCTGTCCGGGACGAGCCGATGACGGCTGAGCGCCTGGCTGAACTGCGTGGCGTGCTGGCGGTTCTGGCGAAGCACGCCACCCAGCTCAGCAAAGGCATCGTTTGCTCGATGACCTCGAAGGCGGTGGCCGGAGGAATCCGGGGGCCACTCGTGGACTCAACGGGCCGCATCGTCGGCGGCGCGGGCGCCGGCAGGCCATCGAGCACATCACAGAACTGCTGGAGCAACCGGACGCAGACGAGATCAAGAAAGAGCGCAACCGGCTCGACGGCTGCCGCGACGCCATTGGCAAAGCCACCGCCATCCTGCTCGACGAGGGCAAGGTCGGTGCCTCGCTGGGACTGGACTCCGCGTCGTACGCCATCAGCACGGCGCTGGTCACCGCCGAGCGCCGCCTCGCCGGGTGGCAGAGCGCGCTCGACGCGCTGCCCGGCGGCGCGCCCGTCGAGACCGGCACGCTGACCGAGTCGTTCCCCGGCCTCGCCGACGACCATGGGGGTAAGTTCCGCGGCCACCTCGAACTCGCCGCGCCGGCGATCGCGCTGAAGCGGCGGGTCGTCGTCCTCCAGGCCGTCGAGCATGCCCAGAGCGACTCCGGCGACCCGTTCGAGAACTTCATCCGCGGGCTCAAGGACGACCAGCAGCGCCTCGACGACCTGGAGCCGGGCATCGCCGGTGTCCTCGTACGCCTGTCGGCGCTGGAGCTGACACGCCCACCCGGGTTGCGGCCCGTCTTCACGACCGCTGAAGTCGAGCGCCTGATGCGCGCGGCGCACAGGATCCGCCGACTGGGCGACGGCAGCACGTCCGACGGCCGCGCGAGGGACGTGGCGATCGAGATCGCCCGCGGCAAGGACGGCTCGGTGATCGTATTCCCCGCGCCGCCCGCGTAGGCCCGGCTCCGCCGCGCGAGCGCGGCGTCTGGGCGACACCGGTCTGGAGGCGGGTGGTCGCCGCGCTACCGGGATACGCGGATGAGCAGAAAGCCATGACTGTCTATTAGGCTGCCTCCCGGTTCTCGGCATCGTCGAACAGGTGGGGGCGTCATGGAGCCGCTGCGGCAGGACGACCCCGCATTCGTCGGCGACTACAAGATCACCGCTCGGCTCGGTGCCGGGGGCATGGGGCAGGTCTATCTGGGGGCCTCGCCCGGCGGGCGGCCCGTGGCGGTCAAGACGATCAGGTGGGAACACGCGGCCGACCCGAGGTTCCGGCAGCGGTTCGCCGCCGAGGTCGCGGCGGCACGGCGGGTCAGCGGCTTCTACACCGCACAGCTCCTGGACGCCGATCCCGCGGCGTCCCCGCCGTGGATGGTCACCGCTTATGTCGACGGGCCCTCCCTGGACACCCTGGTCAAAGAGCGTGGTCCGTTGAGTTCGCGGGAGGTGAGGCGGCTCGGCGCGGGCCTCGCCGAGGGACTGCGGGCGATCCATGCGGCGGGACTGGTCCACCGGGATCTGAAGCCGGGGAACATCATCGTCTCCTCCGACGGCCCCAGGATCATCGATTTCGGCATCGCGCGGGCTCTGGACGCCGCGACGATGACGGCGACGGGGATGATGCTGGGCACCGTCCCCTACATGTCGCCCGAGCAACTCGGCCTGGACGAGATAGGTCCGGCGAGCGATGTGTTCTCCCTCGGCGGGGTGCTGGTGTTCGCCTCCACCGGGAAGGCCCCGTTCGACGCTCCGAGCGTGGGAGCGATGGTGATGCGGATCGCGACGTCGCAGCCCGACCTGGCCGGAGTCCCCGCCGACCTGCTCGACCACCTGACCCGCTGCCTCGCCAAGGATCCCGCCGCCCGTCCCGCCCCTGCAGAACTCACCACGCTCCTGACCGCGCCCTCCGGCCGGCCGCCCCTCACCCTGCCCCTCTCCTCGCCGGACTGGTCGACCGCACCGCGAGCCGAGCAGGTGTCCCGTGTGGCCCCGGTCGTGCCCGCGTCCGGCCCCCACGCGAGCCCGCCTTTTCCGGCCGGCAGACGGCCGGCGGGGATCTCACGGCGAGGGCTGCTGGGCGGCGCGGCGGTCCTGGCGGGGGCCGCCGCTGCCGCCGCCGGCGGAGGGTTCTTCTTGCTGCGGGACGGCGGGGACGGCGAGCGGTTGCCCGGCTTCGACAACGGAGATCTGCGAGCGGTGGCGTTCTCGCCCGACAGCAAGTTGCTGGCCGCGGGAGGCACGAGACTGAAGGGCGGCGACGAGGAATATCTGGTCGTCTGGGAGGTCGCCACGAAGCGGAAGAAGGCGGCCGAGAGCATCAGGTCCGGGGTCTGGGACGTGGCGTTCTCCCCGGACGGCAAAATCATCGCGGCGGGTTGTGACGACGGCACGGTCCGTCTGGTCGATCCCGTCACGCTGAAGGAACTCGGCACGCTCAGCGGGCACTCAGAGCGTTGCGAGTCGATCAGCTGGTCCGCCGACGGCGTGCTGGCCACCACTTCCCGCGGGGACAAGACCGTCCGGCTCTGGGATGTGGCGGCACGTCGGGAACTCCGCAGGATCAAACATGGATTCGGCAACCCCAGCTCGGTCTCCTTCGCCAAGACCAAGCCGCTCCTGGCCATCTGCGGTACCGACGCTCCGGTCGAGGTCTGGGACACCGCCGCCGACAAACGCGTTCACCGGTTGGACAAGGTCAGTGCCTTCAGGGTCGGACTGGCCCGCGGCGGCGACCTTCTCCTGACCGTCGGGCCGGCGGCCACCCAGGTCTGGAGCCTTGGTCCCCCGCTCTCCGACGCCCCCCGGTTCACCCCGGCGGGCATCACGTCGATCTACCCCGCCGCCTTCTCCGCGACCGAGGACATGGTCGCGTTCGGCGGCAGGATCGACGGCCGCCCCGCGATTCGCGTCTGCAACTCCTACTCCGGCAACGTGGAATACGAATTCCATCCCGCCAAGGACCTTGTCGCCGTCACCTTCTCCCCCGACGGCCGCTACCTCGCCGGGGGCGGCTACCGCGATCACCGCCTTTGGACCCTCTGACCGGAACGCCCGGCCCATCACAGGGCGGTCGGCCCGCTCCGGAGCCGGGCCGGACCCTCTTCTCGCCCCGAGGCCCCTCTTTCCCCGGGCCTGTGGGGAAGAGACCGACGTGGTCTTCGTGCCGGATTTCATCTGGCCGGACGTGAAAGCCGATGCGCGCTAGTCCATGGATCACTGGACGGTGCGGTTATCGAACGGGCGCTCAAACGGCCGGATCGGCTGGTCGCTGCTACGCCTTGGCCGAGCGGACGGTGCCGAGAAAGGCAACCCATTCGGAACGGGTGAAGTCGAGGATCGGGCCTGTGCCGCGCTGCTTGCTGTCCCGTACGCCGATGCTGCCGTGGAGGGAACGGGCGACTTCGATGCAGGCTCCGTTAGCCTCGCTGTGGCTCGACTTGCGCCAGATGAGGTACTGCGTGGTCATGTGCGAGGTCCGATCCTGTTCTCAGAGAGTCGGGAGTGGGCGGACCGCACACAACGGTCCAGACGTATTCGTTCCTCAGGAGTCTGCGGAGCGGAGGACCTGCATGAACGCGGTCCACTCTCTGAGGGTGAAGTCTAGGATGGGGCCGGTGTCACCTTCCTTGGTATCGCGCACGCCGATGGTGCCGTGGGGGGAGCGGCCTACTTCGACGCAGTTGGAATCCGGGACGCTGTGGGTCGATTTGCGCCAGCCGCTGTACTGCTGCTTCACGTTACGGACCTGCCTGTTCGTTCAGCCGGTCGGCCGTATCCGTCAGAAGAGAGAGGCTCTCCAGAGCGGGGAGCGCGGCCTCACGGAGACGGTCGTGTAGACGCTCATACCCTGTCACTTCATCCAGGGTTGTGTGAACCAGGCAGTTGCTGGTCTCGGCAACGACCAGCTGTGGGTCTTCCGGGTCGGGAAACGAGTAGATGGTGTACGCGGATGCCGGAAGCCGTCCCGGCGGGACCTGGGCATCAAGCGGTAGGACCAGGACGGTGAAACGCGGCTCGTGGGTTACGAGCCGCACCATGTGTCGAAGTTGCGTCACCATGACCGGCCGGGGAACCGCCAGCCTCTTCAAGACGAACTCGTCCACGATGACCTCAAATCTGGGGCCACCGGTCCTGAAGACGGTCTGCTGTCTTCGCTGACGTGCTTCTACGCTCTGCTCAGGCACATAATTGATCGTGGAGCCTTCGATCTTGTCGAGGTCGATAAGCGCCCAGTGGTACTCGGGGCATTGCAGAAGACCAGGAAGAGCGGTCTGATGGTACTCGCGGATGCTGGACGCGCCGGATTCGATGTTGGCGTACATCCGTTGCCGGGCGCCCATGGTGTCCCCATAGGCGTCCCACCAGCCGCGCGCGGTGGCCTGGCGGGCGATCTCGAAGATCTTCTCGACGTCCTCGCGGGAGGCGCCGAGGGCGGTGAGGATGTTCGAGATATCGCCGAGGTCCGGCCGGCAGCGGGCGTTCTCCAGCTTGGAGATCGTCGTGCGGGAGCGGAAGATCAGTTTGGACAGCTCGTCGGCGGTGATGCCGCGCTGTTCGCGCAGGGTCCGTAGTTCCATGGCGAGGCGCTGCCGGCGGACGAAGGGACTGGTCACCGGTGACCTCCGTGTCAGGGCCGGTGTGGGCAGGGGGAACGCTGGCCGGGGGCGTCGCGTCAGCTCTGTGTTATCACACGGTCGCTGAACGTGTCATCGGCCGTGGATGCCTTGAACGATCTGCTGCGGTCCATTGAGTTCCGGAGGTGAACGTGCGTCTTCGTGAACGTTCACGGTCGTGTACGTCGTCCTGCGGGAAGACCCTGCCGCACACGTGATTTCCGCGCGGCGGACGTCTGGATGATGGAAGTCGTGGGCGGGAACCGGTGGTCCGTACTGAGCATGGAGGCGTCTTACCGGACCGTCCATGTGGGGTGATCAATGTTGCTCGCCGAATCCGTTCCGGCAGAGTCCGCCGCGTCGATGTACTGGCGGCGGGTGTTCCACGGCAAGGCTGATCAGGTCCGGCTTGTCCGGGCGTTCGCCGCGCATCTGCTGGCCGGCTTTCCGAGCCTGGACGATGTTCTCCTCGTCCTGGACGAGCTCGCCGTCAATGCCGTCCGGCACACCCGATCGGGTCGCGACGGCGGGCGGTTCACCGTCGAGGTCGGCATGGACGTGGCCGGTGTCATCGTCTACGTCACCGACCAGGGCGGACCGGGCGAGCCGCGCCTGCGGGACATCATCGACCTGGCCGAGGGCGGCCGGGGCCTGCTCACCGTCGAGGCCCTGACCGCGTCCTGGTCGTGGACCGGCGACGCCCGGGGCCGCACCGTCCGCGCCACGTTCCCCACACGGTGCTGCGCATAGGCAGTCCCGGGACAGGCCGCTGTGACCGAGACATTGAAGGTCCGCCGCCACGTGTTCGCGGGCGAACGAGCAAGAGGCCGGTTCCTGAATTTAGGAACCGGCCTCTGACCTGCTTCTCAACCTGTCGGGGTGGCGGGATTTGAACCCACGACCTCTTCGTCCCGAACGAAGCGCGCTGCCAAGCTGCGCTACACCCCGGTTGGTGGCTGCCCGGGAGTCGTACGTGCCTCCCGGCGCCTTGACTACTTTAGCGGATGCCGGGGAGTGCTGCGTCCCGATTTTCCACAGGGCGCGATCATGGCGTGCAACCATCGGGGCGCCTGGGCGCATCCAGGGGGTATGGAGCGGGCGAGATGAGCCGGCGGGAGCGGGAGTTCACCGCGTACGTCGCCGAGCGGCAGGTGTGGCTGAGGCGGGTCGCCTACCTGTTATGCGGGGACTGGCACCGGGCCGACGATCTTGTGCAGGCGACCGTCACGCAGCTGTTCGTGAAGTGGCGGCAGGCGCGGGCGGCCGACAACGTCGACGCCTACGTGCGGACGATGCTCGTGCGCGTCTACCTGGGGGAGCAGCGGGGCGGGTGGATGGCGCGGGTGCGGGTCACCGCGGATGTGCCTGACGGGGCTGTGGGGGCGAGGGATGTCGAGGCCGCCATTGACGTGCGGGCGGCGTTGGGGGCGGTGCCGCCTCGGCAGCGGGCCGCGCTGGTGCTGCGTTACTACTGCGACCTGACGAACGAGCAGGCCGCCGAGGTCCTGGGGTGTTCGGCCGGGACGGTCAAGAGTCAGACGTCGAGGGGCCTGGTCGCGCTGCGGCGGGCCATGGCGGTGGAGGCCTGATGGACGTCAGGGAGGTCATCGAGGTCCTGGCGCGCGAGCCCCAGCCGGCGGGCGGGGTGGATGTGCGGGCCGCGGTCAAGGTGGGGCGGCGGCGGTTGTGGTGGCGGCGGGGTGCTGCGGGAGCGGGGGTCTTGGCGCTAGGGGGTGGATTGGTGGTCGGTTGGCCCGGGCCTGCGCGGGAGGAGGTTCCGGCCGGGCCGGTGGCGCCCAAAGCGTTCGATCCGCTGGTGCGGCATGTGGAATTCGGGTGGGTGCCTGCCGGTATGGGGGCGCGGGTCGTGGACAACGGGACGACCTACACGTCGATCGCGGCCGGGAAGCCGTCCAAGGGCAAGCGGTCATTCCCGAGCGCGATGCTGTCGGTGGTCTTCGGGGCGGAGGGTGTGCCCGCCGACAACGAGCTCGGCGACAGCGTCTCGATGGTGTGGAGCACGAAGCCGCTGGAGGGGCCTCTCGCAGAGAAGTGTCCCGGGGAGGACGACGAGAAGCTGTCCGGGGCGCCTCCGGTGAACGGGCGGCGGGCTTTGTGGCGTATCTACGCGGCGGTGCCGGTGGCAGGGTGCAGGCCGGTTGTCGCGGCTTTGCACTGGGAGTACGCCAAGGGGGCCTGGGCGACGCTCAGGATGGGCGATATGCCCAAGGGGACCGATCGCAAGGCGGTGATGCTCCGGGTCGCCCGGACGTTGCGGACGGGGTTGAGCGTCCCGGTGGCGGTGCCGTTCCAGGTGAAATGGCCGGAAGGTGTTCGGCCGATCTCGTTGCGGGAGCAGCGGCAGGGGCCGAACCGGGAGGTCGAGGTCGAGGCCGGTGAACATCACTGGCCGGTGGAGAGCCATGTCAGGCGGGGTCAGAAGTACTGCTCGGTCAGTGCGGGGCCGAGCGCTTACCGGGAACGGTGGCTGACGCCGAACACGATGTTCGACGGGCGCCCCGCGCGGAGGAAGGACGGCTTGCTGACGGTCTTCGGCGTGAAGGGCTTCGATGTCGAGGCGACGTGCGAGGGGCTCGGTGGAGGCGCCACCGATCGGCTCATGCGGTCGGTCGGGATACCAGGGTGAGCAGCGACGCCTCCGGCGGGCAGCAGAACCGCACCGGCGCCGTCGGGGACGTGCCGAGGCCCGCCGAGACGTGCAGCCACGCGCCGGCGTGCCGGTGCAGGCCCTTGACGCGGGGGCGGTCGATGCCGCAGTTGGTCGCGAGGGCGCCGTAGAACGGCACGCAGACCTGGCCGCCGTGGGTGTGGCCGGCCAGGAGCAGGTCGTAGCCGTCGGCGGCGAAGCGGTCCAGGTTGCGGGGCTCGGGGGAGTGCATCACGCCGAGGTGCACGTCGGCCTGCGGGTCGACCGGGCCGGCGATCTTGTCGTAGCGGTCCCGGTTGATGTGGGAGTCGTCGATGCCGCCGAACTCGATGTCCAGGCCGCCGGTCTTGAGGCGGCCGATCCGGTTGTTCAGGTCGAGCCAGCCGGCCGCCTGCAGCGACGAGGCGAGCTCGCGGTAGGGCAGGTCGGGTTCGCGCCGCCGCTTGCCGTAGTCGGCCTGGCTGGTGCGCCAGATGTAGCGCAGCGGGTTGCGGAAGACCGGCGAGTACAGGTCGTTGGAGCCGAAGACGAAGACGCCCGGGCGGTCCAGGAGGGGGCCGAGCGCGTCCAGGAACGGGCCGATGGCGTCGCGGTGGCCGAGCGAGTCGCCGGTGTTGACGACCAGGTCGGGTTCGAGCGCGTCCAGCGAGCGGACCCAGTGGATCAGCCGGCCGCGGTTCGGGGTCAGGTGCGCGTCGGACAGGTGCAGGATCTTGACCGAGGGGCGGCCCGGGGGCAGCACCGGCACCTCGAACCGGCGCAGCCGGAACCAGTTCCGCTCGATCACCGAGGCGTACCCGAAGGTGGCGGCGCCGGCGCCCGCCAGGCCCAGCGGCACCGCGAAGAGCTTTCGCACGGTTCTCCTTCCCGATGCCCTCCATCGTCGCAGAAGAGCGGCCCGCGGCCGAATCGCGCGGTAAACCTGGTGAGACGGGGGCGCCGGGGCGGGCATGATGTGACCATGAGTGCGCTGAAGGACAGGCTGGAGAACGACCTCTCGACCGCGATGAAGGCCCGCGACGAGGTGCGCACGCGCACCCTGCGGATGGTCCTGACGGCGGTGAAGAACGAGGAGGTCGCCGGCCGGCAGGCCCGTGAGCTGTCCGACGACGACGTCGTCAAGGTGCTCACCCGCGAGGCCAAGAAGCGCCGGGAGGCCGCGACGGCGTTCGCCGACGCGGGCCGCGCCGAGCAGGCGCAGGCCGAGCGCGACGAGAACCAGGTGCTGGAGGAGTACCTGCCGGCGCAGCTGGGCGACGTGGAGCTGACCGCGCTGGTGGCGGACGCGATCGCCGAGTCGGGCGCCGCGGGGCCGCGCGCGATGGGCCAGGTCATGAAGATCGTGAACCCGAAGGTGGCGGGCCGGGCCGAGGGCGGCCGGGTCGCGGCCGAGGTGAAGAAGCAGCTCGGCGCCTGACCCCGCGATGGGCCCTCATCGAGGGTGGGGGTCCATCGTCATGGCGGCGGCATTGCGCACGCGCTGCTTGAGCTGGTCCTGGATCCGGCGGATCTGCGCGCCGTCCTGGGCGATCAGCCGCTGCTCGTAGGCGGAGATCAGGCTCTGCAGAACGCCGGAGAGGTTGACCTGCAGGCGGCAGCGTTCGTCGGTCACCGCGGTCCGTACCTCGATCGCCGACGGTGCGGGGTGCCCGTCGTCTTCGCCGGCCGAGCTCCAGCGCGGGTCGCCCTCGGCGTCCTCGGGATCGGTGTACCGGAGGCCGGCGCGGGCCATGCACGCCGACCACGCCTGCATCACCTGCCGGAAGCGGCCGTCCTCGCTCGCCTGCTCGTTGGCCTCTTGCTGGAGCGCCTCGATGTCGCGGTCCGAGTCGTCCGTCCCGGCGCTCAGGCGGCGTTCCAGGTCGCCGTCGCAGCCTCCTTCGGGCACCGGCCGCCCCTTGAACGAGGCGACCGTCCCGTCGAAGACGGGCAGTTGCTCCGGCGGGACGGTGATGCCGCGCCGTCCGTTGCGCGAAGCGGCCGCGACCTCCTCGTTGAACCCCGGTGGTCCCTGGTAGCCGTAGCGGCCCACCTGCTGGTAGCCGAGCCAGGCCAGCAACGAGACGTTCTTGGGGTAGGCGGGGACGCGGGCCTGCGGGACCGCCAGGTCGAAGCCGTACCGCTTCATGCAGGCCTGGAGGAACATGCCTTTGGCGCGTTCGATCTGCAGCGACTCCTGCGGCGTCAGATCGTAGGCGTCCAGTGGCAGGCCGAGGTCGGCGCCGGAGGCGGGAGTGGACGTGGCGGTGACGCGGGGTTCGGCCGTCTGGGGGGCCGCTGCCCTTGGCGCGGATGCGCAGGCACCCGCGCCGAGGAGCAGGGCCACCACGGCCGGCAGCCGGGTGATCAATACTTCTGGACCGGTCCGTAGAGGATCTCGTGGTCGCCGTAGCCGCCGGTGACCTTCGCCTGGACCCGGATGGCGTGCGGGTCGTCGACGGCGGCCGAGTAGGCGTTGCACGGGGTGTTGCTGCAGCCGGTCCGCTGGAAGGCGTCCCTGCCGTTACGGCCGCCGCACTGGTAGAGGACCTTGTTGGACTTGTTCCGCCAGATCAGCGCCACCCCCGAGCCGGATACGCCGCTGTGGTAGAGCTTGGCCCAGGCGTACCAGACGCGGTTGACCTTCTTGTCGTTGACCTGCGTGTACATCTCGCGGTTGATGCGCATGCGGGTACCGGGCACGAGATGGTCGCCGCTGCCGGGGTTGCGCAGCCAGCGGCCGCACCAGAGGGGCGACTGGGTCCTGGCCGCCGCGGCGGAGGGCGCGGGCGCCGCCGCGGCGGACGGCGCGGCCGCGGTGACCAGGCCGGTGGCCAGTGCGCAGCCCGCGACGGCGGCGGAGGTGTTCCGGAAGGTCTTGCTGGGCGCACCGAACATGAACGTGCTCCTCGTCGGACGGGCGGAGGTGCCGGACGACCACCGGAGATTGGCGATCAAGGGTGCGGGGGAGTGTCAGCCAACAGGACACGGCGATGATCTGTCAAGGGACGGTCAGTGGCCGCAGACCGTGCGGGGAAAAGGAAAAGGCCCGGCGTACGCATGGTCGCCGGGCCCTTCTTGTCAGGTCAGAACGGCCACTGGAAGCCGCCGTCGTCGCGCTTTTGGGTCTCGGCCTTCTTGCCGCTGCTCAGGTAGATGGTGACGGTGGTCCCGGGCGCGACCTCGGTGCCCGCGTCCGGCGAGGTGGAGGCGACGGTGTCCTTCGGCTTGTCCGAGGGGACCGGCCGCGGCGAGACCTGCACCTTCAGGTCGGCGGCCTTCAGCTTGAGCGTGGCGTCGCCGACCGACAGGCCCTTGACGTCGGGCACCTTGGAGGTGTCGCCGAAGTCCTGGGTCGGGGTGCTGAAGCTCGGCGCGGGCTTGTCCGCCAGCGCCTCCTGCAGGCTCTGCTGCCAGATCGATGCGGGCTGGTCGGCGCCGTAGACGTTCACCGGGTAGTCCCAGGGCGCGCGCGGGTCCCAGTAGGCGACGGCGGCGGCCATGTTCGGGGTGAAGCCCGCGAACAGCGCGCAGGTGTGGGCCTCACAGGTGCCGGTCTTGCCGGCGGCGGGGCGGCCGATGCTGCCGATGCGCTTGGCGGTGCCCTTGGTCAGTACCCCCTGCAGGATCTGGTTCACCTTGTCGGCGACGGCCTCGCTGACGGCCTGCCTGCACTCGGGCTTCGGCAGCGCCAGCTTCTTGCCCGCCGGGTCGGCGATCTCGGTGACCGAGACCGGCGCGCAGTACTTGCCGCGCGCGGCGAACCCGGCGTAGGCGGCCGACAGGTGCACCATGTCGATCTCGTTGGTGCCCAGGACCTGCGAGCCGATCTCCTTGAAGGGCGCGCCGTCCGCGCGCTTCATGCCGAACTTCTGCGCCATCCGGACCGCCTCGCACAGCCCGACGCGCTTCTCCAGCTGGGCGAAGAAGGTGTTGACCGAGTGCCAGGTGCCGGTCTTGAGGTTGTAGCCGCCGGCTTCGGCGGGGTCGGAGTTGCGGGGGCTGAAGGGGCCGACGTTGGCGCCCTTGCAGTCCGTCAGGCCCGTCACGGTGACCTGGCTGCCGGAGGTGAAGCTCTCGCTCACCGGCACGCCCTGGTCCAGTGCGGCGGCCAGCGTGAAGATCTTGAACGTGGAGCCCGCCGACACGCCGCCGCTGCCACCGTGCGCGTTGTCGGCGGCCAGGTTCAGCGTGGTGCGGCCCTTGCCCGGGCCGTAGCGCTTGCTGAGCCCGAGCGCGCGGATCTGGCCGGTGCCCGGTTCGACCATCGCTTCGGCACCGACACGGTGCCCGCTCGGCGTCACGTAGCTGCGCAGTGCCTTGTCGGTGGCGCGCTGGGCGTCACGGTCCAGCGTGGTGCGGATCGTGTAGCCGCCGCGGTTCAGCTTGTTGACGACGTTGACGCGCTCGGCCGGCTTCAGCGACCAGTACTTGCCGTCCGACAGGATGTTGAGCAGGTCGTACTTGACGTACTCGCAGAAGTAGGGCGCGTCGCTGGTCTCGCAGCCGCCGACCGGCTCGGTGGGGTTCAGCGAGATCGGCTTGGCGATGGCGGCGGTGGCCTGCGCCTGGGTGATGTGGCCGAGCTCGACCATCCGGTTCAGCACGATGTCGCGGCGCTTGCGCGCGTCGTTGGGGTTGCGGATGGGGTCGTAGGCGTTGGGGTTCTGGGTGATGCCGGCCAGCAGCGCCGCCTGCTCCAGGGTGAGCTTGTTGGCGGGCTTGCTGAAGTAGCGCTTGGCGGCCGCCTGGACGCCGTAGGCGCCCGCGCCGAAGTAGGCGATGTTCAGGTAGCCCTGGAGGATGTCGTCCTTGGTCATGCGCTGCTCGAGGTCGAGCGCGAAGCGCAGTTCGCGGAGCTTACGGCCGACCGTGGGGGCGGTCGCCTCGTTGTACTCCTCCTTGGTCTTGGCGCTGTCGACCAGCATGTTCTTGACGTACTGCTGCGTGAGGGTGGAGCCGCCCTGGGTCTTGTCGGACTCCACGTTGGAGGCGAGCGCCCGGATGGTGCCCTTCAGGTCCAGCGCGCCGTGCTGGTAGAAGCGCGAGTCCTCGATGTCGACGATCGCCTGCCGCATGATCGGCGCGACCTGGTCGAGCCGGACCGACTCGCGGTACCGGTCGAAGAACGTGGCGATCTGGCGGCCCTTGGCGTCCAGCATCACCGTCTTCTCCGACGGCGGCGCGGTGCTCAGCCTGCTGTCCATGTTCTCGAAGTCGTTGGCTGCGTCGCGCGCGGTCAGCCCCGCGCTGCCGATCCCGGGCAGCGCGATGAAGGCGACCAGGACGCCGGCGACGACCCCCGCCACGAGCAGCTTGAACAGTGTGGAGAAGGCGTTTCCCCGACCCTCTTTCGCATCGTGCACCTGCCTAGGGTACGCGGGACGACCAGTGCATACGGGACAGCTCTCCCCCCGGACGCGGCGTTTTGGCAGGAACCGGGGCTGGTTTTCACGACGTCGGCCGCCCGTCGGGACCGTCTTGCCCGGGTCTGATCGGGCTTGTCGGTGCCCCGATGACAACCGCGGGGCGGTGCCGGGCGTCAAGGAGAGGTAACTAGTCCGTTCCGGCGGTATGGCCCTGGTGGGCTATATCGAGAATGGGCCCATCGGGGACTGTTGAATCGCCCCTCGCTTCCGTAAGTTCTTCCCCACGGCTTTCGTTTGGCGGCCCGACGTCCGCGCCCGTCTGGCCAAGGAGCGCAAATCGACACAGACCCTAGGGGAGTGGGGCCAAGATGTGGATCACGGATTGGACCGCCCGCGCCGCCTGCCGTAACGCGGATCCAGACGCCCTGTTCGTGCAGGGTGCCGCGCAGAACCGAGCCAAGCTCATCTGCCGCGGCTGCCCGGTGCGTACGGAGTGTCTCGCTGACGCACTGGACAACCGGATCGAGTTCGGCGTCTGGGGCGGGATGACGGAGCGCGAGCGCAGGGCCCTGCTGCGGCGGCGGCCCGATGTGCAGTCGTGGCGCGAACTGCTGGAGACCGCCAAGGAAGAGTACGAGCGGTCGTCGGCGGACATCGACGAGGAAGAGCTCGTCGCGAGCTGATCAACGGCCCGGCGGTGCCGGGACGGGCAGGGTCATATTCGGCGTGACCACCGCCCGCACCAGGAATCGGTGCGGGCGGTGGTCGCGTTCTGCGTTGAATCGGCGTTTTCGGGGGACCGAAACCTGGATGCGGCCATTTGCGAAGAATGGCCGCTCCTGATCTTGAGAAGTGGTCTTTCCAGGTCAGGCGGCGGATTCGGCGTCCGCGGCCCGCCCGGACAGGTCGGCGCCGACCCGGCGCAGCCCGGCCAGATCGTGCACGTCCTCGGCCTGCGCCGGGACGGCCACGACCGGCACCGCCGGGTGCGTCGAGGAGAAGTGGGCGCGCAGCCGGTCCTCGCGGGCCGCCAGCAGCATCCGGCCGGTGTGCAGGCGCAGCAGCGCCGACGTCAGCGGGTGCTCGCCGCGGTCCTCCAGCGTCTCGGCGGCGGCCTGCGCGCGCGCGGACGACAGGCAGTCCTCGCACTCGTGCACCCGGTTGACGACCAGCCCGGCCAGCGGCATGCGCTCCTCGGCGAGGCGCTCCACGAAGTAGGACGCCTCGCGCAGCGCGTCCGGCTCGGGCGCGGCGACGACCAGGAACGCGGTGCCCGGCGTCTGCAGCAGCCGGAACGTCTTCTCGGCGCGCTCGCGGAACCCGCCGAACATCGTGTCGAACGCCGCGACGAACGTCTGCACGTCGCGCAGCAGCTGGACGCCGAGGACCTTGTTGATGACGCCGGTGAACATGCCGAACCCGGCGCTGATCACCTTGACGCCGAGCCGGCCGCCGGACTTGGCCGGGGCGGCCAGGATCTTCATGAACCGGCCGTCCAGGAAGCGGCCCATCCGCTCGGGCGCGTCCAGGAAGTCCAGCGCGTTGCGCGACGGCGGGGTGTCCACGATGATCAGGTCCCAGGCGCCCGAGCGGTGCAGCTGCCCGAGCTTCTCCATCGCCATGTACTCCTGCGTGCCCGACAGCGACGACGACAGCGACTGGTAGAAGGGGTTGGCCAGGATCTGGCGGGCCCGGTCGGGGTCGGAGTGCGCCTCGACGATCTCGTCGAAGGTGCGCTTCATGTCGAGCATCATGGCGTGCAGCTCGCCGTCGCCCTCGACCTCGATCCGGCGCGGGTTGTTGTCCAGCTCCGACAGGCCCATCGACTGGGCGAGCCGGCGGGCCGGGTCCACGGTGAGCACCACCACGTCGCGGCCGCGCTCGGCGGCGCGCACGCCGAGGGCGGCGGCGGTGGTCGTCTTGCCGACGCCGCCGGAGCCGCAGCACACGATGATCTTGGTGCGGGGGTCGTCGATCAGCGCGTCGACGTCCAGCGCGGGCGGGACGGTGGTCATCAGGCGGCTCCCTGCTCGCGAAGTGCCCCGGCCAGCTCGTACAACCCGGCCAGGTCCATGCCGTCCGACAGCAGCGGCAGCGTGTAGCGCGGCTGCTCCACCGTCGCCAGGCGCTCCTTCTCGCGCTCCTGCAGCGCGGTCCGGCGGGCGTGCGCGGTGGCCTCGGCGGCCAGCACCGCGGCGATCCGCTCGGCGTCCTGCTCCAGGCCGGCGGCCTTGACGCCGCGGACGATCTCCTCCACGTCCAGCGTGCCGTCCGCCGCGGCGGCCAGGGTCTCGGCGGGCAGCAGCGGCGGGTGCTCCATGTTGACGAACACGCCGCCGACCGGCAGGCCGACCGCGTGCAGGTCGTGGATGCCGTCCATCGTCTCCTGGACCGGCATCTCCTCCAGCAGCGTCACGAAGTGCACCGCGGTCTCGGGGCTGCGCACCACCTTCATGACGGTGTCGGCGTGGTTGCGGATCGGCCCGACCTTGGCCAGGCCCGACACCTCGTCGTTGACGTTCAGGAACTTGGTGATCCGGCCGGTCGGCGGGGCGTCCATGACGACCGCGTCGTAGACGAACGAGCCGTCCTTGTTCTTGCGCCGGACGGCCTCGCTGGTCTTGCCGGTGAGGATCACGTCCCGCAGCCCCGGCGCGATGGTGGTGACGAAGTCGACCACGCCGAGCTTGGACATCGCCTTGCCGGCCCGCTTGAGGCTGTAGAACATCTCCAGGTACTCGACCAGGGCCTCTTCGGTGTCGATGGCGAGCGCGTACACGTCGCCCCCGTCCGGGGCCACCGCGACGCGGCGCTCCTCGTAGGGCAGCGGCGGGCAGTCGAACAGCTGGGCGATGCCCTGCCGCCCCTCCACCTCGACCAGCAGCACCCGGCGCCCGCCGGCGGCCAGCGCCAGGGCGAGGGCGGCCGCGACGGTGGTCTTGCCGGTGCCGCCCTTGCCGGTCACTACGTGGAGACGTACGCCGTCCCAGTCGGTGTCTTTCGCGCTCACCCGATCGACCATATCGTTCGCTCGGCAAGGACTTCAGAGGGCGCCCGCACTCATGCAAGTGATTCCTGACACGGTTGCCGTCCGCGTCCGAAAATCCCTCGCCGGGCCGTTGTGAGGCAGGTTCCCGCGAGGTTAGGTGGGAAACGTGCAACCGGTGTTCCGCTGGGAACGTCCGATCTACCAGGGGGAATCCGGACCTACTCGGTGAGAGGTGTCCGCCATGGAAGCTTTGGCCCTCGTTCTCGTCCTCGGGGCGCTGCTCGTGCTGGTGATCGGGCTGGCCTCGGCCGTCCGGGTCGTGCAGCAGTTCGAGCACGGCATCGTGTTCCGCTTCGGCCAGGTGCAGCGGGGCGGGCAGTTGCGGCCCGGCGCGGTCCGCCGGCCCGGCCTGACGCTGATCATCCCGGTCGTGGAGCGGATGCAGAAGGTCAACCAGCAGACCGTCACCATGGGCGTGCCGGCCCAGGACGGCATCACCCAGGACAACGTCAGCGTCCGGGTGGACGCGGTCGTGTACTTCCGCGTCGTGGACCCGGTGAAGGCGATCGTGAACGTGCAGAACTACGGCTACGCGATCTCGCAGGTCGCGCAGACGTCGCTGCGGTCGGCCATCGGCCAGGCCGACATGCAGGAGCTGCTCGGCGAGCGCGAGAAGATCAACACCCGGCTGCGCGGCATCATCGACGAGATCACCCAGGACCCGTGGGGCATCCTGATCGAGCGGGTGGAGATCAAGGACGTGTCGCTGCCCGAGGGGATGAAGCGCTCGATGGCCCGCCAGGCCGAGGCCGAGCGGGAGCGGCGGGCCCGCATCATCACCGCCGACGGCGAGTTCCAGGCGTCCAAGCGCCTCGCCGCCGCCGCGGAGATCATGTCGCAGGACCCGGCGGCGCTCCAGCTGCGGCTGCTGCAGACGGTGGTGGAGGTGTCGGCGGAGAAGAACAGCACGCTGGTCATGCCGCTGCCGGTGGAGATCCTGCGGTTCTTCGACCGCGCGGCGGGCGGCGGGGCGCCGGCGGCCGAGCCGGGCGCCGAGGCCAAGCCCGGCCTCAGCGAGCGGCTCGCCAAGGCCGAGGAGGAGCTGGCCAAGGCCGCCGAGTCGGCGCCGCCGCTGGAGTCGGTCGAGGACGTCCCGCCGGTCATCGGGCTGGACGAGCCGAAGCCGCACCACCGCCTGGGCGACGCGGCCCGGCACCCCGAGGTGGAGGCCGGCCGCGAGACCCCGGCCGAGAAGGAGCCGCCCGCCGGGCCGTAGCGGTCAGGGGACCAGGACCAGCCGGCCGCGCAGGCCACCCTCGGCGAAGCGGGCGTGCGCCTTGGCGGCCTCCGCCAGCGGCAGTGTCCCGGCGACCCGGGGCGTGAGGCGGCCCGCCTCGGCCAGCCGGGACAGCTCGGCGAGCTGCGCGGCGTCGGCGCGGATCCACACGTTGGCGACCCGGACGCCGCGCAGGCCCACCGGCGCCGCCCCGGCGTTGACGGCGACGAACGCGCCGCCGCTGCGGACCGCGTCCAGCGCCGCCGCCCCGAGCATCGCGGCGTCCAGCGCGCCGTCCACCCCGCCGGGGACCTGGGCGCGGACGGTGTCGCCCACGTGCGCGCCGCGCGGGACGAAGAACTCCGCGCCGAAGCCGCGCACCAGGTCCTCGTCCGCGGCGGCGGCCACGGCGACCACGCGCAGCCCCCGCGCCGCGGCCAGTTCGACCGCGTAGCCGCCGACGGCGCCCGCCGCGCCGGTGACCAGGAGCGTCCCGCCGGCCGGCACGTCCAGCAGGTCCAGGGCCTGGTAGGCGGTCAGGCCGTTCAGCGGCAGGGTGGCGGCCGACGCGGCGTCCACACTGCGGGGCGCGGGCGCGACGGCGGACACGTCCAGCACGATGGCGTCGGCGTACGCGCCGGTCGGCACGTCGAGCCGGTCCCGCAGGCCGATCACCTCGTCGCCCTCGGCGAAGCCGCCCACCCCGGCGCCGACCGCGTCCACCGTGCCCGCGACGTCCCAGCCGATGCCGACCGCGGGCCGCGACCCGGCGTGGAGCAGCCCGGACGCGGTCAGCGTGCCGAGCCGGGTGTAGACGTCCACCGGGTTCACCGCCGCGGCGGCCACCCGGATCCGCACCTGGCCCGGCCCCGGCACGGGCTCGGCGACCTCGGCCGCCTCCAGCGCCTCCGGCCCGCCGAAATTCCGCACCACGATCGCACGCATCACTGAACTCCCTGATCAAGCGGGGTCTGTCCGACGCGCACCAGCCTCGCCGGAACACCGCGCGGGCGGAAGAAGTTACCTGGAGGTGCGTTCGGTACCCGGAGGTGAGCCCGCACATGACGACGATGAGCGCCGCCCAGCGGCGCGCGGCCGCGAAGGCCGACTTCGACGACTACATGGAGGACTGCGCGACCCGGCAGGTCCTGCTCTCCCTCGGCGGCAAGTGGGCCTCGCTGCTGATGTTCACCCTCGCCGAGGGCCCCCGGCGCTACAACGACCTGGCGCGCGCGCTGCCGGGCGTCAGCGCCAAGGTCCTCACCCAGGCGCTGCGGTCCCTGGAGCGCGACGGGTTCGTGTCGCGCGAGGTGACCTACACGGTGCCCGTCCAGGTCGAGTACACCCTCACCGAGCTGGGGCGGCGCGCGATCCCGCTGCTGGCCGCCGTCCGGGACTGGGCCGAGGAGAACATCGGCGACGTGCACGCCGCACGCGCCGCGTTCGCCGGTCCCGGCCGGTGACGCTCTCGCGCGATCACCCGGGGTCGCTAGGCTCTGTCGTCATGAAGCGCTTCGAATACGCCACCGTCCCGCTGCTCGTCCACGCGACCAAGCAGATCCTGGACAACTGGGGCCAGGACGGCTGGGAGCTGGTCACCGTGCTGCCCGGCCCGAACCCCGAGAACCTGGTCGCCTACTTCAAGCGCGAGCTGGACAAGTGAGCACCCCCGAGGAGCGGCTGGCCGAGCTCGGCCTGGAGCTGCCGGAGGTCGTCAAGCCGCTGGCGTCGTACGTGCCGACCGCGGTCAGCGGCTCGCTGATCTACACCGCCGGGCAGCTGCCGATCGTGGCCGGCGAGCTGCAGGCCACCGGGAAGGTCGGCGCCGAGGTGAGCCCCGAGCAGGCGCAGGCGCTGGCGCGGATCTGCGCGCTGAACGCCATCGCGGCGGTGCGCGCGGAGGCCGGGTCCCTGGAGCGGGTGCGGATCGTCAAGGTGACCGGGTTCGTGGCGAGCACGCCGGACTTCTACGGCCAGCCGCAGGTCGTCAACGGGGCCAGCGACCTGCTCGGCGAGGTGTTCGGCGACGCGGGCGTGCACGCGCGCAGCGCGGTCGGCGTCGCGGTGCTGCCGCGCAACGCCCCCGTCGAGGTGGAGCTGATCGCCGAGGTGTCGTGAGGCGCGGGCCCGCCGCCTGCGGAGGCGGGCCTCGACTCTTGACGGAACGACGTTCGGTGTGTCCGAATTAGCCGCCATGAGGCACACGAGTGGGGGCGCTTGATGGTGAACGGGCTGAGGCTGCCGGCGGAGTTCCGGGCGCGGATCGAGGACCTGCGCGCCGGCCGTGCCGTGCCGGTCGCGCCCCGGCACGCGGCGACCGTCGTGGTGCTGCGCGACCACCCCGGGCTGGGCGTCCAGGCGTTCATGCTGCGCCGGGTGTCGTCGATGGCGTTCGCACCCGGCGCCTACGTGTTCCCCGGCGGGTCGGTCGACCCGCGCGACGGCGAGGCGCAGCCGGCCTGGTCGGGGCCGGGCCCGGCCGAGTGGGGCAAGGCGTTCGGCGCGGACGACAAGCTCGCCCGCGAGCTGGTCTGCGCCGCCGTCCGGGAGACGTTCGAGGAGACGCTGGTCCTGCTGGCCGGGCCGACCGGCGAGTCGGTCGTGGACGACACCCGCGGCGACGACTGGGAGGCCGACCGGCAGGCCCTGCTGGACCGGTCGCTGTCGTTCGCCGGCTTCCTGGAGCGGCGCGGGCTGGTGCTCCGCTCGGACCTGCTGCGCCCCTGGACGCACTGGATCACCCCGGCGGTCGAGCCGAAGCGCTACGACACCCGCTTCTTCGTCGCCGCCATGCCCGCCGGGCAGCGCGCGCGCGACGTGAGCACCGAGGCCGACCGGGTGGCGTGGGTGCGGCCGGCCGAGGCGGTCGAGAGGGCGCACAAGGGCGAGTGGCCCATGCTGCCGCCGACCATCGCGACCCTCGCCGAGCTGGCCGCGTTCGACACCGTCGCGGACGTGCTCGCCGCGCCCCGCGAGATCGTCGTGCACGAGCCCACGGCCGAGATCATCGACGGGGAGGCGTACCTGGTGCTGCCCGAGGACGCCGCCCACCACTATCCGCAGGGGTAGGGGATGTCAGGCCGCCGGGTCCCCCTGGGCGAGGCGCTCGCGCGCCGGCTGGCGGGCACCTCGGCGCTGCGCCATCTGGACCGGTTCGGCTGGAACCCGCTCCGGCATCCCGATCTCCGCTCGGGCAGGATGGGGCGCATGAGCGAGATCGACGGGATGGGCACGGAACGGGCGACCTGCGTGCTGGCGCCGAATCCGTCCATGATGACCCTGGACGGCACCAACACCTGGATCATCGGCGAGCCCGGCGCGGACGAGGTCGCCGTCGTCGACCCCGGCCCGGACGACCGCGTGCACCTGGCCCGGATCCTGGAGAAGGTGGGGGACCGCCGCGTCGGCGTCGTCCTGCTGACCCACCGCCACCCCGACCACGCGGCGGGCGCGGCGCGGTTCGCCGGGATGGCGGGCGCGGGCGTCGGGGTGCGGGCGCTGGACCCGCGGTACCGGCTGGGCGACGAGGGCCTGGCCGAGGGCGATGTGATCACCACCGGCGGGCTGGAGCTGCGGGTGCTGGAGATCCCCGGCCACACCGACGACTCGGTGGCGTTCTGGCTGCCCGCCGACCGCGCGGTCTTCACCGGGGACACCGTCCTCGGCTACGGCACGACCGTGCTGGAGGGCAGGCTCGGCGACTACCTGTCGACGCTGGAGCGGCTGCGGGAGCTCGCCGGGGAGCAGGACGTGGCGACGCTGCTGCCCGGCCACGGCCCCAGGATCGACGACCCGGCGGGGGCGCTCGACGGCTACCTGGCCCACCGCCGCGAGCGCCTGGCCCAGGTCGAGGAGGCCGTCCGCGCGGGGGCCCGGACGGCGCGCGAGGTCGTCGAGATCGTGTATGCCGACGTCGACCGCAAGCTGTGGCCCGCGGCCGAGTGGTCGGTCCAGTCGCAGCTGGACTACCTGGACGAGCGCGGCTGAGCCGCGCCCGTCCTCACTTGGAGCGCTTGCGCAGCCGGTCGATGTCCAGGATCACCACGGCGCGCGCCTCGATCCGCAGCCAGTTGCGCTGCGCGAAGTCGGCGAGGGCCTTGTTGACGGTCTCCCGGGAGGCGCCGACCAGCTGGGCCAGCTCCTCCTGGGTGAGGTCGTGGTGCACGTGCAGCCCGGCCTCGCCCGGCTGGCCGAAGCGCTCGGCCAGGTCCAGCAGCGCCTTGGCGACGCGGCCGGGGACGTCGGTGAAGACCAGGTCGGCCATCACGTCGTTGGTCTTGCGCAGCCGCTGGGCCAGGGCGCGCAGCAGCTGGACGGCGACCTCGGGGTGGCCGGTCAGCCACGGCCGCAGGTCGTCGTGCCCGAGGCCGGCCAGCCGGCACTCGGTCACCGCGATCGCGCTGGCGGTGCGGGGCCGCGGGTCGAACAGCGACAGCTCGCCGAACATCTCGCTCGGGCCGAGCACGCTCAGCAGGTTCTCCCGGCCGTCCGGCGCGGTGCGGGTCAGCTTGATCTTGCCTTCGAGGACGACGTACAGGCGGTCGCCGGTCTCGCCCTCGTTGAAGAGGGTCTGACCGCGGGCGAGACGCACCTCGGTCACGTTGGCGCGCAGCGCCTTGGCCCCCTGCTCGTCCAGGGCCTCGAACAGCGGGGCTCTGCTCAGAACGTCCACGTCGCGGTCGGTCACGCTTCTCCTCCTCCAACACCTACATACATAGTGTGACGTACGTCCCACCGCGCAGGTGAGGGCGGGGGCACGGCGCGCCGGAAATGAGGGCGAAAGTTCACTTTCGCCCTCATGCCTCGCGACCAGGTTCCCATCCCAGGCGAGCTGTGTCCGGCGGAAGCTCCGCAGGGCCCGCCCGGATCACCGGTCGCCACGTTCCTGCCTCGGCAGTCTACGGACAAAGGGGAAGGTGCTGCCAAGGTGACCCCTGGTCCCGGCCCGATCGTCCCGGTCCGTGAGACGGTCGTCCCATATGCGCGGTACATACCTTCCGGTACGCGCAATCCGCCCGCTCGCGGGCGCCGCCGAACGTTCACCTCGGGCGGGACCGGTATGTCCGGGCGACTCCCGCGACGACGACCCGTCCCGCGGGAGGCGGTCGTCGCCCTCGCCGGCCGCCGCAACGGCCCTGGGCGAACGTGACGTCCGAAATCCGCCAGAGCGGGATTTCGGCCGGTCCTAGCGTGGATCGCGGACGTCATCTTCCCGATCCCCGCAGGAGGCGAACGTGTCCACCCGGCTGGACGGAACACCGGCCCAGCGCGTCGACTGGCCCGCCCTGGCCGCCGAGATCGACGACGTCGGCTGCGCCCTGACCCCCGAGCTCCTCACCCCGGCCGAATGCCGCGAGATCGCCGGCATGTACGACGAGGCCGCCCGGTTCCGCGCCACCATCGACATGGCCCGCTACCGGTTCGGATCCGGTCAGTACCGCTACTTCCGCCCGCCGCTCCCCGGGATCGTCGCCGAGTTGCGGGAGGCGTTCTACCCGCGGCTCCTGCCGATCGCGCGGGACTGGGCGGCCCGGCTCGGCAGACCCGCGCCGTGGCCCGACAGCCTGGCCGAGTGGCTGGAGATGTGCCACGCCGCCGGGCAGACCAGGTCCACCCCGATCCTGCTGCGCTACGGCGGCGGCGACTGGAACGCCCTGCACCGCGACCTGTACGGCGACCTGGTGTTCCCGCTGCAGGTCGTCATCGGGCTGGACCGGCCCGGCCGCGACTACACCGGCGGCGAGTTCCTGCTGGTCGAGCAGCGGCCCCGTGCCCAGTCGCGCGGCACGGTCACCGCCCTGGAGCAGGGCCGCGGCCTGGTCTTCACCACCCGGGACCGGCCGGTCCGCTCGGCCCGCGGCTGGTCGGCCGCGCCCGTCCGGCACGGCGTCAGCACCGTCCGCTCCGGCCGCCGCCACACCCTCGGCCTGGTCTTCCACGACGCGGCATGACGCGCGGCCCCCGCTGATCAGCCCCCTGCGCGGAAAACGTGCAGGAATGGCAAGGAAAGGACGGACGCCGGGGCCCTGCCGAGCGCCATTATCACATCGCCGATAATTGCGGCACCGCCCTGCCGGGCCGTGAAACGGGCATGGACCGCCGGTGCGATTGAATGGCCGGGCACCCACACGGAAGGCTGGCCATGGTTTCTGAACTGTTCGACCCCGCGGCATGGAAAGAAGTCGAGGGCTTCGACTTCACCGACATCACCTATCACCGTTCGGTGGAACACGGCACGGTGCGGATCGCGTTCGACCGGCCGGAGGTGCGCAACGCGTTCCGGCCGCACACCGTGGACGAGCTGTACCGGGCGTTCGACCACGCCCGGCTGTGCGGTGACGTCGGCGCGGTCCTGCTGACGGGCAACGGGCCCTCCCCCAAGGACGGCGGGTGGGCGTTCTGCTCGGGCGGCGATCAGCGCATCCGGGGCAAGGACGGGTACAAGTACGCCGAGGGGGAGACCTCGGAGACGATCGACCCGGCGCGGGCGGGGCGGCTGCACATCCTGGAGGTGCAGCGGCTGATCCGGATGATGGGCAAGGTCGTCATCGCGGTGGTGCCCGGATGGGCGGCCGGAGGTGGCCACAGCCTGCATGTGGTGGCGGATCTGACGCTGGCAAGCCGTGAGCATGCACGGTTCAAGCAGACCGACGCGGACGTGGCCAGTTTCGACGGCGGGTTCGGGTCGGCGTATCTGGCGCGGCAGGTGGGGCAGAAGTTCGCGCGGGAGATCTTCTTCCTGGGCGAGACCTACTCGGCCGAGGACGCGCACCGGATGGGCATGGTGAACGCGGTGGTGCCGCACGCCGAGCTGGAGGCCACGGCGCTGGAATGGGCCCGCAAGATCAACGGCAAGAGCCCCACGGCGCAGCGGATGCTCAAGTTCGCCTTCAACCTGATCGACGACGGACTGGTCGGCCAGCAGGTGTTCGCAGGTGAGGCGACCCGGCTGGCCTATGGGACGGCCGAGGCCGCCGAAGGCCGGGACCAGTTCCTGGAGAAGCGCGACCCCGACTGGTCGCCCTATCCCTGGTACTAGCAGTTCCGGGGGAGGGGCGCAAGAGAGAAATGTTCATCGAATGAACCGGACGGTAACAGCCGGGCCCCTCCCCTAAACTGCCCGAACATGGTCACTCTGCCTATGCCTTCGTTCGGCGACTATCTGCGGCATCTGCGATCGAACTCGCCCGCCAGCGCGCTGAAAGGGGGCCGGCTCAGTCGCACCGAGGTGGCCGCGGGCGCCTTTCTGAGCGTCGGTTACGTCATCAAGCTCGAACAGGGAAGCGCGGGCAACCCTTCCCCCGAAGTGGTCGAGCGGCTCGCCGAGGTACTCGGCGTCAAAGCGGTGGAGCGCCAGCACCTCCACGACCTCGCCCTCTACCGCCCGGTCCGGCGGGACGGCGCGGAGTACACGGTGGTGTCGCCGATCACGCCGGTGATGGAGGAGGCCGTCGACAACCTCCACCCGCAGTTATGCGGGTATGTCGACGAGCTGTGGAACGTGCTGTACTGCAACAGCGAGTACGCCCGGGTGTTCCGGCACATCACCGAGGCGGGGAACGTGCTGAGGTGGTTCTTCACCGTCCCCGAGTCCCGCTCGGTCATGATCGAGTGGGAGTCCGAGGCCCGGCTGACCGTGGCCTGGTTCCGCGCGCTGATGGTCCGCCGGCCCGATGACCCCCGGTTCGGCGAGCTGCTGGACGACCTGGCGCGGAGCCCCGACTTCGCCCGGATGTGGCTCGACCGGGAGATCTTCATGGGCCGGCACTCGCCCTACATGCTGATGCGCGACCTGGACCGGGACCAGGACGTGCGGCTGCTCGCCCAGGTCTATGCCTGGCCGGACCCGACCCAGGCCGTTCAGATGTTCCTGGGCATCAGGACGAAGGAGCAGCCCCCGCCGGCCCCCTTCCCCGGTGACGGGGAAGGGGGCGAGGCGGTCTAGGCGATCTCGTCCGCCAGGAAGCGCCGCAGGAGTTCGTTCACTTCCTTGGGGTGGGTGAGCGGCGGCGAGTGCGCGGCCCCCTGGACGGTCTGGACGCCGGTGGCCCCCGGTAGCCCGTCGCGCAGCGCCCGCATGCGCTCCGCGGGGATCGACCTGTCCTCCGAGCCCCGGACCAGGAGCGCGGGGCATCCGATCTCGGGCAGCCGGCCGGTGATGTCGTCCCGGTCGAGCAGGCAGCCCACCGGTGTGCCGAGGGGGAGCTCCGGCGCCGCGCGCCACTTGCGCACCCAGTCCGCGGCGGCCGGATGGTCGCCGATCAGCTGCGCGGCCAGCCCGTCGAGGACCTCCGGCACCGGTCCGTTGGCGGCGAGCACGTCGAACAGCCCCCGGTAGGCGACCTGGTCGCCGGGGTCGCAGGCGTGCGACTCGGTGTCGAACAGGACCAGGCGGCCGATGCGGTCCGGTGCCAGGAGCGCCGCCCGCAGCGAGATGAAACCGCCCTGCGACACGCCGCCGACCGTGGCCTCGCCGATGCCCAGCGCGTCCATCAGGGCGAGCAGGTCGCGGGCGGAGTCCCAATAGGTGAACGGGACGCCGTCGTCCGGGGTGCCCCCGTGGCCCCGCGCGTCCCAGGTGACCACCCGGTGGCCGGGGGCGAGGCCGTCCAGCTGGCCCTGGAACATCGATCCGTCCAGGAAGTAGCCGTGGGCGAGAACAATTACCGGTCCGTCGCCGCCGGAGTCCGAATAACACAGGTCACGGCCGTTGGCATGAAGTATGGCCACAGATTCCTCCAGGTCGTCGTGGCCATCATTATGCGATGAATTTTCCGGCCGATTCAAGCACGGCTCCATTGCTGGAGCCATTTCGCCGCCGCCTGGACGGAGGGCGCGGTTTCTCCCCGGCGGTGGCACCTGCCTGCCGGAAGCCCTGCCGGGCAAGGGATGTAGGGCGATCGGGCGCATTCCGGCGACGGGTGCCCCCGGCAGGGGTACCCCTGTCAGTAGCACTTGCCGCCCCATTCGGGCAAGTGCAGAATGAATTTTCGTCAACGGCTGACCCGAGATGATTCCCTAGTCAAGCCGCCTGGTGGGAGTGAGTCGATGGCCGAGGACCGGACCCGAGTCGCAATCGATATGTCGCGGGCGAGCCCGGCCCGGGTCTATGACCATCTTCTCGGCGGCAAGGACAATTACGAGGCCGACCGCGTGCTGGCCGGGGAGCTCGCCGCCGCCTTCCACGACGTCCAGCGGGCGGCCCGCGCCAACCGGTCGTTCGTGCTGCGGGCCGTCGCGGAGGCGGCCGCCGGCGGCATCACCCAGTTCCTCGACCTCGGGTCCGGGCTGCCCGCCGCGGAGAACGTGCACGAGGTCGCCCGGCGGTGGCACCCGGCGGCCGCGGTCGCCTACGTCGACCACGACCCCGTGGTGGCCAACCACGTCCGCGCCCTGCTGCAGACCGACGAGCGCGTCATCGTGCTCGAAGCCGACCTGCGGCGGCCCGAGCCGATCCTGACCCGTCCCGAGCTGAAGGAGTGCTTCGACTTCGACCGGCCGGTCGCCGTGCTGATGGCGTCCTGCCTGCACTTCGTGCCGGACGAGGACGACCCCGCCGGGATCGTCGCCGGCTTCACCCGGGACCTGGCCCCCGGCAGCCGCCTGGTGGTCTCGCATTGGAGCGGCGGGGTCGACGCCCGTGCGGAGGAGGCGGTCCGCAGCGCCCACCGGCGCTTGGCGACGCTTCCGATCGTCGACCGCGACCCCGCGCGCATCCGGGAGCTGTTCGCCGGGTTCGACCTCCTCGGTCCCGGGCTGGCGGACGTCACGGCCTGGCTGCCCGGGCCCTCGGCCGCCGCTGAGCCCTCGTTCCGGCTGATCGGCGGGATCGGCCGCAAACCCGCGCCCTCCTCCCCGCCCGCCCAGGGATTCCCAGGCCCGGACGGCGCGCCCTAGCCCGGAGGCCGGGCCCGGAACCCGCCTTCGCCCCGTGCGAGGCGGTCATGGCCTGCTCTTCGTCACAGACGCGATGGCTGCGTCGTCAAGGGGGTGCCGTTCCCTAGGACACCCAGGAGTGCATTCATGTCCGTGCAGAGCACCCTCGGCCCCCCACTTCATCCGGCCGTGCGCTTCATGCGGGTCACGGTCGCCGTGCAGGCGGCGGTGATCCTGGCCCAGGCCTTCACGGCCGGGCTGCTGCTGTCATCGGTGCCGGAGGGCCGCACCTTGCACAGCGCGCTCACGGGCGCGGTCCTGCTCGCCGTCGTCGCGAACCTCGTCGCGGCGGCCCTGGTCTGGCGCCGGGGCGGCGGGTCGCCGCGCGTCGTCGCGCAGAGCGTGCCGATGGTGGTGTTCACCGTGCTGCAGGCGGCGCTGGGCGCGACTCACGTGCGCGAACTGCACGTGCCCCTCGGAGTGCTGATGTTCGGCGCCAGCGTCATGCTCGCGATGCGGGTCTGGTCGGCCGGCGACGGGACGGCCCGATGAGGCCCGCCCGGCGCCGGCTGGCCGGCGCGGCGGTCCTCGTGCCGGCGTTCGGCCTCGTGGTCTCGGGGCTGGTGGCGTTCGCCTCCGGCCAGGACGTCGACACGGTGGGCAAGGTCGCGTTCGTCAACAGGATGCAGGCGCCGCCGCTCGCCCCGTCCCACATCGACGGCGAAGGCCGGCGCGTCTTCGACCTCACCGTGCGGAAAGGACGGCGCGAGTTCGTCGCGGGCAGGCCGTCGCCGACCTGGGGCGTCAACGGCGGCTACCTCGGGCCGACGCTGCGCGCCAGGCGCGGCGAGAAGGTCCAGGTCAACGTGACCAACCAGGTGGGCGAGACGACCACCCTGCACTGGCACGGCATGCACGTCCCGGCCGCGATGGACGGCGGCCCGCACCAGATGGTCGAGCCGGGGCGCACCTGGTCGCCGAAGTGGACGGTCGACCAGCCCGCCGCCACCCTCTGGTACCACCCGCACCTGCACGGCCGCACCGCGCAGCACGTCTATCGCGGCGTGTCCGGCATGTTCCTCGTCGACGACGGCGAGACGGCCGGGCTCCCCGCGCGCTACGGCGTGGACGACGTCCCGGTCATCGTGCAGGACCGCCGCTTCCACCACGGCCGGCTCGAGATGTCCGAGGACATGGCCGGCACCACCGGCTTCCTCGGTGACGAGCTCCTGGTGAACGGGGTACGCGGCCCTTACCTGGAGGTGACGACCGAGCGGATCCGGCTCCGGCTGCTCAACGGCTCGAACGCCCGGATCTACAACTTCCGGTTCGCCGACGGCCGCCGGTTCCAGCAGGTCGGCTCGGACGGCGGCCTGCTCCCGGCGCCGTACACGACCGACCGGGTCCAGCTGTCGCCCGGCGAGCGCGCCGAGATCGTGGTGACCGTCAAGCCCGGCGAGCGGGCGGTGCTGCGCAGCGAGAAGCCGGCCACCGGCAGCGGGTTCGTCCAACGCGACGGCGGATCCGACCGGTTCGACGTGCTGCAGCTGCGGGCGGCGCCCACCCTCGCCGCCTCGCCCGCGGTCCCGGCGAAGCTGGCCGACGTGCCCCGCATCCCCGAGAAGGAGGCGGTCCGGACCCGCACGTTCGAGCTCGCCGAGCACCGGATCAACGGCAGGACCATGGACATGGGCCGGATCGACGCCGAGGTGCGCAAGGGCACCACCGAGATCTGGGACGTGCGCAGCGGCGACGGGACCCTGCACAACTTCCACGTCCACGACGTCCAGTTCCAGGTGCTGTCGGTCAACGGCGACCCGCCGCCGCCGGGACTGGCCGGCTGGAAGGACACGGTGCTGCTGACCCCCGGCACGCGGATGCGCCTCATCATGCGCTTCGCCGACCACGCCGACCCGAACGTGCCGTACATGTTCCACTGCCACCTGCTGTACCACGAGGACATGGGAATGATGGGCCAGTTCCTGGTCCTCGAACCGGGGCAGAAGGCCGGCCGCCCACCCGCCCCCGAGGCACAGGAGACGAGCACGCCGCACCACGGCCACGGCTGACGGACGGAACGAGGCCCTCTCTCCTCGCGCGGGGAGAGAGGGGCTCAGCCGAGCAGCGAGGTCAGCTTGTCCGGGTTGCGGACGATGTCGAGCGCGGTGATCCGGCCGCCGTCCACGGTGAACGAGACCACGGTGAGGGTGCCGCTGGGCGCGTCGATCACCAGGCCGGGCGCGCCGTTGACCAGGACGACCCGCAGCACCTCCAGCGGGCGGCCGGTGAAGGCCAGCAGGAGCCGGGCGACCCGGTCGGCGCCCCGCTGGGCCCGCGGCAGCGCGTTGACCTTGCCGCCGCCGTCGGCGCGGCAGACGACCTCGGGATCGAGCAGGGCCAGCAGGCCCGCCAGGTCGCCCTCCTGGCAGGCGCCGGCGAACGCGGCCACGAGCTCGTGCTGCTCGGCGGGCGTCGGCGGGAACCGCGGCCGTCCCTCGGCGACGTTGCGGCGGGCCCGCGAGGCCAGCTGCCGCACGGCCGCCGGGGACCGGCCGACGACGTCGGCGACCTCGGGGAAGGGCATCCCGAACACGTCGTGCAGCAGGAACGCGGTCCGCTCGGCGGGGGACAGGCTCTCCAGGACCAGCAGCAGCGCCATGCTGACCGACTCGTCCAGGGTGACCCGCTCGGCCGGGTCGGGCACGGCGTCCTCCACGAGCGGCTCGGGCAGCCAGGTGCCGACGTAGCGCTCGCGCCGCACCCGGGCGCTGCCGAGCGCGTCCAGCGCGAGCCGGCCGACCGTCCTGGTCAGCCAGCCGCGCATGTTGCGGATCGCGCCGGGGTCCTCCAGGCCGCGCAGCCGGAACCACGCCTCCTGCACGCAGTCCTCGGCCTCGACCACCGACCCCAGCGTCGCGTACGCCACCCGCTCCAGCCGCGGCCGCTCGGCCTCGAAGACCGCGGCCAGCTCCTCCTCGGTCACCGCCGCCCCTCCCGTCGAAGCCGGCCCGTGCCCACGACATCCGCTGCTCTCATGCCTGAGAGACGATCCGGCCCCTCGATGTGTGACATCCGAACCGGCCCACGGTCCTGGCCGCGCTGCCCGGCGCCGGACGCGGGTCCGCCGATGTGGTGCTCGGCAACGCCTTCGGCTCTCGCAAGGCTGACGGAGAACGCCCACCGCGCAACGGGCCAGGCAAAGCCTGCCCTTCCGATCGGCGGGGCGCTGTGGCGGAGCGTGAGGGCCTGCGGCGGCTCGGCGGCGGATGCCGCGGTCCACACCTGCAGAAGGCTTTAACCTGGCGGGTATGGCGACGGTGGAGACCCCGCGGGCGCGGGCTCGTAGGTTTGCGAACGAGACGCGGCTCGGGCTGGTGCGGCGGGCGCGGAAGACGGACCGGATCCTCCAGGAGACCTACCCAGACGCGCACTGCGAGCTGAACTTCCAGAACCCCTTCCAGCTCCTGGTGGCCACCGTGCTGTCGGCGCAGACGACCGACAAGAGCGTCAACCTGGTCACCCCGACGCTGTTCGCGGCCTATCCCGCGCCCGAGGACCTCGCCGCCGCCGACCCCGAGAAGGTCGAGGCGATCTTGAAGCCGACCGGGTTCTACCGCGCCAAGACCAAGTCGGTGATCGGGTTGTCGGCGGCGCTGCGCGACCGGTTCGGCGGTGAGGTCCCCGGCCGGCTCGCCGACCTGGTCACGCTGCCCGGCGTCGGGCGCAAGACCGCCAACGTGGTGCTCGGCAACGCCTTCGGCGTCCCCGGCATCACCGTCGACACCCACTTCGGCCGGCTCGTGCGGCGGTTCGGCTGGACCGAGGAGACCGATCCGGTGAAGGTGGAGTCGGTCGTGGCGGGGCTGTTCCCGCCGAAGGACTGGACGATGCTGTCGCACCGGCTGATCTGGCACGGCCGCCGGATCTGCCACGCGCGGCGCCCCGCGTGCGGGGTGTGCCCGCTCGCCAAGCTGTGCCCGTCCTACGGCGAGGGGCCGATCGACGCCAAGACGGCGCGCAAGCTGGTCCGGGACCGCTCGTTCGCGTGACCGGGAACTAACGGAGAGGGGACGGGGTTGGTTAAAGGCGTGACCGAGACCGCCAGCACCCCGCCCGCATGGCTCGACCGCTTCCGCGCCGAGGCGCCGCGGCTGCCGGTGCCCCCGGCGCTCGTCCCGCCCGACGGCGTCGGCCGCGCCGCCGCCGTGCTGCTGCTGTTCGGCGAGGGCCCGGACGGTCCCGACATCCTGCTCACCGAGCGGGCCGTGACGCTGAACAAGCACGCCGGGCAGCCGGCCTTCCCCGGCGGCCGCATCGACCCCGGCGACGACGGTCCGGTCGGCGCGGCGCTGCGCGAGGCGTGGGAGGAGACCGGCGTCGAGCCGGCCGGCGTGGACGTGCTCTGCACGCTGCCCGAGCTGTACCTGCCGCACAGCGAGCACCGCGTCACGCCCGTCGCCGGCTGGTGGCGCGAACCTTCGGAGATCGCGCCGGGGCATCCCGGGGAGGTCGCCACCGTCGCCCGCGTCCCGATCGGCGAGCTCGCCGACCCCGCCAACCGGCTGACCGTCCGGCACCCGTCGGGGCTGAGGATGGGCCCGGCGTTCCGTGCCGGGTCCATGCTGATCTGGGGTTTCACCGCCGGGCTGCTCACCCAGGTGCTCGCCGCGGGCGGCTGGGAGCGCCCCTGGGACGCCGGACATGTCGAGGACCTCCCGGAAGAGGTGCTGGACCTGGCGGCGCGCGGGTAGTCCCGTACGGCTACGCCGGTGAGCGCAATCTGGTCCGGCGAGGGGACGTGAACAGGGCGTCCCGGGCTATACGGTGAAGCGGTGCTGGGCGACCACCTTCTCGACCTCATCCTCCTCGTGCTCGTCGTGCTGTTCGCCGTCTCGGGTTACCGGCAGGGGTTCATCGTGAGCCTGCTGAGCTTCGGGGGTTTCGTCGGCGGTGGTGTCATCGGGGTGCTCATCGCGCCGCCGATCGCCGAGGCGACGGTGAGCGGCGCCGCGCAGCAGGCGCTGCTGGCGATCGTGGTGGCGTTCCTGGCCGCGACCCTCGGCCAGCTCATCGCGTCCTCGCTCGGCGCGGTGCTGCGCAACCGGGTGACCGGGATGAACGCGCGGTCGGCGGACGCCGCGGGCGGCGCGGTGGTGAGCGCGCTGTCGCTGCTGACCGTCGCCTGGTTCTTCGGGTCGCTGGTGGCGACCTCCGACATCAAGCCGGTGCGCACCCAGGTGCGCTCCTCCTCCATCATCAAGGGCATCAACGGCATGATGCCCATGCAGGCGCAGAACTGGTTCAACTCCTTCCGCGGCTTCGTCCGCAACAGCGAGTTCCCGCAGGTCTTCAACGGCCTCGGCGGCGAGTCGTTCACCGAGGTGCCGCCGCCCAACGACGCGATCTTGAACACCGAGCGGCTGCTCGCGGCCAAGAAGAGCATCGTCAAGATCGTCAGCACCGCGCCGCGCTGCCAGCGCCGCATCGAGGGCACCGGGTTCGTCTTCGCGCCCGAGCGCGTCATGACCAACGCGCACGTGGTGGCGGGCGCGCGCGGCGCGTCCATCGTCGCCTCGCTGAGCGGCGCCCGCGACAAGGGCCGGGTCGTGCTGTACGACCCCAAGCGCGACGTGGCGATCCTGCACGTGCCGGGCCTGAAGGCGCCCGCGCTGAAGTTCGCCGGGCCGGCCCGGGTGCGCGACGACGCGATCATCGCCGGGTTCCCCAAGAACCACCCGTTCACCGCGCTGGCCGCCCGCATCCGCGCCCGGCAGACCGCGCGCGGCCAGGACATCTACCACAGCGGCATGGTCAGCCGGGAGATCTACGCGCTGCGCGGCAAGGTCGAGCCGGGCAACTCCGGCGGCCCGCTGCTGTCCTCCGACGGCCGCGTCTACGGCGTGATCTTCGCGGCGGCGCTGGACGCCGACTCCACCGGCTACGCGCTCACCGCCGAGGAGGTCGCGCCGGACGCGCGCGCGGGCGCCACCTCGACCATGCCGGTCGACACCGGCGACTGCTCGGACTGACCCGCGGCGGCCCTGCGGTCGCTGCTACCGGTTCGCGGCCGGCCGGCTGCCCGGCGGTTGTCCGGACTACCCGGCGGGTGTCAGCCGGACGGTCCCGGCGGGATCCGGCTCGTCGCGCAGCGCGCGCGCTGCGCGGATGACGCCCGCGACGTCGACACCGTAGGGCGGGTCGTCCGCGTACGGCTCCAGCCGCTCGGCCGCGCGGTCCAGCAGAGCGCGCGCGCCGCGCTCGTTGCCGCGCCGCAGATGCGTGATGCCGACGGCGACCTGCGCGAGGCCCCGCCACAGCTCGCGCTCGGGTTCCGGCGCGGCCTTCCAGACCGCCTCCAGTACCTCGTGGGCGTGGAAGGGACGGTCGTCGTCCAGCAGCCGCTGCGCCTCGGCCACGCCTTCGGCGGGCGTCAGGGTCAGCTCGTCGGGCATCGTCGGGACGCCTGGCGCGCCGTGCGGCAGCGGGCGGCCGTAGGCGTCGCGCGGGCGGGCGTTGCGGGCCCGGCCGCTCTCGTCGCGGTCGCGGTCGCGCGTCACAGCTCGGGCTCGGGGTCGGAGAGCCAGCGGGTGAGCTGGGCGTCGAACGCCTGCGGCCGCTCCTGGTGCGGGAAGTGCCCGGCGCCCTCGATGAGCTTCCACCGGTACGGCGCGGACACATAGCGGCCCGAGCCCTGCGCGCTCACCGGCAGCGTGAAGCGGTCCAGCGCGCCGTGCAGCTGGAGGGTCGGCACCCGGATCTGCCCGCGCATGCGCTGCGCGTAGCGGATGCCGTCCGGGCGCGGCCGCGAGCGCAGCAGCCACCGGTGGTACTCCAGCGCGCAGTGCGCCACCCCGGGGACCTGCGCGGCGCGCCGGACGGCCCGCTCGGTCCCCGCGTCCGGCCAGCCCGGCCCGGACCAGGAGTGCAGCAGCCGGCCGACCAGCGACGCGTCGTCGCGGACCAGCCGCCGCTCGGGCCACATCGGCACCTGGAAGCCCAGGGCGTGCCGGGCCGCCCAGCCCTGCCCGAGCGGGTCGCCGCGCAGGGCCTGCCGCAGCCGCAGGGGGTGCGGCGCGGAGACGACGGCGATGCGCTGCACGACCTTCGGGTGGTAGACGGCCATCGTCCACGCCACCAGGCCGCCCCAGTCGTGCCCGACGACGATGGCGTTGGCCTCCCCGAGCGCGCGCACGAGCCCGGCCGCGTCCGCGGCGCCCGTCATGAGGTCGTAGCCGCGGCGCGGCTTGTCGCTGCCGCCGTAGCCGCGCAGGTCGACCGCCACCGCCCGGTAGCCCGCCTCGGCCAGCGAGACGAGCTGGTTGTGCCACGACCACCAGAACTCGGGGAAGCCGTGCAGCAGCAGCACCAGCGGCCCCTCCCCGGCTTCGGCGAGATGGAACCGGGTGCCGCCGGCGCTGACCGTGCGATGCGTCCAGGGCCCGTCGATCTCGACGGCGGACGCGTCGTACCCGGCCACCCGGTCAGTCCGTCAGCGCGGGGGCGTCCGAGTCGCCGCGCTTGCGCAGCATGGTGAAGTCGTCCTTGAGCGTCTTGCGGGTGCGCCTGGCCCCCTCGATCTTGCGGACCCGCCAGTAGCCGATCGCGATCAGCACGGCGGCCAGCACCAGGTAGACGCCCGCCACGATGAGGAACGCCGCCCAGTGCCACACGCCGAGCGCGACCAGGCCGTAGGCGGCCGCGATCGACAGCAGGATGACGATCAGGCCGCCGATCAGCGCGGCGACGCTGAACATCGCGCCGCCGAGCGCGGCCTTCTTGGCGTCGCCCTTCAGCTCCATCTTGGCCAGGTCGATCTCCGCCCTGACCAGCTCGGACACGCTGCTGGACGCCAGCGCGACCAGTTCGCCGAGGGACTTGTCCTCGACGCGGTCGCCCGGTAGTGCCTCGGACATATCGCTTTCTCCTTCCAGGGACCCGGCTCCAGGACCGGCCCTCAGCCTGGCAGCCGGGCGGTTCGCCTGGCCACCCGGTGTCACCACCACCACCGCACCGGAGGCGGCTCGCGCTCAGTTCGTCGCGTCCTCGCGCGCGCGCTCACGCACCCTCCTCCGGAAGGTGACGGCCGCAGCCGCTGAAGCGAGAACACTCGCGATCAGGACCGCTGTCGTCACTCTCTCGAATTGTGCGGGGTCGGGATAGGCCAAACCGCCGATCAACAAGGAAACGGTGAAACCGACCCCGGCGAGCATCGCGACCCCCGCGATCTCCCGCCAGCGCAGTTCCTCCCCGAGCGTGGCCAGGCCGAGCCGGACGGCCGTCCAGGCACCGCCGAGGACGCCCACGAACTTACCGATCACCAGTCCGGCGATCACGCCCAGGGCCACCCGGTCCTGCAGCACCCCGGTGAGCGCGGCCCCGCCGAGCGCGACGCCCGCCGACAGGAACGCGAACACCGGCACCGCGAACCCGGCCGAGAAGGGCCGCAGCACATGGTCGGCGCGCTCGGCGTTGGTCGGCCGGCCGTCCGGCGGCTCCCGGCTGGAGGTCAGCATGCCGAGCGCCACCCCGGCGACGGTCGCGTGGATGCCGCTGCGCTGCACGCAGTACCAGGCGAGCAGCGCGACCGGCGCGTAGATCCAGGGGGAGCGCACGCCCCGGGCCTGCAGGACGCCGTAGACCGCGATCAGCGCGACGCCCGCCAGCAGCGGCAGCAGGTTCAGCGAGCCGCTGTAGAACAGCGCGATGATGGTGATGGCGATGAGGTCGTCCACCACCGCGAGCGTCAGCAGGAACGCCCGCAGCGGCGCCGGGCAGGAGGAGAACGTCACCGCCAGCACCGCCAGCGCGAACGCGATGTCGGTGGCCGTCGGCACCGCCCAGCCCCGCAGCGCGCCGTCCACGCCTGCGCTCACCATCAGGAAGACCAGCGCGGGGAACACCACGCCCGACACCGCCGCGATCACCGGCAGCGCTGCATCACGCGGATCGCGCAACTCGCCGTGCGTGAGCTCCTCGCGCAGTTCCAGCCCTGCCATGAAGAAGAAGAGCGCGAGCAGTCCGCCCGACGCCCAGTGCTGCAGGTCCATGTGCTCGAGGTGCAGCCACTCCGGGCTGATCTCGTAGGACCGCAGCCGCTCGTAAGCATCGGACCAGGGGGTGTTCGCCCAGATCAGCGCGGCGATGGTGGCGGCCAGCATGATGATGCCGCCGACCGTCTCGGTGCGCAGCGCCTCGGCCAGGTTGCGGCTGTAGCGGGCGGTCGGCCGGAACGGCCAGCTGGCAGTAGGACGCGGCATGAATCCCCCGGAAGGCAGGCGAACGGGTCAGGGCGTCGCCCACCCCCGAACCGGGACGGGCCACCCCACGCCGACCAGACTTCCCGGCACACCTGTCCAGGAGCGTACCCGGATGATCACCCCCTAAGCGCGTGCGGGGCCCGCCCGGAATCCGGGCGGGCCCCGCACGGCCGGGTCAGTCCTCGGACTTGGTGCCCGGGAGCTTCTGCGAGATCAGGTCCATCACCGTGCTGTCGGCCAGCGTGGTGACGTCGCCGATGCTGCGGTTCTCGGCCACGTCCTTCAGCAGCCGCCGCATGATCTTCCCGGACCGGGTCTTGGGCAGCTCCGGCACGATCATGATCTGGCGGGGCTTGGCGATCGGGCCGAGCGAGCGGGCGACGTGGTCGCGCAGCTCCTTGGCGAACTCGTCGCCCTCCACCTCCGCGCCGGCGCTGCCGCGCGGGATGACGAACGCCACGATGGCCTGCCCGGTCACCGGGTCGGTCGCGCCGACGACCGCCGCCTCGGCGACCTTGGGGTGCGACACCAGCGCCGACTCCACCTCGGTGGTGGAGATGTTGTGGCCCGACACCAGCATCACGTCGTCGACCCGGCCGAGCAGCCAGAAGTCGCCGTCCTCGTCCTTCTTGGCGCCGTCGCCCGCGAAGTACATGCCCGGGAACCGCGACCAGTAGGTCTTGACGTAGCGCTCGTCGTCGCCCCAGATGGTGCGCAGCATCGACGGCCACGGCGACTTCACCACCAGGAACCCGCCGCCGCCGTCCGGCACCGGGGTGCCGGTGTCGTCGACGACGTCGGCGTCGATGCCCGGCAGCGGCCGCATCGCCGCGCCCGGCTTGCCCGCGGTCACCCCCGGCAGCGGGCTGATCATGATGGCGCCGGTCTCGGTCTGCCACCAGGTGTCGACCACCGGGGTCTTGCCGGCGCCGATGTTCTCCCGGTACCAGACGTAGGCCTCGGGGTTGATCGGCTCGCCCACGCTGCCGAGCACCCGCAGCGACGACAGGTCGAAGCGGGCCGGGATGTCGTCGCCCCACTTCATGAACGTGCGGATCGCGGTCGGCGCCGTGTAGAAGACCGTCACCTTGTACTTGGCGATGATCTCCCACCAGCGGCCCTGGTGCGGGGTGTCGGGCGTGCCCTCGTACATGACGCTGGTCGCGCCGTTGGCGAGCGGCCCGTACACGATGTAGGAGTGCCCGGTCACCCAGCCGATGTCGGCCGAGCACCAGTAGACGTCGGTCTCGGGCTTCAGGTCGAACACCGCGTGGTGGGTGTAGGCCGTCTGGGCGAGGTAGCCGCCGGAGGTGTGCAGGATGCCCTTCGGCTTCCCCGTCGTCCCGGAGGTGTAGAGGATGTACAGCGGGTGCTCGGCGTCGTGCGGCTGCGCCTCGTGCTCGTCGCTCTGCCGGTCGACGACGTCGTGCCACCACACGTCGCGCTCCTGCGCGTCGACCTCGGCGCCGGTGCGGCGCACCACCAGCACCCGCTCCACGCTCCCGGCCGCGGCGACCGCCTCGTCGACGGTCGGCTTCAGCGCGGACGGCTTGCCGCGCCGGTAGCCGCCGTCGGCGGTGATGACCAGCCTGGCCTGCGCGTCGTCGATGCGGGTGCGCAGCGCCTCGGCCGAGAAGCCGCCGAACACCACCGAGTGGGTCGCGCCGATCCGCGCGCACGCCAGCATCGAGATCGGCAGCTCGGGGATCATCGGCAGGTAGATGGCGACCCGGTCGCCCTTGCGCACCCCGAGCTCCAGCAGCGCGTTCGCGGCCTTGTTGACCTCGCGCTGCAGATCGGCGTAGGTGAGGGTGCGGGTGTCGCCGGGCTCGCCCTCCCAGTGGTAGGCGACGCGGTCGCCGCGGCCGGCCTCCACATGCCGGTCGACGCAGTTGTAGGCGACGTTCAGCTCGCCGCCGACGAACCACTTGGCGAACGGGGGGTTGCTCCAGTCCAGCACCTCGTCCCAGGGCTTGGACCACGACAGGCGCTCCGCCTGCTCGGCCCAGAAGGCGAGCCGGTCGGCCGCGGCGGCGTCGTAGGCCTCCGCGGTGACGTTCGCGGATTCGGCGAGGTCGGCCGGCGGGGGGAAACGACGCTTCTCCTGTAGGAGATTCGACAGCGTCTCGTGGCTCTTCTCGCTCATAGGTACTCCTCGCTAACCGAAAGAGACTCCCGGAAAGCCCACTCCACCAGGGGATCCCCCCGGTGGGCAAGCGTTCCCTGACGACTCTGGCAGGGGGTGCCGGGCGCTCCAGATGCTATGTGATGCCCGACACAGCAGGCCTTCCCGGGCCGCGGGCGCGGGAACCCGGGGCACGAACGCCTCCCCCGACCGCATAAAGTTCGGCCCGTGACCGATGCCCTTGCCCAAGTAGCGGACCTGCCCGGCGTCGCCGACGCCGTCGCCGACGCGCGCAAGGCGGTGGACCGCCTGCTCGGCCACCGCATCCTGCGGCGCCGCAGCGCCGAGGTCTCCACCGAGTCGGCGCTGCGCGGAGCGCGCGCGTCGGCCGTGCTGGAGGGCGCGACGGTCACGCTGGACGAACTGCGCACCACCGAGAACCCGGCCGACCCGCTCGTGCAGGGCGCGCTGCGGGTGTCGGCCGAGCTCGGCACGCTCACCGAGACCTGGCGGCAGGCCCCGCGCCAGGTGCTGGCGCGGCTGCACGTCCTCGCCGCCGCCGACGCGGTCGACGGCGCGCTGCTCGGCCGCCCCCGCGACGGCGACGCCGCCACCGACGCGCTGAAGCTCGGCGACGCGCCGTCCCCGGCCGAGGTCGCCGGGCGGCTGGACATGCTGTCGGGGCTGCTCACCACCCCGACCAAGGCGCCCGCGCTCGTCGTCGCGGCGATCGTGCACGGCGAGCTGCTGACGCTCCGCCCGTTCGGGTGGGGCGACGGGATCGTGGCGCGCGCGGCGCAGCGGCTCACGCTCATCGAGCGCGGCCTAGACCCCAAGTCGCTCGCCGCGCCCGAGGTGGGGCACCTGGAGCTCGCCGGCGAGTACGCCGAGGCCGTGCGCGGCTACGCGTCCGGCACGTCCGAGGGCGTCGCGGCCTGGGTCCGGCACTGCGCCGCGGCGACGGCCGCCGCCGCCCGCGACTCGCAGGCCATCTGCGAAGCGTTCATGCGCGGCTGACGGTTCTGTCGGACCCGCCGCGTACCGTGGCGGGTCATGGCCGACCGCTCGCATGGACGCCCCGTCCCGCCGACCGACACCACCGTGCGCTCCGCCGACTGGGACTCCCGGGACATCTCCGGTGAGCGGCACACGGGCGTGGAGTTCATCGACCTGGACATGACCGAGGCGACCGGCACGGGCGCGGTGTTCACCGGGTGCACGTTCCGCGGCGCCCGGTTCAACGCCTCCGTGCACACCGACTCGGCGTTCGTGAACTGCACCTTCGTCCGGTGCGCCTTCTTCGACGCCGCCTTCACCGGCTGCAAGCTGGTGGGCAGCGTGTTCGACGGCTGCACCCACGACCTGCTGAAGGTCTCCGGCGGCGACTGGTCGTTCACCGGCCTGCGGGGCGCCGACCTGCGCCGCGCCGCGTTCGAGGACGTCCGGCTGCGCGAGGCCGACCTGACGGGGGCGCGCTGCGCCGGGGCGGCGCTGCGCGGCGTCGACCTGTCGGGCGCGATGCTGCACCAGGCCGACTTCACGGGCTGCGACCTGCGGGGCAGCGACCTGACGTCGCTCGACCCGCTCACCGTGCAATTGCGCGAAGCGGTGATCGACCCCTACCAGGCCGTCGTGCTGGCCACCGCGCTCGGCCTGGAGGTGCGGGAGGCATAGCGAACGGCGCCCCCGAAGGGAGCGCCGCCGCCAGTCACGTCAAACCGGGTTACCAAGCGTGCACCTGTATTCGTCGGAGCGGGTCAAGCCCGTCTCGACGCGCCTCCCGCGGCTGGTCGCGCGTGGGTGCCCGGCTGCCGTGCTCGGACACTTGGTCCGTAGCACCTGTCTACGCCTCATAAGCGCAGATGACAAGCCCGCATTCGTAAAACCGGCCCCTGGGACAGGGTGCCTGCGGCCGGGGTCCGTTCCTCTCCGGACCACCGTTATCCGGGCGGAGAGCCCCATTCCGCCGCCCGCGCATTGATCACTCACCGTGATCGGGCTCTTTTCGCCACATGCCCTCGCGGATCTTTGCCTCTCCGCTACGCTCCCCCTCCGAGCCGGTCGCTTTCTCCTTGCCAGGGCCCGCAGGTGGGCAACTTCGCAACCAAGTGAAAAAAACGTGCACCCTCGGATGTGCTTGCGGCTCGACGGAAGTCTCGAGGATCAGGCAGCATATGTTGTATCGGCTTAGACTGATGACGGTGGCTTTGCAACCCCTATAGATCGAACCGGCGCGCCCGCGCTAAGCGCGATCTTCTTGAGACTTTCTTGGAAAACGGGCCGGCTCTACCCCCCCGGAGCCGGACCGGCAGGCGACCCCCGCTCTCCCCCCCGGCGGGGGTCGCCCTTACGCGGACGGGCGGGTGGCAGGACCGGACAGGTCCTGCCACCCGCCCGTCCGCTTTAGCGGCGGCCGGCGTCAGTCGTGTGTGGCGCGTGGGATACAAGGCATTGCGCGTGGCGTTCTGCGACAGGCGACGTCCCTGTTCGGCGCTCCGCCCACGCGCGGACACAAGCGGCATTCCGCCGATGGCCGGCCACACCCAGCGAACACCAGGTCACAGCGCCCGCAGGCCTGCGACGCGAAGTTATCCACAGGTTGCGGAAAACCTTCCCCGGAACTCCCCGCGCTCGCATTCTGTAGTCACTCGACTCCGGAAGGACTTCAGATGACCGTCGCGGCCCTGATCATCACCTCGGACCCGTCCATCGCCGACGACCTGCTGCGGCTCGCGGCCGCCGCGAGCGCCGAGGCCGAGGTGGTCCGGTCCGCCTTCCAGGCCCGGGACGGCTGGTCGTCCCCGCCGCTGGTCCTGGTGGGCGGCGACATGGCGCACCAGGTCGCCGCCCTGCCCCGGCGGCCCGGCGTCGTCCTGGTCACCCGCCCGTCCGACGCCGAGGGGCACCAGCGCGCCCTGCACGCGGGCGCGCAGGACCTGGCGCTGCTGCCCGACCACGAGCCCTGGCTGATCGACCGGCTGGCGTCGGCCGCCGAGCCGCCGGCCGGGCAGGGGACCGTGGTCTGCGTCTGCGGAGCCCGCGGCGGTGTGGGCGGCAGCGTCCTGGCGGCGGCGCTCGGGCTCACCGCGGCCCGCGCGGGCCGGCGCACCCTGCTGGTCGACGGCGACCCCTACGGCGGCGGCCTCGACCTCGTGCTCGGCCTGGAGGAGCAGCCCGGCGCCCGCTGGCCCGACCTGGCGTCCCGGCGGGGCCGCCTCTCGGCCACCACGCTCCGCGAGGCGCTGCCCGGCCTCGGCGACCTGTCGGTACTGTCCTGGCGCCCCGACGAGCCGGTCTCGCTCCCCGAGGAGCCGGTGCGGTCGGTCCTCGACGCCGCCGTCCGCGGCTACGACCTCACCATCGTCGACATTCCGCGCCAGCCCTCCGACCTGACCCGCACCTGCCTGGGCAAGGCCGACGTCGTCTACCTCCTGGTCCCGTGCGAGATCCGCGCCACCCTTGCGGTGGGCGCGCTGAAGGGCGCCTTCACCACGGCCGACGTCCGCCTGGTGGTCACCACCTCCGGCAGCCTCACCCCGGACGTCCTCGCCCAGGCGCTGGAGATGACGCCCGCGGCCGTGCTCCACCAGGACCGCCGGGTGCTCTCCGCCCTGGACGCAGGCGAACTGCCCCACGCCCTCGGCAAAGGGCCGCTCGCCGACCTGTGCGGGCACCTCCTCGCCGGCCTCGCACCGCGGCGGGAGGCGGCGTGACCGGGCTGTCGGACGCGGTCCGGGGACGGCTCGCGGGCACCGGCGGCGAACCGACCGCGGGCCGCGTGGCCGCCGCACTGCGCGCCGAGGAACGCCTGCTCGGCGACCGCGAGGTGCTGGCCCTCACCGACGAGCTGCGCGCCGAGTTCGTCGGCACCGGCCCGCTGGAGCCGCTGCTGCGCCTGCCCCAGGTCACCGACGTCCTGGTCAACGGGCCGGACGAGGTCTGGGTCGACGCGGGCTCGGGGCTGACCCGCACCCCGATCCGGTTCCCGGACGAGGCGTCCCTGCGGCGCCTGGCCCAGCGTCTCACCGCCGCCGCCGGGCGCCGCCTGGACGACGCGTCCCCCTGCGCTGACGCCCGGCTCCCCGGCGGCATCCGCCTGCACGCCGTCCTGCCGCCCATATCCAGGGGGACCTGCCTGTCGCTGCGGCTGCCCCGCCGCACCGCCTTCGCCCTTGAGGAAGTGGTGCCGCCCCCCGCGGTGGAACTCCTCACGGCCCTCATGGCGGCGCGGGCGGCCTTCCTCATCACCGGCGGCACGGGCACCGGCAAGACGACGCTCCTGTCCTCGCTCCTCGGCCTGGTGGACCCGGCCGAACGCCTCGTCCTGGTCGAGGACTCGGCCGAGCTGAATCCGGACCATCCGCATGTCGTCCGGCTGGAGACCCGTCCGCCCAACGTCGAGGGCGCGGGCGGCGTCACCCTCCACGACCTGGTCCGCCAGGCCTTGCGCATGCGCCCCGACCGCCTGGTGGTGGGCGAGGTCCGCGGCCCGGAGGTGCGAGATCTGCTGGCGGCGTTGAACACCGGGCACGAGGGCGGCTGCGGCACCCTGCACGCCAACCGGACGGCGGACGTCCCGGCCCGCCTGGAGGCCCTGGCCTGCGCCGCCGGGCTGAGCCGCGAGGCGGTGCACAGCCAGTTGGCGGCGGCGCTGGACGTCGTCGTCCACCTGGTCCGGGACCCCGGCGGGGGCCGCCGCCGGATCGCCGGAGTGGGCGTCTTCCAGCGGACCGGGGAGGGGCTGGTCGAGGTCGCCTCAGCGGTCTCCTTCACTCCGGCCGGCGACCTGCTGCCGGAAGCCGGCGCGTCCGCGCTGGCGGCCCGCCTGGGCGATCACTGGGCGGCTCCGTGAACGCCGGGCCGGCCATGGTCTGTGCCGCGGCGGCGGCCTGGCTGCTGTTCGGCCCCGGCCCCGCGACCCTGCGCCTCCAACGCCTGATCGGCCGGCCGCCGTCCCGGTGGCAGGCCATCGTCCGCAATGTGCCGGCGCGCATGGCCGCGATCCGGGAGCACAGAAACCGCCCGGCCCGGTGGCGCGGCTCGGTCATCGAGTTGTGCGACGGAATGGCGGCCGAACTGTCCGCGGGCCGGACACCGGACGAGGCGTTCACCGCCGCGGCGCTGGTCCTGGAGCCGGCCATCGCCGCGGCCCTGCGCACCGCCCCCACCCCGAGACCGCCTCAAAAACCCACAAAAGCCCCATTGGCCGCCCTCGGCGAACTCTTCCACTTCCTCATCTCAACGAACGATGAGCCGCTTCCATCAAACGGATCCCCCGCAGAGCCGCCGTCGGCGACCGATCACCCCAAAAACACCATTCACGCGCCCATTCCAACCCCCAAAAGCCCCAAACAACCTCAATTCGACCATATAGCGACACTTGCCAGCCGCCCGGCCGTGCGCCAACCGCCAATCGCCGAAGATTCCCGGCCCGCAAGCGCCCCTAAGCCGCGCCCTTCCCCACCTGAGGACGAGCGTCCACATGAACCGCCCACTCTTCCCAGCCCAGCGACCACCTGGCCGGAACCGGCAGGCACCTGGAATACAACGGGCGAGCTCTCCCATGAACGATCGACCAACCGAACGTCCGAACCACCAGGCAGTCGAGAAGAACAAGCGGCTGCCTCCACTGCTGTCTGGAGCACCCTGGAGACGGCCGCTTCCACATCCCCGTGGGCATGGCGGACACCCACTGCCTCCCCAAGCCGCCAACCCGATGAGCCGCCTCCCGCCCCTGAAGCAAGAACTCCCGGCAAGCAGGAGGCCACCCATGGGGCTGCTCCAGGGCAGCACCTGCCGGCCACCGGACCCTCCGCTACGAACAAGAGGCGTCCAGCAGCCTCGAACACCTTCGCCGACGACACAAAGGACACGCCTCCACCGGACCGAACCTGGCAGACGCCAGAAGCGAAACCGGCTGTCCCCAACACCAGCGAAGCATCATGGCCCTCGCCCGATGACACGAGCGGAGCGCCGGATCCAAGCCGGGCCCAACAGACACAGGCCATGAACCCCAGCACTCGTGTCGAGGCCGCCGCCCACCAGACAACGAGAACTTCGGCCCCTCTCCCGCCCCCTCCAGTCCAGAATCGAGCAACGGCCGCCCCCGGCACGCCCACCCCCGCCCAGCACCACCAGGACACAGACACATGCGGGCCGGCGCAAGAGTGGTCTCTGCCCGGCGTCGGCATGTCCGTCTCCGCCCAGCACCACCAAGAGGCAGACGCGTTCGGGCTGGAGCAGGGGCGAGGCTTGCCCGGTGTCGGCAAGGCTGCAGCCGCTCAGCGCCGCCATGACGCGGGCGCGTTCGGGCCGGTGCAGGGGTGGGGCTTGCCCGGCGCCGGCATGTTCGTAGGTGCTCAGCATCACCAGGGCGCGGAGGTGTGCGGGCTTGAGGAGGGGTGGGCCCTGCCCGACATGCCCATGCCGGAGCGGTTGCGGCGGCTTTCCGGCGAGCCAGGGGCCGAAGGGTTGCGCCTTCTGGCGGCGTGCTGGCGGGTCGGGGCGGAGCGGGGCGGCACCTTGGCCACGGTCCTGGACGGTCTTGCCTCCGCACTGCGGGCCGAGGAGGCGCAGCGGCAGGAGGTCGTCACGCAGCTGGCGGGACCGCGGACGACGGCGCGCATGCTCGCGCTGCTGCCCTTCTTGGGGCTGGGCATGGCGGCCGCCCTGGGGGCGAATCCCCTGGGCTTCCTGTTCGGGACATTGCCAGGAGCGGGATGCCTCCTCCTGGGAGTCGGGCTCGATCTGGTCGGGCTCTGGTGGACACGGCGGCTTGCGCGCAACGCCGAAGCGCTCCGGTGAAGAGGAAGCGATGATGATGCTGTGGGCGGCCGTCCTGTGTGCGGCGGCGTGTGGATTCTTCTTGCCGGAGAAGCCAGGTCCTGTCGAGAGACCGGGCGCACGAAGCCGGAGCTCACCTCCGCAGAAGGACGCTACGACCGCACAAGGACGCGAACGCCTTCTGCAACGTACGGCGGCCGGTGTGGCCGGGCTCATCTGTGCGGCCGTGGTTGGCGGGCCCGTCGGTGGGATCGCCGGGATCCTGACAGGCGTCGCGATCCACCGGTCGTTCGCGTACATGGGCGATGCGGAGACCCGCCGCCGGAGGGCCAGGCTGGTCGCCGACCTTCCAGTGGGCGTGGACCTGCTCGCGGCCTGCCTGCGGGGCGGCACCCCGTGGAGCGAGGCGGTCGAGGCCGTCGCGGAGGCCGTGGGCGGCCCGCTGGGCGAGGACCTGCACGGTGTCGCGGTGCGGATCCGCCTCGGAGTCGACCCGGCTGTGGCGTGGCTGGCGCTCGCGGACGAACCGATGCTGGCGCCTCTCGCCCGCACCGCCGTTAGGGCCACCCGCAGCGGCGCGGCACTCGCGCCGACACTGGCGCGGCTCGCGAGGGACCAGCGCAGAACCGCCGGTGCTGCCGCCGCGGCACGGGCCCGCGCCGCAGGGATCCGTGCGCTCGTCCCGCTGGGGCTGTGCTTCCTGCCCGCCTTCGTACTGCTCGGAGTGGTGCCGGCCATCGCCGGCATGGCGTCCACGTTCCTGACCCCCTGACCACCAGGTTATCCACAGAACGTCATTCGACTGTCGCAGTCTGTGGCCGAGGCGCAGGCTGGTTCCAGGCGCGGACGAGCGCCCCGGGAAAGGAGTGCCAGTGAAGATCACATGGCTGCGGCGCTGGAGCCGCAGGACCAGGGACATGGGGATGACGACCGCCGAGTACGCGGTCGGCACGATCGCCGCCGCCGGCTTCGCCGGCCTGCTCTACAAGATCGTCACCAGCCCGCAGGTAAGAGGGCTCCTCGTCGGGATCATTCGTAGAGCCCTGCAACTCGGCGGGTAAGCCGATTCGGGAGCAGAACGGCACGCACCCCGTCAGATGCCCGAACCGCCGATCTCACGAAGACGACGCGGCCAACACCTCACCGAGCCAACGCACCAGGGCGTAGGCACCCTTAAAAGCAACGTGGACAGATGAGAGCGCCAGTACTCGCCGAAGTCGACACGTCAGCCCCCTGCACAGTGACCCCGAGGCGGCACGACCACCGGGGCGGCATGGCAGGCCCCGACTCGCTGGCAACGCATGGCGAGATAGTCGAGACATCGGCGTGGCAGCCACGACCAATGTGACCAAACCCCAGATGCAGTTGCGGTCCGTCGCAGGTTGCGAGACCAGGTCGCAGTTGAGCCGCCGCAAGCGGCATGTTCGGCACGTAAGCGCTTAAGGCGCGGCGTAAGCGACGCAGCGCACCGGACAGACCACGTGGGTTCACCGCAGGTGGTGTGCCCGAGATGTGAGGGCGGTGATCCAGTACAGGCGGCGTGACATGTGCCGAAGCTGTGCGGCGGTCTTCTGTGTGCGGCGCGGGCGCGCGTGCGGGGTGGTGGGGAGGGCAGGAAGTGGGGTTTGCGGAGTCGAAGGTGGTGGAGCCGGACATGAGAGGGGTGGGGTTTTGCAGGGGGCGCGGCCGGGGCGCCGGCGGAGTGATCAGGGCATGGTCACGGCGGAGATCGCCTTGGCACTGCCCACGCTGGTGCTGGTCACGGTGGTCATCCTGTGGGGAGTGACGGTCGCCTCGGTCCATCTCGGCTGTGCCGATGCGGCGCGCAGCGGTGTACGACTGGCCGCGCGGGGCGAACCGCTGCCCGCTGTGCGGGCGTTCATCGCCCGCGCCGTGCCCGCTGGGGCGGTGATCGCAGTCCGGCGGGACGGAGAGTCGACGCGTGTTGAGATCTCCGTTCCCGTGCGTCCGCCAGGCACGTCCGGTTTCTCGCCACTGCTGGTTCGCGTCCAGGCCATGGCCGCCACCGAACCCGGAGTAGAGGCGGACTCGGCCGGACCTCCTTCCGGCCAGGGGCCCGCTCCATGACGGGCCTCGCGGGTCGTACGGCTCGAGCGTCGGCGGGTTTTCTCCGGGGCTGGGGGCGGCGGGTCGGTGTTCTGGGGTGCGGGAGAAGGCGGCGCGGGGCGAGATGAGGGAGAGCGGGGGCGATGGGTGCAGGCCTGGCCGGGTGGGAGGTGAAGGGGTGATCCAGCGGAAGGACGCGGGGGCGGGGACGGTACTGGTGGTGGCGTTCCTCGGGGCCGTCTGGCTGGCAGGGGTTGCGGCCATGGCCGTGGGAGGGGTGCGGGCCGCGCGCCAGCGGGGGGATGCGGCGGCCGATCTCGCGGCACTGGCCGGGGCGCAGCGGGTGGCCGAGGGGAGCGCGGTGGCCTGCCGGAGGGCCGGGGAGATCGCGGCCGCCTCGCGGGGCAGGCTGTCGCGGTGTGCCGTGCGCGGCAGGGACGTCGAGGTCTCGGTGAGCGTGGACGCGCGTGTGCCGCTGGGGGTCGCGGAGGTGCGGATCGTTTCCCGGGCCAGGGCTGGTCCTGCGGCGCCGGAGGGCGTACCCTGACGGCCGATGGCTTGTTGCACTGGATGTCAATAGTTGCTGGAGACGACTTTGTCATCTTTCTGTGACTTTGACTACCGGTTGGTACGTTACGCTGCCGTAAGCCCGTAGTCACCGCTCGATGTGACGGTGCCACACGACCACTCGCCCCCGACCGTCGCTCCCCGAATCCGGCGGTACGCGCAGAGGCTTCCGGCAGGTCGTCCGATGAAGGGATTGAGGCCGTGACCAACATTCGCAGGATCGGTGCGATCACGCTTGCGGCACCCCTTGCGATAGGTTTCCCGGTTCTCGGTGGCACCTCGGCGCACGCCGCCGCCTCGACCAGCGTCCTCGCGCCGCAGAGCGGGGCCGTCATCACCAGCGGCTCCTCGGTCACCGCGCGGGCCCACTACGACTTCACCGTCCGGATGCAGTTGCGGGTCAAGGCGCCCGGCTCGGGGGACAGCTTCCTCACCGAGGGGTCGGGAGCGGGCAACCTGTCGGCGCCCATCTCGCTGCAGCGGAACGGCCGGTACACGGTCTACCTGAAGGGCGCGCTCACCAACCACGTCTACGACTCCAACACCTTCACCGTGCGCATCCCGCCGGCGTCGCCGAGCGGGGTGTCGGCCAGCGCGTCCGGGAACAAGGTCAAGGTGAGCTGGAACCTCGGGCTGGAGAGCGACCTCATCGGTTACACGGTCTCGGCTCCCGGCGCCGGTTCCAGGAGCGGCTCGGTCGGCGGCCTCTGCTCCGGCACGAGTTGCTCCACCACCCTGCCGCTCTCCTCGGGCACGAGCGGCAGCGTCTCCGTCAGCGTCCGCGCCAAGCGCGCTACCGGGACGGGCGGCTCGCTCTCGTCCGGTGCCGGGACGGCGAACGTCTCGGTCGGCGGCGGCACCGGCACCGGCGGTGGTGGCAACAACGGCGGCGGCGGCAACAACACCACGCTGCCCCCGCCCACCAACAACACGACGACGCCGCTGACGCCGTTCAACAACAACTCGCCCGTCACCCTGCCCTCGGTGCAGCCGCCCGGTGCCACGGCCGGGTTCGCCTACCCGACGCCGCAGGTCGCCGACCAGAACGCGCCGAAGGCCAAGAACGTCGCGGCGACCGACAGCCTGCAGTGGGGCAAGAGCATCGGCATCGCGATGATCCTGCTCGTCGTCGCCGCGCACCTGGGGACGTGGACGCGCCGGCTGCGGGTCGCCCAGGCCGGCGTGAGCCGCCAGGGGATGGCCGCCCGCATGGCGCGGAGCGGCACCGGCCGCAAGCGGGTCAGCAAGGCCCGCCAGCACATCGCCAACGCCGAGGCCAGGGCCAAGACCGCGCCGTTGACCCCGGCGGTGAAGGCCGCCGAAGGCAAGCCCGGCGCAGCCAAGGGACCGAAGCTCGCCGGCAAGGGCGTGAAGGCGGCTGCGGCGAAGACCGTGGACGGCGCGAAGGTGCCGGCTTCTTCCGAGCCGAAGGCCGCGGAAGGCTCGAAGAGCACGACCGCTCCCGCAACGAAGGCTGCGGACGGCGCCAAGGGCCCGGTCGCCCCCGCGCCGAAGGTCAAGGACGGCGCGAAGGACACGGCCGCTCCCACGCCGAAGACTGTGGACGGCGCCAAGGCCCCGGCGGCCAAGGCGGACGCGAAGCGTCGGCCGACGCGGCTGGGGAAGCGGACCGCCAAGAACGATGCGGCGCAGCCTAAGTCTGAGGGACGTCGCGACGGCAAGCCGGGCAAGGACGAGGCCTGACGGCGGTCGGCAGGTCCGTGAGGGCGTGGCTGTCGCGTTGGCAGGCCCGGAGCGCTTGTTTTGAGATTCGGTGACGGCTTGGTGGGTGTGAAGCGTCGGGCGGAGTGGCCGGGGAAGCCGGACCGCCAAGGACGGCGCGGCGCAGCCTGAGTCTGAGGGGCGTCGTGTCGGCACGTCCGGCGGGGCCTGCTGGCGGTGGGTCAGTCCGTGAGGCGTAGTTGATCGCTGAGTTGCCGGGTGTGGCGCGGCTGCCGCGTCGGTAGGCCGGGGCGCTTGCTCTTGGGGTTCGGTGACGGCCAGGTGGATGCGATGCGCCGGGCGATGCCGTGGGGAAAGCGGCCGCCGAAAGTGATGTGGCGCAGCCCGGGGCGAGGGACGTCGTGATGGCGGGCCGGGCAAGGATGGGGCCGACGGCGGCCAGCGTCCTATAGGACGTGGTCTGGTTGCGCTGGCTAATACGCCTTTGTCGGGGATGGCCTGTGATGTGACGGGGCAATCCGGCTTGAGTGGGATCTGAGGTCGGTTGTTCCGTTGGGGCGGTGATGGCCGCATGCTGTTCAGGTCCGTCAGGGGGGGACAGGGGGCGAGCTTCGATGGTGACCGGGTCGCTCCCAGGCGGCGCTGGTCAGGCGCAGGCGCTGAGAGAGGGCGAGCGCGCCACGGATGACGTGGCGGTCGGTGCCGTCGAGGCGGTGGGAGACGGCCTAGAGGGCGTGGTCGTCCGCGAAGGCGGCCTCTTGGGCGCCCAGGCCGGAAGGCCGTAGCACCGCGGCCCGCGTTCCGGTGCTCAGGCCCCGATGGCGCGGGCCGGGCAAGGAGCCGGTGGACGCCTGGCGGGTGATCGGCGGATCGCATGCGTCCTGACGACCTCGCCGGTATGGAAGACGGTGAGACCGAGCGCCCGGTTCCCGCCAGTGGTGGAGGAGGATGCTCCGCGCGAGCCGGCGGCCGGTCGGTCCTGGGGACGGCGAACGGCATCACGCCGGGGTCATGGATGCCTTCGGTCGCCGGCCCGGCCAGGGCGGCGGGCTCCTCGGGCGACGGCGGGCGCGGTGTTCTCAGCCGTGGTCGCCTCACCCGCGCAGGCGGCTTGGTTTCAGGGGGCGCCGCGGAGGAGTTCGGCCAGCATGTCCAGGGCGCCGTGTTTGTCCAGGGGGTCGTTGCCGTTGCCGCACTTGGGGGACTGGATGCACGACGGGCAGCCCGCCTCGCACTCGCAGGAGGCGATGGCGTCGCGGGTGGCGCTCAGCCAGCCGGCCGCCTCGGCGTAGCCGCGTTCGGCGAAGCCCGCGCCGCCCTCGTGGCCGTCGTAGACGAAGACCGTGAGCAGGCCCGTGTCGGGGTGCAGCGCCGTCGAGACGCCGCCGATGTCCCAGCGGTCGCAGGTCGCGAACAGCGGCAGCAGGCCGATCGAGGCGTGCTCGGCCGCGTGCGCCGCGCCCGCGACGTCCATGTCGCCGAGGGACTCCAGCTGGTCGGGGGACAGCGTCCACCAGACCGCCCGGGTGCGCAGGGTGCGCGGGGGCAGGTCGAGGGGCTTCTCGCCGAGCATCTCGCCCGTCTGCAGGCGCCGCATCTGGTAGCCGACGACCTGGTTGGTCACCTCGACGGTGCCGTGGCAGAGGGTCGCCTCGCCCCAGGCGGTGGAGCGCAACTGCTCGACGATGCGGATGTCGGTGACGTCGCGGGCCGTGGTGGAGTAGTCGGGCTCGGCCGCCTCGACGAGGGCCACCGAGTCCTCCAGGTCCAGGGTCTGGACGATGTAGGACTCGCCCTGGTGGATGTAGACGGCGCCCTCGTGGACCATGGAGTGGGCCGACGACTCGTCGACCGTGCCGAGCAGCCGGCCCGTGGACAGCTCGATCACCTGGACGGGCGGCCCGCCCGCGCCGCGGATGTCGGCGAGGTCGCAGGCGCGGTCGCGGCGCGTCCAGAACCAGCCGGTCGGGCGGCGCCGCAGCAGCCCGCGCCGCACCATGTCGGGGAGCAGGTCGGCGGTCGTGGGCCCGAACAGGGCGGCGTCGTCCTCGGTCAGCGGCAGCTCCGACGCCGCCGCGCACAGGTGGGGTTCCAGGACGTAGGGGTTGTCGGGGTCCAGGACGGTCGCCTCCACCGGGCGGCCGAAGACGGCCTCGGGGTGGTGCACCAGGAAGGTGTCGAGGGGGTCGTCGCGGGCGACCAGGACGGTGAGGGAGGCCTGCCCCGAGCGGCCGGCGCGGCCCGCCTGCTGCCAGAGGGACGCGCGGGTGCCCGGCCAGCCGCAGACCAGGACGGCGTCCAGCCCCGACACGTCCACCCCGAGCTCGAGGGCGTTGGTGCTGGCCAGGCCCACCAGGGTGCGGTCGCGCAGGGCCGTCTCCAGGGCGCGGCGCTCGGCGGGCAGGTAGCCGGCGCGGTAGGCGGCGACCTTGTCGACGAGGGAGGGCGCCGCCTCGGCCAGGGCCCGCTTGGCGCCGAGGGCGACCGACTCGGCGCCGCGGCGGGAGCGGACGAAGGCCAGCGACTGGACGTTCTCCGCCACCAGGTCGGCCAGCAGGTCGGCGGCCTCGGCGGTGGCGGTGCGGCGGACGGGCGCGCCGTGCTCGCCGCGCAGCTCGGTCAGCGGCGGCTCCCAGAGGGCGAAGGCGGCCGGGCCCCGGGGGGAGGCGTCGGCGTCCACGGCGACCACGTCGGCGCCGGTGAGGCGGGACGCCGTCGTCGCCGGGTCGGAGGTGGTCGCCGACGCCAGGACGAAGACGGGGTCGGCGTGGTAGCGGGCGCAGATCCGGCGCAGGCGGCGCAGGATCTGCGCGACGTGCGAGCCGAACACGCCGCGGTAGCCGTGCGCCTCGTCGATGACCACGTAGCGGAGGCGGCGGAGGAAGCCGCGCCAGCGGGCGTGCGCGGGCAGCAGGGAGCGGTGCAGCATGTCGGGGTTGGTCAGCACGTAGTTGGCGTGCTGGCGGACCCAGGCGCGCTCGTCGCGGGGGGTGTCGCCGTCGTAGGTGGCCGCGCGCACCCTGGTCAGGCGGAGCGCCCGCAGGGCGCGCAGCTGGTCGGCGGCGAGGGCCTTGGTGGGGGAGAGATAGAGCACAGTGCCGTCCTGGCCCTCGTCGTAGATCGTCGCGACGGCGGGCAGCAGGTAGGCCAGGGACTTGCCGGAGGCGGTGCCGGTCGCCACGATCACCGAGCGGCCCGCGTGGGCGTGCTCGGCCGCGGCGGCCTGATGTTCCCACGGCGCCTCGATCCCGGCGGCCGTCATCCGCTGGACGAGCGGCTCGGGCGACCAGTCCGGCCAGCGCGCGCGACGCCCCTCACGTGCGGGAACGTGCTCGACGTGGGTGATGCGCTCGCGCCGGGACGGGTCGCCCAGCAGCCGGTCCAGCGGCGGTGAAGATCTTTGATGGGACATCAGGTTTTCAGTCTGCCAGCCTGGGCAAAACCAGGGGAACGCCCCGGTGCCGGTGGTCCTGTTCCCCCTGCCAAGAACGGCAGATCACCAGGTCAGACGGGACGGTACGAACTTTCGTCTCTCTGGACGATAACGTGCCTCCATGACGCCGGGGCGTGGTTGAATCTCGACGGAGTTCCGTCGCCCGGATCACCACCTTGGAGTTCAGGGCGTCGCGGAATGGAATGTGCTGTACGGCGCTGGAGGATCTGTGGACCTGAAGGTGAACGACTACACCACCGACGACGGGCTGACCGTCATCACGGTGGAGGGCGAGATCGACGTCTACACGGCGCCGAAGCTTCGCGAGAAGCTCATCGACCTGGTCAACAAGGGCAAGTTCCACCTGCTGGTGGACATGGAGAAGGTGGAGTTCCTCGACTCGACGGGGCTCGGCGTGCTGGTCGGCGGCCTGAAGCGGGTGCGCGCCCACGACGGTTCCCTGGAGCTGGTGTGCACCCAGGAGCGCATTCTCAAGATCTTCCGGATCACCGGGCTGACCAAGGTCTTCGGCATCCACGACTCGATCGCCGATGCCGAGGAGAAGCGCAAGGGCGCCAAGTAGCCGGCCCCCTGAGATGGCGATCGTTGAACTCTCTTTCAGTGCGCTGCCCGTGCACGTCCGGACGGCCCGTCTGATCGTCACCGCGGTGGCCCGCCGCTGCGGTGTGGACGAGGCCCTGCTGGACGAGGTGCGGCTGGCGGTCGGTGAAGCCTGCTCGCGTGCGGTGGAGGCGCATCGCCGGCAGTGCCCGGACGAGCCGGTGCGGCTGGAGCTGGCAGGCTCCGGCGGCCGGTTCGAGGTGACCGTGAGCGACGCCGTCCCCGGCGACGACGGCACGGGGCCGGCGGGCGACCTGGCGGCCGTGGGCGCGCCCGAGGAGCTGGACTTCCTGTCCGACGACGGCGTGGACCTCGGTCTGGCCGTCATCGCCGGCCTGGCCGACGACGTGGACATCTCGGCCACCCCGAAGGGCGTCCAGATCCGCATGAGCTGGCCTGCCTCGGCGAGTCTGGCCGAAGCCGACTGACCCCCGGACCAGTGTCCGAAGGCCCCGTCCCGATCATGGGACGGGGCCTTCGGCCGTGTTGAGCGCCGGCGCGAATGGCTGTGCCTCGCAATCCCGGCCCTAGGGGCTCGCGGACCCGTCCTCGGCCGCGCTCGGGAGAGCGCGGCTGATCCGCGATCTTGCGGGGTCCAGGGGGTTCGTCGGCCCATCCCTTGGCCGTGCTCAGAGGCGCGTGCGAAGCGCTTCGTGACCGACTCGAGGGTGAGGCTCGCTTCCGGCGTCGCCACGCTCCTAGGTCGGTGACGCTCTTGCGGGAGGGCCGGGGTGACCGCGCAGGGCTCGTGCCGTGTGTGAAGAGCATGTGCGCGTAGCGAGCGGTGCCAGATGGTGATTCGCCTCCGGCGTTCCCCCACCGGGGGGCGCATTCGTGTGCGGGTTGAGGTTGTTGCGCGGGGCTCGGGCTGTGCGGGGCGGTGGCCAGCCCTCTGGTCGTGCTTAGGCGAGTGCGGTAGACCCGGTGGGGTTCGCCTTTGGCGTCGCCCTGCCGGCCGGTAGCGCACTCGCTTGGTCGTTGAGGTTGTTGCGCAGGATCGATGACGCGCTCGCTTGATGGCCGTGGGGATTCGTTTCCGGCCCAGCGGCTCGGCCCATCCCGGGGGCGCTCGTGTGCGGGGTGGGGTCGTTGCGCGGGGTTCGCCTTCGGCGTTGCCCTGCCTGGGGGGATAGCGCATTCACGTGGGTGCTGAGGTGCCGTGTGGGGCTGGTGGTGGGCGCCTCAGGGGTGGGTCGGGGCGTCTTAGGGGTCCGCGCGGGGATCTGAGGCGGCGGGATAAGGCATCGTCCCCATGTGGGCTCAGGGGGCTTAGCGCGAGTCTTTCAGGTGTCGGGCCGGGGGAGGCCGGTCCGGCACCCGACGAAGGAGCCCGCCATGATCCACCCCGAGTTCAGCCAGGCCATCGCCAAGGACCGCGTCAAGGAGCTGCGGGCGCAGGCCAAGGCCGACCGGCGTGCCGCGCAGGCGCGCAAGCGGTGAGCCTGCCGCACGGCTGCCGCCAGGGTCCCCGGCGCCCCCCGCTCGTACGAGCGGGGGGCGCCTTTGTGCGCGGACCCGGTGCGGGCGGTGAATCACCGACGTGAGATCGTTTTCCCGTCGGCTCTGGAAAGCCATTTATGGTTCGGTTATAATCTGATATAGAGACGGCCTGGAATTGGCGGCACCGGGGAAAGCGGGTGCTGTCAAGATCCTTTTTGCGGGAAAATCGGGTCGCGGTGCTGACCTGCGCCAACGGGCGGGGCGATCAGGTGGCCGGATGGAATTCAAGACGCCCGTGATTGCTATCGGGTACCGCCTTCGTTAAGGGGGCCGGACTCTTCTCTTCGCGGCGTGGCCTGCGTGGACTCCGGGCGCCCGCGTTGCCGTGCGAGGAGTTCCAAAACAGCGCCCGCGGGGTACGCGGTAAAGAATCGCCCTTATGGGTGATCGGATCGCCACGCCCCTGTCGAGGAGGACGGATGTCTGGGCTTTCCCTGTCAAGCCCGGCCGGCGCAGAAGTGGATCTCGGCGGCGGCGACCTCACCCTGGTCGTCGTCGTCGCAGTGGTCGCGCTGCTGGCACTGGCCGTCGCCGCAGGACTGGTACGGGAGGTGCTGGCCGCCGGCCAGGGCACCGAGAAGATGCAGAAAATCGCGCGGGCCGTCCAGGAGGGCGCCCTCGCCTATCTGAAACGCCAGTTCCGCACGGTGGCGGTCTTCGTCGTGCTGATCCCGCTGGTGCTGCTGCTCCTGCCCGCCGACAGCACCGGCGAGCGGATCGGCCGGTCGGTCTTCTTCGTCATCGGGGCGCTGTTCTCGGCCGTCACCGGGTTCACCGGCATGTGGCTGGCCGTGCGCGGCAACGTCCGGGTCGCCGCGGCGGCACGGGAGGAGGGCGGCGAGCGCAAGGCGATGCGGATCGCGTTCCGCACCGGCGGCGTCGCCGGGATGTTCACCGTCGGCCTCGGCCTGTTCGGGGCGGCCGTGGTCGTGCTCGCCTACAAGGGCGACGCGCCGAAGGTACTGGAGGGCTTCGGGTTCGGCGCGGCGCTGCTGGCGATGTTCATGCGGGTCGGCGGCGGGATCTTCACCAAGGCCGCCGACGTCGGCGCCGACCTGGTCGGCAAGGTCGAGCAGGGCATCCCCGAGGACGACCCGCGCAACGCCGCCACCATCGCCGACAACGTGGGCGACAACGTCGGCGACTGCGCCGGGATGGCCGCCGACCTGTTCGAGTCCTACGCGGTCATGCTGGTCGCCGCGCTGATCCTCGGCAGCGCGGCGTTCGGCACGCAGGGCCTGGTGTTCCCGCTGATCGTGCCGATGATCGGCGTGATCACCGCGGTGATCGGGATCTTCGCGGTGGCGCCGCGGGCCAAGGACCGCTCGGGCATGTCGGCGATCAACCGCGGCTTCTTCGTCTCCGCGGTGATCTCGGCGCTGCTGGTCGCGGTCGCCGCGTTCGCCTACCTGCCGTCGTCGTTCGCCGGCCTGGACGGCGTCACCGACGCCAAGATCAGCGGACTGGACGCCGACCCGCGCTGGGTGGCGCTCGGCGCGGTGCTGATCGGGATCGTGCTGGCGAGCGCGATCCAGCTGCTCACCGGGTACTTCACCGAGACCTCCCGCAAGCCCGTGCAGGAGGTCACCGGCAGCGCCCGGACGGGCCCGGCCACCGTGATCCTGTCGGGCATCTCGCTCGGCCTGGAGTCGGCCGTCTACACCGCGCTGGTGATCGGCGCGGCGGTGTACGGGGCGTTCCTGCTCGGCTTCGGCAACACCACCGTCGCGCTGTTCGCGGTGGCGATGGCCGGCACCGGGCTGCTCACCACCGTCGGCGTGATCGTGTCGATGGACACCTTCGGCCCGGTCTCGGACAACGCGCAGGGCATCGCCGAGATGTCGGGCGACGTGACGGGCGAGGCGGCGGCCGTGCTGGAGCGGCTGGACGCGGTCGGCAACACCACCAAGGCGATCACCAAGGGCATCGCGATCGCCACCGCGGTGCTCGCCGCGACCGCGCTGTTCGGCTCGTTCCGCACCACGGTGGTGGAGGCGCTGGCGGGCGCGTCGCGGGACGCCAGGGACGCGCTCGGCTCGTTCGCCTCGTTCAGCCTGTCCATCGACAACCCCAACGTGCTGATCGGGCTGATCGCGGGCGCGGCGGTGGTGTTCCTGTTCTCCGGGCTGGCGATCATGGCGGTCGGCCGGGCGGCCGGCCGGGTCGTGGTGGAGGTGCGCCAGCAGTTCCGGGACCACCCGGGGATCATGGACTACACCGAGGAGCCCGACTACGGCCGGGTGATCGACATCTGCACCCGGGACGCGCAGCGCGAGCTGGCCACCCCGGGCCTGCTGGCGATCCTGACCCCGATCGCGGTCGGGTTCGGCCTCGGCTACGCGCCGCTCGGCGCGTTCCTGGGCGGCGCGATCGCGGCCGGGGTGCTGATGGCGGTGTTCCTGGCCAACTCCGGCGGCGCCTGGGACAACGCCAAGAAGCTGGTCGAGGAGGGCCACCTCGGCGGCAAGGGCAGCCCGGCGCACGAGGCCACCGTGATCGGCGACACCGTCGGCGACCCGTTCAAGGACACCGCGGGCCCGGCGATCAACCCGCTGATCAAGGTGATGAACCTGGTCGCGCTGCTGGTCGCGGACGCGGTCGTCACCTACGCGGGCAACGTGGGCCTGCGGATCGGGGTGACGGCGGCGGCGGTCGTGGTCGTCGTCGGCGCGATCGTGCTGTCCAAGCGGCGCGCCGACCCGATCGGCGCCGACCTGGCCGGGGCGGGGGCGCCCGGCGCCGTCACCGGGGAGGGCGCGGCGGCGCTGCCCGCCGAGCAGCCGGCCGTCCCGCCGCAGGGCACGGCCTCGCCGGAGGACGCCGGCAAGGTGTGAGCGGGACCGGCGGGGCCCTTCCCGGGCCCCGCCGCCCGGGCACCGCGCAGCGGCCGTACGCTGTACATACGGGACGGCGACGGGAGGCACGCGTGAGCGGCGAGAACAAGACGGTGGCGGGCCCGAAGGGCATCGCGATCGTCCTCTGCGGGATGCTGGGCATCATGCTCGCCCTCTGGGGCCTGGCCGCGCTCGTGGCCCCCTAGGCTGGCGGCATGCCGACGCTGATCGTCCTGCGCCACGCCAAGGCCGCCGCCGGGATCGGCCTGGCCGACTTCGACCGCCCGCTCACCGAGCGCGGCCGGACGGACGCCGCCGCGACCGGCGACCGCCTCCGCGACCGCGGTCTGCTCCCTGACGCGGTGCTCTGCTCGCCCGCGCTGCGCACCCGGCAGACGCTGGAGGGGCTGGCGCTCGGCGACGGCGTCCCGGTGGAGTTCGAGCAGGGCATCTACGACAACGACCCGGCCGTCCTGGCGGACCTGGTCCGGCTGACGGGCGACGAGGCGCGGACGCTGCTGCTCGTCGGGCACAACCCCGCCGTCCACCAGCTCGTCCACGACCTGGCCGGCGACGCGGCGCCGCGGGAGTTCCCCACCTGCGCCGCCGCCGTCATCGAGCTGGGCGGCCCGTGGCGCGACCTGGTCCCCGGCACCCTCACTTCCGCGTGGACGCCGAAGGACTGGTGACGGTCAGGGCGGCGCGGGCCGACTTGATCAGCTTGTCGGTGTCGCGGCGCAGCGCGCGCGCGGCGTAGCGGGTCCCCGAGACCTGCAGCAGCGCGTGCTGCAGCGGGGTGGACTCGTCGGGGCCGGCGCCCGCCTCGACCTCGGAGTTGCGGCGCCGGGCCAGGTTGGACAGGTGCTCGTCCAGGTCGGTGAACTCCCCGTCGAGCCGTTCGTCGGCGGCGGCGTCGTCCTTGTCCTCCCTGTCCGCCCGTTCCTCGGGCGGGTCGTCCAGCGCGTCGGCGGCCTCGTCCAGCCGGTCGGCGACCCGCTCCAGGATCTCGGGGACGGGCCCGATGTCCACATGGTCCTCGCGGACGATCCGGCCCATCGCGATCAGGTGGTCGCGGATGCGGTTGGCGGCGCGCACGGCCGTGTCCAGCTCGTTGATCTGCTCCTGCCGCGGGACGCGCTCCTCGCTGAGCCGCGCGCGGGTCTCGTTCACCTTCTCGGTGGCCTGCTCGGCCGCGGTGAGCTGGCTCTGCGGGAGCTGCTCGATCTCGCCGCCGTCGACGAGCGCCGAGGTGGTGCGGGCGAGCTCGGCGTGCGTGCAGAGCAGCCGGTCCAGCAGGAGGGGGAGCCGCTGGGTGTAGCCGTGCGGCCACAGCAGCCGCACCGCGAGGAAGGCCAGGGCGCAGCCGGCGAGGGTCAGCACGACGCGCTCGCCCGCCGACGTCCAGGTGGAGGGCGTGGAGAACTCCAGCAGCATCATCGCGAGCGGGGTGCCGAACAGCGCCCAGTAGGTGAAGTTGACGCCGCGCAGCGAGAACGCGGCCATCGCGAACGCGAACAGCACCAGCGCGGCGGACAGCTGGTCGGGGGTGAGGGCGAGCAGGACGGCGGCGACCACCGAGCCGGCCACGGTGCCGCCGACGCGCTGCATCAGGTGGGTGACGGTCTCCTCGTAGGTGCCGCGCAGGCTCTGCATGGTGGTGATCGTCAGCCAGGGCGCGTGCCGGAGCCGGAGCGCGGCCGCGATCGCCATGGCGACCGCGACGGCGACGGCCTGCCGGGAGGTCTGCCGGAAGTCCGGCGAGCGGGTGCGCACCGCGTGGCTGAGCTGCTCCCACGCCGACAGCGGGTGCGGGGCGAAGGGGCGCGGCGGCCCGACGCCGATGTGCACGCCGCCCTCGGCGACGCGGCGGGCCGCGTCGACGCTGCCGGCGATCCGCTCGATGGAGCGCCCGATCTGGTCGACCAGCGAGACGGCGACGATGTCCTCGTCGCCGGCCATCCCGGCCCGGCGGATCTTCTCGCTCTGCCGGGCGAAGCGCCGCACCGCCGGCGACTCCTGGTCGCCGAGCGGCAGGTCGGCGGGGTTGGCCACGGTCGCGGCGATCAGCCGGAGCCGGGCGGCCAGCGCGGTGACCGCGACCCGCGCCTCCAGCTCCCAGGGCCGGTCCGGCGGGTGCCGCTCGGCGGCGCCGATCAGCGACTCCAGCGCGATCGTCTCGTGCATGATCCGGCCCAGGTGCTTCAACAGCCGGTCCGGGCGGGTCGGCTCGCCGGTCCGGACCGCCCGGTAGAGCCCGACGGTGCCGCGGGCGCGGGCGAGGGCGCGCGAGGCGGTGCGGCGGCTCTGCTGCCAGCCGGGCGGGCGGGCGACGGCGGCGAGCCCGGGGTCCTCGGCCTCGATCCTCTCCAGCGGCGCGGGGTCCTGCTCGCCGATCTCCTCGACGACCGCGTCCAGCGCGCCGGCCACGCCCTCGGCGGCGTCGGCGAGCGCGGTGCGCAGCGGCCGCAGCCGGCGGGCGGGCCAGGGCGCCAGGAGCAGCGCGCTCATCAGCAGGCCGCCGACCAGCTCCAGCAGGCCGTTGTAGACGATGTGCTCGCTGTGCGGCCGGACGGCGGTCATCAGCACGGTGAGCGCGGCGGTCGGGCCGATCCAGCGGACGGCGCTGCCGAGCGCGACGATCGGCGGCACGACGACGACGGCGAGCCAGGTGTGCCCGGACAGGAACCCGCCGATGGTGGCGCAGACGGTGATGACCGCGACGGTGGCGGCGAGGTTGCGGGCCAGCACGCCGTAGTGGCTCTCGGGGGTGCGCAGCGCGACCAGGTAGGCGCCGAGCGAGATCGTCGCGCCCTGCGCGTCGTGGTCGGTGAGCGCGCCGACGATCAGGGGCAGCGCCACGGCGAGCGAGGCGGCGAACCCGTAGACCGGCGTCGCATGTCCCTCGATCTCGGCATACGCGTCCCGCAGACGCTGCAGCAGCCTCACGCTCACCCCCTGCCCGCGTCCTACCCGGAAACGGCGGGGGTGATCACCGGTGTTACCGGTGAACCTCCTGGTCGGCGGCGTCGGCCGCCTCGATCTCCTCGCGGGAGATGCCGAGCAGGAACAAGATCGTGTCCAGGTAGGGCACGTTCACCGCGGTGTCGGCGGCCTGCCGGACGACCGGCTTGGCGTTGTAGGCGATGCCGAGCCCGGCGGCCTGCAGCATGTCCAGGTCGTTGGCGCCGTCGCCGATCGCGACGGTCTGGCTGACCGGGACGCCGGCCTCGCGGGCGAACCGGGCGAGCGCGCTGGCCTTGCCGGCGCGGTCGATGACCGGGCCGACGACCCGGCCGGTGAGCCGGCCGTTCTCGATCTCCAGGGTGTTGGCGGCCGAGTAGTCGATGCCGAGGTCGGCCACCAGCGCGTCGGTGACCTGGGTGAAGCCGCCGCTGACGATGGCGAACTTGTAGTCCAGGCGCTTGAGGGTGCGCACCATGGTGCGGGCGCCGGCGGCCAGCTCGACCCGGTCGCGCACCACCTCGATCGCGGCGGCGTCCAGGCCGGCCAGCAGCGCGACGCGCTCGCGCAGCGACCCCTCGAAGTCCAGCTCGCCGCGCATCGCGGCCTCGGTGACCTTGGCGACCTCGGGCAGGCAGCCGGCCTGCTCGGCGAGCAGCTCGATGACCTCGCCCTGGATGAGGGTGGAGTCGACGTCCATCACGATGAGGCGCTTGGCGCGCCGGTGCAGGCCGCCGTGCTGGACGGCCACGTCGACCTGCTGCTGGGCGGCCTCCTGGGCGAGCGCGGCGCGCAGCGCGTCGGGGTCGGCGCCCGAGACGTCCATCTCGATGCAGGTGACGGGGTAGTGCGCGAGCCGCTCGATGCGGTCGATGTTGGCCCCGCCGGCCGCGATGCTGCCGGCGATGCCGGCCATCGCGGCGGGCTTCAGCGGCGCGCCGAGCACGGTCACGTGCAGCCGGCCGCGGCGGCGCGGCAGCGTCTTGTCGCGGCCGGTGGACAGCTCGATCTCCATGTCCAGGTCGGCCGCGACGCGCTCGGCGGCGGCCCAGACCTGCCCGACGTCGGAGCTGTCGGTGTAGGCGATCAGGACGCCGAGGACCAGCCGGCCCCGGATCACGACCTGTTCGACGTCGGCGACGGTGACGGGGAAACCGGCGAGCGTACCGAAGAGCCGGGAGGTGACCCCGGGGCGGTCGCGACCGGTGAGCGTGATGAGCAGCGTGCGCTGCGGCGGGCCGTCCATAGCTGTTTCCACGGTACCGGCCGGAACGCGGCCTGCGCGCGTGACGTCCACCATGCGGACCGCTTATCAGGGAAGGAGCAGATTCAGGTCCCCGAATTCGTGCCAAAGGTAGCCCTCGGCGAGGGCGGCCTCGTAGGTGGCGGCGAGCAGATCGAGGCCCGCGATGGCGGTCAGCATCATCAGGTGGGACGACTTCGGCTCGTGCAGGCCCGTCAGCAGGCCGTCCACCACGCGGACGCCGTCCTCGGGGGTGACGACGTGCTCGGTCCAGCCGCTCCCCGCGCGGACGCGGCCGTCTGCGGCAGCGACCGTCTCCAGAGCCCGCACGACGGTGGTGCCGACCGCGATGACGCGTCCGCTGCGCGCGCGCACGTGCTCGACGAGATCGGCCGTCACGGCGGGCACCTCATAGCGTTCGGCGTAGGGCGGTTCGTGCGCCTCGGGGGACGCCACGCCCGTATGCAGGGTGAGCGGCGCGATGAGGACGCCGCCTGAGACCAGCCGCGTCACCAGTTCCGGGGTGAAGGGGCGTGCGGCGCTCGGCATCTCGGCGCCGCCGGTGCCGCGGTCGTAGGCGAACGCGGTCTGGTAGGCGGCGGCGGGCCAGTCGCGCGGCACGTACCCGTACCGGATCGGGACGCCGTGGCGCCGCAGGTAGGGGACGACGTCGGTGCTCAGCCGGGCCCGCCAGAGCCGCTCGGTGTGCCGGGCCACCAGGGTGAGGGTGGCGCCGCCCGGCAGCGGGATCCACTCGCCTTCGCTGCCGCCCGCGTAGGGGAGGCTGGACTTGCCGGCGCGGCGCCGCAGCTCGACCAGCCACAGGTTCTCCTCCTCCCCGCCGGGGACGGGCGTCGAGAAGTGCACGGCGATCTTGTCGAGGCGGACGGCGGCGGGCAGCGTCGCCGAGGTGTTCACCACCAGCAGGTCGCTGGGCCGCAGCAGGGCCGGCAGCTCGCGGAACTCGTGGTGCGCCACCGTCCCGGCGGCGCGGTACCCGGCCAGCAGGCGGACGCCGTCGCGGGCGCGGCCGCGCGCCTCGGGCGGCTCGTGGGCCTCCAGGCCCGGCGGCAGGACGAAGTCGAGCGTCCCGGTCATCGCGCGGCCTCGATCCGGAGCGCGGCCACGACGCCGAGCACGGCGATCGCGGCGAAGGCGAGCCCGGCGGCGGCGAGGCCGGTGCCGAGCCGGTCCGTGCCGACCCCGGCGATGACGGCGCCCGCGGCGCCGACGACCAGGGACGACCCGAGGGTGTCGGCGATCTGCAGGGCGGCGGAGTTGGCGCCCTGCTCGCTCTCGGCGGAGCCGTCCAGGAGCAGCACCGACAGGCTGCTGATCGCGAAGCCCATGCCGGCGCCGCCGAGGATCCAGGCGGGCGCGGCGGCCCAGCCGGAGAACTGCAGCGCGACCGTCACGCCGACGATGCCGGCGGCGACGAGCACCGCGCCGAGCCGGGCGAAGAACGCCTGCGAGCGGTGCCGGGAGCGGCCCTGGATCTGCGAGGCGGCCGACCAGCCGAGCGCGCCGAGGGTGAGCGTCACGCCCGCCTGGGCCGGGCTGAAGTGGTGCATGGTGGTGAGGGTGAGCGGGATGAACACGTCGGTGCCGAAGAACGCGCCCGACAGCAGGCCGCGCACCAGCACGACGCTCGGCAGGCCGCGCCGCATCCGCAGCGTGCCGGCGGGCAGCAGGCGCGGCAGGCCGAAGACCAGGCCGGCCAGGCCCGCGGCGGCGACCGGGAGCAGCGCCCAGGTCCGGTGCTCCAGCCCGTACAGGAGCGTGCCCGCGCCTGCGGCGACCGCGACGGCCGCCAGGTAGCGGGCACGGCCCGCGGGCGCGGCGTCCTGCTCGGCGGGGCGGAGCGCGCGCAGCGCCGGGACCAGCATCATCGTGGCGGGCACCACGAGGGGGATCAGGCCGAGGAACACCCAGCGCCAGCCGAGGTGCTGGGCGACCAGGCCGCCGACCGCCGGGCCGATCAGCGACGGCAGCACCCACGCCGCCGACAGCGCCGCGAACACCCGGGGCCGCAGCGAGTCGGGGTAGGAGCGCGCGATCACCACGTAGACGGCGACGAGCGCGACGCCGGTGCCGAGGCCCTGCAGGGCGCGGCCGCCCACGAACGCCCACATCGTCGGGGCGGCGCCCGCGACGGCCAGGCCCGCGACGAACACCGCCAGGCCGGTCAGCAGCGGCCGGGCGGGGCCGTCCCGGTCGACCCAGCCGCCGCCGAGGACGGTGGTCAGCAGGCTCGCGATCAGCGTGGCGCTGAAGCCCCAGGCGTACAGGGACAGGCCGTTCAGGTCGCGGGCGAGCACCGGCATCACGGTGCCGACCGACATGGCCTCGAAGGCCAGCAGGGTGACCACCAGCACGATGCCGGCCGTCGCGGTGCGGTACCGGGCGCTCAGCAGGCTCTCGGCGCGCTCGGGGGTTCGGGGTTCCAGGGCGTCCTCGGGTTCCAGGGCGGTGGTCATCGCGAGCCTGCCAGATCCGCGGCGCGGTAGCGGCCGCTCGGAAGATGGCCGTTGACAAGGCGGACGAGCGCGGCGGCGGACTCCTCGGGCGGCGGGGCCGCGTCGGCGTCCTCACCGGAGGCGCGCAGCATCTCGGTGCGCATCTCGCCCGGGTCGACCCACCAGACGGCCACCTGGGGCTCCTCGGCGGCCAGCACGTTGGACACCTGGTCCAGCGCCGCCTTGGTCGCGCCGTAACCGCCCCAGCCCTCGTAGTCCTCCACGGCGGCGTCGGAGGTGATGTTCAGGACCGCGCCGGAGCGCGCGCGGAGCGTGGGCAGGAACGCCTGGACCAGGGCGAGCGGCGCCAGCACGTTGGTGGCGAAAGCGGCCGACAGGTCGTCGAGAGGCTGGTCGGCCAGGTGCGGCAGGGGGGTGGTGCCGAGCGTCGCGGCGTTGTTGACGAGCAGGTCCAGGCCGCCCGCCGAGTCCACGGCGCGGACGAGTTCGGCACGGTGCGCGGCGTCGGTGACGTCCCCGGCGACGACGGTCGCGCCGGGCAGGTCCGCTGCGGCGGCGGCGAGGGCGTCCGCGTCGCGCGCGTTGATGATGAGCCGCCAGCCGTCCTTGGCGAGCGCGTGGGCCAGGGCACGGCCGAGCCCTCGTGAGGCTCCGGTGATGAGTGCCGTCTTCTGCGTCATGCCCCAACAGTAGGAAGGCGGGCCGACATCGCGGATCGGCCGGTCAGGGCCGGTTCCGTCGATCTTTGGTCCTAGGCCCTCCGGCGGGATGGGACGGCCGGGTGACAGGCCGTGGCCCCGCCGTCGCCCGCGCGGGGGAGCAGACCGGGCCGAGGCGAGTACCGCGGACTGATTCGTCACCGGGCGCGCAGCGAGTACGGTCTTCACATGGAGGCGCCGAAGGCGCACGGCGGCGGGGGAAGGCTGGTCGGACCGGCATGGAGACGGGACGCGGGAGCTGCGGGGAGCCGGGGGCGACCCTGCGCGCGGTCAGCTCCGCCGTCCTCGCGGTCACCAGCCACCTGTCGGTGCACGAGGTGCTCCAGGTGATCGTCCGTGCCGCCGGGCAGCTGCTGGACGCCCGCTACGCCGCGCTCGGCGTGCCCGACGACGAGGGCTCGTTCGCCGAGTTCGTCGTCGAGGGCGTCAGCGAGGCCGAGTGGGCGGCGATCGGGCCGCTGCCGCGCCAGCACGGCATGCTCGCCGCGATGCTGCGCACCGGCGAGCCGCTGCGCCTGGCCGACATCCGCCGCGAGCCGGGGTTCGAGGGCTGGCCGGCCGCGCACCCGGTCCTGAAGGACTTCCTCGGGGTGCCGATCCGCGACGGCAAGGACGTCCTCGGCATCTTGTTCCTGGCCAACCGGCGCACCGGCCGCGGGTTCACCGCCGACGACCAGGAGCTGCTCACCCTGTTCGCCGCGCACGCCGCGATCGCGATGACCAACGCGCGGCTGTACGAGCACAACCGCGAGCTGACCGTCGTCGCCGAGCGCAACCGGCTCGCCCGCGAGCTGCACGACGCGGTCGCGCAGAAGCTGTTCTCGCTGCGGCTCACCGCGCAGGCCGCCGCCGCGCTCGCCGAGCGCGACCCGGCCCGCACCGTCGCCGAGCTGGAGCAGGTCGAGCGGCTGGCCGCCGAGGCGCTGGCCGAGCTGCGCGCGGTCATCTTCGAGCTGCGCCCCGCCGACCTGGCCGACGGGCTGGCGCACTCGCTGCGCAAGCACGTGGAGGTGCTGGACCGCGCGCACGAGGCGCGGGTGCGCTTCGCCGGGGACCCGGCGCTGACCCTCGGCGACGAGCAGGAGACGGTGCTCTACCGGATCGCCCAGGAGGCCCTGTACAACGCGCTGCGGCACGCCGGGGCGCGCACGGTCGAGGTCGGCCTGCGCGCGTCCGCCGCCGCCGCGGTGCTGGAGGTCGTCGACGACGGGACCGGCTTCGACGCGGCCGGCGGCGACGCCGCCGACCGGACGGGCGGGCTCGGGCTCGCCTCGATGCGCGACCGGGCGCGCTCGATCGGCGGCACACTGTCCATCGACAGCGCGTCCGGCACGGGGACGGCGATCCGGGTGGAGGTGCCGCTGTGAGCGCGACCGCCGCGATCCGGGTGCTGATCGCCGACGACCATCCGGTGGTCCGGCAGGGGCTGCGCACCTTCCTCGGCATCCAGGACGACATCGAGGTCGTCGGCGAGGCCGCGGACGGCGTGTCGGCGGTGACGCTGGCCGAATCGCTGAAGCCCGATATCGTGCTGCTGGACCTCAAGATGCCGGGCGCCGACGGACTGGCCGCGCTGACGGAGCTGCGGGCACGCGGGGTCCCGGCACGGGTGCTCGTCCTGACCAGCGTCACCGAACGCGGGCACGTGCTGCCGGCTGTACAGGCGGGGGCGGCGGGGTATCTCTACAAGGACGTCGACCCGAAAGCGCTCGTGCAGGCGATCAGAGCGGTCCACGATGGGCATGTCCTGTTCGCGCCCGACGCGGCCGAGGCCGTGCTGCGGTCCGGGCCGGGCGGGAAGGACGACGACGACCGCGGCGTGGCCGCGCTGACCGAACGGGAACGGGAGGTGCTCGTGCAGATCGCACGGGGCAGGTCCAACCGGGAGATCGCGCGTGCGCTCACGGTCTCCGAGAAGACGGTCAAGACTCACGTCAGTAATCTGCTCATGAAACTGGGAGTGCAGGATCGGACGCAGGCCGCGCTCTACGCCGTACGGCACGGGCTGGCCGGCGACTGACCCCATCACTCCTCTGACAGGATCGTCATCGAAATTGGTATGAACGTAGCAATCAGGTACGCAGCAGGCAGTGACATCGGGTGCAACCGGGAGAACAACGAGGACTCCGGCTACGCCGGGGCCCGGTTGATCGCGGTCGCCGACGGCATGGGCGGCTATGCGGGCGGCGAGGTGGCCAGTTCCACCGTGATCGGATCGCTGCGCTCGCTGGATACCGCGACGCCCAATGACGATCTTGTCGAGAGCCTCGGCCGGGCGGTCGCCGAGGCCAACGAGAAGCTCCGCATCGTGCGCGAGGAGCGCCCCGACCTCAGCCGGATGGGCACCACCCTGACGGCGATGCTGTGGTCGGGCCGGTCGGTCGCGCTCGCCCATATCGGCGACTCGCGCGGCTATCTGCTGCGCGACGGCGAGCTGTACCAGATCACCCAGGACCACACGATGGACGAGCTGCTGAAGGAGGAGGCCAAGCAGGCCGGCGGGCACGCCGACCCGGCCGAGACCTCGCGGCTGTCGCACGTGCTGTACCGGGTGCTGGACGGCCGCGACGACCGCGAACCGGACCTGCGGCTGCGCGAGGCCCGGCTCGGCGACCGCTACCTGCTCTGCTCCGACGGGCTGAGCGGCCCGGTCGACGCGCAGACGATCTACGAGGTGCTGTCGGCCGAGGCCGACCCGCGCCGCGCCGTCGCCCGGCTCATCCAGATCGCCCGTGACAACGGCGGCCCGGACAACATCACCGGCGTCATCGCCGACGTCGTCGAGGCCGACCACCTCACCGAGCCCGAGCAGGCCATCACGGTCGGAGCGGCGGCACAGGCCTAGCCGCACCGGTCCGCCCGCACCGGCCCGCCCGCACCGCCGCACCGGTCCGGCCGCGGTGGCGTGCGGGACCGCCGGTCTCACCGCCGCGGCCCGCGCCGGGCCGCGTGTGGAGTGCGTCACGGCAGGGCCTCAGGGCCGGGTGTGGTGTGCCGTTCAACCGCCGGACCGCAGGCCGTCATCGGGGAGTGGACCCCCGTTGACGGCGTTTTGACCTACTCTTGCCCCTGTGACAGCGTCGGCCGCGTACCGAACGCTCGTCCAACGAAGGTAACGGTCGCATCCCGGATGACGGCTGCCACTTGACCAGCTTCGGGGCAAACCCGATATATGGGTCAATCGGACTGATGTCATCGAGGCGGAGGAACACGTTGGGGGGAATGTCCGGGGCGACGGCCACCGGCGCACCGCACGGTGCGCCCGGCGGCCCGGTCAACCGGTCCCTCGGCGTCGCGCGGCGCGGCCCTGCGGGCGTGCTGCTGCGTGTCGCCGCCATGGCCGCCGCGGCGGCCTGCGCGGCGCTGGTCCACCGCGTCAACGACCCCGGCGTGCTCTGCCCCCTGAGGGCGATCACCGGAGTCCCCTGCCCCCTCTGCGGGGGCACCACCGTGTTCATCGAGCTGGGTTCGGGCCATCCGGTCCGGGCCGTGCTCGCGAACCCGGTGGCCCTGGCGGGCGCGCTCGGCATCGCCGTGGCGCCGCTCGGGGCGGGAGGCCGGTGGTGGGCACTCCAGCCGAGGACCCGTGCCTGGATCCTCGGCACCGCCCTCGTCGGGTCGGAGCTGTGGCAGCTCGCCAGGCTCGGGCTGCTGCGAGTTTGAGACGGCCGGAGATTTCCGGCCGTGCTCGCGGATCCCGCCGAGTCCGGTGGGCGTCACATAACCACAGGGTCAATCAATAAGGAGCAAGTGTGGGTAACCCCTACGACCCGTACGGGCAGCAGCCCGGCTACGGGCAGCAGCCCCCCGCGCAGCCCGGGTACGGGCAGCCGCCCGCGCAGCCCGGCTACGGCCAGCCCCCGGCGCAGCCGGGCTACGGGCAGCCGGCCGCCCAGCCGGGTTACGGCCAGCCCCCGGCGCAGCCGGGCTACGGGCAGCCGGCCGCCCAGCCGGGTTACGGCCAGCCCCCGGCGCAGCCGGGCTACCAGGAGGTCCACCACCACCACTACGGCGGCTCGAGCCCCCAGCTGGCCGAGTGGGGTTCGCGGGTCGGCGGCTACATCATCGACGCCCTGATCTTCGCCGGGCCGCTCTTCGTGCTGTACATCCTGTCCCTGGTGCTGGCCGGCTCGGGCAGCAGCGGCGCGGCGGTGCTCGGCGCCCTGCTGATGCTGGTCGGCGCCATCGGCTCCTTCGCCGGCAGCCTCTGGCTGTGCTACCAGGAGGGCACCACCGGCCAGACGATCGGCAAGCGGCAGATGGGCATCCGCCTGGTCTCCGCGCAGACCGGCCAGCCGATCGGCTTCGGCATGGCGTTCGTGCGCAAGCTCGCGCACGTCGCCGACAGCTTCCTGTGCTACATCGGCTTCCTCTGGCCGCTGTGGGACGAGCGCAAGCAGACCTTCGCCGACAAGATCTGCAACACCCTCGTCGTCCGCGCCTGAGCGAACGCGAAACGGCAGGCGGGGCGTCCCTTCGGGGGCGCCCCGCCTTCGTGCTCCCCTGGGCGGGCGCTCCCTAGGGCACCGGGTCGAACGCGCTGTTGCAGGCGGCGGTGAGCGCGCGCCGCACCGCCGAGTCCAGCAGCCGCAGCGCCTGCTCGCGGCGGACCATCTGGTCGCCGCTGAGGCCGCGCGCCTGCATCCGCCGGGCCAGGCCGACCACCAGCGACAGCCGCCCGGCGAGCGCGGCGACGCGGTGCGCGCGCTGCGGGTAGCCGGGGGCGAGGGGGTGGCCGCCGGGGTCGCGCAGGCCGGCCAGCGCGTCGGCGATCTCGGGCGGGACGCCGGCGACGTCGTCGACGGCCAGCAGCGCCTCGGTGGCGTCGCGCATGGCGAGCGTCAGCGCCCGGTCGGCGTCGGCCAGCGACGGCACGTCCGGCGGGGCGGTGCCGGCGTCCCGGGCGTCCCAGCGCACCCCGACGTAGGACGAGCCGCGCCGGTCCTCGGCCGGGACCAGCCCGAGCGCGCGGCCGGGCAGCACCGCGACGACGGCCGCGCCCGCCTCGATCGCGGCCCGGTTCAGCTCGGGCGGGCCGGTGAGCCCGAGCGGGTCGCCGGGCGCGGGCAGCGCGAGGCGCAGCGCGTGCAGGCCCGCGACGCGCAGCTCGCCGAGGCCGCGGCGCAGCGGCACCTCGGCCCCGCCCGGCGGCACCAGGGTCTGCGGCCCGGCGGACCGCTCCATCGCGTCGACGGCCTCGTCCGGCCCGACGTGCCCGGTCAGCCAGGCGTTGCCCCAGGCGACCAGCGCGATCGCCGCTTCGTTGCTCATCCCGCCCTCCACCGACGTGCCATGGGCATGCGAACCACCATAAGCGCTCTGGGCGGTGCCGCCGGTCGATAGCCTGGCGGGAGGGGAAACGGGTGCCGCGGCGGATCGCAGGACCGTTCCCGATCGCATAGGTTCTCTCCTGAGAACCTGATCACTGGGCACCCGGACGGGAGACTAGGGCGCACGATGGCCGGCGATGTACTGGACCTCCGCGGAGTCGGGGTCAGGCGTGATGGCGCGACCCTGCTGCACGACGTCACATGGGCGGTGGACGAGGGCGATCGCTGGGTGATCGCCGGCCCGAACGGGGCGGGCAAGACGACCCTGCTCCAGGTGGCGGCGGCGCTGCTGTACCCGACCGAGGGCGCGGTGCGCGTCCTCGGCGAGGAGCTCGGCCGCACCGACGTGTTCGAGCTGCGGCCGCGCATCGGCATCGCCAGCGCCGCGGTCGCCGAGCGGGTGCCGGCCGGCGAGACCGTGCTGGACCTGGTGCTGACCGCCTCGTACGCGATCCTCGGCCGGTGGCGGGAGGAGTACGACTCCACCGACCTGGCCCGCGCGGCCGGGCTGCTGGAGGCGCTCGGCTGCGGCGACCTGATCGGCCGCCGCTTCGACACGCTGTCGGAGGGCGAGCGCAAGCGGGTGCAGATCGCGCGCGCCCTGATGCCCGACCCCGAGCTGCTGCTGCTGGACGAGCCGGCCGCGGGCCTGGACCTCGGCGCCCGCGAGGACCTGGTGAACCGGCTCGGCCGGCTCGCCGACGACCCCGCCGCGCCGACCATGGTGATGGTCACCCACCACGTCGAGGAGGTGCCGCCCGGGGTCACCCACGCGCTGCTGCTGCGCAAGGGCGGCATCGTCGCGCAGGGCAAGGTCGACGAGGTCTTCACCGAGGAGCACCTGAGCGCCTGCTTCGGCGTCCCGCTCGGCGTGGACCGCCAGAACGGCCGCTGGTACGCCCGCACGGCCCGCTGAGCGGCCCCGGGTGCGGCCCGGGGTCCCGGGGTGCCTAGCATCGTGACACCTGAACGAACTTCACGATCTGGGGCAGGCCGGACTTGGACATGCTGGACGCGGCCGCGATCTTCGCGGCCGGCATCGCCGCGGGCGGCATCAACACCGTGGTGGGCTCCGGCTCGCTGATCACCTTCCCGACCCTGGTGGCGCTCGGCTTCCCGCCGGTGGTGGCGAACGTGTCCAACAACATCGGCCTCGTGCCGGGGGCGGTCACCGGCGCCTACGGCTACCGGGCCGAGCTGAAGGGGCAGCGCGAGCGGCTGCTGCGGCTCGGCAGCGCGTCCCTGCTCGGCGCGCTGACCGGCGCGGTGCTGCTGCTCGGGCTGCCGGCCAAGGCGTTCCAGGTCATCGTGCCGGTGCTGATCGTCGTCGCGCTGCTGCTGGTGGTGTTCCAGCGGCGGGTGCAGGCGTGGATGCTGGCCCGCCGGGAGAAGAGCGTCCCGCACGGCGGCCCGGGACTGTGGATCGGGGTGCTGCTCGCCGGCATGTACGGCGGCTACTTCGGCGCCGCGCAGGGCATCGTGCTGATCGGCCTGCTCGGCAGCGCGCTCCCCGACGACCTGCAGCGCGTCAACGCGGCCAAGAACGTGCTGTCGGCGATCGTGAACGGCTCGGCGGCGGTGCTGTTCATGGGCGCGGCGCTGTTCGGCCTGGTGGAGATCGACTGGACGGCGGTGCTGCTGATCGCGGTGGGCTCCACCCTCGGCGGGCTGCTCGGCGCGAAGGTGGGGCGCCGCATCCCGCCGCAGGTGCTGCGCGGCGTCATCGTCGCGGTGGGCCTCGTCGCGCTGTGGAAGTTCCTGGCCTGACCTGGCTTTTCATGATTCGGATGGGCCCCGGGCGGGTATAATTCGAATATACGTTCGAGTGCGTCGGGCGACGCGGAGGGGCGTGACCGATGAAGGGCGACAGGGTCGAGATCATGATCGACGCGGGCGGCGAGGGCACCCGCACCTACGAGGTGGTCGCCACCCGGGCGGGCCGCCGGGTGGAGGTCGCCAACCGGCGCGGGGTGGTGGAGGTCAGCGAGGTCACCCGCACCGGCGGCCCGGTGCGCACCGCCCGCTTCATGGCGAGCCGGGTGCTGGCGCTGGTGGAGTACCCGATGGCCGACGTGCACCCCGACGAGATGGACCGGGGCGACTGAGCCGCGCCCCGGCCCCCCGCGCCCCGGCCCCCGGGGTCAGGTGATCGGCCGGACCTGCAGCATGCCGTTGTCCAGCACGCGGCTCTCGAACGCGGGCTGGCGGGCGGTCGCGGGCCCGTGCACCACCGAGCCGTCGTCGACGCGGAACGTGCTGCCGTGCCACGGGCACACCACGCACGGGTCGCCCTCGTCGTCGGTGACGATGCGGCCCTGGTGCAGCGGCCCGGCGAGGTGGCTGCACCGGTCGGCCAGCACGTGCACCTCGTCGCCGACGCGCAGCACGAACAGGGTGATGTAGCCGAGCCGGCGCTGCACCGGCCAGCCGTCGGGCAGCTCGGCGGCCTCGCACAGGTCGTGCCAGCCGAGCGGGACCAGGTGCGAGACCTGGTCGGCGTGGCTGGCGCCGGCGGCCTGCCGGAAGGCCAGGTGCCCGCCGAGGAAGCCGCCCGCCATCAGCGCGGTGAGGCCGGTCAGGCCGAGGGCCCGGCCGGCCCGGTCGCGGCCCTGGAGGCGGGCGACCAGCGAGGCGGCGTAGAGCAGGGTCGCGGTGGCGGTGCCCGCCGCGTGCACCAGGCCGACGCGCTGCTGCTCGCGGTGCAGCTCGGACCAGTCGGCCAGGCCGGTGAGCGCGGTCGGCACCGCGCCCGCCAGGCCCGCCGCGATCAGCGCCTGGGACGCGCGGGCGGTCCCGGGCAGCAGGTCCAGCGCGGTGGCCGAGATCCAGCAGCCCATCGGCAGGTCGGTGAGCGGCGGGTGCGCGGGATGCCCGAACGGCACCCCGTGCAGCGCGTCCTTGACGGGTCCCTTCGGCAGGGCCCGCCGCACCGCGCCCTGGAGCGCGCCGATCACGCGGTCCAGGTTGCCGGTGTGCTCCAGGCCCTCGGCCATGTCGACCAGCCGGGTCGGGCCCGGTGGTGCGGGGACGCGCCGGAAGATCTTGCTCGCCCGTCGGTTCATGTCCCTCCTCGGGTGCGTGCGTCCGGTCGTGCTGCACATCTGCGCATCGGGACGCCCGGCGGGCCCCCGATGCGACCCTAGTCTTTCGCGATCACCGGCGGCCACCCTTGCGGGGGAGGGCATTGCGGGCGGCCGGGAACCTCCGGCCGCGGTGACCGGCGTGCCCCCACGGTGCTGCATTACTACCTGCGCGTAGGGGGGCCTAAACCCGCGCGGGCCCGGCCGCCTCCAGGGTGACCGGGACGCCGTTGAAGACCGCGTTGCCCGACAAGGGGTCGATCTCCCGCTCGTCGGTGACCGCGTTGACGTTCACGCCCGCGTTCCGGCGGGCGACGCCGGCGCGGGTGCCGGGCCGGTCGTGGCCCCAGCCGTGCGGCAGGCTGACCACCCCCGGCATGATCGCGTCGGTGGGCTCGGCGACGGCCTCCAGCGCGCCGGCCCGCGAGGTGACCCGGACCAGGTCGCCGGCGGCGACGCCGAGCGCCGCGGCGTCGGCGGGGTTCAGCTGGAGCGTGCAGGTGTTGGAGCCGCGCACCAGCTCGGGGACGTTGTGCAGCCAGCTGTTGTTGGACCGCAGATGGCGGCGGCCGATCAGCACCGTGCCCGGGGCGGCGGGCCCGGCGAGGCCGGCGCGCAGCCGGTCGGCGTCGGCGGCGAACGCCGGCGGGCAGAGCTCGATCCGGCCCGAGGCGGTGCACAGCACCTCGGCCAGGCGCGGCTTGAGGGCGCCGAGGTCGACGCCGTGCGGGTGCTCGTCGCGCAGCCGGGCGAGGGTGAGGCCGGCCGGGTCGGCGCCGAAGCCCTCGCCGTAGGGGCCGAGCCGCAGCATCATGTCCAGCCGCTGCTCGGTGAGCGTGGCGGCGCCGCCCTCGGCGAGCAGCTTGCGCAGGTCGGCGGGCTCGCGGCCGTGCACCGGGGAGCCGGGCGCCGCGGCGGCCTTCGCCAGCGTGCTCGCGATGATCATCTCGTCCAGCGCCTCGGGGCCGGCGTCCAGGCCGGAGGCCGCCACGGCGAGCCGGGCGAGGATGGCGGCCTCGCTCGGCCGTCCCTCCGGCAGCGGCACCGCGGGCGGCGAGTAGCGGGCGTAGTCGCGCACCGCGAAGCCGAGCAGCGCCAGGTCGTAGTGCGGCGTCTGCGCGGGCCGGGGCGGCGGCAGGACCACGGTGGCGTGCCGGGTGGTCTCGTTCAGGTACGGGTCGACGCTCACCATGAAGTCCAGGCCGGCGAGCGCGGCGTCGAGGCGGGCCGCGTTCGGCGCCGACAGCGCCGGGTTGCCGCCGATGGTGATCAGCGCCCGGATCTGCCCCTCGCCGGGCGTCTCGATCTCGTCGGCGAGGGTGGCGACCGGCAGCTCGCCGTTCACCTCGGGCAGGCCGCGCACCCGGCTGTGCCAGCGGCCGGTCTGGTACGGGCGCTTGGTCCGGTAGACGGGCATATGGGCGGGGCGCGGGAACATCGCGCCGCCGGGCCGGTCCAGGTTGCCGGTGAGCACGTTGAGGACGTCCACCAGCCAGCTGTTCAGCGTCCCGAACGCCTGCGTGCAGGTGCCGATGCGGCCGTAGACGGCGGCGGTGGGCGCGGCGGCGAGCTCGCGGGCGAGGCGGCGGATGTCGGCGGCCTCGATGCCGGTGACGGCGGCGACCCGCTCGGGCGCGAGGTCGCGGACGAGGGCGCGCAGGTCGTCCAGCCCGTTGACGTTCCCGGGCGAGCCGGCCAGCTCCTCGGCGAACAGCGTGTGGACGAGCGCGGCCAGCAGGTAGGCGTCGGTGCCGGGCCGGATGAACAGGTGCTCGTCGGCCAGCGCGGCGGTGCGGGTGCGGCGCGGGTCGATCACGGTGACCTTGCCGCCGCGCGCCCGGATCGCCTTCAGCCGGCCGGGGAAGTCGGGTGCCGAGCAGAGGCTGCCGTTGGACTCCAGCGGGTTGGCGCCGAGCATCAGCAGGTGGTCGGTGCGGTCCAGGTCGGGCACCGGGATCGCGAACGGGTCGCCGAACAGGAACCCGCTGCTGACGTGCTTGGGCATCTGGTCGGCGGTGCTGGCGGTGTAGACGTTGCGGGTGCCGAGCGCCTTGATGATCGCGGCGCCGTAGAGCGGGCCGGCGATCGAGTGCGCGGTCGGGTTGCCGATGTAGACCGCGACGGCGTCCTTGCCGTACCGCGCCACGACCTTGCCGATCTCGGCCTTGACCAGGTCGAACGCCTCGTCCCAGCCGGCCGGCACATGGGCGTCCGGGGTGCGCCGCAGCGGCTCGGCGAGCCGGTCGGGGTCGCCGTCCAGGCGGCCGAGCGTGGCGCCCTTCGGGCAGATGAACCCCTTGCTGAGCGGGTCGCTGCGATCGCCGCGCACGCCGGTGACGGCGCCGCCGTCGTCGAGCGTGAGCTCCAGGCCGCACAGGGCCTCGCAGAGCGGACAGGTGCGGTAGGCCGTGCGGCTCATCGACGGGCTCCTCGTGCCGGGACCGTACCAATAATGGCCCGCCGGCCGGGGCGGCGCCATGATGGAACGATCCAGGCCGCGCAACTTCTGCCGAAATGTGACAAGCGCCCCGGCCGGGGACGCCGAACCGCCGGAACGCGCGGCGGGGCGGTGCGGCCGGCCGGCGGAACGGTGTGACGGCCGTGTGACCGCCCCGCCGTACGCTGGCGTTCCGGATCGGTGGCGGACTCGGGCGGTCGGGGGAGACGGATGAGGGTCCTGGTGGTCGAGGATCACGTGTGGCTCGCCGACTCGGTGGCGCGGGTCCTGCGGCGCGAGGGCATGGCGGTCGACGTGGCCTACGACGGGACGGAGGCGCTCGACCGCACCGTCGAGGTCGACTACGACGTGGTGGTCCTCGACCGGGACCTGCCCGGGGTGCCCGGCGACGAGGTGTGCCGCCGGCTGACGCGGGAGCCGCTGCGCACCCGGGTGCTCATGCTGACCGCGGCCGGCGCCGTCGCCGACCGGGTGCGGGGCCTCACCCTCGGCGCCGACGACTACCTGCCGAAGCCGTTCGCCTATCCCGAGCTGGTGGCGCGCGTCCGGGCGCTCGGCCGGCGCTCCCAGCCCGCCGTGCCGCCCGTCCTGGTGCGCGGCGACCTGGCACTGGACCCGGCCCACCGGATCGCCACCCGGGCCGGGGTGCGGCTGGCGCTGAACCCCAAGGAGCTGGCCGTCCTGGAGCACCTGCTCGCCGCGCAGGGCCGGGTGGTCTCGGCCGAGGAGCTGCTGGACCGGGTGTGGGACCGGGCCGCCGACCCCTTCACCACGACGGTGAAGGCCACCATGAACCGGCTCCGGGCCAAGCTCGGCGAGCCGCCCGTCATCGAGACCGTCCCCCGGGCCGGCTACCGGATCTGAACCGGGAAGGGAGTCCTCGTGGGCCTGAAGTCCCAGATCTCCGGCATGCGGGTCAGGCTGCGGCTCACCCTCCTGTACGGCGCCCTCTTCCTGCTCTCCGGCGCCGTGCTGCTGGCCGTCACCTATCTGCTGGTCGCGCACGGCAGGACGAACGTCGAGGTGTCCGCGCTCAGCAGGTCCCCGTCCGGGGAGCGGAGCCTCAGCGTCTACCAGGGGGACGGCGCGCCGGCCGATCCCCGGCTGCCCGCCGCGGACCGGCGGATCGTCCAGGCGGTCCGGGACCAGGCCGTCCGGCAGCAGGCCGAGACGATGCACCGGCTGCTCGTGCAGTCGGGTGTGGCGCTCGCCGTCATGTCGGTCATCGCGACCGCGCTCGGCTGGCTGGTGGCCGGGCGGGTGCTGCGGCCGCTGCAGACCATGACCGCCGGCATCCGGCGCATCTCGGCGCGGAACGTGCATGAGCGGCTGGCCCTCACCGGGCCCCGTGACGAGCTGAGGGACCTGGCCGACACCGTCGACGGGCTGCTCGGCCGGCTGGACGCCGCGCTCGACTCGCACCGGCGGTTCGTCGCCAACGCCGCGCACGAGCTGCGCACGCCGCTGACGGTGGAGCACGCCCTGCTGGAGGAGGCCCTCATCGATCCGGACGCGACGGCGGAGTCGTTCCGGGCGCGGTTCCGGCAGCTGATGGTCGTCAGCGAGCAGCAGGCCCGGCTCCTGGAGTCGCTGCTGGTCCTGGCGACCAGCGAGCGCGGCCTGGACCGCCTGGAGGACGTCGACCTGGCCGGGCTGACCGGGGAGGTGCTGCGGGGCGCCGAGCCGGAGGCGCGGCGGCGGGGCGTGGCCGTCGCGGCGCGGAACCGGCCGGCGCGGATCGCCGGCGATCCCGCCCTCGTCGAGCGCCTGGTGGCCAACCTGGTCGACAACGCGCTGAGCTACAACGTCGCGGACGGGCAGGTGGACGTGGCGACGGGCATGGAGGGCGCGCGCCCCTTCCTGTCGGTGGCCAACACCGGGCCGCCCGTCCCGCCGGAGATGACGGACCGGCTGCTCAGCCCGTTCCAGCGGCTCGGCCGGACGGCCGACGGAGGTCACCACGGCCTCGGGCTGTCCATCGTCCAGGCGATCGCCGCGGCCCATTCGGCGGACCTGGCCGTGGTCGCCCGGCCGGACGGCGGCCTCGACGTCAAAGTGCTCTTTCCGGAAGAGGAAAAGCCGGGCAAGAACGGTCAGGTGTTTTCTGTGCCCGTCGTGTGACCGGCCGGGGCGTAGAACATACGCATGTCGAAGAAAACGCTGCGGCGGGCCATTGCCGCGATCGCCGTGATGCTTTCCACGGGAACGGCGGGTTGTGCCGGGCACGAGGATCCGAATGTGGCGACCGCCGCCTCCGGCGCGCCCAGGGCCGGCGCGACGACCGGCGGTCCGAGCTCCGAGCTGAAGTACTCGCGGTGCATGCGCGACCAGGGGCTGTCGTGGTTCCCCGACCCGGCGCCCGACGGAAGCCTGGGGGTGCGCGTTCCCGAGGGGACCGACGAGAACACGTACAAGAAGGCGCAGGAGGCGTGCAAGAAATACGCGCCCGGCGCGAACCAGGGCGGCAGGATCAGCGCGGACGACCTCAATAAGATCCGGAAGGTGTCGCAGTGCATCCGGGAGCACGGATTCTCCAAGTACCCCGACCCGGATTCGAACGGCGCCATACAGGGCGATTCCAAGGACCTTGGATTCGAGCCCGACGACCCGGCATTCCGGAAGGCGATGCGGGAATGCCAGAAGTACCTGCCGCCCCGGAAGGGCGGAGGCGGCTCCTGATGGGCGCGCGACGCAGGGCGGCCACGGTCGCCGGCGTGCTCGCGGCCGGCGCCGCGGTCGCCGCGGTCACGGTCTTCGGCATGCCGGGGGCGCGGAGCGGCCACCGGCCCGCCGGCCGGGCGCCGGTGCCCACCGCCGGCATCACCCGGCAGACGCTGGTCGACCGGGAGGACCACGACGGCACGCTCGGCCACGGCGACGCCACGACGATCTCCTCGCGCGGCGCCGGCACCGTGACCTGGCTGCCCCCGGAGGGCGCGACGATCACCCGCGGCAAGGCGGTCTTCCGCCTCGACGACAGGCCGGTCGTCCTGCTCTACGGCCCGATCCCGGCGTACCGCAGGCTCGCGCCGGGCGCCAGGGGCGCCGACGTCGAGCAGTTCGAGCGGAACCTCTGGGCGCTCGGCCGCCGGGGGTTCACCGTCGACAGGGCCTACAGCGCCGCGACCGCCGCCGCGGTCCGGGACTGGCAGGACGATCTCGGTCTCACCAAGACGGGCTCGGTCGATCCCGGGCAGGTCGTGTACGCCGCCGGCGCGGTGCGGGTGGACTCGCTGAGCACGCAGGCGGGGACGGTGGCCGGGCCCGGCGCGGCGGTGGAGAAGGTCACCGGCACCGCGCCGCTGGCCCTGGTCGGGCTGGACCAGAGCGCGGGGCGGCTCGCCCGGCGGGGCGCCGCGGTGCGGGTCACGCTGCCCGGCGGGAAGGTCGTCCCGGGAAGGATCACCAAGGTCGCCACGGTGGCGGTCCGGGGCGAGAACGGCGAGTCGGCCACCACCAGGATCAAGGTGGTCGTCGGTTTCGACGCCGCGGTCACGAGCGAGGGCACGGCCGCCGTCACCGTCGCCTTCACCGCGGGCGAGCGGCCGGACGTGCTGGCCGTCCCGGTGGCCGCGCTGCTCGCGCTCGCCGAGGGCGGGCACGGGGTGCAGGTCGTCGACGGCGCCGCGACGCGGACCGTGGCGGTGCGGACCGGGCTCTTCGCCGACGGCAGGGTCGAGATCAGCGGGGCCGGGCTGCAGGCCGGCATGAAGGTGGCGATGCCGTCGTGAGCCCCGCCGGAACCGAGGGCAGCCCGGTGGTCGAGCTCGCCGGCGTCACCAAGACCTATCCCGGCGGCGTCACCGCGCTGCGCTCGGCCGACCTGGTCGTCGGCCGCGGCGAGCTGCTGGCGATCGTCGGGCCGTCGGGCTCGGGCAAGTCCACGCTGCTGAACCTGATCGGCACGCTGGACCGGCCGACGCGGGGGAGCGTGCGGATCGACGGGCACGACGTCGCGTCGCTGTCGGACCGGGGGCTCTCCGCGCTGCGCGCCGCCGGCATCGGCTTCGTCTTCCAGCAGTTCCACCTCGCGCCGGGACGGGACGCGCTCGGCAACGTCGCCGACGGCCTGCTCTACACCGGCGCCGGCAAGCGGGAACGCGAGCGGCGCGCCGAGGCCGCGCTGGTGCGGGTCGGCCTCGGCGAACGGCTCGCCCACCGGCCGCACCGGCTCTCCGGCGGCGAGCGCCAGCGGGTGGCCATCGCCCGCGCGGTCGCGGGCGACCCGCCGCTGCTGCTCGCCGACGAGCCGACCGGGAACCTGGACTCGGCCTCCGGCGCCGGGGTGATGGACCTGCTGCGCGAGCTGAACGGGGCGGGCACGACGGTCCTGGTCATCACGCACGACCGCGAGATCGCCGCCGGCCTGCCCCGGCGGGTGCGCATGCTCGACGGGCGGGTGGTCCTGTGACGACGCCGCGCCCCGCCCGGCTGCGCCCGTCGGACCTGGTCCGGCTCGGCGGCTCCGGCCTGCGCTCCCGCCCGCTGCGCGCCGTGCTGTCGGCGCTCGGCATCGCGATCGGCATCGCGGCGATGACCGCGGTGGTCGGCGTCTCGGCCTCCGGCCGCGCCGGCCTCGACCGGGAGCTGGCCCGGCTCGGCACCGACATGCTGACGGTGTCGCCCGGCGGCACGGCGTTCGGCGAGCGGGCCACGCTGCCCGACGCGTCGGTCGCGATGATCAAGCGGATCGGCCCGGTGCGGTCGGTCACCGCGACCGGCCTGCTCAACGGGGTGCACGCCTACCGCAACGAGCGGGTCCCGGCGGCGCAGACCGGCGGCCTGTCCGTGCGCGCGGCCCGGCTCGACCTGATCGGGACGGTCGGCGCCGAGCTGGACCACGGCGCCTGGCTGAACGCGGCGACCGGCCGGTATCCGGCGGTGGTGCTCGGCGCGACGGCGGCCGAACGGCTCGGCGATGTGCCCGCGGTGCGCATCGGCGGCCGGTGGTGGGTCGTGGTCGGGGTGCTGCGGAAGGCGCCGCTCGCGCCGGAGCTCGACTCGGCGGTGCTCATGGGGTGGCCGGCGGCCAGCGCGTACCTGGGCTTCGACGGGCACCCGACGACGGTCTACACGCGGTCGGCGGAGTCGCGGGTGGAGGCGGTGCGCGGGGTGCTGGCGGCCACGGCGAACCCGCCGGCGCCGAACGAGGTGCAGGTGTCGCGGCCGTCGGACGCCCTGGCCGTGCGCCGGGCCGCGAACGCGACGCTCACCGCGCTGCTGCTCGGGCTGGGCGGGGTCGCGCTGCTGGTGGGCGGGATCGGCGTGGCCAACACGATGGTGATCTCGGTGCTGGAGCGGCGCGCGGAGATCGGCCTGCGCAGGTCGCTGGGCGCCACCAAGGGCCAGATCCGGGCGCAGTTCGTCGCGGAGTCGCTGCTCCTGTCGCTGCTCGGCGGCGCGGCCGGCGTGCTGCTCGGCTGCCTGGTGACCGGGACGTACGCCATGGCGCAGGCGTGGCCCGCGGTCGTGCCGCTGTGGGTCCTGGCGGGCGGTGCCGGCGCGACCGCGCTGATCGGCGCGGTCGCGGGCCTGTATCCGGCGATCCGCGCGGCCCGCCTGGCGCCCGCGGAGGCCCTGGCGGCGGCCTGACGCCCCGGCCCGTCCCCGCCGCGCCATGGTGCATCGGGCGGGCCGGGTCTACCGTGGAGGAAAGGGCCTCTGGGGAGGCGCGATGGAGGCTTGGGTCCTCTGGCTGCTGGCGGCGGCGCTGCTCGGGATCGCCGAACTGCTCACGCTGACGTTCGCGCTCGGGCTGCTCGCGGCGGCCGCCGCGCTGACCGGCCTGGCGGGCGCGGCGGGGCTGCCGCTCGGCGCGCAGGTGGCGGTGTTCGCGGCCGGCTCGGCCGCCGGGCTCGGCCTGGCCCGCCCGATCGCGCGCCGGCACCTGGCCGTCCCGCCCGCGCTGCGGTCCGGCACCGCCGCGCTGGTCGGCCGCGAGGCGGTCACGCTCACCGAGGTCACCCGGGCCGGCGGGCGCGCCCGCATCGGCGGCGAGGAGTGGACGGCCCGGCCCTACGACCCGGGCGCGGTCATCCCGGCGGGCACGGTCACCGACGTGCTCGCCATCGAGGGCGCCACCGCGCTGCTCTACGGCACCGCCCCGGAGGAGGGGACATGACGGAACTGGCCATCGTCGTGCTCGTGCTGGTGGTCCTCGGCCTCGGCGCGGTCGCCGTCGCGGTGCTGCGGGCGGTGTGGATCGTCCCGCAGGCGCGGGCCCGCAACGTCGAGCGGTTCGGCCGCTACAGCCGCACGCTGGAGCCGGGCATCAGCTTCGTGGTGCCGTTCGTGGACCGGGTGAAGGGCCTGATCGACCTGCGCGAGCAGGTGGTGTCCTTCCAGCGGCAGCCGGTGATCACCGAGGACAACGTGGTGGTGCACATCGACACCGTGCTGTTCTTCCAGGTCACCGACCCGCGCGCGGCCGACTACGAGATCGTCGACTACATCAAGGCGATCGAGCAGCTGACCGCCACCACGCTGCGCAACGTGATCGGCACGCTGGACCTGGAGGCCACGCTGACCTCCCGGGACCGGATCAACACCGCGCTGCGCGGGGTGCTGGACGACGCGTCCGGCAAGTGGGGCATCCGGGTCACCCGGGTGGAGATCAAGGCGATCGAGCCGCCGCCGTCCATCAAGGACGCGATGGAGAAGCAGATGCGCGCCGAGCGGGAGAAGCGCGCGGCGATCCTGACCGCCGAGGGCGGCCGCCAGTCCAAGATCCTCACGGCGGAGGGCGAGAAGCAGGCGGCGATCCTGCGCGCCGAGGGCGCCAAGCGCGCCGCGGTGCTGGAGGCCGAGGGGCAGGCCGCCGCGGTCCGGCAGGTCTTCGAGGCGATCCACGACGCCGACCCCGACCCCAAGCTGCTGGCCTACCAGTACCTGCAGACGCTGCCGAAGCTGGCGCAGGGGGAGGGCAGCACGTTCTGGGTGATCCCGAGCGAGGTGACCTCGGCGCTGCAGGCGGTGTCGCAGGCGTTCGGCGGTTCGCTCGAGCGGGCCGTCCCGGCGCCGCCGCGGCCGCGCCCGGCGGAGCGGGAGGAGCCGGCCGCGGTGGCGGGCCCGGACGTCCGGGCGCCCTACGAACTGGCCCCGGGCGAGGAGTGGCCGGCCCGGCTGCCGGCGCCGCGCGCGGGGCAGGACGCCGAACGGCCGGTCGGGCAGGCCGGTGCTTGAGCCGCTCCGCACGGTTTTGTTCGTATTGGAGCAAATGGCAATAGAAGCCGGTTCCCGTCGCCGGCCGGATACAGCAGGTGAGCAGGCCGGACGGCGGCCGAAGCGGCTGTGACCTGCTGTTCCGGCTCGCTCACTTTGGGCCATCCACACAAAACAAAGATCAATTTTGTGGGCCGCCCGGGCTATTGCGGGCAAGGCGTGCTCCGCTAGCGTCTCGCACAGCCGTGCGAGGCGCCGCCTCCCCACCCCCTCCGGCGCCGCGGGGATCGCACGGTCCCTGACTCCGGAGTGTGAGAATGTCGCGTGTTGCACGTGGCCGCCGCGGGCTGCGCGCCGCCCTGGTGACCCTGGCCGGGATCGCCGTGACGGCCGGCCCGGCCGTCCACGCGGACGCCGCCGCGAAGGCGCCCGTCCTGCGCAAGGCCGACACCGGCGCCGCCATCACCGGGCGGACGCAGATCGACGCGCGCACCTTCGACCTCAGCGTGAAGTCCCCGTCGATCGGGCAGACCGTGAAGGTCCGCGTCATCACCCCGAAGGGCTGGTCGGCGACCTCGGCCCGCCGCTGGCCGGTCGTGTACACCTTCCACGGCGGCGCGGCCCACTACGAGTCCTGGACGAAGTACACCGACATCGAGCAGGTCGCCGCGCGCTACGACGCGATGGTCGTCATGCCCGAGGGCGGCGCGAACGGCTCGTACACGAACTGGTACAACTACGGCCGTCCCGGCGGCCCGAAGTGGGAGACCTTCCACACCAGCGAGGTCGTCCAGCTCATGGAGCGCAACTTCCGCGCGAGCAGCGCGCGTGCGGCCATGGGCATCTCCTCGGGCGGGCAGGGCGCCATCACCTACGCCGCCCGGCACAAGGGCATGTTCAAGTACGCGGCGTCGTTCAGCGGCATCGTGCACCTGACCAAGCCGGGCATCCCGGCCACGCTGATGTTCGCCGGCCTCGTGGCCATTCCGAGCGAGGACCCGTTCCGCATCTGGGGCCCGCCGAGCGGCGACATGGCCAACTGGAAGGCGCACGACCCGTACCTGCTGGCGGGCAACCTGCGCGGCACGCGGCTGTACCTGTCGTCGGGGCTGACCGGTGAGCCCGGCCCGCTGGACCCGCCGTTCCAGGGGCTGGAGTACGTCCGGCTGCGGGTGGTCGCCGGCCTCAGCGAGTCCACCGCGGGCTCGACGAACGTCTCGCTCGCCGCCCGGCTGAAGCAGCTGGGCATCCCGGTGACGACGCACTTCTACCAGAACGGCTGGCACCAGTGGGGCTACTGGGGCCCGGAGATGCACCGGGCGTGGCCCGGCATCATGCAGTCGATCGGCGCCAAGCGCGTCGCCTGATCCGATCCGCAGCAATTCGGGGCGAACCTCCTGATCCCGGACGGCATCGAAGCTGGCAAACAGTTTCGGAAAGCGGGAGGTCCCAGTGCGAATCGGGAGGCGGATGGCCGTGCTGCGCGCGGCGGTCGCACTGGCGGCGGCGTCGTCGGCCACGGGCTGCGCGACGCTCATCGACTGGGACCCCAAGGACATGAAGAAGCCGTTCACCGTCGCGTTCGGCGGGGACGTCCACTTCGAGGGCATGCTGCGCGGCCGCCTGGACAGCAGGCCCGACGACGCGCTCGGCCCGATCGCGGCCCAGCTGAAGAGCGCCGACCTGGCGATGGTCAACCTGGAGACCGCCGTCACGACGGGCGGTACGCCCGCGCCCAAGCAGTTCGCCTTCCGCGCCCCGCCGTCCGCGTTCCGCGCGCTGCGCTCGGCCGGCGTGGACGTGGCGACCATGGCCAACAACCACGGCATGGACTACGGCGAGACCGGGCTGAAGGACTCCCTGGAGGCCGCGCGCAAGGCGGGCTTCCCGGTCGTCGGCATCGGCAGCACCGCCAAGGAGGCGTTCCACGCGGAGGTGCTCAAGGTGAACGGCGCCAAGGTCGCCTTCATCGGCGCCACCCAGGTGCTGGACGACGAGCTGGCCACGGCGTGGACGGCCACCGACACCAAGGCCGGCCTCGCCTCCGCCAAGGACGCGGCGCGGCTGGTGCAGGCCGTCAAGGACGCCGGCGTGCGCAACGACGTGGTGATCGTCGACCTGCACTGGGGGCAGGAGCTCAACTCCTGCGCGACGCAGAACCAGCGGCAGCTGGCCGCTCAGCTCGCCGACGCCGGCGCCGACGCGATCATCGGCAGCCACGCGCACGTGCTGCTCGCCGGCGGCTACCTCAAGGACAAGTACGTCCACTACGGGCTCGGCAACTTCGTCTTCTACAACTCCGCCGGGAAGACCGCGCAGAGCGGCGTGCTGACGCTCACCTTCGACCCGCTGGCCAAGAAGCGGCGGGTGACCAAGGCCGACTGGGCCCCGGCCGTCATCACCGAGGGGGTGCCGGTGCCGCTGACCGGCGAGGCCGCCCAGCAGGCCCGCACGCAGTGGGAGGGCCTGCGCGGTTGCGCCGACGTCAAGGCCACCCCTGCCTGACCGATGTTTCACGTGGATCCATGCGCGCCGGACGCCGCGCGCGGGCGAAGCGGCGTCCTGGCCGGCGCATCGCGGATCGCGTGGCATGCTGAGCCGAAGCCGATCAAGGAGGTCCCCATGGCGCTGCGCAGGAGAGCGGTCGCGCTGACCGCGCTGGCCGGAGTGCTGACGGTCGCCGGGTGCGGCGGTGACGGGGACCCCAAGGCGAAGGGGCAGGCGTCGCCCGGCGCGTCCGCCAAGCCCGGGAAGGCCAAGGCCAAGGCGGCCGAGGCGGCCCCCAAGGAGCCGTTCACGATCGCGTTCGGCGGCGACACCCACTTCGAGGGCGGGCTGCGCGGCCGGCTCGCCAGCCCGGCGACGGCGCTCGGGCCGATCGCCAGGACGCTGCGCGCCGCCGACCTGGCGATGGTGAACCTGGAGACGGCCATCACCACCGGCGGCTCGCCCGCGCCCGGCAAGGAGTTCACCTTCCGCGCGCCGCCGTCGGCGTTCGCCGCGCTGAAGGGCGCCGGGGTGGACGTGGTGTCGATGGCCAACAACCACGGCATGGACTTCATGGAGTCCGGCCTGCGCGACTCGCTGAAGGCGATCAAGCGGACCGGGTTCCCGGTCGTCGGCATCGGCAGGAACGCCGAGGAGGCGTACCGGGCGCACCGGGTCACCGTGAAGGGCAACAAGGTGGCGATCGTCGGCGCCACCCAGGTCCTCGACGACCACCTGATCCAGGCGTGGACGGCCACCGACGCCAAGGGCGGCCTCGCCTCGGCCAAGGACGAGCCGCGCATGGTGCAGGCCGTGAAGGACGCCCGCAAGGGCTCCGACCTGGTCATCGTCCACCTGCACTGGGGGCAGGAGCTGAAGGCGTGCCCGCTGCCGCGCCAGCAGGCGCTCGCCAAGAAGCTCGTCGAGGCGGGGGCGGACGTCGTCGTCGGCGGGCACGCCCACGTCCCGCTCGGCGGCGGCTACATGGACGGCAAGTACGTCCACTACGGCATGGGCAACTTCGTGTTCTCCTCCGCCAACGGGCAGACCGCCAACTCGGGCGTGCTGCTGCTGCGGGTCGAGGACGGCAAGGTCGGCGCCGCCAAGTGGAAGCCCGCCCGCATCTCCGGCGGCCTCCCGATGCCGCTGTCGGGCGCTGCTGCTGCAGCGGAGGTCAAGCGATGGAACGGACTGCGCTCCTGCACCGGACTGTCAGCCCGTCCGTAGTGCTTACCTGGGGGACGACCCTCAGACCCCCGCACTTGACCCTCCCATAGTGGGAGAGGTGAGCCTGAGCCCGTGAGCGAAGATCTCCTGCCGATCGGCCGTTTCGCGCGGCTGTGCCGGCTGAGCGTCAAGCAGCTGCGGCACTACGACGAGCTGGGGCTGCTGGCCCCGGCGCACGTCGACTCCGCGTCCGGGTACCGGTACTACCGCCGGGACCAGGTGCGGGACGCGTTGTCGATCGGGCTGCTGCGGTCGCTGGACGTGCCGCTGCCGACGATCGGGCGGGTGCTGTCGGGCGAGGGCGTGGCGCGCGCGCTGCGCGAGACCCGGGACCGGCTGGAGGCCGACCTGCTGCGGCGCCGCCAGGCCCTGGACTCGCTGGAGCGCGTCCTCGCCGAGGGGCTGCCGCGCACCGAGGTCACCACCGTCCGGGAGCCGGCCCGCCGGGTCCGCATCGCCGCGGACACCGCGACGCCCGCCACCGTCGGCGCGGTCACCGCCGCGTGCGTGGCGCGGCTGCTGGACGGCGGCCCCGCCGGCGTCTTCACCGGGATCTTCCCGCTCGTCGTGGGCGAGGAGTTCCCGGTGCGGGTGGCGGCCGAGCCCGGCGGCGAGACGCTGCCGGGCGGCGTGTTCGCGGCGGCGGTGCACGTCGGGCCGTACTCGCAGGTGCCGCTGACGGCGCACGCGCTGCTGGCCTGGTGCGCCGAGCACGGGCACGACCCGCGCGGCCCGGTGCGGGAGGTCTACCTCACCGACCCGTCCCAGGTGTCACCGGAGGAGCTGGTGACCCGGGTCATGATCGGACTGGAGGAGACCCCGTGAGCGATTGGTACAAGGCCGCCGAGGAGCCCGAGATCGTCGAGTTCGGGCCGGTGCGCGGTCTGGCGGTGTCCGGGCAGGGCGCGCCGGGCGGCCCGGCCTACACCGCGGCGGTCGGCGCGCTGTACGGGGCGTTCGGGCCGCTCGGCCTGGTCCCGCCGCCCCTGGAGGGCCGCTGGTGGGTGAACGACGAGCGGCCGCCGCTGGAGGTGCCGCGCGAGGAGTGGCACTGGCAGCTGTTCCTGCGCGTGCCGGACGGGTTGGACCCGGACGTATCGGGGCACGACGGCATCGAGGTGGTGGAGTTCGGCGACGGGTTGTGCGTGCAGATGCTGCACTGCGGCCCGTACTCCGAGGAGCCGCGCAGCCTGGCCCGGATGGGCGCGCTGATGGACGCCGAGGGGCTCGTCCACGCCGGGCTGCACCACGAGCTGTACCTGACCGACCCGCGCGAGCCCGACGGGAGCAAGGTCCGGGTGATCCTGCGGCAGCCCGTCCGGCCTGCCTGATCTGGACACCGGCGTGCCACGGCGTACGTTCGCAAGGGGAGATCCTCGAACAGGCGGGTGGGCGCTATGCGGGAGTTCCGGGTGAGGTCGGGCGAGGTCGAGCTGGCCGTGCGGGAGCGCGGGCAGGGGAACGAGCCGGTGATCGTGCTCATCCACGGCTACCCCGACACCGGCGCGGTCTGGGACGAGGTCGCCGAGCGGCTCGCCACGCGGTTCCGCGTGCTGGCCTACGACGTGCGCGGCGCGGGCGGCTCGACGGCCCCCGCCGACCCGCTCGACTACGGCGTGGACGCGCTGCTCGGCGACCTGGCGGCCGTCCTGGACGGCGCCGGCGTCACCGGCCCGGTGCACCTGGCGGGCCACGACTGGGGGTCGGTGCAGGGCTGGGACGCGGTGATCGGCGACCGGCTGCGCGGCCGGATCGCCTCGTTCACCTCGATCTCGGGCCCGGCCCGGCAGCACATCGTGCCGTGGGCGCGCGAGACGGTACGGTCCGGGCCGCGCGGCGTCGCCGAGGTCCTCGGCCAGGCGCGGCGCAGCGTGTACATGCCGCTGATGATGGCGCCGTACGCGGGCGAGGCGCTCGCCCGGCTGCTGCCGGTCGCGTTCGAGAAGGGGCTGCGGCTGGCCGAGGGCGCCGAGCCGCGCCCCGGCCACCCCGCCGCGACCATCGCCCGGGACGCCCGCAACGGCCTCGGCCTCTACCGCGCCAACATGCGGCGGCTCGGCGCGGCCGGCGACGGCGGCACTGACGTGCCCGTCCAGGTCATCGTGCCGACCCGGGACCGGTACGGGACCGAGTCGATGCTGCTGTCGGCGCGCGGCCGGGCGTCGCGCCTGTACGTGCGGCGCATCCCGGCCGGGCACTGGGCGGTGCGCCGCGACCCCGACCGGATCGCCGCCTGGATCGGCGAGTTCGCCGACCACGTCGAGGGCGGGCCGGAGACGCCGGAGCTCGCCCGCGCCCGCGCGGCGGGCGGGACCGGCGGGGAGTTCGCCGGGCGGCTGGTCGTGGTGACCGGCGCGGGCAGCGGCATCGGCCGCGCCACCGCGCACGCGTTCGCCGCCGCCGGGGCGCGGGTCGTCGCCGCCGACGTCGACGAGGACGCGGCGAAGCGCACGGCCGGCGAGATCGGGGAGATGGCGAACATCTACCGGGTGGACGTGGCCGACGCCGCCGCCATGGAGCGGTTCGCCACCTATGTCGCCGAGGTGTTCGGGGTGCCCGACGTGGTCGTCAACAACGCCGGGGTCGGCCTCGCGGGGTCGCTGCTGGACACCACCGAGGCCGAGTGGGAGCGGGTCCGGTCGGTGAACCTGGACGGCGTCTACCGGGGCTGCCGGCTGTTCGCGCAGCAGATGGTGCGGCGCGGCGAGGGCGGCCATCTGGTGAACGTGTCGTCGATGGCGGCGTTCGCGCCGAGCGCCGAGCTGCCCGCCTACTCGGCGACCAAGGCGGCGGTCCTGCAGCTCAGCGAGTGCCTGCGGCTGGACCTGGCGCCGTTCGGCATCGGCGTCTCGGCGGTCTGCCCCGGCGTGATCGACACCCCCATCACCCGCAACGCCCGCTATGTCGGGCTGACCGGCCAGCTGCGCGAGCAGGCGGCCCGGGCGTTCGAGCGCCGCGGCTACCCGCCCGAGCGGGTCGCCGCGGCGATCGTGAAGGCCGTCCGGCACGACCGGGCGGTCGTGACCGTCGCCGCCGAGGCCCGCGCCGCCCGCGCCCTGTCGCGCGTCTCGCCCGCGGCGGCCCGCGCCGTGGGAGGCCTCGCCCACCGCGCTGGCACCCGTCTGCAGCAGCGGCCCACCGGCGGATGAGGGTGCCGCCGCCGTGGCGGAGAAGGACGCCGGGGGCCGGAACAGAACCGGTGGCCGGTTCGTTGACGATGTGGATCATGAAGGCCGGGCCGGCGCCTTGCGGGGGCGGGCGCCGGACGGCCCGATCCGGTAGCGCAGGCTCACCAGCGCGGCGAGCACGCCCGCCGCGGTCATCGCGGTCCAGCCCGCCTGGAACGCGCCGGGGGACGGGGCAGCGGAGTTCCCGAGGATCGCGGTCAGCACGGCGACGCCGAGCGCCGAACTGATCTGCCGGGACATCATCAGCACCGCCGACCCGAGCGAGATGCGGTCGCCGGGCAGTGTCGCGGCCGACCCGAACAGCGGCGGCTGGAGCAGCGCGGTGCTCGCGCCGACCAGGGCGAGGCCCGGCATGACGGTGGTCAGGTAGGACGGCTCGGGAGTGATGGCGAGCGCCCACCAGCCTGCCGCCGCCGCGAGGGTGAGCCCGCCGAGGGCCGCCGCGGCGCGCGCGCCGATGCGTCCCACCAGCCAGCCCGACAGCGGTGACAGCAGCATGCAGGCGACCGGCTCGGGAGAGACGGCGAGGGCGGCGCGCACCGGCGAGTAGTGCCAGTGCACGGTGAGGAACAGCGTGGTGGACAGCAGCATCGCCGCGAACGCCAGGTAGTACAGGAACACCCCCGAGACCGCGATCCGGAACGGACGGTGCCGGAACAGCGCGAACCCGATGACGGGGTTCGGGTGCCGCCGCATGTGCAGCGCGGCCAGCGCGCCGAGGACGACGGCCGCGGCGGCGCAGCCGAGCGTGCCGGGTGAGCCGTAGCCCCACGCCGGGCCCTGCACGATGGCGGTGGTGAGCATGCCGGTGGTGCCGAGGATGAGCAGTGCGCCGAGCAGGTCCAGGCGCTGGCGCGAAGCGCGGCGGGCGTCCGGCAGCAGCCGCCGCCCGGCGAGCACGGCGAGGGCGGTGACCGGCACGTTGATCAGGAAGATCCAGCGCCAGCCGGCGGTGAGCAGCAGCCCGCCGGCGACCGGCCCGAACCCGGCGCCGAACGCGGCGACCGCCGTCCAGACGCCCATCACCGTCGGGTGCTCGCGGGCGGGGAAGGCCGGCAGCGCGAGGCCGAGCGAGGTGGGGATCAGCACCGCTCCGGCGGCGGCCTGCGCGATCCGGGCGGCGACCAGCACCGGCAGGGCGGGCGCGAGCGCGCAGCCGACCGACGCGGCGCCGAACAGCGCCATGCCGACCAGGAACGCGCGCTTGCGGCTGGTGTCGTCGGCGAGCCGCCCGGCCGGGACGAGCAGCGCGGCGAGCACGATCGTGTAGGCGTTCAGCACCCACGACACCTGCGGGAGCGAGGCGCCGGGGAAGGAGTCGCGCAGCGCGGGGAAGGCGACGCTGACCGCGAACAGGTCCAGGATCGCCAGGAACTGCGCGGTGGAGGCGACGGCGAGGACGAGCCAGCGGCGCGGGCCGGGGGCCGTTTCCGTGGAAGAGGCCGCAGGCGGCGCGGCGGGCGAGGGACGCGTGCGGAGAGCCATGCGTCCAGCCTGGCGATCGTTCGCGGGGCTCACGAGTGTCAGAAATGACAATAACCGCTAGGTTTGCGACATGGTCCACACCATCGCCGTGGCGATCATCGACGAGGCGCCGATCTTCGAGACGGCGATCCCCTGCCAGATCTTCGGCTCCCCGCCGCCCGGCCACACCGGGCCCTGGTACGAGCTGCTGCTCTGCGCCGAGCGGGCGCCCGGGCCGGTCGCGCTGCGCGGCTCGTCCGGGCTCGCCGACATGCCGGGCATGTTCCAGATGGTCGCGCCGCACGGGCTGGACGCGCTGGAACGCGCCGACACCGTGATCATCCCGGCCTGCGGGAACGCCTGGGCCGGGCAGCCGCCGGCCGTGGTCGGCGCGGTCCGCGCGGCGCACGGGCGCGGTGCGCGGATCGTCTCGCTCTGCTCGGGCGCGTTCGTCCTCGCCGACGCCGGGCTGCTGGAGGGGCGCCGCACCGCCGCGCACTGGAAGCACGCCGGCCTGCTCGCCGAGCGGCATCCCGGCGTGACCGTCGACCCCTCGGTCCTCTACATCGACCACGGCGACGTGCTGACCGGCGCGGGCAACACCGCCGGGATCGACCTCTGCCTGCACCTGATCCGGCACGACCTCGGCGCCGAGGTCGCCAACGCGGTCGCCCGGCAGATGATCGTCCCGCCGCACCGGGCCGGCGGGCAGGCCCAGTACGTGGAGACGCCGGTCCGCCGCGGCGGCCGCGACGACGGCCTCGGCCCGCTGCTGGAATGGGCCCTCACCCGGCTGCACGAGCCGCTCACCGTCGCGGGCCTGGCCGCCGAGGCGGGCCTCACCCCGCGCACCCTGATCCGCCGCTTCCACGCCGAGACCGGCATCACGCCGCTGCGCTGGCTGCACGCGCAGCGGGTGATGCGCGCCCGCGAGCTGCTGGAGCGCACCGACCTGCCGGTCGACCGGGTCGCGGCGCAGTGCGGGCTCGGCAGCGCCGCCAACCTGCGCGCGCACTTCGCCCGCGAGGTCGGCATCTCGCCGAGCGAGTACCGGCGCGGTCATCACCGGGACAGTCCCGTCCCGGCGGAGTAAGGGAAGTCAGGCCCTGGACGCGGCGATCAGGTCGCGGTACCAGGCGAAGGACCGCTTCGGGGTGCGCCGCTGCGTCGCGTAGTCGACGTGCACCAGGCCGAAGCGCGGGCCGTAGCCCTCGGCCCACTCGAAGTTGTCCATGAGCGACCAGGCGAAGTAGCCGCGCACGTCCACGCCCTCGTCGACCGCGGTCCGCACGGCGGCGATGTGGGCGTCCAGGAACGCGATGCGGTCGGCGTCGTCCACCGTGCCGTCGGGGCCGACGGCGTCGGGGAACGAGCAGCCGTTCTCGGTGATGTAGAGCGGCGGCAGGCGGTCCCCGTACGTCGTGTCCAGCGTGCGCAGCAGCGACAGCAGGGCGTCCGGGACGATCGGCCAGCCCATCCCGGTCTTCGGGTGCTCCTCGATGCCGACCATGTCGAACGGCAGCGGGCTCCCCTCGGCGGGCGCCGCGAGCCGGGTCGGCTGGTAGTAGTTCACGCCGAGGAAGTCGATCGGCGCCGAGATCACCGCGAGGTCCCCGTCGCGGACGACGCCCGCGGGCAGTTCCACCGGGTAGCCGCCGCCGAGGACCGGGTCGGTGAACAGCCGGTTCATCAGGTCGTCGAAGGCGCCGGCGGCCCGCCGGTCGGCGTCCGACGACGCGTCCCGCGCCCACGCCGGCGAGTAGTGGTTGGTCAGCCCGACCTGCCGCGCGCCGTGCTCGCGCAGTGCGCGGACGGCGAGGCCGTGCCCGAGGAGCTGGTGGTGCGCGACCGGCAGCGCGTCCAGCATCAGCGTCCTGCCGGGCGCGTAGACGCCGAACGCGTAGCCGTAGGCCATCACCACGACCGGCTCGTTCAGGGTGATCCACGTGGCCACCCGGTCGCCGAGGCGCTCGGCCGCCAGGTGGGCGAACTCGGCGAACCGGTGGGCGGTGTCGCGCTCCATCCAGCCGCCCGCGTCCTCCAGCGGCTGCGGCAGGTCCCAGTGGTAGAGGGTCGCGGCGGGCGCGATGCCGCGCTCCAGCAGGCCGTCGACCAGCCGCTCGTAGAAGTCCAGGCCCTTGGGGTTCACCGCGCCCGACCCGGCCGGCTGCACCCGCGGCCAGGCGATCGAGAACCGGTAGGCGTCCACCCCGAGGTCCGCCATCAGCGCGACGTCCTCGGGCCAGCGGTGGTAGTGGTCGCAGGCCACGTCGCCGGTGTGGCCGCCGGCGACCCGGCCGGGGGTGTGCGCGAAGGTGTCCCAGGTGGACGGGCCGCGCCCGTCCTCGGCGACGGCGCCCTCGATCTGGTAGGCGGCGGTGGCGACGCCCCACTGGAAACCGGCCGGCAGGCCCATGTGATCCTCCCCGAAACATGAATGGTTTTCAGACTTTAGGGGTGCGCGGTCGCGGGCGGAAGAGGCCGCCGTCCCCCGGGGGTCCCCGGCGCGGGGGAGAATGGGGGGGTGACCGAGATCAGGACCCCGCTCCGCCGCCGTCCCGCCCAGCGCCGCAGCGCCGAACGCGTCCAGCGGATGCTCGACGCCTGCGCGGACATCCTCGACGAGGACGGCTACGACGGGCTGACGACCACCCGCATCGCCCAGCGCGCCGAGGTCGCCATCGGCTCGGTCTACCAGTTCTTCCCCGACAAGCGGGCCGTCGCGCAGGCCCTCGCGCTGCGCAACCTGGAGTCGTTCGGGGAGCGGGTCTCCGCCCGGCTCGCCGAGGGCTCCTTCGGCGACTGGTCCGACACCGTCGGCGCCATCATCGAGATCTTCGTGGAGATGCACCGCGGCGTCCCCGGCTTCCGGGTGCTGCGCTTCGGCGACGTGGCCGACATCAACCTGCTCGACGAGGGCGCCGACAACAACTCGGTGGTCGCCGACCGGCTCCGCGTCATGATCGTGGAGGCGTTCGGCGTCGCCGACACCCCCGAGCTGGCGCGCGCGCTCGCCATCGCGGTCGAGGCGGGCGACGCCGTGCTGAAGATGGCCTTCCGCCGCGTCCCCGACGGCGACCCGCAGATCCTCGCCGAGGCCGAGCGGCTCATACACGGCTACCTGGCGTCGCACATCACCTCGCCCTGACGCGGGGGGAGGTGGCCGAACCCCGCACTCGGTGGCAGACTTCGCCTCCCATACCCCCCGAAAACAGAACAGGCAGGACCGTTGGACTCCCAGAGCCTCCAGGGCCACAGCCGCTTCCACATGCGGCAGCGCATCCGCCTGATGGTGAACCAGTACGAGATCCACACCGAGGGCGCCGACGGCGGCGAGGGCGAACTGGTCGCCTTCGCGCAGCAGAAGCGGATGGCCTTCAAGGAGCAGGTCACCGTCTACGCCGACACCGAGAAGACCCGGCCCCTCTTCGGCTTCAAGGCCCGCAAGCGCATCGACCTCGCCGCGACCTACGACGTCACCGACGCGAACGGCCAGCCGATCGGCCTGTTCCGCAAGGACTTCAAGAAGTCCCTGATCTCCTCCACCTGGCACTTGGAGCAGCCCGGCCTCGGCGTCACCACCGGCAGCGAGCGCAACCAGGCCGTCGCCATCCTGCGCCGCGTCTGGAACTTCATCCCCTACGTGGAGAACCTGCCGTTCGCCTGGCCGTACCACTTCGACTTCTACGCCGGCGACCAGGTCGTCTTCTCGGTGGTGAAGAAGTTCGGCATCCGCGACCGCTACGTCATCGAGATCCAGGACCAGCGCCTGGACCGCCGCCTGGTCTTCGCCCAGGCCGTCGGCCTGGACGCGCTGCAGTCTAGATAATTCAATCCCGGCCCAGCGGCTCGCCTAGCGGCTCGCCACTGACCGTGCTCGGGCGAGTGCGAATCGCTTCGCGATCAACCCGGCGGGGCTCGCCTTCGGCTTCGCCCCGCCGGGGCGGTAGCGCACTCGCGTGATCATGCAGGTTGTCGCCAGGGTTTCACCTGCCTCCCGTTGGCGCGGGTGCGAGGTGTCGCTCAGGACTTGGAGAAGGCGTCCAGGATGAGCCTGGTGGCGTCGATCTGGGTGGTCGTCTTCCCCGCGCCGATGGGGATCGAGCCCGGCCAGGTGTGGCCGCCGCCCGCCACCGTGTAGAGCTCGACGCGGGCGCCGTCGCGGCAGCGGGGGTAGCGCGTCCGGGTGATCTCGCTGCCGGGCCTGTCCCGGGCGGCCTTGCCGCAGCCGAACGCGCGGGCCCAGCCGGCGGTCACGGCGGGGACGCCCGGGAGCGCGAAGACGCCGCTCGCGGGCCGCATCCAGGCGGGGATGCGCGTCCGGTCACCGCCGAAGGGCGCGCCGCCCTCGTAGGGGACGATCGGGTCGCCGGTGCCGTGGAAGGCCACGAGCGTCGTCGGCCGGGGGCGCGCGCAGGGGCGGGCCAGGTTGACCCCGGCGACGGGCGCGACCCCGGCGAGCCGTCCGTTCAGCCCGCAGACGAGCGCGGCCGCCAGCCCGGCGCCGTTGGAGAACCCAGCCGCGTACTCGCGGCGGCGGTCGACGCAGAGCGTCTTCTCCAGGTGGTCCAGGAGCGCCCCGATATAGGCGGTGTCGCTGCCGCCGTCGGTCATGCCGGGCAGTTTCCAGCCCTGGCGGCCCCGGGCGACGGCGGGTTCCACGACGATGAAGCCGCGGGCGGGCCCGGCGTTGGCGAGCCGCGCGTAGACCGCCTGCTCGAAGCCGTTGGAGCGCAGCCCGTGCAGATCGACGATCACCGGTAGCGGGGCCCGGCCGTAGTCCTTCGGCACCGCCAGCAGGTAGGGGCGGCCGGCGAACGCCTGCCGGCCGGTGGACGGCTTCATGCAGGTCGGGGAGGGGGCGGGCGCCACCGCCGCGGGCCGGGTGCCCGCGCAGCCGCCGAGGGCGAGCGCGGCGGCGACGGCAAGGGCCCAGGAACGGATCACCCGGTGGACTCTACCCACCGGGCGATATGGGCCTGTTGCCCGTTCGCTTTACATGTTACGAAGGCATGTAAAGCGTCCCGAAGCCGTGCATGCCCCCCGAGGAGGGACCCGTGAGCTCGTTCGACCTCTACACCACCCCCGTGCCCGACGAGACCTGGAATGTGCCGATGGCCGGCGCGTCCCGCTTCACCTGGGAGTACGACGGGGGCCGCGACCGGCTGCTCGGCCTGTACCAGAAGGGCAAGGACAAGCAGTGGGACGCGCAGAAGCGCATCGACTGGGACCTGGAGGTCGACCCGGACAACGTGGCGGGCCTGCCCGAGGAGTTCAACCCGCTGCTCGGCTCGGCCGTCTGGGACAAGATGTCGCAGAAGGAGCGCGACGAGTTCGGCCGCCACCAGGGCGCCTGGCTGTTCAGCCAGTTCCTGCACGGCGAGCAGGGCGCGCTGAACGTCTCGGCCCGGATCGTGCAGTCGGTGCCCGACCTGGACGCCAAGTTCTACGCCGCCACCCAGACCATGGACGAGGCGCGGCACGTGGAGCTGTACACCCGGTTCGTGCACGAGAAGATCGGCATGTACTACCCGGTCAACCAGGACCTGGCCCGGCTGCTGGCCGAGTCGCTGGAGGACAGCCGCTGGGACCTGCCCTACCTCGGCATGCAGGTGCTCATCGAGGGCCTGGCGCTCGCCGCGTTCGGGCTGTACCGCGACATGTCGACCAACCCGCTGGTCAAGCAGCTGCTCGCCTACGTGATGCAGGACGAGGCGCGGCACGTGGCGTTCGGGCGGCTGGCGCTGAAGGACTACTACGCCCAGCTGACCGAGAAGGAGCGGGCCGAGCGCGAGGAGTTCGTCGTCGAGGGCTGCTACCTGATGCGCGACCGGTTCAAGGGCCGGGAGGTGTTCGAGCAGCTCGGCATGCCGGTCGCCGAGTGCATGGAATACGTCGACAACTCCGCCATGTACACGCTCTACCAGTCGCTGCTGTTCAGCCGGATCGTGCCGTGCGTGAAGGACGTGGGGCTCTGGGGGGACAAGGTGCAGGCCGCCTACGCGGACATGGGCGTGCTGGACAACGCCAAGGCCGACCTGGAGGCGCTGATGCGCCAGGACGAGGAGATCGCCGAGAAGGTCGACGAGGAGCGGTACGCGCAGGAGGTGGCCGCCCGCAAGCAGGAGGTGGACGAGGCCATCGCCCTCGGCGGCGCGTGACGGCGGGGTGAGCGGCGGGGGCGTCCTGGGGGACGCCCCCGCTTTTCGCCGGGCCCGGTTCGGCGGCCGCAACAATGGCCGGGATTTCAGGTTATTTTGCCGCAATAACCTCGATCACCCCCACGACCGGGGAAAGTGGCAAAGTAAATCTGGTAGATCTCCATGGTGTTCTTCAATTCCTTCGTGAACCGGCTGTACGGCCCGGCGTCGTGTACTAGCGTCCCGGCTCGACGGTGCGGCCGCCGAACCGGACGCGGGGGTCCCCGGAGCTGCGGAATCCGCACAACGCAGGTCGAAACGGAAACCCCGGGGGGAACCTTATGAACGCATCCGCCAAGAAGCTGATCACGGCCACCGCTCTCACGCCGGTGGCGGCACTGGTCGCCGCCGCCCTGTCCTGGGCGCCGGCGTACGCCACCGACGGCCCGGTGGGCGAGCTGAACAAGAAGGTCGCGAACCGGACCGTCCCCGACAAGGCCGCCAAGCTGACCGACCGGACGGTGGCCAACGTCACCGGCGCCACCCGCAAGACCGCCGACGACGCGGTGAGCCGCCGCACCGAGGAGGCCGGCCCGATCACCGAGGCCGGCCGGACCGCCGCGGGGGCGCTGGAGCCGGTCGGCGGCCGGGTCGCGCTCACCGGCTCCGCCGCCGACTGCGCGCGCGCCGCCGACGGTACCGCGCGGGACGTCACCAAGGCCGCCAAGGCCGCCAAGCACACCGGCGTCGCCAAGGCGCTGAAGGACCGCAAGGTGCCGGTGGCCGGCCGCCGCGCGAGCGACCCGGGCGCCATGGTCGCCCTCGGCCGCAACCTGCGCGACCCGCTCGGCGGCTCGACCGGCGCCGCGACCGGCCTGGTGAGCGCGCCGGGCACCGGCGGCCTCGGTGACGCGCTGGGGCCCGACTGCAACCCGGTGCGCGGGCTGACCGGCAAGGGCGGCGCGGCCCACGACACCGGCCTGCCCGGCGTGGGCACCAAGCCCGGCCAGTTCACCAAGGACCTGAACGTCGGCGGCGTGGCGGTCGCCCCCGCCGCCCCGGCGGACTCGCGGTCCCGGCGCCGCGAGGTGGTGTCCCCGGCCGACGGGCTGCTGGACGGGCTGCTCGGCCAGCTGTCGGGCGTGCGCCCCGGCCTGCTGCCGGGGCGGTAGGCACGCGAACGGACGACGGCGCGCAGGGCGGACCGGCGCGCGTCATGGCAGGGCCCGGACGGGGCGCCCGGCACGATGCCGGGCGCCCCGTCCGTTGTCGTGATCAAGCCGAGATCGGCGGGTCAACGGGCGGCAATGTCGATCTACTTTTCCGCTGACGGCCTGGAGTGGATCAACTCCACTGCGCAAAATCAGCGGTGACAAAGCCCACAAAACAGGGCTCTCCGCTTGATTCTGTGAATGCACAACGTACGGTCAGGGACTTGTGTGCGGTGATCAGCGAAATGTGATCATGCCGCACCTGCCGGACGCCGGACCCGTGATCATGCGGAATGCGCCCCAAGCGGGCGGAGGCGGGCACCCGCGGGGTCGTTCACCCCGCCGGGCGGGCTCGCGCGGTGACGAGTGCACAGGCGTCGCAGTCGCCTGAACGAGCCGCGAACCAGAACAGAGCCGGGCGTCCGGGGACCTGTCCCCGATCAAAGGACCTTCTCTGTGGGCATCTCGGTCAAGCACCGACCCAGACACGTACTGCGCACCATCCTGTTCGCCTCGGGCTTCGCCCTGGCGGCACTCGGGATGGGCGCCTGGGCCCTCACTACGGCGGGCGGCTCGGACGCGGTCGCGCGGGCCGAGCGCAAGCCGGCGGGCACCGCGCCCGCCGCCCCGCTCGCCGACGCACCGCGCGCGACGCCCGTCCGGACGGGCCGCGCGACGCCGCACACCGACCCGCCGCGGACCGCCAAGCCCAAGGCGAAGCCGAAGGCCAAGCACAAGAAGAAGCCGGGCTACCGCGTCGTGCGCACCGGCTCCTGCCAGGCGTCGTTCTACGGCGAGGGGCAGATGACCGCGAGCGGCGAGCGGTTCCGCCCGAACGGGCTGACCGCCGCGCACAAGACCCTGCCGATGGGCACGCGGGTGCGGGTGACCAACAAGAACAACGGGCGCTCGGTGATCGTGCGGATCAACGACCGCGGCCCGTACGCCGGCGGCCGCTGCCTGGACCTGTCCACCGGCGCGATGAAGCGGGTCGGCGGCATCGGCTCCGGGGTCATCCCGGTCCGCTACCAGGTCCTGTCGCGGGCCTGAGCCGCCCCGCCCTGTGCTAGCCCGGCCCTGTTCCGCCCGCCGCCGTCACCTCTTCCCGGACCGCGCACAGGTCCGCGCGGGTGGCGGCCGCGGGCGCGGCCACGTCGGCGAGCCGCTCGCGGAACCAGTCGCCGAGCACCCCGTCCACCCGGACGGCCTCGGTGAGCGGCGGGCGCGGCTCGGTGCCGGGCTCGGCGGCCAGCGCGTGCCCCATCCGGAACGTGGCGGCCTCCACGGCCGCCGCCCCGCAGCGGCGCAGCAGGTCGCGCAGCGCGGTGATCTCGGCGGGCGGGACCACCCGGTCCTTGGCGCCGCCGATGAGCAGCAGCGCGGCGTCCCGGCCCGCGATCTCCGGTGCCCGGGTGCCGAGGTCGAGCCGGTCGGCCAGTTCGCGGGCCCGCTCGGACCAGGCCCGCTCGCGGCCCGCCCGCTGCTCCAGCGCGCGCGCCGCGCGGCCCGGTGAGATCACCGGGGCGACGAGCGCGGCCGTGCTCACCGGCACCACGCCGCGGGCGAGCGCGAGCAGCGCGACGGCGCCGCCGGTGGAGAACCCGGCGAGCCCGACCGGGCCGTCCGGCACGCCGAGGTCGCGGCGGAGGTCGGCGAGCACGGCCGGCAGCCGCCCGACGGCCTGCTCCACGGCCGTCCCGTAGGCCTCCATGCCGCCGGACTCCAGGAACGCGCCCGAGCCGAGGCCCGCCGGCGGCGGCCCGTCGGGGACGGGCAGGTCGAGGTAGACGCGCCAGGTCGGCACGCCGGTCAGCGGCACGGCGGCGGCGAGCGCCGCGGCGGTGCGCGGCGGGTCGAAGCCGGGCCAGATGACGATCATGCGGGTCGGGCCCGCCGGACGGGCGTCCACGGCCGTCGGCGGCAGGGCGACATAGGCGGTCGCGGCGGCCAGGCCGCGGATCGGCAGGGCGAGGCCCGGCGCGGCCGGACGGTCTGCGCTCATGTCCCGTGTCAGCTCCCCCCGGGCCGGCTGGGCAGGCCGGAACACCCTGCTCGCAGTCCCGCGAGAACAGGGTTCTCCGGACTTCATGCTCCCAACGGGCGCCGGGAAAAGTGGCCGAACCCCCGCACCCCGTACAGCGCGGTAAGGGAAACGTCACCAGAAGTAACAAGGAACAAATGTGACTTTTGTGGCGTCTTAGTAAGTCGTGGGCGTTGCGGGGGCACGCCCTCCCCAGCTGAAGGAGAGCCTGTGAACAGCAAGCGCAGCGCCGCTGCCGCCGGGCAGGCCTGGCAGATCTACGGCGAGACCCTGCAGCCCGGCGCGCCCGGCATGTGGGAGCGCACCCGGGCCGTCCCGCGCATGCTGAAGGCCGTCCTGCGCGGCGAGTACAAGGGCATGTCCTTCGGGACGCTCGGCCTGCTCGCCCTCGGCGTGGTCTACATCGTCTGGCCGCTCGACGCGATCCCCGAGGTGCTGCCGATCGTCGGCCTGGCCGACGACACCGGCGTCGCCCTCTGGCTGTTCGCGATGCTGGTGAAGGCCGCCGGCGACTTCGTCTCCTGGGAGCGCGGCGGCCGCCCGAAGGTCGTCGTCGGCGACGTCGTCGACTGACCACGGGACCGAACGACCCCGGCCGGGCCCGGCCGCCTACCCGGCGGCCGGGCCCAGCTCTTTCACGAAGTGCGCGGCGACGTCGCGCACCACGGGCGCGACCGCGGCGGCCGTCTCCAGCGTCATCCGGGAGGTCGGCCCGGACACCGACAGCGCCGCCGTCGTCGGCGCCCCGCGCAGCGGGACGGCCACGCACCGCACCCCGATCTCCTGCTCCTCGTCGTCCAGCGCGTAGCCCTGCGCGCGGATCCGGGCTAGCTCGGCGACCAGCGCGTCGGGGTCGGTGAAGGTGTGCGGGGTGTGCGCGGCCATGCCGGTCCGGGCGAGGATCTCGCGCACCCGCTCCTCGGGCAGCTGCGCGAGCAGGGCCTTGCCGACGCCGGTGCAGTGCGGCTGCACCCGCCGGCCGACCTCGGTGAACATCCGCATCGCGTGCCGGGAGGGGACCTGCGCGACGTACACCGCCTCGTCGCCCTCCAGCACGGCCATGTTGGCGGTCTCGCCGACCTCGTCCACCAGCCGCGACAGCGCGGGCCGCGCCCACGAGCCGAGCAGGCGCCCGGCGCCCTCGCCGAGCCGGATCAGCCGCGGGCCGAGGGCGTAGCGCTTGGACGGCTCCTGCCGGACGTAGCCGTGGTTCACCAGCGTCCGCATCAGCCGGTAGATCGTCGGCATGGGCAGCCCGGAGACCTCCGTCAGCTCCGACAGCGCCATCTCACCGCCCGCGTCCGCCAGGTGCTCCAGCAGTTCGAACGTGCGCTCCAGCGACCGGACAGCCTCCGCCACACCGCCCCCTTTCCCCGTGCCGATCCCGTGGTCCGCCGATTCTACGGAAAGCCGATTTCACTGTGCGAAAGGGGCGTAGCACGTTACCGATCGTGACGAGTGGCAATAACAACCAGTGCCTGGTGTCGCACGGCGCCCGGCCGCCCCCCGGTGGAACGGACAGGGAAGAGACCAGCGGCGGAGAGGAAGCCGGGTGCCTACCGTGGGCCGAGCGAGGCGTGGCGAGACGGCGTGGCGGCGCTGGGGCGCGGCCGTGCTGGGCGGGACGCTGGCGGTGCAGCCGATGCTCCTCGCCAGCGCGTACGCCGCCGGGAAGGTCGGGCCGGCCGCGCCCGGGCCCGCCGCGTCCGCCCGGCCGGACCGTTCGCCGGGGCGGCCCCTCGCGCCGCAGGTGACGCACCGTGACGCATCCCGTGGTGATGTGCCCCGCGGTGAGCTGCGCCGCGGTGAGCTGCCCCGTGGTGATCTGCACCGCGCCGCCGTCCGCCTGGCCGCGACCATCGCCTACGCGGGCCGCCGGACCGGCGGCGGGGACGAGGTGGTCACCTACGACGTGGGCGTCCGGCCGGCCGGCGGCGTCGCCCGCTCGGCCCGGCTGCTCCTGATGGCGGCGCGCCCCCTCACCTGGGACTTCGCCCCCGCCGACTGCGCCGCGCAGAACGACGACATGCCGCTCCACTGCGACCTCGGCGATCTGCGGGGGACGCGCCGGCTCCGGGTGTCGCTCCGCGTGCCGGGCGACAGGAGGATTTCGGATACCGCAGGGATTTCGGATACCGGTAGGGCCAGGAAAGTGGCGCGGGGGAGACAGGCGCCCTGTGTGACGATCGTGGCGAAGGCGGACAACGTCCCGCAGGAGTCCGTCGCGGGCGCGACGCTGCCCGTCGTGGGGCCCCCGCCGGGCAGGCCGCCGGCCGAGCAGCCGGCGGCCGAGAAGCCGAAGGGGCCGCCCGGCGGCAAGGCCAAGTCCCCGGCGGCGCAGCCGAAGACCGCGGCGGGCGATCCCGCGGTCCCGGAGACCCTGCCGAAGGCCCCCGCGATGCCGCCCAAGGCGCCCGTGGCCATGCCGAAGTCGTCCGCGGCCGAGCCGGGGACGCCGCCCGCGCGGCCTCCGTCGGCGAAGGCGGACGCCCCGGCCGTGCGGCCCCGGCAGGAGGCCGGGAAGCACACCGCCAAGGCGCCCGCGGCGCCGCCGGTGGCCAGCACGCCGCGGCCGGTCCCGGTGCCCCCGCCCGCGGGCACCGCCCCGCCGCTGCCCGAGCCGCCTCCGCTGCCCACCTCCGCGCCGCCCCTGCCGCCGATGGACGCGCCGAGCACGTCGCCGGGCGGCGCGGCGGTGCGGCCGCCGCTGACCGCGCTGCCGCCCGCGCCGCCGGCGGCGCGGGGCGACCAGATGACGCTGATCTCGCCGTCGGGCACCGACGCCGGCGGCGGCACCGACTGGGCGGTCGTCCTCAGCATCACGATCGCCGCCGAGGTGGCGCTGCTGTGGTTCGCGGCCTGCCTCGGGCTCTGGCGGCGGCGCATGGCGCTGGCGCGGACCCGGACGGCGGCGTCCGGCCGGGGTTCCCGGCCGCGCGCGCGGCGCCGCTGAGCGGGTTGCGGGCGGCCGTATCCGCAGGACGAACGGGATGACACCGTGCCAACCGCCGGTCACCGTCACTAAGCTGACCGCCGGACAGTCAATCCTGTCGTCACGGATAGGGGATCCGGCCATGCCAGAGACGACGTTCAAGTGCCCGAAGTGCGACTCGCTGCTGGACAGCCACGAACGGCACGGCGTGGTCGTCGAGGAGTGCCCCGGCTGCCAGGGCGTCTTCCTGGACCGGGGCGAGCTGGAGCGCCTCATCGACGCCGAGAGCTCCCACCTGGCCGAGCTCGGCGAGAACGAGAACCCCGAGACGACTTATCAGGGCCGTCATCGCCATGGCATCATGCAGCGCATGTTCGCCCGGGAGGAGCGGTAGGCCCTTGTCACTCCGGTGACAAACCCGGCGCCGCCGAATGTGACCCTGGGCTAATACCCTCACCTGGCTACCATCGGGTAGCTTTCACGCTGCACGATCATATTGCCGGTTGCCGGGGGGCGCCTATCGCGGTCGTCCGGCCATCGCCGCTGCACACCGCCGGCCGCGACCCCCTGCTCGCGCCGTTCGCTCATCCCCCGGGAGATAGATCAATGGCACTGGGCTCGCTGCTTCCCGAACTCCGGCCCGGCGGCTCCGGCCGCACGCCGCTCGTCGAGCGGCTGGCCCGCTGGGCGGCGGACAAGCCCGACGCGCCGGCCTGGACGTTCGTGGACTACTCGGCGGACCCGGCGGGCCGCAAGACCACGCTGACCTGGAGCGAGACCGACCGGCGGGCCCGCGCGACGGCGGTGCGGCTGCGGCGGTCGGCCGGGCCCGGCGACCGGGCCGCGCTGCTGCTCCCGCAGTCGCTGGACTACATGATGGCGATGCTCGGCGCGATGTACTCGCACGTCGTCGCGGTGCCGCTGTTCTCGCCGGACCTGCCCGGTCACGCCGACCGGCTGATCGGCGCCTACGCCGACGCCGAGCCCGCGGTGATCGTCACCTCCCGCAGCGCGCTGCCGCACGTGGAGAAGTTCCTGGCCGACCACGACGTGCCGGCCCCCAAGGAGATCATCCTGGCGGAGGAGATCGACCTGGAGCTCGCCGGCTCCTGGCAGGACGAGCCGATCGGCTTCGACGACCTGGCCTACCTGCAGTACACCTCGGGCTCGACCCGCCGCCCGGCCGGCGTGGAGATCACCCACGGCAACGTCACCGCCAACGCGATCCAGCTGTGGGCGGGCTGGGCGCCCGAGAAGCCCGACCCCGAGATGGTCAGCTGGCTGCCGCTGTTCCACGACATGGGCCTGATCGCCACGATGGCGCTGCCGATGGTCAACGGCGACCACGCCATCTTCACCGACCCGCTGTCGTTCGTCATGAACCCGATGCGCTGGATGAGGCTGATCGCCGAGCGGCCGGGCAAGAACGTCTACACCGCGGGCCCGAACTTCGCCTACGAGTACGTGGCGACGGCGGCGACCCCCGAGAAGCTGGCCGGGGTGGACCTCAGCGGCCTCACCACCTGCCTGAACGGCGCCGAGCCGATCCGCCCCTCGACGCTGACCTCGTTCGCGGAGGCGCTCGCCGGGGCGGGGCTGCGGCCGGGCGCGCAGGCCCCCGGCTACGGCCTGGCCGAGGCGACGGTGTTCGTGTCCGCCGCCGCCGAGGACACCCCGCCGCGGGTGGTGTCGGTCGACCGCGCCGCCCTCGCCGAGGGGACCCTGCGGCCGGTCGAGCCGGACGCCGAGCACGCGAGCGCGCTGGTGTCGTGCGGCCGCCCGTGCGGGCAGCTGGTCGCGATCGTCGACCCCGAGACGCGGCTGGAGCAGCCGGACGGCACCGTCGGCGAGATCTGGGTGCACGGCCCGAACACCGCCCCCGGCTACTGGCGCAACTCCGAGCGCAGCCAGGACGTCTTCGGCGGCGAGCTGGCCGAGCCGGGCGACGACCTGCCGGCCGGGCCGTGGATGAAGACCGGCGACTACGGCCTCGTGCACGAGGGCGAGCTGTACGTCACCGGCCGCATCAAGGACCTGATCATCGTGGACGGCCGCAACCACTACCCGCAGGACATCGAGGTCACCGCGCAGGAGGCGCACGAGGCGGTCCGCCCCGAGCATGTCGCGGCGTTCGCGGTGCCGGGCGGGGAGACCGAGCGGCTGGTGGTCGTCGCCGAGCGCAACCGGCGGGTGCCGCTCGGCCGGCTGGACCTGGCCGAGGTCGAGGCGGCGGTGCGCGGCGCGGTGAACGTCGAGCACGAGATGAGCGTGCACGAGTTCGTCCTCATCGAACCGGGGAGCGTGTCGCGCACCTCCAGTGGCAAGATCGCCCGTGCGGCCACCCGGCAGCGCTACCTGGACGGCGCGCTGCCGACCAGCGCGGCCCGGCTGGCCGCCCGCGCCAAGTAGCGGGACGCACGCGACCACCCGGCCACCGGGACCGGTACGGTCCCGGTGGCCGACGGAATTCAGGAGGAACATGCTCGCGGGGCTGGGCAGGCTCATCCATCGAGGGCGCTGGTTCAGCCTTGTCCTGATCCTGGTGTTCACGGCCGTGGGCGGCGCGTGGGGCATCGGGGTGTTCGCCAAGTTCAAGCAGGGCGGCTTCGAGGACCCCAAGGCGTCCTCGACGCTGGTCGCCAAGCTCGGCGCGACCTGGTTCGGCAGCACCAACCCCGACGTGCTCGTGCTGTACAAGAGCGACACGATGACGGTGGACGACCCGCGCTACGAGGCGGCGGTCGTCACCACCGTGGCGCGGCTGCCGAAGGAGCTGGTCGCCGAGCAGATCTCCTACTGGTCGCTGGAGCGCAAGGACGCCGCGCCGTTCGCCTCCCGCGACAGGCACCAGACGTTCGTGTCGCTGAAGCTGGCGGGCAAGGACGACCCGGCCAAGCTGGCGAACTACGAGAAGATCAAGGACCGGCTGCGGGCGCCGGGGCTGGCCGAGCGGCTCGGCGGCGCGTACCCGCTCGGCCAGGAGTTCGGCACCCAGGTCGTCGCCGACATCGTCACCGCCGAGACGATCACCGCGATCCCGCTGTTCATCCTGCTGGTGCTGCTGTTCGGCGCGGTGACCGCGTCCGTGCTGCCGATCATCGTCGGGCTGTTCTCCATCATCGGCGGCCTGGCGGTGCTGCACCTGGTCACCTACGTCGCCGACGTGACCTCGTTCGCGCTCGAAGTGGTCACGATGATGGGCGTCGGCCTCGCCATCGACTACTCGCTGTTCATCATCAGCCGGTTCCGCGAGGAGTTGGAACGCGGCATGAAGGCGCGGGGGATACCGCCCGGCAAACCCTGGAAGAAGGTCGAGGGCAGGCGCGAGCGGAAGGCCGCCAAGAAGGCCTACTTCAAGGAGCTGGCCCCGGTCCGCCAGGCCGCGCTGGCGGGCACGATGATCACCGCGGGCCGCACCATCATGGTGTCGGGCGTCACGGTCTCGGCCGCCCTCGGCGGCCTGCTGATGTTCCCGCAGATGTTCCTGCGCACGATCGGCCTCGCCGGCATCGCCACCGTCATGGTCGCGGTGTTCGGCGCGACCGTGCTGCTGCCGACGCTGCTCGCGCTGCTCGGCCCGAAGGTGGAGTTCGGCCGGATGCCGTGGCGGCGGCCGAACTCCAAGCGTGCCAATCGCGACCCCGAGTCGGGCTTCTGGTTCCGGCTCGGGCAGAGCGTGATGAAGCACCCGCTGCCCTACTTCGCGGCCGTGCTGGTCGTCCTCGGCGTCATGTTCGGGCCGTTCCTGAACGTGCAGTTCGGCAGCATCGACGCGCGCGTCCTGCCGAAGGACAGCCCCACCCGCGCCGTGGTGGAGACCGTCAAGCACGACTTCCCGAACGGCTCGGCCGAGCCGATCGACGTGGTGCTGACCGGCGACCTGGTCCCGCGCGACTGGCGGCCCACCCGCAAGGACGACCTGATCCCGCCGTTCCTGCAGGACTTCCGCAAGAAACTGGCGGCCGAGCCGGGGGTCACCCAGGCCAAGTTCACCGGCTACAGCGGCGACTACGGCGGCGTGCGGATCTCGGTGACCCACAAGTGGGAGCCGATGGCGCCGCAGGCGCAGGACCTGGTCACGAAGATCCGCGCGATGTCGCTGGTCCGCGACGGCGTGCCGATGCACATCGACGTCGGCGGCAGCACCGCCGCGCAGATGGACCTGATGTCGAGCCTGTCGCGCAGCCTGCCGAAGATGGCGGTGTTCGTCGGCGTCGCCACCTTCGTGCTGCTGTTCATGTTCTTCGGCTCGATCGTGCTGCCGCTGAAGGCGATCGTGATGAACGTGCTGTCCATCGGCGCCTCGTTCGGCGCGATCGTGTGGGGCTTCCAGTACGGGCACCTGGCCGGCGTGCTGGACTTCACCCCGACCGGCGGCGTCGAGGCCACCAGCATGATCCTCATCCTCGCGGTCGTGTTCGGACTGTCCATGGACTACGAGGTGTTCCTGCTGTCGCGGATCCGCGAGGAGTGGGACCGCACCCACGACAACCGGGTCGCGGTCGCCTCCGGCATGCAGCACACCGGCGGCATCATCACCAGCGCGGCGCTGCTGTTCCTCGTCGTCATCGCGGCGTTCAGCATGGCCGGCATCACCGTGGTGAAGCTGATCGGCGTCGGCATGTTCGTCGCGGTCGTGGTGGACGCCGCGCTGGTGCGGTCGCTGCTCGTCCCGGCGACGATGCGGTTCATGGGCACGGCGAACTGGTGGCTGCCCGGCCCGCTCGCCCGCCTGCACGCCAAGATGGACCTGCGCGAGCACAGCGAGGCGCCGGCCGCCGCGGCCGCGGTCGCCGCCGCCGCGCCGTCCCTGCCCGCCGAACAGCCCTTCCCCTACGCGATGCGCTGGGAACAGCCCACCGCCCCGACGCATAACGGCACGTCCGGGTTTACCGCGCCACCCCGTCCGGAAGTGGCCCGTACGCCCAGGCATGCCGCCCCGCACGCACCCGCTCCCACCTCTGCGAACGGAACCGCACCGGCCCAGGCACCCCCCAGGACCTCGGTGGACTCCTCCGTACCGGCCGCGCGGACCAGGGACAGCGCCCCCTGGGCCCCGTGGGCGAACGGCCCGCCGCCCCCCGCACGCAGACCCACCACCCATCCAAAACGTGAAATAGTTCCTAACCCTGATGGATCAGGGTGGCGCTGGAGGACAGTGGAGGAAAACGATGCCAACTGAGTCACGTCGCCGAGTCGCCCGGCGCGCTGGGGTGCTCCTCTCCTCAGCGCTGCTCGGCGCGACCGTGCTTCCCCTAGGCGTGGCCCCGGCAGAGGCGGCAGTGTCGTTGAAGAAGGCCGACGACGGCTCGTACGTCACGGGCTACAAGTGGCTGAACAAGGACAAGAGCGCCTTCGACTTCTATCTCCAGTCGACCGGTCTCGGCCAGCGCAAGACGGTGCGCGTGCTGCTGCCGAAGGGCTGGAAGTACAACTCCAAGCAGAGCTGGCCCGTCGTGTACGCCTACCACGGCGGCAACGACAACTACCTCTCCTGGACCCGCAGCACCGACATCCAGTCGCTCGCCCGTAAGTGGGGCGTCATCGTGGTGACGCCCGAGGGCGCCAACGGCTCGTATACGAACTGGTACAACTACGGCAAGGGCGGCAAGCCCAAGTGGGAGGACTTCCACCTTCAGGAGGTCCGCCAGATCATGGAGCGCAACTGGCACGCGGGCGGCTCGCGCGCGGCCATGGGCATCTCCTCGGGCGCGCAGGGCGCCTGCACCTACGCGGGCCGCGCGCCGGGCATGTTCCGCTACGCGGCGTGCTTCAGCGGCGTCCTGTCGATGAGCAGCCCCGGCATCCCGTCGCTGCTGATGTACACCAACACCAAGGCCGGGCAGGACCCCTACTCGATCTGGGGCATCCCGTGGATCAACAAGGCCAACTGGGACGCGCACGACCCGATCAAGCTGCTGCCGAAGATGCGCTCGACCCGCCTGTACGTGTCCGCGGGCACCACCGGTGAGCCGGGCCCCTACGACAAGCCGGGCACCGCGCCCTGGGACATCGGCTACCTGAGCGAGCGGGCGATCGGCCCGACCGTCCAGGCGTTCGCCGACGAGGCCCGCCGGCAGCGGGTGCCGATCACCTCGCACATCTACGGCCCGGGCCGCCACTCCTGGCCGTACTGGAAGCGCGAGATGCACACCGCCTGGCCCCAGATGATGTCGACCCTCGGCGCCAAGCCCGTCAAGTAGGTCCCATCAGGTAAGTCCCGACGAGTAAGTATTACGCGCGAACGCCCCGGCCCCGCAAGGAGCCGGGGCGTTTTGTATGTCAGCTGAGCAGTTCCACGGCGCGCGCCACGCCGTTTTCAGCGCGGATGCGCACGCCGAGGGCGGCGGCCCGGGCGACCGTCCGGGGGGTGCCGACGGCCTGGCGGATCTTGCGGGCGAGGCGGGGGACGGTCAGCGCGCCGAACGGCAGCGGGGCCGGGCCCGCGCCGAGGGCGGCGACGCGCTCGCCCCAGTAGGGCTGGTCGCCGAAGAACGGGCAGACGACCGTGGGCACCCCGGCGCGCAGGCCCGCCGCGGTCGTCCCGGCGCCGCCGTGGTGGACGACGGCGGCCATCCGCGGGAACAGCCAGGAGTGCGGGACGTCGCGGACGGCCAGGATCTGGTCGTCGGAGGTCGCCGGGTCGCCCTGCACGACGCCGCGCACCCCGGCGAGCCGCAGCGCGGTGCGGACGGTGAGGTCGGTCAGCGCGGCGTCCTTCGGCACCATGCTGCCGAACCCGGCGTAGACGGGCGGCGGGCCGGCGGCGAGGAAGGCGGCGAGCTCGGCGGGCGGCTCCCAGGCGGGCTCGTCGAGGAACCAGTAGCCGGTGAGGTGCACGTTGGCGGGCCAGTCGGCGGGCCGCGCGACGACCTCGGGGCTGAAGCAGGCCAGCACCGGCACGTCCGGGCGGGGCAGCCGCAGCGGCAGCGGGGCGAGGCCGAGCGCGTCGCGGCGCCAGGGGTTGATGAACGGGCGGGCGATCTGCCAGGCGACCTGGTCGACGGCGGTGTAGCTGGCCCGGTTGCCCCACCCGCCGAGCCGGACGCCCTTCGGCACGAAGGGGTGCGCGAACGCGCGGGTCGGCTCGCTCGGCTGGAAGTGGATCAGCGCCCAGGGCACGCCCAGGTGCTGGCCGATGTGGCCGGGCATCATGCCGATCGTCGGGCCGAGGACCAGGTCGGCGCCCTTGCAGGCGTCCAGGCTCTCGGCGAGCAGCCGTTCGGCGAGCGGCCGGATGATGCGCCGGAACCCGCTGAGGAAGGTGACCGGGTTGCGGCCGCCGGCGAGCAGCTCCTGCCCGGCGTCGGAGGTCATGATCTCGGTGGGGTCGGCGGTCAGCGGCGCCAGCTCCAGGCCCGCGCCGAGCGTTAGCTGCTCGTAGCGGGTGCTGGCGACCAGCCGCACCTCGTCCCCGCGCGCGCGCAGCGCCTGGCCGAGCGCCACGCACGGCTGGATGTCGCCGCGTGAACCCGCGGCGAAGATGACGATTCTGCGGCTCACCGCATCACCTTTCACCAGGCGTCGCCGCGCGGGCGCGGGCGGCCTGCGTCGGACGGCAGGTCATCGGGCCGGTAGGGGGTGTACCAGCCTTCGGGCGGGGGCGGCGGCCACTCGCCGTCGGCCTCGCGCGGGGGGACGTAGGGGCGCAGCGGGTAGTGCGGCTTCTGGTTCACGACGGGCAGCCCGTCGTAGGGCGTGGCCCTGGTGGAGGCCGCCTCGAGTTCGGGGATGCGCTCGCGCGGGTGTCTCTGCTCGCGCGAGCGCACCAGCAGCTCGTCGCCGGGCTCGGCCGTCGGCGCGGCGAGCACGGGCTCGGGGGCGTGGTGGTGGTGCGGGAAGGGGTGCGGCTCGGACTGGGGCGTGGTGAGCGGCTGCAGGCTCGGGACGGGCTCCAGGTCCAGCTCCGGCTCCAGCTCCTCGTCCAGCACGACCGGGGCGCGCTTGCCGTGCTTGGGGCCCATCCAGCCGCGCCGGCTCGGCAGCGTCAGCCCGCTGATGAGCCCGCCGATCAGCACCAGCACGGCGCCGAGCATCAGCCCCGAGGCGGTGCCGCTGCGGAAGACCTCCAGCTCCCGCGCCGACGCGTCGTGCTCGGGCGGGATGGCGTGGATGAGCAGGCCGACGATCGCGATGCCGAACGCGCCGGACGCCTCGCGGATCACGTTGATGATGCCGCTGGCCACGCCCGCCTGCCGCTCGGGGACGGCCTTCAGCACGTACATCACCAGCGGCATGCACAGCGCCGAGCCGAGGCCGGTGATCAGCACCCCCGGCATCAGCATGAGGTACCCGTCGCCCTGCTGGATCCGCGAGAACAGGATCATCCCGGCCGCCATCAGCGCCATGCCGCCGCCGATGGTGAGGCGCGGCCCGAGCCGGCCGGCCAGCCAGAACGCCAGCGGGGTGACGGCCATCACCATGATCGCCGAGGGCAGCATGACCAGGCCGGCCTTGGACGGCGCGAAGCCGAGGAAGCGCTGCAGGAAGGTGGCCGCGTAGAAGATCATGCCGTTGAAGCCGATGCCCCACAGCATCTGCGACAGCAGGCCGCCGACGAACACCCGGTTGCGGAAGAACCGCAGGTTCATCATCGGGTCGGGCGCCCAGGACTCCACCACCACGAAGCAGGCGAGCGCGATGACCGCGAGCGCGAACACGCTGAGCACCGACGGGTCGGTCCAGCCGAGCTTGCGCCCGGCCTCCAGCGCGTAGACCAGGGCGAACAGCATCGTCGCCGAGATCAGCACGCCGGGCAGGTCCACCCGCGAGCTGCGGTTCTCGCCCTTGTGGGTGAGCACCACCAGGCCGAGCAGCACCACCATGATCCCGGGCACGATGTTGATCAGGAAGATCCAGCCCCAGTGCCACTGCTGCACGATGAAGCCGCCGATGGCGGGGCCGAGCGCGGTGGCGCCGCCGGCCGCGCCGACCCAGACGATGGTGCCGATGGAGCGCTGCTTGTCGGTGCGGCCGACGGTGATGATGACCTGGGTGGCCGGCAGCGCGAGCGCGGCGCCGCCGCCCTGCACGATGCGGCCGACGATGAGCACCGCGTCGTCGCCGGCCAGGCCGCAGATCGCGGACGCGATGGTGAAGACGACCATCCCGGCGGTGAAGGTGACCCGGCAGCCGTAGATGTCGGTGAGCCGGCCGCCCGCGATCATCAGGCAGGAGAACATCAGGATGTAGCCGGTGGCCACCCACTCCTGGGCGCCGCGGGACATGTCCAGATCGCTCATGATCTTGGGCAGCGCGTTGGCGACCACCGTGTTGTCCATGGTGATCATGAATGCGCTGACGGCGACCACCGCCAGCGCCCATCGGAATCTGCCCCGGGTCAAGTGACTGCGCGGCGAGGGGCTCCCGGCCTGCGGGAGGACCGCCGCTTCCCCCTACACGAATGAGTGGTTATGGTTGCGTTCCTTGGGTGTCCGGTGACGCGTTCCTGACCTGCGGCCGGGAAACCCCAACTATCCCATCAGGCCACATGGGTTACCAGTGAGTCTTGTCATCACTGTGACAAGTCACCTGGGAGAAAAGTGGTCTGGGTGCGCATCGACACCCCATCAAAGTAGGACATCGTGGTCCCTCGCCCGAACGATCCCCGTTTCACCATGAACGTCCGGCCGTTCGCAGGCCGACACCGTTGAGGAACCTGAGGGAACCCCGCGCATGCAGAGCAGCACTGATCGTTCCGGAGCCGCGCCGGCCGCGCCGCAGCTCGGCGAGGCCGGTCTCCGCCGGCACCTGATCGAGCAGATCGCCCGGCGCGCCCGGATCGCCCCGGCCGACGTCGACGCCGACCGCCCGCTGGAGGAGTTCGGCCTGGCCTCGCGCGACGCGGTGGCCATGGCCGGCGACCTGGAGCAGATGCTCGGCCGCTCGCTGCCCGCGACCCTGGTGTGGGAGCACCCCACGATCAACCGGCTCGCCGCCGCCCTCGCCTCCGGCGCCGACCTGCTGCCCGCCGCCGCCCCCGACGCCCCCGCGCAGGCCGCCGGGCGCCAGCTCGACGACGCCGAGCCCATCGCCGTCATCGGCATCGGCTGCCGCTTCCCCGGCGGCGACCGCGACCTGACCGGCCCGGCCGACTACTGGAACTTCCTGACCGGCCGCGGCGACGCGATCCGCGAGGTCCCCGGCGGCCGCTGGGACCCCTTCGACGACGGGTCCCCCGAGGTCGCCGACCTGCTCGCCAAGACCACCCGGCGCGGCGGCTTCCTGGACGACATCGCCGGCTTCGACGCGCAGTTCTTCGGCATCACCCCGCGCGAGGCGGCCGTGATGGACCCGCAGCAGCGCCTGGTCCTGGAGGTCGCCTGGGAGGCCTTCGAGCACGCCGGGATCGGCCCGGCCTCGCTGCGCGGCAGCCGCACCGGCGTGTTCGTCGGCGTCTCGGCGCCCGAGTACGCCGCGTTCACCGCCTCGGACCTGGCCGCGCTGGAGGCCTTCACCGCCACCGGCGCGGCGCTGTCGATCATCGCCAACCGGCTGTCGTACCTGCTGGACCTGCGCGGCCCGAGCATGATCGTGGACACCGCGTGCTCGTCGTCGCTGGTCTCCACGCACCTGGCGGTGCAGGCGCTGCGCAGCGGCGAGGCCGACGTGGCGCTGGCCGGCGGCGTGAACGTGCTGCTGTCGCCGACGGTCACGATGACGTTCGACCTGGCCGGCGGCACCGCCGCCGACGGCCACTGCAAGCCCTTCGACGCCGCCGCCGACGGCATGGTCCGCGCCGAGGGCTGCGGCGCGGTGGTGCTGAAGCGCCTGTCGGACGCCGTCCGCGACGGCGACCGGGTGCTCGCGCTGGTCCGCGGCTCGGGCGTGAACTCCGACGGCCGCTCCAACGGCCTGGTCGCGCCGAACTCCGACGCCCAGCGCGCCCTGCTGCGCGACGTGTACGCCGCCGCCGGGATCGACACCCGCGAGGTCGACTACCTGGAGGCGCACGGCACCGGCACCTTCCTCGGCGACCCGATCGAGGCCAAGGCGGCCGGCGAGGTCCTCGGCGCGGGCCGCGCCGAGCACGACCCGCTGCTGATCGGCTCGGCCAAGTCCAACCTCGGCCACATGGAGTCGGCGGCCGGCATCGCCGGGCTCATCAAGACCGTGCTCGCGCTGCACCACCGCACGATCCCGCCGAGCGCGCACTACAGCGAGCCGAACCCGCACATCCCGTTCACCGACCTGCGCCTGTCGGTGGTGGCGGAGGAGACGCCGTGGCCCGACCGCGGCCACGCGCCCCGCGCGGGCGTGTCGGGGTTCGGGTTCGGCGGCACCAACGCGCACGTCGTGCTGGAGGCCGCGCCCGAGCACGAGATCAAGCGCGAGCCCGCGTCGGTGCGCACCTACCCGCTGTCGGACACCACCGCCGAGCGCGTCCGTGAGCACGCCGCGCTGCTGGCCGGGTGGCTACCCGAGGACGCCGAGCTCGCCGACATCGCCCGCACCCTGCACCGGCGCGGCGGCCGTGGCCGCGCGCGCGCAGCGGTGGCCGCCCGCGACCGCGCCGGGCTGCTGGACGGCCTGAACGCGCTCGCCGAGGGCCGCCCCCACCCGGGCGTGGTCTCCGGCACCGCGGTCGGCGTCCCGGGGCGTCCGGTCTGGGTCTTCTCCGGTTACGGCGCGCAGCGCCCCGGCATGGCGCAGCGCCTGCTGGAGGAGGAGCCCGCGTTCGCCGAGGCCATCGACGACATCGACACCCTGTTCGCGGAGGAGGAGGGCCCCGAGCTGTGGGCGCTCCTGGAGGACGGCGCCAAGCTCGAAGGCGGCCCCGCCGAGGTCATGCCGGTGCTGTTCGCCGTCCAGATCGGCCTCGCCCGGATGTGGAAGTCCTACGGCGTGACGCCCGGCGCGGTCGTCGGCCACTCCATGGGCGAGGTCGCCGCCGCCGTCGTCGCCGGGGCGATCACCCTGGAGGACGGCGTCAAGATCATCTGCCGCCGGTCGCGGCTGCTCACGCGGCTGGTCGGCGGCGGCGCGATGGCGGTGCTCGGCGCGTCCGCCGCCGAGGTCGCCCGCCTCGCCCACGACCTCGACGACGTGCACGCTGCTGTTCATTCATCACCCAAGCAGACCGTCGTCACCGGCGACGCCGCGCAGATCGCCACGATCATCGGGCGGGCCGAGGCCGAGGGTCGGCTCGCCCGCCCCGTCCAGGCCGAGGGCGCCGGGCACTCCCCGCAGGTCGACCCGCTGCTGCCCGCGCTGCGCGAGGAGCTCGCCGAGGTCGGCGCCGAGCCCGGCACCCCCCTCGCCGAGGGCATCCGCCTCTACACCACCGCCCTGGACGACCCGCGCGCCCTCACCGAGGACAGCCGCCTGGACGCCGGGTACTGGGCGCAGAACCTGCGCAACCCGGTCCGCCTCACCGACGCGATCGCCGCCGCCGCCGAGGACGGCCACCGCACCTTCGTCGAGATCAACGCGCACCCGATCCTGGCGCACGCCGTCGGCGAGACCCTGGACGGCACCGGCGCCCTGGTCGTGCACACCCTGAAGCGCGCGCCGAAGGGGCAGCAGACCGACGACGCCCTCACCTTCCACGCCCAGCTCGCCGCGCTCGCCGCGCACGGCCACACCGTCGCCGAGCCGCAGGACGGCGCGGTCGTGGACGTCCCGCCCGCGCCCTGGCGGCACGAGCGGCACTGGGTCGACCACTCGCGCCGCAACGCCGGCGGCCGCGACGAGCACCCGCTGCTCGGCGCGCACGTCGAACTGCCCGGCGAGGACCGGCACGCCTGGCGCGCCGACGTCGGCCTGGCCGCCCAGCCGTGGCTCGGCGGGCTGCGCACGCACGGCCTGGCCGCGCTGCCGGTCGCCGCGTTCGCCGAGATGGCCCTCGCGGCGGGCGCCGCGGCGCTCGGCGACGACACCGTGCGCGTCAACAGCCTGTGGATCGAGCGGCCGCTCGCCCTCGCCGAGCACACCACCGTCACCACCACCTACACCGAGGCCGAGCAGCGCGTGGAGGTCCACGCGCTCACCCCGGCCGGGTCCTGGACGCTGCTGGCCAGCGCCGACGTCGGCCCCGACCACCGGTCCCCGGCCGCGCCGCCGGCCGGCACCGCCGCCGAGGTCGCGGGCGCCGAGCGCGGCAGCCGCCACTACCGGCTGCACCCCGAGGTCCTGGACCGCTCCCTGGCGGTGCTGTCCGCCGAGGCCGCGGCGGTCACCGGCGAGGCCGGCGTGTGGCAGGCCGAGACGATCGGCAGCCTGCGCGTGTACGGGCCGACGCACCGCGGCGGGCGGGTCCGCACCGAGGTGACGGCCGGCGACGACGTGCTGGGCGCGCTGCAGATCGTCGACGCCGAGGGCGCGGTCCTGCTGGAGGCCGACGGGATCGTGCTGCGCCGGGTCGAGCGCGCCGACGTGCCCGTCCCGCTCGCCGACAAGGCCGTCGAGCTGGTCTGGGACGAGGCCGAGGCCCCCGAGCCCGCCGTCCAGGGCACCTGGCTGGTGCTCGGCGACGACGAGATCGCCGCCGAGCTGCGCGGCCGCGGCCAGACCGTGGTCACCGAGCCGTCCGCCGACCTCACCGGCGTGGTCCTGGTCCCGAACGAGACCGACGAAGAGCTGGTGCTGCGCACCGTCCGCACCAGCCTGGAGACTCCCGACGGCCCGCGCCTGTGGGTGGTCACCCGCGACGCGCTGCCCGTCCTGGACGGCGAGGCCGGCGACCCCGCCCGCGCCCACGTCCGCGCGATCACCCGCGTGCTGGCCTTCGAGCGGACCGTGCAGCGCGCCACCCTCGTCGACGCCGGCCGCGCCGCCGACGTGGTCACCGAGCTGCTCGGCGACGGCGACGCCCGCGAGGTCGCCTGGCGCGACGGGACCCGCTACGTCGCCCGCCTCGCCCAGGCCGAACTGCCCGAGCCCGGCAAGAAGCGCATCGTCCAGCGCGGCGCCGCCTACGTCATCACCGGCGGTTACGGCGGCATCGGCCTGGTCACCGCCCGGCTGCTGGCCGCGCGCGGCGCCGGCCGGATCGTGCTGTCGGGCCGCTCCGGCCCGGACGCGGGCGCCGAGAAGGCCATCGCCAAGCTGCGCGAGGGCGGCACGGACGTCACCGTCGTGCTCGGCGACATCGCCGAGCCGGGTGTCGCCGAGCGCCTCGCCGAGGCCGCCCGCGAGGGCGGCCGGCGGCTCGCCGGCGTCGTGCACGGCGCCGGCGCCATCGACGACCGGCTGATCGCCGACCTCGGCGCCGCCGACCTGCACCGCGTCTGGCAGGCCAAGGTGCAGGGCGCGCGGCGGCTCAGCGAGGCCACCTGGGACCTGGACCTGGACTGGTTCGTCATGCACTCCTCGGCCGCCGCGCTGCTCGGCTCGCCGGGCCAGGCCGCCTACGCCGCCGCCAACGCCGCGATCGACGCGCTCGCCGCGCACCGCCGCGCGCACGGCCGCGCCGGCTCCACCATCAACTGGGGCACCTGGTCGCAGGTCGGCGGCGCCGCCGACCTTGTCGCCCGTGGAGGGACGACCCCCCACACCCCCCGTGGGCAGGAGGAGGCTTCGCCGGTCAACGCCCCTTCGGCGGTGGCGGTGATCGACCCCATCTCCCCGGCGGAAGGCGCGGAAGCGCTGGAGGCGCTGCTCGCCACCGACCGCGTCGCGACCGGCGTGCTGCGCTTCGACCCCGCCGCCGCCGTCGGCCTGTTCCCCGAGATCCAGCGGATGCCCTACTTCGCCGCGCTCACCGAGGCCGCCGCGCAGGACGGCCCCGGCGACGCCGACGGCTGGCCCGGCGTGGAGGCGCTGAAGGAGCTGGACGCCGCCACCGCCCGCCGCCTGGTCGCCACCCAGATCCGGCACCGGATCGCCGCGGTGCTCGGCTTCGAGCCCGCCCGGCTCGACCCGGCGGTGCCGCTCACCGACCTCGGCCTGGACTCCCTGGTCGCGGTCCGGATCAAGAGCGGCGTCGAGCACGACCTCGGCCTTACCGTCCCGGCGTCGGTGCTGCTGCAGGGCGCCAGCGTCAACGTCTTCGAGGCGTGGGCGGCCGAGGAGCTCGGCCTCGGCGACGCCCCGGCCCCCGCCGCCGCGCCCTCGGCCGCCTCCAACGCCGAGGCCGGGTACGTGATGCCGCGCGACGACGCCGAGCGCCTCGCCGTGCGCATCTTCGAGGACGTCCTCGGCGTCGACCGGGTCAGCGTCGTCGCCGACTTCTTCGCCGAGCTCGGCGGCCAGGACCACCAGGCCGACCAGGTCGTCGCGCACGTCGCCGCCGAACTCGGCGGCGAGGTGACGCGCGGCGAGCTGTTCGAGGTGCCGACCGCCGAGCACGTCGCCGACCACATCCGCGCCGCCGACGAGGAGGCCGCGCGGCAGATCGTCCGGCCGCTGAAGCCGGCCGGCCACCGCCGCCCCCTCTTCATCGCGCACCCGGCGGGCGGCACCACCGCCTGCTACCGGCAGCTGATCGCGCTGCTCGGCGACGACCAGCCGGTCTACGGGCTGGAGCGGTTCGACGACGCGCCGCCGGTCGAGGAGCGCGCCGCCCGCTACGTCAAGGAGCTGCTGGCGGCCCAGCCCGAGGGCGCGTTCCGCCTCGGCGGCTGGTCGTTCGGCGGGGTGCTCGCCTACGAGACCGCGCGCCAGCTCACCGCGGCCGGCCGCGAGGTCGAGTTCGTCGCGCTGTTCGACGCCGGGCTGCCGCTGCCGGTCGAGGACGAGTCCGACACCCTCGCCCGCCGCTTCGCCGCGTTCACCGCCTACGTCAACGAGACCTACGGCCTGGAGATCGCCCTCCGCTACGAGGACCTGGCCGGTCTCGACGAGGAGGCGCAGTTCGCGCTGGTGATGGAGCACGCCGCGCCGCTGGCCGAGCTGATCCCGCCGGCCGCGCTGCACCACCAGCTGACCTCCCACCAGGACACCCGGTCGCTGGAGGCCTACCGGCCCGAAGGCTACGACGGGCGCGTCATCCTCTACTACGCCCCCGAGGAGACGCCCTGGTCGGTGAAGGACGCGCGCTACGTGCTCGACGGGACCAACGGTTTCGGCGGGCTGTGCGCGAACCTGGAGATCGTCACGATCCCCGGGGTGCACCACCTGAACCTGCTGGACCCGCCCGGTGTGCAGGTGCTCGCCGCGCACCTGGAGGGTCGTCTCGCGGCAGGAGCGTCACCGGAGGCCGCAGGCGCGACAGAGGGCGGCCGACCAGTAGTCACCGCGGCCCGCTGAGGGCCCGCCCCCCACGACAGCCCGCTGCTCCACGGAGGTAACCCGATGGCCCAGACCGACGCACTGCTCGAGGCCGCCCGCGAAGGCGCGGGCGAGCAGGAACTGCTCGGCATCGACCTGCCCTCGCGTTTTCGCGCGTCCTACATCCGCAAGGACGAGGTCGGCATCTTCGAAGGGCAGAAGGACAAGGACGTGCGCCGCTCCATGCACGTCGGCGAGGTCGACATGCCCGAGATCGCGCCGGACGAGTGCGTGGTCGCGGTGATGTCGGCCGCGATCAACTTCAACACCGTCTGGTCGGCGATCTTCGAGCCGGTGCCGACGTTCGCGTTCCTGGAGAAGTTCGGCCGCCAGGGCTGGTACGGCGCCCGGCACGACCTGCCCTACCACATCCTCGGCTCGGACGGCTCGGGCGTGGTGGTGCGCACCGGCGCCGGCGTCAAGGGCTGGAAGGTCGGCGACCGCGTCGTCATCTCCCCGTCCTACGTCGACGAGGAGGACCACGGCTCCTACGACGACGGCATGATGAGCGAGTCGCAGCTGGCCTGGGGCTTCGAGACCAACTTCGGCTCCCTCGGCGACTACTGCATCGTCAAGGCCAACCAGCTCATCCGCAAGCCCGCGCACCTGTCGTGGGAGGAGGCCGGCGCCAACACGCTGTGCGCCGCCACCGCCTACCGGATGCTGGTCGGCCGGCACGGCGCGCAGATGAAGCAGGGCGACGTCGTGCTGATCTGGGGCGCCACCGGCGGCCTCGGTTCCTACGCCACCCAGCTGGTCAAGAACGGCGGCGGCATCCCGGTCGGCGTCGTCTCCTCCGAGGAGAAGGCCGAGCTGGTCCGCGCGCAGGGCTGCGACCACGTCATCAACCGCAACGACCTGGACCTCGGCGAGCAGGGGCTGCGCCACCCCAAGGCCGGGCGGATGCTCGGCGAGGCGATCCGCCGCCTCACCGGCGGCGAGGACCCCGGCATCGTGTTCGAGTACCTCGGCCGGGAGACGTTCAACGCGTCGGTGTACGTCGCCAAGCGCGGCGGCAAGATCGTCACCTGCGGCTCGTCGACCGGCTACAAGCACGAGTACGACAACCGCTTCCTGTGGATGCGGCTGAAGAGCATCATCGGCTCGCACGGCTTCAACTACCACGAGGCCGTGCAGACCAACCGCCTCTTCTCCCTTGGGATGATCCACCCGACGCTGTCGAAGGTGTTCTCCCTGGAGGACGCGGGCGAGGCCACCCGCGCCGTGCAGACCAACCAGCACATCGGCAAGGTCGCCGTCCTCTGCGGCGCGTCCGCCAAGGGCCAGGGCATCGACGACCCGGCGATGCGCGAGCGCATCGGCGAGGAGAAGCTGAACCTGTACCGCAGCTGACCTGAGACGAAGCCGCCGGTGCCGCTCGGCGCCGGCGGCTTTCGCCTGTCCGGGGCCGGCGCGCCCGGGTTGTGAGGTCTGGTCAACCGGCGCGGCCGAACCTGGTCGAACCTCGACCTACACTTTGCGCCTGACGGGGTTACAGGTCATGATTTTCCCCACACCCGTCACATAAGCAACTTATTTGGGCAAACGTCCGGGGGAGAGCCGGGCGGGAACCCAGGACGGGAGGCAGGGTGGGAGACGCGGGACGCCCCTGGGCCGATCTGCCGGTGGAGCTGGCCGACCACATGCGGCCGCACCTCGACGCGGCCGCCGACGACATGATCCAGGAGATCCAGGGCCAGGTCCGCGAGTACGACCGGCCCGGCGACGGCTCCTACTCGGTCACGCTGCGCCTGGCCGTCGAGCGCGTCCTGCACTACTTCGTCGACCGGGTCGGCGACCCGCAGCACGACACCGGGCCCGTCACCGACTTCTTCCGCGCCATCGGCCGCGGCGAGGCCGGCGAGGGCCGCAGCCTGGACGCCATGCAGACCGCGATGCGCGTCGGCTGCATGGTCGCCTGGCGCCGGCTCGCCGAGGGCGCCGCCCACCTGGAGGTCTCCCCCCGCACGCTCGGCGCGGTCGGCGAGGCGCTGATGCTGTTCCAGAACGAGCTCGCCCTCGCCGCCGCCGAGGGGTACGCGCAGGCCAAGGCCGCCGTCGCGGGCGAGATGCAGCGCCGCCGCCGGCGGCTGCTGGACCTGCTGTTCGCCGACCCGCCGGCCGCGCCCGAGGCGATCGCCGACCTGGCGGCCGCCGCGCACTGGCCGGTGCCGCGCACCGTCGCGGCCGTCGCGCTCGGGCAGCAGCAGGACCGCCAGCCCGCGTTCCCGCCCGACATCCTGGCCGACCTGTCCCGCCGCACCCCCAGCCTGATCATCCCCGACCCCGACGGGCCGGGGCGGGCCAAGCTGATCGACCGCGCGCTCGGCGGCACCCTGGCCGTCGTCGGCCCGACGGTCCCGCTGGCCGAGGCGGCCCGCTCCATCCAGTGGGCCCGCAAGACCCTCTGCCTGGTCCGCCGCGGCGTGATCGAGGCCGAGACGGGCGTGGTCCGCAGCGTCGAGCACATGTCCACACTGATCCTCTTCCAGGACGAGGAGCTGATCACCTCCCTGGCCGCGCTGCGGCTGGCGCCCCTCGCCCACCTGCGCGCCTCCCAGCAGGACCGCCTCGCCGAGACCCTGCTCGCCTGGCTGCAGTCGGGGCGCAACGCCAACGAGGTCGCGATGCGCCTGCACGTCCACCCGCAGACGGTCCGCTACCGCCTGCGGCAGCTGGAGGAGCTGTTCGGCGACCAGCTGCTCGACCCGGACCTGCGGTTCGACCTGGAGATCGTGCTGCGCGCCCGCGCGCTGCTGGCCGACCGCGCCGGCGAGCACATGATCCCGTCGGTCAAGCAGGCCGTGGGCGAGTCCGGCGAGGTCGTCGACTTCCGCCGCACCTGACCCGCCGTCACAGGTGCCGGGCGGCCACGGCGAGCATCGTGAGCGCCGCCGCCCCGGCGAGCAGCGCCCGGAACCGCTCCCGGCGGGCGGCCTCCCGCAGGTCGTCCGCCCGCCTGCACTGCCGCAGCTGGAACAGGGAGCGGCGGGACCGCTCCCAGCCCATCCCGCCGTAGACCCCGAGGGCCATGACGGCCAGGACGAGCACCCCGTCCGGGACCCGCAGCCGGACCGCGTAGATCCCGGCCGCCGCCACCACCGCCACCGTCGCGACGACGGCGCCGGCCTCCAGGACGCGCCGGGCGGCGTTCTTCATGCCAGGAACCTAGCCGCGCGCCCCCCGCCCCGAACCCGCCCGGCGCCTCCCGGCCGCATCCGGCCTACCGGCGGGCGGTGGCGAACGCCGCGACGCCCCCGCCGATGACCACCAGTGTCATGAGCAGCGCGAGGAACCAGCCGATGTCCAGGGAGACGTGGATCTGCCTGCCGAGCAGGTCCTGCAGGGCCTGCGGTATGCGCGGGTCCATGTGGAGCGCCCGCTCCTCGGTGTACTGCAGTCGCAGCGCCACGGCGAGCAGCGAGCCGAGGGCGAGGACCCCGGGGATGATCGCCGCCCCGGCGAGCCGGCCGCTGCGCAGCACGGCCCCGGTCACGCCGAGGGCCCCCGCGGCCAGCGCGCACAGCAGCGTCGGCCAGCCCCAGGTGACGCCGTCGCCGAGGCCGTTGACCGACTCGTCGGCGACCTGCCGCCCGGCGATGCCCGCCGTCACCCGCACCCAGGGCAGCAGCACCGCGACCAGCAGCAGGAGCGCCGCGCCCGCGACGACCAGCCCCGGCCACACCGGCGCCCGGTCCTGCCGCACCGGGGCGTAGGGGCCGGGCGGCGGGGCGCCCCACGCGGGGCCGAAGGGCTGGCTCATGATCGGCGGCCGTCCTCACGGTGGTCGGGCCGCCACCCTACTTCGGGCGAACAGGCGTGTCTAAATGTCCAGGCCCATGACCTCGTCGGCGGCGCGGTGGCCGGACTGGACGGCGCCGTCGAAGTAGCCGCTCCAGCGGGTGGCGGTCTCGGTCCCGGCCCAGTGCAGCACGCCGGCCGGTGCGCGCAGCGCGCGGCCGAAGCCCGTCCAGCCGCCGGGGGCCAGGTGGCCGGAGAAGCAGCCGCGGGTCCAGGGCTCGGCGAGCCAGTCGAACTCCACGAACTCCACGGCGTCCAGGGCCTGCTCCCCGAACAGCCCGGCGAGCCGGGACAGGACCGCCAGGCGGCGCCCGTCCGGGGTCTCGGCGCGCAGCCGGTGCGCGTCGGCCCCGTAGGCGAAGGAGGCCAGGACCGCGCTGGGCCCGTCCGGCGGGGTGTTGTCGACGGTCTCGGTGAGCACCCCGCTGCTGCTGACGCTGACCCCCGACAGGCCGAGGTCCCGCCAGAACGGCTCGCGGTAGACGGCATGGGTCTTGAGGGCGTATCCGGCGGCCATCCGCTGCGTGAGCCCTTCCCGCATGGCCGGCAGAGGCGGGTCGTAGTCGATGTGGCCTGCGATGACGGCCGGGACCGCGATGATGACGGCGGCCGCGCCGTACCGGCCGCCGTCGGTGCGGACGACCGCCCCGCCGGCGCCGTGCTCGATCCGCCGCACGGGCTCACCGAGGAAGACCGTCCCGGCGGGCAGGGCGTCCGCCATGCGCTCGGCGAGCGCCTGCGGCCCGCCGGCGAGGCGGTGCGACTGGGCGCCCCCGGCGAACCCCAGCAGGACGTCCAGGCCCTCGGTGCCGGCGAGGTAGAACAGCGTCTCCAACAAAGAGGCGTCGCCCGCGTCGAGCGACAGGAGCGCCCCGGCGGTCTGCCTGGCCACGGTCCGCGCGGCGGCCGTGTCGCCGGTCGCGCCCGCCAGCCACGAGGCGAGGGTCTGGCCGTCCAGCGACCGGGCCTCGGGATGCTCCCAGGGGGCGTCCGTCGGCACGCCCCGGCTGAGCCGGTCCAGCTCCGCGCGCAGCCGGACGACCTCCGGCGGCATCTCCGCCAGGCGCCGGCCCTCGTAGTCGATCACCGCCCGCCCGAACTCGGGCGTCGGATAGGTCGCCACCCCGTACCGCGCGATCAGCTTCTGCATCTCGTACTGGGTGGGCCCCACCCACTGGCCGCCCAGATCCAGGTGCGTCCCGTCGGCCAGCGTCCGGGACAGGGCGCGCCCGCCGACCCGGTCGCGCGCTTCGAGCAGGGCCACCCGCCGCCCCGCCTCGGCCAGCCGGTGCGCGGCGGCCAGCCCGGCGAACCCGGCACCGACCACCACAACGTCGACATCACGACGATCCATCAGAGCCCCCCTGCGCCCGGACACTCCTTTCTTTCTTCCACCCCCGCGAACGTGACCATGGCCACGAGGGCACAAAGAAGCGTTGACCTCAACTTAACTTGAAGTTCTACGGTCCTCGTATGACGACCGCACAGCCCACCGACGCCGAACTGGCCGCGCAGCCGGCCGCCTACTGGACCGGCCTCGCCTACGAGGCCCTCATCGCCTTCACCCGCGCCCGGCAGGCCGAGCACGGCTTCACCCAGCCCCAGTACTGGCTGCTGCGCAACCTGTCGAAGCACGACATCTCCCCCGACGGCCACGGCATGACCGTCCCCGAACTCCGCCAGGCCATGAGCTCCTACCTCCGGCCCGAGGACGACCTGGAGGCCGAGGCGCGGGTCCTGCTGGACCGCGGCTGGCTCACCCGCGACGACGCGGAGCGGCTGTGGATCACCGAGGCGGGCGAGGAGGCCCGCGTCCGCCTGAAGGAGCACGCCCCGGCCATCCGCGCCCGGATCCACCAGGGCATCGACGACGCCGACTACGTCACCGCCCTGAAGGTGCTCCAGCAGCTGATCCGCAACACCGGCGGCACCCTGCCCTAACGGCCGATCAGCCGGAGCCGCCGGCCACCCGGCCTCATCCTCGACGGACGCCGCGCCGCGATGCCGTCACTCGCGGCGCGGTGGAACCTGATCGGCCGGTTCCGTCCGGCTCCTGCGATTGGCGGCGTGGGCGGTGAGGGCGCCGACCGCGCAGACGGCCGCGAGCCCGAACAGGGTGTAGCGCGCCGCGTCGAGCATCGACCCGCCCAGGTTGACCAGGACTCCGGCGAGCGCCGTGCCGAACGCGATCGCCAGGCTCGTCACGGTGGCGATCCCCGCCGCCGCCCGCCCGCCCTCCTCGGGGTCGTCGGTGCTCGACATCGCGGCCACGGACAGGTGCGGGTAGGCGAGGCCGATGCCCGCCCCGGCGGCGAACAGCACCGGAACCCAGACGAGCACCAGCCAGACCGGCGTGTCCTCGCGCTGCAGCAGCCCCTGCACGATGAGGCCGGCCGCCAGCAGCAGCGGGCCGAGCACGCGCAGCCGGCGCACCGCGCGCCGCCCCGTCACCGACGAGCTGCGGAGCTGGGTCACCGACCAGCCGAGCGAGATGGCCGCGGCGAAGAACCCCGCCACGAGGGGCGGCAGCCCGGCCAGCCGCTGACCGAACAGCGGCAGGAACGACTCGGCCGCGACGCCGAAGGCCAGCAGCCCGAGCGTCAGGTAGACCCACTTCAAGGACGACCCCCTCTGGTACGTCGTCCGCGGGAAGACCCGCAGTTCGCTGCGCCGCTCATGGACGGCGAACCCGGCCACCAGCAGCAGCGCCACCCCGATGCAGGCGGCCTTCGCCGGCGTGCCGTCCACGACCCCCGCCACGCTCACCGCCCCGGCCCCGGCCGTCAGCAGCAGCAGCGACACGGCCGGGATCGGCACCCGGCCGCCGCGTTCGCTGCGCGGCAGCACCCGGGGCACGATCGCGCCGCATCCGGCCCCGAGCACCGCCATCGCCGCGAACGCCAGCCGCCATGAGCCGAACTGGGCGAACAGGCCGCCGATCGCCGGTCCGGCGAAGTTGCCCACGCCGTACATCGCCGACATCAGCGCGGCGCCGCGGGTCCAGAGCCGGGCCGGCAGCGCCGCCCGGATGACGGCGAACCCCAGCCCGGACAGCAGCCCGGCGCCCAGCCCCTGGACGCCCCGGGAGACCAGGAGCACCACCATCGCCGGGCTCACCGCGCAGGCCAGCGAGCCCGCGGTGAACGCGGCGAAGCCGAGGAGGTAGGCGCCGACGTTCCCGCACCGGGACAGGAACCGGCCGGTGAGCATCGTCGCGACCACCATGGCGACGAGGTAGACCGTCATGTTCCAGGCGTAGAAGTCCGCGCCGCCGAGGTCGGCCACCGCGGTCGGCAGCAGGCTCGCCGCCAGGTAGATGTTGATCGCGCCGACGAGCACCCCGCCGGCCAGCACGATCGCCGCGCCGAGATGCTCCCGGCCCAGCAGCTCCCGCCACGCGGGCGGGCTCCCAGGGCCGGTCGCGGTCCGGGATGAGGCGGCGGGACGCTCGACGGCGGTTTCCGCCCCGCCGGGCTGTTCGTGATCGTGAGGACTCATGGCTTCAAGCGTGTCGTTGAACCGTCCCCGGAGACTTCCCGCCGCTAGGCGCGGACGGAGCTGGACCATGGGGCGGGAAACCCTCAACCCCCGGTACAACCTCGCCCTGGGGTACCACCGGAACGTGAGCAGCGACCGTCGACGGTCAGAAGGAGCTTGCCGGTCAGCCCACCGCGAGACCGCCGAGCGCCTCGACCATGGCCTGCCGCCCTCTGCACCCGCCTGCGTGCCGCTGGTGCCGTGGGCGAGACGGCGACGCCGCCAGCCGTCCGGCGACCAGACCTGGCAGGCCGTAAGAAGAAGCGCGAGGCACCGCGGGCACCTTCAACGCCCTCTACGCGCCCTTTCCGGCCAGAAACATGCCCCTGTACATCTGGGGGCACTACAACGGGTCATGCGACCATCGGTCGGGCTCGAAGGGCAAGGTTTATCACTACCGCTGAGCAGGTGGAAATGCGCACACGGATTTCGCAACGGATCCATGTCCCGCTGATCGTCGCCGGGGCGGCGGTCATGGTGCTCCTCCAACTCCTCAATGCCGTTTACGGGTACGGGCACAGCAACGGGGTCTCGATTCACTACCCTGGTGGACGGGTCATCACGGAGCCGGGAGAGCCGGCGAGTGCCCTCAACGTGTCCTTCGCCATCGTTCACGTCGTGGGAGCGGCCCTGATCATGGTGGCGACCGTCTGGTTGCTGCGGGGGGCCAGATCGAGGGCGGTCACCGCTTACATCGCAGCGGCGATCTGTGGTTTGTTTCCGAGTCCGGCATTCGGGCTCATGTGCCTGGTCTTCGGAGCCCTGGTGACCGGCACGTGGCGCAACAGGAACCAGCGTCACCGCTGAAAGCAGGCGTGGCCACCGGGTTTTCGCAGGTGGCCGGTCGGGGCACGGACACTGTGCCGCGCGCCGGTTCAGGAGTCCGAGCCGGCCTCGGCCGCCTGAACGGCGGAGTCCACGCTCGGGTAGACGTGGCGTTCCTCGCCGGACTGCCGGCGCAGCATGTCCCGGACCTGCCCCACATCGTGTGCGACGTAGAAGGCCACCCCCTGACGTTCCAGGTCGCGGCGCAGGTCGGCCAGCATCTCGGCGGCGGTCACGTCCACGAACGGAACGGTCTCGGCGTCCAGGACGACGGCCCGCACGCCGTCACGGCCCGCCAGCACGCGCATCGCCTTCTGCACCCGGTCCGCGTTGGCGAAGAACAGCCCGCTCTCCACCCGGACGACCGCGACGTCAGGCCGTGTGACCGCGTCGGGGCGACGGCGCACGTCCACCCACAGGCGGTCGCCCCCCGCGATCCGGCCGAGCTCGGCGATGTTGGGCCGGGAGGCGCGGTAGAGCAGCAGCAGGAGGGAGACGCCGATGCCGATGAACAGGCCCGGCAGGGTGTCGAACAGCAGCACCCCGGCCAGCGCGGCGATCGCGGCGATGAAGTCGGCGCGGGCGGCGGGGCCGTAGATGCGGCCGAGCCGCCGGGTCCACATCCGGTACAGCCGGACCAGCGCCGGGACGTCCACCAGCTCGATCACGGCGGCGATCACCACCGCGCCGAGCGTCGCCTCGGGCAGCTTCTCGAACAGCCCGGTCAGGAACAGCAGCGTGACGATGGTGAGCACGGCGACCGTGAGGCCGGAGACCTGGGACCTGGCGCCCGCGCCGCCGTTCACCGCGGTCTTGGACAGGCTGCCGTTCACCGGCATGCCCGAGCAGAGGCCCGCGCCGAGGTTGGCCGCGCCCAGCCCGAGCAGTTCACGGTCGGCGTCGATGGCGTAGCCGGACCTGGCGGCGTACGTCTTGGCCGCGCCGAGCCCCTCGGCGAACCCGACCAGCGCCACGCCGACGGCCCCGCCCGCCAAGGCGAGGCAGTCGGTGAACCCGACGCCCGGAAGCCCGAGCGGCGGCAGCCCGCTCTTGATGTTCCCGACGACGGCGACGCCCTTGCGCTCCAGGTCGAAGACCAGCACGGCGAGGACGCCGAGGGCCACCGCGATCAGTGAGGCGGGCAGCAGCGGGACCAGCGTGCCGAGCGCCAGCACCACCGCCAGCGACGCCAGGCCCACAGCGGCGGTCCGCCAGTCGGTGCGCCCGAGCCGGGTGGCGAAGTCCCAGATCTTCTCGAAGAAGTCGCCGTCGCCTTTGGGCACCCCGAACAGCTTGGGCAATTGCCCGGCGATAATGGTCAGCGCGAGCCCGATGATGAATCCCTTGAGCACGGGCTCGGAGATGAATCCGGCCAGGAATCCCAGCCGCAGCAGCCCGGCGAGCAACGCGATGACCCCGGTGACGACCGCCAGGGCGGCGGTCGTCTTGGCGAAGTCCGCGCTGCCGGCGGCGGCGGTCCCGCCGACCACCGCGGCCGACAGCGCCGCCGTCGCCGACATGGGGCCGACCACCAGATGGCGGGAGCTGCCGAGCAGCGCGTACAGCACCAGCGCGGCCGGGGCCGCGTACAGGCCCACCACCGGGTCCACCCCGGCGATCGAGGCGTAGGCCAGCGACTCGGGCACCAGCACCGCCCAGACGGTGAACCCGGCGACCACGTCGCCGCGCAGCCATGCGGGCCGGTATCCGCGCAACGAGGGGAACAGTGCGGCCATGCATCGGCTCCTGTGGATCGGCGGGATTCTTTTTGCAGATGACCTACCGGGATGGGCGCCAACCGTTGTCACGCGAACTCATGGGAGCGGGATGGGAGAACAATTGCTGTGCCCCCTGCCGGCAAACAATCAGCAACTCCGGTTGCCGGGCCGCCGGCTTCGGGAAGAACCGTGGTCATCGATCGGGTGCGCGGGGGAGGCGTTCGCCGGCATGCTTCCCTGTCCGGCGGGCCTGCTGGTCTCGCCGTTCCCCATCATCGCGGCCATCGCGCTGCTGATCGGCGCCGACGGACGGCAGGAGACCGTCGTCTTCGCGGCCTCCCGGCCGGCGGGCAACGACGGCGGGCGCGCCAGCTGCCTGACGCTCGTCTTCGCGGCGCTGTTCTTCGGCAAGGGCCCGCTCGGCCGAGCCTTTTCGGGAAGGGGCCTCATGGGATTCGGACAGGCACTGGGAGATCTGCTGCCCGCCGCGGTCGGCGTGGCGCTCAGCCCCGTTCCGATCATCGCGGCGGTGCTGATGCTGATGTCGCCCGCCGCCGCGCGGACGGCCCCGGCCTTCGCGCTCGGCTGGATCGCGGGCCTGGCGCTCGCCACCACCGTGGTGGTCCTGGTGGCGGATCCGGCGGGGGCCTCCGATCCGGGGGCGCGGCCGGTCGTGGGCTGGATCAAGGTCCTGCTCGGCGTGCTGTTCCTGGTGATGGCCGCCGGCCAGTGGCGCAAGCGTCCCAGGGACGGCGCGGCCCCGGAGCTGCCGACGTGGATGTCGGCGATCGACGGCATGGCGCCGGGCAAGGCGCTGGCCCTGGGCGCGCTGCTGTCGGGAGCCAACCCCAAGAACCTCACCTTGGCCATCGCCGCCGCCATGGCCATCGCCCAGGCCGGCCTCGGCGGCGGGTCCACCGTCGCCGCGATCGCGGTGTTCGTGGTCCTGGGCAGCGTGACCGTCGCCGGGCCGGTGCTCGTGTACCTGGCGATGCGCGACCGCGTCCAGGGGCCGCTGCTGGCGGCCAAGGACTGGCTGGTCCGGGAGAACGCCACGGTGATGTTCGTCGTGCTGCTGGTGCTCGGCGTCGTCATCATCGGCAAGGGGATCTCCGGCATCACCACGTGAGATCCGCGGGCGGCAGCGAGGAGCCCTGCCGGTCGTCAGCACCACGGGGACGGGGGAGTTCTCCGCCTTCCATCACTTCTAGGGGAGTTTGCCCGGGGCGGGTTTTCGCTTGTTCCGGTCACGGGGACCGCAGGGACATGACCGATCTGCCCTTCGAAGACCGGACCGATTTCGACAACGCGGAGCGCGGCCTGATCGCCTCGCTCGTCCCCGGGGTGGTGCGGGACGACGACGGCCGCGTGGTCTGGGACAACGACGTGTTCTCCTTCCTGGACGCCGACTGCCCGGACACGGCGCATCCGTCGTTGTGGCGGCAGTCGCAGCTGTGCGCCAAGCAGGGCCTGTTCGAGGTGACGGACGGCGTCTACCAGGTGCGGGGCCTGGACCTGTCGAACATGACGCTGGTCGAGGGCGAGCGCGGCGTCATCGTGATCGACCCCCTGGTCTCGGTGGAGACCGCGGCCGCGGCCCTGGCGCTCTACCGCGAGCACCGCGGTGACCGGCCCGTCACCGGAATGATCTACACGCATTCGCACGTCGACCACTTCGGCGGCGCGGAGGGCGTCATCCCCGCGGACAATCCGGACCAGGTGCCGATCATCGCCCCGGCCGGGTTCCTGGAGAACGCCGTCTCCGAGAACGTGTACGCCGGGATCGCGATGGGCCGACGCGGGATGTACCACACCGGCGTCCTGCTGGAGAAGGACCCGGACGGCATGATCGGCACCGGGCTCGGGCAGACCGCCTCGTCGGGGCGGGTCTCGCTGATCCCCCCGAACCGGGACGTGACCGGGACGGGGCAGGAGGAGGTGGTGGACGGCGTCCGGATCGTGTTCCAGCTGACGCCCGGCACCGAGGCCCCCGCGGAGATGAACTTCCACTTCCCCGACCGGCGGGCGCTCTGCCTGGCCGAGAACGCCACGCACAACCTGCACAACATCCTGACGCTGCGCGGGGCCGTGGTCCGGGACGCCCGCGTGTGGGCACGGTACCTGGCCGAGGCCGTGGAGATGTTCGCCGACGACACCGACGTGGCGTTCGCGTCCCACCACTGGCCCACCTGGGGCCGCGACGACATCGTCGCCTTCCTCGAAGAGCAGCGCGACCTGTACACCTACCTGCACGACCAGACGCTGCGGCTGCTCAACCAGGGCAGCACGGGCATCGAGATCGCCGAGATGATCGAACTGCCGCCCGCCCTGGAGAAGGCCTGGCACGCCCGCGGCTACTACGGATCGGTGTCCCACAACGTCAAGGCGATCTACCAGCGGTACATGGGCTGGTTCGACGGCAACCCCGCGTCCCTGTGGGAGCACCCGCCCGTCGAGGAGTCCCGCCGGTACGTCGAGTGCATGGGCGGCGCCTCGAAGGTGCTGGCGCTCGCCCGCGACTACACCGACCGCGGTGACCTGCGGTTCGCCGCGACGCTGCTCAACCATGTCGTGTTCGCCGACCCGGAGAACGCGAGCGCCAAGACGGCGCTCGCGGAGGTCTACCAGAGCCTCGGCCGCGGCGCCGAGTGCGGCACCTGGCGCAACTTCTACCTCACCGGCGCCCAGGAACTGCGCGAAGGCATCCAGCCGGTTCCGATGAGCATCGCGGGCGGTATGGCGGCCGGGCTGTCGACCGAGCAGATCTTCGACTCCCTCGCCATCCGCGTCAACGGCCCCAAGGCCTGGAACGAGCACCTCACCCTCGACTGGGACTTCTCCGACAGCGGGGACCGCTACCGGATGCTGCTGTCCAACGGCGCCCTCGTCCACCGGCGCCGCAGCGACCGGACGACGGGGCCGGCCGACGCGACGCTCACCCTGACCCGGCCGCAGTTGTTCGCGCTTCTGGCGGGCAAGAGCACCGACGGCGTGACGATCACCGGTGACGCTTCGGCGCTCCCCCGTCTGCTGGGCGTCTTCGACGAGCCCGAGCCGAACTTCCCGATCGTCACCCCCTGACGGCTCCGCAGGGGTTTCCCGCTCGAGAGGGGCCGCCCACCGGGTCCGTGCGCTCGTCGCTTGCCACGGCCACCGGCCGGACGTGCCCGCCCCTGGAGGACGGGTCGTGTTCCTCTGGTGAGCGGACGCGGGCGGCTGCGATGCAGGCGAAGGATGGTCGGGTCCGTGGTCGTGGCAGCCGGGCGCTGATGGCGCCGTCCACTCGACCACCCGGCGATGGGGAAGGCGCGGGGTCCGCTGCACCGCCCCGGACAAGGCCGTCCAGGCCCGCAACCGCACGAACTCCGGCTCCGGAGAGGCCCGGCCACCGGTGTCAGACCCGGTCGACCAACCGCGGTCGAGTGCGGCGTCAACCCTCTCAAGTGGCACCGGGCGGCTGGTGCCGCGGCCAGAAGCCCGGGCCGCCGCACCTGCCCAGGGCCGGGCATTAATGGCGTTGACGGCGCCGAAACGTTTCCGCCATGATCGGCGGCGTTCATCCAGAGGACCCGAGGGACCTGGCCCCGCGACGGTCCGGCAACCTGCCCGCGCAAGGTGCCAATGCCAGGATCGATGAGGAGACGACGCCATGCGCCCGTGGTCCGGCACACCTGTGCTCGAAGGTTCCCTCGTCCGGCTCGAGCCGTTGTCGTCGCGGCATGCCGACGACCTGGCCCTGGCGGCGGAGGAGGACCGCAGCAGCTACGACTTCACGCTGGTGCCCCGCGCCGACGAGGTCACCGGCTATCTGCAGGCCCAGTTCACGCGGATCGAACAGGGGGTCGCCCCGTACGCGCAGATCCGGCGGGCGGACGGCCGCGCGGTGGGCTGCACCGCGTACTTGGACCCGCGGTTCTGGCCCGGCCCCGACGACCTGCACGCCATCGAGATCGGGTTCACCTGGCTCGGCGCGTCCGCGCAGGGCTCGGGCATCAACGCCGAGGCCAAGCTCCTGCTGATGGGCCACGCCTTCGAGACGCTCGGGGCGGCACGCGTCGATCTCAAGACCGACGCCCGCAACCAACGGTCGCGTCGCGCCATCGAGGCCCTCGGCGCCACCTTCGAAGGGGTGCTGCGCAACTGGTCGAAGTCGTGGGCGCCGGGCGAGGAGGACCGCCTCCGCGACTCCGCGATGTACTCGGTGATCGCCTCGGAGTGGCCCGCGGTCAAGCGCGGGCTGACCGCACGGCTGGCCGGCCGGACGGCTTCGCCGGCGTAGACCGGCCACCCGCCGCGGTCAACAGCGCCCCTGGCCGGTGCGGCGGATCTGGTAGCCGGCCCCCGCGACGGTCGTTATCACCTCGGGCGGGCCGAGCTTGCGGCGGAGGCGGCCGATCGTGACCGGGACGGTCTTGGTGAAGGGATCGGCGTTCTCGTCCCACACCTTCTCCAGGAGCTGTTCGGCGCTCATCGGCGCGGGGGCGGCGGCGAGCAGGACGGCGAGGACCTCGAACTCCTTGGGGGACAGCCGGAGCGGCCGCCCGGCACGGCTGGCGGTGCGCAGCAGGGGGTCGAGCTCGATCCCGGCGGCGCGCAGGATCCGCGGCCTGGCGGACGGTCTTCTGCGGGCGAGGCACTGGACGCGCAGCACGAGCTCGGGGAAGTGGAACGGCTTGGCCAGGTAGTCGTCGGCGCCGAGGCGCAGCCCCGAGACGCGCTCGCCCGGCGAGCCGGACGCGGTGAGCATGAGGACCATCGCGGGGTCCTCGTGCCGGCCGATCTGCCGGCAGAGCACGTCGCCGTGCAGGCCGGGCAGGTCGCGGTCGAGGACCACGACGTCGTAACCGGTCGCGTCCACCTTCTGCGCGCCGGTGATGCCGTCATAGGCGACGTCCACGGCCATGCCCTGGTCCCGCAGGCCTTCGGCGATGTCGTCCGCCAGGCGCCGCACGTCCTCGACCACGAGGATCCTCACAATCTCACCTCCGCGCGCAGGCCGCCTTCCGGCCGGGCGTACAGCGCGAGCCTCCCGCCGTGCGCGGCGGCGATGGCCGCGACGATCGACAGGCCCAGTCCGGTGCCCGACCGTGAGGTGCGTTCCGCGCCCAGCCGCTGGAAGGGCTGGCCGAGCAGGTCGACTTCGCGCTGGTCCAGTACGGCGCCGCCGTTCTCGACGACGTAGCAGGAGCGCGGACCGCTGCTGACCGTGGCGACCCGGAGCCGGCCGCCGGGCGGGCCGTACCGGATCGCGTTGTCGATGAGGTTGTCCACCATGCTGGCCAGCAGGGTCGCGTTGCCGCGCAGGGGGCGGCCGCCCGTGCGGTCCTCGACCGACAGGCCCCGTTCCGCGATGGCCTTGGCCCGCGCGTCCAGCGCCGCGGCGGTCAGCCGGGCGAGCGACACCTCCTCGGCGGAGGCGTGGCCGTTGGTCTGGGCGCGGGCCAGCATGAGGAGGCCCTCCAGGAGCCGGTCGGCCCGGTCGAGGCCCTCGCGGAGCTTGCCCGCCAGGACGGTGACGTCCCTGGACACCGGCGGGGGCTTGGAGACGGCGACGTCCACGGAGGTCCGCATCATCGCCAGCGGTGTGCGGAGCTCGTGGGAGGCGTTGGCGACGAAGCGGCGTTGCGCCTCGAAGGCCGACTCCAGCCGCGCCAGCAGGCCGTCCACGGTGTCGGCGAGCTCGTTGATCTCGTCGCGCGGGCCGGTGAGGGCCAGCCGTTCGTGCAGGTTCCGCTCCGAGATGCTGCGCGCCTTGGCGGCCATGACGCGCAGCGGTTTCAGGGCGCGCCCGGCGACGATCCAGCCGAGGCCGGTGGAGACGAAGGCCATCACCGCGAGGCCGATGACCGCCTGCGCGATGAGCACGCGGACGGTGCCGGAGGCCGGGGTGACCGTCCAGGTCCCCGGGGCCGGCATGATCGGCGCGCCGCGCATGACGCACCGCCCGACGCCGGGGAGCGGCGGCGGCGGATCCGGCGTGTAGGTGATGAAAAGGTGCCTGCCGAATACCAGGAAAAGCACGATGGTCAGCAGAGTGGTGCCGGAAACGAGGAACAGCGACGCGTACAGGAGCGTCAGGCGCATGCGAACCGTGCGCGGTCGCCAGGGAAACGACATCCGCCCAGTATCGGATCCGGCCGTCAACAGGCCGATAACAACGGCGGAGAATCCGGTGTTGCCGTCCGGTCCGTAGAACTGTTCCGTCGACTCCCGAACGGAGGACGGATTCATGCGTCCCATCTTCACGAGATCTCTCGCCGCCGCGTCCCTGGCGGCCGCCGGCGCCGGCCTGACGGGCGTGGCCGACGCCGCCCCGCCCGGGCCCCGAGCGGCGGCGGAGGCGTCGCCTTCGCGGGTGAGCTGGCACACGTGCCCGCAGTACTCCGACGCCGTCCTGGACTTCCTGCGGATCCAGCCGCGGGACCGCCCGAAGTTCCGTGCGCTGTGGGCGCGCACCCAGTGCGGGACGATCGAGGTCCCCCAGGACTACCGGCGGCCGCACAAGAAGATCACCATCGCCTTCACCCGGCTCCCCGCGGCCGATCGGGCGCACCGGCTGGGCAGCCTGGCCATGAACCCGGGCGGCCCCGGGGGCAGCGGGTACCTCCTGCCCGCCCACCTGCTCCTGCAGAACGCCACCGACGCCAAGCTCAACGACCGCTACGACCTCATCGGCTTCGACCCGCGCGGCACCGGATACAGCACGCTGGTCGACTGCCCTCCGGTCGGCGACACCGGTTTGTCGCCCCTGGGCGCCCGGGCGGGCAAGGCCGAGTTGCGCAAGCATTACGACGCCGTTCGAGCGCAGCGCAAGAAGTGCTCGACGACCCATTCCGCTTTCCTGTCGCAACTCACGACGGCCAATGTCGCCCGAGATCTCGACCGCATCCGTCAGGCCCTGCACGAGAAGCGGATGAGCTATTTCGGCGCGTCGTGGGGCACCCAGCTCGGCGCGGTGTACCGCAGCATGTTCCCGAAGACGATCGGCCGCATGTGGCTGGACAGCGTGGTCTCGCCGCGTGCCCACGACCTGTCCTACCGCTTCGACGCCGTCGCCCGTTCGACCGAGCAGGACTTCGCGCTGTTCGCGTCCTGGCTCGCCGCCCGGAACGGGACCTACCACCTGGGCGCCACCCCGGCCCAGGTGCGGGCCACCGTGCTGAAGCTGCGCCGGGACGCCGACGCGGACCCGTGGCGGTTCTCCGACCTGCCCCAGGCCCTCGGCGGCGGTTTCATCGCCTTCGCCGCCGCGGCTGCCGACACCGGCTATGACCGCGCCGGGCAGGCGCTCAAGGCCATGACCGCGGCGGCCCGCGGCGGCCCGGTCCCCCAGGCGGTGAAGGACATGCTGAGCGGCGGGCCCGAGAGGCCGCCCACGCCACCGCCGGGCACTCCGAGGTTCAACGCCACGGCCGGTGACGCCTTCCTGTGCAACGAGGACACCAGCTCCCGTGACTTCGCGTCCTTCTGGAAGGAGTACCAGGCCGGCCTCAAGCGCAACCCCGTCACCGGCGACATGACCGCGCTGCGCCCGACGTGCGCGGGATGGAGCCTGCCGGTCCAGCGGTTCGAGCTGCGCAGGAGCAGCGGGTCGCTCCAGCTGTCCGGCCACCGCCACGAGACCGTGACGCCCTACCCCTGGGTGTACCAGATGCAGAAGGCGATCGGCGGGAACGTCCTCACCGTCGACGACTTCGCCCACGGCTCGCTGTTCCTGGTGGAAGCGTGCGCCGCGCACCTGGTGACCTACCTCGACACCGGCAGGCCCGACAACGGAACCTGCCCGGGCATCCGGCCCGGGACGGACCTGCGCACCGGATCGGTGGGCTCGTCGCTCCCCACGACCACGCCCTACTCCTGGACGGACCGGCTGTAAGGCGTCGTCTCCCCTGGTGGGGCACCGGCGGCGGATGCGGGTGGTTGCGATGCCGCTGAAAACCACGGGGCGGTTGGGCTCGTGGCAGCAGTGCGGACGGTGTCAGCCGAGCGGCGCCGACACCGTCCGCCCGGCCGGCGATGGCGGCCCGGCGGCCGGGAGGACCCGACGCCACGCCCGGCGAGCCGCCCGCAACCCCATGCGAGCACGACCGCTGCCACAAGGCTCCGGCTGTCACAAGGCCCCGTTGCCACAAGGCCCGGCTGTCACAAGGCCCGGCTGTCACAAGGCCCCGCTGCTGTGGGCCCCGCTGCTGTGGGCCCCGGGGCCGTGGGCGCTGGTTGTGGGGATCAGCGTTCGGCGACCCGCTGGGCCAGGCGGAGCATGGCGCGTTCGGTCTCGTGGCGGACGCGGATGGGGACGATCGCGGCGCGGCCCGGGACGCGGGTGCCGCCGGTGAGGGCCACCCGGGTGCGGTCGCCCGCCGGGACGGCGGCCATGCCGATCAGCAGGAAGCGGCTCTGCATCCAGCACCAGCCCGGGCGCAGGACGACGTCGAAGCGGGCGCGGAAGCCCAGGTGGCCGTGGGCGAGCACCTCCAGGCGGTCGTCGCGGCGGTGCGTGACGCGCACCGACTTCATGTCGGGCTGGAAGGAGCCGAACTCGCCCTCGAGGTCGGCCATCACCCCCCACACCACGTCGAAGGGGGCCGGGACGACGCGTTCGGTGACGTGGGCGCCGGGGATGCCGGCCGCCATGACGCGCAGCCGCTGGACGGGGTCGGGTTCGAGCCGGTCGGTCATGCCGTCCACGCCTTTCGGAAGGTGTCGCGGGCCCGGTGCAGCCGGGACTTGACGGTGCCGGGCGCCACGCGCAGCAGCCGGGCGGTCTGCTCCTCGCTGAGGCCCTCCAGCTCGCGCAGCACCAGGACGGCCCGCTGGGCGGGGGCCATCCGGGCGAGCTGGTCGCGGACGTCGGCGGACAGCTCGCCGTCGTGGGCGGCGGGCCGGTCGGTGATGTCCATGGGCACGGCCCGCGCGTCGCGTTCGGCGGCGCGGACCGCCTCGCGGACGGCGATGGAGCGCACCCAGCCGCGCAGCGCCCGCGGGTCGCGCAGGGACCGCAGGCTGCGGAAGACCGCGATGAGGGTCTCCTGCGCGGCGTCGGGGCCGCTGGCGAACGCGATCGGGGCGCAGATGCGGGCGACGTAGGGCGCGAGGACGTCGAGCAGGTCGTTCATGGCGAGGGTGTCGCCGCCCTGGGCGGCGCGGACCAGGGCGGCCTCGTCGTCATCGGTCATCGGGGAGGAACTCCAGGGCCGCGGCGGCGACCAGGTCGGGCCGTTCGTCGGCGATGTAGTGGCCGCAGCCGGGGATCAGCCGGACGCGCAGGTCGTCGGCGTGCCGTTCGCCGCCGGGCAGGACACGGGGCGACAGCGCGAAGTCGTCCTCGCCGAACAGGATCATCGTCGGGACGGTGAGCCGTTCCCGCCGGAACCGGCCGCTGCTCAGCTTCGGGATGTCGCGCAGCACATACTGCCAGTGCAGCGCCCGGCTGGCGTGCGCGCGCGCCGGCGGGCGGATCGACTCGGCGAACTCGTCGAGCACCGGGCGCGTCCACACCGAGCGGTCGGTGACGCCGCGCCGCAGCAGCCAGCGGCTGAACCCCGGCCAGTACCGCACGACGGCGGCGCCGGCCAGCGGGTACTCCAGGAACGCGGTGTGCCACATCCGCCAGGCCGTGCGCCGCAGCGCGCGGCGGTCGGGCCAGGGGTGCGACATGTTCAGCGCCAGGTACCGGGTGAACCGCTCCGGCGCCCGCAGGCAGGCCATGAAGCCGGCCCAGGCGCCCCACTCGTGCCCGACGAGCGCGGCCCGCTCCAGGCCGAGCGCGTCCATCAGCGCGAGGACGTCGTCGACGCGGGCGCCGGTCCCGTAGCCGCGTAACGGCGCGTCCGTCCAGCCGAAGCCCCGCAGGTCCGGCATGATCAGCCGGTGCCGGCCGCGCAGCAGCGGGACGAGGTGCCGCCAGGCGTACCAGTGCTGCGGATACCCGTGCAGGAACAGCACCGGCTCGCCCTCGCCGGCCTCGGCGACGTGGAACCGCACCCCGTTCGCCTCGACGAACCGGTGGTGCACGCCTGCCACGTACGGCATCGGCCGCTCGCCCATGTGGGCTCCTCTCCATCGGCTTCCGAAGGAAGAGGGGGCGCGGGGGCGAAAGGTTCCATGGAGATCAGGAGCGGTTGCGGATGAGTTCCTTCAGGCGGTGCTGCCGCTCGGTCCGCTCCTTGACCTGCCCGCCCCCCAGCAGGCGGCCGAGCAACGCTCCGCCGAGGACGCCGAACAGCGCTCCCCAGTGCCGGGCGCCCCGGTAGAGGGCCACGCCCACACAGATCGCGTAGAGGACGAGGAAGAGGAGGAGCCATCGCCGTGACCAGCGGTACCCGGCCTCGTCGCGCTCGATGAGGGCCAGCAGGGGGCGGTCCAGCGCCGGGTCGTCCGGCGGTTCGCCGGTGCGCAGCGCCCGCTTCACCGCCTGCCGCTCCGCCCGGGAGAGCGGCCCGGTGGTGCGGCGGTCACGCCACCTGGACCAGACCAGGAAGACCGACAGCAGGGCCGCCACGGTCAGCGGCGGCAGGAGCACCGGCGGCGCGGTCCAGGCGGTGAGCAGGACGATGCCGCCCGCGAGCAGGACGGCGCCGGCCGTCCAAGCGCGATCGCGTCGATCCGGCATGGAACCGCTGTGCCCGCAGGGCGCCCGGGAACACGACCATGGCCGCACCCGGCCGCCGTGATCCGTGTGCGGGGTGCGCAGCGGGGCCGGGGACCCGCCGGGATGGGGCGCCAGTGCATGGTCGCGTTCGGCCGTGGGCGCCGGTGTGCGTGGGTGCGGTCGTACTCGGTGGCCGTGTGGGCGCTGGAGTGTTCCGTGTGGGTGCGTGGCCGCACCCGGCCTTGGCGGCGGGCGCCGTTGTGATCCACACTTGGGTCGCGTGACAGACCTGCGGATCCGGCCCTCCCGCCGGGACGACGACCGGACCCTGGCCGCCCTCGCCCGCCGGACCTGGTCCCCGGTCGCCGATGTCCTGCCCTGCCCGGCCCCCGACCAGGCGTTCTTCGACCTGGGGCATCCGCCGGAGCAGTTCCTGGTGGCCGAGCGCATGGGCCGGGTCGTCGGCTATGTGCGTCTCGTCCGCCCCCGCCCGGACGCCGCGGACGCCCACGTGCGCCAGATCCAGGGCCTGGCCGTCGACCCCGCCGAACGCCGCCGCGGGGTCGCCCGGGCGCTGCTGGACGCGGCCTGCGACGAGGCCGCGCGGCAGGGCGCCCGGCGCGTCACCCTGCACGTCCTGGCGGGCAACGACCCCGCGCGGCGCCTGTACGAGGCGTCCGGTTTCGTCGTCGAGGGCGTGCTCAAGGAGGAGTTCCGCATCGCGGGCGAGTACGTGGACGACGTCATCATGGCGCGCGCCCTCTGACGCTAGCCGAGCTGTTCGGCCAGGTACTCCTCCCAGGTGCGCTTGCCCAGGTCGGCGCCCTCCAGCGTCAGGTTCGCGCCGGCGCGGTAGGCGCGGCCGGCCTTTCCCGGAATGCGGACGGGCAGCAGCGGCCGGCGCTTCCCGGCCGCCTCCAGGTAGCCGCGGAGCAGGTCGGCCATCGGGTACACCGCGGGCCCGGCCAGGTCGGGGACGAGCCCGGCGGGTTCGCCGAGGGCCAGTTCCGCCATCCGGTCCGCCACGTCGCGCGCGTCGACCGGCTGGAACCGCAGGCCGCCCGGCGCCGGCACGACCGGCATCGCGGCCATCTTCCGCACGACGCCGAAGAGCAGGTTGTGGAACTGGGCGGCGCGCAGCGTCGTCCACGGGATGCCCGAGCCGGCGATGGCCTGCTCGGCGTCCAGCTTGGTCTTCAGCCAGGCCAGCGGGACGCGGTCGGCGCCGATGACCGAGATGTACACCAGGTGCCGTACCCCGGCGCGCGACGCGGCCCGGACCAGGTTCGCGGTGGCCGCGTCGTCGCCCTTGTTGCTGCCGGCCAGGTGCAGGACGGTGCGGGCGCCGTCGACCGCGGCGTCGATCCCCTCGTCCTTGAGCAGGTCGCAGGCGACGTACTCGACGCCGTCCGCGGGCTCGCGGGCGCTGCGGCTGAGCACCCGCACGTCGTGGCCGGCCTCGCGCAGCCGCGGGACGACGAGGCGGCCGAGGGTGCCGGTCCCGCCGGTGACCAGGATGGGGGTTGTCATGGCTGCTCCGAACTCGTGCGGTGGTTGGGTCTACTGTTACGACCCCGCCCGAGGAAGGAACGTGACAAAGGTGAACGACCGCGAGCTGCTGGCCGAGCGTTTCGAGGAGCACCGCGCGCAGTTGCGCGGGGTCGCCTACCGGATGCTCGGCTCGGCGAGCGAGGCCGACGACGCGGTCCAGGAGACCTGGCTGCGCCTCGGCCGCGCCGGTGCGGACGGGGTGGAGAACCTCGGCGCGTGGCTGACCACGGTGGTGGGCCGGGTGTGCCTGAACATGCTGCGCTCGCGCGAGCGGCGGCGCGAGGACCCGGCCGAGGCGTACCGGCCCGGCCCGGCCGACAGTGCCGACCCCGAGCAGGAGGCGGTGCTGGCCGACTCGGTCGGGATGGCGCTGCTGGTGGTGCTGGACACGCTGTCGCCGACCGAGCGGCTGGTGTTCGTGCTGCACGACATGTTCGCCGTGCCGTTCGAGGACATCGCCCCGATGATCGACCGGTCGCCGGCCGCGACCCGGCAGCTGGCGAGCCGCGCCCGCCGCCGCGTGCGGGGCGGGGAACGGGCGCCCGGGGCGGACCTGGCCCGTCAGCGGCGGGTCGTGGAGGCGTTCCAGGCCGCCTCCCGCGACGGCGACTTCGAGGCGCTGCTCGCCGTGCTCGACCCCGGCGTGGTGCTCCACGCCGACGCCGCGGCCGGCCCCACGCCGGTGCCGGTGCTGCTGCGCGGTGTCCGCTCCGTGGCCAAGGGCGCGTCCGTCGCGGCCGGCCGCGTCCGGTTCACCGCGCCGGTGCTGGTGAACGGCGCGGTCGGGCTGGTGATGGCCCCGGCCGGGAGGCTGCGGCTGGTCCTGGCTTTCACGGTCGCCGACGACCGGATCACCGGGATCGACATCATCGCCGACCCCGGCCGGCTGCGCGACGTCGAGCTGGCGGTGCTGGACGCCTGAGCGCCCGCGGCCCACCGCAGTAGGGTGAACGCGGCCCGGAGCCCGCCGGGCCGCGTGTGCGAAGGGGCGGCATGGGAGACCAGATCCGGCAGCTCACCACCCGGGTGGTGTACGAGAACCCGTGGCTCTCGGTCCGCGAGGACGAGATCGAGCGGCCGGACGGCTCACGCGGCATCTACGGTGTCATCGACAAGCCCGACTTCGCCGTCGTCATCCCCATGGAGAACGGCGGCTTCCACCTGGTCGAGGAGTACCGCTACCCGATCGGCCGCCGCACCTGGAACTTCCCCCAGGGCTCCCTGCCGGACCGCCGGAAGGCCGAGTCGCTGGTGCTGGCCCGTCACGAACTGGCCGAAGAGACCGGCATCCGGGCGGACGAGCTCACCGAGCTCGGCTACCTGAACAGCTCCCACGGCAGCAGCGGCCAGGGCTTCACGGTCTTCCTGGCGACCGGCCTGCAGCACGGCGAGCCGAACCGCGAACTCGAAGAGCAGGACATGCGGCAGCGCTGGTTCTCCCGCGCCGAGTTCAAGCAGCTGATCCGGGACGGCCTCATCACCGACGACTCGACCCTCGCCGCCTACACCCTGCTCACCCTCCACGAAGAGGGCCGCTGACCGGCTCAGGCGGCGAGCCCGAGGCCCAGGGTGGCCACGACCGGCGCGAGGTACAGCAGGGGGAAGGCGACGGTCTTGTAGGAGTGCGCCCGCAGGATCGTGACGACCGCGCCGAGGAAGTACAGCACCAGGCCGATCGCCGCCGCGATCCCGACCGCGGGCACCACGAGGCCGGCCAGCAGGCCGGCCGCGCCGAGCGCCTTGGCCAGGGCCAGCCGCGTCCACCACGCCTCGGGCACCCCGTACTCGATCAGCGGCTGCACGACGAAGTCGGCGCGGCGCAGCAGCGAGAAGGCGGAGAAGCCGACCCAGGCGGCGCTGAGGACGGTGACGGCGGTGAGCGTGGTGGACATCGCATGCTCCTGCGGGGCTCGTTGAACGGGGTCACTACTACGACCCCGCCCCCGCAGCATGTGTGACAGCCCTCTGTAGTTCAGGCGGGCGGCCGGACGTCGCGGCGGCGGACCGCCTCTGTGCCGCCGAGTTCGTCCAGCAGCTCGACGAGCATCCGCCGGGTCTCGTCCAGGCCCTGCTCCCCGCAGCGGGCCCTCAGCCGTTCCTCGAGCTCCCGGCGCGCGCTTCGCGCCGCCTCGACCGCGGCCCGCCCGCGCGCCGTCAGCGCCACCAGCCGCACGCGCGCGTCCCGCTCACCGGGGACGCGTTCGACGTAGCCGAGGCGTTCCAACTCGGCGACCGCCTTGGAGGCGCCCTGCTGGGTCATCTCCAGCCGGGCCGCGAGTTCGCCGATCGTGGGGCGGCCGTCGACGAGGTGCTGGAAGACGTATCCGTGGGAGGTGCGCAGGCCGGTGAAGCCGGCCGCCTCCAGCTGTTCCCGGACGGCGGTGACGGCCGCCGAGCCGACGAACAGCGCGAGCGTGCCGGTGTCCAGGTCGCGCGGTTCCACAGGGGTCACGGCACCCATCCTGTTATTGACAACCATGGTTGTGCAACTAAGGTTGTCTTTATGGAGACCCCCCTTGACCTGGCCCTGCGCTACCACCGGGCCGTGGCCGGCGGCGCCACCGGCGAAGAGCTGGCCCGCTTCTTCCACCGGGACGCCGTCCACCGCGAACTCCCCAACGCGCTGTTCCCCGCAGGCGGTGTCAGCGACCTGGACGGCATACTGCGCGCCGCCGAGCGCGGGCGCCGCAAGCTCGCCGCCCAGCGCTACGACGTCGTCAACGCCGTCGCGTCCGGCGATCAGGTCGCCCTCGAGGTGGTGTGGACGGGCACGCTCGCCGTCCCCATGGGCGACCTTCCCGCCGGTCACACCCTGCGCGCCCACATCGCCACCTTCCTCGAGGTGCGCGATGGCCGGATCGCCGCCCAGCGCAACTACGACTGCTACGAGTAGCCCCGGCTCAGCAGTGGCCGAGGGGCGGGTGGGCCTTCAGGAGGGCGCGGGCCTCGGTGCGGGAGAGGTTGTGGCTCAGGGCGCTCTCGGGGCGGGACAGGTGGGCCTGGACGTCGAGGAGGGCGCAGGAGCGCACGGGTTCGGGGAGGCGGTCCAGGGCGGGGACCGCGTCGGCGGACAGGGTGCGCAGATAGGCGATGTCGATCTTGCCGGTGCGGGCGTGGCGGGTGACGTTGCGCTCGGCGATGAAGGCGTCGGGGTTCAGGGCGGCAAGGGCGAGCAGGCCGGCCGCGCCGCTCGCGGCGACGGCGCGGGGCAGCCAGGCGGCCTTCAGGCGCAGGCCCGCCGCGGCGACCAGGACGACGACCAGGCCGAGCCACAGCTCGAACGCGTGCACCCAGAGGCGCAGCCGGGTCCAGCCGTAGGTCTCCTCGTACAGGTAGAGGCGGCGCAGGGCGACCGCGACGACCACCAGCGTCAGCGCGCACAGGGCGCCGAGCAGGGCGCGGACGAGCATCCGGTCGCGCGGCGCGTGGCGGACGGCGAACGCGATCACGGCGAGGACGAGGACGGTCACGACGACGAGCTGGAAGAATCCCTGCCGCGCGTACTGGGCGTAGGTGAGGCCGGTCGAGCGCAGCAGGCGGTCCTTGTCCGAGGCCAGCAGGACGCTCGCCTGGATCGCGCAGAACGCCAGGAACAGCAGGTCGAGCGCGGCGATCGGGACCGCCCACGCCCAGCGGCCGGCGGGCGGGGCGGGGCGCGGGACCAGCATCCGCAGCGGCGGCGGGGCGAGGGCCAGGAACACCAGCGCCAGCGTGAGCAGCGCCGTCGCGGTCCCGGCGATGACGCGCACGACGACCTTGTCGGGCGAGATGTCGGGGACCAGGCCGGCCGCGATGCCGCTGAACGCGGCGTCGGCGCCGGCGAAGAGGGCGCCGAACACCAGCAGGAGCGCCCCCGCGATCAGGCCGGTGCGGATGACGGGCCAGGCGCGGCCGCGGCCGTCGTTGAGGGCGCCGGTGACGCCGTGCACCGCCCAGGGCAGCATCCGCGCGCCGGCGGCGGGCAGGGCGAGGCCGCCGCCGAGCACCTCGGCCCACGACCGGCCGCCCGTCATCGCGTAGGACGCGACCGGCAGCGCCAGCAGCAGGCCGAGCGCGGTGATCCACTCCGCGTCGCGTAGCGCGGCGATCGCGGTGAGCGCGAGCGCCAGCAGGCAGAACAGCAGGCCGGTCCGGTCGCGCAGCATCCGCCCGCCGGTGACGGGCAGGACGACGGCCGCCACGGCGAGCGCGGTGAGGGGGAGGTTGAGGCCCAGCAGGCCGTTCCCGGGGATGTCGCCGAGGGCGACGGAGCCGATCACGGCGGCCGCCAGGACGCCGCCGAGCATGACGGGGGACAGGCGCCGGGCCGGGAGTTTCCAGGCGGCGATGACCTTCTCGGTGAAGAAGGGCTGCCGGGGCGGCACGAGCGGTGCCGGGACGGAAGGGTACTGGTTCACGCGGGCGCTCCCGGGAGGACGATGCGGATGCGGCAGCCGTGCGGGCTGTCCAGGACGGAGATGTCGCCGCCGTGCAGGTCGATGACCCAGCGGGCGATGGCGAGGCCGAGCCCGGTGCCGCCGTCGGCGGCACCGCGCGACCCCCGCGAGAAGCGCTCGAAGACGCGGGCGCGCTCCTCGGGCGGGATGCCCGGCCCCTCGTCGGCGACCTCCAGGACCAGGTCGTGGCGGTGGGCGGCGGCGGTGACGGTGATGGGCGCGCCCGGCGGGCCGTGCCGGACGGCGTTGTCCAGCAGGTTGGCCAGCACCTGGTGCAGCCGGTCGCGGTCGGCGGTGGCGTGCAGGCCCGGCGCGACGTCGATCTCGATGCCGGCGCCGGGGTAGGCCGCCGCGACCTCGGCGACGAACGCGGCGACGTCCAGCCGTTCCAGGTCCAGGGGCGCGGCGCCGGCGTCGACCCGCGACAGGTCCAGCAGCTGGGTGACCAGGCGGCCGAGCCGGTCGGTCTGCTCCAGGGCCGAGCCGAGCACCTCGGGGGTGGCCGGGGTGACGCCGTCGGCCATGTTCTCCAGGACGGCGTGCAGCGCGCTGATCGGGGTGCGCAGCTCGTGTGAGACGTTGGCGACGAACTCGCGGCGCTGCCGGTCGACCTCGGCCAGGTCGGCGGCCATGGTGTTGAACGCCTGGGCGAGCTCGCCGACCTCGTCGCGGGAGGTGGCGCGGACGCGGCGGCTGTAGTCGCCGCGCGCCATCGCGCGGGCCGCCGCGGTCATCTCGCGCAGCGGCGCGGTCATGCCGTGCGCGATGAGCTGGGTGACGACCAGCGAGATGAGCACGCCGACCGGCAGCGTCTGGCGGGCGCGGAAGCCGAGGGTGTAGCCCCACAGCACCATCAAGATCGCGGTGACGCCGGTGACGACGGTGACCACGCCGAACTTGACCTTGATGGAGCGCAGCGGGTCCAGCGGGCGCGGCAGCCTGCGCCACAGGGCGTGCAGCACCCTCACCGGGCCACCTCCAGCGCGTAGCCGACGCCGTGCACGGTGCGGATGAGGTCGGCGCCGAGCTTGCGGCGCAGCGCCTTGACGTGCCCGTCGACCACGCGGGTGCCCGACGCGCCGGCCCACTCCCAGATCCGCTCCAGCAGGACGGCGCGGGTCAGCACCGTGCCGGGGGAGCGGGCCAGGCAGTCCAGCAGCTCGAACTCGGTCGGGGTGAGGTGCACCTCGCGGCCGTCGCGGCGGACGCGGCGGGCGTCGCGGTCCAGCTCCAGCGGGCCGAGCCGCAGCACGGGCCGGGCCGCCGCCGCGGCGGCGGCGTGCAGCTCGACCCGGCGCAGCACGGCCCGGATCCGCGCGACCAGCTCGCGCATGCTGAACGGCTTGGTGATGTAGTCGTCGGCGCCGACGCCGAGCCCGACCAGCAGGTCGGTCTCGTCGTCGCGCGCGGTCAGCATCACCACCGGCACGGGCCGTTCGGCCTGCACGCGGCGGCAGACCTCCAGGCCGTCGAAGCCGGGCAGCATGACGTCCAGGACGATCAGGTCCGGCGCGAACGCGCGGGCCCGCTCGACCGCCGCGGGGCCGTCGGCGGCGGACGCCACGGCGAAGCCCTCGGCGGTCAGCCGGTCCGCGACGGCCCGGGCGATGGTCGGTTCGTCCTCGACGACCAGGATGCGTGTCACGAGGCCGACTCTAGGGTCGGCGTGTGCGTGCCTCCGGCGCCGTTCGTGTGGATTGTGTGCGGATCAGGCGCCGATCGGCCAGGTGTGCACCGGGTCGCCGGAGTACATCAGCTCGGTGTAGCGGCGGGTCATCCGGCGCAGCGCCTCGTGCCGCGAGACGCCGGAGGACGCCTCGACGGCGTCCACGGTCTGGATCTGCCAGGACGCGCCGGTCTGCCCCGACACCGCGCGCCGCTCGATGATGCCGAGCAGCCGGTCGCGGCGGGCCGGGTCGACGCCCCACAGGTCCAGGCCCTGGTGGGCGAGCGGCAGCAGCCGGCGCAGCACCAGCTCGGCCGAGGGGACCTCGCCGAGGCCGGGCCAGTACAGGGTGGAGTCCAGGCCGTCGCGGGCGGCGCGGTGCAGGTTCTCCTCGGCGCTCTGGAACGACATGCGCGTCCAGAGGGGGCGCTCCTCCTCGGCGAGCATGCGGACCAGGCCGTAGTAGAAGGCGCCGTTGGCGACGACGTCGGCGACGGTCGGCCCGGCCGGCAGCACCCGGTTCTCCACCCGCAGGTGCGGGCGGCCCTTCACCACCGCGTAGATCGGCCGGTTCCAGCGGTAGACGGTGCCGTTGTGCAGGGACAGCTCGGCGAGCTCGGGGATGCCGCCGGCGTCCAGGACGGCGAGCGGGTCCTCGTCCTCGCAGAGCGGGAGCAGCGCGGGGAAGTAGCGGGTGTTCTCCTCGAACAGGTCGAACACCGAGGTGATCCAGCGCTCGCCGAACCAGACGCGGGGCCGCACGCCCTGGGTCTTCAGCTCCTCGGGGCGGGTGTCGGTGGACTGCTCGAACAGGGAGATGCGGGTCTCCTGGTGGAGCCGGTGCCCGAACAGGAAGGGGGAGTTGGCGGCGAGCGCGACCTGCGGCCCGGCGATGGCCTGCGCGGCGTTCCAGTAGGCGCCGAACTCCTCGGGGCTGACCTGCAGGTGGAACTGGACGCTGGTGCAGGCGGCCTCGGGGGTGATGTTGTCGGTGTGCATGCACATCGGCTCGGGGCCGTCGATCTCGATGTTCAGCTCCTCGCCGCGCGCGGCGAAGATCTGGTCGTTCAGCATCTTGTAGCGGCCGTTGGCCGACAGGGTCTCCTCGCCGATGTCCGAGCGGCGCAGCGTCGGCAGGATGCCGATCATGACCAGGTGGCCGCCGAGCTCCTGGGCGCGCCCGTCGGCGTGCTCCAGGTGGTCGCGGACCTCGGTCTCCAGCGCGCCGGTGCCGGCCCCGCCGAGCTCGCGCGGCGGGATGTTGATCTCCAGGTTGAACTGGCCCAGCTCGGTGGCCCAGGCCGGGTCGGCGATCGCCTTCAGCACGTCGGCGTTGCGCATCAGCGGGTCGCCGAAGGCGTCGATGAGGTTGAGCTCCACCTCCAGGCCGATGTGCGGGCGCTCGAACTCGAACTGCGACTCGCCGAGCATGCGTGCCAGTGTGTCCAGGCAGCGCCGTACCTTGTCCCGGTATCGGCGCCGATCCTCTCCGCTGATGGTGACCGGCGTGACGTCCCTGCCCATGTGACCGCCCCTGGCGTCCGGTGAACTATCACAAAACGGATGTCCCCTCAGACGGCCGTGAAACCCCGAGGCGGGTTTCGGGCACCCGATTTGTTACTGATGGGTACCTTGGGGTGACCGGCGCGCGACAGGTGACGCACGGTGATTGCGGAGACCGGGCGCCGGGCGGGATAGTCGGGCTGAGCACTGTGAACCGGGGGGAACATGCGCCTGCGGCCCCGTTCGATCCAGGGGCGGGACACGCTGATCGCGGCCGTGCTCGCGGTGCTGGTCTTCGGCGGCGTCGCCGGCGGGATCGACTTCTCGGTCCGCACCACGACCAAGGCCGCGCTGCTGCAGGAGGCCCAGCTCGCCGCGCGGCGCACCAGCGGCGGCGTCCGCGACGGGTCGCTGGCCACCCCGATCCCCGACGACACCGGCGGCCGGGTGCTGATCCAGGTCGTCGGGCCCGGCGGCCACATCCTGGACACCACGACCGCCGCGGCGGGCCGCCCGCCGCTCAGCGACCGCTGGCCGCCGCCCGCCGAGCGCGTCCAGGACCGGATGGAGTGCAGCGGCGTCGGACCGGGCGGCGAGTGCCTGATGGTGGAGGCGATCCGGGTCTCCACCGCGCCCGACTCGGTGGTGGTCTACGCCGCCGAGCGGCTGCCGCGGTACCTGGTCAACGGGCTGCTGGAGCTGCTGCTCGGGCTCGGGGTGCTGGCCCTGTCGGCGGTCGCGGCGTGGGTGACCTGGCGGATCGTCGGCCGCACGCTGCGCCCGGTCGAGCAGATCCGCGCCCAGCTGTCGGAGATCAGCGCCAGCGACCTGTCGCGCCGGGTGCCGGCCCCGCCGGGCGAGGACGAGATCGCCCAGCTCGCCCGCACCGCCAACGAGACCCTGGACCGGCTGGAGCGCGCCGTCACGGTGCAGCGCCGGTTCGCCTCCGACGCCTCGCACGAGCTGCGCACCCCGATCGCGGGGCTGCGCGCCAACCTCGAGGACGCCGCGATGCACCCCGACGACACCGACCTGCGCGAGGTCGTCGGCTCGGCGCTGCGCGACACCGACCGGCTGGAGTCGATCGTCACCGACCTGCTGCTGCTGGCCCGGATCGGCACCGGCGGCGGCATCGCGCACGAGACCCTGGACCTGGCGGCCCTCGCCCGCGCCGAGATCGAGCGCCGCGCCTTCGAGCCCAAGCTCAGCGCCGAGCTGGCCGAGGGCGTGCTGGTGCGCGGGGTGCGGATGCAGCTGGTCCGGCTGCTGAACAACCTGCTGGACAACGCGGTGCGCTACGCCGACGAGCTGGTGGAGGTCGCGGTCCTGCGGGACGGCCCGCACGCGCTGCTCACCGTCACCGACGACGGCGCGGGCATCCCGCCCGCCGACCGCGAGCGCGTCTTCGAGCGGTTCACCCGGCTGGACACCGCGCGCAGCCGGGGCGCCGGCGGCACCGGCCTCGGCCTGGCCATCGCCCGGGAGATCGCGCAGGCGCACGGCGGGACGCTGCGGGTGGAGGACGGCCCGCGCGGCGCCCGGTTCGTGCTGACCCTGCCGCTGGAGGAGGGCGGCCCGGCGTGACGAAGGGCCCGGAACGCGCGAAGGGCCGCCCCGGAGGGCGGCCCCGCATGATCGGTGCAGGTGCTGGTCGCGGAGGGTCAGGCGCGGACGGCCTGGATCTCCAGCTGCACCTCGACCTTGTCGCCGAGCAGGGCCTTGTCGCCCTGCAGCGGGACGTTGAACTCCACGCCGTAGGCCTTGCGGCTGATCGTGGTGGTGGCGGAGAAGCCGGCGCGGGTGCCGCCCCACGGGTCCTGGCCGACGCCGTTGAACTCCACGTTCAGCACGACCGGGCGGGTGACGCCGCGGATGGTCAGCTCGCCGTCCACCAGGTACTCGCCGTCCTCGGCGCGCACGCCGGTGGTGCGGAAGACCATGTTCGGGTGGTTCTCGATGTCCAGGATGTCGGCGGAGCGGACGTGCGCGTCGCGGTCGGCGTTGCGGGTGTCGACCGACGCCATCGTGATCTCGGCGGTGGCGGTGGAGGCGGCCACGTTCTCGGCGACCTGCACGGCGCCGGAGAACTCGGTGAAGCTGCCGCGCACCTTGCTCATCAGGTGCCGGACGCTGAAGGTGACCTCGGAGTGCGTGGGGTCGATGTTCCAGGTGCCGGGGGTCAGCTCGGGGGCGACGGCGGCGGTGGCGATGTCGGCGGTCATGGGAGCTCCTAAGTTGTTTAAATTTCAACGACATGACCGAAGATAGTTGAGACTTCAAGCAGTGTCAAGCGCCGGCCCCTGGGCTGCTACATACAGGACGTCCTGTTTGTTACCTGGGTAGGCTGCGGGGCATGCCGACCACCGCACGCCCCCGGCGCACGCAAGAGGAGCGCACCGCCGCCACCCGCCGCGCCCTGCTCGACGCCACCATCGAGTGCCTGGTGGAGCACGGCTACCACGGCACCACCACGACCCGCGTGGTGGAGCGCGCCGGGGTGTCGCGGGGTGCCCAGGTGCACCACTTCCCGACCAAGAACGCGCTGGTGCTGGCCGCCGTCGAGCACCTGGCCCGCAAGCGCGCCGCGCAGTTCATCGAGCAGGACCTGGACCGGCTGCGGGCCGCCGAGGACGGCGTCGGCGCGGCCCTGGACCTGGTCTGGGAGGTGCACCAGGGACCGCTGTTCGAGGCGTCCATGGAGCTGTGGGTCGCCTCGCGCACCGACCCCGAGCTGCGCGAGCACGTCGCCGGGCTGGAGCGGCTGGTCACCGCCGGCATCCTGGAGCTCAGCCGCGCGCTGATCGGCGACCGGGCCGACGACCCGGGCTTCCGCGGCGACGTCTACGTCGTCCTGGAGACGATCCGGGGCCTTCGGCTCCTGCAGTTCATCCATCCGACGACGCCCGAGCGGTCCCGCGAGCGCTGGCTGCGCAGCAAGGAGCGGCTGCGGCTGATGGCCGCGCGCTGGGCGGCCTCCTAGCCCCCTCTTGACCTGGGCATTCCATGATCGGGAGAATGTCAGGCCGCCCGGTGTCGCAATCCGGGCATTCGGGGTACGGGGGTGCCGGTGGGAGCCGAGACGGAACTGGTGCCGATCGTGGATCCGGCGCTGCCCCACGAGGAGGCGGCGCTGCTGCGCGCGCACCCCGAGGTGCTCACGGCCGCGTTCGACGAGCCGCCGCCGGCCAAGCCCCTGGGCGGGCGCACCCGCGGCAACGCCAAAGACGCCTTCCTCAGCGTGGCCGCCGCCGCGCTCCTGCCCGCCGTGGCCGGCTACTTCGCCGGCGGCCCCGCCGCCATCGCCGTCGGAACGCTCCTGCAGATCGGCCTGGTGGCGGTGTGGTGGACGGGCGGCCTGGGTGCGGGCCTGCTCGCCATGGTCGTCCTCCAGGTCGTGCTCTTCCCGGTCTTCTTCGTCACCGGCTTCGGGGAGAGCGAGCAGGTGCGGCTGGCCCGCCGCCACCACCGCCGCTACTACGTGGCGAACGACTTCGACACCGAGCCGCTCGAAAGCATGAAGCGGGCGCAGCGGGCCGTGAACACGGTGCTGGCGTCGCAGGTCAACGGGGCCGGGCTGCTGGACGACATCGCCAACGCCACCACGCTTCCCCAGCAGGAGTGGGAGGTCGCGAAGACGCTCGCCGAGGTGTCGCACGTACGGTGGGACGTGGTCGAGGTGGGGCGCGGCAGCGCGCCGACCGAGCGGGTGACGGAGATGCTGACGGCCCAGCACCGGGCGCTGGACCTGGCGACCGAGGCCGTGGAGGCGCGCATCGCGGCACTGGTGGATTACGCCGAGCGGACCCGCGCCGCCGACGAGGCCTACCGCGAGTGGGAGGTGGTCCAGGAGCTGGCCGAGCTGAGCGTCGACTCGCGCGAGCTGCTGGCCCGCACGGTCCGCGACGAGCTGGCGATCGCCGAGATCGAGGGCCTGTCCGAGCAGGCCCGGCTGGTGCAGGAGGCGCTGCGGCGCAGCGTGGAGCAGGCCCGCGAGGCCGGGCTCGCGGTGCCGGGCCTCACGGCGGTGGCGGCGTGACGCCGCTCGGGCGGACCGCCGCGCACTCGGCGATGCGGGGCATCGGCGTCCTGGCGCTGTTCTTCCAGCTCTTCCTCACGCTGGTGTGGTTCTTCACGGGCGACGACGAGCCGGCCGCGCGTGCGGGACGGCCCCCGCTGCCCACGACCGTCGAGATCACCTACATCGTCACCGGCGCGGCCGGGACGGGCGACGTGCGCTACACGACCCAGGGCGGCACCCTGGGCCGCGACGACGCCCCGCTGCCGTTCAAGGCGACCGCGCGGATCGAGCGGGGCACCTCGATCACGCTGTACGCGCAGAACCCCGGCGAGAGCAAGGGACGGCAGATCACCTGCACGATCCTGGCGGACGGGGCCGTGGTCAAGCAGTCCAGCGACAGCGGGGACAGCGCGACCGCCACCTGCGAGAGCACGGTCGGCGAGGACCCGCCGCTGCCCGGCCTCAAGGCCCCCGACACCACCCCGCGCGCGCAGCCCGGCCTCGCCGAGGGCGAGTCCCGCCTCACCAAGGTCGTCAAGGTGAAGGACTACCCGGGCAAGGGCTCGCCGGTGGTGGGCCGGGTCACCGACGACGACGCCCGCATCTCCTACGCCGAGTTCGGCGGGGACTGGGGCAAGAGCCGTGCCGTCGATCCGCATATCAGCGGCAACGACCAGGAGCAGCGGTTCGACACCGAGCCCAAGTGGCAGGCCGCGATCGTGTCGGGCGTCGTCGACTCCGACCTGATGGACCACTACACCGGCCGCGACCGCCATCGCGCCCTCGCCACGGCGGTGATGGACGAGGCGCAGAAGTACGACTACGACAGCGGCGCCGGCCGCGACGTGGCGTCCCAGCCGATCACGGTGGGCGGGCGCAAGGGGTGGGTGGTCGTCCGCGAGATCCGCTTCGTCAAGCCAGGAATCCGCGCCAAGGTGGACCTCGGCGCGACCGTCATCGTCGACACCGGCCGGGTGCGGCCCGCCTTCATCACGATCGAGATCCCCGACACGCACAAGCGGCTGTGGCCCGACATCAACGCGCTCATCGGGTCGGTGCGGACAACGTCCTGATCAGCGACTTCAGGTCGGCGGCGAGAGCGGCGGGCAGGGCGTCGGGGGAGAACCAGCCGGCCTCCAGGATCTCGGCCTCCTCCAGCGCCAGCTCGCCGCCGACCAGGTCGGCCTCGTAGAACGCCTCGACGCGGTGCCGGTAGCCGCTGCGGACGCGGACGGGCTCGTCGCGCACCCGCACCCGCAGCGACGTCTCCTCCAGCACCTCGCGCGCGACGCCGTCGGGGAGCCGTTCCCCGGCGTTGACGTAGCCGCCCGGCAGCCCCCACGGGCGGTGGTCGGGCCACAGGCGGTGCCGTAGCAGCAGCACGCGGCCCTCGTCGTCGCGCACGATGCCCGCCGCGTACACCAGGAAGGTGCTGTGCTGGAGGCGCGCGAGACGCCACTGGGTCCGGCCGCCCAGCGTTTTCCACAGCCGGGCGATGAATGTGTACATGAAACGGGCTCGATGCGATGAGGAAGGGATGCGGCCAGGTTACTCGGCCCCGTCCCCCTTACTCTGCGCATCCGGGCCCGGTAGGACGACCGTCACCGTAAGGCCGCCCCCTTCGCGCGGATGCGCCTCCACCTCGCCGTCGTGTGCGCGCGCTACCGACCGCACGATGGACAGCCCGAGCCCGGCTCCCTTGGCCGTGACGAGCCGGTCGGCGTCCCCACGCCGGAACGGCTCGAACAGCGTCGGGACGTCGTAGGGCGGAACCACAGGACCGGTGTTGGAGACCGTCAGCACGGCCCGTCCGTCGTCGCGCGCGCTACTGGTGACACGGACCCACCCGCCAGGCCCGGTGTTGTGCCGGATGCCGTTCTCGACGAGGTTCTGCACCAGCCGCTCCAGCAGCAGCGCGTTGCCCTCGCTCGGCGCCTCGCCCGCGTCCTCGTGCACGGTGACACCGGCCTTGTCCGCCTCCAGCGCGGTCTGCGCGGTCACGTGCCGGACCATGTCGGCGAGGTCGACCGGCGCCCGGCCGTCCACCCGGTTCTCGGTGCCGGCGAGCAGCAGCAGCCCGGAGATGAGCCGCTCGTGCCGGGCGTTGATCTCCAGCAGGTCGGCGCCGAGCCGCCGCACGTCGGCCGACGCGCCCGCGCGGTGCACCGCGAGCTCGACCAGGGCGCGGCCGAGGGTGAGCGGGGTGCGCAGCTCGTGCGAGGCGTTGGCGACGAAGCGGCGCTGCCCGTCGAAGGACCGGTCCAGCCGCTCGACCATCGTGTCGAAGGTGTCGGCGAGCTCCTTGACCTCGTCGGCGGGGCCGCGCAGCGCGATCCGCTCGTGCAGGCCGCGGTCGGCGGCGGGCGCGGCGGCGATCCGGCGCGCGGTCTCGGTGACCCGGTGCAGCGGCGCCAGCACCCGGCCCGCGATGAGCCAGCCGAGGCCGGTCGCCGCGCCGCCGACGACGGCGAGCGCGATGCCGCCCTGGGTGATGAGCGAGGCCGCCGCCGCGTCGTGCAGCCGGGCGCGCTCCTTGCCCAGCGCGCGGTCGGTGGCGGCGGCCTGCGCGACGGGGTCCTGGACGGCGGGCCCGCCGCCGTCGGAGCGGTAGGTCCCGAGCACGACCTTGGCGCCGTTCTGGGACAGCCGCTGGTCGAACAGCGCGTAGGTGACGCCGAGCAGCACCACGCCCGCCGCCAGGAACAGCGCGGCGTAGGTGAACGTCAGCCGGGCCCGCAGCGACAGCCTCATGGGATCCGGTACCCCGCTCCCGTGACGGTCTCCACGACGGGAGGCCCGGCGAGCTTACGGCGCAGCTTCAAGATGGTGAGGCGGACGGCGCCGGTGAACGGGTCGGTGTGCTCGTCCCACGCCTTCTCCAGCAGCCGCTCGGCCGACACCACGGCGCCCTCGGCGAGCACCAGCTCGGTCAGCACGGCGAACTCCTTGCGGGCCAGCGGGACGTAGCGGCCGTCGCGGAACACCTCGCGGCGCGCCGGGTCCAGGGTGATGCCCGCGCGCCGCAGCACCGGCGGCGCCGCCGGGCGCGCGCGCCGCCCGAGCGCCCGCACCCGCGCGGCGAGCTCGGCGAACGCGAACGGCTTGGTGAGGTAGTCGTCGGCGCCGAGGCCGAGCCCGTCCACCCGGTCGGTGACCTCGGAGGCGGCGGTCAGCATCAGCACCCGCGCCGCGGCGCCGCCCGCGGCCAGCTCCCGGCACACCTGGTCGCCGTGCACGACGGGCAGGTCCCGGTCCAGCACGACGACGTCGTAGTCGTTGACCGCCAGCCGCTCCTGCGCCGCGCCGCCGTCGTGCGCGACGTCCACCGCGTGCGCCTCGCCGCGCAGCCACTCGGCGATCGCGCCGGCCAGCAACGGCTCGTCCTCCACCACCAGCACCCGCATGCGCATCCCCTCTCGTCCGTGGCCATCGTGCCGACGCGGGCGTTTCCTCACCGTTAGGAGCGGAGGAAACAGCGGGGAAACGGGCCGCCCGGTTGCATCACCTCCCGTCGGCCGGAAGCGATCCGGCCCGGAACAAGGAGCAACGATGCGACCGTGGATCGCGGCCCTGCCGCTGGCGCTCACCCTCGCCCTGACCGCGTGCGGCGGCTCGGACGGCGACGACAAGGACGACGTGGCGTCGGCGGGCGGCGGCAAGGGCGGCGCCTCCGGCTCCGCCGCCCCGACGCTCAGCCGGGACGAGATGGGGGTGAAGTTCGCGACCTGCCTGCGCGAGCACGGCCTGGACGTCAAGGACCCCGAGCCGGGCAAGGGCCTCATGCTGACGTTCGACCGCAAGGTGGACCGGACGGTCGTCGACAAGGCGATGCAGGAGTGCCGCCAGTACGACCCGATGGCCGACGGCGGCAAGGGCGCCGACCCCAAGGGCGAGGAGCACCAGCGCGAGTACGCCGTGTGCATGCGCAAGAACGGTGTCGAGGCGTTCCCCGACCCGAAGCCGGGCCAGAAAGGCATGATCATCACCCGTGACGCCGACGCGGACCCCGACTTCAAGTCCGCGCAGGCCGCCTGCCGGCCGATCCTGCAGGGAGGCGGCGGGAAGTGACCACCGAGACCGTCGTGCAGGAGCGCGCGCCAGGGGAGACGCGCCGCCGCCGCCGGGGCGGGCGCCGGTTCGCCGTGGCCGGGCTCGCAGGGGTCGTGGGTGTCACCGCCGCCGCCTTCGCGCTGGCCGGCGGCGGCTCCGGGGACGGCCCGCAGGCCTCCGCGCTGCCGCCGAAGACCATGCCGGTGACACGGCAGACGCTCAAGGACGCCGAGAGCGCCGACGGCACCCTCGGCTACGGCGAGGCGGCGACCGCGACCAGCCGGCTGCCCGGCACGATCACCCGCCTGCCCGCCGGCGGCGACCGCATCACCCGCGGCAAGCCCCTCTACGAGGTGGACAACGACCCGGTGACGCTGCTGTACGGGTCCAAGCCCGCCTACCGGACGCTGCGTCCCGGCATGGAGGGCTCGGACGTGCGCCGCTTCGAGAAGAACCTGGCGGCGCTCGGCTACGACGGGTTCACCGTCGACGACGAGTACACCGAGGACACCGCGGACGCCGTCCGCGAATGGCAGGACGACCTCGGCCTGGAGGAGACCGGCGAGGTCGAACTAGGCCGCGTCGTGTACGCGCCGGGCGCCGTCCGGGTGGACGCGCTGCAGGCCGGCGAGGGCGACCCGACCGCGCCCGGCCGCAAGGTGCTCACCTATACCGGCACCGCCAAGGCCGTCACGGTGAAGCTCGGCGTGGAGGACCGGCGCCTCGCCCGCAAGGGCGCGGACGTGGACGTCACGCTGCCCGACGACAGCGTCGTGCCGGGCCGCATCACCAAGGTCGCCACCGTCGTCGAGCCGGCCGCCGAGGGCAAGGACCCCGAGACCAAGGTCGAGGTGGAGGTGGCGCTGAAGGGCGCGAAGGCGCAGAAGGCGGCCGACGCGTACGCGCTGGCGTCGGTCGACGTCGGCTTCACCGCCGGCACCCGCCGCGACGTGCTGACGGTCCCGGTCGCGGCGCTCGTCGCGCTGCAGGGCGGCGGGTTCGGCGTGGAGGTCGTCAAGGGCGGCACGTCGGCGTACGTGCCGGTGAAGACCGGGCTGTTCGCGGGCGGCCGGGTCGAGGTCTCCGGCGCCGGGATCGCCGAGGGCACCGCGGTGGGGGTCCCGAAGTGATCGAGCTGACGGACGTGACGAAGCGCTACCCCGGTGGCGTCACCGCGCTCGCGGGCGTCTCGCTGCGCATCGCGGCGGGCGAGCTGGTCGCGATCGTCGGGCCGTCGGGGTCGGGCAAGTCGACGATGCTGAACGTGCTCGGCACCCTGGACCGGCCGACGTCGGGCGAGGTGCGCGTGGACGGGCACGATGTGGCCCGGCTGCCCGACGCGAAGCTGTCGGCGCTGCGCGCGACCCGGATCGGGTTCGTGTTCCAGCACTTCCACCTGGCCTCGGGCACGACCGCGCTCGGCAACGTCGCCGACGGGCTGCTGTACTCGGGGCTGCGGCCCGCCGAACGGCGCCGCCGCGCGGCGGCGGCGCTGGAGCGCGTCGGCCTCGGGCACCGCATGCACCACGAGCCGCACGAGCTGTCGGGCGGCGAGCGGCAGCGCGTCGCGATCGCGCGGGCCGTCGCGGGGGAGCCGCCGCTGCTGCTGGCCGACGAGCCGACCGGCGCGCTGGACTCGGTGTCGGGGGAGGGCGTCATGCGGCTGCTGCGCGAGCTGAACGCGGCGGGCACCACGGTCGTCGTCATCACCCACGACCGCGAGATCGCCGCCGCCCTGCCCAGACGGGTGCAGATGCGCGACGGGAAAGTGGGGGGGTCGGGGCTCCCGGAGCTTGTGACGAGCCCCGAAGTCGGGGGTCTCCCTCATGAAAATAGGGAGCGGGCATGACGACTGACCTGCGGCCCGCCCGCCTCATCCCCCGCGACGTCGTCAAGGTCGGCGCGGTCGGGTTGCGGACCCGGCCGATGCGGGCGTTCCTGTCCGCGCTCGGCATCGCGATCGGGATCGCGGCGATGGTCGGCGTCGTCGGCATCTCGTCGTCGTCGCGGGCGGATCTGGACCGCGCCCTCGCCGCGCTCGGCACGAACCTGCTGACCGTCGCGCCCGGCACGAGCATGACCGGTGAGCAGGCGCAGCTGCCGCTGGAGGCCGAGGCGATGGTGGGCCGGATCAGGCCGGTGCGGCAGGTGTCGGCGATCGGCCGGGTGGCGGACGCGAGCGTCTACCGCACCGGGAAGATCCCGGCGACCGAGACCAACGGGCTCGGCGCGTACGCGGCGCGCACCGGCCTGCGCGAGGCGACCGGCGCGCAGTTGGCGAGCGGCCGGTGGCTGGACGGGGCGACCGGCTCCTACCCGGCGACGGTGCTCGGCGCGACGGCCGCGCGGCGGCTCGGGATCGGGCACGCGGGACCGGACGTGCAGGTGCTGATCGGCGGCCGGTGGTTCACCGTCATCGGCATCCTGCGGCCGGCGGCGCTGGCGCCCGAGCTGGACACCGCCGCCCTGGTCGGCTGGCCCGCCGCCACGTCGGTGCTCGGCTTCGACGGGCATCCGACGACCCTCTACACCCGGTCGCGGGACGCCGCCGTCGAGCGGGTCCGCGGGGTGCTCGGCGCGACGGCGAACCCCGAGGCGCCGAACGAGGTGGAGGTGTCGCGGCCGTCGGACGCGCTCGCCGCGCGCAAGGCGGCGGGTGAGGCGTTCACCGGCCTGCTGCTCGGCCTCGGCGCGGTGGCGCTGCTGGTCGGCGGCGTCGGGGTGGCCAACACGATGGTCATCTCGGTGCTGGAGCGGCGCGCCGAGATCGGGCTGCGCCGCTCCCTCGGCGCCACCCGGGGCCAGATCAGGCTGCAGTTCCTCGCCGAGTCGCTGCTGCTGTCGGCGCTCGGCGGCGTCGGCGGGGCGCTGCTCGGCGCGCTGGTGACCGCCGGCTACGCCCTGGTCCAGGGCTGGCCGCCGGTGGTGCCGGCGTGGGCGGTGCTCGGCGGCGTCGCCGCGACCCTGGCGATCGGCGCCGCCGCGGGCCTGTACCCGGCGATCCGGGCGTCCCGGCTGTCGCCGACCGAGGCCCTGGCCGCGCACTGAACGGGTGGGGGCGGCCCGGCCGCCCCCACCCGGGACGTCAGCGGGCGGGCTTGTAGACGGTGACGACGGCGGCGCCGCCGAGGCCGATGTTGTGCTGCAGCGCGCCGGTCACGTTCTCGACCTGGCGCTTGTCGGCCTGGCCGCGGATCTGCCAGGTCAGCTCCGAGCACTGCGCGAGGCCGGTCGCGCCGAGCGGGTGGCCCTTGGAGATCAGACCGCCGGAGGGGTTGACGACCCAGCGCCCGCCGTAGGTGTTGTCGCCGCTGTCGACGAGCTTGCCGCCCTCGCCCTCGGCGGCCAGCCCGAGCGCCTCGTAGGTGAGCAGCTCGTTGGTGGAGAAGCAGTCGTGCAGCTCCACGACCTGCACGTCCTCGGCGCCCAGGCCGGCCTCGTCGTAGGCCTGCCGCGCGGCGAGCGCGCTCATCTTCGCGCCGACCAGGGTGATCGCGCTCTTGTCGGTGAAGGTGTCCCTGGTGTCGGTCACCATCGACTGGCCGGCGATCTCGACGGCGCGGTCCCACAGGTCGTGCTCGTCCACGAACCGCTCGCTGGCGATGACCGCGGCGCCCGAGCCGTCGGAGGTCGGCGAGCACTGCAGCTTGGTCAGCGGCTCGTAGACGGTGCGGGCGGCCAGGATGTCCTCGAGCGAGTACTCGTCCTGGAACTGGGCGTAGGGGTTGTTCACCGAGTGCTTGTGGTTCTTCCAGCCGATCTTGGCGAACTGCTCGGCGGTGGTGCCGTACTTCTCCATGTGCTCGCGGCCGGCCGCGCCGAACATGTAGGGGGCGATCGGCTCGCCGGTCCACTCGTAGAGCTCGAACACCTCCTTGATGTGGTTCAGCATCGGCTGCTCGCGGTCCTCGAAGGTGGTGCCGAGCGAGCCCTTCTGCATCTTCTCGAAGCCGAGCGCGAGCGCGCAGTCGACGACGCCGGCCTTGACGGCCTGGCGGGCGAGGAACAGCGCCGTGGAGCCCGTCGAGCAGTTGTTGTTGACGTTCACCACGGGGATGCCGGTGATGCCGAGCTCGTACACCGCGCGCTGGCCCGAGGTGGACTCGCCGTAGACGTAGCCGACGTAGGCCTGCTGGATCGCGTCGTAGGAGACGCCCGCGTCCTCCAGCGCCTTGGTGCCGGCCTCGCGGGCCATGTCCGGGTAGTCCCACTCCCGGCTGCCGGGCTTCTCGAACTTGGTCATGCCGACGCCGACGACAAAGGTGCGGTTGCTCACGTGACGTACCTCCTCGATGTGCCCGCGACGCTAGGGCCTATGTTAGAAACAGTCAAGCTTGTATGTTTCTATGCTGTCCCGCCCTGAGCGCCGTACGTCCCGGAGGACGGATGCCCCGCAGCTTCAACCTGGCCGACCTGTTCGAGACCGTCGCCGACGCCGTGCCGGACAAGCTCGCGCTCGTCGCCGGAGACGTCCGGCTGACCTACCGCGAGCTGGACGAGCGGGCGAACCGGGTCGCGCACCACCTCGCCGCCGCCGGGGTGACGGCGGGCGACCACGTGTCGATCCTCGCCTACAACCGCGCCGAGTGGCTGGAGGCGCAGATCGGCGCGTTCAAGCTGCGCGCGGTGCCGGTCAACGTCAACTACCGCTACACCGCCGGCGAGCTGGCGCACGTCATCGGCGACTCGGAGTCGGTCGCGCTGGTCGGCGAGCGGTCGCTGATCGCGCGGCTCGGCGAGGCGCGCGACGGGCTGACGCACCTGCGGCACGTGCTCGTCATCGAGGACGGCTCGGCCGACGAGGTCCCCGGCGGCGTGGCCTACGAGGACGCGCTGAAGCAGGCGTCCCCCGGACGCGACTTTGAGGAGCGCTCCGGCGACGACCTCTACCTGATCTACACCGGCGGCACGACCGGACTGCCGAAGGGCGTCATGTGGCGCTCGGAGGACATCTTCATGTCGGCGATGTTCGGCGGGAACATGCTCGGCGACCCGATCGCCTCGCCCGAGGAGCTGACCGAGAAGGTGCAGGACGGCGGCCTCACCACCATGGTGTGCGCGCCGATGATGCACGGCGCGGGCATGTGGGTCGCCTGGATCGCGCTCACCTCCGGCTCCACCCTGGTCCTGTGGACCGGCCACGCCTTCGACGCCGCCGCCGTCCTCGCCACCGCGCAGGCCGAGCGGGCGCAGGTGCTGCTGCTCGTCGGCGACGTGATGGCGCGGCCGATCGTGAAGCTGCTCGCCGCCGACCCGGCCGCCTACGACCTGTCGTCGGTGCTGGCGATCGGCACCGGCGGCGCGGCGACCTCGCCCGACGTCAAGGCGCGGCTGCACGAGCTGATCCCGTCGCTGCTGCTGGTGCTGGACGCGTTCGGCGGCTCGGAGACCGGCGCGTCCGGCCAGGCGATCGAGCCCGCCCCCGACGGCTCGCCGCGCTTCCTGCCGCGCTCGGCCGACGTCGCGGTGCTGGACGACCGGCTGCGCCGCGTCCCGCCCGGCTCCGACGAGATCGGCCAGCTCGCCCGCACCGGCCGCATCCCGCTCGGCTACTGGAACGACGAGGCCAAGACCGCCCGCACGTTCGTGCTGGACGAGGACGGCAACCGCTGGTCGCTGCAGGGCGACATGGCCCGCGTCGACGGCGAGGGCGCGATCGTGCTGCTCGGCCGCGGCTCGCTGGTCGTCAACACCGGCGGTGAGAAGGTCTTCGTGGAAGAGGTCGAGGCGACGCTGAAGACGCACCCGGCGGTGGAGGACGCGCTGGTCGTCGGCGTCCCCGACGAGCGGTTCGGGTCGCGCGTCGCGGCCGTCGTCGCCGCGCGGGACGTCACGGCCGAGGAGCTGGCCGCGCACTGCCGCCTGACGCTCGCGGGGTACAAGGTGCCGCGCGACATCGTCATCGTGGACGAGGTGCGGCGGTCGCCGGCCGGGAAGGCCGACTACCGCTGGGCCAAGGGCCGCCTGGCCTGAACACGGTTCGCCACCAACCCCCAGGGAGAGATCATGACCGAGCCGAAGATGAACACCGAGAGCCTCGGCGTGTGGAGCGACCCGTTCGACTTCAAGGTCGAGCAGGCCCGCACCGTCGCCTACGCCGAGGCCACCAACGACGACAACGGGCGCTACCTGTCCGGCGAGATCGCCCCGCCGGTCTTCGCGATCGTGCCGGTGTTCGACGGGATGATCCCGCCGCTGTTCAAGGTCGTCCCCGACAGCCTGATCCCGTTCGTGGTGCACGGCGAGCAGGACATGGTGTTCCACCGGCCGATCGTGCCCGGCACCACGCTGACCTCCCGCGCCAAGGTCACCGGGTTCGCGTCCAAGTCGTCCGGCACCACCGTGTCGCTGAAGCTGGAGACGCGCGACGAGTCGGGCGAGCTGGTCAACGAGCAGTGGATGGTGTCGTTCTTCCGCGGCTACCAGGCAGGCGAGACCGTCGGCGAGCTCGCGCCGGCGCACTCCTTCCCCGAGGAGCTGCGGGACGCGCAGCCGATCGCCGAGGTCGTCCAGCACGTCGACGACGACCAGACCTTCCGCTACTCCGAGGCGTCCGGCGACCCGATGCCGATCCACCTGGACGAGGAGTTCGCCAAGTCCGCGGGGCTGCCCGGCATCATCGCGCACGGCCTGTGCACCATGGCGTTCACCTCCCGCGCGGTGATCGAGTCGGTCGCGGCCGGTGAGCCGACCCGGCTGAAGCGGCTCGCGGTGCGCTTCTCCCGCCCCGTCCTGCCGGGCCAGGACGTCACCACCCGCATCTGGGACAAGGGCGACGGGACCTACGCGTTCGAGTCGACCTCCAGCAGCGGCGACGTCGTCATCAAGGATGGCCTCGCCGAGATCGGCTGACCCGTCCCCGGGCGGGGGCCGCGCGGCCCCTGCCCGGGAGTACCCTGCCCCGGGTGGGGAAGATCATCGATTACGGGCGGTTCGCGGAGCGGCTGCGCCGGCCCGCCGGCCGCTGGGACCTGCTGCGCGGGTTCCAGGAGGAATGGGGCTACGAGGTCCCGCAGGACGCCCGCTCGTGGGAGCGCGACGCGCCCAACGAGCACAAGGAGTACGTGCGGGGCCTGAGCGGTGAGGACGGCGACGACAGCGACCCCTCCCTGCCGATCCCCGAGGCCCTCGGCGAATGGTGGGACCTGCCGTTCAACTCCTTCGTCCACAGCGCCCGCCTGTACGAGACGAACCCGGAATGGCCGCCCACGCTCCGGCCCGACCCGACCGGCTACGGCGTCTCGGACGCCCTACCGCCCGGTTCGCCCTTCATGCCCGCCAACGGCGACCCGCGCCTCTGTGTCTTCATGGCCGAGAACCAGTACTGCAACGAGTGGGGCTACCTGGCCGCCGACTCGGCCGAGCCCGATCCGCGCGTCCTGGTCAGCACCGGCGACGATTGGGTGCTGCAGGCCGCGTCCGTCTCGCAGTTCTTCCTGCACCTGGCCGTGGACCGGCTGCCCCGCCACTTCGGCTGGACGGTCGAGGTGAGCGAACTGCCCGGCGAAGTCCTGGAGCGGCTGCGCGCCGCGTACCCGCCGCTCGGCCTGGAGCCGTGGTGCGAACTCGGCAGGCACGTCACCGCGTACGGCGCCCCGGACGCGATCCTGTTCCACGACACCGGGATCGGTGATTTCGAGCTCGTCGCCACCGGCCGCACCGAGGAGGCGCTGCGCGAGGTGGCGCGCGTCCTGGAGGTGGACTGGGACGAGTGGATCTGCGAGCCCGAGTCGACGCCGCCGCGCCTGAACGTCCCGGGCGGCGACGGCTACACGATCGTGTCCGTCTCCGAGGAGCCCCTCGCCCGGCCTGACCCCGGCCTGGAGTTCGCGGACGGGCTGCGCCTCCCGGACGGCGTCACCGCCACCGCCGGCATGCCCGGCCCCATCGTCGCCATGGGCGACGCCGACGGCCTGGTCTCCCTCTGGGCGCCCGGCATCGAACCCGAGCCGTTCGGCGTCGCCCGCCGCGGCGGGCCCGTCACCGCCGTCGCGCTGGCCCGCCTGGAGACCGGCCGGGCCCTCGCCGCCGCCTGGGCGGACGGGACCGTCCGGCTGTGGGACCTGGACTCCGGTGAGGCCGCCGACCTCGAGCTCGGCCCCGCCATCGAGGTGATCACCCTGGACGCCGGCGCGACGCTGCGGGCGGGCGGCCCGGCCGGCACCGCGACGCTCGCCCTCGACCCGGACGGGCTGTGGCCGGCCCGCTCCGTCATGGTGCGGCTGCACCGGATCGACTGGTCCGGGCTGCACGGCGTGTCCGGCCCGGCCACGGCCTTCCCCGACCTGCTGGCGGCGGCGCGCGGGCCGTCCGCGCCCAAGGCGGTGGCCGCCCTCGGCGAGCTGCTGCACCGCGACGGCGAGGTCGCCCAGGCCGCCGCCGCGTCGCTCCCGTACCTGCTGGTGATCGCCTCGCTGCGCGCCACCCCCGCCCGCGTGGAGCTGCTGGAACTGGCCGGCCGGATCATCCACGCCGTCCGGACGGCGCCGCCCCCGGCCGACCCCACCTGGCACGACATGGCCCGCCAGGTCGTCGAGGACATCACCCCGGCGATCCACGCGATCGTGGAGATGGACGACGACCCGGCCGTCCGCGCCGCCGCGTCCCGCATCCTGGAGAGCGCCTAGCCCGCCGTCCAAAGGTCAGCGGTGATGCGTCTTCCAGACTCGTCCAGGTGCGGATCGACGGGAACGTGTACGACCGTGGAGAGTGGAACTCCTGCCAGTCCGTCGGGAGCCGCGGGCAGGGCCGGTCCAGCAGGGCGGGGTCACCCTTGCCCCGGGGGCGGGTGGACCATGCTGCTGCACGGCATGGTGTGGTCGCGCAATCTGGACGCGGAGATCAGCCGGTTCTCGGCCGGCATGGAGGTGCCGTCGATGACGACAGAGGTGTTCGGAGCGGCCTCGTCCAGGTCGGCCAGAAGGGTGGCCAGGAGTCTGCAGGCCAGCTCGACCGCGTCACCGAACGGGCAGACGGCAGGCAGATCCCGCTCGATGCGCAGCAGGTCGGCCAGCTCGGTCCTGAGCCTGGCGACGGTGACGCTCATAGGCCTGCTGAAGGCCATCATGAAGCCGTCCATCACGGCCGGCTCGGGCAGCTGCGGCACGGCCGCCACGCGGCTTCTGACCCGGTCGGGCAGAGAGGGGTACCAGTCCCGGATCGCCCGCATGGCCTCACCGGCATAGAGGGCCAGGGCGTAGAACGCGGCCGGGTGCGTGCTCCGCAGATCGGCGTCTTCCGCCGCGTACAGCAGCGAGATCAGCCATACCCATCTGGACGTGGTGTTCCGCACGGTCACATATCCGGTGTTCATGCGCTGGTGATCGATGGCCTGACGTTGCCGCAGTCCCCGTCCCCACACCGGCACGTGGGAGGAGCGAAGCCCTCCGGCCAGCAGATGAGCGATCCAGTCGCGCGGGAGCACCGCCAGCCGCTCGGCCGCCGCCTGGCCCGCCGGCCCGCCCCGGGATCCGTGATCGGCGGGGCTGGGCAGGGCGATCGTCCACGCCTGCAGGTCCGGTTCGGCCTCGGCGCCCTGCTCGAGCAGCACGCCCGGGTCGGTGACGACGACCGCCTGGCGCCACAGGTCGGCCGGCAGCAGGCCCGCGTCCGTCAGCAGCACGGGCCAGTGCGTGTGGTCCAGTTCCCCGATCCTGTCGATCTCATCGACCGCTGTGAGGTACACCAGCACCCCGGGCCCGGTCCGCCAGCCGATCGCGTGGACCGCTGTGCCCAGGGCTCGGTTCCCGTTCCGATCGTCCTCGATCACGGTGTGGAACAGCCGGGCCGGCCGGGGCGTCCCGGAGCGCTGCTCAGGCGGGTGGAAGATCCAGTGCGCGTCCGCAGGCACCTTGCGCCCGCTGCCCCGGCACCAGGCGTCGATGGTGTTCCGCGTCCACAGCGGAAGCCCGTCGGCATCGACCGCGTCCCTCGCCGGAAGCGGCTTGGCGCGCAGCGTCCTGGGCGAAAGGCCGACGCGGGCCGCGAACTGGGGCAGTGTGTACAGCACGGCAACCGGGGACAGGGGCAACGCGTGTCCTTTCGGGAGCAAGCCGTCTGGTCGCCTAAGGCGCAGCCGCCGTACACCGGCGGCCCGGTGAGGTGCAGCGCCGGCGAGGCCGTGGACATCGCCCGCGCACCTGGAGCAAGGTCACGATCTTGGGTCGCGGCGCACGCTCAGAAAGGAAGCCGTCCGAGGGCGCACAGCCACTGGACCTGGTCGGGCGCGGCCGGGGGAGCGGGAGGCGGCGATGGCTGCAGGGACCAGCGTTCGCATGGCGCCAGGCCGGGGCCGAGGAGCTCCAGCCCGTCCAGCAGGCCGTGGATCTGCTCGGGAGCACGTGCGGTGATCAACGGCCGGACCGTCTTGTTCCACGCGGCCACCAGGGAATCGGCGGCCGGGGGCCGCCAGCCGGGCCGGCCGGACCAGGCGGACAGATGCGTGAACAGCAGGCAGGAGCCGGCGGGCGCCGTGCGGATCAGCCGCTGCACGATCCGCCGGGCCTGATCGTGGTCGAGGATGCACTCCATCACCCCCGTCAGCACGATCCCCACCGGCCGGTGGAAGTCCAGCATGTCCGCAGCGTTGAAGAGCAGCTCATCGGGTTGGGCGAGGTCGGCGTCCAGATGGCCGACCGAGCCGGCCCGGTCACCGACCAGCAACGCCCGCGCGTGCGCCATCACGACGGGATCGTTGTCGGCGTACACCACCCGGGCGCCCGGGTGGATGTTCTGGACGATCTGGTGGGTGCTGCCGGTGACGGGCAGGCCCACGCCGATGTCCAGGAACTGGTCGATCCCCTGCGCGGCCATGTGGGCGGTCGCCCGCATCGTGCAGGCCTGGTGGTGCCGGGCCGCCGTTCTGGTGCCCGGGGCCCGCTCCTCCAGGCGGGCCGCGGCCTCCCGGTCGTGGAGGTAGCTGTCCCTGCCGCCCAGCCAGTGATTCCACACCCGCGCGCCCTGCGGGCCGGAATCCCGGCTCCATCCGCCTCGGCTGTGCAGGTCGTTCATCCCGGCCGGGCGCCCTCGCCGCGTAGTGGACGCCGAAGCGGCAGCCGATAGATCAGACATGGCGATCACCGTAAACCGGTCACTGTCACCGCAGATGTCACCCCAAAAGGAAACCTTTCCGGGACCGATCCGCGTAGACAGCGAGGGAGGTGCGAAACGGGCGCTGCCGTCCCGCGATGGGCCGATATCGCGCCAGCCGCGCCGCCATCGATCCGCCGCCTCGGCTCAGCGTGCGGCCATCACCCGGCCCACGGCTCCCAGGATCCTCATCGGCCGCTGGACGTAGGGCTGCTCGGGTCGCCAGTTCCCCACGTCGGTCAGCCCGGGCGGCATCAGGGGAAGCCCCACCATCAGTCGTTCGATCTGCTCGGGGCTGCGCAGGTTCTGCGGAATCGCGGCGTCAGGGTTGCGGGAGTCGATGTAGGGCCGCTGCCGCGGATGCAGGCGGTCGCCGCTGAGGTGGGTCATGGCCCAGGCGCTGCCGGGCGCCAGCGCGCCGACGTACCGGCGGATGATCTTGACGACGTCGTCGGTGCCCAGATCCTCGTCCGGTTCGCCCACGTACTGCAGCGTGTTGGCCGACAGCAGGCCGACCGGTTCGGACAGGTCCAGATGGCGCCGCGCGTAATCCAGGACCTTGTCGGCCTCCTGCAGATCCGCCTCCAGGAAGAACGTCGACCTGTTGTCGATCACCAGGGCCCGCGTGTGGATCGCCACGTCGGCATTGCAGTCGACGTAGACCACGCGCGGGGTCTGGGCCGACACCCGCCGCGCCACTTCATGCACGTGCGGCCATTCCGGCACCGGCATCCCCGATCCCAGGTCCAGGAACTGCCGGATGCCGTCCCGGGCGAGGACCTCCACCATGCGGATCATGCATTCGCGGTTCTCCGCGGGCAGCTTCACGGTGTCGGAGCCGTCGGCGGCGGCCTGCACCCAGGCCCGCTGCGCCGCGGTGTTGTTCTTCCCGCCCAGCAGGTAGTCGGTGACGCCGACGTTGTCGATCGTGTTGACGGGCAGGGGCCGCTGCTGCGGCTGCTCGGGAGCACGCCACAGCAGCGTCTCGTCCTCGGCGAGGATCTGTTCGCGCATCCGCTGCAGCAGGGCTCCCGGCGCGGCCCCCAGTTCGGCCTCCATCGCCTCGGCGGCCTGCTGGTAGGTCCGCAGGGCCTCCGTCCGCCGGCCCAGCCGGTACCAGGTCAGCATCAGCCGGCAGTGCAGCACTTCGTTGACCGGGTCCAGGGTGAGGTATTCGGTGATCTGCTCCACCAGCGCCGGCGAATGCCGTCCCAGGTCCAGCTGGATGCCGATGTAGGCCTCGACGGCCGAGCGCCGCTGTGTCAGCAGCGGGTGGCGCAGCCAGTTCGCGGCCGGGGTGTCGGGCAGATCGGGCAGCCCCTGCCTGAACGGCACCCCCCGCCAGGGCGTCAGCGCCTGCTGCAGATGCGCGGCAGCCTCCGACAACAGCCCCTCCTGCTGCGCCTTTTTGGCGAGCTTGACGCCTTCGCGGAACGCCGCGACGTCGATGTGGTCGCCCGGCCCCAGCGCGAACCGGTACTGCCGGCCTCCCAGCGGAGCGGGCTCGGTCACCAGCCGCTCGGCGAGCGGTCCGAGCGCCTTGCGCGCCTTGTAGACGCGCGTGGTCAACGCCGAGGTGTAGTCCTGGGTGGAGTCGACATCCCACAACAGCGCCTTGAGCTCCCGCGTGGATATCGCGCCAGGGCTCTGCATGGCCACCGCGCAGATCAGCTCCCGCACGCTCTGCTGCCGCCGCCTGCTGCCCTTCTCCAGGTCGACCGGCCGGCCCTGGTCGTCCTCGACCATCAGCTCACCGATCAGTGAAATTCTCATCTCCGCCTTCCTTCGCTCGCCCTCAGGCGACCTGACAGCCGGCGTCCCTGCGCGCCTGATACCAACCACGCTCTGATCGCTTTCCGCAAGCGCGCCGGCGGCGCGGGGCGTCGGCGAATCGTGCCTAATTAAACCGGTTCACGAAGAAAACCCGTGGTCACCGCTTCCGGTGACCGTTCGGGCCCCGGTCTAGGGGGAGCAGCCGTCGGGGGTGATGTGCCATCGGCTCGCAGCCGTCTTCCCCGCAGCACTGAGAAGAAACTACGGACCGAGGATGGCGATGGACCGGCAGACGCCCCTGCCGTACCCCTTCGACGGCGGCTATGAGAACGGGTACAGCGGAAGCGGCGCCGACGGCCTGCGCGCCGCCCGGGACGCCGCCCGCCAGATGGCCGGCGGGGAACCGTCGCCCCCGGGCGGCTGCGTCGCGGCCAGGTTCCGCCTGCCGAAAGTAGGGGGTGGCCGGTGACGTTCGCCCGGTCCGCCGGCGGGTGATCGTTTCCTAGCGTTCGAGACGTGGACGCAATCATGGAAATGCTGCACACGGCGGTGTCGTCGCCGTGGTTCTACGCCGCGCTGTTCGCGGTCGCGCTGGTCGACGGGTTCTTCCTGGTGGTGCCGAGCGAGAGCATGGTGATCACCGCCGGGGTGTACGCGGCGTCGGGGGAGCTGTCGGTGCTGCCGGCGGCGGCGCTGGCGGCGGCCGGCGCGTTCCTCGGCGACCACGTGTCGTACCTGGCCGGGCGCGCGTCGGGGGACCGGCTGGCGGGGCGGCCGGGCACCCGGCGGCACCGCGCGCTGGCGTGGGCGTCGGGGGTGCTGGCCGAGCGCGGCGGGCTGGTCCTGGTGGTGGCGCGGTACGTGCCGGGCGGCCGGACCGCGGTGACGCTGACGATGGGCGCGGCCGGGTACCCGCTGCGGTCGTTCTCGCTGTTCGCGGCGATCGCGGCGGTCGGCTGGGCCGTTTACGGGACGGTCCTCGGCTACGTGGGCGGGGTCGCGTTCGAGGACGACCCGCTGAAGGGCGTGGCCGTCGGGCTCGGCCTGGCGCTGGCGGTGACCGTGCTGGTCGAGGCGGCCCGCCACCTGGGCCGCCGGAAGGCGGCCGCCTGATGATCACGATGCGGGGGCTGACGAAGCGGTTCGGCGACAGGGTCGCCGTGCAGGACCTGACGCTGGACGTGGCGGCGGGCAAGGTCACCGGCTTTCTCGGGCCGAACGGCGCGGGCAAGTCGACGACCATGCGGATGGTGCTCGGGCTGGACCGTCCGACCGCGGGCGAGGCGCTGGTCGGCGGCCGCCCCTACGCGGCGCTGCGGCGCCCGCTGCGCGAGGTCGGCGCGCTGCTGGACGCCAAGGCGGTGCATCCCGGGCGCAGCGCCCGCGCGCACCTGCTGGCGATGGCGCGCAGCAACGCGATCCCGGCGCGGCGGGTGGACGAGGTGCTGGAGATGGTCGGGCTGACGGCCGTCGCGGGCAAGCGCGCCGGGTCGTTCTCGCTCGGCATGGGGCAGCGCCTCGGCATCGCCGGCGCGCTGCTGGGCGATCCGCGGGTGCTGATGTTCGACGAGCCGGTGAACGGCCTGGACCCCGACGGGGTGCTGTGGGTGCGGCGGCTGATGCGGTCGCTGGCGGCCGAGGGCCGCACCGTGTTCGTCTCCAGCCACCTGATGAGCGAGATGCAGCAGACCGCCGACCGGCTGGTGGTGATCGGCCGGGGCCGGCTGCTGGCGGACGCGCCGGTCGCGGACGTGATCGCGGGCAGCTCCCGCAACGCGGTCCGGGTCCGCACGCCCCGGCCGGACGTCCTGGCGGCGCGGCTGGCGGCCGAGCCGGGCGCGGAGGTGACGCGGTCGGGCGCGGACGGGCTGGTGGTGACGGGCGTCCCGGTCGAGCGGGTCGGGCTGATCGGCCACGAGGCGGGCGTGCCGCTGTACGAGCTGAGCGCGCAGGAGGCGTCGCTGGAGGAGGCCTACATGGAACTGACCGGCACGAGCGTGGAGTACGGGGTGACGGGACGATGAGCGTGCTGCGGGGCGCGGTCGCGGCGGAGTGGACCAAGCTGTGGTCGCTGCGGTCCACCTGGTGGTCGCTGGCGGGCACGCCGGCGCTGATGGGCCTGATGTGCCTCATCCTCGGTTCGTCGGTGGCGTCCGACAACACCAACGAGATCACCACCGACGACCAGGGCGTGGTGTCGGTCAGCGGCGTCGCGGTGGGCGCGGTCGACCTGGTGCAGTTCGTGCCGCTCACCCTGGCCATCCTGATGATCACCAGCGAGTACGCGACCGGGGGCGTCCGCGGCACGCTGCAGTGCGTGCCGCCGCGCGGCCGGATGCTGCTGGCCAAGGCGGCGGTAGCGGCGGCGGCGCTGTTCCCGCTGGGCGTCCTGTCGGGGCTCCTCGGCACGGCGGTGGCCGGGTTCGCGCTGGGTGAGTGGGGCCGGTTCTCGGCCGCCGACACCGCTTTCGACGCGCTGGCGATCGGCGGCTACCTGGTGCTGATCAGCGTGTTCGCCCTCGGCCTCGGCACGCTGCTGCGCAGCACCGCGGGCACGCTCACCACCGCGTTCCTGCTGGTCATGGCGGTGCCGATCCTGCTGGACGGCACCGACGCGCCGCTGCTGGAGCACGTGGCCGACGCGCTGCCGAGCGCCGCCGGGCGGATCTTCATGGGCGGCGCCGACGACGCCTCCTACCCGCAGGCGGTGGGCCTGCTGATCCTGGCGGCCTGGACGGCGGCGTCCCTGTGGGCGGCCCGCACGACCCTGCGCCACCGCGACGCCTGAGTTCAGCAGAGGCCGGCCTCGTAGGCGATGATCGCCGCCTGCACGCGGTTCCTGACCTCCAGCCGGGTCAGGATCGCGCTGACGTAGGACTTCACCGTCCCCTCCACCACGTGCAGGCGGGCGGCGATCTCGGCGTTGGACAGGCCCGCGCCGACCAGCGCCAGCACCTCGCGCTCGCGCGGGGTCAGCGCTTCGATGCGGCCGCGGGCCGCCGCGCCGTGCGCGAGGCGGCCGCCGCGCAGCTCGGTGATGAGCCGGTGCGCGACCTTGGGCGACAGGTACGCGGCGCCGCCGGCGACGGCCCGCACGCCCGCGATCAGCTCCCGGGGGTCGCCGGATTTCAGCAGGAACCCGGCGGCGCCGTCCGCCAGCGCCCGCGCGATGTAGTCGTCCTCGCTGAACGTCGTCAGCATCACCACGGCCGTGCCGGGCGCGACGCGGCGCAGCTCGGCGGCGGCGGCCAGGCCGTCCAGCCGCGGCATCCGGATGTCCAGCAGCGCCACGTCGGGGCGGTGCGCCAGCGCCAGCTCGATCGCCTCGTGCCCGTCGCCGGCCTCGGCGACCACCTGCACATCGGGGTCGGCCGACAGGATCGCCCGGACCCCGGCGCGGATCATCGCCTCGTCGTCGGCGAGCAGTACCCGGATCACCGGTCTCCTTCCCTGGGCGGCGGCGCCGCGTCCTTGGCGGCCAGCCGGCCGTCGGCGAAGCACAGCCGGTACACCGTGCCGAGCCCCAGCAGGTTGCCGTCGGAACGGTAGTAGGCGCAGCGCGCGCGCTGCGGCGGTGGGGCGAAGCGGTAGCGGACGTCGCCGGCGTTGAGCAGCTCGACCTCCGGCAGCACCCGCTCCACCTGCGTGCGCGGCTGCCCGACGCGCAGCGCCGCGTAGTCGGCCGGGTGCAGCACCGACGCGAACGTGGCGTAGGCGTAGTACCCCAGCATGATCGCCGACAGGAACGCCACCAGCGCCGCCGGGACCGTGATCGCGGTGATCAGCCCGCGGCGGACCTCCTGCCGGCCGCGCGCCAGGTGCCACGCCGACTCGCTCTCCGGCCGCGCCGGGGCGGGGACGTCGGGCAGCTCGGCGGTCACCGCGAACCCGCCCGCGCCGTCGGGGCCCGCGCGCAGCGTGCCGCCGACGAGCCGCACCCGCTCGTCCAGGCCGGTCAGCCCGTGCCCGCCCGACACCGCCGGCCGCACGGGACCGGCGGCCGGCCCGTTGACCACCGTGACGATGCTGCGGCCGCCGGAACGCTCCACCCGCACGGTCACGTCCGCGCCGGGCGCGTGCTTGGCGGCGTTGGTGAGCGCCTCCTGCACCACCCGGTGCGCGGCCAGCGCCACCATCGGCGCGCCGCCGGCGACGTCCGAGCCGGCGAGCCGCACCGGCATGCCCGACGCGCGGGCGCGCTCGACCAGGTCGGCGATGCTCTCCCGGACCGGCGCGGCGTCCTGCGGGGCGTCCTCGCGCAGCACGCCGATGATGTCGCGCAGCCGGTCGGTCGCGTCGGCGGCGCCGGCGCGCAGCTCGGCCGCCGCGGCGCGGTGCCGCTCGTCCAGGTCCGGCGCCACCTGCAGCGCGCCGGCGCGGACCGCGATCAGGGCGAGCTCGTGGCCGAGGGAGTCGTGCATGTCCTGGGCGATGCGGGCGCGCTCGCGCATCCGCTCCCGCTCGGCGACGATGCGCTGCTCGCGCTCCAGCCGCTCGGCGCGCTCCCACCCGGCGCGCACCAGCTCCTGGTACTGCCGCCAGTACCGGCCGGTGAGCCAGGGCAGCACCCCGATCACCACGAACCAGATCGTCAGCGGGAACCAGGTGGTGACGTCGATGCCGCGGACGATGTTGAACAGCGTGCCGCCGGTGAACATCGCGGTGAAGACCCACACGACGGGCCGGGCGTGCGGGGTGCGGCGTCCGGCCAGGTAGGCCGCGACGGGCAGCGAGAACGCGAAGTTGCCCTGCACCGGCAGGAACAGCGCCGACACCACCAAGAGCACCAGCGGCCGGGACCGGCTCACCGCGACCGCGCCACCGAGCGCGACCACCCCCGCCATCGTCGCCCACCACAAGGGCTTGTCCGGTTCGAGCGGGGTCAGGTTGCCGCTGATTACGGGAGCGGTCATCAGCGCCCACAGCAGTACGTTCCCGACCACCGCACGCCGCGTCCCCGAGCCGTTCACGCCGTTCACGCTACAAGCCGGTGATCTGCCGGGTTACTGCCGAAAGTCAGGGATGAGGACCCGTTTCAGCCGCCATGGATGTGATCTGGGCCACGTGATGTCACAAGTCCGCTCTGGCGGACGCCTTGTGTGCGAAACCCCGAGCGAACGGAGCAGAGACCATGACCGAAGTCATCGTGATCGGCGGCGGATACGCCGGAGTCCTCGCGGCCAACCGCCTCACCAGCCGCGACGACGTGACCGTGACCCTCGTCAACCCGCGTCCCTCCTTCGTCGAGCGGATCCGCCTGCACCAGCTGGTGGCGGGGTCCGACGACGCGGTCGTCGACTACAAGGACGTCCTGAACGAGCGCGTCGAGCTCGTGGTCGACACCGCGACCGCGATCGACCGGGACGCGCGCACCGTCTCCCTCGCCGGCGGCGGCACGCTCGGGTACGACTACCTGGTCTACGCGGTCGGCAGCCGCAGCGGCGCGCCGGAGGTGCCCGGTGCGGACCGGTTCGCCTACCCGCTCGCGACCCTGGAGGAGGCCGAGCGGCTGCGGCAGGCCGTGGACGCCGCGCCCGCCGACGCGGCGCTGACGGTCGTCGGCGGCGGCGCCACCGGCATTGAGACCGCGGCCGAGCTCGCCGAGGCGGGCCGCACCGTCACCCTCGTCTGCGGCGGGCGGCTCGGCCCCTACCTCCACCCGAACGGCCGCCGCTTCGTCGCCAAGCGGCTGGCGGCCCTCGGCGTGACCGTCGTCGAAGGCGCCGAGGCGGCGGCCGTGACGGCGGACGCGGTGCGCCTCGCCGGTGGCAGCGAGGTGCGCGGCCACCTGACCATCTGGGCCGCCGGGTTCGGTGTCCCAGACCTGGCCGCCCGCAGCGGCCTCAGCGTCGACGAGGCGGGCCGCCTCCTCACCGACGAGACCCTGACCAGCGTCGACGACGACCGCATCGTCGCCGCCGGCGACGCCGCCTCGCCGTCGGGCCTGCCCTACCGGATGGGCTGCCAGTCCGCCGTCCAGCTCGGCCCGCACGCCGCCGACGCCGTGCTCCGCCGGATCGAGGGCGGCCGGCCCGAGGCCGTCAGCGTCGGCTTCGCCGGGCTGTGCGTCAGCCTCGGCCGCGGCGCCGGCATCTTCCAGTTCGCGCGCAAGGACGACACCGCCATCCGCTTCTACGTCGGCGGCCGCGCGGGCGCGCGCCTGAAGGAGTTCGTCGTCACCCACACCGTCAAGCAGCTGGCCGACGAGGCGCGCAAGCCCGGCGCGCGCGTCCTGAAGGCCAAGGACGACAGCCGGCTGCAGCGCGTCCAGGCCGCGCGCGAGAACCAGCCCGTGCACGCCTGACCGCTCCCTGGAAGGATCCGAGGATGCACGACCACGTCGCGGACCCGGCGACCGAGGCCTTCGTCGCCCACCGCAACCTGCTCTTCACCGTCGCCTACGAGATCCTCGGCTCGGCCGCCGACGCCGAGGACGTCCTCCAGGAGGCCTGGCTGCGGTGGGCCGAGATCGACCTGGCGCAGGTCCGCGACCAGCGTGCGTTCCTCGTGCGCATCACGACCCGGCGGGCGCTCGACCGGCTGCGGGTCCTGCGGCGCCGCAAGGAGTCCTACGTCGGCCCGTGGCTGCCCGAGCCGCTGCTCACCGCCCCGGACGTCGCCGAGAACGCCGAGCTCGCCGAGAGCCTGTCCATGGCCATGATGCTCGTCCTGGAGACGCTCTCGCCCACCGAGCGGGCCGTGTTCGTGCTGCGGGAGGTCTTCGACGTCGGCTACGACGAGATCGCCGAAGCCGTCGGCAAGACCCCCGCGGCGGTCCGCCAGATCGCGCACCGCTCCCGCAAGCACGTCGACGCCCGCCGCCCCCGCGAAGCGGTGTCCTCGCGCCAGGCGCGGGCCGCCCTCGCGTCGTTCCAGCACGCAGTGGAGACCGGCGACATCCAGGGCGTGCTCGACGTGCTCGCGCCCGACGTCGTCCTGATCAGCGACGGCGGCGGCGTCCGCAGCGCCGCGCTGCGGCCCGTCACGGGCCTGGTGAAGGTGGGCCGGCTCCTGCTGGCGTCCCTCGGCGACAAGGAGGGCAAGCTCACCGGCGAGCCCACCACCGTCAACGGCGACCCGGCGCTCCTGCTGCGCCTCGACGGCGAGCTCGACAGCGTCATGGCGCTCCACCTCGAAGAGGGCCTGGTCACCGGCCTCTACTTCATCCGCAACCCCGATAAGCTCACCCACATCGCCGCGGCCACCCCCCTCACCCTGGACTGACATGGACTTCGACCGAGCACGCCGACTCGCCGAGCTGCGCCGGCGGAGCGCCGCGTTGTCGGCGTTCGTGGCCGCCTGCGCCGGCGACCGGGAACGCGCACGCGAGGCCGGACGGCTGGCCGGGCAGGTGTTCGCCGCCGACCTGGCCGACGTGGAAGCCGCCGAAGAGGCCGCCGAGACACTGGCCCGGTGGGCGGACGACCTGCGGGAACACCCGCACCGCCCGACCGAGCCGGGCCCTGAGGAAGCCGACCTGCGGATGCGCGACCACCTCAAGGACGTCGTGCGCGACCACCTGCCGGTCGAGTTCCGCGACTGGATGTCGGAGGCCCGGCTCAGCCTGGAGTTCGGCTTCCGGGCCATGAGCCGCGCATCGGATCCACGCATCCGCGAAAAGGCGGCCTACATCTACGGGCGCGGCACCATGGCCCTGGAACTGGGCCACCGCGAGGCGGCGGACCGCGAACTCGAGCGACTGCGGGAGCTGGAAGACGATCAGCGGCGGCCCTCCAGCGCGGTGTAGAGCTCGATGGCCGAGCGCGCCTGGACGAACTCGTGCCGGCCGCGCACCGCCGTCCACACGCCCCGCCCCGGATCATGGACGAACCCCCAGGTGGGGAAGGCGGTGCGCAGCCGCGCCAGCCAGACCGACGGCGGGGTCATGAGACCGGCAGGTCCAGCAGGGCGTAGACGGACTTGCCGCCCGCGGGCTCGGCGCGCTGCCCCCACTCCCGCGCCAGCGCCTCGACGATCACCAGCCCGCGCCCGCCGTCCGGCGACGGGGTGATCACGGCCCGGCCGGGGCTCGTGTCGTAGACCTCGATGCGCAGCACGGCCCGCTGCCGCACCAGCCGGAAGCCGATGAGGGAACGCGGCCGGGCCCGCACGGCGTTCGTGATCAGCTCGGACGCGACGAGCAGGGCGTCGTCGACCAGGGCGCAGAGCCCCCACTTGCGCAGGTGCGCCTCGGCCAGGTCGCGCAGCAGGCCGACGGCGGACGGCGTGGCGATCATCGCGCGCTCGAAGGTTTCCTCGGCCATCATCACCCGTCCCTGGAGGCGTTCACGGAGCGTCGGCATTCCGTCGCGTTGCGCTTCCAAGCGTGCCTTCGGCGGCCTATCCTGAGAATGCGAAGGATCGCCACGCAGCGCGACGGCGAAAGGCAGCCCCCATGCCCCGACCGCCCGACCCGATAGACGGCACAAAGAGCATTTATGCCGTATTCGCCTACGAACTCCGCCGCCAGCGCGAGGCCCGCGGCCTGTCCCAGGACGGCCTGGCCAAGGAGCTCTACATGGCCCGCTCCACCATCCAGGCCTACGAGGGCCAGACCCACGCCCCGGACGAGGACTTCGCCAAGCTCGCCGACGAGTACTGCGGCACGGGCGAGCTGTTCTGGCTCCTCTGGCACCACGCCCAGCGCGAGCACCTGGGAGGGTGGAAGGCGGAATTCGCCAATGTGGCAGAACAGGACGCTCGGCAAGTATGGATGTATCAGACGCTGGTGATTCCTGGACTTCTCCAAAATGAGGAATACATCCGAGCCCTCTATGGGGCGGCGCGTCTGCCCCCCGAGAGGGTGGAAGCGGGTGTGGCGGAGCGCCTCCAGCGACAGACTCTCCTCGGCCGAGAGAACCCGCCGCTGCTGTGGATCTTGATCCATGAGGCCGCTTTGCGGAGACTCGTAGGCGGACCGGAGGTGATGGTCTCTCAGTTGGAGCACTTGCTCCAGCTGATGACCTTGCACCATGTCGCACTCCAGATCATCCCGCTGACATGCGGCGCTGATCTTGGAGGAACGGCCGGTGGGCACATCATCTGGGAATTGCCGGATCGAGACTTGGCGTACGTAGAGGCATCCACCAGTTGCCGCCTCGTGCGGGATACCGCCGAGGTCAAGGAGGCCAGGGTGTTGCATGAGCGGCTCAGGCTCGAAGCATTGCCTCAGTCGGAGTCCTGCAAGCTGATCATGAGCATTGTGGAGAGCCACAAGTGATCCACCGCATCGAGTGGCGCAAAGCCGGCAGCAGCAAGATCGAGGGGGAGTGCGTCGAGCTGTCCACCAACGCCACCGAGGTCACCTACATCCGTGATTCCAAGGATCCGCACGGTCCGCGCCTGGCTTTACGGGCCGCCGGCCTGGCCGCCTTGGTCGGCCGGATCAAGTCCGGGGCCCTGGACCTCTGAGCTTTGCCACCTTTGAACGTGGAGGTCATGCAGTGATCGACGGCATCGAGTGGCGCAAGGCCGGGCAGAGCAGCACGCAGGGGGGCGAGTGCGTCGAGCTGTCCACCAACATCGCCGAGGTCACCTACATATGTGATTCCAAGGACCCGCATGGTCCGCGCCTGGCTTTACGGGCCGCCGATCTGGCCGCCTTGGTCGGCCGGATCAAGTCCGGATTCCTAGATCTCTAAGCTCCGCCATTCTCGAACGTGGAGGTCATGCAGTGATCGATGGCATTGAGTGGCGCAAGGCCAACAACAGCAGGACCAACAATGAATGCGTCGAGCTGTCCACGAACGTCGCCGACGTCACCCTCATCCGTGACTCCAGGGACCCGCACGGCCCGCGCCTGACCCTGCGCCCCGTCGGCCTGGCCGTCCTCGTCGGCCGAATCAAGTCCGGAGCCTTGGACCTCTGAGCTCCGCCACCCACGAACGCGGAGGCCATGCAATGAGCAACGACATCGAGTGGCGCAAGTCGAGCCGCAGCAACACTTCAACGAGCGGCGAGTGCGTTGAGCTGTCCACCAACGTCACCGAGGTCACCCACGTTCGTGATTCCAAGGACTCGCGCGGCCCGCGCCTGACCCTGCGCCCCGCCGGCTTGGCGGCCCTCGTCGGCCAGATCAAATCCGGCGCCCTAGACCTCTGAGTCCCACCGCCCCCGAAGGTAGAGGCCATGCGGCGCTCGCCGATCTGGCCGTGCTGCTGGAGTTCTGGGAGTCCGCCCAGGGCTGCTGACGCCGGTTCGGCCCACCTCACCTCGTCGCCCTCGTCCGCCCGCCGACAGAGCAACCCCGGCGGTATCTGCACAGTCGATGGAAAACATGACACAAGGTGTCTGGTTTCGCGGCGAGCATGGGTCGCCGGTCGCGTCGATGGAGAGCGCGGGCCGAGCCCTACGGACACAGACGAGGATCCCCATGCGCGAAACGCGAGAAGATCTCGAAGAGCTGCAGGCCCTGCTGGACGCCTCCCTCTCCCGTGCCACCTCGCATCTCCGCTCGATCATCAATGCCGAGAGCACGCTGACCGCGGCGGAGCTCACCGGAGTCCTCACCGGGATGTGCACCCTGGCGGTGTCCACGGTGACGGCGAAGGGCGAGCCGCGGATCAGCGGGGCGGACGGGCACTTCCTGCGCGGCAAGTGGCACTTCGGCACGGCGCGCACCGCCGCCAAGGCCCGGCATCTGGCCGCCCGTCCCGCCGTCAGCGTCGCGCACATGCGCGGTGAGGATCTGGGCGTGTTCACGCACGGCACGGTGGAGGTCCTCAACCCTCCGGGCGGCGAGCCGGCCGCGGACTGGCCGGACCTGCTCGCCTACTTCAAGGACTTCTACGGCGACGACCTCTTCGACTGGGACAACGACGTGGTCTACTACCGGCTGCACCCGCACTGGATGAGCGTCTACGCCCCCAAGCTCGCTGCGGCGTCCCGTTGAGCGGCGTGCGGGGCGTCGCGGGTACGGGGCGCGAGACCATCGACGTGGTGGGGGCTCGCACCAACAATCTGCGGAACGTGTCGGTGAGCATCCCCAAGGGCCTGCTCGTCGCCTTCACCGGGGTGAGCGGCAGCGGCAAGACCTCGCTGGCCGTCGACACCCTGCACAGCGAGGCCCAGCTGCGGTATCTGGAGGGGCTCTCGCCGTTCGTGCGGCAGTACATCACCCAGCGCAACCGCCCGAAGGTCGACCGCATCCGGGGGCTCGGCGCGACGCTCGCGGTCGACCAGCGCCGCCTGAACCGCAACCCCCGCTCCACGGTCGCGACGATCACCGGCATCGACGGGCACCTGGGGCTGCTGTACTCGCGCCTTCCGGGAGTCGGCCCGGCGGCGGAGAGCGGGGACGGGCAGCTGACGACCGCCCACTTCGACCGCAACTCCCCGGAAGGGGGCTGCGCGGACTGCCACGGGGTGGGCGGACGCTGGCAGGCGCAAGAGGATCTGGTCATCACCCATCCGGAGCTCCCGCTCTTCGAGGGGGCTTCGCCCTGGTTCGCGAAGTGGCGGTCGGGGGAGCACATGTTCGTCCCGGCGCTCGCCGAGAAACGGGGCGTGGACCTCGGGCGGCCGTGGCGGTCGCTGCCTGAGGAGTTCCGTCACTGCGTCCTGTACGGAACGGGCGACGAGACGATCGAGGCGTCCGTCGGCGTACCGACCAAGAACGGGTCGGCCCTGATGACCTACACCTCGAGCGGGCCGCTGCGGGGCGCGCTCGCCGAGGTGGAGCGGGTGTTCGTGAACGCCCAGACCTCCAGCGCCAAGCAGCGTTACCTGCCGTACATGCGCAAGCGGCCCTGCGCCACCTGCGGCGGCAGCGGTTACGACCAGGTGGCCAGGTCGGTGCGGCTCGGCGGGCTGACGTATCCCGACCTGATCGAGGTGGAGGTACGGGAAGTGCGCGGCTGGGCGGAGCGCGTGGCGGACGGCCTGGGCGCCCGGCAGCGCGAGGTGGGCGAGCCGCTGCTGCAGGACCTGGACCGCAGGCTCGCGATCCTGGACCGGCTCGGCCTGGCCCATCTCCAGCTGTCCCGGAGCGCGGCGACGCTGTCCGGGGGCGAGTTGCAGCGGACCCGGCTCGCCGCCCAGCTCGGCACCGAGCTGAGCGGCATCGTCTTCGTCCTGGACGAGCCCGGGGCCGGGCTGCACCCGGTGGACAAGGCGCACCTGCTCGACATCGCCCTGGAGGTGCGCGCGGCCGGCAACACGGTGCTCCTCGTCGAGCACGACCCCGAGCTGATCGCCCGGGCCGACTGGGTGATCGACATGGGGCCCGGCGCGGGCCGCCTCGGCGGCGAGGTCCTGGTGTCGGGCCCTCCCGCCGACGTGGCCGCTCATCCGGCGTCGCTGACCGGGCGCCATCTCGCCGGCGCGGGCCCGCGGCTGCGCCGGTCCCGCCGCCCGGTCACCGGCGGCACCGGCTGGGTGGAGCTGCACGGTCTTCGCGCGCACAACGTGACCGCGGACCTGGTGCGCTTCCCGGCCGGCCGGCTCACCTGCCTGACCGGGGTGAGCGGCAGCGGCAAGAGCAGCCTGCTCGCCGCGCTCGGGGCGGGCGCGGCGGCCGCCCTCGACGGGACGGCGACCGGCACGGTGCGCGAGGTGACCGGCCTCGCGGGGTTCGGCTGGGTCGCCGTCGTCGACCAGGAGCCGCTCGGCCGGACGCCGCGGTCCAACCCGGCCACGTACAGCAAGGCGTTCGACATCGTCCGCCGGTTGTTCGCCGAGGCCGGGACGGGGGTCGACGCCTCCTGGTTCAGCTTCAACACCGCGGACGGCGGCCGTTGCGAGACCTGCACCGGCTACGGCCGGAAACTGGTCGACATGCACTTCCTGCCGGACGTGTGGGTGGTCTGCGACGTGTGCGAGGGCAGGCGCTACAAGCCGGAGGCGCTGGAGATCAGGTACCAGGGGCTGGCCATCGACCAGGTGCTGGAGCTGACCGTCGCCGAGGCCGTGGCGCGGTTCTCCGGGCCCCCGCGGCTCGTGGAGATCCTGGGGGCCTTGGACCAGGTCGGGCTCGGCTATCTGCAGCTCGGCCAGAGCGCCACGGAGCTGTCCGGCGGCGAGGCGCAGCGGCTGAAGCTGGCGTCGGCGATCCAGCGCGGCGCGTCGAGCCGCAAGGCCGGGCTCGTCGTGCTCGACGAGCCGGTCTCGGGCCTGCACCCGTCCGACGTCCAGCGGGTGGTGGACGCGCTCGACGTGCTGCTCGACTCGGGCAACACCGTCGTCGTGGCCGAACACGACATCCCCGTCGCCGCGTCCGCGGACTGGGTGATCGACCTCGGGCCGGGGGCCGGCCCGGACGGGGGCGCGGTGGTCGCGGAGGGCACTCCGGACGCCGTCGCGGCGGCGGACACCCCGACGGCCGGTTTCTTCCGGCGGTACGCGGCGGGCCTGCCGCTTCTCTGAGACGCCGGCTCTAGATCCGGTCGAACAGGTCCGTCACCTTGCCGATGACCCGGATCGCGGCCTGCAGGTCCTCGGGCGGGACGTCCGACAGCGCCTGCTGCCACCGCTGCCGCCATCGCTCGCGGGCCTCGGCGACGAGCGCGCGGCCGTCGTCGGTGAGGACGACCTGGACCGCGCGCCGGTCGGTGCGGCTGCGCTCGCGCCGGATCACGCCCTTGGCCTCCAGGGCGTCCAGCATGCCGGTCATGGTCGCCGGGGTGACGTCGGCGTAGTCGGCCAGCTGCCGCGCGGTGGCCTGCCCCGCCTCGGCCAGGCCGTCCAGCGCGCGCAGCTGGGTTCCGGACAGGTCGCCGCCGGCCTGCTCGCGGCCGCGCTTGCGGCGGAAGGCCGTGAACAGCCCGGCGACCGCCTGTTCCACCTGCTCGGTCTCGGTGCCCATGTTCGGATCCTAACAGTCTGGTCCCTAGTTGTATGGACATGTAATCTACGGAGCCATATTGTACGGAGCCTAATCAATTTGGACGGAGGTCCCCCATGACCGGATCCCTTGCCCCTCCCGCCCCGCCCCGGCTCGGGCGCGGCGCCGTGGCGGCGGTGATGGCCGCCCTGATGCTCGGGCTGCTGCTCGGCGCGCTCGACCAGATGATCGTCGCCGCGGTGATGCGCACCGTCGCCGACCAGCTGGACGGCCTGACCCTGCAGGCCTGGGCGACCACCGCCTACCTGATCACCGGGGTGGTCTCCACGCCGCTGTACGGGCGGCTGTCGGACATCTACGGCCGCAAGCCGCTCTACCTGGCCTCGATCTCGCTGTTCCTGCTCGGCTCGCTGCTGTGCGCGGCGGCGCAGTCGATGTACGGGCTGGCCGCGTTCCGCGCCGTCCAGGGCCTCGGCGCCGGCGGGCTGATGGCGCTGGCGTTCGCGATCCTGGCCGACCTGCTCCCGCCGGAGCGCCGCAGCCGGTACCAGGCCTGGTTCGGCGCGGTGTTCGGGGTCTCCAGCGTGGCCGGGCCGGTGCTCGGCGGCCTGTTCGCCGGGATGGACGACCTCCTCGGGATGGCGGGCTGGCGCTGGGCCTTCCTGGTGAACGTGCCGGTGGGGCTCGTCGCCCTCGTCCTGGTGGTCACGCTCTACCGGCTGCCGCACACCCGCACCGCCCAGCGCGTCGACTACGGCGGCGCGGCGACGCTGCTGCTCGGGCTGGTGCCGCTGCTGGCCGTGGCCGGGCAGGGCGGCGCCTGGGGCTGGTCCGCGCCGCGCACGCTCGTCCTGGCCGCGGTGGGCGTCGCCGGGCTGGCCGGGTTCGTGCTGGTCGAACGGCGGATGGGCGACGCGGCCCTGCTGCCGCCGCGGCTGTTCACCAGCCGGCTGTTCACGGTGAGCAGCGCCGTCAACGTCGTGGTCGGCATGGGCGTGTTCGGCGGGCTCGCCGTCCTGCCGCTCTATCTGCAGATCGTCAAGGGCCTGTCCCCGACGGCGGCCGGGCTGATGCTGCTGCCGCAGACCCTGGGCATCGTCGCGGCGGGCAGGCTGTCCGGCCCCTTCGTGACCCGGACGCGCCGCTACAAGGGCCTGCTGCTGCTCGGCCTGGCCACCATGACCGCGTGCGCCTTCGCCTTCGCCCGGCTGGCGCCCGGCACGCCGCTGTGGTTCACCGGCTTCGTCGCGGCCCTCATGGGCCTCGGGATCGGCCTGTGCTTCCAGGTCATGCTGATCGCCGTCCAGGCGTCGGCGCCCGCGGGCGCCATGGGCGCCGCCAGCGCCTCCTACACCTTCTTCCGCCAGATCGGCGGCACCGCCGGAACCGCCGTCTACCTGACGATCCTCTTCTCGCTGGCCGAGGAACGCATCACCGCCGCGCTGCACCGGGCGCAGGGCACCGCCGCGTTCCAGGCCGCGCTGGCCGGCGATCCCGGAGCGCGGCGCCTGCTGGACGGCGCCGATCTCGACGACACCTCCTACCTCGGACACCTCGACCCCCGGCTGGCCCGGCCCGTCCTGGAGGGCATGGCCAGCGCGATGGACACCGTGTTCGTGGTGGTCGGCTGCGTCATGGCGGCCGGCCTGGTCCTCGCCCTCTTCCTGAAGGAGCAGCCCCGTGACTGAGGTGGAGATCTGGTCGGACGTCATGTGCCCGTGGTGCTACCTCGGCAAGAAGCGGCTGGAACGGGCCCTCGCCGGTCTGAGTGGTGTCGGCGTCACCTGGCGCAGCTTCGAGCTCCGCCCCGACCAGCCGGCGGCCCCCGGCGTCACCCTGGCCGAGATGATGACGCGGCGCTTCGGCCTGGACGGCCCCGACCTCACCGCGGTGTTCCAGCGCATCCGGCGGCTGGGCGCGGCCGAGGGCCTGGACCTGCGCCCCGCCACCGCCCGCCCCGTCAGCTCCTTCGACGCGCACCGCCTCATCCACCTGGCCGCCGGTCAAGGCCTGGCGGACGCCATGGTCGAGCGGCTGTTCCGGGCCCATCTCGTCGACAACGTCAACGTCGCCGACCCCGAGGTCCTCCGGCACCTCGCCGCGCAGACGGGCCTGCCCGACGCGGCAGTGCGTTCCGTCCTGAACACCGACGCCTACGCCGCCGACGTCCGGGCCGATGAGGAACGTGCGGCCGAGCTCGGCGTCCGCCAGGTGCCCACCTTCGTCATCGACGGCGCCCCCGCCCTCTCTGGAGCCCCGGATGTCAGGAGGCTCCGCGCCCTCCTGAGTTGAAGAACGCCCGGAGGTCGGCGATCAGCAGGTCGGGGGTCTCCAGGGCCGCGAAGTGGCCGCCGCGCTCGAACTCCGTCCAGCGCACCACGTTGTGCACCACGTCGGCCAGCGGGCGGACCGAGAAGTCGGTGGGGAACACCGCGACCGCGGTCGGCACCTTTCCGCGCTCCTTCGGCGCCCACATGGTGAAGTCGTTGAACCGCTCGTAGTAGGTGTGCGCCGCCGAGCCCGCAGTGCCGGTGAACCAGTAGACGCTCACGTCGGTGAGGATGCGGTCCCGGTCCACCGCGTCCTCGGGGAGCTCGGCGGCCGGGTCGGTCCAGTCCTTGAACTTCTCCACGATCCAGGCGAGCTGGCCGGCGGGGGAGTCGTGCAGCGCGGCCGCGACCGTCTGCGGGCGCGTGCCCTGGACCTGCATGTACGCGCCCAGCTTCTCCTGCCACTCCTTCATCCCGGCCAGCCGCCCGCGCTCGGCCTCGCTCAGCGCGCCCATGACCGCCGGATCGCCGCCGGGGAAGGTGAGCAGGCCGTTGACGTGCACGCCGATGACGGCGTCCGGCGCGGCGCGCCCCACCAGCGGGGCGATGAACGCGCCGACGTCGCCGCCCTGCACGCCGTACCGGTCGTAGCCGAGCCGGGACATCAGCTCCGCCAGCGCCGCGGCGGTGCGGCCGTCGGTCCAGCCGGGGCCGGGCAGCGGGCCGGAGAAGCCGTACCCCGGCAGCGACGGGATCACCAGGTGGAAGGGTTCGTCGCCGCCGGTGAGCGGGCCGATGAGGTCGAGGAACTCCACGACCGAACCGGGCCAGCCGTGCAGCAGCAGGAGCGGGGTGGCGCCGGGCTCGGCGGAGCGGACGTGCAGGAAGTGCACCTGCGCGCCGTCCACGGTGGTGGTGAACTGCGGGTACGCGTTGAGCGCCGCCTCCTGGGCGCGCCAGTCGAAGCCGTCGGCCCAGTAGGCGGCCAGTTCGCGCAGGTAGCCGGTCGGCACGCCGCGCTCCCACCCGGTGCCGGGCACCTCGGGGGCCCAGCGGGTGCGGCGCAGCCGCTCGTGCAGGTCGTCGAGGTCGGCCTGCGGGATCTGGACGCGGTAGGGCTGGATCTCGTTCGTCATGCCCGGCACGGTAGGAAGCATTGGTGACAGGTTCTGGCACCGATCGAGGCCACAATTGCGCCCATGCTGGAAACCTCCGCGCGGCTGCTGCGCCTGCTGTCGCTTCTGCAGACGCGCCCGGACTGGACCGGCGCCGAGCTCGCCGACCGGCTGGAGGTCGGCCTGCGCACCGTGCGGCGCGACGTCGGGCGGCTGCGCGAGCTGGGCTATCCGGTGGAGGCCGCCCCGGGCGCGGCCGGCGGGTACCGGCTCGGGGCGGGGGCCGCGCTGCCGCCGCTGCTGCTCGACGACGAGGAGGCCGTGGCGGTGGCGATCAGCCTGCGCACGGCCGCGACGGGCAGCGTCGCCGGCCTCGAAGAGAGCGCGGTGCGGGCGCTGGCCAAGCTCCAGCAGGTCCTGCCGTCCCGGCTGCGGCACCGGGTGGAGGCGTTCCGCGCGGCGACCGTGGCGCTGCCCGGGGCGGCCGATCCGGAGGTCGGCGCCGGCCTGCTGGCCGCGCTCGCCGCCGCGTGCCGCGACCGGCGCCGGGTGCGGCTGCGCTACCGGGGGCGCGGCGGCGTCACCGCGCGTGAGGTCGAGCCGCATCGGCTGGTGCACACCCGGCACCGCTGGTACCTGGTGGCGCGGGACGTGGCCAAGGACGATCGGCGCGTCTTCCGCGTCGACCGGATCGAGGGGCCGCCCGGACCGCCGGGGGCGCGCTTCACGCCGCCCGAGGAGGACGCGGCCGCCTACGTCGCGCACGCCATCACCTCGGCCCCGTACGCCTACCGGGCCCGCGTCCTGTTCCACGCCCCGCTGGAGGAGGTGGCGCCGCGCACGTCGCCCGGCGCCGGGCGGCTGGAGGCCGTGGACGCCCGCACCTGCCTGTTCACCGCCGGTTCGAACTCGCTGCGCGAGCTGGCGGTGCACGTGGCGGCGAAGGGGTTCGACTTCGAGGTGCTGGATCCGCCGGAGCTGGTCCCGGTGCTGCGCGAGGTCCGCGACCTCCTCAACCGGGCCGCGGCCAGGTCGGACCCGGGTTCGGGCTGAAGAGACCCCGCCCGGCACCGGGCACTTCCCCGGCGGTTGCGGACTTTTGCGGCCGTCCGCTCGATAATGGCCGGCATGGAGCAGGTCGAGGTCGTCGTCGCCCACCATGAGTGCGCGACCCTGCGTGTCGGCGACGTGTTCCTGAAGATCGACTCTGATCAGGCGCGCACCGGCGTCGAGGTCGCGGCGATGGCCCTGGCGCCGATCCCGACGCCCCGGGTGCTGTGGCGCAAGCCGCCCGTGCTCGCGCTGGCCGCCCTCCCCGGGGCGGCGCTCGGCCGCCTCGGCGAGCCGTCGGCCGCGTCGCCGGCGGCGTGGGCCGCGGCGGGCGCCGCCGTGCGCAAGCTGCACGACGCGCCGCTGCCGCCATGGCCCGGCCGCGGCCCCGACGAGATCAGAGCGCGCCTCGACGGCGAATGCGAGTGGCTCCTGGCCAACGACGTCATTCCCCGTGACCTGGTCACGCACAACCGCCGGATCGCCGAGACCGCGCTCCGGCCGTGGACCCCGGTGTTCGCGCACGGCGACCTGCAGGTCGCCCACGTGTTCATCGTCGGCGACGAGATCACCGGGGTGATCGACTGGACCGAGGCGGGCCCGGGCGACGCCCTGTTCGACCTCGCCATCTTGACGCTCGGGCACGAGGAGCACCTGGACGAGGTCGTCGCCGGCTACGGCGCCGACGTCGACCGCGACGTGATCCGCGCGTGGTGGTCGCTGCGGAGCCTGCAGGCGATCCGCTGGCTGGCCGAGCACGGCTTCGACCCGGCCGCGCCGGGCTGTGAGATCGACGTGCTGAAAGCCCGCATGTGAGCGCCGTCCCGCGGGACCGGCGCGTCAGCCGCGGGAGAAGGAGCCGGCGGGAGTGATCAGCTCGAGGTTGACCCCGTCGGGGTCGGAGAAGTAGGCCACCCGCGTCCCGGCGCCGTGGTGGGCGTGCTCGTCGGTGAAGGTGAACGGCGGCGCGTCGAACTCGATGCCGGCCGCGGTCATCCGGTCGTAGACGGCCTGCACGTCGTCCACCTCGAAGCACAGGTGCATGGACCCGGCGTCGGTCGGCAGCGCCTTCGCCGTGCCCATCTCGGGGTCGACGAACTGGATCATGTCGATGTTCAGGTTGGACAGCCGCAGGGTCGCGTAGCGCAGCCGGACGCCGCCCGGCCCGACGCGGTCGCTCACCTTCGGCCCGTACATCGCCTCCACGCCCCGCATGTCCTCGGCGACGAACGGGTCCCGGCCGGTCAGCGCCCGGTAGAAGCGGATGGTGCGGTCGAGGTCCCGGACGGCGATGCCGACGTGGTTGGCCTTCGTCAGCGAGACGCCGATGTCGGCGTCGGGCACGGTCTGCACGATGGCGTTCCTTCCGTGGTCGCGCGGATCCCGACAGGGCTCCTACCCCGGACGATCGGACGGCAGGGCCGGAACGCCGGAACTTTGCCGTCCCATGGTCAGCCGACCAGCAGGACGAGCTTTCCGCGCACGTGGCCGTTCTCGCCGGCGCGGTGGGCCTCCGCGATGTCGGTCAGGGGGAAGGTATGCGTGGCCGGGAGCGCGAAGCGGCCGGTCTCGATCAGCTCGCCGATCTCGCCGAGCACGTGGACGGCGCGGCCGGTGTCCCCGCGGCTGAACCGCACACCGTGTTCCTGGGCGCCGGTGAAGTCGGCGATCGTGATGACGTTCCCGGCGCCGCCGGCGAGGGCGATCAGTTCGGGCAGGTTCCCGCTGCCGGCGGCGTCGAGCGCCAGGTCGACGCCGCCGGGCGCGAGCGCGCGGACCCGTTCGGTGAGGCCCGCGCCGTAGGCGACGGGCTCGGCGCCCAGCGAGCGCAGGTGGTCGTGGTTCGCCGGGCTCGCGGTGCCGATCACGCGCGCGCCGCGCGCCGCGGCGAGCTGGACCGCGGCGCTGCCGATGCTTCCGGAGGCGCCGTTGACGAGCAGCGTGCCGCCTTTCCCGGCGCCGAGCTGGTCGAGCGCGCGGGTGGCCGTCTCGATGGCGGCCGGCAGCGCGGCGGCGTCGGCGAAGCCGAGCGACGGCGGGATCGGCGCGTAGTGGGACAGCACCGCCAGCTCGGCCTGCGCCGCCCCCGCGGCGGAGAAGCCGAACACCCGGTCGCCGGCGGCGACGCCGGTGACGCCCTCGCCGAGCTTGTCGACGACGCCCGCCGCCTCGTAGCCCAGGGTCTGCGGGAGCTCCTCGTCCATCAGGCCCCGGCGCTTCTTCCAGTCGCTCGGGTTGACGCCGGCCGCGCGCACCGCGATCCGGACCTGGCCGGGGCCCGGATGCGGATCGGGGAGATCCACGATCTCCAGGACCTCCGGGCCGCCGAAGCGGTCGAAACGGGCTGCCTTCATCGTCTGCTCCGGCTTCTGCTCACGGCCATGCCAGGACCACCGTATGCGGCGGCCTATGCCCGCCGTCATCGAACCTGCCGGCGGATCGCCTTCCCACGGGTGCCGGGAAGGACCGGCCACGCTCACGTCCGGATGCTGCGCCCTGATACGCCCGGCGTACAGGCACAACCGGAGCGGACCACAGCTCACTGGGACGTGCCACGGCCGCGCGCGATGAATCGGGCGGGTGCCGCCGGTACATACCGGTGAGCAATCGACCGAAGGGAACCATTCATCGTGAGCGTCATCGTCATCGAGTTCATCACCCTGGACGGCGTCGTGTCCGACCCGGACGGGTCCGGCGGCACGCCGGCCGGCGGGTGGGCGTTCCGGCACGGGGCCGAGGCGGTCGCCGGGGACAAGTTCCGGCTCGGCGCCACCCTGGACGAGGGCGTCCTGCTGCTGGGGCGCGAGACCTGGCAGCTGTTCTCGGGGATCTGGCCGGGGCGCGACGACCCGTTCGCCCGGCGGATGAACGCCGTGCCCAAGCTGGTCGCCTCCCGCACGCTGACCGACACTTCGGGGTGGGCCGACTCGCAGGTCGTCGACGACGTCGTCGCGGCCGTCGAGCGGGAGCGGCGCGATGTGATCATCACCGGCAGCCTGAGCGTCGTTCACCTGCTGATGGCGCGGGACCTGATCGACGAGTACCGGCTGCTGACCTTCCCCACCGTCCTCGGCGCGGGCCGGCGGCTGTTCCCCGCCGAGGCGCCGCCCGCCGACCTGGAGTGCGTATCGGCCGACCGGCAGGGCGCCGCCGTCCTCGGGCGGTACCGCGTCAGGACAGCTCGGCGATGATCTTTTCGAGGGCGCTGCGCAGGTGGCGGCGCTCGTCGTCGGTGAGGCCGGCGGTGATGCGCTCCTCCAGGCGCCGCCGCGCCCGCTTGACCGGCTCCTCCGCGCGGCGGCCCCGGTCGGTCAGGTAGAGCCGGACGAGCCGGGCGTCGGCGGGGTCGCGGCGCCGGACGACCAGGTCCGCGGCCTCCATCCGGGTGGCGGTGTTGACGACGGTCGGGGTGGTGAGCCCGAGCCGGGCGGCCAGCTCGCCGGGGGTCAGGCCGTCCTCCTCCCAGAGCACCTCCAGCAGGAGGTTCTGCCCGATCCGGACGCCGTGCTCGCTCATCGCCGCGTCGGAGGCCGCGCGCATGAGCTTGTGGGCGCGGGTGGAGAGCCGGAGCACGTCGTCCATGCCCCGATCCTACGGTCGCTTGCCTGCTAACGATCTCGCCTCTAGGATTTCGCTAGCACGCTAACGAAATGGAGGGGCGCATGATCCTGATCACCGGCGGCCTGGGGTTCATCGGCTCGCACGTCACGCGGGCGCTGCTGGACCTGGGGGAACCGTGCCTGGCCGTCTCGCGTTCCGCCGCGCCGCGCGAGCTCCCCGAGGGCGCGGCGGCCGAACGGCTCGACATGGCCGACCGGTCCGCCTTCCTCGCCCTCGGCGACCGGTACGACATCACCGGGATCGTCCACCTGGCGAGCGCCCCGCTGCGCGGTACGGACGTGCTCGCCGAGCTGCGCGCCAACACGTCCGGCCTGCTCAACGCCCTGGAGGCGGCACGGGCCTGGGGCGTCCGCCGCATCTGCGTCGCCAGCACGATCGGCGTCTACGCCGGCGTCCGGGGCGCGGTGTTCCGCGAGGACGCGCCCCTCCCGCCGGGCGCGCCGCACCCGACCCCCGCGTTCAAGCGGAGCGCCGAGGCGCTGGCGGCCGTCGCCGCGGACAATGCCGTCAGCATGCGGATCGGCGCGATCTGGGGCCCGCACGGACGCGCGGATTCACCGTTCTTCGCCATCCCCGGCCTGGTGAACGCGGCCGTGCGCGGCGAGCCCTACCCGAAGCCGGTGCACGCTGGCGACGGCATCGACGCCCTCTACGCGCCGGACTGCGGCCGCGCCATCGCCCTCCTGCAGACCGCCGGGACGCTCCGGCACGGCGTCTACAACATCGGTTCCGGCCGCGTCACCACGAACGCGCAGGTCGTGGCGGCGCTGCGGAAGGCCGTCCCGGACGCCCCGATCGAGCTGGCCGAAGGGCGCTCCCAAGGCGAAGAACAGCGTCTCGACGTCACCCGCCTGCACGACGACACCGGCTTCGCTCCTGCTTATGACGCCGACGCCGCCGTGGCCGACTACGTCGCCTGGCTGCGATATTCGACCACCACAACGGGGATTTCCCGATCGGTGCGGTCCTGATGGGCCGCGATATGCGGCCGGGCCTCCTTGAGGACGCCGAGGAGCCGTTCGCGTTCCGCCCCCTCGGCAGTGGTGGCGATGGCCTCGTAGTGCTCTACGGTGCCCGATCCGGTTCCGAGTTCAATGGTCACCCGCGGGTTCGCGGCGAGGTTGCGGTACCAGGCGGGATGCGCCGGGGCCGCCATGGCCGAGGCCCACACGAAGACGCGGCCGGGCCCGTCCTCGAAACAGCCGAGCGGCGTTGTGCGGGGCAGCCCTGTTTTCACGCCCGTCGTGGTCAGCAGGACCACGCGCGTATTTTCCAGGCCGAGCTGGGTGACGACGCCGCCGTTGGCGCGGAATTCCTCGATGACCGATCGGTTGATCTCACGGATGTCACCGGGCATGGACATGCGGGCTCCAGAAGGTCGAGGTGCGCGGATCAGGTTCGGGGATCGGGGCCTTCGGTGACGCCCCAGGCCTCGGCGAGCCGGCCGTCGTCGATGCGGAAGATCTCGATCAGCGTGGGCGGCGTGCCGCCGAGGCCCGTGACCGACGAGCGGACGGCGACCCTGTCGCCGTCGACCAGGATGTCGTCGGCCACGACCCGCATGTCCGGGAACCGGGCGACGACCTGGCGCCAGGCGTCCCTGCCCGCGGCGAACCCGGTGGCGCCGAGCGGGTGACTGAAGAAGCCGGGGGTGAACAGGCCGGCGGCCTCGTCGAACCGCCGGGTGTTGAAGCATTCCTGCATCCGCAGCACCAGGGCGCGTGCTTCCTCGCGGGTGGTCATCGGTGCGGCCTCCTTTAACCGGGGCGACGCCCCGGTTCTGTTCGCAGCATACGGGGCGGCGCCCCGGTTAAGCTAGGGCGTGATGTCCAGCCGATCACCTGAGCCCCCGGCTGCTCCCGGGAACGACCGGGGGCTGCGGGCCGACGCGCGCCGCAACCGCGACCGGGTGCTGCAGACCGCGCAGCGGTTGTTCGCGACCGAGGGCCTCGGCGTCTCGCTCGACGAGATCGCCTGCCGCGCGGGCGTCGGCCCCGGCACCGTCCACCGGCACTTCCCCACCAAGGAGGCGCTCTATCTCGCCGTCGCGATCGACCAGATCAGGCGGCTGGTGGCCGAGGGCGAGGCGCTCGCCGGCGGCGACGACCCGGCCGCGCTGTTCACGCTGCTGTCCCGGATGATGGCCTCGGGCGCGGAGAACGCCGTGGTGAAGAGCGCGCTCGCCGCCGCCGAGTTCGACCTGCGCAGCGCCGCCCCGGACGTCGCGGCGGACCTCACCCGCCAGGTCGCGGGCCTGCTCGACCGCGCGCGCTCCGCCGGCGTTGTGCGCCCCGACCTCACCGCCGGCGAGGTGATGGCCCTCGTCGCCGGCGCCTTCGCCGCGATCCGCCACGCCGAGGCGGAGACCGGCGGCGAAGGCTCGGCGCACCTCGCCCAGATCATCCTCGACGGGCTGCGCCCCCGGCCCGGCGGCCCGTGAACCGCCGGGCGGGGCGGCGGGATCAGCCCCAGTTCTGGCCCGCGGGCTCCTTGATGGTGGCGTTGAGCCGGTTGAACAGGTTGGTCAGCGCGATGTTGAGGATGACGGCGGAGAGCTGCCGCTCGTCGAAGTGGGTGGCGACCCGGTCCCACAGCTCGTCGGGGACCGCGTCGCCGCTGCGGTCGCCGAGGCGCGTCATCGCCTCGGCCAGCGCCAGCGCGGCCCGCTCGGCGTCGCTGTAGAAGGGCGCCTCCTCCCAGGCCGCGACGTTGCCGATGCGGTCTTCGCTCTCCCCGGCCTTCCGCAGGTTCCGCACGTGGGAGTACACGCACGCGCCGCAGCCGTTGATCTGGCTGGCGCGCAGCGCGGACAGTTCCAGCACCTCCTGCGGCGCGCCGCCGGAGTAGATGCCCTTGAACATCGTCTGGATGCCCTCCAGGCCCTCGGGCAGCACGTACGCCGGGTTCTTCATCCGAGACTTCATCGCTGATGTTCCTTTCGGGGACGCCGGGGCGATCCCGCGCCGGCCTTGTCGTCGCCCCTATGACCCGCCTCCGGCGTCGAGTGTGACGGCCCGCGCCGAAAAGGAAAGCACTTGCCCGCCGGGCGGGGCGGCTTTCATCATCGGGAGATGAAGCCGCCCGAGCTCATCGCCCTCGACGGCATGCTGCTGCGCCGCTGGACGCCCGCCGACGCGCCGACCCTGCACGCGGCCGTCCTGGAGTCGTTCGAGGCGCTGCACCCGTGGATGCCCTGGGCCGCCGAACGGCCCCAGGCGGATGAGCAGGCGGCCTTCGTCGAGCTGACGATCGGCCAGTGGGACGCGGGCGAGGCCTTCGTCTACGGCATCTTCGACCCCGGCGGCGAGCGGCTGCTCGGGACCGCGGGCCTGCACGCGCGGGTCGGGCCGGGCGCCCTGGAGATCGGCTACTGGCTGCACCGCGACCACACCGGCAAGGGCCTGATGACCAGGGCGGCCGGGGCCCTCACCGACGCGGGGTTCGCGCTGCCGGGGATCGGGCGGATCGAGATCCACTGCGACGAGGCCAACACCGCCAGCGCGGCCGTCCCCCGGCGGCTCGGCTACCGGCTGGACCGCGTCGAGGAGATCGGCCGGGAGGCCCCCGCCGAGATCGGCCGCCGGATGATCTGGGCGAAGACGCGGCGCTGAGGTCACAGGCCGCGTTCGACCAGGTCGATCAGCTGGTGCACGGCCTCGTCGGTCTGGGATTCCTGGAGCCCGCGCAGCGGGCCGTCGATCAGCAGGACGGCCAGGCCGTGCACGCATGACCAGATGAGGAACTCGGCGCCCGGGCGGCGCTCTTCGGGCATGGCGCCGCAGGCGACGAGGTCGTCCAGGGCGGCGCCGAGCAGCTGGAACGGGGTGAGGCCGCCCGTTCCGGCCGAGACGGCGGCCTCGGCCTGGGTCATGTCGGCCGGCACGAAGAAGGCCGCGCGGAACAGGCCCGGCTCGCGGCGCGCGAACCGCAGGTAGCCGGTGCCGACGGCGCGGAAGCGCGCGCGGGCGGCGCGGACGGGGTCGGGCTCCGGCGGGAGGGCGGCCTGCTCGGCCTCCATGGTGCGGGCGAGTTCGGCCATGGCCTCCAGTGAGACGGCGTGCACCAGGGCCTCGCGGTCGGCGAAGTGCCGGTAGGCGGCGTTCGGCGCCACCCCCGCCTGGCGGGTGGCCGCGCGCAGCACCACCGCGTCGGGGCCGCCGGCGCGCGCCAGCCCGATCCCGGCGTCCAGGAGGGCCTGGCGCAGGTTGCCGTGCCGGTAGGTGCTGCGTTTGGGCGGTCCGGTCTGCTCGGGCATCTGTCGCTCCCTTATGTGGACAGCATCCACATATGTGTGTCATGATCTCGGCGTCCACAGAAGTGGACATCGTACACAAGTGGTGGCGGCGCTGCCGTGGCCGGCGAAGGGGAAAGAAGATGAGCGACAAGCGGACCCGGGTGCTCCTGTCCGGCGGCGCGGTGGGCACGCCGCTGTTCTTCGCGGTGGTGGCCGCGCAGCTGCCCGCCGCCGACGGCTTCGACCTCGGCCCCCACATGATCAGCCAGCTGGCCGCCGGGCCGGGCGGCTGGGTCCAGGCGGCGAACTTCGTCGTCACCGGCGCCCTGTTCGTGCTCACCGCCGCGGGCCTCGGCCGGGCGCTGGCCGAGGGGCCGGGGCGCACCTGGCTGCCGCGGCTGGTCGCGGTGTTCGGCGCCGGCCTGGTCGCCGCCGGGCTGATGGTCGCCGACCCGGTGGCCGGATACCCCGTCGGCGTTCCCGAGGAGACGACCTGGCACGGCATCGGGCACGGGGTGGCGGCCATGGTGGCGGGGTTCGCGCTGGTCGGGGCCCTGTTCGTGCTGGCCCGCCGGCACCGGTCCGAGGGGCTCACGGGGATGGCCGCCGCCGACGTGGCCGTGGGCGTCGGCTACCTGGTGCTGCCCTACGTCTACGCGCCCGAGATGGGGCTGCTGTTCGCGCTCGCGTCGGCCGTCGCCTGGGGCTGGATCGCGTTGGCGGCCGTGCGCCTGGCGCCCCGCCCCGTCGCGGCCGCCGCCCAGCCCGCCTGATCCGCTGTCACCACAGGTAGGCCAGCTCCATGTTCAGCAAGGTGTCGAGCGGGGCCAGGCGGGTGGGGGAGCGGCGGCCCGTGTGGATGTCGATCCGCACCTCGGCGCCCCGGCGCGCGTAGAGGGCGTACCGGCCGGTGGCGTCGACGGACGGCAGCCTGACCGAACCTGGCGACTGGTTCCACTGGTCCAGCACGCGGACGCTTCCCGGCCCGGCGGGCAGCACCACGAGCCGCATCGCCGGCCCGGCCTGCCGCACCGCGAGCCGGTCGCCGTTCGGGAGCAGCAGCGCCCCGAGCGGGTCGCCGGCCGGTGGGACGGCCCGGCCGGCCGGCAGCCGGCCCGGCGCGGCGGCGGGGTCGAGGTCCCCGGCCACGCCGTCCGCCGCCCAGCGCACCCGGCGCCCGTCGGAGGTCCAGGCGAGGGCGCCGATCTCCGGCCCGCCGCCCCACATGCGGCCGGTGCCGGTGCGCAGCTCCCAGACCATGACCGCGTCGCCGTCCGCGCCGCTCAGCAGCAGCGCGAGCCGGGTGGCGTCGGGCGACGGCACGATCGCGTCGATCTCCGCCCAGGCCGACGGCCTGCCGGTCGGCCGGACGGCGGGGCGCGGCACGGCGGCGGCGACGTCGCGCGTGCGGGGGGCGCGCGCGACCAGCTCGGCGGGCCCGGGACGGCCCCGGTCATCGACCTGGACCCGGGCGACGAACCGGCGCCCGCGTCCGGACACCGTGAAGAAGTAGGTGCGGTTGTCCACGGCGACCGCGCCGGGCCCGGCCATGGTGTATCCGGGCGGCGGCTCGACCGTTCCGGTGATCCGGTTCGTGGCGACCTCCACGACCTTCGTCCTGGGCTTGCCGTCGTACTTGAAGACCAGCGTGGGTGACGCGGCCGGCTTCACCGGCGCCACGCCGCCGAGGGCCAGGGACGGCTCCTGCGGTTCCGTGCCGCCTCGCAGCTGCGCGAGGAAGAGGGCGAGCACCGCGATCAGCGCCGCGGCCGCCACCGGCAGCAGCAGCCGCGGCGCGCGCCGGGTCGGCGGGGCGTCCCAGACGGGCTCGGCGGGCGGCCGCACCCCGGACGTCCTCGCCTCGAAGGCGGAGCGGAGCCGTCGTTCCAGATCGGTGGTCATCGCCGTCCTCCCAGGAGTTCTTCCAGGCCGCGCAGCGCGCGGGAGATCGTCGAGGAGACGGTGCCGCGGCTCACCCCGAGCGCCGAGCCGATCTCGGCGTCGTCCAGGTCCAGGTAGAAGCGCAGCACGAGCACCTCGCGCTGCCGCCGGGTGAGCCGGTCCAGCGCCGCCAGCACCTCGGCGTGCTCCTCGCGCAGCAGCGCCGCGCTCTCCGCCGACCCCTCGGGGACACGGTGCTGGACCCGCGCCAGCGCCGCCACCCGGCGGCGGCGCAGCCCGGACCGGCAGCCGTTCACCACCGACGTGCGCAGATACGCCTCGGGGTTCTCCGGTGGTCCCGTGCGCCGCCACCGGCGGTGCAGACCGAGAAAAGCGTCCTGCACGACCTCTTCCGCGAGCCCCCGGTCGCCGACGAGCAGCACCGCGATGTGCACCAGCCGCCGCGCGTGCTGCTGGAACAGCTCGGACAGCGCCTCTGATGGCGGTGCTGTAGGCGGGGTTAACGAATCGGCTTTCGGCACGTGACGGGCCGCCTTTCTCTGGGCTCCTAACTACACAGACGTTCGTGCGCGCGTTCTGCTGAAACGGCGGGGCTGGTTTCGTGCCGGCCGTCGCCCAGCCCGCCTGAGGGGTACGTTGCACGGGACGCCGTCCCCCTGCCGGAAACGAGGATCGCCCATGGATGCCGACCTGACCGATGAGCTGCGCGACGCCGAGCGGCGCCTGCAGGCCGCCCAGCTGGCCGCCGACGCCGACGCGCTGGAGCTCCTGCTGGACGACCGGCTCGTCTTCACCGGCCCCGGCGGCGCCCTGTACTCCAAGCAGGACGATCTGGAACTCCAGCGCTCCGGCCGCCAGCGCCTGGACCGGGTCGAGGAGGAGGAGCTGACGGTGCTCGCCGACGGCCGCACCGGCGTCACCTGGTTCCTCGGCACCCTCGAAGGCGTCCTCGACGGTGAGCGGTTCAGCGCGCGGGTGCGCTACACCCGCACCTGGATCCACGACGGCGGGTGGCGGCTGCTGGCCGCGCACGTCGGCCCCGCCTGAGCGGGGTCAGACCAGGCTCTGGCCGCCGTCGACGGTGATGACCTGGCCGTTGACGTAGGCGTTGGCCATCAGGAACAGCGCGGACGCGGCCGCCTCCTCGGCGGTGCCGAAGCGGCCGAGCAGGGTCTGCGCGCCGGCGGCGGCCATCGCCTCGTCGGTGGCCAGGCCGGACGCCCCGCGCATCAGCGGGGTGTCGACGATGCCGTAGCGGACGGCGTTCACCCGCAGCCGCCGGGGCGCGAACTCGACCGCGAGCGCCCTGGTGAAGGTCTCGACGGCGCCGATGGCCGCGAGCGGGCCGGTCATGCCGGGGATCGGGCGGATCGCGTAGGTGCCCGAGCTGAAGGTGATCGAGCCGCCCGCGGGGAGGCGGCCGGCCGCCGCCCGGGCCGCGGCGAACGCGCCCCAGACGCGGCTGTCGAACACCGCGCGCACGTCGTCCGCCGACACGTCGGTGACGGCGCCGGCGCCGCTCAGCCCGCCGGCGGTCACCAGGACGTGGTCGACGGAGCCGGCGTGGTCGAAGACCGCGGCGAGGGCCCCTTCGTCGGAGCCGTCGGCGCGCACGCCGTCCGCGCCGGTGCGGGCGACGGCGGCGTCCAGCCGGGCCTGGTCGCGGCCGACGAGCACGACGCGGGCGCCGATCCCGCGCAGCAGCGCGCCGGCGGCCAGGCCGATGCCCGAGGTGCCGCCGACGATGACGACGGAGGCGCCGGCGAGGCCGGTGGGCAGCGGGGAGCGGATAGGGAGGGCGGCGCTGGTCATGGGATCTCCTCAGAAATAAACCATCCGGTTGTTTTAGATCATGGCGGGCGCGGGGGCGGCAAGTCAACCGGATGGTTTAATCGGGGCATGGGCTACGACGCGGAGGCGACCAAGAGGCGGATCTTCGACGCGGCCATGGCGGAGTTCGCCGCGCACGGCCTGGCCGGCGCCCGGATCGACCGGATCGCCCGCGCCGCCTGCGCCAACAAGCAGGCGATCTACCTCTACTACGGCAACAAGGACAAGCTCTTCGGCGCCGTCCTCCAGGGCAAGGTGGACGAGATCTGCAACTCCGCCGGGCTCGACCCGGCGGCGCTGGCCGAATCCGTCGGGCAGCTGTTCGACTGGTACGGCGAGCATCCCGAGCTGATCAGGCTGCTGCTCTGGGAGGCACTGGAGAACGGCCCCGGCCCGGTCGAGGGCGAGGCCGAGCGCCGCGCGGGCTACCGGGCCAACGTGCGCGACGTGCTGGCCGGCGGCGTCGCCGAGGGAGCGGACGACCCCACCCGCACCGCCCAGGACTGGCTGTTCACCGTCCTCGGCCTGATCGCGTGGAACTTCGCCGTCCCGCAGCTGCGCCGGCTCGTCCTGGACGAGGACGACGAGCAGGCCGCGCTCGCCCGGCGCCGCGCCGCGACCATCGAGGCGGTCGTCGCGCTCGGCCGGCGCTGACTCCCTCCGGCGGCCGAGCGGACCGGCCCGCGCGGGGGAGGCGCGACCCGAGGGCGCCGGACGAGGCTGGTCACGGCGCCGCCACCCCGGCGGCGCGGTGATGACCGAGGAGCCCAGCGTGACCTCCGACAGCCTCTTCGTCCGCTTCCACGGCCGCCCCGCCGAGGGGGTGCCGCGCCCGATCCGGCTGGCCGCCTACGCCACCACGCTGGTGGTGCTGCCCTCGTGCCTGTGGCGGCTGGCGTTCGGTGTGTTCGACCTGCCGATCTCCGAGCGCCCGGCCGGCGGGAGCGGCGACGGCCCCGGCGGCATGCCCGGCTGGCTCTACATGATCGTGCTCAGCCTGGTCAGCGAGGCGCTGGCGTTCCTGACCGTCGGCCTGGTCAGCCGGTGGGGCGAGGAGGTGCCGCGCCGGGTCCCCGGCCTCGGCGGCCGCCGGATCCCGGTCCTGGCCGCGGTGATCCCGGCGGCGCTGGGCGCGGCCGCCCTCATCGCGATCAGCGCGCTGTACTTCCTGGCGCTGGAGCCGACCCCGGCGTTCCGGGAGACCTTCCCGCACCGGTGGCAGCTCGGCCTGCTCTACGCCTGCTACGCGCCGCTGCTGGCGTGGGGGCCCCTCCTCGCCGTCGTCACCGTGGCGTACTACCGGCGGCGGACGGCCTGAGCCGGAGGACCGCCAGGGCGGTCGCCGCCAGCAGGAGCAGGTTGCGGGCGGTCAGGACGAGCACCGGCAGCGGGTCGGGGTCGTGCCGGCGCAGGCCGTCCCACCCGATCGGGAAGACGAGCTGGGTGAGCAGGGCCGCGGCCAGCAGGAGCACGGCGAGCGGGGCCCGCCGCCGTCCCGGGAAGGCCAGCGCGGCCGCGCCGAGGCCGATCAGCCAGACCAGGTACTGGGGCGACAGGACGCGGCTGGTCACGACGGCGACGAGCACGGCCGCGAGGGCGGTGTCGCAGGCCGCCGCCGGGGTCCAGGGGCCGCGCCGCCAGGCGAGGAGGGCGACCAGCGCGAGCCCGCCGGCGGTGGCCGCCTGGCAGGCCAGGGCCACGGCGTCCATGTGCCGGCCGGCGAACTGGACGCAGCCGTACCGGTGCACGAGCGGGGTGAGGTGGCCGAACAGCCGGGCGAGCTGCCACGGCGTGACGGCCACCGCCTCGATCTCCATGCCGCGGCCGCCCTGCTGCTCCAGGAAGCCCGCCTGCCCCGGCGCGAACAGCGCGGCGCCCGCCACGACCGCCAGGACGGCCGCCGCGAAGCCCGCCACCGCCCGCAGCGCCCGGCGGTCCCGGGGGACGGCCAGCAGGAGGAGCGCGGGCCAGATCTTGAGCATGGCGCCGGCGCCGGCGAGCGCCCCGAAGACCCGCTGGCGCGGCAGCGCGAGCAGGGCGGCCACCGCGACCGCCGTCACGAACAGGTCGTACCGGAAATAGGCGATGCCGCCGAGGGCGAACAGGCCGGCGACCCAGAACCAGGCCCCCGCGCGGCGCCGGCCGGAACGCAGCAGGAGCGCCAGGACCAGCGCGTCGGCCAGCAGCGCCAGCAGCAGGAACGCGACGGGGTAGGGCAGGAACCCGAGCAGGCGGGGCGCGGCGATGACCGGCGCGGCCAGCGGCGGGTACTGCCACCGCTGGCCCGTCGGGAAGGCCCCGCCGGCGATCACCTTGCTCCAGGGCGCGTAGACGCGCATGTCGCTGCTCAGGTGGTGCAGCAGGCGCAGCGCAGACGCGGCGAAGAGCAGCGTCGCCGCACGCGACATCAGCCAGCACGCCCAGACGACGGCCGCCGATTCCCGGGCACCTGAGAGGAACGTCCGGCGACCTGCCGGCGGGGGACTCTGCGGAGCCGCGACCACGGCGCCCTGCTGGTTCGGCTCGCTCATACCTCACATGAATAAACGGCCAGGTCGGCGGGCGGCGCGGGCCGTCACCCGGCTTTGCGCGAACTTTTGGCGGAGCCGCCGCCGATCTCGACGAACTGTCCGAAGGTGGCGGGTTCGCGCAGGTCGCGGACGATCCAGTCGGCGACGTCGGCCCGGTCGACCGGGCCCGGCCGGTCCAGGTGCCCGCCCACCGCGACCCGGTAGGCGCCGGTCGGGCCGCCGTCCTTCAGCATGGGGGCGCGCAGGATCGTCCAGTCGAGCGCCGACGCCCGCACCGCCTCCTCCATCCGGGCGAGGTCGGCGTGGATCTCCCGGTAGGCCAGGCCCACCACCAGGCGGGTGACCAGGCGCTGCGGCTGCGGCAGGTGGCCGGTGTCCAGGCCCGCCGACGACATCGCCACGAGCCGCCGCACGCCCGCGGCCTCCGCCGCCGCGATCACGTTGCCGCACCCCGCGGAGAAGACCGTGGTGGCGCCGCGGCCCCGCACGCCGAGGGCGACGACGACGGCGTCCTGCCCGCTCATGGGGCCGGTCAGGGCGGCGGGTTCGAGGACGTCGGCGCGCACCGCCGTCAGCCCGGCGCGGGGCCCGGGGACCTTGCCGGGGTCGCGGGCGAGCGCGGTGACGGTGTGGCCTTCGGCGAGGGCGCGGTCCACGAGCAGGCCGCCGGTGCGGCCGGCGGCGCCGACGATGAGGACGTTCACGGGGGCTCCTTCGTGCCTGGCGATTTATTCAGACATACTGTATGACTGAATTAAGAACCGAGCATCGGAGGGGACCATGAAGGCCCAGTACCCGGATCTGGCCGGGCGGGTGGTCGCCGTCACCGGCGGCTCGCGCGGCATCGGCGCGGGGGCCTGCCGGGCGTTCGCCCGGCAGGGCGCCCGCGTGGCGGCGATCGGGCGGGACGAGGCGGCGCTCGCCGCCGTCGCCGACGAGATCAAGGCCGCGGGCGGCGAGGCGCTGCCCGTCGTCGCCGACTGCACCGACGAGAACGCCCTGGACGCCGCCGCACGGCGCATCGCCGCGGCCTGGGAGCCGCCGTCGGTCCTGCTGGCCTTCGCCGGCGGCGACGGCCGGCCCGAGCCGACGGCGGGCATGGACCCCGCGCGCTGGCGCGCCGTCGTGGACGGCAACCTGACCGCGACCTTCCTGACCGTCCGCGCGTTCCTGCCCGCGATGACCGGGCGCGGCCACGGCTCGATCGTGACGATGGCCTCCACCGCCGGCCGGCTGCCCGGCGGGGCGAGCGCCGCCTACGCCGCCGCCAAGGCCGGCGTGCTGATGTTCACCCGCCAGGTGGCCCTGGAGGCCGCCGCGTCCGGCGTCCGGGTGAACTGCGTGGCGCCCGGCTCGGTGCGCACCGAGCGGATGGCGGAGCTGATGACCGAGGAGGTGCGGCAGCGGGTCGCGGCGTTCCACCCGCTCGGGCGGCTCGGCGAGCCGGACGACGTGGCGGGCGCGGCGCTGTTCCTGGCGTCGGACGCCTCGTCGTGGATCACCGGCCAGACGATCGACGTCAGCGGCGGGCGGGTGATGATGTGACCGCCGCGCCTGCCACCACGGGCACCGTCGCCCGGCCCGCGCGCCGTGGCCTGCCGCCGGTCGTCCTGGCGCTGGCGTTCGTGGTGCCGTTCGTCGCGAGCGTCGCCGGTTCGTCGATCATCGGCGACGCGACGTTCCCCTCGCCGTTCGCCGCCGACGCCGACATCCGGCGCTACTTCGCCGGCAACCACGACGCCGTGGTGCTGCAGAGCCTGCTCCAGTGCGTCTCGTCGGTGGCGCTGCTGCTGCTGGCGGTCCGGCTGGCCGAGGCCGCCGGCGGCGCCGCCGCGCGGCTGATCACGGCCGCCGGCGGGGTCGCCGCCGCCTTCCACGTGCTGTCGGCGATGGTCGGCTGGGTGGCGGTGCGCGACGCCGTCCAGGCCGACGGGCCGCTCGTGCGGGCCCTGCACGACCTGGCGTTCCTGACCGGCGGCCCGGCCGGGGTGGCCGCGCTCGGCGTCATGATCGGCGCGACGGCGGCCGGCCTGGGCGCGGCCCTGCCCGGCTGGGCGCGCGCGGCGGGCCTGGTCCTGCTCGCGTTGGCCCTGCTGTCCCTGCTCTGCCTGGCCGCCCAGCCGGCGGCGTTCCTGCTGCCGATCGCGCGGTTCGGCGGCATGCTGTGGCTGATCTTCGCGACCGTGCGGATGACCCGATGAGGCCCGACACGGAGCGGCTCGTCCGCTACATGCGCCCGGAGCGCTCGCTGCCGTTCCTCGGCGGCGCCGGCGAGGACCGCCTGGCGGCGGTGTTCGGCCTGGAGCCGGCCGCCTACCGGCGGTGCGCCGACGACCTCTCCCGCCGGGCCCGCGACGAGGCGCTCCAGATGCTGGCGGACCCCGGCTTCGCCGACCAGGTCGGGCGGCTGCCGTTCGAGAAGGGCGAGACGGTCCTCGCCGTCGGCGAGAGCGACACCGCCGACCGGCTGTCCTGGCTGGAGATGCTGCGCCACCTGCTGGACGAGCGGCACGGCGCGGGCGCGGTGACCGTGGTGAACGCGGCGGTGTCCGGGCAGACCACCACCGAGGCCCTCGGCCGCTGGACCGGCGTGCTGCGGCAGACCGGGCCCGTCGACCGGGTCGTGTGCAAGCTCGGCACCAACGACACGCGGTCGGTCGGCGGCACCACGCTGGTCGGCGCGCACGAGACCCTGCGCAACCTCGGCCTGCTGCGCACCCTGGCCCCGGTGGCCGACGCGCGGTGGGTGTGGATGACCCCGCACCCGGTCGACGAGCGGCGCATCGCCGCGCACCCGTCCTTCGGCCACACCGGCAGCGCGTGGCGCAACGACGACATCGCCGCCGTCGCCGAAGGCATCCGGCGGCGGCCCGAACCCGTCGTGGACCTGGCCGGGGCGTTCCGGCCCGGGGACGACCCCCTGCTCCTCGGCCCCGACGGCCTGCACCCCACGCCGGCCGGGCAGCGGGCGGTGCTCGCCGCCCTGGTGCGGGCGCTGGCGGACGGGCCGATGGGCGATACTGCCGGATGACGTCGGCAGGGAGGCGGGGATGAGCCCGAGGCAGTACGAGATGGGACGCCGCAAGGCCGCGGTGGACGAGACCCGCGCCCGCATCATCCGCGCCACCCGCGACCTGCTGGTGGACGACGGCGTCGTTGCGGTGGACGCGATCGCCCGCCGCGCCGACGTCTCCCGCGCGACCGTCTACTACCAGTTCGGCACGAAGACCGGCCTGCTGGAGGCGCTCTGCGACGACCTGGCCGCGCGCGGCCGGATCGAGCACATCGCCGAGGCGTTCGCGCGGCCCGGACCGCGCGACGCGCTGGCCGGGTTCGTGCGGGCCATGGCCGGGTTCTGGGGGGCGGACCGGGCGTGCATCCGCCGCCTGCACGGGCTGGCGGCGCTGGACGCCGAGGTCGGGCAGGTCATCGCCGCCCGCGACGAGCGCCGCCGGATGGGCGCCGAGGTGCTGGCCCAGCGCCTGGCCGGCGGGACCGGCCACCGGCGGCTGGGCGTGCTGATCTTCACCCTGACCGGCTTCGCGGTCTTCGACTCGCTCGCCGAGGACGGGGAGACCGCCGACGCCGTGCCCACCGTGCTCGGCCTGCTGGACGCCGCGATCGCCGGCGGACCGGTCGATCGACGGATGCCGCCGGAGACCGCCGGCTCCTAGCCTTCTCGGCATGACCTTCGAGGAGGAACGATGACGGCACTGGTGCTCGGGCCGGGCGGCCCCGTCGGCACGGCCTGGCTGCTCGGCCTGGCCGCCGGGCTGCGCAAGGAGGGCGTCGACCCGGCGGACGCCGACCTGGTCGTCGGGACGTCGGCGGGCGCGATCGTCGGCGCGCTGCTGACCGCCGGCCGCGACCCGGCCGGCTTCGCCGACGTCCCGGCGAACCGGCCGGGCCGCAAGAGCGCCATGAGCACGGTGATGGCCGAGGTGTTCCGCGTCCTCGGCGAGCCCGGCCTGGAGCACCCCGAGAAGCTGCGGCGGGTCGGCCGGCTGGCGCTCGCCGCCGACGCGCTGCCCGAGGAGGAGCACCTAGCGAACATGCGCTTCCTCGTCGGCACCGACGAGTGGCCCGGGCGGCGGCTGCTCATCACCACCGTGGACGTCGAGCGCGGCACGGTCGCGGTCTGGGAGGGCGGGGTGCCGCTCGTCGCGGCGGTCTCGGCCAGCAGCGCCGCACCCGGCTACGCCCGCCCGGTCACCCTCGACGGGCGCCTCTACATGGACGGCGCGTTCGGCGGCGGCTCCCACGTCCACCTCGCCGCCGGGCACGGCCCGGTCGTGCTGGCCGAACCGATGCCGAACGTCGGCGGGCCGCCGGCCGGGGCGGACCTGCACCTGGTCCCCGACACGGCCGCGCGGGAGGCGTTCGGGCCCGACCTGGCCGACCGGACGCGCTGGGCGCCGGTCTACCGGGAGGGGTTCCGGCAGGGCCGCGACGCCGCTACGCGGTGGCCGCTTCGGGCGTCGTAGCGGACGACAGCAGCGGGTGCGCGCTGCCCTCCAGCAGGACCTTGGCGACCAGCTCGGGGTCGTCGCCCATCGGGACGTGCCCGCAGCCCTCCAGCCACACGAACCGGGCGTTCGGCAGCCGCCGCTGCGCCCGGATGGCCTGCCGGGGCAGCAGCACCCGGTCGTTGACGCCCCACCCGATCGTGACGGGCACGTCGGCGCACGAGCCGAGGAACCGGGTGTCGCGGCCCGCCCGCAGCGTCGGCTCGAACCCGATCGCGGTGCGCATCGCGCGGGCGTCGGCGACCAGCTCCTCGACCTCCAGCAGGTCGGGGCGGCCGTAGATCATCCCGAAGAGCGCCTTGCGGCGGCGCGGCGAGCGGGCGAGCTGCTGGAGCACCGCGTCGGGGACGCGCGCGCCCATCCGGGACGCGCGCAGCACCGACATGGCGTAGCGCAGCTCGGCGGCGTTGAAGAAGCCGGCCGGGGACAGCGCGGTCGCCGAGGAGACCAGGCCGCGGTCGGCGGCCTCCAGGCTGAACAGGCCGCCGAGGGAGTTGCCCGCGATGTGCGGGCGGTCCAGGCCGAGGTGGGCGAAGGCGCCCGCGAGGGACTCCATCGCGGAGTCCAGCGTGTAGGGGGTGCCCTCCGGCAGCGGCGGCGACATGCCGAAACCGGGCAGGTCGACCGCGATGACGTCACGCTCGGCGGCGAGCCGGTCCATGACGGGCTTCCAGGCCTGCCAGCGGTGGCCGATGCCGTGCAGCAGGACCAGGGGCGCGCCGGATCCGCGGCGCTCGAAGACGATGTCCACGGGGGGAGCGTAAGCCAGCGTTCACTTATCGGTCACGGTGACGGTCATCACGTCACCGGTGCTTCACCCGGGCGCTCAGCTCGGGCAGTTCACCGCGGGCGCCTCCACCACGGGCGCCTCCGTCACGGGCCGGCGGTGCTCCAGCGCGGTGCGCAGCTGCGCGCGGCCCCGGTGGATGCGCGAGCGGACGGTGCCGAGCTTGACGCCGAGCGAGGCGGAGATCTCCTCGTAGGTGAGGCCCTCGATGTCGCAGAGCACCACGGCCGCCCGGTACTCGGGGGCCAGGGAGTCCAGCGCCTTCTGGATGTCGGCGTCCAGGTGGTGGTCGTCGTAGACCTGCGCGGGCGACGGCTCGCGGCCCTGCAGCCGCTCGGCGGCGTCGTCGGCGAGCGCGTCGAAGCGGATGCGCTGCTTGCGCCGGGCGCGGTCCAGGAAGAGGTTGGTGGTGATGCGGTGCAGCCAGCCCTCGAACGTGCCGGGGCTGTAGGACGACAGGGAACGGAAGACCCGGACGAAGACGTCCTGGGTCAGGTCCTCGGCGTCGTGCCGGTTGCCGGTCAGCCGGTACGCCAGCCGGAACACCCTGCTGGAGTGCTCACTGACGATCTCCTCCCATGTGGGAGGGGTCCACGCCATCGCGCCTGCGCTCACCGCTACCCCCGTCTGATACGAAATCGTTACGGCACAGCATGCCCTGGCGCGGATAAGAGGGGTGTAAGAACATCGGCGATTGGCCGGATGCGGCGCGGCCGGCCGGGGCGCCCGAGGCTTCATCCGCAGCTCACCGGCCGTACACCCGGGTCCCCTAGGTTCCGCGTGTGATTCATCGCTCATCCCTCGGGATCGCCGCCCTCGCGGCCGCCGTCCTGTTCCCCGGTACCGCCCACGCCGCCTCCCACCACGACCAGGAGGGCGCGACGCTGCCGCGCATCCCGCTGCAGAGGTTCGAGCGCGGCATCGGCGACGACCGGGGCATCGCGCTCGGCGGCATCGGCAGCGACCTGTTCCACGAGCCGGGCGCGCCCCGCGACGAGTTCTGGGCGATCACCGACCGCGGCCCGAACGGCACGGCCACGGTGAACGGCGAGGAGCGCGTCACGTTCCCGGTGCCCTCGTTCGACCCGGCCATCGTCAAGGTGCTCGCGCGGGGCGGGAAGCTGAAGGTCGTCACGACGATCCCGATCACCGGCCGGCACGGCAAGCCGGTCACCGGCCTGCCGAACATCGAGGGCCGCGAGGAGGCCCCCTACACGGTGGACGGCTCGCAGCGGCTGCCGTTCAACCCCGACGGCATCGACCCCGAGGGCCTGGTCCGCACCGCGAACGGCGAGTTCTGGGTGGCCGAGGAGTACGGCCCGTCGCTGCTGCACCTGGACCGGCGCGGCCAGGTCGTCGAGCGGTTCGTGCCGAAGGGGTGGAGCGCGCCGGGCGTGAACTACCCCGTCCGCGACACGCTGCCGGCGATCTTGAACAAGCGCACCTACAACCGCGGCTTCGAGGGCCTGACGGTCTCGCCGGACGGCCGGTCGCTGTACGCGGCGGTGCAGAGCCCGCTGTCCAACCCCGACAAGAAGACCTACAAGGCGTCCCGCAACACCCGGATCCTCAAGTTCGACCCGCGGCGCGGGCAGGTCACCGGCGAGTACGTGTACCGCTTCGAGGACGTCTGCTCGTTCGACCCGGCGTCGTGCGGCTCGCAGAACGACATGAAGATCTCCGGCCTCAGCATGCTGGACGACCACCGGATCCTGGTGGACGAGCGCACCGACAAGGTCGCCCGGATCTACACCGTCGACCTGCGCCCGGCCACCGACATCGCGGGCTCGGCCTGGGACGACGCGGCCACCGCGCCGTCGCTGGAGAAGAACGCCGGGGTGCCCGCCGGGGTGACCGCGCTGCCGAAGACCCTCGCCGTGGACCTGGCGGCGGTGCCGGGCATCCCGGGCAAGATCGAGGGGATCGCGCCGGTCGGCCGGCACACGCTCGCGGTGATCAACGACAACGACTTCGGGCTCGGCACGTTCGGCCCCGACGGCCGCCTGATCGACAGCGGCGTGGCGACGCGGCTGCGCTACGTCCGGCTGCCGTGACGCCTCACACGGGCGGCCCGGTGGGGGGCCGCCCGTGTGACTCATCTCATTGGACCGTTTGTCAGCAGTAATTGAATACTTATCATGTGCTGAGGATGATTCGAGGAATTCCTCCCACCCCGACCCGCGAGGACGTGGCATGGCGCGCAGCTACAACCTGGCCGATCTGCTCGAAATCCTGGCCGAGGCCGGGCCCGACCGGCCCGCGCTGGTCGCCGGCGACCAGCGCCGGACCTACCGGGAGCTGAACGAGCGGGCGAGCCGCGTCGGCCACCACCTCTCGGAGGCGGGCGTGCGGGCGGGGCAGCACGTGGCGATCCTGGCCTACAACCGGGTCGAGTGGATCGAGGCGATGCTCGGCATCTTCAAGATCCGGGCGGTGCCGATCCCGGTGAACTTCCGCTACGTCGCGGGCGAGCTGCACCACGTGCTGTCGGACTCGGACTCGGTCGCCCTGATCGGCGAGCGCTCGCTGCTGGCCAAGGTCGAGGAGGTCCGCGCCGACCTGCCGAAGCTGCGCCACATCATGGTGATCGAGGACGGCGCGGACAACGAGGTCCCCGGCTCGATCCCCTATGAGGCCGCGCTCGCCGGGACGGAGTGGGAGGACGAGTTCCCCGAGCGCTCCAGCGACGACCGCTACATCATGTACACCGGCGGCACGACCGGTTACCCCAAGGGCGTCGAGTGGCGCTGCGAGGACATCTTCTTCGGCGCGCTCGGCGGCGGCAACGTCCTCGGCGACCCGATCTCCAGCCCCGAGGCCATCGCCGCCAACGCCGAGCAGCCGCCGATGGCGGTGCTGGACTGCGCGCCCGTCATGCACGGCGCCGGGCAGTGGGTGGCGTGCATGGGCCTGTTCAGCGGCGCCAAGGTCGTCCTGTACACCGACCACGCCTTCGACCCCGCCGAGGCCCTCCGCCTGCTCGCCGAGGAGCAGGCCAACGTGATGATGGTCGTCGGCGACGTGATGGCCCGCCCGATCGCCAAGGAGCTCGACCGCGGCGGCCACGACGTCTCCTCGCTGTTCGCGATCGCCTCCGGCGGCGCGCCGCTCACCGAGGGCGCCAAGGACGAGCTGAAGGCGCACCTGCCGAACGTGCTGTTCCTCGACAACTACGGCGCGTCCGAGACCGGCGCGTGCGGGCCGTCGGTCGGCGGCAAGGAGGGCACCGCCCGCTTCCAGATGAAGCCGGGCATCACCGTGCTGGACGACGACCTCAAGCCCGTCAGGCCCGGCGAGATCGGCAAGCTCGCGCGCAGCGGCCACATCCCGCTCGGCTACTACAACGACCCGAAGAAGACCGCCTCCACGTTCTTCACCGACGCCGACGGGGTGCGCTGGTCGGTGCCCGGCGACTACGCCTCGCTGGAGGAGGACGGCACGATCGTGCTGCTCGGCCGCGGCTCCCTGATGATCAACACCGGCGGGGAGAAGGTGTACCCCGAGGAGGTCGAGGTCGCGCTGAAGGACCACCCCGACGTCTACGACGTCGTCGTGGTCGGCCTGCCCGACGAGCGGTTCGGCCAGCGCGTCGCCGCCGTCGTCGCGCCCCGCCCCGGCACCGCGCCGACGCTGGAGGAGCTGACCGAGCACTGCCGCGGCCGCCTCGCCGGCTACAAGCTGCCCCGCACGGTCAAGCTGGTCGAGGAGGTGCAGCGCACCGCGGTCGGCAAGTCCGACTACAAGTGGGCCAAGGCCGTCTTCGCCGACGCCAGCTCGTAGCAGCCGTCGAAGGCCGACAGGACCGCCGGCCAGGTGCACCGCACCGGCTCGGTGGCCCGGTTGTGCGCGGCGATCCGGTGCCGCAGCGCCGGGTCGGCCGCGAGCAGCAGCAGCGCCGCCGCCAGTTCGGGGACGGTCCGGCCGAGCAGTCCTTCGCGGCCGGACTCCACGAAGCCGGCGACGCCGCTGCCCGCCTGCGCCACCACGGGCAGGCCCGCCAGGCGCGCCTCCAGCGCGGCCAGCCCGAACGACTCGCGGGCGGCGGGCGCCAGGAACACGTCCGCGCCCGCCAGCACCTCCCGGACGGCCGGGCGGTCCAGCCGTCCGGTGAGGTGCACCCAGCCGTCCATGCGGTGGCGTCTCAGGTAGCGCTCCATCCGGGCCCGCGCGGGGCCGTCCCCTACGACGGTCGCCCGGACCGGCGCGCGCGCTGCGACCTCGCGCAGCAGCCGCAGCAGGGTCATCGGCTCCTTGCGCGGGGCGAGCCGTCCGACCGCGACCACGTGCATCCGCCCGTCCGGACGCGGCATGCGTTCCGGCGGCCGGCACCACTCCGCGAGGTCGATGCCGTTCGACACCACCCGCACCGGCGCGCGCGCTCCCACCACCCGCCGGATCGGCAGCGCCGCCGCCTCGCTCACCGTCGTGACGACGAGGCCGCCCGGCCGCCGCGTCCAGCCCGCGAACAGCGCCCGGTACGCCGACCGGCTGACCGGCCCCCACAGGCTGTGGACGGTCAGCACGATCGGCAGGCCCGCGCGCCCGGCCCGGCGCACCGCCCGCCACGCGAACGGCGACACCGCGCCCGCGTGCACATGCACGATGTCGGGCTTGCCGGCCTCCAGCAGCGGCCCGAGCGACCGGCCGACCGGCAGCTCCCAGGGCAGCGGCGCGACGAGCCGCTCGACCGGGACGGCGCGGCCGGCGTCCGGCCCCGGGGTCGCGGTGGCCACGGTGACGTCGTGCCCGGCCGCCCGCTGCGCCCGGGCCAGTTCGTCCACCTGCACCTCGATCCCCCCGAGCCGGGGCAGGAAGCAGTCACTGACGTGGAGGATCCTCACCCTGGGAGTGTCGGCAGTCCGCGCCCGGCGCCGCCGCCCGCCCACCGGGCGCTGGCACAGGTTTGACGCCGCCGAGGCCTGATCTTCACGGAGCCGCGGGAATCTAGAGGGCGTGCGACGTACCTGCGTCTTCTTCCATGCCCATCCCGACGACGAGGCGCTGCTGACGGCCGGCACCATGGCCCGGCTGACCGCCGAGGGCCACCGCGTCGTGCTGGCCGTGGCGACGGCGGGCGAAAAGGGGCTCACCGGCAGGAAGGGGGACGGGGACGGGCTGGGGGAGGTCCGCACGGCCGAGCTGCACGCGTCGGCGGCGGCGCTCGGCTGCGCGCGGGTCGTCCTGCTCGGCTACGCCGACTCGGGCCTGGACGGCGCCGCGCCCGGCGGGTTCGCCCGCGCGGACGTCGGCGAGGCCGCCGCCCGGCTGGCCCGGCTGCTGCTGGAGGAGGACGCCGACCTGCTCACCGTGTACGACCCGGCGGGCGGGTACGGGCATCCCGACCACGTCCAGGTCCACCGGGTCGGGGTCGCGGCCGCCGAGCTGGCCGGGACCCCCGTCGTGCTGGAGGCGACCGTGGACCGGGACCTGCTGCTGCGGGTGCTGCGCCCCCTCGCGCGCTGCGGGCTGCTGCCGCGCGCGCTCGACGTCGCCCGCTTCGAGACCGCCTACGCGGGCCGCGGCGAGATCACGCACCGGGTGCGGGTCGGGCCCTGGGCGGGCGCCAAGCGCGCCGGCATGGCCGCGCACGCCACCCAGACGAGCGGCGGCGACTCGGTCCGCACGCTCGCGGCGCTGCTGCGGCTGCCGCGCCCGCTGTTCCGCCGGGTGCTCGGCACCGAGTACTACGTCCGGCGGGACCTGCCTCCGGGGACCGTCCTCGCGCACCCGTTCGACCGGTGGCCGCTGGACGGCCGGCGCGGCCGTGCCCCCGCGGGCACGACGGCGCGCGGGTGAACCGACCGGCCCGTGCCGTCCTGTCGGTTCTGTCGCTGGCGGCGGCCGTGGCCCTGGTGCTCGCCCTGCCCTACCTGGTCGGCGTCGACTGGACGCGGATCGGCCGGGAGCTGTCCCGGCTCGGGCCCGGGGAGCTGGTCTGGCTGTCGCTGCTCTGGCTCGCCGGGCTGTGGGCCTACACCTTCGTCCTCACCGCGTCGCTGCCCGGCCTCACCCACCCGCACGCGTTCCTGCTGAACCTGGTCGGCAGCGCGGTCAGCAACCTGCTGCCGTTCGGCGGCGCGGCGGGCGTCGCCGCGACGTTCGTGATGGCGCGCGGCTGGGGCCACCGGGGCGCCGCGATCGCGGTGTCCACGCTGGTCACCGGCGTGTGGAACGTGCTGGCGCGGCTGCTGCTGCCCGCCGTCGCCATCATCGCGCTGCTCGCCGCGGGGCAGGTGCCGGACCGGCGCGTCGCGGCCGTGGCGGCCCTCGGCGCCGCCGCGCTGCTCGGCGCCGCGGGCCTGGCGTGGCCGGCGCTGCGGTCCGAGCGCGCCGCGCGGGCGGTCGACCGGACCCTGCGCCGGGCGGCGGGGCGGCTGCCCGCCCGGCCCGCCGCGCTGCTGGCCCGCGCGGGCGGCGCGCTGCTGGAGGTGCGCGCGCGGACCGCCGGGGTGCTGCGCACCGGCGCGCGCGGCCTGACGCTCGGCATGGTCGCCTACCTGGCGCTGCAGGCGTGGCTGCTGCAGGCCTGCCTGGCCGCCGTCGGCGCGCGGATCGGGCTCGCCGAGACCGTCGCGGTGTTCGCGATCAACCGGATGCTCACCACGGCGGTGGTCACCCCGAGCGGGGCCGGCATCAGCGAGACCGGGACCGCCGCGCTGCTGGTGCACTTCGGCGTGGCGGGCGGCCCGGCCGCCGCCGCGACGATCTTGTACTCCTTTTACACCTACGCGATCGAGGTGCCCGCCGGCGGGCTGGCCTGGATCTGCTGGATCCTCGGCCGCCAGGGGCCTGCGGGGGTCCGGCGACCATGGTCAAAAAATGATTGCCGCCGGTCGGGCATGCCGTGGCGGCGTTTCGACGAATAACAGGCACATGGAGGCGAAACGGTTGATTCCGCTGGGGCAGCGGTATCGCCTGCTTTCTCCGGTGGGCCAGGGCGGCATGGGAATCGTGTGGCGCGCCTACGACGAGATGCTGGACCGCGACGTGGCCATCAAGGAGGTGCGGCTGTCCGAGCGGCTCGGCACCGACGAGCACCGGCTGGTCTACCGGCGCCTGGTCGACGAGGCCCGCGCCACCGCCGCGCTGCACCACCCGGGCGTCGCCGCCCTGTACGACGTGCTCGTCGAGGACGGGCGGCCCTGGCTGGTCATGGAGTACCTGGACGCGCGCTCGCTGCGGCAGCTGGTCGACGAGGAGGGCCCGCTGCCCACCGCCCGCGCCGCCGAGGTCGGCCTGGCGGTGCTGTCGGTGCTGCGCGCCGCGCACGGCGCCGGCATCCTGCACCGCGACGTCAAGCCGAGCAACGTGCTGCTCTGCTCCGACGGCCGGGTGCTGCTCACCGACTTCGGTCTCGCCGTGCACGCCCAGAACGGGCAGAACGTCACCGACACGCTGCCGCCGGGCATCGAGGGGTCGCCGGCCTACCTGCCGCCCGAGCGGGTGCGCGGCGAGCCCGGCACCGAGGCGTCGGACATGTGGTCGCTCGGCGCGACCCTGTACACCGCGATCGAGGGCACCTCGCCGTTCCTGCGCGCGCACGCGATCGCCTCGATGCTGGCGGTGCTGCTGCACGAGTACGAGCCGCCGGCGCGGGCCGGCGTGCTGAAGCCGATGATCGACGGGCTGCTGCAGCCCGACCCGGCCGACCGGCTGGACGCCGACACCACCGAGCGGCTGCTGCGCGCGGCCGTGGAACTGCAGGAGCAGACCGCGCACGGCCCGGCGATCTGGCGCTGGCCGCGGGTCGGGGCGCTCGGCAGCACCGCGGTGTTCGTGGTCGGCGTGGTCGCCGCCGGCGCGTGGTCGGCGCGCTGGGACGCGGTCGGCAAGAGCGACGCGGCGGCGCTGGTCGCCGGCTCGTCACCGCGGACGGTGGCCTACCACGAGCCCGCCGGCTACACCGTGGAGGTGCCCGCGGGCTGGCGGCACGCCCGGCGGCGGGACGGCGCCGTCGAATGGGCCGACCCCGCGTCCGGGCTGCGGCTGCGCATCGCCCCGGCCGGTCAGCAGGCCGGGGACGCCCTCGCCGGGCTGCGCCGGGCCGAGCAGCGGGCCGGGCGGCACTACCCCGGCTACCGGCGGCTCCGGCTGGAGACGGCGCCCGACATCGCGGGCGGCGCGGCCGAATGGGAGTTCGTCTGGCACCCGGGCGGGAACGCGGGCGGCGGCACGGCCGAAGACGCGGCGGGCCTGCACGCGCTGCGCAGCCGGGCGGCCGGGTACGACTTCACCTTCACCGCGCCGGACTCCCGCTGGACGCCGGGCCAGCGGGTCTACGACAGGATCCTGCGCTCGTTCCGGCCCGACCGGGAGCGCTAGAGGCGGCGCCGGCCCCGGGGGCCGGGCTCAGGTGGACTGCTGGACGCGCAGCAGGAACTCGGCGTTGGAGGCGGTGCCCTTCATCTTCTCCAGCAGCTGCTCGATGGCGCCCTGCTTGTCCATGCCCGACAGGGCGCGGCGCAGCCGCCAGTTCAGGGCCAGCTCCTCGGGGCTCATCAGCAGCTCCTCGCGGCGGGTGCCGGACGCCTCCAGGTCGACGGCGGGGAACACACGCCGGTCGGCCAGGGAGCGGTCGAGCTTCAGCTCCATGTTGCCGGTGCCCTTGAACTCCTCGAAGAACACCTCGTCCATGCGCGAGCCGGTCTCCACCAGCGCGGTGGCGAGGATGGTGAGGGAGCCGCCGTTCTCGATGTTGCGGGCGGCGCCGAAGAACTTCTTCGGCGGGTACAGCGCGGTCGTGGCGACACCGCCGGCCAGGATGCGGGTGTTGGACGGCGCGGCCAGGTTGTAGGCGCGGCCGAGCCGGGTGATGGAGTCCAGCAGCATGACCACGTCGTGGCCCTGCTCGACCAGCCGCTTGGCGCGCTCCACGGCGAGCTCGGCGAGCGCGGTGTGCTCCTCGGCGGGCCGGTCGAAGGTCGAGTGGATCACCTCGCCCTGCACCGTGCGCACCATGTCGGTGACCTCTTCGGGGCGCTCGTCGATGAGCACGACCATCAGGTGGCAGTCGGGGTTGTTCACGCTGATCGCGGCGGCCAGCGACTGCAGCACCATGGTCTTGCCGACCTTGGGCGGCGACACGATGAGGCCGCGCTGGCCCTTGCCGATCGGCGACATCAGGTCGATGATCCGGGTCGCGAGCGGGCCGGTGTCCAGGCGCAGCCGCTCGTCGGGGAACAGCGGCGTCAGCCGGCCGAACTCCGGGCGGCCCGCGGCCTGCTTCGGCGACACGCCGTTGACGGTCTCCACGCGCACCAGCGCGCTGAACTTCTCCCGGCCCGAGCGGGGGGTGCGGGCGGTGCCCTCGACGATGTCGCCGGGGCGCAGGTGGCCGGTCTTGACCTGGGCGAGGGAGACGTACACGTCGTCGGGGCCGGGGAGGTAGCCCTGCGTCCGCACGAACGCGTGCTTGTCCTGGACGTCCAGGACGCCGTGGAACGGGACGGTCAGCTCCTCGGCGGACGCCTGTCCCGTGCTCTGGCCTGCGTTCTGCTGAGCGGTGCTCGGCCGGCCCTGGCTCTGCCGGGGCACCTGCGCGGGCAGGGTCTTTTCCGGGGAGATGGTGGTACTGGGCAATGCGGGTCCCTTCTCAGGCGGCGCGAACACTCGCGCTCCACCGGAAGTCTGTTCCCCCGGGCGGCTGCGATACCCGCGGCGCGCTGGCGGGAGGTACGAAAGAATGGCGGCTCGGTTCACCCGACCGGCTACGGCTCCCTTGGTGCGATGGCCCGGCACACGCGAGGCGCATATCCGGGCACGGACGAATGGGGAACGCGGAACACCGGGCGCTCAGATGGCCCGGGCGGGGAAACACGCCTTCGCCGCTCGCTGTCGAAGTCCGAAGGCTCGCGGAGAACGAAGGCGCTACCACGACAGTACAGCACTTCGCTCCCAGTTGGCATTCCCGGCCTCCGGCGCCGGCCCTCAGCGGCGGCCCGAACGCCGCGACCCCGACCTGGTGCCCGTACCCGTCTTGGACGGGGTGGAACCGGTGGAGCGCCTGGTGGTGGGCCCGGTGCGGGGCCGGCCCGTCGAGCCGGGGGCGCCGGCGACGACCGGCCAGCTCAGGTAGCTCTTGACGCGCTTGCGGGACCTGAGCCTGCGCCGGTCCTTCTCGGTCCGGCACTCGGCGTCGCGGAAAACGGTCTTCTCGACCACGGCCTCGGTGCCGGCCGCGGTGCTCAGCGCCTTGCCGAGGACGACGGCCCGGCCGTCGGCGGGCACCCTCATCGGCAGCGACAGCGTCACCGAGTCCTTCTCGACGACCGGCGCGACCTTCAGCCGCACCGGCTTGCGGACGCCGCTGGTGACCGTCCACCTGCCCTTGAGCAGGCGGGCGCGCACCACCGTCTCCAGCGACCCCTGCTTCAGGGTGGTGCTGTAGGTCGTGGCGCCCGCGGCGGGCTCGGCCGGCAGCGGGCCGGCGGGCTTGAAGGTGACGGTGCCGCCCTCGTCGTCGCGGTCCCAGGACACCCACAGCAGGTCGATCCACAGCGGCTTGGCGGTACCGGCCTTCTTCTGGGCGGCGCTCCACTGCAGGTCGCCGGCCGGGTCCTCGCAGACCAGGGTGCCCTCGGGGGTGTCGGCGCCGGCGGGGGTGGCCGCCGGCGTGGTCGTGGGGGCGGCCTTGGCGCCGCCGTCCCCGCAGGCCGTGAGGGCGAGGAGCAGGGCGGCCGCCCCGGCGGTGGCCCGCGTGAGCGCCGGACGGTCGGTCATGGTGGCGGGCCTCCGTGGGGGTTTTCCGGTAATTGATCCTTATAGCCCTCTTCGACTCGTGAGTGCCACCCCGGGTTCCGCCGGAGAACGCGCCCGGAACGCCCCCTACGATGACGACGACGAACCGAGGGGGACCGACATGAGCCTGCGCCGTGAGATCGCCGGCGGCATCGCGACGATCACGATCGACCGGCCGGGCAAGCGCAACGCGATGACCGCCGACATGTGGCGGGCGCTGCCGCCGCTGCTGGACGGCCTGGCCGCCGACCCCGCCGTGCGCGCCCTGGTGCTCACCGGCGCCGGCGGCGACTTCTGCGCCGGCGCCGACATCGGCGAGCTGGCCGCCATCAACCGGCCCGACGACGGGCACCTGTCCACCGCCGCCGAGGAGGCGCTCGCCGCCTTCCCCAAGCCGACCATCGCCGCGATCGAGGGGTTCTGCGTCGGCGGCGGCTGCCAGCTCGCCCTCGCCTGCGACCTGCGGTTCGCCGCGTCCGGCGCGCGGTTCGGCATCACCCCGGCCAAGCTCGGCATCGTCTACCCGGCCTCGGCGACGGCCCGGCTGGTCCGCCAGACCGGCGCGTCCGCCGCCAAGTACCTGCTGTTCTCGGCCGACCTGGTGGACGCCGCGCACGCGCTGCGCATCGGCCTGGTCGACGAGACCGCCCCCGACGTGCACGCCCGCGTCGCCGAGTTCGCCGCCACCCTCGCCACCCGCTCGCTGCTCACCCAGCGGGCCGCCAAGGACATCGTGGACGCCATCGCCGCCGGCGAGCCCGTCGAGGCCAAGGTCCGCGGCTGGCTGGACGAGGTCACCGCGGGCGGCGACGTCGCCGAGGGCGTCGCGGCGTTCCTGGAGCGCCGGCCCCCGTCCTTCACCTGGACCGCCCCTACGCACTGAGCCCCTAAGCACTGAGCGCGGTCGCGTCGAGCAGGCGCGACTCGGGCAGGCGCCGCAGCCCGTCCGGGTCGGCCAGCGGATCGGCCCCGCAACGCAGCCTGGCCAGCGTCAGGACACCGCAGACCAGCGCGTCCGGCGTCCGCACCATCACCAGCGGGCCGACTTGGGCGCCGCCCTGCCCGACGCCGCGCAACGCCTCCAGCAGCGCGCGCGCTTCCGCACCGGGCGCGCGCAGCAACTCGATGAAATCCCGCTCCAACGCCCGCGGGCTACGCCCCGACAAGTAGTAGCGGACCCGCCAGGGCTCCTCCTCCACCGGAACGACCATCTCCACCCGCAACCCGCACGCCCCGGCGAACCGCTCATAAGCGCGGCCGAGCTCCGCCCGCACCTCCTCGTCATCGGCGGCGAGCGCCCCTACCACCGTGTCGACCGGATCGGCGCCGAGCGACGCCGCCACCGCCTGGTCCAGCCGCCCCGCGAGCTGCGCCCGGATCGCGGCGACCTCCCCCTCCAGCCGGTCCAGCGCCGCCCGATGCGCGCCGAGCCCCTGGTTGACCTGCGGCACGACCCGGTCGTTGATCTGCGTGACCAGCGACGCGATCCGCCCGTCGGTCTCGGTCAGCGCCGTCGCCTGCTTGTCCTGCGCCCGGCGCAGCCGCGCCACCTCCTCGGCCGTCCCGGCGACCCGCCGCCGCAGCAGCGCGACCTCGGGCCCCCCGCCGCTCCGCTTCCGGTCGAACGCCAGGTACAGCTCCCGCCCGGCGATCGCCAGGCAGAGCAGGATCAGGATCACCGTCATCGCGCCCTCCAACGGGCCATCTCGCCGAGCAAGATAATTCAATATCTCCTGCCGCCGATAGCCCGGAAAGGGAGAAAGGTGATATGGCGATGACCTTCACTCCGGAAGAACTCCGGTTGCTCGTTTACCGTCCTACCCGGCAACCGCCCATCCGCTCGGCTCAGCGGTCGCGGTAGACCCGGCTCCGGTGACCGATCTCGATGACCAGGACGAGCAGCTCTCCGTCATCGACGGTGTAGATGATCCGGTAGTCCCCACCCGGATGCGGAGGACTCCGGACACTCCCTGCAGAGCGATCGCGCCACTAGGGCGGCAGTTCTCTGCGAGAGCATCGATGGCGGCGGCGACCCGGCGGCGTACCGGTTCGTCCAGGGCGGCCAGTTGTTTCTCCGCGCTGGGCAGCAGCGCGACGCGGTAGTCGGCCATCGGGTCAGAGCTCGAGCCGGCTCTTGACCTCTTCCCACGGGACGACGGGTTCCCCGGCCTCGACGGCGGCCAGGGCGCGCCGTGCGGCGAGGCTGTCCTGGAGGTCCTCGAACAGCTCCGCGCGTTCCTCGGCGCTCATCGCGGCCAGCTCGCCGGCGATATCGGCCGGGACGATCGCGGCCAGCCGTTGACCGTGCTCGGTCAGATAGACCACCTGCCCCCGGTCCGCGGCGCGGTGGGCAAGATCGGCCAGGCCGGGCACGTCTTCCAGGGGCAACTCGCTCATGTCCATACCGTAGGTCATCACCCTTCGTGGATGTGCGGTGACTCAGGCGTTGAGGTAGGCGAGGACGGCGAGGACGCGGCGGTTGTCGTCGTCGGAGACGGCCAGGTCCAGCTTGGCGAAGATGTTGGCGGTGTGCTTGGCGACGGCGCGCTCGGTGACGACCAGGGCCTGCGCGATCGCGGCGTTCGAGCGGCCCTGCGCCATCAGCTCCAGGACCTCCTTCTCGCGCGGGGTGAGGCGGCCGACGGGGTGGTCGCGGGCGCCGCGGGCGACGAGGCGGGAGATGACCTCGGGGTCCATCGCGGTGCCGCCCGCCGCGACGCGGCGGACCGCGTCGACGAACTGGGCGGTGTCGAAGACGCGGTCCTTCAGCAGGTAGCCGATGCCGCCGGTGCCGTCGGCGAGCAGCTCGCGGGCGTAGAGCTGCTCGACGTACTGCGACAGGACCAGGACCGGCAGGCCGGGCACCTCGCGCCGGGCGGCGAGGGCGGCCTGCAGCCCCTCGTCGGTGAACGACGGCGGCAGCCGCACGTCGACCACCGCCACGTCCGGGCGGTGGTCGAGCAGCGCCTTCAGCAGCGCGGGCCCGTTGTCGACGGCGGCGGCGATCTCGAACCCGTGCGACTCCAGCAGGCTGACCAGCCCCTCGCGCAGCAGGGCTAGATCTTCGGCGAGGACAACGCGCACGGGAGCTCCAGGGTGACGATGGTGGGGCCGCCCGGCGGGGAGTTCAGGGCGAGCACGCCGTCGAATGTAGCGATCCGCCGCTCGATGCCGCGCAGCCCGGTGCCGTTCTCCAGGGACGCGCCGCCGTGCCCGTCGTCGGTGACGCTGATCCGCAGCATGCCGCCGGTGTACCGCATGTCGACCCAGACGCGGGCGGCGCCGGCGTGCTTGGCGGCGTTGGTGAGGATCTCCGAGACGGCGAAGTAGGCGGCCGACTCCACCGGCGCGTCGGGGCGGCCCGGCAGGTCGACGGCGACCTCGACGTCCAGCGGGTGGTCCAGCGCGAGGGCGCGGACGGCGTCGCCGACGCCCCGGTCGGCGAGCACCGGCGGGTGGATGCCGCGCACCAGGTCGCGCAGCTCGTGCAGGGCCTTGGCCGACGACTCGCGGGTCTGCGCCAGCAGCGCCCGCGCCCGCTCGGGGTCGCGGTCCAGCAGGTGCTCGATCGCGCCGAGGCTCATGCCCATCGCGACGAGCCGGGCCTGCGCGCCGTCGTGCAGGTCGCGCTCGATGCGGCGCAGCTCGGCGGCGGAGGCGTCCACGGCGTCCGAGCGGGTCTCGGTGAGGTGGCGGACGCGCAGCGCCAGCCGGGACCGCTCGGTCGGGCCGAGCAGCGTCCGCCCCCAGCCGCCGTAGGTGCGCAGCATGGCGGGGCCGGACAGGAAGCCGCCGATCAGGAACAGCACGCCGACGACGGCGGTGGTGGCCCGCAGGGCGGTGTTCTCGCCGTAGCCCGCCCCGACGTGCACGAAGGTGTAGTAGTCGTTGCCGCCGTGGTCGCCGATGATGCCGCCGACGCCGGCCGCCAGGACCCAGCCCCACACCCCGTACAGCATCAGGTAGAAGGGCAGCGCGGCGGTGAGCAGCACCACGACGGGGTCGGCGAACAGCCACAGCAGGTCGCGCCAGGTCGCCGGGTCGGCCATCAGCCGGGCGAAGCGCTGCCAGACGTTCTCCGGCTCCGGCGGGTCGGGCAGGTAGGGCCGTTCGATCTCGGTGCCGGTCCACCGCGTGATCAGGTCGCGGTACAGGTCGAGCAGGCCGCGCACCGCGACCGCGACCACCGGCACCAGCACGATCCCGATCCCGAGCCCGATCAGCGACATCGACGTGAGCAGCGCGCACGACAGCACGACCGCGGGGATCGACAGCAGCGCCAGCCGGAATCCCCGCCAGGGCGCCCTGACGCGCTGCTGCAGCCAGGTCTCCGCCACCACTTCACCGTTCACCGGGGTCCTCCGTACCTTGCGATCCGTTCAGGACCAGTTTCGGGCCCGGCGCACTGTACGCGCAGGAGGCGGAGACCCCGGAACGGAGGTGTACCCAGGTACACCCCCGGCGGCGGGTCAGGCGCGGAGGGCGGCGGCGCCGAAGGAGACGTGGAAGCGCTTGCACCAGATCGACACGCTCGTCAGCTTCTTAAGGTCGGTGCCCGCCGGGATCGTGTAGTTCTGGCTGCCCTTGTTGCCCTTCAGCTTGCCGAGCTCGACGTAGGCGCCGTCGTCGAAGGCCGACCAGCCGGCCGAGCCCTCCTTGACGGGCTGGTCGCTCAGCCAGACCCGCAGGTCGGGGCCGTCGGAGGTGTCCAGGTCCTCGATCCGCAGGATCGTCTTGCCGTCGGGCAGCCGCACCACCGACGCCTTGCCGGAGGTGTCGTGCTCGTGGGTGACGAACGTGCCGCGCGCCAGGACCTGCGCCGCCGGGGCGGCCGGGGTGCTCGGGGCGCCGGCCGCCGCCGGTGTCGCGGCGGCCGCCGTCGGCACCGTCTCGTTCACCTCGCGGTCGACGAACGCCCGCCACGGCTGGGTGAGGTACAGCGCGGCCGCCCCGACCACGACGAACGCCACCAGGCCGATCTGAATCCACCGCTTGCGCATCATGGCGTCCAGTCCACCAGCAAGGCCCCCGGAACGACCCTTACAGGGTGGTGACGTCGGCTCAGTACACGTCGCGGACGTAGCGCTTGTCGGCGGCGAGGCGCTTGACGTACGCGGCGGCGGCGTCGGCGTCCATGCGGCCGTGCTTGACGGCGATCTCGCGGAGCGCGGCGTCGACGTCCTTGGCCATCCGGGCGGCGTCGCCGCACACGTACACGTGCGCGCCGTCGCGGATCCAGCCCCACAGGTGCGCGCCGTGCTCGCGCATCCGGTCCTGGACGTAGACCTTGGAGCGCTGGTCGCGGGAGAAGGCCAGGTCGAGGCGGTCGAGCAGGCCGTCGCGCTGGAAGGAGGCCAGCTCGTCCTTGTAGTAGTGGTCGGTCGCCGCGCGCTGCTCGCCGAAGAACAGCCAGTTGCGGCCGGTCGCGCCGCGCGCGCGCCGCTCCTCCAGGAAGCCGAGGAACGGGGCGACGCCGGTGCCCGGGCCGATCATGATCATGGGGGTGCCGGGGTCGGCCGGCGGCGCGAAGTGCGGCGAGCGCTGGACGAACACCTCCACGGTGCCGTCGCCGGCGCGGTCGGCGAGGAAGGTGGAGGCGACGCCGCCGCGCGGGACGCCCTGCTCGTTGCCGTAGCGGACGACCGAGACGGTGAGCCGCACCAGGCCGGGGTCGGCGAGCGGGCTGGAGGAGATCGAGTAGAGCCGCGGCTGGAGCGGTTTGAGCAGCTCGGCCCATTCCTGGGCGGAGGCGCGCAGCCCGAACTCGGTGACGACGTCGACGGCCTGCCGTCCCCACGTCCATTTGGCCAGCTCGTCCTTGTTGCCGGGCCGCAGCAGGTGCTTCAGGTGCCGGTCGCCGGTCTGCTCCAGCGCGAAGCGCAGCAGGTCGGGGGTGAGGCGCGCGATCTCCAGCCGGGAGGCGAGGGCCTCGCCGAAGGTGGTCTCGACGGGGCCGGGCAGCGCGACGGGCCGCGCCGCGTCCAGCCCGGTCGCCTCCAGCCACTCGGCGACCAGGGCGGGGGAGTTGACCGGCCAGACGCCGAGGGCGTCGCCGGCCTGGTACTCCAGGTCGCCGATGTCGAAGGTGAACTGGCGGACCTCCTTGTTCGCGCCCGGCAGGCTGAGCAGCCGGTTCCCGACGAGCTTGGCGGTGTAGGGGGAGGCCTTGGAGTACTTGGGCGCGGCCGGGGCGGGGGCGGCGGCGGGGGCCGGTGCGCCGAGCGCGGTGAGGACCTGGTCGAGCCAGCGCGCGGCGGTGTCGGCGTAGTCGGGTTCGCAGTCGGCGCGCGGGACCAGGCGGGTGGCGCCGAGCTCGTCGAGCCGGTCGTCCAGGCGGCGGCCGTGGCCGCAGAAGCTGTCGTAGCTGGAGTCGCCGAACGCCAGCACCCCGTAGGGCTTGCCGGGCAGGCCGGGGTGGTCGGCGAGCGCCTCCCAGAACGCGGTGCCGTTGTCGGGGGCCTCGCCGTCGCCGAACGTGCTGGTGATGAACAGCACGGGCGCGTCGCCGGCGAGCAGTTCGGGCGTGCAGTCGTCCATCGGGACGAGCGAGGGACGCCAGCCGGCCTCGGTGAGGCGGCGGGCCGCCTCGTTCGCGAACTCCTCGGCGTTGCCGGTCTGCGACGCCCACAGCACCACGATCTCCCGGCCGTCGGCGGCGGCGGGCGTGGTGGCCGGGGCGGGCTCGCGGGAGAACATCCCGGCTAGCAGGCCGTCCACCCAGCGGGCGGCGTCGGCGTCCAGCGGCGCCTGCGGTGGCAGCACCGGGACGCTCGTGGGCGGCGCCGCCTGCAAGCCGCTGAGGAATCCGGCCAGGTAGTGGCGCTGCTCGGAGGTGAAGACCGGCGGCGCGATGTCGGCGACGCCGAGGGCCTCGGCGAGCGGCGCGCGCGCGGTGTCCTCCATCACGGGCACCTTGGCCAGTGTCACCGCGCACGCCTTGAACTCCGGCTGGAACGAGATCGGGTCGATGGCGTCGCTGGTCACCGCGTTGACGCTCAGGTACTCGCCGAACAGGTCGTTCCAGTGGAACGGCGCGAAACACGAGCCAGGCAGGACGCGGTCGGTGACGACCGCAGGCAGCACCGCCTTGCCGCGACGCGAGGCGACCTCGACCTTGTCGCCTTCGGCGATGCCGAGCGCGCGCGCGTCGTCGGGGTGGATTTCCACGAACGGGCCGGGATTCAGCTTGTTCAGCTTGGCGACCTTGCCGGTCTTGGTGAGGGTGTGCCACTGGTGCTGGACGCGGCCGGTGTTCAGCACGAACGGGAAGTCGTCGTCGGGCAGCTCGGCCGGCGGCATGTGCGGGCGGGCGTGGAAGACCGCGCGGCCGCTCGGCGTCGGGAAGACCGGGCGCCCGGTCTCCAGGTAGCGGACCGGGTTGCGGTCGCCGCCCGCCGGGTCGGCCGCAGGCCACTGGACGGGCGTGGCGCGCAGCCGCTCGTAGCTGACACCGCGCAGGTCGTAGCCGGTCTTGGGGTTGTACGCCTGCTTGATCTCCTCGAAGACCTCCTCGGCGGAGGCGTAGGAGAAGGCGTCGCCGTACCCCATCTCGCAGGCGACCCGCGCGATGATCTGCCAGTCCGGCAGCGCCTCCCCGGCGGGCGCGACGGCGCGCTGCGCCAGCGTCAGGTTCCGCTCGGAGTTGACCATCACGCCGTCGGTCTCGGCCCAGATCGCGGCGGGCAGCACCACGTCGGCGTAGGCGTTGGTCTCGGTGTCGGCGTAGCCGTCCTGGGTGACGACGAACTCGGCCGCCTCCAGCCCCTCGATCACCGTCCGGCGGTTGGCGACCGACGCGACCGGGTTGGTGCAGATGATCCAGCACGCCTTGATGGCGCCCTCGGCCATCCGGGCGAACATGTCGACGGTGCCCTTGCCGGGGTCGGGGCGCAGCGTCCCGCGCGGCACCCGCCACAGGTCCTCCACGAACGCGCGGTCGGCGGCGTCGAGCGTGGAGCGCTGCCCGGGCAGGCCGGGCCCCATGTAGCCCATCTCCCGGCCGCCCATCGCGTTCGGCTGGCCGGTGAGGGAGAACGGGCCGCTGCCCCGGCGCAGGATCGCGCCGGTCGCCAGGTGCAGGTTGCAAAGGGCGTTGGTGTTCCAGGTGCCGTGCGTGCTCTGGTTGAGGCCCATCGTCCAGCAGCTCATCCAGTCGCCGGCCTCGCCGATCCAGCGGGCGGCGGTGCGCAGGTCGTCCTCGGCCAGGCCGGTGATCTCGGCGACGGTGGCGGGCGGGTAGTCCTCCAGGAACTCCGGCATCGCCTCCCAGCCCTCGGTGGAGGAGGCGACGAACTGCTCGTCGACCGCGCCGTCCGCGACCAGCAGGTGCAGCAGGCCGTTCAGCAGCGCCAGGTCCGTCCCCGGTTTCACCTGAAGGAACAGGTCGGCCTTGGCGGCGGTCGCGGTGCGCCGCGGATCGACGACGATCAGCTTCGCGCCCGCCTTGACCCGGTCCATCATCCGCAGGAACAGGATCGGGTGGCAGTCGGCCATGTTCGAGCCGATCACCAGGAACACGTCGGCGTGGTCGAAGTCCTGGTAGGAACCGGGCGGGCCGTCCGCGCCGAGCGACAGCTTGTAGCCGCTGCCCGCGCTGGCCATGCACAGGCGCGAGTTCGACTCGATCTGGTTGGTGCCGACGAAGCCCTTGGCCAGCTTGTTGACCAGGTACTGCGCCTCCAGCGTCATCTGCCCGGACACGTAGAACGACAGGGCGTCGGGGCCGTGCTCGTCCAGGATGGCGCGCAGCCGCCGCGCGGTGCCGGTGATCGCGGCGTCCACCCCGGCGGGCGCCGGCGCGTCGCCGCGGTCGCCGCGCACCAGCGCGGTGGTGAGCCGGCCGGGCGCGGCGAGCATCTCGGCGCTGGTCGCACCCTTGGTGCACAGCCGGCCGAAGTTGGTGGGGTGGTCCTTGTCGCCGCGCACCCGCGCGACGCGGCGGCGGCCGGTCGCCGGATCGGTCTCGATGTCCAGCAGCATGCCGCAGCCGACGCCGCAGTAGGAACAGACGGTCTTCACGGTCGTGGCAGCCGTCACAGATCCCTCCCCGGTGCTGCGAAGCCACCACGCACCGTAGGGAGCCGCTGTTTCCCGGCTGTGTCGTTTGTCCTGACCCTGCTGTTACGTCCTCCTCACCATCCCCGTCAGCCGAGGTGAACCGTTCAGTCCTTTTTGCCTGGTCCGGCGACGTAGCCGGCCTTCAGCACGCCGCCCCAGCCGATGATCTGGCCCCTGCGGACCGGCTCCAGGCCCGGCTCGGCGTGGTCACGCAGCGCACGGAACCGGAAGCCGAGGTAGGCGTAGCCCGCCGGGCCGACGAAGACCTCGCCGCGCAGGTAGCCGCCCTGGTCGCGGTAGAGCGTGACGCCCTCGCGGCCGGCGATGTCGGCGGAGACCGGCTGCATCCGCGTCGGCGCGGGCCTGTCGCCCCCGCTGACGCTCACGAAGGCGGCGGCGCCGACGGTGAGCGCGGCGCCGAGCGCACCGGCCGCGAACAGGGGACGGCGGGCCGGTTCTCACGGAACAGGGTGATCTGGTCGGTGCTCATGCCTGAGGCTCCTTGCTCATGGTCAGGGGGGCGGCGCCGCCGAACGCGCGGCGCACCTTCGTGCGGACGCGGTGCAACCGGGACCGCACGGTTCCGGCTCTGGTCGGTTCACCCCGTCCTCGGCCGATCGGCGGGGGAGAGTTCCCTGGCGAAGGAAGTTGGATCGAACATAATTTTTTGCTTGACCCAGAGAGTGGATGAAGACTAAATTTTGCCTCATCCTAAATTTCTGGGAGGTATTCATGGCGACCATCGCCGCTCCGCCCGCGGCGGCCGGGACGCGGCTCGACGCGGGGCTGCTGCGCACCGCGTTCGTGCTGGTCCTCGGCCCGATCCTGGCCCTGCTCGACACCACCATCGTCAGCGTCGGGATCGAGGCGACCGGCCGCGATCTGGGGGCCCCGCTCGGCACCATGCAGTGGGTGTCGGCCGGCTACCTGCTGGCGATCGCGACGGTGATGCCGCTCGCGGGCTGGGCGAGCGAGCGGTTCGGCGCCAAGGCGACGTGGATCGCCTCGGTCGCGCTGTTCGCCGGCGGGTCCGCGCTCTGCGGGCTGGCCTGGTCGGCGGCGAGCCTGATCGCGTTCCGCGTGCTGCAGGGGCTCGGCGGCGGGCTGATCCAGCCGGTCGGGCAGGCGATGCTGGTGCGGGCCGCCGGGCCGCGGCGGCTCGGCCGGATCCTGGGGACCACGCTCCTGCCGATCACGTTCGCGCCGGTGCTCGGCCCCCTCGCCGGCGGCGCGCTGCTGGAGTGGCTGGGCTGGCGCTGGATGTTCCTGGTGAACATCCCGGTCGGGCTGCTCACGCTGGTGCTCGCCGCGCGGTTCCTGCCCCGTGACGCCGAGCGGGGGAAGGGGAGCCGGCTGGACGCGCGGGGCCTGGTCCTGCTGTCGCCCGGCCTCGCGGCCCTGGTCTACGGGTTCTCCAGCGCGGGCGAGGGCGCGGGCTTCGGCTCGGCCCGGGTCGTCGCGGCGCTCGCCGCGGGCGCGCTGCTGGTCGCCGCCTACGTGGTGCACGCGCTGCGCCACTCCGGGGAACCGCTGATCGACGTGCGGCTTTTCGCCCGCCGGGGGTTCGCGGTCGCGACGTCCAACTCGTTCCTGCAGGGCGCCACCCTCTACGGCTCCATGCTGCTGCTGCCGCTGTACTACCAGCAGGTCGAGCACGCCTCGGCGCTGGAGGCCGGGCTGCTGCTCGCGCCGCAGGCGCTCGGCACCGCAGTGGCGACGCTGCTCGGCGGGCGGCTGGCCGACCGGCTCGCGCCGCGCCCGCTCGTCCTGGCCGGGATCGCCCTGACGCTGCTCGGCACGGTCGCGTTCACGCAGGTCGCCGCCGGGCCGCCCGCCTGGGTGATGGTCGCCTCGCTGGTGCTGCGCGGCGCCGGGCTCGGCCTCATGATGGCGCCGGGGATGGCGACGGTCTACGCGAGCGTCGGCCGGCACGAGGCGGCGCGTGCCGCGGGCGCCGTCAACACCGTCAACCGGGTCGGCGGCTCGCTCGGCACTGCGGTCATGGTGGTGATCCTGCAGCACGGGCTTTCCGGGCACGCCCCCGCCGCCGCCTACGGGGGGACGTTCTGGTGGGCGTTCGGCCTGTCCGCCCTCACGCTCGTCCCCGCCCTCCTGTACCCCTCGAAGGAGAACCGATGACCCTGCGCCTGCTCAGCGTGCATGCCCATCCCGACGACGAGTCCAGCAAGGGCGCGGCGACCCTCGCCAAGTACGCCGCCGAAGGAGCGGACGTCATGGTGGCCACCTGCACCGGCGGGGAGCGCGGGAGTGTGCTCAATCCGGCGCTGGACCGGCCCGGGGTGCTGGAGAACCTGGCGGCGATCCGGCGGGCGGAGATGGCGGCGGCCCGCGAGCTCCTGGGCGTCCGGCAGCGGTTCCTCGGGTTCGTGGACTCGGGGATGGACGAGCCGCTGCCGGAGGGCTGCTTCGCCGCCCAGGACGTGGCGGAGGCGGCGCGGCCGCTGGTGGCGTTGATCCGGGAGTTCCGGCCGCACGTCGTCGTCACCTATGACGAGAGCGGCGGTTATCCGCATCCCGACCACGTCATGACCCACCGGGTGACGGTCGAGGCGTTCGACGCGGCCGGCGATCCCGCCAGGTATCCGGGGGAGCCGTGGCGGCCGCTCAAGCTGTACTACCAGGGCGCGCTCTCGCGGGCCTGGTTCCAGGCGCTGCACGACGGCCTGCTCGCGCGCGGCCTGGAGTCGGGCATGGGCCCGATCCTGGCGGAGTGGCCGGACAGGCCCGGGTTGGAGATCACCACGCGGGTGCCGTGCGCGGAGTACTTCGAGGTCAGGGACCGGGCGCTGCTCGCGCACGCCACCCAGATCGACCCCGATGCCGGCTTCATGCGGCACCCGCGCGACGTCGAGCGGGAGGTCTGGCCGGTCGAGGAGTTCCACCTCGCCCGGTCGGCGGTGCCGGTGCGGGTGCCGGAGGACGACCTGTTCGCCGGGATCAGAGCGGGATGAAGTTCAGCCCGCGCCTCTTCATCTTCGGGATGACGGTCTTCAGCGCGGCCAGCGTCTGCGAGCGGTCGCCGCCGCCGTCGTGGCAGAGCAGGATGTTGCCCGCCTTGCCGGTCAGCAGGTTGCGGCGGATGCTGCCGACGCCCGGCCGGGACCAGTCGCGCGGGTCCACCGACCAGTCGATCGGCAGCATCCCGTGCTCGGCGATGGTCTCGTAGACGCGCTTGGACCAGCCGCCGCCGGGCGCCCGGAAGAACGTCGGCACCACTCCCGTCACCTGCGCGATCTTGTCGTGCGCCTCGACGATCTCGTGCTTGACCTTCTTGGCGGCGGCGAAGCTGAGGTCGGGGTGGGTCATGGTGTGGTTGCAGACCTGGTGGCCGGCGTCGGCGATGCGCCGCGTCAGCTTGGGGAACTCCTCGACCTGCTCGCCGATGATGAAGAAGGTCGCCTTGATGTCGTGCTCGTCGAGCAGGTCCAGCACGCGCGGCGTCCACAGCGGGCTCGGGCCGTCGTCGATGGTCAGCGCGATGCTGTTCGGCGGGGGCGGCGGGTTCAGTTCCGCCAGGTAGCGCACCGGGTGCTTGGTCGCGGTGAGCGGCCCCTGCGTCCAGGACGGCGGCCGCGGCATGGGCTTCGGCGGCGGCGGGGGCGGCGGCGGGCTCGCCGGCGGTGTCGGGCTCGGGTGCAGCACCGAGCGCGGCCGCGGTCCGGGCGTGCGCAGCGCGGCGGCCCGGCCGGCGGCCGGGTGCGCGCTGTCGGCGCCGAGGGCGCCGATCCCGGCGAGCCCGGCGGCCCCCATCAGCCAGAGCGCTTTGCGGCGGGACGGCCCGCTCAGTTCACTTTCCCCCACGAGAGGACACGTTAGTGGGGGAAGTGGTCATCAGGGGAGATAAAGGCGATCACAGTACGCTCAAGTTGCCTTGACGGACATGTCCCGTTCGCCATGGGGGCCGCCGGGCCCGGCCGTCTCCCCAGGTCAGCCGACCGCGGCGAGCGCGTCGATCTCCACCAGCATGGCCGGGTGCGGCAGGCCCACGATCACCGTGGTCCGCGCCGGCAGCACCCCGCTCGGGCAGTTCTCCTTGACGAACGCGGTGTAGGCCTCGTTCATCGCCGGGAAGTCGGCCCGGTCGGCCAGGTAGACGCGGAGCATCAGCACGTCCTCCACGCTCGCGCCGCCCGCCTCCAGGACCGCCTTGACGTTGGCCAGCGTCCGCGCCGTCTGGGCCTTCACGTCGCCGGGGTGGACGTACTCGCCCGTCGCCGGGTCCTGCGGGCCCTGCCCGGACACCTGCAGCAGCGGGCCCTTGCGCACTCCCTGGGAGAACGACCAGGCCGCCGCCGGGGCGCCGTCGGTCCGGATATCAGTCTTGTCCATCGTGGGAACCTTCCGTGTGGCCGCAGTCGGCGGAGATGGCGCGGGCCGTGTCCCGCAGCGCCGGAAGCAGCTCCAGCACCTGGTCGCGGCCCGACAGGACGTCCGGCACCGAGATCGACACGGCCGCGACGGCCCGCCCGCCCGCGCCGCGCACCGGCACGGCGACGCAGCGGATGAACGTCTCGTGCTCGGCGTCGTCCAGGGCGTACCCCTGTTCGGCGACCCGGACGAGTTCGGCGAGCAGTTCCGCGGCGCCGCCGATGGTGTTGCCGGTGTGGCGGACGTAGTCGATGCCGGCCGCGACGCGCCGCCGCGCCGCCTCGGGCAGGTCGGCGAGCAGCGCCTTGGCGATCGCGGTGGCGTGCAGCGGCATGGCCAGGCCGACCCGCGAGTACATCCGGATCGCGTGCCGGGAGTCGAACTTGTCCAGGTAGACGACCGCGCCGTCCTCGTACACGCCGAGGTGCACGGTCTGGCCGGTCGCCTCGTTCAGCCGCGCCAGGTGCGGGCGGGCGATCTCGCGGACGCCGCGCTGCTCCAGGGCCGCGCCGGCGAGCGCGAACAGCCGCGAGCCGAGGTGGTAGCGGTGGTCGTCGTCGCGCCGGACGAACCGCTCCTCCTGCAGCGCGCGCAGCAGCCGCAGCACGGTCGTCTTGTGCACGCCGGCGCGGGCCGCCAGCTCGTCCAGCGAGCGCGGGCCGTCGGCGAGCTCGGTCAGCAGGAGCAGGCCCCGGGTCAGGCTCTGGCTCATGGGGCGGCCCTCCTGACCACGATGTCCGCCCATTCCGCGGGGGTGGCGGCGAGCAGGTCGTCGACCGGCCCCGGCAGGACGCCGGGATCGCCGTGGTCGCCGGGGACGACGAGCGTCGCCGCGGCCGACAGGTGGCCGAGGCGCAGCCGCCCGCGCTGGTCCAGGCCGCGCAGGACGCCGGTGAGGTAGCCGGCGGCGAAGGCGTCGCCCGCGCCGGTCGCCTCCACGACCTCGACGCGCAGCGCGGGCTCGGCGTGCGCGCCGTCGCGGGTGAGGGCGGTGGCGCGGTGCGCGTCGTCCTTGACGACCAGCGTCCGCGGGCCGGGCAGCAGGGCGCGCAGCGCCGCGGGGTCGCCGGTGCCGAGGACGGCGGCGGCCTCGTCGGCGCCGAGCAGCACGGTGTCGGCGGCGTTCATCAGGTCGCGCAGGACGGCCGGGTCGCGGCCGCGCCAGAGGCCCGGCCGCCAGTTGAGGTCGAAGACGACGCGGTGGCGTTCCAGCAGGGCCCGCACCAGGTCGTGCGCGCCGTCCGACAGGGCCGGGGTGATGCCCGACAGGTGGACGAGCGCGGCGCCGTCCAGCAGGGCCGCGGCGCGCGGGTCGGCGAGCAGGCCGGGGGAGAGCGCCGACCCGGCCGAGCCGCGCCGGTAGTAGTGCAGGACGCTGCGGCCGTCGCGGGTCTCCTTCACGAACAGGCCGGTGGGGCGCTCGGCGTCGACGACGACGCCGGTGACGTCGACGCCCGCCGCGGCCAGGTCGCGCACGATGCGGCGGCCGAAGCCGTCGTCGCCGACCCGCCCGATCCATGCCGCCGGGACGCCGAGGGCGGCCAGGCCGCACGCCACGTTCGCCTCGGCGCCGCCGGTCCCGGGGCGGAAGACGGCGACGTCCTCCAGCGGGCCGGGCGTGCCGGGCAGCAGGGCGGCCATGGCCTCGCCGAGGCAGACCACCGCCGGCGGACGCGGCATGTTCCCTCCCCCGTTGACCTGCGACGCGAGGCGATGTTACAACGGCAAAAGCGCACTATGCAATGTTCGTTGCACTATGTGCAACAGAGGAGGCCGGATGGATGCCGTATGGGATGACAGCGCCGTTCTCGACTGGCGGTACAAGGCGCTGCCGGCCTCCGCGCACGGCGCCACGGCCGGCGAGTACCTGGACGCCCGGCCCTCCCTGGACGAGTTCGGCACGCCCCTGCTGACGCTGGACGCGGGCGCCCTCGACCACAACGTCCGGGTCATGGCGGACTGGGTGCGGGAGGCGGGCGTCGAGCTGGCCCCGCACGGCAAGACGACGATGGCGCCCGCGCTGTGGCGCCGCCAGTTGGACGCCGGCGCCTGGGGCATCACGCTGGCGAACCTGCCGCAGCTCCGCGTCGCCCGCGCGTTCGGCTTCGACCGCCTCATGCTGGCCAACTCGCTGCTGGACGAGGCCGGCCTGGCGTGGCTGGCGGGCGAGCAGGACGACGACCCCGATCTGGAGTTCATCTCCTGGGTCGATTCGGTGCGTTCGGTCGAGTTGATGGACCAGGCCCTGCGCCTGGCGCGCGCGCAGCGCCCCGTGAGTGTCTGCGTCGAGCTCGGCGGACCGCACGGCCGCACGGGTGTGCGCGACGACGACGAGGCGCTCGCCATCGCCGACGCCGTCCGCAAGTCCCGCACGCTGCGGCTCGTCGGCGCGGCCGGATACGAGGGCGCGCTCGCCCACGACACCTCCGCCGACGGCCTCGCCGCCGTGGACGGCTACCTGCGCCGCCTCGCCGCCCTCAGCGGGCGGCTGGAGCACGAGACCGACGACCCGATCGTCACCGCCGGCGGCAGCACCTACTTCGACCAGGTCGTGCAGGTCCTCGGCGAGGTGGACGCCCGCGTCGTGCTGCGTTCGGGCGCCTACATCGTCCACGACGACGGCTACTACCGCCGCACCTCGCCGTTCTCGCGCGGCGACGGCACCGCGCTCCGCTCGGCCATGCACGGCTGGGCCCGCGTCGTCTCCCGGCCCGAGCCGGCGCTGGCGCTGCTGGACGCCGGCAAGCGCGACCTGCCGTTCGACGAGGGCCTGCCGGTGCCGCAGCTGGTCCGCGGCCGGGGCGAGAACCCGGTGCGCGGCGCGCGCACCACCGCGATGAACGACCAGCACACCTTCCTGGTGGACGCCGACGCGCAGGTCGGCGAGGTGGTCCGGCTCGGCCTGTCCCACCCCTGCACCGCGCTGGACAAGTGGTCGCTCATCCCCGTCCTGGACGACGCCGACGCCGACAAGCCCGTCGTCGTCGACCTCGTCCGGACATGGTTCTGATGGCCGATCTGCTCTTCCGGTCCGCGACCGTCGTGGACGGCACCGGCGCCCCCGCCCGGGTCGCCGACGTCGCCGTCACCGCCGGCCGGATCGAGAGCGTCGGGGAGCCCGCCACCGGGCGCCGCGTGGTCGACGCCGCCGGGCTCGTCCTCGCGCCCGGCTTCATCGACATGCACGCCCACTCCGACCTGGCCCTGCTCACCGACCCCGGCCACGAGGCCAAGGTCGCGCAGGGCGTCACCACCGAGGTCATCGGGCAGGACGGCCTGTCCTACGCCCCCGCCGACGACCGGACGCTGCCGCAGATCCGGCAGGCCGTCGCGGGCTGGAACGGCGACCCGCCCGGTTTCGACTGGAACTGGCGGAGCGTCGGCGAGTACCTGGACCGGCTCGACGCGGGCATCGCCGTCAACGCCGCCTACCTGGTCCCGCAGGGGACGGTGCGGATGCTGGTGATGGGCTGGGACGCCCGGCCGCCGACCGGGGCCGAGATGGACCGGCAGCGCGAGCTCGTCGCGGCCGGCCTGCGCGAGGGCGCCGTCGGCATGTCCAGCGGCCTCACCTACGCGCCCGGCATGTACGCGTCGGCGGACGAACTGCACGAGCTGTGCCGGGTCGTCGCCGAGCACGGCGGCTACTACTCGCCGCACCACCGCTCCTACGGCGCGGGCGCACTGGAGGCCTACGCCGAGATGATCGAGTTGTCGCGGCGCTCGGGCTGCCCGCTGCACCTGGCGCACGCGACGATGAACTTCGAGGTCAACCGGGGCCGCGCCGGCGAGCTGCTGAAGCTGCTGGACGACGCGCTCGCGGCGGGCTGCGACATCACCCTGGACACCTACCCCTACCTGCCGGGCTCCACGACGCTGGCGGCGCTGCTGCCGAGCTGGGCGTCCGAGGGCGGGCCCGCCGCGATCCTGGCCCGCCTCGCCGACCCCGCCGCCCGCGCCCGCATCCGCCACGACCTGGAGGTGGCCGGCTCGGACGGCTGCCAGGGCGTCCCGGTCGACTGGGAGACCATCGAGATCTCCGGCTCGCCCGACCCGGCCGTGGTCGGCCGCACCGTCGCCGGGCTCGGCGGGTTCGACGCCTGCTGCGCCCGGCTGATCGCGGACGACCTGTCCACCACGATCCTGCAGCACGTCGGGAACGAGGAGAACGTCCGGGCGATCATGCGGCACCCCGCGCACACCGGCGGCAGCGACGGTCTTCTTCCCCTGATTAATGAAGCAAGCACCGCCGCCAAGCCGCATCCGCGCGCCTGGGGCACCTTCCCGCGCTACCTCGGCCACTACGTGCGCGACCTCGGCGTGCTGTCCCTGGAGGAGTGCGTCGCGCACCTCACCGGCCGCCCCGCCCGCCGCCTCGGGCTGACGGACCGCGGCGTCGTGCGCCCCGGCGCCCGCGCCGACCTGGTGCTGTTCGACCCGGCCCGGGTGCGCGACACCGCCACGTTCGCCGAGCCGCGCCGGCGGCCGGAGGGCATCCCGCACGTACTGGTCAACGGGGTCTTCGTGATCGACGACGGCCGGCCGACGGGCGCCCTCCCGGGCCGGTCGCTGCGCCGTGGTGGAGAGCAGGGCGGACGGGAGTAGGGAAAGCGCGGGACCGGCGGCCCGCCGGCCGCCGTGATGTGGGCGGAAGGCGTGGCTCAGCGCTCCAGCAGGGAGCGGACGTGCGCCACGATCGGGGCGTGCAGCTCCGGCAGCGCGGCGTGCTCACCGGCCGCGACCCGGCCGCTGACCAGCGCGGAGATCCCGCCGATCAGCATCCGGCAGGCGAACCCGGGATCGGGCAGCCGCGCCCACCGCTCGTCGGCGAGCAGCATCGCGCCGACCAGCTCGACGAACCGGCGCTGCACCTCGAACCGCCGCACCGCCGCGTCCGGCCCGGCCGCGTAGATCTCCAGCAGGAACACGCGGGCGCGCGGCCCGTCGGCGGCGAGCGCCCGCAGGTAGGCGTCGAGGGCGGCGGCGAACCGGTCGGCCGGCGGGGTGCCCGCCGCCGCGCCGGCGACCACGTCGATCAGCAGGTCGGCGGCGAGCGCGTAGGCGGCCAGGAAGCAGGCGTGCCGGTCGGCGAAGTGCTGGTAGAACGTCTCGCGCGACACCCGCGCCCGCTTCAGCACGTCGGCGACGGAGCAGTGCGCGTACCCCTTCTCCGCGACGACCTCCACCATGCCCTGGAGCAGCCGCTCGCGCTGGGACGCGGCGACCTGCTCGCGGGTCAGGTGATGACGTCCCCGCGGCAGGGTGCCGAACGGCGGGGATTCCACCGCTCCAACGTACCAACCGGGCGGCGCGGGATAAGATGAACGTTCTTGTTCGCAAAGAGGGACGATCGGGGCCCGGTGCGGTGCCGGCACGCCTGACGGGGGCCGAGCCGCCGAGCACCGGGCCGATCGTCGCGGGCCTTGTGCGGCGGCACCAAGGAGCCCTGGGGATTTGGGGCGAAAGCCCATCGTTCGCCGGGGATGCGGCGTGCAAGATCGTCGAATGACATCCATGCGCAGACCCCTGCTGGTCGCCCTGTCGCTCATGTCGGCGGTGGCCCCGTTCGCCGTCGCGGGCCCGGCCGGGGCCGACACCGCGCCGGACGGCACGTCCGTCCTGGTCCGGACGGACAAGGGGACCGTCCGCGGGGAGGCCGGCGCCGGGCGCCGGCTCTTCCAGGGCATCCCGTTCGCCGCGGCCCCCGTCGGGAACCTGCGGTGGCGGCCGCCGCAGCCGGCGCCGGCCTGGCCGGACGTCCGCGACGCCACGTTCCCGCGCAGCGCGTGCGCGCAGCTGCCGGGGGTGGGCAGCCCGACGTCGTCGCTGGACGAGGACTGCCTCTACCTGAACGTCACCACGCCCGCGCGGCGCGACCTCCGCAAGGCGCCCGTGATGGTGTGGCTGCACGGCGGCAGCAACACCTCCGGGAGCGGCGCCGTCTACAACGCGTCCAAGCTGGCGGTGAACGGCGGGGCCGTCGTCGTCACCGTCAACTACCGCCTCGGCGCCCTCGGCTGGCTCGGCCACCCGGGCCTGGAGTCGGGCCCCGACCGCGACCTGCAGGCCGGCAACTACGGCCTGCTCGACCAGCAGGCCGCGCTGCGGTGGGTGCGGCGCAACATCCAGGCCTTCGGCGGCGACGCGGACAACGTGACGCTGTTCGGCGAGTCCGCCGGGGCCAACGACGCCTGCGCGAGCATCGCCTCGCCGACGGCCGCCGGGCTGTTCCACAAGGCCATCGTGCAGAGCTACAGCTGCGCCGCCCCGACCCGCACCACCGCCAAGGCGGAGGCGGACGCGCAGGCGTTCGCCGCGGCCGTGGGCTGCGCCGACGAGGCCACCGCCGTGGAGTGCCTGCGGGCCCTGCCGGTCAAGACGCTGCTGGACGTGGCCAAGGCGCGGGGCCTGCAGTGGGGCCCGGTGTCGGGCGGCGACAAGGTGCTGCCGCTGACCCCCGCCACGGCGATCGCGCGCGGCCGGTTCAACCGCGTCCCGGTGCTGCACGGCAGCACGCTGGACGAGATGCGGCTGTACGTGTCCCTGCTCAACCCGCTGCCGATCACCGCGGAGCGGTACGAGGGCCTGGTCCGCTCCACCTACGGCGACAAGGCCGACCAGGTGCTCGCCCGCTACCCGGTGGGCAACTACCCCGAGCCGCGGATCGCGCTGGCCGCGGTGGCCACCGATCACGGCAACGTCATCTCCACCTGCGAGCACGTGAAGGCGTTCGACCTGTTCCGGGACGCCGGCGTGCCCGTGTACGCCTACCAGTTCGCGGACCGGACCGCGCCGCCGCTGGTCAACGTGCCCGGCTTCGACGAGGGAGCCGAGCACGCGACCGAGCTGTCCTTCCTGTTCCCGAACATGCTCGGGGCGCTGAACGACGAGCAGCAGCGGCTCTCCGACGCCATGGTCGGGTACTGGACCTCCTTCGCCCGCCGGGGCCGCCCCGCGGCCCAGGACGCGCCCGCCTGGGCGGCCTACCGGTCGAACGGCGACGTGCTGTCCCTCGGGATCGGCGCGGGTGGCATCCACACCACCGACACCGCGCAGCAGAGCAACTGCGCCTTCTGGAAGGGCCTCGGCCCGGTGCCCCCGGTCGCCCTCTCCTAAGGGAGCGCGTGCGGGCCTGCCGCCTCAGGGCAGCAGGCCCGCGCGGCGTGCCGCGGTGACCGCCTCCAGGCGGGTGTGGCTGTCGAGCTTGCGCATCGCCGACCGCAGATAGCTCTTGACCGTCTCGGGCAGCAGCCCGAGCCGCTCGGCCGCCTCGGCGTTGGTGCGGCCGAGCGCGACCTGCGACAGCACGTCCAGCTCGCGCGGCGACAGCGCGGGGCGCGGCGGCGGGCCGCCGTGCCCGGCGGCGGCGAGCCGGGTCGACGCCGCCAGCAGCCGCTCGCGGACCGCCGGGTCGCCGACCTTCTCGGCCAGGTCGCGCAGCTCGGCGTGCACCGCGCGGACCTCCTCCCACGCCGCGGCGGCCGGCGCCGGGGCGGGCGCGCCCAGGGCGCGGTCGGCGGCGTCACGCACCGCCAGCTCCTGCTCCAGGTCGCGGGCCGCGCCGACGGCCGCCGCGACGACCCGGTCGGCCAGCGCCAGCGGCTCGCGCAGCGCCCCGTACAGCACGCCCCGCACGCTGCGGCGCACCAGCACCGGCACCGCCACGATGGCCAGCAGCCCCTCGCGGCCGACCGGCCCGTCGTAGTCGTGGCTGATCCAGGACGTCCTCGGGTAGTCGCTCAGCCATACCGGCCGCCCGAGGTCCATCGCCCTGCCGCCCAGGCCGCTGCCGCGCCGCACCACCAGGCCGTCCAGCGCGCCGGTGGTGCCGCCGACCAGCTCGGTGATGCGCATCCGGCCCGGGCCGGCCAGCGCGCCGCCGAACACCATGGGCAGGCCGGTGGCGCGCTGCAGCCGCAGCACCGCCGCCCGGACCGCCCCGACGTCGTCGCCCATGACGCCAGCATGCCCGAAAACGTGACCCCGGTCACCCGGACCGCTGCTGCGCGCCGTCGCCGAGCCCGAGCAGCTTCACCGACTCCTCCCGCATCTGCACCTTGCGGATCTTCCCGGTGACCGTCATCGGGAACTCCGTCACCAGGTGCACGTAGCGGGGGATCTTGTAGTGGGCGAGCCGGCCGTCGCAGAACTCGCGCAGCGTCTCCGCGGTGAGCGGCTCGGCGCCGGGCCGCAGCCGCACCCACGCCATCAGCTCCTCGCCGTACTTGTCGTCGGGCACCCCGATGACCTGCGCGTCCACGATGTCGGGGTGGGTGTAGAGGAACTCCTCCACCTCGCGCGGGTAGACGTTCTCGCCGCCCCGGATGACCATGTCCTTGATCCGGCCGGTGATGGAGACGAAGCCGTCGGCGTCCATCACCGCCAGGTCGCCGGTGTGCATCCAGCGGGCCCGGTCGATCGCCTCGGCCGTCTTGTCCGGCTCGTTCCAGTAGCCGAGCATCACCGAGTAGCCGCGGGTGCAGAACTCGCCCGGCGTGCCGCGCGGCACCGTCGTCCCGGTCGCCGGGTCCACCACCTTGACCTCCAGGTGCGGGTGGACGGTGCCGACGGTGGACACCCGGCGCTCCAGCGAGTCGCCCGCGCGGGTCTGGGTGGACACCGGCGAGGTCTCGGTCATGCCGTAGCAGATCGTCACCTCGGCCATCCCCATCCGCTCGATGACCTGCTTCATCACCTCGACCGGGCACGGCGACCCGGCCATGATCCCGGTGCGCAGCGAGGACAGGTCGCGCTCGCCGAACGAGGGGTCGTTCAGCATCGCGATGAACATCGTCGGCACCCCGTACAGCGACGTGCACCGCTCGGCCTGCACCGCCGCGAGCGTGGCCGCCGGGTCGAACCCGGCCGCCGGGATCACCACGCACGAGCCGTGGCTGGTCGCCGCCAGGTTCCCCATGACCATGCCGAAGCAGTGGTAGAAGGGCACCGGCACGCAGATCCGGTCCTCCTCGTCGTAGCCGCAGGTCTCGCCGACGAAGAAGCCGTTGTTGAGGATGTTGTGGTGCGACAGCGTCGCGCCCTTGGGGAAGCCGGTGGTGCCGCTGGTGTACTGGATGTTGATCGGGTCGTCGGCGCTCAGCCCGGCGCCGATCTCCGCCAGCCGGGCCGGGTCGCCGGCGCGGCCCGCCGCGACCAGCGCGTCCCAGCTCTCGCCGCCGAGCAGCACCACGTCGCGCAGCCCGGGGCAGTCGGGCCGCGCCTGCTCGATCATCGCCGCGTAGTCGGAGGTCTTGAACGCGGTCGCGGCGACCAGCGTGCGCACGCCCGCCTGGTCCAGCACGAACCGCAGCTCGTGCACCCGGTAGGCCGGGTTGATGTTCACCAGGATCGCGCCGATCTTGGCGGTGGCGTACTGCACCAGGAACCACTCGGCCCGGTTCGGCGCCCAGATCCCGACCCGGTCGCCGGGCGCCACGCCGAGGTCCAGCAGGCCGAGGGCGACGGCGTCGACCTCGGCGGCCAGCTGCGCGTACGTCCAGCGGCGGCCGGTCTCGCACTCCACCAGGGCGTCGCGGTCGGGGAACGCGGCGACGGTCCGGTCCAGGTTCGCGCCGATCGTGTCGCCGAGCAGCGGCAGCGTCGACGGCCCGGAGGCGTAGGAGAGCGTCACTTCACATCCTCCTCGCGGAACTCGCCCGCCGGGCGGGCGTCGGCATCGGGATGCTTGCCGGCCTCGCTCGCGCGCAGCTCCACCCGGCGGATCTTGCCGGAGACCGTCTTCGGCAGCTCGCCGAACTCCAGCAGCCGCACCCGCTTGTAGGGCGACAGCCGCTCCCGGCTGTGCGCGAAGATCGACCGGGCGGTGCCGGCGTCCGGCGCCCACCCGGCGGCGAGCGTGACGTAGGCCTTCGGCACCGCGAGGCGCACCGGGTCGGGGGACGGCACGACCGCCGCCTCGGCCACCGCCGGGTGCTCGATCAGCGCGCTCTCCAGCTCGAACGGGGAGATCTTGTAGTCGGAGGCCTTGAACACGTCGTCGGCGCGGCCCACGTAGGTGATGTAGCCGTCGGCGTCCCGGGAGCCGATGTCGCCGGTGTGGTAGAAACCGCCCGCCATCGCCTCGGCGGTGCGTTCCTCGTCGCCGTGGTAGCCGGTCATCAGCCCGAGCGGCCGCGCGGACAGGTCCAGGCAGATCTCGCCCTCGTCGCCGGTCTTGCCGGTGAGCGGGTCGACCAGCGCCACCTCGTAGCCGGGGACGGCCCGCCCCATCGACCCGGGCCGGACGGGCTGCCCCGGCGTGTTGGCGATCTGCACGGTCGTCTCGGTCTGCCCGAAGCCGTCCCGGATCGTCACGCCCCACGCGTCCCGGACCCGCTCGATGATCTCGGGGTTCAGCGGCTCGCCCGCCGCGACCACCTCGCGCGGCGGGGTGCGCAGCGCGCCGAGGTCGGCCTGGATCAGCATCCGCCACACCGTCGGCGGCGCGCAGAAGCTCGTGACGCCGCAGCGCTCCATCTCGCCGAGCAGCCGGGCCGCGTCGAACCGGGCGTAGTTGAAGATGAACACGCACGCCTCGGCGTTCCACGGCGCGAACACGTTGCTCCACGCGTGCTTGGCCCAGCCCGGCGAGGAGATGTTCAGGTGCACGTCGCCCGGCCGCAGGCCGATCCAGTACATCGTGGACAGGTGGCCGACGGGGTAGGACGCGTGGGTGTGCTCGACCAGCTTCGGGCGGGCCGTCGTCCCGGAGGTGAAGTAGAGCAGCAGGGTGTCGTCGGCGCAGGTCGTGCCGTAGTGGGTGAAGTGCGCGTCCTCGCCGTAGGCCTCGTCGTAGCGCAGCCAGCCGTCCACCGGCGCGCCCACCGCGATCCTGGTGTAGCCGCCGGGGACGCCGTCGAACTTGGCCGCGTCGTCCGACGACACCACCACGTGCCGGGCCCCGCCGCGGGTCAGCCGGTCGGCCAGGTCGGCCTCGCCGAGCAGCGGCGTGCACGGGATGATCACCGCGCCGAGCTTCATCGCGGCCAGCAGCGTCTCCCACAGCTCGACCTGGTTGCCGAGCATCACGATGATCCGGTCGCCGCGCTTGACGCCCGCGCGCCGCAGCCGGTTGGCCACCTGCGCCGACCGGCGGGACAGCTCGGCGAAGGAGTACCTGCCCTCCGAGCCGTCCTCCTCGACGATCCACAGCGCCGGCCGGTCGTTGCCTTCGGCGATCCTGTCGAACCAGTCGAGGGCCCAGTTGAACCCGGTGAGCACGGGCCAGCGGAACCCGGCCCGCGCCGCCGCGAGGTCCTCGCGGTGGGCGAGCAGGAAGTCCCGCGCCGCCCGGAACTCGACTGCCGGCATCGATCCTCCTCGTAGACGTGCTCCTACCAGGATCTTTGGCCGGTTCTGTGACCTGCGCCACCCCCGAACGGGGGTGAGACGGGGGGAGTCAGGGCGTCCAGGCGGCGACGAGGGCGAGCAGGCCGGGGAAGCGGTCCTCCAGGTCGTCCACCCGGACGTGGCTGCGGCGCTCCAGCCCGTACTGGCGCTGCCGGATCAGCCCCGCCTCGCGCAGCGCCTTGAAGTGGTGGGTGAGCGAGGACTTGGGGCGGTCGAACCCGAACCAGCCGCAGGTGTGGTCGAAGGACTCGGAATCCAGCAGCAGCCTGCGCACGATCGTCAGCCGCAGCGGGTCGCTGAGCGCGCCCAGCACGGTCTCCAGGCGCAGCGCGTCGCGGGCGGGCTCGGGCAGCGGGTCCGGCGCCCCGGCCGGGACGGGGCGGGGCGGCGGCCAGGCGGTGGTGCTCATGGGACCACTGTACGACTTTTCTCGTAATGGTGTTAGGTTCGACTCCGTTCGTACCGGTACGACTAAAGTCGAACAAGGAGCCCGCATGCTGCGCAAGCCCCCGTCACCGCCGCCCGGCCTGGTCTGGGCGGCCGCCTGGCCGGTCACCGCCGTCTTCACGCTGTCCAACGCCGCGACCCCGCTGTACCCGCTCTGGCGCGCCCGGCTCGGCCTGTCGGCCGGCACCATGACGGTCGTCTTCGCCTGCTACATCGCCGGGCTGGTCGCGTCCCTGCTCGCCGCGGGCGTCGCCGCCGACCGGCTCGGCCGCCGCCCGGTGCTGCTGCCCGCGCTCGGCCTCGCGCTGGCCGCCTGCGCGATCTTCGCGACGGCCGGCTCGGTCGCCGCGCTCGCCGCCGCCCGCCTGCTGACCGGCGTCGCGGTCGGCGCGGCGGTCTCGGCGGGCATGGCGGCGGTCACCGACGTCGCCGCGCCCGACCGCAAGCGCCGCGCCGCGCTCGCCGCGTCGGCCGCGATGGTCCTCGGCGCGGGCACCGGCCCCCTCTTGGCGGGCCTGCTCGGCGAGGACGTCTTCGTGCTGGAGGCGGTGCTGCTGGTCTCGGCGGCCGTGGTGGTCCTGCGGCTCCCGCTGCGGCGCCCCGGCGGCGGCGGGACGGGGCGCTGGATCCGCGTCCCCGCGGTGCCGAAGGAGAACCGGCGGCAACTGCTGGCGGGAGTGGCGGTGTTCGCGCCCGGCATCACCGCGACCTCGTTCGTGCTGTCGCTCGGGCCGACGCTGCTGGCCCGCCTGCTCGGCACGTCGAACCCGCTGCTCGCGGGCGGCATCGCGTTCGCGATGTTCGCCGCCGCGACCGGCGTGCAGTTCGCGATGGGGCGCCGCGCCGTCCGGACGATCCTGTGCACCGGCGCCGCCGCGACGGCCGCCGCCATGGCCGCGCTGCTGGCCGCCGTGCACCTGGGCTCGGTGCCCGCGCTCGTCGCGGCGGCCCTGCTGGCCGGGGCCGGGCAGGGCCTCGGCCAGCTCGGCGGACTGTCGCTGCTGAACGCGAACGTGCCCGCCGGGCGGCTCGCCGAGGCCAACGCCGCGCTCAACGTCGGCGGCTACCTGCCCGCCGGGACGCTGCCGGTCGCGACCGGCTACCTCAGCGACGCCGCCGGGCTCCCCGCGGCCGTGACGGCCTTCGCGGCCGTCCTGGCCGCCCTCGCGGTCACCGGCGCGGCGCTCACGTCCGGCAGGCTCGGCCGGGACCGATGATCGTCAGCCGGAGGCCGACCGCCGCGTGGACGGCGGCGGGCCCCGGCGTTCACGGCCAGGGAGTCCGCAGGGGGGCGTAGTCCTCGGCCGGCCTCCGCTCGATCACGCGCCGGCCCGCCGCGTCGAAGCCCTCGACGGTCGCCTTCCAGGGCGGCGCTATCGAGGCGGCCGGGACCGCGCTGACGAAGAAGCCCCCGGCCGGGCGGACCACCGTCGTGACGGGCGGGGCTCCGCCGCCCTGCCTGCGCCAGGTGACGACCAGCCGGACGACCTTCGGGTTCACCCGGCCGGCCATCTCGTACAGGACCGGAGCACGCCTCTGCTGGTCGGAGGCCATGCCCCCGAGCAGGTCGACCAGGATGCCGGCCGGTGGGGTGGCGGGCGGCCTCGCCCAGGCGGGGGCCGGATGATCGGGGGCCAGATCGCCCCGGGAGGGGAGGCCGTTCTCGTCCAGATGGCAGAGCCGGAAGGCGCTGACGCTGCCGAGGAACAGGACCTGGCCCCGGGCGTGCCGGAACGAGGTGAGGAGCCGAAAGTCCTGGGCCCTGCCGCCCGGCCTGTTGTCCGGTTTCTGCGCCACCCCGCCCCTGCGCGAGACGACCGGGTCGCCGTTGAAGCAGGAGCGGGCGAGGGCCAGCTGCTCGGCGGTGTTGGCGGGCAGCCCGCCGGACGCCGGCACCCCGCCGGACGCCGGCCGTACCGCAGGGGGCGGCGGGGCGGCCGGGGACGGCAGTGCGAACGGCACCGCGACGGCGGCGGTCGCGGCGGCGGCGCCGAGCACCGTGGCCGCCACCTGGGTCCGCCGCCGCCGCGAAGCCCGCCGCAGCGCCCGCTCGGCGGTGCCCGCCTCCGGCTGGGCGTCCGCGGCGATCAGGCGGAGCGCGTCTTTCAGCAGATCGTCCATCAGCTCATCCCTGGGGAGGCTTCGAGGTGGTCGGCGAGGCGGGGGACGCGTTCGCGCAGCTGCGCGACGGCCCGGTGGCACTGGCTGCGCACCGTCCCGACCGAGCAGCCGAGGATGGCGGCGACCTCGGCCTCCGGCAGGTCCTCGTAGTAGCGCAGGACCAGGACGGCGCGCTTGCGGGGCGGCAGCGTCAGCAGCGCCTGTTTCAGCAGCAGCCGCAGGTCCACCTCGGCGCTGCGGTCGTCCTGCGGCGGGTCGGGCAGGTCGGCCGCGGCCGTCTCCCGGCCCCGGCGCCGCCAGCGGCTCACCTGCTCGTTGTACATGGCCCGCCGCACGTAGCCCTCCGGGTTGTCGCGGATGTGCCGCCAGCGGGCGGCGCTCTTGGCCAGCGCGTTCTGCAGGAGCTCCTCGGCGGCGTGGTGGTCGCCGGCCAGGACGTACGCCAGCCGCTTGAGGTCGCCGGAGCGCGCCGTGACGAACTCGGTGAAACTCTCGCGGGCCTCGCGGTTCACGGGCGCCCCCTCTCGACGTCATGATCAATGACGCGGGAGCGGGCCGCCGCTATGTCGGGAGCACCAGGAAATCTCCCAGCCCCCCGCAGGGGCACGCCGGCGGCTCCGGCGGGTCGTGCCGGTCGGGTTCCAGCCAGTCGTCGTGCCGCCCGTCGGGGGTCAGCCACTCCAGGAAACGGCGGACCGGCGACGGGCGGCGGGTCGCGGCGGGCCGGTTCGGTATCTCGTGCACATCAGGACAGACGCCCCGAAGACGCGCCGCTATGCCGGGCGAGAGTTGCATGTGGCTTCTTAATCGGGGAACCGGGGCCGATACTGGGTGCGTTCTGCCTGGGGGGACGGCCCCCGGCGACGCTGGACTCGGTCTCGAAGGGACATCAATGACGAGTGAGGACCGGGAGGTCGTGACGGCGGACGAGCCGGACGCGCCGGAGGAGAGACCGGAGAAGAAGAAGCGGCCGTTCTGGCAGGAACTCCCCATCCTGATCGTGGTCGCGCTGCTCCTGGCGATGCTGATCAAGGCGTTCGCGGTGCAGGCGTTCTACATTCCGTCGGGATCGATGGAGAACACGCTCCAGGTCGGTGACCGGGTCCTCGTCAACAAGATCGTCTACCGGACGCGCGACATCCGCCGCGGCGACATCGTGGTCTTCCGGGGCACCGGCTCGTGGAAGGGCGAGGCGCCGCCGCCCGACGGCGGCGCCGTCTCCACGGCGCTGCGCACCGTCGGCGGCTGGTTCGGTGTCGCCAACGGCGAGAAGGACTACATCAAGCGCGTCATCGGCGTCCCGGGCGACCACGTCCAGTGCGCGGGCGGCGGCGCGCCGGTCCTGGTCAACGGCCGCCCGCTGGACGAGCGCTCCTACCTGCACGAGGGGAACGCGCCCTCGGCCGACAAGTTCGACGTCACCGTCCCGGCGGGACGGCTGTGGGTGATGGGCGACCACCGCAACGACTCGGCCGACTCGCGCTTCCACCGCGAGGACCCCGACGGCGGGACGATCCCGATGAAGAACGTGGTCGGCCGTGCCTTCGTGGTCGTCTGGCCGTTCGGCGACGCCAAGACGCTGGCGAACCCCAAGACCTGAGCCGCGACCTGAACGATCACACGAGTGCGCCACCGACCCGGCGGGGCGATGCCGGAGGCGAGCCCCGCCGGGTCGATCGCGAGGCGATGCGCGCTCGCCCGGGCACGGTCAGGGAGGCGGGCCGCTAGGCGGGCTTCCCCGGGCCGGGGTTGTAAGGCGGAGCGACGCCCCAGCCCCAGTGGGGCATGGGGGCGTCGAGCGGGGGGTGCGCGTCCGGCTGGGAGTTGCCGAGCGCGAGGCGCGTGCCCCACTCGATGTAGCCGGCGAACGCCGCGCGGAACTCGGGGTCGTCCGGCAGCCCGACCTTGTCGGCGGCGTCCATCAGCAGGTTCACCCAGCGGCGGCGCTGCGGCTCGGCGATGGCCTTGCCGAGGTGCTGGCGGACCATGTGGTGGTAGCCGCCGCGCTCGGCGCTGTAGCGGGACGGGCCGCCGAACACCTCGGCGAGCCACAGCGCGACGTAGTGCGGGTGGCCCTGGTCCATGTGGGCGAACAGCGGGCCGATCAGGTCGTCCTTGACGACCTCGGCGTAGAACGCCTCGGTGAGGCGCTCGAACGCCTCGGCCCCGCCCGCCCAGTCGTACAGCGTCGGGACGGACGCACCGGCGCCGTGCACGGAGGTGCGCTCGTAGTGGCGCATCTCCTCGATCTGGTCCACGTACGGCTTGATGGCCGCGAAGAACGCGCCGAAGTGCTCGCCGCCGCGGAAGCCCCGCAGGTGGTCCTCGGCCGAGGTCCAGCCGATGCGCAGGATGTACCGCTGCGGTTCCTCGGCGCAGCGCGTCAGCTCGTAGTCGACGCACTGCGGGGCGGCTGCCAGGGAGCGGGCGGCCTCGGCGTAGGCGGCCTCGAAGGCGGCCGGGTCGCCGGTGACGTGGTAGCGGACGTATTCAACGATCATGTGTTCCCCGCCTTGGGACGATGGCGAGTAATCAATGTAACGCTGTAATCATCCGTCGGTGATCATTTCGCCGGATCCGGTCCGCCGGGACGCGCCCGGCGGACCGGAACCGGGCTACGCGGCCCGGGAGCGGCGCGCCAGGGCCGCACCGCCCGCGACGAGCGCGACGGCCCCGGCGGCCAGGCCGACCCACAGCCAGCGCGCCGCCCCGCCCGAGGACGCCTTCGCCGCCGGGCCCGTGGACGGCGCGGGCGCGGGCGCGGCGGCGGCCGTCGTCGAGTCCTTCACCGTGAACCGGAACGTTCCGCTGACCGGGTGCCCGTCCACGGAGACGACGCGCCATCCCACGCGGTAGGTGCCGTTCGGCAGCGTGCCGTTCACCGCCTGGGTGACCTTGGCGTCCACCGCCCGCGCGGCGCCCGCCTCGTGCCGGCCGCCGTCGCCGTCGGTCAGCACGACCTGCGGCACCATGACCGGGTCGGCGAAGGTGAGGGTGATCGCGGACGGCGCGGCGACCGTCGCGCCCGCCGCCGGGTCCGACGACCGCAGCGTGGTGTGCGCCTGCGCCGGGGCGGGCGGCAGCGCGAGCGCGGCCGTCCCGGCGAGCGCCAGCGCGGCGAGCCCGCGCCTCACGACCGGCTCCGCGCGCGGGCCAGGCCGAGGCCGCCGGCCGCGATGCCGATCACGCCGGCGCCGAGGCCGAGGCCGCCGAGCAGCCGGGCGGTGCCGTCGTCGGCCTCGGCGGGCTTGACGGCGGTGGCGGTGAGCGCGGCCGGCCTGGCGTCCGCGGCGCCCTTCGGCGTCAGCTTCAGCACCGGCGCCGGGTGCTCGGGCTCGTTCGCGCCGTCACCGGGGTCCTGGTCCCACTTGACGACCTCGCCGCCCGAATAGGTCTGCTCGGCCGTGAACACCAGCCGGTCGGCGTCCTCGGGGAGCGGGCCCATGGAGACGTCGAACTCCTGAAACTGCCCGGCGTCGATCCGCCCGCCGGACCAGGTGATGCGCGAGACGGCCTCGGTGAGCTCGCCGCCCTCGACCTTCACGGGCGTCTTGAGCTTGGCCTTCTCCACCTTCACCGTCCAGCCGGGCACCGGCCGCACCGACACGAACGCGACGGGGTGGTCGGCCGGCAGGCCCACCTGGACCTTGGTGGTGCCGGCGTCGGCGCGCTCGTTCGGGACGCGGAAGGACACCTTGGTGAAACCGCCCTTCTCGGCCGTCCCGGGGTTGACGGTGACGTGCGCGAGGGCGGCGGGCGCGAGGCCGATGACGAGCGCGGCGGTCAGCGCGGCGAGAGCGGCGGGCTTGCGTGCGTGCATGAGAGGTTCTCCGTTCGAGGCGTACCGGAAGACCGGAGCGCCGAAGGCGGCGTCCGGTGACGTACGGCGCTCAGGCGAGCGCCCTCGAACGGATCGGGGGACCCCGTCGCACGACCTGGTGCCGCAGCGCCCGCCACCTCGGGCGAGGCGAGGACGCCACCGGTACCGACGGGATACGCGGCGCGGGCGCGGGAGGTTCGACGGAGAGCAGCAGCCGCAGCGGCCGGGCGGCCAGCCGGCGGGCGAGCGCCCACGCGGCCCGTTCACCGCGCCGCAGCCACCAGGCCGACAGCACGGCCGCGGCGACGTGCGCGAGCGTCATCGCCGTACTGGAGGAGTGGTGCGCGGCGGGCATCGCCGCCGGGTGGTGCTCCAGCAGGCCGGGCGGCGCGCTCGCGCTCGTGTACAGGCTGTGCAGCGCGAACTGGCCGCCGAGCAGGCCGCCGAGGATGGTGGCGAGCGAGCGCTCGTGCCCGGAGAGGGCCGCCGCGACCGCCAGCGTCCCGCCGAACCCGGTGAGCACCGCCCAGGGCGGCACCGCGTCCGGCGACACCAGGGCGTGCCCGAGGGTGGCCAGCACGACGCACACGGTGGCGAAGACCACCGCGCGGCAGGCACGGGACAGCGGAGCCGGGGGCTGCGGGGACATGGCCGCTCCATCGTCCCACCTTCCCGGCGCGGACTCCAACCGGGGCGACCCCCGTGACACGCCCTACATCTTGGGGATGCGCGATATCGATCAACTAGATGTAGGGTCTTGCCTCGTGCTGGTCCGCCTCGCGAGGGGCGGCGCGAGAGGGAACCCGGTGCGAGTCCGGGACTGCCCCGCAGCGGTGAGTGGGAACGACCGCCGTCATACGCACTGGACCCCGCAGGGGGCTGGGAAGCGACGGCCAGTAGGACGAGCAGGACGCCCACGAGTCCGAAGACCTGCCCGCACGACGGTACGTCCAGGCCTCGCGGGAGGGCCGGGGGCGGTGCGCGGCGTGCCCGCGCCCCCTTCGCGCGCCCTCCGGCGGGGCGAGCTCGCGAGGGGATTTGAGCACGTGACACAGGAACTGATCGCGCCGCCCGCCACGGCGCCGGGGTTCGCCGCCGAGGTCGAGCGGGCCTGCGCCGGGCTGCCCGGCGCCGACCCGGCCCGGGTGCTGGCCGCCGTCCGCGCCGGGGGCGCCGTGGACGACGCCGCGCTGCGCGAGCTGGCCGCCGGCGAGGCCGCCGCGCTCGTCGCCACCGAGCCGGTCTACTCCAAGGTCGCCGCGCGGCTGCTGAACGCGCAGATCGCCGACGAGGCCGCCGCCGAGGGTGTGCGGACGTTCGCGCAGTCGGTCGCCGCCTCGCACGCGGCGGGCCTGCTGGCCGACGCGCCCGCCGCGTTCGCCGCCGCCAACGCCGAGGCGCTGAACGCCCTCGTCGACGACGCCGCCGACGACCGGTTCGAGTACTTCGGGCTGCGCACCGTCTACGACCGGTACCTGCTGCGCCACCCCGAGACCCGCCGCGTCCTGGAGCGCCCGCAGTACTTCTTGATGCGCGTGGCGGTCGGGCTGTCATATCCCGGCGAAGCCGGGCCGGGGGTCGTCGGGGGTCGTCCCCCGTCGGGAGACGCCGCCGCCGTGGAGGACGTCGCCGAGCTGTACGGGCTGCTGTCCACCCTGTCCTACCTGCCGAGCTCGCCGACGCTGTTCAACTCCGCCGCGCGCCGCCCGCAGCTGTCGTCGTGCTTCCTGCTCGACTCGCCGCGCGACGAGCTGGAGTCGATCTACGAGCGGTACGCGCAGGTCGCCCGGCTCAGCAAGTACGCCGGCGGCATCGGCGTCTCCTGGACCAAGATCCGCTCGCGCGGGTCGCTGATCCGCGGCACCAACGGGCACTCCAACGGCATCGTGCCGTGGCTGCGCACGCTGGACTCCTCGGTCGCCGCCGTCAACCAGGGCGGCCGCCGCAAGGGCGCCGCGTGCGTGTACCTGGAGCCCTGGCACGCCGACGTCGAGGAGTTCCTGGAGCTGCGCGACAACACCGGCGAGGAGGCGCGCCGCACCCACAACCTCAACCTCGCCAACTGGATCCCCGACGAGTTCATGCGCCGCGTCGAGGCCGACGCGGACTGGTCGCTGTTCGACCCCAAGGAGGTGCCCGAGCTCGCCGACCTGTGGGGCGAGGAGTTCGAGGCCGCCTACCGCGCCGCCGAGGCCGCCGGCCGGTACGTCCGGCAGATCCCGGCGCGCCGCCTGTACGGGCGGATGATGCGGACGCTCGCCGAGACCGGCAACGGCTGGATGACGTTCAAGGACGCCGCCAACCGCGCCTGCAACCAGACCGCCGAGCCGGGCAACACCGTCCACCTGTCGAACCTGTGCACCGAGATCCTGGAGGTGACCAGCGACGGCGAGACCGCCGTGTGCAACCTCGGGTCGGTCAACCTCGGCGCGCACGTCGGCGCGGACGGCATGGACTGGGCGCGGCTGCGCGGCACCGTCCGCACCGCCGTCCGGTTCCTGGACCGCACCATCGACCGCGGCTTCTACCCGACGCCTGAGGCGGAAGGTGCGAACAAGAAGTGGCGCCCGGTCGGTCTTGGCACGATGGGCCTGGCCGACGTGTTCTTCAAGCTGCGCCTGCCGTTCGACTCCGACGAAGCGCGCGCGCTGTCCACCCGGATCGCCGAGGAGGTCGCGCTCGCCGCCTACCAGGCGTCCGCCGACCTGGCCGAAGAGCTCGGCACGCTGCCCGCCTACAGCAAGACGCGCACGGCCCGGGGCCAGCTGCACATCGACCACTTCCCGAACGCCGAGCCCGTCCTCACCGACGAGTGGGACGCGCTGCGCGCGCGCGTGGCGAAGGTCGGGCTGCGCAACTCGCTGCTCGTCGCGATCGCGCCGACCGCCACGATCGCGTCCATCGCCGGCTGCTACGAGTGCATCGAGCCGCAGGTGTCCAACCTGTTCAAGCGCGAGACGCTGTCGGGCGAGTTCCTGCAGATCAACAACTACCTCGTCGCGGACCTGAAGGCCCTCGGCCTGTGGACGCCCGCCGTCCGCGAGGCCGTCAAGCGCGCCAACGGCTCGGTGCAGGGCATCACCGACCTGCCCGCCGAGCTGCGCGCGCTCTACCGCACCGCGTGGGAGCTGCCGCAGAAGGCGCTGATCGACATGGCCGCGGGGCGCACCCCCTACATCGACCAGTCGCACTCGCTGAACCTGTTCATGGAGACGCCGACGATCGGCAAGCTCTCGTCGATGTACGCCTACGCGTGGCGCAGCGGCCTGAAGACCACCTACTACCTGCGCTCGCGCCCGGCCACCCGGATCGCGCAGACGACCATCACGCAGTCGGTCCCGGACCCGGACGCCGTCGCGTGCTCCCTGGAGAACCCCGAAGCCTGCGAGGCCTGCCAGTGAACGAGCGGAGCGAGCGAACCGGAGAACACAGCATGCTGCTCGACCCGGGCATGGACCTGACCTTGCGTCCCATGCGCTACCCCGACTTCTACGAGCGCTACCGCGCCGCGATCCGCAACACCTGGACGGTGGAGGAGGTCGACCTGGCCTCCGACCTGGCCGACCTGGCCCGCCTCACCCCGGCGGAGCTGCACCTGGTCAACCGGCTCGTCGCGTTCTTCGCCACCGGCGACTCGATCGTGGCGAACAACCTGGTGCTGAACCTGTACAAGCACGTCAACGCGCCCGAGGCGCGGCTGTACCTGTCGCGGCAGCTGTTCGAGGAGGCCGTGCACGTCCAGTTCTACCTGACGCTGCTGGACACCTACCTGCCCGACCACGACGAGCGCGTCAAGGCGTTCGCTGCGGTCGAGCACATCCCCTCGATCCGCGCGAAGGCCGGGTTCTGCTTCAAGTGGATCGGCTCGATCGACAAGCTGGACGAGCTGACGACCGCCGCCGACCGGCGCGCGTTCCTGCTCAACCTGATCTGCTTCGCCGCGTGCATCGAGGGCCTGTTCTTCTACGGCGCGTTCGCCTACGTCTACTGGCTGCGCTCGCGCGGCCTGCTGAACGGCCTCGCGTCCGGAACCAACTGGGTCTTCCGGGACGAGTCCATGCACATGGAGTTCGCCTTCGCGGTCGTGGACACCGTCCGCGCCGAGGAGCCGGCCCTGTTCGACGCCGACCTCACCCGGCAGGTCACCGCGATGATGGAGGAGGCCGTCGCGGCCGAGCTGGCGTTCGCCCGCGACCTGTGCGGCGACGGCCTGCCCGGCATGTCCGCCGACGACATGCGCGGCTACCTGGAGTACGTCGCCGACCAGCGGCTCGCCCGCCTCGGCCTGCCCGTCCGCTACGGCGCCGCGAACCCGTTCGCGTTCATGGAGCTGCAGGACGTCCAGGAGCTGTCGAACTTCTTCGAGCGGCGCGTGTCGGCGTACCAGATCGGCGTCGAGGGCACGGTCGCGTTCGACGAGGCGTTCTGACTTCTCGCCGTCACGTGAGGTGAGGAAGCTCCGAAGCGGGGTACGGGGCGGATCACGAAGCCGCCCCGTACCCCTGGAGGAGACCATGGCCTCGATCGTCGACCGCATCAAACGGTACGCCCGCAGCCCGCAGGGCCAGCGCGCCCGCGCCCGCGCGACGGCGGCCGCCCGCGACCCCCGCAACCAGGCCAAGGCCCGCGCCCTGCTGGCCCGCGTCAAGGGCAAGAGCGGCCGCCGCCACTGACCGGTCAGGAGACCAGGGACCGTTCCGCCAGGTGCTTGAACAGGCCTTGGAAGTCCGCGCTGGGTTCCAGGCCGATCTCGTCGCGCAGGAGCCGCTGATAGCGGAGGTAGACGCGCCAGGCGCTCACCTGGTCGCCGCGCGCCAGGTGGGCCGCGGCCATGAGCCGGTGCGCCGTCTCGCCGAGCTCGTCGACACGCGTGGCGACCTCGAGGAGCTCCAAGGCGCCCGGCACGTTCCCCGAGGCGTGCAGGTGCTCGGCGATCCGCTCCATCGCGTGCAGGCGCAGCCGGTCCCAGCGGTCCTGCGCGGCGTGCACCGCCTCGCACGGCCAGTCGGAGAGCAGCTCCCGCGTCAGTGGCTCCGGATCCGGGGGGTCCATCCCGGCGAACATCCCGTTGACCGCCCGCTGCGCGATGTGCTCGGCCTCGCGGATGTCCACCGTGACGTTCGCGGCGAGCGCGACATGCGTCGGGGACACCTCCAGGACGCGGCCGCCCGTCTCCCGGCGTATCCGCCATAACGCCTGCCGCAGCCGCTTGGCCGCTTCACGGAGCGGCAGGCCGGGCCACAGCCTTCCCTGGAGAGACGCCCTGCTGAGCCCGCCCGGCTCCAGTGCCACCGTGACGATCAGGCTGCACAGCGCCTGCGGGAACCGGACCTGGGCGGCCCCCACCCGGCAGCGGAAGGACGGGAGGAATTCGAGCCGGACGTTGTCGGACCCGACGTTTCCTGTATCACCATGCATGCCCAGTAGATGCGCGAGACCCCCCGATTGCTGCTCGCCACGACGAGAATTCCGCGGAATCTTCGAGCGTCCGGTCCGCCGCCCCGCCGGTATCCCGGCCGGCCTGCCACAACGCCGATGATCACAGATCCGGGATCGTCCCGGCCTGGTGCGGGCGGCCTCGTCTCCACCCCAGGATCGACCCGTGCCCCCTTGGAGGATCTAGCCGGTCCTGTTCTGCGGCAGGACGCGGGGAGCCCGGCCGCCGGGGTTCACTTGTCCCATGTCCACCGGAAATACTCGGGGCGATTTTTTTGCCCGTCCCAGCTGGGGTGCAGACGCACCGGGGTCGATGGTGAGTCGCTGCGAAGACACATGCGGGACCGTGCGGAGACGCGCCCCCGTTGAGGTGATTCCCGTAGCCCAGAGCGGGCTTCGGCGGGCGGTGGCCCGCCGGCGGGAAAGGAAGTCCCCCCATGAACAAGCAGCGCCTCGTGCAGCGCGCCGCGGGCATCGGATTGGCGGCGACGCTGGGCCTGGGAATTGCGGGCCCGGCCGCGTCGGCCGAGACCGCGGCTCCGCGGAACGTTCCGTCGGCCGCCCAGATCGCCTTGGTGCAGCAGGCCCTCGCCGCGCCCAGCGCGCCCACCGCGACGACCGGCACGACGACCGGCACGACGACCGGCACGACGAAGGCCGACACCGCCCGGTCCGAGGCCGCGCTCCGCGCGGAGGTGGCCAAGCGCGGCTGGAAGTGGTCGGTCGTCAAGAAGGCCTGGAACTTCCTCAAGAAGAGGCTCTCCAAGAAGCAGATCTCCAGGCTGAAGAACGCCGCCAGGAAGGGCAAGGCGGCGTTCAAGCGGGAGTGGAGCAAGCTGCCCTGGTTCGTCCGGTGGAGCATCAGGGTGATGCTCTTCTTCGCGGACCCGTCCGATGTGCTGATCTGGATCTTCACGCACTGGGTGTAGCGTCCCGCCCGGTTCGGTGATGCCGGGCGGCCGATATGCGATCGGCCGCCCGGCGGTCCGTCCGGTAGACCGGGGGATTTCTCGGTGGCTTCATGTGATCTTGCGTGTTCGGCGTGGGGGCGAGGCTGCGTTTTCCGGGGCGGCGCAGGGAGTGCTGAAGGTTTTCGTGTGTGCGCTGTCGATGACCGATCGAATGAGAATGAAAGGCGGGAGAACCGATGGTGTCCAATGACCTGGCAGGGGGCGATGTGGAGCGCGCGGAAGGCGAGAGCGAGCCGAGAACGCTGGTATGGGCCTGGGGGCTGGTGGTCGCTGGGAACTTCATCATGCGGCATTTCGACGACGGCCGGCCCGGCTGGATCGGCCTGGCCATCGGATTCGCCGGGGTGGCGGCGATGCCGTATTCCATGATCACGGGGATGAGGAGCACGGCCGGTACGGCGTCCCGGGTGGCGATCGTCCTCTTCCATGTCGCCGCCGTCGTCTCCTTCCTCTACTTCGCCCTCACCGCGACCTTCTGGAAATGACCGAAGGGGAGGCATGCCGCCCGCAGCAAGCGATCTTGCGGCGTGCCCGCCGTCGCACCTGATGCCCGTGCCCGGCTGACCGCCGGTCGGCCTTGCCCGCAATTCAAGGAAGCTCCCATGGAGGGCGACATGCCCTAGGGTCGCTCGTGTGCGGGCGTGGCGGGACTGCGGGCGATGGCCGAGCGCCGCCGATCTGGGTGTGCCGCTCCTGCTCGCGGCCGTGCAGCTGTCCGCCGCATGGCTGCCGGCCGGCCGGAGCGGCGAACCGCTCGGCCCGGCCCGCTGGACGGCCTTCGCGCTCGCGGTCGTGCTGGGCACGGGCGCGCTGCTGTGGCGGCGGGTCTCCCCGGTGCCGGTGCTGGTGCTGGTCCTGCTGGCCGACGCCGCCGCCGTCATGGCGGCCGGTGCCACGAACGCGCCCGTCGGCGGGATGGCCGACGGTGTCGCGCTGTACTCGCTGGCGGTGCACCGGGGCCGTGGCCAGGCGGTCGCCGGCTGCCTGGCCGGGTTCGCCGTGGCGTTCGCCTCGTACCTGCCGCATGCGCTCGGGCCGGGCGACCTGCTGGCCAACGAGGTGCTGGACGCCGTCTACTACGTGGCCGTCATCGCGTTCGGGCAGCTCCGGCGACAGCGCAAGGCTCTGCGGCGCGACCTGAAAGCCCGGCTCGGGCGGATCGAGCAGGAGCATCATGCCGCCGCCGAGGCCGAGCGCGAACGCCTGGCCCGCGACCTGCACGACGTCGCCGGCCACCATCTCAGCGCTGTGGTGGTGCACACCGCCGCCGCCGCCCGCCGCGGCGACCCCGACCTGGTCCACCAGGCCCTCACCGTCGCCGCCGAGACCGGCCGTGAGGTGCTGCGCTCGCTGAGCCGGCTGGTGGACGTGGTGAGCCCGCACGCCGAAGGCGGTGGACTGAAGGAGCTGCTCCCGCAGCTCTGCCACGGGCTGGACCGGCTGGGCGTCCCGGTGGCGCTGGAAGTCGAGGGACGGGCGCGGAAGCTGCCCGGCGAGGTGACCACGACGGTGTACCGGATCGTCCAAGAGTCCCTCACGAACGTCATGCGTTACGCGCCGGGCGCCTCGGTGCGGGTGACCATCCGCTACGTTCCTGGCGCGGTGGAGCTGGCCGTCGTGAACCGGGTCCCCGCCGGGGGCGGTACCGTTCCGGCGCTCGGCAGCGGGCGGGGCGTCCCGGGCATGCGAGACCGGGCGGCCCGGCTCGGCGGCTCCCTTGACGTCGGCCCAGACCCGGAAGGCGGCTGGTCGGTGACAGCCTGCCTCCCGACGACGGCCGCGTCCGAGTACGGCGCGGGCTGGCCGGAGCTCCTGGACGCTGTGACGATCGCCTTCTGCACACTGCTGCCGACCGTCGTCTTCCTCCCCCCGGACCCGCTGAGGCCGGGATGGTCCGCCGCCGGGGCGGCGCTGATGGCGGTGGTGCTGATTGTGCGGACCGTCCCGCTGTGGTGGCGGCGACGCGCCCCGTACGCCGCGCTGCTCGTGCTCACCGCGACGGACCTGACCCTGGTCGTCGTGGGAGGGCTGTGGTGGCCGGAACTCCTCGAACTGCTCGTGTTCGGCTGCGCGGCGCAGCTGGTCGCGGTCTACTCACAGGCTTGCTATCGGCGCGGCGATCGGCGGACCTGGCCCGCGGCGTTCGTTGCCCCGCTGCCATGGGGCGTTGCCGTCGGCGGGGCGCTGGCCGCCGATCCGGAGATCGCGACGGGCGGCGCGACGCCCGCCGCGTTCGCGTTCGGATTCACAGTCGCCTACCTGGCCACTGCACCCGTCGTGCTTGCGGTGTGGGCCTGGGGTTCGGTGGTCGCGCTCCGCAGCCGCCGTTGGGAGACCACCGCACTGGACGCCGTGACCGCCCGCACGGGCGCGGTCGTGCACGCTGAGCGGACCCGCGTCGCGGCAGGGCTGAGCGGTACCGTCCTGGAACGCACGGCCCGGTTGGTGCGTACCGCCGAGGCGGGCCTCACCGGTACGGGCGGCACAGCGCGGACGGCCGTCGTCGCGGTCGCTGATGAGGCGCGGGCCGCGCTGGCCGACATGCGCGGGCTGCTGGAGTCGCTGGAGGAGAAGGCGTGAGCATCCGGGTCTTGGTGGTGGACGACCAGGCCGTCGTCCGCGTGGGATTCACCGCGATCATCGACGGCGAGCAGGACATGGAGGTCGTCGGCCAGGCCGCGGACGGCGCTGAGGCGCTGCGCGCCGTGGCCGGGCAGCGGCCCGACGTGGTGCTGATGGACATCCGGATGAACGGCATGGACGGTCTGACGGCCGCGCGTGAGCTGGTCTCCATGCGCTCTCCTGCGCGGGTGCTGGTGCTCACGACCTTCCACCGCGACGAGTACGTCTTCGGCGCGCTGCGCGCGGGCGCGTCGGGGTTCCTGCTCAAGGACTGCGACCCGCAGGAGCTGGTGGACGCGATCCGCACGGTGGCCGCCGGCGAGGCGCTGCTCGCGCCCGCGGTGACCCGCCGCCTCATCGACGCCTTCGCCACCGGCACCGTCGCCTCGCCCGTCGCGGACGAGCGCCTGGACCTGCTCACCCACCGTGAGCGCGACGTCCTGGTCCAGGTGGCGCGCGGCCTCAGCAACACCGAGGTCGGCGCGGCCCTCGGTATCGGCACCGCCACCGTGAAGACCCACGTCAACGCGATCCTCGGCAAGCTCGGCCTGCGCGACCGGGTCCAGGCCACGATCTTCGCCTACGACGCCGGGCTGGTCCGTCCCGGCGAGCGGCCGGACTGACCGGTCGTCTCCACCCCAGGGTGGACCCGCGGTCTGCCGGGCGATCGACGGCGGCCGGTCCTGGCGCAGGAAGCGCCGGCCGCCGCGCCGCGGTTTCCTTGGAGCATGGCCCAAGAGAAGAAGCGGACCGGTGTGGGGGCGGCGGCCGGCGAAGAGCCGGTGGACCAAGAGGACGAGGAGGCCGGCGGGTTCGACGGGGAATGGATCCTGCCCGCCGTTCTCCTCCTGGTGGCGAAGGGCGTCCGGGCCTTCGGCGACGAGGGCGTGTGGAACTGGCTGGCCGTGGGCCTCGGCGTGCTCGCGGCGATCGTGACCGTCGGCGTGTTCGTGTCGGCCGTGCGGCGCCGGGCGTACGAAACGCTCATCATCGCCGTGGTGGGCGTGATGATCGCGGGCGTCATCACCTACGCCCGCTAGACCTCTTCATCTGACGGCGCGGGGCGCCCCGCCGCTGGGGGCGCTCCGCCCGTGCCCGGGCCGGTTCACCCGCGGACGAGGTCGCGGAAGGCACGGCTCGGTGCCATGCCGAGGGAGCGGCGCACCCTCGCCTCGTAGGCCAGGTACACGCGGCGCGCCGCGACCGTGTCGCCGAGCGCGGCATGGGCCGAGCACATGAGCTGATGCGGCCTCTCCGCCAGCCCGTCGACCTCCGCCGCGGCCAGGCCGATCTCCAGGGCGTCGCGCGCGTCGCCCGCCTCCAGCGCCGCCGCCGCCACGGTCTCCAGTGCCAGCAGCCGCTGCCGGTCCCACCGGTCGCGCTCCCGCCGCACCGGCTCGTCGGTGACGTCGCGCAGCAGTTCGGTGCCCAGCAGCCCGAGGGCGGCCGGGCCCACCTCCTGCGGGCGCGCCCGGCCCAGCACGATCACCGCGTGGACGACCGCCTGCGCCGTCCGGTAGTCGACCGTGACGCCGCCCGCCAGGCCGATGCGGTCGCCGTCCACCGCGACCAGGGTGTCCCCGGTCCTGGTACGGATCCGCCAGAGCAGCCGGCTCAGCCGCCGGCTCGCCGTGACCGGTTCCGCGTCGGGCCAGAAGCCGGTCTCGACGGCTCTGCGCGTCAGGGGGGCGCTGTCGAGCGCGAGCCGGGCGACCAGCCGGCGGGCCGCTCCGGAGAGCGCGTCCGGGCCTTCGGGGAGGGCGCAGGAGAATTCGGGAAGCAACCGGACGACCGGCTCCCTGGATGCGGCTACCGGCATGACGACCTCCGACATCGACGTTTCCGTGCGGACCGCGGCGGTCCGCGCAGCCGGCGGGCCGTGGCACGAATCCCAGCAGCGTCACGTCTCGGCGGTCTCTCCGGGGCGTCGCCGTGCCGTCTCCGGGGTCAGCCGTTCCAGACCTTGAGCACCTCGGGGGCGGCGGCGCCGGCCTGGGCGCGGCCCGCGTCGAAGGCGGCGCGCCAGAGGCGCGGGCTGAGCAGGTCGAACCCGAACAGGTCGATCGCGGCCTGGTCGGGGCCGACCACGGCCACCTCGGCCGGGGCGAGGCCGCGCACCTCGCGCTCCAGCACCGGGCGCGGCGTCAGGTAGGCCAGCGGCTCCAGGATGACGACCCGCTCCGCGCCGTCCGCGAGGTCGGCGTTGGTCGCCGACCGCGCGCCGCCGTCCATGTAGGCGCGCCCGCCGATCTCCACCGGCGGGAAGACGCACGGCACCGCGCAGCTGGACATGACGGCCTGCGCCAGCGGCGCGCCGGAGTCGCGGTCCCACACCACGAACTCGCCGTCGGCGGTGTCCACGGCGGTGACCCGCAGCGGCCGCTCCGGCCACTCGGCCGACGGCAGCGCCGCGCCGATCTCGGCCAGCCGGCCCGCCATCGCCCCGGTGGGCGCCGCCAGCGCCATCGCGCCGACCCGGCGGCGCGCCTCGCGGGGGTCGAGCGACTCGTCGAACAGCACCGCGAACGCGTTCAGCAGGTCGGTCATGTCCACGTCGGCGGCGGCGGGCGGGAGCGCCTCGTCCCGCGCGGCGACCTCCTCGATGGCCGCCGCCATGTCCACGCCGTGCGCGATGAAGGCGGCCACCACCGAGCCCGCCGAGGTGCCGACGAGCAGGTCGGCGCCGGTGAGGTCGGCGCCCGCGTCCCGCAGGCCCGCGATCAGCCCGGCCTCCCACGCGATCCCGGCGACCCCGCCGCCGCCGAGCACCAGTGCGCGTCCGCCCATGCCGTCCACCTCTCCTTGCCGGACATTCCGCGCCATTTGACCACCAAGCCCCCGTCGTCCCCAAACCGCGCCTAGTATGCAACTGCAACTCATGTGCAATAGTGGTGATCATGTCTGACTACACGCTGCCCGACCTGCCCTACGACTACGCCGCCCTGGAGCCCGCCATCACCGGCGAGATCCTGGAGCTGCACCACGCCAAGCACCACGCGGCGTACGTCAAGGGCGCCAACGACACGCTGGAGCGGCTGGCCGAAGCCCGCGACAGGCGGGATTTCGGCGGGCTGGTCGGCCTGGAGAAGACCTTCGCGTTCAACCTGTCCGGCCACGTCCTGCACTCGATCTTCTGGCAGAACCTGTCCCCGGACGGCGGCGACCGCCCGGACGGCGAGCTGGCCGCCGCGATCGACGAGCACTTCGGCTCCTTCGAGGCCTTCGGCGAGCAGCTGTCCGCCGCCACGTCCCTGGTGCAGGGCAGCGGCTGGGGCGTGCTCGCCTGGGAGCCGCTCGCCGGGCGCCTGGTCGTCGAGCAGGTCTACGACCACCACGGCAACGTCGGCATGAACACCACCCCGCTGCTGGTGTTCGACGCCTGGGAGCACGCCTACTACCTGCAGTACCGCAACGTGCGCCCGGACTACGTCCAGAAGCTGTGGTCGCTGGTGAACTGGGCCGACGTCACGGCCCGCTTCGACGCCGCCCGCGGCGCCGCCTCCTGATCGTGCGGCGTCCGCCAGGCCGGGATCGTGCTCAGAACCTTTCCCTTGCGGCCCGGCGGGCGCCGCACCCCTGTCCCCTCACCGGACGACCCGGGCGGTTCGGTGGGGTATGCGGGTGCATAGGGTGACCCGCATGACGGGCGATTACCTGTACTGGGACAGCGTGCCGACGCGGTGGAACGACAACGACGTGTACGGGCACGTCAACAACGTCGTGCACTACGCGCTGATGGACACCGTGATCAACGAGTGGATGATCAAGACGGCGGGGTTCGACCCGCTGCGCGGCGGCGAGATCGCCATGTGCGTGGAGTCGCACTGCGTCTACAAGGCCGAGGTCGCCTTCCCCGACACGATCAGGGTGGGGCTGCGCGTCGGCAAGCTCGGCCGGTCCAGCGTGCGCTGGGAGGTCGGGATGCTGCGCGGGGACGGCACGCTGATCGCCGAGGGCCACTTCGTGCACGTCTTCGTCGGCCGGGAGGGCCGGCGGCCCGTCGAGATCGCCGGCCGGGTCCGCGAGGAGATGCAGAAGCTGGTGATCGCATGACCGCCACCCGCGCCGCCGTGCTGGTCGAGTCCGGCCGGCCCGCCCCCTACGCCGAGTCGCGCCCGCTGGAGATCGCCGAGCTGACGCTGGACCCGCCCGGCCCCGGTGAGCTGCTGGTCCGGGTCGGCGCGGCCGGCCTCTGCCACTCGGACCTGTCGGTGATCAACGGGTCGCGGCTGCGGCCGCTGCCGATGGCGCTCGGGCACGAGGCCGCCGGCGAGGTCGTCGCGGCGGGGGAGGGCGCCGAGTTCGCGCCCGGCGACCACGTGGTGCTGGCGTTCGTCCCGGCGTGCGGGCACTGCGACCGGTGCGTCGGCGGGCGGCCCGCCCTCTGCGGGCCGGGCGCGCAGGCCAACGGCGCGGGCACGCTTCTCGGCGGCGGGCGGCGGTTCGTCGCCGCCGACGGCTCCCGCCCCAACCACCACCTGGGCGTCTCGGCGTTCTCGGAGTACACCGTGGTGTCGGCGCGTTCGGCCGTGAAGGTCGACCCGGAGCTGCCGTTCGAGATCGCCGCGCTGTTCGGCTGCGCCGTCCTCACCGGCGCGGGCGCCGCCCTGTACAGCGCGCGGGTCGAGCCCGGCGACAGCGTCGCGGTGTTCGGGCTCGGCGGCGTCGGCCTGGCCGCGCTGCTGGCCGCGCGCGCCGCCGGCGCGGCCACGATCGTCGCGGTGGACGTCGTCGCGCACAAGCTGGAGCTGGCCCGCCGCCTCGGCGCCACCCACACCGTCGCGGGCGGCCCGGACGCGGTGGGCGAGCTGCGCGAGCTGACCGGCGGCGGCGCCGAGAAGGTCATCGACTCGACCGGCGTCGTCGCGGTGCTGGAGCAGGCGTACGCGGCGACCCGGCCGGGCGGCACCACCGTCACGGTGGGCCTGCCCGCGCCGGGCGCGCCGCTCACGCTGCCCGCGCTCAGCCTGGTCGCCGAGGAGCGCACGCTGCGCGGCAGCTACCTCGGGTCCAGCGTGCCGCGCCACGACATCCCGCGGTTCGTCGCGATGTACCGCTCGGGGCTGCTGCCGGTGGACGCGCTGCTGTCGGACCGGCTCACGCTGGAGGAGGTCAACGCCGGCTTCGACCGGCTGCACACCGGCGAGGCCGTCCGCCAGGTCGTCACTTTCTGACGTCGCCGCCGCGCTCCAGCAGGGAGTGGCGGCGGCCGTAGAGGAAGTAGACGACGCAGCCGAGCAGGAACCAGATCGCGAACCGCAGCCAGGTCTGCCACTGCAGGAAGGTGATCAGCCAGGCCGAGAACACCACCCCGATGGCCGGCACCACCGGCATGCCCGGCATCCGGAACTTGCGCGGCAGGTCGGGCCGCTTGTAGCGCAGCACGATCACCGCGACGCAGACCACGATGAACGCCAGCAGGATGCCGATGTTGGTCAGCTCGGCGGCCTCGCCGATCGGCAGGAACCCGGCGATGAGGGCCGAGCCGGCGCCGAGGATCCAGGTGATGCGGGTCGGCACGTTGCGGGTGGGGTGGGTGTGGGCGAACCAGCCGGGCAGCAGCCCGTCGCGGCTCATCGAGAACCACACCCGGGTGGCGCCCATCATGAAGGTGAACAGCACGGTGAGGATGCCGAGGATCGCGCCGACGGCGATGACGATGCCGAGGGTGTTCATCCCGACGTCCTTGAACGCCGAGGAGAACGCGGCGTTGGGGTTGATGTCCTTGTAGTCGACCATGCCGGTGAGCACCAGGCAGGCCGCCACGTACAGCACCATCGAGATCGCCAGCGAGTACAGGATCGCCTTCGGCATGTGCCGGGTGGCGTCGGTGGACTCCTCGGCGGCGGTGCTCATCGCGTCGTAGCCGAACACCGCGAAGAAGACGGTCGCGGCGCCGGTGAAGGCCCCCGACAGGCCGAAGGGGAAGAACGGCGAGTAGTTACCGGTGTTGATCTTGAAGACGCCGACCACCACGACCAGCAGCACGATGCCGACCTTGAGGTAGACCAGCGCGGTCTCGAACCGGGCGGCGCTCTTCATGCCGAGGTTCAGCACGTAGGCGATCAGCAGGCAGAGCAGTGCGGCGAACAGGTTCACCTTGTAGCTGCCGGCCTCCACGCCCTTCGGCTCGGTGCCCGGGGCGCCCAGCATCCACGCCGGCAGGTCCAGGTGCATGAAGCCGAGCAGGTCGTTGAAGTAGCCGGATATGCCGATCGCGACCACCGCCACGATCGCGGTGTACTCCAGCAGCAGGTCCCAGCCGATCGCCCACCCGGCGAACTCGCCGAGCACCGCGTAGCCGTAGGTGTAGGCCGAGCCGGCGCGCGGGATCAGCCCGGCGAACTCGGCGTAGGAGAACGCGGCGGCCGCGCTGGCGATGCCGGCGATGAGGAACGACAGCAGCACCGCGGGCCCGGCCGTCTCGTTGGCGACGGCGCCCGCGAGCGAGAAGATGCCGGCGCCGATGATGCCGCCGACGCCGATGGCGGTGAGCTGCCAGAGGCCGAGGGTCCGCTTCAGTCCGCCGGACTCGGTCTCGTCCTCGATCTGCTCGATGGGCTTGCGCCGCACCATGGTCGCCAAGATGGACATGTCACTCCTCCATCCTGACCGGCCCCGTTGCCGGTCAGTGACATGTTTGTGCCCAGGAGGCAAGGTGGCAAGACCGCAAAATGATCACGATCGGCCGGTATGCCGGTGCCGCCCGGCGGCCTCCGCGCCGCCCGGGCCGCGGCCGCGGGCCCCGCGGCGCCGAAAGGCGGCGCGCGGGCGCCGTGCCTGGGTACCGTTCGGGGAGCGGAGGCCGGGGCGACGGAGGAGGCCGGGCGTTGGACGGCGATGGTCGGCGGATCGAGGTGATCGGCGGGTCCGGCGTGTACCTGCTGGTCCTGAAGGGGTCCGGGGACGTCGTCGGCTCGTTCTACTCCGAGGGCGACGGCTGGTGGCGCGGCCGCACCCCGGGCGGCGAGGTGCGGCGGCTGTGGGTGGAACCGGACGCCGAGGAGCCGTGGCGCGAGGTCGGCGAGCGCATGCTGCGGCCCTGACCGGTCCTCAGGACGCCCGCGAGCAGGCGGCGGGCGCCTCGCGCGGCGAAGGCCGCTGTTCCGGGGCGGCGGCCGCGCTCTCGTCCCGTTCGGCAGGGCGGGGCGCAGGCCGCCGCAGCGCCTGGAACAGGGCCCGCGTCACTGCCCACATGAAGTTCATGACATCCCCCGATCGTCCGGCCGCCCGTCAGCGCGCCCGGAGCGGGGCGGCGACGATGGCGGTCCGGTCTATTTGATCATGTAAAAGGCCGGGTCGGGCGGTGTTCGCGGCGTCCCGGTCAGACCGCGCGGAGGGGGTCGATGACCTCCTGCCCGAACCAGGACGCGGTGCTGCCCGCGGTGCCGCCCGGCGTCCGGGCGGACGGCCTCCCCGCGGCGGCCGCGACGCCGGACTTGGTGATCATTCAAGGATCAAAGCGCAGGTGGCGGGCGGTGCGATAGCCGTCGGCGGGTCCTGTTCGCGGCTCGTAAGAACTGGTCACGGACCGGGGCCGGAAAAATCTCGGCGGTAGGATTTGACAACCCTAGGAGGGAGTTGCCTACAATTCGAGTTGTAGGTTTCCTCTGGCACGGAGGATGGGTTTCCCGGGCCGGGCCCGGGGGTCTTCGGAGGTGATCGTGATGCTGCTGACGTCGATCGATCCGTTCGTGCAGGAGTTCGAGCGCCAGTTCGACCGGCTGACCCGCCAGGCCGCCGGCAACGGCGGCGCCGCGATGCCGATGGACGGGATCCGCCGCGCCGACGACGTCGTGCTGCGGTTCGACCTGCCGGGCATCGACCCCGGCTCCATCGAGGTCACGGTGGACCGCGGGGTCCTCACGGTGAGCGCGCAGCGCCAGGAGGAGTACGGCGAGAACGACCGGCTGTTCGTGCGCGAGCGCGTGATGGGCGCCTTCACCCGCCGCGTCTACCTGTCCGAGCACCTGGACGCCGACGCGATCGAGGCCGCCTATGACAACGGCGTCCTGGCCGTGCGGATCCCGGTGCTGGAGCGCGCGAAGCCGCGCAAGGTGGCGGTCCAGCAGTCCGCCGACCAGAAGGCGATCAAGAGCTGAGCGGGCGTCCAGGGGCGCGGCGCCGGCCGGGTCGGCCGGCGCCGCGCGCCGTTCGGCAGGAGGGGAGGACGGCATGAACCTGCCGATGGACGACGAGCACGCGGCGCTGTTCACCGTGGGCCAGGTCGCGGACATGCTGGAGGTGCAGCAGGCGTTCCTGCGCCGCATCGACGGCCAGCGGGTCGTCTCGCCGCAGCGGTCGGCGGGCGGGCAGCGCCGCTACAGCCGGCACGAGATCGGCCGCATCCAGCAGGTCGTCGCGATGATGGACGAGGGCATGACGCTGCCCGCCATCCGGCGCATCTTCGAGCTCCAGCACGAGCTGGCGCTGCTGACCCGCGAACGCGACGAGCTCGCCCGGCTGCTGGCGGCCGCCCGGCGCGAGGACTCCGAAGAGGAGTAGGTCAGGAGAGCAGGTGCTCGGCGAGCAGCCGCTCGAAGCCGCTTTCGAAGCGCTCGTAGTGGGCGCGCAGGTCCTGTCCGGGCCAGTCGCGCGGCAGGAGCTCCTCCGGTAGCAGCGGGTCTCCCAGCAGGTGCCGCAGGACGGCGGCGGAGACGGTGAACTGCTCGGCGAGCGTTTCCGCCTTGTCCAGGGCGGTGCGCAGCGCGCGCGCTGTGGCGGCCCAGGCGGGCAGGTCCCAGAGCACCCCGGCAAGGGAGGCGGCGTCCTGCTCCGGCCCGCCCTTCAGGAAGGTGCATTGGCGTTCGACGATCGCCGGCCGCCGCCGGGCCAGGTTGGCGGGCCGCAGCCACGTCCCCTCGCGCAGCTCGGCGAGGCGCAGCCGCGCCATGGCCTGGCGGAGCGCGGCCCGGTCGGTGGCCGGGCGGCGGTCGGTGACGATGACGGCGATCTCCCAGGAGCCGTCCCAGGGCAGGGTGCGCGGCGCGCGGCTCTCGTCCTGCCGCGCCTGCCGGTCCAGCAGCCGCTCGGTCAGCGCGTAGGCGCCGTCGCGCTGCACCAGGTCCCCGGCGGCGACCATCCGCGACAGCGCCACCCGGATCGTGCCCTCGGCGATGCCGAACAGCTCGCCGGCGCGGACCAGCCGGCGCGCGGGCAGCCGCGGCGGGTGCGTGCCGAGCAGCGTGCTGAGGACGACCGAGCGCGCGGTCAGCGGCCGGAGCCCGAGGGTGTTCGCCATGGTGGCCGGGACCCTATCTGATTACACCCTTCCATCACCTGTCGCTTAACTGTAACGTCCGGGCATGGGCGACTACCTGATCGAACCGGTGGACCGGCTCCCGTTCGGCTCCCCGGCCAAGTCCCGCCGCTACGCGACCGAGCGCTACCAGGGGGCCGCCGGCCGCAACTGGTACACCGCCGACCCGACGCTGCGCTTCCTGCTGCGCCGCCACCTCGGCAAGGACGGCCTGGAGTGGGCCGAGCCCCGGCTGCTGGAGCTCGGCGCGCTGATGGGCGGGCCGATCGCCGAACTCGCCGAGAAGACCGACCGCGACCCGCCCCGCCTGGAGAAGTACGACCGGTGGGGGCGCGACATCAGCCGCGTCGTCATGCCCGCCTCGTTCGAGGAGGCGCGCCGCGCGCTGGTCGCCTCCGGCTTCACCCGGCCCGAGTTCTTCGCCGAGGCCAAGGCCGCCGGGGTGGACGCCGCGCCGCTCGCGGTCGCCTGGAGCTACCTGCTCGACCAGGCCGACATCGGCATGGCGTGCGCGCTCGGCACCGGCGGGGACATGGTCGTCGGCCTCGCCGAGCTGTTCGCGCCCGAGGACGTCAAGGCGCGCGTCCGCGAGCTGTTCGCCGCCGGGATGTTCTCCGGCGAGGCCGCGCAGCTGCTCACCGAGCGCGCGGGCGGCTCCGACCTCGGCGCGCTGGAGTCCACCGCGACACCGGACGGCGACGCCTGGCGGCTGAACGGCCTGAAGTGGTTCGCCTCCAACGCGGGCGGCTCGGCGTTCGTGGTGCTCGCCAAGCCCGAGGGCGCGGCGGACGGCGTCAAGGGCGTCGCGCCGTTCCTGGTCCTGCGGGAGCGCCGCGACGGGGGCCGCAACGGCGTGCGCGTCCGCCGGCTGAAGGACAAGCTCGGCACCCGCTCGGTCGCCTCCGCCGAGATCGAGTTCGCCGACGCCGAGGCGTTCCTGCTCGCGCCCGCGGCCGCACCCGCGGGCCAGGGCGGCGGCGGGGACGGCAAGGGCCTGGCGCGGATGATGGAGCTGACCAACGGCGCCCGCCTCGGCATCGCGATGATGGGCGTCGGCTGCGCGCGCCGCTCGCTCGTCGAGTCGCTCTGCTACACCCGCGCCCGCGAGGCGTTCGGGTCGCCGCTGTACGACCGGCCGCTGATGCGCCGCAAGCTCGCCGAGCTGATCGTGGAGACCGAGGCCGCGCAGGCGCTCGTCTTCGACGGCTACCTGCGGCGCCCCCGGCTGCGCATCGCCGCGCCGCTGGTCAAGCTGCGCGCGGCCCGGCTCGGCGTGACGGCGGCGAGCGCCACGATCGAGATCCACGGCGGCAACGGCTACATCGAGCAGTGGCCCGTCGCGCGCATCCTGCGCGACGCGCAGGTCAACCCGATCTGGGAGGGCGGCGACAACATCCTCTGCCTGGACGTGCGCCGCGCGATCGAGCGCGAGGACGCCCACCTGCCGTTCCTGGACCGGCTCGCCGAGGCCGCCGCGCAGGCCCCGGCCGGCGACGACGCGACCGCCGCCCTGGTGCGGACGCGCATCGGGCACCTCGGCGAGGCGATCGGGCGGTGGCGCGGCCTGGACCCGGTCACCGCCGAGGCGCGCCTGTTCCCGCTCGCCCACTTCATGGCGGACGTGTACGCGGCGGCACTGCTGCTGGAGCAGGCGGGCTGGGAGCGCGCCGAGCTCGGCACCGGCCGCAAGGCGCTCGTCGCACGCCTGTACGCTCGCGCGCACCTGGCCGACCAGGGCCCGCTGAGGGGGATCGACGACCCGGCCGAGGACCTGGCGCGGTTCGAGGAGCTGGCCGAGGGCGCCCTGACCGTGCAGGAGACCTGAGCGCCCGCGTACGCTGCGAAGCGCAGAAACCGAACATCGCTCGGTATTCGCCGCGCGTGAGGAGACACACCCGATGACGACGCCTTCCGTCCAGCGCTCCGGCCCCGCCTCGTCCCGCACCACCGCGCCCGCCGGCGCCGCGGTGCCCGCGCCGTCCGGCCCCGACCCGCGGCTGACCAGCGCGGTCATGGCCGACTACCGGGGCTGCTTCGGCTGCGGCGAGGAGGCGGCGGGCGGCCTGCGCCTCCGCCGCACCGGGGTCGACGACGGCGCGGTCACGGCCGAGTTCGACGTCCGCGCCGAGCTGCAGGGCGCGCCCGGTCTCGCGCACGGCGGGGTGCTCGCCACCGCGATGGACGAGGTGCTCGGCACCGCCGCCTGGCTGCTCGGCAAGCGCTATGTCACCGGCCGGCTGGAGACCGACTACCTGGCGCCGGTGCCGGTCGGCAGCACCGTCCACCTGCGCGCCTGGTGCACCGGGGTGGACGGCCGCAAGGCCTACCTGGAGGGCGAGGGGCGCGTCGGCGGGCCGGACGGGCCGGTCGCCGTCCGCGCCGCCGCCCTGTTCGTCGAGGTCCCCGAGGAACACTTCACGAGGGAACGAGTGAAGCATGGGCACAGCACCAAGGAAAGAGCGAACTAGATGCCGGTACGCACCGAGCGCCAGGGCCCCGTCACCACGGTGATCCTGTCGCGTCCCGAGGTCCGCAACGCCGTCGACGGCCCGACCGCCGCCGCGCTCGCGGACGCGTTCCGCGCGTTCGAGGCCGACCCGGACGCGCACGTCGCGGTCCTGTGGGGCGAGGGCGGCACGTTCTGCGCGGGCGCCGACCTGAAGGGCATCGGCGAGGGCCGCGGCAACCGGGTCGCACCGGGCGGTGACGGCCCGATGGGCCCGACCCGGATGCGGCTCACCAAGCCGGTCATCGCGGCGGTCGCCGGGCACGCCGTCGCGGGCGGCCTGGAGCTGGCGCTCTGGTGCGACCTGCGGGTGGCCGAGCAGGACGCGGTGTTCGGGGTGTTCTGCCGCCGCTGGGGCGTGCCGCTGATCGACGGCGGCACCGTCCGGCTGCCCCGGCTGATCGGGACGAGCCGGGCGATGGACCTGATCCTCACCGGCCGCCCGGTGGACGCCGCCGAGGCGCTGGACATCGGCCTGGCCAACCGCGTCGTCCCGACCGGCGAGGCGCGCCGCGCGGCCGAGGAGCTGGCCGCCGACATCGCGCGGTTCCCGCAGGCGTGCCTGCGCGGCGACCGGATGTCGGTGCTGGAGCAGGACGGCCTCGCGGAGGCGGACGCCATCGCCGGCGAACTGAAGCACGGGATGAACGCGCTGCACGAGGCGGTCGAGGGCGCGGCCCGCTTCGCCGCCGGCCTCGGCCGGCACGGGGACTTCACCGAGATCTGAGCGCCGCCTTCCGGCGGCGCGCCGGGTCCGCCCGCAAAGGTTGACCGAACGGCGTTCGGCTTCTAGGTTCCCAAGCGAAGCCCCGTCCCCGAAGGGAACCCGGATGAGCCTCACCCTGGCGGAGGCGGGCCGCGCGCTCGCCTCGCCCGCCGCCTACGCCGACGATCGCCGCTTCCACGAGGCGCTGGCGCTGCTGCGCCGCGAGAGCCCGGTGCACTGGGTCGAGGCCGCGGGCTACAACCCCTTCTGGGCCGTCACCCGCCACGCCGACGTCATGGAGGTCGAGCGCGCGCACACCCGCTTCCTGAACGCGCCCCGCCCGGTGCTCGGCACCGCCGAGTACGACCACATGAACTCCGAGCGGGCCGCGCAGGGCGCCGCGCTGCGCACGCTCGTCCACATGGACGACCCCGACCACCGGGTGATCCGGGCGATCGGCGCGGACTGGTTCCGGCCCCGCGCGATGCGCGCCCTGGAGCCGCGGGTGCGCGAGCTGGCCCGCCGGTACGTGGACCGGATGGCCGAGCTCGGCGGCGAGTGCGACTTCGTGCGGCAGGTGTCGGTGCACTTCCCGCTGTACGTCATCCTGTCGCTGCTCGGCCTGCCCGAGACCGACTTCGACCGGATGCTGAAGCTGACGCAGGAGCTGTTCGGCGGCGACGACGACGAGCGGCAGCGCGGCGTCACCCTCGAGGAGAAGCTCGCCGTCCTGCTGGACTTCTTCGCCTACTTCCAGGAGCTCACGCAGGCGCGGCGCGCGCACCCGACCGACGACCTGGCCTCGGCGATCGCCAACGCCCGCGTCGACGGGGAGCCGCTGAACGACTCCGACGCCGCGTCCTACTACGTCATCATCGCCACCGCCGGGCACGACACCACCAGCGCCACCATCGCGGGCGGCCTGCGGGCGCTGATCGAGCACCCCGACCAGCTGGCGCGGCTGCGCGCCGACCCCGGGCTGATGCCGCTCGCGGTGGACGAGATGATCCGCTGGACGACGCCGGTGAAGGAGTTCATGCGCACCGCGACCGAGGACTGCGAGCTGCGCGGCGTCCGGATCCGCAAGGGCGACGCGCTGCTGCTGTCCTACCCGTCGGCGAACCGGGACGAGGAGGTCTTCGACGACCCGTTCCGCTTCGACGTCGGCCGCGACCCCAACAAGCACCTGGCGTTCGGGTTCGGCGTGCACTACTGCCTCGGCGCGGCGCTCGCCCGCATCGAGGTCCGCGCGTTCTACGAGGAGCTGCTGCCGCGCCTGGAGAGCATCGAGTTCGCGGGGGAGCCGCAGAACATCGCGACGACGTTCGTCGGCGGCCTGAAGCGGCTGCCCATCCGCTACACGCTGCGCGGCTGAGATGCGCGTCGAGGCCGCCGTCCTGCGGGCCGCGGACGGGCCGTACACCCTGGAGCCCCTGGACCTGGCGGACCCCGGGCCCGGCGAGCTGGTCGTCCGCATCGCCGGCACGGGCCTGTGCCACACCGACCTGCTCGGCCGCGCGCCGGGCGACCGGGTCGCCAAGCCGGTCGTGCTCGGCCACGAGGGCGCGGGGACCGTCGAGGCGGTGGGGCCGGGCGTGTCGCTCAAGCCGGGCACCCCGGTGGTGCTGTCCTTCGACTCGTGCGGCGCCTGCCCGAACTGCAGGGCGGCGCTGCCGGGCAACTGCGCGCAGATGGCGGCGCGCAACATGTACTCGCTGCCGCTGGACGGCGTCCCCCGCCTGAAGGACGCGTCCGGGAACGCCGTCAACAACCGCTGGTTCGGCCAGTCGTCGTTCGCGACCCACGCCCTGACGACCACGGCCAACACCGTCCCGATCCCCCCGGACGTCCCGCTCGCCCTGATGGGCCCGCTCGGCTGCGGCATGCAGACCGGCGCGGGCTCGGTGCTGATCTCCCTCGGCGTCCGCGCCGGCGACGGCATCGCGGTCTTCGGCGCCGGCGCGGTCGGCCTCGCCGCCGTCATGGCCGCCCGCCTGGCCGGCGCTGCCCAGATCATCGCCGTCGACCTCAACCCCGCCCGCCTCGCCCTCGCCGCCGAGCTCGGCGCCACCCACACCCTGCACGGCGCCGACGAGGACCTGCCCAAGCGGATCCGCTCGATCTCCGGCGGCGAGGGCGTCCAGTACTGCCTGGACACGACCGCCGTGCCCGAGGTGGTCGCCACCGCCGTCGCCGCCCTGCGCACCACCGGCGTCTGCGCCCTGGCGGGCGTCGGCTCCCGGCCCTACGCCCTGGACCCGACGCTGCTGCTGATGGGCCGGACGGTCAAGGGCGTCATCGAGGGCGACGCCGTCCCGCACCTGTTCATCCCGCGCCTGGTCGAACTGTGGCGGCAGGGCCGCTTCCCCTTCGACCGCCTCATCGAGACCTACCCCCTGAAGGACATCGGCCGGGCCGAGGCCGACGTCCTCGCGGGCCGCACCGTCAAGCCCGTCCTGCTGCCGGAGGCACCATGATCACCGCATCCGACCCCGCCGCCCTGTTCGACGCGCTGGACCCGGTCACGCCCGGCTTCCTGCTCGGCACCTGGGCGGGCGGCCTCTTCGACGAGACCGGCCGGATGGCCGCGCGCCTGGTCGAGATGGGCTGGTACGGCAAGCGCTTCCACGACACCGAGAACGTCGACCCGCTCCTCTGCCGCTCCGCCGACGGCGGCGTCTACGCCTACGACGGCATGGGCGCGGCCCGCGTCCGCGAGATCGCCTACCGGGGCAAGGTGTCGGCCGCGATGGTCTACGACACCCAGCCGATCATCGACCACTTCCGCCGCTACTCGGGCGACGTCGTCCTCGGCGCGATGGACGCCAAGGGGCAGCCCGGCACCCTCTACTTCCACCTCACCCGCGTCTAGTCGCCCTGGCCGGGGAACTCGCGGTGCTCGTCGACGTCCTTCAGCTCCGCGACGATCAGCGGGGCGATCCGGCGGGCCTGCTCCTCCGACAGCGGGCCGGCGTGGCCGTGAAAGTTGTCGATCTTGAGGTAGGGGTGGTGCAGGCCCGCGTGCTCCTTCTGGTAGATGACCATGCGGTCCCGCTGGTGCGTGGCCTCGATGCTCACCCGGTGCTTGACCAGCAGCGCGGTGGCCTCCTGCCCGCCGGGCACGGTGAGCAGGGCCTTGCGCAGCAGGATGTCCGACTTCAGGCGGTTCACATACCACTCGGCGTTCTCCACCCGATGGGCCTCGTCGAGCAGGTCCTTGTCCTTGGCGGCCTCGCGCGCCTTCGCCAGGTCCTCCTCGGCCTTGCGCAGATGCTCCTCGGCGGCCCCGACGTCCCCGCGCAGCGTGGCGGCGTCGCCGTCGAACACCCGCGACTCGACCCCGTCGGTGAGGTCGACGAACGCCTTGCGGTCCAGGCGCGGCACGCGCCTGCCGTGCGGGAGCCTGCCGAGGCTGCCGAGGCCCTTGGAGCCGAAGACCCGGCCGAGGATCGTCGGGACGGTGAGGCCCGCCGCCCGCATCTTGTGGCCGCCGGTCCAGTCGTCGCGGATCGGCTCGGTCGACTCCTCCCAGATGGCCTTCCCGCTGCCGACCGGATCGGTGACCAGGTTCTTCAGCCCGGACCAGTTGTCCTTGAACCCCTGGTGGCTGCAGATGTGGACCAGGCAGGTGACGAAGGTCGCGCCGTCCCAGACGTCCTTCACCGCGTTCACGGTGCCGCGCCGGATGCCGTCGGTCAGCCCGCACGCCCAGTCGAGCCAGTCGTAGCAGTTGCCGTCGTCGGGCTTCTCCTGTGGGCCGGGACCCTGCGCGGGGGCCTTGCGGGGCCCGGCCGCGTCGGCGACCGCCGGCCGCCCGCCGCCGCACCCGGCGCCGGAGGCGACCTGGCACACCGCCGACCCGATCCCGCCGGAGACCCGGCCGCCCAGCCCGGACACCGCCACCGCCGCGACGACCACCGCGACGAGGAGGAGGACCGCGATGTAGGACGCCGCGCCCTCGCCCCGGTCGGACGCGCGCATGACGGGCCCCTCTCGGCTGAACCTGGCGGCTCACCCTAAAGAAGGATTACGGCCTGTCCCCAGGGTCCGGGGACCCATCCCGGGACCCGGTTTCGTTCATCGCGCGGACGACCCAGTCGAGCGATCCCGTCTCCAGCGCCTGCTCCGCGAGCCGCTTGGCGGAGCCGGTCCTGAGCTGGGCCAGGGAGCTGTCGATCCAGCCCTGCGTCCGGTAGCCCTGCTCGCGGTACTCGATGCCCTGGATCAGGCATTCGAGCTTGTCGGCGTCCCGCGCGCAGGCGGCCTCGGCGCTGTCCGCGCCCTCGTACTCGGCCACCACGCCCGCCACCATGCCGGCGACCGGCTGCGGCAGGCCGCGCGTCTGCCGCGCCGTGACCTCCTCGTTGGACACCGTGGTGACATAGTCCCTGGCCAGATACGGCAGGTCGGTGATGCGCGTCTCCTGGCTGTCGTGGAAGAGGCTGAGCAGCGCGGCCCGCTCGGGGTTCGCGCCCTCCATCACCGCGAGCACGCTCGCGATGACGGCCGCGCGCATCGAGTGCTCCGCGACGCTCTCGGGATCCTTGACGCCGGCGACGAACCACCCCGTCCGCCGGTACCGCTTGAGCAGCCCGATCTCGTACAGGAACCCCGCCAACCGCCCGGTCTCGTGCGTCATACCCCGACCGTAGAACATCGGCTTTCAGCGCCGGAGGCGTTCCACCAGACGACCGCCCGGGGCGGCCAGGACCGGGGTGAACAGCCACGCGATCCAGACGTGCGGCACCCACCAGGCGAGGACGGCCGTCGCGGCGAACAGCGCGCCGACCGACCACGACGCGCCGGCACTGCGCCGGACGTCCACCGGGTCGACGCCCTCGGCCAGCAGGCCCGACCGGTACGCCGCCTCCTTGAGCCCGGCCTCGCTGAACACCATCAGGGCCTCGGCGGCCGCGAAGACGCACAGCGCCAGCGGATCGCCGCTCGTGTGCCCGATCAGGGACGTCGGGTACGGCAGGAACGCCACGAACAGCAGGAGCGGCGCGTGCCACGCCGCCATCGCCCGGTTCAGCCCCGCGAGCTGGTCGCACAGCAGGTTGTGCCGCCTCCAGACGCCCCACAGCAGGAAGAACGCGAGCACGTACGCCAGGAACGAGTCACGCGATCCCCACAGGAACCGCCGCAGGTCGTGCGGACGTTCCAGCACCTCGCCCTCGGGCCGCGGGATCTCGATCACCAGCAGGGTGATGGCGATGGCCAGGACGGCGTCGGTGAACATCGCCATCCGCTCCACGGAGAACCCCGGCGCCGCCCGCCGTACCTCGGTGTCCGCCACGGGGACCGCCTTTCGCTCCGGCACACCCTGGTGATCCGTCATCACCAAGGACGAGCCCACCGTCAGTGAACCCGGGCGCCGTCCAGATAGGCGAGCACGGCACGCACGCGGCGGTGGCCGGAATCGTCCGGCGCCAGGCCGAGCTTGGCGAAGATGTTGCCGATGTGCTTGTGCACGGCGTTGCCGGAGATGCGCATCCGCTCGCCGATGGTGGCGTTGTCGTGGCCCTGCGCCATGAGGGCGAGCGCCTCGTGCTCGCGCGGCGTGAGGGCGTCCAGGGGGGCGCCGGCGCGGTGCGCCAGGAGCTGGGCGACGACCTCGGGGTCCATGGCGGTGCCGCCCGCCGCGACGCGGTGCAGCGCGTCGACGAACTCGGCGACCCGGCCGATGCGGTCCTTGAGCAGGTAGCCGATGCCGCCGCGGCCGTCGGACAGCAGCTCGCCGGCGTACTCGCGCTCGACGTACTGCGACAGCACCAGGACCGGCAGCGCGCCGTGCTCGCGGCGGGCCCGCAGCGCGGCGTGGATGCCCTCGTCGCGGAACGACGGCGGCAGCCGCACGTCGACGATGGCGATGTCGGGGCGGTGCGCGGCGACGGCGTCCAGGAACTCCGCGCCGTCGCGGGCGACCGCCGCGACCTCGCAGCCCTTGGCCGCCAGCAGCAGCTCCAGGCCGCTGGACAGCAGCACGTTGTCCTCGGCGATCACGACGCGCACGGCACCTCCTGGACGGGCAGCCGGACGGTGAGCGTGGTCGGGCCGCCCGGTGGGCTGACGAGGCGGACGTCTCCGTCCAGGGCGGCGACGCGCCGCCGGATCCCGGCGATCCCGGTGCCGCGCGCCTCGTCGGCGCCGCCCCTCCCGTCGTCGGCGACCTCGACCGACAGCACGCCGCCGGCGCACGCGACCCGCAGCGACGCCCGCGTGGCGGCGGCGTGCTTGGCCACGTTCGCCAGCGCCTCGGCGATCACGTAGTAGGCCACCGCCTCCGCCGCCGCCGGCAGCGCGCCGAGGCCGGCGAGCTCGGTGCGGACCGGCACGCCCGCCCGGGCGGCCAGCGCCGACAGCGCCCCGTCCAGCCCGCGGTCGGCCAGGATCGGCGGGTAGATCGTCTGCAGCACCGAGCGGAGCTCGGCCATCGCCTCCTCCGTCGTCTCGTGCGCCTGCCGGATCAGCGTCGCCGCCGGGCCGTCACCGAGCGACTCGCGGGCGAGGCCGAGCTGCATGGCGATGGCCACCAGGCGCGCCTGCGTCCCGTCGTGCAGGTCGCGTTCGATGCGCTGGAGCTCAGCGCCGTGGGCGTCGACCACACCGACCCGGCTCTGGGTCAGCACCTCGATCCGCTCGCGGGCCGACGGCGCGAGGATCGCCAGGCACAGCCGCGCATAGAGCCGCGCCAGCGGCGGGAACGCCCACCAGACCACCGCGCCGAGGACGGCGATCTGCACGGAACCCCCGACCAGCGCCGTCGCCCAGTCGTTCACGTGGACGTCGAAGACGGAGAACAAAGTAGGCCGCCCGTCCGCGGGAAACGCCCACCACAACGACATCGCCACCGCGGCGACCAGGACGTTGCCCAGACACACCAGGGCGGCCAGCCCGAGCGGGAACCCGACAGCGACATGCGTGAACGCCCAGGCGAGATTGCGCCACCCGTCCGGCCGGCCACCGACCGGAACGCCGAGCAGACCGGCGGCCCGCCGGCGGTGCCAGCCCGCCCAGCCGCGCGCCGCCGCCGGCGCGAGCAGCACCGGCAACGCGAGCGCCGTGGCCACGGCAGTGACCAGCGTGCCCAGCAGGAATGCACGGTCACGCATGCGTATTGGCATGGAGCCGATTATCCGTCCCCGCTCCCGGCCGGGCACTACAGCAGGCTGTACCAACACACGTGCGGCCGGCTGTATCGCTCCAGACGGCCGGCCGGAAATAGCGTCCCCGGCCATGAAGACAACCATTGCCGCCCTGACCCTGGCCCTATCGGCCACCGCCGCACCCAGCGCGGCCGCCCACACACCCCCGCGACTCGACTGGAAGTCCTGCGCCCAGGAGGAACTCGACCAGGCGGGCGCGCAGTGCGCGCAGCTCACCGTCCCGCTCGACCACTCCAAGCCCGGCGGCCGCACCATCACGCTCGCGCTGTCGCGCCTGCCCGCCACCGACCGCGCCCACCGCATCGGCACCCTGGTCCTCAACAACGGCGGCCCCGGCCAGGACTCGCTGGGCATGCCCGTGCCGATCCGCGCGGCCATGAAGGACGTCGCCGCGCGCTACGACCTCGTCGGCCTGGACCCGCGCTTCGTCGGGCGCAGCACGCCGCTCGACTGCGGCTGGCCCATCGGCATGTGGCTCCGCTCGGCCGGCGCGACCCGCGCCCGGTTCGACCACCAGGCCGCGGTGCAGCGCGACCTGGCCGAACGCTGCGGCAAGCGCCACGCCGACGTGCTCCCGTACGTCAACACGCGCGACACGGCCCGCGACATCGACCTCGTGCGCCGCGCCCTCGGCGAGCACCGGATCTCCTTCCTCGGCTACTCCTACGGCAGCTACCTGGGCGCCGTCTACGCGCAGATGTTCCCCGGCCGCACCGACCGCATGGTCCTGGACAGCGCGGGCGACCCGCGCAAGTGGGGCCCCAGGGCGATGCAGGGCACCGAGGCCGAGGCGGAGCGCGCGCTGCGCGGCTGGGCGTCCTGGGCCGCCGGCCGTCCCGGCTTCGGCCCCACCCGCGCCCACGTGCTCGCCACCATCAACGGAATCGTCGCCGCCGCCGAGAAGCGCCCGCTGCGCGTCGGCCCCTACGAGGTGGACGACCAGCTGATCCCCTACATCCTCTCCACCGGCCCCGGCAACGACCGCCCCGAGGCCCGCGAGTCGTTCGCCGCCACCGTCCGCACCCTGAACGAGGCCGCCCACGGCCGCCCCGCCGAGCCGGGCCCCGAGCTCAACGGGCTCCTCACCTTCGTCCTGACCAGCACCGGCTCCCCGCTCGCCAGCCCGGCCGCCGCGATCACCTGCGGCGACCGCGCCGCCCCGCGCGACCCGGACACCTACTGGACCGACAACCAGCGCAGCCGAGCGCGCCACCCCCTCTTCGGCCCCCTCAAGAACAACCTCTGGCCCTGCGCCTTCTGGCCGGTCCAGCCCCGCGAGCCCGTCACCCGCATCGCCAACGCCGCCCCCGCCCTGATCGTGTCCGCCACCGGCGACACCGCCACCACCTACAAGGGCAGCAAGGCCATGCACCGCGCCCTGACCGGCTCCCGCCTGCTCACCCTGCGCGGCGCCACGGCCCACGGCATCTACGGCGAATACGGCAACCCCTGCGTGGACACCAAGGTCAACGCCTACCTGGCCTCTGGCGTCCTCCCCGCGGGAAACCCGACCTGCCACCCCTGACCCGGCAGAACACCCCGGACGCCGGCGAGTGCCTCGAGCGCGACCATCTCTTCCTCCACGCCGTTGCGACGACGGCCACCGCCTCTTCCCCCGGGGGCGGTGGCCTCGAAGAGGCGGCGTAGATGTAATGGACGTCGAGGGTTGCCGAGGAACCGAGGGTTCAACAATGACTCACCCAGCGAGCGGCTCCCTGGGAGCCGATGTTGAATAGAGCGCGGATCGCGGCAGGTGCGGCGCTCGGTTCGGTCGTTGTAGGGGCATCGTTTGCCATGTGGCCCGCAGACGAGCGGCGCATACAGCCGGCGCCCTCTGCCCCGGCATGCTCTCTTCCGGTGTCCGTGCTGGCCGCAGAGAAAGACCTGCCCGGTTTCGTCAAGAACGATGAGGAACTCAACACCGGTCTTCCCGGCCGCCCGGGCTTCGGCGGCAGGCCTTCGTTCACCGGCTATGTATGCGGGCACTTCCGTGGCCTCCTCAACCGGGTCGCACTGACACCGGCCAACCGTAAGGACGAGGACCGGCATGCGGCGAAGCTGAACTACCCGCACGGTGAACTGCCCTATGTTCCGCTCGTCGGCCGGGTCGTACGGACACAGAAGACCGCACTTCTGGAGTTCTACGAGGGCGCCTACCAGTTCCGATCGCCCGCCGAAGCCCGTCAGTTCGCTGCCGGTTCCATCGGCTCCAACCGGTTGGACGACGCGCTCAAGGAGTTCCCCTACCGCGTCCCCGGAACCGAGGCCGTCGCATTCAGCGGCGCGATGGACGCTGAAGCCCGTGACGCCGAACACCTCTACCGGATCGTCGCCCGGATCGGCCGATCGGTGCTCACCATCAGCGCACAGGGCGGCCAGGAACTCAGTTGGTCCACAGTCCGGCCAATGGCCGGGACGCTCGTTGCCCGGCTGCAGCAAAGCCCTCCCTAGAGGGGCCCGATGGGACGCCGGCGGACGCGGGCGCCAGTAGACGCGATGGAGGAGAGTTTCACCGGTGGCGGTTCTCCTCCACTACAGCGAAGCAGCACGCCTATGCCCCCGCGGCTCGGCCAGGTTCCTGGTGGCCGGGTGCCCGAGGCAAGGCCCTGCCCGGATGTCGGGCAGGACCCGGCGGATCTCAGCGATCAGGTCGCAGAAGGCTTGCTGAGGGTGGGACGGGTGCTTACGTAGCTGCTTGCTGCGGAGTGAGAGAAAGCCGTCCTGTGGCGGGGTGGCTGGGCTCAGCAGCTACCTCCGGCACGCGTGCTGAGGCTTTTTGCTGGTACCGCTAGTTGGTTACCGCTAAAGGGTCGCCGAGGAAGGCGAAGGGGAGGGCGGGCGGCCAGGCGGCCGCTTGTTGCACCTTGCGTCTTTGACTTGCCTGGCTGGTAGCCGGCTGTCCTGGTCATGTTGCGGTGCTGCGATGCGGCGCTTTGTGAAGTGATGGAAGGACAGCCTGCGGTGCGGTGGCTGAGGTAGGTGGGTTGAGCTTCGCCTTCGGGAGGCTTCGAGGCTTACCAGCTGGACGCCTGGGTGTAGCAGCTGCTGCTGAGCTCGCGTGCTGGGGCCCTTGGGTGGAGGCCGTTAAAGATGCGCCGAGGGCGGTGTGGGGTAGGGAGCCGCATAGGTGGCGGCTTGTTGCGGCTTGGCGTTCTGGCTGCCGAGCTGGGTGGACGACTGGCCTTCGCGCTCAAGCTGGGTTGCATGACGCGGCGCTTTGTGATGTGAAGGAAAAGATGGCCTGCGGCGTGACGGCCGAGCTTGGAGGAGCGAGTTTCGCTTTCCTGGCGGGGGGGGGCAGGGCGGGGTACTGGTCATATTGCTGCGGCATTCTGATCGCAATACACAAAGCCGACAAAATGACGATGGTAAAGAATGCTGTTCGGCATTCCGGTTTATTGTGGACGATCTTCATTGGCTTTAAAATGGTGGGGAAGGTGGAAGGGGGTGGATGGGAATGGCTTCCCTGGCGGAGATCCGGGCATTTCGTGGTGAGGAACGGGAGTGGGAAGACCGTTCCTGGTTCCCGCCCGGTCCGCAGCTGGCGGTGTGCCTGTCGGGCGATAAGAACCGGCTGGGTGACCTCAGTGACGCGGAGTTGTGCGAGCGGATGGCCGCGGCGCGGCGCCAGGCCTCCTGGGCTCAGGCGCAGGAACTCGCGGCGATCGCCGAGCTCGCCGCTCGCCGTCACGCCCAGGACGAACACCATGATCCCGACTACCGCATCCTGTCGGCGCGCGAATCGCTGCTGGAAGAGGTGTCGGTCGCGCTGGCGGTGACCGGGAACGCCGCAGCGACGCTGGTGCACCTGGCCGAACGCCTGGCGCATCAGCTTCCCGGGACGCGGGAGGCGTTGCAGGCGGGGCGGATCGATCTGGCCAAGGCCCGCGCCATCAGCGACGCCACCGACCACCTGCCCGACTCGCTGTGCGCCCGCGTCGAAGGAACCGTCCTGGACGGGGCCGGAGAGCGGACGACGGGCCAGCTGCGCGGCCGCATCAAGCGCCTGGTGCGGCGGCTGGCACCCGCTGAGCTGGAGGAGCAGACCCGGCGGACGGTCAAGGGTCGGCGGCTGGAGCTGTGGGAGTCCGGGCACGGCGCCGCCGGCCTGGCATTGATCGACATCCCCGCCGACGACGCGGCAGCGGTGCACAACAAACTCACCGCTGTCGCGCACGGCCTCAAGCAGGACGGCGACGCCCGGCTGATCGACCAGATCCGCGCCGACCTGGCCCTGCAACTCCTGCACGGCGTCCCCCTGCCCGACGCCGTCCACACACTCCCGGCAGAGGCAGAGAACCCGCCCTCGCTCCCCAGCGACCTTGCGGCAGCCGAGGAAGACAGCGACTCGGTCGCCGAGATCGTCGGCCATGCTGCGCGGCGCAGGCTGGAGGAACTGCGCGCGCATGTGGAGTTCCACGGGCGGCTGGCCGACCTGCCCCGCCTGGCCGCGCGCGCCGTCGAAGACCTGCACGAGCGCCTGGCCCCGCTGCGCGACACCGCCTGCGACCACGGCAAGCTCGGCTACCGGCCACCCACCGCGCTGCGACGCCAGATCGAAGCCCGCCACACCACCTGCGTCTTCCCCACCTGCAACCGGCGCTCCGAGCGCTGCGACATCGACCACACCACCCCCTATGGCGCACACGGTGCGCAGGGAACGACCTGCAGGTGCAACCTCGCCCCGCTGTGCCGACGCCACCACCGGACCAAACAAACAAGCCGGACCAACGAGACGGCCGGGTGGCGGTTGTTCCAGCCCTGGCCCGGCGTCCTGATCTGGATCACCCCTGCCGGAACCTGGCACATCACCCTCCCCAGCAGGCAGTGACCCCAGCCAGATACGTCAACGCCCCAAGGCGGCGGGAGCATGACCGCCTTACTGCTGGGACGCCGCCCTTGCGGCGATCGCGCCACACTCGAAGCCGTCTGCGGGTGAGCTCAGGCTGAGCTGGTCACCGTCGATTGGGCCTGCCGTGACGCTGTATCAGTGCGAACGCGATCCCAGCTGCGCACTCACCGAGGACACACCTGCGCCCAAGCCGCCAACCTGCCGTCTAGCCCGCCCGACCTGCCCGGCGCGCCCAGGAACGCCGGTCGCCTCCAACCATCGACGGCCGCGAACGACCCGTCATGGCGTGGTGCCGAGGATGCGGTATCAGAGGAGGTTCTTGCCGTCATGAACGCGCATGCAGGGACCGGTGCCTTGCAACGCGTCGGTGAGGTGGACCGCGAAGGCCTCACCCATGCGCACGGGCGGCACTGACGGGGAGAGCCAGGCGGCCTCGTCGGTCGAGTGCGCGGCTCCGCTGCTGCCCCGGCAGCGGAAGCCCGGCGAGACGACGCCGCGTCCTATAGTTCTTGTAGACGCCGGTCAGTGTTCGGGCTCGACCTTGGGGCATGTCTCTTCCACGACCTCGCGCTACACGGTGTCGCGTGGACCCTTCGAGCTCGACCACCTCGCTGGGCTGTACCCAGGCGCCGTTGTCACGGCGCTTGATGGCCAGCACGCGGCCCTCGTCCCGGATGACGGCTCCGCCCGCGCTGACCGAGTGGCGGGGTAGGTCGGCCGGATAGTGCCGTCCGTCGTCGGTCATGCAGGTAGTCCAGCGTGACGCGTAAGTGCTCGCAAGCATGATGCGCCGTCCATGATGGATGTCGCGGGAAGTATGCCGACTGGTGAGGAGCGCGCTGTGTGGGTCGCGAGTTCGCTGCCGTATCTGTCTCCTCGGAGCGAGGGGCAGGCGGACCCTTGGTCGCAGGAGGCGGCGCAGGAAGGTCGGCGCGGCACTCAGCGGATCCGCGAGGTCGTCACGGAGGTGCCGCCCGTCGAGGTGGCGGCGGCACTGGGGCTGCCGGAAGGCGCGCCGGCGGTGGTGCGGCGGCGGACGATGCTGCTGGACGATCGGCCGGTCGAGCTGACCGACTCGTGGTACCCGGAAGCGATCGCGGCCGGCACGGCACTCGCCATGCCGGGCAAGATCAAGGGCGGTGCCGTGACGCTGCTGGCCGGCCTCGGCTACACCGTGCACGAGTCACGCGAGGAGATCGAGGTGCGCGGCGCCACGCCGCAGGAGGCCGCCGAGCTGATGATTCCGGCAGACGCACCGGTGATCGTGCTGCGGCGGACGTGCCTGACCGCCGCAGCGGTGCCGTTCGAGGCGACGGTCATGGTGATGGTCCCCGAAGGGCGACGCCTGCGCTACCGGTTGATCGAGGGCTGATCGGCGCCGCGGGTCAGAACTCGTCCAGGCCGCCGACCTGGCCGATGGTGAAGATGTGGCGGGTCGCCGCGCAGATCGTTTCGAGCGTGTGGACGGGTGTCCCTTCCGTGGAGTAGGAGGCCCGGAGCACCTGGACGACCCACTCGCCGGGGTCGAGCGCGAGGGTGTCGGCTTCGAACCGCGTGGCGGGGCGCGCGGTGAGGGTCTCCTCCGCGTGGCCGAAGGCGTAGCCGAGCGCGGTGAGCGCGGCCTGGAGCGAGGGAGAGACGAACTCCGGTTCGGCGATGCGGGTCCCGGTGAACAGGTCCGCCCGGAAGTACGAGGTCGCGATGCGGACGGGGATGTCGTTCGCGGTCATCATCTTCCGGCGCGCGATGACCTCGTCCCCGGCCTGGACGTGCAGGCAGGCAGCCACATGGTCGCTCGCCGGCTCCACGCCGACATAGAGCATCCGGCGTCCTGGGGTGATGCCCTGCCGCTCGGCCTCGGTGAGGAAGAGCGAGGCCGAGCCCCGGGTGGCCGGGTCGGTGGGCAGCGCGCGCTGCACGATCACCTTGGGGTCCTGGCTGACCGGCGGGGCGGGCGCCTTGGCGGCGGGGCCCTTGCGCATCTGCGAGACGCGGCCCGGGGTCACGCCGAGCGCCTTGGCGATCTCCTCCAGGGAGTGCCCGGCCTCACGCGCCTCGGCGATCGCCCCGCGCCGCACCCGGGCCGCCTCCTCGGTGATCCCCTGCTGCTCGGTCATCGCCCGGCTGACGGCCCGGGCCCGCTCGATCGGATCGGCGATGGCGGATATATCGCGCAATGTCATCAAGTCCACGAGATCAGCACTCCGGTTTCCCCAGGACGGGCTTGATGACGATACCCAGTGGCGAGAACGCTGCCGAAGGTATAGCCGAGCGCGGTGAGCGCAGCCTGGAGCGGTGGCCGCTCTGATCTGACCACCGGCGGCCGCGAACGACCCGTCGTAGCGCGGTTCAGAGGAGGTTCTTGCCGTCATGAATGCGCATGCAGGGTCCGGCGTCTTGCAACGCGTCGGTGAGGCGGACCGCGAAGGCCTCGTCCATGCGCTCGGACAGCTCTGACGGGTCGAGCCAGGCGACCTCGTCGGCCTCGGCGGTCGGGCGCGCGGTTCCGCCGACGACCCGGCAGCGGAAGACGAGTGAGACGATGCCGCGTTCCATGTTCTTGTAGACGCCGGTCAGCACTTCGGGCTCGACTTCGACGCCTGTCTCTTCCAGGATCTCGCGCCGCACGGTGTCGCGGGGGTCTTCGTCGAGCTCGACCACTCCGCCGGGCTGGACCCAGGCGCCGTTGTCGCGGCGCTTGATGACCAGAACGCGGCCGTCGTCACGGATGACAGCCCCGCCCGCGCTGACCGAGTGGCGGGGCAGGCCGGCTGGATAGCGCCGCCCGTCGTCGGTCACGGCTCTTGCCGCCAGCTGTAGCTGAGGCGCCACTGGAGAGCGGCGAGGATGTTCACGCAGGCTTCGACCGGACGGTCCTGCGCGTCGATGGCGACGCGCAGGACCTCGAAGACGGGCTGGCCCTCAGAGATCCGAAGGAACCTCGCTTCGGCGGGGTCCGGGGCGCGGACCTCGATCTCCTCGGTGAAACGAACAGGCTCGTGTCCGCGTTCGGCGAGCCTGGAGTAGATGCCCGTGGGGCCGGTGTCGGGCAGTGCCAGGTCGGTGCTGCCGGCGTAGCTCATCGGTATGTACGAAGTGGCGATCTGAAGTGGCACATCTTCGGCGAACATGTGGCGATGGCGGATCAAGGTCCGCTCCGTCTCGCCCAGCCCGAAGAGCTCGGCGATCTCTGCGGGCGGGATGACAGTATCCACGCGGACGAGTTCCGTCCGGGGCGTCAGGCCGGACTTCCGCATCTCCTCGGCATATGCGCTGCTGCCCGTATGGGGTCGGTGCTCTTTGTCGATCCGGCGCACACGTTTCACCGTGGGGATCTCTTGAACGTAGGCACCTCGGCCATGCTCGACCCGGACCAGGCCTTCGGCTCTGAGTACTGCGATGGCCCGATTGATCGAGGTCTGGTTGAGGCCGTACCGCCGTGCCAGTTCCGGCTGACTCGGCAGTGTCGAGCCGGGCGGATGGTCGCCGCGCTTGATCGCGTCCCGCAGGTCGTCGGCGACCTGCTGGTACCTCGATCGCGGCGACTCCAGGTTCATCGCTCACCTCGGCCTGTACGTGGGCTGGGACCGTCATCACCGTATCGCCAGAGCGATCTCAGGCAGCAGCGTGCACTTCGGCTCCGCTCACCTGACTTACTGGTGAGCATTGGCTACCTTATGTGTTCTCACATATGACATAACCATAGAGTGCTCCCAGCGGTCTTGACAGCAGAAGGCCGCCGCGCGGCCGGGGTTTGAGATTGGAACCCTCTCCCGGCCGCGCGGCTTCCACCTCACCAAGGAGGCAGGATGACGATACCCAGTGGCGAGAACGCTGCCCAGGACTCGGAGGACGCCGCGCTCGCCACACTGCGTCGCGACTTCGCCGGCCACCGGATCTGGCGCTCGACGCGCCACGACGGGAAGCCTGGCGACTGGGTCGCGACCCTCCACGACCCGGGCATGGGGGTAGACGCCACCGTCATGCAGCCGTCGCCCGACGAGCTCCGCGCGTCCCTGGAAGCAGAGGCACGGCGTGCCCAGGAGCGGCGGTCGCTCTGAGGAGCGGTCGTGGCCTTCGGACTGGTGGGCCGCATGGCCGGCGAAGACCCGAAGCGCTTGCTGAGGCGTTCACGCCGTCAATTTTCGTCAACGATCCGAGTGCGCCGCAGCCTTGGCCGTCACGCTCTTGGATGGAGGCGTTGCGCCACCCCTCCAGCGGTTGTCACCACTTCCCGAACAGGAGTTGATGTCCCGATGTTCATGAACGCGGACCGTCTTCCTTGCGGTGGGCCACGCCCCGATGCGCCGGATGCCGTGCGCCCGTGGGGTCTGCGCCGGATGGCTCCCTACAAGCACACGATCAGCGTCGGTTTCGTCGCGACGCACATCGATCCCGTCACCCAGATGGGCGCCGCCGCTGACGGCGAGCTCATCGGGGCCAGGCACAAGAGGTCCAACACCGGCACCGAGAACCCGACCGGCACGGGCGGGGGCGATGGCCAGAAACAGGGCGGGGACACCGATCATTCGCAAGACAGCGACCAGGACTGATGGCCGGTCAGCGCCCTGTGCTGGTGGTCACCCAGCCGGACGACGTGACCGCCGACGTCGTCATCGCCGAGCTTCATCGGCGCGGCGTCCCGGTCGTGCGGTTCGACTCAGCCGATTTTCCGCACGCCCTCACCTTCTCGGCGCGTATCGACGGTGCCGGGCTGCGCGGGGATCTGGCGACCGCATCGCGCCGGGCCGAGCTCGGCGCGGTGCGGTCGCTGTACTACCGGCGTCCCCGTGGCTTCGCCTTCCCCGGACTCGACGAGCAGGACGCCCGGTTCGCGACCTTGCAGGCCCGTTTCGGGTTCGGTGGCGTGCTGGCGTCCCTGCCGGGCTGTCTGTACGTCAACCACCCGCACGCCATCGCCGACGCCGAGTTCAAACCGGCACAGCTCACCGCGGCGGCCGACCTCGGGTTCACCGTGCCGCCGACCCTCGTCACGAATGATCTGGCCGAGGCGCGTGCCTTCGCCGCTGAGCAAGGGCCGGTCGTCTACAAGCCGTTGCGGGCCACCTCGTACCGCCAGGACGGCCGGCCCCGCACGGTCTGGGTCGCCGAGGTCGATTCTGCCGACCTTGACGAGTCGGTCGCCGGGACCGCTCACCTGTTCCAGGCCAAAGTGGAAGCCATCGGTCATCTGCGGGTGACCGCGATCGGCGATCAGGTGTTCTGCACCCGGATCGACGCCGGCGACCTCGTGGACTGGAGATACGACTACGACGCGCTGACCTGCACCACCACTCGTCCACCGCCCGGCCTGTCCGAGTTGGTCACCGCCTACCTCAAGCGCTTCGGCCTGGTCTTCGGTGCCTTCGACTTCGCCCTCGACCCCGGCGGCCGAGCGGTGTTCCTGGAATGCAATCCCAATGGTCAATGGGCGTGGCTGGAAGACGAGACCGGCCAGCCCATGACCGCTGCGCTCGCTGATCTCCTTGAACGGGGAACCGCATGACCGTCGACTTCGACACACGCGCCGCGGCTCTGCGGCACGAGCTCGCAGACGAACTCGAACGCACTCGCGACCTTCGCTCGCCCGCATGGCGCCGCGCCATCGAGCGGGTTCCGCGGCATCTGTTCGTGCCCGAGTTCTTCCAGCGGACCGACCCGCCTGGAAAAGGCACGTTGTGGGCGCCGGTCAGCAGCGAGCATGACACCGGCCGATGGCTCGACCTGGCTTACCGGAACGAGACCTGGGTGACGCAGCTCGACGGGCATATCGCCCCGCGCGACGCGGCCGGGCCCGTCATGGGTGAGCCGACGTCCTCGTCATCGCTGCCGGGACTTGTCGTGCACATGCTGGAACTCCTGGACATCGCCGACGGTATGCGGGTGCTGGAGATCGGCACCGGCACCGGCTACTCGTCCGCGCTCATGTCCGACCGGTTCGGCGGTGACGTCATCACTTCGGTCGAGTTCGACCCAGGTGTCGCGGCCAACGCCGCCGCTGCGCTGCGCCGCGCCGGTTACGCGCCGCGCCTGGTGGTCGGCGACGGCCTCGAAGGCGTCCCCGAGCACGCGCCTTACGACCGGATCATTGCGACATGCTCGGTTCGGTATATCCCGCGCGCGTGGCTCGATCAGGTTCGTCCGGGGGGCCGCATCCTGGTTCCGATGACGGGGTGGTTGCACGGTCACGGGCTTGCTTTGCTGGAGGTCGGCGACGATGGGACCGCCGAAGGCCGGTTCCTGCCCGGGACGATCTCGTTCATGATCGCCCGTCCGCAGGCGGCGCCTGAGATCGGCGATGAGCGGCGGAGCGCGGTGTTCCGGGCGCTCGCCGGTGCCGAGCCGCGGCCGGCCGTCGTCGGTCCGGACATCCGTGACGACTGGACCGGACTGTTCGTGGCGCAGCTCGGTGCGCCCGCGGCACAGCAGCAGACGATCCGCATCGACGGCGGCCCCTGGGTCGACTACTTCATCGACGTCGCGAGCGGGTCGGCCGCCTCGCTCACGCCCGAGCCCGGCGGCGGGTGGTCCGTCCGGCAGGTCGGCCCGCTTCGCCTGTGGGACGACGTCGAGGCCGTCGTCGGCCGCTGGCGTGCGGCGGGCAGCCCTCCGCAGGAGCAGTTCCGCATCCGCACGAACGGGAAGTCGCAGACGGTGTCGTGGTGCATGCCGTAGGGCGTCAGCGGACGCGGTGGAGGAGCTCCTCACCGGCGACCAGGCGGCGGCAGTTCTCTTCCGCGACGGCGAAGTAGCGCGCCCACGTCTCGCGGGTCAGCCAGGCCGCGTGCGGCATCACCACGACGTTGTCCAAGGCGAGGAGTGGGTTCGCGGCGGGCACCGGTTCCTGCTCGAAGACGTCCAGGCCCGCGCCGGCCAGATGGCCTGAGGCGAGGGCTTCGAGCAGGGCCTTTTCGTCGATGACGGCGCCCCGGGCGGTGTTCACCACGATCGCGCCCGGCGGCAGCAGGGCTAGGCGGGCGGCGTTCAGCAGGTGGTGCGTCTCCTCGGTGAGCGGGATGTGGACCGAGACCACGTCGCTCGCGCGCAGCAGGTCCTCCAGCGGCCGCCACGCGGGGTCGTCCGGCCGCGGGGTGCGGGTCGTGAACAGGACGCGGGCGCCGATCGCGGTCAGCATGCCGCGCAGCAGCGTCGCGATCTGCCCGCCGCCGAGCAGCCCGACCGTGCGGCCCGCGAGCTCGCCGCCGGTGAGGGACGGGTCGGCCGGCCAGCCCCGCCCGGCGCGGGTGCGGGCGTCGAAGGGGACGACGCGGCGCAGCGCCGCCAGCATGAGCAGCAGCGCGGTCTCCGCGACGGCCTGCGCGTTGGTGCCCGGCATGTTCGCGACCGCGATGCCGCGTTCGGCCGCCGCGTCCAGGTCGATGGTGTTGACGCCGGTGCCGAGCTTCTGGATCAGCCGCAGCCGCGGCGCGCGGTCCAGGTCGGCGGCGGTGAGCGGCCGCAGCACGTGCCAGACGACCTCGGCGTCCGGCAGGAGGGACGCGAAGCGCTCGTCGTCGTGTTCCGGGCAGGTGACGATGTCGAGCCCGGCGGCGGTGTGCTCCATGTCGTAGTGCAGCAGGACGCGCATCGGTGCTCCTCTTCGCGGCTGGTGGACCCGGCTCTTTCAGGTCTATCTTGCCGATCATGGAGCGTGGGCAGGACGCGGGTGTGGCCTCGGCGCTGCGCGCCGCCGCCGAGCTGGTGGCGTGGGTCGCCACGCCGTGGGCGCTCGCGCCGCGTTCGTGGGTACTGGCCGTGGTGTCGGTGGTCGTGCTGATCGGGCTGCCGACGGTGTTCGCGACGCCCGGCGACAAGAAGTCGGTGATCGTCGCGGTGCCGGGGTGGGTCACGGTCGGGCTGGTGCTGCTGCAGCTCGGCGCGGCGGTGGCGGCGTCGTGGGCCGCGTGGCCGGTGTGGGCGGCGGTGCCGGTGAGCGTGCTGTGCGCCGTAGTCGTGGTGACGGAGCTGCCGCGCTGGCGGTGGCTGCTGAGGGGGGACGCATGACTGAGTGGATGCCGGAACTGCCGATCGTGCAGGCGCCCATGGCGGGCGGGGCGGGCACGCCCGAGCTGGCGGCGGCGGTGGCGGAGGCGGGCGGCCTGGGGTTCCTGGCCGCCGGGTACAAGTCCGCCGCGCAGATGCGGGACGACATCGTCCGCATGCGCGCGCTGACGTCCCGGCCGTTCGGGATGAACCTGTTCCTGCCGTCGGAGGACCCGGTGGACGCGGCCGCCGTCGCCCGCTACCGCGAGCGCCTCGGTCCCGGCACCGGCACGCCCGGCCCGCGCGACGACGACTACGACGCCAAGGTCGCCGACCTGCTCGGCGATCCGCCCGCGCTGGTCAGCTTCACCTTCGGCATGCCGGCGCAGGACGTCGTGCGGGCCTTCCAGGACCGGGGCGTGTCGGTGGTCGTCACCGTGACCTCGGTGGACGAGGCGCGGGCGGCGAGCAGCGCCGACGTCCTGTGCGTTCAGGGCACCGAGGCCGGCGCGCACCAGGGCTCCTTCACCAATGACGACCGGGAGCGGCTGCCGCTGCGCACGCTCCTCGCCGCCGTCCGCGAGGTCACCGCGCAGCCGCTGATCGCCGCCGGCGGGATCGGCGACGCCGCCGCGGTCGCCGATGTCCTGGCTCTCGGCGCCGTCGCCGCGCAGGCCGGGACGGCGTTCCTGCGCTGCCCCGAGAGCGGCGCCAACGCCGTCCACAAGGCCGCCCTCGCCGACCCCGCCTACACCGAGACCGCGCTGACCAGGGCGTTCACCGGGCGGCCCGCGCGCGGCCTGGTCAACCGCTTCCTGGCCGAGCACTCGGCGCACGCCCCCGCGGCCTACCCCGACGTCCACTACGTGACGTCGCCGCTGCGCAAGGCCGCCGTCGCGCGCGGTGACGCCGGGGGCGTGAACCTGTGGGCCGGGACGTCGTGGCGGCTGGCGCGGGAGGCGCCCGCCGCGGAAGTTCTGGCCTCCTTGGCGGGATAAATCCCGATTCCCCGATAGATTGCTGGAGATCAGCTGAAGGCGGTCACGGGGAGGCCGAAGGTGCGGTACGGGGGACTGCGGGCGCTCGCGAGCGTCCTGGCGATCGCGGCGTTAGCCGCGGCCTGCGAGAAGCCGGTCGCGTCGGGGCCGCCCGGCACGCAGCCGGGGATGCGGCCGGGCGGCGGCGAGAACTCCGCGGCGGCCTGGGCCAAGTGGGGGCTGAAGCCGCTGCCGGCCGCCCCGCACACGCCCGACGCCAGGCCGCTGAAGCGCCGGAAGGGCGCCCCGGTGCCGGTGTTCTCCAACGTCCCGACCAGGGACAAGGTCGTCTTCGTCACCCTCGACGACGGCGCCGAGAAGGACCCGAAGTTCGTGGAGATGCTCACCGAGCTGAAGGTGCCGGTGACGATGTTCCTGACCGACTCCATCATCAGGAACGACTACGGCTACTTCACCAGGCTGCAGGCGCTCGGCAACCACGTGCAGAACCACACGATGACGCACCCGGTCATGCGGCAGCTCGGCCCGGAAGGGCAGCGGCAGCAGATCTGCGGCGACCAGAAGGTCCTGACCAGGCAGTACGGCACCGCGCCGAAGCTGTTCCGGCCGCCCTACGGCATGTGGAACTCGCTGACCCAGCAGGCCGCCGCCGAGTGCGGCATCGAGGGGATCGTGCTGTGGACGGCGTCCATGCAGATCCACGACATGCAGTACGACGACCCGAACAAGCGGCTGCACCCCGGTGACGTCCTGCTCGCGCACTTCCGCGGCCCCGCGCAGCTGAAGGGCACGACGATGACCGAGATGTTCGCCAACATGCTGAAGCGGATCCAGCGCCAGGGCTTCGCGGTGGCCCGGCTGGAGGACTACCTGCGGGTGCGTTAGAGCCCCGGCTCGTCGTCCTCGTCCATCGTGCGGGTGTCGCGCGGCTCGGCGAACGGCTCGTCGCCCGCGGGGACCCCCTCGGCGATCTTGCGGCCGCGCACCAGCTCGGCGTCGAACTCGGCGCCGAGCAGGATCGCCACGTTGGACACCCACATCCACACCAGGAAGACCACCACGGCGGCGAGCGCGCCGTAGGTCTTGTTGTAGGAGCCGAAGTTGGACACGTACACCGCGAACCCGGCCGAGGCGACGATCCAGGAGCCCATCGCGACCAGGCAGCCCGGGGTGACCCAGCGCCAGCCCGGCTGCCGCACGTTCGGCGACGCCCAGTACAGCGTGGCGATCGCCACCATGACGACGCCGAGCAGGACGGGCCACTTCAGCACGTTCCAGCCGGTGACGAACGCCGACCCGAACCCGAGCAGCTTCCCGGTCTGCTCGGCGAGCCGCCCGGTGAAGGTCACCGCGATCGCGCTCAGCCCGAGCATCAGCACCATCGCCAGCGTGAGGCCGATCCGCAGCGGCGCCAGCTTCCAGAACGGCCGGCCCTCGGGCATGTCGTAGACGGCGTTCATCGCCCGGATGAACGCCGCCACGTACTTGGACGCCGACCACAGCGCGACGGCGAGGCCGGCGAGCGCGAAGACGCCGGCCGTCGGCCGGGTGCCCTGCATGCTCTGGATGATCGACACCAGCGTCTCGCGCAGCTGGCCGCGGGTGATCTGCCGGATGTTGTCGATCAGCGTCTGCTGGCCGGACACCCCGGCGAGCCCGACCAGCGACACCACCACCAGCAGCCCCGGGAACAGCGAGAGGATGCCGTAGTAGGTGAGCGCGGCGGCCCAGTCGAGGAGCTTGTCGTCCTGGAACTCGCGCGCGGTGCGCTTCAGCACCCCCCACCAGCCGCGCCGGCCCAGCTGGCTCGGCTTGTCCGGCGCCTTCCGCAGCAGCACCTTCTTGGTCACGCGCGTCCCCCTCCTCGGTCGGCGGTCCTTTACCCGGCGAGGACGGGTCGATGCGTGTTTTGTCCGCTATGGAATCTCGGTCTGCGGAGTGTAGCCCTCGGCCTCCCCGCCGGGCCCGTCATCGGGCGCGTTCGGCGGATCGGACGGGCTCGGCGCGTGCTCGTCGGCGAACTCGTGGGAGTCCTCCTGCGGCGCGCCGGCCTCGGCCCGGCGGTCGGCCAGCGGCCGGTCGTCGTCGTTCTTGCGCTCGCCCATGGTCAGCCACGCACCTTCGCGATGGCGTCGCGGGCGCGGTCCACGACGGCCGCGGCCGGTCCGGCCAGCAGGTTCTTGGCCACCGACTCGGTGCCCTGGTGCGGGTGCGTCGGCGCGACGGCCTCGGCGGCCTTCACCGCGGCGGCCATGCCGCGCAGCTGCTGCTCGGTCGCCTTCTTGGCGATCTGCGGGAACTCCTCGCGCTCCTCGTGCGCGGCGTGCTCCTCCACGTCCTTGCGGAACTGGGCGAACAGGGCGTCGAACTCGTGCGCGTCCGGGCCGAGCCGCTCCAGCTCGGCCAGGGTGCCCTTGGCCTGGTTCTCCTCCTCCAGCCGGGCGTCCACGACCTTGTCGCCGTCGCTCAGCTCGCGGCGCGCGAACGAGTGGACGACCTCCTCCTCGGCGGTCTCGTGGACCGCCAGCAGATGGCGGAGCCGGTCGAAGGCGTCGTGGCGGACGGCTCCGGTGTTGCCCTCCACGATCGTGAACAGGCGCCGGATCTCCTCGTGCTGCGCGCGCAGCAGGTCGACCACGGTCTCGTTCTTCTCGGTCATGCTTCCTCCGCTTGGATGAACGGTTCGGGCACTGACCTCCTGCCCGCTCAGCGGGCTTCAATCACGACGGACCCCGGGGCCGCCGCACGGGGGGGATGATGCGGCGGCCCCGGGGCGTCCGCGTCCCGGCGGCACCGGAGAACGAACCGGGCGCGGACACGCCGGGCGGGCTGCCAGGGGGGCGTTTCGGAAGCACCGCCCGGACGGGCGGGGAGAACGGCGGAGCGCGGCGCGGAACGCTCCGCAGGGCTCCCCTGCTCGGAGCGGGCCTCGCTGCCGGACCCGTATACAAAGGACGATAACCCGGCCCATAGCACCAGAGAACATTGGCGCCGGGGTGAGGAAGTCCTACCTTGCCGCGACGGCCGGTCATCTGACGGATGCCGCGCGTGCCGTCCGCTTCCTAGCGTTCCAGGGGACGAGGAAAGGGAGCGGACATGAGGCTCGACATGGTGCTGGACATCCCCTGCGTGTGGTCGTATTTCGCCTTCGCCCGGCTGAAGCGGGCCGCCGCCCGGTTCCGCGCGGCGGGCGGTGAGCTGGAGCTCGCGTTCCTGCCGTACCAGCTGAACCCGGACGCGACCGTCGAGGGCGAGCCGAAGGTGGAGGTGCTGCGCCGCTCGTTCGGCGACGACACCGCGGACGCGATCGCGGGCATCACCGCCAAGGCCGCCGAGGAGGGGCTGGTGTTCCGGCACGAGGGCGCGGTCATGTCGAACACCTTCGGCGCGCACCGGCTGATCGCGGTCGCGTCCGCGCAGGGCAGGGGCGAGGCGATGGTGGGGCGGCTGTTCCGCGCGCACCACTCGGACGGGCTGAACGTCGCCGACCCGGCGGTGCTGCGGCGGCTCGCCGCCGAGACCGGGGTGGCCTGGCGCGACGGGGGCGAGGCGGAGCTGCGCGCCGAGCTGGACCGGGTGCGCGGGCTCGGGCTGCGCGGCGTCCCGGCGTTCCTGCTGGGCGGGCGGCTGCTGGCGGGCGCCCAGTCGGAGGAGACGCTGTTCACCGTGCTGCACAACGCGGGCAAAACCGCAGCTTGAGTAGGGTTGCCGACATGCTTGAGGGGCGCCGCGCCGAGACAGAGGCGATCGAACTGCTGCTGGAACGGGCCCGCGGGGGGCGCAGCGGCACGCTGGTCGTGCGCGGCGAGGCCGGGATCGGCAAGTCGGCGCTGCTGGCGCACGCCGCGGACGCCGCCGCCGACATGCGGGTGCTGCGCAGCACCGGCATCGAGAGCGAGCACGGCATGCCCTACGCGGGCCTGCACATGCTGCTCGGCCCGCACCTGGCGCAGGCGGACTCGCTCACCGGGCCGCAGGCGCGGGCGCTGCGCGGCGCGCTCGGCCAGGGCGAGGCGGCGGCCGGCGGCGACCGGTTCCTGGTGGGCCTCGCCGTGCTGACGCTGCTGTCGGACCTGGCCGAGGAGCGCCCGCTGCTCTGCCTGGTCGACGACGCGCACTGGCTGGACGGCCCGACGGCCGAGGCGCTGCTGTTCGCCGCGCGGCGCCTGGACGCCGAGCCGATCGCGATGCTGTTCGCGGCCCGCACCCTGGACGCCCCCGAGTTCGCCGCGCCGGGCCTGCCGGAGCTGACGCTGGCCGGCCTGGACGACGCGGCCGCCGAGTCGCTGCTGGCCGGGCATGCCGCCGGGCTGTCCCCGAACGCCCGCCATGTGATCCTCACCGAGGCGATGGGCAACCCGCTCGCGCTGCTGGAACTGCCCGCCGCGCGCCGTGAGGACCGGGCGGCCGGCTCCACCTACGAGCGGCTCCGCCGGACGTTCGCCGAGCGCCTCGCCGCGCTGCCCGAGGCGACCCGGGCGCTGCTCGCCGCCGCCGCGTCCGACGACCTCGGCGACCTCGGCGTCGTGCTCGCCGCCGCCGGGCGGCTCGGCGCGTCGGCCGCCGACCTGGAGCCCGCCGAGCGCGCGCGGCTCGTCCGGTCCGGCCAGGGCCGCATCGAGTTCCGGCACCCGCTGATCCGCACCGCCGCCTACCAGGACGCGCCGCTGCGGCTGCGTCTGGCCGCGCACCGGGAGCTCGCCGAGGTGTACGCGGCGCGCGGCGACGTCTGCCACCACGCCTGGCATGTCGGGCGCGGCGCGACCGGTCCGGACGAGGGCGCCGCCGCCGTGCTGGAGAAGGCCGCCGAGGTCGAGCGCGCGCATGGAGGCAACGCCGGCACCGCGGTGATGTACGAGAGCGCCGCCCGGCTCAGCCCGGACGCCCGCGACCGAGGCCGCCGCCTCGCGGTCGCGGCGCGGGCCGCCGCCGACGCCGGGATGCCCGCCGAGGCCGTCCGGCTGGCCGGCGACGCCGCCGCCGACCTGGCCGACCCGGTGGAGCGCGCCGGGCTCGTCCTGCTGCGCGCCTCGCTCGCCGACGAGCAGGACCGCGCCGGGGAGGCGCACCGGCTGCTGCTCGCCACCGCGCTGGAGGTGGCCGGCCGCGACCCGGGCACCGCCGGCCGGCTGATGTTCGAGGCCGCGCTGTCGGCCGGGAACGCCGGCGACTTCGGCGCGCTCGCCCGGACCGCCGAGCGGGCGGCCGAGCTCGGCGTGCCGGACGCGGCGCGGGTGCGCGCCGTCGCCACGATGTTCGCCGGGCAGCAGCCGCTGAAAGCCGGCGGCGTCGCCGCGCTGCGCGACCTGCTCGACTGGATGGGCGACCGGGCCGGCCCCCGCGACCGGGTGCGCGCGGCGCTCTGGCACATCATGCTCGGCGACCCGGCGGGTGCCCGCGCCATCGCCGCGCCGCTGGAGGAGCGGTTCCGCGCCGACGGCGCGATCGGGCTGCTGTCCCCGGCGCTGATGGTGCTGTCGCGGGCGCTGCTGATGCTCGGCCGGTCCCGCGACGCGCTGACCGCCGCCACCGAGGGCATGGACGTCGCCCGCGACACCGGCCAGCACCGCATCCGCATCTACCAGGCGACCGTCCTCGCGCTGCTGGCCGCGCAGCGCGGCGACGAGGCCGAGTGCGCCGCGCAGGCCGCCGAGGCGCTCGCCCGCGACGTGCCGCCGAGCAGCGTGCACGCGGCCGGCGCGCTCGCGCTGCTCGACCTCGGCCTCGGCCGCCACGAGGCCGCGCTGCACCGGCTCGCCGCACTGCTGTCGGGGCCGGACCGCCAGGGCGGCATCGGGAGCCTGCCCGACCTGGTGGAGGCCGCCGTCCGCGCTGGCCGCCCCGAGGAGGGCCGCGACGCCGCCGCGGCGTACCGCACGTGGGCCGCGCAGATCGGGCGGCCCTGGACCGATGCGATCGCGCTGCGCTGCGCGGCGCTGCTGGCCCCCTCCGACGACGTCTACGCACGGGCCGTCGAGCTGCACCGGCAGGACACCGTCCCGTTCGAGCGCGCGCGCACCGAGCTGCTCTACGGGGAGTGGCTACGCCGCTCGCACCGCCGCAACGATGCGCGCGCGCTCCTGCACTCCGCACTCGACATCTTCGAGCGGATGGGCGCCACCCCGTGGGCGGAGCGCGCGCGCACCGAACTGCGCGCGGCGGGGGAGAGCGTCGTCGACGCCGGCGTGCGCGACGAGGACCTCGCCGCCCGCCTCACCCCGCAGGAACTGCAGGTCGTGCGGCTGGCGGCGGACGGGCTCAGCAACCGCGACATCGGCGGCCGGCTCTTCCTCAGCCCGCGGACCGTCGGCTACCACCTGTACAAGGCGTATCCGAAGCTCGGCGTGACATCGCGGGGCGAGCTGGCCCGCCTCGACCTCGGGATCACCGCTTCGTCCAGCTGACGATGGCGTCGGCCAGCCCGGCGTGCACCTCGGCGGGAAAGCCGTGGCCCATCCCCTCGACCATCAGCAGTTCGGCGCCCGGGACGGCCTCGGCGATCAGCGCGGAGTGGCCGGGCTTGGCGGGCTCGCAGGTGCCCTCGATCGCCAGTGTCGGCGCGGTGATCCGGCCGAGCGCGTCCGCCGGCTCGAAGCCCGGGTCGGCGGCGAAGGCCCGCTGGTGGTTGGCGACCGTCGCGGGGTCGCGGTCCCGGTCGAAGATCCGCTCCTCCTGGCGGCGCTGCCCGTCCTCGTCGAACGGCAGCCCGGTGCCGTGCAGGACGCGGGCCAGCCCGATCTGGAAGTCGATCAGCGAGGCGCGGTCCGGCGCGGGCGGATTCACCGCCGCCTTGCCGAAGAACTCGATCAGCTCGGGCCGCGGATAGGGCAGGTCGTGCGGGCGGCGCGGCTCGCCCATCAGCGCGCGGGTGAACGTCTCGCCCTCACCGCGCCCGAGCGGCGACGAGGCGATGACGGTGAGCGTGCGGACCCGCTCGGGGTGCTCGGCGGCGATCCACTGGCCGAGGATCCCGCCCGCCGAGTGGCCGACGATGTGCGCCGAATCGATCCCGTAGCCGTCCAGGACGGCGAGCGCGTCGTCCTTCACGTCGGCCCACGTGTAGGGGGTCGCGGCGAAGTCCAGCGCGCTGGACCGGCCGGTGTCGCGGTGGTCGTAGCGGATGACCCGGCGGCCGGCCGCGGCGAGCCGGCCGACGAGGGCGTCCGGCCAGGTCACGCCCTGCGCCATCGACCCGGCGATGAGCAGCACCGGCGGGTGCGCCGGGTCCCCGAACTCCTCGGTCCACAGCTCGACCGGCCCGTTGGTGATGATGCGCATGCGGTGCTCCTGTCCGTTGTGCTGATGACCAGGAGTCTGGCCGGACGCGGTACCGGGGCCATCCGTAGTCCTACTGGCCGCGTGCCGCCCAGTACCGGGCCAGCTCGGTACGGGAGGAGATGCCGAGCTTGGGATAGATCTTGTACAGGTGGTACTCGACGGTGCGCGGGCTGAGGAACAGCGTCGCGGCGACCTCCTTGCTGGACGCGCCGCCCGCGACCAGCCCGGCGATGCGCAGCTCCTGCGGCGTCAGCGCGGCGAGCGCGTCCGGAGCGGGCGCGGCGGCGGCCTCGCCTGCGGCGCGCAGTTCGGCCAAGGCACGGTCGGCCCAGGGAGCGGCGCCGATCCGCCCGAACGTCTCGGCCGCCGCGCGCAGCGGCGCGCGCGCGTCACCAGCACGGTGCGCGCGCCGCAGCCGCTCCCCGTAGAGGAGCGCGGTGCGGGCCTCGTCGAACGGCGATCCGGCGTGCAGCCGCAGCGCCTCCTCGTAGAGCGCTACGGCGTCGTCGCCGTCCGCGAGCAGGGCGCGGCAGCGGGACAGCAGCGCGCGCGCTTCAGACGTCGCGGCGTCGGACGTCCAGCCTTCGTAGGCGGACAGGGCCTCGCGGGCGGCATCCGTTTCGCCCGCGAAGACGGCGGCCTCGATCCGGTCGGGCGCGGACCGCCGCACCGACGCCGGATGCCCCGCGCCTGGACCAGCCGTGACCATCGAGGCGAACCGGGCGTGCGCCGCCGCGAACCGGCCGAGCGACAGGTCCAGCATCCCGAGCGCGTAGACCGCGACGCTGACGCGCAGCCCGACCCGGTGCGGGATCGCGATGGCGAGGGCCTCGCGCGCGTACTCGGCGCACTCCTCCTCGCGCCCCTGGATCGCCGCGACGGCGGCGAGATTGGCCAGGTGGGCGGCGGCGGAGTTGGTGTAGCCGGCCTCGCGGGCGAGCGCGAGGCCCTCCTCGGCGACGGCGGCGGCGAGCGCGAGGTTCCCGGCGATGCGCTCGCCCGTCGAGACGAACTCCAGCACGACGGGCAGCTGCCCGGCCGTCCCGGACACGCGCGCGATCCGGCCGGCGCGGACGGTGAGCGCGGCGGCCACGTCCGCCTCGCCGAGGTAGGACGCGGCGGTGGCCGCCCACAGCAGCTCGGCGGCGGTGGTCAGGCCGTCCGCCTGGGCGAGCGCCGCACGCAGCAGCGGGCCGCCGCGTGCGAGGTCGCCGCTCAGCGTCGCGCCGATGCCGGTGAGGACGTCCCGCAGGAACGGAGCCGGCGTCTTCTCGGCGCGGTGGCCGATGTCGACGAGCGCCGCGATGTCGCCGACGTGGCCCGCTGCCTCGGCCGCGTCGGCGAGCGCCCCGGCGTCCAGCAGGATGCGCTGGGCCTCGGCGGCGTCGCCGGAGTTCAGCTCGAACCGGCCGCGCAGCCGGGCCAGTTCGGCGAGCAGCTCGGGGTCCTCGGCCAGTTCCCGGGCGGCGGCCAGGCACGTCTCGGCCTGTCCGGGACGGCCGCCGAGCCACGCGGCGGTCGCGGCTGCGGCGAGGCGGCGCGCGCGCACGGCCGGGTCCGGAGTGAGGTCGGCGGCGCGGGTCCAGGCGGTCGCGGCGTCGGTGTGGCCGCCGCGTGCGTCGGCCCGCGCGGCGGCGTCGGCCAGCTCGTCCGCGACGGCGGCGTCCCGGCCGACGGTGGCGGCGGCGCGGTGCCGGGCCCGCCGGTCGGCGTCGCGGGCGGCCACCGCGAGCGCGGCGTGCGCGCGGCGGCGGTCGGCGGGGGTGTAGGCGGCGGACCGGATCAGCGGGTGCCGGAAACGCAGCGCCGGGCCGTCCACGGTGATCAGCCCGGCGGACTCGGCTGGGGACAGGTCGCCCGCGTCCGCGCCAAGCTCGCGGGCGGCGCGCAGGATCGTGTCCAGGTCGCCCTGGCCTTCGGCGGCGGCGACGAGCAGCAGTGCGCGGGTCGCCTCGGGCAGCCGCGCGAGCCGTTCGGCGAACAGCGCCCCGCCGACCGGCAGCGGGTCGGGCAGCGGCTCGCGCCCGGCGAGCTGCGCGGGGGACAGGACGCGCGCGGCCTCGGTGAGCGCCAGCGGGTTGCCGCCGGTCAGCTCCACCAGGCGGTCCCGCACCGGGGCCGAGGCGCCGGGCAGGAGGGTGCTCGCGCTCGCCGCGTCCAGGCCGGTGACGTGCAGCGACGGCAGGCCGCGGGTGGGCGCCGGGTCGCGGGTCGCGGCCAGCAGGGCGACGCGTTCGCCGCCGAGGCGGCGGGCCGCGAACAGCAGCGCGTCCGCCGAGGCCCGGTCGAACCACTGGAAATCGTCCAGCAGGCACAGCAGGACGCCGTCGCCCGCCGCCTCGGTGAGCAGCGACAGCACCCCGGCCGCGACGAGGAAGCGGGCGTCGGCGGTGCCGGGGGCGAGGCCGAGCGCGCCGCGCAGCGCGTCCCGCTGGGGGACGGGCAGGGCGTCCAGCAGGCCGGTGACCGGGTGCAGCAGCTGGTGCAGGGCGGCGAACGCCAGGCCCTGCTCGGGTTCGGCTCCGGTCGCGCGGAGCGTCCGGACGCCGTCGGCGGCGTCGGCGAGGAGCGCGGACTTGCCCGCGCCCGGTTCGCCGTGCAGGACGAGCGCGCCGCCCGCCCCCGCGCGGGCGCCCTCCAGCAGCGCCCCGATCGCGGCCTGTTCGTCCCCCCGACCTTGCAACATGCCTGGATTATCCCGCCAGGCGGGCCCTGATCCGATCGACGTCGCCGCGCTCACCGGGCGGCAGCGGCACCCCGGCCGCCGCCCGCAGCCCTTCCGCTTCGGCGAGTAGCCGGGTCGCCTCGGCATGCTCCCCGGCCAGCGAGCGCGCCCCGGCGAGGCCTTCCAGCGCGAGCGCGACGGCGCGCGGATCGCCGGTGCCGAGTGCGATGGCGTGCGCCTCGCGGTGCAGCGCCAGCGCCGCGGCGGCGTCGCCGCGCTGCTCGGCGACGAACCCCAGTTCGGTAAGCGCGAACGCGACGCCGGTGCCGCCGCCGATGCGGCGCAGCCAGCCGAGCACCGCGCGCAGGTGCGTCTCGGCGGCGCCCAGGTCGCCGCGCCGCCGGGCGACGAGGCCGAGCCCCACCTCGGCGAACTCCTGCGCCGACCGGGCCGCGTGCCGCACGGCCAGCCGGTGCGCCTGTTCGTGCAGGTCGCGGGCCTCGTCCAGGTCACCGGTGAGCAGCGCGACGCGGCCGAGCCCGGCGAGCGCGAACGCCTCCTCGGACTTCATGCCGAGCTCCCGGGCGAGGCGCAGGCAGTCGCGGCGCAGCGCGGCGGCCCGCGGGTAGTCGCCGGTGATCTCGGCGGCGCGGCCGAGGGCGTCGGTCGCCTCCAGCGTGCCCCAGGCGTCGCCGAGCTCGCCGAACAGCGCGCGGCTCTCGGCGGCGTCGCGCTCCATCGCGGCCAGGTCGCCGCGCACCACGGCCGTCTTGGCGCGGGTGGCGAGGGCGGCGGCGGTGCCCCAGCGGTCGCCCGCCGCGCGGAAGCCGGCGAGCGCCTCCTCGATCCGCGCCTCGTTGGCGGCCAGGTCCCCGTAAGGCCAGTGCGTGAAGCTGAGGAACCAGCGCGCCCAGGGGCGGTCGTCGCGGGCGAGCGCGGCGAGCCGCAGCTCCTCGGAGTCGCTGCCCTCGCCGGACAGCATGGTGAACGCGGTGTGCCAGGTGAACGCCTGCGGGACCGCGGCGGTGGCGCGGCGGGCCTCACCGGCCCGGCCGCGCAGGAACCAGTACCAGGACAGGGCGTCGACGAGCCGCGGCGCGTACTCGCCGACAGCGAGCGCGGCGCGCAGGTTCGCGGCCTCGGCGTCGAGCCGCGCCAGCCAGGCGACCTGTTCGGGACCGCGCAGCAGCGGGTCGGCGCGTTCGGCGAGCCCGGTGTAGTAGCGGGCGTGCCGGCGGCGGGCCTCGTCCTCCTCGCCGGCCTCGCGCAGCCGCTCCAGGGCGTAGGCGGCGACCGACTCCAGCAGCCGGTACCGGTCGCCGGTCCGCACCACCAGCGACCGGTCGACGAGCCGCGCCAGCACCCCGGCGGGCCCGCAGGTCGCCTCGGCGGCCTCCAGTGTGCAGCCGTCCGCGTGCACCGCGAGGCGGCGCAGCGCGGCGCGCTCCTCCTCCGGCAGCGGCTCCCAGCTCCAGTCGATCACGGCGCGGAGCGTGCGCTGCCGGGCCGGGCCGCCGCGCCGCCCGCCGTCCAGCACGCCGAACCGGTCGTCCAGCCGCTCGGCGAGCCCACGCACGCCGAACGCGGGGACGCGGGTGGCGGCCAGCTCCAGCGCGAGCGGCAGGTTGTCCAGCCGCTTGCAGATCGTGGCGATCCACGGCTCGGACTCGGCATCGGGTATCAGGCCGGGGGCGCGCGCGGCGAACAGCGCCGCCGCGTCGTCCGGTGCGAGCGGCGGCACCGCCAGCACCCGCTCGCCGGGGACGCCGAGCGGTTCGCGGCTCGTGGCGAGCACACGCAGGCCGGGCGCGGCGGCGAGCAGCCGCGCGGCCAGCTCAGCGACCGGCTCGGCCACGTGTTCGCAGTTGTCCAGCACGAGCAGCAGCCGCCGGGGGCGCAGCGCGTCGGCCAGGCCGGCGGGGGACTGGTCGCGGACGCCGAGCGTCCCGGCGACCAGTTCGGCGAGTTCGTCGCGGGGGCGGGCCGCCGCCAGCTCCACCAGCCACACGTCCTCAGGGTGTGCGGCGGCGGCCTCCAGCGCCAGCCGCGTCTTGCCGACGCCGCCGGGCCCGGTCAACGTCACCAGCCGCGCCGCCGCGAGCAGCGCGCCGGTCTCGCGGACCGCCGCGTCGCGGCCGACCAGGCGGGTGAGCGGGGCGGGCAGGTTCGAGCGGCGCGGCGTGAGCGCCGGGTCCTGCCGCAGGATCGCCTGGTGCAACGCGGCCAGCTCGGGCCCGGGATCCGCGCCCAATACTTCGCTGAGGCGAACTCGTAGGTCGTCATAACCGGCGAGGGCCTCGCCCTGCCGCCCGGCCCGGTACAGCGCGCGCAGGTGGACGGCGCGCAGCCGCTCGCGCAGCGGATGCTCCGCGACCGCCTCGGCGAGCTCGTCGGCGAGCGCCGCGTGCTCACCGAGCGCGAGCCGCGCCTCGGCGTGCTCCTCCACGGCGGTGAGGCGCAGCTCGTCCAAGCGGGCGACGGCGGGTCGGGCGAACTCCTCGTCGGCGAAGCCCGCGAACGCCGGTCCGCGCCACAGCGCGAGGGCATCGGAGAGCAGACCGGCCTTCGCCTGCGGGTCGTCCACCGCGCGCGCCTGCTCGACGAGCGCGGCGAACCGGACGGCGTCCACTTCGCCCTCGACCGCGTAGCCGGGCGGCCGGGTCACCACTCGCGCGCGCCCGCCCGGCTCGGCGTCCTCCAGCGCGCGGCGCAGCTGCGACACCCGCGCCTGGAGCGTGCCGGCCGGGTCGCGCGGCGGCCGCTCCGGCCACAGGGCGTCGATCAGCCGGTCGGCGGACACGGCCTGGCCGGGGCGGGTCAGCAAGGCGGCGAGCAGCGTGCGGACCTTGGCGTCGGGGACGCGCACCGCGGTCCCGTCGCCGGACCACACCGCGAGCGGACCCAGCACCCCGAAACGCACCTGATCAGCGTAGCCGTAGCGGACCCGAAGCCGTCCCGAAGCGCCCCGGACCAAGGTGGAGCACGCAACCCACCCGAAGGAGAGCAGATGCCCGCCAAGTCCCCGGTCACCGTCGTCGGCCTCGGCCCGATGGGCGCCACGATGGCCGCCGCCTTCCTGGCCGCCGGCCACCCCATCACCGTCTGGAACCGCACCGCGGCCAAGGCCGCCCCGCTCGCCGCGAAGGGCGCGGCGCTCGCCGCCACCCCGGCCGACGCCCTCGCCGCCGCCGAGCTGGTCGTCATCAGCCAGACCCACTACCAGGCCATGTACGACTCGCTCGGCGGATCCGAGGCCGCGCTGAAGGGCCGCACGCTGGTCAACCTCAGCTCCGGCAGTCCCACCGAGCTGCGCGCCGCCGCCGACTGGGCGGCCGGGCACGGCGCCGTGCTGCTCACCGGCGGGATCATGGTGCCGCCGCCCGGCATCGGCACGCCCGGCGCCTACGTCCACTACAGCGGCCCGCGCGACGCCCTGGACCGGCACCGCGCGACGCTGGAGGTCCTCGGCCGCGCCGACCACCAGGGCGACGACCCGGGCCTGGCGATGCTGTTCTACCAGGCCGAGCTGTACCTGTTCTGGTCCACGCTGGCCGCCTACATGCACGCGGTCGCGCTGGTCGGCTCCGCCGGGGTCCCGGCGTCGCGGCTGCTGCCGTACGCCGCCGGGAACACCGCCGCGCTCGCCGGGGACGGCCCGATGGGCTTCCTGAAGATCCTCACCGCCGAGATCGAGGCCGGCGCCTACCCCGGCGGCGAGAACAGCCTGCTGATGCAGAAGACCGGCGCCGAGCACCTGGTGCACGCCGCCGCCGACGCCGGCATCGACACCCGCGGCCCGGCCGCGCTGCGCGACCTGTTCCAGCGCGCGGTCGACGCCGGGCACGGCGCGGACGGGCTGTCCAGCGTCATCGAGGCCGTCCGCAACCCCTGACCCGGCGGGCTCGGTCAGCCGATCGGCGGGGCGAGGTAGTCCAGCGCGTAACCGTCGCCGGAGGGGGTCACGCGGGCGATGCCGGGTGAGTCCAGGTGGGCGCCGGCCACGAAGTGGTGCGGCCGGGTCAGCCGTTCGAGGAGCGCCGCCCGCGCGGCACGGGCCTGGGGCTGGTCGCCGTCGAGCTCCCAGGACACGTTCGGCCGGCCGAACTGGAGCGTGGGGACGTGCACGGTGTCGCCCCAGGCCAGCAGGTGGCCGGTGCCGCTCCTGACGTCGTAGACGGTGTGGCCGGGCGTGTGGCCCGGTGTCGGGACCGCGGTGATCCAGTCGTTGATCGCGACCTCGTCCGACACGGGCACGACCCGGTCGCGGATCGGCTCGAGCCGCCCGGTGAACACCGAGGCGTCGCCCGCGCCGATCCACACGCGCTCGAGTCCGGTGAACGCCTCGGCGCCGTCCGGCGTGATCAGGCCGCTCACGTGGTCCTCGTGCCGGTGGGTGATGGCCGCGTCGGTGACGCGCGCGCGGTCGATCCCCGCCTCGTCCAGCGCGTCGTAGATCAGTCCCATGGTGGGGTCGTGCCAGACGTCGGACGCGCCGGTGTCGATGAGGACCGACCGCGTGCCGTCGGTGACGAAGAAGGCGTTGACCGACAGCCGCAGGTTGTCGCCGGCCAGCGGGACGGCGGCCGGCAGCTCGCCGAGCGCGTCCCCGTCCTCGTCGCGGAGCCGCGTCGGCGGCATGTCGATGTACCCGTCCCGCAACGAGACCACCTGCAGTTCGCCGAATTCGAACGTGGCATGGAGCCGGCCACTCGAGACCAGACGCATGGAACCCCCCTCGTGTCGAGCGCGCGGCGCTCGTCTTCAATAGAAGACATCATCTTCTTTAGAAGAAACCCTACACTGTGGCCGGCGAGGTATCCATCGATCGGGGAGCACGGTGGCCCAGCAGGACGAGAACGCGGCCGAGCCGCGGCACGGCGACGACCCGGCCGGCGCGTTCGGCGGTAACGTGCGGCGGCGCCGCGAGGAGGCGGGCCTGACGCTGGAGCAGTTGTCCACGCGGTCGTCGGTCAGCCGGGCGATGCTGTCCAAGGTCGAACGCGGCGAGAAGAGCCCGACGATCGGCGTGGCGTCCAGGATCGCCCACGCGCTCGACGCGCCGCTCTCGGACCTGATCGGCGCGTCGGCCGCCGCCGCGTCCGGCGCGGCCGTCGTCATGCGCAAGGACGAGCGCCCCGTCTTCCGCGACCCGGAGACCGGCTTCGAGCGGCACATGGTGTCGGCGGCCCCGGGCGCGGGAGGGGCCGAGATGATCGCCCACTACCTCCCCGCGCAGGTCTCCACCGGCCTGCTGCCCGCCTATCCGCCCGGCACGGAGAAGCAGATCGTGGTGCTCGACGGCACCCTCACCGTCATGATCGGCGGGATCAGCGAGGCCCTGGACGCGGGCGACTCCCTGTTCTTCCAGGCCCACACCGACCACGGCTTCGCCAACCGGACGAACGCCCCCTGCGAATACATCATGGTCATCACCCGCAGAACCTGACGGGAGCCGGGCCGTCCGGCGTCAGCGAGACCGGCCGGACTCCTCGCGGGCGTCCAGCAGCTCGTCCCAGTGCTCCTCGGCCCAGGCGCACGCCTCGTTGATCGGGCCGAGCATGCTGCGGCCGAGCGGCGTCAGCGCGTACTCCACCTGCCGGCCGTGCTCGGCGCGCGAGACGAACCCGTCGCGCTGCAGGTTGCGCAGCGTCGTGGTGAGGACCTTGGCGGTGACGCCGCGCAGCGGCACCCGCAGTTCGGAGAACCGCCGCGGCCCGTCCTCCAGGCAGCGGATGACCAGCGGGGTCCACTTGTCGCCGAACCGGAACGGCGACAGCGTGGACGGGCAGACCGGGTCGAACATGTCGGGATCCAGAGGAGCGCGCACAGGGCCAAGGTATCCGAGAGGAAACCACCCCCTTCAGTAGCTTTCGGGCACCGGCCGGTCAGCGGGACCGGCCGGGTTCCGGAAGGGGACCACCATGGCCAGGATCATCGTTTTCGGAGCGGGCGGCCGGGGCGGCCGCGCGGTCGCCGCCGAGGCGCGCCGCCGGGGGCACGAGGTCACCGCGGTCGTCCGCGACCCGGCCGCGCACCCCGGCCTGGACGCGGTCGCGGGCGACGTCACCGACCCGGCGTCGGTCGCCGCGCTCGCCGCCGGGCACGACGCCGCGGTCAACTCCACCTACAGCCCCGGTGCCGACCCCGCCGAGTTCTTCGCCGCCGCATCGAACGCCCTGGCCGAGGGGCTGCCGTCCGGCGTCCGGCTGGTGTCGGTGGGGCTCGCGTCGGTCCTGCCGGACGCGTCCGGGACGCCCCTCATGGACACCCCCGGCTACCCGCAGGAGTACCGCGGCTTCTTCCTCGGCCACGCCGCCGGGAACGACGCGCTGCGCGCCGCGCCGGCCGGGCTGGACTGGGTGGTGCTGAGCCCGTCCGGCGACTTCGACCACAGTGCCTCCGACCACAGTGCCTCCGACCACGAGGGCTCGCGCACCGGCTCCTACCGGGTCGCGCCGGCCGACCCCGAGAGCCGCATCTCCTACGCCGACTTCGCGATCGCCGTCCTGGATGAGATCGAGCGGCCGCGCCACCACCGCGTCCACATCGGCGTCGAGGAGGCCCGCTGACCGACGGCCCGGACCCGCTCGCGCCGGGGCGGCGCGGTTCTAGGAGATCTTGAAGACGGGGACGCCGGGGGCCAGCTCGGCCAGGCGGGCGTCGTCGGCGTCCTTGATCGGGCCGTCGAAGAAGCGGGCGACCTCCCAGCCCCAGCGCTTGAAGTAGGCGCGCAGCAGCGGGTTCTTCCGGTCGTCGGCCAGCTCGGTGGCGGTGAACTCCTCGGTGCGGCGGCCGAGCCGCAGCTCGCCGCCGCCCGCGGCGCGCATGTTGCGCACCCACTGGGTGTGGCCGCGCGGCGCGACCAGGTAGCGCTCGCCCTCGAAGGTGAGCAGGTTGACGGGGGTGGTGCGCCACTCGCCGCTGGTGCGGCCCCGGACGGCCAGCAGCCGGCTGCCGAGGAGGCTGACGCCGCGGCGGGTCAGCCAGGCGACGGCCTTGTTGAAGTAGATCTCCATGCCGGCGCCCTGGATGTTGCGGGTGGTGGCGTCCATCTCGGCTCCCTTTGTGAGCAGTGCTCTCGTTTGAGATCAGTGTGCACGATCCGGGCCGGGCGTGCAAGAGCACTGCTCTCTAATTTGTTCAGCGCTCTCTGGGATGGCAGACTGCGGGCATGAGCGCGAGCCGGACGGCACGGGAGCGGGCCAGGGCGGAACTCACCGCCGAGATCAAGCGGGAGGCGCGGCGGCAGCTCGCCGCCGCCGGGGCGCAGGGCCTGTCGCTGCGCGCGGTCGCCCGCGAGCTCGGCATGGTCTCCTCGGCCCTGTACCGCTACTTCGCGAGCAGGGACGAGCTGCTCACCGCCCTGATCATCGACGCCTACGACGCGGTCGGCGCGGCGGTGGAGGCGGCCGAGCGGGCGGCCGGCCCGGGATACCGGGAGCGGTGGCGCGCGGCGTGCGGCGCGGTCCGGGCGTGGGCCGTCGCGCACCCGCACGAGTACGCCCTGGTCTACGGGTCGCCGGTGCCCGGCTACGCCGCGCCCGAGACGACGCTCGTGCCCGCCGCCCGCGTCCCGCTGGTGCTGTTCGGCGTCGTCGGCGACGCCTGGCGGGCGGGCGACCTGCCGGCGCCCGCGGACGATCTGGCGGCGGAGCTGGACGGCCAGGCCGCGCGGGTCGCCGCGGCCGTCGCGGAGGGCCTGCCCGGCCCGCTGGTCGTGCGCGTCGCGATCGCCTGGACGCAGCTGTTCGGCACGGTCGGTTTCGAGCTCTTCGGGCATCTGGCCGGCACCCTGGACCCGGCCGGGCCGTTCTTCGAGCACGCGGCCGAGCGGATGGCCGACCTCGTCGGCCTGCCTGCCTGACCAGCACCGGTGCGGCGTTCTAGGCTGGGGTCATGGGCGCGATCGCGGACGTCGTCGACCGGATGCGGGAGATCGACCGGGAGCTGGACCCCCGGGACGGAGTCGCCTGCTTCAACCGCGTCTATCTCCGCGTCACCGAGCTGGTCGCCGCGCGGCTCACCGAGGGGTTCTTCGAGGACGGCCGGTTCGTCGAGCGGCTGGACGAGCTGTTCGCCGGCCTGTACTTCGCCAACGTGGCCGACGGCGGCGCCGACCCGTCTTGGCGCCCGTTGTTCCAGGCCCGCGACGACCACGCCGTCTGGTCGCTGCAGTTCGTGCTGGCCGGCATCAACGCCCACGTCAATCACGACCTGGCGCTCGCGGTGGTCGCGGCCTGCGCCGAGCGCGGCGTCGAGCCGGGCACCCGGCCGGTGCACGCCGACTTCCTGCGCGTCAACGAGCTGCTCGCGCAGGTCGAGGCGCAGGCGCGCGGCGAGGTGGAGCCCGAGCTGCTGAAGTTCGCCACCAAGGAGGCCGAGGCGCTGAAGCACATCGTGGGCAGCTTCAGCATCGCGCGCGCCCGCGACATGGCCTGGTGCACGGTGGAGGCGCTCTGGCCGCAGCGCGAGATCCACCGCCTCTACGACACCTCGGTGGCGATCCTGGCGCAGACGGTCGGGCTGACCGGGCGGCTGCTGGTCACGCCCGTCATCCCGGCGAGCGCCTTCGACTAAGGGGTCAGCACGCGGCGCGCGGCGTCGCCGAGCAGCGCGACCTGCTCGGCGGACGGCTCGGGCACCTGGCCCGTCAGCCACATCCGGCACAGTTCCTGCGCGGGCCCGAGCCAGAGGACGAACGCCGTCGTCAGGTCGAGCGGCCGCAGCGCGCCGTGGTGCCGCTGGACCCGCCACCACGCCAGCACCTCGCCGAAGAAGGCGCGGTTCTGCTCGGCGAGGGCGGCGGCGCCGGGGTCGTCCTCGCGCGGCCGCCGTTCGGTGAACAGGAACCGGGCGTGCTCGCGCTCGCGCGCGCACCAGGCGACGTGGAAGGCCACGATCGCCGCGACCGCCTCGCCCGGGTCGGGGTGGCGGCGCAGCTCGGCGGTGAACTCGCGCTGGTAGCGGCCGAGCGACGCGGCGAACAGCGCCGCGACCACCTCCTCCTTGCTCTGGAAGTGGTGGTAGAAGCTGCCGACGCTGACCCCGGCCTCCTTGCGGAGCGCGGTGAGCGTGGTCGCGGCCGCGCCGTCCCGGCCGAAGCAGGTGAGCGCGGCGCGCAGGATCCGGTCCTGCCCCGAGTCGCCGTCCACGGAACCGGATTATGCCCTTGCAGAACTCTACTCGTTGGTAACAGAATAAAGTTCTATCGCTGAGGAGGCCCCATGTCCTATGCCGAGATCGCCGCGCAGGCCCGCGCCGACACCCGCACGCTGGTCCGGGTCGAGCGCCGCCCCGGCCACGCCGTGGTCACCATGTCCGACCCCGGCAAGCTCAACATGCTGAGCGCCGCGATGACCGTCCAACTGCAGGACGCCCTCGCCGAGCTGACCGCCGATCCCGAGGTGCGCGCGATCGTACTGACCGGCGCCGACCCCGGCTTCAACGCGGGCGGCGACCTGAGCCTCATGGCGGACACGGTGCGGCGCCTCGCCGACCCCGCCGACGAGGAGGGCGCCACCATGCCGTGGCGCTGGATCCGGTACCAGTTCGGTGGCTGCGTCCGGCTGATCGCGGGCAGCGACACCCTGGTGGTGTCGGCGCTGAACGGCGCCGCCGCCGGCGTCGGGCTGGCGCTGGCGTTCGCCTCCGACCTGGTCGTGGCGTCCGAGCGGGCCGTGATCGTGCCCGCGTTCGGCCGGCTCGGGCTGCTGCCCGAGGTCGGCACGAGTTGGCACCTGACGCACCGGCTCGGCTACCAGCGGGCCGTCCAGTACTACCTGTCGGGCGAGCACATCGACGCCGCCAAGGCGCTGGAGTACGGCCTGGTCAACGAGGTCGTCCCGCACGAGGAGCTGCTTGCGCGCGCGCTGTGGTGGTGCGAGCGCGCGCTGGCGACGCCCGAGCACGCGCAGCTCATGGCCGTCCCGCTCCTACGCCAGGCCGCGTCGATGACGTGGGAGCAGGCCCTGGTCATGGAGGAGTTCGCCGAGCCGAACTGCTTCACCACCAAGGACTTCGCCCGCTCGGTCGACGCCATGCTCGGCCGGCGATGAGTTCGGCGGCCCGCCGGGGTCTGCACCTCCGACGAGAGGAGCGGCAACCATGGGCAAGGTCATCACCGCCGCGAGCATGTCCCTGGACGGCTACATCGCCGGCCCGGACGAGTCGGGCTTCGACCGCCTGTTCGCCTGGTACGGCAACGGCGACCAGGTCGTCGAGACCGCCCATCCGGAGCTGACCTGGCACATGACCAAGGCGAGCGCCGAGCTGCTGCGGCGCGACATCGCGGCGCTCGGCGCGTTCGTCGTCGGCCGCCGGCTGTTCGACCTCACCGGCGGCTGGGGCGGCAGCCACCCCTTCGACCGCCCCGTCGTCGTGGTGTCGCACAGCGTCCCGGACGGCTGGCCGCGCCCGGACGCGCCGTTCACCTTCGTCTCCGACATCGGCGCGGCCGTCGCGCGGGCCCGGGAGCTGGCCGGCGGCCGCGACGTCGGCGTGAACGGCGGCACGATCGCCCGCCAGTGCCTGGCCGCGGGCCTGCTCGACGAGATCTGGGTCGCGCTCGTCCCGCTCCTGCTGGGCGGCGGCACGCCCTTCTTCGACCACGTCGCGAACGCCCCGGTCGACCTGGACGGCCCCTTCGAGATCGTGCCGGACCAGGGCGTCACCCACCTGAGGTACCGCGTCACCGCCCGGCCGTAGCCGCCTCGGCGGGGCGGCGGTAGCGGCCCGGGGGAGTGCCGTACGCGCGCTTGAACGCCTTGGCGAACGCGAACTCCGAGGCGTAGCCGACGCGCCTCGCCACGACGGCGATGGGGTCGTCGGTCTCGCGGAGCAGCCGCCCGGCCGTGGTCATCCGCCACCGCGTCAGGTAGGTCAGCGGCGGCTCGCCGACCAGCGCGGTGAACCGCTGCGCGAACACCGAGCGCGACAGGCCGCCGCGCGCGGCGAGCTCCTCCACCGTCCAGGGGCGGTCCGGCTCGTCGTGGACGCACTGCAGGGCGCGGCCGACCGCCGGGTCGGCCAGCGCCCGCGCCCAGCCCGCGGCGGGCGCCTGCTCGTCCGCCCAGGCGCGCAGGATGTACAGCAGCATCCCGTCGATGAGGGCGGGGACGATCCCGTCGCCGCCGGGGCGCTCGCGGTCGAGCTCGGCGGAGAGCAGGGCCACCAGGCCGGTCAGCTCGGGGTGCCGGCCGGGCCGGGCCGGCAGGTGGACGATTTCCGGCAGCGCGTTCAGCAGCGGGTGCGGGCGGGCGCGGTCGAGCTGGTAGGCGCCGCAGAGCAGCACCGAGCGCGCGCCGGGGCCGTCGATGCGGAACCGCCCGATCGGCGACGACGGCGCGGACCGGCTGGGCGCGAAGGGCGTCAGCGGGGTGGCCGGGGCGTCGGCGAGGGCGTGGGCGCTGCCCGTCCGCAGCAGGACGATGTCGCCCGGCCCGAGCGCCAGCGGCTCGCCCGGCGCTTCGGGCAGCAGCCAGCAGGTGCCCTGGAGCACGACGTGGAAGGCGCTGCCGGTGATCGCCGGGAAGTCCAGCCCCCACGGCGCCCGCGCCACGGTGCGCGCCGCGCGGGGCCGGCCGGTGCGCATGGCGGCGAGCACGTCGGAGAGCACGTCCATGGCCCAGATCCTATATCCGCACACCTGGATACCAGGACGATCAGACATGGAATGCGGACGATCTGCCATTCATCATCCTCCGCGCCCTGCCTAGGTTGATCACGTACCGACCGAACCGGAGGAGAACGATGAACACCGTGGTGATCGGAGCGACCGGCAAGACCGGGCGGCCCGTCGTGGAGGCCCTGGCAGCGCGCGGCGTGCGGGCCCGCGCGGCGAGCCGCCACCCGGCCGGCCCGGACGGGGTCCGTTTCGACTGGGCGGACCGCGCCACCTGGGAGCCCGCGCTGCGCGGCGCGGAGGCCCTGTACCTGGTCGGCCCCTACGCCCTGCCGGACGGCGCCGGGCTGCCCGGCGAGCTGCTGGCCGCCGCGCCGGGGGTGCGCCGGGTCGTCCTGCTCTCGGCGCTCGGCGCCGATGTGGCCGGGGACGAGCTGCTGATGGCGGGCTGGGAGGCGGACGTGCGCGCCTCGGGCCGGGAGTGGACCGTCCTGCGGCCGAACTGGTTCCTGCAGAACTTCGACGAGGGCGCCTTCGCCGGGCTCCTCCGCGAGACCGGCACGCTGGCGCTCCCGGCGGACGACGCCCCGGTGGCGTTCGTCGACACCCGCGACGTCGGCGAGGTGGCGGCCGCCGCGCTCACCGAGGACGGCCACGGCGGGCGGACCTACGTCCTGTCCGGCCCCGAGGCGCTGACCCACGCCGCGGTCGCCGAGTCCCTGGGCGCGGCGGCGGGGCGGGACGTCCGCTATGTCCCGATCGACGAGGAGCAGCACGCCGCGGCGCTGCGCGCGGCGGGCGCGGACGAGGGCACGGTCGCCGGGATGCGGGCCCTGTTCCGGATGGTCCGCGACGGGGTCTTCGCGCCGGTGACCGGCACCGTCGAGCAGGTCACCGGGCGCCCGCCCCGCTCCCTGAAGGCCTACGCCGAGGAGCGCGCCGCCGCCTGGCGCCCCTGACGGGATTGGGCCTGGCGTCCCCCCGCTCCATGCTCTACAACTTGTAGTACTACAAGAGGTAGGAGATAGCATGCGCGTGATCATCGCCGGGGCGGGGATCGCCGGGCTCGCCGCCGCCCGCGGCCTGCTGGCCGCCGGGCACGAGGTGACGGTGCTGGAGGAGGCGCCCGCACTGCGCACCGGCGGCGGCGCCGTCACCCTCTGGCACAACGGCGCGGCGGCGCTCGCCGCGCTCGGCGTGCGCGCGGACGGCCTCGGGCCGCCCCTCGGGGTGCTGCGGCTGCGCACCCCCGCCGGCGCCCGCGGCGCGGACATGGACGCCGGCCGCCTGTCGGCCCGGCTCGGCGTGGTGGCCCGGGGCGTCCGCCGCTCCCGGCTGCTCACCGCCCTGGCCGCGGACCTGCCGCCCGGCACCGTGGAGTTCGGCGCGCGCGTCACCGGCCTGCGCCCCCGCGGCGACGGCGTCCGCGTCGCCACCGCGGGCGGCGAGCGCACCGCGGACCTGCTCATCGGCGCCGACGGCGTCCGCTCCGCCGTCCGCGCCGCCCTGATCGGCGACGGCCCGGCCCGCCCCACCGGCCTGGCGTCGTGGCTGTGCCTGCGGCCCGCCCCCTTCGACCCCGGCGCCGACGGCCTGCAGATGCTCGCCCCCGACGGCGACTGCGGCTTCATCGGCGCGGGCGACGGCCTCCTGCAGTGGTGGTTCGACACCCCCTGGCCCGCCCCCGCCGGCAAGCCCCTCGACCTGCTGCGCCGCCGCTACGGGCACTGGGCCGCGCCCGTCCCGCAGATGCTCGACACCCTGACCGACGAGGACCTGGAGCCGTTCGCGCACACCCGGCACCGCGTCCCCCGCGTCTGGGGCCGGGGGCCGTGCTTCCTGGTCGGCGACGCCGCGCACGCGATGCCGCCGAGCTTCGCGCAGGGCATGAACCAGGCGCTGGAGGACGTCGCGGTCCTGCTGCGCCACCTGGCCCGCGACCCGCGGACGGCGCTGCGGGCCTACAGCCGCGACCGCCGGCGCCGCGCCGCGGCGGCGTCCCTCGTCGCGACGCGCTTCGTCTCCCAGACCGCGCCGGGGAACCTGCACCTGGGCGCGCCCGTCCTGCGCTCGATGTCCCTGGCCCCGGACCTGGTGACGACGGCCGCCTACGGCCTGCTCATCCGCGCGGTGAGCAACCACCTGGCCGTCACTGCTGGACGATCATGAGGGTGCGGGAGAGCCACGGCGCGGCCCGGTCGACCATGAAGTAGGCGTCGCCGAAGTCGCCCCACTGCCAGCTCTGCCGCTCCTGCGTGTCGATCATGCGCCCGTCGGAGGAGAGCTGGAGCAGGCACCACCAGTCGCCCTCCCAGCCCTCGCGCCGGGCCTCCAGGGCCGGGTCGTCGTGGACGGGCTGGACATGGCCGCCGACCTGGTGGTGCGGAGCGCCGTCGACCTTGTAGCGGTCGCCCCACTCGTCCAGCAGCTCGTACAGGCCGTCGCGCTCGTGCAGGTGCTCCATCCGCTCGTCCCAATAGGAGGGCAGTGTCAGCATGGGGGAGAAGCGGACGGGCTGCGGCAGGTAGGCGGTCGCCTGCGCGGGCGCCTCGACGACCTGTCCGGCGCCCGCCGCCAGGACGGCCCCCGCCTCGTCCAGGTCCGGATACGGGTACTCCCGGTACTCCTCGTAGGGCAGGTCCGGGTCGTAGTGGAAGAAGTTCAGCAGCCCCTCGCCGGGCAGCCCGAGCTCCGCCACGTCCAGCACGGCGAGCAGGGTGAGCGGCAGCCCACTGGCGTGCGGCCACGTCGTCCCCTCGGGCAGGACGGCCCCGCCCCCGAACCGGGACCGCCCGGCCTCCGCCGCGTCGCAGAAGTCGATCCGCAGAGCGGGCTCGGCCATCGCGAGCACCTCGGCGGCCGTCGCGGGATCGAGCCGCGCCGCGCACGCCTCAGCCAGCTTGTCGCGTTCCACACCGATCGTCATGACCGCCCACGATATTGCGCCCGCGCCCCTGAGCGATCACCAGTCGGGCGGGGACCCGCAGGGGGCCATCGGGGCCGTAGGCGACGTCGAGGACGGGGCGGTCCGCGAGGGCTTCGGCGGCTCCGGCCGCCAGGGCCAGGGCGATCTCCTCGCCCGGGCAGGGGCGCCGGCCCGCGCCGAACGGCAGGCCCGCCGCCGCCAGGTCCAGCACGACGCGCGTGCCGTCCGGGGTGAGCCGGGCGGTGGCCCGGACCGGCGGGTCCAGCCGGAGCGCCTCCTCCGGCGTCGTGCGCAGGACGAGGCAGGCGGCGATCAGGCCGGCGGTCGCCTCGCACGCCTGGACGAGCAGGCAGCCGAGCGTGGCCGTCCGGGCGCCGAGCAGGCGTTCCAGTTCCGGTACGGCGTCGTCGGCCGCTGCGGTGGCGGCGGGAGGCGCGCCCGGCGGGTAGGCGGGCGCGATCACCGCGACCAGCCCGGCGACCTCGGCGCTCCGCCCGGCGGGCACGCCGAGCGCCTCGGCCAGCACCGCGACCGGCACCGTGCGCAGCGCGGGCATGAGGTCGGTGTGGCCGGGCGCCGCCGCCAGCCGCGCGCGGACGGCCGCGCGCAGCGCCCCGGTGTCGACGGGCCGCAGCGCCCGCACCGCCTCGTCCCGCCGCGCCGCGTGCCGGTCGCCGTTGCTGAACCGGCTGACCGAGCGGCGGAACTGCGCCATCGGTCCGCCGCCGTCCGGTTCGGGGACCGTCAGCCGTGCATCGGACAGGGCCGCGAGCACTTCGGTGCGAACAGGCGATTGCGTCATGGCTTCGACGCTAGGGCGATGTCACTTCCATGCCCGGCGAAGTGTCACTGGGCCGGCTCCCAGGTGAGGCGGCCCGCGTCGATGTCGTCGATGACCGAGCGCAGCCACCGCTCCTCGGCGTCCCGGACGACCCGCAGGTACTCCGACTCCAGCAGGGAGACGCGGGGCAGGTCGCCGGCGGGCGGGACGTCCGGCTCCGTCCGGGTGCGGGCGAGGTGGTCCGCGCGGCGTTCCAGGGCGGCGCGGGCCTCGGCCGGCGAGATCATCAGCAGCAGCGACAGCGCGGCGGGGAACTCGGGGAACTCCTGTTTCGGCTCGGCCAGCATCCGGTCGAGCCAGTCGCGGGCGGTGCGCCGGCCCTCGGCGGTGAGCTCGTAGACCGTCCGCTCGGGATAGGCCTGGTCGCGCTCGGTCTCGCGGACCCGGATCAGGCCCGCGGCGGTCAGCCGGTCGATCGTCCGGTAGAGGCCGGCGCGCTGGCCGACGTTGACGACCTGGTCCTTGCCCCACTGCTTGAGCAGCCGCTGCATGCCGTAGGGGTGCAGCGGCTTGTAGTGCAGCAGCGACAGCACGGTGAGGGCGAGCGGGGAACTGCGCGTGGGGTCGGCCATGCGCACAGACTAGCCACGGAACTACTAGTTGACGTGAAACTAGTTTCAGTGTGACTATGAAGTTATCGACACCGATGGGAGCGGACATGAGCGCAGCACCTACCAGCACGGTGAAAACGGCCCTGGTCATCGGCGGCGGCATCGCCGGCCCCGTGACGGCACTGGCCCTGGCGAAGGCGGGCATCGCCGCGACCGTGTACGAGCGCCACGCCGAGGCGGCCGGCGGCGTCGGCGCGATGCTCAGCATCGCGCCGAACGGCATCGCCGCCCTCGGCGTCATCGGCGCCGACAAGGCCGTCGAGGCGGTCGGCCAGCCGGTGCCCGGCGTGGTGATGGCGGACGCGACCGGCCGCCGGCTGGCCGACTTCCACGGCTTCCCCGGCCTGCCCGCCACCCGCGCCATGGCGCGCGCCGACCTGTTCCGCGCGCTGGCCGGCCACGCGGTCGCCGAAGGCGTCCCGATCGAGTACGGCAAGCGGTTCACCGGTGCCGAGGAGACCCCCGGCGGCGTCACCGCGCACTTCGCGGACGGCTCCACCGCCTCCGCCGACATCCTCGTCGGCGCGGACGGCATCCGCTCGACCGTCCGCGCCCTCATCGACCCGGACGCGCCCGCCCCCGCCTACGGCGGCGTGCTGAGCTTCGGCGGCATCGTCCCCGGCGACGGGGTGCCGGCCGAGGAGGGGATGATGCACTTCGCGTTCGGCCGCGCCTTCATGGGCCACTGGGCGCTGCCCGACGGCCGGATCGTCTGGTTCGGCAGCCTGCCCGCCGAGTCCCCGCTGACGGCCGCGCAGGTCCGCGCCGTTCCCGCCGCCGACTGGCTCGCGCGGCTGCGCGGCCTGTACGCCGGGCACGTGCCGGGCGAGGAGCTGCTCGCCCGCACCCGTCCCGAGGACCTGATGGCGGTCGGCCCGATGGAGGCGATGCCGGACGTCCCGCGCTGGCACCGCGGCCGGATGGTGCTGGTCGGGGACGCGGTGCACGCCCCCTCGTCCAGCTCCGGGCAGGGCGCGTCCCTGGCGATCGAGAGCGCCGTGGAGCTGGCCCGCTGCCTGCGCGACCTGCCGGCCGCCGGGGCGGCCTTCGCCGCCTACGAGCGGCTGCGCCGCCCCCGCGTCGCGATGATCGCCGGGGACGCGGCCGCCAAGAACAAGGCCAAGGCCGGCCAGTCCGGCGGCAAGCCCGCGATGCCCGCCCCGGAGCAGATGTTCGCGCCCGTCCACCGGTACCGCATCGACTGGGAGCAGGCCGTCACGGCGTGACGGCTCAGGCGGCCGGCTCCCACTCGTACATCTCCAGCGTGCAGCACTTGGGCCCGCCGCCGCCCTGCTGCAGCTCGGGCAGGTCGACCGGGACGGGCTCGAAGCCGCGCCGCTCGATCTCCGCCGCCAGGTGCCGCGCCGACCCGTGCATGACCACGTGCCGCCCGTCGGAGAAGGCGTTCAGGCCGAGCTCGTCCGCGTCGTGGTCGTCGGCGATGATCGCGTCGGGGAAGTACCGCTCCAGCAGGCGCCGGCTGTCGGCGGAGAACGCCTCGGGGTAGTAGGCGATGGTGTTCCCGTCCAGGACGCACAGCGCCGTGTCCAGGTGGTAGAACTTCGCGTGCACCAGCTGCAGGCCGAGGACGGGCCGCCCGAGGAACTGCCCGGCCTCGAAGTGGGCCGCGGCGTCGGTGCGGAACCCGGTGCCCGCCAGCAGGAACCGGTCGGTGAGCAGGAAATCGCCCTCGCCCTCGCTGGTCGCCTCGGAGACCCGCACCCGGTAGCCCGCGTCCTGGAACCACGCCGCGTGCGCCGGCCCCTCCCCGGCGCGCTCCTCGCTGTGCGGCCGGGCGACGAACGCGCGCCGCCCGACCACGACCGCGCCGTTGGCGGCGAACACCATCTGGGTGAGGCCCGGGAGCGGCTCGATCAGCTCGACCTCGTGCCCGAGCCGCTCGTAGACGCCGCGCAGCTCCGTCCACTCGCGCAGCGCGGCGTCGCGGTCGGTCGTGGGGTTCTCGGGCGTCCAGGGGTTGTCGTCGGTGATCTCGTAGTGGCGCGGCGCGCACATCAGCAGCCGGCGCTTGCCCATGATGTTCCCTTTCGTTGCCTTTGCGCCCTGCATCTGCCCGGGGCGCCCCAGGGAAAACGGCGCGCTAGCCGTGGCGCCGGCGGCGGACGGCGTAGGCCGCCGTCACCGCCGCCAGCAGCGGGCCCCACGCGACCAGCGGCAGGTAGCACGCGTAGAGGATCACGGCCTTGGCGCCGTGCGGCAGCTCGGGATCGGTGTTGTCGAAGCCGAAGACCAGCGGCGTCCAGATCGTGATCAGCGCGACCGAGCCGAGCGCGGCCGGGACGATCGCCGCGAGCGGGCGGACCGGCCTGCCGCGCAGGAACGGCACCCAGCGCGGCCAGGTCTCGCCCCACGGCCGGACGAGCCCGAGGCCGAGGAACGCCACCGCCTCCGACACCGCCGTCAGCGTGATCACGTAGGGCAGCACGAACCACGGGCCGTTCGCGGGGTCCTGGGAGCCGGTGAAGCCGGCCGGCAGGCCCAGCCCGAACAGGATGCGCCAGATCCCCGACGGGATCGCGCACCACAGCGTGGCCTGCGCGGCCAGGTCGGCCCAGCGCGGCACCGGCCCCTTGGTCACCGGGCCGGCCGGCGCCTCGGTCACGGCGGTCATCGGACGCTCCCGGCGGCGCTCCGGGCGGCGGCGCCGGACTCGTCCGGCCCGGTGGCCAGCATCGCCCCGGCGATGAGCGCCGTGAGAAGGGCGACCACCATGAGCTTGGTCCGCAGCTTGCGGTTCATTGGATCCTCCCTGGTCCTAGGGGATCCACGATGTCCGCCGGACCGGCCCCGGCGGTTCCCCCGTACGGGCCGCCGTCCTCCCTCCCGAGGGGGAAACGACGCGTGAGCACGGTGGGCCGGGGAAGGCAGCGGATATGACCGTGACGAAATTCCAGGATCTTCCGCTGGCCGACCGGGACCGCGAATGGGACGGATCGGCCGCCGACAAACGCGTCCGGGACTGGGCCGACGCCGAGGACTCCCCGGACGCCGCCTACCGCGACGCGCACCTGTGGTACGACGGCGACAAGCCGGGCAACTTCGGCAGCTACAAGCTGCTGATCGCCGACGTGGTCGGCGGGAAGCTGACGGCGGTGCCGCGCGGGATCATGGCCGCGGGCGGCGTCGTCGACGGCGCCCGCGGCGGCGTGAAGATCCCTGAGGACGAGGTGCCCCGCGTCAAGGCCCACCTGGCCAGGTACTACGAGAAGATGGGCGACACCCCGCCCTGGGAGCGCTGACCCGCACGCCCGGGGGGCGTGGCCCGCGGCCGGCCGCGGGCCACGCGTCCGGCGGTCAGAGCCGGCTGGTCTCCCAGTACTTCCAGCCCTCCTGCTCGGTGGGGATGTTGCCGTAGAAGGCGTCCAGCAGGACGGTCTTGCAGGACCGCCGCACCGCCATCTTGTAGAACAGCACCCGGTAGCCGATCACCCGGTAGCGGATGTGCCCGTACTTGTTGCGAGAGATGTCGTGGGTGTACCAGTGGCCGACGGTCACGGTGTTCGACTTGGTCGCCGACTTGCTCACGTGGCCCTTCACCGTGGCCCACACCGCCCCGATGGACGCCTCGGCGCCCTTCTCCAGCGTGGCCGACTTCGTCCAGCTCCGGTCGATGCGGCCGGTGACGGTGCCGCCCTTGCCGTCGACGAAGGTGGTCCTCGGCACCCAGTAGCTGACCGCCTTCTTCCACTTGACCGTGTAGTAGGTCTCCTCCGGGCAGGAGCGCGCGGGCTTGCCGTGGGAGACGGACCTGCCCGCGGGGGCGGACGGGGCCGCCAGCGCCGGCGTGGCGGAGACGGTGAGGGCCGCCGCCGCGGCGACGCCCATTCCGATCGTGGTGAACCTGCTCAACATTCCTCCTGTGTCACGGGCGGGGATTTCGCCGGGCTTCTCTGGTGCGATTTCTCGATGGCGAACCGGAATGCCGCACAGCCGGGATGAGGGCCTCTCCGGGAGCGGCCGGCGACGCTTTCCGATGCGGCGCCAGGTCGATCGCAGTGAGCATTCAACCCCCCTGTGACCAGCCAGAACAGCACGAACGGGCGTTCGGAACGCACCCGAATGCAAGCGGCCGTCCTGATCAGGGATAACCCCGCGCGCGGCGGGCCGTTCCGTTCGCCCTGGACCTGCCGGGACCGTTCTGGGACACTCGCGCGATGACCGCCACTGAGCCCGGCAGGAACGCGCTGCTCCCCGCCGGGGTGACCTCGGAGGAACAGTTCGTGGTGGCCTTGAAGGGCCTGCGGGAACGCAGCGGGCTGACCTTCAAGGAGATCGAGCGGGCGACCTCCGCCGAGGGCGGGCTCGTCCTCCCGGCGTCCACCCTGGCCACCGCGCTCCAGCGCCGCACGGCGCCCCGCCGCGAGATGGTCGCCGCCCTGGTGCGCGTGTGCGGCGGAAGCCCCGGGGACGTCGCGGAATGGCTCGCGCTCCGCGAACGCCTGGTGCACGCGGTGAAGGACACCCCTGACGAGGTGGAGCAGCCCGGCGAACCCGCGGTGGAGGACGATGCGCGGACGCGCCGGGCGCCGGGCGGGCGCGTCGCGGGCGCCGTGGCCGTGGTCCTGTTCCTGTGCGGGGCCGCCGGTGCGGCCGGCCTGCGCTGGTCGTCAGGGGAGACGGGCGGGACGCCGCATGCGACCGGCGCGGCACCCGTCCCGGCGGCGCCCGCGCGCGTCCGCCCCGACGGGGACCTGCTCAAGATCGGTGGTTTCTGCCTGTCCGAGCACGAGGGCGACCAGACCGGGCGGATCTACCTGGCGGACTGCGCGCACAGCTTCCCGCCCCGCCGCCTCACCCCCTACGGCGACCTGTGGCGCGTCGCCACCGAGCACCCCCGGTTCGGCGCGGGCTGCATGGGGGTGGTCGACGGATCGGCCGCGCCTGGCACCGCCCTGTCGGACGACACCTGCGGCCGGATCCAGACCGACCGGTTCGTGCTCCGCGCCGCGCCGGGCGGCTACCGGCTCCTGCCCGAGAACGACGACCTGTGCGTGGGCGTCAAGGGGACCCCGCGCGCCGCCGCGCCGGTGCTGCAGCTGCCCTGCGACCAGCGTGCGCCGGGGCAGTCGATCACCGTCACCCGCAGGCCCTAGCCCGGGTCGACGACGAGCGCGGGATGGTCCGGGGCGTCCACCTTGATCGCGATGTCGGCCGTCCGCAGCGGCCGCACCTGCTCCTCATAGCGGGCGTAGGCGGGCAGCGTCCACCGCTCGCCGTCCGGCGTGCGGCGCGCCAGGGCGCCCGCCGACAGGTGCAGGTGGACGGCCAGGTCGAAGGGGAGCCCGCGGCCGAGGAGCAGCGCCCCGTCCAGCAGCAGGACGCCGCCGGGCGGCACGTCCCGGTAGGGCGCCCGGGTGGCGCGGTCGCGGGCGCTGTCCCACAGGGAGGGCAGCATCTTCCCGGTGCCGCCCGGCCCGAGCGGGGCGAGCACCTCCCGGACGAGGCCGCCGGTGTCGAGCCAGTGGTCGTAGTAGACGTCGGGATCATGGCGCCCGAACTCGTACCGCAGCGACGCCGGGCGCAGGAAGTCGCGCGCCGACACCCGCACGACGGCGCGGCCCCGCGCCCGCACCGGCTCGACCAGGGCGTCGGCGAGCGCCCCGGGCCTCGCGGCGGGCGGGCCGTCGACCGCGACCCGCAGCCACCCCTCGCGCGGCGCCGCGACCACCCGCTCGCACAGCTCCTCCACCACGAGCTCGGGCGATATCGGACGTAGACGCATCACTTCATCGTGCCCCACGACCGCCAGAAGTCGTGGGCCTCGAGTGCCGCGCCGAAGCCCTCGCCCTCCTCGACCGCGGCCCGCAGCAGCAGATCCCCGACGCCTTCGCCGCCCAGCCAGCGCCGCAGCGTCTCATCGTGCGGGGCGCCGAGCGCCGGCATGCACGTGATCAGCTCCGCGATGCGCCGGACGGTCCCCGGCGTCGCGCGCCGTTCCCATTCCCGCAGGTGGAAGCCCAGATCGCGGCCCAGGATGAGCACGGCCCGCACCGCCTCCTCCAACGGCATCGCCTGAGGGCACTCCAGCAGCCAGGCGTCGAAGAACCTCCGCAGCGCGGCCTGCTCGGGCTCCGGCCAGTCGTCGCCGATACGTCCCGCCAGCATCGGGAGGTCGGCCCATCGGCCCATCGCCAGCAGTTCCAGCATCCGGGGCAGGAAGTACTTGTACTCCTCGACGCCGCCCCACGTCCCCATGGCCTTGATCAGGTAGGGGAACAGGTCGGGTTCCGCCAGCTCCCGCAGGGGCGCGTTCCGTAGCGCGGCGACGTCCTCGGCGCGCAGGCAGTGCTCGCAGAAGTCCCCCTCACGGGGAGGCCGGTACGCCCCGAACGCCGAGTACAGCGTGGCGACCGCCTCCGCCAGTTCGCGGGTCATGCCGCTAGGACGCCTCGGTGCGGGCGGCCGACGGGGTGAGGTGGCGGGCCAGGACGTCCAGGGCGGCGGCGACCTCGCGGACCGCGGCCGGGTCGGCCAAGGCCGAGGCGAGGGCGTCGTCGATGGTGGTGGCGCGGACCTCGGCGACGCGGGCGGAGGGCCGCGCGGCGGGGCGGATGAGCCGGCGGCGCCGGTCGGCCGGGTCGGGCGCGGCCTCGACCGACCCGGTCTCCTCCAGCCGGGCGACGGCGGTGGAGACCTGGCTCTGCGGCAGGCCCGTCCGCGCCGCGATCTCGCCGACCGTCGTCCCGGGGTGGGCGACCAGGTCGCCGAGGACGACGAGCACCGCGCGGACCGGGCCCGGCGGGCCGGACTCCGGCCGGGGCATCGCCCGCTCGCCGATCTTCATGAGGGTGCGGCCCAGCAGGAACAGCTCGACTCCGTTCACGGGCCCTAAGGTACATCAAAGTAGATATATCTATTTCGATGGGTTAGGGTCGGGGCACCGCCCGGCAAAGGAGATCCACCATGACCACGGCCACCGCCGAAACCCTGTCCGTCCCCGGAGCCGTCCTCCACTTCCAGGTCGAGGGCAGCGGCCCCGTCCTGCTGCTCTCCCAGAGCGGCGAGGGGGACGCGGACCGCACCGTCGACCTCGTCCCGCACCTGGCCGGCGCCTTCACGGTCGTCACCTACGACCGCCGCGGCCTGTCGCGCAGCACGCTGGACGACCCCGCCCGCCCCGTCACCATGGCCGACCACGCCGACGACGTCGCGCGGCTGCTCGCCGAGGTCGGCGGCGGCCCGGCGCTGATGGCGGGCTTCAGCATGGGCGCCGCGATCGGCCTGCGGACCGTGGCCCGGCACCCCGGCGCGCTGCGCACGCTGATCGCGCACGAGCCCGTCGTGCCGGCCCTGCTCCCCGCGGCCGGCCGCGCCGAGCACGTGGCCGAACTGGCGGCCATCCAGGCCGCCCACGCCGCCGGCGGCCTGGCCGCGGCGTTCCCGGCGATCACCCGCCACCTCGGCATCGACCCCGCGCACGACGAGACCGAGGACGGCCTCACCCCGCAGCCGCTCACGCCCCGCCGGCAGGCCAACTTCGGGTTCTTCATCGGGACGGAGTTCACCGCCGTCATGACCGACGGCCTCGACCCGGCCGAGGCATTGCAGGCCGCCGCCCGGGCCGGGACGCGGATCGTCCCCGCGATCGGCCGGACGACCCGCCCCACCGTGCACACCTACCGCTGCGCACTGGCGCTGGCGGCGCGGCTCGGCACCGAGCCGGCCCTGTTCCCCGGCGGGCACAACGGGTGCACCGCGTTCCCCCGGGCGACGGCGCGGGTGCTGAAGGACGTCCTCGCTCAGTGAGCGAAGCGCCAGCGGGTCGCGCCGTGCGGCTCGGCGGTGGCGACGCCGACGGCGGTCCGGGCCGTGAAGCGGTAGAGGTGCCACGGCGGCGGTCCCGCGCTCGGCGCGCTGTAAGGGGCGGTCAGCGCGTCACCGGCCGCCTCGGCGGGCCAGCCGCCCGCGCTGTAGACGCCCGCGAGCCTCTCCACCGTCGCGGTGTCGGTGACCCTGGCCGCCTCGCCCTCCAGGACCAGGTCCAGGCCCCGCAACCGGATGGAGACCGTGCAGGCCGGGTTGGCCGCGAGGTCGCGCGACTTGCGGGTGCCGGGCCCGCTGGTGAAGTACAGCTCGCCGTCGACCCAGGCGGGGCCGATCCCGGCGGAGTGGGGGCGGCCGTCCGGCGAGGCCGTCCCGAGGAACACCGGGGTGTCCTCGGTCAGCTCCTTCTCCAGTCCGCCGAGGGCCCTGCTCCAGGGCAGCACATCGTTGTCGTAGCGGTCGAGGTTGGTGGTCTCGACGGGCTCGTGGTGGGTCATCTCGTCGCCTCCAGCGGTATCGCGGACGAAGATGGAGACCGCCGCGCGCCCGCGAACTCATCGGCGGACCCGGGCCTAGGCTCGTGTCCGTGACCGACTTCTTCCCAGGTGACACCCGCAGCAACCGGGAGCGCATGCTGGCCGGTGACCTCTACCTCGCGGACGACCCCGAGCTGGCCGCCGCCTCGAAACGCGCCATCGCCCTCGCCCACCGCTACGGCGAGATCTACGCCGCCGACCAGGACGCGGCCCGGTCTGTCCTGGAGGAGCTGCTCGGGTCGATCGCCCCCGACGCCCACATCCGGCCCCCGCTGTACGTCGACTATGGCACCCACATCACCGTGGGCGCGGGCACGTTCGCCAACTACGGGCTGACCGCGCTGGACGTCGCGCCCATCACGATCGGCGCCGACGTGCAGATCGGCCCGAACGTGCAGCTGCTCACCCCCACCCACCCGCTCGATCCCGAGCAGCGGCGCGCCAAGCTGGAGGCCGCCGAGCCGATCGTGATCGAGGACAACGTCTGGCTCGGCGGCGGCGCCATCGTGCTCGCGGGCGTCACCATCGGCGCCGACAGCGTCATCGGCGCCGGCGCCGTCGTCACCAGGGACGTCCCGCCGGGCGTCGTCGCCGTCGGCACCCCGGCCAAGGTGATCCGCCGCCTGAAGGGCTAGGACTCGTTCAGATAGGCGAGGACGGCGCGGACACGGCGGTTGGTGTCGTTGTCATCGACGATGCCGAGCTTGCCGAACAGCGAGGTCGTGTACTTGCTGACGGCGCTCTCGCTGAGGAACAGCCGGCGGCTGATGGCCTGGTTGGACAGCCCCTCGGCCATGAGGGCCAGCACCGAGTGCTCGCGCTCGGTGAGGTCGCCGAGCCGCCGGGTGCCGTTCAGCAGCCTGGCGATGACGGCCGGGTCCATGGCGGTCCCGCCGGCCGCGACGCGCTCCAGGGCGCCGACGAACTGGTCGGCGTCGAACACGCTCTCCTTGAGCAGGTAGCCGATGCCGCCGGAGCCGTCGGCCAGCAGCTCCCGCGCGTACAGCTGCTGGACGTGCTGGGACAGGATGAGGATCGGCAGGCCGGGCGTCTCGGCGCGCGCGGCGAGGGCGGCGCGCAGGCCCTCGTCGGTCTGGGTGGGCGGCATGCGGACGTCGATGACCGACACGTCGGGGCGCAGCGTCCGCAGCGCCTCCAGCGTCTCGGGACCGGTGGACGCCGTCGCCACCACCTGGTGCCCGTACGCCTCGATCAGGCGGACCATCCCGTCGCGCAGCAGGTAGAGGTCTTCGGCTACAAGGATGCGCATGGCACCGCCATCCTGGCACGGGTCGGGCCGCCCGGCGGACTGGTGATCTCCAGGGTGCCGTCGAAGACCGCGAGGCGCTCGCGCAGCCCGGCGAGCCCGCCGCCGTCGCGGTCGCCGGCGCCGCCCCGGCCGTCGTCCTGGACCTCCACGACGATGCCGGTCCCGTCCTGGGCGAGGGAGACGCGCGCCCGGGACGCCTGCGCGTGCCGGACCGCGTTGGTCAGCAGCTCCGCGACGCCGAAGTACAGGGCCGACTCGACGGGGGCGTCCAAGCACAGCCGGACCTCGGCGTCGACCGCCACGTCGAGCGGGAGGTCCAGGGCGAGCAGCCGCACCGCGTCCACCAGCCCCCGCTCGGTGAGGATCGGCGGGCTGATCCCCTGCACCAGGTCGCGCAGCTCGGCCAGCGAAGCGGCCGCACCGCCGCGCGCGTCCCGCAGCAGCGCCCTGGCCTGGCCGGGGTCGGTCTCCATCAGCTTCTCCGCGGTCGCCAGGGAGATCCCGAGCGCGACCAGCCGGGCCTGCGCGCCGTCGTGCAGATCGCGCTCGATGCGGCGGATCTCGGCGGCCTGCGCGACGGTCAGGCCGGCGCGCTGCGCGGCCAGCTCCGCCACCCGCCCCTCCATCGCCATCGCCGACGACGGGCGCAGGAACCGGACGGCCACTGGCTCGAGAAGCCGCCAGGCGAACGGCGCCGCGGCGACGGCCACGACCAGCCCGAGCAGCCCGATGCCCCGCACGGCGACGGCCATGACCACTCCGGCGACCGGAACGCACACCACAATCGGCGCGACCAGGACGAACCGCAGATCGCGCCAGTTGGCTGGATCGTTCCACCGGATCCGCCACTTCTGGTCCATGGCGGCGTCGCGGCGGGTGCGCTCGTAGGAGAAGCCGTTCCACCAGTACCCGGTGGACAACTGCACCAGCGGCCCGGGCTCCCGGTATCCGGCGGGGATGACGGTGCCAGTCCACCGCGCCACCAGGAACCGGACCGCCCGGCAGACCGGCCGGGACAACCCGAGCGTGCCCGCGCACACCAGCACGAACGGCCCCACCCACGACCATGGGTTGGCCGCGTTCCACCAGATCGCCCACGCCACGGCCACGGCCCACACGGCCGGGATCAGCAAGGTGACGCCCGCCACGACGCACGACCGTACGAACCCCACCCCGACACGCGCCGCCCAGGCCCCCGCTTGCCGCATGACTCTCCCTCTGCCGCTTTCGTCACCGCTCGACCGGTGCCCCTCAGCCTGCACCGGCCAGAGCCCTCCACCACCCGAATCCACCCGAAAGTAGGCCTGGCCCCACCCACCCGTACACCCAGGCCGACCGAACACTCCTCACCCGAAGCGTCACCGCCCGGTCGTCGACAGGCGCCCCACCAGAAACCTCCTTGACGGCTTGGCGCAGAGCGTGTGGCATGACCCCGAGCGGAGCCCTCCACTCACCCACCCGTGCCCCAAGGACAGCCGACATGGTGCCCGAAGGCTTCATCCGCGCACTGGACGGATTCGAGGCGGTCCTCGTGGCCGTCCCGCCGGACCGGTGGCTTTCCCCTTCTCCCTGCGAAGGCTGGTGTGCCGTCGACGTGGCGGGCCACGTCATCGCCGGCCTGCTGGTGGTCGAACACCGGGCCGCCGGCCGCCCGCTGCCGGAGGCCGACCCCGACTGGCGCGAGACCGCCGGCGAAGACCCGGCGGCCACCTGGCGGGCGGTACGCGCCAACATGACCGCCGCCCTGACCCCGGACGCCCTGTCCCGCCGGATCCGGCTCGGCTTCGGACAAGAGGTGGCTCTAAGCGAATGGCTGGAGCAGTATCCGCTGGAGTTGCTCGTCCACACCTGGGACCTGGGCCAGGCCACCGGCCAGAACGTCGACCTGGATCCGGACCTGCTGGGCCCCGCCCTGGAGACGGCCCGACGCTTCGCCCCCCAGGGCCGCGAAGCGGGGATGCTGGGCCCCGAACGCACCGTCCCGGACAACGCCGACGCCCAGTCCCGCCTCCTGGCCCTCTTCGGCCGGAGCGCGCAATAAGGACCCCGCCCTCCGCAAAGCGGCCCGGCTCTCAGCCAGGCGGCTGTAGCCGGTCCTCATACTGGTGGGCATGACCGATGGCGACGCGGCCGGGTATCCCGATTCCCGGCTTCCGTTACCGCTGAGCGGCCGGGTCGCGGTGGTGACCGGCGTCAGCCGGCGCGCAGGGATCGGATACGCGATCGCCCGCCGCCTGGCCTCAATGGGCGCGAGCCTCTTCCTGCACCATCACGTCCCCCATGACCGAGAGCAGCCCTGGGGGGCCGACCCCGCTGGAACGCAGGCCGTCGTGGACGGCGTCGCCCAAGCCCTGACCGACCCGCGGGCCATGCTCGCCCATCGCGGCCTCGATCTGGCCGATCCCGACGCACCGGAGCAGCTCATCGCGGCCGCGCGCGCCGAACTCGGGCACCTGGACATCCTGATCTGCAATCACGCCCGCAGCGGCGGGGACGGGGCGCTGGGCGACCTGGACGCCGCCATGCTCGACGCCCACTGGGCGGTCGACACCCGCTCGACCATCCTGCTCACCCAGGCTTTCGCGGCCCAGCACGACGGGCGCCCCGGCGGACGCGTCGTCTTCCTCACCTCCGGCCAGGACCTGGGGCCCATGCGCGGCGAAGTCGCCTACGCCGCCGCCAAAGGCGCCCTGTCCTCGATCACCCGCACTCTGGCCGACCACCTCGCGGACCAGGCGATCACTCTCAACACCGTCAATCCCGGCCCCGTCGACACCGGCTACGCCGCTCCTCAGGACCTGGAAGCCGTCCAGCACCGTTTCCCCGCCCGCCGCTGGGGAGAACCCGACGACCCCGCCCGTCTGATCGCCTGGCTGACCACCGACGACGCGGCCTGGATCACCGGGCAGATCATCAACACCGAAGGCGGCTTCCGCCGACATGATTGACGAGCCCTTGCGTCAGAAGTAGTGGCCCTCGTCCAGGTCCTCCAGGAGGCCGGGGCGGGTCGGCTGCCAGCCGAGCAGTTCGCGGGTCAGCGCGCTGGAGGCGGGCTGGTCGACCGACAGCAGCGGCCCCAGGAAGCCGAAGTCCTCGGCCGGTGCGGGCGACGTCTGCAGGTCGAGGTGGCGCCCGATGACCTCGGCGATGTCGCGGGTCGGCACGCCTTCGTCGGCGACCGCCTGCAGCACCGAGCCCGCCGGGGCGTGCTCCAGCGCGAGGCGGAACAGGTGCGCGGCATCCAGGACGTGCACCGCGGGCCAGCGGCTGCTCCCGTCGCCGACATAGCCGGAAACGTCCGCATCGCGCGCGATGCCGATCAGGCGGGCCAGGAAGCCGTGGGTGTCGCCTTCGCCATGGACCGACCGGGGCAGCCGCACCACGGACGGGCGGACGCCGCGCGCCGCCATGTCCAGAGCCGCCTTGGCGTTGGCGTCCCGGCCGGCCGCGGGCGAACCGGGCGGCGCCTCGTCGCGCTCGGTCGCCACCCGCCCCGGAAGCGCGGGTGTTCCGGCGGTCACGACCAGGGGCTTGCCGGACCCCTCCAGCGCGGCGCCCATCACGGCGATGGCGCGCGCATCGGTCTGGATCGCCTCCTCGAACCGCGCGAAGTCGTGAATGAACGCCAGATGGACGACCCCGTCGGAGTCGGCGGCCCCCTTGCGCAGGATGTCCGGGTCGTCCAGGCCGCCGCGCAGCACTTCGGCCCCTGCAGCGGCGATGGCGGCGGCCGAGGAATCCGACTTGGCCAGCCCGACGACCTGGTGCCCCGCCCCGATGAGCTCGGGCACGACAGCCGACCCGACCCACCCGGACGCACCCGTGACGAACACCCGCATGAACTGCTCCTTTGATGGCCCGACTCGAGCTAGGACTACCCGGACATGCCAGGAGTAAGGTCAAGCGACGGTGAGCTGCCCATCATGTTCACCGGGCCAAGGGCATTTACGCCCGCGTAGAACCGGCTCCCTACCGGTGAGCAGGGCGGCCGCTAGGCAGGAGTATCGACAACCTGATGTCGAAGATGGTCTTCGTCAGCCGCGCCACCCTGACGTTCACCGCAGTGGAAACACGCGCATGAGCGCCGAAGCACACAGGATCTTGCACAGCCATTTGGCAGCGCAGTTCGAGGGACATGAGATCGCATGCGTAAGCGGGGTGGCCGGGCCGATCGAACAGCGGATCCCCGGCTTCCGGGTCTTCCGCATCGGGCCCGGTCCTCGATTCCAAGGCTGGACCTATGTCACGTCCGGTTGCTGGCAGGTCACCGCGGCTGAACAGGACGGCCATGGGCTGGAATTCGTCTTGATGGCCGACCGGGACGACTGGCAGCACCTGGAATCGGTGACGATGAACGCCTACTACCACGCCGGTCCGCCGCGTCAGAGACTCGACCACGGACACGTGGTCCCCATCGGACGGCCCTGGTTCGACGATTCCGCCTGTGACCGCTACCTGGTCTCGCTGCCCTACCCGCTCGGCCCCGACTTCGAGTCCTGCTCCTGGAGCAATGGGCACATACGAATCCTGTGGCTGCTGCCGATCACTCTGGCCGAACGGGACCTGTGGCGCGAGCAGGGATTGGAAGCCTTGGAGTCCCGTTTCGATGAGGTGGGCATCGATTTCGCCAACCCGGACCGTCCTTCCGTCGCATAGCCGGAACGACTCGGGGCTAGGGTGGACGGCGATGACCACCGGGACGGCATTGCGCCATACACGGATCGGTGACCCGGTGCTCTGCTGAGCGCCGGACGGGCCGCCGCGGGCCCGCCGTCCGATCGAGGATCTCGCGCCGCCGCGCGGGCTCCGCCTCCATCGTGTCGATCACAGGCTCACCCATCGACACGACAGGAGAGAACATGCCCACCAAGACGGTGCAGATCCCCACCCCCGACGGCCAGGCCGACGCCTTCGCCGCCTTCCCCGACCACGGCGGGCCGCACCCCGGGGTGCTCATGTACGCGGACGGCTTCGGTCTCCGGCCCGTGCTGCGGGAGATGGCCCGGGAGCTGGCCGGGCACGGGTACTACGTGCTCGTCCCCAACTACTTCTACCGGCACGGGCCGGCGCCGGTGGTCGAGCTTCCCGGGTACATCGGGGAAGAGGCCCGGCCGGCGGTCTTCGCTCAGGTGATGCCCTTGATCGAGGCGCACACCACTGAGCGTGTCCTGAGCGACGCCGGCGCCTATCTGGAGTTCCTCGCCGCGCAGCCCGAGGTCGGCGCCGGGCCGGTCGCGGTGACCGGCTACTGCGTCGGCGGCCTTCTGGCGGTGCGCACCGCCGTGGCGAATCCCGGCCGGGTGGCCGCTGTCGCCGCTTTCCATGCCCCCGTAGGCGCCGCAGGGCCCGAGGGGCTGACCGCCCGGGCCCACTTCGGCCACGCCGAAAGCGACATCACGCCCGAGGCCCTCGCCGAGCTGAACCAGGTCCTGGACGCCACCGGTGTCGACCACACCTCCGAGATCTACCCCGGCACCGTGCACGGCTTCACCATGTCCGACACCGACGCGTTCAGCCCCGCCGCGCTGCGGCATCACTGGGACCGCCTGCTCGCGCTCCTCGACCAGGCTCTTGATCGTTAGGGGTGGTGCCGCCAGCATGGCCGGATGCCGTTCACGCTGAGCCATCCGGCCGCCGTCATCCCGCTCGCGCGCGGCCGCCTGGTGCCGTCGGCGCTGGTGGTCGGCTCGGTGGTCCCGGACGTGCCCTACTTCTTCGGGCTGGGCGGGCTGCGCGGCGCGACGCATGTGCCGTGGGGGATGGTCACCGTCGATCTCGGCCTCGGGCTCGGGCTTTTCGCCGCCTTTCACCTGCTCTGGAAGCGGCCCCTGCTCGCGCTCACCCCGGCCTGGGCGCACGCGCGCCTGGCCGGGCCCGCGGCCGGGTTCCGGCGACCGATGCTCCCGTGGGTGGTGCCGTCGATCCTCGTCGGCACCGGGACGCACCTGTTCTGGGACGCGTTCACGCACCAGCGCCACAGTTTCGCCGGCGCGCTGCCGTGGCTGGTCACGACGTCGTGGGGAGGGCTCGCGCTCAACCGCTGGCTGCAGTACGCGAGCGGGGTGATCGGCGCGGTGGTCGTGGTGGGGTGGCTGGTCCGGTGGGCGCGGTCGGCGCCCGCCGTGGCGGTCCCGTCCGGACGCCTGCCGGGCCGGGCGGCGTGGGCCGTGGCGGGCTGGCTGACGGCCGCCACGGGTGCAGGCGTGCTGCTCGGCGCGATCACCTTGATCAATCAGCAGGACGTGCCGCGCACGTTCCACATGACGCTCGCGAGCGCCGTCGAGGGCGGTATCGCCGCTTTCGCCCTGGCGCTGAGCATGTACGGGCTCGCGTGGACGGCCCTCAGCCCGGCCGGCGAGCGCTCCGGACGGTAGGAGGCGCGGCGTACCCCAGGCGCAGGATCAGCGCGACGGCCTCGCCGGCGGGCGCTCCGAGCAGCTCCAGCAGCCGTTCGCGCAGGTCGAAGGCCCCGTCCTCGAAGCCGGGGACCACGGCGAGCTCCTCGCGCGTCCGGGCGTACAGGAAGACCGGCGACGTCGGCTGGACGGCCAGGCCGCGGCGGTCGGCCTCGATCCAGGCGCGCTGCACGGCCGCGCCGCCCCGCGCGTATCCGGCGAGGCCGGCGTCGGCCGCGTCGAAGGTGACGGCGAGGAGCGCCCCGGCGGAGCGGACGCGGTCCAGGGAGTACTCGCCGAGCGCGGCACCGCCGCCGAAGGCGCGGACGCGGGCCATCACGTCGGGCCGGCCGCCGATGTCGAGCTTGGCCAGCTCGTCGGGGGCGGGCTCCAGGGTGCGCAGGTCGAGCCCGGTGCTCAGGTCGTCGCCCGGCCGGCGCAGCTCGGCGAACATCTCGGCGTGCAGGGCGGGCGTGAGGTAGCGGATGCGGTCGGAGACGGCCAGCAGGACCGCCGCGGCCTCCAGGTCGTCCCGGGCGGTGATCGCACGGATCGTCCCGCCTTCCAGGGCGGCCGCCTCGGCGAGGGCCTCCAGGACGGCGGGGTCGAGCGGGGTCCCGTCGCCCAGGCGGCGGTTGGTGTGCCGGGTCGTCACACCCGGCAGGTCGCGGGCCAGCCCGGGATCGGCATCGGTGCCCCACCGCAGGGTCGCGGTCAGCGCGCCCGGCCCCTCGCGCAGTTCGGTGGCGCCGAGGACGCCGCGCGCGGCGGCGGCGACCCGCGCGTTGTAGAGGGCGGCGCCGACGGCCACGGCGCTGCCCCGGTAGCCGATGTCCATGCCGCTGGTCGCCGCCGGGTCCAGTTCGATCCGGAGCCGCTCGGCGTCGGCGGTGATCGTCCACGGCTGGACGTTCCCACCGGACGGCGCCAGGCCCGCGCAGACGGCGACGGCCTCGGCGGCGGGGAGCGCGGCCAGGTCCGCGACCGTGGGGAACCGGGGCGGGGCGACCCCGCTCCAGTCCGGGTCCGCGGCGGCGGCGGGCGGGGCGAGGGCGTCCAGGCTCTCCTGGATGTCGACGCGGGTCCGCCCCGACGGCAGCGGCAGCCCGAGCCCGATGCGGCGCACCGCCGCCGCGACGGTGGCGCCGCCGAGCTGGACGTCGCCGCCCAGCTGCGGCCAGCTCGGCAGGGTCCGGTCGATCTCCACCAGGCTCGCGGCGAAGTCGGCCGACATGCCGTGCGCGTCGAGGATCCGGATGACGTACGGCGCCTTGTCGCGGGTCGGCAACCCGGCCAGCTCGGCGCGGCCCGCGCCGTTCAGCATCCCGTGGAAGGGCGGCCGGCCGGGCTCCAGGTCGTAGCGCTCCACGTCGAGCAGGCCGCGGTCGCTGGTCTCCATCAGCAGCGGCACCCGGTGGCGGCCCGCGGCCTCCCGGACTGCCAGCTTGATGTCGAGCGAGTCGCACTCCTCGACGACGACCGACAGCCCGGCGAAGAAGTCGTCGACCACCTCGTCGGTGACGCCCATCGGGTAGACGGTCACCGGCAGGTAGGGGTCGAGTTCGGCGATCCGCCGCGCGGTGATGACGGCCTTGTTCACGCCGAGGTCGAACAGCGAGGCGGGGATGCGGTTGAGGTTCGCCAGCTCCAGGGTGTCGAAGTCGGCCAGGCGCAGCTCGGCGCAGACCCCTTCCAGCGCGAGGGTGTGCGCGATGGCGTGCCCGACGCTCTGGCCGACGACGCCGATCCTCAACGCGGCGAGCCGGTCCTGCTCCTCGCGGGTCAGCTTGTTGCGGTTGCGGTCCAGGCGGACCAGGCGCATCGTGCGCGGACCCGGCAGCGCGACGAGCCGGTTCCGCCACGGGTAGTAGACCCAGCGGTCGTCCTCGGGGCCCTCGCCGGTCTCCGGCGAGCCGAGCAGTTCCGCCAGCTCGGCCCTGATGGGGGCGCGCAGGTCCTGGACCCCGACGCCGGGACGCGCGCGCAGCCCGTCGAGCGCGGCGGCGTCCCGGGCGGGGTCCAGGATCAGGGGCCGGTGGTCGTGCTCGGTCATCTGCTGCCTCTCAGCTGGGTGAGCTCGTCGTCGATCAGCGCCTTCTGCGCGGCCACGGCTCCCCGGTGGTCGTGGGCGTCCCACCAGAGCGGGACGGTGCGGTAGCGGGGGTCGGGGTAGGCGACGGGAGCGACGTCCGCGGCGACGGTGGCGCCCACGTCGAGGTAGCGGCCGAGCGCGTGCGCGGAGGCGGTGAGCAGGGTGTAGCGGACGCCGTGCAGCCACGCCGCGTGGGCCGCGCCGCGGGCGACGGCCGCGCCGAGCCCGGCGTGGCGGGCGCGGCGGTCCACCCAGACCGCCTTGGCCTCCACGATCCCGTGGGGGAGGCGCCGGGCGAGCGCGTCGCGGAAGGCGTCCTCGCCGGGGCGGCCGGTCCAGGCGCGCAGCGCGTGCACGTCGGCGAGGCGGGCGTAGGGGGCGAGGATCCGCAGGCCGGCGACCGCCTCGCCGCCTGGGTCCAGGGCGACGATGAACCGGGACGTGGTCCGGCCGTCGCATACACGGGGGAGTTCGAGCGCGGACTCGACCCCGAAGTGCCGGTAGGTCTCCAGCGCGCCGCGCAGGAACCCCTCCCACAGCCACGGCTGCTCCGCGGGGGCCGCGACCCGGAACACAAGGCCCGACACCGCGTCCCGGAACGACGCCTCGGTCCCGGCGCGGAGGGGCATGCCCAACGACGGCTCCTTGTTGCGCGGACATTGCACGACAGCCGGTGACCTTAGCGGCCTGTGATGAAATTCCAGTGATATCCCCGTGTCGAGGTGCCGATCACCGCGCCGGACGCGCCGATCCTGACGGACCGTCCCGCTAGCCTGCTTCATGATCGTCGCGACGGAGGGACCCCCATGGGCTACGGGATCATGCCTTACTCGGTGAACATCAACGTGCTGCGCGAGCCGCACGCCCACGCGTCCGAACCCGACGTCTTCCTGGAGTGGATCCAGGGCCAGTACTGCGAGGGCGGCGAGTTCGACCCCACTCCGGAGTCGATGCGGGAGCTGTTCTACAACGAGCCGTTCACCGGTGAAGGCCACATCTACGGCTACACCCTCAAGGCGCTCTGCGAGGTCTTCGGCGGCCCCCTGGACAACGGCCACTGGTACCCGTTCGGTTCGGAATGGCCCGGCACGGTGCAGGCCGCGCTGACCGGAGTCGGCGTGCAGTTCGACCCGAACGACCTGATGTACTCCGGTTCGCCGGTGCCGCTCCCGCGCATCGACGACTTCCCGCTCATCGGTTACGTGGAGCGCAAGGAGGCGCTGCGGCTGGCCGCGGAACTGGACGCCGCCGACCTGTCGGCGATCGAGGACCGCAGCGTCGCCGGGGCGGTCACGGAACTGCACGGCTGGCTGAAGCGGTGCAACGACAAGCCCGGCGACGAGTACGCGTCCTACGACCTGGTCTGCTTCTACCACTGACCCGGCGGCGCTCTCCAAGCCGCGGCCAAGCCGACTCCAAGAGGCCGGGCGCAGCCTTGGGGCATGACAACGACGCAGACCCACACCGCCCGCCCGTTCACCCACTCCATGGTCGTCATCCACCGCGGCCTCCGCCGCGAGTCGCGGCTGCTGCCCGCGCTGGTCACCGCGGCCCGGCCCGGCGACCTCCCGCGCGCCCGCGCGCTCGCCGCGCACCTGTCGGACTACCTGCTCGGCCTGCACAACCACCACACCGGCGAGGACGAGCTGATCTGGCCGCTGCTGCTGTCCCGGGTCGACCTGGACGCCGAGATCGTGCTGCGGATGGAGGAGCAGCACGAGCGGGTCGCCGCGACCATCGAGCGGGTGCGCGCCCTGCTCGGCCCCTGGACGCTCACGGCGGACGAGGCCGCCCGCGACGCCCTGGCCGCCGCGCTCACCGAGCACCGCGCCGTCCTGGCCGAGCACCTGGACGACGAGGAGGACAACCTGCTCCCGCTGGCCGGCCGCCACCTCACCGAGGCCGAATGGAACGCCCAGGGCGACCACTTCGTCCGGCACACGCCCAAGAACAAGATCTTCACGCTCCTCGGCGTCGTCCTGGAGGACGCGACCCCCGAGGAGCGCGCCGACTTCCTCGCCGCCCTCCCCGCTCCGGCCCGCGTGTACTGGCGCCTCTACGGCGCCCGCCACCACGCCGCCCGGATGAAGAAGCTGCGCTAACCCCGGCGGCGCGGCGGCTGGCGACGGCGCTTGGGAGCGGAGGGTTTCTGCTGGGGCTTCTTACGGGCGGGCTGCTGCTGAGGGGCGCGGCCACGGGAGCTGTTGGCGGTGCGGCCGCGGACGATGCCGATCAGCTCTTCCATGAGGTCGCTCGTCTCGCCTCCGGGCCAGGCCAGGCCGATCTGGGACTGGGGGGCGTCGGTCACGGTGCGGTAGGTGAGGTCCTTGCGGTGGTGGAGGCGGGCCAGGGACTGGGGGAGCAGCAGGACACCGGCCCCCGTCGCCACCAGCTCGACCGCCTCGGCCGTGCTCCCGGGCCGGGTGAAGGCGGGCTCCCCGGGGCGGATGTCCCAGGTCAGGACGTCGTCGAGCGGCTCGAACACGTCCTCGTCGGCGAGATCGGCGAGCTCCAGTTCCTCCACCGCGGCCACCGCGTGGTCCTTCGGCACCACCACCACGGTCGCCTCCAGGTACAGCGGGATCACCTGGAGGGCCTCGCGGTCGACGGGCAGGCGCACGAACCCCGCCTCCGCACCGCCGTCCCGCAGCAGGGGGACGATGTCGGCGGCCGGCGCCGGGACCAGCCGGAGCGGCACCTCCCGCACCCGCTCGGCCCACACCCCGGCCCATTTCCCGGGCGTCACCCCCGGCGCATAGGCCAGCCGGAACTCACCATTGGTCACCTCATCACCCTAAGGTCCGTTCGGACAGCTCCCACCGCTGGCTACCCTTGGGGGTATGAGCACGTCCAGGGCGAAGTCCCCGCAGACCATGAAGCCCGTGACTGCGGCCAAGAAGCTGGGGATCCTGCTGTCGGCGGCGCCCGCCGAGTTCCAGGAGGGCACCGTCTCCCGGGACGAGCTGAACGCGCTCCAGGCCGACCCGCCCGCCTGGCTCGCCGAGCTGCGCCGCGAGGGCCCCCACCCCCGCCAGGTCATCGCCGCCAAGCTCCGCGTCTCCGCCTCGGGCCTGGCCCGCGCGGGCATCACGGGCCCCCTCACCACCGCCGAGATCGAGGCGCTGAAGGCCGAGAACCCCGAGTGGCTGCAGCGCGAGCGCGCCAGCCTGGCCGAGGTCCGCCGCGAGGAACTGCGCCTCAAGGAGCAGCGCGACAAGTCCTGACCTCGGACTCTCGGCCGTTCCCCGATGAGTTTCGGTCACCGGCGCGGTCGGTCCCCTCGAAGGGGAGTGGTCCGAGTGGATCTGTACAGCATCATGCCGGTGCGCGACCGCACCAAGGCGCGGGAGTGGTTCGGGGTGTTCTTCGGACGGCCGGCGGACGAGGTCATCGGCGCGGAGCACCTGTGGCAGGTCGGGGAGAACGCCTGGATCGTCGTCGATGACCGGGAGGTACGCGCCGGGCGGGTCGGCATGGCCATGGTCACGCTCGGCGTGACCGGCCTCGACACCATCCTGGAGCGGCTGGCCGCGCACGGCATCGGCCACGAACCCGTGGAGACCTACAGCAACGGCGTGCGGCACGTCGTCGTGCTGGACCCGGACGGGAACAGCCTGTCGCTCGCCGAACCGCCGGCCGTCAGCATCCGTGGAGAAGACGCATGAGCGACGTGGGTTTCGGCACCGGCAAAGTGGTCGTGAACCGGGCGATGTCGCTGGACGGCTTCATCGCCGGCCCTGACCACGCGATGGACTGGATCGGCGAGTACCTGACCCCGGCCGATGTCCCGGAGGTCATGGCGGCCACGGGCGCCATGCTCATCGGCCGGGGCACGTACGAGGTCGCCAGGCGCATGGAGCCCCAGGACAACACCTACGACGGGGGAGCGCGGTTCGTCCTCACGCACGAGCCTCCCGCCGACCCGGCCCCTGCCTTCACCTTCCTCACCTGCGGACTCGAGGAGGCCGTTGCCACGGCGCGCGGCGCCGCGGACGGCAAGAACCTGGAGATCCTCGGGGCCGACGTGGCCGCCCAGTGCCTGCGGCACGGGCTCGTCGACGAGATCCTGGTGTACGTCCTGCCGCTGCTCCTGGGCGACGGCGTCCGCTTCTCGCCCCCGGGCCTCGGCAGGATCGACCTGGAACCTTTCAGCAGCACCCGGTCGGGCGCCGTCACGACGCTCCGCTTCCGCGTGCGGAAGTAGGCGCGGCCAGGGCTTGCATCCGGTACCGAGGTACAGGCTTACCGTCGGGACATGGAGCAGACACAGGCGGGCCAGGGCTGGGCGCCGCAGGCGTGCACGCTGCCGACGGCCGAGCGGCCGTTGCGGGAGGCGGAGTTCGACGCGCTGTTCGCCGACGCCGTCACCGAAGTGCGCCAGGTGGCGCCCGGACGGGTGCGGTTGCGGTTGCGGGCCGAGCCGCAGGTGGCCGGCCGCGCGGCCGAGCTGGCGGCGCGTGAGACGGGATGCTGCTCGTTCTTCACCTTCACCCTGACCGCCGCAGGCGGCGAGCTGATGCTGGAGATCGACGCCGCCGACGAGCACGCCGGGGTGGTGGCGGCCCTGGCCGAGCGCGCCCGCAAGGCCGTCGGAGGCCGGGCATGACCGCGCAGCCGGGGCTGCGGAGCGGGCAGGTCGCGGCGGCGGCCGGGGTGAACCCGCAGACGCTGCGCTACTACGAGCGGCGCGGCCTGCTGGCCGAGCCGGAGCGGTCGCCGGGCGGGCACCGGCTCTACCCGGCCGGGGCGGTGACGCTGCTGCGGGTGATCAAGACCGCGCAGCGGCTGGGGTTCACCCTGGAGGAGGTCGCCGACCTGCTGGAGGCCGGGACGCACCGGCACCGGCGGCCCGACGCCGGGCTTCAGGAGCGCGCCCGGGTCAAGCTGGCCGAGGTCGAGCGGCGCATGGCCGACCTGGAGGTCGTCCGCACCACGCTGCGGCAGGCCATCGACGCCGGCTGCGACGACCTGCTGACGTGCGCGGACCAGCCGTGCTGCCCGCTGCCGTTCGCCGAACTCGCCGATTCCGAGGAGCAGCCACGATGAAGAGGACCGGACCCGGGCTGGGCATCCTGGCGGCGGCGGCGTGCGCGGCCTGCTGCGCGCTGCCGGTGCTGACCGCCGCCGGGGTGCTGAGCGGCGGGACGGCGGTGCTGCTGGCCGACGGCCTGCCACTCGCGGCGGCGCTGGCGGCCGTGGCCGCTTTCGCCTGGGCCGCGTACCGCAAGCGCCGCGGCTGCGGCGGGTCGTGCGCGGGCACCGAGGACGTGAGCGGGTGCAAGTGTTCGGCCACCCGCGCCTGACCGGCGCGACCAGGCCCCCAGAGACCCTCCGTCCTCTGATCACGCTCGCGCTCGGCGGGCGGGACGGCCGTTGGGCCCGGGCGTTGGCGGTGAGTTCGCCCGGAGAGCTCGGCCCGCCGCATGATGCGGGTCGCGTCGGGTGCGGGCGCGAGGACGGATCAGCGGGGTTCCTGGTGCCGCAGGCAACGATCAGGCTGCGCGGCGCCAAGGTCGCCGAGCCCGAACGCGAGGCCGACCGGACCCGCGCGACCCGGCTGGATCGGGCCGCCCTGCCGGCCGAAGCGCTGTCATGAGCGCCGCGCAGTTCGGCGTCTCCCCAGGCAGATCCGCCGCATCGTCGCCGAGCCGCGCAAGGAGTTCCTGTCCCGCGCCGCGCGGCTGTGCCCCCAGGGCCTGACCTACCGGCAGATCGCCGCCGAGAATGCGGCTCCGGCACCGGCGGCTGGCTCCTGCACCACGCGCAAGAACACCGCACGCGTGACGGAAGATCAGCCGGGGATCGTCCGGCGTCAGGCCGCGCTGACACCGCGACGGCCCGCGGGCGGCGACCGAACGGTGAACGGCGATAGCGGACCGGGTGCTAGGCGTCGCCCTCCGGGGGAAAGTGATCCGGGTAATAGCCCTTCTCGAAGTACTGCAGCGTTGCCACGTACAGCTCGCCCGCGCCACGGCAAATTGGGCACACCGGGACGATCTGACACTCCGGACAATGCCGCCGTCCGCGTTCCTCGTCCGGCACCCAGCCGCGCCCGTAACACGCCGGGCACAGCCCCAGGCCGTCGCACTCGTAACACAGCGCATAACCGGGGGACAGGTTGCCGGCGCTCTTCAGCGGTTCGGGCCGGACCCGTGGCTGCGGTGTGTCGAGCGCCATCGCCGGAGTGCCGGCCATGTACAGCACCACGGGAGAGACCACCGACACCCGGACCTTGATCGTGATGTCCTCGCTGCGGCCGGTGACCAGGATCGCGTCGGCGACCTCCTCCTCCACCGTCCAGCCCGCCGCGGCGAACGCCTCGACCGCCCGCCGGGCCATCTCCTCCGGCGATACGTCTTGGGGCCGGGCGCCACGGATCGTCGCCCTGTGGTCGAACCGCAGCGGCTCATGCCAGTCGGCGACCCCCGGATACTCGAGCCGTACGGCCTCGACCGCGGGCGCCGCCTCCGGGGTCAACCGCCCCACCAGGTCGAACAGCTCCGAGCGCATGACACCGCCGAGCCTGTCCAACTCCGCCCGTGCTCCCGGAATCTTTCCCATCGCACCTCCTCCACCGCGATCAATTCACGACGGCGCGGCGGGGCGCAAGAGCCGGTCAGGGGTGCCACCGGAACACGGCGGTGCTGCTGACCGACGGCCTGCCGCTCGCGGCGATCGCGGCAGCGTCCGCCTTCACCTGGGCCGCGCACCGCAAACGGCGCGGCTGCGGCGGGACGTGCGCGGGCACCGAGGCCGTGAGCGGGTGCAACTGTTCGGCCACCCGCACCTGACCAGCGTGTCCAAGCCCTGTGGTGGTGATCCTTCGGTCTCTGGCCCTGCCCGCGCCGTCCGGGACGGCGGGGCCTGGCCGATGTGTCAGGGCGTGTGCGAACACCAGGGCCTGCTGTTGGGCGGCCAGGGGCGTCGCCACCTCGTAGCCCGACGCCGAGGTCGTTGGGCATGCAGGACGCGGTGACGCGCCGCAGGGCGACCTTCGCGGGACCTGGGGAACGGGTCGGCCGCACGTTCGGCACGAACATCTCCGCGTGAGGTGAAGAAGCCACACGGACCAGGCCGAAAGCTGCCCTTCGAGGTGCGCGGTAAGCCTGGCCCGCCCCTTCGCCGGCGCTCACCGAGCCGGTGGCGTGGGTTGTAGGGTCTTGCGGTGATCTTCAGGCGGCGGGACGCGGTGACGGCGGCATCCGCCGGCGCCGCGCTGGTGCTCCTGTTCTCGGCCGACAGCGTTCTCGGATCACCGGTTCGCGAAAGCACGGCCGCGTGGAAACTGGGCTACGGCATCGCGGCGAAAGAAATGACGCAAAGCCCGCCGCCTGTTCCCGGCGAACGGCTCGTTCTCAGCAGCTATGCGATCAGCGGCTCCACTTCCTTGCGGGAACGTTGCGGCTTGCTCTACGGGTTCGAGCATGATCGATCGGCAGGAAGCTCCTCGCCCGTCTGGCCCGTCCCGCCCGAGATCTCTTCCAGCGTGACGGCGTCGCGTGAGTACCGCGCCGGGTGGATCGATCGGTGCGTGCACGATCGGGCACAGCGACACTGAACCCGCCAGGCAAGGTGTGGATGTCAGTGGTGGTGTCGGCCTTGAGGCCATGACACGGGCGCGCCGGGCGGCGCGGACGGGCCCGGCGGGGACTTTGAAGTCGCGGACGGCGGTCAGGTGGTTGTCTGCGCCCGCTTCGACGCATTTGCCCTGGGGGTGTGAACTGTGGCTGCTCGTGCTCGGCGGGCGACGTGGCCGGGAGGTTGGCGGTGAGTTCGCCCGGAGGCTTGGCCCGCGGCAGGGTTCTTGGTGCCGTAGGCGGCGATCAGGTTGTGCTGCGCGTCCGGAGGCATCGACTGCGAACCCTGCGCAGGACGTATGGGGGCTGGCCGATGGCCTGCCGATCGCGGCGGCGGGACGTGCGCCGACGCCGTCGGCGTGAGCGGGGAGCGCTGTCCGGCCACCCGCGCCTGACCAGCGCAGGGGCCCTTCGGCCTCCGACCTGCCCGCGCTCGCCGTGCTCGGGGGCGAGGACGGGCCGCCCTGGGGCTGTGGTGTCGTGGGCGGTGTCCAGCAGGGGAGCGTGACGGGTTCAGCGACGGCGAACCCCGCTGGGCTGACTGGCCATGGGGGTGGGGTGTGTCAGATGGTGGCGTCGGCTTTGATGTCGGTGAGGAGGGCGCGCCAGGTGGCGGGGGCGAGCGCGAGGACGGGGCCCGTGGGGTCCTTGGAGTCGCGGACGGCGATCAGGTGGCTGCCTGCACCTACCTCGATGCACTCTCCTTCGTCCGGGGTGCTGTGGCTGCTCTTGCGCCAGGCTTGGGCTAGTTCGACGCAGTTGCCCTCCGGATGCGAACTGTGGCTACTCCTGCGCCAGGCAGTTGTCACCTGCATGGAAGATCCTTCATCTCGGATGGTGTGACTGTCCTTGCCCAGATGGCCGGCGTTGCTGTCTCCAGTGCCGCCGGTTCCGAGGTACGTTGCGCGGGCTGGCCGGTTGCTGTGCAGCCAGTTCCTCTACCAGCGCCAGAGAACTCTCCTCGTCGAGTGCCCCTTCGAGCAGTTGCTCGAACGCCCTTTCATGTTCCGCGACTTGGTGCTCGTTGTCCACGAAGACCGATTTCGCGAACTGTTCGAGCACGCTGACGGTGAGGGCTCCCGGAGGGCGCAGTGTCAGGAGGACGTACGGTGAGGCGATGCCCAGGTAAATGCCTGCTTCCTGCGGGATGATTCGCAGATGCACGTGGCTCCAGCGGGCCATCTCGGCGATTCGGTTGATCTGGCCGAGCATGACTTCCGGGCCGCCTACCTCGTGAAACAGCACTGACTCGCTGATGACGGAGATGAAGTGCGGCGGATGGGGGCCGGTCATGATCCGTTGGCGGTCCATGCGGAAGTCGAGCAGCGCCCCCGTCCTTTTGGCCGTTTCGGACAACTGAAGGCTGAAGAGGGCACGGGCGTAGTCGTACGTTTGCATCAAGCCAGGGACTACGCAAGCCTCGTAGTTGCGGATCAGAACGGAGTCCTGCTCCAAACTCATGAAGTCCAAGGCGGCAGCTGAGATGTGGCCCTCGTAGGGGCGTTCCCAGCCCTTGCCGTTGGTGCGGGCGGCCAGGTGCAGCAGGGACTCGCGGAGGGGGCCCGGCGGCACCCCGTAGAAGTCCAGCAGGTCCGTGAGTTCCTGCGGCTCGATCGAGTGCAGTCCGTTCTCCAGCGTGCTCAGCCACCCCTTGGAGCGGCCATAGCGCCGACAGGCCGTCTCGATCGTCATCCCGCTGGCCTCGCGGGCCTTGCGGAGCGCCGATCCGATCCGGCGCAGGCGCACGGAGGGCTGGGTTCCCGACGGGGGCATCTGCCCAGCGTGTCACGGAGGGTGGCCGGACGGGTGAGAACAGCGGCCGACTGAACGTTCACGACGAAAAAAGTTCAGTCGGGGCGTGAACATCGGACAGCACCCCAAACGTACAGCGAAGGTGACGGCGACTCCGAAACAACGCGAAGGGAGCCGCCGGTGTGGGCCACGAAGACGCGATTCGAGCTGCTGGTCGGGCTGGCATGGGAGCTGCGGACGGTGCCGGTGACCACGGCGCTGCTCATGCCCGGCAACGGGGAGGCGGTCCTGTGGGTGACGAGCGCGGGCGGGCGCCAGGAGGCCGTCCTGGCGGCGATCACGCCGGGCGAGCGGTGGCGGCTCATGTGGCGCGGCCGGCCGCTCGATCCGGAGCCGCTGACGGCGGTGGCCCGGCGGATCGCGGCGGACCTGTGACGGTGCTCGGCGCGATCACGCTGCCGGGGGTGGAGCGGTCGGTGGGCTCGGCCCGCCGGTTCCTGCGCGATCTGCTGCCCGAGGGCGGGGACGTGCTCGACGACCTGGTCACCGTGGGCAGCGAGACCGTCTGCAACGCGATCACGCACACCGCGTCGGGGCGGGAGGGCGGCCTGGTCACGATCGTCCTCGCGGCGGGGGACGGGTTCTACCGGCTGGAGGTCGCCGACGACGGCGCGCGCGGCGCCCGCCCCCGCGTGCGGGACGCGGGGGCGGGCGCCGAGAGCGGCCGGGGCATGCGGATCGTCGACGCCCTGGCCGGCGCCTGGGGTTACCGCGCCGACGGGGCGCGGACCATCGTGTGGGCGGAGTTCAGCGTCCGCGGTTGAGCTGCCGCGTCGGCAGCTGCCGCACGTTGCGCCGGGTGTTGGCGAACGCCGCCGACCGGACGTCGGACTTGTTCTTCTTCCCCTTCTTGGCGACGGGGAAGGCGTTGTTGTTCTCCTGAATCGGGGTGCGCAAAACAGACCTCCGGGCAAGCTGGAATTCGGCCGCGAAAGGGCCGATGGAAAGGGTGGAGAGCGCGCCGGACGCATGCCTTCGGACCCGCGTGAGCAGGCAGGACGGCGAAAATCAGCGGCTATGGCGCGAGGGATGCGGGAGCGGGCCGCGAAAGGCGCGGCGGCTCAACCGGAGGAATCAAAGCTTCATGCCTCAGATATTAACCACAAGATCACGGGTGTCAAGGCATATTTTTCGATGGCGCGATCGGTGGGGTAGGCGTCGTTGACGCCATCTCCGGCGTTCGCCCAGGCTGGAGGCATGCACCGCGTCGCCTTCGTGATCTTCGACGGGTTCCAGTCGCTCGACCTGACCGGCCCCTTCGAGGTCTTCCAGTACACGGGCCGCTACGACTGCCGGGTCGTCGCGGCCGAGCCGGGCCCGGTCCGGTCCAGCAGCGGGCTGCTCGTGCACGCCGAAGGGCTGCCGGACGGCGGCGCCGACACCGTCATCGTCTCCGGCGGCCGGGGCGTCGAGGCGGCCTGCCGCGACGAGCGGCTCACCGGCTGGCTCACGGCGGCGGCCGGAAAGGCCCGCCGGACGGCGTCGGTGTGCAGCGGCGCCTTCCTGCTGGCCGAGACGGGCCTGCTGGACGGCCGCCGCGTCACCACGCACTGGGCCCGCGAGCGCCAGCTGCGGGAGACCTATCCGCGGGTCACCGTGGACTGCGATCCGATCTTCATCCGGGACGGCGACGTGTGGACCTCCGCCGGCGTGACGGCCGGCATGGACCTGGCGCTCGCCCTGGTCGAGGACGACCACGGCCACGAGGTCGCCTACGACGCGGCCCGGGAGATGGTGATGTTCCTGCGCCGCCCCGGCAGCCAGTCGCAGTTCGGCGTCTCGCTGTGGGCGGTGCGGCCGAAGTCCGACCCGATCCGCGACGTGGTGCAGACCGTGCAGGCCGACCCCGGCGGCCGGCACAGCATCGCCGACCTGGCCGAGTGCGCCGGGCTGAGCCCGCGCCACCTGCAGCGCCGCTTCACCGGCGAGGTGGGCATGCCGCCCGCCGCGTACGTGGAGCGGGTGCGGGTGGAGGCGGCGGGCCGGGCCCTGGCCGAGGGGGACGAGCCCGTCGAGGCCCTCGCCCGGCGGCTCGGCTTCGGCACCGGCGAGACCCTGCGCCGCGCCTTCCACCGGCAGGTGGGCGTGGCCCCCTCCGACTACCGCGAACGATTCCGAGCTTTGAAGGAGCACGCATGACCACGTACGGACTGCTGATCTTCGATGGGGCCGAGGAGCTGGACTACGCCGGCCCGTGGGAGGTGTTCACCGCCTCGTCGATGCTGCGCGAGGACCGCGACACCGCCGTCCTGATCGCCGAGGGGGCCGGGCCCGTCCGGTCCGCCAAGGGCATGCGGGTGCTGCCCGACCGCACCCTGGACGACCACCCGCCGCTGGACGTCCTGCTGGTCCCCGGCGGCGTCGGCGCCCGGCTGGAGGCCGCCCGCGACGACTCGGCGCTGAAGCCGTGGATCGCCCGCACCGCGCAGGACGTGGCGTGGACGACCAGCGTCTGCTCAGGCGCGGTGCTGCTGCACGCCGCCGGCGTCGTCAAGGGCCGCCGCGTCGCCACGCACTGGAGCGCGGAGGACTCCCTGGACGCCCACGATGACGTCACCGTCGTCCGCGACGCCCGCTACGTGGTGGACGGCGACCTGATCACCAGCCAGGGCGTCTCGGCCGGCATCGACATGGCGCTCTGGCTGGTCGGGCACCTGCACGGCCGCGACCACGCGCGGGCCGTGCAGCGCTACATCCAGTACGAGCCCGCGCCGCCCTACTCGGCCGAGGTGCCCGCCTCCGCCTGAGCCTCCGCCATCTCGCGCAGCACCCGCTTGCGCCGGCGGGCGGAGAGGCGGTCGATGTACAGGCGGCCCTCCAGGTGGTCGGTCTCGTGCTGGAGGCAGCGGGCGAGCAGCCCGCTGCCGTGCACGGTGACCGGCTCGCCCTTGACGTCGAAGCCGTGGCAGACGGCGTGGTCGGGGCGGGCCAGCGGGGCGTGCGGGCCGGGCACCGACAGGCAGCCCTCGTCGGAGTCGTCGAGCCGCCGGTCCGCCGCCTCGGGCAGCACCAGCGTCGGGTTCACCACGACGCCCTTGCGCGGCACGTCCTCCTCGTCGGGGCAGTCGTAGACGAACACGCGCAGGTCGACGCCGATCTGGTTGGCGGCGAGGCCGACGCCGTTCGCGGCGTACATGCTGGCGAACATGTCGTCGACGAGTTCGGCGAGCGCGTCGTCGAACGCCTCCACCGGCCTGCACGGCTGGTGCAGCACCGGCGTCCCCACCAGTGTGATCGGTCGCGCCTGTCCGGTCATGCCCGCCCTTTCTCCGAGGTCCTCGAAGCAGGGTAGTCAATGCCGGCCGGGCCGGGGCTCACCCGCCCTTGAACTCGACGGGCCCGCTGCTCATCCGGAAGTTGCCGTTGGAGTACAGCGCGGGGCGGGCCTCCTGGTGGTTCCCGCTGTACTTCTCCACGTGCCTGATCTCGACGCCGCCCGGGACGGTGAAGTCGATGAGGGCGATGGCGACCCAGTAGGACAGGTTGCGGTTGCTGAAGAGCGGCGCGGTGACGGTCGATCCGCGCCCGTCGGTGACCACGGCGCGGGCGCCGTAGGACTTGAACGACCCGGTGCCGTTCTCCACCGCGCTGTAGGCGCAGATAAGGACGTAGCCCTGCAGATCGGGCCGGCGGATGGTGATGGTCTCCCGCCCGGGTGCGCGGGCGTCGCCGTCCAGGGCGATGTAGGGCGGTTCGGTGGCCGAGCCGAGCCGCCGGTAGTAGACGACCTCCTCCGATTTCACCGGCCGGGCGCCCTTGGGGGTGACGTGGCCGCGGGGAACGCAGAGGGCGTACAGGTCCAGGTCCGCGCCGGCCCGGCGGCGGAGCCCGCTGCCGCCGTCCCATTCCAGGGAGGCGGTGATGACGAGGCCGGGTTCGTCCTTGCGCATGTTGATCGTGGCCTGGCCGCCCTTGACCAGGTCGACCCGCCCGAGCGGCCGTGCGGGCGCGGGCGCCGCCGGGGCGGGCGCGGCCGGGCCGGGGTCGTCCACGACGATGCCGAAACTCGCGGCCAGGCCGGCCAGCCCGTTGGACCACCCCTGCCCGACGGCCCGGACCTTCCAGCCGCCCGCGCGCCGGTACAGTTCGACCAGGACCGCCACGGTCTCGCCGTCGCTCATCGGCGGCGGGGCGAACGCCAGGCGCGCCGTGCCGCTCTCCAAGCTCGCGCGCGGCGTGCTGCGCGCGTCGAAGCGGGCGTGCGGATGGCCGACGTCGATGCTCGCCACGACCGCGATCCGCTCCACCTCGGCCGGGACGCGGTGCAGGTCCGCCGTCACGATGTTCCCGGAGACGGTGATCCCGTCCTGGACGGGGTGGTTGTAGAACACCAGATCGTCGTCGCCCCGCACCTTGCCGTCGGAGTTCAGCAGGACGGCCGACACGTCGACCGGAACATGCGCGGCGGCGATGGTGATACGGCAGTGAGCGCCCGGAAGAGGCGCGTTCCCCCCTTTGGGAAGGTCGAGCGTCATTCATGCCCCCTGATGTGGCCGTTCTCGAAGAGGAGCGGCCCATCATGGCGGCGTTAATGGCGTCGCGCAGGAGATTTCGGGTTTCGTCCGGAAATGGACGAAACGCAGCCGAGGGACCGCCGGGTCCGGGAGCGGGAACTCTTTCGGGCCCGGCGGCCTCCCCCCTCCCTCGGTGCGGGCGCCGCCGGATCCGGGGGCGGCGGACCGGCGCGCTCGCGAGGGATTCAACGATAACCTCGCAGGTCAGCCGGGTGAAGGGGTGGCGGCATTACAGTTGTTTCCCACCGTTGTCCGGGTCGCGGGGTGAGTTATTGCTGGTGACTCTCCGTAACATTCGCGGGGTCCGGGCGGCGGCTTAGGTATGCCCGAAAACCCGGAGGATCGTGTGCCGCCGAACGGATCGCCGCCGCCCCGAGCCGGAGGGCTCCTGCCGGGCCTGCCCGCGCGCAGCCCCGACGAGAGGCACCGGACCGCCACCCCGCTGGAGTTGTTCTTCGACCTGTGCTTCGTGACCGCCGTCGCGCAGGCGGGCGCGCGGCTGGTGCACGCGGTGGCCGACGATCACGTCGCGCACGGCGTCGGCGGTTACGCAGTGGTGTTCTTCGCCATCTGGTGGGCGTGGATGAACTTCACCTGGTTCGCCTCGGCCTACGACGACGACGGGCCGCTGTACCGGATCACGACACTGGTGCAGATCGCGGGCGTGCTGGTGCTGGCCGCCGGGATCCCGCGCGCGTTCGAGCACGCCGACCTGTCCATCGCGGTCGCCGGATACATCGTCATGCGGCTGGCCATGTGCTTCCAGTGGCTGCGCGCGGCGTCCGGCGAGACGGGCGCGGCCCGCGTCGTCGCGCTGCGTTACGCCGCCGGGCTGGCGCTCGTGCAGGCGTGGTGGGTGCTGCTGCTGTTCCTGCCGCACGGCTTCGTGTGGTGGGGCTTCGCGATCGGCGTCATCGGCGAGCTGGCGGTGCCGGTGGTCGCCGAGCGGGCCCGGCGCACGAACTGGCACCCGCACCACATCGCCGAGCGGTACGGGCTGTTCACCATCATCGTGATCGGCGAGACGGTCACCGCCGCGACCGTGGCGGTGCAGAGCGCGCTGGACGACCAGGCGGGCCTGGTGCATCTGCTGCCGATCGCGGCGGGCGGCCTGCTCATCGTGTTCGCGGCGTTCTGGATCTACTTCGCGGCGCCGGTCGCCGGGCACCTGACGTCCACCCGCCGCGCGCTCGCCTGGGGCTACGGGCACTACCTGATCTTCGCGTCGGCGGCGGCGATCGGCGCCGGGCTGGAGGTCGCGGTGGAGGAGACCGAGCACAAGGCGCACGTGTCCACGCCGGTCGCATCCGGTGCGGTGACGGTCCCGGCGGCGCTGTACCTGGTGACGGTCTGGGCGCTGCACGCCCGGCACGTCAAGCGGGACGCGGCCGAGCAGTCCGTGCTGCCCGTCGCCGCCGTGCTGGTGCTGGCCTGCACGTTCGCCGGGCACTGGGCGGTGCCGCTGGCGGGGCTGGCCTGCGTGGCGGCCGTCGCCGCCGGGGTCGCGCTCGCGGCGCGGAGCCTGCCCGCCCGATAATCCCCGGTATGCGATTCGGGGTGCTAGGGGAGACGCGCGCCTGGCACGACGACGGCACCGAGGTCATGCTCGGCGGCCCGGCGCGGCGGGCGCTGCTCGCGCTGTTGCTCGCCCGGCCCGGGGAGGCCGTCCCGGCCGGGCGGCTGATCGAGGACCTGTACGGCGACCCGGAGGCGGGCAATGCGCTGCAGGCGCAGGTGTCGCGGCTGCGCCGCGCGGTTCCGGTCGAGCACACCCCCGCCGGATACCGGGTCGCGGCGGCGCCCGAAGATGTGGACGCTGGCCGGTTCGAGCGGCTGGCGGACGAGGGCCGTGCTGCGCTGCGCGCGGGTGACCCGGCGCGAGCCGCCGTGCTGCTGCGCGAGGGGCTCGGCCTCTGGCGCGGCGAGGCGTTCGCCGACTTTCCCGATCATCCGGCGGGGGCGCGCCTGGCCGAGCGCCGCCTTGCTGCCGTCGAGGACCGGATCGAGGCCGATCTCGCTCGCGGCGAGCCCACCGGGCTCGTCGCGGAACTACGCGAACTGGTCGCCGCGCATCCGCTGCGGGAGCGGGCGCGCGAGCTGCTGATGCGGGCGCTGCGCGCGGAGGGGCGGCCCGCCGAGGCGCTCGCCGCGTTCGCCGAGACTCGCCAGATGCTCGCCGACGAGCTCGGCGCCGACCCCTCGCCCGGCCTCGCCGGGCTGCACCGCGAGCTGCTGCGCGGCGGGCCTGCCGCGCCGCCCGCGCCGCTCACCGGGTTCGTCGGCCGGGACGAGGACCTGGCGGCGGTGGCCCGGCTGCTGCGCACCGCCCGGCTGGTCACGCTGCTCGGCCCTGGCGGCGTCGGCAAGACCCGGCTGGCCGTCGAGGCCGCCGCCGCGCACCCCGGCGAGGTGTGCTTCGTCGCGCTCGCCCCGCTGCGCGACCCCGCCGATCTGCCGCGCGCGATCCTCGCCGCGCTCGGCCTGCCCGAGACCGGCCTGCTCGCCCCGGCCGCGGCCGACCCGCTGGCGCGCGCCGCCGCCGCGCTGGCCGAGCGGCCGCCGCTGCTGGTGATCGACAACTGCGAGCACCTGGTGGAGGCGGCGGCCGGGGCGGTGTGGCGGCTGCTGTCGGACTGCCCTGACCTGCGGGTCCTGGCGACGAGCCGGGAGGCGCTCGGGATCACCGGCGAGCACCTGTGGCCCGTCCGGCCGCTGCCCGGCGACGCGGCGGTGCGGCTGTTCGCCGACCGGGCCGCCGCCGTCCGGCCCGGGTTCATCCCCGGGGATCAGGTGCGGGCGGTCTGCCGGGCGCTGGACGATCTGCCGCTCGCGATCGAGTTGGCCGCCGCGCGGCTGCGCTCCCTGGACGTCGCCGCGCTCGCCGCCGGGCTGGACGACCGGTTCGCGCTGCTGGCGCGCGGCAGCCGCGCCGGCGACGCCCGGCACCGCACGCTGCGCGCCGTCGTCGTGTGGAGCTGGGACCTGCTGGACGAGCCCGAACGGCGGGTCGCGCACCGGTTCACCGCCTTCGCGGGCGGCGCGACGGCCGCGTCCGCGCGGGCCGTCTGCGGCGGGCCCGGCGTGGACGCCGTCCTGGAATCGCTCGTCGACAAGTCGCTGCTGGAGGTCGCGGGCGGCCGGTATCGGATGCTGGAAACGATCCGCGCGTATGCCGTGGAGCAGCCAGGTGAGGACGCCTCGCGCGCCCACGCCGAGCACTTCCTCGCCCTCGCCCAGACCGCCGCGCCGCACCTGGTCGACGAGGGGCAGCCGCACTGGCTCGGCGTGCTCGCCGCCGAGCACGACAACCTGCTGGCCGCGCTGCGCTGGGCCGTCCGCGCACAGGCTGTGGACATCGCCCTGCCACTTCTCGGCTCGATATCCACATACCTGTGGATAAAGGGGGTCGCCGGTGCGGCGGCGTCGCTCGCGGCCGAACTGCTGCGCCTGCCGCCGCGGCCGGGGCTGGAGGAGGAGTACGTGGCGTGCGTCCTGGTCGCGGGCGGCGACCGGGACCAGGTGCACGCCGCCGCCCGGCTGCTCACGGCGAGCCGCTCCCGCCGCTACCCGTTCCTGGCGTTCCGGTGGCTGCTCGCCCACGCCGTGGACGGCGACCTCGGCGCCGCGTTCGCCCTGCTCACGGCCGAACGGGACGGCCCGCACCCGTGGTCGCGCGCCGCCGCCCACATGATGCTGGGGTTCCCCGAACTGGCCGCCGGGCGGCTGGAGGCGGCCGAGCGCGAGTTCGCCGAGGCCGCCGCGTCCTTCGGCGACCACTGGGGCAAGGCGATGACGCTGGACGCCCTCGCCGGCGTCGCGGCGCTGCGCGGCGACGACGCCCGCGCGCTCGCGCTGACCGACGAGGCGCTCGCGCTCACCGAGGGGCTCGGCGCTGTGGAAGACCGCGCCGACCTGCTGTGCAACCGGGGCGACTTCCAGCGCGACCCGGCCGCCGCCCGCGCCGACTACGAGGCCGCCGCCGCGCTCGCGCGGCGCGCGGGCAGCCCCACCTACCTCGCGGCGGCGCTGCGCGGCCTCGGCGACGCCGCGTTCCGTGACGGCGACCTCGCCGCCGCCGGGCGGCTCTACCGCGACGCGCTCGACCGGTTCGATCCGGCGTGGATGAAGAGCGTCGGGAACCGGGTGCGCGCTCTCACCGGCCTCGGCCGGATCGCCGCCGCCGAGGGCGACCCCGCCGCCGCCTGCGCCCGCTACCTGGAGGCGGTGGAGGCCGGAACGACGGTCGGCGCCACCTTCGAGAGCGCGCGCGGCGTCCTCGCACTCGCGGAGCTCGCGCTAGGGGAAGGCGACGCAGAGGGGGCGGCACGGCTGCTCGGCGCCGCTGCTGCTCTACGAGGCGTGCCCGTCGACGAATCCGACGTCGCGTCCAGCGCGCGCGCTGTACTCGGCGATGCCGCCTACACCGCCGCCTACGAAACCGGCGCCCGCCTGTCCCACGCGGATGCCCTGCGCCTGGCCGGTCTGCACGAGGCGGCCGTCAACCGCGCCCTGGCCGTCACCCCCTGATCCGGTCGTACACGGCCGGGGCGAGGGCGGCGACCAGGACGGCGGCGGCCACCGCGAAGCCCGTCGCGTAGGAGGACCCGGACACCACGAACCCGAACCCGACCGCGCCGATGCCCATCCCGCCGTCGTAGGCGAGGTTCCACAGGGCGCTGACGGCGCCGAAGTCCGCGCGGTCCGCACGGTCGAACATCAGCGACAGGCTGACGTTCTGCGCGATGCCGAAACCGGCGCCGAACAGGGCGACCCCGGCCAGAACCGTCACCGGCGACGACGTCCAGACCAGGGCGCCCGTCCCTGCCGCCGCCAGCGCGACGGCCGGGCCGAGCAGCAGCCGCGCCGAGCCGTACCGCCCGGCCAGCCAGCGGGCGACGGGGATCACGCACGAGTGGACGAACAGGGCCGCCGCGGCGAGATGGCGGTCGGCGACCGCGAGCGGCAGGAACGTCGGCAGGACGCCCGCGACGAGGGTGACGGCGCCGAACACCAGCGCCGGGCGGGCCAGGGCGCCCCGGCGCAGCGCCGCCACGACCCCGGCGGCGTGCGCGGGCGGCGGCGGCAGCGCGGGCAGCCCGGCCACGCACACCAGCGCCGCCAGCGCCGCCGCCGCGCCCGCGATGAAGACGGGGGTGTAGCCGGCGCGCTCGCTCAGCCAGACGCCGAGCGGCAGCACCACGATCCCCGGGAGCCCGACGACCACCCCGTACAGGCCGAGCGCCTCGTCGCGGCGGCCGGCCGGCGCGATCTCGGCGACCAGCGTGACGCCCGCGACCATCAGCACCCCGAAGCCCACGCCGCGGACCAGGCAGACGGCCAGGACGAGCGGCAGGCCGCCGGACAGGGGCAGCGCGAGGGCCGGGACACCCATCAGGACCAGCCCGGCCGCCACGACCGTCCGCGACCCCAGCCGCGCCATCAGGCGCGGCACGAAAGGCTCGGCCAGCACCGTCGTCAGCATCATCGCGCCGGTGCACAGGCCCGCGCCGCCGCCGCCCGCGCCGTGCGCCGCCACGTACAGCGGCACGACCGGCATCAGCAGGAAGAACGACACGAGCGAACCCGTCAGCACGGCGAACACCAGCACCAGCGGGCGGGTCAACAGCGGACGGGTGGTGGGGATGTCCTGAATGGTCACCCCACCACCCTGCCGTCCCTCAGGCCGCCTGAACACTCAGCCGAGGTTGCGGCCGTGCACGATCAGCGCCCACACCAGGGCGGCGAACGCGCCGGTGGACGACACCGCGCGGACGATGTTCCAGGTCACCCAGCGCGCCTCGAACCGCGCGCGCACGGCGGCCAGGTCCTTGATGTGCGCGGAGTCCCCGGCGGCGGCCAGCTTGTCGTTCATCGGCACGTTGACGCCGCTGGTGATGGCGAACATGACCAGGTAGAGCACGAATCCGGCGATGATCCAGGGCAGCGCGGGCCGCAGTTCGGCCTTCCAGTGCAGCACGGCCGCGCCGAGGGTGAGCAGCAGCCCGCCCATGAAGATCGACATGAAGAACGGGTTCAGGATCGCCACGTTGATGCGCTGCATCGCCTCCACGAACGTGCGGTCGCTCGCGCCGCGCAGGCCCGGCATCACCGAGTAGGCGAAGGCGGTGAACAGGCCGGCGACGAGGCCGACGGTGACGGTGGACAGGATCAGGACGACGGTGCTGAGGGTTTTCACAGGGTTCCTTGTCAGAAGGGGAGGATCACGCGGTTGCGGACGAGTTCGCCGTTCGGGACCGCGTTGCCCGGGGCGGCGAGCCACAGCACGTCGGCCGTGCCGGGGCAGGCGGCGTTGGCGGCCACGCCCCGGCCCGGCGGCAGGTCCCGCGCCATGATCTTGACGGCGGCGACCTGGCCGACCCGGCACGCCACCTCGATCCAGGCGGGCCAGCCCGCGGCGGCGGCGCGGCCGGCCTCCACGGCGGCCACGTAGTCGTCCAGGACGGCGGCGAGGCCGGGCAGCGTCAGCCGGGAGACGTCGAAGCGGGGCCGCAGCCGGGCCGGCAGGTGCCGCAGCCGGCCGGCCGGCCCGGCGACGACCACGAACCGGCCGCCGTCGTTCAGCAGCGGCCCGAACGCGGTGATCATCCGGTGCGTGCCGTGGTTGTTGGCCGCGACGAACCCGCGCACCTGGGCGGCGGGCGGCGCGGCCGGGTCGGCCTCGGCGCCGGCGACGACCACGGCGTCCACGCCGCCGCCGAGGCGGCCGGCGAGCGCCTCGACCGCGGCGCCGTCGCACGCGTCGACCGGGTGGACCTCCGCCATGGCCCCGCGCAGGTCGCGGGCGAGGGCGGCGCTCCCGCCCGCCACGATGGCGATCCCGTTCATCCCCGGCCTTTCGTCGTTCGGCGCTGACGTAACAAAGATCGTTCACCGGGCACTCCCGAACAACGGCCGGAACTGCAACACTCGTTAACCCAGGTATTACCGATCGGGGGCGCGGGCCGTGGAGATGCGCGACATCGAGATCTTCCTGACGCTCGCCGAGGAGCTGCACTTCGGCCGCACCGCCGACCGGCTGCTGGTCTCGCGCGCCCGCGTCAGCCAGGCGATCAAGCTGCAGGAGCGGCGGATCGGCGCGCCGCTGTTCGAGCGGACCAGCCGCCGGGTGCGGCTCACCCCGATCGGCGCCCGGCTGCGCGACGACCTGGCCGCCGGGCACCGGCTGATCGAGGAGGGCCTGGAGCGCGCCGCGTCCGCCGCGCGCGGCCGCACCGGCGCGCTCGCCCTCGGCATCATGGGCGTGGCCGCCAACGAGATCCACGACATCGTCGAGGCGTTCCGCGACGCGCACCCCGGCTGCGAGCTGAACCTGCGCGAGGCGCACGTCGCCGACCCGTTCGGGCCGCTGCGCGCGGGGGCGGTGGACCTGCAGCTGCTCTGGCTGCCCGTCGAGGAGCCCGACCTCACCGTCGGCCCCGTCGTCATCACCGAGCGGCTGGTGCTGGCGGTGTCGTCCCGGCACCCGCTCGCCGGCCGCGCGGCGGCGTCGATGGAGGACCTGGCCGACGGCCGGGTGTTCGGCACCGGCGACGACGTCCCGGCCTACTTCGAGGAGGCGGTGATCCCGCGCGTGACGCCGCAGGGCCGGCCGGTGCCGCGCGGGCCCGCCGCCGGGACCGTCCAGGAGATCCTGGCGCGGGTCGCCGCCGGCCAGGGCGTCCAGCCGGTGCCCGCGCACGCCGTCCGCTACCTGGCCCGGCCCGACATCGCCTACGTCCCGCTGCACGACTCGCCGCCGCTCCGCTGGGGCCTGGTGTGGCGGACGGGCGCCGCGACACCGCTCGCCCACGCGTTCGTCCAGATCGCCCGGGACATGCGGGAATGAGTGCCTGCCCGACGTGGCACGGAAGTCCCGGTCCCCCTCCGGAACAGAACGGGACTTTGCTCCGTGTCGCCCGGGACGGCCCGCTTCCTAGGTTGAAGGCATGAAATCGATCGTCTGGCTCATGATGGGTTCCACCGGAAGCGTCCCCGGGTCGCTGCACCTGGCCGACGGCCGGCTGGTCTTCGAGGCGTACGGGCGCGGCGCCCTCACCGGCGGGCAGCTGCGCGAGCTGGAGGCCCGCTCGGGCCGCCCCGGCCTCGGCGCCCACCTGGACGCCGACCGCCCCGGCGTCGTGTTCGACGTGCCGGTGAGCGCGGTCGGCGGCCTCACCTTCCCCTGGTACTACTTCGGCGGTGGCATGAAGCTGAAGGTCGGCGACGCCCCCTACCGGTTCTCCTTCCTGCAGCCGCAGAACACCCGGATGCCCGGCGACATCCGCGGCCTCGGCGACATCCCGGGCGGTCGCGCCGCCGGCAAGGGCTGGAAGAACGCGCTCAGGAACCTGTGACGCCCACGCCGGCGCGCGGCCGGGCCGGGACCAGCAGGTCCAGGTCGGCGCGGGTGACGCGGGCCAGGCCGGCCAGCCGGTCGCGGTCCACGCCCGCCGCCCCGGCCAGCTCGACGGCCCGCACCAGCATCGACGGACTCTCCAGCGGCAGCGCCGGACCCGGCTCCTGGCGCCGCCAGCCCTGCTTGGCCAGGCCGCCCATCGCGCTCCGGTACACCGCCTCCGGCATGATCCCCAGGGTGCGGGCGCGGTAGAGCAGCGCCGCCATGCTGACGCCCCAGGCCTCCTTCAGCTCCGCCAGCCGCGCCCAGTCGGCGGTCGCGGGCAGCTCGCCCGCGATGTCGCCGGCGGGCATCAGGAACTCGGCGGCGAACCGGTGCGCCTGGTCCTCCACGACCTTGCTGCCGGGCTCGGCGTCGGCGTGCATGACCAGGTGGCCGAGCTCGTGCGCGCCGTCGAACCGGTTGCGCCAGTAGTCGCCCTTGGCCGGGTTGAACAGCACCATCGGGCGCGGGTGCGCGCCGATGCTGAACGCGTCGACCCGCTCGGTCGACGGCGGCAGCACCAGCACGATCACGCCGTGCCGCTCCAGCGCTCGCACCAGGTGCGGGACCGGGCCCGGCGCGCAGCCGAGCGCCTCGCGCGCCAGCCGGGCCGCCTGCACCGGCCCCGGCCCGGCGATCTCGTCGGGGGAGACCGGGTGCTCGGGCAGCTCGGCCGCCGGGAACTCCACCAGGTCCTCCAGCGCGCGGGCGATGTCGGTGGCGATGCGCCCGTAGGCGAGGGCCTGGTCGCGTTCGATCTGGGTGGTCGAGCGCAGCGACCGGAAGTGCGCCGCGTCCAGCGCCACCGGCGCGCGGCCCGGCCCGAAGAACTCCACCGGGACGCCGAGCGCGAACGCCAGCCGCGACAGGACCCGCTCGGGCGGCGGCTGCACGCCCGCCTCGTAGCGGCCGATCGCCGCCGGGGTCGTGCCGACCGCCTGCGCGAGCTGGTTCTTGCGCAGGCCGCGCAGCCGCCGCGCCAGCGTCAGCCGCTCGCAGTCGAACAGCAGGCGCGCCTCGGCGACCCGCCTGCCGGTCCGGTCCTCGCCTGCATGTTCGCTCAGACTGCCTGTGCGCTCGTTCACTACGCCGTTTCGGTGCCGGTCCTCGCGTCGTGTGCTCCCCGTGCGCGCAGCCGCACGGGCACGTCCGCCTCGTCGTCGGTCCACAGGGGCAACGTGGACTCGACGAGCTTACGGCGTGGATCGGGTCCGAGCGCCTCGTCGGCGAGGCGCTCGATCCACCACCAGGCCGGGCCGCCGTCGGCGTTCAGCCTGGGCAGGCCGAGGAACAGCTCCAGTTCCAGCGGGTCCTCGCTGGCGCTGTGCGCGAGGACGAGCGTGGTCATGCCGGGCGTGTCGGCCGCCGAAGGCAGGCCGACGTCCAGCGTCAGCTGCGGGTCGGCGGCGTAGGACTGGCGCGCCACCGCCTGCTTGGTCGGGCTGTCGCGGTCCCAGCGGACGGCGTGCACCGCGCCGAACTCGTGCCGTTTCAGCAGTACCCGGTACCGGCCGTACCGCCAGCCCGGCGACCCGTTCAGGTCGTCGCGCGTGACGCGGCCGGCGAGCCGGTCGCCCGCCGCGAACACCCGGTCCAGCTGCGAGGCCAGCACGTCGTACGCGGCGAATCCGAACGAGCGGTCGGTGAACCCGTCGCCCCGGCTGAGGCCGCCGAACACCGCGAGCGTCGCTTTGGTGTGCGCCTCGCGGGCCGCGTGCAGGAACCCCGCCGCGCGCAACTCCTCCCACGCTTCATCAGGCATGCCCTGGACTTTAGGCGCCGGTACCGACAGTCGAGAAGAAGTCCCACAGCATCGGGCTGGCCTCGACGCCCTTGCCGTGCGGCCACTCGTGCCCGCCGTTGAAGATCGTGCACAGCCGCACCTCCAGCGCGCGGCCCTTCTCGCTCGCCCGGCACTGCGCGGCGGTGCTGTCCAGCACGATGGTGTTCAGCGGCGGCAGCCTGTCGGTCCTGCGCCAGAAGTCCAGCACCTCGACGACCGGCAGGAAGGGCGTCTTGTTGTTCCAGTCCTGGTCGCCGCCGCCGAGGAACGGCACGGTGAAGTCGGCCGTCCCGTGGAAGGCGATCACCGACACCGGCCGGGCCGGCTCGCAGGGGACGGCCAGCGACCCCGACACCACCCCGATCGCGGCGACCTTGCGGGACCGCTCGCAGGCGTACCGGTAGGCCATCCCGCCGCCGTTGGAGAAGCCGGTGACGTAGATCCGGCGCGGGTCGGCGAGGCCGTCGCGGACGAGCGAGCCGATCAGCTTGTCCAGGAACCCGACGTCGTCGATCCCGGCCATCCGGGCGAACACGCAGCAGCCGCCGGCGTTCCAGGTGCCGAGGAACCCGTTGGGGTAGGCGACCAGGAACCTCTTGCGGTCGGCGACGGCGTCCCAGCCGGTGACCTTCTCCATCGCCTGCATGTTGTCCAGGCCGCCGTGCAGCGCGATCACCAGCGGCCGCCGCGCGGCGGCCCGGCCGGGTGGCACGTGCAGCAGGTAGTCGCGCTTCCAGCCGCCGGGCATGGTGACCGAGCGCTCGTGGGTGCCGGGCCCGGGCGCGGGGACGGCGGCCGCTGCCGGCGCGGCGAAGGCCACGACCAGCAGGAAGCACGCCGCTATGGCGCGCGTCACATTCCTCATGGCCAGTGATCTTCGGGCCTGGAGGGGCGGCCGGGCTATGCGCCGGACGCTGGGTTTCCGGCGTGTCATGTGCGTTCGGCGACGGACATCACCAAGCGTCATGGATCGACGGCACTCAGGCGATTTGAGTACTTTCGCGGATGGGCCGGGCACCTCCGCGCGGACATGCTCGGACCATGCTGACCCCCTGTCCCGGCTGCCGGACGCCGCTGCCCGCCCTGGCACGGCCGTCGTGCCCGCTGTGCGGACTGGCCGTCGACGGACCCGCCGCGTACGAGCTGTGGACGGTCGACCAGCAACTCGACCGGCTCGCCCGCCGCCGCCGCGACCTGCTGGCGTATCTGTATGGGGCGCGGGAGAACACGGGGCAGGCTGCCGCCGCTCCTGTGTGGAGCGTCCCCGAGCTGACCTGGTTCGGCGTCCGCAACGTGCTGCTCGGCGTCGGCGCGTCCCTGCTCGGCATCGCCGCGATCGTGTTCACGCTGCTCAGCTGGGGTTCGCTCGGCCTCCTCGGCCGGGCGCTGGTGCTGCTGGCCTGCACCGCCGTCGCGCTCGGCGCGGCGTGGCCGCTGGTGCGGCGCGGCCTGTCCGCGACGGCCGAGGCGGTCGCGCTCGTCGGCCTGCTGCTGATCATCCTGCAGTGCGTCGCGGTCCGCACCCTGCTGGAGGTGGACGGCGCCTGGTTCGCCACCGGGGCGTCGCTGCTGGTCACGGCCTTGTGGGCGGGATACGGGCGGGTCGCGCCGCTGCGGCTGCCGGCCCCGGTGACGCTGCTGCTCGCGCAGACCCCGCCGCTGTTCGCGATGATCGCGCTGGACGTGCCGCCGGCCGGGACGGCGCTGACGCTCGTCGCGATGTCCTTGGCGAACCTGCTCGTCCGGCGGGCCTCGACCGGCGCCGTCCGGGGCCTGGCGACCGCCGCCGGGCTGCTCGCCGGCCTCGTCGGGACGGGCGGCGCGCTCGGCATGGCCTACCTGGCGTCGCCGTTCGCGCCGCGTTTCGCCGGGGTGCTGCTGGCGGCGGCCGCCGTCGCGCTCGCCTGGGCCTACCTGCTGGACCGGGCGACCGCCGTCCTCGCGGGCTTCGCACTGACGGCGGCGTTGGCCGAACTGCTGCCGCTGCCGAACTCTTGGCTGGTCGCCGGGTTCGCCGGATCTGCGCTCGTGACCGCCGCCGCCGCACGGCTACTGCCGGGACGGCCCCGGACCACGGCGACGATCGGCGCGGGCCTCGCCCTCGCCCTCGCCGTTCTGTGGGTCGTGCCGGATGTGCTGAGGGTCGTGTTCCAGGCGGCCCTGATCGCCGTGTCCCCCTGGACTGGATCGGCCGTTTCGCACACGCCGGTCATCGTCTTCGCCGTCCTCGCCATCGCCTCGGCGCCGCTGCTGGCCGCGCGGCCGGGCGCGACCGCGCCGCCGATCGCGCTGCTGCTGGCCGTGCACGCACCGGGACTGCCGTATGCGGTGCGCCTCGGCCTCGTCCTCACGGTCGCGGGCGTCCTCGCGGCCTTCGCCGGAAAGCACCGGGCCGCCGCCGTCGGCGCCGTCGTAGCCGGAGCCTGGGCTGCGGCGTACGCGCTGGCCACCGAGCCCGCGACGCTCGCGGCACTCGGCGCACTGACCCTGATCGCCGCCGCCTGTGCGGTCCGAACCCCCGCCCTGCGGGACGCCGCGACGGCGTTCGCCGTGCTCGCCTTCGCCGGGTTCGTCACCGCCTGCGGATACGCCACCGGGCTGCCCCGGCACTGGTCGGCATTCGGCGTCCTGGCGGCGGCCGCCCTCGCCGCCGCGCTCTCCCGCCGGACCCGCCGGTGGACCGAGGCCGCCGCGCTCCTGCTGATGGCCGGCGGCATCGCGATGACGCTCGGGCATCCGGCCTACCTCAGCACCGCCTTCGCGGCCGCCGGCGTGATCGCCTTCGGTGTCGCGCTCCGCCCGGGCCACCGCGAGGCCGGCCGGCTCGGCTCGCTGCTGCTCGCCGCGGCGTGGTGGACGCGCCTCGCCGCCACCGGGATCACCGACCCCGAGGCGTACACCGCACCGATCACGGCGGCGCTGCTGGTCATCGGGGCCGTCCGCCGCCGCCGCGACCCGCGGGTCTCCTCCTGGAAGGCCCACGGGCCCGGCCTCACCGCCACGCTCGTGCCGAGCCTGATCGCGGCCTGGGCCGCTCCGGACGGCGACCGCCCGCTGCTGCTCGCCGCCGCCGCGTTCGCGCTCACCCTGCTCGGCGGCCGGACCCGCCTTCAGGCCCCGCTGCTGATCGGCGCCGCCGTGCTCGTCCTGGACGCCGCGCGGCAGCTCGCGCCGCTCGTCGCGGACGTCGTCCGGGAGCTGCCCGGCTGGTTCCCGTTCGCGGTGATCGGCCTGCTCGCGCTGGCCGCCGGCGCCACCTACGAGCAGCGGCTGCGCGACCTGCGCCGGCTCCGCACCGCCGTCACCCGGATGGGCTGACCCGGAAACGCCCTTGCGCCCGGCGCCGTGGACCTGCCACCCTCCCTCACATGATCGAAAGAAAGGCGGATTCCGCCGCCCTCGCATGACCCGGTCCCGCGACGGGCGCGAGGCACAGACCCGCGCCCTGCGACAGGCCCTCCAGATCCGGGACGAATGGCTCGCCGTCGGGCTGAGCACCCGCCCCGCCGACCGGCCGGCCGCCGAGGCCGCCATCACCGGGCTGTACCGGCTCGCCGGGCACGACCCGCCCGGGTTCGTCTGGGTCGACTCACCCTTCGCCGCGCGGGCCGTCCTGCCCGACACCCCGCCGCTGCGCTCACGCGACCTGCGGTCCTCGGCCGACGATCCGGTGTACCTCAAACTGGCGCCGCTGGCTTTCCAGCTGCGCGAGGGCCTCACCCCGGCCCTGCCGGGACCGCAGTGGTGGCGGTGGGACCGGGCCGAGCGGGACCTGATCACCGACGACCCGGTCGAGGCCGTGCGCGCCGGCGTCCCGCTGGACATCGTGCTCCGCTCCGCCGTCGACGACGTCCTGCGCGACCTGATGGAGGAGTCCTTCCGGGCGCCCCTCCGCGCCGAGCTGGGCGAGACGCCCGGCTTCGCCTGGTACGGCCAGCACGACGCGTCCTGGCTCGCCTACCTCGACGTCCGCCACCGCCTCGGCCTGAACGAGCACACCCCCGAGGAAGACCACCGGTTCGGCCTGTGGACGGCGATCGCCCGATCCTGCGGCTGGTGGTGGCCGCAGGACGACGTCTGCGTCATCTCCGAACGGCCCACCGCCGTCCACACCGAGGAGACGCCAACCCGCTCCGGCGGGCTGCGCCTGCACTCCCCGGACGGCCCGGCGGTCCGGTTCGCCGACGGCTGGAGCGTGCACGCCTGGCACGGCACCCGCGTCCCCGGATGGGTCGTCACCGAGCCGGACGTCGAGCGCATCGCGGCCGAGAACAACATCGAGGTCCGCCGCTGCGCGATCGAGCGCATCGGCTGGGACGTCTACATCGACCGAGCCGGCCTCGACCTCGTCGCGACCGCGCCCGACCCGGGCAACCCCGGCTGCGAGCTGCGCCTGTACGACCTGCGGCGCAGCCCCGGCATCTGGGGTCCCCGCGACCGGGTGCTGCTCGCCGTCAACGGCTCCGTCGAACGCGACGGCACCCGCCGCCGCTACGGCCTCGGCGTGCCGGGCTATTTCAACGACCCGATCGAGGCGGCCGGCTGGTCCTACGGGCTGACCGGCGCCCAGTACTCCCAGCTGCTCCGCCGCACATGAAAGGAGAGACCGCCATGACCATGACCCTCGCCGACCTGACCGCCCGCACCGGCCTGAACGTGCTCGACCACCTGGAGCGCGCCGCCGCCCTGCCGATCGTCGACGGCCTGCAGGCCCAGGGCGACCTGATCGTCGTCCCGCTCGCGTTCGTCGAGCAGGCCGTCACCCCCCCGGCCCTCGGGGGCTGGCGGCCCGTCCCGGCCGCCGGGGTGGAGCTGCTGCGCGGCGCCGCCGGCGGTAACCCGCACACCCTGGTCGCCGACGCCGGCGTCTGCCACTGGACGACCGGGGTCCGCGACGCCGAGGGGCTCGCCCTCGGCGCGCTCCAGGCCACCGCGCCCGTCTACCTCCTTCATCCCGAGCACGGCGGCACCGGCGTGGCCGCCGGGACCTACGTGATCCGCCGCCAGCGCGAGAGCCGCCCCGGCGACCGCCGGCGCGGCGGCGGCAGTCTGATCGCCGACTAGAAAGCTCAACCACTCGGTTGACAAACTCGCCGCACCCTGCGATCCTCAACCACATGGTTGAGGATCGCAGAGACGCGGACATCGGCTTCCATGCCGACGTGGTGTTCCGGCCGGACGCGGCCGCCCGGATGGACGCGGTGTTCCACGCGCTGGCCAGCGACCCGCGGCGGCGGATGCTGCACCGGCTCGCCGCCGGTGCGCTCACCGTGAGCGAGCTGGCCGAACCGCTGGACATGTCGCTGGCGGCGGCGTCCAAGCACGTCAAGGTGCTGGAGCGGGCGGGCCTGCTGCACCGCACCGTCGACGGCCGGCGGCACGTATGCCGCCTGGAGGCGGGCCCCCTCGCCGCCGCAGACGAGTGGCTGCGCCTCTACGAACCGTTATGGGAGGCGCGCCTCGAAGAACCCACCCCGATCGGGGAGAGAACATGACCAAGCCCGCCGCCCAACCCTCGCGATGCCGAAGCCCCGCCACGACCAGCATCACCTGACCAGTGGGCCGTGCACGCAGAATGCCGACCGGCCGAAACGCTGGCCCTGAAGCACGACCAAGCCCGCCGCCCGGCCACTGAGGTGCCGCCGCTCCGCCCGAGCAAGTCATCCCGCCGCGACCAGCGTCACCTGACCAGCGGAGCCGTGCACACCAACCCGATCGAAGCGCCGGAGCAAGACCGAAGCTGAAGCAGTTCGCCTTGACCTGACCGCCGACGCTGGCCAACGCCAGGCCGCCGGGCTGCCCGTTGGCCAAGGCGAACTGAAACGCACGGCACCGGCCGAACTCCGACACGCTGCCGGACCCACACCTCACCGAAGCGCCAGGGCCGCACCATGCCCGTCGAGGCGCCCAAGGACCGCAGAACACTGAGGGCCGCGCACCGCGCTCCTCTCGCTCACGCATGGCCGGCTGGAAAGACGTCCTGCCGAAATTGTCCGAACTCGTTCCTTACGGGGAAGGAATCCGCAGATGAGCAAGGTGATCGTGTACGAGTGGATGAGCCTCGACGGCGTCGCGCAGGGGCCCACCGCCCCTGACGAGGACACCAGCGGGGACTTCGAGCACGGCGGCTGGCACGTCCGCTACTTCGACGACATGGCCCGCGGTGACGCCGTCCGCGCCATCACCGGCGCGAGCGGCTTCCTGTTCGGGCGCCGCACCTTCGAGCAGTTCGCCAGGTACTGGCCGGACGCCTCGCCGGAGGAGCAGGTGATCGCCGAGCCGCTGAACACCAAGCCGAAGCACGTCGCCTCGGCCACTCTCCAAGACCCGCTCCCCTGGCAGAACAGCGAACTGCTCAAGGGCGGCGTCGCCCAGGCGGTGCAGGCCCTCAAGGACCAGGAGGACGGCTACCTCCTCGTGATCGGCAGCGCCGGGCTGGTGCACACCCTGCTCTCCCACGACCTGGTCGACGAGATCCGCCTGATGATCGACCCGGTCATCCTGGGAAGCGGCAAGCGCCTCTTCGGCGACGCCGCCGCACCCCGCCTGCTCGAACTCGTCAGCACCAAACAGACGACCACGGGCGCAATCCTGGCCACCTACGCCCGCACCGAAAAGTAACCCCACACCCACCGGCCAACCCGCACGCCAAAGGAGCAGTCCGCAAGCCCCGCCACGCGCCCTACCGGCCACCAGCCCCAACCCGACGCCCCACACCCGCACCCGCACCCGCACCAGGAGCAACTACCAAGCCACCTCACACGGCCCACCCCGCACAGGGAGCAGCCACTGAGCAGAGGGGCAAGCCGCGCCGAACGTCCAGACGGCGGGCGCAGCCGTGGCGCGCGCAGCTCGGTGAAACGATCGGTCCCATGGGCGGCGACGCATCGCGGTACTCCGATGGCCAGAACACCGGCTGGCACCTGATCTGGTTCGGCCCCTACGAACGGGTCGCAGGAACCTTCCCGGTGACCCGCGAACAACTCCTGCAGATCCGCCATCTGTTCGACTGTGGCGACGATGAGTGGTTCGCCTTCTCCTACCGCGTCGAGCCTCACCACTGGCCCACGCTGCATCGCGTGCTGTCCTGTCCACAGCCGGCGCCGCAGTACGACTACTTCATCGAGGGCTATGCGGCAGACCGGTAAAGCCGACCTTCGGAAGATGCAGCCGGGTTCACCGTCCTGCGAGCTCCGGTTAAAACCGCACACCCTCCGCAGGCATGGAGTCGCTCGATTCGCGTGCGCGCGACTAGGCAAGCCGTCCTCATGCAAACGCATCCCATGTCTGCGCGAGGAGTGCCTTGGGGGAGGCGGTTCGGAGGCAAGCCGCTGATCGTTCGAATGGCGGGGTGATCTTGGTGGCTTGAGCCGTGCAGGGATCGACCGTCGGGCCGTCCTTGGCGGGCGGTGATCCGGGGCCTCGTGGGGAGGCAAGCCGGGCAGGGGAGCGGAGCGGGTCAGGGGACCAGGCCGTCGATCATTCGGGCGAGGAGGCGGTCGAAGGTGTCTCCGGGGGGAGCGGCGTCCGGGGAGGCCAGTGCGGCGGCGAGGTGCGGCAGGGAGCCGTCCTCGACGGCCCGATGCAGGTAGCGGGCCTGCGCCTGTGCGTCGCCCGCCACGTCCCGCTGCGCGATCTCGTACGCGGTGTGGCTCGCCACGAAGCCGGTGAGCAGCGAGAACACCTCCAGCCCGGCCGCGCCGGCCAGGCCGGCCGGTTCCAGGACGGCCAGGGCGTGCTCCAGCGTGCGCAGCGTGTTCGGGCCGAGCGTGCGGCGGGCGGGCAGCACGCCGGGCAGCCACGGGTGGGCCAGCATGATCTCCCGCTGGGTGTGCGCGAGCGCGCGCAGGTCGGCGTGCCAGTCGCCGGTGGGCTCGGGCAGCGGCCGGGCCCCGCCGGCGTGGTCGATCATCAGCTCCAGCAGCGTCTCCTTGTCGGGCACGTAGGTGTACAGCGACATGGTGCCCGCGCCGATGCGGGCGGCGACCCGGCGCATGGTGACGGCGGCGGCGCCCTCGGCGTCGGCGAGCGCGACGGCCGCCGCGACGATCTCGGCGCGGGTGTGCGCGGGCGGGCGGCCGACCCGGGCCCGGGTCGGGGTCAGCCAGAGCTGCTCGGGGTCCACGACGCCATCCTGCTATTCTCGTACAAGGTACGGGAAGTGTTCCCGTAAGGGAGGAAGCGATGGCCCCCCGATCCATGAAGCCGCCCCGGAGCGTCCGGCTGGCGCGCCGCACCCTGCGCGGTCTCCCCGCCGCCCGGTACGGCGCAGGCCATGAAGCGGGTCTGCGCGTGCCCGCCGCAGACGGAAGCCCCCTGCTGACCGACCACTACTTCCCTTTGGCCGAAGGGGATTTCCCCACGCTCTTGATGCGCTCGTCCTACGGCCGCGGTTTCCCGTGGGCGGCCCTGTACGGGATGGCCTTCGCCGAGCAGGGATTCCACGTCGTCCTGCAGAGCTGCCGGGGGACGGGTGGCTCCGGCGGAGACTTCCACCTGTGGCGCAACGAACCCGAGGACGGCCGTGCGGCGGTCGCGTGGCTGCGTGAGCAGCCGTGGTTCAACGGCGTCCTCGGCACGATCGGGCCGAGCTACCTGGCCTACACCCAGTGGGCCCTCGCGAGCGACCCGCCGCCCGAGCTACGCGCCATCGTGGCGCAGGTCCCCTTCCACGACCCGCACGCCGTCTTCTACAGCGGCGGTGTGCTCAATCTGGAGAACGCCCTGGCCGCGAGCGCCGCCATGGCCTTCCAGGGGCGCGGGACGCTGCCCTACCTGAAGGCGGTGCTCAGACTGGCGTGCCGCCTCAAGAAGGCGGCACGCACCCGCCCTCTCACCGACGGCCTGCGGGTCGCGTTCGCCGAGCCGGTGCCCTTCCTGGAGGAGGCCCTGGCCCATCCCGACTCGGCCGACCCGTTCTGGCAGGGCGCCGCCCTCGGCCCGGCGGACGTCCCGGCCTGCCTGATCACCGGCTGGTACGACCTCTGCCTGGAGCAGACGCTCCGGCAGTACGCGCGGCTGCCCCGCGCGTCCCTGCTCGTCGGGCCGTGGACGCACACCTCGGCCCTGGACAAGGGCGCGGCGGACGTCTTCGCCGAGAGCCTCGCCTGGCTGCGCGCCCACCTGTGCGGCGACGACTCGGGCCTGCGCAAGGAGCCCGTCCGGGTCTTCGTCGACGGCGAGCCCCGCGACCTGCCGTCCTGGCCGCCGCCCGGCACGCCCCGCGAATGGCGCCTCGGCACCGACCTCGTCGGCCCGGACGCGCTGCCGCTGTCCTTCCGCCACGACCCGGCCGATCCGACGCCCTCGATCGGCGGCCCGCTGCTGTCGCCGAAGGCGGGCCGCCGCGACGATACCGCCCTCGCCGCCCGCGCCGACACCCTGACCTTCGACAGCGGGCCGCTCACCGAGCCGCTGGAGATCATCGGCCCGGTCGCCGCCCGGCTGAGCGTCACCACGGCCACCGGCCACGGCGACGTCTTCGCGCGTCTGTGCGACGTGGACACCAAGGGCCGATCCCGCAACATCTGCGACGGCGTGCTGCGCCTGACCCCGGACGCCCCGGAGACCGTGACCGTCGCGATGGGGGCGACGGCCCACCGCTTCCCCGCCGGCCACCGTGTCAGGCTGCTGATCGCGGGCGGCGCCCATCCCCGCTTCGCCTGCAACCCCGGCACCGGAGAACCCGCACATACAGCGGTGCGAACGGTGCCGGTGGATTTCACGGTCTACGACCCGTCCGCGCTGGTCATGCCTGGTTGAGGTGTGTCGCCTGGCGGCGCCGCTGTCGGTCGGATTGTGAAGCGGTGCTGTGCTTGCGATGCCTGCGAGCCGGGTCTTAGGGCGAGCGGCGGACGGTGTCGGTGGCTTCGCAGCCCGTGCCTCGTCCGTGCTGGTTCTGCCTGAGGAGGGGGTGTGCTGGCGATGACGCCGCTGGCTGCGATGCGATGCCGTGCAGACTGGAGGCGGGGCTTGGCGAACCGCGGTGCGGATGGTGCCGGTGGGCTTCGCGGTTCACGCTCTGTCCGCGCTGGTCCTGTCTGGCTGAGGGGTCCGGTCGGCGGTCTCGGCTGCTGCTTGGGCGGGTTATCCGGCTGGTGGGGGGCGTTGGAAGCGAGCTTCTTAGGCCGGGACTTCAGGACACAGCCTGCCGGAGGGAAGTGCGGCCGTGTGCCACCGGCATCTGAGTGAGCGCGAGTGCGTTACCGACCCGGGCGGGGTGACGTTGGGGGCGAGCTCCGTCCAGATGATCGCGAAGCGGTGCGCACTCGTCCGAGCTTGGTCAAGGGGGAGCCGCCAGGCGTGAGGTAAACGCGGCGCAATCGCCCGGGGCTGGTCGGGGGGCGAGTTGTCAGGCGAGGTCTCTGGGGCAGGTTGCAGGCCGGTGCAGGTGCTCGGCGGGTTCCTTGGGGCGGTGATCAATGCGGCGAGGGGCCCCGCCGGTCGGCGGGGCCCCTCGGGGTGCTGGGGATCAGTGCTGTCCGGTCAGCCGCGGGCCGGGGTGCGGCCTCGGCCGCCTCGGGAGCGGCCGCCTCGGCGGCCGCGGTTGGCGGAGGAGGGCGCGCCGGCGGGCTTCTGCTGCTGCTGGGCCGGCGGGGGCGTCAGCACGACCGGGACGCCCGACGGCTCGCAGGCGCCGGTGATCGCGGTCAGTTCGGCGTCGCCGGGCGCGACGCGGGTGACGGTCGGGCTGATCCCGGCCGCGCGCATCAGCTGCTCGGTCTCGCGGCGCTGCTCGGGCAGCACGATCGTGACGACCGTGCCGGACTCGCCGGCGCGGGCGGTGCGGCCGCCGCGGTGCAGGTAGTCCTTGTGGTCGGTCGGCGGGTCCACGTTGACGACCAGGTCCAGGCCGTCGATGTGGATGCCGCGCGCCGCGACGTTGGTGGCGATCAGCACGTTCAGCTGGCCGGTGCGGAAGCCCTCCAGCGTGCGGTTGCGCTGCGGCTGGGACTTGCCGCCGTGCAGCGCGGCGGCGCGGACGCCGCGCGCCAGCAGCTTGCGGGCGAGCCGGTCGGCGGCGTGCTTCATGCCGACGAACATGATGACGCGGCCCTCGCGCGCGCCGATGTGCGCGACGACCTCCTGCTTGTCGGTCTCGGAGACGTGCAGGACGTGGTGGTCCATCGTGGTGACCGCGCCCGCCGACGGGTCCACCGAGTGGGTGACCGGGTCGTTCAGGAACTGGCGGACGAGCCGGTCCACGTTGCGGTCCAGCGTCGCGGAGAACAGCATCCGCTGCCCGCCGGGCTCGACCTGGTTCAGCAGCCGGGTGACCTGCGGCAGGAAGCCCATGTCGGCCATCTGGTCGGCCTCGTCCAGCACGGTGATCGCGACGCGGTCCAGCGCGCAGTCGCCGCGCTCGATCAGGTCGGCGAGCCGGCCGGGGGTGGCGACCAGGACCTCGGCGCCGCGGCGCAGCGCGGCGGCCTGGCGGGTGATCGACATGCCGCCGACGACGGTGGCCAGGCGCAGCCGCAGCGCGTCGGCGTAGGGGGTGAGCGCGTCGGTGACCTGCTGGGCGAGCTCGCGGGTCGGCACCAGCACGAGCGCGAGCGGGCGGTGCGGCTCGGCGCGCTTGCCGGCGGTGCGGGCGAGCAGCGCGAGGCCGAAGGCGAGGGTCTTGCCCGAGCCGGTGCGGCCGCGGCCGAGCGCGTCGCGGCCGTTCAGCGTGTTGGGCAGCGTCGCCGCCTGGATCGGGAAGGGCTCGGTGACGCCCTGGTCCGCGAGCGTCTTCAGCAGCGCCTCGGGCATGTCCAGGTCCTCGAAGGAGAAGACCGGGGGCAGTGCGGGCGTCGTGCTCTCGGGCATCGCGAACTCGCCGCCCTGCTGCTGCGGGCGGGAAGAAGAGGAGGAGGACGGCCTGGCGGGACGACGGCCGGGACGGGAGGGGCGCCTGCGGGGGTTGGTGGTCATGGTGAAGAAGACCTTCCTCGGAGATGGCGCGTGTCGAGGAGTGCTCCGCAACCCGGTCCGTCGGAAAAGAACGCCGGGCGAAGAAGTCGCAAGAACGAGCCGGGTGATATGGCACGGATCACACGCGGAACCGGTGGGAACGGGGTGTGATCGGGCCGAGCGGGCGCCGGAACGGCGGCCACGCGCGTGCGGCCCCGGCCGGAGGCCGGGGACCGCACGGGTGCGGGCGGTCGGCTCCCCGAAGGGGCCGGGACCGCCCGCGCACTGCAAGCCGAAGCTTAGGAGGCGACGATGTTCTCCGCCTGCGGGCCCTTCTGGCCCTGGGTCACGTCGAAGGAGACCTTCTGGCCTTCCTGGAGTTCCCGGTAGCCCGAGCCGCCGATGTTCGAGTAGTGAGCGAAGACGTCGGGGCCGCCGCCGTCCTGCTCGATGAAACCGAAGCCCTTTTCAGCGTTGAACCACTTCACGGTGCCGGTAGCGATGATCTGTTCTCCTTGTGAGGCACTGTGGGGCTCGCCTCTCGCGGGCCCCGTAGCTGCAGTTCCCACCCGATGGGGGCCGGAAACAAAAAGTGCGCCTGAGGTCAAGAACCAGCAGGCGCACACAGAGTCCATGGGAACCGCAACTGAACGTCACGGTAGCACATCGTCGTGGGAGGGCAAGCCCCCCGCCGCGGCAAGTGCGACGGCGCGATCACGCACGGTATCGGTATCGAAGTGCACAACTTCGGTCCAGACGCGCCCCGGACAGCGCATACTGGTATTGATGAAAACTTCCCGTGCAGTCACCAAGCGTCACCTGCCCACCAGCCCCTTCAAGGCTCCGGAGGCGCCCGCGCCGCTGGAGGTCTTCGCTGTCGACGACCGCGTGAGCCACGACAAGTACGGCCTCGGCCGGGTCATCGGCGTCGACGACTCCGCCGTGCTGGTCGACTTCGGCCCGCAGAAGGTCCGCGTCCCGGCCCCGTTCTCCAAGCTCTGCAAGCTCTGATCCCCGCTCCGCTCATCGAGGAGGGGGAAGCGCCCCCATGCTGCGGCGAGACTCTGTCCGGAGCCGCCTGACCCATCCGTCCACCGCGAAGAAACCCCAGGCCATCTGACCTGGGGTTTCTGTGGTTGCGGCTACTCGCGGGCGCCGAGCACGGCCGCCGGGGCGGCGCGCAGCGCGGCGCGGGCCGGCAGCGCGGTCGCGGCGAGGGCGAGGGCGCCCGCCGCCGCGACGATCCCGGCGAACACGCCGGGCGGGAACGCCGGGCTCGAGCCCGTCATGCCGGCACCGAACCCGGTGAGTGTGACGAACGCGATACCACCGCCGAGGGCCGCTGCCAGCAGTACCACCGCGAGCGTCTCGAACCGCAGTGTGCGCAGGACTTGGCGGCGGCTCGAGCCGGCCAGCCGCAGCAGGGCCAGCTCGCGGGAGCGGCCCGCGACGGCCAGCGCCAGCGTGTTGACCATCGTGATGCCGGCGAACGCCACGATCAGGCCGAGTGAGAGATAGTTCACGGCGCTGCCGCTGTTCTCCCGGGACGCGGCCCGCACGGCCGTTCCGGTCAGTTTCACGCCCGGCGCGGCGACCAGCGCGGTCCCCATTGGGACGTCCACATGCGCTGCGACCAGCGGATACGGCAGCGTCAGGTCGCCGAAGCCGAGGCCGCGTTCGTAGACGGCGACGACGCGCAGCCGCACCGGCGTCCCGTCGGCCATCGCGATCGCGAGCGTGTCGCCGACCTTCTTGCCCAGGTGCGTGCGGACGGCGGCGGTCCCTTCGCGCAGGTCCGCCAGCGTCCCCGACACGACCTTCAGGTCCATCGTCTCGCCGAGCCCCTCGGTCGTGACGCCCTGCGCGCTGTAGGGCGAGCCGATCGCGCGCACGCGGGTGCGCAGCACCTGGGTGACGGCCCGCACGCCCGGCCGCCGCCGCAGTTCGGCGGCCTGCGCGGCGGTCATCGGCCCGAGCACGTGGCTCGCGCGGGTCCCGGCCCGCGCCTGTTCGGCGGCGGCGTTCTTGACGGTCGTCTCGGCGAACATCAGCGTGCCCGACAGCGCGATCATCAGGGTGAGCGGGCCGAGCACCGCCGCGGTCCGCCGCGTGTCGGCCCGCAGGTTCGCCGCGACCAGCCCGCCGGCGGGGATCAGGCCGAGGGTGCAGCGGGCGAGCAGCGGCCCGAGCAGGGTGATCGCGGTCGTCCAGGCCAGCGCGGTGAGCGGCGTCAGCGGCCCGGACGCCGCGTCGCTGTGCACCGAGGTCAGCACGAGCGTCAGCACGACGCCCGCCGCGACGGCGGCGAGCCCGGCCAGGACGCGGAGCCAGGGCGTCCGGCCCGGGGTGAGCGCGGCCTCGCCGAGCGCCTCCACCGGCCGCAGCCGGGCGACCCGCCGCGCCGAGACCCGCGCGGCGATCCACGCCGCCGGGACGGTCGCCGCGACCGCGGCGAGCGGCGCGAACGGGCCGAGCACGAGCGGCAGCTCGGCCGGGACCGCGCCGAGCCCGACGAACCGGCCGTGCAGCCACGCGCCGAGCGGCAGCCCGGCGAGCGCGCCGGGCACCGCCGCGAGCACGCCGACCAGCAGCGCCTCGCCGCCGATCAGCCGGCGCACCTGCCGGGGCGTGGCGGCGACGGCGCGCAGCAGCGCCAGCTCGCGTTCGCGCTGCTGGACGGTGATGCCGAACGTGCCGGTGACGGCCAGCAGCGCGACCAGCAGCGACGTGCCGCCGAGCGCGGCGCCCATGCTGATCAGCCTGGTGCGGGCGGCGTCGACGCCGAGGAACTCCACCTGGCCGCGGCCGTCGCCGGTCCGCACGACGGCCGCGCCGCCGACGGCGTCCCGGACGGCCTTGGCGGCGCCCGCCGGCCACACGCCGATCGCGGTCACCTGGCCGGGCCGGGCGGCGAGCCGCGCCGCCTCGCCGGTGCTGAAGAACACGCCCGCGTTCTGCCGGGACACGCCGACGACGGTGTAGGCGCCGGGCCCGGCGGGGGTGAGGACCCGCAGCCGCGCGCCGACCCGTCCCCGCGCCACCACGATCTCCCCGGCGGCCCGCGGGGCACGCCCCGCGCGCAGCGCGACGGGGGTGAGCGCGGCCGACTCCCAGCCGTGCCCGGTCGCCTTCCCGTCCGGCCCCAGCACGGGGACCGACACCTCGGGCACCGCCCGCTCGACGCCCGGCACCGACCGGATCCGCTCGGCCAGCGCCGCGGGGATCCAGGCCCGCGCGGTGTTCGGCTTGCTCTTGCGCTTGAACTCGCCGTCGCCCTTGTCCTTCAGGAAGTGCGACTCGGGGTCGCCGGCGACGATCACCGGCGCGCCCGCGTACCGGCCGGGGCGGGCGTGCCCGGCCAGGCCGGTGGTCATCAGCGTGCCGCAGGCGCAGATCATCGCGGCGGCGCAGAACAGGGCGGCGAACGCGCCGGCGAAGGACGCCTTGCGGTGCCGCAGCGCATGCAGGGCGAAGGAGATCATCGGACGTAGGCCCCCAGCCGGGTCATGCGCTCGGCGACCGCGCCGGCGGTCGGGGCGCTCATCGCGTCGACGATCCGGCCGTCGGCCAGGTACAGGACGGTGTCGGCGTAGGACGCGGCCACCGGGTCGTGGGTGACCATCACGACGGTCTGGCCGAGGGCGTCCACCGCCTCGCGCAGCAGCGCCAGCACGTCCTTGGCGGTCATGGTGTCGAGCGCGCCGGTCGGCTCGTCGCCGAACACCACCTCGGGCCGGGTGACCAGCGCCCGCGCGATCGCGACCCGCTGCTGCTGGCCGCCCGACAGCTGCCCGGGGCGGTGCCCGGCCCGCCCGCCGAGCCCGACCCGCTCCAGCACCTCGCCGAGCCAGGCCGGGTCGGCCTTGGCCCGCGCCATCCGCAGCGGCAGCGTGACGTTCTGCGCGACGGTCAGCGACGGCACCAGGTTGAACGCCTGGAACACGAACCCGACCCGCCGCCGGCGCAGCTCGGTCAGCCTGGTCTCGCTCAGCGTCGCCAGCTCGGTCCCGCCGAGCCGCACCGAGCCGGCCGTCGGGGTGTCGAGCCCGGCGGCGCAGTGCAGGAAGGTCGACTTGCCCGATCCGGACGGCCCCATCACCGCCGTGAAGCCGCCCTTGGGCAGCCCGACCGAGACCTCCCGCAACGCCGCGACCGCGCCTCTGCCCTTGCCGTAGACCTTGCTGACCTGCTCCAGCACCACTGCTTCTGCCATGCCTCCAACCCTGCCGAGGCGGGAGGCGGCGTCCCAGAGATCTCGTCATCGATCACCCATGACATCGTCATGGGTCCCGGCCGAGCAGCTCTGCCGCCGCCGCCGCGAACGCCAGCACCAGGGCGGTGGCCCGGTCCTCCCGCCAGAACAGCGACCACTCCACCGGCGGCGCGTCGCTGAAGGGGACGTAGGCGACGCCGGGCCGCGGGTAGTACCGCCGGGCCTGCGCACCGACCGGCAGGACGCCTTCCCCAGCACTGACGAACGCGAGGAACTCGTTGAGCGTCGAAGCCCGCGGGCCGGACGGAACGGGCCGTCCGGCGGGTGTCTCCGTAGGGCTGTGCCGTGCCGCGTAGGACGCAGGCAGCTCCCCGTCGTGGCGCAGCACCGGCACCCGCGCCAGATCCTCCAGCGAGACCGACGCGCGGCGGGCGAAGGGGTGCCCCGCCGGTACCGCGAGCATCGCCGCCTCGCGCACCAGGACGGGCCCGGCGGCGACGCCCGGCACGTCCAGCGGGCCCGCCGCCATGAGCAGGTCGAGCTCGCCGTCGCGCAGCAGCGGCCAGTCCCGGATCCGCACCTCCTCCAGCAGCACCCGGCTGCCGGGGTGCCGGTCGCGGAACGGCCCGGCGGCGTCGAGCATCAGCTGGCCGGCGGCCGCGCCGGTGAAGCCGACGCGCAGCGTCCCGGCCATGCCGCGGCCGTACCGCGTCGCGCGCTCCACCGCCGCGCCGATCCGGGTCCAGGCGGGCCGCAGCTCGGCGTAAAGCTCCGCGCCGGTCGCGGTGAGGGCGACGCGGCGGCTGGTGCGCTCGAACAGCGGGACGCCGATCCGCCGCTCCAGCCTGCGGATCGTCTGGCTGATCCGGGCGGTGGACACGTGCAGGCGTTCGGCGGTGCGGCCGAAGTGCAGTTCCTCGGCGAGCGTCAGGAACGCCTCCAGCTCGTGCCGCTCCAGCATCCGGCCTCCGATCGTTAAACCAGACTTCACGATCGTTGCAGCATGACACATTGATCATCAGCGGTCCGGAGAGCAGGGTGAAGGAGTCGGAACCACACGCCACCTGTATCGGAGCACCCCATGTACGTCACCGCCGACCGCGCCCTGTCCGCTCCGGCCGACGACGCGGACGCGACCCTTCGTGAACTCCGGGACCGGGTGGAGATCGTCGACGCGCTGCACCGGTTCGCCCTCGGCCAGGACCTGAAGGACCGGGACCTGTTCGCCTCGGCCTTCGCCGCCGACGCCGAGCTGGACTTCGCCCCGGCGGCCGCGAAGTGGGGCGCCGCGCCGCCGCTGATGACCGGCCGGGACGCCATCGTCGACACGATCCTCGCCCTGTTCGCCGGCCGGGTCGACACCACCCACCAGGTCACCAACGCCCGCGTGGCGATCGACGGCGACACCGCCCGCCTCACCGCGCTGGTGGAGGCCCAGCACCTGCTCACCGCCGACCACCGGGTGCACGCGCTGCTGAAGAACCCCTACGACGTGGAGCTGGCCCGCGACGGCGGCCGCTGGGTCATCACCCGGATGCGGATCGACAACACCTGGCTCACCGGCGACCCCGCGGCGATCTTCGCGCCCTGAGACCATGGACCCCGGCGACCCCCGGGGAGGACATGTGATCAGGCTGCTGATCGCCGAGGACCAGCACGTGGTGCGCGGCGCGCTGGTGGCGCTGCTCGGTCTGGAACCGGACCTGGAGGTCGTCGCCGAGGTCGGGACCGGCACCGACGTCGTCCCGGCGGCGCGGGCGCACCGCCCCGACGTCGCGGTGCTCGACGTCGACATGCCCGGCATGGACGGCCTCGACGCCGCCGCCGCGCTGCGCGAGGCGCTCCCGGCCTGCCGCGCCCTGATGCTCACCGGCAACGGCCGCCCGGGTCACCTGCGGCGCGCGCTGGACGCCAAGGTGAGCGGGTTCGTCCTGAAAACGGCGCCGCCGGACGAGCTGGCCGAGGCGATCCGCACCGTCGCGGCCGGCGGGCGCGTGCTGGACCCGAACCTGGCCGTCGCCGCGTGGGACCTGGCGGGCGACCCGCTGACGCCGCGCGAGAAGGACGTGCTGCGGATGACCGCGGACGGCGCCGAGCCCGCCGAGATCTCCGGCGCGCTGCACCTGTCGGCCGGGACGGTCCGCAACCACCTAACGGCGATCGTCGCCAAGCTGAACGCCCGCGGCCGCACCGACGCCGTCCGCATCGCCCGCGAGGCCGGCTGGATCTAGGCGCGCGGTCAGCCGGAACCGGTCGCCGTCGCGCCCCGCTTCCAGCCGGCCGCCGGCCGCGGCGAGCCGGGTCCGCAGGTTCCCGATGCCCGAGCCGGGCGGGGCGACCCGCGCGGGCGCGCCGTCGTTGGCGACGCTCAGCCCGTCCGCCCGGACGGTGATCTCGCAGTGCCGGGCGGCGCTGTGCCGCAGCACGTTGGTGACGGCCTCGCGCAGCACCGCGCCGAGGACGGTCGCGGCGGCGGCGGGCGGGTCGCCGTCGCGCGCCACCCGCACCTCGATCCCGGCCGCCTCCAGCACCGACCGCGCCGAGGCCAGCTCGGCGTCCAGGTCCAGCCGGGGCGCGGTGCAGGTGAGGGCGTCCATGTCGGCGCGGGCCCGGACCGCCATCGCGACCATGTCGGCGAACTCGCGCGCGGCCCGCGCCGGGTCGGACCGCTCCAGCCGCCGCGCCAGCTCGCCCTTCAGCAGGACCGCGGCGAAGGTGTGGCCGAGCAGGTCGTGCAGGTCGCGGGCCGCGCGCAGCCGCTCCTGGACGACGGCGGCGCGGGCCAGCCCGGCCGACGCGGCGCGCAGCTCGTCGGCCAGCTGCGCGGGCCGGACCAGCCCGTACACCACCAGCCCCGTCACCAGCGCGCTGATCACCGAGTTGGCGACGAGCGGCGCGCCCGCGCCGGCCGCCCACGCGATCACGCCCATGCTGACCAGTACCGCGCCGACCAGCGGCCACGCGGCGGCGGCGGGCAGCAGCACCAGCAGCGCGCCCGCCAGGTATCCCGGCGTGCCGCCCCAGGCCTCCTTGAACCAGATCAGCGGCAGGTAGCAGAGCAGCGCCAGGGGCAGCAGCGTCCACCGGCCGCGCGGCCAGAGGATCAGCGCGCAGCAGGCCGCCAGCAGCGGCACGGCGGCCAGCGCCTGCGCGGCCGACATCAGCAGCAGGCCCTTGACGCTCAGGCCGGTGAGCACGGTGGCGAGCAGCGCCAGTGACAGCCGGTGCTCGCGCCCGCCCGCGGGGCACGGCGGTTCGGTGGCGGTGACCTGGGCCGTCACCGCGAACCGGCCGTCGGGCTCCAGCCCGGCGGTGAGCCGCCCGCCGACCTCGGCGACCCGCGCGGCCAGGTCGTCCAGCGCCGCGGCGGCGCGCTCGGCGGTCCGCTCGCCGTCGCCGGCGACCCGCAGCACGAGCATGCCGCCGCGCTCGGCGGTCTCGATCTCGCAGCGCCGTGCGGTGCCCTGCCGCACCACGTCGGTGACGGCCTCGCGCAGCACCGCCGCCAGCAGCGTGCCCGCCTGCCCGAGCGGCTCGTTGTGCCCGGTCCGCACCGCCGCCTCGATCCCGGCGGACGCCAGCAGGCCCCGCGCGGCGGCGATCTCGGGCGCGAGTGACAGGCCGCGCAGGTCGGCGGCGGCGGACCGGACGGCGCCGAGCGACTCGCGCGCCGTCGCCAGCACCTCGCCGAGCCCGCCGGGCCGCGCCCGCGCGATGCGGTCCAGGGCGCGGCCGATGCCGTCGTCCAGCGTGGCGGCCATCGCGAGCCGCTCCTCCTCCACCGCCGACACCGCGAGCGCGAGCCGGGCGGCGTGCACCTCCTCGATCCGGCCGACGAACCCGGCCAGGCCGTAGGTGACCAGGCAGGTCAGCGCCACCGTGATCGAGATGCCGAGGGTGCCGTCCGCGGTGCCGTCCCGCACGGCCTCGATGACGACGGCCGAGACGGCGGCCGCCGCCGCCACGCGCCACGCGCCGTCCAGCAGCAGCGCCGCCATCAGCAGCCCGAGCATGCTCGCCGTCACCTCGAACGGCAGCACGGCGGTGTAGGTCAGGGCGGCCTGGACGGCGGTGGCGGCCGGCGTGCGGAGCCGCTCCAGGCGCGGCACCAGGTAGCGGAGCTGGAGCGCGAACACCGGCAGCACCGCGACCGCCGACCAGGGCCGGGAGAGCAGGTAGACGCCCACCATGCTCGCCAGGACGGCGATCGCGAGCGTCCGCGCGACACGGGGCTCGGACATGTCCCCCCAACATCAGTTATCGCCCGAATCGTAACCGCGCGAACCCGCATAGCATGCACCGGTGGAGGTTCTGAGTCCCCAGCAGTGGCGCGCGCGGGCCGCCGCGCACCGCGCGCGGATCGAGGCGTGGACGGCGCCGCACCTGGCCCGCCGCGAGGCGGGCACGGCCCACCCGGTCGAGGACTTCCTGTTCACCTACTACAGCCACCGCCCGGCCCGCCTCGCGCAGTGGCACCCGGGCGCGCACGTGGTGCTGCGGGGCGCCCGCGACCACGGGCGCGACTACCTGGACACCCCGGACGGCGCCACGGTCGACGTCGCCTCCCTCATGGAGCGCCGCCGCGCCTCCGTCGCATGGATCTCCAGGCTGCTCACCGCGACGGCCGCCCGCCCCGCCTTCCACGGCTGCTTCGGGCTGCACGAGTGGGCGATGGTCTACCGCGCGCCCGAGGTCCGGCACGCGTCCTGGCCGATGCGCCTCGCCCCGCCGGCGATCGCGGCGGTCGTCGAGGAGCGCGGCGTCCGCTGCAGCCACTTCGACGCGTTCCGCTTCTTCACCGACGAGGCGCGCCCGCTGAACGCCCTGCAGCCGTCCCGCGACACCCAGCACGACCTGGAGCAGCCGGGCTGCCTGCACGCCAACATGGACCTGTACAAGTGGGCGTACAAGCTGTCGCCGCTGGTCGCCTCCGAGCTGGTCGCCGACTGCTTCGGCCTGGCCCGCGACATCCGCCTGATGGACATGCGGGCCAGCCCCTACGACCTGTCGGCGCTCGGGCACGAACCCGTCCGCGTCGAGACGCCCGAGGGCCGCGCCGAGTACGCCGCCGCCCAGCGCGCCTTCACCGAACGCGCGCGGCCCCTGCGCGCCCGCCTCATCGAGGCGTGCGAGCGCCTGCTGGCCTGAACGCCGGTCAGGTCACCGGCCGCGGCGCGGCGGCGGCCCGCGCGTCGAACTCCGCCCGCGTGGCGAGGATCTCCGGGACGTGCGCGGCCGACCACTCGGCGATGGCGGTGGTCAGCTTCCCGGCCTCGGCGCCCAGCCCGGTCAGCGCGTACTCCACCCGGGGCGGGACGGTGGGGTACACCGTGCGGCTGACCAGGCCGTCGCGCTCCAGCGCGCGCAGCGTCCGCGTCAGCATCTTCTGGGTGATGCCGTCGAGCGCCCGGCGCAGCTCGTTGAACCGCATCGGCCCCTCCTGGCGCCGCAGCGCCGCCAGGACGTACAGGGTCCACTTGTCGGCGAGCACCTCGACGACCGTGCGGGAGGGGCAGTCGCGGCGGTAGGTGAGCGGCCACTGGGTGGTATCCATGGGGTACCTAGATATCAAACAGGTGCCTTCTTCACAACGGATACCGGTCTCCACCAGCATGTGTACCGGTACCAGTGATCGAGAACGAAGGGACCGGGCGGATGAACCCTCGCATGCTCGCCGTGAGCCAGCGCTCCTACGGCGGACCGGAGGTGCTGGAGGTCGTGGAGACCGGGCGCCCGGAGCCGGGGCCGGGCGAAGTGCTGGTGCGGGTCCGCGCGGCGGGCGTCAACCCGGCCGACCGGCGCATCCGCTCGGGGGAGATACGCCGGTTCGGGGAGCCGCCGTTCACGCTCGGCCTCGACCTGTCCGGCGTGGTCGAGCGGGTCGGCGCGGGGGTGCGGCGGTTCCGGCCGGGCGACGCGGTCTTCGGCAACGCCTTCCCGCCCCGCGGCGCCTACGCCGAGTACGCGGTGACCGCCGAGGACCGGCTCGCCGCCCTGCCGCCGCACCTGGACCACGTGCACGCCGCCGCGCTGCCGACGGCGGGGCTCACCGCCTGGCAGCCGCTCACCCGCGTCGCGCCCGTCGCGGCGGGGCAGCGGGTGCTGGTGCACGCGGCGGCCGGCGCGGTCGGCCACCTGGCCGTGCAGATCGCCAAGGCGCGCGGCGCGTACGTGATCGGCACCGCCCGCGCGGCCGGGCACGGCCTCCTGCGCGACCTCGGCGCGGACGAGGCCGTCGACTACACCGACACCGATTTTGCCGAGGCCGTCAAGGACGTCGACGTCGTGCTGGACCCGATCGCCGGCGACTACGGGCCGCGCTCGCTGCGGACCCTCGCGCCGGGCGGCGTCCTCATCGACGTCCGCGGCAGCGGGCCGGACCGGACCGCTGTCCGGCGCGAGGCCGAGGCGCGCGGCCTGCGGTTCGCCGAGTTCGGCTTCACCCCCTCGGGGGCCGACCTGGCCGAACTCGCCGCCCTCGCGGGCGACGGCCGCCTGCGGGTCGCGGTGGGGGAGGTGCTCCCCCTCGCGCGGGCGGCCGAGGCCCACGAGCTGAGCGCGTCCGGCCGGGCCGAAGGCAAGATCGTGCTGAGCGTCAGCGACCGGCGCTGAGCGCGGAGGACGGCCCCGGGACCTGCTCGGCCTTGGCGTTGCGCGTGACGACCGGCCACGCCGGGCTGGAGCAGATGCCGCAGTGGTCGCCGAAGAACAGGCCCCGGGCCCGCTCGTCGCCCATCAGCTGGAGCCGGAACCACGCCGTGGTGATGCCCCGGTAGTCGCCGCCGTCGCCGAGCGGCGTGAAGTGCGTGGCCCCGGCGCGTTCGGCGTAGATGGCCGGAACCTGGCCGGAGCTCTCGTAGAGGCTCCGGACCGAGGCGGGGGAGACGATGACGTCGTACTGCCCGGCCAGGTAGAGGGTGGGGCCGTGCAGGCGGGACGGGTCGGCCCGGCCGCCCGGCTGGATCGGGACCGAGGTGATGATCCGCGGGTCCTGCGCGGCGTTGACCGTCCCGGCGCCGCCCTGCGAGTGCCCCGACGCCCCGATGCGCTTCAGGTCGACCTTGCCGTGGAAGGGACTGCCGCTCTGCTTGTCGGCCTTGGCCAGCAGGTCGATCCCGGCGCGCATCTCCTGGCCGCTGCCGGAGAAGGCGGTGTTGGCCGCCGCGACGATGAAGCCGTGGCTGGCCCAGTGCCGCAGCAGCCCGTCGTAGATGACGGGGATCGCGAACGTCCCGTTGCCCCACACGATGACGGGGTGCCGGCGCGGGCTCTTGGCGATGTCGCTCGGGTAGTACAGCGTCGTGTCGCCCTGCACCTGGAACGAGACCTTGTAAGGGCCGGGGCCGTCGAACGACGGGGCGGCGGCGTGCGCGGGAGCCACCAGGAGCGCGAGCGCGGCGAGGACGGCCGCCGCCAGGGGCAGCAGCCGTCCGCCGAGGATGAGACGCATCCGACCTCCTCGGGTGCGGCAAGCCCTCATGCGGTGGCTCGCCTCATGGATGCGCCATTCTGAGCGGGCGCCGCCGGAATCCGCCATGGGTGATTTCGACAGCGTTCCCGCGCGCGCTTGTGAGTTCGGCTGAGCAGGGCTCGTGGGGGGCGCCGGATCAGTGCCGCGGTGAGTATTCGCCATGTCTATTAGCTTCCGCGTCTAACAAGACGGGGCGATGTGACCTGCTTCACGCTGGAGGCCCCGTCCCGCCCCCCGAAGAGGACCCCCCTTGAGACACGGAACCTTCCGCCGCGCGGCTCTGGCCATCGGAGCCGGCGCCCTGCTCTCCCTGGGCGCCGCACCCGCGGTCCCGGCGAGTGCCGACACGCCCCCCGCCCCCGCCGACGACCCCTTCTACCAGCCCCCCGCGCCGCTGCCCGGCGGCAAGGCCGGCGACATCATCCGCTCCCGCCCCGCCAAGTACCCGATGTCCTCGGCGGTCACCTCCACCCAGGTGCTGTACCGGTCGCAGAACGCCACCGGGAACGACATCGCGGTCTCGGGCACCGTGCTGGTGCCGACCAAGGCGTGGACCGGCAAGGGCCCCCGCCCGCTGGTCTCCTACGCCGTCGGCACCCGCGGCCTCGGCGACTCCTGCGCGCCGTCCTACTCCCTCAGCAAGGGCCTGGACTACGAGCAGATCCCCATCAACGACCTGCTCAACAAGGGCTGGGCGGTCGCCGTCACCGACATGGAGGGCCTCGGCACCCCCGGCGGCCACACCTACATCGTCGGCCAGTCCTCGGGCCGCGCCGTCCTGGACATGGCCCGCGCCGCCCAGCGGCTGCCCGGCTCCGGCCTGGACGCCGCCACCCCCGTCGGCGTCCTCGGCTACTCCCAGGGCGGCAGCTCCGCCGCCTGGGCCGCCGAGCTGGCCGCCTCCTACGCGCCCGACCTCGCCCTCAAGGGCGTGTCGGCCGGTGGCGTCCCCGCCGACCCGCTGGCGATGCGCAAGTTCCTGGAGGGCGGCCCCTTCACCGGCCTGATGTTCATGGCCGCGCTCGGCTTCGACAGCGCCTACCCCGAGCTGAAGCTGGACTCCTACCTCAACGACACCGGCAAGAAGCTGAAGGCCAAGTACCAGAACGTCTGCATCGCCAGCTTCGACCTCGGCCCCGTGCTCGCCGACACCGCGTTCCGGCGCATCAGCGACTTCACCACCCGCAGCCCCCTGGACGACCCCGCCTGGCTGGCCCGGTTCGCCGCCAACAAGCTGGGCTCGGTGCGCCCCGGCGTGCCGGTCTTCCAGAGCCACGCCTTCGCCGACGAGCTCGTCGGCTACGACCAGGGCAACGCCCTGCACAACGACTGGTGCAAGCTCGGCACCAACCTGACCTGGAAGACCTACGGCGCCGCCGAGCACCTGCTCGGCTTCCTGCGCGCCTGGCCCGACGCCACCAACTTCCTCAACGACCGCTTCCAGGACAAGCCGGCCACGAGCAACTGCTGACCCTAAGGACGGGTCAGGACGGCTTGCGGAGGAGCAGGGCCGCCTGCGAGGTCGGCTCCTGCTCCTCCGGCTCGCGCAGCATCCGGGCGACCTCGGTGAAGCCGGCCTCGGTCAGCAGGTGGGCGGCGGCGTCGGGCGTCCAGCGGTGGAACTCCAGCGACACCTCGTGGCCGAACGCCTCGCTGTAGCGCTTCGGCTCCTCGCCCACCTGGAACGCCACCAGCAGGTGGCCGCCGGGGGCGAGGAGCCGGTGGAACTCGGCGAAGATCGCGGGGACGCGCTCGGGCGGCGTGTGGATGATCGAGTACCAGGCGCTGATGCCGGCCAGGGAGCCGTCCGGCTCGTCCAGGGCCGCCATCGACCCCTGCCGGTAGGCGACGTGCGGGTGCTCCGCCCGCGCGATCTCGAGCATCCCCGCCGACAGGTCGACGCCGAAGACCTGGACGCCGAGCGAGTGCAGGTACGCGGTCACGCGCCCCGGCCCGCAGCCGACGTCGGCGACCGGGCCGGCGTCCCGGACCAGCTCGGCGAACGCCGCGAGGATCGCCCGGTCGAGCGGCCGGTCCTCCAGGACGGTGCGGTACACCTCGGCGTAGTCGGCGGCGATGGCGTCGTAGGACGCCCGGGTCGTCTGCACATAGGCGGGTTCGGTCATGCGGGCACGCTACCGGCGTACCGGACCGGTGGCTCGCGGGTCGCCGCCAGTGTCCCGGCGGCGCTCGTCGCCGCCGTCACCGCGAACGCCCCGCCGGCCAGCGCCGCGGCCAGCCCCCACGGGAGGGCGAGGACGCCCGGCGTGGCCAGGAACGGGGCGAGCGCGCCCGCCGCGACCGCGCCGCCGAGCAGCAGCCCGATCGCGGTGACCGCGCCCGCCTCGATCAGCGCCGCGGCGACGACCTGGCCCCGGCCGAGCCCGGTCAGCCGGGCCACGGCGAACTCGCCCTTGCGCTCGGCGCCCGCGATGAGCATCGCGTTGACGACGGCGAGCGCCGCGTACAGCCCCGACAGCCCCATCAGCACGGTCATGATCCCGTCGTTGCCGCGCTGCTGCGCCGCGACGCGGCCGTCCGCCCAGGCCGCGACCGTGCGCACCTCGCCGAGGCCCGCGGCGCGGATGCGGCCCGCGACCTCGGCGGCGGGCACGCCCGGCGCGACCTGGACCACGGTCTCGGCGGGGGCGCGGGCCGCGACGTCGGCGGGGATCAGGTCGCGCGGCACCAGGAACCGGTCCGCGCCGTTCTCCAGCGTCTCCGGCAGGGACGCCACGACCCGCAGCCTCAGCCGCCGGTCGCCGATCCGCGCGGTGACCGGCGCGCGGGTGCGGACGCCCTCGTTCGCCATCCCCGGCGCGAGCGCGATCGTCGCGCCGCGCAGCCGGTCCAGCGAGCCCGACCGCTCGGGGAGGGCGTGCGTGCGCCGGTACGCGGCGGCGTCGACCGCGACGATCCCGGCGTGGTAGACGGCGTGCCGGACCGGGTCGTCGCGCGACTCGCGCTGCGCGACCCGCACCGACATCTCCACCTGCAGCTGCGGCGAGGCGGCCGCGACGCCCGGCACGCCCGCGATCCGGTCGGCCTGCGCGCCGGTGGACGACACCACCAGGTCGCCCCGGGTGATCCGCCGCAGGTCCAGCCCGGTGGCCTTGGCGACCGAGTCCAGCGTCCCGGTCAGCCCGACGGTGAGCGCGACCAGGACGATCAGCGGCGCGGCGGTGGCGGCGCTGCGGCGGACGCCGTCGCGCAGGTTGGCCTGCGCGAGGTCGCCGAGGGTGCTCGCGCGCAGCAGCGCGCCGAGCAGCCGGCCCGCGAGCGGCACCAGCAGCGGGCTGAGCCGGCTGAGCGCGACCGCGCCGAGCAGCGAGACCGCCATCCCGATCATGACCGCGCCGAGCAGGTCGGCGCCGCGGCCCGCCGCCACCAGCGCGACCGCGCCGGCCAGCAGGGTCCCGCCGGTGATCCAGCGGCCGGCCGTCATCACCCGCGCGGCCTCCCCGACGTCGCGCAGCGCCTCCAGCGGCCGCACCCGCATCGCCCGCACCGACGCGCCGAGCACGCCGAACACCGCGATTCCGACGCCCACACAGAGCGAGATCGGGAGCAGGCTGAACGACCACGCCGGGCTGAACGACTCCGGCAGCATCCCCAAACCGATGAGCAGCTCGGACTGCACCCACGTGGCGGGCAGTCCGACGACGACTCCGGCGGCGGACCCGAGCAGCCCCAGCAGCACCCCTTCGCACAGCAGCAGCAGAAGCAGATGTCCGCGTCCCGCGCCGAGGGTGCGCAACAGCGCCAGGTCCGCGCGGCGCTGCGCGACAGTGAACGCGAACGTGGACGCGACGATGAACACCGCGAGGAAGCAGGCGAGCAGCACCGTCATCCCGAGCAGCGTCGCCGCGCCGGCGTAGCCTTCGCGGATCTGCTCGGCGCGCAGCCCCGACACGCCCGGCGGCACCCGCGGCTCGCCCGTCGCCATCAGTGTCTGCAGCGCCGACTGGACGAGCGCCACCCCGAACGTCACCGTCAGGATCGCGCCGATGAACAGCTGCCAGCGGTCCCGGACCGTGGCCAGCGACAGCGTCAGCACCGCTCAGCCTTCCAGCCGGACGAGCCGGTCCGCGACCTGGTGCGCGGTCGGCCGGACCAGCCGGTCCACGATCCGCCCGTCGCGCAGGAACACCACGGCGTCCGCGCGGGCCGCCGCGCCCGGGTCGTGGGTGACCATCACGACGCTCTGCCCGCCGTCCACCATGGCGCGCATCAGGTCCAGGACGGTGCGCGCCGACGCCGAGTCCAGGGCGCCGGTCGGCTCGTCGGCGAACAGCACCGCCGGGCGGACGACCATCGCGCGGGCCAGCGCGACCCGCTGCCGCTGCCCGCCCGACAGCTCCTTCGGCCGGTGCCGCAGCCGGTCCGCGAGCCCGACGTCGGCGAGCGCCGCGCGGACCCGCGCGCGGGAGACGCCCGCCCCGGCCAGCCGGGCGGCCAGCGCCACGTTCTGCTCGGCCGTCAGCGACCCGATCAGGTTGAAGTTCTGGAACACGAACCCGACGGTGCGGCGGCGCATCGCGGTCAGCACCCCTTCGGGGACCCCGGTGACGTCGCGTCCCGCGAGCCGCACCCGGCCCGAGTCGGGCTGCTCCAGCCCGGCGGCGCAGTGCAGCAACGTCGACTTGCCCGACCCCGAGGGGCCCATCACCGCCGTCCACGACCCGGACGGGAACGCCAGGCTCACCTCGTCCAGCACCCGGACGCGCGCGGCGCCGCGCCCGTACTCCTTGGTCACCGCCTGGAACTCCGACACGGGCTCGTTCTGCATGTCCCTGATCCCACCGGACACGCCCGCCCGCCGGAATGGCCCTGCCACCAATCCGGGGGTAGGGCAGGCCCTACCCCCGCCGGCGGGTCCTCAGCCGGCCGCCTGCTTCACGAGCTCGCCGATCCGCGCCTCGGTGTCGGAGGTCAGCTTCGTCAGCGCGAAGGCGGTCGGCCACATGGCGCCGTCGTCGAGGGCCGCCACGTCGTTGAAGCCGAGGGTGGCGTAGCGCGCCTTGAACTTCTGCGCGCTCTGGAAGAAACAGAGCACCTTGCCGTCCTTGGCGTAGGCGGGCATCCCGTACCAGAGCTTCGGCGTGAGGTGCGGCGCGGCGGCCTTGACGATCTCGTGCACCCGCTCGGCGAGGACGCGGTCCGCCTCCTCCATCTCGGCGATCTTGGCGCGGACGTCGGCCTCGCCGTCGGCCTTGGCCTTGCCGCGGCGCGCGGCCTTCTTCAGCTCCGCGGCGTGCTCCTTCATCGCGGCGCGCTCGTCCTCGGTGAAGCCGTCGAACTTCTGCGTTGCGGTCATGGCGGGACTCTCCTTTTCGCAGGTAATGAACTTGGATGGTAGGGCGGGGCGGCTATCCCCAGGCGCCGGCGATCTGCCGGGTGGTGGCGTTCAGCCGGTTGAACATGTTGGTGACGCCGATCATCAGCACGATCGCGGCCAGCTGCTTCTCGTCGAAGTAGGTCGCGGCGGTGTCCCACACCTCGTCGCCCACCGCGTCGGGGCGGTCGGCCAGCCGCGTCGCGGCCTCGGCCAGCGCCAGCGCCGCCCGCTCCTCCTCGGAGAAGTAGGGCGCCTCGCGCCAGGCGGCGACCAGGGCCAGCCGCTCCTCGCTCACGCCGGCCTTGCGCGCCGTCTTGACGCCGCCGTCCACGCAGGCGCTGCAGCCGTTGATCTGGCTGACCCGCAGGTGCACCAGCTCCAGGGTCTCCCCGGCGACGCCGCCGCTGTGCACCGCCTTGAAGATCTCCTGGATGGGCTGCATCGCGCCGGACAGGACGACGGCGGGGTTCTGCATCCGGGACTGCATGGGTTTCTCCTTGTTCTGGGCGGTTCCCCCGTTCCCCGGGGGCATGACCCAATTCCAGCCGGATGGGCCTACGATGACCACGACGGTGGGACACCCTGGGACACCCGAAACGGCCCTGACCTGCGGCGGCGCGGCCCGGGAGACCTCCGCCGGCGCGGGACAGGGAGGCGGGGACGTGCAGCACAGGACCGACCCACAGCAGGAGCTGGCCGCCCGGCTGCGCCTGCTCCAGGAGCTGTCCGGGCTCGGCGTCCGGGCCCTCGCCCGCGACACCGGCCTCAGCTCGTCGTCGCTGTCGCGCTACCTCGGCGGCCAGACGGTGCCGCCCTGGTCGGCGGTGCTCGCGCTCTGCCGCCTGGTCAAGCGCGACCCCCGCCCGCTGCGCCCCCTGTGGGAGCGGGCGTCCAACCCGCTGCCGGCGCCGCCGAAGACCAGCCGCCAGGTCCAGCCGCCCGCGCCGCCCGCCGGGGCGCCGCGCCCGCCCCGCAACGACCTGCCGCGCGACGTCCCCGACTTCACCGGGCGCGAGGCCGAGCTCGCCGCCGTCCTCGCCGCGGTGGAGGAGAGCCGGGTCGTCGCCGTCGACGGCATGGCGGGCGTCGGCAAGTCCTGCCTGGCGGTGCACGCCGCGCACCGGCTCGCCGCCGGCTACCCCGACGCCCAGCTTTATGTGGACCTGCACGGGTTCACCGCCGGGCGGGAGCCGCTCGGCCCCGACCCCGCCCTGCGGGCCCTGCTCGCCGCGCTCGACGTGCCGTCGGAGAAGATCCCGCAGGAGGGCGGCATCGAGCCGCTGGCCGCCTGCTGGCGGTCCGAGCTGGCGCACCGGCGGGCCGTGGTGGTCCTGGACAACGCCGCCGACGCCGAGCAGGTTCGCCCGCTGCTGCCCGGCGCCGGGCCGTCCGTCGCGCTGATCACCAGCCGCAACCGGCTGCTCGGCCTGGACGAGGTGCCGCCGGTGTCGCTGGACGTGCTGTCGCCGGCCGAGAGCGCCGAGCTGCTGGCCCGCGCCAGCGGCGCCGACAACCGGCTGGCCCGCGACCCCGAGTCCTCCGCCGAGGTGCTGCGGCTCTGCGGCCACCTGCCGCTGGCGCTGCGGCTGGCCGCGGCGCGGCTGCGGCACCGGCCGGGCTGGACCGTCGGCATCCTGGTCGAGCGGCTGGCCGAGGGCGCCACCGAGTTCGACACGGCGGTCGCCATGTCGGTGCGGCAGCTGGACCGGGCGCAGCGCCGCTTCTTCCGGCTGCTCGGCCTGGTGCCCGGCTCGTCCTTCGACGAGTACGTGGCGGCGGCGCTGGCCGACGTCCCGCTGCGCACCGCCCGCGCCGCGCTGGAGGACCTGCTCGACGCGCACCTGGTCCAGGAGGCGGCGGCGGGCCGGTACCGGCTGCACGACCTGGTGCGCCAGCACGCCCGCCGGGCCGCCGAGGAGCAGGACCCGCCGGCCGAGCGGGAGCAGGCGCTGCGCCGGGTGCTCGACTACTACGTGCACGCGGCGGCCGCCGCCGACGCCGCGGTGTCGTACCTGCCGGCCGCCTGCCGGCCCGGCGCGGGCCGCCGCCCGGCCGAGCTGCCGTCGTTCCCCGGCAAGCACGCGGCGCTCTACTGGTTCGTCACCGAGTACACCAACCTGATGACCGTCTTCGAGACCGCGGTCGCCGCCGGCGCCGACGCGCACGTGTGCGAACTGCCGCGCTTCATGCGGGCCTTCTTCGCGCGCCGCTGCGGGACGACGCACCTGAACGTCCTCTTCGAGCGCTCGCTGGACGCCGCGCAGCGCCTCGGCGACCCGCTGCAGCTCGCCGAGGCGCACAGCGACCTCGGCTTCGCCCGCTACAACGCGGGCCGGATGGCCGAGGCGGACGCCGCCTACGAGGCGGCGGCGCCCCTGGTCTCGCAGGCGGGTAACACCAGGTCGGAGGCCGAGCTGACCATGCGCCGCGGCTACCTGCGCTGGGACGAGGGCCACGTCGAGGAGCCGCTCGACCTGTTCCGGCTGGCGGGCCGGCTGTACACCGACGCCGGCTGCCCGACGGGCACGGCCCACGCGACCGCGTACGAGGCCTGGGCGCTGCTGCAGCTGGGCCGCCGCGAGGAGGCGGCGCGCCTGGCCCGCGCGGCCCTGGCCGCCCCCCACACCGACCCCGCGTGGCCGCCCACCCTGACGGCCCGCATCACCCTCGGCGTGGCCATCGCCCCCGAGTCCCCGGACGAGGCGATGGACCACCTGGGCCAGGCGCTCACCCTCGCCCGCGAGGACGGCCACAAGCACAACGAGGCGTGGTGCCTCAACTGCCTGGGCGTCGCCCTGCGCCAGGCGGGCCGCCACGAGGAGGCCCTGGCCAGCCACCGCCAGGCGTTCGCCCTGCTGGACGAGCTGTTCGAGGAGCACTGGAAGATCCACTTCCTCGACGGCTACGCCGAGACCTGCCGCCTGGCGGGCCTGCCCGAAGAGGCCCTCCACCTGCACCGCCAGGCCTTGGAGCTGGCCCCGAAACTGGGCTACCGCCACGCCGAGGCCCTGGCCCACGAGGGCATCGCGGCGGTCCTGGAGGAGACGGACCCCGCCGAAGCGGCCGAACACCGCACGGCGGCCCAGGCCATCCTCCAAGACCTCCGCCCCGAATCCTGACGCCGGCGGCGGCTGGCCGTGGCGGACATGTCACAGTTGCCGGGTTCTGGCCCGATACCCCGCGCCGGGTGTGGCAGGTGCCGGCGTTGCGCGCCGGGATCGTGCCGGCGTGCGCCGAGGACGTCCTCACCTCACTCGCCCGCCACCTCGAACGAGCACCGCCCGCCAAACAACCGGCGAACTCAATGCGCAGACACTAGAGGCGTGTCGCGGTGCGGACGAGGTCGGCGACGGCTTGGGATCTGCTGTGCGGCGGCCAGGCGATGACGGTCGTGACAGCCGGTGCGTCCGGCACCGGCACCGTCGCGTGACCCTCGCGCAGGTGGGCTCGGAGGGACTCGGGCACGACCGCGCAGGCCCGTCCGAGCGCGATCAGCTGGAACAGCTGGGTGTGGTCGCGCACCTGCGGGCCAGGCCCGTCCGGATAGCCACCGTCCTGGCGGGGCCAGCGCGGCAGGGGCAGATCCGTCAGGGCGCTGACCTCGGCCATCGACATATGGGGCCGGTCGGTCATGGGGTGCCCCGCGGGCAGGACCACGACCTGCGGTTCGGTGTGCAGGTCCTCGGTGTCCAGTCCGGCCGTCGTGTCGAAGGGCCGCTGGAGCAGAGCGACGTCGGCGCGCCCGTCGCGTAGCAGCCTTTCCTGCTCGCCGGGCCCGCACAGCATCACCTCGACCGCGACAGCGCCCGGTTCGGCGGCGTAGGCGGCCAGCAGCTTCGACACCAGTTCGCCGGCCGCTCCGGCTTTCGTGGCCAGCACCACACCGGGCCGCTCGGCAGCCGCGCGGCGGGTGCGGCGCTCGGCGGCTTCGACCGCGTCGAGTGCGGCCCGGGCCTCCCGCAGAAGCACCGACCCGGCGTCGGTCAAGGCGACTTGGCGAGCGGTGCGGTGCAGCAGAACCACTCCGAGCCGCCGTTCGAGCTGCTGGATCGCCCGCGACAGCGGTGGCTGCGCCATGGCGAGCCGCTGCGCCGCCCGCCCGAAGTGCAACTCCTCCGCGACGGCGACGAAATAGCGCAGCTCCCGCGTCTCCACCGCGTCATCGTATCCAGCGCTGACCACGACCGATACCCGTGCGGTATCGCCGCCCACCCAGTCGGACTTGGACGCCCCACCCGAGTCCGCACCAGGATCGATGACGTGAGCGAACAGAAGATCGCACCGGTGACCGGTGCGAACAAAGGGGTCGGATAGGAGATCGCGGCGGGCGCGGGACCAACAGCGCCGCGATCGCGATTCGCCTCGCGCCCCTGCCCTGCGACGGACCGACCGGCGGATTCTCCGACAACGCCGGACCAGTGTCCCGGTAGCGACCACACCCGCGCGAACCGCACGACCTGGGGGAGCACGCCCGGCGCGAGCGGAAGACCCGACGGCTGCGGCGTCTCCTCGACCATCCCGTTCACACCAGTGGCGAAATAACAGCCAAAGGAGCCCAATCATGTCCGAAACCGTCCAGCTGACCGAGCCGGGCGCGCCCGTGGTCGTCCTGGTGCACGGAGCCTATGCCGACGCCTCCGGGTTCACGGGGGTGATCCGTGAACTGACGGCCGCCGGGCACCGCGTCGTCGCGGCACCGAACCCCTTGCGGGGCCTGGCCGGTGATGCGGCCGTGGTCCGCGCTGTCGCCGGTGGGATCCACGGCCCCGTCCTGCTGGTGGGGCACTCTTACGGCGGTGCCGTGATCACGCAGGCCTCCGCCGGCCTCGACAACGTGGCGGGTCTGGTCTACATCGCCGCGTTCGGCCTCGACGAGGGCGAAAGCTGCGCCGACCTCATCGCCCCCTTCCCGCCCTCGATGCTGGCCGAAACCATACGGCTGACCTCCTACGAGGCGCACGGTGCCGCAGGCGGCCCGGACATGTACATCGACCCGGACGGCTTCCACGAGTCGTTCTGTGCCGACCTTCCCGCCGAGATGGCCCTGGCCATGAGCCTCGCCCAACGGCCGATCGCGGCAGCGGCATTCGCCGAGCAGGCCACGGGGGCCGGGTGGAAGTCCATCCCGTCCTGGTACCAGATCGCCCGGCACGACAACGCCCTCTCCCCTCAGGCACAGCGCTTCATGGCCGAGCGGATGGGCGCGAGCACCGAGGAGGTCGACGGTTCCCATGCGGCCTTCATCGCCCAGCCGCGCCGCACGGCGGACCTCATCAAGGCGGCGCTCAGCAAGCTCTGAACCGGCCTCGCAGGGCAGAAGGAGCCCGGCGCAGGACTCGCCCTACGCGCCGGGCTTCCCCCTTATGTGGACAGCATCCACAATGGTGTGCCATGATCGAGCCGCACCACAAAGTGGACGCCATCCACATAAGGCTTGAGAAGGAGAAACACTCATGAGCAAGCTTGTCGTCTCGACGTTCCTGACCCTCGACGGCGTCATGCAGGGCCCCGGCGGCCCCGGCGAAGACGATTCCAACGGCTTCCGCCACGGCGGCTGGCTCGTCCCGCACGTGGACGAGGAGTTCGGGCAGATCATGGCCGACCAGCTCACCGCCGCGACCGGGATGCTGCTGGGCCGCCGCTCCTACGACATCCTGTCCGCGCACTGGCCGAACGTGCCCGACGAGGAGGGCGGCGCGCTGATCAACGGCATGGCCAAGTACGTCGCCACCCGCTCGCCGCTGACCCCCGCGTGGAACAACACCGAGGTCCTGGTGGGCGATGCCGCCCAGACCGTCGCCGACCTGAAGAAGTGCACCGACGGCGAACTGCTGGTCCAGGGCAGCAGTGACCTCATCGCCACCCTCCAGCGCGCCGACCTGATCGACGAGTACCGGCTGCTGACCTTCCCCGTGGTCCTGGGCGAGGGCAAGCGCCTGTTCGCCGCCGGCGCGGCCCCGGCGAACCTGAGGCTGACCGCCGTCTCCAGCACGCCCGCCGGTGTGGTGTACAGCGTCTACCGGCGGACCGGCGACCTCGCCTACGGCACCGTCTCCCCGAACGCCTGATGCCCGCCCGGCGCCTCCGCGCGATCATGGCCGGCCGGGCGGAGGCGGGCCGGCGCGCTGCTCAGGCGTCGGCGGCAGGTTCTTCCGGCTTGGCGATCACGAACGTGCCGCGTCCGTGGGTGGCGCGCGTCAGGCCGCGCTCGCGGAGCAGGCGCACGGCCGCCTCCGCCGTGCTCTGGGAGACGCCGAACTCGTCCGCGATGGCCCGCACGGCGGGAATGCGGCGGCCCACCTGATACGTCCCCGCCGCGATGCGCCGGGTGATGGCGGCGGCCACCTGCTCGAACAGCGGCTCCGGCCCGTCCAGGTCGATCTCTCCCATAACAGGACACGCTATGCCACCTGGGGATATGCCAAGACACCCCAAGACTCACCAGCACTGAAAACGACTTCACAAGACACAGCAAGACACTTGTCGTACGGTGGGGAATGAAGGCGGCCCCGGACGAGCGATAGCAGCGCTGGTCCGGGGCCTGAGGAGTCACGCCCCCAAGAAAGGCGGAACCCCATGACCCCCGAGCGTAAGGCCCCGCTGGAAGCGCTGGGCATGGTTCTGCGCGCGCACAAGCTGCAGGCGCGGATGAACCCGGACGGGCTGCACGTCCTCAATCCGCACGTCGACGGATGCTGCGGGCCGCACCCGTCCGACGTGGTCAGCGTCCGGCCCCGCGAGGACGACGGCGGCCGGCTGTGGTTCTACACCTCGTGGGGTCATCCCTTCGCCGAGGCGGACCGCATCACCGACGCGGTGCTCACGCTGAAGGAACTCCTCAACGGCAAGCCGGGCGTGGCGCTGTGAGCGTCGGCGAGGTGTTCGTCGTGTGGGGGATGGTCGCGTGCTGCATCGCCCTGTCGGCCGGAGCCGCTGCCCTGCTCGCCGCCGCCCGGCGCAAGGCCCGCTACCAGGGGAGACGGCGCGTGCGGTGATGGAGGGGTCATGGTCCCCTGTCCACTACCGGACATGCCCTCCCGAGTATTTAGCCAGTGAACACTGGCGTCTTTATGGCTCGGTTCGGATGATGTCGGACATGAGATCGTTTTCTGCTCGGCTGGCCGCCACCGCCGTCGCGTTCGTCGCCCTGGCCCCTGTGTCCGCCGCACACGCCGAACCCACCCCCGCCACGCTGAATGACGTCCCGCTGCCGTTCCTCTGGCCCAGCGCGGGGGTGTACAGCGTCGCCGCCGTCTCCGACACCGAGGCGTGGGTCGCCGGGGTCCAGGGCAACGTCGGTGCCAACGGGGGCAACGGGGGCAACCCGGTGGTGCGCCGCCGCGTCGGGTCGCAGTGGAAGGAGTACCCGCTCAACGGCTGGACCGGCAACGGCCGCATCTCGCAGGTCGTCGCGTATAACGGCGAGGTCTGGGTGCAAGGCGTCCAGGGTGTCAAGAGCACCTCGGGGGAGCGACTGTATTTGGCGCGGTTCGACGGGACGGCCTTCCAGCCCGTCGCCCCGCCGGAGGGGGTCGCCGACGGCTGGGCCTCCGACACGCGCCTGTGGATGGGCCCGGCCGGCGTGTGGATCCAGGTCTCCGAAAAGGTGGGCGACGATGGGATCGGGCCCAAGCTGTATCGGCGCGTCGGCACCTCCTGGCAGGCCGACGCCCTGGCCGGCCAGTTGACGAACGGGCTGCCCGACCTCCAGGCGCTCAGTGCCACCGCCGCGTGGACCGGCGGCTGCCGTTTCAACCCCGGCACCGGTCGCAACGAGTCGGCGGTCCTCCGCTGGAACGGCTCCGCCTGGACGGCGATGCCCGCGCTCCCCGTCGCCGACTGCGTCGTCAGCGTCGCGCCTGCCGCGGGCGGCGTGGTCTGGGCGCTCACCCCCTTCGACCTGTTCAAGTGGGACGGCACGGCGTGGACCAAGGCCCCCGAGGGTCCCGACGGCCCGTACAAGAACGGTTACGGCGAGAAGGTGCGGCTGGACAAGGACGGCAACCCGGTCGTGATCGCCAGCGACCTGTACCGGTCCGCCACCAAACCGCCGATCCGTCTCGTGGGCGGCGCCTGGCAGAAGTTCACCACCCCGACCGCCACGTGGGCGATCGACCTGTCCGTCGCGCCGGGCGGGCGGATCTGGGTGACGGGGAGCTCAGTGGTCTATTCGCCCATGCTGCTCGCCACCCCCTGACGCGCGAGCACGCCGCGGAAGGGGAGCGCGACCAGCAGCGCGGCCAGGACGAGGAGGCCGCTCACCCAGAGCGGCCCGGTCGCCGTGCCGAGGGCGGCCGCGGCGATGGGCGGCCCGGCGGCGGCGCCGGCGTTGAGGGCCGCGGTCGCGTACGAGCCCGCCATGGTGGGGGCGCCCGCCGCCTCGTAGAGGACGCGCGTGATCAGCGTGCCGCCGAGCGCGAACGACAGCGCGCCCTGCGCGAACACCAGGGCGAGCAGGGCGGGCGGCTCGCCGGCGAGGAGGGCCAGGGCGGGCCAGCCGGCGAGCAGCAGCGGCCCGCCGGCCGCGACGACCAGGCCGGGCCGCCGGTCGGACAGGCGCCCGGCGAGGGTGACGCCCGCGAAGGACCCGGCGCCGAAGAGCACCAGGACGACCGGGATCCACCGCTCGCCCAGCCCGGCGGCGCCGGTCACGACCAGGGCGAGGAAGGTGAAGCTCGCGAAGGTCGCCGCGTTCACCAGCGCGCCGAGCAGCATGACCAGCAGCAGCCGCGGGCTCCTGAGCTGCGCGAGCTCCGCCCGCAGGGCCGGTCCGCCGGTCGTGTCCGCCTGGGCGGGCCGCGCCGGGAGCCCCTTGAGGACGCCGAGGGCCGCGGGCAGGCAGAGGAGGGCGACGGCCCAGAACACGGCCCGCCAGCCGAGCAGCGCGCCGAGCACCGCTCCGCCCGGGACGCCGGCGACCGTGGCGATCGTCGTGCCCGACAGCAGCACGGCGAGCGCGCGCCCCTTGCGGTCGGGGGAGACGAGCGCGGCGGCGGTCGTCAGCGCCACGGCGAGGAAGCCCGCGTTCGCGAGCGCGGCGACGGCCCGGGTGGCGAGCAGCACCGGGAAGCTCGCGGTGACGGCGCCGACGACGTGCGCCGCCGCGAACACGAGGACGAACCCGAGCAGGCTCGCCCGTCCCGGCCGGTTGCGGGCGAGCCCGGCCATGAGCGGCGCGCCGACGACCATGCCGATCGCGAAGGCCGAGGTGAGCAGGCCCGCCGACCCGGCCGACACGCGCAGATCGGCGGCGATGTCGGGCACGAGGCCGGCGAGCATGAACTCCGAGGTGCCCATGGCGAAGACCGCCAGGGCGAGCAGGTACAGCGGAAGAGGCATCGAGATGCTCCGGGGCGAGGAGAGGCGGGAAGGCGTCTCGTCACCGCGGCCAGCACCCGGGTACTGGTTCAGGGGGCTGACGGCGCGTGACCGAAAGCCCCCTCCTTGTCCGCTTCGGGGCTCGACATGATCTCTACGCTACCCGGTCACAGCGGCCCGAGGGCGGTGCCGGGCGCCAGGTCGAGGTCCAGTGCCGCCAGCGGGCCGAGCAGCTGCCGCTCCTCGTACTGGAAGTGCGACTCCATGATCGCGGAGAGGCCGTCCAGGTGGGACGACAGCCGCTCCGGCGGAGCACCCGAGTTGAGCGCCTGCTCGAATTGCCGCAGCAGCGACGCGATCAGCTCGTGGTCCTGCTGGAGCTTGGCGATCGTGGGGCGCAGCTCGGGATGGCGCTCGGCCAGCTCGGGGAACAGCGCGTCGTCCTCGCTGACATGGTGGCCGCTGAGCGCGGCGCAGAATCCATGGCAGTACAGCAGGAGATCGTTGCCCGCCGACGCGGCGTCCCCGGCGTCGATCGCCTCTCGCGCGAGCCGCAGCGCCCGGCGCAGCCGCTGGTGCACGGCCGCGAGTTCTCGGTTCCAGGCGACGATCCTGTTCTCGTCGCCCGCTTTCTCAGACGGGGAAAGGGTCATATGACCGGCCTTCCGGTCCGGCGCCTCCATGCCTGACGCGGTCCGCCACCGGCACGCGACGCTGCCCAGAGCATAAACGATCATGCCCGGAAGCGGCGCGGGACCCGGTCACGGGCCCGTCCGGCGTTCCCGGACGAGCCCGTGGCGGTCAGCGCGTGTAGAGGTACTCGCCCGCCCACCGGATGATGTCGCGGGTCGGCCGCCCCGCCGCCGGGACGAAGTTCGCCGCGTCGTTCACACTGCCCGTCCCGTCGTAGCGGGCCCGCAGCGGGTAGGCGAACACCGGGCGGGTGCGGGCCGCGCCGTGCTCGTCGGTGCCCGACGCGACGACCTTGTCCGGGGCGGTGCCGCGCTCGACCCAGTCCATCAGGCCGGGCAGCGGGTCGAACGTCTGGAGCCGGTAGCCGCCGAGCCCGCAGTGGTACATCGTCGGCGCGAGGAACGCGCGCGCCCACGTGCGGGTCGCGGCGAGACCGCCGTTGCGGCGGGCGAGCCGCGCGTAGTAGTCGAGCGTGCCGACCGCCGGGATCGACTGGTCGGCCCAGCCGTGCCAGAGCACCAGCTTGCCGCCGCGCCGCCGGAACCGGTCCAGGTCCAGGCTCATCGCGTTGCCCTTGGCGCCCTCGGCGGTGAGCCGCCGCAGTTCGGCGGCGGTGAACCGGAATTGCGCGACCGACGAGTGCGGCGTGCCGATCGGGTAGCCGGCGTACTTGAGGTAGTTGTCGGCCAGCGGCGCGATCGTGCCGTACGGCCCGGCGACCGACGAGCCCTCCCAGCCGAGCTCGGAGCCGCGCGAGGCCCAGCCCGGGTAGAGCCGGCGGCCGTGCGGGTCGCGCGGCCCGTCGTACAGCCTGCGGGCGACGGCGACCTGCGCGGGGGTGAGGCAGTCGGGCCGGTCGGTGTCCGGGGGGCACTGCAGCCGCACCGGGTCGTAGGTGCACGTGCGCGGGTCGTCGATCTGCCCGTCGGTGAGCCCGTCGAGGCGGTCGCAGGACTTCAGGACGGCCGCGTGCAGCGCGGGCAGCTTGGCCGGGGTGAGCACGGGCCTGCCGTCCGGCCCGTCGTTGACCCTGGCGAGCCAGGTGAAGTACACGCCGAACAGCGCGCTCATGTCCTGCGCGGGCGCCCCGGCGACGATGCCGTCGAAGTCGTCGGGGTAGCGCTGTGCGAGCAGCAGCGCCTCGCGGCCGCCGGTCGAGCAGCCGTCGAAGTAGGAGCGCTTCGGCGGCGCGCCGTAGAACTCGGCGATGACGCGCTTGGACGCGACCGACACCGCGTGCGGGGCCCGGTAGAAGTAGTCGTCGCGGGCCTGCTGGTCGTGTGCGGCCCAGGTGCCGTCCATGATGTTCACCGGGAACGGCCCGGCGCCGGTGTGCCCGTCGTCGGTGACGGCGACGGCGGCGTCCCCGTCCAGCCCGCCGGGCCCGCAGCGCGGGAACCGGTCCGGCGGGAGCTGCACCCCGCACAGGCCGTGGCAGCCGAACTGGACGTAGCGGCCCGCGTAGGTACCGAGCGGAAGCCGCAGCCGGAACCCGATCTTCGACCCGGCCGTCCCGCGCACCTCGCAGTAGGCGGGCTGGCCCCCGGTCGCCGCCACCTCGGCGGCCTCGGTGACCCGGGCGTCGCCGTACTCCCGCACCAGTTCCCGGCAGGACGGCGCGGCGGCCTCCGCCGTCACCGCGCTCAGCCCGGTCATGACCATCATCAGCGCCAGCGCCGATGACAGGATCCTCCATCGCATCGCGTGCCTCCCTCGTCGCGTCTCATCCACGCGTCGAACGGAGGGCCGCGAGATCGACACGGCCGCCGGACTTCTTTCGTGTGCCCGGAAACGCCGCGGCCCCCGGAGGTCCGGGGGCCGCGGCGGTCCGAGGTCAGGCGACGGGCTGCGCCGTCCGGGCCGTCCGCCAGGACGCCATCAGCGCGCGCAGCCGCTCGTGGTAGCGGGCGACGTTCGCGGTCTTGACGTCCTCGTAGCCGCGGACCATGTCCGGCAGCGCGGCGATCTCCACCGCCAGGTCGTGCCGGCCCCGGTCCAGGTCCGCGACCAGCTCGTCCACCACGGCCAGGTACTCGGTGACCAGGCGCCGCTCCACCCGCCGCTGCTCGGCGCCGCCGAACGGGTCCAGCGGGGTGCCGCGCAGCCGCCGCATCGCGCGCAGCACGTGGAAGGCGGGCCGCGCCGACCGGCCGAGCGCGATCTTCTTGTCCATGCCGAGCGCGCGCAGCACCGGCGGGTGCAGCATGTACTTCACCGTCGCGCCCTCGCCGAACTGCTCCTCGACCTTCTCCCGCAGCGCCGGGTCCAGGTGCAGCCGCGCGACCTCGTACTCGTCCTTGTAGGCCATCAGCTTGAACAGGTTGCGGGCGACCGCGAGCGCGAGCGGCTGCCCGGTGACCCCGGCGGCCTTCTCGGCGCGCTCGACGCGCCGCACCGTGTCCAGGTAGCGCTTGGCGAGCGCCACGTCCTGGTAGGCGGTCAGCTCGGGGACGCGGACCGCGAGCACGTCGGCGAGCGTGGCCTCGGCCGGCTTCGGCTTCTCCGCCGCCTTCCCCCACGACGGCTCCAGCACCAGCCGCCGCCCGGCGCGGAACGCCTGCACGTTCCGCTCGACCTGCACGCCGTTGACCGCGAGGGCCTCCTCGACGGCCTTGGCCGACAGCGGCAGCAGCCCCGCCTGGTAGGCGGCGCCGACCACGACGAAGTTGGCCGGGGTGGCGTCGCCGAACCACTGCTCGGCGAGCGCGAGGGCGTCCAGCGCGACCAGCGCGTCGCCGCGGGCGCGCCCGGCGATCCGGCGGACCAGGCTCGCGGCCGGCGGCAGCTTCGCCGCCGTGTCGGTGATCATCTGGCCGGTCGGCACCTCGCCGGTGGACACCACCGCGCCGGTGCGGGCCGCGTCGCAGCGCGCCAGGTTGACGTCGGAGGCGCCGGCCAGGGCGTCGAACACCAGGTAGGCGTCCGCGCCGCCGGTGCCGATCATCGCGGGCCGGTCCGCGGCGTCCGGCGCGATCCGCAGGTGCGACACGACCGCGCCCGCCTTCTGGCTGAGGCCGGTCTGGTCCAGCGCGCGGGCGTGCCGGCCGTCGATCATCGCGGCCATCGCCAGCACCTGGCTGACGGTCACCACGCCGGTGCCGCCGATGCCGACCAGCAGCACGTCGGCGGCGTCGGGGACACGCGCCGGCTCGGGCAGCTCGCCGATCGGCTCCAGCGTCGCGCGCGCCTTCTTCTTGCCCGGGACGACGGTGAGGAACGACGGGCAGTCGCCGTCCAGGCACGAGTAGTCCTTGTTGCAGGACGTCTGGTTGATCTGGGTCTTGCGGCCGAACTCGGTCTCCACCGGCTCCACGCTGAGGCAGTTGGACTTCACGCCGCAGTCGCCGCAGCCCTCGCACACCGACTCGTTGATCAGCACCCGGGTGACCGGGTCGGGCGCCTGCCCGCGCTTGCGCTTGCGGCGCGTCTCGGCCGCGCACGCCTGGTCGTACAGCAGCACGGTGACGCCCTTGATCTCGCGCAGCTCGCGCTGCACGTCCTCCAGGTCGTCGCGGTGCCGGACGGCCACGCCGGGCGCCCACGCGGCGCCGCGCGGGTACTTGCCCGGGTCGTCCGCCACCACCACGATCTTGGCGACGCCCTCGGCGTGCAGCATCCGGGTGATCGAGACCGGGTCGGTGCCGCCGTCGGCGTCCTGCCCGCCGGTCATCGCGACCGCGTCGTTGTACAGCAGCTTGTAGGTGATGTCGGTGCCCGCCGCGACGGCCTGCCGGATGGCGAGGCTGCCGGAGTGGAAGAACGTGCCGTCGCCGAGGTTCTGGAACATGTGCGGGGTGCCGCTGAACGGCTGCGCGCCGACCCACGCCGCGCCCTCGCCGCCCATCTGCAGGGTGCCGATGCTGCGGTCCATGAACGCGCTCATGATGTGGCAGCCGATGCCGCTCGCGGCGATCGACCCGTCCGGGACGGTGGTGGAGCGGTTGTGCGGGCAGCCGGAGCAGAAGTAGGGCGTCCGCGACGCCGACAGCAGGTTGATCTGCGGCTTGCGCGGGCGCAGCACCGGGTGCCGCAGGTCCACCCGCTCCTCGCCGAGCCGCTCGGCCAGCGGCTTGGCCAGCGCGCGGGTGAGGCGGTCGGCGTCCAGGCCGCCGTCCAGCGGGATGAGCGGCTTGCCGAGCACGGCGGGCCGGTCGGCCAGGTCGTACAGGACGTGCCGGATCTGCGTCTCGACGAACGCGCGCTTCTCCTCCACCACGATGATCTCGCGCAGGCCGGCCGCGAACTCGGTGACCTTCGCGGCGTCCAGCGGGTGGATCATGCCGAGGCGCAGCAGCCGCACCCCGGCGCGGGCGAGGCCCGCCTCGTCCAGGCCGAGCCGGTCCAGCGCCTCGCGCAGCTCCAGGTAGGTGCGGCCGGCCGCGACCAGGCCGATCCGCGCGTCGCCGGCCGCGCCCTCGATCCGGTCGATGCCGTTGGCCGCCGCGAACGCCGCCGCGGCCGCGAGGCGGCCCTCCAGCACCTCGCTCTCCAGCGCGGTGGTGGTCTTGATGTCGATGCCGGGCTTGCGGGTCACCTTCCAGCGGCGGCCGCGCCAGGCGAACTCCGGCAGGACGGGCGCGTCCACCGGCGCCGCGTCCACCACCTCGAAGCCGTCGGCCACATCCGTGACGATCTTGAAGCCGGTCCAGGCGCCGCTGAACCGCGACATCTCCAGGCCGAGCCGGCCGAGCCGCAGCACGTCGCCGACCGACGCGGGCACCAGCACCGGCATGAACGCGTCGGCGAGCGCGCCCTCGGTCGCCGACGGCAGCGTGGAGGACTTGCACGACGGGTCGTCGCCCGCCACCACCAGCACCCCGCCGCGCTCGCTCGTGCCGAGCCAGTTGGCGTGCTTGAAGGCGTCCAGGGAACGGTCCACGCCGGGCGCCTTGCCGTACCAGAGGCCGAACACGCCCTCGAAGCGCGGGTCCGGCAGGTGCTGGGCGAGCTGCGACCCGCACACCGCCGTCGCCGCCAGCTCCTCGTTCACCCCCGGCACGAACCGGATGTCGTGCGCCTCCAGCAGCTTCCCGGACCGCTGCAGCTGCTGGTCCAGGCCGCCGAGCGGCGAGCCCCGGTACCCGGAGACGAAACCGGCGGTGGACCAGCCGCGCAGGACGTCCGCCCGCTTCTGGTCGAGCAGCAGCCTGACCAGGGCCTGCACGCCCCCGAGGGCGATCCGGCCGGACTCCAGTTCCAGGCGGTCGCGAAGGCGGGCGGACGGTGATGCGGTCATGGGACACCTCGCGCGGGGCGGGACACTGTGATCCAGGTCATTGACCCTCGCGGGCTGCGCACCCTGCAAGATGATGTACTGGAAATTGAGCGGATTGCTCAGGGATCGCCCTGTTCGGTGCCCGGAGGTTGAGCGTTATGGTGCGCGTCGACATGCTCGACATCAAGATCCTGCGGCGGCTCGTCGAGCAGCCCCGCATCGGCGTCACCGAGCTCGCCGCCCGGCTCGGCATCGCCCGCAACACCGCGCACGCCCGCGTCGAGCGGCTGGAGCGCGACGGGGTGATCGGCCACCGCGGCCGCGAGGTCGACATCGGCGCGCTCGGCTTCGAGCTGACCGCGTTCGTCACCCTGGAGGTCGCGCAGGGGCGGCTGCGCGAGGCCGCGGCGTCGCTGGCGGCGATCCCGCGCGTGCTGGAGGTCCTCGGCATCACCGGGCAGGGCGACCTGCTGGTCCGCGCCGCCGCGCCGAACGGCGGGCAGCTGCACGAGGTGATCGACGCGATCCTGGCGTGCCCGGGGGTGCGGCGCAGCACCACCTCGATCGTGCTGACCCACCAGGTGCCGTTCCGCGTCGGCCCGCTGCTGGAGGACGAGGAGCGCCGCCGCGGCGCGCACTAGGGCGCGGCGGCGAGGACCAGCTCGGCCAGTTCGCGGGCGGACGCGCCGGAGCCGGTGGCGCCGGCCGCCAGCGCCCCGTCGATGAGCAGGGAGAGCTGGGCTGCGGCGTGGACGGGCCGCGGATGCCCGAGTTCGCGCAGTTCGTGTTCCAGCAGCCCCCGCACGCGCTCGCGGTAGGCGCGGGTGACCTCGTGCCCGGGATGGTCGGGATCGGGAAGGGCGAGGTCGGCGGCCAGATAACGGCAGCCCCGGAAGTCCGGCCTGGTGGTGACCTCGGCGATCCCGTCGAAGACGGCGAGCAGGCGGGCGCGCGGGTCGTCGCCCGCTTTCCGCATGGTCTGCCGGTAGAGCTCCACGTCCTCGGCGGTACTGCGCCGCAGCACCTCCACGATCAGCCCGTCCTTGCCGCCGAAGTGCTCGTACAGCGAGCGCCGGGCCACGCCGGCGGCCTTCAGCAGCGCGTCGACGCCGACGTTCATGCCCTGCGCGTACGTCAGCTCCTGGGCGGCGTCCAGCAGGCGTTCGCGGGGGCCGGGCGCGGTGCGGGTGCTCATGGTGCCAGCCTGCCACCCGTTGACGAGTAGATCAACCGTTCTATATGGTCTGAGTAGACCGACCGATCTATCTAAAGGATCCGAGCATGGCGCTCCGCACCACCACCGAGGTCATCGACCGCTTCAACCACGCCTTCACCGCCCGCGACACCACCGCCCTCGCCGGCCTGATCGCCGAGGACTGCGTGATGGAGTCGGTCCAGCCGGCCCCCACCGGCGAGCGCGTCGAAGGCGGCGCGGCCTGCCTGGCCTGGTGGAGCACGCTCATCGAGGACCGCACCAGCCGGTTCGAGCCGCAGGAGGTCGTCGTCGCCGGCGACCGGGCGACGATCCGCTGGCACTTCCACTTCGGCACCGGCCCCTCCGACTGGGTGGAGGGCGTGAACCTCATGCACGTCCGCAACGGCCTCATCGTCGAGGCCCTCGGCTACAGCAAGACGGCCGGCGAGGTCCCCCTGGCCACCGAGACGGGAGCCTGAACATGCGCAGCTACCACGTCGACAGCGGCGCCGGCATCGACGGCCTGACGATCGAAGAACACCCCGACCCGGTCCCCGGGGACGGGCAGGTCGTGGTGGCCGTGCGGGCCACCTCGCTCAGCTTCCGCGAGCTGATGGTGCTGCGCGGCAGCTACGTGCTGCCGGTGAAACCCGGCGTCGTGCCCGTGTCCGACGGGGCGGGCGAGGTCGTCGCGGTCGGCCCGAACACGCGCGGCGTCCAGGTCGGCGACCGGGTGACGGCCACCCTGTTCCCCAGCTGGCAGGACGGCCCGTTCGGGCCCGAGCACCTGGCGCAGCTCGGCGGCTCACTGGACGGCATGCTCACGGAACTGGCGCTGCTCGACGCGTCCGCGCTCGTGCCCATCCCCGATCACCTGTCCTACGAGGAGGCCGCGACGCTGCCCTGCGCCGCCGTCACCGCCTGGAACGCCCTCACCGGCCTGCGGCCCGGGCAGACCCTCGTCACCCAGGGATCGGGCGGGGTGTCGCTGTTCGCCCTGACGTTCGCCAAGGCGCTCGGCGCCCGCGTGATCGCGACGACGAGCAGCCCGGCGAAGGCGGCGCGGCTGCGCGAACTCGGCGCCGACGAGGTCGTCGACTACCGCGCCGACCCCGACTGGCCCGCCCGCGTCCGGGAGCTGACCGGCGGCCTCGGCGCCGACCACGTCGTCGACGTCGCCGGCCTGCTGGAGCAGTCGCTGAAGGCGGTGCGGATGGCCGGCCACGTCGCGTGCGTGGGCTTCGTCTCCGAGACCGCCCCGCCGATCGACCCCCGGGTGCTGTTCGCCTCCGGCGCCACCCTGCGCGCCGTCGCGGTCGGCAGCCGCGCGCAGTTCGCCGAGATGAACCGCGTCATCGAGGTGAACCGGCTCCGCCCGGTCATCGACCAGGTGTTCGCCTTCGACGACGCCCCCGCCGCCTACCGGCACTACGCCTCGGGCGCGGCGTTCGGCAAGGTCGTCATCACACATGTGTGAAACCCGGTCAGCGGACATAACCAGGGAGCACGCCTGACGAAAGGGAACCTCATGAGCATCGGCGGAGAGTCGGACGCGGTCGCCAAGCGCGCGGGCACCTCGAAGGAGGAGGAAGACAGCGGCAGGCCGCACATCGTGCCCCGCGACACCCCGGTCGACGAGTACACCGACCTGCCGGAAGGGCTGCGCGAAGAGAACGCCGAGGAACCGGAGGCCGAAAAGGACGACCCGGAGAGCGGGCCCACCGAGAAGGCCGGTCCCGCCTCCTGAACGCGATAGAAGACAACGCATGCGAGAGCGACTGACCCGGCGGCAACTCATCGACGTCTTCGGCGAGGACAACGTGGTCCGCGGCACCCCGGCGGGCATCACGCACCCCTTCACCCGGCGATTCCTGGCCGAGGTCGGGGTGCCGGTGACCGGCCGGGCGGAGTTCGTCCAGTTCGCCGAGGGCTTTCCGGACGAGCTCACCCCGCTGACGGAACCGGTCCCGCCCGCACTGGCCGATGCCTGGTACATCGGCGACGCCTTCGGCGCGGTGTTCGTCACCATCGCGCTCGACGGCGAGACCGGCACCGTCCACGCCGTTCCCGAAGGCCACGAAGAGCCCTACCTGATGAACACCGACATCGAGAGCCTGGTGTTCTTCCTGACCACTCTGGAGCGTCGCCACGAGCAGTTCAGCGCGGAACTCGTCGAGGACGGCGAGGCCTTCGCCGAGGCGGCCCGGACGATCGAGCGAGAGTGGCGGGCACACGACCCGGCACCCTTCGCGGTCCCCGAAGGGGAGGTCATGCGGGTCTGGCCCAACCTGCTCGACGACATCGAGTGCGGCACGATCGGCTGAACGACCTGATCAGGAGAAGTAGTAGATCAGACGGACCGAGTCGAGATCGCCGTCCGCCAGCCGCGTCATCTCCAAGAGCATGGTCAGGAACTCCGGGGACACCGCGTCCCACAAGGGAAGATCGAATTCCACATGCTCAAACGGCCCGTCTCCGATGAAGCCCTCTTTGTGGAGGTAGTCGTATCCAGTGATCGGCACGATGCCGGTGCTGTCGAACTGCCGCTGCAAATGGGCGGCCCGCCCGCCGTCGGGGAAACGGTCCTGGTCGCGGTCTTCCACCCAGGTGGACCAGCGCACCGCCTGCGCCCAGTCGTAGGCCAGCAGATCACGCAGGTACACGTGATTGCAGACGTCGTCCAGGCAGGAACAGGACGGCCAGACGGGGGCCGAGCAGAAGTCCTCCCAGGCCGGCGGGTCGGAGTGCGTGCAGAGATAGCGCCACACATCGTGGCGCAGCGAGAGGCTGGCATCGGGCGGCATGCAGTAAGCGATTCCGTCGAAACCCGGAGGGGCTTCAGGATCGACTTCCGCGAGTGGGTTGAGGAAGCGGAACATGGTCCAGGCCCGGCAGTAAGGAGAGAGACCCTTGATCTCCTGCCAGCCCTCCGGCGTGCGCTTTTCGACGATCAGAGTGAGGTCAAGACCCATGATCGTCCACCCAGAAGACGCAACGGACCGACTCCAGTTCGTCGCCGGCGAGCCGGGCCATCCGCAACATGACGTGAACGAGGTCCCGGTGCACCGACTCGGCCCACGGATGCCCGAGCAGCGTCCGCACCGTCAGATGGGAGGCGCGCACAGAACCATGGCGCGGCACGGCCTGCCACACCTCCTGACTCAGATCGGCGGGCAACCCGCGAGGCGGCGCCACAGCGGCCAACACCTCGAACACTTCCGGATCGGGATCGGCCAGCCACGGGACATGACGCACCCGCTCCTCCGGGAGGGCGTAATTCTCTCCGTCGGAGCAGAAGTGAGGACCTGACCACGGCAGATGATACTTTCCGCTCCCCCTCGGCGGCTCCCAGTGGATATGGCGGGGGGTGCCGTTGCACCAATCGCATTCGATGAGACGACCGTCGCAGTTCAGGCAGTAGAGGATCGGGTAGCGCGGCACGACGACATCGTCAGCACACATCCAGGCGTCATCGACGCGCAGCTCGACGAAGAACTCAAGGTTCCGCCCGGAGCCCATCGGATCCCCACTCCTGCTCTGCACCGGTGCCTGCCGACCGCCCCAGGATCGCGCAGACCCCGGGCCGACGCATTTCTTTTAGACGCGACATGAAGCCAGTGCCTCATCCGCCCAGCTCAGCAGTTCCCTCCATCCTGGCAAGGAGTGCGGACGCCCCACTCGGGGGGCGGACCGCAGCACGACGATCGCTTCGTCAATACGTCCAGCGGCGGTAGACCAAATGCACGACGACGGGCGATCTCCTGTTCGGCCCGTCCACAGCCCACCCGTTCGAGGAGCAGGCCGCCCGCCCGGTGCGGTGGCAGCATCCACGGTTGTGGCGGCAACGCCGGTCTCCGGTGGGACACTTCGAACGCCCGAACGGCTCGACCGCATCGCGGCGTCCGACACCCCATGGCACTGTGTCTCGGCGGCCTCATTGTCTCGTCCCTGCCGTTTCAGCAGCCCCATGCGCCGAGAAGGCCGGTGACAGCGTTCACCGCCTTCCACCAGCCGGTATCGACGAAAGGCTTCGGCACCTCCAAGCCTGGCGGTCAGCGATCGTGACGGGAAGGACGGATCTCCGGATGCGGCCGGAATCGGCCCGATGGCACGGCTTCTCGCCGCCGTATGGCGGACCCGATGATGGGTCCTGTGCGCCTTGAGGATGATCTGCTCTGGGAGTCCAACAACCGGAGCGGCTGGGGTCTGCGATGGCTGCGCCATGTCACGGCGGCGGCCGTCCTCGCCGGGTTCGGCGGCCTGCTCTGGCTGGGCGGCGAGCGTTTCATCTGCGTCGCCGCGTTCTGTGGGGCGGCCGTCTACGCGATCTGGGTCACCGTCCACTGGCTGCGGGACCGACGGCGCTTCGTCCGGGTGACCGTCGCGAACGGCGGCCTCCGCATGCAGCACGTCAGCGGACGGACCACCGATCACGACCTCCGCATGGTGACCAGAGCGCACATCACCCACCGCGGCCACAGCTACGACGACGCCAACGACCGGCAGAAGCTCGCGGGCGCGGGAAGCGCGACACTGCGGCTCCAGATCGCGGGCCGACGGTTCACCAGCCGATGGGCCGGACTCGACTCCGCGGAGCTCGATCGGCTGCAGGAGACCTGGCGGGCCACCTGCCCAGAGGCCGCGATCGACAGCACATGCATACCGGGACAGTTCGCCGGCTACTCCTACTGACAGCGGCCGAGCTCCGGCACTTTCGCTCCACCAGACTGCCGACCGCCCGCTGACACTCATCACGAACGCAGGCAGGAACCGCCACACGACACGAAAATGCTCGCCACGCGGATCCCCGATCCCACGCCGCGAACATCAGAATCGCGGCCAAGCCGGCGACGTACATGAGCCCGCCGTGCTGGTAGTGCGCATGCGGGGTGGCGCCCGTCCCGGCTCGCCGTGCCACGGTGCCGGAGCGTCTCGGACGCCCGGCCCAGGCAGCGTCAAGCCGGCGACGTACATGAGCCCGCCGTGCTGGTAGCGCGCATGTGAGGTCGCGCCCGCCCCGGCTCGCGGTGCCGCAGTGTGTCTAACGTGCCCGGCTTAGGCCGCAATCAAGCCGGTGAGTACGCGAGCCCGCTGTGGCGTAGTGCGCATGCGGGGTGGCGCCCGCCCTGATTCGCGGTGCACGGTGCGTCTCAGACGCTCGGCCCGAGAGCAGCCAAGCCGGTGACGTACATGAGCCCGCCGTGGCGTAGCGCGCATGCAGGGCCGTCCTGTCCCGTAGTGCGTCTCACGTGCCCGGCCCAGGCGGCGTCAAGCCGGCGACGTACATGAGCCCGCCGTGCTGGTAGCGCGCATGCGGGGTGGCGCCCACCCCGGCTCGCCGTGCCACGGTGCCGGAGCGTCTCGGACGCCCGGCCCAGGCAGTCGTCTCAGACGATCGTGCGGAGCTTGGTGAGCTGCTCGTCGTAGATGCGGGCGAGGCCGCGCGGCGCGAAGGTGCGCTCGAAGAAACCGCCGACGCCGCTCGCGCCGTTCCAGGTGGTCCGCACCGTGACCTGGGAGCCGCTGCCGGCCGGTGCGACGGTCCAGGTGGTGACCATGCTGGAGTTGGCGTCGCTCTCCACCAGCGTGTCCGGACCCGGCGCGGTGACCGTCAGCAGGCAGTCGCGGACGCGCTTGGAGGTCGCGGCGAGCTTCCAGTGCACGACGGTCCCCGCACCCTGGCCGCCCTCGCGCACCTCGTACTCGCTGAAGTGCTCGGTGAGCATCCGCGGCCGGGTGCCGGTGTAGTCGGCGAGCGCCGCGATGACCTTTTCCGGCGACGCCTCGACCGTGGCTTGCGTGGTTGCGGTGACCTGACCCATGCCGCCCATCCTTCCCTATGCCCTGGCGGGGCCGCCCTCCAGGTTGGCCGTCATGCGCTCCAGGACGCCGACCGCGGTGCGGTACTCCTCCATGGAGATGCCCTTCATGGACAGGTCGCGGAAGGCGTCGACCCACTCGCCGGCCTCGGCGAGCAGGGCACGGCCCTCGTCGGTGAGGGCCAGCAGCCCTTCATCGGGACGGGCCAGCCGGCCGCCGGCGATCAGGGAGGCGATGGCGGCGGCCAGCGTGGTGGCGTCCGCGTTGGCCCGCAGCAGGCCGAGGACGTCGGCGTCGGTGACCGGGGACGCGTCGCGGACGGCGTTGAGGACCTGCCAGGCGATCCGGGTGAGTCCGAACTCGCCCAGCATGTCGTCCATGTGGCGGGTGATGGCCTTGTCGGTGCGGTTGAGCCAGTAACCGATGGGTTTCATCGGAGTCATCTCCAGATCGATGGGGCGCGCTGCGCCGATAGAGGGTGGTGATGGCGTGAGAAGCAGGCAGGAGAAGGACGCCGGCCTCCCGGGGCCGGGGATGCCGGAAACTCGCGGCCAAGCTCTCCACCCCGATCGGAGGGCGCGCTTGGCACAGCACGGTCAGCGCCCTCTCATGCCATCGGATATGTGCGGGTGGAGGAATGCGGCGGCGGCCGAGACCTAAGGAAGCCGCTGGACGCAGTCTTTCGACCAGGGGGTGAAGGGGACGGCCGGAGTCATGGTCGGTGTGGTCTTTCGGCCGCAGGGCCGGGTGTGGCTTTGCGGCAGTGGTCAGCGGGTGAAGGCGGCGGCGTTCTCGCGGACCCACCGCTCGAAGGTGCGGGCGGGCGTGCCGAGCAGGGACTCGGTGGTGTCGGCGATGGGCTCGGGACCGGCGGACGCGGCGGCCCAGAAGTCGAGCAGGGAGCCGGCCATGGCGGCGGGCATGAATCGGCCCATCTGGCGTTCGGCCTCGGCTCGGGTGATCTGCTCGACCGTGATGTCGCGGCCGAGGACGTCGCCGAGGACGGCGAGCTGCTCGCGGAAGGTGAGCGACCGCGGGCCGGTCAGGGTGAGGGGACGGTCGACGGACAGATCGCCGGTGAGGACCGCGGCGGCGATGTCGGCGATGTCGTCGGTGTGGACCACCGCCAGGTGCGCGTCGGGGTAGGCGAGCTGGACCGGCAGGCCGTTGGAGACGAAGTGGGCCCAGCCGAGAGCGTTGCTGGCGAAGGAGCCCGCGCGCAGGAACGTGTGGGCGATGCCGGAGCGGGCGAGGGCGCGCTCGACCTGGAGGCTGTGGCTCGCCAGCGGGTCGGTCTCGGCGCCCGGCGCCAGCACCGACGCGGAGGAGAGCAGCACGATGTGCTCGACGCCGGCGGCGTCGGCGGCCTTGAGGAAGTCCTCGATGCCGCTGGGCTCGGGGTAGAGGAAGACCCGGCGGACGCCGTCCAGGGCGGCCGCGAAGGTCGCGGGGTCGGCGAGGTCGAGCGCGGTGGCGTCGGGGCCGGTCAGGGCGGCGGGGTCCTTGCTGCCGGTGCGGACGGCGTGCCCGGCGGCGTGCAGGCGGTCGGTGACGGCGCGGGCCACTTTGCCGCGGGCGCCGGTGATGAGGAAGGTCATGGTGCAGCTCCGTTCATGTCGCGATGCATATGCATGCTTGCATGCACACGTTTTCCTGTCAACACATGCTTGTGAGTGCTCATGGGTTGTACGATGGCGGCATGGCGAAGTACGACGAAGCGAGCGCCGAGCACCTGCTGAACACTGTCGGCCCGGCCTTCAGCAAGCTGCGCAGGTCCGCCCTGCTGGAGCTCGAGAACCCGCTCTCGACGAAGGACCTGAGCCGCACCCTCGTCCTCAACGTCGTCCACGAGGCCGAGCAGGACGGCGGCCGCGAGATGACCGTCGGCGGCATCGCCGAGCACTTCGGCAACGACCCCTCGGTCGCCAGCCGCATGGTGTCGGACTGCATCAAGGCCGGCTACCTGCGCCGGGCCGCCTCCCAGCAGGACGGCCGCCGCACGGTCCTGCACCTCACCCCCGAGGGCACCGAGCTGATGGCCCGCTTCCGCCGCCACCAGCGCGAGGCGTACGAGCACGTCACCGCGGACTGGCCGGAGCAGGAACGCCTGGACCTCGCCCGCCTCATGCTCAAATACGTCGAATCCCAGGAGAACCTGCGCTCCCGAAACCCCTAGGGCAGATCTGGCAGGCCTACGCGGCGCCCGGGCCACGCCTCACAAGGCGGAAGAGGAAGCCAACCCAGGTTGACCGACACCAACGCGGCGCGGTGCACGCTCGGGCGCCGCGCAACAGGGCGCAGTTCCCCTGAGGCGCCGCCTCGGGAGCGAGGCTGTGGCATGAACCTGACCATCGTGTTTCGGTGTGGCGCGGTGCATGCTTGAGCGCCGCGTAACAGAGCGCAGTTCCCCTGAGGCGCCGCCCCGGGAGCGAGGCTGTGGCATGAACCCGACCATCGCGTTCGGTGCTGACGGTCATGGTGGCCATGATCCTTTGCCGGGAGCCGGGAGCCGGGAGCCGGGAGCCGGGAGCCGGGAGCCGGGAGCCGGGAGCCGGGAGCCGGGAGCCGGGAGCCGGGAGCCGGGAGCCGGGAGCCGGCGGCGGCATTGTGCCTCGGTTGGATCGGGGCCGGCCCGTCCGGCGACAATGCGTGGATCCCTTGAGAGCGAGGTCGTGGCATGAACCTGAAGACCGTGTCCCGGGGCTGACGGCCATGGCGCACATGATTCGTTACTGCGTGCCGGGTGCCGACGGCGATGTCGCGGCCAGGCTGGAGCGGGCGCTGGCGAGCGTGGGGCGGCCCGCCTGCGAGGACGGGCCCGTCACCCTGCGGTGGCAGCTCCGTCGCAGGCCGTCCCTGCTCATCGTGGAGGAGCGCGTAGAGGCCCTGGACGCGATGTGGGACCCGGCCGCGGCCCGCGCCCTTTCCGGCGAATGGGATGGCTTCGTCCTCGCCATGGACTCCTGGAGCTACCTCGACCGGCAGGCCGCCGCTCTCTTCTTCTCCGGCCGCACGCTCGACCTGGTCGAGCAGTCGCCCCTCGGCATGACCCGCATCCCCGACCCCGGGGGCTGGATCGGCTACCTGGACGGCTGGGAAAGGCATATGGAGCAGGCCCAGGCCCTTCTCGGCGATTCCCACTACTGGCTGACCGGCGAGGTCGCCGAGGAGGGCGAGTGGCGGATCGGCCCGCCCGCGCCCTTCGAATCGGAGGTGGCCACTCCCGTCTCCCGCCTGGTCATCCTCGGATACGTCGCCATCCCCGACGCGCCGGGCCGCAGAGGCCAAGCGGAGGACGAGCCGGACATCGCCCTCTCCCACGATGGGCCGCTGGGTGGAAGCCACGCCGTCTCCGGCACTGGTGCCCACAGTGGCCGGGCGAAGGATGCGCCGGTCACCGGCCTCTCCCACGCTGGTCCGCTGGGCGGAGTCCACGCCGTCTCCGGTACCGGTGTCCGCAGCGGTCAGGCGGAGGACGCGCCGGTCACCGGCCTCTCCCACGCTGGTCCGCTGGGCGGCATCCTCGCCGTTCCCGGTGTGCAGGTCCGCAGCGGCCAGGTGGGAGGCGCGCCGTTCACCGTCGTCTCCTGCCCCGGCCCGCTGGGCGGCCTGCCCGTCGCCGAGATCTCGGCGGCCCTCCCTCACCCCGTCTTCGGCTTCGACGTGCCCGGCGGCGGGGCCCCGTCCGCCTGGGTGCACGCCGAGCACGGCCGCGTGCTCGCCGCCGGGACCGGCGGCCTGCTCCCCGCCCTGCGCCGGATCGCCGACGCCCCCGCCCTCCTCTTCGGCGCCTGACGGCTGCCCGAGGCCGTGGTCCCTGGTGTCCAGGGCGGCCGCGAAAGTCGTGGCTTTGCCCCTTTCCTCGTTGAAGCGGCTCCGGCGGAAGCGGGCCGCGGGTCCCCGCCTCGTCGGCCTGAAGACCCGGACCACGGACGCCGGGCTCACGGCTTGAAGGGACGCCCCCGGTAGTCGCCGATCACCTGGCCGCTGCGGGAGACGATGATGCGCCGGCCGCGCACCTCGTAGGTGTAGGAGCCGTTGACCGCCAGATAGCCCTTGGCGGTCTTGCGGGCCGGCAGGTCCATGGCCGAGCCCGGATTCCCGGTCACCTCGCCGTGATAGTAGAACCGGGATGTGCCGGTCCTGCAGATGATGACGTCGTGCTGAGAGGTCCGGTAGGCGGCGACCAGGTTCACCGGGCCGTCCCCCGAGATGCTCCGGGCGACCTTGGCGGGGCAGGTGCCGGCGGGTGCGGGGTTGGTGCGGAGGTGCTCGCCGAAGAACCGCTGCACCGTTTCCCAGTTGCCCGCACCCAGGTAGAGGGTGGCGAGGACGCAGGCGGCGACCACTGCCGCCTTCAGCCGGCCGGAGCGCCGCGCGGGCCGCGGGACGACCGGCGGCGCAGGTGGGGACGGCCGGCGCGGTGGGGGAGAGGGAGGAGCGGCCGGACCCGGCCGGTAGCCCGTGCTTCGCGGCGGTAGGAAGATCTCGTCGGGGATCGGAGCGGTGCGCCGCAGCGGGACCTCCTCACGCGGCGGGGGCAGGATCGCCGTGCGGGACGGGGCGTGGCGCGCGGTCTCCGCCGGAACCGCCGGCTCGGCCGGCTGCGGTCTCTGGCAGCAGATGCATTCGGCGTCGGTCGCGGCGTTGAACGTTTTACACGAGGTGCATTCCCAGCTCGAGGTCACCGCGCGTCTCCTTCACAGGTGCCGAGTTTGCGCCGGCGCCGGCGCCGGGGCGCTCGCCCATCGGACGAGGTCGTCGAGCACCTCGGCGGAGGCGGGGAGGGGCGGGAAGCTCAGCCACTCGCCGGTCTGCGGCGCCGTCCACGGGACGGTCCGGCCGGTCACGGGGGCATCGGCCCGCACGGCCGGCGGCGCCGCAGGCGGGCGCCGGGCGTCGGCGGGGGCGGGGGCGGACGGGCCCGTGACCGGCGGCGCCGGCGCGGGCGGCACGGCGGCCGGCGGGGCCGGCGCGGGGTCCTGCCGGGCGGCGTTCCCGAGGCGGGCCGCCGCCCTTGCGCGCAGGTCCGCCAGCAGTTCCTCGGCCTCTGGCAGATAGGGGCCGTCGACCTGGACACGGACCACCGCCAGTACCGGCGGCTCCTCGCCAGGACGCATGGGCGGAAAGGCGAAGTGCAGGGTGAGCTGGGTCTGCTCCGTGCCCGGCAGGCTGCGCGCCTCGGCCTTCGCGCACCAGTCCAGCGGCAGCCGGAGCGAGCACCCCCGGGAGTCGAGGAAGTCGACGCTCGGCCCGTCGACGATCAGCCGGGCGTCCCGGCAGTACAGCACGCGCCGGGCAGGTGCGCCCGCGCCCTGCGCACCCGGGGGCGGAGGCGGGGCGGCGGGCAGCCCGTTCCTGGGGGTCCGCATCTCAGATGCTGTTCCCGATCGTGTTGATGATCTCGCCCATCTCGAACTCCTCCAGGCCCTGGCCCGCGGTGGAGGGGAACAGGATCGTCATGTTCCACTCCTCGGAGATCTCCTTCCACGGCGTGGCGTCGGGGGCGAACAGCACCAGCCGCTTGGCCGAGTTCTCCATGAGCGCCTGCTGGCTGCGCGCGTACCCCCACTCCTCCAGCAGGGCGTCCCCGTCGAGCGGCAGCCCCGCCGGGTAGGTGTGGGCGGCACGCGCGTCGGGCGTTCCCAGCGGGTGCGCGGGCGCGTCGGTGAACATGACGATCACGTGCCGGCGCCGGTCGAGGCCGCGCTCCCAGGGGGCGCGGATCGCCAGCGCCAGCGCCTCCAGCCCCGACTCGGGGACGTCGCCCCCGCCGACCGGGGAGAGCCCGCGCACGAACGCCTCGAACTTGTCGGCCTCGCCGGGCATGACGAAGAAGTCGCTCTCCTGCAGCGCGTCGTCGGCGTGGTCGGCGAAGTCCCGGAAGGCGATGACCTTCAGCCGCAGCCGGCTGATGGCCTTGTGCTTCTGGGCCATGTCCGCCTCCAGCCGGGCGGGGAAGTTCAGCGCGCTGCGCTTGACCTCCTCCAGGACCGGCCCCATGCTCGCCGTCGCGTCGATGCACATCACGATGTCGACCGCGTAGCGAAGGCTGCCGCGGTACTGGTCGGGGGACTGGCCGCGGTACTGGTCGGTTCCGCTCATGGGATCCTCGTCTCGGTGATCAGGGGCGGTCGTCGCCCAGGTTGATGTGGAGCCGCGACCCACGGGCCGGCGGCGATGAGGGCTTCGGGGTCGGCGGCACGGGCGGCGTCGGCGTGCCGAAGGAGGTCATCCGCAGCCGCGACGGACGTGCGGAGGCGGCCGGTGTCCCGCCGGAGGCGCGCTCCCCGGCGGCCCGTCCCGGTGCGCCCGGCACCGCCCCCGGGCCGAGCTCGCAGAGCTGCGTGTCCTTCACCGTGCTCAGGAACTCGTCGATGTCGGGCCGGGCCCGCGGATCGGTGGATGCCAGGGCGCCCAGCAGTTCCCGCATCGGTGCCGCCAGACGCGGGTCGAACTCCAGCGGGGCCCCCTCGGCCACCGCTTCGGCCGGCGAGCCGAAAGCCGGGTCGTGGGAGGGCAGGCGCTGGGTGAGGTAGTGGTGCGTCATCAGTCCCATGGAGAACATGTCGCTCCGCACCGTCAGGTCACGGCGCCGGACGCGGGGGTCCTCCTTCATGTAGCGCAGCCACTCGGGAGAGCCGAAGAGCTGGTCCCCGCCGACCACGCCGGGCGGCGGGGGCTCGCCCGAGACGTAGGCGTCGTCGAAGTCGATGAGCTTGGCCGGATGGAACGCCGCGCTCGCCGGCTTGCGCTCGATCAGCACGTTGGTGGGTTTGAGGTCCCCGTGCACGACGCCGATGGCGTGCAGCAGCCGCAGGCTGAGCCCGAGCGTCCGCAGCAGGACGAGCTTGTGCTGCGCGTCGAACGTCTCCGGGCCCTGCTCGGCGACCTCGACCTTCTCGGTCACCTTGTAGTAGGTGGAGCCGACGACGAAGAAGTCGAGCGGGATCACCAGGTTGCCGCTGCCGGGCTCGCCGTGGCGCTGCCTCAGCAGCCCGCCCACCTGGAGGTGCCGCCGCTCGAACTCCGCGCACTCCTGCATCCGGAGCTCCTGGCTGCGGGTGCTGGCCGTCGAGTCCGGCCTGGGCCGCTTGGGCTCCAGGAAACGCTTGATGAAGTACGGCTTGCCCGCACGCTCGGCGAACGCCCACACGCACTTGCCGGCGTCGTCGTTGCAGGGCCGGCTGGTCACCAGGTAGCCGTTGACCGTCGTCCCGAGTTTCATCGTTCCTCCTGGACCGGGGGCATGAAGCGCTCGTAGCCGTCGCGGTAGTCGTCCCAGGTCTTCTGGCGCCACCGCCGGCCGGCCTTGTCGTCCGCTCCGGGGGGTCCCGCGTCCATGCGGGGGCGTGTGTGCCAGTACTCCCGCTCCACCTCCCGGGTGCGGGCCGCGAACATCTCCTTCAGCTCCGCGAAGCCGGCGCAGGCGAGCACGACCACGCCCAGCGAGGCGTCGTCGGTCGTGTAGCCCATGACGTCGTGCCGGAGCCGTTCCATCCAGTCGTCCATCGACGCCGCGTCCCGGAGCGTGGCCAGCAGCAGGTGCTCGAAGTGCGCGGGGGTCTGCACGTAGCCGAAGAAGCCGTCGGTCGCGCACACCAGGACGCAGGGCAGATCGAGGAGCCGGCGGTGTTCCTGGACGAAGAACGGCGCGCTCGCCGAGATCACATTGGTGAGCGGCGGGTCCTGGATCAGCTGGACCAGGCCGTCCTCCTCCTCGGTGTGGTCGCGGGTGAGCGCTTGCAGGCCGCCGCCGGGGGACAGCTGGTAGACGCGGCTGTCCCCGGCCCACAGCACCTGGCAGTCCACCTGGCCCGCCTGGACGCTGTAGCGCACGGCCGCAAGCGTCGTCGGCAGCTCCTTGTGCATCCGGCCGATGATCCGGGACGGGGTGGCCGGGCGCAGCGCCGCCAGCAGTTCCGTCAGCCGCGCCTCCAGCGCGGCGGTCTCGAAACCGGCGCCTGCGTGGAAGGACGTGCCGAACCAGGTCTCCAGCGCGACGCGCGCGACGCGTGCCGCCAGCCATGCCCCGGTGCGCGGCGTGCCGTCCTTGCTCTCGTAGGCCGACGCCGATCCCGAGCCGCCGGATCCGTCGAAGACACCGGTGACGCCCTGGCCGGACGGCAGGTGGTGGACGAACAGCGGTTCGGCGTCCTCGCCTCGGTTGGTCTCGGCCCAGATGCCGCCCGCCATCGTGTCACCGGCCTGCCGCGTCCATGTCCGCGAGGCCGGGGGCGGTGGCGCGGCCGGGGCGCCGTTCATCGCTCCGGGTCCCCGGTGCGGAAGCCGCGCACGCGGCTCGTCCGCGGCCGGTCTGCGCCGTTCCCGCCGTCCGTGTCCGGGGGCGGCGCCGCGGCGTAGGGGGCGCCGCCGGGCGGCTCGTCCTCCGGGGGCTCCAGCGGTGTGGCGGCGGCGCCGTGCGAGGCCGCCGTCTCCTCCGAGGGCGTGTCGGCGCGGGCTTCGACGGGCGTGGCGCGCACCGGCGGCGGCAACGGCGGCGGCGCGGCGGCCGGCCCGATCTCCGGCGCCAGCGAACCGCGCAGCCGCGGCCGTGTCCCGCCGAAGGGCGCCGACGAGCCTTCGGTGTACCGGTCCAGCAGCCTCTGCTGCGCCTCGGCGATCTGATGCGGCTCCAAAGGCTCGGCGGAGTTCCTCAGCAAGGAGTCCCATGCCGTCACCAGCTCGTTCCGCTCGTTCTGCTCGATCGCCTGGATGCGGTCCAGCGCGGCGGACGCGCCCTCCGTTTCCGCGATGTCGGCGATGAGCCCTTCGACGCCGTCGCGGCGCAGCCGTTCGAGCCGGTGGTCGGACCTCATGTCGTCCAGGCGCTGTTCACGGGCCCGGTCGCGGAACTCGCGCCCGCTCGCGGCGGCCTCGTCGGCGTCGATCAGCAGTTCGATGACGATCTCGCGGAGCCGGATGGCCGAGTCCCCGGAGAAGTACCGCATCTCCTGGTTCAGTGCCTGCTGGGCCTCGTGGAACGCCAGGGCGTCGTAGTGCCTGCTGACGTCCTGGAGCATCCGCTTCAGCGGCCCGTACAGGGCGCCGCTGACGTCGCGGATGCCGCGCTCCACGACCTTCGCCGGATCGGCGATCTGGCAGAGCAGGTCGGCCCGCGCGTTGAAGGCGATGGTGTGGTCCCTGCTCAGCAGGGTGAAGTCCAGGGTCAGCCGGTGCTCGGCGATGTCCACCAGGTACATCCGCCGGTAGTCGGTGAGCCGGGCTCCCGGGATCGGCTCACCGTGCCTGAAGGCCCGCAGCGCTCCGGTGCCCGGTTCCAGCACCATCGCCTCCTGCGGGCGCGGCGCGCGCAGCGGCTTGAAGACCCTGACGCGGGAGATCTCGCGCTCATCCAGGATGGGGTCGTAGGTCAGCTGTTCCATTTCAGCTCTCCTTCCAAGGGAGGACGAGGCGTGCCGTTCCCGACGGAGGCGGCGGCGGGGGCGGGGGTGTGCTGCGCGCGAGGGCGGCGTGGATCTGCTTCGCCGCCTCGTTGGGACGCTCCCGGTCCCTGGCCCACTGCTGGAGGTGGTAGGTCAGCCGCTGATGATGCTGACCGGGCAGCGCGGCGATCGACAGGATCAGGTCGCGCATTCCGGAACGGACGTCCATGTCGTCGCCGGCGTAGGTCTCCAGGCAGCGGCGCAGCCGTGCCAGTGCCTGCGTCTGCACGGGCTTGCGGGCGAGGGAACGGGCCCAGAGCTCCACGAGCGGGGTGCGGTGCGCCGCGGTGCCGGTGAGCAGCAGGGGTTTGGCGTCCTTGTCCGAGGCCGGGGCGAGCCGCAGCCGCGAGCGTGCCCCGCCCTCCCCGCGTGCGACCCGGCCGATCTCCGGCGCGGGCTCGGTCGCGGCGAACACGAACGCCGAGAGCGTCTTGGTGACCAGCGGGGAGGTGTCCTGGGGGGCGCTCCACTCCAGCAGCGCCGTCAGCACCTGCGCGGTGCGGCCGAGCTCGACCAGGTGCAGGACGCTCAGCGCGACGGTGGGCAGGGTCGCCCAGTCCTCGCGGTCCAGCGCCGTGCGCAGCACCCGCAGCGCGCGGTCCGGGTCCCGGCGGCCCATGATCCCGCCCGCCGCGGTGCCGGCCGCGAGGGCCAGCCGCCGCGGCGCCGGGCCGGTGCCGCTCTCGGCGGCCCACTCCTCCAGCAGCTCCCAGATCTCGTCGGCCAGCCCGGGCCGGCCGCCCAGCAGGTCCAGGACCGTGGCGGCGGCCTGCCGCAGCACCGGGGAGCCGTCCAGCGCCCAGGGCCGGACGAACCGGTGCAGGGCGTGCACGGGATCGGTGCCGGCCAGCACGCCGGCCGCGACGGCGGCGCGGGCGCGGACCTCGACGTCGGGGTGGGTGACCAGCCGCCGCAGCCAGGAGACGAACGCGGGGCGGTCGCTGTCGAGATAGGTCCAGGCGTACTCCAGGACCGCCTGCTGGACGAGCGGCCTGCGGAACCGGACCCGGGGCGCCTGCTGCGGCCCGCCGCCCCGCGGCACGGCGACCTCGATCCAGGCCTGCTCGGCGCCCAGCCGGTCGCGGAACCGCAGCCGCGACAGCGGCGGGGCCTGCTCCTCCGGCACGAGCCTGGCGTACAGGTCGAGCGCCGCGTCCGACACCGTCAGATACCCCGCGCCTTCCAGCACCGCCGCCGCGAGCGCGAAGGCGACGTGCTCGGGTTCCCGGTACCGGCTCAGCCGCCGGTGCACCTCGCCGGTCGGGTCGCGCAGCTCGCGGACGACACCGTCCAGGTCCCGCCCGTCCTTGACCGCGTCGGCCAGCCGGGCGGCGATGCGCGGCTCGGTGCACTCGCGCAGAAGTTCCTCGCCGCCGCAGGCGGCGAGCCGGCCGTGCAGCTCGGTGAGCTGGTCGCGGGTGTGGGACGTGCCGAGCACCCGCCGCTCGACGATCCGCATCGGATGCACCCGGCCGATCCCGGTGAGCACGTGCGAGGAATGATCGGCGATCTCCAGCAGCGCGCCCCGGGCCGGCCCGGTCAGCACGATCATGTAGCTCCGGGCGGCGCGCAGCGCCGCGGCGGTCTCGTGGATCCAGCGCTCGTCGATGCGGTCGGGGCTCAGCCCGCCCTCCTCGGCGCGGGCCTCGATCACGCCGTCCAGGTCCACCACGAACGCGCGGTCCTCCTCCTTGGGCCGCCAGCCGGGTGCGCTGAGGTCGGTGGTGTCCGACAGCAGCCGGCACTCGACCGGGCCGGCGCCGTCCGGCAGCCGGGCCAGCAGGTTGTAGACCAGCGCCTCGCGGCCCGTTCCCGGTGGCAGTGTCAGCACGAGCAGGTGCCGCTCGGTCAGGACGTTCCGGGCGGTAGGGAAGTGCGGCGGCTCCACGAAGGCGGCGAGGTGGGCGCCATGCCGCGACAGGTCGATCCTGGAGTCGGCGCGGCCCCGCGGCCGGGGGCCGGCGCCGGCGTTGAGGTCGCCGGCGAACTCGACGCTGTCCTGGAAGAGCGCCAGCGTGCCGATGGACGGCCCGGCGTCGGCGCCCGCGTAGCGTCCGACGATCTGCTTGATGATGTCCATGTACTGCGCGTGCTGCGCCGGGCGGCCGGTGTCGTCGCCGTCGCCGAGGGCGCGCAGCGCGTCCTCCTCGGTGGAGGGGAATCCCTCGTCGGGGGGCTCGGGGGCGTCGCCCGGGCCGCTCCGCTCGGGCGCCTGCGGCTCGGCGGGCTGTTTCGGGTCGTTCTCGGGCGGCTGCGTGCCGCCCGCCGGCTCCTTGCCGGGCCCGGGTTCGTCGGACTGGCTCATGGTCTCCGCTTTCGTCGGCTGGACGCTGACGGGGCGCCGGGGCACCGGGGCGGGCCTGGCGGCGCGGGCGAGCGAAGGGCGCGGGGTGCGCGCCGCCCCGCTCAGCAGTTGAAGTCGCGCATGCGCACCTTGTCGTTGAAGGTCACGACCTTGCCGATGCGCTTGGCGTTGATCGTGGTCTGGGGGGTGCCGGAACCGGCGTCCAGCTGCTCGACGCACCGGCTCAGCCTCTTCAGGAGCGCCGCGTCGGCGAGCATGCGCGTGACCAGCGCGTCGCGGAGCATCCTGACGGCGTCGGCCCGGTCGGGCTCGCGCTTCAGGTCGCCGAGGATCTTGGCGCCCGCGGGATCGGCGCCGAGGGCCTCGTGCACCTTCGCCACCAGCTTGCCGGCGGGGGGCGGCGGGACGACCAGCGTGCCCGACAGCGCGTGCCGGGCGTGCTCCACGACCACGGTGGCGGCGGTCTCACCGATCTCCTGGACGGTACGGGCTGGGCCGGGGGACGACGGTGACTCGCTCATGCTGGCTCCGGTGGGGGGAGGGGGAGGCGGGGAGAGCGCCGGATCGTCGTTGCAGATCCGCTGGAGCAGTTCCCTGAGGTCCGCGCCGGGGGCGGCGCCGACGTGCTTCTCGGTGCGGTCGCAGTGCCGCTCGTACGCATCGACGGCCGCGCCCTTCTGGCCGGTACGGTGCAGCGCGAGCAGCAACAGGCGGGCGAACCCGTCATGGGGCGGTTCGGCGGCCTCGGTCAGCCGGTGCAGTTCGGGCACGAGCGCGCCGGGCGGGCCGATCCTCAGCTCGATCTCCAGGCATGCCAGCAGTGCCCGCTGGTACTCGGCGACGAGCTCCTGCCGTGTCCGGTCGACCCAGGGGCAGCTCTTCAGCCCGCTCAGCGGTGCGGCGGTCCAGGGGCCGTCCGGGAGGGGCCCCCACTGCGCCAGCGCGCCGCGGTAGAGCCGTACGGCCCTGGCGTCGTCCCGCCCTTCCAGCGTTCTGGCGCGCTCGGCCAGGTCCGTGAACCGCCAGAGGTCCACCTGCCGCCGGCCGGCCTCGCTCCGGTACCCGCCGGCGCCACGGGGCAGCAGCCGTTCGGCTCCCGGTTTCGCCCGCTTCAGTGCGCCGCGCAGCTTCTGGACGTGGTCCTGCAGCAGCCGCACCGGGGCGGCGATCCGGTCGAGCTCCGCGCCCTCCCAGGCCATGCCGATGAGCGCGTCGTCGGAGACCGGCATCCTGTGGGACAGCAGGATCGCCAGGATCAGCCGCCGTTTCTGGTCGCCCAGGGGGATGGTCCGGCCGCCGAACTCGGCCCGCACCTCCTGCAGCAGGCAGAAGGCGATCTCGCCGGGGTCGGGCCTTTCCGCAGGTTCGTCTTGCATTTCACGCCCTTCCCGGTCGCGTGCGCTTCTGAGGCCCGGCGGGGCGGGTCCGGCCGGAAGAGCACCTGGAAACCCACCTGGAAACCCACCTGGAAAGCCGCGGAGAACCGACCGGGTGTTCGTCGCATGCTCTTTTCACGCGGCAAACGGAACCGCGTACGACAAGGGAAAGGGCAGTGAAATGAACCCCATCGAGAGCCGGCTGAAGAGCGGCGAGTGGCGTAAGAGCACCCGTAGCGAGGGAGTGGGCAACTGCGTCCAGGTCACCGTCGCCTACTGGGTGGGGGTCCGTGACTCCAAGGACCCCGAGGGGCCGGTCCTGTGGTTCACCGGCGACGAGTGGAAGGCGTTCCTGGCGGGCGCCCGGGCCGGCGAGTTCGACCTGCGCTGACGGGCGGGGGCCGGCGGCCCGGGCGGTTCGCGCCGCCCGGGCCGCCGGGCCCGCGCGTTCCCGGTGTGCTGCGGTCACGGTGCGGACCTCCGTATTTCGTCGGCGATTTCGGCGAGGAAGGTTCGGGCCTCTTCGTCGAAGACCGCCATTTGCCTCAGCAATGACCAGCGATCCTCGTAAAGGCGAATGTCTTCGGGGTCGTGCACCACCGTGTTCGCATGAATCGTTTCCAGCGTGACGAAGGCGTCCTGCTCGCGTTCCTCGTCCTCGGCGAAGATGACGAAGCCGTGCGAGAAGTAGGTGAGTGCCGGAACGCGCAGCGGGATGAGCCCGATGGAGACGTTCTCCAGCGTCGAGAGCGAGGCGATGCGGTCGAGCTGGGCGAGCTGGGCGGGGACGGACCCCGGGCGCCAGCGCAGCGCGGACTCGGTGATCAGGAACTGGAAACGGCGCTCGGGATCGTACAGCGCGAGCTGCCGGTCCAGCCGGCCCGCCACGGCCGCTGCGAGGCCCTCCCCGTTGTAAACGATCTCGCGGCATATCTCGAACACGCGCCTGGCGTACTCGGCCGTCTGCAGCAGGCCGGGCACGAGTGAGGGCTGGAAGCAGCGGGACTCGCGCGTCCGCGCCTCCTGCTCCTTGATCTCGTCCTGCAGGTGAGGGCGCCCGGCGAGCGCGGCGGGCCAGGGGCTGGACTCGGTACGGACGGTCTCGGCCGTGACGAGGAGCCAGGCGCGGGCCTCGGGGGACGCGCCCACCGCCTTCGCCCACTCCCGTACCTGCGGCAGTGTCGGCAGCGACTTGCCCGACTCGATCCGCGACACCTGCGACTGGCTGATGTCGATCAGCCGCGCGAGGTCCCGGCCGGACAGGCCGGCCAGTTCGCGCAGGCCGCGCAGTTCGGCGGCCAGCCGGAACCGGCTCGCCGGGGCATCGTCGTCCCGTTTCGCAGCCGTCATCGTGTTCGTTCACCATCCCTGCCACCGAACGGTGGCGCTCTGACTCGACAAGAATCTATATGATTCGACGCGAACCGTCTCGTTTTTGTTCCCATTGGTGGAAATTCGTACCAAGTGCTGGTCACGGCCGCCCTGCCGGCCGTCGTCGCCGATTGGAGTGATCCGGTATGACCCCAGATGATTCACGGCCGGGCGCGAGAGGGGGAGGCGAGGTGCCGAAGGAGGAGGGGCGCGGCGCGGGCGGCCCGCTGACAGCGTGGCAGAACCGGGCGTCCCATATAGGGCGAACGCCGACAGTCGCGACTTGTTGCCAGGAGTGCGCGCGTCCCCGCCGCCCTGTCCCCGCGCCGGTGACCTTCCCGGCCGGCTCATCCCGGCACTGCACGATCCTCGTCGTGGACATCAAGGACTTCACGGGCCGCGACGACCGGGCGCAGATCGCGCTCCGCCACTCCCTGTTCCGGCTGATGTCGCGCTCCTTCGACGACGCGGAACTGCCATGGCGCCTCTGCCTGCACGAGGACCGGGGCGACGGCGTCCTGGTGGTCGTCCCCGTCCCCGTCCCGGTCGCGGTCCTCGCCCCCGCGCTCGTCCGCCGGCTCGGCAGCGGGCTGGCCGCGCACAACCGCGGGGCCGCCGGCCCCGTCAGGTTCCGCCTGCGCGCCGCGTTGCACACCGGGGTCGTGCACCGCGACCCCTACGGCATGGTCGGGGGCCCGCTGAACCACACCTTCCGCCTGGTCGACGCGCCCGCCGTGCGTGACGTGCTGACCGCGCCGGGCGCCGAGTTGTCCTTCGTGGTGTCCGACACCGCGTACCGGAGCATGCTGCGTGCCGACGGCACCTGCCCGCTGCCGCTTCGTCCCGTCACGGCCGAGACGAAGCGGACGCGGGCCCCGGCCTGGATCTGGACCGGCGGGTCCGGCCCCGCCTCGCACGCCGCGGACCCGGCAGGAGGCGGGGCGGACGGGCACTAACCTGGGCGGACGATGGAGCGACTGGTGACGGCATGGGGCGAGTACGGGCTCGCGCGGTTCCCCGAGGACGAGCGGAACGGCCTGCGGGCCTGGGACGCCGCCGACGAGTACCTGCTGCGGCACCTGGCCGACGAGGCGGTGGACCTGGCGGGCCCGCTCGTCGTCGTCGGTGACCGGTGGGGCGCCCTGGCCACCGCGCTGGCGCGCCACCGGCCGGTCCAGATCAGCGACTCCTTCCTCGGGCAGGCCGCGACCAGGGCCAACCTGGCGCGCAACGGGGGCGGCGAGGTGCGGCTGCTGACCACGCGGGACGCGCCGCCCGAGCGGATCGGCGTGCTGCTCGTCCGCGTCCCCAAGAGCCTGGCGCTGCTGGAGGACCAGCTGCGGCGGCTGGCGCCCGGGGTGCACGAGGGCACCGTCGTGGTCGGCACCGGCATGGTCAAGGAGATCCACACCTCGACGCTGCGCCTGTTCGAGGAGATCCTCGGCCCGACCAGGACGTCGCTGGCGGTGAAGAAGGCCCGGCTGATCTTCTGTACGCCGGACCCGGCGATCCCGCGCGCGCCCAGCCCGTGGCCGCTCACCTACCGGCTGCCGGACGGCGCCGGCGCCGTCTCGGGCCGGCCCGTCGTCAACCACGCGGGCGTCTTCTGCGCCGACCGCCTCGACATCGGCACCCGCTTCCTGCTGCAGCACCTGCCCGAGCAGGGCGATTTCCGGCGCATCGTCGACCTCGGCTGCGGCAACGGCGTCGTCGGCACGGCGGCGGCGCTCGCCCATCCGGACGCCGAGCTGCTGTTCCTCGACGAGTCCTTCCAGGCGGTGGCGTCGGCCGAGGCCACCTACCGCGCCAACGCCGGCGGCCGCGCCGTCTTCCGGGCCGGTGACGGCATGGCGGGCGTCCCGGCCGGGTCGGTGGACCTGGTGCTCAACAACCCGCCGTTCCACTCCCACCAGGCGACGACCGACGCGACGGCGTGGCGCATGTTCACCGGCGCGCGCGACGCGCTGGCCCCCGGCGGCGAGCTGTGGGTCGTCGGCAACCGGCACCTGGGCCACCACGTGCGGCTGCGCCGGATCTTCGGCGGCTGCACGACCGTCGCGGCCAATCCCAAGTTCGTCGTGCTGCGCGCGGTGCGCAGGGCACGCTAGGTCTTGGCGTGGCCGAAGCGCTGAGCCAGGTCGGCGGTGACCTGGTCGATGTCGCGCCCCTTGGTCTCGGGGACGAAGCGCTTCACGAACAGCAGGCCGAGCAGTGAGATGACGCCGAAGATCCAGAAGGTCTGGCCCTGGCCGATGGCGTTGGCGATCGGCAGGAACACCAGGCTGACGGTGAAGTTGGACAGCCAGTTCACCGCCGTCGCCGCCGCGGACCCGGCCGCGCGGGCCTCGGGCGGGTAGACCTCGGCGATCAGGTCCCAGAAGACCGGGCCGAGGCCGGCCGCGAAGCCGCCGATGTAGAGCACCATGAAGACCAGCGTCAGCAGCGACGGCCAGCCCGCGACGAACGCCAGGCCGAGCAGCGCCATCGTGATCGTCATCGCCAGCAGCGAGTGCAGCAGCAGCGGGCGGCGTCCGGTGCGGTCGACCAGGGTGATCGCCACGATGGTCATCACCAGGTTGATGACGCCGATGGCGATCGAGTAGAAGATCGAGTTGGACGCGGTGAGACCGGTCTCCTGGATGATCGTCGGCGCGTAGTAGATGATCGTGTTGATGCCGCCGAACTGCTGCACCACCGCCAGCACCACCGCGACGATCAGCGCGGGGCGCACGTGCGGGGACAGCAGGACGTGCCAGCCCTTGCCCTCGGTCTTGGCCTCCGGGCTGTCGGCGTGCCGCTGCATCTGCTCCTTGAACCGCCGGACCGCGATGTCGGCGATCTCGGTGCCGGTGACCGAGGCGACCAGCCGGTGCGCCTCCTTGTCCCGGCCGCGCGCCAGCAGCCACTGGTAGGACTCCGGCAGCACCCACAGCGACGCCACGATCATGACGAACGCGGGGATCCCGCCGGCCGCGATCATCGCGCGCCAGTTCCCCGAGCCCGAGAAGATCAGGTTGACCATGTAGGCGACCAGGATGCCCACCGTGATCATCAGCTGGTTGAGCGTCAGCACCCGGCCGCGGATGTTCTTGGGCGAGATCTCCGACAGGTAGAGCGGCACCGTCGCCGAGGCGCCGCCGACGGCCAGGCCGAGGACGATCCGGCCCGCCATGAGCGCCACGTAGCCGTTGGCGAGCACCGCGATCGCCGTGCCGGCCAGGAACACCGCCCCTTCCAGGCCGATCGTCTTCTGGCGCCCGATCCGGTCGGCGATCCGGCCCGCGGTCAGCGAGCCCACCATCGCGCCGAGGACGAGCACGCTGACGACGCTGCCCTGCTCGAAGGAGTTCAGCGAGAAGTCGCTCTTGATGTACAGCAGCGCACCGGAGATCACGCCGGTGTCGAAGCCGAACAGGAACCCGCCGACGGCGATGAGCACCGACCAGAACCAGATCTTGTGCATCCCCTCCTTCGGGATGTCGTCCTCGATCGGCCCCGTGTGCTGCTTCGGAGAGGTGGAGAATCCTTGCACGTCATGCCTCCAGGCCGGCCACGACCACGACGCGGCCCGCGGCGCGTCCCCGAGGCGCCTGCCGGCGGGCGCCGTGGTCCTGATGTCGGCTCAGCCGGTCTTGTAGTCGTCGTAGAACCCGGCGCCGGTCTTCACCCCGAGGCGCCCGCGGTCGATGTACTCGCGCAGCACCTTGCGCGGCCCTTCGGGCAGGTGGGGGTTCTCGGCGGCGTAGTGCTCCTCGATGTCGAGCGCGACGTCCAGCCCCACCTGGTCGATCATCCGGAACGGCCCGTACCGGGTGCCGAAGTTGAGCACGTACATCTCGTCGATGTCCTGCGGGGTGGACACGCCCTCGGCGACCACCTCCAGCGACTCGCGCTTGATGGCCGCCCAGATGCGGTTGAAGATGAACCCGGTGCTCTCCTTGCGCGCCTCGAACGGGCGCAGGCCGTAACGGGGGAAGGTCTCCAGCACGAAGTCGATCACGGCGCGGTCGGTCTTCCCGCACGACATCACGTCGAGCGTGATCGAGGCGGGCGGCATGTAGAAGTGGGTGTTGAGCACCCGCTCGGGCCGCTTGACGTGGTCGATGAACATGCGGCTGGCGTAGGACGAGGAGTTGCTCGCCAGGATGGCGTCCGCGGGCGCGGCCGCGTCCAGCTGCCCGAAGACCTTCTTCTTCAGGTCCAGCACCTCGGGGACGGCCTCCACGACCAGCCACGTGTCCTGGACGGCCGCGTCCTGGTCGTCGCCGGCGACGACCTCGCCCGGCGGGCCGGCCAGCCGGAGCGTCTTGATGGTGGAGCCCAGCTCCTGCTCCACGTACTCGACGGCCGCCGCGCGCTGCTCGGCCGACGGGTCGAAGACGCGCACGGTGCCGCCTCTGGTGGCGAACATCAGCGCGATCCGGCGGCCCAGCGTCCCCGCGCCTATGACGGCGACCGGGCGGCTCGCGAAGTCGGTCGGGACTGGGAAACCCATGACGGTGGCTCCTTGAGGACAGAAGCGGCCGGTGCGCCGACCGCGTTTACGCCGGCGCCGCCCTGATCATCTATTCGATGCAAGTCGTGATCGGCTTGATACGGAGCGTGTCCAGTGACGCGGCGTACAAACCCGACGTTGTGCCAAGGAGCGACCATGAAGCCCGAACAGATCCTGCGCAGCCCGCTGACGCCGCTCTCGGCACCGCCCTACCCGCTGCGGCCGACCCGCTTCATCGACCGCGAGTACCTCAACATCGTCTACCGGACCGACCCGGACGCGCTGCGGGCGGTCGTCCCCGAGCCGCTGGAGGTCGCCGAGCCGCTGGTGCGCTTCGAGGTCATGCACATGGGCGACGTGGACGGTTTCGGCCCCTACACCGAGAGCGGCCAGGTGATCGCGGTCCGGTTCGACGGCGAGGACGGCGAGTACCTGCACGAGATGCACCTGAACAACGCCGGCGCGATCGCCGCCGGCCGGGAGCTGTCGGCCTACCCCAAGGCCGTCGGCACGCCGCGGCTGTTCGTCGAGGAGGGGGTGCTGGTCGGCACGCTGGACTACGCGAGCCAGCGGGTCGCCACCGCCACGATGGCCTACAAGCACGACGCGCTGGACCACGGCGAGGCGCGCGACCAGATCACCGTGCCCACCTTCGCGATCAAGGCGGTCCTCGGCTACTCCGGCCTGCGCGTGTGCGACCTGGTGCGCACCGAGATCAGCGACATCACCGTCAAGCAGGCCTGGCGGGGCCCGGCGCGGCTGGAGCTGTTCGCGCACGTGATGGCGCCGCTGGCGGACCTGCCCGTGCTGGAGATCGTCTCGGCGTCGCACATCCTGACCGACCTCACCCTGGCGCCCGCCAAGCCGGTGCACGACTACCTGAAGTGAGCGGGGCCCGGCCCGGGGGCGCTCCCGGGCCGGGCCCCGCTCACTTCAGTGCTCGGTGATGCGGCGGGACAGCAGCTTCAGGAAGATCTTCCGGATGTCCCCCGGCGACTCCGCCACCTGGACGGCGCCGCGGGTGACGCGGGCGATCTGCTCCAGCTCGGTGCGGCTGACGTCGTCGCCGTAGCCGATCATGTTGACGACGATCAGCTTGTCCGGCTCCTGCATGGCGCGCAGCCGCCGCAGCGTCTCGGCCAGCGTGAGGTCGCTGCCGGGCTGGTCGTTGCGGCCGTCGGTCAGCACCGTGATCGAATGGCCGAACTCGGGCTTGTAGGTCCGGCTCATGTACTTGTAGGCGGCGAGGACGGTCTCGTACAGCCCGGTGCCGCCGCCGGGTTCGGCCTTCAGCCGGGGCAGCGCCGCGAGCAGCGTGTCGCGGCGGGTGCGCGAGCCGACGCGCTCGCCGAGCGGTCCGACGGAGGCCAGTTCCCGGTAGGGCTTGGCGCCGTCCAGGTCGGTGGCGAACAGCCAGGTGCCGACCTCGGTGTCGTCGGACATCATGCTGAGCCCGCTCGGGAAGGTCCGCGCGACGGCCTGGATGCGGGTGAGGCCGGGGGAGACCTGCTCGGCCATGGAGCCCGACACGTCGGTCAGGATCAGCAGGCGCATGCCGAGCGACAGCTTCAGCCACGCCTGGACGAGGGCGCCGACCGCGGCGTCCCCGGGCGCGGGCAGGCTGCGCGGCGCCTCGGGGCGGACGCCGACGGCCTCGGTGAACGAGGCCGGCGCCTGGCCGTCGGGGGTGCGGAACCCCAGGTCCTGGACGTCCCGGCGGGCGTCGCCGTCGCGCAGCGCGGCCGCGAGGAGCCCGGCGGCGCGGGCCCGGTCGCGGTCGCGGGCGGTGACGACGTAGGGGTAGTCCAGCGACAGGGTGCCCTCCTGCGGGTAGACGGCCACGGCCTGGCCCCGCCGCCCGTCGCGGTTGTGCTTCCACAGGGCCTGCTCGGAGACCAGCGCGACGGGCCGCCGCCCGGTGCCCGCGGTGAACCGGGCGAACTGGTCCTCGGGGGTGCGCAGGGTGGTCTCGCGGATGGTGCGGGCGAGGGCGGTGAGGACCAGCGGCTTGTCGGGGCGGCCGCCCAGCAGCGCGTCGGTGATCATGAAGGAGGCCATGCCGGTGGCGCTGGCGGCGGGGTCGGGGACCAGCAGCCGGGCCGCGCCGGGCCCCGTCGGGGTGTTCCCGAGCGCCTTGAGCAGGGCGGCCCAGGAGGGCGCCAGGGCGCCCCGGCCCTGGGGGATCCCGATCACGACGGGGCTGGCGGCGATCGAGGGCCGGACCTCGGCGAGCGCGTTCCGGCCCTGCTTGCCCGAGGCCCGCACGGCCGACACCCACAGCGACGAGTCCGGGATCCACACGTCGGGGACCCGGGCGGTGTCGGACGGCACGCCGTGCCCCGAGAGCATGGTCGAGGTCGCCGCGACGTCGGCCGCCGCGACCTCGGCCTGGACGCAGGCGTCCCCGACCTTGTCGTGCTCGTCGTTGAACCGGCGGGCGGCCTTGGCCACGGCGGGGACGATCTCCGGCGCGGCCGCGACGCGGAGCCGCATGACCTTCCCGCTCTCGCAGGCGGCGTCCTCGGCGAAGGCGTACACGGCGGTGCCGGCCAGCATGGCCAGCGCGACCGCGCCGGCCAGCGGGCCGAAGCGGCGCATGAACCCGCCGGACCGGCGTCGGGGGGCCGAGGCGCCCGGAGCTTGCGACGCGCCTCGGTGTTGGGGGTGCCCCCCACGGAGGCGGGGGGCCGAGGCGCCCGGAGCCTGCGACGCGCCTCGGTGTTGGGGGTGCCCCCCACGGAGGCGCTGGCCGGAGGGCGGAGGAGGATAGCCGCCGGCCGCCGGACCACCGGCCCCGTGTCCGGGCCGGTGGTCGTCGTAGGCGGCGGTCTCGGTGCGATGACGTCCGCTCATGGCAGTCGCCGCTAGCCGGCGAACTCGGTGAACTTCGCGTTGCGCAGCCAGACGGAGAACAGGCCGTCGGCGGTACAGAAGCCGCAGGCCGGGCCGCTGAACATGGCGCGGGCGGCCGGGTCGTCGCGGAGCACGAACTGGAGCCAGGCGGTCGTCGGGGCGCGGAACGTGCCGCCGTCGCCGGGCGGGGTGAAGTGCGTCGCGCCCTTGATCTCGGCGAGGACGGCCGGCCGCGCGGAGGAGCGGTCGTAGAAGTCGCGGACCCAGGCCGGGTTGACGATGCTGTCCTTCTCCCCGGCCATGTACATGGTGGGCTGGGTGACCTTCTCCGGCGAGGCGAGGGGGCCCGGCTCGATCGGCAGCACGGCGTCGACCCGGGTGTCGGCCGCGGCGTTGAGCGCGCCCGCGCCGCCCTGCGAGTGCCCGGCGGACACCACGTGCGCCAGGTCCACCTTGCCGTAGTAGGGGCTGGTCGCGGTGGCGTCGCGCTTGGCCAGCAGGTCCAGGCCCTTGCGCATCGCGGTGCCGTCGTTGGACATCGTGGTGTTCGCGGCGGCCACGATGATCCCGTAGCTGGCCCAGTGCTTCAGCAGGCCGTCGTAGGCCGCCGGCGTCGCGCCGGTCCCGTTGCCCCAGATGACCACCGGGAGGCGGGCGCCGGTCGCGCCGAGGTTCTGCGGGCGGTAGATGGTGTGGTTGAGCGGGGTGCTGTCGACGGTCACCGCGTACGGGCCGTCCGCGGCCCAGTCGACGGTGTCGGCGGCGGCGACGGTCCGCGCCGTCGCCGGCGCCGGTCCGGGGGAGAAGGAGACCGCCAGGGCGGCCGTGGCGAGCAGGGGGGTGGTGACCAGCGCGGCGATCCAGGCACGACGGGACATCGGGGGTCCTTCCGGGGGGTGGGAAGTTGCGCGGTGGATCGGGATTCTTCTTCCCACCGGCCCCGAAGTCATGGTGCGGACAATGAGGAAACGAGCGATGCGTTTGTGAGATTGCCCAAACTCCGGCGTCACAGTCCGTTCAGGAGGTCGTGGGCGTTCAGTGCCGCCGCGAGCAGCTGGGCCTGCCGCGGGTCGGCCGGGTCGAGCCCGGTGCGCTGCGCGATGCCGCGCAGCCGGTAGTCCAGCGTGTTGCGGTGGACGTGCAGGTCGTCGGCCGCGAGCCGGCGGTTGTGGCCGTGGCGGACGAACGCGCGCAGCGTCTCGACCAGATCCGGCCGGTCGGCGACGGGCTCCAGCCGGGCGGCGAGCCGGTCCAGGCCGTGGCCGGGACGGGCCAGCTGGTACTCCAGCAGGACGTCGTCCAGAGTGTAGACGCCGGGCGGCCGGCCGAGCCGGGAGACCAGCGCGGCGACCTCGCGGGCCTCCTCGGCCGCGGCCGGGACCAGGTCCCGGCCGGCCGCGTCGGCGACGGCCGCGACGATCGGGCGGTGCGCCGCGCGGCCGACATCGGCCATCAGCCGGGCCAGCGTGTCCGCGGCGCCGCTCCCCGGAAGCAGCGCGTCGACCCCGCGCGGGCTCACCGTGGCCAGCGTGCCGCCGAGGACCTCCTGGACGTCGCGCAGCGCCCGCACCGTCCGCGGCATGCTGTGCTCCAGCCCGCCGAAGCGCAGCACCACGGCCTGGTAGGAGTCGGCCAGCTCGACCCCGGCGCGGACGGCGTAGGCCTCGGCGGGCTCCCCGGCCAGCAGCGCGCCGTGCAGCATCCGCAGCGCCTCCCGCTGCTCGTCGTGCCGCTTCTGCTGGGCCTGGACGTGGGCGACCGTCACCGCCGGGACGACCTCGCGCAGGAACCCGAACAGGTGCCGGGTGATGTGCATGACCTGCGCCGCCTCGTCCTCGCGCGCCTCTTCGGCGACCGCGCGCCAGCACATCTCGATGCCCAGGTGGTGGCCGAGCAGCGCGGCCTCCAGCGGCACCCCCTGCTCGGCCCGGCGGGCCGACAGCTTGATCACCCGCTGCCGTTCCTCCGGGCTCATCGCAGTCCGGCCCTCCCGCAGCTTGTGCGCGCTGAAGCCGATCGCCAGCTCCGCCGAGGGCAGCATGGTCGCGTTCAGGGTCTCGCGGGTCATCGCGGCGTAGTAGGGGATGGCGCGATAGCACTCCTCTGTCACCATGCGCGCGAGCTCGGGCACGTTGCCGCTGTACCAGTCGACGAGTCGAAGCTCCTGCAAGTCGCCTCCCTGCGTAGGGATGCATGGTGGCCGAGGCCGGGTGCCCAGGTCCAGCACGAATGCGCTTCAGTGGACGGCGGGTCGCAGCGTTTCCTCGCACCACTGGCGGAAGGTGGTGGGGGAGGTGTTGCGCGGGGTGCGCGTCACGCCGTGATCCAGGCCGGCGTCCTTGGCCTGGAACATCTCCACCATGCCCTGGGCCACGGCCTCGGACATCCCCGCGCGCAGGAGCCCCGCCCGGAACTTCTCGACCGGGACCTGCCGGTAGCGGACGGGCCGCCGCAGCACCTCGGTCATGATCTGGGCCATGTCGTCCAGGGACAGGTCCTCGGGGCCGAGCAGCGGGACCTCCTCGACCCCGGTCCAGGTGCCGTCCAGCAGCAGGTCCGCGGCGGCCGCGGCGATGTCGCGGACGGCGCACGCGGGCGCCTTGCGGTCGCCGGGGCTGCACGAGACGAACACGCCCTCGTTCTTGATCGGTTCGGCCTGGCGCAGCATGTTGTCCATGAACGTGGGCAGCGCCAGCGCCCGGTAGGCCACGCCGGTGCCCGCGATCAGGTCGTCCATGGCCAGCGACGCGGTCACGTGCCCGGCGTTCGCGGCCATCGGGGTGCCGCGGCCGAGGGCCGACACGCCGACCACCCGCTGGACGCCCTGCTCGGTGAAGGCCGCGCACGCCGGCCGGGTGAAGTCGACGAAGGCCGCGTGCAGGTCGGCGGCGCGGTGGTTCGGCGGCAGCAGCCAGAAGACGGTGTCGGCGCCGGCGAACGCCTTGGCGACCACGTCGGGGTCGCCGTGCGAGCCGGGCACGACCTCGGCGCGTTCGCGCACTTCGCCGGGCAGCCGGGCCGGGTCCCGGGCGATCAGCCGGACGGGGGCGCCGGCGGCCAGCAGGCGGTCGGTGACCAGGCGGCCGATCTGGCCGGTGGGCGCGGTGATGACGATCATCGGTGCTCCTCAAGGAAGGGTTCGCCGCACAGTCAATGCCGTGCCCCGCCGAACCTGAAGGACCGATCCGGACGCGATTGATACCGTGCAGGTATGAATGACCTGGAGGTCCGGCAGCTCCGGTATTTCGTGGCCGTCGCCGAGGAGCTGCACTTCGGGCTCGCCGCCGAGCGGCTCGGCATGGCGCAGCCGCCGCTGTCGCGCGCGATCCGGGACCTGGAGCGGCAGCTCGGCGTCCGGCTGCTGGAGCGCACCACGCGCCGGGTCGCCCTCACCCCCGCCGGGGAGGTCCTGCTCCGCGACGCCCGCACCGCCCTGGACGCGGTCGCGGCCGCCGCCCGCCGCGCCCGGCGGGCCGGCCGGCCCGAACCCGGGCTGCGCCTGGCGCTGAAGGCCGACTACGACGGCGGCCTGCTGCCGCGGATCCTCGCCGCCTACCGGGACGAACCGGCCGCGCTGCCGGTGCGGCTGCTGCTGGGCGGCCGCGACGAGCAGCTCCCGGCGCTGCGCGACGGCCGCGCGGACGTCGCGCTGCTGCCCGCCCCCTTCGACGGGCGCGGGCTGGACGTCGAACCGCTGCTCACCGAGCCCCGCCTGGTGGCGCTGGCGGCGGCCGACCCGCTGGCCGCCCGCCCGTCCCTGCGCCTGGCCGACCTGGCCGGCCGGGTCCTGCCCGACGGCGCCCCCGCCGACCAGGAGGACCGCCCGCCCGCGGCGCCCCGCCCGGACGTGGCGGGCGTCGCGCCCCGGCGCCTGGACCTGGCGCAGATCTTCAACCTGGTCGAACTGGGCGGCCTCGTCTGGTTCCCGCCCGCCTCGCTGGTGCGGCGCCACCCCCGCCCCGGCGTCGTCTACCGGACCGTCGCCGACCTGGCGCCGCTCACGCTCACCCTGGCCTGGCCGCGGGAATCGCGCTCCCCGGCCCTGGCGGCATTCGTCCGCACCGCCACCGCGATAGCGGAAGCCGCCCACCCGGCGTTGGAACCAGGCTAATCTCGGCCCTCAACGCCATTCACCCCGAAATGGGAGGCAGCCAATGGAAGAACGATTCCGGCGTGATTGGGGACTCGAAGCACCGGAGTCGCTTTTCCGGTTCCAGGCCTTCCACCGGTCCCTGGACGCGGTGGAACGGCAGGCCCTGCACGACGACCTGTGGCTCAGTCCGACCGGCATCATGGACCTGTTCGCCGACCCCGGCGCGCAGCCCCGCGACGGCATCGACATCCGGGTGCACTGGCGCTTCTACCGCGACCCGCCCGAGTTCGTCACCTTCATGCACGGCGGCAGCGACGGCCTGCATTACGGCCTGTGGTTCGACGACGACCGCACCTGCTCCGGGGTCGCCTCCTATTACACCAATGACGGCGACGGCATCGACACGACCGCGGCGACCCCGCTGGAAGCGGTGCGCGGATATCTCGAACGCGTCTGGTTCGACCTCGACGACCCCGACGACGGGGAGGGATCGCCTGAGAAACGGTCCCGGCTCGGCCGGCTCCGCGAAAAGCTGACCGCCTTCGAGACCGGGGACCGCGCCGAGATCGGCATGGACTACAACGTCGAATACCAGCCGGCCGTCGTCCCGCCCGTCGACCGGGACCGGATCACGACGCTGGACGGCGCGGGAGCGCTCGTCGCGGGCGAAACGGCACTCGGCCGCCCCGCCCACAACGAGGCCGACGAATACAAGTTCGCGACGTACATGTACGCCCATTTCGACGACGCCGAGGCCCTGGCGGACAGCGTGGCCGAGGCCCGGAGCCGGTGCGCGGCGGGCGACCCGGCCGAGGCCCTGGTCCTCGGCCGCGACCTGCACTGGGCCTCGTTCGGCGACCCGGCCCGCGAGGCCTACGCCAACGAACTCCTCGTCCTGGCCTACACCGCCCTGGACCGGCCCGCCCTCGCGGCCATCGCCGGCGCCCACCACCGCCACCGCTCCCTGGAGTCCGTCGCCGTCCTCTGAGGGGTCAGGAGCGTTCGACCTGGCAGGCGATGCCGTCCAGGACCAGGTCCAGGCCGAGGGAGAAGTCCGCGTCGGCGATCGCGCTGTCGGGGGTGTCCGACGGCGGCGCCTCGAACAGGGGCGAGGAGAACAGGCGGGCCGTCTCGGGGAAGCGCGCCGGGTCGACCAGCCGCATCAGCGCGCGGCCGTAGTCGCGTTCGGCGTCGGCCTGCCCCTGCCCGTCGGCCCGGCCCCGGGCGAGCTCGTCCTCCTGGCGCACCGACTGGGTCACATAGCCGCTGATCAGTGACAGGGCGCCGAGCTTGTGCGCCCAGCCGAGCCGGGTGGGGGCCATGGCGGCCAGCGCGGCCTCCATCCAGGCGATCTGGTTCGGCCCGGAGGGCGGGCCGGAGATCGGCAGGTGCGTCATCCACGGCCGGCGCCGGAACACCGCGCGCAGCGCGCGGGCCCAGGCGCGCAGCCCCTCGCGCCAGTCGGCGGCGTCCAGGCCCGGCGGGGCGCCGAGCGCGTGGTCGGCCATCAGCGTGAGCAGCTCGTCCTTGGACCCGATGTGCCGGTAGAGCGACATCCCGGTGACGCCGAGGCGCTTGCCGATCTTGGGCAGGGTCACGCCGTCCAGGCCCTCGCCGTCGGCGGCCGCCACGGCGGTGGCGACGACCAGGTCGACGTCCAGGGTCGCGGGGCGGCCGAGGCGCGAGGCCTCCGGGATCCGCCACAGCCGGCGCAGCGGCGCCGGAACGCGGTCTTCGCTGGTCATGGCCCCCTCACCCGTCGGCTCCCATCATGGCAGACCCCTATTAGTTTGCCTGTGATACTTTATCAATGAAACTAAGTGCCTCCGGAAGGGACGGCCATGACCACCGACACTCCGACACGCGCGCCGGGCGGACCGGTCCGGCGCGCCGACCGCGCCCTCGCCCCGGACCTGGCCCGGGGCGCGATGCTGCTGATCATCGCGGTGGCCAACGTCGCCGGCGTGGTGTTCGCCGGCGAACCCGGCCTGGCCCCGAGGCCCGAGGGGGCCGACCGCGGCCTCACCTTCCTGCTCTTCGAGCTCGCCCACGCCCGCGGCTACCCGGTCTTCGCGGTGATGTTCGGCTACGGCGTCGTCCAGCTCGCCCGCCGCCAGGACGCCGCCGGCGTGCCGCCCGGCCGGGTCCGCTCGATCCTGATGCGCCGCAACCTCTGGCTGGTGGCCTTCGGGTTCGCCCACGCCGCCCTGCTGTACTACGGCGACTTCCTCGGCGCCTACGGGATCGTCGGCATCGCGATGACCCTGCTGCTGCTGCGCCGGGGCGACAGGTTCCACCGGATCGTGCTGGCGCTCTGGGCGCTGGCGGCGGTCGAGAGCGTCGTGCTCGGCGCCGTCGTGCTGAAGGGGATCCTGGCGAACGACGGCACGGCCTCACTGCCGGTGAAGCACATCGACTCCCTCGCCGCTTCCGGCTACCTCGAGTCCATGCTGGACCGCGTGCGCGAATGGCCGGGGCACACGCTGGCCGTCCTGCCGTTCATCATGATCGCCTGGCTGGGCATGTGGGCCGCCCGCCGCCGCGTCCTGGAGGAGCCGGCCCGGCACCGGGCCCTGCTCCGCCGGACCGCCGTGACCGGGCTCGCCGTCGCCGTCGCCGGCGGCCTGCCGGCCGCCCTGATCGCCGCCGGATGGCTGCACACCGACGCCTCGACGGCCGACCTGGCGCTGCTGCTCCACGGCGCCAGCGGCATGTTCGCCGGCCCCGGCTACGTGGCCGTCTTCGGCCTGGTCACCATGCGGATCACCCGGCCCGGCCCGGTCACCGGAGCCCTCGCGGCGCTCGGCCGCCGCTCCCTGTCGGGCTACCTGTTCCAGTCGGTGGCCTGGCTCGTCCTGCTGGCGCCCTTCACCCTGGCCCTCGCCGGCCGTTTCGGCAGCCCCACGGTCGCCGGGCTGGTGATCGCGGTGATCGTCTGGCTGGCCACCGTCGTGCTCGCCGCCCTGCTCGACAGGCGCGACAAGCCCGGCCCCGCCGAGAAGGTCCTGCGCCGCCTGACCTACGGACCCCGCCCGTAGCGGCCACGACCGCGAACCCCGGATCACCACCGCGCGAGAGGACCCCCTGCCGGAACCGGGCCAAAAGGACCGGCCCGGAGCGTAAGGCTGTAAGAAACGGCACGTCGGACAGGCTGACAACACCGATTCCCTTGTGGGCTCGGGAGCGATCCGTGACGTTGGGATCGCTCCCGAATCTCAGGAGAACCGATGAAGCCGTCCACATGCGCCGCCGCCCTCATGGCGGCCGCCCTGTCCCTGACCGAAGCGCCCGGAGCATCGGCAGCCGTTCCCAGCGTGAACATGGAGGCCGTCGTCAAGGCGGCCCAGATCGACCCGCGGCGGCCCGGCCACACGCCGACGCCGGGCGCCAAGGCCGGCGTGCTCCTCGTCGAGCGGGCGCTGCGCGACCGGCACCTGCTCGACGGCAGGTGGGTCGACGGGTACTTCGGCACCACCACGGTCACCGCCTACGCCAAGTACCAGAGGTCGCTCGGCTACACCGGCCTCATGGCCAACGGCCTGCCGGGCAGGACATCGCTCGCCGAGCTCGGAGCGGGCCGCTTCAAGGTCGCCCACGCCATCGGCCCCGGCGCCCGCGTGCCCGCCGGCGGCGTCGTCATCGACACCCGCACCCGCAGCATGCTGGCCGAGGCGAAACGGCTGTTCGGCCGCGACCTCGTGCTGGACCAGGGCTCCTACAACCCCGGCGGCGACCCCACGTCCGCCGGCACCCACGACGGCGGCGGCGTCGTCGACGTCTCGGTCAAGGGCATGAACGCCGCCACCCGCGTCGCGGCCGCCCGCGCGCTGCGCCGCGCCGGCTTCGCGGCCTGGGTGCGCAGCCCCCGCCAGGGCGCCTGGCCCTGGCACATCCACGCCGTCGCCATCAGCGACACCGACCTGTCCACCCAGGCCCAGCACCAGGTCGGCGACTACTACCTCGGCCAGAACGGCCTCGCCGACCGGGGCCCCGACGACGGACCGAAAGTGACCATCCGCACCTGGGAAGAGTCCCAGGCGCTGCTGCGAGGGAGAACGGCATGAAAACGCTCGGCAAGATCCTCACGACGGCCACCGCGACCGCGCTCGGCGGGACGGTGCTCGCCACCGCCCCGCCCGCCTCGGCGGCGGTCCGCACCAACATGTCGTCGGCGCTGTACGTGGGCGGCGGCGGCCGGATCACCTGCGGCTTCGACGGCTACTCCAGCACGCCCGGCCGGCACGAGGGCATCGACATCGCCCGCCGCATCGGCGCGGACGTCCGCGCCCTGACGGCCGGCAGGCTCATCTACGTCGCCCGCGGCTACACCGGCCGGGCCGGGCTCTCCACGATCGCCGTCTACAACGCCGCGCTGAACAAGACGGTGATCTACCTGCACACCGCGCCGCGCTCGTCCCTGCGCGTGGGCCAGACGATCCGCCGCGGCCAGGTCATCGCCGACGAGTCGTGGCACGGGGTGTCGTCCAGCAGGTCCGCGCACACCCACGTCGAGATGCGCCTCGGCCGGCAGACGCACGCGGCCAAGAGCGTCGGCGACCCGCACCTGGACAACCCGAACCCGACCCGGTTCTGGAACTCCCAGGGCTACAACGTCCGATAACGCCGCGGGGGCTACGGCCGGTCGACGATCACCTGGAAGTTGACCGGCCGGCTCCCGGGGAAGGCGATCCTCCCCGAGGCGTCCACCATCTTGAACCGCGCGTAACACAGGCCCGGCTTCTCCGGCGTAGTGACGTCGGCCCGCACATCGACCGTCCCGCCCGGCCGCGTGTCACCGATCGGCACCTGCACCTCGGTCCGGCACTGGTCGGCCTGCTGCGGAAGATCGAGGCGAAGCAGCGAATACCCCTTCCATCGCACGTTCCCGGTGTTCCTGAGCCGCCACACCTTGGCAACGGTCCGTCCCGGCCCCACGTGCGAGCAGTCGGGCAACGTGACATCGGCGACGAACCGGGCCGCATCCCCCGCATGAGCCGGCCGGGCCGCCACCGCCTGCGGCGCCCGCACCGGGCAGACGGGCGGGGGCGCAGCCCCCGAAGCGCTCCGGTCGGGCGGGGAACCCCGGTCGACAAAGATCGCCACCCCCACCCCGGCCGCCACGAGCACGGCACCGCCCAAAAGCGCCGGCCACAACCACCCGCGCCCTTCCGGCGCAGGCACATCCTCGTCGACCGGCTGCGGCCCGATGGCGATGATGCGCACAGCCTGCAGCTCCGCACCGGAGGCCGCGGCTTCAGCGGGCGGATGGGCCACCGGAACGCCCGCCAGAGGCGCCTGCTCCCCGGCCGACCTGACGGCGAGGTTCGCCGTGTCCCAGCGCTCGCGGTATTCGGCCGGATCGGCGCCGCACGCCTTGACGAACTCGGCGGTGGTGCCCCAGCTCGGAAGCCGGTTCCCCTTCGTGGCCTCGTGCAACGTCGTATGGGAGATAGCCCCGGATCGCCCGGACATTTCCCGAAAAGAAGGGTTCCCAACGGACATACGCAGTTCCCGCAAGGTCGCCGCGAACTCCGCGACCGCCTCCGCCCGTGCACGCATGCCGTCGTCCACCGGCCGAAGCTAACAGCGCCCCCGCCCCTCCCTCAAGGCTCTACCCGACACCGACAGGTACGACGGGGCGGTAAGCCCGCATTGAACACTTTCCGCCGCCCCTCCAAGGTCACCGCCCCGGCCGGCGCGGGCTTCATGCAGCGCGCCCAACAACACCGCTGCACATCTGGGAGTGCCCAGACGCTTGTGCGCCGCCGCCGACCCCACGCCTAGCGGCGCATCCCCAGCGAGCGAGCGGGCCGACGCCCGACTGAAGTCCTGCCTCCTTCTGGGGAAGCAGCGCTGTCGCCCACACCGGTTCGAACACCTGGCCAAAGCCAACCTGGTGCCTCACTCTTGCGGACTTCGGGCCGCCTCCCGCTAAAGAGCCGCCGCGGGTGGAGGGCCGGACGCCATAAGGGGCCACAAGTAAAGGCCGAACCTAAACGGAACCCGGGGAAAACAGACCAAAGAAGAGTCCGAATTTCTCTTCGGCGTTCTCGTAGGCCGTGGCGAAGATTTCGACGTCGCACGGCCTTCGGCTGCTGTGATCGGCCGTTACGGGTGGTGTGCCGGGGTCGTGCTCATGTGCCAGCCGTCGCAGCGTGGTCCGAGGAGGTCGGTGGACCAGCCGGCGAGGTCGACGGCCGCGTCGTAGACGGCGTCGCCGAACGCCACGATGGCCCGGTGCGGGTCGGGTGCCTCGCGCAGGACGCGCCAGGGCAGCTGGACCAGGCCGGCGGCGGAGTTCCAGGTCGCGCCGTCGACGCCCCAGGAGCGGCCGTCCATGCCGTCGGGCTGCGGCCAGATGTAGGCGTACATGCCCGGGTCGGTCTCGGCGTCGCCGAGGGAGAAGCCGACCGAGACGTACTCGGTCAGCTCGCCGTTCTGCTGGAACGCCGGGAGGTCCCGGCGCGGGGTGGTGCGATGCGGGCGGTACCGCGTCGCGGACAGGTCGAAGCCGCCCCACATGACGCCGACGCGCGGGCGATGGCCCTGGAAGGGGGCCTGCCACGCCTCCAGGCCCGCGGCGGCCAGGTCGAAGGCGCGCCAGACGAGACGGGCGGCGCCCGCGTCCCAGGGGCGGTGCTCGCGGTCGTCCTCGAACTTCGGCGCGGACCCCGGGATCTCGCAGATCCGGGTCGAGCGCGGCGCCGGGATGCCGAGCTCCGCCGCCGCTTCGCGGAACGCGACGAAGCGGTCGGCCACCGAGTGGTCCGCCAGCGGCAGCGTGGCCGAGCCGCTGTCGGCCTCGATGAGCATGTCGCCGTCGAGCAGCCGGTAGTGCACGGCGAAGGCGACGTCGCCCTGCCGGTAGGTGGGTGTCCGCAGGCCTCGCGGGGTGACGTCGAGGACGACGTTGCCCCAGCCGGTCTCAAAGGGCATGTCGAGGGAGTATTTACCGCCGATCTGCACCAGCGGATTCAGGTATTCGACCAGCGGCCCCACCCTCTCCCAGGAGAGCTCCGGCCACACGTCACTTCTCCCGCCCATACGCGCCTTCCCCCTCCGGAAGCTGCCCTCCCTCACCCCTGTATCCGCCCGCGAGCCCTCCGAATGCCTCAAGCAGCCCAAATCTCCCTGCGGTCAGCCGTCCGCGCCCACGATCACGCTGTCCAGCAGCGCCAGCAGGACCTGCTTGACCGACGCGCGGTCGCGCGCGTCGCAGGGCACCAGCGGGATCCGGTCCGGGACGCCGAGCGCTTCGCGCACCTCCTCGGTGTCGTAGCGGCGGCCACCGGGGAACTGGTTGATCCCGATCGCGATCGGGATGCCGGTCTCCTCGAAGAAGTCCAGTGCGGGGAACGCCTGGTCGATACGGCGCGTGTCCAGCAGGATCACCGACCCGATCGCGCCCTCCACCAGGTCGTCCCACAGGAAGGCGAACCGCTCCTGGCCCGGCGTGCCGAACATGTAGAGCACGACGCCCTCGTCCAGGGTGATGCGGCCGAAGTCGAAGGCGACCGTCGTGGTGGTCTTGGTGGCGACCCCGCCGGTGTCGTCGATGCCCGCCGCCGCCTCGGTCATGGCCGCCTCGGTGGTGAGCGGCCGGATCTCGGAGACGGCGCCGACGAAGGTGGTCTTGCCGACCCCGAAGCCGCCGGAGACGATGATCTTGGCGGAGAGGACGGGGCCGTCGGCCACCGGCGGGTCAGAGCGCACGGACACCGTCGCGGATCCTCTCCAGCAGGGCCAGGGACGGATGGCCGGGGGAGTGCGGCACGGTGACGTGCCGGTGCACGGTGACCAGGCCCTCGGCGATGAGGTCGGCGACCAGCACGCGGGCCACCCCGACCGGGACGCGCAGCAGGTGGGCCGCCTCGGCGACGGCCAGCGGGCGCTGGCACGCCTCCACGATGCGCCGCCGCTCGAAGCCGAGCGGCGCCGAAAGGGCCGCGGGCAGCGCGGTGATCATGGTCTCGACCCGCAGCCGGCCGTCGACGGGGCGGGTCCGGCCGCCGGTGACGATGAACGGGCGCACGAACCCGTCGGCGTCGGGATCGGGGTTCCAGCGTTCGGGCCCGCTCATCGCGACGCCCGATCCCGCCGGAGGACCCCGTTCTTCAGCTCGGTCACCGTCCGCGGGGTCAGCAGCGCGCCGAAGCGGTCGCACAGCGCGGCCATCTCATGGCCGACCAGCCCGAGGTCGCAGCCTCCCGCGGCCACCACGCCGAGGCAGCTGCCGTCCGAGATGGCCGACACCAGCAGGAACCCCCGGCGCATCTCGATCATCACGAGCTTCAGCCCCGCGAAGTCGTAGTGCCGCGAGGCGCTGCGCGCCAGGCTCGTCACGCCCGACACGATCGCGCCGAGGTGCTCGGCGCCCGCCCGGTCCAGCCCCTCCGACATGGCCATCAGCAGCCCGTCCGACGACACCGCCACCGCGTGGACGACGCCGTCGGTCTCCCGGACGAAGCTGCCCAGCAGCCAGTTGAAGCTCTGTGCCTCCGACATCATCGCTCTCCTGTTCTCTCGTCACGCGGACGCGCGGGCGGGCCGGCCTCCGTGGCCCGGTGAACGCCCGAGCGGAAGGCGTCGAGCATCGACCGCACCTGGTCCGGTGTGCGTTCCGGTTCCGCATGGGGCGGGTGCTCCGGCGGCGGCGCGGGCCGTTGCGGCCTGCGGAGCGCGCCTTCGCGCGGCCGGCGTTTCGCCAGCCCGTTGCGGGTCGTCGCGACGTCGTCCGGCGGGTCCGCGGCGGGGGCGGGCGCCGCGGCCGCGGCGGCGCGCTCCGGCGTGCCGCCGGAGGGCGGGGGCGCCGCCATCGCGGCGACGGGTTCGGGCGCCGGCCGCCCGGCCGGCGCCAGCACGCTCCCGGGGAGCGCGATCCGGGCCGTGACGCCGTTCAGCGGGGAGTCGTGCAGCCACACCTTGATGCCCAGGCGTTCGGCGAGGCGGCCCACGACGTAGTGCCCGAGATCGCGCGCCGGCGCGACCAGGAAGCTCTGCTCGCCGCGCAGGCGGGCGTTGGCCGTGGCCATCGCCTCGGCGTCCATGCCGAGGCCCTGGTCCACGATCGCGATGTGGTAGGACGAGCCGTCGCTGCGCGCGTGCACCTCCACCTCCCGGTCGGGGGGCGAGAACGTCAGCGCGTTCTCGACGAGCTCGGCGAGCAGGTGCGCGATCTCGGCCGCCACCGTCCCCTTGACCGCGGCCTCGTCGGCGCGGCGCAGCAGGACCCGGCGGTAGTCCTCGACCTCGGCGAACGCCGCGCGCAGGACGTCGCCCACGGGGACCGTTCCCGTCGCGCGGCGGGGGCTGTGCTCGCCCACCAGGACCAGCAGGCTCTCGGCGTTGCGGCGCATGCGCGTGGCCAGGTGGTCGAGCTCGAAGAGGTTCGCGAGCGCGCCCGGGTCCTCCTCCTCGCGTTCCAGCGCGCTGATGAAGCCGAGCTGGCGGCGGACCAGGTTCTGGTTGCGGCGCCCGAGGTTGGCCAGCGACTCGGCGGTGTTGTGCCGCATGACGGCCTGCTCGGCCGCGAGCCGCACCGCCGTCCGCTGCAGGTCGTCCAGCGCCTCGGCGACGTCGGCGAACTCGTCGGCCCGCCGGGTCAGCCGGGAACGCGGCAGGTCGGGCACCACCGAGCCGGGGTCCTCGGCGGCCTGGATGCGCGCCACGGCCGCGGGCAGCCGGCGCTCGGCCGTCTCGTGCCCCTCGGCCGCCAGCAGCCGCAGCGGCCGGACGATCGAGCCGAAGGCGTACAGCCACAGCAGGACGGCCGTCACCAGCGTGGCCGCGGCCGCACCGGCGTAGAGCGCCAGGGTCCGGCGCGCGCCGGCCTCGATCCGCAGCGCGCGGGCCCGCACGTCCTCGCCGATCGCGTGCTGGACGGTGCGCAGGTCGTCGACCAGCGTGGTCATCGCCGCCCACCACCTGGCCGGGGCGAGCCGGAGGCGCTGCCCCGCCGCCCCGTCGAGGGCGCGCTGCTCGTAGGCCGCGGCGGCGATCGCCTGGGGCGTCCGCTCGGCGCCCTCCAGGGCCGCGGCCCGCCGGGGCGCGGCCACCCGGCGGAACCGGGCCAGCGCGTCGAGCTTGGCGGCGCGGACCTGGGCGAACCGGAGGTAGTCGTCCTGGGTGAACCGGCCCGCGGCGAAGACGCCGTTGAGGTGGCCGCGCTCCAGGGCGGTGGCCTCCTTGGCCTCGCCCAGCACGCCGAGGGCCTCCAGCCCCAGCCGGAGCGTGCGGTCCTCGCGGCCGGCGGAGGCGTCCGCGGACACGGTGTTCAGCGCCGTGACGGCGGCGGTGTAGTAGTCGAGCGCGGCGGCGCGCCGCGTCCGGCCCGCGTCGATCGAGCCGCGGACGGCGCCCAGCGTGCCGAGCCGGCCGAGCGCCTCCCGGACGGCCCGCGGCACCGCGCCGCCGGTGTCGCCGAGGCGCCGGTCCAGTGCCGCGCGGGCCCGGTCGGAGGCGCGGCGCTGGGCGTCCACCTGCGGGCGGTACTGCCCGGCGCCGCCGAGCAGGCCGCTGGTCACCCCGCGTTCGCGCTGCAGCGAGTGGACCAGGTCCTGCACGGCCAGGATCAGCTCGATGTCCGACACGGCCGTGCCGGCGTCCGCGGCCACCCGGAACCGCCCGGCGACGCCGAGGCCCGCCAGCGCGATGAGCAGCGCCGTGGGCAGGGCCAGGATGATCCCCAGCCGGGCGCGGATGGTGCGCGCCGGGGCCAGCAGCCGGCGATCGCGCTCGGCCGGCGCGCCGTGGCCGTGCTCCGATCCCCGTTTTCTGGCGGGTGCGCGATGGCGGGGGCTCATACCCCGTCCTCAGCAGACTCGGCCTTCATCCACCCGATCCCCCTCATGGCCTGGGAGCGGCCGGGAACGTCCGCAGCGGCCCCGGCGGCTCGCAGCGACGCTAGGACCAGGGGATTTCAGGGCTGTTGCACGGTTGTGTTGAACGCATGGCGGGGCCATCACACGCCGGATACGGGCTCTGTGGCTTCCGTCATGGGGGTATCGCCCGCCCGGTGAATTCGAATGCGGCCCGAGTTCGACCGTCCGTTTGTTCACTCGAATTAACACCCCTGATCGACAGACTTGACTGTCCCTTGACTCTCGTCGGCGATAATCCTGCACGGGAGCCCCATATCTGGCGGTTTCTGACATCGATAGCGGTCCGCTCTGGGATCGCCGCCTAGGAGGACTTTTGTCTGTCCGATTGCGCCATTCCCGCCCGCCCTTATGGGCGGCCCGGCCGGTTCGCCGGCTGCTGGTCGCCGTCACCCTCGCCGTGACCAGCACGATCGCCGTGGTGGCCACCGCAGGCCCGGCCCTCGCCAACGAGTACTACAACAGCATTGAGGACGCGGCCCCCGCCAATGTCGACTGGATGAGCCGGGTCCCCGGCGACAAGAGCCTGGCCGACCTCTCCGTTCCCGGCACGCACGAAAGCGTCGCGTTATGCGGGTACCGCCGGGTCGACGGTGGCTGTGACCCGCTCAGCACCAGCATCTCCAAGACGCAGCAGGACTTCGGCTTCGGCGCCCCCACCCTGGGCAGGCAGCTCGACGCCGGGATCCGGGCCCTCGACATCCGGCTCCGGGTGAGCAAGGACGACGCCCTGAGCCTCACCGTCCACCACGGCACGTATTACCAGCAGGTCAACTTCAACGACCTCCTCGTCAAGCTCCGCGAGTTCCTCACCGCGCACCCGCGCGAGACGGTCTTCCTCAGCCTCAAGTTCGAGTGCGAGGGCGGCACCGCCTCCTGCTCGGACGCGGACGGCTATGCCGACAACACCTGGCGCCTGAAGGTCCTGCGGGGCTACCTGGAGGGCAAGCAGTGGACCGGCCAGGGGGACGAGACGCGGCCGGCCACCGATTTCGGCGGCCTCTTCTGGGGGCCGTCCGTCACCGGCGTCAGCCAGGCGGCCACTCCCACGCTCGGTGACGTGCGCGGCAAGCTGGTGCTCCTGGAGCTTCGCGGCCCCCACGGCGGCTACTTCGACGGTTACGGCCTGAAGCAGGTCCAGGCGGGCCAGAACCACGAGAACAACGAGTACGTCCAGGACGACTACAACGTCCCGCAAATCGACGACATCAACGACAAGTGGGAGAAGGTCCGCACTCACCTGCGCAAGACCAACGGGGTCTGGGACGCCAACCGCGGTGAGCAGGGACAGGCCTACAAGCCCGAGGCGATCTACCTCAACTACACCAGCGGCACCGGCTCGGGCGCCCACCCCTTCACCGTGGCCGGCGGCTCACCGACCGCGAACGGCGTCAACGAGTTCCTGATCCAATGCCTGCACAACACCAACGGCCGGTGCCCGGAGTTCTATCCGGGACGGTCCGGCAACTTCGGCGGCCGGACGTCGATGGACCGCGCCGGCATCGTCATGATGGACTTCCCCGGCGGGCGGTTGATCGGCGACATCATCGCGCTCAACAGGTTCGGGCCCGACCCGGTGACCGCCAACGGCGGCGTCGGCGACCCGATGGAGGAGCACCCCGGCGGTGACGACGGTGGCGCCCGGCCGGCCGCGTCCGGCGACTGCCGCCCGGACGGGATGACCCCCACCCCCGGCGTCGCGACCCCGTACTGCAGGATCTACCAGGGCGACGGCCGTGAGTGGCTCGGCCAGGGCCGGCCGCGGCGGGTGGTCGCCTACTTCAACGGCGGCCGCACCGGCGCCGACGGCACCCCGCACTACCTGGTCAAGAACATCCCGTGGTCCAAGGTCACGCACCTCAACTACGCCTTCGCCACCGTGGCGGACGACCAGATCTCGGTCGGCCCGGCGAACGCCGACAACCCGGCCATCGGCATGCAGTGGCCCGGTCAGCCCGGCGCCGAGATGGACCCGTCGCTGCCCTACAAGGGCCACTTCAACCTGCTCACCAAGTACAAGAAGCTGCACCCGCGGGTGAAGACCCTGATCTCGGTGGGCGGCTGGGCCGGTTCCGGCGGCTTCTACGCGATGACCACCAACGCCGACGGCACCGTGAACCAGGGCGGGATCACCACCTTCTCGAACTCGGTGGTCGCCTTCCTGCGCACCTACGGCTTCGACGGGGTCGACATCGACTTCGAGTACCCGACGGTCCTCGACGGCACCGGCAACCCCGCGGACTGGAGCACGGCCGAGCCGCGGCGCCAGGGCCTGCCCGCCGGATACACCGCGCTGATGAAGACGCTGCGCGAGACCCTGGACCGGGCCTCGGCGGCCGACGGCAGGTACTACATGATCACCTCGGCGTCGTCGGCCTCCGGCTACCTGGTCCGCGGCATGGCCAACCAGCAGGGCCTGCGCTACCAGGACTTCACCAACCTGATGGCCTACGACTACCACGGCACCTGGAACGACGTGGTGGGCCCGAACGCCGCGCTCTTCGACGACCACAAGGACCCCGAGCTGGCCGATCTCTACAACACCCCGGAGTACGGCGGCATCGGCTACTTCAACACCGACTGGGCGCTGAAGTACCTGCGCGGTGCGTTGCAGGCCGGGCGGGTCAACATCGGCGTGCCGTACTACACGCGCGGCTGGAAGAACGTCACCGGCGGCACGAACGGCATGTGGGGCACATCGTCGAAGAGCGGCTGCGAGCCGGGGACCGGCGTCCGCCGGCCGTGCGGTGACGGCGCGGTCGGCATCGACAACATCTGGCACGACAACGCGTCCGGCGGCGGGGAGCTCGGCTCGGGCACCAGCCCGCTGTGGCACGCCAAGAACCTGGAACACAACATCCTCCCGAAGTACGCGCCCAACGTCGGCCTCACCCCGGACACGGACGAGGCCGACCGCCTCAGCGGCACCTACACCCGTTACTGGGACGACACGACGAAGACGGCGTGGCTGTGGAACAACGGCAAGAAGGTGTTCCTGTCCACCGAGGACGAGCAGAGCGTCGACGCCGTCGCCGAGCTGGTCCGCTCGACCGGCGCGGGCGGCGTGATGATGTGGGAGCTCGGCGGCGACTACGCGTGCCCGCAGAACGTGGACGCCGCGCACCCGTGCGGCATGGGCTACACGCTCACCACCCGGCTCAACGACGCGCTGGGCAACGCCGGCGCGTACGACCCCCGGCGCAGCTCCGGCAGCAGTGCCGCGGTGCCCGGGCAGACCGCCGCCCTCACCGTCGACCTGGTGAACTACCCGACCCGGGCCGCGAACCTGTGGCCGCTCACCCCGACACTGCGGATCACCAACAACACCGGGCGCACCATCGGCGGCGGCAAGGACACGAAGCTGTCCTTCGACATCCCGGCGTCCACCTCGTCCTTGATCAAGGACGGTTACTGGCAGACCGGCGCCCAGGGCGGCCAGTGGCAGATCACCACCGGGACGACGTTCCACCGGATCAGCACCACGCTGGACTACTGCCAGATCATCCCGGCCGGCCAGAAGCTCGACCTGCCGATCATCTACTACCTGCCGGTCACCGGGCCGGTGAACACCACGTTCTCGGTCGGCGGCACGTCCTTCGCGCCGGTCACCGACGGCCTGCGCGGCGTCCCCGCCGGGACGGTCCCGGCCGGCGGCTGCGGCGCTCCGGCATGGGACGGCGCCAAGGTCTACAACCCGGCCGCACAGCCGATCGAGGAGACCACCGTGACCTACAACGGCAAGGTCTGGAAGGCCAAGTGGTGGACCCAGAACAACGCCCCCGGCACGGGTCCCGACGCGGACCACGAGCCGTGGAAGCTGGTGGGGCCGGCCGGCTGACGGCGCGTTAGCGCGCAACCGCCGGGGGAGGCCCGGCCCGCTCCGATCATCAGAGCGGGCCGGGCCTCGTGGGTCAGCGGCGGAAAGCGTAGACGGTGGTGTCGGCGTCGCACGGGGCGGGCGGGACGACCTCGACGCGCAGCAGGCCGGTGGCGCGGTCGTAGTCGACGCCTTCGGTCTCGAACTCGCCGGTGCACTTGCTGATCAGCGGGACCTGGCCGAGCGAGGTCACGCGGGCGGTGGTGTCACCGGCGCGCAGCGGCCGGTGCAGCTTGATCTGGAGCAGCTGCTTGGTGGTCGGGAACAGGTCGGTGCCGGTGTCGTCGGTCGCGCAGACCAGCGTGGTGGGGTTGACGAAGTCGCAGCCCTGGACGTCGCGGACCGGGCGGTCCAGCTTGATCTGGCCGGCGAGCCGGAGCGTTCCACCGGTGCGGGCGGTCGCGGGGTTGAGGATCGGCGTGGGCAGCACCAGCAGGCGGTCCATCGTGCCCCACTCGCCGCTGACCAGCCACTGGCCGTCGGGGGAGACGGCGGCGTAGGAGTTGTTCATCAGCTCGCCGGGGGCCAGCGGGTGGACGTACCGGTACTGCTTCCCGCCGGGCGTCGTGACGTAGAACATCTTCGCGGCGGGGTCGGCGGCGGTCCACTGGTAGGCGTCGAAGATGTGGCCCCGGGCGGAGTCGGGGTCGCCGACGTGGCCCCAGCCCGCGGCCCGCAGCGAGTCGGGCACCGTGCCGTTCCCGGCGAAGTGCAGCCCCTTGCCGGCCACGGTGGTCAGGCCCTGGTTGGCGAGGGACGACGGCTGCTCGGTGCTGCCGGCCGGCTTCCAGGGGCCGAGCCGGGAGTCGTCGGCCGCGGCCGTCCCGGCGAAGGTGAGGACGAGCGCGGCGGCGGCCGTCAGGCAGCGCGCGATACGTGATCTGAACATGGCGCGCAGCCTGGCGCCCGCGCGTTGCCGCCCGATGAACCCTGTCCCGATAACGGGTGTTTTTCGATGAATGATCACCTCTTGTACCCCGGGCCGTCGTTTCGCTCGCCTACGTTCTGGCCGACACAGATTTGTTATCGAGGAGCCGTCCGTGGGACACGATCACCACCACCATCAGGCCAGTGGGCCCTATGCCGACCAGGCCGTCCCGGACGGCGAGCTGCCGCCGGGCGAGCTGGCGCGCCGCCGCTTCCTCCAGCGGCTCGGCCTGGTGGGCGCGGCGGCGGCCGGCAGCGGCCTGCTGGCGGGCCCCGCGGCGGCGGCCGGCCCGCGCCCCGCGCGCCCCGTGCCGCCCGCCCCCGCCCCCGGGCGGCTGCGGTGGCTCGCCGGGGACCACCACGTCCACACGCAGTCCAGCTACGACGCGATGCACACGGTCGCCCAGCAGGTCACCAGCGGCCGGCGGCACGGCCTGGACTGGATGGTGATCACCGACCACGGGCACGTGGCGCACGAGAAGTTCGCGGTGAAGCAGACCTACGCCGACGTCCTCAAGGCCCGTGCCGCCAACCCGTCGATGCTGCTCTGGCAGGGACTGGAATGGAACGTGCCATCGGGTGAGCACGCCACGGTCTTCTTCGACGCCGCCAAGGACGAGATCACCGCGCTGCACGCCTTCGAGAGGCTCTTCGACGGCAACGTCAACGGGACCAACCACACCTCCGACGCCAACGAGGCGACCGCGCTGGCCGCGCTGCGCTGGCTGTCGGGCCAGATCGACCGGGGCGCCATCGACTCGGCCCTGATGATCGCCAACCACCCCAGCCGCAACGGTCGGTACACCCCCCACGAGTTCCGCAACTACCGCGACACCGCCCCGCACATCGCGGTCGGCATGGAGGGCTCGCCCGGCGCCCAGAACGACGGCGGGCACCGCGGCGGGTACGGCAACGCCCCGGGCAACGACTCCTGGAGCGGCTGGCCGTCGGAGTCCTACCGCACGTTCGGCGGCTTCGACTGGATGACGGCCAGGCTCGGCGGCCTGTGGGACGCCATGCTCGCCGAGGGCCGGGGCTGGTGGATCACCAGCAACTCCGACATCCACCAGGCCAACGGCAGCACGCTCGTCCGGCCCGACACCCCGGGCGACTGGTACGACACCCACGGCCGCTACCCCGACCCGGTGGACGGCGGCACGCCGCAGGAGCACGCCGACTTCTGGCCGGGCGAGTTCAGCCGCACGGTCGTGGGCGCCGCGTCGCACACCTTCCGCGGGGTCATGGACGGGATCCGCGCGGGCCGCGTCTGGGTGGGGATGGGCGGCCTGGTGTCCGCGCTGGACGTGCGCGTCCACGCGCAGGGCGGCGGGCAGCCCGCCACGCTGGGCGGGCGGGTGCGCGTCCGGCGGGGCGGCGACGTCACGGTCCGGATCTCGGTGCGCCTGGCCACCGAGCCCAACACCACGGGCCGGATCCCCCGGCTGGCGCGGCTCGACCTGATCCGCGGCGCCGTCACCGGCCCGGCCGCCGACCGCGACTCCTTCACCAACCCGGACGTGTCGGTCGTCCAGTCCTTCACCCCGTCCGGCCGCGCGACGGAGCTGCACTTCGAGCACCGGTTCCGCAACGTCCGCGACCCGTTCTACGTGCGGCTGCGCGGCACCGACGGCAACCGGTCGAACGGGCTGGAGCCGATGATGGACGTGCAGGGCGCCGCCGCCCCGTGGGACGACCTGTGGTGCTACGCCAACCCGGTCTTCGTGGACGTCGCGTGACCGTCCTCGGCGTGAACACGGGCCGGCGCGACCGGGCGGCGCTGGAGAGCCTGGTGCTGGAGGTCGTGCCGGACCCGTTGCTGTTCTGCACGCACCCGGTGCGGGACGGGCACGCACACCACGCGGCGTCCGTAGAACTCGTACCGGAAGCCGCCGAGCGGGCCGCCCAGGCATTCCTGGCCCGAGGAGCGACGGTGGCGCTGGCCGACGAACTGCGCGGACCAGCCGAGCACGCCCGCGGAGCCGCCCTCGCCCTCGCGGCGCACCGGCGCACGGGCCGGGCCGTGCGGTTCCCCGGGCAGCACCTGCTGCGCGGCACGCTGACGGTCGAGCAGGCCCTGGCGACGGGCGCGGTGGACCGGATCGAGTCGCTCGGCGGACCGCTGCCGCCCGGCACCCTGCTCGTCACGCACGATTTCGTCCGGCCCGTGTTCCGCGAGGGGGAACTGGTCCTGGAGGTGACCCCGGCGGCGAAGGGGGTGATCCCGTTCGAGCTGGAACACCAGGACATCTGCGGCCACTGACCCTGATGAATGAACGAAGCCCCAGGTCAAAGACCTGGGGCTTCGTTCATTCCATGGTGTCCGAGGGGGGACTTGAACCCCCATGCCCCGTAAAGGGCACTAGCACCTCAAGCTAGCGCGTCTGCCTATTCCGCCACCCGGACGAGGTGTGCACGCCGCAGCGCTGTGCGGCGGGCTTCACCATACCAAAGGTCCTGAGTCGCGGCGAAGTCGATCGACGGGGCACCATGGTCGGGTACGTGTGATCCCAGGCGCGAAGGTGATGACTGTGGCCCACCAGCCGACCGCGGCGGACGAGGTCGTCCGGATCTGCCAGGAGCTGATCCGGATCGACACCAGCAACCCCGGGGACAACTCCGGGCCCGGGGAGCGGGTGGCGGCCGAGTACGTCGCCGCGCAGCTCGCCGAGGTGGGGCTGGAACCGCAGCTGTTCGAGTCGCATCCGAAGCGGACGAGTCTCGTGGTGCGGATCGAGGGGGAGGACCCGGGCCGGGACGCGCTGCTGCTGCACGGGCACCTCGACGTGGTGCCGGCGCGGCAGGAGGACTGGACCCGGGATCCGTTCGGGGGCGAGATCGCCGACGGGTGCGTCTGGGGCCGCGGGGCCGTGGACATGAAGGACATGGACGCGATGATGCTCGCCGTCGTCCGGCAGCGGATGCGGGAGGGGCGGCGCCCGCCGCGGGACGTGGTGCTGGCGTTCCTGGCCGACGAGGAGGCCGGCGGCGAGTGGGGCGCCCAGTGGCTCGTGCGGGAGCACCCCGAGCTGTTCGAGGGGTGCACCGAGGCCGTCGGGGAGGTCGGCGGGTTCAGCCTGACCGTGCCCGGCGACCGGCGGATGTACCTGATCGAGACGGCGGAGAAGGGCATCGCGTGGATGAACCTGACCGCGCGGGGGACCGCCGGGCACGGGTCGATGGTGCATCCCGACAACGCGGTGACGGCGCTGGCGGGCGCGGTGGCCAGGCTGGGGGAGCACGACTTCCCGATCCGGATGACCAAGACGGTGCGAGCCTTCCTGGAGCGGGCCTGCCTGGCGTACGGGGTGGAGTTCGACCCGGACGACCCCGAGAAGTGCCTGGTGGAGATGGGGCCGCTGGCGCGGATGATCGGGGCGACGCTCCGCAACACGCTGAACCCGACCCGGCTGGATGCCGGATATAAGACGAATGTCATTCCGCAGAGCGCGACCGCTCAGGTGGACGGCCGGTATCTGCCCGGTTATGAGGCGGAATTCTTCGCCACCGTGGACGAACTTCTCGGACCGGACGTCCAGCGCGATTTCATCTACAACGACGTCGCCCTGGAGACCGACTACGAGGGGGCGCTGGTCGCGGCCATGGAGGCCGCCCTGCTCGCCGAGGACCCGGGCGCGCTGCCGGTGCCGTACTGCCTGAGCGGCGGGACGGACGCCAAGCACTTCGCCAAGCTCGGCATGCGCTGCTTCGGGTTCGCGCCGCTGCGACTGCCGCCGGAATTGGACTTTTCTGGAATGTTCCACGGAATCGACGAGCGGGTGCCGGTGGACGGGCTGCGCTTCGGGGCAAAGGTCCTCGACGACTTCCTCGGCCGCTCCTGAAAGTTCTTCCTCGAATTGACCTACCGGCTGCGTTCCGTGGTGCTACGGTCACCATTCGTAGGGGCCGGGTTGACCCACCCTTGACGTATCCGGCGGCTCTCGAGGAGAACCTGTGGCCAGCGACTCGGTGGTGGGCGCGATCCGCGCCCTGCTGCGGAGCCGTGCCGTCCACCGCCTCCTGGTGCTCGCCGGGATCGTGACGGCCGGGTGGCTGCTCGGCGGCGCCGCGCACGCGGCGCACGCCGACGGCCCGCCGGTGCCGGACGCCTCGCGCGTCACGGCCGGCGTGCCCATGGTCGGCGGCACCCTGCGTGCCGTCGGTGACGGCGCTTCGCGCGCCGTTCACGACGGCGCCGTGCGTGCCGTTCAGGACGGCGCTTCGCGCGCCGTCCGGGCCGTCAGGCCCGCGGTCTCCCCACCGGTCCGGGACGGGGCCGGGCGTCCGGGCGCCGGGCGGAACGCCCGTCGCCCGGAGCCGAGGCCGGGTGCCTCTTGGACTTCGCGGCGTCCCGCCGAGCGGGCGCTCGGCGGCCCGGCGGTGCGCGCCGCGCATCACCGGCCCGCCGCCACGGGGGCGTCCAAGGCCACCCGGACGAGGCCGGTCCCCGCCGCTGCGAGGGCTTCCGCGCAGCCGGCGCAGACCCCGCCCGTCCCCGTCCCGGCGCCCGCGCAGGCGGGCTCGCTGTCGCCGGTCACCGGACCGGTCCCGCTCGGCGGGATCACCGGCCCGCCGGCCCGCGGCCCCTGGGCGCCCACGCGCCCGGCGGGTGTGCTCCTGCGCGCTTCCGGCGCGGTTCCCCCGGCCGTCCGCACCGCGGCGGACGAGCCGTCCTTCGCGCCCGACTAGGCGCCGGTCCCCGACCCTGCGTCGCCGTGCCCGAGCGGCTCGGACCGGCGTGCGGGGTCTCCGCCCTTCCCACACGCGTGCCGACGACGCACGCCCACTTCAGCAACCCTTCGAATGGAGCAACCCATGCGTACCTGGGTTTCCGGCACCGCTCGTGCCGCCCTTCTCACCGCCGGTTTCGTCGCGCTCGGCGCGTCCGCCACCCCCGCCTTCGCCGACGGGCAGCACACCTCCGGCGCGAACGGCGTCCTCTCCGGCAACCAGATCAACGCCCCGATCAGCATCCCGGTCAACGCCTGCGGCAACGCCGTCGCGATCCTCGGGATGGCGAAGGCCGGCTGCGAGGGCGGCGCGACCGTCCACGGCGGCGGCGGGGGCGGGCAGAAGAACTCCGGCAAGAACGGCGACCTGTCCGGCAACCAGGTGAACGCCCCGGTCGGCGTGCCGGTGAACGTGTGCGGGAACGCGGTCGCGATCCTCGGATTGGCGAAGGCCGGCTGCGAGGGCGGCGCCGACGTCCACAATGGCGGCCACGGTGGCCAGACCAACAACGGCAAGAACGGCGTCGGCTCCGGCAACCAGGTCAACGCCCCGATCTCCGTGCCCGTCAACGTGTGCGGCAACGCGGTCGCGATCCTCGGATTGGCGAAGGCCGGTTGTGTCGGCGGCGCGTCCGTCCACAACGGCGGCGGTGGCGGAGGGCAGAAGAACTCCGGCACGAACGGCGTCGTGTCCGGCAACCAGGTGAACCTGCCGGTCGGCGTGCCGGTCAACGTCTGCGGCAACGCGGCCGCGGTGCTGGGCAAGGCCGCCGCCGGGTGCGTCGGCGGCGCCGACGTGCACAACGGCGGCCACGGCCCCGGCGGGCATCCCGCGCCCAAGCCGCACCACCCGAAGCCCAAGCCCCACCACGGCAAGCCGGGCCACCACCACGGCAAGCCCGGGCACCACTGCGACGAGCACCGCGCCGCGTCCCGCCGGGCCGCCACCCCGGTCCCGGTCCGCGGCGGCGATGACGACGGCGTGCCCGTGCTGAGCGGGGTGAAGGTGCCGGCCCTGTCCAAGCCGCCCGTCACCGGCAACGTCAAGGCGCCGGAGATCGGCGGTCTGCCCGCGATGAGGCCCGTCGCCGCCGCGACGCCCATGCAGGAGGAGAAGGGCGTCCTGTGGATCGCTGCCGCAGCGGCGCTGTCGGCGATGACCGGCGCGTTCGGCCTGTCCCGCCGGTTCCGCCGCCGCTGAGCCCGCGTCCGGCCCGGTGAACCCCGCCGGGCCGGACGCGCGGACGCTCCGTCCGTCCCGGTGGCGCGGAACCGGGGCGGGCGGAGCCGTCACGCAAGAGGAAGACCATGGTCACCCGACGTCATGGCGTTCGTACATAGTGCTACGCTCCGGGCGGGACCGGCCGGAATGTGCGGACCTGACGAATGATCTTGCGCCGCAACTGGATTCGGCGGCTACCGTCGGGGTAAAGGCGCAAGCGATCGAGCTCCCAGCCGCCGTGCTCGGCGTGCTCGGTCATGATCTGCCGGGCGGCATCGCGGGTGGTGCCGCGCGGCAGGCGCAGGACGAGGTAGGTGTACTCCACCATCGCGCCCCATTATGGCGCGCGGGTGAACGCGGCGGGAGTCGCCCGGGCGCCTAGGGTGGCGGTCGTGGGTCCGCAGCGCCGCCGGGGACGTGTCATCCTGTCGGAGGCCGTGGCCGTGCGGCGCGCGCCGCCCGTTCCGCCAGGACCGGACGGCGGGGCCCGTGACGCGGCGGCGGGGATCCGGGCATGAACACGTCGTGCGGAAGCGTTGTAGTCAGTCCGTGCACGAAGACCAGACAGCGAGGTTGGAGCGACTGTGCCAGCCAAGAACGGCACCGCGAAGAGTGGCCAGGCCGGGGGCAGCGGCACCCGGCTGGTGATCGTCGAGTCGCCTGCGAAGGCCAAGACGATCGCCGGGTACCTGGGGCGTGGCTACATCGTGGAGTCCAGTATCGGCCACATCCGGGACCTGCCCGGGAGCGCCTCGGAGGTGCCGGCCAAGTACAAGGGCGAGCCGTGGGCCAAGCTCGGCGTGAACGTCGAGCACGACTTCGAGCCCCTCTATGTGGTCAACACCGACAAGCGGCAGCAGGTCGCCAAGCTGAAGAAGCTGCTCGCCGAGGCCGACGAGCTCTTCCTGGCGACGGACGAGGACCGCGAGGGCGAGGCGATCGCCTGGCACCTGCAGGAGGTGCTGAAGCCCAAGGTCCCGGTGCACCGGATGACCTTCAACGAGATCACCAAGGACGCCATCCAGGCCGCCGCCGCCAACCCGCGCGAGCTGAACCTGCGGCTGGTGGACGCGCAGGAGACCCGCCGCATCCTCGACCGCCTCTACGGCTACGAGGTCAGCCCGGTGCTGTGGAAGAAGGTCATGCCGAAGCTGTCGGCGGGCCGGGTGCAGTCGGTGGCGACCCGCCTGGTGGTGGAGCGCGAGCGCGAGCGCGTCGCGTTCGTCCCGGCGCACTACTGGGACATCGCGGCCGAGTTCGACACCGGTAAGGCCGACGAGCCGAAGGCGTTCAAGGCCGGCCTGGTCTCGGTCGACGGCAAGCGCGTCGCGCAGGGCCGCGACTTCGCCTCCGACGGCACGCTGAAGACCCGCGACGCCCTGCACCTGGACGAGGAGGCCGCGCGCGCGCTGGCCGGGCGCCTCACCGGGCGGACCTACGCGGTCAAGTCCGTCGAGCGCAAGCCCTACACGCGCAAGCCGTACCCGCCGTTCCGCACCACCACGCTGCAGCAGGAGGCCAGCCGCAAGCTGGGGTTCTCCGCCAAGTACACGATGTCGGTCGCGCAGAAGCTGTACGAGAACGGCTTCATCACCTACATGCGAACCGACTCGATCACGCTGTCGGAGACCGCGATCAACGCGGCCCGGCGGCAGGCCGCGACGCTGTTCGGCGGCGAGTACGTCCCGGACCGGCCGCGCGTCTACACCTCCAAGGTCAAGAACGCGCAGGAGGCGCACGAGGCGATCCGTCCCGCGGGTGACAGTTTCCGCACCCCGGGTGAGACGGGTCTCACCGGCGACCAGTTCCGGCTGTACGAGCTGATCTGGAAGCGGACGATCGCGTCGCAGATGAAGGACGCCGCCGGCCAGTCGGTGTCGATCCGCGTCACCGGCGTGTCCACCCAGAACGAGACCGCCGAGTTCGGCGCGTCCGGCAAGACGATCACCTTCCACGGCTTCCTGAAGGCCTACGTGGAGGGCGCCGACGACCCGGCGACCGACCGCGACGACCAGGAGCGGCGGCTGCCGAACCTGGAGGAGGGCGACCCCCTCGCGGCGAACTCGATCTCGGCCGAGGGCCACTCGACCCGCCCGCCCGCCCGCTACACCGAGGCCAGCCTGGTCAAGGAGCTGGAGGAGCGGGAGATCGGCCGGCCGTCGACCTACGCGTCGATCATCGGCACCATCCTGGACCGCGGCTATGTGTTCAAGAAGGGCACCGCGCTGGTGCCGTCCTTCCTGGCCTTCGCGGTGACCAACCTGCTGGAGCAGCACTTCGGCAACCTGGTCGACTACGACTTCACCGCGCACATGGAGGACGGTCTCGACGAGATCGCCCGCGGCGAGGCCGAGCGGGTCCGCTGGCTCGGCCGGTTCTACTTCGGCGAGGACGGCGAGGACGGCCTGAAGGAGCTCGTCGGCGACATCGGCGAGATCGACGCCAAGGGCATCAGCTCGTTCCCGATCAAGGGCACCGACATCATGGTCCGGGTCGGCCGCTACGGCCCCTACCTGGACCGCGACGGCGAGCGCGTCAACATCCCCGAGGACCTGGCGCCCGACGAGCTGGACGCGGCCAAGGCCGAGGAGCTGTTCGCGCAGCCGAGCGGCGACCGCGAGCTCGGCACCGACCCGGTGTCGGGCAACGTGATCGTGGCCAAGTCCGGCCGGTTCGGCCCGTACGTGACCGAGGTGCTGCCCGAGCCGCCGGCCCCGGCCGAGGGCGAGAAGAAGCGCACCAAGAAGGCGGCGGCGGTCAAGCCGCGCACCAGCTCGCTGTTCAAGACGATGACGCTGGACACCGTCACCCTCGACGACGCGCTGAAGCTGCTGTCGCTGCCGCGCACGCTCGGCGAGATCGACGGCGAGCCGGTGACCGCGCAGAACGGCCGGTTCGGCCCGTACATCAAGCGCGGCACCGACAGCCGGTCGCTCGGCTCGGAGGACGAGCTGTTCACCGTCACGCTGGAGCAGGCCAAGGAGCTGCTGGCGCAGCCGAAGCAGCGCGGGCGGGGGCGGGCCGCGGCCGCGCCGCCGCTGCGCGAGCTGGGCAACGACCCGGCGAGCGGCAAGCCGGTGGTGGTGAAGGAGGGCCGGTTCGGGCCCTACGTCACCGACGGCGAGACCAACGCCAGCCTGCGCAAGGGCGACGAGGTCGAGCAGATCACCATCCAGCGGGCCGCGGAGCTGCTCGCCGAGCGCCGCGAGAAGGTCGCGGCGGGCGGCGGGAAGAAGAAGCCGGCGCCGCGCAAGCGGACCTCCGCGAAGTCCAGTTCATAAGGACATCTACGCCGATACCCTGACCGACATGACCAGAACGGGCGTCACCCGGCAGGACCCCGCCGAGCTGCCGGGCGCTACGTCGAACCAGGCGTTCCGGCGGCTGCGCGCCGCGCTGTCGCTGTCGGGCCTCGGCCACTGGCTGAGCGTCCCGGCGCTGACGGCCTTCGCCGGCGTGCTCACCCGCGACCAGGGCACGGCCGGCCGGCTGCAGGCGATCGGCCTGGTCCTGGTGCTGATGCTGGCGCCGGCGGTGCTGCTCGCGCCGCTGGCGGGGCTGGCGGCGTCCCGGCTGGACCGCCGGATCACGATGATCGTGGCGGACGTGCTGCGGTTCGCCCTGGTGGCGTCGGTGCCGATCGTGCACGCGCTGCCGTGGACGATGGCGGCGGCGTTCCTGGTCGGCTGCATCAGCCTGCTGTGGACGCCGCTCGTCGGCGGCGCGCTGCCGGAGGAGCAGCAGGCGCCCGTGCTGCGCGCCGCGTACGGCACCGCGCCGGTCGCGGCGCTGCTGTTCACGGTGCTCGCGCTGATCTCGGACGCGCTCGTCGGCGTGGCCCACCGCGCCGACCTCGCCCTCTACGTCACCGCCGTGGTGTTCCTCGGCGCGGCGGCCGCCGTCGCCGCGCTGCGCGAGCTGCCGGCGCCGGAGGCGTCCGCGCCGCCGGCGCCGCTGAAGCTGCTGGTCCGCGAGCGTGGCGCGGCGGGCCTCGCGGTCGCCGGGACGGCCCTGGCCGCCGGCGGCGTCGTCGCGCTCGCCAAGGTGCACGCCCGCGAGCTCGGCGGCGGCGACGCCGGGTACGGCGCGATCCTGGCCGCCCTCACCCTCGGCGCCGCGTTCGGCCTGTTCCTCGGCCCGCGCGTCCTGGCCCCGCTGTCCCGCCGCCGGCTGCTCGGCCTGGCCTCGGTCGCGGTCGCGCTGGTGCTGCTGGCCGACGGCCTGGTGCAGAACCTGGTCGTGGTCGTCGTGGCGACGGCCGTGCTCGGCGTCGCCGCCGGCATCGGCTGGGCCGCCGCGCACACCGTCGCCGGGTTCGGCTACCCGCGCGCGGTCGCGCTCGTCGCCGCCCTGGTCGCGGTCGCGGGGCTGCCGCCGCTCGCCGGCGTCCTCGGCGACCATCGGCTGCACGCCGGCGACGGCGTCTACGACCTGACCGGCGTGCACGCCGCGCTGCTCATCACCGCCGCGGTGGCGCTGCTGCTCGGCCTGGTCGCCTGCCGGCGGCTGGACGACCGGCGCGGCATCCCGCTGCTGCCCGACGTGCAGGCCGCGCTGCGCGGCGAGACCTACGTCCCGCCCGCCGCCCCGCAGGCCCCGGCGCCGAAGACCGAGCGCGGCGTGTTCGTGGCGTTCGAGGGCGGCGAGGGCGCGGGCAAGACCACCCAGGCGCGGCTCGCCGCGATCTGGCTGCGCGACCACGGCTACGACGTCGTCACCACGCACGAGCCGGGCGCCACCAAGAACGGCATGCGGCTGCGCGCGCTGCTGCTCGACAAGGAGACCACGGGCCTGTCCTCGCGCGCCGAGACGCTGCTGTACGCCGCCGACCGCGCCGACCACGTCGCCAACGTGATCCGCCCGGCGATGGAGCGCGGCGCGATCGTCGTCAGCGACCGCTACGTCGACTCCTCGCTGGCCTACCAGGGGTACGGGCGGCGCCAGCCGGTCGAGGAGATCGCCGAGCTGAACACCTGGGCGACCGGCGGCCTGGTGCCCGACCTCACCGTGCTGCTGGAGGTGCCGCCGGAGACGGGCCTGAACCGGCTGTCGGCGCCCGCCGACCGGATCGAGTCCGAGCCGTCGGACTTCCACGAGCGGGTCCGCGAGGGGTTCCGCGCCCTCGCCGAGGCCGACCCGGACCGCTACCTGGTGCTGGACGCGAGCCGCCCGCAGCACGAGATCACCCGGGAGATCCAGGACCGCATCCGCGCGATCCTGCCCGACCCGGTCCCGGCGGCGGCCGAGGACATCACCAGCACCTTCCCGGCCATCACCGACGCGTAACCACGGGTGCCCGAACCCCGTAGCCTGGACCCCATGAGCGTGTGGGATGACCTGGTCGGGCAGCAGCAGGTCGTCGACCGGCTGCGGCCGGCCGCCGAGAGCGGTTCGCCCGCGCACGCCTGGCTGTTCACCGGCCCGCCCGGCTCGGGCCGCACGACGGCGGCGCGGGCGTTCGCGGCGGCGCTGCAGTGCAAGGAGGTCCCGCGCGGGTGCGGGCACTGCGCGTCCTGCCACCAGGTGCTGCAGGGCACGCACGCCGACGTGGAGGTCATCCGGCCCGCCGGGCTGTCCTTCGGCGTGCGCGAGACCCGCGAGCTGGTGCTGCGCGCGTCGTCGTCGCCGAGCGGCGGGCGCTGGCAGATCGTGCTGTTCGAGGACGCCGACCGGGCCACCGAGGCCGCCGCGAACGCGCTGCTGAAGGCGATCGAGGAGCCGCCGCCCCGGACGGTCTGGCTGCTGTGCACGCCCTCGCCCGAGGACCTGCTGGTGACCATCCGGTCGCGCTGCCGGCTGGTGACGCTGCGGACCCCGGCCGTCGCGGCCGTCACCGAGATGCTGGTGCTGCGCGAGGGCGCCGACCCGCGGACCGCTGAGATCGCCGCGCGCGCGGCGCAGGGCCACATCAGCCGGGCCCGCGAGCTGGCCGCCGACCCCGAGGCCGCGCGGCGGCGCGGCGAGGTGCTCGCGCTGCCGCGCCGGATGACCTCGGTCGGGCCCGCCGTCGTCGCCGCCGAGATCCTGGTGAAGGCCGCCGAGGCCGACGCCAAGGCGCACACCGAGGCGATGGACGGGACCGAGACGTCCGCGCTGCGCCAGGCCCTCGGCGAGAGCGCCAAGGGCCGGATGCCGCGCGGCACCGCCGGGGCGCTGAAGGAGCTGGAGGACCGGCAGAAGTCGCGCGCGACCCGCGTCAAGCGCGACTCGCTGGACCGGGCGCTGCTGGACCTGGCCTCCTACTACCGCGACGTGCTGGCGCTCCAGCTGGGCGCGGGCACCGCGCTGGTCAACACCGACCTGGACGCCGAGCTGCGGACCGCCGCCGCCGAGGGCGCGCCCGAGGCGACGCTGCGCCGGCTGGACGCGATCATGCAGTGCCGGGAGCGGCTCGGCGCGAACGTCAACCCGCTGATGGCCGTCGAGGCGATGACCGTCGCGATCACAACGGCAGCCCGGCGCTGATCCGCCGGTCCGGCGCGTCCTCCGGCCGCTTCGGGGCGTGGTGCCCGATGACCGAGCCGCTGCCGGGCCGCATCGGGAAGTGCAGCTCCTCGCCGGTCGCCGGGGCGACGTCCCCGGCCTTCGGCGAGGTGCGCAGCGACACCGCGACGAACCCGGCGACCAGCAGCAGGTAGCCGCCCAGCACCGCCCACGACGCGGCGCCGAGCCGGGTGCCCCCGTAGGCGAGGGCCGCCACGGCCGCCGAGCACGGGATGGTCAGCACCCACGCGATCGACATGCGGCCGAAGACCCGCCAGTTCACCGGGGCGCCGGAGTTGGCCGCCCCGGCGCCGGTGATCGCGCCGGCCACGGTGTGCGTGGTGGACACCGGCGCGCCGATCGCGGTGGAGGCGAACAGCGCGGTCGCCGCGGCCGTCTCGGCGGTGAACCCGCTGACCGGCCGCAGCTCGGTGATCCGGGTGCCCATCGTGCGGATGATCCGCCAGCCGCCCGAGTAGGTGCCGAGCGCGATCGCGCCGGCCGCGCCCGCCATCACCCAGACCGGCACGTGCCAGGTGTGCAGCCGGCCGCTCGCGACCAGCAGCGCGACGATCACGCCCATGGTCTTCTGCGCGTCGTTGCCGCCGTGCCCGAGCGACACCGCCGCCGACGACGCCAGCTGCGCCCAGCGGAACCGGCGCTCGGTGCGGCGGGCGGGGCGGCCGCGCAGCAGCAGCCGCAGCGCCGTCATCAGCGCCGCCGCGACGACCAGCCCGGCGACCGGCGACACCACCAGGAACACCAGGGCCTTCTCCACGCTGGACGCCTTGATCGCGTCCGGCCCGCCGCGGGCGAGCCCGGCGCCGACCAGCCCGCCGATCAGCGCGTGCGAGGACGAGACCGGCAGCCCGAAGTGCCAGGACACGTAGTTCCAGGTGATCGCGCCGAGCAGCGCGGCGAACACCACCGCCTGCCCGACGTACTCGCCCCGCACGGTGGAGCCCACGGTGTCGGCGACCCCGGTGCCGAAGACCAGGAAGGCGACGAAGTTGAACGACGCCGCCCACGCCACCGCGAACCGGGGCCGCAGCACGTGGGTGGCGATGACGGTCGCCACCGAGTTGGCCGAGTCGTGGAAGCCGTTGGTGTAGTCGAACAGCAGCGCCAGCGCGATCAGCCCGATCAGGCCGGCCGTCGTCAGGTCCATGTCGGGGCCATGCCCGCCGCGGGGCCGTCCAAGATGAACGGCCGCCGAACAGGGCAACCATTTGCCTCCCGCGGTGTCTCTGGAGCATGAATGCTGAAGCAGTGGTGACCGAACGCGCCCCGGGCGACGCGTCCTCGGCCGTCACGGACCTCTACCGGGGCCACGCGCTCGGGCTGATGCGCCTCGCCCTGGTGATGGTGGGGGACCGCCCGACGGCCGAGGACGTCGTCCAGGAGGCGTTCACGGGCCTGTACCGGCGCTGGTCCCGGCTGGACGACCGGGACAAGGCGCTGACCTACGTGCGGTCGGCGGTGCTGAACGGCTGCCGCAACGCGTTACGGAGGCGCCGCCGCCCGTTCCGCGTCCAGCACGAGCCGCCGGTGTGGTCGGCGGAGGCGGCGGCGCTCGTCGGCGAGGAGCGCCGCGAGGTCCTGGCCGCACTGCACGCGCTGCCCGCCCGGCAGCGCGAGGCGCTGGTGCTGCGCTACTACTGCGAGCTCTCCGAAGCGGAGATCGCGGCCGCGATGGGCGTCAGCCGCGGCACCGTGAAATCGACCACGTCCCGGGCGCTGGACGCGCTCGGCCGGATCCTCGGGGAGGGCCAGTGAACACGACGGAGCAGCGGCTGACGGAGGCGCTGAAGGCGGCGGGCGGCACGCTCGGCCCGCAGGACGTGCCGGACCTGGTGCTGCCGGCGCGGCGGCGTTCCGCGCCGATGATGCTGGCCGCCGCGGCGGCGACGCTCGCGGTGATCGCGGGTGGGACGCTGCTGGCGTTCGGGCGGGAGAGTGTTCCCGTTCTCGGCTCGGCAGGAGGCGACGTCCGGGTGTCGGTGTTCCTCTGCACGAAGACCTCCTCCAATCCCGCGTGCGACAAGAAGGACGCCACACAGGAGGAGAAGGACGAGATCAAGAAGTATCTGATGAGGGTTCCGGGCGTCCGCAAGATGGAGTACGTATCCAAATCGGAGGCGTACCTGAGGTTCCGGAAGGACATGGAGGGAGAGAAGGGCTTCCTGGAGAGCTCGGCGAAGTCCGGCGATATCCCGGACTCGTTCCAGCTGACCATGGTCAGCAAGGTGGCGGCCAATCGGGTGCTCGAGGGCAACCTCGGCAGGCCCGGAGTGGACCAGATCGTCATGGGCCGTTCCTGATCCGTTCCGCCGGGCGTGCATCGTGCAGCACGGGCTCGGGCAGGATGGTGGTCATGCCGTATCGCGTCACGTTCGTCTGCACCGGCAACATTTGCCGCTCGCCCATGGCCGAGTCCGTTCTGCGCCACCACGTGGAGGAGGAGGGGCTGGACGTCGAGGTCGACAGTTCCGGCACCGGCGGCTGGCATGTGGGCGACGACGCCGACCACCGCACGATCGCGGCGCTGCGCCAGGCCGGGTACCGGTCGGCGCACGCCGCGCGGCAGTTCGAGACCGCCTGGTTCGGCCACTACGACCTGATCCTGGCGCTGGACGAGGGGCATCTGCGCGAGCTGCGCGCCCTCGCGCCCGACCAGGAGGCCCGCGGCAAGATCCGGCTGCTGCGCGAGTTCGACCCGGCGGCGGGCGACGACCTGGACGTGCCCGACCCCTACTACGGGAGCCCGGCCGACTTCGAGCACGTGCTGGAGCTGGTGGAGGCGGCGATGCCGGGCCTCCTGGAGGAGATCCGCACGGCGCTGAAGGACGGCTGAGCCGGCATGCGGCTGCGCGACGTGGTCGACCTCGGGACCAGCCACTCCTGGTCCCTGCAGCGCGCGACGGCCGACGACGGCCGGGAGGTGTTCGTCAAGGCCGCCGACGGGGCGTCCGGGGTGCTCGCCGCCGAGGCCGCCGGGCTGCGCTGGCTGGCCGAGGCGGGGCCGGACGCGCCCGTCGTCGAGGTGCTGGAGGCCGGTGAGCGGCGGCTGGTGCTGCCGTGGCTGGAGCCGGGCGTCCCGACGGCGCGGACCGCGGAGCGGTTCGGCCGCGAGCTGGCCGCCATGCACGCGGCCTCGCCGGGCGCGTACGGGGCGCCCTGGGAGGGCTACATCGCCGACCTCCCGCTCGACAACACCCTGGACGAGGGCCCGTGGCCGCGCTGGTACGCCGAGCGCCGCCTCGCCCCGTTCCTGCGCCGCGCCGCCGGCGACCTGGGCGCGGACGGCGTCCGGCTGGTCGAGCGGGTCATCGAGGAGATCGACGTGCTGGCCGGCGCGGCCGAGCCGCCCGCCCGCATCCACGGCGACCTGTGGTCGGGGAACCTGCGCTGGACGCCGGACCGGGCGGTGCTGATCGACCCGGCCGCGCACGGCGGGCACCGCGAGAGCGATCTGGCGATGCTGGCGCTGTTCGGCGCGCCGGAGATGGACCGGATCGTCGCCGCCTACGACGAGGCGGCCCCGCTCGCGCCCGGGTGGCGGGACCGGGTCCCGCTGCACCAGCTGCACCCGCTGCTGGTGCATGTCGCGCTCTACGGGGTTTCGTACCGCATTGCCACGATTGAGGCGGCAGTCGGGGCGCTCGGCTAACAAATCGCCAGCAACTGGTCGATAACTGAGCGATCATGGGTTTTTGTCACGTGCCGGGATGAGATAGAAACATCGGGCAGGACGTGACGAGAGGCGGGAGACGGGCGCACCCCATGGACGGCAACAGCACGGGACCGGTACAGGGGCCACGCCTCCACTCCGCCCGGCGGACGTTCCTCCCCGTCGGCGTGGCGGCGCTGGCGGCGCTCGCCGTCGCCGGCGGCCTGGACGTCGTCCACCACCACGAGCGGGTCGTGGCCAAGGAGCGCACCGCCAAACCGGCCTCCGCGAAGACGCCGAAGAAGAAGCCCGCCCAGACCGCGCTGCCCCGCTACGTCGTCGGGGTGCGCCGTCCCGGGAACGCGCTGGTCGTCCGCGACATCCGCACCGGCAAGGACGTGGGCCTGCCTGTGGCCGCGCCTCCCGGGCAGCTGTTCCAGCGCATCGCCCGCGGCGGCGGCGGGACCTACGTCGTGGCCGCCGCAGCGGGCAAGAAGGTGACGTTCCAGCGGCTGCGCCTGGAGAAGGACGGCCGCCCCAAGGAGATGGCCCCGATCCCCAACGCCGTCGTCTCGGGTGTCTCCACCGCCGCGTCCGACCTGGCGGTCAGCCCGGACGGCACGCACATCGCCTACGTGACCTACCGCGGCACCGCCGGCCGGGTGGACGTGCTGACGCCGGCGTCCGGAGAGCGCAAGACGTGGACGTCCCGGACGACCGCCCGCATCTCCAGCCTGTCCTGGGCGGGCGACACGCTGTCGTTCGTGTGGAGCCCGTCCGGCAGGAAGGCCAAGGCGGCCAAGGCCGTCCGGCAGGTCCGCACGCTGGACACCACGCTCGCGCCGGGCAGCCTGAGGGTGAGCAAGTCGGTGCTGCGGCTGCCCGCCGGCAGCGGCACCGCCGTGCTCAGCCCGGACGGCCGCAGCGTCACCACCGGCGTCCCCGAGCGCTCCGAGACCACGCTGCGCACCTACTCGATCGAGACCGGCAAGCCCACCAAGGACCTGTGGACGCAGGAGGTCCAGGGCGGCCTGCGGCGGCTGGACATCGGCGGCGGCCCCGGCCACCTGCTCGCCTACGGCGCCGACGGGCGGCTGTACATCCAGGGCGCCCCGGCCGTCCCGGCGGCCGACCTGGCCGACGCCGCGTGGTGAGCCGCCCGGCGACGCGTTAGGTTGGAGCGGCGGGCCGCGCCGCGGTCCCGCGGGCGAACGGAGCCGAGCATGGGCATGGTGATGGCCGTCAGCTTCACCCGTTACGGCCGCCTCTACTATCTGGACCCCGGCCCGCACAGCCCCCGCGTCGGCGACAAGGTGCTGGTCCCGACCGACGCCGGGCCCGAGGTCGCCGAGTGCGTCTGGGCGCCGCAGTGGGCCGACGACGACATCGGCGGCCTGCCCGTCTGCGAGGGCCTGGCGACCGACGAGCACCTGGCCCGCGACGAGGCCAACCGGCGCCTTCGCGCCGAGGGCCGCAGCGTCGCCAAGCGGCTGATCCGCCGGCACGAGCTGCCCATGAAGGTCATCGGCGTCGACCACCTCGACGCCGACAACGTCTACACGATCTACTTCACCGCGCCGCAGCGGGTGGACTTCCGCGCGCTGGTACGCGACCTGGCCCGCGCCCTGCGGGCCCGGGTCGAGCTGCGCCAGGTCGGCCCGCGCGACGAGGCGCGGCTGCAGGGCGGCATCGGGCCGTGCGGCCGCGACCTGTGCTGCGCCACGTTCCTGAAGGACTTCGAGCCGGTCTCGGTGCGGATGGCCAAGGAGCAGGACCTGCCGGTCAACCCGCTGCGCATCGCGGGCGCCTGCGGCCGGCTGATGTGCTGCCTGAAGTACGAGCACCCGCTGTACGTGCAGGCGCACGAGCGGATGCCCGCGCTCGGCGAGCGGGTGGAGACGCCCGAGGGCGCCGGGCAGGTCGTCGGCCGCAACGTGCCGGGCGACACCGTGTCGGTCCGGCTGAACGGCGGCGGCCGCTGCTCGTGCCCGTCGGCGTCGGTGTGCTCGCCCCGGCGGCAGCACGACGCCCGCTACGGCGAGGGCTCTTGAGGTAGGGGACCCGGGTACCGGCGCCGCCCCCCACGAGCGGCACCGGCCCGGGCGGCTCAGGCGGCGACGGGCTTGGCTTCGCGGGCGCGCGGCATCGGCGACGGCTCGGTCACCTTCGGCCCCGGCAGCGCGTACCGGAAGATCTTCTTCCAGGTGCTGGTGATCTGCTTGGAGAACGGGCCCGTGTGGTACGGCAGGTCGTACTTCTCGCAGAGCGCCCGCACCCGCGGCGCGATCTCCGACAGCCGGTTGCTCGGCATGTCGGGGAACAGGTGGTGCTCGATCTGGTGCGACAGGTTCCCGCTCATCAGGTGGAACAGCTTGTTGCCGGAGATGTTGGCTGAACCGAGCAGCTGGCGGACGTACCACTCGCCGCGCGTCTCGTTCGGCATCTGCTCCTCCTCCAGCTCGAACACCTCGACGTCGCCGGGGAAGTGCCCGCAGAAGATGATCGCGTTGGACCACAGGTTGCGGACGATGTTGGCGGTGAAGTTGGCCGCCAGCGTGGTGCCGAACTGCGGGCCCGACAGCAGCGGGAACGCCAGGTAGTCCTTGCCCCACTGCCGCGCGATCTTGCGGCCGATGGCGCGCAGCTTGGCCTTGGTCTCGGCCGGGTCGTTGGTGCCCGCGCGGATCTTCTCCAGCTCCAGGTCGTGCAGCGCGACGCCGTACTCGAAGAACATCGCCAGCAGCAGGTTGTAGACCGGCTGCCCGATGTTGGCCGGGTGCCAGGGCTGCTCGGGCGTCACCCGCAGGATGCCGTAGCCGACGTCGTTGTCCTTGCCGACGATGTTGGTGAAGGTGTGGTGCACGAAGTTGTGCGAGTGCTTCCACTGCTCGGCGGGCGAGACGTTGTCCCACTCCCACGTGGTGGAGTGGATCTTGGGGTCGCGCATCCAGTCCCACTGGCCGTGCATGACGTTGTGCCCGATCTCCATGTTCTCCAGGATCTTGGCGACCGACAGGGTCGCGGTCCCGGCGAGCCAGGCGGGGGGCAGCGCGGAGGCCATCAGCAGGGCGCGGCCGGTGATCTCCAGCCCGCGCTGCAGCTTGATGATCTTGTGGATGTAGTCGGCGTCGCGCTCGCCGAGGTCGGCGGTGATCTCGTCGCGCAGCGCGTCGAGCTCGGCGCCGATGGCCTCGTAGTCGGCCGGCGTCAGATGGGCGGCGGTGTTGGTCATGGTCGTGCTCCTTTCAGGTCTCAGAGTTCGATCTCGACGGGGCCCGCGGCGGCGGAGACGCAGGTCTGGACCAGATGGCCCTCCTCGCCGTGCACCTCGCCGGTGCGCAGGTCCCGGACCTGCCCGGCGCGCAGCCGGCCGACGCAGCTGTAGCAGATGCCCATCCGGCAGCCGCTCGGCAGCAGCGCGCCCGCGTCCTCGCCGGCCTCCAGCAGCGGCGTGGCGCCGTCGGCGTCGACCTCGACGTCGCTCTGGGTGAAGCGGACCCGGCCGCCCTCGCCGCCGGCGCCCGCGAGGACGGGGCGGAACCGCTCGGTCCGCAGCCGTCCGGCGGCGTCCGCGGCGGCCCAGTGCGCCTCGGCCTCGTCCAGCAGCCCGGCCGGGCCGCAGGCCCAGGCGTCGCGCCCGGCCCAGTCGGGGCAGAGCCCGGCCAGCTCGGCGAGCTTCAGCCGGCCCTGCCCGGCGGTGTGCCGCTCGATCAGGGTCAGGTTCTCGAACCGGGCGGCCAGCTCGCGCAGCTCGGCGCCGAAGATGACCTCGTCCGGCGTGCGGGCCGAGTGGATCAGCACGGTGTCGGGCATCTCGCCCTGCGCGGCCAGGTGCCGCAGCATGGCCATCACCGGGGTGATGCCGCTGCCGGCGGTCAGGAACAGCAGGCCGCGGGCGGCCGGGTCCTGCGGCAGGACGAAGTCGCCGTCGGCCGGCTCCAGCCGCACGATCGTGCCGGGCCGGGCGTTCTCCACCAGGTGGCGGGAGACGACGCCCTCGGGGTTGGTCTTGACGGTGATGGCGAGCCGGCCGTCGGGCCGCGGCGGCGACGACAGCGAGAACGTGCGCCAGTGGCGGACGCCGTCGATGTCGACGCCGATCTTCAGCCACTGGCCGGGCAGGTGGCCGGCCCAGTCGGGGCCGGGACGGATCTCCAGGGTCGCCGCGCCGGGTGCCTCGTGCCGGACCCGCTCGATCCGGCCGCGCAGCTCGGCGGTCGACCAGAGCGGGTTGACCAGCCCGAGGTAGTCCTCGGGCAGCAGCGGTGTGGTGAGCCAGCGCGCGGCGGCTGCGAGCCGTCGGGCGGGGCTACGCCGCGACGTGGCGTGCAGTGCGGGCAAAACGGGCCTCCCGGGCGCTTTTCAACTTACGCTTGCGTAACCTACGCTTACGTAGGTATAGGAAAGAAGCAAGCCCGGAACGCCAAAAGCGACGGGCATCACACCATCGCACGATGTCTCATTCGATGGTGAGATGCCCGCTGTCAAAGTGGCGGCCGGTTTTTGTGTGGAACGCTCAAATCCCGCGTCAGCCGCGGGGTTTCGGACGCTCCTGCTCCACCCCGTCGACGAAGATGTCCACCTTCTCGCCGTAGAACGCGACCAGCCCCCGCACCGCCGCGCTCTCGGGCAGCGGCGACGCGTACGACCAGGCGATGTCCTCGTGCACGGTGCCGCCGGCGCGCACCGACCAGTACTCGGCGAACCCCTTGTAGGGGCAGCCCGTCACGGTTTCGGACGGCTCCAGCAGCTCCATCCGCACGTGGGTCTTCGGGAGGTAGTAGCGGACCGGCAGGCCCGTCTCGTGCAGCATCGAGGGGCTGGAGGACTCGGCGACCGTCACGCCGTCCACCTCCACCCGCACGTGCCGCGAGCTCGGCAGCACGTCGACGCGGGTGCGGGGGTTGCGCGGATGCACGAACACCTCCTGGTCCTCCTCGAACCAGGCGTCCATCGCGCCCCACTTCAGCCGCACGAGACCGCGCAGCTCCTCCGCCGGGAAACGCAGGGCGCCGCCGGGGGCCTGCGCGCCGTCCACCCGCACCGTGTAGGAGACCGCGCCGTCCCGGCCCGGCCCGTCCTCGACCAGCTCGGCCCGCACGTCCTCGGCGGGGATGTAGTAGGCCGGGTAGTAGGGGACCTCGTAGACCAGGACCGGCCTGATGGTGTCGGCGACCAGCTGTCCGCCGAGATACGCCCGGACGCGCCTGGCGCCCTGCTCGATCCGCGGTGATGCGCTCATGATCGGGACAACGCGCCCGTCCGCCGCCTGCTTCCCGGGGACTCGGCGGCAAGGAGCGTGCGCCGGGCCGCGTGCCGACGTAGCGTAGGCGCAAGGCTACGAAACGGGGACGCAGGTGCGGACGACAAGGATCGCCGGGGCGATCGTGCTCACGCTGGCGCTGGCCACGGCGTGCAACGACGAACCCGGGGTGGCCAAGAGCCCGCCCCAGGCCACGGACCTGCAGGCCTACTACGCCCAGCGCGTCACCTGGAAACCCTGCGGCGACGGCTTCGAGTGCGGCAAGGCCGAGGTCCCCCTCGACTACGCCAAGCCGGGCGCCGAGAAGATCAAGCTCTCCCTGATCCGGCTGCCGGCCGGCGACAAGGCGCACCGGATCGGCTCGCTGCTGACCAACCCGGGCGGGCCCGGCGGATCGGGCGTCGAGTTCATCCGCAACGCCGGCCGCACCTTCGGCTCCGACCTGCGCAAGCGCTTCGACATCGTCGGCTTCGACCCGCGCGGCGTCGGCGCCAGCGCGCCCGTCCGCTGCATGGACGGGCCGCAGCTGGACCGCTTCTTCGGCGCCGACTCCTCCCCCGACGACCAGGCAGAGGTCGACGCCCTCGCCCAGGTCAGCAAGGGCTTCGCCGACGCCTGCAAGGCCCGCGCCGCGGCCGAGCTGCCCCGCGTCGGCACCCGCGACGCCGCCCGCGACATGGACGTCCTGCGCGGCGCCCTCGGCGACAAGAAGCTCACCTACTACGGCGCCTCCTACGGCACCTACCTCGGCACCTACTACGCCGAGCAGTTCCCGGGCAACATCCGCGCCGCCGTCCTGGACGGCGCCGTCGACCCCACCCTGTCCTCGACCGCCATCCTGGTCGAGCAGGCCAAGGGCTTCGAGACGGCGCTGCGCGCCTTCGCCGCCGACTGCGTCAAGACCGACTGCCCCCTCGGCAAGAACGTCGACGGCGCCATCGCCAAGGTCTCCCAGCTGCTCGCCAAGGCCGACAGGACGCCCCTCGCCAACCGCCGCGACAGCCGCAAGATCAACGACTCGTGGGCCGTCATGGGCATCGCCACCGCCATGTACGCCAAGGAGTACTGGCCCGTCCTGCGCCAGGCCCTCTCCCAGGCCCTGACCCGCAACGACGGCACCCTCCTCCTGGCCATCGCCGACCAGATGGTCGAACGCAAGCCCGACGGCACCTACAGCAACCAGACCGACGCCAACATGGCCGTCAACTGCGTCGACAAGCCCAACCCGCCCGACACCGCCACCTACGGCAAGGCCGCCGACCAGGCCAAACGCGAATCGCCCCGCTTCGGCGCCTTCGTCGTCTGGGGCGGCCTGCCCTGCGTCTACTGGCCCGTCCAGACCAAGGAGCAGCCCCACGCCATGGCCGCGAAGGGCTCGCCCCCCATCGTCGTCATCGGCACCCTGCGCGACCCGGCGACCCCCTACAAGTGGGCCCGCAACCTCGCCTCCCAGCTGGACAAGGGCGTCCTCCTCTCCTACGACGGCGACGGCCACACCGCCTACCTGCAGGGCAACGCCTGCATCACCAAGGCCACGGACCGCTACCTGATCGAGGGAACACCTCCCAAGAAGGGGACCCTCTGCCACTGATGCACACACACTCCCGAAGAACCGGTAGACTGCTGCCCGCCGCACACTTGTGAGGCAGGCCGCCTTAGCTCAGTCGGCAGAGCGATTCACTCGTAATGAATAGGTCATCGGTTCGATTCCGATAGGCGGCTCCAGCTCAGAGGCCCCGTCCGGTCATCCGGACGGGGCCTCTTGTGAGTGCCTGACTACAGGTGTTCCGATGCGGCCGCGAAGACCTCGTCCATGCTCTCCGCGCCCGCCATGAGCGCAGGCAGGATCTGGTGTCAGTACACGTCTTCAGTGACCTGGGTGGTCTGGTGGCCGACCAGCTTGGAGATGGTCTCAATGGATACTCCGGCGGCCGACAGGATCGACACGAAGCTATGCCGCAGCTCGCGCGGCGTCCACTCCTCCGCCACCAGGCCGGGCACCTTGCGCAGGATCGCGCGGATGACGTTGTTGGCGTTCCGCGGCATGCCCACAGCCGAGGCGATGACCAGATCGTTCTCCTGCCACTTCTGCCCCGCTGCCTGAGGCTGTCGCTCTGCAGCTCCATCTGGAACCGCAACGCTTCGGCGCAGCGCTTGGGCAGTGCCAGCGACCGACGGGATTTCTTGGTCTTGCCGCCGGCTCGCACCGACCACCAGACGTAGACAGCGAATTGCTCGTGTTCCCACCCGGCCTGCTTGACCGGTACCCACTCGTTGCGCTCGGCGTCGAAGGCAATCATGTGAGACCAGCACAGCGCCCGCAGTTCCTCGATGCGGATGCCGGTCAGCAGGGACAAGACGATGTAGGCGTACATCAGCGTGCCTACGGGGACCTGCACGATGGAGCTGACCTGTTCGATCGACAGCGCCTTCGAGGGACGCCCTTCCTTTCCGCGCGGAACGTCACACAGCAGCACCACGTTTCGCTTCACCTTGTCGCGCTTCTGGGCGTGGGTGATAGCGCGTTTGAGGATCGGCCGAAGCTGACGCAACGTATCGGTACTGAGCACCTTCGCTCTGCCGGCCAGCCAGACGTCCACGTCGTCTGCTGACAGTTCGCGCAGCTTCCGTGCGCCCAGGAACGGGGTGATGTGGTTGTCAGCCAGGCTTCGACACTTGATCACGGTGTCCTCATCGCGATTGCTGAGGCCGTGCTCCAGCCAGACTTGGATTGCATGGCGAACTGTGCAGCGGATGTCCCTCGCTCGGCAGTCCGTCGTCACGGTCACGCAGCTTTTGAGTGCCTTTGCCTTGCTCTTATCGCTGGCTGTCCGGACGAAGCGCTTTCCGGCAGGCGCGTAGCCCACGGTGATCTCGGCGATCCAGCGCTGACGGCTTTCGCTCCAGCGCAGTCCGCCGTCGCCTTTGGGGCATGGTTTGGGCTTTTCCTCAGGCAAGATCGGCCTTTCGGGTGCACGGGGCGCCCAGGAGGGCGGTGCGGCCGGCAGCCGGGCCGACGGGGCCGTGGGGCGGTCGGTGGCGACGCACAGGACTTCGCGGGCGAGCTAGTCGGGCATGAGGCCGGGGCGGCGGGGGTGCTGGCGAGGACGCGATAGGTGCCTACAAGAGCGGTAGCGCCGGGGGCGATGCCGTAGTTCCAGCCGGCCTTGATGTCGATCTGCCAGCCCAGCTCGCTCAGCGCCTGGCGGAGCCGGCCGCCGCCGGGGATCTGGGGTGCGCGGTCTGGAGCTCCTGGATGGCGTTGCGGATCGTCATGCGGGCGACCTTGTAGTGCGCAAGAGCTCTGCCTGGGAGGGTAGTTTGTCGCCTTCGCCCAAGCGGCCAGCCTGGATGGCTTCCCGAAAGTGATCGGCGATCTGACGGAAGTCAGTTCGGTCGCTGCTCAGGTCGAGTCCGCTCCGCAGTACTTCATCGGCGCTCAATCGCGTCCCTGCTACTCATCCAGACGTCTACTAGTGTCAGGTTACAAGGGAGGTGTGGGATGACGGATCACTCGGCCGGCCACTCGGTCAGCGTCGCAGGCGTCATCGTCGACGACGATGGCAAGGCGTTGTTGGTGCAGCGACGGGACAACGACCACTGGGAATCGCCAGGCAGTGTCCTTGAAGTCAAGGAGTCGATCACTGATGGTCTGCTGCGTGAGGTCCAGGAAGAGACAGGACTGATCGTCGAGCCCGTTGCGCTCACTGGCGTCTATAAGAACATGGCACGGGGCATCGTGGCGTTGGTGTTCCGGTGTCAGGCGGCTGGAGGTGAGCTTCAGACGAACGATGAGGCCAAAGCCTTCCTCTGGGCCTCCCCAGAGAAGGTGTCGACGATGGTCGATGAGGCGTTCGCTGTCCGGGTCCTGGACGCGATGCGCGCACACCATCCGGGACCGGAGGCCCGTCACCACGATGGAGTGCAGCACATCCCTCGCTTGGACGAAGCCAGCTAGTGCTCTAAGGGGCCGCCTGGCTCACGGCCCCCTCGTGCTCACTGCGTTGAAGAGGTCAATCATGTGCGTCTCTTCCGTAGCGCCTCGAAGGCCGTATGGGGTGTTAACGGTGGTTACGTCCTGGCCCTCTAGGGTGCAGCGTTGGAGAGATGGGGTTGAACTTTCGACTTCATCTCAAGGGGCGAGTAGAGCACTTACCTCACCTGCCTTATGGTCATGCGATTCTCTTGTTTCCTTCAGTTGCCAGTGATAAATTAATCATATCTGGAATCAGCGCCTAGGTGCAGAGTCATGGTTCGTTGGCGTGAGGCGCGACATGGCGAGAGGAGTGCAGGCGATGACGAAGCGCACGGCAATTGAGTGGACCGAGGTCACTTGGAACCCCACCACCGGCTGTGATCAGATCTCGGCTGGATGTGATAATTGTTACGCGTTGGCGCTGGCCAAGAGACTTAAGGCCATGGGTGCGGAAAAGTACCAAAATGATGGTGATCCGCGTACGTCGGGCCCCGGTTTTGCGCTCACCGTGCACCCAGACACACTGCTTCAGCCTTATAGCTGGCGAACGCCACGAGTGGTGTTCGTCAACTCCATGAGTGACCTGTTCCATGCCCGAGTGCCGCTGGACTTCGTGCGCCGGGTCTTCCAGGTCATCGCTGACACTCCGCAACACACCTACCAAGTGTTGACCAAGCGGTCGACGCGTTTGCGTCGAGTCGCTGATCGACTTGAGTGGCCCGACAACTTGTGGATGGGGGTGTCGGTGGAGGACCGCCAGGCTTTGTCGCGGGTAGATGATCTACGGCGCGTGCCAGCCAATGTTCGTTTCTTGTCGTGCGAGCCACTGCTCGGGCCGCTGGACGGATTGGACCTAGAGGGCATCGGCTGGGTCATCGCTGGCGGCGAGTCCGGGCCTGCGCATCGACCACTGGACCCGCAATGGGTCTTTGGTATCCGTGACAACTGTGTGCGCTCAGGGGTGCCCTTCTTCTTCAAACAGTGGGGTGGCCGCACACCCAAGGTGGGTGGCCGTGAGCTAGAAGGCGAGCTGTGGGATCAGATGCCCGCGTTGGCCGGCACCTGCTAGCGGGGGCGTGCAATCACTCGTTCCCGCCATCGCTTGTGCGATACCAGAACCTCCAGCTTGCCAGCAGTTTGGAGCTCTTTCAGGCACTGGTGCACTATTGTCTCGGTCGCTGACCCGTAAGCCTTACCGAAGATCTCCGTAGTTCGATCGACGACCTTGAAAGAGTTGTGCTCTTCCAGTAGCCGTTGCAGGTTTGCGGTGACCGTGCGGCGGGCCTCCTGTTCCTGACCATCAATGATCGATTTGAAAGTCTCCGCCACCGGGAACAGGGTGTCCTGGTCAACGCACTCATCATCTTCCAGCACGCCCAGGTGTTTTAGCCAAACCTGCTTGGCTCGGCCCACTGAATCGCCGAATACCCATAGTCCATAAGGGCTGCGCGTGAAGAAGACCATGTGGTAGATCGGCTGAGCATGGTGTAGACGCTTGCGTACCGGCACGGTCGCACTGAGCATTCCGGTTGCCTCTCCAAGAAGGCGAGCGTATTCCTGGACGACCGCCTCGACTACCTCCCGAAAGTCTGGAGACTTGGAGTTGCGGCGGACCTCAGCGGCAATATCGCGCCACCAGGTACCGCCGCAGGTCTCATCCATCAGTGCCTGATCGGTATGTCCCTTCTCCACTGCTCCGGCCATACGCCGTGATAGATCGGCGCTGAAGTTGATCAGTGCCTCCGTAGGAGGCTTGGTTGCACGCCGTTGGCTGCCGAGTACGTGGGTAAGCTGCTTGAAGGGCAACCCAGCTCCGCACGGATCCAAAAACAAGAAAAGTGGTACTCCGTCAGAGGCAGCGATCACTGTGTCCAGGTGTTGCTGAACAGGCCCGAATAGGGCCTGTGCGTCCAGCCCCTGCTCAGCGTACTCCTGAACTACCGGCTGCAGACTGGCAAAGTTCTTGCGGTCCTTCTCGGTGAAGAAGGAAACAGCGGTGCGCGTGCTCGCGAACCTTCGTGTTGCGCGCAGAATGTGTTCGGCTGACCCGGCGCTGCCATCGCCATAGCGGCCGCTGCCGGCGAACCCATCCAGGATCACCACCCGGTTATCCCGCGCGGACTTGCCCGGCATCGCGATGAACCGTGACATGTACTGCTTCAAGATCTCGTGCTTGAACACTGACTGAGCATGCGGATCCCGCTTGTCCAGCAGCCCACCAGACGTCCCCGTCGCCATCGCATGCCCTCCTGGTCGAACCCTCGTCAGCAGATCTACGGGAGGCAAACGAGCAAGTCAATATCTTTCCGGAAATTGCCATCCCTTGCGACCATCATTCGCTCACCAGTTCTAATGGGCCGTCGGTGCTCTACGGTAGGATGCGCCGTTGTTGGGAGTGATCGGCTAGTTTCCCCTCGGGCCAAGTAGTGCAGCACCGAAGGATGTCAAGCCTGCCACGCGCATCGTCTCCGAAGCGTTGAAGGCAGTGCGGAGCGAGGCGCCTCCTGAAACGACAGAAGGCCGGCCGCCCGCTGTTGCGGGCGACCGGCCTTCGTGTAGCCGTGTTCTAGGAGGAGCTGAACCTTCGGTAGAGACTCGCGTCGCTCTCTGGGGCAGCTGTGGCCTACGGCAGCCCGAGGTGTGAGGGCTCCGGTTGTCTGGGGAGATCTCGATTGCATGACCAGTTGCCTGACAATCGTCATGGACGTGCACGGACCTGGAGGGACGTAGGGGGCTGCTGCTTCCTGCTTTGAGGCCTCAACTCCCTAGTTGATCTTCGCTTGTAATGAATAGGTCATCGGTTCGATTCCGATAGGCGGCTCGGCAGCCCAGAAGGCCCCTCCCAGCCGGGAGGGGCCTACCGCGTGTCTCACCTCCGAGGCCGCCAGCAGACGACACTCGCGTCGTCGGACGCCTTGCCGCGTGGCTAGCGTCCCCAGAAACCACCGGACGGGTTGCGGGCGTCGTTCAGAGAGGCCGCGGGGTCATCCATCTGCTGTGTGCTCAAGAGACTCGCGGTTATGTGGACTCCTTGCGCGGGCGTGCCAAGACGGCCGATGACGAGCAAGAGGCGGTCGGGGCGCTCTGGGCATTCGGCGCATTGCGCCGCGGGGGATTGGGAGCGGGGTGGTTGGCGGTATTGCTTGGTGGTGCGGTGACTCCGGTGTCAGGGCTCTCTCAGGCGGGGTGGGTGATGGTTAGGAGGAGGCTGCCCGCGTTGTCGACCAGGCAGTGGTCCATGTCGTGGATCCGCAGCTGCAAGTCGCCGGCGGCGGGGGCCGTCAGTTCATGGTCGTCGCCGATCGCGAATATCGCGCCGTGCCCGACGCGGCCCAGGAGGACGCCGTAGTTGAGGCCGGGGTCCAGCTTGCACTTCTGGTAGATGCGGGCGTCGGTGGCGTCGTCGTAGCCGCGTGGTCCCACCGGCGCGAACAGCCTTCGGTCCACCGTCCAGCTGCCCGATGAGGTCAGGGTCAGCCGCTCGCCCTTGTGCACGGCGATTCCCGTGCTCTGCCAGCCGCTTGTTGAGTCCACCTGGGTTGAGACCTTTTCGGCGTGGGGTGGGGCCGAGGTGTGCGGGGACGGGGGTGGCGGTGCGCTGGTGGTGCTGGCGGGCGGGGGAGGTGGGGGCGAGGTTTGTTTCGTGGGTGTTGGCTTGGATGACGGGGGTGGCGTGGTGGGTGTTGTCATTTGCGGGGATGGGGCCAGGGCTGCCTGTGTTGCCTTTTGGGGTGGTGAGTCTGGGAGCAGCGAGGCCGTCAGCGCTCCGGCGGTGGCGAGTGCGGCGATGGCTCCTGCCCACAGAGCGCGGTGGGGCGTGCGTCTCGGCGCGGCCGACGGGTCCAGGAGGCGGATCACCTCCTGCGCCGTCGGGCGGACGCGCGGATTCTTGCGCAGCAGCCCCGTGATCGCCGTGGTGAGCGGGCCGAGGTCCGCGGGGATCGGTGGTTCCTCGAAGCGGACGGCGTAGAGGGTCTCGGGCAGTCCGTCCCGCCGGAACGGGGAGCGGCCCGTCAGCAACGTCAGCAGTGTCACGCCGAGCGACCACAGGTCCGACGCCGGGCCCGCGCCCGTCCCCGCGAGCCGTTCGGGCGACATGTAGGCGGGCGACCCGACGAGCTGGCCCGAGAACGTCAGGGACTCGTCGCCGTCGATCGCCGCGATCCCGAAGTCCGTCAGGCGGACGCGGCCGTCCGGGCGCAGCAGGACGTTGCCGGGCTTGACGTCGCGGTGCAGGACGCCCGCCCGGTGAACGGCGTCGAGCGCGGCGGCGAGCTGCGCGCCGATCGAGGCGACGGCGGCGGCCGGCAGCGGGCCCCGGTCCGCCAGGACGCGGTCCAGGGACGGCGCGTCGACCAGCTCCATCACGATCCACAGCTCGCCGTCGTCCACGATGTCGTGCACGTCGATGACGTTCGGGTGGTCGATCCGGGCGATCGAGCGCGCCTCGCGGACGCAGCGGCGGCGGGCGACCGGGTCGTCGGCGGTGTGCAGCTCCTTCACGGCGACGGCGCGGCCGAGCCGCAGGTCGTCGGCGCGCCAGACGGTCCCCATGCCGCCGCTGCCCAGCGGCCCGGTCAGCCGGTACCGGCCGGCCACCGTGCGGCCGGTGCCGTTCTGTGTCATCTGCCCTCCCGCCGTGCCCTTTTCACCGCGATGATGAGTCCACCGGGACGGTTCGGGAATGGCCCGAAGGTGGAAACTTGAGCGACTATGCGGCCCTGGAACGGCGCGACCTCGAAGCGCTGCTCGACCTGCAGTTCGCGTGCGCGGGAGCCGGATCCGTGCGGGCCCTGCGGGAGGCCGCCGTCGAGGTGCTCGCCCGGCGGTTCGGCTACCGGACGGCGACGTTCTTCACCGGCGCGACGTTCGCCGGCATCTTCACCGACGCGCGGCCCGTCGTGAACGGCCTGCGGAAGTGGACGCTGCCCGCCTACCAGGAGGAGTTCCACCGGCTCGACCCGTTCGCGGCGCTGGCCCGCCAGGGCCCGCCGCCCGGTCCGGTGTCGCTGGACGTGCTGCCCGGCGCGCTTCGGGACGACCGGTACCTGCGCACGTTCCTGTTCCGCAGCGGCTTCCACGCCAAGATCGTGATCCCCGTGCCGGGCCGGCGCCTGGCGGGCGGCATCGGCCTGCTCGCCGAGGAGCCCGGCGCGTTCGGGCCCCGCGACCTGGCGCGGGCGCGGCTCGTCGGCCGGCTGCTCGCGCCGCTGCTCGACGCGCGTGTGGGCGCGCGCGAGCCGGACCTGCTCGACGCGCTCACGGCGCGGCAGCGCGAGACGGCGCGGCTCGCCGGGCAGGGGTTCACCAACGAGGAGATCGCCGCCGCGCTGCACATCACGCGCGACACCGTGAAGAAGCACCTGTCGCGGGTGTACGCCGTTACCGGCACCAACCGGGTGGGGTTGGCGCGGCTGGTGTGACGGTTTCGGGTGGGCGCTGCTGCTCTCTGGTCGGGGTGATTAGACTCCGCGTGTGGTCGGTCTTTTAGCCGGGATCATTGGTGCGCTGCTCGGCGTCTCCGGGGTCCTGCTCGGTGCGTGGATGCAGGGCAGGCGCGAGCATCGGAAATGGTTACGGGATCAGAAGCTCGCCGGCGCCGCTGAGATGATCGGTGCGGGGACCAGCATTTTCGAGCTTCGCAGCGGTAGTGAGGGATGGCTCGAATCGGTTGAGCCGGGCGAGCTGAGGGCGTGGCAGTCTCAGCTGCAGCGGGGTCGGGCGGTCATCCATTTGCTGTGCACCCAGGAGACTCGCGGTCATGCGGACTCCTTTGCGCGGGCGTGCTGGCGTGCCAAGTCGGCCGATGACGAGCAGGAGACGATCGAGGCGCTCCGCGCGTTCAACACTGCGCTCCGCAAGGAGATCGGGAGCGAGTAGCGCTTAGCACCCTGCATGGTTCCTTGCCGTGCCTTCGGCAGACTGTGGTCCTCATACCCGTCGCGGCTAGGAGAGTGCGTGGCCGAACTCAAGGTGACTTATGACGGGCAGGCCAACGCCGCCTACATCTATTTCGAGGACCCTGTTCAGGCCGGGGCGCCGGGGTCGGCGGTGAAGATGTATCCGTGCGACCCCATCGCCGTCGGCGGGATGATCAATCTCGACTTCGACCGGGAGGGGCGTGTCATCGGCATCGAGATCCTGGACGCCAGGTCGATGCTGTCGCCATACCTGATCGAGGCTGCTGAGCGCCTGGACACCTGACGAGGGGCGAGGCGCTCGCTGCGTCTTCGAGGGTGCCGGTTCATGTGGTCGGCGCGTTCGGGCCGGCGCCTCTGCATCCGGCGCTGTGTCCTGCTGTCTGCGCATGTCACTGTGGTCTTCGGTGACGTCCCAGGGCGCTCGCATGGAGTTGGAGACGGCCCTCAAAGCCGCGGAGTCCTTGTTGACGTGCTGCGAGCCGATACCGCCGGTGACCGTGACGATCGACGCTCAAGGCGAGCGGCAGATCACTGTTGGGCATGGCGCCACGTCCGAGGTGGCGGTCGCGGTCGAGCTGATCTGGACGGAGCTTCTTCAGAAGGCCGCCGAGTACAGATGTGCGGCGGCCTACCTGACGACGGAGGGCCAGTCCGAGCTTTGTTTGACGGCCACGGTCGAACATGCCGAAGGACAAGCCGTGGAGGTCGCCGTCCCCTACCGAAGGCGCCGACGGGTTTTCAGGCACAAGGTCGTGCTCGGCGAGCTTGTGTCAACGGAGCGGGACTGCAGAGTCTGGGGTTGAAGGGCGCTTGCCTGCTCAGTTCGCCTTACGGCCTCGAACCCGGTTGAACCAGGCGAAGAAGGCCTGGGAGTACCTGATCGCACGGGTGGGGTCCCCGCCACCGGCCATTGATTGCATGCCGATGAAGTCCGCGTTGGGGTCCCGGCGCCGCTCGTACTCCGCGTTGCTCTGGCCAGGAAGGCGTTTTTCGGGCGCGGCCATGGTTGCTCCAACGGTCGTTGAGGATCTTGCCTCACGCTAGGGGTTCTGCTGGGGGCGATGCCCAAGGTCGCCCTTGGTGGCGGCGGTCTGGATCTGCCGAGGGCGTCCTATGGGCGTCACCGTCAGGATGGGCCGATGATGTCGACCACCGGCGGCAGTCCACCGACGCGGTCACCGGTTGTGGAATCCAGCTGGAAGAAGCCGGTAGCGCCGGGGATCGAATTGTTCGAGGAAGTGACTCCTCGGCACTGACGCACGACAGCGTCCGGTGCCGGCGGCTTGTCGCGATTACCGGCCGCCATGCGTGTACAGCGGGTAGCGGTGAACATCGCATCGTGCGCCATGACGGCCCACCCGTCGTCGACGTCGGCCGCAGGAAAGCCTCGGTCGGTGAAATCGCTGATGAACGACCGCAGGTTCGCCGGTTGTGCCTTGCCCTGCGGCGGATGAAGGCTCGCCTGGTGGACGAGCGGCACGAAGACGACCGAAGTCGGCGAGCGCCCCTGCTGCGGATCGGGATGGAGAAGCGCATCGCGGACGGGAGGGTTCAGGTAGAGCACGGAGGCATCAGAGCCGGTGACCACGGTGACCGGTCCTGAGCAGTTGCGCTTGACCAGGAGATTGAGGAATTTGACCATGTACATCGCGCGGCCCGCGTAGAAGACCAGGTCGGGCGGATCGGTGCCGCAGACGTTGTTGGAGATCGTCGTGAAGTCGTTCTCCAGGTCGCCTTCATCGGCGTTGCGGTTGCCGAACACATTGATCTTGGTGCCGCTGTTCTTGAGATAACCTCCGAATACGCCGCGCTGGAACGCATCGGACAGCGACTTGGTGTACAGATCGGGTTGCGAGCTTTCTACGCTGCTGTCCCGCACCAGGAGCGCCCGCAGCGGCCTGCCGTTCTTCGCCGGGTTTTTGCGCAGGGTCTTGGCCACCTCTGTGAACTGGCGGCTGACCGGGAAGGGCATTCGGAACAGCCCGGGGATCGGGCCGCGCGAATCGATCCGCCCGGTCATGTCGAACCCGTCGGCGGTGATGATGTCGCCGACCACGGGGATCTGCTCCTTGCTGAGGGCGCGTACGGCCTGCACCGTCTCGGTCTGGCTGAAGCCCATGCCGGTCACCGCGGTCAGGTGATCATGGCCGCCGCGCAGGCGCTTGATCTTCTCCACCACCCGCTCCCAGTAGCGCTCACCGGAGCCCGGGTTGGCGACCACCAGCCGGATCTGCGGGGCGCCGCCAAGGGGCAGGCCCTTGGAGTTGGCCCGGTTGGCGCGGTACTGGGCGGTCGCGGCGCCTTCCAGTTCGTGGAGGATCCGGTCGTCGTGCAGAGTCTTCTCCGTGACCGGGGCCATGAAGGCGATGGTGGCGTACTTCTGCGACCCACCGTCGGTGACGAGCTTGTTCTCGGCGCCGATCGCGCGCATGACCCTTTCGAACCGCGCCCCGAAGACATCCGGCTTCGTTCCGTCGGCGATGCCGATGCACTCGCCCTCGTTCTCCGCCAAAGATCCACAGCGTCTCGGCAGCAGGTTCCAGATGACCAGCCCGGCCACGATGACGACGGCCGTGGCGGCCGCCGTGCAAACAAGCCAGTTCTCGCGGTAGAAGGTTCCTATTCTGCAGAAGGCGGCCCAAGCCGACCGCAAGAATGAGAAGAACCAGTTCCCCGGGAGCCACCAAAGCACGGCGAGGACCAGGATGCCGGCGGTCAGCACGGCGGCGGCCACAAAGTATTCACGGTTGGCGGCGAGCGCCCCGGCAAAGCCTGGGATGCCCGTCACGTAGATCGTGACGATGGCTGCCCGAGCGGCGTCGCGCTTAGCCTGTTGCCTCTGTGCCCTCTGGTGCGCGTCGTTGTGCCCTCGGCCGTCGTTCTGTGATCCGTTGCGGTTCGGCTCCTCGGGAGGCATGGCCCGAACGTAGATCGCACGAGAGGCCGCTCTCTAGGGCATCGGCCACAAAGATGTCCAACTGAAATGAAGTCTCGGAGCCGTGATTCGCTGCGCCGGGCTGCATCGCTCTTCACCTCAAAGTCAAAGCAGGCCAGGAGATGGATCCGGACAGTTATGGATCTTGTTCGTTGGACTCGTCGTGACAATAGGACATCGGTTCGATTCCGTTAGCCTGCTCCAGGTCAAAGCCGGTGGATCGCGGTCGTGGCAGCCCCGGCTGCAGAGAGGCCAAGCGGTCATCCACCTGCTGTGCGCTCAGGAGACTCGTGGTTATGCGGGCTTCTTTGTGCCGGCTTGCCGAACCGGCTATCGAGGCACTCCGTGCATTCGGCTCCTCGCTCCGCGAGGAGATCGGGAGCGAGTAGCCCCTGGGCGCTTGCATGGCCCGAGGGGTAGCCGGTCGCCGTGGGGTGGGGCTTCGCCAGGCCGGCGGGCCCAAACTCGCTGCGGGTCAGCGGGGCTGGAGTTTGGTGGTGGTCCGGCGGGCAGGGTCGGCGACCATGGGGTCGACGTAGGTGCTGCTGTGGTGGCCGTACTTGATGCGGTACGCGGCGTCGATGCGGTCGTTGAGTTCGGGGTCGGGGGCCGCGACGAAGGACACGTCGGTCTCGACGCCGCCGGAGCTGATGCGGCCTCGGCCGCTGGCGCGGGCGGCGCGGAACCAGGCGCCGTCGGGGCCTCGGTAGGAGCGGACGTACAGGTCGTCGCCGTCGCGGACGACCCAGATCGGGGTCGGGCGGCGCAGTGTGCCGTCATCGCGCTGGGGTGCGACCTCCAGTTCTTCGGCGGCTTCGATCGCGGCAAGGTCGTTGCTGTTCCAGCCGGTCATGTTCTCGAGCCCTTCACGGTGTGCGATCGCCCATGGCGCCGGTTCGAGCTGTCAGCCGGCCACGGCGTTCTGGGCGGCGGCGTACTGCTCGGCGGTGACCGGTTCCAGCCAGGTGGTGCCGTCGCCGCTGCCGTCGCCGACCACCATGGCGATGTGGGCCATCAGGGTGGTGTCGGTGGCGCCGTGCCAGTGCTCCTCGCCGGGCGGGCACTTGAGGGTGTCGCCGGCGCCGACCCGGACGACCTGGCCGTCGCGGGTGCCGACCAGCCCGATGCCGTCGGTGATGTACAGGACCTGCCCGAGGGCGTGGGAGTGCCAGTTGGTGCGGGCGCCGGGGGTGAAGCGCACCAGGGCGGAGGCCAGCCGGGCCGGCTCGGCCGGGGACGCGATCGGGGTCAGGTAGACGTCGCCGGTGAAGCGCTCGGCCGGGGCTTTCACCGTGGCGGCGGTGGTGCTGCGTTCCATCGTGCTCCTTGGGTGAAGAGGTCAGGCGTCGCGTTCGCCGGCGATCCGCTTGAGCTGGGTGATCGCGGGCATGGCGTTGGGCCGGCCGGCGTAGAGGGCGCCAGGTTGGTGATCGCCTCGGACAGCTCCTGGACGCTCAGCCTGTTGTCCAGCGCGACGCCGAGCTGCTCGCTGCGGTACAGGGCGGGTGATCAGGCCGCGGTCGCGCGGCGACGGTTCGGGCCGCTGCCAGATGTCGCCGAACAGGACGTGGTCGGTCACCTCGACGAGCCTGGGCGCGATCCGTGCCGGCTCCTGCGGCGCGGGCTGTCTGGGCATGCGAGGTCTCCTTGGCTGATCGGTGACGTGCCCCGTCTTCCTGTGTTCCCAGAAACCCGCAGGTCGAAGAGGTGTGGCGGCACCCGGTGGCTCGCAGGGGGATCTGACCTCACGCTGAGCGGGGCCTTCGGGCCTGGACGGCCAGAAGGCCCCTTCCCGGATCGGGAGGGGCCTTCTGGGTCGTGCGGCGGGGGGCGGCGCGGGTGGAGGGGCGCGCCGGGGATCAGTACTCGTAGTAAGGGTTCTTGATGTACTGCACGCGGGTGCAGGACTGGTAGGAGTTGCTGACCGGCAGGTTCTTGCACAGGTGGACCTTGACGCCGCGCAGGAACGCCACGCCGCCCGAGGTGTGCTTCCAGGTGTAGGTCTTGTTCTTGCCGCACACCTTCTTGCTGGTGTACTCGATGTCGTTGCCGGGCCGGTCGATGATGATCCGGGCCTGGGCGCACCAGCGGCCGGCCTGGGTGTCGCGGATGGTGAGGTTCCACTCGGCCTTGTCGCTGGTCCAGCCGTCGTGCCAGCCGATCCAGCCCTTGGCGTTGGTGCCGTTGGCGGTCTTGTTGACGCTGGTCTTGCGGGACGCGGCGGCGATGGCGGCGGGCCCGTCGGCGTGGGCGGCGGTGAGGGGCGCCAGGGTGAGGGCGGTGCCCGTGGCGAGGGCGAGGGCGGCGGCGCGGCGCGCGGACCGGCTGAGGGTCATGGGTGCCTCCGGGAACGACGGGGCGGACGCACTCATGGTGGCGAGCGAGGGGGGCGTTCCGGGCGAAGATCGATGATCTTGGGTCCGGAATGGGTCCGGGGGCCCGGTCAGGCGGTGGCCGGGCCCAGGTGCTCGGCGAGGATGGCCAGGTGGGTCCGGTGGGCCGCGGCGTGGCGTTCGATGCCGGCGCCGGTCGGCCGCACGAAGATCCCGCGGCGGTCGGTCTCGCACAGCGCCCGCTCGACCAGGCCGTCCTTCTCCAGCCGGGCGACCGTGCGCGACAGCGCGCTCTGGCTGAGGTACATGTCGGCCGCGATCTCCTGCATGCGACGAGGCTCACACCGGGCCTCGACGAGGCGGTCCAGCGTCTCGAACTCGCTCATGGTGAGCCCGTGCGCCTCCTGAAGGGCGCGATCGAGATGGCAGGCGACCGTGTTGTAGCAGGTCGCGAGCTTGCGCCATCGGCCGACGAGGGCCGCCTCCGACTCCATGGCGCGGAGCGTACCATGCGCACGCATCAGATGCGAGCGCATTAAATTCGGCAGAAATTTTTGCGTGGACATTTGATGCACACGCATGTACTGTCCTGCGACGTGACCATCACCGAAACCTCCCCCGTCACTCAAGAGCCGGGCGCCGCGGCGCCGGCCGGGCAGAGCTGGACCCCCAGGCTTTGGGGAGTCCTCGCGGTGCTGTGCGCCGTGTTGTTCCTGGACGGCCTGGACGTGTCGATGGTGGGCGTCGCCCTGCCGTCCATCGGCACCGAGCTGGGGCTGTCCACCACCTCCCTGCAGTGGATCGTCAACGGTTACGTGCTCGGCTACGGCGGGCTGCTGCTCCTCGGCGGCCGCACCGCCGACCTGCTGGGCCGCCGCAACGTCTTCCTCGCCGCGCTGGGCGTCTTCGCCGTGGCGTCCCTGGTCGGCGGCCTGGTCGACAACGGCACCCTGCTCATCGTCACCCGGTTCGTGAAGGGCCTGGCGGCGGCGTTCACCGCGCCGACGGCGCTGTCGATCCTCACCACCACCTTCCACGAGGGCCCGGCTCGCAACCGGGCGCTGTCGATCTTCTCGGTGTTCGGCGCGAGCGGGTACTCCTCCGGGCTGATCCTCGGCGGCCTGCTCACCAGCTTCGGCTGGCGCTGGACGTTCCTGACCCCGGTGCCGCTCGCGGTGCTGGCCCTGGTCGCGGGCATCGCGCTGATCCCGCGCGACAAGCGGGCCGACGAGGGCGGCCACGACCTGGTCGGCGCGGTCACGCTGACCGCCGGCATGCTGCTGGCCGTCTACACCGTGGTCTCCGCGCCCGAGCGCGGCTGGCTCGACCCGGTCACCCTCGGCTCGATCGTGCTCGCGGTGGCGCTGCTCGTCGCGTTCGTGATCACCGAGAACAAGGTCCGGCACCCGCTGATCCGGCTCGGCATCCTGCGGGTCGGCTCGATCGTGCGCGCCAACATCAGCATCATCGCGCTGTTCGGCTCGTTCCTCAGCTTCCAGTTCATGATGACCCTCTACCTGCAGGACGTGCTGCACTGGTCGCCGCTGAAGATGGCGATGGCGCTCCTGCCGATCGGCCTGCTGGTGGCGTTCGCGTCCCCGTTCGTCGGCAAGCTGATCACCCGGTACGGCACCTCGCGGCTGATCGTCAGCTCCATGGTGTCGCTCAGCCTCGGCTACGTGTGGTTCCTGTCCACCGCCGGCGACAGCCCGAAGTACCTGGTCAGCGTGCTGCCGACCATGCTGCTGCTCGGCGGCGGGTTCGCCTTCGGGTTCAGCTCGATCATGGCGCAGGCCACCGACGGCATCGAGGACGCCGAGCAGGGCCTGGCCTCCGGCCTGGTGCAGACCTCCGGGCAGGTCGGCGCGGCGCTGGTGCTGGCCGTCGTCACCGCCCTGGTGGCGAGCGACGGCCAGGGGAGCGGCGACTTCGGCCAGTTCCACCCGGGCGTCAACCTGGTCACCGGCATCGCGGTGCTCGGGCTCGCGTTCAACGTGCTCCCGCTGCTCGGCCGCCGCCGGCAGCCCAAGCACGCCTAGCAGTACACAACGGGTCAGGCCCGGCGCACCGGTGACGGTGCGCCGGGCCTTCGGCTATCGCGGGCGCTTCCAGAAGGCGCGCTTCGCCGGGGGTGCGGTGACATCGGTGAGGACCTGGACGGTGCGGTCCCACAGCGTGGTGACGTCGGTCTGCGGGGTGTGCCGCAGGGCCTGGAGATCGGCCATGAGCGCGGCCAGGGGCGACGACCCCGGCAGTGCGGGGGCGACCGACTCCAGCAGGGGCAGCACGACGTCCACCAGGTGGGCGGCACGGTCGGCGACCGGGACGCGGGGGAGCCGCTCCAGCTCGGCGGCCAGCCGGCGGCGGGGCTCGTCGGCGGCGGGCTTGGGCGGGGAGGCAGGCTCGGGCGCGGGGACGGGGCCGCCGCCGAAGTCCGGGGCTCCGCCGGAGGGGGCGCGCATGCTGCCGCGGGCCGCGCCGCCCATGCGAGGACGGCCGGCGGGCGCGGGGCGCGGCACCGCGCCGCCGTAGGCGGCCATCGGCGGCGCACCCGGGGCGGGCATCGGCGCGCTCTGGGCGATCATGGGCGCGGCCATCGGCGCCGCCGGCGCGGCCCAGCCGTCGGGGAGCTCGACCGGCTGGACGACCTGGTGCGGCGCCCCGCCGTCGGTGACGGTGCGCTCGTCCACGGCGACGAACGCCGTGAAGCGGCAGAGGGTGGAGAAGCGCAGGGACGTGTCGATGATGCGCTTCTCCAGGTCGTCGCCGCCGGAGACGGTGTAGCGGTCCTCCAGGTCGCGCAGGTGCGCGCGGGCCCACAGGGCGGTGAGCGCCGGGTTGCCGGCCGTCGCCGCGGCCGCCCGCTGCTCCCAGGGCGTGCCGGACGGGGTCGTGCCGCGCACGGTCAGCGTGCCCGCGGGCGCGCCCCGGTAGCGGCCGGTGATCACCAGCGGGACGCCGGGGAAGAGCGAGCCGAGCCGCCGGGGCGCCACCGTCTCCGGGTCGACGCGCAGGCCGTCGGCGTGCAGGGACAGGCCGGTGGCCAGGGGCGCGCCGATGCGGCGGTGCACGCCCTCCATCGCCTCGTCCAGCCGGTCCTCGGACTCGACCAGCTCGCAGCTGCCGCCGCCCGCGAGGCGGCGCAGGAACGCGGCGTTCACCGCGCGGTCGATGCCGACCGTGTGGACGCGCACCCCGCCGAGGCGCGGGGCCAGCTCGGCCAGGAGCTGGTCCTCGTTGCCGACCTGGCCGTCGGTGATGAGGACCAGCACCCGGTCGCGGCCGGCGTCGGTGAGCAGCGACGCGGCCTCGGCGAGCGGGGCGAGCATCTCGGTGCCGCCGCGCGCGTCCACGGCGGCCAGGTGCTCGACGGCGCGGAAGCGGTTGCGGTCGGTGCCGGGGTGCAGGCCGGCGGGCAGGTCGCGGGGGCGTTCGACGACGTGGTCGAAGGACAGCACGGCGAAGCGGTCGTCGCCGGTGAGGGTGTCGGCGATCCGGGCCGCCGCGCGGCGGGCCGCGACCATCTTCCAGCCCTGCATGCTGCCGGAGCGGTCGAGGACGAGCACGACGTCGCGCGGGCGCGGCCGCTGCTCGCCGGCGGGCAGCACGGTGAGGGAGAAGGTGCCCTCCTCGCCCGTCTCGTCGGGCACCAGGGAGAGCGCGGACGTCTCGTGCGGGGCGTGGACGAGGCGCAGGAGGAAGTCGCGGTTCAGGCGCTCGCCCGGCTGCAGGCGGACCGTGACGCGGTCGCCGGCCCGCTCCTCGGTGACCACGTGCAGGGCCGAGCGGATCTCGGTGAGCGGCAGCCCGGCCGGGTCGACGTCCACGGTGACCGAGAGCCGCACCGGGTTCGGGAAGCCAGGCAGCAGGACCGGCGGGCTGATGCGCGAGGCGTCGGGCACCGCGTCGGTGTCGGCGGCGGTGCCGGGGCCGGCCTGCTCGCCGGGCAGGGGGGCGCCGGGGATGTAGCGCGGCGCCACGACGAGCGGGAACCGGAAGGTGGCCGCGCCGCCGGCGTCGCCGGTCTCGTAGGGCAGCGGCTGGGTGAGGGTGAGGGTGATCGTCACGCGCTCGCCGGGGAGGATGTTGCCCACCCGCATGCCGAACACGTCGGGCCGGTCCTCCTCGGCGATCGCGGCGCGCCGCCCTGCGGCGATGGCGGCGTCGTAGTCCTGGCGCGCCTGCCCGCGCTCCTTCAGCACGCCGTCGACGGTCCGGTCGGCCGCCTCCATGCGCAGCGCGGTCACGGCCGCCCGGTCGGGCAGCGGGAAGACGTAGGTGGCCTCCAGCGGGACGTCGAAGGGGTTGCGGAACCCCTGGACGAGCCGGATGCGGGCGGCCAGGCCGGTGATGTCGGCCTGCACGTCGACCGAGTCGAGGGGCAGGTTCCCCTGATCGGTGCTGAGCGCGCCCAGCCCGCCGTCGGGGGCCGGGGGCGTCGCGGTCTCGGGGAGTGGGCTGATGAGCACGGTCACTGTGGCCTCCCGGCTGTGGCGTCGGACGGAGGGTGGGCGTGGGCGTCGGTGGGGGGCGGAGAGGCGATCAGGCCGCGTCGGCGCAGTTCGTGCAGGAGAGGGCGGGCCGCCTCCTCGATGGCGGCGAGGTCGTCGGGGGACAGGGCGGCGCCGTCCAGCAGGACGGTGACGTCCGGGGCGAGCCGGACGCCTTGGACGAGGGACGGGCCGGCGGCGGGCGGGTTCTCGCCCCCGAGGGCCACCGGCAGCTTCGGGAAGGACACGTCGGGCCGGCTCGCCCAGAAACGCGCCCGCTCGGCTTGGGATTCGCCGGCTTGGGGTTCGCGGGCTTCGGGTGCTTGGCCGGTTGAGGCGCCGGTCGGTGTGCCGGGTGAGCCGCCGGACCTCTCGGTCGGGGGTGTGGTGCCGGTGGTCGGGTTTGCGGGCGTGTTGCTGGCGGCGCTCCCGGCTGCGGCGCGGCGGGGAGCGGGCGCGCTGGGCTGCCCGGCCGGCGCATCGCTGGTCGGGGGCGTGCCGCTCGGTGCGGTGGGAGGCAGGGCGGCTATGCGTTCGAGGGTCGTGTCGGTGGCGCCGGTCAGTTCGACCTGGATCTCGGCGATGGAGCGGCCGAGGGCCTGGCGGCGTTTGATCGCGACGAGCTGGAGCAGGTGGCGCGGGCCGTAGAGGGCGACCCGGCCGCGGCGCCCGAGGGGCGGGTCGAGCAGGCCGATGGTGGTGTACCAGCGGATCAGGCGTTCGTTGGGCTGGTCGCGCACCCGTCCGCTGAGCCGGCCGGCGGCGCCGTCGGCCAGGGCCGCGGAGGCGTGCTCGGCCAGTTCGCCGATGGTCCAGGTGACGTCCATGAGTCGATGATGACACTGTCATCGTTACAGTGTCAATGTTTTCGAGACGGTCAAAGTCCTTGAAGGCCGGGCCGGGCTGCCGCACCCTGGGCTCGTCGGGGAGGGGGCGTTCGGTGCGGAGCAGGGGTGATGCCGGGGCCTCGGCCCGGGCCCGGTACCGCGCCCTGGTGGCGGAGCACCGCAGGGAGCGCCTGCTGGTCCGCGCGCTGGTGGCCGCCGGGGCGGGCGTGGTCGCGGCCGGGCTGGGCGGCTGGACGGCCGGGACGGCGGCGGCCGTCGCGGTGTTCGCCGGGCACGCGGCCTGCATGTGGGCGCGGCCGGGCCCGATGAGCGGATGGCGGCAGGGGGCACGTGCCGAACGGGCCACCGGGCGGCGGCTCGCCCGGCTCGATCCGGCCGGGTACCGCGTGCTGCACGACCGGGCGCTGCCGGGGGCGGCCACCAACATCGACCATCTCGTCATCGGGCTGACCGGCGTGTACGTGATCGCGAGCCGGCATCGGCGCCGGTTCGCGCGGACGCGCGGGGAGCAGGAGCGCCGGGCGGCGGAGGTCGCCGCGCGGATAGGGGCGTCGGTCGCCGCACTGCTGTCCGCGGAACTCGACTACAAGCTGACGGTCGTCCCCCTTGTCGCGGTGCACGGTGCTCAGGGGCCGCGGGGCGGGACGCGCCACGGGGACGTGCTCCTGCTGCCCGTCAAGGAGGTCGCGGGAGAGGTCGCGGAACGGCGGGCCGTTTTCAGCGCCGAGCAGGTGGCCACCATTGCCGACGCGGCGGCGCGAGTCTTTCCGGTGATGCGTTCCTGAGGGCCATTAAGGGCCTTCGCCCTGTGTGCCTGATCCGGTGCGCAGCGGAGAGTTGGCTGGTGGCGGCTTCCCGGCTAATTCCGGCAAGTGGGTCATTTTTCTTTAATAGGGCCAAGTGTCGGGTGACCCGTTCGATATTTTTGAAATGCCGCTAAAAGAGGCCGGGAGGCTTTACCTTTCTGCCATGGACGACGACATCCTCGTCCGTGCGCTGCGCGCCCGCGACCCCGGCGCCGTGGCCGCGGTGTACGACGCCTACGGCGAACGCCTCCACGCGTTCTGCTGGTTCCGCACGCGCGACCGGGGCGTGGCCCGGGCGGCGCTGCGCGACGCCCTGATCGTCGCCGAGGCGCACGTCGAGCGGCTGCGCGAGCCCCGCCGCCTCGGCGCGTGGCTGTACGCCCTCGCCCGGCAGGAGTGCGCGCGCCAGATGGCCGACGGCGAGCGGACGCCGGAGGAGGTCCGCGCCTCCACCGTGCGGCAGGGCAAGGCCTGGGAGGCGGTGAATGCGCTGCCGCCGCCCGACCGGGAGCTGCTGGAGCTGCGGTTCCTGCACGGGCTGCCGCCGGAGGAGATCGCCGCCGTGCTCCAGGTGCCCGAGGAGCAGGTCCGCGGCCGCCTGGAGCCGGCGCAGGCCGGGCTGGCCGCGCTGCTCGCGCGGGGCGAGGAGGAGCGGTCCCGCCGGGTCGCGCCCGGGAAGGTCTTCGCGGCGCTGCCGGTGCCCGGCCCGCCCGCGGACCTGCGCGCCGAGGTGGTGGCGTGCTCCGCCGATCCAGAGCTGGCCGGGCGCCGGTCGTTCGTGGCCACCAGGGTCACCGGCCTCGGCGAGGACGGCTTCCCGTGCCCGCCCCGGGAGGCGCCGCAGAGGCGCCGGATTCCGGGCGTGGCGGTGGCGGTCGTCGCCGTCGCGGTGCTCCTGCTCGGCGTCGGGGCGGCCGTGTACCGGCACACGGCCGCCCCGGAGAGCGAGGGCGTCCGGACGGCGACCACCGGCGAGCCGGACACGGTGGTGTCGCCGCCGCCCTTCCGGGGGACCTTCGGGGAGAACCTGCCGGTGGCCGGGCGTCCCCGGCCCGCCGCGTCGCCGGACCCGGCCGCCTCCCCGCTGGAGACGCGGCCGGAGACGCCGGCCTCGGACCGGCCCGGCGAGGCGTCCCCGGGCAAGAAGCCGGTGTGGCCGGCGCGGACGGTCCCGCCGCACCCCAGCCCCGACCCTTCACGGGCGCCTTCGCCCGAGCCGGCGCCCTCGCTGACCGCTTCACCGGTTCCGTCGCCTTCCGGCAGCGGGCCGAGCCCGGAGGCGCCGCCTCCCGGCGGGTGATCGGATCTCCGGCCGGGCGCCTTTCGCGGACGTCCGGCGGCGCGCGTTCGGAATGTCACCCCTGTCAACTACTCTGAGTCGCCGATTGAATACTTCATGTAGGTGACATGGGGGAGGAACGTGTTCCCATCACCGGACGGCCGTCGCGTGGTGCTGCGCCTGGCGGTCTTCTCCTCGTGCGCCGCCGCCGCCGTGTCCGGCCCCGGGGCGTCCGCCCGGACGCGCGAGCCCGCACCGATCGTCCGGGACGCCGGCGCCCGGGTCGCGGCCATGCCGGCGCAGGCCGACGGGGAACTCGACCGGCTCGCCGTGAAGGCGGAATCCGCCGTGGAGCGCTACCACGGCGAGCTGGTGAAGCTGGAGCGCGCCCGCGCGTCCTACGCCGACATCCAGGGAAGGCTCGCCGAGGCCGCGCGGCGGGTGCAGGAGGCGCAGGCCGCCATGGCCGCGTTCGCGGCGGGCGCCTATAAGGGCGACACCGGCTACAGCGCCTGGACGGTCCTGGCGGGCGGGAACGACGGCCCGCAGGCGTTCATGGACCGGGCGGCGCTGGTGGAGATCCTCGCGCGCCGCCGGGCCGGGGCGATGCAGGACCTCCAGGCGGCCCGGAACGTCGCCGAGCTGTTCCGGCGGCAGGCCGAGGAGAGCTTGAGAGAGCAGCAGGCCGCGACGGAACGCGCGGCGAAGGCGAAGAAGGCGGCGCATCGCGCCGTCGCCGAACGGCGGGCCGCGCTGCAGCGGATCGAAGCGCACAAACGCGGTCCGGGACGGCGCCCCGGCAGCGCGCGCGCCACACCGGCCGCATGGCGGCCAGGGCAGGGCGAGGCGGCGCGGGCCGGGGCGATCGGCGCGGCCCGCCCCGCCGGGTGAGCGGCCCGGACGCGCGAGGACCCTCCCGCGCTGATCACGGGAGGGTCCTGCGATCGCCACGCCGCGGACGGCGGGGAGCGGATCGTCGCCGCCTCGCGGACTCGGCCTCAGCCGTCAGTGGCCGCCCTTGTCGGCGGCGCGCTTGCGCGAGCGCTCCACCTCGAGCTCGGCCTCGACACGCCCGACCCAGTTGGCGCCCTCGACCGACTTGCCGGGCTCCAGGTCCTTGTAGACCTCGAAGAAGTGCTGGATCTCCAGGCGGTCGAACTCCGGCACGTGGTGGATGTCGCGCAGGTGCTCGCTGCGCGGGTCCGTCGCCGGGACGCACAGGACCTTGTCGTCGCCGCCCGCCTCGTCGGTCATCCGGAACATGCCGACGGCGCGGCAGCGGATGAGGCAACCGGGGAACGTCGGCTCCTGCAGCAGGACCAGCGCGTCCAGCGGGTCGCCGTCCTCGCCCAGGGTGTCCTCGATGAACCCGTAGTCGGCCGGGTACTGGGTCGAGGTGAACAGCATCCGGTCGAGGCGGATGCGACCGGTCTCGTGGTCCACCTCGTACTTGTTCCGCTGGCCCTTCGGGATCTCAATGGTGACGTCGAAATCCAAGATGTCCTCCGCTCCCTGCGCGCTCGCAGTGAATAGTCTTCGGGAGTCCGTGCGGGTGAGGCCGACCCCCACAGGGTGGGTTCCCTGGTACAAGGATGTCGCACGTTGGTGAGTGCTGAGCAGGAGAGGGGCGTTCACGCGCCGATGCAGGCCCGCACCCTAGCAATGATCACGCTGTCCCTCCTCAATCTTTTCAGTGCCGGCGCCGGGGCGGCAGTGGTGAAATTCACACCCTCCCGGCGCCTGTCCCCGCAGCCCCCGGCCGTCGCCGCGCACGACGCGGTGCGCACCGCGGCCGTGCTGCCCGCGGCCGACCCGGCGGCCGCCCGCATCCCGGACGCGTCGGTGCTGGCCGGACGGCTGTCGGCGCTGCTGGCCGAGCCCGGCGGCGCGAAGACCAACGCGGTGGTGATCGACGCGGTCACCCGGCGGCCGCTGTTCCAGCAGCGCGCGGACGAGCCGGCGACCCCGGCGTCCACCACCAAGCTGGCCACCTCGGTGGCCGCGCTCGCGGCGCTCGGCCCGGAGCACCGGATCACCACCCGGGTGGTGCGGGGCACCGGCGGCGGGATCGTGCTGGTCGGAGGCGGGGATCCTACCCTGACGGCCCGTCCCGCGCGGCCCGATGCGGGACATCCGCCCTACGCGTCGCTCGCCGGGCTGGCCGCGCAGACCGCCGCGGCGCTGAAGGGCGCGGGCGTGCGGAAGGCCCGCGTCGACTACGACGTGTCCGCCTACCAGGGGCCGCCCACGGCCTACGGGTGGAAGGACAACTACCTGCCGGACGGCGAGCTCGCCCCGGTCAGCGCCCTCACCGTGGACGAGGGCCGCGTCTCGCCCGACGACTCCGGGCACGACACCCGGGTGGCCGACCCGCCCGCGGCCGCCGCCGCGCAGTTCGCGGCGCTGCTGACGCGCGCGGGCGTCGCCGCCGAGGCCGGGCGCGTCACGCGGGCGCCGCAGGGCGCGGCGGTGCTCGGGCAGGTGCGGTCGCCGACGGTGGCGGCGCTGGTGGAGCACCTGATGACCGACAGCGACAACGACGTGGCCGAGGCGATGGCCCGGCAGGTCGCGATCCGCACCGGGCGGCCCGCGTCGTTCGCCGGCGCCGCGCAGGCCGTCGGCAGTGTGCTGGCGGGCCTCGGCGTCGCGGACGGGGTGACGGTCAACGACGGCAGCGGCCTGTCCACCCGCAACGCGATCGCGCCGATCGCGCTGGCCCGGATCGTCGCGCTGGCGGCGTCCCCGGACCGCCCCGGCCTGCGCGCGGCGATCACCGGGCTGCCGGTCGCGGGGTTCACCGGGACGCTGAAGAGCCGCTACGACGTGCCGCAGAGCCGGGCCGGGGCCGGCGTGGTCCGCGCCAAGACCGGCACGCTCGCGGGGGTCAGCACCCTCGCCGGGCTCGCCGTCGACGCCGACGGGCGGATGCTGGCGTTCGCGTTCATGGCCGGGGACGGCAAGGGCGCGGTCGACCCGGGCCGGCTGGACCGGCTCGCCGCCGCCGTCGCCTCCTGCGGCTGCGGGTGATGGGTCCGGCCGGGGCGTGTGGCCGGTGCCGTACGGGAGATAACCAGAACGGTCGTTCGTTGGACGATCGTGCAGGGCGCCCACGGCGCCACGTCGGAAACGTACGGTGGAGTACATGAGCGCCTCGATGATCGACTGGAATGTGGCCGTCCAGACGGGCACGCGGCTCGTCCGCCCCGGGCCGCAGGTGAGCCACGACGAGGCCCGGGAGGTCGTCGCGGAGCTGCGCGACCTGTCGCGCCTCGCGCACGGCCACGTCCGCGAGTTCACCGGCATGGACACCGAGCTCGATCCGGCGCCGGCCACCATCGTCGACCGGCCGGGCTGGATCCGCGCCAACGTCGACGGGTTCCGGGTCGTGCTGGAGCCGCTGATGGAGCAGCTGCAGGAGCGCCGCAGCTCCGGACCGCTGAGCGGCGGCCCCGCCGGGGTCGTGGTGCAGGCGGTCGGGTCGCGGGTGACCGGCGCGCAGGTCGGGGTGCTGCTGTCCTACATGGCCAGCCGGGTGCTCGGGCAGTACGAGCTGTTCCTGCCGCCCGACCCCGACGGCCGCGCGCCGACCGGGCGGCTCACCCTGGTCGCGCCGAACATCGTGCACGTCGAGCAGGAGCTCGGCGTCGACCCGCACGACTTCCGGCTGTGGGTGTGCCTGCACGAGGAGACGCACCGGGCCCAGTTCACCGGGGTGCCGTGGCTGCGCGAGTACGTGCAGGACCAGATGACGAAGTTCCTGCTGGCCTCCGACCTGGACCCGGGCGCGATGCTGGAGCGCATCCGCGACGCCGCCGACGTGGTCGCCGACGCGTTCCGCGGCGGCGAGGGCAACCTGATCGACGCGATCCAGACGCCCGAGCAGCGCGAGATCCTGGACCGGCTGACCGCCGTCATGACCCTCGCCGAGGGCCACGGCGACTACGTGATGGACGCCGTCGGGCCGGAGGTCGTGCCGTCGGTGCAGCAGATCCGGTCCAAGTTCCAGGGGCGCCGCGACGGCGGTTCCCGGCTGGACAAGACGATCCGGCGGCTGCTCGGCATCGACCTGAAGATGAAGCAGTACGCCGAGGGGTCCAAGTTCGTGCGGCAGGTCGTGACCGAGGTCGGCATGGCCGACTTCAACAAGGTCTGGGGGTCGCCCGAGACGCTGCCCACCCACGCGGAGATCAAGGAGCCGGCGCTGTGGATCGACCGTGTCGTCGGGCCGCGCGCCATCGACGTGCCGCCGGCCGAGGCCAACGGCGCCTGACCGGCCGCGGGGCACGGTGACCGGGCCCGACCCGGCGGTCGCGGCCGTCCGGGTGGCGGTCCGGCGGACGCTGGCCGCGCTGCCGCCGGGGGAGATGGTGCTGGCCGCGTGCAGCGGCGGCGCCGACTCCCTCGCCTTGGCGGGCGCGCTGGCGTTCGAGGCGCCGCGCTCGGGACGTCCTGCTGGAGCGGTCACCGTCGACCACGGTCTGCAGGACGGCTCCGGCGCGCGCGCGGACAAGGTCGTGCGGACCCTGGCCGACCTGGGCCTGGACCCCGCCGGGTCCGTCGCTGTGACCGTGGGGACGGAAGGCGGCCCTGAGAACGCCGCGCGTGACGCGCGCTATGAGGCGTTGGACACAGTTGCGACCCGGTTGCGGGCCTCCGCGGTCCTCCTCGGTCACACGCGCGACGATCAGGCCGAGACGGTGCTGCTCGGCCTCGCGCGGGGTTCCGGAGCCCGTTCCCTGGCCGGGATGCCGCCATCCTTCGCGCGCGCGCAGGTCCGCTACGAAAGGCCCGTGCTGGGCCTCGACCGCGCCACAACGCGCCGCGCCTGCTTGGCGATGGGCCTCGAACCGTGGGACGACCCCCACAACGACGACCCCGCCTACACGCGAGTCCGCGTACGCCACGAAGCCCTGCCCGCACTGGAGAAAAGCCTCGGCCCGGGAGTGGCCGAAGCCCTGGCCCGCACGGCCCGGCTGCTGCGCGACGACGCCGACGCCCTCGACGCCATCGCCGCGCAGGCCCTCGCCGGCGCCACCCGCGACGACGGCCTCGACGTGACCGCCCTCGCCGCCCTCCCGCGCGCCGTCCGCACCCGCGTTCTGCGGACCGCGGCGGTCGAAGCGGGCAGCCCACCGGGTACGCTCGCGGCCGTCCATGTCGATGAGGTGGATCGGCTGGTCACGGCATGGCGCGGGCAACGGCACGTCGACCTGCCGGGGGGTCTCCGCGCCTTCCGGCGGTGTGAAAGGCTGCAGTTCGGCCCGGCCGAAGCCATGCCGCACGCGCGCCGTCACCACAAGTGACCGTCTTGCGGCGCGCGCCGGGTACGTCGCTGTGTATGTCTCAGAGGGTGGGATCGTGGACGAGAAGGACCTGGGCGCCGACCTGTCGAAGGTGCTGATCCCGGAGGACCAGCTCCAGGCCAAGGTGCGCGAGCTGGCCGCGCAGATCGACGCCGACTACGCCGGCAAGGACCTGCTGCTGGTCGGGGTGCTCAAGGGCGCCGTCATGATCATGGCGGACCTGGCGCGGGCGCTGCACACGCCCGCCTCCATGGACTGGATGGCGGTGTCGTCCTACGGCTCGGGCACCAAGTCGTCCGGCGTGGTGCGCATCCTGAAGGACCTGGACACCGACATCATCGACCGGCACGTGCTGATCGTCGAGGACATCATCGACTCCGGCCTCACCCTGTCGTGGCTGATCAGCAACCTGCGCTCGCGCGGCCCGGCGTCGCTGGAGATCTGCGCGCTGCTGCGCAAGCCCGAGGCGGTCAAGACCGAGATCGACTGCCGCTACCTCGGGTTCGACATCCCGAACGAGTTCGTTGTCGGCTACGGCCTGGACTACGCCGAGAAGTACCGCAACCTGCCCTTCGTCGGCACGCTCGCCCCGCACGTGTACGGCGGTACCGGCTCCTGACCTGCGGACTCCCGTACAAGGGGGGTTCATGGGGCAGGGAACATAACACCGCCACGAATCGTTGCAAGGATCGTCGACGGGTATATCGAACGGGATCAGGGGATCGGCGCTGGCTGCATCCCCTGTATTCAGCGGTGTACCGTCGATATCCCGGGTACAGAGGCCGGGGAGCCTACACGGATCCGCCGACTGAGCAACCGAACCCGGTTCGCAGTGGCGCCCGTCCCCCAGCGGACGGGCGAGGATCGCCAAACAGACGTTGTCAGGAGGGACGGGCCCCGTAGGGGTTACCGGATACATGGACGTGAAGCGCTATTTTCGCGGGCCGCTGCTGTGGATCCTGCTGTTCGGCCTTCTGGTCGCACTCGTCATGTGGAGCGTCAACCCCGGCCGTTCGTTCGACAAGGCCGACACCTCCCAGGTGGTCCAGGAGATCAACGCGGGCCAGGTGAGATCCGCCAAGATCATCGACAAGGACCAGCGGATCGAGGTCACGCTCACCAACGGCAAGCGCCAGCAGGCCTCGTGGGTGGACGGCCAGGGCATCCAGCTGCAGAACCAGCTCCAGCAGCAGGCGACCGCCGGCAAGCTGACCGGTGGCTACAACGTCGAGGTTCCGAAGCAGAGCCTCATCATGAACCTGCTGTTCAGCCTGCTGCCCATCGTGGTCATCGTGCTGATCTTCCTGTTCATCATGAACCAGATGCAGGGCGGCGGCTCGCGCGTGATGAACTTCGGCAAGTCCAAGGCCAAGCTCATCACCAAGGACACCCCCAAGACCACCTTCGCCGACGTGGCGGGCGCGGACGAGGCGCTGGAAGAGCTTGAGGAGATCAAGGACTTCCTGCAGAACCCGGCCAAGTTCCAGTCCATCGGCGCCAAGATCCCCAAGGGCGTGCTGCTGTACGGCCCGCCCGGCACCGGCAAGACCCTGCTGGCCCGCGCCGTGGCCGGCGAGGCCGGGGTGCCGTTCTACTCGATCTCCGGCTCGGACTTCGTGGAGATGTTCGTCGGCGTCGGCGCCTCGCGCGTGCGCGACCTGTTCGAGCAGGCCAAGACCAACGCGCCCTCGATCATCTTCATCGACGAGATCGACGCCGTCGGCCGGCACCGCGGCGCCGGGCTCGGCGGCGGCCACGACGAGCGCGAGCAGACCCTCAACCAGCTGCTGGTCGAGATGGACGGCTTCGACGTCAAGGGCGGCGTCATCCTGATCGCCGCCACCAACCGTCCCGACATCCTGGACCCGGCGCTGCTGCGCCCGGGCCGGTTCGACCGCCAGGTCACCGTGGACCGCCCCGACCTGGAGGGCCGCAAGGGCATCCTGCGCGTGCACGGCCGCGGCAAGCCGTTCGCGCCCGACGTCGACCTGGACGTCATCGCCCGCCGCACCCCCGGGTTCACCGGCGCCGACCTGGCCAACGTCATCAACGAGGCGGCGCTGCTCACCGCCCGCTTCGACCGCAAGCTGATCGACATGGACACCCTCGAGGAGTCCATCGACCGCGTGATGGCCGGCCCCGAGCGCAAGACCCGGGTGATGTCGGAGAAGGAAAAGAAGATCATCGCCTACCACGAGGGCGGTCACGCGCTGGTGGCGCACGCGCTGCCGAACGCCGACCCCGTGCACAAGGTGACGATCCTGCCGCGCGGCCGCGCCCTCGGTTACACGATGACGCTGCCGATGGAGGACAAGTTCCTCACCACCCGCTCGGAGATGACCGACCAGCTCGCCATGCTGCTCGGCGGCCGGACGGCCGAGGAGCTGGTGTTCCACGAGCCGACCACCGGCGCGGCCAACGACATCGAGAAGGCCACCTCGATCGCCCGCAACATGGTCACCGAGTACGGCATGAGCGAGCGCCTCGGCGCCCGCAAGTTCGGCACCGGCGCCGGCGAGGTCTTCCTCGGCCGCGACGTCGGCCACGAGCGCGACTACTCCGAGGACATCGCCTCGGCGATCGACGACGAGGTCCGCCGCTACATCGAGGCCGCGCACGACGCCGCCTGGGAGATCCTGGTGGAGTACCGGGACGTCCTGGACGACCTGGTGATCAACCTGATGGAGAAGGAGACCCTCTCCAAGGACCAGGTGCTGGAGATCTTCGCGCCGATCACCAAGCGGCCGCTGCAGAAGTCCTACACCGGCTACGGCAAGCGGCTGCCGTCGGACCGGCCGCCGGTGCTCACCCCCAAGGAGCTCGCGCTGATGGGCCCGCAGGACGTCGCGGACCTCAGCAAGGGCAACGGGCAGGGCGCCACGGCCTCCGACGCGGTCGACGCGGCCGAGGGCGAAAGCTGATCCCCTTGTCCCACCTGTACGACGACGAGCCCGCGGAGGCGGCCCTGACCGGGCCGTCCCCGCTGGCCGCCGGCATCGACCACGCGCGCATCGAGAAGGCCGTCCGCGAGATCCTGCTGGCGATCGGCGAGGACCCCGACCGCGACGGCCTGCTGGACACCCCCGCCCGCGTCGCCCGCGCCTACGCCGAGCAGTTCGCGGGGCTGCGGCAGACGCCCGAGGACGTCCTGAACAAGGTCTTCGAGGCCCACCACGACGAGATGGTCCTGGTCAAGGACATCGAGGTCTATTCGACCTGTGAGCACCATCTGGTGCCCTTCCATGGTTTGGCGCATGTCGGATATACCCCGAACAAGACCGGCCAGGTGACGGGGCTGTCGAAGCTGGCGCGGCTGGTGGACGTGTTCGCCCGCCGGCCGCAGGTGCAGGAGCGGCTGACCAGCCAGGTCGCCGACTCGATCATGCGGATCCTGGAGCCGCGCGGCGCGATCGTGGTGATCGAGGCCGAGCACCTGTGCATGACGATGCGCGGCGTGCGCAAGCCCGGCGCGAAGACGATCACCTCGGCGGTGCGCGGCGACTTCCGCGAGCACCCCGAGACGCGCGCGGAGGCGATGAGCCTGATCCTGGGCTCCTAGAACGACCAGCGGAGCGGGGCGGCACCTCACGGTGCCGCCCCGCTCCGCGTTTCCCGCCCTGCGACCCCGGCAGGGGCGACGGCGCGGCCGGCCCGTCGCGGTGGCGGACGACCCGGCCGGCGGGGCCGGTCAGTTCGGGGCCGTGTCCGTCCAGCCGGCGGCCTCGAACACCTCGTAGGCCGCCACCTCGCCGGGCTTGTGGAACCGGTCGGGCTGGGTCGCGACCGTCAGGCGGCGCGGCCTGCCGTCGTCCCCGGGCGGGAGCGCCCGGGAGCCGTGCGGCGGCCTGGCCACCAGGTCGCGGATGGCCAGCAGCGTCCCGGTGCCGGGGTCGATGATCCACTGCCGCCGGTAGGTGCCGAGCTGCTTGGGCGCGCTGAAGACACCGAGGGGGATCGTGGTCTCCAGCGGCAGGGAGACCACCGTGCCGGTGCGGCCGAGCGGGTCGGCCGCCCGTCCCTCAGCCCGGACACCGGGCAGGCCGGCGAGCAGCCGGAACGCCGCCGCCCGGACCCTGGCGGGGGCGGGCTGGCGGGCCAGCAGGTCGCCGAGGACATCGCTCAGCGCCCGGACGCGTTCGGGGCCGCGCAGGGCCCGCAGGGGCTCCTCGGTGGCCTGCTTGGAGTAGGCGTGCCAGTCGCCCCTGAGGTCCAGCAGGGCGTTCTCCAGCGCCTTGGGCTCGGTCGGCAGCTGGGCCAGCCGCGCGATCGGCAGGTTGTAGAACCGCGAGCCGGAGTGCCAGCCCTTGCTGAACTTCCGGCCCTGCGCAGGGGAGGGCTTCATGAACAGCGTTATCGGCGCCGACCCGTCCCCGGACGGGATCTGCACCTGCGAAGGCGCCCCCGCCTTCCGCCACTTCCGCATGTCCTCGGGGGTCCACGGACGGGCGGGCAGGTCGTCCGAGGAAGGGTAGCCCCTGCCGGCCGGGTCGACCCAGGTCTCGTACCCCTGCCTGGCCTCGATCTTGTAGTGGTCCGCCGCGGTCCGGCCGACCGCGTAGATCGTCCCGTCGATGCGCCGGGTGTGCCAGTACTTGCCGGTCCGCGCCTTCAGCGCGTTCGTGGCGGCCACCAGCAGCACGTCGCCGGGCTGGGGGGCGCCCGTGCCCGCGTCCTCGTCCGGGGTCAGGGACAGGACGGCCGCCGACCCCGCGGCCACGGTGGCCGTCGCCAGCAGGCCGGCCACCGGGAGCCGCCAGCCGCGGCGGGCGCGCGGCGCCGGGCCGCCGGGCCGCCAGCCGGCGCGCATCGCGAGCCGGTCGGGGTGCTCCTGCTCGGCCAGGGCGGTGCGCATCTGCCGCAGCGCTTCGATCTCACGCATCGTCGTTCTCCTCGGGGAGGGCCTTGCGGAGCTTGGCCCGGGCTCGGTGGATCTTGGCCTTGACGGTGCCGAGCGGCAGGTCCAGGACCGCCGCGATCTCGGCGTAGGACAGCTCGCCCCAGGCGAGCAGCAGCACCGCGTCGCGGTCCTTGGCGTTCAGTGAGGCCAGCGCCCGGGCGAGGGCGGGACCGAGCGCGGCGGCCGCCAGCCGGTCGCCGGCCGCCTCGGCCAGGCCCTCCTCGGCCGGGTCCACGCCGGTCCGGGCGTAGGCCCGGTACATGCGGCTCTCCTGCCGGTGGTGCCGGGCGATCAGGGTGCCGGCGATGCCCCACAGCCACGCGCCGAACTCGGCCCGCCCGTCGTACCTGGCGCGCCGCCGGAACGCGATGGCGAACGCCTCCGACACCAGGTCGTCGGCGAGAGGGAGCCCGAGGCGCCGCTTGATGTAGGCGTGCAGCCGGGGCGCGTGGCGGCGGAACAGCTCGCCGAACGCCTCGGGATCGTCCAGGGAGGCGGCGACGAGCTTGGCGTCGTCCGGCGCCTCCCCGGTCTGGCTCACTGCTCTCGCCATGGGCATGGGCCGGTGTGTCCCTTCATGGATGCTTCCTTCGATGCCGGGGGTGCTGACACCCTCCTCTCTCCCGCAGGCCGCTCCCCGGTTGCACCCCCTGCGGAGGGGGTGCCGGGAAGGAATAGGGTTGGTGCATGACCAGTGCCGTCGTTCCCGGGATGCCCGCGCCAGGGCGGTGCCTGGTGATGGGCGTGGTCAATGTGACCCCCGACTCCTTCTCCGACGGCGGCGCCTGGTTCGACGCCGACAAGGCGGTCCGGCACGGCCTGGACCTGGTCGCCGAGGGCGCCGACATCGTCGACGTGGGCGGCGAGTCCACCCGGCCGGGCGCGCAGCGGGTCTCGGAGTCCGAGGAGCTGCGGCGGATCGTGCCGGTGATCGGGGCGCTGGCGGCCGAGGGCGTGCCGGTCAGCGTCGACACGATGCGGGCCGAGGTCGCCGAGGCCGCGGTCGCGGCCGGGGCGCGGCTGGTCAACGACGTGAGCGGCGGGCTGGCCGATCCGGCGATGGCGCGCGTGGTGGCGGCCGCCGGCGTCCCCTACGTGGTCATGCACTGGCGCGGGCACAGCCACGACATGCAGAGCCGGGCGGTGTACGCCGACGTCGTCGCCGAGGTGCGGGCCGAGCTGCTCGGCCGGGTGGACGCCGTGCTGGCCGCGGGCGTCGACCCGTCGATGATCGTGCTGGATCCGGGGCTCGGCTTCGCCAAGAGCCCCGAGCAGGGCCACAACTGGGCGCTGCTGGCGCACCTGGACGCGCTCACCGGCACCGGCCACCCGGTGCTGGTCGGGGCGTCGCGCAAGCGGTTCCTCGGCCGGCTGCTGGCCGGCCCGGACGGCACGCCGCGGCCGTTCGCCGGCAGCGACGACGCGACCGTCGCGGTCACCGCCCTCGCCGCGGCCGCCGGCGCGTGGTGCGTGCGGGTGCACCGGGTCCGGCCGAACGCCGACGCCGTCCGCGTGGCGCGGGCGGTCCGGGAGGGCTCGGGTTGAGCGGGACGGACGGGCGCGGCGCCGCAGGGGCGCCTCGCGGACGAGCGGGGGACGCCGGTTGAGCAAGGATCTGGACGAGGCGCACGCGGCGTTCTACGCCGCGTTCGAGGCCGGCGACCTGGACCGGATGGCGGACCTGTGGGCCGACGGCCCGTTCGCCGCCGGGGTCAGCTGCGTGCACCCGGGCTGGCCGATGCTGCGGGGCCGCGACGAGGTGCTGCGGTCCTGGGCGCTGATCATGGCGAACACGACCTACATCCAGTTCGTGCTGACCGACGTCGAGGCCGACGTTTACGGCGACCACGCCGTGGTCACGTGCAAGGAGAACGTCCTCACCGCCGACGAGGAGAGCGAGGAGGGGTTCCTCGCCGGGGGCAGCATCGTGGCCACCAAGGTGTTCGTCCGCGACGGCGGGGAATGGCGGCTGCTGCTCCACCACGGTTCACCCATTCTCAACAGCGCAGAGGAAGAATGACTCTCGACCGGATCGAACTGAGCGGGCTGCGCGCCCGGGGCCGGCACGGGGTGCTGGCGGCCGAGCGCGAGCTCGGCCAGGAGTTCGTGGTGGACGTGGCGCTCGGGCTGGACACCCGTCCCGCCGCCGCGTCCGACGATCTTTCGCGTACCGTCGACTACGGATCGCTCGCGAGCCGGCTCGTCGCCGTGGTGGAGGGGGAGCCGGTCGATCTGATCGAAACGCTGGCGGACCGGCTGGCGAAGATCTGTCTGGAGGACCCGAACGTGGCGGAGGCGGAAGTCACCGTGCACAAGCCGGGCGCCCCCGTGCCGCATCCCTTCACGGACGTCGCCGTGAAGATCAGGAGGAGTCGCCCATGACAGCGTCCGACCGCATGCCCGACCGCACCGCGACCGGCGGCCACATGCTCGTCCAGCACCGGGTCGTGTTCTCGCTCGGCAGCAACCTCGGCGACCGCCTGGAGAACATCCAGGACGCCATCGACACGCTGTTCGACGCGCCGGGCCTGACGTTCGTCGCGGTGTCGCCGGTCTACGAGACCGCGCCGTTCGCGCCGCCCGGCGAGGAGCTGCCCGCCCAGGGCGACTACCTCAACATCGTGCTGGTCGCCGACACCAGGCTGCCGCCGGAGAACCTGCTGGAGCGCGTGCTGAACATCGAGAACTCGATGCGCCGGGTGCGCGAGGTCCGCTGGGGCCCGCGCACGCTGGACATCGACATCGTGCTGTTCGGCGACGTGACCTCCGACGACCCCCACCTCACCCTGCCGCACCCGCGCGCGCACGAGCGGGCCTTCGTGCTCGTGCCGTGGGCCGACATCGAGCCCGACGTGCTGCTGCCGGGCCACGGCCGGGTCGGCGACCTGGCCGGGCCGCTGCGGACCGCGGGCGGTGTGACCCGCCGGGACGACCTGACCCTCCAGCATCCTGCATGAGACCTTCCAAGCCCGGGTTCCTGCTCGCCCTGGTGGCCGTCGTCGCGGTGATCACCTGGGCGGTGGTGCGCACCGCGTACCTGTCGCTGCCGCCGCTGCCGTGGACGGCGGTCCCGACGCTGCTGCTGCTCGCGCTCGGCGAGGTCGTCGCCGGGGTGAACGTGCTGCGCCGCATCCGCCACAAGCCGGGCACGCGGCGGGTGGAGCCGCTGGCGGTGGCGCGGATGGCGGCGTTCGGCAAGGCCAGCGCGCACGCGGCGGCGGTGCTGGCCGGGGTGTTCGCCGGGTTCGCGCTCAGCCTCGGCGGCGCGCTGGACAAGCCGACGCCCCGGCACGACTTCTTCGTCAGCGGCGGGACGGGCCTGGCCGCGCTCGTCCTGGTCGGCGCGGCGTTCTTCCTGGAGTACGCCTGCCGGGTCCCGAAAGACCCCGAGGACGAGGAGCACGGCCAGGGCGTCTCTAGGGCTTGATCAGGTAGGGGATGCCGGCGGTGAGGAAGCGGCGGGGGAACTCGTCGCGCAGCCGCCACAGGCCCGCGTCGATGACGAAGTGCGCCATCACCGCGCCGAGGTAGGCGCCGTACAGGGCGCGGCCGAGGACGTCCGGCGAGCCGTGCAGGTGGGCGGCCTGGGCGAGCGCGATGCCGCCGAGGACGCCCACCGTCATCATGATCGTCAGGCCGGTGCCGGGGCGGCGGCCGGGGCGCGGCGCGCCCGCCAGCAGGCCGACGATCAGCAGGTACTGGTAGCCGTGCGCGATCGTCAGGCCGGCGACGGCCGCGTAGGGGGACGTGAACGCGAACACCGGCGCGAAGAACAGCAGCGAGATCAGGTAGATCGCGACGAAGGCGGGCGGGCGGGCCTGCCGCCGCGCCAGGCCGTACAGGCCGATCCCGACGCCCGCCGCGAAGACCGCGAGCGCGGCCGGGAACAGGAAGCGCAGCCGCGGGTCGACGCCGAGCTGGAGCAGTTCGGGGTGGCTGATCAGGCCCGCGATGCCGCCGACCCCGGCGACGACGATGCCGAGGCGCTCGAACCGCGCGACCGAGCCGCTGCGCTGAGAGACCCCGGCGAGGGCGGCCATGCCGAGGTTCTGCTTCTGGAAGTGGAAGAACTGCCAGGCGAAGTAGGCCAGCAGGGCCCATTCGAGGTGCTTGTAAGGGACGACCGCGGCGGCGGCGGCCGTTCCGGCGATGAGGGCGGCCGGGGCGATGACGTAGCGGCCGGGGTGGGCGCGGGCGTGCGCGCGGATCTCGGGCAGCGTGTAGAACCAGGCCGTCGAGGCGACGTGCACCGACGAGCCGAGGAACAGCAGGGCGCCGAGGGCCGCGCCGGGCCCGTCCGCCGCCGCCGGGGCGAGCGCGATCGCGGCCGCGAACGCCCCGAGCGAGAGCAGGATCGTGCCCGCCAGCCAGGTGCGGCGCAGCGTCCGGAACACCGGCGGCGGCGCCGGGACGGTGGCGGGAGCGGTCATGAGGGGTCAGCCGCCGCCGCAGGCGCCGGCGGCGTTGGCCGGGTCGGTCAGGATGAGGAACGCGATCACGGCCGCCATGAGGACGGTCAGCACCGCCGCCGGGATGGCGAGCGACAGCACCACGGTCTTGCGCCGGCCGCCGCCGGCGGGCGCGGGCTGTTCCCAGGCCGTCCAGGCGGGCTCGGGGGACATTTGGGTCATAAAAGCTCCTTCCGTCATGCATGGGATGCGGGAAGGAGCCCCTCGGTTCACTTGTCGATGTCGCCGACCACGAAGAACATCGAGCCGAGGATCGCCACCATGTCGGCGATCAGGGTGCCCGGCAGCATCTCCGACAGGACCTGGATGTTGCTGAACGACGCCGACCGCAGCTTCATCCGCCACGGCGTCTTCTCGCCGCGCGACACCAGGTAGTAGCCGTTCAGGCCGAGCGGGTTCTCGGTCCAGGCGTAGGTGTGGCCCTCGGGGACCTTCAGCACCTTCGGCAGCCGCTGGTTGATCGGGCCCGGCGGCAGGTCGGCCATCCGGTCCAGGCAGGCGTCGGCCAGGTCCAGGGAGGCGTGCACCTGGTCCAGCAGGCACTCGAACCGGGCCAGGCAGTCGCCCTCGGCGCGGGTGACCACGCGCACGTCCAGCTCGCCGTAGGCCAGGTAGGGCTCGTCGCGGCGCAGGTCGAAGTCGACGCCGGACGCCCGCGCGATCGGCCCGGACACCCCGTACTGCAGGATCTGCTCGCGCGACAGCACGCCGACGCCCCGGGTGCGGGCCCGGAAGATCTCGTTGCCCATGATCAGGTCGGCGATGTCGTCCATCCGGGAGCGGACCGCGGCCACGGCGTGCCGGACCCGCTCGCCCCAGCCGAGCGGCAGCTCCTCCTTCAGGCCGCCGACCCGGTTGAACATGTAGTGCATCCGGCCGCCGGAGACCTCCTCCATGACCCGCTGCAGCTCCTCGCGCTCGCGGAACGCGTAGAAGATCGGGGTGATCGCGCCGACCTCCAGCGGGTAGGAGCCGAGGAACATCAGGTGGTTCAGCACCCGGTTCAGCTCGGCCAGCAGCGTGCGCGCCCACACCGCGCGCTCGGGCACCTCCATGCCGAGCATCCGCTCCACCGCCAGCACCACGCCGAGCTCGCTGGAGAACGCCGACAGCCAGTCGTGCCGGTTGGCCAGCACGATGATCTGCCGGAAGTCGCGGACCTCGAACAGCTTCTCGGCGCCCCGGTGCATGTAGCCGACGATCGGCTCGGCGGAGCGGATGCGCTCGCCGTCCAGGGCGAGCCGCAGCCGCAGCACCCCGTGCGTGGACGGGTGCTGCGGGCCGATGTTGAGGATCATGTCCTCGGTGGCCAGCTCCTTGGCCCCCGCGCCGATGCCGACGATCCGCTCCGTGCTCATGGCCGCTCCTCAGTCCAGAGCCCGCGCGCCCACCCGGTGCTCATACGCGCCCTCCTGCGATCACCTGCTCATCGTCCCATGGCGAACCATGCCGCTTTTCCGGTTGACTAGGGGGCAATGAACGCAACCCATGGCGAATCACCCCACGAGCCGCCTGCGGGGCCGATGCCCTCCGGACCGGCGGCTCCGGCGGTCCCCGTACCGGACGGCCTCGTGCAGGACGGCCCCGCGCCGGCCGGACCTGTGCCGGCCGGTCCCGTACCGGCGGGCCCGCCGGTGGCGCACGCCTACCCCCAGCGGCCCGAGTACGCGGCGGACCAGGCGTTCGAGCCCGGCAGCGGCCTGCACTGGATGCGGCTGTCGCGGCGCCACCCGTGGGAGCGGCGGATCATGGCGGCGGTGTGGGCGGTGCCCGTCGCCGCCGTCGGGGCGTTCGTGTTCGCGCAGGGCGGCGGCGCGGCGGGCGGGCTGCTGTGGGTGGCGCTGGTCGTCCTCGGCACCGTGCTGGCCTGGATCGTCGCCGAGCTGGCGTACCGGTCCTACGGGTACGCCGAGCGCGCCGACGACCTGATCGTCACGCACGGGGTGTTCGTGAGGCGCCTCATCGTCGTCCCCTACGGGCGGATGCAGTTCGTCGACGTCACCGCCGGGCTGCTGGAGCGGTGGATGGGCGTCGCGACGGTGCGGATGCACACCGCCGCCGCCGCGACCGACGCCCGCATCCCGGGCCTGCCGGCCGCCGAGGCCTCCCTGCTGCGCGACCGGCTCGCCCAGAAGGGCGAGGAGCGGAGCATGGGGCTATGAGCGGTCCGTACGCTCCCGGCCCCTACGGGCCCTACGGGCAGCGTCCGCCCCACGCGGCGCCGCCGCCCGGGTACGGGCCCCCGCAGCCCGGCCAAGGCCCGCCGCGGCCCGGCTACGGCCCCCCGCGGCCCACGTTCATGCCGCCGCACTATCCGCCGCCGCAGTACGGCCCGCCGCAGCAGCCCTACGGCTACCTGCCGCAGCCGCCGCCGCCCGTGCGGTTCTCCGAGGGCACGCACCGGCTGCACTGGGCGACGATCCCGCTCCGCGCGTTCGTGTTCATGGTCATCTACTTCGCGCTGCTCGGCTTCCCGCTGCTGCTGACCCGCACCGAGAACGGCGCCCGCTTCCTGGACGCCCCCGAGGTGCTGCTGCGCTTCCTGGTCGTGACCGTCCCGTTCATGATGGTCGCGACCGGCGCCGCGCTGTGGGGCTGGTTCGCGGTGCGGTTCCGGGTGGACGGCGACGACCTGGTCGTGGAGAACGGCGTGCTGCGCAAGCGCGCGCGCCGCATCCCGCTGTCGCGGGTGCAGGCGATCGACCTGGTCCGGCCGCTGATGACGCGGATCTTCGCGCTCACCGAGGTGCGGGTGGAGCTGGCGGGCGGCGAGCAGAGCGAGATCGTGCTGCGCTACCTCGGCCGCGGCGCCGCCCAGCAGCTGCGCGCCGAGCTGCTCGCGCGCGCCGCCGGGCTGCCCGGCCACACCCCCGAGGCGCCCGAGCGGCCGCTGTGGCGGCTGTCGTTCGGCGCGCTGCTCGGCTCGCTGGTGTTCCGGCTGCCGGTCCTGGCCACGATCGTGCTGTTCTTCGTCTCGCTGATCTACATGCTGCTGTTCAGGGAGGGCGGCATGCTGGCGGTCGCCGTCCCGGCGCTGCTCGGCCTGATCCGCGCGGTGTTCGCGCCGATGGTGATGTACGCCGGGTTCACCGTGGCGATGTCGCCCGACGGCGTCCGGCTGCGCTACGGCCTGCTGGAGACCCGGATGCAGACGGTCCCGCCGGGCCGGGTGCAGGCGATCGGGCTGGTCGAGCCGGCGCTGTGGCGGGCGATCGGGTGGGCCCGGCTGGAGGTCACCGTCGCCGGGTACGCCGGCGAGCGGCAGGCGTTGTCGTCGGTGCTGCTGCCGGTGGCGCCCCGGCACGTCTGCCTGTACCTGATGTCGCAGATCTTCCCGGGCACCAACGTGGACGCGGTCGCGCTGCTGCCCGCGTCGGCCAAGGCGATCGCGCTGGACCGGGCCGACGGCGCCGGCACCGACGACGCGATCTTCGTGTCCCGGCACGGCTGGCCGGGCCGCCGCACCGACGTGATCGCGCACGCCCGCGCGCAGAGCGTGCGGCTCACCGTCAACCCGCTGCAGCGGCTGCTCGGCCTGGCCACCGTGCACGTGGACGCGCCGCCCGGTCCCGTCCGGGTCGCCGCGGCCGACCGCGACCTCGGCGAGGCGCGCGCGATCGTGGAGTCGACGGCGCGGCGGGCGCGCGCGGCGCGCCGCGCGGGCGGCGAGAAGGCGCGCTGGGCCCGCTGACCGGGGCATATTGTCGGGCATGACGGAAAACCTGTACGACCCGTGGTCCTCTGAGTTCGTCGCCGACCCCTACCCCGCGTTCGAGCGGCTGCGGGAGACCGACCCGGTGTTCTTCCACGAGCCGACCGGCCAGTGGGTGATCAGCCGGTACGCCGACGTCGACGTGCTGCTGCGCGACCGCCGCCTCGGCCGCTCCTACCTGCACCTGGCCACGCACGAGGAGTTCGGGCAGACCGCCGAACCGGAGTTCCTACGCCCGTTCTGGGACCTGGTCCGGGCCGGGATGCTCGACGTCGAGCCGCCCGTGCACACCCGGCTGCGGCGCCTGGTCGCCAAGGCGTTCACCGCGCGGATGGTGGAGGGGCTGCGCCCGATGGTCCGGTCGCTGGCCGAGGAGCTGGCCGGCGGGCTGGCCGCGCGGGGCGGCGGCGACCTGCTGGCCGAGGTCGCCGAGCCGCTGCCGGTGAACGTGATCGCCGAGATGCTCGGGGTGCCCGCGTCCGACCGGGCGCTGCTGCGGCCCTGGTCGGCCGACATCTGCGGCATGTACGAGCTGAACCCGTCGCGGGAGGCGCAGGAGACCGCGGTGCGCGCCGCGGTGGAGTTCTCCGCATACCTGCGGGAGCTGGCGCGGGCCCGCCGCGCCGACCCGCGCGACGACCTGATCAGCGCCCTCGCCCAGGTCGCCGACGAGGGCGACCGGCTCACCGAGGACGAGCTCGTCGGCACCTGCGTGCTGCTGCTGAACGCCGGGCACGAGGCGACCGTGAACGCCACCGGCAACGGCTGGTGGGCGCTGTTCCGCAACCCCGGCGAGCTGGCCCGGCTGCGCGCCGACCACGCGCTGGTCCCGACGGCGGTGGAGGAGATGCTGCGCTACGACACACCCGCGCCGATGTTCGAGCGGTGGGTGCTGGCCGACATCGAGGTCGCCGGCGTGCACATCCCGAAGGGCGCCGAGGTGGCGCTGCAGTTCGCGTCCGCCAACCGCGACCCCAAGGTGTTCCCCGCCCCGGCGCGGATGGACGTGGCCCGCGACCCCAACCCGCACATCTCCTTCGGGCTCGGCATCCACTACTGTCTCGGCGCGCCGCTCGCCCGCATCGAGATGGCCGAGTCGCTCGGCGCGCTCCTGCGCGCCGCGCCCGGGATGCGCCTGGCCGCCGAGCCGAAGTGGAAGCCCGGCTACGTCCTGCGCGGCCTTCAGGGCCTCGACGTGGAGATCTGAGCCGGCAGCGGGACGCCGGCCGCCTGGACCAGCCAGCCGAAGCCGCCGAGGCCGGCCGGGTCGGTGAGCTCGGCGTCCTCGCCCGCCGCGCAGAGCGCCGCCAGGTAGCCGCGCGGGTCGCGGTGGGCCAGGTCCAGCGGCGGGCGGGCGCCGGACAGGCCGAGGCCGCGCAGCGCGGCGCGCTGGGTGGTCAGCAGCGTCGCGTCCGCGCCCGCCCGCTCCCCGGCGGTGGCGCAGGCGTCCAGCGCGACGTGCGCGGTGACGTCGCAGGAGCCGTCGGGGACGGCGGGCACCGTCGCGCCGTCGCGGTAGCCGGTGAGCGTCCCGTAGACGGGCCGGGCGGCGCGCTCGTGCGCGTAGTCGATCGCGACGGCCACGCCGCGCTCCAGCCGCCCGATCACCGCCGCCCAGGCGGCGCAGCGCGGCGCGCCGAGCTCGGCGCGGTCGCCCGGCTCGCGCAGCGGCCACCAGCGCTCCAGCCACGCCAGCTCGGCGGCGGACGGCTCGGGGCCGGGCCGCTCGGCGCCGGTCGCCGGGTCGACCAGCAGCGTGCGGGGGCCGGCGGGGGTCTGCTCGACCACGTCCAGCGGCACGTTGTCGAGCCACTCGTTGGCGATGACCAGGCCGGTGACCGCTTCGGGCAGGTCCGCGCGCCAGCGCACCGCGGCCGGGACGTCCGGCGGGCGCGGCGCGATCTCCACCGCGACCGGGGCGAGCCGGGCCGCCAGCGCGGGATCGGCGGCCTCCAGGACGTGCGCGAGCAGCCGGCCCGAGCCGGCGCCGACGTCGACCAGGTCCAGCCGGGCGGGGTTGCCGAGCGCGTCGTCCACCTCGGCGAGCAGCCGGGCGACCGCGCCGGCGAACCGCGGCGAGGCGTGCACGGACGTGCGGAAGTGCTCGGCGGGCCGCTCCCCGCGCCGGTAGAAACCGCCCTCGCCGTACAGCGCCCGCTCCATCGCGGTACGCCAGGTCGCCCACGCCGCCACGGCAGTGACGTTACCGCCCTTCGCGGCCCATCCCTGCGGCCGATGCGGGTCAGACCTGCGGTCGATGCCGGATGACCTGCGGTTACCTACGCTGGAGGCATGATGGGCAGGCTGTGGGACTGGTGGCGCGCCCGGCGCGTGCTGGTGGACGCCGCGTTCGTCGTGCCGTTCCTGCTGCTCGTGGCGCTGTCCGCGAGCTCGGAGACCAACCCGAGGAACCCCACGTACGTGCCGTGGGGCTGGTACGTCTTCTTCTCGGTGGCGCTGCTGGTCCCGCTGGTGGTGCGGCGGCGCTGGCCGCGGTCGGTGTTCGCGGCGGTCGCGCTGCTCTGCTTCGCCCAGTGGCTGCTCCACATCCGGATGATCCCGTCCGACATGGCGATCCTCGTAGCCCTGTACACCGTCACCGCGTACTGCGCGTTCCGCTGGGGGCTCGCCGCGCTCGTGGTCGCCTTGGCGGGCGTGGTGATGGAGACCACGCAGCAGATGGGCTCGTGGAAGCACATGCGCATGCCGCTGCTGTTCTTCTCCACCTTCATCGTCGGCGTCTGGCTCCTCGGTCTGCACATGCGGACCCGCCGCCAGTACCTGCGGTCGCTGGAGGAGCGCGCCGAGCGGCTGGAGCGCGAACGCGACACCGAGGTGCAGATCGCGCGGGCCGGCGAGCGCGCGCGCATCGCCCGCGAGCTGCACGACGTGGTGGCGCACAACGTGAGCGTGATCGTGGTGCAGGCCGACGGCGCGTCGTTCGCCATCGACACCGACCCGGCGCGCGCCAAGCAGGCCCTCACCACGATCGGCGACACCGGGCGGCTCGCGCTCGCCGAGATGCGGCGGCTGCTCGGCGTGCTGCGCGCCGAGGACGACTCCGGCGCCTACGCGCCGCAGCCGGGCGTCGAGCAGCTCACCGAGCTGGTCGAGCAGATCCGCGCGGCCGGGCTGCCGGTGACGGTGCGGGTCGCCGGGGTGCCGCTGGAGGTGTCGCAGGGCCGCCAGCTGACGATCTTCCGGGTGGTGCAGGAGGCGCTGACCAACACCCTCAAGCACGCCGGACCCCGCGCGTCGGCCGACGTGATGCTGCACTATGGCGACGACGCCGTCGACGTCGTGGTGATGGACGACGGCCGGGGCGCCGCGGCCGTCGTCGACGGGTACGGGCACGGCCTGATCGGCATGCGCGAGCGGGTCGCGGTGTACGGCGGGCAGGTGCGCGCCGCGCCGCGCGCCGGCGGCGGCTTCGAGGTGGCCGCGCGGATTCCGGTGCGCGAGGAGGCCCGGGCCTGACCGGCCCGGCGGGGAGGGGACGCTGGTGATCCGTGTGGTGCTGGTCGACGACCAGGAGCTGGTGCGGGCGGGGTTCACGATGGTGCTGGACGCCCAGCCCGACATCGAGGTCGTCGGCGAGGCCGGGGACGGCGGCCACGCCCTGGAGCTGCTCGCCGCGACCACGGCCGACGTGGTGCTGATGGACGTGCGGATGCCGCGGATGGACGGGATCGAGGCGACCGGCCGGATCGTGTCCGGGGGCTTCCCTGGGGACCCCAAGGTGATCATCTTGACCACCTTCGACCTGGACGAGTACGCGTTCGCCGCGATCAAGGCGGGCGCGGCGGGGTTCATGCTGAAGGACGCCGGGCCGGCCCAGCTGGTCGAGGCGATCCGCGCGGTGCACTCGGGCGACGCGGTCGTCGCGCCCTCCACCACCCGGCGGCTGCTCGACCGGTTCGCGCTGCATCTGCCCGACGCCGGGCGGCGGCCGCACCGGGCGCTGGACACCCTCACCGAGCGCGAGCGCGAGGTGCTGCTGGAGGTGGCGCGCGGGCTGTCCAACGCCGAGATCGCCGGGCGGCTGTTCGTGTCCGAGGCCACGGTGAAGACCCATATGGGACGCATCCTGACAAAGCTCGGATTGCGGGACCGGGTCCAGGCGGTCGTGTTCGCTTACGAGACAGGGCTCGTCAAGAGCGGCCAAACGGGCGACCCGCTGTAGCAAGGGGATGACCCTGTGGTGGCCTTTTGTGTTCAAGCTTGGGTCACCGTTTCCCTTACCAATGAGTAGCTGGGTAGTTACCGTACGTGATGCCACCAGCGGTGACATCGCGCTGATGTGAATGTCAGTCGGGCCTTTCGGGCCCCTACGTACGGGAGGACCAACGTGCTCAAGAAGCTCGCCGTCACCGGCGGCCTCGGCCTGGCCGTCGCCGCCTCGGCGCTCACCGCCACACCCGCCAGCGCCGATATCGACACCACCGGCCACGGAAGCCTGCTGGGCGGCAACCAGCTGATCCTGCCGATCTCGGTCCCGGTCAACGCCTGCGGCAACGCGGTGGCCGTCCTCGGCCTCGCCAAGTCCGGCGGCTGCAAGGGCAGCAGCGCGGTGGTGTCCAACGACTTCAGCACCCACGGCGGCTACCACAAGCACGGGCATCACTGACCAAGGCGCAGGGCGTTCCACACGCCCGGACACGGACGCCGGAGACCCGCGCGGGTCTCCGGCGTTCGCGCTGTGTACGACCTGAGTCGTACGCGGCGCGCCGGACCAGCCGAACGGCTGACGTGATCGTGGCCGCAGGTCCGATGGCGGCGGGGCCGCCGGTTCCTAGCGTTGGCAGGGTCGTCAGGGCCCCGCCGCAGGGGCCGTCGCATCCGCGTTGAGGAGTCATCGTGACCAGCACGTTCGCCGGCCCGCCGGCCGAGGCGCCGGGCGCCGCCGCGCCGCCCGCCGTCGTGGCCACCGGGGTGTCCAAGATGTACGGCTCGGGCGACGCGGCGGTGCACGCGCTGCGCGGGGTCAGCGTGGGCTTCGCCAAGGGCGCCTTCACCGCGATCATGGGGCCGTCGGGGTCCGGCAAGTCGACGCTGATGCACTGCCTGGCCGGCCTGGACACCATCGACGGCGGCACGGTGCTGCTCGGCGACACCGAGATCACCGGGCTCGGCGACAAGCAGCTCACGCTGCTGCGCCGCGAGCGCGTCGGGTTCGTCTTCCAGGCGTTCAACCTGCTGCCGACGCTCACCGCCGAGCAGAACATCCTGCTGCCGCTGGAGCTGGCCGGGCGCAGGCCCGACCGCGGCTGGTTCGACCAGGTGGTGGACGTGGTCGGGCTGCGCGACCGGCTGCACCACCGGCCGGGCGAGCTGTCGGGCGGCCAGCAGCAGCGGGTCGCGTGCGCGCGGGCGCTGGTCGCCCGGCCCGAGGTGATCTTCGCGGACGAGCCGACCGGCAACCTGGACTCGCGCGCGGGCGCCGAGGTGCTCGGCTTCCTGCGCGCCTCGGTCCGCGAGATGGGCCAGACGATCGTCATGGTCACCCACGACCCGGTCGCCGCCTCCTACGCCGACCGGGTGGTGTTCCTGCGCGACGGGCAGATCGTCACCGAGCTGTACCGGCCGACCCCGGACACCGTCCTGGACCGGCTGAAGAGCCTGGGCGGCTGAGCCCGATGCTGCGCACCACACTGGCGGGCCTGCTCGCCCACAAGCTGCGGCTGCTGCTCACCGCGGTCGCCATCACCCTCGGCGTCGGGTTCATCTCCGGCACGTTCGTGCTGACCGACACCATGGACGCCGGCGTCGCCGAGTCCTTCGCCCGGTCGGCCGGGAAGGTCGACACCGCGGTGCTGCCGCCGGAGGGCCGCGACGGCGTCCCCGCCGCACTGCTCGGCAGGATCCGCGGCGTGCCCGGCGTCACCGCCGTGCACGGCGTGGTCAAGGGCGACGCCCCGCTGCTCGGCCGCGACGGCAAGGTCGTCGGCGACCAGGCCACCGTCGGCACCTCGGTGCCGGCCGGGCGGCTGCTGCGCTACGACGTCACCAAGGGCCGGGTGCCGGCCGGGCCGGACCAGGCCGTGGTCGACACCAAGGTCGCCGAGCGCGAGAAGTACACGGTCGGCGACACCGTCACCGTGCTGGACGCCCAGCGCCGGCCGCACCGGTTCACCCTCGTCGGGCTGGTCGACTTCGGCATCGAGCCCGACATCGGCATGCGCGGCGCGGTCGGCTTCGACCCGGCCACCGCGGTCGCGATGACCGGGGCCAAGAGCTACCACGAGATCGACGTCGCCGGGGCGTCGCCCGCCGCGGTCGCCGCGGCGACCGGCGGCGGCTACCAGGTGCTGAGCGGCAAGCGGCTCGGCGAGAGGCTGGCCAAGTCCGCGGGCGCCGACACCGAGGTCATCCAGACCGGGCTGCTGATCTTCGGGCTGGTCGCCATGCTGGTCTCGGCGCTGGTCATCTACAACACCTTCGCCATCCTGATCGCCCAGCGCACCCGCGAGATGGCGCTGCTGCGCTGCGTCGGCGCCTCGCGCCGCCAGGTCTTCGGCGGCGTGGTGCTGGAGGCGGCCGTGGTCGGCCTGGTCGGCTCGCTGCTCGGGCTGGCCGCCGGGCTCGGCCTCGGCGCCGGCGCGCTCGCGCTGATCAACGCGCTCGGCGCCCGCATCCCGGCCGAGGGCGCCACGCTCACCCCGCGCACCGTGCTGATCGGCCTCGCCGTCGGCGTGCTGGTCACCGTCGCGTCCGCGCTGCTGCCGGCCCGCGCCGCCACCCGCGTCGCGCCGATCGCGGCGCTGCGCAGCGAGCCCGAGCCCGGCAGCGGCCGGTTCCGGCTCGGCCGGGTGCGGATCGCGCTCGCCGCGCTGTTCGCGCTGCTCGGCATCGGCGCCGGGGTGGCCGGGTCGCTCGGCATGGCCAAGGGGCCGACCGCGATGTACGTGGTGGCGTTCGCCGGCGCGATGGCCTTCCTCGGGGTGATCGCGGTGATGCCCGCGCTGGTCCGCCCGCTCGCCCGCGCCGCCGGGGCGGTCCCGGCGCGGCTCGGCGGCGTGCCCGCCCGGCTCGCCGTGGCGAACGCGCAGCGCACGCCGCGCCGCACCGCGACCACCACGATCGCGCTGACGATCGGGGTCGGGCTGATGACGCTGTTCGCCGTCGTCGCCGCGGGCGGCAAGGCGACCGCCGACAAGCAGATCACCAAGCAGTTCCCGGTCGACTTCCAGATCCAGGCGCAGTACACCTCCGGCACCGGCCGCGACCGCGGGCTCGTCCCGCACGGGCTCACCGAGCGGCTGCGCGGCCGCGCCGAGCTCGCCTCGGTGATGGAGATCCGCGAGGACGAGGCCAAGGCGAGCGGGCGGGACGTGACGCTGACCACCGTCACCCGGTCCGCGCTCGGCACCCTGATCAAGCCGAAGTTCACCAGCGGGTCGCTGGCCGCGCTCGGCCCCGGCACCGCCGTGGTGAACGCCGAGACCGCCAAGGGGCGGGGCTGGCGGATGGGGCAGACCGTCCAGGTGGCCGCCAAGGGCGGCACGCTGCCGCTGCGGATCGCCGGGATCTACGCCAACGACCTGCCGCTCGTCGGCCTGCTGGTGCCCGAGGACGTCTTCGACCGCCTCACCCCGGTCCGGGACGCCCGCGCGGTGTTCGCCAAGGCCGCGGACGGGGCGTCGGCGGCGGCCGCCCGCACCGCGGTGACCGACGCGGCCCGGCCCTACCCGGCCGTCAAGGTGGCCTCGCAGGCCGAGATCAGGGAGCAGATGACCGACGCCATCGACACCATCTTGATGATCTTCGGCGGGCTGCTCGCGCTGGCGATCGTGATCGCGCTGTTCGGCATCGCCAACACCCTGACGCTGTCGGTGGTGGAGCGCACCCGCGAGTCGGCGCTGCTGCGCGCCCTCGGCATCACCAAGCGGCAGCTGCGCCGGATGCTGTCGGTCGAGGCCCTGGTCATGGCCGTGATCGGCGCCTTCACCGGGGTCGTGCTCGGCGTCGCGTTCGGCTGGGCGGCGACCCGCTCGATGGCCGACAGCGCGGTGTTCGCGGTGCCCTACCTGCAGATCGCCGGGTTCATGCTGCTGGCGGGCGCGGCCGGGATGCTCGCCGCCGTGCTGCCCGCACGGCGCGCGGCCAAGGCGTCCATCGTGGAGTCCCTCTCCCACGACTGACGCCGGCGGCGGGCGGGCCCCGCCCCTTGCCGCCCGTACGGGGTGGCGGCGCGGGGGCGGGGCCGCCCGTCCCGGTCGTCGACGCCGTCAGTACTGCTCTGGTCGGCGCTCGAGACCGAGCCGGGGGTGGTCCCGGGGGCTTCGGTGCTCACCGGGTCGCGGTGAGATCACCGTGCGTGACCGGGGTCACGGTCTACTGTTACTCCGACCTGGTGATCCGCTACAAGGGTTCACGGCGGGTGGCGGCCGAAGTGTGGCCCGGCACCCGAGGTCGAGGTGACGTTCGGTGTTCACATCGTCACCGCGAAGTGATGGCACCCGGAGGGCTGGACGCCACCCGGCCCGCGGGTACGCTGGGTCGCGCACGTCCGGTACCCCGCCTTCGAGGACTGGAACGAACCGATGGACCCATTCGCCCCGCCCCCCTTCGGCGCGCCCGCGGACCTGGGGGAACCCGATCCGCGCGACCGGCCCGCCCGGCTCGCCGTCGGCGTCGTCGGCGCAGGGCGCGTCGGCACCGCGCTCGGCGAGGCGCTGGACCGCGCCGGGCACCGCGTCGTCGCCGCGTCGGCGGTCTCCGAGCAGTCCCGGCGGCGCGCCGCCGAACGGCTGCCGGACGCCGCGCTCACCTCCCCGCAGGAGGTGGTCGCCGCCGCCGACCTGGTGCTGCTGACCGTCCCCGACGACGCGCTCGCCGAGCTGGCCGGCGGCCTGGTCGCGACGGGCGCGGACGTGGCGGGCAAGCTCGTCGCGCACACCAGCGGCCGGTACGGCACGGCGGTGCTGAACCCGCTCACCCGCGCCGGCGGGCTGCCGCTCGCGCTGCATCCGGTGATGACCTTCACCGGCCGTCCCGACGACACCGGCCGCCTGTCGGGCGTCTCGTTCGGGGTGACGGCGCCCGACCCGCTGCGGCCGGTCGCCGAGGCGCTGGTGCTGGAGATGGGCGGCGAGCCGGTCTGGATCGCCGAGGACCGCCGCGCGCTCTACCACGCCGCCCTCGCCGGCGGCGCGAACCACCTGGTCACGCTGGTGGTGGAGGCGATGGACCTGCTGCGCGCCGCCGGGGTCGGCGAGCCGGGCCGGATGCTCGGGCCGCTGCTCGGCGCGTCGCTGGACAACGCGCTGCGCCTCGGCCTGGACGGCCTGACCGGCCCGGTCGCGCGCGGCGACGCCGGCACGGTCGCCGACCACGTCGCCGAGCTGGCCCGGGTGTCGCCGGAGGGGCTGCGCGCCTACGTCGCGCTGGCCCGGCTGACGGCCGACCGGGCCCTGGCCGCCGGACTGCTGAAGCCCGAGGACGCCGAGCGGCTCCTCGAAGTGCTGGCCGACTGACCGAGGAGACCGGACGTGACCAAGGAGCAGAGATGACCCCCGTCATCGCCACGACGCGCGAGGAGCTGGCGGCGGTCCGCGCCGGCGCGAAGGGCACGCTGGCGCTGGTGCCGACGATGGGCGCCCTGCACGAGGGGCACCGGTCGCTGATCCGCCGGGCCCGCCAGGACGCCGACGTGGTCGCGGTGAGCGTCTTCGTCAACCCGCTGCAGTTCGGGCCCGGCGAGGACCTGGACCGCTACCCGCGCACGTTCGCCGCGGATGTGGAGGCGTGCGCCGCCGAGGGCGTCGACATCGTCTTCGCGCCCGCCGTCGAGGTCATGTACCCGGGCGGGCGGCCGCAGGTCTCACTGAAGTCGGGGCCGATGGGCGAGCGGGTGGAGGGCCGGACCCGGCCCGGGCACTTCGACGGAATGCTGACCGTCGTGCTGAAGTTGTTCAACCTGGTGGGTCCCGACCTCGCGGTGTTCGGGGAGAAGGACGCCCAGCAGCTCGCCATGATCCGCCGGATGGTCGCCGACCTGAACGTGCCGGTGCGCGTCGTCGGCGCGCCGACGGTGCGCGAGCCGGACGGGCTGGCGCTGTCCAGCCGCAACCGCTACCTGTCGGCGGCCGAGCGCACGACGGCGCTGGCGCTGTCGCGCGCGCTGCGGGCGGGCGCGGACGCGGTCGCCGGCGGCCCGGCGGCGGTCCGGCGGGCCGCGGCCGCGGTGCTGGACGAGGCGGCGTCCGCCGAGCCGCCGCTGCACCTGGACTACCTGGTGCTGGTGGACCCGGCGACCTTCACCGAGGTCGGCGGCGACCACGCCGGCGCGGCCGTGCTCGCGGTGGCGGGCCGGGTCGGCGCCACCCATCTGATCGACAACGTTCCGCTCGCCTTCCCCGGCTGAAATCCCCTGGATACCGGCACCCCCGAAGGAGACCCGATGTTCCGCACGATGTTCAAGAGCAAGATCCACCGCGCCACCGTCACCCAGGCCGACCTGCACTATGTCGGGTCGCTGACGCTGGACCAGGACCTGATGGACGCCGCCGACCTGCTGCCCGGCGAGCAGGTGGCGATCGTCGACATCGACAACGGCGCCCGGCTGGAGACCTACCTGATCGCGGGCGAGCGCGGCTCGGGGATCATCGGCATCAACGGCGCGGCGGCCCGGCTGGTCTCGCCCGGCGACCTGGTGATCATCATCAGCTACGCGCAGATGAGCGACGCCGACGCGCGCGCGTTCGTGCCGCGGGTGGTGCACGTGGACCGCGACAACAAGATCATCTCGCTGGGCTCCGACCCGGCCGAGCCGGTGCCCGGGACCAAGGACGTGCGCGGCGACCTCGTGCACGGCTGATCCGTGCCGGATTGACGCGTTCCAGGCCGCGGACCTGCGCTTTCGTGCGGGTCCGCGGCTTTTGCATGGGGTCGGCCGCCGGAGCATCCCGGGGTTAATGTCACAATGACGAGAACCGACTCCCTCCGAGGAGGGGACATGATCCCTCGTCAGCTCGCCGCCGCCGCCCCCGGCTGGACCACCACCGCCGACGTCGTCGTGATCGGGTCCGGCATCGCCGGCCTGGTCACGGCGCTGCGCTGCCGCCCGCACGGGCGGGTGCTGCTCGTCACCAAGGCGCTGCTGGACGCCGGCTCCACCCGCTGGGCGCAGGGCGGCATCGCCGCCGCGCTCGCCCCCGACGACACCCCCGCCGAGCACCTGGCCGACACCCTGGTCGCCGGCGTCGGCCTCTGCGACGAGGCGGCCGTGCGCGCCCTGGTCACCGAAGGACCGGACGCGGTGCGGCGGCTGATCGCGTTCGGCGCCGAGTTCGACCGCGCCGCCGACGGGGAGATCGCGCTCACCCGCGAGGGCGGCCACCACCGGCGCCGCATCGCGCACGCGGGCGGCGACGCCACCGGCGCCGAGATCAGCCGCGCCCTGCTGGCCGCCCTCAAGGAGGCCGGCATCGAGGTGATCGAGCACGCCCTGGTGCTCGACCTGCTCCGCGACGGCGCCGGGCGCGCCGCCGGCGTCACCCTGCACGTGATGGGCGAGGGCCAGCCGCACGGCGTCGGCGCGGTGCGCGCCCGCGCCGTCGTCCTGGCCACCGGCGGCCTCGGCCAGGTGTTCTCGGCCACCACCAACCCCGAGGTGTCCACCGGCGACGGCGTCGCGCTCGCGCTGCGCGCCGGGGCGGCCGTCGCCGACCTGGAGTTCGTCCAGTTCCACCCGACCGTGCTGTGGCTCGGCGACGGCGCGCGCGGCCGGCAGCCGCTGATCTCCGAGGCCGTCCGCGGTGAGGGCGCCCACCTGGTCGACGCGTCCGGGACGCGGTTCATGGCGGGCCGGCACGAGCTGGCCGAGCTGGCGCCGCGCGACGTGGTCGCCAAGGGGATCACGAACCGGATGCGCGAGACCGGCGCGTCCCACATGCTGCTGGACGCCCGCCACTTCGGCGCCGCGATGTGGGAGCGGCGCTTCCCGACGATCCTGGCCGCCTGCCGCCACCACGGCATCGACCCGGTGACCGAGCCGATCCCGGTCGTCCCGGCGGCGCACTACGCCAGCGGCGGCGTCCGCACCGACCTGCACGGCCGCACCACGGTGCCGGGCCTGTACGCGTGCGGCGAGGCCGCCTGCACCGGCGTGCACGGCGCGAACCGGCTCGCCTCCAACTCGCTGCTGGAGGGCCTGGTGTTCGCCGAGCGGATCGCCGCCGCCATCGCCGCCGACCCGGCCGTGCCGGGGACGCCCGGCGCGGCGCCCGCGCGCGCCGCGCTGCTCGGCCCGGACGCCCGCGCCGAGATCCAGCGGATCATGACGGCGCACGCCGGCGTCATCCGCACCGGGCCGGGCCTCGCCACCGCCGTCCGCGAGCTGGCCGCCCTCCCCGCGGGCGCCGAACCGGGCGTCGCGGCCTGGGAGGCGACCAACCTGCACACGGTCGCGTCGGCCATCGCGGCGGCCGCGCTGCGGCGCGAGGAGACGCGCGGCAGCCACTGGCGCGAGGACTTCCCGGACCTGTCCGCCGCCTGGCGCGGCCACCTGGTCACCCGGCTGGCCGGCGACGGCCTCACCACCACCTTCGAGGAGCACGCATGACCCCCGAACTCACCGCCCGGCTGACCGCCGCCGGCCTCGATCCACAGGCTGTGGAGAACCTGGTGCGGACCGCGCTGGCCGAGGACGGCGGCACCGACGTCACCAGCGAGCCGATCTTCGGCCCGGACGAGACCGCCGCCGGCGCCTTCACCGCCCGCGAGGACGGCGTCGTGGCGGGCGTCCCGGTCGCCGAGACGGTCTTCGAGCTGCTCGGCATCGGCTACGTCGCCAAGGTCGCCGACGGCGACCCCGTCACCGCCGGCCAGGTGCTGATCTCGGTGACCGGGCCGACCCGCGCGGTGCTGCGCGCCGAGCGGATCGCGCTGAACCTGCTCACCCACCTGTCGGGCATCGCCACCGCCACCCGCCGCTGGGCCGACGCGCTGGCGGGCACCAAGGCCCGCGTCCGCGACAGCCGCAAGACGCTGCCGGGCCTGCGCGCCCTGCAGAAGTACGCGGTGCGCTGCGGCGGCGGCGTCAACCACCGGATGGGCCTGCACGACGCCGCGCTGATCAAGGACAACCACGTGGCCGCCGCCGGCTCGGTCACCCGCGCCTACCAGGCGGTCCGCGCCGCCCACCCCGGCCTGCACATCCAGGTCGAGTGCGACACGCTGCCGCAGGTCGAGGAGGCCCTCGCGGTCGGCGCGACGTCGATCCTGCTGGACAACATGACCGTCGCCGAGACGGCCGAGGCGGTCCGGCTGGTCGCCGGCCGCGCCGAACTGGAGGCGAGCGGCGGCCTGACGCTGGACCGGGCCCGAGATGTCGCCGTGACCGGTGTGGACTACCTTGCAGTAGGTGCGCTGACCCACTCGGCGCGCGTGTTCGACATCGGCCTTGACTTCTCCTGATCAGCGGGGACCTGATGCTGCTCACCATCGACGTCGGTAACACCCACACCGTCCTCGGCCTCTTCGAGGGCGAGGAGGTGATCGAGCACTGGCGGATCAACACCGATCCACGGCGGACCGCCGACGAGATCGCCGTGGTCCTGCAGGGCCTGGTCCAGCAGAGCCCGCTGCTGGCCGACACCGACATCAGCGGCATCGCGCTCTGCTCGACGGTGCCCTCGGTGCTGCACGAGATGCGCGAGATGTGCCGCCGCTACTACGGCGACGTGCCCGCGGTGATCGTCGAGCCCGGCGTCAAGACCGGGGTGCCGGTCCGGATGGACAACCCCAAGGAGGTCGGAGCCGACCGCATCGTCAACGCGCTGGCCGCCGTGCACCTGCACGGCGGCCCGGCGATCGTGGTCGACTTCGGCACCGCCACCACCTTCGACGCCGTCTCGGCCAAGGGCGAGTACGTCGGCGGCGCGATCGCCCCCGGCATCGAGATCTCCATCGACGCGCTGTCCTCGCGCGGCGCCCAGCTGCACAAGATCGAGCTGGTCCGGCCCCGGTCGGTGATCGCCAAGAACACCGTGGAGGCGCTGCAGTCGGGCATCATCTTCGGCTTCGCCGGCCAGGTCGACGGGCTCGTCGAGCGGATGAGCGACGAGCTGGCCGCCGATCCCGGCGAGGTCACCGTCATCGCGACCGGCGGCCTGGCGCCGCTGGTGCTGGAGGAGTCGCGCAGCATCGACCACTTCGAGCCGTGGCTGACGCTGGTCGGCCTGCGCCTCATCTACCAGCGCAACACCCCGTAACGGCGCCCGCGCCCGTCCCGGCACCGGCGCGGGCCGATAGCCTTGCCGGGTGAGCGACGAGACCTACGACGACCTTCCGGAGCAGATGCGGGTGCGCCGGGAGAAGCTCGACCGGCTGCGTGAGAGCGGCATCGACCCCTACCCGGTGACCTTCCCGAGGACGGCGACCATCGCCGAGATCCGGGACAAACACCCCGGCCTGGAGCCGGGCACCGAGACGGGCGAGAAGGTCGGCGTCACCGGTCGCGTCATGCTGGTCCGCAACACCGGCAAGCTCTGCTTCGCCACCATCCGCGACGGCTCGGGCGACATCCAGGTGATGCTGTCGCTGGCCAACGTCGGCCAGGACGCGCTGGACGCCTGGAAGCGCGACGTGGACCTCGGCGACCACATCGGCGTCGAGGGCGAGGTGATCACCTCCCGCCGCGGCGAGCTGTCGATCATGGCGGACCGGTACGCGATCACCTCCAAGTGCCTGCGGCCGCTGCCCGACAAGCACGCCGGGCTCACCGACCCCGAGGCGCGGGTCCGCCAGCGCTACGTCGACCTCATCGTCAACGACGAGGCGCGCCGGATGGCGCAGATCCGCAGCGCCACCGTGCGCGCGGTCCGCGACTTCTGGCACGAGGAGGGGTACCTGGAGGTCGAGACCCCGATGCTCCAGCCGATCCACGGCGGAGCGGCGGCGCGGCCCTTCACCACCCACATCAACGCCTACGGCATGGACCTGTACCTGCGGATCGCGATCGAGCTGTACCTCAAGCGGCTCGTCGTCGGCGGGATCGAGAAGGTCTTCGAGATCAACCGCAACTTCCGCAACGAGGGCGCGGACTCCACCCACAACCCCGAGTTCACCATGCTCGAGGCGTACGGGACCTACCTCGACTACAACGACATGGCCGACCTGACGCAGCGGATGTACCAGAAGGCCGTCGTGGCGGCCCTCGGCACCACCGTCGTCCGGCACGGCGAGCACGAGATCGACCTCGGCCTGCCCGAGTGGCCGCGCATCACCCTGTACGGGGCGGTCTCCGAGGTGCTCGGCGAGGAGATCACCCCGCACACCCCGATCGAGGCGGTGCGCAAGCTCGCCGACGCCCGCGAGGTGCACTGGGACCCCAAGTGGGGCCAGGGCAAGGTCGTGCAGGAGATCTTCGAGGAGCTCATCGAGCACACCCTGATCCAGCCGACGTTCGTCATGGACTACCCGCTGGAGACCTCCCCGCTGACCCGCCAGCACCGCGAGGAGCCGCTGCTCACCGAGAAGTGGGACCTGATCGGGTTCGGCACCGAGCTCGGCACCGCCTACTCCGAGCTGGTCGACCCGGTCGAGCAGCGCCGCCGCCTCACCGAGCAGTCGCTGCTGGCGGCGGGCGGCGACCCCGAGGCGATGCAGCTGGACGAGGACTTCCTGCGGGCGCTGGAGTACGCGATGCCGCCGACGGGCGGCATGGGCGCCGGCATCGACCGGATGATCATGGCCTTCACCGGCAAGGGCATCCGGGAGACCATCCTGTTCCCCCTGGTGAAGCCGGAGTAGAACCCCAGGACAATCACGCCCGCGGGCCCCGGGTCCCTCGTCGGACGGCGAGGGACCCGGGGCCCGCGGCCGGTAGAGGACACCCGGCCCGCGTGTGGCGTAGGGGGCGCTCGGCGTGTGAGAGGCGGACCCGCCCGCCCCTTGGGCCGGTGCGTGGCGTAGGGGGCGCCTGGCGCGTGTTGAGTGGCCTCGCCTGCCTGAGTGGCCTGCGGCGTAGGGAACGCCCGGCACGCGCGGGCTGGGCCCGTTGCTTCGGTTTGGCAGGGGAGCGGTAGGGGTGTGACGGCCGGCATGCCTTTCCTGTCGGCAGGAGCCCGTGGACGTTCGATAGGTGGGCCCCGCCCGCCTTGGAGTGGCGCTTGGGCGGGCCGGTGAGACGGGGCGGGGCCTTGGCGGCATGTGGTGGGCCGCGCTGACGAGTGAACGGGCTCAAGGGGGCGGGCGTGGGGAGCGAAGTCGGGGCGGGGGGTCAGGCGGAGGCGCGGATGACGAGTTCGGGGGTCAGGACGACCTGGCGGTGGCGGTGGGAGGGGCCCTCGGCGGTCTCGGCCAGGGCCAGTTCGGCGGCCTCCCAGCCGAGCTCGCGGCGCGGCTGGCGGATCGTGGTGAGCGGCACCGCGGCGCCGGCGGCCAGCTCGATGTCGTCGTAGCCGATCACCGCGATGTCGGCGGGGACCCGCACGCCGAGCCGGACCAGCTCGTTGACCAGGCCGATGGCCAGCAGGTCGTTGGCGCAGAAGACGCCGGCCGGGACCGTCGGCAGGTCCAGCAGCCGCTGCGCGGCGGCCTGGCCCTCGGTGAGCGACAGGGTGTCCTGGGTGAGCACCACCGGCTCGTCGCAGCCGGCCTTGGCGAGGGTGCGGGCGGCGCCGTGGCGGCGCTCCAGCAGCGGCGGCGGCTCGGGGCGGCCGGTGACGAACGCCAGGTGCTCGCGGCCGAGGGCGATCAGGTGGGTGGCCGCGATGTCGCCGCCGGCGACGTGGTCGACCTGGGCGGAGCAGACGTCGGGGCCGGTGTGGTCCATCAGCACGACGCTCATCCCGGACGCGCGCAGCCGGTCGATGGCGGGCGCGCCGAGCGCGACCGGCATCGCCAGCACGCCGGTGGCGCGCTGCCCGGCCAGCAGCTCCAGGATCCGCTCCTCCTTTTGCGGAGAGTGATCGTTGCTGAGCCACAGCGCCTCGTAGCCGGCCTCGTTCAGCGCGAGCTCGGCCCCGCGCGCCACGTCGGTGGCGTAGGGGTTGGTGAGGTCGTCGACGAGCACGCCGAAGGCGCGGGCACGCCGCGCGGACCCCTCCGGCTCGGCCGGATCGGGGCCTTGGCGCAGCCGCCGCGCGGACTCGTTACGGACGAAACCGAGTTCCTCGATGGCCGCCCGGACACGGTCACGGGTAGCTTCGGCCACGAGTTCTGGCCGGTTTAGGACATTCGAAACGGTCCCAACTGAGACTCCCGCACGCCTTGCTACCTCGCGAATACTCGTCTGTGGCAACTCACTCCTCGTCGGCGTCGGGCCTGTTTCCCCAGGTGGGAGGGTTCTCCGCGGCGGTGACCCGAACGACCGGCCACGGAGCGCGTTCAAAGGGGTACAGAGCGCGTTTATTCGGTGCTTGACGGGCCGGATCCGGCCGCCTAGCGTTCCGAGCCGAAGCGTAGCTTGAAACGATTCACGATCTTCAACCGCGGTCGGGCCGGCGGAGGCCCGGAAGCGGCCGGAGAAGCGGACGGAAGGGAAGGGCCGTGGTTGCTGGAGATCATGTCCCGTCCCGGAACAGACGCACCCCCTTCTGCATGGGGCCGTCCACGCCTTCGTGGGCGGGCCTGCCGCACCCGGAGGTGCGTTCGTGTTCGGTCGGACCAACGACTGAATCGTCACCCGGAGTTCCCCTACTGCGCCCCGCATTCGGTCCATCGGCCACCTCCGGCCAAGCGCGCTGGCACCCCTGGAAACCGATGATCTAACCCCGGCAACCCGACGCTACGTACAGATCGACGCTCACCCGTACCTGTGCAGCGGGCGGCTGCATCCCCGCGGTCATCACCACGGACGAGGGAGGACGGAGTGGAACAGGCCACACTCGTACGACGTGGCACCGAGGATCTGCGGCTGAGCGAGGACGAGCTGAAGCTCCTCGCGCAGATCGCCAGCGGTGTCACCGCAGATGTGGCGGCACGCAAGCTCGAGCTGAGTGCACGGACCCTGCGCCGGCGGCTGCGCACGATCTGTGATCGGCTCGATGTCAACACCCCTATCGAGGCCGTGGTGTGGGCGGCCCGTAGGCAGCTCATCTAGTACCGGTTCTTCACGGCGAGCTCCGTCCGACCCCGCAGCGGCGGCGCCGGTTCCTGGCAGGTAGGTCCCTGCAGGCGGCGTCGCCGCGGACGTGGTTCGTCCCTCCCGCCCTCGCCGGGCGGCGGGGCGTCAGGCGACGCGGACCGCGCCGGCGAACGGGCGGCCGTCCATCGGGGCGATCTTGATGACGTCGCCGGTCTGCGGCGCGTGCAGCATCTTGCCGTCGCCGACGTACATCCCCATGTGGTGCAGGTCGGAGTAGAAGAACACCAGGTCGCCCGGCTGCAGCTGGTCGCGGGAGATGTGCGTGCCGGCGTTCCACTGGCTGCCGGTGTAGTGCGGCAGGCTGATGCCGACCTGCTTGTAGGCCCACATCGTCAGGCCCGAGCAGTCGAAGGTGGACGGCCCCGCCGCGCCCCACACGTACGGGCGGCCGATCTTGGTCATCGCCAGCCGCAGCGCCTGCGCGGCCTTGCCGGTGCCGATCACCGGCAGCTTGGCCAGCTCGCTCGGGTCCTTCTTGACGACCTGGCTGCGCAGCTTCTCGTACAGCTGGGTGACCTTCTTGCGCTGCGCGTCGAGCTGGGTGCGCAGCTGGTCGACCTGGCGGGCGCGCTGCTCGGCGGCCGTGCGCGCGCGCTGCGCGGCCTGCATGGCCTGCATCAGGAGCTCGACCTTGGTGCCGTCCTGCCTGGCGAAGTACCGCAGCGTCGACGACTGGTCCAGGACGCTCTGGGGGTCCTGGGCGGCGAAGAACGTCACCGCCGGGTCCGACCCGCCCTGCATGTAGGACGTGGCGGCCAGCCGGGCGAGCTTGTCGCGGATGCCCGTCAGGGCCTTCTCCTGGCGCTCGGCGTTCTCGGTGGCGACCTTGGCGGCCCGCTGCGACTGCTGGAGCTTCACCTTCAGGCCGTTGAACTGCTCGGTCAGCTGCTCCAGCTGGTCGGCGAGCTTGTGCGCCTGGTCCCTGAGCTCGGTGGTGGAGGGCTCGGGGTCGGCGTGCGCGGCGGGCGGCGCGGCCAGGGGGACGAGGGAGGCGGCGGCGACGGCCGCGGCCAGCGCGCGCCGGCGGGTGCTGCGACGGTGACCGTAAAGGGATCCAGGGCGCGACGGCTCCATGAATTCTCCTTCTGCTCTTCCGCCCTCCGGGGTCGGCTGACGAGCCAGCGCAGGACACTAACGGAACCGGCCCCTCCTGCCAACCGGAAGCCGGGAAGTCCCACGTCGGAGGCGTGCGGGCGGGCGGTGTGCGCACCTTGTCCGCGGGCGCGGGCCCGGTGTTCGATAATGTCGACTGTTTGTGGAAGTCATGATCAGGCGTGCCCGTACCGCCGACGTCCAGGAGATCCGCCGGCTGGTCGACCTGTACTCCGGGCCGGGGCGGCGCATGCTGAAGAAGACCACGGTGACCCTGTACGAGGACGTCCAGGAGTTCTGGGTGGCCGAGGACCTCCAGGCGGGCGAGATCGTGGGCTGCGGGGCGCTGCACGTGATGTGGGAGGACCTGGCCGAGGTCCGCTCGGTCGCGGTCGGCCCCGGGCACGGGGGGCGGGGCATCGGGCACCGGATCGTCACCCGGCTGCTGGAGACCGCCCGCGAGCTGGGGGTGCGGCGGGTCTTCTGCCTCACCTTCCAGGTGGACTTCTTCGCCCGGCATGGCTTCCAGCCGATTTTGGGCACTCCGGTGTCGCACGAGGTCTATGAGGAACTTCTGCGCTCTTACGACGATGGCGTGGCGGAGTTCCTGGACCTCGACCGGGTCAAGCCGAATACGTTGGGAAACACGCGCATGTTGCTTCGCCTGGAGGACTGACCGATGAGCGAATCCCCTCAACGCGGCGGGCAGTACCCCCCTCCGCAGGGCGGCGGGACGTACGGGCCCCCGCCCCCTTACCAGGGTCCCCAGTGGCAGCAACCGCAGCAGCCGCAACAACAGCAGCAGCAGTGGCAGCAGCCCCAACAGCAGCAGCAATGGCAGGAGCCTCAGCAGCAGCAGTGGCAGACCAGCACCTATGAGAACGAGGGTGGCGGCGGCTACGACCCCACCCTGGCCACCGGCGACCTGGTGACGGCGACGATCCTGCGGCGCGCGGGCGCGCGCATCATCGACAACGGGCTCGTCGCGGTGTTCGGGTTCGCGCTGATCCTGCCGTTCACCATCGGCATCTTCGGTCTTGAGACCTCCGGCTCCAAGGCCAGCTCCGAGGGCGCCGTCTGGAACTGGCCCATCATCATCACCATGTTCGCGGTGCTGGCCGTCCTGCCGTTCGTCTACGAGGCGGTCCAGCTGTCCATGTGGGGGCGCACGCTCGGCAAGCGCTTCCTGCACGTCGGCGTCGTCCAGCGCGACCCGCTGGGCGAGTCGGTGACGACGGCGCAGGCGGTGTTCCGCGCCGCGGTGAACAACATCGGCTACCAGATCGGCGTCTTCTTCTTCCTCATCCTCGCCGTGAAGGTGTGGGAGTACGCCGCCTACGGGATGCTGCTCGCCTGGGCGGGCGGCCTGATGGCCTACCTGTGGGCGATCTGGGACGAGCCGTGGCACCAGGCGCTGCACGACCGGTTCGCCGGCACCATCGTCATCGACGAGCGCGAGTACGCCGACGGCGGCTACTCCGACGGTGACCAGACCCAGGTCGGCTACTCCGAGTACGAGGGGTAGGCGCGCGGATGGCGGCGGGGCAGGAGGCGCACCCGCACGCGCCGGACGAACACGAGGAACACGACGACCTCGGCGAACACGACGAACACGACGAACACGACGAACACGCGCCGGACGGGCCCGGGAGCGCCGGGCCCGTCCTGGCCGACCCCGGGCAGCGCCTGGTCGCCCGGATCATCGACACGCTCGTGGTGGGCCTGCCGGTCCTGATGGTGCTGCGCGAGACCGTCCCGCACCGCACCCTGGAGGTCCTCGCCCCGCCGCTGGTGGCCGGTCTCCTGCTGGTCTACGAGGCGCTCCAGCTCGCCCTGTGGGGCCGTACGCCCGGCAAGCGGCTCACCGGCATCCGCGTCGTGCGCGAGTCCGGCGGCGGCCCGCTGGGGGCCGGGCGGGCGCTGCTGCGTACGGCGGTGTACACGCTGCCGGTCGCGGTCCGGCCCGTCCCGGTGCCCCTCCTCACGGCGGCGGCCGGGTTCTTCTGGGTGGTGAACGTCGCGTTCATCTACGAGGGGACGCGCGGGGCCGTCCCGGACGGCCGCCGCCAGGCGCTGCACGACCGGTTCGCCGGGACGGTGGTCGTGAAGGCCGGCCCGGCGGCCTGAAGACGCGCGGCGGGGCGGCGCGGAGACCGGCGCCGGCCCGCCCGCCCGGACGTGAAATCGAACACTCCCCGGCCGCGGGATGATCACTGAAATCCCTTCCCGGCGGCCGATGCGGCCGAAAGCCGGAACGGCTGTGCGCCGTCCCCTCCCCGAATAAGAGCCCCCTGCCTAACCCGCCTGTGGCACCGGCTCCACGCCCCCGCAAGCGGAACTGGCCGCGATGCCGGAGCGCAACTGGGCGCCCGCCCGCGGACGGCTCGCAGGGACATCCCCGGGCCCGTACGCGCGCGCTCCGGCGCGCCGGTAAATAGGGTGGGCGGGACACTGAACGCCGGTTGTCCCATCAGATCTGTCCGATCGCCGGACGGGGCGCCGTCGCGGGAAGTCCGCTGCGGCAGGGCGGGTAAGGAAAATTGACCCGAGTGCTCTGTGGTGCCGATGGCGCCGGGCGCGCGGCGGGCTTGAGCGCCCGATCGCCGGCGTCCTGCCGGGACGGCGCCAGTAACTGCCATCATTGCGGACTTATCTGGCTAATAGGGGTGAGGGCCGGTCGCCGCGCGGGCCGGGGGAAAGGATTTCCGTCCGGGCGCCGCGAGGCGGCACCCGTTCACATCCCCGGCGTCCGGGCCGGTCGCGGGCGGTCCGCCGCTTTCGCCCCGCCGGCCGTGCGGTTAGTCCCGTTACGTCAGGGTTAATCGGAGGCTGCGGGGGTGGGTGTTGCCGCCCGGCTTAACCCCGGACCAGGGAAATGGGCGGTAGCAGACCACCGCCGGCCCGAAAGACGGCGGGGTGGAAACCGGCCCCAATGCCCGGCCGTCGGACCTGGTCAGCGGACCGTCCGGCCGGCCCGGGCGGCCGGAAAACGCCGGGATCGCGCCCCCGCACGGACAATTCCCGCGCCGCCGGGGCCCCGGCCGGGCCCCGGCGCGGGATTCGACAAGCCCGATTACCCCCCGTTACCAGGGGCAAGATGACAACATCGCGCGTCTGAATTGTCATCGGCGTGGATCGCGGTATATCTTTGGCAACCGAATGCAGTTTTGATCCAGCGAAAGGTCTGGCCTCATGGCACAGAAGGTCCAGGTGCTTCTCGTCGACGACCTCGACGGTGGCGAGGCGGACGAGACCGTAGCGTTCTCGATCGACGGCGCCTCCTACGAGATCGACCTCAGCGCCGCCAACGCAAAGAAGCTGCGGGATTCACTGCAGCCGTTCGTGGAGAAGTCGCGTAAGGCGGGCACCGCCAAGCGGCGCCGCACGCGCACCGGCTCCAACCGCGAGCGCAGTGCGGAGATCCGCGCCTGGGCGAAGGCCCGCGGCATCAAGGTCAATGAGCGCGGCCGTATCCCGCAGAATGTGATCGAGCAGTACGAGGCGGCCAACTGACGCCGCCTCCAGGCGGCCTGGCCCGTCCGCTGCGGCCCGTCTCCGGGGGAGGAGGCGGGCCGTTCGCTTATGGCGTAGCGAATCGTGGGTTCGCGCTCGCGGGGCACGGTAGACAGGTACGCATTCGGCAATCGGGGGGCCGGGCGGCCGCCGATCGCGGGCGACCTGCGAAAAGCCCCCCGTTCGCTTGCGGCGTAGCGGGAACATGACGCGAGCGAACGGTAGTTGGATGAGACTGAACAGCGCTTAGCTGGGGAACGTCTCCTGGTGGGAGTGCACCGGGCGGCCTCCTCGGGGCGGGCTAGGTTTGATAGGTGCCAGCACCTGCGGAAGGACAGGTCCGGACGTTCCGGACCCTGCCCAACCGCTCTGTGAGGAGCGACGAGATGTTCGAAAGGTTCACCGACCGCGCGCGGCGGGTTGTCGTTCTGGCTCAGGAAGAGGCCAGGATGCTCAACCACAACTACATCGGCACCGAGCACATCCTCCTGGGTCTGATCCACGAGGGTGAGGGTGTCGCTGCCAAGGCATTGGAGAGCCTGGGGATCAGCCTCGAGGCGGTGCGCCAGCAGGTCGAGGAGATCATCGGCCAGGGCCAGCAGGCGCCGTCGGGGCACATCCCGTTCACTCCCCGTGCCAAGAAGGTGCTGGAGCTGTCGCTGCGCGAGGCGCTGCAGCTCGGCCACAACTACATCGGCACCGAGCACATCCTGCTGGGCCTGATCCGCGAGGGCGAGGGCGTGGCCGCCCAGGTCCTGGTGAAGCTCGGCGCGGACCTGAACCGGGTCCGTCAGCAGGTCATCCAGTTGCTGCACGGCTACCAGGGCAAGGAGCCCGCCGCCTCCGGCGGCCCCTCCGAGGCGACCCCCTCGACCTCCCTTGTGCTGGACCAGTTCGGCCGCAACCTGACGCAGGCCGCCCGCGAGGGCAAGCTCGACCCGGTCATCGGCCGGGACAAGGAGATCGAGCGGGTCATGCAGGTGCTCTCGCGCCGCACCAAGAACAACCCGGTGCTGGTGGGCGAGCCCGGCGTCGGCAAGACCGCCGTGGTGGAGGGCCTGTCCCAGAAGATCGTCAAGGGCGAGGTGCCCGAGACGCTGAAGGACAAGCAGCTCTACACCCTGGACCTCGGCGCACTGGTCGCCGGGTCGCGCTACCGCGGTGACTTCGAGGAGCGCCTGAAGAAGGTGCTGAAGGAGATCCGCACCCGCGGCGACATCATCTTGTTCATCGACGAGCTGCACACGCTCGTCGGGGCGGGCGCCGCCGAGGGCGCGATCGACGCCGCCAGCATCCTGAAGCCGATGCTGGCCCGCGGCGAGCTGCAGACGATCGGCGCGACCACGCTCGACGAGTACCGCAAGCACCTGGAGAAGGACGCCGCGCTGGAGCGCCGCTTCCAGCCGATCCAGGTCGCCGAGCCGTCGCTGCCGCACACCATCGAGATCCTCAAGGGCCTGCGCGACCGCTACGAGGCGCACCACCGCGTGTCGATCACCGACAGCGCGCTGGTCGCCGCCGCGCAGCTGGCCGACCGCTACATCAGCGACCGGTTCCTGCCCGACAAGGCGATCGACCTCATCGACGAGGCCGGGTCGCGGATGCGCATCCGCCGGATGACCGCGCCGCCGGACCTGCGCGAGTACGACGAGAAGATCGCCGACGTGCGGCGCGAGAAGGAGAGCGCGATCGACGCGCAGGACTTCGAGAAGGCCGCCGCGCTGCGCGACTCCGAGAAGCAGCTGCTCGGCCAGAAGGCGCAGCGGGAGAAGGAGTGGAAGGCCGGCGACATGGACGTCGTCGCCGAGGTGACCGAGGAGCTCATCGCCGAGGTCCTGGCCACCGCCACCGGCATCCCGGTCTTCAAGCTGACCGAGGAGGAGTCCACCCGGCTGCTGCGCATGGAGGACGAGCTCCACAAGCGCGTCATCGGCCAGGAGGACGCCATCCGGGCGCTCTCGCAGTCGATCCGGCGTACCCGCGCCGGCCTGAAGGACCCCAAGCGTCCCGGCGGCTCGTTCATCTTCGCCGGCCCGTCCGGCGTCGGTAAGACCGAGCTGTCCAAGACCCTGGCGGAGTTCCTGTTCGGCGACGAGGACGCGCTGATCCAGCTCGACATGTCCGAGTTCATGGAGAAGCACACCGTCTCGCGGCTGTTCGGCTCCCCGCCCGGCTACGTCGGGTACGAGGAGGGCGGCCAGCTCACCGAGAAGGTGCGCCGCAAGCCGTTCTCGGTCGTGCTGTTCGACGAGATCGAGAAGGCCCACCCCGACATCTTCAACTCGCTGCTGCAGATCCTGGAGGACGGTCGCCTGACCGACGCCCAGGGCCGGGTCGTGGACTTCAAGAACACCGTCATCATCATGACCACCAACCTCGGCACCCGGGACATCTCCAAGGGCGTCGGGATGGGCTTCCAGCGGCAGAACGACGAGCAGGGCTCCTACGACCGGATGAAGGCCAAGGTCGGCGAGGAGCTGAAGCAGCACTTCCGCCCCGAGTTCCTGAACCGTGTCGACGACACCGTGGTCTTCCACCAGCTCACCCCGAAGGAGATCATCCAGATCGTGGATCTGATGATCGCCCGCGTGGACGAGCGGCTGAAGGACCGCGACATGGGCATCGAGCTCAAGCAGGAGGCCAAGGACCTGCTCGCCGAGCGGGGCTACGACCCGGTGCTCGGCGCCCGGCCGCTGCGCCGCACGATCCAGCGGGAGATCGAGGACAACCTGTCCGAGAAGATCCTGTACAACGAGCTGAAGTCCGGCCAGATCGTCATCGTCGGCGTCGAGGGCTCGGGCGAGGAGGCCAAGTTCACCTTCAAGGGTGTGCCGAAGCCGTCCACCGTCCCCGACACCCCGCCGCCGGTCGAGGGCGCGGTCAACTTCAACAAGGAGTGACCGTGGCGCCCGCCTTCGTGGTGGGCGAGGATCGCAACAACAAAGAGTGACCCGCTAGCCACTGAGGCGCTGAGAGGCCCGCACCGATCCGTTCGGTGCGGGCCTTTCGCATGCCCGCAGGGCAGTGGGATGCACGCGGGGCCGCCGGGGTTCGCGGGACGGGCCGGGATTTCCGGGCCTCAGGGCACCTCTTTTTCGCGGGACGGCGGCCCCATGAGCCTGGGACGACGGGACTGGCAGCGTCTCTGGTGGCGCCGCGCAGGGGGCCCGCCCGTTGGGAGTCCGGGCGGCACGTCCACCCCTGCGCGGCGCCGCCGACGAGGGGAGAGACATGGCTCGATCGTTCAAGGGGTGGTCCGCCGCCGTGGCGGCCGGCGCGGTGGCCGCGTCGCTGGCCCCGGGCGCCGCGCTGGCCGATCCGGCGGCCACGGCGACGGCGAAGGTGTCGCTGAAGCTGGTCGCGGACAAGCTGAACGGGCCGCGCGGCATCACGGTGCTGAAGGACGGCACCGTGCTGGTCGCCGAGTCCGGTTACGGCGGCTCAGGGCCCTGCGTGGGGGCCGGCGAGGCGCGGCAGTGCTTCGGGCTGAGCGGCTCGGTCTACCGGGTGAAGGGGAGCAGGAAGGGTCGGGTGGCGACGCGGTTGCCGTCGCTCGGCGAGGCCGGTCCGGTCGACGTCGCGGTGGACGGCAAGGACCTGGTCGTGCTCAGCGGGTTCGGTGGCAGCACCGCCGACCGCAAGCGGTTCGGCAAGGCCGCGGCGCGGCTCGGCACCCTCTACCGGGTGCGCAACGGCAAGATCAGGGGTGGCGCGGTCGGGGACGCGGTCGATCACGAGACCCGGCTGGACCCCGACTGGATCCTGCCGCGCGAGCCGGGCGGCGAGCCGAGCGTGAACGGCAACCCGTGGCGGTTCGTGCCGGTCCGCGACCACGGCGCGCTGATCGCCGACGCGGGCGGCAACGACGTGGTGGGGGCCCGCGCCGGGCACACCACCACGCAGGCGGTGTTCCCCTACAGCGGCGGCCAGGTGCCGAAGCAGGCGAAGGCGGCGGCCGCGTCGGCGCAGGCCCGCCGGGTGCTGCGCGCGGTCGCGGGCCCGGCCGGCCTGAAGGCGGGCGAGGCCGGGAACGTGCAGTCGGTGCCGTCGGGCATCGTCAAGGGCCCGGACGGCGCGTACTACGTGAGCGAGCTGGCCGGGTTCGTGCCGGGCGCGTCGCGCATCTGGAAGATCCGGCCCGGCTACAGGCCGCAGCTGGTCGTGTCGGGCCTGTCGACGATCATCGACATCGCCTTCGACGCCAAGGGGCGGCTGCTCGCGCTGCAGATGATGAAGGGCGCGCCGCCGCAGGGGCCGGACGACCCGCCGCCGCCGGGCGCGCTGATCCGGATCGACCTGAAGACCAAGAAGCAGACCGAGCTGGCGAGCCAGGGGCTGATGATGCCGACCGGGCTCGGCACTGGCCCGCACGGTGAGATCTATGTGTCCAACCTCGGCATGGGCAAGGGCGCGGGGCAGCTGCTGCGGGTCCTGGGAGCCTGATCCCCCTCGTCCAGGGGGTTGGCCGTTAACGGCCGAAGACGTCCGGGCCCGGTGAAGCCGGGTTAGAACCGGACGCGTGATTACGCTCGGTGGTCCTGCCGCTACCTGGCGGGACCGCCGGGCACGGACGGCCGGGGCCCGGTGGTCCCGGCCCCGGGTGCACGGGGGAGTGATCGATGGGTGTCGGGGTGTGGCTGGTCGGCGCGCGCGGCTCGGTGGCGACCACCGCCGTCGCGGGCGCGGCGGCGTTGCGGGCGGGGCTGGCGCCGCCGGCCGGGTGCGTGACGGAGTCGCCGGCGTTCCAGGGGGCGGGGCTGCCACCGCTGGGGGAGCTGGTGTTCGGCGGCCATGACGTGGTGGCGACGCCGCTGCCGAAGCGGGCGGAGGAGCTGGTGCGGGGCGGGGTCGTCCCGGCGCCGCTGCTGGAGGCGGTGCGCGCGGATCTGGAGGCGGCCGACGCCGAGATCCGGCCCGGCCTGGGCGGCTGGGACGGCGGGGCGCGGAGCCGCCGCGCGGACGTGGCGCGGCTGGTCGCCGACATCGCCGGGTTCCGGGAGCGGCACGGGCTGGACCGGGTGGTGGTGATCAATGTGGCGTCCACCGAGCCGCCCTGCGCGCGGCAGCCCGAGCACGGCGATCTCGCCGCGCTGGAACGCGCCATGGACGAGCCGGGCGCGGGCCCGCTGCCGCCGAGCTCGCTGTACGCGTACGCGGCGCTGTCGGCGGGCTGCGGGTATGTGGACTTCACGCCGTCGGCCGGGGCGCGGCTGCCCGCGCTGGACGAGCTGGCCCGCACGCGCGGCCTGCCGTACGCGGGCAGTGACGCCAAGACCGGCGAGACGCTGGTGAAGACGGCGCTGGCGCCGATGTTCGCGGACCGCGCGCTGGAGGTGCGGTCCTGGTCGGGCACGAACCTGCTCGGCGGCGGCGACGGGGCGACGCTGGCCGATCCGGCGGCCCGGCGGAGCAAGACGGCCTCCAAGGACCGGGCGCTGCGGGAGATCCTCGGCGGCCCGGTCGAGGGGGAGACCCACATCGACCATGTGCAGGCGATGGGCGAGTGGAAGACCGCTTGGGACCACGTGGTTTTCGAGGGGTTCCTCGGCGCGCGGATGACGCTGCAGTTCACCTGGCAGGGCTGCGATTCGGCGCTCGCTGCCCCGCTGGTGCTGGATCTGGCGCGGCTCGTAGCGCGCGCACACGAGGCGGGGGAGAGCGGCGCGCTGCCCGCCCTCGCCTTCTTCTTCAAGGATCCGGTCGGAACCGACGAGCACCGCGTCTCGGCGCAGTACGACCTGCTGCACACGTGGGTGCACGGACTGGGAGGCACTCAATGAACGCACGAGATCTGGCGGAGCTGGTGCGCGCTCCGGCGGCGCTGACCGTCCCGGGCGACTCTCTGGCCGGGGGCGCGCGGGGCCTCGCGCCCGCGCTGGCGTCGGTCTGCCTGTACTGGGCGGGGATGGCGCTGAACGACTACGCGGACAGGGAGCTGGACGCCAAGGAGCGGCCCGAGCGACCCATCCCGTCGGGGCGGGTCACTCCAGCGCGCGCGCTCGGCGTCGCGTCCGGCCTCACCGCCGCCGGCCTCGCTCTAGCAGCGGTGCAGGGCCGCCGCACGCTGGCCATGGCGGCGCCACTCGCGGCCGTGGTGTGGTCCTACGACCTGCTGCTGAAGGACACCCCGGCGGGCCCGGCGGCGATGGCGGCGGCACGCGGACTGGACGTCCTGCTCGGCGGCGCCGACAGCGCGGCGGCGGGCGCGGTCGCCGCGCACACCTTCGGGGTGACGGTCCTCAGCCGCGGCGAGGTGACCGGCGGCAGCGCGGCCCGCGCGGGCGTGGCGCTCGCCGCGACCGGCGCCGCGGCCGCGCTCGCCGCCCGCCACACCGGCCCCCGACGGGACCGGGCGGCCCGGTACGGGCTGCTCGCGGCCTATGCCGGGACGGTCGGCGCGGCGCAGCTGAAGGCGGCCCGCGAACCGGACGCCGCGACGGTCCGGGCGGGCGTCGGCGCGAGCATCCTCGGGGTGCTGCCGCTGCAGGCGGGCCTGATCGCGGGCCGGGGCCGGCCCGTCGCGGCGGCGGCCGTCGCCGCGCTGCACCCGCTCGCCCGCCGGCTCGCACGGAAGGTGTCGCCCACATGAGATTCGCCTACGGGACCAACGGGTTCGGCGACCACCGCCTGACCGACGCGCTCGGCGTCATCGCCGACCTCGGCTACGACGGCGTCGCGCTGACCATCGACTCCAACCACCTGGACCCCTACGGCCCCGACCTCGCCCGCGAGCTGTCGCGGACCGCCGCGCGCCTGGCCGCGCTCGGCCTGCGGACGGTGATCGAGACCGGCGGCCGGTACGTGCTGGACCCGCGCCGCAAGCACCGTCCGACACTGCTCGATCCCGCCGGGGACGCCGAGCGCCGCATCGACCTGCTCTGCCGGGCGGTGTGGATCGGCGCCGAGCTCGGCGCGGAGGCGGTCTCGTTCTGGAGCGGCGCGGCGCCCGCCGGGCTGGCCGCCGAGGCGGCCTGGGACCGCCTGGTCAAGGGGATCGAGCCCGTCCTCGCTGAGGCCGACCGGTACCGGATCCCGCTCGGCTTCGAGCCCGAGCCCGGCATGTTCGTGGAGACGATCGCGGGGTTCGAGGAGCTGCGCGACCGGCTCGGCCGCCCCGGCCGGTTCGGGCTGACGCTCGACATCGGGCACTGCCGCTGCCTGGAGCCGGACCCGGTGCCCGAGTGCGTGCGGCGGGCCGGGCCGTACCTGGTGAACGTCCAGATCGAGGACATGCGGCGGGGTGTGCACGAGCACCTGGAGTTCGGCGACGGGGAGATCGACTTCCCGCCGGTGCTGGCCGCGCTCGCCGCGACCGGCTACCGGGGGCTGGTCGGGGTGGAGCTGCCCCGGCACGGCCACGCCGCGCCCGCCGTCGCGGAACGCTCCCTGCGCTTCCTGCGCGGTGCCCTGGGAGGTGCCGGTGGAGCCTGACGACCTGGTGATGGACGCCAAAGGCTGGGCCTGGCTGGCCTACGCGACCGCGCACTGCGCCGCCGACCCGGCCGCGATCGGCGCGCTGTTCCCGACCGCCGGGCGCGCCTGCGGGCGCGAACCGGTGTCGGGCCGGCCGGAATGGAGCGTGGACCAGGAGGTCCGGGTCCGGCTGATGCTCGCGCTCCCGCTGACCGGCGCCGGCCTCGGCGCGGCGGTCTTCGACCTGTACCGGTACGGCGACGCCGCCGAGCGCGTCGCGGTGCTGCGCGGCCTCGCCCGGCTGGACGCCGAACGGGCCCTCGGCGACGCGGGCCTGCCGATCGTCCACGACGCGCTGCGCACCAACGACGCCCGGCTGATCACCGCCGCCGTCGGCCCCTACGCCGCCGCGCACCTGGACGACGACGCCTACCGGCAGGCCGTCCTGAAGTGCGCCTTCACCGGCGTCCCGCTGACGAGGGTGGCGGGCCTGGCCCGCCGTGCCGACCGGGAGCTGATCCGGATGCTCACCGACTACACGCACGAACGCCGCGTGGCGGGACGGGACATCGCGCCCGACATCGTCCACGTGGTCGAACAGAACGGACACCTGTGATGCGCATCTTCGACCCGCACGTCCACATGAGCTCGCGCACCACCGACGACTACGAGGCGATGCGCGCGGCGGGCGTCCGCGCCGTCGTCGAGCCGGCGTTCTGGCTCGGCCAGCCGCGCACCTCGGTGGGCTCGTTCACCGACTACTTCGACGCGCTGCTCGGCTGGGAGCCTTACCGGGCGGCCCAGTTCGGCGTCCGGCACCACTGCACGATCGCGCTGAACCCCAAGGAGGCCAACGACCCGCGCTGCCGCGGCGTGCTGGAGCTGCTGCCGCGCTACCTGGCCAAGGACGGCGTCGTCGCGGTCGGCGAGGTCGGCTACGACGCGATGACGCCCGCCGAGGACGAGGTGTTCCGGGTCCAGCTCGGCCTCGCCGCCGAGCACGGCCTGCCGGTGCTGGTGCACACCCCGCACCGCGACAAGGCCGCCGGCACCCGCCGCAGCCTGGACGTGGTGCGGGAGTCGGGCTTGCCGCCCGAGCGGGTGCTGGTCGACCATCTGAACGAGCTGACCGTGGCGATGGTGAAGGACGCCGGGTCCTGGATGGGCTTCTCGGTCTATCCCGACACCAAGATGGACGAGCGGCGCATGGTCGCGCTCCTCAAGGAGTACGGCACCGACCGGATCCTGGTGAACTCGGCGGCCGACTGGGGCCGCAGCGACCCGCTGAAGACCTACAAGGTCGGGCTGGCGATGCTGGAGGCCGGGTTCTCGGCCGGCGACGTCGACACCGTCCTGTGGCGCAACCCCGTGGCGTTCTATGCCCAGAGCGGCCGGCTGGAGCTGGACGACGCCGCCCCCGAGGCCGAGTACGCGGGCAACACCATCAAGCGGGGCGGGTGAGCGTGCGCTTCCGGCATCCGGACGGGTCGCTCGTCCATCTCGCGTACTGCACCAACGTCCACCCGGCCGAGGACCTGGACGGCGTGATCGGCCAGCTCGGCCGCTACGCCCGCCCGGCCCGCGAGCGGCTCGGTGTGCCGCTGCTCGGCGTCGGCCTCTGGCTCGCGCGCGGCGTCGCCGACGTCCTGGTCGCCGACCCGGCGCGGCTCGCGCGGCTGCGCGCGGCGCTGGACCGGCACGGCCTGGAGGTGGTGACGCTGAACGGCTTCCCCTACCAGGGCTTCCAGGCCGAGGTCGTCAAGCACCGCGTCTACCACCCGGACTGGACCGAGCCGGCGCGGCTCCGCTACACCCTGGACCTCGCCCGCATCCTCGCCGGCCTGCTGCCGGACGACGTCGCCGAGGGCAGCGTCTCGACGCTGCCGCTCGCCTGGCGGCACCCCTGGACCGAGGGGCAGGCCGCCACGGCCGCCCGGCACCGCGCCCTGCTCGCCGAGGGCCTCGCCGAGCTGGCGGCCGAGACCGGCAAGACGATCCGGGTCGGGTTCGAGCCCGAGCCGGGCTGTGTCGTGGAGACCACCGCGCAGGCGGCGGCGCAGGGGCTCGGGGTCTGCCTGGACGCCTGCCACCTGGCCGTCGCGTTCGAGGACCCGGCGGCGGCGGTGGCGCGGCTCGGGCCGTCCATCGTCAAGCTGCAGGCGTCGGCGGCGCTGCACGCCGACCGGCCCGCCGACCCCGCGACCCGCCGCGCCCTCGCCTCGTTCGCCGAGCCGCGCTTCCTGCACCAGACCCGCGAGGCCGGCCACCTGCACGGCACCGACGACCTCGACGCCGCCCTGGACGGCTGGCTGCCCGGCGACGCCGCCTGGCGGGTGCACTTCCACGTCCCGCTGCACGCCCCGCCCGCGCCGCCGCTCCGCTCCACCGGGCCCGTCCTGGAGGAGGTCCTGGCCGTGCTGTTCGGCGGCGACCGGGCGCTGACCCGCCACATCGAGGTCGAGACCTACACCTGGGAGGTCCTGCCCGACCCGCCGCGCACCCCCGGGGCCCTCGCCGACGGCATCGCCGCCGAGCTCGCCTGGACCCGCGACCGCCTCATCGACCTCGGACTGAAAGAGGAGCACCCGGCATGACCCCCACCCCGCTCGTCGTGATCGACGTCGTCGGCCTCACCCCGCGGCTGCTCGCGCACATGCCCAACCTGACCAGGGCGATGCGCGCCGAGGCGGCGCTCGGCACGGTGCTGCCCGCCGTCACCTGCTCGGCGCAGTCGACGTTCCTGACCGGCGCGCCGCCGCGCGAGCACGGCGTCGTCGGCAACGGCTGGTACTTCCGCGACCTCGGCGAGGTGCTGCTCTGGCGGCAGCACAACGCCCTGGTCGGCGGGTCGAAGATCTGGGACGACGCGCGCCGCGCCCACCCCGGCTACCGCGTCGCCAACGTCTGCTGGTGGTACGCGATGGGCGCCGACGTCGACTGGAACGTCACCCCGCGCCCGGTCTACCACGCCGACGGCCGCAAGTCGCCCGACTGCTACACCACCCCGCCGGAGCTGCGGGTGGACCTCACCCGCGAACTCGGCCGGTTCCCGCTGTTCACCTACTGGGGGCCGAAGGCCGGGATCGCCTCCAGCGCGTGGATCGTGAAGGCGGCGCGGTACCTGCTGGAGCGCGAGCGGCCCGACCTCACGCTCGTGTACGTCCCGCACCTGGACTACGACCTGCAGCGGTTCGGGCCGGGCGGGGCGGAGGCGGTCGCGGCGGCCCGCGCGGTCGACCGCGTCCTCGCGCCGCTGCTGGACGACGCCGCCGCGGCCGGCGCGGTCACCGTGGTGCTGTCGGAGTACGGGATCACGCCGGTGTCGCGGCCGGTGGACGTCAACCGGGCGCTCCGCCGCGCCGGCCTGCTGGAGGTGTACCGGCAGGCGGGCATGGAGTACCTGGACCCGTGGACGTCGCGGGCGTTCGCCGTCGCCGACCACCAGATCGCGCACGTCTACGTCAAGGACCCCGCCGACCTGGAAACGGCCCGCAAGGTGCTGGCGGACCTGCCCGGCGTCGCCGAGGTCCTGGACGGCGACGGCAAGGCCCGGCACGGCCTGGACCACGAGCGCTCCGGCGAGCTGGTCGCGGTCGCCGAACCCGACTCCTGGTTCACGTACTACTACTGGCTGGACGACGCCCGCGCGCCCGACTTCGCCCGGCTCGTCGACATCCACCGCAAGCCCGGGTACGACCCGGCGGAGCTGTTCTTCGACCCGTCCGACCGGTTCGTCAAGCTGCGCGCCGCGGGCGCCCTCGCCCGCAAGGAGCTCGGCATGCGCTACGCGATGAACGTGGTGCCGCTGGACCCGTTGCCGGTGCGCGGCAGCCACGGCCGCCTGCCCGCCGACCCGCAGGACGGGCCGGTGCTGCTCTGCTCGCACCCGCTGGAGCGGACCGAATACGCCGCAACGGATGTGAAATCACTACTGCTGAGCCTCGCCGGTCTCCGGTAGCGTGCGGTCCCATGGTGCTTTGGCGCGGTTTGAGTGTCGGGATGGTCGTGGTGGCGGCGTCGGCGGGCATCGCCGGGGTGGCGCTCGGGCAGGACGACGCCCCGCCGGCGGCGGCCCGCCCGGTCGCGGCGGCCGCCGCCAGGCCGCTCGCGGGCAAGGTCATCGTCATCGACCCCGGGCACAACGGCCTCAACTACAAGTACCCCAAGATCATCAACAAGAAGGTGAAGGCGGGGCCGTTCCGCAAGGCGTGCGACACGACCGGCACGTCCACCAACTCCGGCTACACCGAGCACGCCTACACCTGGGACGTGGCCAACCGCCTGGCCCGGCTGCTGCGCGCGCAGGGCGCGACGGTGAAGCTGACCCGGCCGAACGACCGGGGCGTCGGGCCGTGCGTGAACCAGCGCGCCGCCATCGGCAACAAGGCCCACGCCGACGCGGCCGTCTCCATCCACGCCGACGGGGCGCCGTCCGGTAAGCGCGGCTTCCACGTCATCATGCCGGGCTACGTGAAGGGCTACACGGGGCCGATCGTGAAGCCGTCCAAGCGGCTCGGCTACGACATCCGCGACGCCTTCCGGCGCGGCACCGGCGAGCCGTACGCCAACTACGTCGCGCGCAAGGGCGTCGACGTGCGCACCGACCTCGGCGGGCTGAACATGTCGACGGTGCCGAAGGTGTTCATCGAGTGCGGCAACATGCGCAACCGCACCGACGCGGCGAACTTCAAGAGCGCCGCCTGGCGCCAGCGCGCGGCAGCGGCCCTGGCCGCGGGCCTGAGCACCTACGTGCGCCGCTGAATTTATTGGCCTTTCCGGCCCGGCTCCTCGCCTGGCGGCTCGGAGCCGACCGGCCAGGCGGCGAGCGCTGCGTCGCTTCGCGACCTGCCGCACGGGCCTCGCCTTCGGCGTCGGCCCGCGCGGCAGCCTCCGGTCGCGCTCGCGCGGGCTGGGGTCGTGCGGACTGGAGGCACACGCATCGGCTTGCTGAGTGGGGATTTTGTCGTACCAGGTTCGTAGTATTCGAACATGCGATCGAATCTGCTGGGCTCGGCGGCGGACTTCCGGCGGGGTGGGCGGTCGGCCCGTCCCCTCGACTCACACCTCGCGCAGCTGTTCCTGCGCGACCTGCGGGCGCCCGCGCCCGCCCGGCTCCCGATCTTCCGGTCCCGGCTGCAGGGCGAGCTGCTCGCCCGGCTGCTGCTCGGCCCGGCCCGCGAGCACGCGATGCTCGACCTGGCGGTCATGCTGCGCACCGACCTCGGGTCGGTCATGCGGGAGATCGACCGGCTCGTCCGCGCCGACCTGCTCGTGCTGCGCCGCACGACGGGCGGGCGGCTGGTCGCGCGCAATCCCGCCAGCCCGCTGTTCGAGCCGCTGGCGCAGCTGCTCGCGCTCACCTACGGGCCGGCCGGGGTGCTCGCCGAGGAGTTCGGCCGGCTGCGCGGCGTCACCGGGCTGCACCTGTTCGGCGCGTGGGCGGCCGGGCACCAGGGCGGCGACGTCGAGGTGCTGGTGATCGGCGCGGTGCCGCCCGAGGCCGCGTTCGACGCGGCGCAGGAGGCGTCGGCGCGGCTCGGCCTGCCCGTGCACGCGGTGGTCCGCTCGGCGGCGGCGTGGGCGGGCGACGACGACCCCTTCCTCCGCGAGATCCGCGCCGGGCGGACCGTCCAGATCAGCCCGTCAGCCATTCGGTGATGCCGGCGTGCAGGCGCTCCTTCGTCGCGGCGGGGGCGAAGGAGGCGTCCACGCCGTTGCGGGCCAGTTCGGCGAGCACCGCGTCGTCGTAGCCGAACGCCTCGCGCAGGTGCGCGTACTCGCCCGACAGCGGGGTGCCGATCAGCGCCGGGATGTCGGTGTTGACGGTGACCAGCAGCCCGGCGTCGCGCAGCCGGGGCAGCGGGTGCGCGGCGAGCGAGGCGGCGAAGCCGAGCGCGACGTTGGAGGACGGGCAGACCTCCAGCGGGATGCGGCGGTCACGGACCTCGGCGGTGAGGGCGGCGTCGTCCAGCACCCGGATGCCGTGGCCGAGCCGCTCGGTGCGGCCGGAGGTGATCGCCTGCCGGATGCTCGCCGCGCCCTCGGCCTCCCCGGCGTGGTGCACCACGTGCAGCCCGGTGTCGCGGGCGGCGGCGAAGACCTCGGTGAACGGGTCGCCGGGGTAGGCCTCGTCCCCGGCGAGGCCGACCGCGACGACCGCGTCGTGCCGGCGGGCCAGCTCCAGGGTGCGCCAGGCGCGCTCGACCGAGCGGCGGCGCGAGTGGTCCAGGATCACCCGCGTCTCCATGCCGAAGTCGGCGCGGCCCTGCTCCAGGCCCTCCAGGACGGCCTTCAGCGGCATGTCCAGGTCGCCGAGGCGCTCGCCGTGCGCGGCGGCGGTGAACGAGACCTCGGCGTAGCGGGTGCCCTGCGCGGCCTCGTCCGCGCAGTACTCGTAGGCGACGCGGCGGAAGTCGCCGGCCGTGCACAGGGCGTCCCGGATCAGGGCGTTCTGCTCGAAGAAGTCGGCGAAACCGGCGAAGGCGGGCGGCCGGTCCGGGACCGTCAGGCCGTTCGCGGCGCCGATCTCGCGGAGCGTCGGCCAGCGGACCGTGCTCTCCAGGTGGACGTGCAGGTGGGTCTTGGGCAGCTTCAGCAGATCGCGCACGGTCGTCCACGTTAGGGGGAGCGGCCGCCCGGCGGCCAGCCGATTACGGGCGGCCGGGACGTCAAACGATCACCTCGATGTGGTGGCGGCCATTTTTCTTTAAAGGGCGTTCCTGGTTCTTCATCCGGCCATTAAATGATGATCATTATGCGTTTCGTGGCAGCGGCTCCGGAAAGACAAAAGGTGGCGAGGCGACTCGTGCAAATGAGAGCACATTCTGGATCCGTTTCCAGGGGCGGCGGCCGCCGGGAACGGAGCCGAGCACGCAAGGGGATTCGACGTGCAGACCAAGACGACCGGCAAGGAACTGATGGACCGCGAGGTCACCGGCAGCGACGGCGCCAAGCTCGGGCACGTCAAGCAGGTCTACCTCAATGACGCGACCGGTGCCCCCGAATGGGTCACGGTGAACACCGGGTGGTTCGGCCAGCGGGAGAGTTTCATTCCGCTCGCCGACGCGCGGCACCATGGCGACACCCTTCAGGTGCCCTATGACAAGGAAAAGATCAAAGGCGCGCCGAGCATCGACGCCGACCAGCATCTGGGGCGTCAGGAGGTCGCCGAGCTCTACCGCTACTACGGCCTGCAGCCGGCCCGCGGCACCGTGCCGAACCAGCCGGGCAAGGCCAACGGGCAGCCCGTCCCGCCCGGCCCGGCGGGCCACCCCGGGCACCGGCCCGGCGAGCAGCACTACGCCTCGCAGCGGCCGGTCGCCCAGCAGCCGCCCGACCAGCGCGTGGGGGGCCACCGCGCCCCCGAACCCGACCGGGCCGCGATGATCGGCGGCCGGCCCGGGCCCGCCAACTCCCACAAGCCCGGGCGGGAGGAGACCGCCCACACCGAGGGCGTGGAGCTGATCCGCTCCGAGGAGCAGCTGCGCATCGACAAGGAGCAGCTGGAGAGCGGCCAGGCCCGGCTGCGCAAGTGGGTCGAGATCGAGCACGTGCAGATGTCGGTCCCGGTGATCCGCGAGCGCCTCAAGGTCGAGCGCGAGCCCGTCACCGGCGACTACAGCGGCGAGCCGAGCATCGGCGAGGACGAGCAGGTGATCATCCTGCACGAGGAGCGGGTGATCGTCAGCAAGGAGACCGTCGCGGTCGAGCGCGTGCGGGTCAGCGTCGAGCAGTACACCGAGCAGGAGGACGTCGAGGACGAGGTGCGCAAGGAGCGCGTCGAGGTCGTCCCCGAGGACGAGGTGGACATGCTGGGCGACCGGCGCATGGCGCCCGACCCGATGCTGCACGACCGGCAGCGCGACCGCTACCGGCGCTGACCGCGCCCCGAGACCCCGGCCTCCCGGCCACACGCCCCGGGAGGCCGGTTCCTTGCGCTCAGGCGAACGCGGCGCCGAGCCGGGTCATCATGCCGAGCACGTCGCTGACCACCCAGTACTCCACGAAGCGCCCGTCCTCGGCGCGCAGGATGTCGGTCCCGGTGAAGGCGACCTTCGTGCCGGGCGCGGCCGTGGTGCCGGGCAGCCCGCCCCGGTAGGCGCCAAAGAACGACCAGTGCGCGGCGACGGTGCCGCCGTCCACGACCGGGCCGGCGATCAGCTCGGTGGACACGTCGTCGAACAGCGTGAACGTCCGGGCGATCCGCGCGGCGGCCGCGTCGCGGCCCTGGACCTCCTCGCCGGCCCAGTGGCTGAGGAGACCGGGCGCGCACAGCTCCTCGATCACCGGCAGGTCGCCCTGCCACAGCTCCCCGAGCCAGCGGCGGTACATGTCCGCGATGCGATCGCTCATGGATTCCGCCTGCCCGCCGCGGCGATGGCGAAACTAGGACGGCAGGGCGTAGCGGCCGTCGTCCAGGGGGTCGACGAGGCCGTCGGCGACGAGGGCGTCCAGGGCGCGTTCCCGCTGGACGGCGTCGGCCCACACCACGTCCAGCGCGGGCTTGCCGACCGGGCCGTGCGCGTCGCGCAGGACGGCCAGCAGCCGGCCCCGGCACTGCCGGTCGGTGCCCGCGTAGGTCTGGCCCTTGCGGGGCGGCCCGTCGTAGGCGGGGCGGCCGCGCAGCTGCCACTCGCACCGGTCCAGCACCGGGCAGTCCGCGCAGCGGGGCGAGCGGGCCGTGCAGACCAGCGCGCCGAGCTCCATGGCCGCGACCGCCCAGCGGGCCGCGGTGGCCGGGTCGTCCGGCAGCAGCGACTCGGCGAGCCGCACCTCGGCGCGGGTCTGGGACTTCGGCGGGTACTCCGCGCCCGACACCAGGCGGGCGAGGACGCGGCGGACGTTGGTGTCCAGCACCGCGTGCCGCTGCCCGAACGCGAAGCTCGCCACCGCCGCGGCCGTGTAGGCGCCGATGCCGGGCAGCGCCAGCAGCTCGGCGTGGTCGGCGGGCACCGCGCCGCCGTGCCGCTGCGTGATCGCGACGGCGGCCTGGTGCAGCCGCAGCGCGCGGCGCGGGTAGCCGAGCCGCCCCCACGCGCGGACGGCCTCGCCGGACGGCTCGGCGGCCAGGCCGGCGGGCTCGGGCCAGCGCGCCAGCCACTCCCGCCAGACCGGCAGCACCCGGGCGACCGGCGTCTGCTGGAGCATGATCTCGCTGACCAGCACGCCCCAGGGCGTGGCGTCCGGCGCCCGCCACGGCAGGTCGCGGGCATGGCGGTCGTACCAGGCGAGGATCGGCTGGACGGGCGAGGCGGGGTTCGGGGAGGTCTGCATGACGAGACGCCATTGTGGCACGGCGGGTCTCCGCCCCCGCCGAGACCGGCGAATGCATACTGAGCGTATGGAGGAGGACACCGAAAGCGACTACGGCGACGAGGGCCTCGACCAGTTCTGGAAGCGCCGGGCCATCGCCCTCGCCGGGGTCATCGGCACCATCGGCTTCATGGTGTACGCGTGCAGCGGCGACGACGACGGCAAGCGCACCGTGCAGAACGCCGCCGCGGTGGGGACGCCGAGCGCGTCCGCCTCGTCCGCGGCGCCGGCGGTGATGCCGACCGTCACCGTCACGGCCACCGCGACCACCACCGCCAAGCCGCGCAAGAAGGACGGCGACGCCTGCGACCCGAAGGCCATGGTGCTCAGCCTGGCCCCCGTCAAGGACGTCTACCGCGACGGCGAGCAGCCGCAGTTCCGGATGACGCTGGTGAACACCGGCGAGCGCGCCTGCACCTTCGACGTCGGCCGCGACTCGGTCGACCTGCGCGTCTCCTCGGGGACGGACCGGGTCTGGTCGGCGCGGCAGTGCGCGCGCGACGGGTCGTCGATCCAGCTGCTGCGGCGCGGCATCCCCTACACCGAGACGATCACCTGGGACCGGCGGCGCGGCAACGACGGCTGCCGCGGCCACCGCGAGGAGGCCCAGCCGGGCACCTACGTCGCCAAGATCAAGGCGCGCGGGCTGAAGGCGCCCCGGCAGGTGTTCGCGCTGCGCTGAGCCTCCCGCGGCGTCGATGCCGCGTCACTGCCGCGTCACTGCCGCCCGGCGCGGTGCGGCGCGAGCGCGAGGTAGGTGAGGACCGCGCCGAGCGCCGACAGGGCCGCCAGGACGAGGCCGAGGGTGTGGAAGGCGCCGGTGAACCCGGCGGCCAGGGCCGCGTGGTGCGCCCCGTCCACCTTGCCCTGGACGGCCTGCCCGGCGAGCCGCGCCGCCGGGCCGGCGGGCAGGCCGCCGTCGCCCAGCCGGGCGGCGGTGAGCGTGGTGAGCAGGGCCGCGGCGCCGGCCACGGCGACGGACTCGCCGGTGATGCGCATCGTGTTGAAGACGCCCGCCGCCGCACCGGCGTTCTCGACCGGGACGGTGCCGACGGCGGCGTTGTCCATCACCCCGAACGCCAGCCCCACCCCGGCGCCGAAGGGCAGCAGGGGCAGCGCCAGCTCCCACCAGGACGCGTCGCCGCGCAGGGTCGTCAGGAGCAGGGCGCCGACCGCGATCAGCGCGGAGGCGCCGGTCAGCACCGCCCGCACGGAGGTGCGCGCGGCCAGCAGGCCGGCGGCGAGCGGCAGCAGCAGGACCGGCGCGGTCATCGGCAGCAGGAGCAGCCCGCTGGCGAGGACGGTGCGGCCGGCGACGCCCTGGAGGTAGGCGGGCAGGTACACCAGCAGGATGACGAAGCCGAGGGTGACGGTGAAGGGCTGGCAGACCACCGCGGCGAACTCGGGCCGGCGGAACAGCCGGACGTCGAACATCGCCCGGCCGGCCCGGCGCAGCTCCACCGCGGTGAACAGCGCGACCAGCGCCACGGCCGCGGCGAGCGGCAGCAGGGTGCCCGCCGCGCCCCAGCCCGCGGACGAGGCCTGGACGAAGGCGAAGGAGAGGCAGGCCAGCCCGGCGGTGAAGGCGGTCAGCCCGGCCACGTCCAGGGGCCTGCGGGCGGGGTCGCGGGACTCGGGGGCGCGGGTGGCGCACAGCCACGCGGGCAGCGACATCGCCGCGACCAGCAGGAACACCGACCGCCAGCCGGCCGCCTCGACCAGGGCCCCGGCGACCAGCGGCCCGCTCGCCAGGCCCGCGCCGAAGGAGGTGCCGAGGATGCCGAACGCCAGCCGCCGGCGCCGCCCGGAGGTGGCGTGGGCCAGCACCGCCGCGCCCGAGGCCAGCACGGCCGCGGCCCCGCCGCCCTGGACCGCCCTGGCCACGTCGGCCACCGCCATCGAGGGCGCCAGCGCGACCAGCAGGGACAGCGCCCCGACCAGGGCGATGCCGGTGAGCAGGACGCGGCGCCGGCCGAGCCGGTCGGCCAGGCCGCCGGCCGCGAGCGGCAGCGCCGCGAAGGTGATGTTGAAGGCGTTCAGCATCCACTGCGCGGCGCCGACCGAGGAACCCAGGTCCGCCGCCATGCTCGGCAGGGCCACCGCGGCCCCGGTCACCGAGAACGGCAGCATCATGCTGGCGGACGCGACCGCGGCCACCGTGGGCCAGTAGCCGTGCCCGCCGTCGTCCTCGGGCCGGGCCGGGCGGGAGCGGCGCGTGCCGCTGAGAGAAGACGTGGTCATGCCCTCGATCGTCGGCGCGGGCCGTGCCGGGAAGAAGGGGCGGCCGTTCCCTGGGAACGGCAGGGCCACCTTACGGCCCCCGCGTCCCCGCCCTCGGCCCGCATACTGGGCCCATGGCCAACACCAGCGTGCTCGCCGCCACCCTCGGCGGCTATCTGCGGGCCCGGCGGGCCTTGGTGCCGCCCGCGGACGCGGGCCTGCCGGCGACCGGCCGCCGCCGCGTGCCCGGCCTGCGCCGCGAAGAGGTCGCCGAACTGGCCGGGCTCAGCACCGACTACTACGTGCGGCTGGAGCAGGGCCGCGCCGACCGCCCCTCCGCCGAGGTCCTGGACGCGCTCGGCCGGGCGCTGCGGCTCGGGCCCGCCGAGCGCGCCCACCTGCACGACCTGGCCCGGCCGCCCCGCCGCGCCCCGGCGGCCGCCGCGGGACGGGCCGGCGCGCTGCGGCCGGCGCTGCGGCAGGTCGTCGAGGCCGTCCCGGCCACCCCCGCCGTGATCATGAACGACCGCACCGACGTGCTGGCCTGGAACCCGCTCGCGGCCGCGCTGATCGCCGACTTCCCCGGTCTGGCGCCGCGCGAGCGGAACATGGCCCGCCGCATCCTGCTGGACCCGGGCGCGCGGGAGATCCACCTGGACTGGGACGAGGCCGCGCGCACCACGGTCGGCATCCTGCGCATGGCCGCCGGGCGCCACCCGCACGACCTCGAGCTCGTGCGCCTGGTCGGCGAGCTGTCCCTCGGCAGCGAGACCTTCCGCACGCTGTGGGCCGGCCACCACGTCCACGAGAAGACCCACGGGCCGAAGCGCTTCCGCCACCCCATCGCCGGCGACCTCACGCTCGACTACGAGACCTTCCAGGTCCCCGGCGCCGCGCACCACCTGCTGGTGATCTACACGGCCCCGCCCGGCAGCCCCGCCGAGGAGGCGCTGGCCTTCCTCGGCGGCCACATCGCCGCCGGGGCGGGCGCCCCCGCCCGCACGCGAGCGCGTCCGGAGGCCGCAGCGCGGGCCGACGCCGAAGGCCGTCAGACGTAGCGTTCGAGGATGGAGGACTCGGCGAGGCGGGACAGGCCCTCGCGGACGCTGCGGGCGCGGGACTCGCCGACGCCGCCGACCGCCTGCAGGTCGTCGATGCTGGCCGCCAGCAGCTTCTGCAGCCCGCCGAAGTGCTCCACCAGGCGCTCCACGACCAGGCTCGGCAGCCGCGGCACCTTGGCCAGCAGCCGGTACCCCTTCGGGCTGACCGGCAGGTCGAGCGACTCGGGGCCGGTGAAGCCCATCACCTCGGCGACGGTGGACAGGTCGAGCAGCTCGTTGGCCGACAGGGCGTCCAGCGCGTTCAGCACCGCCGCGACGCCGTGCAGGCGGGTGCCCGCGGACGGGTAGTCGCGCACGATCAGCTCGCGGTCGACGTCGACGCCCGAGACCAGCTCGTCCAGCTGCAGCGACAGCAGCCGGCCGTCGGTGCCGAGCTCGACGACGTAGCCCTCGATCTCGTCGGCGATGCGGCGCACCATCTCCAGCCGCTGCACCACCGCCGACACGTCGCGGACGGTGACCAGGTCCTCGATCTCCAGCGCCGACAGGGTGCCCGACACCTCGTCCAGGCGCAGCTTGTAGCGCTCGAGGGTGGCCAGGGCCTGGTTGGCCTTGGACAGGATCGCCGCCGAGTCCTCCAGGACGTAGCGGATGCCGTCCAGGTAGAGGGCGATGATGCGCATCGACTGGCTGACCGAGATCACCGGGTGCGGGGTCTGGCGGGCGACCCGCTCGGCGGTGCGGTGCCGGGTGCCGGACTCCTCGGTCGGGATGGTGGAGTCGGGCACCAGGTGCACCGCGGCGCGCACGATGCGGTGCCGGGTGCTGTCGAGCACGATCGCGCCGTCCATCTTGGCGAGCTCGCGCAGCCGCGTCGCGGAGAACTCCACGTCGAGCTCGAAGCCGCCGGAGCAGATCTCCTCGACGAGGTCGTCGTAGCCGAGCACGATCAGCGCGCCGGTGTGGCCGCGCAGGATGCGCTCCAGGCCGTCCCTCAGCTGGGTGCCCGGGGCCACCGCCGCGAGCGTGGCCCGGCGTCGTTCGTCATGACCCTTGTTGTGTGCTGGCACCTGGCCCCCGGAGGTCGCTGGACGGCGTCAGTTTACCGAGGAGGGCGGCAGGTCGGTTCCTCCCCAGGTCGCAAGCTTGCGCCCGATGACGTCATACCCTGGCGTGACCCCGCTCAGGGCGCGGTGAATGCCACTTGTAGCGCCTGGGTGAGGCTGTCCACCTCCATCACCTTCATGCCCTCGAAGCTCATGAGCTGCGGGTCGGCCCGTTTCAGCGGCGATCCGCTGCCGAGCTCCAGCGAGCCGCGCGGCACGACGGCGTACTTGAAGCCGAGCCGGGTCGCCTCGGCGAGGCGCCGCTGCACACCCGGCACGATCCGCACCTCCCCGGCGAGGCCGACCTCGCCGACCGCGATCAGGCTGGACGACAGCGACTGCTCCACGGTGGACCCGGCGACCGCGAGCGCGAGCGCCAGGTCGACGGAGGTCTCGGCGAGCCGGACGCCGCCGACGGTGGACACGTACACGTCCTGCTCGTGCATGGAGATCTTGCAGCGCTGGGCGAGCACCGCCAGCACCATCGCGACCCGGGAGGTCTCCAGCCCCGACGACGCGCGCCGCGGCGAGGGCAGGTGCGACTTGGCGACCAGGGCCTGCACCTCGGCCACCAGCGGGCGGCGGCCCTCCAGCGTGACGGTGACGCAGGTGCCGGGGACCGGCTCGTCGCGGCGGGTGAGGAACAGCCCGCTCGGGTCGGGCAGGCCGACGATGCCGACCTCCGACAGGTCGAAGCAGCCGAGCTCGTCGGTCGGCCCGTAGCGGTTCTTCACCGCGCGGATCATCCGCAGCCGGCTGTGCCGGTCGCCCTCGAAGTACAGCACCACGTCGACCAGGTGCTCCAGCAGGCGCGGCCCGGCGATCGCGCCCTCCTTGGTGACGTGGCCGACCAGCACGACGGTGATGCCGCGCTCCTTGGCGACCCGGATCAGGTTGGCGGCGACCTCGCGGATCTGGGTGACGCCGCCGGGCGCGCCGTCGACCTCCGCGGTGCCGATCGTCTGGATCGAGTCGACCACGATCAAGGACGGCTCGACCGCGTCGACGTGGCCGAGCACGGCCGACAGCTCGGTCTCGGCGGCCAGGTACAGCCGGTCGGTGATCGCGCCGATCCGGTCGGCGCGCAGCCGGACCTGCTCGGCCGACTCCTCCCCGGTGATGTACAGGACGGAGGAGGTGCCCGTGCCGCCCGTAGTGGTGGAGGCGAGGGCGGCGACCTCCAGCAGCAGGGTGGACTTGCCGATGCCGGGCTCGCCCGCCAGCAGCAGCACGGCGCCGGGCACGATGCCGCCGCCGAGCACCCGGTCGAGCTCGTCCAGCCCGGTCGGGCGGGTCTGCGCGGAGCGCACGTCGACCTGGCCGATCGGCCGCGCGGGCGCGCTGACCGGGCCCGCCGTCACCACCCGGGCCGCGGCGGCGCTGGACCCCTCGATGATCGTGCCCCAGGCCTGGCACTCGCCGCAGCGGCCCACCCACTTGGAGGTCTGCCAGCCGCACTCCGAGCACCGGTAGGCGGCCTTGGCCGTCTTCACCTTCGCCATGGCCCGAAGCGTACGGCCGGCCACCGACAGTTCGGTCCCGGTCCGTGGGGCCGGCCGGAACTTCTGTGACTTATGGTGTTCAGGCAATCACGACCAGTTATGGCCATCTGCGTTGACGGAGGCGTCGGGCCGGCCGTCTGCTGTCAGAGGGCCCCGGTGAAAGGACCGCACGGCATGCTGCTGAAGAAGGCGCTGGGGCTCGGGGCGGCCGTGGCGGCGGTACTGGCGCTCGGCGCGCCGGCGCAGGCCGCGCCGTCGGGGGGCGGATATGTGGCGCTGGGCGACTCGTTCACCGCCGGGCCGCTCATCCCGAACCCCGCCGGCCGGCCGGCGGGGTGCATGCGGTCGGACCACAACTACCCCTCGCTCGTTGCCGCCCGTATCGGGGCCCGGCTGACCGACGTGAGCTGCAGCGGCGCCGAGACCACCGACATGACGGCCCCGCAGCGCACCTCGCTCGGCGTCAACCCGCCCCAGCTGAACGCGCTCACCCGCCGCACCCGCCTGGTGTCCCTCGGCATCGGCGGCAACGACCTCGGCTTCAGCGAGATCACCGTGGCGTGCGGGCTGGCGAGCGTCACCGACCCGCTCGGCGCGCCCTGCACCGCCCGCTTCGGCGACCGGATCGCCCGCCGCGTCGACGCCGTCGCGCCGAAGGTCGCCGCGGTGCTCGCCGGGATCCGCCGCCGCGCGCCCCGGGCACGGGTGCTGGTCGTCGGCTACCTGCGGCTGGTGCCCGGCGCGCCCGGCTGCTGGCCCGCCGTCCCGATCGCCCGCGGCGACCTGGCGTTCCTGGACGGCGCCGAACGCCGCCTCAACCGCATGCTCGCCGAACAGGCCAGGGCGGTCGGCGCGACCTTCGTGGACACCTACCGGGGCGGCCTCGGCCACGACATGTGCGCCCGCCCCGGCCGCAAGTGGGTCGAGGGCATCGTGCTGACCTCCCCGGCGGCCCCGGTCCACCCCAACCAGGCCGGAATGCGCGAGGTGGCCCGCCGCGTCACCGCCGCCCTGGACGCCTGACCTACCCCTTGCGGGCGCGGTCGATCAGGTCGGTGAGGTGCTCCGTCACCACGGCGGGGCGCTCCAGCATGGACATGTGGCCGGCGACCGGGATGACCTCCAGCCGCGCCGACGGCACGCAGGAGGCGATCTTCAGGCTGTGCCCGACCGGGGTCATCATGTCGTTCTCGGCGCTGATGACCAGGGTGTCGACGCCGCCGAGGTGCGCGCAGTCGCTGATCACGTCATGGGTGATCATCGAGTGGAAGAAGTCGATGAGGGCGTCCATCCGGGTCTCGGCCATCATCTGCTCGGCGAAGGCGACCGCGGCGGGGCTCGCGTCGGGGCCGAAGGCGATCAGGTCCTCGATCAGCACCGAGCCGTCGCGGCCGAGGTGGCGCACCTTCTCGATGAGCGCCGAGCCCGCGCCGACGGCGCGCAGCGCGCGCGGCAGCACCCGCTGGGTGACGCGGGCGAGGGCGGCCGGCAGGCCGAGGGTGACCGAGCCGAGCTCGCCCGAGGAGGTGTTGAGCAGGCCGATCCCGACGACCTTGCGGCCGAGCGTCTCGCTGTACTCGTCGGCGAACCGCAGCGTCGTCATGCCGCCCATGGAGTGGCCGACCAGGACGACCGGGGTGTCCTCGGGGACGGTCTGGTCGATGACGTCCTTCAGGTCGTGCGCGAGGCGCGGCAGCCCGTAGTCGTCGCGGGCGCCGCCGTCGGAGCGGCCGTGGCCGCGCTGGTCCCAGAAGACCAGGCGGGCCTGGCCGCGCAGCGCCTTGCGCTGGAAGTGCCAGGAGTCCTGGGTGAGGGTCCAGCCGTGCGAGAACACCACGGCGAGGTCGGTGCGGTCCTCGCCGTCGATCTCGGCGTACAGGCGGGTGCCGTCGGCGGCGCGGACCGGGACCGGGCGGCCGCGCAGCGACCCGAACGGCTCGCCGGCGTAGGGGTCGGGCCGCATCCGCAGCCGGCGGACGGCGCGGCGCTGGGCGGCCAGCCCCGCCCCGGTGGCGCCCGCGCCGAGCGCGGTGGCGGCGAGGATGTTGCGGCTCGTCCTGGCGGCACGTCCCATGTCCGACCCTCCCAAGTTCGTTGGACGGGTCATTGTTGTACATCTATCCAACAGGCGGGAGGGCGGGGGGTGGCTCAGCGCGCCCGCCACCAGATGTTGATCGCGTAGTCGACCTCCAGGCCGTCGTGCTCGCGCAGGAAGGTCTCGGCGAGCGCGGCCGGGAACTCGATCTTCAGCACCGCCGCCAGGTCCGCGCGCGACCCGAACACCCACCGGATCATCAGGGGTTCGCGCTGGTAGCCGCGGCGCGTCCAGAACCGCTCCACCGCCGCCGGGTCGTAGGACGGCAGGCCGCGCCGGAACCAGCCGCCGAACGTGGAGCGGGTCGCGTCGTTGTCGATGACGAACACCGCGCCGCCGCGCCGCACGACCCGGTCCAGTTCGGCGAGGCCCGGTTCGCAGCCCGGCCCGAAGAAGTACGCCCACCGTGCGTGCACGACATCGACCGAAGCGTCCGGAAGTGGCAATGCCTGTGCCGTGCCCACACGCACCGTGACGTTCGGCAGGTCGCGCACGCGCGCGCGGGCGGCCGCGGCGAGCCGGGCGTGCGGCTCCACACCGACGACCCGGGCCGCCTCCCGGGCGAACATCGGCAGGTGGAAGCCGGTGCCGCAGCCGAGGTCCAGCACGGTCGCGCCGGCCCACGGGCGCAGGCGCCGCAGGGCCGCCTCGATCGCGCCGTCGGGATCCACGGCACGGTTCTCGATCTCATAGACCTGAGGGGAGTTCCAGATGTTGGGGCTCGGCACGGCCCCGGGCGCGATGTCGACCACAACGACAGAGCGTAGTCACCGCATCCGTCAAGAAATGAGCATCACCCAGGGGCATGGGTTTCATCGCGGCTCCGGGCGAATAGGCTTTCCGTTGCGTGGGGCGCCGCCGGGCGCCGGCAGGACCTTGCCGCCGCCGGGGGGCGCGTCCGCGCCGTCAACCGCCGAGCGACCACCTGGCGAGGGAGCCTTGACCCCGCAGCACAACGGCGCCACCACCCCGGCGATCCGCGTCCCGGACGCCCCGATCACGCTGTCCACGGCGTCGGTCTACCCCGAGAAGGTGCCGAGCGCCTTCGAGATCGCGGCGCTGCTGGGCTACGACGGCGTCGAGGTCATGGTGTCCACCGACGCCTCCTCGCAGGACCTGAGCGTGCTGCGCCGGCTGTCGGACTACCACCAGGTCCCGATCAAGTCGATCCACGCGCCCTGCCTGCTGCTCACCCAGCGGGTCTGGGGCCGCGAGCCGTGGGGCAAGCTGATCCGCTCCAAGGAGGTCGCCGAGGAGCTCGGCGCCGAGGTCGTGGTGGTGCACCCGCCGTTCCGCTGGCAGCGCGACTACGCCCGCGAGTTCGTCGAGGGCATCGCCCGCATGCAGGACGAGACCGACGTGCTGTTCGCGGTCGAGAACATGTTCCCGCTGAAGGCGCGCGGCGCCGAGGCCGGCATGTACGCCCCCGACTGGAACCCCGTCGACCAGGACTACCCGCACGTCACCCTGGACCTGTCGCACACCGCGGTGTCCGGTTCGGACGCGATGGCGATGGCCGCCGACCTCGGCGACCGGCTGCGCCACATCCACCTGGCCGACGGCGTCGGCGTCACCAACAAGGACGAGCACCTGGTGCCGGGCCGCGGCGCCCAGCCGTGCGGGCCGATGCTGGAGACCCTCGCCGAGGGCGGCTTCGCCGGGCACGTCGTGCTGGAGGTCAACACCCGCCGCGCCGACAGCCGCGCCGAGCGGATGGAGGACCTGGCCGAGGCCCTGGCGTTCGCCCGGCTGCACCTGGCCGCGGCCGACCGCACCTGGCAGGTCACCTCCCGCGGCGAGGTGACCCGCCGGGGCGCCACGTGAGCCGACCGCCCGGACGCCGCCCGGGGCCGACCGAGACCCGCGAGGCGATCCTGGCCGCGGCCCGCGAGCTGTTCGGCGACAAGGGCTACGACGGCGCCTCGCTGCGCGCCATCGCCCGCGCCGCGGGCGTCGACCCGGCGCTGGTGCACCACTTCTTCGGCAACAAGGAGGGCGTGTTCGTCGCGGCGATGCGCTTCCCGGTCGACCCCGCCGAGCTGCTGACCCGGATCGCGCCGGCCGGCCGCGAGGGCGTCGGCGAGGCGATGGCCCGGTCGTTCCTGGAGATCTGGGAGGACCCGGCCCGCCGCGCGCCGATCCTGGCGATGCTGCGCTCGGCGATGACCAACGAGAAGGCCGCCGCGATGATGCGCGAGTTCGTCACCGCCGCGCTGTTCGCCCGCGCCGCCGAGAAGTACGGCATCCCGCCGGTGCGGGTGAACGCCGCCGCCGGGCAGCTCATCGGGGTGGTGATCCTGCGCCACGTCCTGAAGGTGGAGCCGATCGCGTCGGCGCCGGTGGACGAGCTGGTCACGATGCTCGCGCCCGCCCTCCAGCTCCATCTCGGCGAGTAGGGCCTTACCCCTGTGCGGACCCTTGACGGGGGACAGGTGCCGGCTTAAATTCAACATATGATGAATTCAGGTCCGGCGATCCGGGTGCAGGGGCTGCGGGTCGTTCGCGGCGGGCGCGAGGTGCTGCACGACCTGGCGTTCGAGGTGCCCCGGGGCACGATCGTCGGCCTGCTCGGGCCGAGCGGGTGCGGCAAGACGACCCTGATCCGGGCGCTGGTCGGGGTGCAGGTCGTGCGGAGCGGCACGGTGACCGTGCTCGGCGAGCCGGCCGGGGCGCCCGGGCTGCGGCGCCGCGTCGGGTACGCCACCCAGAAGCCCGCGGTGTACGGCGACCTCAGCGTCGCCGAGAACCTGCGCTACTTCGCCGCCATGCTCGGCGCGCCGCGCTCCGACGTGGCCCGGGTGATCGACGAGGTCGGGCTCGGGCGGCACCGCGACCAGGTCGTGGCGACCCTGTCGGGCGGGCAGCTGAGCCGGGTGAACCTGGCCGCCGCGCTGCTCGGCGGGCCCGAGCTGCTGGTGCTGGACGAGCCGACCGTCGGCCTGGACCCGGTGCTGCGCCAGGAGCTGTGGGAGCTGTTCCGCGAGCTGGCGGCCGGCGGGGCGACGCTGGTGGTGTCCAGCCACGTCATGGACGAGGCCGGCCGCACCGACCGGCTGCTGCTGATGCGCGAGGGCCTGATCCTCGCCGACGGCACGCCCGAGGCGCTGCGCGCCCGCACCGGCGCGCGCGACCTGGAGGAGGCCTTCCTCCAGCTCATCACCGAGCAGTCCGGGAGCGCGGCATGAACGTCTCGATCACGCTGGCCACCACCCGCCGCATCCTGGCCCAGCTGCGCCACGACCACCGCACGCTCGGCATGCTGATCGGGGTGCCCGCGCTGCTGATGGTGCTGCTGCGCTACGTCTTCGACCGGCCGGGCCTGTTCGACCGGGTCGGGCCGCTGCTGATCGCGGTCTTCCCGTTCGTGATCATGTTCATCGTGACCAGCGTCGGCACGCTGCGCGAGCGCACCGGCGGCACCCTGGAGCGGCTGATGACCACGCCGATGGCCAAGCTGGACCTGCTGCTCGGCTACGCGCTGGCGTTCGGGCTGCTGGCGCTGGTGCAGGTCGGCGTGGTGCTGGCGATCTCGCTGACCTGGCTCGGCCTGGACCTGCACGGCTCGGCCTGGTCGCTGCTGCTGGTGGCGGTGCTGGACGCCCTGCTCGGGATGGCCCTCGGGCTGCTGGCCAGCGCGTTCGCCCGCACCGAGTTCCAGGCGGTGCAGTTCATGCCCGCGTTCGTGCTGCCGCAGGTGCTGCTCTGCGGGCTGCTGATGCCGCGCGCCCAGATGGCGTCCTGGCTGGAGGCGGTCTCGGACGTGCTGCCGCTGACGTACGCGGTGGAGGCGATGCGCGAGGTCAGCGCCAGGAGCGAGGTCACCGGCACGCTGCTGCGCGACATGCTGGTCATCGCGGGCTGCACGGTGCTCGCGCTGGTGCTGGGCGCGGCTACGCTGCGGCGTCGTACCCCTTAAGCACCTTTTAAGCAAAAATGAGGCATTGGCCTGGTAATCTCCGGCGCCATGACCCCGCGTGACATCCCCGGTTCCGAGCCGCCCGCCGCCGAGGCCGAGGCCCCGGCCGCGGAGCCGACGCCGACGCCGGCGGACGGGCCGCGCGAGGGCGGCGGCCACCGGCGCGGCAAGGGCAAGCGGCGCGTCTGGCCGCGCGTGCTGATCGCGATCGGGCTGTTCCTCGTCCTGCTGGTCGCCGGGATCGGCGGCCTGCTGTGGGAGCGCGAGTCGTCCCTGAACGGCAACATCAAGCGCCAGCAGGGCTGGCGGCCCGACGGGAACCGGCCCGGCCCCTCGGCCGAGGGCACCGACAACTGGCTGCTCGTCGGCTCCGACACCCGCGCCGAGTCCGGCACCACCGGCAAGGGCAACGACGACCTGTGGAAGCCGGGCCAGCAGCGCTCGGACACGATCATGCTGCTGCACCTGCCGGCCGACCGCAAGAAGGCCTACCTGCTGTCGTTCCCGCGCGACTCGTGGGTGGACGTCTCCGGCTACGGCAAGCAGAAGATCAACGCGGCGTTCTCCTACGGCGGCCCGAAACTGCTGACCGAGACGATCGAGAAGCTCACCGGCGTCCGCATCGACCACTACGGCGCGATCGACTTCGAGGGCTTCAAGGCGATGACCGATGCCCTCGGCGGCGTCACCGTCGACATCAAGCAGAGCGTCTACGACCCCTCCCGGCACAAGAACTGGGAGGCCGGCAAGCAGAAGCTGGACGGCAAGGACGCGCTGCTGTTCGTCCGGCAGCGGCACAACCTGCCGAACGGCGACTTCGACCGGATCCGCCGCCAGCAGGCGTTCCTCGGCGCGCTCGCCCGGCAGGCCGCCGACGGCGGCACGCTCACCAACCCGATCAAGCTGAACCGCTTCCTGGAGGCGTTCACCAAGTCGATCACGGTGGACGACTCGATGGACGCCGGCAAGCTGCGCTCGCTCGCGCTCGGCCTGCGCAACCTGCGCCCCGGCGACGTGACGTTCATGACCGCGCCGAACAAGGGCCCGGCGGCGCGCGGCAAGCAGAGCGTGGTGCTGCTCGACCCCAAGAAGGACGCCGCGCTGTTCGAGGCGATCAAGACCGCGGAGATGCCCGCCTACATCGCCAGGTACGGCGGCGGGAACCAGATCGGCCAGGTGTCGTGATCTCCGCCGGACGCCGGGTATGACCTGAGGAAGGCCGGACAGGGTGGTCCGGCCGGAAACGGGGATCGCCGGTGTTCCGTCAGGCACTGCTGGCCGCCGCTCGCAGCGGGGCCGTCCGCACGGTCGTGGAGAGGGCGCCGCTCAGCCGCGACGTCGTCCGCCGGTTCATCGCGGGCGAGACGACCGAGGACGCGATGAAGGCCACCGAGCGGCTCGTCGGCGAAGGCCTCATGGTCTCCCTGGACGTCCTGGGGGAGGACGTCCAGGACCGCGGGCAGGCCGAGACGACCGTCCGGAACTACACCGCGCTGCTGGACCGGCTCGCCGCGGCCGGCCTCGGCAACCGCGCCGAGGTGTCGCTGAAGCTGACCGCCGTCGGGCAGGCCCTGGACGAGGACCTGGCGCTGGACAACGCCCGGCGGATCTGCGCCGCCGCCCGCACGGCGAGCACCACCGTCACGCTGGACATGGAGGACCACACCACGGTCGACTCCACCCTGCGCGTGGTGACCGAGCTGCGCCGCGACTTCCCCGACGTCGGCGCCGTCATCCAGGCGTACCTGCGGCGCGCCGAGGAGCACTGCGCCGAGCTGGCCTACGAGGGCTCGCGGGTGCGGCTCTGCAAGGGCGCCTACGCCGCGCCCGACACGATCGCGTTCCAGAGCCGCGAGGACGTCGACAAGTCCTACGTGCGGTGCACGAAGGTCCTGATGGCCGGCAGCGGCTACCCGATGCTGGCCACCCACGACCCGCGCCTGATCGACATCGCCGGGGCGCTGGCCGTCATGAACGACCGCGACCCGGAGTCGTTCGAGTACCAGCTGCTCTACGGCATCCGCCCGAACGAGCAGCGGCGCCTGGCCGGGCAGGACGCGCAGGTGCGCGTCTACGTCGCCTACGGGGCCGAGTGGTACGGGTACTTCATGCGGCGCCTCGCCGAACGCCCCGCCAACCTGGCCTTCTTCCTGCGCTCCCTGGCCGGGAAGGGCTGACCGCCGCGCGCCACTAGGCTGGGGCCGTCGTTGAAACCCCACGTCAAGGTGTGCGCATGATCGCGATTCTGGGTGCCGGGAAGATGGGCGAGGCGCTGCTGTCGGGCGTCCTGCGGGCGGGCCGCCGGCCGGCGGAGCTGGCCGCCACCGCCCGCCGGGAGGAGCGCGCCGCGCTGCTGCGCGAACGCTACGGCATCGAGATCACCACCAACGTCGCGGCGGCGCGGACCGCGGACACGCTGGTGCTGGCGGTGAAGCCGCAGGACATGGGCGTGCTGCTGGAGGAGATCGGCCCGCACGTCCCGCCCGGCCACCTGGTGATCTCCATGGCGGCCGGCATCACCTCGGCGTTCATCGAGGCGCGGCTGCCCGAGGGCGTCCCGGTGGTGCGGGTCATGTCCAACACCCCGGTGCACGTGGACGAGGCGATGAGCGTCATCTCGGCCGGGTCGCACGCGGGCGAGGAGCACCTGAAGCTCGCCGAGGAGCTGCTCAGCCCCGTCGGCAAGGTGCTGCGCATCCCCGAGTCGCTGCAGGACGGCGCCACCGCGCTGTCGGGCAGCGGCCCGGCGTACTTCTACTACCTGGTCGAGGCCATGGTCGACGCGGGCATCCTGCTCGGCATGCCGCGCGCCGCCGCGCTGGAGATGGTGGTCCAGTCGGCGGTCGGCGCGGCGGTGATGCTGCGCGACTCCGGCGAGCACCCGGTGCTGCTGCGCGAGGCCGTCACCTCGCCGGGCGGCACCACGATCGCGGCGATCCGCGAGCTGGAGCGGCACGGCGTGCGGGCCGCGGTGCTGGAGGCGATCGAGGCGGCGCGCAACCGGGGCCGCGAACTCGCCGGTGGTTGAGGCGGCCGCGGTTGAGCCGATCGGCCCTGGCGTACGTGTCAGGGGTATGAGAATCGTGCTGCGGGTCCTGGTGGCGGCCGGGCTGGCCGTGGACGCCGTCGTGCACTGGCGGTTCGCGCCGGACATGGCGGGCGTCCAGGGCGGCTCGATCGGCGGTGACGTGATCTTCTACGCGCAGGCGGCGGTGGCGGGCGCCGTCGGGCTGCTGGTCCTGTTCCTGGCCCGCCGCTGGACGTACGCGCTCGCCTTCCTGGTGGCGGCGAGCGCGGTCGGCGCCCTGCTCCTCTACTACTTCGTGCGGGTCGGGCCGCTCGGCCCGCTGCCCGACATGTCCGAGCCGGTCTGGTACACGGAGAAGACGGTCAGCGCGGCGGGCGAGGGGGTCGCCGCGCTGGCCGCGCTCCTGGGGTTCTGGACCGCCGGGCGCAACCGGCCCGAGGACCGCCGCCGCCGTGGGGCGGAGCCGGCCCGGGTGGCCTGAACCCGGGGTTTGGCGAGGTTCCCCCCGCACGGCCGACGCCCGTCACCGCGCGGTCGTGCGGGGGGAACCCCAAGCCGCTTCAGGCGACGGCCTCCGCCTGGGGCGCGGCGGGTTCGGCGGAGACGACGCGGGCGACGAAGCGCGCGGTCTCGCGCATCGCCGCGCTCGCCTCCGGCAGCACCCGGTTGAGGATCTGGAAGACGTGCATCTGCCCCTTCCAGACCTGCAGCCGGCAGTCGTTGCCGCCCTCGGTCAGCGCCCGGTGCAGCGCCTCGGCGTCCGCGCGCAGCACCTCCGCGCCGCCGACCTGGATCAGCATCGGCGGGGTGTCGGTCCAGGGGGAGGCGAGCAGGGCCAGCCGCGGGTCGTCGAATCCGGCCGGCCCCACCACGAGACGGGCGACCCGGCGGGCCGCGGTGGCGCTGATGTAGGGGTCGCGGGCCCGCGACCGGGTGGACAGCTCGCAGGTCAGGTCGACCCAGGGGGAGAACAGGACCGTTCCGGCGGGGCGCGGCAGCCCGGTGCGGCAGATCTCGCCGGTCAGCGCCGCGGCCAGGTGGCCGCCCGCGGAGTCGCCCGCGATCACGATGCCGGACGCCGGGACGCCGCGCGCCAGCAGCCACCGGTAGGCCGCGACGGCGTCCTCCAGCGGCGCCGGGAAGGGGTGCTCGGGCGCCAGCCGGTAGCGCGGGACCAGCACCGGCAGGCCGGTGTCGAGCGCGAGGCGCGAGGTGATCGGGCGGTGCGTGCGCGGCGAGCACACCACGTAGCCGCCGCCGTGCAGGTAGAGGATGGCGCCGCGGGCGGTCCGCTCGCCCTCGCGGGTGAGGACCCACTCGCCCCGCACCGGGCGTTCCAGGCCGCCCTGCTCGACCTGCGGGTCGGCCAGCTGCTTGATCAGCACGCGCTGGCTGTGCCGCAGCAGCAGGGACGCGGCGTCGACGCCGGAGCGGGCGGTGCGGATGCCGCGGGCGTGGCCGGGCGCGTGGTGGATGATCGGGTAGAAGCCGAGCCGCAGCGTGCGCGAGATGGCGCGGCTGCGGATGCTGGGGCGGCGGTCGTAGGGCAGGCCGGCGCGGGGAGCGGCCTCGGCGAGCGGCAGAGGGGTGACGTCGGGCGGGAGGCGCGTGTCCATTTACACCCCTTTTAATGTTGTGTTTCCACGATGTTACGTATATGCCCGTTAATCGCGGTGGTTCACGTCACAACTTTGTAGCAACGGCGGCCGTTTGCGGCGGCGCGGGGGCCGTCCGTGCGCGCCGGGACGCGGGCCGTGGTGATCCATGCCACCCGGGCGGACGTTCCGCCGGGGCGATACCGTGAGGTCATGAGCAGCGATTCGTCCGCCCTGTCCCCCCGGAACTGCGGGCTTCAGGTCCTGTGGGACGAACGGCTCACCGAATACGATTTCGGACCCGGGCACCCCATGAACCCCGTCCGCGTCGAGCTGACCATCGCCCTCGCCCGCGAGTTCGGGCTGCTGGACGCGCCGAACGTGCGCGTCGAGGCGTTCAAGGCCGCCGACGACGCGCTGCTCGGCCTGGTCCACGAGGACGCCTACATCGCCTCGGTCCGCCATTCCGGCCAGACCGGCCTGCCCGACCAGCGGCGCGGCCTCGGCACCCCCGACAACCCCGTCTTCCTCGGCATGCACGAGGCGTCCGCGCTGATCACCGGCGCCTCGGTGGCCGGGGCGCGCGCGGTGTGGACGGGCGAGACCGCGCACGCCGTCAACATCTCCGGCGGCCTGCACCACGCCTTGGCGGGCGCCGCCAGCGGCTTCTGCGTCTACAACGACCCGGCCGTCGCGATCGCCTGGCTGCTGGACAACGGCGCCGAGCGCGTCGCCTACGTCGACATCGACGTGCACCACGGCGACGGAGTCCAGGCGGCGTTCTACGACGACCCCCGGGTGCTGACGGTCAGCCTGCACGAGACGCCGCGCACGCTGTTCCCCCACAGCACCGGCTTCCCGCAGGAGAGCGGCGGCCCGGACGCGCCGGGCAGCGCGGTGAACGTGGCGCTGCCGCCCGGCACCGGCGACGCCGCCTGGCTGCGCGCGTTCGAGGCGGTCGTCCCGCCGGTGCTGCGCGCGTTCGCCCCGCAGATCATGGTCACCCAGCACGGCGCCGACGCGCACGCGCTGGACCCGCTGGCCCACCTGATCCTCAGCGTGGACGGCCAGCGCACCGCCCACGCCCGGCTGCACGCCCTGGCGCACGAGATCTGCGGCGGGAGGTGGCTGGCCACCGGGGGCGGCGGGTACGAGCTGGTCCAGGTCGTGCCGCGTGCCTGGACGCATCTGCTGGCCGAGGCCGCGGGCCGGCCGATCGACCCGGCGGCGGGCACCCCGGACGCCTGGCGCGACCTCGTGCGCCGCCGCACCGACGAGATCGCGCCGCGCCGGATGACCGATGGAACGATCGAGGTGGAGGTGCACACGTGGGAGACCGGATACGACCCGGCCAACCCCGTCGACCAGGCGGTGCTGGCGACCCGGCGGGCGGTGTTCCCCGAGCACGGCCTGGACCCGATGGCGGACCTGTGACGGCGCCGTCGCGCGCGGAGCTGCGCGAGCACCTGGTCCGCACGATGATCGCCGGGGAGGTCGCCACGCCCCGGCAGAACAACCTGCTGCACTACCGGCGGATGGCCGCGGGGAACCCGTACTACCAGTTCGGGCTGGAGTTCAAGCGCGCCTGGACCGAGCGGGAGGTGCTGGAGGTCATGGTCGAGCGCTGCGGCGTCGACCCCGACCCCTACCACCTGTACGGCGACGACACCATCGACCCGGAGCTGACGATCGACGCGCTGGAGGCGATGGGCGACCGGATCGCCCTGGCCGCCGAGCGCCGCTCCCCGGTGGTGCTGGCGACGGGCCACCCGGCGACGCTGACACCGGTCTACCAGGCGGTCGCGGCGGCGCTGGCGGAGCGGGGCTGCCGGATCCTGACGCCGGCGGCGGGCTGGGAGTACGAGATCGAGACCTCCCACAGCGGCCTGGAGCTGCGGCGCCTGGTCTACGCGCCCGGCGGCGTGGCGATGCTGGAGGGCGACGACGGCCGCACCCACCACACCCACGACTCCGCCCCGATGGAGCAGATGCTGGCCGTTCTCGCAGCCGAAGGGGCGGACTGGCCGGATCTGGCCATGGCCGACCACGGCTGGGCGGGTGCCGCCGGCCAGGCCGGCATCGACGCGGTCGGCTTCGCGGACTGTAACGACCCGGCACTGTTCGTGGGCGCCGCCGAGGGCAAGGTCGCGGTGGTGGTCCCGCTCGACGACGGCGTATCGCCGCATCATTACGCCCCCATGACTGCGTATTTGCTGAATCGTGCAGGGCTCGCCTGAATAAAGGTTCCCCGATCGGTGGCCGGAATGTGTCACGCGGTGTGACGCGGCGGCCGTAGCGGGGCGGCCGGGGCGGCATCACCCCCGCGGGAACGGCTGAGCCGCAGGTCACCGGGGGTGTCGGCGGTGCGGAGCGGCGCCGCGGCGGGCCCGGTGCCGCCCCCGCCGTGCCGGGGCCGGGAGCACAGTGTGTCCATTCCGTCAGGTCAGGAGACGGAACCAGGTGGAATTTCCCTCTTGCGACAGCCGATACACGATTTACGCTGGAGGAAGTACACGTGCGTGATCAAAGTCACCCAAAGGGCCGGTGCGCGTCACGTGTGGAAGAGGGCGTCCGATGAGCTCAGGCGAGCGACCTCTCAGCGAGGTCAGGTTCCTGACTGTGGCCGAAGTGGCGGCGGTGATGCGGGTGTCCAAGATGACCGTCTACCGCCTCGTCCACTCAGGCGAGCTGCCCGCGATCCGCGTGGGCCGCTCGTTCCGGGTACCCGAGCAGGCCGTGCACGACTATCTGCGCGACGCGTTCATCGAAGCCGGATGAGCGCGCCCCGCCATGGCGGGGCGGATCCGGGGTAGGGGCGGGGCATGAGCCCCCTTCACCGCCCCCGGACCGATCGACGCAGAGCCCGCGGCGCGGGCACCGCCCGCGCCGGAACGGCCTGGCGCCCACGGGGGTGCGATCGGGGAACAGGACCGGGGAGAAGGACCGGCCGGCGGTGTGGCGACCGCCGGTTCCGGTGTCCGGGGTGGCAGGCCCCGGACACCGGAAACGGCCCGTTCCGCCCCGGCGTGGCGGCGTGCCCGCCGACCGGAGGCGAGACCTCTGCTGGCGCAGCGGTACCCTTGGGCAGCGGACCGTGCACATCGAGAGAGTCGGTGGCCTGTCCGCATCCTGTACGACACCCGATATGCCGAGCGAGGTCTCGTGGGCTCTGTCATCAAGAAGCGCCGCAAGCGGATGGCGAAGAAGAAGCACCGCAAGCTGCTGAAGAAGACGCGCATCCAGCGTCGCAACAAGAAGTAAACACACCGGCCACTCAGCCGTAAGGGGTGGGGCGCACAGTGTCCTCCATGCCCTCTGCCGCGGCCCGTGTCGTACTTGTCACGGGCGTCTCCCGTTTCCTGGGGGCGCGGGTCGCGAACACCCTCCAGGCCGATCCCGGCATCGAGCGGGTCATCGGCGTGGACACGGTGCCGCCCGCGACGTCGCTCGGACGCACCGAGTTCGTCCGGGTCGACATCCGCACGCCCAGCATCGCCAAGGTGATCTCCTCGGCCGAGGTGGACACGGTGGTGCACCTGAACCTGGTGACCGCACAGGCGGGCCCCCGGGCGAAGGTGAAAGAGCTGAACGTCATCGGCACGATGCAGCTCCTGGCGGCATGCCAGCGGTCGCCCGACATGCGCAAGCTCGTCGTGCGGTCCTCGGCCGCGGTGTACGGGTCCTCGCCGATGGACCCGGCGGTGTTCACCGAGCAGGACCAGCCCGCCCAGGCCCCCGCCGGCGGCTACGCCAAGGACGCGGTCGAGGTCGAGGGCTATGTGCGCGGGCTGACCCGGCGCCGCTCGGACCTGGTGGTCTCGGTGCTGCGGTTCGCCAACTTCCTCGGGCCGGGGGTGGACTCCCCCCTCACCCGCTACCTGCGGATGCCCGTCGTCCCGACGGTGCTGGGATTCGACCCCCGGCTGCAGTTCGTGCACGAGGACGACGGCATCGAGGTGCTGCGCCGGATGACCGTGGAGGACCATCCGGGCTGCTTCAACGTCGCCGGCGACGGCATCCTGCTGCTGTCGCAGGCGCTGCGCCGGGCGGGCCGCCCCTACGTGCCGATGCCGACCCAGTCGATCTCGATGGTCGGCGACCTCGGCCGCCGGTTCGCCGGCCTGTCGGGCTTCTCGCCCGAACTGCTGCGCTGGCTCACCTACGGCCGCGTCATCGACACCTCCGCCCTCGCCGCCGAGCTGGCATGGCGGCCCAAGTACAGCTCCGAGGACGCGTTCGCGGACTTCCTCTCCGCGCAGGGCCGCGGCCGCACCGCCCCCCTGGAACTGCTGGGCCGGCTGGCCGCGGCCGCCGGCCGGGACTGAGGAGGGACCATGAACGCCCAGCCGCACCACGACGACGAGGACGCGCAGGTCATCCCGCTGAACGTGGCCCCGCCCGAGGAGCCGCCCGCGGCCGCCGGGCCGAGCCCGCTGGAGCGCCGCATCGCCTCCGGCCTGGCCTTCCTGCGCCGGCGCCTGCAGGGCGAGTACGAGGTCGACGAGTTCGGCTACGATCCCGACCTGAACCGCTCGGTGCTGCTGCCCGCCGCCCGCGCCCTCTACGAGCGCTGGTTCCGGGTCGAGCTGATCGGCGCGCAGAACGTCCCCCGCGAGGGAGGCGCCCTGCTCGTCGCCAACCACTCGGGCACCATCCCGCTCGACGGCGTCATGCTGACCGTCGCCGCCCACGACCACCTCGGCCGCGACCTGCGCCTGCTCGGCGCCGACCTGGTCTACCAGGTGCCGCTGCTCGGCCACCTGTCCCGCAAGGCCGGCCACACCCTCGCCTGCCCCGCCGACGCGTCCCGGCTGCTGGCCAAGGGCGAGCTCGTCGGCGTCTTCCCCGAGGGCTTCAAGGGCGTCGGCAAGCCCTACGCCGACCGCTACCACCTGCAGCGCTTCGGCCGCGGCGGCTTCGTGGAGACGGCGCTGCGCGCGGACGTCCCGATCGTCCCGTGCGCCATCGTCGGCGCCGAGGAGATCTATCCCAAGCTCGCCGACCTCAAGCCGCTCGCCCGGCTGCTCGGCCTGCCCTACTTCCCGGTCACCCCGACCTTCCCCTGGCTCGGCGCGGCGGGCCTGATCCCGCTGCCCTCCAAGTGGGTGATCCAGTTCGGCGAGCCGATCCCGCTGGGCGATCTCGGCCCGGACGCCGCCGACGACCCGATGACCGTCTTCAACCTGACCGACCAGGTCCGCGAGACCGTCCAGCAGATGCTCTACGAGACCCTCCTGCGCCGGGGCCCCGCCTTCTTCTAGGCGCGGTAGTGCCGGCGCAGCGCGATGCCCGCGGCGACGCCGCCGGCCAGGGCGCCGGCGCCCGCGGCCGCCGGGAGCGCGACCATGGTCACCTTGCGGCCGGTGCGGAAGTCGTGGATCGGCCAGCCGTGCTCGCGGGCGTGGTCGCGCAGGGCCGAGTCGGGGTTGACCGCGTGCGGGTGGCCGACCGTGGTGAGCATCGGCAGGTCGTTGATCGAGTCGCTGTAGGCCGAGCAGCGCGACAGGTCCAGGCCCTCGCGCTGGGCCAGGGCGCGGATCGCCTCGGACTTGGCGGGCCCGTGCAGCAGGTTGCCGATCAGCCGGCCGGTGTAGACGCCGGCGTCGGTCTCGGCGACGGTGCCGAGGGCGCCGGTGAGGCCGAGGCGGTGCGCGATGGTGCGGGCGACCTCGACGGGCGTCGCGGTGACCAGCCAGACCTGCTGGCCGGCGTCCAGGTGCTGCAGCGCGAGGCGGCGGGTGCCGTGCCAGATGCGGTCGGCCATCACCTCGTCGTAGATCTCCTCGCTCAGCCGGACCAGGTCCTTGACCTGCTGCCCGGCCACGAAGGACAGGGCCATCTCCTTGGCGCTGCCGATGTGCTCGGCGTTCTCGGTGCCGCGCAGGCGGAACGCCGCCTGCCCCCAGGCGAACATGGCCAGGTCGCGCGCCGTGAACAGCTTGCGGGAGGCCAGTCCGCGGGCGAAGTAGTAGATGGACGCGCCGCGCATCATCGTGTTGTCCACGTCGAAGAACGCCGCGGCCGTCGGGTCGGGGTCGGGGAGCGGGGCATGCGCGGCGGCCGCCGCGGCCGCCGCCTCCCCCGCGCTCACCGGGTCTTCTTCCTTACCGCGCTGCCAGAAAAGCCGCATGGAACGAGCCTAGTCAATAGGGCGGGGATGGCCGGGGCTTCGGGCCGGATTGGGATGGTGTTCACGTTCGCGCGGGCGGGCGTCATCGGGTGTTCGCGCTCAGCCGCGCAGGTCGTCGGGCAGCAGGCGGGCCAGGGAGCGGACGGCGCGGTACTGCAGCGCCTTGATCGCGCCGGTCTTCTTGCCCATGACCAGGGCGGTCTCGGCCACCGACAGACCGCGCAGGAAGCGCAGCTCGACGCATTCGCGCTGCTCGGCGCCGAGGCTGTGCACGGCCGCCAGCAGGGCCGTGTTCGTCATCGAGTCGAGCACCGCCCGTTCGGGGCCCTCGTCGGGCAGGTCCGGCTCGACCAGCTCGGCGGTGCAGAACTCCAGCCGGTGGCGGCTCGACTTGAAGTGGTCGGTGACCAGGTTGCGGGCGATGGTCACCAGCCAGGCCCCGAAGTCCTTGCCCTGCCAGTGGAAGTCGCCGATGCGGCGGAGCGCGCGCAGGAAGGTCTCGCTGGTCAGGTCCTCGGTGAGGGAGTGCGAGCCGACCCGGTAGTAGACGTAGCGGTAGACCAGCTCGACGTAGTTGTCGTAGAGGGAGCCGAACGCCTCGGCGTCGCCGTCGCGGGCGCGCAGCACCAGGTCCTTGACCGCGTCGCCGCGCCGTCCCCGGCGGGCCGCGTGCGGGGACGACCAGGGCAGCGGTGTCACTCGGGCATCGAGGGTCAGGCTGCGCATGCAGTTCTCCTCGGGGCGTATGCGACCTCCGGCGTGAATCGCCACTCTAGGTAGCGCGGGGGAGGGCAGGCAACGGTGGCCGCGGGCGGGGGCCCGGGGCGGCTCGTGCGGCCCGGTGACAAGGGCGGTCCGGGAAGTTCGCGGCGCAGCGGTTACCCTTCGGCGCCCCGGATCGGGCACCATGGGGCGCGATGGTCGAAGCTCTTCTCGCGCTGCTGGCGACCCTGGGTGCCCTGACGGCCACCGGGTTGCTCGTTTCGCGCGCCTCAAAGGACCGGCTGCTCTACCTGATCGCCTGGTCGCTGACCCTGGTCGGCATCTCGCTCGCGCTCGCCTGCATGACGGTGGGCTTCTTCGCGGGCTTCAACGGACTGCTGTTCCGGGTGGTGGAGCTGGGCGCGGCGCTGATCGCGCCGATGTGGCTGGCCCTCGGCATGGTGGAGCTGATCGCGCGGCCGGTGCAGGTGCGGTTCGCGGCGTGGCTGTTCGCGGTGTCCTACAGCGTGGTCGCCCTGGTGATCGCGGTGCTGGACCCGCTGACGTCCTACAAGTTCGCCAAGGCGCTGCCCCCGCCGTCGAAGGTGTACCAGACGCTGCCGCTGCTGCTCGTCGACGGCGCGCACGTGGTCGCGGTGCTGGCGCTGGTGGCGTGCGCGGCGGTGACGGCGCTGCAGGCCAGCAAGCGCGACCAGGAGGCGGCCGAGCTGCTGATCCCGGTCGCGCTGGTGGCGCTGGCGGGCGTGCTGGTGGTCACCGGCACCCGCGGGTTCCTGCCGGGCATGCTGGTGCCGGTCCTGCTCGGCGGCGCGGCCGGCCTGGTCTGGTACGGCGCGATACGCACCATCCCGGTGTACGACGACGAGGACGCCGAGTACGAGGACGAGCCGGCCACCGGCTACGAGACCCCGCCGCCGCCCCCGCCGCAGCCGGCCCCCGCGCCGCAGCCGCAGCCGGCCGCGCCCCCGGCGTCCAAGCGCGGCGAGCTGCGCTTCCCCGAGCCGGCGAGCGAGGAGCTGCGCTTCCCCGACCCGGCGCCGCCGACCAGCGTGGACGGGTTCGCCGCCGCGGCCGCCGACCCGGCCGTCTGCGGCCAGATCACCGTGTACACGCTGCTGGACGGCCGCGAGGAGCCCTTCGACCGGCTGGCCGAAGCGCTGGTCCAGGCGGCCCGCACCGCCGAGCCGGACACGCTGATCTCGGCCGTGCACGAGGTGGTGAACACGCCCACCCAGCGCATCCTGTACGAGCTGTTCCGCGACGAGGCGGCGTTCGAGGCGCACCGGCGGCAGCCGCACGTGCAGCGGTTCCAGGCCGAGTCGCGCCCGCACGTGCTGGCCACCAACGTCATCGAGCTGCGCCTCGGCGCAGCGAAGGTGCTCCCGCTGCCCGCCCCCGGCGGCCGCTCCGGCCAGGTGACCCGCCGGTGAGCCCGAGCGGCGGCGAGGCCATGGACACGGGCGCGCCGCCGAGCGGAGGCGAGGCCATGAGCACCGACATCACGATCACGCTGCTGGGCAAGCCCGGCTGCCATCTGTGCGACGACGCGCGGGCCGTGATCGAGCGGGTCGCCGCCGACCTCGGGGTGGCGGTGCGCGAGCGCGACATCACCCTGTCGGAGGCCGACACGCGCGAGTACTGGGAGCAGATCCCGGTCACGTTGATCAACGGGGTGCAGCACGACTTCTGGCGGGTGGACGAGGCGCGGCTGCGCGCCGCCATCGCCAAATTGCGTAAAACCCGTTAGACAGGGCAATTACCCCAGAAAACGGGATGTCTGGTCAGTCACACCACCTGCGGACCCCTGGCCTGCGGATACGTCCGGCACACCCCCGCTGACCTGGGCTTTTAAGTCCGGCGCGGGCGCGCGAGCGGACCCGTTGGGTGGGGGGCGACTTTGTGCGCGTATTCACAAAGGCTTAACCTGGGAGGCAGCCCTGGGCGGCCAGGCGGTGGCCGTTGCGGTCCCCGCCACGGAATGGCCGGGGTCAGACCTAGCGTCGAGCCCCCGAAGAGCAGGCCGTGACACCTCGACAGAACCGCACCCGCGCCGAACGCGGCATTCCCGAAGCCACCGTCGCGCGGCTGCCGGTGTACCTGCGGGCGCTGCACACCCTCCAGGACCGCGGCGTGGCCACGGTCTCCTCGGAGGAGCTGGCCTCGGCCGCCGGGGTCAACTCGGCCAAACTTCGTAAAGACCTGTCCCACCTCGGCTCGTACGGTACGCGGGGCGTCGGGTATGAGGTCGAATATCTGGTCTACCAGATCTCCCGCGAGCTCGGCCTGACCCAGGACTGGGTCGTGGCCATCATCGGGGTGGGTAACCTGGGCCGCGCGCTGGCCGGTTACGGCGGATTCGCCTCGCGCGGGTTCCGGGTGGCGGGGCTGCTGGACGCCGACGAGGCCATCGTCGGCCAGCAGATCTCCGGCATGACCGTGGAGCACATCGACCGGCTGGAGGACGTCATCGCCGAGCGCGGCGTGTCCATCGCGGTCATCGCCACGCCCGCGGGCGCCGCCCAGAAGGTGTGCGACCGGGTGGTGGCGTCCGGGGTGACCAGCGTGCTGAACTTCGCGCCGGTGGTGCTGGCGGTGCCGGACGGCGTCGACGTGCGTAAGGTCGATCTGTCGATCGAACTGCAGATCCTGGCCTTCCACGAGCAGCGCAAGGCCGGCGGCCCCGGCGAGCACCCGCTCGCCGGCGACGGGCCGCCGGGCACGGCGCAGTACGTCGAGGCGGTGCAAGCGTGATCAGTGAGCGGGAGGGACACCGCGCATGAGCGTCCTGGTGGTGGGACTGAGCCATGGCAGCGCTCCGGTGGCGGTGCTGGAGCGCGCGGCGGTGGCCGGGGACGACCTGACCAAGCTGCTGCACGCGGTGCACGACAGCGGGCACGTCACCGAGGCCGTCATCGTGTCGACCTGCAACCGGGTCGAGGTGTACGCGGTGGTGGACCGTTTCCACGGCGGCGTCACCGCGATCACCGAGCTGCTGGCGCTGCATTCGGGCGTCCCGCAGGACGACCTGTCCCGGCACCTGTACGTGCACTACGAGGAGCGGGCCGTCCAGCACGCCTTCTCGGTGGCGTGCGGGCTGGAGTCGATGGTCGTCGGCGAGGGCCAGATCCTCGGCCAGCTGCGGGCGGCGCTGCGGCTCGCGCAGCACGAGGACACGATCGGCAGCGAGCTGCACGAGGTCGTGCAGAGCGCGCTGCGGGTGGGCAAGCGCGCCCACCACGAGACCGGCATCGACAAGGCGGGCGCGTCGCTGGTCAGCGTCGGCCTGCAGGTCGCCGAGAAGCACCTGGGCCCGCTGGAGTGCGCCCGGGCGCTGGTGGTGGGCGCGGGCGCGATGAGCGGCCTGGCCGTCGCCACGCTCGGCCGGGCGGGCGCGCGCGAGATCGTCATCGCCAACCGGACCGAGGCCAAGGCGGTGCGCCTGGCGGCCGAGTCGCCGGTGCCGGCCCGCGCGATCCGGCTGGACGAGCTGGACGGCGCGCTGGCGGACGCCGACCTGGTCGTCTCCTGCACCGGCGCGGCCGGGCTGGTCCTCACCGCCGGGCAGCTGCGCGCGCACGGCGTCGGCACCGACGGGCGGCGCCGCTTCTTCCTGGACCTGGCGCTGCCGCACGACATCGACCCCGGCGTGGCCGCGCTGCCCGGCGTCGCGCTCGCCGGGCTGGAGCAGCTGCGCACCGCGCAGGAGGCCGCGCGGGCGATCGGCCCCGAGGCGGTCGAGGCGGTCCGCGCGATCGTCGCCGAGGAGGTCGCGGCGTTCCTGGCCGGCGCGCGCGCCGCCGCCGTCGCGCCGACCGTGGTGGCGCTGCGCAGCAAGGCCGCCGAGGTGGTCGAGGCCGAGCTGGCCCGGCTTACCGGGCGGCTGCCCGAGCTGGACGAGCGGGCCCGCAAGGAGATCGCGCACGCGGTCCGCCGCGTCGCCGACAAGCTGCTGCACGCGCCGACCGTGCGGGTGAAGGAGCTGGCCGCCGCGCCCGGCGGCGACGCCTACGCCGACGCGCTGCGCGAACTGTTCGACCTGGACCCGAAGGCGCCGCAGGCCGTGGCCCGCGCCGACCTGCGCGAGCCCGCCGTGCCCGCCGTCCCCGTGGACGCGCCGTGGGCGCGCGGCACCGACGACCAAGGAACCCGATCATGACTGCGTGCAGGCGCGCGGCGGCTGGACTGAGGAGCGCAGGGAGCTTGCGACCGGAGCGACGAGGGAAGCCGTCGCGTAAGGGCGCCTGCTCGCCGCCGAACGGAGTGAGGCAATGAGCACGGACAGGGCGCCGCTGCGCCTCGGTACCCGCAAGAGCCTGATGGCGACCACCCAGTCCCAGCTGGTCGCCGACGCTTTGTCGCAGCGTACGGGGCTTGCGGTGGAGCTTGTCGGGGTAACGACGCAAGGTGATGTTTCCAAGGCCTTGCTTGCCCAGATGGGCGGTACGGGCGTTTTCGTCAGTGAGCTGCGGGACAGGGTGCTGTCCGGTGAGGTGGACTTCGCGGTGCATTCGCTGAAGGACCTGCCGACCGGCGCCGCCGAGGGGATCACGCTGGCCGCGACGCCGCGCCGCGACGACCCGCGCGACGCGCTGTGCGGCCCGGCCAAGCTCGCCGACCTGCCGCGCGGCGCGCGCGTCGGCACCGGCTCGCCGCGCCGGGTGGCGCAGCTGCTCGCGCTCCGTCCCGACCTGGAGGTGGTGCCGATCCGCGGCAACGCCGACACCCGCCTCGGCAAGGTGACCAGCGGCGAGCTGGACGCGGTCGTGCTCGCCTACGCCGGGCTCACCCGGATCGGCCGGCTGGAGGCGGTGGCGGAGGTCTTCGAGACCGAGCAGATGCTGCCCGCGCCGGGCCAGGGCTCGCTGGCGCTGGAGTGCCGCTCCGACCGCCCCGAGCTGGCCGGGCTGCTCGGCACCGTGGACGACGCGGCGACCCGCGCCGCGGTGCTCGCCGAGCGCACGGTGCTGGCGGTGCTGGAAGCGGGATGTTCGGCGCCTGTGGGAGCATACGCTGCCGAAAGAGAACAAGAGCTTCATCTGACGGCCAACGTCGTGTCCAGCGACGGGACCCGGCAGATCAGGCTGTCCGCACGCGGCCACCGCGATGAGGCCGAGCGGCTCGGGCGCGATCTCGCGCACCGCATGCTCGGCCTCGGGGCCGACCAGTTGATGGGGGAGCGCACCATTGAGCCCCGCTAACCGCAGTTCCGCCGACCGGCCCGCCGGGGCGGAGGCGGCTCCGCAGGCGTCCGGCACCGGGCTGGTCGTCCTGGTCGGCATGGGCCCGGGCGACCCGGGCCTGCTGACCCTGCGCGCCGCCGCCGAGCTGGGGCGCGCCGACGCGGTGGTGGCCGACCATGCCCGCGTGCACCCCGAGATCATGGCGCACTGCCGCGCCGACGCCGAGATCCTGGACTCGGCCGCCGGCGACCCGGTGAAGCTGGCGGTGAAGGCCGCCCGCGCGGGCCGGCGCGTCGTCCGGCTGTTCCAGGGCGACCCGGGGCTGGCCTGCGGCCTGGCCGCCGAGGGCGGCGCGCTGGCCAAGGCCGGCGTGCCGATCGAGGTGGTGCCCGGCGTGTCCGCGGTGACCGGTGTGCCGGGGTACGCGGGCATCCCGCTGACCGACCCCAAGCATCGCGAGGTGCGCGTCATCGACGCCGGCGACGGCGCGGTGGACTGGGAGAAGTTCGCCAAGACCGACGCGACCCTGGTCATCCTGGGCGCCGAGGGCATCGTCGCCGAGGTCGCCAAGGCCCTGGTCGCGGTCGGCCGCCCCGACTCGACCCCGGCCGCGATGACCGGCGCCGGCACCACCACCGAGCAGGAGACCGTGGTCTCCACGCTCGGCCGGCTCGCCGCCGACGCCAAGGGCATGGAGGCGCCCGCCCTGATCATCGTCGGGGACGTGGTGAACTGGCGCGACAAGCTGTCGTGGTTCGAGAATAAGCCGCTGTTCGGCTGGCGCGTCCTGGTGCCGCGCACCAAGGAGCAGGCCGTCTCGCTGTCGGACCAGCTGCGCGCCTACGGCGCGGTGCCCGACGAGGTGCCGACGATCTCGGTCGAGCCGCCGCGCACCCCGCAGCAGATGGAACGTGCCGTCAAGGGCCTGGTGACCGGCCGCTACGAGTGGGTGGTGTTCACCTCCACCAACGCGGTGCGCGCGGTCCGGGAGAAGTTCACCGACTACGGCCTGGACGCCCGCGCGTTCGCCGGCCTGAAGGTCGCCGCGGTCGGCGAGCAGACCGCCGCGGCGCTGGTGGAGTTCGGCATCCAGCCCGACCTGATGCCGTCGGGGCAGCAGTCCAGCGAGGGCCTGGCCGAGGTGTGGCCGCCCTACGACGAGGACCTGGACCCGATCAACCGGGTGCTGCTGCCGCGCGCCGACATCGCCACCGACACCCTCATCGCCCGGCTGACCGAGCTCGGCTGGGAGTGCGAGGACGTCACCGCCTACCGCACCGTGCGCGCCGCGCCGCCGCCCGCCCCGATCCGCGAGGCGATCAAGGGCGGCGGGTTCGACGCGGTGCTGTTCACCTCCTCCTCCACGGTGAAGAACCTGATCGGGATCGCGGGCAAGCCGCACAACGTGACGGTGATCGCGGTGATCGGGCCGCAGACGGCCAAGACGGCCGAGGAGTACGGGCTGCGCGTCGACGTGATGGCCGACAAACCGTCCGTATCGGCACTGGCCGAGGCGCTGGCCGAGTACGGTGCGAAGCGGAGGGCGGCTCAGGTCGAGGCGGGCGATCCGCTGCGCAAGCCGAGCCAGATGCGCCGGGGCGCGCGCCGCCGCAAGTAGCAGCCGAGGGAGATCTTTCCGTCATGTCCGCACAGTTCCCCGTCGCCCGGCCGCGGCGGCTGCGCCGCACGCCCGCGCTGCGCCGGCTGGTCGCCGAGACCCGGCTGAGCCCCGCCGACCTGGTGCTGCCGATGTTCGTCAAGGAGGGCATCGCCGAGCCGAACCCGATCGGCTCGATGCCCGGCATCGTCCAGCACACCCGCGACAGCCTGCGCAAGGCCGCGCACGAGGCGGTCGCGGCCGGCGTCGGCGGGCTGATCCTGTTCGGCGTCCCGGCGGTCAAGGACGCCGTCGGCTCGGCCGCCGACGCCCCCGACGGCGTCGTGCAGACCGCGCTGCGCGACCTGGCGTCCGACCTCGGCGACTCCGCCGTCATCATGACCGACCTCTGCCTGGACGAGTTCACCGACCACGGCCACTGCGGCATCGTCACCGAGGCCGGCGAGATCGACAACGACGCCACCCTGGAGCGGTACGCGCGCATCGCCGTCGCGCAGGCCGAGGCCGGCGCCGACGTCGTCGCGCCGAGCGGCATGATGGACGGCCAGGTCGCCGCGATCCGCCGCGCCCTGGACGGCGCCGGGTACCCCGAGCTGCCGATCCTGGCCTACTCGGCCAAGTACGCCTCGGCCTACTACGGCCCGTTCCGCGAGGCCGCCGAGTGCGCGCCGCAGTTCGGCGACCGGGCCACCCACCAGCAGGACCCGGCCAACGCGGCGGAGTCGCTGCGCGAGGTCCGGCTGGACCTGGCCGAGGGCGCCGACATGGTCATGGTCAAGCCCGCCGGGGCCTATCTGGACATCATCCGCCAGGTCCGCGACAGCGTCGACGTGCCGGTGGCGGCCTACCAGGTCAGCGGCGAGTACGCGATGATCGAGGCGGCGGCCGAGCGGGGCTGGGTGGACCGCGAGCGCACCATCGACGAGTCCCTGGTCGCCATCCGCCGGGCCGGCGCGGACATCGTGCTCACCTACTGGGCCACCGAGGTCGCCCAGCGGCTGGCGCGCTGAGCCCCGCCCGCGGCAAATGATCACCCGGGACCATGCCCGGGTGGTCATTTAGGACCCTTTCCGGGGGGTGCCGCCTCTCGGCCCGACCGCACCCGGCATCATCGGTGACAGGGAGCTACGGGACGACCTTTGGGGGGCGCTTTGCTGGCTGTCTCGGGGAACAAACGGCAGCGGCGCGAGCAGCGCGAGCGCATGGCCGCCGCCGCGCGGGGCTACGCCGCGCTCGGCTGGCCGTGCACGACGGGCGCGCAGACGGGCGCCGACCGGGCCTGCTCGTGCGACCGGGTCGGCTGTCCCGACCCCGGCGCGCATCCGGTGTCGGGCGCGTGGGCGCTGCAGGCCAGCGTGGACACCCGTGTGCTGGGGGAGCAGTGGGCCAAACGGCCCGGCGCGAACATCATCCTGCCGACCGGCCGCGTCTTCGACGTGTTCGACGTGCCCGCCGCCGCCGGGGAGCTCGCGCTGGCGCGGATCGCCGCGGAGGGGCTGCCGGTCGGGCCCGTCGCGAACCTGGCGAACGAGCGGCACCTGTTCTTCGTCGCCACCCGCGGCGCCCCCGTCGACGAGGACGAGTGGTGGTCCTGCCACCTGGACTGCTCGCCCGAGTCCGTCGTGGAGACGCCCGGCATGCGCTGGCACTGCCGCGACAGCTACGTGGTGGCGCCGCCGTCGGTGCTGCCGCACGGCCGCGCGGTCACCTGGATCCACCCGCCGGACGGCCGGCGGCTGCCGGACCCGCTGCGGCTCCTGGAGGTCCTGTCCGACAGCTGCGAGGCGATCCTGTCCTAGGCCTTGGGGGCCGTGATGACCTTGCGGCCCCAGGTGGAGTAGGTCGTGGTCAGCGTCTGCGGCTTCGCCCCCGCCACCTTGATCACCAGGTGCACCGGGCGGGCCGCCTTGTCCAGCCGGAACGTGTAGCTGACCTGGCCGGCCCCGGCGAACAAGGGGGCGGCGTCGCCCAGCCGGTCGGCCGCGGCGGTGCCCTGGTAGAGCGTCCCGTTCTTCTTGAACGCGGTGCTGGCGCGCAGCAGCGCCGGCACGTTCGCGACGGCCGACGCCTGCCGGACCTGGGCCGCCAGGCCCGGGTAGCCGCGCGCGGCGGCGTCGGCGGGCAGCCTGCGCCAGCCTTTGCCCGCCTGGAGGTAGACGGCGTCGCGGATCGCGACGGCCCGGGTGGCCTTGCGGGTGTCCCCGGCGCCCGACACCGACATGGAGTAGGCGGCGGGGCCGTCGCCGGCCAGGCCGAAGGAGCCGCGCGCGGAGAGCGGGCCGGCGCCGCCGGCGCGGCGGAAGCTGAACTTGGCGCCCGGGGCGCGGGTGAGGGCGGCGTCGACGCGGTCGGCGAGGGCGCGGGCGCCCGCCTGCGCCGGGTCGGCGGTCGGCACCGGCTGCGGGGAGCCGGAGGTGGTCGGGTGCGGCGGGTCGTCGGCCTTGTCCTTGCCGAGCACGGTGGCGGCGGCCGCGACCCCGCCGCCGATCGCCAGCACCGCCACGACCGCGACGAGCGGCTTGGCCTTGCTGCGCTTGCCCTGGCGGGCCGGGACGACGGCGTTGCGGCCCGACGAGCGCGCCGGGCGCGGCTCGGGCGCCGCGGCGGCCTGCCCGGCCAGCTCGGTGATGCGCTCGCGGCCCTGCGCCTCCCAGGACGGCCCGTAGGCGGCGACGGCGGCGTCCTCCACCGCGCCGAGGAACTCCGCGGCGCTCGCCGGGCGCTGCTCCGGGTCCTTGGCCAGGCCCGCGGCGATCAGGTCGCGCAGCGGGCCGGGGACGGCCTCGACCGGGATCGGCGCCTCGCGGTGCGACTTGGCGACGCCGCGCCCGGTGTAGGGGGGCCGCCCGGTGAGGCACTCGAAGAACATCGCGGTGGCGGCGTACAGGTCGCTGCGCGCGCTGATCGGCGCGCCGTCCCACAGCTCGGGCGCGGCGTAGGCCGAGCCGGCCTGCGCCTCGGTGCCGGGCGGGGCGAGCGAGAAGTCGGTGAGCCGGGCGTTGCCCTTGGCGTCGATGAGGACGTTGCAGGGCCGCAGCGACCCGTGCAGGACCTCCAGCTCGTGCGCGGCGGCCAGGCCGAGCAGCGTGCCGCCGAACAGCGACAGCGCGGCCAGCGGCCCGGTCGGGCCCTGCGCGGCCAGCACCCGCCGCAGCGTCACCCCGTCGACGCGCTCCATCACGATCGCGGTGCCCTGCGGCACCTCGACCAGGTCGAAGAAGTCGACCACGTTGGGGTCCTCGAGCTGCGAGAGCCGCCGCGCGACCGCGCGGAACCGCGACAGGTAGGCCTCGTCCCCGTCCAGGCGGGGGTCGAGGTACTTGATGGCGACCTTGGTCTGGGTGACGTCGTCGACGGCGAGGATCACTTTGCCGATGACGCCGCCGCCCAGGTCCTGTTCCTGCGTGAAGCCCGGAACCGTCCAGCCGTTGACCACGTGCGAGCATCCCTTCCGATACGGCCGGCGCCGATGCACCACACAGTATTGATCATTTCCCGTGCGACGTGCACGGAAGTCACTTTGCTGGAATACCGGCCCGTAGCAGGCGTGGTCAAGGGCAGTGTCCGAAATGCAACTGTCAGACTGGTGCGGTGAGCGACTACGAAGTGTCCCAGCAGCTGTTCGACCGGGCGAACCAGGTGGTCCCGGGCGGGGTCAACTCGCCGGTGCGGGCGTTCCGCGCCGTGGGCGGGACGCCCCGCTTCATCACCTCGGCGCGCGGCCCCTACCTCACCGACGCCGACGGCAACGAGTACGTCGACCTGATCTGCTCGTGGGGCCCGATGATCCTCGGGCACGCGCACCCGGCGGTGGTGGCGGCGGTGCGCGAGGCGGCCGGGCGCGGCACGTCCTACGGCGCGCCGACGCCGGGCGAGGTGGAGCTCGCCGAGGAGATCGTGGCGCGCACGCCGGTGCAGCAGGTGCGGCTGGTCAACTCCGGCACCGAGGCGACCATGTCGGCGATCCGGCTGGCCCGCGGCTTCACCGGCCGCTCCAAGATCGTCAAGTTCGCGGGCTGCTACCACGGGCACGTGGACTCGCTGCTCGCCGCCGCCGGGTCCGGGGTGGCCACGCTCGCGCTGCCCGACACCCCGGGCGTGACCGGCGCGACGACGGCCGACACGATCGTGCTGCCCTACAACGACGTCGCCGCGATCGAGCAGGCGTTCGCCGAGTTCGGCCACGACATCGCCTGCGTGATCACCGAGGCGGTGCCGTGCAACATGGGCGTGGTGCCGCCGCTGCCGGACTTCAACGCGCTGCTGAAGCGCCTGTGCGAGCGCGGCGGGGCGCTGCTGGTCATCGACGAGGTGCTCACCGGGTTCCGCGCGTCGGCGTCGGGCTGGTACGGGATCGAGGGCGTGCCGGGCGACCTGATGACGTTCGGCAAGGTGATGGGCGGCGGGCTGCCGGCCGCGGCGTTCGGCGGCCGCGCGGACGTGATGGGCCACCTGGCGCCCGCCGGGCCCGTCTACCAGGCGGGCACCCTGTCGGGGAACCCGCTGGCCACCGCGGCGGGCCTGGCGACGCTGCGCAATGCCGATGCCGCCGTGTACGAGGCGATCGACCGGGCCGCGGCGATCGTGTCGCAGGCGGCGTCGGAGGCGCTGGCCAAGGAAGGCGTCCCGCACCGGCTGCAGAACGCCGGCAACCTGTTCTCGATCTTCTTCACGGACGAGCCCGTCGGCGACTTCGCGGCGGCGCAGCGCCAGCACGTCCAGGCCTACGCGGCGTTCTTCCACACGGCGCTGGAGCACGGCGTGTACCTGCCGCCGTCGGCCTACGAGGTGTGGTTCCTGTCGGCCGCGCACGACGACGCGGCGCTGGAGCGGGTCGTGGCGGCGATGCCGCACGCCGCCCGCGCCGCCGCGCAGGCGTCGACCTCGGCGTAGAGGGCCCGGTAGGCGGCCATGGCCCGGCGGACGGTCTCGCGGCGCGGCGCGCGCAGCGGTGCCCGGACCGCCGGGTCGTCGATCAGGCCGAGCTCGGCCAGGCACGCCTTCAGCACGGCGGGCGACGGCTCGGCGAACAGCGCGTCCACCAGCGGCAGCAGCGCGTTGTGCGTGGCCAGGTCCAGGCCGGCGCAGGCGGCGGGGGCCAGGCACGCGGTCGCCGAGATCGCGCCGGCGGCGCCGAGCCGCAGCATCGGGTAGGTGTAGGCGTCGTCGCCGCACAGCACCGGCCGCCCGGAGGCCAGCAGGGCCAGGGTGTCGGCGTCGATGGCGCCGGGGCAGTGCTTCATCGAGGTCACGCAGTCCAGGTCGAGCAGCCGCAGCAGCGTGTCGAGGTGGAGCTGCTTCCCGGTCCGGTAGGGGATGTTGTAGGGCAGCAGCGGCACGTCGACGGCCGCGCCGACGGCCTGGAAGTGCTCGACGACGCCCTCGTCGGACGGCCGCAGGTAGTAGGGGACGACGACGAGCAGCGCGTCGGCCATGGGCGCGCGCTCGCGGGCCTGCCGCACGGTGTCGTCCGTGCCCATCGTCCCGGCGCCGACGGTCAGCGGCACGCCCCGGTCGATGGTGACGGCGCGGCACACCTCCAGCACGGTGCGCTGCTCGGCCGCGCTCAGCAGCGCGGCCTCGCCGGTGGTGGCGAGCGCGACGAGCCCGGCGGCGCCGTGGTCCAGGACGTGCCCGGCGAGCCGTGCCAGGGACGCGGCGTCCACCGCGCCGGCGGCGGTGAACGGGGTGATCAGGGAGACGTGGACACCGTGCACGGAGGTCACCTCGTGGGTTCGAGCAGGGGCTCGGTCAGGGGGACGGGGACGGGGCGGGTGGGCAGCCGCAGCCCGCTGAGGGCGACGCCGCCGACGATCAGCGCGGCGGCCGTCAGCCGCAGCGCGCCGACGTGCTCGCCGAGCACGACCACGGCCGAGGCCAGCCCGAACGGCGGGACGAGCAGCGAGTACATGCCGACCGTCCCGGCGGGGTAGCGGCGCATCAGCCAGCCCCAGGCGCCGAAGCCGACCAGCGTGGAGACGTAGGCGATGTAGGCCAGCGAGCCGGCGCCCGCCCAGGTGACGTGGTGGACGGCCCACGGGATCGCGCCGGGCCCCTCGAAGGCCAGCGAGAGGGCGAGCAGCGGCAGGATCGGCACCAGCGACATCCAGACCATGAACCCGAAGGCGTCCACGGGCGCGCCGGCGGTCTCGTTCATCCGCCGCATCCCGACGTTGGCGAGCGCCCACATCGCGGCGGCGCCGACGCAGAGCAGGAACGCCAGGACGGGCCCGCCGCGCCCGCCGGACTGGGCGGCGCCGAGCAGCGCCACCCCGCCGAACGCCACCGCCATGCCGGCGGCGCGCATGACGGTCAGCCGCTCGCGCAGGAACAGCCCGGCGAACAGGGCGGTGAACAGGGCCTGCGTCTGCAGCAGCACCGACGACAGGCCCGCGGGCATGCCGAGGTGCATGCCGATGAACAGCAGGCCGAACTGGCCGACGCCGAGCGGCAGGCCGATCAGCGCGAGCCAGCGCCACCCGACCGGCGGGCGGCGGACGAAGAACACCGCGGGCAGCGCGGCGGCGGCGAAGCGCAGCGCGGCGAACAGCAGCGGCGGGAAGCTCTCCAGGCCGACCTTGATCGGCACGAAGTTGAAGCCCCAGATCGCGGCGATGAAGGTGGCGAGCAGGACGTGGCGCAGACGCATGCGCCCATCGTCGGCCCGCCCTATATTTAGGACAAGCTAGAAGTTCTTGACAAAACGTTTTAGAGTTGCTTCATGCTGGATCTGGAACGGCTCCGCGCCCTGCACTCGGTGGCCACCTACGGCTCGGTCAGCGCCGCCGCCGACGTGCTGCACGTGACCACCTCGGCGGTCTCCCAGCAGCTGGCCAAGCTGGAACGCGAGACCGGCCAGAAGCTGCTGGAGCGCAACGGCCGCGGCGTCCGCCTCACCGACGCCGCCGAGCTGCTCGTCACGCACGCCGACAACATCCTGGCACTCGTCGAGCGCGCCCAGGCCGACCTGGAGGCGCACCGCGGCGCGGTCGTCGGCCAGTTCACCATGGGCGCCTTCCCCACCTCGATCCGCGGCCTGCTGCCGCCCGCGCTCGGCGCCCTGCGCACGGCCCACCCCGACCTGCGGGTGCAGGTCCAGGAGCTGGACCCGATGCAGAGCATGCCGCTGGTGGCGCGCGGCGACCTGGACATGGCCATCGTCCAGGACTGGAACAACCAGCCGCTGCCGCACCCCGAGGGCCTGCAGCACGGCTTCATCTGCGACGACGTCGCCGACGTGGCGCTGCCCCCGGGCCACCCGCTGGCCGGCCGCGACGAGATCGACATCAAGGAGCTGGCGGGCGACCCGTGGATCAGCTCCTCGACCGACAGCGTCTGCTGCGCCTGGCTGATCCAGACGCTGCGCGGGTGCGAGGCCGAGCCGCGCATCGACCACATGGCCTACGAGATCCCCACCCAGCTGTCGCTGGTCGCGGCCGGGCTCGGCAGCGCGATCCTGCCCCGTCTCGGCCGCTGCGACGTGCCGCCGGAGGTGGTGGTGGTGCCGCTGAAGCCCGCCCTCACCCGCCGCGTCTACGCCGTCTGGCGCGAGGAGGCGGCCCGCCGCCCGGCCATCCGCGCCGTCCTGGCCGCCCTGCGCGGCTGATCATGGGGCGGTAGCGTCCCCCCGTGACCGACTGGCGGATATCGGGCTTCACGGAGATGAAGCGGCTCGGGGCGGGCGCGCAGGGGCACGTGGCGCTGGCCCGCCACGACGCGTCCGGGGCGCTCGTGGCGGTCAAGTACCTGCCGGCGGGCGCGTCCGAGGAGGAGCGCGCGCGGATGCGGCACGAGGCGCGGATGCTCGCCCAGGTCGACAGCCCGCACGTCGCCCGCCTCTACCGGATGGTGGAGGGCGACGGGGGCGCCGCGATCGTGATGGAGGCGATCGACGGCGTCTCCCTGAAGGAGCTGCTCGAACGCACCGGCGCGCTCGGCCCGGAGGCGTCCCTGGCGGTGCTGAAGGGCTCCCTGCTCGGCCTGGCCGCCGCGCACGCCGTCGGGGTGGTGCACCGCGACTTCAAGCCCGCCAACGTGATGGTCCCGGCGGACGGCGGCAGCAGGCTCGTCGACTTCGGCATCGCCGTCCCGGCCGGGCAGGCCTCGGGCGGCGCCGGGACGCCGTTCTACATGGCGCCCGAGCAGTGGACCCGGCGGACCGCCACACCGGCCACCGACGTCTACGCCGCGACGTGCGTGTTCGTCGAGTGCGTGAGCGGAAGCCGCCCCTACCGGGGCGATCTCGCCGCGCTGCAGAGCGCCCACCTGACCGCGCCGGTCCCGGCGGAGGCCGTCCCGGAGCCACTGCGGCCGCTGGTGGAGCGGGGAATGGCCAAGGACCCCGCCGGACGCCCGGCGGGCGCCGCCGCGTTCGTCGCGGAGCTGGAGTCGGTCGCGGCCGGCGCGTACGGGGCCGACTGGGAGCAGCGGGGCGTGCGCGCGCTGGCCGTCTCGGCGGCGGCCCTGGCGGCGCTGTTCCCGCTCGGCGCGCTGCTCACCGCGCCGGGCGCGGGCGTCGCGGCCGGCGCGGGGAGCGCGGGCGGCGGCCTGCTGGCGACCGCGACGGGCAAGGTGGTCGCGGGGGCGGCCGTGGCGGCGCTCGTCGCGGGCGGCGCCGTGGCCGTCCGGCAGGCCGCCGGGGACGAAGAGCGGCCCCGCCCGCGCCCTTCCGCCTCCGCGGCGCTCGTCGCCGCCGTCACCCAGTGCAAGGTCACCGACTCCTCCGACCGGGACGCCACGCCGAAGGGCCGGCCGCAGCCCGTCCGGCTGCCCGCCCAGGTCCGCCTCCCGGTCGGCGCCGCGGTCTACCGGTTCGGCCCGGACATCCACCTGATCGGCGAGGCCGGCGCCGCCTGCCGGGAACTGGCGAGCAACGGTGGTGGCTTCTCGCAGATCGGCAGGGAGGGGGCGGGGAGCGTGTACCGCACCTTCCCCTTCACCAACGGCGGCATCAAAGGCGAGCTGTGTCGGCTCTTCCCGGCCTCGCCGTGGACCCGCAAAGCCGCGCCGAACCCAGCCGACTGCGACGTCGACCCGATCCAGTACCGGCAGGATCTGCAGACCGGCGTTCCCGGTCTCGAAGGGATGCTGGCCGCAGCGGGGGCTTACAACGAGAAGCCCCCGCCGTCGCCCTACGCCTCCGTGACGCTGGGCCTGGTCGGAAAGAACGGCGTCCCCAGCGAGGTGAACTGCACGATGCCGTGGGCCAAGGCGGCGATCTGCACCGCCGCGCTCACCTACTGGTTCGCCGAAGCGACGAGGGAGGACGGCATCGGCCCGGCCGACCTGGACCGGGTGGCGCGCCGGATCGCCGACGTGGTGGCCGCTTCGCGCCGCTGACCGGCCTTCCGGCGGCCGGGCGGCTTCGGCAGACTGGGCGATCATGAAGCGTGCATGGTGGCTCCCACTGACCGGCCTGCTCCTGCTGACGGGCTGCGGCGAGACCGGCAAGCCGAAGACCGCGCCGTCGCCGTCCCCCTCGGCCTCGGCCTCGGCTCCGGCCGGTGCGGCGCCCTCGGCGTCCGCCACCGCCCAGGCCTCCGCCCCGGCCGGGGCGCCGCGCGGCCCGTACGCCGGGCAGAAGGTCCAGGGCGTGCTGAAGGCCGGGGACACGCCCAGCCGCCCGCTGTACGCCCCCGCCAAGATCGTGATCACCGATCCGGGGGAGTACGACATCGTGCGCACCGGGCCCTACACCGCGATCGAGCTGGCCTTCACCCCGAAGCTCAGCGAGTTCCGGCTCGAGAACGTGCGCGGCGCCGTCCAGCCGGTGTCCCACCCGATCACCCGGGCCCGGTTCGACGAGATCCTGGCCGGGGTGAAGGAGCAGGGGAACAAGGTCGAGGGCGGCAGCTACTGGGAGATCGAGTTCGATCAGGACGGCCGGGTCGCCGCGGCGCACCGGCCCGCTGGGCCCAACGTCTGAGCGCGGCGCCTGGCAGCATGGGGGGATGACGTTCACGCTGCTGGTGTGGCACGAGCCCGCGCCGATCTCCCGGGAGCAGGCCGCCGGGACCGACCTCGCCGGGCTCGCGCCCGGCCCCGCCGTGGCCGCCTTCGCCGACGAGTTCGGCAAGCTGCGTCCCGAGGCCGCGCCCGAGGTGGTCGAGGACCGCTACGCCCGGGTCACGCTGGCGCCGGAGAACGTCGACGAGCTGTCCACCGAGGTCTTCGCGCTCGCCCGGGCGCACGGACTGGTCTGCTGGGACCCCGAGCGGGAGCTGGTGCACAACCCCGGCCCGGCCGGCGTGTACGAGGGCATGCAGCTGCACACCGGCGACGGGCTGATCGTCCTGGACCCCGACCTCGGGCTGATCCGCGACGCGCTCGCCCGGCTCGGCCCCGGCAACCCGTTCGCGGCGCTGGTGGTGTTCGGGCGGCACTTCGTGCAGGCGTCCCCGGAGGAGGGCGGCTTCGAGCTGGAGTACAAGGACAGCGTGAAGGGCGTCCTGTACCGCACCCACGTCGGCGACGTCGCCGAGGTGCAGCGGGCGTTCCAGGAGTACGCGATGGACGGGCGGGGCTTCCTGGAGCGCCACGACTGGGCCGAGGTCTGACCGGTCCCGCAGGGGGCGGGCTGGCGACGGCGGCACCGGCCCGCGCGGGTAACCTGGCGACGCGATGACTGAGACCACGACTGTTCACCTGCTGCGGCACGGTGAGGTGCACAATCCCGAGGGCGTTCTGTACGGCCGGCTGCCCGGGTACCGGCTCAGCGAGGACGGCCGGCTGATGGCCAAGGCCGCCGCCGACTGGTTCTCCGGCCGGGACGTGACCGCGCTGTTCTCCTCCCCGATGCAGCGCGCCCTGGAGACCGCGGCGCCGCTGGTCGACACCTTCGACCTGCCGGTGTCGGTGGACGACCGGCTGATCGAGGCCGACAACCGGTTCGAGGGCCTGACCTTCGGCGTCGGCGCGGGCTCGCTGCGCCGCCCCGAGCACTGGCGGCACCTGCGCAACCCGTTCACCCCCTCGTGGGGCGAGCCCTACAAGGAGATCGCGGCGCGGATGCGCGCGGCGGTCATCCGGGCCCGCGACGCCGCGCGTGGGCACGAGGCGATCGCGGTCAGCCACCAGCTGCCCATCTGGATCCTGCGGATGCACGCCGAGAAGCGCCGCCTGTGGCACCACCCCGGCCGCCGCGAGTGCGGGCTGGCCAGCATCACCAGCCTGACGTTCGAGGGCGCCCGGCTGGTCGAGGTCTCCTACGCCGACCCGTGCGCGGGGATGGGCGGGCAGACCGGTGTCGCGGGCGCCTGACCGGCCCACTACATTGAGTACTACGTTCTGTAGTAGTAGGAGGGTCCGTTGAGCCCCCGAATCACCCGGGCACGCGCCGCCGCCGCTGCCGTGGCGCTGTGCGCGCTGCTGGCCGGCTGCGCCGGGAACAACGCCCAGGCCGGCCCCGCCGGCAGCGACAACCGCTTCATCGGCGGCGCCGGCGACGTGCAGCAGATCGCGCCCGCCGACCGCAAGGCCGCCCCGCAGGCGGCCGGCGCCACCCTGACGGGCGCCCGGGCGAGCCTGGCCGACCTGCGCGGCAAGGTCGTCGTGGTCAACTTCTGGGCGTCCTGGTGCGCGCCCTGCCGCGGCGAGGCGCCCTCGCTGGAGCAGGTCTACCAGGAGAACAAGCCGAAGGGCGCCGAGTTCATCGGCGTCGACTTCAAGGACGCCAAGGAGAACGCCAAGGCGTTCGAGCGGCGCTTCAAGGTGTCCTACCCGAGCTTCTTCGACGCCGACGGGCAGATCGGCCTGGCCTTCCGCGACGTCCCGCCGAACGCCATCCCGAGCACCCTGGTGCTGGACCGGCAGGGCCGGGTCGCCGCGCGGATCATCGGCGCGACCACCTACTCCAAGCTGAACCCGGTCGTCGGCAAGGTCCTGGCGGAGAAGTGACCCTCCTCGCTGCGAGCGGCCGCGCGTCGTCTGGACTGAGGAGCGGCGGGAGCCTGCGACCAGAGCGACGAGGGAAGACGGCGCGTAAGGCGGCCGCGAGCCGCCGAGCGGAGGCGAGGCGATGAGCGCCGTCGGTGAAACGGTCGCCAACGGGTCGCTGCTGGCGGCGGCGCCGCTGGCGGCGGCGGCCGGGCTGGTCTCGTTCGCCTCGCCGTGCGTGCTGCCGCTCGTGCCCGGCTACCTGTCGTACGTGACGGGCATGACCGGCGCGGAACTGGCCGCGCAGCGCCGCGGCCGGCTGCTGGCCGGGGTGGCGCTGTTCATCGCCGGCTTCTCCGCGGTGTTCGTCGCGATGGGCGCAGCGGCGGGCGGCCTCGGCCGCTGGCTGGCCGAGTACACCGACCCGATCAGCCGGGTCCTCGGCGTCGTCACGATCGTGTTCGGGCTGGCCTTCATGGGCCTGGTCCCGGGCCTGCAGCGGACGGTGAAGTCGGGGCGGCTGCCGGCCGCCGGCCTCGCCGGGGCGCCGCTGCTCGGCGTCCTGTTCGGGCTCGGCTGGACGCCGTGCATCGGCCCGACGCTCGGCGCCGTCCAGACGCTGTCGTTCAGCGAGGGCAGCGCCGGGCGCGGCGCGCTGCTGTCGCTGGCCTACTGCGCCGGCCTCGGCCTGCCGTTCCTGCTCACCGCGCTCGCCTACCGCCGTGCGCTCGGCGCGTTCGGCGCGGTGAAGCGGCACTACCCGCTGGTCATGCGGCTCGGCGGCGGCATGCTCGTGGTCATCGGCGTGCTGCTGGTGACGGGCCTGTGGGGCGACCTGACCATCCAGCTGAAGTCGTGGATCAGCGGCTTCGAACCGGTTATTTGAGATGACGCACACAGACGGCACGGAAGTCGGTACCGAGGCCCCCGCCGAGCGGCGGCCCCCGCAGGAGGTGCCGCGGCCGAAGGGGCTCGGCCCGTTCGGCTGGCTGCGCTGGGCGTGGCGGCAGCTGACCACCATGCGCACCGCGCTGATCCTGCTGTTCCTGGTCGCGCTCGGCGCGGTGCCGGGGTCGGTGCTGCCGCAGCGCGGCGAGGCGCCCGAGCGGGTCGCGCAGTACTTCACCGACCACAAGACGGCCGCGCCGATCCTCGACAAGATGTCGATGTTCGACGTGTTCGCCGCCCCGTGGTTCGCGGCGATCTACATCCTGCTGTTCGTGTCGCTGGCGGGCTGCGTCATCCCGCGCGCCGGCAAGCACCTGCAGGCGATGCGGGCGCGGCCCCCGGCGGCGCCGCGCAACCTGGCCCGGCTGCCGCAGGCCGAGACCTACGAGACCGAGCGCGGCGCCGACGAGGTGCTCGCCGAGGCCCGCAAGGTCCTGAAGAGGCGCCGCTTCCGGGTGGACGCCGCGGACGGCTCCGTCGCCGCCGAGAAGGGCTACCTCGGCGAGACCGGCAACCTGGTCTTCCACCTGGCGCTGCTGGTCCTGCTGTTCGCGCTCGGCATGGGCAACTCGTTCGGCTACCGCGGCAACGTCCTGCTCACCGAGGGCAAGACGTTCGCCAACGCGCTGAACAACTACGACCAGTTCAAGCCCGGCCGCCAGTTCGACACCGACGAGCTGGCCCCCTTCACCCTGTCCCTGGACAGGTTCCACGCCGAGTACCAGACCAAGGGCGACAAGCGCGGCCAGGCCGTCGACTTCTCGGCCAAGGTCCGGTTCAAGGCGGGCCCGTCGTCGCCGGACAGGCCCTTCGACCTGAAGGTCAACCACCCGCTGAAGGTGGACGGCACGAAGGTCTACCTGCTCGGGCACGGGTACGCGCCGCAGTTCACCGTCCGCGACGCCAAGGGGAACATCGCCTTCCAGGACACCGTGCCGTTCCTGCCGATGGAGCAGCGCAACCTGACGTCCGAAGGCGTCGTCAAGGCGCCCGACGCCGACCCGCAGCAGCTGGCGTTCTACGCGATCCTGTGGCCGTCGGCGGTGGCGTCCAAGGACGGCAAGCAGATCGAGTCGGCGTTCCCGGCGGCGCTGCGGCCCGTGGTGTCGATCTCCTCGTTCACCGGCGACATCGGGCTGGACTCGGGCGTCCCGCAGTCGGTCTACCAGCTGCCCGCGCTCAAGGACGGCAAGCTGAAGCCGCTGAAGGGCGGGCAGAAGCTGCTGGAGCCGGGCGAGACCTTCAAGCTGCCGGGCAACGCCGGCTCCATCACCTTCGACGGGCTCAAGGAGTGGACGAGCCTGTCGGTCAACCACGACCCCGGCCGGATCCCCGCGCTGATCGCGGCGATCCTGGCCGTCGCGGGCGTGGCCACCTCGTTCCTGGTCCGCCGCCGCAGAGTGTGGGTCCGTGCGCGCGCCGGAGAGGGCGGGCGTACCGTGGTCGAGGTCGGCGGTCTGACGCTGGGCAACCCGACCCCGGAGTTCGACGAGATCGTGGCCGCGCTGCGCGGCGGGCAGGCGGACGCGTCCGGACCCGCCCCGGCAACCGAATCTAAGGAGTGACGAGGTGGGTTCCGACCTCGCGAACCTGAGCGACAAGCTCATGCTGACCACCGTCGTGCTGTACATCGTCGCGCTGGTCGCCTACGCCGCCGACCTCGGCTTCGGGCAGGGCCGGCGGCGCGCCGCGGCCGTCCCCGAGCGGGCGAAGGTGCTGGCGGGCGCGGGCGGCGGCGAGACGGTGGAGGACGCGCCGGCCGAAGCGCCGCCGGCGGAGGAGGAGGCAGGCCGCGACTGGGGCCGCTTCGCGATCCTGCTGAACGTGCTCGGCTGGGCCGCCAACCTCGGTGTGATCATCACCCGCGGCGCGGCGGTGGAGCGCTGGCCGTGGGGCAACATGTACGAGTTCCTCACCGCCATCACCTTCGCGGCCGTGACGGCCTACCTGGTCGTGGCGGTCCGCTACCAGGCCCGGTTCCTCGGCGCGTTCGTGATGGCCGCGGCCGTCGTCGCGCTCGGCGTCGACAACATCTGGCTGTACAACTCCGCGGGCCCGGTCACGCCGGCGCTGAACTCCTACTGGATCGCCATCCACGTCACCGCCGCGATCATCGCGACGGGCGCGTTCACCGTGGCCGGCGCGGCCACGCTGCTGTACGTGCTGAAGTCGCGCCGCGAGGCGGCCGGGCCGATCCCCGCCGACGGCTTCTGGGCGCGCGTCCCCTCCGGCGAGAACCTGGACCGGCTCGCGCTGCGCGTCACCATGTTCGCGTTCCCGATCTGGACCGCCGCGATCATCATGGGCGCGATCTGGGCGGACGAGGCCTGGGGCCGCTACTGGGGCTGGGACCCCAAGGAGATCTGGTCGTTCGTCACCTGGATCGTCTACGCCGCCTACCTGCACGCCCGCTCCACCGCGGGCTGGAAGGGCCGCCGCGCCGCGATCCTCGCGCTGGTCGCCTTCGCCGCGCTGCTGTTCAACTTCTTCGGCGTGAACTACATGTTCAAGGGCAAGCACTCCTACGCCGCGCCCGCCCCCGCGCCCGTCGTGCAGCGGGTGGACCGGGCCGTCTAGTCGCCGCGCAGCCGCCGGTCGAGGTCGCGCAGGAAGTCGGGGTCGTCGTCCGGGCCCTTGGGGCCCCCGGACGACGGCCCCGCGGCATTGCCGGTGAAGGGGACACGGGCCGGGCGGGCCAGGAACAGCCACACCCCGATGAGCACGAAAGCGATCAGCGCATACGCCATGCCAAGAGGTTAATGCGTGACCGGACCGGATGACGGCGTGTCGGATCCGGGCTTACCCTGCCTCGGGGGGATCAGCCGATGTCGACCGGGGGTCGCGGACGAAGGAGCCCGATGCGCTTCAAAGGCATGCATCGCAAACCCCGGGACGGGATGTTCGCACCGCCGTCCCCCGAGATGCGCCCGGTGCGACCGCGCAGCAACCAGCCGCGGGACCGGTTCGGCCGGTTCCGCAAGGCCGGTCGCGACGACGGTTTCGCGCTCCGCCAGGGCCCCGACCGGCCGCCGGAGACCGTGCAGGGACGGTTCGCGCGGTCCGCGCCCGCGCGCGGCGACGGCGGCGCCCGCTTCCTGCGCGACTACGAGCTCGACGAGGCGCTGCCGCGCGTCGAGCCGCACCCGCCGGGCGTCCCGCACGCCGCGGACGGGCGACGGCACTGTGGCGTCCTGGAAAGGATCCTGTACCGCCAGTGGGACGCCCGGCAGGGCCCGCCGACCCCCGAGACGGTGCGCGCGGTGGAGAGCCTGGCGGCGCTGCCCGACCGGCTGAAGGAGCGGCTCGCCGCGGGCCTGGACGGCATCTACGTCGGCCCCGGCGGCGTCCCGCAGCTGGACGACATGGGCCACCTGCGCGACCACCCGCTGCCGTCGGGCCGGGGCACCTGGGACATCTGCGCGGGCGCCTACGGCGACCGCAAGGTGATCGTCGGGGACCGGCCGTCGCCGACCCCGGACGTGATGATGCACGAGGTCGGGCATGCCCTGGACGACATCGACGGCGAGGGCGCGGGCTGGCAGTCCGACGGCCCCGCCTTCCGCGCCCTGTACGACCAGTGCCGCCCGTACCTGGCGAGCGACTTCCACACCGCCGCGGGCGCGCTCGGCCGCCGCGAGTTCTTCGCCGACGCCTTCGCCGCGATTTCCGCCCGCCAGCGCCCCGCTCTGGTCGATATGCTCGCCGGCGACATCAGGATGGCGCTGGAGGTCATGCTCTTCTTCAACCGACGGTATGGCATCTGAGGATCGGAGGTGATGGGCGATGTACGTGATCCGGCTTCCCGACGGCACGCTGCGCGTCCCGCACGGCGTCCTGTCCGACCCCGGCACGGGGGACGCGCAGATCGTCGCCGACGCGTACGTGGAGATCGGCCCGGACGACCCCGACTATGAGCGGCTGCTCGCCGGTTCGCTGACCGAGGCCGAGCTGGAGGACAAGCGGCGCGGCTGGCGCGCGGGCAACGACGACCTGGAGCGCACCTTCGAGGAGTGGAAGGCCGCTCGCGAGGACGACTGACCGCGACTTTCCTGATCACGGTACGTGTCATAGTGAACGCGGATAGCATCCGTGCTCGTGCCCTCCTCCCTCCATGAGGCCCTCTGCGAGATGTTCCGGGATCGTCCCGAACTGGCAGCCGAGGTCCTGACCAGCTCCCTGGGTCTGGCGATCCCCGCCTACCGGGACGCGCAGATCCGCTCCGGCGGCGTCACCGACGATCGCATGGCCGAGCTCCGCGCCGACGTCGTGGTGGAGTACGCCGACCAGGAACGCAAGTTCGCCGTGATCGTCGAGGTGCAACTGGGCCACGACGCGGCCAAGGGATATTCGTGGCCCCTCTACATGATGGGTCTGCGACAGCGACTGCGCTGTCCCGTGATGCTGCTGGCCATCTGCCCGAAGCGGCCGGTCGCGCGCACATACATGCGGCCCATCGACCTCGGCCATCCCGGCATGACCTTGACCCCGCTGGTGGTCGGCCCCGACCAGATCCCCTACATCACCGATCCTGAAGAGGCCGTGCGCACTCCCGAGCTGGCGGTGCTGTCCGCGCTGGCGCACGGTGCCCTGCCGGAAGGCCGCGCGGTGCTGGCAGCGCTGCCGGACGCCTACTCGGCGCTAGATCGCGACCACCGTGCGCTATACCATGACCTTGTCCAAACTGCGCTGCCCGAGGCCGCGCGTCGCTTCCTGGCGGAGACGATGAAGCTGAAGAACTACGAGTACCAGAGCGAGTTCGCCCGCGAGTACTTCGGCAAGGGCAAGGTCGAGGGGCAGTTGGAAGCCACGGCGAAGCTCATTCTGCGGGCTCTGGCGGCACAGGGCGTCTGTGTCTCGAACGAGGCGCGCGAGCGTATCGCCGGGTGCCGGGATCTCGAGCAGTTGGAAGCCTGGTTCGATCGGGCCACCACGGTCTCCAGTACCCGCGAGCTCTTCCAGGACTGACCGGGTGTCAGCGGGCGGCCTTGAGGCGGGGGTCAGCAGGCCGTGTGGAGACGATGATGCTGAAGAACTACGAGTACCAGAGCGAGTTCGCCCGCGAGTACTTCGGCAAGGGCGTGGCTGAAGGCAGGGCCAAAGAGAAGACGGAGACCACGGCGAAGAACGTTCTGCACATCCTCAGGACCCGGAGCGTCTGCGTCTCGGACGAAGCCCGCAGGCGCATCCTCGGCTGCCAGGACCTTGGACAGCTCCAAACCTGGCTCGAACGAGCCATCACGGCCTCCAGCACCCGCGAGCTGTTCCAGGACTGACCGGGCGTCAGTGGGCGGCCTTGATCACCTCGGGGTTCAGCAGGCCGTCCAGCTTCGCCCAGGGCACCGGCGTCCAGGCGGTGTCGGAGCACGCCTCGCCGAACAGGCCGCCGAAGAGGAACTCGGCGCCCTGCGGGGTGAGCAGGGTGCGCGACGCCAGCCGTGACACCGGCCGGTTCAGCTGCGGGGAGAACAGCTTGTAGTCGCAGAAGGAGCCCTGGTCACGCAGCTTGGCCGGTACGGCGACGCGGCGGACGATCGTCTGCGAGCCCGCCGGCGTCAGCACGGCGGGCAGGAACATCTCGCCGGTCTGCAGGGCCCGTCCGGTCCGCAGGTCCACTGTGACGGTGACGACCGTGCCGAGGGTGCCGCCGCCTGCGTTGACCGGCCGCTTGAGGTCGTAGGCCGCCGAGACGTAGCGGGGACCGGCGAGGCCGATCCGGCTTTTGAAGACGGCGGGGGTGGAGCGGTTCATCTGGCCCTGCGGGCCTTGCCGGTCCTTGTCCAGCAGCAGCCACTGCCGCCGCTCTTCGGCCATGAAGTCGTCCACCGGTTTGCGCAGGGCCTGGTTGACGCGGGTCTGCAAGGCGGTGTCGCGCAGGCCCTTGACCGTGACGATCTGCGCGCCGGTCGTGAACAGGCCGGTGGACGGGTTCTTCAACGTCATCAGCGTCGTCGTCGCGGCGATCCGCTGGACGGCCGGGGGCCGTTTCGGCTCGGGCCTGGCGGCCTGGTAGGCCGCGACCCCGCCGCCGCCGAGCGCGACGGCGCCGATCGCCACGCCTGCCACGACCTTGGCACCGCCCGCGGCCGCCATGGCGCCGCCGCCCGCGCTCGCGGCGCTCGCGCCACCGGCGGCTCCGGTCGCCGTGCCGGTGCCGATTCCGGCCGCGGCCAAGGGGAACGCTGCCGCCAGCGCGACCGCTCCGGCGGCCAGCGCGCGGACGCCCCTGCTCTCCCAGTCGGCCCCGTAGGCGGCCTGCGCGCGGCTCTCCAGGGCCGCGGCGAAGTCCCCGGCGGTGGGCGGACGCTCCTCGGGGCGCTTGGCGAGGCCGCTTCGCACCAGTTCGTGCAGCGGTTCGGGGATGCCGTCCAGCGGCACCGGGGCCGTGCGGTGCGCGTGGGCGAGGGCGGCGGCGTCGCCGGCGAAGGGCGGCCGGCCGGTGAGGCACCGGTAGAAGACGCAGGTCGCGGCGTAGACGTCGGTGGCGGGGCTCGCCGGCCGCCGGTCCCACTGCTCGGGCGCCATGTACACCGGGGTGCCCGAGCCGCCGCCCTGCCCGGTGTGGGTGGCGACGCCGAAGTCGGCGAGCTTGCTGAGGCCGTCCGGCCGGACCAGGACGTTGGCGGGTTTGTAGTCCCGGTGCACCACACCGAGGCCGTGGGCGGCGTCGAGGCCGAGCAGCGAGCCTTTCAGGACGGCCAGGGAGGCCTCGGGGGAGAGGGTGCCGTGCTCGTCGAGGACGCGTTTCAGCGAGACGCCGTCGACGGCCTCCATGACGATCGCGGCCTGCCCGCCGGCGCTGGTCACGAACTGCAGGAGCCGCACCACGTACGGGCTCTTCACCCGGCCGAGCAGCTCGGCCTCGCGGCGCAGTGCCGCGACGGCGTCCGCGTCGGCGGTCAGCAGGTACTTGATCGCGACGGGGCTCCCGGAGGCGTCGTGCCGGGCCAGCACCACCCGGCCGAACGCGCCCGCGCCGAGTTCGCGGATCTCGGTGAAGCCCGCCACCCGCCAGGCGGAGGTCACCGGGCGGCCTTGATCACTTCGGGGTTCAGCAGGTCGCCGACCTTCGCCCAGGGCATCGGGGTCCAGCCGTAGGCCGAGCACTCGCCGCCGATGTTGCCGCCGAAGAGGAACTCCACGCCCTGCTTGGTGAGCAGGGTGCGGGTCGCGAGGGTGTCCGCCCCGTAGATCTCGCGGCCGGTGTTCGGCGCGGTCCGGGCGACCAGGGAGTAGTCGCAGTTGGGGGACGTGGGGCGCATGTTCGCCGGGAGCGGGACGCGCTGGTTGAACGTCCGTACGCCGGCCGGCGTCAGCGCGGCGGGCTGGAACATCTCGGTGCTCTGCAGGGTCTTGCCGGTCTGGAGGTCGACCGTCACCGTGCGGACCTGGCCCATGGAGCCGCCGCCCGCGTAGATCCAGCGCCTCATGTCGTAGGCGGCCGAGACGTAGCGCGGTCCGGCGAGCCCGGCGCGGCCCTTGAAGATCGCCGAGCGGGCCTTGTTCAGCCGGCGCCACTGGGGCGCGACCGAGCCGCCCTTGATGGAGGCCCAGTCCTTGCGCTCCTGGGCCAGGAAGTCGTCCACCGGCTTGCGCAGCGCCTGGTTGACGCGGGCCTGCAGGGCGGTGTCGCGCAGGCCCTTGACCGTGATGATCTGCGCGCCCGTGGCGAACATGCCGCTGTCGGGATTGCTGAACGAGACCGGTGTCGTCACCGCGGCGACCTGCTGGACGGCCGGGCGCTGCTTCGGCTTGGACTTGGCGACCTGGTAGGCGGCGACTCCGCCGCCGCCGAGCGCGACGGCGCCGAGGGCGACGCCCGCGACGACCTTCGTGCCGCCCACGGCCGCCATGGCGCCGCCGCCCGAGCCGGCCGCGCTCGCGCCGCCGGCCCCGGCGGCCCCCGCTCCGGCGGCCCCGGCCCCGGCCCCGGCCGCGCCGCCGGTGCCGAGCCCGGCCGCGGCCAGCGGGAACGCCGCGGCCAGCGCCGCGGCGCCGGTCGCCAGGGCGCGGATGCCCTGGTGCTCCCAGCCGGCGCCGTAGGTGGTGCGCGCGAGGTCCTCCAGGGCCGCGGCGAAGTCGCCGGCGACCGGCGGGCGCTCCTCGGGACGCTTGGCCAGCCCGCTCCACACGAGCCGCCGCAGCGGTTCGGGGATGTCGTCCAGCGGCACCGGCTCGGACAGGTGCGCGTGCATCAGCGCGGCCTGCGACCCGCCCGCGAACGGCGGGCGGCCCGTCACGCACTGGTAGAAGACGGCGGTGGCGGCGTACACGTCGGCCTCCGGGCCGGCGGCCTGGCGCTGCCACTGCTCGGGCGCCATGTACAGCGGGGTGCCCGCGCCGCTCGCCTGCCCGGCGTGGGTGGCGACGCCGAAGTCGGCGAGCTTGCTCAGCCCGTCGCCCTGCACGAGGACGTTGGCGGGCTTGTAGTCGCGGTGCACGACGCCGAGGCGGTGCGCGGCGTCCAGCCCGAGCAGCGACCCCTTCAGCACCACCAGCGACGCCTCGGGCGTGAGCCTGCCGTGCTCCTCCAGGACCCGCTTCAGCGTGACCCCGTTGACGGCCTCCATCACGATCGCGGCCCGGCCGTCGGCGCTGGTCGCGAACTGGTAGAGCCGCACCACGTGCGGGCTCTGCACCCGGCCGAGCAGCTCGGCCTCACGGCGCAGCGCCGCGACGGCGCCCGCGTCGGCGGTCAGCAGGTACTTGATGGCGACGGGGCGGCCGGAGGCGTCGTGCCGGGCGAGGACCACCCGGCCGAACGCCCCGGCGCCCAGTTCGCGCACTTCGGTGAAACCACCGACCCGCCATTCCTCGGGCACGCGAATACCTTTCATGTCCAGCGCTGGAACGCAATACGGCAAGGAGCGGGAATGGGCTTGGAATGCGATCCGCGGGCGGCCGGCCGCAAGGGCCGGGGCCAGGCTGGAGGAGTAGCGGCACCGCGTGCGCGACGGGGCCGGCCGCCGGGACCGGAACCCGGTGGTCTAGCGTTCGGCCCCGACAGGTTCGTCCCCGCGGAGCAGGGCGTGCACCTCGGATTCACGGAAACGGCGGTGGCCGCCGGGAGTGCGGATGCTGCTGATCCGCCCGGCCGCGGCCCAGCGGGTGACCGTCTTCGGGTCGACCCGGAACAGGGCGGCGACCTCCCCCGGGGTCAGTAGGCGCTCGCTCGTGCTCTCCACGTTTTCTCTCCCCCTTTGTCCCGCTCTCTGCGCGGGTGGACTGTTTCCTAGTGTGGCGGGTCAAGACCGATTTCTCCCTTGTTTTCGGAAAAGATCACGCTCCGTAGTCCGCTGAGCTGCGCCTATCACGGGAAGTGAAGGCCGCTCCGGGCACACCGATCCCACCCTTCCCGCGCGATGTGCCAGGTCCCGCCGGGCGCCGCCCGTTACCGGCCACCGAACCCGACGGCATACGCTGCGGGGCATGTCGGATCTGGTGACCCTGGCGGACATCGAGCGCGCGGCCGCCGGAGTCGCCGGCGCGGTGCTGCGCACCCCGCTCGTGCCCTTTCCCGGCGCCGACCCCGAGCTGCTGGTCAAGGCCGAGTCGCTGCAGCCGATCGGCGCGTTCAAGCTCCGCGGCGCCCGCGCGGTGATCGGCGCGCTGCCCGAGGAGGTGCGCGCCCGCGGCGTCGTCGCGCACTCCAGCGGCAACCACGCGCAGGCCGTCGCCTACACCGCGCGCGAGTTCGGCGTCCGCGCCGTGCTGGTCATCCCGCACACCGCGCCCGCGGTGAAGGTGGACGCGTGCGCCGCGCTCGGCGCCGAGATCGTCTACGTGGAGCCGACGCTGGAGGCGCGCGCCGGCACCGCCGCCCAGCTCGCGGACGCGCACGGCTTCACCCTCGTCCCGCCGTTCGACCACCCCGGCGTCATCGCCGGGCAGGGCACCGTCGGACTGGAGATCGTGCAGGACCGGCCGGACGCGCAGGTGGTGCTCGTCCCGGTCGGCGGCGGCGGCCTGATCTCCGGCGTCGCGGCCGCGGTCAAGGCGCTGAACCCGGCCGCCCGGGTGATCGGCGTGGAGCCCGAGCTGGCCGCCGACGCCCGCGACTCGCTGCGCGCCGGGCACCCCGTCGGCTGGCCCGCCGAGGACACCGGCCGCACCATCGCCGACGCGCTGCGCGTGCAGCGGGTCGGCGACCTCACCTTCGCGCACATCCGCGAGCACGTGGACGCCATCGTCACCGTGACCGACGACGAGATCCGCGGCGCCATGCGCCGCCTCGCCCGCGAGGCCCGCCTGATCGCCGAGCCAGGCGGCGCCGTCGCCACCGCCGCCTACCTCTACCGCCGCGCCGAGCTGCCCGAAGCACGCACCTATGTATCGGTCCTGTCGGGCGGCAACGCCGACCCGGCGCTGTTCGCCGAGGTCCTGCGTTAGCACCTCGCGGGGGCGGGGGTAATCTCGTAGGCGTCATGCATCCTGTACTCCGTTACTCCCTCGCGCGGCTGCTGATCTTCGCTGCGACCGCCGGCGTGCTGTGGTTCACCCCGCTGCAGCAGACCCCGGCCTTCCTGCTGCTGGCCGCCATGCTGCTCAGCGGCCTGATCAGCTACGTGCTGCTGTCGCGCCAGCGCGACGCGGTGTCGTCCGCGGTGATCGAGCGGAAGCAGAAGTTCGAGCAGGCGCGGACCAAGGAAGACGCCTGACCTCCTAGGCGGGACGGCGCACGCGCCGCCGCGCGGGCCGCCTCCTATGGTGGTGGCATGACCCGCGCCTCTCTCGACAAACAGCCCGCCGACGTCGCGGCCATGTTCGACAGCACCGCCGAACGCTACGACCTGCTCAACACGCTGATGACCGGCGGCCAGGACCGCCGCTGGCGGCGCGAGGTCGTCCGGGCCGTCGCGGCGCGGCCCGGTGAGCGCGTGCTCGACCTGGCGGCCGGCACCGGCACCTCCTCCGTCCCCTTCGCCGAGTCCGGCGCCGAGACGGTGGCCTGCGACTTCTCCCTTGGCATGCTGCGGGTCGGGGTGCGCCGGCAGGAGGGCGTGGAGCGGCTCAGCTTCGTCGCCGGGGACGCGCTGCGGCTGCCCTTCGCCGACGACTCCTTCGACGCCGTCACCATCTCCTTCGGGCTGCGCAACGTCGCCGACACCATCGCCGCGCTGCGCGAGCTGCGCCGCGTCGCGCGCCCCGGCGGCCGGCTGCTCATCTGCGAGGTGAGCCACCCCCCGAACCCGCTGCTGGCGTTCGGGCACAAGGCCCATCTGAAGGTCGGGCTGCCGCTGCTGGCCAAGGTCAGCTCCAACCCCGACTCCTACCACTACCTGGCCGAGTCGACGCTGGCCTGGCCCGACCAGGCCGCGCTGGCGCGGATCATCCAGGACGCCGGCTGGACGAAGGTCCGCTGGCGCGACCTCACCTTCGGGGTGGCGGCGCTGCACCACGCCGTCAATCCCGGCTGATCGGTTCGGAACGGGCCACCCGCCTGTTTTCGGACCGGTCCAAAACCCGGGGTGCCGAGAGGTACCCACGGGCCGCTCCAAAGGAATAGACTCCCCAACGGATTCTTGTGAAGTACTTCACAAGCGAACGAGCTAAGAGGAACGCTGTGACCGACTCCACCCGACACGCAGACGTCATCGTCGTCGGGGCCGGGCCCGCCGGATCATCGACCGCCTACTGGCTGGCCCAGGCCGGCCTGGATGTGCTGCTCCTGGAGAAGGCCACGTTCCCGCGCGACAAGATCTGCGGAGACGGCCTCACCCCCCGCGCCGTGCGGGCGCTCATCTCCATGGGCGTGGACATCGACGCCCCCGGCTGGAGCCGGAACAAGGGCCTGCGCATCTACGGCGGCGGCGTCAAGGTCGAGCTGCCCTGGCCGGAACTTGCCAGCTTCCCCGACTTCGGCCTGGTCCGCACCCGGATGGACCTGGACCAGCTGCTCGCCGAGCACGCCGCCCGCGCCGGCGCCCGCCTGCTGCAGGGCTGCAACGTCACCGGCCCGATCCTGGACGAGCGCACCGACCGCATCACCGGCGTCACCGCCAAGCACCAGGGCGAGGACGTGGAGTTCCACGCCCCGCTCGTCGTCGCCGCCGACGGCAACTCCACCCGGCTGTCGCTGGCCATGGGCCTGCAGCGCCGCGAGGACCGGCCGATGGGCGTGGCGGTCCGCCGCTACTACAAGAGCCCCCGCCACACCGACGACTACATGGAGGCGTGGCTGGAGCTGTGGGACGGGCAGCGGCTGCTGCCCGGCTACGGCTGGGTCTTCCCCGTCGCCGACGGCACCTGCAACGTCGGCCTCGGCCTGCTCAACACCAGCAAGTCGTTCCAGAACGTCGACTACCGCGGCATGCTCAAGGGCTGGACGTCCACCATGCCCGAGGACTGGTGCTTCGACGAGGAGCACGCGACCGGCCCGACCCGGGGCGCGGCGCTGCCGATGGGCTTCAACCGGCAGCCGCACTACACCCGCGGCATGCTGCTCGTCGGCGACGCCGGCGGCATGATCAACCCCTTCAACGGCGAGGGCATCGACTACGCGCTGGAGTCCGGCCGGCTGGCCGCCGACATCATGGTGCAGGCGCTGGCGCGCCGCACCCCGGCGCAGCGCGAGCGGACCCTGTACGAGTACCCGCGCATCCTCAAGGACGAGCACGGCGGCTACTTCACGCTGGCCCGCGTGTTCGTGCAGGCCATCGGCGACCCCCGGGTGATGAAGTTCCTCACCGCGCACGGCCTGCCGCACCCCACGCTGATGCGGTTCACCCTGAAGCTGCTGGCCAACCTCACCGACCCTCGCGGCGGTGACGCGATGGACCGCATCATCAACGCCATGCAGAAGGTGGCGCCCGCCGCTTAATCGACCCCCTGAGGGGAGTGCTATTGATCACCTTGGCTAGGGTGACGACCCGCGTTCGTGACCGAGGTCACGAGGGCGGTCGCGTCACCGTGGCGCGTCCGTCCGGCGCCGCGCACCGCCCCGTGCGCGGCCCGGGACGCGTCTCGTACAACGTCGTACGTTCCGAGGAGAGGCGATAGGGACGATGGATCTCTATATCCCGATCATCGTGCTGGGAGCGCTGGCCTTCCTGTTCGCGGCCGGCTCGGTGGCGATGGCCTCCATGACCGGTCCCAAGCGGTGGAACCGGGCCAGGCTGGACGCCTACGAGTGCGGCATCGAGCCGACCCCGCAGCCGGTGGGCGGCGGGCGCTTCCCGATCAAGTACTACCTCACGGCGATGCTGTTCATCGTCTTCGACATTGAGATCATCTTCCTTTATCCCTGGGCGGTCGCCTTCGACCACCTGGGGATTTTCGGTCTGGTGGAGATGGTCCTTTTCATCCTCACCGTGCTGGTGGCGTACGCCTACATCTGGCGGCGCGGTGGTCTGGAGTGGGACTGAGATGGGTCTAGAGGAGAAACTCCCCAGCGGGTTCCTGCTGACGACGGTCGAGCAGGTCGCCGGATGGGCGCGCAAGAGCTCGGTGTGGCCCGCCACGTTCGGGCTCGCCTGCTGCGCGATCGAGATGATGGCGGCGGGCGACCCCCGGCACGACTTCGCCCGGTGGGGGATGGAGCGGGCGTCGGCGACGCCCCGGCAGGCCGACCTGATGATCGTCGCGGGCCGGGTGAGCCAGAAGATGGCGCCGGTGCTGCGCCAGATCTACGACCAGATGACCGAGCCCAAGTGGGTCATCGCGATGGGCGTGTGCGCCTCCTCGGGCGGCATGTTCAACAACTACGCGATCGTGCAGGGCGTGGACCACATCGTCCCGGTGGACATCTACCTGCCCGGCTGCCCGCCGCGGCCGGAGATGCTGCTGGACGCGATCATGAAGCTGCACGACAAGATCCAGAACACCAAGCTGGGCCCGCAGCGCGCCAAGCAGATCCAGGAGCTGGAAGAGGCCAAGCGCCGCCAGCTGCCGCTGCTGGGACAGGGGACGATCTGATGAGCGAGACGCAGGCGCGCGGCGCGCGCTGGACTGAGGAGCCTGCGACGAGGGAAGCGCGTGCCGTAAAGCGCGCCGGAGTCGAGCGGGGGGCGCTGTTGAGCGAGACGCAGGCGCGCGGCGCGCGCTGGACTGAGGAGCCTGCGACGAGGGAAGCGCGTGCCGTAAAGCGCGCCGGAGTCGAGCGGGGGGCGCTGTGACTTCTCAGAATCCCGAGCAGGCGGCGGAGCAGGCCGCCGACCGCCTTCCGGCGGCGACGGAGGAGGAGCGGCAGGAGCAGCCGGTCGTCCGCATGGGCATGTTCGGCGCCAAGACCACCGGCGACACCTCCGGCTACGGCGGTCTTGTCGTCCGGCAGCGGCCGAAGGTGTCGTCCGAGCGGCCCTACGGCGGCCCGGACGGCGCGGCCGAGGCGGGCGAGTTCGACGCCGTCGCCGACGCGCTGGAGCAGGCCCTGCCCGGCTTCGGCGACGCGGTCGAGCGCGTCGTGACCGACCGCGGCGAGATCACCTTCCACGTCCGCCGCGAGCGCCTCCCCGAGGTCGCGCGGACCCTGCGCGACCAGCCCGACCTGCGGTTCGAGCTGTGCACCGGGGTGTCGGGCGTGCACTACCCGCAGGACACCGGCGCCGAGCTGCACGCCGTCTACCACCTGCTGTCGATCACCCACAACCGGCGGATCCGGCTGGAGGTGAGCTGCCCCGACGCCGACCCGCACATCCCGTCGGTCGTCGAGGTGTACCCGACCAACGACTGGCACGAGCGCGAGACCTACGACTTCTTCGGGATCGTGTTCGACGGCCACCCGGCGCTCACCCGCATCGAGATGCCGGACGACTGGGTCGGGCACCCGCAGCGCAAGGACTACCCCCTCGGCGGCATCCCCGTCGAGTACCGAGGTGCGGAGATCCCGCCGCCGGACCAGCGGAGGTCGTACACGTGAGCCCCTCCACCAAGTACACCGAATACGACGCCTACGCCGCCGACGAGGCGGCCGAGGGCAAGGTCTTCGACGTCAACGGGCAGGACTGGGACCAGGTCGTCGCCGGCGCCGCCGACGGCGGCGACGAGCGCCTGGTCGTCAACATGGGCCCGCAGCACCCGTCCACGCACGGCGTGCTGCGCCTCATCCTCACCCTCGACGGCGAGACGGTGACCGAGTGCCGGGTCGGCATCGGCTACCTGCACACCGGCATCGAGAAGAACATGGAGTTCCGCACCTGGACGCAGGGCACCACGTTCTGCACCCGGATGGACTACCTGGCGCCGATCTTCAACGAGACGGCGTACTGCCTCGGCGTGGAGAGGCTGCTCGGCATCACCGACCAGATCCCCGAGCGGGCCCAGATCATCCGGGTGATGATGATGGAGCTCAACCGGATCTCCTCGCACCTGGTCGCGATCGCCACGTTCGGCCTGGAGCTCGGCGCGACGACGGTGATGCTGAACGGCTTCATCGAGCGCGAGTACACCCTCGACCTGTTCGAGGAGATCACCGGCCTGCGGATGAACATGGCCTACGTCCGGCCGGGCGGCGTCGCGCAGGACCTGCCGAGCGGCGCGCTCAGCAAGCTGCGCGACTACCTGGACCGGATGCCGAAGCGGTTCCAGGCGATGCGCAAGCTGATGGACGACAACCCCGTCTACAAGGCGCGCACCGTCGACGTGGCCTACCTGGACCTCACCGGGTGCATGGCGCTCGGGATCACCGGCCCGGTGCTGCGCGCGACGGGGCTGCCGTGGGACCTGCGCAAGTCGCAGCCCTACTGCGGCTACGAGACCTACGACTTCGAGGTCGCCACGCAGACCACCTCCGACGTCTACGGCCGCTACCTGGTCCGGATGAAGGAGATGGAGGAGTCCCTGAAGATCGTCGAGCAGTGCGTGGAGCGGCTGCAGACGGTCAAGGGCCCGGTGATGATCGAGGACAAGAAGATCGGCTGGCCGGCGCAGCTGGCCATCGGCGCGGACGGCATGGGCAACTCGCCCCGGCACATCGCGCACATCATGGGCACCTCGATGGAGGCCCTCATCCACCACTTCAAGCTGGTGACCGAGGGGTTCCGGGTGCCGGCCGGGCAGGCGTACGCGGCGATCGAGTCGCCGCGCGGCGAGCTCGGCGTGCACGTGGTGTCCGACGGCGGGACCCGCCCCTACCGGGTGCACTTCCGCGACCCGTCGTTCACCAACCTGCAGGCGGCCCCCGCGATGGCCGAGGGCGGCATGATCGCCGACGTCATCGCCGCGGTCGCCAGCATCGACCCGGTTATGGGAGGCGTGGACCGATGACCGATCAGCTGCATCAGATCGAAGGTCCCTACGCGGGCACCGAGCCCTACGACCTGGAGACGCGCGCGCGCCTCGAGCGGGACGCCAAGGAGATCATCGCCCGCTACCCCAAGACGCGGTCGGCGCTGCTGCCGATGCTGCACCTGGTGCAGTCCGAGGACGGGCACATCACCCGGCGCGGCATCGACCTGTGCGCCGAGCTGCTCGGCATCACGCCCGCGCAGGTCACCGGCGTGGCGACGTTCTACACCCAGTACAAGCGCGAGCCGGTCGGGGAGTACCACGTCGGCGTCTGCATCAACACGCTGTGCGCGGTGATGGGCGGCGACCAGATCTGGGCGGAGCTGTCCGCGCACACCGGTGTCGGCCACGACGAGACCACGCCGGACGGCAAGGTCTCGCTGGAGCGCATCGAGTGCAACGCGGCCTGCGACTTCGCCCCCGTCATGACGGTGAACTGGGAGTTCTTCGACAACATGACGCCGGCCAAGGCCAAGGAGCTGGTCGACGACCTGCGCTCGAGTAAGGAAGTGCTTCCTTCTCGCGGGCCGAACGGGCTGTGCACCTGGAAGCAGGCGTCGCGGGTGCTCGCCGGCTTCCCCGACGGCCGCGCCCACGAGGGCGTGCAGGCCGGACCGGAGTCGCTGCGCGGGCTGGAGCTGGCCAAGGAGCGCGGCTGGGAGGCCCCGCCTTCCAACGGCACTGGCGCGGGGCGGGTCGGGCCGGACGAGCCCGTCCAGGCCGGCGAGGTCACCGACCCGCCGCCGAACGAGCCGGGCGAGCCCATCGGCGGCGACGTCAAGCCGGGCAGCCAGGAGGGGAAGAACCAGTGACCACGCTGACCCCGATCCTCACCAAGAACTGGGATCAGGCCGACTCCTTCACCCGCGCCGGGTACGAGCGCGAGGGCGGCTACCAGGCGCTGCGCACCGCGCTCGGCATGGACCCCGACGCGATCGTGCAGGCCGTCAAGGACTCCGGGCTGCGCGGCCGCGGCGGCGCGGGCTTCCCCACCGGCATGAAGTGGGGGTTCCTGCCGCCGTCCAGCCCGAACCCGCGGTACCTGGTCGTCAACGCCGACGAGTCCGAGCCGGGCACGTGCAAGGACATCCCGCTGATGATGGCCAACCCGCACGTGCTGGTCGAGGGCGTCATCATCAGCGCCTACGCGATCAAGTCCAACCACGCGTTCATCTACGTGCGCGGCGAGGTGCTGCACGTCATCCGCCGCCTGCAGCGGGCGGTCGCCGAGGCGTACGAGGCCGGCTACCTCGGGCAGGACATCCTGGGCTCCGGCTACGACCTGGAACTGGTCGTGCACACCGGCGCCGGGGCCTACATCTGCGGCGAGGAGACGGCGCTGCTGGACTCCCTGGAGGGGTACCGCGGTCAGCCCAGGCTGAAGCCCCCCTTCCCGGCGGTCGCGGGACTCTACGGCGGTCCCACCGTCATCAACAACGTCGAGTCGATCGCCTCGGTTCCCTCGATCGTGGCCAACGGGGCGGACTGGTTCGCCGCGATGGGCACCGAGAAGTCGCAGGGGTTCGGGATCTTCTCGCTGTCGGGCCACGTGACCCGGCCCGGCCAGTACGAGGCGCCGCTCGGCATCACGCTGCGCGAGCTGCTGGACATGGCGGGCGGGATCCGCGAGGGGCACCGGCTGAAGTTCTGGACGCCGGGCGGCTCGTCCACCCCGCTGTTCACCGACGAGCACCTGGACGTGCCGCTGGACTTCGAGTCGGTCGGCGCGGCCGGGTCGATGCTCGGCACCCGCGCCCTGCAGATCTTCGACGAGACGACCTGCGTGGTGCGGGCCGTCCTACGCTGGTCGGAGTTCTACGCGCACGAGTCGTGCGGCAAGTGCACGCCGTGCCGCGAAGGCACCTACTGGTACAAGAAGATGCTGAAGCGGCTGGAGGCCGGGCAGGGCAGCGAGGAGGACCTCGACACCCTGCTGGACCTGTCCGACAACATCCTCGGCCGCTCGTTCTGCGCGCTCGGCGACGGCGCGACGAGCCCGGTGGTGTCGTCGATCAAGCTCTTCCGCGACGAGTACATCGCCCACTTCGAGCAGGGCGGCTGCCCGTTCGACCCGGCGAAGTCCACCCTCTGGGCAGGTGCCAAGTGACCGTCACCGACAACACTCCCAAGACCGAGCAGGTCGAGATGGTCCAGGTGACCATCGACGGGTTCGAGGTCGAGGTGCCCAAGGGCACCCTGATCATCCGGGCCGCCGAGCTGCTCGGCATCCAGATCCCCAGGTTCTGCGACCATCCGCTGCTGGACCCGGTCGGGGCCTGCCGCCAGTGCCTGGTGGAGATCCCCGACGCCGGCAACGGCCGCGGGATGCCCAAGCCGGCGGCGTCGTGCACCACCACGGTGATGCCGGGCATGGTCATCAAGACCCAGCTCACCTCCCCGGTCGCCGACAAGGCCCAGCACGGCGTGATGGAGCTGCTGCTCATCAACCACCCGCTGGACTGCCCGGTCTGCGACAAGGGCGGCGAGTGCCCGCTGCAGAACCAGGCGATGTCCAACGGGCGCGGCGAGTCGCGGTTCGCCGAGACCAAGCGGACCTTCCCCAAGCCGCTGCCGCTGTCGACCGGGGTGCTGCTGGACCGCGAGCGCTGCATCCAGTGCGCCCGCTGCACCCGCTTCTCCGACCAGATCGCCGGGGACGCGTTCATCGACCTGCTGGAGCGCGGCGCCAAGGAGCAGGTCGGCATCGCCGACGGCAAGCCGTTCCAGTCCTACTTCTCCGGCAACACCGTGCAGATCTGCCCGGTGGGCGCGCTGACCGGGTCGGCCTACCGGTTCCGGTCGCGGCCGTTCGACCTGGTGTCGCAGCCGAGCACCTGCGAGCACTGCGCGTCGGGCTGCGCGCTGCGCACCGACCACCGGCGCGGCAAGGTCACCCGCCGCCTGGCGGGCGACGACCCGCAGGTGAACGAGGAGTGGAACTGCGACAAGGGCCGGTGGGCGTTCACCTACGCCACCCAGCCCGACCGGCTCACCCAGCCGCTGGTCCGCAACGAGCGGGGCGAGCTGGAGCCGGCGTCGTGGCCCGAGGCGCTCGCCGCCGCCGCGCGCGGCCTGGCGGGGGCGCGCGGCCGGGCCGGCGTCCTCACCGGCGGGCGGGTGACGCTGGAGGACGCCTACGCCTACGCCAAGTTCGCCAGGGTCGCGCTCGGCACCAACGACGTGGACTTCCGCGCGCGCGCCCACTCAGCCGAGGAGACGCAGTTCCTGGCCTCCGCGGTGGCGGGCCGCCCGATCGAGGTCACCTACGCCGACCTGGAGAAGGCGCCGGCGGTGCTGCTCGCGGGCCTGGAGCCCGAGGAGGAGTCGCCGATCGTCTTCCTGCGGCTGCGCAAGGCGTTCCGCAAGAAGGGCCTGAAGGTCTTCGCCGTCGCGCCGTTCGCGTCGCGCGGCCTGGCCAAGGTCGGCGGCACGCTGCTGCCGGCCCGGCCGGGCGACGAGGCCGAGGTGCTCGGCTCGATCATCGACGGCGGCGGGACCCGTGAGCTGCTGGAGACGCCCGGCGCGGTCATCCTCGTCGGCGAGCGGCTCGCGGCGGCGCCGGGCGCGCTGTCCAGCGTCGTCCGGCTCGCCCACATCACCGGCGCGCGCCTGGCCTGGGTGCCGCGCCGGGCGGGGGAGCGCGGCGCGCTGGAGGCCGGGGCGCTGCCCGGGCTGCTGCCGGTCGGCCGCCCGGTGACCGACCCGGCCGCCCGCGCGGAGGTCGCGCGGGTCTGGGGCGTCGCCGAGCTGCCCGCCGGGCCGGGCGAGGACGCCGCCGGCATCCTCGCCGCCGCCGCCCGCGGCGAGCGGGCCGCGCTGCTGGTCGGCGGCGTGGACCCCTACGACATGCCCGATCCGGGCGCGGTGCTGGCGGCGCTGGACGCGACGCCGTTCATCGTCAGCCTGGAGCAGCGGCCGAGCGCGGTCACCGACCGCGCCGACGTGGTGCTGCCGGTCGCGGCCGTCGCCGAGAAGGCCGGCACGTTCGTCGACTGGGAGGGCCGCGGCCGCCCGTTCGACGCCGCGCTGAAGTCCACCGGCCGGATGGCCGACCTGCGGGTGCTGGACGCGCTGGCCGGCGAGATGGACGTCCACCTCGGCCTGCCCGGGCCCGAGGCGGCGCGCCGCGAGCTCGCCGAGCTCGGCGTGTACCGCGGCGAGCGGCCGGCCGCGCCGGGCACCGCGCAGGGCCACCGGCCCGAGCCGGGGCCGGGCCAGGCGCTCGTGGCCACCTGGCGGCTGCTCCTGGACCGGGGCCGGCTGCAGGACGGCGAGCCCTACCTGGCCGGCACCGCCAAGCCCGCCCTCGCCCGGCTGTCGCCCGCGACCGCCGCCGAGATCGGCGCGACGGACGCGGTCACGGTCACCGGCCCGCGCGGCGCGGTCACGCTCCCGCTGGAGATCACGCCGGACCTGACGGACCGGACCGTGTGGCTGCCCGCCAACTCGGCGGGCGCCGCGCTGTACCGCGACCTCGGCGCGACCGCCGCGAGCATCGTAGAGATCTCCGCCGCCGCCGGGCCCGTGACGGAGGAACCCGTCGCCGACCGCGCCGCGGCCGAGGACTTCGAGGTTGGAGGCACCGAATGAGTCTGCTCGCCTACGCGCCCGCGCCCTCGGATCCGACGCTGTCGGCGTTCGGCAAGGACCCGTGGTGGCTGATCGGCGGCAAGGTCCTCGCCATCTTCGTGTTCCTGGTGCTGACCGTGCTGATGTCGATGTGGGTGGAGCGCCGCGTCATCAGCCGGATGCAGCTGCGCGTCGGCCCGAACCGCTGCGGCCCGTTCGGGCTGCTGCAGGGCCTCGCCGACGGCGTGAAGCTGGCGCTGAAGGAGGACATCGTCCCGCGCCAGGTCGACAAGATCGTCTTCGTGCTGGCGCCGGTGGTGTCGGCGGTGCCGGCGTTCATCTCCTTCATCATCATCCCGTTCGGGCCGACGGTGTCGGTCTTCGGCCACCACACCGCGCTGCAGGGCACCGACCTGCCGGTCGCGGTGCTGCTGGTGCTGGCGATGTCCTCGATGGGCGTCTACGGCATCGTGCTGGCCGGCTGGTCGTCGATGTCGCCCTACTCGCTGCTCGGCGGGCTCCGCTCGTCCGCGCAGGTGATCTCCTACGAGATCGCGATGGGGCTGTCGTTCGTGGCGGTGTTCCTGTACGCCGGGACGATGTCGACGACCGGCATCGTCAACGCCCAGACCGACACCTGGTTCGCGGTGCTGCTGCTGCCGTCGTTCCTGGTCTACGTCGTCACCATGATGGGCGAGTCCAACCGCATCCCGTTCGACCTGCCCGAGGGCGAGGGCGAGCTGGTCGGCGGCTTCCACACCGAGTACTCGTCGCTGAAGTTCGCGATGTTCTTCCTCGCCGAGTACATCAACCTGGCCACCCTGTCGGCCCTCGCCACCACGCTGTTCCTCGGCGGCTGGCGGGCCCCCGCGCCGATCTCCACGGTCTGGGCGGGCGCCAACAGCGGCTGGTGGCCGGTGCTGTGGTTCATGGTGAAGCTCTGGCTGTTCATCTTCTTCTTCATCTGGCTGCGCGGCTCGCTGCCGCGGGTCCGCTACGACCAGCTGATGAAGCTCGGCTGGAAGGTGCTGATGCCCTTCTCGCTCGGCTGGATCCTGCTGGTCGCCACGGTGCGCGCGCTGAAGAACGAGGGCTACGCCGTCCAGTCGATCTTCCTGTACGCCGCGATCGCGGCCGGCCTGGTCATCGCCGCGACCGTCGCCTGGGAGATGGGCCGGGGCGGCAAGAAGGACGGGCCCGAGCCCGAGCCCACCGGGACCGGCGCCGCGGACGCCGCGGCGGGCGGCTTCCCGGTGCCGCCGATGGACGCCCCGCACTACCACGGCCGGCCGGTGAGCGTGCCGGCTCCGCGCCCGACCGAAGCGTCCCCCAAGGAGGTCGCAAGTGGGATTCACTGACTTCCTGAACCCGGTCAAGGGGTTCGGGGTCTCGTTCCACCAGATGTTCATGAAGAGCGAGACCGTCCAGTACCCCGAGGTGAAGAAGCCGACGGCGCCGCGCTTCCACGGCCGGCACCAGCTGAACCGGTGGCCGGACGGGCTGGAGAAGTGCGTCGGGTGCGAGCTGTGCGCCTGGGCGTGCCCGGCCGACGCCATCTTCGTCGAGGGCGCCGACAACTCCGCGGACGAGCGCTACTCGCCCGGGGAGCGCTACGGCCGCGTCTACCAGATCAACTACCTGCGGTGCATCCTGTGCGGCCTCTGCATCGAGGCCTGCCCGACCCGGGCGCTCACGATGACCAACGAGTACGAGCTCGCCGACGACAGCCGGGAGAGCCTCATCTACACCAAGGACATGCTGCTCGCGCCGCTGCGCGAGGGCATGGAGGCGCCGCCGCACGCGATGCGGCTCGGCGACACCGAAGAGGAGTACTACCGCCTCGGCCTCACGCCCGATTCCCCCGAGGGGGGGCGACCCCCCGCACCCCCCGAAGAGGCGGAGGGGCGGCTTCGCCGGTCGGCGCCCGAAGAGGGAGGTGACCGCAAGTGACCGCGCACGTGATCGCCGGCCAGGTGGCCGACGCCCAGCCCGGCGAGGCGTTCATCTTCTGGCTGCTGGCCGTGGTGTCGGTCTGCGCCGCCCTCGGCATGATCTTCATGCGGCGGGCGGTGCACTCGGCGCTGCTGCTCGCGGTGGTGATGCTGTCGCTGGCCGCGCTGTACGCGGTGCAGGACGCGCCGTTCCTGGCGTTCGTCCAGGTCATCGTGTACACCGGCGCGGTGCTGATGCTGTTCCTGTTCGTGCTGATGCTGGTCGGCGTCAGCTCCACCGACTCGCTGGTGGAGACGATCCGGGGCCAGCGCCTGTGGGGCGCGGTCGCCGCGCTCGGCTTCCTGGTGCTGCTCGCCGCCGGGTTCGGCAACGCCGCGCTCGGCGACTCGGCCGGCCTGAAGCAGGCCAACGCCGAGGGCAACGTCATCGGCCTGGCCCGGCTGCTGTTCACCCAGTACGTGTTCGCGTTCGAGGTGACCAGCGCGTTGCTGATCACCGCGGCGCTCGGCGCGATGGTGCTGGCGCACCGCGAGCGCACCACGCCGAAGCCGACGCAGAAGGACCTGTCGGTCAAGCGGTTCAAGAGCGCCGCGCACCCGGGCCCGCTGCCCGGCCCCGGCACCTACGCCCGGCACAACGCGGTCGACATGCCCGCGCTGCTGCCGGACGGCACCCCGTCGGAGCTGTCGGTCAACCCCGTCATCGCGGCGCGCGCCGACACCGCCTCCCGGCACACCGACCTGTACGGCGAGTCCGAGGGCGACGCGGTCACCGCGGACGTGGCGGCGGTGCAGGCCGCCACGGGGCGGGCCGAGGGCGCGGACGCCGAGGGCCGGGCGGTCGTCCGTTCCACCGGCATCTCTGAAGGCGAGGCCGAGCGATGAGCCCGGGACACTACCTGGCGCTGTCGGCGATCCTGTTCACCATCGGCGGCCTCGGCGTGCTCGTGCGCCGCAACGCGATCGTGGTGTTCATGTGCGTCGAGCTGATGCTGAACGCCACCAACCTGGCGTTCGTCACCTTCGCCCGCATGCACGGCAAGCTCGACGGCCAGATCATCGCGTTCTTCGTGATGGTGGTGGCCGCGGCGGAGGTCGTGGTCGGCCTGGCGATCATCATGACCATCTTCCGGACCCGCAGGTCCTCGTCGGTCGACGACGCGAACCTGCTGAAGTACTGAGAGGCAGGGAATGAAAGCGGAAGGCATCCAGGCCGCGTCCTGGCTTCTGATCGCCCTGCCGCTCGCGGGCGCGGCGATCCTGCTGCTCGGCGGCCGGCGCACCGACAGATGGGGTCATCTGCTCGGCGTCACGGCGTCGGCGGCCTCGTTCGTGGTCGGCGTCGCGATGTTCGCGCAGATGCTCGGGTACGACGCCGAGGAGCGGCGCCGCACCCTGCACCTGTGGGACTTCATCGACGCCGGCGTGGTCAAGGTCGGCGCGGACCTGCTGGTGGACCCGCTGTCCATCAGCTTCGTCCTGCTGATCACCGGCGTGGGCACGCTCATCCACGTCTACTCCATCGGCTACATGGCGCACGACCCGGACCGGCGCCGGTTCTTCGCCTACCTGAACCTGTTCGTCGCGGCGATGCTGACGCTGGTCCTCGGCGGCAACTACGTGATCACCTTCCTCGGCTGGGAGGGCGTCGGCCTGGCGTCCTACCTGCTGATCGGGTTCTGGCAGTACAAGCCGACCGCGGCGACCGCGGCCAAGAAGGCGTTCGTGGTCAACCGCGTCGGCGACCTCGGCTTCCTGACCGCGCTGATGCTGATGTTCGCGGTGTTCGGCACCGCCGGGTTCGACCAGATCCTCGGCACCGGCGCCGAGCACGTCGGCGCCGCCGCCAAGCTGTCGTCGGGCACCGCGACCGCGCTCGGCCTGCTGCTCCTGCTCGGCGCGTGCGGCAAGTCCGCGCAGCTGCCGCTGCAGTCGTGGCTGCTGGACGCGATGGAGGGCCCGACCCCGGTGTCGGCGCTCATCCACGCCGCGACGATGGTGACCGCGGGCGTGTACCTCATCGTCCGCTCCGCGGCGATCTTCGAGATGTCGCACACGGCGCAGCTGGTGGTGACGATCGTCGGCGCGGCCACGCTGCTGGCCGGTGCGGTCATCGGGTGCGGCAAGGACGACATCAAGAAGGCCCTGGCCGGCTCGACGATGTCGCAGATCGGCTACATGCACCTGGCCGCCGGGCTCGGCAAGACCGGGTACGTCTTCGCCATCGCGCACCTGATCGCGCACGGCTTCTTCAAGGCGGGCCTGTTCCTCGGCGCCGGCTCGGTCATGCACGGCATGAACGACGACGTGAACATGCGCCACTACGGCGGCCTGCGCAAGATGATGGTCCTCACCTGGGCCACGTTCGGGCTCGGCTACCTGGCCATCATCGGGTTCCCGTTCCTGTCGGGCTGGTTCACCAAGGACGGCATCATCGAGGCCGCGTTCGAGAAGGGCGGCACCTCGGGGAGCATCCTCGGGGCGTGCGCGCTGATCGGCGCGGGCATCACCGCGTACTACATGTCGCGGGTGATGTTCATGACCTTCTACGGCGAGAAGCGCTGGGAGGAGGGCGTGCACCCGCACGAGTCGCCGAAGGTGATGACGGTCCCGCTGATCCTGCTGTCGTTCGGCTCGGTGTTCGCCGGCGGGTTCCTGGTGCTCGGCGGCTTCGCCGACTTCCTCGCCCCGGTCGTGGGCGAGCCCGAGCACCACGAGTTCAAGTTCATCACGGTCCCCGGCATCGCGACCTTCGTCCTGATGGTCCTCGGCGCCGGCATCGCGTGGCGCCAGTACGGCGCCCGCCCGGTGCCGACGACGGCGCCGAAGGGCTCGTTCGTCACCGTCGCGGCCCGCAAGGACCTGTACGGGGACGCGCTGAACGAGTCGCTGCTGATGCGTCCCGGCCAGTGGCTGACCCGCCTGGCGGTCTGGTTCGACAACCGGGGCGTCGACGGCGCCGTCAACGGCCTGGCGGCCGGCATCGGCGGCACCTCCGGCCGTGTCCGGCGGATCCAGACGGGCTTCGTCAGGTCCTATGCCCTTTCCATGTTCTTCGGCGCCGCGGTCATCGTGGCCGCTTTGCTGGCGGTGAACGTTTCGTGAACGCCCTTTCCATGCTGTGTCGAATCGGAGCCGCAGTCATCGTGGCCGCGCTCCTGGCGGTGAACGTCTCGTGAACGACTTCCCCTGGCTGTCCGTACTGATCGCGCTGCCGCTCGTCGGCGCGCTCGTGGTGGCCCTGCTGCCAAGCGCGCGCGAGACGCTCGCCAAGCAGGTCACGCTCGGTGTCTCCGTCGTCGTCGCGGCGCTCGCGCTGGTGATGACGTCGCAGTTCGACACCGGCGGCGCGCGCTTCCAGTTCGAAGAGAAGTACTGGTGGATCAAGCAGTTCGGCGTGCACTGGGCCGTCGGCGTCGACGGCATCGCGCTGACGCTGGTCGTGCTGTCGGTGATCCTGGTGCCGCTGGTGGTGCTCGCCTCCTGGGACGAGGCCGGCCGCTCCGGCGGCGTCGACGTCCCGGCCAGGCGCTCCGCCAAGACCTACTTCGCGCTGCTCCTCGGCCTCGAGGCGACGATGATCGGCGTCTTCGCGGCGACCGACGTCTTCCTGTTCTACGTCTTCTTCGAGGCGATGCTCATCCCGGTGTACTTCATCATCGGCTACTACGGGGGCGCGCAGCGCTCCTACGCCGCGGTGAAGTTCCTGCTGTACTCGCTGTTCGGCGGGCTGCTGATGCTGGTCGCCGTCATCTGGCTGTACCCGCTGTCGGCCAAGGCGCCGAGCGCGGGCGGCGTCGGCCACGGCACCTTCCTGTTCAGCGAGCTCAGCACCATGCACATCGAGCCGACCACGGCCCGGTGGCTGTTCCTCGGCTTCTTCGTCGCCTTCGCGATCAAGGCGCCGATGGTGCCGGTGCACACCTGGCTGCCCGACGCCGCGGCGCAGTCCCCGGCGGGCGCGCTGGTGCTCGTCGTCGGCGTGCTGGACAAGGTCGGCACCTACGGCATGCTCCGGTTCTGCCTGGAGCTGTTCCCCGGCGCCGCCAAGTGGGCGACGCCGGTCGTGCTCGCCCTCGCGGTGGTCAGCATCATCTACGGCGCGGTCCTGGCGATCGGCCAGGTCGACCTGAAGCGGCTGGTCGCCTACACCTCGGTGTCGCACTTCGGGTTCATCGTGCTCGGCATCTTCGCGATGACGACCGCGGGCCAGTCCGGCGCCGCGCTGTACATGATCAACCACGGGTTCTCCACCGGCGCGCTGTTCCTCATCGTCGGCTTCATGATCGTGCGCCGCCGGTCGGCGCGGATCGCCGACTTCGGCGGCGTGCAGAAGATCGCCCCGGTGCTCGCCGGGACGTTCCTGGTGGCCGGCCTGTCCGGGCTGTCGCTGCCCGGCCTCGCGCCGTTCGTGTCGGAGTTCATGGTGTTCACCGGCACCTTCGAGCGGTACCGGGTGCCCGCGGTGATCGCCACCATCGGCATCGTGCTGGCCGCGATCTACATCCTGTGGACCTACCAGCGCACCATGGGCGGCCCCGCCGCCGAACCGGTGCGGGCCATGCCGGACCTGTCGGCCCGGGAGAAGCTCGCCGTCGCGCCGATCATCGCGATCATCGTGGCGATGGGCTTCTTCCCGCAGCCGGTGCTGGACGTGATCAATCCCTCGGTGAAGCAGACGATGGTCCGGCTGGACCGGCACGACCCGGCCCCCAAGATCAACGTCGCGGAGAACGGAGCGCGCCCATGACCGCGAGAGTCGTCCTGGCGCAGGGGGCCGACATCCCGGCCCCGCACATCGAGTACGGCCAGCTCGCGCCGATGCTGCTGGTGTTCGGCGTCGCCATCGCCGGTGTGCTGGTCGAGGCGTTCGTCGGCCGGTCCGGCCGGTACCGCGCCCAGGTGCCGCTGGCCGCGCTCGGCCTGCTCGGCGCGTTCGTCTGGACGATCTACCTGGCGGCGCAGGACAAGCCGTTCCACGTCGCCGCCGAGGGCGCGATCGGCGTGGACGGCCCCACCCTGTTCCTGCAGGGCACCATCCTGGTGCTGGCGCTGATCAGCCTGCTGCTGGTCGCCGAGCGGCGGCAGCCGAGCTTCGCCGCGCAGGCGTCCGCGCTGCCCGGCAGCGAGGCCGAGCAGGACGCGATGGCGGCCGGGTTCACCCAGACCGAGGTGTTCCCGCTGATGATGTTCGCGGTCGGCGGGATGCTGATGTTCCCGGCGTCCAACGACCTGCTCACCATGTTCGTCGCACTGGAGGTCATGTCGCTGCCGCTGTACCTGCTGTGCGGCCTGGCCCGCCGGCGGCGGCTGCTGTCGCAGGAGGCGGCGGTCAAGTACTTCCTGCTCGGCGCGTTCTCCTCGGCGTTCTTCCTCTACGGGACGGCGCTGCTGTACGGCTACGCCGGGTCGGTCCGCCTCGGCGCGATCTCCGCGCAGCTCAGCAAGGACGCCGGCAGCGACACGCTGCTGCTCGCCGGCGTCGCGCTGCTGTCGGTCGGGCTGCTGTTCAAGCTCGGCGCGGTGCCGTTCCACATGTGGAAGCCCGACGTCTACCAGGGCGCCCCGACCCCGATCACCGCGCTGATGGCGTCGTGCACCCTGGTCGCGGCGTTCGGCGCGATGCTGCGGGTCTACTACGTGGCGCTGGAGAACCTCCGGTGGGACTGGCGGCCCGCGATGTGGGGCGTGGCGATCCTCACCATGGTCGCCGGCGCCGTCATCGCGATCACCCAGACCGACCTGAAGCGGATGCTGGCCTACTCCTCGGTCGCGCACGCGGGGTTCCTGCTCACCGGCGTCGTGGCCACCTCCCGCGACGGCCTGTCGGGCACCCTGTTCTACCTGGCCGCCTACGGCTTCACCACGATCGGCGCGTTCGCGGTGATCATGATGGTGCGGGACGCGGGCGGCGAGGCGGCGCACCTGTCGCGCTGGGCCGGCCTCGGCAAGCGCTCCCCGCTGGTGGCGGGGGTGTTCGCCTTCTTCCTGCTGGCGTTCGCCGGCATCCCGCTGACGAGCGGCTTCACCGGCAAGTTCGCGGTGTTCAAGGCCGCGATCGAGGGCGGCGCGACGCCGCTGGTGGTCGTCGGCGTGCTGTCGTCGGCGGTCGCGGCGTTCTTCTACGTCCGCGTCATCGTGGTGATGTTCTTCAGCGAGCCGGACGCCGACGGGCCGACCGTGGTGTCCGCCCCGGCGACCGCGGCTGCGGTCGCGCTCGGCGTGGCGGCTACTGTGGTACTCGGTGTGCTCCCCCAGCCCATGCTGGACCTCGCGGGGCATGCCGCGACGCAGATGTTCGTCCGGTAGGGGGTTTGGGTGAGTAGCGTTTCCGCTGCGGAGTTCGACGGCGGGCCTGTAGAGGCGACGGGCCCGTTCGGGCTGCCCATCGACGCCGGGCTCGCCGCCGACGCCCGCACCGCGCTCGCGGGGGTCGAGGCGCTGCTGCTCGACGCGGTCCGCAGCGAGGACCCGCTGCTCACCCAGGCGTCCAAGCACCTGGTCGAGGCGGGCGGCAAGCGTTTTCGCGCGATGCTGGTGGTGCTGGCCGCCCAGTTCGGCGACAAGACCGCCCCGGGCGTCGTCCCGGCGGCGGTCGTGGTCGAGTTGACCCACCTGGCCACGCTGTACCACGACGACGTGATGGACGAGGCGCCGGTGCGGCGCGGCCAGGAGTCGGCGAACGCGCGGTGGACCAACACCGTCGCGATCCTCACCGGCGACTACCTGTTCGCCCGCGCCTCGGACCTGCTGGCCGACCTCGGCCCCGAGGCGGTGCGCATCCAGGCCCGCGCGTTCGCGCGGCTGGTGCGCGGCCAGATCCAGGAGACGGTCGGCCCGGCCGCCGACGCCGACCCGCTGAAGCACTACCTGCAGGTCGTGGCGGACAAGACCGGCTCACTGATCGCGGTGTCGGGCCAGTTCGGCGCGCTGCTGGCCGGCGCCCCGCCGCACGTGGTCGACACCATCACCTCGGCCTGCGAGAAGATCGGCGTGGCGTTCCAGCTGTCGGACGACATCCTGGACATCACCTCCGACGCCGAGCAGTCCGGCAAGACCCCCGGCACCGACCTGCGCGAGGGCATCCGCACCCTGCCGATGCACCTGGTCCTGGCCGGCGCCGGCTCGGGCCCGGACGACGCCCGGCTGCGCGAGCTGCTGGACACCGACCTCACCGACGACGCCCTGCACGCCGAGGCGCTCGCGCTGCTGCGCGCGCACCCGGCGATGGACCAGGCCCGCGCGGACCTGCGCCGCTGGGCCGAGGACGCCCGCGCCGAGCTGATGACCCTGCCCGACATCCCGGCCCGCGCGGCCTTCACCGGCCTGTGCGACTACGTCGTCACCCGCACCGGCTGACACCAGAACGCAAGCGGAAGGGGAGCGCCTCCGGCGCTCCCCTTCCGCTTTCCCGCCGGTGTCAGCCCGCGAGAACGTCGTCGATGGTGGTGGCGGTGATCGCGCGCTCAGCCCACCGGGTGAGAGCGGCATCGCCGGCGTCGGCCATGATGCGGGCCATGACCTGTGCAGCGGCTTCCCGCGGAACTTCGATGCCCCTGGCGCGGAGCACCACGAACATCATTTCGGCGCAGCCTCTGGCATAGCCCTCGGCATGGCCTCTGGTGAAGGTCCCGGGGCTGAGGACGGGGTCGAGGACGTCGTCGATGGTGGTGGCGGTGAGGCTGCGGCTCAGCCACTGGTCGATGGTGGCCTCGTCGGTGCAGGCCATGATGTGGTCGGCGACGTCCTGAGGAACTTCGATGCCGCGCAACCGGAGCACCTTCAGCAACATTTCGGCCCTGCCGCTGGCCTCGCCCTTGGCGTAGGTTTCAGGGTTCAGGGCTTTGCCGAGGTCGGTCTGGTACGGGTAGATCTTCGTGCTCATCAGCAAACTCCACAGTTCGCCGGCGGCGGTGTCGCCGAGACCGGCCCGAGTGAATTCGGCGAGGAATCCGGCGGAATCGGTATCCAGGATGTTGAGCGCGTCGGCCAGCGCCTCCAGTATCGCATCCGCGTGTGCGGAGCGTGCGTGGGTGAGTGCGGAGAAGACGGCGAAGAAGACGTCGTCGGAGGCGTGCCGGGGGTCGGTGACGGCGGGGACGTTGCCGGGGCCGAGGGCGATGGGGCGGACCACCATGGCCGGCCACTTCTCGTGGCCGATCTTGATGGGGCGGCCGGCCCAGTCGGCGGTGGCCTTGTCGGAGCAGGTCACCAGCAGGGTCACCGGGCACTTGTACTTGTCGTGCAGGTAGGCGATGTAGTAGCACCAGCTCGAGTGCTTGCCCGGGTCCGGCCGGCCCTGCGACTCGACGATCATGATGTGATCGCCCTCGTCGCTCTCGGAGATCAGGACGGTGTCGGCGCGGCGCTCCAGCGGCTTCACCTCGGTGAGGTCGCAGTTGAGGACGCGCACGGCGCGCGGGGTGGGGAACTCCAGGCCCAGCAGGTGTTCCAGGGCCCGCCCGAACAGGGCGGTGTCCTCCCGGAAGAGCTGGTGGAGCGCCTCATGAGGGGATGAGACCATGCCCGAAGGTTGCCGAACGCGTTCGATCGGTGACAGCCGAACGGCAAAGTGCGGGTATAAGTCTGCTATGGCGGCGGGCAGGGAAAAGGGGGGCGCCGGAAGGCGCCCCCCTTTCCTCGTGTCCGGGTCAGGCCTGCTGGGGCTGGGGGAGGAGGCCGCGGAACTTCATCGCGTGCAGGACCAGGTCGATGAGGATCTTCTTGCAGGACTCCAGGCTGCGCGCGTCGCACAGCATCACCGGCACCGACGGGCCGAGGTTCAGCGCCATCTGGATCTCGGCCAGGTCGAACTGCTGCGCCCCCTCGAAGCAGTTCACCGCGACGACGAACGGCGTCCCGCGCCGCTCGAAGTAGTCCACCGACGGGAAGCAGTCCGACAGCCGCCGGGTGTCGGCGAGCACGACCGCGCCGAGCGCCCCGAGCGAGACCTCGTCCCACATGAACCAGAACCGCTCCTGGCCCGGCGTGCCGAACAGGTACAGGACGTACTCGTCGCGCATGGTGATGCGGCCGAAGTCCATGGCGACCGTGGTGGTCTTCTTGCGCTCGACCCCCGACAGGTCGTCGACGCCGACGCCCTCGTCGGTGAGGATCTCCTCGGTGCGCAGCGGCGCGGTCTCCGACACGGTGCCCACCATCGTGGTCTTGCCGACGCCGAAGCCGCCCGCGATGACGATCTTGACGGCGGTGGGGAGCCGGCGGCCGCGCGGGCCGCGGTCAGAGTGCCCGGAGGCCATCGATCACCGCCTGGTAGAGCCTGATGTCGTGCATGTCCGCCTCCGGTTCGGGTTCCTGCATGGTGATGAGGCTCTTGTCGAGCAGGTCGCCGAGCAGCACCCGGACCGTGGCGACGGGCAGGTCCAGGTACCCGGTGAGCTCGGCGACCGACATCACCGTCCGGCACAACCGCATGATCGCGACGTGCTCGGGGCCGAGGCCGAGCTGGCCGTCGGGTTCGGGCCCGGCCGCCACCACCAGCGTGATGAGGTCGAACTTGCCCCGGGTCGGCTCGATCCGGCCCCCGGTCATCACGTACGGCCGCACCATCGGGCCGGCGTGCTCGTCGAGCCACTGGTCGGGTTCGGGCTGACCGGGCCACTGGGGCCGTTGCTCCTCAGGCCATCGCTCCTGCGCTGGATCCTCGGGCGGCATCATGACGTGGGTCGGCTCTCCGGTGCGGTGGTGGACTCGGTCCGGGACGGGGTCGACAGGTGGTGGCCCATGCTGGTGACCAGCATCGCCATCTCGTAGGCGATGAGGCCGACGTCGGCCTCCTCGTCGCTCAGCACGGCCAGGCAGGCGCCCTTGCCGGCGACCGAGACCAGCAGGAACGCCGACTGCATCTCCACGATCGTCTGGCGGACGGGGCCGCCGCCGAAGCGGGTGCCGGCGCCCTTGGCCAGGCTCTGGATGCCGGCCGCGACGGCGGCCAGGTGCTCGCCGTCGTCCTGGGTCATGCTCGCCGAGGAGGCCATGAGCAGCCCGTCGGCCGACAGCACGACCGCGTGCCGGGCGTGCGGCAACCGGCCGACCAGGTCGTCCAGCAGCCAGCCCAGATCGGCCGCCGAACCCGCCTTCTGCATCACTGCTCGTCCTCGCCTTCTGCGTGCTTGCCCAGGGTTTCGGCCGCGTCGCTGCGGCCGCGGCGGGTGCCGCGCTGATAGGAGCCCATGATCCGCTGGATCTCGGCGGGCGTCCGGGCCGGCTCTTCGGGGTCGGCGTCCTGCGGGGCGCCGTCGCACAGCGGCGGCGCCAGGCTCGTCTGCGGGACCCGGACGGGCAGGCCGGACGGCGTGGTGGGGTCTTCGGGCACGGGCGGCTCTTCCTCCGGCTCGGCGGCGGTCTCGGGCGGCTGCGGTGCCGTTCGTGGCACGTTCCGCGGGACGGCCCGGCGGTTCCGGTCTTCCAGGTTCTGGAAGGGGGCGGGTTCGCTGCTTTCGGGGAGCCCGTCGCAGATGACCGGTTCGCAATGCCGGATCCCGATGAGCGCCCGGACGGTGTTCATCGGGCGGCTGCCGGCGAGTCCGGTGAACTGCGTGTGCCCGGCCGGCCGGATGTGTCCGCTGGTCAGCGCGTCCTCCTGGGACGGCACTTCCCGAATTCGGTTCAGTTCCAGCGGCGTGCGGATGTCCTTGGCGGGCCGTTCGTCGTCGGGCGCGGCGTTTTCGGGGTGGGCGCGATAAACCGGGTCAATGGCACCGGAGTGCAGTTCGGTCGCGCGGACGCGGCCGGTGCCGCGCGCGCCGGCGCCGCGGGCGGGCCGGGCGTCGCAGGCGCCGACCCGCGGCAGGTTCACCCCCTCGCGCGGGGTGGCCCGGGCCGCGAACGCCCACAGGGCGGTCGGCGAAACCGGCGGAGCCGTGACTTTCGCCCGCAGACGGGAGTTGCGGAAGCGCATTAACAACCGACCCAACGATATGTAAGGGAGTTCGCGAGCCCGGCCGGGCCGTTTTTGGGGTCGCGAAACACTTCTCGTGCTGAGATGAGTGGACCCGCCGGGGGCGTTCCACACAGCCCAGAACCTTACCAACGCAAACTAAAGCGCTCAAGGCGGTCCGCAGTCACGAGGTTGCTATGCGGCGCTTTGTCGATACTTTGCCGTGTGTTTTATTTCACTTAATTGCAATACCGGTTGCGCTCTGCAGGAGATGCGCCGAGACCAGCACCGCCGCCCGGACGATCGCGGTCGGGTGGTAGAGGTCCTTGTCGTGCCAGAGCGCCGGCGGCTCGTCGGCGGCGTCGCCGGTCAGCGCGGAGGACAGCAGGTCCGCCGCGCGCAGTGCCGCGCGCACCGGCTCGTCGCCGGAAGAAGAGCTGGTCAGCAGCAGGATCTGCACCGCGTAGGCGGTCTCCTCCGCGGTGCCGCCCCAACGCCCCCAGGAGCCGTCCGGGTGCTGGGTGTCCAGCACCCAGCGGCGCGCGCGCTGCACCGCGGCCGTGTAGGCCCCGCCGCCGAAGCGGTCCAGGGCGAAGACGCAGCAGGCCGTCGCGTAGTACGGCGAGGCGTGCCAGCGGTCGGTCCAGCTGCCGTCCTGATGCTGCTGCTCGCACAGCCAGTCGCCGACCTTGCGGATGGTCGCGTCGTAGCGGCGGGCCGTCTCCTCCTTCAGCCGGTCCCTGCCGACGCTCTCCAGGTACTGCCCGAACGCCTCCAGCACGTGCGCGTTGGTGGTGAGGGAGAAGCCGTCCTCGCCGGCCCAGGTGCAAAAGTGCGTCGGGGTCTCGTACTCCCACAGGGCGTCCGGGCTGTGCGGCGCGCCGAGCAGGGCGAGCGCGTAGAGCGCGCCGGCGGTGGTGTCGGCATCGGCGGGCAGCCCGGCGGCGGCGGACGTCCCGGCCGGGCCGAGCGGCGCGGTCAGGCTGAGCACCAGCTCGGGCGGCGTGGTGAAGGGGATGCCGGCGCGCGCCAGCCAGGCCAGCACCCAGCCGCGCTCGAAGACCGTCAGCGGGTAGCCGACGGGGACCGGCCCGTCGTGCCAGGACGCCACGGTCTCCAGGTGCCAGCGCGCCGGGTCGCTCGGGTCGGCGGGCGGCCGGTCGCCGAGCCAGGCGGCGGTCGCGGCGGGCGAGGCGCCGATCGTGCCGGTGGCCTCGGGGCGGACGTGCGGCAGGCCGCGCGCGGTGTCGCCGACGATCTCCAGGGCGTGCAGCAGCTTCTGCGGCACCACCGCGCCCGACGCCAGCATGGCGCGGATCATGGCGAGCTTGGCGTTGTCCATCCCGGCCGGCAGCGGCAGCACGAGGTCGCGCCGGTGCTCCAGGCCGGGCGGCGGGGCGAGCAGGTGCCGGCCGATCAGCGTGATCAGCGACGGCACGATCAGCTCGATCGCCGGCATGTCCGGCAGCCGCGAGCGCCCCGCGCCCGGCAGCAGCCCGGTCAGCCGCTCCAGCCCGGCGTCGGCCGCCGCCACCACGGCCGGGGCGCCGCCCGGGTCCGCGTGCAGCACCGACAGCAGGGCCTCGGTGGCGCTCAGCGTCGGGACGAGCGCGTAGCCGGCCTCGGGCGCGCCCCAGCCGCCGTCGGGCCGCTGGGTGCGCAGCAGGTACGCCACCCGCCGGTCGTGTCCGGTGAGCCATGGCGTCAGCGTGACCAGCCGGCCCGTCTCGTACACCGAGGGGGAGACCTGGCCCCAGGGAGCCCTGACCAGGCCCTGCACCAGCGCGCGCGCTTCGGCGGCCACGTCGACGCCGATTCGCACAGGAGTGGCCGAGATGACCTGCCCGCCGCTCACAGTTCGCCCCGGTAACGGAGGGCGCCGGGCAGGCGCAGCGCCTTCGGGACCTCGCGGTCGGTGGGAAGGAGCGGCGCGGTCATGCGCGCCCGTCCAGCGGACGGGCGACGCCGGGGGCGGGCCGGGCCACCCGGCTCGGCCGCCGCAGTTCTCCGAGGGACTCGCGGACGACGCGGCATGCGCTGCGGTCGATGCGGAAGTTCTTGGCCTTGCGCGCGGGAACGGTCCTGGTGTCGACGGCCACTCTCGGCTGCCCCTTGTTGTGAAATTGAGCATGCGGGCAGGCTCGCGCGACCTCTGGAACTTCAGGGCACTAGCGCAACCCTTGAGTGTTATGGGCGGTTCTGGGGAAGTATCACATGGTGAAAATCTTTCCTCAAGAATCAAGTTCCAAGAAACTTCAGCCGGTCGTGAGTGACGCTCGTCACTCGAATACCCTTTCGTAGGCGGAGCGTTCCGCTCGCGTCACGAACAGTGATAGGCCGAGGAGCGTGGAAATGGCCACCCGTGAAAACGCGACAGGCACGCCTTGGTGAACCGGGAAATTTCCCGGTAAAACCAAGCCGTGCCTGGATGAACGAATGCCCGGGCGCGTCAGCGCGGCGCGCGGGGGTCCAGCGAGCCCGACAGCACCGCCGGCCAGCTGCCCCGGCTGGAGACCTTGATCCTGCCGGTCAGGGTGCGCGCGCCGCAGTGCGCGACGATCTTGTAGGTGCCCGCCGCGGCGCCGTGCCGCACCGTCGCGGTGCCGAGCCCCGCGTCGGCCTTGCCGCCGAGGGTCACCGGGCCGGTGAAGACCTTCGACTCCGCCCAGTGCCGCTGCGTCCCCACCGAGCAGCCCGGCACCGTCAGCCCGACCCGCTGCCCCGGGCGCGCCACCCCCGGGCTGACCTCCACCCGGGCCTGGGCCTTGGCCGCACCGGCGGCGGGCGTCACCAGACCGGCGGTGACGAGGGCCGCTCCCATCACGGTGATGCTCAGCAGGCGCACGCGAATTCTCCTAGGTCAAGGCGGGGAGGGGTGTGATGTCCGGCACTCTAGTGCCTTCAGGGTCGTTCACTCTATAGATGGCGTGAACGGCCCAAAAGGTTCGCTTCCCCGTCAACCTGCCGTCTCGGGCACCACCGGGACCCGGGCCGCCCGCCGCGCGCGCCGCCCCGCCCGCAGGCCGTCGGCGGTGAGCAGCACCAGCGCCAGCCACACCAGGACGAACCCCGTCCACCGGCTCGCCGGCATCGCCTCGTGGTGCACCAGCAGCCCGATGAGGAACTGCAGCACCGGCGTCAGGTACTGGAGCATCCCGATCGTGCTCATCGGGATCCGGACCGCCGCCGCGTTGAACAGCAGCAGCGGGATCGCCGTCACGACCCCGGCGCCCACGAGCAGCAGGGCGTTGCCGGCGCCCGCGTGCCCGAACGCCGCGTCCCCGCGCAGCTGCAGCACCAGCGCGAGGCCGAGGGCGGGCAGGAACATCACCGCGGTCTCGACCGTCAGGCCCTCGGCCGAGGGCATGTTCACGAACTTCTTGACCAGCCCGTAGGTGCCGAACGAGAAGGCCAGGACCAGCGCGATCCACGGCGGCCGCCCGTAGTCGACCGTCAGGACCAGCACGGCGGCCGTGCCGAGCCCCACCGCCGCCCACTGCCACGGCCGCAGCCGCTCCCGGAAGACCAGCACCCCGAACAGCACGCTGATCAGCGGGTTGATGAAGTACCCCAGCGCGGCCTCGATGGTGTGCCCGGTGTTGACCGCGAAGATGTAGACGCCCCAGTTGAGGCTGATCCCCACGGCCGCCGCCGCCAGCAGCCCCACCTGCCGGCGCGTCAGCGCGCGCACCCACCCCCAGTGCCGCCGCAGCGACAGGACGACCAGCACCGCGACCAGCGACCACATGATCCGGTGCGCGAGGATCTCCAGCGCCCCGGCGGGCTTCAGCAGGGGCCAGTAGAGGGGGAACAGCCCCCACAGCCCGTACGCGGCGAAGCCGAATACCATTCCGCGACGGTTCAGCACGAACGCCAAGCTATCAGCCCGTAAGTAGCCATATAGGGCACACTGCTGACCGCGAGGACCCGCCCCCTGATGACGGCCCGCCGCGCGAGCTAACCTGAAGGACATGTTCGGCTTCGCGAAGACGCAGATGGTCGCCCCCGACGAGGCCCTGCCGGGCCGGGCCGAGCCCATGCCGGTCCCGCCCCGGCACGCGGTCCTCGGCACCCCGCTGGCGCCGCCCTACCCCGACGGCACCGAGATCGCCGAGTTCGCCCTCGGCTGCTTCTGGGGCGCCGAACGCAAGTTCTGGGAGACCCCGGGCGTCTACTCCACCTCGGCCGGCTACGAGGGCGGCTACACCCCGAACCCCACCTACGAGGAGGTCTGCGGCGGCCGGACGGGCCACACCGAGACCGTCCGCGTCGTCTACGACCCGGCCAAGGTCGCCTACACCGACCTGCTGCGCGTCTTCTGGGAGTCCCACGACCCGACCCAGGGCATGCGCCAGGGCAACGACGTCGGCACCCAGTACCGCTCGGCGATCTTCTACCACTCGCCGGCCCAGCGCGCCGAGGCCGAGGCCTCCCGCGACGCCTACCAGCAGGTCCTGAAGGGCGCGGGCTACGGCCCCATCACCACCCAGCTGGCCGAGGCCCCCGACTTCTACTTCGCCGAGGACTACCACCAGCAGTACCTGTACAAGAACCCGAACGGCTACTGCGGCATCGGCGGCACCGGTCTACCCCTAAGTGACCAGTCGTCCGGCGGCTCCTGCCCAACCGGCCTGACCGGCGACGATGCATCTGCCCATTGATGTAGTTATCGCGGTCAGGGGCCGTCAGGGGCGTCTTGCTCGTCTGGCGGGTCTTCTTGGCTGGCAGCGTCGATCTGCTGCCGGATGTTGCTTCGTGTGGCGCGTGCCGCCGCTAGCTGGCCGTTGAACGTTTGCGGCAGTTGTTCGGCGAGCTTCTCGTAGATCTCGATGGCCTCGTCGACCGTTGTCAAAGCCGTGGATAGGTCGAAGCTGTGCATTTCCTTGATCCACACCTCGGCACATAGAGACATGGCGAGGTCGGGCAGGTAGGCGGCGGGTTCGTCCTTGGCGAGGGCGCGGCGGATGGTGACGGCTTCTTGGGCGGCGGTCAGGGCGGCCTGCCGGTCCCCGGTCTGGGCGAGGCGGTTGCCGAGGTTGTTCAGGGCCATGGCGAGGTCGGGCTGGTGGGCGGCGGGTTCGTTCTTGGCGAGGGCGCGGCGGATGGTGACGGCTTCTTGGGCGGCGGTGAGTGCGGCCTGCCGGTCCCCGGTCTCGGCGAGGCGGTTGCCGAGGTTGTTCAGGGCCATGGCGAGGTTGGGCAGGTGGGCGGCGGGCTCGTTCTTGGCGAGGACGCGGTAGAGGTCGACGGCTTCTTGGGCGGCGGTCAGGGCGGCCTGCCGGTCCCCGGTCTCGGCGAGGCGGTTGCCGAGGTTGTTCAGGGCACCAGCGAGGCTGGGCAGGTGGGCGGCGGGTTCATTCTTGGCGAGGGCGCGGCGGATGGTGACGGCTTCTTGGGCGGCGGTGAGTGCGGCCTGCCGGTCCCCGGTCTCGGCGAGGTGGTTGCCGAGGTTGTTCAGGGCCATGGCGAGGTTGGGCAGGTGGGCGGCGGGCTCGTTCTTGGCGAGGACGCGGTAGAGGTCGACGGCTTCTTGGATCGTGGTCAGGGCGGCCTGCCGGTCCCCGGCTGCGGCGAGGCGGAGGCTTGCCCAGTTGAGCCAGTAGGCGCGGGTGGCTGGTGGGGTTTGTGCTGGAAGGGTGGTGAGGATGTGCTGGGCAAGGTCGCGTGTGGGGCGTAGGAGTTCGGTGCTGTAGCGGGGAAGCGCCCTATGGAGGGTTACTGCTTGCCGGTGGGTGCCGTGCCGGATGAAGGTGTCGATCACTGGTGGAGTGGCTTGCCTTGCCAGTGCCGGGTTTGTGGCGATGAGGTCGAATAGGGCGGTTCGGGCTGTGGTGTGGCGGTCGCCGGCGGCGGCCAGCATGATCAGCCCTTGCCGGATCTCGGCGGGTTCGGCGTGGGAGAGCAGTTCGGTGACCAATTCGGCGGTGTGGGGACGGGCTAGCTGAGTGGCTATGAAGTCTTCGGCAATCCGGTCAGGGCGCAGCGGCGCCAATGCGGCGGGATTGCTTTGGGTGAGGGTGTCGGCGGGGTAGAGGCGCCGGTGGGTCGCCAGGAGTTGTTCGGCCTGGGTGTCGCCGTTGGCCAGGTGGGCGAGCTTGAGCCAGGAGCGTGCACGCTGGAGCGTCTCCAGGGGGCCGAACAGGCTGGCCACCAGCATCATGGTCTCGATCTGCTCGGTGCTGGTGGGGTCGGCCTGCCAGTACCGGCGTTCATGCCCCAGCAGAAACTTCGATAGCTCGTCGCGGTCAGGGGCAGGGACGTCGTCGCGGGCGGCGCAGACGGCGGCCAGGGCGCTCATGTGCACTGTCAGCGGCGAATCCGCCTCGCTCCACTCCGCCGGGCACGGCACCGGCGTGTAGGGCGGTGTGGTCAGCGCGGTCTGGAATGCTGTTGCGGCGTCGGTGAACACCTCCCCGGCCGGTCCGGTCGCCAACGGCGGCAGCGGGATCGGGGAGGGCAGGTCGATGGAGATGCGGGCCAGTTCGGCCTCGACGCTCTCCCAGAAGCCGGTCTGGGGGCGGGCCAGCAGCAGCACCCGTAGCCGACGGCCAGGGTGGCCGAACACCAGACTCTCCACCAGATGCACCAAAGCAGATAGAGGCCATCGGTCGGCATAGTCGACCACCACCAGCAACGGCACTTCGCCACCCAGCCCCTGAACGGTGGCGGCTGGGGGGCGCGCGGTTCTGGTGACGGCCTGAGTGACCGCCCACCCCTGTTCATGGGTTTGAGTGGCGAACCATCCGGCCAGGCGGGTCTTGCCCTGACCGCCGGGGGCGTGCATCAGCAGGAGGGAGGCGGGTTCGTCGTCCTCATCGCGCCACCGCCGCAGCGACTCTTCCATTTCCGGGCGGGGCCGGTAGGGCACGATCTCCTGGCGGGCGTCCAGCAGGTACGACGGCGACCGGCGCGAACGCGGCACGCGCGCCGGCTCTCGTGGTTCCAGCAACTCCAGCCGGTACTCGGCCCGATCCAGCAGAACCGTCAGGTCGCCATCGACCCGGCCGATCTGGATGTTGTGGCCACCGACCCACCCGTCAACCCGCTGCCCCGCACTCATACGCGCCGCCCCGGGCCGTCAGGTGCTGCGACGGCGGTCGATGCTGACGTCCCGGGCCCGGCCGATCTGGATGTTGTCACCCTCGACCGTCCCCGACACGCTCTGCCCCGATACCTCAGGCTCTGACGTCGGCTCGGGTTCCTGCTCAGGGTCGGGGGTCGGCTGTTGGGCGAGGGCGCGTCTGGCCAGCACCACACCGTAGACCGACAGCGCCAGGCCGATCAGGCCGATGAACACGCCCAGGGTGCTGGAGATCTTGTCTGCCTTGTCCAGGCCGACCAGCACGAACACCACGCCGAGCCCCACCAGCAGCACTCCGCCGGCCACCGCGCCCGCCCACGCCACCACCCGCCGCGACAAAGCCATAAAAGCCATCATCGACCACAAAACAAGATCACAAGCGGCGATCATCAAAGACTCGATGGCGCTCAGTCAACAAGGCCGCCTCTGATGTGGGACGAAGGAACACCGCCGCCTCTACCGCAACAAACTGGACACATGACCGGATAGCATCGGCGGCACCGGATTGTCCTGTCCTGTAGGAGTGGCCCGCACCGATGGTTGACCAGTCCCGCGAAGAAACCGCATCGCTGCTGATCGCTGAGGCCGTCCGATGGGTCGATCTCAACGACTTTCCCTATATCGTCGAGGTCGTCTTCACCGATGCGGACGGCCGGCAACATTCGATCATCGACAAGACGCCTCTCTTCTGGTTCGACGATGACGAAGAACCAGACCTCGACACCGAGTTCCCCATCCCGGCGTACTTGGACGCGGTCGTCCTCGAGCCCGATCTCCCCGGGGACCGCGTCCGCATCGCCATCGACCACCGCTCGGTCAACGACGACGGCTACGCCGAGTTCACAGTCGCGGCCCATCAGCTCACCTGACGGGCCGGCCGAGGCGGAGTCGTGGGACCTGGAAGCGAATCCAGGGGGCTGTTCCTATGGGCGGGCTTTGCGGACACGTTCGCGGTCGGCCTGCCGTGCGAGCTGATCGGTCTCGTGCACGTGGCCGGGGGCGAGGGCGGGCGTCCCGGCCGGCGACGCCATGGCGGTGCGAAGGGAGCGCTCCGGCAGTTCGGCGGCGACCTGTGCGGGCCGCCTTGGCTCACACCATCCCGATCACCGGCGCGAACTCCTCCATCACGTGGTCGGGGACCAGGTAGTAGGAGAATCCGTAGCGGTCGCGGCGCGCGGCCATCTGCCCGGCGATGTGCTCGGGCGGCCCGACGAACTGCGAAGGCATCTCCAGCACCAGGTCGGCGGGGACGTCCCAGCCGCGCGTTCGCGCCACCCGTTCGGCGACCGCGCGCGGGTCGTCCCCGAACACCGGGTTCACCTGCATGCTCAACTCGATCTCACGCCCACCGGCAGCGGCGCGCACCAGGTCGACCTTGCGGGCGATGGTGTCCGGCATCCGCTCGGTGATCTCCTCGGAGATGGCGCCCTCCGGCAGCGCGCGCGGCAGGACGCCCACGCTGTCGGCGTGCCGGCCCGCGATGCCCAGCATCCGGCCGCTGCCCGCCCCGACCATGATCGGGGGACGACGGTCGGGCACCGGGAAGACGGTCAGGTCCCGCACCCGGTAGTGCTCACCCTCGAAGGTCGTTCTCCGGCCGCCGAGCAGGCTGCGCAGCAGGTGCAGTGACTCCTCCAGCCGGTCCACCCGCACGGCCGGCGCGTCGAAGGCCATCCCCGCCCGCTCGTACTCCTCGCGCAGCCACCCCGCGCCCACCCCCAACTCGAACCGCCCGCCGGAGACCTCGTGCAGCGTCGCGGCCTCCTTGGCCAGCACCACCGGGTGGCGGTAGTCGTTGGCCAGCACCATCGTTCCGACCCGCAATGTCTCGGTGGCGCACGCCGCCGCTGTCAGCGCCACCATCGGCGCGAGCTGCTCCCCGAACGGCTCGGCCACGAAGTGGTCCCGGATCGTCAACGTCGCATACCCCAGCTCCTCGGCCCGCCGCGCGAGCGCGACCAGATCACCTGAGGAGCGGACGGACTCGGCGACCACCCCGAAACGGAACGGCCTGACATCGTTCATGCCTCCAGGCTGGGCGGTCGGCCATGGACGAAGCTGGCAAGAAAACGACATCGGTATGGACGACGACTCGGCTCCGAAGGCAAAAGGCCGCTCTGTGGGCTTTTCTCCTGCCGGAGCCCGGGCGACACCAGCAGGACGGCCTTGCCCGCCCAGGCCGGCACAAGCTCTCCTGGGCGCGGAGGAACGACTGCGCGGGAGCGGAAGATGCGGGCCTGCTCGCGTGGGACCTTGTGGGTGATGCCCAGTTCGGCGGTGAGCAGGCGGGAGAAGGGCGGTGGATAGTCGCCGCTGCGGTGAGGTCGGACGGACGGGGCGTGGCTGGTTTCCAGGCTGCTGAACTGGGTGGCGTAGTGGAGTCCCTCTGTTCCACAGTGCCGAACTACATTCATCTACTCGGGGCCGGAAGGGTGGGGACTTCATGGCTGAGCTTGGCAGGGACCGGTTTCCCGCAGGGAGGGCGCAGGCCTGCGCTCCGTTGGTATCGCTCCCCCTGAGGGATCTCGGGCATGACGGAGCCCCCGCAGTAGTTGGGCTCTCGGCTGCGTTCGCTAGGTGTGCTTCAGGCGGGACATCAGCGCTGCGAAGTCCGCCGGCGTGAGGGTGAGGTGGCCGCCGCCGGGTGCCTTGCTGTCACGGACTCCAAAGGACTGGCCCAGGGCCGCGATCTCCACGCAGTCGCTCTGGCCGCCGTGGCCGGTGCCGCTGTGGCTGCTCTTGCGCCAGACGGGAGTCATGCCAAGCCCTCCATCGCTTCGTGGACCATGCGGAGCGAAGCGTCCATGGGAAGCGCCCGGTCTCCGATGCGGGAGGACCGCACCCGGAACAAACGTACATCCGAGGTGTCCGCCGTGAGTCGGCCTCCTTCACACGCCTCGGTGTAGACGGTGTTCGGCCCCATTCACCGTCATGATCTTGAACGATCCGTCCCGTCCGACGTGCGCGCCTACGTCCCTCGGCATGATCCTGACGGTGGTGTTCGGCTGCTCGGCCGCCCACCGGCTGCTCGATCACGCCTTGGTCGAGGAACGCCCACACCAGCGGCCGGGGTTTCCGCTCCAATGACTCCTGCCGAGCCATCCGGGCTCTGAGCGGTGTTTCGGCATCCTCCAGGGCTGCCGCCCTGAACATCGCCCGCGCGTAGTCCTCGGTCTGGAACAGGCCCGGTATCCAGGACAGTTCCCAGATCTTCAGTTCGGACGATCTTCCTTCCAGGTCCACATGGTTCTTGGACCACCCGGTGTCATGGCGGGTCTTGGCCTGCTTGACGAGCACGGCGAACAAGCCGCCCGTCTGCCACTCGCGATCGAGGAACTTGGCGTGCTTCTCCTGGAGCCGCATCGTTCCGCCCTCAAGTCGCGCAACGCTCGACCGATCCAAATCGAGCGCCATGCCGAGCGCCGAGCCTGAGATCTTGCGCTCCTCACGATGTCTACGCAGCTGAACTGCTATGAGGTCCCATAGCGAACCCTCAGGATCAAGTGACTCTTGGGTGCTCACTGGTAGCTCTCCGCGGGTGATTTTGTTGAGCGAAGATGACCCGGCCGCGTCACGCTGGTCAGCGGAAACAGGCATCCGACCTGGAAGGTGACCGGGGATACGCGCGATCACCAGCGTGAACGATCTTCACCGGGAACTCCTCTTCTCCGACGCCTCGGCGGGCGTCGCCCGCCGAATCGTCACGGGAACCTGGAACTTCTGGGGATTCCCGCACGCGGCCGAAGACGCCTCCCTCAGCGATCGCTGTCGAGTGGGCTGAGCTTCTCGGATCCTGAGTGTTCCCGCTGGAGCATGTACGGGCTTGTATCGCCGTCTTGATGCACAGCATCTTCGGACTGCTGTAAAAGGTGGCCAATGGATACGAATGCATCACCTCTGGATGGACTTTTGGCTCTTCTCTCAGCGCCCGCAAGCCCCGTCCATGGGGTGCGGTCCTGGGAGGAGGTTTTCCAGGAGCTGGGTACCGCCTTGCCGGCGGATTTCGTCGCCTTGATCGAGCGGTACGGCGCCTTCGAGGTCGGCGGCCTGGGAGAGGACGACCATGGGGAGAGGGACTATCTGGAGTTCCTCGTGGTCGCTGATCCGCGGTCGGAGCATCGGAAGGTGACATGGGCTCAAGCGGCTGTGCTGCGAGCGGACGCCTACAACCCTCTGCGCGAGGCGTTCCCCGACATGCACAGACTCTGGCCTGAGCCGGGAGGATTCCTGGGCTGGGGGACCACGATCGACGGTGACTGGTTCGGCTGGTTGACCGAAGGCGAACCCGATGAGTGGCCGATCGTCGCGGACGGACGGGACGATGAGTGGAGAGGCGAGCCTCCTTTGCGCATCACCGCCACCGAGTTTCTCTTGCACTGGTTCTCCGGCGCTCCGGACCTTCCCCACATGGCTCAGCTCTGGGCGGGAGGGGAGTGGGAACCAGTGGAATGCAAGCCCCTGAGCTCTTGAGGTCGGCAGGGGTGCCTATCCTCGTGACCGTCGTTGGCCGTGGAGTTGGCCAACGACCGTGACGACACAGCGCATGCTTTGAGAGTTGCCGGCTTGCTTCAGGGGTGCCATCATCCGCCGGTGACCCCACTGAAGCTGATCGAGACCACATCCGGATCGTTCTCCTTGTTGCTGGACGCGGGGACGACGCAGGTGGACGAACTCGTCGAGCAGCTCGGCCATGAGCCCAACGGCTACTTCTGGGAAGGCGTCGCACGGTTCCTCGTCAGCGCTGAAGCGCAGAAGCTCGAGGGGCGTTTCTCGTACGACCCGGAAGCCGGCATGTTCTGCGCGTACGGCACCGACCAGGCCGCGCTCCAGGAGCTGGGTTCTCTTATGAGCACCGTTGCCAATGACGCGGAGCGGATGCGTGCCCTCGTCGCCTCGGCCACGACCGCAGGCTTCGAGTTCGACGACTGAGCCGGGCGGTTCGTGACGAGGCCACGGTTCTCTGGGCGGAGAGGGCCGGATGGACGCCAAGGACATGCAGCGAGGTAACGGCTAGTCGTTCCTGACCATGTGCAGTACCGACCCTGCAAGGTGAACGCGAGATGGAAAGATCGGGCCGGCGCTGCCGCCTCCGCGTCGAGCACATTGTGCTCGGTGCGCTGTTGTGTGTCGTTGCGCTGCTCGTGATACCTGCGAGCCTGGTCATCCGCAGTGTGGCCGGCATGTCCTTCGACCCGCACGGCTACGGGCTCATCTTCGGAGTGATCTTCGCGGCCCCGCTCGCCCTGCTCGCAGTGGTGCTGTCGACCACGTACGTCAGGATGCGGCAACGCCGCAAGTAGTCATTTCTGCACACCGGCTGCGAACTGGTACTCGGTGGTCCATCTCCCCTGCGAGAGCGAGGGGATGAATGGGTCACGCGACCGATGTGGGGTCGGCGGCCCGGTTCCTATCGTGGATTTCATGATCACAAAAAGCGTGCTGGTCCGGTGTGCGGTGGGTGTGGTGCTGGCCTTGGGGGTGGCGGCTTCGGTGAGCCCTCCCGCGGGGGCGGCCGGCCGTCCCGAGTTGCAGGCGGCAGTGAATCGGCTCACCGGGCCGGACGGGGCTCCCGGTGCGCTCGCGCAGATCGGCGGTCGGTCGGCGATCACCAGTGCAGACATCTTCAAGGTCGGCTAAAGGTCGGCTATAGGCCGGCTCGGTACGGTGCTGCTTGTGCAGTTGCGTTACAACTACCGGGTCTATCCGACGCCGGGTCTGCGGGAAGCGCTGGTGCGGGCGTTCGGGTGTGCGCGGGTGGTGTTCAACGACGGCCTGCGGCTGCGCCGGGCGGCGCGTGAGGCAGGCGAGGGGTACATCTCCGACGCTGAACTGTCGCGCCGTGTGATCACCGAGGCGAAGGCGATGCCGGAGCGGGTGTGGCTGGGTGAGGTGTCGGCGGTGGTGCTCCAGCAGGCCCTGGCGGATCTGAACGCCGCCTACCGCGGCTTCTTCGACTCGCTGTCGGGCAAGCGCAAGGGCCGCAAGGTCGCGCCGCCCCGGTTCCGCTCCCGCAAGGACGACCGGCAGGCGATCCGCTTCACCCGCAACTCCAAGTTCAAGATTCTCGGGAACGGCCGGCTGCGGCTCCCGAAGATCGGCGACGTGCAGGTGCGGTGGTCGCGCGGCCTGCCCTCGGACCCTTCTTCGGTCACGGTCATCAGGGACGCCGCCGGCCGGTACTTCGCCTCGTTCGTTGTGCAGACCACGGATGAGCCGCTGCCCGGGTCAGGCTCGGAGGTCGGCATCGATCTGGGGTTGGCGCACTTCGCGGTCCTGTCGGACGGCAGCAAGGTGACCGCGCCGAGGTTCCTGCGCCGCGCGGCCCGCAAGCTGCGTCGCTTGCAGCAGGATCTGTCTCGCAAGCAGCGCGGCAGCAGCAACCGCACCAAGGCCGTCAAGAGGGTCGCTCGCGCTCATGCGCGGGTGGCCGATGCCCGGCGGGACTGGCAGCACAAGCTGTCCACGGCGATCATCCGCGACAACCAAGCGGTGTACGTCGAGGACCTGTGCGTGGCCGGCCTGGGCCGGACCCGCCTCGCCAAGAGCGTCCACGACGCGGGCTGGGCGCAGTTCGTGGCGATGCTGGAGTACAAGGCCGCCCGGTACGGGCGCATCTTCGGCCGGGTGGACCGCTGGTTCCCCTCGTCCAAACTCTGCTCGGCCTGCGGGACCCTGGCCGAATCCATGCCGCTGAACGTCCGAGCGTGGGAGTGCCCGTGCGGCGCATCCCACGACCGCGACGTCAACGCCGCGATCAACATCCTGGCCGCCGGACGGGCGGACAGGCTCAACGCCTGCGGAGGGACCATAAGCCCCGCCGCCTAGCGGAGGGCAGGACCCAGTGAAACAGGAAGCCGCAGACGTGTCGCGCACGCGGCACAGGCTGAATCCCCGGCCTTCAGGCCAGGGAGCGCGTCAATGGGGGCATGACGGTGACAGGCTCGGCTTCAGCGTTCAGGCGGGCGCGACCACGAACGGCAGGCAGGCCATCGTCATGGTCAATCTCAACCCGGGCGGCGGGCCGGCTCTGGACGACGCCATGGACGTCGTCCTCCCGACCGCTCTGTGCGGCAAATGACCTCCGGTTCCCCATGAGGTGAGGGCCCGCGTGGGGGTGCGGGCCCTCACCAGACCCGGGCGAGACGTGGGGGTGTCCGCCCGGGGGTCTTGTCAGCCGGCCGGCGGCGGGCCGCCGTAGCCGGGTCCGCCAGGTCCGCCGTTACCCGGGCCTCCGCCGCCGAAGCGGCCGCTCTTCGGGCGGAGGGACGCGCACGCCTGCATCGCCTTCTGCTGGGCCGCCGACTGGCTCGGGCGGGATGTCGGACGACCGGACGGGCGGCCGCTGGGACGCCCGCCTTGGCCACGCTCGGGCATCTTGACGCCCTGCTTCTCCATGCACGAGCGGAACGCCGCCATCTGGTCGGCACCCTTGCCATTCTGAGCGGGTTTCTTGTCGCCGCCGCAGGACGCGGTCAGCAGCAGTGCCGCTGCGATGACCGCCGCGAGTTTCCTCATGGCCGTTGTCCCCTTCCGGCCCCCTGGCTGACGATGGTCGCGGCGATGGTGCCGTCGTCCCCCGCTTCGCCCTGGACGGTGACCGTGGTCCCCGCGCCGAGGTCCTTGAGCGTCCCCTTCTTGGTGACGCGGATCGCGGTCTGGCCGCTGGTGCTGACCTTGACCGTCTTGCCGTCGGCGGTCGTCAGGTAGAGCACGCCCTTCTCGACCTTGGTGACGGTGCCGAACGTCATGCCGGCGGGGGCGCTGCCGCCCGGCGCGCCGCCTCGGAAGCCGCCGTAACCACCCCCGGCGTAGCCGCCGGCCGCGCGCTGCGGTTGCGGCGTGCTCTCCCCGTCCGACATCGATTTGTCGGCCCAGATGCCTCCGATGAACCCCGCGACCGCCAGCAGCGCGCCCCCCAGGTAGAGGGCCGGTCCCGGGCGGGCGGGGGGCGCCGCCGCCAGTTCGGTGGCCAGGTCTCCCTCGAACGGGGAGGTCGCCAGCAGTTCGGCGTCGTCCACCCGGATCTCCTTCCTGTGGTCACTCATGGCGCAGCGCCTCGATCGGGCGCAGCCGGGCCGCGCGGGCCGCCGGGTAGCCGCCGAAGAACAGGCCGATGGCGACCGAGACGCCGAGCGCGAGCGCGATCGACGACGGCACCAGGACCGGCTTGACCCCGGCGATGGTGAACAGGCTGCCGGCGACTCCGGCGGCGACCCCGAGCAGCCCGCCGATCAGGCTGAGGACGGTGGCCTCGGCGGCGAACTGGCCGAGGATCGCGCCGGGCGGCGCGCCGACCGCCTTGCGGATGCCGATCTCCCGGGTCCGTTCGGCGACGGTGACCAGCATGATGTTGGTGATGCCGATGCCGCCGACCAGCAGGCTGATCGCGGCGACCGCGCCGAGCAGCACGGTGAAGGTCCGGCTGGACTCGCTGACCGCGCTCTGCACGCCGGCCTGGGTGGCGACGGTGAAGTCGGCGGTGCCGTGTCGCTGCAGCAGGATCTGCCCGGCCTCGGCCTGCGCGGCGTCCACCGCCCCGGTGCCGCGGGCCTGGACGACGATCTGGTCGAGCGCCCCGTAGCCGGTGATGCCCGCCTGCACCGCCGCCAGCGGCGCCACGGCCACGCTGTCGGGGTCGCTGAAGCCGCCGGAGGTGGCGCCGGAGGCCTTCAGCACGCCGATCACGGTGAACCTGATCCCGCCGACGGTGATCTTCTTGCCGAGCGGGTCGGTCCCGGCGAACAGGTCGGACGCGACCGTGCTGCCGATGACGACCACGTTCCCGTCGCCGGCGGCGAACGCCGTCCCGGCCGCGACGGTCTTGCTCGCCGCGGCGAAGTAGTCCGGGGTCGTCCCGATGAACCGGTCGATGGTGCCGCTGGTGCCCGCGTAGGCCGCGGCGGCCGACTGCCCCGACACCACCGGCGACGCGCTGCGGATCGACGGCGACTTCGCGAGCGCCTCGGCGTCCTTGACGGTCAGGTCGCGCGCCTGGGCGCGCACCCCGCCGCCGCCGTCGCCGCCGGGGGAGACGGTCAGCGAGTCGGCGCCGAGCCGCTGGATGCTCTTCTTGACCTGCTCGGACGAGCCGTTGCCGAACGCCACCAGCAGGATCACCGCGGCCACGCCGATCAGGACGCCGAGGACGGTCAGCCCGCTGCGCAGCCGGTCGGCGGCCAGGCCGCGCAGCGCGAAGCGCAGCACCTCCAGGGGGCTCACGCGACGCGCCCGTCGACCAGCCGCACCACCCGCTCGGCGTGCGCGGCGACCTCGTCCTCGTGGGTGATCACCACGATGGTGCGGCCGGCCCGGGCCAGCCGGTCGAAGACGGCGAGCACGTCGGCGGTGGACGCCGAGTCCAGCGCGCCGGTGGGCTCGTCGGCCAGCAGCAGGGTCGGCGCGGTGACCAGCGCCCGCGCGATGGCGACGCGCTGCTGCTGGCCGCCCGACAGCTCGTTCGGCTCGTGCCGGGCGCGGTCGGCGAGGCCGACCTCGCGCAGCGCGGCGGCCGCCCGGCGGCGGCGTTCGGCGGCGCGCACGCCGCCGTAGGCGAGCGGCAGTTCGACGTTGGCGCGCGCGGACATCCGCGGGATCAGGTTGAAGGACTGGAAGACGAAGCCGATGCGGCGGTTGCGCAGGATCGCCAGGCGCCGCTCGTCCAGGCCGCCGACGTGCAGGCCGTCCAGCAGGTAGTCGCCGCTGGACGGCACGTCCAGGCAGCCGATGATGTTCATCAGGGTGGATTTCCCCGAGCCCGAGGCGCCCATGACGGCCACGTAGTCGCCGTGCTCGACGGTCAGCGAGACGCCGCGCAGGGCGTGCACGGCGGTGTCACCGCTGCCGTACACCTTGGTCACCTCGCGGATGTCCAGGACGGGCGCGCCGGTCATGGCCGGCCTCCGCGCATGCCGCCGCCGGGGAATCCGCCACCCGTGCGCCCGGCGGGGAACCGGTTGTTCGGGCCGCTCTGCGTGGTCACGGTGACCACGACCTTGTCGCCCTCGTCCAGGCCCGACCTGATCTCGGTGCCCTGGTCGCCCTTGATGCCGACCTCGACCTGCACGGTGCCGCGCCGGCCGGCGCGCTCCACGGTGACGGTGCTGCGCCCGCCGGCCGTGCGGACGGCGGCGGCCGGCACGTACAGCACGTTCTCGGCGCTGGAGGTGACGACCTCCACGGTGGCGGTCTGGCCGAGCCGGATGCCCGCCGGCACCTTGGTCAGCGCGACCGTGGCCGGGTACTTCACCACGTTGTCGGTGGTGGTGGGGGCGGCCCCGATCGCGGTGATCCGCCCTGTGGCGGTCGTTCCGGGCAGCGCGTCGAATGAGACCGTCGCGGTCTGCCCGGTCTTCAGCTTGGTGGTGTCGGCCTCGGTGAAGTCGCCTTTGACCAGCAGGTGCCCGGTATCGGCTAGTTCCATGAAGCCCGTCGACGATGTCCCGCTGCTGTTGTTGTTGTCCGAGGAGGCGGACGGCGACGATGCCGTTCCGCTGGACGGCCCGCCCACCGTCCCGTTGACCGCGGTGACCGTCCCGCTGAACGGGGCGCGTAGCAGCGTCCCGGCGTAGGTGCGCTGGGCCGCGCTGTAGGCGTTCTTCACCTGAAGGTATCCGGCGTAGCCCTTGGCGGTGCCGGTATCGGTGGTCGCGTCCAGGTTGGCTTTGGCGGCGGACAGGGCCTCCAGCGCCGCGGTCTGGTCCAGCCGGGCCAGCAGGTCGCCCTTGCCGACCCGCTGGCCCGCCTTGACGTAGATCTTGGCGACGGTGCCGGACGTCCCGAAGGACAACGCGCTGGAGCGCGCGCTCTCCACCGAACCGGAGGCCGACACCGAGGCGGTGACGGTGCCGCGGGAGACCGGCGTGAGGCGGGAGCCGGCGGCGGCGCCGGCGTCGTCGTCCGTCAGGGACAGGTAGGCGACGCCGACCCCGCCCGCCAGCAGCACGCCGAGGGTGCCGTTGATCAGCAGGGCCCGGCGCGGGAACGGCCGTTTCATGAACCGTGAGGTTGCCGGGCCGATCTGGACCGCTTCTGAGGCGGACGTGAGATTTTGATGAGAGAGGAGGTGCGCAGGTGGGTTTCGGGACATACGCGCGGCGGGTGCGGGACGAGCAGGCGCCGCCGGCGCATCGCTATCTCGCGCTCAGGCGCGCCGTCGGGCATTACCGCCCGCTCGGTTTCCACGCGACATGGGCGTACGTGACGGCTCTCGCGTGCCCCTCGCCCGACATTCACCGTGATCCTTCGGCCTGGTCGCGGGCTCTCGACATTCTTGAGGCCGGCCGTTCCGCTTGGCTGGAGGAGCAGGCGGCCTTCGCGTCCATCCGGCGGATCGAGAAGGCGGCAGGACGGCGTTCGCCTCGGAAAGCACCGACCGGGCCGAGATGGCCCGGCGGCAACCCCTCCCGGCTAGGGCTGGTGGCAGCGGTGGCGAACCGCCACGCCTCCTTCCGCAGGCTTCCGTTCCCCGAGGAACTGAAAGTCCTGCACGCCGCGCTCGACGCGGCCGGCGCGGAATACCTCAGAAAGGCCGGACACCTGGACGGCCCGGCCCGGCGATCCATCGGCGCCATCACACGGGCCGGACATGCGAACGCGTTCCCGCCCGAGTGGCGGCGCTTCGCCGAACTGCTGGGATACGCGGCCGAGTACACGCCGGGCAACATAGGGGCATGAACGAGGTCGACCGGCTGGTCCGTGCCCTCACTCCCGAGAACAGAGCGGAGATCGCCTTCCTCGACCTGCAACGGCTGCGGCACGAGAACGAAGGAGGCGGCTTCCAGCGCACCGAACCCATATACGGCGTGCTGAACTCGCTGCGTTACTGGGAGAACCTCGTGTGCCGCATGGAGGAGAACGAGTGGGCCGAGAGTTCCTACATGGTTTACGAGTACCTCAACGACCTCTGCGTCCGGGACACCGTCGAGGATTATCTGGATGCCGTCCGGCCGGCCCTCAGAGCCAGAATGGAGCGGTACGTGGACCGGCTCGACGCCCGGTTCACCGCCCTCACTCGTGATGACAGCGGCGCGGAGCCGGCCCGGTACTGGAGACCTCTCGCCGATGGCGAAGAGGTCCGCTGGTGGTGGACCAGACGTCCGGTGGAGCTTCCCCGCGGGTGGTGAAGCCTCCGATGATGGGCTGGTGACACCACTGGAAACGCCTTCATTGATCCTGCGTCCGCTCACGGCCGAAGACTTCGAGGACTACGCCGCGATGCTCGGCGATCCGGAGGTGGCGCGCTTCCTCTCCGTCGAAGGCTCGATCTCGCGCGAGGACGCCTGGCGCAATCTCGCCCTGATGATCGGGCACCGGGAGATCCGCGGCTATACCCATTGGGCCCTGGTGGAGAAGAGCAGCGGACGTTTCGTCGGACGCGCCGGGCCGTGGCGGCCGTTCGGCTGGCCGGGCCTGGAAATCGGCTGGTGCCTGGCGCGCGAGCACTGGGGCAAGGGATATGCGACCGAGGCCGCCCGTGCCGCGCTGGCGTACTGCTTCGACGAGCTGGGCGCCGACGAGGTGCTGTCGCTGATCGCGATGGACAACGAGCGTTCGGCGCGTGTCGCCGAGCGCATCGGGCACCGGCATTTGCGGGACATGGAACTGCGCGGCCTCCGCTGCCGCGTCTATGGCCAGTCCCGTCCGGAGAAGGCGTGAACAGGCCCGGGTGGTACGGGGTCCGCTGCATTCTCCGGTGGCCCGACCACGAGACGAATTTCTATGAGGAGAGCATCACCGTCTGGCACGCGGCGTCCTCTGACGAGGCGTTCGCCAAGGCGGAGGCGGCGGCATACGAGTACGCCGACATCTGCGACGGCGAGTATCTGGAGTTCGCCCAGGCGTACTTCATCGGTGACGAGGAAGCGATCGTCGAGGGCACCGAGGTCTACTCGCTGATCCGGGAGAGCGAGCTCGAACCCGATGCCTACCTGACGTCCTTCTTCAACACGGGGACCGAGCGCCAGAACGGCGAATAGCAGGGCCCCGGGGAGCATTCCCCGGGGCCCTTCGGTCAGGATCCGCCGGTGCTGAAGCGGGCCGTGGTCGCGTCGGCCGCCTCCTGCGTCAGCCCGGCCTTCTCCAGGACGCGGACGGACGCCGGGTTGGCCAGTTCCACCTCGGCGCGCACCGTGCGCACGCCCGGCAGGGTGAGGGCGTGCGCCACGAGGGCGCGGGCGGCCTCGGTGGCGTAGCCGCAGCCGCGGCGGGACGCGACGACGCCGTAGCCGAACTCCACCGCGCCGTCGGCGGGCGGCCAGAACAGGCCGGTGGAGCCGACCACCAGGCCGGTCTCGCGCTCGATGATCTGGTACTGGCCGGCGGGGCTCTCCGCGATGACGCCGGCGATGACGCGGTCGCCGTCGGCGGGGAAGTCCGGCGCCCAGTGCGCCCGGCGCTCGCCGGCGAGGACGGCCGAGACGTCGGTGGCGGGCCACGGCCGCAGGATGAGGCGACCGGTGCTCGGTTCGATGTCGGGGGACACGCGTTTCTCCTGGTCGTTCGGGGACGACCGGGCCGCGCTACCTGCGCGCGGGCCGATCGGGGGCATGGCGATGAAGGGCCTGGCGGGCCATATTCATCGACCTCCTCGATCGCGCGTGCAGGGGCACGGTAGCCGAGGAGCGCTTCAAGATCAACGGTGGCGGAATCAGGAAGGACGTACTAGTCTCCAGAAACATTATGAAGGACGTACATAAATTCGCGATCGATGAGGCCGGTTTCCGCTACGACCCGCAGGTCAGGGAGGCGATGATGAGGTTCGCCGGCGAGGGCGACGCTCTGCTCGGCCTGGAGGCGGGCGCCGCCGTCCGCACCGCGCACCGCGCCGTCGAGCACATGCGCGCGCACGGCTCGGAGGGCCGGGGGCTCAGCTCGGGCGCGCTCGACCTGCTGCTCCGGCTGAGCGGCGGGGCGGGCAGCGTCGGCGAGCTCGCCCAGGCCGCGGGCGTCAGCTCGCGCAACGTCACCGGGCTGGTGGACACGCTGGAGCGCGAGGGACTGGTGCGGCGCGTCCCCGATCAGCGGGACCGGCGCTCGGTGCTGGTGGAGATCACGCCCGCCGGACGGGAGTGGATCGAGGCCTTTCGCCGGCCGGCGCAGCTGGCCATGCGCGCGATCTTCAGCGGGTTCACGCCGGACGAGCTGACCGTCCTGCGCGACCTCTGCCTGCGGCTGGCCGAGAACCAGGGCCGGCTCGCCGACCGCCTCCGACAGGACGGATGACGCCATGACCTCCACCAGACAGACGGTGCGCGCCTACCACGAGGCCCGTTTCCGCGGCGACGTGGCCGCGGCGGCGGCCCAGGTCGGCGAGCCGTTCCGGTTCCAGAGCCCCTTCATCGACTCCGCCGACCGGACGGGGCACCTGGCCACGCTGCCCGGCTTCGTGTCGATCGTGACCGGCGTCGACCTCATCAGCGAGCTGTACGGGGACGAGGAGGCGACGCTGGTGTACGACGTGCACACCGCGACGCCGGCCGGCACGCAGCGGACGGCCGAGCACTTCCGGCTGGCCGACGGCAAGATCGTCTCGATCATGCTGGTGTTCGACGCCGCGCCGTGGCAGCCGATGCTGGCGCGGATCCAGGGGTAGGTCAGGCCACGCCGCAGGCGCGCAGGGCCGCCGTGGTCGCGGCGGCCGCGACCACCACGAGGGGGAACGCCGCCCGCCGGACGGCGAGGACCGCCGCCACCGCCACCCCGGCCGGGCGCGCCCACCCCGCGAAGCCGTGCCCCTCGATCAGCGCGGACGTGGCCACCAGGGCGATCAGCAGCACGGCGGTCGCGGCCGTCAGCAGCCGCTCAAGGCCGTCAGGGATGTGCAGGCGGTCGCGGGCCAGCGGCCCGGCCACCCGGAACGCGTAGGTCCCGGCGGCCAGAACAAGGATGGCGAGCAACGGCATCAGATGCCCTTTCGCGTCGGGCGGGGCACAAGGAGCCCGGTGAGAACGGTGTTGGCAGACGGCGGCATCGGACGGCCTTTCACATCAAGCAGGGCGCAGGGGGGTCGGCCAGGGGGAAGGCGGTGGCGGGTGGCATCAGGCGGTCTTTCGCAGCAGGTGCGGCACGACGAGGCCGGTCAGGGCGAGGAGGACGGGGAGGCCGGGCGGGAGGAACGGTGTCGCCGCCACCGCGATGGCCGCTCCGGTGAGGGCCGCGGTGCGGGTGCGGGGGTCGCGCAGGGCGGGCACGACGAGGGCGAGCAGGACGGCGGGGAACGCGGCGTCCAGGCCGAGCGCGTCCGTGTCGCCGATCGCCTCGCCCGCCATCGCGCCGAGGACGACCGAGATGTTCCAGCAGGCGAACAGCGCGATGCCGCAGGTCCAGAAGGCGGCCCGGCGGCGGGCCCGGTCCTGGTGGCGCATGGTGAACGCCAGGGCCTCGTCCATCACCAGGTGGGCGCCGAGGAGGCGGGTCCGGCGGCGGCCGTCCAGGACGTCGGAGACGGCGAAGCCGAACAGCAGGAGGCGGGAGTTCAGCACCAGGCCGGTGGCGACCGCGGCGAGCGCGCCGCCGCCGGACAGCACGACGGCGAGCGCCGCGAACTGGGCGCCGCCCGCGAAGACCAGCACGGACATGGAGATCGGCACCCAGGCCGGCAGGCCGCCGGCGACGGCGATGGCGCCGAAGGACGCGCCGACCAGGGCGTCGGCGAGGCAGACCAGGGCGATGTCGCGGAGCGTGCCGCGATCTGATGTTCGCCATAGTGAACGCATGTCCACTACAGTGAACCTTAGGGAGATTGTTCGTCAAATCGAACGCATGGACTTATGGAGCGAACGCAATGGAGAGCCAGCAGCCGGACCTGATCACCGTGATCGCCGCGTCCCTGCGCCGCGAGCGCGAACGGGCCGGGCTGACGCTGACCGAGCTGGCCCGGCGGGCCGGCGTCGCCAAGTCCACCCTGTCCAAGCTGGAGTCGGGCGCGGGCAACCCGAGCGTGGAGATCCTGTGGGCGCTCGGCGTCGCCCTCGACGTCCCGCTCAGCCGGCTCGTCGACCCGCCGCGCCCCAAGGTGCGGATCGTGCGCGCCGGCGAAGGGCCCACCGCCCACTCCGAGCGGGCCAACTACCACGCCACGCTGCTGGCCTCATGCCCGCCCGGCGCCCGGCGCGACCTCTACCGGATCCACGCCCAGCCCGGCGTCCCGCGCGCCTCCGAGCCGCACATGGCGGGCACCGTGGAACACGTCCTGATCAGCACCGGCCGCGCGCTGGCCGGCCCGGCCGGCGACCCCGCCGAGCTCGGCCCGGGCGACTACGTCACCTACCCCGGCGACGCGCCGCACGTCTTCGAGGCGCTGGTGCCCGACACCAGCGCGGTGATCGTCATGGAGCACGTCTGAGGGTCAGGGGCCCTCGCGCCAGGCGAGCTTGATCAGCCGGTTCTTGGCGTCCTCGGCCACCTCGGCGTCGGCGACCACGTCGTAGCGGGCCGCCACGATCTGGCTGCGCGAGGTGAAGTCGCGGCGGCCGCCGCTCATCGCGTGCGCGATGAACCCGAACACCGCCCCGAACACCGCGCCGTAGCCGACGCCGCCGAGCATCAGCGGCAGGATCGAGGCGTGCTTGCTGGTGAACAGCGACAGCAGCACCCCGATCAGCAGCCCGAACCACGCGCCGCTGCCGGCGCCGGCCAGCGCGGCCCGGCCGCGGGTGAGCCGGCCGAGCACGGTCTCCACCATCCGCAGGTCCGAGCCGATGATCGCGGTGTGCTCGACCGGGAACTGCCCGTCGGCCAGGAAGTCGATCGCGCGCTGGGCGCCCTCGTAGGTCGGATAGGAACCCACCACCGGCCGGTCCATGTCCGGCTGGTCGGTCTGTGCGGTCATGGTCTGCCCCTCGTCCGGGAAACGCGCTGTCCCCTGGTCCTACCCGCGCCCCGCGGCCCGTCACGCGGCTACGGTGGGAGCCGATCATGATCGCGGGCTGAGGAGGACGGCATGGCGGGCGCACTGGTGCTGGGCAGCGGGGGCGTCGCCGGGATCGCCTGGACGACCGGGGTCCTGGCCGGCCTCGCCGACCAGGGCGTCGACGTGACCGGGGCCGACGTGCTCATCGGCACCTCGGCCGGGTCGACCGTGGCCGCGCAGGTCGCGAGCGGGCTGCCGATCGAGGAGCTGTACCGGCGGCAGGCCGACCCGGCCGCGCAGAACCGGGAGCTGGTCCCGGCGGCGTCGGTGGCCGAGCTGATGGCCACCCTGCTGAAGCTGGTGGAGCGCTACCCCGACCGCGCCGAGCTGCGCAGGAAGGTCGGCGAGCTGGCGCTCGCGGCCGACACGGTGCCCGAGGCGGAGCGGCGCGCCGTCATCGAGGGCCGCCTGCCGGTGCACGAGTGGCCGGACCGCGACCTGCGGATCGTCGCGGTGGAGACGGTCACCGGGGACCCGGTGGTGTTCGACCGCCATTCGGGGGTGCCCCTGGTGGACGCCGTCGCGGCCAGCTGCGCCGTGCCCGGTATCTGGCCGCCGGTGACGATCAGGGACGCGCGGTACATGGACGGCGGCATCCGCAGCGTCGGCAACGCCGACCTCGCGGCCGGGGCCGACCGGGTGCTGGTGATCGCGCCGATGGCCGACCCGACGCTGGAGCGCGATGTCGCGGGCCTGCCGGACGCGCAGGTCGTCAAGCCGGACCGGGCGTCGGTCGCGGCGTTCGGCGCCGACCCGCTGGACTCCTCGACCCGCACCCCGGCCGCCGAGGCGGGCCGGGCCCAGGGCCGCGCCGCCGCCGTCCGCTGGTAGCGCCCCGGCTACGTTGAAGGAATGGCACTCCGAGCCGGCCTGCGCGCCGAGACGCGGCACACCGTCGGACCCGAGGACACCGCCGAGCGGGTGGGCAGCGGCGACGTCCCCGTCCTCGCCACGCCCCGCCTGCTGGCCCTCGCCGAGGCCGCGACGGTCCGCGCCGTCGCGGGCCGGCTGGAGGAGGGCCGCACCTCGGTGGGCACCCGCGTCGAGCTGACCCACCGCGCCCCCACCCCGGTGGGCGGCCGGGTGACCGTCCAGGCCGAACTGACCGAGGTCGACGGCCGCCGCCTGGTGTTCGCCGTCACCGCCACCGACGAGGCCGGCGCCACGATCGGCTCCGGGCGCATCGAGCGCCTCACGGTCGACCGCGCGACCTTCCTCGCCCGAGCCACCGGCTGACTTAGCGGGGGGCAAGTGGGGGTGATCTGCGCTTTTGGGGTGGGGGTGGAACGTGACAGGGCCTCCCCGTGGCGTGGTGGCGCGGGGAGGCCCTGCGGAAGTGCGGTGGGCGGTCTAGTACGGCAGGAGGCGTCCCGAGGGCGTCCTGAGGTCGACTGGGCTCGGTTGACGTGGCGGTCTGGGGCGCTTGACGAGCTGCTGCCGTGCCATGGTGATCATCTCCCCCGTCATGCCGGAATCTAATCCGGCAGATCGAGCCGATGTCGTGCCTTGTTTCCTACGACGCCCGTGTCGTTCGGAAGGTTCGCAGAGCTTATGCGACAGCCTCGGCCTCTTCGACCGATTTTGGGGAACTGGATATCGCTTTGAGTCGCGGCTGCAGTACGGAAAGTGGCGGCCGGACCCGGTCAGGACACCACGTCGCGGGACCGGAAACGGCGGAAGGCGAGGGCGAGCAGGACGGCCGAGTAGGCGAGGGAGAGCGCGGCGCCCTTGGCCATGCCGGTCCACTGGAGCTGCGGCTGGAGCGCGTCCATCCACGAGTACATCCAGTGCGTCGGCAGGAAGTCGCGCCAGGAGCCGAGCGCGGTGACCGCGTCCAGGATGTTGCTGACGATGACCAGGCCGACCGCGCCGCCGACCGCGCCGAGCGGGGAGTCGGTGGTGACCGACAGCAGGAACGCCAGGGAGGCGACGACGAGCTGGGCGACCAGGGAGTAGCCGACGATGACCGCCATCCGGCCGAGGGCGTCGCCGGCCGCGAACGTGCCGCCGGTCGGCAGGGACACGTCGCCCCAGCCGAACGCGACGGTGCCCGCGAGCAGCGACATCAGCGGCAGCGTGAGCACCGCGGCGGCCGCGTAGCCGAGCGCGACGACGAGCTTCTGGCGCAGCAGCCGGGCCCGCGGCACGGGCGCGGCCAGCAGGTAGCGCAGCGACGACCAGCCGGCCTCGCTCGCCACGGTGTCGCCGCAGAACAGCGCGACGGCGACGACGAGCAGGAACCCGGTCGCGACGAACAGGGCGAACAGCGCGAAGTTCAGCCCGCTGGCGGTCGCCACGTCGACCAGGCTCGGCATGCCGTCGGCCTCGGGGTCGCCGCCGAGCTTGAACGCGCCGACCAGCACCCACGGCAGCGCGAGCAGGATCGCGAACGCGACCAGGGTGCGGCGCCGCCGGAACTGGCGGACGGCCTCCACCCGCAGCGGCAGCGTGCGGCGCACGTCGTAGCCGGGCGCGCCGCCGTCCGCGGCGGGCGGCGCGGTGGCCTTCGGGTCTTCGACGCGGGTCATGGGCCCTCTCCGATGATCTCCAGGAAGGCGTCCTCGAGGCGTCTCCCGGAACCGACGATCTCCGACACCGGCCCGGCCGCGACGCGGCGCCCGCCGGACATGACGACCGCGTGCGTGCAGGTCTGCTCCACCTCGGCCAGCAGGTGGCTGGACACGATCACGGTGCGGCCGGTGGCGGCGTAGCGGACGAGCACCTCGCGCATCTCGCGGATCTGCGGCGGGTCCAGCCCGTTGGTCGGCTCGTCCAGCACGAGCAGGTCGGGCAGGCCGAGCATGGCCTGCGCGATGGCGAGGCGCTGGCGCATGCCCTGGGAGTAGGTGCGGACGGTGCGGTCCAGCGCGGCGCCGAGGCCGGCGATCTCCAGCGCCTCCTCCAGATGGGCGGTGCCGGGGGAGCGGCCGATGGCGCGCCAGTACAGGTCCAGGTTGTCGCGGCCCGACAGGTGCGGCAGGAAGCCGGGGCCCTCCACGAACGAGCCGAGCCGCGACAGGACGGGCGCGCCCGGCGTGACCCGGTGCCCGAACAGCCGGATCTCGCCCGCGTCGGGGTGGATCAGGCCCATCAGCATCCGCAGCGAGGTGGTCTTGCCCGCGCCGTTCGGCCCGAGCAGGCCGAGGACCTGCCCCTTCTCCACCCGGAACGACAGGTCGGAGACGGCCAGGTGCCCGCTGGCGTACCGCTTGGTGAGGCCGGTGATCTGCAGCGGGACATCGGCGAGGGAGGCGTCGAACTCCGGAGCCGCGCGGCGCCGGTTCCGCCCGGCCAGCACGATCGCGGCGGCGAGGGCGAACGCGACGGCGGGCAGCCCCCACACCCAGGCGGGCAGCGGCGCGGCGGGCGCGCGCAGCGCCGGGACGGCCGGCACGGTCAGCCCCGACACCGCCGCGACCTTGTACGTCGCGGGCTGCGGGGGTGTGGCGAACCCCATGTCGGTGGTGGCGAGCACGAGCCGCAGCCGGTGCCCGGCGTCGAACCGGTAGTCCATGGCAGGCAGCGTCACCGCCACCTCGCGGCCCTGGTCGGCCTGCGCGACCCGGATGGGCGCGGCGATGCGGCGGGCGGGGGACGCGGCGCCGTGCGCGGGGACGTCGTAGAGCTTGGCGAACAGCGGCACGTCGCCCTTGCCGGTGACCTTCACCCGGACGGTCGCGGCGCCGGTGATCCGCAGCGGCGCGGTGAGCGGCGCGGTGTCGAACGTGGCGGACTGGCCGGGCATGTCCACCGGCAGGCCGCCGCCTGCGAGGGCGCCGCCGCCGAGGTCGCCGAGGCTGCCGAGCGCGCCGAGGCCGGGCAGCGCGGAGATCGACGCGGGGTTGCCGCCCGCCGGGTTGTTGACCTCCTGCTCGCGGCCGGCCAGCGGCAGCGTGCGGGCGCCGGCGGCCAGGCCGGGGTAGCTCTTCGCGGTCGCCGCCTCGACGATCACCTTCTGGGTGGAGGAGTCGAGGCCGCCCGCGCGGGTGACGGCGAAGCCGGGCACGCCGTCGCCGCGGTGCCCGAGCCGCTGGTCGAAGAAGTCGCGCACGTACCCGCGGATCCGGTCCGTCTCGGTGTCGCCGCCGTCGTGGCCGCCCTGGTACCACACGACCGACACCGGCGCGCCGTTGCGCGCGATGGCGCGGGCGTTGGCGTCGCCCTGGTCGAGCGGGAACAGCGAGTCGGCCTGCCCCTGGACGATCAGCGCCGGCACCTTGATCCGGTCGGCGACCGACGCCGGGCTGGAGCGCTGCAGCGTCGCGATCGCGTCCGGGTTCGCCCGGCCCGTCTCGGCGACCTTCTGGTACAGCGCGCACATCGACGGCAGGAACCGCCCGCACGCGGTGTTCCCGGCGCCGCTGGAGAAGAAGACGCCGGCCCACAGCTTCTTGAAGACGCCGTCGCCGGGCCCCGCACCGGTCGCGTTCGGGAACAGCACGTCCGGCAGGCTGTTCCAGGTGATCTGCGGCGCGATCGCGTCGACCCGGCGGTCGTAGGCGGCGGTCATCAGCGCGATGGCGCCGCCGTAGGACTCGCCGGTCATGCCGAGGCGCGGGTCGCCGGGGCCGTCCAGTCGCACCTCGGGCTGCCGGGCGAGCCAGTCGATCAGCTGCCGGGCGTCCTTGACCTCGTAGTCGGGGGAGTTCAGCGCGATCTGCCCGGTGGAGGCGCCGAAGCCGCGCGCCGACCAGGCCAGCACCGCGTACCCGGCGCGGGCGAGCGCCTCGGCGTCGGCGCGCACGTCGTCCTTGGAGCCGCCGAACCCGTGCCCCAGCATGATCGCCGGGCCCTTCGCGCGGCCGACCGGCCGGTACAGGGTGGTGTCGATGGACACCTTCTGGTCGTCCTTCGGGCCGTCGAGCACCTGGACGGCCTGCGACCGGGTGCGCACCGGCGGCTCGCCGTCCAGGCCCCAGGCGACGCCGCCGCCGGCCAGCGCCACCGCCGCCGCGGCGGCCGTCCAGCGGGTGGCCCGCCCGGTCCCGTTCCAGCGTTCGCGGAGCCGTCCCGCTCCCCCCAGCTTCATGCCATGAAGCCTATGCGCGCCGGGACGGCCGGGGCGTCCGCCCTGGAGCGGAGCGCGGCTGCGTCCGCGGCGGTACGGGACCCGGGCCGGCGTGCGCCGCACGGCGTAGGGCGCGGGCTCAGTCGTCCAGGGCGGCGGCGAACATGCGGGTCAGCCGGCCGGTGAGGGCGGCGGGGTCCACGGAGCGCAGGTCGTCCAGGCCGAGCAGGCGGCGGATCGGGCCGCCGCCCATGACGACGGTCGCGGCGAGGGTGGCGCGGGCCCGCGCGTCCGGGCCGCCGCCGAGCTGCGCGGTGAGCGGCGCGATCAGGATCCGCTCCATGTGCGCGCCGAGGATCTGCTGGATCTCCGGGTCGCCGACCGAGCGGTCCAGCATCCGGGTGAGCGGCAGCGGGGCGCCGCGCCGCACCTGCCGGACGAAGTGCTCGGCGAGCCGCCGGGGCAGCCCGGCGCGGTCCCCGGCGATCACCTGGGCCAGCGTCGACTGCTCGGCCAGCACCTCGCCGAACAGCGCCGCCTTGGAGCCGAAGTAGCGGTTGACCAGCGCCACGTTGGCGTTGGCGGCCGCGGCGATCATCCGGACGGAGACGCCGTCGTAGCCCAGCTCGCCGAACAGGTCGCGGGCGGCGTCCAGCAACCGCTGCCGGGTGGCCTGACGGTCGCGCCGCGGCCGGTCCGCGACCGGTGTCTCCGTCTGCATGCCCTGTCCTCCACCGCCGCCCAACGCGCCACTGTCCAGTATCCCCCGCTTGCAAGTAAACAGCTGGATACATACGATATGTGCAACACGCAGGTAATTGACCTTCTGGGGGAGCAGGTTTGGCTCACGCGCACACGGTGCCGCAGCGTCCGGCGGCGGCTGCGCCGACGGCGCCGGTCCACTACACCCATCGGCAGATCCTGGAGATCCTCTCCGGGCTGATGATGGCGATGCTGACCGCGATGATCTCGACGTCGGTGGTCGGCACCGCGCTGCCGACGATCGTCGGCGACCTCGGCGGCCAGGACCAGCTGTCCTGGGTGGCGAGCGCGTCCCTGCTCACCATGACCGCCTCCACGCCGCTGTGGGGCAAGCTGTCGGACATCTTCGGCCGCAAGCTGATGTTCCAGTCGGCGCTGCTGCTGTTCGTGGTCGCCTCGATCGCGGCCGGCCTGTCGCAGAACATCGGCGAGCTGATCGGCGCGCGCGCCGTGCAGGGCCTCGGCGTCGGCGGCCTGTCCGCGCTCGCCCAGGTGATCCTCGGCGACGTCGTGCCGCCGCGCGAGCGGGGCCGCTACTCGGGCTACATGGGCGCCGTCTTCGGCGTCGCCACCGTCGCCGGGCCGCTGCTCGGCGGGTTCATCGTGGACGCCGACGGCCTCGGCTGGCGCTGGTGCTTCTACGTCTGCATCCCGCTCGCGGTGGTCGCCTTCGCCGTGATCCAGCGGGTGCTGAAGCTGCCCAAGGTCCGCCGCGACACCCGGGTGGACGTGTTCGGCGCGTTCACCATCACCGGCAGCGCCACGCTGCTCATGCTCGTGCTGTCGCTCGGCGGCCACGAGTTCGACTGGAACTCGCCCTGGACCTACGGGCTGCTCGCCGGCGCGGTCGTGATGCTCGGCCTCGCCATCGTCGCCGAGCGGATCGCCAGCGATCCGATCCTGCCGCCCCGGCTGTTCCGCAACCGTACCTTCGTGCTGGCGAGCATCGCCTCGCTGTGCGTCGGCATCGCGATGTTCGGCGGCATGATCTACCTGCCGCAGTACCTGCAGATCGTCAAGGGCATGTCCCCGACCTCCTCGGGCCTGATGACGCTGCCGATGGTGGTGGCGATGTTCGTCACCTCCACCGGCTCGGGCCAGCTGGTCACCCGCACCGGCAAGTGGAAGATCTTCCCGGTGGTCGGCCTGCTGCTGGTGGGCGCCTCGATGTACCTGCTGTCGCAGCTGCACGTGGACTCCAGCAAGCTCGTCATCGGCCTGGACGTCGCGGTGCTCGGCCTCGGCCTCGGCCTCACCCTGCAGATCCTGATCCTGGCGGCGCAGAACTCCGCCGCGATGTCGGACCTGGCCGCGACCACCTCGGGCGTCTCGTTCTTCCGCAACCTCGGCGGCGCGATGGGCGTCGCCGCGTTCGGCGCGATCCTCACCAACCGCCTCAAGGACGAGCTCACCGACCGGCTGACGGCCGCGCACGCGCGGCCCCCGGCGAGCGGCACCGCCCTCGGCTCGCCGGACGCGGTGCACCACCTGCCCGAGCCGTTCAAGGGCATGGTGCTCGGCTCGTTCACCAGCGCGCTGGAGACCGTCTTCATGGTCGGCGTCCCGGTCGCGGTGCTCGGCTTCCTCGCCGTGCTGTTCCTGAAGGAGACGCCGCTGCGCGGCAAGGCCCCGGCGCCCGCCGCCGCTGCGCCCGCCGCGGCCCCCGCGCCGGCTCCCGCGGCCGCTCCGGTCCCGGCGCCCGCCACCGCCCTCGGCATCCACGGCGTGGTCCGCAGCGAGGTGGGCCGCCCGGTCCCCGGTACCGCGCTCACCCTGATCGACGTGGGCGGGCAGCAGCTCGGCCGCGCCGTCACCCAGGCCGACGGCGGCTACGCGCTGGCCGTCCCCGGCCCCGGCACCTACGTGCTGATCGCCGCGACCGGCGAGCACGAGCCGCAGGCCGCCACCCTGGTCGTCGGCGACGAGCCGGTCGCGTTCGACCTGCTGCTCACCGGCAGCGGCGGCCTCGCCGGGACCGTGCGCGGCACCGGCGGCCCGCTGGAGGGCGCGACCGTCGTGGTCACCGACGTGCGCGGCGAGGTCGTCGGCACCACCCGCTCGGGCCCCGACGGCGGCTACGCCGTCCGGGACGTGACCGCGGGCGGCTACACGCTCGCCGTCAGCGCCGCCGGGCACCGCCCGGCCGCGCTCACGGTCGAGGTGACCGGCAACGGGCAGACCGTCCAGGACGTCGAGCTGGCGCCCGGCGCGCACGTGCACGGCACCGTCCGCAACGAGGCCGGGCAGCCGGTCGCCGACGCCCGGGTCACGCTGCTGGACGGCGCGGGCGCGGTCGTGGCGGCCGTCACCACCGGCCCCGACGGCGGCTACGGCTTCGCCGACCTGACCGGCGGCCGCTACACCGTGATCGCCTCGGGCTACCCGCCGGTCGCGACCGCGCTGGCGCTGGACGGCGACCTGGACGGCCACGACCTGCGCCTCGGGCACCAGTGATGCGCGGGGAGATCCGCACCCGCGACGGCTGGGCCGTGCGGCACGCCGTCGTCACCGTCACCGACGCGACGGGCCGGCAGGTCGCCCGCGTGCAGGCCGGCGACGACGGCGCGGTGGCCGGCGGCGCGCTGCCGCCCGGCGCCTACACCGCGATCGTGACGGCGGTCGGGTACGCGCCCGCCGCCCGCACCCTGATGGTGTCGGGCGCGGGCGCCGACCTCGGCACCGTCGTGCTGGGCCGCGCGGGCGGCGCCGAACTGCCGCCGCCCGGCCCGTGGACGATCGACCCGGCGCACTCCAGCGTCGGCGCGGTCGCCCAGCACCTCGGGCTGTCCAGCGTGCGCGGCCGGTTCGCCGCGTTCGAGGGCCGGGTCGAGATCGCCGAGCCGGCGGAGCGGTCCCGGGTCACCGCCCGCATCGACGCCGCGAGCATCGACACCGGCAACGCCACGCGCGACGAGCACCTGCGCTCGGCCGACTTCCTGAACGCGGCCGTCCACCCGGTGATCGAGTACCGGGGCGACGGGCTCACCGCCCGCGGCCCGGACCGCTGGACGGTGCACGGCGCGCTCACCCTGAACGGCGTCACCCGCCCCGTCGAGCTGGACCTGGCCTACCTCGGCACCGGCCCGGACCCGTGGGGCGGTGTGCGCGCGGCGTTCCGGGCGACCACCGAGCTGCGCCGCGCCGACTTCGCGATCAGGTTCAACCAGGTGCTGGAGGCGGGCATCGCGGCGGTGGGCGAGAGCCTGAAGGTGGAGCTGGAGATCCAGGCGGTGCAGGGGGAGACGCTGCCGCCGGCCTGAGGCGACAACCGCCGGTTGTCGCGGCGGCCCGGCGGCTGTTGGACCGCCCGCCCGGGCCGCCGGTTTGCTGGTCCCCATGAACACGATGAAGGCCTTGCAGGCCACCGGGGACGCCGGGCTCGTCGCCTTCGCCGACGTGCCCGTCCCGCGCCCCGCCCCCGATGAGGCGCTGGTCAGGGTCGAGGCGTTCTCGGTGAACCGGGGCGAGATCTTCCAGCTGCAGCGCCCGCCGGAACGGCACGCGCCCGGCTGGCGGCCCGGCAAGGACGTCGCCGGCGTCGTCGTGGAGGCGGCCCGGGACGGCTCGGGCCCGCGCGCCGGGCAGCGCGTCGTCGCGCACCCGCCCGGCCTCGGCTGGGCCGAGTACGCCGCCGTGCGCACCGCCGACCTGGCGCAACTGCCCGAGCAGGTCCCCTCGGCCCTGGCCGCCGCGCTGCCGCTGGCCGGGATCACCGCGCTGCGGCTGCTGCGGACGGCGGGCGCCCTGGCGGGCCGCCGCGTCCTGGTCACCGGCGCGTCCGGCGGCGTCGGCCACTACGTCGTCGAGCTCGCCGCCGGCGCCGGGGCCGAGGTCACCGCCGTGTCGGCGACGCCCGACCGAGGACGGCGGCTGCGCGAGCTCGGCGCCGCCGCCGTGGTGACCGGGCCGGGCGAGGCGACCGGCCCGTTCGACGTCGTCCTGGAGTCGGTCGGCGGGGACTCGCTGCCGCGCGCCCTCGCCCTGCTCGCGCCGGGCGGCACGCTCGTCTGGTTCGGGCAGGCGAGCCGGCAGCCGGTCACGCTGAACTTCTTCGACTTCTTCGACGGCCCGGAGGGCGCGGCGATCCGCCACTTCCACTACGCGGGCGGCCCCTACGGGCCCGATCTGGCCACGCTGGTCCGGCTCGTCGCGGCCGGGCGGCTGCACCCCGAGATCGGCCGCACCGCCGGGTGGGACGGCACCGCCGCCGTCCTCGCCGACCTGCACGACCGCAAGATCACCGGCAACGCCGTGCTGGAGGTGGCCCGATGACCCGCTTCATCGATATGCCGGGTGTGCTGTCCGGATTCGTGGACGGCAACCGCACCCGGACCGCGTCCGCCGGCATCGACCCCGCCCGCTATGACAAGGTCACCTCGGCGCTGCCGGACCTGCGCGCCTGGCCCGCCGCGTTCGTCCGCACCGCCCGTGAGCTGCGGGAATCGGGCGAGAACCGGGAGGCCGCGCTGTGGTTCCACTTCGCCACGATCCTCCCGCACCCCGACCGCGCGCTGCTCGGCGAGGCCGCCGCCGAGGCGCACGCGCTGACCACCGAGCTCGGCGAGCAGGTCGAGGGCGACGGCTTCTCCGGCCTGCTGCGCCGCCCGGACGGCGCCGCCCGCCCGCCGCTGGTGGTCGTCATCCCCGGCATGGACTCCGACCGGACCGAGTTCCTGTCGGTCGGCGACGCGCTGCTCGCGCAGGGCCTCGCCGTCCTGGCCATCGACGGCCCCGGGCAGGGCGCGCTCGCCGCCGTCAGCCCGCCCGACCCCGCCTACCACACCGTCGTGGAACGGGCGCTGGACGCGCTGGACGAGCGCGGGTTCGGCGCGGTCGGGACGCTCGGCATGAGCCTCGGCGGCTTCTACAGCGCGATGGCCGCCGCGCACGGGACACGGGTGCGCGCCGCCGTCTGCGTCAGCGGCCCCTACCGGCTGCACTGGGACGAACTGCCGCCGTTCGTGACCGGCACGCTGGTCCAGCGGACCGGGAGCGAGGCCGCGGCGCGCTCCTTCGCCGGCCGGGTGGACCTGCGCGGCGTCGCACCGCTGATCGTCTGCCCGCTGCGCGTCGTGGACGGCGACACCGACGTCATCCCCGGCGTGGAGAACGGCGAGCGGCTCGCCCGGTACGCGCCCGACGCGGAGTACCTGCCGGTGCCCGGCGGCGACCACCTGGTCGCCAACCGGCGCGAGGCCTGGCTGCCCGGCACCGCCCGCTGGCTCGCGGACCGCCTGCTCAGCGCCCCTTGAGGTCGCGGACGAGCCGGTCCGCCTCGGCCTGCGACGACGACCCGGTGAGGATGAACTTGCCGTCGGAGATCTCCATGTCCACCCGGGACGTGGTGACCAGCCGGTCCCCGACCACGAACGCCAGGTCGCGGCCGACCGACGTCTTGGTCAGCGCCGCGAACGCCTTGCGGTCGTCGGCGCGCAGCGTCACCGCCACGTCGTGGGCGGCGCCGCGCGCCTTCTGCTGCCGCAGGTCGGCGACCTTGCGGATCGCGATGCCCTGGGCCAGCTGGTAGCAGACCTGGCCCGAGGCGGTCTGCCCGGTGATCCCCTGGGTGCCCGCCTGGCACGGTCCCGGCACGGTCTGGGTGACGGGGTAGACGTGCAGCGGCGCGGCGAGCGCGACCGGGCGGGTCCGCATCGACGCCGCGATCATGCCGCCGGTGACGGCGACCGCGGCGATCAGCAGCCCGAGCGTGAGGACCATGACCAGCAGCGCCGAGCGGTGCTCGCGCTCGCGGCGCTCGTGCCCGCCGGTCGCCTGGCGCTGCGCGGTCCGGCTCTTCTTCAGCTCGGCGGCGCGCCGCTGGCGCTCGACGGCGCGGGCGCGGCGGCGCTGCGCCTCGTCCAGCACCGGCGGCGCGCCCGTGGTGGAGACGCCCGTAGTGGAGACATCTGTGGTGGAGACGCCCGCACCGGGCGCGCCCATGCCGTGGACGCCCGTGTCAGGAAGCCCCGTGTCAGGAAGCCCCGTGCCCGGGAGACCCGTGCCGGGGCCGGCCGGACCGGGCAGATCCGCGCCGGGGGCGGCCGGACCGGGTGCCCCCGCGGCGGCCTGCGCGGGCGGCGGCGCCCCCCGCTTCTTCGCGCGCTTTCCGCGCCCGCCCCGGGGAGGGGCAGCGTCGCCTACGGGCGCGGCGGCCTCGCGGTCCTTGCTGCGGCGCGGAACGACCCGCATCGTCACCTCCCGGCGTGATGATCTCCAAGTCTTCCAGCATCCGGCGGTGCCACGCACCGCCGCCCCGTCCGAACCCGGTCAGCGCACCGGTGCATAACGAAGGCCCGGCCCCCTGACGTGCGGGGCCGGGCCTTGTCATTCCCGGGTCATATCCGGATCAGTCGATCCGCCAGGTGTCGCCGCTGCCGAGCAGCGCGGCCAGATCGCCCGGGCCCTGCGTCTCGGCGGCCTCCTCGACCTGCGCGCGCATCTGCTCGTCGTAGGACGGGCGGTCCACGTTGCGGAAGATGCCGATCGGGGTGTGCTCGAACGCCGGGGAGTCCAGCCGCGACAGCGCGAACGCCTGCGACGGGTCGGGGTTGGCCGCGTCGTGCACCACGATCTCCGACGGGTCGACATCGGCGACGTCCACCACTTCGAACGAGCCGGTGCGGGTGCGGCGCAGCGCCTTCTGCCGGTCGGCGCCGAAGACGATCGGCTCGCCGTCCTCCAGCCGGATCGTGATGTCGTCGCGCACCTCGGCGTCCTTCAGCGGGTCGAAGGCGCCGTCGTTGAAGATGTTGCAGTTCTGGTAGATCTCCACCAGCGCGGTGCCGCGGTGCTCGGCCGCCGCCCGCAGCACCGACTGCAGGTGCTTGCGGTCGGAGTCGATGGTGCGCGCCACGAACGTGCCCTCCGCGCCGACCGCCAGCGAGATCGGGTTGAAGGGGGCGTCCAGCGAGCCCATCGGCGTCGACTTGGTGATCTTGCCGACCTCCGAGGTGGGCGAGTACTGGCCCTTGGTCAGCCCGTAGATCCGGTTGTTGAACAGCAGGATCTTGAGGTTGACGTTGCGGCGCAGCGCGTGGATCAGGTGGTTGCCGCCGATCGACAGCGCGTCGCCGTCACCGGTCACCACCCACACCGACAGGTCCGGGCGGGAGGTGGCCAGGCCCGTCGCGATCGCCGGCGCGCGGCCGTGGATCGAGTGGAACCCGTAGGTGTTCATGTAGTACGGGAACCGCGACGAGCAGCCGATGCCCGACACGAACGTGATGTTCTCGCGCTTCAGCCCGAGCTCGGGCAGGAACGACTGGACGGCCGCCAGGATCGCGTAGTCCCCGCAGCCGGGGCACCAGCGCACCTCCTGGTCGGTCTTGAAGTCCTTCATGGACTGCTTGGCGTCGGTCTTGGGGACCAGCGCCAGGGGCGAGTGCCCGTTCACGAGGTTCTCACTCACTGTCGATCACATCCTGGATGACGCCCGCGAGCTCCTCGGCCTTGAACGGCAGGCCGCGCATGCGGTTGTAGCCGATGACGTCGACGAGGAACCGGCCCCGCAGCAGCAGCGCGAGCTGGCCGAGGTTGATCTCCGGCACGATCACCTTGTCGTAGGAGCGCAGCACCTCGGCCAGGTTCGCCGGGAACGGGTTGAGGTGGCGCAGGTGCGCCTGCGCGACGTGGCCGCCCGACCGGCGGACGCGCCGCACCGCGGCCGAGATGGCGCCGTAGGTGCCGCCCCAGCCCATGATCAGGACCTTGGCCTCGCCGGACGGGTCGTCCACCGCCAGCGGCTCGATGTCGCCGGCGATCCCGTCGATCTTGGCCTGGCGGAGCCGCGTCATCAGGTCGTGGTTGGCCGGGTCGTAGGAGATGTTGCCCGAGCCGTCGGCCTTCTCCAGGCCGCCGATCCGGTGCTCCAGGCCCGCGGTGCCCGGCACCGCCCACGGGCGGGCCAGGGTCTCGGGGTCGCGCCGGAAGGGCTGGAAGTCCTCCTGGTCCGGTTCGGCGAAGCCCGGCTCGATGACCGGCAGCGCCGCCACGTCCGGCAGCTTCCACGGCTCGGAGCCGTTGGCCAGGTAGCCGTCCGACAGCACGATCACCGGGGTGCGGTACTTCACCGCGATCCGGGCCGCCTCCAGCGCCGCGTCGAAGCAGTCCGAGGGGGACCGCGGCGCGATCACCGGCAGCGGCGCCTCGCCGTTGCGGCCGTGCATGACCTGCAGCAGGTCGGCCTGCTCGGTCTTGGTCGGCAGGCCGGTGGACGGGCCCGCCCGCTGCACGTCGATGACGACCAGCGGCAGCTCGGTGGCGACGGCCAGGCCGATCGTCTCGCTCTTCAGCGCGATGCCGGGGCCGGAGGTGGTCGTCACGCCGAGCGCGCCGCCGAACGACGCGCCGAGCGCGGCGCCCACCGCGGCGATCTCGTCCTCGGCCTGGAAGGTGCGCACGCCGAACCGCTTGTGCTTGGACAGCTCGTGCAGGATGTCGGACGCCGGGGTGATCGGGTAGGAGCCGAGGTAGACCGGCAGCCCGCTCTGCACCCCCGCCGCGACCAGCCCGTAGGCGAGCGCGACGTTGCCGGTGATGTTGCGGTACAGGCCCGCCTCGTGCTCGGCCGGCTTGATCTCGTACTGCACCGAGAACGCCTCGGTGGTCTCGCCGTAGCTCCAGCCCGCCTGGAAGGCCGCGATGTTGGCCTTCATGATCTCGGGCTTCTTGGCGAACTTGCGCTCCAGGAAGGCCAGGGTGCCCTCGGTGGGACGGTGGTACAGCCACGACAGCAGCCCGAGCGCGAACATGTTCTTGGCGCGCTCGGCGTCCTTCTTGGACAGGTCGTAGCCCTCCAGGGCGGTGACCGTCATGGAGGTGAGCGGCAGCGCGTGCACCCGGTACTCCGCCAGCGACCCGTCCTCGACGGGGCTGGCGGCGTAGCCGACCTTGGCCAGGTTGCGCTTGGTGAACTCGTCGGTGTTGACGATCAGGTCGCCGCCGCGCGGCAGGTCGCCGATGTTGGCCTTCAGCGCGGCGGGGTTCATCGCGACCAGCACGTTGGGCGCGTCGCCGGGGGTCAGGATGTCGTGGTCGGCGAAGTGCAGCTGGAAGCTGGACACGCCGGGCAGGGTCCCGGCCGGGGCGCGGATCTCGGCGGGGAAGTTGGGCAGCGTCGACAAGTCGTTGCCGAACGCGGCCGTCTCCTGGGTGAAGCGATCGCCGGTCAGCTGCATGCCGTCACCGGAGTCACCGGCGAAGCGGATGATGACGCGGTCGAGTTGCTGGACCTGTTTGGTCACAGAGGAAGACCTCCTCGACGCGCAGCAACCGATCCGGGGGAGGCACCCAGGATCGTGATGCTACTTAGGCTTACCTTCATGGTACGTCCGGGAAACGGTGTTCTTCTCGGGGTCCGGGAGAGGCGCAGGGTGGGTGCGGCCTGGCGGCATGCCCGGTCCGGCACGTTCCGGCGTGCCGGCGATGCCGCGGGTGTGCGCTCCCGTGGTGCGCCCCCGCGGTGTCGCGCCGCCCGTCGTGTGCTTCATCCCGCTGCCGGTGGGTCGTGGCCCCGTGAGACCAGGGTTATCACCTTGTGAGGTGAGATCACGCGATCCCGCCGGATTCGGGCAGGTCCTAACCGGTACTACGACCTGGACGGGCCCCCGGGTTCAGGCCCGACACAGGCAGCTGGCGAGGCGGCACAGGTCGACGTGCAGGCGACGCACGAGCCGCGGCGGGGGAAAGGGAGAGCCGGGGCTCCCCGGGGGCACGGAGTTCACGCCCCGAACTATAGGCAGGGCGAATAGGTGCTGGTCCCACCGGCCCCCAAGTGAACGCTTACTCACTTGGGTGAGCACCCTGCCGTACGGGTCAGCGCTCCTTGTCCAGCCGGGCCAGCAGCGCCGGGACCTCCGAGCGCCCGACCGCCTCGCCGACGACGCGGGCGCTGCCGCTGTAGGGGTGCTCGCCCGGGGAGTCCAGGGCCTGCTGCATCCACGTCCGCCACTTCCGCCCGACGACGGTGCAGCGCAGCACCATCGACCGGTTCGCGGGCACCGGCGCGGACGCCGTGCACGAGCCGAGCGCGCGCGCTCCCGACGTCAGCGAACCGCGCAGCGAAGCGCGCGCGCCGGACGGGACGTCGCCCTCAGGGACGGTCAGCGTCGCGGGAACGCTCACCGTGCAGCCGTTGGTGTTCTCGTTGCAGTTGATGAAGGTCAGCTTGCCCACCGAGAACCGCAGCGCCGGGTCGACGGCCCCGCCGAGCGCCGCCGCCCGGGTCCGCGCCTCGGCGAGGACCGGTGCCGCGTCCGCGACGTCGGCGACGGTGAACCTCGGGTCGCCGTGCCCGGCGGTCTGCACGCCGAGCAGCCGGTAGGGGGCCGTCCGGGACACCAGGTAGTCGGCGCGGGAGGTCTTCACCCGGTAGGCGGGGACGCCACCGGCGGTGTCGGTCTCCGCCGGCGACCTGAGCAGCAGTTTCGCGATGGCGGCCGGCCCGAGGACGTCGCGGACGTCGATCCCGGGCAGGGACGCGGGCGCCTTCGTCCAGCGGCCCGAGTAGTTGCCGGGCTGCGCGGTCTCCCCGCCGTAGGTGCGCCAGAACGGCTCGCCGGCCTTGAGGTAGGTGATGCCGTCCACGGTGACCAGGTCGGCGCGCAGGCCGCCCGCGGTGAGCGTCCCGGACGCCGACCCGGCGCGCGTCACCCGCAGGGCCAGCCGCAGCGCGCGCCCGTTCTCGGTGATCGTCCCGTCGTAGCGGACGCCGGGCAGCGCGGCGATCTGCCGCCCGGCCTCGCGCGCCCACGCGGGCGCGGCGGGCGCGGCCTTGCGGCCGGGGCCCTTGCCGCCGGCGCCGCCGTCGTCGCCGGACGTCAGCGCGAACACCGCCGCGCCGCCGCCCGCGAGCACCACGACGGCACCGGCGGCGGCCACCAGCCGGCGGCGGCGGACCGGCCGGGACGGGGGAGGCGGGCCCGGCACGGGCGGCTGCGGCGGCGCGGGCGGTGCCCCGTCATGTTCAACGCTCACTCGGCGCTCACTCTGTTCACGAAGGTTCCCGGACCCGACCAGGGTGCCTCATGCAGAACGGTCCCGCGGCCACCGTCCGGCGGCCGCGGGACCGTACCGGCTCCCGGAAAAGGCGTCAGTCCTGGCTGAACCCGCTCTGCATCGAGGCCAGCTCGCTGTCGCTGATCCCCGCGACCTTGAAGTCGCTGTGCTGGTAGTACCGGCTGTTGGAGCCCCGCGAGAACGAGGCCCAGGCGCTGCTGCGCACCTCGCACTCGGCCCAGGTGCCGTCGCTGCCGGACAGCGTGACCGAGGTGGTGCACGAGCCGAGGTCACTGCCGGTGTAGGACCCGGCGGTGAGGCTGTAGCGCACCTCCACCCGCAGCGAGCCGCTGGTCGTCGTCAGCGCCCGCACCTTGCCGCGCACCCGGCACCCCGAGGAGTTGGCGTTGCACAGCTTGTGCTGGTACTCGGCGACCGTCGGGCGCACCGAGGAGTCGAAGGAGTCCTTCAGTTCGCCCACCTGGTTGCGCATCTCCGACACCGCGGTGCCGCCCTCGCTGCTGTCCTTGACGTCCACGTCGGCCGCGATACGCGGGAACGTGCTCTCGTAGCGCAGCAGCTCGGGGCTGTCGGAGTCGGAGAGGTAGAACGTGGCGAGCGCGCCGCTGAACTTCAGCGCCTTGCGGCCCTGCACGCTGGTCTTGGTCGGCTTGGTCTTCAGGATCGCGGCCTGGCGCAGCTTGCTCGCCAGCGCGGTCGGGGTCAGCCGCGAGAAGTCCAGGTCCAGGTCGGACGAGCCGACCCGGCCCCACTGCTGACCGCTCAGGAAGTAGGGGTTGGAGGTGCTCGGCAGCTTGCGCTTCCAGAACGCGCTGTCGCCCTTGACGAACCGCTTGTCGTCGGCGGACAGCAGGGTGACGTTGTCGCCGTTCCAGGACACCGGGCCGCCGGCGCGGCCGCTCTTGGTGACGGTCACGTCGCCCTGCAGGGTGTCGGTGCCGCCGCTCAGCGTGCCCTTGTAGGTGAGCGCGCGGGCGGCGCCGACATCGGCGGCGGCGGCCTTCAGCTGCTCCTCGGGCGACTTGCCGCCCGACACCAGCACGACCACCACGACCGCGATGAGCACGACCACCACGAGCACGCCGCCCACGATGAGGGCGACCAGCGCCCCGCCGCCGGAGCGCTTCGGCGGCGGCATGCCGGGCATGCCCGGGCCGCCCGGCCCGCCGGGAGGCGGCGGGTAGAAGGGGGGCGGGGTGCCGGGGCCGGGGGAGCCGAAGCCCTGGCCAGGGGGCGGGCCGGGCATCGCCGGGCCGCCGGGGCCACCGCCGGGCCCACCTGGACCGCTGGGCGGCGGCGGCCATGACGATCCCCCCGGGGGGTCCCAGCCCGGGGGAGGCGGTGGGTTGCTCATCCGGTCACGTCCTTCCAGGTGAATGAACCCCAATTGTCTCCCTAGTGTGCAGCAAAAGGAGGTCAAGGGGGCCGGGCGACCTTGGACGGATACGGGCTCGGCATCGTTCCGCGACCTCATGGATACTTGACGGACCGTCGTCCCGGAGGTCGCGCCGTGCAGGACTATTTCGATTCCTACGTCGTCGTGGTGGCGCTGCTGCTGATCGGCGGCGGCATCGTCGCGGGCGGCCTCACCGCCAACCGGCTGCTGCGGCCGAGCCGCCTCACCGATGAGAAACTCACCACATACGAGTGCGGCGTCGACCCGGTCGGCGGCGACTGGGCCCAGTCCTACGTCCGCTACTACGTCTTCGCCTACCTGTACGTGGTGTTCGCGGTGGACGCGGTCTTCCTCTTCCCCTGGGCCACGATCTTCGCGGCGCCCGGCTACGGCATGACGACGCTCGGCGAGATGTTCGTCTTCCTGGGGTTCCTCGCGGTCGGGCTCCTCTACGCGGGCCGCAAGGGCGTCCTGTCGTGGGTCTGACCTTCTGGGCTCCCCCGCGGGGCCTGTAAGAATGCTCTCGTGAGCACTGTGGATCTGCCCCCGCCGAGCGTCGGGCCCCTGTCGCGGCTGGCGCCGAAGCCGGTCAAGTTCGTGCTCAACTGGGGGCGCCGCTACTCCCTGTGGGTGTTCAACTTCGGTCTCGCCTGCTGCGCGATCGAGTTCATCGCCACCTCGATGAGCCGGCACGACTTCATCCGGCTCGGCGTCATCCCGTTCGCGCCCGGCCCCCGCCAGGCCGACCTGATGATCGTCTCGGGCACGGTCAGCGACAAGATGGCGCCCGCGGTGCGCCGGCTGTACGAGCAGATGCCCGAGCCCAAGTACGTGATCTCGTTCGGCGCCTGCTCCAACTGCGGCGGCCCGTACTGGGACTCCTACTGCGTGACCAAGGGCGTCGACCAGATCATCCCGGTGGACGTGTACGTCCCGGGCTGCCCGCCCCGCCCCGAGGCGCTGCTGCAGGGGATCGTGCACCTGCAGGAGAAGATCGCCGCCGAGTCGCTGGGCGACCGCTACCGGGGCGGCGGCGAACCGGTGTCACCGGCGCCGCCGTCGCGGCCACTGTCGGCCACGGTGCTGCGGCGGCCGCTGCAGCCCGCGCCGCCTGCCGAACCGCCCGCGCCGGCCGAGCCGGCCGGGGCCGCCGAGCCCGCCGAGCCCTCCGCGGACGACACCCCGACGATCGCGGTCCCGGTCGTCACCGAGCCGGAACCCGCGCCGCCCGCCGCGTCCGAGCCGCCCCCTGCGCCCGAGCCCACGGCGCCCGAGCCCACGGCGCCCGAGCCCACGGCGCCCCAGCCCACGGCGCCCCAGCCCACGGCGCCCCAGCCCACGGGCGGCCCTACCGACGTGACGATGCCCGTGGCCCCGGTCGACGTCCCTGGCGACACCAGGCCGCTCGACGACGAGCCCGAGCCGCCCGCCGCCCCCGGACCCACAGCGCCCGAGCCCGCAGCGCCCGAACCCACGGGCGGCCCCACCGACGTCACGACCCCGCTGACCCCGGTCGACCCGGACCGCCCCCGCGGCGGGCGCCAGGACCACGACCCCTCGATCATCCCCGGCCTGTCGGACGACGACGCCGACGACCACGGCACCGGCGACCACGGCACCGGCGACCACGGGCGGAACGGCCGGTGAGCGCCGCGCTGACGGACGCCTGGACCACCGGGTTCGGCGGCGAGGTCACCACCGAGGAGACCTTCGGCGGCCTGGCCGTCGGCGTGCCCGCCGACCGCTGGGTGGACGCGCTGGTCTTCGCCCGCGACGAGCTGGCCTGCGGCTTCTTCGACTGGCTGACCGGCGTGGACGAGGTCGACGAGGGCTTCGCGATCGTCGCGCACGTCTACTCCCTGGAGCGCCGCCACCACCTGCTCGTGCGGACGCGGGTGCCGCGCGCCGACCCCGTCCTCGCCACCGCGACCGGCGTGTACCGGGGCGCGAACTGGCACGAGCGCGAGACGTTCGAGATGTTCGGGGTGGTCTTCGAGGGCCACCCCAACCTGGTCCCGCTGCTGCTGCCCGAGGGGTTCGAGGGGCATCCGCTCCGCAAGGAGTTCGTCCTGGCGTCCCGGGTGGCCAAGCCGTGGCCGGGCGCCAAGGAACCGGGCGAGTCGGGCCACGGAGCGCCCAGCCGCCGCCGCGTGCGCCCGCCGGGCGTGCCCGACGACTGGGGGCCCCATGCCTGACCTGCTGGTGATCGCGCTGAAGCTGGTGCTCGTCGCGGCCGGGTTCGCGGTGCTGCCGCTGCTGATCGGCCAGATCGAGCACAAGGCGATGGCGCACATGCAGGGCCGGCTCGGCCCGATGTACGCCGGCGGCTTCCACGGCTGGGCGCAGCTGGTCGCCGACGGGGTGAAGTTCGCGCAGAAGGAGGACGTCGTCCCGCGCGCCGCGGACCGGCGGATCTTCAAGCTGGCCCCGGCGGTGGCGCTGGTCCCCTACCTGCTGGCGCTGATCGTCATCCCGGTCGGCCCGGGCGGGCAGGTCGCGCTGGACCTCGGCCCGGGGGTGTTCTTCGCGCTCGCGGTGATGGGCATCGGCGTGATCGGCGCGATCATGGCGGGCTGGGCGAGCGCGAACAAGTACTCGCTGCTCGGCGGGATGCGGGTCGCGGCGCAGCTGATGTCCTACGAGCTGCCGATGGTGTTCGCGGCGTCGTCGGCGGCGATGGCGGCCGGCACGCTGTCGCTGACCGGCATCGCGGAGCAGTGGCACTGGTGGTGGCTGCCGTGGCAGGGCATCGGCGCGGTGGTGTTCTTCACCGCCGGCCTGGCCGAGCTGCGCCGGCCGCCGTTCGACATGCCGGTCGCCGACTCCGAGATCATCTTCGGCCCGTACACCGAGTACGGCGGGCTGCGCTTCGCGTTCTTCCTGCTCGCCGAGTACGCGGGCATCCTGGTGCTGTGCGCGCTCACCACCGTGCTGTTCCTCGGCGGCTGGAAGGGCCCGTTCCTGGACACCGAGCTCGGCTGGCTGTGGACGCTGCTGAAGGTGTTCGCGCTGGCGTTCGTGGTGATCTGGCTGCGGGTCAGCTACCCGCGGCTGCGCGAGGACCAGCTGCAGCGCCTGGCCTGGGTCTACCTCGTCCCGCTGTCGCTGGCGCAGCTGGCGCTGACCGGCGTGCTGAAGGTCGCGACGGCCTGATCCGGGTCCGCCGCCTCGGGTGACAACCGGCGGTTGTCGGGTCGGTGCGCCGGTTGTTGGGCAGGTGCCCGGGACGCCGGTTTCATGGCGGAACGCGTGGACCGGCCCCCGCGGGGGCCGCGTCCCGGTCACCGACTGGATTCCGGGAGCACCCCCATGACACGTTTCACCGACAAGGTCGCGCTGGTCACCGGCGGCACGAGCGGGATGGGGCTGGCCACCGCGCACCGCCTCGCCGCCGAGGGCGCCCACGTGGTCGTCACCGGCCGCGACCGGCGGCGCGTGGACGAGGCCGCCGCCGGGCTCGGCCCGCGCGCGCTCGGCGTGGTGGCGGACGCGGCCGACCTCGCCGCCCTGGACGCCCTGCGGGACACGGTCCAGGAGCGCCACGGCAGGCTGGACGTCGTCTTCGCCAACGCCGGGGTGGGCGCCTTCGCGCCCTTCGCCGACATCACCGAGGCCGGCTTCGACCGCGCCGTCGACGTGAACTTCAAAGGCGTGTTCTTCACGGTCCAGAAGCTGCTGCCGCTGATCGCCGACAACGGCTCCATCGTCATCAACGCCTCCTGGACGCTGCACCGTGGCAACGGCGTCCTCACGCTGTACGCGGCCACCAAGGCGGCCGCGCACAACCTGGCCCGCACCCTGGCGGCGGAGCTGGCGCCCCGGGGCATCCGCGTCAACTCCGTCAGCCCCGGGTACATCGACACGCCGATGTACCGGGGAGCAGGACTGAGCGAGGCGGAGGAGGCGGCCGTCACCGGCGGCATCGCGGCGGGCCGGCTCGGCCGGCCGGAGGAGGTCGCCGCGGCGGTGGCGTTCCTGGCCTCGGCCGAGGCGTCCTACGTCAACGGCCAGGACCTGGTGGTCGACGGCGGGCTGGTGGCCGCGGTCCCCGCCTGACCCCGGTCAGGCCAGGAAGATCGCGTACTCGGCGATCGCGGGGAGCATGCCCGGCGGCAGGTCGATGTCGACCGCCATCTCCTCGGCGGAGACGAAGCCGCCCTGCTCGGACCGGCGGGCCACGATCCGCTCGACCAGCGGCCCGGTCATGCCGGGCAGCTGGCCGAGGGCGGCCGGCGGCGCGTGGTTGACGTCGACCAGGCCGCCGTCGTCGTAGGCGCGCGGCAGGTCGGGGCGGCCGATCCGCAGCTCGTGCGCGAGCGCGGGGTCCTCGGCGGCGAGCGTGCGCGCCTCGTCGCGCAGCACCTTGCGGTACTTGGCGGCCTGGACGGCGTGCTCGTTCACCCGGTTGCGCGGGTTGCCGCGCGGGAAGACGCTCGGCCGGACGGCGAACGCGTGCGCCGTCCCGGCGATCCACAGCATCAGCATCATGAGGGCGCCGAGCGGTCCGAGAATGCTGCCCGCGTCCATCAGCACCAGCGCGCCGAGGGTGGCCAGGCCGTAGCCGGCGGCGGTCGCGCCGAGGTTCCACGAACCGCGCCGGACCGCCGCGTACAGGAACGAAAAGGGCGTGCCGAAACCGAACGTCAGGAACGGCGTGAACGCCCACAGCAGGCCCTGCGGCGCGTCCTGCGGGCCCACCGGGACGGGCTGCACCAGCGGCGGCATCGGGTACGGCGGCTGCGGGCCGGGCGGCGGGCGGTGCGCCCGCGGTGGCCGTGGCGGGTAGGGCGGCGGCGTGTTTCCAGACGGGCCGAAATGGCCGTTGGGGTAGTTGTGCACGGGCCCCACCTCGTCTCGTGGCTCGCCGCCGGGATGGGCCGCCGAGACGGAGCCCACACCTCCTTCGACGTATACCACCCCCGCCGCGTTCCCCCACGGCACCGCGTACGGAATCATGTACGCCGTGGGACGGCTACCAGGAAGCGGACTGGCCAAGGGCCTGGCCGTCACGATGCGCGCGATGACGCGGCGCTCCATCACGCGTCAGTACCCGGAGGTGCAGCCTGACCTGGCACCGCGCAGCCGGGGGGTGATCGCGTTGCTGGAGGAGAACTGCACCGTCTGCATGCTGTGCGCGCGCGAATGCCCGGACTGGTGCATCTACATCGACTCGCACAAGGAGACGCTGCCCGCCGAGGGCGGCGGCCGGGCCCGCACCCGCAACGTGCTGGACCGCTTCGCGATCGACTTCGCGCTGTGCATGTACTGCGGCATCTGCATCGAGGTCTGCCCCTTCGACGCGCTGTTCTGGTCGCCGGAGTTCGAGTACGCCGAGTACGACATCAACGAGCTCACCCATGAGAAGGACCGGCTGCGCGAGTGGATGTGGACGGTCCCGCCGCCGCAGCCCCCCGACCCGCTGGGCGAGCCGCCCAAGGAGATCGCCACGGCGGAGAAGGCGGCCGCCCGGCCGGCGCGCGCCGCCGCCGCCGCGCCGAAGGCGCGCCGCGCTGAAGCTCCGGCCCCTGAAGCTCCGGCCCCTGAAGCACAGGCTCCTGAAGCACGGGCCCCTGAAACACCGGCCCCCGGCAAGCCGGCCACCGGCGGAGACGAGGGACCCGCATGAGCGGACAGGATGTCGTCTTCGTCCTCCTCGGGGCGGTCGCGATCGGCTCCGGGGTGCTCGTCGTGACGACCCGGCAGATCGTGCACGCCGCCCTGTGGCTGGTGGTGTCCTTCGGCGCGCTGGCCGGCGGCTACCTGGTGCTCACCGCCGAGTTCGTGGCGTGGGTGCAGGTGCTGATCTACGTCGGCGCGGTCGTGGTGCTGCTGCTCTTCGGCATCATGCTGACCCGCGCCCCGATCGGGGCGGCGGCCGACCTGGACTCGGGCAACCGCTGGGCCGCGCTCGCCGTCGCGCTCGGCACCGCCGCGGTGCTGGTCACGGTGCTCGTGATGGGCTTCGGTCACGCCTACAAACCGCTCAAGGCGGGCGGCGGGTCGGCGGAGGAGCTCGGCGCGAGCGTCTTCCGCACCTGGGTGCTCCCGTTCGAGGTGCTCTCGGTGCTGCTGCTGGCGGCGCTGGTGGGCGCGATCGTACTGTCGCGGTCCGACATCGGCGCGAGGAAGGGCGGCTGATGCACATCATCTACCCGGCGGTCGTGTCGGCCCTGCTGTTCGCGGTGGGCGTGTACGGCGTGCTGGCCCGCCGCAACGCGATCCTGGTGCTGATGGCGGTCGAGCTGATGCTGAACGCCGTCAACCTCAACCTCGTCGCGTTCGACGTGTGGTGGCGCGACCGGCTGCACGGCGGCCAGGTGCTCACCCTGTTCACCATCGTCATCGCCGCCGCCGAGGTCGGCCTCGGCCTGGCGATCGTGCTGCTGGTCTACCGCAACCGGAAGGTGGTCGACGTGGACCGGCTGCGCGAGCTGTCCGAGGACCCCGCGCCCGCGGCCGGCCAGGACGCCGAGCCCGCCAAGGTGACGGAGGGCGCCGCGTGATCGCGCTGGCGTCGCTGGTCGTCCTGCTGCCGTTCCTGGCGGCGTTCGCGGGCCTGCTGTTCGGGCCGCGGCTGTCGCGGCTGCTCGGGCCGCGCGTCGTCCGGCCCGTCGAGGGCGGCGGCCCGCGCGCGGACGAGTACGAGTGGCGCGCGGACGCCGAGCGGGCCGGACGCTCCCCGCTGCGCAACGGGCCCGCGCTGATCGCGTGCGTGCCGATGGCGGTGTCGCTGCTGCTGGCCGCGATCGTGGCGTTCACGGTATGGCGCGACCCGGGCACCCGGACCGGCACCCTCGCCACGATCCAGACCGGCGCCGTGCCGATCCGCGTCGGGCTGCAGGTGGACGGCCTCGCCGCCGTCGTCGGGCTGATGGTGTGCTGCGTGGCGCTGGCCGTCCAGCTCTACTCGGTCGCCTACATGGCGAAGGACCCGCGCGTCTCCTCCTACACCGCGTTCATCTCCATGTTCACCGCCGCGATGCTGCTGGTCGTCTTCGCCCGCGACCTGATGGTGCTGTACGTCGGCTGGGAGATCATGGGCGTCTGCTCGTACTTCCTGATCGGCCACCACTGGGAGGACCGCGCCAACTCGCGCGCCGCCGTCAAGGCGTTCCTGGTGACGCGGCTCGGCGACGCCGGCTTCCTGATCGGCATCATCGTGCTGGGCGTCGGCGCCGGGACGTTCGACATCCAGGGCGTCCTCGCCAAGGCGGGAGTGATGCCGCACGCGACGCTGACGGCCGCCGCCCTGCTGCTGCTGGCGGGCGTCGCGGGCAAGAGCGCGCAGTTCCCGCTGCACACCTGGCTTCCCGACGCGATGGCCGGCCCGACGCCGATCAGCGCGCTCATCCACGCCGCCACCATGGTCGCCGCCGGAATCTACGTGGTGGCCCGTCTGGACGGCGTGTTCGCGCTGGCCACCGCCGCCCTGGCGGTGCTCGGCGTGCTCGCGGTGATCTCCATGGTGGGGTCGGCGCTGGCCGCCCTGGCCCAGGACGACCTGAAGCGCGTCCTCGCCTACTCCACCATCAGCCAGCTCGCGGTGATGGCGGCCGGCCTCGCCGTCGGCGCCAAGTCGGCCGCGCTGTTCCACCTGCTGACGCACGGCGCGTTCAAGGCGCTGCTGTTCTTGTCCGCCGGCTGCGTGATCTTCGCGGCCGGCTCGAACATGCTGCGCGACTACGGCGGGCTGCGGCAGCGCATGCCGATCACGTTCTGGTCGATGTCGATCGGGTTCGCGGCGCTGGCGGGGGTCCCGCTGACCAGCGGCTGGTTCTCCAAGGACGCCGTCATCGAGGCTGCCCAGACGGCCGCGCTGCATCCGGGCGAGAGGACGTCCGCCGGATGGTTCGCCTATGCGCCGCTCAAGGAAGGGCAGACGAGCGGCCACGGGCCCCTCTTCGAGCCAGGGCAGGGCGGCGTTCTGGGGACAGGGCAGGGCGGAGTACTGCACTCGAGCGGTCTGATCCCGCACCAGGGGCTCCCCTCCGGCGTCGCATGGCTGATCTACCTCGGCCTGCTGCTCACCGTCCTGCTCACCGCCGCCTACGCGATGCGCGCCTGGCTGATGACGTTCTTCGGCGAGTACCGGGGGAGCGCCGAGCCCGCCGAGGCGCCCAAGCTGATGTCGTGGACGGTCGCGGTGCTGGCCGTCCCCGCCGCGATCCTCGGGTTCTTCGGCCTCGGCGCCGAGGAGCTGCGCCCGCACGTCGGGTCGGCGCTGATCAGCCTGGCGCTGGTCGGGTTCGGCGCGGGCGCGATGTACCTGCTGTGGAACCGCGACCCGGCGGCCGACCCGGCGCGGGCGCTCGGCCCCGTCCGGCCCGTGTTCGCCCGCGCCTTCTACGTGGACGAGCTGTACGCGGCGGTGATCGTGCGGCCGGTCCGGGCGCTCGCCCGCTTCGTGGTGGCGTTCGACGGGCGCGGCATCGACGCCCTCGTCGTCGGCACCGCGCGCGCCGCGCGCCGCCTCGCCGAACCGCTGCGGCTGCCCCAGAGCGGCAACCCGCAGACCTACCTCACCGGCGTGCTCACCGGAGTCGTCGTGATCGCGGCCCTGGTGGTGGTCTTCCTGTGATCTTCCTGTTGATGATGGCGCTCCCGCTGGCCGGGGCGCTCGCGCTGCTCGTCCCCTCGTTCCTGCCGGGCGAGGACGCGGTCCGCCGGTTCGGCGTCGGCGTCTCGGGCGCGACGCTGCTGGTCGCGCTGTCGGCCCTCACCGCGTTCGACTTCGGCGCGCCCTCCCGGATGCAGCTGCAGGTGGACCGGGCGTGGGCGCCGTCGATCGGGCTGCGCTTCCACCTCGGCGTGGACGGCATCTCGCTGCCGCTGGTCGTCCTGACGGCACTGCTGACCTTCCTGTGCTTCCTGTACACGGTGAAGCACCCGCCGCAGGGCGGCCGGATCCGGCTGTTCGTGGCGCTGCTGCTCGTGCTGGAGGTCGGGCTGCTCGGCACCTTCGTCGCGCTCGACATGGTGCTGTTCTTCGTGTTCTTCGAGGTCGTCCTCATCCCCATGTACGCGGTCATCGCGATCTGGGGCTCGGGCGAGCGGCGCGCCGCGGCGACCAAGTTCATCCTCTACACGCTGCTCGGCTCGGGCCTGCTGCTGGCCGGGATGCTGCTGGTCGCCGTCAACGCCGGCACCCTGGACATGACCGAGCTGGCGCGCCGGCACGGCGCGGGCCTGTCGCACGGCGTGCAGCTCACCGCGTTCGCGCTGATGGGCCTCGGGTTCGCGGTGAAGGCGCCGATGTGGCCGCTGCACACCTGGCTGCCCGACGCGCACACCGCCGCGCCGACGGCCGGGTCGGTGCTGCTGGCCGGGGTGCTGCTGAAGATGGGCACCTACGGGCTGATCCGGGTGGCGCTGCCCGCCGCGCCGGACGGCGCCGCGTTCTGGGCACCGTGGCTCGGCCTCTTCGCGGTCGTCGGGATCGTCTACGGCGCGCTCGCCTGCCTGGCGCAGCGCGACCTGAAGCGGATGATCGCCTACTCCTCGGTCGGGCACATGGGGTTCGTGCTGCTCGGCATCGCCACGCTGACGCCGGTCGGGGTGAACGCGGCGCTGTTCGGCAACATCGCGCACGGCCTCATCACCGGCCTGCTGTTCTTCCTCGCCGGCGCGGTCAAGGACCGCTACGGCACCGGCGACCTGCGCGAGCTCGGCGGCGGCATGCTCACCACCGCGCCGCGGCTGGCGTCGCTGCTGACCTTCGCCTCGATCGCCAGCCTCGGCCTGCCCGGCCTGGCCGGGTTCTGGGGCGAGATGCTGGCGCTGCTCGGCGCGTACCGGCCGCACGCCGACCTGCCGCGCGAGACGTTCGTGACGTTCATGGCCGTCGCCGCGCTCGGCGCGGTGCTGACCGCCGCCTACTTCCTGCGGCTGCTGGCCAAGATCACGCACGGCCCGGTGACGGGGCCGGTCCCGGCGGGCGCGCGCACGATCACCGCGTACGAGTACGCGGCGTGGACGCCGCTGATCGCGCTGACCCTGCTGGTCGGCCTCTGGCCGAAGGCGTTGCTGGACGTGACCACCGCGCCGGTGCGCGCGCTGCTCGGAGGTGGCTGATGATCCAGGGCATCGACTACGCGGCGGTCGCGCCGCCGCTGATCCTGGCGGTCGCCGCGCTCGGCCTGCTGCTCGCCGACGCGTTCGACGTGCCGCGCCGCGTCCTCGGCCTGCTGTCGGCCGGGTCCCTGGCCGCCGCGCTGGTGGCGGTGGCGGTGCTGGCCGCCGGCGACCGGCGCGCCACGTTCTGCCTGCCCGGCGGGCTGCGCGGCGGCGGCCCGGCGTCGTGCTCCTACGTCTCCGACCGGTTCACCCTGGTCTTCCAGGGGATCGTGCTGGTCGCCGCGATCGTGGTGGTGCTGCTGTCGCTGCGCGAGATCAGCGACGCGGAGATCCCGGCCGGGGAGTACCACTTCCTGCTGCTCGCCGCGATCATCGGGGCGCTCACCCTGGTCGCCGCCCGCGACCTGGTGCTGCTGCTCGTCGCGCTGGAGACGCTGTCGCTGCCGGTCTTCGCGCTGGTCGCGCTGCGCCGCTACGACGGCGCCGCCACCGAGGCCGCGCTCAAGCTGTTCCTGTTCTCGGTGATCTCCGCCGCGGTGATGCTGTTCGGGATCAGCCTCGTCTACGGCGCGACCGGCGCCATGCACCTGGACCGGATCGCCCCCGCGCTGCGGAACCTGCCCTCCGACCTGGACCCGGTCGCGGCCGTCGGGGTCGTGCTCGTCCTCGCCGGGTTCGCGTTCAAGGTCGCCGCGGTCCCGTTCCACTTCTGGGCCCCCGACGTCTACCAGGGCGCCCCGCTGCCCGTCGCGGCGTTCCTGTCGGTGGTGTCCAAGGCCGCCGGGTTCGCCGGGCTGGTGATCGTCCTAGCGCTCGGCTTCCCCGCCTACGCGCACGTGTGGGGGCCGCTGGTCGGCGTCCTCGCCGCGCTCACCATGACGCTCGGCAACCTGATGGCGCTGCGGCAGGCCACCGCGATCCGGCTGCTGGCCTGGTCGTCGGTCGCCCAGTCCGGCTACATGCTGGCGCCGCTGGCGGTGGGTGAGAAGCGGCTGCCCGAGGCCGTCGCCGCCACCACCGCCTACGTCGCCCTGTACGCGGTGATGAACCTCGGCGCGTTCGCCGTCGTGATCGGCGCGCGCCGCCGCACCGCCGCCACCCCGTACTACGACACCCTCGCCGACTTCGGCGGCCTGGCCCGCCGCAGCCCGCTCATGGCCGCCGCCCTCGCCTTCTTCCTGATCTGCCTGGCGGGGCTGCCGCCGGGCGTCATGGGGCTGTTCGCGAAGGTCGTGGTGTTCCGCGCGACGGTCGCGGGCGGCGTGACGTGGCTGGCCGTCGTCATGGCGGTCAACACCGTGATCGGGCTCTACTACTACCTCGCCTGGGCGGTCCGGCTGTTCGCCGCGCCCGCCGGGCCCGCCTACGAGACCTCGCCCGGCCTGCCCGTCCGCGCCGCCGTCGCCGCCGCCTTCGCCGGCTGCGCCGTCCTGTCGGTCGCCCCGCAGCTGATCCTGCAGACGGTCGCCTCGGTCACCTGAGGCTGGAACGTCCGGCCTGGTCAGCCCGTTGACCCTGCGGGGGCGCAGTCAACGGGAGGGCAGGGGACAGGTGCGGTTCAACGGCGCCAGGACGGCGGCACTGATCGCCGCGCTGTCGGCACTGATGCTCGCGATCGGCTTCGCCTTCGGCGGGCCCGCCGGCCTGCCGGCGGCGCTGATCGTCGCGCTCGGCGTCAACGGCGCCGCCTACGTCCTCAGCGACCGCATCGCGCTGCGCTCCATGCGCGCGCACCCGGTCGGCGAGGTCGAGGCGCCCGTCCTGTACCGGCTGGTCCGCGAGCTGTCCACGGCGGCGCGGCAGCCCATGCCGCGGCTGTACGTGTCCGAGACGCTGCAGCCGAACGCGTTCGCCACCGGCCGCAACCCGCGCAACGCCGCCGTCTGCTGCACCCGCGGCGTGCTGCGGATGCTGGACGAGCGCGAACTGCGCGCCGTCCTCGCGCACGAGCTGGCGCACGTGCACAGCCGCGACATCCTCATCTCCTCGGTCGCCGCCGCGATCGCCACCGTCATCACCTGCCTGGCCCACCTGGCGGTGTTCCTGCCCGGCCCCTCCGACGACGAGGACGGCCCCGGCCTGCTCGGCGCCCTGCTGCTGCTCGTGCTCGGCCCGGTCGCCGCCGCCGTCGTGCAGATGGCGATCAGCCGCACCCGCGAGTTCCAGGCCGACGCCGCCGGCGCCCGCCTCACCGGCGACCCGCTCGCGCTGGCGAGCGCGCTGCGCAAGCTGGAGGCGGGCACCCGGGCGATGCCGCTGCCGCAGGACCCCGAGCTGGCCACCACCAGCGCCCTGATGATCGCCGATCCGTTCCGCGGCATCGGGATCGGCCGGCTGTTCTCCACCCACCCGCCGACCGCCGAGCGCATCGCCCGGCTGGAGCGGATGGCCGGGGGCCGCTAAGGCAGCGTCAGCACCACCGGGCCGTCCGCGGTGATCGCCAGGCTGTGCTCGAAGTGCGCGGCGCGGCTGCCGTCGGCCGTCGCGATCGACCAGCCGTCGTCCATCGTCCACGCCTCGTCCCGGCCGCCCTCGTGGAACATCGGCTCGATCGCGATCGCCAGGCCCTCGCGCAGCCGCAGCCCGCGGCCCGCCCGGCCGGTGTTGGGCACCGGCGGGTCCTCGTGCATCGCGGTGCCGATCCCGTGGCCGCCGCAGCCCTCCAGGACGCCGTAACCGGCCTCGCGGGCGGTGCGCTCCACCGCGTGCGCGATGTCGCCCATCCGGCCGCCCGGCCGCGCCGCCTCGATCGCCCGCTCCAGCGCCAGCCGGGTGGTGTCCACCAGCCGCTTACCGGCCTCGTCGGCGGCGCCGACGGCGAAGGTCACCGCCGCGTCGCCGTGGTAGCCGCCGACCTCGGCGCCGCAGTCCGCCGACAGCAGGTCGCCCTCGCGCAGCACCCGGCCGTCCGGCAGGCCGTGCACCACCACGTCGTTCACCGACAGGCACACCACACCGGGGTAGGGGATCGGCGCCCAGCCGGGGTGGTAGCCGAGGAAGGACGGCCGGGCGTCCATCTTCGCGATGACGCGCGCGGCCACCGCGTCCAGCTCCAGCAGGCTGACGCCGGGCTCGGCGGCCTCCTGGACGGCGGCGAGGGCGTGCGCCACGACACGGCCGGCCTCGCGCATGACGTCAAGCTCACGGGGGGTTCGGTAGGTCACCATGCGAAGATAGTAATACCAGTATTAGAATCCCGAGCATGGTCCGAACCCCGCTCACCTCCGAACAGCGCGACCGCGGCCGCGCCCTCGGCCAGGTCCTGCGCGCCGCCCGCGGCCCCCGCAGCGCCGCCTCCGTCGCCGCCGAGGCCGGCATCTCCCTCGACACCCTGCGCAAGATCGAACGCGGCGCCATCGCCGTCCCGGCGTTCTTCACCGTCGCCGCCCTGGCCCGCGCCCTCGGCCTGGACCTCAGCGACCTCGCCCACGACCTGCAGCGCTTCGACGACACCAGCCTCGCCGGCTGACCCGCGAACCCGCGCCGCGCACCCGGAGTCCTACAGAAAGCACGAAGCGCGCCCGCCCTTCCACGGAGGAAGAGGGGACGCGCCCGTCTGGACCGTCGCGCGGCCGGGCACCAACCCCCCGGCGCCCCGGCCGCGCGACGCCCGGCTACCGGTAGTTCACGAACTGCAGGGCCACGTCCAGGTCCTTGCCCTTCAGCAGCGCGATGACCTCCTGCAGGTCGTCGCGCTTCTTGGACGACACCCGCAGCTCGTCGCCCTGGATCTGGGCCTTCACGCCCTTCGGGCCCTCCTCGCGGATGATCTTGCCGATCTTCTTGGCGTCCTCCTGGGAGATGCCCTCCTTCAGCGACACGGTCAGCTTGTAGACCTTGCCCGACAGGCGCGGCTCGCCCGGGTCGATCGCCTTCAGCGAGATCTGCCGCCGCACCAGCTTGTCCCTGAAGACCTCCAGCACCGCGTTCGCCCGCTCCTCGGTGTTCGCCTGGATCTCGATGGTCTCGCCCGACCACTTGATCCCCGCGTCCACGTTGCGGAAGTCGAACCGCGTGCCGACCTCCTTCACCGCCTGGTTCAGCGCGTTGTCGACCTCCTGGCGGTCGAGCTTGGAAACGATGTCGAAACTGCTGTCTGCCACCGGTACCCAGTCCTTCTGAAGCTGCTGTATGGGCGGCCGGACACGCACCAGACGGGGTCCGGAACGCCGCCACGTCGTCGGATCAGCGTAGCGAGCGCCACGACGCCACGCGTGACGCGCGTGTGCCCGCCCATATAAAGGGCATCGAAACCGCGCGTCACCACCCCTGACCCCACTACGGTCTTTTACCCCGAAGCCCGGAGGATTCATGAGACCCAGCGACGCCGAAGAACTCGCCCATCTCGGCCAGGTCGACGTGCACCCCGACGTCCACCGCGCCACCGAACCCGACGAAGACCAGATCCTGCACGAGCTGTACGGGACCGACGCGATCCAGGCCGCGGCGGCCGCCCCCGCCCTCCTGGTCGAGGCCCGCCGCAGCCTCGGCACCGCCGGCCGCCCGAACGCCATCACCCGCGACTACGCTTCCCGCCACGGCTCGGACTTCCTGCGCGCCTCCTGGTGCGACATGGCCGTCACCTACTGGGCGCGCCGCTCGGGCAACGCCGCCGCCGTCCTGCCCGCCGGCGACCGCGCCTACACCGTCTGGCACGCCCAGGACTTCCAGCGCATCGGCCGCTGGCACGCCGGCACCGCCGCCGGCGTCGACGCCTCCCGGCCGGGCGACATCGTCTTCTTCGACTGGGGCGCCACCAACTCCATCGGCGCGATCGACCACGTCGGCGTCATCGAGAAGGTCCTCGGCGGCGGCCGGGTCCAGACCATCGAGGGCAACACCTCCGACGCGGTCCGCCGCCGCGTCCGCTCGGCCTCGGTCATCGCCGGCTACGGCCGCCCCGCCTACACCCCGAACGAGAACGACTGGATGGAGACGATGATGAAGAAGCTGCCCATGCTCGGCAAGGGCGACAAGGGGGAGCACGTCGAGACCGTCCAGGGCCTCCTCCTGGCCCGCTCCCACCCCGAGGTCCGCATCACCGGCAAGTTCGACGACGCCACCGAGAAGGCCGTCCGCAAGGTCCAGTCCTGGGGCGGCGTGGAGTCCGACGGCGTCGTCGGCCCGAAGACCTGGCCGGTCCTGCTGCGCGTCAACGGCTGAACCCCGGATTTCACGTCCACTCCCGGCGTCCGCTATTCTCTGTACTGCCATCGCGCGAGCGATGCCACGGCGGGTTGCCCGAGTGGCCAATGGGAGCGGACTGTAAATCCGTCGGCTTAGCCTACGCAAGTTCGAACCTTGCACCCGCCACACCAGTGGGAACGGCCCCTGACCTGTGCAAACAGGTCAGGGGCCGTTCGCGTTCCGCTACCGGTGATCCACGGCTCCGGCCGGCTTTTTCCGGCTGTCTGTGGACGAGTAGTGGACCAGTTCGGGAGCTCGGTCGCTCCTCAGGTGATCTCGCCCCACCACCGGAAGAGCAGTGGGTTGGCGGGCAGGTGCCCTTGCGCGATCGCGTATTCGAGGAAGTTGAACAGTGCCGACCTCCGGCGGGATCGGACGTTGGGTGAGGCGGGTTCCCCGTCCAGCCGCCGGTTGAGGTGGTCAAGGATCTTGCCGAGCACCTCAGGATCGCGCAGGACGCCCGCGTCAGGGGAGTTGTCGGCCATCCAGCCGAGGACCTCCCCAAGGGCGTTCGGAGGGGCGCCGGCCCGGTCGCTGAGAGCCCACGTGGTGAGTGCCTGGCCGAGTTGGACGTGAGTGGGCCACGTCTTCCTACGATTCAAGGTCGCCACGACGATCTTCGTCAGGGTCTCGATCACGCCGCGCATGGTGTCCGGCTTGACCGTCTTGCGCTTGTCGTCGGCATAGGCGATCGCGAGCTCATAGATCGAGCACGGCGCCGGCTCAGGAGGGCGCGGCTCACCGAGCAGGATCTCGTCGAGCTCGCTCAGGTCCTCTTCGGTCTTCGCCTTGGAGCTCACCCAGCCCAGCTTCGCGAGCGCGGCCTGTTGCGAGTCGGTGAGGCAGTGAACGTAGACGCTCAGCAGCACCGCGATGCTGTTGCCGGCCCACTCCGAGACCTGCGCCGCGTCGATGCCCAGGTTCAGCCAGATCGACAGGCGGGCGTGTCGTAGGTCATACGGGCGCTCGGCCTGGACGGACTTGAGCTCGGCCGCGGTGAGTGCATCTTCTCGGGCGTGATCTCAGATGGTGTTGACCGTTGAGTCGGAGACCAGGCCGCCGTCCTCGGAGCGGAAGAGGCGTCCGTCCGGAGCGGTGCCGAAGATCTCCAAGTGCGCGCGGATGAGCCGGCAGAGCAGCGGGCTCATCGGCACGGGCCGGACGGCGTTGACCGCTCGGTGCTTGAGCTGCCTGATCTCCCGCTCGCCGCTGTCGGTCCAGGGGCCGCCGACCTCGGGCGAACTGGCGGTCAGATGCATCCAGCCGGGTTCATCATCGTTATCGGGGAGTTCGAGCTCATCGAGGGTCAAGGCGGCTGCCTCGCCCGGCCGCAGTCCCGCCAGGAACAGGCACCCGAAATATGCCCTGAGATGGAGCCCCATCGCGCCCCGACGGCTGACCGCGATGAGTAGGCGCCGCCCTTTGGCCTCGTTGACGACCCGCCGCCGGTCCACCGCGGTGTCGTTCTTCGTGGGCGTCCAGCTGATGTTTGGCAGCGGGTTGGCGTTCAGGTGCCCTTTCTCGACCATGTACTTCAGGAAGTTGTAGAACGTCGCCCGCTTCCTCGCGAAGGTCGACTCCGCGGCCGGCTTGCCGTCCAGCTTCTTCCCGAGCTGGCCGAGGACGGCACGGACGACGTCGCTATCCGCGAGAGCCGAGATCTTGAAAGAGGCATCCTCTACCAGACGGATCTGCTTCTGGATCTCCTCGGGAAGCCCGTTCCTGCGCGCTGTCACGCTGAACGCCCACGTCGCCAGGGCGGCGTGCAGATCTTCCCGCTCCCGGCGCGTCGGATGCCCCTTCTCCCAGCGCATCAGGGCGAGCATCATGCCGGCAAGTGCCTCGCCGATACCTCGACGATGGCCAGGGGAAGCCTGCGGCCACTTCACCTCGGAGTAGGCGAGGGCCATTTCATAACAGCTCGGAACGTCCGGCGCAGAAGTTGGCACCACGGGTGCTTTGGGCACCATCGACAGCGGAAGGCCGGTCTCGACGTCAAAGGGCTGGCCCTAATTGGCGGCGGTCTTGAGCTTCGACCTGAAGTTGTCCGCGAGAGCGTAGGTCTCAAAGATCTCCGAGCACGTGTGCTCCGCGACACGCCATCGGAGCTGCTGGCGGGGCTTGCCCGTCTTGCTCCTCTTGCCTACGGCGCGGGGGCGGATGCTCCAGATGCGGACATCGTAGGAGAGGCGCCGGGCGGCACCGCCCGGCGCTTGCGCGCCGTATCCACGACCCGCCTCATCGGACGACCACCTCGGCCGACCGGCCGTTGTCCCGCGCCAGTGCCTTCAGCACCAGCCCGAGGCTGGACGCATCCAGTCCACCGAGCGCTTCGCGGCGATCCACCGTGATCGCGGCGGCGATGCCCGCAGCGATCCGCAGCATCGCGGCCTCGCTCCCCATGTAGGCCAGCCGACCAGCTTTGACGGCGCCAGCCGCGACCCTCCACCGCACAAACGCGACGAGCCGGCCTCCTGCGTGGAACGAGTCGGTCTCGACCTCGACGTACCGACAGACGAAGTCTTCGCGCGCCAGCCAAGCTTCGTGGCCGATCAGCAAGTCCACGACGGTCTCAGTGGACAACAGCCCGGACGCAGGGCGGCGGAGCAGCTCAGCGAGCTCGGCACCGGTGTGAGGGGTCATGACGATTTCTCCGGTTGCTTCAGAGAGGACGGAACGGACACCGGAAGGAGAAGGACTCCCGACCGGTCTCTGTGACCGCAGGAGACCGGTTCTTCCGGACCGGTCCGCACAGTCACCGGCGCCCTGCTCTGCGGACGCATCATCCATTCGATCGTGTTACTTACTCATATAACACGTATACTTTCATAACCGTCAAGCTGGTGAGAGTGGATGGTTCCGTCCTCGCCCGGTCTAGCTCCGGCCTTCCGGACCGGGCAGCACCAGGCGCCGCCGGCCTGGCCGGGTCTCGATCAGCCCTTCGGCCTCCAGTGCCGCCAAGGCGCGCCTCACCGTGGTCCGGGACACGCCATGCTGCTCGGCAAGGTCGGCTTCCCCGGGAAGGCTGCCGCCGGCGGGGAACTCCCCGTCACTGATGGCCGCCCGGATGCGTCCCGCGACGGCATCCGTCCGGTTCGCCTCGCCTCCAAGATCTCCCACGAACCATCCCTGGCTCTGGACCGAGGTGATCAGCCCTTCGGTCTCCAGCGCCGCCAAGGCGCGGTTGGTCGTCCCGGTCGAGACGCCGAACCGGTCCGCCAGTTCGTCGACAGTGCCGAGCCGGTCACCGGGGGAACTGCCCTCCGCCGCCAGAAGCCGCCGAATCTCTTCGGTGACCCGCTCGTACTTCTTCTCCGTCCGAGCCACAGCGGGAGCGGTGCCGGCCCGAGCGAAACGTCCACGCCCCGGCACCACCTCGATGAGGCCCTCGTCCTGGAGCAGGGTTAGCGCCCGGCGAACCGTCGTCCGAGCGACCCCATGCTGCTCCATGAGCTCGGCTTCCGAGGGCAGTGCCCGCTCCGGACCGATCTCCCCCGCCTCGATGGACCTGCGCAGACCATCGGCGATATTCCGGAATCCGACCTTGGGCATGGTCCTTGAAGCTCCTGCCTAGCTGGGCGCCAAGGGCACATCGTACGCAGGTCCTACCTGCGGGAGTTCCCACGAAAGCGGTTGCGCTGTGCGGAGATGGATCGCACGCCCCTGTACTCACCCACGATGTGGCCAGTAGGCATGCGGTCCACCCTGAGCCTGTACCTGGCCTCTAGGGCGCGGTCACCGAGTAGGGGCGCCAGCAGCTCGCCGAACTGGGTGTCGACGCCGGGAGTCGAGGCTGAGGAGGAGAGTCAGCCCTGCCTGTGTGCCGGTCGCCCACGCCGTCGTCGACCTAGGTGACGATCGAGGAGGCAAGTGGACGGCCTGCCGCCAGGGCCTGTCTCGAAGTCGGGTGTGCGAGGGGGTGTCGTGATCTCTAAGAGTGTGTTCGACAGGTGGTCGCTGATGGCATTCGAGGGGTCTGGGGCGGGGTGGCCGCGGGTGATCCGGCGGGTCGTCTGGTCGACGGCGGCCCAGCCCGCCAGCCGGCAGCGGGTGAACAGGTACAGCCCCAGCAGCAGGTTGGTGGCACCGGCCCGAGCGTCGTGCATCGCGCCGGCCGTGCACGGGCCCCGGAACCGTGCACGGCCGGGCCAGGGTCAGGGCTGCTTGGTCCAGAGGGTCGCGCGCCGCACGGAGCCGGGGTAGGAGGACACACCGATGACGGCGCTCTTGTCGTTGATGTCGACGACCTGGGAGCTGGTCGCGCCCGCGGGAAGCGGGAGGGCCAGGGGGCCGGAGGTGGGGCTGGGCCAGACGACCGGTCCCGCCACCGTGTCGCTGCAGTGGTAGCTGCCGATGATCTCGCCGGCGGTGTTGATCGCCGTGGGCCGGACGAATCGGCCGCGGTTTTCGCCGGGCAGGGCGCGCATGCCGGTCGCGGCGTCCCAGACAAAGGCGTCTTCGAGGACGCCGGCGGCGTCTACCGCCGAGGTGCCGACCACGACGCCCTTCTCGTTGATGCCGACCGGAAGCGTCCACTTGCCGCCCAGGGTGCCGAGGTCGACGGTGGTGTTCTGGCCGATCCGCGCGTAGCCGCGCTCGGCCCGGTTGAACGCTCCGTCGTCGCCGGTGGTCGAGGAGGACAGGTTCGTGCTGCCGACCCAGTCGCCCTTCTCGTTCATGTCCACGATCTGCGAGCCGGCCCCACCGGACGGCAGGCCGTATGTGCCACCCGACCACAGGGCCGACAGGCGCTTGCGCAGGAGGTCGCCCTCGATCTTCTTGTCCTCGATGTAGCCGCCGACGACGCCGTTGCCGATGGTGTTGCCCTGCGAGTGGACACCCCACTGGCCGAGATCCTGCAGCCGGCCGTCGCGGTAGACGAAGGCGTGGCGCTCCCCGTCCAGGGCGGTGCCGTAGCCGGAGATCCGGCCCTGCTCGTCCACCCCGGTGGCGACGCTGTTCGGGCCGCGCAGGAAAGCGAACGGCAGGTAGCCGAGCTCCTTCAGCGTCCCGGCCTTCCACGACACCGCGACGTTCCGCTGCGGGACCTGGCCTGGATTGGCGACCTTGGATCCCACGACGAGACCCTGGTCGTTGATGCTCGTCGGCGTGAAATCGGTGCCGAGGTCGACCGCCTTCCACTGCGTGGCCGCCGGCTTGCAGAACACGGGCTCCGCGTGCGCGGGCGTCGTGACGGCCAGCCCCGCCAGAGGCAGGGCCGCGACGAGTATGGAACGTGCCAGTGAACGCATGTGCCGTCCTTCACCTTCGATGATCGAATTCGTGATCACCGTAGATCGCGGACGGCCTGACCAGGGCTTTTCAAACCTTACGGACCTCTTACCGCCACCTTGGGCTTCCCTCTGCTTGACGGCCGGACACGGTGAGCGGGCGCTGGACGATCTGCATGTCGATGCCCGACGTGGCGGCGTGTTCGACCAGGTGGGCGCGGTAGCCGCCGTCGACCCAGGTGGTGGTGACGGGGGGGATGCCCGGCCGCGACGCAGTCGATCAGCACCTGTCCGGCAGTGGCGTCCTGGACGCCGGTGGCGGTGACCAGGAGGACGGGCGCAGGCTGAGGGCATGGCCGGCAGGTCCGGTCGGGAAGGACCGGTGAAATGGTCGACGCCGTCTGGGGCGGCGGCTGGGCGGTGAGCGGCGTCGGCGGATCTGTCCGGGGGTGCGGTGAGCCGCTGTCGGCGCGGGCGCGCAGGGACGCGGTGTTACAACGAACGCCGCCCCGGCCCAGCGAATACCAGGATCACCCGTCAAACACGTTGTCCCGTAGAACAGGCCGTGGCGGATCGGTTCGGCCGCCTTGTCCAGGTGCAGCCGTCTGACAGCAGTGTGTCCGGCTCCGGAGAGGAGCGCATGAGTTGCCCTAGGATGCCCACCCAGTTGATCTTCGCTGAACGACGGAAAAGGGCTTCTCTGTGAACTCTGCACAGCTTCCTGAGGATCCGCGCTGGCATACCACCGGCGCCGCCTCAGCAGCTCAGAATCCACCCGAGCCGCCGCCCTGGACCACCGCGAAGCGCCCTGCTCGATGGTGGCAACGGCCGCCGATCCTGGCCGCGTGCAGCGTCGCCGCGGTGGTCGCGATCGGACTGGCGGTCGCGATCGGACTGGTGGTCGTACGAGCGACCGAGCCACCGGGTAAGAGCTCCACGCAGCCGGCGGGCCCTGACGCCTCGCTCGCCCCGAGCGCGAACCCGAGCGCGAGCGCGAGCGCGAGCGCGAGCGGTGCGCCGAAGTCGCATGGGGCTGGTCCGGTCCTGTCCATCACAGGCGATTTCCCCTACACCCTGCAAGGCATCGCGGCAGGAAAGGTCACGACGGCCGCAGGAACGCCGGCGCCCGCCGGCTACAAGTTCCTCTACCTGGCGATCGAGATCAGGGGCAAGCTCACCGATCGTTCGATGCCCGCCCCCACGCCGGGCCTGAGCGTGTCCTGGCCGCAGTGCGAGAACGCCAAGTCCACCCAGCGCCCCGTCGGATGCGCCGTCCAGAGCCCCATGAAGCGGCTGTGGAAATACATGCCCATAGAGATCTTCGACCGGGATCACCTGACGCCCCCCGAAAGCTCGGAGATGCTGCCGCCCGGCCCCTACTACTACACCTACATGTCGGCCCGGATCCCCGACAGCGTCGACCCCAAGCAGTCCAAGGTCTGCACCATCGTCCCGGTCGGCCAGACACCCCAGTGCATCCCGCTCGCCACCCTGCCGATCTCCTCGGACTGATGACGATTCGCGCCGCAAGGACCGACGGAGCGGTGGCGGGTGAACAGCGTCAACGGGCCGCTCGCCGAGCACCGCATCGTCATGCAGCGCGCGGCCGAGCGCATTCCCGGCGACGATGACGCGGGCCCGCTCACGCCGCCGGCTTGCCGGGCAGCCGCCTTCCAAGAGCCCACCCAAGAGGCGGACCCGGGTGGTCCGGGGGCTCCCACCTGCGCCTGCTGGCGGATGCCGTCGATGAGCGATGAGCTGCCGTTTCGTCCTTTTCGGGGGTCGGCCCGGACGTCTGGACACGGCAGCAGCGGTTCCAGCCGCGCCCCTTGCTCAACGGTCAGGTCGAACCGCCTCGTCACCGCCAGGGTGGCCACGAGGTCTCCGGTAGTTCAGGTTTTTCTTGGTCGATGAACCCTCTACCGGAGACCTCGCTGCGTCCGGCGCATGACACGCCGCCGCTCATCTCACTTCGAAACAAGCCCTAGTGCTGGGGCGAGCCTGTCTGTCGTTGGGGTAGGAGGAGGCGTCGAAGTTGGGATTGGCCCACGTGGCGGATGAACAGTTTCCGCGGCACCGTAGCGAACACCCGCTCACACTCGTGGCGGGTGATGTACCTCGGTCTGCCAGGAAGCAGTCGAGGTCGTGCACGCCCTCGTCGGTGACCAGACCAGAGCTCTCGTTCGTCGTACTCTCCCCTGCCGCTCGCCATCGCTGCTCGGAGTACTTCTTTCTTCCGGCAAGCTGCAGCTCTCGTCAGTCGACAGCACGTCCGTAACCCGCACCCTAAAGATCTCTAGACGGCAGTGATGTGGAGCGGCGGCGGTGTGGCATCGACAAAGAGGTGGAGTTCGCTCATTCTGTGAGTGCGTATAGTTTTGAGATCGAGAGGGGAAAGCATGTCAGAGTCTTCCGACGCCCTGTTCAAGGTCTGGGAGGAGCAGCAGTCCGAGATCCGTCATATGCAGACGCAGCGAGCTATGCTCACCAACGCAATCATTGTGGTCGCAGTAGCGGGGATCGGGTTTGTTGTTCAGCGAGGGCTAACGGCAAGCATGCTCGGGGTAACCCTGCCACTCGCAGGGCTTGGGCTCTATGGAGCACTTGCAAGCGCTAAATATTATGAGATGATCAGAAATTGCGAGAGGCGAGCAAAGATCTTGATTGATCGAATTGATGAGAGTATAGCAGGGCTCGATCTGGACAGTGTTTTCGTGGAGGCTAGCCGGCAAAGGCGGCTGGAAACGTCTCGCTTCATCTACTTCTCTCAAATGCACCGCTTGTGGATAGGCCTTCACCTGTCGGTGGCGCTGACCGGTGGCGTGCTCTCTGCAGTAGCAATCGCCTAGAAATCCTTAGCGGTTGAGGTTGCGAGGTGGACGGAATCACAACACATCGATTCCGCCTCCACGGTGATGCGCCCATGTGCGGGCTGCGTCGGTCATCGCGCCTAGCCAGGTCTCGTTTGGACGGCGGCTGACGGCTGCGGCATACAGACGTAGAGTCGCGATCACGAAGACATCTACAACACGCGGATCAGCGGACTGCCAGGCCGTACATCGTGATGCCCACGCTTCTGCAGCCTCGGGGGTATGGCCGGCGGCGATGAGCTGGTGGACCAGGCAGGCGGGGTCGATGAAGCCCGCGCCACGTGTCGGCCAGGCCCAGTCCACTGCCCAGGTCGTGTCGGGACCGATGAGGAAGTTGTCCGGCTGGATGTCGGTGTAGAGGAGAGCGTTGCCGCGCAGCAGCGCAGCATCTTCCTCAGACAGGTAGCGATCCCATCGCGTCTCCCACCAACCCTGCGCGACGCCGGGCAAGGCCAGAGCGGCGATGCGGTTCAGCGTCTCGGTCACGGCGCGCAGGTCGTTTGAGTTGGGGGTGAAGTCAGCAGTGTGGCCGGTCACCTGCTCGAATCCCAGTACCACCCACGACGGCCCTTCGGCCGTCCAGAGCAGCTTCGGCGAGATCGGAGTGATGTACGGGTTGATCGCGCCTTCCCGGACCAGTGAGTCGAGCCGACCCCCTGGCCGTTTCTTCATCCCTTTGACGAAGAACCGGCCGCTGGTTCCCTCGACCAGGGCAGTGACGTCGGAGCCATGACCGTGTGCTGTGCGTTCGGCGGTGAGCAACTCGCCGACGTGCGGACGAATCAGGGCCTCGAACTCGGGTCCGGGAAGAGCGTCCATGGCTCCTTCTATCAGTTCCGCGGGTTGCAGCCCGAGCCCGGCGAACCGGGGCTGCACTCGGCGTCAGGGTCGCAGGCGCCCGACCTGGGGGCGTTCTGGATGGCGGCGTTGGCGCGGGTCATCGCCTCGCTGTTGAGGAGGGTGGCGAGGTCCATGCTGCGCACGCTGCCCACCGTCAGCCAGTCGGCGAACACCCACGGGGTGACGGCGCCGTCCGGCCTGATGGCGGCCTTGCCGTCACCGCACTTGCCGCACAGGTTCGCCTCGGACGGGGCCTGCCCGGCGGCGGCGCGCCCGAAGGGGCGGCCGGAGTCGATCGTGATGCCGGTGACGCCGATCTCCTCCAGCTCGCGCCGGGCCTCCTGGACACGCTGCGCCTCGAAGAGGCGGACGATGCCGACCCGGAGCCGCACGCCCAGGTCGATGGCCTTGACGATGTTGGCGCGGGTCCGGACGTGGCTGGGCCGGCCGGTGATGGCGTTGCGCTCGTCGGGGTCGTCGGAGTAGTACGACGTGGCGAGCCGGACGGAGCCGTGCCGGAGCAGGTTCCACCAGGCGTCGCCGAGGGGGTGAGCGAGGTTGCTGAAGACCTCGGCGCGCAGGCCGGCGGCGAGGGCGTAGGCGACCAGCTCGGCGGCGTGGGGGTGCAAGGTGGGCTCTCCGCCGATGAACTGCACCTCGGGGACACCCAGGTCCGAGATCTGGTCGATGACGCGCAGCCAGTCGTTGCGGGCCATCTCGCCGTGCGAGCCGTGCGCGCCGGAGTCGTTGTAGCAGTGCCCGCAGTTGAGCTGGCACTTGCGGGTCAGGTCGAGCCACACCAGCCGGGGCACCTGGCGGGCGGAGGCGGGGGATTCAAGGGCGATGGTCATGGGCTCCTCCTGGGAACCTCCCTGCGCGGCTGATCCGCGCACTGGGAACCTCCAGACGAGGGGAGTCGTCACCTTCGCCGGAGGGACTGGCCCTCCGAGCAGGTCGCCGGCATCTCAGACCACACGGGAACGTGGCTGCCGGCCCCATCTCTGCTCGGAGGAGTCTCTACTCGCAGACGTGGCCCGCTGTTATTTCCTTTGCTGCGGGCCCCTGCCCGGCCACGAAAGTGTCGTGAAAGGCTCGCCGGCCGGGTGGCGGCGCACTTCGACCAGGGGGCGCCAGGCTCTTGTGGTCCCGCTGGTTCCCTTTCAGCCCTCGGGCCTCAACGGGTCCCTTGCCGGGCCACATGGGAACTTCAGTGGCTGGCCTCTCTACCACCCGGAGGAGTCTTCGCCGTGACTCGGTGATCGCGTCCTTGATGGCGGTTCCGCAGAGCTGCCAGAAGATGACGCCGGCAAGGAACCACACGGCGCCAGGGAGCACGATCAAGGTCAGAAGCTCGCGCGTGCCAGGGATCATGCGACCCACCGGCCTGCGGATTTGAACGTTTCGGCTTGGGGTGTGGATGCCTCCTGGCGTGCCGTCGTCGGCATCTGCGCGGCCCGCAAGTCCGGCAGCGGGCTGCGCGGCATACCTCTGGCACGCCAGGAGGCGGCCTGCACGGTCGCCATCCAGGCTTCGATCCGCTCCGGGCTCTGGGAGGCGATCATGGTTTCCAGGCCCTCCGGAAGGAGGGCGGATCCGACGTACATGGCGACGAACTGGTGGCTGCTCGCTCCAAAGCTCACCGCCCACTCCGGCCACCGCGCGTCAAGGCGCGCAGCGACCTCGGCCGGCGTCATCGTTCACCGTCGCTGATGAAGCGGGCCCGGATCGTCTTGCCACCCGAACTGGACCCCTGGGTCCACCAGGCGACGGCCAGAGCGTCGACGATGTTCAGCCCTCGTCCGCTCTCAGCGGTCTCCTCCGGCGTTCGCTGCTGCGGCTTACCGGGAGCGTCGTCCCAGACAGCGATCTCGATCATCTCGGCCGTGTGCCGCTCGATGAGGAGGTGAATCCCGGCGGCCCCATTGACCAGCGCGTTCGTTACGAATTCGGACGCGCACAATGCGACGTCTTCCGAAAGAGAGTCGAGGCCCCATTCGCCCAACGTCTCGGCGACCTTGCGGCGGGCCGCTTCAGGTGCGTGGGCGTCGACCGTGAGCTTGAAGCCGCGCAAGCACTGCGGATCATTGACCGAGGGGGAAGCGGAGAGCGTCACGATTGGCCCCAGGATTCAGCGAGTGGCAGTTCCCTATTTGAAGGCGAACCTTGTGTCACCCGACACTGACGCGGAGGCAGGGACAGCGGCTAGGGCCTTGCACGACCTTGCACGAAATCCCTCGCCGCCTCGATCTCGCGTTGTGCGGCGTCCCCATACACGGCGTGGCGCCGCAGCCTGTCGAAGGCCTTCCCGAAGTAGGTCAAATCGGCGGGCTGTGATGACTGGAGAGCGCCGGACCAGAACTCTTGCCATACCTTGCGGTCGTCGAACAGGTAGAAACCCTCGCCCGGGAACAGTTCCCGAGTCGTGCCAAGAGGGATGATGCCGACCGCCACGTGTGGTCTGCGTGGGCCCGCTGCGACCAAGCTGTGGAGAAAGTCGAACTGCTCGGCCATGACGCCGGCTCCGCCGATCACGTTGTACAGCGCGGTCGCCTCAAAGACGAACGAGAAAGCAGGGCCGCCGCCTTCGGTGACGAGGGGCTGCATGGTCAGCCGGTTGCGGGCTGCGGTGTCCACGTTATGGACCGGCAGACCGTGCAAGCGAGCCCAGATCAGCCGCTGGGTGCGGGCGTACTCGAACGTCTGGAGGATGCCGGGGACGTGAAGCGACTCGTAGATGCGCGCCAGCTTCACGCCGTCGAACTCAGAGCGCCGCTGCGCCTGGATCGCCGCCTGCCCGAGCTTGAGCCGCCGCCGGTACTCCAGCCACATCGAATCGACTTCGCGGCTCGCGGCGATCAGTTCGGGGAGTTGCCCCTCGGCGCCGCAGGCGAGCGCCCACTTGCGGATATCGGCCTCTGACAGGCGCGTCTTGCCGCTCTCACTGCGGGAGACCTTCGATACCGAAAAGCCGGTCTGGGCGGCCAGGGCCGTCGCGGACAGGCCGGCGTCCAGACGTAGATCTCGAAGCCGGACGCCGAGGGCCTGCTTGGCCGCCTCGGATGGTTGCTGATCTGACACTAAGAGCTCAAGCGGGGATCGTCCGGGCGCGGTACTCGTGGTGTGCGACCGCAAGATGCCACGCTCGCTCGAAGGCGTCCTGGCAGAACTTCACTACGTCGGGTTCAGTGGAGTACTGCGCTTCCACCAGCACGCTCGCGTCCGCGTTCAGAACGTTGAAGACCACTGCGCTGCCATCGAGGATCAGGCAGTCGTTGCCGGGCATGGCCTCTGCGGACACCAGCCGGCGAGGCAGCCACCGCAGCCCCTCACCGGCGTCCACAGTGATCCCGCTGTGGGTGACGGCCATGCGCTGGTAGTCCGACAGGGGCTCGGAGACGACTCTTACCCGCTTGAAGGATCGGCCGGCCTCTACGTACGCGGTCGTGAAGTACTCCAACCAGCGGCGGTAGTGGGTGGTCACGGCGTCCAGGTTGCCGGACCGCCAGTTGTCGAACAGCGCAGCATCGGTGCCGTAGTAGTCCCGTAGTTCGATCTTGAGCACGTCACGGGCATCATCGATCAGATTCGACCATCGCTCTGTCGAGATCGACTCCATAGCGCTCCTTCACGTACTTCCGGACGAAATGGTCGACGGTCCGGGTGGACAGCTCGCAGAACGTCTCGTCGTTGCCGAGCGCGACAAGCTGTGCCGCGACCTTCGCGCCGCGCTGCTTCCCCTGGACGACCCAGGAGTCCCGATCTGTGGCGTAGAAGGTCTCGCAGGCTGGAACAATCGGTGCGCTGACCTGGGACAAGGCATCGGATCATGATGACAACCGAACTGGCCTGCACACTGGCGACAGACGTAGGAATGCACGCCCTCTGGCGGCCTGATGCCTTCACCCGGATCCACGACTACGACCTAGGAAGCAGAACTCGGCGAGGACCCCGGCATTGAACGGCACATCCTCGATGCCGACCTCGTCCCGATCAACATCGGATCCGACGGCGCATTCGCCTTCCTGATCCGAACCGCCCAAGTCTCCGGCCAGGCCCACCTCACCGCCCGGGAGGCCCGGCATCTCCTTGCCGGCTCCGAGCCCTACCTGCTCAACTCGGACGGCCATGCGCGCCTCAGCGGTTCCCCGGACGACAGCACCGCCGGCATCCCGTTGCCACCAGGTCCGCACCACGTGACGATCCACCTCATCGATTGGGCCGCTGAACCCGGTGCCGCCAATCCCGACGGCAGCCACACGGCCACGGCACTACCCGACTTCGTTGTCTTGATCGCCCCGGCCGGCCCCACTGGCGGCACCCGCGCCAACCTCATGACCTTCGACATGCCCGAGGCCGCCGAGGGCTGAACGAATACGACAGGGCACCGGTACTCACTTTGAATGTCGCTCGGAGATGAACAGGGCACTCGTGGCATAAGGGCACGGGCCTGGGGATTTGGGGCGCGGCGCGTACGCTGACGCGCATGTTCGACGAAGGATGGGAGCCTCGCCTCGGCTGGACCCACGGGCTGATTTCCGCAGTTCCGGCCGAACGGGAGACCGCCCTGCAACACCATGTGGCCACCCGGGCCGCCGTGTTCGCGGCAACGCAGCGGATGAACGGGCACTGGCACCGCACCGGTCCCGACTACAGCGATCCGGTGTTCCGTCAGTCCATCGCCGAACATCAGGCCGCGATGCGTTACGCCTTCCCCTACGGTCTCTGGCAGCAGTCCTCCGCAGAAGACGTGCCGCACCGGCCCGAACTGCCGTACGTCCTCAATTTCCTTGAGTGGGAGGCCCGGCACCCGGACGTGTGGACCGAGCACGCGAAGCATTGGGGAGCCAAGGAGAGCTGGCTGCGGACCCTCGCCGTCCCCGGGCACGGGGACATCGCCCGCGAACGGCTCACCGCCATGCTCGAACTCGTCGTAAGCCGGGCCTACCGCTGCAAGGACCGCCACTACGTCGGCATCGCGCGCGCCATCGACAGCCACGAACTCCGCAACCGGCTGACCGCGGTAGCCGAGCACCCCAGCCCGTGGGCCAGGCTGCACGCCACCTACGTGCTGGACATGCTGCAGCACCCCGACCGCCCCAACACCCGGGCCGTATGGGAAAGGTACGTGGCCGGAGTACCGCGGACCGTGTAGGTGGACCGCACCCGCACTGATTCATCGAGCCGGGCGGCCACTCGGCCGGGGTCCGCGGCCCGGCTCGCCATCGCGAAATCGGCGCGTTCGGCTCCTGTCATGCGATGGGCGCGGGGACGACGATGTCCGGGCGGCATCTGGCACTCACAGCCCCCACGGCCGGCGCGGACGGGGACCGTGGTGCCGGCAGAGCGCCCCGTGGTCTCTTATAGGTACTCGATAACCCTAAGAGAGTTAGGTTTGACGTGGAAGAACGCACTTCCACGTAACGGAGGAACTCAACGGTGGCCAAGTCCTACGCAGGCTCTCCCGACGCGGCGGACCTGTCCCGCGCTGATTCCCTGGCGCGGGAGGTCTTCTCCGACATCGCCAACAAATGGGCTCTATTGATCATCGAGACGATCGGTGAGGACACCCTGCGCTTCAGCGCCCTGCGGGACGGGGTCGAGGGCATCAGCCACAAGATGCTCACCCAGAACCTGCGCATGCTGGAACGCAACGGCCTGATCGTGCGCACTGTCCACCCTGTCGTGCCCCCGCGCGTCGAGTACACCCTCACCGAGGCGGGACGGGCCTTGCGCGTGACCATCGACGGCATGTGCACCTGGACCCGCCAGTATCTCGCCCACATCGAGTCGGCCCGCCGCCGCTTCGACTCCTGACCGGCGAGCACACCTGCGCCGTCCCGCGAATCCCTTGGTAACCATCAGGTTCCCGGGGCACTGAAAAGTGCGTTCTTCCACGTCAGGGCTCACTCTCCTACAGTTTCCAAGTAACCACGAGAGACTGAACGTGCGGAGCTTCGGGGGCGCCGGACCCGCACCTGGACAAGGAGACAGCCACCATGGCCATCACCCTGATCGACCCCGCCGGACTGCCGAAGGCCGACGCCTACCGCCAGGTGTCGATCGCCACCGGCACCAAGCTGGTCTCCGTCGCCGGGCAGGTCGCCGTGGACGCCGACGGCGCCACGGTCGGCGCCGGCGACCTGGCCGCCCAGATCGAACAGTCCTACCTCAACGTCGCCACCGCCCTGGCCGGTGCCGGCGCCTCCTTCGACGACGTGGTGAAGCTGACCGTCTACGTCGTCGACTGGACCCCCGACAAGATGTCCCTGTTCGTGAAGGGGGTCTCCCGGGCCGCCGGCAAGCTGGGAGGCACCCCGGTTCCGCCGGGCACGCTGATCGGCGTTGCGGCACTGGCCGCACCCGACTACCTGGTCGAAGTCGAAGCCACCGCCGTCCTCGACTGAGACCGGCGCTCCTGCGGGCCGGCTCCGGTCACCGCACGCCCCTGGACGGCCTCCGGCGGCGGGGGAGGACAGGCTTCCGAGGTCGCTTGGCGCCTGTCGTGGCGGCGGGCGGCGATGGCCTCGGCGATCCGCAGGACGTCGATTCCGCCGAACCCGTCGTACCCGACCGCCTTGCTCCTCCGCCGGTGTGCCTGTCACCAGGGCACCGTTCCGGCGTCGTCGAAGAATCCGCCGGTCGGCCCGTCGCCGGGCAGGGTCGCGAGGTGAATCGCGATCGCCGCGCCCTGTTGCGGTGTGCGGACGCCTTGGAAGCCGTTGAGGTCGGTAGCGGTGAAACCGGGGCAGCCGGAGTTGACCAGGATGCCGGTGCCGCTCAGTTCTTTGGCGTACTGGACGGTGACGGCGTTGAGGAAGGTCTTCGACGCCAAGTACGCCATGGGAAGCGGTCCCATGTCGGTGGTGGTCTGCAGGGCGAGCGAGCCCACGCTGCTGGACATGTTGACGATTCGTGGTGACGCCGAGCCGCGCAGCATGGGCAGCATCGCGTTGGTGACCCGGATGACGCCGATCACGTTGGTCTCCACGACGGCCCGTACGGTCGCGGGGTCGATCGTGGTGGGCGTCTGCGGCATACCGCCGACGATCGCGGCGTTGTTGACCAGGACGTCGAGCCCTCCGGCATGGTCGGCGATCAGTTCGGCTGCGGCGGCGGCACTCGCGTCGTCGTTCACGTCGAGCGGCACGCCGAACGCATCGGCCCCGGCCGCACGCAACTTCTCCACCGCGGTGTCGCGGCGCTGCCGGTCCCTCGCGCCCACACCGATCCGCCAGCCGAGGGCACCCAGGCCTGCCGCGATCTCGTATCCGATGCCTTTGTTCGCGCCGGTCACCAGCGCGACCATCTGTTCGCTCATGCCGCCGATCTTGCGGCGGGCCCGGCCGGGGCGTCCAAGACCGATGCGGTGGGCGGTGATACCGCACGGGTATCGGCCGTGGTCAGCGCCGGGATACGCTGACATGGTGGAGACGCGGGAGCTGCGGTACTTCGTTGCCGTCGCCGAGGAGTTGCACTTCGGGCGGGCGGCGCAACGGCTCGGGATGGCGCAGCCGCCGCTGTCGCGGGCGATCCAGCAGCTCGAACGGCGGCTCGGAGCCGTTTTGCTGCACCGCTCTGCTCGCGCGGTCGCTTTGACCGAGGCCGGCTCGGTACTGCTGCGGGAGGCCCGGCTCGTCCTCGAAGCGGTCGAGGCCGCCGAGCGCCGCACCCGCCGCGCCGCCGTCGACCGGCCCGCCGTGGTGCTGGCCACCAAGGCCGGGGCGTCCAGCGAACTGTTGTCGAAGCTGCTGGACGCCTACGCCGCCGAACCGGGTGCTGTCGCGGTCGAGGTGGTGCTGGGCGGGCCCGGCGAACCGGAAAGGCGGCTGCGCAACGGGAGCGCCGACGTCGCCCTGCTCCTCCGGCCTTACGACACGACGGCCGGATTCGAGACCGAGGACCTGTACACCGAACAGCAGGTCGTGGTCCTGCCCGCAGGGCACCCCCTCGCCGGCCGGCCCCACATGTCGATGTCCGAGGTCCACGCCCTGACGGAACTGCCCCTGCCGCGCTGGCCCCGGCCGGATGGGAGCTATCCGGAAGGCCCCGGCCCGCAGGTTCGCGACCATACCCAGCTGATCCAGTTGATCGCGCTCGGACGGGCCTGCGCGGTCATGCCCGAGTCGCTGCGCGCCCAGCTGCGCGACGACCACGCCATCGTGCCGGTGCCGGACGCACCGGCCGTCACGACCGTCATCGCCTGGCCACCGCACAGCAGATCCCAAGCCGTCGCCGACCTCGTCCGCACCGCGACACGCCTCTAGCCGGGCCTGGGCTCCCTGTCACGCCGGGAGTACGTGGAATCAAGATCCTTTAGTGTGCTTGTGGCGCTGGACGTGCGGCGGGCCGTCAGGCGAGACTTGCGCGGGTTCGGCGTGCGAGCGAGGAGGATCATGGAGCAGGGCGCGGTACCCCCGCAGGGCCGGCGGTCGACGGATGAGGTCCCGCCCGGGCCGGCGCTGGCGGAGCGGATGCGCATGGTCCCGGCGGGCGAGCGGTGCGCCGTCCTGGTCGAGCACTTCAGGGAGAGCGCCTCGTCCCCGTCGCTCGACTGGATCGCCGGGCTCGCCGCCTGCTCTGAGGAGTTCGGCCTCACCGTCCCTGAGATCCGGCGGGTGGCGTCCGATCTCGGCTGGGTGGCGCGGCTGGCGGAGCGGCGTTATCCCGGCGAGCTCGAGTGGGGGCTGGCGCGGGGCGTCGCCGGGTCTCGCCGGCATCGGCTCGTCCTGACCTATGTCCACGGGCAGCGCCTGCGCTACGACTTCCGGTTCCGGGAGCTGCTGGAGCGGTCGAACGCCTGGCTCGCCGAGTTCCATGACGATGCGCTGGTGCTGGGCTTCGCGGCGTTCGGCGCGCTCGGCAGCCGGGCGCTGAACGGCCTCGACCTGTACAACAGGGCCGTCGCGGCTCCCGACGCCGACGACAAGAGCCGTCAGCTGTGCCTGAACGCGATCTGGTTCGCCGACCACGTGCCCGGTTCGCCGGAGCTGCTCATCGACCTGTCCGAGGAGCTGATGGCGCGGGGCGAGATCAACGAGAACGTGCACTACCGGCGGGCCTCGGCGTTCCGCCGGCTCGGCCGGTTCGACGAGGCGCTGACCGAGATCGACCTCGCGATCGACCGGTTCGGCGTCGGCAACATCCTCGTGCACGAGCAGTACGCGCAGGAGCGCCGGACGATCCTCAACGCCCGGGACGTGCGGCGGCAGGCGGAGGAGATCACCGGCGAGCTGGGCGAGCGCATCTCCGCGCGGGTGGACGAGCGCGTCGGCGAGGCGGCCGAGGCCCTGCAGGCCCGTATCGACGAGGCGGCCGCGCAGATGGCGCAGAAGATGGCCGTCGCCCAGCAGATGGTCTCCGACGGGCTGCTCAAGATGGTCGAGGTCCTCGGGCTGTTCGTCACGCTCCTCGGCTTCCTCATCGGGTCGGGGACCGTGGTCGTCAAGGCCAAGACCTTCGACGAGCGCGCGACCGCCATGGGCCTGGTCACCGCCGGCGCGCTGGTCTTCTTCCTGCTGCTGCGGCTGACGATCGGCCTGCGGCGCAAGCACCGCGCCGCGGGGTGAGGCACCCGGCCGGCCCGGCACGCCGGGGATATGCTGACGTGGTCCGCACGGGCGATAACGCAGGGTAGGTCGTTTTGACGGAAGACGCGTCCAGCAGGATCTTCTCCCCGGAGATCATCAGCCCGAAGCGGGTCATCGGGCACCGGACCTTTGACTTCTCGCGTCAGGTGGCGGTGATGGCCATCATCAACCGCACGCCGGACTCCTTTCACGACCGCGGCCGCACCTTCGCGCTGGACAAGGCCGTCGAGGCCGTGGAGAAGGCGATCGCGGACGAGGCCGACTGGCTGGACATCGGCGGTGTGCCGTTCGCGCCCGGTCCGGCGGTCTCCGAGGAGGAGGAGATCGACCGCGTCCTCCCGGTGGTGCGGGCGGCCCGGGAGCGCACCGATGCGGTGATCTCGGTCGAGACCTACAACCCCGCGGTGGCGCGTGCGGTCCTGGCGGGCGGCGCCGATGTGATCAACAACGTCACCGGCCTGCACGACCCGGGGCTGGCCGACGCGGTCGCCGAGGCCGGCGCGGGGCTCATCATCACCCACAGCCTGGCCGCGCCCCGCACGCCGCACCCCCGGCCGGTGTACGAGGACGTCGCCGGGGAGGTGGCCGCGTTCCTGCGCGAGCGCGCCGAGCTGGCGCTCTCCCGGGGCGTCCCGGCCGAGCGGATCATCCTGGATCCCGGCCACGACCTCAACAAGAACACCTTCCATTCGCTGGAGCTGACCCGGCGCCTGTCGGAGATCGCGGAGATCGGCTATCCGCTGCTCGCCGCCGTCTCCAACAAGGACTTCATCGGCGAGTCGATCGACCGGGAGCAGCAGGAGCGCGTCGAGGGCACGATCGCGACGGTGGCCGTCTGCATTCTTCAGGGCGCCCGTATCGTCCGGGTGCACGACGTGCGGGAAGTGGTGCCGGCGGTCCGGATGGTGGAGGCCATCCTCGGCTGGCGCCCCCCGGCCTGGACCCGGCACAACATCGTCTGATCCGCCGCGTGCGGGGTAGTGCTGTGGCATGACCGACTCGGAACAGCCGGACGACCTCACCATCGAAGCCGTGGGCGGGGTGAGCGAGGCACTGGAGACCATCGAGCGTGCGCGCGGGCATCTGTACGCGTTCCACCAGCTCACCGGGAAGGCCGACTTCGCCCTCGGGGACGCCGTGGAGCTGCTGGCCAGGGCGGGGCACGAGGAACTCGCCAAGGAGCTGGACGCCGAGCTCGTCGGCCGCAACGTCCTGCACGGCCGCTGGACCTTCCAGGTCATCGAGGAGTACGAGGACACCTATTACGAGCCGTTCCGCCGGCTTGAGCACAAGGTGCGGGAGGCGCTGGTGGGCGGGCGCCGCCACCTGCACGAGGCGCGCCTGAAGGAGCAGCGCCGCACGCCCGGGCGGCCCGGCCATGCGGCCACGCCGGACGAGTGAGCACGCTCAGCCCGCCGCGCCCTCGTCCTTGAGGTAGCGCAGGAACAGGTAGTCCCCGTCGGGGATCGCGTGCTGGAACCGCATCCGCTGCAGGTCGATGACGGGGCCGTCCAGGATGCGGGCGGCGTCGCCCGCGGTGATCACCGGGCTGAGCGTGAGGCACAGCTCGTGCAGCCAGCCGGCGGCGGCGACCTCGGCGAGCAGCGTCGGGCCGCCCTCGCAGAGCAGGCGCTGGTGGCCGCGCGCGGTGAGCTCGGACAGCGCGCGGCCGATGTCCGCCGACGCCGAACCGCAGATCAGCACGTCGGCCCGGTCCTCGGCCAGCCGCAGCCGGTCCGGCGGGGCGGCCTCGCAGGTGATGACGATCGGCCGCCGGTGCGCCTTGTCGAAGATCGGCCCGTCGAAGTCCAGGTCGAGGCTGCGCGACACGATGGCGAGCGGCGGCGCGTCCGCCGGGAACGCGTCGTACTCGCGGACCGTGGTCGCGCCCATGACGACCACGTCGGCGAGCATCCGCAGCCGCTGCATAAGCTCCCAGTCGGCGGGGTAGCCGATCGCGCTGGTGTTGCCCTTGTACTGGATGCCGCCGTCCAACGTCATGATCATGTTGGCGCGGAGCCACGGCGTGCGGTCGGGGTAGGCGTAGGCCTCGATCATCGCGTCCATGTCCATCCGTGCACTGTAGGGGACCGGCAGAAGGAGAGACATGCCGCTGATCTCGATCATCACCGCCGTGCGCGAGCCGGTGCCCGGCTATCTCGGGCAGGCCGCCGCGAGCGTCGCCGCGCAGCGCCTGCCGCCGGGCTGGGAGCTGGAATGGCTCGTGCAGGAGGACGGCGACGCGCCCTCGGCGCGTGAGCTGTGCCCGGGCGCCCGGTACGAGGCGAACGGCGCGCAGCTCGGGACCGGCACGACCCGCAACTTCGCCCTGAGCCGGGCCCGCGGCGAGCTGGTCGCCGTCCTGGACTACGACGACGTCCTGCTGCCGGACGGCCTGGCCGCCCTCATCCCGGCCTTCGACGAGCACCCCGGCATCGGCTGGGCCATCGGCCAGGCGGACGACCTGATCGACGGCGAGCGGGCGCCCTACCCGCTGATGTACCCCTGCGGCCTGGTCCCCGCCGGGACGATCGGCGCCCTGTACGAGGAGACGGGCCTCTGCCAGGCGGCGTGCGCCGGCCTGGTCGCCCCCACCGGCCTGGTACGCGCGTTCGGCGGCTGGGGGGCGCTGCCCCGCGCCCAGGACGTCCTGCTGTTCATCGCCCTCAGCGAGGTCTTCGACGGCTACCAGGAGCCCGCGGTGACCTGGCTCTACCGCAAGCACCCCGGCCAGAGCACGCACCCGGACAAGACCGACACCTGGCAGCGGCACCAGGACGCCCTGATCCGCCAGCGCCTGGACGCCGTCCGGGCGGGCTTCCTGACCTCGGCGAACGGCGACCGCCGCCGCCCGCTGGCTGCGGACGGCGGCGGTCGGTAGAGCCGGTCGCCTAGTGGCGGGCGGTCAGGCGGAGCTTGACCTTCTTGGGCGCCTTCGGCAGGGCGTGCTTCTTCTTGGCCGCGGGGGCCAGCAGCCTCTGCAGCGCCGGGGACAGCGTCGTGCCCGGCTTGGCCTGCATCGACTTGACGTTGGACGGGTTGGTGCCGCCGGCCAGCGACAGCACCCCGTCCAGGGTCAGCGAGTTCTTCGCCGAGCCCGACGGCAGGCCCATCAGCTGGTCGACGACGCCGTTGAGGATGCCGCCCGGGCCGCAGCCCTTGGCGGCCGGCACGGCGACCGGGGCCTTGATCGACACCGCGGCGGTGGTCCAGCCGAGCACCTGGTCGTTGGCGAACGCGCCCGACACCGGGTCCGGTTCGAGCGCGGCGTTCACCGGGCCGATGACGCAGCTGGGACCGAGCAGGGTGTTGTTCAGCTTCAGGTTCAGCGACAGCCGCGCGCCGAGGCCGCCGCTGCTGTTGAAGTAGGCGGTCGGCGGAGCCGCGAGCGACTGCGTCACGGTGAGCCGGTTGACCGCCCACATCGCCGCGGGCGACTTGCCGAGGATCGGGCCGACCAGCGGCAGCCGGCCGACGAGGCCGCCGGGGACCTCCAGCTCCTTGGCCTCCAGCTGGGCGCCGACGACCGGCTTCACCAGCGGGATGTTCTCGATGTCGGTCAGGTCGTTGATCCCGCCGGTGACCCGGATCGCGCCGCGCGGCAGCTTCTGCACGAAGTCGCCGATCCGCATCTCGCCGCCGGTCACGATCTGCGTCTGGCAGATCATGCCGACCGTGCAGCGGGCCGAGTAGGCCGGGGCCGCCTGCGGGAAGGTGCCCGTGGTCAGCGGCGGGGTCGCGGCGTGGTACGGGCCGCTCGGCGGGGAGGCGGGGTCGAAGGACCCGATCCGGCCGCGGCCGGGCGCCGAGTACCAGATCTTGCCGCCGGGGCCGAACGCCAGCGCGCGCGGCGCGGACAGCGTCGCCGGCAGCGGGTACTCGGTGATGGTGCCGGAGGCGTCGATCACGCCGATGTTGCTGGCGGCGGACTCGGCGAACCAGATCCGCCCGTCCGGGCCGGCCAGCAGCCCGGTCGGCCTGGAGTCGGCGACCGACGGCGTGTAATCGGTCATCGCGCCGGTGGCCGGGTCGATCGAGGTGATCCGGTTGATGCCGGGCTTGGTGAACCAGATCCTGCCGTCGGCGCCGGTGACGATGTCGGCCGAGATCGGGGAGCCCGCCACCGCGTCCGGCGCCGGGAACCTCCTGACCTCGCCGGTGGCCGGGTCGAGCCGGCCGGCGCCGCCGGTCTGCTCGGCGTACCAGACCGCGCCGTCCTTGCCGAGCGTCACCGCGCTGGGGGAGCCGCCCGCCGCGTACAGGGTGACGTTGCCGGAGGCGTCGATCTTCCCGAGCACACCGGAGTCCAGGCCGGAGAACCACATCGTGCCGTTCGCGCCGGGCGCGATCGAGTTGACCATGCTGAAGGGGAAGCTCAGCGGGCCGGAGGTCGGCAGCTCGAACAGCGTGGAGGCGCCGGTGGCCGGGTCCACGCGCCCGAGGCGGGGGGCGGTCGTGGAGGTGTCGGTGTACCAGATGGAGCCGTCGGTCCCGTTGGCCATCGCGGCGGGGACGCCCTTGAGGTTCCGCGAGTTGCGGGGGACCTGGTACTCCTTCACCTTCCCCGAGGCGGTGATCTGGCCGATGCCTCCCGAGGTCTCGGTGAACCAGACGCTCCCGCCGGGCCCGCCGGCCAGGCCGGTCGGCGCGACGTCGGCGATCGGGAGGGAGTACTCGGTCGCGGTCCCGGCGTGTGCGGCGCCGGCCGTGACGGCCAGGAACGAGGTGGTGCCCAGGACCGCGGTCAGTGCCACGGCCCCCGCGCGCGTCCTTCGACGCATGCTTCGCCTCCTTGGTCGGACCCCGGTCGAACACGCGGAAGGAAAGCGGGCGGGGGCGGGGTCCGGGCGTAAAACGAATTTGTGAGGGTCATAAAAACTCGTCAGTAACCACTGATACAACAAGATCGTTTATCTGTGGCCGGATCCGGCCACCCTGCCAACCACCCCGCTGAGCTGCACGTCTGCGCGCGAGTGATCGAGGACACAGCGAAACGGCCCCGCGTCCGGTGGGACACGGGGCCGTGCGGCACGGTGAGGGGCGGTTCCTGCGGCTCAGCTCTTGCGGGTCAGCTTGTCCACGGTGCCGCCCGCCCAGGTGACCGTGAGCGCGGAACCGCGGACGACGGCCTTGCCCGAGGTCCGCGCGGTGGAGTTGTCGGCGCACGTCAGCGTGATCGCGTTGTGCGCGTCGACCGTGCCGGTGCAGAAGTTCGGCGTGCTGAGCGCCGCCGCGCCGCGGTAGAAGGACAGCTTGACCGTGCCGGACGTCCACATGCCGTCCAGCTTGGACGGCGCGGCGCGGCCGGGCGTGACGCCGTTCGTCGTGACGGGCGCGGTCGGGACGCCCGCACTCGCGGCCGGGGCGGGGGCGCCGCTCTTGCCGCCGCTGCCACCGCCGTCGTCGTTCCCGCCGCCGCAGCCGGTGGCCAGGACCAGGATCAGTGCCGTCGCGGCGATCGGTCGGAGCATGGGCGGCCTCCTCGGCAGGGGGATGGGGAGCGCACAGACTAGCGGCGCCGTTGCGGCGGCGCTCCGGGAGGGACGCGCCTCTCCCGGGCGTCAGGCCGTCCAGACGCGCAGGGCTCCGAGGGGCCGGCAGCCGGCCTGCTCGGCGGCTGCGAGGTCGGTGCCGCTCTCGTAGCCGACGATCGGCCGGCCCGGCGCGAGGCGGCCGGCCGCGTGAAGGGCGCCGGCCCACAGGCTCTCGGCCGGCAGTCCGGTGCCGAAGAGGTTGGAGATCCCGACGACGCCGTCGGCGCTGTAGGCGATGACGCCCGCGACGAGCCGGCCGTCCCTGTGACCGGCCAGGACGGCGCACCGGGCGTCGGCGAGCAGTTCGGGCCGGAACAGCGGGCCGCGGCCGCGGCCGCCCGGGGCCCACGCGCTCTCCCAGCGGTCCAGCCCGCCGGCGTCGGTCACGCGATCCCACCGCAGATCAGAGGACAGGGGAGGGAGCGCCGGGGTGGTGTGGGCGATCCACTCGGCTTCGAAGAGGACGCTCAGGCCGTACGGACCCAGGTCGAGCCGGGCGAAGCTGTCCTTGACGGCCGCCGGCCGGTGTCCCGCTGCCACCTCCGATGCCGAAACGTCCGGGGTCAGGGTGATGGCCTGGGGATACAGCTCCAGATCATGATGCGGGTTCCACCACAGCCGGGCGGTGAGAACGCCCGGGAAGCCGTGTGAACGGCAGACCGCCGCGCACCATGAGGCATTGTTCCGAATGGCCGCGCCGAGCAGATCGTGGTGGTTCACATCATGATCAAAGCGCATCGGCCGCCGGGCCGTCAGCGTGGCGCCCGCCCTGGCCGGCGGCCGGTGATCGGTTCGCTGCGCCAGGGGAATGCGACTGTTTTCGTCGGTTCGCACTCGGCCGCGATGCCCATCCGGTAAGGATGGCCGTCCGGGTGACGGCCGCCTGCACGCGCGGCGGCCCGCTGGACCCTCGGCAGCTGGTCCAGCGGGCCTCTCCACCCCGGAGCCTGTGGGTGTGAGCCACAGATGTGCGATCTTTACGGAAGAGGTCAATCTGGTCAATCTCGCAGTGGAGTTCCGGCCACATGCGGACTTCGTTCAGGAGGCGTCGAGCGGCTTTTCAGGCGCGCGGCGGGCGCGGGTCTGGCCGGCGACCAGGGCGCCGAGGGCGACGGCGAGGCCGAGCGACTGCCAGCCGGTGAGGACCTGGCCGAGGAAGACCAGCCCGCCGACGGTGGCGACCAGCGGGTTGACCAGGCCGAGCAGGGAGACCGAGGTCGGCGCGAGGCGCTGGATGCCGCGGAACCACAGGGCGTAGGTGACGGCCGTGCCGACGACGCCGAGGTAGAGGAAGCCGAGCAGGTTGCGGCCGGTCAGCGTGGCGGGCAGGCCCTCGGTGGCGAGGGTGAGCGGCGCGATCATCAGGCCGCCGAGGGTGAGCTGCCAGCCGGTGACGGCGAGCAGCGGGACGCCCTCGGGCCGGCCCCACTTCTTGGTGAGCACGACCGCCAGGCCCATCAGCGAGGTCGCGGTGAGCATGGCGGCGATGCCGAGCGGGTCCAGGCGGGCCTGCGCCGTCAGCGTCAGCAGGGCGACGCCGCCGGTGCCGACGAGCGCGGCGGCGAGCAGCCGGGCGGTGGGCTTCAGCCGCAGGATCAGCAGCGAGAACAGGGCGACGACCAGGGGCTGGACGGAGCCGATCGTGGCCGCGACGCCGCCCGGCAGCCGGTAGGCCGCGAAGAACAGCAGCGGGAAGAACGCGCCGAAGTTCAGCAGGCCGAGCACCGCCGACCGCCACCACCAGGCGCCGGCGGGCAGGCGGCGGGTGGCCGCGAGCAGGATCAGACCGGCCGGCAGGGCGCGCAGGGTGGCGGCGAGCAGGGGGCGGTCGGGCGGCAGCAGGGTGGCCGTGACGACGTAGGTGGTGCCCCAGGCGGCGGGGGCCAGGGCGGTGAGGGCCAGGTCGGGGGCGGTGCGCAGGGCGGGGACGCGGGGGGCGGCGATGACGGCCATGTCGATCTCTCTTCATTGATAATCTCAACGTTGAGATAACACCACGCCGGAAGCTTCAACGTCAAGTAGTTTAACGTTGAGACTTCCAACGTCGAGAGGAAACCGATGGCCGACGCGGTGGACCTGATCATCGAGCAGTGGCGGCGCGAGCGCCCCGGGACCGACAGCTGGCCGATGGGCGTCGTCGGGCGGATCAACCGCCTGTCCCGCCTGCTGGACCGGGAGCTGAAGGACTTCTTCGCCCGCTACGGGCTGGAGTTCTGGGAGGCCGACGTGCTCTACACGCTGCGCCGCTCCGGCCCCCCCTACGCGCTGACGGCGGGCGCCCTGAACCGGTCGTCGATGGTGACCTCCGGCGCCATCACCAACCGGATCGACCGGCTCGCCGCCAAGGGCCTGGTCGAGCGCGTCGCCGACGACAAGGACCGGCGGACGGTCCTGGTCCGGCTCACCGAGCAGGGCCACGCCAAGGTCGAGGAGACGATCGACGCGCACGTGGCGAACGAGGCGCGCATCCTCGGGGCGCTGGGCCCCGGGGCCCGGGACGAGCTGACGGGCGCGCTGCGCGTCCTGCTGGAGGCGCTCGACGACACCTCGCTCAGCTGAGCCGGGGGTACCGCCCCGGTCCGCCGCCCGGTAGACACGACGGCGTGCAGGTGACTTTCGCGAGCGAGGCGACGCCCGGGCGGGCGAACGAGGACCACGTGGTGGCCGGCCCCGGCTGGGTCGTGGTGCTGGACGGCGCGACCGCGCGGCCCGGCGTGGCGACCGGCTGCGCGCACGACCCCGGCTGGCTGGTGCGCCGCCTCGGCGGCGCCCTCGCCGCGCGCCTCGCCCTCGGCGGCGGCGAGCCCCTCGCCGACCTGCTCGCCGGCGCCATCGAGGCCGTCCGCGGGGCGCACGGCGGCGCCTGCGACCTGGGCAACCCCGACGGCCCCTCGGCGGCCGTGGCGATGCTGCGCCACGACGGCGGCACCGCCGACTGGCTCGTGCTGGCCGACTCCCCGGTGCTGATCGACACCGGCGAGCTGCGGGTGATCAAGGACGACCGCGTCGACCGCCTGCCGAGCTACACCGACGAGGCGGTGCGCGCCGCGCGCAACAGCCCCGGCGGGTTCTGGGTCGCCGCGGCCCGGCCCGAGGCCGCCCACCAGGCGCTCACCGGCCGGGCCGCCGGGGTGCGGCGCGCGGCGGTGCTGACCGACGGCGCGTCCCGCCTCGTCGACCGCTTCGGCCTCGCGGACTGGAACGGCCTGCTGGACCTGCTGGACGGCGCGGGCCCGCGCGAGCTCATCCGGCGCACCCGCTTGGCCGAGGCCGCCGACGACGGCGCCGGCCGGCGCGGCAAACGGTACGACGACGCCACCGCCGTCATGATCCGCTTCTAGCCGCGGGCCCTGACCACGGGCCCTAACCACGGGCCGGGGCGATGTGCGGCCACCAGCCCGACAGGTCCTCGGGCAGGTGCAGGCCGTCGACCGTGAGGGTGCCGGTCATCATCGGATGGTGCCGGCCCGCCGGGAAGCTGTGCGTGTAGGGCGGCGGGTCCAGGACGACGACGCGGGTGCCGTTCACCGCCGGGATGTCGGCGGGCACGCCCTCGTTGAAGATCTGCCCGCCGTGCGCGTCGGTCAGCCGCCACGGGCTCTGCGTCACCGGCGGCGGCTCGGGCACGTCGGTGTCGGTGAAATACGCCACGATGTCGGCCGGGACCGGCTCGCCCGGCATCCCGCCCGGCCGCCCGATCAGCGCGCCGCCGAGCAGCATGTGCAGCTGGAAGTTGTCGCCGATGCCGCCGATGGTGACCGTCCAGCCCTGCCCGGACTTGCGGTCCAGCACCAGCAGCCGCTCGCCGTCCAGGACGTTCAGCAGCTTGGCCACCCCCACCCAGCGGTCGGTGTGCTCGGCGAGGGAGCCGGCCAGCCGGATCTTGTCCGCCCGGTCGGCGACCGACGCCCGCAGCTCCGGCGACCTGCACAGCATCGTGTGCGCGGCGAGCGCGTACTTCTCCATCCCGAACCACGCCATCATCGCCTCGACCGGGTCGGCGACCCGGCCCGCGACGGTGTCGACGATCCGCTGGGACGGCCCGTCGCGCTCGGGGTCCGGCGGCGCCCCGCCGGTCGCGCCCCGCCAGGCCGCCGCGAAGCCGGCCGCGATCGCGGCCACCTCGAAGGTGCGGGCCAGCACCGGCCCGTCCACCCCGAAGGTCGTCGCGCCCTGCTCCACCCAGGCGCCCGCGATGACCGCCAGGAACGAGCCGAGGTTCGGCGGGGCGGCGGCGATCCCCTCGCCCATCTTCGTCATCGCCATGTTCAGCACCGGCACCGGCACGCTCTGCGACCACTGCATGAGCCGCGGCATCAGCTCGCCGAACGCCTGATCCTCGGTGACGGCGGCGTGGACCGTCGCGTCGACGTGCTGGAGGAAACCCTGATCCATGATGATCAGCCTGGCACAACGGGCGTCCCGGACGCCGTCGCGCCGGCTCCGGCCCGGCACCGGATTCGATTTCGTATCCGGTGCCCGGGCCGTGTATGGTTACACCCGTCGCCGCGAACGAAAGAACGCAAGCGACAGGCCCCTTTAGCTCAGTCGGCAGAGCGTCTCCATGGTAAGGAGAAGGTCTACGGTTCGATTCCGTAAAGGGGCTCCGCAGGTCAGAGGCCGGTTCCGATCTTCATCGGGACCGGCCTCTCGCCGTTCCGGGAGCCGAATGGAAGATGATCTCGCCGGCGCCGACCCGCTCGCGCCCGGCCTGATTTCGTGGCTTACCGGGCGCCGTGATACCGTCTCTCCGGTCCCAGCGGGACGATTCGCAGGTCACCGGCACAGGCGGTAACCTGGGAACCGGTCCGCGAGGCGGCCTCCGGAAACCGGGTCCCCGGCCCCAAGCAGTTCGGGTTCTCGTGATTCCGAGGTCCAGTGGATATCCGGTATCCTTGCAAGCCGGTCCACCGTGGCCATCTCGGCGGGGTAGCTCAGTCAGGCAGAGCAAGCGGCTCATAATCGCTGTGTCGCCGGTTCAAGTCCGGCCCTCGCTACTACCCGAGCCTCTCGCCCCCCTCACGGGGGCGAGAAGGCTGGGTTGATCCACTCGGTCTCCCTCCCCGGGGGATCGAAGCTCGTCCTTATCCCTAGCTCAGAAAGGCACTCCATCGTGGCTGCCACCGACGTACGGCCGAAGATCACGCTGGCCTGCCAGGAGTGCAAGCACCGCAACTACATCACGCGGAAGAACCGGCGCAACGACCCGGACCGCCTGGAGATCAAGAAGTACTGCCCCAACTGCCGCACCCACCGCGCGCACCGCGAAACCCGCTAGCTCGGGTTAGGGCAGAAGAAGTACTGCCCGCTGCGCTCCTGCACGGGGCCGGCACCCACCGTGCGCACCGCGAAACCCGCTAGCTCGGGTTAGGGCAGAAGTACTGCCCGCTGCGCTCCTGCACGGGGCCGGCACCCACCGCGCGCACCGCGAAACCCGCTAGTCAGAGTCAAGCGGAAGTACCGCTCTCTATTCAGGGCCGGCACTCACCGCACGACTCGACTCCCGGGCTCAAGCGGAGGCAGTCCCCGCCGTGGCACCTGGCCCCGCCCGGCGGACTTCTCCAGCACAGCTTGCCCTGACGTACTCAGCCCGTCCTCGCAGCCACACCCGCGAGGGCGGGCTGAACGTCGTTCTGTTACGGTCCGTCGGGTAGGTAAGCGGATGCTTGGGGCGCGGTGTCCGCAGGCCGCAGGGCCAGTTCGACCTGGAGGGACGGATTGCATGGCACTCAACCGTGATTTCATCGGGCGGGCCTTCCCGCCCAGCGAGCCGTACGAGGTCAGCCGGGTGAAGATCCGGGAGTTCGCGGACGCCATCGGCGACCGCAACCCGATCTACCGGGACCCCGAGGCCGCCAAGGCCGCCGGGCACCCCGACGTGATCGCCCCGCCGACCTTCCCCATCGTGGTCTCGCTCGGCAGCTCGGCGCTGGCCGACCCCGGGCTCGGCCTGAACTACGCGATGGTGGTGCACGGCGAGCAGCGGTTCGAGCACGTCCGGCCGATGCGCCCCGGCGACGTGGTGACCTGCACCTCGACGATCACCGAGATCAAGTCGATCGGCAACAACGAGAAGCTGGTCGTGGAGACCGACATCAAAACGGTCGACGGCGAGCTGGTGTGCAAGTCCTACAACACGATCGTGGAGCGGGGGGCCTGATGACCGCGCAGGTGAAGTACGACGACGTCGAGGTCGGCACCGAGATCCCCGCCCAGACCTACCAGATCGACCGGATGAACCTGGTGATGTACGCCGGCGCCTCCGGCGACTTCAACCCGATCCACTGGCGCGAGAACTTCGCCAGGAAGGTCGGCCTGCCCGACGTCATCGCGCACGGCATGTACACCATGGCGCAGGGCGGCCGGTTCGTCACCGACTGGGTGGGCGACCCCGGCGCCGTGCTCGACTACGGCGTGCGGTTCTCCGCGCCGGTCGTGGTGCCCGACGAGGGCGGCGCGGCGCTGGAGATCAGCGGGAAGGTCGAGCAGAAGCTGGACGACAACCGCGTCGTCGTGGCGCTCACCGCCCGCTCCAGCGAGCAGAAGGTGCTCACCCGGGCCAAGGCCGTCGTCCGTCTCGCCTGAGACCCGCCCGGCGTCCGGCGGCGCACTTGTGCCCCTCGGTGCGCACAAGCGCGCGCCGAGGGGCATAGCATCGCCCCCGGTGTTGTGTGCATGCACGCACAGGAACTGTGCGTGCATGCACACAACACCGTTCCTGGGAGGGGGAGTGACGACGTGGCGGTGTTCGCCGAAGAAGTGAACCTGGCCGGGTACACCACGCTGCGGCTCGGCGGTCCCGCCCGCCGCTTCGTGGAGGCCACCACCGAGGCCGAGCTGGTCGCCGCGGTCCGCCGCGCCGACGAGGCGGGCGAGCCGGTGCTGGTCCTCGGCGGCGGCAGCAACCTGGTCGTCTCCGACGACGGCTTCCCCGGCACGGTGATCCATGTCGGCACCCGCGGCACCGAGCGGCTGCCCGGCGAGAACGGCCGCGCCCTGCTGCGCGTCCAGGCCGGCGAGGAGTGGGACCCGTTCGTGGCGCGCTGCGTGCAGGACGGCCTGGCGGGCGTGGAGTGCCTGTCGGGCATCCCCGGCCGGGTCGGCGCGACCCCGATCCAGAACGTCGGCGCCTACGGCCAGGACGTCGGCGAGACGATCGTGGAGGTCCGCGCCTACGACCGGCAGGCCAGGGCGTGCGTCACCCTCGACCACGCCGCCTGCCGCTTCACCTACCGGCACAGCGTCTTCAAGGGCTCGGACCGGTACGTGGTGCTGGAGGTCGTGTACGCGCTGGTCGAGGCCGACGAGTCGCAGCCGATCGCCTACCCCGAGCTGGCCCGCAGGCTGGGCGTGACGCCCGGCGCGCGCGTCCCGCTGAAGGAGGCCCGCGACGCGGTGCTGGAGCTGCGCCGCGGCAAGGGCATGGTGCTGGACCCCGCCGACCCCGACACCCGCAGCGCCGGCTCGTTCTTCACCAACCCGATCCTGGACGCGGCGCAGGTCGCCGAGCTGGAGCGCCGCGTCGCCGCGCGGCTCGGCCCGGACGCGACGTTCCCGCGCTACCCCGAGGCGTCCGCGCTGGACGGCTCGCCGCGCACCAAGACCTCGGCGGCCTGGCTGATCGACCGCGCCGGGTTCGCCAAGGGCCACGCCCGCGGCCCGGTGCGCATCTCCGGCAAGCACACGCTGGCGCTCACCAACCCGTCCGGCGCCAGCACCGCCGACCTGCTGGAGCTGGCCCGCGAGGTCCGCGACGGGGTGCGCGAGGCGTTCGGCGTCGAGCTGGTCAACGAGCCGGTGTTCGTCGGCGTCCAGCTCTGACCAGGGTTGATAGAGTGATCCCCGTCGAAGGGGAGTAGTCCCGAATCGCGTGGTCGACACACTGGCGCCCGAGGGCGCCCGGTCACGCGGGCCTCACGTGAGGCGGACGAGACCTTCGGCCCGGCAGTCCTACCCCGCCGGGCCGAGGTCGCGCGCCCGCCGGCCCTCGCCCGGCGCCCGAGCGAGAGGGACACGTGTCCGCACTCATCATCAGCCTGGTCGTGATCTTCGTGGCCGAGCTGGGCGACAAGAGCCAGCTCATGGCCATGACGTTCGCCACCCGCTTCAAGACCCTTCCGGTGCTGGCCGGCATCACGGCCGCGACCGCGCTGGTGCACCTGGCCAGCGTCGCGGTCGGCGCCGCGTTCGGCGCGGTGCTGCCGACCGGCCCGATCTCCCTGCTGGCCGGCCTGGCGTTCCTCGGCTTCGCGGCGTGGACGCTGCGCGGCGACGAGCTGGACGACGAGGAGGAGGCCCGCGCGGGCAGGGCCACCGGCTCGGCGATCCTGGCGGTCGGCACCGCGTTCTTCCTGGCCGAGCTGGGCGACAAGACGATGCTGGCGACCGTCACCCTGGCCGCCGACCACCCGGGCCTGTGGGGGCTGACCGGGGTGTGGATCGGCTCCACCGTCGGCATGGTCGCCGCCGACGCGCTCGCCATCGTGGTCGGGCGGCAGCTGGGCAAGCGGCTGCCGGAGCGGTTCATCAAGTACGGCGCGGCGGCCGGGTTCGCGATCTTCGGCGTGCTGCTGATCGTCGAGGGCGTCCGCGCCTGGTGAGGCCCGCGCGGGGTGGCGTGGGAAACCTACGGGACCGTGTGCCCTGCGCGGTCAATCGTTTTGGAGTGCCCGCTGAGTTCCGCCCGGGCGTCCGGGCGCGCATGATGAGGACAGGGCCCTTCGCCCCCGCGGCGCCCCCCGTCGCGGGAGGGCCCTGGTGGGGCGGGCGAACGACGTGGTGATGGCACGACCCGGCCGCGGCCTCGGGCTGCGCCCGCAGCTGAGCGACGAGGTGGCCGCGCGGATCCGGGAGCTGATCATGACGGGCCGGGTCCGGCCGGGGGAGTTCCTGCGGCTGGAGCGGCTGGCGCTGGACTTCGGCATCAGCGTGACGCCGGTGCGCGAGGCGCTGCAGTCGCTGCGCAGCGAGGGCTTCGTGCTGCTGGAGCCGCGGCGCGGCTTCGTGGTCGCGCCGCTCGGCCGCCAGGACGTGCAGGACCTGTTCTGGGCGCAGGCCGCGATCGCGGCCGAGCTGGCCGCGCGCGCCGCCGCCCGGATCGCCGAGCCGGCGCTGCGCGGGCTGGCGGGCCACCAGCGGGCGCTGGAGGACGCGCTCGCGGCGGGCCGGCCGGGCGCCGCCGAGGAGCACAACCACGGCTTCCACCGGGAGGTGAACCTGGCCGCCGGGTCGCCCAAACTCGCCTGGACGCTCGGGTCGCTGGCCCGGTACGTGCCGCGCGGCCGGTACGGGCGGCTGCCGGACTGGCCCGCGCTGGCCGTCCGGGACCACCGGCTGATCATGGCGTCGCTGCGGGCCGCCGACGCCGGGGAGGCGGGCGAGCGGATGCGCGCGCACATCGTGCGGGCGGGGGAGCTGATGGTCGCCGGGATGGAGCGGCAGGGATGGTGGCGGGAGGCTTGACGAAGTTAGTTATCAAGCACTAACTTCGGGCCATGGCCACCCGGATGAGCGCCGCCGCGCGCCGCGAGCAGACGATCAAGGCCGCGCTGGCCGAGTTCGGCCGCCGCGGCTACGAGGGCACCTCCACCGCGGCCATCGCCGAGCGGGTCGGGGTCTCCCAGCCCTACCTGTTCCGGCTGTTCCCCTCCAAGCACGCGCTGTTCCTCGCCGCCGCCGAGCACTGCTTCGACGTCCTGGCCGAGGAGATGCGCGACGCGGCCGGCGGCCTGCACGGCAAGGACGCCACCCGGGCCATGGGCCGCCGCTACCTGGAGCTGCTGCGCAGCGACCACGCGCTGCTGCAGTTCCAGCTCCAGCTCTACGCCTCCGCCCTCGACGACGAGGCCGTCCGCGAGCTCAGCCGCGCCAAGTGGGCCGGGCTGTGGCGGCTGATCACCTCGCTGGCGGGCGGCGACGCCGAGGAGGCGGTGCGGTTCGTGTCGGTCGGCATGCTGCTCAACGTGCTGACCACGTTCGACATCCCCTTCGAGCCCGGCGACCGGCTGCCCGCGTCGCTGCACGCGTGGTCGCAGGAGGAGACCCGGTGATCTTTTTTTCGGCCCGTAAGTTAGTGACTGATAACTAATCAGAAGGAGAACGGCCATGCGCGACCATCCCCCCGGCGGACCCCTGCGCACGTTCATCATCACCGGCGTCGCCCTGTTCATGGTGACCCTGGACAACCTCATCGTCACCAACGCCCTGCCCGCCATCCGCGCCGACCTCGGCACCGGCCTGGAAGGGCTGGAGTGGACGGTCAACGCCTACACCATCGCCTCCGCGGTCCTGCTGCTGCCCGCCGCCTCCATCGCCGACCGGCACGGCCGCCGCCGCCTGTTCCTCGGCGGCCTCGCGCTGTTCACCCTCGCCTCCGCCGCCGCCGCGCTCGCCCCGAACGTCGGCGTGCTCATCGCGGCCCGCGCCGTGCAGGGCGCCGGCGGCGCGATCGTCGCGCCGCTCACCCTCACCCTGCTCGCCGCCGCCGTCCCGGCCGCCCGGCGCGGCGCCGCCCTCGCCGCCTGGAGCGTGATGAGCGGCCTCGGCGTCGCGCTCGGCCCCGTCGTCGGCGGCGCCGTCACCGAGTACGCCTCCTGGGAGTGGATCTTCTGGATCAACGTCCCGGTCGGCGCCGTGCTGCTCGTGCTCGCCCCCGGCTTCCTGGCCGAGAGCCACGGCCCGGCCAAGCGCCTGGACCCGCTCGGCACCCTGCTGGTCACCGGCGGCGTCCTCGGCGTCGTCCTCGGCCTGGTCCGCGGCAACGAGCACGGCTGGACCAGCGCCCAGGTCCTCGGCGCCCTCATCGGCGGCGCGGTGCTGCTCGCCGCCTTCGTCGCGCACGAGCTGCGCACCGCCCACCCGATGCTGCCGATGGGCCTGTTCCGCGACCGCGGCTTCAGCACGGTGAACCTCGTCGGCATCGCGATGGCGTTCGCCATGTTCGGCAGCACGTTCCTGCTCAGCCAGTTCATGCAGGGCGTCATGGGCTACAGCCCGCTGGAGGCCGGCGTGCGCAGCCTGCCCTGGACCGGCATGCCGATCCTGGTCGCGCCGCTCACCGCCCCGCTGATCGCCCGCTTCGGCGGCCGCGCCGTGCTCGCCGCCGGGCTGGTCCTCCAGGCCGCCGGCCTCGGCTGGATCGCCGCCGTGCTCACCCCCGGCCTCGGCTACGGCGAGGCCGTCCCCGGGTTCGTGCTCGCCGGCGCCGGCATGGGCCTGTTCTTCCCGCCCGTCGCCCGCCTGGTCCTCGGCTTCGCCCCGCCCGCCCTCAGCGGCGTCGCCTCCGGCGTCAGCAACGTCGTCCGCCAGCTCGGCACGGTCCTCGGCGTCGCGGTGCTCGGCACCGTCTTCGCCGCGAACGGCGACATGACCACCCCGCGCGCCTTCGCCGACGGCCTGGACGTCGCGCTGTGGGCCGGCACCGGCGTGCTCGCCGCCGGCGCCCTGATCAGCCTGCTGATCCCGGCGCGGACCCCCGACGGATCCGAGCCCGAGCCCGCACCGGTCGCCGGGCCCGTCGCCGAACCCGTCACCGGCTGACCCGCGGCGCGCCTCGGCACTCCGCCTCCATGGGGGACACCCCCAATGCCGAGGCGCGTCGCAAGCTCCGGGCGCCTCGGCCCCCCGCCTCCATGGGGGGCACCCCCAATGCCGAGGCGCGTCGCAAGCTCCGGGCGCCTCGGCCCCCCGCTGCCCGCCGCCGTCAGGACGCCAGCCAGGCGTCCACGGCGGCGAGCAGCCGGCCCCGCACCGAGTCCGGCGCCGCCGACCCCTCGATCGACTGCCGCGCCAGCTCCGCCAGCTCGGCGTCGGAGAAGCCGTGCCCGTCCCGCACCAGCGCGTACTGCCGGGCCAGCCGCGACCCGAACAGCAGCGGGTCGTCGGCGCCGAGCGCGATCCGCGCCCCCGCCTCGTACAGCGCCCGCACCGGCACCTCCGCCGCCGACCGCGCCACCCCGAGGCTCACGTTCGACGCCGGGCACACCTCCAGCGTCACGCCCCGGTCCACGATCCGCGCCAGCAGCCGCGGGTCCTCCACCGCCCGCACCCCGTGCCCGATCCGGTCGGCCTCCAGCATCTCCAGGCACTCGCGGACGCTCCCGGGCCCGAGCAGCTCACCGCCGTGCGGCGTCGACAGCAGCCCGCCGCGCTTGGCGATCCGGAACGCCCCCTCGAAGTCGTAGGCCCGGCCCCGCCGCTCGTCGTTGGACAGCCCGAACCCCACCACGCCCTGATCGGCGTAGCGGACCGCCAGCCGCGCCAGGGTCTTGGCGTCCAGCGGATGCCGGGTCCGGTTCGCCGCGATCACCACCCCGATGCCGACGCCGGTCGCCGCCGACGCCTCGCGGACCGCGTCCAGCACCAGCTCCACCGTCGGCGTCAGCCCGCCGAACCGGGACGCGTACCCGCTCGGGTCGACCTGGATCTCCAGCCACCCCGACCCCTCGGCCGCCTCGTCCTCGGCCGTCTCGCGCACCAGCCGGCGCAGGTCGTCCGGTGTCTGCAGCACCGACCGCGCGATGTCGTACAGCCGCTGGAACCGGAACCAGCCGCGCTCGTCGGTCGCCCGCAGCCGCGGCGGCCAGTCCTGCACCAGCGCCTCCGGCAGCTGCACGCCGCGCTCGGCGGCCAGCTCCACCAGCGTCGAGTGCCGCATCGAACCGGTGAAGTGCAGATGCAGATGGGCCTTGGGGAGCGTGGCGACATCACGGGACAGATCGGGACGACGGCCCTCGGCGGGGCGGGCGACAGCGGTAGGGGCCTCCATGGGCCAATGTTGCCGGATCCGGCCCGCGGCCGAACCCCCGGCGCCCCACTACCGCCCGTCCGGACTACCCCGGATGGCACGCCGTGGCCATGCCGGGACCCTGCGCACACCAAAAAGGATCATGGCCCCGGGGACGCCCCGGGGCCATGATCCTTTTACCGCGTGACGCGTCAGCGCGCCTCGGACAGCAGCTTGGCCACCCGCGACACGCCCTCGACCAGGTCGTCGTCGCCGAGCGCGTACGACAGCCGGAAGTAGCCCGGCGTGCCGAACGCCTCACCCGGCACCAGCGCCACCTCGGCCTCCTCCAGGATCAGCGCCGCCAGCTCCACCGAGCTCTGCGGCCGCTTGCCCCGGATCTCCTTGCCCAGCAGCTCCTTGACCGACGGGTAGGCGTAGAACGCGCCCTCGGGCACCGGGCAGAACACGCCCGGGATGTCGTTGAGCATCCGCACCATCGTCTGCCGCCGCCGGTCGAACGCGGTGCGCATCTCCGCCACCGCCGACAGGTCGCCGGTCACCGCCGCCAGCGCCGCCGCCTGCGAGACGTTCGCCACGTTCGACGTCGCGTGCGACTGCAGGTTCGCCGCCGCCTTCACCACGTCCTGCGGGCCGACCAGCCAGCCCACCCGCCAGCCCGTCATCGCGTAGGTCTTGGCGACGCCGTTCAGCACCAGCGTCCGGTCGGCCAGCTCGGGGACCACCACCGGCATCGAGTGGAACTCGGCGTCCCCGTACACCAGGTGCTCGTAGATCTCGTCGGTGACCACCCACAGGCCGTGCTCGTCCGCCCAGCGGCCGATCGCCTCGATCTCGTCGCGCGAGTACACCGCGCCCGTCGGGTTCGACGGCGACACGAACAGCAGCACCTTGGTGCGGTCGGTGCGCGCCGCCTCCAGCTGCGCCACGCTCACCCGGTAGCCGGTGGTCTCGTCGGCCACCACGTCCACCGGCACCCCGCCCGCCAGCTTGATCGACTCGGGGTAGGTGGTCCAGTACGGCGTCGGCACCAGCACCTCGTCGCCCGGGTCCAGCAGCGCCGCGAACGCCTCGTACACCGCCTGCTTGCCGCCGTTGGTGATCAGGACCTGGGACGCCTCCACCCGGTAACCGGAGTCGCGCTCGGTCTTCTCGGCCACCGCGGCGCGCAGCTCGGGCAGCCCGCCCGCCGGCGTGTACTTGTGGAACCGCGGCACCCGGGCAGCGGTCACCGCGGCCTCCACGATGTAGCCGGGCGTCGGGAAGTCGGGCTCGCCCGCGCCGAAGCCGATGACCGGACGGCCCGCCGCCTTCAGCGCCTTGGCCTTGGCGTCCACGGCCAGCGTGGCGGACTCGGAGATCGCGGCGATGCGCCGGGAGATGCGAGGACGGTCGATGCTCATGTCCCTATCGTTACAGACCCGGGCCGATGGTTCAGCGGGATACGCCAGGCCGCGTCACGAACCGCTCCCGCCCTGGTGGAGCGGGCCTGCGGACGGGTCGCCGGCGGCCCGTCCGGGGTTCCGGTTCGACGCGGGGGCGTCGGCGACGTAGACTCACCCACCTAGTGACGCGTCATCGTCATACGAGCATGTCCGTACAAGCCGTATGCTGTGAGCGGCACGACCGGTCTCCGGACCGGGTCGCCTCTTCGCGGGGGCGGCGGTGTTGTCCCCTTACAGGGATGTAGGGCAGTGGCTCAATTGGTAGAGCTCCGGTCTCCAAAACCGGCGGTTGGGGGTTCGAGTCCCTCCTGCCCTGCGAGGTGCGGTGCGCGCACCTGTACCGGCCACGTTCCGGCCCGCCCTCCGGCGGGTCGTGGTGCGGGAATGCGCGGCAACCACGATGTGGTTGGACACGACCTACGAGGTGAACGGCGGCACAATGGCGACTGAGACGCGCGGCGAGGCCGCGGCCAAGGACGAAGGCAAGGCGAAGCCCGCGGCCAAGCGGACCTCCCCCGCCCTGTTCGTGCGTCAGGTGATCGCCGAGCTGCGCAAGGTCATCTGGCCGACCCGCCGTGAGCTCATCACCTACACCACGGTCTCCCTGGTGTTCGTGCTGATCATGGTCGCGCTCGTGTCGGGCGTGGACTGGGTCCTGCAGAAGGGCATCTTCAGCCTCTTCAGCTGAGCCGTGACCCGGGCCCGGACGCATGTCCGCCGGGCCCCTCCGGCCGGGCCGGTCCCGGTCCCGCACCGCGCGAAACTCCAGCCCGTCGAGAGAAAGAGTCTGCCACCGTGTCCGAGTCCTCACAGCCCCACGACGAGGCCAGCGAAGAGGCCCGGTCTGCTGCGGCTGCTGCGGCCGAACCGGCGGACGAGAGCGCCCCGATCGCCGACGAGCGGTCGGCCGAGGCCCTCGAGGGGGCCGAGGAGTACGCCACCAACGACGTCGACGCGGACGAGGGCGACGAGCGGCTCGCCGAGGTCGAGACCGAGGGCGTCGAGGCGGCGGACGCCGGCGCCGACGAGGCCGTCGACGCCGAGGCCGAAGAGGCCGAGGAGGAGCCCAAGCTCGACCCCTACGCCGCCTTCAAGATGGAGCTGCGCCTCCAGCCGGGCGACTGGTACGTCGTGCACTCCTACGCGGGGTATGAGAACCGGGTCAAGACCAACATCGAGACCCGTACCCAGACCCTGAACATGGAGGACTACATCTTCCAGATCGAGGTGCCCCAGCACGAGGTCACCGAGTTCAAGGGCGGGAAGAAGCAGAAGGTCAACGAGAAGGTCCTGCCGGGCTACATCCTGGTCCGCATGGAGCTCACCGACGAGTCGTGGGCCGCGGTCCGCAACACGCCGGGCGTGACCGGCTTCGTGGGGCTGCTGAACAAGCCGTCCCCGCTCAGCCTGGACGAGGTCGCCAACCTGCTGGCCCCCGAGCCGGAGGAGCAGGTCAAGACCAAGGAGCAGCAGGCCAAGGCCACCCCGCACGTGGACTTCGAGGTCGGCGAGTCGGTCACCGTCATGGACGGCCCGTTCGCCACGCTGCCCGCCACGGTCAACGAGATCAACGCCGAGCAGCAGAAGCTCAAGGTGCTGGTGTCGATCTTCGGCCGGGAGACCCCGGTCGAGCTGTCGTTCAACCAGGTCTCCAAGATCTGACGCCGCCGGGCCGGTCCGCCCGGCACGGTGCGTATCCTGGAACGGCCGCCCACGGCGTGGGCGGCTTTTTCGGGTCATGAGTTTCCCCGCGCGAGCGGGGCCAGGATCCCAACACCTGAGCGCTACGTTCCGGCCGTCGGTGTTGCCCGCCCAGGCGGGAGTCGGGATCACAGTGAAACGGAACGCTAGGGGTGAGGCATGCCTCCCAAGAAGAAGAAGATCACCGCCGTCGTCAAGGTGCAGCTGAACGCGGGCGCCGCGACCCCGGCCCCGCCGGTCGGTACCGCCCTCGGTCCGCACGGCGTCAACATCATGGACTTCTGCAAGCAGTACAACGCCGCCACCGAGTCCCAGCGCGGCAACGTCATCCCCGTAGAGATCACCATCTACGAGGACCGCTCGTTCACCTTCGTCACCAAGACCCCGCCGGCCGCGCAGCTCATCCTGAAGGCCGCGGGCGTGGAGAAGGGCTCCGGCGAGCCGCACAAGACCAAGGTCGGCTCGGTGACCCGCGACCAGATCCGCGAGATCGCCACCACCAAGATGCCCGACCTGAACGCCAACGACCTGGACGCCGCCGAGAAGATCGTCGCCGGCACCGCCCGCTCGATGGGCATCGAGGTCAAGTAAGTCCTCGCGCGCGGGAGGTCCGCGCGCGGTTCGACGTGGGAGGGCCGGTGCGGCCCGCACCACAAAGGAGCAGAGCATGAAGCGCAGCAAGGGTTACCGCGCCGCGGTCGAGAAGATCGACAAGGACGCGCTGTACAGCCCGCTGGAGGCCGTCCGGCTGGCCAAGGAGACCTCGGTCACCAAGTTCGACGCCACGGTCGAGGTCGCGATGCGCCTCGGCGTGGACCCGCGCAAGGCGGACCAGATGGTGCGCGGCACCGTCAACCTGCCGAACGGCACCGGCAAGACGGCCCGCGTGCTGGTCTTCGCCGGCGGCGCGAAGGCGGACGAGGCCCGTGAGGCCGGCGCCGACCTGGTGGGCTCGGACGACATGATCGAGCGGATCCAGGGCGGTTTCCTGGACTTCGACGCGGTCGTGGCGACGCCGGACCAGATGGGCAAGGTCGGCCGCCTCGGCCGGGTGCTCGGCCCGCGCGGCCTGATGCCGAACCCCAAGACCGGCACGGTGACCATGGACGTGGCCAAGGCCGTGACCGACATCAAGGGCGGCAAGATCGAGTTCCGGGTGGACCGGCACGCGAACCTGCACTTCATCATCGGCAAGGCGTCCTTCTCCGACCGCCAGCTGCTGGAGAACTACGCGGCGGCGGTGGACGAGGTGCAGCGGCTCAAGCCGTCGGCGGCCAAGGGCCGTTACGTGAAGAAGGCGGTGCTCACCACCTCGATGGGGCCGAGCATCCCGGTCGACCCGAACGCGGTGCGCAACCTGGTCGCCGAGCTCGACGAGGCCTGATCCTCCGGCCTGGCAAGGGCGCTCCCCGTTTCGGGGGGCGCCCTTTCTCGTCTTCGCCACCTACGCCGCTGGTCGTACGGGTCTGTCCCCCTTTCGTACCCGTGGGGGATGATTCGGGGGGCGTCGTGCGGTGAGACTGGAACCCATACAGCAGGGCGACAAGAGAGGCTCATCCTGATGAAGCGCCGATACACCGTGGTCGCGGGGAGCGCCGCCGTCGGTGCCGCCCTCCTCCTGTCCGGATGCAACGCCGACGGGTCGAGCGGTACGACCGGCACCATGAAGCTCAGCGCCAACGAGGCGCTGCTGAAGTCCTCCCAGAAGGTGGGCAAGGCCGACGCGTTCAAGGCCGACCTGACGGTGAGCGACACCGCCGAGGGCGGGCGGGTGCACGCGACGGGGCAGTTCCGGCTGCGTCCGGACCTGGCCTTCAGCGTGAAGCTGGACGAGTTCAGTCGCGGCGGCGGCCAGTCGGTGTCGCTCGGCGGCGCGCAGGCGATCTTCACGGGGAACACGCTGTACGCCAAGGTGCCGCAGCAGCTCACCCAGTTCGTGGCGGGCGGCAAGCCGTGGCTGAAGATCGACGTGAACCAGATGTCGCAGCGCACGGGCTTCGACGTCAAGGGCCTGATCGACCAGGTGCAGAAGGTCGACCCGGCCGAGCAGACCAAGATGTTCACCGGTTCCAAGGACGCCCGCCGGGTCGGCGAGGAGACGGTGGACGGCGTGAAGACCGTGCACTACACCGGCACGGTCACCGTCCAGGACGCGCTGGCGAAGCTGGACGCGCAGGCGCGGGAGAAGGTCAAGCGCTGGTTCCCGCAGGGCGGCGGCAACGACAAGATCAACTTCGATCTGTGGACGGACGGCGACAACCTGCCGCGCAAGCTGGTGTCCAAGGGCGCCGGCGCCGACGCCAAGGCCGGCACGGTCACCGTGCTGTACAGCGACTACGGCAAGTCGTTCGGGGTGAACCCGCCGCCCGCCGAGCAGACGGGCCAGCTGTCGCTGGACGGCCTGCTGCGCGGTACCCCGCACAACTGAGCCCTGTGGTGAACGACGGGGTGCTCGCCCGGTCCGGGCGGACGCCCCGTCGAGCGCTGCTCGGGGTGTTCGGGGCGAGCGCGGGGCGATAGGGTCACGGCTCCGTCTGATCTTGGTTTCCGGCCGTGGCGCCGGGCATCGCCGCGCGAGGAGCCCTCCCGCATGTTCCGTCGTATCGCTGTGGGGGCGGCCGTGGCCGCGGTCCTGCCCCTGTCGCTCACCGGGTGCGCCGGCGAGAAGGCCGCCGGGGGCGCCGAACCGGCCGCCGTGCGGCTGCTGGCCGAGACGGCCCGCAGGGCCGGGCAGGTCGAGACCTACATCGCCGACATGACCGTGGAGTCCAGCGGGCCGCGGGTGACCACGACCGTTCGGAGCCGGCTCCGCCCCAGGGTCGCGATGAGCGCGGTGGTGAGCGGAGGCAAGACCGGGTGTACCGAAACGCGTCTCATCGACAGGATGGCCTACTGCAAGCTGGACGAGCCTGCCTGGCGCCCGGGCAAACCGTGGGCGAGCGCCTCCGTGGACGGGTCTTCTCCCGGTGCGGGGTTGATGGCCGACGAGGTGGCGCGGGTCCGCCGGGACGATCCGGCCGAGCAGGTCAAGGCGCTCGCCGCGTCCACCGATGTCCGCGAGAGCAGTGAAAGAGGACGGAACCGGCATCTGACCGGCACGCTCACCTTCGAACAGGCATTGGCCCGGTTCGATCCGAAGATCCGCCCTGAGCGTGAGCGCACGTACCGCACCCTGGGGGTCGGCACGACGCGGTTCGATCTGTGGCTCGACCCGGCCGGGCTTCCGAGCAAAGCGGTCATGGTCGTGTCCACCTCGACGGGGGACTTGACCACCACGGCCGTCTACCACGACTACGGCCGGCCGGTGGACGTGCGGCCGCCGCCCGCCGCGCAGGTCGCCGGGTTCTGAGGCCGGCGGCCGAAGTGGGTGGAATGCCCCGATAGGGTGCTCCGTCTGCGCCTGATCATGTGATGCGGGCGCCCCCCAGCAGAGGAGCCCCTTCAGCATGTTCCGCCGTATCGCCGCCGGCACGGTCGCCGCCGCCTCCCTTTCCCTGTCGCTCACCGGCTGTCTCGGGGGCGCGGAGAAGAAGGCCGTCGACAACATCAAGCTCACCGCCGCGCAGGTGCTGGGCAAGTCGGCGCAGAAGTCGGCGACGGTGGACACCTTCACGATGGACCTCACCATGGACGGTCCGACGAAGATGAACATGAAGGTCGAGTCGCGGCTGCGCCCCTCGCTGGCGGCGCGGATGATCGTCTCCAATGGTGGCGCCCAGGTCATGGAGATGCGCATCGTCGACAAGGCGATGTACATGAAGTCGGCCTTCATGAAGCCCAAGAACGGCAAGGCGTGGGGCCGGATCTCGGCGGACGCCATGAGCGCCGCGTCCGGCCGGAACATGAACCAGATGTTCGACCAGGCCCAGCAGCAGGGCCCGGCCGAGCAGACCAAGATGTTCACCGCCTCCAAGAACGTGCGCGAGGTCGGTCCCGAGACCGTCGAGGGTGTGCCGACCCGGCACTTCACCGGGACGCTCACCGCCGAGGAGATGCTCTCCAAGTTCACCGACCCGCAGGCCCGCGCGGCCAAGGAGAAGCAGCTCGCCGCGGCCGGCATCACCTCGGCGAACTTCGACCTGTGGGTCGGCGCCGACGAACTGCCGCGCAAGATCACCTTGGTGCAGGGCACCAAGCAGGGCCAGATGACCATGTCGGGGTTCTACCGGGACTACAACAAGCCGGTGGACGTGCAGGCCCCGCCGGCGTCCGAGGTCGGCGATGTCGAGCTGCCCCGGATCCCCACCGGCGCCTGAGCCGTGCGGCGGCCGCGGGGCGCCCGCCCCGCGGCCGATTTGGCATAGCGGTTCCAGTGCCCGTACCATCGAGACTGCCGAAGACCGCCGGTCGCCATCCGTTTCGGATGGCCGAAGGACCCGAAGAAATTCGGGCGGCCCGCGTAGGTGAGACGAGAGCTTCCCGCATGACCTCCGCGTCGTGCCTGACGCCCCGTGCGCCTACGCCGGGGCGTTCGCTGTTTTTCCAGGCTTTTCGCCCCGGCGGCTTCCACACCAGGTAGCGGTCCCGTCCGTTCGGACGCGGGTCGCGACCACCCAGGTAATCGGAAGGAGGCCCCATGGCCAAGGCCGAAAAGGCCACGGCGATCGCCGAGCTCAAGAACGACTTCGAGAGCTCGAACGGCGCCGTGCTGACCGAGTACCGCGGGCTCACGGTGGCGCAGCTCAAGGAGCTGCGCACCAACCTCGGCGAGAACGCGAAGTTCGCCGTCGTGAAGAACACGCTGACCAACATCGCCGCGACCGACGCCGGCGTCGACGAGCAGTTCCGCAACCTGCTCGAAGGCCCCTCGGCGATCGCGTTCGTCAACGGCGATGTGGTCGAGGCCGCCAAGGGCCTGCGTGACTTCGCGAAGGCCAACCCGCTGCTGGTCATCAAGGGCGGCTTCATCGACGGCAAGTCGATGTCCGCCGCTGAGATCGGCAAGCTCGCGGACCTGGAGTCGCGCGAGGTGCTCCTCGCGAAGCTCGCCGGTGCGATGAAGGGCTCGATGGCCAACGCCGCCGCGCTGTTCAACGCCCTGCCGACGCAGGCCGCCCAGCTGGCCGAGGCCCTGCGCGCCAAGCGCGAGGCCGCCGGCGAGACGGCCGAGGCTCCGGTCGCCGACGAGGCGTCCGCCGAGTGAGTCCCGGCCGTCCAGGCCGGGATCCCGCGGTTCAGTAACACCCCATACGTTCCAAGCCATAGCGGAGGAAACATCATGGCGAAGCTCAGCACCGACGAGCTGCTCGACACCTTCAAGGAGATGACCCTCCTCGAGCTGTCCGAGTTCGTGAAGCAGTTCGAAGAGGTCTTCGACGTCAAGGCCGCCGCGCCGGTCGCCGTCGCCGCCGCCCCCGCCGCCGGCGGTGCCGCCGGTGGTGGCGAGGCCGCCGCCGAGCAGGACGAGTTCGACGTCGTCCTCGAGGCCGCCGGCGACAAGAAGATCCAGGTCATCAAGGAGGTGCGCGGCCTCACCTCCCTCGGCCTCAAGGAGGCCAAGGACCTGGTCGACGGCGCCCCCAAGACCCTCCTGGAGAAGGTCAACAAGGAGACGGCCGAGAAGGCCAAGGAGGCCCTGGAGAAGGCCGGCGCGACGGTCTCCGTCAAGTAAGTACGGCTTCTCCGAGCTTCGACGCTCTCCGGACGCCGGTGCCGTTCGCGGCCCCCGGTGCCCGCGCAGGAGGCGGTCATCCCTTCGGGGGTGGCCGCCTTCTGGCGTTCGCGGGGATGTCCGCAGGTGAGCGGGTGCCGGGGAAACTATCGAACAGTGACAAAACGGCGGCGCGGAGCTGTCCGCGAGCGGGTTGTCACAGGTCACATCGGCGGCGTAACGTCCCTTGCGGCACCAACGTGGTGTACTGCACGCCCGGCCCCGGCCGTGGCCGAACCCCCGGCTTGAGGTGCGGGTTCGCGGACGAGTAGTGTCCCACGTGACGTAAGTAACGATTGTCTTACAACGTCGCATTTTGCCGCTGATCTGCCCCCGAACCCCTTCCATTTCCGGAAGCGGCCGCTACGGTAGTGGCACCCGCCACAGCTACCGGGTGGTAGCAACGACGCGGACACACGGTGTGACGGACAAAGTACAGCTGAGTTTGCACTCGCTCATTGGTTCCGGAAACCCCCGGCCTGGACGAAAGGTGACGAGTGGGCGTCGAAATCAGAGTCGAGGGGCTGACCAAGTCCTTCGGCCGCCAGACCATCTGGCAGGACGTGTCGCTGACGCTTCCCGCAGGAGAGATCTCCGTTCTCCTCGGCCCTTCGGGCACGGGCAAGTCGGTCTTCCTGAAGTCCCTGGTCGGTCTGCTGAAGCCGGACCGCGGGCACATCTGGATCGGTGACAAGGACCTGCCCTACCTGCCCGAGCACCAGCTCTACGAGACCCGCAAGCTGTTCGGCGTGCTGTTCCAGGACGGGGCCCTGTTCGGCTCCATGAACCTGTTCGACAACATCGCCTTCCCGCTGCGCGAGCACACCAAGAAGTCCGAGTCCGAAGTCAAGCGCATCGTCATGGAGAAGATGGAGCTGGTCGGCCTCATCGGCGCCGAGCACAAGCTCCCGGGCGAGATCTCCGGCGGTATGAAGAAGCGCGCCGGCCTCGCCCGCGCGCTGGTGCTGGACCCGGCGATCCTGCTGGTGGACGAGCCGGACTCGGGTCTGGACCCGGTCCGCACCGCCTACCTGAACCAGCTGATCGTGGACCTGAACGCGCAGATCGACGCGACGTTCCTGATCGTGACCCACGACATCAACACCGCGCGGACCGTGCCGGACAACATCGGCCTGCTGTTCCGCCGTGAGCTGGTGATGTTCGGGCCGCGCGAGATGCTGCTGTCCAGCGAGGAGCCGGTCGTCCGGCAGTTCCTGAACGCCCGCCGGCAGGGCCCCATCGGCATGTCGGAGGAGAAGGACGTCTCCGAGCTGGAGGCCGAGGCCCGGATGGGCCTGGAGGTCGGCAAGCTGCCGCCGATCGCGCCGCAGCTGATGCCGAGCGACGGCCGCGTCCGCCGGGCGCAGCAGCCGCCCGGCGCCTGGTGCGCGGCGCACGGCATCACCCCGCCCCCCGGTTCGTTCGTCGACGACCTCGGCCGCAACTGGGCCGAGGAATGGCCGCGGTACGTGGCCGCGATGGGTCCCGTGGCGTCCGGGCACGGCCAGGGCGGCCCGCAGCCCGCTGGAGGCATGCACTAATGTCCACTCCTGGTATCGGCGCGAACCAGCGAGAGGGCAGGAAGAGCGGTGGCGGTGGCTCCGCCACGCTCCGCAAGATCTCCGATGGTGCCACCAATGTCGCGATCAAGGAGCCGGGGCGGTTCTTCGCCCTGGTCCTTGACACCTTCCGGGCGATGTTCAAGCGCCCGGTGCAGTGGCGTGAGTTCATCGAGCAGGCCTGGTTCATCGTCAGCGTGACCGTGGTGCCGACCATGCTGGTCGCCATCCCCTTCGGCGGCGTGCTGTCGCTGCAGGTGGGCGGCCTCATCCGGCAGCTCGGCGCACAGTCCTACACGGGCGCCACCGCGGTGGTCGCGATCGTGCGCGAGGCCAGCCCGCTGGTCACCTCGCTGCTGGTCGCGGGCGCCGCGGGCTCGGCCATGTGCGCCGACATCGGCTCGCGGAAGATCCGCGAGGAGATCGACGCCATGGAGGTGCTCGGCATCAACCCGCTGCACCGCCTGGTGGTGCCGCGGATGCTGGCGTGCGCGTTCATCGCGCTGTTCCTGAACGGCCTGGTCTCGGTCGTCGGCCTGATCGGCGGCTACGTCTTCAACGTGGTGCTGCAGGACGGCACACCGGGCGCCTACCTGGCGTCGTTCAACGCGATCGCGCAGCTGCCCGACCTGCTGCAGGCCGAGTTCAAGGCGTTCGTGTTCGGCATCACCGCCGGCCTCGTCGCCGCCTACAAGGGGTTGAACGCCAAGGGCGGCCCGAAGGGCGTGGGCGACGCGGTGAACCAGACCGTCGTCATCACCTTCATGCTGCTGTTCCTGGAGAACTTCATCATCTCCACGCTGTACTTCCAGTTCGTTCCGTCGAAGGGCATGTGATGGCAGCCCCAAGCAAGACGGGGAAGGCCGTCAACCGCGTGGTGAACGCGCCGCTGGCGCGGCTGGAGGACTTCGGTCACCAGCTGTCGTTCTACGCGCGCGCCTTCGCCTGGGTGTTCCGTGTCCTGCGCCGCTACCGCACCGAGGTGCTGCGGCTGCTGGCCGAGGTGAGCCTCGGCACCGGCGGCCTGGCGGTGATCGGCGGCTCGGTGGTGATCGTCGGCTTCATGACGTTCTTCACCGGCAGCCAGGTCGGCCTGCAGGGTTACAACTCGCTGAACCAGATCGGCACGGCCGCGTTCACCGGCTTCGTCGCCTCCTACTTCAACACGCGTGAGATCGCCCCCCTGGTGTCGGCGCTCGCCCTGTCGGCCACGGTCGGCTGCGGCTTCACCGCCCAGCTCGGCGCGATGCGCATCTCCGACGAGATCGACGCGCTGGAGGTCATGGCGGTTCCCTCCATGCCCTTCCTGGTGACGACCCGGATGCTGGCCGGGATGATCGCGGTGGTCCCGCTGTACATCGTCGGCCTGCTGGCCTCCTACGGTGCGACGCGGTTGATCGTCACGGTGTTCTACGGGCAGTCCACCGGCACCTACGACCACTACTTCGACCTGTTCCTGCCACCGAACGACATCATGTGGTCGTTCGGCAAGGTGATCATTTTCTCGGTGCTCGTCATGCTGATCCACTGCTACTACGGCTACCACGCCAGCGGCGGCCCCGCGGGCGTCGGCATCGCGGTGGGCCGCGCGGTGCGCACCAGCATCGTCGTGATCAACGTGGCCGACCTGCTGCTCGGCATGGCGATCTGGGGAGCCACCACGACCGTACGGATTGCGGGGTGACGGCGCGATGACCCATTCCGCGAACCCGAGGGGCGGCGGCATCCCGCTGCGGGTGCAGTACCGCCTGCTGGGCCTGTCCATGGTGCTGGTGGTCGCGCTGCTGCTGGCGCTGACCGTGGCACTGTTCAACAAGACCTTCACCCCGGTCACCAAGGTCAAGGTGACCGGCGACCGGGCCGGCCTGCAGCTGCTGCCGCACTCGGACGTCAAGGTGCGCGGCCTGATCGTGGGCGAGGTGCGCGGCACCCGCGTCACCGCCAACGGCGCCGAGCTGGACCTGGCGCTGGACCCCGACAAGGCCAAGCTGATCCCGAACAACGTGCAGGCGCGGTTGCTGCCGAAGACGCTGTTCGGTGAGAAGTACGTGGACCTGGAGATCCCGCAGCAGCCCGGCGCGCTCGGTCTGCGCAAGAACCAGGTGATCGAGCAGGACCGTTCCCAGGCCGCCGTCGAGATCGACAAGGTGCTGAACAACCTGCTGCCGCTGCTGCAGGCGGTGAAGCCGGAGAAGCTGAACACCACCCTGAACGCGATCGCGACGGCGCTGCAGGGGCGGGGCGACCAGCTCGGCCGCAACCTGGAGCAGACCGACGCGCTGCTGAAGAAGATCAACCCCGAGCTCGGCACGCTGGTCTACGACCTGAAGGCGCTGTCGGACGTGTCCGACATCTACGCCGACGCGGCGCCGGACCTGCTGCAGACGCTGCGCAACATCAACGTCACCAGCAAGACCATCACCGACAAGCGGGTGCAGATCGAGGGCATCATCCCGCAGATCACCGGGTTCGCCGGGAACGGCAACCGGTTCATGCAGGAGAACGCGCCCAAGATCGTCGGCTTCAACATCGCCAACCGCGACGCGCTGGCGGTGCTGGCCCGGTACGCGCCCTCGACGCCGTGCGTCATGCGCGGCCTGGTGAACCTGCAGCCCGAGGCCGAGCGGGTGGCCGGCGGCCGCAACTCCTCGTTCAATCTGACCATCGAGATCGTCAAGCCGCGCCCGGCCTACAAGGCGCCGCTGGACCTGCCCGAGGCCAAGGACCAGCGCGGGCCGCGCTGCTACAACCTGCCGAACCCCAAGGTGCCCTTCCCCGACTACCTCGCCCTCGACGGTACCGAGGACGACCTGTGGTGGAAGAACCCGCACGGCAAGGACGACCCGATCCCGCACCCGACCAGCAAGACCAGCAAGACCGCCAAGACCGCGAACACCGGCCTGCCGAACACGGGCCTGCCGAACACGGGCCAGACCGGCACCGGCCGCGGCCGCGCGCTGTCGAACGTCTTCGTCGACCCCGGTAGCGACATGAGCGAGAAGGACAAGATCAAGACCTTGGTGGGCCCGCTCACCCGCACCCAGTCCGACCAGGTGTCGGACGTGGCGGTGCTGCTGTTCGGCCCGGTGCTGCAGGGATCGGTGGTGACGGTCAAGTGAAGACCACGAGCGCGGCCATCAAGCTGGTGATCTTCGTTGCGCTGACCTCGCTGGCCACCGGCGTGCTGGCGATGACCATCACCAACATGCGGTTCGCCGAGTCCCGCAGCTACAAGGCGATCATCAGCGACGTGGCCGGCCTGCTGGACAAGGACGACGTCCGGGTGGCCGGCGTGCGGGTCGGCCAGGTCGACAAGATCGAGCTGACCAAGGACCACCAGGCCAAGGTCACCTTCTCCCTGAACAAGGACGGCGTGTTCCGGGCGGGGCTGCCGGCCAGCACCAACGTGCAGGTCCGCTACCGCAACCTGATGGGCCAGCGCTACCTGGCGCTGACCGAGGGCCCCGGCGCGCCCAACCAGTACCTGCCGCGCAACGGCGTCATCCCGGTGACGCAGACCAAGCCGGCGCTGGACCTCACCGTGCTGTTCAACGGCTTCCGGCCGCTGTTCCGCGCGCTGGAGCCCGACGACGTCAACAAGCTGTCCTTCCAGATCGTGCAGGTCCTGCAGGGCGAGGGCGGCACCGTCAACAGCCTGCTGTCGCACGTGGCGTCGCTGACCAGCACCCTGGCCAACCGCGACCAGGTCATCGGCCAGGTCATCGGCAACCTCAACAACGTGCTCGGCACCATCGACGCCCGGCACAGCGAGGTGAACCAGCTGGTCACCGACCTGCGCGGGTTCGTGTCGGGGGTCGCCGACGACCGCAAGGCCATCTTCGACTCGGTCGCCGCGATCAACGACCTGTCCGGCACCACCGCGGACCTGCTGCGCGACGGCCGGCCCGCGATCAACAACGACATCCGCGGCCTGAACACCCTGGCCAAGACCCTGAACGCCAACAGCGGCGAGCTGGACCGGGGCCTGAAGCGGACCCCGGGCCTGCTGGAGGGGCTGACCAACATCTCCTCCTACGGCTCCTGGTTCAACATGTACATCTGCGGACTCGACGCGCGGGTGCGGCTGCCGGGCGGGCCGGTCTACCAGACGCCGGCGATCGTGAACGAGAACGCGAGGTGCAAGTAGATGAGGATCCCCTTCCGGGAGCGCAACCCGGTCCCCATCGGCCTCGCCGCCTTCGCGATCATCATCGTGCTGCTGGTGCTGGCGCTGAACCTGCAGAACATCCCGTTCATCGACCGCGGCAAGGTGCACGAGGCGGCGTTCGCCGAGGCGGCCGGCCTGAAGACCGGCGAGGAGGTGCGCGTCGCGGGCGTCAAGGTCGGCAAGGTCACCGGCCTGGACCTGGACGGCGACCACGTCAAGGTCACCTTCAAGGTGAACGACGACGTCAAGCTGGGCTCGCTGACCCGCGCCGAGATCAAGATCAAGACGGTGCTGGGCTCGCACTTTTTGTCCCTGGACCCGCGGGGCGGCGGCACCCTCGGCCGCAGGATCCCGCAGGACCGCACCACCACCCCCTTCGAGGTGGTGCCGGCGATCAGCGAGCTGAGCCAGCGGGTCAGCAAGATCGACTACCAGCAGATGGCGAAGTCGTTCGACGTGCTGTCGGACACCTTCAAGAACTCCCCCGAGGAGATCAGGGCGTCGCTGCAGGGCCTGCGCCGGCTGTCCAACACCATCGCCTCCCGCGACGACGAGCTGCACGAGCTGGCCGGCCGCGCCAAGGACGTCTCCCAGCTGCTGGCCGACCGCAACCAGGACTTCAGCAAGCTGGTCGCCGACGGCGACAAGGTGCTGCAGGCCGTGCAGGCCCGCCGCGCGGTGATCCACCAGCTGCTGATCAACACGGTGGTGCTGTCGCAGCAGGTGAACGCGCTGATCAAGGAGAACGAGGCGGAGCTGCGGCCGATGCTGGACAACCTGCAGAAGGTCAACCGGCTGCTGCTGAAGAACCAGGACAACCTGGACCGCACCCTCCAGCTGTTCGCGCCGTTCGCCCGGCAGTTCTCCGACGTCACCGGCACCGGCCGCTGGTTCGACAACTACATCCAGAACCTGCTGCCGATCCCCGCCTCCATCAAGGACCCGGCCAAGCAGCCGGGCGCCCCGGGCGGCCGCGGCCCGAACCAGAGCGGCGGCCAGAACGGCCAGAACAAGAACAACCCGTTGCCTTTCCTCCCGTAAGCAGGCAGGTCACTCGTGCGTAACTCAGCAACCATCCTCCGCATCGGCGGTGCGCTCCTCGCGCTCGCCGTGCTGGCGGCCGCGCTGGTGCTGCTGCTCCGGGAACCCAAGCAGCGGCACCTGACGGCCTACTTCACCCGCACCGTCGGCCTGTACGCCGGCGCCGACGTGCGCATCCTCGGCATCCCGGTCGGCCGGGTCACCAAGGTCACCCCCGTCGGCAACGCGGTCAAGGTCGAGCTCAAGTACGACGCCAAGTACAAGGTCCCGGCCAGCGCCCAGGCCATCGTGGTCAACCAGACCCTGGTCGCCGACCGGTACATCCAGCTGACCCCCGTCTACAAGCCCGGCGCCGAGGTCATGCCGGACAAGGCGACGCTGACCGTCAACCGCACCGCGGTGCCGATCGAGGTCGACGAGATCGGCGGCAGCCTGAACGACCTCAACAAGGCCCTCGGCCCCGACGGCGCCAACAAGAACGGCTCGCTGTCCAAGCTGCTGGAGGTCGGCGCGCAGACCCTGGACGGCCAGGGCGGCGACATCCGGCAGACCATCCACGACACCTCCCAGATGCTGAGCACGCTCAGCGCCGACCGGGGCGACGTGGCCAAGACCATCGAGAACCTGCGCGTCATCACCGGCGCGATGAAGGCCAACGACGAGCAGATCAAGTCCTTCACCGGGCACCTCAACGGGGTGTCGGGGCAGCTGGCGGGGGAGAAGGAGGAGCTCAGCGCCGCGCTGCAGACCCTCGGCCCGACACTGCGCAACGTCCAGCGCTTCATCAAGGGCAACCGCAGCGCGCTGTCGGCCAACGTCCGCCAGCTCGCGCAGATCACCGCCGTGCTGGTGAAGGAGAAGGACGCCCTCGGCGAGGTGCTGATCGCGGGCCCGCTGGCCATCAACAACGTGGGCCGCGCCTACGACCCGATCAGCGGCACCATCCACACCCGCGCCAACCTGCTGCAGTTCAACAACCTGGCCGACTGGGTGTGCTCGCTGGCCTACTCGGTCGGCACCCCGGCCAAGCAGTGCCTGGACTTCGTCACGCCCTACAACGGCATCGGCAAGGCGCTGGCCGGCTTCACCCTGGACCTGTCCTGGATCACGGCGCTGACCACGCACTACGACCCGGTGCCGATCCCGCCGGACGCCTACGGGCCCGGCGGGAAGAACGGCAAGGGCAAGAGCAGGGCGACGTCCGGTTCCACCGCCCGCACCGGCGCCAAGACCGGCGACGTGCGCGCACTGCTCCCCGGAGGTGGCCGATGAGCCGGCGACTGGTCAAGCTCGGCGCGGCCACGGTCGCGGCGATGGCCGCGATGTCGGGCTGCTCCTTCCGCGGGGTCGACTCGATCCCGCTGCCCGGCGGCCCCGACCTGGGGGATCGGCCGAAGACCGTCAAGGTCGAGTTCGCCAACGTGCTGGACCTGGTCCCGCAGTCGGTGGTGAAGGTCAACGACGTCTCCGTCGGCAAGGTCGACAAGATCGACCTGGCCGGGGGCGGCGGCTCGGGCTGGCACGCGGTCGTCACCGTCAAGGTGCGCCGGGACGTCCGGCTGCCCTCCAACGCGATCGCCACCATCGGCCAGACCAGCCTGCTGGGCGAGAAGTTCGTCGCGCTGTCGCCGCCGGTCAACGAGCCCGCCGCGGGCGAGCTGGCCTCCGGCGACCGCATCCCGCTCGCCCGTACCACCCGCAGCACCGAGATCGAGGAGGTGCTGTCGGCGTTCTCGCTGCTGCTGAACGGCGGCGGCATCGAGCAGGTCTCCACCATCAGCCACGAGCTGCAGGCGGCGATGGGCGGCCGCGAGGCCACCATCAAGTCGGTGCTGCACCAGGTGAACACCTTCGTCGGCACGCTGGACCGCAACCGCGGCGCGATCACCCGCGCGCTCGACAGCATCGACCGCCTGTCGGGCAAGCTGTCGGCCGAGCGCGCCACGATCACCGACACCATCGACCGGACCGGGCCGGCGATCTCGATCCTGAACCGCAACCGGGCCGACCTCACCCGGATGCTGGTGGCGCTGGACAAGCTGTCGCGCACCACCACCGGGGTGATCGACCAGTCCAAGGCCGACTTCCTGGCCAACCTCCGGGACATCGACACCATCCTGCGCAACCTGAACAAGGCCGGCAGCGACCTGCCGAAGGCGCTCACCGGGATGATCACCTTCCCGTTCCCGGCGACGTTCGCCAACGTCATCAAGGGCGACTACGGCAACGTGCGGCTGACCATCGACCTGGACTTCCAGTCGATCGCGCACAACCTGCTCGGCGGCACCGACCTGGAGGGCGCCCTCGGCGGCAAGCAGATGCGCTCGATGCTGAAGGTGCCGAACGTGTCGCTGCCGCAGCCGGCGCTCGGTGTGCTGCCGCAGATGCCCGGTGACGCCGGCGCCAACGGGACCGCTCCGGTCCCGACGCCGAGCCCGTCCAAGTCCACCGGCAAGAAGACGAAGCAGCAGCAACAGGGACGCCCGCGCGCGCTCGGCGAGGGTGACCTGCGGACCCTGATGATGGGGGGCCTGTCGTGATCCTCAAGCGCGGCGTCAAGATCCAGCTGGTCGTCTTCCTCGTCATCACGATCGTCGGCATCTCGATCGTGTCGATCCGCTACATCGGCCTCGGCCGGGGCCTGCTCGGCAAGCAGTACACCGCCTACGTCGACCTCAGCGACTCCGGCGGCGTGTTCACCAACGCCGAGGTCACCTACCGCGGCGTGCCGGTCGGGCGGGTCGGGCCGATCCAGCTCACCAAGGACGGCATCAAGGTCAAGCTGTTGCTGAACAAGGGCAGCGGCAAGCGCATCCCGCGCGACGGGCTGTCGGCCGTGGTCGCCAACCGCTCCGCGGTCGGCGAGCAGTACATCGACCTGCAGCCGAGCAAGACCGGCGGGCCCTACCTGGACGAGAAGGGCCCGTACACGATCCCCCGGCAGAACACCAAGCTGCCGGTGTCCACCGCCGAGCTGCTGCGCAACGTCGACCGGCTCGTCACCTCGATCGACCCCAAGAACCTCGGCACGATCGTGGACGAGCTGGACAAGGCCTTCAACGGGTCGGCCACCGACCTGCAGAAGATCCTGGACGACACCGACCGGCTGCTGCAGACCGCCGACCAGGCCTACCCCGACACCAAGCAGCTGCTGGACAACAGCCGCACCGTGCTGGACACCCAGCGGCAGCAGGGCGCCAACATCCGCGGCTTCGCCGGCAACCTGCGCGAGCTGACCGCCGCGCTGCGCCAGGACGACCCGGCGCTGCGCGGGGTCATCGACGCGACCCCGGGCGCGGTGAGCCAGGCCAACGCCCTCGTCAACGACCTGTCGCCGACGATGCCGGTGCTGCTGGCCAACCTGACCACCACCGGGCAGGTCCTCACCACCCACCAGGCGGGCCTGCGGTCGCTGCTGGTGCTGTACCCGATCGCCGTGGCGGGCGCCTACACCGTGACGCCCGGCGACGGCACCCAGCACCTCGGCCTGGAGCTCAACTTCGGGGCGCCGCAGCCGTGCACCAAGGGCTACGAGGGCGTCAAGAAGCGCTGGCCCCAGTTCACCGAGCACAAGGCGCCGCTGCTGAACGTCGGCTGCAAGGCGCCGCACGACTCGCCGTCGGCCGTCCGCGGCTCCCGCAACTTCCCCAAGTCGGCCCTCGTGCCGGCGCCGAAGCTGCCCCCGGGCGCCACCACCGGCGCCGGGTTCCCCGAAGGCGGCGCGTACGGGACGGGCAAGACCGACGCCCAGGCCAAGGACCAGGCCAAGGGCGGCGACAAGGCCGCCGCGGCGGCGACCGCGAACGGCACGCAGAACACCGGTGTCTATGGCGCGAGCTCGGCCAACTCGGTGGAATTCGCCGGGTACGATCCTTCGACCGGAGTGGTCTACGGGCCCGATGGCAAGCGGTACGCCATGCCCCGTAGTGCCGGCACTCGCCAGTTGGGAGAAGAATCCTCGTGGAAGTGGCTGTTGCTGGGACCCCTCAGCCAGTGAGCCGCGACCGGAGCCTCACCACCACGATCGCCCTCGTGGCGATCGTGGCGGCGCTGGCCGTCGCGGTGGTGTTGCTCGGTGTGAAGCACCTGGGCCAGAGCGACGACGCCGAACAGCGCGAGAAGGCCGCCCAGGCCGCGCGGCAGATGGGCGTCAACCTCATGACGCTCGACTACAACAACGCCCAGCGCGACCTGGACCGGATCGTCGCGGGGACCACCGGAAACCTCAAGAACCAGCTGGCCACCCAGTCCAAGACGTTCATGGACCAGCTCGCCAAGACCCAGGCCAAGTCCGGCGTGAGCCAGGTCGACGCCGGTCTGGTGTCCCTCAAGGGCGACTCGGCGGAGGTGATGGTCTCGCTGAACGGGACCGTCACCAACCCCAAGGTCACCAATGGCGTGGCGCGCCCCTACCGGTTCCTGATGGACCTCACCAGGTCCGGTGACCGGTGGCTCGTTTCGAAGTTGGAGATGGTTCCGTGACGATGCTCGGCCGGGGCAAGCGCTCCGCGAAGGACAAGCCCGAAGCGGACAAGGCCGAGGACTCCGTGGTGGAGGACTCCGTGGTGGAGGACTCCGTGGTGGAGGACACCACCGCGGAGGACACGGAGGTGGCGGCGAAGGCCGGCGACAAGGCGGCCAAGGCCGCCGAGCGCGCTGAGAAGGCCGAGGAGGCCTCGCGGGCGGCCCGTCTTGCCGATGAAGCCGCCGCGGCGGCCAAGGAGGCCGCACGGCTCGCTCAGGCCGCCCTGGCGGCGGCCACCGCCGAAGCCGAGGCCGAGAAGAAGTCGGCGCAGGTCGCAGCGGTGGAAGAGGACGAGGAGGGGGACGCCGGCGAGGCGCCCGCTCCCGCCCCGAGCCTGAAGAAGACCGCCGCGAAGACCGAGGCGGACGACGAGGCCGAGGCCGTCGAGGACGACGCCGAGGAGGCGGATTCCGACGACACCGTCGTGGACGAGCCCGTCGTCGTCAAGAAGAGCTCCAAGCGGCTGAAGAAGGCCGCCGCCGAGGCCGATGAGGACGACGACGCGGACGAGGACGACGAGGACGCCCCGGCCGCCGGACGCACCTGGCGTCCCTACGGCGGCATGACGACCCTCGCCTGCTCCCTGGTGCTGATCGTCGCGCTCCTCGCCGGCGGCATCGTGCTCTTCCTGAAGACGAGCAAGGCCTCGGCGATCGAGGACGCCGCCGACAAGGGCGTGTTCGCCGCGTCCCGGGCGGCGCAGGACCTGTCGTCCTACGACTACCGGACGCTCGACACCGACTTCAAGACCGCCTCGGCCGCCACCACCGGCAAGCTGCACACCCAGTACGACCAGCTGGCCCAGCAGCTGCGGGCCAGCGCGGTGCAGCAGCAGGCGGTGTCGACCACCACCGTGATCAAGGCGGGCGTGGTGAGCGCCACCCCCGACAAGGTCGTCGCGCTGGTGTACGCCAACCGCACCACCTCCACCAAGGCCGACAAGCAGCCGCGGCTGCCCGAGGCGCTGCGGATCAAGATGACGATGGTCAAGTCCCACGGCAAGTGGCTCGCCTCCGAGCTCGTGGTGATCTCCTAGCGACCGCCCGCCGGCCCGCCGGCACCCGGTTCCGCCCCAGGCGGCCGTCCCCTCCCGGGGCGGCCGCCTGAGTCGTTCGCGGCCCCCCGCGCGACCGCTTAAACTATGGCCTTCCTCACTGCAGGTCAGGGCCTGGAAAGTCCATGTCCGCTCTTGACTCCAGGGCCATGAGGGGCGATGCTCCATGGCAACGTGATGCATACGGCGGCGCTGGAGTTGCGAGCGGTGTAGCAGTCGGCTACACTGCCCCTTTGCGCTGCCCTCTGACTATCCACGTGTGAGAGCTCTCCTGCCCTGGCCCGATTTGGTGCCGTTTCTGCGGGTCTTGGACGTGGATCGTCTGGCGTGCGTGTCGTCAGTTACGCCGCGAGCCCTCGGAAGGACCACTCTTGGCAGCCTCGCGCAACGCCTCGAATACCGCAACCGGTCCGAACCGCGTCTCCTTCGCGCGCATCAAGGAGCCGCTCGAAGTCCCGGACCTCCTTGCTCTGCAGACCAATTCGTTCGACTGGCTGCTGGGTAACGAGAAGTGGAAGGCCCGGGTCGAGGCGGCCCAGAAGGCCGGAAGTAAGAGCGTCCCGACGCAGTCGGGCCTCGAAGAGATTTTCGAAGAGATCAGTCCGATTGAGGACTTCTCCGGGACCATGTCGCTGTCCTTCCGGGATCACCGGTTCGAGCCGCCCAAGTACTCCGTGGAGGAGTGCAAGGACA